>OY969603.1:0-4800000 GCA_963701315.1 uncultured Acidobacteriota bacterium | reverse complement strand
CTCGGCCTCGCCCTCTTCTACAAACGCCTGCTCGAGGGCCGCCTGGTGGACGCGCGCCTCGTGGCCCAGATGGTCGACGGTGCGGTGGCGTCGCCGGCGCTCGGCAAAGGGACGCGCTACGGCTACGGGCTGATGATCATGACCCGTCCCGGGTTCGGCCGCTACATCGGCCACTCCGGCTGGTATCCCGGCTACCTCTCCAACGCCGCCTACTTCGTCGACCGCGGTTTCAGCGTCGCGGTCCAAGTGAACAGCGACGAGGGATTCGACGTCTACGCGGCGGTACGCGACATCGCGTCACGTGCCCTGTCGGTCCTCGGCCCGCCGCCCGCTGCCCAGGTCCCGCCAGCCGCGCGCTGAGACGGTTTGACGAACTCACGGAGTCCGCCGGGCCCCGGCCATCGCCGGTGGCGCCCGTGTGCACCAATCGTCCCCGCTGTGCGGTATGCTGTCGGCGCGCGCCCCCCCCGGAGAGGCCTCGATGACCTTGCGCCCCGCCGTCCTGCTCACGATACCGGTGCTCCTTGGCGTGGCGCCGATCGTGTCTCGGCCCCTCCAGCCGCCAGGCCTGCAGGAAGAGACCGATGCCATCGGGCCCGTCAAGACGGTCTTCGTCGCTGCACCGCCGATGGGCTGGAACAGCTGGGACTGCTTCGGGACGACGGTGACCGAAACCGAGGTGAAGGCGAACGCCGATTACATGGCGCGCCACCTCGCCCGCTTCGGCTGGACTTTCGTCGTCGTGGACATCCAGTGGGCCGAGCCCTTGCCCCAGACGCACGGCTACCGCAAGAACAACCAGGATCTCGTGATGGATGGATTCGGGCGCCTGCTCCCGGCACCGTCCCGCTTTCCCTCCTCGGCGGACGGGGCGGGGTTCAAGCCGCTCGCCGACTACGTGCACGACCGAGGGCTGAAGTTCGGGATCCACATCATGCGGGGCATTCCGCGCCTTGCCGTCGCGCGCGACCTTCCAGTCGAGGGGACGCCGGCTCGGGCGGGCGACGTGGCCGACCGCCAGAGCCTCTGCCCCTGGCTGGACGACATGTACGGAGTCGACACGACACGGCCGTACGGGCAGGCGTACTATGATTCACTGCTTCGCCTCTACACGGCATGGGGCGTCGATTACATCAAGGCCGACGACATGTCCGCCCACCTGGAGGAAGTGGCCGCACTGGCCTCCGCCATCCGCAAGAGCGGACGGCCGATTGTCCTGAGCCTGTCGCCCGGCCCCGCCGACATCACGAAGGCGGGGACGCTGAAGCGGTATGCGCACCTGTGGCGCGTGTCGGACGACTTCTGGGACACGTGGGCCGCTCTCCGGGCGACCTTCGGTCTAGCGCGTCCCTGGATTCCGCACATCGGCCCCGATCACTGGCCGGACCTCGACATGCTCCCGCTCGGCCACATTGGCCTGCGTGCGGAGGTCGGCGAGCCGCGGTGGACCCGGTTCACCCGCGCCGAGCAGCAAACCGTCATGACGCTGTGGAGCATCCTGCGGTCACCGCTGATGGTTGGCGGGAACCTGCCGGACAACGACGTCTGGACGCTGGCCCTGCTGACCAATCCCGAGGTGATCGCCGTCAACCAGGCGAGCACGGACACGCGTGAGCTGCAGGCACGCGCAGGGCTCGCGGCCTACACCGCGCGTGACCCACGGACCGGCGATCGGTACCTGGCCACCTTCCATCTTGGAGAGGCGTCGTTCCTCGACACGAGCGTGCCGCTCCAGGATCTGGGCCTCCACGGGCGGGTCCGCGTGCGCGACCTCTGGGCGCGCCGGGACCTGGGTGTGGTCGACACGGCCGTGAGTGTTCACCTCGCCGCGCACGGCGCGGCACTCTATCGCCTCTCCCCGGCTGACCGGTAGGCGCACATGCGATTCTGGCTCTGCGTAGCCGTGGCCACGTTGTGCTCCGCCTGCGGAGCTCCCCCCGACCTCGCCGGGCGGGCGGATCAGGTCGTTCCGATCAACCAGGGCTGGCGATTCGTCCGTGAGGACGCGCCGGCTGCGGCACGCGCGCCGGATGCCCGCCGGGCGCAGCCCGGGTTCGACGATTCGGGCTGGGAACGGGTCACGCTGCCGCACAGCGCGCGTCTTGACCCCCCCACGCACGGGCCGGCGTACTTCCAGGGCGTCTGCTGGTACCGGCGCCGGATCCCGTTGCTACCCGAGTGGCGCGGCAAACGCATGAGCATCGCCTTCGACGGGGCGATGCAGCAGGCGGACGTCTGGGTGAACGGTCGGCACGTCCTGACGCATCTCGGCGGGTACCTGCCGTTCGTGGTCGACCTGACGCCGCCAGTAGCCGGAGGCGAAAACGTCCTCCTCGCCGTGCGCCTTGATAACCGGGCGAATCCGGCGTTTCCGCCCGGATCGGACCGGATCGACTTCGCCTACTACGGCGGGCTGTATCGGCCGGTCCGGCTGCTGGTGACCGACCCGGTCCACATCACCGATCCGCTTGCGGCCAACCGCGTCGCCGGCGGCGGGGTCTTCGTCCGCTACGAGCACGTCAGCACGGCGTCGGCCGACCTCGTCGTCCAGGTGAACGTGCAGAACGACTCCGACACCCCTGTCGACACCGCGGTTGAGCATCGCCTCCTCGGCCCCGACGGGCGCGAAGCGGCCCGAGCGGTGTCGCCGCCGGCACGGCTGGGCGCCGCCACCGCCCTCGACGTGGTGTCGCGCCTCACGGTGGTCCGCCCGCGGCTCTGGCACCCGGACCACCCCGACCTCTATCGCCTGGAGACCGTCGTAAAGCGGAACGGCGTCGCGTGCGACCGGCAGGTGACGCGCTGTGGGATCCGGCACCTGGCGTACACCGACCAGGGGTTCTTCCTCAACGGCGAGAAGATCGTCATCCGCGGCGCGAACCGGCACATGGCGTTTCCGTGGATCGGCAACGCCGGGTCCGACAACCTCCAGTACCGGGACATCCGGCTGCTCAAGGCGGCCGGGTTCAACTTCGTCCGCCTGGCGCACTACCCTCAGAGCACGGCCGTGATGGACGCCTGCGACGAACTCGGCGTGTTGGCGCTCGTCTGCACACCGGGCTGGCAGTTCTACGGCGACACCGAGGCCTTCAAGCAGGCGTCGCGACAGAACATCCGCGAGATGATCCGCTGGCATCGCAACCACCCGAGCGCGGTGCTCTGGGAGGTGAGTCTCAACGAAACCTACGGCCACGACGCGTTCTACGCCGGCTCGGTCGACGCCGCCCGCGCCGAGTACCCGGGCGGCCAGCTGTTCACCAGCGGCGACTCGCACCGAAGCCGGTCGGTGCGCCACTACGACCTGACCTATACGGAGTGGGGCGGGTTCTACAGCCGGCCGTTGAACAAGGATGCGCGGATTGCCAAGGGGCTCCACCGCGAGTTACGGCGATTACGAATTCGGCGGGCAGGAAAGCACGACCCGCGTGGCCCGCGGGGCCGGCGAAGCGGCGCAACTCCTCCAGGCGTGGAACTTCCAGTGGTCCCACAACCGGAACCTGTCCTGGCCGTGGACGATCGGTGATGCCATTTGGGCCGGCATCGACGCGGCCAGCTCCTTCGATCACTTCGACGCGGCGGGAGGTGGCCTCGGGTCCTGGTGGGGGCCGCTCGATCTCTACCGGCTGCCGAAGTTCTCCTATTTCTTCTTCCAGAGCCAGCGCGATCCCGATCTCGTGCAGCCGTCGGTCGACAGCGGCCCGATGGTCTACGCGGCGACCTACTGGACCCCACGGCCGTCACCTACGAAGGTCGTGGTCTACTCGAATGCCGACGAGGTCGAGCTTCGGGTGAACGGCCGCCGGGTGGGCCGCCAAAAGCCGGATGCCGGCCCCGACTCGCCGTACGACCCGCGGGCCACGCTCGAGTCGGAGCACCCGCGCGCCGCCGCGCCCTTCGACGGCGGCAATGCCCGCCACCTCGACCACCCGCCCTTCACCTTCATGCAGGTGCCCTACGAGCCCGGGGAGCTCCAGGCCATCGCCTACCGAGGCGGGCGCGAGGTGGCCGAACAGGTCCGGCGTACCCCCGGCACCCCGCAAGCCATCCGCCTCCGTGCCCCGACGCTGGGCCGCCCACTGACGGCAGGGTGCGCGGACACGCTTTTCGTGTACGCGGAGGTCCTCGATGCGGCGGGGGAAGTGGTGCCCAACGCCGAGGCGATCATCCATTTCGCTGTCGATGGATCCGCACGCGTGGTGGGACCGCGCCAGGCCAGGGTCGAAGCGGGCATCGCCGCAACCATGGTCCAGGCGGGAGACAGCCCCGGCCCGCTCACGATCCGTGCCCGAGCTGACGGCCTGGGCGAGGTGACCCTGCGGCTCGACATGGTCCGCGACCGCTAGTCAGACGACGCGCAGGCCATCCTTCGGCGCGAAGCCGAATCCCGGAGGCCCCGCCGTCCCAGTTGACAGGCCGGACTAGTTGTCACTAGATTCCTATTTCAGATCTAAACGCAGATAGGAATGAAGATGTGAGAGTGCCAAGCATCGAGATCGGCAAACGGATGTCGCGCTTCAAGGCTGCCGTTCAGACCTCGGGCGTGAAGCTGACGCACCAACGCCTCGAGATCTTCCGGGAGGTGGCCGCCCGGTTGGATCATCCGGACGCCGAGGCGGTCTTCCGGGCAGTTCACCCGACGTTGCCGACCGTGTCCCTCGATACGGTCTACCGGACGCTGTGGCTGCTACACGATCTCGGCCTCGTGTCCACGCTCGGCGCCCGGCGCGAGAGCGTGCGCTTCGATGCCAACCGCCGCCGCCACCACCACTACGTGTGCCTGCGTTGCGGGCTGACCCGCGATATCGAGGGCCGCTCGCTCGATGACCTGCGGGTACCCAGGACCGTCAAGACTCTCGGCAGCGTCGTCGCGACTCACGTGGAGATCCGGGGACTCTGCGCGAGGTGCAGGAAGGCGGCACCAGCGAGACCAGTCCGCCGCGCGCGGCGGGTCGGAAGCCGGACAGAATGACGAGGAGGCCCGCGATGGCTGAACCGCTCATCGAGACGTGGGAGATTCACGCCGGGATGAACACCACCCTCTTGAAGGCGCTGGCCAAGGATGCGCTGAGCGCGAGATCCGCGTCGGGAGGGCGGAGTGTCGGCGAGACGCTGGCGCACCTCCACAACGTACCGGATCATGTGGCTGGAAGCCGCGGCCCCGACCCTGGCGGCCGACCCGAAGAAGGTCTCGAAGGACGGAGCCGAATCGCCGTCGGGGCTCTCGGAGGCCCTTGAGGCGTCGACCAGGGCGATCGCCACGCTGATCGGCCAGGCCCTCGCCGCCGGAGGCCGCGTCAAGGGCTTCAAGCCGCACGTCCACGCCTTCGTGGGGTATCTGATCTCGCACGAGTCGCATCACCGCGGCCAAATCGTTCTCGCCCTCAAGCAGACAGGCGTGCCGCTGGACAAGAAGACCGCGTTCGGACTATGGGAGTGGGGCCGGTAAGGCACACCGGGACGCGCGGCACAGCGTCCGTCCCGCTCCGCCTCTCTGAAGCCTGGAGCCCAGCTCCGCAGACTCAGCCTGTACGGCGGTCCTCCCCGCCCCGTGCGGCCGGTCCCGTGGCGCCCGCGGCCGCGTCCCTCCACCGTTGTCGTCCCTCCCGATGAGGCGTAACCTGAACGGTGGCGAACAGAACCGTGGACGACGCGGCCCGACGGCTTCGACCGGGGGACCGGTCCGCTCCGCCCCGCCGGCACACTGACGTGCTCCTGCGCGCCAGACGGCGGCACGCCCAATCCGGCCCATCGCCGGCAGTCTCGGAGGGGCGTCGTCAGCGTCCGCGCTGGGCGCTAGTGTTCGACCGGGAGCACGACGGTCTGACCCTTGAAGGCCTTGGCGACAGCCTCGGCGTCCCGTCGCGCCCCGATGATGTCGCCCCAGTGCATCGGGATCACCACCGCCGGCTTGAGGGCGTTGGCGGCTGCCGCGACGTCGGCTGCTGCCATCGTGTAAGTCCCGCCGCAGGGCATCAGGGCGATGTCGGCTTGGACGCCCTTCATCTCTGGCGTGACGTCGGTGTCGCCCGCGTGGTAGATACGCTGTCCGTCCGACAAGGTGACAACATAGCCGACCCATCCATTCGCCCGCGGATGGAAGTCCTTGCTGGTGTTATAGGCGGCCACGGCGGTGACCTTCACCGAGCCCGCCTGGTACGACCCGCCGGGGGCCGCAGTGATGACGTGTTTCTTCTTCAGTTGCGACGCCACGTCTGCCGGAGCAACGAAAACCGTGGCGGGGGTCTCGATCTTCGCGATGTCCTCGGCCGAGTAGTGGTCGTAGTGCGCGTGGGTGATCAGGATCACGTCCGCGCGCGGCGCGCCCGTCGCCAGCTTCCAGGGGTCGATGTAGACGCGCACCGCCCCGTCGTCGAGACGGAACGACGCGTGTCCGAGCCAGTGGATGTGGTCGGTCTTCATGCCAGCCTCCAATCACAGGACGCGGGACCACGATGGACCTGCAACGCCCCTTGCCCCATTATCCACGCGGGCGCTCCTCCCCGCACCCCGCGGACACGACTGGTCGCTGGACAGTGTGACCAACCGTCCGGAACGTTTGCCCGGCGCCACGCTCATCGCACGCCGCCCGGTTGTATGATGAGCCTTCTGGAGCGTTCCCAGGCGGATGGCGCGCCGACCCGGGAGGGGCCAAGGTGCGAGTCGTTGCGGTCGCGGGCGTGGCGTCGGTGGCGGCTGGCGTCGTGTGGTTGCTGAGCGGCGTGTGCGCGCCGCGTGTCGCCCTGCTCCTGGGCGGTCTGATCGCGATCGGGGCGTCGACGTTGGTCGTCGTGGCCCGAGTCCAGCTGGGAAGGGCCTTTGCAGTCGCCCCGCGCGCCAAGGCGCTCGTATCGCGTGGCCTCTACTCCCGTGTCAGTCACCCGCTGTACGTCTTCGTCGACCTGGCCTTGCTGGGCGTGATCCTGGCGTTTCGCGTGCCGCTCCTGCTGGTGGGCTGGGCCTGCTTGGTCGCGGCGCACGTGTGGCAGGCCTCCCGCGAAGAGCGAATCCTCGAACAGGCCTTTGGCGAGGCCTATCGTGCGTACCGCCGGCGAACGCTGCTGTAGCAGAGGACTGTTGCACCGCCTGCTGGACGGTCGGGTGGCGCCCATGAACGAGCGGACCTACGGGCAAGACGAGGTTCTCCGACTGGCGCGCGAGGCCTATCGAGTGGGCGATGCGGCCTTCGAGATCGTGCGGGACCGATCCGCCCTCCTCGTGATTGACATGCAGGACGAGTTCGTCCGGCCGGGCTGGACGCCGGTACTGGGTCCCAGAGGCGACCCGGATGGTTCCGCGCGTCCGCGCCCTGGTCGACCAGTGCCGTCGTCTGTCGCTCCCGGTGTGTTTCACGGCCTTCGCGGGCACACATCGGTATCTCGACCGGCCCCGATCCGGTGCCGTGATGCCCAACCGCTACGTCGGCGGCGCTGGCAGCGAGGCGTGGTTCCATGAGGGGCGGATCTGGCACGAGCTCGAGCCTCGGCCCGACGACGTCGTCATCCTCAAGCCATCCTACGGGGCGTTCTATGACACACCCCTCGAGACGATCCTCCGGAACCTCGGTCGAGACACCGTCATCATCGCGGGAACGCTCACCAACTTCTGCTGTGGCACCACGGCGCGCCAGGCCTATGAACGTGGATTCCAGGTGGTCTTCGGCAGCGACGTGACGGCGACCGACGACCCGCGGCTGCAGGACGCAGAACTCTGCGTGCTGCGCAAGGGGTTCGCGCGCGTGATGACGGCCGAGCAGATCGTCGCCGCGCTCGTCGGCACCGCGACGCCTGCCGAGACGCCGGCGGACGGTCCTCCCGTGCCCCGCGCGACTGAACAGGAATTGCGGGCCCAGGAGGCCACGTTGACCGACGCCCTGCGACGGTGCGACCAGGAGGTCTTGTCGCGGTTGTTGGCGCCGGACTACCGGTTCACGAGCGCACGGGGAGACACTTGGGGCTGGGGCCAGGCGGTGGCCGAGATGACCGACCCTCGGTTCGAGATTCAGGACATCCGCGTCGAGGTGGAGGGCGTCGTGCCCCTGCACGGGGCGGGGATCGTGACCGGACGGTCTGAAGTGGACGGTCGCATCGGCAGTCAGATTCTCTCCGGCGTGTTTCGATTCACGCACGTCTGGCGGCAGTCGGGGAAAGGCTGGCAGATTGTGGCCGGGCACACCTCGCGCGTCCAGCCGTCGGGCGTGATCGGCCCCCACGGCGACGGGGAGTCGGCGCCCGACGACCGGTGTTCTACCGCGGCCAGAGGAAGCGAGGGGCTCTGAGACACGCACCCGAGCAGATCGCCACCAACCGGCTCGTGCTCCGGAAGCCGCGTCGCGACGATGCCGAGGCGATCTTCTCGCGCTACGCCTCGGATCCTGGCGTCACCCGCCTCGTCGGGTGGCCGCGGCACGCCTCCCTGGAGTCGAGTCTGGCGTTCATCGAGTTCAGCGACAGCGAGTGGGCCCGCTGGCCGGCAGGACCCTACCTGGTGGTGGCACGCGAGGGCGGGAGGTTGCTCGGCGGTACCGGCTTCGGGTTCGAGACGCCACACCGCGCGTCCACCGGCTACGTGCTTGCGACAGACGCGTGGGGCAAGGGCGTGGCGACCGAAGCTCTGCGCGCCGTGGTCGACCTGGCGCCCGACCTCGGCATCGTCCGTTTGTATGCGCTGTGCCACCCGGAGAACGGGCCCTCGTTGCGGGTACTGGAGAAGGGCGGTTTTCTCCGGGAGGGCCTGCTGAGGCGGCACTCGGTGTTTCCGAACCTCGGGCCCGACGAACCACTCGACGTCTATTGCTACGCTCGGACGTTCGACCGGGATAAGGCTCCCGGTCCGGAAGGATCGGACCGGAGCTTTGTGTAACCGACGCACCGTCGACCCGGCCACACGGCCCGAAGGGCGGTGCGCGTCGGGTCCTTGACCTGACGGATCCCACCCACTGGCCGCACGCCCCAACTGGCCGCGGCGACGGCCGTGAGTCACCTGGCCGTCGTGGTGGCCGTCACGCCTGAACACGGGCGTGCCCACGGGCCGGTTCGTACAGAATGGAACCAGTCAACTCTCGGCCTTGCGCCCAACCTAAGGAGTCCTATGGCCTTCGCACGTCGGGGTGTCGCCTTCCTTGGTGTCCACGCCATGGCCATCCTCGTCGCGGCAACGGGCGTTTCGGCCGCCCAGTCGCCGACGCTGTTGGTCGTCAACAAAGCGGAGAACTCGCTCGCGATCATCGACCCCGGGACCGGGCAGATCGTGGCACGCGTCCCGACCGGGGACGGCCCGCACGAGGTGGCGCTGTCGGCGGACGGCCGATTGGCGTACGTCAGCAACTACGGCGGGCAGACGCCGGGCAACAGCCTGTCGGTGATCGACATCGGCGCCGGGAAGGAACTGCGGCGTGCGGATCTGATCCTGCTTCGTCGGCCGCACGGCCTGGCCGTTCAGGGGTCGTCCGTGTACGTGACCGCCGAGTTCAACCGGGTCGTGGCCCGATACGACGCGTTCTCGAACACCGTGGACTGGGTGATGGGCACCGGCGAAGGTGGCACGCACATGGTCGTCGCGTCCCCGGATGCGAACAGCCTCTTCACGGCAAACATCGCGGCCGACAGCGTGACGGCGATTGTTCGCGCGCCCGGTGGCCAGGGCTGGGACGTCACGCGGATCCCGGTGGGCAAGGGACCCGAGGGCATCGACCTGTCGCCCGATGGCAGGGAGCTCTGGACGGCCCACTCCCGGGACGGCGGCGTGTCGATCATCGACGTCGCCAGCCACACCGTGACGGCCATCCTCGGCCTGGGCACGAAGCGGTCGAACCGCCTCCGGTTCACCCCCGATGGCCGCCTAGTGCTCGTTTCTGACCTCGATGCCGGGAACCTCGTGGTGATCGAGGCCGCCAGCAGGAAGGTAGTCAAACGGCTGTCACTGGGCAAAGGGCCGTCGGGCATCCTGATCGTGCCCGATGGGACGCGCGCCTACGTGGCCCTGACCGGCGAGAACGCGTTGGCCGTCGTCGACCTGAAGACGTTGGAGGTGACGGGCCGCGTGAACACCGGCGCCGGCCCAGACGGCATGGCCTGGCGACAGCGATGAGATGACACGGCACGCGGGCGCCCGCCCAGGACGCCTCTTCGCAGCGGATCCAGGGACAGCGCCCCGGCTCGGCCGTCGAGGGGATGGTAAGATCGCCCGCCTATGGCGCGTCCCCTCACCCGTCGGGATGTCCTGAAACAGATCGGCTCGGCTGGCGCCGGGATCGTCCTGGCGCCGGGCACGCTGCGAGGCCAGTTCTCCACGATCACGATCGCCGGGGTTCCCGTCGAAATTGCGGTCGCCTCGGTGAGCCCGTCGACCGTCCACATCACTGTCTGGAAGGCGGGCAGTGCGGCTGAGACGGCCGGGGACGGCGCGCTGGTGCCCGCCGCCCAGGGAGAAGTCCTGGCGCATGACACCGAGCCGGGGCGAATGAGGCAGGTTCGGGCCGGCCGTCTCGTCGTCCGCTTCACCGCCTCGCCGCCCACGCTTCACGTCGAGACGGTGTCAGGTCTTGAGGTTCAGCGTCTCCGGTTCGATCCCCGATCGGCAGCCATGTCGTTCCTGCTCGGCAAGGGGCCCCTGCTCGGCCTCGGGCAGGGCGGTCCGCAGTTCGACCGCAAGGGCACCACGGACCAGATGCGCAGCGGGCAGGCTGGCTACCATCTCGCGACGCACGGGGGACGCGTGCCCATCCAGTGCCTGGTCGGCACGGACGGATGGGCGATGTTCGTCCACCTCCCCCTTGGCGCCTTCGAGTTCACGGGCGCGGAGGGGACGTTTACTCCGTCGGGCGACGGGCTGCCCATCGATCTGTTCGTCGTCTCGTCGCACGATCCCGCGGAGATCATGCGTGAGTACGCGCGGATCACCGGATTCGCGGAGATGCCGGCGCGGTGGACGCTGGGCTACATGCAGTCCCACCGGACGCTCGCTGGTCCGGAGGAGGTGCGGGGCGTCGCCCGGGCGTTCCGGGACAAGCGCCTGCCATGCGATGCGCTGATCTACCTCGGCACCGAATTCAGCCCGTCGGGCTGGAACACGCGCAACGGCGAGTTCACGTGGCACCGCGGCAACTTCCCCGACCCGGGCGCCATGATCGGCGAGCTGCACGGCCAGCACTTCAAGGTTGTGCTGCACGTCGTCATCGAGGGCCGGCGGCTGACGGGCACGGTCCGGGAGGCGTGCGACCCGTCGCAGGCGGGACCCAGCGGCCGGACCGCCGACGGCCGATGGCCGGACGACCGCAGCGTGCCCTGCTACTGGCCGTCCCATCGCGGCCTCGTCGACGCCGGTGTCGACGGTTGGTGGCCCGACCAGGGCGACGACTACGACGCGGCCTCGCGCCTGAACCGGGTGCGGATGTACTGGGACGGCATGCAGCTCTGGCGTCCGAACGAGCGACCCTTCGCCCTGCACCGCAACGGCTACGCGGGCATGCAGCGCTACGGCGCGTTTCTCTGGTCGGGAGACGTGCAGTCGCGCTGGGAGACGCTGCGCACCCACGTCCCCGTCGCGATCAACACCGGCCTGTCCGGCATTCCTTTCTGGGGCACCGACATCGGCGGGTTCGTCCCCACGTCGGAGTACACCGGCGAACTGCACGTCCGGTGGTTTCAGTTCGGGGCTTTCTGTCCCTCCTTCCGCGCCCACGGGCGGCACTGGCACCTCCGCCTGCCCTGGGGATGGGACGGTGGCGACGGCGGTCCGATGGAGACGACCGCGTTCAGGCCTGACCCCGCGGAGCTTCGCAACCCACGGGTCGAACCGATCCTCCGGAAGTACCTCGAGCTGCGGTACCGATTGTTGCCCTACACCTACACGGCGGTGCGGGAATGTTGCGACACGGGTCTGCCAATCATGCGCGCACTCTGGCTGCACTATCCCGACGACCCGGCGGCCGTCTCCCGCGGGGACCAGTACCTCTGGGGCCGCGACCTCCTCGTGTCGCCGGTGACGGAGCCGGCCGCGAGCCACCGCCGGCTCTACCTGCCGCGGGGCACGTGGTTCGATTTCTGGACCGAGCTGCGTCTCGAGGGCGGACGGGAGATCGAGCGGGCGGTCGATCTGGAGACCATGCCCCTCCACGTCCGGGCAGGCGCCATCGTGCCGTTCAATCCGGTCCGCCAGTACGCCGACGAGCCGGTCGACGGGCCGCTCATGCTCGTCGTGTATCCTGGCGCCGATGGCATTTCCAGCTTGTACGAAGACGACGGACACACGTTCGCGTACCGGACGGGCGACTGGACGCGTGTGACCATGGCCTGGCACGACCGGGACCGACGCCTCTCGCTTCACCTGGCGTCAGGCTCGCGGGCGTCGTCGCGGGCGCGCACGATGGAGGTTCGTGTGGCTGGCGAACACTTCTCGCGCACGGTGCGGTTCGCCGGCGCGCCGCTCGACATCGTGTTGTAGGGCAGCGGCTCCGACGGAGACGCGCGTTCCCTCAGCTCCGGATCGCTGTGGTCGGGTTCAGGCGAAGCGCACGCACGGTCGGCATCAGGCTGCCGACGAGGGTCATGACCAGCGAGAGGCCGACCGCGCCGAGGAACGTGAGCGGATCATCCGGGGCGACACCGATGAGCAGCGTCTGGAGCATCCGGCCACCCGCGTAGCCTGCCACCGCACCCAGCGCGATCCCTGTGAGGCCGAGCGCCAAGCCCTGACCGGCCACCATCGCGACGACGCTGCGGTAGGTGGCCCCCAGCGCGACCCGGATTCCGATCTCCCGGGTCCGGCTCGAGACGACCGACGAAAGGACCGCGTGAATACCGGTCACCACCAGGAGAAAGGCGACGCACGCGAACGCGCCCAGCACACGAACCTGGGTCAGGCGGGGTGCCGTCTCGGCTTCCGCGATATCCGCCAGGCTGCGGACGTCGGAGACGGGCTGCTCGGGATCCACGCGGTGCACGATGTCGCGAATGGCTGGGACGAGCCGGACTGAATCCGTGGCCGACCGCACGAGCAGGTCCTTCGGCGTGTAGAAGGGGGAGATCGCGCTGTCGTCGCGTTGGCGCGCGGGCAGATAGACCTGCGGCTCGCTGTCTCGCTCGACGCCGCGCTCGCGAATGTCGCCGACGACTCCGACGACGATGCGCTGCGCGAGGCCGAAGGTGAAGCGACGGCCCAGCGGGTTGGTGTCAGGCCAATAACGCCGCACGAAGGACTCGCTCACCACGGCCGCCAGTGGCGCGCGGATCGTGTCCGACTCGGCGACGTCCCGCCCAGCGCGAAGCGGGATGCCGAGCACCGCGAAGTACCCCGGCGTGACGAAGCGCAGGCTCGCGAGCCGGCGCGCTCTCCTCGCCTCCGGCCGACCCTCGACCTCCACCGGAAACAATCCGCCGCGCACGACCATCGGCGCGGAGGTTGCGTAGGCGGCGCCCGTCACACCGGGCAGGCAGCGAACGTCCGTGAGCACCTCGTCGTAGAACCCGTTCTGGCGCGCCGCCAGCGCGTACTTGGGCAAGGGCAGGGCGGTGCGCAGCGTGATGACGCCGGCCGCGCGGAACCCGGGGTCGACCTCCTCGAGGTGCCACAACGCGCGAAGCAGAAGGCCGGCCGCAATCACCAACACCACCGATGAGGCCACCTCGGCGACGACCAGCAGCGACCGAACGTGAACGCTCCCTCGGCTCGTGCCACCGCGCTGACCTTCACGCAGGCCAGAAGCCGCCGTGTCCCGGCTGAGCCGCAGACCGGGAACGATGCCAAACCCGAGGCCTGTGCACGCCGTGAGGACGGTGGCGACTGCCAGCAACCGAAGGTCGAGGGGGGGTACGGCAGTAATGGGAAGCGCGGTCGGAACCAGACGCGCCAGCAGCGGCAGGACCGATGCCGCCACGAGGAGACCGACCAGGCCGCCGGCGCCGGCCAGCAGACAGCTTTCGGTGAGCAACTGGCGCACCAGCCGTTCACGGCCAGCTCCGAGCGCCGTCCGGACGGCGAGCTCGGTGCGCCGGCCCGTCGCCCGCGCCAACAGGAGATTCGCCAGGTTCGTGCAGGCGATCAGCAGGACGCAACTGCCTGCGGCAACCAGCGCGAGAAGCAGGGAGCGCGACTGCTGCGAGACTTCGTCGCGGAGCAGCAGCACGCGGACCCCGATGCCGTCGTTCTCGGCGGGATACGCGTGCTCAAGTTGTCGGGCGATCATGTGCAATTCCGCCTGCGCCTGCTCGACACGGACCTCCGGCCTGAGCCTCGCCACCACCTTCAGGTACGTGTCGGTGCGATCGTCGAACGCGTTCGCTTCGAATCGGATCGGCATCCACAGCTGCGTGTCCCGGCTCGGGAACCGGAACTCACGCGGCATGACGCCGATCACTTCGTAGGACCCGTCGTTCAGCAGGAGCCGACGTCCGACGATGCCCACGTCGCCCGCGAACTGGGTCCTCCACAGGCCGTCGCTCAGCAACACCGTGCCCGGCGCGCCGTCCCGGTCGTCCTCTTGCCGGAACAGCCGACCGAGCGCGGGATGAACGCCGAGCAACGGCAGCAGGTCAGCGGTGACGGCGACCGCCTCGAGCCGTCGCGGGTCTCCCGTGCCCAGCAGATTGACGGGCCGGTCGGCGTAGGCACCCATGGACTGAAAGGCACGGCTCGCCTGCTTCCAGTCCCGATAGTTGGCTGGCGACGGCTCGACCCGGCCATACCCGAGGCCGCCCTGAGTCTCCCACAGCTTGACGAGCTGTTCCGGGTGCGTGAAGGGCAGGGGCCTCAGCAGCACGTGGTCGGTGAGGGAGAACACGGCAGTGTTGGCGCCGAGGGCCAGGGCGATCACCACGATCGCGGCCAGGGTGAACCCGGGCGTCCGGCGCAAGATCCTCGCCCCGTACCGGAGGTCCTGCCTGAGCACATCCAGGTGTGCGCCTGAGGCCGCCCTGACCGAATCCGTGACGGTCTCCAGCCAGAACGCGGCCACCGCGAGCGGCCCGGTCACCTCGCGGCGGCGGCGGGCGACCATCGCGCCCATTTCAGCGGCGTACTCCGCGCGGAAGGATGCCGGATAGAGGCGCAGGAGCCATCCGATTACGCCGCTCGAGGCCTCCCGTCGGACCCGCCCGGCCATCAGACTCTCCCCGGCGCGAAGCCGCGCGCTTTGGCGAGCCGGATCGCTTGCGAGAGTCGGGACACCTCGGCCTGCGCGACCGCCCGACCGAACGGCGTCAGCCGGTAGTAGCGCCGTCGCTCATCGTCCAGCTCGGGAGCCGGGCGTTCCTGGGTTTCGAGGATCAGCCCCTGTTCGAGCATGCGCTGGATGGACCGGTACAGGGTTCCCGGACCGATCCGCAGCACACCTCCAGTCCGCGCGGCCACGTCTTGGATGATGGCGTAGCCGTGGCGGTCCTCGTCGGCGAGCGAGACGAGGATGTGGAACGTGGCCTCCGGTAGGGGGACCAAGGCCGCCGGGTCGTCGCGCTCCGCACGTGCCATGGCCAGAGTATATATCCACTTCGCATATAGTCTCAATGGATATACTTGCGACGTCCGCCGACCCCGGCAGGCCCACGCTGGTGCGACCGTCGGAACCGGCCAGGCTCGGACAGCAGTCGGACATGCGACAATGGCCGGATGTCGGGCTCTGCCGCGCCTTCCGCTGCCCACGTCCGCACACTCGAGACGTCGACGCACGGGAGGTACCTCGTGCAGGTCCCGCTCGAGTCGCGGGCGGACCTGCCGCTGCTGGTCGGATTCCACGGCTACGGCGAACCCGTCGAATCCCACCTGCTCCACCTGCGGACGATTCCGGGCACGGGTGCCTGGCTGGTCGTGGCGGTCCAAGGCCTCCACCGCTTCTACGTCAAGCCGGATCTGGTTGGCGCCAGCTGGATGACCCGCCAGGATCGCGACCTGGCGATCGCCGACAACGTGGCCTACGTCGACCGCGTGGTGGCCGCCGTCCGCGCAGCGGGGCCGACCTCGGGGCCGGTCGCCTACCTGGGCTTTTCGCAAGGGGCGAGCATGGCCTTTCGCGCCGCCCTCCTGGGCGCCGAGGCCGCCGTGGCAGTCATCGCGCTGGGCGGGGACGTTCCGCCGGAACTCAAGGTTCCCGGAACCCGGCGGTGTCCGCCTTGTCTCATCGCGCGCGGCACCACCGACCCGTGGTACAGCCGTGCCCAACTGGAGTCCGACGTCGCCCGCCTGCGCGAGAACGGAGCGGAGGTGCAGGCGCTGACCTATGAGGGCGGCCATGAATGGACGGACGCGTTTCGCCGGGCGGCCGGGGCCCTGCTCCGACGAGTCGCCGGACCTTCCCTCTCGTCGCCCGGGCCTCCTTGTCACTGAGAGGCCACCGTTCTAAGACCCGCCCGCGCCTGCCTGCGCTGGACAGCGGGCGGCGTCCACTGTCCTAGCCCTCCGGCCGCCCCGCCGTGCTAGACTCGCGCCGTTCCCTGGAACGCTGACAAGAGACCAACTGGCCATATCTGCGAGGTGAGCATGAACGCGACACGTGTTCTGGGCGCAGCCTCCACGCTCTGCTTGGCGATGACCCTGACTGTCGGGACCGTTCGCCCGGCCGCCCAGCCGGCACCGACCAGCGGGCCGCCGCTTGTCGACGCCCTGAAACGGCTTCAGTGGCGCAACATCGGCCCGACGGCCCAGACGGGACGCACGCCGGTGTTTGTCGGCCTGCCCGGCAACCGAAAGACGATGTACGTGGCCGGTGCGGTTGGGGGCATCTTCAAGACGACCAACGGGGGGGTCAGCTGGACGCCGATCTTCGACGATCAGTCTGTGGCCTCGATCGGCGCAATAGCGATTGCGCCCTCCGACCAGAACGTGATCTACGTCGGCACCGGCGAGGGCAACCCACGCAACGACGCCTCGATCGGGGACGGCATTTACAAGTCGATTGATGCGGGCGGCCACTGGGCCAACGTGGGCCTCCCGGACTCGGAGAAGTTCGCCCGGCTCGTCGTCGATCCGCACAACGCAGAGGTCGTCTACGCCTGCGCGCTCGGTCGCGAATGGGGCCCGAACGAGGAGCGGGGCCTCTTCAAGACGGGCGACGGCGGCAAGAGCTGGAAGAAGATCCTGTACGTGAACGACCTGACGGGGTGTTCGGACATCGACATCGACCCGACCAATGCCAACGTCGTCTACGCCGGGATGTGGACCTTCCGACGCTGGGCCTGGTACACCGAGTCGGGTGCAGGGGAGACCGCCGTCTACAAGTCCTCCGACGGGGGCGCCTCCTGGACGCGGCTGTCCGGCCCGTCGGCGAGCCGCGGGCTGCCGAAGGGTCCCATGGACCGCATTGGCATCGCCGTGGCGCGCAGCAGCCCGGACACGGTCTACGTGGTGAGCGAAACGAAGGACGAAGGCGAGCTCTGGCGCAGTGACGACGCGGGTGCGACCTGGCGCACCGTCAGCCGTGACCCCAACATCAACTTCCGCCCGTTCTACTACGCCGACATCCGCGTCGACCCCCAGCATCCGAACACCGTCTACGCGCTGTCGGGCGGGCTCTACAAGTCCGAAGACGGCGGACGGAACTTCGCCCGGATCGGCAATGGCACGCACGGCGACCACCAGGCGGTGTGGATCGACCCGACCGACTCCGACTACGTCCTGGACAGTGACGACGGCGGGTTCCAGGTCTCGTACGACGCCGGCAAGACGTTCGACGTCCTGAACAACATCCCGTTCACACAGTTCTACAGTGTCGCCTATGACCTGCAGACCCCCTACCATCTCTGCGGTGGCCTCCAGGACAATGGCACGTGGTGTGGTCCGAGCCAGACCCCCGGCGCGCCCGGCACGGCGAAGAGCGAGTGGCAGAACGTGGGCGGTGGCGACGGCTTCTTCGCGGTTCCCGACCTGAAGGCGCCGCATCTCGTCTACAGCGATCTGCAGGGCGGCGTCCTCAGCCTCACGGACCGTCGCACCGGCGCCTCGTGGGGGATCAATCCGTACCCTGGCGGCATCGGTTCGAACGGCCAGTGGATGGCGCCCCAGCGCTACCGTTTCAACTGGAACTCACCGATTGTCTTGTCCCCGCAGGACCCGAAGACGGTGTACTTCGGTGGCAACGTCCTCTTCAAGTCGACGAATTACGGCGAGTCGTGGACGATCATCAGCCCCGACCTGACGACCAACGACAAGACGAAACAGCAATCGTCGGGCGGGAAGATCGTGACCGACAACACCGCCGCTGAATTCCACTGCACGATCATCGCGATCGGGCCGTCCCCGGTCGACCAGACCGTCATCTGGGCGGGAACCGACGACGGGAACGTGCAGGTGACGCGCGACGGCGGCAAGACGTGGACCAACACCGTGAAGGCGATCCCGGGTCTGACGCCGAACGCGTGGATCAGCCGGGTCGAGGCCTCCCACTTCGACGCCGGCACGGCGTATGTTGCGGCCAGCCACTGGCAGGACGGGGACTACGCACCGTACTTCTACCGGACGGCAGACTACGGCAAGACGTGGACGAAGATCACGACCGGCCTGCCGGCGCGCGGCTGGTCGCACGTGATCCGCGAGGACCCGAAGGTCAGGGACCTGCTCTACGCGGGCACGGAATTCGGCGTGTTCGCGTCCTGGGACGCCGGGGCCCACTGGGTGTCCATTCGCAACAACATGCCGCCGGTCGCCGTGCGCGACATTGCGGTTCACCCGCGCGACAACGACCTCATCGTGGCCACCCACGGGCGTGGCATCTACATCCTGGACGACGCGTCACCGCTGCAGCAGATTGCGAGTGCCGTCAAGAGCGAGGCGTTTCTCTTCCCGATCCGGCCGGCGATTCGCTGGGCGGCCAGCGCCGGGATGTTCCGGATGAACGAGCGCGACTGGATCGCGCCGAACCCGCCTGCCGGCGCGTACTTCGACGTGTACCTCAGGGCGGCGCCGGCGACCCCGGTGACGATTGTCGTTGCGGACAGGGCCGGCAAGACGGTGCGGACGATGCGGCCTCGAGCGGTCGCCGGCGTGAACCGGTTCGTCTGGAACCTCCGGTACGACATCCCCAACGACCGGCCGATGGGCGGCCCCGACCCGTTCGGCGACCTGCCGCCGGCGGTGCGGGAGCGGTTCGGTGGCGGGCCGCAGGGTCCCGGCGTCTGCCCCGGCGAGTACACGGTCACCGTCAAGGTCGGTGACCATGACCTGACGGGGAAGGTGGCGGTCCAGGCGGACCCGTCGGTTCAGGTGTCGGCGGCCGATCTCGACGCGCAACTCCAGGCGTCGTTCGCCGCGCTGGCACTCCAGACCAGGGTCAACGTCATCGTGGAGCACGTGGACGGCATCATCGCCCAGCTCGCAGCCCTCGAGACGCAGGCCGGCCGGCAGACGCCGCCACCGCCGTATCGCGCCCAGGTGGCCAAGGTGCTTGCTGCCGCCAAAGCCTTCAAGGACGACGAGCTGGTCCGCCCGCTCCCGGGTCTCGGCTACCGACAGTATCCGAGGCTGCGCGAGGACGTGCAGGCGTTGGTCGGCTACCTCAACCGTGGGCTCCGCGCGCCCAACGAGGGGGAGAAGGTTCGGTTGAAGGACCTGACCGCCGACGTGACGAAGGCCGAAGCCAAGCTCAACGCGTTCATCGCCGGAGACATTGCGGCGGTCAACGAGGCCACGAAGGCCGTGCCGCACGTTGTGACGCAACCGATCAAGTGAGAGTCGTTCGGATCCCTTACCGGGATACGGGCACCGGACCGATCGAGTGCATCAGGATTAGTCCGGTTCCCGCCCCGCCGGGACCGTCGAGCCCCCCCCGAAGGTCCTCTGACCCGTGTTCGCAGTGGGACCGGTGACAGGCGTGGGACGGATCGGCGATTCTGCAGTTGGCGAGTCAATCGGCTGGCGAGGGAGCTGTGAAGATGAAGCTGTTGAGCGCCACCGCGCTCGTGCTCGCGGTGTCCTGCGGCGTGCCCGCTGCGCCGGAAAGCGGCCAAGCCCCCAGGAAGTTCCAGGTGGTCAAATTGTCGCTCGACGATCGCGGCTACGTGGTCACGCGACCCACGGTGGCCCGAGGCGTGCCGGTGAGGATGGAGGTGGACGTGACGGCGGTGACGGGGTGCACCCGGACCGTCGTCATCGACGCGTTCAAGGTGAAGAAGACCGTCAAGGAGGGTGACTCCGCCATCGAGTTCACGCCCACCACGAACGGCCCGGTCCAGCTGGTGTGCGGGATGAACATGGTCAGGGGCTCCTTCACGGTCGTGGACCCGCAGTGACCGCCGCGGGCCGGTCGCGCTATGCTGTCAGTTGAGCACATACCAGAACCCGTCAACCCGTGACAAGGAGCCTGCCGTGAAGCCCCTGTTCAGTGCGTTGTTGATCGCTGCTGTCGGCTGCGCGACCCTCGTGGCCGCCACGAGTCAGTCCCAACCGGATGCTGCCGCAAACCCGCTCAGCGCTGGTTCGAAAGCCACCTTCGGGATCATCAGCGGGTTCATCACCCGGTCGGCGGCCAAAGTGGACGAATCGGTCTACGCCTTCAAACCCACGCCCGATGTCCGGAGCTTCGGCCAGCTCCTCGGGCACATCGCCGACGCGAACTACGCGATCTGTGGCGCCGCCGCGGGCGACAAGCCGCCGATGAGCAGCGTCGAGAAGACCATGACCACGAAGGCCGACCTCACCAAGGCACTCGCCGAGGCCTTCGCCTACTGCGACAAGGTGTACAGCGGCATGACGGACGCCAAGGGCGCCGAGGTGGTGCCGTTCTTCGGTCAGAAGATGGCGCGCATCTCCGTCCTCGACTTCAACACGGCCCACGACTACGAGCACTACGGCAACCTCGTGACCTACATGCGCCTGAAGGGTATCGTCCCGCCGTCCAGCGAGAAGCCCATGCGCTGACCGGGCGCCGGTCTTGGGCGGCTTTCTGGCGGACAGAGGGCCGCCCCGCCGTGCCCGGTGACCGTCGCGCCACGAGGGCCGTCGCCCACCCGCGTCTCGAGAGGGTGACCCGTGATCCCGTTGGGCCCGTGCTATGAGCGCTGATCTTCGCGACGTCTCCGATACCGCCCTCTGGGTGGCCATGTACCGTGCCCTCGAGTCCGATCGACCCGACGCGATCTTCCGGGACCCGTATGCACGGCGGCTGGCGGGCCCGCGTGGCGAAGCGATCCTCTCCGAAATACCGAAAGGTCGCGCCCTGGCCTGGCCGATGGTCGTCCGAACCGCCGTGATGGATGAGGTCATTCTCCGGTGTGCCCGCGGGGGTGTAGGGACCATCATCAACCTGGCGGCTGGTCTCGACGCACGAGCCTACCGCCTCCCCCTGCCGGGCTCCACGCGATGGATCGATGCGGACCTCCCGGGCATCATGGCACATCGCCGAGCGCATCTGGCCGGTGCAGAACCGGTGTGCCGGCACGAGGATGTCGAGGCGGACCTCGTCGACCCTGCCAGCCGCGCGGCATTGCTGGCCCGCGCCGACGACGATCCTGGGCCGGCGATGGCCGTGACGGAGGGGTTGCTGGTCTACCTGACTCGTGAGCAGGTCGGCGGGCTTGCCCAGGAACTCAGCGCCCGTCGGAGTATTCGGTGGTGGCTGATCGACCTGGCCTCTCCGCTGCTGCTCCGGATGATGGAGCGGCACTGGCAGCCACAACTCAGGGCCGCGAATACCCCGATGCAGTTTGCGCCGCCTGAAGGAACGGCCTTCTTCGAGCCGTTCGGCTGGTGGGAAGCCGAGTTCCGGTCGACATGGGAGGAATCGCTTCGGCTCAAGCGAACCGTGCCGCTCGCCACGCTTTGGAACCTGCTCGGTCGCCTGCGCTCCAAGACGACCCGCGAGGCCTACCACCGCATGTCAGGTGTCGTGCTGCTCGAACGCGCCAGCGCGCCGGGCGCTTCCTGACGCCCCGCCACGCACGAGCCGCCCGACCTCCGATAGAATCAGGGTGATGCCGAAGCCTCAGTGGGTCGTCGTCTACGCCGGCGGCACCTCCGATACGAATCTCCTCTGCGATCTGCTCACCGCCAACGGCGTGACCCCGCGGCTGGCCGACGAGATGATGGGCAGCCTGGCCCCGTTCGTCATCGCGGCCGGGCATTCGACGGCCGTGAAAGTGCTAGTGCCCGAAGATCAGCTAGACGACGCGCGCGACGTGGTCGTAGAGTTCGCGGAGGCCGGTCCCGGGGGCCTGGCACGGGAGGCCGGTTCCTCCTGGCGCTGCCCGCACTGCGGCGAAGAGTGCGAGGCGAATTTCGACGCCTGCTGGAATTGCCAGACAGACCGGGACACGGCCGAGGGCCACGGGCCGTCGCCGTCCACGGATTCCCGGGGTGCGGGCACCGATGAACGATAGCTTCCGCGACCGTCTTCGACACGGCGAGCCACTGCTCGGTACGCTGCTGTCGTTGCCGTCGCCCGAGATCGCCGAGCTGCTGGCGCAGTGCGGGTTCGATTGGCTCTTCCTTGACATGGAGCACGGGTTGCTGGACTTTGCGGCGGTCCAGCGCATGGTTCAGGCGGCTGGTCCGGCGTGTGCCTGCCTCGTGCGCGTGCCGTCGGCCGACCCGAACACGATTGGCAAGGCCCTCGACACCGGCGCGACAGGCCTCGTCGTGCCCCACGTGAGCTCCGCCGCGGCAGCGGCCGCTGCCGTGCGCTCGGCCAAATATCCGCCGCTCGGCGACCGGAGCATCGGCGCCGCCCGGGCCCAGGGATACGGCCGTCGGCTCGCGTCCGCCATGGCGCAGGGCAACGACGAGTCGATCGTGGTCGCGCAGGTCGAGCACGTCGCCGCCCTCGGTCAGATCGACGCGATGCTCGACGTGCAGGGCGTCGACGCGGTGTTCATCGGGCCCTTTGATCTGTCTGCCAGCATGGGGAAGCCGGGCGAGATCACGGCGGCGGAGGTGCGCGCGGCCATCGACACACTGGCGGGAGCGTGCGCGGCGCGCGGGAAACCCCACGGCATCTTTGTGGTCGACGGCGACGCGGCGCGTGAGGCCTTTGCGTGTGGACGTTCCTTGGTGTGCGTCTCCTCGGACACCTTGCTCCTCGCAGACGCCGCCAGTTACCTGCTCTCGAGAGCCCGCCGATGACGGATCCTGCGCACGAGCAGTTCATGCGGCAGGCGCTCGAGCAGGCGAGCCGGGCCGCCGAGGTCGGCGAGGTGCCGATTGGGGCGCTGGTCGTTGCCGACGGACAGGTGATCGGCATCGGGTTCAACCAACCGATCCTCAGCTGTGACCCGACTGCTCACGCCGAAATTGTCGCCATCCGCGCCGCGGCGCAGGCCGCAGGCAACTACCGCCTCACGGGCTCGACGCTCTACGTCACCGTCGAACCGTGCCTGATGTGCGTCGGCGCGATGATCCACGCGCGGGTCGCCACGTTGGTCTTCGGGGCGCTCGAGCCGAAGAGCGGGGCCGTCGTTTCCACATTCGAGGCGCACCAGTCACCGGGGTTGAACCACAGGATCGGCGTCATTGGGGGCGTCCTGGCCGACGATTGCCGGGAGGTCATGCAAGCGTTCTTTCGGGCGCGTCGGGGGTAGGACGAGCCCTTTCGGGTTGCGCCCAACCCACCAGACCAGGCCGGCGACGGCGAGCTCGAAGGGCGGGGGCCGATCACGGCGAGCGCCGCGAGCGTCGCAGTTCCACGCGGCAAACGGACAGTCCTATGAGCGACGAAGCCGTCAACCCCGGTCTCATCTGCGACCTGCACTGTGACACGGTGCTGGAACTGCAGGGCGGGGCCGACCTGTCGAACAACCCTGCAGGTCACGTCGATGTCCCGCGCCTTCGGGCGGGGCGCGTGGGCCTCCAGGTGTTTGCGTGCTTCCTGCCGGCCGGCCTGCCTGCCGCGCGCGCTCGCCTGGAGGCGGGGCGGTTGCTGGACGTGCTGGCCGGGGAGTGCGGGAAACGGCCGGCCGATCTGGGCCTCGTGACGAGCGCCGTCGAAGTCGACGCAGTCGCCCGATCAGGTCGGATCGGTGTTCTCCCGGCGGTGGAGAACGGCCACGCGATCGAGAGTGATCTACGCACCCTTGAGACCTTCCGTTCGCGTGGGGTTCGCTACATGACGCTGACGCACGCCCGTCACCTTCCCTGGGCGGCCTCGTCCGGGGAGGAATGGACGAACGAGCATGGCCTGACGGGGTTTGGCGAGGAGGTCGTCCAGGAGATGAATCGCCTCGGGATCATCGTGGACGTGTCGCACGTGCACGAGCGGACGTTCTGGGACGTGACACGCGTGGCGCGACGGCCTTTCATAGCGTCGCACTCGAATGCCGCGGCCCTGTGTCCCGTCCCCAGGAACCTCACCGACGACCAGATCCGCGCCGTCGCGGCCAGCGGCGGCATGATCGGCGTGAACTTCTTTCCAGGGTTCCTCGACCCGGCGTACTTCTCGGTGCTCGGCGCCTCCCTGTCGGACTTGTTCCGGGCGATGGAGCGGACGGAGGTGGAATTCGTCGACGACCCCGTCCACCGTCTGAGCGTCCTGCGCACCTTCAGCGCCTCGATTCGTGCGCGGGCGGGCGAGGCGCGAGCCGACATCGAGACGGTCGTCGACCACCTCGAGTACATCGCCCGACTCGTCGGGGACGATCACGTCGGCTTCGGTTCCGACTTCGACGGCGTACCCCAGTTGCCGCGCGGCGTAGCCGACTGCGCGGCGTTGCCGCACGTCCTCGATCGGCTGGGTGCACGGGGATTCGACCAGCGGTCGTTGCGCAAGATCGCGTGGGGAAACTTCCTGCGGGTCCTGCGGGACAACGATGAGGGGTAGGCCGGGCGCGACAGTCCGGCGTCGCGCGGGCCCCCTGGCGTATCGACGCGGCCGACAGGCACGGCGAGGTTATCAGGCGGGAGTTCAGGCTGGCGGCTGGTGCTCCGCCGCCGGTCCGACCTGGGACTCAACCGATTGGTCTGGGGGACGGCCGCCGTTGCGCGCCATCTCGCTCCGGACTTCCCACTCCGTGGCGCCGGCCGTCAGCAGCACCAGCCCCAGGCCGCCCAGCGTGGCGATCAGGATCAGCCGGAGCACGAAGACCATCAGTCCCGCCATGACGTCTTGTTGATCCGCGACGACGGTCACGAGGTACAGCTCGCGGTCATTGCGCGCTTCGATCGAGCGGAGGTGTGCGGGTGGGGGCACCATGCGAGTCGCGGCGCGGACCAGCACCCGATCGAAGGTCTCCGCGTCGGCGCCGCGCCGACCGAGATGAACCGCCGCCCATCCGCCGTAGAGTCCGGCCAAGAGCATGAGGGCCAGGCCCGCGACGAGGTTCCGGCGACAACGCCCGTGGAAGAGCGACCGCTCGAACCGGGAAGGGCGGGCTCGAAGGTTCTGAAGCATGGCGTATTGTACGCAGGATCATCGGCGCGCCGCCGCAGCCAGGACCGCGTGTGCGCTTCCTGACGGGTCGACCGAGCCGAAGGGCACGGACCATCGCGTCAGGTCACCCCCGCCGCAATCACGACGAGGCGCGCCCAGCCAGCCTCCTCAGCGTATGCGCGCCAGGTCGGCCTCTGCCGCGATGAACCCAAAGGGCATCCAGTTCGGTCCCGTGACGATCTTCTCGAAGAGAGCTCTCGCCTCCTTCGTCCGGCCGTTGTAAAGGTGCCAGTTCGCGACGCCATAGGCGAGGGTCGCCCAGGACACGGGATCGCCGCCCGCCCGCAACAGATCCTCCGGCGCCCGCAGGCCCTTGTACATCAGGAGCCGGTCGTAGTACCTGCTGGTCATCCTTGACCTTCATGCCGGGGCCGATCGCCTCCAGCACTCGCGCCGCATCCGCAGCTCGGCCGAGACGTCGAAGCGTCATGTAGAGCCAGTCACTCGCACCGACGGTCTGGTCGTCGTTGCCCTTCGCGACGGCAAGACACTGCCGATAGACCGGCAGCGCCGCCCCGAAGTCACCCTTCAGATAGTGGGCCAAGCCGAGGTGATAGTAGATGGCGTAGTGGAGCGTCTCACTGGACATCACCGTGGGGTCCGAGGTGGATGGCTCCGGTTCGTCAGGCTTTCCCGCAATCAACCGCGTCGCCGCGGTCAGGTCGGCGATCGCCTTGTCGAACTCTCGAACCGTGATGTAGCGGTGTCCGCGGTGCCTGTAGAATCTGGCGTCTCTTGGGAACCTCGTGAGGCCACTCGTGAAGGCGTCGATAGCCTCGCGCACGTGTCCGGCGACCGCCGCACGTCGGCCAAGCCAGAGGATCGCATCCGCATTGTCCGGATTCTTGGCCAGGGCCTCGCGAGCGTGCTCCAGCGCCGCTTCAGCTGCCCGCTTGGCCTCCGCCTCCAGACCGACCGGATACAACGGGCGACCCAGGAGGGACATCGCCTCGGGCTTGGCCCCCGTCGGCGCCGCACCTGACTGCAGATCGGAAGGCGTCTGGGACGCGGCCAGCAACCCGGCAACAGCGACCGCCGCAAAGAGCAGGATCAATGTGTCTCGACGTGGATGCATAGTGGACCTCCGGGCAGCAGAACTGGCGACAGTATAGAACTGAAGGGACCGACCCTGGGGGATCGCCCAGTTCATTCTAGCGACTCCGCCGCACGCCCTCGCCATGATCCCCCCGCCCGGGCACGGGCGGGAACCTGCCCGCCCTCGGCCGCCGTGGACGACACCCAGCCTCCAGTCCGGTGCGCCTCATCGTCATTGCAATTCCCAACGCCAGAGCTATACTGGCGCTTGCCCTGCCTTCGAACCACACATGAATGCTCCCTTTGCAGCACTGACTGTTCTGCTGTGCGTTGCATGCGCGGCGCAGGCGCCGGCTCAGACCCGCCGCGCGCTACTCATTGGCCTTAACACCTATCAGCCTGCGGGCACCAAGGCGGAGCACTCACCTGGCTGCACGTACGGCCGCTGTGAGCTGGGGGCCTTCGAGAACCTGGACGGCGCGGTCAACGATGCGCTGGCCATGGCCGACCTGCTCACCAGCCCCAAGTTCAGTTTCCCAGCGGGTCAAGTGGTGCTGCTCGCGAACCCCGCGCCGGCGGCGCCGCGGCAGGGGGTGGTCGGTACTGCCGGCGGGCCAGACGTCGCGCGACGGCATCCTCGCCGCGATGCAGACCTACCTGGTTGATGTTCCCCAGCGCGGTGACACGGTCGTCTTCTACGACGCCAGCCATGGCTCCCTGCGCATCAACAGCAAGGGCACCAAGATGACGGTGCTGGTCAACGGCCAGTACCTCCACGCTGACAGCACGCTCGTGCCAGCCGACGCCTACAAGGGTGGCTACGATATCCGCGACCGCGAGATGACGCGCATTTTCAATGCGGCCCTGGACAAGGGGATTCACCTCACGGTGATCTTCGACAGTTGCCACAGCGGTGGCATCAGCCGTGGGCTCGGCCCTCGTTATCGGGAGCGGGTGCTGGCCTTCGACCCGCGTGATATCGCCGAGGGGCCCGATCTGTTACCCAACGGGCAGCCGCGGCCCGCGCCCACCGAACGGACAGACAACCCCGCTCTCGTCTTCTCGGCGGCACAGCAGGACCAAACGGCCAAGGAGATGCCGCTCTCCGCGACAGCGGCCGAACCGCACGGCGCCTTCACGACGGCGCTGATCGAGGCCCTGCGGAGCCTTCCGGCCGACACACCGGCCTCCGTCCTCTATCAGCGCGTGAAGGCCGTTCTCGAGGGCGGGAACGTGCCCGATGAGGAACCCGATTCTCGACGCCTCCGCGCCCCGGCGCCAGCAGCCGCTGTTCGGGGGATTGGCGGCCGATTCCGGCAAGGTCCGCGCAGCGGCGCTCAGGACCGACGCGGACGGCAGCGTGTGGCTGGACATCGGCCGCGTGTCGGGTATCGGAGTTGGCAGCGAGTTTGTATCCTCGAGCGGCATGGAGCCTGCCAGTCGGTTGCGCGTGACCTCCCTGGAGGGCATCGGCCGTTCGACGGCGGAGATCCTGAGCCCGCCCGGCGCCAAGGTCGGTCCGGGCGAGGTCTTCGAGCTGGCGAAATGGAGCCCGGCGGAGTCCGCGCCGCTCGGCGTGTGGCATTGGCCGTCGAATCTCTCCCAGGAAGAGATCCTCGGCGCGTCGGCGCAGATCGCGGCAGCGGGCGTCACGTTGGTGTCGGACCCCGCCGAACAGCCGTGGACCCACGTCCTAAGCTGGGACGGGACGCGCTGGATGCTGAAACGCGCGGGGGCCTCGGCCTCCGTCGCCCTCGGTCCTCGCCTGACGGCTGACGCGCTGAGGCCACAGGTGCCGGCAGGGGCGAAACTGTGGGCTAACCTCCCACCCTCGAGGGAGTTGGCGGCGACGCTCGTCCCGGACGACGCCCAGGCGGCCGTTCGGCACGTCGCCGACCTCGCCAACGCCCACTACGCGCTTGCAGGCGTGTTGACGGCGAGGGGACCTGCCTACGCGTGGTTCCACAAGAGTGAGCTGGCGGCTGGACCGCCCGCGCCCGGCGTGAGCGGTCACAGCCCCGGCTGTTCTCCGACGTCGCAGTACCCCGTGCGCAGCGATTGGGTGGAGGCCGGCACCACGGGCAACCTCGCTGACGCCCGTGCGGCCCTCAAGACCTTCGCCTCCCTTCTGGCAAAGGTCCACGGCTGGCTCGAGTTGGCCGACAGCCCCGTCGGGGCGTCCGCTGCGGGTTACTACTCGCTCGCGCTCGTCCCTGCGCTGGGCCAGACGCCACTGCCCGCCGATGCCGTCGCCCGCCAGGGTGATCAGCTGAAGATGGCCCTGGAGTCGAACGACCGAGTGGTCGAGAAACGCTGGGTGTACGTGCTGGACATCGATTGCCACGGCCGGGGCACCCTCCTCTACCCGATCAATTACACCGAGAATCAGTTCCCTAACGCCGCCGACAGCGGACGCCAGTTCCTTCTGCCCGGTGCGCCCACCCTGCGCATTGGACCGCCCTACGGCGTGGACACGCTGATTCTGCTCTCCACCGCGCAGCCACTCGCCGATCCCTACGTGCTCAACTTCGAGGGGGTCGCGTCGCGCGGCACGCGGGGAGGCCACTCGCCTCTCGAGCGGCTCCTGACTCAAACCAGCGGGGGGACCCGTGGGTTCTCCGGCGAAGTCCCCACCAACTGGGGAATCGGCGTCATCACGCTTCGCAGTGTTCCAACGGACCCGACGAAGTGACCGTCAGGCAACAGGCCCACGCTGCTCGCGACGCGAAATCCGCCTTCCTCTGAAGGAGAACGACGATGTCTGCATCCCGACGCCGGTTCCTCGCCGACACCTCCGCTCTCGGCCTCCTTGCTGCGTTTCTTCCGGAGCTGGCGGCCGCGCAGGCCGGCGCTCCCCGGGCCACCGCCGAAGAGGCGCCGCACGATTCCTATGATTTCTGGAACGGGTTCTTCGACTCCGTCAACCCGAACAGCCCGAACTACGGCCGCAAAGGCGCCTCGCGTGGGCCGAAGGACCAACTGCCCGATCCGGCCGCGCAGACGCAGTACCTCCACTACAAGGCCGATACGAAGAAACTGCGCTACGCCACGGACATCACCCGGGACGAGTTGCTGAACCACGACGGCGACGTCGCCGTCACCCTCTTCCTCTCCCAGTTCCGCCCAGGCACTGACGACAGCACGTTGCACGCGTCGCAGCTGCGCGTGGACACCACCCAGATCCACCCGTATCTGAACATCGCCGCGCCCCTGGCCTGGTCGGCCATCGCCTCGCTGATGCCGGACAAGCTGGGCAAGGTGTCGATGGACAGCCTGGGTTTCAAGTCGAACCAGGCCACGCACGGCAGCAGCCGGATCCTGCTCACCAAGGGCACCGGGAAGCTCGCGGTTAACGTCTCGAAGGCTCCCAGCACGTCGTTCTTCGTCAAGGCGCTGAACATCATGATCTCGGGGGCCAAGATGGCGATACCCCTGGTGAGCCTGCCGGCCATCAGCGTGCCCGCGCTCAGCTCCTTTACCGAAGCCCTGAGTTACTGGGAGGACCGCACCCGGTTCGTCATGGCGGGCAATCTGACCACCGCCGTGGCCACCATGCAGGCGATGAACGACCCGGAGCGCGACGATCACTACATCAATCTGGTGTCCGGCGACTACCTGATGCTGCCCCTGAAACACACCGAGGAGCTGGCGAAGGAACTGCCGAACCTCGATCTGATCCAGGGCTACCTGGTTCCGAAGGATGCGGATCCGAATGTGCCGCTGCCCATGCGGGCGCAGAAGGCCGTTCCGGGCGTCACCTACGCGTCGATGAAGGTGGCCGTGCGCCCCATCGACTCCTCCTGCTCGGCCAAGCCAGCCTAGGGCGTGGCTGGAGCCGGCCCAGGCTGTGTGCGCGGTCGAAGCCACCCGCTCTGGACGATCCAGTGACAGAGACCGAGAGGCGCCGTGCCGCCTGCGGCTGCGGCGCGGCACGAGAGACACGGGGAGCACGAGATCGAGGAGCGTCGGGGCTCGCGGAGGGGTACGATGGGGCAGACCAGCAAGGTCCTTGTGGTGATTGGCGCCGTCCTCGTGACGGTGATGTCCGCGGCCTCGGTAGGCGCGCAGAACGCGCTGCTCGTTGAACAGATCAACCAGCACGAGCGCCGGCTCACGCTGGCACGAAAATCCCACCTGACCCGGGAGGAAGGCACCGAGCTGATCACGCTCGGCTATCTGTACCGCCAAGCCGGGCGGCTGCAGAAGGCGCTGGAGTGTCTGAATGCGGCCCTGCCCATCGAGCAGGAATCGCACAACCGACCCGGCCAGGCCATGACGTTGAACACGATGGGCCGGGTGTATACCGACCTGGGGCAGGAAGAGAAGGCCTTGGGGCTGTTCGACCAGGCGCTCGCCGTCTGGCGCGCGATGGGGATTCGCCCGGGCGAGGCCAACACGCTGAACAACATCGGTCACGCCTACGACAATCTGGGACGCAGGCCAGAGGCCCTGAAGGCCCTGAACGAAGCCTTGTCGCTCTGGCACGCCATCGACGAGACGCAGCACGAAGGGCACCGCACTGCCCGGCAGGAAGCGGCGATTGCACGGCTGAGCGAAGCGCTGCCGAGTCTTCGGGATATGAACGGCCGGGCCGGCGAGGCCAGCACGCTCGACAATCTCGGCAAGACATACGCCGACATGGGCCGGGACAAGGAATCACTCGGCTACTTCAACCAAGCCTTGGCAATCTGGCGTGACGAGGACCAGCGCGCGGGCGAAGCGCTGACCCTGACCAACCTGGGCCGGGCCTACGCCGACCTCGGACGGAAACAGGACTCGTTGGACGTCTACAACCAGGCACTTTCGATCTGGCGCACGATGGGCAGCCGGCAGGGCGAAGCGCTGACCGTGAACAGCGTGGGCCGGCTGTATCGGGACCTGGGGCAGCACGAGACGGCGCTGGACTACTACCGCCAAGCGCTGGGCATGTGGCGCGAGGTCGGCAACCGCAACGGCGAAGGCCTAGCCCTCATGGACATCGGGCGAGCCTACGCCGATCTGGGCCAAGGCAAGGCCGCCCTGGAGTACTTCGACCAGGCCCTGCCGATCTGGCGTGAGACGGGGGCCCGCCGCGGCGAGGCGGCGACGCTCAACAACAGCGGGCGAGTCTGGTCCGACCTCGGCCAGCCGGCCAAGGCCCTCGAGGTCGATCTCCGGGCGCTGGTCCTCTGGCGAGAAGTGGAGGACCGCCGGGGCGAAGCCCTGGCGCTAGCCACCATCGGGTGGGCCTACGCCGCGCAGAAGGAAACCGACAAGGCCCTAGCGAGCGAACTGGCGGGTTTGGCGCTGGCGAAGGCGGTCGGTGACCCGGAGGTCGAAGGCGGGATTGAAGCGGTCTTGATGAACGGCTTCCGCGACCTGCAACGCCGGGAGGAGGCCATCCTGTTCGGGAAGGCCGCCGTGAACTCCTATCAGCAGATCCGCCAGAACATCTCGGGCATGGACAAGGACCTGCAGTCGGGGTTCGTGCGGTCGAAGTCATCCACCTACCGGACGCTGGCGGAACTGCTCGTCCAGGCGGACCGTCTGGGCGAAGCCGAGCAAGTGCTCGATCTGCTAAAGGAACAGGAGCTGAAGGAAGTGGTCCGGGGCGCGAGCGACGGTTCGGCCGCCAACGTCGAGCTCGTCAAGCTCAACGCCGTCCAGCAGAAGGCGCAGGCCTCGCTCGCGGTTCCAGAGAAGACCGCGGTCGCGTTGACAGATCTGAGCGTCGAGCGCGCGCGGTTGTCGGCCAAGACTGACCAGACGCCCGACGACGCCGCGCGGCTGAAGACGCTCGACGCCAAGATTGAGGCGACCAATGCCGAGGTGTCGGACTTCTTCCGGCGGACGCTGTACCCGGAATTGGCACAGAGGGCCGGCACCCAGGATGCGAACGCGTTGCTCTCCAGGGAGAAGTCGGAAGTCAGCCGCCTCCAGAGCACGCTCGCGTCGCTCGGTCCGCACGTCGTGGGCATCCGGTTGCTCCTGGGCGACGCGCACGCCTACGCGATCGTGGTGACGGCACAGGCACGCAAGAAGTTCGAACTGACCGCCACGCCTGAGGCGCTCCGAAACAAGGTGCTGGAGGTCAGGAACGACCTGCGCACCCCCACCTCCGATCCGAGACCGCACCTCGCGGAACTGTACGCCATGACGGTGGCGCCGTTCGGCGACGAGTTGAGCGCGCTGGAGCACGACGTCCAGCCGCAAGGCCGAGTCCCAACCCTGCTGTGGTCGCTGGACGGGGCCATGCGCTACGTGCCGATGGCCGCGCTCTACGACGGCCAGCACTATCTGGCCGAGCGGTTCAACAACGTCCTGTTCACGCCGGAGAGCTACGGGCACATGACCGCCCCCACTGCGGCGGGCAACGCGGCGCTCCGCGTGCTCGCGATGGGTCTGTCGAAGAGCTACGGAGGTCTGCCGGCCCTTCCCGGTGTCTTGCCGGAACTGCACGCCGTGGCGCATGACCCTGCCGTGCCGGAGTCCCACGGCCCGATGGACGGCGTCCTGCTGCCAGACGATCGCTTCACGTATGCGGCTCTGAAGACCCAGCTGGCGGCCGGTTCGACGTTCCCCGTGGTCCACATCGCGAGCCATTTCGTGCTGGATAGCGGGAGCGGCAAAGAGCCGTACCTGATGCTCGGCGGCGAGACGGCGGGGGACCCCGGGGGCTACCAGCTCACGCTCTCCAAACTCGACGATTCCACCATCACGTTCCGCGGCACGCGCCTGCTGACCCTGTCGGCCTGCAGCACGGCCAAGGGCGATGTGGCGGCCGACGGCCTCGAGATGGACAGCCTAGGCATGGTCGCCCAGCAGAAGGACGCCGAGGCGGTGCTCGCCACGCTCTGGGACGTCAACGACGCGAGCACCAGCCGGATGATGCGTGACTTCTACGCCGCGTGGGTGAAGAACCCCGCCGCTGGCAAGGCCGAGGCGCTGCGACAGACGCAACTGGCCTTTGTGCGTGGACGGGCCGAATCCCCGCAGCCCGACACCGGCCGCGGCGTCCAACCCGTCGACGATGCCAAGGGCGCACCACGCCAGGCTGGGTACTCGCACCCGTACTACTGGGCGCCGTTCGTCCTGGTCGGGAATTATCGGTAGACCGTCCGCGGTCAATCCGCGCCAGGTTCCCGTCCCATCGCCGGAGGCCTTCCCTCGTGCCTCCACCGCCAGGCCTCGACTGTGGCCGCGAGCAGCCGTAGTGTAGCGACGACCACCAGCCCCTTTCCCGGAGGCGCCCGATGAAACCGAACCGGCGACAGTTCGTGCAAGCAATGGGTGTGGGTGTTGTCGGTGCCGCCGTGCCCCCCGGGGCAGCGGAAACGCCGTCGCGCTCCTCAGCGATCGCCCGCGGGGACGATCCGGTCCTGCGCATCGGCGACGACATCGCCGTCGGGGACACCGCCTGCGGCAAGGTGCGCGGCTACCTGCTGCGCGGCATCTACTACTTCCTGGGCATGCCGTACGGCGCAGACACCGCCGGTGCCAACCGGTTCATGCCTCCGCGCAAGCCGAAGCCGTGGTCAGATGTCTATCCGGCGCTCTGGTGGGGGGACGCGGCTCCGCAGAACATGGAGAACCGCTACGCCAGCAGGTTCGCGGCGTTCCGTGACCACTGGAACTACGGCGACCTCAGCGAGGACTGCCTGCGGATCAACGTCTTCACGCCGGCGCTCAAGGACGGCAGGAGACGGCCGGTGCTGTTCTGGATCCACGGCGGCGGGTTCACATCCGGCAACGGGATTGAGCAGGACGGGTACAACGGCGAGAACCTCGCACGGTTCGGCGACCTGGTCTTCTGCTCCATCAACCATCGGCTCGGTCCCCTCGGGTTCTGCAATCTCGCGGGGGTTGGCGGCGACTCGTTCGCCGCCTCGGGCAACGTCGGCATGCTGGACCTCGTCGCGGCGCTTGAGTGGGTGCGCGACAACATCGCCAGCTTTGGCGGTGACCCCGGCAACGTCACCATCATGGGACAGTCGGGCGGCGGGGCCAAGGTGTGCACCCTCACGGCGATGCCGCGCGCGCAAGGGCTCTTTCACAGGGCCGTCGTCCTGAGCGGGGCAGCCGTGAGAGCTGGCGACACGGCATATGCGGAGCGATTGGGCGCCTACGTGCTGAAGGAGGCCGGCCTCGCGCCGGCTGAGATCGCCAGACTGCAAACGATGCCGTGGCAGCAGTATGCCGACATCGCGGCACAGGCACAGCGGAGGTTGACGGCCGAGCTGGCGGCTGCCGGCGGGGCGCCGCCCGGAATGCGGGGCGGCTTCAGCCCGTCGGTGGACGGCGCGCTCCTGCCGCAGCACCCGTACTTCCCGGAAGCATCGCCGACGGCGTCGAACGTGCCGATGATCATCTGTTCGACGCGCAACGAACAGTCCCCGGCGTGGACGGACTCCTCCCTTCTGAACATCACCCTGCCCCAGGTGATCGAGAAGCTGAAGGAGCGTGCGGGCTTCGGCGGCGGGTTTGGCGACAAAGCCAAGGAGGTCGTCGAAGCGTACGCCAACGCCTTTCCGAACGCGAAGCCGGTGGAGATCTGGTCGCTTATCAGCAGCAACCGACAGAGTGCCGTCGCGCTGGCCGACGCGAAGGTCAAGCAGCCGGCGCCTGTATTCGTCGCCTGGTTCGGCTGGCAACCGCCGCTCTTCGATGGGCGACTCGGTGCATTCCACTGCGTGGACATCTGCTTCTGGTTCTGCAACACCGACGTGATGTTGACGCACACGGGCGGCGGTGCACGACCCCGCGCACTGTCGAAGAAGATGGCCGCGTCGCTTGTCCAGTTCATGAAGACCGGCGACCCGAACGGGTCGGGTCTCCTGCCGTGGCCGAAATACACCGCGGCCAGAGGTGAAACGCTCGTGCTCGACGACGTGTGCGAGGTAAAGAACGATCCAGACAGAGAGGCACGAAAGGCCTTTCCGAGGACCTAGCCAACACTGCGCCGGCGGGAGCGGAAGAGGCAATACCTCTGCAGTGAGCGGGAGCCCCGCGTGTATCACCTGAGGAGGCCTCGGATTGACAGGCGGCCGTCCGGTCGGCAACAGTATGGCGACTTCTAGGCTCTTGGTGCCGTCGGACGCGACGGGGCGGTCTGCCGTTGCCGTGCCGCGACCGAACGCGGGCGGGCGCGGAAGCGCGGCGGAGCTCTGGCGACGCGTGCGCATTCTGCGGTACGTCGCATGCTGTTCGACACGCCGACCTCCGACGTGGAAGCTGCGCACTCCTTCGGGCCGTCCTGGTCGAGGACGAACCGTCTCACGCCACGTTCCCTCCAGAAGACGTTCTCCTAGCTGCGTGGGCGTGGACCAGACGCCGGGCCGACCTCGTAGAGTTGCCTCCGGACGCGGCGAAATCAGATTCTGGAAACACTTATAGAGCGCGCGGCCCGGGCAGATGTCCGTATATTATTGATTGCAAGAAGGTTATGCGTGGCGGAGAGGATGGGATTCGAACGCTCTCAGGTTCTTTAGAGTCCGTAACTTACAGAAACCACGTTGCCGGGATTGCCGTAGATGCCAGGGTTGCCGTCGCGCATTTGCCCGGGATTGTCCGCTGACTCGCCCTTGATGAAGGCCGGCGGCACTCAGACCCAGATTCGCACGAAAGCCGAGGGTGAGACACGCATTGAGCCACGCGTAGCCATATACGAGTGGTATATGGCATAATGGGCTGGAGGAGGTCGATCGCGTGACCCGAACCGCCAGAGTCTTCATGACCAACCGCAGCCAGGCCGTGCGGCTGCCGAAGGACTACCAGTTCTCCACGGACGTGGTGTTCATCCGGAAGGAAGGCGACGACGTCGTCCTTTCGCCTAGGCCGCGCGACTGGCGCGAGTACCCTGGCGTCGGCTCCAGCGGCCTCCGAAGGCTTCATGAGCGAGGTGGAGGATCTGCCCGCGCAGGAGCGAGAGTCCTGATGCCTCGTTACATGCTGGACACCGATACCTGCTCCTACATCATGAAGCGTTCGGAACCGCTCGTGCTGAAGCGGCTGCAGAGGGTGCCGGTGACCGACGTGTGCATGTCGGTCATCACGAAGGCGGAGCTGCTCTACGGCGTCGAACTCTCGCCGAGGCGTGCCCAGGATGCTGCGGCGCTCAGCGCATTCCTCCCTTATGTCGAGGTTGTCGACTTGGGCGAAGACGTCGCACCGCACTACGCGGAGATTCGCGCGGAGCTGAAGCGCCGGGGCGCCATGATGGGTGCGAACGACCTCTTCATCGCGGCGCATGCCCGGGCTCGTGGACTGACACTCGTCACGAACAACACCGCCGAGTTCGAGCGAGTGAGCGGCCTCGCGCTCGAGAACTGGACGGTGTCGTCTCGGAGGCATCGTTGAGAGCGGCAGCCGCCCAACTCAACGAATGCGGAACGCGGATCTAGAGCGAATGGGTCGTCCACATCCACTCGGGCTTCGCGTGGCGAGCGGCCCGGCCTTCATCGAGGCCGTTCCCGCGCTGATCGATGCACTTCCGGGGCGGCTCCGGCTGCGACCGGGAGTGCTCGACGGCAGCGTCGACGGGCTGGACAGGCTCGACGGCGCGGCGCATCGGCGGCCAGGCATGCCTCGACGACCCCAACATCCTCGCGCCACTCGTCGCCTATGTGGGTGAGGTTATCCGAAATGTCATCGGAGGCGATCCTCATCGAGATCGCACAACCAAGCGGGGCCGATCACCATCGGAAATAGCCGCGCGGGTGTGTGACAGCACCCACGTGGCCATCACGCAGGACAATGTGGCCAGATAACGCCCGTCTTCGTGCGCCCCTGAGGTGCTCGAAGGCCTCTCCCAAGCACCATTGCCCGGAGTCGCCCGCATGAACCCACTAGGCCACAGCTAAGTTGCTGAAAAGAAAGAATCGAGGTTTGGCGGAGAGGGGATTCGAACTCTATCAGGGTCTTTAGAATCTCTAACTCACAGAAACAAGGTTGCCGGGACTGCCGTAGATGCCAGGGCAGCCGTCGCGCATTGCCCGCGATTGCCCGCTGAGACGCTGCTGGGTCAACACAGGCAGCCGTCAGCCGTGGGCCGCCTCGGCGTGCAGCCTGAGTCCGAGGGCGCCCATGACCTTGAGGATTGTGTCGAAGTCCGGGCTGCGCTCACCAGAAAGCGCCTTGTACAGGCTCTCACGCGAGAGCCCCGCTTCGCGCGCCACATGGCTCATGCCCTTTGCTCGAGCGATGTCGCCGAGCGCCTTGGCGACGAACGCCGCATCGCCATCGGCTTCCTCGAAGCATGCTTCGAGATAGGCGGCCATCTCCTCGGGCGTCCTGAGATGCTCCGCGACGTCGTATCGAGTGGTCGTCGTCTTCCTCTTCATCTCAGCTACCCCGTTAGGCCACGCGCCAGCTGCAGCGCCGCCCTGACATCCGCCGCCTGCGTTTGCCTGTTCCCGCCGGCCAGAAGAACGATGACGGTTCGGCCTCGCCGCGTGAAGTACACGCGGTATCCCGGACCGACATGGCTTCGCATCTCGGACACGCCCTCGCCGACAGGTGCGACGTCTCCTGGATTCCCCGCCGCAAGACGTTCGATACGCGCCTGAACCCGCGCTCGGCCGCGGAGGTCGCGCAAACCGTCGAGCCAGCGAGCGAAGCGCTCGGTCTGGCGCAACTCCGTCATCGTCCAACTGTAGCCCACTGGCTACACCCTGTCAACAGGGGGGGCAGCGAGACGGACCGGCATGCGAAGGCTCCAGCTCCGCGGCCTGGCCGCCAGCGATTATCTGGTCAGCGATCGGCGTGTGGATCGTCCCGGGACAGACCGCGGTGACGCGGATCCACGCCAGCGCAATCTGCGCGGACGTCGCGCCGCGCGTCCTGCCAAACGCGCTGAGCAACTCCACCACGGCGAGATTCGCCCTGATGGCTGCCGGCGTGAAACGCGGGAACCCAGGTCGCTATCTGAGTTATTGAAAACACAGGATTGGGATTTGGCGGAGAGGGTGGGATTCGAACTCGAAACAGAATCCTCGCAAGTGACTGGACAGTAATCATTTCAACGAGTTAGCCGACTTCAGCCAGAACCGCCGAAACCGCGCGATCCGATAGAAATGCCCGGAACGCGCACGTATTGCGTACGCGAAGCAGGCCCCGTCGTCGATGATCAAGCGACCGTCACCCGGGCCTACGAAGATCGGCTCTGCAGTGGACTGTGGTGGAGGAGACCACTTTAGCTATATCAGCTATAATGGCTTCTGGAGTGCCTGATGAAGACTGTCGCGGCCACGGAGGCCAAGAACCGCCTCGGTGCCATTCTTGATGACGCGCAGCGGGAGCCGATTGTGATCCGCCGCCAGGATCGCGACATCGCGGTCGTGCTGTCCATGGCTGATTACGAGCGACTCCGGACGGGGAACATCCGGGCGTTTCTCGACCTCAGAAACGAGGTCGCCGCCGCAGCCAAGGCCAAAGGGCTCACGGACGAGCGCCTCGCCAAGATCCTGAACGCTGATGGGGCGTGAGCGCGTCGTCTTCGACACCAATGTTCTGATCAGCGGTCTGCTCTCGGCCGCCTCCACACCGGCTCGCGCGCTCGAGCGTGCGGTCTCAGAGGGACAGCTCGTTGCTTCCCGCGACACGCTGCGAGAGTTGATGACCACGTTTCTCTCTCCCAAGTTCGATCGCTATGCGTCGCAGAAGCGCAGACAGGAGCTGCTGACGCGCCTAGCACCCTTACTCGAGATCGTCGAGATCGTGCAGTCCATTCGGGCATCACGCGATCCGAAAGACGACCAGTTCCTCGAAGCGGCCGTGAACGGCCAGGCTGCGGTCATTGTGACGGGTGACCGAGACCTCCTCTCCCTCCACCCCTTCCGCGGCATCGCCATCGTCACACCGGCGGCAGTCACGGCCCGAACCCCTTGACGCAGATCCTGGGGACGGCCACGAGGCCTGTCGACAATATCGCACTTGGCGTCGGCTGCGGTGGGACTGCTTGATTCTCGCCCGAGAGCGATGGCCTCGGGGATATTGGCGGAGAGGGTGGGATTCGAACTCTGTCAGGCTCTTTAGAATCTGTAACTTACAGAAACCACGTTGTCGGGATTGCCGTTGATGCCAGGGATGCCGTCGAGCATTGCCCGCTGACACGTCCCTGGGTCACCGCAGGCGACAGTCAGCCCGCCTTCGCCAAGAACGCTCGCTTCTCGCTGGCTTCGGTGCGGCGCTCGGCGCAGGGACGCACCGAACCGCGCCAACTGAGATCGGACACGACCCGGGCGACGTTCAACGGGAGCGCTCGACGGCTGCGGGCCGCGCGGTCAGGGTTTTGGCCATCCGTACCCGTGCCGACGCGGGCGCGTAGTCGAGCGCGGTTCGTCCCTGCCAGTCGCGCAGGTCGACTCCGGCGCCGGCCTGCATCAACAGCGATACGACGTCCTCCGATCCCAGCGCGGCCGCCAGCATCAGTGGTGTCGTGCCGGTCGCCTGGGCACATCCAGGCGGCGAGACGCCCTCCCAACGCTGACCGAGCAGTGGGACGGGCACGCACCACCGGAGGTTCGGGTCTGCGCCACGACCGACCAACGCCGCAATGGCCCCCGTGGACTTCTGCCCAACGGCGAGCGCGATCGGCGGCCAGTTTCCGACGGTCGACACCCGTTCGTTGGGGTTGGCCCCAATGTCCAGCAGCACGTTGATGTAGGCGTATGAGGGCTGAGCGCTGGGCGGCGGAGGCGCCGGCCAGGGAGTATTGACCGGTGGCGGAGGCGGAGGTGGCAGCAAGGTCGGGCCTCTGCCCACGATGGCCTTGCCGAGCGCGGTCGAGTTCCACGGGCCCTTGAACCAGCGTGAATCGCCTCGTTCCGTCAGGTGGCGAAGGGCGTTCGCATCGCGTGTCTTCGGATCCGGAAACATCGCCGTCGCAAGCAACTGGAACGTCGGGCCGGTGAAGGCGTGCGCGAGCGCCGAACCGCCGGCGGCGTCTTCGAGGTGAGGGTTTGCGCCGGCAGCGAGCAGGAGGGCAACCACGTCTGCCTGGGCGCTTTCGGCGGCCGCCATCAGCGGCGTTACGGGGTTAGCGGTCGTGCACCGGTCAGGTCGGGATTCGAACGGACACCAGCCAGCATTCGGGTTGGCTCCAGCCCTCAGGAGCAGCCGCACCATCTCGGCCCCGTTCCGGCACCGCGCGGAACTGCCCGTCGTGTAGTACGAACATTCGACCGCTTCCTGCAGCGGGTGATGGTCGCCACGGTAGTACCACCGCGCGTTTGGATCGGCGCCCCCGGACAGCAGCGCCCTCACGCGGTCGAGGCGGTCGTCGAGGATGGCGCGATCGAGCGGTAGCGGGTAGGCCATTTCGTCGTCGACCTCCCCGCAGGTGAACTTCACGCCGTGCGCAGCGGCCTTCGGAATCGCCATCGGGCCTGCGCTTCGCAGGGCCGCTCGGGCGTCTTCGGTGCACGGCTGCCTGGCCGAGATGGGAAAGCCCTTGTCGCGAGCGTTGGGCGCCGCGGGCAGCGGGGGCGCGTCGGGCTGCCCGCACGCGAACAAGGAGAACGCAAGGAGCGCCGAGGGAAGATGCAGGCGCCTCATCACCCGGTTAGACACCGCCGGATGCTCGGCAGCCCGCGCGCAGTTCGTCGCGGGACGCCGGGGCCAGGCCAGGTTGGAGTGAGGCGAGGTGAGTGACTCGCACGATCGTTGGCGTTCAAACGGTGCGCGGACACTAACCTAACGTCTCTTGCTTTCAAGCGAACGCACGATCCGTCGACGGCGTCTCAGGCAATCCGGCGGCTCTTTCGCGACGCGGCCCTCCGTGTCGCCGTTTCCGTTTGGCCAGCACGATCGAGGGCCTTGTTCGCCAAGCCGCCACTGTGGCGCACGGCGCGCGCGGTATTGAGAACACCCCGCAGTGCCTCGTTTACCGCGGCCTCGGTCGGAAACGCCTTGGCGATCTCCGGCTCGATGAGAACGACATTCGTGCCCCTCTGCAATCGCCGAACATACTTCCCGCGCACGCCACCCTTCATCGAAGCGAAGTCGTACTCAGGGCGCACGTCGTCGGTGTCAGTGGCCTTCTTCTTCATAGAACCTGCGCTCGCGCCGTGTGGCTTCTCGCGCGCTGATCAGTCGAATCTGCGCGTCCTCGTCGGTATGCGAGACGACGAGAACCCTGCCTTGAGCCGACTGCCCGAGTGTGAGGAACCGCTGCTCGGCGGATGAGTGATCCCGGTCCGGAAACGTCGTCGACAGCGCATCGTCGAAAACGGTCGCCGCCTCGCGGAAGTCCACGCCGTGCTTCTTGAGGTTCGCCACGGCTTTCCTGGCGTCCCAAGTGAACGTCACGGCTTCAGTCTACACCCCTCGCCTTCGGCTCGTGCGCCCCGGCAGTTTCACCGTGATGACGACTCGGGCCCCGGAAGTCCGGACGAGGCGCGCCACGGGGGCGTCAGAACCGCCAAGCGGGTGCACCACTGCACCCACGTGGGCGGCGTCAACTACTTTTGCCGGTCAACGACAACTATTTCTGCCGGTGCTGGGGCGTGAAGGAGTGCGGTGCGACCTGACCGCACTCGGTAATTGACGTTGACGGGTCGCTCGCCTGGGTAGCCTCTCTCTCCGGTCGTTCTTCGTTCTCCGTCGACATGATGATGGGCTGTGGGCGGTGTGGGAAACCGCGGAGCGGTTTTCCAAGGACCGGTGGGCGCGTCTGCGCGTCCACGGGTCCGGCACCGTCCACAGCCTCGGCGTCACGGCGTGGCCTCGGCACTGCGGGCGGCCTTGCGCTTCCCGCGGGTCTCGGCCTCTTCGGCGCGGAAGCTGGGGACGTTGAACTCCAAGATGGCGGAGTGGTGAATGAGTCGGTCGATGGCAGCGGCCGTCGCCATCTCGTCCCGGAAGATCCGGTTCCACTCGCCGAACACGAGATTGCTGGTGAGGATCACGGAGCGGCGCTCGTACCGCTCGGCGAGGAGCGTGAACAGCACCTCGGCCTCCTCGGCGCTCTGCTGGATGTAGCCGAGATCGTCGAGGAGGATCACGGCGAAGTTATCGAGCTTCCGGAGCGCCCGTGGCAACTCGAGATTGCGTTTTGCGACCAGCAGATCCTGGACCAGGCTGTACGTCGGCACGAAGAGCACCGAATGCCCACGGTCCACGAGGGCGTGCGCGACGGCACACATCGCATGACTCTTGCCGACGCCGGGGAGACCGAACGCGAGCACGTTGGTCGCCTCGTCGACGAAATCGCCTTCGGCCAACTCGTGGAGTCGGCGCACCAGACTCGCCGGAAACCGACTCTCCTTCAACGTGTCGAACGTCTTGCCGGGCGGCAGCCTCGAGGCCCGACGGAGGCGCGTGATGCGCCGCTCGCGTCGCTCCTCGGCTTCGAGCTCGAGCACGTCCAGCACCAGCGGCAAGACGGCCTGCTGGTCGGCTTGCACGAATCGCGAGACGAGCTCGCGTGCCGCGGTGGTCAGGGTGAACCCGGTGAGCAACGCCGTGATCTGATCGCCGACGGTGTCGGGCGTGCGGGGGCGGCTCATGCGACCGCTCCTTCGAGCAGCGCGTCGTAGCCGCGCAGATTCGGTCGCGCGATGTGCACTACCGGCACCTGCACGACGGGCGGCACGACGAGGGCTTCGACGCTCGCGTAGTCGAAGCGGGCGGCGTGATTGAGGACGTCGATGAGCACCGGTTCGACCGACGCTTCGCCGCTCCGGGCGGCCAGCTTCAGGATGCGCAGGTACTCGACATCGGCCCGATCACCGTGGCTCTCGACCAAGCGATCGTACGTCCGCCGAAACGTGACCGACGGAAAGAGGTCTTCGCGGTAGCGATACCGGGCGAACGCACCGGGTTTGCGCACCAACCAGCCAATGACATGGCGGTAGTCGATCCGGTGCTCGTCCTCTTTCCGCAGCCGCGGCATCGTCTGCACAACCTGGCCGCGATAGCGGACCTCCACGTGATCCGCGTAGAGTCGCGCGTCGATCGTGTGCCCAATCAATCGCGCCGGCACCGAGTACGTCCGATGCGCAACCCGGATGGTGCTCCACCGGCGGACCTTCGACTCATAGGTCGTATAGCTGGGAATGGGCGCCGGCGGCAGGCGACGGAGCGACGACCGCTCGGCCGTCAGCCGCAGGGCAGCCGGCCGATTGCGCCATCGCTCGACCACCTCGCCGACGAACCGCTCATACGCCGCCTGGTCGTCGAAATCCGCGTGGCCGCGCATCAGCAGGGCTTGCGCGAGTAGGGCTTTCACGCGCCCATTCGCGTGCTCCACGATGCCGTTTTCATGCGCCCGTCCCGGCGTGATCCGACTCGATTTCAGTCCGTAGTGATCGAGGACCGCCCGAAACCGCACCGTCAGATCGCGTCCCGCACTCCGCTTGAGCTCGTGCGTCGCGGCCGACAGATTGTCGCTCCGCACGACCTCCGGCACCGCCCCCAACGACCAGAGCGCCCCTTGCAGCCCGGCCACCAGCGCCTCGAAGGTCTCGCCGAAGGCGATCGACGTCCACGTCCACCCGCTGTACGACAGCACGAATTCGAACAACAGGTGTGGAAACGGGACGCCGGCGATCGTGACGCCCAACTCGTCGGCGTGGGTGAAGTCGATCGCGGCCTCGCGGCCCGGCACCGCGACTTGCTCGAAGTACACCTCGGTGTCCGGGCCGTGCAACGCACGCCAGTCTCGGAACCGTCGCTGCAACGTCCGCACTTGCCCGTCCTCGAACCGATCGGGATGCTTGTCGCGGAGCCACGCCAGCACCGTCTTCGCCTCGAGCACGCCCTTCTCGTCACTGTGCAGCAACGGCTCGATCTCGGTCGCCCACACCTCCGCAAACGGATCGGCGCGTGTCCGCCAGTCGCGGACGCGCTGGGTCGCCGACGGCAGCGGTCCGGTCTCCCACTCCCGCGCCGTCCGCAGGCTGATGCCCGCTGCCGCCGCGGCCGCCTCTTGGGTCTGTCCTTTCATCCGCTTGTCCCTCAGGAGCCGAACCTGCGCATCGGTGACCATGAACCCCATATCGGGCCCATCGTCCCGGGCCGGTCAGCCGCCTGCCCCAAGCGGCAGATCTAATGGTCGTCAGGCGGCAGATTTAATTGTCGCCGCGCACCCACGTAGCCATCACGCCAGCGGATGTGGCCCGATCATGCCTGTTTTCATTCGTCATTGAGGTGCTCGAAGGCCTCTCCCAAGCATCGTTGCCCGGAATCGCCCGCGTGAACCCACTAGGCCACAGCTAAGTTGTTGGAAAGAAAGGATCGAGAATTGGCGGAGAGGGTGGGATTCGAACCCTCTAGTTGGCTTTAGAATCTGTAACTTACAGACACTACATTGCCGCTCTTGCCGTAGATGCCAGGGTTGCCGTCGCGCAGTGCCCGGGATTGCCCGCTGGGCCCGTGCTAGTAGGGAAGGTCCCGGCACGCCCCTCCGACCGATGATCATCGGCCTTCACGTCAGAGGCAACGGCATGCCGTTGCGAGCGATGGACTGAAGCTTCCCCTGATAGAACGAGAACGACTCCGCATGCACGCCGTCTTGGTGACGCACGAATTCAACCCACTCGCGAGGAGCGCCGAAAGTCGCGGTGTCGCAGATCCAAAGCTCGTGCACTTTCGACAGTAGAGGGAAGTCCGAGCGCAGACCATCGACGTCCTTGCGGATGTCACTGGGATAGACAAAGCCCTGGTCGCGCTCCAACATCAGGATCCGACAATCGACGTCCGTGAGCGCCAACTTCGGTAGCTTGTTCTGAAGCGCTTTCCGTACCGAGTCGATTACGCGCATCTCTCCGTACCGCTGAATGATGACAGAGCCTTCGGTCGTTCGATCCAGAGGTTGACGGCTCACCTGCAGCGGGATTGTCTTCTTCGGGTGATGCGGGCTCGGACACTCGCGAATCTCCTTCTCGCCACGGAACGACGACGCTTCCGCCCTCAGAAATGCCTTAACGTCTTCGATGATCGGCTGCCATGGGACACCCTTCGGCAACACCTCCACTGGCGCGTCGACATACAACGCGACACCCGGCTCCATCAGCGATTCGTCGGTACGTAGCTGCCGCGCCACCTCCTGAAAGTTCTCGTGAAAGTCCTTCTTCTCTCCGATGAACGGCTCGATGATCGTGTGCTCGATGGCGACCGTCCTGCCCGTAGCGAGCTGTGTCGCGAAGAGCTCGACGCCTCTATCCTGCAGACGCTCTGGGTACTCAACGCGCGAGAGCTCCCCCGCCCAGCCCCCGCCTTCATAGACACTGAGAAACAGCTCGAGCAGCTTGTCTTCGCCTCGAGGCTTGTTTGTCGGCACGTCCGCCCTCCACCCGATTGCGCTCGACCTCGGCTTGCTCAGTATCCGAGCCGATCGCGCAACGCTGACTCATTGTCATACCAGTGCGCATCGCGGTCATATGAGCGGGCGATGTCCTCCAGGACACCGCTGACGTACGGGTACTCGATCGCGATCTCCGCTGCGCGGGTCCGATACTGCGTCGCGAGGCCGCGCTCCTGGCCGCCGCCCTCCGCCCGCCACACGGCGCCGCGGGAGTTGTAGAGACCAACGCGGAAGCCGATGCCGATCTCCGGCGAGGCGATGGTTTCCATGGCGTCGCAGACCGCGAGACTCGGCCACGAGCCGTCGGGCCCCGGCGCGGACCGAGCGAGCATCTGACCAATGCACTGGTCCCCGATCTCCGGTCTTGAGGTACCTCGGCGCAGAGCTTCCGTGTCTCTTTGAGCCACGTCACCAGCTCGTCGCGATCGACAGTGCCGTCCGGCTGCGTGCCGGGTGTGAGCCGGACACGATCCAGGAGGCGGTGAGTCGTCGTCGCAACGGTGGCGCGGCGTTCCGGATCTTCAATCCGCCAGGCTGCCGGGTCTTCGCCATCGTCCTGGCGCTTGTAGGTCAGCGCGACCGCCTGGGCGAAGAGCGAGGGCGACTGGGAGATCTGACGCTCGAGGTTAGGGATCCCGTGTTCGGTGCGATCGAGGGCACTCACGTAGAGGAACTCCAGGTGCGCCATCTCCGCTTCGGTTACGCCGGGCCGGCCGCCGAGGGACGACAGGGCGCCCGAGAGGTCGTGGGCGTCAAGTCGATAGCGGTCCGACCCTTCGTCGCCAACGGTTGCGACGTCCTGCAAGATCTGCCTCAAGCGCGTGGTCTCAACCTTGTCCCAGTCGTGATGGATGGCGAAGAAGGCCGCGCGCGGGCGACGGGCAGCGAGCAGGCGGTCGATGAGCTCGAGACGGTCTTCATCGGTGTGGCCGCGCCGCCAGGGAGACACGGTTCCCCAATACAGGGCTGCGACTGCCGGGCCTCTCGCCTCCGCGAGCGCCCAGGTCTCGCGCCGGAAGGGTGCGCAGCGGAGGAGCCGGGCAGTTGTAGCGTCCTCGGAGTCCTTAAGGACGGCCTCGAGCACGTCCGAGCGCGCCGGCTGATCGAGCGCGACAAGGAAACCCTCAAGACACCGGTCGGCCTTGTTCAGCGGGTCGGCGTCAAGGGTAAGACACGACATTATGAGACCGACCGCGATTGCCAGGTCCGAAGCGACCGCAGCCGCATAGCGCCCAACCGTGAACGGGGCTTCACTGTCGGCGAGCACTGCCTTGATACCGTCGAAGCGGTTGGCTGCCCAGATCTCCGACATTGCCGAACGACGCGCGGCGTCGATCCGTTCCTCGCGCTTCGTGAAGTTGAGATCCTCATCCGCGACCTCCTCGGCCGACTCCTCAACCCAGTCCTTGGCAAAGAGCCACGCGTTCCGGACTACCGGGTCCTTCGGGGTCAGAGCCCCCGAGGCCTGGCGTGCGCGGTCCGCATTGGCGGGAGTGAGTTCCCGGCGCCGGCCGCGTCGTGTGAACGCGAACTGGCGGATGGTCTCGCGCAGAGCGGCCTTGGACTTCTCGTCCGTCTCGCGCGCGGCCCAGGCATCAATCAAGTCCCACACCTTAGCCTTGTCATCATCGGGAATGCCCTCCATGTGCTGGACGAGGTCGCCCAGCGTCGACGCAGTGTGCGCGGGCCAGGCGATGGCCAGGTCAAGAGCCTTCCGACAGAACTCGTACCGTTCCCACCCGCCGCGCGGTTCACCAGCACCTGAGGCGTCATTGCGCCACTCCGGTTTGTGGCTGTAGTGACCGACGGTCTGAGATCGGTCGAACTGGTTGAGGCAGAGTTCCCACCCGATATCCGGAAAGTCGCGCGTGAGCAGTTCCAGCGCCTTGATGCGCTCTTGCAGGTCGGCGGCGGTCTGCGGCATCCACGATCGGTAAATCGCGTCCAGACTTCCGATCGGCTTGTTCGCCCAGTTATCGTCGATCTTGATGCGCGACATCCTGGCCAGGATCTTGTTAACGCGCCCGAGGTGCTTCCATGCGAGGCCCTCAAGCGCCCAGAGCAGACCGGTTCGCGGGCAGTTCGAGAAGACGCCCGATGAGACGGGTTTGAGCAGCCCGTAGACGGCTGGCTCGGGCTTGGCGAGGTCGGCCTCGATGCTCGAGAGGAACAGTTCCGGTGCAGCTTCCGCATATCGCGGAAGGTCGCGTTCATGTGAGAGGAGTTTGTCGGTGGTGAGCGGCTCCAGCAGGTCGCGAATTAGCCGAGTAACTCCCGCCTCTACGTCGACGCCGGTGCTGCGCAGGAACTCCTCGCCGTGCACCGAGAGGATCACGAGCGTCTCGCAGATGCCGCGCCTCAGCGCGCCGGAGTGGTTGCGGACCTTGCCGTAGATGCTGGCGGCCCAGCGCTGGTCCTCCGACAGTTCGAGGGAGGGGTCTTGCTCCGCAAGGACGTTAGCGGCGAGTTTGAAGAAGGCGTCGAGGTCAGGCCGTGTGATGTGGCCGCGGAGCGCGAACAGGGCGTCCAGCTTCGATGTGACGCCGTGGTACTGGCCGATGGACCACACTGGGCAATCGTCGATCCGTCGCAGGCGGCCGATCTCCTCCTCGACCTGGGCGTACGGCCGCCCGGCTAGCGCGGCGAGGACCTCTGCGTCGGCGGGCGACGTTGCCTGCCATGCCCCAACAAATGCCGCGGGCAGTAGGCTGCGGGCCAGTTGCGGTTCTTCCGCCCAGGGCGGGGTCTTGATCGCCGGGACTTGCGATCGCCGACGGCGGAGGATGGTCGGCGAACGGCCTGATTCACGCTCGAGCCGCTCGGCTTTGTCTCCGCTGATGCCCATCACCGAGAGCGCGGCGATGAAGGCTTTGTGCGTGAGCAGGTCGAGCGCGATGTCGGGCTCGGCCTGGACGTCGTTGCGCGCGCGGACCGCAATCGTGTGGAAGCGGCGGTAGAGCGGTGCCAGTTCCTTCTCCGTCTCGGGGCTCGCCACCACGGCGAGAAACGGAGCTGTGGAAGTCGCGAGTGATCGAAGGATCTCTGCCGATTCGAAGTACGCGGTGAGGTCACGAACCCGAGGTGCGATTTCGCTGTCGTTGAAGAGGCAGGCGAGGAACGCGACGGCCTCTCCGGCAGAATCCGCCGAGACGATGAAGACGCGATCGGGAGGGCTTTCCAGCCACTGCTTGAATCTGTCGCAGTGATGATTGATGGACGGGGCGAACAGCGCGGGAGGCAGGGGCGGCTGTGCGGCGCCGGACCATCGGTCCCAGAACTCATCGAGTGTGGCGCATCCTCTGTTAGGCAGGCGGAGCTTTTCGGCCAGCCACAGCTGCGCCGGGACAGATTCCTCCAGCCACTGTTCCAAATCGCTGGCGTCTAGCGCGCGGACGGCCTTCCACTCGCCGAGTGCGTTCTTTTCTTTCTCCCAGGCGGTCTTGCCCTGCCAGTTGCGCGGTGTCACGAATACAAAGGTGCACTCACGCCGCTCGGCTGCTGGGACGATCAGTCTGGACTTAAAGTCGCCGTTGGCCTTCTGGCGCGGGTCGGCATCAACGCCGAATTCCCAGCCGGACTTGCCCTTTGGAATCCAGGCCGTTGCAGCATCAGTTTCGATCCAGCCGTCCCACCCGTGGCGCTGGGCGTTGTCGTAGCCTGGGAAGTCGACCTGGCGCAGCCCCTCACCGGTGGAATGAATGAGCCTCCGGAGGAGGACTGGCAGCTGCGGTCGGGCGTCGAGGTTGTTGCTAGGCCACTGATCAATCTGAGCTGCCTTGATAACGAGGAAGTTCGGTACGTAGCGGCGCACGGCGAGCGCCCGTTCGGAGGTGTCACGAGCCGGACGATCGATCTGCACTTGAAGTTCCAGTAGCGCGCGCCCGTCGGCACCGAAGGCGCGCTCGAGTCGCGCGGCCATGTCCGCCGAAAGGGCGGCTTTGCCGTTCAGGAAATTCGAGAGCGCGGGACGACCGACGCCGAGCCGCTCGGCAGCCTGCTTTATAGCCAAGCCTTGGGGCAAAACGTGTCGCCTGATGTAGGCGCCGAGGTCGCGCTGGGTTTCCATGTTGCACACTGCTCATTAGCGTATTGTGTAACGCTACACAGATCAAATGCCCAGTGCGTCGATTATGCCTCCTATTCGACGCAGATATGGCGTCGATTAGTGTGGACTATGCGTCGAATGGCGGCTACAATCTACGTAGGATTTGCGTTGAATGAGCTACGTCCACCAACTTCCTGACTGGCCTGAGTTTCGCTGGGACCAAGAAGCCCTGGCCGCGCCACTGGCTGAGCTCCGTCACCGGCAGGGTCGGCTGTTGGGCCGGATGGAAGGGCTAGGGTTTGACCTACAGAAAGAAGCTGAGCTGCAGACGCTGACGCTGGATGTCCTAGAGTCCAGCGAGATCGAAGGCGAGCGGCTCGACCCGGAACAAGTGCGGTCGTCGATTGCCCGCCGCCTCGGCCTGGACGCAGGCGGAACCAAGCCCGCAGACCGCGACGTCGAGGGTGTGGTCGAGATGATGCTCGATGCCACGCAGAACTTCGCGCTTCCTCTGACGGCGGATCGCCTGTTCGCGTGGCACGCCGCCCTCTTCCCAACCGGCCGCAGCGGGATGCGAAAGATCATCGTCGGGGCGTGGCGCGACGACGCGACTGGACCGATGCAGGTCGTGTCCGGCCCGGTCGGCAAAGAGAAGGTTCACTATGAGGCACCGGCCGCGCCGCTGCTGCCACAAGAGATGGGGCGGTTCTTGGCGTGGGCCAACCAGTCCGACCGCACGGACGCGGTGCTACGCGCCGCACTCGCGCATTTGTGGTTCGTGACGATTCACCCGTTTGATGACGGCAACGGGCGTATCGCGCGCGCGATAGCAGATTGGCAGCTCGCTCGCTCGGAGAACAGCGCGCAGCGCTTTTACAGCATGTCAGCGCAAATCCGACACGAGCGGAGCGCCTACTACGACATCCTTGAGCGCACGCAGCAGGGCACGCTCGATGTTACGCCGTGGCTGGCGTGGTTCCTCGAGTGCCTGGGTCGCGCGTTCGACGGCACCGACACGACCCTTACAACTGTGCTGCGCAAGGCGCGCTTCTGGGAGCGCGCCACGCGCCTGACCATCAACGATCGGCAGCGCCTTGTGCTGAATCGCCTACTTGACGGCTTCACGGGCAAGCTCACAACTCAGAAGTGGGCCCTCCTGGCCAAGAGTTCGCACGACACGGCGCTGCGCGACATCCAGGGCCTCATCGAACAGGGTCTCCTGAAGAAGAATGAAGGCGGCGGGCGCAGCACCAGCTACTCTCTCGCCCTCGATAGCACCTCGGCCACGTAAGCGGTGGACTCGGTCTGGCGCGTGGGCGCACGAGTGCACCCACGCGGGCCATCACGCCAAGTGACAAGGCCGAATCATGCCTGTTCTTGCACGTCCATGAGGCGCCAGAAAGCCTCTCCCAAGCACCATTGCCCGGAATTGCCCAGGGGAACCCACTAGGCCACAGCTAAGTTGTTGAATAGAAAGAGTCGAAGGCTGGCGGAGAGGGTGGGATTCGAACCCACGTGCCGCTTACGCGACAAGACGCTTTCGAGGCGCCCCCGTTACGACCACTTCGGTACCTCTCCGCGGCAAAGATCGACAGCTACCATTGTACCCGAGGACGGAGCGTCCGCCAACCCGGAGTCGGGGGACTCGAACCAGGACGGATCCTGCGGCAGACTGTGGTGTCGCTGGTGGTATCGTCTGTCAGATGGGCAACGCGCATGTAATCTTCGGTGCGGGCCAGGTGGGCGTGCCGCTCGCTGAACGTCTAGCATCCCTGGGTTACCAGGTGACGCTGATCAGTCGATCCGGATTGACCCGCGTGCCGGGCGTCACCACCCTGAAGGGCGACGCCCTTGATGCGACCGCATGCAACGACGCGGCACGCGGGGCGGCGGTCGTCTACAACTGTATGAACCCGGCCTACTCGGCCGCCGTCTGGGCTGAGCACCTGCCGCGCGTCCAGGGCAACCTGATTGCCGCAGCAGGCCGGGCGAATGCCCGGCTGGTGGTTCTCGACAACATCTACGCCCTCGGTCGGCCGAACGGTCGCGAGCTGAACGAGCAGACGCCGGTGAACCCTTGCAGCCGCAAAGGCGAGGTCCGGGCCCGGGTTGCCGAGGCGCTGTTCGACGCACACCGCCGCGGTGACGCGCAAGCCGTGTCCGGGCGGGCCTCAGACTTCTACGGCCCGCGGGGGATCCAGACGATGTTCGAGCGGCGGTTCTGGACCCGCGCCTTGGCCGGTCGGAGCGTGCCCGTCATCGTGAACCCGGACACGCGACACACCTACCACTACATCCCTGACGTGGCAGCCGGACTAGCCACGCTGGGCCAGGCAAGCGGTGACGACGTGTGCGGCCGATGGTGGATTTTGCCCGCTGCGCCCGCCGTCACAACAAGGGAACTCGTCGCGAAATTCGCGCACTCCCTTGGGACGGCACTCCGTCTGGCGCCGGTACCGCTCTGGTTCCAGCTCGTTCTCGGCCTTGCCCTGCCCCTGTTCCGCGAGCTCAGCGAGATGCGGTATCAGTGGGAGGAGGCCTTCGTGGTCGATGACCGCCTCTTTCGCGCGCGTTTCGGGACGCTGCCAACGCCCCTCGACGACGGAGCGAACGAAACCGTGCGTTGGGCCCGCGCCACATTCGACGAGTCGGTCTGAGTCTCCAAGCCTGGGACCGGTACTGAGAGGCCGGTTCTGCGGCGCCTGGCCCGTGGCCGCAAGCGCCTCCCTCGTCGCCCTTACCGGAGCTTGAAGCACACCGTTACCGTCACGATGGTCGTCACTGGCACGCCACCGAGCACGGTCGGCGTGTAGCGCCACTGCCTCACAGCCGCGAGGGCTGCGGCATCGAGTAAAGGAACCGACCGCAGCACGCGCGCCTCGATGACCTCGCCGGTGGTTCCGATCACCGCCTCGATGACGACGATGCCTTCCACCCGAGCCAGCCTGGCGGCCTCGGGATAGACAGGCAGGACATCGTTGATCTTCACCGGCACCTTCAGGGCGCTCACACGCAGTGGAGTGGCGGCCGCTGGTGGCGGTTCCGGCATTGCGGCGGAGATCTCAGAGCCTTCGGGGAGACCGGGCACGATGTCCGCGGTGGTGGCGAGGTCTTCTGAGGGCGGCAGGATCAGCCGCTCGGCGCTGATGCCATCCGGAGAGACGAGCGGGATGGGGCGGGGACCAGCCGGCCCTATGGGCATGCCTTGACTCTGAACGGCCACCACGGGCCGTGGCACAGGCAGCGCGACCGGCGTCAGGGTGAACACGGAATGGTCGGCGATATCTGGCAGCACGTCCGTCGCTAACAGGGGAATAACCACGAGGGCGATGACTACGAGAACGTGGACGATGAGCGACGCGGGAAGGGCGGAATAGCGGGTGGAGCGAGCGGCCCGACGCCCCTCCACGATCGAGCGGAACAGGTCCGGCGACATGGCGCACCTCCAAAGTCGGCTGTCCGTGACCCACCGGCCATGCACGAACGACGCTGGAGAGCGCTCTCTGTTCCCTGTTTGTTTGGACACCGGCGGCGGCGGCGTGTTCCCGCGAACGGTCCGAGTGGGTGAGCGTCCTCGTTGCAGAGGACGGGCCCCCGCGCAGCTCGGGCCGGACACCGGTTGGTGCGCCCTCAGGGCAGGCGCGAAGTCGCCTCGGACATGCGGGATGGTAGGCCCTGGGAAGAGGCGATCAACCGCCGACATTTCCCACGTCACCGCCGCGCTCGGCTCGCCTGGTCACCAGGAAACCGAGGTTGTTCCAACTGGGGGGTGGCGTGCTGCGGCGATCGCTCCTGCGCCGCTCCTGAACGGAGGGACCCTGCTGGCCACGACGCTCGGCCTGGCGCCGGTCCCACACAACTTGGACGGCTTTGTCCCTGAACGTTGCGCGGAGGAATCGGTAGCGGTCGAAGTGACCCCGCTGGACCACCATCAGATAGGCCACCTGTGACAGGACAGGATCGGGTCGCTCCATCGATGACCGCCTCCGAACCCTGAACGACGACCTGCAGGCTGACCGACGACCGTTCCGGGTATCTTACCTGAATCCGTGCGGGATCACGCGACCAGACGGGGCGCAGTGGCCGAGCCAGCTCCGCCGGACGCTACTGAGTGACCCGGGAAATCTTCACGGCCTGAACGACGACGGGCACGACGGGTTTGTCCCCGGGCCCGGTTTTCACGCGTCCAATGCGCTGAACGACGTCTAATCCCTCTACGACTTCTCCGAAAATGGTGTGCTTGCCGGTCAGCCACTCGGTCGGTGCCAACGTGATGAAGAACTGGCTCCCGTTGGTATTGGGCCCCCGATTGGCCATAGCGAGCACGCCGGCCCGATCGAACTTCAGTGTCGGATCAAACTCGTCGGCAAAAGTGTAGCCAGGCCCCCCACGCCCGTCGCCGTGGGGGTCACCACCCTGGATCATGAATCCGTCGATGACGCGGTGAAAGGTCAGCCCATCGTAGAACGGCTTGCACTGGCCAGGTTTGCCAGTGGCTGGGTCCTTCGTGCCTTCCGCGAGGCCAACGAAGTTCGCCACCGCCTTGGGCGCTCTGTCGTCGAAGAGCCTGACCGTGAAACTACCCTCGCTGGTCGTGAAGTGTGCGTACGTGCCAGGTGTCAACGTCTTGTCCTTTGGAGTGACGGGTGGTTGGGCCAACGTGCGTGCCGGCCCGCCGGCAATCGCCGCGACCAGCGTGATCGCAGACACGGTCTGCGCGATGAACGGCCGCATCGTGATGCTCGCGTGAGGACAGGCCGCGTCGAACCGTCCTCACTTCTTCCGAGTATGGCGTCCCAAGGGCGCTGCCGTCAACGACATGCCAGAGGGCTAGAGCGCCCGTCGGCGGCCGCAGCGTGACCGGCAGGCGGCCTCGCGCGGAGGCGGAACGCCAGGGTGCCTGCTTTCGACGACACACTCGCAGCAGCAGGCGTGGCAAGACGCCTCGTGTCTGTCTCGCGAAGCCGAGACAGCGCATCACGGAGCGGGCGGCGGCAGGAAAAGGTCCCGCGGGCTGCCGCCCACCCGGCCGGAGATCGGATAGAATACAGTGATTTTTTGACCGATGAACCAGGCCTGAGGAGGTCATCACCATGAAGACGTTCCGGATGTTGCTCGTGCTCGGTGTCGTGGCGGCGGTTGCGCTGTCGGCGCCAATCGCCAGTGCTCAGGTGGCCGCCAAGCCAACCCTGAAGAGCCCTGCGACGCTCAAGGATCAAGCGCCGGCTGTCTACAAGGCCAGCTTCGACACCAGCGCCGGCGTGTTCGTCATCGAGGTCCATCGTGACTGGGCGCCCAAGGGCGCGGACCGCTTCTACAACCTGGTCAAGTATGGGTTCTACGACAACGTGCGGTTCTTCCGCGTGCTGGCCGGTTTCATGGCGCAGTTCGGGCTCAACGGTGATCCGGCCGTCCAGATGGTGTGGCGCGATGCCCGAATCACTGACGACCCGGTGAAGGAGAGCAACAAGAAGGGGTACATCACCTTTGCCACCGCTGGCCCGAACACGAGGACGACTCAGGTGTTCATCAACTACGGCGACAACGGCAACCTCGACTCGCAGGGCTTCGCCCCGTTCGGGAAAGTCATCACCGGGATGAATGTCGTCGAGAAACTGTATTCCGGTTACGGTGAGGGCGCACCGCAGGGGAAGGGGCCGTCTCAGGGTCAGATCCAGGCCCAGGGCAATGCGTACCTCGAGAAGGACTTCCCGAAGCTGGACTACGTGAAGAAAGCGACGATCGTCGAGTAGGATCGCCCAGTCGCGCCCGGTGCTGAGTCGTGGTCGGCGGACCGCTACGCGTCTGCCGGCCCGACCGGTGGGGCCGGGGTCGATGCCGGTTGCCAGCCCCTCCGGTCACTCCCGGCCGCCCCGAAATCCCGCGCCCCGCTGTGCCGTCGTCGCCGCGCAGCGGCTCGGGGGACACGCCTGTCCGAAAAGCCGGCTTGAACGATGGGCCAGTCGCGACACCCGCATCCCCGCGGAGCCGCACGCCAGCCGGGTCGGCCGCTGACCGTCACCCGTGCGCGCCGCGCCTGTCCGTGCGGGGACACGGTCGAGACGCCGCCGAGTGCGGCCGCAGGCTAGAATACGTGATCATGTCCGACGCGACCGTCCTCGAACGCGACATTGCTGCCGACCCGTTCGGCGTCCTCGGACCCCATCGCCTGCAGGCTGGGGGCGTGACCGCGCTCGTGGTGCGCGCGCTTCTGCCAGACGCGGAGACTGTTGAGCTCGTCGCGCAGGTGCCTGGCGCACCGGCAGCGATGACGCGCCGGCCTGGCACGGACCTGTTCGAGGCGGTTGTGCCCGACTGGTCAGGGGAACCTCAGGCCTTCGACTACCGCCTGCGCGTGACGGGGAAGGACGGCCGGGTGGAGGAGCGAGACGATCCGTACCGCTTCGGTCGTATCCTCGGCGACTTCGACCTCCACCTGCTCGCCGAGGGCACGCAGCTGCGTGCGCACGAGAAGCTGGGTGCCCACCTGCTGTCAGTCGGTGGGGTGGCCGGCACTCACTTCGCCGTCTGGGCGCCGAACGCCGAACGCGTGAGCGTAATTGGGGACCTCAACCAGTGGAACGGGCGCACCCACCCGATGCGCCGGCTGATGCCGCACGGCGTCTGGGAGATCTTCCTGCCCGGGGTCGCCCGTGGCCAGGCCTACAAGTTCGAGATCACGTCCCGGACGGGTCACGTGCTGCAGAAGGCCGACCCGTATGCCCTCTACAACGAAGTGCCCCCGCACTCGGCCTCGATCGTCTGGAATCCGGGCGGCTATGCCTGGCACGACCATGCCTGGCTGGAGTCCCGTCGGGCCGAGAACAGCTGGTTCGATCGCCCGATGTCGATCTACGAAGTGCACGTGGGTTCGTGGGCCCGGGGGGAGGATGGCGCGCGCTTCCTCTCGTACCGCGAGCTGGCCGATCGCCTGGTGCCCTACGTACGCGACCTCGGGTTCACGCACATCGAACTGCTGCCGGTGATGGAACACCCGTTTGCGGGGTCCTGGGGCTATCAGGTTACCGGGTTCTTCGCTCCCACCGCCCGGTTTGGCGAACCGGAAGACTTCAAGGCCTTCGTGGACGCCTGTCACGGCCAGGGTGTTGGGGTCCTGCTGGACTGGGTGCCCGGGCACTTCCCGAAAGACGGACACGGGCTCGCCCGCTTCGACGGCACGGCGCTCTACGAGCATGACGATCCTCGCATCGGCGAGCATCAGGACTGGGGCACACTGGTCTTCAATTACAGCCGCAACGAGGTTCGCAGCTTTCTCCTGAGCAGCGCACTCTTCTGGTTGGACGAGTACCACATCGACGGGCTGCGCGTGGACGCCGTGGCGTCGATGCTGTACCTCGACTACTCCCGCGGACCAGGGCGCTGGCTCCCCAACCGGTACGGCGGGCGAGAGAACCTCGAGGCCATCGACTTCCTCCGGACGCTCAATACTCTCACGCACGCCGAACAGCCCGGGTCCATCACCGTCGCCGAAGAATCGACGGCGTGGCCGGCGGTCAGCCGGCCGGTCCACCTCGGGGGACTCGGATTCACGTACAAGTGGAATATGGGCTGGATGCACGACATCCTGTCCTATATGCGGCTGGATCCGATCTACCGCCGCTGGGCCCACAACCAGATCACGTTCTCGATGCTCTACGCCTACCACGAGAACTTCGTCCTGCCCTTCTCCCACGACGAGGTCGTGCACGGGAAGGGATCGATGGCAGGCAAGATGTCGGGGGACGACTGGCAGAAGGCGGCGAATCTGCGGGCGCTCTATGGGTTCCAGTTCACGCACCCCGGCAAGAAGCTGCTGTTCATGGGGAACGAGTTCGGCCAGTGGCCCGAGTGGAACCACGACCGAGGCCTCGAATGGGCCTACGCGGACCAATGGCCGCATGATGGCGTACGGCGGCTGGTCAAGGACCTGAATCACCTGTACCGTCGCCAACCGGCCCTCTACCAAGTTGATTTCAATCCGGCCGGTTTCTCCTGGATCTCGTGCACCGACAATGAGAACAGCGTGGTGTCGTTCCTTCGCCGGGCCCGTGACCCCCACGACTTTGTCGTGGTCGTCCTCAACTTCACGCCGGTCGTTCGCCCTGGCTACGCGGTAGGCGTGCCCGAGCCGGGCACCTACCTCGAGCTCGTAAACACCGATGCCGCGATCTATGGTGGATCCAACCAGGGCAACAGCGGTGCCGTCGCGTCGATCCCGACGCCGGCACACGGACATCCTCACCGGCTCCAGCTTCTCCTGCCGCCGCTTTCCTGTCTGATTCTGAAACTCGAGCGGTGAAGCCGGACGCCGCGTCGATCCGCTCTACGGGTTCTGGGTGTCGAGCGCCCTTCGCACGATCTCGAGCAGGCGACTGGGCGTGAACGGCTTCTGAAGGAACGAGGTCCAGTATTCGGCGACGTCGAGCTCGAGTGCGGTGTGGTCCGTGTAACCCGACATGAACACCACACGGGCGGCGGGCCGGCTCCACCGAAGATGGCGCACGAGTTCGCGACCGTTCATCCCCGGCATCACAACGTCGGTGAGTACCAGGTGTAGAGGCCGCCCGCCATGCGCCTGGGCGACCGTCAGCGCTTCGCGCCCGTTCCGGGCCACGAGGATGTTGTACCCAGCCTGTTCGAGCACATCCCGCGCCAACTCCCGCACGGCCGGCTCGTCCTCGACGAGGAGGATCGTCTCGGTCCCACCCGGGGCGTCGGCGTCGGCCGGCCGAGCTGCGACGGGGGCTGGGTCTGGCGGCACGCGCGGCAGATAGATCTTGAAGGAACTGCCTCGGCCTGGCTCCGAGTACACCCAGATGTGGCCGCCGCTCTGCGTGACGATGCCGTAGGCCGTGGCCAGGCCGAACCCCGTTCCTCTTTCCTTGGTCGTGAAGAACGGCTCGAAGAGATGCGACTGGATGTCCGGCGTCATCCCGCTGCCCGTGTCGGTGACGGCGAGCATCACGTAGGGGCCGGGCAGCACACCCGGGTGGGTCCGGGCGTAGGCGGCGTCGAGACCGACATTCTCTGTCTCGATGGTGAGCGTGCCACCCCCCCGCATGGCATCCCGTGCGTTGATCGCCAGGTTCAAGAGCACTTGTTCGATCTGGTGCGGGTCGGCGCGCACCAGGCCAAGGTCACGGCCCGGGCGGCTTCGGACCTCGATGTCCTCGCCGATCAGGCGCTTCAGCATCTTCTCGAAGCCGGCAACCACCGCGTTGAGATCGATATCCTTGCGTTCGACGGGCTCCTGCCGGCTGAACATGAGCAGCTGTCCGGTCAGCGCGCTACCGCGCTCAGCCGCCTTGTGGATCTCCTCGATGTAGTGGTGCCAAGGATGACTTGGATCGGCCTGGTCCCGGAGCATCGCCGCATAGCCGATCATCGCCGTGAGCAGGTTGTTGAAGTCGTGAGCCACGCCCCCGGCCAGTCGCCCGATCGCCTCCATCTTCTGGGACTGCCGGAAGCGGGCGTCGAGCACTTGGCGGTCCCGCACATGGCGCGCTTGGATGAGCGCGCGCCTGACCGCGCGCTGGGCCATCGACGGCGTCAAATCGGCCTTCCGCAGGCACTCCCACACCCCGGATGCGAGCAGGCGCTCCTCGAGGGCGGGATCGTCGGTCTCGACGAGGACGAGCACCGGACGAGAACCGGCGACAGCCAGCGCCAGCAGGTCTGAGCTTTCGAGCGCGAGCCGCTGCGTCATCAGACACACGTCGTGGTTCGCGGCAGCGAGCTTCTCGCCAGCCGACACCACGTCCGGCGGCACGTGCTCAACCAGGTAGGCCGGATCGCCCGAGAAGCGGGAGATCACGAACGCGCGATCCGCGTCGCTATCGGTCGCGAAAGCAATCCTGATCGGAGCGTTGGGTTGCGCCATGGATCCGGTGTGCCCCAACCGCGGGGGTACGGCGAGGCGCACATTTCCTATCATCGGGCATTCTGTCGGCCGGGCTTAGGGTCATTGCACGAAAAATGAAACGGCCGCACCCCGCCGACCGCTGACGTCTCGGCACAGCGGCAACTGGACGTCACCGCACCTCTTTGGCCGGACAGTGAAGTCCACTCGTGCGGAGAGATGTCCGGGTGGTTTAAGGAGCACGCTTGGAAAGCTAAGCGAGCGAGCCACAGCGGCCCACCTCAAAGCGTGTGAACGCACACGCGATCAGCGACTTAGTACTGCACGACGACCGCGTGATCGCAGAACCACGCGACGTGGTTCGGGTCGTGGCTGACGCAGACCACGGCGATCCCGCCAGCGGCCAGCTGATTCGCGTCCAGACATCACCGGCTCGCTGCCAGAGAACGTTCAGAGTGGAATGCGCGTCTTTGCGTCGAGCCCGTGCAGTTGATTGCTGGGAGTGATGGCTTGAGGGGCTACTCGGAGCGGGAGCGTTCGAGGTCTGCGGGCTGGAGGGCCTGTGCTTCGCGAAATGCCCGGAAGTTCGCCTCGGCCCACGTCTCCGACAGGGCGTTCAGGCTCTCGACCGTGCGGTGCCTGTAGACGCCGGGTGGAAACCGGTGCACACCCGTTCGCGCGCCGAAGGCCCACACTGCCTCGATCGCCCGCCACAACTCGGTTCCCGGCTCGCGCCACGGCGGCTCGCTCATCTCCTCGACGGAGCGAAAGCGGCGGATTGGCACTAGTCCTCCTCCGGCAGGTCGAACCGCTGCTTCAGGAGCTCGGCATCCGCCCGATCCTTGATGCGAACGGTATCCCGCTTCATCCGGTACAGCGTCGCCGGCGTCGCGACGCTGACATGCAGGCCCTCGAAGGGGACTCTCTCCACCTGCAGGTCGTCGAACGCGAACGCCTCCCCGAGCCTGGTCAACAGGTCCACGTGGAACGAGCCCGTCGGCGGGAACGTACTGAACCGCGGGGTAGTCGCCCAGGAGGTCCTTCGCCGAGATGCCTTCGATCTCCGGGTCGTCGAACACGCTGCGCAGCGCCCGTTTGACACGCTCGATGTTCTCGGCCTCGGGCGCGAGAAAGACGTCGAGGTCCTCGGTGAATCGAGCAAGACCGTGGAGGTTCAGCGCCGCGGCGCCGAACACCGCGTACCGCACCCCCTCGCGCTCGAACGCCCCCAACACGCGGCGGATCACCTCGAAATCCAAGATAGCCTCCGTCGCCAGTATAGACCCGAGGGCAGTAGTGTCCGGTCAAGCGTCTCGACGCACAGCGTAACTCTCTGATCGCTCAGATGTTAACGTCCAGAACGGCGGCGAACGATCTGAATGCGGACCTGATGCGGCGCGGCTTCGGCATCGACTCGGTCGCGAGTCCCGGGTGTCGTGGCCGGCTACTCGCAGGGTGCTCCTCTCGGCCGCGCGGCAGTGGGGCGGGTACTCTGGTGAGCGCCAGTCGGCCCTCCTTGCGAAGTTCGTGTGGGAGATCACCTGGGATGGGCCGAAGGATCGGTTCGGTGTGCTCCTCGATGAGATTGACGCGCCTCAAAACGTGTCAACTCACACGCGGTCAGCGACTTAACCCTCTATATCGATTCCTTGACGTGCGTCGGTAAACCTCGATGTTCCTCGAGGTTTCGGGCCTCACGTATCACAGCCCTATCACAATCGAGGTGAGGCGGTCGGGCGCGGGTGGCGCCGACCGCCTCACGCCTCGTTCGTCGAACTGCGACTCGAACACGTCGTCGATGGGATCGTGTCGCGCATCGTCCGCGAGGTCCCGTCGGCGCTCCATCGCCTTGCGGTGGAGGATGCCGAACAGCCAGGTCCGGACCTGCGAGCGCCCCTCGAAGCGATCGAGCGTGGACATGGACGCCACGAACACGTCCTGCACGACTTCGTCGGCGGCGTCCCGCGGGAATCCCATCGCTCGCGCGCCTCGGTACAACGGTCGGGCATTCTCGTCGGCCACCTGCCGACGGGCGTCCGGATCGCGGCGTCCGAGCCGGTCGAGGAAGTCAGGGTCGGTGACGGACACCGTCGAACTGGTCCCGCAGGGTCTCGCTGCGAGTCTACTCCCAGCCGGGCCGCTCGAACACCCGCTGCGGCACGAGAGATGGCGGTCGGGCTGCTCGGCACGCTGGTGATGACCGGCATGATGTACATCGTGGGGCCGATGGTGGGCGCGGGCGCCTTCGGCGCTCATGCGGGCGGGTCGATGCCGGCAGCGGGGTCGCTGGTGGGCCACCTGCTGTAAGGCGTCACGCTCGGTGCGTCTGCTGGCGCGAAGGCCTTGGTTCCGGCGCACGCGTAGCCCGATGCCACGGGGGCGCGTCGAGGCAGCACCACCTCGCGCCCCGCGATTGGCAGCGTCGTTGACGACCCGGAGCGTCTCGACGCACACTGACAATCATCGGACGAGCGAATGGACTCGGAGCGCGCTCGCGCGCCGGAGGGAGGAATGCAGCAGAGCAGTCGGTCAGGACGTGTCGCGGCCGCCCTCGTTCTTGCGGCCGTTGTCGGAGTCGTCTCCTCGAGCGGCGCATCCGCGCAGCCCGTTCCCGCGGCGCCGCCCGTCGTTGGTGACGCGGCGCGCGACTTCACGCTCAATCGGCTCGACGGCACGCCGGTCACGCTCTCGGCGCTGAGAAAGTCCGGCCCCGTCGTGGTGCTCGTGCTCCGCGGCTGGGTCGGCTATCAGTGACCGATCTGCACCCGCCAGGTTGGCGGGTTCGTGGGGCAGGCGGAGGCGTTCAAGACGGCCGGCGCGAGCGTGGTGATGATCTACCCTGGGGCGGCGGCGTCGGTGGAGCAGTACGCCGCGGAGTTCGTCACCGGGAAGACGCTGCCCCAGAACTTCCATTTCGTGACGGATCCCGACCTGAAGGTCGTCAACCTCTACGGACTGCGGTGGGACGCGCCGAACGAGACGGCCTATCCCTCGACCTTCGTCGTCGATCGGCTGGGCACCGTGCGGTTCGTGAAGATCAGCCACACGCACGGCGATCGCAGCGCCGCGCCCGACGTGCTGCAGGTGATCGCCGGGCTCAAGTAGCGCGCGTGGCTCGTGGGCCGACCGGGGACCGACGCCGCGCATGCCACTGGCGGCCGTAGACGACATCGTCCATGCGAACCAGGACGGGGGCCAGCCACGGCGCTCGTGTGACGACCCGCCGGACGAGGTTGTGGACCCACGTATCGCGATGCGAGAACGGGCACACGGCCATGCAGATACCGCAGTCGGTCCCGACCGTCCGCCAGTAGCCGTAACAGCGCTCGCTGTGGGTCGGCCACTTGACGACCCCGCGCACGTCCGCCGGCGCGCCGTGTGACAGCGCGCGGGACGGGCAGTTGTCGGCGCACTTGAGGCACGCGTCACAGAACCGGCGGACGCCCCGAGTTGCCGGCACGCCATGGCGGAGCGGCGCGTCCGTCGTGACGGCCCCGATGCGCACCCGGGTGCCGTAGCGATCGGCGACCAGGAGGTTGTGACGGCCAATCTCGCCCAGGCCTGCTGCGACAGCCAGCGGGGGCAGGACGACATCATAGTGGGCGTCGTAGTGGGCGCGCGCGGAGTGGCCGGCCACGGTGAGGACCGCTTCGATGCTCCGCGCAACGAACGCGGCGCGGTAGGTACTGCCGTGCCGACTCGCGGATCGCCTCCGCGCGGGGCGCGCGGCGCATCTGGCCGAAGTCCATCTCGACCAGGAACACGAACGCCGACGGGTGATCGACGATGACCGGCTGACCGTAGTCGCGTTCGAAACGACCCTTGTGGGCGTAGACGAACGCCGCGTCGAGCCGGCAGGCGCCTGAAGCGACCGCACCGAGGTCCGAGGCCAGCGCCGTGAGCCCGCGGGTCAGATCCGGCGCGGATGCGAGGCGCGCAGAATGGCGCGCGACCGTCGCGGGGACGGGGGCGATGTCGTCGATCGCGCGAAACCAGTGGTCGGCGTCGGCACAGATCTCCCGGTCGAAGTGCGCACCGCCTGGCTGGAGCAGCTCCGGCAAGGCGCGGAGGCGGTCGTCCCCCTGCTTGAGGTCGGCGCGCCGCCCGTAGTAGTCCTCGTAGGCCGGCGAGCCCGGCCGCCGGGCCATCCGGGCGAACATCGTGTCGCGTTCGTCGATCCGTGACGACGGCTGGCCCCAGATCATGCGCCGCCCGCGGTCAGAGCTTCCACCCCTGCGCCGAGAGTGTCTTCGCCTCGCGGCGAACGTCCGCCCACCTGATGATCAGGTCGCGGATTGTGCCCGACTCGGAGGCAGTTTCGAGGGTGCGGAACGCTTCCAGCAGCACGCGGCGTTGCAGATCGCGGTGGAACGGCACGCCGAAGTGATGGCCCATCGGCCACGGCACGAAGACTGCGCGCGGCAGCTTGAGCAACTCCGTCACGTCGCGCGCGACGGTGATCGACACCGTTGGAATCCCGCGCATCTCCACCGCCCGCTGAATCAGTCCCACGGACTGATGGCAGATCGGTCAAGCCGGCACGAGGAGGGCCACGTCGGCCTGCTCTTCGGTCTCAACCGCCTCGGCGATGTCGCGGGCCACCGTGCGCTCGAACCGCTCGGGGTCCATGTTGTAGCCGATGAAACTGAAGAAGTTCGACGTCAGCCCGCCCAGCGCGCCTTCCGCCACCAGTTCCTGCAGGCGTTCAATCGGGAAGGCCACGTTGATGTCGCGATCGGCATCGTCGTGCGGGTATTTCAGCTGATGAATCGTGAGGTCGGCCGGCGTCGCGTCCGACGGCACGCGGCGAAACCCGAAATCGCCGAACGGGTGGCACACGTCCAGGGGACGGTCGCTCGTGAGATGCACGCCGCACGAACTGATCATCACCAGCCGCGCCTCGGCAAGCGGCTTGGCGAGGTGCGCCAGGGGCACGTAGGTGTCCCTGGTCACCATCGAACCTGGATAGCGCTCGTTGATCGTGTGCCACAAACCCGCTCGCAGTTGGGTGCCGGCCTCCCGCGGGTCCGACGGCGCGGTGGCGGCCGGCACGTCGGCCGCGGCCTTACTGGCTTCCGTCATGGATCCACTCTCCTGATCGGCGGACGAAATAGAAGTGCAGGTGGAAGTAGAGGAGCGCCAGCGTGGCCTCGTCTTTGGCCATGACCGATTCGATCAAGTCGCGATCGGGCGCCTCGTCCCTCAGCAGAATCTTGGTCGCCTCGATCCAGGACTTGTCCAGTTCCTTCTTGCCGACCGCTTCGTTCCCGTCGCCGACGTGCAGCCTCACGAAACGGATCAGCTTCTCCGTTTCTCCGGCCGCCGCGGCTTCCTTCAGATAGCCGACGGACATGATGGCTCCTCGGGAGTAGGTACCCGCGTGCCATACAATACCACCTACCCGCGGCGCGCCGGTTTCGCGCAGGTCTCTGGAGTCCGATCCATGACGAAAGCTACGCTGGTTCGTTTCGCTTCCATGGCGCTCCTGGTCGGGATCGTCGTGCGGTCAACGGTGGCGGCCTCGCAGGACAAACCCGCCGAGCCGAGTCGGCTGGCGGTTGTCTGGAGCAGCGCCGACCCCGAGGTGGCGAAGCGCGTGTGCTTCATGTACACCCACAATGCCAAGAAGCAGAAGTGGTTCGACGAGGTGACGCTGGTCGTCTGGGGACCGTCGGCTCGGCTCCTGGCCTCGGACAAGGACCTTCAGGCGGAACTCAAAGCCATGCAGGAAGACGGGGTGCGCGTGCAGGCGTGCCTGGCCTGCGCCGACTCCTACCAGGTGACGGAGCCGCTTCGGAAACTCGGCATCGACGTGCGGTACATGGGAAAGCCGCTCACGGACATGCTCAAGCAGGGGTGGAAGGTGCTGACGTTCTGAAGACGAAACGTCGACCCGGTGCCATTCCCTCGGTGGCGTTCGCTCGCCAACGTCGCTGCGCCTCCTGACCTTGGTGGCCACCCCAAGAATGTGAACGTGAGCGGGCACGAGAGCTTTGTGCTGGACGACTCGGGGGGCGAGGAGATGTGTTCAGCGACTGTGCCCTCCCTGATTGACCAGGGGGCGGCAGCTGCTGGTCCCCAGCCCGTAGGTGATCGCGGAAGATTGGGAGGTCTATCACAATCCGGGGTGTCGGGCTGACCCACTCGCCCGTAACCCACTGATTCGGACGGCTTGCCGTGAGCGAGCCGAGAGCCGATTCAGCGCGGCGAGTCGAACAGAGTGATGGCCGAGTGGTTGAAGGCGCACGTTTGGAAAGCGAAGCGGGCGAGCCACAGCGACCCACCTCAACGCGCCTCAACGCACACGCGATCAACGACTTAACCCTCTAAACCGATTCCTCAATGTGCGTCCGCAAACCTCGATGTGTCTCGAGGTTTCGAGCCTCACGTATCACAGCCCTGTCACAATCGCGGGATTCACTTACAGCCTGTCACTGTGATCGCTACTCAAACGCTTCGACGGTAAACATCCAGGGTCCACTGCCTGTCTTCGCGTCGAGCGCGTCCATCTTGTCGCGGGCCGGACGGATGAGCGTTGTGTCGGCCACTATCGCAACCGTTGGACGTCCGACCGGCAAACGGCAGAGTCGCCCGACCGAGACACGGCGTGCCGCCCTTCAGGCGACGGTGCTCCCGTTGGTCGACGCCCGCACCGAACCGCCCGGCGTCACCTGCGCCGCGTACTCGCTAGCCGGGCAGTTCCGCAAGGAAGTTCTCGAGAGGCAGAATCTCGATGTCGCCCATTCGTTGCGGGCGCGCGCCAAGAAAGACGACGATTCGCCGTGTCACCTTCGGCACATGCTCAGCGACCGCATCGAACCCTTTCAGTTCGCGGGTCTCCACATGACGCGAGGCCTTGACCTCGATCGCCCAGTGTTCGCGGCCGACGGACACGACGAAATCGACTTCGGCACCGCGCCTGGTGCGGAAGTGTTGGACGCGCGCCTCGGGCCAGATCGTGCCTTCCCGCCGCCGCAGTTCCAGGCCGACGAGATGTTCGAGGAGCAGGCCTCGTTCATCCTCGAGCGGGCGGTCGAGAGGTCGCCGCAGGATCGCGTTCCGCACGCCCAGGTCGAACAACAGCATCTTCGGATGCGCCACGAGACTCGCTCGATCCGAACCGCGCCAGGCGGGGATTCGAAAGAGGATCAGCGTGTCCTCGAGCACGTCGAGGTAGCGGCGGGCCGTCTCGTAACTGACCGCGGCATCGCGCGAGAGCGCGTTGAGATTCACGACGCGGCCCGAGCAGGCAGCCGCCAGATCGAGGAGCCGCGAGTAGCCGCCAATGTCGCGGACGAGCGCCTCCGCCTGGATCTCCTCCCGCAGATACGCGTCCACGTAACTCCGAAGCGTGTTCGAGCGACTCTCAGGATCGCGATCAGCGTAGATGCCCGGCAATGTCCCGTGCGCCAGCACCCGGTCGAGGTCAAAGTCGGACTGAAGTTCCCGGGCGAGGAGCGGGTGCAGGTATTGGAGGACGACGCGGCCCGGGAGCAGGTTGGCGTGCCCGCGCCTCAGCTTTCGCGCGCTGGATCCCGACAGCAGGAATCGGAATCTGCGCGGCTGTGCGTCAGCAATCGCCTGCACACCGTCCAACAGCTCGGGTATTCGTTGGACCTCATCGATGAAGACGGTTCGGGTGGTTGGCGGCGCCGCACCGAGTTCTGCTTCGAGGCGTTCAGGCCGGGCGACATACTCGCGAAATGTGGCGAGGCTGGCCAGGTTGAGCGTGAAGTCGGGCGCGAGGGATCTGAGCAACGTCGATTTCCCGACCTGCCGCGGACCCAGAAGGAGGACTGAGTGGCGGTCCGCGCGCAGCCGGGATGCGATCAGGCGTTCATACACGTGGGTAAAATAGCACATATTTTACCCACGACCAAGAACGTGCACCGCCTCGCGAATTCCTGTCACAGCGCTTACCAGAACCGGGACCGGCCGCAGTCGTCGGATCGGCGCGTCGGAGCCCGCCATCGCGGCACGGAAATCACCGAGGTGCCGATCGACGAAAATCGCTATACTGGTTCGGCGCAAGCGCTGTCACTTCCCGAGGACTCATCACAAACGGGTCAAATAGCATTGAGGGCGTGCGCGTAACTCGTTGATTCTAAAGACGGAGAGATGGCCGAGTGGTTTAAGGCGCACGCTTGGAAAGCGTGTGTAGGGGAAACTCTACCGAGGGTTCGAATCCCTCTCTCTCCGCCAACCACACTGTAAGTCGTTTGTTTATAATCACTTACAGTCAGCGCTCAAGAGAGCAAAATTCCCTCTTTCTTCGGCCTACTAACCGCTCTTTGGTCAAGCACTTGCCTCGGTCGTGACTCCGCTCTGAGCCGCGTCTCCACGATACCTCCAAGCTGATGGGTCGATTGTGCTCGCCTCCGGTGCGTCAGGCCGCAAGGTAACTGACGCTGCGGGTCACGGAGGGACGACGACGTCAGCGGGTGAGTTGACCGTCGTTCATTCGCCGCACGACTGGCCCATCATGCCGTAGGAGACCGGGGGGTCGAGCGCCGCTCGGTCGCTACAGGCCAAGGGCGAACCAGAGGGCCGCTGATCCGAGGATCGCGAGCAGGAAGGCCACCGTAATGCTCAGCGGCCATTGGCTCAGCATCGGCGCCTGATCGCGGCGAAGCCTGCCCCGTGCGAACCAGTGAGAGATGCCCGAGAGCACGGTCGCTCCGAGGCCGAGCACGATGAGCGCCACGCCGAAGTTGATCGCGCCTTGGTGGAGACGGACGGCTTCCGGCGTTTGAGACTCGGCCCTCAACGAACGGAAGAAGCCGACCATGCCGAACCCGAACGTCGCCATCGTGAGCGTGGTGCGGACCCACGCCAACGTCGTACGGTCCAGCGCCAGCACCGTCCGGAACTTGGCCATGGCCGTCCGGTTCTCGGCCAGCGTCACCCGTGGGTCCGCAGCCTGATCGTCCATTGTCTCCCTCGCCACGCCTCCGGTGTCACTCGGCCGCCGGTCGGTTCATCGGTCAGTCATCCGCCTGACGGAGCGGCGCGTCATCTCCTGTCTTGTCCCCTACGACACGAGCGACCGGAACGACAAGGCGTCCCGGCCGCTTCGAATTGGCACCTCGGGAGATGGGCGAACAGCCGCGTGGACCCGTTCTAGAAGCGGAACCCTATGCCGAGCACCGGCCCATGGAGCGTGTAGTCCAAGTGGATGTCCTTGCTTCCGAACTTGGCGGTGTCGAGCGTCGCGTTGAGCTTCTCCTTGCTGAACCCGTAGCCGGCGGTCAGCATGAAGTGCCGGATCGGTTCCCACTCCAACTTCGCCTGGCCGGACGTCGCGGAATAGGCGTCGCCGCCAAGACCGATCCAGTCGAGGTGCGCCTGCAAGCGCCATTTCTTGGCCAGTTGCGGATGGTAGGTCACGCCCACCAGCGGATCCCAGCGGCCCGGCTCCCAGGTCACCGTGGGATAGGTCAGCACGGTGGCGGTGACCTTGAGCCCCATGTAGCGGGCGCCGGCCTCGGCGTACAGGTCCTTGACGACCATGAAGCCGCCCTTGAAGGCGCCGGCGTAGATCTTCAGGTTCACGTCTGCAAACGGCGCCGACTTCGACGCCTCGAGGCCGGCGTAGTTGAACACGCCTTCCACCGCGAACCGGCTCTTCTCCACGCGGAACCCGATGAAGGCCGCGCCGCTCAGCCCGGAGTCGGCGCTGCTTTCGGGCGGCGTGCTGGGCGCGCACGTGGTGCATGGCGGCGCATCTGGTAGCCGGACGTTGACCCCCATGACGGGGATATAGGCCAGGATCGGGTAGACGGTGACGTCCCACCCGTTGTCGCCGCCGGACGGCTTGGCGGAGGAACCGCTCTGCGCCAGCGCGCTGGGCGAGGCGCCGAGGAGCACCGCGATGGCGGCCGCGGTGGTGAATGTCATGAGCTTCTTCATCGTGTAAACCTCGTTCGATTGAGCGCACGCGCCGCCCTGAGCGTCGCCAGGCGCGTCGCGGCATTGGTTGTCACCGAGACACGTCCCACGCTCTGAGTTTCTTGGCCGCCGTGCCGAACGGCCCGAGTTGGTAGACGGCCGCGCCGGCGGGCGAGAACGTGAACGGCTCGACCGGCTCTTCGATCATCTTGTCGAGATAGGGCCTCGGGGCGGCGCCGGTCGAGACATGCGGGTTGAAGTGCTGCCCTGCGTAGTTCCGCGCGAACCCCGCGACGTATCCGATCAGCGCCGCGTCCATGGCGGGATCGTCGTGGGGGGCGGTGAACGCGCCGATGGGGCCGCTCTCCACCATGAATGGCCCGACAGCCGCGATGATCGCCGCTTGGAGCTCGAGGATCTCGGGCGACGGCTTCGCGCAGATGCCCGCGACGCCTTCCGTCGCGCTCGCCGGCGCGTAGTAGTACTTGAAGGCCTCGAGCTTCATGTGGGCCAGGTCCACGCCGGCGATCGCCCGGCCTGCAGCCGCGTACACGTGGTCGAGGTCCGCCGTGCGGACGAATGCCTGCAGCATCGTGATGTGCGGACGGTGCGCCGCGTCCAGCGCGAACCCCTTCGGGTTGACTCCGAGCAGGCGCTTGTTGTTGGCCTCCGCATGCCGGAGCATCGTCGCATCGGGTTCCAACAGGATGTCGATCGCCGTGACCGCGGACTGCGGGGCCGGGTAGATCTGCTTCCAGTCGTCCTTCATGCTGACGACGGTCCAGCCGTCCTTCTTCGCGTGCTCCTCGAGGGCCGGCGTGAACGCCCCGAGTGCGACGTTCGGCAGGCCGCGCGCCGGACCGTAGGCGAATTCGCGCGCCGCGTCGTCGTGCAGCACGAGCAACTCGAACCGCGCGCCGCTGCCGCCCTGCGTGTACTCGAGCATCTGCTGATCGCCAACCGAGTTGCCGAACGCAGCGATGGGACGGCGTCCGATGTGCTCCTGGATGCCGATTGGCTTGCCGGCCTTGTCGTCGTTGAAGTTCAGCTCCGGCAGACGTACGAGCACCGGCTTCCCGTCGCGCATCTCGAACGTCGTCTTCATGCTGCTGCCGATGACCTGCTCGGGCGGCACGCCGTAGGCCGCCTCGGTCCAGGGGCGCATGAACTCGATGCCCCCGCCCGAGACGATGAACGTCTTGAATCCGTTGGCGCGCAGGTAGGCGAGGACCTCGAGCATCGGCTGGTAGGTCATGTCGAGGAAGCGCTTGCCGGTCGCGGGGTGCTTCGCGGTCGCGATCCAGTCGTCCACGATCTTCGTGAACTCGTCGCTGGTCATGCCGGTGTGGGTGGCCGCGAACAGCTCCATGAGCGCGTGGTCGCCTCCGGCGAGCGCCGTCTTCAGGTCGCCCTTGAGAAGCGAGGCGAACGGCTCCTTGTCCTTCCACTCGGGATGCTGCGGCGCGAGCGTCTTCACGCGGTCGAGCGCGAAGTAGAGCTGCACGGGCACCGGCTGCTCGCACCAGAGCGTGCCGTCGTTGTCGAAGACGGCAATGCGTTCGGGAACCCGCACGAAGTCTGGCGAACCGGGCGTCGTGACCTTCTCGACGAAGGCGACGATTGACTGCTTGGCCCTGCCGTCGTTCCAGGACGGCAGCGGATCGGCGGCGCCGGCCGTCGTGGCGATGACGCTCGCGAACACGAGCGCCATCACGATCACGGTTGTTCGATGTGTGGTCCTCATGGGCGGTCCTCTGGCTTGGGGTTCGATACCGGGCGCGGCGGCCCCCCCGCTCCTGGGGCGGGCCGCCGCCCGACGACGGCTTACTTGGACCCGCCGCCTTCCTGGCGCGGATCCGCTTCGCGCGCGAACTCTCCGCGCGCCTGCATCTGGTCGAGCAGCACCGATCGGATCTGCGCGCAGGCCTGGACGATTCGCCGATCGACGAGGCTGTAGTAGACGCTGTGCCCTTGCTTGCGGGCAGCGACGAGGTGCTGCGACTTGAGGATGGCGAGGTGCTGGCTGATGTTCGGCACGGGAACGCCGATCGCGTCGGCAATCTCACCGACCGTCGTGGCCTTCCGGCCGAGCAACGCGAGGATCTTCAGCCGGGTCGCGTTGGCGAGTGTGCGGCAGAAATTCGCGTGCAGTTCGAAGATGTCCGCGGGGGCAGCGGGCGGAGCTTTCATGGTTGCGAATCTTCGCAACAAACAAGTGGTCCTGTCAACAACTACATCTAAGTGCGATATTCATTTAGCTGTGAAGCGCTGGACGCGCCGCTGTCCACGCTCGACTTCAATACGGTGGTGCGTGGCGTTCGCCAGGGAGTGTTCCACACGCGCTTGTGGACGCGAGGCTCCGGAATGACATTCCGCGGCGACTTCGCGGAAACGCCGTGTGACGCCACCCTCGGATCAACCCAGATCTACGCTCGTCGAGGGAGGTCCCACGGGCGAGCATCCCACCGCCCAACGGCTGGTCGGCGCCGCGGGCAGCCGCAATCGCCACGGTGACTCCGGCCGCCAGCGAAACGAACAACCGACGTGTCACACAACTCAACTCCGCGTGGTCGAGCGCCGGTGGAGCGGTTCTGGCCTGGTTGTGAACGCTTCAGCCCTCGGCGGTGAGCGCGACACGCAAGGTGGCATCCCCTGGCGTGATCGCGACCGCGGGAGAATCGGGCATGAAGAGACGGCGATCACGCCTGGTGTGAATCAGCCGCCTCAGCGGGGCTCTCGCCGTTCCATGGCTCGGGCGACCCGTGACTCGAGGCCCTCCGCTTCCGCATCGACATTGCGGGCCGCCGCGGCCGCACCGCGGCGAATGGCCTCAATCTCGGCCGCAAACCCCCGACACGCGTCGCACATCATCAGGTGCAGGCGTACCGCCAGACGACGGCGCCACGACTGATTGCCGAGCGCGTCCGTCGAGACCAGCGTCGAAACGTCCCGGCAAGTGATCATGCTGTGCCATCCCATCCCTTGGTCCGCAGGCAGCCGCGGAGTCTCGTGCGCGATGCCAGCAGCACTCCAATGTGAGTGACGGTGCAGCCCAGGATCTTACCGAGTTCGTCCATGCTCAACTGCTGCGCTTCTCTGAGCACGAACGCCTGCCGCTGCAGTCCCGGCAGGCTGGCCAGGCATTCACCAATGGCGCCCGCCAACTCGGCCGACGCCGCGAGCCGATCCGGCGCCGGTGGCATCGACTTCCATCGGCCCCGTGCGTCGAACTGCGCGTCGAATTGCTCGTCGATCGGATCCTGCCTGGCGTCCTCGGCGAGGCTGCGACGTCGCTCCATCGCCTTATGATGCAGGATCCCGAACAGCCAGGTGCGAAGCTGCGACCGCCCCTCGAACCGGGCGAGCGTCGCCAAAAAAGTGACGAACACGTCCTGCACCAGTTCTTCGGCGTCTTCCGCCGAGAACCCGAGGGCCCGCGCGCCTCGATACAGCGGGCGGGCGTGCTCGTCGGCCACCGCCTTCAGGGTATCGGGATCGCGCCGTTTCAGCCGTTCGAGGAAGTCTGCCTCTGTCGTCGCCATCGTTGGTCGGCGTCGCGCCGATGATGCCCAGAGTCTACTACCGTCCGGGACTCGCGACATCCCAGTGCAACGTCGATCCGCGGGGTCGACGCGTCGTTCCAACGCCGGCTGCAGCAGGCGCCTCCCGGCCCGCCCGTAAGATCCGTCCGGGATCCTGCACTCACCCTGGTAGAAGCGGTCGGCGACCTCGGATCGGAACGAGCCGCGGCACCGTCCGCAGAGACAGACGAGGAGTACAGTCATGACGTCGAATGTGGGGCGGACGATGGTGGGTGGGCTCGTGGGCACCGTGGCGATGACTGGGGTGATGTACGGCGTGGCGCCGATGATGGGCGTACACATGGACATCGCGGCCATGCTCGGGTCGATGTTCGGCGGCAGCTGGGCGATCGGGCTGGCGATGCACCTGATGATCGGCTCGGTCGTCTTCCCGTTGACGTACGCGTTCCTGTTGCGAGGACGCCTGCCGGGGCCGGATGCCGCGCGAGGGATCGCGTTCGGCGCCGGCCTGTGGCTGGTGGCGCAGGTCGTGGTGATGCCGATGATGGGTGCGGGCGTCTTCAGCGCGAATGCCGGTGGCCTGGCAGCCGCGATGGGATCGCTGGTCGGCCACGTCCTCTACGGCGCGGCGCTCGGGGTCGTCGCTGGCGCGAGGACTCCGGTTCCGGTTCACGCGTAGCCAGGCGGAGGAGGAGACGAGACACAACGGGCCCGCGTGGAGCTGGCCGGCGGCGTTTGCGCCGGCCTGGCTCGCGCCTCGAAGGCGCGGATGCCCGCCAGCGTTTGGCAGCGCCCCGCGCCCAAGGTCGCGCTGATCGAGGCTATGGTGAGTGTATGCTGGCTCCAATGACGACGAAATCCGGACTGCTGGCGTTCCTGCGGGGCCTTCGCGAAGCGCTCGAAGGGTTGACGCGCCGGAACCACGCGACGTGAGGCTTGGACCCAGTGTCCTGGGAGCAGGACATGCGCAGGCGGCAGCAGGCCGCCGAAACTCACGACGGAATCAAGGCCGGCGCTGGCTGCCGGGCGCAGTGAAGCGCGAGGAGCCGACCCATGGGCTACGACGAACGGACAGCCGAACGCGTGCGACGCATGCTCTCCTCGAGGACTGATGTCGTCGAGAAGCGAATGTTCGGCGGCCTGTGTTTCATGGTGAACGGCAGCATGTGCTGCGGGCTGACGAACGCGGCCCTCATGGTTCGCGTCGGCCCAGACCATTACGACGAAGTCCTGGCCCAGCCGCACGCGCGGCCGATGGACTTCACCGGCCGACCGCTCGCCGGCATGGTCTACGTCGATCCGCAAGGGTACGAATCGGACGAGGCTCTCGCAGGATGGATCCAGCGCGGCATCGACTTCACGTCAGCGCTCACGGCCAAGAGCTCCCCGGCGACACCAAGGAAGCGGGCGCGAAAGTGAGCGGGCGAGTCGAAGGGAGCGGAGGCGAGCGGGACGCGCCACATCACCCGAATAGTCTGGCGAGGTTGCGGCGCGTCTCCAAAATGTCTCCACGACCCGGGTAGATTCGAGAGGATTCGGGGGCACTGCCGCGAACGGCAGTGGCCCCGCAACTGATTGACCATAAGAGCGTCGTCGACAGAAGTCGCGCGCCATCAATGAGTTAGAGACACACGATCTTAGAGTTCGAATCCCTCTCTCTCCGCCAACCTATCCCTGTAACACACTGCAAACAATGTAGATAGTATTGGCCTTGCAGTGTCTATCCCACATTCTGACCCACAATGCATTTCCGCTTTGCGAGCTCCAAATCGGACGCCAGGAGCACCCGACCGGCGGCTTGATTGCGTCGAACACGCGGCGACCCGCCCGCCGGCCGAGACGCCGACATCTCGCAAATCGGAAGTCGCGATTTAGATTGCCGCCTCGAGTTGAGGCTCCGCAGAAACAGGCGCCGCCAGCCATCCGATCCACAGACATACGCCGCCGCGGCTTCCGACGGAGACAATGCTGCCCGACGCAGCATCCACGCCCAGCAACCCCGCCCAATGGCGGTAGTCCTCAAGACTCGATTCGTTCTCGCCGACCGCGTGCACGATGAACAACGCGTTGGACAGACGAAATCGCCGGGCCTCGAGAACAGCAGCAACCGGCCGATGCAGCAGTTGGTACCGGCAGCTCAGTGCCTCGGCTTCGCTCAACGAGAGCAACTCGCAAATCCCGTATCCGCCGTGGCCTCTGTACATTCGCTCCGCCGGGTCGATCGCTGTCAGAAGCCAAGTTGCCATAGGGCTCTCACTCCCGAGCCACAACCGGGGGAATGCTCTTCGGCCCGCCGGAGTCGGTGGCGGTCGTAACGGTGCGGACAGCATCGGGCAAGACCAAGACGCTGCGTCTACCAAGAAAGGCGAGCTTCACGTCGGCCCTCGCGGCAATGGCCTCGTCCACTGCGCTGGATCCCCCTACCGGAACTTCAACGACGGCAGTAGGAGGCGTTGGCGGCTGTCAGGACGTGGCGCGTCGGGCTGAACCGCCTGCCTTGCCCGCCGCACCACGTTTGGTCGAAGTTCATCACCTGGAGCCACTGGCGGCCGCCGAGGGACAGCGTTCGATCGACCCGATTCGCGACCTCCGACCTGGACGACCCGGCTGCGTTCGTGTTCGTCGGCGACGACCAAGCCAGGTGAGTGACTCGCTCCACGCGTACCAGCTCGCCAAGCGCGGCAACTCGTTGCGCGTGATGGCCGAGGCGGTCCGCTGGGGCAAGCGCGGTGCGAGGGTGAACACCATCAGCCCAGGCATCATCATCACCCCCCTTGCCAAGGACGAACTCACCGGTTCCCGAGGGTCCGAATACCACCGCATGATCGAGCTTTCTGCCGCAGGACGGGCCGGCACTCCAGACGAGGTGGGCAACGTCGGCGCGCTGCTGATGGGCGCAGACGGCGCCTTCATCACAGGGAGCGATTTCCTCATGGACGGTGGCGTGACTGCGGCGTACTGGTACGGCGAGCTTGCGCCGCAATAGGCGGCAGAGAGGAGCAGCGACATGCTCAAGGTCCTGATTCTCGGCGCCGCCGGCGACATCGCACGGGTTGCCACGCAGCTGTTCTTGGACCAAACGGACTCCCGGCTGACGCTGTACCTGCGCCACGCCTGGCGACTGAAACGCCACGACACGTCCCGCGTTCGCATCGTCGAAGGTGATGTCCTCGACACGCCGAAGCTGACCGAGGTGATGGCGGGTCAGGATGTCGTGTACGCGAACCTGGCTGGGGATCTCGAGCCGATGGCGCGAAGCGTGGTCCAGGCGATGCACGGCGCCGATGTACGCCGGCTCATCTGGATCAGCTCGATGGGGATCTACGACGAAGTTCCAGCCCAGCGGTACCGAAGCGTCCTGAACCCCTATCGGGACTCCGCGCGCGTCATCGAAGCCTCAGATCTCGACTACACGATTCTCCGCCCGGCCTGGTTCACCGATGCCGACGAAGTCGATTACGAAACAACGCAGAAGGGTGAGCCGTTCAAGGGCGGTATCGTGTCCCGGAAGAGCGTGGCTACGTTGGTGGTCAAGCTGGCGGAGTCGTCTGGTCTTGAGGTGCGTCATAGCCTTGGCGTCAGCAAGCCCGAATGACGGCCACCAACTTCCGGCCGACCGTCCGTCGCGCCACGACCGGGGACCTCGAGAGCCTTGGGCGCCTGGGCACGCTCCTTGTCGAGGAGCATCACGATTTCGACGCCCGCCGCTTCCTGGCGGCCCGGAGCCGTACGCCTATCGACTACGCCTCGTTCCTCGGCTCGCAACTCGACGACCCGGAGGCGATCATACTGGTTGCGGAGAACGGCCACGGCGTGATCGGATACGCCTATGCCGCGGTCGAAGGCTACGACTACAGGTCGCTCCGAGGACCGGCCGGCGTGCTCCATGACCTGATCGTCGATCCGGACCACCGAGGTCACGGCGTGGGGCATCGGCTGCTCCGTGCCGCCCTCTCCTCGCTCCAATCGCGCGGGGTGCCACGGGTCGTCCTCTCGACGTCCGCGAGGAACGAAAGGGCGCAACGCCTGTTCGAATGCGTCGGCTTTCGGAAGACCATGGTGGAGATGACGTGCGAACTGGACGCCACGTCGCCAGGAGTGATGCCGGATGACTGAGCCGACGAGCACCGTTTCCGCCTGGGGAGCTTCTGCGTGATCGTCGGATCGTCCGGCGGTGCGCTGGTCGGGCTCCAGTTCGTCGTCATCACCCTCATCGCCGAGAGGCGGCACCTGACGACGAGCGGCGGACTGGCTGCGTTCGCAACGCCAACCGTTGTCCATCTGGTGCCAGCGCTGACCCTCTCGGCCATCGTGAGTACGCCCTGGCCCTCGGTGTCGGCGCTGTCAGTGACGGTCGGCTCATTGGTCTGATCGGCCTCGCCTACGGTGTCGTGATCGTCCACCGCGCGAGACGGCAGACCAACGACAAGCCTGTCTTCGAGGGTTGGTTGTGGTACGCAGCTCTGCCGAACTTCGCCTACGCGGCCCTGGCCATTGCTGCGCTCTCGTCGGCAGGCGGCGAGGCCCCGCGGTTCGTCACCGGAGGGGCCGCCCTCGGCCTGCTGCTCGCCGGCATCCACGAAGTTGCCCCGGACCAGGAGAACCGAACCCGGGCAACCCGCGGGGTAGTGGCACACGGCGGTTCAAGCCCAAGCCTCAACTTATGTTCGATGGCATTTGCTCGAACAGGCCGGATCCCTCTGGCTCCAAAATGATGTCTCCACTCACCTCGAGGCGGCGAGTCGGCGGTTCACCCACCCCGTCGGGCCGCGCCACCGCCGCGGCCTTGCGCGCGCGCCGTCGGCCCGTGTGACGGCTTGAACCGGCGCCGCTCTTCTCCTATAGTCAGCCCACGCCTTGCGAGGTGCCATGTTGAAAAAGACCCTATTCCTGTCGCTCGTCGCCGGAATGCTCGTCGGCGCAGCCGGCCCACGGTTCATCGTCGCCGCGCAGTCGTCCAGCCTCGCGATCGTCGGCGCCACGCTGATCGATGGCGCTGGCGGCCCGCCCGTGCGAGACGCGGTCGTCGTGGTCACCGGTTCACGCATCGCAGCGGTCGGCCAGAGGGCCGCCGTGACGGTACCGCCAGGTGTGAAGGTCATTGACGGCGCGGGTAAGTACATCCTGCCCGGTTTCATTGACACCAACGTGCACCTGTCGCTCTACGGCGGCTCCGGCGAGCGTTACGAGTCGCTGGTGCGCTACGACTCGCGTCAGCCAGACATCGTGCTCGAGGCGGCGCAGCTCGACCTCGCGCGCGGAGTCACCACGGTCCGCGACAGCTACGGCATGCTGGTGCCGCTGACGCAGGTCCGCGACCGCATCGCGGCTGGCCAGGCGGTCGGCCCGCGGATCCTCGCCGCAGGTAACATCCTCGGTTGGAGCGGGCCCTACTCGATCAGCTTCAGCCTCACGGCGGCCCGAGGTCTGACGCTCTTCCAGGAGCAGATGAACGACGCCATCGCGCAGGGTGGGGGCGAGGAACTGATGACCATGACACCTGCCCAGCTCCGCGTCGCGATCGACAAGTACCTGGACAAAGGACCGGACTTCCTCAAGTACGGTGGCACGAGCCACTGGGCGAACCCGACCTACATCGGCTTTTCACCCGAGGCACAACGGGTCATCGTGGACGAGGCACACAAACGCGGGAAGAGCGCCGACATTCACTCGACCAGCGTGGAAGGCCTGAGGCTCTCGCTCGAAGCGGGCATTGACGTGATCCAACACCCGGAGGTGATCGACACCCAGGAAATGCCGGACGAGCTGGTGCGGGTGATCCGCGACCGCCACATCGTGAACTCGATGCTCGTGAGCACGATGACCGGCGAGGCGTGGCAGAAGCACGTGAAGAGTCGCGAGGAATTCGAGAAGAGACGCGCCGAAGACATCAAGAAGGGGACCGTGCCCGCACAGCCCCGAACGACGTTGGAGCAGCGCCAGCTCGATGCGGACCTGGGGACCGAACTCGAGATCCGCCGGAAGAACGCGGAGAAGCTGGTCAGAGCAGGCTGCGTGATCACGGTCGGCACAGACAGCTACTGGGCGGCGGCGGCCGAGCTTGCGCGCGCGCCGAAGCCCGTGTACCAGGACCACGGGACAGGTACCATCCTCGCGATCGAGGGGCTCGTGGAGCTGGGGATGACGCCGTCGCAGGCGATTGTGGCTGGCACGAAGAACGGCGCCATCGCCTCACGGGGTGAGGCCCTGTTCGGTACGATCGAGGCGGGCAAGGAGGCCGACATCGTCATTCTCTCCGCCGATCCCCTGGCGGATATTCACAACATCGAGAAGGTCGAGGTCGTCATCAAGGGCGGTCACGTGATCGATCGGCAGGCGCTGCCGCAGGTGCGGGTACTCTTCGGCTTCCCCCGCGAAGCGTTAGCGTTAGACCGATCGTCGTCGAGGCAGCAGGCGGGACCGAATCGTTCGCCACCCACCGAGGGACCGGGAGCCTCCTCGGCTCGAGGTGGCCGACCGGGCACGCGACGGTCCATCAGTGAGTAGCTGTCGGGTGGAGGGGCGGAGTCGCGCGGTGGAGGAAGCCGCCGTCGAGCACGCGGCGGGCGAACCAAGCCCTGCCCATCAGTGAGCGGGCGGCAGCCGCGCGCGCGCGGGCAGGGAGGAAGGCCGGCCCAGGGGCACGTGGTCCGCGTCGACCGAACCGCTTCTGGATCCGTTGCGCGTAGGTCGCAAGGGGATCGGTTTCGCACTCGAGGATCGCCTCGGCGGCGAGGATGCCGGATTCGATGGCCGGCCTGATGCCTTCGCCACTCGCTTCGTAGGCCAGGCCCGCCGAGTCCCCAACGAGCAGGACGGCGTCGCCGCCGAGCGGCCGCGGAGAGTCGGGGTAGAGCCAGTACGCGTGTCCCTTCACCGGCACGGCGGCGGCGATGCGGCCCGATTCGACCAGTCGTTGCACGAAGGCCGCCAGGCGCGACGGGAGGGAGCGGGGGTCGAGGTGACCGATGCCGACGTTCAGATAGTGGCCTTTGCGCACGCACCACGCATAGCCCGCCAGATCCTCGCAGAAATACAGTTCAGGCGTCTCCGCCCTCAGGGCGCCGTCGGCAGACGCGCCCTCGACGCGGCACTCGGCCTCCTGGGCTACGACCAGTGACCGCGGTCGCCGATCGGGCGCGAGCGTCCGAGCCACCGGGCAGAAATGTCCGCCCGCCCCGACCAACGTCCGCGCCTGCCAGCCGTTCACCTTCCAGATGGGCCCTGCGCGTGAGATGACACGGACCGGCTCGCCCTCCACCACGCGGGCCCCGGACCGTCGCAGGAGGTAGTCGTCGAATTCGCAACGCCTGATGCCGTAGCTGACGGCGGTGGGGTACGTGACGGTCACCGCCCGTCGGCCGATCACTTCAACACGGAAGCCGGTGAAGGGCTGAAAAGTCAGCCCCTGTGCGTATTCCCTGGCGTCGAGACGCAGCGAGTCCAGCGTCTGCGGCGTAATCCAGCCGGCGCACACCTTGTCGCGAGGGAACCGGGCCGCGTCGAGGATGACGACGTTCCGCCCGGCCGCAACCAGCCGCCAGGCGCAAGACGACCCGGCCGGTCCCCCGCCGACGACCAGGACATCGCAGCAGGGCATGTCACCCTTCGAACATCGTCGGACGCCCGCCAGCCCCAGGCCACGCGTCGCGCCGCGTCCAGGAAATGGCGTTGCTGGAGGGTGGCGCGAACAGCACCTGGAACAGCTGGAGCGACCCCATGCGAAACGCCGCCTGCGCCCCCGCCAGGTACAGGCGCCACGCGCGGAGAAATGGACGGTCGAACAGCGCAGTCACCTGCGGGCCGGCCGCCTCGTACCGCGCGAGCCAGTGCGCCAGAGTCCGCGCGTAGTGCAGCCGCAGGTTCTCGACGTCAAGCGCGGCGAAGTCGTTCGGTTCGAGGATTTGATCGAAGACCTCGCCGAGCGCGGGGGGGTAGGCACCCGGGAAGATGCGTCTGCGAATCCACGCGTTCAAAGGGGCGGCCTGACTTCGGCCGATGAAGTGCAGCAACCCCCGGCCTTCCGGGACCAGGACCCGGCGGATCAGCCGGCCAACCGTTGGATAGTCGCGCAAGCCGACGTGCTCCAGCATGCCGATCGACACGAAGGCGTCGTACCGACCTGAGATGTTCCGGTAGTCGTCCTCAATGACGTCGACCAGGTGCGTGAGGCCTTCGTCGCGAACCCGCTGCCGCGCGTACTCCACCTGCTCGCGCGAGACATTGAACGCCTCCACCTTGGCTCCGAACGTCCTGGCCATGTGCAGGGCCAGAGCGCCCCACCCGCAGCCGGCCTCCACCACCCTCTCGCCCGGGCGTAGCCGCAACTTGCTGCAGACGAGATCGAGTTTCGCGCGCTGCGCCTCCTCCAGGCTGGCGTCCACGCTGGGAAAGTACGCGCACGTGTAGACGAGCTCTCGATCCAGCCACAGCTGGTAGAAGTCGTTTCCGATGTCGTAGTGGCGGTGCACGTTGGCGCGCGCGGCCTTTCGGCCGTTGCGTCGCGTGAAGGTCGGCAGCGTCCAGCCGCCCGAGCGCCGGGCGGCGAACAGCGCCTCGAGCAAGGCAACCAAGTCGCCCTCGACCTCGACGTCACCAGCCATGTACGCCTCACCGAATTGCAGGTCGGGATTCAGCAGCACACGGGCGAGCGCGGCCGGGCGGTGAAAGACGACCGTGGCGATCGGCAGCCCGGGAGGCCGAATCTCATGGCCGTCCCAGAGCCGGATGGCGACCGGGACGTCGCAAAGCAGTCGAGCCAGCGCGCGATCGGCGAGCGGCCTGAATACAGGCCAGGGTGAGAGGGACGGGAACGGGACGAGACGCGGCCGATGGGGCGCAGCCTGCTGTCCATTCATGATGCTTTCGGGCGCGGCGCTGGGGCGCGCGCCCGCCTCCATGAACCAGGAACAGGCGACGGTCGGTTGAAGGACATCTTAGCAGGAATGACGCGGCTCGCCCGTGCGAAGCCAGAGTGCCCGTGAAGCTCGTCGGGGCCAGCCGGGAATGGTCGGTTCCAAGCACAGCGCGACGAGGATTCGCTGAGTCGGCTCGCGCCGGCGGGTGGCTGGCATTGCCGCGCCAGTCCAGCTCAGCCCATGCGCGCCCAAGGCTCAGGGCGGCGTTGACCGGACTCTGGGCATGGGGCAGAATCACTGAAGGGTTCCCAATCTGGACTTGAGAACTGACGGCCCGGACGCACGTGTCGTCCGTGGCACCGGATCCTGCTGTGCGCGGGATAGCCCACGCGCCAGGGAAGGAGCGGCGAATGAGCAGCGTCCGCCTTCTGGTTGGCACACGCAAAGGGGCGTTCGTCCTGACCGCGGACGGAACGCGGCGGAATTGGGCCATCAGCGGCCCGCACTTCGCGGGCTGGGAGGTCTACCACGCCAAAGGCTCGCCGGCCGATCCCGACCGGGTGTATGCCTCGCAAAGCAGCGGCTGGTTCGGTCAGGTCATCCAGCGGTCCAATGACGGCGGCCAGACCTGGGAACCAGTCGGCAATCGGTTCGTGTACGACGGCGTGGCTGGCACGCACCAGTGGTACGACGGCACCGCTCATCCCTGGGAATTCGCCCGGGTCTGGCATCTCGAGCCATCGCTCGCCGACCCTGACACGGTCTTCGCCGGTGTCCAGGACGCGGCGTTGTTCCGGTCCACGGACGGCGGCATGTCCTGGAACGAGATGACCGGGCTGCGCGCGCATCGGACGGCCCCGTCGTGGCAGCCGGGAGCCGGTGGCCTGTGCCTGCACACCATCCTCCTAGACCCGGCCAACGCGGCACGGATGTTCATCGCGATCTCAGCGGCGGGGGCCTTCCGGACAGACGATGGGGGGGCGACCTGGACGCCGATCAACAAGGGGTTGAAGTCCGACCACCTCCCCGACCAGACGGCAGAGGTCGGGCACTGCGTCCACCGTCTGGCCATGCACCGCACCCGTCCCGCCGTGCTGTTCATGCAGAAGCACTGGGACATCATGCGCAGCGACAATGCCGGCGACGCCTGGCAGGAGGTTAGCGGGAACCTGCCGACCGACTTCGGGTTCGCGATCGGCGTGCATGCGCACGAGCCGGAGACGGTCTTCGTCGTCCCGATCAAGAGCGACGCCGAGCACTATCCGCCAGACGGGAGGCTGCGCGTGTACCGCAGCCGCTCCGGTGGCCACGAGTGGGAGGCGCTCAGCCACGGCCTGCCGCAGAGCGACTGCTATGTCAACGTGCTGCGCGGCGCGATGGCCGTCGACTCGCTGGACTCCTGCGGCGTGTACTTTGGCACGACAGGAGGCCAAGTCTACGCGTCCACCGATTCCGGCGACAGCTGGGCCCCCATCGTTCACGATCTGCCGGCTGTGCTGTCGGTCGAGGTCCAGACACTCCAATGATCCGCATCATGCTCCCGGTCCACCTGCGGACGCTGGCCCACGTGTCGGGCGAAGTGACGCTCGACGTAGAGGGGGCACCGACGCAGCGCGCCGTTCTGGACGCCCTCGAGGCGCGCTACCCCATGCTGCGCGGGACGATTCGCGATCACGCGACGCTCCGCCGCCGACCCTTCCTGCGGTTCTTCGCGTGCGAGGAAGATCTGTCCCACCAGTCGCCGGATGCGCTTCTTCCCGAGGCGGTGGTGCGAGGGAACGAGCCGTTCCTCGTCGTGGGCGCGACGGCGGGGGGATAGGCACCGCCGTCGGGTCGGGACCAGACCGGCCGGCCGCCGCCCCGCTCAGCCCTCGTGGTTCGTCACCGGTCGTCTTCCTCGGTCTCTGCAAGACACGGGTTCCATGGCCGGATTCGGCGGAAGTAGAGCGCTACGCCGCCGCCCGCTCCAGGAAAGACCAGCGGCCGCATTCGCCGGTCGACGTGCCGCCGAACGCGTTCGTGGTGCCCGGAATGTTCGCTCTCCCTAGCTGCGAGAAGCACCCGTCCCCATTCCCGGCGTCCGATGTCGGGAACAGCAGATAGAAGCTCCAGGCCACGGGCGGGTTGACCCGTCCGGCGCCCGTCGTCCGGTTGCACGGCGGACTGCTGGCGGATTCGATCCTCGGCAGGTCTGCCTCAAAGGCCACTCGGCCGTAGCTCGTCAGGTCTCCTCGGAGATTGCGGAACAGCGGGCTCTTGAAGCGGACCGCGCTCGTCGGCGGGTGGACAGCGAGCCCGAGGTGCAATCCCGGCCTTCCAGCCGGGGGGCCGCCAGCACGCCGGCGCGAACCCTCCGGCCGGCGACCGGGGGGTCTGGCCGGCTCGGCAGGTAGTCGATGGCGCCCGTCTTACAAGAGGGCGTGATGACTTGAGTCGCACGGGACGATCGGGCTCGCCATGTCCGGGAATCGAGTAACATCTCGGGCACCAACCGCAGCGGGCCCCTGCCTGACCCTGACGGTGTGTCGTGCAGGACCGGCCCAGTCGCTCAAGCCGGCAGGCGGTTGACCGGCACCGGAGGTTTGGCCATGTTTCGTCCGCCCCGATCGCTCGCGTGGATATATGCGCTCGCGTCCCTCTTCCTCGCCAGCGCTGCCTGGACCCTGGGTGGCAACGCGGCCGTCCGGGCCCAGACGCCGTCGGCGCCAGACCGCCTCGACGCAGCCCTCATGAACGTCTACAAGTGGCGCAACATAGGTCCTGCGCGCGGCGGCCGGTCGATCGCCGTTTCTGGCGTCAAGGGACGCCGCAACGAAGCGTACCTTCGGCGCCACCGGCGGTGGGTTGTGGAAGACCACGGACTACGGTTTGACGTGGGCCCCGGTCACCGACGGCCAGATCTCCAGCTCGTCGGTCGGTGCGGTCGCCGTGTCCGAGTCGAACCCGGACGTCGTCTTCATCGGCATGGGCGAGGCGTGCATTCGCGGCAACATCATGCCAGGCGACGGGGTCTACAAGTCGATGGATGCCGGAAAGACCTGGGCCCGCGTGGCCGGCTTCGACAACGTCGACGCGATCTCCAAGATCCGCATCCACCCGACGAACCCTGACACCGTCTTCGTGGCCGCCTTCGGCCGGTACGGCTTGCCGAGCGACAACCGCGGGCTCTACAAGACCACCGACGGCGGCAAGCGCTGGAAGCGTGTCCTCTTCCGGGATTCGAGGACAGGTGCCGTCGATGTGGCGATCGATCGGCGGAACCCGCAGGTCGTCTTCGCGGCACTGTGGGAGGCGTACCGGGTCGAGTACCAGATGTCGAGCGGAGGGCCTGGCAGCGGGCTGTTCAAGTCGACTGACGGAGGCGACACCTGGACGGAGATCACCCGCGCCCCGGGCCTCCCGCCGGGCGTCGTTGGGAAGATCGCCATCGCGATCTCCGGCGCCGATGATCAGCGCGTGTACGCCCTGGTCGAGAATGAGAACGGCGGCCTCTTCAGCTCGGACGACGCCGGTGGAACCTGGAAGCTGGTGAACGCGGCGCGCAGCATGCGCCAGCGCGCCTTCTACTACACGCACATCTTTGCCGATTCCGCGAACCGCGACACGGTGTACGCCCTCAACACCAGCGCCTTCCGTTCCATCGACGGCGGGAAGACGCTTCGGTCCATCGGCAACGGCACGCACGGCGACCATCACGACATGTGGGTCGATCCGGATGACCCCGACCACGTCGTTCTCGGCAACGACGGCGGGGGCGCGATCAGTTACAACGTCTCGTCGCGCCAGCGCACGTGGTCGGGCGAGGACGTCCCGACCGCGCAGTTCTACCACGTGGCCACCACGGCGCACCTGCCGTTCCACGTCTGCGGGTCACAACAGGACAACACGACGATGTGCGTGCCGAGCGACTCGGGTCAGGGCGGATTTGGACGAGTCCCACCCGAGGCGCCGTACCAGGTGGGTGGTGGCGAGCCGGGGTACATCGCGCCCGATCCCCGCGACAGCCAGGTGTTCTTCGCCGGGACCAACAACGGCGGGTTCCTGACCCGGCTCGACCGGCGTTCGGGCGACCTCAAGGAAGTCGGGGCGTACCCCCGCTTCTTCTCGGGCGAGGCCTCGCGCGAGGTCAAGGAGCGGTGGCAGTGGACCTACCCCATCATCTTCTCGCGGGTCGATCCTGGCGTGCTCTACACGGCATCCCAGCGCGTGTGGAGGACCACGGACCGCGGCCAGACCTGGCAGGCGATCTCGGGTGACCTGACACGCCACGATCCGACGACCATGCAGGAATCCGGGGGGCCAATCACCCACGACATGAACAGCCCCGAGATCTACGGGACAGTCTTCTCGCTGGCGCCGGGCAAGACGGATATCAATGTCATTTGGGCCGGATTGGACGACGGGCTCGTCCACGTGACGCGGGACGGCGGCAAGACGTGGGTGAACGTGACACCGAAGGACATGCCGGACTTCGGACGAGTGAGTCAGATTGACGCCTCAAGCTTCCAAGCCGGCACGGCGTACGTGGCCGTGAAGAAGATGTTGCTCGGGGATCCGTCCCCCTACATCTTCCGGACCCACGACTTCGGGCTTACCTGGACACGCATCGTCGCCGGGATCGGTCCGAGCGACTACGTCCACGCTGTCCGGGAGGACTCCGCGCGTCAGGGCCTGCTCTACGCGGGGACTCAACATGGCTTCTATGTCTCGCTGGACGACGGAGTCAAGTGGTACCCGTTTGGGAACGGGCTGCCCGACACCCCGGTCAGTGACATCGCGGTCGAGGCAAATGCCCTGGCGATTGCCACGCACGGCCGCGGGTTCTATGTGCTCGACAACCTGGCCACGCTGCGGCAGTACAAGGGCAGCATGCCGGCCGACGCGACGCTGTTCGCGCCGGCGGTGGTCATTCGGGGGGTCAACTCGGCGGCCATTGACTACTGGCTGCCGACGGCGCCCTCGAGCCTCACGCTTGAGGTCCTCGATGCGACAGGGCAGGTCGTGCGCTCGTTGCGCGGGACGGTGCCGAAGACGCCTGGCGCCGGGGCTGGCGACGGCGAAGAGGGGGACTTCTTCCGGCGTCCGGCGACGACGACGCCCATGGCGGCTGGTTTGAACCGCTTCACATGGGACCTGACGTCGCAGCCGATCCTGTCCTTTCCGGGCATGGTGCTGTGGGGCGCCACCCTGAACGGTCCGACCGTCGTGCCGGGCACCTACCAAGTGCGGCTCACCGTGGACGGCAGGACGATGGTGCAGCCCCTCACGCTCCGAAAGCACCCGCTTCGCAACGTGAGCGATGCCGATCTGCAAGCGCAGTACGACCTGGCCAGCCGCATCCGGGACAAGGTCAACGAGGCCAACAACGCGGTCCTCCAGATTCGTCGCATCAAGGAGGCCGTCGCGGACCGGTTGACGAAGTCGACCAACGCCGATCTGAGGGCCGCGGCCGACCGGCTGGTCGGACGCCTGAGCGCCGTCGAGGGAGAGATCTACCAGGTTCGCAACCAGAGCAATCAGGACCCGCTGAACTTCCCGATCCGGACCAACAACCGCCTAGCGTCGCTGCTGCGGGTGGCTGTCGCCGGCGATGGACTGCCGACGGCGAATGTGCCGCCAATTTTCGACGACCTCGTGGCTGAGCTGAAGCAGCACACCGACCGGCTGCAGCAGATCCTCGCCACCGACCTGCCGCCGGTGAACCGGGTCGCGCAGAGCCTCGGGCTGGAGCCCGTCCGCGAGAGGTGAGTCGGGCAACGGCCGGTCCGTTGGGGCCGCATCCCGCCGCTGGGACTGCGCTCTGAGGACCGGCCCCCTCCGCCAGCGTGGTAGGCGCTGGCGTCGGCTCTGGAGTGTCCGGTCGCACCTGTGGACCGCCGTGCCGGGGGCGAGCCTGACGGTTCTGCGAGTTTTGCTCGTGCGCAACCGCGTGGTTGTGGCATTCTAGGGCCGCTCGTAGCTCCGCACGCCGGCGGTGGAGTCATTCCGCCACAGCCATACGAGGACAACTCCGATGACGCTTCGTAAGCCGCTGGTCGTCTGTACACTGGCAGGCCTGCTGCTCGGCCTTTCACCGCGCTCAGCCGCGGCGCAGAGCAGGCCTCCCGCTGCGCTTCTCACGATGACCATCGACAGAACGACCCTCAACAACGGCGGCGAAATCCTCGTGCGAGGCGCGACGCCCGGCGGAAAGGCCGTCTTCATCGAGGTGTGGAGCGAGCGGACCGTGCGAGGGTCGTACTTCGATGCCAACAAGAACCCGAAGACGGGGGCCATCCCGTATCGGTTGTACCTCTCCGAGCAGATTCCGGCCCACTACCGCATCTACCTGCCCGCCGACCGAGCCGAGGCTCTGAAGAAGGCGAAGGCCGAGGGGACGAGCTGGTCCTACTCCCGGTACCTGACGGCCACTGGGGCGGGCGTGGCGTATGCGGCGCCCTCCGGCGCGGCGCTCGACGTGTACCAATCCAGCTTCCTGGCCAGCGTGGTCGGTTCCCGCGGGCCCAAGCTGCCCCCACTCGATGCCCAGGAGAACCGTCGGCGCTCGATGCCGCTGGTCAAGGCCCGCTTCCGAACGGTTGACCGGTTGCTCTCGCCAACGGTCCAACTTCAGCCCGACGGCACCTTCAGCGTCGCCGTGCAGATCCCTCGGGGCGGCGCGCCAGGCAAGTACTACATCGCGGCCGTGGTGGACAAGTCGACGCGGAGCCAAGCGGTCAGCGTGGAGAACGTGATCGCACTCCCCATGGTGTACCTGCCCAACGCCGGGACCAGCGTCAACCTCGTGCTCCCGTTCCTGCTGGCTCTCGCGGTTTGCATCTTCGGCGTGCTGATGGGCGCCGGCGGTGGGTTCATCCTCAACCCGCTGTTGATCTCGCTCTGGCCGCTGCCGCACACCATCGTGGCCGGAACCGTGATGCCGACGGTGCTGCTCTCCCAGGCCTCCGGCATCCACAGCTATGCCCGAATCAGGTTCATCAACTGGCGGCTTGGGATCTCGCTGGGACTGTCCATGCTGGCCGGCGGCTTCATCGGGCCGAAACTCACCGAGATGATCACCCTGGACCAGTTCAAGTTCGTGTTCGGCTGGATCCTCTTGGTGCTGGCGGCCCTGATGCTGTGGCAGACCATGCCGGCGTACCTCGCCAAGAACAAGAAGGAGCAGGCCATCCTGAGGGAATTTCGAGCCCGCGCGGAAGCGACACGGGCCGGCGCGCAGGCCGGAACGGGAGTGGGAGCCTAGGATGGCGGGCGTAGGGTGTGACACGGGAAGGGGACCACGCCATGACGATTGAATTCTGGGGTCAGCAGTTCAATGTACATATTGTGTTCGGCTGCATCGGCGCATTCCTGATCGCGGTCATTGCGTCGATGTTCGGGTTTGGCGGCGGCCCCTTCATGGTGCCGCTCCTGACCGTCGGCCTGGGCTTGCCGATGTACCTGGTTGTCGGCAGTTCGCTGCTCGCGATCTTCTTCAATACGCTGATGGGGTCATCCCGTCACATCCTGTTTGGGAACTTCGATCTGATGCTGTTCCTGACCATGTTCCCGGCAGCGGTGCTCGCCGGCTACATCGGGCCACAGATCGCCAGGCGGGTGAGCCCCGTGTGGGTGAAACGCATCGCCGTCGTCGGGTTGGTGCTGCTCGCCCTGAACCTGCTCGGCGTGTACTGAGCACCCGGGCGCCGGATTCCGTTCGATCGACGGGTCCAGAGGCGAAGAGCTGGCCATGACATCGATCTCGGCTCCGCTCGTCTCCGGGGCAGGCGCTCCGGGGCGTCGCACGGTCTTCAGTCTGTGCGGGATGTGCGCCACGCACTGCCCGATCCAAGTCGAGGTGGAGGACGGGCGGGCCGTCTGGCTACAGGGCAACACCAACGACCGGGGGATGGGTGCCAGTCTGTGCGCCCGGGGCGCTGCCGGGCTCGCGCTCCAGGCCGACGACGAGCGTCCGCAACAACCGCTGATCCGCACCGGGCGTCGCGGCGCTGGCGATTGGCGCCGCGCCTCGTGGGACGAGGCCCTCGACTACGTCGCGGCCGCGGTGGGGCGCGTGATCGAGACGCAGGGTGCCCGGGCGGTGGCGCTGTCGGACCGTGGTGGCCACTTCACTGACCTGACCAGGAGTTTCGTCCGGGCGATTGGCTCACCCAATTACGTGAACCACGACTCCTCGTGCGCCAGCAATGCGCACCACGCCGCGCTCAGCCTCTTCGGGTGCGGGCGGGCCGGTCTCAGCTACGACCTCAAGAACGCGCGCCACATCGTCCTCTATGGCCGCAACATCATCGAGGCCTTGCAGGTCAAAGAGGTCAAGGACTTCATGGCCGCATTGAGCCGCGGGGCTAGGTGCACCTACATCGACCCCCGGACCACGCTTACGGCGTGCAAGGCGACGCGCTACTGGCAGATCCGACCGGGCACCGACTATGCCCTGAATCTGGCGATCATCCACCAAGTACTGGCAGACCAGCTCTACGACCGGGCGTTCGTCGCCCGCTGGGTCAGCGGCCTGGACTACCTCGCCGAAGCCGTGCGCGAGTGCACGCCCGAGTGGCAAGAGGCACACACCGGCATTCGCGCGACCAAAGTGCGGGCCTTTGTTCGGGAGATCGCGTCAGACGCGCCCCGCGTCGTCTTCCACGGCGGGTGGATGACGGCGCGTCACCGTCAGTCGTTCTACGTCAGCCGGACCGCCTACCTCCTGAACGTATTGATGGGCGCCGTCGAGACGCCCGGCGGCGTGATCTTGGCTAAGCGGCCTGAACAGATGGGCCGCCCGGGCCTGAGGACCCTGTCCGCCCGGATCCCCAATGTTACCGAGCGGCGGGCGGACGGCGCGGGTTGGCGGTATTCACACATCGACCCCGGTCCGGGACTGCTCCACCGGATGTTGGCGGCCATGGAGAGCGGCGATCCCTACCCGATCGGCGCCTACCTCGTCTATCGGCACGACCCGCTGACTAGCGTGCCCGACACCGAGGCGGTCAAACGAGCGCTGGACCGGCTGGACGTGCTCGTCGCCATCGACGTCCACTACTCGGAGACCGCTTGGTACAGCGATGTCATCCTGCCGGAAGCCACCTATCTGGAACGCGCGAACATCCTTGCGTCGTCGGCGGGTGCGCGGCCGGCCTTCTTGATGCGCGACCAGGCGCTGCCGCCGCGCTTCGACACTCGGCCCGCGTGGTGGATCTTCCGCGAACTGGCCCGCCGCCTTGGCGTGGGAGAGTACTTCAACTTCGAGACGATCGAGGACATCTGGGCGTACCAGCTGCACGGCACGGGCGTCAGCATCGACGACCTTCGGAGGTGCGGGGTGATCTCCCTGGCCGACACGGCCGTGCTGTGGGACCGGAAGGACGGCCTGACGTTCGCGACTCCGTCGGGCAAGATTGAGATCCTCAGCGAAGTCCTGTCAACATCCGGCCTGGACAGCCTCGCACCGTACCAGCCTCCCGCGCCGCTAGCGAAGGATGAATTCCGGCTGCTGTTTGGGCGCGCCGCGGTTCACACCCACGCCCAGACGATGAACAATCCACTGCTGCACGAGCTGCGGGCGGTCAACCCGCTCTGGATCCACCCGGAGCGTGCGGCCGCACTGGAGCTTGCCGACGGTGACAGCGTTGACATCATTCGCGGGCCCGTGTCCGCTCGCGCGATCGTCCGCCTGACGCCGATGATTCACCCGGAGGCGGTCTTTCTCCTCCACGGCTTCGGCCGGACCGTGCCGGCGCAGACGCGGGCCTGCGGCCAAGGGGTGGCCGACCAGCGCCTCCAGGTGGGCCTCCGGGATGTCTTCGACCCGGTCGGCGGCGGCAGCGCGATGACCGAGGCAATCGTGCGCGTGCGCAAACGGGCCTCGGCGGACGCCGCCGCGCCGTCGCGGGCGGCTGGAGGGCGGCAATGAGCAAGGTACTTGCTGCTTCACCAGCCCGACGCGTGCATCGGGTGCCAGGCCTGCGAGGTGCACTGCAAGACCAACAAAGGCCTCGGCCCCGGCCCCGCCCCCACGAAGATCATCACGGTGGGCCCCGTCATCGTCAACGACCGTCCGCGCGTCCGCTTCGTGGCCATGCCCTGCTTCCACTGTGAAGAACCGTGGTGTGTCAGGGTCTGCCCCACGGGCGCGATGCAGCGGCGCGACTCGGACGGGATCGTCTCTATCCAGTACAGCCTCTGCGTGGGGTGCAAGAGCTGTCTGATCGCCTGTCCCTGGGGCGCTCCCCAGTGGGATCCCGTGCTGCGCAAGCCCGTCAAGTGCGACTACTGCAAGGACCGCCTCGACGCGGGACTGCAGCCGGCGTGCGTGACCAAGTGCGTCACCGAATGCCTCCACCTGGTGGAGGCCGCTGCGCTGCCAGATGATCGCCGCCTGAAACACGCCGCGCTGATCGCGGCAGGCGACTTCACCGCCGGGCGCTGAGAGGCCCTGCGCCATGGCCCTGTGCAGCGTGGACACCGCGCGCGGCGTGCTCCAGAAGGCTTGGAGGGCCGCCGAGGACGGACCGCGAGAAACCCGGGCCGTGCTGGCCCACGCCGCGAGGCTGGCCACGGAGGTTTCCGTCGGCCTGGCGCTTCCCGCCCACCTGGACGAACTGGGGCGTCTGATCCCTGGGTTGCTGGAGTTGGACGCGGAGGCGGGACGCGCCCTGCGGAGCGCGCTCGTTGACGGCCGGTCGGACTGGGACCAGCACGTGTTCGAGCGGAACTGCGCGGCCGGCGTCTGCTTCGTTCGCGTGCCGCCACCCTGCCAAGCCGCCTGCCCGGCCGGTATCGACATTCCCGGATTCCTCGCGCTGATCGGGCACGGGCGTCACCAGGAGGCGCTGGACGTGCTGTTGGCGGACACGCCGTTACCATGTTCGTGCGGCTTGGTCTGTCCCGCTCCGTGCCAAACGGCGTGTCTGCGCGGAGCCGCGGGCTCGCCGGTGTTCATTCGCCCGATGAAGGCGACCGCCGCCGAGCACGCTCTCGCCGCAGGCGGAGCCTATCCAAGACGCCAACCCGCGACACCGACCGGGAAGCGCGTGGCGATCGTCGGCTCCGGTCCCACGGGGATCACCGCGGCCTACTTCCTCGCGCTGCGCGGTCACCGCGTGGAGATCTTCGAGGCGTCTGACCTGCCCGGCGGCATGATGCGGTACGGGATTCCCGCCTACCGACTGCCGGCCGAGGTGCTCGATCGTGAGATCGAAAACCTGCTCAGCCTCGGCGTGGTCATCCACACGGCGTCCCCGGTCACCGACGTCGCCCAACTGCCGCGTCAGGGCTTCGACGCGGGCCTGCTGGCGATGGGCCTGCAACGGTCGAGCCGGATTCCGCTCGACGGCATCGACTTGGACTTCGTGCTGGGCGGGGTGGACTTCCTTCGCGACGTCCGTCGAGGGCAGGACCCCCGCGTCGGGCCGCACGCGGTCGTGGTGGGCGGCGGCAACGTGGCCGTGGACGTCGCGCTCACCGCCTTGCGGCAAGGTGCCGCGCAGGTGACGATGGTGTGCCTGGAAGCGCGCCACGAGATGCCGGCGTCACCCGACGAGATTCGGACCGCCACGGAGGAGGGCGTGGAGATCCGGAACGGTTGGGGGCCAATCCGCGTTGCGCCCGATCACGCGGTCACCTTCCAGAGGTGCACGCGCGTCTTCGACGAGCAGCGTCGCTTCAGTCCCCGGTTCGCACCGGACGAGCGCATGCACCTGCATGCCGACCACGTCCTCCTGGCAGTCGGACAGGCGGCGGACCTGTCGGCGCTCGAGGGCACCGGCGTCAAGATCAACCGCGGGCTGATTCTGGCTGATCCGGCCAGCCTCGCGACTGGTGAACCCGGCCTCTTCGCTGCCGGCGACGTGCTCCATGGCCCACGGACGGTGGTCGACGCGGTTCGGGCCGGAAAGCAGGCGGCCGAGGCGATCGATGCCTTCTTGACGGGCCGGCCGCTCGGTTCTTGGGGGGCCGCGCCGCGTCCCCGCGCGGACGTCCCGCCGCTGGCGACGGGCGTGCGCGAGCGCAGCGTGCGGCAGAGATCGGAAATGCCGGAACGTGACGCCGGGGAACGGCGAGGCAGCTACCGCCAGATCGAGTTGGGCCTCACCGACGAGATGGCCCACGCCGAGGCCGCGCGGTGTCTGCGCTGCGACCTGTGCGTCGGGTGCGGGCTCTGCGAACTGGTGTGCAGCGAGATGGGCCCCGAAGCGCTGCGCATGGTCGAGACGCCGGCCAGCCGGCTGGCCTTCGACGATTTTGCCAGGCCCGCCAGACACTGCGTGGGGTGCGGCGCCTGTGCGCAGGTCTGCCCAACGGGGGCGATTCGAGTGGAGGACCGGGAGGGCGTCCGCGCCACGATCATCACCGGCACGGTGGTGCAGGAACTGCCCGTTCTGACGTGCGCCGCGTGCGGCCGGCCCCACGTGCCGCACCCGGTACTGGGCACTGGTGCAGGGCCGCTTGGCCCCCGAGACGGCCAGCCGCCAAGTGTGTCCCGACTGCGCCAGAACCGGGGCGGCCCGCGCCTTCGCCGGTCTTGACTGACCCCTCGACCAGCCCTCGGGCGAGCCACGTGCTCTTCCGCCGCAGGTCCCGGCCTCAGACCTTCAGCCACCGGTGCCGAAGAGCCTCGTGGAGGATCACGCCGGCCAGGAACGCGGCGCCCATGTTCCAGGGAGCAACCGCGGCGACGACGAGCATCACGTAGAGGTCCTCTTTCCTGTCGCCGATGTCCCGCACCGTGATGGCGAGCTCCGTGCCGGCGAAGAAGAGGATCACGCCCAACACGGCCTTTGGGAAGATCTGGAAGAGCAGCGCGACGGAGTCACGGAAGAACAGGGCAAGGCCCATCATGATCACGCCGAGCATGACGAGCGACCCCCCTGTGCGGGCCCCAAACCGGACGTGGCCGGCCATGCCGCCGGCGCCGTGGCAGAGCGGGATGCCGCCGAGGGGCGCGGTGAGGCAGTTGAGCAGCCCCTGTGACACGGCCATCATGCGGTCGCTGACGGGCCGATCCGGGAACAGCTCGTTGTTCTCGGCCCGGATCGCAATCACTGCGTTGCCTATGGTGAGCGGAATCTGCGGGACGGCCAGCACGAGACTACCGCTGACGAACTCCGGCCAGCTCATGCGGGCGAAGGTGAACTGAGGCAGATGGAAACTCGGATGCGCCGCCAGCAACAGCCGCACATGGGCGAGGTCGAATACGGTGGCCGCGAGGCCTCCGAGAAGCAGGAGGACGAACATCGCCGGGACACGGGTCCATGTCAAGAGGACGAAGGTGAGGACGAGGCCGACCCCACCCAACCAGGGTGCGGCCAGCATGGACTTGAGGCCCTCGGTCATGAACATCAGCCCGAGCCCGAGAACGATTCCGCGGATCACCGGCTTGGCAGCCAAGCGCGTGGCCAGGTCGACCGTCCGGGTCGCACCCGCGAGGAGCCAGAACGCGCCCGTGAACAGTCCGGCCCCGCAGATCATGCCCGGGCTGATCGCGCCCCCTGAAGCGATCGCCGCGCCACCGATGGCCTTCATCGGCTGAACGGGGATCGGCGTCTTGTAGTAGAGACCGACGAGGATCTCAGCCATTCCAAAGGTGAAGAGGATCCCGAGCGGATCGAGCTTCAGCACCGCAATATAGCCGACGACGAACGGGATGAGCGTTCCGAGGTCGCCGAACGCGCCCCCGAGCTCGACCGCGTCATACCGGTTCCTGCCCACCCCCCAGTGCCGGTACCACGCAGTCTTCACACGCGCGACCGCTTCGTCCGAGGTCGCCGCAGAGCTCGCCCCATCGCCCAGGTTCATACGTGTTTCCCGCAAGAGCGAGCCGCCCGCCCTCTCTGGATCCCTCGCCACAGAACGGCTAGCCGCGCACGTGACGCGCGAGGTCGGCAATAGGATAGAGAATCCCGCGTCCGGCCGCCAGCCAGCACCCTTTCGCCGGTTCGATGCGGTGGCCGGGGCCGTGCGACGCGGCCAGGTGGGCCGGGCGACACCACGAGCCGAGTGGGGACTGACCTTCCTCGGTTCATGTCTCTCATGAGTACCGTTCATGGCCTGTGCTAGGCTGGAGCCCATGGAACCACAGGGTGGACAACGCCGACTCGACTTGGGCCGGCTCGAGGTCTTCTTCGAGGCCACACGGTGCGGCAACTACACCGCCGCGGCGCGACGCCTACACGTCACGCAGTCAGCCGTCAGCCACGCCATCCGGAAGCTGGAAGACAGCGTCGGCTCCCGGCTGGTGGAGTGGCGTCACCGGGAGTGTGTCCTCACCGACGAGGGCGAATACGTCCGTCAGGTCTGCGAGCGGGTCTTCCATGAGCTCGGGCAGGCCGAGCACCAGCTGTCGTCCCAAGAGAGCGGCCGGCGGCAGGTGATGACCGTCGGGGCAACGGTCGAGTTCGGCACGCGCGTAATGGTGCGCAAACTGCGACCCTTGCTCGACCTCGAACCGTGGCTCCACATCGACTTCCGCTTTCAGAACGACCTGGGTCCGCCCCTGCTGCGCGACGAGATCGACCTGGCGATCGATTGTGCGCCACACGTACACCCGTCGATTCAGGCGACGCGACTGTTCCGGGAGAAGTACCTGCTGGTCGCCTCGCCTGCGTTTCTGGCCGCCCACGCGGTCCGCCGCCCGCTCGATCTTGAGAAAGTGCCTGTGCTCTCGCTCGACGCGGGCGGCGCCTGGTGGAGCAACGCCCTGCGGGCCATTCCGGGAGTGCCCCGCCCGTCGCTTGGGCAGATCATCGAGGTCAATCAGGTCCATGGCATGGTACACGCGGCGCTCGAGGGCTACGGCGTAGCCCTTCTGCCGAAGTACACCGTCCTCGGCAAGGTCCAGCGAGGAGAGCTGAAGGCACTGTTTCCGCGGCTGAAGTTGCTCGAGGACTGGTTCTGCGTCTATCAGAAACGCACGCACGCCGAACGCAAGAAGAACCGCGTCGTCACCGATTTCCTGCTGCAGTTGGACGTGGCCGAGTTCGGCGATGCGATTCGCAGCCCCATCCCAGGCCGAAACCGAGGGGCGTCCGGACGGCGGGACGCGCGATGACACCGGGCCGGCGTCGGATCCTGACCGCGACCGGCCCTCTCTGCGGACCGTCGGATTGGCTTTGGGACCCGCCGACTCACTCGAGATAGTGGCGCTCGGCCTGATCCCGGAGCACGCGCGCCGCGTCCTCCGCACTGAGATCCCGCTGGGGTTCGCCTGTCATCTCGTAGCCGACGAGAAACTTGCGAATGACCTCCGATCGCAACAACGGGGGAAAGTAGACCGCGTGCAGCCGGCACCCCGGGTGCGCCTCCAGGGCGGGTCCGCCATGCCAGCCCATGGAGTACGGGAAGGATGTGCGGAACAGGTTGTCGTAGCGCACCAGTAGCCGTCGCAACAAATCGGAGAGGGCCCGCCGCTCACTCGGGGCGACCGCGGGCAGATCGGCCACACGGCGCCGAGGAATCACCATCGTCTCGAACGGCCACACCGCCCAGAAGGGCACCAGCGCGACCCAGGACTCGTTGCTGCAGACCAATCGCTCCCCTCGTGCGGTCTCCTGCGCCAGGTAGTCGCCGAGCAGATCCGTCCCATGCGCGGCGAAGTACCGCTGCTGGGCAGCGAGCTTGCGCGCGGGGATGTGGGGAATGTGCTGAGAGGCCCAGATCTGGCAATGGGGGTGCGGGTTGCTGCATCCCATGGCCGCGCCTTTGTTCTCGAAGACTTGCACGTAGGCGATGCCCTTCTCGGCGCCGAGCGCCGTGGACTCGTTGGCCCAGGTGTCCACCACGCGTGCGATGTCGGGGGTGCTCATGCGGGCCAGCGTGAGATCGTGCCGCGGGGAGAAACACACCACCCGGCAGTGACCTGCCTGGCTCTGAGCGCGGAGCAAGCCGTCCGAGAAGTCTCCATCCGGCTCGCCAGCCACCAGAGCCGGAAAGTCGTTGTCGAAGGCGTACGTACTTGCGTAGGCGGGAGTGCGGGCGCCGCCGGCGCGGACGTTGCCCGGACAGAGGTAGCAGGAGGGGTCATAAGCGGGCAGACCGGCGACGGCCGTCGGCTCCACCTGGCCCTGCCACGGGCGTGATAGCCGATGCGGCGAGGTCAGTACCCACTCGTCGAGCAGCGGGTTGTAGCGTCGGTGCGAGCCGGCGAGCGTCCTGTTCGATGGGTGTGGATCCATCAGCGACCTCACGCAGCCTCCGGCCGGGCGCGCGCCGTTATCCCAGTCGAACGGTGCGCCCGTCACCCCGGGCGGATTCAAGCAAGGCGTCCACCACGAGTTGGGTCTTCCACGCCGCCTCTTCCCACCGCGGATCGGGATTGCCGGCGCGGACGCGGTCGACGAAGGTCCGAAACATCACGGTCTCCTGGGCGGTGGCGTCGCCGTGGCTGTGTTCGGTGACCGTGACACGCCGGGTCACGGGCTCGAGTCGGATTTCGCATCCACGGACACGGCAGTCGAGATGACGGACCTCGAAGCCCACCTCCGTCCCCGCGAACGGCAGTACCGAAGTCGGAGACAACAATGCGCCCGTGCGTGCCGGTGATCGCCACCCACTGTTCGGTTTCGGTCAGAAACGAACAGAAGAAGCCGGCAGAGACTGCACCGGCGAACCGCATCTCGCCGACGAACTCGGTCGGCACGCGCGCGTCGCTGTCCGGTCGTGTCGCGTCCGCCAGGATGCGGCCGTTGACCTCGAGCGGGACCCGGTAGTCAAGGGCCCAGAGGAAGAACCGGATGCAGTACCACCCGAGGTCGCCGAGGCTGCCGAGGGGTTCGAGCGACGCGTGCGTGCGGATGTTGGTGGCGAAGAACTCCGGCGCCTCGCGGAAGGTGAACGACGACACGAGCCGCTTCGTCTCGCCGAACTCCCCCGTGTCGTCCAGCGCCCGGCGGAGGGCGTCCAGGCGCCGGCTGTGCATGAACATCACGCCGTCCATGTACTGCACACCGCTCCGGCGGCAGGCGTCCAGCATCTGTCGCAGATCGGCCGCATTTGAGGCACAGGGCTTTTCGCCGATCACGTGCTTGCCAGCCTCGGCCGCCCGGATTACCCACCGCTTCCGCAGGCCGGTGGGGAGCGGAATGTAGACCCCGTCCACGTCGCTGGCCAACAGGTCGGCGTAGGTGGCGAACGCCACCGGCCGCGTAGGCATGGGGGCTTCCGCCTGGCACTCGTCAATGAAGTGGCGGGCACGTTCCGGGTCCCGGCTAGCCACTCCGGCCACCGTCGCGTTTCCGGTCAGGCTGATCGCCTTCCAGTTCTTGCGGGCAATTCCGGCCGCGCCGAGGATACCCCACCGAAACACGGGTTCGCTCACCAGGCTACCTCCGCCGCCGGATTGTAGCGGAAAGCACGGGAGAATGTGGCACGGGGCGGTTTCCTGGTCGTGACGCCAGACGCCAGCCGGCCCGCCCGCGCGACTTGCCAGCTCATCCCTGGACGGTTGCTCGCCGTCTCATGGACTTGGTATGCTCGCCTCCTCGTGACTCATTCGCGCGGCGGTCAGCCGGTTAAGGACTGAAGTGCCCCGTCAACTCCCCCCGCCATTGTCGCGAATCGCCTCGCGGGGCCTGGTCACCCGCACGGCGTTCGGGGTGGTCTGTGCGGTTGTCGCGACGGCGCTCCGGGCGGCGGTGTCTCCCATCGTTCACAGCCAGATTCCGTTCATCCTCTTCGTCATCGGCGTCGTCGTGGCCACGTGGGGAGGCCGCCGCGCGGGCGGCGTCGCCTGCACGCTCTGCTCGGCTGTGGCCGGCAACTACTTCTTCGTGGCTCCGGTGTTGACGCTGAAGTTGCACTACAGCGAGGGCTTCTCCGCCGTCGTCTTGTTCGCCGTGGTCGCCACGATCACGGTGTGGCAGGTGGACCGATGGCGGGAAGCAGAGCAGTCATTGCGAGTTCGTGACGAAGAGTTGACCACCCTGCTCGACAACTCCCCGGATGCCGTGATCCGGGTTGACCCGTCGCTGCGGAGCACCTATTCGAACCCAATGGCCGAGCAAGCCTTCGGCGTGCCGGTCGGCCAGGCACCGGACCTTGCCCGCGGAGAGGTGCGGCTGCCCGGCGAGGTTGGCGACGAGTTGATTCGGCGCCTGCGCAGCGTGATGACCACACGAACGCCACAAGCTGCGGAGCTGACCTCGGTACTCGATGGTCGCCTGACCGCGTGGGAGGCCAGGTTCGTTCCGGAGTTCAGCGGCGGTGGCACGATTCGGTCCACGCTCGTGGTCGCCCGCGACATCACAGCCCGCAAGCACGCGGAGCACAAGGTGCGAGAACTGGTGGATCTGCTGGACCTCGCTCCGATCCTCGTGCGCGACTTCGACGACCGGATCACGCACTGGAACACGGGCGCGCAGCACCTCTACGGGTTCACGGCGGCGGAGGCCGTGGGCCGCGTGAGCCACGAGCTGCTGCGAACGGAGTTTCCGGAACCGTACGCCGAGGTGCGCCGCGTCCTGCTGCGCACGGGGCGCTGGCAGGGCGACCTGGTACACACCCGCGCCGACGGCGCGCGGCTCGAGGTGAAGAGCGAGTGGGCGATCCAGCAGGATCCCACCGGCGGCGTGCTCGCAATCCTGGAGGTCGACAGCGACATCAGCGAGCGTCGGCGACTCGAGGCCGAGCTCAGGCAGACCGCTGACGAGCTGGCCGAGGCCAGCCGCCTGAAGGACGAGTTTCTCGGCACGCTGTCGCACGAGCTGCGCACGCCGCTCAATGCGATCATCGGCTGGTCCGACATCCTCGTGCGCGGAGGACTCCCGCCCGATCAGGTGCGGCGGGCGCAGGAGGCGATTCTCCGGAATGCCCACGCGCAGAGTCGCCTCATCGACGACGTGCTCGACGTGTCGCGGATCATCAGCGGCAAGCTGCGGCTGGACGCGCGACCGACCGACGTCGTCCGCGTCGTGAACGCCGCGGTCGAATCGATCCAGGTGGCGGCCGAGGCGAAGGGCGTCCGCATCAGCATCGAGGTCGGACCGGGACCCGTCACGGTGCACGCGGATGCCGATCGTCTGCAGCAGGTCTTCTGGAACCTCCTGTCGAACGCCGTGAAGTTCACGCGTGCCGGGGGGCAGGTCGCCATCGCGATCACCTCAGGTCCGGAGCGGGTGCAGGTGAGCGTGGAAGACACCGGCCTTGGCATCAACCCGGCCCTGCTGCCGCACGTGTTTGAGCGGTTCCGCCAGGGGGACAGTTCGGTCTCTCGTGTGCACGGGGGGCTGGGCCTCGGCCTCGCCATCGTCAAGCACCTCACCGAACTCCACGGCGGGACCGTCACCGCCGACAGCGCGGGAGAAGGTCGAGGCGCCCGGTTCACCGTGGCCCTGCCCGTGCAGGCCGGGGCAGACCGCCGTCACGAGTCCCCGCGTCCGGGCGGCGCGGCGCCCAACCTCAGCGGCCGCCGCGTACTGGTGGTCGACGACGAAGTCGAGGCGCGCGACGTCACCGAGGCGATGCTGACGGCATTGGGCGCCTCCGTCGCGGTCGCGGCGTCGGCAGCCGAGGCGCTCGACAAGCTCCGGGAGTTCACGCCGGACGTGTTGCTCGCCGACATCGCCATGCCGGACGTGGATGGGTACGAACTGCTCCGGCGCGTCCGCCTCGATGGAGGCCCGGCCGCCGATGTTCCCGCGATCGCGTTGACCGCGGTGGCCAGCCCGGACGAGGCCGCCCGGGCCCTCGCAGCCGGATTTGGGCTGCACGTGGCGAAGCCTGCTGACGCCTCGGCGCTTGCACGGGCAATCCAGCAGGTCTGCCACACGTCCGGTCCATCCTAGGGCTCCCGGACCCGGGCCGCGACGGCTCTCGGGTGCCCAGGTCCCACGCGCCGCTCATCGGGAGGGCGGCGAGGACTGATTCCAGTCGGGTGGACGCTGGCGCAGGAGGTACTGGACGAAGAAGTCGAAGCGCTTACGTTCGCCGTAGGCCGCGTGCTCGTCCGAGCGGCCAGCCGAGTGGTTCGCGCCGGGGACCACGAGAAGATCGAACGTCTTGTTCGCGCGGATCAAGGCGTTGACGACCTGCATCGTCGACGAGGGATCGACGTTGGTGTCGAGTTCGCCGACGATGAGCAGCACCTGCCCTTGGAGCCGCCACGCGTTGTCGACGTTGGACGACGCCGAGTACTCGGGCCCAACCGGCCAGCCCATCCACTGCTCGTTCCACCAGATCTTGTCCATGCGGTTGTCGTGGCACCCGGCATAGGCAACGGCCGCCTGGTAGAACTCCGGGTGGAAGAGCAGGGCGCCCAGCGCATTCTGGCCGCCGGCCGAGCCGCCGTAGATCCCGACGCGGCTGATGTCGTACCAGGGGAAGGCCGCCGCGGCGGCTTTGTGCCAGAGGATTCGGTCCGGGAAACCCGCGTCGCCGAGGTTCTTCCACGCGACGTCGTGGAACGCCTTCGAGCGGTTCGACGTGCCCATCCCGTCGATCTGTACCACCACGAACCCCAGTTCAGCCTGCGCCTGCATCGGGGAGAATGGGCTGAAGGCCTTGGGGACAAACGACCCGTGCGGGCCGGCGTAGATGTTCTCGATGACCGCGTACTTCTTGCTGGGGTCAAACCTCGTGGGCCGGTAGATGATCCCCCAGATGTCCGTGCGGCCGTCGCGCCCCTTGGCCACAAACACGTCTGGCGCCCTCCAACCGGCCTTCAGCAGTTCGGTGATGTCACCGCGCTCGAGCGTGGCCACGAGGCCTCCGTCGGCGGCGCGATGGAGCTCGCTGACAGTCGGCAGGTCGACGCGGGAGTACGTATCGACGAAGTACGTCATGTCCGGAGAGAAGCGCACGTCGTGGTCGGCATCCGCGGTGGTGAGCGCCGTCAGGCCGGTCCCGTCGAAGTTGATGCGGTAGTAGTGCAGAAAGTAGGGATCCTTGCCTGCGTACATGCCATTCGCGCTGAACCAGATCTGCCGCTTCTCCTCGTCCACCTTCTCGACGCTGCGCACCGCCCAGTCGCCTCTGGTCACCTGTGACTTCACGGCGCCGGTCGCTCCGTCGAGCAGGTAGAGATGGTTCCAGCCGTCGCGCTCGGACATCCAGATCACCTCTCGACCGTCCGCCAGATCGTACCGGAACTTCTTGCCCGATCCGCGGTTGCTCGTCGCCGGATTGTAGTAGAAGAATGTCTTGGGTTCCTCCGAGAGCACCGCGCGCGCCCGCCCGTTGGCCGCGTCGACCTCGACGATCCGGTAGAGCTGATGTCCCCGCTGGTTGTACTCGAATGTCAGCGCCCGTCCGTTCTTGCGCCAGACGAGCGGCGTGAGTTCGTAGGGGTTTGGGAACAGGTCGGCGGCGATGTCGAGTTGCCGCGGGGGATTCAGGTGGAAGACGACCGGCTGTTGGAGGTCCAGCGTGTCGCCCGGCTTGGCGTAGAGCAGCGTCCACGACCGAGGCTGGCGATCGTCCTCGGGCGATGACTCGACGTAGTGCACGTAGCGCCGAAAGCCCGGCCGGATCCGGTAGAGGGCGATCTTCGAGGAATCGGGCGACCAGACGGCTGACGACAAGTCGTAGTAGTTGCCCTCGGACCCGTCGGCGCTGAGCAGCGTCCTCGTGCGGCCGCCGACCGGGCGGACGGCGAGGTTGTAGCCGACAACGAACGCTTCCCACTTGCCGTCCGGGGACACGCGGACGCCGGTTGCCCGTAAGGCGTCGGGATCGCGAAGCGGACCGCCGACGCCGCGGAGCAGGCCGGGGCGCACCGCAGGCGGGTCCTCTCGGCGACACACGTAGTCGGACAGCGTGCACTGCCAGCGGTCGCCCTGCCCGACCGTGAACTGAACGGCGCGCTCGTCCGGGCTGAACGTGAAGGTGGCGAAGGGCAGGCGCGCCGCCGCGTACGCGTCGGCAGCGACCTTCGACAAGGCGGCGGCGAGGCGCGCGTGGTCGAAGGCCGGTTCCTTCCGCAGCGTCACCGCGTCAACGGTCACGAACTCGAAACCACCCGCGATCGACCTCCGGTACACGAAGCGGCCGGTCGCCGGCGTCCAGCCCACCGGATCGACCAGATTCCGCGCGAGGGACTGATACCGGTCACGCAGGCCCTGGGCCCGTTCGTAGTCGGCCGACGTCACCTGAGCGGCGGCGGGGATCGCCGCCAGGATCGCCCCGGCGAGCACGGTCGAACAGCAATGGAGTGTCTTCATCGGCGCAGTATCGCACAGCGGCGGGGCGGGCCGGGCGGCGTCGCGCCGGGGAAGTCAGGCGACCGACCCTTCGCGCACGTTGGCGAGGGTGCGTGCCAGGACGTAGGAGCCCACGACGAGCAAGGCAGCCAGCGCCTGGGCTGCCAGCGTCTCGACGGTGGGAAAGACGGCGAACCAGAGCCTCGCCCAAGGTGGGATCCACCCATCCAGCCAGCCGATCGGGGTGATGGACAGCCAGCGGGCCGCTTGCATCTCCTGCGCTTGCTCACCGACCATCACGAGCAGGACCGCGCCGAGCATCACGCCGGTGAGGACCAGCATGCGGCGGTAGGGCAGCCGTCGGTGCAGGAGAAACGTCAGCACGGCCACTGCGCCGGCGCCAGCCAGCCCCAGCGCGAGCCCGGCATCCACGACGCTCCTGCCGAGCCGCAGCCGGTAGCTCTGCAAGAAGATGACAACCTCGACGCCTTCGCGGTAGACCGAGCTGAAGCCGAGCAGGGCGAAGCCAAGCGTGACGCCGGCCCTCGAGCGACGGTCGGTGGCGGGGAGACTGAGGAGGCTTCGCTTCCGGGTGGTGTGGGCGGTGATCCAGCTGGTCCAGGTACACCTTGTGGAAGAACCAGTTCATCACGAGCAGCAGCACGACGATCGCCAGCAGGCCGGTCGCAGCCTGGACGTCGAGCGCGGGTACGTTGGCAGAAAGGTCGTCGACGATAGCGGTGGCCAGACGCCACGTGAGCAGCGTCGCGGCGCCGGCACCGGCGGCGCCCAGCAGAATCGACCGGTACAGCACTCGTCGGGTCCCGGCCAGGTTGGCGGTGACGGCGGCCAGCACCAGGACGCACTCGAGGCCCTCGCGGAATACGAGGACGGCGATGTCGGCCATGGCGGTAGCCGACGCCCCGAGGCCCGCCGCGGGCTCGGTCTGCGGGGCAGAGCCAGCCGGCACGAGAACGCCGGCAGTGACTGCGAGAAGGACGCGCACGGCGAAGGCGCCCGAAAGAATGAGATTGAGACTCAATCTCATTATTAGAGTCTAGGTCGGCGTCGTCTTCCTGTCAAAAAAAGACCCGCAGACACCGCGCGCGTTCCGACTCAGGCCCTGAGCACGACACGGACCTCAAAGCCCGTTGGCCGGAGATTCTGCGCCGACACCGTTCCGCCGCACGCCTCCACGCACGTCTTGACGATCGCCAGGCCGAGCCCGCTGCCGCCCGTTGTCCGCGCCCGGTCCGCTTCCACCCGAAAGAACGGTTCGAACACGCGCGTGAGCGCCTCCGCTGGCACCCCGGGACCGTGGTCGGCCACCCTCAGACAGACGCTCTCACGCTCCCGCCGTGCGCTCAGCGTGATCGGGCCGGCGGCGCCAGCGTAGCGGACCGCGTTGCGGACCAGGTTCGCTACCGCCCGAACGAGCAATTCGGGGTGCGCCAACACGGTGAGCGAAGCGTCGATGTCCGTGACGATCACGCCGGCCGGCGCTTCGCGCGAACAGACGCCGTCGACCAGCGGGCGGAGCGTCACGCGCTCGAGCGGCGTCGCCTGCGTTCTGATGCCAGCCTTCGCAAAGGCGAGCAACTCGGCGACCAACTGGGACATGACGCGGGCCTCCTCCTGCGCGTCCGCGACGAACCCGGCGTTAGCGGGGTCGGCGCGCTCTTCGAGGATGCCCAGGGCGAACTGCAACCGGGCCAGTGGCGTGTTCAGTTCGTGGGAGATGTCGCCCAGCAGCCGGCGTTGGCCGCGGACGAAATCGGCGAGCCGGCCCGCCAGCTGATTGATGGCAGCCCCCAGCCGCCCGAGCTCGTCCGTGCGCCGGGTGTTCACGGGGACATCGAACCGTTCCTCCGCGATCTGCTCGGCCGCGATCGTCAGCTGACGCACCGTGCCGGTCAGCCCGCGAACAAACGGCATCCAGAGCAGGATGGACAGCGCGAGGACCACCGCCACGACAAACAGCCAGGGCCGCACATCGAAGAAGAGCCCATGCCCCGAGATGGAGTCCGACCGCACGAGCAGCGTCGCCGGTCGCGGCCGCCGGTCCCCCGCTTCAAACAGCGGAAGACGCACGCCGGCCCAGTACATAGGCGGATTTCCGGTCCGTACCGTGAACACCGGACGTCCGAGCAGACCGCCGGGAGGCGGAGCCGGCGGGGGGCCGCCCGGCAACGCTCCTCTCGGTGGACCGGTCCAGCCGGGCGTGGCCACCTCAGGTCCGGGAGGGCCTCCTGCTGGGCCGGCTTCGTCGGGGGGGACGTCTGGCGGGGGCGCCTCGGGTGGCGCGCCCGGGAGGGGGCCCCGGACGAATCGGGCGACCTCCTCGGGGAGTCGAAGCGGCGAACCGGCCAACCGGTCGCCGGTGTCGTTGAACAGGGCGAACTCCACGCCGTAGGTGTCTGAGTAGCGTCGCAGGATCCTCGCGCGTTCGCGTGCCGTCGCCCCACGAACGTCGTCGCCGATCCACCCCGCGACCACGTCCAGGCGACTGCCGGCAAACAACGGGGAATCCGGCGGCAGCTGGAACTGCAGGTTGAAGATCGCCCAGAGCACACCGGCCAATACCGCGAGATTCACGAAGAACCAGAGCAGGATCCGCGTGAAGAGCGAGACGGGCAGGCGCATCGCGACTCACTCCCCCTGTTCGCGGAGCAGCATGTAACCCGCCGATCGTACGGTGCGGATGAACCGCGGGTTCTTCGGGTCGTCGCCGAGCTTGCGTCGCAACGCCGAGACGTGAACATCCACCGAGCGGTCGAACACCTCGTAATCACGGCCGCTGATTTCGTCCAGCAGTTGGTCGCGGGTCAGCACCCGGCCGGCGGCCCGCGCCAGACACGCCAGCAGGTCGAATTCCACCGCCGTCAGCGGCAGCACCGCCCCCTCAAGGCTGGCCGTGCGTGCCGCCGGGTCGATGCGCAGGGCGTTGACGACGACCACGTCCCGCGCGTCGCCGTCGCTGACGCCTTCGGTGACGGCCGACCGTCTGGTGACGGCCCTCAGCCGCGCGAGAAGCTCACGCGTCGAGAAGGTCTTCGGCAGGTAGTCATCTGCCCCGAGCTCGAGACCGACGATCCGGTCCGACTCGTCACCGAGTGCCGTCAGCATCAGCACGGGCATGGAGGAGGTTCGCCGCAGTTGCCGCAGCACGTCGAAGCCGTTCATGCCGGGCAGCATGCAGTCGAGAATGACCGCGTGGTAGTCCCCCGCCAAGGCCAGCCTGAGCCCCTCGGGACCAGAGTGCACGCTCGTGGTCTCGAACCCGAACGGCTTCAGGTACTCCGTAATCAGCCGGCACAGTTTTGGGTCGTCGTCCACCAGCAGCAGCCGTGTGGCTCCCCGGGGCCTCGCCCGCTTGCCCGCGTCGTCCGTCACCATGCCGCTGCAGTCTAGCGCGGCCCCGCCCTAGCGGACAGCCGGTTTTACGCCCGCTTTACAAAACCAATCCGCCGTCACATCAGACCTTTACGTGCGCCGCCTATCTTGACAGGGTCACCAACCGGTTCGGCGCATCCGGGCCGACCACCTCAGGAGGGTGTCGCATGAAGCTTCCGAAGTCGCTCCTGTCCGTCGTTCTCCTCACGTCCGCACTCGCCGTGGCCCTGGCCGCCACCGGAGGGGCCGTCGCTGCGCGCGGTCAGAGCCAGCAGGCGCCCCCCGGCCCCCCGCCGGGGCCGCCGCCCGACGGCTTGCCGGGTCTCGGTCCCCTCTTGGTCGAACTCGACCTCACCTCGACGCAGCTCGCCCAGGTCAAAGCGCTGATGACCGCGGCCCGGACGGCGTCCGAGTCGTACCAAGAGCAACTACACGCGCTCGGCGACAGCCTCAAGACGGCCATCGAGGCCGACACCTTCGACGAAACGGCTGTTCGAGCGCTGGTCGTCCAGGAAAGTCAGGTGAAGATCGAGCTCGACGTGATCCGAGCCCGCACCGAGGCAGGCATCTACCACTTGCTGACGGCCGACCAGAAGGCCAAGTTCAAGGCGATGCACCCTGAGCCACCGCCACCCCCGACCGGTCGGTAGGGAGACCGCATGAGATCCGTGCCACGATCGCCAACCTGTCCGCGATGCGGGAGTGAACGGTCCGAGGATATCGGCGAGACGTCCTCCTCGTCGTTCTTCGTGTGTCGGCACTGCGGGCACGCATGGCTGCGGCCGAGACGACGAGCCGCCGCCGCGCGCCGCGGCACGACGACGCCGTGGTAGGGTGCTGGGGGTCGCCCCGGATCGGGGGCGACAGCGCCGGCGCGCCGGGACCAGCTGTTCGCCCGGCTGGCCCTGGCGCGACTCAATCCGCCGACCGGGTAGGCCCGTGCGAACCTGCGTCTGCCCATTGCGGGGGGCCCGCCCGGCGCCACCGCTTGCGGACGCCTGGACGTTTCAAGGCCGCTTCTTGGCTTCGGTCTTCCCGGACGTGCCGACACGCGCCATCGTCGTCTCGACCGGCTTCCAGAACTCCGGATCCGCCTTGGTGAACTGCGCCGGCGGGTAACTCATCTTGGGGTCGAAGGCGAACAGCTGCCGGTCGCTCATGGCGATGGCCGCGCTCGACAGATGTGCCAGTTTCTCGTGCCCATCGGTCCCGAGGGCGGTCTCGAACATCTTCATCCGTGCCGGCACGGGCGCGATACCGGCCAGCCGCTTCATCGTTTCCAGGACCAGATAGGTGCCGGACGGGGCGCCCGATAGCACTTGGTACACCGTCCAGTGCATGTCCACGCCGCTTTTCTCGTAGGCGCCTCGCACCATCTTGGCCGCTTCCTCGAACTCCATGTCGTGGCCGGGCCGCACGTGATAGGTCGCCACCGACACGTAGCGGTCGCGTGCCACGTCGGTCGGCGGGTTCATGCTGAGGTCTTGCCGGTACATTGCGATCATCGACCGCTGGGCCTCCAACTCGTCGGCCTCGCGGGCCGAGATCTGGTCGAGGGCCGTCTTCAGTCGACCGGTCGCGTGATCCTCGCCGCGGAGCTCCTGCTCCAGGGCATCGAGCGTCTGGTACGGGGCGAGGAACCACGCCTCGGTCGGGCCCGTCACCGAGGTCATGGCCAGGTACGGGGTGCCCCAGTCCGACTGCGCATAGGCGCGTACGAACTCGGACTCGAGCCGCTCGTGGCTCTCAACCTTCCCGACCTTCACGTCCTCACGGTAGATCACGAGAATAGGGGCCGGACCCATCATGGTGCCGGACCCCGTCTGGCTGGTGGACTGGCCGTTCATCGTGTCCTGCCCGCTGGCCGCGGCGGCGACAACCACGAGCACCGTGCCGGCCACCACCGCAGCCGCGCGCGAGCCGAACCAAGTCGCGGAGGAGCTGGCGCTAGGAACGTTCATGGGAAACCTCCCGTTGGCTTGCCGTCAAGAATGGGGCGCCGGTCCGAGCGGCGTCCGGGACGAGGTACACGGGAGCGAAGAACGTGCCAGCAGCCGCAGTTCCGTCGCAGCCGATCATGCCGCGTGTGGAGACGATCGCCCGGTCGAGGCCGAACGGTGCGCCAGAGTTGGGATTTACGTCGCACAGCAGGAAGTTGCTGCTCAAACTGTCCGCCCCGCCGCCGATCTTCCCGCCGGGAGGCGCTCGCTGTTGGGAAGAGGCGGATGTCGACGTTCGGCCCGCTCCCCTGGGGCAACGTGGCGTCCTGTCGGCCCGGCGGTGGCGGGCCCGTAGCAGGCATCCGTCAACGGTCGTCGGGTGGCGCGCCTCAACCGGTCGAGCCGTGAGCGTGGTCGCCGACGGGCAGGCGCGCCAGCCCTCCGGCACGCCAATCAGCCCGGCCCGGCGGCCATCTCGCGCGACCCGCTCCGTTGGCCTCCGAGTTTGGACGCTCCCGTCCCGGTCCGGCCGATCGGAGCCGTCCCCACCTCGCCCGGACGGCCTACGGCTCTGCCAGGGCCCGCCGATACGACGGTAGAGTGTTCTGCGTGGTATTGTACCGACCGGTAGGTATATAACTGAACTTACCTACCGGTAGCTACGTATGAGACTAGAGCAATGACGACACCAGAAGTCGGTGCAACGGGCCCGCTTGAACCGGGCGAGCTGGACGAACGTACCCGCAACCGCCTGCTGCGAGCCGCGGTCAACGTCTTTGACAGAAAAGGCTACACGGCCGCGTCCGTCCGCGAAATCGTGGAGCTGGCCGGTGTCACCAAGCCGGCCCTGTACTACCACTTCGGAAACAAGGACGGCGTGTTGATTGCCATCCTCGAAGAAGGTGCTCGCGAGTTTCAAGCGGCGGTGGCGCGCGCGACCGCGCACCCCGGCAGCACGCGCGACCGGCTCTTTGCGCTCTTCGACGAGGTCAACGCGCTCTTCGAGCGGCACGTGCCCGTCGTCCGTGTCGCCCACGCCGTACTCCACGGGCCGGCCGAGGGCATGCCCCAGTTCGACTTCTGCATGTTCAATCGGGAGTTCCAGGCGGCGGTGTGCAGGATCCTCGAGGCGGGACGCGCGGCGGGGGAAGTGCGGCCGGTCGATCCGGAGGTCGCCGCGCTGGCCTTGATGGGCATCGTCGGTGTCTGCGCCGCTCACCAACTGCACCCCGAGCGCCAGCCGCTCGGCCCCGATCAGCTGCGCCGCGTGATCGATGCCGTGTGCGACGGGGTTCTGGTGTCACGGCGCAGCGCAGACCTGCAAGGACGGCGGGCCGGCGACTCGGGCCCGTCGCTCGACGGCGAGTCCGGCGTACCTAGGCATGGCGGCGTGGCGTGCAAGGAGAACCAAGGCAAATGAACCCGATTACTCGTTGGACTGGACTGGTAATGCTCGGTATGAGCGCCGCGGTCGCGGGGTGCTCGTCGGCCGATCCGGCGCAGACGAAGGAAGCGGGTCGGCCTCCCGTGGCGGTGACCGTCGCCCGGGTCTCGGCCGGCGACCTGCTCGAGAGCGTGGACGTGGTCGGTACACTCGAGGCCAAGTTCTCGGCGGACGTGAAATCCGAGGTGACGGGCGTCGTGACCGACGTCTACGTCACCGAATGGGTGCCCGTCCACCGCGGCGACCGGCTGGCCCACCTCGACACGCGGGAGAACGAGGCGGGCATCGAGGCGCTCAGGGCCGCGGAGGCCCAGGCCCGTGTGGCCGAGAACCGCGCGAAGCGGGAATACGAGCGTGCCCAGCAGCTCAAGCAGTACGGTCTGATCACGCCACAGGCGCTCGACGACGCGAAGACCGCCGTGGAGTCGGCCGAAGCCTACACGGCGGCCGCCCGTGCCCAGACAAAGACCGCCGAGGCCCGGCTGGCCAAGTCCCTCATCCTCGCGCCCATGGACGGCGTCGTGGCGTTCCGGGGGGTCAGCGTCGGCGACCGCGTCGAGAACATGGGCGGCAGCGTGCCGATGTTCCGGATCGTCGACAACCGCGTCCTCGACGCCACCGTCGCCGTGCCGTCGTCCCACCTCGCCGACGTCCACGTCGGGCAAGCCCTGCGCTTCTCGACCGATGCGTTGCCCGGTCGCGCCTTCACCGGGCGGGTCATGTTCATCAACCCGGCGATCGACGCCGCGAGCCGCTCCGCCAAGGTGACCGCCGAGGTGCCGAACCCCGACGGGGTCCTGAAAGACGGCGCCTTCGTCAAGGGCACCATCGTCGTCGGCACGCGCGCGGGCGTGCTCCAGATTCGCAAGGAAGCGCTCCTCAACTGGAATCTGGAGACCCGTCAAGCCGAGGTCTTCGTGGTCGTCGGCCAGCGAGCGGAAAAGCGGGTGGTCAGCACGGGCGTCACGACCGGGTCGACGGTCGAGGTGCTGTCGGGCGTCCAGGCCGGCGATCAGGTCGTGACCCGCGGCGGCTTCTCGTTGCGCGAAGGCGATCACATCGTCCTGTCGCAGGGCGAGGGGGCGTAGCCATGTTCCTCTCGAACCTGTCCATCAAGCGACCCGTGGTCGCCACCGTGATGATGCTCGCCCTCGTCACGCTTGGCGTCTTCTCCGCCCGCCGACTCCCCATCGACATGATGCCGGACGTGGAGATTCCCGTCCTGTCGATTATCACCGAGTACCCGGGCGCCTCGCCCGAGGCCGTCGAGCGCGAGGTCAGCCGGAAGATCGAGGAGGCGGTCAACCCGATCTCCGGGGTGAAGCACGTCACATCGATCTCGCGAGAAGGGCTCTCGTCGGTCATCGTCGAGTTCAATCTCGAGGTGAAGATCAACGATGTCTCCCAGGAAGCGCGCGCCAAGATCAACTCGATCCGGCGCGACCTGCCCGACGGCATGAAGGACCCCGTCATCCAGAAGTTCGACTTCAACGCGATGCCAATCATCTCGGTTGCGGTCCGTTCACAGAACCTCCCGCCGCGCGAGCTGACGACCCTGGCCGACCGCCGAGTGAAGCGCCGGCTGGAAAGCATCCCGGGTGTCGCGAAAGCCAAGCTGGTGGGCGCGTTGAAGCGCGAGATCGCCGTCCAATTGGACCCCGCGCGCCTGGCTGCCCTCAACATGGGCGTCGACGAGGTGGTCGCAGGACTGGCCTCGGAGAACGTCAACACGCCGCTCGGCAGGCTCACCGCCGGCGTCACGGAGACGCCGCTGCGCATCTCGGGCAAACCACGCGACCCAGCGGACTACCGCCAGATGGTCATCTCCCGCCGCGCCGGTCAGCCGATTACCCTGGGCGACGTCGCCACGGTGGAGGACAGCGTCGAGGAGCAGCGCACGCTCGCCCTGATCAACGGCGAGCCCGCCGTGGCCCTGGACATTACGAAACAGACCGGGGCCAACACCGTCCAGGTGGTCGATGCCGTGCGGAAAGCCGTCACTCAGCTTCAGCAGGAAATGCCCGGTGGGACCGAGATCCAGATCATCCGGGACACCTCTGCGTTCATCCGCGAGTCGGTGGCCGACGTCTACAACACGCTCCTGCTCGGCGGGTTCCTCACGATCGTCATCGTGTTCTGCTTCCTCAACTCCTGGCGCTCGACGGTCATCACCGGTCTCACGCTGCCCATCTCGGTCATCTCCTCCTTCATCGTCATGTACTTCCTCAACATGACGATCAACGTCCTCACCCTCATGGCGCTGTCTCTCGCCATCGGCCTGTTGATCGATGACGCCATCGTGGTCCGGGAGAACATCGTGCGACACCTCGAGCGCGGGCAGGACCACTTCGAGGCCGCGCGCGACGGGACCGCCGAGATCGGCCTCGCGGTGCTCGCCACGTCGATGTCGATCATCGCCGTGTTCGTGCCGGTGGCCTTCATGAAGGGCGTCGTCGGGCGGTTCTTCTACCAGTTCGGCCTGACGGTCGCCTTCGCCGTGCTCGTGTCGCTGTTTGTGTCCTTCACCCTGGATCCGATGCTGTCGTCGCGCTGGTACGACCCGGACATCGAGCGGAAGGGCCGCCGCAACGTCGTGCAGCGGGCGCTGGACGGCTTCAACAACTGGTTCGAGCGGATGGCCGAGGGGTACAAACGCGTCATCGGCTGGGCCCTGGACCATCGCACGATCGTCGTGGCGGCGGCCCTGGCCGCGTTCGTGGGCGGCCTTGGGGCGTTCTTCGTCCTCCAGACGGAGTTCATGACGCCGATGGACGAGGGCGAGTTCGCGCTCAAGTTCAGGAGCGCGCCAGGGTCGTCGATCGCCGAGACGCGCGGGCGTCTGCAGCAGGTGCTCAAGGGCCTGAGCGAGTTCAAGGAGGTGCGCTACACCTACGCCTCGATCGGGGCCGGAGACTCCGACACCGTACGGGACGCCATGGTCTTCGTGAAGCTCGTACCGCGCCGCGAGCGAACGGTCAACATCAAGGGGTTCATCCACGAGGCGCGGATCCGCCTCGAACGGGTGCCGGGAGTCACCCTCAACTTCCTGGAGGATCCGAACTCGTTCCAGAAGCCGTTGGCCGTTGCCGTCCAGGGCGACGACATCACGACCCTGAAGCGCTATGCCGCGCAGCTCAAGGAGGAGATGTACACGATTCCAGGCATCGTGGACGTCGAGGCCTCGATGGAACAGGACGTGCCGGAATACCGGCTAGTCGTCGACCGGGCGCGCGCGGCCTCGACCGGACTCGGCAGCGGCACGGTGGCCGATACCGTGGCGCTGCTGGTCGGCGGACAGGCCGTGTCGACCTACGAGGACGAGGAGGGCGAGGCCGTCGACGTCCGCGTCCGCCTGCCGGAGGCGCTGCGGGGGGATGTGTCGCAGATTTCGGACCTCAGGGTGACAGTCCCCGGGGTCCAGGGCCCGACGCTGGTACCCTTGGCGGATCTCGTCCGGTTCACGCGCGGCACTTCGCCAGCCGAGATCAGCCGTCGCGACCTGAGCCGCCAGGTGACCGTCGATGCGAATCTCGATCACCTGCCGCTGGGCACCGCGGGCCAACTGGCACTGCGCTCCGGCGAGAAGTTGCACATGCAGCCTGGCTACCGGCTCGTAGAGGGCGGCAACGTCGAGATGATGATCGAATCGTTCGGGTACATGGGCGAAGCGCTGCTTCTGGCGGTGGTCTTCGTCTACCTGATCCTGGCGGCGCAGTTCGAGTCCTTCGTCGATCCGCTGTCGATCATGCTCTCGCTGCCGCTCTCGATCGTCGGCATGGCGGGGACGCTCGCGCTCACAGGGGACACGATCAACATCATGTCGCTCATCGGGCTGATCATGCTGATGGGGCTCGTCACGAAGAACGCCATCCTGCTGGTCGACTACACGAAGGTCCTGCGCGCACGCGGCATGGACCGGCGGACGGCCCTGATCACCGCCGGCCGCACGCGGCTTCGGCCCATCCTGATGACGACCTCGGCCATGATCTTCGGCATGCTGCCGCTCTTCTTCGCCCTCGGCCAGGGCGCGGAACTGCGTGCGCCGATGGCGCGCGCGGTCGTTGGCGGACTGATCACCTCCACGATGCTCACGCTGATCGTCGTGCCGGTGGTCTACGCGATTCTCGATGACCTCAGCGCCTGGATTCTCCGGGGCGGGCGGCGGAAGAGCGTGGCGGCGGGCATCGTCCTCGTGCTGCTCGCCTGCGCTGGCGGAACCGTCGCCTCCGCGCAGACGCCCTTCAGCGCTGCCATCGCCGCACAGTCGGCAGAGGCCCCAACAGGCCGAGTCCCAGCCGACGCGGTGAAACTCCTGACGCTGGACCAGGCGCTCGCCACCGCGGCCGCGCAGAACCGCGACATCCAGAAGGCCATCGAGTACCAGAAGTGGGTCCAGGGGAAGTACCTGGAACAGCGTGCGAACGCGCTGCCGCAGGGCTCGCTGTCGGTGTCGTTCCTCCGCAATTTCGACAACAGCGAACAGGACTTCTTCCGAGCGTTCGACCTCAGCCTCGGGATGTCGTCCAGTGCCTCGAGCGCCGGTACGGACATCAGCCAGATCTTCAGCGGTCGCCAGGACATGCTGACCGCGCAGTTCAAAGTGTCGCAGGTCATCTTTACGTGGGGACAGGTGGGGGCCGCGATCCGTGCGGCGAAGCTGGGCTTCGGCGTGGCGGACCAGCAGCTGCGTCGATTCCGGCAGGCCGTGACCAAGGATGTCACGACGGCATTCTGCGACGTGCTCGTCGCCCGAGAGCTGGCCCGGATCGCCGAGGAGGATCTGGCCCAGAAGCAGCGCCACCTCGACGAGACGACGAAGCGGCAGCTGGCGGGTACGGCCACCGACTACGACGTGCTGGCGGCGCAGGTTGTCGTGGAGAACGCGCGGCCGACCGTGATCCGGGCGCAGAACGCCGTTCGCGTCGCGCGGCAGGTACTCGGCTTCCTGCTGGCCGAGAGCGGCGAGGTGGACGCCACTGGTTCGCTGTCGATGGCGGTTGAGCCGGTGCCGACCTACCAGGAGGTGTTGGTCAAGGCGATTGCCAACCGCCCCGAACTCGGCGAAACCGTGCAGACCAAGGGGGTATACGGCGAATTGGTGACGATCGCGAAGGCGAACAACAAGCCGCGCGTGGACTTCTCGGCCGCCTGGGGCAAGCGGCGGATCGACCTGCCGGGGATCGCATCGAGCGGCTCGGTCTGGAATGCCGGCATCTTCGCCTCCGTGCCGATCTTCGACGGGTGGCGCACCAAGGGCCTCGTCGCACAGGCCCAGAGCGACCTGCAGCGCCTGACCTTCGACGAACTGAAACTGCGCGACTCGTTTGCCCTCGAGGTCCGCACGGCGCTCGATGCCGTCCGCGAGGCCTCCGAGATCGTGACCGCGCTCGGTGGGACGGTCACGCAGGCCGAGCGGTTGCTCTTTCTCGCGGAAAAAGGGTTCGAGCTGGGCGTCAAGACCCGGCTCGAGGTGCAGGACGCCGAGCTGAACCTGTCGACGGCGCGCGCCAACCTCGCTCGCGCGCAACGCGACTACCGGGTCGCGCGCGTGAACCTCGACTGGGTCTCCGGCGTGCTCGACGGCGGGAACCCGACGCCGACCCAGTAGGATGGCCGGGTCGGTCGCGCCGGGACCTACGAGGCCGGGCTGACGTGCGCGGCTCCGCGCACGAGCGCTCCGAGCCGCGCGAGGACCACGAGATTGACCGCCACCGAGGTGAGAGGGTCGAGGGGGAGGACGTACTGCACGACGACGATGGCCGCGTAGAGGGCCGTCACCTCCTGCCATCGAACGTCGCGGTGCACCACGGCCAGCGGCAAGAGCCAGGTCACGTACCACGGGTGAAACCAGGGCGTGCCGACGAGGCAGTAGGCGCCGAGCACCAGCAGACTGTGCTCGATCACGTCTGCCGCCGTGCGGACGAGAACGGCCGCGCGAATGCCGACCAGGGCGACGGCGGCCATGCCCGCCACCCAGAAGGCGCGGGCGGCCACCGCCTGGACGGACGAGCCGAAGGGGCGCAGGACCCACTGGGCGAGAGCGGCAAACGACCGCGCTGTACCCATGCCCGCGCCGCCGACGGCCTGCAGAAAACCGGCCAACGATGCTGGTCCCAGCCAGAAGGGCAGGAACAGCACGACGCCAAGCGCGCCGACGACGCCCGCCATTGCCGCCGCCCGCCAGGGCCGTCGCCGGGCGATCGCCACCAGATAGAGCCCCAGAACCGGCGCCACCGACAGTTTCGTGTAGAGCGCGACCGCCAGACACGCAACGGCTGGCCATTCGGCGTCGCCCAACGCGGCCCAGACAAACCCGACCATCAGCAGGACCAGCACCGCATCGATGTGCGCCTGCCCGGACAGCTCCCACGTGAGCACCGGGGCCACCGCGACCAGCGCAAACGCGCTCGCCGCACGCGCGGGATCGACCTGGTCCCGGCACACGCGGTAGGTCACGAACAGTGCGGCCAGCGTGGCCGCGAGCATGAGGGACTTGTAGACGCAAATCGCGACGAGGAGGGAGCCTGACCGGGCAATCGGCGCCATCATCGCGACAAAGACGGGCCCGTACACGGTCGGCTGGTGCTGCCAGCGCATCCCCTGGAGGGCGAACGGGTCGGTCGCCGCCAGCGAAGCGGGCGTCGCCACGTACGGGTTCTGGCCGAGGGCGACCAGCCGACCGTACGCCAGGTTCGCAAACAGGTCGTTCGAGGTCAACGGGAGCGCCAGTCCCGCCAGCAGGTTGATGAGCACGGCTCCGGTCAGGAGCGCGGGCAGCGAGAGCCGCGTGTGCCGCACGAGCGCAAGGTAGTGATAGGCGGCGACCGCCAGGCACGCGCCGAGCAGCACCGAGGGCCAGAGTCGGTCGCCCCACGCGCCGGGCGTTTCCGGAAGGCGAAGCGTCCCAGTGCTGACCGCACGCATCCACGAGACTGCCGAGGCCCCGAGCAGTCCGAGCGCGATGACGAGGAGATGGTGGCGGTCCAGGTTGGTCGGACGCGCACTCGATGCCTGCCCCGGCACGCCGACCCCGGTCTCAGCCACGACGCGACCCGCTGATGCTGCCGCCCATCGAGGGCCCAGCTTAGCACGGAGTCACGCCACTCCTCAGCGGCTGGGGGGCGCGGAGCTGGAAGACATCCAGACGCTCCCTTGTCCGAGGCGGACCTTCTGGCGCCGACACTTCCCCCGGTGCCCGCCGCCCTACCGCAGAACCCGTACGGGATCGACGCGCGAGGCCCGCCTCGCTGGGACCAGACAAGCGACCACTGCGACTACCGTCAACACCGCCAGGACCACCGCGTAGCTGGGCACGTCGTGATGAGACACGCCGTAGAGCAGGGTCTCCAGCGGGCGCGCGAACGCCGCCGAGAGGAGGACGCCAAGCGCCAGTCCGGTCGCCGTGACCGCGAGCGCCTGTCGAAGCACCAGGCGCGCAATGTCCCAGGGAGTGGCCCCGACCGAGGCGCGCACGCCAAGCTCCCGCGCCCGCTGCGCCACGCCGTAGCTGAGCACGCCGAAGAGGCCCACGCCCGCGATCGCAATCGCCACCAGTCCAAAGGCGCCGAGCAGCAGAGTGTAGAGCCGTGGCTTGGCCAAGCTCGCCCGCACCCGATCCTCCATGGTCATCACCGACTCCACCGCGACGCTGGCGTCCTGCTCCCGCACAATCGCGCGCAGCGTACCGGCCAGGCGCAAGGGATCGCCCGTCGTCCTCGCGAGGACGCACGGCTGGTCCCAGGCGAAGCCGTCCGTTAGCTGCCCCAGCGCCAAGTAGATCTCCGGCTGACTCGCATCGGTGACACCGCCATACTTGACGTCCTCGACGACGCCGACCACCTCGCGTTCGCCCCGCTCGGCCGGTAGCCTGGTGCCGACCGCCGGAGCCCGGAGGTACTGGCGGGCGAAGGTCCGGTTCACCACCAGGACCGGCTGCGCGGAGGCCGAGTCGGCGCCGGTGAAGGTCCGTCCCTCGAGGACCCGAATGCCGAGCGCGCGGAAGTAGGCCGGGCTGACGATCTGAATCGACGCGTGAGCCAGCACGGTTCCTTCCCCCTCCCGAGCGGGCACCGGGAAGGCTCCGAGCATTTCCCCGCTGCCCACCAAGGGTGGCCGGGCGGCCACGGCGGCGGCCTGCACGCCGGGTGTGTGCTCCAGCCGCTCGAGCATGCGCTCAAGCATGTCGGCGCGCGCGATGGCGGTGTAGGTCCCGTCGGGCAGCGGGAGCACCGCGGTCAGGAGGTTGGCCGCGGAGTAGCCGCGGTCGGCGTGGAGGAGTGCCACGAAGCTCCGCGAGAGCAAGGCCGCGCCCAGCAGGAGCACGGTTGCCACGGCGATCTGTCCGGTCATGATCATCAGCCGCGCCCGCGCGGTGTGGGAGCGCATGCTGCCGCCGACAGGCGCGAGGCCGTCCTCGGCCAGCGAGCTCGTGAGCTGGACTCGGCGCGCCTGCAGCACGGGTGCGAGGCCGAAGGCCAGGCTGACCAGGAGCGTCAGGCCAATCGAGGCGAGAGCCACCCGCCAGTCGAGGGCCACATCGGCACGACGCGGAAAGTCCGCGGGGAGGAGGACCGGCAACACGCGGAGCAGCCACGCCGCCATCGCCAGTCCGATGAGGCCCCCGGCCTGCCCGACGACGGCACTTTCAATCAGCAGCTGGCGGGCCAACCGCCCGGTCCCTGCCCCGAGCGCCAGCCGGATGGCGATCTCGCGGCGCCGCCCGCTCGCCCGGGCCAGCTGCAGACTCGCGATGTTCGCAGTGGCCGTTGCGAGGAGCAGCCCGACCGCCACCAGGAAGACCAGCAGCGCCGGGCGCACCTCGCCCGTCAGGGCGTCGAGCAGCGGGACCGCGATCACCTGGACCGGTCCGCGGCTCCCAAACACCGCCAGGGTGACCATTCCGGGATCCGGGGCGTGGCGTCCCCGGGTCGTCGCTTCGGCCGCCGCCTGGGCGGCGGTGACGCCGGGGCGCAGCTTCGCGATCGCGTTGAACATCGCCAGCATGCCGCCGCCAGTTTGGCTCGGGGCCAGGGGGACAGTGAGCGGAATCCACGCGCGGACCTCTCGATCGGGAAACTCGAAGCCGGCCGGCATGACCGCCGCGACCCGGTACGGCGTCCCATCGAAGCGAAGCATGTGGCCGATCACGTCGGGCCGACCGCTGAACCGTTGTTGCCATAGTCCATACGACAACGCCACGACCTGCTCATCCTCCGGTCTGCCGCCAGCCGCACTGCGGAAGAGATGCCCGAGGACCGGCTGGGCGCCAAGCATGGTGAACAGGCTCGGGGTCGCTTCGACGATGCGGATGCGTTCCGGCTCACCAGTACCCGTCAACGTGACCCGATCGGCGGACCAGGCCGCCAGCTGCTCGATCGTTGTCGGGTGTTCGTTCCAGGCAAGATAGGTGGCGTTGGTGAAGAACCGCGCCGGCCGCGAGCTGCCCTGCCGTGTCTCGGTGAGGCGGACGAGGCGACCGGCGCCGGGCCAGGGCATCGGCTTGACGAGCACGCCGTACGCGACACTGAACAGCACCGTCGTCGCCCCGATGCCCAGCGCCATGGTGAGCAGCACCACCAGCGTGTGGCCCCACTGTCGCCGGAGCATCTGGCAGGCGTACCGGACGTCACCGCCCAAGCCGGCGAGCGCGGACGTCGCCGGCGGTGGAGGCTGGGGAGGGCGAGGCCGCGTCCCCCGGGCGGCCCGGCCGGCTCGCCTGATCGCGTCATCGCCGGCCCACGCCCTGAGCAGGGACATCACCTCGCGGTGGGCGGCCTCCTCGGAGGCCCCGTCGGCGCGCGCCGCCTCGAACGCGGACGCTGCGTGCTGGGCGAGTTCCTCGATGACATCGTCGTCGGCTTCGTGGCCGCCGAAGGCCGCCCGCACGGCCGCATTCCAGTCCATGAGCGTCTCCTTGTCAGGCCGGCCTCAAGCGCGCCACGCGGTCCAGCGCCAGAAAGAAGCTCTCCCAGACGTTCCGCTGACTGGCGAGCACCTTTCGACCCGCTGGAAGGATCCGGTAGGTACCGGCGGCGGCGTTGGCCAGCCTTTTCGACCCAGTGGCCCTCGACGAGGCCTTGCTGTTCGAGGCGGTACAGCGTGGGATAGAGGGAGGCCACGTGGTAGGTGATGCCTCCGCCCGATCGCTCGCCGATGAGCCGGGCAATCTCGTACCCGTGCCGCGGTTGCTCCTCCACCAGGGCCAGGATCAGCAGCTCCGTGCTCCCGCGCTTCAGCTCGCGTGCCAGGCTATGCTTCGCCATATGTGGTCACAATATATATTGTCTGGCCGATTCCCGCAATCCCCAGGGTCCGTCGTCCGGGCATCGTTCCCCGACTGGCCCTTCCGGCCGCCCGCTCCCGGTGGGCAAGTGAGGGGCCGCCGACGCTGGGCGTGACTTGGCCATTGAGGACGGGACGGGCTTCGGCGTATCTTGATCGGCGGTCAACGGGAGAGGACATGTCGTTGCTGCTGACAGTCGACCGGCGCGGCACCCAGCCGCTCTGGAAGCAGATCGTCACGCGTGTCACCGAGCTGGTTGACGACGGCACGCTGACGCCCGGAAGCCGGCTCCCCCCAACGCGCGTGCTCGCCTCCACCGCAGGGGTCAATCGGTCCACCGCCTGCCGCGCCTACGAGGAGCTGTGGGCTTTGGGCTATCTGGTCAGCCGTCCGGGTTCCTACTCCACGGTCCGCGGTCGTGCCCATCCGCTCGCCTCGGGAGACCCCTCGCCGTCATTGGTCGACTGGAATGCCGTCTCGGCGCCCGGCGCACGCCGGGCCTGCGAGCACGTGACCGGGCTGCCGCCGCTGCTCTCGATGAAACGCGGCTGGGTGGACTTTGCGAGCCTGACCGCCGACACGAGCCTGTGTCCGGCAGGCGAGTTGCGACGCGCGGCGCGGCATGTGCTCCTCGCGCAGGGGGGCTCCCTCCTGGACTACGGGGATCCCTCAGGGTCGGGGCCACTGCGTGAGACCCTCGCCAGGCGGATGCGAACGCACGGAGTCACTATCTCGCCCGACGACGTCCTGGTGACGCAGGGCGCCCAGCAGGCCCTCGAGCTAATCCTCAAGACGTTCGTGCGGCCGGGCGGCAGTGTCCTCGTGGAGGCGCCGACCTACGGCTTGGTGATTCCTCTGCTCCGGCTCTTCGACATCCGCCCGACCGAGGTGCCGATGCGGCCCGACGGGATGGATCTCGACCAGGTCGAGGGGATTCTCCGCAAGGAACGGCCCGACCTTGTCTACACGATGCCCACCTTCCAGAACCCGACGGGCGTCACGACCAGCCAGGCCCACCGCGAGCGGCTCCTCTCGCTCTGCGAGGCACACCACGTGCCGATCCTCGAAGACGGATTCGAGGAAGAGATGAAGTACTTCGGCAAGGCCGTCCTGCCCATCAAGTCGATGGACGCGCACGGCCTGGTGATCTACGTGGGCACGTTTTCGAAGGTGATCTTTCCCGGGTTACGTATCGGCTGGATCGCAGCCGACCGCGCGTGCACGCGGCGCTTGGCCATGGTGAACCGTTTTTGTGCGTTGTCGGGCAGCACGCTGGACCAAGCGGCCATGAACCGGTTCTGCGAGGCGGGGCACTACGACAAGTACCTGCGCCGCCTCCACGCCACGTACCGCCGTCGCATGCAGGCGCTGCTTCGGGGGCTGAGAGACCATATTCCGCCTGGGCGCGCGACCTGGAGCGAGCCGCTCGGTGGGTGTACCCTCTGGGTCCGCTTGGCCTCCCCTCGGCCGCTCAGCGAAACGGCCCTGCTCGACCGCGCCCACGCCGAGCGCGTCCTCGTGACGCCAGGCAGCTATTTCTTCCCGGGCACTCCGACCGAGACCAGCCTGCGTCTGTCGATTGCCCGCGTGAGGGTGCACGAGATTGAGGAGGGCTGTCGTCGCCTGGGCCGGATCTTGAAGGCATAACCGGGCCTCCGAGCCCCAGCCAGACCGCCTGTCTCTCCCCGGTTTTCGGTGGGGTCCCGCTGACTCTAGGATGGCTCTACGATGGTCTTGCAGGGCGTCGGCCCAATGGAGAATACTCGGTCCGCAAGAGCCCCCGGGAGGAACGCATCATGCTGAGACTGGAGGGCAAGGCGGCCGTTGCCCAGGGTGGCGGGCCGACCGCGGTCATCAACCAGAGTCTGGCCGGCGTGGTGCTGGAGGCCCGGAAGTATTCCTTCATCACCCAGGTGTACGGTGCCCGCTACGGTGTCCGCGGAATCGTCAACGAGGATTTTCTCGACCTGTCCCAGGCCACGACACACAACCTGGAGATGGTCGGCATCACGCCCTCGTCGGCGCTCGGCTCGACCCGCGACAAGCCGGACGAGGCCTACTGCGAGCGCATGGTGGAGGTGTTCCAGCGGCACGACGTCCGCTATTTCTTCTACATCGGCGGCAACGACTCGGCCGAGACCTGTCGGATCGTCGCCAACTTCGCCGAGCAGAAGGGCTACGACCTACGCGTCATCCACATTCCGAAGACCATCGACAACGACATCCTGGTGACCGATCACACCCCCGGGTTTGGGAGCGCGGCCAAGTTCGTCGTGAGCGCCTTTGCCGGCCTCGACCTCGACAACTTCGCGATCCCTGGGGTGTTCGTCGGGGTGGTGATGGGCCGGAGTTCGGGCTTCCTGACCGCCACGTCGATCTTTGCGCGCCGCTGGCCACACGACGGACCCCATCTGATCTACGTGCCGGAGGCCCCGTTCTCCACGGACCGGTTCATCGCCGACGTGGACCGGGTCTATACGCAGTTCGGCCGGTGCGTCGTCGCGTGCTGCGAGGGCATCGTGGCGGAAGACGGTGTACCGATGCTGCTCAAACTCAAGAACGTGGACGAGCGGGACCCCTTCGGGAACCTGCAGCTGTCGGGCCGCAGCACCCTGGGCGACGCGCTATCCGACGCGGTCAAAGCGCACCTGAAGATCACGCGGGTTCGCTGTGACACCTTCGGCTATCTCCAGCGCTCCTTCCTGGGCGTCATTTCCGCCGTCGACGCGAGCGAGGCACGGGATGTGGGGGAGACCGCCGTGCACTTTGCCGTCCACGGCAAGAAGAACGGATCGGTGGCGATCCGGCGGACGGGCGATTACTCGGTCGACTATTTCCTGACCTCGCTCGACAGCGTGGCGGGTGACACGAAACCGTTGCCGAAGGAGTACCTGAGGGGCGACAACGACATCGACGAGTCCTACAAGAACTATGCGCGGCCCCTGATGGGACCGCTGCCCCAGTTCGACCGTCTCAATGCGCCTGGCGTCCGGGTCGTCAAGTCCGCGTCGGCGTGAGGCCGGCGACCGGGCGAGGACGCTATCCCCCCGGTGGTCGAGTCGGCCGTCGGCCGGCCGCCCGCCGAGGCGAGCGGCGCGCGCACTGAGGTAGAATGGGCTGGGCGGCGCCCGGCCAGGCGCCGAGAACCTGTCGGCGTGCCCGGGACCACGACGTGGTCAGCGGCGGGCGGTGGCGGCATCACCGCGCCCGGATCCGGTCCGCGCAGACGCCGCGGACGCTTCGGGAACGTCTTCGAGTGCGGACATGGATAAGAGTGTCACCTTGTGGGGGTTCCGACCGCCTCGGGAGTTGGTGAAGGCGGGACTCGGAAGCCTTGAGCAGCAGGTCATCGAGATTGTCTGGAATCGTGGAGAGGTGACCGTTCGCGACGTGTTCGAGTGCCTCGACGTGCGGGTGGCCTACACCACCGTGATGACGACACTCGACCGGTTGTTCCGCAAGGGGCTGTTGGCCCGGACCAAGCGTGCGCGGGCGTTTGTCTATTCGGCCTCTGCCACCCGGGAGGAACTCGACCGGCTCGTGGCCAGCGACCTGGTCTCAGGCCTGCTGTCCGGCGAGTGGGCGGCCTCGCTGCCCTTCCTCTCGAACCTCGTGGACGCGGTCGGCGACCGTGACCAGTCCCTGCTCGGCGAGCTGGAACGGTTGGTGAAGATCAAGCGGCGCCGCCTACAGAAACGAGACGTGCCGTGAACGAGTTCGCCTTCGGACTCGTGGTCATGCTGGCCTGGTTCGCCGCCGTGAATCTAGCGGCGTCGGCGCTGGTGTCATCCGCCGCCTGGGCGATCCGGCGCGGGACGTTCCGCCTGCGGGCACTCCGCACGCCCGGTGGGCTGCTGGCGCTGAAGCTATTGCCCGGTGCGGTGTCGTTGTTCTTCGTGCTGGCCGTGCTGGTACCGGCGCAGTGGCGCTTCGAGCCGAAAGGTGCCGAAGAGTCGGCGGGGATCTGCATGATCGGGCTCGCCGCCATGGGCGGGATCACGCTGGCCCTGGCCCTCCGGCGGGCCAGCCGGGACACGGCGCTGACCGCGGAGGTCGAGCGGGCCTGGCTGGCGCGCGCGGGAACCGCCGGCCGGCTCGCGGGTGTGGACCTGCCCGTGTACCGGTTACCCGACACGGCACCGATCATCTCGCTGGTGGGCCTCCGCAAGCCGCGCCTCTTCGTCGCGCAGCCCGTTATCGATGCCTTCACGCCCGAGGAACTCGACGTGTGTCTGGCCCACGAGCTTGCGCACCGCGACAGCCGGGACAACTGGAAGCGCGTGCTGGTCGCCTGTTCTCCGGACCTGCTCGGCCTGTGGCGAACCGGGCGCAGCCTTGAGCAGCTGTGGCGCGCGGCGGTGGAGTTCGCTGCCGACGCGCGTGCCGCGCGGGGCGACGAGGAGCGCGCCGTGTGGCTGGCGTCCGCTCTCTTGAAAGTGGTCCGCCTGGCACCTGTCGCCTCGCCCGTCGGCGTTGGGTTCTCCGACGGAACCTTGCTCTGGGCTCGCATTGACCGCCTCCTCGGTTCGGCCGGCGAGCCCCGGGTGCCCCGTGCCTTGTCCCCCGTCTGGTCTCTGGGTTTGGCCGTGGCCAGCATGTGTGCCGCGGCGCTGGCCGCCGAAGGCGCGTGGCTGACGGTACACGCCGTCACGGAAGGCCTCATTCGTTCCCTTCCCTAGCAGGATTGCTTCCACTACGAGCGCTGGTAGTAGACGGCCCTCGGGTGGGATACGGCCCAGCTATCTCCCTGCCGGGCGTTGCTGCGCCCACGCCCCCCCTGGTAAACGCGTCAGTCCACTGCATTCATCCTGTGCGCACCGAGGAGGTACTCAACCATGTTCGAAGCCGTAAACCACGTGGCGGGCTGCGCCAGGCGCGTCCTGCCTCCGCTGGCGGTCTGCCTGGCCCTGGCCGTCTCGGCCGCCGCCCAGAGCGCTCCGGCGGCGACGACGGTCGTGACCAGCGACACGTTGGAGTCGCCGCGATGCCGAGGGGAATCGGAGCCGAGGAAGCTCTCTTCCTCGTGCCCGGCGTCAAGGTCGACAATCAGGCGGACGGCGAGCGCGTGCACCTGTCGATTCGCGGCCAGGGCCTGCTCACCGAGCGCGGCGTTCGCGGCATCAAGGTGCTGCTCGATGGATTGCCTTTGAACGATCCCACGGGCTTCGCGCCCGACCTGTTCGACGTGGATTGGGACACGGTTTCGAGAGTCGAGGTCCTCCGCGGGTCCGCATCGGCGCTCTACGGCGGCAGGTCATCGGGCGGGGTAATCAACATCACCACCCGTGACGGGGGACCGGGGTCGCCGACCGCCACCGCCTCGATTGACGGCGGGTCGTACTCCTTCTACAAACCGCTTGCCGAGATTGGCGGCACCACCGGTCGCTTGAACTGCCGCGTGTCCGTGTCTGGCAACGCCGGGGACGGGTACCGGGATCACACGACGTTCGATGCGTTCAACGCGTACAGCAAGTTCAAGTACGCACCGAACGACAGGTACGCACCTGACGTTTGTGGTTGCCGGCACGCACTTCTACAACGACAACGCCGAGGGCCTCAATCTCACGTGGCTGGCCGAAGATCGGCGAATGGCCAACCCCGATGCCCTGACCTACAACGAGGGTCAGCGGACCAACCGCGCGACGGCCGGGATGTCGGGCCTGACCAAGCTGCCCGGAGATCAGGAACTGTCCTACGCCGCGTACTACCGCCGAACCGGCTGGTGGGAGGCCGTCCCGGACTCGGTCGACCACCGGACGTACGACAGCCCCGGCGGCACCATTCAGTACACGATCCACACCGTGGGCGAACCGTTCAAGAACCATCTGAGCGTGGGTACCGACGTCGACTGGCAGGGGATTGGCGACTACCGGCGGCCGAATCTCGGTGGGGCGCAGGAGGGGCCGGACCTGCTCTCGGACCAGCGGATCACCCAGCGGAGCGTTGGCCTCTACCTGCTCGACCGGGTGGAGTTCACGCCCGAGTGGAGTGGAACGGTGGGCGTGCGTGCCGACCGCATCAAGAACCAGCTGGTCGACAACCTCAGAGTCGACGGCGTCGATTTGTCGGGTGAGAAGTCGTTCGCCAAGACGACCGCGCGCGTGGGTGTCGCGTACAACCCCCAGAAGGACCTGGGCTTCTACGCCTCGTGGGGCCAGGGGTTCCTGCCGCCCGCCACCGAGGAGTTGGCCAACAACCCGGCTGCTCAGGGCGGCTTCAACATGAACCTCGTGCCCGCCACCTCCCAGGGCGAGGAGCTGGGTGTGCGCGGCAACGTGAACGGCCTCGCCTACGATGTCGGGTTCTTCCACCTGCTGACCGACAACGACTTCGGTCGCTACCGCGTCTCATCACGCCCGCTCGAGACGTTCTACGGCAACCTGGGGTCGAGTCGGCGGTACGGGGTGGAGGCTTCACTCGCCTACTACCCACGGCCCGACCTGGCGTTGCGGCTGGCGTACACGTACAACGACTTCCTCTACACGACCGTCACGGGCATCTTCGGCTCATTCACCGACAAGGTGATGCCCAACGCACCGCGCCACCAGGTGGCGTTCGACGGGGAGTACACCTACGCGGGCCGGTGGAGCGTGGGGCTGAGCGTGTTTGGCCAGAGCCTCTGGTACGTCGATGAGACGAATGCCGCCTCGGTCGATGGCTTCCTGCTGGTCAACCCGCGCGTTTCGTACCGTCTCGGCCAAGCGCCCTACGCCGCCGAGGTGTTCCTCCAGATCCGCAATCTGCTGGGCACCGAGGTACATCGCCTTCAGCGAGCCTGATCCTGACGGGAACTCCTACCAACCGGGCCCGACGCGCGAGCTGTTTGTCGGCTTGCGCGTCAAGCTCGGGAAATAGGCAGGCGAGCCACGGGCCCGGCCAGCACGGTGGCCGGGCCCGCGGCCCCAGCGTCCGCACCCCAGACCTTTCCGGGTTTCCCCGCGCCAGTTTCCTCTGGTACCCTACCGCGATGCCGCCACCGCGACGAGCGTCCGAGAGCCAGCCCGTTACGCGACGCCTGAGGGCGTGGCGAGTTCTCGTGCCGCTCGCCGTGGCGGGCGTGCTGTGGCTCGCTCCGACGCCGCCCCACCTGCCGGTGAACGCGTGGCACTATTTTGCCCTCTTCAGCGCCGTCATCGCTGGGCTGATGCTCGAGCCCATTCCGGCCGCGGGCGTGGGGTTCGTCGGCATGGCGTTCGCGGCGGCCATGAGGCTGGCCGCCCCGGAGCCGGAGGCGTCGCTCCGCCTGGCGTTGTCGGGATTCGCCAACGGCACGGTGTGGCTGGTGTTTGCCGCCTTCATGTTCGCCCTGGGCTACGAACGGAGCGGACTCGGGCGGCGCATTGCGCTGGCGCTGGTTCGGAGGCTGGGCGGGCACACCCTGGGTTTGGGCTACGCGGTCACGCTGGCCGATCTGGCGCTGGCGCCGTTCACTCCGTCGAACACGGCCCGCAGCGCCGGAACCATCTACCCCATCCTGCGGAACATTCCGCCCCTCTACGATTCCCAGCCGGGTCCGACGGCGCGACGCATCGGTGCCTACTTGATCTGGACCGAGTTCGCAGCCACGGCGATCACTAGTTCGATGTTCCTGACCAGCCTGGCGCCGAACCTGCTGGCGCGCGGTCTGGTCGAGAAGACCATCGGCTACCGGTTCTCGATGGCCGAGTGGATTCTCGGGTTCTTGCCGGCCGGCGTTCTCCTGATTGCCGCGACACCCTGGCTCATCTACGCCGTCTACCCACCGGAGGTCACTCAGAGCGACCGCGTGCCCAGGTGGGCCGCGCGCGAACTGGCCCAGATGGGCCGTGTCTCGGCCCGGGAATGGACGATGGCGGGTCTGGCCCTGGGGGCGGTCGGCCTCTGGGTGGGCGGCGGGGCGTTCCTGGATCCGACTACCACGGCCTTGGTCGTGATCTCGCTGATGCTCGCCCTCCGCATCGTGTCCTGGCAGGAGGTGGTGGCACACAAGGACGCCTGGAATGTGCTGGTGCTGCTGGCGAGCCTGGTCGGCTTGGCGGAAGGACTGAACCGCGTAGGCTTCGTCGCCTGGTTCGCGGTTGGGGCGGCGCGAGGGATGAGCGGCCTCCCGCCGATGGTCGTGATGGCCGGCCTGGTCGTGGTGTTCTTTGCCGTCCACTACATGTTTGCGAGCATCACGGCCCATGTGACGGCGATGCTGCCCGTGGTGCTGGCGGCCGGTATGCGCGTGCCAGGGTTGCCCGTCAGGCCGTTCGCCTTACTGCTGTGCTGCTCGCTCGGCCTGATGGGCATCATCACCCCGTACGCCACCGGTCCGGCGCCCGTGTTCTTCGGGAGCGGCTACGTGTCCCGGAAGGAGTTCTGGACGCTGGGCTTCCTCTTCGGCCTGTTCTTCCTCATCGTGTGGATGGGCATCGGGATTCCGTACCTGCTCTACGTCGCGCCCTGACGAGGCGGCGGACTGTGCACGCGACCGTTCGCCCCCCGTCTGGGGCAGTCCGTTCCCCTTCTCCGCGGCCCTTCCACGGGACGAGTCGCGTGCACCGCCGAGCCGTCACTGGCCGGACCGCACACTCGCACGGTATGATTCCCGTCCGGGTGCCAGAACGGAGGGGCGATGGCTATTGCGGTCGCGATCACCGGTGAAGGGCTTGGCAGAGGGGATGAGGGTCTGGGTCGCCGCCTGATCGTGAAGTTCATTCAGCAGCTCGCCGGGTTGTCACCCAGGCCGGCCGTCCTGACCTTCTACAACAGCGGGGTCAAGCTCCTGGTGGCGGCTTCGCCAGTGATTGAGGCCCTGCGGGCGCTTGAGGCGGATGGGGTGGAGCTGCTCGCCTGCGGAACCTGCCTGGACCACTTCGGGATTCGTGACAAACTGGCGGTGGGCCGAGTGTCCGACATGCGCGAGATCCTTCACCTCCTGATGGAATCCGACAAGTCTCTCGTCGTGTGACGACGCTCATTCCCGGGGTGCTGTCACCGTTTTGTCACGATCGTGTGGCACGATGCAGGTACGGCCCTGCCGGACTGACGTGACGACGGTGCCTTCCAAAGAGAGGTCCGACACCATGCATCGACTTCGGCCAACCGCGTTGGCGCTGTGGACGTTGTTTGCCGTTCTGGCGGCGGCGCCGTCGATGGCGGCGCCGCGGGCACAGACGGGCCAGACTGCTGCGCCGCCGGCCGGACAGCAGGCGGCCGCGGCCCAGCAGGCGGCGCCATTGACGCCCGCGGATCTGTCCGGGCGCTGGGAGCTCAACGTGCAGCAGAGCGATCCGCCGCGCTCCGCGACGGGCGGGAGTGGGGAGGGCGGATCGGGCCGGCGGGGCGGCGGCGGGGGGGGAGGCCGCGGCGGTGGCTATGGTGGGTACGGTGGCGGGATGGGTGGTGGGCGCGGAGGCTTTGGACGCGGCGGCGGGATGTCCGGCGGGCAGACTCAGGGCGAGGATTCCAGCGCGACGCATGACGAGATGCAGCATCTGATGCAGGCCGCACACACTCTGGTCATCGTCCAGCATCCCGAGGACCTCGCGCTCACCGACGAGGACGGGCGGGTGATGTCGCTGAAGCCCGACGGCAACAAGATCAAGGACACGGAGAGCGGCGCAAAGATCGAACGCAAGACGAAGTGGGACGGTCGCACGCTGGTGGCCGAGACCAAGCTCGACAACGGTGTGAAGATCACCCAAAGCTACACGAAGGTCAACGAGGGATTGCAGCTGACGGTCGTGACGCGAGTTGAGGGCGGGCGGCTCCAGAAGCCGTTCGAGATCAAGCGGGTCTACGACCAGGCGCTGAGTCAATAGCCAGCTTCCTTGTTTGTGCGGCGACAGCCCGTGCCCCCGGGCTGTGCCTTCTTCCGGGACGGTTCGCCGCCCCGACCGACCGGCCAGGTACGCCGGCGTTGGGTTGCTCGGTGGCCTCCAATTCCCTCCGCTCACACGCTTCTCTAGGCCGTCGCCTGCCTGGCCTCAGGGGCGGGCAGGTGTCGTGGCCGCACCCGAGCGCCGCCTCGCCCGGCCCTTCTGTATCTCGACACCATCTACGATGCCCGCCAGCGCGGCGGGATCAACGTGGTGCACCAGGAGGAGATTTGCCGCCCGAAATGCCTCGGTGAGCAACGGGGCATCGAGGGAACGATTGGCGCGTCCACACTGGCGCGCTGCCTCGGCGCGCGCAACTGAGAGTGACACGCCGAGCACGCGAACCGTTGTCAGCAGTCCCTGGCTCTGATAGGGGCACCAACTGGCGAACGCCCGGGCCGTGAGGTAGTTGCACACGGGCCGCGCAAACGCAGGCCAGACTGGCGCGACCAACGCTCGGTCCAGCGCCTCCAGGTTCGGCGGCAGTGCGGCGGAGTGGAGCCCCGGGGGAACGGCTCGACGGACCAGCTCGTACGCGAGCGCGGGCGGGACAACGGCCGGACTCGGGATCGGATCCACGCCGGCCCCGCCATCCCGTCCGGCAGCCACCCATCTCCGACTCGGGAGACGCTCCCCGGCCAGTTCGATGACTCGCTTCGCTAGCGGCCCGCTGCGCGGGCTCCACTCGCACAATCGTTCGGTCAGCGCGGCGACACGCTCCAGGGCAGTGATGGGGTCGACCGCCTCTGCCAAAGTCGTGACCACGAAGCTCACCCAGGCGCGGTAGCCCTCTAGGTCGGTGAGCAAGCCCGGCCGCAGAAGCGGCGGCAGCGCGTTGGTCGCGTCGAGACCCTCGAGGTGGATGTGTTCGACCAAGCTGCGAGGCGCCGGCACGATGGCGGGCCGCACGTCGGTCCGGAACGTCAGGCGGGCGACGGTCGGGCAGTAGTGTGACAGGGTCAGGTGCGCGGCGTCGCGCTCGATGACGGCGACCCGCGGGAAGTGCTGGCACGACAAGGGCAAGAGTTCAGGGCCGAGGTGCTGGTGGATTGCGCAGAGGCCAGTGCGTCGCTCGTAGAACGCGCACGCGCCGCTGCCGTCGACCCGCAACCACGTGCCGACGTCCGGGGACCACGTACCGGGGTCGACGAACGGGTCGGGGTCCGACGGGGCCTCACACCCCTCGCCAGGCAAGTGGCCACCGGCGATCGCGCTCCGCAGCGCCGAGAGGCGTTCGCGGTCGATGGGAATCGGCCAGTCGGATCGGCAGCAGGCGCCAGCATGACGGCACGAGTAGTCGGCGTGGATCGAGAGGCAGAACACCTGCACGCGCCGATCGTACACCGGGCTCACTCTGGCCGAAAGGTGACGCGCCACGGCCGAGCCCCCTTCCGAGCGTCGCGCTCGGTAGAGGGTGGGCGCGGTCGGCGCGTTGCGTCTCCGGGCGTGGGCGACGCTCGACGTGTGTGGAGTTGCGGGGCGGGAGGCGCGCCGCGGGGCCGGTCGTCTCCGGCCCCACGGTCGCGGAAAACCTTACTGCACGTCGAAGACCTTCCCGTCGAGGAAGGTGACCTTGAGGTCCTTGTAGACGTAGATCTTCTTCGGTCCGAGGTCGACGATGTCGATCGGGTTTCCAAGGGCCGCTGTCACATCGGCAATGGTCTGGCCCAGTGAGATCTTGACTGGTGCCGCGGGAGCTCCGGCCTGGTCCGCGGCCTGGCTGACGACCTCCTGCTCGCCCCGGCCAGCTTCCTGCGACGTCGTACGGAGTTCGTCGGCGACGGCGCCGTCAGCCTTGGCTTCCGAGGCGTAGGGCGCGTCGACTGGCGGGGCCGCCGCGTCGGACGGCACCGCAGGCAGCCCGCTCTGCCCCTGGTGGGCCTGGAGACTCTGGAGGCCCTGGTCGAGCGTCTCCTGCATGCGATTCTGCATCTCCACCAACGCCGTCACCGGAACCGACACCACGGTTCGGCTCGCGCAATCCTGTCCCTTGCTGGCCAGGACGACGACGTTGGTCTCTGCTGCACCAGGCTTGGGCGCGCCGGCCATCTGGAGCACGTCCCCCTCGGTCACGGAGCACGCCTGCCCGTCCGGCACGGTGGTGAGGTCGAGGCCTTGGGACACGACGAAGACGTGCGAATCCCCGCCCGCCAGCGACGGCGGGATGGTGTTGTCGGCCGGCGCCGCCGTCAGCTGCGATACGTTCTGGCCCTGGGACCGTTCCAGTGCAAGCTGGCGCTGGACCTCGTCGGCGATCGCCTGTTTCACCTCCGGTGTGAGCGTGGCCTGACTCGACACCGGCTGGCTCGCCGCGCTAGCGGCAACGGCCGCATCGACGCGTTCCTGGTACGCCTGCTCGAGAACTGCGGCGAGCAGGAAGTCCGTCAGCCAGAACCGGGGGCCGGCGTAGTAGGGGAACGGCGTGAAGTAGCCGCGGTAGTACCCGTACCAAGGCCGCGGACCCCATCCCCACGCGGAGTAGGACACCCGCGCGGGCCACGGGCTCCACGCCCAGGCGTAGAACGCCGGGCGATAGAATCGGACCGGCGTGTACACGTGGAAGACCGCGCCGCCCCAGCGGTAGGGGCGGTAGACGTTGACGTGGGTTACGCCGCGGACGTAGTACGTCCGCTGGACAAACGCTCCCCCGTGGAACGGCCGCTGCACGTATCCATACCCCACCCGGTTGGCTACAATCACCTGTCCGCCGGGCCGCTCCGTCCGGACGAAGGTGGCGCCACCCGGTGCGTGCGTGATCACGGCACCGCTGACCGTGTGCACTTCGCGAATTGACCCGTCGGTGCGCCGATAGACGGCGCCGCCGTTCTGCGTGCGAACCACCAGCGGCTGCCCCGGGCGCGGCCCACCGGTCTGTGTCAGGCCGGGTCGCCCGCCCTGGAAGGTGCCCGCCCCGGTCGTTCGGCCACCGGGCTGTCCGGCCTGCCCGCCGACTTGCCCCGTCTGTCCGGTGAAGGTCCGGCCGCCGCGCAGCGTACCCGTGCTGCCGGTCTGGCCACCCGTCTGCCCCCCGGTCTGACCGCTCGGCGTCGCACCGAGCTGGGTGGGGGTCTTGGTGAGCGTGGGTCCACCGCTTCGCAGGCCCGTCGTGGTCTGGCCGGTGGTCTGGCCACCCGTCTGCCCCCCGGTCTGACCGCTCGGGGTCGCACCGAGCTGGGTGGGGGTCTTGGTGAGCGTGGGTCCACCCTTCCGCAAGCCCGTCGTGGTCTGGCCGGTGGTCTGGCCACCCGTCTGCCCCCCGGTCTGACCGCTCGGGGTCGCACCGAGCTGGGTGGGGGTCTTGGTGAGCGTGGGTCCACCCTTCCGCAAGCCCGTCGTGGTCTGGCCGGTGGTCTGGCCACCCGTCTGCCCCCCGGTCTGGGCGCTCGGCGTCGTGCCGAGCTCGGTGGGGGTCTTGGTGAGCGTGGGTCCACCCTTATGCAAGCCCGTCGTGGTCTGGCCGGTGGTCTGGCCACCCGTCTGCCCCCCGGTCTGGGCGCTCGGCGTCGTGCTGAGCTGAGTGGGGGTCTTGGTGAGCGTGGTCCCGCCCTTATGCAAGCCCGTCGTGGTCTGGCTGCCGGTCTGGGCGCTCGGCGTCGTGCTGAGCTGAGTGGGGGTCTTGGTGAGCGTGGTCCCGCCCTTATGCAAGCCCGTCGTGGTCTGGCTGCCGGTCTGGGCGCTCGGCGTCGTGCTGAGCTGGGTGGGGGTCTTGGTGAGCGTGGTCCCGCTCTTATGCAAGGTCGTGGTGGTCTGGCCGGAATGGGTCGACGTGGTGCTCCCAGAAATCTTAGAAGGCGTGGACGCCTGGGTCTTCGTCGTTGTGGCCGTGGGGGTCTTCGTCGCCGTGTGGGTCTGCGTGGTGACGTGTGGCGTTGCTGTCTTGTTCTTGTTTTTGTTCTTGTCTTCCTGCGCGTGCAGGGTGGCAAAGGACGCGAAGATCAGCGCAGCAATGGCCGCTCCGATCCACCCGGCCGAGCCGTGACGCATCCGACGTGCTCCCATGGGACCCCCCTCCTCAGCGCCCTCTTGGCCTGAACGGCGTCAATGGGCAAGAGTCTCAAGATTATGAACGGACGAAACACGAACCACAGGCCATACGCTGGCAGCCGCCCTCGGGCCGGAGAACCGCCCCGGAATTCACTCATCCACGAGCTGGAGCCGGCCTACCCATCCCACACGCGAGCCTCATCCGTCCAGATCAGTTAGACAGATCCAGACATCGACGGGTAACAACCCTCAAGGCTGTCGTTAGTACAGATCGGATGGAAACCGGTCACAGTTCAGAGGTCAGTCGAAGTATAACACCAGCCGAGACGCCGCTTCCTGGCGTCGCCGTTAGCGTCAGGGACCGATGGGCGGTGCTCGGTCGTCCGGGTTCACAGGGCAGTCCTGCCCGAACCGGCCGCCGAGGACGCCAACGCGACCGCCTGGCCACCGTCCCCGCCGTCGCACTACGGCGGAACACGCATGATCCCGGCCATTGAATCCAGGGAGGTCGACCGTGACGCTTGGCCCTCGAGGGCGACTGGCAACCGGATTCCTAGGCGTCTACCTCCTGCTCAGCACGGCCGCCGGCGTATACCTGGCCGAGGGGGTGGTCCGGCCGAGTCGGAGGCGCGTCAGCGAGGCAGACAGGCAGGCGGCCGTGCTGCTGGCGGCCGCCCGTGCCAGCCGACTCGAGGACGCGAGCCTCGTGGCGCGCGACGGAGCGTATCTGCGCGCCTGGTTGTTTACACCAACCGAGGGAAACGGCCGTTCGGTCATCGTGCTCCATGGCCAGAGCAGCAACCGTGCCGGCATGCTGCCCTACATCGACCTGATGCTCTCCGCCGGCTTCCGGGTGCTGGCGCCTGACGCCCGGGCGCAGGGCAATAGCGATGGCAGCATCGCCACCTACGGTGTTGTCGAATCCGACGACGTTCACGACTGGGTGAAACGGCTGCAGCAGCGCAACGGAGGCGGGTGCGTGTACGGTTTTGCGGAGTCCATGGGCGCAGGCACGCTGCTGCAGGCCCTCGGCCAGTCCCAGATGTTCTGCCGAGTGGTTGTCGAATCGCCGTTCGCCAGCTTCCGGGAGGTGGCCTACGACCGGATCGGGTCTGCATTCCACGCCGGACCCTGGCTCGCGAGGACCGCTCTGCGGCCCGTCGTGGAAGCCGGGCTCATCTACGTTCGTGCCCGTTACGGCGTTGACGTCGGAGCTGCCGATCCGCTCGCCGCGCTGAAGGGGAGCGCAGTGCCGGTTCTCCTGATCCACGGCACCGCCGATACCTCAATCCCTGTCCGGCACTCGCGTCTCCTCGCGGCCGCCAGGCGGGCTGGTACGAGTCTTTGGGAGGTACCGGGCGCGGGGCACTGCGCGGCGATGGGGGTGGCGCCTGCCGAGTTCGCCCGACGATTGCTGACGAGTTACGGCGTCGTTGTCCCCGGTGCTGAGGCCGCCCGGCCGCAGGTGACCCACAGCGGCCGTCCGCCACCCGATGCCTGTGGAATCGGGCGGACCGGCGTAGGATCTCACCGCTACGCTGCTGAACGCTGATCGAACGAGCCTCGTGGGCGACTATCATGAGGCGTCGGCGGGGCAGTCGAGTGGAGCCTCGGGCGTCGCAAGGACCGCCACGGCATCCTGATCGCCGATGCTTCTGATGGTGCTGCCATGCTCAAGATTGCCACCTGGAACGTCAACGGCATCCGTGCACGACAGGCGCAGGTCCAGGAGTGGGTGGAGCGCGAACAGCCAGACGTCCTGTGCCTTCAGGAGATCAAGGCCGCGGCCGACCAGGTGCCGTCGGCTCTCTGTGAGATGGATGGGTACTGGTGTTACTGGCACGGCGGCAAGGGCTATTCTGGCGTCGCGTTGCATGTCCGCAAACAGACGTGCCCGGAACGGCCTGTCTTCTCCCATCCCGCATTCGACTTCGAAACCCGCATTGTCGTCGTGGGACTGCCGTTTGGGACGGTGGCATCGGTGTACGTCCCCAATGGTGGCAGAGACTTTCCCGCCAAGCTGAAGTTCCTCGCGGCCATGGAGGACTATGCGCGGATCGCGCAGACGCACCGCGCCCCACTGGTGGTGTGCGGCGACCTGAACGTGGCGCGCACGGAGCGAGATGTCCACCCCAAGGAACGCAAGCCCAGAGCCATCGGCCAGCTCCCGGAAGAGCGGGACCTGCTGGAACGGCTCATTGGGCGCGGCCTCGTCGATGTCGGCCGGGCGCTGGACCCGGATAATGACGAACTGTTCACGTGGTGGCCACCGTGGCGCAACATGCGCCAGCGGAACATCGGCTGGCGACTGGACTATGTGCTGGCCAGCCAGGCCTTGGCGGATGTCGCGTCGAGCTGCGTGGTCTGCCGCGAGGTGGGCACGAGCGACCACGCCCCCGTCCTGGCGGCGTTCGCGCTTGGCGCGTGACGACGCGTCAGACCCCGCCAATCCGGTCGCGTCGTCGAGGGTACAATGTGACGGTGGGCAGGTGGGAGCTTGACCAACGCGGTCTGATCTCGGGCTGCCCGCAGTGCGGGCAGCGGAACCGCATCAGCTACGAACATCTCGGGGGCGAATTCCGGTGCGGGCGCTGCAAGCGGGAGCTTGGGGCTCCCGCCGAGCCGGTCGACATTCCAGGGCCCGATCAGTACGACGCGCTGTTGGACAAGAGTGCGCTGCCGGTCGTAGTGGACTACTGGGCCGAATGGTGCGGGCCGTGCCGGGCCGTGGCCCCGGAACTCGCAAAGGTGGCCGCGGCCAACGCCGGGCGCCTGATTGTCGCCAAGCTGGACACCGAGCGGCTCCCGGCCGTCGCTGAGCGGCTCCGTATTCAGTCGATTCCGATGTTGACCGTGTCCTCGGGCGGTCGCGAACGGGGCCGGAGTGTCGGCGCCCGGCCCGCCCGAGACATCCAGGCGTTCGTCGACGACGCGCTCGCCCGCCGCTGATCAATTCCCTTACCGTGACCTCCCGCCGGGCATCGGCTATCCTGTGTTGTGCCCATTCACACGCTCTTTCTCGATGCCGGCGGCGTTCTCGTGGTTCCGAACTGGCAGCGCGTCGCCTCCGCCCTCGGCGCCCATGGAGTCGTCGTCGACCGCGTGCGGCTCGCGTCGGCGGATCCTCTGGCCCGGCGCGACATCGACCTGGGTCTCGGCGCCGCCGCCAGCGACCAGCAACGCGGCTGGGCCTACTTCAATCTGGTCCTGCAGCACGCGGGTGTTTCCGTCTCCGGCCGTACGGACGCGGCGCTGGTCGATCTCCAGCGCTACCACCATGAGTGCAACCTGTGGGAAGAGGTGCCCGCCGGCGTGCCCGAAGCGCTCGGGCGGCTCCGGTCCCTCGGCGTGAAGCTGGTCGTCGTCTCCAACGCGAACGGCAAGCTGCGGGTGCTATTCGAGCGAGTCGGCCTGGCCGGGTTCTTCGACCTGATGCTGGACTCTGCCGAGGAGGGCGTGGAGAAGCCCGACCCGCGTCTATTCCAGATCGCCCTTGCCCGCTCGTCGGCCGATGCGGCCACGACCGTGCACGTCGGGGACCTCTATCGCGTGGACGTCGAGGGCGCCCGCGGCGCGCACCTGCGAGCCATCCTTCTCGATCCTCTCGATCTCTACGCGGCGTTCGACTGCACGCGCATCCGGTCCCTCGCCGAACTACCTGGGATGGTCGAAGCTGAACAAGGCTAGGCGGCCACGCCTGGCGCCCGCACGAGGGCCCGGATCATCCACACGATGGTGAGCCCCGCGCCAGCGACGATCGCGCCGAAGAGCGCCATGGCGGCCCACTGGGGGTCGACCCAGGTGATGGGGGCGAACCCAGCGGACTCCAAGGCGGCGCGCCGAGCGATCTCGCGCACGCCGATCATCAAAACGAGGCTGGTCCCTAGGCTGCCCGCCCCTCCGATGAGTAACGGCCGCGGGTTGGTGGCGAAGGAGGCAGGAATCAGGTGGCCGACGCCCGCCACGGCCGCCAGCACGCCGCCCCCCAGACAGATGGTGGCCACGAGATCGTGCCCCATGAAACGGGAAAGCGTCGGCGGCGGCAGCGTGGCAAGCCACCAGAAACCGGGCAGCAGGTTCACACTCGTCGCCACCGCGCACCAGACTACGCCGTGTCGGAGCATCCACGCCGACAGCGCCCTGTCGCGATCCCGAAGCAGGTACCCGCCAACCGCCACGGCCACGCCCGCGACGGCTGTCGCGCCGACCAGGACATGCAGGTAGCGCGGCACGAGGGTGGGGTCCGACAGATTCAGACGCACGCCGCTGGCATCAGCGCGGAACCACACGCCGAGCACCTGCGGTCGGGCCATCAGGCTCATGACGTTGGACTGCAGAAATGCCACCGCGGCGACCAACACGGCAACCAGCCATGACGCCCACACTGCCGACGTTCGGGATTCGGCGCGCACGGCGTTCCAGTACGTGCTCGCGTACGCGGCCAGCACCAGCGGGACGATGGCGAGCCACGGAACGGCCAGGAGGACTGCCGTCGCGAAGAACACGCGACCGTAGAGCGCCTGGAGGAAGAGCAGGGTCGCGACGCCGAAGGTCACGGTGGCAGCGACCACGGCGGGCATCGCGCGCGCGATCGCGCGCGCCAGCGCCGCCGCGTGCGGGTTGCGGCGGCCCCGGAGGTGGGCGACGCCCGCGATCAGGGACCCGCCCAACAGGAGGTTCATCGGCAGCGCGTGCGCGACGAAGGTCGCCACGAGAAGCGCCGCCAGCAGCCACGGGGGCGCGGGCAGCGGGAGCGGGTCGGCCAATGGGAACGTCGGCATCAGCGCGCACCCTCCGTCGGCGGACGATCGGCCGGCATGGAGGCCAGGGAGACGGCGACCGCATGCCGCAGGTCGTCCGAACCCTCGAAGGCAGGCATCATCACCGAGATCTGGGGAAGTCGTCCCAGCATGTCGTACAGGGCGGCCGGCGTCCGTCCCCGACCGCCGATCGGGACGTCGGCGCCAGGGCCGTGGCAGCCGAAGCAATGCTCTTCGACATAGCGGCGGCCCTCGGACGCGGGCCGGCCCTCTGCCGACACCACACCGCCGCCCAGGGTGGCCAGCCACGTCGCCAGAGCGTGACGCTCGGCGTCCGAACCGGCGAAAGGCGGCATCCGCCGCCCGCGCCACGTGTCAAGGTTGGCGAGAACCTGCTCGAGCGTCCGGGCGCTCCGGCCGGCGACGAGCGGCCGAATCGCCAGGAACCCGTTCACGGTATGGCACGGCCTGCACAGCAGATCGAAGAGGACCTGGCCGTCGGCAGGCCCGGCCCCGGCTCGCCCCGGGAGACTGCTCGCACGCGTCCACCGGGCGACCGGGAGCACGCCGGTCTGCCGGAGCGCCTCGAGCGCAAACGGGTCGCGGCCGTGCGCGCCAGGATGCTGGCGGGCCCGCACGCCGTTCACGTACATGAACTGGCCAATCACGAAGGGCTTCCTCAGGTCCTCTCGAATCCACTCGCCGGCACCGAGGGCCGCGCCAGCCGACATGAGTGTGGACAGGGCGAGGCCCAGACCGTACACGCGGCGCCGCGCCGTGGTGGCGATCAGCGAGAGGATCAGCGTCAGGAACGAAGCGACCAGCAGCACCCGCACCGCCTGGACGGTGACCGGGTTGCCACTGGCACTGCCGTGCAGGACGGAGGCGAGCGTGCCTCCGGTGCCGGCGCCGGGTCCCCCCAAGGGCTCGCCGAGCGGCACGTCGTTCAGCAGGGCGATGCCGGCCGTTGCCACCACGGCGAGCGGAAGGAAGACGGTCATCGGGAGGATCCATCGCCGCGCGTACCGCGCCACCCTTTCCTTCACAACCGGATCGGGCAGGCGAGACCCCGTCACAAGCGCATAGACGCCAGCCAGCCCGACAGCCACGCACGTCCGTGCGACGAGCGATGGCCAGAACGTCGGATTGAAGAAGCCGGCGGCGACGCTCCCACTCGTCAGCCACGCGCCTGGCGTGAGCATGTAGCTCAGGATGCCGTTGATCGCCGCCAGGCTCAGCCAGGCGGAGACGGCGTAGATCCACCCGACGCGCAGGTGAGTCGGCCCGTCGAGTCGGTCCCACGCGTGGGCGTAGACCATCGCGGCGGTGATCTCGGTTGCAAAGAAGGCCCACTCGATGGCCCAGGCCCAGACGAAGGTGGTAATGAGCGACGACGTGGCCTGGGGGTGCACCACCGCGATCACCGCCCAGATGCCGACGCCGGTCAACGCGCCGGCCACCAGCGTCAGCAGGGCGAAGAAGTGGCTGTGGCGGTGTACGTAGTCGAGGAGCGCTTGGTCGCCCTCGCGACGGGCCTTTCGCTCGGCCAGCACCAGAAAGAGGCCACCGCCCACCGCGAGATGCGCAATGACCACGTGCACGATGGCCACGGCCGCAATCAGCAGCCCGGGCGCCGGAAGAGACCAAGCGGGGTAGTTCATGCGCGTGACCGCCGACCTCGCGACGATCCGACGGCGTGCGCGACGGCCCGGTCGGGTCGCCGCCGTCCCGTCACTCAAGTCCGAGGGATGGGCGGCAGCCGGTCGCACGCCCCGACGACCGACGAGGGCCGCCCTCCGGAACGCCCTCTATCCCAGCCGCGCCTCGACCACCTGCCAGTTGATGTTGCCAAAGAAGGCCGCGATGTAGTCGGCGCGCTTCAAGCCGTAGTCCAGCATGAAGGCGTGCTCGAACACGTCCATGATCAGGAGCGGCCGGCAGCCAGCCGGATGGGCGACGTCGTGCTCGTTGATCCAGAAGTTCACCAGCCGGTTGCCCACCGGGTCGAGGTACAGGATCGTCCACCCGATGCCGCGCATCGCGCCGGTCGCCTTGAAGTCCTTTTCCCAGTTCTCATAGCTGCCGAAATCCGCGGCGAGCTTGCGCGCCAGCACCCCGCCCTGCGCGAACGGCTTCGCACCGAGGTTCTCGAAATACAGCTCGTGCAGCCGCATGCCGTCGAACTCCCACCCGAGTCGGCGCTTCATCTCGGCGTACTCTGGCGTCCCGACCTTGCCGTCCTTGAGCATGCCGTCCAGGCCGTCGAGCAGCTTGTTGGTGTTCGTGACGTAGCCCTGATAGAGCGTGAAGTGGTTCTTCAGCAGCGTCTCGCTGAAGCCGGGCAGGCCGATCAGGTCCGCGTAGTCCTTCGCTGTGTAGGCCATGCTCTTCCTCCTGTCTCGCCAGACGAGGACGTCTCGTCACGGCACCCGGTCGCCGGGCAGAAACTGGTTGTACCTCCGAGGATCAAGAGGCATTTGTACAGACGTCGAGCGCACCCGTCAAGAGACACGCCACCGGAGGTGCCGTGGTCAGTATACGAACTCGCGCACGTCGTAACGGGCAAACCGCGGAGGGGCCGAGCGGAAGGCGACGCGCGAGGCGATGGCCTGCGCCTGGGCGAGTCGCGCGGCCGGCCCCAGCGGAGGCAGGCGCGCCCGCGCGGCGTGGCGCGGATAGGCGGTACCGGGCAGTTCGACCAGATCGCTGAAGAAGACGAGATCGCGTTCGTCCAGGTCCATGGCCGTGAGGGCTGCGGCAGTTCGTTCGACGTGCGTTTCGGCGAAACGCTCGCCGCCCAGACCCACCATGACGATGACGCCGACCGACAGCCCCCCGGCCTTCATCGCCCGCACGGCGCCAACGGCCTGCTCGCTCGTTGCCGGCTTGCGGACAAACGCCAGCAGGTTGTCGTCGCCCGACTCAACGCCGACGTAGACCCGGTAGAGCCCCAGCGTTCGCAGGAGCGCGTAGTCCGCGACGGACTTTCGCGCGCCGGTGAAGCCATCGACAAACGCGCAGATGCGGGCCGCGGCCCCGTCCACGACCGCGGGAACGAGGCGGAACAGGTCGGCGAGTCGTTCGATGGGGACCGCAAGAGCATTGGCCGCTCCGAGGAAGACGGACCGCCGCCGCAGACCGAGCGAGTCGCCCAGGTACGCCCGAACCTCTCCGACGTGCGTTTGAAACTCCGACGGCGTCTTCACGCGAAACGGGTCGGTGTACAAGCTGCAGAATGTGCACGACCCGAACGAACAGCCCTCCGTGGCTTGGACCACGACCGAGAGGTACTGATCCGGCGGAAGGATGCCGATCGGGCGGTAGACGCGGGCGAAGCGCCGCGCATCGTCGCTGGCCGACGCCGCATCGAAGCGTGACGCTCGTTGCACGGCCTCGGCCACCGCGTCGCCCGGTGCGGAGCCGCCCTCGCCGCCCCACGCCCCTGGCGCAGCCCGCAGCGCGTCCCACGCGGCAGCGGCCTGGCCGGCGGCCTGGTCCACCAGCGCGTTCGCTTCGCCCTCGTCGAGCCGCAGGCGGTGTCGGATACCGGACGGATCGGCGCCGTGCGGCTGGCTCCGCCATTTGTGCAGCACCGTGCCGCTCAGTCCCCGCCGGTACGTGTGTCCCGCCCGCCACACGCTGTACAGCCGCCCACCGGCGTCCCACGCTGCCACCCAGCCGTCTCCGACGCTCAGCGAAACGGAGGTATCCTTGAGACTGACCACCGCGGACCGACCGCCGACCTGGCCGCGGAACACCATGGGATCAGCATAGCGACGTACGGCGCGGCCGAACAGCGGTCGGCGCCGCGACCGACAATCTCGCACGGCTGGATCGAGGCCGCCATGGCAGAAGCCCATCAGCTAGGAGTCGATCGGCGTGACTTTCTGCGGGCCAGCGCGGCCGGCGCGCTGGCAGCCGCCACCTCCGTCTGGGAGCCGTTGCCGGAAGCCGCGGCCGGCCCAACCGCGCCGTTCGACCTCGAGGAGGCGACCCTCGCTGACCTCCAAGCGCGGATGGAGACAGGCGCCCTGACTGCACGAGCGCTGGTCGAGCGATACCTCCAACGCATCGCGTCGCTCGACCGGCAAGGTCCCGCCTTGCACCACGTGCTCGAGCTGAACCCGGACGCGCTGGCCACCGCCGAGGCGCTCGACGCCGAACGCATGGGCCACCGGGTCCGGGGCCCGCTGCACGGCATTCCCGTCCTCATCAAGGACAACATCGGGACCGCCGACCGGATGACGACGACCGCCGGGTCGCTGGCGTTGGAGGGAGCGATCCCGCCTCGAGACGCTGGGCTCGTGCGCCGCCTTCGGGAGGCGGGCGCCATCATCCTCGGCAAGACCAACCTCAGCGAGTGGGCGAATTTCCGATCGACGCATTCCTCGAGTGGGTGGAGCGGCCGCGGCGGCCAGGGCAGGAACCCGTATGTGCTCGATCGGAACCCGTCGGGCTCGAGTTCCGGCACCGGGGGCGCCATCGCGGCCAGCTATGCGGCCGTCGGGATTGGCACCGAAACCGACGGGTCGATCGTCTCGCCTGCGAACAACTGCGGGCTAGTGGGCATCAAGCCCACGCTCGGCCTGGTGAGCCGCGCAGGCATCGTGCCGATCGCGCACAGCCAGGACACCGCCGGGCCGATGGCGCGCACGGTCACCGACGCGGCACTTCTGCTGTCCGCCATTGTGGGTCCCGACCCTGACGACCCCATCACGCGCCCCGCCTCCAGCCGAGCGGTCCGCGACTACGCGGCCGGCCTCGACCAGGGTGCGCTCAAGGGCGCTCGCCTCGGCGTGCCGAGGAAGGCGTGCTTCGGTCAGAGCGAGCCAGCCGACCGCCTGGTCGAGGCGGCGCTCGAGGTGCTGAGGCACCTGGGCGCCGTCATTGTGGATCCGGCCGAGCTGCCGCCGCCTGCCAGGGTGGCCGACAGCGAGATGGAGGTGATGCTGCACGAGTTCAAGGCCGATCTCAACGCGTACCTGGCGGCGCTTGGGCCAACCGTTCGCCCGCGGACGCTGAAGGACCTGATTGCCTTCAACGACGCGCACCGTGATGTCGAGATGCCGTACTTCGGCCAGGAGATCTTCCTGCGCGCGGAGCAGAAGGGACCGCTCACCGACCCCGCCTACACGACGGCCCTCGCCACCTGCCGCCGATGGACGCGCACGCTCGGCATCGACGCCGTGATGGACACGCTGCGGCTCGACGCCCTGGTCGCACCGACCGCCGGGCCGGCGTCGCTCACCGACCTCGTCAACGGCGACTACGGCCCAAACGGCTGCTCGATGTATCCGGCGGTGGCCGGCTACCCGCACGTGACGGTGCCGGCGGGGTTCGCCTTTGGTCTGCCGGTCGGCCTGTCGTTTTTCGGCCGCGCCTTCACCGAGCCGAAACTCATCGGCTACGCGTACGCCTTCGAGCAGGCGACCCGTCACCGCCGACCGCCGAGGTTCTTGCCGACGGCCGACCTGTCGGGCGCCTGATGGAACCCCGGCGGCGGGCGCTGCGTATCCCTAACAGGCCCGTTCACTGCGAGGAGCGCCCATGTCGATCCTGTTCCAGGACCTGCGTCAGAGCGTCCGCCTGCTCTACAAGAACCCCGGCTTCTCGCTAACCGCCGTCATCGTGCTGGCGCTGGGCATCGGGGCCAATCTGGCGATCTTCACGCTGGCCAACTCCCTGCTGTTCCGGCCGCTCACCGGAACCGCCCGGCCGGGCGAGGTGACCGGCGTGTACAGCCACGACCGGACGCGGCCAGACAGTTACCGCGGCTTCTCGTACCCCGCCTACACGGACGTCCGCGACCGCGCCGGAGTGTTCAGCGAGGTGGCGGCCTATTCGCTCGCGTTTGTCGGCATCGGTGAACGCGACACCACGAGACGCTCGTTCGCCGCCGTGGCGACCGGCAACTACTTCTCGACGCTCGGCGTCGACCTGCTCGCGGGTCGCACGTTCACCGGCGAGGAGGAACGCCCGGACAGCAACGCCGCCGTGGCGGTCGTCAGCTACGACTACTGGAAGGCTCACGGCGGCGACCGGTCGGTCCTCGGTGCGACTGTTCAGGTGAACGCGCGGCCGTACACGATCGTGGGCATCGCCCCGAGAGGGTTCACGGGGACCTCCGCACTCATCGGCCCGGAGGTGTACGTGCCCATTGGCGCGAACGAGCTGGTCCAGAACGATTTCATGCGGCAGACGACCGCCCGCTCGCTGGCCGACCGGCGCTCCGAGGACCTGCTCGTAATCGGCCGGTTGAAGCCGGGGGTGACCCTGGCCGCCGCTGGACCGCCGCTCGAGGTGCTCTCGGGCCAGCTCGAGCAGGCGTATCCAGCCGAGAACCGGCATCAGGTGCTGACGGTGCACCCGCTGTCGCGGGTGTCGATCTCCACGAGCCCCCAGACAGACCGGGAAGTGGGCGGGTCGTTCGCGATGCTGATGGGCATGGCGGCGATCGTGCTGTTGGTGGCCTGCCTGAACCTGGCGAACATGATGCTGGCGCGCGGGACCGCCCGCCGCAAGGAGATCGCCATGCGGCTGGCGCTCGGCGGCGGCCGCGTCCGGATCATCCGCCAGCTGCTGACCGAGGGCCTGTTGCTCTCGCTGGTCGGCGGTGCTGCCGGCCTGCTGCTTGGCTATTGGAGCATGAACCTGCTCGTGGCCACGCTCCTGCCGATTTCTCCCGTGCCCCTCACGATCGACTGGCGGCCTGACCTGCGCGTCGCGGGCGCGACGCTGGGCTTCTGCCTGCTGAGCACGATCGCCTTCGGCCTCGGGCCCGCCTGGACGCTCTCGCGTACGCGGATCGTGCCCCAGCTGAAGGAGCAGGCCGGCGAAGACGCCCGCGGGCGGACCCGGAGATTCTCGGCCCGCAACCTCCTCGTCGCGGCGCAGATCGCGTTGTCGCTCGGCCTGCTGACGACGGCGGGCCTCTTCGCACGCGGCGCCCTCAAGGCCGGCAATGCGGACCCCGGGTACCGATTGGATCACCAGCTCCTTGCGGAACTCGACGCCGGGTTGGCCGGCTACGACGAGGCCCGCGGGCGGGAGATCTACCGGCAGATGATGGACCGGCTTCGGAAGGTGCCCGACGTGCGGTCAGCCAGCTTGGCCTCGCTCGTGGCCTTCGGGTCGATGACCGAGGGGATGACCGTGCAGAAGGCCGGGACGCCGCCCGGCACGATGAAGGACGGCCGACCGGTCGGCACGTCGGTGATCTACTACATCGTCGGCGCGGACTACTTCCAGACGCTCGGTGTCCCCATCCTCCGCGGCCGTGGCTTCACCTTGGCCGAGGAACAGGCCGCCGAGGCGCCGTCAGTGGCCATCATCGACGACGTGCTGGCGCGGGATCTCTTTCCTGGCCAGGACCCGATCGGGCAGATGATCCAGCTGCCCCCGAAGGAGGACCAGGCGCCCACCCAGGGCAGCGGCATCGTGTTCAGCGACAACCGTCAGGGGCGGGAAGTGATGGAAGTGGTGGGGTTGGTGCCGGGCCTCCGCCACCAACTCTTCGACCACTCGCCCGTGGCCCACCTCTACGTGCCCTACGGTCGGCACTTCAGGAGCGGGATCAACGTGCACCTCCGCCTGGCAGCTGCAGGTCCGACGGCCGAAGCCCGCGCCTTGCGTGCCGTCCGTGAGGAGATCCGGGCCGTCGACGAGCGCCTGCCCGTGCTGGGATTGAAGACGCTGACCGAGTTCCGCGACACCAGCATGCTCTACTGGCTGGTGAAAGCGGGCGCATGGCTGTTCGCCGTGTTCGGGGTCGTCGCGGTGTTCCTGGCCGTGGTCGGACTCTACGCCGTGAAGGCTTACATGGTGGCGCGGCGGACCCGCGAGATCGGGATCCGCATGGCGCTTGGGTCCACGCCAGCCGACGTGCTGTGGATGGTGCTCAAAGAGGGGCTGGCCCTGACGGGCACGGGCCTGGCCGTGGGCCTCCTGCTGGCCGGTGCCATCGGCGCGCTCGTGTCAAGCATGCTCTACGAGGTCGGGGCGTTTGATCCCCTGGTCTTCATCTGTGCGCCGCTGCTGCTCGCGGCCGCTTCGCTTGGGGCGTCCTACCTGCCCGCCCGGCACGCGACCCGGGTCGTCCCGACCGTGGCGCTGCGAACGGAGTGAGCCGTCGCGTCAACCGCGTCAGTGCAGCATCCCGCATGCCCCGGGACCGCCTGGCAGACCGCACGAGGCGCACGGGCTGTCTGCCGGGGGCTTCGGGCCAGACGAGACGGCCGAGCTTCCCACCGCGAACACCGACAGCTGTTTCTCCAGGATCGTGCTGTGGCAGTTCGGACACGACGGCGTGACGCTCGACCGCGTCAGGTGCTCGAACCGGTGACCGCACGACCCGCACTGATATTCGAACAACGGCATGCGACCCTTCCTCGGGTGGCTGTCTGCTCCCACCCGACTTCATTGTAGAGAACCCGTTGCGCCAATGCCAACCGGCGTGGTATTCCTGCGTCGCCCGACCATGTCCCGACGCCCCGGGCAAGCTCCCGCGGCGCGAAGGCCTGGCGCGGCGGGAGGCTCCATGATCCGACGACGCTCGAGGCCCATCCTCGTCTGGCTGCTCTGCGCCACAGTCGCCCTGTCCGCCCGCCCCTCCGGGCATCCCGCCCAGGCCGCCAGTGGTCCGCAGGCCGACGCCCGGCTCCTGTCCGCCATGCACGGGATCTCGAGCGTGACGCTGCTGGACTACGTGAAGGCCCTGACCTCGCCCAGGTACAAGGGTCGCCTGACGGGCACGCCGGAGTACGACGCCGTCGCGAAGTGGACCGCCGATCTGTTCGTGCTCTGGGGAATCAGGCCCGCGGGGGACGGCGGCACGTTCTTCCAGCACTTCGCGAATCCGTACACGCTCGTGCTGCCGGGCTCGTCGCTCAGCCTCGACATCAGGCTGCCCAACGGGGACACGATCCGGCGTCCCTATCTGTTTGAGGACGACTACTTCCCGGGGTCCACCTCGGACTCGGTGGCGGTGACGGCCGAGGTCGTGTACGTCGGCTACGGGGCCACGGCCCCCGAACTGGGCTACGACGACTACGCCGGCCTCGACGTAACGGGCAAACTGGTGATGATGGAGCCGGAGGTCCCAGTTACGCCGGACCGCGATCCGGACCTGTTCAAGAAATGGCGCCCGTATTCCTTCCACGACTACAAGGTGCAGAACGCCGCGAAGCACGGCGCGGCAGGGATGATCTACAACTACCCGATCGCCAATCCCAACTGCATCTTCGTGAGGGGATTCGGTCTGACCTACGTCGGCAAGTCCGTGTGGGACGACGTCTTCGCCGGCACGGGCAAGCGGCACGACGACGTCGTGCACGCGATTCGATCGTCGCTCAAGCCCGCATCCTTTGCGACCGGCAAGGTGATGACGATGAAGAACGTCACCGAGCATCACCCCGAGGGGATCGGCTCCAACGTGATCGGGTACCTCCCGGGCACCGACCCGGGCCTGCGAGACGAGGCCATCATCGTCGGCGCCCATCTCGACCACGTGGGGCTGAACCCGCTCCTGATGCCGGGAGCACACGACAATGCGTCGGGCGTGGCGGTGCTGCTCGGGGCGGCCGAAGCACTGGCCACGTCCGGCGTCCCGCTGAAACGCACGGTGCTCTTCATCGCGTTCGGTGCCGAGGAGCAGGGTGTGAGAGGTTCGGAGTTCTACGTGTCCCACCCCTACGTGGCGAACGACAGGATCGTAGCCATGCTGAACCTCGAGAGCGTGGGCCGCGGCGACACGATCACGGCGGCCTCGGGTGCGAACTTCCCGCAGCTCTGGACCGTCATCGATCGGGTGAACCGGGCGTTCGTCCACCGCGAGGTGCGGGCGACAGTCAACGCGAACCTGGGTCGCCCCCGCGAAGACTCGGCGCGGTTCCTGTGGGCCCACGTGCCCACGATCTCGTTCAACACGAGCGGCGGCAGGCCGCTGCCCTACGCGACCTACCACACGACGAAGGACGGCGCGGACACCCTCACGCCGGAGATCATGTCCGACTTGGCGCGCCTGGTGTTCCTCGCCACCGTGGAGCTGGCCAACCAGTAGACACCAGGCCCGCAACAGAGGCACCGCGTTACAAACGCCGTCCTGTCTTCGTGGTAGCCTGTAGGTCGAGTATCCCCAGAACGGAGGGACACCATGGTAGACGCCCTGCGAAAGCTGTTGCTGGCGGGTCTCGGCACGCTCGACCTCACCGAGGAGAAGGCCAAGGCCGTCTTCAACGACCTCGTGGCCCGCGGGGAGATGAGCGAGAAGGACGCGAAGGAAGTCGTGTCGTCGTGGGCCAAGCACGCGGCGGAACAGCGCGACCGCCTGCGGCAGGAGGTCGAAGAGACGGTACATCGCGCGCTGTCGGCCGTCGGCATCGCGCGGCGGGCCGAGCTCGAGGCGCTGCGGGCGAAGGTGGCCGACCTGGAAGCCCGTCTGGGCGCCACGCCGGCGCCCGACCAGCCACCGCCGTCCTCGGCCACCAACGGCTGAGGTTTGAGCCATACGATGGCGGCCGGCCGCGCGCCATGCGCGGCCGCGCTCACCGACGTCCCTACGCCGCCGAAAGGGACCTTCATGCCCACCTTGCCCGGGGCGGTCCCATCCGCCCAGCACCTGCGCCGGCTGCGGGAGATCACCACCGTCCTGGTGAAGTACGGATTTCCCGACGTCGTGACGCGGTTGCGGCTCGAGCGGACCGTGGCGCTCGGGAGGCGACTGCGGGGATGGGGCCGCCGGGTGGCGGACGTCGGTACCCGGGGTGAGCGCCTCCGGCGGGCCTTCGTGGAACTCGGGCCGAGTTTCATCAAGTTCGGCCAGGCGCTCAGCACACGGCCAGACGTGGTGCCCCCCGATCTGGTCGCCGAGCTATCGCGCCTCCAGGACGATGTGCCACCGGTCGCGCCCGGCGTCGCGCAGGCGACGATCGAGGCGGAACTCGGGCTGCCGCTGGCTGAGGTCTTCGCGTGGTTCCACGTAGAGCCGGAAGGGTCGGCGTCGATCGCACAGGTCCACCGCGCCCGCCTCCGCGACGGCAGCGAGGTGGCCGTCAAGGTGCGCCGCCCCGGCATCGACGCCACGATCGAGCGCGACCTCGGCCTGCTCGCCTTCCTGGCTCGCCTCGCCGAGCGCTACCTGCCAGACGCCGATCTCTACCAGCCGAGCACGCTCGTCGCCGAATTCGCGCGCGCGATCCGGCGCGAGCAGGACCTGGCGCGTGAGGGGCGCACCATCGAACGGTTCGCCCGGAACTTCGCGGGCGATCCCACCCTGCGACTGCCGCGCGTGCACTGGCCGCAAACGACCCCCGGCGTGCTCACGATGGAGTACATCGAAGGGCGGAAGGTGCTCGACGTGCTGGCCTCGCCCGGCGCGGTCGACTCGCGCGTGGTCGCCCGACGGGGGGCCGAGATCCTCCTCAAGCAGGTTCTGCGCGACGGTCTGTTCCACGCGGACCCGCACCCCTCCAACGTCTTCGTCCTGCCCGACAACGTCATCTGCCTGCTCGATTTCGGGAGCGTCGGCCGGCTCGACGGCTCGCTGCGGAACGCGCTGGTCGATCTGGTGAGCGCCGTCGTTCACGAGGATCTCGATCGGCTGGTCCGGGCCGTCCTCTCCATCGGGCAGCCCCTCGAACCGATCAACGCCCGGCAGCTCCGACGCGACCTGGGTGATCTGCTCGACGGCTATGCGGGCATCCTGCTGAAGGATCTGCCGGTCGGCATGCTGCTGCAGGACGCATTGGCCGTCATGCGCCGCTACCGACTCCAATTCCCGGCCGACCTGATGCTCCTCGTACGGGCCTTTGTCGCGACCGAGGGAATCGGCCGCCGCCTCGATCCGTCGTTCAACATGGTGGAGCACGCGGGGCCCGTGATCGCCGGGATCCTCCGCGCCCGGCTGTCGCCCACGGCGGTGGCCTCGCGGGTGGGGGACATGGGGCGCGAAATGGCGGAAGCCCTCCAGTCGCTGCCGCGCGACCTGGTGGAGGTCGTCGGCAAAGCCCGCGACGACCGCCTGCAGATCCAGTTCGTCCACCGGAATCTCGAGCGCTTCGTCCAGGAGATGGACCGGTCGAGCAACCGCCTCAGCTTCGCCATCGTCATCGCGGCTCTGGTCGTCGGCTCCTCCTTCATCTTGCAGCGTGCCTCCGGCCCGCACCTGTTCGGCCTACCCGCCGTTGGCCTGGTCGGCTTCGTGGCGGCGGCCATCCTCGGATTGTGGCTCGCCATCGGCATCCTCCGATCGGGCCGGCTGTGACCGCGGATTGACGGGGTCCGTCCGCGTGTCTCCGCGCGGCTCGGCCCCTGTCTGCGGGACAATCCGGCCGCCAGCCGCCACCGTGGCCGGTCCGTGGTATCCTTCGCGCGCCCCTCCCGGGATGTGTCAGAGACGTCATCCGGCCCGCGTGTTCTGGAGGTGCCGCCATGATTCGTTCGTGCCGCCTACCTCTCGCCCTGGTCGTCGCCGTCGCCATCGCCTCGCCGCTCTTCGCGCAGGCTGCGAAGCCGGTCGCCCCGTCACCGAAGGCACAGCCGCCGATTCTCATCACCTCCTGCGGGCAGAGCCCGGGCGCCACCAGCGTCAAGGTGTTCCTGCAGCGGCTGCAAATCGACTACGACCTCAGAGAAACCGCGACGGTGAAGGACCTTGCGGCCAAGCCGTACAAGACCTTGATCGTCGTGACCGGCAGCAGCCTCAAGGGCATGGGGGCGGCCGGGGTGTCGATCGACGAGGAGATCGCGCGTGTGACCGCCCTCATCGTCGAGGCCAAGAAGAAGGGCCTCACCGTCATCGGTGCGCACGTCGAGGGCATGGAGCGACGCGCGAAGAGCGCGGCTCCCGGCGACAACTCCGATGAGATGTCGATCGATGCCGTCTGCCCGAAGGCGCAGTTCCTGATTGTCCGTCGGGACGGGGACGAGGACGGCCGATTCACGACCCTCGGAAGGAAGTTCGCCCTTCCCGTCGTGTTCTACGACAAGAACCTCGAGCTGAACACCGTGCTGAAGAACGTCTTCGGCAAGTAGGAGCCACGCCGTGAGCATGTTCGCGCAAGCGAGCCTCGTTCTGGCGGCGATGCTGGCCGTCTACGCCGTCGTGCGGGCGCTCCGCGTCTCGAGCGAGCTGTCGATGTTCGCGGCCGCGATCGGCGGTGCGCTCATGGGCGGGTACGGCATCCCGTCGCGCCAGATCGCCGAGGGTGCCGCGACCTACCTCGACATCAATCTGATCTTCGTGACTGCCACGCTGTTCATGAACCTCCTCAAGGAATCAGGGGGGGTGGCCTACGTCGTCCGGGGCATTCTCCGGCGGTTCCACCGCAGCCGAGCGCTCCTGCTCGTCCTGCTCACGCTCCTCCTGCTGGTGCCTGGGGCCCTGACGGGTGCCGGCAGCGTGACCGTGCTCGTGGCGGGTTCGCTCGTGGCCGTCGTGCTGTCCTACATGGGGATTCCCAAGCACAAGGTGGCGGCGCTGGTGTTCATCAACGCGGGCCTGAGTGCCGCCGCGCCGCCGGTGAGCTTGTGGGCCATGATGACGGCCGCCGGCGTGAACATGCCGTACGTCGGCTTCTTCTGGCCCCTGATGCTGCCGTGCCTGGTCGCGGGGCTGTTGACCAGCTTCATCCTGGGCTGGTCGGGGGGCCGCGTGGACGTGGCGCGCGCCCTCGACGAGCTGCCGAAGCCGCCGGCGGGCATGAACGGCTGGCGGGTGGCGCTGCCCTTCGCGGTGTTCGGCGCGTTGGTGTTCATGGGCCGTCAGTGGCCGTTCACGACGCCTGTGCTGGGCTTGCCCTTGATGTTCGCCGCCGCGGCGGCCGCGGCGGTCGTCGTCTCGCCCGTGCGGCTCCCGCTGTTCCGGATCTCGCGCGAGACCGTGGACCAGCTGCTGCCCTTGCTCGGCACGCTGACGTGCGCGGGCGTGCTCGTCGAGATCATGACCCTCACTGGCGTGCGGGGGCTTCTGGCGGTGACCGCCGTCACGCTGCCCACGTGGGTGGTCTATGCGACGCTGTTTCTGGTCCTGCCGGCGTCAGAGGCCGTGCTGATGTGGGGCGCGGCACCGGTCCTCGGCGTACCGCTGGTGCTGCTGTTCAACAGCCGCGGCCTGGACCCGATCGTCGCCCTGGCGGGAATGAGCGTCATCTGGCCGCTGGGTGACGCGCTGCCGCCGACGGCGATCATCGGGCGGCTGACCGTGGACGTGGTCGGGCACAAGGGCTCGTACGGGCAGTTCCTCCGCGCGTGCCTCGTGCCCACGATCCTCATCATCGCGATCGGCACCGCGATGGTGATCTTCAGCAAGAAGCTGGCGTTTCTGACCGGCGTGTGATCAGGTGGGCCCGCCCCTTCGGGCCGGGGCAGGCCTGATCGGCCGACGTGACCGGCGCCGAGGGCGTATGACGATGGTGATGTTGCTCTACTACGCGATGACGGCCGGTGTCGCCCTGCTGCTCATCGTCAACCTGCTGCGATCGAGGAAGTGGGAGCGCGACGTGCTCTACGTGCTGGTCCTGCTGCCCTTCCTCCTTCGCCTGTTCGGACTCAAGTGAGGTGACGGCATGACGGGTCGCCTCCTGGTGCAGAAGATCCTCGTCCTTGGTTTCGGAGTCGCGCTGTTCGGGACGTCAGGGGCGAGCTTCTACCGAAGCCGGCACCTGGCCGAGCCGGTGGTGCTCGGCCAGGGTGTGACCGCGGTCAAGAAGCTGGCGGACTACTTCGAGCCGCTCCGTGGTTCCGCCAACGACTGCAACCTCTACGTCCTCGACGGGAAGGCGCCGGGCGCGACGCTGCTCGTGCTCGGCGGCTCGCACCCGGAGGAACCGGCCGGCCGGCTGGCCGCCTGGGTGTTCGCGGAGAACGCCGTGGTCGAACAGGGCCGGCTCATCCTGGTGCTCAGCGCGAACCGCAGCGCCACGACCGTAACCCGCCTCGGAGGGGCGTACCCGCCGGATTTCACGATTCAGACGCGCTGGGGCGCGCGTACCTTCCGGATGGGCGACCGCTGGTCCAACCCGCTCGACCAGTGGCCCGATCCGGAGGTCTACTTCCATTACCCGAGCCGCCAGCAGCTGGCGTACGAGGACAGCCGTAACGTCAATCGCGCGTGGCCGGGCCGTCCGAACGGAAGCTTGACCGAGCGGACCGCCTACGCCTTCATGGAGATGATCCGTCGGGAGAAGGTCGACATCGCCATCGACCTGCACGAGGCGGAGCTCCAGTACCCGGTCATCAGCACCATCGTCGCGCACCAGCGCGGCCAGGACCTCGCCACGCTGACGGCGATGACCCTGACCGACATGGAAGGGTTCCGGATCGGCACCGAGAACTCGCCAAGGACACTGCACGGGCTCTCGCACCGGGAGATTGGCGACTACTCACCCGCCATCTCCTTGCTTTTCGAGACACCTGAACCGTTCCTCGACGCCACCCGCGGGATCACCTCGCGCGAGCAGTTGCTCACCGGCAAGGACGACTTCGTGGTCAAGGCGGGCCAGCACGGCCTCCTCTTCGAGAAGATCGACGAGAAAGGCTGGCCGATCGACGTGCGCGTCGGCCGGCACACGTCGTCGGTGGCCCAGGTGGCCGAGACGTGGACGGAGGACCATCACGACAAACCCCTGGTGATCAGCGGCATTCCCCGCTACCGGGAGGTGATCGCGAACGGCGTCGGGGCGTATCTCCATGATCCCGCCAGGGCTCCGAAGAACCGCATCGTGTACGAGTAGGCACGCGCGGCGGGAGCACGCCGCCCGCCGCACGAGGGCGAGGGGATGACGATGACACCAAGAACGCTGTTGACCGCGCTGTTTGTCGCGGCCCTCTCGGGGGCCGGTCTCACGCAATCGCCGCCGCCCAGTTCGCAAGCGATGGGGACGTCGATCGCCAAGATGTGTCTACGGCCCGAGCTGCTGCCGCCCGGTGTGGACGCGGCCGACCTCTGCGAGCACTGCACATCCATCCTGGTCGGCAGGGCCGCGTCGATCGATGGCGGCACGATGACGACACATGCCTGCGACGGCCACTACGAGTTCCAGATCCACATCGTCCAGGGACGCGCCTTCTCCAAAGGCTCGATGCGGCCAGTGATGAAGGGCGGCGGACTGGGGCAGGACCGGCCGCAGGCCGTGAAGGTGGGGGAGATTCCCGAGGTCGAGCGGACGTTCACGCGCTACGACGCGGCCTACTCGTTCATGAACGAGAAGCAGGTTGGGATTGGCGAGACCACCATCGGCGGGCGTCGCGAGCTGTACAACGACGAGGGGTGGTTCGACATCATGGAGCTCGAGCGCGTTGCGCTCGAGCGGGCGTCGACGGCGCGCGAGGCAATCCGGATCATGGGCGAACTCGCGGAGAAGTTCGGCTACGGCGACGGTGGCGAGTGCCTGACGGTCATCGACCCCGCGGAGGCGTGGCAGTTCGAGATCTTCGGCGCCGGCCCGGCCGAGAAGGGGGCCGTGTGGGCGGCCAAGCGGGTTCCGGATGGCGAGGTGGGCGTCAGCGCCAACCATTCGCGGATCGGAACACTCGACCTGAAGGACCCCGATCACACCATGGCGTCGGCCAGCGTCTACCGCGTCGCCGAGGAAATGGGCTTCTGGAAGAAGGGCGATCCCTTCGTCTTCCATGCGGCCTACGGCGGCGCGCCGACGCTCGGCAGCACGCGTCGGGAATGGCGGGTGCTCAGCACGCTGGCGCCGTCAGCGAACCTGGATCCTTGGGAACTCGACCTGCCGTTCTCGGTGAAACCCGACCGGAAGGTGACCCCGCAGGACCTGATGAAACTGCATCGCGACTCCTACGAGGGAACCGAGTTCGACATGAGCAAGGGCCTAGCCGCCGGCCCCTTTGGCAACCCGAACCGGGTTGGCGGGGGGCCGCGCCCGTCCGAGGGCTACATGGGCTGGGAACGGCCGATCTCCATCTTCCGGTGCGCCTACGCGACGGTGATCCAGACGCGAGGCTGGCTGCCGGCGTGGATCGGCGGACTCGTGTGGTTCGCGGAGGACGACCCGAAGACCTCCGTCTACGTCCCACTCTACGCCGGCGCCCTCAGGCTGCCGGAGTCCCTCCAGACCGGCAGCCGGGCCACCTTCGAGCGCCGCTCGGCGTGGTGGGCGTTCGACTTCACCTCCAACTGGGCCAACCTGCGATGGGACCTCATGCATCAGGACATCCGCGAGCGCGGCGACGCGCTCGAGAAGGGGTTCTTCGACCAGCAGGCCGAGATCGAACGCAAGGCGCTCGACCTCTACAAGCAGGATCCAGCCCGGGCGCGCGAGTTCCTCACTGACTACACCGTCACCATGGCGCAGAAGACCGTGGACGAGTGGTGGCGGTTCTCGGACTTCCTGATCGCGAAGTACAACGACGGCTACGTCAACGAGAACGGCCGGGAGCGCTCCGTGGGCTACCCCAAGGACTGGCTCGATGCGGTCGGGTACGGCAAGACGAAGGTCTTGAAGCCCGGGGAGAAGCGGTAGAGCCAGAAGAAGCCGTCGATCGCGCGCGCGGGCGGCCCGAGCCGGGGCTGGCGGTCGCCCCCCGCATCGTTGAGGGGCCTCCTGGCCCTGCCCGCCTGCGCCGCCCGTCATCAAGCCCGGGCGCGAACGGCCGATAGTTGTACAGGAGGACTTGCCGCTCGTGTCGTCGTTTCGCCAGCGCCATCGGCTGGTGGGCGTCGCGGTCTGGGTGTTGGCTCTGGCCGCCGCCCGTCCGCTGCTCGCCTTGGATCCACGCGTTGGTCTGACGCAATACCACACCCTGGCGTGGCAGATCGAGACCGGTCTGCCGCAGAACAGCGTTCAGGCGTTGCTGCAGAGCCGCGACGGGTATCTGTGGCTGGGCACGCAGGCCGGACTGGCCCGATTCGACGGGGTCCGCTTCACCACCTTCGACCGCAGCAACGCCCCGGCCTTTCAGCGGGACGTCGTCCGGGCCTTGGCCGAGGACCGCGGGGGCGACGTGTGGGTGGCCACCGACGCCGGGCTGCTGCGTCTGAGAGCCGGCGCGTTCGTCCGCTTCGGGCTCGCCGATGGCCTGCCGGGCGAACGGATCCGCTCGCTCCTTGTCGATCGGGACGGGGTGCTCTGGGTGGGCACGCAGAACGGCGTCTGCCGGCGTGCGGGCTTCCGCTTCGAGCGGCCGCCGGAACTGACCTCCCTCTCCGAGGTCACACAGTTCCGCCAGACGCGGGACGGGAGCCTCTGGTTCTCGACGCGGGACGGCCTGTATCGCCTCGCGGCGGGCCGACTTCAGCGGTTCGGTACCGCCCAGGGACTGCCCGACGATACGGTCTACGATGTCGGCGAAGACCAGGCCGGGGGCCTGTGGGTTGGTACTGCGCGAGGCCTCGCACGCCTCACGGGTGACCACGCCACGCCGTGGCCGCTTCCCGTGGACGATTCGGTCCATCTCGTCTTCTTCGACCGGGAGGGCACGCTCTGGCTCGGCCTCGAGCGTCGGGGTCTCGTGCGGATCCGGGACGGTCGGGCCGAGGTCTACGGCAAGGCGGAGGGCCTGGCCGGCAACCAAATCAACGCGTTCCTCGAGGACCGCGATGGCAACATGTGGGTCGGTCTGTTCGATTCGGGCCTCACCTGCCTGCGCGAGACACCGTTCACTGGATTCGGCATGCGCGAGGGGCTCGCGACCGACGATGTGCAGACCATCTTCCAAGCGCGAAACGGCGACATCTGGCTGGGCACCACCGGCAGCGGCGTGGCGCGACTGTCGAACGGCAAGCTCACCCAGTACACGATGGGCCAGGGACTCGTCGACGACATTGTCATGACACTGGCGGAAGGCGACGACGGGGAGATATGGGTCGGCGGGCCGCGGGGCCTGTCGAAGATCCGGGCCGGGCGGATCATCACGCTTCCCGACCCCAGCCACATCCTCCAAGGCGGCGTCCGGTCCCTGCTGCCGATGCGGGACGGCACGCTGCTCGTTGGCACGACGTCGGGCGGCCTGACGTCGCTGAAGAACGGCCGCTTCTCGGCCGTGCGACCGCCCGGCGACCCCATCGCGCCAGCCGTCCAGGGCATCCTCCTCGACCGATCCGGGACTCTCTGGCTCGCCGGAAACCGTGGGCTCACGCGCATCCGGGCGGACCGCGCCAGGACCTTCACGGTCGCCGACGGCCTCGGTGACAACTACGTGCTGTCGCTCTACGAGGATGAGGCCGGTGCCCTCTGGGTCGGGACCTTCGGCGGCGGGCTCAGCCGGATCGTCGGGGACACTGTCCGCACGCTGTCGGTGCGCGAGGGGCTCTACGACAACTCCGCGTTCGCCATTCAGCAGGACGAATTCGGGTACCTCTGGATGTCGTCCAACAAGGGCATCTTCAAGGCGCTCAAGCGGGACCTCGACAACTGGGCGGACGGCAAGGCCGGGCGGGTGCGGTCGGTCGGCTACACGGTGACCGACGGGTTGCGCGGCACGGAAGGCAATGGGGGGTCCCAGCCCGCCGTGTGCAAGATGCGCGACGGGCGGATCTGGTTCGCCACGATCCGCGGCGCGGCCATCGTGGACGCCCGGCCCCAGCGCGTCGGGACGCCGTCGCCGGTACTCGAGGCCGTGCTGTACGACCGGCAGCCGATTCCGTCCATCGACGGTGCGGAACTCCCACCCGGGTCTGGCGAGCTGGCGTTCCAGTACACCGGTCTCGACTTCCACGCCCCGCAGGGCGTCCAGTTTCAGGTACTGGTTGGAGGGGTTCGACCCCGGCTGGGTGGACGCGGGCGAACGACGGACCGCCTACTACACCAATCTCCCGCCGGGGCGGTACGTCTTCTACGTGACGGCGCGGAGCAAGGATGGCCCGTGGAGCGGGCACGCGGCGAGCTTCGCCTTCCGCTTGAAGCCGCGCTACTACCAGACCGCGTGGTTCTACGTGGTGTGCGCCACCACGCTGTTGCTCATGGGCCTGTCGGCCTATGGTCTCCGTGTCCGCGGTATGAAGACGCGCCAGCGCCTCCTGGCACGCCTCGTGGACGCGCGGACCTCTGCGCTGCGCGCCGAGGTCGAACGCCGACGCACCGCCCAAACGCAACTCGAGGCGGAGATCGCCGAACGGCAGCAGATCCAGGAACAGCTGGCGGGCGCGACGACGCGGGCCGAGGCGGCCAACCAGGCCAAGGGCATGTTCCTCGCGAACATGAGCCACGAAATCCGGACGCCGATGAACGGCATCCTGGGCATGACCGAGCTGCTGCTCGACACGTCGCTCACGTCCGAGCAGCGGGAACACCTCGAGATGGTCCGCAGCTCGGCGGAGTCCCTGCTCTCGGTCATCAACGACGTCCTCGACTTCTCGAAGATCGACGCCGGGCGCCTGGAACTCGAGGCGATCCCCTTCAACCTGCGTGAACTCGTCGACGAGACCGTCAAGCCTTTCGCCGTCCAGGCCACCAACAAGGCGCTTCTGCTGACCTGCGCGATCGACGCTCGTGTGCCCACCACCGTGATCGGTGACCCCGGGCGCCTCCGGCAAGTGCTCGTCAACCTGCTGGGCAACAGCGTCAAGTTCACGGAGGTCGGGGGCGTATCGCTCGACGTGGCAGAAGTCTGTCGCGAGGACCGGGCCGTGGCGATCCAGGTCTCGGTGCGCGACACCGGGATTGGGATCCCGCCCGACAAGATCAAGGCCGTCTTCGAGCCGTTCACGCAAGCGGACGGCTCGACCACCCGTCGCTACGGGGGAACCGGTCTCGGCCTGTCCATCACCGGCAACCTGGTGAAGCTGATGGGCGGGGAGATTACCGCGGAGAGCGAAGCCGGACACGGCAGCCGGTTCGAATTCACGGTGAAGTTCGCGCTTCCCGAGTCCGCCACGACCCGACCCGGCGACCAGGGCGACGGCCCATCAGTCTCGTACGCGTCGGACAGCGGAGGCGCGAGCCTCCGCGTCCTCACCGCCGAGGACAATGTGGTCAACCAGCGATTGATCGCCCGGCTACTCCAGAAGTGGGGGCACGAGGTGACCATCGTCGGGACCGGTGATGAAGCCGTCCGGGCCGTCGAGCACGATGCCTTCGATCTGGTGTTGATGGACGTGCAGATGCCCGGGATGGACGGGTTCGAGGCGACCAGAACCATCCGTGCCCGCGAGGCAGCGGTCGGGCGGCGGCTGACGATTCTCGCCATCACCGCCCACGCGATGAAGGGCGACCGAGAACGCTGCCTCGAAGCCGGGATGGACGGCTACCTCTCGAAACCGATCAACGCGGCTGAACTCCGCCAGCACGTCCAGTACCTGCCTCGAACGGCGGGCGCACCTGCGGGCGTCCTAGCACCTCTTCCGATCCCGTCCTGCTGTTCCCGCCTGCCGGCAACGAGTGGATCAACCTGAAGCCTCCGCTTGACCGGCACGTGGAATGGCAGCCCGGCCATCGTGGCGACCAGGGGGTGGCGAGAGGACTGACGTGACCCAGCGCGCCGACGAGCCGCCGGTCTAGTTCCCGCCCTTGCTTTCGTACAGGGCGCAGACGGCGCCCGCGGGATCCTCGATCACGCAGTAGCGGCCCTGGCCGGCGTAGCTGCGTGGGCCGGCGACCAGACGTCCGCCCAGGGTCTGACAGCGCTGGAGGCTGTCTTCGAGACTCTCGACGGTGATGTAGACGAGCCACTGCGGCGGCAGATCACGGTTCCCGCCCCGAGCGTGACAGACGCCCGCGACCGCTGACCCGTCGGCGGCCTTCATGACGAAATCCTGATAGCCGCCCATGTCGAATGGCTCCGGGGTCCAGCCGGTGACCTGACGGTAGAACTCCTTGAGGCGTTCGGCGTCGGACACTGTCAAGTCGGTCCACCCGATCGTTCCCACGCTGGGTTTGGTCGGCTCGCCCATGGCTGCTCCTTCGCGCGCGGCGTGGCGGGAGGTCCTCTCCGTATGATAGCGCGGCCGGGGTGTCCCCGCTGCGGTGGTGCACCGCTGTCGCCCATTCCGAATCAGGCGGTGCGTCTCCTCGATGGCATGGTCGAGCTGGGTCCCGTGTCCCGACCAGTTCTGTGGCTTGGGAGACTCGGAGCGGGGTCCGTCCTGCCCAGACAGCCGTACGGACGGCACGCCCGTCTCTTGGGGGCCGGACACCAGCTGACGACGACACAGTGCCCGGAACGACGGGCTCGAGACGCGCGATCTGGGCGGCGGACCAGCCGGGGCGGGGTGGAGGGGCTCGACCCGGCCGGACACTCAGCGCCCCTGGTTCGGGTCAGTCGTCGCCTGCAGATCGCGAAGCCATCCCTCGATCTCCTGGCGCGTCTTCGATGCCTGATGCTCGCGCCAGGCGTGCCGGACGCTCTTCCCGAGCGCGACCAGGTCGAGGCCGCTGCCCTTCGATGCCCAATCGGCCGACTGCCGTTGAAAGGTGTTCAGCCCGAAGAGGCCGTGCAGGTACTCCTGAAAGTTCACCATGTAGGTCTGCCGAATCTCCGTGCGAAACGTGGCCACGGAACGCGGCACGCGGACGATAAGCCTTGGAGCGGGCTGTCGCAGCCGACGCCTGATGTCGGTGACCGACACGATCGGTGAGTCGCCGCGGGCGTCGACTTGAGCCGCCGGTCGGGCAGACGGAGCGGCCTGCCCCTCAAGACCGAGACACGCGACCAGCGAGAGAACGGCTGCCAACATCGGTTCGTCTACCCACTCACGTGTGCGCCGGCCGTCGGTCGCGCGCCAGAGCGACCCCGCCGTGCGCTCCACGTCGCGCCGAACATGGTATCCTGCGGGTCCCACGGCAGCTGGAGAGACGGTGCACACCATCAACCTGGACGACAAACTGCGGCAGTTCGCCGACCGTTGGAACCCGAAGATCATTGGCGAGGTGAACGGTCTGCACGTCAAGCTGGTCAAGGTCGAGGGCGATTTCGTCTGGCACCGCCATGACCAGGAGGACGAGCTCTTTCTCGTGCTCCACGGCCGACTGACGATCCGATTTCGTGACGGCGAGGCACAGGTCGCTCCGGGCGAACTCATCATTGTGCCGCATGGCGTCGACCATCAACCCCACGCGGACGAGGAAACACACGTCCTGCTCATCGAGCCGTCATCAACGCTCAACACCGGTAACGTGCGAAGCGAGCGGACCGTCGATCGGCTGGGTCGCCTCTGACACCGTGAGCGCCCAGCGGGCCCGGGCTCGAGCCGCCGGACCCTAGCGGACGGTCCATCTCCGCCCGGTCTCGATGGCCAGCCATGCTGCGATCGCGCCGCCGATGACCCCCAATGGGGTCGCCAGGGTCGCCGCGCGGTGCTGGTGCGACGTGCGAGGTGCCTCCAGGAGCGTGGCCGATGGAGCACGCACCTGCAGGCGGTTCTCAACAGCCCTGACGCCCGCGACGGCGGACACGGATTCGAGTACCTTCCGCACCTCGGCAGCCGACACGTCGCCGCTCAGCGTCGCACACCCGTCGTGAACCTCGACAGCGATGGCCTCGGGACGGGTCGATTGCCGGGCAACGCAGGCCACCAGCCGATCCTGGAGTCGGCGATCACTGATGGGTGCCAGGCCGCGCCGCGCCGGTCGGACGGCTGCCATCGTTCCACGGGCCCGGGCCAGCGTCCACCCCCAGCCGGCCTCCATGTGGCGTCCCGCCCGGCCGAGCGTGTAGCCGGCTTGCCGCGACCAGTGGATCGACTGCTCCCGAAGCAGCGCCCGCCGTCGACGGCCCGACCGCGGATCCAGCAAGAACATGAGCCCGCCGCCGAGGGCCATGCCGATGATCAGCTAGCCACGAATCGCCATTGCGCGCTCCCTGTCTGCCGCCGGCCGACGGTCGGCGTCCAGGGGGCGAGGTGCAAGCCGCATTCCGTTCCGCCGCGCCTGGCAGGATTGACCAGGTCGTGCGTGGCCGTGTGCCTCGACGGGCAGACCGCGGCCCTACGGTCACCGCGCTGGGACGGCTGTCTCGATTATGTGCACGTCGTCGTCCGAGAGCGCCACGTCGGCCGCCCCGACGATGCCGTCCACCTGCGACGGACTCCGGACGCCGACGATCGCGCCAGTCACCGCCGGATTGCGAAGCGTCCAGGCGACGGCCACCTCGCCCGCGGACCGGTCGTATCGCGCGCCCACTGTGCGCAGGACCTCGACGAACTCGAGGTTGCGGGACAATCTCGGCTCCTTGAACTCGGCCGTGTTCCGCCGCCAGTCGTCGGCGGGTAGGGTGGCCACGCGCTCACGGGTCATCCGCCCGCTCAACAGACCGGCCTGCATCGGCGAGTAGACGATCACGCCGATCTCGTGGGCGAGGCAGTAGGGTAAGGTCTCCTGCTCAATCGCGCGGCGCAGCAGTGAGTACCGGCGGCTGCAGCGACTCGACCGGAGCGAGGTGGTTCGCGCGCTCCAGATCCGCCCTCCCGAAGTTGGAGACGCCGATATGCCGCACTTTGCCGGCTGCCTTGAGGTCGGCCAACGCGGTCCACGCCTCCTCGAGACTGCCGGGCGACTGCGTGTCTGAGAACCGCGGCCAGTGGATCTGAAGCAGGTCGATTGCGTCGACTCCGAGTCGCTGAAGGCTCGCCTCGGTTTCCCGCCGAATGGACGTAGCCTCGAGGTTGTGCTGCACGACTCTCTGGCCGGGTGGCCAGACGAGGCTGCACTTGGTGAACACCAGCGGCCGCCGGGACCGGAGCTGCCTCAGGGCGCGACCCACCACCTCCTCGGATCGGCCGAGCCCGTAGACGGGCGCCGTATCCACCCAGTTGACCCCATGGTCCACCGCCCGCTCGATGGCGGCAATCGATGCCTGGTCGTCCTGGGGGCCCCACCCGTACGGATAGTCACCGCCACCCATGGCCCAGGCACCCACGCCCACGCAACTGATTTCCAGTTCGGTGCTGCCGACGCGTCGCATCTTCATCCCCAACCTCCCGCGCACGACGATTTCCGACCGCCTCGCCTGGGCGGAACAACAGGTCCACAGCCTATCGTATGATCGGAGCATGGCGGAACTCACGCCGGCTCTGCAGGAGGCGTATCGTCGGCACGAACGGCGATGGGCGGACAACCGCTACGTGTACGCCGTCGTGTCGCGCCGCAGCCGGGGCCTGTCGGTTGGCATCAACCTCAACCCTGGCAAGGAGTGCAATTTCGACTGCGCCTACTGTCAGGTCGATCGGCGCGTGGCGCCCCGGACGCGGCGGGTCGATCTGAAGCTGGTGGCCGCCGAGCTCGACAGCGTCCTGCGGGCGGCAACGGACGGATCGCTGTACGAGAACCCGCCGTTCAGCGCGCTACCGTCGGAGGATCGGCGGGTCCGCGACATCGCGTTTTCGGGCGACGGAGAGCCCACGATCTACCCAAGGTTCCGAGAGGCAGCCGAGCTCGTCGCCGACGCCAAGCGGCGATTTGCCCTCGACCAGACGACGATTGTGTTGATCACCGATGCCGCCTACCTCCGGCGGCCGTCGGTGCGCGAAGGGCTCGCGGTGCTCGATGCCAACGGCGGTGAGATCTGGGCGAAACTCGATGCCGGTACCGAAGAGTATTTCCGGCAAGTGGATCGTCCGAACGTGCCGCTCCGTGTCGTCTTGGACGGCATTCTCGACGCCTCCCGCCGTCGCCCGGTCGTCATCCAGTCGTTGTGGATGAAGGTCAACCTCCTGGCGCCACCCGCCCGAGAAGTGGACGCGTACTGTGACCGCGTGAACGAGCTGCGCGCTGGCGGAGGGCAGTTCAGAACCCTGCAGCTCTACACAATCGCCCGCACGCCAGCTGAATCGTGGGTGGCGCCGCTGGCCAACGAGCAGCTCGACGAATTGGCCGAGCTGGTCCGACGTCGCGTGCCGGTTCCAGTCGAGACCTTCTACGGCGTGCCGCTCTAAGACCGCGGCGACGGCCGGGGGGCTGAGGATGGGCTCTCGCGCTGCGCCTGGCGTCCACCCCGGTGACATACGTTCAAGGAGGGAACCGTGATGACCCGACGCGAGTTGTTGACCGGCGCCCTGGCGGCGGGTGGGTCGGCCTCCGTGGCCCGGCCGGCGGGCGAGACGCTGTCGGCCGGGCAAGGCGGTCGGACGAGTGACGAGCAGGTCGCGGCGGCGCTCCACGAGATCCGCGACGAGCTGCACCAGTGGCGCGGCGCGTGGAACGCCGTGGACTGTGCGGAGGCGGGCACGCTCCGCGCCCTCCAGCGCGCATTCCTCCGAACGCGCGGGAAGTTCCCGGACTTCATCGAGGTCGGCATCGACGTCTGGGAACGCATCGGCGACTGGCAGGTCAGAAGCCGTCTGCCCTCGCCGATCGGGAGGCTGGCGGACGGGCACTACACCTTGCCATTCGGGCAGACGCTGCTCGTGTTGCGGCACGACGTCAGCACGACCTATGTCGGCGAGGGCTACGACAAGTAGACACGCATGCTGGCTCGGCCGAAACCGGATGTGATACTGTGCCGCAGCGGGTCCGTGCGAGAGACGTCGACGCGGAAAGGGAGGCTGGATGTCGGCAATCGAGCAGGCCTTTCGGGCCACCAATCGTCGCTTCGAGACGGACGTCATCGCGGAGGGGCACCTCGATCGCCTCGGCCAGGTCTACACCGAGGACGCGATCGCCATGCCGCCGGATGGTCCGATCATCGAGGGCATCGACGCGATTACCGCCTACTGGAAGATGGCGATCGCCCGCTCCGGCATACGCCACGTGCGACTGACGACCAAGGACATCATGGTGTCGCCGAGCTTCGCCCACGAGATCGGCACTGCGGCGTTCACTGTCGCACCGGGCGGTCAGACCGAGTCGGTCGTCCCCGTCAAGTACGTCGTCATCTGGAAACTCGGTCCGGGCGGACAATGGCGCTGGTAAGTCGACATCTGGAACGGGCTGGTGGCCTGAGGGCCGGCCCGTCTCCCGACGCGCCCTACCTGCGAGCGGATTTCTTGACGGGGACTTGGTTCGACAGCAGCGCCACGGCCAGCGCGTAGGCGTGGGCGCAGTTGTACTGCAGCAGGGCGGCGTAGCCGTCGAGCACGAGGAAGTTCTGCGAGCCGGCCCGCACCAGCGACGCGAGCACGCTGGTCCGCGGCAGCGAGCCCCGCCCGACGGGGCGTACACCGAGACTCCTCCATCGCGCCAGCGTCCGCGCCTCGCTCATCTGGCGCATCGCCTCGCACCCCTCGGTTCGCAGCGGCACCGCCGCCGAGAACGCGGCGTTGGAATCCCTGGGCAGCTTGACCGCCCACCCCCAGGTGCTGTGGCCGTTCCATCCGTTCTGTTTCAGGTAGTTCGCAATCGACGCGAAGACGTCGGCGTTCGATTCCCAGATGTCCTTCTTGCCGTCGTGGTCGAAGTCCACGGCGTACTTGAGGTAGCTCGACGGCATGAACTGCGGCTGGCCCATCGCCCCGGCCCACGATCCCTTCATGCGAGCCAGATCGATGTCTCCCTGATCGAGGATGCGGAGCGCCGAGAACAGTTCCTCGCGGAACAGGCTGGCTCGTCGGTTGTCATAGGCGAGCGTGGCCAGGGCTGGAATCGTCGGTCTGACGCCGCTGAAGCGGCCGAAATTGGATTCCAGGCCCCAGATGGCGACGATGATGCCTGGAGGCACGCCGTAGGCCGACGACACTTGGTCGAGTAGCGCGGCATGCCGGACGGCCATCTCGCGGGCCGTCTGGATGGTCCGCCGGTTGAGACGCCGTTTCAGATACTCGTCAATCGAGAGCGTGCGCTCGGCCTGCGTGCGATCCCGTTCGAGGACGACGGGCAGCGGTTCAACATCGCTGAGGGCCTCCGTCACGGTGCGTGCCGTGATCCCCCGCCCCAACGCCTCCGTCCGTACGGCCGCCAGCCAGTCGGCAAAGGGCGGCGTCGACTGGCCGGGCTCCACGGGCGCGGACTGCTGGGTGTGGACACCCGCCGCCAGGGTGGCGGCCACTAGTAGGGCCGAAACGACGCGCGGGAGTGTGTGGGACATAGACCGGCACCTGCCGGGTATTATGCGGCAACTACCGACTTCGGGACGCAGCGGGCCAGCGCGGATGAGCCCCGCGAGCGGGGTCACTCGTGCCTCAGGGCCAGGAGCGGATCGAGCCGGGCCGCACGCCAAGCGGGTCGCCAGGCGGCCAGCAGGCCGGTGAGCGCAAGCACAGCCACCGTTCCGCCAATCACCGCGGCGTCGGCGGGCCGAATGCCGTAACGCATTCGACCGAGCACACCCTGAAGGGCCCAGGCGCATAAGGCCCCGGCGGTCCATCCTGCTGTGCCCATCAGCGCCACCTGACGCAAGATCAGGCGGACGACGTCGCCAGGTCTGGCGCCGAGTGCCATGCGCACGCCGATCTCCCGCGTTCTAGAGGCGACAGCGCACGTCAGCACGCCATAGACGCCGACAGCGGCCAGCAGCAAGGCCAGCGCGCTGAACGCGGTCCCAAGCGTGGCCAGGATCCGCTCGGCCGACAAGGAGTCGGCGACCTGCTCATCGAGCGTCGTGACGCCCGACAGTGGTAGCGTCGGATCGAGCGCACGCAACTGCATCGGGACCGCATCGATCTGCCGAAGTGGGTCGCCCTCCGTTCGCACGTGCAACACCATCTCGGCAGAAACAGGCGTCTGGAGGAAGCTCGCGTACGCAAACCGGGGAATGCGGTCTTCCCGCAAGCCGACGTATTTCCCGTCGGCGACGACCCCCACCATCTCGATCGGAGCCTGGTCCGACTCGAACGCAAAGTGCCGGCCAATCGCCGCCCCGCCGAAGTGGTCGCGGGCCATCGTCTCGTTGATCACCGCAACGAGCGGGGCGCCTTTCGCATCCTGCCAGGTCAACGTCCGGCCGGCGAGACACGGGATCCTCATCGGCAGTTCAGATTCGATCACAATCCGTGCGAAGGCAGACAGGGGCACTTCTTCCTGAGCGCCGGGCGGGGGAGTGCCGGTCGGGTCAGATGGCTGGGCCGCGCGGCCCGACCGGCTTGCCGGGGTTCATGGGAGATCCAGGCCTTACCGCAGGATCGTGGCTTTCACCTCGACGCTCTGCTTCCGCTCGAGGCTGTCGACATAATCGCTCGACTGAGCCACGACCACCGGTTTGCCACTCTCGCACACCAGCGAGAGGCTCTGCGAGAACGTCGGGAACGAGGGGGGACGCGCCGGCGAGGATGGACCGGTGTCGGCCGTCTTCTCATCAATGGCGCTGAACTCCACGTTCAGCTGCATCTTCGCGTGGTTTCCCGACACTTCGAGCGACCGGACGTCGAGGTTCAGGCCGACGTTTCGGTAGTTGAATGCGGTGACGGGCCCGCTCGGGGCTGGCGCGGGCCCGCCGTCCGCCTTCGCCGGTGGCGCGGGCGTGAAGCTGGTCGACGGCACGGCGATTTGATTGCCGACGCGCAGGAAGCCGTTCCCACGGTCCGCCACCGTCAGCACGGCCGTGCGCTTGACTGGCGGCTGGGTTCCGACCTGATAACTGATGGTGACCTCCACCTTGACGTTGACCGCCTCGGGCGCCATCGATCCTGGCGAGAACACTCTCTCCTGAGGAGCCTCGGGTGGTCGAACTGGGGTCGTTCCGACCGGGTGCGCCTGCGGAGCGACCGTGCTAGAGGCCGGCGTCCATTCCTGGGCCGAGGCGCGCGGAGCGGCGACGCCGAGGACGAGGATACCGACGAGCCAGACAAGCAGAACGGTTCGGGACTTCATGGGTGAGACCCTCCACTCTTGCCGGGAAGCAACCAGTCCCGGGCGATGAGGTCGTCTGACAGTGCACTGACTGGGGCCGCCATGTCGGACACCGGCGGCGCCGTCACGATGGGCAGCGGCGTAATGGGCCGAATTGAAATGGGCTGTGGCCGGGGCAGCGGCGCAATCGGCTCGCCGAGATCCCCAACTGGCGCGCCCGGCAGATGCGGTCCCGGCGACTCATCCAGGTCCACGACAAGGTCCGCCGAAGCCCAGGCGGAACCCGCCCCGAGAGCCGTGGCCGCGGACGGTCTGCCCGCGCCCAACGGCGCCATGCGCGCAGGAGTCGCATGGGCGCGGAGGTCGCCGACTGGGATGGACTGCGCCTCGGGTGGCGCGACGTGACGCGCCAGCGAGGGGGCCGGCCTGCTCGCAGGCTGCGCTGCCGCCCCGGCGCCCGGGCCTGCGAGAGGTCGAACCTCACGGGTGGAGGTCCACAGCCAGGTGCCGGCGGCGATGGCGACCCCGAGAAGCACGGCGCTCGCGAAAGCTGGACTGGGGACGAGTCCCCACGCCGTGAACCGGCGGGCCGGCTCCTGGTCGAGTCTGGCGAGCACGTCTGCTCGCAAATCCCTGGCCGGCCCGGCGGTCAGCGCGCGCAGAGCCTCGTCGATCAGGCGATCGGCTTCGTCACCACTCGGTGTGCGCGGTTGGTCGTCGTTCATGGCGTTCACGTCAGGTTGTCGTCACGATCCCACGGTTGAGCAGCCGCTGCTTCAGCAGACGGCGCCCCTCCATCGCCCGCCATTTCGCCGTGCCCGTCGGGATGCCGAGAATGCGACCGATGTCCTCGAACGTGTGGTCGCCGGAGGCCGAGAGCAACAGGGGCTCGCGGTAGCGAGCCGGCAGCTTGAGGACGAGACGCCGGACCTCTTCACGGGATTCTCGAGCGATGAGGACGGTCTCGTGCGACGGCTCATCCGACGGGTATTCGGGACGGTCGCCATCGGGTGTCACGAACCGACGGAGCCACTCTCCAGCACGCCTGCGCCGGTCCATCGCGCGGTTCCAGGTGATCGTCAGCAGCCACGTCTTGAAGCTGGCGTCGCCGCGGAATCCACCGAGCTTCTGGAACGCCGCGATAAAGGCGTCCTGAGCCACTTCTTCCGCCTCCTGGGGCGAGCGTAGCGCGACGAGCGCGGTGCGGAACACGGCTCGCTGATACCGCTCGACAAGATCCCCGAACGCCGCGCGGTCGCCGTTCCGGGCCCGCTCAATGAGCTCGGCGTCGCTCACACCCGAAGTAGAGGGGGCCGGCCACTCCATGGTTGGAAATTATAGGTCCGGCCCGCGCGGGGTTCTCCCGCGGCAGGCCTCCGGGTGCTGGACGGCGAAAGGGGCGGCGCGGTACACTGACCTCACCGCTCGGGGGCCACTCGAATCGGGCGGATCGCACCGCGGCCCGGATCCTGTGCAATGTCAGCCTGTGAACCGCGTCAGGGCCGGAAGGCAGCAGCGCTAAGCAGGACCTGCCATGTGCCGCAGGGGTGTCCGGGTCGCGGTGGGGTCCGCCGCCCGGGCGGCGTCCGTGCGGTGGAGAGTATCCGTCCTGGCGTTGGCCCGTGACGTCCGGCTGCCCGTTGTGCTGAGCCCTTCCGATGTCCTACCAGGTCCTTGCGCGCAAGTGGCGGCCCCAGCGCTTCGACGACGTCGTCGGGCAAGGCGGCGTGACACGAACGTTGAAGAACGCGATCGGCAGCGGCCGCATCGCACAGGCGTTCGTGTTCGCCGGCCCGCGAGGCGTAGGCAAGACCACGACGGCTCGGATTCTCGCGCGCGCCCTGAATTGCCAGCAGGGCCCGACGCCGGACCCTTGCGGCGTGTGCGAGGCGTGCCTCGAGATCGCCGCCGGACGGGACATCGACGTGCTCGAGATCGACGCGGCGACCCACACCCAGGTGGACAAGGTGCGGGATGTGATCATCTCGGGCCTGTCCATCCCTCCGGTGCGGGACCGGTACAAGGTCTTCATCATTGACGAGGTCCACCAACTCTCGGGTCATTCCTTCAACGCCCTGCTCAAGTCGATCGAGGAGCCGCCGCCGCACATCGTCTTCATGATGGCGACGACTGAGCTGCAGAAGATCCCAGAGACGATCCTGTCCCGATCTCAGGTGCATGAGTTTCGCATGATCCCCGAGTCGCTGATCGCCAGCCGGCTCCAGGTGATTGCCGAGGCCGAACACCTCGACGTCAGCGCCGAAGCGCTGGCTCTCCTGGCGCGCGCCGCGGACGGCAGCCTGCGGGACGGGCTGACGGCGTTCGACCAGGTGCTGGCGTTTGCAGGCACGACCGTCTCGTCCGCCAATGTGTCGGAGGTTCTCGGGCTGGTGGGCCGGGACCTGCTGCTCGATGTCATGGAAGCCGTCGCCGACGAGCGAGGTGTGGCCGCGTTTGAGCTGGCGGGCCGCGCGATCGAGAGTGGTTACGACCTGCGCCTGCTGTGCCGCGAGCTGTCGCGGCTGGTCCGGGACCTGATGCTGGTGTCGGTCGACGCCGCCCGGCTGAACGACGCGAGCGTGGTGCAGGCGGGCGAACGGACTCGCATCGAGGCGCTTCTGACGCGTTTCTCGCGCGAAGACCTGCTGCGGGCCTTCGACCTGGTTGGCCGCACCGAGGCGGAGCTCCGGGTGGCCGCCGCTCCGCGGTACCACCTGGAGATGGCGCTCCTGAAGTGGATCCACCTCCGCAAGCTCACACCACTGGCGGATCTGATTGAGCAGCTGCGTCCAGGGTCGAGCTCCTCGCCAAGTCGATCCGGGCCGGCCAGTTCGATGGGTGGGGCGTCCCCGCGCGCGGGCCCCCAGGCGTCCCGGTCCGGTGCGGGTCGCGGTGCGACCACGTCGCCACCGGGGCCGTCGGCGCCCGGGACTGGGGCGTCGCGCACGCCTGCAGCATGGAGGGCTGCGCCGCCTGAGGATGCGGCTCCGAGCCCCCGCGTACCGCCGGCGCCGGCCGAACGGGCCTCGACTCGGGTCACGCCGTCGCCGGGGGACGGCGTCTTCCAGGCCGATCCCGAGGAAAGCCTGACCAACGAGGAGCCGGCACCCGCTTGGCCGGACCGGGGCAAAGAGGACGGGCTTCGGGAAGCGTTCCTAGCCGAGGTGCGCCGGACGAAGGTCGGGTTCTACAAGATGACCGTCGAGCAGGCTCAGGCGGTGGAGGTGCTGGGCGACCGCCTCGTGTTCTCGTTCCTGCCGAATCAACGGCTGCTGAAGGACCAGCTCGAGCAGAACCGCACGTGGCTCGAGCCACTGGCCGCGCGCCTCGCGGGCCGCCGTGTGCAAGTGGCCGCGACGATCACCGACCGGGGGACGGTGCCGACGCCAGGCCCGGCGGCTGACGAGCGGGCGTCGGACCGGGAGCTGGCCACGGAGATCTCGGCCGACCCGGATATGAAGACACTGCTCGAACTGCTGCCGCTCGAGATCAAGGACATCGAGCGCATCTGAGGACGCACGAAGACGCCGGCTGCCGCGCCCGGCTCGTTGCGCCGGGGGGCGGGCGGCCCAACCGAGAGAGGGACGCCGGCCGGCGCGGTGTTCCGAGAGCAGGACGCGCATGAACATACAGCAGATGATGAAGCAGGCGCAGCAAATGCAGGACCGGCTGCAGAAACAGATGGCGGAGCTTCGCGTGGAGGCCACCGCAGGCGGCGGCATGGTGTCCGTGCTGATGAGCGGTCAGAAGCAACTGCTGTCACTGAAGATCGATCCGGAGGTCGTGTCCAAGGACGATGTCGAGATGTTGCAGGATCTGATTGTCGCTGCGATCAACGACGCGCAGCGGAAGGTCGATGAGGCGCTGTCCCAGCAGTTGGGCGGCCTGATGGGCGGCATGAAGATCCCGGGAATGTTCTGACCGGGGTGAGCCCCGAGAGCATCACCTCGCTGCCACTGGTCAACTCACGTGTCCCAACCCGAACCCCTCACCCGGCTTGTCGACGAACTCCAGCGGCTGCCTGGCATTGGTCGGAAGAGCGCCCAGCGCCTGGCGTTTCACATCCTCCGCGCACCTCGCGAGGCCGCTGACCGGCTCTGCGATGCTGTTCGTGACGTGAAGGACCGCGTCACGCATTGCTCCATCTGCAACACGATCACGGATGCCGACCCCTGCGCCTACTGCACCGACGAAGGGCGCGATCGGCGGTTGATCTGCGTGGTAGAGGAGCCCCAGAATGTCCTGGCGATCGAGAAGACCCGGGACTTCAAGGGCTCTTACCATGTGCTGATGGGGGCGATCTCGCCGCTCCAGGGCGTCGGACCCGACCAGCTGAAGGTCAAAGGATTGCTGAGCCGCGTCGAGAGTGGGGGTGTCGAGGAGGTCATCCTGGCCACCAACCCGAACGTCGAGGGAGAAGCAACGGCTATCTACCTCGCGCGCCTGCTCAAGCCGCTCGGTGTCCGAGTCACGCGCATCGCGATGGGCGTGCCGGTGGGCAGTGACCTCGAATACGCCGACGAAGTGACGATGCACAAAGCCATGGAAGGCCGACGCGAAGTGTGAACGGTAGAACGGAGAGTCACCCTGATGCTGCCCCTCTCCTACCAGATGCCAGCCGGGATCGTGTTGGCTGCCGTAGGCCTCCTGGCCTGCTTCGCCGGCTACCGGATGTTCCGCCTCGTGCTCACCGTGTACGGATTCGTGCTGGGAGCTTTGTTCGCAAGCACCCTGGTCGCACCCAGCGACACCGCGGCTGTGCTCATAGCGCTCGTGGTCGGGGGCCTCGTGGGCGCGGCCGTGTTGTTTGCCGGATACTTCATCGGTGTCATGCTGGTCGGTGCGGGTCTGGGCGCGATAGTGGCGCGCGAGGTGTGGGCTGCGTGGCGGGGTGTGGAGCCCGGTCTTCTCGTCACATTGGTGTGCGCGGCCATCGGGGCGGCGCTGGCCCTCGGATCGCAACGCTATATGGTCATTCTGGCGACCGCGTTCGGTGGCGCGCAGACGGCAGTCGCTGGCCTTGTGGCCTTTCTGGCTCAGCGCACGCCGCGCCGGGGTGGGGATGCCGTCTGGATCGGACACCTCGGGATTCCGGCCGTCAGCCGACAGTGGACGTTTCTCACGTGGGTGGCTCTTGGCGTGATTGGGACGGTCGTGCAGATCGGATCGACGTCGCCTCGCAGCGGGCGACGGAAGACGTAGAAGATGTTCGGCGCGCGGGTAGTGCTCTTCTAGAGCGCATGCCGACCGCGGAATTGACCCTTCGGCTTGGAATCCGCTAACATCCTAGCGTCGGGGGTCCTTGAGACCCGCGCACCTGCCAAAACGGTCCTCAGTAGCTCAATGGCAGAGCATCCGGCTGTTAACCGGAGGGTTGTAGGTTCGAGTCCTACCTGAGGAGCCACCTTCTTCACCCTCGAAATCTCTAGCGTTTCGTTCGATTCAGGCTCAACAGTTCTGCCGGAATTACCCACGCCCGGAGGGTCGGAAATGGCCGTTTGGGTTTCTCTTGGGTTTTTCCGGCGCCAGAATCGGGGCAGCACGGCTCAGCCTTGTGCCCCGGACGCGGCGGGCTCAACCCCGGTCTCGGGCGCGCCACTTCCAGCCCCAACCACTGCCCGTGCGGCTCCTGACCGGGCGGCCGGCGCGCCGCGAGCGCCACCCAGCCCGCCCCCCACTCGGCCCACCTTGCCAGCCTCGTCGCGTCTCCGCGAATTGCCCCGCGGGCGTCCAGGCGCGCGGGACTGTTTCGAGCGGAGGTGGCCGTAAGTGTCTTAAGGACAACAACTTGCTTGTTCTGGAGGAGGGAGTCGAACCCTCACTCCAAGTGAAGGGAACGGGATTTTGGGTCGGTCGTGGCGTGAACGGGTGTTTCGGAGGCGATTTCGAACCGAGATTCACGCGCCGGTCACCGCGGCGCAGCGGCGGGAGCTGAGAGAGTGAATCCTCGTCAGCCCACTCACCGCTGCTCCGCGTAGCGCTTCGCGGCCGCCAGGTCGCGGCGCAGTTCCTCCGCGTTGCGGCGGGGGCCGTAACCCGGCGTATCGCGCTGGATGCGCCAGCCCTCCTTCAAGGGCCCGGCGTCCACGGCATCGAAGCCGAACTGGTCGAGCAGGCGCACCACCGTTGCCTTCGCGCCGGGATCGTCGCCCGCGATGACGAGGGCGCGGCGGTCCTTCGCCCCGGCGGGCCTCCCGTCCGTCGTCAACTGCGCGGCGTAGATGTGATTGAAGGCTTTCACGACCTTCGAGCCGGGCAGATGGCGCTGCAGGAGTTCGGAGGTTGTCATCGATTCGTCGTCCAACTCGGGAATCTGGCCATCCCGCTGCGGGTAGTAGTTGTTGGTGTCGATGACCACTTTCCCCTCGAGCGGCTCGACCGGCACGCTCGCATAGTGCTTCAGTGGGATCGTGACGACGACGATGTCGCCCGCCATCGCCGCCTCCACGGGCGTGGCCGCCCGCGCATGGGGCCCGAGTTCCGCGACCAGCGGCGTGAGGGTGTTGGGGCCCCGCGAGTTGCTGATCACCACGTCGTAGGCATTCGCGACCGCAAGACGCGCGATCTGGCTGCCAATGTTCCCGGCACCGATCAGACCGATGGTTGGCATGGCGGATTCACCCTCCACGGCCAGAGTCCCCTCCGGCGGGCTAGGCTGTCAAGCGCGGCTCATCATTACCCGGTCGGCCCACCTTGCCGAGCCTCGTGGGTCTTCCCGGAATTCGAGGCAGCGTATTATCAACACCACGGCAGAGAATGGGCATTGCCCGAAGCCGCTCCCCGAGATTTCCGGTGCGGTTCAGCGTCGCCATTGTCGTGATCGCTGGCCCCGGCGAGAACCTGTCGCCGCAGGCAGGACGTGTACATCCCGAAGTGCGGCGGTACCGCACCCCACCGGAACATGGTAACTTCACGCCAGTCACAACTGTCTGCCCCTGGGGAGTCCGAATGGACGTTGATCTGAAAGCTCTGACCCGGCTTGGCGCACAGGTGCGCCTTGCTGAACTCGTGGCCGAAATGGACGCGCTTCTTCGGCAGTTCCCAGGCATCGCTACGCAGAGTCCGACGCCGACGCTCGCAGACGCAGAGAGACGGGCAAGACCGAAGACACGCAAGCGCCGTCCAATGTCTGCAGCCAAGCGGAAAGCGGTCAGCCAGCGTATGAAGAAGATGTGGGCGGAACGGCGGAAGGCGGAGAAATAGCGGCGGCGGCGCGACGGAGCCGAGGGGCAGTTCGATCTTGCTCGGACTTGTGTTGCGCAGCACCAACGCCCGTGAAGACGGGCTTCCGGCGGCGATACGCGCGCCTTCCGATGCGAAGCCGGAAGGCTGGTTGCACGCGGTCGACCGCGGTGTCACACTGGCGTCGCGTCGGGCACGGGCGGCCGTCGGCCGCGTCCATCGTCCGATTGCAGAACCTCCACATCTGCAGCCAGTGGGTCAACTCGCAGGAGGAATCTTCATGCGCCGAACGATTCTCGCAGCCGTCGTCGCTCTGCTGTGCTCGATGTCCATCGGTTTGGCGCACCAGGCCGGCAGCGCCGGTCCTTACAAGGTGATCAAGCAGGCGAGGGTCGGTGGGGAGGGCGGCTGGGACTACATCTACGCCGACGTCGGCGACCGTCGCCTGTTCATCCCACGCGGGGCCTCGCGGGAGATTCCCGCCACCGAGACGACGCCGGCCGTCCCGGCGGCCGGGGCGCGGATCATGGCCTACGACCTCGACACGCTGGTGCCGATCGGCGAAATCGCGGACACCGGCGGCAACGGCGCCACGGTGTGTCCGAAGTCCGGGCACGGCTTCGCGAGCAGCCACCCGAGCCTGTCGATGTTCGACCCGAAGAAGCTGACCCTTATCAGGAAGATCGACGTCCCCGAGGGTTTCGGGGCCGACGGCATCTACTGCGATGCCTCCAACGACCGCGCCTACGTCTTCAGCCATCCGACGAAGAACGCGTTGGTGCTGAACGGCACCGACGGCGCGGTGCTCGGGACCATCGACCTCGGGGGCACGCCGGAGCAGGGGGTCGCCGATGGCAAGGGCACGCTGTACGTCGTTATGCAGGCGGAGTCTAACGTTGCCGTGGTGGACGAGAAATCGATGAAGACGACCGCGCACTACGACTTCTCGGCCAAGGGCGGACGCTGCAACGGCCTCGCGCTCGACGCGAAGAACGGCGTGCTCTTCGTTGCGTGCGGGGCGTCGTCGATGACGCCCGCGCAGGGCCAGCCGGCGCAGCCGACGATGGTCATCATGAGCGCGAAGGACGGGAAGATCCTGACGACTCTGCCGCTGCCGGGCGGGTCCGACGGCGCCCAGTTCAACCCGGCGACGATGGAAGCGTTCGCCACACTCGGCAACGGCCATCTCGTGGTCGTGAAGGAGACGAGCCCCACGACGTTCGAACTCGAGCAGGACCTCGAGACGATGAACGGCGCGCGGACGATCACGCTCGACACGAAGACGGGTCGTCTCTTCACGATGGCGCAGATGTTTGGGCCGCCGCTACCGCCATCCGCGAATCCGCCGGCCGGCGCAGGGGGCCGGGGCGGCCGCGGCCCCGCCGTCCCGGGGTCGTTCACGATCTTGATGATCGGAAGGTAATCTGGTTCCGAGTGGCGGCCCGCTTGGGCGCCTCGCCGCCGGCACGCTGCCGAAGTAGTGACGGCCGAGAGGCGTAGTCCGATCGAGAGGGCAACCGCTGTGCGATTACATGCACGCTCACCGCTCCTAACCACGGCAGCTCTAGGACTCAACGACCGCCAGACAGTGTCTGACATCGAGAACGGTAAGCGCGGCATCAGGCCGGACGAGGTCGTTCGGCTTACGGATGTCCTCGACCGCGACCTGGACTACTTCCTCGATCCTTCTTCGGCCGTGGGTGAGGCGCAGTTCTCCTGGCGCGCAGCGCCGCAGGTGTCAAAGGAGATCCTTGAGCATTTCGAACACAAGGCAGGCCGGTGGATTGGGCTGCTGCGGTGGCTGCGCGACACGGAGCAGGCTCGGTCGAATCCGCTGAAGCACAGTCTGAGGCGGGGTACCAGAAGAGCAGCGTTTGCCTGTCTGGGTCTTGTGGATCCAGTTCGAATCTGCCCCGACCAGTGGCCAGACCGGGTAGCGCCTCTCCGACAGCGGACAGCCGTTCGTGCAACGGCCCCGCGATGAAGGTTTGGCAGGCGTCTCTGATGGCGTCAAGGCGCGCCCGCCGCCGCTTTCCCGTTAGCGCCTCCAACTCCTCGACCGACGCATCATGCCCCAGGTCCGACCGAAACACCGTGATGTCGATGTCCTCGGAGAAACGAGGAATCAGTCCGAACGCCTTCGACAGCGAGGTTCCTCCCTTGAAGAGGAGGCGGGGCCCGACGTCGCCAATGCCGTGGAACAGCGCGTCGAGTACCCAGCAGACCCAGAAGTCCTTTTCGACGTTCTGGACGGGAGTGCCCATCCGCGTCGCGGCCGTCAGGAAGAGATTGAGGCGCTCATCAACTCCCGCGGCAATGATGTCGCGATAGGCGTCGTTCATGTCCGCCCTCGTGACGCCTTCAGCCCGCGGTCACTCCTGCGACTTCCTCGCGCTCGGCTGCGACGACCCGTCGATGCAGGATGGTGAGCGGGTCCAACGAAAGCAGCCCCGACCTTCACAGGCTCCTGTGCGTCGCGCAGCAGCTTGCGTACAACGTGCTGCATCCAGGCGGGGAGCGTCGGTAGACCTACGCGCAGGTCCTCGGAGACGGACGTATCGGCCACGACACCGGCCAGCCGTGGCAACAGCGCATCGGGTTCCGACGCGAGCAGGTCCTTCAGCCAGTGCAGCGCCTGGACCACGCGCATGGCCGGGCGTCCAGCCCAGTACAGTCTGCTCGGGGCCGTCTGCTTGAAGTCGATCGTCAGGTTCCCGAGTGGAATCGATCGTCGTCGGACGTCGGTGTGGACCACCACCCGCGCCGGAACAGCGGTCGTCAGGCCGAGGTCGTTCGCGGCGGTGAGTCCGTCAATCAGCATGCGGGCCTGATCACGTCGCGCAAGCGCGTCCAGGACCTGACGATAGTCCGGGCTGCGAGGTTGCTTGGTCAGCGCACTGATTCCCGCGCGATCGTACAGGCCCCTGTCGATTCGCCGAATGGCTCCGGATCGGGCAAGGCGCTGGAGTGCCTTGTCCACGGTGTCACGCGGACCCAGGTCGAGGAAATCGACGGGCGTCCAGACGGCGGTCGGTGCTCCTGCCAGAATGCGCGAGCGGACGGCGTTCATTACGTCGCTCATTGTCCGATATATGTACACAAATATCGGACAATGTCCACTGTCAGATTCACTCATCGCCCAGCTTCGGATGTCCGATATTTGTACTCGATATTTCGGACACACACAGGACCTCGGTCCCACCCGGCCTCGGCACCCTTCCCAAAGACCTCGACAGACCCTCCGGCCACCACGTTGCCCTTATCTTGCCCTTTCCGCGCCACAACTCCGAACGCGAACCGGCAAGTGGGCAACTTGTTGAGCCCTTTTGAGTAAGGCTCGCTCCTGCAAGTGCCCGCAACTCTCCGCAAACACCTGCAAAACGGGCCAGATCCGGCTGTTAGCCGGAGGGTTGTAGGTTCGAGTCCTACCTGAGGAGCCATCCTTTCAACAACTTACGGGCACGACCTTCGACCATCCGGCAAATGCCGGACCCGACTGCTCGGTTTTCGGCCTGAAATGCAGCGGTCGAGAGATGAGCGCTTCGTGTCAGCACGCCTGTGCTTCCGAGCATCTGTGAGCGCTTGAACGTCAGAGATTTGCGGCTACTGATCTCCGAGTAGTTCCCTGGTTTGCCTAGTTCTTGCCTTTTTCGCGCCATCAGTCCGGCCACTCTTGTCGGCCTCCGGCGGGCGTCTGCGACCCAACGAGGCGTCCCGACCGTGCTGGTCGGCACGCCGATGTGGTGACTGCTCTGACGCCCGATTCTCGGGTCGCGGCAGAGCGGTGGGGCGACGGGAACCGTTGTGGCGGTGGGCGGCCATCCCATGCGGCGGCGACGGGATTGTTAGAGGTCAGGGCTGAATCGCCGACAGATCTCCGTTGAGCAGAGTCCGACCGGTCCGGAACGGGAGATGGGCCCGTCGGGAGAGTGTAGTATGCCCGAAATATAACGCCTATTTTGGACAGTCTCGCCCCGCGCGCGGCCGTGGACAAGGCACATCATCGGGCGGAGAGAGCATCCATCAAGCGGCGGGGGCCAGGAAACATGGGGAGACCGGACGCTTACCTTCAGCGGCTCGTGACCGCGATGCTGTGGGTTCCGGAAATTCTGGCCGCTGAATTCCGGAAATTCTGGCCACTTGATCTGACTCACTCTGCAGGTCGTCGTCAAGCTGAAGGTGCTGGGTCCGGACCGACGGGCCGTCGAGCTTGAGCACGCGACCGCGCTCGAGGACGCGGTCGATGATCGCGTGCGCCAGGTCGTCATCGTGGAGGACTCGGCCCCACGCCTTGAGGTCTTTGTTGGTCGTGAAGACCATCGAGCGGCGACGGCGGTGCCGCTCGTTGACGACGTGAAAGAGCATGTTGGCCGCGTCCGTCCCGTAGGTCAGGTAGCCCACCTCGTCGACTTATGTGAAGCTCCACATAAATCGACTAATGGTGAGACTTCAGTAATGTGGAGTCGATCGCCTCGTCGCCTCCATTAACCGACGATTTGCATTTCAGCTCGCCACATTACTCCTGAGTAGCATCGGCCTTGGTGCCCATCTCGGCGCCGAGAGGAGGATCCGATGTTGGCAGAGCTGTATCCCCGGATGCACCGGCGATTCGTCTCCCTGCCCGTGTTCGGTCCCGTCATGGATGCGTTCGTGGAGTGGTTGGTCGGGCGCGGCTACTCTGGCGATCGCGTGCGGGAGTACTGTCGTGCGGTCCGGCGTCTTGATCGGCAGTTGGCGCGTCGCGGAGTACGGCTGCCGATGCTGACCCGACGACGGCTTCGAGCCTGTGCGCCGATTGACTCTCAGGACGATCCGGATCGGGCGGCGCTGGTGCGGTTGTTGGAGCAGTTCTTCGAGCAGACCGCCCGTTTCCTGCCTCGGGCACCGACCGCGCGCGAGCGACAGATTGCGGGCTACGCCGCCTACTTGCAGGAGGTCCGGGGATTCGCGTCCTCGACCGTGCGTCAGCACTGTCAGACGACGCTCGCCTTCCTTCATCTTCTCCGAGCCACTCCCAAGCGACTCTCGTGCCTGACCGTTCAGGACCTCGAAGCCTTCCTCCGACACCGCGGACCACGCGTCGCTCGTGTCTCGCTGCAGCACGAGGTGGCGCACCTCCGAGCGTTCGTTCGGTACCTGGCGGTGCACGGCGAGGCGCCCGTGGGGCTCGACAGCTCCATCGATACCCCGCGGGTTTATCGCGACGAGCAGTTGCCCCGCGCACTGCCGTGGGAAACCGTTCGGGGATTGCTCAAGGCTATCGACCGGGGGACCGACGTCGGCCGACGAGACTACGCCATGTTCTTGCTGATCGCGACCTACGGGCTGCGGGCCAACGAGGTGGTGGGGCTGACTGCGCGCGCCACGCGATCTTGATCAGTCATTCCACGCCATCGTGATCACCGATTCCAGCGCATCGTGATCACTCGTTCCACGGCATCGTGATCACCCGTTCCACGGGTCGTGATCACCGATTCCACGCATCGTGATCACCGGCAGCGACGACGGGCGTCGTTCTACCATCGGGCTTCGGCGACACGTTGTCCCCCGGATACCCCGATGGCCACGGAGCGATTGCCCATGCGACAGATTCGAGACATTCTTCGGTTGAAATGGACGCTGCAATGCAGCCACCGCGAGACGGCCCGGAGTGTGGGCGTGAGCCCCGGGAGCGTGTCGGCGGTCGTGAGCCGTGCGACCCACCAGGGGCTCACGTGGGCGTCGGTCACCGCGCTGGGCGGCGTCAACTACTTTTGCCGGTCAACGACAACTATTTCTGCCGGTGCTGGGGCGTGAAGGAGTGCGGTGCGACCTGACCGCACTCGGTAATTGACGTTGACGGGTCGCTCGCCTGGGTAGCCTCTCTCTCCGGTCGTTCTTCGTTCTCCGTCGACATGATGATGGGCTGTGGGCGGTGTGGGAAACCGCGGAGCGGTTTTCCAAGGACCGGTGGGCGCGTCTGCGCGTCCACGGGTCCGGCACCGTCCACAGCCTCGGCGTCACGGCGTGGCCTCGGCACTGCGGGCGGCCTTGCGCTTCCCGCGGGTCTCGGCCTCTTCGGCGCGGAAGCTGGGGACGTTGAACTCCAAGATGGCGGAGTGGTGAATGAGTCGGTCGATGGCAGCGGCCGTCGCCATCTCGTCCCGGAAGATCCGGTTCCACTCGCCGAACACGAGATTGCTGGTGAGGATCACGGAGCGGCGCTCGTACCGCTCGGCGAGGAGCGTGAACAGCACCTCGGCCTCCTCGGCGCTCTGCTGGATGTAGCCGAGATCGTCGAGGAGGATCACGGCGAAGTTATCGAGCTTCCGGAGCGCCCGTGGCAACTCGAGATTGCGTTTTGCGACCAGCAGATCCTGGACCAGGCTGTACGTCGGCACGAAGAGCACCGAATGCCCACGGTCCACGAGGGCGTGCGCGACGGCACACATCGCATGACTCTTGCCGACGCCGGGGAGACCGAACGCGAGCACGTTGGTCGCCTCGTCGACGAAATCGCCTTCGGCCAACTCGTGGAGTCGGCGCACCAGACTCGCCGGAAACCGACTCTCCTTCAACGTGTCGAACGTCTTGCCGGGCGGCAGCCTCGAGGCCCGACGGAGGCGCGTGATGCGCCGCTCGCGTCGCTCCTCGGCTTCGAGCTCGAGCACGTCCAGCACCAGCGGCAAGACGGCCTGCTGGTCGGCTTGCACGAATCGCGAGACGAGCTCGCGTGCCGCGGTGGTCAGGGTGAACCCGGTGAGCAACGCCGTGATCTGATCGCCGACGGTGTCGGGCGTGCGGGGGCGGCTCATGCGACCGCTCCTTCGAGCAGCGCGTCGTAGCCGCGCAGATTCGGTCGCGCGATGTGCACTACCGGCACCTGCACGACGGGCGGCACGACGAGGGCTTCGACGCTCGCGTAGTCGAAGCGGGCGGCGTGATTGAGGACGTCGATGAGCACCGGTTCGACCGACGCTTCGCCGCTCCGGGCGGCCAGCTTCAGGATGCGCAGGTACTCGACATCGGCCCGATCACCGTGGCTCTCGACCAAGCGATTGTACGTCCGCCGAAACGTGACCGACGGAAAGAGGTCTTCGCGGTAGCGATACCGGGCGAACGCACCGGGTTTGCGCACCAACCAGCCAATGACATGGCGGTAGTCGATCCGGTGCTCGTCCTCTTTCCGCAGCCGCGGCATCGTCTGCACAACCTGGCCGCGATAGCGGACCTCCACGTGATCCGCGTAGAGTCGCGCGTCGATCGTGTGCCCAATCAATCGCGCCGGCACCGAGTACGTCCGATGCGCAACCCGGATGGTGCTCCACCGGCGGACCTTCGACTCATAGGTCGTATAGCTGGGAATGGGCGCCGGCGGCAGGCGACGGAGCGACGACCGCTCGGCCGTCAGCCGCAGGGCAGCCGGCCGATTGCGCCATCGCTCGACCACCTCGCCGACGAACCGCTCATACGCCGCCTGGTCGTCGAAATCCGCGTGGCCGCGCATCAGCAGGGCTTGCGCGAGTAGGGCTTTCACGCGCCCATTCGCGTGCTCCACGATGCCGTTTTCATGCGCCCGTCCCGGCGTGATCCGACTCGATTTCAGTCCGTAGTGATCGAGGACCGCCCGAAACCGCACCGTCAGATCGCGTCCCGCACTCCGCTTGAGCTCGTGCGTCGCGGCCGACAGATTGTCGCTCCGCACGACCTCCGGCACCGCCCCCAACGACCAGAGCGCCCCTTGCAGCCCGGCCACCAGCGCCTCGAAGGTCTCGCCGAAGGCGATCGACGTCCACGTCCACCCGCTGTACGACAGCACGAATTCGAACAACAGGTGTGGAAACGGGACGCCGGCGATCGTGACGCCCAACTCGTCGGCGTGGGTGAAGTCGATCGCGGCCTCGCGGCCCGGCACCGCGACTTGCTCGAAGTACACCTCGGTGTCCGGGCCGTGCAACGCACGCCAGTCTCGGAACCGTCGCTGCAACGTCCGCACTTGCCCGTCCTCGAACCGATCGGGATGCTTGTCGCGGAGCCACGCCAGCACCGTCTTCGCCTCGAGCACGCCCTTCTCGTCACTGTGCAGCAACGGCTCGATCTCGGTCGCCCACACCTCCGCAAACGGATCGGCGCGTGTCCGCCAGTCGCGGACGCGCTGGGTCGCCGACGGCAGCGGTCCGGTCTCCCACTCCCGCGCCGTCCGCAGGCTGATGCCCGCTGCCGCCGCGGCCGCCTCTTGGGTCTGTCCTTTCATCCGCTTGTCCCTCAGGAGCCGAACCTGCGCATCGGTGACCATGAACCCCATATCGGGCCCATCGTCCCGGGCCGGTCAGCCGCCTGCCCCAAGCGGCAGATCTAATGGTCGTCAGGCGGCAGATTTAATTGTCGCCGCGCACCGCGCTGACGGATGAGCAGCTCGAGGAGACGCTGTGGGGGCCGAAGCTGCCCCTGACGGCGGCGCGCTCGCTGCCCGACCCGGTCCACATCCACACGGAGCTTCGCGGCAAGGGCGTGACCTTGGAGCTGCTCCATCTGGAATATCTGGCCGACCATCCGGACGGTCTTCGGTACTCCGCGTTCTGCGGGCACTATCGCCGCTGGGTAGAGCTGCAACGCTGCTCGATGCGCCAAGTCCACAAGGCGGGCGAGAAGCTCTTCGTCGATTACGCCGGACAGCAACCCCACCTGGTCGATCCGCGCACCGGCGAACTGATCCCCGTCGAACTCTTTGTCGCCGTGCTCGGCGCCTCGAACTACACCTACGCCGAGGCGACGCTCTCGCAGCAGACGCCGGATTTCCTCGCCAGCCACACGCGGGCGGTCGAGTACCTCGGCGGCGTCACGACGATGATCGTGCCAGATTATGTGGCGCGCCACATAATCGAAGTTTTGTGCCGTCCGCCGTTATGTGGAGGACACCCGGGCGGGGGCGGGCACAGACAAGGCGCACCCGCCCAGGTGGCCACATAACGCTTCACAGAGACGCGAGCCAGGCCTGCAGGGCAGCGTCGTCACGCCAGACGCCTCGTCGGAGGAGTGTTTCAGCGGCGGCGACGGGCGGCTCACAGAGGCGGAGAGCCGCTTCCTTCATCCGCGTGTTGATTTCGGCGTAGCGGTTCGTCGTTTCGAGGCTGACGTGCCCCAACCATCCCCGAATGACATTGACCTCGACTCCGGCCTCAAGCAAGTGAACCGCAGCCGTGTGACGGAACACGTGCGGACTTACATGAGATGGTCTTGGAGTGCCCGGCCGGTCGCGAACCTTGCTCGTGAGGCGACGCACGATCTTGTAGATCCCGAATCGCGTGAGTGGTCGGTGACGCACCGAGTCGAACACGGGAGCGTCTGGGCTACTGAGAACGCCCCTTTCCGTCAGCAGGTCGCGCAGGCCGATGACCGTCTGCGGCCAGAGCGGGCACTCGCGCCATTTGTCGCCTTTCCCGTGCAGCCTCACGCGGAGACCAGCCAGATCAAGGTCAGCCACCCGTATATCAGCTACCTCCTGAACCCGTGCGCCCGTGTTATAGAGGAACAGCAGCAGCAGTCGGTTCCGGGCTGCGTCCATGCCGGCTCTTGGCAGGCCAGCAAACAGCGCGTCGAGCTCGACGCGTTCGAGAAAGCGGGTTTCGGGAGGAGCCACCCGCTTCACTGGGATGGCGGCGACCTGTTGGCTGATCGCCAAGTGCTCTGGTCGCCGCCGAGCGAGATACTCGAAGAAGCCGACGAGGACCGCTCGTCGGTGATTGCGAGTGCGAACGCCGTTGTGCCGGTCCCGCTCCAACGACTGGAGAAACCGCAACGCGCGGTCGAGCGTGAGGTCTTCGACCGTGAGCCGCGTCAATCGGCAGTCACGATCGGCAGCCAGGAAGAGGAGGAAGAGTCGAAGCGCGTCCCGGTATGCGCGCAGCGAGCTGGGGCGGAGTCCCTTCTGGACGCTGAGATAATCGACAAAGAACGAGTGGAGATACGGACCGAGGGCTGTCGAATTCATCGCCCGTCTCCCTCGGCCACCGCGTTGGCATATCGGGCAAATCGTCGGCTTGCTTCTGTCAGGAGGCTGGGCGTCACGGTGAGGTAGACAGCCGTCGAGGTCGGGTCGACGTGGCCGAGGAACGTGGAGAGATGGAGCAAGCGAGCTTGAGGATCGAGACCCGCGCGATACCAACGGAGCAGAGTGCCGACCGCAAACGAGTGCCGCAAGTCATGCAGATGCGGAGCCGCGACGCCCTCGGGAATCACGAGGTACAGTCGCGGCATGAGGTGATGGAATGTTTGTGTGATGGTGCAGGGATGGATCGCGCCCCGCTTGGTGAACGAAAAGAACGGGGTCTCGCTCAACAACGGCCGCACGTGTGCCGCTCGATAGGCGGCAAGCGCAGCGCCGATCTTCGGACCGAACGGCACCAGCCGGGTCTTTCCGAACTTCGTCTCGCGGATGACGAGGACCTGCCGCTCAAGATCCACGTCAGCGACGGTGAGTCGCGAGACCTCACCGACGCGGAGGCCAAGACCATAGAGCAACGCGAACACCACGCGGTACGTCGCTCCTCGGTGCGGCGCGCGAGCATTGTCGGGCAGCGTCGCGGCGAGGTCGAGCAGCCGTCTCGCCGTCAGCTGGTCGAAGATGAACGGTATGCGGTGGCCAGTGACGCTCGGAACGGAGCCTGGACGGGTGAGGCGGGCACCTGTCCCTGGATGACCAACCAATCGAAGCACCGTGCCAGGGCTCCGCGCAGGTGGTTATAGCTCCGCGGGCGGATCCGCGGTCGTGATCGCAGAAAGGCATCGACGAGCGCAGGTGTGATCTCGTCGATCGTCGTCACGGCCTCCACGCCGAGGAATCGGTCGAAGAGACGCAGTGCCGCCTCCTCCACTCGGTACCGTCGTCCAAGCGCACGCTTGTGCGCGAGGAACTGCACGATGCCGGGAGCGAGGACGCTCGTGAATCCGTTCCAGCGGCGCTTCATAGCACCTCCTCGCCGTCACCGCACGCCACTGTCCGCAGCGTATCCAAGTCGACCTTGCTGTAGATCTGGGTGGAGCCTGGCTGGCGATGGCCCACGTAGTCGCCGATGACCTTCAGCGACAGGCCGCCATCGACGAGGCGCTGCACACAGGTGTGGCGCAGCGTGTGGGAACCGGCCCGCGCCACGTGAACGCCTGCGGCAAAGAGATGCCGCGCCGCCAGGCACCCGACGACATTAAAGGTTACGGGAGTGAGGGGGGCGACGACCCGGAAGAACAGGTGTCGGTCGGCCGTGGATGGGCGGCCGTGCTTCAGGTAGTCCAGGATGGCCGTGCCGACGATCGGAGATAAGGGATAGGCCGTGGAATGCCCGGCCTTTCGCTCCGGCACCCGAAGTCGCTCATTCCGCCAGTCCACATCGTCCAGCGTGAGCGCCGCGACCTCGCGAGCCCGAAGGCCATACGTCACAAGCAGCAACAGGATGGCGTAATCGCGGCGGCCAACGGTGGTCCGCCGATCGACCTTCGCCAGCATGCGACGGACGTCCTCCCAGGTCACGGCACGAGGGATACCCGACAGGCGATGGACCTGAGGGGCGCCCACAGCGCCGCTGACATCGTGCGGAAGGTAGCCCTCGCGGTGAAGAAACCGGAGAAACACCCGAAGCGTCCCGCAACGATCACGAATACTGGTCTTGCTCAGCCCCCGGGTCGTGTCGGCGATGAAGGCGCTCAGCACGACCGGCGAGAGCGCGGCGGGGTCATGCAGCTCGACTCGCGCGAGGTAGCTTCCCAAGGCCTCCAGGTGGAACCGGTAGTGGTCGATCGACGTCTCTCGCAAGCCCCGTTCATCGCGCAGATACGTGAAGAACCTCGGCGCCAAGTCAGGAAACGGCATCGGTCGGTGACGACGGGATCGACCGCGACCGTGAAACTCCGGCAGGACCACCCGCAGGAATTGGTCGATCGGGCCGCGAATCTCCTTGCGGAGGCCCAGTCGCGTGGGCTCGACGTAACGACGATGGTCCTTTCGCGCAAGCCAATCGTCGACGAAATCGTCGATCTGGGCTGGAAGATCCGCGATCGTGTGCGCGCCGCGTCCTGCGGCGAACGCGCCGAACCGGACGACCACCGGGACACGGCTGTGGACGCTGCGTGCGGCGTACCCGTGCTCCGCCAACCATGCCACGTACCGCTCCAGGGGCTCCCCGAGCCACGAGCTGCGAATGCGATCAACCGTGGTGGGACGAACGAAATACCGATCCAGCATGGCGGACAACCTCCTTACGCCTTCAGGCGCTCGGTGATCATCCGCCACGTCGTCGGTTTGTTATGTGGCTAGTGTCAGGCAAGACTCGCCCGTTTCCCGAATCGATCTCACAGTAGGGCACAAAACGGTAAAGGGCACACAAGCCCGATTATGTGGCGCGCCACATAATCGAAGACGGCGACCAGCGGAATCCCGCCGAAGCGCGCAAAGTGATCGACCAGCGCACGCACCAACGCTTCGACGCGCTCGTCCTCGACGATCGACACCTCCACCCAACGCGAGTACTTCAACCGCGAGGGGAAGAAATGCACCGTCCGCTCGGCCCCGTCGTCGAAGCGGACCAGGACCTCGCCAAAGTCATGCTGCGAAAACTCGCCCGGCAGCCCCTCAAAGCGCACGACCGGCTTCGTGTCATGCGATCGGAGCGAGCGCACCAGCTCGTACATCGCGCTCTTGTGGCCCGGGTACCCCGCATTCCGCATCCGCCGAAGGACCTCGACCGACAGGAGCGTCGGCTCGTCTCTCAGCAGCGCCTTCACTGGCTCACGATAGGGCTCGGCCAGCGACGGCCGTCCGATCCCCCGATGGGCTCGCTCGGCGTCCGTGTCAACGGCTTCGACCGCGGCCTCCTCGATGACCCGTCGCACCGTCCGCACCGACACCCCGCTGAACTCGGCCACCTCCGCCAACGTGTGCTCCGCCCGGCGCAGCACCTGAATCTCGTGTCGCTTGAGCATGTCGATCATCCTTTCCCTCGTCAGAGACAGGATCTCCGACGAGCTTCTGGCCCGGTAGGGCTACCGACAGGTGGCCAGAATTTCCGGAAAGGACAGAGTCAGAATTTTCGGAACCCGCAGATGCGGTTGACGCGCATCGACCGCGGGCTCTACTACCTGCCGCGACTGAACGCCCTGACCGGCAAGGCGGCTGTCGCGGACTACCGGGCCGTGATCGATGCGGTTGCCAGACGTGACCAGAGCCGCGCACTCATCGATGGCCTCTCGGCGGCGAACGACCTGGGACTCACGACGGCGGTTCCGGCGCAGATCTCCGTGATCACTGACGCCAGGCTTCGTCCGATCCGATTGGGCCGCCAACACATTCGGTTCCAGGCGGCGGCGCCCAGCCGGCTCTACTGGGCCGGCCGCCCGGCGATGCGCATCGTTCAGGCGCTCTACTGGCTTCAGGACGTCCTCGACACCGATCGCCAGAGAATCGTGCGTCAACTCAAACGTCTGCTGGCCGACCCGGTTCACGGTCCGGCGCTTCGCGGCGATCTGGAGAAGGGGCTTCGCACACTGCCCATTTGGATGCAGTCGGTCGTTCGCGACCTGCTCGACCAGGACGTGCGAAGCCCGGCGCGTTCGCGTCGTCGCGCCTCCGCCCGTGGCCGCGTCGCCACCCGCGTGGCCGCTCCCTCGGACTGGCGCCCATGAATCCCGACTACGTTCGCATCATCGCGGCGTCGGATGAAGACCGCCGCGGGTTGTTCGCGGCGACGGCCAGGCGCATCGGTACGACCGATCAGAACGTCGAGAAGGACTTCTGGGTGTGCTGGACGCTCGACGCCCCGTTTCGGCGACTGCCGGCAGAGGGGCCGCGCCTGCTCTTCAAGGGCGGGACGTCGCTCTCGAAGGCCTTCGGACTGATCAACAGGTTGTCGGAGGACATTGACATCACTGTCTTCCGCGGCGACCTCGGTGAACCGGCACCGCTGGAGGTCGCGCCCGACTCGACGCCATCAAGAACGCGTGCCGCCACTACGTTCATGGTGAGCTTCGCACGCAACCTGCGCTGCCTCGATGCGCATGCGCACCTCGGCAACCTCGAGTTCGACCGCCGTTTCGGCTCGTCGGGGACCGTCGGCGCGGCTGTCGCCCAGTTCCGCGTTGACGATGGGCCGCATTGGCAGCGTCCCAACAGGGTTAGCCTCGGCCATCTGCGGCGAGCCGCCTGATTACGGCCGGAGCACGATATTCAAGAGCGACCGATGAACGTGCAGCCCGTCCTTGCCGTAGTCAATGAACCCCGAGTCTCTGAACTTGTTCATGAACGCGTTGACGCGCGGCCGCGTCGTCCCGACCATCTGTGCGAGGGTCTCCTGGCTGATCTTCAGGGTGACGGACATGGCATCGTTGCCAACATGCGCGAGCAGGAGAAGGGCCCGGGCGAGCCTCTTCTCGCTGGAATTGAGGAGGTGGTCAACCAGGTCCGCCTCAGTACGGACGTTTTGCGACAGCAGTCTCTCGGCGAATAGCGCGGCCAGCGCATGGTTCCAGTGAAGCGCACGCTTTATGACGTCCCTGTCAATCCTCACCAGTTCACAGTCCACCATGGCGGTTGCGGTCTTGCGGTACACGCGCGCCCCGGCGAGGCAGCTGACCCCAACAAACTCTCCCTCGCTCGCGATGCCCAGGACGGCTTCTTTGCCGGTGTTGGAAACGACGGTGAGCTTCACCCGGCCTTTCTGGACATAGAAAACGGCGTCAGCCGGGCCGCCCTGTGAGAAGACCAAGTCCTTTTCTTCAAGGCGCACGACCCTCCCGCCGACACCGAAGTTGGCGAGACAGGCCTCAGGCTCAGGTTCCGGGCTCCGCTTCCCGACAGCATTCATCGGCCAGGCCGACGTTGGTGCCGGAGGGGAAGCACGGGACATCGTCATCATCGGTCTCTCCTCAGATCAGATAGCTGTCGACGGGCTTGTGAATCGGGTCAACGAGACGCACTGCCGTTCCTTGCAGGATAATTGTGCGGCAGAGGGAATGGGGGAGGTGTCGGGGGCCCTTCGAGAAATGAGGGGCTCTGTCCGGGGAATACCTGACAAGGGGGCTCCCGCGGACCAACTATCCGGGCGGGATGGCGGCCTGAAGGGGACAACCTACCGAGCCGAACTGTCCGGCTCAGTCTCCGGGGTGTCCTCGGTCAGAAGGCCCATCTGCATGGCAAAACGAATCACATCCCTGCGCGTCCGAAGCCCGAGTTTCTCCGCGACCCGTGAACGATAGGTCTCGACGGTCTTCACACCCACGTGAATGCGTTGGGCGATTTGTGCGCTGGTGTACCCCAGCGCGACGAGCCTGAGCACCTGCAACTCACGGTCGCTGAGGATGCGCACCGGCCGCTTCGGATCGGTCCCGGTACCCTTCTTCGCCAACACGTCCCGGACGAGCACGTCAGCCAAGCGGGGGTCCACGAAGGTCCCTCCGCGCTCGACCGCTCGGATGGCCGCAATCAGCTCCGAATCCACCGCCTTCTTCAACAGGTAGCCGGAGGCCCCGGCAGCGAGTGCCGATCGCAAGTACGCAGGGTCTTCGTGCATCGTCAGGACGAGCACCCTGGTGCCGCGACAGCGTCGTGCCATCTCCCGCAGCGCCTCCATGCCCCCGACCCGAGGCATGGTGAGGTCGAGCAACGCAACATCCGGTCTCGTGTCCGCTGCCGCCTGGACAGCCGTCACTCCATCGGCGGCCTCCGAGACAACTTCCATGTCGGCCTGGGTATTGACCAGCAAGGTCAGGCCTGCGCGGAGGATGGCATGATCATCCGCGATCATCACCCTGATCTTCCGCCCCCGCGCCGGCATGTCAGGTGCTCCTCCGCCCCATGGGCTGGACGTCTCGGTTGCCAAGTGGGACTTGCACCAGAAGCTCGGTCCCCTTGCGCCGGGACCTGAAGCTGACCGTTCCGCCGAGCATGGCCGCCCTCTCTCGCATGCTTTGAATCCCCAGGCGCTGCGAGGAGACAGCCACGGCTTTGGCGTCGAAGCCACAGCCGTCATCGACCACTGTAACCTCCACGGCCGCAGCCGATCGCACCAATCTGACGCGGACGACCGTGGCCTTCGAATGCCGGGCGACGTTGGTCAGGGCCTCCTGGAGAATGCGATACAACGCGATCTGGACGGCTGGCGGCAGGGTGCGGCAGTCGCGTTCATCAAGCGCAAGATCCACGGCGAGGTTGTGAGTCGTCGCGTACTCGGCCATGTATCGGCCGAGGGCGACACCCAGGCCGTGGTCGTCCAGCACAGTCGGGTGGAGCCCTCGCGCGAGCCGGCCGACCTCACCGATCGCCTTGGCGGCAATCGCGCGCAGCCGCTGAGAAAGGGCCGCGACATCCGCCAGGCTGCGAGCGTCTTCCAGTGTGCGCAGGCCGACCAGGAGGGCGGTCAGGAGCTGGCCGGACTCGTCGTGCAATTCGCGGGCAATCCGTCGCCGCTCCTCCTCCTGCGCTGAGAGCGCGCGTTCCAGGAGGAGCCGGTGCATCGTCCCGGCCAGCTCCATGTCGGCGACCTGCTTGCGTTTCTGTTCCCTCAGATCGGTGACAACCATCCCCAGCGCTTCGCCATGATAGGGCCGAAACCGGTTGAGAGACACATGGACCGGGATCAGACTCCCGTCCCTGCCGCGCAGGGTGAACTCGCCTTTCGCGGGGGCGCCCTGGGCCTCCCTGAGGGACGCGTCGAACCTGTCTCGCTCCGGCTCGGCGACGACCGACAGGAATTCCGATCCGATCAGCCTCGTCCGGGGACTGCGAACCAGTTCCGCAAGCCTGCGATTGCAGTAGAGCACGGTACCGTCTTCGGACAGCGTCGCCGCGCCTTCGCTCATTGCTTCCACGAGCAGGCGATAGGCGGGTTCGCCGCCCTTCAGAGACACTGCCTGCCTGCCGCGATGACTGGACACCATCAGGGCATCGACCTCGCCGGACTGGATGGCGCGAAGCGTGTCCTCCGCGGTCTTCAGCCGAGCGAGGAGCGTGGTGTGACGGCCGGACGGCCCTCCCCGTGAGGCCAGATCATCGGCACGAGTTCGCCTCTTGGTCATCTGTTGGCTGAAGCCCTGCTTCAGCGTACCGAGTGAAGATCCAACCCCACAAAGACGCTCTCGGTTTTCGAGAGGTTCCCGATGATGGACTTGACCGGCGGGGGGAGCTTTCTCACGAGCGTCGGAATGGCGATGATCTGGTCGCCTTTGGCCAGCTGCGGCTTCTCCAGCAGATCGACCACTTCGATACGATACTTGCCCTTGAGCTTGTCCTCACAGATCTTCTTGAGGTTGGTAATCGCCGCAATCGAATTAGGGGTCTGGCCGGCTATGTAGAGCCGCAACAGGTAGAACCCGCTCCGGCTGGTCTTGGGAGGGCGGCGCTTCCTTATTGAACTCTTCGTCATATCGATGCTCGCTGCCTGTTCCGAATGGGCCACCGGCGCGACTCGGCCGCCGCGACCCCACGTGGGCCTTCGACGTTCGTGGCCGCCGTCTGATCCCGCGGCACGGTACCCAGTTCGAGCCCTCTCCCGCTGACGATCAGTTCCCGGTGTTCGCGGGAATGCGCCATGCCGCGCGACTTCAGGACGTAGAGCTCGCGTGTTTGTCGTCCCGTGGAGTAGCTGTCCTGCAACACGATCCACGTGTCCATGAGAGAGGAGACGGCCGCAGTGGTGAATTCCTGGGGGTCTCCCGCCGATGACAGATTCGTGAACATCGAGGTGATCTGCTCGACCTTCAGGAAATCGATCAGGCGCATCAGCATCGACTTGACGTCGTAGGTGCCCGAAGTCGAGATCAGGTTCGTGATCGGGTCGACGATGACGACGCGCGGCCGGGCCTTCTCGGTCAATGTGCGAATGCCGTCCAGGTGTCCCTCCAGGCCGGTGCTGGTCGGCCGCATCGCGTGGAACTGCAACAGTCGCTTCCGCGTCCACCGCTCCAGGTCAAAGCCGACCGAGCGCATGTTGCGGAGGATCTGGCCAGGAGACTCCTCAAAGGCGAAATACAGGCATTCTTCGCCACGGGCGCAGGCGGCGCTGGCGAAGGCCGCGGCCAGGCTGGACTTCCCGGTGCCCGCGGTGCCCGACACGAGCACGCTGCTCCCGCGGAAGAACCCCTTGCCTTCCAACATCCCGTCCAGAGCGGGAATCCCCGTTGAGACGCGGTCCATCGTGACTGCATGGGTGAGTGCCAGAGCTGTGAGCGGCACCACCGAGATGCCCTCGGGACCTATTAGGAAGGGGTACTCGTCGGTGCCGTGAAACGTCCCCCGGTATTTGACGATCCGGAGGCGCCGCGTGGCAATTTGCTCCGTGACCCTATGGTCGAGCGAAATCACGCAGTCGGCGATGTATTCCTCCAGCCCGTGACGCGTCAGCGTGTGGTCTCCCGCCTCGCCGGTCACGAGCGCGGTGAGTTCGTGGTCCTCCAGCCAGCGAAACAGCCGGCAGAGTTCCACCCGCAGCAGCGTGCTCTCGGTCAGCCCGGTGAACAGCGCCTCGATGCTGTCCAGGACAACGCGCCTCGCCTTAACCGCCTTGACCGCCTGGCTCAAACGGACGAACAGACCCTCGAGGTTGTACTCTCCCGACTCCTGAATCTGATGTCGCTCGACAGACACGTGATCCACGGCCAACTTCTTGCGTCTGGTCAGCTTCGGCAGGTCGAAGCCGAGCGATGCGACGTTGGCCGCCATCTTCTTCTCGGTCTCTTCGAAGTCCATGTACACGCCAGGCTCGCCGTAGCGAACAGCGCCGTGCACGAGGAACTCCATCGCGAACAGGCTCTTGCCACATCCTGCGCTACCACACAGGAGCGTCACGCGGCCCCGCGGCAGGCCTCCGCCCGTCACCTGATCCAGTCCCACGATGCCTGTCTGGGCCTTGGCGAGTTGGGGTCGAACGGCTCTCGACTTCGCACGAGACATGGCAGCACTCCTCGAGAGGCCCGGAATCGGCCGGGGCGCTCGGTCGGCCGCTTTCGTGGCCGAGGGCGACGGCCTACGCCCGGAAGCGCCCGTGGCTGGATGTCCGATGCCAGACAGCATACGCAATTCGCCCGCGGCTGTCATCACGCTCCAGTTGACACCACTCTATCAGATTCAGCCTTCCGTACGAGTCATTCAGTATTTCGGTACTCTGTACGAATGCCCCGAGTTCTCTACGATTGCGCCTGTGGACGAGGACGAGGCCCGCACGGTCCTGCAACGCTGCGGACAATTCGCCGACCAGTTTGCAGACTGGTTCGAACGACGCGTCAGGCGAATGCGGCGTGGCTGCTGAATACTCCATCGGGCCGGTTCGTGGCACATTCAGGTGGAGGTGGCCAGGGCCGCGGCTGCCGAGCGGAGGCTCCTTTGGGGCGCGGCCGCGGAGCCCTGAGCACGGTGCGGGCAGACGACGGCCCGGCCGGTGGCGAGATGGCGAGTGTGATCGCCCGCGGTGCGTCAGGCCGCGCGCGGTTCGTAGTGATGGTGGAGACCGCCGACCTCGGAGATCTGGACGGTCCGGCCTGCGCTCGGTGGCTGCGTCGCTCGAGGGACCGGGGCGTCCTTGGCGAAGGAACGGCGAGGGCGCGACTAGTGGTATTAGGCGATGTCGAACGCGCCCTTCGCCACCACCTGCGCGACGCTCCGCGTGAATTCCAGGCGCGCCCCAGAATGGGTTGGCCTGCTGCATCTGCCGGATGAGCCTCCGGGTCTCCCGGTTGATGGGCCGCCGGTCGAGACCACGTGGCCGTGATCGCCAGCGCAAGTAGAGCGCGGAACCCTGGCGGTGCTAGGCCACGGCGGTGTGCGGCGTCAGAATCTGGAGGGCCAGCCACTCGCTCCACAGCCGAGAAAGCAGCACCCAGACAAGGCGATCCGTGCGCCCCCAGCGCAGGCGCTTGGGCGTCCGTTGACGCAGGACCGCCAGGCTGATGGCGGAGTCCGAGGATCTCGGCGGTCAGTTCGAGATGCGACCGGGTGGTGGAGCGCAGGGGCGACGACAGCGACGGCGAACGCGAGCATGGCGTCCGGCAAGCGTTCCGATGGGTGCGCGGAAGTGCACCGGGGCCAACGCGTTCGGAGTTTTCAGAAGGGACAGGTGCACTCAGGCGACGACCGCACGCGGTGTCCCGGCCCCACGGGTGTGCCCGGTTGGTTCACGCCCGGAGTGGGCGATCCTCCGATCGACGGGTGCCTGGCGCGAGGACCACCATCACGGTGGCGGCGACCACCGGCACCACGCCGGCCGCCAGGAACACGCCGTCCCCGACCAGGCGAATCCACTCGAGGGCATGGAACGGCCCGCTCGTCGTGAAAGCCGGCTGCCGAGCATGCCAGTATCCGTTCGCGACCGAGTCCCACAACTGAAGCACCCCGGCTGGAAAGAGATCCAGGACGATCATCAGCGCGAGACCGATGTTGAGTCCCCAGAACCCGAGACGGATGAGGCGCTCTACGCGAGCCCACGCCGTGTCCGTGGCCAGCGCGCGCAGTCCGAAGACGACGACCGCGAGCGCCAGCATGCCGAACACGCCGAACAGCGCTGCGTGGCCGTGGTTGGGGGTCAACACGGTGCCGACCTCGAAGTACGACACGATCGGGAGGTTGATCAGGAACCCGAAGATCCCCGCTCCCACGAAGTTCCAGACGCCCACGGCCATGAGGAAGTTGATCGTCCAGCGGTAGCGATCCGAGAGCGCCTCCCCGCACTCCTCGCATCGACGGCTTCTCAGCCGGATGAAGTCCCAGGCATCGAGCGTCAGCAGCGTGAGGGGCACGACCTCCAGCGCCGAGAAGCAGGCGGCCACGCCCATGTTCAGCGTCCCCTGGCCCGTGAAGTACCAATGATGGCCGGTGCCGAGGATCCCTCCGCCCAGGTAGAGAATCGCGTCGAGGTACACCACGCGGGTCGCCGTCTTCGCGGTTACGAGCCCGAGGAGATGGAACATCACGGCCACGAGGACGGTCGCAAAGAGTTCGAAGAAGCCCTCGACCCACAGGTGGATGATCCAGAAGCGCCAGTTGTCGATCACGGCGAAGTTCGTGCGCGGCCCGAAGAAGAGCGCCGGCAGATAGAAGATCGGGATCGCCGCCGCGGCATACAGGAACAACGCGCCAAGTTCCGACCGGTTGCCCGGCCCCATGACCGGTCGCAATGCCCGATACAGCAGCACGAGCCAGAACACGAGTCCCACGGCAAGCAGGATCTGCCAGAACCGACCGAGGTCCAGGTACTCGGAGCCCTGGTGGCCCAGCCAGAACCATGCCTGGCCCAGCGCGCCGTTGATGCCCAGGTACTCTCCGACCAGGCTGCCGAACACGACCACGGCCAGGGCGACCAGTAGCACGACGACGCCAGCTCGCTGCCCCCGCGGCTCTGCGCCTCCGACGATCGGGGCCAGCAGGAGGCCGCCCGCGACCCAGGCGGTGGCGACCCAGAAGATCGCGAGCTGGAGGTGCCACGTTCGGGCCAGCGTGTAGGGCAACCAGCCGGACAGATCGAACCCGTAGAACGCCCCCGGCTCGACGCGGTAGTGCGCGATGATCCCGCCGAGCAGGGTCTGCGCCAGGAAGAGGGCCGCGACGACGCCCAGGTACCAGGCCGTCGCGCGTTGACTCGGCGTCCATGTCCACGTGAGCAGGCGGTTGTCGTGCGAGTGGCCCGCCGTGGAGGTCTGGTGCCAGCCAAGATAGTCGAAACGCCCAAACAGGAAGAGGATGGTGCCAATCCCGCCGAGCAGGGTGATGAGGCTCAACGCACTCCACAGGTACGTCGGGCTGCTGGGCGTGTTGCCTGCCGCCGGGTCATAGGGCCAGTTGTTGGTATAGGAGTAGTCCTTCCCTGGCCGCTTGGCGACCGCGGCCCATGCCGCCCACGTGAAGTACGTGGCTAGGTCGTTGAGTTCCGTGCGCTCGCGAATGTACTTCTGGGGCAGACCGGCGGCGGCGGTGGAACCGGAGAAATAGTCGCCCCAGTGATGTCGGGACTCCGCAAAGGCTGCGGCCTCGATCTCCGTGAATCGGAGCGTCCCGGTTGCCGGATCGTACCGATTCTCCTTCAGCGTGCGACGGACGGCGTCGGCGATCTCGGCGGCGGGTCCAGTCTCGAGGGTGGCGTACGGTCGCCCGTAACGCGCTCGTGCGAGCGTGTCACGTCCGACCTCGACCGCCTCGTGGACCGTTTCGGCGCTGTAGTCCGGACCCAGGTACGCCCCATGGCCCCAGAGCGTGCCGTGCTCCATCAGGCCGTACTTCAGAAACACTTCCTGCCCGCGCAGGACGTCGTCTGACGTGAACAGCGTGCGGCCCGAAGCGTCCTCGACATGATCGGGAATCGGCGGGGCGTCCGTGTAGGTCCGGACGGTGAGGTAGGACAGCACGGCGAAGCCCGCGATCATCACGAGGATGGCCGAGTGCCGCCACCAGGGTGACAGGGGGGCGGTTTCTTCAGAGCCCGACATGTGTGTTTCTCCTGTTAGGTGTCGGTCGAGGCCGGGCGTCTCCCAAGTCCGCGAGCGCTCCTGGCTCGCGCACCAGCGCGCGGAGGCCCGGCGCGAGGTCGCGCACCTTGTGGACGAAGACCGCGAGGTGAATCGCCGGCAGCCAGAAGAGCGCATCCCACGGCGGCATCGCGCGAGGAAGCAGCCGGTCCATCATGCGCAGAAAATCACGAAAGGGCAGCGACAGCGCCTCGGTGTCGAAGGCGACGGCGCTTCGGCGCGAGAGGATCACCTGGCGGGCGCTGACGCTGCGGGCGATTGCCGGCGCCGCGTCGGCCCCGAGAGCGGGCGTCAGAGCCGAGTACCCCCACGCCGGCACAGCGATTCTGCGTCGCCGCCCGGGCCACATCGTCGAGGGTCGGCCACTCGTGCTCGTGCGCCGGGCTCAAGCGGTTTGCAGCACCGAGCCAGGCGCCGCCGCCGCCCCCCCGGATCAACTCCACTCTCTCCCGGAATCGTCCGTCGCTCGATCGCGACGGCGTGACGACGACGAGGCAGGCAGGTTCCTCACGCTCGCCGTCGCTGGCCGCCCGGTTCGAGGCCGAGCGGTGCCGCGATGGCAGGGTCCGACCACGCGGGCAGGATCGCGAGGTCCCAGCCGAAGAGGGCCGCGGAGTAACGCAGCGACGCGACGGCGTGGCCGACGTCGTGCTGGCACTACCGGTAGGTGCGCTCACCGTACTTCCACGCCTCGCGCCACACGATTGACGCCAGGCTGACGAGGAACGTGCCATCAGGTAATCGCTCGGCCACCCGCGCCAGTCCTCGAGCCCAGTCCGACGCCGGCACTCGAGGGCATGTACTCCCAGGTGAGTAGTGATAGACGGCAGGCCCTCTCCTGGCGGCGGTGCGTTGGAGATGGTGCCGCGTGCGATGGTTGGTACTCGAAGACCGTTATATCCTCCGGCGATGAGCTGAGTGTCGCGGAGCTTGAGGGCCTTGGCAAGCACCGGCTTGTCCAGTGACGCGCGAACGACCGTCGCCAAGCCTCCAGGCGCGCAGAACAGGTACGCGTTCGCCGAGATGTAGCCCGCATCGGCGCCGATGTTCATCGCCTGCTGCGGATCGGTGGCTGGCCGGGCGACTTTCGAGACGTCCGCGACATAGGCGAGGTTCAATGACGCGACCGGGTTCAGCACGTGGGCCTTGCCGTCGTACAGGTAGGCGCCGTCCGGCAGGGTCACATAGACGTCGATTTCCTGCTTGTTGCTGGCCGAGGGGGCTGTGTGGCGTCCGTCCTGGCGATTGATGCCCCAGGCCGCCCACAACAGGTTGGACAAGACCTGCGGCGACAGTCTTTCACTGCTGTATTCTCGGGCGGACTGGCGCGCCTTCAGCGCCGGCATCAGTGGCTTGCCGCCGTCGAGTTGCGGCGCCGGCAGCTTGATGGGTGACAGATCCTGCGCTGCGGCGATGGCGCACGTGAGGCCGATGAGGGCGACAAACACGCACGAAGGTCGTCGAATCATGACAGCGGCCTCCATGACGAGTTCGAGACGCGACAGTATAATCCGTCCCTGTCTCGCGCAGGCCCGGCTCGCCGATGGAGTTCTAGATGGAGACGGGTATGATGGTCGATCGAGGAGAGGGGCTGCCCACACCTTCCATGAGCGACTTTCGCAGCGGCATCAGAGAAATCTGCCAAGTTTACGGCAACGAGCGCTCGCGGATGATGGACATCGTCCAGGCGGTTCAGACCCGCTACGGGTACGTCGGAGACGAGGCCATTGACCTCATCGCCACCGCCGTGTCCACCCCCAGGGTGCGGGTGGCCGGGATCGTGTCGTTCTACGCGTTCTTCTCCAGCCGGCCCAGGGGGAAGGTGGTGATCCGCCTCTGCAACGACATCATCGACCGGATGCACGGCAGCGCGCGGGCGGCCCAGGCGTTCTTCGACGATCTGGGCATTGCCTTCGGCCAGACCACGCCGGATGGCCGGATCTCGCTGGAGTCGGTCCCGTGTATCGGGCTTTCCGATCAAGCCCCGGCAGCGCTCATCAACGACGTGCCTGTCACCCATCTGACCAGCGACGCAGCCCACGACATCGTGGCGGAGCTCCGGGCACACATGGACCCGCAGAAGCTGGTCAAGAGCCTCGGTGACGGGAACAACGCCCATCCGCTGGTCCGTTCGGCGGTCCGAAACAACATCCGGGTTCCGGGACCAATCGTCCTCAGCCCGGGTGTGCGCGGTGAAGCCATCAGGAAGGCACTGGGCATGTCGCCGGCGGAGGTGATCCGGACGGTCAAGACCGCTCGGCTCCGCGGGCGCGGCGGGGCGGGCTTCCCGACCGGCATGAAGTGGGACTTCTGCCGCGCGGCCGATGGCGCCAGGAAATTCGTTCTGTGCAACGCCGACGAGGGCGAGCCGGGTACGTTCAAGGACCGCGTGCTGCTGACCGAGCGAGCGGACCGGGTCTTTGCCGGGATGACCATCGCGGGGTACGCCATCGGCGCCGCCCAGGGCGTTCTGTATCTGCGCGGGGAGTACGCCTACCTGCGGGCGTTCCTCGAGGATGTCCTGGCCGCCCGCCGCAGCGACGGCCTCCTCGGCGAGGACATCCTGGGCAAGCAGGGCTTCGGTTTCGACATCCGCATTCAAATGGGTGCCGGAGCCTACGTGTGCGGCGAGGAGACCGCGCTGATCGGCTCGTGCGAGGGGCTGCGGGGCGACCCCAAGACGCGCCCGCCGTTCCCAGCCCAGAAGGGCTACCTCGGCTTTCCGACGGCGGTCAACAACGTCGAGACCCTGTGCTGCTTGACGAAGATTCTGGAAGAGGGGCCGGCGACGTTCGGCGAGCATGGCTCTCCGGGCAGCAGCGGAACCAAGCTGCTGAGCATCTCTGGCGACTGCACGACGCCGGGCATCTATGAGGTGGAGTTCGGCATCGCCCTTGCCGAGGTGCTGAAACTCGCCGGGGCCGAGGACGCCATCGCCGTGCAGGTCGGCGGACCGAGCGGACAGCTCGTCGGGCCCAGGGACTACGGGCGGAAGATCTGTTTCGACGATCTCGCCACCGGCGGGTCGATCATGACCTTCGGGCCGGGGCGGGACGTCCTCAAGATCGCGGACTGCTTCATGGACTTCTTCGTCCACGAGAGCTGTGGATACTGCACCCCCTGCCGTGTCGGCAACGTGCTGCTGAAGGAACGGCTGGAGAGGATCATACGTGGCCGGGGAGAGCCGGGCGATCTGGAGTATCTGGAGCGGCTCGGCATGACGGTGAAGACGGCCAGCAGGTGCGGCCTGGGCCAGACCTCGGCCAACCCGATTCTCACGTCGCTGGCCAACTTCCGGCCGCAGTATGACGCGCTGGTGAAGGGCGACAAGGACGGTTTCAACCCGTCGTTCGACGTCGCGGCGGCGGTCTCCGAGGCAGAGGGGATCGCCGGGCGCGCGTCCGTCATCTACCCGCGGGCAATCGAGGAACGCTGACATGAGCGACAGGGTGAGGCTGGCGATCGACAACATGGAGATCCACGGCCGGCCCGGGCAGACGGTCCTGGAGGCGGCGGACGAGGCTGGCATCTACATCCCGCGGCTGTGCTACCTGAAGGGCCTGGAGCCGTTCGGCAGCTGCCGGGTGTGCACGGTGTTGGTGAATGGCCGGCCGCAGGCGGCTTGCACGCAGCCCATCTCGCAGGGCATGGTGATCGAAAACTCGACCGAGAAGGTCAGAGAGATCCGCAAGGACCTCATCGACATGCTGTTCGTCGAAGGCAACCACTTCTGCATGTTCTGCGAGAAGAGCGGCACCTGCGAGCTGCAGGCGTTGGCCTACCGGTTCGGGATCACCGCTCCCAGGTACCTGTACACGTTCCCCACGCGCGAGGTGGACGGGTCCCATCCGGACATCATGATCGACCACAACCGGTGCATTCGGTGTGCCCGCTGCGTCCGGGCCTCCCGCGACCTGGATGGCAAGGAAGTGTTTGGCTTCGTTAATCGCGGGCCGCGCAAGGAGCTGGCAGTCAACGCCGCGGCTGGCCTGGGGGACACCGACGTCGACGTCACCGACCAGGCGATGGACGTCTGCCCGGTTGGTGCGCTCCTGAAGAAACGCACCGGTTACGGGATCCCCATCGGGCAGCGGAAGGTACGATCACAAACCCATCGGCTCCGAGATCGAGGGCAAGTAGGGGGAACCGATCCATGGCCAAGCCAAAGGTCGCCACGACGTCTCTGGCAGGGTGCTTCGGTTGTCACATGTCCCTCTTGGACATCGACGAGCGCATCCTGGATCTCATAGAGCTCATCCAACTCGACAAGTCACCGATCGACGACATCAAGACGCTCTCGGGGCGGTGCCTCGTCGGCGTGATCGAGGGTGGCTGCTGCAACGAAGAGAACGTGCATGTGCTGCAGGAGTTCCGCACGCACTGCGACGTCCTGATCGCCGTCGGGGACTGCGCGACCATGGGAGGCATCCCGGCGCTGCGCAACATGATCCCGCTCGAGGAGTGCCTGGACGAGGCTTACCGGAAAGGGCCAACCGTCTACAACCCCACGGGCACGATTCCAAGCGACCCGGATCTCCCATTGCTCCTGAACCGGGTCTACCCGGTTCAGGAAGTGGTCAAGATCGACCACTACCTGCCCGGCTGCCCGCCGTCGGCGGACACGATCTGGGCGGCACTCACGGCCTTGTTGGGCAACGTGGCCATCGATCTGCCGTACGAGTTGATTAAGTACCGATTGACTGCCAGAATACGGAGGATCGTCGTGGATGTTGCGCTTCCCACCAGCAAGAAGATTGTGATCGAGCCGGTGACCCGTGTCGAAGGACACGGCAAAGTCACGATTCTCCTCGACGAGGAGAGACAGGTCGTCCAGACCCGCCTGCACATCGTGGAGTTTCGAGGTTTTGAGCGGTTCATTCAGGGCCGGCCCTTCTGGGAGGTGCCGGTCCTGGTACAAAGGCTGTGCGGCATCTGCCCGGTGAGCCACCACCTCGCGGCGGCGAAGGCGGTGGATCGCATCGTCGGCGGCGAGAGGCTCACTCCGACGGCCTTGAAGATACGGCGGCTCATGCACTACGGGCAGATCTTCCAGTCGCACGCCCTCCATTTCTTCCACCTCTGCTCGCCGGACCTGTTGTTCGGCTTCGACGCGGACGTGGCGACCCGTAACATCATCGGCGTGGCCGCCCGGTACCCCGAGCTGGCCGTGCAGGGCGTGATGATGCGCAAGTTCGGGCAGGAAATCATCAAGGCCACCGCGGGAAAGAAGATCCACGGCACCGGCGCGATCCCGGGCGGCGTCAACAAGAACCTGTCCATCCAGGAACGAGACGGCTTTCTCAAGGACCTCGACCAGATGCTCGTCTGGGCCCGTGGCGCGCTGGGGATCGCCAAGGGCTACACGATGTCCAACCTCGAGACCCTGGCACCGTTTGGCTCGTTCGAATCCAGTCACATGGCGCTCGTCCGGAACGACGGGGCCATGGACCTCTACGACGGGAACTTGCGAGCCATCGACGCCCAGGGCGGAAAGATCTTCGACCAGGTCGACTGCCAGGACTACGTCGACTACCTCGCCGAAGGAGTCCGCCCGTGGTCGTACATGAAGTTCCCGTTCATCAGGGCGCTAGGGCCGGAGCGCGGCTGGTACCGCGTGGGGCCGCTGGCCCGGATCAACACGGCGGACTTCATCGACACACCCGAGGCCGAGGCCGAGCGCCGGCAGTTCGTGGCACTGACGGACGGCAAGCCCAACAACCTCACGATGGCCTACCACTGGGCTCGCATGATCGAACACCTGCACGCGATCGAGAAGATCCACGACCTGCTGCACGACCCGGACCTGCAGGGCACCGATCTGGTGGTCAAGGGGGAGCGGCGCGAGGAGGCGGTCGGCATGATCGAGGCTCCCCGCGGGACGCTGATCCACCACTACAAGGTCGACGACCGCGACCAGGTGGTCATGGCGAACCTGATCGTCTCGACCACGCACAACAACGAGCCGATGAACCGCGCCATCCAGAAGGTGGCCAAGGACCACCTTTCGGGGGTGGAAATCACGGAGGGGCTCCTGAACCGCGTGGAAGTCGCAATCCGGGCCTACGATCCGTGCCTGTCCTGTGCGACGCACGCGCTCGGCCAGATGCCTCTGACCGTGGAGTTGCTGGACCACGAGGGCCAGGTCCTGGACGCCAGGAGCAGGTGATGAGCGAGAGGCGCGTGCTGCTGCTTGGCTATGGCAACCCGGGCCGCCTGGATGACGGGCTGGGTCCGGCACTGGCTGCGCAGGTCGAATTGCTGGCGCTGCCCGGCGTGACGGTGCAGTCGGACTACCAGCTCTGCCTGGAGGACGCCGAGGCCGCGGCCCGGTACGAGGTGGTCATCTTCGCCGACGCGGCCGCCTCGGGCGCCGAGCCGTTCTCGTTTCGGCGGGTCGAGCCAGTCTTCGGCTTGGGCTTCGCCACGCACAGCCTCCAGCCGGAAGTGGTCGTGGGCCTCGCGCGGCAGCTGTTCGGCGCACGGACGGACGGTTACGCGCTGGGCATCCGCGGATATGCCTTCAATGATTACCAGGAGTCGCTGACCGACCGGGCGCGAGCGAACCTCGCGGCCGCCGTCGCATTCGTCCAGCGAGTCTGCGAGCAGGGCAGCTTCTTCGAGCTTGCCGCCAATGGGTTGCTCTCTGGCGTGGGAGGTCCTCTGGAGACGCAGTGATCTCCAGGCCTAACCGGTTAGGTGAGGTTAAGCCATGACAGACGGAAGGCCCCTTGTCCTCTATGTCGACGACGACGTCGATGCTCTGATGGCCATCAGGATGGTCCTGGAGGCGAACGGCTACGCCATGGCGGAGGCCTCCACCGCCGAGGATGGGTTGAGGGTCTACAAGGCCTCGAACCCCGACTTCGTGATCGTCGACCTGATGATGGAGGAGGTGGACTCCGGCGCGAGTTTCGCGAGGGAGCTGAAAGCCCTGGGCAACAGGGTCCCCGTCTACATGCTCAGCTCGGTGGGCGACGACCTCAGCACGATCACCGACTCCGTGGCTCTCGGCCTGGATGGCGTGTTCCAGAAGCCACTCGCAGCCGCGACGCTCCTGGGCGTCCTGAAGACCAGACTCCAGTCCCTACCGGAAGTTCCATCCGCCTGAGCGCGAAAAGTCTTCAGGTCCAGCCTTCCGTGAATGGAAGGGTGCTTCTTCGCGGCAATACACACGAGGTGCTCCCGGATGAGGGAACGCACCAGGAGGTTCTCCGGGTACTGCACCGACGCGTGGCAGGACCGCCGCGTCGACATCGCTGAGGTAGAGCGCGTCGAATGTCCAAGCCGTGCCAGGAATCGCGGGAGCAAGGTGACGCCGACGTAGTCGGCGCTGGCGATCACAACGGTTGCCATGGAAGCGGTCACGCCGGAGCCGCGGGTTCGTTCCGCCACGGCCAATTACACGTTACTCGTGTAATATGTAAACGCACATCGTGATTCATTCCTTCGCGGACGAGACCACCGTAGACTTGTTCCGTGAACGGAACACGAGAGCGGCCCGGAGCGTGCCCCATGAACTGTGGCCGGTTGTACAGCGGAAGCTGAAGATGCTCGACGTGGCGTCGCAGCTCAAGGACCTTCTGGTTCCGCCCGGTAACCGGCTGGAGCGGTTGAAAGGGCGACAGGCGGACCGTTGCAGCATTCGCGTCAACAGTCAGGTACAGGGTCACGTTTCAGTGGAAAAATGGCGATGCCTACGAAGTCCGCGTCGAAGACTATCAGTAGGGACCCGAACTGGCTGGGTCCGGCGATTCCACCCGGCGAGATGCTGCTCGAAGAGTTCCTGAAGCCAATGGGCCTCGCTCAGGTTGAAGCGGCGAAGCGTCTCGGCATCTCGCTCAACCGTCTAAACGAGATTGTTCTGGGGAAGCGCGGCATCACGGCGGACACAGCACTGAAGCTGGCCCGACTCTTCAACATGTCGGCGCAGTTCTGGGTCCGGCTCCAAGCCGATTGGGACCTTCACGCGGCGCTGGAGCGCGAGGCCCGCAGGGCCTCCTGACTCGAACCCAGCCGGTCGTCCACGTTCGTGCCGTTCAACGCCACCGACCGTGACCTCCGCCTACTCCTTTGCCACATTCTTGCCTCTTCGGCGTCACAACTTGCCGCAGCACTCCGCACGGCGCGAACTGGCAAGTGGGCAAGTCATCGCGCCCACCAGGCGTTTCGCGAGGTCCTTCGGGAGGCGCTGCGGGACGAGCCGACTGTGCGGTCGGTGGAGTTGCTGCACCGGGCCCGGCTCGCGGGCTATACCGGCGGAAAGATGGCGGTCTGCGCGCCAGCCGAGACGCTGCGGACCCGCAAGGTGCGGCCGCTCGCGCGGTTCGAGGAACCGGCCGGCGAGTTTTCGCAGCACGACCTTAGCGAAGTCATCGTCCAGTATCAGGACGGCAGCGAGGAGAAGGTGCACTTCTTCGGCTCGCGCCTGAACAACTCCCCGCTGGGTCGAGGTCACCATCGTCCGTGATGAGCGCCCGGAATCGTTGGTCCGCACGCAGGTCGCGCACCGAGTGCCACGCGCCCGCACGCAAACGCGAGCGGCACACCCTCGGCTGACCCACTGCTCGCCAGCCTCGGCGCATTCTCAGCTGGGGGTTGGTCCCGCCCATCCCGCGAATGGCGGCTGACTCAGTCCCGATCCGACAAGGGACCGTCGGACTGACCACATTTGGCGTCACGCCAAGGTCATCGTGCTCGGTCCCTGTCAGATGTTGTGGGGCCTGGCGATCCGCCGGCAAACCTCAGTCTTATACCGAGACGATGTCCAGCAACTGCGACAAGCCGACGAAATCGTCGGCGTTCCGGGTATACAAGGGCAGACCGGCGCTAACCGCGGTGGCCGCGATCAGCAGATCCACGGCGCGACGGCCGCGCGCCTTTCGGCCGCCGGCATGAACCGCCGCCCAAACGCGCCCGTACGCGCGTGCGGCCGCCGAGTCGAACGGCAGCGGGTCAAATGTCGCCTCGGCGCGCTGCAAGCGGTCCTGGCGGCCCGCGCGCTCAATCGGATCTGACGTCGCGTGCGGTCCCGCGGCGAGCTCGGCCATCGTCACCGCGGAGATAGCGATTTCCAGCGGCAGGTCCGACGGGTTGACTGACTCCAAGTCGATGACGACCGACGTATCGACGAGTCCGCGGGCCGGACGCTCATCAGCCACGGGGTGTCGCATTCTGATCGGCGATGGCATCGACATCCCTCCGGAACGTCCGCGGCTCGACGCGCGGTGCTCCTTCGAACGCGGCCCGGGCGGCTTCGGCGGACACGAAGAGCCGCTGCCGTAACGGGACCAGCTCGCCGACAGGAACGCCGTTTCGCGTCACGACGAAAGATCTTCCCCTGTCGAGCGCCTGCATGATACGTCCGCTGTCGTTCCGCAGTTCCCGTTGCGTAATACGTCGCCCCATACCATGACATTGTAGCACGTGTGCTACGTCGCGAGACCTGTCCCTGCCGAGGACTCCATCCGTCCCGGCCGAGCGAACCCTGGCCTGAGCCTCTCCGAGCACGAGCAGGACCGACCAAGGCCTGTTGGTCGCAACCGGGCAGTGAACAATCAGTGAACAATTTCCTCCCCAACACCAGGTAAAAGCACGATCTCATCCGAAGCTAACCCACTTAGGACCGACGAGATAGCAGATCCGCATTAACCTGTTAACCAGGTGTAGGTTCGAGTCCTATGTGTGTGAGGAGCGACTCCTTTCAACGACTTACAGCCGTCTCCCCTCCGAGCGAGTAAACAACTGTGAACAACTCCGCGCCGACGCGATTGGCGGCGGCCCGGGCCGATCCGTCGAACACCTGCGTGTAGACGTTGCTCGTCGTGTCGACCTTCGCGTGCCCCATCAGCTGAGCGACCTGTCCCTGCCAGAACCTCCTCGCTCCACACGCTCGAAAGCACCATCCAGACGAGGCGATCGGTGCGGCCGAGGAGGAGGTGCTTTGGCGCCCGTTGTCGCAGGACCGCCAACTGATGGCGGAGCGCCAAGATCTCGGCAGTGAGCTCCCGTCATCGCCCGTCTTCCATCCGCCGATCGGGGATCCAGTCGTCGAGACATGTGCGGTCCTCGGCACACAAGAACGGAGACTCCGGCCAGACTGCTCACCATGACCTTCGATCCCTCCTGAGGCTAGAGGTGGTTTCAAAACCCTCGTGGCGCGGGACTTCATGCCCGCGATCGGGTCCAGAGACCCGCCCTACAGGTTCTGAAACCACTTCTAGCGATTCCTGATGCGCTCGGCCACGGCGGCGATCGGCTTCGTCATCGCTCACACGGGCCCTGGCCACGACGGAACCCGCGATATTCGCAGCCTTGGCACCCCGCCGGCCCGTAAAACAACCGCATTTCGTCTGCCTCATCTTGCGTAGGAAGAAGTCTGTTCCGGACAGCCATCTTGGATTTCCCGCTCCGTCGCGCTACTGTGGTGTTGGCGACCCATTGAATGTGGAAACCTGTCAACTCCGTCATCGACCTGTCTCCGACTGATTGCCGGCAGCGATTGGAGGCGGCCGTCGAACAGGAGAGGTCTACGCTCCTGTCTGATCGGTACAAGCCGCCTGTCGTGGGAGTGCTGAATGGCGACAAGTTCCGCATACGCCCAAGGCGTGACACCGCAGACAGTCCTACTCCTGTCCTCGTCGTCCAACTCCAGCCCGACGAGGACGTCACCAGGATCACAAGGGCACTTTCCATAACGGGTAACTCCCGGCGGGGTGTTCCCGGTCGAGAACACGGCCAGTTGTGGAGGAATCCGCCGAGGCTGATCGCACTCGTTCCTCGTGTCGTCGCCTCACTCCGGCGCGGTAGCGTTGCAGGAGGCCTCGACCGCTTTCGCGGGGAGCGCAGCCGGCATCGCCACACATCGAGCACGAGGTCACAACCATGAAGCGTCGAGATCTTCTCAAGAGCGCGGCCCTAGCGGTTGCCGGCACGGCGAGTTCCAGGCTGCTCGACGCGCGGGAAGACGCAGCGGATCCACCATCCTGGCGAGGTCGGCCGATCAGCAAGATCGCTCTCGAAGAGCATTTCCTGATTCCGGACTTCGTGGACTATTTCGCCGAGACGTACCCGAACATCAGCCCGGAGGTCCGCAGGTTCGGCACCGGGGTCCTGCAGGATCTCGGCGAGCAGCGTCTCGCGGTCATGGACCAGTTCGGCATCGACTTCGTGGTCCTGTCGATTGCGGGTCCCGGTGTGCAGGTGGAAAGAGACGCCGCCGTCGCAACGCGCAAGGCGAAGGCGGCCAATGACTTTCTTGCCGCCCAGATCCAGCAGCGACCCAAACGGTATGGCGGCTTCGCGCACCTGGCCATGCAGGACCCCGCGGAGGCTGCGGCGGAGTTGGAACGCTGTGTCCGCGGGCTGGGCTTTCAGGGAGCGATGATCAACGGGCAGACGAACGGCGAATACCTCGATCTCGACAAGTACTCCGCCTTCTGGGAGCGGGCGGCTGCGCTGGAGGCGCCGATCTATCTGCACCCCGGGAATCCGGTCGATCATCCGGGCGTCTATGCGGGTCACCCTGAGCTTTGGGGGCCGGTGTGCAGTTGGGCGTTCGAGACGGCGGCGCACGCCTTGAGGCTGGTGTTTGCAGGCGTGTTCGAGCGTTACCCGAAAGCGAGGCTGATCCTCGGACACATGGGCGAGACGCTCCCGTTGAACGTGTGGCGGTTCGACAGCCGATGGCTGGTCTGCAACCGTGGCTCACGGACGCTTGCCCAGCCGCCTTCGTTCTACATCACGCGGAACATCGCCATCACGACGTCGGGCGTCTGTTCCGACATCTCGCTGCGTTGCGCGCTGGACGCCATGGGCGGCGGCAATGTCATGTTCTCGGTGGACTATCCCTTCGAAAAGACTGACTTGGCGGCGCAGTTCATCGAGCGGGCCCGGATCTCCGAAGCCGAACGATTGCAGGTGGCGTCCGGGAATGCGAGGCAGATTCTCCGGCTTCGGAGTGGCGCGTAGTCGCCGAGTCCAAGAGTGACGCGACCACTCGATATCGCTCCGAGGCGCGTGGGCGAGAGGCGAAGGCGTCGTGAGTGTTGACGTTTGTCGAGCAGGTGAACCATGAACAATCTGGCCCCGAACCCCGGGGAACAGAACGACGGCACCCGGCGTCTGGACAGCCCTCGGGCTGCCACTGGTCGCGGGGAGCGCGACTGAGGCGGCCGATCAGAAGACGGAATAAGTGAAGCTCATCTCGACGGCGTAGCCGCCGCGCCCGGTGGCCGGTGGGAGTGCGCGAAGAGCAGCGGTTGACCGATTCGTCGCATCTGGATGAAACATGGGACCGCCGACGGACGTCAGCTGCCACTTGTGACCGTGCGGAACGATGTGGATTGACGGGCCAACGAGGAGGCGCGACCCTCCCTCGGCTTCCGTCGTATCCCAGAAACCCTCAAGATCTTCGCCGATGGCTTCGGCGCCGAGGGAGACTCCACGACCGATCGTCCGCGCCCAGCCGGTTCAGCCTGTTCAACCAGGCGCAGTTCTACGGGCCGGGGGCCGTAGACGGAAACGTGGCCGGCGCGAGTTTTGGTCAGATCGTCCGCGCCGCCGCGCCTCGCCTAATTCAACTCGCGGCAAAATTCGCATTCTGAAGCGGCAATGGACTCTCCGAAGAGTGGTTCCTACCAGAAACTCCATCCGCCGGGTCGAAGTACCCCAGATCGTAGTCCGTGACATGACCTGACCAGCCAGATTCGGTCGCTGACCTGCTGGACGCCGACGTTCTGCCCGGCAAAGACCGTACTCAGATTGATTCCGGCCCGATCGGACCACCGGTGTTCCCACCTATGACACGCCGCCGCCCAGCACCTTGTAGAGAGTCACCAGGTTCTGCTGTTCGGCCGCCCGCAGGCCAACCAGCACCTGCTGGGCCGCGAACAGTGAGCGCTGCGCCACTAGGACAACCAGGTAGTTGTCGATGCCCGCCTTGTAGCGTGCCTCGGACAGACCGTAGGCTCTACCCAGGGCCTTTACGAGGGCTTCTTCGCCGTCTCTTTCCGCCGCCAGGGTGTTCCGCTGCGACAGCGCATCGCTTGCTTCGCGGAATGCTGTCTGGATCGCCTTCTGGTACTGCGCGATGGCGGCCTCGCGTTGGAACCGCGCCGCGTCGACATTGGCCTTCAGCGCGCCACCCGTGAAGATCGGGACGGCGGCCTGCGGCGCGAGGTTCCACGTTCCGGGCGACTCCCTGAAGAGCCCGGACAGATCCGGGCTCAAAAGCCCGATTGCTGTGGTGAGCGAGATCTTCGGGAAGTAGGCGGCGCGCGCCGCGCCGATGTTGGCGTTGGCCGCCTTCAACTGATACTCGGCCGCGAGGACGTCGGGCCGCCGGAGCAACACCTCCGACGACAATCCCGGCAACACGCCCTTGAGCGGCTGGACATCGGCCAGACTGGCGGGCAGGAGGTTTGCTGGAACGGTCGTTCCGGCGAGCAGTTCAAGAGCATGGCGATCCAGTTCGACGAGGCCGGCATACCTTGTGGAGTCCGTCCGGGCGATCTCTACCTGTGTCTGCGCCTGGCTCACGTCGAGGTCGTTGGCGACGCCGGCATCGCGGCTCCTCTGAATTAGGTCGAGTGTCCGCCTCTGTGCCTCCAACGTGGATTCCGCAAGCGCCCGGTTCTCAGCGTCAGCCGCGAGCGCCAGATACGCGCTCGCGGTCGTTGCGATAATGGAGGTGCGCGTGGCGACGGTCGTCTGCTGTGCGGCGAGGTACTGGTTGAGGGCCTGCTCCTTCAGGCTGCGGATACGGCCGAACAAATCTATTTCCCACGCCGTCAAGCCCACGCTCAGCGTGTCTTCCCCAACGTTCTCCGCCTGGCCGGTCGTTGAGAGCCTCGCCGGCACGCGGTACGAGTCGACCGACGCAGCCGCGGCCACGGTGGGATACAGCCCGGCGCGCTGGATGCGGTAGAAGGCACCGACCTGCTCCGCGTTCAGTGCCGCGGCACGCAGGTCGCGGTTATTGGCCAGCACGAGGTTGACAACGGAACGGAGGTGGCTGTCGGTGATGAACTCCTGCCAGGGCGCCGTGGGCGGCACGTCCGCTGGCGTACTCGCGGCGCCACTGGGCAGCTCCGGAGGGACGGGCGCCGCGGGTCGAACATACCTCGGTGCCAAGCTGCAGCCCCCCGCGACGAGGAGCGCACCAGTCATTGCGAGGATCGTCGTTGGTCGCCACATGTCACTGCACCTCCACCGCGGGCGCCGCTTCGGCAGCTGCAGTCCTGACCCGCCGACGCTTGCCGCCGCCCAACACCCCTACGACAACGACGTAGAACAATGGAATGAAGAAAATCGCCAGCGACGTCGCGGTGATCATGCCGCCCAGCACACTGGTCCCTATCGCCTTCATCGCGCCCGCGCCCGCGCCCGTCGCGAGCGCCAGCGGCAGGACGCCAAAGCCAAACGCCAGCGAAGTCATGACGATGGGCCGGAGCCTCAGCCTGGCCGCGCTGATGGCCGCTTCGATCACGCCGGCGCCTTCCTCCATGTGGGCCTTGGCGAATTGCACGATGAGGATCGCGTTCTTCGTCGTGAGGCCGAGCACGGTGAGCAGGCCAATCTGGAAATAGACGTCGTTGGGCATGCCGCGCAGTGATGTGGCCAGCACGCCGCCGATGGCACCGAGCGGGAGGGCGAAGAGGATCGAGATGGGGACGCTCCAGCTCTCGTAAAGCGCCGCGAGGACCAGAAAGATGGCGAGCACCGAGAAGGCATAGAGTGGCCCTGCCTGCGATTGGGCCTCCTTTTGCTGGTACGACACCCCCGTCCACTCATACCCAATCTCGGGGGGAAGTTTCTGGATGATCTCCTCCATTGCCTGCATCGCCTCGCCCGTCGTATGCCCCGGGGCCGGATCGCCCTGGATGTCCATCGCGGGGAAGCTGTTGTAGCGTTCGAGCCTCGGGGAACCATAGAGCCAGCGCCCAGAGGCCACGGCTGACATCGGGACAAGGGCCCCCTGGGCATTCCGGACGTAGAGGTGCGCCAAGTCGTTGGGGAGCATACGGAACGGCGCGTCAGCCTGCGCGTAGACACGCTTGACGCGGCCGCCCTGGACGAAGTTGCCGATGTAGGCGCTCCCGAACGCGCCCGAGAGGTAGCTCTGCACGGCACTCACGGGGACGCCAAGCGCTCCCGCTTTCTGCCAGTCAATGTCCACTTTGTACATCGGGACGTCGGCCATCCCATTCGGTCTCACCCGCGTGAGTCGAGGGTCCTTTGCTGCCATCTGAAGCAGCTGGACCTCGGCCTGGGTGAGCCTCTCGTGGCCAACGCCCCCCTTGTCCTCGAGCATTAGATCGAAACCGGTGGCGTTGCCCATCTCTGTGATCGGCGGTGGGATCATCGGGATGATCACCGCGCGGTATTTCGCCAACACCAGCGCTGCTGCGTTGACCACTGCCTGCGCGCGAAGATCCGGGCGGTCCCGTAGCGCCCAGTTCTTGAGTTTCAGGTACATCATTCCCTGGTTCTGCGCCCGGCCCGCGAACCCGATGCCGCTCATCGCCATAACCGACTCGACGGCCTCGTTGTGCGTCGTCAGGAAGTATCGCTGTACGTCCTCCATCACGGCCTGGGTCTGCTCCAGCGTCGAACCGACCGGGAGCTGCACCATCGTCATCACCACGCCCTGGTCTTCATCCGGAAGGAACGCCGTCGGCATCCGCAAGTAGAGGAAGACCATGACAACGACGACGACCGCGAAAGCGGCGACATAGCTCTTTCGCCGGCCGAGGATCTGGGTCACCAGCCGCGTGTACCCGGCCCGCGTGCGGTAGAACGTGCGGTCGAACGCCAGGAAGAATGGCCGCAGCAAGCGGAAACCTGTCTCGGCCGCTTCGTGCCCCCTTTCGACAGGCTTGAGGAGCTGGGCACACAACACGGGGCTGAGGATCAATGCCACCACCACCGAAAGCAGCATCGAAGCGATAACGGTGGCCGAGAACTGCCGGTAGATGACGCCGGTCGACCCGGGGAAGAAGACCATGGGTGCGAAGACCGCGGAGAGCACCAGGCCGATGCCCACGAGCGCGCTGGCGATTTCGCCCATCGACTTGCGGGTCGCTTCCCACGGCGGCAACCCTTCCTCGCTCATTACCCGCTCAACGTTCTCGACGACCACGATGGCATCGTCCACGAGGAGGCCGATCGCGAGCACCATCGCGAACATCGTGAGCATGTTGATGGAGAAGCCGAGGAGCCCCAGAACGCCAAACGTCCCGAGGATCACAACCGGCACCGCGATGGTCGGAACGAGCGTCGCTCTGAGGTTGCCGAGGAACAGGTACATCACAAGGAAGACGAGGACGATCGCCTCAAGGAGCGTCTTGACGACCTCCCCTATCGCGACCTTGATGAAAGGCGTCGTATCGTACGGGTAAACGACCTTCATGCCCGGGGGAAACGATCGCCCGAGATCGGCCATCTTGGCTTTGATCGCGTTCGCCGTGTCGAGTGCGTTCGCGCCCGCCTCCATGCGGATAGCGAGCACGGCCATCGGGCTGCCGTTGTAGCGGCCGATGATATCGGGTAGTTCGTTGCCCAGTTCGGTCCGGCCGACTTCGCTGACGCGGACGATCGACCCGTCGGGGTTGGTACGTAGCGGAATCGATGCGAACTCCTCTGGCGTCACCAAGAGCGACTGGACCAAGATCGAGGCATTGAGGCGCTGGCCCGGCACCGCCGGCGCACCACCGAGCTGCCCGGCCGACACCTCGACGTTGTACGCGCGCACCGCCGCCACGACATCATCCAACGTCATCTGGTACTTGGTCAGTTTGTCCGGGTCGAGCCAGATCCGCATCGAGTACGGGCTCCCCATCATTTGGACTTCGCCGACCCCAGGGACGCGGCCGAGTGGCGACTGCAACTGTGTCGCCGCATAGTCGTTGAGGTCCTCCATCGACAGGCTGCCGTCGTCGGAGGTCAGACCGACCATGAGGAGGTAGTTTCGCGTGGACTTGGCGACGGTGACGCCCCGCGCTTGGACGACGTCCGGTAGCGTCGGCAGCGCGAGCTGCAGCTTGTTCTGCACCTTCGCCCAGGCGATGTCGGGATCGGTGCCTGGCGCGAACGTCAGTTGCGTCGATCCCGAGCCAGACGAATCGCCGGTCGAGTACATGTAGAGCATCCGATCGAGCCCGGTCAGCGTGGTCTCGATCATCTGGATGACGGTATTGTCCATGGTCTCCGCCGACGCGCCCGGATAGGACGTGGTGATCGAGATCGACGGCGGGGCGATGTTGGGGTACTGCGATATCGGGAGGTTGTAGATGGCAAGGCCGCCGCCCAGCATCATGGCAATCGCGATGACCCACGCGAAGACGGGCCGTTCCAGGAAGAAGTTGGACATGCTGCCTCCTACTTCCCGTCCGGGGCGTTTTGCGGCCGTTTCGTATCCGACGCCCTTTGTACGGCCGGCGTCCGCCGAGCAACGTCACCCGGCACAGCGCGCACCATGGCACCGGGCCGTACTCTGTCCCGGCCCTCGATGATCAGCCTGTCGCCAGGCACAAGCCCCTGCGTCACGACCCAATCCGAACGGATCGCCCTGTCGAGCTCGATCTTCCGTTGCTCCACCTTGCCCGCGGCGGTTACCACCATCGCGAGCGGATCGCCCTTCATGTTGCGTGTAATCCCCTGCTGCGGCGCCAAAACCGCATGCTCGTTGACGCCCTCCTCGATAACCGCGCGCACGTACATGCCTGGCAGGAGCGTACGCTGCGGGTTCGGGAACACCATGCGCAGGATCACCGAGCCCGTTGTGGGCTCCACAGACACATCTCGAAACTGCAGCGTGCCCTCGTTGGGATAAAGCGTCCCGTCCTCGAGCAGCAGCTTGACTCGTTTCGCCTGCGGGCTGCCGCGCATGATGTTCCCGCTATCCACGGCGCGGGCGAGGCGGAGAATGTCGGCGCTGGCCTCTGTGACGTCGACGTAGATCGGATCGAGCTGCTGCACAACCGCGAGCGGCGTTGGCTGGTACGCGGTCACCAGGGCGCCAACGGTCGCGCTCGAACGGCCAATGCGCCCGGAGATGGGCGATTTCATGGGCGTGTACGACAGGTTCACGCGCGCCGTCTCGACGGCCGCCTTCGCCGCCAGGACGCTCGCCTCGGCCCTGGCGAGTGCCGAAGTGGCGTCATCAGCGTCCTGCTGGCCGACCGCGTGTATCGGCAGAAGCTCCTTCAGGCGCTCGGCCCTCGAACGTAGCGCGGGGACGTCGCTCTCCGCGACCGCGAGCGCGGCCACCGCCTGGTCGTAGGCTGCCTGGTAGGGCGCGGGATCGATCTGGTAGAGGAGATCCCCGGCCCTGACGTCGGCACCCTCGACGAACGCCCGGCGCTGAATGATGCCGTTTACCTGCGGCCGCACGTCGGCGACCAGGTAGGCAGCGGTTCGTCCCGGCAGTTCCGTCGTCAGGACGACACGCTCGGAGCGGACGGCGGCAACTCCCACCTCCGGCACCGCGGCGGCTCGCGCACCCGGCGAACGTCTCTCGCAGCCCGCGCCGGCCGTTACCAGCAGGACGGCAAGGGCCAGCGCCGCGGCGCCTGCCGTCATCCGGCCGCCCGCGTCGATGAACGAGCTAATGGGATCACTGAACGCCTTCATCGGTTCGCCCTCTTTCTTGTACTCGTGGAGTTGTTCCGAGAGATCCCGTGCATGGCGATCTGAGTAAAGAAGTCAACGATGGTCTCCTCGGAATCGACAGGAACCGGTATCTCGAAGATCCGCGTGAGGATGCCGTAGAAATGCGCCATGCCGGTGATGGCCAACAGGAGGTTAGCCGGTTCGGCCGCCGTCAGGGCTCCGGCCTTCTGCCTGCGCACGATATAGCTGCTGATGGCACGCAAGTGGGTGCCGCCTGCCTCGACGAGATGGGCGAGCGCCTCGCGGTGCCCCTCCAGCGCCGCAAAGAGCACCACCCGCTCGAATCGCGGGTCCCGGGCGTACCGGTCGCAGATGTTGCGCAACACGGCCGTGAACACCGCCCGGTCGTCGTCCTGCGCCATGAGCCCTTCGATCTCCGCGTGCCGCCGCCGCCGCTCGGCCGATCCAAGCCGGGAGTCGAGCACCGCGGTGTAGAGCGCCTCCTTCGACGGGAAATGCCGAAAGATGACGGCCTCTGTCACATCCGCTTCGGCCGCAATCTCTTTGGTCGTCGTCCCACGGAATCCCCGACGCGAGAACAGGTCGAGGCCCACATCGATCAGTTGCACTCGGCGTTCCGTCGCGGACATGCGCGTCCGCCGCGCCGGGCGTCGTGCGGTCATAATGGTGATGAAAGTTAGTAAGTACTTACTCCTCTGTCAAGGGCGACAGAGGTCTGTGAGTCCTCGCCCGGAGATCAACAAGAGCGCAGTCGACCGAAGTACGGCTTCGTTGGCCTGCGGTCGGTCGCCCCCGTCACGCTTCCAGCGGCGGCGTGTTCCCAGCGATTGCGTTTCTCGTCGGCATCGCTACGAGCGCCGGCGGTCGGGCCGCGTATCCGACGCGACGACGGGCGGGGCCAGTGGGCATCGACCTCATCCGATGCGACGGTCCGCTTTGGGCCGAGTCTCACATCCGACGCGGTCCCCGGCCTGACGACCGGTACGGCCTGTCGCCGCGCTACGGGTTGGACGATCGCGGTGTGGGCGAACGTCTTCGGCAGACTCTGGGGCGACCGACGGCCCTCGAACGCCAGGCTAACCGAGGCTGACTGGGCCCGGTGAAACGCCGACACAAGCCGTCAGCAACTGATCGTGCTTGTCGTCGCACTCGAGTGCCGGATGCTCATCGTCGGACTCGTAGTCGACGACAGAATCCGTCCGACGGTCGCCGGTGGCCGGGTTGTGTCTCCGAGACCGAATCGGGTGGATGCAGCGACGTGGCTCGGGCGGAATACCGCGTAAGGGCCTGTCAGGCAGCCACATTCCCTCGGCCGTGCGCGCCACACTGCGTATAGTAAGAGGTCTGTCGAGCAGGTGACCCGCGCGGTCTCTGTCTCTTGGGGCGTGCGTTGATCTCGTTCCAACAATGAAAGGACGCAGGCGATGAGCCGATTCTCGCGACGGCAGATCGTGCGTGGTGCCCTGGTGGGAGCGGCAGCGATCGGCATTCGTGGGCTGGCGGAAGCGCAGCAGTCCGTGCCGGAGGTGACGCGCGCGGGCGCTCCGGGCTCGGCGATCATTCCGCCCAGCGGTGTGCCGGTCGAGAAGCCCCGGCTGACCGGGGTACGGCGCGTTATCATCGATACGGACCCCGGTACCTGATGACGCACTCGCAATCCTCATGGCGCTCTCCACGGCGGCGCTGCAGGTGGAAGCCGTCACGGTCTGTCCGGGCAACATGGGCCTCGAGGGCTATGGTCAGCAGGTACGCAACGCGCTGTACGTGGTGGACTTGGCCGGCGCAAGCGGCCGCGTGCCGGTGTTCCGTGGCATCGCGCGGCCTATCCTCGGACGTCCGTATCCCGTCGCCTCGTTCATCCACGGCAAGTATGGGTTGGGTGAGGTCCAGGTCACGGCGGCGAAGCAGAGGGTCGACCCGGAGCACGCCGTAGACGCGATGCGGCGCATCGTCAACGGGGCTCCGGGCGAGGTAACGATCCTCGCGCTCGGTGGGCTTACCAACGTGGCAATAGCGATCCTGCGCGATGACGCCTTCGTTCGGAATCTCCGCGGGGTGATCTTCGTCGGCGGGAAATATGAGGGGCCTGGCTTCGCGCCCGGGTACAACGTGCTGGTGGACCCCGAGGCTGCGGACGTCGTGGTGCGCTCCGGTGTGCCTCTCCTGATGATGGGCGATGCGGCCCGGCACGACTCCGTGCTGGTGGCCGAGGACTACGACCACGCGGCGGCCTTCCGCACCCGTCGCAGCCAGTTCTTCCTGCAATCCAACACGCTGCGCCGCATTTATGAGATGAAGTACCGTGGGGCGGCGGGCTCCATCAACGCCGATCCGCTGGCCGTTGCGCTGGCGGCCGACGCCACACTGGGGCAGCGGTACATGTCCGTCGCCATGAAGGTGGAGCTCGAGGGCGAGTACACCCGTGGGCTGCTGGTCTACGGCGAGGACGTGTACCAGGACATCCCGTGCCGCCCGGCAACGTAGACATCTGTATCGCTGCCGACCATGAGCGCTTCCGGCAGATGGTCTTCTGCACGTTGCAGAGGGAATGAACGCCAACCAGCCCCGGTCCAAGGGCTGGTTGGAGTGTTGCGAAGCCAGTAAACAGCTCGCGAGCCGGGGGGCTGACGCATGCCGCGGCGGCCTGTTTCGCTCCCGCGCCAACGCGGGCAAGCGGCCAGTTGCAGGGCTGGGGGTTCCATCCCCGCCATCGTCGACCACTCGCGTAATGAAGTGACTTGGCCGGCGCCCGGCGGCTAAGCGAGCCGGGCGCACCAGCGAGTGGTCTATGGACGCGAACGCGTACAGATCGTTCGCGATTCTTCACAGGCCCACGAAGAAACCACGCCAAGTCGTGGAGCGGACTCACGGCAACTTGTTCACCGATGGTTCACTCCGTCAGAGTCGGCAATAGGGCGGGAAGGCTTGGGAACATCGCGGGCATCATCGCCGTCCAGCATCACGACGAACGCCGCCCAGCCTCACCGGGAGGCGGCCGACCGCTCATGAGCTGGGGGCCTTGGGGCGACGTGTCGCCCTGCGCCACCGAACGATTGCCGACATGACGTCGAGACGACTCCGCCACCGCGCCTAAACGCCCTCCGCCCTCGCTGTTCCCGTTGTCGTCTGGAGGCGGACGGAGTTCTCGGGAGGCACAAGGGTCATCGCCGCCCGCAACGTGTCGCACTCTCCTTGGAGGTCGGCGGCGCATCCCCGGGTCAGGCCTAGGTCCCCCGTCTTGGCGGCGGCCTCGACCTGCTCGGCCATCGACCGGACCCGTTCGCCGCCGACGTTCGCCGACGCGCCTTTGATACTGTGCGCGCAGCCTTGAACGCTCAAGAGATCGCCGGCATCGAGCGCCATCCTCAGGAACTCCATCTGACGCGGCATGTCGGCGACGAACTCGCGCACGATGGCCTCGGCAAGTTCCTTGTCGCCCATCAGGCGGTCCGTGAAACTCGCCTTGTCCCAAACTGATAGCCGCTGAGGCACGCCGTCCTCCGGCCCAGTCGTATCGGAGTCTGTCTCGTGCTCACTCAACCACTGGGCGATTGCTCTCGCCAGGGCGTCCGGCGACACGGGCTTCGACACAAAGTCGTTCATGCCTGAGCTCAGGCACGCCTCGCGGTCACCTTCCATGGCGTGGGCGGTCATGGCGATGATGGGTACCGCATGATCGCGAACACCGGACGTTACCGACCGAATCTGTCGCGTCGCCTCCAGCCCATCCATAACCGGCATCTGAACGTCCATCAGGACCAAGTCATACGGCAGGCACTGCAGGGCCTTCAGAGCCTCGGCACCGTTCGCAACGGCGTCGGCCCGAAGGCCCATGTTCTTGAGAATGCCCAAGGCCACGTGCTGATTCGTGACGTTGTCCTCCGCGAGCAGGATGCGGGCGGACCGGCCGGCGAAGAGGCTTCGATACTCCCGCGCCGTGCGCCGACCGGTAGCCGCGGGTTCGGGCCGGTATGCGTCACGGCCCGAGAGGGCTCGGGACAAGGCGCTCATCAACTCCTGCGGGCGAACGGGCTTGACCAAGTAGTCTGCGAAGCCGATCTGCCGCAGGCGGGCTGCGTCACCTTGAGCGCCAATGGAGGTCAGCATCACGAGGTGCGTGCCGGCCAGCCGCTTGTCGTTCTTGATCGCCCGTCCGACCATCTCGCCGTCCATGTCCGGCATCTGCATGTCCAGCACGGCGATTCTGAACGGGTCTCCCTGGTCGACGGCCCGCGTGAGGGCCGCGAGCGCCGACGGGCCATCGGGTACGTCGGTCGGCCGCATGCCCCAGGACGCTAGCCGTTTCGTCAGGACCTCTCGACCGGTCGCATTGTCGTCGACGACGAGCACGCGGACGTCGCCCAGGTGTGCGGGCTCGACGTGCCCCGCCGTGCCTATTGCGCGCTGCCTTGCCAGGTGGGCTGTAAACCAGAACTGGGATCCCCGGCCGACCTCGCTGGATACGCCGATGCGGCCGCCCATCATCTCGGTCAGTTCTCTCGAAATGGCCAGGCCCAGTCCGGTACCGCCGTATTCCCGCGTGGTCGAGGCGTCTGCCTGCGTGAACTTCCCGAACAGCAGGGCGACCTTGTCCGCAGAGATTCCGATGCCCGTATCGCAAACGGCGAACCGCAACTGAACGCTCTCGGGAGTCTCGGTCTCGACGGTGACGCGAACTGAGACTTCGCCGGCCGATGTGAACTTGACTGCGTTGCCGACCAGATTCGTGAGCACTTGGCGCAGCCTTCCAGGGTCGCCGCGCAACCGCGTGGGGACAGCAGGATCCACACTGCAGAGCAGCTCGAGGCCCTTTCCCTGGGCCCGGACCGCCACTGTGGCGGCCAGGTCGTCCAGCAAGTCCTGGAGGTCGAAGTCGAGAACTTCGAACTCGAGCTTGCCGGCTTCGATCTTCGAGAAATCGAGGATGTCGTTGATGAGCCCGAGGAGCGACTCAGCGCTGACACGCACCGTTTCGGCGTAGCGCCGCTGCTCCTCGGTCAGCGCTGTGTCGAGCAAGAGGCCCGTCATACCAATTACGCCGTTCATGGGCGTGCGAATCTCATGGCTCATGTTGGCCAGGAACTCGCTCTTCGCGGCGTCAGCCCGCTTGGCCTGTTCGGCCAGAGCTGTGGCCACCTGCGTCTGGCGCTCCAGCGCAGCATTCGTGTCGATCAGCGCGTCCTCGACGCGCTTCCGGTCGGAGATGTCGATGAAAGTCTCCAGCAGCTTGTCCTTGCCATCGATCTGAATTCGCCTCACCGACTTCTGGACCGGAAGCCGACTTCCTCCCGCCTGCACCAGGAGGCGGTCGGATTTGTCCACGGTCTGGCCTCGGTCCGTCACCGGGCAGTTGCCCTTCTCGGCCGGGCACAGGAGGCAATGGCACACACGGTTGAGAACCTCTTCCTCTCGGCCGCCGAACAACTCAAGGCCGCGTTTGTTCAACAATTCGATGACGTGGGTGTCGGCGTCGATAATCGCGACGCCGGCGTCGATGTTCTCGAGCAGCAAGCGCGGCAGGCGCTCGTCGCGCGAGGTTTCCTCGAATCGATGCCGGTCGGCCTTGCCGGTGGAGCGGTGCCACAAGCGGCTGGCCTGGGTCTTGCTGTCGAGCATAGGGTGCTCCCGCTAGCGACAGACTCTTCCGTTCCTACTATCGGCAGAAACGCAGGGAAGCGCAGCACCGCCGTGTCCTTTCTGAGAAAAGCGTAACTCTTCCGTGAGAGTGCCCCCACGAGGCACCGGCGCGGGCCCGTCACTCCCGGACCGCCCGCGGAGCGCCGGCCTCACGAAACTCCAGGGGAAAGATTGGCCCTGCCGTCGGCGGTTCGAGACGGTGAGGGCCAGAGCGATCGCCCCCACTTTGAGCATCAGGACGGAGCGGCCCAACCAGGCCGCCGAGGACGAGCCGGCGCGGTCCTTTACCGCGCCCAGCACAAACGGCCCTGCGAAGCCACCGAGGTCTCGAGCTTGGGCAATACCAGCGACGATGGCAGTCCCCCGCAGAAACGGCGCCGGAAGCGCCCAGAACGGCCCGTACATGGCCATCGGCGCGGCCGTGAAGAGGGACAACGCTCCGAGGACAAGAACCGGCGAACCGAGCGCGACAGATGCCAGGAAGGCGGCGGAACCTGCCCACACTGGAACCGCGATATCCAGGTATCGCTCGCCAGTGCGGTCCGAGTTCGCGCCGACGGTGATCATCGCAATGATGCCGACCTGCGCGGAATCGCGACGAGGAAGCCGACCATGCGACCGCTCTGCCGAAACAGGTCTTTGACGATTTGCGGAAACCCGAGTCCCGGATCAGGACGAGGAACAGCCGGCCTCGGCAGGGCCAAGCAACACACGAAGCAGGCAGAACATCCTCGGCCGTTGACCAACGGTAGCAGACGACGTAGAGGACGAATGCGAAGGGCACCAGCCGGAGGGACACCTTCGACGTCGTCGCGCGCACCACTTGCCCTTCGACGCGCCCGGTCGCTGGCACTAAGGCTTCGGGCATGCCCGCCTTCCAGCGTCGACGGACTGCGCTCGACTAGCTGGCCTGACCACCCGAGCCCCGCATCTGGGAGCTGTTGCCAGGTGGGCGAGAGGGAAACGGGGTCGCGGCGCCGAGTGACACGTTCCGACGATGCCGCTCGGAATGCTCCCCGACTGCTACAGTAACTCGGGTCCGAGCACGTCCGAGACGCAGGATTGGCAGACGCGGGCAGTTCGTCAGGCTGGACTTACGTCGCCGGACAGAGCTGGATGATCGCCTCCAAGGACTGCGACCTCCATCAGCGCAGCCTCGTCGATGGGCCTCCAGGGTCCTCCCGATCGAGGACGGGAACGGCACGACGTCCGACGTTGCGCGCATCATGCGCCGGCATCAGCAGGACATTGATTCGCTGAAAGGGGATCCAGCCGCGACGTTTCCGATCATCGACTGACCGCGAGTTCCGTTTACTCCCGGCCCTTCGTCAGCCTCGGACGCACGGTGGCGTTCTTAGTGACCTTCTCGCCGGCCACCTCGAGCGTCACGACGTACTCGCCAACTGCAAGCGGCAGAGTTGCTGCCGCACCACCTCGCTGACCGCCGGACTGTCCACCGCCGGCCGCCTGCCCGCCACGGGCCCCGCGGCCTCCGCCGGCGCCGAGCGGCACCAGGACCCGGTTCAAGCCCCGCTTCGCCGGGCCAGCGAGTTGGCGGACCGGCCGACCAGCGAGATCCGTGATGGAGATCTTGGCGTCGCCCGCCGCATCCGCGCGCAGATAGTAGTTCAGCACCAGCGCCTCGGGTTCGTTCGCCACCTGGAGATACTTGTCGCCGAAGAGGTGGTAGTTCATGCCCTGCGAGCTGAAGCCGTACCTGGCGCGCGGCTTGATGTCGAACAGGTGCACGCTCCAGTTCGCCGCGTCACCCGTGAGCTCCTGGAGCGGCGTGATGTCGCCCACCCAGAGCGCCCGCCCGTACGTCGCGACCACCAGGTCGTTTTCGCGCGCATGAATCGTCACGTCGTGCACGGCCACGGTCGGCAGGTTCGCCTTCAACCGCGACCAGTGGCCGCCGCCGTCAATCGACACGAACACGCCGATGTCGTTGCCGACGACGAGCAACTCGCGGTTCTTCCGATCTTGTACGATGACGTTGACCGGCGCCGCCGGCAGGTTGCCGCTGATCGACCTCCACGTCCGGCCGTCGTCGGTCGTCCGGTAGAGGTACGGCGCGAAGTCGTCGTTGCGAAATCCGTTCTTCGCGACGAACGCGGTCGCGGGATCGTGCGGCGAGGCGAACACGCGGCTCACCCACCGGTCGGCCGGCGCTCCGGCCGCGGTCAGCGCCGGCGTCACGTCGGTCCACTGCCCGCCGTGGTTCCCTGTTCGCTGCACCTTGCCATCGTCGGTGCCCACCCAGATGACACCGGCGCGAAGCGGCGACTCCGAGATGGACGTGATGGTGCAGTACGGCACGTTCTGCGCGATCTTCGCCGGATCGTTCGTCGTCAGGTCGGGACTGATCTCCTCCCAGGTGTTTCCACGGTTGAGGGAGCGGAAGAGGACCTGGGCGCCGGCATAGAGAATCTGCGGGTTGTGCGGCGACAGCGCTATCGGCGCGATCCAGTTGAACCGCAGGCGCACCTGGCCGGCCGGCCGCGTGGGCGCGATGCTCGTCCTGACGCCCGTCTGCTGGTCCATCCGGCCGGCCTGGTTCAGCTCGCGCGTGTTGTAGACCCACCGGCTGTCCGTCGGATCGACGACGTTGTACATCCCGTCGCCCGGGCCGACCGTCACCCAGTTCTCGAGCGTGATGCGGCCGGTCGGGCCGTTGCTCGGCCCCTTCCATGAGTCGTGATCCTGGAATCCCGCGTAGACGTTGTACGGGTCGTCCATGTCCACGCCAACGGCATAGGCCTCGCCGATGCCCATGTTCGGGAAGTAGTCGGCGGTCTTGCCGCCGTCGTACGAGACGCTGACGCCACCATCGCTGCCGAGGATGATCCGGTCGCGGTCCTGCGGATCCCACCACATGCACCGGAAGTCACCGAACGCAGCGCGGAAGAAGTCCGTGTTCCAGGTCTTGCCGCCGTCGCGCGAAATGTACATCGAGTCGCTCGTCACGATGACCGTCTGATCGTCGTGCGGGTTGATGCGAATCTGGTTGAAGGAGTACGGCGCCTTGCCTCCCGCGATGTTGACGTCGGTCACCTTCCGCCACGTCTTGCCGCCATCGTCCGTCCGGTAGAGTTCGTTGCCGATAATGCCCTGTGCGAGCGGCGCGATGGCGCTGACGGTGCCGCCGGGCTCAGCCGCGCCAGACTTCGGGTTCTGGTTCTCGAGCAGCGCGTACAGCACGAGCGGGTTCTTCTGATAGATGTCGATGCCGATGCGGCCGATCTTCCCAGTCGGCAGGCCGCCGGCCAGTCGCTGCCACGTGTCGCCGCCGTTGTCGGTCCGGTAGATGCCGCTTTCCGGCCCGCTCTCCACGATCTGCCAGGGGCGGCGCTCCTTGTCGTACATCGCGGCGTACAGAACGCGCGGGTTTCGACGGTTGATGACGAGGTCGATCCCGCCGACGACGTCGTTCACGTAGAGCACCTTCTTCCAGGTCTTGCCCCCGTCGAGCGTGCGGAAGACGCCGCGCTCGACGTTCTTCGAGAAGAGGTGGCCAATCGCGGCGACGAACACCACCTCGGGGTTGGTCGGGTGAATGACGATCCGCGCGATGTGGTGCGAGTCGGGGAGCCCCACGAACTGCCAGGTCGCGGCGGCATCGGTGGACTTGAAAACGCCCTTCCCGGAATACGAGGAACGTGCGTTGGCCTGGTCACCGGTGCCCATCCACACAATGTTGGGATTCGACGGCGCGATGGCGATGGCGCCGACCGCGGCCGCGCCGACCCCGTCCGAGACGACCGTCCACGTGGTGCCGGCGTTCGTGGTCTTCCAGAGTCCACCGCTTCGCGCGGCGGCATAAATCGTGTAGAGATGGTTCCGGACCGGCGTTTCCGGCACGGCCACGTCGGTTATCCACGCGGCGGTCCGAAACGGTCCGATGTTCCGGAACGTGAGGCCGTCGAGCACCGCGTCGAGGGCCGGTGGCTGCTGGGCCGTAGGGACCACCAGCGCACAACACACGACGGCCAGGATGATAGCGATAAAGCGAAGTCGTAGCATGGTCACCCTCCGTGATCCGCGATTATGTCGCAAGTGCGGCATCACCGGGGCGTGATCTCGAGAGGACGCCTCGACCAGACATCCGTCACGCGCCGCACGACCACGGAAGGGCTGCGGCTGCGCGATCAGGCTCTCCGCCACGCCGAGCCGGCCGCCTTCCTTGTCGCTTCCCGGCCGTTCCCGGTATCGTGGCTGGTCCCGCTGTGAAGGGTCTCTTCGGTTCACTGCGTCTTCGTCAAATCCCGGTCCCGCCTGTCGAGGTACTCCTCGAGGAGTTCCTCAGTCGGAGCCGCACTCGTGTACTCTATCGCCCGAGAAGTTCGACGAACATCGTCTCCACCTTCGCCACGTCGACGGCAAACACAACCCTGACGTCCTGCTCGCCAAGTCCTGGGCCTTGTCCTGGCGCCCACGTCAAGAGCGCACCGTAATTGGCGCCGGGCATCAAGTCGACGTCCATCGCCAGCCTGCCTGTTCGCGTGACGATGGCAGGATCCAGCCACGCAGCGGCCTCCACTTCATCCCACAGCGGAAAACCAGGTTGCGCGGCTGCGCTGACATATCGAGCCACGGGCTTGACGCTGGCAGTGGCGCGGGCCAGCAATTCCCTCGTGCCGACCGCTGACGCGTGTGCGCTCGCTGTGACGAGCGTCATGCTGCCCCACTTCGATGTAAAGACGATGTGCGCGGCCTCCGGATCCCAGAAATAGTTGAACGACATGCGAGGGGCATAGAGGCCCTGCATGGCGAACTGATCCTGCTTCTTGTCGATGTCCGGCGGGATCAGATTTCCACCCTCGACGACCAGTTCCTTGACGCGCCCAGCGAAGTCGTCATCGAGGCGCTGCGCGAGGGCGAGATTGGTGAGGGGACCCATCGCGATGATCGTGACTTCACCGGGATACCTTCGGGTTACGTCTAGCAGGAAATCAGCGGCGCTGCCCGGATAGGGCCTCGTCGTCGGCATGCCTTGCTCCAGTGGTGGGACGACGCGTGGGTCGTGAGGGTCGCGGCGCTTCATCGTGTTGTCGCTGGGCCAATGATCTGTCCAGGCACCCTTATAGCCCAGCGCGCCACATAGCGCCTCACGCCGTTTGTTTCGCTCCTTGGAGTTCACGAGCGGATAGATTGCGCCTTCGACCACCGGGACGTCGGCACGCCCGATCAGTTCGAGCATTCGCAATGTCTCTGCGGTCTCCTCGGGTTCCCATCCATCGCCGCTGACGATCGCGATGCCCAGTACTTCAACCGTCGGGTCCTGGAGCAACATCAAGATCGGCTGAAGTCCAGGACCTCCAAAGGCGTCCTGGTCGATGATCACCTTGCGCCGCTCCGCCCCACCGCCCGGCGAAGCGACGCCAAGACTGACCAGGCTGACAAACAACCATCGGGTGAGACGCATCCAAGAAGTTCCCATGTCTATAGTCTCCACCAGACTCACGGAACGGGGTTTCTGCCTGCAGGCTACGCTCTGATATCCACAACATTCGTCCACTTCGAGATTGAATCCCGGATCGAACCGCTGGCGCATGGCGAAGCACGATTTCCAGTCTGCGCCCACGCGGACGTCTGCTCATGGGCTGAGTCCATGAGCTTCAGCATGTCGACTGCTCGTCCGAATTGCCAGACATCCGCCGCACGCGGATACGACCAACATCTGTTCGGCCGATTGTCGGCCTCTCGGGCCGAGGCCTTGGATCAACGCCGCGCACAAGACGTAGCCGTACTTCCTGGGCGTGGCGCCCGAAGAACCCGAGAATCACCCAACGGTAATTCTCGACCCTCCGGTTCTGGGAAACGCAGACCGTACCCTGATGCGGGAATCGACCGAAATGCTCGAAATCTGAGAGGGAACGGGTTGGCTCCTCTGGTAGGACTCGAGCCTACAACCCTCCGGTTCACAGCCCTATCAGGCTCGCTAGGCTGACGGCTGCCAGTGGGGTGGGGGTCGCTCCAGCGAGCGTGCTCTCGGCCAGCGTCTGGGTCGTCGCCACGGTGGCGAGCCCGGTCTTCTTTGTCGGCGCGGCGACGTTCTCGGAAACGGGCCGTCCGACACGATCGTTCAGGCAGTCCCAGGCCGACACGGAGACGGCAAACGCCGTGGCGGAGCGGATGACGACGGTCCCGAGGATTCCCTGAGTATCCTCGGCGACGCTCTGCCGAATGGCGTTCAGGCTGCAGGCGCGACGGAGTTCCCCGACTCGCGCGCAGCCCGCCGTGCCGCACACGTACGGCTCAATTCCGCATATGCCTTTCGGTTGACTTCCACATTCCGCCGGTAGGACAGGCTACCGAACAAGCTGATGAGTGGCTGGCGACGGTGCCACGCATTCTTCCACACCCGGCCCAGGATGCGCGGCAACGCGTAGAAGTGCCGGTCGCACGCCAGCATCTCGTCGATCGCCTGATCTGAGGACAGCTGCTTGAACCGGGCGACGGGATAGGTCAGTGTGTAGTACTGCCAGTCCTGCGGGAAGCGATCGAGCACGACCCGGCCCTCCGCGCTCATCTGGTCCCACAGCCGCGTGCCCGGCAGCGGTGTGAGGAACAGCGTGTTAAGGCAGTCCACGCCGTACTGGCGAGCGGCGTCGGCCGTGCGTCGGCCGATGCCGGGGGTATCCACGTCCAGCCCGATGATAAACGACCCCACGACCAAGATGCGATGCCGTTGGATGCGTGCTACCGATGCGGAGAGACTTCGCTCCTTGAGCAGGTTGAACCGTTTGCCGATCTCGGTCAGCCCCTCCGCCGTCGGCGACTCGAACCCGATGAAGACGCCCGCGCATCCCGCCTGGGCGGCCAATGTCAGCAACTCCTCATCGTCGGCGAAGTTGACCGTCGCCTGCGCGACCCATTGCTTGCCGAGGTTCGCCTCGGCGAGTGCCCGGAACAGTTCCTTCGCGCGCGCGATGTGCTCGGGCCGGGTGCCGACCAGGTTGTCGTCCACCACCAGGACGCGTTTCTCGCGGATCGACCGGAACTCGCGCACGACCTCGGGGATGGCACGCTGACGGTAGCGGGCGCCGTTGAAGGCAGTGACACTGCAGAACGTGCAGTTCATGGGACACCCTCGGGTCGTCTGAATCGCCCCGAAGGCATAGTTCCCGGTGAGCAGGTCGTGGCGGGCCGGCCGGACCGCGTCCACCGCCGCCAGGCCCCCGTCGTACCGACGCCGGAGGCGCCCGAGCGCAGCATCCTGAAGAACCTGCGGCCAGACCGAGTCGGCTTCTCCCGTGACGACCGAGTCCACGCGCCGCATCACCTCATCGACGCACATCGTGGCATGGATCCCACCCATGACCACGGGCACCCCGAGCCGGCGAAAATGAGCCGCGATGTCGTAGGCGCGGGGCGCCTGCGATGTGAACGCGGTGATGCCGACGAGGTCGGGAAGCCGCATTTCAGGGTAACGCGGAATCCCGACGTTCTCGTCCAGCAGGGTGACTTCCCACTCGGGCGGGGTCAGGCCGGCAAGGACCATGAGGCTCAGTGGCTGCCATACCCGGTAGCGGTTCCACCGGCTCTCTTCGAGGCGGACGATGCTGACCAGCGGGTTGGACGGGTTGATGAGAGAGAGTCGCACGAGTTCTGCACCTCGCGGGACGCGAAAGCTACGCGGCGACGGATGGGCAGGCCTGGGCGGCGTCTCCCGTCGCCTGCTCCACGACCTCAGCCGCGTCGATCCTTGTCAGGATGCGCGTGGCCGCGACAATGTCGTCCTCGGCCCCGTGGACCCCGAGCAGATGGGTGTCCGCCACTAAGCGCGGCCTCGCACTTCGGCACGCAGCCTTCCGAAAGCCCGATCCTATGGAGGCCGCCTCCGTGCGCATCCTTCTGAGCGGGCCGAATCCCTCGGACGGCCGGTCGCTCCTCAAGGCACCGCGACGGCCGGCATTTTCGTCATCGGGCGAGTCGATCACGAGGATCGGGACGTGCGGCGCCGCCTGCGAGAGCCGATCGACGGTCGCGATCCCGCGGCTGTCCAGCAGGCTCAAGTTGAGCAGGACCGCGGCGATCCCAGTGCCACTCAGGCGCTCGAGCCCATCGGCGAACCGGGCACGCATTCGAACGACGAACACGTGCCGAGCGCGGGTGATTCGATCTCGGGGCCTGCGCCTCAATCGTGCAGGACGACGCTCAGCAGAGAATTGTTGACCGTCAGCCCTCCGTCGACCGAGATGAACCCCAGTGCCTTGAACCGGTTCATGAAGAAGTTCACGCGGGACCGCGTCGTGCCGACCATCTCGGCGAGCGTCTCCTGCGAGATCTTCGGGATCACGCGCTGAGGCCGGTGTTCCTCGCCGTAGCGCGCTAACAGTAGGAGCGTGCGGGCCAGCCTCTTCTCGGCGGAATTGAACAACTGATCGATCAGGTCCTCTTCGATGCGGACGTTCCTCGTGAGCAGGTGCGCGATGAACCCGTCCGACAGGACGTGCTCCTCGTGCAGCAGCCGCTTCATGTCGGCCTTGTCGATGGCGATGACCGTGCTTGCCGTATGCGCGGTCGCGCTCCCGATGCGGACCGGCTGACCGGCCAGGGCCCCCTCACCGAAGAAGTTCCCGGCTCCGAGGATCGCAACGATGGCCTCGCGGCCGGTCTTCGAGATCACGGAGAGCTTCACCTCCCCTTTCTTGACGTACATCACAGCTTCGCACGCCGCGCCCTGCACGTAGATGGACTGGCCCTGTTGATAGGCCAGGACCGTCTTGGGGACGCCGCTCGCATCGAGGAACGCTTCCGGATCGAACGGGCGAGGTTTCTTGGCAGCCATGACGTCATTGTGGCACCGGGGCCGCCCGCGTGTGTGTTCTCAAAGGCACAGGCCTGGCCCACGACCGCCAGGGGCGTACTCGCGATGTTGTCTCGCCATTCGCCCCGCGCGGAATTGTGCCAAAGTGGACAGACACCGCGGCCACCTCACCTGTAGCGTAATGGTGTCGGGGACCGATCCCTCGCAAGCCCATTTGCCTGCGAGCGCACGACGAGTGTGCGCTGAAGATACGAAGGGAGACGGATGTCGGCTCTGAACGGTGACAAGGCGAGATTCCAGCGACTGCGAAAGGCAAGCCTGCTCCGGCGTGAGCGGTCGAGGCTCACCCTGGCCGCGCTGCGGCCGGCGGCTGCGCGACTTCCCCCGGGCTCGGGCGAATCGGATAGAAGCGGCCACGGTGGTGGCATGCGCCTGATTCGGGGTGGGCTCACTGACGATGAGCCCCGCTCGGTCTCTCGAGGCGACGTTTCGTAGCTCGGTAGTTACGCGGAGACACCGTCTGTCGAGAAACCTCCTGCTGGTCGCGTCGTGCGCGTGGGTCGCTCAGATTGGCATCGTGTGGGCTCTCCTCGTGGCGCGAGGGCTGTCGGTCGGCGCCTTCACGCTGCTCAGTCTCCTCGGTCCTCTTCTGCTGGTTGCGGCGTCGATGCCGCGAAACACCTATCAACCGGCGGTGTCGGTGCAGCGGACACGGGTCGAGGCGAGACCGGAGGAGACCAACGCCCAACCGCGGGTGTCAGTGTGAGCGTGCGCTGGCTCCGCGAGTAGCCCCTTCGCGTCAGGTACCCCATCTGGAGTCTCCTGCCCGCCTTCGGGTGCCTTGGAAGGTGGTGTGATCGAAACGCTTCAGGCGCATGCCTGCCCGGTCGCACCCCGCGACCCTGTGCAATCGAGCGCAGACGCGGCTTCAGCCCACCGATACACTAGGGGAAACTGCGCGACGCAATCTGCATCCAAGAGTCGGAAGCCAGACCCATGACCCCAGAATCCTCCGCGGCGGCTGTGACCCTGCCCCCGGCCCTGCACGTCGGGCCCCCTGCAGCTGACGGATTGTTCGCCCGCGACGGCTCGCGAGTGCAGGCGGCCGAGGGCGCCGTTACGGTCGCCAGAGACGGTCTCGAACACGGATTCCGGCGCGTGTTCTCGGCTCTCGGTGACATCGTCGGCCTCGCCGCCGTCGCTTATGCGTTTCCGCTCGTGATCCTGGCCGTCGGCTCTCCGGTGGCGCTGCTGGTCCGGCTGGTGATGTGGATGGTCGGGAGGGGCTAGTCGGACCGAGCGGACAAGCGCGAGATTGTTCGGTGTGGCGCGCAGGGTATCCTGCTCGCTGGTGTCCACAATTGAACAGACTCGGACGTCGAGGCCGGCCAAGCTGGGGCTTCAACTCGAGCGGGAGCCCGCGTGCTGCACACGTTCCTCACAATCCATCGAGACGCGATCCTGGCGAGAATGCGAGAAAAACTCGCCGACCGCGGTGAGCCCTCCGTCTCGTCGAGCGACTTGGACCATGGCGTAGCCGCCTTCCTGAGCCAGCTGGCGGAGACGCTCCGATTGGAAGCGACCACCACGCCATTCTCGCCGACCGCCATCGGCACCACCGCGGCCCGCCACGGACGCGACCTACTGGGCCTTGGGTTCAATGTGTCCCAGGTGGTCCACGACTATGGCGACATCTGCCAGGCGATCACCGAGCTGGCCCTCGAACAGGGGGCGCCGATCGGGATCGAGGAATTCCGCATCCTGAATCGCTGCCTCGACACGGCCATCGCGGAAGCTGTGACGGAGCACGCCCGCATTACCGCGAGGAGAACCGGGGCGGAGGAAAACGAGTGGCGCGGGCAAGTCGCGCACGAGCTCCGCAACTCGCTGAACACGGCGCTCCTCGCGTTCCAGACCCTGAGACAGGGCACGGTCGCCATCAACGGGAGCACCGGGATGGTGCTTGGCCGGAGCCTCATGGCGCTCCGGGATCTCATTGACGGCGCGCTGTGCGAGGTCCGCCTCGACACTGGCACCCAGCGGCGCGAGCGGCTGACCGTGGCCGAGTTCTTTGAGGAGATCGCCGTGGTGGCGAACCTCCACGCCGAGTACCCGAGGCATCCAGCTCTCGGTGGCGCCGGTACCCCGCGAGTGGGCGGTGATCGCGGACCCGCAGATCCTCGCGTCCGCCGTGATGAACCTCCTGAACAACGCGTTCAAGTACACGGCGCCCGGCGGTCGCGTCGTCCTCAGGGCGCAAGAGCAAGGCGGCCGGCTGCTGCTGGAGGTGGAAGACGAGTGCGGAGGTTTCCCGGACACGTCGCGCGACCTGTTTCAGGCTTTCGGGGAGCGGCGAGGCAGAGATCGGACGGGACTCGGCCTCGGGCTCTCCATTGCTCGAAAGGCGGTGGCCTCGCAGGACGGGAACATCATCGTCCGCAACATGCCCGGCACGGGATGCGTCTTCGTTATCAACGTCCCGCTAGCGGCGGCCGAAGAGTCGAGCGCACCGGTGACCGGTGCATGACGAAGGCGCTGTCGACGGCCTATCCGTCTCTCGGCCCGGTGAGCATCGGTTGAGCGGCGTCTCGCTAATCCTCTCAGGGAACCGGCTCACCTTCGCCTCATACCTGCGCAGCGTTCAGCCTGGTCACAGGCGCTCGGCAGAGTAACCGAAATCCGTAGATGACCGAGACAGCGACCGACCTAGTACCGGTCTATCTACGGAGATCCGCGCTCCTCCGTCCGTGTCCGTTCCGGTGTGACCAGCGCAGGCAAAAGGACGAGGAATCTCGGTTCGAGCGCACTAGGCAGGTGTAGGATAGTGACTAGAACTAGATCCACAACTCCAGCGCCACTTCCGGCACGCCAGGCCTTTGCCGGCTGAGCGAAGCACACGCGGTGCGAGGGATGGTCCGCCGATGCCCGAGCATTTCCGGCCCCAGCACACGGCGGCTGAGCTCCGTGGTCTGGCTGAAGAGCGCCTCGGCTTGCGCGTACTTGCCCTCTTTGGCGCAGGTGTCGGCCAGATTGCCCATGGACAACAACGTGTCGGGATGCTCGGGACCCAGCACGCGGCGTTGGATCTCCAGCGTCTGGCTGTAGAGCGCCTCAGCCTGCCCGTACTTGCCCTGCGACCAGTAGACGTTGGCCAGATTGTTCATCGAGATCAGCATCCGGAGACCCTGGCTTCCCTTGCGGATTTTGCATCCATGTACCAACGACAGGGCGAATATGCCTTGGCGGAGACTCTTGCCGCGCAGGTCCTGGCGGGGCGCCGGCGCGCCCTGGGGTCAGAACACCCGGATACCATGCCATCGGCGCTCGATCTGGCGCTGGCTTACGTGTCGCAGGGGAAGTTCGCTGAGAGCGAGCGCCTGGCGCGCGAGGCGATGGAGGCGGACAAGAAAGTCCAGCCCGGTGATTGGCAACGATTCCGCGCCGAAAGCCTGGTGGGAGCGAGCCTGGCCGGGGAGAAGAAGTACGACGAAGCCGAACCGCTGCTGCTCGAAGGCTATCAGGGCATGCTCGCCCGCAAGGACCGCATCGATGTCCCTTATCGCTACCATCTGGACTTGGCACATCAATGGCTCGTCCAGCTCTATCAGGCCTGGGGTCAGCCTGCGAAGGCTGCAGAGTGGAGCAGGAAGTGAGATTCCTGTCACGTTTGGCGGCCGTCTCATTCTATTGACGAAATGCGACAGGCGAATGTGACGGATGAGGGACTGCGACCTGGGGACTCAGCAATTCGCCCGGGGGGACCGGCTCGCATGAGCCGAGAATTCCCTCGATGTCAGGTGGTGGCCGTGGGAGAAGCGATACCTGCGGAGCGACGCGGACGAGAGAGCGATGAGGCGCTGTGCCGTTACTCGAGAGGCGGTTGCGGTCCGAGGCGGATCCCGGCGATGTCCGGATCCTCGTCGCCCGATCCTGTGGGCTCCGCAGCCCTGCGCTCGGCCGCCTCGGCGCGACGGGCCGCTTTCTTCATCTGCCGCTCGCGCTTCGCCTTCTCCCGCTCGCGTTTGAGAACAGCCGGCTTCCGTTTCATGGCGTAGCCTCCTCGAGCGAATCTACGGCGCGGTGGGACGGACCGCCCGCGCCCGCGAAGCGGGACGGACCGACTACCAGCGCGGTTCCGAGCGGCGCCGGCGCTCCCCGCCTCCGAAGCCCGAGCGTTCCGGCTTCGGCCGTGCCTCGTTCACCGTGAGGTTGCGCCCGCCCAGCGAGTGATCGCTGAACTGCGCAATCGCCTTGCGCGCCTCCTCGTCGGTGTTCATCTCCACGAACGCGAAGCCGCGGGCGCGGCCCGTGGCCATGTCCCGTACGACATTTACGCTGTCAACCGTTCCGGCAGCCGCGAACAGCTGTTGAAGGTCCGCTTCGCCGATGTCGTACGGAAGGTTGCCGACGTAGAGTCTCCTGCCCATGTGCTCAATCTCCTCCCCGCGTTCCGCGGGTGTGATGGCGGACCGTCAACGTCCGTTCATCGTTCAACGATCGTCGCGATCCGAAAGTGAACCGCGGCCGGGATGGAGAAAGGCCTTCCAGGATATACCGTGGGCGAAGGAAGCGAGACGGGCAGGCTCGGTTCAGTCGGACCCGGCAACGCGGAAACGCGGTTGTCCACCGGACCTCTTTACTGTACCACACATCAGGGAGCGTCGCTCGAAGGTCAGTGGCCACCTGGGTGGTCGCGGTTGCTCTTCTTCTCGGCCGCACCGGGAGTGGTCTCGACTGACCACTTCTGGTGCCGCGTTCTCCTGTCGACGCGCGGGGTCAGACATGTCCCGCTACCCGCCGGCGAGCAGGACGTTCGTGCTGGTCTGTCAGCGGGCCTACGCACGTTGACGCGACGCCGCGCGGGACATCAGTGACGGCAGGCGGATGCCCGTGGTTACGTTACGAAAGGGGCGGGCTACCCGGGCGGTCTCAGGTCGCACCGTGGGGGAGGGTCCCGCACGCCGGGTAGGCCGGGCCCGAGGACCGGTCCGAAGGGCGCGGCGGCAAGAGAAGGGAGATGTCCGCAGAATTCGGTGGATCTCCACGGGACAGCGGACTAGTCTCGTGTCCCTACACCTCCCGGGTGGTCCGGGGGGAAACCCGCCACGCCCCTTTTGGCCCTGGGATGCAGGGAACGACAGTGGCGCGTTCGGGATCCTTCGTCCAGGTTCCCTGAACCGGCCGACTGGAGCCGACCTATGAAGAAGAAACCGCCGGAGAACGTCTCGCGAGAGGTCCTCACCTTTCATGTTGAGGAACTAGAGCCCCTGCTTTCGCCGCCAGCGATGAAGATCCCGCCGTTCCAGCCGGCCATCGTGTCCCTCAAGAATGGCCAGACTATGCTCATCCGGCCGATGAAGCCGGAAGAGGCACCCGCCTTCCTAGCCTACGTGCGCAAGTTGGTGGACGTGGACCACGATTTCTACGACATCGTGGGAGCACGCGTCTATGCGGAGATCCTGGGCTGGGTCCGCAATCGCCTGAAGGACCCCTACCAGCTGTTGGGCCTCATCGATGGCCATGTTGTGGCGTTCTGCAACGGACGGCTGATGAACGAGGAGATCAACATCAGCCTCCACAGCATGGCGTTCCGGCGCGGTCTTCGCCTGGGCGCCACGATGTACTACGCGAAGTGCCAGGTACCTGCTTCGAGACCTTGGGGCAGAAGGAGTTCTGGGCGACCTACGAGAGCTATAACGGATGGAAGCGCTGGGGGATCGGTATGGCCCAGCCTTCGTATCCGTGGCCGGAGACGCAGCATGAACTCGGTGGCGCCAAGGTCTTCTACATCACCCGCCAGTACTGGGACGCGACGGTGAAGGACTACCTGGAGCAGATGACCGGAACAAAGCTGGTGCGGCCGGTCCCGCCGGAGATCTTCGAACGTAACGCCGTGATCGTGATGCCCGACAAGCTGGAAGAGGACTAGGAGCCCAGCCACGACGGGCGCTCCAACCGTGGGAGGATTGCGCCTCGTGTCGGAGTCTGTGGACGTCGGTGACTGCGTTGCGGACGGTTCCTATCGCCTGTACGCCAGCCTGCGTCATGCGCTCATCTTCGAGCGTGCAGCGATCACAGGGGGTGAGCCCGTCACGCGGGAACTGGCCTGGGTCGTGGCGGATGGCGTCGCGGGGCCGGTGAACGTCGTGGTACGGGATGCGGCGGTCCCCCGGGCCGATCAGCTGCACGTCAGCCCGCAGGAGGTTGTCCTCGGGGGACGGGTCTTTCGCGTCAGCCGCCGCTACAGCTCGTCGCTACGCGTGGGGCCCCTCGACGCCACGCGCCTCGAGAGCCATCTCCGCACCTTCGCGCGGATGTTGGCGGACTACGCGCCCGCCGCCAGTCTCGCCCGGTTGCCCGTCGAAGACGACGGTGGCGGGGGCTTCGAGGGCGAATTGACTCGGCGGCTGTGCGCGGGCGTCTCGCGGCTCCGCGCCGGCGACCTGGCGGGAGGGGCGGCCGTCCTGCTCGGGCTAGGTCGCGGTCTCACTCCGAGCGGCGACGACTTTCTTGCCGGCCTGCTGCTCGGCCTCTGGGCGCTACAGCAGGCTGGTGCGGCCGACTTCACCGCGGAGCGCGCCTGCATTGCGCACCACGTGTGCAGAACCAACGCCTTCTCGCGGGTACTGCTCGACACGGCCGCTGGCGGGCGATGCCTGGAACCGGTGAAGCTGCTGATCGAGGCGATCTTCGACGGGCGCGGAGAGGACATCGCTGATCTTACGCGCGGGTTGGTCGCAATCGGCGCCACCTCGGGCGCCGACCTCGGCGCCGGCCTCGCCTTCACGCTGGCTCAGTACACGAGACGAGGATGGCAACCGTGCTGACTAGGGGAGAGATCAGAAGCGGCGCATACTTCGATTCGGTGACCCTGATGATCGCCGGGCGCGATCTGACCGCTACGGCGGGCGTGGTCGACGCCGCCGTGGTGATGGCCACCCCTGAGAACAAGGCAATCCTGAGAGCTGCGGGGCTGTGGCTCGACACATTCGACACGGCCACCGGCGCCGACCTGCTCGTGGCGGTGAAGGCCACCACGGCGGAGGCTGCAGCCGCGGCCGTCCGGCTGTGCGGAGAGCGCCTAAGACAGCCCGCGGCCAGCGCGGAGATTGGCGGGCCGCGTCCGGCAAGCCTCCCGACAGCCATCGCCGCCCTGTCGGGCGCGAACCTGGCGCTCGTCTCAGTTGCGGGGCGGTATGCCGCGCGCGAAGCGCGCCAGGCGCTGGAGGCGGGCCTCCACGTGATGCTGTTCTCCGATAACGTGTCCGTGGAGTCGGAAATCGAGCTAAAGGAGTTGGCGCGGGCGAAGGGCCTCCTGCTCATGGGTCCGGATTGCGGCACGGCGATCCTCAACGGCGCGCCACTGGGCTTCGCGAACGCAGTACGGCGCGGACGCGTCGGCCTCGTCGCGGCCGCCGGCACCGGCGCGCAGGAGATCAGCAGCCGCGTCTCGAACGAAGGTGCCGGTATTTCACAGGTCATCGGCACCGGGGGGCGGGACGTGACGGCGGCGATCGGCGGCATCATGTTCCTGGAGGGCTTGCGCGCGCTGGCCGAGGACCCCGAGACCGCGGTCATCGTGCTCGTGGCCAAGCCGCCCGCCGCCGCAGTGTTGGAACGGATCGGTGCAGAGGTTCGGCGGATCGCCAAACCAGTCGTGGCGGCCTTTGTCGGCGCGGACCCCACGGTGGTTGCAGGTTACGGGATGGTCCCGGCGGCGACCCTTGAAGAAGCCGCGCTGCTGGCGGCCGCCCTTTCGACAGGCGCCGGTACGGAAGGCGTTCACGAGCGGCTCCGGACACGCGAGCGGGAGAGCCGAACGCTCGCCGGTCGCGAGGTGAAGCGGCTCGCGGGCACCCAGAAGTACCTTCGCGCCCTCTTCTGCGGCGGCACCTTCTGTGCCGAGGCGCAGGTCATGCTCCAGCGGGCGGGCACGCTCGGGCTGCATTCCAATGTGCCATTCGGCGCCACTGCCCGGCTCGAGGATGTCTGGAAAAGCACGGCACACACCCTCATTGACTTCGGCGAAGACGCATTCACCGTAGGGCGCCCGCATCCCATGATCGACTACGCGCTGCGCAACCGGCGCATCGAGCTGGAAGCGGCCGACCCGGAGTGCGCCGTGCTGCTACTCGACGTCGTCCTGGGGTACGGCGCCAATGAGGATCCCGTCAGCGAACTGGCTGGTCCCCTGTCGGTCGCGCGGGGGGGGGCGAGCGAGACGGCAGGCCACCCGATCGTCGCGTGCTCGGTGACCGGTACGCCGAACGATCCCCAGGACGGACGGCGAGTCGTCGACGGCCTCCGGCAGGCGGGGGCGCTGGTCCTGCCGAGCAACGCGGCGGCGGTGCAGTTTGCGGCCCACGTGCTGGGCTACCTCGAGGCGCGATGATGGCGATCACCGATCTGTTTCGCGGCCAGCTCAAGGTCGTCAACATTGGGCTGGCAGGCTTCAAGGAGAGTCTCGACGAGGTCGGCGTGCCAGCCGTGCAGGTGGACTGGCGGCCACCCCTGGAGGTCGACGCGGCCGTGCTCAGGCGCGTGTCGGCCGCCTCGGCCGTGATCGACGCGGCCAACCGGAAGGCCATCGACATCGTGTTGGCGGGCAAGCCGGCGCTGGTTGGCATGGGTCGCGCCCTCGACCTGATCCCGGGGATGCGGGCGAATCTCGTCCTGCACGCCGGGCCGCCTATTAGTTGGACGCGCATGTGTGGGCCCATGCGCGGCGGCGTGATCGGCGCGTTGCTGTATGAGGGCCTGGCCACGAGTGTCAACGAGGCCGAGCAGCTGGCGAGCTCGGAAGCGATTGAGTTCGCGCCTTGCCACGAGCACGGGACCGTTGGCCCCATGGCTGGTATCGTGTCAGCGTCCATGCCGGTGTTCGCCGTACGCAACGAGGAGTACGGCAATACGGCTTACGCCACCATGAACGAGGGTCTGGGCAAGGTGCTGCGCTACGGAGCCTATGGCGACGAGATCACGCAACGGCTCCGATGGATGGAGCACGTGCTCTACCCCGTGCTGCAGCGGGCGATCGCCCGTCTCGGCCGCATCGATCTGAAGGCCGTCATTGCGCAGGCGCTGCACATGGGCGACGAGGTGCACAACCGCAACCGGGCGGCAACGTCCCTGTTGTTCCGCGCCATCGCCCCGGCTGTCTTACGTACGACTCCTGATGCGGAGCAGGCGGCCACCGCGCTGGAGTTCATTCACGGCAACGACCACTTCTTCCTGAACCTCTCGATGGCGGCCTCCAAGGCGACGCTCGACGCCGCGCGTGGTGTCGCGGCGAGCAGCATCGTCATCGCGATGGCGCGCAACGGCACCGACTTCGGCGTCCAGCTGGCGGGCACCGGCGGCGAGTGGTTTACCGGCCCGGCGCCCGTCCCGGACGCGCTGTACTTCCCCGGCTTCACCAAGGAAGACGCCAACCCAGACATCGGCGACAGTGCCATTACCGAGACCAACGGCCTCGGCGGCTTCGCCATCGCGGCCGCGCCTGCCATCGCGCAGTTTGTGGGCGGCACGGCCGCTGACGCTCTACGGTACACGCGCCAGATGTATGAGATCACCGCCGCGCAGAACAACGTCTATCAGATCCCGGCGCTCGACTTTCGCGGCACGCCGACCGGCATAGACGTGCGTCTGGTCGTCGAACGCGGCCTCGTGCCGGTGATCGACACTGGCGTCGCTCACAAGCGGGCCGGTGTTGGCCAGGTGGGTGCCGGCATCGTCAGCGCGCCGGCGAGGCCATTTGAAGAAGCGCTAGCGGGGCTCGCCCGAACGGTTGCCCCTCTTTAAGACACTGCAAAGGAGCAAGCATGAAGACCGACAAGACGACGGAAGCCTTTCTCGCCTACATGTCACGGGCGAGCATGTACGACCTGACCCAGCCGCTCAGCGTGCACACGCCGCCGTGGCCCAGCTACATGCCGCTCTCGGTGCGGTACTTCAAGCGGATCGCGGGAGCGCACATGGGGCAGGGCGCCAATGGGCAGATCATCCAGACCAGCAATCACGTGGGTACACATATGGATGGCGAGATTCACTTCCACGGCAGCGGGCGCACGATCGGGCAGGTGCCCTTGCCGCAGTGGGTCGGCCCGGGCGTCGTGGTCGACATCGCCGACCAGGTGGGTGACTACGACCTGTACTCGCCGGAGATGCTGACGAAAAAGGCGGACATCCGCCGCGGTGACATCCTGATCATCAACACCGGCTATCACCGCTATGCCTGGAACGAGCGCGGGTCGGACGAGCTGCGCTACTTCTGCAAGCACCCCGGGCCGGGGCCGAAGTTCCACGAGTGGGCGCTGCGCATGCGGTTCAAGTGGATTGGGGTCGACTGCGGCAGCGCCGACCATCCCATGAACACGATTATCCGCACCTGGCACCCCAAGCTGTTCGCCGAGGCGGAGAGTAAGTTACTGGGGCGTACAGGCAAGAGCTGGGACGAGACGTTCCCGCCGGAGACCTACTACCAGGTGATGCACCTGAAGCTGTTTCCCAAGCGGCTGGTGCATGCCGAGAACCTGGGAGGCGAGATCGACGCCCTGAAGGATCGGCGCTGCTGGATTGGATGCTTCCCGCTGAAGGGCATGGAACTCGAGTCGTCGATGTGCCGCATCGTGGCCTGGAGACCGGAGTAGAGGATATGCCCATCACCTGTGAGTTCGAGTATCACCGGCCGGCCGAGCTGCCGCGCGCCCTGGAACTGCTGGCGCGCGGCGGCGACGGCGCCGCCGTCCTGGCGGGCGGCACCGACCTGCTGGTGTGGATGAAGGAGAAGCTGAGCTCGCCTGCCCTCCTGGTGGACGTGAAGGCCATTACCCTCTTGCACCGGCTGGAGCGGGACGGCGGCGATCTGTGGGTAGGCGCGTCGGTCACCTTCAGCGAGCTGCTCGCCTCGCCGGTGGTGCGCGAGCGGCTACCCCTGCTCTGGGAGTGCGCCCACACCGTCGCATCGGTGGGGATCCGCAATCGGGCCACCTTGATCGGCAACATCTGCTCGGCCGTGCCCTCACTCGACGGCGCGCCGGCGCTGCTGGTCTATGAGGCCACAGTCGCCTTGGACGGCCCGTCTGGCCGACGGGAGGTCCCGATCGCCGAGTGGTTCCTCGGCCCGCGCAGAACCGCTCGTCGACCCGGGGAGATCGTCACGGGCGTGCGCGTGCCGCTGCCGCAGGGGAAGTGCGGCGCGTGTTACGTCAAGCTCGGGCGCTACCACGGCGAGGATCTGGCCCAGGTGGGCGTCGGCATGCTGGCCTTGCCAAACGACGAGTACCGCGTGGCCTTCTGCGCGGTGGCGCCCGCGCCGACGCGGGCGCCGCGCATCGAGCGCTGGCTGAGTGGCAAGAGTCTGGGTGCGGACGTGATGCGCCAGGCGCGGGAGCTGGTTTCCGAGGAGATTCGCCCGATCACCGACATTCGGGCGTCCAAGGAGTATCGCCTGCACATGGCGCGCGTGATGCTGGAGCGTGGGCTGAAAACCGCCGTCGCGCGCCGCGACGACAAGTGGTCGTTGGCCCCGGCCTATGGGGAGAGCGTGATATGAGGAACCTGGCCATCAGTTTCCGCCTCAACGGCGTGGCACGCTCGCTTGAGGTCGCGCCCGGCGACACCCTGCTGGAGGCCCTCCGCGACCGGCTCGGGGTCAAGAGCCCGAAAGTCGGCTGCGACCGCGGCGACTGCGGCGCGTGCACGGTTCTGCTCAACGGCCAGACCGTGCGCAGTTGCCTAGTCCTCGCCGCGGAGGCGGACGGCGCCGAGATCGTCACCCTGGAGGGCATCTCGCGGGAGCCCAGCGCGTTGCAGCATCGCCTCGCCCGCCGCAACGCCTTCCAGTGCGGGTACTGTGCGCCCGGCATGGTCATGGCGGCCACCGAGTTGCTCGGCGCGAACCCGAACCCCACCGCTGAGCAGATCCGGATCGCACTCGCCGGCAACCTCTGTCGCTGCACGGGCTACGACTCCATCGTAGGCGCCATCGAATCGCTCAACCCTTCAACGGACCGAGACGGTGGGGCCGCCCCTCAGTTGCCCTACCGCTCGCCGGAGGGGGAACTGTCGACGGTGGTGGGGTACCCCGTCGAGCGCATCGATTCCTGGGAGAAGGTAACCGGCGCGGCGCAGTTCGCCGACGATCTGGAATTCGGGCCCGCGCTCCTTCACGCCTACATCGTGGAAAGCCCGCATGCCCACGCCCGGATCGTGCGCGTGGATACGCGGGCGGCTGAAAAGGTGCCCGGTGTCGTCAAGGTCGTCACCGGACAGGACGTGCCGTTCCGGTTCGGCCTCTACATGAAGGACCGCCACGTCTTCGCCCGCGAGCGCGTGCGATTTGTGGGCGAACAAGTCGCCGCGGTCATCGCCTGCGATGCCCGCACCGCGCAACGTGCCGGCGAGCTGGTGGAGGTCGAGTACGAGACGCTACCGGCGGTCTTCGACCCGGTCGCCGCGCTCGAGAGCGATGCTCCGCTGCTGCACCCCGAGCTCGGGCAGTACGAACACGTGCCGTGGTTCTTTCCCCGGCCCCGCACCAACGTGGCGCACTGGCGCAAGATCCGCAAGGGTGACGTGGACAAGGCCTTCCGGCAGGCCGACCTCGTTCTGGAAGACACGTACACCGTGCCCAGGTACGCCCACTGCGCCATCGAGCCACACGCCATGACCGGACTGTTCGATGCCTCCGGCCGACTGACCATGTGGACCGCGTCGCAGTCTCCGTACACACAGCGCAACGTCATCACGGAGGCGCTGTCCGGCCTGGGCCTCTCGCACAAGGATGTGCGCGTGGTCACGCCCTACGTCGGTGGGGGCTTCGGCGGCAAGGCTGGCGTGTCCGCGGAGATCATGGCGGCGGCGCTGGCCACCGCCGTCAAGGGCAGCCCGGTGAAAGTGATGTGGACCCGCGCCCAGGAGTTCTACAACACCTACCAGCGCCAGGGCCTCACCGCGCGGGTCAAGCTCGGTGTGATGCGCGACGGCCGGATCGTCGCCCTCGAACACACCCTCTACTGGGATGCGGGCGCGTACGTCGAGTACGGCGCGAACGTCGTGAACGCCGTTGGTCTTTCTGCGACGGGCCCCTACAAGATCGACAACGTGAAGATCGACTCGGTGTGCGTGTACACCAACCTCCCGCCGGGCGGCCCGTACCGCGGGTTCGGGTACTCCGAATTCTCCTTCGGGCTCGAGTCCCATATCACGCGCGCGGCGCGCGCCCTTGGTTTGGACCCGGTGGCGTTCCGCCGGCAGAACGCGATCCGCGAAGGCAATGTGTTGGCCTACGGAGCGGAGATGAACCCCAGCGGCCTGGTGGAGGCGATCGACCGGACGGCGGCGGCTATCGGCTGGGGCGTGTCGGAAACGCCCTCCGATCCGGGCAAGGCGATCGGCAAGAGTCTGGTGCTGTTCTGGAAGGCCCCAGCGATGCCTCCGAACGCGGGCTCGTCCGCCTTCCTCAAGTTCAACGAGGACGCCAGCGTGAACATCCTGATCTCCGGCATGGAGATCGGCCAGGGCCTGCTGACGGCCATGGCGCAGATCGCGTCGGAAGTGCTCACCGTGCCGGTGGGGAAGATCCGCGTCGAGACTCCGGACACCGACCGCAACCCGTACGAGTGGCAGACCGTGGCCTCACACGTCACGTGGGGCTGCGGCAATGCCGTCCGAAGTGCGGCGCTCGACGCACGACGCCAGATCTTCGACGTCGTGGAACGCGCCCTGCGCCTGGACCCGTCCACGCTCTATCTCGAGGACGAACGGGTGAAATGCCACGTCAGACCGGGCTTCGCGCTGCCGCTCCGCGACTTCGTCATTGGCGGCATTCAGGTCGAGGACCACACGTTCCGCGGAGGGCCGATCCTGGGCCGCGGCACGTTCATGCCGGAGTTCTCTTCGGCCATCGGCGACCCGGAGACCGGCCAGGGCGGCCACCCGAACGTACATTACACGACCGGGGCAGGCGGCCTCATTGTCGAGATCGATAAGGAGACGGGGAAGACCAAGGTGTTGAAGGCCGCGCTGGCGGTGGATGTCGGCAAGGCCATCAACCCCGATCTCATTCACGGGCAGGTCAGCGGGGGCCTGCTGCAGGGGCTGGCCACGGTGCTCTATGAGGACATGCGCTTCGACGAGCACGGCCGCCTGCTCAACGCCAGCTTTGCCGACTACAAGATCCCGACGACGCTCGACGTTCCCGGGGAGGTGGTTCCGATCATCGTCGAGACGGCCCAGCCGGACGGCCCTTACGGGGCCCGCGGCATGGGCGAGCACACCATGATTCCCGCGGCCGCTCTGGTGGCCGACGCGGTGGAGGATGCGACGGGGGTGCGTCTGCGCTCCATGCCGCTGACGGCCGAGAAGATCGCCCTGGCGCAGACCAAACCATGACCGATATCTTGCAGGCTTCCGCGCCGCGAACCTACTACCCCGAAGACCGTCTCCCGCTGCTGCGCGTGGTTCCCATGGGCCTGCAGCACGTGCTCGCCATGTTCGGCGGCACCGTGCTGGCGCCCATCCTCATGGGCTTCAGCCCCCAAGTCACGCTGTTCTTCTCCGGGGTCGGGACGCTCATCTTCATCGTCGTCACCGGCTTCAAGGTGCCGAGCTACCTGGGCTCGAGCTTCGCGTTCATCGGTCCGGTGGTCGCGGTGACCGGTGGCGATTCTGCGAAGATTCCCCTGGCCCTGTGCGGCATTGCCGGGGCCGCCGTGCTCTACGGCATCGCGGCCCTCGTCACCCTGCGCTGGGGCTCGCGCTGGATCGACTATCTGATGCCGCCGGTAGTGACCGGGTCGGTCGTCGCCATCATCGGCCTGAACCTGGCTTCGTCAGCGGTCACCAGCGCGATCAACGCGCAGTTGACGGTGAACAGCGCGCACGACGCGACGCGCGTGGTCGTTGCCGGCGTCACCTTCCTGACCGCCGCGCTGGTCGCGCTGCACCTCAGGGGGTTCCTGCGCCTGCTGCCCGTGCTGATCGGCGTCATTACCGGCTACCTGACGGCCTACCTGCTCGGTGTCCTCGACCCTCAGAGCCTGGGGCACCTGCGTGCCGCGGCCTGGGTGGGTCTGCCGCCGTTCCAGCACCCGGTTTTCAGCGGCAATGCGCTGCTGGTCATCGCACCGGTCTTTATCGTGCTCGTGGCGGAGAACAAGGGGCACCTGGCCGCGATCTCCGGCACCATGGGCCGCGACCTGACGCCGCATCTGGGGCGTGCCTATCTGGGGGACGCCATCGCCACGCTCGTGTCCGCCGTGGGCGGCGGCACGCCGCAGACCACCTACGCGGAGAACATGGGCGTCATGGCGATTACCCGGGTGTACAGCACCTCCAACTTCGTGATGGCGGCCGCCATCGCCCTGCTGCTGGGGTTGTGCCCGAAGTTCGGGGCGCTCGTGCAGTCGATCCCCGAGCCGGTCCTGGGCGGCATCACGCTCATTCTCTACGGCATCATCGCCTTGATGGGCGTGAACATCTGGATGGACGCCAAGGTCAGCTTCTCGGACCACCGCAACCTGGCAGTGGCCGGTGCCTCGCTGATCGCGGCCACCGGCTTAGGCGTGAAGGGCATCACGGTCGCGGGAGTGAACCTGGCGGGCATCGCCGTCGGCACGATATTGGCCTTGGTACTGAATCTGGTCCTGTCTGTCGGCCTCACGACGAACGCGGAGCGCTAGCGCTAGCTGGGGACGACTCGCGCCCGCGGCCCGACGCCCACGTGGGCGGCTGGCCTTGCGTGGATCATGGTGCTCTCGGCCCCGCAAGAGGGTGCGGGGCGTGGCCGACGGATCCCGATAGGGGGGAGGCCGATCACTCTCCCAACCGGCGGAGGAAGCGCTCGCGACGGGCCTGCGGCCAGCAGGCGCAGTAGGCCGGCCGCTGGGCAGCGATGCGTTTCAGGCAGAGGGAGCACGTCGGCGTGCATACGGTGACGGGCTCGCCGATTTCGCCCCGCGCCTTGCGCGGCCACAGCGGATCGGCGAACAGCACCCGTCCAAGACCAATCAGGTCGGCCGCGCCGTCGGCGAGAACGGCCTCAGCCGTCTCGAACCGCTGGATGCGACCGGCGGCGATCACCGGCATCTCGGGCAGCGCACGCTTGACGGCGCCCGCGAACGGAGCCATGAATGCTTCCCGGCGGTCGTCCTCGACATACGCTGGGAGCATGAAGGAGTCGTAGCAACCGGCCATGACCGACAGGTAGGTGACGCGCGCCTTCGCGAGCCGTCGAGCGAAGGGGATCGTCGTCTCCAGCGTGAGTCCAACCGGCATGTACTCATCGGCGAGAAAGCGGTAGCCCAGCGGGAACTCGGCGCCGATGGCCTCACGGACCGCATCGACCACCGCGAGGGGGAAGCGCATCCGTCGCTCGGCGTCGCCACCCCAGGCGTCTTCGCGCAGGTTCGTGCGCGGCGACAGGAACTGCGTGAGGAGATAGCCCGTACCGCCATGCAACTCCACCCCGTCGAAGCCGGCGTCTCGTGCGCGACCGGCGGCCGCGGCGTAGGCCGCGATCACCCGCTCGATGTCGGCCCCGTTCATCGGCCGCGGCACCACTCCCCAGGTCTCGATCGGCGATGGCGCGATGCGATCGGGCCGCTTCGCGTAGCGACCCGCGTGATGAATCTGGAGGATCGCCTTGGCGCCGCCCTGCCGGATCGTGTCGGCCAGACGCGCCAGGCCGGGGACGAACCGATCCTCGGCGGCGAGCAAGGTCCGCGGGTTGCCGAGGCCGCACGGCTCGATTGTGGTGTTCTCGACGACCACCATGGCCACGCCTGAGTCAGCCATCTCGGCGTAGAACTCAAGCACCAAGTCATTGACCAGGTTGTCGGGCTCCGGGTAGGCGACGTACATGGGCAGACTGACGACCCGGTTCGGCAAGCGCAGCGGGCCGAGGTCGAACGGCGTGAACAGCCAGGTGCTCATGCGACGACGCGGCCCGCTGCCGTGCAGCTGGGCGGAACAACGGCCGCCCTCGACTCTTGATGCCGAGGTGCGTCCGTCACGACTCTCCACCCCGGTCCGGGGTGCCGCGACCTCACAGACACGCCCGTCAGTGTACGGCAGCGACAAGCAGGCTACAAGGGACTGAACCTGCGGTCCTGCATGGAGCGCGGCCGCAGCGGTCCTCTTCGCGCCCGCCGTCATCACTCGGGCCGGACGGCCCCGCCGCCCCTGGCCCGCGCTGGAGATCGTTGACCCGCACCCGCCACTCGATGAGACCGAACTCCCGCCACTCGACGGCCTTGTCGAGAAACATGGCCTCTGGCGGTCCGATCTCACCCTTGGCGTACCGACGGGTTACCGGCTCCACCTCCAGGCGCACCGCCGTCGTGGTGACTGGCCGGACGGTCACGTGGTTGAAACGGTCCTTCGCGACGGGGTACTCCCCCAGGACATGGGCCGGCTTCCACTGGTCGCCATCCCGGTATAGAAGACGCCAGGATGAGGGCAGGCGACAGAACCGCCGATTGTCCGCGAAGTACACGTCGCTCGCGCTGATGGTGACCGGCTTCTTGAAGGCGTACTCGACCCAGGCCGCTTGGCCGGTCGGTGGGCGCATCCGGAAGTACAGGTTCGATTCGTCGGCGGAGCTGAGCGGATCTACGCCGTCGAAGATCGCCGCGATGTCGTCGTTCTGGTCGTTGTAGCCGGTCCACGTCTTCGGGATGCCGCCCGAGGAACGGACGGCGACGATCGGGTCTGGCGGGAGGATGGGCGTCGCCCGCGCCTTCTCGGGCGATCGAGGCAGCCAGACCTGCATCTCGCCCATGCCGCGGTTCGCCCAAGCGTAGTACGGAATGGCCACGAATGCGTGCGGCTCGATGCGGATCGACCCACCCAGTGTGCGGTTCACGGCCTGGACAGGTCCCGTAATCACAGCGACTCCATCCAGGAGGCCGGCTCTCCACTCGCTCACCAGCGGGGCCCCATCCGGGACGAGGATGTTCAGGGCGTGCCCGCCATTGTCCGCCCACTCGGCCGCATACACGAGCGGCCCGCGCTGCAGAGCGACGCGGCCGACATCGTCCTGCACGCGCTCGTCGGCGGCGATCCGGCGAACCGGCATCGGCAGCGACAATTCGATGGTGTCGCCCGGCCGCCACTCGCGGTCCAGCTTTGCGAACCCCCTCACGTTCACCGGCGTGACGGTCTCCCCGTTGACCGAGATCGCGACTGGCGCCGGCCGCTCGTCCACGAACCGGTACAAGTCGCCAGGCATCACCACGCTCTGGGTCCAGCCGGGGATCCGGACGTAGACACTGAATCTGCGCGTCGACGCGGGACCGACGGTGATGCGAATCCTGCCGTCCCAAGGGTATTGCGTATCTTGCCGAATCGTGACTGGGGCGTCGGCCAGCCTGAGCCGCGCCGTACTGCCGACGAACAGATTCACATAGACTGCGTCGGGTCCGGTTGCGTAGATGTACGTCCCCAGCGACGCCAGAAGACGCACGACGTTCGGTGGACAGCACGGCGTGTTGATCCAGTCGAAGCGTTCGTAGTTGCCGTAGGACGTCAGGGGGTTTTGATAGAAGAAGCGGTCGCCCTTCAAGGAGACGCCGGCGAGGAACGCGTTGTACAGGATGCGTTCCATCTGGTCGAGATACCGCGCGTCCGCGTGGAGCAGGAACATGCGGTGGTTCCAGACGACATTGCCGTAGGACGCGCACGTTTCGTTCCAGGCACTCAGATTCGGAAGTTCGTACGGAGCGCCAAATTGCTCATGGAAGCGAATTGACCCGACGCCACCTGTCACGTAGGTCTTTCGAGAGACCGCGTCTTCCCAGACGCGGTCGACGGCGTGGAGGTAATCGTCCCGGCCGGTCAGGGCGGCGAGGTCGGCGAGGGGAATGTAGAGATACATGGCGCGCACGGCATGACCCACCGCCTCGCTCTGACGGACTACGGGGGCGTGATCCTGCGCGTAGGTTCGATCGATCGCATATTCGCCGTGACGCGGGTACTCGTCCTTGCCACGTTCATCGAGGAAGAATCTGGCCAGATCGAGATATCGTCGGTCGCTTGTGGCGCGGTACAGGCTGATAAGCCCGATCTTGAGGCCCTCGTGGCCTGAGATATAGGTCTGCTTTCCGGGTCCGTATGCCGTAGCCATCGCATTGGCGGCTCTGACCGCGAGATCGAGGGCCAGCCTGTCTCCCGTGGTCTCGGAGTAGGCGACGGCCGCTTCGAGCAGCGTGCCAGGCGTCCGGACCGCGGCTGCAGGCGTCGCGACGAGCGAGTCGATCCAGGCGCGATAGCGGGCCATCACCTGGCCGACGTGTTGTTCCAGCGCACCATCCCGCCGCGTGGCGAGCATGTAGGCTGCGGCCTCGACGAGCTGAGCGGGCGCCAGCCCACCGTGGGCTTCAGACCGGTCGAAGACATGCTGGATGGAGACGGTTCGGTTTCGCTCGATCCGCGGCGCCCAGAAGCTATCTGTCACGTCGACGTCGGTGTTCGCGACGGGCCGAATGGTGTAGTCCGGACTCCGGTCGGCCATGGCGACCAGCGCGATCGAGGTGGCGCAAACGACTGTGAGTAGGCCGCGCATGACAACCTCCGTGCCGGACTTCTCCTGCGGGCGCTATCATAGCGGACCTTTGACTCGGGGCGCACTCGGTCGATTGACGACGAGAGCCCGCCTGGCCGAGCGGTATCCGCGAGCGGAAGGCACACCGAACGCGATGACCTTCGGTCCGTTCAGTCCGTACAGGAAGGTCCCGAGAGAGCCGCCCGCCACAAGGCCACAGGCCGACGTCGGCCACGGCCATTGAGCACGGTCGCCTGAGCATGATCGGCTCGGCGCAACGGCGGTAACCGGTCTCGGCGGCGAAGACGCATGGCGACACCGGAAAGCCCTCGGCCGGACTCGCGAGCGCCTGCCGTCAGGGTTGTCCCAAGGCACGGGGTCAGTGAACCCCAGGGTTGGTCCTGAGCCCGAGAAACGTCGCCACGACCCGGAGGAAGTCGGTGGGCGCTTCGAGAAACGGGAAGTGGCCCAACGGCCTCGACGACGTGTAGGCGAGACTCTGGCAGGCGTGCTGCGAGCCACTCCATCGCCGGCCGATAATGATCGGCGCTGCCAACGATCAACAGCACCGGCATGTGAAGCCCGCCGACGCGGTTGCGCACGTCATAGGATAAGAGTTCACGGCCGAATGCAGCGTTGTGGGCCGCCGCGCTAAAGGTGAGCGTGTCGAACAGAGGCCAATGCTTGTCCTTCCCCACGAAGAACTGAGGCCAGACTCCCAAGAAGTGATCGCGCAGGGCGGCGTCCGATTCAAACGGCGATGTCGGCGCATGCACCGGCCTCGCCGAGGTCGCGACGAGAACCAGATGGCTGACCAAGTCAGGCCACGTCAGTGCGAACTCAAGAGCCAGAAAACCGCCGTACCGAGTGTCCGAGCACGGCGCCCCGCCCGAATCCCAGAAACGCCGCCAGGGCCTGCACATCGGCCGCCCACGAAGCATGAGTGTGGCCAGCCGGATCCTCACGGTCCGATCGCCCATGACCGCGCAGGTCGGGCACCACCGCCCGGGCGCCGTGACGGGCCAGGCCGAGGGTGCCGTGGACCCGAAGCGTACTGCCATCCACGCCCATGCCGCCGTGGAAACAGAGAAGCGGCCATCCGTGGCCGGAATCCGAGAAGTTAAGGTGGGCGCCGTTGACGGTGGCGTCCATAGCCTCGTCGAGGCTCCAGCGCTCTCTTGGGGACCACCGCCGCGAACTGGAGCGGTGGGGCCGCCAACCTAGACCGGCACCTGCATACACAGGTTCATCGCCGGCCGTACCTCCTCGAAGACGGCCATCATCACCTCGACGAGCTCGAGGCCGGCCATGGCCCGAACCTCGTCCTCGCCAAACGGGACATAGACCTGGGCGCCGCACCACTCTCTGGCTGGGGCTCGTGCGACGAGCTCCCGCAGCCGTGTGGCGCTCGGGAGCCCCCGTCCCTGCAGCCCAGGCGCGCCGGTGTGGCCGAAGGCCTGCGGATCCGCCCAACTCCCCAAGCGAACTTCGAACTGCTCCCTGTCGACGAGCCGTTTCAGTTCGTGGTACAGGGCCGCGTGCGGGGACAACCCGGCGACCAACCGGTGCCAGTCCCAGTCGTCGCAGAGTCGACACGCGCGATCGCTGCCTGACGCCCGAACGTACCCCGCTCCACCTGGAGGCCGCAGGTGAAGCGCCGCTCGTCCGTGTCCACCGACACATAGAACTTCGAGCAGCCAAAGCTGACGCCGCTGGACACCGGTTTGGCCGAACGGTTGGTCCGGTTCAGAAAGCCAATCCACTGCCAGAACACCCCGCGGCCCCAACGCTCGGTCACGAACTCTTGCCCGTACCTGGCCTCAAGCGCGCCTTTGAGGATCTTCGTGATGCGCTCGTGCGGTTCGAGATTTCCCACGCGGATGCCACGCGAGAAGTCGAGGTACTCCGGACGAAAGCCAATGGCGGTGCTCAGCCACGGCCACGCGGTTGATTCCGCACGTGTTACGACCATGGCCTACGATCGCCCAAGCGCGGCACTCAAGACAAGAGGACGTGGCGACCGAACCGTTATGGCCCCGGTTCGTGTCGGTCGCGATTGTCGCGTCGCACCAACGGCGCGAGCGCCCGGTGCGACGCCTCTCCGGATGCCGCTAGACATGACGGGAGGGCTCTGCTGACGAACCGGCATCGCCGCCGCCCTCCAGTTTGGGGGCAACGCAGGGGGGCCATGCGGGAAGTTCCTCAACAGACTGCCGCCACTCGCGGTCGGGAGGCGGCCGACGTCATTTGTTGTATCGCTCCAGCCAATCGTGGATCTCCGTGAACACATTGCGCCGCTGCTCGGCCCGCGTCGGGAAGTGTGGAGCGCCTGGGTAGGTAACCATGCGAACGGTCTTGCCGCGCTCGGCGAGAAGCACGAAGAACTCCCGCCCCTGGAACGTGGGGACCCGCCGGTCGGCTTCCCCGTGGAGGATCAGCAGCGGCGTCGTCACGCGGTCCGCGTACATCACCGCCGAGAAGCGTAGAAGCGGCGCGGGATCCTTCTCCTGCAGTCGCCGGTCGTAATCAACTTGGGCGATGTCACTGGTGGGAATGAAGCTCAGCCAGTCGGTAATGCCCGCCCCCTCGATCGCGGCCTTGTAACGGGCGGTCTGGGTTACGGTCCACGACGTCAGGAACCCGCCCGCGCTCCACCCGAAGATGGCGAGCCGAGCGGGGTCGGCCCAGCCCTGAGCGATGGCGAAGTCCGTGGCGCTGTCCACGTCGCTGTAGGCCCTGTCGCCGAAGTGCTCGTAGATGGACTCGAGAAATGCTGACCCATAGCCTGTCGAGCCGCGGTACTCGGGTTGCAGCACGACATACCCGAAGCCAGCGATCACGCGCGAGAACCCGTCGAGCGCCAGAACGTCGTTGCCCTCGGGTCCGCCGTGCGGCAGGACCATGAAAGGATATCGCTTCCCAACCTCGTAGCCGGCCGGCAGCGTGAGGAGGCCCTCGAGCGCTGTCCCGTCCTTGGCCGTCCACTGCACGACCCGCACGTCCCCGAGGGCGGTCTGGGAGAGCACGTCGTCCCCTTCGCCGGTGATCTTCTGGAGCGTCGACCCGCGCGCGACCGCGACGTTCGGTGCGTGGGTCGGGTCCCCGACGGTGAAGGCCAAGACGGGTGGAGCGGAGGCGAGCGGAGAGACGACCGGCAGACCGTAGATGACGCCGCCCGGCCACCGGTAGGCAGGGGCGACCATGCCGTCGCGGTACCCGTAGGTCTCAACGATGGTGCCTTTGTGCATCTCCATCCACACCGTGCCGCGCGGATCGTTGGCGACATCAGTAATCGACCCGTCGAGAGTGGGTGTTCGGTCCGTCGGTGTCCCACCTCCAGCCGGCACCGTCCAGAGGTGATCGGGTGTGAGAACATCGGTCGTCGTGCTCGCGAAGGCGAGATCCCTGCCACCGTTCGCCCAGGCCATCCCGGTGACGGCGTTGGCGATCGTGGCCACTTTCCTCGCACCCGTCCTGCCGCACACCGAGATGGCGGCGTCGACGGTGTGATGGCCGATCTTCTGGACCTGAGTGACTGCGGCCAGCTCAGAGCCGTCCGGCGACCAGGCAAATGCGGACACGTCAGTCAGTTCGGGACACCACCACCTGCCGCCGGAGCCATCGGCCCCGACCACATAGAGACTGCTCAGGCCGTTCTCCGCGACGTGGCGTACCTCGTCGAGCGGGTCAATGGGCCGGGGGTCGGCCGTGAACGCGAACGTCGATCCGTCGGGAGACAGCGCGGCGCCGCCGGCGCCCCTGGGCAGCGCGATCACGCGGGTAGGCTTCCCGCCCTCGAGCGGCACGATGCCCAACTGCGGCCGCCCGTCCAGCATGTAGGTTCCGAACAGGGCGACGCCGTCCGGCATGAACCCGCTCGGCTCGAACGGATCCGGCAGGTTGAGCGTGCGGTCATTCTGGCCTGAAGCACTCACCAGGTGCCATTCACGTCTGGCGGGGCCACTGGTGCCCTCAGACCGTACGGCGACCAGCACGGTCTGGCCATCCGGGGACGCGGCGACCGCCGATGCCGACCGAAGGGCGGCGCTGTCGTCGATGCCGAAGGGATGCTTCTTGGCTGCGGCTCCCGGGAGCACGGCAACCAGTACGCTGAGCGCGGGAGCGCAGAGGATCCGTAAGCCAAGGCCGTTGGTCTGGAGGTGCATGGTGGTTCGATTCTAGAAAGAAACGGAGCGGAAGTTAAGCGATGGTACGCTACAGCCGGAGGGGGCGCGTCGAACGACGACGGTGCCGAGGAGTGAAGCCCGGTGAGGACCGGACCAATCATCTCCCGGTTCGTCCTGACGCACCTGATTGGCGACCGCCTGAGTCGGTGTCCCCGGCACCGCGTCTGCCGGGGCGACTGCACCCGGTGGTTCGGAATGCGGCTCCTGTCGTGACAGCGGGTTCGGAGGCCATCGGTGAACTGTCTTCGGCAACGCGGGCACGCGCCAGTCGCCGTCGGATTCGTCGGGCTGGCGGTCGGACTCGGGCGGCTGGAAGTCCCTGTGGGCGGCTGGCCCTTTGCTGGCACCTCGATGCTCGCGGCTCTCTGGCGACACGTCGGCTCGCTGCGCGTCCCGGGTTCCTGGCCTGCCACGATCGGCCTGGCGGTCGCGTGGCTGGTGCTGATGTTGGCCTACAGCCCCTGGGCCGACCGGATCGCGACACGGTGGGTCGACCAGAAGCCCGCGTTGCACGCGTTCCGCGCACTCCAGCAGTCTCGCAGCAGACTCCTCGCGGGCCTTCTCGTGGCGTGGGCACTCGGAGGGTTCCTGGAGGAACTGGTGTTGAGGGGGATCATCCTCCCCTTGGTCGCAGCGCTCATGTCACTGTGGCTCGTCAGGCCGATCGCTGTGGGCATTGCCGTGGGCGCTGCTGCCGCCCTGGCCGGATTCGTGCACCTGTACCAAGGTCCTCGCGCGGCCCTCATCATCACCCAGCTGTCCGTCCTCTTCGGCGTCCTCTACGTCATCAGCGGCTACAACTTGTGGGCGGTGATCGTGTGCCATGGCCTGTACGACACGATCGCGTTCATCAGGTTCGCGACAAAACGCTCCAAGTACTCGAACCTGAGCGGCGACGCGCTGAGCGGGTCGGCCGGGGATCCACACGGCCCCGTCGCGTGAAGTCACCCGGCACCGCGACGGCCGTCTGTCGGCCCGGCCGTCGTGGTGGCCGAATCAGTTATTGATGGGGACGATCCCACAAGCTATGATGCGCCAATCTTCGGGGAGGGTAGGATGCTTGATTCCTTAACTCCCGGCCAGAAGGCCTCCGTCGGCCTGGCGATTGGGGCCATAGCGCTGGTGGCCATTCTGGTCGGCGTGGGCCTTTTGAGGCACCGGAACACGGAGAGCCAACCCTCGCCCGCAGCACCCGCCCCGACCGCCGACGCCGCTCAGACCGGCCCTGAGGATTCTACGCAGCAGCCCCAATCAAACGGCCGGACGTCGGGGACCCGGCATCATGGGCTCAAAGGCGGCCTCGAACGGCTTGGGAGCGGCCTCAAGCGCGGTGTTCAGGGTGCTGAGGGCGCGGCTACCCAATTCGCCCGTTACGTGCGCAATGCGAAGACCATGCGTACCTTCCACGATTCCGCCGAGCTCGACAGCGGGGCACTCCTCTCCCTCCTGCATGGGCACGGCGTGGGGCGCGGCCGCCCCCCGCAGCCGGGCGGTCGTCCGCCCGGGTCCTGGGCCAGGGGAGCGGTTTCCGGTGTCCCGCTATGCGGGCAGCTTCAATTGGCCTCTCGAGGCTGGCATCGTCAGCTCCGAGTTTGGTCCCCGCTGGGGCAAGATGCACGCCGGGCTCGATATCGCTGCCGACGAGGGAGAGCCCGTCTACGCGGCGGCGCCGGGCGTCGTCATCTATGCCGGAAACGGCCTGAGCGGCTACGGCAACGTGGTGATCGTCCGGCACGACGCCGACCTGACCACTCTCTACGCGCACAACCGGCACCTGGAGGTGCACGAAGGAGACTCCGTGAAGCAGGGGGCGCAGGTAGCCAAGCTGGGGTCCACCGGGCACTCGACCGGCCCTCATGTCCATTTCGAGATCCGGTCAGGCGAGAAGCCGATCAACCCGCGCGAACGGCTCCCGAGCAACCAGTACATCAGCCGTTGACCGGAGAGTGAACAGGGGATGCAGCCCGGATGGCGGTCCGGCACGAGGAGAACGAGTGTCCGCGACAGTCTGCTGAACGGTCCGAGTCAAATCGGCAACGCCGTCGCCCCTGGCGGCAACGTCAGTCAAGCGGCGGGGAGGTGGCCAGTGCGAACCATTGGATTTGCGGTGATCTTCGGCCTGGTGGCCATCGCCATCGGGTACGGCCTCTTCGGTGCGACCGATGGCGGGTATATCCCACCCGACCGGTTCTTCGCCCCGAGCCCGTCAGGGATGAAGGGGATCATGGCCAGGGTGGAGAATCGGATTGACGACATCGGGGGGCGACGAGAGAAATCCTCCTGACCGGAGCCGTAGGTGCCGCCGTGGGACTGGTGGCGGGCCTGTACTTGGCGAAATCCGGGAAGACCCAGTAGGGCCGTCCGATGACGCGGTTGCCCGGGCGTGGCGCCGCCAGGCCCCACGCTCGGGTACGGCCTTTCGTCCGAGACTCGCCCCAGGGCCTCACCCTAAGACTCGCCCGCTTGGGGTTGGCTTCTCGGGTGACCCACCGACGCCCTGCGCTCGGCGACGGGCAACCACGGCCGAATCCGGCCGTACGCGGCGCCGGAGGTCGCGATGCTCCTGTCGTTCTGGATCGGGATTGCCAGCCTGACAATTCTCGTAGCGGCCGCAGTTCTCGCGACGCTGCCCGGCCGGATCGAGAACCGGACGAACCGGACGCTGCCCCTACCGCCTAAACCGCCGTCACCGCGGGCGCTGGCTCTGCATCGGTCGCTCGTCGTGGCCGACCTGCATGCGGACTCGTTGCTCTGGGGCCGCGACCTGCTGTCCCGCAGCGCGCGCGGCCATGTGGACATCCCTCGTCTGATCGACGGCAACGTCGCGTTGCAGGCATTCACGATCGTGACGAGATTCCCGCGCCGTGTCAGCCTCGAGAGGAACGCCGATGACACGGACAGGGTGCTCGGTCTCGTCCTAGCCCAGCGGTGGCCGCCGCGCACCTGGTTCAACCTCACCGAACGTGCGCTGTATCAGGTCTCCAGGCTGCACGCCGCGGAGGCTCGATCGCACGGTCGGTTCACGATCATCCGCTCAGCCGCCGACCTCTCGAACTACCTCGCCCAACGCGCTGTGGACCAGGCCCTGGCGGCCGGGATCCTCGGTATTGAGGGCGCCCACGCCCTCTGCGGACGCCCCGAGCTGGTCGACCGGTTCTACGACGTCGGCGTACGGATGATGTCACCGACCCACTTCACCGACAACGCCATGGCGGGCTCGGCTCACGGCATGCACCGCCGAGGCCTGACCGAGGCGGGACGCGAGATGGTCCGACGCATGGAGGCGCGGCGGATGATCGTGGACCTCGCTCACGCGTCCGCTCGGACCATCGACGACGTGTTGGCCCTTGCGTCGCGGCCGGTGATCGTCTCGCACACTGGCGTGAAGGGCACGTACGACAACGCGCGGAACCTCAGCGACGCACAGCTGAAAGCCATCGCCGGTGCCGGTGGTCTCATCGGGATCGGCTACTGGAACACGGCGGTCGGCGGGCGCGATGCGGCCGCGATTGCGCGGGCCATCTGCTACACGGCCGATCTGGTCGGGGTCGACCAGGTGGCGCTGGGCTCCGATTTCGATGGCGCCACCACCGTGCCCTTCGACACCAGCGGTGTCGTGCGGGTGACCGACGCGTTGTTGCAGGCCGGGACGTCCGACACGGACGTCGGGAAGATCGTGGGCGGCAACTCGGTGCGCTTCCTCCTGAACGCGCTTGAATGACTCGAGGCCTAGAGAACGCGACGGGCGATTATGATATGAGCGGCCCCGCCGACCCGCAGCCCGTCGGTACGGCCAGCGAAGTACCGTGCGTTCAAGGCCGGGGCGGCGAGATCCTCGACGGAGCGGAAGCCCAGCGCGTGGAGGCCGGCGGCGAGATCCTCTGGACGCAGGACGGACCGGAACGGCTCGCCTGCCGTGGAGACGCGGGCCGCGAGGCGCAGGGCGAACCGGCGCTGCGGCGGGGTCAGGCGGTCAGCGGGAACGGCGTAGTCGAACACGATCCCTCCGCCCGACTCTGTCAGCTGAGCGACGCTGTGGAGGGTCCTCCAGATCGCCTCTCCTCCCAGGTAGGGAGTCACACCAAGCCAGGCGAAGAAGGCAGGCTTATCAGGGCTGAGACCCGCCTGCACGAGTCGCGACGCGAGGTCTTCCCGATCGAAGTCCAGGCCGACAAACGACAGCGTGAACGGTACCGGAATCCGGGCCTGTCGGATCCGTCTCACCTTGGACGCCTGCGTGCTCGGGTGATCGACCTCGAACACGCGCAGAGGCGTTCCGGCGTTCCGCAAGCCAAACGTGTCGAAGCCAGCCCCCAGGACTACGTACTGCCGCAGCCCGGCCGCGACTGCCTCGCCCAGCGCGTCTTCGGCGACGCGGCTGCGGACCGCGAGGAACGCTCGCAAACGCACGGCGCCGCGTCCCTGGTCGAACCGCCGAGGATCGGCCTCTAGGACGGCGCGCGTCTCGGGCGGCAGGATCTCCAGAGCCAGCCCGTCGCGGAACAGCGGCGGGTCGTCCAGCAGCTGGTGGGCTGCTCGAAGTAGTGCGGCCCCGACCGACGTGCGGCTTGACTCGTCCTCACGCATCGCCACATTCTCAGTCGGCCGCACCGGCGCCGCCACGGCCCGGACAGCCCGGCGCGGACGAGATCACAGCCCCTGGTGCCCGAACGAGTTCATCGGTGCGGTGTCCGAGGATCGCCACCAGTGGTCCGTAGATGCCTGTTTGGATGCAGGCCTCGTCAGGGACGACCGTCAGGTCTAGAAAGTTCTGCACCAGGAGACGGAAGCGATCCTCTCCGACGCTTCCGCCGCCGGCGATAGTCATCGCTTCGACCCGCCGCGTTGGGCGGGATTGAGGACGACGAGCGGCTAGCTCGTCAGCGCGATTCTACCCGATTAACACTGGACTCACACAGTCCGTAAGACCGGAGCCGTCGTGGTCAAACGCCGAAGCAGGTCCTGACTCCAGTGGCGAGATGGCTGATCTCGTGGGGCTGACCGGGGCTGCGCCGTGCGGCGGCTCTCGGACAATCCGGGAGGACAAGCTCGATGCGGTTGCGACGCACGCTGTGACGGGTAGGCGGAGCCATCGGGGACGCCACTCCGAGCGCCCCCCGCGACTGAACGCGCTGCCGGCAGTCAGGACCCCGCTGAGAGTGCCCGACATTGCCGTTGACGAACGGGACAGGGAGCGTCCAGACGAAGACGCGGGACGCGCCCACCGAGCCTCACCGTGCCGTCGCCGGGTCCTTGTGAGCCATCAGCGATCGGAAGAACTCGACATCACGGCCGACGGCCTGCTCGCGGAGCTGGTCCTGGAAGAAATGGTCGCTCCCCGGGTAGGAATAGAACCGGTAGGTAGTGCCAGCCAGGTAGAGCTCCTTGGCCAGTCGCTCTGACCAAGCGTACTCCGCGCTCTGGTCGCCGATGGCGTGGTGGATGATGATCGGCGTTCGCAGAAAACGCAGGTAGCGCAGAGGCTCCCTCGCGGCCCAGTCGTACGCCTCCCCCAGATCGGCCATCTGCCCCTTTAGCTCGGTGATCGACGTCTTCTCGATGTCGGACCCATCGACGGCCGCGAGGTCCTTGTGGCGTGAGTAGTAGTACGCCTGGTCCCAGATCTCACCTCCCACCGACGACCAGAGGGATGCCCCCTTAACAAGGTCGGTGGCGAGCAGCGCGCGCAGCGTCACTTCGCCGCCCCTCGAGTGCCCCCACATGAAAACCTGGTCCAGATCGGCATGTTCGAGGCTATGCAAGCCAGACAGCAAGGCGAGGACGTCCTCCGTGAAGTAGGCGGAAGCCAGGAAGCCTCGAGTGTACTGCACGCCCTCCGAGCGGTTGTGACCGCGGAAGTCCGGCATCACGACCAGGAATCCACGTCGCGTGTATAGCTCGGGGATCGGTCGATAGTAGTCGCCGGGTCGGAAATCGACGCCGTCGGCCGTGAAGCCGTAGCGCGGCGGATCAGGATGAGTTCCATGGTTTGCGACGAGGACCGGAAAGCCATGCTCGGGTGGGCGCGAGATCGGCACGGCGACCATGGCGTAGACGAGGAGCTCGCTGGATCGGTACGACACGAGATAGGCGGTGAAGCCGGACCCGCCTTGGAGGGCACGGACATAGCGCAGCGACGTCCTGAAGGGGTGCGCACGAAGCGCCTCGATGGACAGGGGCGCCGGCAGGCGGCCCGGCTGCGCCAAGCAGGTCGAGATAGCCAAGCCGGCACATACCAATCGCGCTGCAAGCCAGGCGCGACCTGTCGCTCGTGGCCCATCCGCGGCGCGACACAACGGACCGGAGATCCGCGCCGCCAACGCCCACGTGCGGCGTTTGCGCCGGACGAAGGCCTTAAGCACGCGTCTCACGCGTGGCCAGTCATCTCTCATAATCCCCTGCCGGTTCGGAGCCGCAGCCTGACAAGGCTGGAGCCCACGGTTCTTCGCTCCGGAGACCGTGCTCGCCCACGCGTGGCCGTCGATGCACACAGCGCGTCAGGCAGACCGCGCCAACAAGCGCTCGATCGCGCCATTGACGGCGACCGGATCCTCCATCGGAGACAGATGGCCGCAATTGGCCAGCACGACCAGGTCGGCGGTCGGCATCGCCTTGGCCATTGCTACGTGGTGGTCGAGGGGACACAGCTGGTCTTCCCGGCCGCATAGGACGAGCGAGGGGCGGTCGATCGTCGGGAGCGTTGCGAAGCTGTCGCAGCGGTCACGGAGAGCCAATGACTGGCGGCGAAAGGCCTCCGGCCCGAGCGTCAGGGCTTGCTCGACGATGGACCGGAGCAGCCGGCGGTCTGTGCGGTTGCGAGCCGCGAGGTAGAGCGGCAACATCGACTCCAGCACGACTTCACGGAGGCGACCCGACTCGACGGCTGCCATCTGCTCCAGCCGCCCAGCCCGGCGTTGCTCCGTGTCGGCGTAGGGCGTCGTGTCCAGAAGCCCGAGATGGGTGATCCGGTCAGGAACGCGGCGCCACAGCTCCAGTGCGACGATGCCCCCCATCGACAAACCCACGAGAGCGAATCGGGCGGGCGCCGCCGATAGTAACTGCTCAGCGATCGCGCCGATCGTGTCGCCAGGTCCGAGGTCGGGCACCGCGACCTGGGCGCGAGCACTGAGACCTGCGATCTGCCCGGCGAACAGCCGCGCATCCAACATCATGCCGGGCAGCAGCAGGACATCCTGGCGTGCCATATTACGCGCGGGCCAGGCGCCTCACTTCGCAGCCCGCCCATACCGGCGCAGCCGGATGTCGGCCTGTTCCTTGTGGCCCGCGAAGCCCTCGAGAGCGCACAGCCGCGAGCAGTACTCGCCGATGACCACGGAGGCCTCCGGCGTTACACGCTGATAGGTACAGGTCTTCAAGAACTTGCCCACCCACAGGCCGCCGGTGTACCGCGCGGAACGCCGCGTGGGCAACGTGTGGTTGGTTCCGATCACCTTGTCACCGTAGGCGACGTTCGTGTCCGCGCCGAGGAACAGCGAACCGTAGTTGGCGAGGCGCTCCAGGAACCAGTCGGGATGTCGCGTCATCACCTGCACGTGCTCGGACGCGATGTCGTTGGCGACCTCGAGCATCTCCTGGTCCGTATCGCAGACGATGACTTGGCCGAAGTCCGCCCAGGCCCGCGACGCAACCGGACCGGTCGGCAGGAGGGTGAGTTGATGGTCAACGGCGGCCATGGTGTCCCGGGCCAGTGCCTCGGAGGTGGTGAGCAGGATGGCCGGGGAGTTCGGGCCATGCTCGGCCTGGCCGAGCAGGTCAGCCGCGCACAACTCGCCGTCGACCGAATCGTCAGCAATGACCAGCGTTTCGGTCGGACCGGCCAGGAGGTCGATTCCCACCCGGCCGAACAGCTGCCGCTTGGCCTCCGCCACGTAGGCATTGCCGGGGCCGACCACCATGTCCACGGCGCAGATTGACTCGGTGCCGAGCGCCATCGCCGCGATTGCCTGAACGCCGCCGAGACAGTAGATTTCATCGGCGCCCGCCAGGTCCATGGCGACGACGATTGCGGGCGCTGGCGCCCCTTGGAAGGGCGGTGCCGCCGCGATGACGCGCGGGACGCCGGCGACGCGCGCGGTCACTACGCTCATGTGCGCGGAAGCCACCAGCGGGTACTTGCCGCCGGGGACGTAGCACCCGACACTGCTGACGGGAATATTGCGGTGGCCGAGGACCACGCCGGGGAGGGTCTCGACCTCAAGGTCCTTCAACGTGGCGCGCTGAGCCTCAGCGAACCGGCGAATTTGCGCCTGCGCGAACTTGATATCGCCAACCGCCTGCGCGGGCACCTGCTCGTAGCAGGCCTGAATGTCCTTGCGGCTCAGCCGGAAGGACAGAGGATCCCATTGGTCGAAACGACGCGAGTACTCACGGACCGCAGAATCCTTGCGGGCAGCGACGTCGGCCAGAATCCGCTCGACCGTCTGCCGGACCGTTGCGTCGTCTACCTCGCGACTCTCAAGTGCCGTCGCCTGTTTAAGATGGCGGATCATGCGTCACTCCTAGGGAAAGAGGCCTTGCAGTAAGCGCGGCGGTAGTATAGTATTCGTTGACTTCGAATGCAACCCATGAACGATCCAGCCCCGCAACTGCCTCCTCGCCAGTTCCCAACAGGCCATGTGAGCGTCGTCACCGGAGCGAACCGGGGCATTGGGCAGGCTTGTGCCACGGCGTTGGCGAGGGCGGGTAGCCACGTCATCGCCGTTGACCTGCAGCCGGCAGCGCCGGAGGCCCTTGTGGTCGCCGGGCCCGGCAGCATCGAGGCCTGGACGGCGGACGTTACGACCGACCGGTTCCTCGACCGTCTGGAGCAGCTGCCGCGGCTCGATGTCCTGGTGAACAATGCGGGAACGAACGTCCCAGAGCCGTTCGTCGAGGTGAAGCCGGAGACGCTGGCACGGTTGCTGGACCTGAACATCCGGGCCGCGTTTCGGACTGCGCAGTCGGCTGTGCGCGTCATGCGGCGGACGGGTACACCGGGGGTCGTCATTCATATGTCCTCGCAGATGGGCCACGTGGGGTCCGCGAACCGCACGGTCTACTGCATGACCAAGCACGCGATCGAGGGCTTGGCCAAGGCCATGGCCGTCGAGTTGGCCCCTTACAACATTCGGGTCAATACCGTGGCCCCGACGTTCGTGGAAACGCCCATGACGGCCCCGATGTTTTCTGACCCGACATTCCGTCAGTTCGTTCTCGATCAGATTCCGCTGGGCCGGCTGGCCTTGGCCGAGGAGGTCGCAGGCGCCGTACCTCTACCTAGCCTCGCCGGGCGCCGCGATGGTGATCGGACACAGTCTGCGCGTGGACGGCGGCTGGACCGCGCGCTGAAATGAAAGCATGCCAAGTCATACCGACATGGCCGCCATTTCAGCATTAATTGACTATATTCTGCCGATCTCGCCATTGTTTTCGAATGGATCTTGCGCTTTTCATGCATTCGCAGTATTATCCCGCCGGCTGCTCGACGGCGGAGGTGGTTCGCCGTCGCCGGCAGCGCACGAACGAGCCCGCCACCAATGCACTTTTCGACCGAAAGGACGGGAGACATGACTCGGACCGTACTCGTGTTCGTGACCGCCGTTTGGGTCGCCTTGGCGTCCAGCGCGGCGGCTCAGACCGCCGGGAGCGTCGCTGGCGTGGTCCGCGACGCGCAGGGAGCCGTCGTGCCGGGCGTGACCGTCACGCTGACGGGACCGGCGGGAACGCGCGCAGTGACAACGGACGGCCAAGGCGCCTACAAGATCGCGCCGCTAGCCGCGGGCACCTACCAAGTCCGGTTCGAGCTATCTGGGTTCCGGACGGTTGTGCGTGACGAGGTGAAGGTCGCGCCGCCGGCCCCGACCACGCTCGACGTGACGGTGGAGATCTTGTTGGTGGAGTCGGTAACGGTCACGGCGCAAAAGCGCGAGGAAGACCTGCAGACCGTGCCGGCGGCCGTGACGGCGCTGACAAGTCAGGCCCTGACTCGGGAGCATATCGAGGACATCACGGACCTGACCTACGCCACGCCAGGCCTGGATGTCAGCCGGGCGGGCGAGGATATGCGACCGGCGATGCGTGGCGCCCGCACCGAGAATGTCGGGGCGACAAACGACCCCACGGTGGGGTTCTTCGTGGACGGGCTCTACAAGGGGCGTCCGTCGCAAGCGACGAACGTCTTCGTCGACCAGGAGCGCGTGGAGGTTCAGCGCGGGCCGCAGGGAACGCTCTACGGTCGGAACACCTTCGGCGGCAACATTTCGCTCGTCAGCAAGCTGCCGACGGCGACGCCCGACATGGGCGTCGACCTGACGCTCGGCGACTACGCTGATCGCAAGGTGAACGGCTTCTTCAACTTGCCAGCGAGCGACAAGGTCCAGTTCCGCCTCGCCTACGACGTCGAGCGCCGTGACGGCTACATCAAGAACGACGGTGCTGGCGGGGACCTGTGGGACGAGGACATGAACTATGTCCGCGGGATCGCTCGCCTGGTGCCGGCGAACAACCTGGAGGTGCTGCTCCGAGCGACGTACTGGCAAGAGGGCGGCAACGGACAGGGCGACTTCGGCTACGCCAACCTCGGTACCGTGCGGGATCCGACGAACGGCTTCATTTCGCTCGACGGCATTCACGACCCGATCAGCCCGAGGCAGGGGACCTATGGCTCGATTCCTGACGTCTCTCCGTATGAGATCAATCGGGACGCCCCGTTCACGCGCGACAACGGCGAGACCGTCGGCTCGGCCGAGATCACCTGGCATGGGCCATACGTGACCATCAAGTCGCTGACCGGGTACGGGAAGTTCCACTCGTTCCGGGCCAACGATGGTGACTACAGCTCGAACGTGAACGCCTTCGAGAACACCGAAGAGCGGCAGCACTCCGGGAGCGAGGAACTGAACTTCTCGTCGGTCAAGACCACGAAAGTGAAGTGGGTAGCGGGTCTCTACTACCTCCACGACAGTTTCGACTACTGGTTCCGCTTCAACAGAGCGTTCATGACGATCGCGAATCCCGTGCCCGAGCAGGCTTCGGTACACGACGCCCATTCCGAATCCCAACGGGGCCTCCAGTGGCCGGGAGAGCTTGCTGGTCACCTCGAAAGCCGTGTACGGGCAGGCCTCGATCGCGCTCGCCAAGCACCTGACGGCGACGCTTGGTGCCCGGTATACGGACGACAGTAAGACCTACTCCTACTTCGACGAGATCGCCAATAAGTACGGAGTCGCGCCAGGGACGGGTCTCATCGAGCAGAACGTTCTCCGCACGTGGGACCATGTCACATGGCGCGCGGGGTTGGAGTACCAGCTCGCACCGGCGAACATGCTCTACGGCTCCGTCTCGACGGGTTTCGTCGCCGGCGGATTTGCCTTCTCGGCGCCGACGGCGATCTACAATCCTCAGACGGTGACGGCCTACGAGGTCGGATCGAAGAACCAATTCGGTCCCCGGGTGCAGCTCAACATCTCCGCCTATCACAACGCGTTCCGGGATATGCTGGCCAACCAGTTCACCACGGACCCGCGCACCGGGGCTGTCTTCACGTATCAGATCAACGCAGGAGCCATCAACGCCACCGGCGTCGAGGTGGAAGCGGCAACGGCTCCAATTGACAATCTGAAATTCGGGGTCACGGCTGCCTTCCAGGACGCGAAGTACGGCTTCTTCCTGGAGGCGAACCCGTTCCCGCTTTACTACCCGGGCACCACAGTGATGACCGGCTCCAACGGCTACCAGATTTACGGCGTGGCCAACGGTGCGATGGTCCTGAACCTGCAAGGCCACCAGGTAGCGAACTCACCCACGTCCCGCGTGACGCTCAGTGCGAGCTACGACATCCACTCGAAATTCGGGACCTTCACGCCGGGCGGGCTGACATACCTGTCCAGCAGCTATACCGCCTGGGACCTCAAGATCGGCAGCGATGGCGTCAACGTGCAGCCGGCGTATTCGCGCACCGACCTCCGCCTCGATTGGACCCCCAAGCGCGGGCAATGGCGGCTCCAGGGCTACCTGCTCAACGTCGAGGACAAGGCGATCCTCCTGCGCGGCCTCCGCGGGGGCGACAACTTCATCCAGGGTGTGTACGCAGCGCCCCGGACCATGGGTGTTCGCCTGAGCTTCCTCTTCCGGTAACAGTCCACGACGCGTTCCTCGTTTACGGCCCGCGGGCGCCCGAGGCGCCCGCGGGCCGGCGGTTCGGTTGGAATCCACACCCAACGTTCGGCCCGTCGAGTCCGAATCGGATCGGCGGCCTTCACGCGTCACCCCAGTCTCAGCACGCGACCGCGCTCGATCTGGTCGCAAAGGGTCCACCTGTTCTTCTTCGAGGAGGTGCGAGATGCGAAGGCTGATAGCTGCCACGTCGTCGCCGTCCTGGCCATCCCGGTTCTGACGCAGGCGGGTCCCCACCCCGGAAGGTGGACCCGAGTATCGGCTCCCTGTGGCAGATCTCGATCGAGGCGCTGCGTCACAGAATGTTCGGGTCCGTCCTAACGATCGAGCCGCAACTGGGCGGCACGAACGGACCGTCGGCCTACCCCCAGGTACTACGGCCCGCCGTACTACAACACCTACATGGCCTCGTACCGGTCCGACGGGTTGCGCGTGTATACGCGCGTGGACGTGCCTCCTGGTCCGATGCCGGCCGGCGGCTGGCCGGTCATCATCTTCTCGCATGGTTGGGTTGGTGCGGCCGGCGCCCCGAGCTATGGCTTCCAGTACTCCGCGAACTCCTACTATGGCGATGAGCTCGACGCATGGATCAAGGCCGGCTTCGTGGTCCTGACGCCTGGCTTCCGGGGACATGGCACGGTGAGCGGGATTCCAGCCGAGGGACTTGAGTACATCGAGGCGTACGACGACGGCAGCTAGTGTCCCGTACCAGTGGTTCGCATGATAAGTCCTACGCCTGGGCCGGCAGCGTGCGAACCGCGAACCGGGCGATGCTCGCGAGAATCTCGTCGGCGTTCTTGGTCCAGACGAACGGCCGGCACTCGACGTTCTGCGCTTCGATGTAGTCCCGAATCGCGCGCTCGAGCGCGGCGATGCTGCGATGCACGCCGCGGCGCAATTGCCTGGTCGTCAGCCCCGCAAACCACCGTTCGACCATGTTGAGCCACGACCCGTACGTGGGGGTGAAGTGGAGGTGGTACCGGGGACGCTTCGCGAACCAGTGCCGAATGAGGGCCGTCTTGTGTGTGCCGTAGTTGTCCAGGATCAGATGAACCTCCAAGTCCGCCGGCACATGGGCGTCGATCAGGTCCAGGAACTTCCGGAACTCGACGGCGCGATGCCGCGCGCGGGTCTCGCCCAAGACCTGGCCCGTCTTCACGTCAAGGGCCGCAAAGAGCGTCGTCGTCCCGTGGCGGCGATAGTCATGCGTGCCCCGCTCGGCTTGCCCGGGCCGCAGCGGCAACAACGGCGCGGTGCGATCCAGCGCCTGAATCTGCGATTTCTCATCCACGCAGAGGACCAGCGCGTGCTCGGGTGGCGACATATACAGTCCAACGATGTCGCGCACCTTGTCGATCAGCAGGGGGTCTGGCGACAGCTTAAAGGTCTCGGCCCGATGCGGCTGCAGCCCAAACGCGCGCCAGATCCGGCTGATGGCCATGGCGCTGAGCCCGCTGGCTTTCGCCATGCTCCGGGTACTCCAGTGCGTGGCGCCGCGCGGCGTGGTTTCCAGGGTCCGCACGATGACGGCCTCGACCTGTTCGTCAGTGATGCGGCGCGGCGTCCCCGGCCGCGGCTCGTCGAGGAGGCCGTCCACCCGCTGCTCGACGAACCGCTGTCGCCACTTGCAGACCGTGCCGGGCGCAACGCGCAGGCGCCGGGCCACGGCCATATTGGTCAGGCCGTCGGCGCACGCCAAGATGATGCGCGCGCGACGGGCGACGAAGCTCGCCGTGCGGCTGCGATGAGCCAGCGACTGCAGGTGCTGCCGTTCGTCGTTCGTCACGATCAAGGTCGCCTTGGGTCGCCCGGTTCGCATGCGTCCTCCTCTTTTGGACTATACGACCGCGACCCAGTATTTATTTCACATATTTCTGTTACGGGACACTAGCTGTCCCCGAAGACGTACGTTGCGGATCAGAAGAACGCCGACGGTTCTTGAGCGCGGATCGAACGGTCGCGCGCCGCCGCAGGGCGACGCGAAGCGGCTGCCGACGGGCCCGATATGCCGGGTCTACGACCACGCGCCGGGCACTGACGTCGGACTGGCCTGTGGCCCCATATCGGCCCGTCAATGCCGAGGCCGGGCAGGAGCGGAGGTCGCGACCGGGCTCAGGACGGTGCGGGCGCTCGGCGAGTCGGCGCGCCGCCTATTTGGGCAACGAGCCTTGGCGGGATGTCCCGCCGATTGCCCCCGGGGCGCCGTGCCGACACGCGCGGGCGTCTGCCTGCTCTCGCCCAGGGCCACCTCGGCCGACGGGGGCCCACAGCCATCGGTTCATGACGGTGCGGGCCAAAGGAGCGAGGACTTACGGGTTCTCAATCTGGCGCGTGCGCTCGAGGAGGTCCAGACCCTGAAGCTTGAGCCAGTACGGGATGTCGATGAAGACCCAATTCTCCGCCAGTTTATCGCCCTGGCGACGGTACACATCCACGACGCGCATGTCGGCACGAACCTCGCCCCCCGGCAGCCCGAGGAAGCCGCCTCGCGGCGTGTTCGAGAGGTTTGGCCAACCAAAGAAACACGCGTAGTTACCCTCGGCGAAGCGGCACACGTGACCGTTGAAGACCTTGTCCTTGAGCCCTTCTCGGAAAGGGTACTGGTGCTGCTCCTGGTAGCGTGGAATCGTGTAACAGGCACCGATGGCCGCCGGACCGTACCAGATCATGTCCTCGTGCCAGGTCCGACCCAATAGCTCCGGCGGACAGCGATCGGTTCCGGTCGTATTCAGCGTGCTCAGGTCATCGACCATCCGATTGACCAGGGCCAGCGTCTTCACCCCCTCGGCGTCCGGACGCGCATCCAGGATGATCCCGTCATGCGTCCGCGGTCCCGGATACACGAACGATGCTCCGGTTTGCGGCGGCAGCGGATTGACACCTACCTGGTGCATCACACCGATGATGTCGCAGAAGAAGGCAGTCTTGGTGATCGCACCGGCCTCCACGCAGTTGAACTCCGCGTACCGCAACGTGATCACCTTGCGCGTGGCACGAATCCCGAGCCAGTCGCCATCGAAGAGCCCCAGAAGATGCCCCATGCTCATGACCCACTGGTCGCCGTGAACCTGGTTCGTCCCGGCGATGAACACGTCCTGCCGGCGCTGGAGGGGTGACCACGCCCGGTATAGCGGCCGCCAGACCGCGTCGGCGACCGCCTGGACCCCATGCAGTTCGTTGAAGGGATGCACGCCCATGAAGTGGTAGTCATCACTGGTGAACCGGCGAAGCACGTCGCCGACGGTATCGGCCCGAGCGGCCTCCATCTCTGCGAAGTACCTCAAAACCAACGCCTTCTGCTCTTGATATCCGCTCATGGCCACACTCCACCCGGTGACATCTCGATGTAGAACCGACACCGCGGGACCGCCCGGCCTGCCGCTGTCCCAACTCCTGGTGCCGAGCCCAAGACTCGTCCACTTGTGGTCGGCAAGCTGGGGCGGCGGGCGCGCGTGGCGCCTAACACTTCCCTTACGCGCGAACGCGGTCGTTGACTATCATAGTAACGTTCCTCAACGTCTAGGGCGCTGCCCGGGGCCGGCCTGACGTTCGCGGACACCTGCCATGACCATGCGCTGCCACCTATGACTCGAACCACCCTCACTCCGACCTCCCCGGATCGCTCATCTGGTGAAAGAGTGGTGCGTGCGCGACCGGTGACGTCCTACGATGTCGCCCGCCTCGCTGGTGTCTCGCAGTCAGCGGTGTCCCGCTGTTTCAAGCCTGGCGCGAGCGTTTCTGCGCGCATGCGTGAACGGGTGACGCGGGCCGCCAAGGAGCTCGGTTACACGCCGAACGCCATGGCCCGGAGCCTAATCACCCGCCGGTCCCATTTGGCCGGCGTCCTGATTTCCAACCTCACCAACCTCTATTACCCCGAAGCCCTCTCCGAACTGGGCCAGGGCTTTTCGCGACACGGCGTGCGGCTCCTGTTGTTCACGCTCCCGCATGAGAGCGACGTCGACGTGGTACTGGACCAGCTGTGGGAGTACCGCGTGGACGGCGTTATCGCCGCGGCGCGACTCTCCAGTGAGCAGGTCGCCCAGTTCGAGCAGCGGCACATCCCTCTGGTGTTCTTCAATCGCTACCTCAAGGACCGACCATCCAACGCCGTCTGCTGCGACCAAGCAGGAGCGGCTGCTCTGATCGTGTCGCGGCTCGTCGCGGCGGGCCATCGGCGGTTTGGCATCATCAGTGGGCCGGCGGATTCCGTGGTCGGAGAGGAACGCAGGGAGAGTGCGATCGCCCGCCTGACGGAACTGGGCATCTCGGCTGTGAAGACTGTGAGGGGCCGCTATGACTACGAAAGCGGCGCACACGGCCTCCAGGAACTGGTTCGGGCCTTCCGAGGCGCCCCCGACGCCGTGATCTGCGCCAACGACGTAATGGCGCTGGGCTGCATCGACGCGGCCCGGGAGGATCTCGGACTGTCGGTACCCGACCAGATCTCGGTGGTCGGGTTCGACGGCGTCGCCCCCGGGCGGTGGCGCAGCTATGCGCTCACGACTTTGCGTCAGCCCGTTCGGCGCATGGCCGAAGCGGCGGTCGCCCTCCTGCTCGATTGTGTCGAAGAGCCGGGAAGACCTCCCGAACGTCGAGTCTTCTCGGCGACGCTGATCGAAGGTCGATCCGCCCGTCTGGGGGACCCGGCCACTCCCTGATGGCGGCGAACACCTGGACCGGGACACAGCATCCCGCCCCGCGTGCGTTCACGAGTGCGCCTGGTAGTCCGTCCGCCTGAGGCGTGCGTCCTTCCGGAGACCGAGCTCGTCGAAGACCACGCGTTCCGACGCGATGCGGCCCTCCCGCAGCCGAAAGGTGCTGATTCCCTTGGCATGGAGCCGCCGCTGGCAAGGGGGACCGAGCGCCTCGCCCGAGTGTGTGCCGACCCAGCGCCACACCACCGCAACGGTTGTCTCCTCGCCGCCTGAAGCCGTCGCGGCGTGCTCATAGAACAGGACGGCTTGAGGGCACGCGGCCAGGATGCGCGCCCACGGATGGCGCGGGGAGCCATGATCGATTGTCTCCGTGCCATTGAGGATCATGGCGGCAGGGCTGTAGAGCGGTGCAACGAGGTCAGGACGGCGCTGATTCCAGGCCACCTGGAGCCGCAGACACGGCTCTGCGCCGTGCGCCGAGAGGCCCGGCGGCGAGGCCACGGAGGACGGAGGTGCGGTTTGGGCGAGACCGGCGTGGACCTCGCCGAACTCCCACGGGATCCCGCCGCGCGGCGGCGCTGAGTCCGCTAGCGTCCGTACTCGGTCGTCGAGATCCACGCCCAGCGATCCCGCCGCGGCCGCAAGATCGACGGAGCGCCAGATGCGGTACACGCGCTCGCCCTCGAGCAGGCCAACGAGCGTGCTCGACAGCACTGCACCCCGATCCGTCGCCGGCCCGAACAGAGGTGACGGACCGGCGTGGACAACCCGCCAATCGAGTTCCAGCACCAGCGCTCGTCCGGGTTCGGAGACACCCAGCCATGACTCGGCGCGAAGGATGCTGTCGCTGGAGAGCCCGGCCCGTTCCTCGGAGAGCGCTGCGACCCAGTCATCGCGCCCGTAGATCCGTCCAAGCGACGTGTCCACGGTGACGTGATGCGTAGCCCACTGATGCACCAGACCCACGGCGCCGCCTGCGCATGTCTCCGTGCAACGGGCGGCCCAGTCGCTTGCGCCAGGGGACATCACGACGCCCTCCCGTAGATTTGCGTCAGCACAGCGAGCTCGTCGAAGACCGTCCATTCTTCCATCACCAGCCCGCCGATCACACGCCAGTGCGTGATGCCCAGGATGTGGATCGACCGCCCAGTCGGAGGAAGGTGCAAGCCGTAGCCAGTGTGCGTGCCGTCAAGCGTCCACCGAATGGCCACGTCAAACCCCCGGTCCGTGTATGGGACTGCGCAGACATGTTCGACCCGCGTCCGCGCGTCTGGTAGGGCGCCGAGGACGTGGATGTACCAGCCGATGATCTCGCCATGGCCGAACAGGACCCTTCCGGACGGGGCCCAGACGGTGCAGGTCGGCGCGTACACCTGGCGAACGACGGCGAAGTCCCGCTCGTTCCAGAGCGCCCGCCAGGAGTCGGCGGCCTGCTGGCACGCAGCGCCGCCCGGCCCGGGTTCGGCTGGTGGCCGCCACTCGCGGAGCAGAGGCCGGCGTCTGACCCGATCCGCCCGCTGTGCCGGTGCCGGTCGGCGCCCGCCGCCCGCCGCTCGAGCTCTTGCAACGGCATGGGGGTCCAGACCGAGTTGCAGAACCAGGCTGAAGTTGTCGCGGACCAGCCACTCCTCGAGAATGCGGTTCCCACGCACAACGCAGTCGGCGAGCGTCGTCACGGTGGCCCGTCGTCCCGTGGCTGGTCCGAACTCGCTTGCGCCGAGGTTGGTCATGTGGCTCGTGATCCGATGGGAGGTATAGAACCCAAGCCGGTCGTTCCCGGTCCAGATGATGTTGTCCGCGTACAGCGAGCGATCGGGGAAGGCCGCCAGCGTCTTGACCGTGTTGTCGACGACGGATTCTGCGCCGCGCACATCCCCACCCAATGTGTGCAGCCGGCAGTCGAGGCTATAGTGCGTCCGGATCAGGCTGATTCGCTTCTCCTCCCAGATCCGATGTGTGCAGCGAACGATGTAGTCGACGATGTCGACATAGTGGTCCTCGAAGCCGTCCATCGCCTGGCGTCGGCCACCAGTGGGAGAGAGCAGTTCCGAGATGTCGCGACCGACGACGGTCGTTACGGGTGGCCGAGCGGGCTGAGGTGTTGACATGGCAATTCGCCGCGACATTATGACTTTGGATGCACAACACACGCAACATTAATCGGATCCAGGCGCGACTGATCTCTATGAATATAAGGCCTAGACTGGTTTGCATTCGAAGTACCGACCTGGTGGATGTGCCAGCGACCACCTCGAGCATTTCGGCGGGCGGCCCAGACTGCGCTGCGCTCGCCAACGACGGAGGGCTGCGCCGAGGCCCGGCGTGGCGCCAACAGTCCGGTGAGACTGTGAATGCAGAACAATTGAATCAACAAATTAGGCACATTTCTCCGCTATCTGCCTTGATCGTAGACCAACTTAGCGCATTCGAAGTATACTCGGCGATGCGTCCTCTCTCCATTCTTCGGGGAGGAACCTCCTGTGACTGAGACGAACCAAGAACCTCTCCGGCCGCGCCTTGTGCGGTATGACGAGCTCCGACCGTGCCGGAATGCGTTCATCGATTCCCGGACGCCGGGCAGCGAAAAGAAGGAAAACTTCACGATCATCGGCCCGGGCGTGGCGGAGAACGCGGACCAGCACGTCCACATCCGCATCCCGCACGGGTTCAACATCGGCGGGGCGCGCCAGCCTCCTGGGTGCGTGAACTCCCAGCACAGTCATGAGACGGCCGAGGTCTTCGTTGTGTTGTCCGGCCGATGGGCCTTCCGGTCCGGCGAGCGTGCCACGGACGGGGAGATTGTGCTCGGGCCCGGCGACATTATCTCACTGCCCGTCCACATGTTCCGCGGATTCGAGAACGTAGGGGACGATGAGGGGTTCTTGTTCGCGGTGCTCGGCGGAGATGACCCTGGGCGGGTGATGTGGGCACCCCACGTTTTCGAGGCGGCTCGGGAATTCGGGCTCGTCCTGCTCGAGAGTGGTCGGTTGATCGACACGACGCTCGGGCAGGCAGTTCCGGACGGGGCGCGAGTCATGCGGGCGACGACGGCCGCGGACGTGGCCCTGATGCAGCGGTTCACGAGCCGGGATCTCGAGACAATCGTCGAGCGTGCCGCGGACCTTCGAGCGGTTCCCGGATTGGTGTTGTGCGCGCGGGCGAGCGGGACGGTCGAGGAAGACCCGATAATCGGCGGAATCAGCGCGGCGGAGGGCGTGTCGGCAGGCAAGATGGCGTGGTCGCACGGCTTCCACCTCCGGCGCCTCGTGCTCTCGCCGAAGGCGGCCATTCCCAGCCACGTGCGCGCCGAGGAAGAGGTCCTGCTGATGTACCGCGGCAGCTTGCGCGTTGAGCATGACGAGGAGGCCGTCGACCTTCGGGCGGGCGACGTTCTGTCGGTACCAAAGGGCGCGACCAGACGCTATGTGAACCCGTCGGCCGCGCCCGCGGTCGTATATGTGGTCCGTGGTGGGGACCACCCGAGCCCGCCGCAGTGGTGCGGCTAGGGCCGTTTCGGAGCAGCGCGGCCGCACGCACGCCCCCGTGTCTCGAGAGGCGCACGAACCATGCGAGCAAACACCCTCAAGAACCTCTGGTCGTCGAAACAGGCCGCCATCAACGGGTGGCTGCACATACCCAGCAGCTGGTCTGCCGAGTTGATGGCCCATCAGGGCTACGACAGCCTGACAGTGGATCTCGAGCACGGCCTCGTGGACTTCCAGGCCGCCATCCCGATGTTGCAGGCCATCTCGACGACCCCCGTCGTGCCCCTGGTGCGGGCCCCGTGGAACGAGCCGGGAATCATCATGAAGTTGATCGACGCCGGGGCGTACGGGGTGATCTGCCCGATGATCGAGACCGAGGAGGAATGCCGGCGGTTCGTCGGCGCATGCCGCTACCACCCGTACGGCTATCGTAGCCTCGGGCCGACACGGGCCCGGGTGTACGGCGGCGCGGACTATGAACAGCACGCCAACGCCGAGATTCTGACCTTCGCGATGGTGGAGACCGGGGCGGCGGTCGAGAACATCGACCGAATCGTTGGAGTGCCCGGTCTGAACGGCGTCTACATCGGGCCAGGGGACTTGAGCCTCTCGCTGGGCCTGACGAAGCGTCTGGACAACGACGAACCGGTCTTCATGGCGGCCCTCGACAGGATCCTCGGAGCGTGCGAGCGGCAGGGGGTCGTGGCGGGCATTCACACGAACGACCCGGCCTACGCGGTGCAGATGATCGCACGCGGGTTCCGGCTCGTGACGGTCATGAGCGATACGACCCTGTTGGGTACCATGGCCAAGCAGACGGTCGCCGCCGTCCGTCGCGGAATACCCCCGGGCGCGTAGTCAGGCGTGTCACGCGGGCGAGACGCTGGCCGCGGGCGGGGCCGCGCCGGTATCGTGCAGGAGGAACGCACCATGAGCGACATGCAGGTCCTGTCGGATGCTGTGGAGAAGGGCAAACGCGCCGACGCGCGGCAGCTCGCCCAGGCCCTGCTCGATGGCGGCGCCAATCCACTCGAGATCGTGGAACGTGGCTTGGTTCCCGGCATGAGCGCCATCGGCGAGAAATTCAAGAACAACCAGGCGTTCGTACCGGACATGCTGGTTGCCGCCGGTGCGATGAAGGAGTGTATGAAGCTGCTCGAACCCCACCTGGCGAAGCAGGGGTTCAAGCCGAAACACACCGTCATCATCGGTACGGTCCAGGGCGACCTGCATGACATCGGCAAGAACCTCGTCGCGATGATGTGGCGAGGAGCCAACATCAACGTGATCGACCTTGGCACCAACGTCCGTCCGGCGAAATTCGTCGAGGCGATCCGTCAGCATGGCGTCCATGTGGTCGGGCTGTCCGCGCTGTTGACCACCACGATGCCGGCCATGAAGGCGGCCGTCCAGACGATACGCAGTGCCGGCCCGGGCGACATCAAGATCATCGTCGGTGGTGCACCGATCACGGCGGCGTTTGCCACGGACATTGGCGCGGACGCTTACGGGCGCGACGCGGCCAGCGCGACCGATGTTCTGCTCAGTCTGCTCGGCGACTGAGGTTCGTGGCGCCCACCCCCCGGGGGCTCCCGCCCGGGGCACCGGGTCAGCCCTCAGGGAAACGGCTTGCATTCGAATGCAATTCAGCGCAGAGTAATGTCGCATGCCTGAGCCGGAAGGGGCGTCGGCCCCGATCAACGAGCTCGAGTGTCCCCCCCGGACCACCGCGGACCGCGAGCGGACGGGCGGCTGCCGCGCTGAGGACTTCTCGGCCGTTCGGCGCTGGTCGATCTTTGCGGCCCTGATGGTCCCCTACGTGTTCTACGCCTTCTGCTGGAATACCGAGGATTTCCTGCGGCCCTACGCCGCCGAGTCGCTGAGGCTGTCCCGGGTCCAGGTGGCCTCGTTCTACTCGTTCCAGGCCCTGGGTGCCCTGTTCGGCTCGGTGATTCTCTCGCTGTGGGCGGACCGCTACGGCCGTCGCCGCCTCCTCGCTGCGACAACGGCGGGGTTCGGCGTCGCGGCCATCGGCGTCCTGCTCGTGCACGACTACCCGACGGCGTTGCTGCAGCGGTTTGTCATGGGCTTCTTCCTCGGCGGCGTCTACGGGTGCGTCGTCAGCCTGTACGTCGGGCTCTTTCCTCCCACGATCCGGGGGTTCTTGGCTGGCACCGTGATCCTGGTCTTCAACGGCGGGGACGCACTGCTCGCTTGGCTCGGCCGCTTGTACGGTCCCGGGGACTGGCGCCAGGTTCTGGTCATTGGTGGCTGCGGCGCGCTGGTGGCGACCGTCGTCGTGCTCCTCGCAGTGCCAAGCGACCGAACCTTCATCCCTTGGGCCACGCCGTCCGGCGCCCGCCCCGCGACCCGGGCCAGCACCTCGGTCACAGAGCTCTTCGTTCATGGGCGATGGCGCCTGACGGTGCGACTGGCTCTGTTGTGCGGGCTCAACTTCTTCGCCTACCAGGCGTTCAACGGCTGGACCACCACCTACCTACGTGAGGTGCACGCCTTTTCGCCGGACCAGGTGGGCCGTCTGATGGCGATGCTCTTCATCGGGTCGATGGCTGGCGCCCTGCCGTGGGGCTTCGTGGCGGACCGGTTTGGCCGCAGGGCAAACGCGCTGGGATTCGCCCTGGCCGCTATCTTCATCGTGGTCTACCTGCGCGTGCCACCAACGCCGTTCCTGTTCGGGGCCGCGGGCTTCGCGTATGGGTTCTGCCTGGTCACGAGCGGCATCTGGGGACCCTATTTCGCGGAGCTCTACCCAAGTGAGCTTCGCGCCACGGCGGCTTCAATCTTCCAGTGGGGACGGGTCGTATCCCTCTTCGGCGCCGTCGCCGCGGGCGCCATCGCCGAGCACTTCGGCCTAGCGACGACGATGTACGTCGGGTCGGCGATCTTCGTAGTTGCCACGGCGATCTGGTGGTCGCTGCCGGAGACCTTGAACCGCGCCCGGAGCGCGCCGGTCTCAAATGCGTGAGCTCTGTTCGGGTATCTAAGGCTGGAAAGCGTAACGGAGGACCATGACCGCCGCGACCGACGTCCTGATTGCGCCTGATGTCCTCAAAAGCGCTCTGGAGCGGCTCTTCGCTGCTGCCGGCATGAACAAGCCGGACGCCGCGTACTGTGCCGAGGCTGTCGTCGAAAGCAACCTCTGGGGCATCGACTCGCACGGCGTCCTCCGCGTGCCGATCTACCTCAAACGGTTGCGCTCCCGCGCTGTCAATCCGACGCCCGAGATCCGGTCCATCAAGGGCGCCGGCGCGCTGGAGGTGCTGGACGGCGACGCGGGCATGGGCTTCGTCGTCGGCCGTGCGGCGATGGAGCGGGCGATCGAACTCGCCAGGCAGTACCCACGTCAGCGCGGTCGGCGCCACCAACAGCAACCACTTCGGCGCCGCGGGCCTCTACGCGCGCATGGCCGCCGCCCAGGGAATGATCGGCATCGTCATGACGAACGTTGGCCCGAACCTGGTGGCCTCAGGGGGCAGCCGGCCCATCACGGGAAACAACCCGCTGGCCATCTCCATTCCCACGTTCGCGGCGTTTCCGCTCACGCTCGACATCTCGCTCTCGAATGTCGCCGGGGGCAAGCTCCTGGTGGCCATCGAGAAGAAAGAGAAGATTCCGCTGGACTGGGGCACGGACAAGGAGGGGCGACCGACCGACGACCCGGAGAGAGCCTTCGCCGGTTTCCTCCTTCCGCTCGGTGGGCACAAGGGCCTGGGCCTGTCCTATGCCATCGACATCCTGAGCGGTCTGATCACGGGCGGCGCCTTCCAGTTCGGCGTCACGAGCATGTACAAACGGACCGACGAGCCAAGTCACACCGGACACTTCATGATCGTCGTCGACCCGCTGGTGTTGATGAGCCGTGAGGAGATGCGGGAGCGCATGGCGGCGTTCTGCCAAACGGTGAAGGCCTCACCGATGTGGGACGCACACCAGCAGATGCTCCTGCCGGGCGAGATCGAGTACCGAACCGAACAGGCGCGCCGCGCTGCGGGCATTCCCGTGCCAACGCAGCTGTTGGCCGAGCTGGAGGAGCTGGCACGGGCGATGGACGTCTCGTTGGAACTTCCGGGCCCGCGGTGAGAACCCGTCCTCACCGGGAGCTCCAGTCGATCCAGAAGGGAGCATGACCATGTCGGAGAAGAAAGCCCTGTGGTGGCAGGAGATGCCCGCGGAAGCCATTCTGGCCCATGCCAAGCAGGACGACATCGCGATCCTGCCGATGGGCGCCATCGAACAGCACGGGCCGCACTGCCCGTGCGGCGATGACAGCTTCAATGCCATCGGCATGGCCGAACACGTGTCGCGCAAGAGAGGCGTGATCCTGCTGCCCTGTCCCATGTACGGCTCCCACCCGTACCACCACTGGGGCATGCCGGGCAACATCCCGCTGGCCTACGAGACGCACACGGCCCTCGTCATGGACATCGTGCGCGGCGCCGCGGTTGCGGGCTTCAACAAGTTCCTCCTCCTCTCGGCGCACGGGCAGGTGTCGTCGACCCTCGTTGCCGTGCACAAGCTCGGCCTCGAGGGCTACTTCACTCTCTCCCTGCATTGGTACGACTTCCTCCGCGACGACAAGGAGCTGTTGCAGTCGCCCATGTGGCACGCGGACGAGGCCGAAACGTCGGTTGCGCTCTACCTGTTCCCGCAGTTCGTCGATATGAGCAAGGCCAGCAAGGGCGGCGGCGAGCCCCTGATTGACCGGAAGTTCATCATCGCCCCCGGGATGCGGCCTCGTCCCGGCATGATGTACCACTTCGAAGGGACATTCGCCCGGCCCGAGTACAAGGAGCTCACGAACGGCATCATCGGCGATGCCACGCTCGCCACCCGCGAGAAGGGCGAGCAGCTCGTGACGCGCGTGACCGACTACATCGCGGCAGTCATCGATGACATCCGCGCACGGTACCCTGCCGGCGTGAAGCCGCCCGTGAAGTAGGGGCGCCCCCGTCATCGACCGGAACCGGTGGCTGGCCCGGGGCAGCCGCCCGACTGAGCAGCAGGAAGCCCACATGAGATTCGAGGACAAGGTTGCCATCGTCACGGGCGCCACAAAAGGCATTGGCGAGGCCTGTGCGCACGAGTTCTCCAAGGAGGGCGCGCGGGTCGTCGCGTGCGGGCGATCCACGGAACTGGGCGAGAAGGTCGCCGCCGCCATCCGGGCGAATGGTGGCGAAGCGATCTTCGTCCAGTGCGACGTGAGCCGCAAAGCCGATATCGATGCCCTGGTGCGGCGAACGCTCGATCACTACGGCACCGTCGACATCGTCGTCAACAACGCCGGCGTCAATCACAGCGCGAACTTCTTCGACACGACCGAGGCGGACTGGGACTGGGTGATGAGCGTCGACCTGAAAGGGACATTCCTCCTGAGCCAGGCCGCGGCGCGCGTCATGGTCGCCCAACAGAAGCCCGGCGCAATCGTGAACGTGTCATCGGTGATGGCGCAGCTGGCGCTCGCCGACCAGGTGCCCTACTGCGCGGCAAAGGGCGGTGTGACCCAACTGACCAAGGCGATGGCGCTGGCGCTGGTGGACAAGGGGATCCAGGTCAACTGCTGCGCGCCGGGCCCGGTGTTGACCGAGCTGATGGAGCGGGTCGTCCACAGCGAGGAGAAGCACAGGCAGCTGATGGAGCGGCTCCCCATCGGGCGCATCGCCACCTGTCAGGAGATTGCCCGGGTCATCACCTTCCTCGCCAGCCCGGATGCCGCGTTCCTCGTCGGCCAGACCGTCTATGCCGACGGCGGACGGAGCATCCAGGGCTTCCCTCGGCGGATGGAGAAGTAGTCACACGTCATGACACACCCGAAGATCGGCCTCATCACCTTCGGCGACCATCGGTCGCACGAGTGGGAGCGAGTCTTCCGCCCGATGGCGGAACCGCGCCACGCCGATGCGATGGCGTTTCTCCGCGCCCTTCCCGTCGAACTCCATGCGAGTGAGCGCATCGCCCGAAGTCGCGAGGACATCGAGACCCAGGCCGACGCCCTGCGTACTGCGGGGGTCGAGGCGCTCGTCGCGCACACTCCCTGCTGGACGTCGCCGAACCTGGTTGTGCACGGCGTCCAGCGGCTGGGGCTCCCGACCATCCTGCTCGGCAACAAGGACGCCGGGACGCACAGCATGGTGGGTCTGCTGGGCGCCGGCGGCGCACTGGGCCAAATTGGCTACGCCCACCTCCGCGTGCGCGAGGGATTCACCGACGGCCTGCGGGACCGGATCCTCCCCTACGTGCGGGCCGCCGCCGTGAAAGCGCGCCTGCGCGGACGGCGATTCGGACTGTTTGGTGGCCGTTCATTGGGCATCGACACCGGCACGTTTGATCCCATGCAGTGGAAGCGCCTTTTTGGCGTGGACACCGAGCACATCGACCAGCTCGAGATCGTGCGGCGAGCCGAACTGGTCTCGCCGATCGAGGCGGAACGCCTGACAGGCTGGCTCGCCGCCAGGGTGCGAAGCGTCAGCTACAGTTCCACGCTCACGCCAGAGAAACTCGCGTTCCAGGCGCGCTGCTACCTGGCGACGCGGCAGATCATCGACGAGATGGGGCTTGATTTCGTCGCCATCAAGTGCATGCCCGACTTGACGACGCACTATGTGCCCCAGTGTCTCTCGGCTGCCCTGCTGCCGGGCCCGTACGACGCTGACGGCCCACGGGAGCCGGTCATGATGGCGTGCGAGGCCGACGGCGATGGGGCGTTGACCATGGAGATCCTCAAGGAGATCTCCGGCGGCAAGCCGGTGCTCTTCATGGATGTGAGCTACTTCGACGATGCACGGGGCACGTTCTATCTGCCGAACTGCGGCGCCTTGTGCTCCTGGTACGCCAAGCGAGAGGCCACCGCGGAAGGCAACCTCGCCTCCGTCGACCTGCGCCCGGCCAACCGCCCCGGCGGAGGCGCGATCACGTACTTCACGACGGCGCCAGGCCCGCTCACCCTGGCGCGGCTCTATCGGGTCGGTGGCGGATACCGGATGGCCATTATTCCAGCCGAGACCGTTGAGGTCTCTCCCGAAGAGCGCGAGGCATTCGTTCGGGCACGAGGCAGCCACCAACTGCCGACGGCGTTCGTCAAGGCGCAGGTCGACATCGATCGGCTGGTCGCCCGCCTCGGGTCGAACCACATCATGGGGGTGGACGGGATCTACGCAGAAGACTTGAAGCAGTATTGCGCGCTGATGGAGATCGAATCCGAACTCTTCGATTGAAGGCGGGGAGGCCCATGGACAGACGGGAGAGATTCCGCCGCGTTACCAGCTTTCAGGAGGCCGACCGGGTGCCGTTGGACTTGGGAAGCCATGTCGCCTCAATCCACCGGGCCTGCTACGCGAAACTGAAGGCCTACCTGCACGACGAGAAGCTCGTCAACGAGCACAGAATCCTCGACCGCATGGTGCAGAACGTCGTTCCCGACGAGGGGCTCCTACGCCGATACCACATCGACTTCCGCTGGATCGCCCCCCACTGGGTTGACGTCGTGGACGTGGAGGAGGATGTCTACCGCGACATGTGGGGGATCGAGTGGCAGTACATGCTCGACTCGTACAGCTTCAGCTTCTCCCCCTTGAGCGAGGCTCGGACGATCGCCGACATCGAGCGCCACCCCTGGCCTGATCCCAGCAACCCTGCGCTGTTCATCGGCCTGCGGGAGCGCGCCAAGTGGTTGTACGAGAACACGGACTACGTCCTCGTCGCCGACGCAATCAAAGGAGGCATCCTCACCAAGGCCCTCCAGATCCGCGGGTACGAGCAGCTGTTCACCGACCTCGTCGAGAACACCGCACTGGCGGAGGCGCTGATGGACAAACTGCTTGACCTGTACAAGCAGTTCTGGAGCCACTTCCTGAGGCAGGTCGGGCCCTACGTGCAAATGGTGTACTTCACCGACGACGTGGGCGGCCAGTCCGCCATGATGATCTCGCCCGAGACCTTCCGCACGCTGCTGAAGCCGCGGCTGGCTTCGTTGATCGATCACATCAAGGGCGAGGCGGACGTGAAGTTCATGTATCACACCGATGGCGCGGTCAGCCCGGTCATCGACGACATCATCGACATGGGGGTGGACGTCTTGAACCCCATTCAGACGTCTGCGCTCGGGATGGACACCGCCGTGCTCAAGGAGATGTACCACGGGCGGCTGTGCTTCCACGGTGCGGTCGACGTGCAGCAGATGCTTCCATTCTCGTCTCCGGCGGAGGTAAAGGCCGACGTCATTCGCCGCCTGTACGACCTGGGTCGGGGCGGTGGATACATCCTCGCGCCTTGCCACAACATTGGTTCGGATGTGCCGCCGGAGAACGTTGAGGCGATGTACGCCGCGGCGTACGAGCACGGGGTGTATCCCCTTCGGCCAGAGGGGCTGTTGAAGGACGGGCGCTGCTAGGGGTGATCGGAGACCGGGAATGGCCGGCCCGGGCGAGCCGGTGCAAGTGAGCGAAGGTGCGGGCCGGCCCGATGAAGCGCCACGAGGCGAGGTGGGGGCGGTGGTGATCCGACCGGGTTCAGAGTTGACGTTTCGGCAGGTGCTCGCCGGCGGAGCGTTCGTGTACGGTGCCGAACTGGTCACCACGCGCGGCGTGCCGGAGCCCGGCGAGCGCCACGGGCTCGTGGAGTTGGGCGAGGCGCTCGCGGCCGACCCGCGGATCGCGTGGCTGTCGATTACGGACAACCCCGGCGGCAACCCGATGTTACCGGCGGACTGGCTCGCCAAGATCCTCCAGCCGCTCGGGACGCGGATCGTGATTCACCTGACCTGCAAGGACCTCAATCGGAACGGTCTGGAGTCGGCGGTCTGGCGATACGCGGCCGAAGGACTCGACAACGTCTTGGCGCTGACGGGGGACTACCCGGCCTCCGGCTTCCGCGGGCGGGCGTTGCCCGTATTCGACCTGGATTCGGTGGGCCTGATCGCGATGTTGCGCGCGTTCAACGACGGCCTTGAGGTAGAACGGCCGAACGGGCGGCGCGAGCGGTTGCCACGGACCAATTTCTTCATCGGCTGCGCCGTGGCGCCATTCAAGCGCCAGGAGCGCGAGCTGATGCCCCAGTACCTGAAGCTGGCTCGCAAGATCCAGTGCGGCGCGGAATGGGTGATCCCCCAGCTTGGCTACGACATGCGGAAGTTCCACGAGCTCAAGCTGTTCCTGGACTGGGCGCACCTGACCGCGCCGATCGTCGGCAACGTCTATGTGCTCAACCGGGCCGTCGCGCGGCTCTTCCACCAGAACCAGATGCCCGGCTGCGTCGTGAGCGACGCACTCTACGCGCTCGTGGAGAAATACTCGGCCGGACCCGACAAGGGCCGAGCGTTCTTCAGAGAGCTGGCTGCCAAGCAGTTGGCGGTGTTCAAGGGGCTCGGCTTCGCCGCCGGCTACCTCGGAGGGGTGCACAAGGCAGAGACCTTTGCGCAGATCATCGATGTGGCCGAGGGCTTCGGCGCAGAAGACTGGCGGGAATTTGCCAAGGAAATCCAGTTTCCCAAGCCGGGTGAGTTCTACCTGTTCGAACAGGAGCCGGAGAGCGGTCTCGGCGACGGCACCCGGCTGAACCGCGAGTATCTCCAATCGTTGCAGTCGGCGCCTCGGCCCGCCGAGGTGTCGGGCAACTACCGGATTCTCGCGTCTGGTCCACAAGCTGGCATTCAGACCCGGCCAGGGACTGTTCCCGACTCTCCAACGGGCTTACGGCCGCCTGGAACGACGGGAGCGAACCCGAACGCTGGGTCTGCTGCACGGCGTCGAACGCGCCGGCAAGGCGTGGATGTACGGCTGTGAGGACTGCGGAGACTGCTCGTTACCCGACACCGCCTATCTCTGCCCGCGGGCCGCCTGTTCGAAGACGGGACGCAACGGCCCGTGTGGCGGGTCCTCCGACGGCCGCTGCGAACTCGATGACAAAGACTGCCTCTGGGCCCGGGCCTACGACCGCCTGAAGTACTACGGGGAATCCCAGGACATGCTGGACGGGCCAGCCGTCTTCGCCAACGCGGCGCTCGCCGATACCTCTTCATGGGCCAACATGTTCCGGGGTCGGGACCACCACCACGCAGACGTTCCGGATGGCCAGGCGCCTCAGCGGCAGGACGTTGGCCCATCCGAACGCACGAAACCGGGCCCAGTCATGTAGAGGGTCACTCGTCCTGCTGCTGAAGAAGGACTCTATGCCCATTCCCAACCTGACCATCATCGGCGAGTCCATTAACGACTCAGTGCCGTCCACGCATCAGTTCTTCGAGACCAATGACATCGCCAGCCTGAAAAGCTTGGCGGCCTCCCAGGACGCAGCGGGCGCCGCATACATCGACGTCAACGTCGGCCCACGCTCGCCTGCGTTCCTGGCGGAGATGGTGCGACACATCCAGAGCATCACCGCCAAACCGCTGTCGATCGACACGCCCGATCCCGCGATGGCCGAGGCGGCGCTCAAAGCCTACGATCGCGAGCGGGCGGGCGGGCGGCTCCCGATCCTCAATTCGATCTCTCTGCTGCGTTCGGAGATGTTCGGACTCAGCCGGATCATGCCGTTTCTCCCGATCCTCCTCGCCACCGAGCGGCTGGAGAACGGCGTGGGCGAGCCGAACCACGCCCCCGCCGAGGTGCACGAGACGGCGCGCCAGCTCGTTTCGGAGGCTGCCCGCCACGGCATGCCGGTGAATCACTGCATCATCGATCCAGGCATTTCTCCCATTGGCGCCGACTCGGAACAGCGATTTCACGCTCTCATGGGGGCCCTCCGGCTCATCCACGACGACCCCGATCTCCACGGCGCTCATATGTCGGTCGGACTGAGCAACCTGACCGTCATGCTCCCACCCAAGCGGGCTGACGGGTCGCCGACACGAGGACCGCTCGAGAGCGCCTTCCTGACGATGGCCACGCCACTCGGTCTCGACCATGTCATCGCCTCTGTCAAACGGAAGTACGAGCTGTTGCCGCCCGATCACCCCGCGATGGTCTGCCTGAACGACTGCCTTCAGCTCGAGGGTTTCGACATCATCATGCGGGTCCAGTCGGTACTACGCGGACTGATGACCGTACCTCAAACGCCTTCTGCGTGAAGGTTCGCCGCCGCGTCTGCGGCGGTCGCGGGCAACGGTGGCCAAGGCCCCGCGCCGAAGCAGGTCGGGCGCTGCGGCGAAGGACCGGGCTGGCGGACGAACGGAGGTTCTTCAGGCGGCCGATCTCGACGAACGGGAAGCGTAACTCCGATGGCGTTTTGCATCAGGTTTATCCCCGGCCGCCGCGAGCTCGTGCTGGACGAGCCGCTGGAACTCTCATTGGCTGCGGCGCGATGCGACCTCTGGCTCGAACAGCCCTGCGGGTCGAAGACGGTCTGCGGTCGGTGCCGTGTCCGGGTGGTTGGGGGGTGCGTGCCGGCCACGGTGGCCGATCGGCGACTGCTCAGCCCGGACGAAATCGCCGCGGGTTGGCGTCTTGGCTGCCAGGTCACGCTTGCCGACGCGTGCGAGATCGAGGTGCCAGAGCACTGCCGGGCGGTGACACCGAAGTCCTTTGGGCCGGACGTGCTCCCGGTTCGCGCGATTGAGTCCCAGATCCCGGCACACCTTGCAGGTCAGGAGGGCGTCCGGTGGCTGGGCGTGGCGGTGGACCTGGGCTCCACCTCGCTGGCGGGCGCGCTGGTGGACCTGCGTGACGGCCGGGTGCTCGCCACCACGTCACGGCTGAACCCGCAACTGCGCTTCGGTGCGGACATTATTTCGCGCATCCACTATGCGCAAGAGCACACCGGCGGGAACGCGCAGTTGCACCAGACGCTCGTCGAGGCAGTCGGTGAGATCCTCCGGGAACTGACGGTACGGACGGGGTTGTCGGAAGCTCGGATCGTCGCCGTCACGTGCGCCGGCAACGCGACCATGACGCACAGCGCCGTGGGGGCCGACGTCACACCACTCGGCCAAGCGCCCTATCTGGGGTCGTTCGTCACCGAACAGAACCTGGCGGCGGCCGCGCTGGGTTGGCGGCTGCATCCAGAGGCCCGGGTCCGTTTCGTGCCAATGATCGGCAGTCACGTCGGCGGGGATACAGTGGCCGCGATCCTCTCCTGCGAGGTCGATCGGTCGGCCGGCTGGCGTCTGCTCGTTGACCTGGGAACGAACGCGGAAGTTGTCGTCGGGTGCAGAGAGCGGATCCTCGCGACTTCCACGGCGGCCGGGCCCGCGTTCGACGGGGCCAACATCACCTGCGGCATGCGCGCCGAGCCTGGAGCAATCGACGCCGTTCGCGTCCGTCCATCGGGCCACCTCGTCGTGTCGACCATCGCTGGACGGGACCCCGTGGGTGTGTGCGGGAGCGGCCTGGTCGATGCCGTCGCGGAGTTGCTGAAGGCGAGGGTGATCGCGGCGTCCGGCTATCTGCGCAGCCGGTCGGAGTGCGAGGCGCTCGGCGTGCCTGGGGCGCTACTCGACCGCATCCAGGAGCTGCCGACCGGGGACCGTGCCGTGCAACTGTCCGGCGACGTGGTGGTGTCCGCCCAGGACGTGCGCCAGCTCCAGTTGGTCAAGGGGTCGATCGCCGCGGGCATTGCGATGCTGACAGGCCGACTGGGCCTGACGGGCCGGGACCTCGATGAAGTCTTGGTCTCGGGCACCTTTGGTGCTTTCCTGAGAAAGGCTTCGCTGCTTGCCATTGGCCTCGTGCCGCCGGTCGATCCTCAGCGCGTCCGGTTCGTGGCCAACGCGGTAGGAGCAGGGGCGAGGCTGATTCTGGCGGATGGCTATTCTCGCCGCCAGGCCATCGCCCTCGCGCAACGTGCCGAATACGTCGAGTTGGCGGGGGATCCGGACTACGAGGCGGCCTTCTGCGCCGGCATTCCTTTTCCGCAGGAGGCGGCACCTGGTCTGCCCGACGGGGCAGAACTACGATGGAGCCGGGAGAGGTAATGGCCCGTCCGGCGGTGACCGAGCGCCGACCTCACGAACGTTAGAGCCGGCCCGGCGGTGACCGGATGAAACCGTCGACGAGGAGGCAGATGATGGACCCGACCTCACGCGAAACGCCACTGTGGGACCGCTGCGCCCAGGGCCGCGTCATCGACCTGGCGCAACCCCTCGTACAAGGCATGCCTGTTTCGCCGAACCACCCCGGATACGCGATGGCCCTCCAGCGCCGTCATGGTGATATGGTCCGGGCGGATGGCGGCTCCGTAGCGAGCGAACTGATCCTGCTAGGGGGCCACACGGGCACCCACATCGACGCCCTCTGTCATATCTCTCACGAGGGCAAGCTCCATGGCGGTGTCGATGCCGCCGCCGCGCAGGTCGGGGGCCGCTTCACGCACATGGGCGTGCACACGATCCCGCTGATCTTCTGCCGTGGCGTGATGCTCGATATTCCCGCCCTGTACGGCGTGCCGGTGCTTGCCGCAGCCACGCCAATCACGGCGCAGGATCTTGAGCGTGCCTGCGAACGGCAAAAGGTGGAAATCAAGGCCGGCGACGCGGTCCTGATCCGGTCAGGTTGGCCGATCCATTGGCAGGACGCCGAGTCCTTCGTTGGTCTTTCGACTGGCACGCCGGGTCCCGATGAGAGTGCCGCGGCGTGGTTGTGCGAGCGCCGAATCCTCGTGACTGGCGCGGAGACGATTGTGTACGAATGCACCCACCCCGGACGGGGATACGCACTGCTGCCCGTCCACCGGCGGTTGCTCGTAGAGGGGGGCATCTACCTTGTCGAAGTGCTGAACCTTACGCGACTTGCCGAGGAGGGCATCAGCGAGTTCCTCTTCGTCGTCACTCCCCTCAAGGTCGTTGGAGCGACGGGTGTTCCGGTCCGACCGGTGGCCGTGGTGGCGTGAGGATCGATGTGCGGCCTCCGCGTAACCGTTGACCAGCTCGGAGAAGACCCATGAGCACATTTACGCCAGCAGGCGTCAAACCTACTGTTGCCTTTGCCGCTTTCGAGGCGCTGGACATTCGCGTCGGTACGATCGTGCGGGTCGACGACGTGCCGAATTCCGCAAAGCTCCTGAGACTCTCCGTGAGCTTTGGTGACCACACGCGAACGATCCTGGCGGGGATGAAGAAGGAGCGGGACGCCCCTCGAGAGATCGAGGGCCGTCAGGCGCTGTTCGTGGTGAACCTCGAGCCGCGACGCATGGCCGGCGAGCTGTCGGAAGGCATGGTCCTCGACGTCGGATATGCCGACGGCCTCACACCGGTTCTGGCGATGCCGGAGAAACCGGTGCCGGATGGCGCGAGGGCGGGATGAGTCGATCTCTGCCGGGCCAGGCGGGATGCCAGGAGCCACGCCGACCGCCAGGAGCACGCCAATCTCGTGCAGCGTGGCGCCTCCTGCCTGAGAGATGCGCGCCTGCGGCCAGAGGTGACTCGGCAGGGGCAGGTGGACTGGCGTGACGTCGAGCTGTTTCTGGAGGTCCGACGCCGGCCCGTCTCCTGCCTCTGGTGCGGCGTGGGGCAGGGTGGACGGGCCGGCGCGGGCTGTGCTGAAGCCTGCGGGTGCCGTTGCTACCAGATGCTCGCCCGCACCTCGGGCGGACGGACCATCGGCGACCCCGCGGGACACCCAAATGCGCTGAAGAACTCGGGCATGTTGCTGATCGGCCCATTCCCTCGGAACTGACCCGGGCTATGCGGGTCGGTGGCGAGGCGCACGCGCTGCGCCTCGGGCCGAATCGTCTGCCTCCAGACCTGCGACCAGTTCAGGAAGAACCGCTGTTCCGGTGTCAAGCCGTCGATCAAGCCGGGACGACCCTTGGCGGCGAGCGCCTTCTCCATGGCCACGTAGGCGATCGTCAGACCGCCCCGGTCGCCGATGTTCTCGCCCAGCGTGAGCCGTCCATTGACGTGCTCGCCCGGCAGCGGCTCGTACGCGTCGAACTGCTTCACGATCAGGTCCGTCCGCGCCTTGTACGCCGCGCGATCGGCGTCCGTCCACCAGTTCCTGAGGTTGCCGTCGGCATCGTACTGACTCCCGCTGTCGTCGAACCCGTGCCCCATCTCGTGACCGATGACGGCTCCGATGCCGCCGTAGTTCACTGCGAGATCGGCGTGCGGGTCGAAGAAGGGCGGCTGCAGGATGCCGGCGGGGAAGACGATCTCGTTCATGCTGGCGTTGTAGTAGGCGTTCACGGTCGGCGTCGTCATGCCCCACTCCGTGCGGTCGACAGGCTTGCCGAGCTTCGCCAGGTTCCGGGCGCTCTCGAACCGCTGAGCCCGCATGAGGTTGTCGGCGTAGGAGTCGCGGGTGATGGTGAGCGTCGAGTAGTCGCGCCACTTGTCGGGATACCCGACCTTCACGCCGAATGCGGCCAGCTTGCGCAGGGCCTCGGCCTTGGTCTCCGGGCCCATCCAGGGCAGTTGCTCGATGCGCTCCTTGAGAGCCGCCCTGAGGTTCGCGACGAGCTCGATCATCTGCGCCTTCGCCTGCGGGCTGAAGGCCCGACGGACATAGAGCTGGCCCAGCGCGTCACCGACCATGCGGTCGGTCATCGCCTGGACGCGTTTCCACCGCTCCTCCTGCTGGGGCACGCCGTTGAGGACCTTCTCGTCGAATGCGAACGCCTCGTCACGGAACGCCTTGGGGAGGGCCTCCGTCATCTGGCGGATTACGTGCCACCGCAGATACGTCGTCCACTGTGCGGCCGGTACGCTTGCGCTCATCCCGCCAAACGCCTTGAAGAACTGCGGCTGCCGGACGTTGAGCGCCGGCAGCGGACCGACGCCAACCGCGGCGAAGTACGCGCCCCAATCGAAGCCCGGCGCCTGGGCTTCCAGATCGGCGAGCGTCATCTTGTTGTAGGTCTTCTGGGGATCCCGGTTCTCGACCCGGGTGAAGCTGGCGCGGGCCAGCTTGGTCTCGAGGTCCACCACGACGGCGGCGCCGGCGGCGGCGTCCGCTGGCGCGTCGCCGGCCAACTGCAGCATCTTGGTCACGTGGGCGACGTACTTGTCCCGGAGATCCTGAGACTTCGCGTCCTCCTTCAGGTAGTAGTCGCGATCGGGCAGACCCAACCCGCCTTGGTTGAGGCTAGCGATGTAGTGGGTGCTGTCCTTCGGATCTTGAGCGACCATGAAGAGGAAGGCGGTGCTGGCGCCGGCGGCTCTGAACTGACCGAGCACTGTCGCCAGGTCCTTGGCGCCTTTGATTGAGCCGACCTTGCCGAACCACTCCTTCAGGGGTGCGGTGCCAGCCTTCTCGATGGCCGCCTCGTCCATGCCACTCGCGTAGAAGTCACTCGCGATCTGCTCGCTGGTGCCCTTCGGCCAGTCCTTCCGGGCGCTCACCTCGTCGAGGATGGCCTTCAGGACGTCGCGGTTGCGGTCGGCCAGCTGTTCGAAGGCGCCCCACCGGCTCTTGTCGCCCGGGACCGGGTTCGCCTTGATCCAGCCGCCATTCGCATACTGGTAGAAGTCGTCGCAGGGCTTCACCGCCGGATTCATGTTGGCCGGGTCGATGGCCTTGCCCGACTGGGCACCCGAGCCGACAGTGACAAGCAGCAACCCGATAAGCACGGCGCACAGCTGACGCATGGTCCACCTCCGTGGGGCGTCCTATTGTAGTCGTCACACACTCCGCGGCGCATCGGGTGGCCTACAAAACCCCAGACCCTCAGCTCTCCCGCCCGAACCGGGCTACGCCCAGGACGCTCCAACTTCAGCAAGCGGCTGAGGGGAGGCTGGGTTACTCTGTCCGCTGCGGCGGCAACCCTCGTCCGGTGCCCGTCGGTGTTCGCTGCCTAGGGGTGTGTCGTCGGCTGACCCGGGGCGTTGCCTACCGATTACGGGAAACCGGCGCACGGGAGCGGCGGCTCGGCCCTCGCGCCACATCGCGTGCCAACCAGCGAGCCCTGAACAGAGACGGCAACCCCTTGTGGCGGAGGGAGCTACTGCCTCTGCAACTGAGCGGTGCATGGGATCGTCAACTACTCCACGGGAGGTACGGCCTCCCGCACGGTCGAAAGGAGCTAGCGATGCCCGGGCTTTGGTGGGCGGTCCTGCTGTTCGTCGTGGTCTTCACGATCTGGCGTTCGTTCTATTCGATCGGGCCGACCGAGGTCGGCTTGGTCCGCAAGCGCTTCGGCAAGAAGCTGCCGGATGACAACCCGGTGGCGTTCCACGGCGAGGCCGGCTACCAGGCCGAGTTGCTGATGCCCGGCCTGCGTTTCAAACTGCTTCCCGTCTACGCCGTCACCAAGCATCCGTGGGTGCAGGTGTCGGCCGGCGAGATCGGAGTGGTCATCGCCCAGGTGGGACGGCCACTGCCGATCGGGGCCAAGTCGGCGATCTACAAGAAGGAGTTCGGCACCTTCGCCGACCTCGGCGCGTTTGTCCGAACGGGCGGTCAGAAGGGCGTGCAGCGGCCCGTGTTGTCGCCGGGCACGCTCGCGCCCGTGCACCCGATCGGCTTCCTGGTGATCACCAAGCCGCGGGTCTACGGCATGCCCGTGCTCGACGACTTCCGCGGCAAGAAGGGCGCGTTGACCTTCGCATCGTTCGGCCTGACTCCCGAGCAGCTCGAGGTCACGCGGATTGAACCGAAGGCCACCGAGAGTGGGCGGGTACTCGACATGGTGGGCATCGTGACAGCCCTCGAGGGAGATCCCCTGCCGGCCGGCGACATCGCGAGCCGGCTCGGCGGCTTCGAGGACATCAAGGTCCTGGAAGACGCCTCGCGGGCCTCGGCAGTGCCGGTGACCAACGGGGCGCTCATCGAGACCATCCTCGGCTCCAAGAACAACCAGCACGCCTCGTACCAGGACTTCCAGACGTTCCTTGAACGCGGAGGCAGCATCGGCCTTCAGCACGACCCGCTGCTGTACGGCGCCTACAACCTGAATCCCTTCCTGCTGCGCGTCGAGAAGGTGCCGATGCTAGTCGTCGAGCAGGGCCAGGTAGCGGTGATCAAGCTCGTACGTGGGCCTGCCCACCGAGGATACGTCCGGATCCGATTTCAAGTTCGGGAGCTTGGTCAAGCCGGGGCATCGGGGCATCTGGGAGGAGCCGCTGCGGACGGGCAAGTACCCGATCAACCCCCGCATCTATCAGGCCGAGATCGTGCCGACCGCGATCCTGAACCTCAACTGGTCGCGGGCCTCGTCGCAGGCGCACAACCTCGACAAGGGGCTGGACCCCATCACGGCGAAGAGCCGGGAGGGATTCGTCTTCAACATCGACCTTCAGGTTCTCATCCACGTGCCCGACACGAAGGCCCCGCGCGTCATCTCGATGGTCGGCTCGATGATGAACCTCGTGAACGAGGTCCTGCAGGCCGCCGTCGGCAACCTGTTCCGCGACAAGCTCGGCGGGATGAAGGCGACCCAGTTCATCGAAACGCGACAGGTCGTGCAGCAGGAAGCCTTCGAACACATCTCCAGGCAGCTCGACAAGTACCGAGGTGGAAACCAAGGGCGTCTACATCCAGGATGTCATCCTGCCGGCCGAACTGGTCAAGGTGCTGACCGAGCGTGAGATCGCCAACCAGGAGATCGAGACGTTCAAGAAGCAGAAGGAAGCGCAGGAGCAGCGCATCGCCACCGAGGCGGCGACCGGCAAGGCGGACATGCAGAAGGACCTCGCGCGGTCGGAGGTCGGCATCACGATCGCGGACAACAACGCCACGGCCAAGACCGCCGAGGGCCGGGGGCTGGCGGCCTTCACGAAGCAGACCGGCGAGGCACAGGCCGACGTCATTCGTGCACAGGGGCTCGCCAAGGCCGAGGGCTTCCGGGCCCAGAAAGACGCGATCGGCGAGGCGGGGACCATGGCCGTGAACGTCGCCACGGTCCTGTCGGAGAAGCAGATGCAGATTGTGCCGCAGGTCCTGGTCGCCGGCGGCGGCGCGGTCGAGGGTCTGGCCGGCACGCTCACCAAGCTGTTTGCCGACAAGGCCGGCCTGACGAAATCGCCTGACGCACCACCGCCGGCGTAGCGTCGAAGCAGGGTGTTCGGAAGCCGGAGGCGGCGTCCCAGGGGTCGGCGACCGGGACCGACGCGTGAACGTCGCTGCGGTTCGCTCGACGGGTGGTGGTCATGGAGGGGCGAGGCCGCCTCCCGCCGAACCTTGTTTCGGGTAGTGGTGGGGCCGACACTTGAGATCCGATCGCCCGCCGCCCGCCGCCCGGTCAGGCGGTATCCTAAATCCGGGGCGGTCGAGTACCGCACGCGGGCCCACGCTCGCGGGTTGCCGCCTCGCTGGGGATGCCATGTCGGATGCGATCATCCAGGCAGCGCAGGTCGAGAAGTTCTACGGCGACGGTCAGGCGGGCCGCATCCAGGTGATCGCCCCCACCACGCTCTCCGTCGAGCCGAATCAGAATCCTCGCGCTCCTGGGTCCATCGGGTTCGGGCAAGAGCACGCTGCTGCGGATGCTGAGCGGCCTGTCCAGACCCTCGGCGGGCGAGGTGTTCTGGCACGGAGGGCCGATGCGGGGCTGTGCCCCGAATGTGGGCATCGTGTTCCAGAGTTTTGCGCTCTTCCCGTGGCTATCGGTGATCGAGAACGTCGAAGCACCGCTGATGGCGCGAGGCGTGGGAGCACTCGAACGCCGCAAGCGAAGTCTGAGGATCCTCGACACCGTTGGTCTTGACGGGTTCGAGGCGGCGTTTCCGAAGGAACTGTCGGGCGGCATGAAGCAGCGGGTGGGATTCGCGCGGGCCCTGGTGATCGAGCCGGAAGTGCTGTTCATGGACGAGCCGTTCTCGGCCCTGGATGTCCTGACGGCGGAAAACCTGCGATCCGAGCTCCTGGAACTCTGGGACACGCAGGCGATGCCGACGCGCGCCGTCTTTCTCGTGACGCACAACATCGAGGAGGCCGTGCTGCTGGCGGACCGGATCGTCGTCCTCGGCAAGAACCCCGGGGCGATCCGGACCGACTTTCGCGTGACGTTGCCACGGCCGCGCGACCGCAAGTCGGCGCCGTTCACCAGCTACGTGGACTATATCTACAAAGTGCTCACCACCAAGACGCTGCCGGCCCCTCCGTCGCCGGCGACGGGCGTGACGAGCCGACCGCACCCGCGGGCCCACTACGAGATGCTGCCGCACGCGCGTCCAGGCGGGATCGCCGGCTTGCTCGAAGTCATCGAGGACCGGGGGCGGGAAGACCTGTTCCGGCTGGCAAACGACCTCGCCTTCGAGGTCGACGACCTGCTGCCGATCGTGGACGCGGCGCATCTGCTGGGATTCGTGACGATGGATGAGGGCGATGTGGAGATCACCCCGGCGGGACGGGAGTTCGCCAACGCCGACATCCTGAAGCAGAAGGAGCTATTCCGGCGGGCCGGCCTCGACAGCGTGACCCTCCTGCGCCAGATCACGCGGACGCTCGAGTCGAAACGCGACCACACGGCGCCGGAGGAACTGTTCCGGGATGTGCTCGACGAGCAGTTCAGCGAGGACGAGGCGCAACTCCAGCTGGAGACGGCCATCAACTGGGGCCGCTACGCCGAGCTGTTCGAGTTCGACGCGGTGCGGCGGCGCTTCTACCTGCACCAACACGACGCGGGGCCGAAGCCGGTGAGCCCGCTGTGACCCGTGCCCCGATCTGGTCGCGACCCCTGGTGGCGGCGAGGAGCTGGCCGCTGCTGGTCGACCTCGTCGTGCTGGGCTCTTCCGTGGGCCTCGTCTATGGCCTCGCGGCCGTGGCGACGCGCTGGTTCGGGGCGCCGGTCCCCCAGGCCGAGATCGCCCGTTCACCGTCCGTCCTGCCGCTCTACACCTTCTACTCCCTGGTCAGGATCACGGCGGCCTACGTCCTGAGCCTGGTATTTGCCCTGGTCTATGGGTACGTGGCGGCCTACGAGAAGCGGGCGGAAGGGCTGATGATCGCCGTCCTCGACGTCCTGCAGTCGATTCCGGTCCTGAGCTTCTTGCCCGGGGTGATGGTGGCGATGGTGTCGCTCTTCCCAACCCGACAGCTCGGGCTCGAGCTGGGCTCGATCGTCCTCATCTTCACGGGCCAGGTGTGGAACATGGCGTTCAGCTTCTACTCGTCGCTGAAGGCCATTCCGCGTGAATTGAGGGAGGCCACGCGGGTCTTCGGCTTCTCGCGCTGGCAGCGCTTCTTCCAGTTGGAGCTGCCGTACGGCGCGATTGGGCTGATTTGGAATTCGATGATCTCCGTGGCGGGAGGCTGGTTCTTCCTGATGGCGTGCGAGATGTTCCAGCTGAACCGACGCGACTTCCGCCTGCCCGGGCTCGGGAGCTATCTGCAGACGGCGGCGAGCCATGGCGACACCGGGGCCATGCTCTGGGGGCTTGCGTCGATGGTCGGTGTGATCGTGCTCCTCGACCAGTTGGTCTGGCGGCCCCTCATCGTCTGGAGCGAGCGGTTCAAGTTCGAGCAGGTGGACGCGGGTCAGGCACCGCGCTCCCCGCTCTTGGCGATGCTTGCCAGGTCGCGAGCGATCGGGGTCGTGCGACGACGGATCCTCGCGCCCCTGGCCGAACGGGCCGCCATCCATGCGGCGCGGCCGGGGGCACCCGCGCCGATGCCCTCCCAGAGCGGGTCCTCCGCGGGGCGTGTCGTCGGCTGGCTGGTCGTGGCCCTGCTGTCGGGGCTGGCGGTCTATGCGAGCGCGCGAGCTGCCTTCGTGCTCTGGCGGATCCCCGCGCCGGAGTACGCGGCGACCCTGCGATGTGCGGCAGCGACCTTCTTCCGGGTGGCCCTGTCGCTCTCTATTGCGGTGCTGTGGGCAGTCCCGGCGGGCGTAGCCATCGGGTCACACCCGCGACTGGCGCGCCTCGCCCAGCCCCTCGCCCAGGTGGCCGCCTCGGTGCCGGCGACGGCGTTGTTCCCGATCATCCTGCTGGCCCTCATCCGGTTCGGGGGCGGCATCGGAACGGGCTCGATCGTCCTCATGCTGCTCGGTACACAGTGGTACATCCTCTTCAATGTGACCGCCGGCGCGCTGGCGATTCCGACCGACCTTCAGGAAGTCTCGGACGTATTCCGCTTTCGGACCCGGGAGCGGTGGACGACCGTGATCCTCCCGGGGATCTTCCCGTATTTACTCACTGGACTGGTGACGGCGAGCGGTGGAGCCTGGAACGCCAGCATCGTCGCCGAGTACTTCCGCCTCCGCGAGACGACGTACACGACCCTCGGGCTCGGGGCGCAAATCAGCCGGGCCACCGACGTCGGTGACTTCGGTCTGCTGCTGCTCTCGACCCTCGTGATGGCCGCCATGGTGGTGACCGTCAACCGTCTGCTGTGGAAGCCGCTATTCCGCCTGGCGGAGACCCGCTATCGCCTGGGTTGACCACCGCGTTGTGAATTGACAGCCGCGTCCGTCGGTCCCGAGAGCTCACAGGTGACTTTCCGCGAGGAGGGTCGCGACGACCCGGAGACCGGCGGCGAGCAAGCCGAGCACGAGGATGGCGTGGGGCAGGACGGCCAGGCGGGCCCGGAGCCGTCCCTGCGTTCCGCTGAGTTGGTAGATGACGTATAGGGACGCGACTCCGCCGAGGACCAGCAGCGCCAGTTCGGCCTGGAAGACCGGCGAGCTGGACACCCACGCCGCCTGGCGCGCGCCGGGGAGGAAGCGGCCGGCCAACGCCAGGACGGCGAAAGGCAGGCTCCGAGAACGCGTCAACAGCAGGCCGGCCCCCAATGCGAGATGTCCCGCGAGCGCGATGGGAATCAACGCGTGGCCGAACGAAGCAACGTTGGCCCGCCAACCCGCGGTCCCACGCGCACCTTCCAGCACTGCCGAGCAGAGGCCGGCCAGGCTCAGTCCCGCGAGAGGCGCCGCGACGAACGCCGTGAGCAGCAGGCCGTACAGCAGGAGCGGCCACGCGTAGGGATCGACCCGGAGGAACGCGCCGGTCGCTTCGACCAGGGGCGTCCACCCGCGGAGGAGTACGGCCTGCTCGAACAGAACGACACCCACGAGGATGGCCGCCAGCACGCTGGGGGACAACCGGGGATTGGCCGTGGCCCACAATGCCGCGACCGGTCGGCGGAACGTCGCGCGAATCGCGTCGTGGGGGCAGTTCTTCACGCAGTAACCGCACAGGTGGCAGGTGCCCGAGTCGTCCAGGTCCGGCGCTTGCAGGAAGACCGGACACCCGGGCCTCCGCGCGGTGCCGTGGTAGCAGACCGGTGCACGACACGTCTCGCATCGGCGGCGGTCCGCCCTCAGGTCGACGATGCCGGCCCGGCTGTAGGTCTCGGCGAAGGCGCCCACAAAACAGACGTGCCGGCAGAAGGTCCGCCGCTCGAAGAACGCCCCGAAGAAGGCCGCCACGCCAACCAGCGCGAGCAGCAGGCAGGCGGTTCGGCGGGCGTCATCATCGAGTCGCCACGCCTCGTCGACCATTGTGATCACGAGGAACGAGCCGGCGATGACCCACGGCCCGAATCGTCTGAGGACCCGCGGCGGCGGGAGCCGCACGCCGACGACCCGCTGGACCGCGTCAGCCAGCCACGCCAACGGGCAGAGGGCGCACCAGACGCGCCCGGCCAGCAGGAAGGAGAGGGGCAGCAGCGGCCACCACGCGGTCCAGACGAGCGCCATCCCGGCGTTCTGACCGGGGTGGTTCGGTCCCCATAACAGCAGGAGCAGGAGGACCACAAAGGCGGCGGCGACCGGCCACTGCAGGACGGCCGGATAGGCCGGCCAGCTGAGCGCGGCGTCGACCCAGGACCGGTCCCGATTCCCCGGCCGACCGGTCGGAAGGTGGTCCGAGGTCGGCACGACAGGTTCGACGCGGACGCGACGGCGCCACCAGGTGGCGACGAGCAAAATGGCCCCGACGGTCAGGAGGAACGCGGCCAGAACCGTCCCGCTGGGCGACGCGCTCAGCACATCGACCGGTACGGTGATCGCGGTCGCCCCGACCGTGAACGTCAAGTTGATTCGGCCAGCCTCGTCGGGTTCCCACACGAACAGATAGGTGCCGTCTCCGTGACGCACACCGGCACTTCCCGCCTCGCACCGCGCCGGAGCGTCTGTTGCCGGGTTCGGTCCCAGGTCGAAGCCGCCGGCGGGCGTGTGGTCCCGCGCGTCCTCTGCGTTGACGAACAGAGGGACCGGCGCCAGACACGGTGTCACGTGGTCGACAGGTTGCCCACGGCGCCGGACCTGCAGGAGCAGTCTGGACACCTCGCCTTTCGACAGCGAGGCCGGAACTTGAACGGACAGCTCGTACGTGTTGGCGGCGTCGTGGTCGCCCCTCGTCCGCTGCGTGGCGTCTGGCTCCTGGACGGAGGCTGCTGAGCCAGCCGTGCCGAGGAGCGAAGCGAGCAGGAGCGCCCCAACCGCGCACGCCGGTTTCACGGCAGTGGCTTTGGACGTATCAGATCTCGCGACGGGGAACGCGCGCTAGTCTTCGCTCCGGCCCAACACATGTTCGGTGACGTTTGAAACGACGACGTTCACCTTCGCCCACGTGGTCGAGCTGCACATGCCGACCAGTCTGTAGATCCCGTGGTGGCCGGCAGGCCAGTCTTCGAGCTTGCCCTTGGCGGTGCCCACGACCACGCCGCCGCCGTCCAGCAGCGTGGCCGTGAAGGAGACATCGTGCTGGTACTTGTCGTGGTTGGTAGCCGGCCCTTCGACCTCGACCGTGTGGGGCTCCGTCAGGCGAGCCGTGGCGGGCCCGTCCAAACTGATCGTGCTCTTGGCGTACTCCTCCGTCTCCAGACTGGCGTCGCCCGTCGGGCGGCACGCGAGAAGGCCCAACCCGACGGCCGCCAGACTGGCGACGACCAACATCCGCCCGGCGGATCGCATGATGATTCCCTCCTCCACACCGAGCCAGCAGAACTGGCCGGACCATCTCACTCCCGGGAGCCGGCGCCTCGCGGCACCGAGGCGCCGCCAGTATGCGCTTGCGGCGGGTGGACCTCAAGGGAGTGGACGGTCGATGTCGAGTCGCCGGACGCCGCGGCTCGGCAACGCCCGGTGGCACGGCGGCCGTCGGACCGTTGGCCCTCGCGCGCTGCCGCCGCGACACCGCCAGCAGCCCCGCGTCCAGCGCCGCCATCGGGCAGTCGACAGCGGCCGTCATGCCTTGGCCGAGGGTACGCAGCGTATGGCCCATGTTTACGCCGAGCAGCGCCCGCACGGTAGCTGTCACGCATCGCCTAGGAGAGATGGCAGACTCCCGGACGGGACAAACCACGAAGTACTCCTTCGAGCTGTCCCAGGTGCGCCACGGCCAGCAGTGGCCCGTCATGAAGATTACGTGCGACGAGGTCGGCAAGGAGCAGGCGTTTGCCTACACCTGGGCGGACCCCACCGACCTGCGAATCGGCGCCAACCTCCGGCGGGATCCAAGTGGGGCGTCGCCCCAGGGAATCGGGCAAGGAGCGGGCCGCAAGACCATCCGCGCCGGACACGATCGCCCCGGGCCGCCGCAGGAGTGGGGGAAGGGCCGGCCGTGAGACGTCTGCGGCCGGGGCCCTCCCAAGTCGCGATGCACGCGGGGCATCGTCCCGGTCAGATGCCGCCGAAGACCTTGTCGCTGCCAACGCCGAAATAGTTGATGCCGCTCACGGTCCGCGCGACACCATGCGGCAGGTCGACGACATCGAGCAGATGGCCGGGGCAGCCAAGGCGAGCGCAGACGTGGATCTGGTTCGTCCCGCCCGGGAGCATGAGCAGGATGCTCCGGTCGGACGCACAGCCTTTCTGGCGGCACAAGTGGCGCTCGGCCATGGAGGCATCGCAGTAGGGGCAGCGAGCCTCGACGAAGGTCGCTTCCTTGGCGGAGATGGGAGGGATGAAACTAAACAGTTTCGCGTGGCTGCCCCAGAACGCATCGACGAACACAAACCCGGCCTCGCCGCCGACGACCAGCTTCAGCTTGATGGAGGCCTCGTCGTGAATCCGGACGCTGTCAACGACCAGGTTGTGCCCCTTCGGGCAGAACACGGACTCGACGAGCAGGAAATCGTGGCCGTGTTTCTTGACCAAGCGGAAGCCTCGGGGCACCGCGTGGGCGAACCGTTCTGGGATCTTCTGGGTGGGAAGCCTCATGTTGACTCCTCGAGCAGGTCGATTCTCCCAGTGAACAGTGGCGCCGTCAACCATTGGACCTCGTCGTGCGAGCCCCGGGGCGGGTCCGGGCCGCCCGAGGTTCGGCTCGCTCGTGCGCCGGCCTCGGAGCCCCAGCCGCGCCGGTCGGCTCCTGCCGGCTCTGCTCGTGCCCCTCGACAGTGGCCCTTCAGGGTGGTCCGGGCGCGCGGGGCTCGGCCGGAGGAATGTCCCGCACCGTCGCAGGTGTTGTTAAGAGTGCAGGGCGTTGCCAGCGCCCGATCGGTCCGCGACCGGGGCCGTGACGCGGCCTTGGCGGATCAGTGGAGGTCTGTGACCATGAAGCTGACGTTGTGGTTGAGTGGCACCGCGATAGCCGGGCTCCTGCTCAGTGCCGGGCCCGCCTTGGCCCAATCGGACGAGGTTGTGGCGCACGTGCCGTTTGCGTTCGTCGTAGGAACCACCGTGATGCCAGCCGGGGACTACATCGTCGCCGCTGTGAGCGACGACCCGGCTCTGGTAAGAGTCGAGCAGGTGAAGGGCCGGGCCTACGCGACGGTCATCACCAACTGGGGCGGTGGCGATGTCGGTACACACGCGGCGCTCACGTTCCGTGAGTACGGGCACGCCAAATTCCTCTCGCGCATCATGGTACCGGGGGAGGATGCACGCGAGGTGGCACTGCCGCTGAGCGAGATCCAGCAGGACCTCGTGCAGCTGGCCAGCGCGTCACCGGCGACCCCGTCGACGGGCGGAGCCGAGTGACACGCCGTGGACGCCGTCCCATCCCGACGGGCCGTATCGCTGAGGACCGGGGCCCGTCGGGTGGGAGGGCATCGCGGGCGCGTGCCGGCGCGGTGGCGCCGGCACGCAGACGGCAGCGGAGCTGACGCGCCTAGAGCTCGACCTCGGCGTACCAGCCCTTGACGACGATCTTGGTCCCGTAGGGCGCCGACAGCTTCTGGAGCCGGTCGAAGCTCTCCTTGGCGCGTTCGTCGCTCACGAGTTTCGGTACACCGTAGAGCGGCCCCTCGTCGTCGATGGCCACGGGGATCAGCTGGATCCGCTTCAGCTTTCCCTGGTTTACGGTCATCCGGACGAGCATCCCCTCCATGGTCTGCAGCGTGTCCCGGCGGTCCCAGACCGAGACGTTCGTCGGGCGGTCGAGTTCGAGGTCGCGCTGGTGGATCAGGTCGATCGGGATCTTGTCGGGCGTGCGGTACTGGTAGATGAAGTCCGAGAGGCTGTAGAAGATCGGCTTCCCCTTGTAGATCTCGATCCCACGGAGCACGTGCGGGCCGTGGCCGAGCACCATGTCGGCGCCCGCGTCGATGGCGCGGCGATACATGATGTGGTCGTTCGGCGGCGTGTGGTCCTGGATGCCGTACACGCGGTCGTGGCTGACATCGTGATTGTGCAGCGCGATCATGAGAATGTCAGTGTGGCGCTTGGCGAGGACGACGTCATCTTCCATCGTCTTGATGTCGCCCTCAAGCGGGCCCTCCACCGACTCGACCTTGCCGTCCTTGCCGGCGACCAGGACCACTGCAGGATCGATGGTCGCCAGGGACGGAGCCGTCGGGTCGAGACTCCGGAACCTGTTGGTCCAGTACCCGCAGGTAAGAGAGGATCGAGAACCGCGTGAGCCGGGCCTGCACGTTCATGGACCCGGGGGTGTGGGCGGCGGCGAGCGTGAGGCCGGCGCCTGCATGCACGATCTTCGCGCGGTCGAGCGCCCTCAGGCAGTCCCGGATCCCCTCAGGACCGAAGTCGAGGGCGTGGTTGTTCGCCATGCTGACCATGTTGATCCCGATCGCGGCGACCTCCCAGGCGAACTCCGGACTCGCCCGGAAGTTGTAGAAGGGCCGCTGTGCCTCGGGATGCTCGTTCATGGAGAACTCGAGGTTGCCGTAGGCGACGTCGGCTTCCTGCATGATGCGGAACAGCCCGCGCCGCTCAGGCTGCGGCAGGGTGCTGATCTGCTGATTGAAGATCATGTCGCCGACGGCGGTCACGATGATGTCGCCCGGCTCCTCCTTGAGCAGCTGGGTGATGCGCTCGTCCCAGTTGATCGTGCTGGGCGGTTCGGGGGGGTGGACGCGGTGGTTGTACACCGACTTGCTCTGATCCCAGGCCATCGGGCCCTTCGGGGCCTGCGCCAGGCCTGCCGTGCCGACAACCAGGACGCCGGCCAGCAGCAACGCCGCCCCGCACAGTGTTCGAACGGCAGCCCGTCGTGTGACGCTCATCGCCGTACCTCCAGTAGGGGGACCACGAATCTGCTCTCGCGAGACGAGATTCTATCAGAGGCGGAACGGCTGACGCGGATTCGGGAAGCGCCGGGTCGCCCGGGACGAACTCGGCCGCGCGCGCCGGCGAAGTGTGTCCCGCCGGGATAGCGGCTGGCGTCGCGCCGAGCTGGTTCGGCCGGATGCGCGTGGTATCATGACCGCGCCTTGATGATCGGGGAGGCGATCGTGCGTTTCGCGTTGCGCGTGCTCAGCGGTCTCGTCCTCCTGCTGGGCATTGCCGCGCTCAGCCGCTCGCTCCACGGCACGGCGCCCTCCGGCCCCGTGGTGTCCCGCGACAACATCCTGCTCGTCACGATCGACACCTTGCGGTCGGACCGGGTTGGTGCGTACGGCGGGCGCCTGCCCCCGACGCCGAACCTGGATCGGCTGGCGGCCGAGGGGTGCCTGTTCGAGCAGGCGGTGGCGCAGGCGCCGATGACGCGCCCGTCGCACACCACGATTCTGACCGGGCTCTACCCGTTCCAGCACGGAATCCGCGACAACTTCGCCCCGACGCTGCCGCCCACGCATCGCACGCTGGCCGAGATCGTCAAGCCGTTCGGCTACGCGACGGGTGGGTTCGTCGGCTCGTTCATCGTCAACACCCAGTCCGGGCTAGGCCGCGGGTTCGACGAGTTCGACGATTCGTTCGGGTCGGCGACGAAAGGGTCGGCCTTCTTCTCGGACTACCAGCGGCGGGCCGGCGACGTGGAGGAGCGGGCGGGCGCGTGGATTGAGCGCACGATGGCCTCGGGCAAGCCGTTCTTCGCGTGGGTGCACTTCTACGACCCCCACTCGCCGTATACGCCGCCCGAGCCGTATGCCACGCGCTACGCCAGCCATCCGTATGAGGGGGAGATCGCCTACACCGACGCGATCCTCGGGCGCCTGCTCGCCCGACTGGAACGCCAACACGCCAAGGATCGGACCCTCATCGTGGTCACGGCCGACCACGGCGAGTCCCTCGGGGAGCACGGCGAAGAAGAGCACGGGTTCTTCATCTACGACGCCGTCGTACACGTGCCGCTGCTGATGCGGTACCCCGCGCGGATCGGGCACGGCGTCCGGGTGAAGGCGGAGGCCCGATTGGTCGATCTGGTGCCGACGATCATGGACCTGGCCGGCTTGCCGGCGGTGTCGGGACTGCCGGGCCGCTCGCTCCTGCCCGATCTCACGGGCGCACGGAAGGACAGTGTGCCGGCGTATTCGGAGAGCCTCTTCCCCCGCCTGCACTTCGGCTGGGCCGACCTGCGGGCGGTTCGCATGGATGGCTGGAAGTACATCCAGGCGCCCAGACCCGAGTTGTACGATCTGACGCGCGATCCTGGGGAACGCACAAACCTCTACGCCGCGGAGGGGCGGCGGGCAGCTGCGCTTCGGTCGCGCCTGCTGGACACGATGGGGGGAAGCCTGGAGACGGCGGTCGTGGCCGACGGCACGGCGAAGCTCGATCCGGCCACCCTGCAGAGACTGGCCAGCCTCGGCTACGTGAGCGGACCCGGCGGGGCAGGCAGCACTGGCGCCGATCCGAAAGACACCATCGGCGAATTCCAGTCATACGGGAAATCGGTGCGCACGGCGCTCGAGGCGTACCGATCGGGGCGACATCAGGACGGCAGCGCGGAGCTTGAAAGCCATCGTGGCGGCGGGCCGAGGGGGGTTCGACGTGAGCTTCTATCTCGGCAAGGCATGCTTGCGACTCAACGACTATCAGGGCGCCGTGACCGCCCTGCAGGAAGCCATCAGCAAGCTGCCCACCTACACGCCGTCCTACATCGAACTGGCCAAGGCGCACGTGGCCCTCAAGCAGTACGACGCCGCCACGGCGACGCTCCTGGCCGGTCTGCAACGGGATCCGGAGAACTTCCAGTTCCACTCGCACCTTGGCTACGTCGCCCGGATCCGGCGGGACCTGCCCACGGCCCGCCAGCACTACGAGGCCGCCCGCGCTCTCGAGCCGGGCGACTTCGAGGTGCGGATGAACCTGTCGTCGATCTACCGGGACATGGGCCAGCCGCGCCTGGCGTTGCAGGAAGTCGATGCGGCCCTCCGCCTTCAGCCCGAGTCAGGGGACGCCTACAACCAGCGCGGCATGCTGCTCGGCGGCTTGGGGGATAACGCCGGGGCCGCCGCCGCGTTCGCGCGCGCCGCTGCGCTTTCCGCTACCGACCCGCTGATCTGGTTCAACCTCGGGCTCGCGCGCTTGCGCAGCGGCGAGCGTTCCGCGGCCGTGACGGCCTTCCGAAAGGCCCTGGAACTGAAGCCGGACTTTGAAGACGCCAGAAAGATGGCGGCCGAGGCCGCGCGCTGAACGATTCGTGCCCGCTCGAGCGCCCCACCAGCCCATATAAAATTCGGTTTGAGACCAGAAAACAATAATAACTTCTGCCACTGACCGCTGGCGCTCAAAGATATTCTTGCCACGCTGGGGCACTTGGGTTAGCATGCTGCCCGGACTGGCGCCGTCCGCCCAACGGCGCCGGCCCATGCCTCCTTTTCAACAACCTCTTCTTCACGGGATGGTGCGGCGTCCGTTCCACCCCACGTGCGCGGTCGTGCAGGCGGTGCCGGGGTCGATGCGTGTTCCCGTTGTTAGTCGATTCACAGCCGCCGGTGTGTCGACTTCGGACGCGGGGGCAAAAGGAGTTGCTAGTATGCGAAGGCTGATCTTCACGGGCGTGTTGGTCATGGCCGTGCTCTGGCTGTTGCCCGCGGTCGGTGTCGCGCAGATGCCAACTGGCTCTCTGCGAGGGACCGTCACCGACGCGAGCGGGGCCGTGATGCCCGGCGTCACCATCGAACTCACGGGCCCGGCACTTATCGGTGGACCGAAAACGACGGTCACCGATGAACGGGGCCAGTACCGGCTCCCGACCCTGTCGCCAGGCACCTACATGGTCACTGCCTCGCTCCAGGGCTTCCAGACCATCCGGCGCGAGGGGGTCCGCGTCGAGGTGGGCAGCCAGTTCGAAGTCGACTTCCAGCTGAAGGTCGCTGGCGTCACGGAGGCTGTGACCGTGACGGGCGCGCCGCCCCTCATCGACACCTCCCGCTCCGCCATGACGACCACAGTGGCGCCGGAGCTCGTGGAATCGACGCCAATCACGCGCTTCACCTTCTTCGATTTGGCCTACATGACGCCCGGCGTGTCGACGATGCGGTTCGACAACACGGCGTCCAAGGCGTCCGCGTTCGGCGCCAGCATCAACGAGAACCAGTACCAGCTGGACGGCGCCGACCTGACCGCGCCGCAGACGGGCGCCGCGTGGGCGTGGCCCAGCACGGACATCATCGAAGAACTCCAGGTCATCGGGCTCGGCGCGCCCGCCGAGTACGGGAACTACCAGGGGGCGGTCTTCAACGTCGTCACCAAGTCCGGCAGCAACATGTTCAGTGGCAACGGGAACTTCTACTACATGTCCCAGGGGCTGACCGGTCAGAACGCGACGGTGGACGGCATCCCGTACAACCGGGCGCAGTACCGGGACTTCTCCGCCAACCTGGGCGGCCCGATCAAGAAGGACAAGCTGTGGTTCTTCGGCGGGGTCCAGCTCCGTCACGACTGGTACTCGGAGCCGGGCACCGATCCGACCGAGCCGAAGGAGACCAACGACAAGCGGTTCTTCGGGAAGATCACCTGGCAGGTGAGCAAGAACAACAAGATCATGGCGTCCGTCGAGTACGACGGCTCGGTGCTGCCGCGCCCGGTCACGGTGTCCCAGCCCTACGTCACGAGCGGCGCCGAGGACAGCGGCCAGCCGGTGCCCAACGTGGAATGGACCTCCGTCATCAACGACAAGACCTTCTTCGAGGCGCGCTACGCCGGCTTCTACGGCTACGACCGGTGGGCGCCGAACTCGGGGAGTAACAGCATCCCGTCCCACTACGACACCGCGACCCAGGTCTACTCGATGAACGGCTCGAGCTGGTACGACGGCAGCATCTGGAAGACGCAGGTGTCGGGCAAACTCTCCCGCTTCATTCCGACGGCCAAGGGCAGCCACGACCTGCGCGGTGGTGTCCAGTACATCGAAGGCGGCACCGACTACCGGCAGGGCCTCAGCGGCGGCATGGAGTACTACGACTACGCCGGGAAACCCGACGAGTTGCTCGTCCAGGCGCCCTACCACGGCGGTGATTCGAGCAAGATGCGGAACATCGGCGTCTACATCGATGACACCTGGAACATCAACGATCACCTGGGCCTGACGCTCGGCGTCCGGTACGACCACAGCGTCGGCACGGTGCCCAACTACCCGCAGCTCGACAACAACGGCAACCCGACGGGCGTGACGATCCAGAACCCCGGCGACATCGTCAAGTGGAACAACATCTCGCCGCGCGTGGGAGCCAACATCAAGTTCGACTCGAGTGGCAAGACCGTCGGCCGCGTGCACTACGGCCGCTTCTACAGCGTCCTCCAGACGCGCATCTTCAGCCCGCTCAACCGCGCCACCTCCCCGAGCACCACCTACCAGCTGGATCCGAACACGGGGGCGGAGATCGGCGTTCTCAGTTACACGAACCCCCTGATCGGCATCCCGCAACTGCAGAACGACCTGAAGGCGCCGTACACCGACCAGATTTCGTTCGGCCTCGACCGGGAACTGGTCGCCAACCTGTCGATCGGCGGGTCGTTCATCTACAAGAAGGGCCACGATCTCATCGGCCGCACCAAGCCGTATGCGACCTATGTCCCCGTGCAGTGGACCTACACCAACCGTGACGGACAGACCAACACGGTGACGCTCGAGTCGCAGACCAATTCGACCAGCGCGGTCGGCAACACGCCGGAGATCATTAACCAGTCGCTCTTCTCCCAGGACTACAAGGCGCTGGTCGTTCAGGCCAGCAAGCGGATGGCGCACAACTGGATGATGCTCGCCTCGATTACCCTCTCGAAATCGACCGGGCTCAACGCGGGCAGCGCGTCACGCGATCCGTATTCGAACCAGCAGTCGAACTCCGGCTCGTTCGGCCTCGACCCGAACGACTTCGTCAATGCCGGGGGCGTCCTCATCGGCGACCGGCCCGTGATGTTCAAGCTGCAGGGGTCCTACATCCTCCCGCTCGCCATCACGGCCAGCGTCGACTGGCAGATCCTGAGCGGCAAGCCGATCTACACGGCCGTGCGTACGCCCAGCGGCCTCCTGGGTCAGGGCCGGCGCTACATCTTCGACATCCCGACGACCACGGAGCTGCTCCGCGCGCCGACCAACAACCTGCTCGACCTGCGGTTCGACCGGAAGTTCAAGCTGGCAGGCCGGCTGGCGGCGACGTTGGGCATCAACATCTTCAACGTGCTGAACAACGATTCGTTCTACAGCGTGGCCAGCACGACCATTCCGACGTCGGCCACAGACCCTGGATACGAGCAGGGCGTGACCTTCGTGCCGCCGCGCAGGGCCCAGCTCATGTTGCGCATCACCTTCTAGATCCCTCGAAACGGGAGCGGGCCGGCGCCGTGCCGGTCCGCCTAATCCTGGGCCGGGCACCGCGAGGTGCCCGGCCCTTTTTCGCCCATCAACTGCCATGTCCTACGATCGACCGCTGGCCGTCGAGCACGAACCGCTCCCCTCGATCGGCCGGATTGAGTTTGTCACCGTCAGGCTGCCGTTCCTCCACCCGTTTGGCACCAGCGTCCACGTGTGGACCTGCAAGGAGGCGCTGCTCCTCCGCCTCGAGGCCGACGGCGTGGCGGCGTGGGGGGAGTGCGTCGCCGACCCGGATCCGTTCTACCTCTCCGAGACCACGACGACCGCCCGCCACATCATCGAGAGCTTCCTCCTGCCGTTGCTCGAGCCGCGACTGGCCTTCGGCGAACTGCTCACCAGGTTCCGAGCGGTTCGCGGTCACGGCATGGCAAAGGCGACGGTCGAGAACGCCCTGGTCGATCTCCTCGCCCTCCGCAAGGGTGTTTCCGTACACGAGCTGCTCGGTTTCCCGGCCAAGCGGATCATGTCGGGCCTCAGCATCGGATTGCGGGACTCGCCAGCCGAGCTCGTCGCGGCCGTCGAGGTCGCCGTCGACAAGCGCTACCACCGCGTGAAAATGAAGGTCGAGAAAGGGCGGGATATCGACTACGTGCGGGCGGTGCGGGCGCGGTTCCCGGACCTGCCGTTGATGGTCGATGCCAACGGGGACTATACGCTGGCAGACGCCGGCCATCTCCAGCAGCTCGACGAATTCGGGCTGATGATGATCGAGCAGCCGCTCTCCTACGCCGACATCTACCAGCATTCGCACCTGCAACGGCAGCTGAAGACGCCGGTGTGCCTGGACGAGTCGATCCTCGGCCTCGACGACGCCGTCGCTGCAGTAGAGTTGGGCGCGTGCCGCGTCCTGAACATCAAGCAGGGCCGGGTGGGTGGTTTGGTCGAATCGGTCCGCATCGCGGGATACGCGTCGGCGCACGGCATCGGGGTCTGGTCGGGGGGGATGGACGAGACCGGCATCGGGCGCGCCGTCAACATCCACCTCCAAACCGCCGAAGGGTTCTCGATTCCGGGCGACACCTCCGAAACCGCTAACTACTTTGCCGAGGACATCGCCAATCCACCGGTCGTCCTCGAGCCGGATGGCTACATTGCGATTCCGCCTGGTCCGGGCCTCGGGATTTCGGTCGACGCCGGCCGCCTCGCGAAATACACGATCGATCGGACCGTCGTGAAAGGGTGACACGTCGGGCGGGCCGTGGCCCGCCCCCATCCCTTCTCCCTGGAGGCTCGGCCGCCTCCCGGGCTTGGCGGTACGCGGGCACCCCCGCCGCCGCCCCTGCCGGACCGCCGCCTGCGGCGACCGTGCCCGGCCGCTCACCGTGCCGCTCCTGCTCGCCGCCGCGCCGGTGCTATATACTGCGTGCGCCCGTCCAAGGGAGGCGCCATGCGGTTCGTCAGGGTCGCAGTGTTGCTCCTGCTCCCGGCGCTGGCCAGCGTGGGTGCGCAGCCGGATCCAGTCAAGGCTTCGCTCGACCGTGTCGAGGCCGCAATCGCCCGAGGCCCGTTCCAGGCGAACTGGCCCTCGCTCGAGCGGTACGAAGTCCCGTCGTGGTACCAGGACGCCAAGTTCGGCATCTTCATTCACTGGGGCGTCTATTCGGTGCCCGCCTATGACAACGAGTGGTACCCGCGCCAGATGTACGACCGGAAGGACCCGATCTTCGCCTACCACGTAAAGACCTACGGGCCGCAGTCGACCCACGGATACAAGGACTTCATCCCCCAGTTCAGGGCCGAGCACTACCATCCCGAGGCGTGGGCCGACCTGTTCCGCCGCGCAGGCGCGAAATTCGTTGTGCCAGTTGCGGAGCACCACGACGGCTTCGCGATGTACGACTCGAGCTTCAGCGAGTGGTGCGCCGCCCGGATGGGTCCCAAGCGCGACGTGGTGGGCGAGTTGGCGAAGGCGGTCCGACGCGTGGGCCTCCATTTCGGCGCGTCGACCCACCGGGCTGAGCATTTCTGGTTCTTCGACCAGGGGATGACATTCGACTCCGACGTCCGCGACCCGCGCTTCGCGGCCTTCTACGGCCCGGCGAGGCCGCGACAAACCTCCGACGGCCAGCAGACCCAGCCCGACCGCGCGTATCTGGACGACTGGCTCGCACGCACGTCGGAAATCGTCGAGAAGTACCAGCCCGATCTCGTGTGGTTCGACTGGTGGATCGAGCAGCCGGTGTTCGAACCCTACCGGCAGCGCTTCGCCGCCTACTACTACAACAAGGCGGCCGAGTGGAAGCGTGGCGTCGTCCTGAACTACAAGAACCGCGCGTACCCGGACCGCGCCGCCGTGCTGGACATCGAGCGCGGGAAGCTGAATGCCCTGCGCGCCGACGTCTGGCAGACGGACACCTCGGTCGGGCTCAAGTCGTGGGGCTACATCCAGGGCGAGGAGTTCCGCACGCCCGCCTCGCTCATCGGCGACTTGGTCGACATCGTCAGCAAGAACGGCATCCTGCTGCTCAACGTCGGGCCTCGCGCCGACGGGACGATTCCCGAGGAGGTCCAGCGGATCCTCCTCGAGATGGGCGACTGGCTCGCCGTCAACGGGGAAGCCATCTATGGCACCCGGCCCTGGACCGTCTACGGCGAGGGGCCGACGGAGGTGTTGGACGGCGGGTTCACCGATCGCAAGCAGAAACCCTTCACCGGCCGGGACATCCGCTTCACGTGCCGGGGAAAGGTTCTCTACGCCATCGCGCTCGACTGGCCGGTGGAGCACCTGGTCGTCCGGTCCGTCACGGCGAGTCCCCGGGCCGTGACGCTGCTCGGCCATGCCGGTTCGTTGAAATGGCGGATGACGTCGGACGGCTTGGTCGTGGACCTGCCGGCACGCCCCGTGGGCAAGTTCGCCTACGCGTTCCGGATCGAGCCGTGACGCGCTGCCGCGTTACCCGGGCAGCAGGTAGATCGAGCCGGGGTGAATCGACAGCTTCCAATGACGGTCGTGGTCGATCCCCAGCAGCTGGTGTACGAAGCGTGGGATTTCCACCTCGAGGTCGTAGTCGCCTTGCGCCGGCTTACCGGGCTGGTCGAGGCGAAGCTGGAGCGTGCGCGTCGCGCCAAGGTCTTCGTCGTGGACAACCGTCGTAGGCAGGACATTCGGGTGGTGGGCGGGTGACGGTGGCGGGCCGTCCTTCCTGAGCAGCCGAGGATCTTCGGGGCGTACGAAGAACGACACGGGCTGCCCACAGCGAGGCACGGCCGCCTCGCGGCCGGGATGCTGCGCCTGGAGGGTCTGCCCGCGCCACGCCACGACGACGCGCTCGGGAGTCGCCTCGACGACGGTCCCTCGCAGGATGTTCCTGAATCCGAGAATCCGCGCCACCGATTCGGACGCCGGGCGCCACAGCAGCTCCCCGCGAGGGGCCGCCTGACACACGCGCCCCTCGCTGTACACGATCAGGCGGTCGCCGAGCTGGTAGGCCTCCGAGAACTCGTGGGTGACGAGCACCGCGGGCACGCCCCACGCCCTCAGGAGCGATCCGAGTTCGTCGCGCAAAGCGCGTCGCGTGGGGAGGTCGAGCGCCGAGAGCGGTTCGTCCAGCAGCACGAGCGCCGGCTCAATCGCGAGTGCCCGGCCCAGCGCCACGCGCTGTCGCTGACCACCCGACAGCTCGCGCGGGAACCGGTGCTCGAGCCCCCTGAGGCCGATCCGCTCCAAGACCTCGCCCGTCCGGCGGGCTCGCTCCACGGCAGGACGACCGCGCAGGCCGAAACCCACGTTGGCCTCGACGTTCAGGTGAGGAAACAGGGCGTACCCCTGCAGGACGTAGCCCACGCGACGCACCCGCGGTGGCACATGGATACCCGCAGCCGCATCGAAGAGCACGCGATCGTCGAGCACGATCCGGCCGCTCGACGGCTGGACCAACCCCGCCAGACACTGGAGCGTGAGCGTCTTGCCCGACCCCGATGGTCCGAACAGCACGCTGACGCCCTCGCCAGCACTCCACGCGACGTCGAGCGTGAAACCGTTGAGCGCGACCCGAATCGCGACGTCCAGCCGGGTCGTCACGGCGCGACCCTTCCCAGGCGTCCGGCCAGGTAGATGACGAGACACGACACGGCCGTCAGGGCGGACACGAGCACGACGACCTCGGACGTTTCCCCATTCTGGACGGCCGTGTAAATGGCCAGCGGTACGGTGGCCGTCCGGCCGGGGATGTTCCCGGCCAGCATCAGCGTGGCGCCGAACTCGCCCACGGACCGAGCGAAGGCCAGGACCAAGCCCGCCAGAATGCCGTTGCGAGCCAGCGGCAGCGTCACCTCCAGCGCGGTCTGCCACTCGGTGCGCCCCAAGGTGAGCGCCACGTGTTCGAGATCGCGGTCCACCGATTCGATCGCGGCGCGAGCCGTCCGGACCAGCAGCGGGAAGGCCATTACCGCCGAGGCGATCACGGCGGCGTACCACGTGAAGGTCACGCTCCACCCGGTGAGCGCGTAGAGGGGGGCGCCAAGCCAGCCCCGGCGGCCGAGCAGGACGATCAGGTAGTACCCGGTCACTGTGGGCGGGAGGATCAGCGGCAGCGTGACCACCAAATCCACCATCGTCCTGCCCCTGAACCGTTTCCGCGCCAGTAGATAGGCCAGCGGCACCCCGACCACAGCGTTAACGAGCGTGGCGACAGCGGCCACCCGGAGCGAGAGGCCGAGCGCAACCAGCGCGTCCGCACTCACCGGGTCGTTCCCCCCGGCGGTTCGAAGCCCAGACTCGCGAGAATCGCCTGCCCCTCCGGGCCGACGAGCAGATCGATCAAGGCGCGTGCGAGCCCCGCCTGGCGAGAACCTGACACGACGACTGCCGGATAGGTGACGGGCGAGTAACTAGTCGGCGGGAGCCGGAAGACCAGGGCGACGCGGTCGGCCCGCGTGCGGACATCAGTCGCGTAGACGATGCCGGCCTCCACCTCGCCCCGGGCGACGTAGTCGAGCACCTGCCGCACGTTCTCGCCGAACACCAGCTTGTCGTGCAGCGCGTCCCACAGGCCGAGCGCGCGCAGGCTCTCTTCGGCGTACTGGCCTGCCGGCACGGTCTTCGGGTCGCCAACCGCGATCCGGCCGATGCGCGCAGACGTCAGCCCGGCGGCGGACGTCAGCGCGAGCCGCGAATCAGCCGGCGCGGCCACCACGAGGACGTTGCGCGCAAACTCGCGGCGAGTCGCCGCGTCGACCAGGCCCTTCCGCTGGAGGTCATCGACCTGCCTGGCGCCGGCGGAGATGAACAGGTCGACCGGCGCCCCGGCTTCGATCTGCTTGGCGAGATCCCCGGAGGCGCCGAAGTTGTAGCGAAGCAGGACGCCCGGGTGGGCCTGCTCGAACCGTCGGCCGAGCGATTCCACCGCCTCCTTCATGCTGACGGCGACCGACACGGTGAGGTCCTGTGCCTGCGCGTGCCCGGCCGAGACGGCGAGGACCGCCGCGAGCGCCAACCGACGCAGCGCCCGACGAACGGGGACGGCGAGGCGTGGGGTTGAGAGCAACATCAGCCGAGAGTAGTGGGCGGTCTTCCCGCTGTCAAGACGCGGTGCGCCCTCCGTGCCCGGGCTATCCGCGAGTGCCCCATCGGCAGCCGGGGTCGGTGGCTGCGTGCCCTCGTTGATTCCTTCTCGCACCGCCGGTATCGTAGACACACCCGTCCCGTACTCTTCTGGCAGCCATGGCACGTACCGAGCGGCTTCTCTCACTTCTTCAACTGCTGCGTCGGCACCGCCGGCCCGTGACCGGTCGCCGCATGGCGGACGAACTCGGCGTCTCGCTCCGCACCATCTACCGTGACATCCACACCCTGGTGAACCAGGGAGCCCCCATCGACGCGGGCAGCGGTGTGGGCTTCCTCCTGCGGCCCGGCTTCCTGCTGCCCCCCTTGATGTTCACGGGCGGGGAGATCGAAGCGTTGATGCTGGGCGCACGCTGGGTGTCTCACCAGAGCGACCCGGCGCTGGCGACCGCCGCACAGGACGTCGTGGCGAAGATCACTGCCGTGCTGCCGCTGCGGCTGCGAGAGGCCCTGGAGGTCTCGCCCCTCTTTCCCGTCCCCGCCGCCGGCGTCGCCGCCGACACCGTCGATGCGACGATCCTCCGAGACGCCTTGCGGCTGGAGCGCAAGCTCCGCATCGCCTACCGCGACGAGGGCCAGGCGGACACCATCCGGGTCGTCTGGCCGATCGCGATCGCGTTCTACGAACGGGTCCGCGTCCTCGTCGCCTGGTGTGAGCTTCGCCGTGACTTCCGTCACTTCCGCACGGATTGAATCCTCGCTGCCGAGCGTCTGCCGGACCCGCTCCCGCGACGCCGTCTCGCACTGCTCGAGGAGTGGCGGGTGGCCGAGGGCCTGCCAGAGCTGGGCTTCTGAAGGCGGCCGGTGCCCGCTGCTGACGGAAACTGTCAGGGGGCGGCGCTAGGCTTAAGGAAAGCCGCCGGCGCGAGGGTTGGCGGCGGCGCCGAGAGGAGATTCGCATGTTCCTTGGACTGCGGACGGTGATGTACCACGTGGACGACTTGGACAAGGCGACGGAGTGGTACACGCGGGTCCTGGGCCACGGACCGTACTTCAACGAGCCGTTCTACGTGGGGTTCAACGTTGGAGGGTACGAACTGGGCCTGAATCCGGACGTGGGTAAGGTCACCCGGGGCGGCAGCGCGTTTGCCTACTGGGGTGTCACAGACTGCCGTGCCGCCTACGCGCGCCTGCTCGAGCTCGGGGCGCGTCCCCACACCGGTGTCGAGGACGTGGGCGTCCTCGTCGCCACGGTGCTCGACCCGTGGGGCAACATCTTGGGCGTCATCGAGAACCCGCACTTCAAGGTGCAGGAACCGGCCTGATGGCAGAGCGCGCTGCCCAGCGAGGCGCGTTCAAGGTCAGCGCCCGGCGGCCGGCCCGGCGCAGACGGCGAGCGCCGCCTCGAGGTCCTCGATGAGATCGTCTGGCTCCTCGATGCCGACCGACAGGCGCACGAGATCGTCTCCGATGCCGAGACCCAGGCGTTCCTCCACGCTGAGCGGGCGGTGCGACGAAATGGCCGGGTACAGCAGCTGGCTGTAGATGTCCCCGACGGTCGTGCCGACGCAGCACAGCCGGAGGGCATCCATGAAGCGGAAGACCTCCCCGCGGCCGGCGTTCTTCAGTGCGAAGGAGACGACCGCCCCGGCCAATCCGCCGCGCAGCATGCGCGCGGCCACTTCGGCGTCGGGATGGGAAGGTAGACCAGGGTAATGCACCTGCCGTACGCCGGAGTGCGCCACGAGCCGTTCCGCGATCATCCGGGCGCTGCGGCACTGCCAGGGCATGCGCAGCGCCAGTGTCTTCACGCCCCGCAGCGTCAGGTAGGCTTCGAACGGCCCGAGCACCCCTCCGACCAACTTCGACACCTGGCGCAGCGTCGGAAGCGAATCGCGGCTGGCACAGACCACAATGCCGCCCATCGCGTCACCGTGGCCATTGAGGTATTTCGTCGTGCTGTGCACCACGAAATCTGCACCGTGCTCCAGTGGCCTGACCAGCAACGGAGACGCGAACGTCGAGTCGACGACCAGCTTCGCGCCGGCTGAGCGGGCGATTGCCGCCAGCGCTGGCAGATCAACGACCCGGAGCAGCGGGTTCGAGATGACCTCGACGAACACGGCACGCGGCTTGGCGGCGCGGACCGCTGCCTCAAACGCCTTGACGTCCGTGGCCACGGCGTAGCGTGTCTCGATTCCCAACGGTGCGAGCACATCGCGGAACAGTGCCTGCGTCGCTCCGTAGATATCCCGGCTCGAAACGATCCGATCGCCAGACGTCGTACCCGCCGCGAGAAAGGCCGCGTGGAGGGCGGCCATGCCCGACGAGAAGGCGATGGCTCCCGCGCCGCGTTCGAGCCGGGTCAGCGTCTCCTCGAGCGCTTCGCAGGTGGGGTTGCCGTGCCGCGCGTAGCAGTAACCGGGGTGGGTGCCGGCGAACACCTCGTCCAGCGCCGAGGCCGATGGGGCCTCGAACGACACCGAGTGGTAGATGGGCGCCGTGACCGGCCGGGTGTCGAAGCTCGGGAGGCGTTCACCCGCGTGAACAGCCACCGACGAAAACCCCAACCGCTCAGGGTGGGGCAGGGGGCGCGGCGTTGACGAGGCCATTTGAGGGTCCTCCGGCAGAACGCACTGAACTCCTGTCATTCTCCGCCAGAGGACCGCCGCCACAAACGAAAATCCGCGCTGCGCCCGCTGCCGACCTCGGCCTCCGAGCCGGAAGACGTGGCCCACCCGACCGGGCTGGCTACTTTCGACCGGACGTGGCGACGACGAACTCCCGCTCCATGGTCGTCATGAACGGTCTCACCTCTGGAGGCGCCGTCACGTGCCCGCCCGTGAGGAGCAGCCGGGCCGTGGCTGTTGGCCCGTACACGTCGTGATTGGCCTCCGTGTCCGGACCGAGGACTCCGCCGGAGAGATCGAGCCCGGCGAAGATCCCCTGCGCGCGCGAGTACCGACAGGATCTCAGCGGACATTTGCACATCTGTCGCGGCGTGCGCGGTCCGGCCAACTGGACCTGCTGCCACCGAGGCCCCCGCGCCCAGCGAAACCTTGTCCTGTAGCAGCTTCTCCATGCCTCGCCGGTTCATCACGAGCAGCACCAGGTCGATTTCTTCCGCCCCGATTTGGAGGCCCCAGCTGCCTTTCTCGAGCTGGATGAAGGCGGGCGGTGTCCAGCGTCGTCCCTCCCGGCACGTCACGACACCGCGGCCGTACTCGCCGCCGATGATGAAGGCAGCCTTCTTCACCGACGGGATGACCGCCACGCACGTCGCCCGGTTCCAGAGGTCTTCCGGAATGTCGCGGTCGGGCGTCCCTTGGATGGCCTGCAGAACGGCCGAGGCGTCCCGCAGACGATCCAGTTCGGCCCCATTAATGCCTGCCCGCGCGGAGCCGGCAACCAATGTCATCAGCATCAAGCGCATCCACGGGCTTCTCATGGTGTTCCCTCCGGTCGGATGCGCTGCAAGATGCCAGCCACGGCACGCGGCGCGCCTGGCGCGACGATCGCGGGCACGCCGGGCGGTCCGACCGTCACGGCCACGCGTGATCCAATACCCAGCTGCGTGTGTGGCCGGGCCGGCGAGCCGAACGAGGAGGCGCCTGAGTTCCCGCACCGGGCAGGATGACCATCTCCCCGTGATCAACAGACCCGTCGCCCGACAGCGGGCCACGACCTCACGCAAGCTCGACAGATCGGGACCCTTTCCGTACAGTGTCAGGTGCGCCGGACCCGGAAGGAGGTCGGGGGGGCACGAATCTTCCGGCGTGGCCCGGCCCTCCGCGACAGGAATGTGCGCCAAGCCCGTCAGGTCCATCACCTCACGCGACCGCGTGCAGGCCGCCCTGGCCCATGCCACGCTCGACCGAGTGCCTCGCTTCGAAGTGTGGATTGACGGGTTGCTTGCCGAACTCGGGCAGCCCGATTCGCAGACGGCGGCCGTCGCCTTCGGTCAGGATTGCGTGCAGCTGCCGACCGTCCAACCGCCGGAGAGTGCCGCGTGGCGAACCGGCGTGGACGAGTGGGGCCGCGTTTGGCGAAACGGGATCTACGCCGATGGCGTCGTGCACAGCCGCGAGGATCTGCATCGCTACTCGCCGCCCCCCGATTACGCGGATCGGTTCTTCGATTCCTGCCAAGTCGCGGAGGTTCGGCGCCATTGGCCCGACCACTGCCTCATCTACGGAACCCACATCGGACCGTTTACCGCAGCCTACATGGCCATGGGGCTGGAGCGGTTCTTCGCCGACTGCCTCCTGAACCGGCGGCTGGTCGAGGAACTGCTCGACGCTCGCACCGAGTGGTGCATCGCCATGTACCGGCGAGCCGTCGCGATGGGCGCCGAAGTGCTCGTGCTCGGGGAGGATGCGGCCCATGGGCAAGGACCGATGATCGCGCCGTCGATGTGGCGGACGCTCGTGCTTCCCCTGCATCGCCGGATCGTGGACGCGCTCAACCGGCCGGTCATCTGGCACAGCGACGGCCACATCGGGCCTCTGCTGCCGATGGCGGTCGAAGCGGGCTTCGTGGGTGTCCACGGGCTCGAGCCGGCCGCGGGTGTCGATCTCGGGCGAGTGCGGCGGGAGTTCGGTGCGGACCTCGTCCTGGTCGGCAACGTCGACGTCAGGGTGCTGTGCGAGACGGATCCGGCGGCCGTGGAGCGCGAGGTCCGCCGCTGTTATGCCGAGGGCGGGGTCGACGGCTATATGATCGCGACCTGCAACAGCATCTTCGCTGGGATGAACGCCGGCGCCGTGCGGGCGCTCTTTGCCGCCGAGGCGGCCGTCGGCGCCGGATCGGGCACTTCCGGCAGGGTCGCTCCGCAGGGGTGACGCAGCCCGGCGTCTCAGGGCCGAAAGCCGACTACCGGCTCACCCGGCGGGTCCCGGCCGTCGATGCCAGCCACTGACGGGCGGCATCGACTTGGCGGAGCAGGTCCCAAGGCGGGCGTGGAGGCAGGCGCCCGTGGCGCAGAGCGTCGGCGGTCCGCGGGCGCCGGCGCGGGAAGGAGCAGGCGCGTGTGGACCCAGTCGTCCGATCCGGTCGGTAACATCTTCGTCTCGGCGCTGGTCGCCGCCCTGCCTATCGCGGTGCTGTTCTGGGCCCTCGCGATCCGGAGGATGAGAGGCCACACGGCCGGCCTGTGCACCACGGGTGTGGCTGTCATCGTGGCCGTCGCGGTGTACCGCATGCCGGTGAGACTGGCTCTCGCGGCAACTCTGCACGGCGCCCTGTACGGCCTCTTCCCAATCGGCTGGATCGTCGTCGCGGCAGTGTTCCTGTACCGCGTCACGGTCGAGGGCGGCCAGTTCGACATCATCAAGAACTCGATCGCGGCGATCACCGAAGACCGCCGGCTGCAGGCCCTGCTGATTGCCTTCAGCTTTGGTGCGTTCCTGGAGGGCGCGGCAGGGTTTGGCACACCCGTTGCGATCTCGGCCGCCATGCTCGTCGGCCTCGGGTTCGAACCGCTCCAGGCCGCGGGCCTCTGCCTGATCGCGAACACCGCACCCGTGGCCTTCGGAGCCATCGGCACGCCGGTGATCGCCGCGAGCCAGGTGACGGGCATCGACGATCGGCTGATTTCACAGATGGTGGGCCGCCAGCTGCCGATCGTGTCGGTGATCGTCCCCTTCTGGCTCGTCTTCACGTTGTCCGGGCGCCGCGGAGTGCGGGAGGTGTGGCCCGCCGCCCTCGTGTGCGGCGGGTCCTTCGCCTTGGCGCAGTGGTGGACGTCCAACTACCTGGGCCCCATGCTGCCCGACATCGTCGCCTCGTTGTGCTCGATCCTGTGTCTCGTCCTGTTCCTGCGGGTGTGGACGCCACCCCGCATCTTCCGACTCGCCAACGACCGCCAGACCACGGCCGCCGAGGCGCCGTCCCCGGCCCGGGCATTCAAGGCCTGGAGCCCGTTCCTCGTGCTGACCATTCTCGTGGGGACCTGGGGGGTGAGGCCGGTCAAGGCCATCCTCGACCGCGCCACGCTGTCGATCCCGTTTCCCTGGCTTCACAACGCCATCACCTCCCCGGGCACGGCGAAGCCGTTGGCGTCCGTGTTCTCGTTCAACTGGCTCTCGGCCACCGGAACGGTCATCCTGATTGCCGCGCTGGTCGCGGTGACGCTCACGGGCATTGGGTTCTCCCGCGGCGCGCGCGTGTTCGGACGAACACTGACGTCGCTGGCCGCACCGCTGGTGACCGTTGCGGCTGTCCTCGGTTTCGCCTACCTGGGCAATGCATCCGGCATGACGACCACCATGGGCCTGGCGCTGGCCAGTACCCGGGAGACTCTTCCCGCTCTTCTCACCGCTGTTGGGCTGGCTCGGCGTCTTCATGACGGGTTCAGACACCTCAGCGAACGCCGTGTTCGGACGCCTGCAGTCGGTATCGGCTCAACGGATCGGCATCAGCCCGGTGCTGGCCGTTGCGGCCAATTCGTCGGGCGGCGTGACGGGCAAGATGGTGTCGCCGCAGTCGATTGCCGTGGCCTGCGCGGCGACCGGGATGGTCGGCCGCGAGTCCAGCCTCTTCCGCACGACGATCCGCCACTCGTTGTTGCTTGTCGCGGTGGTTGCCGCGATCACGTTCTTGCAGGCCACCCTGTTCCAGTGGCTCGTCCCACCGCTCGAGACGACGGCCAGCGCGCTCCAGGCCGCATCCGGAGGTGCCCAGGCCGCCTCGAGGATCGGCTGGACCTGCCTCGCCGCGGCGAGTGCCCTGGTCGTCCTTCTGGTGGTGGTGGTCCGTCGCCGCTGATGCGGCCCGCCCCGACGCCGCCGGCCTGGCCGGCGGCCCCGACACACACCCGGCAGGCGAGACGGGTCCTCAGGTCAGCTTGATCGACAGTTGGCGGATCCACCGACCGCAGTGCTCCCGCAGTTCCAGGAGCCGGTCCCGGTATCGCGCCGCTTCCGCGAGGTTGTGTGTCTCCCAGAAATCCGCGGCCAGGTCGTAGAGTTCTTCGTAGTCCGGGTGCTGGGGATACCGAATGTACTTCCAGCGCTCGGTCCGGACGGCCTCGGTCCGGGGAATCTCGGGGTTGTCCCACAGGTGCTCGGTGAACACCTCGTGGCGCCACCTCGTCCGCCGGCCGGAGACGAGCGGGAGCAGCGATGCGCCCTGCATGCGCGAAGGGGCGCTCAGCCCGGCTAGGTCGAGGATGGTGGGCGCGATGTCGACGTTGAGGGCCATCTCCTTGAGGATTCGCCCTCTCGCTGAGGGGGACGGCCGGGGGTCCTTCACGATCATCGGGACGCGGATGGACTGCTCGTGCATCGTCCATTTGTCGGTGTACCCGCGGTCGCCGAGGAAGTACCCGTTGTCGCTCATGAAGATGACAATCGTGTTCTCCTCGAAGCCGAGTCGCGCCAGCTCGCTGAGGATTCGCCCCACCGCACGGTCCAACGCGGTGATCATCCGGAAGTAACCCTTGACCATCCGCTGGTACTTCTCAGGCGTATCGAACCGCCACCGCCACCGCGTGCGGTTCATCGTGTTCCGGAGGAAGGGGGGAGCGACTCGAAGAACGCGGGTTCGGACGTCGGGGGAGGTGCGATCGTCACGTCCCGATAGAGTGCGTCGAGATCGGCCGGCCAGAAGTACTGCTCGGGGTTGTCGTCATCAGCGTGCGGTGCCCAGAAGCTGAGCGACAGGCAGAACGGTTGGTCCCTTCGCGTGGCGTGGAGGAACTCGAGCGCCTGCTCGGCGTGGAGATCCGTGAGGTATTTCTTCTGACCGCCCACCTCCTGGAAGAACGGCAGCGAACTCGGCCGGAAGTAGTCGAACAACTCGCTCTCGGTACCCGGCTCGACCGTGACGCCGAGCTTTCCGACAAAGCCGGTACGATAGCCGGCCTCCCTCAGCAGGAACGGATAGCTCTTCCGGGTCAACGTGCGCCCGAGCGCCGGCTTCTCGAAGGTGTACCCGTGCGTCCGCTCGTAGAGGCCGGTCAGGATGCTCGCCCGGCTGGCCGCGCAGATGGGCGTGGTGACGAACGCGTTTTCGAAGCGCACGCCCTGTCGCGCCAGGCGGTCGAGCGTCGGCGTCTGGATGATGGAGTTGCCCGCGCAGCCGAGCGCGTCCCAGCGCTGGTCGTCGCTGAGAATGAACAGGATGTTCGGCCGGGGGACGGGCGCGCCGCGGGCGACGGTTCGCCAGGCGGCGGGCGCCGCCAGCAGACCGGCTGCGCGCTGCAGGAATTCGCGTCGGCTCGGTCCCGCGATTGGTTCTGGCATCGCCTGCCCCTCGATGGTCTGCGGCGTGGAGGCGCCCACCGGTCCGCCCCGGAGGCTACCGGCGCCCGCGTCTGGTGACGAACCGGTACGTCCCCGACCCCAGCGTGAAGACCGCCTCGTGCCCGTCCATGTGAGCGTCGCGAACACCGACGGCCTCACGTGCGAGCGTGGCTCCCTCCCGCACCTGGTCGAGACTATCGGCGGGCAGGAAGGCGGTGGCGGTGGCGTTGACCGGAACCGTCACCGTCCACGTGAGCACGCCGTCGGCCCGCGACCAGTTGGAGACGATCAGGCCGCGGACCGAGCGGTACGAACACCGCACCCAGTCGAGGCCCTCGGGCACCTGCGGCCGAAGGATGATCCGATCGAAGCCCACGGCGGACGGGTCCGCCTGGATCCCGCCAAGCCAGTTGAAGAACCACTGGCTGACCGACCCGAACATCGGGTGGTTGTGGGAATAGGTGTCCGCGCTGAGCGCCCAGTGTTCCCAGAGCGTGGTCGCGCCGTGGGCCAGCATGTAGCCCCAGCCGGGGAAGCTCCGCTGGCGGACCACGTCGAACAGCGTCTGCGTGTACCCCTCGGTGGAGAGCACGTCGAAGGCGAACTTCGTGCCGAGGATTCCGGTCGACAAGTGGCCGTCGCGGCCGCGGATGTCGTCCAGTAGCCAAGCGACGTGTGCCTGGCGATCGGGCGGCGGGATGAGGCCGAGGGCCATGGCGAACAACTCGGTGCTCTGGGTAGGCGGATTCTCAGGACCAGCCCCGACGCCGTGGCGCGCGGTCCACGCCCGCGCGATCGCGGCTTCCAGTCCGGCGTACCGCTCGGCGTCTTCCCTGCGACCCAGGATCCCAGCGAGGCGGGCGAGCAGGCGCGCAGACGCGTGGTACACGGGCGTCACGAGCGCCTCGGTCGGCGATTCGACCAGCGCCTCGTGGTCGCCCAGGCCGTCGGTCAGGATGTGGCCTGGGTTGGCCGCGGCGACTGCGTCCAGCCACCGTCGCGACGTTTCGAACTGCTCCTCGATGAGACGACGGTCTCCATAGGACCGGTAGAGTTGCCACTGGAGCTCAGGGTGGACCATGGCCCAGGCCACGCCGCAGTACTGGATGCCGACAAACGGGGCCGTGTCCGTGAGCATGCCGTCGTCCCGGGCGCTGTCGCCCCAGTCGACCACGGTCTTCTCGTAGAACTGCGCCATGTCGAAGTTCAGGATGAAGGCTTCGTTGGTCGCGACGATATCGCCGCCGTACCCGAACCGCTCGCGGTGCGGGCAGTCCGACTGGACGCTGAAGAGGTTACTGAGGAACGTCCGCTGGACCATCTGCTGGATGGAGTTGAGCGCCGCGCTCGAGCTCTCGAACGTGCCGTCCGGATCGACCTCGGCGTTCAGACGCAGGCCGATCAGGGCGTTGCGGGACGGCCGGCCCGGATAGCCGGTCACCTCGACGTACCGGAACCCGTGGAACGTGAAGCGCGGCGTGTACACCTCCTGGCCGGCCCCTCTGGCGATGTACGTGTCAGTCTGCCACGCGACATCGGGTGAGCCCGCCCCCCCGATTCTCTCGCGCCCCGTCCTGGCGCTGACGCGCGCCTTTGACCTGCCCCGCGACGCTGGTGAGCGGGTTGAGCGTGCCATCGGGGTTCAGGATCTCGCCGTATCGAAGGACGACCTGTGTTCCCGACCGTGCCGTGAGCGTCAGACGGACCCACCCGGCGAAGTTCTGGCCCATGTCGAAGATGAACACCCCGCTCCGAGGTTCGGAGACGGCGACCGGATTCAGTGTCGCGGTGATCTTGATCGGCGGCTCGACCTGGGCGTGCAGCTGCCCGACCGCGCCGGACGCGACGGACGGCTGCCGCCACATCCGATCGTCGAACCCGGGCCGGTCCCAGCCGGGCACGTCGTGCCGGGCGTCGAACACCTCACCGAGATACAGACTGTTGAACCGGATCGGGCCATCCGCAACCCGCCAGGTGCGGTCGCTCACGATCGAGTCCCGAGATCCGTTGGCCTGTTCGATCTCCAGCTGAGCGATGAACCGGGGCGTCCGACGAGCAGATGCTCGCGGAGGTTCAGGTGACCCCACATCCGAAGCGGAAGGGGATTGTACCAGCCGTTCCCGAGCGTCACGCCGAGGCAGTTCCGCCCCTGGTGCAACAGGCGGGTGACGTCGTACGTGCTGTAGAAGACCCGCTTCCCGTACATGGTCCAGCCGGGATCGAGCACACGATCGCCGACGCGCGTCCCGTTGAGGACAGCCTCGTAGTAGCCGAGGCCCGTCACGTACAGGCGCGCACGCACTGGCGCGGCCGCGAGTGAGAACTCCCGGCGGAACAACGGCGCGGGGTCGGTCCGGTAGAACGCTTCGTCCGAGACCGGGTTGCTCTTCCCGTCGTCTAGCCACGTGGCATGCCAGTCCGATGGGGCGAGCAGCGCCATCTCCCAGCGGGCCGGCCGACTCCACGGTGACGCGCGGTCCTGTCCGTCCCACACACGAACTTTCCAGTAGGACTCTGCGCGACTGCCGAGCGGCTGGCCAGCGTAGACCACCTGCACGGACTGGTTGCTGCGGACCTTGCCGCTGTCCCAGAGATCGCCGCGATCGCGGGCCAGCGCCGCGGCCGTGCGGGCGACCAGTACCTGGTAGGCACTCTGGACCTGGTTGCGCGCATCGGAGTGCAGGGTCCATCCGAGGCGTGGCCACCGCTGGTCGATGCCGAGGGGGTTCGAGCGGAACTCGCAGCGCAGGTCTGACACCGTGACCGGGCTGGCCGTGATCTCGTGGGAGGCGCCCGGTATTAGCGCTGTCGCTGACCAGACGAGCAGAGTGCCAACCGCAAAGCGCACACATTCCTCCGGACCCGAGAGACCACCGCGCGCCTACCGATCGACCGGCGCTCCGAGTTTGCCGCGGTACCTCTCGAGGAGCCGACGCACCACGGCGACGGAATCGCCCTGCGGCTGGGCGGGGTAGACGTCCTGGCGCCGCGACCACTGCTGTTCCCAGTGGCAGCTGGCGTCGAGGAACTGCGCGCGATCGAACTCGCTGCCGGCCGAGACGGCGGCGTTCAACCGATCGAAGAAGGCCTGCCAACGGGGAAGGTAGTACCCGGCGAACATGCCCTGCCACTGCTTGTGGGTGTACAGGTTCAGATCGTCCTCCTGACCTTCGGTACACCCCGTGCCCCACAGCGTGATGAGGTTCCGGGCGTTCCACTCCAAGAGACCCCGCTCCGCCGGCGTGGTGCCCCAGCGCCTGGCGTCCGCCAACCACCTGCCCAACAAGAACTCCTCGCGGGTGCCGACCAGCTCGTCGAGATCGCCGATGAGTTGCTGCACGTCGGCCTCGGCGGCGCGCAGCGCCACCCCGTCGCGTTCCGAGTACGCCTTCTCCACGGCATTGACGAACGGCAACCCGAGGGTGCCCAGCACCTGCCGTGTGAGATGAACGAGGTCGAAGCGATAGGCGTCGCTGTCGGCCAGTTCGCCGGAGGCCGACAGGAGCAGGTCCGCGGCGCGAACGAGCTCCCGGGAATCGTACGGCGATGAGGGTTCGGTTCGGTACGCCGCACCCTTCTTGAAGAACGTCGGGCGCTCGCACACGAAGGTGCCGGTCTGAGGCGCAGCCCGGTACGCCGTCGCCAGGAGAATCTGCCAGCCTTCCCACGCGGTTCGGCTCGAGCGGCCGTACCGCCGTTCAACCCACTCCTGGACCCATCCCGCGAGCGGCGGGACCTCGCTCCGCCAGTTCATGGCCAGCACGAAGTCCGGGACGACGGCGTTGTAACCGAAGCCCTCCATCATCATGCCGAGGCCGGAGAGCTTGCCCTTGTCCCGGCTGCCCAGCACCTCCCCGAGATTCGCCGCGATCTGGGGCAGGTCGCCATTCAAGCTGACCTTGCCGCCGAAGTTGTACAAGACGTTCCAGATCCACGGCTTGCCGTAGAACGCCTCGCGTTTCTGCCAGACGGGGTTCCGGTCCCCCCAGAGATCCAGCACGATCAGACGATCGTCGGGCACGGCCCCGAGCAGGGCGCGAGCCTGAGGCGGCCGCCAGAAGTTCGCCTGATAGTAGAGGAACCACCCCTGCAGCACCCAGACGGCGCCGGCGTCGGCGGCGTGCATCGACTCGTACACGGCCCGCCCCATGTTCCGACAGAACTCGAGGTCGTCGGTCGGCGGGTTGACCTCGTTGAAACTGTCGGCGGCATAGTAATGGTCCGTGCCGAACAGCTCGGTCTGCCGCTCGATGAACCGCTGGCCGATTCGGTGAAACAGCGGATCGAGCGGGTCGAGGAAGTAGGTTCCAGAGAATCCGGCCGACCAGTCGCCTGTCTTGTGAACGCGGGCGGTGGGGAACAGCGTCGTGATCGATCCCGGAACGTGACCTGTGAACCCCTGCAGGACCGGCGTCATGCCGAGTTCCCGCTCCCGCGCGAGGATGCGGCGCTCGAGTTCCACGTGGCTGGCGATCCAGCTCTGTGGCAACGGTCCCCCGAGACCGTCGATGTTACCCATCCAGCCCCACGGCAGGTACGCCGGGCCCACCAGGAAGTCGCCAATCTGCCGATCGCTGAATCCCAGGTCGCGCAGCACGAACTGCCAGAGTACCCTCCTGGCCGGTCACCGCCAGCGGCATGTTGATGCCCTTGAGGGCCATCCAGTCAATCATCTGCTCCCACTGCGGCCAGTCCCACCACGCCATGCTGTACGAGAAGGTGCAGTAGTTGAAGAAGTACCGCCGCGCATAGATCGTCCTGACGCGCACTTTCTCGCCCACCGCAGGGAGCGAGTCGGGCAGGCGCAAGGCGCGCAGCGGGTTGGATACGTTCACGTGGCAGAACCGCTCGAGGTAGGAGTTCAGCGCAGAGGCGACCGCCACGCCGCTCGAGCCGCGAAGGACCACCTGGCTGCCGCGGCTCTCGATCTCGAAGACATCGAAGCCCTCTTCGGGGGGGATGGCCTCGACGACGAAGAACCGAGCGTGGCCCGGAACGACGCGTCGTACGAGCGCGGAGGCCGCCGCGCGCCACGACGGTGCGGTCGCCGCCGACCGGCCTGCCATCTGGTGGCCCTCAAGACCAGCAGGCGCCTCGTGGCGGACGTATGGCGCCCGCCCCGATGACCCGCCTGGCACGGGCAGCCAGAACGCCGCGGCCAGCGCCGTCACCAACGCCAGGTTTCCTCTCATCGCCATTGACCCCCGCTCAAGCGATCCGTCGGCCGTCCGAGGTGGGCGTCCCGAAGGTGCCTCCGGTCCCGTCGGCACGCGCGGGATTGGCGATCGGACCGACCCCGTCCCGGCGCCGCCAGCGTGTCGACGGAGTCAAGAAGGTATATGGGCCGCCCGGTTGAGTCAATGCCTGGTTCCGGGCTCCTGCCGACAGCGGGGCAGCGGACGCGGACGGGGAGGCGTGCCCAGCCGCTACCGGTCGCACGGCGACGGCCCGGCGGAGGCCGGAACGATGAGCGGGACCTCGCGCTCGAGCAGTGCGATAATCCGCGACGACCTCCGACCGGGCCACGGCAAACAGCCGTGTTGGCCGGCTGCCCCCTGGGCAACCCACTCCGACGAGACAGGACGGATTGCATGCGACGTAGAACGTTCCTCGCCCTCGTGCTCTGTCAACTCCTGGCCGCGCCCGCCTTGGCCCAACAGCGGATTGACTGGTCCAGCAAGCCCCTGCAGTCCGAGCGCAGCCGCGCGTACGACGCGCTCCACTACCGCATCGTGCTGCGCCTCGACCTCGATCAGAGGTCGTTTGAAGGAGAGACCACCGTCTCCCTCACCGCCCTTCAGGAGGCTCTCGAGGCCTGCGTCCTCGACGCCGAGGAGTTCACCGTGACGAAGGTGGTGAGCGACTGGGGTGAGCCGTTGCGATTCGAGCAGTCGGCAACGACCCTCACCGTCCACATGGCCCGGCCTCTGCGCCTGGGCGAGACGCGGTCGTTCACCTGCTACTACAGGGGGCGAGATCCCAAGGTCGGCCTCCGGTTCATCGAGGAGAGTCGGAACTCTCCCAGATTGGTCTTTTCGGACTCCTTTCCCGACCACGTCCATCACTGGTTTCCGTGTTTTGACTACCCCGACGACAAGGTGACCACCGAGATTGTCGCCACCGTGAAGTCCGGCTTGAAGGTGGCGGCCAACGGACGCCTGGTGCGCGTGGAGGAGGACCGGTCGGGCGGGACGGTCACCTACGACTGGTCTCAGGACCTCCCGCTGTCGACCTACCTGATCTTCCTCTCGGCAGCACCCTATGTCGTCGTCAGGGACACGTACGGCGCCATCCCGGTCGACTACTGGGTGTATCCCCGGGACGAGGCGAAAGTGGGGCCGACCTACAGTGACACGCCGAAGATGATGGCGTTCTTCAGCGCGACCTTCGGCTTCGAGTATCCGTGGCAGAAATACGATCAGATCTCGGTCCCCTCCGCCGGCGGCGCCGAGAGCACGTCGGCCACGGCGATGACCGGGACCATCATGGTCGATCGGCGCAACGAGGCGGACTTTCCGGCGACCGCCATCGTCTCCCACGAGCTCGCGCACCAGTGGTGGGGCGATTCGATCACCCTTCGGAGTTGGGCGCACACCTGGCTGAACGAGAGCTTCGCCACGTTCTCCGAGGACCCTGGTACTGGCGCCACGAGAAGGGCGATGACGAGGGGGCCGTCAACCTCCTCGACAAGCTGAACGCCTATCTCCGGGAGGCCAGGACACGCTACATCAGGCCGATTGTCTCCGACCGGGACGATCAACCAGGCGACATGTTCGACGCCCACAGCTATCCCAAGGGCGCGCTCGTGTTGGTGATGCTGCGCGATCTGCTGGGCGACGAGTTGTTCTTCCGCGTGCTCAGCCACTTCCTCCACCGCTACGCCTTCGAGGCGGTGGATACGAACGACTTCATTCGGTCCGTGAAGACCGTCACCGGACAGAACCTCGACTGGTTCTTCGACCAGTGGCTCTACAAACCGGGGCATCCCGTGTTTGAGGTGCGGAGCAGCTGGGATGCGGCGCGGCACGTCGTGACCCTCAGAGTCAGCCAGACGCAGGACGTCGCGCGCGGGGTGCCGGTCTTTCGGGTTCCCGTCGCGATTGCCGTTGTCACCCGGTCGGGGCGAACGACCCACAAGGTCTGGATCCGCGAGAGGGAGGAGACGTTCGACCTCCCCGCTGATGACAGGCCCTTACTCGTCCGCTTCGACGAACGAAACGTGTTGATCAAAGAGATCCACTTCCCGAAAGATGAGGACGAGCTCCTCTACCAACTCCGCAACGACGACGTGATCGGGCGGATGGCCGCCGCCGACCTCGTCCGGCAGCAGGGCGACCAGCGGACGGTCGATGCCCTGGCGGAGTCGGCGCAGCATGACCCGTTCTGGGCCGTGAGGCGCAGCGCGATCGAGGCGCTCGGGCAAGTGGCGGATCCTCGTGTGCCGGCCACCCTGCTCAAGACGGCCTTAGACCCCCACTCGGCCGTCCGGGCGGCAGTGCTGGCCGCGCTCGGCCACCGCAAGGACCCTCGTCTCGCCGAGTTCTTCGAGGACCGGTTCACGAATGACCAGAGCGAACTGGTCAAGGTCGAGGCGCTGCGGGCGTTGGGCCAGACCGGTGATCCGTCGGTGATCCCGTTTCTGCAGCGGGCGGGCTCCACGCCGTCCCATCGCAACCGGGTCGAGGCCGCCGCGGCCGAGGCGATCAAGCAGGTCGGCGGGCGGTAGCCCGTCCGATCGTCTGGCCCGTAGAGCCGGCGACGAAGGCTGGTCCGCCCGCGCCTTGCGACCCCACGTGGTGCCGTGGCCGGTTGCCGACGCTTGAGCTGCGCGGGGAGGAACCCGCGAGACGGGCGGGGGCTGATAGACTGCAGAGAAGGCATGCATGCCGGGGGTGCCGAGGCCAGGGGCTTCTGACGCCTGTCCGGCACGTCGACCAGGCTCAGGGCCACGCGCGCTGGAGGTCGGCCGGGGATCTGCCAACGGAGGATGGCTATCACACCGTGCTAGTCAGCATCTTCAACGACGTCATCGGACCCGTCATGCGCGGGTCATCGAGCTCCCACTGCGCAGCCGCCCTGCGGATCGGGCGCCTCGCGCGGGACCTGATGGATGGAGAGATCACTGGCGTTCTCGTGGAGTTCGACCGCGCTGGGTCGCTGCCCACCACCCACGAGAGTCAGGGCTCCGACATGGGCCTGTGCGGCGGGCTCCTCGGCTGGGACGCCACCGATGATCGGCTGCCGGACTCGCCGCGCTGGCTGCGTGAGGCGGGGGTCGATCTCCGGTTCGGCCTGATCGATCTCCGTGACCCGCACCCGAACACCTATCGGCTCACACTCCGCAACGGGCGCGAGGAGCACACCCTCGTCGCCATCTCGACCGGCGGTGGCATGGTGGAGACCACCGGTCTGGACGGTTTTGCCGTCTCCATCGCCGGCGACTACTTCGAGACGCTACTCTTCAGTGTTGAGGCGCCGGCGGCCGAGGCCCTAGCCGCCCGCATCCCGGAATCGATCGTTCTCGTGCACCGGCACGCGGGAGGGACCCTCATCCAGGTGCGGGGTCGCGAGTTCGTGCCCGACAGCGTGCTGGCCGACCTTCGCGCGACCTGGCCCCGCATGGTCGTCAAGCGGCTCGCCCCGGTCTTGCCGGTCCGGTCGCGTCCCGGTCTCGAGGTGCCGTTCGAGACGTGCAGCGCCATGCTGGAGCACGATGCCGGCCGACAGGTGCCCCTGTGGCGGTGGGCGGTAGCCTACGAGACGGTTCGCGCCGACCTCACCGAGCGCGAAGTTGTCGACCGCATGATCGACATCGTCCGCCTGCTGCGGCGGTCCATTGCGCAAGGCATCAGCGGGACCAATTACGAGGACCGGCTGCTCGGGCACCAATCCGGCGCGTTCAAACGCGGCCTGGACGCGGGGCGCCTGGTGCAGGCCGGGGCCTTGAATCGGACCATCCTCTACACGACGGCGCTCATGGAGGTGAAGAGCGCGATGGGCCTCATCGTCGCCGCCCCGACCGCGGGGGCGTGCGCGGCCCTGCCTGCCGCCTGTATTGCCGTCGCCGAGGAGATGAACCTATCCGAGGAGGACATGGCGCGCGCCATGTTGGCGGCCGGCCTGATCGGAGTGTTCATTGCGAGCCGCTGGACGTTCGCCGCCGAGGTCGGTGGCTGCCAGGCCGAGGGAGGATCGGCCGCCGCCATGGCGGCCGCCGCCCTCGTGACCCTGGAGGACGGGACGCTGGGACAGGCCGTCGCGGCTTCGTCCCTGGCGCTCCAGAGCATGCTCGGCCTGATCTGCGACCCGGTCGCGGCCAGGGTCGAGGTTCCCTGCCTCGGCAAGAACGTGCTGGCGGCCACGCATGCCATCTCTTGCGCCAACATGGCGCTGGCGGACTTCGATCCGGTCATTCCGTTCGACGAGGTCGTCGACGCCGCCAAGCGCGTGGGGGCCCAGATGCCGCGTGAACTGCGATGCACGGCTCTCGGCGGGCTGGCGACCACCCCGACGTCGCTGCGGCTCGAGGGCGTGCTCAAGCAGAGGAAGGAGGCCTCCGACGCCCGACGCCGCCGAATGGACCCCTAACCGGATGTGTCTGGGCCCCGCGGGTGCTTCGACCCGCCAGACCAGGCTCACAGGCTTTGCCGTGTGACGGGTGTTGGGCCACCGGACGCGCTCGGCGCCCGACTCCACCTCGTGGGTCGAGCGCTGGGAGGTCGGGAACCTGTCGCTCCTATCGACCGTCTAAATGTCTTGTGGTCAACTAGACTGTCTGAAGAGAGCCCGCATGGCGCCATCCAACAAGACCGACCTCCTGCTAGGTACGCTCGACCTTCTCGTGTTGAAGGTGCTCGAGCTAAGGCCGCTCCACGGCCTCGGTGTAGCGCGCCGGATTCGAGCAGGTCACGCGAGGCGCATTCCAGGTCAAGCCGGGCTCACTGTTTCCTTCGCTGTACCGCATGGAGCATGCCGGCTGGCTCGTGTCGTCGTGGGGCCAGTCCGAGACCAACCGGCGCGCCCGCTACTACCGACTCACCGCCGCTGGCCGGCGGCGACTCATTGCTGAAACCGAGCAGTGGCAGCGAGTTTCGGTCGCGATGAGGTTGGTCTTGCAGGTCGCCGAGTAGGCCGACATGCGTGTCCTGGAACCCTGGTCTCGACTCGTCCGCCTCCTCCGCTGTCTGGCCGGTCGCGGTCCCGTGGATGGCGACCTCGAGGCGGAGGTCTCGAGCTACCTGGAGATGCTCGTTGACGAGAAGGTCGCGTCCGGCCTTTCGCCAGAACAGGCGCTCCGCCGAGCCCGGATCGAGCTCGGCGGCCTCGAGCAGGTGAAGGAGAGCGTCCGCGCCGTCCGCCCGACCGCGTGGCTCGACACGCTGGCGCGGGACGTCCGCGGGGGGGGCCACCAGCTCGCGAAAACGCCGGCGTTCTCGCTCACCGTCATCCTGGTCTTGGGGCTCGGGATCGGGGCCAACGTGGCGGCGTTTGCCCTCGTCAACCTCCTGCTGCTGCAGCCGCGCGCGGGCGCAGACCAGCCCGGCCAGCCGGTGTCCGTTCACATCCACGACCCGATTGCACCAGCGTCGTATCGGCTGGTTTCCTATCCCGAGTACCAGGACATCCGCCAACACGCGGGCGTCTTCGACCACCTCGCGGCTCACCGGGAGGTCCGTGTCGTCGTTTCGGAGGGCGAATCCTCCCGGCACGCGGTCGCATCCCAGATCGCGGGGGCGTACTTTGCGACGCTCGGCGTTCGGCTGGCGGCCGGCCGGACCTTCACCGCGGACGAGGAACGCCCCGGCAGCCGGGCGACGGTAGCCGTGATCAGCCACGAGGCTTGGGTGGCGCTCGGCGCCAGCCCGTCGGTCCTCGGCCGGACGATCATGGTCAACACGCGCCCGTTCACCGTGGTCGGGATTGCGCCCGACGGATTCTCCGGGACGCTTGTGGCCTTCGGGCCGCTGCTCTGGATTCCGCTCGGCGCGGAAGGCCTGGCGACTGACGACGATACGGCGCCGGCCGCACCGGGAGCGCTAGCTGGCAACCCGCGCACCCTGCTCCTGGTCGGCCGTCTCGGTCCGCACACCTCCATCGACGCCGCGAACGCCGCATTGGCGGTCGTCTCGGCGAACCTCCTGCTGAACGGCCCCGAAGCGGGCTCCCGGGAGGTACTGACGGTCAACCGCTTGGCCCGCACCCAGGACAGTGACGCACCCGCAACCGACGCGGGGTTGTTTGCGCCGCTCGGCGCGCTGACCGGCTTGGCCGCTCTCCTGCTCGTGGTGGCGAGCCTAAACGTTGCGAACATGCAGTTGGCACGCGGCACGAGCCGCCTTAGGGAGATCGCGATGCGGCTGGCCCTCGGCGCGGGGCGCGCACGCATCGTGACCCAGCTTCTGGTCGAAGGGCTTCTGCTGTCGCTGGCTGGGGGCGCCGCAGGACTAGTCGTCGGGGTTTGGACGCTCAAGCTGGTGGCCGCGTCGCTCACGCCGGTGAGGATCGACGAGTTGATGACGATCGCGGTCGCGCCAGACCTCCGCGTGGTCCTGGCCACGCTCGCCTACTGCATGCTGAGCGCGGCGGTGTTCGCCGTGGGTCCGTCGTGGACACTGTCACGCCTGAACGTGCTGTCGCACCTGAAAGGGCCGCGTGGAGCCGAAGGCGGAGACGGCATCGACCGGCACGCCGGCCCGCGCAGCCTGCTGGTCGCCTGGCAGGTGGCGCTGTCGCTGGCGCTGCTGGCGACGGCTGGCTTGTTCGTTCGCGGGGCGATAGCGGCGGGGCGGGCCGACCCAGGTTACCCGTTCGCCGGCCAGGTACTGGCCCAGGTGGACGCGACCGGCTCTGCCGCGCCGCAGGGCCGCGAGACCTTCCGGGGCCTGCTCGATCGCATTCGGGCGATGCCTGGCGTCGAGGCGGCAACGACGGCCTCGCTCGTGGCGTTCGGCAACGAGCAGTCATTACGGCGCGTCCTGAGAGCGGGCGGGGCCGCGGGTACGACTGCGGCGGGGGTCATGGCGCGGGACTATGTGATCGGCGCCGCCTACTTCCGGACGCTCGGGCTGCCGGTGCTGAGCGGACGGGAATTCACGCTGTCGGAGGAGCAGGCGCCGGACATTCCCCCCCGCGTGATCATCGACGAGCCGCTGGCCCGCGAGTTGTTTCCAGGCGAAGACCCGCTGGGCCGGTACATTGCGTTCCCGGCCTCGCGCGGGGGACGAGGCGCCGAGGCACTCGAGGTCGTCGGCCTGGTGGCGGGCCAGCGCGACCGCCTGACCGACCGGGCCCCGGTGCCACACGTCTACGTGCCGATGGGCTCGCACTACCGGCCGCAGGTTTTCATCCACCTACGGCTGTCGAAGGATGGACGGGCCGACGCGGCGCAGATGCTGCGACGGGTAAGGGACGCCGCGCGGGCGTCCGCGCCCCGATTGGCCCTGCTGGGCCTGTCCACGCTCGAGGACGCCCGCGACCAGAGCCCGATGAACTGGCTCGTCCGCACGGCCGGCCTGACCTTCGGCGCACTCGGCGTCATCGGCCTCGCGATGGCCGTGATTGGGCTCTACGGCGTCAAGGCGTACCTGGTGGCGCGCCGGACCCGGGAGATTGGGATCCGCGTGGCGCTCGGCGCCACACCAGGCAGTGTGATTGTTATGGTGGTCACGGACGGCGCGCCGCTAATCGGCGCGGGCTTCCTCGTCGGGATCCTCATGGCCCTCGGCGCGGGCTTCCTCGTGAGCCGCATGCTGGTCGGCGTGCGCCCGCTCGATCCGCTCGTCTTCGTCCTCTCGACGGCGGTTCTCGTCGCGGCCGTGGCGGCGGCCGGATATGTTCCCGCGCGATGGGCGACCTACATCGACCCGGCCGCGGCTCTCCGGAGCGAGTAGGCGAGGGAACTGACAGGGTGGGCGCAGAATGCAGACTGCAAGGTGTGGAATGCGGACGGAAGGCTGAACCGCCGGGGCATTCGCCTGAGCGGCGGGAGGGAGCGCTCGGACCGCGCTGTCCGGACGCGACCCGTGCGGGACGGCGACCTCGGTGGCAGCGCCCGTCCGTTCGGGTGAGTCCAAATGGGTCCCGGCCGCCGACAGCCTGTCGCCAAAGGAACCGGGGAGAGCCGGACGTCGGCTCCCCCGGTCGCTGGCCGAGCTACTCGAGAATGTGGATGTTGTGCCTGGCCGAGATCTCCTTGAGAGCCTTCGGCCAGACCGAGACCGTGACCTCGCCGAGATGCGCCGCGCGCAGCAGGTACATGTACGTGCGCGCCTGGCCGATGCCCCCGCCGATGCTCAGCGGCACTTGGTCGTGCATGATGGCCTGATGGTAGGGCAGCGCGAGGTTGTCCATCAGCTTCGACATCTCGAGCTGCTGGACCAGCGTGTCCTTCGTCACCCGGATGCCCATCGACGTCAGCTCATGCCGCCGCTTGGTGACGGGGTTCCAGACCAGGATGTCGCCGTTCAGCCCGCGCGTCGGCTTGCCCGTCTGCTTGGAGGTGTCGGTGATCCAGTCGTCGTAGTCTGCCGCCCGCATCTCGTGCGGGTAGCCGTCGTTAAGCGGGTAGCCGATGCCGATGATGAACACCGCCGGGTACTTCTGGAGGATCCTCGTCTCCCGCTGCTTGCGCGGCAGGTCCGGGAACATGTCGAGAATCTCCTCGGCGTGCAGGAACGTCAGTTCATCCGGGAACTCGCCGTACTTGGCGTGCTTGAGCTTCGGGAACAGCTCCTGGGCGTGGCGGCCGGCGCCACAGATGACCTTCCAGATCTTCCGGACGACGTCCTTCAGGAACTCCAGGTTGCGCTGGTCGGCGGTGACCGCGCGCTCCCAGTCCCACTGGTCGACGTAGGAACTGTGGTCGTGGTCGAGGAAGTAGTCCTTGCGGACGGCGCGCATATCGGTGCAGATGCCCTCGCCCACCTTGCAGCCAAACTGGCTGAGGGCCACCCTCTTCCACTTCGTCGCGGCCTGCACGACCTGGGCGTTCAGGCGCCGCTCGAGGCCGAGGCCGCACGGGAACTCCACCGGCGTTCGTGAACCGTCCCGGTCGAGCATGTCATTGAGCCCGCTCTCACGCTCCACGATGAGCGGCACCTGCACCATCGTCAGATTGAGTTCCTTGCAGAGGTTCTTCTCGATGTAGTCCTTGATCTGGTACAGCGCCTTCATTCGCTCGAGCGGGGGGAGGACTGCCTCGTAATCGGTGGGCAGGATCTTGTCGACTTCTTCATAGGTGCTGATGCCAGGACCTGCCAGATCGGACTTCTTGTCTCCAGCCATGAGATCTCCGCTCCTTGTTGAGGTGTGAGGACGAATCACGAAAGATGACCAGGTGATGGCCGTTTGGAGCCCACCCCGCCCCCGGCCCGACACTCCCACGGGCCGGTGGTGCCCAGGGACGGCCGCGTCGCGTGCCGCAACCGGAAGTGGCCCGGGATCCAGCCCTGCAGCCCCCGGGGCCAAGCTTACACCACCACTTGTCCCATTTCTAGCCGCCGGCCTGGGCGTCTTGAGCGTCACCGTATCGGCGCCGGTGGGCCGAAGGCGAGCTCCTCCAGCGCGGGCAGCAGCACGCCAGCCGGTCCGCGAAACGCGACGTGCGCGTCCTGGCTCACGGGCGTCTCCTCGGGGTTGATCTCGATCACCCGGGCGCCTGCGCGTTGCGCGACGCCGGGCAGCGCGGCTGCCGGGTAGACGACCGACGACGTCCCGACGACGAAGACCAGTTCCGCGAGGCTGACGGCCGTCGTGGCGGCGTCGAGGTGGGCAGCGTTCAACGGCTCGCCGAACCAGACAACGTCGGGTCGCAGCAGCGCGCCGCACGAACACCGCGGCAGGGCGGAAGGGGATGGATTCCACCGGCGCGCCCGGCTGCCGCTCGAACAGATGGCGAGGGTTGTCCGTGCACCGGTCGCGCCAGATGCTGCCGTGCAACTCCAGCAGGTGCCGGCTGCCGGCCCGTGCATGGAGACCATCGACGTTCTGCGTGATGAGCGTGAATGTCGGCACGCGGACTTCGATGCGGGCCAGCGCCAGGTGAGCGGCGTTCGGCGACACGGACGCCATGCGGCCTCGCCGCCATCGGTACCACTCCCAGACCAGTGCCGGATCTCGCGCAAAGGCCTCGGGCGTGGCAAGCTGTTCGGCCCGGAACTGCCGCCAGAGCCCGTCCGGTCCCCGGAACGTGGGGACGCCGCTCTCGGCGGAGACACCGGCCCCGGTCAGGACCGCCACGGCGCGGGCGCCGGCCAGCGCGCGCGCCAGCTCGTCCAGTCGCGCCCTGTCTTCAGACACGCGGTTCCCCCTGCTGCACGGGCATGGTAGCAGGGACGGGTACCGGCCGGCGATCGGTCCGGTGATGATCCCGGTGTCGTAGCCCCGGGGCCGTGCTCCCCCCGCCGGTGCGCGGCCCTGTGGAAGAGGGCCGTGCTACCATCGGGTGCGCGCAGGAGCGGGACATCTCCCGCGGAAAGTCCACCCAGTCGGCCGGTGCACGGGTCCAGCCGACGACGAGGGACACGCTGATGCGAGGCGCGAGTCGGGATGACCGGGCGGGCGGAGGCGTCGGCTGGAACGCCACGATGGACGGCGCGCTCGTGGGGGCGCTCGCGCTCGCGGTTGCGCTCCTGGGCGCTCCCTGCCGCGCCGACGCCCAGGACGGCTACGAGATCCAGGTGTACCCCTCGGCCCTGGTGGCACTCCGCGCCACCATGTTCGAAATCCACTCCAACGTGACGCCGCGGGGCAGCACGGTCACCACGGACTGCACTCAGCCCACAAACCACGCCTGGCACGAGACGCTGGAGATCACGCACGGGTTCACCGACTGGCTGGAGGTCGGGATCTACGAGTTCTCGAGCCTTCGCACCGGTGACGGCTGGCAATGGGTCGGGACCCACGTCCGGCCGCGCGTCAGCGTGCCCGAGCGGTGGAAGTGGCCAGTCGGCGTGAGCCTGTCGCAGGAGATCGGATACCAACGCCGGTACTTCTCGGCCGACACGTGGACGTGGGAGATTCGCCCGATCATCGACCAGCGACTCGGGCGGATCTACTGGGCGGTGAACGTGGCGCTGGTGAAGACGCTGTCGGGTGAACACGTTCACGACGGGTGGGACGTGGGGCCCACGGGCAAGATCAGCGTGGACCTGACGGAGAAGATCGCGTGCGGCCTCGAGGTACTACGGCGACTTCGGGAACAGTCGCCGGTTCGAGCCTTGGCGGGGCCAGGGCCAGCAGCTGTTCCCCTCGATCGACCTGGATTTCTCCAAGGCGTGGGAGTTCAACGCGGGACTCGGCATCGGCTTGACGCCGGCGACTGACAAACTGGTCGTCAAGGCGATCGTCGGCTACCGGCTAGGGTCGTGACCGCACGTGTCGGTCCGGGAGGCGCGAACGGCCATGAGCGAACGGTTCAGCGTCGTCTCCGAGGGCTTCGCCGAAGCGCTCGCGGCGCAGTGGGGCCGCGAGCCGCGAGTGTTCCGCGACGTCCTCAGCGGTCCAGTGTTCAGCGAGGACGAACTGATGGCGGGTCTGCTCGGCACCGCGGCCGACTATGCCGCCAACACCGGGGCGGCGGTCCCGCCCGGACGGCTCTTCGTGAACGGCGTATCGGTGACGCCTGACCGGCTCGCCCCGTTCCTGCCGAGAGGCCTCGAGGAATCCTGTCAGGACTACGTCGGCCGAATCCGGCGGGACCACCCCGGTGACGAGATCAGCATCGTCCTCGACGGCTGCGAACGGCACATGCCAGGGACCCGCGAGCGCCTCGTGCCCGTCCTGCACCGCCTGTTCTCCCGTGTGGGCTACCCGGCCCGCCACAACCACACGTGCATCTATGCGGGGACGTACCGGACCACGCCGTTCGGAATCCACCGGGACGACTGCCACGTCCTGATGTTCTGCGGCGTAGGCCGGAAGCGGATGGCATTCTGGCCCCGCCCGCACTTCGAACGGCGGCAGGACCTCGTGGTCCGCGGCAAGGTGTGCGCGCCGGTTCGGGATCACCTGGCCGAGGCGACCGTCCTGGAGATCGGCCCCCACGACGTGATGTACTGGTCGCCCGACCAGTGGCATGTCGCGATCAGCGACTCCGAGGCGTTTCACGCGTCGCTGAGCGTCGGGCTGTATCACGACGGCTCGAGCGGCGAGGAAATCCTCCGGCTCGCCTTTCTCAAGGCGATCGCCCGCACCGACGACTTGGATATCCGGGGCCTGCCCCCCGCGCCCGACGGCCGGATCTCGGCGTCGGACCTCGCGACCGGTTCCATGGCGCCGTTCTTCGAGCGGTGGAACCGTTTGCGCGACGAGCTCAGCCGGCCTGGGGAGGCCGAGTCACGCGCGCTGGCCATCGCCCTGCGCCTCGTGTCTTCTGCCGGCTACGGCAGGTTGCTCGTGCCGTCGCTGGCCGCTCCGGTGATGCTGGCCGACGCGGTTCTGGAGTGCCCGGTTCCCGGTGCCCTCGTGGTGGCCCGCACGCGAGACGGCCTCATGGTGGGCGCCAATGGTCGCGTCTTCTTCTACGAGCGAACCGCGGACACGATCGAGCACGTCGTGACGACGCTGCGACGGGACCGATCGTGTCGGCTCGCGAACCTGGTGTCATCGTCGGCGGAGGCGGCGCGTCCTTTCGTCGCCGACTCCGTCCGGAACTTCGCCGCCGCAGGCGCGATCCGCCTGCGTCCAGGGGTCGTCCGGCCTCCGGCGGAAGGGTAAGTGGAGCGTTGGCCAGCCTGAAAGGGGACATCCTCGCATGTCGAAGAGGCTTTCTCTAGCGGTCGCACTCGTCGTGGTTCTCGCGCAGAGCCCGGGCCGCACGGCGAGCCCTCCGCAGGCCGGGCCGGGGCAGCTGCCACCTCTCCTGCTGGGTACGGCGTGGTACCCCGAGCAGTGGCCCGAGGCGCGGTGGGAGGCGGATCTGGCCTTGATGCAGCAGGCCGGTATTCACATGGTGCGCGTCGGCGAGTTTGCGTGGAGCCGGATGGAGCCCGCCGATGGGCAGTTCGACCTGGACTGGCTCGAGCGGGCGGTGGCCGCGGCAGCCAGACACGGCATTGGCACGGTGCTCGGCACCCCGACGGCGGCACCCCCCGCGTGGTTGACGCAGAAATACCCGGAGACGTTGCTGACCCTACCCGATGGGCGTCAGGAACAGCACGGGAACCGCCAGCAGTTCAACTGGGCCAGCCCCAGGTACCGCGAACTGGCGCGGGCGATCGCCGAGCAACTGGCCAAGCGGTTCGGCCGCAATCCGAATGTGCTGGGCTGGCAGATCGACAACGAGTACGAGCGGGTGTCGTTCGACGCGAAGACCCGGGCGCAGTTCCAGCAATGGCTGAAGGCTCGCTACGGCAGCCTGGACAACCTCAACGCACGCTGGACCACGGCCTATTGGAGCGAGTCGTACTCATCGTGGGACCAGATCCCCATCCAGACGGGGTACGGCAACCCCGGACTGCTCCTGGGCTGGATGCGGTTTGTCAGTGACACGTGGCGGAGCTACCAGCGAAATCAGATCGATGTCATCCGGGCCAATGCCGAACCGCGCCAGTTCATCACCACCAACCTCATGGGCTGGTTCGACGGGTTCGACCACTACGTCGTCACGCAGGATCTCGACCTGGCCGCCTGGGACGACTACGTCGGAGAGGGGCACCTGAAGGTCGCGAGAAACGGCGCGGCGCACGACCTGACGCGCGGATTCAAGGGAAAGAACTTCTGGATCCTGGAGACCCAGCCCGGCTCGGTCAACTGGGCGGACGTCAACAACTCGCTCGACAAGGGCGAGGTCCGGGCCATGGCCTGGCACGGCATCGGCCACGGGGCCGACACCGTGAGCTACTGGCAGTGGCGCAGTGCGCTGAACGGGCAGGAGCAGTATCACGGCGTCCTAGTTGGGTCGGATGGAACTCCCGTCCCCCTGTTCTCCGAGATTACCCAGCTCGGCAGGGAGTTCGAGACGGCCGGGCCCGCGCTGGCGGGCACGGCGGTGCGGTCCGAGGTGGCGATCCTGCACTCCTACGACAGTCGGTGGGCCATGGCCTGGCAGAAGCACAACGCGAACTACCAGCCCGTCGAGCAGATCGTGAGCTACTACGAGCCCCTGCGCGCCATCGCCCAGTCGATCGACATTGTCCCCGCGACCGCTCCGCTGGCCCAGGTACAAGCTCGTGGTGGCGCCCGGCCTGAACGTGCTGACCGACGCCGCTGCCCGGAACCTGGCGGCCTACGTCCAAGGTGGGGGGCACCTCGTGCTCGGCCAGCGTTCGGCCATGAAAGACGACGACAACAGCCTCCAGCCGCTCCGCCAGCCGGGCCCTCTCGGGGCCTTGCTGGGAGGCCGCGTGGATCAGTACTACGCGTTGACCGACCCCGTCGGCGTCACTGGAGCGTGGGGGGCCGGCCAGTGCCAGCTCTGGGCCGAACTGCTGAGTGTCCGGGAGCCCGATGTGGAGGTCCTGCTGCGCTATGGCCCGAGCAACGGGTGGCTCGACGGCCAGCCGGCCGCCCTGACCCGGAAGGTGGGAAAGGGCCGAATCACGTACATCGGGGCGTGGCTGGACCCGAAGACCCTGGAGCGGGCCGCAGCCTGGATGACCGCCTCGAGCGGAGTGACGCCGGCCCTCGGGCCGGTGCCAGCGGGCGTGGAGGTCTGTCCGCGGTACGGGGCCCAGGGCGCGGTGTACGTCCTGATCAACTTCTCGAAGGAGCCGCAGGACGTCCGTCTGCCGCGGGCGATGCGAGACGTCCTCGACGGGGGTCGGATCGAATCGGTGCGGCTGCCCGTCTACGGAGTGGCCCTACTGGCAGCCGGCCGCTGAGTCCAGCACCCAGGGGGGTGGACTCGGCCGGCTCGCCTGCAGACGCCTCCGCGCAGGCGCCACCACCGAGGGGTGGGGCGCCCGCGGGCCGGTCGACTCCGGTGCGTGCCGCCGGCGGCGTCGTATGATGGCTGGAGAACGCGACAAGGAGGCTTCGATGTCAGGACGCCGGATCCTGTTGCTGGCGGGAGACTTCGTCGAGGACTACGAGATCATGGTACCGTTCCAGGCCCTGCTGGCCGTCGGGCACACGGTTCACGCCGTTTGCCCGGGCAAGAAGGCTGGCGAGCGGGTGCGGACCGCCATCCACGATTTCGAGGGAGACCAGACCTACAGCGAGAAGCCAGGCCACAACTTCACGTTGAACGCATCGTTCGACGACGTGCGCGAGCAGGATTACGACGCGCTCGTCATCCCGGGAGGCCGGGCACCCGAGTACATCCGCCTGAATCCCCGCGTGCTTGAGATCGTGCGTCATTTTGCGACCGCCGCGAAGCCCATCGCGGCCATCTGCCATGGCGCCCAGGTGCTGGCCGCGGCCGGCGTCCTTGACGGCAAGCGGTGCTCCGCATATCCGGCCTGCGCGCCCGATGTCACGCGGGCGGGCGGCCGCTACGCGGACATCGCTGTGGACGACGCCGCCGTGGACGGAGTCCTTGTCACCGCGCCCGCATGGCCGGCACATCCCAAGTGGATCGCGGCGTTCCTCAAGGTGCTCGGTACAACCATCGAGCACGCCCAACCCACACGCGCGTGACGCGCCGACCGGCCGGGGGCGCGGCGGCGTGGCCGCCGCGCCCGGCCCGAGGACGACCGCTTGCCCACCCGATGGAGTGAGAACGCGGCGCAGCCGATGATTGCAGGCGGGCCGAGTGGGGAGATGCTCCCAGAGAAGCGGCGGGCGATCGATCGGCCGGGCCCCGTCACGGTGTCCGAGGTGCCGTCGAGAGCCCTGTCGGGCGGTGCTGCGTCGAGCGAACACGAAGGGGCCGTGTCGTCCCGCGGGCGCCTGATCTGGCTGGGGGCGGTGATCGTGGTGGCCATGGCCGGGCTGTCGGGGATCGACGGCCGGCAGGACACAGTGGCGTTCCTGGTCGTCGCGTTTGTGGCGTCCACGGCCTTCCTGGGAGCGGCATGGACGGTGGTGCGAGCCACGCCACCCAACGTCCGGGGCCTGTGGATATGCTTCGCCCTGGCGTTGGCCGGCCGCCTGCCCCTGCTCGTGGCACCCCCAACGGTCTCGGACGACATCTACCGCTACATCTGGGACGGGCGAATCCAGCGACTGGGTTACAGCCCGTACATGTCGGCCCCTGGCGATCCGGCGCTGCAACACCTGCACACCGCGGTGACGCGCCGGACGGCCCACCCGACCATCCGGTCGTTCTACCCGCCGGCAGCGGAGTGGTTCTTTCGGGGCGTTGCGACGCTCCACGAGTCCGTCCTCGCTTTCAAAGCGGCGTTGGTCGCGTGCGATCTCCTAGTCGGGCTCCTGCTGCTCCGATGGCTGGCGCGGTCCGGGCAGAGCCCGTGGCGTGTGCTCCTCTATGTGTGGAACCCGCTGGTGATGATCGAGGTTGCCGGCAGCGGGCATGTGGATGTGCTGGGCGCGTGCCTGCTGGTTCTGTGTTTCCTCGCGCTTACGGAAACCTGGCTCCTGGTGGCGGCGGCCGCATTTGTCACAGCGGTCGAGGTCAAGTTCCTGCCCGTCGTCCTCCTTCCCCTCCTGTGGCGACGGGTCCGCCGACGTGACGTGGCCCTCGCCTGCCTGGTTGGGCTCGTCCTCGCGGTGCCCTTCGCGCTGGCATCGGGCGGCCTGCCGCTCGGGTCGCTACCGGCCTACCTCGAGAAGTGGCGGTTCAACGGTCCGGCCTTCGCCTTGATTGAGCAGTGGGTCGGGGGAAGGTGGCTCCCGCTGCTGCCCGCGGGGCTTGGTCTCATCACGGCCGCGTGCGTGAGGCGTCGGGGCATGTCGTTAGGTACCTGGGCGTGGCCGATGGCAGCGGCCTTGCTGCTGATGCCCACGGTGTATCCCTGGTACCTCGTCTGGCTCGCCCCGTTCCTCGGCGCGCCCGAGACGGCTCCGCTCCTGGTGTGGACGCAAAGCTCGCTGTTGACCTACTACGTCTGGCGCGTCGCTGCCCGCGGGGGCGGATGGGTGCTCCCGGGCTGGGTTACGGCCGCCGAATTTGGCAGCGTGACCGCGGTTGCGATCTGGGCCGTCGCCTCGAGGGCCCGGTGGATTGAGGGGAGAAGACAGCCGTGACGATCGATCAGCCGATTCCTGAAACGGGACACCTGGGGGATGTCGACTTCGACCAAGTGTCCAGCCAGCCGCCACCGCGCGTCGCCGATCCCTGCACCTTCGTCATCTTCGGGGCCGGTGGTGACCTCTCGAAGCGGAAGCTGCTGCCCGCGCTCTACAACCTCGCCACCCGGAAGCTGCTGCCCGAGGAGTTCAAGGTTCTCGGTGTCGTCCGAGCGCCGGTGAGCGACGAAGCCTACCGCCAGAAGGTCAGTCGGGATTTCCACGAGTTCGGACCGTCCACACTCGATCCCACCGTGTGGCAGTGGTTCGAGCCTCGGCTGTTTGCTGCCACGGCGGGCGACGACCTCGCGAGTTTCGAGTCGCTGTCGGATCGCCTGCCTGTGCTGCAGGGGGCAGCAGCCCCGCACGTGGGCTGCATCTTCTACCTAGCCACCCCACCGAGCGCGGTCGCTGACATCGTGCTCCGCCTCGGAGCCGTCGGCTTGCTGAACGAGGAGCCTGAGAGCTGGCGCCGGGTGCTCGTCGAGAAACCGTTCGGGTACGACCTGGCGTCCGCGCTGGCACTCAACCGGCAGCTACGCGTGGACCTCGCGGAGCATCAGATCTACCGGACCGACCACTACCTTGGCAAGGAGACCGTGCAGAACCTCATGGCGTTCCGGTTCGGCAACGGCATCTTCGAGCCCATCTGGAACCGTCGCTACGTGGACCACGTGCAGATTGCCGTCGCCGAGACCGTGGGTGTCGAAGGGCGGGGAGGCTACTACGACAGCGCGGGAGCGCTGCGTGACATGGTGCAGAACCACATGCTCCAGCTACTGGCCCTGACCGCGATGGAACCCCCGATCTCGTTCCGCGCCGACGATGTGCGCGACGAACGTGTCAAGGTGCTGCACGCGATCCACGTGTGTGCGCCAGAGGAGGTGATGTCGTCGGTCGTGCGCGGCCAGTACACTGCCGGGCAGTCGGGTGGTGTGCAGGTGCCTGGCTACCGCGCTGAGCCGAGCGTGAACCCCGGCTCCACGACTGAGACCTTCGTGGCGCTCAAGCTGCTGATCGACAGCTGGCGGTGGGCCGGCGTCCCCTTCTACCTCCGGACCGGCAAGCGGCTGCCGAAGCGGGTGTCAGAGATCACCGTGCAGTTTCACCGCGCACCCCTTCCGCTGTTTCGCGACACCGCGGTCGAGTGCCTGGAGCCCAACGAGTTGGTCGTGCGGATCCAGCCGGACGAAGGGATCGCACTGAGGTTCCACGCTAAGGTGCCGGGCCCCCAGGTCCGGCTCGGCACCGTCAACATGGCGTTCAGCTACGCGGACCATTTCGCCAGCACGTCGAACACGGGCTACGAGACGCTGCTCTACGACTGCATGATCGGCGACCCGACCCTGTTCCACCGGGCCGACATGGTGGAGGCCGGCTGGAGAGTCGTCGCCCCCATCCTGGACGTCGTGAAGGCGTCACCCTCGGCGCTGCTCCACGAGTACCCCGCCTTCACGTGGGGTCCCACCGAGGCCGACGCCCTCCTTGCCCGGGATGGGCGGAAGTGGAGGATGAGGTAGCGGGTCTCGGACCAGGCGTTTCGGAAGGTCGGTTCCTGATTCCCTCACCCAGAGCCCGCCGGCCTGACGGCGGACGCTGATCGGACGGTCCTGGGCGGCGGGGGCTATTGTCGCAAACCGCGCGTGGCCCTTGACATGGCGCGAGTCTTGTAGTATATTTACTTGTAGATGAGCGTCATCCCTCGCGCCACGGGCGCGCAGGCCGCCCGCCTCCGTCAGCGCGCGTTCGTCCTGACCGAGCGCTACGCCCTGCCCGAGGATTTGTTGCCGGGCTCGCTCGTCCTGAGCCAGACGCGCTGCGGCAAGCCCACCTGCCACTGCGCCGACGGCGAGGGCCACCCGGCCTGGTCGTTGACCTTCATGGTCGACGGCGAGAAGCGCGTGGAGCACATCCCCCGGGAGTGGGTCGACGAGGTGCAGCGACAGGTCACGGCCGGCCGGGCGTTTCAGGACGCGGTGCGCGAGGTGCTGGCGGCCAACGCCCAGTTGCTGGCCTTGGCGCGCCAGCAACGCCGCGCGCCCGGACGCCGGCGGCCGCGGCGATGATCCGACGCCTGACGGCCTTTGCCACGCGGCAGCTGGCGGGCTATCTGCACCAGCCGGGAGACGGCCGGGTGGCGCCGGTGGTGCCGGCGGCGGCCGTGCTCTGGAGTCTGCTGGTCGCCTACCTCCTCCGCGACGGCGCGTGGCACGCGGTCGAGGCGCTCGTGCGCTCGCGCGCCCGGCGCGCGCTCGGCTTGCGCCGCGGCTTCGGCGACGACACGGTCGCCTACGTCACCGAGCGCCTCGCCGTGGGGCCGACGCGCGCCGCCCTCGTGCACCTCGTACGCCAGGCGAAGCGGCGCGGTGCGCTCGATGACGTCTGGCTGATCGGCCTCGCCCTGGATGGCACCACGGTCGGGCGTTGCCCGACCGTCCGCTGTCCCTACTGCCACCCCCTCGTCCGGCCGCACCCGGATGCCGCCGGGCCGCCGACGCCGATCGGGACCGTCGTCGGCCAGCAGCACAAACTCTCGCTGCTCTCCGTGGTGGGCGGCGCGCTGCAGCTGCCGGTCGACCTCGAGCCCTACGGCGCGGGCGACAGCGAACAGGCCGCCAGCCTGCGCCTGCTGGACCGGGGCGTGGCAGCCCTCGGCCGGCGGTTCGCCCAGTACGTGGTGGCCGACAGTCTGTACGCCAACGCCCCCTTCTTGCACGCCGTCGGGGACCGCGGCCTGCACGCGGTGGTCGGCCTCAAGGCCAACCTGCCGACGCTCGCGGCGGCCGCCCGGGCGCGGTTCGAGGGCACGCCCCCGGGCGGCACGTTCGCGGATCACGGCGACCGGGTCGAGCTCTGGGACGCGGACGATTTCGATCCGTGGGCGGACCTCCGGTGGCCGACCGTCCGCGTCCTCCGCTCTCGCCAGACCCATCCCGACGGCACGGTCGTCGAGGCGTACTGGCTGACCGATTTCTCCCCCCGACGCGTCAGCAGCCAGACGCTCTATCGCCTCGCCAAGGGCCGTTGGACGATCGAGAACCAGGGCTTCAACGACAGCAAGACCCGCTACGGCCTCGACCACGTCCCGCACCACGAGGCCAACAGCCTCCTCATCCACTGGCTCCTCGTCCTGCTGACCCTGACCCTCGAACGGCTCTATCGCCTCCGCGACTTGCACCGGGGGACGCACGCCCCCGTCTCGGCCATCACCGTGGTCCGCCGCCTGCGCCTCAGCCTCGGGTACCCGCGCCTCGACTCGGGCTAACGACGTGCGCGTTGGCCCCCAGTCGTCCCCCCCGTCGCTCCTCGCCCCCCTCTCCACCGGCTCACGTGTCTCCCGTCCACCGCGCCGCGCCGACCCGGTGACCACTGCGGTCCCCACGCTGGTCCTCAGGAACCGTGCCATCCTCAGCTTCCGAAAGAGCTGGGTCTCGGACGTTGCCGGGGGACGCGACCCCCAGCCCAGGTGTAAGATCCGGCCCCAACGGTCGGTCCGGCCTCGAGAGGCGACCGGCCACCAGGGGAGGACGAGATGGGCACCAGGGGGCGCGAGATTGTCGGCATGGACGTGGAGGCCTTGCTCGAGTTGCTGAACAGGGCCTATGCCAGCGAGTGGTTGGCCTATTACCAGGTACCTGGCTCGGCGCAAAGGTCATCAAGGGCCCGATGAAGGACGCCGTGGCGGCTGAGCTCACGCTGCATGCGACAGAGGAGTTGAACCACGCGGTCCTGCTCGTGGGCCGGATCATCCAACTCGGCGGCACGCCAGTCCTCGACCCGAAGGACTGGTTCGCCCGCAGTCCGTGCGCGTACCGATCCCCCCGCCGATCCATACGTCGCGACGTTGCTGGCCCAGAACATCGCCGGGGAACAGTGCGCCATCTCCACGTACAAGTCCTTGATGGATACGACCAAGGACAAGGACATGGTGACCTACAACCTCGCGCTGACCATCCTGCAGCAGGAGGTCGAACATGAGGAAGACCTCCAGAGTCTCAAGGAAGATCTCGAGCTGATGGCGGTGCGCGGAAACCGCTAGGCCCCGCCCGCCCGAGGGCTGATGTGGTGGCGCCGCGGCGTGCCCGCGGAGACACGCGGCAGGACGTCAGTCCGCTTCGACGGCCTCCTGCATCAGGTTGGCGACCAGGGCCGTTCATCCGGTCTGATGGCTGGCGCCGAGGCCACGCCCCGTGTTGCCGTGGAAGTACTCCTAGAAGAGGACCAGGTCCCGCCACTGGATGAGCTCAGCCGTCATCGTTTCGTCTCCGGAACGGGCGTTTCACGTGCGGGTTTGGCCCCCCCCGCCACCGATAACGTATGCAAGAACGATCCCGTGGCACCCCCGATCGGCTCAGCCAGTGCCCTGGCACCCCCGCCCAGGCGGGAGTGGCACCCGCCCGCGACACGCTCGAGGCCCTGCTGAGAGACGGCCAGGCCGGCTCCTTCGACTTTGCCTACATCGACGCCGACAAGGCGGGCTACGTGGGCTACTACGAGCAGACGCTCGCGCTCCTACGGCCGGGGGGCGTGATCGCAGCCGACAACGTGCTCCGGAGCGGTCTGGTGACCGAACCGTCGACCACCGATGCCGATGCGCGGGCCATGCGGGCGTTCAACCAGCGCCTGCGCGACGATGACCGCGTCTATCTCAGCTTGTTGGCCATCCGCGACGGGCTCACCCTGGCATCCAAGAAGTAGGCTGGCCAACGCGAACGTGCCCCTCGCCAGTCTCTCAGAACTTCACCAGCAGGGCCAGGGTCACACGGTTCTCGGTCTTGCGGAGGTCCGGCGCCCAGCCCGGCACGAACGAGCCGTCCGGACCCGTGTTCCCGCCCGGCGGCGTCACGCCGCCGGGTCCCGAGAGGTACGGGACGTTGGCAGCCCGGTGATTGAACTCACCGCGAAAGGTGGCGTACTGGCTCGGCATGTAGTCGAACGCGACGGAGGCGTCCCACGCCTTGTAGGCGTCGCCGGGATTGGTGGTGAAGTAGGGTGTTCCCGAGATCGCCGTCGCCCCGTTGATCGGCGGCAGGAGGACGAGGTACCGGCCCGGATTGTCGATGGCGCCTCCGCCGACGGTCATGGCATAGGTGTCGCGGTGGAACCACAGGCGGTGGTACGCCATGAAGCCCAGGAAGAACTGCGACGGGCTCGCGGCCACCCCGCCGCGACAGCTCACCCCGCCGCCCCACTCACACCCGGCATCGAACGTGAACGTGAAGGCGGCCTTCGATACTGCGTCGCTCGGGGTATCGCGGTACTTCACCTGAATGCTATTGTCGCTATGGATGCGCCGCCGGTCGGGATTGCCGAGTGTGTCCTTGCCGTAGTAGTTGTTGGTGACGACGGCCACCGACCCGGTCGGCCGCCACGCCATCTGCATCCCCACCCCCGGCATGTTGGTGAACTTGCCGTACGACTGCCAGCCATTGATCAGCCACGGTTCGATCTTGAGCCGGTCGCTCGGGAAGATCTGGATCCGTAGGCCGTTGAAGAACCAGGGCGTGTTCGACGAGACGTAGGAGGGTTGGTACGACCAGTTGTCGAACTGGTAGTAGCTGTAGAGCCCGATGTACGACATGAAGATGCCCGCGTCGAGGTTGATGCCGTACCACTTGTCCCAGTGGTAGCCTCCGTACGCCTCCGAGACGTACCGGTACGCCGTATCGAGATTCCACTGCCCACGGGCCGGGCTTGCATCGTTGCGCGGCGTGGTCTGCGCGTACATCCCGAACTGGGTCATGAGACGCGCCCGGACGTTGTCGTAGTGGAAGTCCCCGCCGACCCCGAGCTGCGTCACCTGGAATTCGTCCGAGCGGAAGACCTCGCTTGACCCGACAATCGTGTCGTCCGAGGGATTGTTGAAACTGTGGGTGAAGTTCACGTCGGCGCGGATCTCCGCTGTGAAGGCCTTGGTGTCCAGCGGTGACTCCTTCGTGCGCGCATTCCCCGTCAGCCAGGTGAAGTCGGCAAAGGCGAACGGCTCCGGCTTCTTCGGCGGCGCGGGCGCAGGCGGTGGGTTCTGGGTCGAGGGGGCCTCGGCGCCGGCGGTCGCCCCGGCGGCCGCGGCTTGGGGCTCCGCTGCGCCGGGACGGGACGCCCCAACGATAAGCAGCAGTCCGAATGCGAGACCAATCGAACGCGACATACCTACCAGCCTGTGCGCCTGCCCGTTAGGAAGTCATTAGGCGCCCGTCAGGAATCCCTTAGACCGGCTTTCCAGACTCCCTAGGCCAGTGAAGATCGGTGCCACTGGAACCAGTCGGCCTTGCCGCTTCCACCCTTCCGTCAACACCGGTGGCCACAGGAATCGAAGTTCCCGGCGATCTAGGCGGGCTGGTGGCCCTCATCTCCGTGTCGGATCTGGCCTGGCCCGAGCGGGCTGTCCGACGTTGCACATTCGTCCGCCATAGTCGGTAAACGCCCCTTCCGCGATCGTCGCCGTAGTACGCGAAGGTGTGGCACCGATTGTGATCACGCGAGCGACCCGCGCCACTATCTTGGCGCTTCTGCCGTGTGCACTATTGCTCCTAGCATCGGTTGCAGGCCACACAGACCTATACGCTGGAAGCTCGGGCCGGCGAGGACGGAACAGCGCGGAACGCGACAGCGGCTGGTGCCGATATGTTCCGCGGCAGGCGTGATGCCCGCGACCGGGTGTCCGCGCTTCAGAAGTCTTGTCTCAGATCGTAGCGGTCGCTAGGCAGTGGTAAACCGTGCGGCAGCGTCGGGTGACGCTTTCTCGAGCACGGAGATCTGGCCGGCCAGGTCATCATCCGGATGTGCCATCCTGAGAATTGTTCCGTCCGGGGACAGCGACCAATGATCGCGGAAGGCCAGGTCCCGGTCGGCGATCTTCAGCGACGATTCGATCACGAGCACGGAACCGTACCAGCGAGCGCGGGTTCGACCAGTGCCGCCACTCATCGTCAACGCGGTCTCGCGACCGTTCGTGTAAAAGGAAAACGCCTGCCGTTGCTCGCCGCCGCCGGCCGGCGTGACGAGCACCGTCTGAACGATCGTTTCATCCCCATGCTCGATCCACATCAGGATTTCTTTGGGCGCGTGGCCGCGGAGAACGCTCCGCTCCAGATTCAGGCGCCAGAACCCTGAGAAGTTCGGCCGCTGATCGTCGGTCATTGTCTTGGATTATACGCGCGGCTCCAGGTGCGGGACGCGAGTGGAAATGAGCCGTTGACTGTCAAGGCACCCGCGGATTGGAAGTGGGTGTTTCTCTTAGCGGGGCTGCCGCCGTTGTCGCGTCCGAAGAGTCCGTGGTTGCGCCCAGAGAGGCGCGACTGATTCCCGCAGAGCCATCGCCACCGAGCCGCGCCGCGCGCCTGAGCGAGGATTTGGCCGTGAAATGGCCGGCGCCTGTCATGGGGCCACGAACGGAGGGGGAACGGCCGGCTCCGATCAGCGAGTGGCCGGGTGGAAGAGCCCGGTCACTGACTCACGGCCGGCACCTCCTCCAACTTCACGATTCCGTCCCTATTGAACACCAGACGGAAGCGTTCCAGGCGCACAGTCCTCGGCCTGCGGCCACCGAGCGACCGGTACGCAAAGATGATGTTCAGATGGTAGACACGCTGGCCGTGAGTGCGGCGAAGAGCACGCGTGGCCGGATCGAGATGGAGGTACTCGACGACCGGGTCGTCCGCCTGGCGCACGAAGTCATCGATGTTCATGCGCATGATGTTGTTCAGGTCACGACGCCGTTGATGGAAGCGATAGATCCTGTCGGGAAAGAGCTTCACTTCCTTCTCGTACTTGATGATCCGCTCCGGCTTGCCTTCCTCGTCAATCGACGTGATGTTGTCCATGCGCCGGCAGTACCGCACATCCTCCGGGACATTGGACAGGGTCGTGAAACTGAACGCCTCCTTCAGGGTCCCGATCACGCGCCCGCTGTTGGGGTCCCGAATGCGGATCTTCCGGTCGGCTGTCCACTTGACGAGGCCTCTGGAGAAGAAGAGCTTAAGCCAGTCCTTCAGCCTGTCCTTCAGGGCATAGCTCAGCACCACAACGACCACGAATGCCATGCTGTTTGTCGCAACGGTGGTTTGCGCGAACAGCGTGACGACGGCCGCAAATAGCATCGCGAAGCCCGCCGCGACGGCGAGCGGAACCTGGGAGATGGCTTCCCATTCGGATATCTCCGGGGAGAGAAAGAGGACGTTCAAGATGAACTTCTTCAGGACTCCGCGCCGGTACAGCAGGGTGGCATCGGTTTCGTCGCTCCCCAGGACCGACGGGTAGCCCATCTTCTGGCGATGCTCCTGTTGCCCGAGGATGATCCGCGTCAGCGCCGCATCGAGCGGGCCGAACGCCGCCTCGCCTCCGGCGTGATCCCTGACGGCCTGCAGCAGGGCCGACAGGTAGTCCTGGATGGTCAGGCTCGCGAATTCATCGAAGAAGAGGAAGGCCTCGCGGAGTACAGTGGACCCCGAAAACTGGACAGCCGCGTAAGTTAAGATCGTCGGCCCCGCGAGAGGGAGTTCGACGATGGCCAAACGACGATTGCACAGTGCGGAGTTCAAGGCGAAAGTGGCCGTGGCGGCGTTGCGCGGCGACCGGACGTTGAGCGAGTTGGCGTCGGCCTTCGAGGTGCATCCGATTCAGGTCGCCAAGTGGAAGAAGCAGGCGGTGGCGGCCCTGCCCGAGGTCTTCGCCACCCGCCGCGACACGGAGGTCGACGACCACGAGACGCTCAAGGCGGCGCTCTATCAGGAAATTGGCCAGCTCAAGATGGAGCTGGACTGGTTGAAGAAAAAACACGACCTGGTCGACCGCTGACCGACGCGCCGTCGTCGACCCGATGCACCCGAGGCTGAGCGTCGCGCAGCAGTGTGCCCTGTTGGAGCTGCCGCGGTCCTCGTTCTACTACCGGCCGGCGGTGGTCAGCGAGGCGGACCTGGACGTGATGCGCCTGCTCGACGAGCAGTACACCGCGGCGCCGTTTTACGGCTCGCGGCGGATGCAGGTGGCCTTGCAGGATCGCGTGGGGCACGCCGTGAATCGGAAGCACGTCCAGCGCCTGATGCGGGAAATGGGGTTGGAGGCGGTCGGCCCGACACCGCGCCTGAGTGAACCGCATCCGGGGCACAAGGTGTATCCGTATCTGTTGCGCGACGTCCCGATCACGCGGGTCGACCAGGTGTGGAGCACCGACATCACGGATGTGCGCTTGCGCCACGGTTTCGTGTTCCTCGTCGCGATCCTGGACTGGTTCAGCCGCGACGTCTTGGCGTGGGAGCTGTCGGTGACCGTCGATGGCCAGTTCTGCGTCGACGCGCTCGAGGCTGCCCTGGGCCGAAGCCGCCCCGAGATCGTCAACACGGACCAGGGCGCCCAGTTCACGGCGACGGCGTTCACGGACCGCGTGGAAGCCGCCGGGGCGCGGGTGAGCATGGACGGCCGCGGGCGGGCGCTGGACAACGTGTTCGTCGAACGCCTCTGGCGCTCCGTGAAGTACGAAGAGATCTATCTGAAGGACTACGGCACGGTGCCCGAGGCGCGTCGGCAGCTGGCCCGGTACTTTCAGTTCTACAACGACCGCCGGCCTCACCAGTCCCTCGGCTACCGAACGCCGTGGGCGGTATACGCCGGGGCGAAGGCCGCGTAGCGGTTCACGGGGGGGCGCGTCGGCCTCTGACGAGGCCTCCGCGCCTGTTACAGGGGAGAAGATCTTAACTTCAGAGGCCCCGATGTTTGTCTAGACTTTGGGGTCCACCTCAGAGCTTCTGAGGAACCACGGGCTCCAGCAGCCTGTGGCGCAAGTCCTGCACCGCCGCCACGTACGTCTCGATCTCCGCCGCCAGCGCGTGCCCACCGTTCCTGACCTCGCGCAGGCCGTTGTCGCCTCCGCCGCCCGGTCGAGCCAGCAGTCCCAACAGCCCCTTCACGCTGTCACGAATTGCGCCCCGGGTGGTGGCACCGAGCATCTTGATTTCCCGGAACATGGCATCAGTGAGGTCGATGGTCGCCGTCCCGCCGGAGATGGAATCCAGACCCTTCCGGATGCGAGAGAGCGGGGACGCCTCCTCGCCAGGGTCGACGATCCTGGAAAGCGAGAACGGCGGCGTCTTGAACCGGATATAGCGCTGCATGCTGCTATAGAAGAGGTTCTTCGCGTACGTATTGGGCGTGATGTTCAGCGCGCTTGGGACGAAGAAGTACGTATCGACACGGTAGCCGCACGTGTCGCCGGCCGGAGGATCGATATCCAGTTTGACCTCGAACCGGTGGCGGTCGTGAACCAGTGTCTTCGAGTCGGTGATCTCGTTCGCCTCTTCGCGAGTGATCGACAACATCGCCACCTTCCTCTGAATGTCGAGGTTCACGGCGTGACCGCCGTCAGCAGCCTCCCGGGGACGCGAGAACCGTCCCACGGCCACTATACGCCTGGCTTTGGCTTCGGACAGACCTCGCGAGGAGGGGCGGACTCGCTCCAACGGGTCCGCTCGTGCGGGTGATTCCGCCGAGGCCAGGAACTCCCCGGGGTGGCGTCCGCTCCGACCCGTCCCGCGGCCTTCCCGCGCAGCCCCGCAGGGCGGCTCCGGCGACACCGAGGGCTCCTTCAGAGCGCCGCCTGTCACGGAGGATCGCGCACCGGCCGGGAGGCGGCGAGCCGGTTTGACAGACTGCCGGGCCTTCAGTACCTTTGCGCAGGAAGTCAATGTTCCTGTGACTGCCAGGGTGCTGGTTCCTGCACGGGTGGTCGTTTCCGTCGTCATCATTGCGACGGTGACGGCCATCTTCTACGCCGAGTTGCCGGTCAACCCGACGACGATCGCGCTCGTGTACGTCGTCGCCATCCTGCTGATCGCCACGGAATGGGGTATTGCGGAAGCGACGGCCGCCTCACTCGCCGCGACCGCGTGCTTCAACTTCTTCTTCCTTCCGCCGATCGGCACGCTGACCATCGCCGATCCGCAGAATTGGGTGGCGCTGACAGCGTTCCTGGTCACAGCCATCGTCGCCAGCCAGCTGTCGGGGCGGGCGCGCCGCCGCAACGTGGAGGCCCTCTCGCGCCAGCGGGACTTGGAACGGCTCTACGCCCTGAGCCGCGCGTTGCTGCTCTCGCCAGGCCGGCCATCCATGCCGGCGGCCATCGCCCGCCACCTCGCCGACGCATTCGGGCTCGAGACGGTCGCCGTGTACCAATCACCGCACCGATACGGTCTCATGGGCGGGGGGCGTGGAGAGCCCGGCGGTGGCGGACGCCCTTCGGAATGTGGCGCGCCAGGGTGTGCCGCGGCGCGAGGGGGCGCTGGCGGTCATCGCGATTCGGTTGGGCGGTGCGCCGATCGGGAGTCTTGCGATTCCCGCCGTGGACCTGACGGACACGGTCCTGCAGTCGATCGCGAATCTCGCGGCGATCGGCCTCGAACGCGCGCGCGCCGAGGAGGCGACGGCCCGGGCCGAGGCGGCCCGCCAGAGCGGGGAACTCCGAGCGACAATGCTCGACGCGTTGGCCCACGAGTTCAAGACGCCGTTGACGTCGATGAAGGTCGCGGCCGGCGACCTGCGTGCGAGCGCCCTTGGACTCCGGGAGCGGGAGTTGGCGACCATCCTCGACGAGGATTCTGGATCGTCTCCAGGCCCTGGTGACCGACGCCGTCCAGATGGTGCGGGTCGACTCGGGGGACATCCAGTTGCGGCCGAGCCTCTGCAACCTCGCCGAGGTGGTCGTCTGGACGCTGCGGCAGTTCGAACCGCGGCTCGAGGGTCACCGGGTCACGAACCGGGTTCCTCCCTCCCTGTCTGTCCGGGTGGACCGGGACCTGCTGGGGCTGGCGCTGCGTCAGCTGCTCGACAACGCCGTCAAGTACTCGCCACCGACCGCCGAGATCGAGGTCGCCGCCGAGGGCAACGGTACGGTCGAGCTCACCGTCCGGAACTCGGGTCCGGCGATTCCCGAGCACGAGCAAAGCCGGTTGTTCGAGCGCTTCTACCGTGGATCGCAGGCCGGCCACGTTCCCGGTTCCGGCATGGGACTGGCCATCGTCAAGCAGGTGGCACAGGCACACGGGGGGGCGGTCCGCGTGGCCAGCGCGCCCGAGGGGGGTACCGCGTTCACGCTGACCGTGCCCCGAGGAGATCGCCAATGAGCGCCGGGCGGATTCTCATCGTGGACGACGACCCACAGATCCGGCGCGTGTTGAAGGTCACGCTGAGTGGCCAGGGGTTCGAGGTCGACGACGCGAAGAGCGGAGAGATCGCTCTCGACACACTCCGGGACTCCCGCTTCGACCTCGTTCTGCTGGACATCAACATGCCGGGCATGAGCGGCCTCGAGACCTGCCGAGCCATCCGCGCCGGCTCGGAGGTTGCCATCATCATGCTCACCGTGCGAGACACCGAGGCCGACACGGTCGAGGCGCTCGACGCCGGTGCGGACGACTACGTCGTCAAGCCCTTCAAGCCCACTGAGCTCTCCGCCCGCATCCGGGCCGTTCTCCGGCGGACACCTTTCGGGCAGGGGCCGACCGGGCGCCTCGCGCTCGGGAATGTCGAGGTCGACTTCGACACGCGTGAGATTCGAACCCACGCCGGCAGGGTCCGCCTGACCCCCAAGGAATTCGACCTGCTGCGCTACCTCGTGGCCCACGCCAACAAGGTGCTGTCTCACCGGCAGCTGCTACAGGCGGTCTGGGGCCCGGATTACGGCGATCAGGTCGACTACCTCCGCGTCGTGGTGAACCAGTTGAGGAAGAAGATCGAGGATACGCCCTCGAGCCCCACGTACCTGCTCACCGAGCCTTGGGTGGGGTACCGACTCCACCTGCCCACGATTCCAGAATCCTAAGACCCGCCTTATGACTTCCTAAGGCCCAGCTGCATAGGCTGGACGTGTTGGGAGGTCGCGATGGCGCAGGTGATCGCGCTGCCGCCCCCTGGGGCGTCGGCATCGGTCGGCACTTACCTGGCCGGGCGGGTGGATGCCGTACCCGGGTCGGGTGATGTGAGCGTCGTCTTCACGTCGGTTGATGCGACGCTGGCGGCCATTCGGGTGGCACGCCGCTTCGCCGAGGCAATGGGGACAGGCGTGACGCTGGTCCACTTCCAACCCGTCGCCTTCGCGGCACCCCTTGAGGCCCCGCCGGGCCTGTCCCCGGTCGAGACCGACGCCTTCAGGGCACACCTCGAGGCGGAGGGCGGCGGCGACACACGGGTCCGGGTCTTCGTGTGCCGCGACCCGCGCCGCATGATGTCGTTGGCCCTCGGCGCCCACTCGCTGGTCGTGATCGGTGGTCGGCGCCGCTGGTGGCCCACGCGCGCCAACCGGTGGCGCCGCCTGCTTGAGGCGCAGGGACACTGGGTCATCTTCGTCGACGAGGCCGCCCATGCTTGATCTGTTCTACCTGGTGGGCGCCTGCCTGTTCATGGCCGCGTGCTGGTACTTCGTGAGGGCCTGCGATGTCCTCTGAGAGCATCCTGTGGACTACCTGATTGCCGGTCTCGCCGCTGCGGTCCTGTTCGGCTATCTGATCACCGCCTTGCTCCGCCCGGAGCGGTTCTGAGGTTCGCCATGACCGCGATCGGCGTATTCCAGATTCTGTTCTTCAGTGCCGTCGTCCTGGGGTTGACCAAGCCGGTCGGCCTGTTCATGACGGCGGTGTTCGAGGGACGGCGGACGTTTCTGCACCCGGTGCTGCGGCCGATCGAGCGGCTGATCTACCGTCTGGGCGGGGTTCGGGAAGACGTCGAGCAGCACTGGACCCGGTATGCCGGCTCGCTCCTCGCCTTCAGCGTGGCGAAACTGGTCTTCACCTACCTGCTGCTGCGCTTCCAGGGTCGGCTGCCGCTCAACCCGCAGGGGTTTGGGACGGCGCACGCCGCTCCCGGTGCCACGCCGATGACGCCCGACTTGGCGTTCAACGTGGCTGTCAGCTTCATGACCAACACCAACTGGCAGGCGTACGGCGGCGAGACCGCGGTCAGTTACTTCGTGCAGATGGTAGCGCTGACCGTGCAGAACTTCACGTCGGCAGCGGCGGGCATCGCCGTCGCCATCGCCGTTGTCCGAGGGTTCGCCAGGCGGGAGGCGAAGACGATCGGCAACTTCTGGGTCGACATGACGCGCGCCACGATCTACGTCTTGCTGCCCGTCGCGTTCGTGGCCGCTCTCGCGTTCGTGTCGCAGGGCGTCGTGCAGAACTGGGACGGGTACACGCACGCCCGGACGGTCGAAGGCGCGTCCCAGACGATCGCCCAGGGCCCCGTGGCCTCGCAGGAGGCGATCAAGGAGCTCGGGACGAATGGCGGGGGCTTCTTCAACGCCAACTCGGCGCACCCGTACGAGAACCCCACACCGATGACCACGACGCTCCAGGTGGTCCTCATCTTCCTGATCGGCGCCGGGTTGACCTACACGTTCGGCCGCATGGTCAAGGATACGCGCCAGGGGTGGGCGCTGTTTGCCGCGATGAGCGTGCTGTTTCTGGCGGGCGCGTTTGCCGCCTACGGCTTCGAGCAGCACGGCAATCCGATCCTGAGCCGCCTGGGCGTCCAGAGCACGGCGGTCGCGGGGCAGCCGGGCGGCAACATGGAAGGCAAGGAGGTGCGGTTCGGCATCGTGCAGTCGGCCCTGTTCGCCACGGTGACGACGGACGCGAGCTGTGGGGCCGTCAACGGCATGCACGAGAGCTTCACGCCGCTCGGGGGTCTCGTCCCGCTCTTCAACATCCAGACCGGCGAGGTGATCTTCGGGGGCGTGGGCTCCGGCCTCTACGGCATGCTCCTCTTCGCGATCCTGGCGGTCTTCATCGCCGGCCTGATGGTCGGCCGCACGCCCGAATACGTCGGCAAGAAGATCGAACAGAAGGAAGTGAAGATGGCGATGCTCGCCCTGATTGCCACAGCCTTCAGCATTCTCGTGTTCACCGCCCTCAGCCTGATTGTGCCGCTCGCCAAGGGCGGGTACTGGAACCCGCCCGGGACTCCGGTCGCGAACGTCGCGAACGGCGGGCCGCACGCGCTGTCCGCCATCCTGTACGCCTACGCGAGCGCCACAGGAAACAACGGCAGCGCCTTTGGCGGCCTGTCGGCCAACACGCCCTGGTACAACGTCACGCTCGGCCTGGCCATGCTCGTCGGCCGCTTCCTGTTCCTGCTGCCCCTGCTGGCCGCCGCCGGCAGCCTCGCGGCGAAGAAGGCTGTGCCGGTGACCAGTGGCACGCTGCCAACCCACGGCGGTCTGTTCGTCGGCCTCCTGGTCGGCACGATCGTTATCGTCGGCGCCCTCACGTTCTTTCCGGCGCTCTCGCTTGGCCCCATCGTCGAACATTTCCTCATGCATCAGGGGCGGCTCTTTTCCCTTTCCCTCGTGATTCCAGCGGGATTGCCATGGGTGTAACGACGCCAACACTCGCCGTACCACGCACGTCACTGCCAGGGGAGAGCCAAACGTCCCTGCTGCCGGCGACCCTCCGACGCTCCCGTCACCTGCTCGATCCGGAGATCCTGGCGAGGGCGGCGCGCGACTCGTTCGTCAAGCTGAATCCCGTCACGCTCTGGCGGAACCCCGTGATGTTCGTCGTGGAGATCGGCGCCGCCCTGACCACAGCATTCGTCGCGCGCGATGTGGTGGCCGGGCGGCCGGGTCTCGGATTCGGGTTCCAGATCAGCCTCTGGCTCTGGTTCACCGTGCTCTTCGCCAACTTCGCCGAGGCGATGGCCGAGGCTCGGGGCAAGGCTCAGGCCGACTCGCTGCGTCGGACGAAGACCGAGGTGATAGCCAAACGCGAGGTGTCCAAGGGCCGCGTCGAGCGGGTGCCGGGATCGGTGCTGCGGGCGGGCGACGTCGTGCAGTGCGAGGCGCTGGACACCATCCCGGGCGACGGGGAGGTGATCGAAGGTGTGGCGTCGGTCGATGAGTCCGTCATCACCGGGGAGAGTGCGCCCGTGATCCGGGAGTCCGGCGGCGACCGCAGCGCGGTGACCGGCGGGACGCGCGTCCTGTCGGACTGGATCCGGGTGCGCATCACGTCGAACCCCGGGGAGACGTTCCTCGACCGGATGATTGCGTTGGTCGAAGGCGCCGAGCGGCACAAGACCCCGAACGAGATCGCCCTGAACATCCTGATCGCCGGGTTGACGCTGATCTTCCTCCTCGCCGTCGCGACCCTGGGACCGTTCGCGACCTTCTCGGTGTCAGTGGCACGGGCGGGGTCGGTGCCATCGGTGGCCGTCCTGGTGTCGCTGCTGGTGTGTCTGATTCCGACCACCATCGGCGGCCTGCTGTCGGCCATCGGGATCGCCGGCATGGACCGCGTCATGCAGCATAACGTGCTCGCGATGAGCGGACGGGCCGTCGAGGCGTCTGGCGACGTCCACACCCTGCTGCTCGACAAGACCGGGACGATCACGCTGGGCAACCGGCACGCCGTCGAGTTTCTTCCGCTCGCCGGGGTCGAGGAGCACGAGCTCGCCGACGCGGCGCAGCTGTCGAGCCTGGCCGACGAAACGCCCGAGGGACGGTCGATCGTCGTGCTGGCGAAGCAGCGCTTCCGGCTGCGCGGGAGGGAGGTCTCGGACAAGGCGGCGACCTTCATCCCCTTCTCCGCCCACACGCGGATGAGCGGCGTGGATTTAGACGGCCGGCGCCTCCGGAAAGGGGCGTCCGACGCGGTGACCGCCTTCGTGCACGCGTGCGGGGGCAGTGTGCCGCCGTCCTTCGTCCAGATCTCGGAGCGTGTCGCCCGCACCGGGGGCACGCCCCTCGCGGTCGCCGACGGTGCCCGCCTGCTCGGCGTCGTGCACCTCAAGGACGTCGTCAAGGGCGGGATCAGGGACCGCATCGCGCAGTTGCGCCTGATGGGAATCCGCTCCGTCATGATCACGGGCGACAACCCGCTGACCGCCGCCGCGATCGCCAGCGAAGCGGGAGTGGATGACTTCCTTGCGCAGGCGACGCCGAAGGACAAGCTGGAGTACATCCGGAAGGAACAAGCGGCCGGCCGCCTCGTGGCGATGACCGGCGACGGCACCAATGATGCGCCGGCCCTCGCGCAGGCGGATGTGGGAGTGGCCATGAACAGCGGCACCATGGCGGCCAAGGAAGCGGGCAACATGGTGGATCTCGATAGCAACCCCACGAAGCTGATCGAGGTCGTCGCCATCGGCAAGCAGCTGCTCATCACCCGCGGCGCCCTGACGACCTTCTCCATCGCGAACGACGTGGCGAAGTACTTCGCCATCATTCCGGCGATGTTCATGGCGACGTACCCGGCGCTCGGCGCCCTCAACGTGATGCACCTGCACACACCGGAGAGCGCGATCCTGGCTGCCGTCGTCTTCAACGCCCTGATTATCATCGCCCTCGTGCCGCTCGCGCTCAGGGGTGTGCGCTACCGGCCGCAGAGCGCGGCGTCAATGCTCACACGCAACCTGTTCCTCTACGGCGTCGGAGGCATCGTGGCCCCGTTCCCGGGCATCTGGGCCATCGACCAGCTCCTGGTCTGGCTCCACCTGGCGTGAGGATCCCATGTGGTCGCAGCTTGCACCCGCCTTCCGCATCACCGCCGTGCTGACCGTGCTGACCGGGCTGATCTACCCGACGGCGGTCACGCTCGTCGGACAGGCGCTGTTTCCGGCCCGCGCGCACGGGTCGCTGGTGGTGGTCAACGGCCGAGTGGTCGGGTCGGCCCTCATCGGCCAGAACTTCTCGCAGCCCGAGTACTTCCACCCCCGGCCGTCGGCCGCCGGCGAGAGTGGCTACGACGCCGCGGCCTCGTCGGGGTCGAACCTCGGGCCCACTAGCCGGCAGCTGGTGGACCGCGTCGCCGCCGCCGTCGCCCGGTACCGGGCCGAGAACCTGGACTACACGGGCCCGATTCCGTCCGACGCCGTCACCACGTCGGGCAGCGGCCTCGACCCGGAGATCTCCCCGGCCAACGCGGAAATCCAGGCCCGGCGTGTGGCCCGCGCCCGCCGCGCCCCGGTCGCGAGCGTCCGGACCCTGGTGCAGACCTACACCCAAGAACCGTGGCTGGGCTTCGTCGGGGAACGCCGAGTGAACGTGCTGGAGGTGAATCTCGCGCTCGATCGGGATCTGCCTCGCCGGTAGGCGGGGCCAGGACACGCGAACACCTCCCCAATCCCTTACAATGGCGGACGATGGCCGCAGCGGGTGACCCGTCCGGGCGGCGCGATGCCGATGCGCTTCTCCGGCAGATCGAGGCGTCCGAGCGCGCCGCTCGGCCCGGCCAGCTGAAGATCTTCCTCGGGTACGCGCCCGGCGTCGGCAAGTCGTTCCGGCTGTTCGACGAGGGACGACGACGCCACGAGCGCGGCGAGGATGTCGTGGTGGCAGCCGTCCAGCCCGAAATGCCGGCAGAGGCCCGGCAGGTGCTCGGTGGTCTCGAGGTGATCCCCACCGTCGACGTGACGGGCCAGCCGGTCATCGACCTCCCGGCCGTGCTCAGACGCCACCCGCAGGTGTGCCTGATTGACGGCCTGGCGTACGACAACCCCCTAGGCGCGCGCCACCCGACGCGGTACCAGGACGTCGAGGAACTCCTCGGGGCGGGCATCGCCGTCATCACGTCAGTCAACCTCGAACACATCGCGGACCAGCAGCCGTTCGTCGAAGAGGTGACGGGGCACGTCCCAGGCCAGACGGTGCCGCAGGCGTTCATCGACCGCGCCGAGGAGCTGGTCGTGGTGGACGCTCCGCCAGATCCCGAGGCCGGCACCGCCGAGTGTCTCCAGGCCCTGCGGCAGCGTGCGCTCCTGCTGACCGCCGACGTCGTGGAACGGCAACTCGAAGGCTACCTCCGCCTGCACGGCATCCAGTCGTCGTGGGGCACGCAGGAGCGGATCTTGGTGTGCATGACGCCGCGCGCCACCGCCGCCAGGATGCTCGCAGCTGCGCGGCGGAACGTCGAACAGTTTCACGGCGAGCTGTTCGCCATCTACGTCATCCAGGACCGTCTCACCGAGGAGGATCGCCTGGCGAACGAGCGCAACGTGACCCTCGCCCGGGCGCAAGATGCCCACATCGACGTGCTCGAGGGTCGCGACCCGATCGCGACGATCCTCGACTACGCGAGGCGGCAGAACATCACGCAGCTGTTCGTGGGCCACAACCTGCGCCGCACTTGGCGCTCTTGGTTCGGTGGGACGCCGCTGGAGCGCCTGATTCGTGACGCCGAGGGCATGGACGTCCGCGTGTTCCCGCACTGATGATCGTGGCAAACTCGACACCCTCTCGCGGTCGCCTCAAGGTCTTTCTCGGCTACGCTGCCGGGGTCGGCAAGACCTACCAGATGCTGACCGAGGCCCACCACCTCGCGCAGGCCGGCGTCGACGTCGTCATCGGGTACGTCGAGCCCCACGGGCGCAAGGACACGATCGCGCTCGGCCAGGGCCTGGAGACGGTCCCGCGAAAGGTCGTCGACTATCGTGGGACCCGCTTCGAGGAGATGGACTCCAACGCGGTCATCCGGCGCCATCCCCGCGTCGCCGTCGTCGACGAATTCCCGCACACCAACGTGCCCGGGTGCCGGAGGAGCAAGCGGTGGGAGGACGTGCACGACCTGTTGGAGGCGGGCATCGACGTCCTGACCACCATGAACGTCCAGCACCTCGAGAGCCTCAACGACCAGATCTGGCAGAGCACGGGCGTGCGCGTTCGCGAGACCATTCCCGACTGGGTGTTGAAGCAGGCGGACGAAGTCGTGATGGTCGATCTCACGCCGCGCGCCCTCCTCAACCGGCTGGCGCGGGGCGTCGTCTACCCGGCCGAGCGCGCGCAGGCGGCGCTCCAGAATTTCTTCAAGGAGCCAACGCTCGTCGCCCTCCGAGAACTCGCGATGCGCGAAGCCGCCTACGCGGTCGAAAGCCGCCTGCCGCTGGACGATGGGCCAGACGTGCCGGGGGAGAACTGGATGGGCACCTGGACCCCAGAACGCCTCCTGCTGATCATCGGCCCCGACCCGTCGAGCGCCGCGCTCATCCGGCGCGGACGCCGGATGGCCGACCACCTCCGCGCGGAGTGCCTGGCCGTGCACGTCACCGAGACCGCGAGCCTGGACCGCCTGACCCCTGAGGAGCGCGAGCGCCTCGAACGCCACCTGAATTTCGCGCGGGCCCTCCGCATCGAGACCCGCGTGCTGCTCGGGTCCGACGTGGCCGAGACGGCCGTCAACTTTGCCCGCCTGCACGGGGTCACGCAGATCTTCGTCGCGCGCGGCCGGACGCGCGCGACGCGGTGGCGGTTCCGCCAGAGCCTGGTCGAACGCCTCGTCGACCGCGCCCGCGGGATGCAAGTCACCATCGTGGCTGACCGATCGATCCGCGCGGAGGCCGCCGGCCGCGATCTGAACCCGGGTCGCTGACGCGGCGGCCCGTGAACCTATCGGGGGAACCCCTCCTCGGACACCAGGTAGGCCATCAGGGCCATGGCCGTCGAGCCGAGCTCCAACTCCCGCGGGTGAACCTTGTCGATGGTGTCGGTCGACGAGTGGTGGAAATCGAAATACCGTTGCGAGTCGGGCACGAGCTCCATCAGCACGGTGCCCCCCGGCTTCAGCGGGTCGATGTCGGCGCCGCCCCCGCCGGGGCGGATCCAGTGCAGGCCTAGTTGCTGGAGGAGCGGCTCCCAGGACTTGACGTGGTCGAACGTGTCGGAAGGGCCGCTGACCCCGATGCCGATTGGCAGGAAGCCGCCACGGTCCGATTCGATCGCCGCGATGTGCCGTTCGGCCTTGCGGTTGTCCGATCGCGCGTAGTCCCGGGCGCCGTTCCCGCCGTTCTCCTCGTCCATGAAGAGCACCGCGCGGATCGTTCGCTTCGGCCTCAGGCCGAGTTCGCGGATGAGCCGCAGGGCCTCGACCGCCTGGGCGCATCCGGCCCCGTCGTCGTGGGCGCCCGCGCTCAGGTCCCAGCTGTCCAGGTGCCCGCCGACGAGGACGATCTCGTCCGGTTTCTCGGTGCCGCGCAGCTCGCCCATGACGTTGTGGGACGTCACCGGTGCGAGCATCTGGCTGGCCGTCCTCAGATACACCTGGAGATCTCGGATCGGCCCGCAGCCGGTCGCTCAGGCGATTGGCGGCAGCCGTCGCGATCATCACGGCCGGGACCTTCGGAACCGACGGGTCGTAGGCCATCATGCCGGTGTGTGGGTCCTCGTCGATCTCGAGTGTGGGCGACCGGACGACGGCCGCCACGGCGCCGACGCGGGCCGCGGCGGAGGCGCCACCAGCCCGCTGCGAGACCGCACCGCCGTAGGCTGCGAAGGTGTCGAGCAGCGTCGGGTCCATCGGGCCGTTGAAGAACACGATGCGCCCGCGCGCCCGTTCGCCCAGTGTCTCCACCTCGGCCAAGGAGTGCACTTCGACCACGCCGGCTGTGATTCCGCCCGGCGGCGTGGCGATGCTGTTGCCGATGGCCCGGATCTTCAGCGGCGTCGACCCCAACCGTCGCGAGATGACCCGCCCTTCTTCGATCGGGCCCCGGACCCAGTGCTGCACGATCGTCGGCTCCGTGCGAACGGCATCGAAGCCCAGCGCCTTCATGTGGTTAGCCATCGTGGCCACGGCCGCCTCGGCCTGCGAGGAGCCCGTGGGACGCGGTCCCGCGGAGAGCACCGTCGCCAGCGTCGCGTAGGCCCCGAGTTCTCGCAGCCCCGTCTGTACCAGCCGCCGGGCCACATCCTCGTACGCGGCGGTCGGCTGCCCCGCAGCCGTCGTCACGACGACACCGACCGACACCGGAACGGCCAACAGAAGGGGCCTCACCCACTGTCCCATGGCGATTCGCATAGTGTCGTCAGTATGCCCCAGAGCGGCTCCGTCCGTCCGGCTATAGTACCGACGTCCCCCTCCCCCAGGCGGAGGGGGACCAGTGACGTTCGGAGGACCCCGATGGCGGATTGTCTGGCCCTGCCGATTGCCGTGCTCCTTCTTGCCGCCGCCACCGCCAGGACCCGGGCCGCACCGAACGGCGGTCCGGTGACGATCGACCACTTGGTGCCGGCCGTGTCCGACCTCGACGCCGCGGTGTGAGCGATCGGCGGCCGTTTGGGCATCGAGCCGACGCTCGCCGGGCCGCACTCGGGGCGTGGGCCCGCAACGCTCTGGTCGCGCTCGGCCCGGCCACCTATGGAGATCGTCGGTCCCGATCTTGGACAGCCCTTGCCTGCGCAGCGGCGCTGGTTCGGCATCGATGACCTGGAGAGCCCGAGGCTCGTGGCGTGGGCCGTCCGGCACGGCGACCTCGAGCGGCTGCGCGACCAGGCTGCGCGCGGTGCGGGTGGCCACGATCGCTGGCCTTCGCGGTCGCGTGGAACTCCGGTCGTCGGGACCCGCTCGCACGAGGCGATCGTCGAGGGGCGACGCGGCTCCTCGGTGGACAAGCCGCGGTGGATGGGCAACACTACGTCTTGGGGATTCTCTCGAACAGCAGGGGCAGCAGACCATGCCGGAGCCGCACGAGGCAGAGCGCGTTGATTGTGGCCGGACCGCGTACGCCGACACCGCCGAAGAGGAGCGCGTGCTCGACGCGTTCCGCCGGTGGGGGTACTTCGAGGCGGCGCTCGATCCGCTGGGGCTCCGACGGCCAGACCCCCACCCCGAGCTGGCGACGAGCGGTGAGGCAGCGCGCCGGGGCCGCGCGTGGTACTGCGGGTCGATCGGAGCCGAGTTCATGCACCTGCCCGATCCGGTACGGCGCCGCTGGGTGCAGGAACGGATGGAACAACCGCTTCCCCCTATCGACGTCCGCGTGGTGCTCGAGCGACTGGTGCGCGCCGACCTGTTCGAAGACGTGCTGCACAGCCGGTACCCCGGGTCGAAGCGCTTCTCCCTGGAGGGCGTGACCGGGCTCATCCCGCTGCTCGACGAGGTGATCGAAACGGGAGCGCGCGCGGGCCTTGAGGAACTCCTCATCGGCATGAGTCATCGCGGGCGGCTGAACGTCATGGTCCATGTCGTGGGCCGGTCGGCCGCCGACGTGTTCGCCGGCTTCGAGGATCCCGATCCGAAGAGCGTGCTCGGGAGCGGCGACGTGAAGTATCACATGGGCGCCACGGGGACCTATCGGACCCGAACCGGGCGCGAGGTTCGCGCAAAGCTCGTGTCGAACCCCAGCCACCTCGAGGCGGTCTACCCGGTCGCCCTCGGCCGGGTGCGGGCCCGGCAGCGGCGCGAGGCTACGCGGGCCGTGGCTCGGATCATGCCCGTCGTCCTGCACGGCGACGCCGCGTTCGCCGGACAGGGAATCACGGCGGAAGCCCTGAACCTCTCCGCCCTGCCGGGATACACGGTCGGAGGCACCGTCCACGTCGTCGTGAACAACTTGATTGGGTTCACCACGTCCGACCCGGAGCTGCACTCCTCGTCCTTTGCGACGGACGTGGCCCACCGTCTGCCGATTCCGGTGTTCCACGTCAACGGCGAGGATCTGGCCGCCATCAGCTACGTGGCCCGGATGGCGACGGAGTTCCGCTACGCCTTCGAAAGCGATGTCGTGATTGACCTGGTCGGCTACCGCCGCCACGGCCACAGCGAGGTGGACGACCCGACGATCACTCAGCCGCGCATGTACCGGGCCATCAAGAGCCACCCGGCGCTCTGGCAGGTCTTCGCGAACCGTGCGGGGCTGGACGCCACCGAGGCGGCGGCGCGGGTCCGAGACGAGTACACACGGGCGCAGCAGGACGCCACGAAGGTGGAGTCACGGGTGGCGCTGGCCCAACTGCCCACGTACTGGTCACGCTACCACGGCGGGTGCCACAACGCTTCGTTTGAGGTGGACACGGGCGTTCCCCTCGACGACCTGCGCACGCTGATCCCAGGGCTGACCACGTGGCCGGCGGACTTCAACATCCATCCCAAGGTCGGCAAGCTGCTGGAGCAGCGGGCCGACATGGCGGCCGGCCGTCGCCGGCTCGACTTCGGCATGGCCGAGGCGATCGCCTTCGCCAGCCTGCTCCGACAGGGAGTGCCCATCCGGATGAGCGGCCAGGATAGCGAGCGTGGCACGTTCAACCAACGGCACGCCGTGCTCGTCGACGCCGAGACGGAACGCAAGTACGTCCCGCTCAACCACGTGTCGGACGGGCAGGCGCACTGCGAAATCTACAACTCGACCCTGTCGGAGGCCGCCGTCCTCGCGTTCGAGTACGGCTTCAGCCGGGACTATCCGGAGGCGCTCGTCCTCTGGGAAGCCCAGTTTGGCGACTTCGCCAACAACGCCCAGGTGATCATCGATCAGTTCCTGTGCGCGGGCGAAGACAAGTGGGGACTGCTCTCCGGCCTCGTCCTGCTCCTCCCCCACGGCTACGAAGGGCAGGGGCCGGAGCATTCGAGTGCGCGGATCGAGCGGTTTCTCCAGCTCGCCGGCGAAGATAACCTGCAGGCCTGCCAGCCGTCCACGGCCGCCCAGTACTTTCACCTGCTCCGTCGGCAGGCTCTCCGCGCGTGGCGCAAGCCGCTCGTCGTGTTCACCCCGAAAAGCATGCTCCGTCACGCGGGCTCCGCCTCGGGCATCGACGAGTTGACCGTCGGGCGCTTCCAGACCGTGCTCGAAGACTCGGAGGTCGAGCCGGGCGCCCGCCGGATTCTCCTCGGGACGGGGAAGATCCTCCACGAACTGCGCGCCGAACGGAAGCGACGGGGTGACAAGAAGACCGCCATTCTGGGTCTCGAGCAGCTGTATCCCTTCCCGCGGACCCCGCTGACGCGAGCCCTCGAGCGCTACCCCGAGGCCCGCGAGGTGGTCTGGGTGCAGGAAGAGCCGAAGAACATGGGGGCGCTCTCCTACGTCGTGCCTCGGCTGCGGTCGATTGTCCGGCACCCGGGCGTGATGTCCGTGAAGCGGCGTGCCTCGGCGAGCCCGGCGACCGGATCCGGCAAAGCTCACCAACTCGAGCAGCAGGCGCTAATCGCGCTCGCCTTCACAGCAGCCAGCCAAGACGAGGACCGCGGGGTCTGAGGGTCAGCGGGTCGAGGCGGTCTTGGCCCTCCAGGCCGCCAGCAGGTTCCGTTGCGCGATCGGATCCAGCGGATCGCGCGCGAGCGCCGCGCGGAACTCCTCGATGGCGCGGTCGGTGTCTCCGCGCTCGAACCACGCCTGCCCGAGGTTGGTGTGCGGGCGCGCCTTGCCGGGGGACTTCCGGACGGCATCGGACCAGAAGGCCACGGGATCCGCGTAGAGGACGTTCCGCGCGACACACGCGCCGAGCAGCCCCAGCACAACCACGGATGGGCCGAGGAGCCGCACGGCCTGCGCGACCGCCGCCCGCTGGCGGGACAGGCGTTGCCACGGCCCGTGGGCGGCGAGCCAATCGCCCACCGCACACCACACTGACGCGGCCGAGAGGTAGAGTCCGATCGAGGCGAGGTAGAGGTTTCGCTCACTGAGCAGGTCGTAGCGGGGTAGAAACGAGTTGGTTGGCAAGACGTGGAGGAGGAACCAGAGGATACCGAACGACCACAGCGGCGCCCGCCGGGTCAGGCCCACCGCGCTCCCGGCGAGCGCGGCCAGCACCACCAGCGACCAAGGCGTCGGCCACGCGGACAGCGACGAGTAGATGGGGAGGTCGTGGTCGAAGTTGAGGCGGCCGGGCAGCACGAGGAGCGATAGGGCATAGACGATCGTGTTCGCCTGGGTGATGAGATTCACGCGCCAAGGACGGAGGCCCGCCGCGTAGCCGAACAGGAACTCGTATCGGGCGTGATGCGCTGCGAACCCGAGAAAGGCCAGCACCACGGCGGCCAGCGGCAGGTGAACGCGGGTCAGCGCGCGAATCAACTCGGCCCTCCTCGGCCGAGCGACGACCCACTCGTACGCCGCCAGCAGGGCGGGAAAGACGATCGCCACCTCCTTCGACAGGAGCGACAACGCCAGACAGGCCGCCGAGACGCCCGTCATCCCGATCCGCCGCACCGCCCCACCCGCGTGCCGCGCCTCCAGGAACGCCAAGAACGCAGCCAGGTAGAGACAGCTCATCAACCCGGTTGGTCGGCCGGAGATGTACGTGACCGTCTCGGTGCCAATGGGGTGGACCAGGAACACGGCCGCGGTCCACCAGGCCTGAGACGCCGGCAACTGGCCGGTCGCCGAACCGGGATTCCTCCGCCTCCGAAAGGCCGGGTGGCGGAGGATACCGTAGACGAGCACTCCGCTCGCCAGGTGGAGCAGGAGGTTGAGCAGGTGATAGCCTGCCGGCCGCGTCCCGTACAGGCTCCGGTCCAGCAAGAACGTGGCCTTCGCGAGCGGGCGAATCGCTGTGAACACCTGTCGCGCGAACGCGGCGGGGCTGTCGAGGCGCGGGTCGCCAAGGATCGCGGCGCGGTCGTCGAAGAGAAACGTCCCTCCGAAGACGTTGGCGTAGGCGAGGATCCCCAGCAGCAGCAGGCTGCCAACGGCCACACGCGCGGAGGAGCTCGCCATGGCAGTCTTCCAAACCCCGTCGGGACCGACCGGTGATCTTGTATCACAGGTGTATCACGACCCTTGACCTCATCTGTCGAGTTGGCTACCGTTCGCCCAGCGGGCAGGGTCCCCCGGGGGAAGGCCGCCGCGTCCAGGAGGGTGTGATGGATTGGGGCGATCAGCGCGGGATAGCGCCGCTGTTCCTCGTGCTCGTCGGCGTGTTTGTGGTGCTCGTCGTGATTGGCGGCGTGTCGTTTGTCGCCTACCGTAATGCGAAGCAGGCCGTCCCGGTTCCCGAGAACGCCTGTCAATGCTCGGACCTCCGGGACGTCGAGAACCGCATGAAGGAAGCCTCGGCCGCCGTCGGCGCGTACGCGCAACTGATCAACGGTCTGGGCCCGGCCGCCCAGATGTACGACAGCGGCGTGTACGCGCAAGGCAACGTGAGCGTGCAGGCGGCCGTCGACGCCGCGCACCAGGCCGGCGCGGGTACCGGTACGGGCACGACCGACACCGCCTGCATCACCAGAATCCAGGCGCCCACCGAGTGCCTCCGCGCCGCGCTGCAGACGCACGAGAACGTCCACTCGGACGCCTGCCAGGCCGCGAAGGCGTCTGGTGCGGTGGGCACGTACGGCGACTACAAGACTGCGATGACGATGGCGAATTATTGGAGTGAGGAGATCGCCGGCTACACGGCCGAATTGGCGTACCTGGGTCGCAATCTGGTGCGCATCAAGACCGATCCGTCGTGCAATCCCGCGCCCGTCGCCGTGGAGACCTATCCCGGTGCCGGCGATCGGCAAGACCAGCAGGAACGCCTCGCCGGGGCCTGGCGCCGGGTGGCGGCCTACGTGAGCGGAATCGTCTGACAAGACGTCGAGGAGGGACTGTGGCAGGCAGGCTCGCGTTTCTCGCCGAGGGGTTCCGCGAACTCGGGCGCCGTGCACGCCGAGCCGAGTTGCGGCGCCGGCTGGCGGCACAAGACCGCGAGCGCCAGCGCGCCCTGGTGATGCTGGGACGCACGGCGTGGCGAGCCGGCGCGGACCTCGCGGAATGGGCGGACCTGCGGGGGGAGATCGAAACACTCGAACGCCGGGCGGGCGACCTGGCCGCAACTTCCAAACGGCTCGGCGAGGAGCGGGCGGCGCTGGAGGCGCGACGGCAGTCCGAGGTCGCTCGCACCGAGGCGGCGCTGAAGCCGGCTCGGGCCGCTCAGGCGGAAGCGGCCACCGCACTGCGCGCCGCGCGCGCCGCGCTCTCCGAGAAGGATCACACGACCCGGCAGCTCGAGGCCCGACTGGCCGCTCTCGCGCAGGACCTGCAACGCCAGTCCGGCGGGCCGGCGGCTCCCCCCGCGCAGGACGCACCGGCCGCAACCACGCAGGACCGGCGCCAGACGGTCGAGGCTCAGCAGATAGCGCTGCGGCAACAGTTGACGACCGAGGCCGAGGCGCGGAAACCGATTGCCGCCGCGGTGACAGCACGGCAGGCTGGCAGCCAGCGATGTGCCGACGAGATCGTGCGTATCGAGCGCGAGGGCAAGAGCGTGCTGGTGCCAATCGACGCGGACCTGAAACGCGTGCGCCAGGAGTCGGGCGGCACGACCCGCGACGGCGTGGCGGTGGACCAGGCGCTCTCGACCAAGTTCGGGGAGCTCGGAGCCGCGCTCTACGGACGAGGGGTGAGCGGGGAGGCGGTCGCCGATCACGTGCAGGCCGTGGCCGGCCTGGAAGAGCAGCGCGCCTCGACGCAGTCGGCGATCGACGCGTCGCTGGAGGTGACGCACGCGATGGCGCGCGGGACGATGGCCAAGTTCTGGGGGGTGGCGGTCGCCGCGCCCGTCCTGCTCTTTGCGATCGCCGTCGGCCTCTACGCCGGGATCTGGGCTTTCGGGCCGACCGTCTTCTCCCGGGCAGAGCGCCCCCGGACGGGTCGCGAGGCCGCGCGTTCCCCGAATCACCAGGAGACCCGGAAGGACGAAACGGTGCAAACCTACCTGCGACGGCGCGGCGACTCGAAGAGCCGCGCCGCCGCCGTCGAGGTCCTGCAGTCGGACCTGCTCATGCTCGGGTCGTCCGCCGACCGGTCGTGTCTGCCGCTGCTCACCACGATTGTGAGGCGCGGCGAACCGGAGCTGCGGGCCGCCGCCGCCCAGGCCATCGGCATGCTGCGGCCGACATCAGCCGAGATGCCGGCGCTCGTCGAGGCCCTCAAGGACCCGGTACCCCTCGTTCGCGACGCGGTGGTGGCCGCCCTCGACCAAGCGAGGGACCCGCAGGCCCGCCTGCTGGCCCGGCGGGCCCACGCCGGGATGGTCGATCGGCCACATACGCAGGCCGCGGACCTGACACCCACCGCACTCCCTGGTGCGTCCCAGCTGGGCGTACCGGTCTATCCGGGCGCGACGTTTCTCGCGTTCGCGAGTGACTTGGAGATAGGGCGCCTCGCCTTCACGTCGCCCGATCCGGCTGCAAAGGTGGTTGCCTTCTACGTCGGAGCCGCAGGCCGGCCGGCTGTGGGCGGCGAGGAACTGAGCCGGCTCTACTTCGGCGGGTCCCCCGACAATCCGAGTGGTGCAAAGCACCAGGCCGCCGCCGCCGAAGCTTGGTTCAAGGAGGCTGCGCAAGCCAGGCGTCCGGACAGAGAAATCCAGGCGGAGATCCGGCATCGCGCGGCCCGGACGAACGACCTGCCCCTCGTCCGGTACGCTGATGCGGCCCTCTACGGAGCCCCAGTCTTTGTCGCCTTCGAGGACCCGCCGGCGGCGGCCCCGCCAACGGGCGCCCGGTTCGTCGCCGTCTTCGAGGACCGGTCACTGGGGCGGACGGGGTTTGAACTCCATCTCACGCCCGCCGGCAAGCAACCGTGACGGCTACCGGACTCTCGGGAACTCTGTCACGCGGATCTTCGTGCACCCATAGGGAATGAGCGTCACCTCCTCGACGGGCTGTTCGGAGACGGCCTTCGAGGGATTGGCCCAGGCAGCGTCGGGGGGCGACACCTCGGCGGCCCACCCGTGCGCCATCTTCCATGTCGGGATCTGCCGTCCTCGCGCCCGGGCCACCACACCGGTCCCATCCGGCGAGAACGGCGTGTCGCCGACGGGCCGTTCCTCGAAGGACACGCCCAGGTCCGGTCGGCCGTCATCGAGGATCAACCCGTAGTTCCACGGGGTCGTGGGACGGACCTCGAAATCGCCGTGCGGCAGCTCGCGGTGCGGCTTGTCCGCGTTGACGCGGGTCCACTCCTCCCCGATCTTGAGGGCGTAGACCAACGGCCCCCGCTCGAGCGCCACCGCCTCGTTGTACCGGACCGATGCCCTGACCCGCATGGGGAACCGCAGCGTCAGATTGAGAGAACCAGTCCATTCCCGATCGATCCGGTGCAACGTGCCCGGCACCATCGGTTCCTCCGGCCCTGTCGCGACCCGCACCTTCGCGCCTTCGGCCCACGCCGGCACCCGGAGCAGCAAGGGGAAGCGCACGGTCGACGCGGGCTGGACGGTCAGCGTGATGGTCTCGCGGAACGGGTACTCGGTCTCGACCCGCACGTGCACCGGCACGCCGCGCAGACGAGCCTCGACGTCACACGGGGCCCACGCCGCAGCCACCAGGCCCTCGTCGGGTGTGCCCATCCACAGATGGGCGGCGAACTTGGGCCAGCCCTGGTGCATGTTCGACGTGCAGCAGCCGAAGTTGGGCTCGAGGCCGTAGAGGTTCGACTCGGGTCCGTTGGTGGTCCACTGGTGGTCCGGGTTGACCGTGCACTGTACCTGATTCACCTGCTGGTCGTACTGGTGGGACCACATGTCGGGCGCGAAGGTGGCCGGCAGCGCGTTGAACGCGACGCGCTCCAGCCGATCACCAAAGAACGACTCGCCGAAGACCGAGAACAGGTGCTCGAGGGAATACATGAACTCGACCACCGAGCAGAGTTCGGTTCCCTGCAACGGATTTCGCCCGGCGAGGCACTCGTCGCCGGCGAACATGCCGGTCACCTGGCCGTGGTGCCGATCGAGGAACTCGATCATCGACCGCGCGAAGCGACGGTCGGCGACTTGCTGGTCCAGGCGCCAGCTCAACGCCGCCGCCTTGGTTGCCATGGCCGTGTTGACCACATGCTTGGTCCACTTCCACAGGCCGCGACGCGGGGTGGCCGTCGCCAAATCGTCGGTGGCGAACAGAGACTGGAAGTCCACGCCCTGCGCGCGGAGCTTGCGCGCCAGGTCGAGCAGCCAACCCTCGTGCGTGCGCTCGTAGGCGTAGAAGGCCGGAATCAGACCTTCGAACCAGCGGAACTTGCCCCAGTTGTAGAGAGGGGTGCGGTCCAGGCCGCTCAGCAGCGCCCGCAGGCTCCGCATGACCGCCTCGAGGACCCGCGCGTCTCCCGTCGCCTCGTGGAACTGCACGAGCATCTTGTTGGCGAGGAGGATGGCCCACAGGTCGTAGCGCTTGGTGACGGCGTCGTCGGGGTACGGGCCGTACCACCCGTCGCCGCGCTGGTGCGAGACGATGAAATCCACGTAGCCGGAGATGCGCGTCTTCAGCGGCCCGTCGTCGAGCAGCCAGGCGAGCGGGATGGCACCGTCCAGCCAATAGGGCGCTCGTTCCCAGCCTTCGGCCGTCCCGCCGAACCACTGGCTCTTGCCGACGTCCGGCCAGAACTCGTCGAGGTGCCCGCTGAGACCGTTCGCTTGGATGCGGAGTTGGCGGAGCAGCCACCCCCGAGGTCGGACCGCACACAGCGGCAGCGGGCGGAAGGCGGGGGCGCCCAGCCCGGTCGTCTCACGGCCCGTCGAGGCGGGAACAGATCCAGCCCCACCCTGTGGCTCCGCACTACGCACGGCGCCTGCCCCCGTCGGCGCGGCAGCGCTGGCTGCCACGCCGGCGGTTACACTGGAGAGAAACTGGCGTCGGTCGAGCATATACATGGCGTCTCCATTCCCGCCGGACCCGGGCCGGGACCCGTAGTACTACCACACTGCGCGTCCGTTCGCGTCGGGCGGAGACGTGCGTCGACCGCCTCCGGTAGAATGATCGCCGCACCAGCGTGCCGGGTGGGCACTTCCCGGGGGGAACCGGATGGCCGCATTGATCGAGGCAATCGACCTCAAACGCAAGACATTCTTCGAGCTGGACGCGGCGCCCTACGTCTGCCTCGATGTCGAGGTGTCCACGCCCACCGCCCGAGGCGGGCAGACCCTCGTCCGGGTGAAGATGCGCAACCTGAAGACACGGGCCGTGTTCGACAAGACCTTCAAAGCCGGGGAGAAGTTCAAGGAGCCGGACCTGACGCAGGCGTCTGCGACCTACCTGTACAGCGACGGCGACGGCTCGCACTTCATGGACCAGGAGACCTTTGAGACGCACAGCCTGGGCAAGGACCTGCTCGGCGACGCCCGGGACTTCATGGTCGACGGCCAGGCTGTCCAGATCCTGATGCACAACGGCGTGGTGATCGGGCTTCAGCTGCCGCTGCAGGTCGAACTGGTGATCACCTACACGGAGCCCGGAATTCGCGGCGACACCGCGAGTGGCAGCGTCACGAAGGCGGCGACCCTCGAGACGGGTATCGAGATCCGCGTGCCGCTGTTCATCAAGCAGGGCGAGAAGGTTCGGGTGAACACCGAAACGCGTGAGTTCATGGGACGAGCGTAGCCCGAACGGACGCTATGACGCCCAACGTCCAGGCCGTGTTCGAGTCCCAGCGCACCAACCGCTGGGCGGTCGCCCAGCGCGGGGCCGCGCACCGCGTGCGTCGTTTGGAGGACCTGCGCGACGCGATCCGGACGCGCCGCGCCGATCTGTGCGCGGCGGTGCTGGCAGACGCTGGCAAGCACCCGGTTGAGACCGAGGTGACCGAGCTCGTCCCGGTCCTCGAGGAACTGGCGCTGGCCATCCGCCGACTCCCGGGCTGGATGCGGCCGCAGCGAGCTTCGGCCCCGCTGATGTTGGTCGGCACGCGGAGCGTCATGCGGTACGAGCCCAGGGGCCTCGTGCTCGTGCTGGCTCCGTGGAACTACCCCATCCAACTGGTGCTGACTCCGCTCGTCGCGGCCGTGGCGGCGGGCAACTGCGTGATCGCGAGGCCGTCGGAACGGGCCCCGAGGACCGCTCGCGTTCTTCGGGACCTGGTGTCGACCGTCTTTCCCGAGAACGAGGCGGCCATCGTGCTCGGGGACCGGTCACTGGCCGCCGCGTTGCTTGACCTACCGTTCGACCACATCTTCTTCACTGGCAGCACCGCGGTCGGCCGCCAGGTGATGGCTGCCGCGGCACGGCACCTCTCGTCCGTGACGCTGGAACTGGGCGGCAAGTCGCCGGTCATCATCGACGAGACCGCGGACGTGCCGACCGCAGCCGAGCGGGTCGCGTGGGGAAAGTTCGTCAATGCCGGCCAGACGTGCGTGGCGCCGGACTACGCGCTCGTCCAGGAGGGGGTTGCCGATCGCTTCACGGAGGCGATGGCCGCGGCTGTGAGCCGCTTCTACGGGCCCGACGAGGCGGCGCGCCTCGCGAGCCCGGATCTGGCCCAGATCGTGGACGCCCCCGCCTGTCGCCGCCTCGACCAGGCTCTCCGCGCGACACTCGAAGCCGGCGCCCGCCTGGTCGTCGGGGGCAGCGTGCAGGCGGAGGGTCGACGCATGTCGCCGACGATCCTGGCGGATGTCGCTGCCGACAGCGCGATCATGGCCGAGGAGATCTTCGGCCCGGTCCTCCCCATCCTTACGTTTCGCACGATCGAGGATGCCATTGCCGCGGTTCGGTCGCGACCGAAGCCCCTGACGCTCTACCTGTTCAGTCGGAAGCGGACGAACATCTCGGCGCTGCTCGGCGCGACATCGGCCGGAGGGACCTGCATCAATCAGGTCCTCTTGCACCTCGCCAACCCGCACCTCCCGTTCGGCGGGGTGGGCGACAGCGGCATGGGCCGCTACCACGGCCGCTTCGGGTTCGAGGCGATGTCGCACGTGCGTGCCGTCCTGACGCAACGCAGGTTCTCGCCGCTCAGGTGCCTGTTTCCGCCCTATACCGCGCGAACGGCCCGCGTCGTGTCCCTCCTGCGCCACCTCGCCGGATGACCCCCTTTTGCGGCGCGCCCGTCTCCTCGATGCGGCGTGGACCGGCTGTTCGCCTCGGATCCGTCGGTGCCCGGTTCGGGGTGCCGATGGGATCGGCAGCAGGGCCGCGCGCGGATGGTCCAGGTAGCAGGGCGCGCAGGGGGATCTCATGGTCGTGGGCCAGGACGCCAACGCCTCCGGGGCGAGCTCCTTCTCGTCACTATGACTCGCGGTCTCGACTGACGGCCTCTCCTGGACGGGGGGGCCCGGCCCCGCAGGCGTCCGACGCCGCGACGTCGGATTGACAATGGTGAAATGGGTGGCTGTGGACGCCCAGCGGCAGGGATGGCCGGGTCGAAAGTAACTCGGCGGGGGATCGGGTCTCAACCACAGAGCCGGTGGTGCGGCGGAGCCAGGACGGCCGGGCCGCGCGGCCCGGCCGTCCCGTGAGCGGATCCGATTCGGTTAGAACGAGTAGCGAACGCCGACCTGGAACAGACGCGGCGCCTGGCGGTTCTGGCCCTGCCACCCGCCGTTCGCCAGCGCGTAGTTCGGGCTGGTCAGCACGTTGCCCCCGTCGAGGAACTGCTGGTCCGCCCCATGGTTGGTGATGTTGAACACGTCGAAGGTCAGCGAGACCTTCTGCGTCCTGAACACAATGTCCCGCTGGAGCCTCACGTTGCAGTACACGAGGTGCGGCGTCTCGATCTGCCCGTCACCGCGCGTGGCGTACGCGAACCGGTAGGTCGTCGCCAGCGGGTTCGACACCACGCGACCGTTGGAGAGCGTCACGGTCGCCGGGCCGAACTGCGGATCCGCCTTAGCGATGGTGGTGTAGATCGGACCCGAGTACGGGCCCGAGAGCACCGTGAGGCTGGCGGCCGCGGTGAACCGCCACGGCAGGTTGTAGCTGCCGCCGCCGCGGAAGATGTGCTTCTGCCACGATGGGCTGCGCGTGTCGGCCGAATAGGAGAGGCTGTTGGTGCCGTCGCCGCGCCAGGTGCCCAACCCGGCGTCGTTGGGGAAGTCCGATGGCTGGATGAACGACGCGGGGTCATTCGGCTGCCACGTCCCGTCGATGTGCTGCCAGCCTCGCGTGTAGCTCGCCATGACCTGCATCTTGCTGGTCCGCTTCGACATGGAGAGTTCGAGGCCGGAGTAGACGAACCAGTTCCAGACGTTGTTCGTAACCAGGTAGATGTTGTTCTGGGCTGGATTCAAGTAGCCCACGAACACGTTGCCGTTGTAGATGCCGTTGATGTCCACCATCGCCGGCCGGTCGAGATAGTCGCGGCGGATGAAGCTGGCGTTGAAACTGAGCTGTCCCGGGAACTGCCGACCATAGCCGACCACGTACTCCTTGATCTTCGGCTGGTGGTAGCTCGGGTCGAACTGGTAGGCCGGGTTCAGCTTGTTGCTGGCCGGCGTAACGAGCGCCAGGCCCCAGGTCCCATTCAGCTGGTTGTCGTAGTAGTCGGTATAACCGGCACTGTTGGTGCCCGCGCTCGCCATGTAGATGGACTGCGGCATGTCGTGCACGATGGCGAAGCTGGCGCGGAGGACGTTCATCCGATCCCGCGTCAGCAGGTAGGTGGCCCCGACGCGGGGTCCGACGTTCCAGCCTTTCTGGAGGTTCTGGCCGAACAGCATGTCATCGCCGCGCACCCAGTCTGCCCGGACTCCGACGTTGAGCGACAGCCGTTCCATGGGCTTCCAGGTGTCTTGCAGGTAGACGGCGTAGTCCTTGGCCCGCACCGAGCTAGTGGTGATCTGGGAGACCGAATAGACCCGCCGGTGGAAGGGGACGTAGCCCAGCGAGAGGTTGTTCGGATTGACCAGCACGTCCTCCTGGTACGCGAACCCGTTGTCTGGGTACTGGGTCGTGTTCTGGTTGCGGTTGTCCGGCTGGAGGAAGAAGCCGGTCTGGAACTCGTGCGACCCCGCCCACGCCGCCTTGTACCAGGTCAGATCGCCCTGGATCGTGTACTTCGAGGTTGGCGAGATGGTCCACGACGTTGCATTGTCCAGCTCCGCCACCAGGCCGCTCCCGGTGAGGTGCCCGCCGGACATGGCCGTTGCGCCGTACACCTGCTGCGACGGCCCGGTGCCCTGGTAGCCGCTGTAGACGCTCCAGTCACCCGAGTAGGACTTGTTGTTCCACGAGACGGCCAGCTTGGTCGTGACGGTGGTGCCCCACACCGACGACAGCCGCGCGCCGGCCCCCCTCCCGCCGTAGGAAAGCCGCTGGACCTTCGTGCCGTCGTACGCCCAGTCCGAGTCCTGCGGGCTGAAGTCGTTCTGGAAGAACGCGATCAGTTGATGGTTCGGCGTGATCTGCGCCGTCCCCTTGATGTACCTGGTACTTGAAACGGTTGTCCTGGTTGAACGGCGCGAACCCCGGCTGCAGGGCCTGGAGGTACGCCACTTGGTTGGGCGAACGGCTGATCCCGAGGCTCTGGCTGCTGTACCGGAACGCCCCGAAGAAGAACGCGCGGTCCTTCAGGATGGGGCCGCCAATCGACCCGTCAGGCTGGAACAGGCTGTTGGCAGCTGTCGTTCCGCCCGCGTTCGCGTTGTTCCCGTTCCACGACATGGGCGTGTACACCATGCCCACCGCGCCCTTGAACCGGTTGGTGCCTGTCTGCGTCGCGACGTTCACGACCACGCCGACGCCGAGCGGTGCGGACGCATCCACGGCCCCGGTCTTGACCTGGACGTCCTGGATGGCGTCCGTGCTGAGCGCCACGTAGTCGGCGCGGCTCTGGCGGAAGGACCCCATGTCGGTGCCGTCGAGCTGGAACACGTGGCCCTCAATCTCGCTGCCCCGCAGCATGTAGACCTGTCCGCCCGACTGGTCGACTGACCGGTTGACGACCGACGGCGTGACCTCCAGGTAGTTGTACCAGTCCTTCTTCGCCGTCAGCGGCAGCGTGCGCTGCATCTCCCCGCTGATGTTCACGGCCTGGACCGGCTTCTCCACCTCGAGCATTGGCGTGTCGGCCGTTACCTGCACCGTCTCCTGCAGCGTGCCGACCTTCAGCGTCAGATTGATCTCGATGTTGAGGCCCGCCCGCACCTCGACTCCCGGCCGCACCCACTTCGAAAAGCCGGTGAGCTCCGCGGTGATCGTGTAGGTGCCCGGCTGCATGTCGAGCAGACGGTAGACACCCTGGGCGTCCGTCACGACAACCTGCGGCCTCGGCGCCGCAGGACTCGTGGCGGTCACCGTAACGCCGGGAAGCACACCACCCTGTTCGTCCTTGACCGCCCCGCGCACACTCCCCCCCGCCGTCGTCTGTGCGACAGCGGAGGCACTCGCCACAGCCACGAGCAACAGCAGCAGGATGCCGACTTGCATGCGGTGCATGGCTTCGCTCCTCTTGGTAATTCGTTGCCCCGATCGACCCTGCATCGATTCCGACTACAGGCCCCTGCCTGTCCAGTCGTCCACACTGCCAAGCCCAGCGATGCGTCTGGTTCCCGCCTCGCCGGATCGGCGGGCCGACGCATGAGCGGTTCACTCACACCGGCGTGTTCGAGGTCCTGGCCGGATGGCGGCCTGCTGCCGGCCTCGAGGACGAGACCGACGAATCGTCCGCGGGATACTGAGTGTCCGGGTCGCGGTAGCGGCAGCATCGTCCGCCCATCAAACCATGCGCACCTCCCTCCTGGTTGACCAGTCCCGGCACCGCTGCCAACCGACAGGGCACCCCCCCGCTCTCACCTGATTCCGCAGGTGTCCAGCCGCCGACGGGATGCCGTATCAGATTCTCGGAGATGGCGAGATTGACGTCGCGAGTCACTATTCCAAACCCGCGACTGCGTCATCCTAACCGAGTCTTCTTCTCTTGGAAAGACCGACGCGGGAGACGAGACAGGACCTGCCGGCGCCGGGAGGTTCCACGATGCGGGACCGCCGATTGTGGCGGGCGCCGGACTGGATGCTCGGCGTGGCGTTCGTCCGGAGAAGCGTCTCGTCCCGACGGGCGGGCCGGCCGGGCGCGCCGAGCCCGTTCGCATTGACACCGCCGCGCAGCCACGCGCATCATCTGACCGGTCTTTCCATCCCGGGGTCGGTGTGTCGAGTGCCCGCGTCGTGGCGCCAATCGGGCGCCGACGCTCGCGGGGAGTCGTCCCTTTCTTCGCCAGTGACCGCGGTTCCGGCGATCTGCGGACTGTCCTCCTGCCGAAGTCTTCGGTTCACCAGGCGGGCGATCGAACCCCTGAGCGCTGTGCCGGTCTGTGGCTCGCGTTGCCGCGGAGGAGGACTCACCATGCTGAGACGCGGTGGTCGGATCCTGATGGCGTGGATCGTGCTGACGGCCGTGATTCCCGCGATCCATGCCCAGACGAAACGACATCTGACGTTGGTCGACCTGCTCAACGTCCCGAACCTCACCGATCCCCAACTGTCGCCCGACGGCCGGCAGGTCCTCTACACGCTCGCACGCGCGGACTGGAAGGCCAACAAACGTGTCGGCCACATCTGGCGCGTGCAGGCCGACGGCACCGCGGTCGTGCAAGTGACCACTGGTCCCGACGGCGAATCCAGTCCGCGCTGGTCGCCCGACGGGACGTCGATCGCCTTCGTGGCAAAGCGGGCCGGCAGCGAGGAGGCTCAGCTCTACCTCATCTCCAACACCGGGGGCGAGGCGCGGGTCCTGACGCACCATGCGACCTCGGTGTCGAGGCCGACGTGGTCGCCCGACGGCCTGAAGATCTATTTCCTCGCGCCCGATCCGAAGCCCGCAGAGCTGAAGGACCGCGAGAAGGCGAAGGACGATGTCTTCGCCTTTGACGAGGACTTCCAACAACACCATCTCTGGGCGGTGACCGTCGCCACCCTCGAGGAGACACGGATCACCAGCGGGGACTACTCGGTCCTCGAATACCGCTCCTCGCAGGATGGCAAGAAGATCGTCTTCGAGCGGGCGCCCAACCCGCTCTTGGGCTACACGGATCAGGGTGAGGTCTGGGTGATGGACGCCGACGGGGCCCACGCGCTGCAGCTGACCAAGAACGGCGTGCCGGAAAACGGCCTCGCGCCCTCGCCGGACGGGTCGGCCGTGCTGTTCCTCGCGCAGGCCAACGGGCGATTCGAGCCGTACCTACAACCGCAAGATCTTCGTCGTCGCGTCCGGCGGCGGCCAGGCACGGGTCGTCTCCCCGGTCGACCTGCCGTACCGAGGTCGAACGCGCCGTGTGGTCGAAGGACGGCAAGGCCATCTACTTCCTCGCGAACATGGGGGTGCACTCCGAGCTGTTCGTGATGCCGGCCGAGGGTGGGCCCCCGCGGCAGCTCACCGACGGGAAGCACGCCATCTCGAACTGGACGATGGTTGGCGAGCAGCATGTCTTCACCGTCGATGAGCCGGCCAATCCCGGCGACGTCTGGCTCCTGGCATCGGGCCAGTCGACTCCCGCGCGCGTGACGCACGTGTTCGACTACCTGGCGCAGGAGTTCGAACTGGCCCGCGAGGAGGCCATTCGCTGGAAAGGCGCGGACGGCACGACGGTCGAAGGGTTGCTCTTCTACCCCGTGGGCTACCAGGCCGGTCAGCGGTACCCGCTCGCCGTGCAGACGCATGGCGGCCCGCAGGCGTCGGACAAGTACGGGTTCGGGTTCTGGGAGTACTACCCCAGGGGCTGGCGGCGAAGGGCTACGCGGTCCTGCAGCCCAACTACCGCGGCAGCACCGGCTACGGCGATGCGTTCCTGCGCGACATGGTTGGCCACTACTTCCAGAACGCCCACCTCGACGTCATGGCGGGCGTGGACGAGGTCATCAGGATGGGCGTGGCGGACCCGGACCGGATGGTGAAATCCGGGTGGAGCGGCGGGGGCCACATGACCAACAAGATCATCACGGTCACCGATCGATTCAAAGCGGCGGCCTCAGGCGCCGGCGCAGCCAACTGGATCTCGATGTACGCGCAGAGCGATACGCGGACCTTCCGTACCCCGTGGTTTGGGGGTACGCCCTGGCAGCCCAACGCGCCGATCGATCTCTACTGGGGCAACTCGCCAATCAAGGACGTGTCGAAGGTGAAGACGCCGACGGTCTTTTTCGTCGGGCAGCAGGACCCGCGCGTGCCGATGCCGCAGGCGGTCGAGATGTACCGCGCGCTGAAGAGCAACGGCGTGCCGACACACCTCTACGTGGCGCCGCGAGAGCCGCACGTCTGGGACGAACTCCGGCACGAGCTGTTCAAGATGAACGTCGAGCTCGAGTGGTTCGAGCAGCACGCGACGAAACGGCCCTACACGTGGGAACGGGCCCCGCAGGATCCGGCCAAGGCCGGCGATCGGAGCATGCCGAGCGCCGACACCGGGCGCTGAAGGAGGGTGCATGGCGAGGACGTGGCGCATCTGCGCGGTGGCGGCATGCCTGTCAGCGGCGACGTTCGCAAGCGGGGACACCCGGCCCTTCACGATCGACGACGCCATGAGCGTCCGGCGCGTGGCCGATCCCCGGTTCTCCCCAGACGGACAGCGGATCGTCTACTGCGTTGGCGAATACAACACGAAGGCCAACGCCGATCGGTCGAGCCTCTGGGTCGTGCCCGCCGCCGGCGGGGCGCCGCTCCGGCTCACCTACCTCGGCACACGCGACCGCTCGCCTGCTTGGTCGGCCGACGGGCAGCAGATCGCGTTTCTCTCCGATCGGGACAGCGTCGACGACCAGGACAAGAAGGTCGAGGGCCGCACGCAGGTCTGGGTCCTGTCGGCCGGCGGCGGCGAGGCGCGCCAGGTCACGAAATCACCAACCCCGGTCAGCGAGTTCGCCTGGTCGCCCGACGGAGCCCGGCTCGTGTTCGCCGCGCCCACCCAGCCGACGGATCACGAGCAGCGCGAGAAGCGGCGTCGGGAGGGATTTGACGCGATTGTGGCCGGCGACTACCGCTTGAGCGAGCTCCGGATCGTCGACCTCGCCACCGGCGTGTCGACCCGCCTGACCGACGGGCGATTCGATGCGACCGAGGCCACCTGGTCTCCGCGCGGAGATCTGATCGCCTTTGTGGCCCGGCCCACGCCCGGGGCCAACGAGCAGTTGCTGAGCGATCTTTACGTCGTACCTGCCGCGGGCGGCGAAGCCCGACGGGTCGTCGACAACGAAGGACCTGACTTCGCGCCGGCTTGGTCACCCGACGGGAGCCGCATCGCCTACCTGTCGAATACACGACGGCAGAGCTCCGGCGCGCAGAACACGATCATGGTTGTCCCGGTCCGCACCGGCACGCCGCAGCAAGTGGTCGCCGGGTTCGAGGCACTCGGCTGGGAAACCCGTCTGGGCCGCCGATGGTCGAACGATCTTCTTCACGGCCGAAACCCGGACGGAGTCCCACGTCTACGCCGTGGCCGCCTCCGGCGGCCGGGCGACGGCCGTCACCACCGGCCCGGCCGTGTTCGGCGCGTTCGATGTCTCGCGCGATGGCCGACACTTGGCCGTCGTCCGGCAGGACGTGAAGACACCGGAGGAGTTGTGGACGATGGGCATCGACGGCACCGGGCCAACGATGCTTACGCACGCCAACGCGCAGCTCTCGGAGGTCCGGCTCGCCTCGTCGGAGGTCATTCGGTGGAAGGGAGCGGACGACTGGATGATCGAGGGGATTCTCGTCACGCCTCCCGGGTACGTGCCCGGCCGGCGGTACCCCCTCATCGTCGAAGCGCACGGCGGGCCCCACGGGGCCCAGACCGTGGCGTTCAACCCCATGTGGCAGGTACTTCGCCGCCCACGGCTTCGCGGTGTTCGCGCCCAACTTCCGGGGATCGGGCGGCTACAGCCAGGAGTTTGTCGACGCCGACCGTGAGGACTGGGGCGGGAAGGACTACCTCGATATCATGGCGGGCGTCGACGCGGTGATCGCGCGAGGACTGGCCGACCCGGAGCGTCTCGGCGTCGAAGGCTGGAGCTACGGGGGGTTCATGACCTCCTGGATCATCGGCCACACGGCCCGGTTCAAGGCCGCGGTCGTGGGCGCGGGGGTCACGAACCTGCAGAGCTTCTACGGGACGACCGACATCCAGCGGTTCATCGAATGGGAGTACCGCGGGCTCCCGTGGAACAACGCCGCCGCCATCCGTGACCATTCGCCGATCAACTTCGCCCAGAACGCCCGGACACCGACGCTCATCCTCCACGGCACCGACGACGTGCGGGTTCCCGTGGAGCAGGGCCAGCAACTCTACATGGTGCTCCAGAAGGCGGGGACGACCGTGACCTTCGTGCGCTATCCGCGCGAGGGGCACGGGTTCCGCGAGCCGAATCACATTCGCGATCGGTACGAGCGGATTCTCGCGTGGTTCGAGCGGTTCCTCGTGCCCCGCGGGCCGGCCGTGCCGGAACCCGGCGTGCCTCGTGACTGAAGGAACGATTCGCCACGCGCGCGGTCACGGCGGCGGGAGCCGGCGAGCGAGGCACGGACTAGCGTAGGACTAGCCTATGAAGACCCTGTCTCGGTACGCGTGGGGTGTGCTTGCCTACAATCTCGCGGTGGTCGCCTGGGGGGCCTACGTGCGGGCGACCCGGTCCGGAGCGGGCTGCGGCGCACACTGGCCCCTCTGCAACGGGGAGGTGATTCCCCAGTCCCCGAGCCTTGAGCGGCTCGTGGAGTTCTCGCACCGGGTGACGAGCGGACTCGCGCTCCTCCTGGTCGCAGCGCTCCTCGTCTGGACGTGGCGCCGGTGCCGACCCGGGGACCCGGCCCGCCGTGGGGCCGCCTGGGCGATGGCCTTCATGCTGACCGAGGCGGCCTTAGGCGCGGCGCTCGTCCTATTCCGCCTGGTGGCCGACAATGCCAGCATGGCCCGCGCCCTGTTCATGTCGGCCCATCTCGCCAACACCCTGTTACTGCTGGCGAGCCTGGCCCTCACAGCCTGGTGGCTCCAGGGCGGAACCGCCCTTCGCCTCCGTGTGCAGGCCGCGGCCGCCGGGCGGTTCGCTGTCGGCGCGGTGGCCCTGCTCATCGCCGGGATCAGCGGGGCCATCGCGGCGCTCGGCGATACGCTCTACCCGGCGGGGTCATTGTCGGAGGCGCTGGGCGCCGATTTCTCGGCGACCTCCCATCTCCTGGTGCGGCTGCGGCTCCTCCACCCGGCCATCACCGTGCTCGTGGCACTCGGCTTGGCATTCAGCGGGGTGCGTCACGCGTTCGACCTCGACGGCGCGGGACGACGCCTGGGCGTCACCCTCGCCGTTCTGGCCGGGGTGCAGGTGGCCGTTGGGGTGCTGAACGTTGTGTTGCTGGCGCCGGTCTGGATGCAGGTCGGGCACCTCCTGGTTGCCGACGCTCTCTGGATCGTGTACGTGCTGCTTGGAGCCGCGGCGCTGGGCGACGCGACACCAGGCAGGGCTGGCGCAGCCCCGGCGACAGAGTGACTGGGACCAGGAGCGCCTTCGGGGGATCACCATGCCATTCGCGCACTGCCACGGCGTCCGCCTGTACTACGAGCTTCACGGTCGAGATGGCGCCCCCGTGCTCGTGCTGAACAACGGGATTCTGATGAACGCGGCGACTAGCTGGGCCCTCCAGACGCCCGCCTTTGCCGAGCGGTTCCGCCTGCTGCTGTACGACTGCCGGGGGCAGGGCCTCTCCGACCATCCAGACGCGTCCTATTCCATGGCACAGCACGCCGACGACCTCGACGCGCTGCTCTCGGCGCTGGGCATCGAACGGGCTCACGTGCTCGGCATCTGGTACGGCGGGGAAGTGGCGCAGGCCTTCGCGCTGCAGCACCCCTCCCGCCTTCAGGGCCTGGTTCTGGCGGACACGGTGAGCGAGGTCGGGCCCGAGCTACGGTTGATCGTCGAAGGATGGCGCGCGGCGGCCCTGATCGGTGATGCGGACCTCTTCTTCCTCGTGACCGTCGCGTGGAACTTCTCGCCCGAGTTCATCGCGGAACGGGCCACGGCGCTGCAGGCTGCCCGGCTCCGGTACCGGGACCTGGATCTGCCGGCCATCGTGCGGCTGTGCGACGCGTTCCTCGGCGTGGATTTCACGGGGCGCCTGGGGACCATCCTCGCGCCGACGTGCGTCATCGTTGGCGATCGGGATCTGCTGAAGACGCCGCGCTACGCGGAGATCATCCATCGCGCCATCCCGGGCAGTGAGCTGCACCGCCTGAAGGGCGCCGGGCACGCCAGCTGCCTCGAGGTCCCCTCGACGTTCAACGCCACAGTCCTGGACTTCCTTGCCCGCGTGCCGCCCGGCTGACCGTGGCGGCAGGCGCGGTCGGGGGGCACCCCGGGTCTTGCGGAGCGGGTTCACCCGGACGGATCATGTCGTCCCTCAAGGAGGCGAGCGTGGAGTTCCTCAACCTGGTGCTCATCTTCGTGACCGCGTGCTTGGTCCTGCGCAGGCCGGACAAGGAGCGCGTGGCCTTTGGCCTGCTCGTCGTCAGCGTGCTGCTGATGGTGTTCCTCTTCTCGGTGGCCACACGGTCGGGGTTGCTACCCGGCGTGAACTACTGAGACCGGAATCCGGCGGGGCCTTGCCCCGCAGAAAGAGGGACGTGTGAGACGAGATGCACTGTACGTCTTGCTGGCACTGGCCGTCCTGGCCATATCGGCGATCCCGGTCGGACTGGCGGTCTTCGTGCTGGGCTTCACCTTCGGGGACTCGCCCTGCGTGATGTGCTGGGAGCAGCGCATCGGGATGGCGCTAGTCGCGCTGATCGGACTGTTCATCCTTCGCTACGGGCCGAAGCCGAAGTACATCGGCCTCGGGGTTCTTGTGGGAGCCTGGGGTGTGTTCATGGGCATGCGCCACGTGGGCATGCACGCGGCCCGGGACGTCGGGCAGGGCTTCAGCCTCGAGATCCTCGGTGCGCACACGTATACCTGGGCCTTGTTCATCTACTGGGTATGCCTGGTCACGATGGGCGCGCTGCTGATGGGTCTGCGGCGCGAGGACCTCGCGGACACCCCGCGCACCCTTCGCCCGCTCGAGGCAGTGGCGGGTGCGGTCTTTCTGGTGGTGATTGCCGGCAACATCGTTCAGGCGTTTGCCAGCACCGGGCCGCCTCCCTACATGGGGCAGAGCGATCCGGTCCGCTTCTCGTTCAACCCGGCGCACTGGGCCTGGTCCGCCGAGGAGTGGTCGTCCTCGCCCGTCTCGCTGCGAGGCCGCTGGTCGATCACCAAGCCACGCCTCGCCGGCCTGCCGGCCGACCCCGCCGCCGGCCCGTTTGCGGCGCTACCCACGCTGGCCATCAAGTCCCAACGCCCCCTGGGGCTGACCCTCTCGGGCACGCCGACCGACCTGGCCTACGACGCGGTCCGCGATCGGTTCCTCCTCACCACCCAGCACGGTGTCTACCTGCTGGACGGGACGCTGGCCCGCAGCACGCGGTCCACGATCGTCGATCCCGGCTATTCGGTCGACCTCGGGGAGTTCGCGGGGGCGGCATTCCTCGACGGCAACGAGCTGATGGCGATCGGCGAGAACAAGAGTTACGTCGTGCTTCGGCCCAGCGAGACCGCCAGGGCCGGGGAGAACTTCCGGTACTTCCTCGACTCGTTCGACGCCTTCGACGAAAGGGCGCGGTCGCGCCTGGGAACCGTCCGCGCGCGGATGATGTACACCATGTCGCTCGCGTTCGACCCCGCCACGCGATCCATCCTGACCGTCTCGGTGCCGAACAACAAGGTTCACGCGCTGGTCGTGTCGAGGTTCGACCGGCGCGACCGCCTGCTGAGCGAAGAATTCGTCCCCGCACTCGGGAGAGAATCGGGCCTGTCGGTCAAGGAGGGGCGGCACGCGCTCGACGAGCTCTACGTGACGGGGACTGCGGTGGCCGACGGGCGTCTCTACGCCCTGAGCGCCGCGTACAGCACGCTCCTGACGATCGACCTCGCCAGCCGTGCGGTGGTCGCCGCGCAGGCGATTCCCGGACTCGTACCGACCGACCGGGCTGGCGGTCAGAGGCGACGACTTCTACATCGTGAACGACGCCGGCACGCTCGCCATCGTGGGCCGGCTGCCGATCGCGCCGTGACAGCGTCCCGCTGACGCGGGACACGGGCGACTCTCGTCAGCGCGGGCTGGGCGATGGTGCCAGCGCGCCGTCGACCACCCGCGTAATGTCGGCGATCAACTGGTGACCCTTGTTCTCGTCGTCGAGGCCACGAACCAACACGACGAGTACGTAGGGACGCTGACCGTAGACGATCGCGGCGTCGTGCTGGATGCGCGTGATGCTGCCGGTCTTGTGGGCCACCCGCGTGCCGGGGGGCAGGCCGGCGGGAATCGACTCGTTGAACTGCTGGCGGGCTAGGATCTCGACCATCTCCCGGCTGGCGGCGGGCGAGACGGCCTTGCCCTTCGCCAGGGCCTCGAGCAAGACGAACAGGGCACGGGCGCTCGTCGTGTTGTTCTGACCCGCCCGGAACGCGACGTCGTCCTCCACGCCACGACGGACATCCATCCCGGCGGCCCCGAGCGCGGCCGCCGTCTCGCGGATGTGGGTCACGCCCAGCCGCTCGATCAGGTTGTTGGTGGCCAAGTTCGAGCTGCGCGTGATCATCAGCTCGCACAGGGAGCGGTAGGTTCTCGTCTGGCCAACGGCTTGGTAGAGGTCGGTCTCGGAGTCGTCAGCCGGCGAGAGCGTATACACGCTCCCATCCGCGATGCTCCGAAACTCGTTGACGACCTTGACGTCCTGGTCGAGCCCGAGCAGGCCGGCGTCTGCCTGGCGGAACAGCTCGATCATGACGGGCACTTTCATGGTCGAAGCCGCATGAAAGGACTCGGCGTCCCGCAGAAACAACTCCTCGCCGCCATCCAGCGTCCGGAAGGCGACCGCCACGTCCGCGCCGCTCTGCTTGATCAACGACTCGATCTGCCCACGGCGAGCCGCGTCGAACGCTTCGACCGTCGAAGCCGCCAGGATGACGCAGACCACCCCCAGGGTGACGACCAGTCTCAACGGGACCATAGACACTCCCCAAGAACCGGGACCCGCACGATCAATGCCGATGTGCGTCCCCGGATTGTCGCACGTTGGCCCTGCCGCTGGACATCCCTCCGTGTCCCGCGTATATGCTCTATGCACCCCCGGTCAGGAGCAGCGGCCGCCGGCTGATGACGTCGGTGGTGCGACCTGGAGAGAACGGGGGCGACGTCACGAACCCGACCCTGAACGTCCGCCGCGCGGCGTTTTCGCGCAACTGAGGACGGTCGTGCGGGTGGGAACGTTGGGACACGCGCGCAGGCGCAAGGAGCATCAGGTGCAGTACCGAGCATTGCCGAAGTACCCGGACCTCGCCCTGTCGGTGCTGGGGTTCGGCTGCATGCGGTTGCCCGTCGAGGCGAACACGCCCGGGAGAATTGACGAGGAGCGCGCGGCCGGGCTCGTGCGGGCGGCCATCGATCGCGGTGTGAACTATTTCGACACCGGCTATCCGTATCACAACGGACAGAGCGAGCCGTTCCTCGGTCGTGCGCTCAAGGGCGGGCTTCGCGAGCGGGTGTACGTGGCGACGAAATCACCGACTTGGGCCGTCAAGACTGAGGCTGACTGGGAGCGGCTCCTCGACGAGCAGCTGGGCCACCTCGACTGCCGAGCCATCGACTTCTACCTGTTCCACGGCCTGTCTGCCGAGCGGTGGGAGATCGTCCAGCGCCTCCAAGGTCTGGCCGCCTTCGAGCGGGCCCGCGCCGATGGACGCATCCGGCACATCGGCTTCTCGTTCCACGGGTCCCCAACGGCGTTCACGGCGATCGTGGACGGGTATGACTGGGATTTCTGCCAGATCCAGTACAACTTCCTCGACGAAGAGTACCAGGCGGGCACCGCCGGGCTGCAGCACGCCGCCGCGAGACACGTCGGCGTTATGGCGATGGAACCGCTGCGTGGCGGGGCGCTCGGGGTTCGGGGACCCGAGGCGGTGGCCGCGATCTGGGCCCGGGCGACCGAGCAGCGCCCGCCCGCCGAGTGGGCGCTCCGCTGGGTCTGGAACCACGCGGAGGTGGTCACGGCACTGTCCGGCATGAACAGCAGCGAGCAACTCGAGGAGAACCTCGCAGCTGCCGGTCGGGCGGGGGCGGGAACCCTGAGCGAGGCCGACCTCGCGCGTGTCGCCGAGGTGCGAGACTTCTTCCGGGCCAGGATGAGAATCGCGTGCACTACCTGCGGCTATTGCCTCCCGTGCCCGAACGGCGTCGCCGTTCCGGACGTCTTTTCGGCCTACAACAGCAGCGCCATGTTCGACGCGCGGCAGACCGCCGCGGCCGTCTACAAGCACTGGGTGGTCGCCAACGGGCGCGGAGCCGACCGCTGCCTCCGCTGCGGGGAGTGCGAGCCGAAGTGTCCGCAGCACCTGCCGATCCAGGACGGGCTCGAAGAGGCGCATGCCCACCTCTCGTAGCGCCGGTGCGTGGACGGCGGGCGCGTGCCGGTGCCTCGACTCTGGGGGCCGTGGGTGAGCGCCTTCACCTTGGTACTTGGGCCTCTGGGCGGAACCGCCTGGCGCCGGGTCTCTGTGTCCGTGTGACGGCGACCATCCTGGTCTCAGCGGCCCACCAGAAACCAAGCGAGGAGCAGCCATCCCACGATGAACGCGACACCTCCTATCGGGGTGATCGCGCCAAACGCCCGCACGCCGGTCATCGCCAGCAGGTACAGACTGCCCGAGAACAGGACGATGCCGGCCGCCAGACATCCGCACACCCACCGGCCGGCGCCGGCCGTGAGCACGCCGACCCGGGGGAGCAGCGAGACGATGAGAAGACCCAGCGCATGCACGAAGTGGTAGAACACCGCCTTCTCGTAGACCCCCATGGCGTAGGGATCCAGACGGTCTCGAAGGGCGTGGGCGCCGAAGGCGCCCATGGCCACCGCCAGCGCCAGCCCGACGGCGGCCCCGACCATCCAGGGCATAATGGCATCACTCCTGTCCGCCGATCGGAATACGACCGGCGCTGCTTCGGTCCAAACACCCAGGAAGCAGCCGCCGTCGCGCGCTGCCACCGAGTTGTCACGATTCTGTCACAGGTCAGCCACCGGTCGGTCGTAACAGTGTGTGTTGGAGCGTCAACCGGACAAACCGAGCCATGGCACATTCGAGGCGGCAGAAGACCCTTCCCCCCCGGCAGAGTGCGAGCCTACGTGTTTCCCGTGCGGCGAGACTGTGTTCACCGCTCGTCCTGCTCGTCCTTCTCCCGCTCGCGATGCCTGACCTTCGTGCGCAATCGCCGGGTCCCGCCACGACGCCGCAGGCGGGAACTTCGGCCTGCACGCTGACCGGGATCGTGACGGCCGGCCCGGCTCGCTTGCCGGGTGTTGCGGTGACTGTCACGTCGCCGGACGCGGGAGACCGCTCGCTGACGACCTCGACGGGGGTCGACGGCGCTTACCGCGTCGCGCTACCAGGCCCCGGCCGCTACCTGGTCAAGGCCGAGTTGGCCGCTTTTGCGACCGTGACGCGCGACGTGACGGTCGACTCGGCGTGTCAGGGCCGAATGGATCTGGCGATGACGCTCGCGTCGCGGGTGCCCGCGGCGCCGCCGAGTGGCGGCGCGTCGGCCCAGCCCGGTCTTCAACCCTCCAGCCAACCGTCGGCGTCGGCGCCGAGTCGTCCTGGGACCTCCCAGTCGAGCGGGGCCGGCCGCTTCCAGCGGGTTGCGGGAGCGAGGGGTGCCGTGCCGGGGCAGCCTGAACAAGGCGGCGTGAACGCGGAGGACGCGCAGACACTCGCCGAGCATTTGAGCCTGCCGCCTGGCTTTTCGGCTGACACGCTGTCGGATACGGTTACCGCGTTCGGCAGCACGGGCCAGACCAACGACCTGATGCTCTTCGGTCCCCGCGGCGACGGGATGTTCGGCGGGTCCGATGGACAGCCGGGCATGCCCGGCGCGCAGGGCGGAGGGGGCCAGTTCGGCGGCGGCATGGGACCGGGGCAAGGGGGGGGAGGATTCGGAGGACCCGGCGGTGGGCCGGGTGGTGGATTCGGCGGGCGCGGGGGGATGGGCGGACCGCGCGGCGGACTCAACGACCGGCTGACGATAGCCAACCGTCTACGACAGGGCCGCCTGATGGGCCAGCTCTCCTACACGCTGGGCGGCTCCCCGCTTGACGCGGCGCCCTACTCGCTGAACGGCCAACCGACCACCAAACCGAGCTACCTGCAGCAACGCATTGCTGCGTCGGTCGGGGGACAGTTCAAGATCCCCCACCTCTTCGATCTGGGGTCGCGGACCTGGTTCTTCCTCAACTACACGGGCAACCACTCGAGCAATGCCTACTCTGCGTACTCGACGGTGCCCACGCTGGCGGAACGCGCGGGGGATTTCTCGGCCTCGTCCGTCCAGTTGATCGATCGATCTACCGGCCAACCCTTCGCGGGCAACCGCCTCCCCTCGGGTCGCATCAGCCCGACAGCTCTCGCCCTGCTCAACTACATTCCGCTGCCGAACCAGCCCGGCGACAAGCAGAACTTCTACTACGCCACGACGAACGACACCTCGGCAGATGACATCAACTTCCGCTTCATTCGGTCCTTCGGCGCGACGAACGACCGGCGCGGGGGGATGGGCTTTCCTCCCGTGGGCGGTGGCATGATGGGCGGGGGGCGCGGAGGCATGGGCGGCGGAACGAACCTGAACATCGGCATCCACTACCACCGCCAGACCGGTACGCAGGCCACGGCGTTTCCCACCATCTCCGGCACGACGTCGCAACACGCGTGGGACGTCCCAATCTCGTTCTCGTTCACCAAGTGGCACATCATCAATTCGCTGCGGGCTGACTTCAACCGCAACGACTCGCAGACGGAGAACGCATTCGCCGGCACAACCGACGTTGCCGCCGCGGCGGGCGTCGAAGGGACGTCGTCCAATCCGTTCGACTGGGGCGTGCCGAGCCTGTCGTTCTCCGGGTTCACCGGCCTGCGCGACATCACGCCGTCGTCGCGGTCGACGGAGTCGGTGACCTTGTCCGACATGATGATCCGGACGATCAACAAGCACAACCTGCGCTGGGGCGTCGGGTTGCGAGGGGATCGCCTGGATACCGAAACCAGCGCCAGCGCCAACGGCGCCTTCGTCTTCACGGGCTTGTACACGAGCGGCAGCACGGCCGACGCATCGGGCGCGGATTTTGCCGACTTTCTCTTGGGCCTGCCGCAGCAGGCGTCGATCCAGTACGGCCCCGGCCTGATCCGGTTCCGCTCGCGGTCGGGGAACGCCTTCTTTCAGGACGACTGGCGGGTGACGGCCAATCTGACCGTGAACCTCGGTCTGCGCTACGAATACCAATCGCCGTACAGCGAGGCCGGTGGCCATCTGGTCAACCTGGACGTCTCGCCCGGCTTCACCGCGGCCGTCCCGGTGGAACCGGGTGAGGTCGCCCCGTTCACCGGTTTGGTGCCCACAGCCATCCTGCAGCCCGAGCGCGGCGCCTTCGCCCCGCGGATCGGGTTGGCCTGGCGGCCGCAGCAGCAGACGGTGCTCCGCGGCGGATACGGCATCAACTACAGTTCGGTGCCCTACCTGGCTATTGCGCAGAAGCTCGCGGCGCAGCCCCCCTTCGCGACGACCGACACGCTGATTGGCACATTCTCGTCGCCCCTGTTGGTGTCGACCGCCTTTCTCGCCACACCCACGGCCACGACGACGAACAACTTTGGCGTCGACCCGAACTATCGGCTGGGCTACGTGCAGTTGTGGAACATCGACCTGCAGCACGACCTGAACCGGACGCTGTCGGTGGGCGCCAGCTACACGGGAACGAAGGGCACGAACCTCGACATCCTCCGCGCCCCGAACCGGGGGGCGTCCGGACTGCTCATTCCGGGTGTTCAGGCCTTCATCTGGGAATCATCTGGCGCCGAGTCGATCCTGCACGCCATGTCGCTGCGCATCCGCAAGCGGCTGTCCTACGGGCTGTCGTTCGGCGGCGTCTACACGCTGTCGAGCTCGCGCGACGATGCGTCGTCCCTAGGGGGGAGCACCCCCGTTGTCGCGCAGAACGACAAGGACCTCCAGGCCGAGTGGGGGCTGTCGAACTTCGATCAGCGCCACCGGTTTACCGGGAACTTCACCCTGGAACTGCCGTTCGGCTCGGACCGGCGGTGGCTCAACAAGGACGGCCTGCCGAACCTGATCTTCGGAGGCTGGTCCCTGAGCGGGACGTTTACGGCGGCCTCCGGGCTGCCCTTCACGGCCCGGGTCGCGGGGGCCGTCACGGATGTGGCAGGCGGGGTCAACGGGACGCTGCGCGCCAACTACAACGGGGAGCCGATCGCCGTCGCCAACCCGACCGTGCTCGAGTTCTTCAACACGGCAGCCTTCAGCATCCCGGCGGCCGGCACGTTTGGCACCGCCGGGCGCAACACGATCGTCGGTCCCGGGTCGCACACGCTGAACCTGGGCCTGATGAAGACGTTCCCCGTGCGTGGCACGCGCGGGTTCTCGCTACGGGCGCAGGCCACCAACGTCCTGAACACCCCCAACTGGGGCTCTATCGATACGGTCGTCAATTCGCCGACCTTCGGTCAGGTCACTTCGGTTCAACCGATGCGGAGCGTGCAGATCGTCGCGCGCCTGATGTTCTGAGGTTCACCGCCGCCATGTCATCGTTTCCCCACGTTCGGTTCCGGCGCTCGGCCCGACTGGCCCTGTCCTCGGCCGCGGCACTCGTGCTCGTGGTGGGGCAGCCCCTTGTGGCGCAGCAGCCCGCCTCGACGTCGCAGCGGCCGACGGTGGTCTTCCACTCGAGCGTCGACCTCGTCACGGTCAACGTCGTCGTCCGCGACCGCGCCGGGAACATCGTGCGTGGCCTAACGCGCAACGACTTCACGGTCCTCGAAGACGGCAAGTCGCAGACCATCAGCACCTTCGATTTTGAAGAGGTCAGCACGGCGCCCGCCGAAACCCCGGTGCCCGAGATGCCGACCGTCCTCGGCGGTGTCGGCCGGGCGGCGGCAGCGCCCGCCGCGCCCCTCGAGTCGAAGCCGCTCGTCGACCTGCACGGTCGCCGGCTGATCGCGATGCTGTTCGACCTGAGTTCGATGCAGCCCGAGGAAATCCAGCGGTCGGTCACCTCGGCGCGGGAGTACATCGCGAAGCGCCTGACCCCGGCCGACCTGGTCGCCATCGCCACGCTCTCGACGACGCTCCAGGTGCCCCAGGATTTCACGTCGGATAAGGACGCCCTGCTGCGCACGATCGACCGGATCGGCGGTCTGGAGGGCATGGGCTTCGACGAGATCGTCGCGGGCGATCCGACCGACGACACCAACACCGACTTCACGCCCGACGACTCGGAGTTCACGCTGTTCAACACAGACCGACGCTTGCAGGCCCTCCAGTCACTGACCGAGGCCATGTCCGGCATCGAGCAGAAGAAGTCACTCATCTACTTCTGCAGCGGGATGACGCAGACCGGAATGGACAACAGCGTGGCGCTCCGGACCGTGGTGGACCGGGCCGTCCGGTCCAACGTGTCGATCTACACGGTGGATGCCCGCGGCCTCCAGGCGCTCGGCCCGGCTGGCGACGCCAGCCAGGCGAGCGTGCGCGGCCAGTCGGCGTTCTCGGGTGCCGCCGTGTCGAACCGGTTCGACACGATGGTGGCCTCGCAGGATGCCTTGTCCTCGCTGGCCGAGGACACCGGTGGCCGCGCCTTCTTCGACCAGAACGACTTCCACGGCGTGTTCGACAGGGTCGTGGCCGACACGTCGGCCTACTACCTGCTCGGGTTCAGCAGCACGGATCGTGCGCGCGACGGGAAGTTCCGACGGCTCAAGGTGGTGGTGAAGCGGCCGGACCTGAAGCTCGAGTACCGCGCCGGGTACTACGCCCCGCGGGACTTCGCCCACTCGGGCCGCGAGGACCGGGAGCAGCAGTTGACCGAGCAACTGCTGTCCGATCTGTCGGTGACTGACCTGCCCGTCTATGCGTCGTCGGCCTATTTCCGGCTGCGCGCGAACCGGTACTTCGTGCCGGTCTGGGTCGTGGTCCCGGGCTCGAAGGTGCCGTTCAACCAGTCGCGCGACAAGGACCGCGCCACCATCGATGTCGCCGGCGTCGTGCGCGATGCCGCCGGCACGCCGGTTGCCCGGATCCGGGACACCGTCAACCTCTCGGTTGCGACCGCCGAGGAGGTCCGGCGCAAGAACGTCCAGTACCAGACCGACCTCGATCTTCCCGCGGGCACTTACACGCTCAAGGTTGTCGTGCGCGAGAACGAGGGGGGAACGATGGGCTCGTTCGAGTCGAAGCTCACCGTACCGGATCTCGGCAAGAGCCCGGTCCGCGTCAGCTCGGTTGTGGTCGGCAGCCGGCTGCAGGCGGCCCCGAAGAAGGACACGCGGAACCCCCTCGTGCAGAACGGCGAGGAGCTGATTCCGAGCATCGCCCACGTCGTCGCCGCCGGGCAGCCCCTCTACTTCTACTACGAGTTCTACGATCCGAAGGAAGAGCCGGCCGGCACGGCGCCTGGCGCCAAACCGGCTGCCGCGATGCGCGTGCTGTCGAACGTGGTGTTCTTCCGCGGCGAGAAGCGGGTGTACGAGACGACCCTCGTGCAGGCGTCCGCCCTCTCGTCGTCGGATCGAAAGGCCGCCACGTTCCAACTCGACGTGCCGACTGCGGACCTGGCACCCGGGCTGTACACCTGCCAGGTGAACCTCATCGACGACGTCGCGGGCACGTTCGCGTTCCCGCGGCTGATGGTGCTGGTCAGGAAATGACTCCACGCGGCGGACGAAGAGTCGCTCCGCCGAGTGCCCGCCCCAACTTGTGCCGTCCGGCCGGCGGAATCGGTCCTCGCCACGCCCCCTCCGTGCCGCCCGAGTGCGCGGGCCGTGGGAGGGTAGCCGCCAGCGCGTCAGGCGAGCCGTTCAACCATCCATCCGACGATCGCATCCTGGATGCTGGCCGCGAGCGCCTTCTGAGCATCGCGCCCGCTGCGACGGACCGCGAGGGAGTGATCGGTACCCTCGACGAGGTGGAGGTGGGCCGGGCTTGAGAGCAATGGTAGGGCGGCCCGCAGCTCGTCCGGTGTGGCAAACGAGTCGCGCGAACCCTGGACGAAGAGGGTCGGAACCCGCAGGCGGGGCCAGTGTGCGGTTCTGGGCCGGTCTGGCCGGCCTGGGGGGTGGAGCGGATACCCCAGGAAGACCAGACCGACGACCTCCTGTCCGCAGCCCGGTGTCGCGGCGACGTGCGACGCGATGCGACCGCCCATCGATTTCCCGCCGATGAACAGCGGCAACGAGCCGGCCCGCTCCCGCACATGGCGGATGGCGCCGAGATAACACGCTTCCAAAGTGCCAGTGGGGTCCGGTACCCGGCGGCCTTGCTCCGTATAGGGGAAATTGAACGTCGCGACGCTCACCCCACGGTCGGCCAGGCCCCCGGCGTAGGAGACCATGAACGGACTGAGTTGGCCGGCGCCGGCGCCGTGTGCCAGCAGCAACCAGCAGCCTCGCGCGGACGGATGGGCGGGGTAGAGTCGAACCGACACCTGCGCCGTCTCGCCCCGAGGGGTCACGAACGAGAAGGCGTCCTGCCCAGGCGAGTGTTCCATCCTCCCATCCTACGCGAGGCCGGCCCCGACGACGCCGGGAGCTTCCTCCCCGCCCGCCCCGGGCCGGGACACCCAGGCGTCCTCGTGGCCGTCCGCGGAACATTCGGCTGACTTCCGTCGTCTCCCTCTCTCAGACCATGGCCCACTGCTACTCCCTCAGCCCGAACCCCTGGCTGATTGCTAGCGCGCTCCTCCTCACCTGCATGCCGGCGCACGCCGGCCCGCCGGTGCCCGTCCTTCCGCAGGCGCCCCCCTCCGCTTCAACGCGCAAGACGAGCACCGACCTCGACGCTTTCATGGAGCGGGTCCTGCAACGTCGCGACGAGAGCTGGAAGAAGCTCCACGACTACATCCTGAGCGAGACCGAGACGTTCTCGATCGCCGGGCCCGGACAGCTGCCGCTCAGTGGTTTCCATCGCGAGTTCACCTGGTACGTGCGCGACGGCTATCTGGTCCGCAGTCCGGTCCGGTTCGATGGCGTCGTGATTGCGGAGGCCGATCGCCGGAAGTACGAGGAACAGTGGCTGGCCGAGGAGAAGCGGCGCGAAGCCAAGGCGCAGAAAGGCCAGACAACCGGCGCCCCGTCTGCCCCGAGCCGGAGCTCGTCCCTGTCGTCGGACGCGTCACCGACCGAGGCCCTGATGAGCCAGCGCGGGGAGCCGCGGTTCATCTCCGAGGCCTACTTCCTGCAGTTCAAGTTCGAGCCCGGCAACTACTACCTCGCCGGCCGGGAGCGACTGGCCGATCGTGAGGTCCTGAAGGTCGAGTACTACCCGTCACGGCTGTTTACTGACAATGAGACCGAGCGTGAGCACCCATCGAAGGCTGGCGAGAAGGCCAGTCGACCGAAGACGACGAAGGCCCCGACCACCGACGCGGACGACGAGGACATCGAGCGGAAACTCAACAAGATTGCGCTGGTGACCTTGTGGATCGATCCGGCTGAGTACCAGAATCGTCAAGTACACCTTCGACAACATGGGGTTTGGGTTTCTCCCCGGCCGATGGCTTGTGCGTATCGATGAGATGACGGCGTCGATGACGATGGCGCGGGTCCTCGACGGCGTGTGGTTGCCCGCCGAGATCGCCATGCGGGCCGGGCTCGAACTTGCGACGGGTCGCTACGCCTTCCGGTACGGTCGCGTCTTCTACGACTACAAGAAGGCGGAGGTGGGCGCGCGTATCCGCGCCGTGACCCCCAAAGAGCCATGAGCCGAGTCTGGGCAGGTGTGGCCGTGGCGCTCGTGTGGGCGGCCACGGCGGCCGCACAGGCGGTTCCGTCGGGCCGACCTGACGGAGGCGCCCTCGAGGTGCTGGCCGAAGTGCGCGTGCACGGGAACTACTCGACGCCCGACGCCGAGGTGATACGGCTGGCCGGGCTCCAGGTCGGACAGCCTCTCGATTCCTCCGCCGTGCAGGAGGCCGAGTTGCGTCTGCGCCGGAGCGGACGCTTCGAGGAGGTCGAGGTCCGAACGCGCTACCGGTCGCTCGAGCCAGGCGGCGACGTCGCGCTGGTGATCCTCGTCCGCGAGCGCCCCGTGCCGGACACCCCGGCCCCTGGGCCGGGGGCGGTGCAGCCGCTGCGCCGGCTGATGGCGAGCGGCATGTTCATGCCGATCGTGCGCTACGCGGACGGGTACGGCCTGACCTACGGCGCGCGGGTCGCGTTTCCCGGCACCCTCGGCCAGGCGGGACGGATCTCGGTCCCGGTGACGTGGGGAGCTACGAAGGAGGCGGGCCTCGAGGTCGACCGGCCCTTCACGGGTGGCGTGTTCGATCAGCTCTTCGGTGGGCTGACGATCCGCCGCCGGACGAACCCGTTCTACGGCCTCGACGAAGACCGGCGGGAGGCCAGGGTTGAGGCTGGACGGTCACTGGGGGGTCCTCTCCGCCTGTCTGTCCGGGGCGCGTACGGGCGAGTCACCTTCGGCTCCCTCGACGACCGTCTGGCGACGGTGGGCGCGACGCTGACCGTGGATACCCGGGGCGACCCGGTCTTCCCGCGCAATGCCGTCTTCGCCAGCGCGGGGTGGGACCGCCTGGAGCCGTCCCGCTCGACGGGCGTGGACCGAATGCACGCCGACCTCCGGGGTTACCGCAGCCTGGTTGGTCAGTCGGTGATCTCGTTGCGGGTGCAGTACGAGGGCAGCGACGGGCCGCTGCCGCTCTACGAACGGGCACTCCTCGGCGGGGCGGGCAGTCTGCGCGGCTTCGCGACAGGGAGCTTCTCGGGCGACAACCTGCTGGCCGCCTCGGCCGAACTCCGGATTCCCGTGAGCTCGTCGCTCGGCATCGCCCGGATGGGATTCACGCTGTTCACCGACACCGGGGCCGTGTGGGATCATGGCCAGCCGGCCTCGACCGCGAAGTTCCACCGGGGGACCGGTGCCGGGGTATTCCTCCTGGCGAGTGTCTTCCAGCTGAACCTCGATGTCGGTGTCCGGCCGAACGGTGGCTGGCACGTTCACTTCAACACGGGGCTGCAGTTCTGACGGCCGGCGGCCCCACGGGCTACTTTGCCCGGGCGTCTCCGGCCGCCACAGGCGGCCCGGCCGAGAGAGTCGAGAGCCGCACCCTCAGCCGCTCCCGATCGGCACAGTCGGCCTGAACGCCCGCCTCACAGGCATCAGTGTAGAGTTTGAACGCCTTGGCGTAGAACCGCCCTGCGCGCTGAGTGTCGCGAGGCAGGTCCCCGCCGGCGGAGTAGAGCACGCCGAGCGCGACACAGCTGTCCGCAAACTCCGCTTCGCAGGCCTGCGTGTAGAGGGCAACGGCCTTTGGAAGGTCGCGAGCGATTCCCTCGCCTTGTTCGTAGGCCGCCGCCAGTTGGTGGCAGGCGGCCGCCCAGCCGTCGCCGCACGACCGCTCATAGAGCTCGGCAGCCCGCGCCGTCTCTTCGCGCGCCGCGTAGTAGCGTCCGAGGTTCAAGCAGCCAGCCGAGCTGCGGCCCTCGCACGCCGTTCGGTAGTAGGCGGCAGCCTTATCCAGCCCGCCGCTGAGGTCGCCCGTCTTCTCGCAGATCTCGCCGAGCGTGTTGCACACGTCGGGCGCACCGCCTTGGCACGCGCGCTCGTACAGCTCTTGGGCGCGTGCCGGGTCGCGCGGGACACCGCGGCCGTTCGCGTACATGTCGCCGAGTTCGGTGCACACGGCAATCTCGCCGGCCAGGCAACGGGTCTTCAGCCTGGACTCGTGGCTGCAGGCCGCCGCGGCCGCAGCGACCAAGGCGAGCGACAGGCCACGACGAACGAACGGGCGGGCAAGGAGCGACACGGCCATCGGGCTCCGACCTCGAAGATGTGGGGCGCTGGTGCGCTCAGTATCGTCGGATGTCGAGCGGGCTGCAAGCAGGAAGCGGACAGCAGGAAGCGGACGAGCGGTGGGTGGGAGTCGGGGCCGGGGCCCACGTGGAGGGCGCGCCCGTCGGGAGAGCTAGACGCGCACGTTGAGCCGGGAGCCGACCAGCGGCCGTTCATCCTGCTCGGCCATCGCCAGAGGTTCGGGGGATGGCGGCCGTGGCCGCGGCGGGTGCCGCCTGGAGCCGTGCTGCGACTGATCGCGTCGCGGGTGATCGGGGTTCGTCCGGTCGATCGCTATCGGGCTGATGCCGGAAATCTCATCGGGCATCGCAACCTCCCACAAGGGTATTCGGCCTTCCGGCACGCACCTTGAGTCAGCCGGACCGTTCGCTCGGAACCGACCCGAGCATCGTCGCCACTTTCTCGACCAGTTGGGTCGGGGAAAACGGCCCCGGCAGCTGATCGACGGCCGTAGAGGCCATCGGGCCGGCCGGAGGTCCTGGCAGGAAGAGGATCTGCAGCGACGGGTCCTCGGCGATCAAGTCCTCGGCGAGCTGTCGGCCGGCCGAGCCGTCGAGAGCGGGGTCGGCAACGAGCAGGCGGACAGACGCCGACTGGCGGCTCCAGATGGCTCGGGCGTCGTCGACATCGGCCGCCTCAAGCACGCGAACCCCGTGTCGCGTCAAGGCCTCGACCGCCAGGCTTCGGCGGGTGTGGTCGCCCTCGACGATGAGCACCGCGCGCCGAGTGGCGCCCGTGGCCGAGGGCGTCTGCGCGCTCGGGAGGAAGATCTCGAAAGTCGTGCCCTGGCCGGGTGCGCTGCGAAGAGCGATGTATCCTCCGCTCTGCTTGATGATCCCGTAGACCGTCGAGAGCCCAAGGCCGGTTCCCTTGCCCCGCTCCTTGGTCGTGAAGAACGGTTCGAAGACACGTCGGCGCGTCTCGGCGTCCATCCCCTGCCCGGTGTCGCTGACCGTCAGCCGGGCGCAGGGACCCACCACGGCATCCGGGTCGTCGACCACGTCGGGCGGGCGCACGGTGACGTTGCGGGTCTCGAGGCGGAGCGTCCCGCCATGGGGCATGGCGTCCCGCGCGTTCACGGCCAGATTCATCACGACCTGTTGGAGCTGGCCGGGGTCGGCCCGCACCGGTGAGAGGTTCGGCGCGAAATCGATGACGAGATCGATGTCCTCGCCGATGACGCGCCGGAGCAGTCGTTCCGTGTCCGCGAGCACGTCGTTCAGGTTGAGCACGACCGGCTGGAGCATCTGCTTGCGACTGAAGGCGAGCAACTGTTGTGTCAGCGACGCGGCGCGCTGGGCCGCCTTCCGGATCTCGTCGAGGGCGGTCCAAAGTGGGCTGTCGCTCGCGATCTCGGCGAGGGACAACTCCGCATAGCCCAGGATGGCGGTGAGCAGGTTGTTGAAGTCGTGGGCCACGCCACCCGCCAGCCGGCCGACACTCTCCAGTTTCTGCGCCTGTCGATACTGCTCCTCCAGGCGCCGCTGCTCGGTGATGTCGATGGCGGTCGACTCCAGGATGGCCGGTTTTCCGCCGCCCTGGTCGATCATCGTGATGCTGCCCAGCAACCACGCACTACTGCCGTCCTTGCGGCGGGCGTGGATCTCGCAATTCGACAGCGCTCCCTCCTCCCGAAGGCGGGCGACGACGGCCAAGCGCTCGGCCTCGTCCAGGTAGTAATGCCAGGAGGGCCTCGCCAGCAGATCACTCCTCGACTCGAACCCCAACATCTTCGCGAACGCCACGTTGCAGTCCAGAATCGTGCCGTCGATGAGCGTCTGGACGACGCCGGCGGTATTCCGTTCGAAGAGCAAGCGATAGCGTTCCTGCTGCTGCGCATAGATCTGCATGGCGCGAGACGCTTCTTCCGCCAGGCGGGTCGCCTGAACGCTGCGACGGATCTGCCAGAGCGAGAGCAGGAACGCGAGGCCAATCGCGGCGGCGCCGTACAGCGTGATGCGCCCGCGCTGCTGGGCGCGCTGGAGTTCATAGACCAGCCGCGTCTCGTTGACGGTGCCGAGCGACCACCGGGCATGGATCGCGGCCAGCGTTCCGTCCTCCGCCATCCGGGAGATCTCGGCGCGCAGAGCCACGGCAATCTGTGCGGCCGCCGGCGTCGACCCGATGCCGTACGAGCGAACCGCATCCCGTCCGGGCGCGAATTCGATCGGGACACCGTTGCACGGAGCGGGCCGGTTGAGCAGCAGCCACTGCACTTGCCGTCCCTCGATCAGCGCAGAATCGGCCGATCCGGTGCAGACCGCCTCGAAGGCGGCGTTGGCGGAGGGCACGACGCGCCTGACGGCGCCCTTCAGCGCCCGGTCCTCCATCTGGTCGCCGCGCCTGGGGACCAAGGTGACGGCGACCGTCCGCCCCGACACATCGTTGCCGGCTTGCAGCGTGCCCGCCCGGGCCACGAGAAAGAACGTGCTCTCGAGCCAAGGTTCTGTGACCTTGATGTCCCTCTCCGGAGGCGCGACGGGAAAGGTCGGCCAGATGTCGATCACCCGGGCCCGGAGCGGATTATCGGCGCTGCCGGAGATGAACGTCCACCTGATGGGAACGTGGAGGCGCCGCGCGGCGGTGGCAATCACCTGGACGGCGATGCCGTCGGGTTCGCCGCCGGCGAAGTAGAACGGCCGCTGGTCGCGGTAGCCGACACGGATCGGTTCGGTTCCGTAGCCCCGGCCACGGAGGGACACGAGGCCCGCAACGGCGGCCGCGAGGGCGGCAACGCCGAGCAGAAGCCACACGAGACGGCGGACACGCGGGAACCGCGCGGGCCCGTTGCTCATAGATGCGGGCCGAGTAGGCGTCTTCTTCTACCCAATCATGTCGTCATCTGGCCGCGTCTGCAATAGACCGGGGTGAGACGGCCGGCTTCCCGGTGCTGCCGGGTCGGGCCGCTCTTGGCGAGTGGTCTGGCGCAAGATCCGCGCGTGCCAGACGAGCGCCGCGCAGTTGGCGGGCGCGAGCAGTACAGTTGTGTCGACGAGGGTGAGGTCCGCGGTGGCGGGTGGACCGCAATGCCCTCCGAGAACCCGTAGAAACAGTAGAGGTTGAGCGCCTGGATGGCCGACAGCGCGGCCGCCACCCGCCCCCACCTCTGGCGTCCCACCGAGGCGACCGGCGCGAGCGGAACGGCCTGGTAGAGGTGGTTCTCGTGCACCTGATGGGAGCCGCAGGGCGCGCAGGAGGGCGCCCGCGACAACGAGGGTGGTGAACAAGCGTTGGGACGGGGGGAATCGGCGCCTAGGATACCCCATCCACTCCAGGGCGCCCTCCGGGCGACGCGACCATCAGAAACAGGTTGCCGCAGAATCCGCCCCGCCAGGATGGCCGCGCCGGCTACCAGCGCCCCAATCAGGTCCAGCCCTGCGATGCCGGCGACGAGCACGAAGACGATGCCGCCTGCCTCGGCCGCCGTGGCCGCGGTGATGATCCGCGTCCGGCGCGCAAGGACGAGCAGTGAACGCTGGAGGCTCATGAGGTAGTCGAGCGCGGGGACAAGTGACAGCACCCGCGCCGGCCACAACGCGAAGCGCGCCAAGTCCGTCGAGAGCCCCGACACACCGACGAACCAGACGAGTCCGAGCGGCGTGAACAGCACTGCCGCCAGCGCCAACGCCGACACCGCTGCGAGGCCCACGGCCACACGCGCGATCAGCCGCTCACGCTGGCCATTCCCGCCCGCCAGCGCCACGCCGACCTCCTGGTAGGCGATGGCGCCGCTGCGGAAGATGAAGACGAACCCGGTGACGACCGGCAGCACCGCCAACGATTCGATCGGGGAGCGGCTGCGACCCAGGAAGAAGGTGACCAGGGGATTGACGACAATCGCGAGCAGCGAGGTGAGCGCCAGCGGAAAGTAGAAACGCCACACATCGGCCGCCGACAGAGACGGCGCGGACGGGGCGGGAGCCGTGGCGAGCACGCGCACGACGACCTGGCGCGCCATCCAGCGGCTGGCCGCCGCCTCAGCGAGGACCCCCGACACCAGCGCGAGCGAGCCCACATACGCGCCGGGCAGCGACGTTCCGGCCGCCAGGGCCGCGGCCGTAACGGACATGGTCGCCAGGCGGATCAGCGTGCCGTACGCCACGCGGCGCGGCAGGTGGTGGCGCACCAGGATGCCCTGGTAGAAACGCCGGTAGCCAATGGCGGCCGGCCACAGGATGAGGAAGCTGGTCGCGACGTGCGTCAGGCGGGCGACATCAGCGGGGAGGCCAATGACGCGGTCGGTCACAAAGCGGAACAGGGGCGGACAGAGGCCAACCGCCATGGCCACGGTCAGCACGCCTGTCAGGCGCAGCATGAACCGGCGCAGGACGACCAGCGATGCGCGGTCCGCGACGAGCGCGTTGGCCGCGGTCATCATCATGATGACGGGCGCCTCGCCCATGAACGCGAACGAGAAGGCCACCCCGTAGGCGGCCAGATTCCGCGTGGGATCGGCCAGGCGGGCGATGATGGCCGCGACATACGGTCCCTCGACCGCCATCATCAGCCACGTGGCCGCGAGCGGGGCCCAGAAGCCCAGAACGGTCCTGATCCGGAGCGGTCCTACGAGTGGGTCGGTCGGTGTCACAGGGAGGTTGGGTGTCCGCGAAGCGGAGGCCTCCCTATTCTACAGGGCTCGGGGCGCACTCCGGCGACACCCTCGCCGCGCGCTCGTCGTGCGCAGTCCGTGGACAGCGGCGGTCATGTCGCGCGAGTGGAGGGCCCGGGGACCTCGAGGGAGCCGCGGCGGCCGCCCGGATCCCGTCCCACGCCGTTCACGTGTGGCGACGAGGCGGCGCTCCCCTATCGTCTGGCCATCAGGACGGCCGTGTGAACCGTGCGGTCGTGCGGGAGGCGCCGGTTGGGATCCCGCCAGAAGTCGAGGAGGCTGATGCACATGGTCAGCGGGATGTCCAGGTAGCCGATGAAACGCTCGAGGCCTTCGAGCCACGACAGCGCCTCGCCGTCGAGCCGCGCGACGCGAATTCGGACCAGGCGCTTGCCTGGCGTCGCGCCCCGCGTGCCGCACGTGAATAGCGTGAAGTACAGCGCGGGCACGGCGAACATGACGACGCCGCGCGCGATCGGCGGGATCAACCGCAAGACTTCCACTCGGACCGTCTTCGGACGATTCGGGCGCTCGTCCGCTCCTTCCCCGATCCAGAGGGACAGCTCGACGTTATAGTCGGCCAGAATCGCGGCCGCCTTGTCCAGGTCGCCCTCCTCCGCCGCGGCTGCCGCCGCGGGAGGCACGCCCTTGGCTTCGAGCCTCAACAGCAACGGCGTCAGACCGCGGATGGCCCGAATGCCGGCCGCGCGATCATGGGCCGCGCGTCCTAACCCTCGAACGGCGTTGAAGGCGACTCGATCGGTCCAGAACAGTAGGAACAGAGCGATGACCAGGGCGGTCCCGACCGTCGGAAGGAACAGGAAGACCGAGTCGATGCCAAAGGCGAGGAACCGACGTAGCGGAGAAGCCAGCGGTCGGCCGACCAGCGCGGGGTTCACGTGCAACGGTTCGGAGCTCAGGAACCGCATGACGCTGCCGGAATGATCCCCGGAACCTGAACCGTACGGACAGACGACCGCGCGGCTAGGCCAGCCGGACGCCGACTCGGGGCCGGCCTCGCAGCCCGGCTGCCCCCCGGTCCAACCTCGCCGCTGGCTGGTCCTACGCCACGAGCTGCACAGCTTTGCGTCGCTCCTTGGAGGTGACACGAGAACATAAGTCTGCCCCAGGGAAGACTCGCCGTCGGGAATCCAGCCGCCTGTGGATTTTCGAGTCAATGCCGAAGTATCGAGAAGGGGCCGCCGCCTCGCAGGGACTGGTACGGTTCGGGGATTCCATGATCGAGTTTCTCAGACAGCAGCTCGACTTCGTGCACTTCGCCTATGGTCTGGCGTTCGTCCTGCTGGCGGCCACTACTCGCGCCCTCTCGTGGGAGCAGAGAACGAGGCTCGCATGGCGCTGGATCGTGCCGTTCGCGGCGGCGCTCGGACTGTCGGAAGGGCTGGCGGTCGTCGAGAACAGCTTCGGCAACCTCAGGCCCCTGCCCGTGCTCCACCTCAGTCTGTTGATCATCGCGTGGCTGTCCCTCTCGGAATTCGTGCGCCAAGGCCTGTCGGACCGTTTCGCCGGCCTGATGACCCGGTGGAGGCCAGTGGCCGTCCTCCTGGTCCTCGGCGTGGCTATCCGGTTCGGCCTCGGCCCGGCGGATGCGGTCCTGCGCTACTCGCTCGCCCTGCCGGCCTACCTGGGGGCGGCGGTCGTGTTGCTCCGTGCGTCGCGCACCGACGCGGTGGGCCGTGGCGGACTTCGTCTCGCAGGGGCGTGTTTCGCCCTGTTTGCCGGGGTTTCGGGCGCCGTGGTCGGCGCGGCCCCGTTCCCCCCGGCGTCATGGTTCAACGAGGGGACCATCCAGGCCCTGGCGGGACTCCCGGTCGCCTATGTGCGGGGGACACTGGCAATCCTCCTGTCGCTCGCCGTGTGGCGGTTCCACTGCGAGCTCCAGCGCGCCAATACCGGCCGGTCAGGCGTCGTGTGGCCCTGGACCCGCTACGAGCGGGCCATGACGTCGATGCTGCTCGTCGTGCTGGCGGCAGGATGGGCGATGACCGTCCTGATTGGCGTGGCCGAGCAAACCCGGGCGCGGGCGGCGCTAGCGCTGCGGACCTCGACGATTGCCGCGGTGCTGGACGGCCTGTCCATCGAGCAGCTGACCGCGTCCCCCGCCGACCTTCCGTCGAGCGTCTATCGGGGCGTGCGGGCGGGGCTTGCCGCCGTCTGCTCGGCGCGGGACGTCCGCTCGGCCTCCCTGATCGTGCGCCGCGGCGCGACAGTCGTCTACCTGGTTCAAGCCGCGTCTGCATCGCTCCGGTCGCGTCGAGAGGCGATGCCTGGCGACCCGTACCCGGCCGCGACGGCCACCTGGGAAGCCCTGATGACGGCGGCGGCTGGTCCCGAGCCGGCGGACGCTGTGAGGGTGGAGGGTGACACATTCGCCGCCCTCACGCCCGTACGAGGCCGCACGGAATCACGCGCCGCGGCGGTCGAATTGCGCATCGATGCGGCAGGTGTGCGCTCGAGCGTGGCACGCGCGCGTCTGGCGCCCATCGTCGTGACCTTCGTCACGACACTGTTCCTGATCGCGTTCTTCCTGTTCGAACGACGCATGTCCGAGTCGGCGGCCCAGATCGCGATCTCGGAGCACCGGTATCGCGGGCTGGTGGAAGGGTCGCCGTACGCGGTGATGCTGCTCGATCCGAGCGGTCGATGCCAGGCGATCAACCGGAACGGCCTCCGCACGTTCGACCTCGGCGAGGACGCGGTCATCGGTCGGCCACTCTCCGACTTGTGGCCGGCCCCAGAGCGCGTCGTCCTTGGCGCGGCGATCACTCAGGCGAGCCGAGGCGAGCGTGCGACCCTTGAGGGCCCGTACGCCCGCCCGGACGGGACGACCATTGTCGTCGAGACGACCCTGAGCCCGCTCGCGGAGGCGGACGGCCGGGTCCGGTCCATCGTCGGCATGGCGGTCGACGTGACCGACCGCCGCCAAGCCGCCCTCGCGCTCGAACGGAGCCACCGGTTCACGCAGATGATCCTCGAGATCTCTGCCCGGTTCCTCCGCCTGCGGACGGAACGAGTGGACGCCGCGACGCGCGAAGCCCTGGGCGAGGTGGGCACGTTCCTGGGCGTGGATCGTGTGCAACTGTTCCACTTGTCGTCCGATCGAGCGACCTTCAGCCTGACCCACGAGTGGTGTCGGCCGGGCGTCGGCGCACGGCTGCCGGTGCTGCAGTCGGTGCCGCTGACCGATTACCCATGGCTCTGGGCGACGCTGGACACGGTCGGGGCGGTGCGGGTCACCGAAGTCGCCGCCATGCCAGCCGAAGCCCGCATCGAACGCGACTCGCTGATGCGGCAATCGGTCGGGTCGTTCCTCGCCGTCGCCGTGCACCGGCGGGGAGCGATCACGGGGTTTCTCGACCTGGATGTCTTCCACCGGAGCCGCCAGTGGCCCGATGACGAAATGGCCCTGCTCCGGATCGTCGCTGACGTGCTCTCCAACGCCCTCGCACGGAAACACACCGAGGAGGCGCTCCGCGAGAGCGAGCAACGGTTCCAACAAGCGTTCCGGAGCAACCCGGCCGCGATGGCGATCATCTGGCTCGACGACCGCCGCATCGTGGAGGTGAACGAAGCCTTCGTGCGGCTGGTCGGCTACGACCGGTCGGAGATCATCGGGCGGACGGTGGCGGACCTGAACCTGATCGCCGACGATCGGAGCCGGGAACTCCACCGGGCGCTCGAGACGGAGGGATTGGTCCAGGACGTGGAGGTCCGCCTCCGCACGCCGGCCGGCGAGATTCGCGACGCCTCGGTCGCGATCGACCTGTTCGAGTTGGCCGGGCAGCGATTCGCTCTGGTGGTCGCCCTCGACCTCACGGCGCGGAAGCACGCGGAGGAAGCCCTGCGGGACCGCGAGGAGATCTTCCGGAGCATCAGCGCCGCCGCACAGGACGCGATCATCATGATCGACCCGGACGCCCGCGTGACCGTGTGGAACGACGCGGCCGAACGGATGTTCGGCTACACGCGCCAGGAGGCTGAAGGGCGACCGATCCACGATCTGGTCCTGCCCGACGAGTACCAGCCCGCATTCTTCTCGGGCTTCGCCCAGTTCCGCGAGAGCGGCGGCGGGGCCTTCATCGGCGCCGTCCAGCAGGTGGCGGCCCGTCGGAAGGACGGCTCTCAACTGCCGGTCGAGCTCTCAGCTTCGGCCATCGCCCTGCGCGGCCGTTGGCACGCGGTGGCCATCCTCCGCGATATCACGGAGCGGCTAAAGATTGACGAGGCGCTCTGGAAGGCGAAGGACGAGACCGAGGCCGCCAACGCCGAACTGCAGCGACTCGTCCAACGAGCCAACCGCCTGGCGGACGAGGCGGCCGTCGCCAACGCGGCGAAGAGCGAGTTCCTGGCCAACATGAGCCACGAAATTCGCACCCCGATGAACGGCGTCATCGGGATGACCGGGCTCCTGCTGGACACCCCGCTGACCCCCGAGCAGCACGAGTACGCCGAGACGGTGCGCAGTTGCGCCGACACGCTGCTCACGATCATCAACGAAATCCTCGACTTCTCGAAGATTGAGGCCGGCAAGCTGGTCCTCGAGACGATCGACTTCGACCTCGTGGCCACGCTCGAGGAAACCACGGACATTCTCGCCATGCGGGCGCACCAGAAGAACCTCGAGCTGGCGTGCCTGGTCGAGCCCGACGCTCCCACGCGTCTCAAGGGCGACCCGGCGCGGCTCCGCCAGATTCCTCACAAACTTGCTCGGCAACTCGCTCAAGTTCACCGAACGTGGGGAGGTGACCGTCACCGTGAGCCTGGAGGAGGCCGGTGCGTCCGACGCGCTGCTCCGCTTCGCGGTGCGGGACACCGGGATTGGGATTCCGCCCGACAAAATCCCCACGCTCTTCGAGCCGTTCACGCAGGTGGACAGCTCCACCACGCGGCGGTTTGGTGGCACGGGTCTCGGTCTGTCCATCACCCGTCGGCTGGCGGAGATGATGGGCGGGAGCGTGGGCGTCGACAGCGAGGTCGGGCGCGGGTCGACCTTCTGGTTCACGGCCCGCTTCCAGCGCTGTCCGGGCGAGGCCACGACCTCGTCTGCCCCAGACCTGTCGGCGCTTCGGGTGCTGGTCGTGGACGACAACGCGACGGCGCGACGCGGGCTCGCCGCCCTCCTCGGCGCGTGGGGGTGTCGCCACACGGAGGCGGCGGGCGAAGCCGACGCCCTTCGACATCTAAGAGGCGCGGCGCGCGATGGCGACCCGTACCGCGTAGCGGTCATCGACCTGCAGATGCCGGATGCCGCGGGTGACGAGGTCGGCCGGCGTATCAAGGCTGACCCGCGGCTCGCTGACACCGCCCTCATCCTGATGTCGTCCACGGCCCGTCGCGTCGACGTCGAGAGTGCCAAGGAGGTCGGCTTTTCGGCAGCGCTCAGCAAGCCGATCAAGGCGACCCACCTGCGCACCGTGCTGGAGCAGCTCGTGGGACACGGGCCGCAACCCATCGCAGACCCTGATAAGATGGGCGCAAGCTCGCCGGGGTCCGAACCGGTGCGCCGCAAGACGCGAGTGCTCCTGGCCGAGGACAACGTCACGAACCAGAAGGTGGCCGTCAAGGTACTGGAGAAGATGGGGCACCGTGTGGATGCGGTGGCGAACGGCGCCGAGGCGATTCGCGCGCTTCGCTCGATTCCCTATGACGTCGTCCTGATGGACGTGCAGATGCCGGAGATGGACGGTCTCGAGGCCACGCGGCACATCCGCGAGGGCCGAGCGGGGCAGCACAACGCACGCATCCCGGTCGTGGCGATGACGGCCCACGCCCTGAAGGGCGATCGTGAGCGCTGCCTGGATGCCGGCATGGACGACTACGTGTCGAAACCGATCGACCCCGAGGAGTTGCGCAAAGCGGTCGGGCGATGGTCGCCAGCCGAGTCGGCAGGCCGTGCAGAGGCAGCGAGAGCGGCCGCGGTCGAGCCCCCAGCCAAATCCGCGCGAAAGCCGGTTGTGGACCGGGACGCGTTGCTCGTCCGCCTGGGCGGGGACGAGGACCTGCTGCGCGAAGTGGTCCAGATCTTCCTCGAGGACACTCCCCGCCAGCTCGAGGCGATGACCCGGGCCCTGGCCGCCCAGGACGGCCCGACCTTGCGGCGCCTCGCCCACACGCTCAAGGGTTCGTCTGGGACGGCGTGCGCCACGTCGCTGCAAGCGGCGGCTCTCGCGCTCGAGACGGCGGCGGCCCGCGGCGACTTCGCGTCGGCAGGCGAGCTGACGCAACCCGTGCTGGACCAGTTCGCCGAGGTGGAGCAGGTCATGAGCGGGTGGCTCGCGACGGGGGAGCGTGCATGACGCGCCCGAGCATCTACGCCGGTCTGGAACGCCGGCAACGCGGGGGGCGGCGCGTGCCGGCGCTGTTTGTGTCGCACGGGTCCCCCAACACGGTGTTCGACGACGAGTATGCGGGAGCCCTGCGTCGGTTCGCGGCTCCGCTCGAGCCGCTCGACGCCGCGGTCATCCTCTCGGCTCACTGGGAGTCGTTTCGCCCCGTGAGGGTCACGCGCAGTGGCCACCCGGAACTGCTGTACGACTTCTCCGGGATGCCGTCGAGGGTTGAGCGGATTTCCTATTCCTGTCGCGGGAACACGGCGGTGGCCGACCGGGTGATCGCGCTGCTCGAGCGTGCGGGCATCAAGGCGGCTCCCGACCCGTCGCGCGGCCTGGATCACGGGGCCTGGGTACCGATCTCGCTCGCGTTTCCTGGCGCGCGCGTCCCGGTCGTCCAGGTGTCACTCCCTCTGCCAGCCGAGCCTGCCGACATCCTCGAGATGGGCCGCGCGCTGGCTCCGTTACGTGACCAGAACGTCCTGCTCGTCGGCAGTGGGGGGATTGTCCACAATCTCCACCGCCTGCGCTTCTCGGGCGAGACCCACGTGGCCGACGGCTGGGCGCTTGGCTTCGACGAGTGGGCGCGGGAGCAGATCGGGCGCCTGGACGTGCAGACGCTCCTGGACTACCGGCGGCGCGCCCCCCACGCGCTCGAGTCGGTGCCGACGCCCGAGCACTTCGAGCCATTGCTGTTCGTGCTGGGCTCGGCGTTGACGGGCGACCGCGTCTTCGACGTGTTCGAGGGGTTCCGGTACGGCAGCCTCTCGATGCGCTCCTTCGCACTGGCCGGACAGCGGCGCGAGGATTTGCCGGGCCCCAAGCCCCTGCCCGCGTCCAAGCGGTGACCCGGGGGCGGCCCTCTACGGGCCCGGGAGAACCAGGGGCGGGCCGTTCTTCGGGTTGCCGATGACGACCACCTTCGAGTCGGGGCTCTTGGCGATGTCCATCGTCGCCTCGATGCCCTTCCACGCGAGCAGCGGCTGATTGATGCCCTGGCTCACGATCCGCTGGAAATCCGCCATTCCCCGCGGCACGTCCTGTTCGGCCTGCGGCTTGGCCTCGATCGCCTCCTTCAGGGACGCCGGCCGGCGGATGTCGCGCAGCAGCACGTTCTCGATGATGATCCCGGGCGGGGCCAACGCCCGCCGCATCTGCGCGAACATCTGTGGGGCGACGACCTCGCGTCCCTCGCCGTACAGGCGCCGGCGGGGTGAGCGGCCGTCACGTCGCGTGATGACGCCCACGTGACCCGTGTCCACGGTCCTCACCGAGGACGCCGATCAGAACGAGGGCAGCGAGGGTGAGATCCCTTCGCGCGAGGGACCGCGTGGAGGACACGAGTTGGTACGGCACAGCTTACCGCCGGTTGAGGAGCGACGGGGAGCCCATCCACGGTTCTGGTTGACTCCACCCCGACGCGTGGCCAATCATTGCAGCCGCGGGCGTTCCAGTCGACGACAGACTGCTCACTCGACCACCCACGGGCCCCCGGAGACAGCTGATTTCCTGATCAGCCACGCGCGGAACGGCGTGTTCGCGGGAGGCTCTTGTGCTATCCTCCGGCGAGTCATTGCCGTCCGCTCTAACTGCTTCCCGGAGACGACCATGAAGACGATCGACCTGACGCTCTCAAACCTCAACGAGCTGTTCCCCGCCACCTTCACCCAGGAGCAGCTGGCGAAAGCCAAGACGGCCTTCCTCAAGGAGCTGTCCCTCCAGGCGCACCGGTTCTACGGTGGCAAGATGGTCACGGTGCCGAAGGCGGGGATCTATGGGTTCAACTGGTTCAACGTGTGGTACACCCCCGGCGTGTCGGCCATCTCGACCGCCATCCGTGACCACCACGACAGTTCCTTCGACCTGTCGAACCGCGGGAACCTGGTTGCGGTCGTGTCAGACTCGACGAGAGTCCTGGGCGATGGCGACTGCTCGCCGTCGGGCGGCCTCGGCGTCATGGAGGGCAAGGCGTTCCTGATGAAGTATCTGGGCGGCGTGGACGCCATCGCCCTGTGCGTGAACAGCTACAACAAGCAAGGCAAGCACGATCCCGACAAGATCATCGAGTTCGTGAAGATGCTCGAGCCGAGCTTCGGGGCGGTGAACCTCGAGGACATCTCCCAGCCCAACTGCTACAAGGTGCTCGACACCCTGCGAGAGGAATGTGACATTCCCGTGTGGCACGACGACGCGCAGGGCACGGGCAGCGTGACCCTGGCCGGCCTGATCAACGCGCTGCGGATCGTCGACAGGCCGATCGGCAAGGTCCGGATCGTCCTCTACGGGGCGGGGGCGTCCAACACCACCATCGCCCGCCTGATCCTGATGGCTGGCGGCGACCCGGAGCGGATGGCCCTGTTCGACACGAAGGGCGGCCTCCACAAGAAGCGTGACGACGTGAAGGCGGACAAGGCGTTCTATCGCAAGTGGGAGCTCTGCGAGAAGACCAATCCGGGCTGCGTGAACGACATCGAGGAGGCGCTCAAGGGCGCCGACGTCCTGATCGCCCTCAGCAAGCCGGGGCCCGACGTCGTCAAGCCGCACTGGATCCGCCAGATGGCCAGCAAGCCCATCGTCTTCGCGTGCGCGAACCCGGTCCCGGAAATCTATCCGTACGCCGCCAAGGAAGCTGGCGCCTACATCGTCGCGACCGGCCGCGGCGACTTCCCGAACCAGGTCAACAACTCCATGGGGTTCCCCGGGATCCTCAAGGGCGCCCTCCTCGTCCGTGCCCGGAAGATCACCGACGAAATGGCCATCGCTGCGGCCTTCTCCGTGGCGAACTTCGCGCAGGCCAAAGGGATCCACCCGGATTACATCATGCCCACGATGGACGAGACCGAGATGTTCGCCCACGAAGCCGCGGATGTGGCGATGACCGCGATCGCCAACGGCGTGGCCCGCGTCAAGCCGACCCGCGACGAGGTCTACGGGGGGACATTGCGCGACATCAAGGAGGCGCGCGCGATCATCGACCTGCTGATGAAGGAACAGTTCATCAAGACCCCGGACGTGAGCCTGCTCACCGCGGCGGTCGAGAAGGCCGTCGCCCTGGTCACGAAGTAGTCCGTCGGACACCGCCAGCGGTTTCAACCGAGGGCAGGCCACGCCTGCCCTCGGTCTCGGCCCCAGCAGGCGTGGTTCGCGCCTGATTCTGACCCCACACATTGGAACCGGTTCCCCCCGCCCGGCGCGAACGCTTCGCGCCCGGCGGTCGAGGCCGCAGGCCTCTGCGCGGGTTCGACGACCCGCCGTCGGTGGACTGCTTTCGCGCGCGCACCTCCGGGCGCGCGACGGGCCGCACGAGGAGCCTCGGAGGCACGCCAGGGTCGAGGGCGATGGGCTATACTGATCTTTCCGGTTCCATGAGAGTGACGCGTCGCCGCGCGGCCGCGGGGGCCGCGAGAGGCTCGAGGCGCGAACTGTGGGGCGGACGGCGCAGGAGCGTGAGGGGAGACTATGGGGGACGGCGCGGAAGGCCTCGTTGACGCCGAGGCGCGAATCCAGGACCGGATCGGCGAACTCGAGCAGCGGCGGACGCCGCCGGCGCGTCGCGCCACGGACCCGGAGCGCGAGCGGCGCCTCGAGTCGCTGCGGCTGGCGCGCAGCGAGCTGCGGCGTCAGGCCGAGGTCACCGGACATCCCATTCGCCGCGAGCAGATCATGGGGGCCCTCGCCGAAGTGGAGCGCCGCATCGCCGAACTGACCGCCACGCCCGCCTAGTTGTCATCCCTCCGTCCCTGAAGACGCAGCTTTTCAACCCTGGACCTGTCCCGGCCCTGCCCGATCCACGGCCACGGGCCAGCCCTCCGGCGTCTTGGCGGTCTGCGCACCCGGAGCGGGGGCCGGTGGGTCCCGGTGCTATTTCTTCAGCGGCTTGAGGAAGACGAGATAGGTCCCCCAGCGCGAGTTGTACCGCTCGAGGTTGCCGCGGATGGCGAAGCTGATCGAGCCCTGGACAAACGTCCCGAATGGCCCCGCCACGCCGATGCTGTAGTCGAGGCCGTCGAACTGCCTGAGGGCGTTCCCTTCGAACCGGTTCCGCGTCCACGCGTGCGTGTAGTAGCCCTCGAGTTTCGCGAAGTCCGAGACGTTGAACCCGTAGTACCCGCTGAGGGTCGTCACCTGGTCGAACGAGTCGACCCCGCTCGGGATGCCGTGCAGGGTCGGACGCGTCAGGAACGACGGAGAGTACTGTGAGAACCGGTCGAGATCGTGCCCGCCGAAGTACCCAGCCGAGACCCCGCCCCGCGTCAGTTTCCCGACGAAGACGTGCTGACTGACTTCGAGCGAGTAGCGAGTCCAGGTGGGCAGCAGGGGGTCGGGGTCGTCCACGTACCCGAACTCGCGCCAGCCGAGGCGGTGAGCCTCGTCGACCGTGGCGATGGCGCTGAAGCTCTTGCGAACGTACTTCACCTCGCCGTACACATCGAGCGTCGCGCCGCTGGCCGGCACGCGATAATTCGGGTCCGTGTTGCTGGTGGGTCGATAGAATCTCGTAGAAGACGTCGGTCTGCGTCGACAGGTCGAGTTCGGGCGTCACCTGCCAGTTCAGCAGCCCGCCGACGAATTGCTCGAAGTTCCTGACCTCGCGGGGTTTGATTTCGGTGTTGTCCGCGTACTGGTAGAACGTGTTGGGTAGCGCAATGAAGGACACGTCCACGCCCCACCGGAAGTTCTTGTTCACCTGTCGGGACAGGTTGGCGACGAAGATCGGACCTGCGAAGAAGGCCGACAGCTGGGTCCCGGTCTTCCGCCAGTCGAAGTCGACCCAGCTCACGCCGGCGAGCGGCACGGGAAAGCTGTACGACCCGTCGTAGTAGAGGCCGCCGAGCATGGCGAAGACCCGCTTGCCGCTCATCGGCTCGACGACGCGTTCGTCGCCCTTCTTGCGAAGAGCGCGCAGACCCTCCTCGGTGTTGCGGAACATCGGGTCGTCCGACGCGCGCTCACTCGCCAGGCGGGCGGCAAAGTCCGCTGCGTTGATCGTGTAGTCGCCGAACAGGTAGCGCTTCTCGACCGTGATGGACCGGCCCGCGAGGTTCACGGAATCCTCGGCGTAGATCGACCGGACTAGGGTGAAGGCGTGCCCCTGCGAGTCCTTGACGCCTTCGTATTCCTGCGTTTCGACGTGCGAGGCGACGTTGTTCTTGCCGTCGCGCTGTTCGAGCTGCAGCCGCACCTGCTTGAAGTCGACGCCGTCGATCCAGATCTTGCCGCTGTACAAGTCGGCGCCGGGCACGGCCGGTTTGATCCCGACGACGAAGCAGACGTGCCCCCGCACTGTCTCCGTGCCCAGCAGTTCGTAGGCGTACTTCTCGTCCATGCGGAGCTCGAGGGGCTTGGTCACGATCTTGTCCGGCTCGATCTGCGGGAGCGGGAACTCCTGGCCCTTGTGGAGCTTGACGCCGTTCACCCGAAAGGCGGTCTGCGCCCAGTCCTGAACGCCCGTCCGGTCCACGAACTGCCGGAGTTCGAGCGCCACGTCGAAGCTGGTCGTGAGGCTCGCGATCTCGAAGTGGAGGCTGAGGAAGCAGGGGACCGAGTAGTTGTCGAGCAGCTGGCGTTCAGCCTCCCGGGCGGCCTGCCAACGGGCGATGATCTCTTCGACGCGGAGCCCGGCGCGACCGGTCACGTTCACCGACTCGAACATCCGATCTCCGCTTGCCGCCGTACGGGCGTGGAACAGGACGTACTCCGTATCGCCACGACACAGAGGGGCCTGGCCACTAGTCCGGACCTCGAGGGGGCGGCCATCGGCCGCGTCGAAACACGACACCTGGGGCGTCTTCGCAGCGGCGGCCACCAAGGTGAGGGGCTTGGGCGCCTGCCGCGATCCATCCGCCCTGAGCAGGACAGCGGTGTCGGCACTGCGGCTGCCGACAAACGCGACCGAGGCGACGGGGGGCCGGCCGTCGACCGCGACCGCCAGCGGTACCCGCTCGGCGGCGGTCATCTCGAATCCCTCGGCGAGCGAGCGGGAGAGGAACTGGACCGACGTGCACAACCGACGCAGCGACGCGAGGTCCTCCACCTGCACCCAGAGCGTATCGGCGCCGAGGGCGCTCGGCGTCATCAAGGCGTCGAGCCAACCTGCCGCACTCTGGCTCGGACTCTCGGTCCGCAGGACCAGGGGTTTACCCTGGCTCGGCGCAGTCGGTTGGCCGACCGTGGCCACCACCGAGTCGACGTACGCCAGGAGTCGTCCGGAGGCGCTCAGTTCCTTGCCCGCCATCAAGGCGATCTCGAGTCCGGGATGCGCACCTCTGGCCTTGGTGGCGACGGTCGCGAGCACGAACTGGAGGACCTCCACCGAGGCATCCGCTGAGACGGGCTCGATCACCAGGCCGCTGATACCCGGCCGCGTCAAGGTCAGTCCGCCAACCAGATCACCGACCTGACGGTCGAGCAGCAGCTCGCGGTCGCGGCCCGTGACGCTGGGGTTGCTGATCGTGATGACCAGCCGGACGTAGATACGCGTGCCGGTGGGCAGGCCGTCCTTCGGGCTGTCGGACGCCACGACCACGTCTGCGCCGCCAACGGTCGCGGAGACCGGGGGCAAGACGATGAGCGCATCCTGCGCACCGCACGCCTGGAGGGCGCGAGCCACGTCGGCGGGGGCCACCGTGGCCGGCAGCGACACTGCCAGACGCGGCAGCGGGCCCGCAGCAGCCCGCGCGCCGGGAATGCCGACAAACGCCGCGGTGACCACCAGGGTGGCGGCAAGAGCACGACGAGAGGCCATAGAATGTCCGATTCCCACTACAGGCGCGTTTCCAAGCCGCGACGATCGGCGCGGCCCCCGGGGAGCCAACCCCGACGCGTAGCTCAGAAGGGCAGGATCGCAACTGGCAGGCGGGCTCGCACAGTGATAGCATGCCCGCTCCATATGCGCAAGTCGCCAGCCGCCGCCCTCGCCGTCATCCTGCTGCTCCTCGGCCCGGCCGCCCTTGCGGCGGGTCAAGCCGCCAAACGCCCGCTGAGCCTCGACGACCTCGCGCGGCTGCGAGTGGTTGGCGACCCCCACGTGTCCCCCGACGGCAAGTGGGTGGCCTACACGGTCTCGATCGTTGACGCCGAGAAGGACAAGAGGGATGCCGACCTCTGGATGGTCAGCTGGGATGGGCGAGTCCAGAATCCGGCTCACGTCGACTCCCGACAGCAGCGAGAGGCAGCCGCGGTGGAGCCCGGACGGGCGCTACCTGGCCTTCCTGGCGACGCGCGGCGACGAGGAGGATCGCAAGAAGGGCGCCCAGGTCTGGCTGCTCGACCGGAACGGCGGGGAGGCCCAGAAGCTGACCGATCTGAAGGGCGGCGTGAGCGATTACAGCTGGTCCCCCGACGGCAGGCGACTCGTCCTGGTCGTCGACGATTTCGACCCCACTTCCGACCCGGAGAAGCTGGACGGGTGGAAGCGCAAGACCGCCCCGCCGATTGTGATCGACCGCTATCACTTCAAAGCCGACGAAGGCGGTTACCTGACCCGTCTGTACAGCCACCTGGACGTCTTCGACGTCGAGGCGAGGAAGGCCGACGTCCTGACGTCCGGGCCCTTCGACGATACGGTACCGGCTTGGTCGCCCGACGGCCGCGCGGTCGCGTTCGTGAGCAATCGTGCGCCTGATCCCGACCGCACGGAGAACTCGAACATCTACGTCGTCGACGCGAGGCCGGGTGCCGCACCACGCCAGCTGACGACCTTTCCCGGAAAGAACGGCGGTGTCCCCGCCTGGAGCCCGGATGGGAAGTGGATCGCGTACTTCCAGGCTGACGAAACGAAGTACACGGCCTATTACCTGGACAAGCTCGCGGTGATCCCCGCCTCCGGCGGCGCGGCGCGGCTGCCGACGGCGGCGCTGGATCGCGCGGTGACCGGGCAGATCCTCTGGGCTCGAGACGGGGAAAGCGTGCAGGTTGTCGTCGAGGACGACCGGACCACCTACGTCGCGCGCGTCGGCGTCGCGACCGGGGCGGTCGAACGTCTGACGACGGGGCGGCGGACCGTCGGGGCCATCACGCCAGGGCCGAACGGCGCACTCGCCCTGCTGGGGGGCACCGCCGCCGAGCCAGACGAAGTCTACGCCCTTGAGCACGGTGCGCTTCGCCGCCTGTCGCACGAGAACGACCGCTGGCTGGCCGACGTGCAACTGGCGACGACGGAGGACTTTACGTGCCGGGCGAAGGACGGCACCCTCGTCAACGGCCTGGTCCGGAAACCTGCCGGATTCGTCGCGGGGACGACGTACCCGACCCTGCTCCTGATTCACGGCGGCCCCAACGGCCAGGACGGCCACGAATTCGACTTCGGCCGTGAGTTCTTCGCGGCGAGCGGGTATGTCGTGTTGTCGGTGAACTATCGGGGTAGCTCGGGCCGCGGTGCAGCGTACCAGCGCGCGATCTTCGCGGACTGGGGCCACAAGGAAGTGATGGACCTGCTCGCGGCGGTCGACTGGGCGGTGGGCTCCGGCCTCTCGGACGCCAGCCGACTCGGCATCGGCGGCTGGAGCTACGGCGGAATCCTGACGGACTACACCATCGCCAGCGACACGCGGTTCAAGGCAGCCGTGAGTGGCGCGAGCAGCGCGATGCAGCTGTCGCTGTACGGCGTGGACCAGTACATCCTCCAGTGGGAACAGGAAGTCGGCCTGCCGTGGACGTCGATCGACACCTATCTGAAGGTGTCGTACCCGTTCCTCCACGCCGACCGAATCAAGACACCGACGCTGTTCATGGGGGGCGAGAAGGATTTCAACGTGCCCCTGGTCGGCGTGGAGCAGATGTACCAGGCCCTGCGCAGCCTGAACGTCGACACACAGCTCGTCATCTATCCGGGCCAGCATCACGGGTTGACGACACCGAGCTACGTGCGCGACCGGCTGGAGCGGTGGCGGGGCTGGTACGACCGATATCTGAAGGCGCACTGACGCGGCCACCAGGCGCCCCCCTCGCGTGCCGGACGCGGCGAGCGGGCCCCGGCCCGGGTTTGACTCGTTGCCGACTCCCGGCGTACGCTTGAGGGGATCCCGTTCAGCCGACTCTCTGCACCTATGGACCACCCGTCCCTTCGCGCCGAGCTCAGGCTTGGCGTTCCCGGGTTCTTCTTTGCCGACCTGCAGCGCCCGGAGCCCCTGGCACGGCTTCACGACCTGTTCTGCCGTGGCGTGGCTGAGGCCGACCCCGGCCTGTGGGCCGAGTGGGAGGCCTACGGCCGGGCGCCGGATGCCGAGCGACCTCGGCCGGAGGTGTCGTCGCTGCTTGTCAGGATGGCGGCGCACGTCAGCGCGTTCCTGGCTCGCCTGTTCGGGATCGAGGAAGAGTGTGCCAGCCTCCGCGAGACGACCCGGGACGAGGACCCCATCTTCCGGTTCAAAGTGGAGTTCGTGCGGCGCCGAGCCTTGCCGCTGAAGAAGCCGGGAAGCACGGCCCCGCCGTTGCCCGCCGTCGGGGGCGATGAGCGAGCGGTTGCGCTGGCCGCCTGCGCCCTGCTGGAGCTGGAAGCCGCGCTTGCCAAGACGGGGAGCGACGAGGCTCGCGGGGCGGTGGCCGCCGACATCGAATCGCTCGCCAGGTGGGTGGCCGCCCACATTGACGACCCTGCGTATCGACACTGGGTCAGCTTCCGACTGCCGCGCCCGATCGACCCACTCAACCTGGTCGATGTCGAACGGTCCGATCCCACACTGCCGGAGGCCGCCGTCGGACCGGAGGCCCACCGCCGTCGGCGCGACGGCTTCGCGCTGACCGATTCTCGAATGGGCGCGCGGGAGGTCCTCTCGGAGATTCACTACTGCGTGATCTGCCACGAGCGCGACAAGGACTCATGCTCCAAGGGCCTGCACGCCAAGGCCGGATCGGTCTCGCGCAACGCCCTCGGGATCCCCCTCGCTGGCTGTCCGCTCGGGGAGAAGATCTCCGAAATGCACGTGCTCCGCCGGTCCGGCGATGCCCTCGGCGCGCTGGCGCTGGTGACGCTGGACAACCCGATGTGCGCCGGCACCGGGCATCGGATCTGCAATGACTGCATGAAGGCCTGCATCTATCAGAAGCAGGACCCCGTGAACATCCCGCAGGTCGAGACCGGCGTGCTCACCGACGTGCTCCGGCTGCCGTGGGGCGTGGAGATCTACAGCCTGCTGACGCGGTGGAACCCGCTGAACGTCCACCGTCCGTACCCGCTGCCGTACAACGGGATCAATATTCTCGTCGTCGGCCTCGGTCCGGCCGGCTACACCCTGGCGCACTATCTGCTCAACGAGGGCTTCGGCGTCGTCGGCATCGACGGCCTCAAGATCGAGCCGCTCCCGTGCGCCTGGACCGGTGCCCACAACACGCCCCTGCAGCCGATCGCCGACTGGACGGAGATGTACCGGGCGCTGGACGAGCGCGTGCTGGAGGGCTTTGGCGGCGTGTCGGAGTACGGCATCACGGTCCGCTGGGACAAGAACTTCTTGACCCTCCTGCACCTCCTCCTGTCTCGACGCGATCATTTTCGCGCCTACGGCGGCGTCCGCTTTGGCGGGACCCTGCCGCTCGACGACGCGTGGGCGGATGGGTTTGCGCACGTCGCGATTGCGGCCGGCGCCGGCCGGCCGACGATCATCGACATCAAGAACAATCTGATCCGCGGCGTCAGGAAGGCGAGCGACTTCCTGATGGCGCTACAGCTGACCGGCGCGTTCAAGCAGGAATCGCTGGCGAACCTGCAGGTGCGCCTGCCCGCGGTGGTGATTGGTGGCGGCCTGACGGCGATCGACACGGCGACCGAACTGTTGGCCTACTACCCCCGCCAGGTCGAGAAGATCAGGCGCCGCTACGAAGAGCTGACAGCCCGCCTCGGTGAGGCGGCCGTGCGGGCCGCGTACGACGCCGAGGAGCTCCAGCAGCTCGACGAGTTCCTCGCGCACGCAGTCGCAATCGGCCGGGAGCGGGCGCGAGCCACGGCGGGTGGCGAAGCGCCGGACTTCGCACCCCTGCTTCGCGCCTGGGGCGGCGTGGCGGTGGTCTACCGCAAGCGCATGGTCGACTCACCGGCCTACCGCCTCAACCACGAGGAGATCATCAAGGCCCTGGAGGAAGGCATCGCCTTCATCGAGAACCTCGAGCCCGAAGAAGCCGTGCCGGACGAGTTCGGGCACGTCCAGGCAGTGCGATTTCGCCGTCAGGCGCCAGACGCACCGGCTGGCACCACGATCGATCTGCCGGCGCGGGCGGTGCTCGTGGCGGCCGGCACCTCCCCCAATGTGACCTACGAACGGGAGTTCCCGGGCACGTTCGCCCTCGATGACGACCAGCGCTTCTTCCGGCCGTACCGCGTCGCGATCGGGCCGCGAGGGGAGCGGACGTTGGCACCGGACCCGATGGGATTCTTCACGTCGTACGCGTCGGAGGGCCGGTTCGTCAGCTACTACGGCGACAACCACCCGAGGTTCGCCGGCAACGTCGTGAAGGCCATGGCGTCCGCCCGGCAGGGCTATCGCCACGTCGTCGCACTGTTCGAGCGGGAACTGGCCTCCCTCGACGCCGCACGCCAGGGGGAGCGCGAGCGCGCGTGGCAGGATCTGCTGGCCCGCCTTCAGCAGAAGCTGACGGCCAGAATCGTGGACGTCCGGCGGCTCACGAAGACGATCGTCGAAGTGATTGTGCACGCGCCCGGCGCGGCGCGGCATTTCCACCCGGGCCAGTTCTACCGGCTCCAGAACTTCGAATCCGGCGCGCTTGAGGTCGGCACCGACGAGGATCGCGCGAAGCTCGTGATGGAGGGAATCGCGCTCACCGGTGCCTGGGTGGACCGGGATCAGGGGCTGTTGTCGATGATCGCTCTGGAGCTGGGCGTGTCGAGCCGGCTGTGCGCATACCTGAAGCCGGGGCAGGAAGTGGTGGTCATGGGGCCCACGGGGGCGCCGACCGAGATTCCTGCCGGGGAATCGGTAGCCCTGGTCGGCGGCGGGCTCGGCAACGCGGTGCTCTTCTCGATCGCGCGCGCGATGCGGGAACGCGGCAACCGCGTCGTGTACTTCGCCGGCTACCGGCAGGGCGACGACCTGTTCAAGCGCGAGGAGATCGAAGCGGCCACGGACCAGATCATCTGGAGCACGGACACCGGTGCGCCCATCGCGCCTGCCCGGCCTCAGGATGCGCACCTGCGCGGCAACATCGTGGAGAGCCTGCTGGCGTACGCCCGCGGCGAGTTCGGCCTGGCCCTCGTGCCGCTGTCGACGGTGGACCGGATGATCGTGATCGGGTCGGACCGGATGATGGCCGCCGTGAAGTCCGCGCGTGCCGGCGTGCTCGCGCCGTACCTGAAGCGGGGTCATGTGGCGATTGCCAGCATCAACTCGCCGATGCAGTGCATGATGAAAGAGGTGTGCGCGCAGTGTCTGCAGAAGCACGTCGACCCCGCGACTGGCAAGGAGACGATCATCTTCTCCTGCTTCAACCAAGACCAGCTCATGGATCGGGTGGACTTCTTCAACCTGAACGCCAGGCTGCGCCAGAACACCGTCCAGGAGAAACTGACGAACCAGTGGCTCGAGCAGATGCTGCATCGGGCCGGACTCGATCACGCCTGACCGGAGGGTGCGCCGTCCGACTCGGGTGGTGATGGCTTGAACAACTGACCGCGCCGCGCGCTGGTCCTTGGAGACAGGATCGCGGCGCCGCTCTGCCGCCAGCCTCCGATTTCCGCTGGCGGCCCTGGGGGAGTGCGCATGTCGTCCGTCGATCAGTCGGCCGTGCTGGAGGCGCTCCGAAGCGTTCAGGATCCCGACCTCCACAAGGACATCGTATCGCTCGGATTCGTCAAGGACCTGCTCGTCGATGACGGCCGGGTCGCGTTCACGATCGAACTGACCACCCCAGCCTGCCCCGTCAAGGACGCGATGCGGGAGCAGGCACGGGCCGCCGTGGCCGCGGTGAAGGGCGTCACCGCTGTCGACGTGACGATGACGGCGAGCGTTCGCGCGGCGCGGAACGTCGAGTCCGCCCAGGCGCCCATCCCTGGCATCAGGAATATCGTCGCGGTGGGTGCGGGCAAGGGAGGGGTCGGCAAGACCACGGTGGCCGTGAACCTCGCGGCCGCGCTCTCCCGGCTCGGGAGCCGCGTGGGGCTGATCGACGGCGACATCTACGGCCCGAACGTGCCGATCATGCTGGGACTCCAGGCCCAGCTGGTCGCTGACGGCGAGAAGATCGTGCCGGCGGAGGCGTATGGCCTGAAGGTTGTCTCGATGGGCTTCCTCGCCGGCGACGAGGCACCCGTCATCTGGCGCGGCCCGATGCTGCACAGCGTGATCCGCCAGTTCTTCCACGACGTGAAGTGGGGCGAGCTCGACTACCTGGTGATCGACATGCCGCCCGGCACCGGCGACGTCGCGCTCAGCCTGAGCCAGACCGTGCCGGTGGCCGGCGCGATCGTGGTGACGACGCCGCAGGAGGTGTCGCTGGCCGACAGCCGGCGCGCCGTCCGCATGTATCAGAAGCTCAACATCCCGGTGCTCGGTCTCATCGAGAACATGAGCTACTTCGTCTGCACGAATTGTGCGCACGAGAGCGACATCTTCGGTCGCGGCGGTGGCGAGCGCACGGCCCTGGCGATGGGCGTCCCATTCCTGGGGGGGATTCCGATCTACGAACCCATCCGTCGCGGCGGCGACAGCGGCCAGCCCCTGGTGATCGCCGAGCCCGACGGGCCGACCACCCGGGCGTTGCTGTCGGCTGCCGAGCGGCTGGCCGCCCAGCTGTCCATTGCAAGCTACCGGAAGGCCGCCATCCCGGTGACGCCGGTCCCGTAGGGTCGCCGGCGTGCCACGGTGCCGTCAGGGTCGGTCGCCGGCAGGGTTGCGCGGCGCGGTCGACCCGGGGCGATGGGCTACGGCGTCACGACCGCGAAGGGATCCGCGGGAGCGGGTCGCGTAGCCGGTTCATGGCCCAGACGCCGAGCACCGGACCGGGCACCAGCGTGAGAAACACCCAACGCCACCCGAGCGCGCCGGCGACCGACGGCACGAGCCGGATTGTCAGCATCGTCAGCAGGTAGCCGCTGCACGTCTCCACGGTCAGCGCCGTGCCGACATAGTCTGGCCGGCTCGTGTCGGCGACGAGGGCCGAGAACTGTGCCGAGTCGGCGACAACCACCGTGCCCCACACGGCGATGAACGCGAAGAGCAGCGCCGGATGACGCCCGTAGACGAGGCCGGCGCACAGGGCGCAGGCGCCGGACACGCGAAGCGCGAGGCCGGCCACCTTCGCCTTCCCGATCCGGTCGGCCGCCAACCCCGCGGCGAGGCATCCCAGGGCGCCGGTGCACACTCCGACGAACGCGGCCGCCGAGGCCGTACGCGCCACGTCCGGCTGGCCGCGCACGGCAAGGCTCGAGGCGGCGAACGCGCCGATCCACGTCCACATCGCGTAGAGCTCCCACTCGTGTCCCAGGTAGCCCAGAACCGCGAATCGGGTGGGACGGCTCGTGTAGACGCGCAAAGCGGCCCTCGGATTGAAGCGACCCGCAGGCACCGCAAACGGTCCCTCCTCCACAAGCATCAGGACCATGATGCCGCCGCCGATGGCCAACAATGCCGTGACGACCATCTGCGCCCGCCAGGTGGCCGTTCCGCTGAGCGATGCGAGCAGGTGCGGAAACGCCTGCCCGACCGTCAAGGCCGCTACGAGGACCGCCAGAGCCGTTCCCCGACGCTCGCGAAACCATCCGGACGCCAATTTCAGTCCAGTCGGGTAGACCAGGGCGAGTGCGGCGCCGGTGGCGAAGCGGAGCAGGATGATGCCAGTTGCGCTGTCCGCCCGCGAGATTGCGGCCGTGGCGACAGCGCCGAGCACACAGCCGAGACCGAACAGGCGCCGCGGGTGGAGCAGGTCCGGAAGATTGAGAAGGGCGCTGGTGAGCGTGCCCGCGACGAACCCCCCCTGCACGGCCATCGTGAGCCACGCGGTCTGGCCGGCCGATAACCGAAACTCGGCGACGAGCGATGACGTGACGGCGGTGGCGGAGAACCAGAGGGTCATGCCGAGGAACTCACCGAGGGCCAGTATCGAGAGCGCCAGCCAGGGTGAGACCAGGAACGTCCGAAGTCGCGCACTGATCATGAGGCAGTCCGAAGGCGGGGGACCGTGCCGTCGCCCACTATCATCCCCGATCGCCGCGGCGTCTGCCAGCAGATCTCCCGAGGTCGCTCGATCCGCGGCGCCGGATCTGCCATGATGACGCCAACCTCGGGAGGAACATGATGCGTCGGATCCTCACCGGGCTGGTCGGCGTGTGGGCGATTGGGGCGATCACGGTGGGAGGACAGACCAGCCCTTCCAAGGCCGATCGGACCCTCTACCGGCAGATGCTGGTCGATGTCCGCGAGGACCTGGAGAAGCACTACTACGACCCTTCCTTGCGCGGTATCGATCTGGGGGCGTGCATTGACGAGGCGACCTCGAAGGTGGCCGACGCCTCCTCGACTGCCGAGGCGATCGACGCCATCACCGCCGTCTTCTTCAAGTTCAACGACTCCCACACGCGCTTCTACCCGCCCGCCAGGGCCACCCGCGTGGACTACGGGTGGCGGATGGCGGCGATCGGGGACGCGCCACTCGTCGTGAGCGTGACCGCCGGGTCCGATGCCGCGCGCCGCGGGCTGGCGGTCGGAGACCGCGTGCTCGAGGTCAACCGCTTCCAGCCGACGCGTGAGAACCTGTGGCAGATCAGGCACTACTACGGCGTCGTCCGGCCGCAGGCCCGGCAGCGCGTCAGAGTCCGGACGCCGGACGGACGCGAGCGCACATTCGACATCGAGTCGAAGGTCGATACGCGCCAAACGGTCCAGGTGATGGACGCCGTCGAAGAGGAGATCGAGCGGATGGCTGCCGAGGCCGACACGACCCGCGAGGTTCCCCCGGACGTCCTCGTCTGGCACATGACGTCGTTCCGCGCCCCTGAGGCCATGCAGCCGTTCGTTGCACGGGCTCGCAAGGGCCGCGTCCTGATCCTCGACCTGCGGGGGAACCCCGGCGGACGGATCGACGGCTTGACCGCGTTGGTCGGCTGGCTGTGCGATCGCGAGGTGCCGGTGATGACTCGGAGTGGCCGGAAGGGCACCGACCGCGAGGTCGCAAGACCGCGCAGGGGAGCCTTTCTCGGGCGCGTGATCGTCCTCGTCGACAGCCAGAGCGCATCGGCGGCGGAGTGCCTCGCCCGCGTCGTGCAGCTCGAGCACCGCGGCACCGTCATCGGAGACCGGTCGGCCGGGGCCGTGATGGCCAGCCAGTTCTTCACGCATTCGTTCGGGATCGGCAACGTCACGTTCTACCGTGCCTCGGTGACGGTGGCGGACGTTCGAATGTCTGACGGCGGCAGCCTCGAGCGCGTCGGCGTCACGCCGGATGAGTTGGTCCTCCCCTCACCCGCCGACCTGGCGGCGGGCCGTGACCCGGTGCTCGCCCGGGCCATCGCCCTCGCCGGGGAGCAGTCCGACCGCCCGTCCAAGGTCCTCGGTCTGAAGATGAGCAGCGCAGGCAACCCCAGGGGCCCTCGGACGTGATAGCGTCTAGGAAGAGCCATGCACATCCCGTACACCAAGCACGTCCTGGCCAACGGCCTGACGGTCCTGATCCATGAAGACCACCGCTGCCCGATCGTCGGGGTGAACCTCTGGTACCACGTAGGCTCCAAGAACGAACAGCCCGGTCGCACGGGGTTCGCGCACCTGTTTGAGCACCTGATGTTCGAAGGCTCGGAGCACTACGACCACGGCTACTTCGAACCGCTGCAGCGCGCCGGCGCGGTCCTCAACGGTTCGACCAACACCGACCGGACGAACTACTGGGAGGTGGTGCCCACCAACAGCCTCGAGTTAGCGGTGTGGCTGGAGTCGGACCGCATGGGCTACCTGCTACCCGCTCTGACCGAGGAGAAGTTCCAGAACCAGCGCGATGTCGTGCTCAACGAACGACGTCAGAACTACGAGAACCGGCCGTACGGCATGGTGGCCATGGCCCTGATGACCGCGCTCTTCCCGCCCGAGCATCCCTACCACTGGCTAACCATCGGCTCCCCGGACGACCTCCACGCGGCCACGCTCGATGAGGTGCGGGGGTTCTTTGCGCGCTACTACCATCCCTCTAACGCCTCGCTCGCCCTGGCGGGCGATGTGAGTCCGGAGACCGCCCTGCCACTGGTGGAGGCGTACTTCGGGCCGATCCCGGCCGGACCGAAGGTGTCCCCACTCGCATCGGGGGCGAGTCTGGCGAATGAGATACGGTTGACGCTGGAGGACAGCGTGGAGTTGCCCCGCCTCTACGTCTGCTCCCTCTCGCCGCCCATCTTCGCGCCTGGGGACGCGGACCTCGACCTGGTCGCCTACCTGCTCGCCGACGGCAAGAGCTCGCGGTTCTACCGCACGATGGTGTACGAGCGCCGGATCGCGACCGACGTGAGCGCGACGCAGCAATCGCGGGAGCTGTCGGGCTTCTTCCAGGTGGCCGCGACCGCCGCGCCGGGACATGGGCTGGCCGCACTCGATGAGGCGATCTCGTTGGAGCTGACCCGCTTCGCCGCAGACGGCCCGACTTCAGACGAGATGGCCCGGGGTCTGGCGCAGGCCGAGGCGCAGTTCGTCTACCGGATGCAGACCGTCGGGGGCTTCGGCGGCAAGTCGGACCTGCTCAACCAGTACAACGTCTTTCTCGGGGATCCCGGCTACGTCGAGCGAGATCTGGCCCGCTACCGCAGCGCCACGGCCGAGTCGGTGCGCGAGGCCGCCGCCCGGTTCATCATGCGCTCGCCGCGTGTGGCGGTGAGCGTCGTCCCCCGGGGGCGGCTGGACCTGGCGCTGTCTGAGTCCACCAAGGTGGTGTGCTCGTGAGCGCCGTCGACCGCTCGCGCCTGCCCCAGCCTGGTCCCGAGCCGGTCTTCACCTTCCCAACAGTGGTCCGCCGGACCACCTCCACGGGGCTCAGGGTGTGGACGGTCGAGCATCGGGACGTGCCCGTCGTCCTCTTTCTCCTCCTCCTGCACGCGGGGTCCGCTTCTGACCCGGCCGGGCAACCCGGTCTGGCGGCGCTCACCGCCGACATGCTCGATGAGGGCAGCGGTGATCGGTCCGCCTTGGACATCGAAGACGCGCTCGCCCGTCTCGGCGCGCAGTTTGACACGGATGTCGGTGTCGACGCGACCGCGCTCTCGCTGCTTACCCTGTCGCGATTCGGCGACGCGGCCCTCCAGCTGCTCGCCGACATTGTGGCGCGGCCGCGGCTGGCCGTCGAGGACTTCAACCGGGTCCGCCAGCTCCGTCTCACACGGCTGACTCAACTGCGGGATGTCGCGCCGGCGGTTGCCGAGCGGACGCTGGCAGGCCTGCTCTACGCCGGGCAGCCGTACGGTCACCTCCCGTTGGGGACGTCGGAAACCCTGCGGACAGTACGGCGCGACGACGTGGTCGGTTTCCATGAACGGACCTGGCAGCCGCGCCGGATCACGCTCATCGCAGTGGGGGACGGGACGCACGACGACTTGTTTGCCGTCGCCGAGCGGGCGTTTGGATGGTGGAATCCGCCCGATGGCGCGCGACCCGCGGTCGTGGGCGCGGCCGAACGGGCCGGCGGTGGGCCTAGCCCTTCTCCGTCAGGGGTGCCGCGCGTGGCGATCGTCGACCGTCCCGGCGCGGCGCAATCGGAACTGCGCATCGGCCAAGTGGCAGTGCCGCGTCGCACACCGGACTACCACGCGCTTCTCGTGATGAACGCGATCCTCGGCGGCCAGTTTGTGAGCCGGCTGAATATGAACCTCCGCGAGAGCAAGGGGTACACCTACGGGGCGCGGAGCGGCTTCGACTTCCGTCTCGATGCCGGACCGTGGGTCCTGCAGGCGGCCGTGCAGAGTCGGGTGACGGCGGAGGCCATCCGAGAGGCTCTGCGAGAGGTCGGCGAGATCAGGGGCAGCCGCCCGGCGACGGCCGACGAGCTCTCCATGGCCCAGTCCGCACTGACGCGGGGCTATCCACGGGGTTTCGAAACAGCGTGGCAGGTCGGGTGGGGCCTGTCGCAGCTGGCCCTTCACAGCCTGCCGGACGACACCTTCGAGCAGTTCGTCCCATCAATCCGCCGCGTGGAGATTGACGCTGTCACCAACGGTGCGCGCCGGCTGGCCCCGGAACGCATGAGTGTCGTGATCGTGGGCGACCGGGCGACGATCGAACCAGGGGTGAGGGCGCTTGGGCTCGGGGAGACGGCGGTGGTCGCCCCCCCGGAGTAGGCGCGTCGCGCCGTGGCTGGATGACAGCGTGCCCCGGGGCGTCCCGGCGGGTCGAAGCAGGCCTCGATGGTCGGCGTGTCCGAGCTGGATCCGGCTCCCACCCCCTGACCCCCTCCGGACGCGACGCCGCGCGCCCGGTGGCCGACCGACCTCACTTGACCGCAGGGCGCAGGGTGCGGGCAGCCAGAGAGGGCTGGCCGGCGGCGGGAGCCGTGTCGCCGCCAGCCTTGGGTCCCAGCGGCCGGTAGTCCGGCACCCGGATTGTCACGGGCTCAGGGGTTTCCGGCAGCGGGACCTTCTTGGCGGGATTCGCGTACACCTCGTGTCGGCCGTGCTCCCGGTGCCACTCCGCGACCGACGGGTTCGGCCGGAGTCCCTCGGCAATCTGGCGCCACCCGATGCCGGTGTTGTACGCGCAGAAGGCGATCTCGCCGATGTCGGTCGCGTACGGAATCAGGCACATCTCTGTCCGCTGGAAATCGTACGTCCAGAGATCCTGGAACCACATGCCGGCCACAAAGAGGACCAGCCAGTCGTCCTTCTTCCGGTTGGCGTTGTCGACGGCGCCCAGCTTGCCCCCGAGCGCCCCGCCGCTCTGCTTGTCGAACTTCTTGAGGAGGTCGACTAGGCGGAAGCCGTCCGGTCGCTCGGCGGGGCGGTAGTTGCGCAGCAAGGCCAGGGCGGTCTGCACCCTGGTCACGACCGGCCCCCGAGCGGCCCGGACAACGGCGGCGGCGTCGGCGAAGAACCGGTCGACGTTCAACATCCTGGTCAGCGGCGCCCACGCCTTCGTCCGCTTGTTCACCATCAGCGCTGCCGCCACACCGCAATCGGGGTGGCAGGCGCACTTGAGCGTGCCCCACTCGGCCAGGGGGCCCTTGAGGTGGTCGGTCAAATCCGCCGCCACGGCCACCGCCGACAGGGGGAACCAGTCGCGCAGCGGCTCGAGCACACCGGTCTGATGCTCGAGATCCTCCACCAGCCGGGACAGGGTGTAGCGCTGGCGGGTCCGTCGGGCTTCGTCCACATCCTCGTCGCGGCCCGTGAACGATACGGGCTGGAACGCGACGAAGCTGATCTTGTCGGAGTTCTCGATGGCGAACTTGACGATGCGCCCGACCTGGTCGTCGTTGATGGTCCGCACGACCGTCACCACCAGCACGACGTCAATCCCCGCCCGGTACAGATTCTCGATCGCCCGGAGTTTGACTTCGAACAGGTTGGGGACCTTCCGGTGGGTGTTCGCCTCCTCACCGACGCCGTCGAACTGCAGGTACGCGATCCGGAGACCGGCGGCGGCGGCCTGTCGGGCGAACTCCGGGTCTTGGGCGAACCGGATGCCGTTGGTGGCGGCCTGCACGCTGAAGTAGCCCACCTGCCGGGCGTAGGCCACCGACTCGAGGAAGATCGGCGACAGCGTCGGCTCACCCCCGGAGAACTGAATCGAGATCTGCCGCTTCGGCCGGAGTGTCAACGCGTTGTCGATCAGGCGCTTGACATCGTCGAGGGTTAGCTCGTGGACGTAGCCCACCTGGTTGGCGTCCATGAAGCACGGCTCGCACATCATGTCGCATCGGTTGGTGAGGTCGACCGTCAGGACGCCGCCTCGGCCGTACCGAATCGACGACGGGCCGTGCGCGTGGAGGGGATCCCGGGAGGAGTCGAAGTCGCGTCCGGGGAACAACCGCTCGATGCGTTGGGTGAACGCCACGTTGGATGACAGGGTCTCTTCGAAGTGGCCGTGCCGCGCGCAGTCCTTCTCGAGCACGACGCAGCCATCACGCTCGAGAATCCGGGCAGGAACCTGCCCCGGATGACCCGACCGCAACCTCTCGAGGCCGATCTCCCCTCTCGCGATCCGGGCCCGCACCTCCTTGACGCAGTCCGGGCACAACGACGTCGTGGCCCGGGGCAAGGTGAACAAGGGGCTGCCCGGAGTCGTTTCCCGCGCGCCCGGTGCCCAGCTGGGTGGAGCCGCCCGGCCAGGCAGGATCCGGTTCCCGACCTGGCACAAGTGCCAGACGCCGCTTGCGGCGGTGACCAAGAACCTTTCCCAATGCTGTGAGCCGACCATCCTATGTCCCCTGCGCAGACGCGGACCGTGCATTATATATCGTCAGCGGAGCCCGTACCCAAAGGACTCAGGCCGACCTGAGGGTTCCCCGCGTCACAGGCCGACCTCGGCGGATCCGCGGCGTGTCGAGGCCGTGCCGCGGAGATCCCCGCGCGAACCGTTCCGACCTGGTCTAGAATCGTGACTCCCCCGGGGCCCCGACGCGCAGAGACTAGCGCCAGCCCGGAGAAGCCACGTTCGGCGGGCTGGGGCTCCTGTGAGGTTCCTGAACCGTCGCTGGCGGGCATCCCCGCCTCGCCTTGGTGAGACGATGAACGGCCCTCGTGTACGCCTCGGCGCCAGACGAGGGAGCGGACCAAGGGACGGCAGGCCGTCGCCTGGGTGGGTTGGGCCGTACCTTGGGCGACCGCAGCGAGGAAGCGTACGGATCCGGACGTCGACCAGTGCGAAGCCGACCGCGCGGCGGCTGACGCGATGCAGCCGCCAACCGAGAGCGGGCGGGCACCGAGGAGGTCACCAATGACGAGCCGGCCCTTTGTGCGGACCGTTGTGTTGGGCGATGGCCAGGTCTCGTTCAAGAGCGTGATCGACGTGGCCGTTGGCGGGACACGTGTTGCCCTGTCGCGAAGTCGTGCGTGGCGTCGACGCATCGCCACGAGCCGCGTGGTGCTGGATCGGGCGCTGGCGGCCGGTCAACCCGTGTACGGCGTGTCGACGGGCGTCGGGAACAGCTCGTCCCACCTGGTGCCGCGCGAACAGCAGGCCGCCTTCGCACTCGCGATCATGGAGCAGCACGGCTGCGGCATGGGGGCGCCCCTCTCGGCGATCGAAGGGCGGGCGGTCACGTTCGCCCGGTTGGTCAGCTTGTCGAAGGGCCTGTCGGCGGTTCGTCTGGAGCTGCTGGACGCGCTTGTCGCCCTGCTGAACCACGGTGTCACCCCGGTCATCCCGCGGTGGGGGTCGGTCGGAGCGTCCGGCGATCTGACGCCCCTTTCGTATGTGGCCGCAGTGGTGGCCGGACGCCGCCGCGCGTACTACCACGGCCGCATCGTCCAGGCGGCCAAGGCGCTCGCCGCCGAGGGCCTGGTGCCGTTCCAGCTGGGCCCGAAAGAGCCGCTGGCAATCATGAACGGCACGTCGGTGATGACCGGGGTGGGGATCCTGGTGGTCGATCGGTTCGAACGTCTGCTGGCGCGAGTGGAACGGACGTCGGCGCTCGCCGCCGAGGTCCTGGGCGGACGGTCGCAGGCGTTCGATGCCCTGGTGCACGCCGCCAAGCCGCACCCCGGGCAGATCGAATCGGCGCGGCGAATCCGCCAGGCGCTGCGCGGCAGCCGCCTGCTCGATCCGCCTCGTCTGGACGGCCGTCCCGTTCAGGACCGCTACTCGATTCGCTGCGTCCCGCAAGCGGTCGGCGCTGCCCGCGACGCGGCCTGCTGGGCGCGGCAGGTGCTCGCCATCGAGCTGAACAGCGTCAACGACAACCCATTGGTCGATCCCGGCCAGCGTCGGATCCTGTTCGGCGGCAACTTCTTCGGCGGACACGCGGCGCTCGTGCTGGACACCGTGAAGATCGCAGCCGCGTCGGTGGTGGATCTGGTCGACCGACAATTTGCGCTGCTCGTCGACGAGCACCACAATATGGGCTTGCCCGAAACGCTCGTGAGGTATGACGGTTGCGGCGTGAAAGGCCTCCAGATGGCGTGTAGCGCACTGGCCGAACAAGCCGTGCAGCGGTCGTTCGCCGACAGCGTCTTGTCGCGGTCCACCGAGTGCGCGAACCAGGACAAGGTGAGCATGGGCGTGCAGGCTGCGCTCAATGCCAGGGACATCGTCAGCCTGCTGGCCCTGGCGCTTGCCGCCGAGCTCATTGGTCTTTCGAATGCCGCCAGCCTGCGCAGCGAGTCTCGGATCTCCCCTCGAGGGCGCGACCTGCTGCGGGGGGTGCGCGCGCGGTCTCGGGTGCTTGAGGCCGACCGGCCGCTCGATGCCGACATCGGGCGGGTGGCCGGGTGGCTCGAGGCCTGGCCATGAACGGCGAACGCCGGCGAGGGGCCGAGCGCCTCGGCCCGACCTTTTCGGGTGATCCCGCGCATCCCTTTCTCCGCGAGACCGGAGGGACCACCAGCGACGATCCTGCTTCCGAGCTCTGGACGGTTGGGCGCCTCCTGGCGCTGGCCCGCGATGTCGCGCTGGCCGTACCGCGCGACGCCGGACCGCTGGTGGTCGTCAGGAGCCACGGTCCGGCCTTTGTCATGGCGTCGCTGTTCGGGGTGTGGGAGAGCGGTCGGGTGCCCCTGCTGGTCGATCCTGTGCTGGCAGTGGAGCCCGCCGTGCTCCGGGCGGGCAGCTTGCGAATGACCGCACTGGCCCCCGCTGGCGCGTCCGACCCGTGGTGCGACGTGGCGGTCGAGGAAAGCGGCGGCCCGACGCTCGCCCCGCGCTTTCCCGCCGCCTGCGAGGAGGAGGTGGCGTTCTTCACCTCCGGGTCCACTGGCGAACCCAAGATCGTCCGGAAGAAGGCCTTCCAGCTGGCCGAACAGCATGCGGTGGAGGCGGTGTGGCTGGGCCTCGATCGCCCGATCTCGACGCTCTGTCTCGTCCCGGCCTTTCACATCCTGGGCTACATCTACGGGTTCTCGACCACGGCGGCGGGGCACGGCATCACGACGTTTTCGCGGAGTGGCTCGCCTCAGGCGTGGGTGGACCGGGTCCGCGCCGACCGCCCGGCGCTGGTTGTCGGCGTGCCGTCGCACTACCGCCTGATGGCGCAGATCCTCGCGGCCCCGCTCCCCAGTGCGACGTATCTGTGCTCGGGTGGTCCGCTCGATCCCGCGGTGGCCGAGCAGTTCCGCGAGCGGGCCGGGTCCGACGTGCTGCAGGTGTACGGCTCCACCGAAACGGGAGGGGTCGCGCTGCGTCGGGGCCTCGGGCCGTGGCAGCCGTTCCCGGGCCTGGCATGGCGGGTGCGCGAGGGTGACGGGCGGTTGGTGATCCGCTCGGCGTGGCAGGACCCGCCCGCGGCGTGGTACGCCACCGACGATGTCGTCGCGGCGGAGGGCGAGACGTTTCACCTGCTCGGACGGTCCGACTCCGTGGTCAAGATCGGCGGCCGGCGCTTCTCGACCGGGGAGGTCGTGCGGGCGGCGCTGACCTCACCGTCCGTCGAACAGGCTCACGCCGTCGTCTACTCCCGGTTCGGCGAGCCCGCGGTGGCGCTGTTCGTGGTCCCGCCGGCCGGCGTGACGCTGTCATCGCGCGACCTTCGCCTCTTCCTCGCGGCACGCCTCGCGTTCTTCAAGGTGCCGAGGACCATCCAGGTGCTGCCCGAGTTGCCGACACGTGGGATCGGCAAGATCAACGACGGCGCCCTGCGTGCGCTGGTCGCGCGACGGTAGGACGGTTCCGCCTCGGTCGATCCGACCCGCCGCTGCTCCTCCCTCAGGCACCCTGGTCCGCGACGTCCTTCCTCGTCCGCGCCCTCCGTCGCGGTGCCCGAGGTGGAGGGTGTCGGCACGCCTCGAAGGGGTACGGGTGCAGGGGCTCAGTCTAGGGTTGCGGGCGGAGCCAAATGGCGGGGGGACGCGGAACCGTCTTTCGGTGTTGGTAGTTTCGCGCGAGGTCGAGATACACGCCGAGGTCGGACTCCAGATCCTGCGGTGTGCCGTCGAAGTACAGGGTTCGGATTGGAAGGCCGCCGAGGTCCCGCGAAACCCGGGGGTAGACGGCTTCGCACACGATGCCGTTCATGCACGTGAACGGACTAATGTCGACGATTCCGTCAACGCCCTGGGCCGCCAGCCGGATGGCCCGCCCGACGTTGAGCACCATCTCGCCGAGCGCCCCGTCCACGGGGAGATACGGTCGGGCCGCGTCGACCACCTCGTCCACCCCAGGCTCTTCGTACCCGCGGAAGTCCTCGGCAAAGGGCTCCAGCAGCCGCCGTTCGTCTCTGTGCTGGACGCGCGCCCGGAGATGCGTGGACAGGCCCTCTCGCGAGATGAGGCGGCCGAGCAGGCGCAGTTTCCGGAACTGCTCGGCCACCGTGTACCAGACCCACTCGGTAATGCCGGCCAGCCACACCTCGGCGCCGGCCTGTTCGAGACGCCGCACGGTGTCCTCGTTCGAGAACGTGTTCAGACGGCAGAAGATCTCCCCGACCACGCCGATGAGGGGACGGACCGGCCCCGGGCACGTGTCGAGGCCGGCGAAGCGCAGTCGGCACCGCACCAGCGCCTCGCGCAACGTGCGCAGCTGCAGCGACGGGACAGTCGGTCCGCGCTCGACCGACGAGCAGACGTCCTCGAGGCACTCCTCGAACACCGCGTCAGCGCCCCCGGGCCGCTTCTCGTACGGGCGATGCCGGAGCAGGAGCTTCTGCAACGCGTCAGCGGCGACCAGCATGCGCCAGGCAGTACGCACGAACGGGCGGGCCAGTGCACCGAGTCCGCCGTAGGCGTTGCGGCTGGTGGGCGAGAGCACGTCCACCTGGGAATAGCCGTTCGCATCCAGCAGGTGACGCAGGTACGCCGAGTACTGCCCGAAGCGACATGGGCCGTCAGCCGTCGGGAGGAAGAATACCGTGCGCGACGGATCGACCTCGTCCCGTTCGAGCACCCGCATGAAATCGCCAATCGTGACCTTGGCTGGGAAGCATTCATCGCCCGAGGTGTAGCGGGCGCCCAGCTCGTGCGTGCGCGCATCGGAGGGCGGCGTGAGAGCCGCGTCCACGCCGAGCGACCTGAAGCCGGCCACGAACGCCCTGGCGCTGCCGTACGCCATCGGCGGGATGTAGACGGTCTTGCCCGCTAGGGGGTGGTCGCCGGTGCCGCCTGTCCCTCGGCCGGGTCGGAATCGCATCGCAGGATGCCTTTGCTGTCGAGGTACGCCTCACAGCGCGTCAGATAGCCGGCGTCGTTCCCGTGCCCATCGAACTGGAGGACGAGCAGTGGTGCCCCGAGCGCCTGCCGGGTGAAGGTACTTGATGTAGGAATCGGGCCCGCACTTGAAGTTCGAGATGTAGATGACGTGCAGGTTCGGTCGTGACGCCACGAGGCGGGCGGCCTCGAGCATCCGCCGGCCGGACGTCCAGGTACATGTTGGCGTGCAGGTCGTCCACCGCCTCGCATCCGGTCACCAGGAAGTCCAGCGGAATGACGTTGACGCCGTAGTAGCGCCGCAGCTTGCGAGGGATGTCGCAGTTGATGCCGTAGTCGTAGATGTTGTACGGGCGACCCACCACGACCACTCCGGGCTCCTGCGCCTCGTCCAGTGCCGCCAACGCCCGGCGTCCTTCCGCGAGCAGCCGATCCTGAAACGTACGCTGCGCCGTGTACGCGGCGTCGACCGCCTGGTCGCTGACCCGTCTGCGTACGCCCAGTCGCTGGGCCAGCTCGGCCAGCGCGGCCTTGATCCGGTCCGGGCCCAGCTGGAAATGCAAGCTCGGAGCGAGGATGCGGTGACCCACCGCCTCCAGCCGCGGCGCCGACCGTAGCACGAAGGGCAAGGTCTGCGTCCAGGGGCAGAAATGGGCCACGCACGCGGACTGCTCGTGCGCTTCGCTGTCCAGCATGTTGGGCACGAGGACGTAGTCGACACCCAACTCGAAGAGCGCCGCCACGTGGCCGTGCGCCACCTGGACCGGATAGCAGGGCTGCGCCAGGGCCAGCTCGACCCCTTCCCCTGCAATCCGTCGGTCGGTCGGCCTCGACAGGACGGATCGCACGCCGATGGCCGAGAGGTACGCCTGCCAGAAGGGATAGCGCTCGAGTGTCGCCATCGAGCGCGGGAGGCCAACCGTCAGCCCACCGGGTTCAAGGGAGGCCGGCGTTGCCAGCGGCCGTCCGGTGATCTCCTCGAGCAGACGGTCGCGGACCGCGAACAGGTCCTCGATAACCGGCGTCCGGGCCGTCGCGGACGGGCGCCGGTAGCGGTCCGAGCACTTGTCCCCCCAGTAGCTCTTCTGGCCCTCGATCGTGAATTCTTTGATATCGCATTCGTTCGCGCACGCGCGACACACGAAGTCCCGGGTGGTCCGACGCTGGCGCGTGAGGTCATACCCACGGAACCGCGTCGGTCGCTCTCCCGCGCGGTGCCAGTCGCGGGCGATGAGCGCCATCCCGATGGCGCCTATCACGCCGTTGTAGGGTGGCACGGTGATCGGCTTGCCGAGGATCGCCGCGAACGCGGCGGCGACGGCGTCGTTGTACGCGGTGCCGCCCTGGAAGAAGATCACCTCGCCGACCCGGCGCCCTCGGACCACGCGGTTCAGGTAATTGAGGGCGATCGAGTAGGCCAGCCCGGCCACCAGGTCGGGCAACGGCTCCCCCTTGTGCAGCCATCCGGTGACGTCGCGCTCCATGAAGACCGTGCATCGCTCGCCGAGCCGAGTCGGCGTCGATGAGGAGAGCGCCAGGCGCGCAAACTCGTCCTTGATGTTGATCCCCAGCTTCTCGGCCTGCTCCTCGAGGAACGAGCCGGTGCCTGCGGCGCACGCCTCGTTCATCGTGAAGTCCACGACAACGCCCCGCTCGAGCGCAATGAACTTCGAGTCCTGGCCGCCGATCTCGAAGATCGTGTCGACCAGCGGCCCTCCCTGTGCGAGGCTGACGTGGACGGCGCCGGTCTTGTGCGCCGTGATCTCGTCGTTCACGACATCGGCGCCGATGACCTCTCCGACCAGTTCGCGGCCCGACCCGGTTGTCCCGACGCCCACGATCCGGACCCGGTCGCCCCACGTGCGCTCGAGCTCGGCGAGACCCGTCTGCACGGCCTCGATCGGCCGTCCGGCGGTGCGCAGGTAGCTGTCAAACACGACCTCGCCGGCCGAATCGACGAGAGCGAAATTGGTCGAGACCGAGCCGACGTCGACGCCGAGGCAGACCGGAACCCGGTCACCGGGCGCCGGGCGCGGGTAGGGTGTGACCCGGTCGCGGAGCAGGACCACCTGGTTGAGCGTGAGCGGAGTGCCGCCGTACGGTGTCCGATGTCCGGCGTGTTGGTGCAGCCGCTGAATCTCGCCAAACGACCGTTTCTGAGGCTCGTCGGCCTCGAGCATGGCGGCGCCAACCGCGCCGCACCAGGCGTAGAGCGGTGGCACGACGAGCTCGTCAGGCTCCAGGTCGAACGCCTCGCGAAGTGCGGCCACGACGCCCTCGTTTCGGGCGACGGCGCCGATGAAGAGAACCGGCCGCGTGACCGAACGGCCCTTCACGACGCTGCTTTTGAAGTTCTGCGCGACGGCGCGGCACAAGCCGCGCAGGATCTCAGCCGGCGAGCAGCCCTTCTGCTGCGCGTGCACCATGTCCGACTTTGCGAACACCGAGCAGCGGCCGGCGATGCGCGCAGCCGTGCCGACTGTCCGCACGACCTCGCTGCACTCCTCGATGGAATACCCGAGCCTGGAGGCCTGCTGGTCGAGGAACGCACCGGTGCCGGCGGCGCACTCGCCGCCACGATCGTAGTCGGCAATCAGACCAGCTCCGCCGCCGTCGTCCTTCTCGAGCCGCAGGTACCGCGAACTCTCCCCGCCGATCTCGAAGACCGTCCGCACCTCGGGGTAGAAGCGGGCCACCATGTGGGCGGCCGCCTTGAATTCGTTCTCGTAGTAGATGCCGAGGATTCGGGCGATCGTCCGACTGCCGGAGCCAGTGACACGAATTCCCTCGACACGGGGTTCCGGGACTGTCTCGTAGAACGTGCGCAAGGTGTCGTAGGCCGCCTGGATCGGGCTCCCGGCGATTCGCACGTACTCCGAGATGACCAGCGGCCAGGGGGAATCGTCGACCACGCGAAAGGCCGGATGGGCGGCGCACAGCGACCCGAGGAGCGCGCGGTCGCCGGGGCCTCCAAGCGCCGCGAGCTTCAGGCCGACCGCGCCGATATCCAGCCCGATGTTGATCGCCACGTGCCGCCTTTCCAACGCAGGCGGCCGGCCGTCAGACCTGCCTGGCGCATGGAACAGAGGGGGAAGACGAGGCAAGACCGTGAGAGGTCGTTGGCTGTACGGAGGCCATTTTATCCCAACCCGAGCCTGGAAAGCCTGCTATCATACGCGCTTCGAGAAGGCTGGCCATTCCCTGACGGGGGATTCCGCCCGCGCCGTGGCTCCCGCTCGCTGCGCATGACGACGTCTATTGCCGCCACGCCACTCCCGCTCGGGCCGCTGGCGCACGCCGTGCCGTGCCCGGACAGCGTCCGGCCACGCCGAATCGTGCGGCGCGCCGGTACGGGCCGCGTGTTGGCCTTCGGCGGCGCGGTTCTCGGCGAGCACCACCCGGACCACGGGATGCGCCCCGCCAGACCCGGGGCGGTGTGATGGCCAATGGCACTCGCACTGACGTGCTGGGTCCCGCGAGCGCAGAGAGGCTGATGTCGTTCACGCCGCGTGCGCTTCTGCGCTATCTCTACAGGTTGCGGACCGAGGGCGGTGGGCGAGGACGCCAGGCGGCCGCTATCGGCCTGGGCGTATTCATCGGGTGTACGCCCTTCTACGGCCTGCATTTCTGGATGTGTCTGGCTGCGGGCTGGATGCTGCGGCTCAACAGGCTCAAGCTCTACCTCGCCGCGAATATCTCCAACCCGCTCTTCGCGCCGGTCATCGTCCTCTGCGAGATCCAGGTGGGTAGCCTCATCCGCCGCGGGGCGGCGTACCCCGTGTCGGTTGCGGGCCTCCGGGGAGTCAGCCCGTGGCTGTTTGCGGCCGACCTGCTCCTGGGCAGCTTGGTCCTCGGCGGAGTCCTCGGTGCGGCCGCCGCGGCGTTCACCTGGGCCTTCGGCCCGGCAGGGCTCGATCCCCCCGACGAGGAGCTGATCGCCGATGCGGCAGCCAGCTACCTGGACATCGGCGTGGCCGCGTGGGAGTTGGCCAACAGCAAGCTGCGCTATGACCCCATCTACCGCGGGATCCTCGCCTCGGTCCCTCTGCCGGGCGAGGGCCGCATCCTCGACTTGGGCTGCGGCCGAGGCCTGATGCTGGCGCTGCTGGCCGCCCACTACCGGCGCGCCGGCCTCACCGAGGGCTCCGCCCGTGTGCTCCTGCACGGGATCGACCACCGCTCCCACCTGGTGCGTCTCAGCCGTCGCGCGCTCGGTGAGGCGGCCCACGTCGAACTCGCCGAGCTTGCCACGTGCACGCTGCCGCCGTGCCGGATGGCGATGTTGGTCGACGTCTTGCACGATCTGCCCGAGCACGCGCAGGAGGCGCTGCTGGCCCGGGTCCGCGACAGCGTGGGGCCTGGGGGCTACCTGGTGATTCGAGAGATCGATGCCGCCGGCGGTTGGCGGTTCGGCGCCAGTGTATGGGCGAGGCGGGCGACGGCGATACTCCAAGGTCGGTGGGGCAGCCGGTTCCACTTCAGAACGGCATCGGAATGGCAGGTGGTGCTTCGTCGGTTTGGCTTCACGACCGAGTCGGCTCCCCTCGGGCAACGCCCGTCGTCAGTGAAAGAGTGGTTTGCTTTTCGCCGCGAGTCCTAGCCTGATGGCCCGCGCACGGGCGAACACGGCCACCGTCGCACAGAAAACCGAACCGTCCCGCTCGGCCGCGCGTCTAACAAGGCAGCAAGGTGCTACACTAGCCGTCGGCGGAACCGTGTGTCCGGTGCCCGGCGGTTCCCGCGTTCCACGTGTGTCGTTCTCGCCAGATCTGGTCCAGGGGACACCATGGTCGGCCTTGGGCGGATGAGCGTCAGCCTCTTCGGGACGATCGCCGTGGTGTCGGCGGTCTTGGCCACGGCGACCATCTGGCTGCTCCTGACCGACCCGGTCACCGTCGCCAACTCGGTGAACCAGGGCGACGTCTCCCCGCTGGTCCGGCAGATCGCTTCTGCCGTCTACGAAGCGCTCAAGGGACTGCTCAAGTACCTGTAGCGCCCGTGTCGACGGGATGTCGCGTCTACAGGTTCTGCACGAGAAACTTCGTCAGGACGTAGCCGTCGAGGTACTTGAACGGCGGCAGGCCCGTCGTATAGTGGCCGCAGGGCAGAGCCGCCACCTGGTGTTCCACCCCGAGCCGGTCGAATTCCCGGACCAGCGCGAGCGAGAGGTGCACGGGGAAGGTCGTGTCGTAGCGGGCGTAGACGAGCAGCGTCTTCTTGTCGCGCACGCGATCGACGTAGGCCTGCGGGCTGATCGGCATCCACAGCTCCCGGAGACGTTCCAGCGTGATGTGGCCGTCAAGCCCGGCGCGGACGTGCTGCGTCGACAGCCCCTCCCAGACGACGTCGGCGAAATACCGGGACACGTGGTTGAGCGCCTCCGCCCGAATCAGAGGCTCGTGCGCCGTCGTCAGCATCGCGAGACAGGATCCCAGGCTCGTGCCGAGGATGCCGATCCGCTGATAGCCCTCCTGCGCCAGCCACGCCACGGCGCGCCTGGCGTCCACGACGGCCTGGCGGCACACTTGAACGGTCCGTCCGACGTTTGCGCTCACGATGAAATCCGCCCGGTGGAGGAACGGCGGCATGCGGCGGTCGTGGTACGGAAGGCTGAGGCGCAGGGCATTGATGCCAAACCGGGCCAGGAGACGGCAGAGGCCGACATGGCCGCGCGAATCTGCGTTCCACTGCGGCAGCACCACGACCGCGCGACGGCGATCCTCGCCTCCGCCCTTCAGCCGTGGCGCCTGGAACAATCGTGCGGAGGCGAGGTTGTTCTCCTCGTGCGGCGTCGTGATGACACTGGGGAATGTCACGGTGCCGGAACTACCGTCGGAGGGCAGCGCCGCGCCCTCCCAGTGGTAGTCGTCGGTGCGCGGGGCCGCGAAGAAGGCAGCCGAGTCGGCGAGCGCATGGGCCGACCAGTCGGCCAGCACGACGTCGGGCGGAGCCTGCCGCGGGTGACCGTTCGCCGACACCCAGTCCAGCCCCCATTCGAACGGCCGCACTAGGCGGTCCGGCGTCCTGGCGTGCAGCCAACGCTCCCACGCATAGAAGAGCGGCGCGAACATCAGTGGGCCATTGTACCCGAAGGTCAAGACACGGCCTCGCCACCCCGGACGCTCGGCGCGGCGCAGGTGTCGGCTAGCCGAAGGTGTTGATGACCGTCTCGCAAGCCGCCGCCGCGGCGACCAGGTCCATCGTGCGGTGTCGTCGGCCCACCAGCTGAAGGCCGACCGGCAAGCCGATCCGGGAGTTCCCACACGGCAGCGAGATGGCCGGGTGGCCCGTGATGTCGAACAACTGTGTCAGGCGCAGCATCAGGGCCCGAACCGGTAAGGTCAGGTCCCCGACTGGCAGCGTGTCTGTGCCGAGGGGGGCGGCCGTGATCGGTACGGTGGGCAGCACCAGGGCATCGCACCCCTCAAGCGCGGCATCCACCTCGCCCCGGAGCACCTCGCGTCCACGGAGGGCCCGCACGTAGTCCTCGGCCAGGACGTGGCGTCCGAGTTCGAGGCGCAGCCGCACCGCCGGGGTGTAGGCCTCCGGGTGCTGCTCGAGGGCGGCGGCGTGATACGCGGAGGCTTCCGGTAGCTGCAGATGCAGGTAGACGGTGGCCACGTCGCTGGCATGCGGCACGGTGACCTCGTGCATCACCACGCCGGCTCGGGCCAGTCGCCCGAACTCGAGGTCCACCTGTTGGCGCACGTCGCCGTCGAGCACGTCCATGAAATAGCGACGCAGCACGCCCAGACGCAGGAACTGGGGCGGACGGCGATCGGGCTGGCGCAGGGGCGCCGGGCATCGGGCCCCGGCCAGGGCCTGAAACGTCAACCAGGCGTCGCCCACGCTGCGGGCCAGCGGTCCGACGTGGTCCAGCGTGGGACTGAGCGGCACGATGCCCTCGCAGGGCAGCTCGCCGGAGGTCGGTTTCAGCCCCACGCACCCGCAGAGCGCCGCTGGGATTCGGATCGAGCCGCCCGTATCCGTGCCGACCGAGGCGAAACTCATGCCCGCCACAACGGCCGCAGCAGACCCGCCGCTCGACCCGCCAGCCGATCGGCTCGGGTCGCGTGGGTTGCGAACCGGCCCGTAGGCCGAGTCCTCACTCGTGGTGCCGAACGCGAACTCATGGAGATTGCACTTGCCGATGATGACCGCGCCTGCCTCACGCAGGCGAGCGACGACGGGGGCATCCGCCGCGGGGACACGGTCCGCCAGGAGGCGGGATGCGGCCGTCGTGGGTACCCCCGCGACGTCGATCAGAATCCTTGAGCGAGATCGGGATCCCGTGAAGCGGGCCGCGGTAGATGCCGCTCGCAATCTCGGCATCGGCCCGCCGGGCCTCCTCCCGGGCCTGGTCCGCCAGGATGGTGATGAAGGCGTTCAGGCGGCCATTGCCGCTGGCGATCCGGTCGAGGCAGGCGTCGGTCGCCGCGAGGCACGACACGTCGCGCGCCGCGATTCTCGGGGCCAGTTCAGCGATGGTCAGAGAGGCAAGGTCGTTCATCGTCGTTCGCGCGAGCCCCGCAGCGGGCCGGGCCGCGCGCGCCGGGCCTCACGCTCGCCCGGCGTTCAGGGCGAGGCGAGAGACGACTCGGTCGTTCCAGTCTGCAGCCCGCAGCTCGCGCGTGGATGACGCGAGGCCCTCCAGGAGCGGCTTCAGCTCGGGCAAGCCACGCCGGGTGGCCTCTTCCACGGCCCCGCGAAGCCACAGGTCGACGGGATCCACCCGGGCCGGTGCGCCAGACGCCGTCTCAGTCATCGTCCTCCGTGCCTGCGGTAAGATTCTACCTGATGCGCCACACCAAGATCGTCGCGACGCTCGGACCGGCGTCGGACAGCGCAACGGCACTGGACGACCTCGTGGCCGCCGGCGTCGATGTCGTGCGCCTGAACTTCTCGCACGGGACCCACGGGACCCATCGAGCAGTGTGCGCCCGCGTGCGGGAAGCCGCGGATCGCGCCGGCCGGCCGATTGGGGTGCTTCAGGATCTCAGCGGGCCGAAGATCAGAACGGGCCGCCTCGAGGGTGGCGGGCCCATCACCCTCCGGGCCGGCGACCGGCTCGTCATCGCGACTGGCGACGAGGTCGGTCGGGCTGGGTGCGTCTCGACCACCTTCGACGGCCTAGCCCGCAGTGTGCAGCCAGGCGACCAGCTGCTGCTGGACGACGGACGCATCGAGCTGAAGGTGGAGCAGACCGACGGCGCTCGCGTCGCCACGCTGGTGGTCTTTGGCGGCGACCTCGGCGAGCACAAGGGGATCAACGCCCCCGGGGTGGCGCTGCCCGCGTCGGCGCTGACGCCAAAGGACGTCGAGGACCTGCGCTTCGGCGTGTCCCTGGGCGTGGACATGGTGGCCCTGAGCTTCGTCCAGACCGCCGAGGACCTGACCGCCGCCCGCACCGTGCTTCGGGAATCTGGCCGGGACGACGTGCCACTCATCGCCAAACTCGAGCGGCCCCGCGCGATCGACGAACTCGATTCGGTGCTCGCGGCAAGCGACGGCGTGATGGTCGCCCGCGGCGACCTCGGGCTTGAGCTGCCGTTCGAGCGGGTGCCGCGCGTGCAGAAACTGGTGACGGCGCGGGCGCGGGCCCTCGGCCTGCCCGTCATTGTGGCGACACAGGTGCTCGACTCCATGCGCACCGAGCCGCGACCGACCCGTGCGGAGGTCAGCGATGCCGCCCACGCCGTCGACGACGGCGTGGACGCCATCATGCTGGCCGGTGAGACGGCCATCGGCGTGGCGCCGGGTCGAGTCGTGCGGACGTTGGACGCCATCATCCGGGACGCCGAGAGCTCGGGCCTGCGGGCGGCAGCCTCGCTGCCGGCCGACGAGAAGCGGGCGTCCACGCAGGCCATCTGCGAAGCCGCCGTGACGATGGCCACGCTGGGGCACGCCGAGGCCATTGCGGCGGTGACGCGCACGGGGCGCACGGCCGCCCTGCTGTCGGCGTTACGGCCCGCGGCCGCGGTCTACGCGCTGACGAGCTGCCCGGATGTCGCCCGACGCCTCGCGCTCTACTGGGGCGTGGTCCCGCTCGTCGCGGACATCGGCGAAGGTCTGGTCCCGGTGGTCCCGCTGGCTGAACGGCTGGCGGCGGCAGGGCGGTTGCCCGCCGGTGCGACCATCGTGCTGGTGAGCGTCGATCCCGACCTGTCGCGCCCGGACACCAACTACCTGAAACTCGTCCGCCTTCCACCACGATGAAGCCGATCGCCACCCTCGAGATCTCGCCCGTCGCGCTCGCCGTCGCCGCGTTCGCGCTCGCGGCCGTTGTCGTGTGGCTCGGGCGGCGGTTCGTCAACCGCATGGTGGCGACCCTCGACGCGGCCGGTGCGACCGGGACCGTGGTCCGGGTCCGGGCGCGCCAGGCAGTCGGCGCGCTGGCGGTCGGCGCCTTCGGCGTCGCCGCGATCACGGTGCTCTCCCTGGTGCTCTCGAGGGCGGGTGTCGAGGTCGAGGGCTGGACGCCGCACCAGGTGGTGTCGTGGCTGATCTCCCACGGCGTTCACGTCCTCATCATCGTGGCCGGGGCCTACGTCACCCTGCGCGTGGTGCACCTGTCAATCGCGTACTTCACGCAGCGGGTGGGCCGACGGAGGGGCGGCGAGCCTGACGTCGAGCGGCACCGCCGGGCCGCCACGCTCGGCAGCATCCTCTCCAGCCTGGTCAGCGCGCTGGTGTTCTTCCTCGGTGGCCTGATGGTGCTGCGCGAGCTCTCGATCGATGTGCTGCCGCTGCTCACCGGTGCCGGGATTGCCGGGCTTGCGGTCGGGTTCGGGGCGCAGAACCTCGTCCGGGATGTGATCTCGGGCTTCTTCCTGATCGTCGAGGATCAGGTCGGCGTGGGTGACGTCGCCCGCATCCAGTCCGTGACTGGCGTGGTCGAGGAGATCAGGCTCCGGACGATCGTGCTGCGGGACGGCGACGGGGCCGTCCACGTGTTCCCGAACGGCACGATCACGACACTGGCCAACCTGAGCAAGGATCTCGCCTACGCCACCGTTGACGTCGTGGTTCAGCACGGCCAGAACCTGGACCGCGTGATGAGCGCCCTGCGGGCGATCGGCGCGGGGCTGCGAGCGGACCCCGGGTTCCGCGAGTGGATCCTCAGCGACCTGGACATGCTCGGTGTGCAGGAGCTGCGTCAGGCGGACCTCACGGTGCGGGTGCAGTGCAAGACGGTGCCGTTGAAGCAATTCGGCGTGGCCGCCGAGTTGCGGCGGCGGATTGCGGTCGGCTTTGCCGTTCGTGGCATCCGTCCCTTTCGTCCCTGGTGAGCTGGGTGCTGCCACCCATCGGCCGGGCGGCTGACCACAGGGATTTTCCCCCCGCCTCCCGCGACGCGACAACGGTCGCCGAACCCCTGGACGCCACGCAGAACGGACCGGTCGGCCGCCCGCTGACGGGCACGGCGAGTCCGCCGGGTCCCCCCACACAGTCCCTCCGACCGATCGGACCTGGAGACCGAGGGGCACCAGCCGAGGGCGCGGCCAGGCCCCGCGTCTCCACCCCCGTTCGGGGCGATTCTGCAGTCGACTATTGACGCGGGGCGCTGGGCTGGCCAATAGTGCCCGCATGAGCGATGCGACTTCCTCTGGCGCGCGGCCCCAGCCCACCCGCCTGTTCCGCTGGCTGGTACTCGTGTTCATCAGCCTGGCGATGTTCGGGAACTACTACGTCTACGACTGCATCGGTCCCTTGGCACCGCTGCTGAGCCGGCAGGGGTTCTCCGATGCCAGCATCGGGTTGCTGCAGGCGATCTACAGCTTTCCGAACATCCTGATGGTGCTCATCGGGGGCGTCATCATCGACCGAATCGGCACCAAGAAGTCGACGCTGATGTTCGGCACCATCTGCTTCGCGGGCGCGGTCGTGACGGCGTGGCCGGACTGGGCGGTCTTCTCACCGCTCGGAGCGGGCATCAACCTCTTGCTGAAGGTGTTTGGCGGCGCCCTCGGCGTCAGCAGCGTGCCGCCGATCGCCGCGGTGATGACGGCGGGCCGTCTCGTGTTCGGGCTGGGCGCCGAGTCCCTGATCGTGGCAGTCACGACGGCGATCGCGCGCTGGTTCAAGGGCAAGGAGTTGAGCCTGGCCTTCGGTTTGAACCTGACCATTTCGCGCCTCGGTTCGCTGGGCGCCCAGGTGTCGCCGAGTTGGGCCGGGTTTGCCTACACCTCCTGGAAGGGTCCTTTGCGGGTGTCGGTCGCGTTTGGCACGTTCTGCATCATCGGAGCGTTGATCTACTGGGTTCTCGAGACGTACGCCACGCGGCGGTACGCGATCGGCGAGGCGGCCAAGACCGACAAGGTGGTCTTCCGCGACCTCACGAGCTTCGGCCGTTCGTACTGGTTCATCGTCCTATTGTGCGTGACGTTCTACTCCGGCATCTTCCCGTTCCAGACGTTCGCGCAGAAGTATTTCATTGACGCTCGACACGCCAGCCCCGAACTGGCCGCGTGGCTGGTCGGGATGCTGACGACGTTCACCATGTTTGGCACGCCCGCGTTCGGCGCGCTGGTCGACCGGGTCGGGCGGCGGGCGTCGCTGATGTTCCTCGGTGCCGTGCTGTTGATCCCGGTCTATGCGCTCATCGGCTACACGACGCTCTCGCTCTACGTGCCGATGGCCATGATGGGCGTGGCGTTCTCGCTGATTCCTGCGGTGATGTGGCCGTCGGTGGCGTACGTGGTCGGGGAATCGAAACTCGGGACGGCCTACGGCCTGATGACGATGGTCCAGAACATCGGGCTGTTCGGATTCAACCTGCTGGTGGGGACCCTGAACGACCACGCCAAGGCCAGCGCCGCCAACCCGGCCGGTTACCATCCGGGCATGGTGTGGGCGTTCTCCGGCCTGGGTTTTGCGGCCCTGCTGTTCGCGTTCCTCCTGCGCCAGAACGAGACGGGACCGACGGGACACGGCTTGGAGACCATCACCACCAAGGGATGACGCCTCCCCGGTTCCCGCTACTCGACGTAGCGCCGGAGGTCCCACACGCCCTTGCCGTGCTCGAGATAGTCCTTCAGCACGTGGAGGGCGTGAGGCCAGCCGGCGTTGAGGATCTCGTGGTCACCGCTGCCACCGCGGACTGTCGTCGAGGCCGCGTTGGACGACGCGCAGCAACGTCGCGCGCCGCGCGGATGCGCCCGCCGACGGCCGCTCTCCGGGGGTGCACGTCACTTCCATTGCCATCGGGCCGATGGGGTCGGTGTCGGGAGGCAGCCAGTAGGCGTCGGCCACGAAGAACCCCCGCCCCGCCTGGAAGTCGATGACGGTCCCGTGGAACACTCCGCCCAGTCGTCCCAGGAGGCCGTCTGAGGCGTCGGTGCCGCGCCATTCGAGGGCGTAGACGCCGAGGGGCCGGGGCGTGGCAACGGAGGTGGCCACGTCCCACCAAGTGGCCAGAGCGTTCGTGTCGAAGAAGGCCGCCAGGATGGCAGCCGGGCTCGCCTCGATGCGGATCGTGAAGTCGAAGCCTATCTGGCTGTTGGTGACCATAGGACGATACCGCGCCGGATCACAGCATACCGCCTGATGCGCGGTTTGGACTCTGCTATGTTAGGGGGATGGAGAATCAGCCGCTGGCGTACCTGAGTCGCGAGTTCGTGGAGAGCGAAGAAGGCCGTCCGGTCCGCATCTTGTCCGAGTACCTGGAGCCGCTCCGGCGGTTCCGCCTGGGACGCATCCAGGACACCGTGGTCTTCTTCGGATCGGCACGCGTGTCCAGCCGCGAACGTGCCGAACGCGCGCTGGCGGCCGCGCTCCGCGAGAACGCGAGCGGCCCGCAGGCGCAGGTGGAGCAGGCCCGGCGCGCGCTCGATTGGTCGCGGTACTACGAAGATGCGCGGGCGCTGGCGCGGCAGCTGACGTCCTGGAGCGTTTCGCTCGACGCTCCCCATCACCGGTTCGTGGTCTGCTCGGGCGGCGGCCCTGGCATCATGGAAGCGGCCAACCGCGGGGCGCGCGAAGCGGGCGGCAAGACCATCGGCCTGAACATCCGTCTGCCATTCGAGCAAGGGGCGAACCCGTACATCTCGAAGGGCCTGCATTTCGAGTTCCACTACTTCTTCATGCGGAAATTCTGGTTCGCGTACCTCGCGAAGGCGCTCGTCGTCTTCCCGGGCGGGTTCGGCACGCTGGACGAGCTGTTTGAGATCCTGACCCTGGCCCAAACCGACAAGTTGTCGAAGAAGATCCCCGTGCTGTTGTACGGACGCGAGTACTGGGACCGCCTTTTGCGTTTTGAGCCGATGGTCGAAGCGGGCGCCATCTCGCCGGGCGATCTCGACCTGTTCTCCTTCGTCGACTCACCTGAGGAGGCCTTCCGCCAGCTGCAGGCTCACCTCGTGGCCAGCTGTTTGGCGCCCGGCGTCCGGGAGGATGCAAGGGTCCCCGGCATCGCGAAGACGCGTGGCTGAGGACAGCGCCGGGACGCCCGTAACGACCCCTCGGCGAGGGTTGGGCTCGGCCACGTCGGACAGATCGGGGCCCAATCAGTAGAGCAGGTACGCTGCGCGCGTTCGCTCGAACCGGGCGACCCCCTCCACCCAGGTTGTGGCGATCTCGTGCGCCGGCGTGTCCGCCTCGAGCGCCAGTCGCAGGCGGTCCGACCCGGCGAGGATGTCGATGGGTTCGAGACGATCCTCGTACTCATAGGGTGGCCGGCGCCACGCGAAGCGCTCCGGGGCGGCTCGTCGGAACTCGCCCAGCACGGCTACGCCGGAGAGCACGGGCCGGAAGTGCCGGCGATTGGTGACGTGGATTTGGCACCCGCCACAACTCAGGCCGGCGTGCTTGTGGAAGGTCGGCTCGAACACGGTGGGCCGGAACCAGACGCCGCCGAGGCCGAGCGCATTGAGCCGGGCGGCCGAGGCCTCGGCATCGATCCACGGCGCCCCGAGCAGCTCGAAGGGCCGGGTCGTGCCGCGCCCTTCCGACAGCTGGGTGCCCTCGAAGAGCACCGCGCCTGGGTAGACGACGGCTGTCTCGAACGTGGGCATGTTCGGGGACGGCATCACCCAGGGCAACCCCGTGTCGTCCCAATACATGTCGCGCCGCCACCCGTCCATCCGCGCCACCTCGAGAGCCGCCCCGATCTCGAATGCCTCGTTGAACAGCCTGGCGAGCTCGCCGATCGTCAGGCCGTGACGCATCGGGAGCGGGAACTGCCCGACGAAGGACTCGTAGCCGGCCTCGAGCATCGGCCCTTCGACCAGCATGCCGCCAATCGGGTTCGGCCGGTCGCACACGACCACCGGCAGGCCGAACCGGGCGGCGGCTCGCAGGCAGTTGGCCATCGTGTACACGAACGTGTAGATGCGCGCGCCAATGTCCTGCAGGTCGACGACAAGGACGTCGAGGCCCTCCAGCATGTCGCGCGTCGGCTCCCGGGTTTCGCTGTACAGCGAGTAGACCGGGACGCGTCGGCGGGCGTCGCGCCGGTGCGGGGACTCGATCATATTGTCCTGGACGTCCGCGCGGAAGCCATGTTGAGGACCGAACACCGCGGCCAGGGTGACGCCCGGCGCTTCGGCGATTCGATCCACGACCTGCCGAAAGGTCCCGCCGATCGACGCGGGGTTCGCGACGACGCCGACACGACAGCCCCGCAGACGACCAGACGCCAACAGACCGTCGGACCCGAGGGAAACAGCCATCGGGGGGATTATAGAGAGAGACGGGGACTCCGGGCAGCGGGAATCGAGACCGTTCTACCTGAACAGGGGACCAAGGCCAATGTAGAGGCGGGCATGGCCGCCCGACCCGACGCTGCCACCGACAAAGACGGGTCCCACCAGCGAGTCGATGATCACCGCCGCGGACACATCGACCTGCGGGACCGCGGTCGCGCGCGACTGAAACGCCGAGCCCGCCTCGACCCAGCCGGCCAGGTAGGCGCGTCCACCGATGGTGGCGGGCATCTGGCGGAGGGCCTTCATGTACCCGGCGCTCGCCAAGCCGTAGTGCGGCCCTCGCAGTTCGTCGGTGTCGAAGGCTCCCATCAGAAAGGGGCCGCCCAGCGAGAACGCCTCGAGTACCGGCTGAGCGTCGAACGAGGTGCCTGCCGCCGCGTGCAGGAACACGCGGTCGTAGCGGCCGACGGGATGGAACGCGCTGGCCTCGCCTTCAGCCTGCCAGAAACGTGTCCGAAGGTCAGAGGGGACCTGCCCACTGGTGTCGCCCGAGACGACGGGAGCGGCGAAGAAGCGGCGCAGGCTTCCGTGCACGTAGAGGCCGCGCGAGGGGACAGACCCGCTGTCCTGACCGTCGAAACTGCACTGGAGCGACGCGAAACGCTCGGCGCCCGACGGTTGCGGCAGACCCGGTTTCCCCACCGCGAGGCGCTCGCCCGCGTGCGCCACGTCGACGCCCAGACGCACCTCGACCCGTCTCGGACTGTCGAATCCCAGGTCGAACCCGGCGCCGACGCGCCGGTAAATGTACTCGGCGATCAGGCGGTCGTCCGCAAACGCGTTCCGGCTGCCACGCGCCGCGTACACCCGCGGAGCCAGAAACAGCGGCGAATCGCCGAACGGCCGGTAGAGTTCGCCGCTCGCCCCGAGCCGCGTGCCCACGACGAAATCGATCCGGGCCTCGGACCCGCCACCGATCGGGTCGTCGAGGGTCGTGCGGCCGGCCACCGCGACCGCGAAGTTACTCGCGGTTTCGTTGGTCAGCTCGACCCCGAGGTTGAAGAACGGCGGGCCGTTCGCCTTTGGGCGCGCGTCCACCAGCAGGCTGGGGCCCGCCGGCCCGTTCCCGATGCGGTACGCCAGGTACTGGTACCGGTCGGTGCCGGTCACCTTCAGGATGTCCTCGGCGAGCCGATCGGCGTCCACCGGCCGGCCGAGATCCTCGCGGAGGGCCTGCCGGATGAACCGCTGCTCGTTCTCGGGCACGCCCGACACCACGATGTCCACGGGCGTTGGAGCCTGGCGGCGGCGGCGTTCGCGTCGATCCCGTTCGTAGGCCTCGTAGGTGGCGACGTCAACGGCGTACGGCCTCAAGGCCGTTTCCATGGCGGCGGCCGCCTCGTAGCCCCGCTTCCGGAGTTCTTCGTACCGTGGCCAGTCGGTCGACCCGAGGCCGTCCAATGACGGCGTGATGACTAGGTCCGCCGACGCGAGGCTCGATCGGACGCCGGCGGCCATCACGGCGTCGATTGTCCGGTTGAGTGTCGCGACGAGCGACGCGTCCTGTTCGCCGAACGGGTTCTCACCGACGTTGACCGCGATGACGACGTCCACGCCCATCTGCCGCACGACGTCGGCGGGCACGTTGTCAAGGACGCCGCCGTCGACGAGCACGCGGTCGCCCGCAACGACCGGCGAGAAGAGCCCTGGGACCGCGGAGGTCGCCCGCATGGCCTGGGCCAGGGGGCCGGAGTCGAGCACCACGGTCTGCGCGCCCTTGATGTCGAAGGCGACGCAGCGGAACGGCGTGGGCAGGTCGTCGAAGGTCTTGAGGTCCGCGTACGGCAGGGCAATCCGGTCCAGCAGCAGTTCGATCCGCTGCCCCGGGCTCAACCCCGCCGGCAACGACACCCCATGACGGAGACCCAGTTCGAGGAGCGCGGGGTAGGCGCGGCGGTCCTGTTTCCGCCTCACCGTCTTGTCTGCAAACGGAGAGTCGGTCGAGAAGAGGACGTCCCAGTCGGTCCCAGCGACCAGGGCGCGGATGTCCGTCGGCGTCATGCCGACCGCGTAGGTGCCTGCCAGCAGGCCACCGATGCTGGTGCCTGCGATGGCGTCGATGGGGATGCGATGTTCGGCGAACCACTGGAGCACACCGACGTGTGCCAACCCGCGCGCGCTGCCGCCGCCGAGGGCCACCCCGATCCGGGGGCGGGTGGGCGGCAAGGGCGTCGTCGGCTCTCCGGCAGCCGCCGCCCCCCGGGCGGAGAGTAGAACCACCAGCGCGAGAAGCGCCGACGGCAGCACGCGCGGTGGGAGGGTGAAGAGCGGCACGTGGTGAGCAGCGAGTCTCTCGGAGTAGAGGTGCAACCCCGCGACCCGGTGGCCAGACCCGCCCCAATCCGCGCTTACGCCGGCGCGGGGCGGCGCCGACTACGCCGCCGGCGGGAGTTCAACACAATCGGGTCAGCGTGACGTCCACAAGCCGGGATTGGCCGGCGGCCCGGTGCCACTGCACGAGGATCGTGCTCTGGTAGGTGCCCTCCACGACGGAGCCCCGCCCGCTGCCGTTGTCGGACACCAATAGGCTGACCGATCGCTTCATGCGCAAGAACCGACTCGCTGGGACCGCCAGCGTGCGTGCGAGGAGACGCTCGACGAGTGACTCGCTCAGCCCGAGCCGCTCGACCGCCTGATTCATCGCACGTACCAAGTCATACTTGGCGTATCCCAGCGTCTTGGCGGGCACGGCGCGGGGGTCGGCAATGACGTGGCGCCCCTTTTCGATGCAGAACCGCAGCGGGTTGCGCAGGACCTCGGGCAGATCGTGCCGCATCAGAAGGGTCTCGTACTCGTTGACGGTGAGGCCGGCGTGTCGCTCGCCGGCATGCAGCGACAAGCGCAGACGCCCCTTCGGTACCTCGTGCTGCCGCACGAACTCCGCCAGTTCATCGGCGATCCCCAGGCGGGGGTCCTTGAGACTTATCGAGTCGACCGGATGCGTCGACACGGGGACCCGGATCTGGTGGCGAGCGACGACTTCCTCGCGGTGAAAGGCAATGGCCCGCGTGTGACGCCGGCGTGGACGGCCCGCATGGACGCCGTCAAGATCGACAAAGCAGACCGGTTCCGCCGGACGGTTGGCGTAAGTGACACACGTGCGTAGACCGGCAGCCATGAACGCCAAGTGGGAGTCCGCGTTCTTCGGCTCCACCTCGCGCTGTTCCGGCGCCAATTCGACCCGCCGCTCGAGCTGATCGTGCTCATAGTCGGCGCCCTCGGGGAAAATCGCCCGAAAAGCGCCGATGTACGCGTCGACCCCCGGCTTCTCTACCAAGCGGGACGCCACACTTCGCTCAAGGAAACCAGCCGTCGTGTGCGACGACCAGGTACAGGCAGTGTGGATAGGCCGCAAACGCCGCGCCGTGCTGCGCCAGAACCAAGCCGCGCAGGTCCACCATGTCGAAGCGGGACCGCGGCACGACGTCGAGACTCACGTCAAGAGGATCAGCGAGCATGGACGCCTCGCGTAGCGCCAGTGGGGATCAGGCTACTAGGGTAGCACAGATCGACTTTACGGCGCAAAGGCAAGGCTTTGGCATGCTTACCCCGCGCTTACCCCCCCGACGCCGCGCTCGGTGCGACGCGAACGTCTGACGCGGCGTTGGGCGTGCCCGTGCTCGCGCCGCCGTCGGTGACCGGCGTCGCGGCTTCCTTCGGACCGCCGCCGGTGGCGCCAGAGGGTAGATCGTGCCCACATCGCGGGCAGGTCCGTGCGGGGTCCGGGACTTGTGCGGCACAGAAGGGGCACGTATCCGTCGTAGCGGCCTGCAGAAGGGCCTCCTGCTCGTCGGCGCCCTCGTGGAGCACGCCCAGCCATCGGTTGAGTTCGTCTTCCGCCAGGGTCTGTTTGATCGCGGGCAGGCGCGCTTGCAGCTGGCGGCCCATCTCGGCCTCGCGGCCGTAGACGAATCCGCCACCCGCGCACAGGAACGCGAGGGCCATGCCGGTCAGCAGCACGGCCTTTCCGCCGACGACGAGCATCAACACCACAGCCACGACCAACCCGGCGGCCATGGTCGCGAGGGCCCTCGCGACGGCCGTGCCCACCCAGGCGGACCCGATGGCCGCCAGGGCCTCGGCTCTCGCCTTCTGTCCGAGCTGTTGGCCGATGTCGGTTGCCCACTCGTCGTAGCGCTGCTGCAGCGCGTCGCGGATGGCGTTGACGGTGGTCCGCCCAAGCGTTGGATCCTGGCGCAGGGCGACGAACTCCTCGAGCAGGTGGTCCCGACGGTCGGACGGGACGCCGTGCAGGTACTCGTGCAGCTCCGGCGGGATCCCGTGGAAGGCGCGGCCCGTGACCTCCAGCGTGTAGGCGCACGTGGCCAGCGAGCGGGCGGATGGCGGCAGGAGGTCGAGCAGGACCAGGGCGTCTGACACGGCGCCGTGAGCCACCAGCACCCGGACCAGCGGCAGCACCTCCTCGATGGGCCGGCTGCCGAGCGTCAGGTAGATCCGAACCACCTGTCCGATCAACCGACCATTGCGCAGGTGCTTGAGCACCTCGAGAAAGGCCTCGCCCGACGCGGCGTGCTGCGGCTGCCGAAGCAGATCGACCGCGGCCTCGAGCAGCTCGGCCTCACGCGCCCCCTCGCCCAGAATCCGGCAGGCTCGCGCTCCAATCAGGTGTGCCCGCAGGTTCTGCGGGTCGAGCCGGACCGCCTGCTCACTGAGGTCGAGGGCATCGCGAGCCTTGTTCCCGATCAGGTCCCGTTCGGCCTCCTGGCGCTTGAGCGCCGAGGCCTCCGGGTCCAGGGCGGGCAGCTCAGGCGCCGGCGCCTGGACCAACGTCGGCTCGGCGGCGGTCGGCGTCTCCCCGGCATTCCGGCGACATTCCGCCTCTTCTTCGACGCAGAGGGGGCACCGCCAGCCGCTGTACATCCGGGCGTGGTGAAAGCAGTAGTCGCGCGGGTTGGCCATCAACGCTCATGTGGACGGGGACGGCCGGCGCCTGCAGATACGACGAGACTGCCCCCCATCTCGTGGAAGGAATCGGCATCAACCGCCCCGAGGATGAGCCGGGTGGGCTGGGAGAGAGTGCTCTCTCCAGCACGGCGGAGAGACTCCGTGGGTTACCCTACCGTCAAGCGGACGTTGTTGTCCGGAAGGACGCGTGACGGCATCTCGGCTCGCGTCTCCTGGCAACCGGGACCGCATTGTTTCGGGCTGGCTCGCCTGGGGAGTGCCGAAGGGTCTGGGCCGGCCATCAAGGAGGCTTCTATGAGATTACCGCCTGCCCGCCTTGCGGTTCTTGCCTGCGTCGTCCTGGTCGTCGGGGTCTGGGCCTCTGTCGGGGGCTCGCAGTCTCCGACGCCCGGCGTCCCCACCCCTGGCGCCGCGCCGGTCCGCGTGGTCAACGAGTTGACGACTCACGCCGCGCAGTCCGGCGCGTGGCAGGTGTCACTGGTTCCGGGCACCTCCGTCGGGCTCGCCGGCGACACCGCCGTCGCGGTGCTGCCGCCCGATTTCCTGAAGCTCGGGCGACGATACCTCGTGCGCCCGGCGGGAGAGCAAGCGAGCCTCTACACGATCGACCGGGTGGACCACGGCTGGGTGCGGGCTGACGGCGCCGGCGGCGCCCGCTGGTTCAACTTGGCCCAAGTTGTGTCCGTGCAAGAGGCGCAGTGACGCTGGCTGCATTGCGGTTCGAGAAGGGGTATCGTGTCCGGAGGCCGAAGATCATCAGCGCCGGCCTCGCCGCCGTGCGCTCCGGGAGAATTCCATGAACCGACTTCTCGGGCTAGCCGCCGTGATCGCACTCGTCGCGCCCGTTGCCTCCTATGGGCAAACCCCGCCGCCGAAGGAGCCCGCCACGCAGGCCCACGTCGACGTCACGGGGACTTGGGACTTCTCGGTCGACACGCCACACGGCACCATGACCTCCATGACGACCTTCAAGCAGGAGGGCGAGAAGCTCACGGGTACTCAGACCAGCCCGATGGGCGAGGTGACCCTTGAGGGGACCGTGAAGGACTCGGACATCAGCTTCGTCATGACGGTCGACATCCAGGGCGATTCCTTGACGATCACCTTCACGGGCAAGGTCGAGGGCGATTCGATGTCGGGGAACGTGGAGTTCGGGACCTACGGGTCCTCGACGTGGAGCGCGAAACGCGGGAAGTAGCCAACCGACGTGACCGGTGGGCCTGGATTGGCCCAGGCCCGCCGGTCACCGCTGCCCCGTCGTGCCGCGTCAGCGGAAGGGACCGAACCTGAGGCCCACAGTGCCAACTGCGCCGCGCAGCCGGCGGTCCGCGTCGCTGTTGCCGGCGGCCACCGCGCGATAACTGGCCTCGGCCGTGAGCGCCATCCACTTGCTCAGCCTTACGGCGACTTCGGCCCGAGGCTCGGCCACGAAGAAGTCGTATTCGCGCCTGACCGTCGCGTTGACCGTCGCCGTGGCCGCTGAGCACGAATGCTGAGGCGCACACACAGGTACCGGGGGGCACGCCTGCGCGCCCGACGCCGAACAAGGCGCGTAGAACGTGACGTTGTCGAGCAGCGAGCCGTTACCGAACCCGACAAGCCCACGCACGCCGAACCGCACGGCACTGCCGAGCGGGACCGCCCACCCGGCCACGAAGCCGCCGTAGGACATGTCCCGGTCACGCGCGGTGGCCTGGTCGTGACCTGACACCCAGTAGGCCGCGCCACCCAGCAGCAAGGAGTTGTCGATGAGCCAGCCGCCGTACCCGCCGACCAACGTCCGCGAGGTGCCGTCGACCTTCGTCACGCCAGCCTCCGGAGCGAACACCAAACCGTCCGTGCTGTGTTCGAGCACGAGCGGGCCCTGGGACGACTGCACCGTGTTCTGTGCGTTCTGAGGATCGGCCGGGGAGTCCGCTCGCGCGCTCGTTGCCGCGAACAGGAGCACACACGCGAACCCCGCGGCCGTGCGATGTCCAACGAATCGTGTCATAGAGGTGACCTTCCGTCTGGGCCCGTCACTGGCCAGGCTCCTTCACGAGGCTCACGTTGAGCGGCACCGTCTCACCGTGCCCGACGTGCACCTCGGTCGAGAACGTATTGAACCCGTCCTTCCTGATCTCGACGCGGTGAGTGCCCTCGGCCACCTGCACGACGAGCCGATCCTGGCCCTCGGGCCCCTGCCACTGCTCACCGTCGATGACCACTTCGGCCCCACCTGGCTGCACGCGGACGACCAGGGCCCCGTAGCTCTGAGCCTGCACGACCCCCGGTTGGGCGGGCATGCGGGTCGGCGGCCGATCGGATCCAGGCATCTGGCCGTAACCGTAACCGCGGCGTGGCTCCCTGGGCGAAGGCGCGGTCTCAGGCCTCGCCGGCGGCAGCGGCGGCGGTTCTTCCTTCTCCCCCGGGCCCAACGGGGCCATCGTGTAGTGGACCTTGTAGTCCTCACCTAGCCGGAGGTTCAGGACCTGCCGAACCGTGTGGTAGCCCTTGAGGTACAAGACGACCTCGTGTTGGCCCGCCCGGACGCGCAACCGCTGGAACACGCCATCGTAGTCGTCCACGATCCCGGCGTAGTACCCGTCGACGTATACCTGGGCGTCCTTCGGCTTCACCTGAAGCCGCACGCTGGCACCAGGGCCGTACTCGTCGCCGTAGTAGTAGCCCGGGTATCCGTACCCGGGGTAACCCCAGCCATATGCGCCGTAGGGACCCCATCCCCAGCCCCAGCCCCAGCCGAAGCCCCAGTTCCAGCCCCAGTAGGGATAGCCCCAATAGCCCCCCCCGACCACGACCGCGTGGCCCCGGCCAAATACCGGACGCCCGTGTTGGGCCTCGCTCGTGCCCACCTGAGCGCCCCACATCACCAACATCAGAATCGCCAAGATGGCGATCTTGTGCAGTCGTCGCATGGCACATGCCTCCACCCGGGTTGAGAGCAATCAACGGGCCAAGCGGGAGTATAGGGGCGCGCGCCAGATTCCCAGATAATCCGGTGATTTCCGCCCTTCCGGCCGGGCGGCTGTCCCTCCCGTGCGACACCCTGTCAGGCCCAAAGGACGTTCAGGCCCTTTTCGTCTCAGCAGCCGGTCTTGACAGGCGAAGCCGCAGCAGGACGGCCCGACCGACGACCATGGGAATCGGGGAAGAGGGGCGCCCGGCCCGGGGAGGCGGGGACTGACCCGCACCCAGCCATGCGCGGCGGTCAGTCGGGGTCGAGCTCGAGGCTGCCTCGCAGGCCGATTCAATACCCCGACGCCCGAATCCCATCGCGCCCATCGGCGGCCTGCCGCGTGAGGGCGTCGGGTGGTCTCGGGTACCCGTGGTCCCGCCGCCATCGCCACGCGGCTGGAGAGCGCAGACCATTCAGTTTGCGGCCATGTGCGCGGCAACGATCACCAAGATAACGCCGGCCACTGCGGTTGCCGCCGCGATGACGAGCGTCGGGAGCGTTCGGCCGAACAGCACCGGCCCACCCGGCGGTCGACTGCCACCGTCGCCCCAGGACCACAGCAGCGCCGTGCCACCCTTCACGAGGACGGTGAGCGGGAGCGCGACGAGCAGTGCCCAGAGCGTCCAGCGCCGGGCCGCGTATCACCTGACCAGCCGGTGCGCCGTGTACGCTGGCTCCTGCGGCAACGGCTGCAGGTGGCGCGCGACGAGCGCTGCCATGAACAGCGCCGCCGGCACGATCAGCGCGACTTCGATGACGGCCACGGTGCGATGCATCGTGTCCACCGCGACTCCTCCCGGGCGCGGGCGCCCGACTCGCCGTGTGATTCCCGAGGCGGTGCAGGAGGGGGCTTCTCGTGACGGGCTCACCTCCCGGTCGCCGAAGACAGCCAGGAGTCGATCGGCATCGGACCTCGTCAGCGGCCCGCCGTGGTCAGCGCCGACGCCATGCCTCGCCTGTCGTCGTCATTGGCCTTGGCCAAGCTCCGTCGGCAGGCAAGGCATCGTCACAGCGTGCCGACCTTCCCGGATGCGTCCAAACGGAGCGCGAGCGCGGCGCGACCATCTGGCAGCTTCTCAGAGGCGAGCGTCACGCCGTTGGCCGTGACCCCGGTTGTGACGTAAATGCTGCCGGTCGGGCAGAGGTTGATGTCCAGGAACGCGAGCCACAGGTCCTGGTTGACCGGAACGGTGGAGAGCAGCAGGCCGTAGACACCGTCGCTCGTCTGCGTCAGTTGGCCCTGATCTCCCCAACTCGTCGAGACCTGGAGGTTCGTCGGCGCGTAGTGGTGGTAGCACATCGCGTCGTCGATTGTGGGCGGGGGAATCGAATCCAGCGCAGGCGCCCGGGTACTCGATGTAGACCGGGTAGGAGGACCGCGAGGGGACGCCGGGGCCACCAGTGCCGCACGCACAGACCGCCAGCATCGCGACCGACGAGAGAGCCACGCTCAGATTCCAGCCCTGCCCTCGCATCCTCCCCCCGCGTCCCGCAGCGTACCCGATTGCCATCGACGCTGACAACACAGCTGAGAATATCGCCCCGTCAGTGCAGCACAAGGCCCACGCTCGCCCGCATGAAGCTCAGCTTCGTGTCGCTCAACGGCACGCCGGCGATCGTGACGTCGCTCGCCGACCGCAGGTGCCGGACGTCGCCCCGCACGCCGACGTGGTGCGGCAGCAGGATCATCACGCCGCCGCCGATGTCGTAGCCGAAGCTGTTGTTGCTGAAGGCCGTCGTCAACCCGGCAAGGGTGAAATCCAACCGCGCCCGCATCAACCCGACGCCGGCGCTCACGTACGGGTGTACCGGCCCGGCCGGGATGGCCAGGATCAGGTTCGACATGTAGGTGGCGACGTTGTTGGCCCCCGCCGCCGTCGCCTGGCCGAAGAAGTTCGGCGCGTAGCTGATGTCCTCTTCAAACCCGATGACGCGCGTAAGCGCGCCGACAGTCAGGCCATAGCTGGTTCGCTTCTCCGCGCAGTCCTGGAACAGGGACGGGCAGTTTCCCGCATCGCCACCGAAGTCGTACCCGAAGTTGGGCACGAAGTACGCCTGCGCCCGCGCCGGGGTCGAGGCGAGCAGGGTGAGCGCGATCATGACGACGACAACAGCCAGTCTCGACATCGGGTCCTCCTTCATCAAGCACGGGACGGTCTGTGCCTATGACGATCGGTCTCCGCCGGTAGTCGCGGGCCGAACAGCTGGGGTAAGATCGTTCCACCGCACGTTCGCCGAAGCCTCGGCCGGGAGCGGGCCGCGGCGCAGCCGGTGACTTTCCGCGCGACGACGGCGGTTCCAGGGAGGAACAGCCATGTCATTTCTCGACCGGGTGACCCAGGCCGTGGGCGAGACGCTGGAAGCCGGCAAGAAGGAAATGGATCTGTTCCTCCGGAGTCAGAAGATCAAGGGCGAGATCGACACGGTCGAGACGACGATCCGCGGGCTCGACGAGACGATCCAACGAACCAAACAGGCCATGGCCGACCGCGTCCTGGTGATGCTTCGCGATGGGACCCTGACGGCGGCCGAGCTCCAGGAGTTCCCGGAGACGATCAAGCGCGTCGAAGGCGAAATCGCGGCGCAGCGCGCAGTCGTCGCGGAGAAGCAGACCGCGCTCGCGCGGATCAAGGCTGGAGCGGCCACAACTGGACAGCCGTCCTCCGCCCCGCCCGCCGCCGAGGCCTCCGTCCCGCCGCCTGACTCGGCCGGGGAGACGGACCGTCCGCAGGCTTCCGCCGGAGTCTGCCCCCGATGCGGCGCGCCGCGAGCGCCGCACGGCGCATTCTGCCCGGCGTGCGGAGCAACGTGCGGCTGAGGCGAAGGCGGCAGACCCGTCAAGCGACTGGTTCTGCCTGGACCTCCCACCAGAGGAATGCCCATCGCACGGGCGCCTGCCCGATGCGACCAGCGTGCGTATCGAAGTAACGCCGCAGTCGGGTCGTCTCATCCGCCGTCAGCTCACCCAAGAGCTCGCGGACCTTGTCTTCGAAGTCCGCCAACGTCACACAGCGCGCGAGGCGGTTCTCGCCGTTGAGATAGTCGAGCCTCGGGTAGATCCGAAGCTGGTGCAAGATCCCGGCCACGCAGAGGTAGTCCGGCAGCGCCTGTGGAGGGCGGCCGACGGCTCGGCGCACGTCCTCCTCGCCGAGATGTCCGTCGGCCGGGTAGGTCAGGTAGACACGCCGGCGTGCCTTGGAGACGAGCTTGATGAGGGCGGCCTCCATGTCGAGCACGGCCGTCGACCGGGAGGCGACGACCAGATCGCACACCGGCACGTCCGACCAGTCGTCGTCCCAGGCTCGGAGGATGGGCGTGACGCGTGAGAGGTTGCGCTGGCGCGCAACGTCGAGGAAGGCCGCCAGCATCCCGCGGCTGTAGTCGAGGCCGTAGACGTGCGCCAGGCGCGGCGCGAGGGAGAGCCCGATCGTGCCGGGACCGCAGCCGACATCGAGGAGGGTCTGGCAGCCGGAGACGTCCACGCGGGCGACGAACTCCCGCACGTAGCGCGAGTCGAATGCATCCGTGCGCAAACGGAGGGCGCGCGCATCCCAGTACTCAGGCGTCCGCTCGCGACGCTGGACGTCACGCACGCGATCCCGGTACAGCTGCCCAAAATCGATGTCCGGCGGCATCACCAAACCCGGGATTGTACCTTAGCCGGCGCGGCGTCACGTCGCCTGTGTGGGAATCGCGGGAAGGCCCGGGTGAGTCGACTGCGGCCGCGGGTCCGGCCGGAGGGCCGGGCCCGCGACACGACGACGTCCGCTTGCCGGGGCCGTGCTTGCGGAGTGATCCGCCGGCCCCATCCCCTCTTGCAGACGGCCTCAGAAGGTCAGCTTGGCTGACAACTGGAGGTTGCGCGGCCCGCCGCCCCCGAGGAACGGGTTCCCGCCGGCGACGTCCGCCGTCGCACTGAGCGCGAGATAGCCGACACCTCTGCCAGTCGCCGGATCGAGGCCATTGGTGAGGAAGTCGGTACCTGAACAGGGGCATCAACGGGTTCGAGTAGTTCGTGATGTTCAGGATGTTGAAGATGTCCAGGCGCAGCTGCAGCTTGGCACCGCGCTGCAGCCCGAACGAGCGGGAGACGGCAACGTCGAGGTTGTGATAGCCAGGCCCGCGGTAGGCGTTGCGCGGCAGGTTGCCGAAGTGCTGCGTGCCAGGCACGCAGTCCTGCGTCGACGCATCCCACGTGCACGGGACCTGGAGGGCGGCCAGATTCAGGAACTTGTCGGTGCCGTTGGTGCCCGCGAAGGGGTCGCCGACCACGTCTGGCCGTCCGAAGTACTCACCCGAGCCGTTGAAGTTCCCCTCGAAGAGGTAATTCAGGTTGTAGGGCTGGCCGCTGGCGAGCGTCAGCACTCCGTCGACCGTCCAGCCGCGCGAGAGCGCCGGCAGCCGCGACCAGGTTGGCACGTTGTAGCCGAACGTCAGCGTGAAGCGATTCCGAACGTCGAAGTTCGAGTCGGCCCACTCGGCGTCGGGGTTGAAGCTGTTGTCGGGCTGCGAGGCGTTCGGCACGTAGTCCTGGCCGTCACTGGCGTTGTCACGGGAATGCGACCAGGTGTAGTCGGCCCGGGCGGTGAACCCGTGGAGGTCTCGGATGGTCAGCGCGGTCTGGAACGCGTTGTAGGTGGAGTGGGCCGTGGCCTCGAACTGGTTGACGTAGCCGAACTGGCTCCCGTCTGGCGCAAACGGACCGTTGTCGAACGGTCGCACGCCCGTCACCGGATCGGCCTGGTTGATGTCGCGGAAGCGGTACAGGTTCCGACCGAGCGATCCGACGTAGCCGAGCTGGATCGACGCACGCGACCCGAGTTGCTGCTCGATGTTGACGTTGTAGTTGTGCATGTACGGCGTGCGCATGTGGTCCTGCGACACCGTGAACACGTCGGAGGCGGCAAAACCGCTCTGATCGAACACGGGCACGCCGGCCGCCAGCGTCGATGATGGCGAGTAGCTGAACAGAATCGGTGACGGCCCGATGCCGTTGTACGCCGGTCCGGGGTTGAACGTGTTCCACGGGATCTGGCCGACAAAGTAATCCTGGGAGTACCGAGTCAAAGTAGATCCCCCAGTTGGCGCGCAGCACCGTCCGACCTTTCCCGGTCACGTCCCACACCGCGCTCGCGCGCGGGCCGAAGTTCCGATAGTCGGGCGGGTAGAGGTTCTGGAGCCCGTCGGTGCCCACCTGCACCAGGCCCTTCGTGGGGTCGAGGATGCTGAGACGGTTCTGTGCCTCTCCGAGGACGCCCATGTAGTCCCATCGGAGCCCGTAGTTGAGCGTCAGCGTCCGGCTCACCGCGAAGCTGTCCTGGATGTAGAGTCCGTGGCTGTTCTGGAACGTCTGGCGCGAGGAATTGCCCACCGCCTGTCGACCGCCGTCCACGTCGCCTGCGAGGAAGTCGTCGAGCGAGCTGAAGGTGAGCACCCCTCGATAACCGGCGTCGAAGAACTGGTTGACGACGGTCCGGCGGAATTCGTACCCGGCCTTCACGTTGTGGCGGCCGCTGCTGTAGGAGAACGCCAACACCGTATGGAGGTTCGTGTCGGTGCGCCCGCGCGGATCCGCCGGATTGGTGCCGATCGGCGCGTAGCCCGTAATCTCGAACTCGGGCAGGCCGAAGTCCTGGGCCCCCACGCCCGTATCCAGGCCGATCGAGGAGGGGTTGAAGGATCCGTCCTCGGGCAGGAAGCTCTCCCTGAAGCGGTTGTACCCGCCCCGCGCCTCCATCAGCAGACGCGGTGTGAACGTGTGGATGTAGGACAGGGACACGATTTGCACTCGAGTCGGCGTCACCGTGTTGAAGCCGGGCAGCACGTTGCCCCCGAGCACCGCCAGCGGGAAGCTCTGCGAGCTGTCACCGAGGAAGTACCGTCCCGTCAACAGGTCCGCCTGACCGATGTGGCGGTCGAGCTTGACGATCAGGCTGTCCACGCGGTTGTTCGCATTGGTGGTCGCCAGCAGGTTGGGGTCGTTTGGACCGGCGCTGGCGATGTTTGGCGATGGCCACGGATGCAGCGCGATCAACCGCTGAATGACCGGGTTGGTGGCCGTGGCGAGCTCGGCGGACGTCGGCACCCGGCTCAAACTCGGGATGCCGACCTGTTCGCGCTGCCCCTCGTAGGACACGAACCAGAACGTCTGATCCTTCTGAATCGGGCCGCTCAGAAATCCGCCGAACTGATTGTTGTGGAACAGGTCCTTCGGGTTCGGCGCCGGGTTGAAGAAGTTCCGGGAGTCCAAGGCATCGTTGCGAAAGAACTCGTAGCCACTCCCATGAAAGCTGTTGGCGCCGGACTTGGTGACGATGTTGACCACGCCTCCCGAGCTGCGGCCGAACTCCGCCTGGCCGCCCGACAACACCTTGATCTCCGCCACGGCGTCGACCGGCAGGATGGTAGCGGGGGTGCCGAACACGCCGCCCTCGTTGATGGCCGGCAGGTTCCGGTACCCGTCGTTCATGTCCGTGCCGTCGATCAGGTAGTTGTTCGACCGACCGCGACTGCCGTTGAGGCTGAACAGGCCGAATGACCCGGGCGAGTCCATCACGCCGCTGGCGTCTCCGACAGACCCGGGCACGAGGACGAGCAGCTTCGTGAAGTCTCCCCCGTTGATCGGCAGCGCCGCCATCTCCATGGCGCCGAGCGTGCCGCCCATGGTGTCGCCCGTCGTCTCGACCAGGGGGGCGGTGGCCACCACCTCCACCTTCTCCTGCAAGCCGCCCGGGCTCAGTTGCAGGTCGACGCGCCGGTTGCTCCCGACCTCCACGTGGATCCCGGTCACCGTCTTCGGGCCGAATCCCGAGAGCTCGACCGCCAGCGTGTAGTCACCGAGCGGGAGTTCGGGAATGAAGTAGTTGCCTTCCTTGTCGGTGAACGCCGTCCGGGACAGTTTCGTCGCGGCGTTCGTGACCGTCACGCTGACACCAGGCAGCGCGCCGCCGGTGGTGTCGGTGATCGTGCCTTGAATCCCGCCGCGGAAGGTCTGAGCCAGCGCGGGAAGCGTCATGGCGAGGAAGAAGCAGGCGAGGGCTGACAGGGTGGTTCCGCGACGCGCGCGCGTCCTCATGGAGACCTCCATGGCTTGCCGACCGCAGGACTGTGCCAATCTGCCGGTGAGGTGATACCACCGAATCGGTGCCGATGCAAGCGACAAGCATGGCTGCCGCGGACAGGCAGCGAGGGCGGCCGAGTCCCCGAGCCGGCCCCTGTCTGGAGCCGGCCACGGTTCTGACAAATTGCCCGCCCCAGGAGTTCCCGTTGGCGTACGGTCGTCGAGGTTGGTCGTCTGTTCCGATGTTCCCGGTGTAGTCGAGGGGGACCCGGTGCCCGCCGATACCGTGTTCGGGACCGACGGCACGGTGCCGTGTCCGCCGCCGCAGAACGCGGTCACCACGAGCAGACCCAGCGCGATGCACGGCGCCCGGGGCGGCCCATGCATGGTATACCTCCGGCCGTCGTTCGTGCAGGCGCGTGGGAAGTTCCAGTGTAGCATGGCGTTTCCCGGTCCCGGGGACGGGCCCGCTGGCCGGCCACCCGACGCGCCTGTTATGGGTGAGTCTGCCGGTCGGCGCGGGATCACTGGCCAGCGGTCATCGCGCGGCGTGCTCGTGAGTTTGCGCGACGCCGGTGGGATGCACGCGGTTCTGTCGATGCCGACTCGGCTGCGCGAATCGCGGGACACCGCGCGGCCTGAGCGCCGCGGCGGGAGCGACGTTCTGCTGGGGACATGAGAGGTGGCGATATGAAGAACCGACGAAGCGTGTCGCGACGGGCGTTTCTGGGAACGGCTTCCATGGCAGTGGGCGCCGCGTCGTCTGCCGGCCTCGCGCATCTGTGCGATGCGGCCCCGTCCGCCTCTTTGTCGTCCCCGCATCCCGTCCTCGCCACCGCCGATGTCCTCGTGGTCGGCGGCGGGCCTGCCGGCATCGGCGCGGCCCTCGGCGCGGCCCGCTCCGGCGCGACCACGCTCTTGGTGGAGAATCACTCGTTCTTCGGCGGTGTCGGAGCGTGGATGCTGGGGATGGAGATCAACCAGATGCGCCCGGGCGGAAAGCCGCGGTCCGTCGTCCACGAGGTGCTGGTCGACAAGCTGCGCGCCTACGGCGACCAGGCCGTGATCATCGGAACCGTCCACGGGCACGAGCTGTGGTGCAACGTCGAGTACCCTGAAGGTGGCGATCCTCGATGCCCTGGACGCGGTGGGTGCGCGGTACCTCGTGCACGTCCGGGCGGTCGACGCAGTGGTCGAAGGCAACCGCGTGACGGGGGTGGTCGTCGGGACCAAGCTCGGGTTGCGCGTCATCCGGGCCGACGTCGTCGTGGACTGTACCGGTGACGCCGATGTGGCGTCATTTGCCGGGGCCGAGACGATGCTCGACCAGAAGAGCCTGATGCCGGCCACGCTGGCCCTGGCGCTGACCAACGTCGACACGTCGCGGGTCCAGGCGCAAGACCTGGTCTCGGCCATTCGCCGGGGGAGGCAGAAGTACACGCTCATTCCGTCGGGTTTCCTGGAGATCCGGCCGATCGCCCGCAGCGTGAGCTGGTTCGTCAATCACTCCGGCACCGCCGACATGGGACGCGTTGACGTCACCGACCCGGTCGAGCGGACGCGGGCCGAGTGTGCCAGTCGGCGTCAGGCCCTGCAGATGGCTCAGGCGCTGCGCGAGTCGGATCATCCCGGGGTCCAGCGGGTTGAATGGGTGGCGGGTGGGCCGCAGCTGGCCGTGCGCGAGTCGCGTCGCGTCAAGGGCTTGTACGTCATCAGCGAGGAGGACACCAGGGTGGGCCGGCACTTCGAAGATGCCATCGCCTGGCGTGCCGGCTGGATGGATCCGGGCGGTGAGATTGGCGGGCCCGCCGGCGAGATGAAGACCTATCACGTACCCTACCGCGCCCTCGTGCCGGAGAAGCTCGATGGCCTGCTCGTGTCCGGCCGGTGCATCTCGACCACGCACGTGGCGGCTGCGGCGGCCAAGAGCATGGGCAACTGCATGGCCACCGGGCACGCGGCCGGCCTGGCGGCCGTCCTCGCCGCCCGCCAGCACATCCAGCCTCGCGACGTGAAGGTACCCGAGCTCCAGGCTCGGCTTCGCGCTGACGGCGTGAGCCTGGAGATCTAGGCGCGGTCGAGTGGCCGAAACCCGGCGGCCCGCCCGCGTCTTACTTCGCCGGCTTGGCCAGGGAGATGTCGGCGATACCGCCCACCCGCTTGGCCATCTCGATCATGGCCGGCAAGTCTGCGTACGAGTAGACGACCATGCGGGCGCCGTCGGGCGACCCGCCTCCGTGCATGCAGCCCGGGACGCCCGCGCCGGCGGTCAGCCACTCGATCAACCGGGCAATGCGCATGCGCGTCTCGGCCGGGGAGTTGGCCTTGAGGTACTTCTGGATGAGATGACCGTACCGGCTGTCGACGAGATCCTGGTACGACGGCATGCAGCCGGTTTCCGCGATTCCGCCCGCGATCTCCTGCGCTAACCGCTTGGTCTCGTACGGCAGCGTGGCCACATGCACCTTGTTCGCGTGAGCCAACACCGGATCGGGCAACCAGGCCCCAGACGGATGCTGCGTGCCCAGCATCGACGCCGCCAAGCCCACGCCGAACGTGGTTTCGTTATTGACGATCATCTGCGTCAGCTTGTCGCGGAACACCTTCTCGTCGAGGCCGTTGGCGCGAGCGATCAGGATCGAGGCGCCCACCATGACGTCGCCCTGGCCGGCGACGCACGCGCCGATCGCGGACCGGTACGGCAGCGTGAAGCGGAAGACGGCATCGCCGGCGTGCGCATACTCCCCGCACATGAACACGCGCTCGCGAGGCACAAACACGTCTTCGAAGAAGATGTAGGCCTGGGTGATGCCCCCGTGGGTCACCGGGTTGTCGAAGCCCTCCTCCGCCTCGCGGTCGTCCGAGGCGTGCCGCGCCTCGACGATGGTGATGCCGGGCGCATCTTTCGGGATCGCGAAGGACACCGCGTAGTCTGCGTCCTCGCGACGCAGCTTGATCCCCGGCATGACGAGGATCTCTCGCGCGGCGGCGGTGCCACAGATCATCACCTTCGCGCCCCGTACCACGATGCCGTCGGGGCGGCGGCCGACAACCCGGAGGTACATGTCCGGATCCGCCTGCTTTGACGGACCGGCCCGGCGGTTGCCCTTGGGGTCGGTCAAAGCGCCGGATAGCGTGATGTCCCGCTCCTGTGCGGAGACCAGCCACGCCTTCAGGCGCTCGTGGTAGTCGGTGCCGAACTCGTGGTCGATGTCCCAGGTCGCGGACCACATCGCATTCAGCGCGGCCCAGCCAGCGCAGCGGCCGCCCGTGCACGTGCCCGTCATCTGGAACATCAGCCGTTTCATGCGGCTGTTGGCGATCATGTCCTCGACGGACCGGATGATGGACAGGTAGCGGGACACGCGACGGCCCGTGAGGTGCGAGGTGGTCGTCATCAGATCCTGGTAGCGCGGGTCGCGCGCGGCCTCGAAGATCTGCGAGTGGCCCTCAACGGTGCGGCGGGTGGCCGGGTCTTCGACCGGGTCCTCGACCAGGCGGCCCCGCTTGTAGATGTTGGGTCGCAGCCGGCGGAGCGCGGCTCGGAACTCATCGGCCGTTTTCGTGTCCTCGGGTGGCTTGATCGGCGGCGCCAGTAGGCTCCCGGTCCGGAGGTGGTGGATCAGGGCCGGCAGCACATCGCCGAGGTCTGCGACCAGGCCGTAGTCGGCAGTGGCGAAGATGGGCGCCTTCGGGTCCGAGTTGATCGCGACGATGGTCTTCGCCCCGTGGATGCCGACGACGTGATGCATCATGCCCGAAATGCCGGCGGCGACGTACAGCCTCGGCGCGATGAACGTCCCGCTGGCACCGATCATCTGATCCGGACGGGCCCAGCCCTCGTCGACCGGTGGTCGCGTGGCGCCCACCGCCCCATGCAGCAGCGCGGCCAGCTCGTCGATGAGGGCCCAGCGTTGCTTCGACCCCACCCCGAAGCCGCCGGCGACGACCACCTGGGCCGAGGCGAGCGATGCGCTGTCGGCGGGCGGATGGCGGTGCCGTTCGACCTCGCGCGCGGCGCGACTGCCGGGCGCCGCGCCGAGTTCCTCGCGGCAGATCTCGGCCGCGGCCGCGGACGTGACGGGGCTGAACACGCCAGCCATCACCGTCGCCATCTGCGGGCGCTGTCGCGGGCAGACGATGTTGGCCAGGACCTGGCCGCCGAAGCCCGGGTACTGTCTGGACGAGCAGACCGCGCTCCAGCTTCAGGTCGACACAGTGGGCGCTCAGGCCGGTCCCGAGTCGCGCCGCGAGTCGCGCCGCCACGGCCGCGTTCTCGTTGTCGGCGCCGAGCAGGAGCACCTCCGGCTGGTGCCGGGCTGCGAGCTCCGCGATTGCGCGCGCGACGCGCACCGTCGAGAACGCCTGGAGCGAAGGGTGATCGAGAATGCGGACGGCAGCCGCACCGGTGTGCAGGAGCTGGGCCGCGACTGGCTCGACCTGGTGGCCGGCCAGGACGGCCTCCACAGACGCGTGCGCCTGCTGTGCGAGCTGGCTCGCCTTGCCGAGCAGTTCCAGAGCCACCGCGTCGACTTGGCCTTCGTGATGCGACGCATAGACCCAGATGGCGTGGTTGTCGCTCATGACGCTTGCCTCCGAAGCCGGACCACCGGGCAGCGGGACATAACCCTGGCGCGGGCCTACCGGATCGCCCGCGCCGCTCTCAGCCTCTCCACCAGGGCGGCCGCCATCTGGTTTGGGGAGCCGTCGACCATCTCGCCCTTCCTGCCGAGCGGCGGCGTGAAGACGTTGAGCATCTGGGTCGGGGAGCCGCGCAACCCGACCTCCTCGGCACTGAGGCCCACGTCGGCGGCCGTCCAGCACGTGACACCGGAGGCGGCTGCCCGCATGATGCCGACCATGGACGGGAGGCGCGGCACGTTCAGCTCCTTGTCGACGGTGATGAGTGCTGGGAGATCGCACTCGTACACCGTCTCGCCGCCCTCCACCGAGCACCGGGCGCGGAGCGTCCCCGCTGTGAGCGTCAGTGCGGTGGCGTGCGTGAGGTCTGGCATGTCGAGCAGCTCCGCGATCTGGGGACCCACCTGGGACGTGCTCCCGTCGAGCGAGTAACTGCCGCAGATCACGAGATCAACCGGACCGAGCTTCCGGACGGCAGCCGCCAGACAGCGGGCCGTGGCCAGGCTGTCAGCACCAGCGAACGACGCGTCGGAGAGCAGGTAGGCGCGGTCGCAGCCCATCGCCAGTGCTTCGGCGAGCTGTTCTTCGGCTTCCGGGGGCGCCATGGAGATCACCGTGATGGTGCCGCCCTGCGGGCCGCGCAGTGCGACGGCCAGCTCGATGGCATTGCGATCGAGCGGGTTGATGACGGCCGGGACCTCGGCGCGGCGAAGCAGCATCGTTCTAGCGTCGAGCGCCAGCTTGCCCCAGCTGCGCGGCTCCGGCACCGGCTTCATGCACACGACGATGTTCATGTGTTCCCTCCCCCGGGGAAAAGGCGCCGTCGCCCGCCGTCGAACCACTTCAGGCCAGTGCCGCCCGCGAGACCACGAGTTTGCCGATCTCCGTCGTGCCGCCGGCCGACACGCACACCATGGCGTCCCGGAACAGCCGCTGCACGGGGTACTCCATCATCGTGCCGCACCCGCCGTGGATCTCGATCGCCTTCTTGGCCGTCTCCACGGCGGCTTCGCTGACGTACATCTTCGCCAGCGTCATCTCGACCCCGCAGTCACGACCCGCATCCTTGAGCCACGACGCGTGGTAGCACAGCCACCGCGACGCCGCGAGCTGGGCGACGATATCCGCGACACTCCACTGGATGGCCTGCAGCTGCGCGATGGGCCTGCCGTAGAGGGTGCGCTCCTTGGCGAACCGCACCGACTCGTCGCAGCACGCCTGCAGTATGCCGAGCGACGTGGCCGCCATGCCGGAGCGCCCGACCTCGCTGATCGTCTTCAGTGCAATGGTCATTCCGTCCCCCTCGTTGCCGAGGAGGTTCTCGCGTGGCACGTGGCAGTCGCGGAAGATCAACTCGCCGGTGTCGGCGCCGCGTAGCCCCAGCTTGTGCTCGTGACGCCCTGGGCAGAACCCCGGCGAACCCTTGTCGACGATGAACGCGCTGAGGCCTTTCGGGCCCTCACCCGTCTTCGCCACGGTGACGACCGCGTCGCTCAGGTGGCTATTGGTGATGAAGCACTTGCGGCCATTGAGCACGTACCCGTCCGACACCGACCGCGCCGTGCTGGTGATGCCGAGTAAGTCTGACCCGCCCGTGGGCTCGGTGATCGCGCAGGTCCCGAAATAATCGCCGCGGCACAACGGCGGCAGGTACCTCGCCTTCTGTCCCTCGCTCCCGAAATCGGCGAGCGCGGCGGCGGCCATGTGGTGGACCTGCAGGCAGATGCCGACGGCGGCCGAGACCCGGCTAATCTCCTCGACCGCGACGGTGCGCGCGACGTGCCCGAGGTTCGAGCCCCCGTACTCGGGGGCGGTGACGAGCCCGAGGACGCCGAGCTCCCCCAGTTGCCCGACGAGTTCCGCCGGGAACTCGTCGAGCCGCTCCATCTCGTCGACGAGCGGCGCCACCACCCGTTCGGCAAATTCACGGACCGACCGCCTGACGAGCCGGGCTTCTCTGGGCAGATCGAAATCCATGGTGACCTCGTTCGATGTAGGACGCTGGCGGTGTGGCGGGGGCTGGTCCCGGGGGCAACGGGCGAGCAGGCCGACTCATTATAGGCCAAAGCCAGGAGAACGCTGTGTCGGTGCCTCGGAGCGGCAGCGACCTGGCGTCAGCGGAGGGCCTCGTAGCGGGTTCCTTTCAAGCGCTCCGCAGGGCTGGAGGCGGTGCGCGCGAACAGCGCGACGATCTCGTCGACAATCTGGTGGATCGACGCGCCAAACTGTTGCCGGAACGCCGCGGCGTAGGTCTCGCCGTGGCCGACGGACTCGAACACGCGTCCCATCCGCGCGGGAGCGTCCGGAAGGCCCTTCTTCGTGCGCAGGTATTCGACGAAGAAGATGCCGAGCGCTTCCATCCGGTCGAGTCGCTTGGTGTCGCCAACGCCGTAGGTGTCGTCGGTCAGGATCGTCTGCGCCTCGACGGCGGCCATTCCGAGTATCTGTCTCGCCTTCCCCGCGTCGTAGTCGTGCTTGGCGATGCCAAGGTGGTCCCGGTAGAGGCGCCCGAGACAGTTCCCGTGGCCTTCGATGAAGTACCGCGGAACCAGGTGACGCTCCGACCGCCTGCCCATGGCTCGCTTGGCCTGAATGTGCGCGATCTCGTGCGCCAACGTGCCGTTGGAGAACGGGTCGGTGAGCACGGCCAACGAGACCACGAACGAATCCCGCCCGTACGCAAATCCCAGCAGCCCTGCGTGCTCCGTCTTCATCCGGGCGACGCTCAGCAGTTGCAGGGTCAGGGGCGATTCGAGCGTGGCGGCGTCCGACCATCGCATCTGGTCGGCGTCGAACCGCCAGGCGGCCAACGTCTGGTTGGCCACGGTCCGGCACTGCTCCCCGGTCACGCGCTCGGCGTCCGGTGAGACGACGTGGAGGAACGCGACGTCGCACAGTGTGCGGTCTGCGGCCGACAGGCTCGTCGGTACGCCGGCAAGGGCGACGCTGAACATCACTGCCAGCAGGCGACCGAGACGCAGGGACCGCGATACGAGCTGCTCACGGCGGCTAGTGGCCACCAGCATGTCCCGGTTGGTCCAGGCATGTGGATGTGTCATGGTCACCTCCCGTGACTGATCTTCGGCATCTTCGGGCGACCATCAAGCGAAATCTGCGACCCTCGGGCGGCATGTGGCTCCGGCCCCGCCTGGCAGGCCTGGCTGGGGCCGAGTGGCGATGCCGCGGCGGACGGCCGGATCCCAGCCTGCGGCGCAGTCAGGTCCAGCACCGTCGCAAGACGGTCCCGCCGCGTCGACTACAAGGGCGCCGTCTACGACGATGGCGCGGCCTGATCTTCTTCCACCCGCCCCCCGGGGCGGCGTAGGCCGTTGAACTGGACGGCGGCTTGAGCGATGGCGCCGGCTTTCGTGGCATCGACCCCGTCTCCGCCGGCCTTCGGCACGCCGAGCCTCGTTTGCGCGGCGATGGCGTGGTGGCGACTGCTCGCGTGCCGTGCCGGATCGGCCTGGGCCGCGGTCCCGGCTCCGCTGTCGGGCCGTGTCGGGTCGTGACCGGACCCGATGCCGGGGTGTAGAATGCCGTGCCTGAATCCTCAGGCGACTCCGTGGAGGCAGGGATGAGACGCGCTCTGCTCATCGCCGCGATGGCCCTTGGATCGGCCCTTCCTCAGGCACTCGCCCAAACCGAGGCCAAGTCCGAGGCCGCGGCTACCGTGTTGAGCCTGCTCGAAAGCTCCGGCTACCGCTACACGAAAGTGTCCGCCTCGACCTGGCGGATCACCTTCAAGGGCAAGCAGCTGCCCAGTGTTCCGGTCCTGGTGATCGCGAAGACCGACCGGATGGTCGTTCGGGCTGTCGTCGCCGGGAAGGACGAGGCAGTGAATCCGACGGAGGTGATGAGAGCGCTCCTCAGAATGAACGCCGATCTGTCCGGGGCAGGGCTGCTGATCGACGAGAACAACGACTACGTGGCAGAGGCTCGGCCTCCCTTGCAGATCGACACCGCGGGCTTCAAGGCCTGCCTGAGTGCGGTCGCACGGGCGGCCGACTCCGCGTACGGAGCGGTGCAGCCGCACCTGGTGCCGGCGAAGGGCCTCGCGGCCGGGCCGTCGACACCCGCGTTCTCCGTGCCGGCGGGCGCGTCGCGGACCGTCGAACTGCTGGCCGGCGCGTCCACGCTCTCCTTTAATCCCGCGCTCTGGACGGAAAAGGAGTCGAGCGACAAAGGCAAGCGCCTGTTCAGGCACGCCAAGGGCGACGGCTACGCGGTGGTGGTGGTGAACCCGGGAGTCGAGCTGACGCTCGCCGCGCTGCGGGAGGTGGCCCTCACCAACGCCAGAAAAGCCAGCCCGGACCTCAACCTTGTCGCCGAGGGGCACCGTCGGGTCAACGGTAGGGACATGCTCATGCTGCGAACCGAAGGAACCGTCGAGGGCATGGCCCTCGCCTGGTTCGGGTACTACGTCTGCACGCCTGGCGGGACGATCCAGGTCGTCACCTACGCGGGGCGGAACCAGTTCGAGGAGTACGCACGCGACTTTGAGGACCTCCTCAACGGGATAAGGACGACGACAACCAAGTGAGCGACGCGACCGGTCGGGGCCGACACTCGCACGCGTGGCGTCCCGCGAAGACGCCCGAGAGACGGGCGGGTAACAGCTCCGGGTCCGGCGGAGGGAGCCGATCCAGCGGCTTCGCACCGCCAGCCGGCAGGGCTTCACATGAAGAAGGCCGCAGAAGGTCCTTCGGCGCCGGCGCCCGGCGTGGGGAAGCCCATGCGGTCGGGGCGGGTGTCGCTGGGGCTCGCCGCGGCGGTGGCCGCCTCCCTGCTGGCGTGCAGGTCGTCGGAACCGGTGCGGTGCGTCGACCAGAACAGCCGCGTGGTCGACGACCAACAGTGCGGCAACGGCCCGAGTGCCCCGAACTATCGTTACAGCAGCCATTACCATTGGTACCTACGGAGGGCGCGGGCTCCGGCTCGGGGAGACGGTGAGCGGCGGCAGCCACACCCCCCGGTCCGGCGCGAGCTACCATTCGAGCACGACCCGGGGTGGTTTCGGCCACTCGGCGGTCGCACACGCGTCGGGGGGGCACGCCTAAGACGCTATGGAACGGATCTCCCGGTCGTGCCGGCCGGACTTCACCCGCATCGTCGAAGGCCAGGGCCTGATCTACAACACCAACGCCGACGGCACGCCCTATTGGGACGAATCGGCCTGCTACGAGTTTTCTGAGCGCGAGATCCTCGTGCTCGAGAAGGCCACCAACGACCTCTCCGAACTATGCCTGGCGGCAGGCCAGGCCGTCATCGATCGCGGGCTGTTTGACCGCTTTCGGATCCCGTCGCGGCTCGTCCCGCTCATCCGCCGCGCCTGGGACGAGGAACCCCCGTCGATCTACGCGCGGTTCGATCTCGCGTTCGACGGCCGCAACCCGCCGAAACTTCTCGAATTCAACGCCGATACGCCGACGGCCCTCCTCGAAGCCGCAGTGATCCAGTGGTACTGGCTGCAAGACGTGGAGCCGCGCGCCGACCAGTTCAACTCGATCCACGAGCGCCTGATTGCCAAGTGGAAGGAGCTGCGGGCGTATTTGAAGGGCCGGCTCCTGCACCTGACGGCCGTCCGTGACTCGATCGAGGACGAGATGACGTGCGCCTACATGGCCGACTCCGCCAACCAGGCCGGTCTCGAGACCCGATTCCTCTACGTGGACGCGATCGGGTGGAATCGCGATCGCCGCCGCTTCGTGGATCTCGAGGAGGCGCCGATCACCGACCTGTTCAAGCTGTATCCCTGGGAGTGGCTCACGCATCCGAGCGAGGAGTTCAGCCAGTACATTGCCGAGGTGGAGACCTCCATGTACTGGATCGAGCCCATCTGGAAGATGTTGTGGAGCAACAAGGCCCTCCTGGCTCTGCTCTACGAGATGTTTCCCAACCACCCGAACCTGCTGCCGGCCTTCAGCGACGGGCCCGGACCCCTCCGCCAGTACGTGCGGAAACCCATCCTCTCCCGAGAGGGCGCAAACATCACCGTCGTCACCGAGGAGGGGGAGACTGAGACCGGGGGAACGTACGGGGACGAGGGATACGTGTGGCAGGCGTACGTGGCGCTGCCCGACTTTGGTGGCAATCACCCCGTGATCGGCAGCTGGCTCGTCGACGGCGTTGCCGCCGGGATCGGCATCCGCGAGTCGACCGGCCTTGTCACCGGCAACGAAAGCCGGTTCGTCCCGCACTTCTTCCGGTAAGGTGAGAACGTCATGGACGTCGTGGCCAGCCTGGTCGCCCGGTCCCCGGCGGTGCTGCTCGCCGCCGTCGTGCTGCTCATCACGTGGTTCGCCAAGAAGGTGGACGACTGGCGCACCGCGGCCTTCGACGATGACCGCTTGATTGTCGGAGAAGGTAACGTCGCGCTGGGCGTCCGGCGAGCAGGGTTGTTTCTGGGCGGTCTCATCGCCATGGCCGGAACGCTGTCGGGGCCCTCCAACGGGCTGGCGGCAGACCTGCTATCGGTGGCCGTCTTCGCGGTGGCGTCGTACGTGGCGCTCTTCCTCTCGCGCGCGCTCTGCCACCGCCTGATTCTGCGGGGGATCGCGGACGATGCCGAATGCGTGCGGGGCAACGTCGGGGTCGGCCTGGTGGAGTTCGGGATTTTCACTGCCACGGGCATTCTGCTGAACGGTGCCCTGTCGGGAAGCGACCCGGACGTGTGGCGGGGGTTGCGCGCCTTCGGGCTCTTCTTCGTGCTGGGCGAGGCGGTCTTCGTCGGCCTGGCGTTCGTCTTCCAGTGGCTCACGCCGTTCGACGACCAGCGGGAGCTGCGCGGCGGCAACCGGGCAGTCGGCGCGGAGTTCGCCGGACTGTTCGTCGCGACGGCCATCGTCCTCCGGGCCTGCCTATTGGGGCCATCCGACGGCGTCCTGGCGGACGTGGTGGCCTTTCTCCTTACCGCACTGTGCGGGTCCGCCGTGCTCCTGGGGTTCCAGTTTCTCGTGCGGCGCGCGTTTCTTCCCGGCGCGGATCTCGGCGAGAGCCTGCGGCGAGACAACCTGGCCGTCGCACTCGTGCTGCAGGCGCTGACGCTCGCCTTCGCGCTCATCTTGGCCAACGTCGTGGGGTGATCCCCACCACCTCGGGGGCGACGGCCCAGCGAAGGCCGCCTGCCGGCCGGTCCAAGGATGAGCTTCGTGGTATAGTCGCGCCTTCGGCGCCACCCCGTCCGTCTGACATGTCTGCCCAGCGCGGTTCCACGGTCCGGCTCGTTCGGCGGGGTTACGGGCGTTGTTGACTAGCAGATGGGGAATTCCGACCAGGAGGCCTTTATGGGACGTTGGCTGAAGTGGGTGGGGATCGGTTGTGGCGGCCTTCTGGTGCTGTGCATCGTCTTCGGGATCGGCGTGTACTTCATCGTCCGCACGGCATCGGCCGGGCCCGAACAGGTCGTCCAGGAGTTCCTGTCCGCTGCCGGCGCTGGCGACGCCGACCGCGCGTATGTCTGCTTCTCCGCGCCGCTCAAGGAAGTCCAGCCGCTCGAGAAGTTCCGGGCCACAGTCACCGCCCATCCGACGCTGTTCAGCGTCACGGATACGTCGTTCACCGAACGTACCGTGAACCTCACGACCGCAAAGCTCGCCGGTACGGCGACGCTTAAGTCGGGCACACACATGAGGATGTCGTTCGGCCTCACGAAGGAGAACGGCGCCTGGAAGCTCACGGCCTACCACATCGGATCCTAGAGGACCGGCTCGGCTGCCCCGGTGCTCGTCAGTAGGCCCAGTACGGCCCGGTCCCGACCGGTGTGCTTTGCGACTCGATCGCCGTGTACACGTTGCGGCCGAAGAAGAAGGGAAGGCCCCAATCGACGGACCCGGGGTTGGGCCCCGCCAGCGAGTCCATCGCGGTCGCAGTCAAGTTGTTGAACAGGGAGTCGGCGTTGCCGACATGGAAGGTGACGGTGTTCGAGCTTCCCGTCGCGCCGTGGTTGACGGCCGTCAGGGTCTGCGTGGACGTGGGGCAGTAGAAGTCAGACGCGTCAGAGCAGGTAGGAAGGCCGGTCGTTGCCGAGTCGAGGAAATAGTTGCCGTTCGAGCCGGTGTCGAAGAAGCCGCCGTAGGACTGGCCGTTGAACGTGGTGGTCACCGTGCCATCCAGGTTCAGGGCGAATACCGTCGCGCTGCCTAAGCCGTTGTTCGACTCGGTGCCGATGCCGAAGACGAGGGATCCGTTCAGCACCGTCGCGCTGCCGGTGGGAACCGACGGCAGCTCGACGATCACGCCGTTGTTGTCCTTCGAAAACATCCAGACCGGGTTCTGGACCTGCGCCGAGAGTCCCTCGACGATCTCCGTGCAGCCCGACTGCGGACAGGCGAAATAGAACCCGGGGTTGGACGATCCGCCGACCGCACAATCGACGCCGCAGTCCTGTCGGAACAACCCGATGCCCAAGATGCCGTTCGCTCCGAGGGACGCCAGGTCGTCCGTGGTCGGCAGGCCGGTGTTCGCGCAGCTGTCGGGGACGGTCGCAGCGGCGGACCCGCCAATGACCTGAATGGGGACGGACGAGGCCACCTCCCCGGCCATCTTCACGTCCGCCGACTGCACCGGGCCCCACGTCAGGCTGTCCTGGAACTGGAAGCACTCGACCACGGGATTGCCGTGGGAGTCGGACTGCTGCGGCAATGACAGGGTTACCGCCGACGAGAGGACACGCAAGCCGCTCGATCCAGTATCCACGACAATCCCGCCGATCGTCTGACAGGTCTGACTGCCCGGCACGCAGAGCGTCACGCTCGTGAACGCCGAGTTCACCTCCTGCCCGGTCGGCCCCGCATTGACGCTGATTGGCAGGACGTTGTCCGACGGCCCTGCGATCGTTTGCGACGAGGACGACGACCCACCGCACGCCGGCACCAGCAGCGCCGCAACCCCAAGCAGGACCGCGAGATATCTCACGTGTCTCCTCATCGGATGGCGTCAGCCTGGACGCCCGGGGGGAGCAGTTGAGTCAGGTAGGCCCGGCCCACGAAGGCCCGGGGGTGGCCACCCAGTTGCACAACCAGTCCGGATGTCTCGACAAGCAGTGGGCGATGGCCGGATTGATCCGCCTTCGCCGAGCGAGCCGCCTGCACGTAGTCGTCGAAGTGCGATCCGAGTAGTTGGCGGAGGTCGGGAAGCCAGGGGCCGTGCCACGCCACCGCGAACACGATGCCGGCGGGTGAGACGAATTCCCTCACGACGGTCCCGGTCGCGGCCCGGAGTTCGTGCACCGCGTAGAGATCGGTGTGCTCTACGCGCATGAGTGCGGCGCGCATCCGGACCGTGTCGGTCTGGACCGAGCTCACGTGTTCACCGAGGGCCGCCCGTGCCGGGGCAGGCGCGAGCAGCACGCTCGCCGTCACACCGACGCATCCCACCGCCAGACGTGCACGCAGCATGGCCGCCATCGTGTGCATGACACCCCGCTCAAACAACCGCCAAAAGTCGCGCAGCGAGCACGAGGCTGATTCCAGCGTTTTCGAGTACGCCCTCGGCGGGGAGGCCGTCGGGCGGACGGCCGGTCCTCGGTGCGCCCCGACGCCGAGCAGGGCCCCACCCTCACCTGCCCGACGCATCTCGCCGCGGGCGACGCCTGCTAGGACTGCCCGATCGTGATCGTGAACGTCTGCGGCGTCGTGACGTGTCCCACATCATAGACTCGCGCGCAAAGATTGGTCGAGGTGGTAATCGATCCAGTCACGGCCGATCCGACCGTGGCGGAATCGTTCGCAACCGCAGTCGTGCAGGTGGAGCCCGACCAGGTGCCAAGGCTCACCCCGACGGGCACGCTGGTATCCCCAAGCGCCGTGAGCGTGACCGTGACAGTCCCCGCCTGGCCGATGAACGGATAGTTCACCGCTCCGTTCTGGTTGAGCGTACCACTGAAGGTCGCGACCACGGTCGTCGCGGTCGGCACGGTCGGGAGAGTGGCCGTGCTACTGCTATCACTCCCGCTGTTGCACCCTGCCCACGGGAGCGTCCCAGCCGCCAGGAGGCACACACCGAGGATGACTCGTTTCACAGGCTTCTCCTCTCGCTGCGGCCCCGGTCCGACCACCAGGCTGACTGGCCTTGTGAGGTGACAGCATTGCCCGCGATCGGGGCCGCGGCGGTGCGGGATCGTCTCGACAATAGCACACCGCGACAGGAATTCTGACCAGCCAAGCAAGGATCGGACCAGGTGCCCGCTCGCCTGGCGCCGTTCCGCCGTTTGGCGTCGTGTGGGCGTGGAGTGATCTGGCATCGTCCTTGCGGTCAGTTCCGCAAAACGATGTCCGAGTTCGGGAGTCCGGAGGACGAGCCGATGAGGTACGCCGAGGTGGTGGCAGGCCTGGTGGTCACGCTGGGCGTCACGTGGGCGCTCGCCGGCGGAGCGCACGCCGCGAGCGGCACGAGAACGAATGGCCCGGTCCGCGAATTCACGATCGTGGCTCAACGGTTCGCGTTCACCCCGAACCGAATCGAGGTCGATCAGGGCGACCATGTGAAACTCACCCTCCGCTCGGCGGATGGCACGCATGGGCTGGCGATCAAGAAACTGAAGATCGACGTATCGATTCCCAAGGGCGGCGCTCCGGTCGTCGTTGAGTTCGATGTGCCGCAACCCGGCGAGTTTCCGTTTGCCTGCTCGGAGTACCTGCGGGCGGGGTCACTCGCAGATGAAAGGGATGCTCATCGTCAAGCATCGCGCGGGCACCTAGGCCGCACCTAGGCCGGACCGGCGAGGGCGGGCAGTTCGACCCGACGAGCCACTCTCGGGGGTGCGTCCGCCAGGCCGACCCGTCCGTGATTATTTCCCGGCAAGGAATGACCGGACGACCTGCTGGAAGCGCACGGGTTCCTCGAGGAACGGCCAGTGACCGCTTCTCGTGAATCCGACGGCGGTGCAGTCTGGCATGACGCGACAGAGCGCCGTGGCCGTCTCGCGCCCCGTGAAAGGGCTGTCGGCCTGTCCATAGATGAATAAGGTCGGCGTGGCGAGTCGGTGCAATTGTTCGTGGTAGTCGGGACCGGCGACAGACAGCAAGACCTCGCGCCAGACGGCGAACGACGCGTAGCCGACGTCGGTGAACACGTCCGTCCGGGTCGGGTCGGTACAACCGGCTTCTGGAATCGGGGTCCGAGGCTGTCGGCTGCATCCAGGCGTCCGCTCTGGCGCTATCGCCGGGCGGCAACCCCAGCACCGTCGAGTAGAGCGCGGGGCCGACGAATGTCCAGAACCAACGGCTGCTCATGCCGTTGTTGACGCGAACCGATCCCACCAGAATCAGGGCGGACACCCTGTCCGGGTGCGCCAGCGCGTACCGCTGCGCGAGCGCCCCGCCGAAGGAGTGCCCGAGCACCACCATCCGATCCGAGCCAATGACGTCCCGGCGCAAAACCTCGAGATCATCGACGAGGTGTTCAATGGTGTAGTCGGCCGGCGCAGGCTTGATCTCGGAATTTCCCGACCCGCGCTGGTCGTAGAACACGACGCGGCGTTCGTCGCCGAGGCTGTCAAGGCTGCCCTTGAAGGTGAGGCTGGACTGGCCGGGTCCGCCGTGGAGCACCACGAGAGGCGGCTGTCCCCGATCGCTGCCGACAGAACGATAGTAGAGGTCGTACCCGTTGATGTGCACGGCCCGCGCCGGTGCCGAGCACCCGCGACAGGGGAGGCGTCTGGGAGGAACGCGGGCATAGAGGACGTAGGCGTAGGAAACGTACGCGGCGAGGAGCGTCGCTAGGCCGACCGCGATCCGGCTGCCCCAGCGCCACACGGGTGCCGACCAAGTCCGGCTCATCCGATCCAGTCTATCGCGTGCCGTTTGGCGCGCCCAGCGCGACACACCGCATGGGGACGGTCCCCTGCAGGGGCATCGGGGTTTGACATGCGTCGCGGCTTCCCGCAGGATCGTCCACGCCCGCGGAGGGGGTCAGGTGTCGATGTCTCCCGTTGCTCGGCTCGCCACCACTGCTGCCGTCGTCTGCTTCGTCGTGTGGCCGCTGGCCGCCCGCAGCCGTGGGTTCCCATCCCGACCGGACGGCGGAGGCCTGCGGTTCGAGATTTCCTTCCCGCCTGGAGCACGCGCCGAGCCGGCGACCGGGCGTGTCTATGTCGCCATCAGCCGGGACCTCAGCCGGCCAGGCCGTTCGGGGACGACCGCGCCGCCCATCCAACAGGTCGGGCCCACCGGCGTCCCGCTCTTCTCGCACGCCGTAGACGCCTTGGCGCCGGGGCAGGTGGCCGTCATTGACGCCGCCGACTTCGGCCACCCCCTCCAGAGCCTGCGGGACCTTCCATCGGGTGACTACTGGGTGCAGGGCTTCGTGAACGTCTACACCAGGTTCGTCCGTGCCGACGGGCACACGGTCTGGCTCCACATGGACCAGGGCGAAGGGCAGCAGTGGAATCGGTCACCGGGCAACCTGTACAGCGAGCCGGTCAGGCTGCATCTCGACCCGCGGGCCTCGTCCCCCGTGAAGCTGGTGTGCGACCGCGTCATCCCACCCGTGGCCGTTCCGGCGGACACGCCATATGTCAAGCACCTCCGCCTGGAGAGCCATATCCTGTCGCGCTGGTGGGGGCATCCCATCGTGCTCGGGGCCACCGTGCTCCTGCCGAAGGGCTACGACCAGCACCCGGACGTTTCGTACCCCGTGAACTACATCCAAGGGCACTTCTCGGACGGCGCGCCCGGCGGCTTCGGCCGCGGCGGCGCCTTCGATCGGGTACTGGCTGGCGGAGGGCACGCCGCGGTTCATCTACGTGACGCTCCAACACCCCTCGCCCTACTACGACGACTCCTACGGCGTGAACTCCGCCAACAACGGACCCTTCGGCGATGCGATCATGCAGGAGCTGGTCCCGGCGGTGGAGGAACACTTCCGCGTCATCCGTCAGAGCTGGGCGCGCATCCTCACGGGCGGCTCGACGGGCGGCTGGATCGCTCTGGCGCACCAGACCTTCTACCCAGACTTCTACGGCGGTACCTTCGCCAGCTGTCCCGACGCGGTCGACTTCCGCGCGCACCAGATTGTCAACGTGTACGAGGACGCCAACGCCTACTGGGTGGATCGGGGCTGGACCAGGGTCGAACGGCCGAACCGCCGTCAGCCGGACGGCAGCGTCATGGAGATGATGAAGGACGAGAACTGGTTCGAGCTGACCGTCGGGGATCACTCGCGCTCCGGCGGGCAGTGGGACATCTGGGAGGCGACCTACAGCCCCGTCGCGGCAGACGGCTATCCGAAACCCATCTGGGACAAGCGCACCGGCGTTATCGATAAGACGGTCGCGGCGTACTGGAAGGCGCACTTCGACCTGCGTGACATCCTCGAGACCCGCTGGCCCACACTCGGCCCGGCGCTGGCTGGCAAGCTCCACATCTACGTGGGCGACATGGACTCGTTCTATCTCAATAACGCGGTTCACTTGTTGAGGGCCTTTCTCGACTCGACGACAGCGCCACCCTACGCCGGGGAAGTGCTCTTTCAGCCGCTGGCGCCGCACTGCTGGGGGCCACGGGGCGAGGAGCTGCACGAGAAGATGGCCAGCTATGTCGAGGCGCACGCCCCCACTGGTGTGGACCCGAAATCCTGGCGATATCGCTAGGCCGGGGGTCGGCCAGTGTTGAGCGAGTGGTGCTGCTGCGTATCTGCGCCCCCCCGATCGGTGAGGTCCGCTATCGGCCACCGAGCAGACTCGCCCGGCCGACCATTCCCGCCGATTGTCCATCCATGCCGCCCATCAACGGAGACTGGTAGTAGTTCCAACGTTCGGTCATTCTGACACCATTATCTGGTCACACGCGGGCTCTGAGCGGCGTTCGAGACTCGCCGCGTCCCCAAACCGCTGGGACCTGTGCGGACGTGTCGTTCAACCGTGAGGAGAAACCGTCATGGGCAGGACTCTCAAGGGCTCTCTGGCGGCGATCGTGGGCGTATTGATGTCCGTGACCGTCGCTGCGCAGTCTCCCAATACCGCTGCAGTGACCGTGGTCGTCGTCGACCAGTCGGGTGCGGTCGTGCCGGATGCGGCCATCTCGATTGCCAACACCATGACCGGCGCGGCGCGGGACGCCGTGTCCGGCGGCGACGGCTTGGCCACGATCACAGGGTTGTCGCTGACCGGGACCTACACGGTCACGGTCAAGAAGGCTGGATTCGCTGACGAACGGGTGAGCGACGTGGTCCTTCGTGGCAATGAGACCGCAACCATCCGCGTCCGCCTCGTGGCCACGGGCGGGACGAGCGAGGTCACCGTCTACGGCACGGCGGGAGGCGTGCGCGCCGACGCCGAGATCGGCACGCGCCTCGATGCTCCGCGCCTCGACGAGACGCCGGTGCTCGGCCGGAAGATCACGGCCCTTCCGCTGCAAAGCGCGGCGTTCCGATCGGCGAAGGGCACGGGCGACCTGTACCTGAACGCGGTCTACTCGGTGACCGGCGCGGGCGGCCGGCGACAGACGGACTTCATCGTGGACGGCGCCACGGGCGACGACCCGTGGGGCCGCCAGACCATGTTCTCGACGCTGCCGCTGGGCGCGGTCGAAGAGATGGACGTACAGTCGCGGGCGTTCTCCGCCGAGTTCGGCTGGACGTCGAGCACGGCCATCAACATCGTCACCAAATCCGGCACCAACGTCACCCACGGTGACGCGCTGTTCCTCGGTCGACCGGGCGGCGCACAGCCCACGACGTTCTCGGCCGACAATCAGTGTCCGAGCTCCGTTTCCACCTGCGTCGCGCCCACCAAGAACGGAGCGCCCACCCCCATCATTCCTCCGGACATTCCCGACGTGCTCGGCCAGGGCTCCCTGTCCCTCGGCGGCGCACTGGTCCAGGACAAGACGCACTACTTCCTCGCGATGGACTACACACGTCAGAACCGGACCGCGTCCATCACCTCGCCGCTCTCGCCGGTCTCGACGATTGTCGGCAACTACCACCAGGTGCTCGTCAACGGGCGCCTTGACCAGAAGCTGAACGAGGGCACGTCGCTCATGGCCCGCGTCAACGTCGACCGCTTCGCGGACAACAACCCACAGGACACCGTGTCGGGCACCGTCCTGCCGAGCGCCGGCCGGCAGTTCTCCCGGAGGACCTCGTCCGGGCAGCTCAGCGGCACGACCGTGGTCTCGGAGACGCTGCTCAACGAGGCCAGGTTCGAGTACCTGTACGGGAATCCGATCGCGGCCTTCGATCCGCTTTCGCCGTCGACCCAGTTCACGCGGAGCGGCTCGGCGCCCTTCACGGCGGGGGAATCCCGGTACGTGCACGTCTACAGCAAACAGGCGCAGTTCTCCGACACGCTGTCGTGGACCAGCGGTCGCCACCTGCTGCGAGTCGGTGGCAGTGCCGCCAACTCAATCTCCGGGGGCGACGGCACGGAGTTCGGCAGCGCCTACGTACTGGGTCAGTTCACGGTGAACCCCAACACGACAGTGGGTCCCGATGAGCTCGCGCTCACCGACATGACGCGCTACCAGCAGAGCTTTAACCTGGGCATAGGCACCTACCAGCTGTCGCAGTGGCTTTACACGGCCTTTGCCCAGGACAAGGTCCGCGTCAACAACGACCTCACGCTCGATCTGGGCCTCCGGTACGACCGGCAGACGTTCAGCGATGGCACGAAGAATTTCGCGCCGCGCGTCGGGTTCGGGTGGCATCCGGCGGGCGACCCGAAGACGGCCGTTCGCGGCGGTTATGGTCTCTACTACACACAGTTGCGCGCCAACATCGACGCCAACTTCACGCTGGGTGGCCCGCTCGGAATCTTTACCTACGCGGCGGTGCCGGGACAGACGGGGTTCCCGACCTGCCTGGCCTGCACGCCGGTGCCGTACGACCAGAATTCTGCGGCGGCGACGCTGCCTGCCCGCAACATCACGATCCGACCGGGCATGGCGGCCTACTACTCGCAGTTCTTCGATGTGTCGATGCTCCCAGGCTACGCGAGCGCGACCTTCGTCAACCCGAAGAGCCAGGTCGGGTCGATCGGGTTCGAACGGGAGCTCGGTCGCGGGATGCTTCTCTCGGTGGACTATGTGAAGCAACACTGGACCGGTCTCGACGAGACCGTGGACCTCAACGCGCCGTCGTTCTTCGTGCGGACCGCATCCGGGCAGGTCAGAAGCGTGGCTGCGGCCGACCTCACCCGTCCAATCGTCCCAGTCAACGGCGGCTACCGCCAGATCAACGTCGTCGAGAACCTCGGCGTGGCGGACTACGACGGCCTCCAGACGTCGTTTCGGTGGCAGACACGGAAGGTCTTCCTGTCGGTGAGCTACACGCTCTCGAAGGCCACCAACACGACCGAGCCGGATGGCAACGGCGCCGGTCCGAATGACTACAACCAACTCGGCGAACAGGAGCGGGGGCCGAGCCTCCTCGACCAGCGCCACCGGGCCGTCATCACCTTCACGTACAAGCTGCCCGTCGGACTCACGGCGGGCACCATGACCCAGTTGGCGTCGGCGCGGCCGTTCAATGCGGTGACCGGAGTGGACAACAACGGTGACGGTCTGAACAACGACCGGCCGGTCATCAACGGCCAAGTCGTCGGCCGCGAGGCGTTCCGCGGCACGCCGACCTACGACGTCGCACTCTTCGTCGAGGAGCGCGTAGCGCTGGGCCGTCAAGCCCTGACCCTGCGCGTCGAAGGGTTCAATGTGTTCAATCGGGCCAACGTGCTCGGCCGGAACGGCACCTATGGCAACGGGTCGACACCCTTGACGACCTTCGGGCAGGCGAATGCAGGTCTCGCCAACGTCGATCCGGCGCGGATGGTACAGGCGATCATCCGGTTCTCCTTCTGAGCCGGAGGCCCCGCCGGCCGCGCCGGCGGGGCCTCCCTCCCCCAGGACCTGGTTCCACGCGGCCGCGCCAGCAGTTCACCGTCGTCGGATGGGCCGGGGGAGTCGCGTCACGATCGGGCTACCTCGCCTGCTCGAGCCGGGACAGCTGCTCCCGGGACAGGGGGGCGCAGTAGGCCGAGTACTGGATGATCGGGTCTGCCGCGTGCGCCAGGGGAACCCACCGATCCCCCTGTCGATCCAGGAAGACGGCATTCCACCGCACGCCCTCGACAACCGGGATCACGCCCTGGACGTTGGAGATCCGACCGCTCTCCCACTGCATGAACCGGAAGGTGTTGGCGACCAGATCGCGAACGTTCTTGGTGGCGTGACAGTCCGCGCACGTCCGGCCCTGGCGAACCACGGAGTGGGAGAAGGACCGGCCGAAGGTGATCATCGTCTTGTTGCCGAAGCTATAGCTGAGATATGTGCCAGCCGTGACGCGGCCGCCTCGGTTGACGAGGAAGAAGAGGTTCTCCAGGGGGACGGAAACGCTCTTCTTGTCCCGCAGCTTCGTCTCGAGGTGGCAGTTGTGGCACTGCGTAGCCGGGCGCGCGTGGCACGCCGAACAATCCACCTTGCCCTTGTGGACCGAGAAGCCCCCGCACTCGGCTCCGTCGTGGCAGTTCTCGCACTTGGCCTCGACCGCACCCGGTTGGGCGTAGGTGTCGAACGCGACGCCGGTGCCATGAATCTCACGAGTGGTGTGGCAGCTCATGCACGTCATGCCGCGGTTCGCGTGCACGTCCGCCTTGGCCTTCTCACCGCTCGGCACGTCGTGGCACTTCGCGCACGCGGTCTCGGCCTTCGCCGGTTCTCTTGAATAGAGGGCCCTGCCGTCCACATCCTTCCGGTGGCAGGTGTCGCACGACCCCACATGGCAGTCGCCGCACCCCAACGCGGCGAACGCCTGCTGGGTAATGAGCTCGGGCCCACCCTGCTCTTTGGCGTACCAGTGGGCAAAGCCCCGCGTCGTGAAATGCAGGCTCCGCGTATAGAACGAGTCGTTGGCTGGTGGCGTTTGCGCGAGCACGCCGCTGGCGTGCAGCAGACTCGACAACAGAAACGTGGCAAGGGCCGGCCGGAAGGCGTTCATCGCTGGGCTCCGCGGGGACAAGTGGCGAAACGGCGCGTCGGTGCGCCCGGGGCAAGACCGAGGCGGATTATAGACTGCCGGGCCCGCTGGCAGACCTGACGAAGATCCCGCCACTCGAGTGGGCGCGGTCCTGGGCGTTCTGCCGAAATTCCCACCGTTCGATCCGGGGGAGCGGTTCCGCTCATGGACGGAGCGAAGGGGGGCTGGAGGCCCGATCCGTTCGCCGCGGGGAGTGCTAGAGTGGTTTCCGCAGGGACAAGGAGGACACTATGGCGAAGTCGTACGGTCGTCTGGTCCCGAGCGTCGAGCGGAGACTCTCGACCTGGGTTTCGCTCAGCGAAGCCCGGCCACCCCACGCGCCACGGCGTCGTCCCTCGCTCACCATCTCCCGCACCTTCGGCTGCGAGGCATATCCCCTCGCCGAGCGGCTCAAGGAGTTGCTCGATGCGGCCACCCGGGAGGAGTGGAACATCTACGACAAGGCTCTGCTCGAACGGGTGAGTCGCGATGAGAATCTGTCCCTGAAACTGCTTGAGGATCTGGGAGGGCCCTCGAGGGCTCTCGACTCGATTGGCTTTCTCTTCTCCGGCCACCTGAGCCAGGATCTGATCTACCGGCGCATGATCCGGCACGTCGTCCGTGTCGCGGAGGACGGCAACGCGATCATCGTGGGCCGGGGCGGTGCGATCCTGACGCAGAGCCTCCCGAATTGTTACCACTTCCGCCTCGAGGCGACCTTCGAATTCCGCGTCGCGTCGGTCGCGCGGCGCCTGCAAGTGCCGCAGGCCGAGGCCGAGAAGACCGTTCGGGAAGGCGACAAGATGCGGGAGCGGTTCATCGAGGAGTGCCTCGGGCACTCGTTGTCGGATGTCTTGCTCTACGACGCGGTCTTCAACAGTGCGCGCCAGGGCGTCGTCGCGATTGCGCGCAGCATCGTCGCCTACGTGGCCGACACCTGGCCGGACAAGACGTACTTCCGGGCCGCCACGGGGTCGTAGGGCGGTCCACCGCCCGACCAGGCGAGCGCGGCGTCACCCGGCGACGCCCGCCTTCGCACCGCCCGACGGCGACGGGTCGTCGTCCCGTCCAGCCGGACTGTTGCGCCCGGCGGCGCGTCCGGGTCTGCACGCCCATCCACTCGTCCCCTGACATCGTTCGGACGGTCCCTTGCCTCCCCAATCGGCTGGGGCCTGCCAGTGTCCCGCTGTCTTGGCGGCCGACTGCGCCTGTCGTCATTTCCGACAGAACCGGCCGGGACAGGAGCCCGATTCAGGGCGAACCGCTGGCCCGCACATTGCACTTCTGACGCCAACACGTCCATGACCACGTGCAGCCCCGCGCCGGTGTCTCCAGGCTGGAGGTCGGTGGCGGCGGCACGTGTCCGGCGCCTTTGGACCTCTCGGTCGGAGGCATGGAGGAGGATCAGAATGAGTGCCTGGTGTTCCCTGACTCGGTCGCTGCCCCTCGCCCTTTCCGGAACGCTGCTCGTCGGCATGGCCCAGGTTGCCGCCGGGGCCACGCTGTGCGTCAACCCCGGCGGCACGTCCGGTTGCTACGCGACCATTCATGCGGCCGTCGCGGCCGCCGCGGCCAACGACACCGTCAACGTCGCGGCGGGCACCTACAAGGAGACCGTGATGATCGCCAAGCCGCTGTCATTGGTCGGGGCCAATCCTCGGACGACGACCATCGACGCCACCGGCCTTCCCACGGGCATCCACATCGACGGTCTCGACAATCCGGGCCTCTCACACGTGCTGGTGACGGGCTTCACAGTCACGAACGCCCAGTACCGAGGGCATTCTCGTCACCAACGCCTCGGCGATCACCATCTGGGCCAACCACGTCATGTGGAACGACAAGGCACTGGACCCATCGACCACCGAGTGCCCGGGTATTCCGGCCTTCGAGACCCTTGAGGGATTCGATTGCGGGGAGGGGATTCACCTGACGGGCGTCGATCACGCGACCGTCTCGACCAACGTGGTCGTGCACAACGCTGGCGGTATCCTGCTCAGTGACGATACGGGGCCGACCCACGACAACCTGATCTCGGGCAACTTGGTCCAAAACAACCCGTATGACTGCGGGATCACGCTTGCCTCGCACCCGGCGGCCTTCGCCCAGACCCCGCAGGGCGTCTATCACAACACGATCTCGCAGAACAACTCCTCCTTCAATGGTCTCGCCGTCGAGGGAGCTGGTGCCGGCGTCGGCATCTTCGATTCGGTGCCAGGCGCCATGAACTACGGCAACGTGGTCATCAACAACCAGCTGACCAACAACGGCCTCCCGGGTGTGACGATGCACTCGCACACCCCGAATCAGGTTCTCAACGACAACGTCATCGTGGGCAACTGGATCGCCGGCAATCACGCTGACACCGAGGACGCCGCCACGCCCGGACCGACCGGTATCAACGTGTTCGGGGTGTCGGCCGTGACCGGCACGCTGATCTCCCAGAACGTGTTCTGGGACGAAGGCATCGACGTGGCGGTGAGCACCCCCGCCGAAGTGAGCATTCGCTTCAACAGTTTTCCTGCCGGCTCGATCGGCGTCGACAATCTGGGCAGCGGGACAGTCGACGCGATCCAGAACTGGTGGGGATGCGCCGCCGGCCCCGTCTCGGCGAAATGCGCGAGTGTCGGGGGAACCGGCGTGACCGTCGCGCCGTGGCTCATGAAGCCGTTCGGCTGGCCCAATCAGTAGCGTGTACGACCGGCAGGCCCGCGCCAGTCAGCGGCGCGGGCCGCCGGCGTCCGTGTGCACGCGGGCCCAACCATCCCGCGCGCCGTTCCCCACGCCCTTCAGCGGCGCCTCGGTCAAGGCCGCCGTGTCGCATGGCATCGGGATCCCCTCGGCGCAGCACCGCTCGTCCCGACGACCCGCCAAACGAATACGCCGCCCCGTTCGGAGTAGGCGGCCCAGCGAGGTAAGATACGCGGCACGATGCCTCGGTGAAGAAGCCGACCAGAGGTGGCCGGTTTCCTGGGGTCCAGCTCCAGCGGGTCCGCTGGCCGGCTCGACCGGCTGGCACGGGATAGGAACTACCAATGTCCTTGCGTCTTCTGGGTGCCGTCGTCCCTGTCCTGGCCGCTGCGCTCCTGGGCGACACGCCCGCGGCGGTCGCGCCGCCGCCGCTGGTGATCGACAGCGTCACGTTGATTGACGGGACCGGCGCACCGCCGCGCACGGGCGTCCGTCTGGTCCTCCAGAATGGCCGGGTGGCGTCGGTGACGGCGGCTGAGGGGGTCGCTGCGACCGGCGCGGGCCGCGTCGTCGATGGCCGTGGCCTGGTGGCGATTCCTGGGCTCATCGACGCACACGTCCACCTGTTTGGCGACGCCCGGGCCGATCAACTGGCTTCCCTCCGGGGCGCACTTGCCGGCGGCGTGACGGCCGTGTGGGACATGGCGGGCGATGCGCGGAATCTCGGGGAACTGTCCCGCGAGGCGCTGGCCGGCGAGATCGCGTCTCCGGCGATCTACTACGCCGCCCTGCTCGCCGGGCCCCCGTTCTTCAGCGATCCTCGCGTCGAGGCCGCGTCGGCTGGCTATCGATCTGGCGAGGCGCCGTGGGCCCGCGCCGTGACGCCGGAGTCGGACCTCGCGGAGGTAGTGGCCGAGGCACGCGGAACCGGCGCCAATGCGTTGAAGCTCTATGCGGCGCTCGACGCCGCGACCGTCGGGCGCGTGGTGGCGGAAGCCCACCGCCACAACTTGCGCGTCGTCGCACACGGTACGGTCTTTCCCGCCCGCCCGAGCGAGTTGGTTGAGGCCGGCGTCGACATGCTGGCCCACGCCGCCTACTTGGTGTGGGAGGGGAGCCCGCCGAGCACGGAGTTTCGGAAACGTGCGCAAGGGGACTTCGTCGGGATTCCCCCCGACGCCCCCGTCATCGCTCATCTGCTGGAGGCGATGCGGGACCGGCATGTCGCACTCAATCCGACCTTGGCGGTGTTCGCGGATCCGCCTCGGGCTGACCCGCTGACGCCGCAGCGGGTGCGCTGGGGTGGCGAGGTCACTCGCCGAGCCAACCAGACAGGGGTGACAATCGTGGCGGGCACTGACGCGCTGACCGACCCGCGGTTCGAGCTGCCCACCCTGCATCGCGAGCTCGAACTGCTGGTGACGAGCGCGGGGCTCACACCCCTCGAGGCGCTGACTGCCGCGACAGGCCATGCCGCCGTGGTCATGGGGGTCGCGGGGGAGCGTGGCACACTTGTGCCGGGCCGCGTCGCGGACGTGATCTTGCTCGACGGCAATCCGGCCGACGACATCCGCAACACGCGGCGGATCGCCTACGTCATCAAAGGCGGCGCGATCGTTCGCGAACGAGCCGCGAAGAAGCCGCAATGAAGGAGGATTTCAGCCTTCACAGGAGCCGAATTTCAGCCGATACCAGTACCGACCGATGGGTCCGCCGCCGGTGGTTCCAGGAGTCCATCAGTCGCCGAGCCACGTTCCGCACATTCCGTGAGTCGCTCGGCCGCTTGGAAGGGCGGGGGGATCGGGTCGTTGCCGTCCACCCGGCGGCACGTTCGGCTGGCCTCCCACGGTGAGAAGGTGCCGCCAGAAGTGGACTCACCGGTGAGCGCTGTCGAGGTCAGATCGGCCAAAATCATCGACGTTTGGGGGACGCACATTTGGCTCGACAATTGCTGCGTAGTTCAAGTTCTGACGTGTGTCCGCTGACCGATTGTGCCTGGCCCTTCTAGTCGCCGGAGCACAAGTCCTATAACGCCATTGGGTTCGTAATGCATCGTCGGGCTTTCGTCTGGTCGGTGGTGGTCTGCGCTCTGGGCGTGGCATCTGCGTCGGCGCAGGACCATCCCAGCTCGTCCGGTTCGGCGGCCACCTCCGCGGTCACCGAGACCCGCCCTGACGGAGGCACGACCGGCTCGGCAGTTGCCCCACAGGGGCACCCCGACGCTGCCAACCCGGTCACCGAGGTCGATGTATCGGACCTCTGGCGGCTCATCCGTCATCGCAGCATGTCCCATGAGGATGACATCGAGCCGGGCCGGCGCTACCTGGTGTTCGCGCCGTCGATCGGTTCGAAACCGACGACGGGCTTCACGGGCGGACTGTCGGGCAACGTCGCCTTCATCGCGGGCGATGCGGCGACGACCCATATCTCGACGTTCTCGGGCGGCATGAAGGTCTCGCAGAAGGGCCAGACGCTCTCCGGCAGTCGCCTCGCGGTCTTCACCAAGGACGACCAGTGGTACATCCTCAGCGATAACCGGATGTCGTGGACGTCGATGGACACGTTTGCGCTCGGTGCCGACGCGGCGCCGAGCACCGGCACCAACCTCAAAGTGGATGTCCTGCGGCTGTACGAGTCCGTCTACCGGAAGGTCAAGCCGGGACTCTTCGTGGGCGGCGGCATCAACGTCAGTTCACATTTCAATGTCCTTCCGGGCCCGTCGACGAGCCTCTCGCAGTGGAGCGAATCCGCCTACGTCGCCTACAACGACGCGCACGGGTTTTCCTCGACCCATCAGGATTCGAGCGGAGTGAACGTCGGGCTCCGCTATGACACGCGAGACAATGCCATCAATCCCGACGGTGGCTGGCTCGCCAGCGCGACCTACCGGGCGTTTGTCGACAACTTCCTGGGCGGTGACTCGACCTGGCAGGAACTGGCGCTCGATGCCAGGACCTACGTGCGGCTCACGCCGGACGCGCGGCAGAAGCTGGCCTTCTGGTTCCTCGGAGATCTGGTGACGGGCGGCACCGCACCGTTCTGGGACTTGCCCGAGATGTCCGCCGACGGCCGCTCCGCGCGCGGGTACGGGGAGGGGCGCTACCGGGGTGAGCAACTCTTGTACTGGGAAGCGGAGTACCGGGCCACCCTGACGAGCAACGGCCTGATTGGCATGGTCCTGTTTGCGAATGCGACGACGATCGGCAACTCGGAAACCAACGATCGCCTCTTCCGGTCGTGGGCCCCGGCCGCTGGCTTCGGGCTTCGGGTCCTCCTCAACAAGCGTTCCCGCACCAACCTGTGTGCCGACCTCGGCTGGGGCAAGCAGGACTCCCACGGGTTCTACTTGGGGATCCAGGAGGCGTTCTAGGCCCTTCCACGGCCACCCCCCGTGCTTCGCCGCGCGACGACGTGCCTGAAAGAGCCCTCCACGGTCGGCATCGACGGCCTGCGGCACCCCGGCGACGCCCGCGCAACGCAGCGTTCACTTCTCGCGGTTTCGGTACGCCTCCATCCACTCCCGCGCCCGGCGCTGCGCCTCGGCGACCTGCTCGGTGGTCATTCGGCTGGCGACCTGCTCCCGGCTTGCGGCGTATCGGCCCTGCTCCTCACCGGAAGACAGCGCGGCTGCCACGTTGAACCACATGTGCGCTTCGACGAAGTCCTGCAGCACGCCCTCGCCAAGCTGGGACATCGTGGCTAGGCTGTACTGGGCGGGCGCGAGGCCCTGCTCGGCGGCCCGTCGATACCACGTCGCCGCTTCCACGAGGTCCCGTGCCACGCCTTCGCCGCGCCGGTAGCTCTCGGCCAGATTGTGCTGGGCACCGGCATGGCCCTGGTCGGCGGCCTTCCGGAACCACTGGGCGGCCAGCGCCGCGTCTTGGGCGATGCCTCTGCCCGCCCTGTAGCTGTTGCCCAAGCAGAACTGAGCGTTGGCGTCCCCTTGCGCGGCCGCCTTGCGGAACCACTGGACGGCCTCGCTGGCGTCAAGCGTCACACCGTGACCGGTGTCGTACATCACGCCCAGGCTGGTCTGCGCGTCCGCGTCCCCTTGGTCGGCCGCCTTGCGATACCACTTCACCGCTTGCACGAAGTCCTGCGGCACACCCTGGCCGGCTTCGAACATCGAGCCCAGGTCGTACTGCGCCACCGCATCGCCCTGAGCGGCCGCGGCTCGGAACCACTTCACGGCCTCAGCCAGGTCCTGCGGCACACCGTCGCCGTCGAAATACCTCACTGCGAGGGCGACCTGCGCTTTGGCGTCTCCCTGTTCCGCCCGCTGCCGCAGCGCTTTCACCTCCGCGTTGAGGAGCGGGGGGTTCTGCTGCGGCGTGGTCTGCGCCGTCCGGCGCAGCGACGCGGGCGGCTCGGCACTCGCGAGCATCCCCGCGGCGGACCGAGTGACGCCCGACAAGAGCACCGCGGCGACCGACAGGCCTACCATCAGCCTGGCGCGATTCCCTGCCGAGGCGTGGCTGGCGGTGGGGCCGACGGATCGAACGAACATGCGAGACACCTCCAACGGCCTCACGATACCACGCGAGCCCCGAGAGCCCCGCGAGCAGCTGGTAGTAAAGCGAGAACCCGTCCGGTGTGAGGTTCGACCACGTTGTCAGTCCGTGGGCGACGGCGAAGAAGGGAGCCATGAGCACCGCTGTGCCGATGGGGTGCGCATCCACCCAGTGGCCGGTGGTGGGGGAGCGGACGATGGCCGTGAAGGGTAGGTCCCGCCGCAACAGTCCACGGCCACCGATTCGAGCGTCACGTGATCGGATCGACTCGCCGCCCAGTCGCTCGGTCTGGAGGAGCGTGAAGCAGCCGGCACCGATGAGAGCCACCAACGCCACGAAATGGGCGAGGACCCACGACCGCATCGACTGAGTATTCCGCGGCCCCGCCCTTTCGGGCAAGGAGGCCCTCCCTTCCCGGCTGTCGGGCTCTGGCCGCGGGGACACCGCGTTAGTGCACGTCAGGCGCTACGGCCCGCTCCACCCCGACCCTGATGCTCGCGCCCGGCGCGACGACGACCCGGACGAAACTGATCTCACGGCCTGGAGGGCGCAGTTCGTGTGAGGCCCCTGTGCGCTGGCCGTCCACCGCCAGCGTCTCGAACCGTCCGGGAAACGCGGCATGCCAGACGACGGCCGGGCCCCGGTTGTTCGTGAACACCGTTGCCGACACGCCGTCGTGCCGGATCGTGACGTCGTTGCCCCAAATGGGGACGTGCTGCAGCTCGGCCCACGAGGTCCGGGGCGTGAGTTGCGGCAACGTCGTGATGAACTGGCCGGCGAAGTACTCGAGCAGCTCGGCTTCGTGGCCGGGCACCACCGGGTCCACGCTCACCCCCATCAGCCCCGTGACCACCGCCCCGACGATCGAGAATGACACCTCCGGGTACTCCCGCCGTGGACGGGTCGCACGTGCAAGATCCAGCATCTGGCCATAGGCGACGTCGGGCGCGCCGTACCGGTAGAGTTCCTCGGGATAGTGCGACTGCTCCTCGATCGGCGCGGAAGGCATCCTTTGGATCTGGTCGATGAGGCGGGCCAGCGCGGCCCGAAGGTGCGCCCCATCGGCGGCCATGCCCCAGTACAGCTCTGCGGTGTCGCGGGTGTCTCGGCCGCGCGACGCGAGGCGGTGCTCGGTCGTGAGGCGGTCGTAGAACGCACCGCTCTTCTCGTCCCACCAGGCGGAGTTCGCGAAAGCTCTCACCTCGGCTGCCTTGACGAGCCAGACCCGGGCGGCGCCCAGATCGCCCTGCGCCTCCTGGATCCGCGCATACGCTGCGAACGCCGCATATTCGCTTGCGATCAGGTCCAGCCCGGCGACGAAATCTTCGTCCTCCTCGTTATAGCCGGGGATGCCGCGGGCGCGTGCGAACTTGGCGTCCGGGTCGCCGGCGGCCCGCTGGTTCATGAGGCGGGGCCGTCGCATGATGGCATCGAGGCCTAAATGCCAGCGCTCGACGTAATCGGTCACGGTGCGGTCGTAGAAGTTGAGGAACGCCGGATCGGTCAGGTACGCCGGGTCACCCGACCACAGAAGCATTCGATAACTGGCGTCGAGCACGTCGAAGTTGGCGGGCAGGTTGTACCAGAAGTCGTCGTCGTTCCGGTAGTCCGCGTGAGCGGGGCGATTGTGGCGATCGATTTCCCAGAAGCTGCACCAGTCCCGCGCGCTCCCGATGGCCGCGGCGAACCGCCGCAACATGTTGCGGACATGCGGCTGGAGGCCCAGCGCGTGTGCACCCATGGCCTGGTGGGACACATCGCGCATGCAGAAAGCCTCGCGGCCCGGCAGGGCCGCCTCGAACCAGTCGCCGAGCTCGTCATCCCGGAAGCTGTACGCCGCGGCCTGGCGCGCCGCCCACGTGAAGGCATCGACCAGTGGCGCATCCGACGAGACCAGGGCCAGCGGAGGCTCGACGGAGCCCGGCACGCGGGCGGGCAGGTGACCAGCCAGCATGACAACCAGGACCGCGACCGCGAGCACAAGCCTTCGCATGACGACTCCTTCTGCCGGGCTGGACGCCGCCGGCCGGTGGCGTTCGCCTCGGCGCCGTCGCATTATCGCAGCGCGGGAACCCCAGCGCCACTGGCCGTGCTCGGGGCCCGGTCGACGCGATCCGGCTCTTGCCAGGCACGGTGGGAATCGGCCACCATCTCGGCACGGCCATTCGGGGCGCGGGGCCTAGCGGTCCTGACCACAAGGCCGTTCTGCCGGGGGCATCATGCTCACTGCATGTTCGGTCGTCGGACTCCTGTTCATGATCGGCGGCGTGCTCGGCTTGCTCGAGGCCGGTCTGCTGTTCTCCGCCTCGCCTGTCGCCATCGCAGTGCAGGCGGCCGCCGCAGCGTTGATGGTCTGGGCCCGGCTCACGTTCGGGCGGCGGAGCTTCCACCCCACTGCCGAACCGACTCACGGCGGCCTGGTCACCAGTGGCCCGTATCACTGGATCCGGCATCCCATCTACACGGCGCTGTCGCTCTTCGCCGTCGCTGGGGCCTTCGCGCACCGTTCGATGCTGGGCGTGGCGCTCAGCTCGCTCGTCTTCGCGGGCGCCGTGGTCCGGATGTTGGCCGAGGAGCGTGCGCTGCTGCGCCGGTTTCCGGAGTACGGCGCCTACCGTGCGCGGACATCCCGGATGATCCCCAGGGTCTTCTGAGCGATTGCGCGTCGCCGAGACATCTGGGCCGGCGCCCCTGCGATTCCGGCAGCTCGCGGAGCCACGCACCGGCTTGCACTGGCGACGCACGATGAGGCGTCGTAGAATCGGCGACAGGGCGATGCTGTTTCCGGTTCTTGCCGACGTGATACTCGTCGTGCATCTGGCCTTCGTGGTGTTCGCGGTGGCCGGTAGCCTGCTGCTCCTCCGGTGGCCGCGACTCTTCGTGCTCCACGTACCGGCGGTCGTGTGGGCGGTGGCGGTCGAGTACCACGGGCTGGATCTGCCCGCTGACGCCACTGGAGGTCGCCTTCCGTCAACGGGCAGGCGGGACCGGATACGCCGGCGGGTTTCTCGATCACTACCTCGTGCCGCTGATCTATCCGGCCGATCTCACACGTACCACGCAGGCGGTCCTCGGGAGCGCGGTCCTGACTCTGAACGTCGTGATGTACTGGCGGGTGTGGCGCCGGAAGCGCTGAGCCGCGCCTCCGGCGCGAGGACGCCCGTTCCCGCTGCGCCCGCGTCACGGATTCCGGCGGCTCGCCGTCAGCGCCGCGCTCACGTTCGCCAGCCCGCGGACCAGCTCGTCGGGCGAGGCCCAGCCGTAGCCCACCCGCATGTAGCGGTCATCCCGCTCGAACCAGTGCCCCGGGCCGACCCAGGTCTTGTAGGTGAGGGTGAGCACCTCGTAGAAGCGCGCAACATCCACCCCCGCATCGCTGCGGATGCGCGGGAAGGCGACGACGCCGCCCGTCGGCTCCACCCACTCCAGGCGCGGTTCGCCGGCGATCCACTCCCGTACGGTCGCCCTGCGGCGCGCCACGTCAGCGGCAATGCGCGACAGTTCGTCCGGCCGTCGCCGGTACACCTCGTACCCGATCTCCTCATCCAGCACGGCGCCACAGATACAGATCTGCTCCTTCGCGGCGAGAAACACCTCGTTGAGCGCACGGTCGCGTGTCATCAGCCAACCCACGCGCAAGCCCGGCAGCCCGTAGGCCTTGGAGAAGGACGCGACGCTGATGACCCGCTCGCCAAACGCGGTCGCAAATGGTCGCGCCGCGCTTGCCGACAGGTCGCGGTACGTCTCGTCCACGAGCAGATGTGCGCCCCGAGCCTCGACGAGCGCGACGATGGCCTCCAGGTCATCCGCCTCGAGCACCGAGCCAGTAGGGTTGTGCGGCGTGGTGATGCTGACCAGCTTCGTCCGCGGCGTCATGGCGGCGGCGATATCGGCGGCGGTATACCGCCAGCCGCGCTCGAAGCTCAGATCGACGAATGAGATGGCGCAGCCTATTGCGCGAGGTGTCTCGATGTTCGTCGCGTAGTTGGGGCGCAGCACGACGAGGTGATCCGAAGGCGACAGAAGGGCGGTCGACACGATGAACAACGCACCGGCCGCGCCCGGCGTCAGCAGGACCTGGTCCTGCGTGCAGCCGCCCTCTGCGGCCAGCAAGGCGCGCAGGGTGGGGTGACCGCGGTGGTCTCCGTAGAGCAGGACCGTCTTGCCGAGGTCGACGCCCAATCCCAGGTCGCCCAAGACGCGGTCGCGCATCGAGCTCTCTGCCAGATTGCAGTCAATAATGGCGTAACCCGCTTCTTCCGGGGACTCGACCTCGATCGGCATTCTCACGTAGCGCATCGGTTCCTCCGTCAGCGACACTCGGCTCGCCCGGCCGCGGCACGGCCGGTATCATCGCCCGACACGCTACCCTTGACAACTGCCGAAGAGGGACGTGAGACGAGCCGACTGGCCGACCGTGGATGTCAGAGGCCGAACGCTCGCAACCGCGGACGCGCTTCCGTGCAGAAGGACCCGATGGAGAGGCCCCGGGTGTCGAATCAGCGAGGCATGAGACGACCGCCGGCGGCCAAGGTGTAGGTCTGGCCATTCAACTGGCTACTGGCCGAGGCGGTGGCGTCGTAGTAGACGGTATACCCCTTGCCGATGATGTTGGTGAAGGTCGTGCCGGAGATGCCCGCCGCGTCGCTGAGTCCGGTCAGGTAGGAATCAGCGGTGACCGTCCAGGTGCTCGAGGCGTCCAGGGACAGCGACGCATCCTTCGCGGTGTTTGACGTGTTGATGGCGCCCGTGAGGGCCGGCCCGTTCCTCAGCGTCGTGGTCACGGAGCTCATACTGTCGACAACGATGGTTCCCGACAGCACCTGGGCGTCGGCGGTCAACGTGACGGCCCCGCCATTCGACCCGCTTGATCCCCAACTGCCGGCAGCCGCTTTCAGCAGCACGCCCGATCCCGCGGCGAGCGAGACGTCGGTGAGGGTGATGACGCCCGTGGCGTTGGTCACGTAGAACAGGGCTCCGCTCGACGACGTATAGGACAGCGATCCGGTGCTCATCTTGAAGGTGCCGATCGAACCCGAGGCGTCGCCCGACATGCTCTGGTAGAGCATCACGCCCCACCTACCCTCCTCGCTTGACGACAGCGAGATGTTCGCCAGCGCGATCGAGTTGCCGCCCTCGATCACGGCCGCCTCGGCGCCGGTTGCGGAGACGACGGCATTCGACACGGTGATCGCACCGGTGGAATAGATGCCGGGGGAATCCTGGCCGGACGTGGCGATGGTGCCCCCGGTGACGGTGATCGTTCCGCCGCCTCGGTCCGTCGCGATCGCGCCGGCATTGGTTCCGGCCGTGCTGATGGTGACGTTGGCCAGCGTCACGGCCCCGGCCTGGGTCGCCATGACGCCGTGCGCGCCATTGGCCGACGCCCGGATGATCGCATCCGAGAGGACGACCGAGGAGCCAGTGCCCGTCGTGGTGATGCTCCCGCCGGACATCGTGATGCGGCTGGCCGACTGGGCCAGCACGGCTGCGTTCTGCCCATAGAAGCTGCTGTTGTCCTGCGACGACGTGTTGCCCCCCGTCGTGACGGTGCAGTTGGTCAACGTCAGCACGCCACCGTTTGAGACCAGCACGGCCGACGTGTCGGTGGCACTCGAGGTGAACGTCTGGTTGGTTTTGGTGACGACGCCCCCGCTCTGTGTGTACGCGCCGGTCGTGGTAGCTGTCGTGGTGGTCGTCGTCGTGGTGGTCGTGGAGGCCGTGGATGTCTTCGTGGACACGCTGCTTGGAGAAGTCTGAGTCGAACAGCCGAAGGCCGCAATCGTCGCGGCGACGACTAGGCCGCGCGTGGCGGCACGCCATCGATTGGAGCCAGGCACGGGTTTACTCATGGAGCGCTCCTTGGGGCTGTATCCGAGCGTGATGGGGTAGGCGGCGCATTCCCCGAACACGGACCCTTTTAAGGGAACCGTAAAAGCACAGGCCTCGGCACGAAGACCGAGCGTTTCCTGAGCGGCGCCGCGTCGCGAGCTGAACACCAGGCCCGACGGCAGCGTCGGCAGGCGCTGCCGTCGGCACGACCCCAGGGAAGGGGTGAACCAGCGTTGAGAAACGCGGCACGGCCGCGAGGGAAACGGGGGGAGGCGTCAAGCGGCGGGACCTCGCCGCTTCGGAATCTGTGGCCCCCGGGGCAGGGCAGTAAACACGGGGTCGCCCGACGACGTATGAAGAGGCGCATAGGCTCGCCAACTCTCCGAAACAAGCCGTTTTGTGAACCGAAAGGAGCGACGGGCAATGAGACTGACGCGCACGGTCGCCGGGGCACTCCTCGCGCTGGCAGCGGCATGGACGGCGGCGGCGCAGCCCCCGTCAGCGCGACTGCCGCGGACCCCGACGGAACAGCTGCAGGAGCCGGAACAGGTGGCGCGGCAACAGCCGCGGCGCGGAATGCCCCCGGAGGAGAAGACCTCGGTCACGCGCCACAGCGCGCATATCGGTGGACAGCTGATCAACTACACGGCCACCGCCGCCACCTACGTCATCAAGGCCGACGACGGGACGCCGAAGGCGACCTTCTTCTTCGTGGCCTACACCAAGGACGACGTGCCGGACATCTCGAAGCGGCCGGTGTCGTTCGTGTACAACGGGGGGCCGGGGTCGGCTTCGCTGTTCACACACATGGGGCTCGGTCCCAGGCGGATCGTGCTGACCGAGGACGGACACGGTATGCCGGCGCCGTACGCGGTGACCGAGAACGGCGACTCGTTTCTGGATGCCACCGATCTGGTGTTCATCGATGCGATCGGCACCGGCTACAGCCGCCCGGCCCCAGGCGAGGAGCCGGCGCAGTTCTACGGTGTCCAGCAGGACGCCAACTGGTTCGCCGACTTCATCTACCAGTACCTGACCCGCACGGAGCGCTGGTCGTCCCCGAAATTCCTGATCGGTGAAAGCTACGGGACTACCCGCTCGGCCCAGCTTGCCGGCGTGCTGCAGCAGCGCCATCAGATCTACCTGAACGGCGTGGCCCTCGTCTCCTCGGTCGCCTTCGCGAACTGGGGTGCCGACGACCGGTCCAAGTTCTTCCTCCCGACCTTCACAACGTCCGCCTGGTTCCATCACCTGCTCTCGCCCGACCTGCAGAAGCTGAGCATCGAGGAGGTGGCGCAGCAGGCCCGCCAGTTCGCCCACGGGGACTATGCGGCGGCGCTTGAGAAGGGTGACGAGTTGAGTCCGGCCGAGCACCAGAAGGTCGTGAAGGACCTCGCGCGTTTCACCGGCCTCACGCCGAAATACCTGGAGCAGACGAATCTCCGCATCAGCCCGTTCCGCTGGTTCAAGGAACTCGAACGCGACAAGCGATTGACCGTCGGCCGCCTGGACTCCCGGTTCGAGGGCATGGACGTGGACGCCGCTGGCGAGCGCAACGAATACGACTCCAGCGAGGCGTCCTACGAGGGGGCGTACGTGGCCATGTTCCAGGACTACGTGCGCCGCGAGCTGAAGTGGACGAGTGACATGTACTACGCCGTCAGCGGGAACGTCCGGCCGTGGGACCAGACCGGTAACACCAGCGTCGCGGAGATCCTGCGCGCCGCCATCACGCAGCAGACGTACCTCAAGGTGCTCGTGGTCTGCGGCTACTACGATCTGGCGACGCCGTTCAACGGTATCGAACAGACGGTGTCGCACATGATGCTCGAGCCCGCGCTTCGCAAGAACATCAGCTTCGCCTACTACGAGGCCGGGCACATGATGTACATCGACCGGAAGGCCCGCGAGAAGCTGCACAAGGACGTGGACGAGTTCATCAACGCCAACTACAAACACTGAGCCCGGCGCTCGGTGACCCACTACCGGCCGGGTCGGCGCCTACCATCGGCGCCGGCCCGGCCACCCGCCAGCGGGCTGCCCTCCTCCTTCTCCCCCGCGCTGCTCGCCCCGCCGTTCCCGATGCCTTCCGTGGTCTCCGCAGCGTGGGGTGGCCGGATGACCGCGCGGCAGTCTCGAAGACCGGTCGTTCCCTCCGCGCGAGCGCCGCTGCAGCGCCGGAGCCTCCCGCACAGCCACCGTCGGCCCAGTTTCTGCCGGACACACCCAGAAACTTCCAATGAAATCCTCAGCAACCGCCAAAGACCACCCCTGGCTTCGCTCCCATCTTGCTAGGCGGAAGCGTGCGCGAGTCGTCCGACGCGCGGCCTATGGCACCGGCCAGCAGAGGCCATGCGTCAAGCGGAGCTCATTCGTGCCCCTGACGGCTCTTCGGCAGGGGTTGGCTCCAAGTGGTGCGCTGCGGCGTTCACATGCAGGGTCTGCGTCTCGTTGTCTCGGGCTTGGCTCACAGGGGCGACGCGCGAGGAGGAAAGGAAAGGAGGAGCGTCGATTGTGGTGGGGATCGGGACCCCGGAGAGACCCTGCGTTTCTACGAAGGAGGACGAGAAGCCATGACTCTCCGAACCATGCGGTGGTGGGCGCTGGCGGCCGCGGTCGCCGCCTTCGTGGGCCTCGGCTCGCCAGCTGCGGCCCAGCAGTACACAGGCCGCATCGACGTCACCGTTGAAGACAGCACCGGCGGCCGTCTGCCAGGGGTCACGCTCGAGCTGGGCGGGCAGATGGTCCTGTCAGCAGTCACCGACGCCCGCGGCGAGGCGCACTTCCTGAATCTCACTGTCGGCCACTACACCATCAAGGCGACCCTCACCGGGTTCAGCGAATGGAGAGGGCCTGACATCCCGATCCAGGCCGGCGTCGCCGTCCCGCTCAACGTCAAGCTGAGCGTGGCGGGCACGAAGGAAGCGATTGTCGTGACGGCCGACGCGCCGGTCCTCGACAACAAGAAGCAGACGACCGCCGTCAACGTCGGCCTGGACGAACTCCAGAACATCCCGACGGCGCGCGACCCGTGGGTCGTCATGCAGTCGGTACCGGGCATCGTGCTGGATTGCGTCAACGTCGGCGGGTCCGAGTCGGGCCAGCAACCGTACTTCCTGAGCAAGGGAGCCCCCGGGAGTGACGCGACGTGGAACATCGACGGCATGCCGATCACCGACATGTCCTCGCTGTCCTCGCCGTTCTACTTCGACTTCGACATGTTCTCGGAAATGGAGTTCACCACCGGCGGGTCCGACGCGCACAGCGCGACGGGCGGCGTCCAGATGAATTTCATGTTGAAGTCGGGCACCAACAGGTTCCATGGGCAGGCGAAGGGCTACTTTGCCAACGAGTCGCTGCAGTCCAACAACCTGCCGTCCACCCTCGCGTCGACCCTCGGCGGGACGACCGGCAAGGGCGACCGCGAGCACCTGTTCCAGGACTGGGGCGGTGACGTGGGCGGTCCGATCCTGAAGGACACATGGTGGTTCTGGGGCGCGTGGGGCGACCAGGACATCCGCATCATCAAGTCGGTGACCGGTGCGACGGACCGCACCGTGCTGCAAAACGCCTCGATCAAGACCAACGCGCAGGTCGTCAAGTCACTGCGCGTCGCGTTCAGCTTCTTCGAGGCCAACAAGAAGAAGTGGGGACGCAACGCCGGGGCGACGTGCGACCAGAACTGCAGTCTCGACCAGCAGGGCGCGGGCGGCCCGAACCGCATGGTCAAGGTCGAAGGCAACTACAACATCGGGAGCAGCCTGTTCCTCGTGGCCCGCTACGCGCACGTGCGAGGCGGCTTCCAGCTCGTGCCCGAGGGCGGCAGCAACTCGCTGACCTACTTTGACGCGGCCGGCATTCAGCACGGATTGAACTCGACCTACGTCACCCAGCGGCCGCAGGACAGCGTCATCGTGGACGGCAACTACTTCAAGGGGGTCCACGAGATCAAGTTCGGATTCGCCTGGCGGAAGGCCACGGTCAACAGCTCGAGCACGTGGGGCGATGACTACTACAGCCAGGACGACAACCAGGGCGCGCTCGTGACCGGCACTGGCTACCCGTACCTGCTGGCGAACGTCAACGCTCCCTACTACGGGAGCACCCAAGCGATCTACAAGAACTTCTACGTGGGCGACACGATCACGTTGAAGCGGGCGACGATCAACCTCGGCCTTCGCTACGACGACCAGGCCGCGTCAGTCCTGCCGGTGACTGAGCCCGGGCTGAGCATTCCCGGCGCGCCCTCCGGCATCCTCCCGGCCGTGACGGCACCGGGCGTCGACAACGCTCTCGTGTTCAAGCTCTTGCAGCCGCGCGTCGGCCTCACCTACTCGCTGACGGAGGACCGGAAAACGCAGCTGCGCGCGACCTACGCGATGTTCACCTCGCAGATCGGCGCGGCCGCCGCAGGCTTCCTGTCGGTCGCACAGGGACGGGGGTTCTACCTCGACGCCCGGGACCTCAATGGCGACCACATCGCCCAAACGAACGAGATCCTCTGGAGCACCTACGCGGCGCAGATCGCCAACGGGGACTACTACGGGTTCGACCCGTCCAACCCCTCGGCGGCACCCAGCGCTTCCATCAACAAGATCGGGAGCTACGGCAACCCCAAGACGCACGAGTTCATTGTGGGCGTGGACCGCGAGCTGATGCCGAACCTCGGGGTGAGCGCCAGCTACACCTACCGGAGGATCCTCGACTTCAACTGGCAGCCGATCATGAACGGCAGCGATACCGCTGTCCTCGACGGCACCGATTACACGCTGGTCGGCCATGTGAACGGCAGCCTTCCGGGCGGTGTCTCTGGCTCGGATCCGGGCACCTACAGCCTGCCGTACTACGCGCTGAGTTCGGGTGTCACGTTCGACCCAGCGCACGGTACCATGTTCGTCAGCCACCCCGACTACTACCAGGTCTACCAGGGGTTCGAGTTGACGGCTACCAAGCGGATGGCCAACCACTGGATGGCCCGCATGGCGTTCTCGACGAACTCCTGGCGCGAGTACTTCAGCGCTCTTGATGCGTACGGCAACCCGACCCCGACCCTCTCCAGCCCGAACATCGACGGCGGCGTGGTGCACCAGTATGAGACCGGGTCCGGGAAGAGCTACATCTACCAGACGGAGCCGAAGTACCAGCTGTCGCTGAACGGGTTGTACCAATTCAAGCACGCCATTGATGTGGGCGCCAACTTCATCCTCCGCCAGGGCTACCCGATGCCGTGGAACTGGAACACCACGGGCGGGTTCCACGATCCACTCGGCTCGGCCAAGGATCTGCTCCTGGTGCCCGCCTTCGATTACGCCTTGCTGCCCGCCCCGCATCCGCTGGACATCCGCCTCGGCAAGCGGCAGCAGATCAACAAGGTCACTCTCAACTTCGACGTCGACCTCTTCAACGTGCTGAACAGCGCGGCCGAGCTGGGTCGTGAATACCGTTCCTGGGTCAGCAGTTACACGCTGGTCCGGGAGATCATGGATCCGCGCATTGCGCGCCTCGGCCTCCGGATCCAGTTCTAGACACCCGCGAGCCGGCGAGGGGCAGCCTGCCGACTGCCCCTCCCCGCACGCACCGGTCGAGGGCGGGACTGGCGCGCCGGCCCGGCTGGCCCGGGCGCTAGTCGGGCCGTTTCATGCCTGCAGGTACCACGGCACGTTGATGATGTTGATCCGGCGATCGCCGCCGAGGAGCAACAAAGCGGTCAGGACCTCGCCGCGCTGGTTGTGCAAGAAGTAGTGGTACCAGTGGCGCTCGACCATGGTCGCAATCGCGACCGCGACGATCCGGTGAGGATGCTCCCTCTCGACCTGCAGCACGTAATCCACCAGCGGTTGCAGGACCAGACGATACGGCGAGCGCAGCACGACGAAGGTGGGCACCGGCGAGCCGGCGGTTCGCGCGGGCTCCTCGACCACGCGCCGCCATTCCTCGGCCAGGTCTTCGCCCTCCTCGTCGGCGACGTGCACGGCCTGCACCTCCGGAGAGAGGGTCATCGCAAACCGGAGGGTCTTGAGCGCGGCGGCGTTCCACCGCTCGATCGGCACGACGACGATGGGGGGGTCGCGATGGTCGTGGGCGGACAACCCGCCTTCAGGCGTGGTCTCCCGCTTCACGCGTTCATAATGGCGTCGTATCCGCACCATCAGGAGGATGGAGGCCGGCAGCAACAGGACTACGATCCACGCGCCATCCAGGAACTTGGCGGCGACGACGACGAGGACCGTGACCCCGGTGGCACACGCGCCGAGACCGTTAACGAGCACGTGCTGCCACGATCCGTTGTTCCGCCACCAATGCGCGACCATGCCCGCCTGCGACAGTGTGAACGCGAGGAATGCGCCTACTGCGAAGAGCGGAATGAGGCGGTCCGTGACGCCGCCGAAGATGACGAGCAGGCCGGCCGCGAGCAGGGCGAGCACCCAGATGCCCTGCGAATACACCAGGCGTCGGCCGCGTGCGGCCAGGGAGTGAGGCAGGTAGTCATCGATGGCCACGGCTCGGCAGAGGCGCGGAAAGTCAGCGAACGAGGTATTGGCAGACAGCGAGAGCACCAGCAGCACGGAGCACATCGTCAGGCCGTAGAGCACCCCCCGACCGGCGACTGCGGCGGTGACGAGCGAGAGAACGCTCTGGTAGCCGGGCTGGCCCGGATCCGTGGCCGAGACGCCGTAGTAGTGCACCAGGGCGGCGATGCCCGCGAGCAGGGCCACGAGCGTCAGCACGATGATCGAGAGTGTCTTGCGCGCCGCGGGCACGACTGGCTGCCGAAATGCCTGGACTCCGTTGCTCACGGCCTCCACGCCCGTCAGAGCGGTGCAGCCGCTGGCGAACGCCCTTAGCAGTAACCACAGTCCGACCGTGGCCACGGGTGCCGCGGCCGTCGGCAGCGGCGCCAGCGCGCGGGGGTGGCCCCCGGACCACACCACCTTGACGAGGCCGATCAGGATGACCACGACCAGCGTGGCGACGAACAGGTAGGTCGGCGCGAGGAACGCGGAGCCGGCCTCACGGACGCCCCGGAGGTTGACGACCGTGAGGATGGCGAGCACGGCCAGGCACAGAACCAGCGTATGCCGCTGCAGCGCTGGCACGGCGGAGACCAGGGCACCGATCCCGGCGGAGATGCCTACGGCCACGTTGAGCAGGTAGTCGATCATCAGGGCGGCGGCCGCCAGCAGGCCGGCGCGAGCGCCCAGGTTCTCCTTGGCCACCGTGTACGAACCGCCGCCGCCGGGATAGGCGGCGATCGTCTGCCGGTAGCTGACGTACACGATCAGCAGCAGCACGATGATCGCGGCCGTCAGCGGTAACACGTAGCCGGTGCCTGCCAGCCCGAGCGGCAAGAGGACCGTCAGCGCCGCCTCGGGGCCGTAGGCGGCCGAACTCAACGCGTCAAGTCCGAAGGTCGGGACGCCCTGGGCGGGCGTGATGCGTTCACTCTCGCCCTCACTGGAAGCCAGCGGCCTTCCAAACACCAGGTCCAGAAATGCCATACCGTCCTCGCACGCAGACTTGCTGGCCACTGAGAGCGGCGAGGTCCCAGCCTCGCCTGGTTGAACGCTCTGGTTCAGCGAGAGGGTCCTTAGCCCGGCACGCCGGGCGACTGGGCGACCTGAGTCCCCGCGTGCCGTTCGTGCGAGCGCGGGGGCGCCGCCCTGCGCCAGCCGGAATGCCCGGCGCGACCGGCCGCGCCCGTCGCGCCGACGCCGACGCGTGCACGAACCTACTGCGTCTTCTTGTATACGGCGCTCGACCCGCCCTGGTTGATCGCGACCTCGATCACCTGTCCAGCGGCGTCGCGCTTGAAGTCCAGTGCCAGGTTGTTCTCGCCCTTGACCGCGAACGTGTTGCCGCGGACCGGTTCCAGTACCCAGACCCGCTGATCCGGCAGCACGACGGTGAGGGTGTTATCGTGGCGCAACGTGACGACGAGCTTGAAATCGGCCACCTGGTAGACTCCGGTGAGCGGCTCCAGGAAACTGCGTTCCCGCATGCGGCGTTCTGGCATCTTTGTGAAGACGATGTCCTTGACGCCGGGCTCCATCGGGCTCGACAGGCTGGTGATGTTGCCCTGCCAGTCTGTGTTGAACATGATCTCGGTCTCCTGCAGGAGATCGAGGGGGTCGTGCGGCACGCGCCAGACGTCGTAGTGCCAGTGCTGCGCCGCGGACTCCATGGTGTGGTAGCCGATCCGCAGATCGCGTTCATTGCCCGCGCGGGTAATCGTCATCGTGCCGTAGGCCGGGTTCGCATACTCACCGACGTACTCGTCGATCGGGTGTGAGAACTGGGTGTTGGGCCGGCGCGGCACGTAGTTCTTCTCGCGCGCTTCCGCCTCGGCCTTCTTGACGGCCAGGTAGCGGTCCAGCTCGCGCTTGTTCCAGTCCACCTGATCCAGGCCGAGCAGGCGGTCGGCGATGTTGTACGCGAGGACCTCACGCAGGCTGCTTTCGTCCATGTTGAGGAGGATGACGGTGCCGATGTGGTCGTCGGGCAGGAATGTGATCAGCAGCGAGTACCCGTCCAGGTTGCCGCCGTGCTCCACATACTTGTGCCCGCGGTAAGTCGTGACGAACAGGCCCATGCCGTAGTGTTGGTACCCGAGCTCAGGATCGAGGTCGGTGCCGTGAATGATCATCTGAGGGCTGGTCATCTGCTTGATGTCCGCCTCGGAGATGACCTGGCGGTCGCCGTGCTTGCCGCGGTTGAGGTACATGAGCAGGTACTGCGTCATGTCCGACAGGTTCGACACGATCGCGCCCGCCGGCCCTAGCGCGGCGTCACCAGGGTAGATCGGTGCTTCGTGCACGCCCTCAGTGTCGTCCTTCTGGTAGGGATGGGCCACGTCGGACGCCGACTTGAAGGAGCCCCCGAAATCGAAGCCCGAGCTCTGCATGCCCAGCACCTGGAAAACATGTGTTCGGACCGCATCCTCCCAACTGGTGCCCGCGAGCTTCCCGGCCAGATAACCGGCGGTCATGAACATCAGATTGTTGTACTGGAATTCGCGGCGCAGGTCGCGGTTGGGCTCGAGGTAGCGGAGCCGTGCGTACATCTCCTCGCGCGTGAGACCGGAGCGGTACCACGTCGCGTCGTGCCGGGGGAGGCCCGTCCGGTGCGTCACCAGATCGCGCGGCGTCACCCGCGCGGTGAGCACATCGTCGTAGAGCCGGAAGTCCGGCAGGTACTCGCGGACCGGTTTGTCCCAGTCGAGCTTGCCCTCGCTGGCGAGAGTGCCGAGTGTGGCCACGGTGAATGACTTGGTGATGGAGGCAATGGGAAACAGCGTCTGCGCCGTCACGGGGAGGTTGTGCTGCACGTCGCGCAGGCCGTAGCCCTTGCTGAGCACGACCGTGCCGTCCTTCACGACAGCAATCGCCACCCCGGGCACCTTCCAGTTGCTCATGGTCCGTTGTACGAACGCATCGAAGTCCTTGAGAGTCGGGGCGGCGCTTGTCGCCCTGACCGCCGCGCCCGGGGCGTCCTGCCCCGCGGCGGGCCACGACCCGATCAAGCCGAACCAGACGACGACGTGAAGCAGACGCGAGCCTCTACGCATCGCAACCTCCGGAAGGAAATCTCTTCGAAGCCGGGCGATTGTCCCATGCGCCCGGATCGCGACGCAAACCGGAGGCCGAGACGGGCGTGGCCGGGCGGCGACGCGTGGGAACCGGGGCGAACGCTCGATGCCGCCGCGGCACCGCCAAGTGTGGTTGCCCTTGCTCGGAGCGGCCGTCCATCCGAGCTTGCGCACTCGGCGTGGCGTCCCGGGATGGTGGGCACCACGCCGCCGCCCAGGATTCGTGCACCCGAATCCCGATGAGTTGGACCGAAAAATATTCGGCCGACTGGACATAGCCGGGTCTATGATGACCGCCGTTGACGGGAACTGCCCCCGCAGGAGGTCCCATCCATGCAGAAAGCCCTCCGCCTCGATCCCAACAAGTGCACCGGCTGTCAGCAGTGCGAGATGGCGTGCGCCTGGGAGAACTACCGCAGCTTCACCGTCGCTAAATCGCGGATCAAGGTCTTCGCCTTTCACCACGAGGGGCGGTTTGTCCCGTACACCTGCACGCAGTGCGACGAGGCCTGGTGCATGATCGCCTGTCCGGTGGACGCCATCCAGGCCGATTCCGTCACGGGCTCCAAGGTCGTGCGGGAGCCGATGTGCGTCGGCTGCAAGGTCTGCACGATTGCCTGCCCCTTCGGGACCATCAACTACGTGTCCCAGACGGGCAAGGTGCAGAAATGCGATCTGTGCAAGGGCGCGCCGGCCTGCGCCAAGGCCTGCCCCACGGGCGCCATCACCTATGTGGACGCGGACTGGACCGGCCTCGGGAGGATGCGCCAGTGGGCCGGCCGGACCGACACCAACACGGCGACGGCATGAGGAGCGACTGAAATGGCATGGACCAAGAACGTGCTTCGCGTGAACCTCGAGGCCGGCACCTGCACGACCGAGCCGCTCAACATGACGTGGGCCTGTGACTACCTGGGCCAGCGAGGCCTTGCGACCAAGTACCTCGTGACGGAGATCGATCCCAAGGTCGACCCCTTCTCCCCCAAGAACAAGCTCATCTTCGCGACCGGCCCGCTGACGGGGACCATGGCCGCCACGGGCGGGCGCTACTCCGTGATTACGAAGAGTCCGCTGACAGGCGCCATCGCCTGCTCGAACTCGGGTGGCGCGTTCGGTGCCGAACTGAAGTTTGCCGGCTGGGACATGGTCATCTTCGAGGGCGCAGCCCCGAAACCCGTGTACCTGCTCATCACGGATGGGCAGGCGGAGTTGGTCGAGGCCAGCCAGCTGTGGGGCAAGACGGTCTGGGAGACCGAGGAACAGATCAGGAAGGCGTGCCAGGATCCGCAGGTCCGCGTGGCGGCCATTGGCCGGGCTGGCGAGAACCGCGTCCTGTTTGCGGCCATCGTAAACGACCTGCACCGCGCGGCCGGGCGGTCCGGCGTGGGGGCGGTGATGGGCGCGAAGAACCTCAAGGCGGTGGCCGTCCGCGGCACGCGCACGGATGCCTATCACCTGTCGAACCCTGAGGCGTTCTTCGCGGCCACGGAGGCCGGCAAGAAGACGCTCGCGGCGAACGGCGTCACCGGGCAGGGGCTTCCCACCTACGGGACTCAGGTGCTCATGAACGTGATCAATGAGCTGGGCGCGCTGCCGACGCGCAACCATCGCGACGTTCAGTTCGAAGGGGCGCAGGCCATCTCCGGCGAGGCCATGCACCAGAAGCGGGCCACCGACGGCAAGGCCAACCTCGTGACCAACGGCGCCTGTTTCGGGTGCACGATCGCCTGCGGCCGCATCTCCCGGATGGATCCCGGCCACTTCAGCATCAAGGACAAGCCCCGCTACCAGGGCGCCTCGGGCGGCGTGGAATACGAGGCTGCCTGGGCCTTGGGTGCCGCCAATGGCGTGTCGGACCTGGAGGCCCTCACCTACGCCAATTTCCTCTGCAACGAGGACGGCATGGACCCCATCTCGTTCGGCGCCACGGTGGGGGCCGCCATGGAACTGTACGAGATGGGCGTTCTCACCCAGGCGGAGGTTGGCTTCGCACTGCCGTTCGGGTCAGTGGAAGGCATGGTGAAACTCGCCGAGTTGACCGTTCGAGGCGAGGGATTCGGCAGGGAGGTCGGCCTGGGTTCGAAGCGGCTGTGTGCGAAGTACGGCAGGCCGGAGCTCTCGATGACCGTCAAGGGCCAGGAATTCCCGGCCTACGACAGCCGTGGTCTGCAGGGCATGGGCCTGGCCTATGCGACGAGCAACCGCGGCGCCTGTCACCTGCGCGGCTACATGGTGTCGCCGGAGGTGCTCGGGATTCCCGTCAAGATGGAGCCGCAGGCCACCGAAGGGAAGGCCGCGATGCTGAAGGCCTTCCAGGATCTGACGGCCGTGGTGGATTCGGCGGGGATCTGCATCTTCACGACGTTTGCCTGGGGGTTGTCTGATATTCAGCCGCAGATCCAGGCCGCCTGCGAGGGTGACTGGTCCGAAGAACGGCTGCTGCAGGTCGGGGAACGCATCTGGAACCTGGAGCGCGAGTTCAACCTGGCTGCCGGGCTCACGGCCAAGGACGACACGCTGCCCCCGCGTCTGCTGACGGAACCGGCCCGGACGGGTCCGCAGAAGGGCGCCGTCTCGAAGCTCGACGTGATGCTGCCGGAGTACTACCGCGTGCGGGGGTGGACCCCGGAGGGTGTACCGAGCAAGGAGACGCGCGCGCGTCTCGGCGTCTGAGATCGACGGGTCGTGGCATGAGGCACGTCATCATTGGAGGGGGTCCGGCGGGGGTGGTCTCGGCGGAGACCCTGCGGAAGGCCGACCCTGCTGCGGAGATCACGCTGCTCTGCGGCGAGGAGGAGCCGCCCTACGCCCGCATGGCCATTCCCTACCTGCTGAAAGGGGACATCGACGAATCGGGGACCCATATCCGCAAGGATGAGCACCACTACTCGAGGCTGCGCATCAACCTGGTCCACGCCCGCGCGCAGGGGGTGGACACGTCCGCGCGCTTGGTCGACCTCGGCCACGGCCGGCGGCTGCCCTACGACCGCCTGCTCATCGCGACCGGCTCCCGGCCGAGCACCGAGGGTACGCCCGGCATGGACCTGCCGGGCGTTGTGACGTGCTGGACGCTTCAAGATGCCCGGACGATTGTCGCTCGGGCCCGCCCGGGCACGCGTCTCGTGCAGATGGGCGCCGGGTTTGTCGGCTGCATCATCATGGAGGGTCTGCTCGCGCGGGGCCTCGACCTCACGATCCTTGTCCGCAGCGGCTTCATGGTTCGCCGGATGATGAACCCCACGGCCAGCGGGTTGATCCGGCGCTGGTGTGAGACCAAGGGCGTGACGGTGCTGACGCGGACCCAGCCCGTGCGCCTTCGTGCCAAGGGCGGTGCCCTGCAGGTGGATCTCGGGGATGGGCGGGCGCTGGATGCGGATCTGTACCTCAGCGTGGTCGGCGTGGATCCGAACCTGGAGTTTCTCTCGGGCAGTGGCATCGCGATGGGACGGGGTGTCCTGGTGGATGACCACCTGCAGAGCAACATCGCCGGGGTCTACGCCGCCGGCGACGTCGCCGAATCGACCGACTGTCTGACCGGAAAGCGACAACTGAACGCCATCCAGCCGAACGCCGTCGAAGAGGGACGGATTGCGGCCCTGAACATGGCTGGCCGTCCGACCCGGTTCAAGGGCAGCCTGGTGTTCAACGTGCTCACGACGCTCGGGCTGGTGTCCTCGTCCTTCGGCGAGTGGCAGGGTGCGCCGGGCGGGGATTCCACCGAGGTGCTGGACGAGGCGCGTTATCGCTACCTGAACCTGCAATTCGACGGCGACAGGCTGGTGGGCGCCAACTGTGTCGGTCTCCCGCAGCACATCGGCGTGCTCAGGGGTTTGATCGAGGGGCGGGTCCACCTGGGGGCGTGGAAACAGAGACTGCTCGACGACCCGACGCAGATCATGCAGGCCTACCTCGCGGGAGCCTGCGGCCTGGCATGACGATCGTCCTCAAGCTGTTCGCCTCCCTGACCGCTCACCTCCCCGCCGAGGCGCGAGCCCGGCACACGGCTATCCTCGACGTCAACCCGGGCGCGACGGTCCTGGACGTCATCCAGCGTCAGGGTCTTCCAGAGGCGCTGTGCGCCATCGTGCTCATCGACGGCGCTTGGGTCGCGCGGCCAGACCGTGCGACACGCGTGCTGTCGGAAGGCCAGGTTCTCTCGATCTGGCCTCCCGTGGCAGGCGGCTCGGCGACATGGCACCGAAGCCTGGAGATGAGTCTCAGCCGCGAGGAGTTCTTTCGTCTCCTGCCGGCGGCCGTGGGACCATTCGAGGTGACGGGCGAGACGATCCGCGGGATCGAGGGGAACCGCCAGTGGACCATCCGGCTCGTGCCCTTGCCGGATCGCCAGATGGGCTGTGTGCGTGTACCCCGCTACCGGGTCGAGGTCGTCGTGGATTGCGCCTCGGAGGCCGAGGGAGAGGCCTTCATGGGCCGCTTCGACCGCGGCTTCCTGCGTGGGGGCGGATAGCGTTGTGACCGTCGCCCACCCGTCCGCCTCTGCTGGGTGAAACCCGACACGCTGGTCCAGGTCCCAGCGCGGGACGCGTCGCGCAACCCGCTCAACCCGGTGCCACCGACGCTCTCCCGGTTGGAACCATGGGTGTCGGCCAAAGGTCGCGAGTTGGCCGAGCACCGGCGCGCGTCAGCGCTTCCTCGGGTCGAGTGCCTCGAGATCGGAGGGGAGAAGGCGGGCCTCTCCCGCCATCGACGGTGATGAGCCGCCTCCCGTTTCCGCCGGGCCCGATACGCCGTCAAGGCGTTCAACCCTCATCATCTCGATCCGGTCTGAGCCGGGACGACCGGCTGGGAGCCGCGTCCGCTCGCCCGACTCCGACGTCGCGGACAGCGGTGTACACACGATCCTCGTCAGGCGGGTCCGCCCCGCCCGCGCCACGCACTCGACCCACGGCGCGCCGACCGCGAAGAGGACTGCTCCGCAGAGGTTGCCGTCGCCAAGGCACTCCTCGGCCTGGCAGAGCGCGGACGACGAGGCGTGGAAACCTCGCGGGAGGTCGACGACGCAGGGCGCGACCCCGCGCCCGATCACCCGGTCGTCCATGACGACCACCGCGCCGCCTTCACGAGGCACGGCCCGCAGGTAATCGTCGAAGCTGATGCGGGTAATCCACTCCCGGCAGCGCGTCGCATGGGGGCGGATCTCGACGTACGATCGGTGGAGGCGCAGGCGAGGATCGAGTCGGGAGAAGAACGCCTGCGTGGCCTGTTCGTTGACGCGTCGGCAGACGTGCCGCGTGTCCAGGTCGAGCGCGCGGCACGCCTCCAGAAGCGAGCCGCGGTTGCGTGACTCCCAGACGACCTTGTCGCGCGACTCGGCGACAACTGCCAAGTCGCCGTGGTCGAGGCCCATCTGCTCGAAGAACAGCTGCTCGAACGCCTGCCGCGGCGTGACGGCGACCGAGCGGCCGCGTGTGGCGACATGGTTGTCCAGCCACGTCAGCCGCCGGGAGGTGATGTCGCGCGCCATCCCCTCGAGATCCGCGAGACGGAGTCGATCGATAGTCCGCCGTACCTTGCCCTCGAATGCACTTGTCGTCATCGGTTCGCTGCGGACCGGGAGCGCGCCGATCCGTCCTGGCGGGGATCCGAGAATCGCGTACCTTCCGCGGCACAGCGCCTGGCGAGCTGGTGCGCCTGACGCCGGTCGGTGGACGGCTGGACGGGCTCCGTCTCGGACGGGCCGCGTGCGAAGAACGGTGCCGGCCACCATGAACGGCGTCAAGAGAACCGTCGCCCCGTCGCGCGCCTGGGTCGGTCGGCGTCAGATCTGGACCGGCCGTCTGGCCGCGGCAGCACCTTGCAGGAATGTTGAGCTTGCACCGAGGCGCCAATCTGACCTATCGTTCAAGCAACCTCAGCAACAGCGCCGCCACTTCCCGGAGGGACCATGGTTCGCAAGCTCCTGGTCACTGCCCCAGTGTTCCTGATGGTCGCGTCCTTGGCAGCGACCGCTCAGGAACTTACCGATGTCACACTGCCCACTTGCCCGCAGTTCGGCATGCCGCTTGCGAACCCGGCTGCTCAAAGGTGGACGTTGCCCTGGATGGAGGACACCGTGCTGCTCAGCGCGGCGCTTCCCGCGAGAGTGTCGCTCGTCCCGCCGGAGGTGGCGTCGGCCAGCGCGCAGCCGCCAACCCGGCCCCGTCCTGTGGCCGTCGAGTACAGCGAGGGGTACGAAAAGAGGCTCAGGATCCACCGGATCGCGAGCTACGCCACGATCCCGTTGTTTGTGGCCGAGTTCGTCCTCGGCCAGTCTCTCTACAACACGCCTGCCGGCCAACCGGCGAGCAGTGGCACGAGGACTGGCCACGCCGTCGTGGCCGCGTCCATCGGTGGGTTGTTCGGGCTGAACACCGTGACGGGGATCTGGAACCTCCGGGAGGCCCGGAAGGACCCGAACAAGAGACTTCGGCCGACGCTTCACGGGATTCTGATGATGGTGGCCGACGGAGAGTTTCTGGCGACGGCGATGCTCACGCCCCGGCTGGCGCGCGCCGGCCGCCCGGAGACGTCGACGATCAGTCCGTCGACACACCGTGCCATTGCGGTCACGGCCATGGGCACCGCCACGGTCAGCTACGTGATGATGCTCCTGCGGAGGAACTAGGTGAGCCCGACCATTACGTTTCTCTCACATCTGACGGCGCCGTGGGCGTCGATCTACAACAACAGCAAGCTGGCGGTGACGCTGGTGACGTTCGTGCACCTCGCCGGGCTGCTGGTCGCGGGCGGCACGGCCGTCACGTCCGACGCCGGAACGCTGCGGTTCCGCGAACATTCGCGGGACCAACGGCGGGAGCGCCTTGACAGTCTTGCCAGTGTGCACCGCGTCGTCGTCGCCGGCCTGCTGATGGTGGCCGTGAGCGGAGGCCTGATGCTGGCCGCCGATCCGAAGACGTACCTGCTCTCGGTCGTGTTCTGGACCAAGATGGCACTGATCGGGATGCTCTTGGCGAACGGCTTGGCGATGACGCGAGCCGAGCGGAGGCTCCGAGCCTCGCCGGACGGTGACTGGCGTCTTCTGCGCTGGACCGCGAGGCTGAGCCTGACGCTCTGGTTCGCAACCCTGCTAGCCGGCACGGCCCTGGCCAGCCTCGCGTGAGGCGTGACGTCGGGCGCTGCCGTGGCCGATCGTCTGGGTCGAGACCGGGTGGGATGGACCACCACATGAGAACCGCTGTTGACGGGGATCGCGGATGCTGCAGCGCGCACGGGCGCCGCGCGTTTCTGGGGGAGGCCGCGGCGGTGATCGCTGCGGCAGTCGTCGCCCTCGGAGGGAGCGCCACCGAGGCTCGTGCCTTCCCGGTCGCCTGGCTTGAAGGGGTGGGCCGCGGGGACGAGCGCAGCTACCCGATTCCCGGCTCGGACGGCGCCACGATCGACCACGCCAATCAGGTCATCATCGTGCGCTTCGCGACTCGCGTGTACGCGTTTCTGCTCGCCTGCCCGCACCAGAACACGGCCCTGCGGTGGCTCGCCGCCGAGGGGCGGTTCCAATGCCCGCGACACGAGTCGAAGTACACACCCGACGGCCAGTTCATCAGCGGTCGTGCCACGCGCAACATGGATCGGCTGGCGATCCGGAGGGACGGAAACACCCTCGTGGTGGACCTGTCGAGGTGGTATCAGTCGGACACGCAGAAAGGCGAGTGGGACGCAGCGAGTGTCGCGTTGTGACATCTGTGGACCGGTCAGCCCGGCTCACGACTCATCTGGCTTCGACACACCCGTGACGTGGCGACACTCCTCTCGCGCGCTCGCAACCGTCCACCGCGAGCAACGCTCGACCGTTCCGCCGCTGTGTGTCGCGTGTGCGACCGCGCGATCTTCCCGGCCCGATGAGGCTCGCGCCCCCGCCAGACCTACCGGCTGCACGTTTGACTGACCACGGTTAGGCTTTTGACGTTCAAGTCGGCGTAGGTCTTGCCTGATGCCTCGGCCTTCTCGTTGTCGGCGGACTTGGCCTCGGCGGTCTTTGATTTCATGAACGAGGTGCCGGTCACGGTGACCTGTTGACCGACATGCTCAGCGAGCTTCACGGTCCGGCTCGACAGCTCCCACATCTTGTCGCCCTCACCGACAACGTAGAACCCGCCCGGTTCGACGCCCTTCTGCAGGCAACCGGACATGCTCATGATCGCGGTCGAGGCCTTCGAGGCCGAGCCTTGGACGACCGACGCCAACAGCGCGAAGCTCGTGAATACTCCCAGGGCAACCGCGAGAACCAAGTTCCTGGTGCTCCGTGTCATCATCTCGGCTCCTTTTGATGAGGAGCCAGAAGTGCAAGACCGGTGCCCGCGTGATCCGCTGCGAACGTCCTACGATGCGACCGATCCGAGGCGGGTCGAAAGGGCATCCAGCGTGCTGCTGGCCCGTGAGCGTACGGATCGTTGTCAGATCAGAATGCCTGGACCACGGCGCCGAGGAAGCCGGCGATTCCGTCCCCCGCGATGAGCCCCGGCGCGCGGATGCCCATCAGCTGGGGCGCCACAAACGCGCGGATGGCGAGCGCGATGGCCAGGGCGTAGCCGTACGAGACGTTGTCCAGCAGAAGCCCCGTTGCCAGGAGCAGTCCAACGGCCCGTCGCCCCCCGCCCACCGCTTGGGCCCCTGCACCGAGCGCAGCACCCGCCAGTAGCTGTCCCACCAAACCAGGCGTGGCCACCAGGCCGATGGTGGTGGCGAGCACCCGGCTCATGGGTGGGACCAGACCGAGACGCCAGAAGGCGGCCGACGCCAGCCACACGGTCACGATTCCCGCAAGGGCCCCGAGTTGCTGCAGCACCACCTGCTGCCGTCGGCCGGCCAGCTCGTGCGCCGGGTCCGCGCCGCGACCGCGAATGATCCAACCCGACTTCAGGTCGTATCCCAGGTCGGCAAACTGTGGGCCCGTCGAGAGGATGAACCCGGCGACCAGGGCCAACGCATCGACGGGAAACCGGAGGAGTGCCGCCACGAGGACCAGTGCGATCGCCACCGCGAAGGACGGAAACCAACCGCTCAGCATGGCGCAGTAGCCGACGACGATCGTGTGGAGAAGCGCCGCAACCCCTGCGAACGTCACCCACACGGCCAGCCTGCCGGGTCCCATGCCCTGCCACAATCCACCCGCCGCCGCCAAGACGAAGGCGACCAGCATGAACAGGAGCGCGTGACTCGCCAGGTTCGCGGTCCCACCCCGATCGGACGCCAGACCTGACGGCGGAGCCGAGGGGTGTGGCACGGAGGCGGCGCCGCTCACCCCGCCACGGCCTGTGCGCCAGATCAGCCAGGCGGTCTGGCCGACCTGCACCAGGCCGGCGCCGATCATGATGCCGTGCGGAACGTAGGAACCGGAGAAGTCGAGCCCGAGGTAGCGGCCGTTGCCACGCACGATCAGCCCTGTCGCGAGCGCCCCAAGGGCCACCGGGTTGCCGATGAACGCGATACCGACGCCGGCCATGGGCCAGTTCAGCGCGCGCCCGACCATCCCGGCGGCGATCCCCTGCAGCAGCTGGCGGGCCAGCGTGCCGCCTTCGTCGCCAGCCTGGATGGCGCGACCGACCGCCTCACCGTCGGGCCACGGGGCCTCGGCCGGGAACGCGCGGCCGCCAAACAGCCTCGCCGCCAGGGCGATGTCCAACACCATTCCGGCGGCTACTCCGCCCACGAGTGGCAGGACGAGGCGCTCGAGACCGAGCAGGTGGAGCACGGCCAGGCTTACCAGCGCGATGTTCGCGCCCGCGAAACCGCCGGCCGACGTCGCCGTCTCGACCATCACCTGGCGTTCGGGGGAGCGGAACAGCGGCCAGGCCGTGCGCCCGAGCGAGATCGCCACGATGACGCCGATGACGGCCGTGTTCGGTGTAACGCCGATCCTCAGATTGATCTGGGCGCACACGGCCGCCGAGGCGGCGGCCAGCAGCAGGTAGACGATAATCGCGGGCCACTCCAGGGCTCGCGGCACCGGCGTCGGCGGTGGGGCAGGCGGCGTGCTCATCCGGTCGGACCGTCGGGAACCATGAGCAGCTCGCCGATCACCCGGGCCGCGACCGATCGCACCAACAGGGTCGGAAGGCCGGACGAGGCCGCGAACGCTGCCTGCATGTGCCCCTGGTAGCCGAAGCAGTCGAAGATGGCGGCCCTCACGCCGAGCCGGGCGGCTTCGCGCCCGAGGGCGCCGAAGTCCGTGGCCCGGTACGGGGAGGCGAACCACACGACGGGCTGCACCCCCTGCGCCCGCCAGTGCGCCTGTTGTGCCTCGACCTGAGCCTCGTGCGGCGTCAGGACCAAGACGCGCTGACCGGTGAACAGCGCGCGCGCGACCCCGCCCAGGACCATGCCTGGGAAGACCAGCGGGCGAGACGAGAACAGATCGAACCGTCCCGAGCACAACACCAGTACCGAGGTCCGCCTTCGGTTCCAGACGCTCCACGGCGCGCTGCAGCAACGGCGTGATGGCGTGCTCGCCGACCACCGCGGTGCGTCCGTCGCGAAGGCGTGTGACGAGTGGGAAGTCGACCTCTTGCGGCGCCAGCGCGGCAATTGCCGGGGGACCGAGGCCATCGAGCGCACCGGCCTGGCTCCACGAGACGCCCGGGAGGAACCGTCCCATCTCCTCGACGACGTCCTCGCGCGGCGACTGGCCAATCGTGATCGCTGCGATCGTCTTCATGGCGTCACCTGCCGGCGTCGTGGGCCCACGGCGTGAGGCGATCCGGACACGCGTGCCCTCCTGATGTCAGTCGGCCTGGAGATGGCGCAGCGACCCGTATCGGGCGACGAGCTGCTCGAGTTCGTCGGCGTGGTAGAAATCGAGCGATCCGGCCGTGAAGGCCTTCGCCGCCTCGACGACGAAGCGTCCCGCTTGAGCCAGATCCGTTTCCCGCAGGACGCCGGTGGCGACGCCCGCCACGACGGTCGTGGCGAGCAAGGCGACCCCCACCACCGGCGCCGCCGACAGGATCGACGGCTGCATGATGCTGTTGATGTGGTGGAGGCCGTTGCCCGTCGGCGTGATGTCCTGCGTGAATAACGGGAGCACGACAGCCGGGTGCCCAGTGACGCGTTCGTAGATGTCCAGAAGGGCCGGAGTCGGACGCAGGATGTAGCCCTCCTTGACGGTGCCCGTGATCGCAAACGCCCCACGTTTGGCGATCCGATTTGCCCGCGTGGAATCGATCGACAGGATGGCGTCCATGGACGGATCGACCTCGGCTCGCGCCAATCGGTCGCGGTCCACTGGCGCGTCGATGAACGGCGCCGGGTCGTGCGGCACGACCGGCGAGGCGGTCGAGACGTGCGTTCTCACGAGGACGTCACCCGGCAGGACATCACCCCGCGACCGGGCCCGCGCCAAGGCGGCGGCCACGGCCAACGCGACGCACGCGCCGTCGCCGTCCGATACGAGGCCCAGTCTGTGGGGACGCGCCCCAACGCCGCCGAGCCGACCGACGATCCCGAGCGTGGGTGCCGCTCCTCCCCCCAGCCGGCCATGGGCTCCAGGGATGACGGCGCGCACGAAATCCGTTCGGCCCGGCCCCTCGATGACGTCGAACTCGGCCGTCGCACCCCACGCGTGCAGCCAGTCGACCACCGCGGCCCCGCTGGCATCGGCGGTGTCCAGTAGATCGACGACCTCCAAGATTCGTCTCAGCATGCGGGCCTCAGATAGGGGACGATGGTCTTCCCAATCGCGCGCTCGATTGCAGCGAGGTTGACGGGGTCGAGGGCGGCGGGTGCGAGGCGCAGGACGCCTGCCGGCACCACGGCCACGGCGACCCGGCTTCCTTCGGACAGTTCGGCCGAGGTGACCGGCATCCCCGTCTGCGCGTCGAGTGTCACGATGAGGTCCGGGAATGTGGCGAGCCGCTGATTGCAGGATTCGAGCGTCATGTACTCGTTCCAGATCGTCAGCTCGAGAGCGCCAACCCGGCAGCTCCCGGTGTCGAAGCCTCCACCGGTGTGGAGTCTGAGCGACTCCACGCGGCCTTCTCCGGCCACCGTGGCCGTGCCGAACGTCTCCGCAGCGGCTGAGGTCACGGCCGTGGCTCCACGCCCGACGGCCTCTCGTAACCGCGAGCCCAACTCGATGGCCTGCGTCATCGCGCCCACCGCCGCGTGCCTCACGAGATAGGCAGCCCCTACCGGGTTTCGCGCGACGGCGACGAGTCCGCCGGCTTGGTCGGCCGCGCTCCGGACCTCGCGGTTCGCCACTGACAGTGAGCCGCGGACCTGCCGTTCCAGGTATGCGCCGCGCGTCCGGCTGCCGCCGCAGGCCGCCTGCAGTGACACGTATCCGGCGACCCGACCCAGTTGCAGGCTGCCGATGTCGCTGGTGGGGTGGGCGCGGCCATTGGCCGGCGCATCGACGAGGGGAATGGCGAGGCGGGCCGCCTGCAGCCATCCGTTGACGGTCGCGGCGCCACCGTTCTCGCACGTGATGAGGCCGGCGAGAGGCCTGTCCATCTGGGCGACCAGCAACTCGCACGCGCGCACATAGTCGACCGCGCACACTTCGGCGTCCCGGGCGGCCGGAGCGCCAACCAGGGCCACAGTGGCCACCAGGGCCGAATCGTCGAGCGCGGTCGGGGCGACCAGCTCCAGTCCGCCTGCGGCGAGTGCGGCGCCACCCAGTTCGCGTCCGAGGGCCAGAGAGCCACCGCCACCACCCCCCAAGAAGGCGCCGCCCAGCAATGCCGCTTCGAGATGATCGGCGGTCAGCCGCATGTGCGCACTCTAGCGCGAACCCCTGCACGGGACAACACCGGCAACCGACGCGCCGACGCCGGCCGGCCGCGCGGAATCCATCGGCTTCCGAATCGGCTCCACCAATCCTTCCGAGCCACGCCCCGAGGGCTGGACGGCGAGCAGTAACCCGCGCCGGACGGCCCAGCAGGGACCGGGTGGGTGATACGGGGGATTTGTGAAGGAAAGGTAAAGTTCCTGGCCCCCCCCAGCGCCTCGTCGATTATCAGACTGGAGGCAACGAGCTTCCGCCGACACGGAGGTCAAACATGACGGTAGGCAGCATCAGCGCGTCGTCCGCGACGGCGTCAGTGGGCACCCCCCCGACAACGCCGCCCGAAATCACGAAAGCCGGCCTGGAGGCCATGAAAGACCGGATCACGAAATCCGGCGGCGAGGTGCCTGCCGGGTTGGATACCCTCATCCAGAAGTTCGATGATGCGGCCGGCAGGTCCGGCACGATGACGTTCGACCAGTTCAAGGCATTTGCCAAGGCGAACGGCGTCACCATCCCTGACCCGCCCAAGGGTGGCGCCGCAGGCGGCAAACCGCCAGTACAGGGCGGCGGGCGTGCGCCTGGTGGCGGCGTCGCGAGCTCAACCTCCGCTTCCTCCTCCTCTTCTTCGACCGAGGATCTCTCGAGCGCGACCGACGCACAGTTGCAGGCCTTGGCGGCCAAAGGGAACGTCAAGGCGCTCCAGGAGCTCGAGAAGCGAGAGGCGGCGCGCCAGCGGGCGAACGACGAGGGTATTGGCCAGAACGTCGACGCCTACGCGTAGATCCGCGGGGCATTCCCACCGACCATCTCCCAGGGCCGGGGCGTATCCCCGGCCCTGCCTTGCCCGGCCAACTGAGCCAGCACCAACGGCGGGCCCACGACGAACGAGTGTGTGCCGAGACGGCGCCGGACCGGCGCGGCGCCACTCTCCCGGTCGCCGCCGCCTCAGTGGGAGGCTTGCCTGGCGCAAACCCCTTTCGGTTGGCGGGGCCTTCGGCTAGACTCTGGTCCGGTCCCGCCCCCGCGAGTGTCGAATTCACACACCACTGCGCGAAGGAATGCCGATGAACACGCCGATGCAGAAGGCTTCGTCCCGGCCCCGCCGTGCCGCCGTCCTCATGGTTGCCCTCGTGATCGGCCTGGCCGCCTACGCCCTGCCGCAAGCGCAGGTCTCCGCGAAGAAGGCCCTGACGGTCGACGATTACACGAAGTGGCGCAGCATTGCAGGCCGGGAGATTTCAGCGGACGGCCAGTGGGTGGCCTACACGCTGGAACTGACGAACGTTATTCCGGCGGAATCCAAACCGGTGCTCCATCTGCTGAACCTGGGGACCGGTCAGGAGGTCACGGTGGCGGATGCCACTGACGCGACCTTCTCTCCCGACTCGGCGTGGGTGGCGTACCAAGTGGATCCGGGTGCCGCCCAGCGGGCGCGGGCCAGCCGCAGCTCGACTAACGCGCCCGCAGAGCCGGGTGCGCCGGCCACGACGCCGGCGCAGCCTGCTGCCACGCCACCGCAGGCCGGCCCGCCGGCGCGCGCCGAGGCGGCAGCCGCGATCCCCCCGCGGCGCGTCGAGCTTCGCAACCTGGCGACTGGCGCCGTGCGGTCGTGGCAGGACATCGGGACGTTCGCCTTTTCGGCCACCTCTACCCACGTGTTCCTCCGGCGCCGCGGGGGCGAAGCGGCGCCATCCCCTGGTGGCCGCGGGGGCGGCGCGCCCGGTGGGCCGCCGCCTGGGGGCAACAGCCAGGCCGCTGGCGCCTCCCGCGCGGCGACGGGCCCGCGTGGCGTCGACGTCGTGCTGCTGGATCTCCAGACCGGTCGCCATCAATTGCTCGGCAGTGTCTCCGACATTGCCTTCAACCGCACCGGTGAACTGCTGGCTTATGCGGTCGACTCGGCCGTCAAGGACGTCAACGGCCTCTTCGTGTTCGACACGCGAACCGGGCGGACAACGCCCCTGGACACGGACGCCAAGGTCTACAGCCGGCTCGCCTGGAACGACGAAGGCAACGCATTGGCCGTCCTGCGGGGCAGCGAGGTCGAGAAGATGCGAGAGCGGGACAACGTGCTCCTCGCGTTTCCCGACGTGGCAACGGCACTGAAGGACGGGGCCCCGGCTCCCTCGCCGATCGTGCTCGATCCCGGCAAGGCGGACGGCTTTCCCAAGGGCTGGGTGATCAGCGATCGGGCGCCGCTCGGTTGGAGCGAGGACACCAAGCGCGTGTTCTTTGGAATGAAGGAGCAGATGGCTTCGCCGGACACCACGCGCAAGTCGACGGACGAGGCACCGGACGTCGACGTGTGGAATACCGCCGACGAGCGGGTCCAGTCGGAACAGATGACCCGCGCGACTCAGGATCGCAACTTCGCCTTCCGACAGGCCTTCGATGTCGCGGCGAGGCGATTCGTCAAGCTCGCCGACGAGACACTGCGGGATCTAGAGGTCGCACCGGACGGTAAGTGGGCCGTCGGGCGCGACACACGCGGCTATCTCCTCGACAAGAAGCTTCCGGCCGCCGACTACTACCGTGTCAACACCACGACCGGCGAACGGACCCTGATCGTCAAGAACCAGATCATGGCTGGCCACGTCTTCGGCATTTCACCCCACGGCACCCACTTCCTCTATTGGAAAGACAATCGGTTCCAGGTCTACGACCTCGAGGCCGCAACGACGCGGATGCTGGCCCCGACGGCCTCCGTGAGTTTTGTCGACGTCGAGTACGACCACCCGGGACCGAAGCCGTCGTACGGCATCGCGGGCTATACCAGCGACGGGAAAGCCGTGATTGTGAACCACCGGTACGACCTGTGGCTGCTGCCGCTCGACGGTTCCGTCGCGACGAACCTCACGGGAGGCCTGGGCAGCAAGCAGGAGATTTGCTTCCGGGTCATCCGGACCGTGCCTGTGGATCCCACCGTACGCCGAGCTGTGGGTCCCCGGGGGACCATCGACCTGACCAAGCCCGTCACGCTGTCGGCCTATGGGGAATGGACGAAGAAGTCGGGTTTCTACGGACTGGCGGGCGGGCAGGTGAAGGAGCTCCTCTACGACGACGCGTCGTTCAGCACACCGGTGAAAGCCCGAAAGGCGGATCGGTTCCTGTTCACCCGTCAGACCTTCGTCGAATTTCCCGACCTGCGCGTGTCGGGTCCCGCCTTTGCCGACTCGAAGAAGATCACCGACGCCAACCCACAACAGAAGGACTTTCTCTGGGGCCACCGCGTCCTGTTCGAGTACAAGAACAAGGACGGCGTGCGGCTCCAAGGCATCCTGGCGGTCCCCGACGATTACAAGCCGGGAGAGAAGCGGCCGATGATCGTGACGTTCTACGAGAAGAACTCGCAGAACATGCACGTCTACACCCCGCCGGTCTACCTGGTCAGCATGGGCCGGATGCCGGTGCAGGCGGTGAGCGACGGCTACCTCACCATGCTGCCGGACGTGCACTTCCGGACCGGCTCGTCGCACAGTGACATGCTGGAGTGCGTCGAGGCGGCCACCCGCAAGGTGATCGAACTCGGGTACGCGGACCCGAAACGCATTGGCGTGACCGGCCACAGCTATGGGGGCGAAGGCGCGGCCTACGTGGGCACGATGTCGAGAATGTTCGCGGCCGTCGGCGTCGGGGCCGGCGTGGTCGATCTCTACAACGACTTCAACCAGAACTGGGGGTGGGCCTACCCGGTCCAGGGTGGCAGTGGCGAGACCGCGTTCGAGTACCTACCTTTACAGCCAAGGGCGGTGGGGCTTCTCCCCATGGGACCAGCCGGACCGGTATCACAACGAGTCGGCGCTCACGCACGCGCCGCAGGCTACGGCGCCGTTTCTGATCATGCACGGGACCGCTGATCCGACCGTGGGCTTCATCAATGGCATCGCCCTCTACAACGCGCTGCGCTACAACGGGAAGAAGGCCGTGCTGCTCGCCTATCCCGGCGAGGGGCACCACCTCGACGGGATCGCCAACCAGAGGGACCTGACCATCCGGTTCTTCGAGTTCTTCGACCACTACCTGAAGGACGCTCCGGCGCCGAAGTGGCTCACCGAGGGCATCCCGTACCTCAAGAAGGAGGCGGGAAGGGCACCGAAGTAGGCGGGACGACCTCTGGGCGGAGGGCCCGTCGCGCGACGTTTCATGTCCCGGGATGCTGCCGCGTTCGCCACCCGTCCGACAGGCGGCGGCACGGTCCCGGGGCGTGGAGCGTTGCAGCCTGGCCGCTTTCACAACCCGGCCCGGGCGTCGTTCTCCGCGGAGGCGCGTCTGCCGGCCGTCGCGGGGTAGGATCGTTCAATGGAGCTACGCACATACCTCAACTACGGCGGCAACTGCGCGCAGGCCTTTCGGTTCTACGAGCAGCATCTGGGCGGCAAGATCACCATGATGATGACGCACGGCCAGGGGCCCCAGCGGGATCAGGTGCCGCCCGCCTGGCACGACACCATTCTGCACGCGCGGATGACGCTCGGCGACTCGGAACTCCTGGGTGCTGACGTGCCGCCGGAGCGCTTTCAGCCGATGCGCAGTGCCTATCTCGCCCTCGCCGTGGAGAGCAACGAGGAGGCGGAGCGTATCTACGCGTTGCTCTCCGATGGCGGCCAGATCTTCATGCCGCTGCAGGAAACGTTCTTCGCCTACCGCTTCGCGATGCTCAGGGACAGGTTCGGCACCTCGTGGATGCTTCTTCACGAGCGGCCGAGACAGGCCCCCTGAGCCTGCAGTCCGTCGGCGGACGGCATCGCTGGGCCCCCACGTGTCGCCTGAAGACCCTGGCGTCGTAGCCTCCCACGGACCGTCGTGTTGCAGGGGGCGCTGCCGAACATCTCGTGCGACGCACGGGACCGGAACGCCGCGTCAGGCTGGGCGGCGCGGTGGTCTGGAGCGGGGAAGGCGCAGGGATCTGCGACAGACAGTCCTCGATCGTTGCTGGGCGGCTGCCTGGTAGCGGCGCTTCGGGTACATGCCCACATTGGCGGGAGGGCCCAGGCCGGACGGGTGCTGGCCACCGCGCCAGCCCCCCGGCAGGGAGAGACAAGTGTGTCTCATGCGGATCGCCCCCCCGGGCTCGATCAGCAGGTCCGAGCCGTCCGTCGCGCCGCATTCACGGCCGGAGAGGACACACGGCCGGAGAGGCAATTGACAGGCGGCCTGCCTCAGCAGTAGTGTCGGCGGCACCAGTCGCTTCGCCCGGCCCAGCCTCCGCGCCGCTGATCCCGATGTCACGTGACACGTCGGCGCACTCCAGGTCCTGAGGAGACCCCATGGCCGCCTCCTGCGTCCGACAGTCGTCCGCCAAGGCCGCAAGAACACGTCCTTCTCGACTCGCCTTCCTGACGCTGCTGCAGGTGCTGGCCGTTCTTCTCGGCGCGGCTGCCTCAGACGGGCAGACGCAGTTGGTGGTCGGAGCAGGGACCCAGTACACGCTGCCCTCCGGGACGCACGTCTTCACCTACGTGTCCATCGGGAGCAATGCCACGGTGTTCCTGTCGGGCGACACGGAGATCTTCGTGACCGGTGGCTCCGGCTACTCGAACCCGCTCTTCACGGTGGGTGCGGGAGCGAAGATCTACGCCGGCGCAGTGAATCCGCTGGGTGCGGGCGGCGTGAGCGGAACCAACGGCGCAAATGGCCTGGACGGCGACAACGGGACGTTCGCCAACTACAACGGGTGCCCGACAGACCCGCCGGCCTACACGCCGCCCACCCATGTCAACGGCGGAAACGGCACTGCCGGACAGGATGGAACGACCGAGACTGGCGGCGGGCGCTTTCCGAATCTGATTGTTCATGTCGCCGGTGATGCCTTCTTCGACACGAACAGCACGGTCATGCTCGGCGAGTACGGCAACGATCCGACCAATAGGCCCAACATGGCCGGCGGCGCCGGCGGTAACGGCGGCACCGCCGGTGCGGGCGGCGCCTACTACGAGTACCACGTGTCGAGCAACGGGTGCGGCACGTACCCCATGGTGGGCGGGAACGGCGGAAATGGCGGGCTTGCAGGCAGTGGCGGTAACGGCATCCGCGGTCGCGCCGCCGCGACGTTCCGCCTCTATGTGCAAGGCAACCTGTTGTTGAACGGCCAGGTGGATATCGAGGCGCTGGCTTCCGAGGGCGGCGATGGCGGAGCTGCCGGGGACGGCGGGGGGCCGGGCAACCGAGGGTTCGGGGAGACGAGCAGCGGTGCGTTCGGAGCCTTCGGGGCGAACGGCTCGGCAGGCAACGGCGCGAACGGCGGCGATGGCGGCATGATTGACGTCTACGTGACGGGCAATCTCCACGCCGCAGCGCCCTACAACATCCTCGCCACGTTGAGCGGTAGGGCAGGAAGCGGGGGCAGCGGTGCGGACGGGACGTGCGGGTACCTCCCAGCGGCGCTGCTCAATGAGACCATCAAGGGTCCGGGACCGACGGTGCCGGGCAGCGCCGGCATACCCGGCGCGCCGGGATCGATCAGGGTTCGGATTGGGGGGACGCTGGGCACCAGCTCGACGGATGTTCTGCTCGGCAGTGCGATTGGCGGGCAGGGTGGTGTCGGTGGGTCCTTGGGTTCCGATTGCAGCAGCAATGACGCCAGCGCGGGAACGTCACCGTTTCCAGGCACCGGCAACAGCGGCTCGGCCGGCGGTGACGGCGGAACGGTGGAAATCGACGCCGCGCAGGGGCTGAACGGTAGCTACGACTTCCTTGCCGACGGCGGGAAGGGCGGTGACGGCGGGACTGGTGGGACCTTCAACGGCCCGCACATGGACCAGTTCATCGTGGCGGGCGGCAACGGCGGGAACGGCGGAAAAGGAGGCACCGTCGTCGCACGGATCCCTGGCATCAGCGCCAGCGTTGTCGCCGGCAACTTCGGTACCGACACCAGTGCCGGGGACGGCGGCGCCGGGGGAGCCGGCACTCACCAGGCCAACAACTCAACGGGTGGTTCCACCGGCCAGAGCGGGAGCGTCGGGGGCGGGGGTACGGCCACTCTGACGGACGCGCCGACGAGCGGGGCCGGGAGCGTCGCGCTGTTCCCGATGACGCTGCACCTCGAGACAGTTCCGCTGACCCAGACGAGCACTCCGGTAGGGGGTGTTGTCCTGTACCGGGCGACGTTCACCAACAACAGCACCCTTGCCATCAGCAACTTCACGCTGACGACCGATGCGCTGGACCCGCACTCGCAGGCGATCACGAACTCCGCCGGCCCGCAGGGCTCCTGGAATGCCGCCACAGGGGTCTTTGCCACCACGCCGGTGTCGCTGGCGCCCGGGGATGTGGTGATCTGGGAATTTTCGGTCACGACCATCGGCCCCTATGCGGCCAATACCTCGGTGATCAACGGCGTACAGGCGCTGGGGATGTTCAATTCGAACACCGAGCTCGACCACGCGGTGGCCAGCCTGTCGCTGGCGTCGGCTGCCGTGTCGTTCACCGACGATCCGCTGACGCCGCGCACCACGAGGGTGAAAGCCATCCACATTGCCGAGTTGCGTCAGGCGATCGACACGCTGCGCTCCGGGGCCGGGCTGGGAGCCTTCAGCTGGACGGACACCGCCCTGACGTCCGGGATGCCCGTGAAGGCGATCCACATCCTCGACCTGCGGAGTGCGTTGAATGCGGTCTACACGGCGAAGTCGGTGTCGCTGCCGACTTACAGGCACGCCATGACGGTGAAGACGACGACCATCACGGCCCTGGACATCGCCGAGCTTCGCACCGCGGTTCTCGCTATCTGGTGACAGCCTGGGGATGGTCCCGGCGCCTTCAGGCATGACGTCGCCTGAGGGCGTCTGGCAGTGTCGAAGCTGGTCAACGGTCGCCCGAAACGCCGGATCATGTCCACCTGGATCTGGGTTGCCGAGGGCGCCGCGGCTGACCTCGATCGGGGCGACGTCGGGCGGGCCGTCGCCCGCCGGCGCGTGATGGTCCAGATGAAGCCCCACGACGACCAGGTCGAGTGCGGCTGCCGCCGCGCCCAAGGTGCCACCCCTCGCGCAGCCATCGGTGCCGGTCGGCGTCCCAATTCCGCGCACGGTTGGTCCCACGATCGAACACACAGCGATCCCAGCGCCTGGCAACTCTGCAGAGAGACGCTCGACACCCTGGTACAACAGTTGCGTCGGGGGGAAGGCCGCGATCACGTCGGACTCCGATAGGTGAGTGACGCCCGAGCGCGGCGAGAACTCCACCAGTCCGCACTGCTGTTGGACCTTCGCATCAGGCTGGCGACCGGCGACCGCCAGAGTCTCGACGATGTCATCCGACGGCTGTACGCCGCCAGCCGGATGGCTGCCTGCGCGGGGCGCCGCGAGGAGGACATAATAAGCGCGGTGAACCCGGTGACCGGGGCAGACCTCGGGCGGTTCCTGCGACGGCTCGTCCGCACGAAGGACCGCTTCGACTCCGGTTCGCTGCTCCTCGGAACCGGGCGCTCCGTGTCAGTCGGAACAACCTCCGGAACAGGCACGTCCCATGTCGTGGCGATTCGCCAGGATGCCGCCCCCGAACGAGCGTGGGGACTGCAGGACCTGGTCGCTGGCGTGCCGGGCCCGGTGGTGGTCCGGTCGCCCGCTGACCGCGAGACGAGCGACCAGCACAGACGCTTCCGGTCTTCGGCGGCCTCGACGGGTGCGTCAAGGCGGCAGAGGCGTGGTTGCTCCCTCGGCGGGGAGAATGTGCAGCGGCGCGCGGGTTGCGCGATCACAAGGTCAGTTCCACGGCGGCGGGAGTCGTACGCCGTCGAGCAGGGATTTGCCGAACCGACTTGTCACCACAATCTTCGGAGGTGTCTCGATGCGAAAGCGCACGCTGGCGGCAGTCGTCCTGGTGCTACTCGTGACGCATCCCGCGATGGGTCAAGAGAAGCCTCTCTGGCTCCGGTACCCGGCGATCTCGCCTGACGGCCAGACGATCGCCTTCGAATTCAAGGGCAACCTCTACAGCGTGCCGGCCGGTGGGGGAGCCGCCACGCCGCTCACCATGGGTGAGTCGTACGACTTCGCTCCGGTCTGGAGCCACGACGGCAAGCTGATCGCCTTTGCGTCCGACCGTTACGGCAACTTCGACGTGTTCGTCATGCCGGCCACCGGTGGCGAGGCCAAGCGGCTCACGTTCCACTCCGCCCGCGAAGTGCCATCGAGTTTCACGGCCAACGACCAGGCCGTGCTGTTCTCCGCGACCCGCCAGGCGGTCGCGAGCAACGCGCAGTTTCCCGTCTCGCTGATGTCCCAGCTTTACAGCGTGCCGGTGGCCGGCGGCCGCGTCACGCAGGTGTTGCCCGTGCCGGCGCTGGACGCGACGTTGGATTCCACCGGCAGCAAGCTCATCTACCACGACATCAAGGGCTACGAGGACAACTGGCGCAAGCACCACGTGTCGTCGGTGACACGCGACGTCTGGGTGTACGACTTCAAGACGAAGACCTACCGGCAACTGACGACGTTCGCTGGCGAGGACCGGAACCCGGTCTTCGACGCGAACGACACGGACTACTACTACCTGAGCGAACAGAACGGCTCGTTCAACGTCTTCAAGAGTTCGCTGGCCCATCCCGAGAAGACGACGGCACTCACGCATTTCACCAAGCATCCGGTGCGGTTCCTCACCCGTTCGGCGCGCAACGTCCTGTGCTTCAGCTTCGACGGCGAGATCTACACGCTCCAGCCGGGCGCCGAACCGCGACGCGTCAGCATCCGCATCGCCGCGGACGGCCGGCCGACTCTCGAGAAGATCGTCCCGGTCAACGCGGGCTTCACGGAGATGAAGCTGTCACCGAACGGAAGGGAATTCGCCTACGTCTTCCGGGGCGAGATCTTCGTGACGAGTCTCGAGGGCGGCCTCACCAAGCGGATCACCAACACGCCGTGGCAAGAACGGAGCGTCAGCTTCAGTCCTGACGGCCGCTCGTTGGTGTTCGCGGCCGAGCGGGACAACAACTGGAACGTCTACATGGTGTCGATCACGCGCAAGGAGGAACCGTACTTCTACGCGTCCACCGTGCTCAAGGAAGAGACGGTCGTGGCGACACCGGCCGAGGAGTACCAACCGACGTTCTCGCCGGACGGCAAGGAAGTCGCGTATCTCGAGAACCGTGTGACCCTCAAAGTGATCAACCTCGCGACCAAGCAAACCCGGACCATCATGTCGGCGGACCACAACTACTCGTACGCGGACGGCGACCAGTACTACCAGTGGTCGCCGGACGGCAAGTGGTTCCTCGTCCAGTTCGGCTACCCTGAGCGTGTCATGACGCCGCAGATCGGTCTGGTGCCCGCCGACGGCAAGGGCGAGATCACGAACCTCACGCTCAGCGGATACGACAACGTGACGCCGAAGTGGGCGCTGGACGGCGCGCTGATGGTCTGGGGTTCGAATCGGGAGGGCACCCGCCAGCAGGGCGGCGAGCCCTACAGCCTGGATGTCTACGCGCTGTTCTTCTCCAAGGCGGCCTTCGATCGGTTCAAGCTGTCGAAGGAGGAGTTTGCCCTGCTCAAGGAGCAGGAAGCCAAGGCAGACAAGGAGAAGAAGGACGCAGAGGAGAAGGCCAAGGCCGAGAAGAAGGAGACGGCGCCGAAGGAAGCCGCCAAGAAGGAGGTCGTGGTCGATTGGGCCGGCCTCACCGAGCGGAAGGCGCGTCTGACCATCCACACGTCACCCGCCTCGGACTGGGCGCTCTCGAAGGACGGGGAGAAGCTCTACTACCTGACGACGTTCGACAAGGGCAACGACCTCTGGGTGACGGAACTGAGGACGAAGGAGACGAAACTCTTTGCCACGCTCGCGGCGGACGAGGCCAGCATGGAGCTGTCCGACGACGGGAAGTTCCTCTTCGTGAAGGCCGACGGCAAGCCGATGAAGGTGGATCTCGACAGCGGCAAGGCCGAGCCAGTGAAGACCGGTGGAGAGATGATCCTCAACGAGGCCGCCGAACGCGCGTACATCTTCGACCACGCCTGGCGCCAGTTCAAAGAGAAGTTCTACGTACCCGACCTGCACGGCGTGGACTGGGACTTCTACTACCGCGAGTACCGGAAGTTCCTGCCGTTCATCAGCAACAACTACGACTTCGCCGAGATGCTGAGCGAGATGCTCGGCGAGGTGAACGCGTCGCACACCGGCTGCCGGTACGCCCCGAAAACGCCGAACGCGGACCAGACGGCATCGCTCGGCCTGCTCTACGACGTCGCGTGGGCCGCTTCTGGCGTGAAAGTGGCGGAGGTCATCGAGGGTGGGCCGCTCGACAAAGCCGTGTCGAAGATCCGGGCCGGCCACATCATCGAGAAGATCGACGCGCAACCGCTGACCGAGAACCTGGACTTCTACCAGCTGCTGAACCGGAAGGTGGGGAAGTTGACGCTCCTCTCGGTATTCGACCCCGCGTCCGGCACTCGCTGGGACGAGACGGTGAAGCCCATTTCCGGGGGCGAGGAATCCCAGCTGCTCTACAAGCGCTGGGTGAAGAACCGCCGAGACGAGGTGGACCGGCTCTCGGGCGGCACGATCGGCTACGTGCACGTCCGGGCGATGGACGATGCCAGCATGCGGACCGTGTTCGAGGAGGCGCTGGGTCGCAACATCGGCAAGCAGGCGATCATCGTCGACACCCGCTTCAACGGCGGCGGTAACATCCACGAGCAGCTGTCCGACTTCCTCAGCGGCAAGAAGTATTTCGACGTGGTCCCGCACGGGCAGTACGTCGGCTCGGAGCCGGCCGACAAGTGGGTCAAACCCTCCATCGTCCTGATCGGAGAGAGCAACTACTCGGATGCACACCTGTTCCCGGTCGCGTACAAGCTCAAGAACGTCGGCAAGACCTTGGGGATGCCGGTGCCCGGCACGGGGACCTTCGTATGGTGGGAGGTCCAGATTGACCCGACGCTGCTGTTCGGCATCCCGATGGGCGGCTGGCGGACGCCGGACGGCCGCTTCTGCGAGAACAACCAGCTCGAGCCGGACATCAAGGTGCGGAACGAACCGTCTGTCATTACAACCGGCCGAGATCAGCAGATCGAAGCCGCCGTCAAGGAGCTGATGAAGAAGTAGGCCGGGGCGCCCGCCCCGCGCGAGTGACAAGACGGGCGGGCCGCCGGGCGTCGACCGCGGGCGGGCAGGCACCGACCTTCGGCGGCAGGGCGAGAGGAGACAGGCCGCCCGGCGACTCACCCGTCCACGGTCGAACACCTCGCGCCGCAGCGGTCAGCCCGTCACCGGGCACCTGATGGGGGCCGCTGGGCCTGGGTTCTCGGCGCCACGGTTGGGGCCCTAAGCCCAGCCGGCTTAGCGTTGACGACCGCGATCCGGCTCGTATCGGCCTTCGCCCGAACGCCGCCCGTGCGCATCGCCCAGAACACACGCCCGGTCGCCACCGAGACCCCCAGCAGGCGGCGCTTGCCGAAGCCCACGAGATAACACGTGTCCTCGTCGGCGAAGGCTCCGTCGACTACCGCCTCCCCGAGATCCAATTTCCTGAGCCCCCCGGCAGCGGCGCCCGAAGCGGGAGAGCCCGCCTCGATTATCTCGGCAGTTGAACCGACTTGGTGGAGGCACAGCACGATCCTGCCGCTGGGTGACGCAACCAGCCGGGTAGGCGCAGGGGCCACGGCGTATTCCCGGGTCACGCGACCCGTGTCGAGGCGGATTTCGAAGACCGACGCCCTCGCGCGACTGCTGACCAGGCCGGCGCCGCCGTCGACGATCACCGCATCGGAGGGTGATGGCACGTCGGTGAGTGTCGATTCGACGCGCATCGCCGGGAGATCGACGATCACCGCCGTACTGGTTCCCGACGACAGACCGATCGCACGGTGTTCGGTCGCTCCGCCGCCGGAGACCAACGCTGCGACCGGAGCGGCGGTCGGGATCCGGCCGATCCGCTTCAGCGAGGCGGTGTCAAAGACCTCGATGCCCGGCACGTTCCAGGAGGGCTGGAAGTATCGCCCCCCGGTGGCATCGAAGCACCCCCGCGATGGTTGTGCCTCGACGTCGAGAAACGCCGTCACACGGGCGGCGACGGGATCGACGACCTCCACCCGCCCGTGGTCGCGGCCGCCGGCAGGCGGGCGCAGGCGGATCGAAGGGACGTAGACCAGCCGGCTCCCGGGCCGCGGCGAGACGCTCACCGGGTAATCGCGCGGATCGCCCCACGTGTCGTCTGACACGGTCCCGAGCGAGACGTCGGTCGTCGACGTCACCTTTGGCGCGCTGACGTCCACGACGCGCACCATATTGGCATCCGGGGCGAGCGTGGCCAGGACCCGGACCCCCGACGCCTTCCGCCAGCCGGGGACTATCGGCACCGGAACGCCCTTCGGTTCCTCAGCCGGACCGTGCGGGCCAGCCAACTCCGCGAGGGTCCCGACCGCCAGCCGCGCGCCATCGCGCAGGAACTTGGCGTTGACGTGTTCGACGGTGTCCTCGGGCGAGTGATAGTAGGGCGAGGAGGGATAATAATCGTCCATGAAACACACGGCGGCGTAGCCGTTGTTCCAGAAGGACGCGTGGTCGCTCCCGTCGTAGGTGTCGTTCACGAGGCGGCGCACGAGCAAGTCCGGCGCATACCTCGAGGCGGCATCGGTGACGCGGTCAAGCAGCCAGGTCGACGCCTGGTTTGAGAGGAGGTCGAGGTCCTCTGGCTCCTCCTTTACGTAGCCGAGCATGTCCACGTTGATCATCGCGACGATCGGTTCGTGCCGCCGCGCGCACCGGGCGGCGTAGTGCGCGCTGCCGAACATCCCAGCTTCCTCGGCAGAAAAGAGGACGAACCGGATGGTGCAGTCGAACCGGTAGGGAGCCAGGAGCCGTGCGGCCGCCAGGACTGCGGCGGCGCCAGTTCCGTCGTCGTCTACGCCGGGCGAAGGGAACTCGGGGTCGGACGCCGAGCCGCGCCCGTCGGAGGACGCATGGGCAATCGAGTCGAGGTGCGCGCCGATGACGACGATGCGCTCGGGGCGCGAAGTGCCTGGCTTCACGGCGACGACGTTGCGTGTGGTTTCCCACGACGCCGTCTGGTCGTCGAAGTAGGAGAACTCGTCGAGCGAGACGTCGGTCAGTCCGGCCGCTTCGAACTGGGCTTTGGCCCAGGCCGCGGCCCGTTGGTGGCCCCGGCTGGGCGCGTACCGTGTGCCCATGGCCTGCAGGGCTCGAAGGTCGGACATCAGCGCGTCCTCGGACAACCGGGACACGAGATCCCGAACGAATCCCACCTGGGCAAGTGACGCGTGACCGGGCGGTACCGCACCGGGCGCTGTCCGCGGAAGCGACTGCGCACCCAGTGTCAGGACCAGCAGGACCGCCAAGCCGGCCGTGCACGCGAACCGTGTCAGTCGCATTGTGTCTCCTCGTGCTGCGAGACGAACTCTCGAGGTCCACGCGCGTCAGCGGCGCCGCCGGTGGGTGTGAGTTCTTCCCCCGACGTCGGACTTCGCCACCCCCACGGTTCCCCGCCCGCCACGTCCGACCGCGAATTACGCCGGGGGGAGGCCTTCCTCCCACCTCGGCGCGCGGAAGTAGATCAACAGCAGCCCCGGTATCGCGAGGCCCACGCAGAGGACGTAGAAGTTCATCCAGCCGAGCGTTTCCACGATGAAGCCGGCGCCTGCGGGGATGATCGTCCTCGGGACGCCCATGAAGCTCGTGAGCAGCGCGTACTGCGTGGCGCTGAACCGCCGGTTGCAGAGCCGCAGCATGAACGCCGTCAGGGCGGATGCCCCCATCCCCAAGCTCAGTGTCTCGACGGCGACGACGAAGGCCAGGGCGAGCACGTGCGGTCCCGTGGCGACCAGGATCGAGAAGGCGAGGGGGGTAATGCCCTGGAACACGCCGAACGCCATCAGGCATTTCCGGATGCTGTAGCGGGTGAGCAGTGCGCCCCCCACCATGCCGCCGATGAAGGTCCCCCAGAACGAGATCACCTTGTAGTAGACGGAGATCTCCTTCAGCGTGAAGCCCACTTTGATGTAGAAGGGCGTGAGAAGCGCACTGGCCAGGTTGTCGCCGAGCTTGTAGAGCAGAATGAACAGGAGAATCTCGACGGCGCCTGGACGCCTGAGGTAGTCGAAGAACGGATTGAACACGGCCTCGCGCAGGCTGGTCGGAGGACGGATGGCCTCCTTGGGCTCGATCGCGATCAGCGTGCCAGCAACTCCGACGAGCACGAACGCCGCGAGCACCAGGAAGACTTGGCTCCACGGGAGGACGTCGCCGAGGAACAGTCCAAGGACCACGCCGATGTAGCGATAGCCAATCAGATAGCTGTTGACCGCGACCGCCGAGCCGAAGCCGAGTTCAAATTCATCGAGCACGTCCCGGCGGTAGGCGTCGATAACGATGTCATGGCTGGCCCCGGCGAACGAGATGACGGTGGCGAGGAACAATACGGTACCGATGGAACGAACGGGGTCGAACCGACCAATTCCGGCGATCGACACGAGCATCAATCCCTGCGACACCAGCATCCAGCCCCTGCGCCGCCCCAGGAAGGGTGGGACGAACCGATCCATCAGGGGGGACCAGGCGAACTTCCAGGTGTAGGGCATCTGGACGAGGACGGCCAGTCCGACGGTCTTGAGGTCGATTCCCGACTTCGTCAGCCAGGCCTGGAGGACGGTCAGGACGATGCCGAGCGGAATCCCGGAGGCGAGCCCCAGGCACAGGATCGTCAGCATCTTCCGGGTGAACATCTTCCTGAACATGCGCCCGTTCCCGGCTCGCCCCTGCATCGCCGCCGACGCGGCGAACGGAGCCCTGGGCCGATGAACCGCACGCCCGGTCAGACGCGCGGCAGGTCCGGGAAGTATACGTCGAGTGCGGGAGGCCGGTCCCGGCACGACCGGACGAGTCGACGCTGCCGAGGGACGTTGTCGAGGCAGGCCAACCGACGGACTCGAACGACGCGGCGCACCCGTCTGCCCTTCGGTCCGGCAGAGGATGGAGGTTCCCCGGCCGACTCCGACAGGAGTCGCGGCCTCCGACAGCGGCGCCGCCGTCCACACCGCCCATCTGACGATCGGTGCACAATAGGCCGGGTGAGGCGACCGGCCGGACGCTGGTCCGTGCCACGCGCGGTCGCGTGATAGGCGACCGCGGTCGGCCGAGCCCGGCAAGATGTCAGGAGAGGCCATGACTTCCCGCGACAGGGTTCTGACCGCGCTTTCCCACGAGCGGCCGGATCGGGTGCCGATCATTGTCGGCACGAGCAACACGACCGGCATCAAGATGGGCGCCTATCGCCGCCTCAAGACGATGCTCGGAATCGAGGCACCAGACCGCTACATCTACGACTGGCCCGAGTTGGGCACCGCGGCCCTGGACGAGGCCGCCCTGGTCCGTCTTCACAGCGACGCGCGGGGCGTGCTGGACCGCTTTCCGGAGGGCGTCTATCGTCGAAACGAGGTGCGGGCTCCTCGTGCGCCGTTCATCGACGACTGGGGAACGGGCCAGGTCGAAGTGGCCCCTGGATCGTGGTTCCCTGGGATCCACCCCCTGAAGGCGGCAACCACGCTCGATGCCCTGGAGAAGTATCCGTGGCCAGACATGGATGACCCTTGGCGGGTCGCCCACGTCCGCGACGAGGCCTCGCGGCTCCGGGCCGAGAACGAGTACGCGGTCATCGGGACCCCTTGGCTGCTCTTCCCGCTCGAGCGCGCCTTCGCGATGCAGGGGATGGACACCTTCCTGATGCACATGGTGCTGCGTCCAGACTTCGCACGCGCACTACTCACGAAGATCGCAGGCCTGTGCAAACAGCTGATGGGGCACTTCCTGACCGCCTGCGGCGATCTGATCGACATCATCAAGATCGGCGACGACCTCGGCACTCAGGATCGTCTCCTGATATCACCGGCGATGTACCGAGCCATCCTCAAGCCGATCCACGCCGACTACATCGCTTTCATCCGGGAGCGAACCAAGGCGCGCGTGTTCTTCCACACCGACGGAGACGTCTTCGACCTGGTGGAAGACTTCGTCGACATCGGCGTGGACATCCTCAATCCGGTGCAGACGTCGGCAGGTCGGATGTCGCACCTGGCCGAGCTCAAGCGACGGTGCGGGTCGCGTCTCACCTTCTGCGGCGCCGTGGACACGCACCGCATCCTGCCGTCGGGCACGGTGGATGAGGTGCGCCGCGAGGTGTGGCGCGTGCTCGATGTGCTGGCGCCGGGCGGCGGCTACATGGTGGCGTCGGTCCACACGATCATGGACGACGTCCCGCCCGAGAACATCATGGCGATGGTGGAGGCAGTCGAACGGTTTGCCGACACCGGACAGACGACGACGCACTGACCGTCGACTGGAGGACCATTGATCGGCACAGGGGTGTCGGATGATGCCGGCGGCGGGAATGACACCAGGAGCGAGCGCCTATGATCGTGGTCGCGTTGGCCGTCCTCATCCTTCCCGGCATCGCCATCGCAGTCCTTGCGGATGGTGAGGAGCGCGATCCGGTGTGCTTCTTGGCGTCGGCCGGGGCGTCGGCCGCATCCGTCGCGGTGATCTTACCGTGGGTCGTCCGCGCGCCGATCGGCTTGGCGGGCGGGGCGCTCCTCGCGGCCGCATTCTCGGTCGTGGCGCTGGCCGTCTTCCGGCGGCGGCTGGCCCGTGCCCTTGGTCGCCTCGATTGGAATACCCGGAACCGGGCGGTGGTCGCCGTAGTCGCTCTGCTCGCCGTGCTACGGCTCGCACCATATAGCGTCGCGGCGGTCGCGCCCGGCGCCGACATGAGCATGCACAGCTACACGGCGCGCCTCATTCTGGAGGCGGATGGTCTGCCGTCGAGCTACCGCCCGCTCCTTCCGGTCGACACGTTCGGCGCCAGCGCCCCTGGGCTCCCAACACTCGGTGCAGTGCTCTCGGCCATCTCGGGTGCGCCCGTGGAACGGTCGACGTTTCTTGTGGCGTGCCTGGGCCTCGTCCTCGCGAGTCTGACGGTCTACGCGTTCAGCCGGTCCCGAGCGGGAGCCGCCGCGTCCGCCGCAGGGATGCTGATCGTCACCGTGGCGGCACGAGACCCCCAGGCGCACTTCGAATGGGGCGGCAACCCGACGGTGTTGTCCCTGGCGTTAGCCACCTACGCGCTGCTGCTGATCGAGCGCCTCGGTGAGCGGACGTCCGTTCGGCTGGTGGGGCCGGCGGCGCTCGCCGCGAGCGCCGCAGTCCTCGCGCACGCAGTGATCCCCTACGCGCTGGCGTTTGTCCTGCCGCCGGTCTTGCTCGTCCGTCTCTACGCGTCACCCTCGGTCGCGCGAGGGCGATTGACCCGCAGGTGGCTCGCGGTGGCCGTCGCGTCGGTCGTGCTCTTGTGGCCCTACCTCGCGCGATTTCAGGTCCCGGTGAGTCCGGCCGAGCTCGACTGGATCCGTCACTGGCAGCGCCTTCCCGTGCATGTGCCGGTCGGGCCGGTGTGGACCTATCCGGTGACGCTGGTCTGGTATGTCGCCACCCGCCTGGGTGTCGTCTGCGCACTGTGGATGGCGGTTGCGCTGGTCGTCCGCCGAGCGGGGAGCGCTGCGCCGGCCGGCCAGGACCTGCTCTTCGGGGCTCTGACGCTTCTGGTGGTCGTCAATGCGGTGTTCTGGGTGCTGCCTGGGTCGTATGCGCTCTATCCCGACCGGGTGATATTGCTTCTCACGCCGGTTGGTGGCCGGCTCGTCGCGACGGCGACCGAGGCCTGGACCCGGCGGCGAACCCGTGTCGCCAAGGGTCTTGGTCTTGCCGCAGCGCTTGCGAGTGTCCTTCTGGGGGCAGCCATCTGGTTCAACCATCTCGTCGGGAATGTGGCTGTGACCGGTGCCGACCTGGAGGCGATTCACTGGGTCGGCACCCATACGACGCGGGACGCCATCATCGAGAACAACTATGGTGACGCTGGTATCTGGATTCCGGCCCTCGCGTTTCGGGCCGTCTGCAGCCCGCACATGAACATCATCTACATGGACCAGCTCGAGGCGTGGCGCCGAACAGCACGGCCGACCTTCCTCTACGTTGGTGCCCGACGGGTGATCGAGGACGGCAGCCCATTCGTTCGGTCTACCCTCGTGGCCAGCCCGGACCATTACGTCGAAGTGTTTCGCCGCGGTGAGGCCGCGGTGTTCCGGCTGGTCCCAGATCCCGCGACGGGGTTGTTGCCATGTGCGCCGTCCACGGCCGTCACGGTCCATCCAGCCTGGAAGTGAGGCGGGGATGACGCTCGGTTAGTCCAGAAGACGCGCTGGGACGCGGCGCACTGCAGGGGCGCCATGTCGCCGTGCCCGGCGGTGAGGCGACCTGGTTCTGGCAAAGTGAGAAGCGGCGGAGGTGTGTCCGACGTTCGGGAGGGTGCACTGCGAGGGGGCCGCGGGCTGACCGGCCGGGCCAGCGGCCTCCGCGCGCGCGGGGTTTCGGCGGCCTCGCGGGGCAACGGCGACCGGCCGGGCTAGGATTCTTTCGATGTTCCGACACTACCGAGCGATCAGCCCCTCTCTGGCCATCGTCGTTGCGGCGATCGTCGCGGCTCTCGTCCCGCTCCGCGCGCAAACGGGGGACCACCCCGCGTCCGTGGCAGCGTTGGTTTCTGCGCTCAAGAGCCCGGCCCCCCCGGCGCGGGAGGCCGCGGCCACCGCCCTCGGCCGACTGGGCCCGATGGCCGCGGCGGCCGTGAGCCCCCTGATTGCGACCTTTGCGGACGACGATCTCTACGTGCGAGGCGCCGCAGTGGTCGCCCTCGGCCAGATAGGCGAGTCCGCGGTTCCGGCGCTCAGCCACGCACTGGAGGACGCGAACGCGGAGGTCCGGCGATCGGCGGCGATCGCACTGGCCCGCGTGGGGCCACAGGCGGCCTCTGCCGCGCCGGCGCTCACCAGGGCCCTCACCGATCCGAGTGAACACGTTCGCTTCGCAGCGGCAACCGCCCTCGGCGGATTGCACGCCGCGGCCCGGGAGGCTGCCCCGGCCCTGACCGACTCGCTCCATGATCGGAGCGAGGCGGTGAGGTGGGCGGCACGCTTGGCGCTCTTGCAGGTGGCGCCTGGCGAACGGACCGCCGCGCGCAGCCGCGACCGTCTGGTGTCGACCATCGATCGCCTCGTGCCGATACTGATGGAGGAGCACCACGTTCCCGCGGTCTCGGTGGCCGTCATCCTCGACCGTCAGGTGGCGTGGGCGAGAGCGTACGGGTGGAAGGATGCGGGAAACAAGGCGCCGGCGAGCGAAGACACCGTCTTCGAGGCGGCGTCGATGAGCAAGCCGATCTTCGCGTTTCTGGCGCTGCAGCTCGTCGATCAACGCCGGCTCGATCTCGATCGTCCGCTGGTGGCGTACGGCGAGGAGGCCTTCGTTCCCGATCAGCCCGAGCGCCGGCTGGTCACGGCGCGGATGGTCTTGTCTCACACGTCGGGTTACCCCAACTGGCGTCCAGGCGGGGAGGAGCGCGAAGGCCCGCTCCCGCTGCTGTTCGCGCCGGGTTCCCGGTTCAACTACTCCGGCGAGGGAATCTTCTACCTGCAGCGCGTCGTTGAGCGAATCACCGGCCAACCCCTCGACCGCTGGGCCGCGGACCACCTGTTCCGCCCGCTTGGCCTGGAGCACACAAGCTACGTGTGGACGCCGGCCATCGATTCCCGGCTGGCGACGGGGCACCGGGACGACGGGTCGGTCCTCGTCAAGTCGAAGTACACGCATCCAAATGCCGCCTACTCGCTCTATACCACCGCGGAGGAGTACGCGCGCCTGGTGATCGAGGTAATGAAGGCCGAACGAGGCGGCAGTGCGTTGCTGTCCCGGGAGTCTGCGCGTGCGGCCCTTTCACACCAAGTGCAGCTGGACAGCCGCGATCCGATCGAACGCCCCGGCGACGCCGGAGGAGCGGCCGTGTACTGGGGGCTGGGCTGGTCGATCAATGCCACGGCGCAAGGCGACATCGTGCACCACAGCGGTTCGAATTCGACCGGCTTCCGCTCATTCGCGCAGTTCTCGCCGTCGCGCGGCACGGGGCTGGTGATCTTCGCCAACGGTACGCAGGGCACCGAGTTGTGGACGCGCCTGGTGGCGAGCATCGGGGACCTCTAGGCCCCGGGGCGGGGGTCGGACGCGCCGGCGGCGACGTGACCGCGCCTCACGGGGAACCGAGTCCCCGGACCGCGTCGGCCCGGGGACCAGGACCGTGAAACGACCACAGGCTGCTCAGCGAGCGGCGATTCCCTGTGCGCCTGCCGGAACGCCGCCGATCACGCTGACCGGGGTCAGCATGCCGTGGGGCTCGACGCGGAAACCGGAGATGCCCGGGATTACACCGCCGTCGCGGACGTAGAGAAACTTGCCGTCACGGCTCAGGGCCATGTCGAGCGGGGCCTTGTCGCCGGTGGAGGCCGCCACGGTCTGTACCAACGACAACCGGCCGTCCTCCGACACGGCGTAGCTCGAGAGGGTCCCGCTCCCCGCATTCGCCGTGAACGCAAAGCGGCCGTTCGGCGTGACTACGAGCCAACAGGCCGCGGTTTGGGTATCGCCAAGGGCGGGAGTGACGATCTCGACGGCTCCTGAATCGACGATCTCGTACGACGAAACCGCAGAGGCGCCCGGTCCGCCCCCTGCGGCGTCGGACACGATCAGTATGTCGTCGCGGCGGAACGCAAAGCCGAACGGCGTCCCACCGCTCGACGGATAGGACATGCCGGGACCGGCGACTCCATCCTCGAGCGGGAACGTGTCGATCGCGTCGGTTCCCTTCTCGGTCACGACGAGTTGATCGCCGTCGGGAGTGAACGACACTTGTGCGGGTGCCGAGGCCGTGCCACCGGGCACTGCCAGAGTCGAGTTCGCCAGCGGCAGCAGCCGGTTCCACCGATTGTCGATTTCGAAGCCAGAAACGTTCGGCGTGCCACCCTGGTTCAGAGCGTACACGAAGCTGCCCCAAACAGTCACGCTGACCGGCTGGACGCCTCCAGACGGTTCGACGTCGAGCAGCGTGAGACCGCTTGGGAGAACCCGGAACATCGAGATCGAGTTGCTGCCGGCGTTCACCGCGAAGAGAAAACGGCCGTCGTCACTGAGGGTGAGTGCGCCCTGAGACGCCAGCGGGTCGGCACCGCTGCCGCTACCCTGGCCGCCTGTGAGATAGGTTCCTGCTGGCGAGAGCACACCGCTCGCATCACGGCGGAAGACGAGCACCGAGTTGCCGGTCGCCTGGTTAGTCATCACGTAGACCGCACCGGTCCGTTCCTCCGCTTCACTGGGAGTGCCAGCTATCAGCCCGATCCCGAAAACCGCCGCTGCAGTTACACCGAAGTAGAAGCGTCGTCGCCTACATGTCATCGGTCGCATCCTCCATGCGTCAGGCGCGGCGAGCCGCGCATTCACTATGAGCATTCGCATGGGAGTGGCGCAAGGTTACGGTCGCTGACGTGCCGCGTGGATGGTTTCTTGACGGTCTATTGACGGCCGTGACAGACAGCGTGACGCAGGCGACAATACTGGACGGGCGGGTCGAACCAGCCCCAACTCCGCGTGGCGTGACGAAGAGGTGTCGCAGTGGAGCCTCTGCAGGGGACCTCGGACGCGAGTGAGCCTGACCTCGAGGACCTGATGGTGCGCTACCAGCAGGCCGATCCGGTCGCGGCAGCCCTGCTCGTCGAACGGCTGAGCCCTCGGCTCCACCGGTTCTTCTCGGGGCAGATGGGGAGTCGGGTCGACGCTGACGACATGCTGCAGGAACTCTGGCTCCGCATCCACCGTGTCCGGCACACGTACAGACCAGGCGAGCCGGTGCTGCCTTGGGCGTATGCCATCGCGCATCGGGTGCGAATCGACGGATACCGCCGGCGGCGACGTTCGCGCGAGATCGCGGTGGATGTGCTGCCCGACCGTGCCGCGCCCACTGAGCCCGCCGGGGGCGGCCCGCGCTTCGACGACCTCGTTGCGATCCTGCCGGCGAGCCAGCGGGAGGTGCTGACGATGCTGAAGGTGGACGGTCTGAGCATCGAGGAGATTGCCAGTGTAACCTCCTCGACCGTCGGCGCGGTCAAGCAGAAAGCCCACCGCGCCTACGATCGGCTGCGGCTGGCCCTCCAGTCGGCACACCGCGCGGCCGACAAGAGCGTGTCGTGACTTCCTGCATGGTTCGAGCGAATGTGGGGGCAGGCAGGGCTGTTGGCGCGGCGTGGTAGGATGGCGACGCGCGACGCATCGCTTGCAGGCGGATAAGCCGTGGGACGAAGAACCGTGACGTGCCGGGATGTCGAGGGCTGGATCGCTCGTTACGACGCGGAGGCCGTGCCGCCCGCAGTGGCGGAGCACGTCGCCGTGTGTGAGACGTGCCGGGGACTCGTCCGCGTGATGGCGTCACGTGGCGACGTCGCCGGGCCATCGCCATCCCGGATGGTGTCGATCAAGGGCCGGCTCCTCGGTGACTTGGCGCCTGTCAGAGTGCTGCCTCCGGCCCCGATCGTCTGGCTGTGCTTGACGTTTGGAGTCGTGCTCGCTGCCGGGTTCGGGGTAAGAGTCTCGGGCGGTGCGGGTTGGCGAGCGCTCGACGTCGTTCAGCGCGTTGCGGTCTTCGCCGCGCTCGGTGGGTCCGCCATTCTGCTAAGCGTTGCCGTCGAGCGACAAATGGTCCCCGCCAGCCGGGCGTTCCTGTCACCTGTCCTCCTGGCTACCGGAGTGCCGGTCGCGATAGCGGGAATCGTCGCCGTCGCCTTCCATGCACATCGGGAATCTGGATTCGTTACGACCGGCCTCGAATGCCTGGGAACCGGTGTCGCCTATTCGGTCATCGCCGGATCGTTGATTGCCGTGCTGGTCGCACGTGGAGCCAACCTCCGACCTCTTGCGGCCGGGGCGACGGCGGGCGCGCTGGCCGGCATAGCCGGGCTCGTCGTGCTGGAAATCGTTTGCAAGAACCTGAACGCCTATCACATCCTCGTCTGGCACCTCGGAGTGCTCGTGGTGAGCATCGTCGTTGGCATCGCAATCGGTTGTTGCTCGGTCTTGGTCGGCGAACGATTGCGGCGCGGGTGACGGCGCTGGTCACCGGCGGATGGTTTCAGCGATTGAACCACGCGAGGGCCGGAGGACCACCGGGTCGAACCGCAAGCCCGAGCGAGTCGCGATGACCGCGTCTCCCTTCTCCAGGCGGGCGTCCACGAGGGGCTGCTGCCAATGGCCTTTGAGGGAGCGAATCGTCGGCGGGTCTTCGCCCCCGGGACTCAAGCGTACGCCCCGAACTCGCTCGGCTTGGCGTCGTCCGGCTGGCACCCGACTACTACCTTGGCGCGAATCTGATCGGGCAGCTGCCGGTGGCCCGGAAACCGGGTGCGTCGGCGTCACCACCGACGAGAGCTAGCCGCGACGTCGCGTTGACCCTCGTCTGCGTTGTCGGCAACTGATGGTCCGGCCACCATCTCAGGCGCCGGTCGGGCCGGGTGCCTCCGCCGCCATCACGAACGGTTTCCGATAGACCGGGAGCAGGAACGTGGCATCGAAATCGAGGCCCGGCCGCTTAATCGAAACCTGAAGCTCCCAGCGAATCGCCAGGTCGGCCGCCTGCCCGGTTTCCTGCGCGTCGGCGGGCAACGGAAAGACCATCGGCAGGACCTGTCGCTCTTCTCTGATCGGCGACGCGGGGTCCGCGCGCTCAACGAGATCGGACGGCTGGAAGGTGCGCGTCTCTTCTCTGAGAACGGTGCGGGTCGTTTCGGTGATTTGGTGACTACGGAGCAGGCCGCGTGAGAACCGTTCCTGCACGCAACGGAGCACCGCCGTCATCTGAGGGAAGTCTCCAACGGCCTCCAGCCCTGCGAGGTGTCCCGACACCTGGACACCGAGGAAGAATGGAAACGTATCGTACGCAAAGAACGGCCGACCGAATCTGAACGCCTTTCCCACGCGCACTGCGACGACGACCCACGCGCCTACGGCGCCCAATGCGAACGGCACGATGGCCCAGCGCGCGAGGGGCTCGGCGATGAGAGCGACCGTGGCGAACGCGACGATCCCGCAGGCGGTTGTCGCGACAGCGGCGAAGATGACAGTCGGCATCAGGATCGCCGCCACCACGGGGCGGGCTCCGGCGGGGTTCCAGCGCTTCTGCCACATCCACCGCTGGTCCGGGTACGCCCGCTGTCTATGGCTCACCCACCAGATCCTGAGGAACATGGGTGTGAGGAGGAGGCCCAGCAACAGAGGAATGCCGAGCGACGGCATGTGGAGGGCTGCGTCGCCTGCCTTCGTTTCGCCGCCGAGGACGCCCAGGCGTCCGACGTCGATCAGGATCCAGATGAACCAGGCGCCCGCCAGGGCCAGCAGGCAGCCCCTCGGCGAGAGACCACGCCCCTTCCCAACTGGCGCGGGTGACGACGACGGCGGGCGGTTCATAGGCGCTCCCATTCCCGTCAGCCTCGGACGCCGATTGTTGCGTCACACTATTACTGGCAAACCAGCCTGTGTCAACGTGCCGTGACGGCGGATGTCGATGCCGAGGACGCGGGCAGAACCGCGGTTGACCGTCGTCCTGGGGCGGAACTAGAGTTCTGGTCGAAAGGACCACCGCGTGAGTCAAACGACGCTGATGAGAAGAGGTGTGAACGCCGCCCTGGTGCTGGCGAGCCTGCTGACCGCACGGCCCGCCATCTCCAGTGGTCCCCCGCTGCGCCTTGCTTCGCCGGCCGGAGTGGTTACGGTCGACGTCGAAGTCAAAACGAACGCCCGGCCGTATCCGGCCGGCGAGCGTGTCTACTACCGCCTGGCCTACCGGGGCGTGCCGATTCTGCTCGATTCTCCGCTCGGACTCGACTTCCTCGGCGCGGAGGCCCTTGAGAAGGACCTCGACATCGTCGATGTGAAACGGCGGACGGAAGATTCGTCCTGGGAGAACCGGTTCGGGGCGAGGCGCGTCGTGATCGACCGCTACAACGAGCTGACCGTCTCGCTGCGGGAGCGGGCCGGCCTCGGCCGCCGGTTCGATGTTGTGTTCCGCGCCTACGACGAGGGCGTCGCGTTCCGGTATGTCCTGCCGGACCAGGTCGGGTTGAAGACGTTCGTCCTGGCCGCCGAGAACACCGGGTTCTACTTCGCCGGCGAGCCTTCGGCCTTCGCGCTGAACATGGGCCGGTTCAACACGCACAACGAGGGTGAGTACAAGCCGATCCGGCTGCGCGACCTCAAGTCGGTGTCGATCATCAATCTGCCGCTGCTGGTCGAGGCGGCCGGCGGCTGCTGGGCAGCGATCCTGGAAGCCGCCCTGACCGACTACCCCGGGCTCTATCTGGGCGGGGTCGCTGGAATTCCCAACGGCGTGGCGGCCAGACTGTCACCACCGGAACATCGCAAGGCCGAGGAAGCGGTCGTTGGCACGACGCCCAAGTCCACGCCCTGGCGCGTCATCATGCTGGCCCCGACGCCGGGGCGATTGATCGAGACGAACGACTTGCTGCTGAACCTCAATCCGCCCAGCGTGGTGGCCGACACCTCTTGGATCCGGCCGGGAAAGGCTGCGTGGAACTGGTGGTCCGGCAGCTACGCCACGGGCGTGGACTTTGCCCCCGGGATGAACACCGCGACGATGAAGCACTACGTGGACTTCGCCGCGGCTCACCACCTCGAGTACATGTGCATCGACGCGGGCTGGTCGCCCCCCTCGACGGCCGGATACCTGGATGACGTCCTCAAGCACATTTCGGAGGTGGACGTCCCGGCCGTCATCACCTACGCCCGCGGCAAGGGCGTCCGAATCGTCCTGTGGGTCGAGTGGCGGTCGCTCGACGCCGTGATGGACCAGGCGCTGGCCCTCTACGAGCGGTGGGGTGCGGCCGGCATCAAAGTGGACCACATGAACCGCGACGACCAGGAGATGGTCGCGTTCTACGAGCGCTGTGCGCGCAAGGCGGCGGCGCACCGGCTGATTGTCGACTTCCACGGCGCCTTCAAAGGTACGGGGATGCAGCGCACCTATCCCAACGTGCTGACGCGCGAGGGCGTCCTGGGCCTCGAGTACAACAAGTGGAGCGACCGGGTGACGCCCGAACACGACGTCACGATCCCCTTCACGCGGATGCTCGCCGGCCCGATGGACTTCACGCCGGGCGCGTTCCGGAACGCCGCACGCGCGCGCTTCGCGCCGGCCGATCGGGCACCCTTCTCCCAGGGAACGCGCGCGCACCAACTGGCGATGTTCGTGGTGTTCGAGAGCCCGCTCGCCATGCTCGCGGACTACCCGGAAGCTTACGAGGGCCAGCCCGGACTCGAGTTCCTCGAGCGCGTGCCGACGGTCTGGGACGAGACGAAGATCCCAGGGGGTCGGCCTGCGGAATTCGTGGTCGCCGCGCGGCGCCACGAACGGGAGTGGTTCGTCGGCGCGATGACCAACTGGGACGCCCGCGACCTCGACGTACCTCTGGGTTTTCTCGGGCCTGGATCCTACGAGGCGGTGCTGTTCCTCGATGGGCCCAGGGCCGAGAGCGACGGCTCCGATACTCGCCTCGAGCGCCGCAGGGTTACGAGGGGCGACCGACTGTCTCTCCACCTGGCTTCCGGAGGAGGCGCTGCGGTCATCTTGTCGCCATCGGCCGAGCCGATCGGCGTCAAGACCCTGCTGGCGGAGATGGCCGACCTCGAGAATCTGGCCCGGGACCCGTGGCCGCCCTACAAGACCGCGTCGGCAACGAGCTTCAGCCGGGCCAGCATCGCCGGCGGCGAGGCGTGGTTCGACAACGACGACGCAGGGCAGTTCGTTCGAGTCGAACGGAACGCGGGCCGCCAGGAATTCGTCCTCGCGGATCTGCGCGGGCCCGGCGCCGTGACTCGGTTCTGGTCGGCCAATCCGGACTGGACCAATACCATTCGCTTCTACTTCGACGGCGAGGTGCAGCCGCGGATGGCCTTGCCGTTGAAGGATTCTGTTCTCCGGAACGACGCCGCCGTTTGATCCGGTGTTCTCCTATCTCAGCGGAACGGGTGGAAACCTCTACTACCCCCTTCCGTACGGGCGGTCGCTCAAGATCACCATCGAGGAGGCGGGCCGGACCCCGCGGCTCTACTACCAGGTCGGGTACCGGACGGTACGGCGCGGGGGCGGTGGTCGAGACCTTTGATCCGGGGAAGGCCAGCGAATGGGCTGAGACGCAGGCACAAGCGGCCGCGCTCCTGACCCGGCCTCGTCCAGCCCCCAGCCCGGCGGGTGCGGACGAGCGGCGGTACCACCTGACCGTTCCGCCTGGCGCGCAGGCCGGCCTTCCGGAACTCGGCGGGTCCATGGCGGTCTACGAGTGGTCAGCAAAGGTCCTCGGTACGCGCGAAGACGGGGGCTTCACCGACCCGCTGCGCGCGCACAACGCGTACCGCCAGCTGCTGCTCGACGTCGACTTCGATGGCCGCCCGAGCATTCGCACGCCGCTCGGCGACTTCTTCGGCTCCGGACCCGGCGTGAACCCCTTCGAGAACCTGCTCTTCACCGTTGCCGCCGACGGGACGATGACGAGCCGGCTGCTGATGCCGTTCCGCTCGTCGATGCGGCTGAGCTTGGTCAACACCGGACGTGTGGCCTACGACGTCGAGATCCGGCTGCGCCTGGCCAGACGACCGTTCGACGACCGCGACCTGCATCTACGAGCCCAATGGGGGGCGCTGACCCGCGACAGTTGGCCGCCTTTCGACTGGAATGTCCTGACGACAACCGGCGTGGGGAAGGTCGTCGGCACCGTCTACCAGATTGCCAATCCCGTCCTTGTCTGGTGGGGTGAGGGCGACCAGAAGATTTTCGTCGACGGCGAGCCGTTCCCGAGCACCTTCGGTACCTGGCACGGAAGACGATTACGGGTTCGCCTACGGATACAACGGCCCGTTCACCCGGCCGTATCACGCGCAGACCCGCGTCGATGGGCCCGCCAGCGGCGGCCACATCAGTCTCAATCGGTGGTACGTGCTCGACGCGCTGCCCTACCACGACAGCCTTCGCTTCGACCAGGAGATGTGGCACTGGATGCCCTGCCGTCCGACGTGGTCGCACGTGGTCTACTGGTACGCAGCGCCGGGGTCGCCTGGGCCCCAGGCCATCGATTGCACGCAGCTTGGTCCCGTCGACCTGGGCATCCGGGCGAACATGGTCGATCCGCAGGAGGGGGAGGATTTGTCGCGGGAGACCACCGGGGGAGTGGCGGCCAAGGAGCGTCTCGCCAACTGCTCGGAAGCCGAGCACCTCGTCTGGCGCAACGGCCGCCCGGGCGACCGGATGAGTGTCACGTTCACCGCGCCTGAGGAGGCGCGCTACTCGATCGAGCTGAATCTGGCCATGTCACCCGAGTACGGGCGGTACCGGTTCTTCGTCAACGGCGAAGCAGTCCCGGGCCTCATCGACGCCTATTCGCCACGGCTCTTCTGGCTCCATCCGGTCTTGGGCATCTTCCCGTTGAGGAAGGGAGCCAATACGCTGACGGTGGAGCTGGCGACACCGAATGCCGAGGCGAAGCCGGGGAACCTGTTCGGGCTCGACTATGTGTTTCTAGTCAGGCAGTAGGGGGACGGCCTGACCCGTGGCGCAGCCCCATCTTTCCTCGCGGGCCCTGGCCGAGAAGCCGCTCGCCCCGACGTCACCTTCCGAGCGTGCCCACCACGACCCCCGACGGCCGTGTCCTGTCGTGGTAGACGCGCTCGGTCGCCTTCTTGAAGTCCGACGCCCTCGCGGTCGGAATGTCCACGAACGTCTGTGGGTTCAGGTCCGCGAGCGGGAACCACGAACTGTGGACCTGCACCATGATCCGGTGTCCCCGCCGGAAGGTGTGGAGCACGTCCGGCATGTCGAAGTTCACCGCTTCGACCTTTCCCGGCGTCATGGCCTCCGGCGTCTCCCAGCCGTTGCGGAATTTCGCGCGCATCGGCTCACCTCGAACCAGCTGCTGGTAGCCGGCCATGCGCTCGGTGGGCAGCGGGACATCGGTCGGGCGCGGCGCGTCCGTCGAGGATTCGGGCTCCGGGTAGTCGGAGGGGTAGACGTCGATCAGCTTCACCACGAAATCGGAATCCGTACCCGACGTTGACACGTACAGCTTCGGCCGGATCGGTCCCGCGACCGTCACGTCCTCCTCGAGCGGGTCCGTCACATACACCAGCACGTCAGGACGCCGCGTGTAGGAACGTTGGTCCGCGACCATGTACTCCTGTTCGGTGCGGCTCAGGTCCGAGTACGGGATGAAGGGGACCGGGTGCGCCGGGTCGCTCACATACTCATCGAACGGCGGATCCGGCTCGCCCGGCGGGTCGAACGAGAGCTTCCCGTGCGGAAGGAGATAGAGCTCCCGGGTTTGGAGGTCCTTTGGCGGCCACTCGCTGAAACGCCGCCAGGTGTTCGTGCCCGTTTCGAACATGTAGGCCTCTGGGAGGTTCGCGTCGCCCCGGTCTTTCAGGTACTGCTCGAAGAACGGGAAGATCACCTGCTCGCGCCAGAACTCACCGGTGTTCGACCCAAACTGAACCCGACCCAAGCGCGACCCTTGCCAGCGACTCCAGCCACCGTGCACCCACGGCCCGACCACGATCGCGTTGAAGATCCCGGGGCTCTGCCGTTTGATCGCCTGGTACGTCCTGAACGGGCCGTTCAGATCCTCCGCGTCGTACCACCCGCCCACCGTCAGCACGGCGCACTTCACGCCATGCATGTGCCGCGATAGGTCGCGCGCCTGCCAGTACGCGTCGTAGGTCGCGTGATGGGCCTGGTCGAGGTAGAGCCAGTTCGGCTCTTTGAACAGCGTCTCCAGCTTCGAGAGAGGCACCGCGTTATTCAGGTAGAACTGATAGCCGTCCGTCGTGCCGTAGTCGAGCGGGGCAGCCGAGGCCCGCGGCGGTACGAGCGGTTCGCCGCCAGAGCCCTTGCACGGCGGTATGCTGCACGGGACGGGATCGCGCGGACGAAACGCCGTGTAGAAGCCGAAGTTCGCGGCCATCTGGAACGTCCCGCCGTGATACCCATCGTCGCCGAGGAACAGGTCGGTCATCGGTGCTTCGGGCGAGGCCGCCTTGATGGCCGGATGTGAGTCGATGATGCTCGCCGACGTGAAGAACCCCGGGTACGAGATCCCCCAGATTCCGACCCTGCCGTTGTTGTTCGGCACGTTCTTCAGGAGCCACTCGACGGTGTCGTACGTGTCGGTGCTCTCATCTACGTCTTGGCGGCCTTGCGGATGGTCGATGTGAGGACGCATCTCCACGAAGACACCCTCGGACATGTTCCGGCCCCGCACGTCCTGGAAGACGAAGATGTAACCGGACCGATCGAACGTCGTCGATGGTCCGAGCTGCGGCCGGTAGTTGTCCTCGCCGTAGGGTGCTACCGAATACGGCGTGCGGGTCATCAGGAACGGGTACGGGCGCGACGTGTCCTTGGGGACGTAGATCGACGTGAACAGTCGCTTGCCGTCGCGCGTGGGGATGCGAACCTCGTACTTCGTGTAGTGCGCGCGCACGTCGAAGTCGGGGGGCGGCGACGTCCGGCGGCTCTGAGCCTCCGGCATCGACCCAAGTCCCACCGCCACGATGATCAGCGCCCGCCAGGTCCACCGTCGTGCGTTCATGCGACACCCCTAAGGAAAAGCGCCGCCGGCTGCGCCGAGCCCAGCCGGCGATGCTGACGCCTGGGGCGGATTCTGACACAGATCGGCCCCTGGCGACGGCAACCGTCGCGTGGCCAGGAGCGGCGCCGGGCCACCCCATCAACCCGTCCGGGTCGCGGCTTCCCGTGACGACTTCGGAAATGGCTGAGGGTGGGGCGGATCGGCGTCGGCCCTGACCAGTGGGCGGGTCCTGGGGGATTTCGTGCAACTCCGGCTGTTCGCTGGCGCGCCGTTTGCCGATAGAACGTCCGGCCTCCGAGTGTGGATGTGTTTCCGGGTCCTGCGGAGAACCGATGAAGACCGCTCGCCTACGAAGGGTGCTGAGATCGACCCCCTGCCTCTATGCGCTGACGGTCGCCTGCGCCGTCGCCGCCCAAGTGGCTACCCAGGATCTACCCCGCGTCTTCGGGCGTCTGCCCTTCGCTCCGTTCATGATCCTCGGGGGCGTGCTGACGCTGTACGGCGGTCGCGGGCCGGGACTGTTGATGACCGCCCTGGGCTTCGTCGGCACCGTCTGGCTGCGGCACCCCCCGGTTGGACCGTTTGAAGGGCTCGGCGCCGTGGTGCTGGGCCTGCCCACGGTCTGGTTCATCGATCGCCACAAACGCGCCGTGAGCGCGCTGCACGACAGCGAACGGCGCTACCAGCGGCTCTGCGATCTGTCCAACGACATGGTGCTCGCGGGCGACCGAGACGGGCGGATCGTGTCGGTCAATGCAGCTGGCGCGAGCCTGGTCGGCTACCAAGCCGCGTCCCTGATTGGACGGGAGATCCTCAAGCTGGTCGTTCCCGCCGACCGAGAGCGGGTTGCTGCGGGTGTCAGGCAGTTGCACGCACCCGGCGGGCCAGGGGTCGTGTCGCAGGAGGTGAACGTGTTGGCGGCCGATGGGACGACGCGAACGGTGGATGTCCGGTCGGCGCTGCGGACGCGGGCCGGCGCCGTCGTGGGCACGTATACGCTGGGCCGCGACGTCACCGAGCGCCGGCGGCTCGAGGAGGAACTCCGCCAGAGCCAGAAGATGGAAGCGGTCGGACGCCTCGCCGGAGGTGTCGCCCACGACTTCAACAATCTGCTCACCGCGATCATGGGGTTCTCGACACTGGCTCTCGATGGGCTCGGCGCCGCCCACCCGCAGGCCGAAGACTTGCGGCAGGTCCTCAAGCTCTGCGACCGGGCCGCGCATCTCGTCCGGCAGCTCCTCGCCTTCAGCCGCCGCCAAGTGCTCGAGCCGATCGTGATTGACCCGAACGCGATGCTGGCGGAGCTGGAGGCCATGCTCATCCGCCTCATCGGTCCGACGGTGACGCTCCACACGAGTCGGGGTGCCGATGTCGGGCGGATCCGCGTCGATCCGAACCAGTTCACCCAGGTGGTATTGAATCTGGTCGTTAACGCGCGCGACGCGATGCCTCACGGGGGGCGGATCACGATCGCGATCGAAGCCATCCAGGTGTCGGAGGGGGCCGTGCGAGGCGGGGTGGCCGTTACCCCTGGGCCGTACGTGGCGCTCACGGTCGCCGATTCGGGCACCGGCATCGACCAACGGTACCTGGCGCACATCTTCGAGCCCTTCTTCACGACAAAGCCGCCGGGGCAGGGTACGGGGCTCGGCCTGGCCACCGTCTACGGCATCGTGAAGCAGAGCGGCGGCTACATCTGGGTGGAGAGTGCGCTCGGCCGGGGAACCCGCTTCGAGATCGATCTCCCGCGTGTGGAGGAGAGTGTGGCCGCGGCGAGCGCAGAGCCCGAGCCGGCCGCTCTCGCCGGGACCGAGACGATTCTGGTGGCGGAGGAGAACCTCGAGGTTCGGCAGCTGGCCGTCGAACACCTGGCCGCGCTCGGCTACCGGGTGCTGAGCGCCGCCGACGGCCATTCGGCCCTCAGGCTGGCGAGCCGGCACGAGGGGAGAATCGACGCCCTCTTGAGCGACCTAGCGATGTCCGGACTGTCGGGTCCGGAACTGGCCGATCGTCTCCGCCAGGAGCGCCCGTCGATTCGGGTGTTGTTCATGGCGAGCACGGCACTGTCACCGACCGACCGGACCAGAGGGGACGTCGTGCTGATTCAGAAGCCCTTCACGCCCCGCCGTCTTGCGCAGGCCCTGCGCATCATGCTGGATCGCGAGAGTCAGTAGTCGACCCGTGCCGTGGGTATCCGGTACTCCGCTCCATCAGCCTGAGTGGGGCACCACCGATGTCGGCGCGCGCCGCGGTGAGCGTTGACACGCTACGGTGCGCCGGGCGACCGCGGCGTTCGGTGCCTCCGACGTCAGCGCTCTCCGTTCCGAGAGCATCCGGCGAGTGTGGCCCGCCGTCTTCGGACGATGCGGGTAGAGCCTGCGAGGACGGGGGCACGTCGGCCGACCGGATCGAGAACTGCCCCGTGGGGCGTTGACATGCCGCGGCGCGTGGCTGCGGCGCGTGGCTGTTGCGCCTCCGTGATAATGTCCCCTTCCCACCTCATTAGAAATGTCCCCTTCACCGAGACCTCCGCTGAGGAGGGCGGCGGTGGAAAGGACACCAATGAGCGTGCGGGAATTGAAGCGAATTGAGGTGTTCGCCCGCGTGAAGGCGGGGACCTTGAAGGTCAAGGATGCGGCCGTCCTGCTGGGAGTCTGTGAGCGCCAGGCGAAGCGTCTGTGGCGCAAGTACCGGAGGCAGGGGCCGAGCGCCCTCCGGCACAAGAGTGCGGGACGGGTATCGAATCGGCGGAAGCCGACGGCATGGCGGCGGAAGGTGATCGGCCTGTATCGCCGGAAGTATGCGGGCCACGCCGAGCGGGGCGAAGCGCCGTTTGGCCCGACGTTGGCGGCCGAGCACATGCGGGACGATGACGGCGTTGCGGTGGATCCGGAGACGTTGCGCCGGCTGCTCATCGCGGCGGGGCTCTGGACGCGCCAGCGCCAAGGGGTGCCCCACCGCCAGCGTCGCGAGCGGAAGCCGCATTTTGGCGAGCTGGTCCCGCGGGATGGCAGTTTCCATGACTGGCTGGAAGGGCGCGGCCCGAGGGGCTGCTTGATCCAGGCGGTCGACGACGCGACCAGCACGGCCGACGGGCGGCTGTCCGAGCAGGAAACGACGTGGGCGGCCGCGCGGGTCCTGCGGGCGTGGGTGGAGCGGTACGGCATCCCGCACGCGCTCTATACGGACTGGAAGAACGTGTATTTACGCGAGCCGACCGACGCGGAGCGGGCCTCGGGCACCGTGCCCCGCACGCAATTTGGCCGGATGTGCGAGAAGCTGGGGATCCGCATCATCGGGGCGCACTCGCCGGAGGCGAAGGGGCGGGTGGAGCGTTCGCACGGCACCTCACAGGACCGACTGATCAAGAAGCTGCGGCTCAAGGGCATCCGGGACCATGCGGCCGTCAATGCCTATCTCGAGCAGGAGGACCTTCACCTGCCGGTGCCGCGGGGGCTGCCCCTCGATGAGGTCTTCCGACTCGAGACCGAGCACACCCTCGGGAACGACTGGGTGGTGCGGGCCGACAACCGCTTCTACCAAGTCGAGCGGCAGAGCCGCTACGCGCCGGCCCGCAGCAACGTGCTCGTCTGTGAGTACCGAGGACGGGCGGGTGGCGATCGAATACCGCGGGAAGAAGCTGGGCTTCCACGACCTCCCGGCTCCGGCGCCGGCGGTCGCCGTCGCGGCACGCCGCGTGGCGACGCCGCAGCGGTCGTGCCGTCCGTCGGCGGCGCATCCCTGGCGGCTCGGCTACGACAAGATGCCCGACCGGTCGGCGTGGCGGCCGGTCCCAGGCCCAGGCTGTGGAAATGACAGCGGGGTGGACGCTCCGAGAACGAGCGTCCACCCCGCTTTGGAAATCTCGCGGAAGGCGCGAGATTCCCACATTCCCACAAGCCTGTAATATCAACCGCTTCAAGGGGACATTTCTATCGAGGGAAGCGAGGGGACATTTCTAAGGAGCGTTGACAGGCTGCGGCGCGTGGCTTGACAAGCAGGGACGAAATGCCCATGCTCAGACCCCGGCGGGGCGGCACTGCCCGCCCCGCGGAGGCTGCCGCCGCGGCCGCGACTCTCCACGCTCGTTCCGTGACCGAACGGATTCCACCAGGAGCACGTAACACCATGGAGAACCAGCTGACGATCAAGGATCCCACCGCCAACCCCGCGCCGCTGGGCCTGATGGCCTTCGGGATGACCACCGTCCTGCTCAACTTCCACAATGCCGGTTTCTATGGAATGGACACCACCATCCTCGCGATGGGCGTGTTCTACGGCGGCGCCGCACAGGTGATCGCCGGTCTCATGGAGTGGAAGAAGGGCAACACGTTTGGAACGGTTGCCTTCACGTCGTACGGCGCATTCTGGTTGACGCTAGTCGGCCTCCTGCTGTTCCCGAAAGTGGGTCTTGGCGGCGCACCCGAGGCCGCTTCCATGGCCAGCTATCTGGCGCTCTGGGGCGTGCTTACCGCACTGCTGTTCGTAGCCACGTTGCGACTGAACCGGGCGCTGCAGGTCGTCTTCGCGACACTAACCGTTCTGTTCGGCCTGCTGGCGTTGGCGACCGCCCTCGGTAGCGAAACGTGGCACCACGTGGCGGGGTTCGAGGGGATTCTGTGCGGCGCGTCGGCCATCTATGCTGCCATCGCCCAGATTCTCAACGAAGTCCATGGGCGGACCATTCTCCCTCTTGGTCCGGTGAAGTAGGAGGAGGCCCCTTCTACGACGGGGACAGGGGCGGGGGCCGGCAGCCGTCCGAACCCAGCGCGTCGGGTTGACATCCCGCCGCGCGGGCTTCCCGCTCGGGTGGGTTGCGGGGCGGTGTGCCTGGCGTGCCGTTTCACGACCGTCCCTCGCCGGTGATTCCTGGAGAGCCGCCAGGCTGGCGCCGGGCGGCCTGGCGCTTGCCCTATGAGAACGAGACTGGCGGTCGCCGCGTTGGTGGCGACAACTCTCGGTCTGGCCGTTCCGGTAGCCACCGTCGGCCAGGACGACCCGAGAGAGGCCGCCTTGGGCCAGATGCCTCAGCCCGGCGCCGACCCGGACTGGCTCCTTGATCTCGAGGCGTGGCTTTCTGCCGTCGACTCCCATCAACCCGGAACCGCGGACGCCGCGGCCAGGGCGATCGCCCCCTGGCCCTCGGCTCGACTGGTCACGATGCTCGACGATGTCGTCGGTCTGCGCGACCACATGGCGGTCACCCGGGGCGAGGTCCACCTCAAGGGGAGATACCTGACGGCGAGGGCGATCCGCCGGTTGCTCCGGATCACCGAAACAGAGCGACTCGGCGGCGAGCTGAACCGGGTGCTTCGGCGGGGCGCCGTACTGCATGCTGACATCGCCATCTTCGCCCGTGACCTCCCGCTTGGCAGGGACGCGAGCGGGATCGAGGTTTCGATGGCGGATGGCCGTCAAGCGTCAGCTGTGCCGAACGAGGCGTATCAACTGCGGTTTGGCCGGGAAGTCCTGTCGAAGCTGCGTCCCGCCCCGGCGACAGACCCATTCGCGCACGCGTGGTACCGTGCGACCGCCGCTTACCTTCAGCGCCACCGCCGGCTGACGCTGGCCGAAGAGCAGCTGCGGCACGCGCGGGCGGTGCTGTCGGAGGACGCCGATCTGCTGTTTCGCGGCGCGTGCGCGCTGGAGACGCTCGCCTCGCGGCGCGCACAGACGGAGATTCGATCGCTGATGCTCTCCGACCGGTACCGCCTGGAAATCGGATCCAGCGCGGCGCTTGAGCGGTTGGCACTCGAGCTGTTCGTGCGGGTCCTCGCCCTGGAGCCAGGCCGAGGCGAGGCGAGAGTTCGCATGGCGCGGCTCCTTGGGCAGCGCGGCAGACACGAGGAAGCAGCCACCGAGTTGGAACGGGCCCTCGCCGTGGACCTCGACGCACGCATCCGCTACTGTGCGTGGCTGTTCCTGGGGGATGAGGCGCTCGCGCTCCACCGTGGGCAGCAAGCGGTGACCGCTTACGGACGCGCAGCCGCGCTGGCCCCGGGCGCCTCTTCGCCTCTCGTGGCGTTGGCTCGCCAGGCGCGGGAGATCGGTGACCGGGTCGCCACTGACGAGGCCATGAGACGCTGGTGGGCGCTGCGGCCGGACAGTTCGGACCCGTGGCGCGACTACTATTTCATGCAGGGCGAGGACGTCGATGTCCGCCTTCAGGAGGTCTACCGCACGGCGGGCGAGGCACTGCGATGATGCGTCAGGCATTCGGCTCTCCGTCGGCCATCGTCGTGGCGGGCCTCGTCCTCGCCGTGCCACCGCAGGCTCCGACCTTCTCGGCCCGGATCGAGGCCGTGCGCCTCGACGTGCTCGTAACCGACAGGAACCGACCCGTACTCGGCCTGCGCGCGGAGGACTTCGAAGTCTCCGACAATGGCGTACTGCAGCGCGTCGACCTCGTCGATCCGGTCGAGCTTCCCCTGAACCTCGTTCTCGTCTTCGATGCCACCTACAGCGTGGCCGGCGAACCACTCGCGCACCTGCAATCGGCAGGCGGAGCTCTGCTCGGCGACCTGACCCCGACCGACCAGGCGGCCCTAATCGCATTTTCCGACTCGGTCAGCCTCGAATCGCCCCTGACCCACGACTTCGATTGGGTTCGCGGGACACTCAGCCAGGTGGAACCGGTCGGGGGCACACCGCTCGTTGACGCCTGCTTCGCGGGGCTGATGGTGGCGGAATCCGACGTCGGCCGCTCGCTGGAGATCGTCTTTACCGACGGTCTCGACACGTCAAGCTGGCTGTCGCCCGACGCCGTGACGGCCATTGCTCGGCAGACCGAGGTAGTGGTGTACCCCGTCGTGGCCGCAGCCCCGCAGAAGGCGGTATTCCTGCGGGACCTCGCTGAGGCGACCGGCGGGCGGCTCATCATGGTGGAATCCACAAAGGACCTGGGCCAGACGTTCCACGGCATTCTTCAGGAATTCCGCCAACGCTACGTTCTCGCCTACTCGCCTCAGGGCGTGAACGCGGGTGGCTGGCACCATCTCGATGTACGAGTCAGGGGACGGCACGTCACGGTGAAGACACGGCCGGGCTACGTGGGCGCTACGCCGAAATGACACTGGGCTGCTGATCGGGCCGTGCAGGCGCCGCCGCCGGCAGCCCGCTCGATCTCTGCAGCTCAGGCCCCACGCCCGAAGGCCAACGTGGTGGTGTCACACAGCAGCGGCGACTGGCACAATGATGGCTATCGCATCGGCCGACGCGTGGGGTGCGGCGCCGCGTTTCTTCAGTAGACATCGCCGCGATCACGTGGGTGTGCTGGCGATCCGCGCTTCCCGTCGTGCTCGGTCCGGAGGCCTCTATGAAGACACTTCTGCTCGGTGCGCTCGTGTTCGCACTGGCGGCCGCTTCCACACTTCGGGCTCAGTCCTACGAGGATCTGGTCAAACGGTTCGATTATGACAACCGCGCGCCGCTCGACGTGCGGGAGGTCGGCGTCGAAGTCCGGACCGGAGTCAGGGTGCACGACATCTCGTACGCCAGCCTGAAAGGCGGCCGCGTTCCCGCGTACCTTGTCGTGCCGGACGGCAAAGGACCGTTTGCCGCGGTCATCTGGGGACACTGGTACTGGGGCAACTCGGAGTGTCGCAATCGCCACGAGTTCCTCGACGAGGCGGTCGTGCTCGCCCACTCTGGCGTCGTGTCGCTGCTGTTCGACGGCCCCGTGGCGCGACCGGGGTTCTACGAGGATCGGGCACCGCTCAACGAGAAGCAGATCAACGACCGGATCCAGACGATCCTCGATGTACGGCGCGCTGCCGACCTACTGCTCGCTCGTCCGGACGTCGACCCCGGCCGGCTGGCCTACGTCGGTCACAGCTACAACGCGGCGACTGGCGGCTACCTCGCCGGCATCGATCACCGATTCAAGGCATTCGTGCTGATGGCCGGCAGCCTCTCGGACAAGGTGGATCTCCAGAGCCAGGAGTATCGTGGCCTTCGGAACCAGGTGGGGGCCGGCGCGTGGGATGCGTTCTTCCGGAAGTACGCCTGGCTGGACCCCGGGTTGTATGTCGCGCACGCGGCGCCGGCGGCCGTGCTGATGCAGTATGCAACACAGGAGGCCTTCCTCACCGTAGAGCGTGCGCGACAGTACGCACAGCTGGTGACCGAGCCCAAGCAGTTCAAGGCGTACTGGGCGCCGCACGCCCTGAACGCGGCGGCGCGCCACGACCGTCTTGAGTTCCTCCAGCACGAGTTGGAGCTGGGCACGATCGACTGGACGTCAGCGTCGAAGATCCCGGAGCTGGTCCAGCCGCCTAATGAACCTCCCATCGAACGGAAGACGTGCACCGCGCCGGACGGCGTCTCCATCGTCTATTCGGCGGCCGGCCGTGGCGACGTCGCGCTGGTGTTCATTCACGGCGCGTTGGCCGATCGGAGCTTCTTCACGGAGCAGTTCCACGCCCTGTCCAGCCGATACCGGGTCATCGCTCTCGACCTGGCCGGCCACGGCGAGTCGGGCAAGAACCGCAAGACGTGGAGCGTCGAGGCCTTCGCTGCAGACGTGAAGGCGGTCGTCGACGCGGAGCACCTCGTGCGCGCGGTCCTGTTCGGGAACTCGCTGGGCGGGCCGGTCGCCATCGACGCGGCACTGCGGCTGCCCGGCCGAGTGTTCGCCGTCGTGGGCATCGACACGTTCCAGGACCTTGGCCACCCGGAAACCCCGGAGTACGCCGCTCGGGCGGCCGGCGATGTGCGGCGCCGGGCCGAGGCGTTCCGCGACGACTACGCGGGCAGCATGAGGGCGATGATCAAGATGCTGTTTCAGGCGGACGCCGATGAATGGCTGATGGCCGAGGTCGAGCGGCGGATGAGGGGCACACCGCCAGACGTAGCCTATGGCGTGCTTGCCAGCCTGGCGGGGTACGACTATACGGCGGCCGCCCGTCAGCTGACGGTCCCGCTACGGTCCATCAACGGCGACCTCTATCCAACCAATCTCCAGGCGGCCCGGACGGTGAAAGCGGATTTTGATGTCGTCGTCATGCCGCACATCGGCCACTATCCGATGCTCGAGCGACCGGGGGAATTCAATCGCCTCGTGGAGAAGACCGTGACGGATCTCGTCAAGTCGGGTGTCGCCCAGGCGGGAGGCCTAGGGGTGTCGACGCGCGCAGCCCGCGACCAAGTCATGGGCCGCGAATGACGGGCCGGAGTACTCGACACACACGGGAATCGGGCAGGAGGGACGCCGACGCGGCGGCCTCAGCCCACCAGCGTTCGACGGAACCGCCACAGCGACCCGACGAAGAACGCCGCGCCGATCACCGACAACGCGGCGAACTCACGCCACACGACCGTCAAGTCGGCCCCTCGGTACAACACGGCTTGCGCGATCCTCATGAAGTGCGTCGATGGCGACAGCTGCATGAGCCGCTGCAGTAATACCGGCATGCTCTCAAGCGGCGATCGCCCGCCTGACAGTAGGTTCATCACAATGTAGACGGGAAACGCCAACAGCGAGAACTGCGGCATCGAGCGGCCGACCGTCCCGAGGAAGATTCCGAGGGCGCTCAGCGCGAACACGTAGAGCGCCACAGCGGCCATGAAGAGCACAAAGGAGCCGGCGATGGTGAGGCCGAGCACCCCTCGGACGATAATCTGGACCGCGAGCCCGGTCCCGCCGAGGACGACCACGCCGTTCGCCCAGATCTTGGCGAGCATGATCTCGAGGGGCCTGAGCGGCATCACGAGAAGGTGCTCGATCGTGCCATGTTCGCGCTCCCTGATGATCGCCGCTCCCGAGAGAAACAGCGCGAGCAGCGTGATGCTGTTGGCGAGCTGCACGACGGCGCTGAACGGTGTCGCGTCGAGGTTCGGGTTGAACTTGACCCGAGTCACCAATCTGATGGGGGTCGGACCGGCGGTCGACGAGCCGACCGAGGCATTGACCTCCTGGGTGATGATCTGCTGGATGTAGCCCATCCCCGTGCCCGCCTGCGTCATCGCCGTGGCGTCGGCCAGGAGCTGAATCGTCGGCGTCCGGCCACGCCGCACGTCCGCCTCGAGCGCGCGTGGCAGGTCCACGACGAAGGTGTAGCGACCGGCGTCCATTTCGTGGTCCACCTCGCCGAGGGCGAGCGCGACCGGCGGTTTGAAGTATGGCGGCAGGAACGCCGCGCTGATCCGGCGTGACAGCGCGCTCCGGTCCTCATCGACAATGGCGATCGATGCGTCCTGCACGCCGGACGGCGCGTTCTTCGCCGGCGAGTAGATGGCATAGCTGAACGAGTAGACAATCAGGAACAGGAGGAATCCGTCGTACCGGACGCTGTAGAGTTCCTTCACGCCCAGGCGCCAGATGTTCTTGAGGGTCCGGCGCATGTCATCGCTCCTGGGCTGGCAACAGCACGGCGGCCGCGGCCACGAACAGCACGGCGAATGCCGCCAGGGCGAGGAGGTCGCCCCAGAGGTCGGCGAATCCGAGCTGCTTCGTATACGCGCCGAGACTGATTGCCTGGAAGTAGAGGCTCGGGAACGAGAGGCCGAAGACCCGGCCGCCACCCGACAGTGAGGAAGGCGGCGAGATCATGCCCGCGAATGAGATCGCCGGCACCGAGGTCAGGATTCCAGCCGCGAAGATGGCCGCGACCTGGGTTTTCGCGAAGCTCGAAATCAAGAGCCCGAAGCCCGTGGTCGCGAGGATGTACAAGATGGCACCGCCGGCAAACACCCCGACGCTCCCCTTGAGCGGCACGCTGAAGAGGAAGCCCGCCAGCAGCATCATCCCGACCAGACTCATGAGGGCGATTGCCACGTATGGTGCTTGTTTGCCCAGGAGGAACTCGGTGCCCGTCACCGGAGTGGCGTAGAGGTTGGTGATTGAGCCGAGTTCCTTCTCCCGCACGACGCCCACCGCGGTCATCATCGAGGGGATGAGCACGAGCAGCAGCATGATGATGCCGGGCACCATCGCGAAGACACTGCGGAAATCCGGGTTGTAGCGGAACCGCTGTGCGACCGTCACCAGCGGCGCCGTCGGCGTCCCGTCCGGCGATGCGACCCGGCTCACCGCCCGCTGATGCACGGCGTCGACGTAGCCCCGAATCGTCTCCGCCTTGCTCGGCATCGACCCGTCCAGCCACACGGCGGCGGCGGGTGACCGGCCGGCCACAAGATCGCGACCGAACCCCGGTGGGATCTCGATCGCAACCTTGAGCTCGCCGCTGCGCATCCGGCGCTCCAACTCGTCGTGATCGACGATGGGCGCGCGCGCGTCGAAGTAGCGGGATCCGGAGAAGTGCGCCACATAGGCGCGACTCTCCGCCGACTGGTCGCGGTCGATCGTCGCGTACGGCACCTGGTCCACGTCGAACGTGATCCCGTAGCCAAAGACGATCATCAGCAGGATTGGCCCGAGCAAGGCAAAGGTCAGCCGAACGGGGTCCCGGCGAAGCTCCATCGCCTCGCGGCGCGCGTACGCCCACAACCGCCGTAGGCTGAAGCGGGGCGAGGGACCCGTCGCGACCGACCCCGCCGACTCATTGACGGGCGAGTCGTTGACCGGCGCCGCCTCTGCGCGGTCCGAGGCCATGCGGAGGGTGGCCTCGGCGTCCTCGAGGTGTTGGATGAACGCCTCCTCCAAGTTCGCGGCGTTCCGCTGGCGCACGAGATCGGCGGGCGGGCCCTGGGCGAGCACGCGGCCAGCGTGCATCAGGGAGATGCGGTCGCACCGTTCCGCCTCGTTCATGAAATGCGTCGAGATGAAGATGGTCACACCGTCGTGCCGCGAGAGATCGATGAGGAGCGCCCAGAACGCGTCTCGAGCGATCGGGTCCACCCCGGACGTCGGTTCGTCGAGGATCAGCATCTCCGGCGCGTGAATCACCGCGACCGCAAGCTGCAGGCGTTGGCGAATGCCGAGCGGCAGGCTGTCGGGCCTCTGATCGAGGTGATCGCGTAGACCAAACCGATCGACCATCGCGTCCACACGGGGCACCACCTGGCCCGCCGGGAGGTGGAACAGGCGGGCGTGGAGTTCGAGGTTGAGCCGGACGGTGAGCTCGGTGTACAGGGAGAACGACTGCGACATATAGCCAACACGGCGCCGAGTTTCGAGATCGGACGCCTTCACGGCGTGGCCGAACAGCGATGCATCGCCCTCGGTGGCGGGGAGCAGCCCGGTCAGCATCTTCATCGTCGTCGTCTTCCCGCAGCCGTTCGAGCCCAGGAAACCGAAGATCTCGCCGCGCTCGATACGGAAGTTCACGTGGTCGACGGCGGTGAAGTCGCCAAAGCGACACGTCAGACCGTGGGCCTCGATGGCTGTGTCGGCGTGCAGGGTGCCTCGAGGCGGAATCGCCAACGCTCCGTGCCCCAGCCGTCGCCCCTCGGGCAGCGAGGCAATGAAGGCCTGCTCGAGCGTGCGGGTGCTTGTCGCGCGCATCAATGCGGCGGGTGCGCCGGTGGCGAGCACCCTCCCGCTGTCCATCGCGGCGAGCCAGTCGAAGCGGTCCGCTTCGTCCATGTAGGCGGTGGCGACGAGTACACTCATGCCAGGCCGTCGCCTGCGAATGCGGTGGATGAGGTCCCAGAACTGACGCCGGGAGAGGGGGTCGACACCGGTTGTCGGTTCGTCGAGGATGAGGATGTCGGGGTCGTGGATGAGGGCACAGCAGAGGCCCAGCTTCTGCTTCATGCCGCCAGACAGCTTGCCGGCCGGTCGGTCGGCGAAGGCGGCCAGATTCGTCGCCTCCAGGAGTTCGCGGGTACGCCAGTCGCGCTCGGTGCGCGACTGGCCGAACAGCCGCGCGAAGAAGTCGACGTTCTCGAAGACCGACAAGGTGGGATAGAGGTTTCGACCGAGCCCCTGGGGCATGTACGCGATGCGGGGACAGATGGCACGTCGGTGCTCGGCATCGCCGATGTCCCCGCCCAGGATCGTCACGCGCCCCGCCTGCAGACGCCGCGCGCCAGCCACGAGGGCCAGCACGGTCGACTTGCCGACGCCATCGGGGCCGATCAGACCGGCCATGCACCCCGCCGGGATGGCCACGTCGATGCCATCGAGGGCGACCGTCCGCCCGTACACGTGCCGCACGCCGTCGAGCCGGGCTGCGTCTGAGGTCATCGTCTCGTGGGCTCCGGTGGGAGCTTCACGGCGAGCGGTGCAGGCCACGGCTTGGCGGGGTCGACGCGCACGTAGCCCACACCTGGGAGGCCAGCCTTGACGAGCGGTGCGTACTGGCGGAGCATGGCCGGGTCGAGTTGCAGGCGCACCTCGAACATCAGCTTCTGTCGCTCGCTGCTCGTCTCGACGGTTTTGGGTGTGAACTGCGCCTCCGCCGCGACGTACGTGATCGCGGCCGGCAGGATGTAGCCGGGTGCCGCGTCGAGGACGAGCCGGGCGTTCCCGCCAACGACCAGCTTGCCCGTGGCCGCCTCAGGCAGGAACACAGTCATATAGACGTCGGTGAGGTCGGTGAGGACGAGGACCTTCCCTCCAGCCGGAAGGACCTCGCCGGGCTCGACGAGCCGGTGCTGGATCCGGCCGCCCCGAGGGGCGCGCAGCTCGCAATCCGCCAGGTCGGCGCGGAGCCGTTCCGCGGCGGCAAGCGCGGCCTGGATTGGACCGTCGGCGGCCGCCACCTCTGCTTGCGAGACGTCGATCGCCGTGCGGGCTTCCTCCACCTGTGAGTTGGCGGCGGCCCGAGCCGCAGTGGCTGACTCAAGCCGGTTCCGGTCGACGTCAAACTGCTGAGGAGTGGCAGCCCCTCCTGCCAAGAGGGCCTTTGTCCGGTCAAACTGCTGCTGGGCCAATACGACGTCATCCTTCCGCTGGATGGCCAGCGCGTCGGCCGTCGCCTTCGCGCTCAGCCGTTGGCGGACTAGGGACGCCGCCGTTGCCTTGCTGCTGCGCGCGCTGACGACCTGCGCCTCCGCCTCGCGCAGCTGCGCGACCAGCGACTGCGCGTCCATGCGGGCCACGATCTGCCCGGCTTCGACACTGTCCCCTTCCCGGACCAGCACCTCCACCACGCGCCCGGCGAACTTCGTGGCGATGTCGACCTGCGTCGCCTCGAGCCGCCCGTTTCCGGCGGCGAAGCCCTCGGGCACCGCCCCGGCGCGGCGCTGCAGCCACACCGCCCAAGCGACCAGCAAAGCCGCGGCCGCGATCGTGCAGACGGCGACCCAGGTGAGGATGGCTTTCGTTCTCGGGTGCATCGCTATTCCCTCACATCGAGACCCAGCGTCGTCAACAGCCGTGCGCTCGCCTGAGCGAGATCGACCTGGTGGCCGGCCCGGTTGAACTGCGCATGGAGGAGATCCGTGCTGCGGTCGAGCCATTCCGAGGCGGTCACAACTCCCTGGTCGAAGCGGAGTCTCGTCACGCGGTCGACTTCGTGACGCAGTGCGATGATCCGGTCGTCGATCGTCAACGCGCTTTGGAGACGGTCAATAGTCGCCAGATCGCCTTCAGTGGCCTCGCCGATCTCCTTCGTAAAGGCGGCCTCCTCGGCGCTGACAATCCGTTGCTGGAGGTCGAGTGCCGCATGCTCCCGTCGGGCAACGTTCCACGTCCACGCCTTCCACTGGACCTGCACCGCGGCGAGGCCATACATTTCCGCCTGCCCGCTGAGGAAGTTCAGGCCCGGCCGCCCATAGCCGACACGCCCGAACAGCGACACGGCCGGCCGCTCCTGCGCCACAGCGGACTGTTCCTGCCGGCCGAGCAGGTCGCGGGCGCGCGCAAAGGCGGCGTACTCCGGCCGCGCCCGGGTCTGTTCCAGGCCCTTCCGGGCCTCGACTACCGCCGTAGCCAGATCCGGCACGATGAGCTGGTCACCATCCGCGATGGTCTGGCCGGTCAGGCGAGCCAGCTGCAGGAGGGCAGCTCGCCGGTTCGCCTGAAGCTCCTCCTGGTCTTGGCGCCGCTCGAGCAGGGTCGCTTCCACGGCGGCCGCATCGGCAGCCAGCGCGGTGCCCTCGCGAACGCGCAGGCGAATCTCCCGGAGCCGGGCGTCCAGGTCGGCGATTGTCGCGACCAGAGCGGCGGAGCGCTCCTGCAGCCCGAGGGCCGCGAAGAACGCATCGTTGACGGCCTGTCGTAGGGTGAACAGCGCTGCTCGCACCCGGGCTTGGTCCTGGGCCAGCTGGGCATCCGCTACCGCGAGGTCCGGCGACCGAGTGGGATCGAGGATCCGTTGGTCAACCCTGACGGAGGAATCGTAGGTGGCCCTCGACAGCTGGAGGATCGGTAGACCGTTTGGCAAGACGATCGGCGCCGTGGCCACGTTTGACTGGTACTGGGCCTGGCCGGCGACCGTCGCGGACGGCAGGCGGAGCACTTCGATGTTGCGCCGTCGCAGCCGGCTCTGTTCGGTGAGCAGCTGCAGTTCGCCGGATCGTGGATCAGCCTGGATGGCGGCGTCCTGCAGGGCGAGCAGATGCCACGATCGGCCGGAGGCATCCCGCGCGGGGGCGGCCGGCGGGCCGCCGGCTGCGGTCGGCGTGGCCCAGCCGATCCACGCCACGATGAGCCCCAGCGTTACGACCGCCCGGCCTGGTGTCGTGCTGCCCCAGTCAGGCCGCCGTCCCGCCTGCAACAGAGTCGACGTTCCGGTGGAGGTCACTTCGATCACCTCGCTCGTGGAGACTTGCCGGAAGATAGTGGCAGTCTAGCTGCCATTTGTCAACGCGAGGATCGACGTGCATACTGTGGGCATGTCCAGGCACGGCCTACGGGCTTCCGCGGGCATTGAAGATGGCCGCGTGCGCCGTGGCGAAGCGAACCGCGAAGCCATCGTGCGCGCGATGCAGGAGATCATCGTTGCGACGCACCGGCCTCCAACTGTCGAGGAGGTCGCCCGGCGGGCCGGTGTCGGGATCCGCACCGTATTCCGGCAATTCAGGGACCAGGAGACGCTGCATCGCCGCATCACGGAACGGGTGACGCCCCTGGTGCTGTCCATGGCGTGGGTCGGGCCTCCGTCGGGCCATCTGGACGCCGACCTTCGCGCGCTCGTCGCGCGCCGCGCACGCATCTACGAGTTCATCGCGCCGTATCGACGCGCGAGTCGCCTGGTCCGGCACCAGTCGGCGTACCTGCGGGAGCAAGACGCAGCAACACAGGCGATCTTCCGGTCGCGGCTCGAAGCCATCGTGGCGCCGCACCTGAGCCGGCGCGACGGCCTGGTGCTGGAAGTCCTGGACGCGCTGCTCTCGTTCGAGATGTGGGACCGGCTGCGCGACCAACAGCAGCTGGGCGTGCGGCGCGCGGCGCGCGTGTTGGCGGAGACGGCGGTGTCGCTGGCTGGCGCGTCGAGACGGAGGCGACGGGCCATGGGCCCGTCGCGACGGTAGGGCTGGAGCGGCAGCCACGAGGAGCTCAGAGACCCCGAGCGGCTGATGCCGGCGGCTCGCGCGCCGATCCCCTGCCGGGGTGTCCTGGCTCAACAGGTAGTAGAATTGAGGTCGTGTCGCTGGCCCCACGCCGGCCCTGGAGCGTAAGGATCGGAGGTTCCGTGTGAAGAAGGTCATCGTGCTTGGTGCAGGACTCGTCGGAAAGGAAATGGCCAAGGACTTGGCTCCTATCTTCGACGTGACGGGTGTCGATCGCTCGACGGACGTGCTGCGGACCGCGTTCGGTGACCACCCGGGCATCAAGACCATCGCCGCCGATCTGGCGGATCCCGCTCGCATCAGGGACTTGGTCGCGCCGTTTGACATCGTGATCGGTGCGCTGCCCGGTTTCATGGGCAAGGCCGCACTGCGCGCCATCATCGAGGCGGGCCGCGACGTCGTCGACATTGCCTTCTTCCCGGAGGATCCGTTCGACTTGGACGGCTTGGCGAAACAGAAGGGCGTGACGGCAATCGTGGACTTCGGCGTGGCCCCGGGCATGAGCAACATGTTCGTCGGCTATCACCAGAAGGCGATGGCGTCCCTGTCGAACGTCGAGATCCTGGTCGGGGGCCTGCCGGTGGTGCGGGAGTTCCCGTTCGAGTACAAGGCCGTGTTCTCGCCAATCGATGTCATCGAGGAGTACACGAGGCCTGCCCGCTACATCGAACACGGGCAGGAGGTTATCCGTCCGGCCCTGAGCGATCCCGAACTCGTGCTCTTCCCAGGTGTGGGCACGCTCGAGTCGTTCAACACTGACGGCCTGCGGTCGCTCGCACGGACGATCAGGTGCCCGAACATGAAGGAGAAGACGCTGCGTTTCCCTGGGCACATCCACCTGATGACTGTTCTGCGCGAAGCGGGATTCTTCGACAAGACGCCGATCGACGTGAAGGGCGCGAGAATCGCCCCTCTCGACTTCACGGCGCGCATCATGTTCCCCAAGTGGACGCTGCGTCCCGGCGAAGAGGACTTCACGGTGATGCGCGTGACGATCGATGGCGTCGACGCGCAGGGGCGATCCGAGCGGGTCGTCTACGACCTGTTGGACCGGTTCGACACGGCGACCGGCGTGACGTCGATGGCGCGGACGACGGGCTACACGGGTACCGCCGGCGTGCGGCTTCTCGCCGAGGGCCGGTTCCACCGGCCGGGCATCAATCCGCCCGAGTTCGTCGGTGAGGATGACTCGTGCCTGCAGTTCGTGCTCGCACACCTGGCCGAGCGGAACATCCAGTACCGCAAGACGGTGACCCACGGCTGAAGTCACCCCCCGACCCGCAGGGACAGCTTGCCCCAGGAGCCCGCGCCGCCCATGGGGCGCCCCTCCTTCACGTGGTCGCGAGTCCCATCACGATCTGGACTGAGGCGGCTCGACCGACGGCGGTACACGCCCTTTCCGACGCATCGGGTATCGCGGCCCTCACAGAGGCCTTGAGGTGGCGTTGGAGTTGGTCGCCGACCTTGGGCCGCGCATACCGATAATCTGGCCGAGCCCGCACACCGCAGCTGGGATCGCGGACTGCTCCCAGCCGCATACGGCCCACGAGAGTGGTCGGACCTTCACACCCCCGACGCGACGTGACCCTTGCTCGAGCGCCCGCGTCATCGGTGCGACGTCGCCCGAGCGACGTGACTCGGTGTCTAATCGTGACATCGGGCCGATACGGCGCGGAGATCGGAATTCAGAGCAGCCGCCGTTCGAGGCGGTTGGCGGTCGATGGCCCCTCGGCGCCGCTCACGTACAAACCCGAGGGAACGGGTTCCCTCGGCATCGTGTCGAGGTCCGGCATGCCTCTGTGGCGGGTACTCGGAGACGTCGTCCAGGACGTGCGATACGCGTCCCGGGCGCTCAGGCGCCGTCGAGGACTCGCGCTTGCCGCCATCCTGACCTTTGCGGCCGGTGTCGGCGCGAGCACGGCCATCTTCAGCGTGGTCTACGGCGTCCTTCTTCGGGAGTTCCCCTACCGCGACGTCGACCAGCTGATGATCCTCCAAGGGCGCGATCGCCAGACGGGGAAGATCATGAGCGGCGGGTACTCGAACCTGGACGTGCAAGACTGGCAGGCGATGGTGCCGTCGGTCGAGTCTCTGGCCTTCTGTTCGAGGGACATCTTCGCACTCGATGCCGACGCCGGATTCGAGACCGTCAGCGGGTCGTATGTTTCGTCCGGGTTCTTCGCGACACTGGGCATCCAACCGACCCTTGGTCGCTGGCCGAGGGGCGGCGCAGAGGAACTGGCCATCAGCGATCGCCTCTGGCGCGGGCGATTCGCGGCTGACCCCAGGGTCATCGGGCGAGCCGTTCGACTCAATTCCACGGCCTTCACCATTGTCGGCGTGGCGTCGCCCCAGCTCGAGTTCCCGCCCGAAGGGCGGCTCAGCCTGTCGGCTCCCCCCAAACCGCCGGCGCTCTGGGCGCCCGTCGAATTCTCCCCGTTTGCCGCCAAACGGGCGATCCACTACGGCCAGCTCGTCGGTCGCCTGGCGCGTGGGCGAACGTTCGGTGAGGCCGCGGCCGAGGTTGCACGAGCATCGCGTCAGTTCGCCCGCCAGCAGCCACCGTGGGCCGAGGTCTACGAGGCAGCCGTCGTGCCGCTTGAGGCGGAGCTGACGGGTGACGTTCGGCCGGCGCTGTGGACGCTTCTGGGCGCCGTCGCCTGCGTATGGCTTGTCGGCTGTGCGAACGTGGCCAACCTGCTCCTCGCGCGGCAGGCGTCCCGCGGGCGTGAAATCGCCCTGCGCGTCGCGCTCGGCGCTCCCCGGCGCCGCCTTGTGTCGTACGCGCTCGTTGAAGCCCTCCTTCTCGCGCTGGCCGGTGGCGTGGCCGGCATCTGCCTGGCCGCCTGGGGAGTCGCGGTGCTCCGGTGGCTTGACCCGGCCGACTTGCCCCGCCTCGAGTCGGTCCGCGTCGACGTGCCGGTGCTGCTGTTCGCGGTCGGCCTCTCAGCCGCGGCGGCGCTGACTGCTGGTGCCGGACCCGTCTGGCAGTTGCTCGTGCGAGGGCCCGATCCGGGTGCTGTCGGGGTCAAGCAGGACCCTGCCTCTGGCCCGGCGGTCCGACGGCTCCGGTCGGCGCTCGTTGTGGCCGAGCTGACGGTGTCGCTCGTACTGCTCGTCGGTGCCGGACTGCTCGGCCGTAGCTTCTTGAGCCTCGTCGGGACGAATGCCGGCATGGTGCCGGAGCAGGTCGTGAGCATCGAGCTGAACCTCGCGATGGGCCGTACCCTGTCCCGCTCGCGCCAGATCGATCTCACCGACCGGTTGGTCGCGGCCGCGCGAGCGCTCCCCGGTGTTACGTCCGCCGCCGCCGCCATCGGTCTGCCCCCGGCCCGGGGTCGGGGACGGTACGACTTCGAAATGCGCGATCCGAGAACCGGTGGTTCTGTGCCTGTGAGCCTCAACCTGATGAACCCAACGCCGGAGTACTTCAGGACGCTTGGGATTCCCCTCCTGCGCGGCCGGTTGTTCAACCCGTTGGACGGCGCCGACACGCAGGAGGTCGCGATCCTGAGCGCGAGCGCGGCGCGGAGGCTCTTCGGTACGCTGGAGGTCGAGGGCCGCCCGCTGCAGGTCAGCCCGAAGACCTCTCTGGCCATTGTCGGCGTTGTTGGAGATGTCCGGTTCCGCGGCCTCGAGGAACCCGCCGACGACACGCTGTACCTGCCGTTCACCCAGTATCCCTTCCGAAACATGACGCTCGTCGCGAAGACCGCACGCGATCCACGGCTGGTGCTCGCGGCCCTGCCCGGGGCCGTCCACGGGGTCGACCGCGACATCACGATCGGGCCCGCGCGCACGCTCGACGACGTTGTCTCGGAAACGGTGGCGCGGCCGCGGTTCAGGACCCTCCTCCTGGGAGCCCTCGCGGGTCTCGGCCTGCTGCTGGCAGCCGTGGGCCTCTACGGCGTCACGGTCTACACCGTCGCGCAGCGCACGACGGAAATCGGCGTTCGCATGGCACTCGGCGCTGGGCAACGGCAGGTCGTGTCGATGATCGTCGGCGAGTGCCTGCAACTTGCCGCAATCGGCACTGTCCTCGGCATCGCCGTGGCGGTGGGCGTCTCCAAGGCGCTGTCCCAGTTCCTCTTTGGCGTCACGCCCCGCGATGTCGCGTCGTATGCGGCCGCGTCGCTCGGGCTGGCGCTGGTGTCGGTCGCCGCCGGCTGGGTCGCGGCACGACGCGCCGCTAGGGTTGATCCGCTTGTCGCGCTACGGGCGGAATGAGGAAGACGGAGGCGTCGATCAACGGCTCTGACATCTCTTGAGACGGGATCGGTGCCCGGCTGCTCGGTCGTCCAATCCAACTCCGGGCCGTGCCGCCAGTGAAGCGACAAGTTCGGTTCCCCGTCGAGCGCGCTGGCACGTTGCGGTGCTGCGCCTGGGACGCGGCGAACTCGCACCGAACGGAGACGAAGTCGCTCGCGCGACCATCAAGGGGCGGTTCCATGACGGGTAGCGCCCGCGACGAACACAGCGCCGACGCCGAGCGGCCCGTCGGCTATATACTGTCGCCATGGAGTCTGCCGTCGGCGCGGCGACGCGTCGTGAACTCGATGCACGCGTCCGCGCAATGCGCCCGGAGGAGCGAGTGGCCTTGGTCGCAGAGCTCGCCGAACATGCTATCGATCTGTACTGTGCCGCGAACGGCGTGGACCGGGCCACGGCACGCCGGGTGTTCCAGCGCCAACGTCAGGCGGGCCGCCAGGCGAGCCCCGTCATGCAGGGTCTCCTGGAATGAGCGAGCGCCTGCTCGGGGCAGTTCTGAGCTTCCTGCGGCACGCAGGGATCGGATGTGCCCTCATCGGCGGGGAGGCACTGGCCGTCCGGGGCGTCGCGCGTTCCACGTTTGACACCGACCTCCTCACAACCGACCGGCGGGCGCTCGATGCCACGACGTGGACGACGCTTCAGGCCGATCCTCGCTTGACCGTCACGGTGAGGCGGGCAGGCGCGGACGACCCGCTCGACGGTGTGGTGCGAATCGAGGCTCTCGGAGAACGCCCGGTCGACCTGATTGTCGGGCGGCTGTGGTGGCAGGCGGCGGCTGTCGAGCGGGCCGAGACAATCCGTCTTTGGGATCTCGATGTGCCCGTGCTGTCGTCGGTCGACCTCATTCTCCTAAAGCTCTACGCCGGCGGTACTCAGGACGCTTGGGACATCGAGCAGCTTCTCGCGGCGGGAGAACGCGGTGCCCTGGTCGACGCCGTTTCCCGTGTGCTCGATGAGTTGCCGGTCCCGGCCCGCGCGATGTGGGCGCGAATCACCAGCGGTCGATGAACGGCTCGCCGACTGACCGTTCGTCGCAGTCGCCGTGGGCGAAGGCCAGGGCGACGCTCAGAAAGACACCGAGACGACACGCAGCACATAGGCGTTGCCCTGTGGCGATAGATAGGCGATCTGTGTCCCGTCCTCGGACCAGCCGGGCAGGAGCACGTCAGATGCGCCCGGAACTTCGAGCGTCCGCCCTTCGCTGTCAATGACCATCAGCTGGCGTCTCGGGGTCACGAACGCGAGCGCCCCCAGTGCGAAGGGCGACCAGGTAAACGTGAGGCCGGGGTGGTCGGCGCCCGGCGACCCATCCGCGATGGTCTGCCCGCGCAGGATGAGCGCGTTGGTCACCCATTGAGCTGGGACGGGCGCGTTCACATTGCCCGGTGGGTTGAAGCTCGTGAAGGTCTTGGTTTCGGCCTTGATCGCCACGGACGGTAGCCAGGGCGCCTTCGCCGCACCCTTCCACAGCCAGTAGGCCTCCGCCCAGTCGGGCGCCGAGGACTTTGTTACAACGACGCCCTCCGCGACCGACACCAATGCGTGTCCCTCGGTGGCCCGATCACGGCTCAACCCCCAGACGTAGACCTCCCGTCCGTCCGGCGACCAGGCCAATCGCACGGCAAGGCCGTGGAGGAGCGACTGAGGGATCGACGTCACCACTCTCGGCTCCGCGATTCTTGAGCGCGCGGACGTCGAGGGGCGTCAGCCGCCGAATCGCCTGCGACGCGCGCTCGGCCAACGGCCCCCCGGCGCCGACGACTTGACCGTACACGGTAATGGCGTCGGTTCTATCCGCTTCGCGAGGGGTCGGCTGGCGGACCGAGTGGAGATAGCGCATCTCCTTCGACGCGGCGAGATTGAACAGAGACGTCTCATCGCCGGGGGCAAGGGTCAGGGCCCGCTCGAACGACACGACAGCAGCGTCCAGTTCGCCGAGCGACGTCTCAACAACCCCCACGGCGTTCAGCACCTCGAGGCTGGAGGGCCATCGGCCTTCAGCCGTGCGGAGCATGACCAGCGCTTCTGCCCGTTTGCCCTGGCGAAGGTAGGCATCGGCGATGTCGAAGTAGACCGGCTGGAAGTCGGCCGCGACGGTACGAACCACGTTCCACGCATTGCGCGCGGCCACCAGATCGCCTTCCGCGAACGCGGACCAACCGAGCACGTAGTTCACCCATGCGGGTGCGCTCGGGTGGGCAGCGGGCGCGCTCAGAGCTGCCAAGGCGCCCTTGGTATCGCCGCGCTGGTACGCGATCCACCCCTGCTGGGCCTGGTCCATCAACGCGTCGGGAAACGGGCTGGATACGCCCGCCCCGCCGCTGGGCCCGTCCCGAAGGCGCAGCGCGTCGGACGACGGGGCCCTATCGAAAGGCCGCAGCCGCACCGAGCCGGAGTCCATCAGGGCCGTGCCGGAGGAGCTTGGTGGGATGCTCAGCACGGCGACAAGGGGCAAAGCGGGCACCGGGAGCGCCGCCGCCGGCGACCTCGGCACCGCGTCACCGGTCGACCGCGCAGCCGGCGCCGCGGACGCGGCAGGCGGGACCTCTGGTGCCGCAGGCGGCGCGCCGGCGGTCGCCACGTAGCCCTTCCTCGCCCGAACCGTCAGACCGGGCACTTTGACGCGGACCTTGATCGTGTGGAACTTCCCGTCCGCGCTTGCGGCGGGAGGGCGATAACCGATCACGTAGTAGAAGCTCGTATCACTCGCGATCTCGTGCAGGGCCCGTGGCAGGTCGTTCTCGTTGCGAATCATCAGCCCGCCCGTATCCACAGCCAGGCTGTTCGGACCGTCGATGCCGATGTCGAACTCCGGTAGCTCCGCCGGGATATCGGGCGCCAAGACAACCGGCGCATGCGGCGGCGCATCGAGGATCCTGCTGTCGGCGGACCCGCGGTTCAGTCCCCGCGTGTCGATCGCATAGACCCGAACGTTGGCTCGGCCGGCGCCGCCGATGGCGTCCTGCAGTTGTCCGACGAGCTGCTCCGAGTAGAACCCGTCGGAGAAGTAGACAACCGTCTTGCGCCCGGGAAGGCGAACGAGACCCCTGTTCAACCGGTCGAGCGTCGACAGCGTGCCCTGCGCCGAGAATCGCGCCTCGCCAATGAGTCGTCGTCCCTTGGTCACGACCTCCAGGCGCGCGTCCTCTCTGCTGCTGCACCGGTCTCCATCGTCGAGACACGCGCGGGCGACGATGCGGTCAGTGACCTTGTCATCGCCGGCATCGACTCCGGCCGCTTCATAGAGCGATAGGAACCTCGGCCACTCCTGCATGTCGAGTTCGCGCTGCCGCACATTCGGTGACGGTACGAGGCTGTCGACCGCCGTCGCAAGTTCCTCCTTCACGTTCGTCAGCCGATTGTTCGCCATCGAGCCACCAGCCACGACACCCCCGATGTCGCCCGGGTGAAACTCGGTCCGAATGAACTCCGCGGCGGCCAGCTTGCCGCGCCGGACACCGCCCACCGCCATGTGGTCGACGTCGAACCAGAGGATGAACACACGCTGAATCGCCTGGCGTGATAAAGCAGCGGGCTCGGTAGCCGATGGCAGACTTCCAATGGCTGCGGTCTCAGGCACGCCAGACGCGGCGTGCACGTCCGACGTCCGCACTTCGCGGCCTTCGACCACATAGAACGTGTCGATGACCTGAGGCTTGCCGTCTTCGGACACCTCGAAATCGGACGGCTTGAGAACCGACACGAAACGTCCGTGCCCGTCCTTTACGATTGCGTCGACCTCGACGAGTGTTGTGCTGGCGCGAAAGGTTGGCGATTGAGAGGGCGGCGACTGGCCCGCGGCCACAACCAACGGCAGGAGCGCCGCCGCCGCGAGCACGAATGGCAGCGGCGACACCGAACGACGGGCATCCGCGGCGCGGTCTCTCGAAGCCATGGAGCACCTCCGAAGATCCGGACCCCGTTGATCAATCCCCGTCTCAGGCCCGATCGTTGCGCGGACGGCGAAAAAAGACAAGGTCCTCCGGGCAGCGACCCTGGCGGCCACGAGGAATGGATGTCCGCAGCCGAGATTCCTCTCTCGTTCGTAGTCTTGGCACCAGCCGCAGCGGACCAGCGCTGCTCACCGTCGGTCTGGGGCCATCTCTCTCTGCGATTCATGCGCTGCGCCTGGTCTGCTTCCTATTGGCGGGCGACGGGGCTTTCGAGCCTGGCATCCACCCATCCGGCGGCCAGGCCTTCCCGACGGCGCGGCGGCGTCGATTCGATGGGCGACGTACTGGCACCCGTCGACCGCAGCACCAGCCGCCGGACGCCTGCGATCGGAAGCCGGATGTCCGTGGGGGCCGAGGCTTTGGTTAGAGTCTCGCTGGCCCAGATCTCCTTGCCGTCGGCCAGGACGGTGACCTTCAGCGCGTCGTCCGCGTCGCCGGCGACGGCCAGGCGCGCAGCAAAGGAGTGATAGAGCCCGCGCACGTCGAACTCCAGTTCGGCGCCCGCCTCGGCCGTCAGGACTCGCTCATGTCGTGCTCCACCGGCGAACAAAGTACCGGTGCCCGTTCCGCCTCCCCATCGGTGCAGCTGCAGTCGTGCCGGAGTCAACTCCACGAGTGGCAGCATTTCGGGCAATAGCGAATCGAGTCTGAACGAGAGTTCACTCTTCTTGTGCCTCGGGCCGATGCTGCCGTCCTCCCAGACGGCTCGGACCTCAGCGGTGTGTGCGGCCACCGGGTCGATCCCGCGAATCGGAAACGACGTGTCGCCGGTTCGTCCGAGCAGGGTTCCGTCGAGATACACCTGGTAGCCCATGTTGAGGTAGTACTGCGCCTGCCATCGCAGCAGAACGCCGTCAAGCCCGAGGCGTTCGACGCGAAGGCCGCCGGGCTCCCGGGTCTCATAGCGGTACGACTCGGCGGAAGCGAAGACCACCTGCCAGGTCACGTCGCCCGTTCGATCCGGCTCGATCCGGACGGTCGCCCAACCCTGATGATTGGTGACGCGGACCGGTACCGGACCGGTGGCCGAGCGGGCTGAAGCCGATGCAACGGCGAAGTTGTGGCCCCGCGGATAGGCGAACTGCAGGTCGTACGGGTCGCGCCCGATGACGTGACTCCGGCCCGAGAAGGCCGTCCCCGCCCGATCGGTCGTCAGGCTCGCCAGATCCACCCAGCCCTGGGTGATGTGGCGACTGGTCGACACCAGCTGGATGCGGTCCGTGGCAGGGACGAGGGTCAGCACCTGCACGCTGGTTGGCGCCGTCGTGACGGCGATGCCGGCCTCCCAGGCGCCGAGATACTCGTGATGCCAGAAGTCGAAGACATGCACGGGACCCGCGGTGTCGATGCCGAGGTCCTTCCACGCGACGTAGACCTGATCGGACTTCATTTCGTCGAAGTTGAAGACGCCGACGACGTCGTACTGGCGTCCGAGATGGTTGACCTTGAGGTCCCAAATCCGCTTGTGGCGCGTCGTTGGGAAGAGGTCCAACGGTCGGATGTCGACGGCTGGATAGACCCGCCTGAGCAGCTCCACCCGTTCCTCCGAGAGGTCCATCATTCGGTCGCTGGCCATCAACGCCTGGCCGGTGAGGCCCTGGAGCGTCGCCCAGACCCGAGCCTGTTCGAGGGTGAGTGGTGGCCTGAGGAGCATGACATCGGGATCGGTGTACCAGACGATGTTGTGCAGGTAATAGGCGTTCAGCGTGGGCTCCAGGGCCGTGTCGAAACCGGCCCAGCCACCCACGACATCGCCGCCCGTGCGGGAACCGTTCATGTAACCAACGCCTTCGAGCGGCAGCCCCCAGCAGCCGAGCAGATAGGACTGCGGCCCGATGGCCGCGCGGATCGTCTGGAGCGTCTTGCGGTATAGTTCGTCGGGTTCGCCAGGCGTCTTCAGGAACGCCTTCTTCGACGCGTACTCCTCCGGCACGATGGGCTGCCCGTCGATCTTGAAGTACTCGTAACCCCAGCCGCGGAGCGTCGCGAAGAGCGCCCGCAGGTACGCATGGGCTTCAGGGGCCGACGCATCGACCAGCCACTTGCCTTCCCACGTCTCGGACGCCGAACTGCCGTCGGGTTTAAGCAGGAACACGCCGGGATTGCCCTTCACCACGTCCTCGTTCGACTGTCCGTGGGGCGCGATCCATAGACCCGGAGTGAGGCCCAGCGACTTGATGTAGGCGGCCAGACTGGCCATGCCGCTGGGGAAGTGCTTGTCGATTCCGGTCCAGTCGCGTGACCCGTGCCGGCCGTCCTTCGTCTCGGCCTGCCACCCATCATCGATCTGGACGTAGCGAGCGCCGTAGTCCCTCAGATGATCGGCCATCCATCTCGCGTTCAGCCTGACTTCGCGGTCGTTGACGTCCTGATAGTAGTAGTACCAGGTGCACAGCCCCGACGGCGGCAGCGGAAAGATCGTCTTGTCGATAACCTTGTAGAACCTGACGCCGAGCGTGTCGCGGTAGTAGTGAGCCATGACTGCGCCGTCGCGCAGCGTCACCCGATCCTGCACCGGGTCGAACGTGCCGTCAGCCAGTGAAGTCGTCACCTCGCCGAGCGTCATGGCGAAGATGCCGGGATTGGTGCCGTCCCTGATGCGGGCAGGAACTGGATGCGGCCAGGCCGTCGAACGGACCGTCGCCGGCTCAGGCGGAACCGGCTTCGCCGTGGAGCCCCAGGCCAGCGCCGGTAGCCACAGACACACGGCGAGCGCCGCTACGGATGCTATGCGTCCCATTGAACGATCCTCCCTCGGGCTGCCGACGATCCCCGATCCCGGGATCTTCGAGGTGTGGGCTGAACGGCGCAGACGAGTCGCACCGTTTGCGGCCAACCGGATGGGCTGAGGATCGAAGGCCCTGGTGTCAGTGTCTCTGGATGTAGTCCATCGTGTAGAACGCCGTCAGTAGCTGAACGGTTGCGAGTTTCTTGATCGGCACGACCGAGTAGTGCAGCTCGCGCTCCATCTGGGCGGCGCGCGTCGCGAAGACGTGGAGGCTGTCGTCCAGCTCCCGCTGCAGCACGGCCGGCAAATGGGCGCCGACCTTGGACCGTTCCGCTTCGAGCAGCCGCACGAACTCTCCGAACATGAGAAGCGAATAGAACGTCCGCACGCTGACCGCGTCCCATCGCTCCGCCACGGTGGCCCGCCGGCCGTAGTCGGCACTCGTCCGGGCGATCTTCTCCTCAGCGGCTAGAGACGCGTCGCCCGTCCGCAGCGTCTCCTCGATGGCGTCCACGAAGGGCGACCTGGCCGTCAGCAGCGGTCGGACGCGCGTGAAGCGCTGTCGCAGGTCGGCGAGGCGAAGGCGCTCCACGGCTACGCCCTCGAGCACGGCCTTCGACCGGGTGACGTCAGTCGCGTGTGTGTCCTCGATCCTCGGGTCGTAGAAGTACGGCAACTCGCAGTTGACGGTGATGGCCTTGCGCCGCTCGCGCACGTAGTCATCGCTCGACGCCCCGGACTTGAGCAGTTGCTTCGGCGGCACCGGCGAGTATCTCTCCTGGTAGTCGTAGTCGTCGGTGAAGTAGATCATCCGATACATGGCTTTGTCGTCGAACTTCGTGCCCCACGGAACCTCCGGCTCACCGAGATGCAGCGGGAGCCCGAGCCGTGCGATTTCGGAGTACAGGACGGGGTACAGGCTGGGGATGTCTTGTGACCAGTAATGGTACACACCGCCGAACCCGGAATTGTGCAGACCGAACGAGAAGTCGATTGGCTCCCGGTCGATGATGGCCATCAACGCCTTTGCTTCCGGAGTGGGCGTAGTGAACGCGTACCCCTTATAGGCGACCGGAAAGGTCCATTCCACTTGCTGGTAGCTCGGTGAGCGGTAGTAGTGCCGAGCGTACTTGGTGACGCTGTTCGTGCCTTTGAACCACCCCTCGTTCAGGCGGGCCCCATCGGGATCGGCGCACAGCACGACGTGCCAGGTGAAGTCGAAGTACCTCCCGCAACGTGGCGTTCCGCGCGAGTTCCCCGGTGAGGAAATGCAACATCATGCTGCCGATCGGCTCGTTGGGGTGCGGGAAACCGAAGAGCAGTGCGTGGTGGCGGCCGTGCCCGATCTGGCACTCGGTGATTGGGCTGCCGGCGCCCGACGCGCCGACGACGCGAAGGACGACCTGCTCGGGATACGTGGCCTTCAATGCCTCGAGGTCCCGCTGTAGCTCGTCGACCGTGAGGAAGTCGGGATAATTCGGCACCGCGTCGGCGACACGTTGGAAGAGTGCGGCCGCATCGAGCGGGGCGTGGGCGGTGGCGGGCCGCGATGCAGACGGGCGAGAGCAGGATGCGAGGGCGATCAAGGCGCAGGCCCACACGAATGCAAGGCGCCTTCGATTCATGGACGGTGTGCTCCTTGGAGGACGCGGGTTCTAGACCACGGTGAAGAACACCCGCGCGATCTTCACACTGCCAACGAAGAAGTCCACCGTGTACGTTCCGGCCTTCCAGTGGCCGGGGTCGTCGAATCCGCAGGCGAGACTCTGCGCGCTCGATTCGCTGTCTGCCGCAATTGCGAGGTCCTTCTGCTGCTTATGGAAGACGTCCCCCGACGGGCCGTACCAGACCACGGTGAGCGGCAGCGTGAGCGGCTGAGGCGCTTTCGAGTGGGAGAGGGACAACTCCCACCGCACAGAGGTCAGCGCGTTCTTCTCGAAGCGGATGCCCGGCCGGCTCTCGGCGTCGGGCGGGCTCTTGGCCGACTGGTAGAACGTGATCACCGGCACCCGTGTCACGACGCTCGTCGACGGAGTCGCCGCGGGGTTGCCGTCGGCCGTGGTGCTGTAGCGGAAGGCGAATCGAAGGCCGTTGCGTTCGCCGACCTTCTTCTCGAGCTCGGTCGAACCAGCCTTCGAAAACTGCCGGGAGAAGTCGGCGAGGAACCTCATCGCGCCCTGGTGACCCTGCGCCGCCGCCGCACACAGCCAGGCGTACGCCTCGTCGTAGCGGTCGGTGAAGCTGACCACCGACCCGGGCGTGTACGCCCTCGGGTCGCTGGCGCGGGCCATGATCGTGACGCCGAGCTGGAACTCCGCGTCGGCCAGACCCGCCGCGGCGGCCTGCACGAGCGCATTCATCGACTCGCTGGGGTTCGACGTCGATGTGACACCGTACAGGCGGAAACTGGCCTCGGCGTAGCCCTGGTTGGCGGCGCTTCGCAACAATCCGAGCGCCATGTTGTGGTTGCCGGGGGTGCTGGTGCTTGCCTCCATCGCCAGGGCGCCGCTGTAGAGGTCCACCGCGAGACTGCTCAGGACCTGCGAGGCCAACTTCGCCGTTCCGTCCGTCACCTCGATGATGTTGCCCTTCCCTCCCGCGGTCGCCGAGGCGTCCTCGGCCTCCTCCCGCCGATGGAGCAAACCGACGACGTCCTTGTGACCGAAGAACAGCGCCTTCTCGAGCGGCGTCCGGCCTGTCGCGTCCTTGACCGGCAGGCGAGCGCCCTTGGCCAGCAACGCCTCGGCCACCTTCGCCGTCTTGGCCTCGTGGAGCGGCGTGTCACCCCCCTTGTTCTTGGGCGCGACGTCGAGTTTGGCGTCCAGCAATGCCTGGACGACTTCGTCGTAACCGCCAGACGCGGCATAGTGCAACGCCGAATACCCCTCTTCATCCACGGCGGCCACATTGGCACCCTTCGAGACCAGGAGATCCAGCATGGCTTTACTTCGAACGAGATGCACAGGCTCCAAGCCGCCCTTGTTGCGTGTTCGCACGTCCAGGCCGCGTTCGACCATGAGAGCCACGATCTCGGGCAGGTCACCGCTGACCGCGGCGAGGAAGGCTGGCTGGCCCTTGCTGGTCTCAGCTCTCCAGTTCGCGCCCTTTTCGATCAGGAGTCCGGCCGTCGCCGATTGCTTGCTCGAGAGGGCGAGGTACAGGGGTGTCAAGCCGTCCAGCTTCGTGTCCGCGGTGCGCGCCGCGGCATCGATGCGGGCGCCGTTGGCAAGCAACACCTCGGCGACGTCTACCCGGCCCTCGGCGGCGGCCGAATGAAGTGGGGTCACGTTCTGTTCGGTCGCGGCATTGACGTCGACGCCACGCGCGATCAACAACTCGGCCACCTCGCGGCTGCCAGCATCGTGTAGCGCGGTAGCGCCGATGGCGTCCCTCGTCGTGGCGGGAACGGACCGCGACAACACGAGCTCAACCGCCGCCTTCTTTCCGCTCTTCGCCGCGAGGTGCAGCGCACTCTTGCCCTTGGCCGTGGCCGAGAGCGTCGCGCCCTTTGCCAGGAGGGCCGATGCCGTCTCGGCGTAGCCAGCGTCCAGCGCCGTGAGCAGGGGCGTCTGCCCATCCTGGTTCGTCTGCTCCAGCTGCGCGCCGTTCTGTAGCAGGAACTCGACCATGCTCGTCCCGCCGTTTCTCGCCGCGCGGTGCAGCAGGCTGTTCCCCTGCTTGTCCTTCTCCTCCTTTCGCTTGAGGGCCTTCATGACCGCCTGCATGACGTCCACATGGCCCGCGCCGGCCGCGAGGAGCAGGGGACTTTCGCCGTCGGTCCCGTGAAGCTGAAGGTCGCCCCCCCTGGAGATAATCAGCAGCGAATTCTCGGGCGAGCTGTACCTGATCGACATCATCGCCGCGTTCCAGCCACCGGAGTTCGTCGCACCAATCGTCGCCCCTCGGTCGATCAGGCGTCGCGCCAGCTCGGGCTGGCCGTAGCGGAGCGCGACCAGAAGCGGCGTCCACCCGTCCTTGGTCTGCGCGTCGAGAAGCGCGCCCTTGTCGAGCAGCAGGTAGGCTAGATCGGTCGGGCCGCTGCGCGCCGCGAACAGGAGCGGCGTCCAGCCGTCCGCGTTCGCCGCCGTGAGCGAGGCACCCTTGTCGATGAGCACGCGCGCCAGCTCGGGCTGCTTCTGATCGATGGCGAACATCAGCGCCGTCCATCCGCTCGTGCTGGCGAAGCCGACATCGGCCCCCTTCCCGATCAGGCGTTGTGCCAGCTCGGGCTGGCCGTACCTCGCGGCAATCATCAATGCGGACCAGCCGTCACGGTTGCGGGCGTTGATCGGGGCCGTCTTGTTGTCGACGAGGAGCAGTGCGAGGTCTGAAGGACCCTGCTGGGCCGCGTGCATAAGAGCCGTCCACCCGTCCGTCGTGGCCAGGTCGGTCCTGGCGCCCTGTGCGACCAGTTGCCGGGCGAAATCGGGCAGTTTGGCGGCGACGGCACGGATCAGAGCCGTTTTGCCCGCATGGTCCTGCACGTCGAGCGACCGGATTCGAGAGGCGATCAACTGGCCGGTGTCGAGCTCCCTGGCTTCGATGGCGTGCATGAGCGGCGTCCATCCGTCGCCGTCCTGGGCATCCAGCGAGGCGCCGTGCTCGATCAGCAGACGCGACGAGGCGGCCTGGAATCGGATGGCCATCATCAGGGGCGTCCAACCGCTCTTGTTCGCAGCGTTCACCGTCGCGCCGCGCGCGATCATGAGCGGGACGGCGTCAGGCGCGTTGTACCGCAGGGCAAACATCAGCGGTGTCCACCCGTCCTGATTCGATACGTTGAGCGCCGCCCCTTTCTCGATGAGCAGGCGGACGAGGTCCTGGTGCCCGTGGCGGATCGCCGTCAGCAGCGGCGTCCAGCCGGTCTTGTCGACGATGTTGATGTCCGCGCCCTTCGCCAGGATCGCGCGCGCGATGTCTGGCTGGTCGTAGTACAGCGCGAAGGTGAGCGCGCTCCAGCCGTCGCTGTCGCGCGGCGTCACGCTGGAGCCCTTCTCGAGGAGCAGCGCGGCAACGTCGCGCTGCTTCAACTGCAGCGCGAGCATGAGCGGCGTCAAGCCCTGTGGCGTCTTCGCGTTCAGGTCGGCGCCGGCAGCTACTTGGGCCTTCACCTGGTCGATTGACTTGTTCCGGATCGCATCCAGCAGGACCGTCGAGTCGGGGCGAGCGGGTGCTTGCAGCGCGAGAGCGAGAAGGAGGGCCAGCATGCCGCCAGACTATAGCGCATCTCTTCCCTGAACGCCGCCGCGACGATTCCTGTCCTGGGGAGAGGAGCCGCTGCCCTCCGTTGAGCGTGCGCCGGGGTCTGATGACGGCCGAGGACAGGGCGGAGCGAAGGAGCTGGGGCGAGCAAGCGGCGGGGACCCGCACGAACCGCCGCCGGGGACCGCGGTACGCGTCTCAACGACCCCCGCCGTCGGGAGAGCCATCGCCTTCATCCCGTGGCCCGGAGGCCGCCAGCCAGCGCGGCGTTGGTCTGCAGCCAGGGAATGGGCGGCAGGCGGAACGGAGTGGTCTGACTGCCTCATTGGTGCGGCCGGACGAATCGACGGCGCCAGCGTCTGTGTGTGCACTCGGGGTGGCAAGGGGGTTCGACCCCGCGCAGTCCTCACGGGCGCGAGCCCCCGGACGCGGGTCGCTTCTTGACGCGCGGACGACCATCAGACGTCGCCTGACAGACTGCGCGCAGCAGAGGGGCGTGGGCCACCGCTGTGGTGGCCCGGGGAAATGCCCGACCGGTCTTGGCGCCTACTGTCGTCCTTTCCGCCACGCCCACAGGCCCATGAGGCCGGTGCCGAGCAGGAGCAGCGAAGCAGGTTCAGGGACCGGGTTGAGGTCGTAGCCATTGGTGCTGTACAAGGTCTACTCGGAGGAGTCGAGTTGTCTGAACACCAGGGCGGTGCTGCCGGCGACAGGCATCCACGAGTACACCCTCAGGGCGCTTAGATACCCCTGAAGGTCCCAGGTGTGTGGCTGCAGACCAAAATTCACAAGCGCAGCCCCATTGGTCGACTCAGCCCAAAGCGAGAAGTCGAGAGGGTAGTAGAAGCCGCTGGCCAGGGCATGCCCATATTGGACCGTGGAGAGCGTCACCGCACCGGCGAAGCCACTTGCGCTATCACCGGCCTGCAAGCCGTCTTGGTATGAGGCGAGTAGTTCATTCTGATAGGAGACTTGCATGGCAAGGGTCGTCATGCTCCCTGTAGTTGCCTCAACTCCTAGGCCGTACACGGCGTCGAAGTCGAATGCGAGGTAGCCCGGCTGGCCACCAGCAGTCGCGAAGTACACCTCGTCCAGATACTTGCCCGTCGCGCTGATGGTGCCGCTGTCCGCGCTCTCGACCAGACTGACGTGGTAGGGTACCACCGTAACACTGCCGCCATAAGTCGTATCGCCGGCCGCAACGTAGCTCTGGGTGGCATCTGGGTGGGAGTCCGTCACAAGTTGGCTGATGGAGAGTTCGGCGAGTGCAGCGGAGGTGCCCTGATAAGAGGTGGCCGAAGACAATCCCGTGATGGTGTCACCAGACGCCGATCGAACGGCAACGACGCCACAGACGGCGACGAGACATGACAACAAGACGGCGTTCTTCATGGCGGCCTCCCTTGAAACGGCGCAACGCCCATTACGTTCGACCGACCGCCGGAGCGGAGAGCGCGAGACGCTTCGGGATGAACCGGGTCTAAGTTCGGCTAGGCGATTCTGTTAGCGCAGCAACAACGATGCCCGGTAGCGCTCGCACACGTCTCGTTGGGATTCCGCTGGTTGGGGCGACCCCGTATGTGGCTCAACTGAAGGTGACTGGGAGGGTCACCTCGCCGCCAATACTCACAGTGACATGGCGGTCGGCCGGCCGGGGAAGTCACCTTGGTGGGCGACTAATGTTGGCCAGATGACGGCCGGTGTCGACAGGAATCCAGGTTCAGGTCCGAGACGATTGCCTCGCCTCCGCGCACAGCGGGCTGACGACGACGGGCAGTTTTCATTGAAGGACTCTTGCTCGTCGCTCCGAGGCGCATATCTGTTCGACACCATCGAGGTCACCGCGGCCGAACGAGTCGAAACGAGACGGCGTATGACGCCAGTGCGACCAGCAGGGCGCCGGCCGCCCACATCGTCGCCATGTGCGAGGCTGAACGGAGTGCGTCAGTCGGCACTAAGCCGGCTGTCAGTTGGGATAGCGATACCAGGCTCTTCAACAACGCCTCGGGGACACCGGCCCACGTCAACACCGCTCCAAGGGCAAACACGACGACGAGGCCGACCGCGAGACGAACCCAGGGGAACGGAATGGGCGGCGGCGTCACGGCCTCGCGTTCCACCAGCTCCATGACCGACGACACGAACCCGGAGGAGGGCGCGATGCTCTCGTCGGTCGACAGCACGCGGTCGAGGTCGTCCGGGTTCATGTGGTCTGCTCCATCAGCCTTCGGCCGAACAGCCGCGGCAGCTTGCGCCGTAGCAGGTCCCGCCCGCGCGAGAGCCTCGTCTTGACGGTCCCCTCAGCGAGCCCGAGGCTCTGCGCGGCCGCGGGAACGTCCAAGTCGTGGAAGTAGAAGAGGATCATCGCATCCCGGTACTTCGCCGGCAACGCGAGCACGGCGCGTCGAACGATCTGGTTGCGATCTGCTTCCGCCAGCAGAGCCTCAGCGACGGCCGCTGTTGGATCCTTCCGCTCCCGAATGTCGTCGAGCGGAATTGTCGAGGGCGGTAGCCGCCGTAGCTCGGTCCGATAGGCGTTCGTGGCCAACGCGAAGAGCCAGGTCGAAAACGCAGCTTCCCGCCGCCAGGTCGTGAGCGCCCGATAGGCGCGCAGGAACGCATCCTGCGCCATGTCCTCGGCGCGGGCGCGGTCGCGAGAGAAGCGATAGGCGAGGTTGACGAGCGGCGCCTGCCAGCGGCGGACGAGGCCCTCGAACGCGGAGAGGTCGCCGCTCAAGACCCGGTCGACGTCAGCCTCGTCTTCGGACAGTGTCACGCGGATCCTCTCGCCCGGTTGGACTCGACGTGCGCGACCGCGGTTTCGTTTATTGTCGGTGATCTTGGCCCAACAAAGTGAAACCTGCGCCGCCTGCCGCCAGTCTCACCATACGTGGCGGTCAGAAGCACCGCCCGGGAGGCGATCATGTCCGAGTCATTGGCCGTGCCTGGCGCGTTGTTCTTCTTCCTGAGCGTCGGCGCCGTGGCGCTGTTCTCGTTCGTCGCGGTCGCGTCCTGGGCCGATGCCCGCCGAAAGGAACGAGAGGCCTACTACAAGAGCGAGACGCTCAAGAAAGTGGCTGAATCACAGGCCGGTGGAGCGGTCCTCGAACTCTTCCGCGAGGAACAGAAGGTCGAAGATCGGCGGCGGCGCGAGGGCTTGAAGCTGGGTGGGGTGGTCAACCTGGCCGTCGGCGTCGGTCTGCTGATCTTCCTCAAGGCCCTGGTCCACGAAGAGGCAGTGTACCTCGTGGGCGTGATTCCGCTGCTGATCGGCGCGGCTCTCTTGGGCTACGTGCTGGTTCTCGCACCGAAGCAGTAGGCAGGATTCGCGCCGACAGGAACAGGCCTCGACCGCCCGACAAAGGGCCTGATGTGACCGGCGACGACGGCCTCAGCCCTGAAACCGAACGCCTTAAACCGTCAATCCTCTCGTGGAGGAGCGGAACGCTCGAGTCCGAGCGTTGCGGGACGGATATCCCCACGGGACCGGGTGTGGGCGCCATTCGGATCGGCGAGAATCACGAGGTCCCGAACGACGTTGGGTGGCTCGCGGATGTTGCCGGACCAGCCGTACGCACCGAGTGCTTCAACCCGAGGTTGCTGGGATGGTTGCACGTAACCTAGGATGTCAGGTGACGCAGAGTCGATTCCTGGGCGGGAGGCACGGATGACCGTCCGCTCGTCGGCCGGCCTCATCGGCCGTGTCGCGGCCGTGCTGGCGGGCATGGTTCTCACCAGCTCCTCGCTCGGCCTCGCGCAGGCGATCCCTGCGGCTGCGCAGGAACTGCTCGACCGGGCGCGCGCCGCATGGCGCCAGCGTGATGCGCCGGGCGCCGCCGCTGAGGCGGTGGATCTGTATGGCCGGGCGATCAAGGCCGGGGCTGGGTACGATGCGCTCTGGGAAGGCGCCCGGGCGGCCGACGACATGGGCGAGCTGCGCCTGCCCGAGTCGGCCAGCAACGACCCGCGGATCGCGTTCTTCGAGCGCGGCCTCGAATGGGCGAAATTGGCCGCCACGCTCGGGCCGCAGAGGCCCGAGGGCCACCTGTATTATGCCGTTTGCCTCGGCGATGAGATCGAGCGGCGGAACTTCCTGCGCCAGGCGATATCGGCGAGCGAACTCCACCGCGAAGCAGAACTCGCCGTGAAGTACGGACCTGAGATTGAATGCGGCCTACCGCTGGTCGTGCTCGGCGGCTTCCTGGCGCGCGCACCCAGCGGCCTCGGTGGCGACAAGGCCAGAGGCCTGGCGCTCCTGGAGCACGCCGTCCGGCTGTGCCCAGACGACGTCGCGAACCATCTCCAGCTTGCGGATGGTCTTGAGGCCGCTGGCCTGCGCGAGCGCGCTGTCGCCGAACTGGAGTGGGTGCTTTCCCACCAGCCCGCGGCCGGCGTCGCCAAAGCCGACTATCCGCTCCAGCGGCGCCAAGCGGAAGACCGCCTCGCGGAGTTCCACAAGAAATCGCCGCGGCCCTAGGGACCCCCTGTCGGACCGCTGACCCTCCTGGCGAGACGCAATCACCCGGCCCCGCGCTCGTCATCAACCGCCAAGCCGCACCTGAGGACGATCTCCATGACCCTCGCCCGGACCCGCGGGCGCGAGACCTACCGCGCGCCCGACGGCACAGATCTCGAAGCTCCGTTCTCCAGCTCGTCCGTAGCGCACGTCCCGTCGGTCCTGTGGGGAAGACAGGCGAAGGGCCTGTTAGATCTTTCCTCTGGCCGAGTCGATCAATCTGGCCGAGTCGAAGCCCACGCCGTCCTTGAAAACGGTCTCGACCTCCTCGATGTCAGTGATGACGTTCGCTGGGTTGCCATTGATCAACACCATGTCCGCCTGTTTCCCTGCGGCCAGCGAGCCGATGCGCGCCAGATCGCCCAGGTACTGCGCGCCGTTGTACGTGGCGATCTTGATCGCCTCGACGGGCGTGAAGCCCGCCTCCACGAGCAGCTCGATCTCCCGCTGATCGCCGAATCCCGGCACCACTCCGCCGTAGCCGGTCGGGTCGAGCCCCGCGAGCAGCAGACCGCCGGCCCGGACGAATGCGTACTCGAAGTCCATCTCCTCGCGGAACAGCACCCTCATCGGGGAGTCCTTCTGCGTGGCCAGTCGTGCGTGCGTGGACAGGTAGGCAAGGCGCGAATCGGTGGACATCGAGTCGAGGACCTGCTGACGGTAGGGCGGCCGCCCCGGTACCGAGATCTCAAAGACTGGCAGCGTCGAGGTGACCGCCGTCTTGTGCGCGACCAGAGCGCCGATCGTCTCCCGAATCTCTGCCCCGTTCACGTCGAGGTTCAGCAGCGCCTGCCGGGATTCAGCCGACGAGGGGCAGGTGTCGGCCTGCTTGTTGGGCACGAACTCGGTGTCCACGATCAGGCCGTGCTCCAGGTCGTCGATACCCATCGCGGACGCCTCCCGGAAGCCAATCGAACACAGGTGGCCGGTGAGTTTCATGCCGCGCGCGTGCGCTTCCTCGATGGCGGCCGCCAACTCCGCGCGCGTGATGTCCATGTACGCTTTGAAGTTGTCGACGCCTTCCGCCGCCCAGTACCTGGACGAGGCGGCGAGCGTCATCGACGCCGGCGAGCTGGTGCATCTGCATCGTGAACGCGCCGCGTCCTTCGAGGTAGGGCGCAGTGACATGCATCTTCGGACCGACGATCTTACCTTCGTCGATGGCGCGCTTGACTTCGAGGTCCGTGTAGCCCTCGATGGTACCCGCCGTGCGAATCGTCGTGACGCCCGCCGCGAGGTACAGGGGTGGCGCTCCCCGCACCAGGTCGACGTAGACCCCGGTCCCACCCTCGGGATAGAAGAGGTGATCGTGCATGCCGACAATGCCGGGAATCACCGTGTGCCCGCGCTTGTCGAGCACGAGGGCGCCGGCTGGAATCTCCACGGCGGCGGCATCGCCGACCGCCTGGATCCTGCCGGCCGACACGACGATCGTCTGATCGTCCCGGGCGGCGGCGCCGGTGCCGTCGATCACCTTGACGTGTGTCAGCGCGAAGGTCTGCGCGTCGACGCTGACGAAGGCCGTCACCGCCGGCCCGAGCCGTGGGGGCTGGGCGGAAGCCGGCAGAGCGATAACGAAGGCGATACCGGCCAGAAGCTTGCGCATGGCGTTTACCTCGGTGTTGACGATCGTCCACCATCATCCACGCCGCGGTCAACCGGAGGCCCGCTCGAGCAGATGTCGACGGACCGCCGCGGCGACAGCCGGCGGTGGGTCAGGCTCGGCACGGACCCGGGGCGCCAAGCGGGTGACCCATGGCTCGACTGCCCTCGCCACAGAATCGCCATGTGCGAGGCCTGGCACCTCGCGAACGGTTCTTCGGCGTACCGACGGTGAGTCGAGGGCCGGTTGACGAGGATCGTCAACTCTCTTGAACCGGCGCGGGGCGAGGTGTCCGACGTGGACACGACCTCCAGGGAAACGTTCGCCGTCGCCGTGGTTCGCAGTCGCGATCACCGGGCCAGCGACGCGCGTGCTAGACTCCTCGTTTGTCGGTGGGTGCGGCCGCCGCGTCTGGCCGCGGCGGCACCGACCGGCAAACGGAGGCGGAGATGATGCGGACCAGGTCTCGGTACCTCCTGTCAGCCATGGCGGTTGCAACAGCCGTCGTGCTTTCGCGCGCCCAGGCCCCCTACGAGAAGGACCTCGAGATTAGGGCGTCCCAGATTCCGCATGCAGGAAACGGCGTCTACACGACGGTCGCCATCCCGGCGGGAGCCTACCTCGGGGCCTACGGCGGGGAGTTCATCACGGACGAGGAGTACCAGCGTCGGGCGAACGCGAACCGGTGGCAGTACATGATGGGGCTGCTGGACTGCGCGAAGCCGCACACGGGCGGCATCACGACCATCGACGGCATCAAGGGCAACGTCTTCACGCGAATGAACTACGCACCGGCGGAGTTCCAAAACGTGAAGTTCGAGAAGATCTGTGAACCGCCGTTCGTGAAGATCGTAGCTCTGAGGGACATTGCCGCCGGCGAAGAGCTGTGGGTCGACTATGGCCCCAACTACCTGTACGACTTCATGAAGGACGCAGCGGTGCTCAAGTTCTTTGCCGACCTGCATGCACTGCGCGCGAAGGAAGGTCGTTCCGGCTTGTAGTAAGTGGCCTGACTCGCGACGTCCGAGGCGTCGACCACGCTGGCACCTTTCACCGTCGCGAGGGCGGGCGTCAGCCCGGGGCGGGTTTCGCGACGAAAGATTGGTGCTCCGCTCTTCGATGTTGGCGGCCAGCGTCAGGCGGTGTCACAGCGCGAGCGACGCGGGCAGACCCGCTGGCCGCGCTCCGGAGCGAAGGAGAGGCCCGTCTGTTCCCGGCGATCTGGTCCTCGAACATCCACCGTCGGGCCGGGTCTCCGCGCGTGACGGGCTGGCTACCGCTCGATGACTTCCATCCGCTCGGTGGCTTCGAGCGTCGGCCACCCCTTCTTGTTCGCGTCGGTCGGCGTGGCGGTGATCGTGAAGTGCTCGTTGCCGGTCACGACCGCGGTGAAGGTGTAGCCGCGCTGCTCGAGGCCGCCCGGCAAGAGATCATCCTGGCTCAGTTGCTCGAGCGTCGCATAGCTGCCGTGCGTGACGAGGTACTGCCGCTCCGTCTGCGCAATGGCCAGTAGGCGCTGTCGGACCGCGATCGTGTCGATCCGTTCCTGCGACGCCATCCCGCCGGGTCCCGTGTCGGTCGACCGGGTGAACAGGTAGTACCCGACGCCAAGGACGATGACCAGACCTACGAGGCCGAGAGCGCGCATTGACCCTCCAGGACGCAGCCAGTCCGATCGTATCTCACTCCAGCGGCGGTTCGTGGCCCGAACGTGCAGCTCCGAACGAGAAGGTCGCGCCAACCGCCCTGGTCACGCAGCACCTCGGCAACGACGAGTAGTTCGCCGATATTGACAGCGTTTCCCCGCCGCCGCCGTGGCCGGCGCCACACACCCTCTGTCCAGCGAACCACGTCTGCCTCGATAAATCCGCTCCCGCAAGGTATCCACTCCGCCGCCATGCCTGCCCATCATTTGTCCCGCCATCTTCCAGCAAAGCCGATCTGTGACGCCGCCGCAAGAGGCAACACGCGGGAACGAATGCAGCCGCTGCCGACGACGCTGGCGATGCCGTTCATGAGGCCGCCGCCGACGATGACGGCGGACAAGAACAACATCATCACCATGCTGACGATGAGGATGACTGTTACTTCTGGAAACTAGACCAGCACTCGCGGGCCGCCTACACCTTAGAGGCCGGGTGCTCCATCGACCATCGGACGCGCTCCGCAACGAAGGCCGTGAACGGCGCGATCTTCATGTCGATACTCGCGGCATCGAGCGCTGACAGGTAAGCGTCGCGATCTTCGACGCGAATAACCGTCCACGGATAACCGCCGGAGGCCAGCATCGCGTTCATCACGAAGCGCGCCATGTGCCCATTGCCATCCAGATAGGGATGGATGTAGCCGAACAGCCAGTGACCGAGCACCGCGCGGACGCCGGCGTGTTCTTCATGTTCCAGCAGATCGAACAACTCCGGCATGGCGTCGCGGACGGATTGCCACCGCGGCGGCACATAGCGCGACGTGCGCAGATAGACTGCATCGCTCCGATAGCCCGCGAGGGAAGCCGCCGGAACAACGCCCGCGGCCACGCAGGGCTGAAACATCTCGCGGTACCAGTCCATGTGCATCGCGCGCGCGCGCGCGCCGGGGTTCGCGCCTGCGATGATCTCCGCGACCACGCTCTTCACCCTCTGGAACGCCTGCCAGTAACCACGCGCGGCGAGCGCATCGCGGCTCTTGCGGTCATCATCATGATGATCAGGGTCCCAGTTGCCTTGCTGCACCCTCTCAATGAGCTGCGGCGTCACGCTGTAGCCTTCAATCGACAGCGAGTGGTATGCGTCACTCTTGTAGATGCCGTCGACGGATTCGAGGTACGCAGCCTTGTCGCGTGGCAGTCCCGGCGGTGCCGGAAGATTCGCGGCGACACCGTCGTGCATCGTCTTCCACATCGCGCGCATGCGCCCGACAGTGGGCGACGCCGCTGGCGGCAACGCGCCGAATGAGACCGCAGCGTCGAACGGAGCCCTTTCACGCGCGTCGTAGCCCGCGGCGCCCATCGCCTTGAGAATCTCGTCGGCCAGCTCAGGTCGGCCAGTCCGGCGAAGCGCCCCGGCCAGCACGCCGGCCTTGACGGAGTTGCCTCCGCTCAGGAGCAGACGTAACAAGTCCGACGCGTCACGCAGGCCCGCGAGCACGACCTGCGTCTCGATCTGCTGCCGGCCGAAGAAGGACTCAGGGATTCTCACGAGCGCCGACGCCGGCGAAAAAAGGCGGAGGCCGTTTCGCTCCGTCAACTGCCCCGCATCTCGTAGGTCGGACTTGAGGTCGTACAGAGATGTTCCGAACGGGAGTTCGAGATTGTGGTTAGTCCCCTTCGGGCTGTAGACCACAACCTGCTTCGGGGTCACGGTATTTTCCGCGAGAAGGAGCAGCGACTGTTCCGGCGAGAGATGCCATTCGTCGCCGAAGCGTTCGTTGCAATAGCGCGCGCAGAATTCCCAGAAGGATGCGTACCAGGGCGTGCTGTCGCCGGCGCGCGCGCCGGGGCTCGAGGAAATTAGCCAGCCCTTCATCACTGCCTGAAGGAAGCCGTTCTCCAGGAGGCGTTCGCGGTGTGCGCGGGTCAGTTCGCTCGACTGGATGACGCGCCGTCCGGCCCTCTGCAACTCCCGCAGGGCCGTTAGTGCTTCAGCGAGTTTCTCGTGCGGGGAGGGCATTGTTGTTCCGGACGATTACGAGCTTTTAGTGTCGTGCCAATACAAGCATATCATGTCGTATCGTTACAAGCAAATAATGTCGAGTAATTACAAGCCCATTCTGCTCAATAGACAGATTCTGGCCAGAAAACTAATTGATCCACATCAAGACGCCTCAGTCTGGCCTCACAACAACGCATGAGAATCAGAGGTGAGCCGTATGGATGTCGTCGCCGCCTAACCCTGTCTAAACCGTCGGTTGGTGGCGATGAAACGCCGCCGACCGCGGTTCACACCGCTCTTAAGTACAGAGCAGACACTGGCAACAACCGGCCGACTGCGGTTCGAACTTGACCAAGTACTCGACCACTTGACCAGAATGCCTCCCATTTTCGGAAGCCTCTCTTGGCGCCAACTCTTTGATTCTAAAGGTGGTGCGCCCATGGGGATTCAAACCCCAACGCCCTTGCGAGCGCCGCCCAAGGGGCCACGCTGGAGCCCAAGACTTCCGGCTTTTTCGAGGAATTCCGCGCGATTCTGCGGCTGGCGCAACGGCGCCGACGTTCTCAGGAGTGCCCGGATTTCCTCAGGTTTCTCACCTGTGCCCGAGCGAGTCCCATCGTTTTTTCCCACCGGGCGCCTCGGACGACAGTGGCAGGCGTCCTAACGATGGCGTCAAGTCTTATTGCATCAAAACTCGACAACTCGCTCGCCTCGGCGCTCGCTCGTCACGGCCGCCGCGCTGCCGCCGGGCCGTCCTGCTTTCGCTGCATCTCGATGTGGAATTTCGCGATCTTGCCGCCGACCGTGGCCGTCCAGTCTTCGGTGTGGCGGTCGCGGCCGTTCTGCGTGAAGACGACGTGGTTCATGTAGCCGGCCATTAGCGGCCCGGAGACCTCCACCATGTCGAACGAGACGGCGTCACCCGTGGGCGAAGGGATGCCCACCATGTGCGGGCGATTGCCCATGTCGCAATAGTGCGTCAGCACCAGCCGATCGCCGTCGAGGTAGATCACAGTGGTGGGATGGTCGTACCGTGTGGGGTCGTCGGGCAGCTGCGGGTTCCACATTTCGTGCACGAGCGCGTTGCCGCGGGACGTGACGCGCAGAGTCACCTGGCCGGGCCACGGGTTGCCCTTGTGCGGCAAGGCTTCGGTCGGGATTTCCGACGAGGATGCCTGGCTCGTGCCTATCCAGGTGCCGGCGAGCGTCTTCTCTTGCTCGAGTTTCCCGAGTCGCGCCGACAGAGCATTCAGAGGCTTGGTGGTCATATCGTTCCAGGCGACGTCTCGCTCCTGTCCCGCACTTGAACGTTTGCCGTGCGTCCGTTCACCAGCGAGGCTGCGTTTGCCTCGGAGAACGAACGAACATCATCTGACAAGCGAACATCATCACTCGCACGCTGCCAGAATTCGCGAGCCGCCCCTCGTGCTTCGTCCCAGACGTCCAGAGTATCGGCGGTCGCCAGCGGTAACGTGAAGGTCCGAGGGGGCACTTGGCCATCGGCCGTCGGAGCGTACAGCATCGTGACCTGATCGAACGCCGGCGCAAGCCTCAGGGTCGTACCGTCTGTGAAGAAGAGAACGTTGTACGGATGCCGATCGGTATTTCCAATGAACGCACCGAAAGCGTCAAGCCACCGAAGGCGTCGAGCATCTTCATTGGACAGACGACCAGTGTCTCCCAAGAGAACGGCGGCCCGCGACCATGGGTCCGCGGGATCCTGTTGGACCGCCGCCAAGCTCAATACTGCGAGACGGCCTTTCCTTCCAACGCGATCGAATCGATCGCTCTCAAGGAAGCAGTGCGAATTGCTCTCGATGATGGCCGTTCGAGCTGCCGGCAAGCCGCGCGAAGCTAGCACGTTTAGCGCCAGCGCTTCGAGCACGAGGAGATCGCACCAGCGCCTAGGTACGGCCTCTCCTGAACTGCCACGGGCGGCGAATTTCACGAGCACATGACGTCCGTCAACAAACGCTCCGAACTTCGGACGCTCGCCGCCCGCTGATGATCTCGGAGGATGCCCAGCGATTGTCGCGTCGGCCAAAGCAGGATAGTCGCTGTGCGTACTTGCCGGGACCTCCAGGGTTTGCCAGCGAGCGAACGATTCATCCCCAACTAGGAGATTGCCTGGCAGGTCTTCACCGCGTCGCGACATGGCAAGCAGAATGTGCTGGTCGGACCAATCAGACAGGCGCGCCGGCAGTCGTAGGTCGTCGTGAATCGCGGCAAAGTGCCGCCCAAGAAATCCCGATGGACGGGCGTCGGCGATCTCAATCGGAAGTCCCTCTGACACGATGCCGACAGGCATCCAGACCGTCTGCCGCGCTGCGAGCGTGAGCAGTTCACCCTCTGAGCGAGCGGTCCCGTCCTCTTGGACTCGGAAGACGGGAAAACGGGAGGCGTTCAGAGTTGGCCAAGTTTGGCGCAATCCGTACCGGGTCGCTCGACCTCGGCCGATCGGAACAATATCGGCTGCCGCCTCCTGTATTCCGCGCATGAGCGTCTGGGGAGAAATACCGAGCCGCTGCCGGAGTTCCGCCGCATGCAGGACACCTCGGTTTAGTTCCGTCGATATCACGCCCATGATGGAATGATTATATGCGACAGTGTCTTGGCTGAAAAGGCTTAATACGTTGTATATTCAGTTCTAAGTGGAACGAATTGTAGAACGATTATGGAACGACCCTCTAGGTTGAGTTCGGCCCGGGTTCTCTTCTTGCTTCAGACTGTCCCTAAGTTGCACATAATACGACAGTTAGGTTTGCGCAGTCTTCGGGTCTGGGCGGAGCTGGGTCGTAGGTATATATACCGGACCTTCGTGCGTGAAGCGCGCCGCACGGCCAGGGATGCCAGACTGGTGATTCCGCGCGACGGCTGGTGCGTGTGCAACGGCCCCCTCGGTGTCTGCGCGCTTGGCATCGCCAGTCTATCCACTACGATGTCTTCGTGGAAAAGGCCGACGTCGTCCAACTCCTCGAACGTCAAGCCCAGTGGCAGCGTTCGCGGAGGAGTCTCTCCTCGCGGGAGAAGATCCGCGAGGTCGAACGCCTGCGGCCGTCGCTCGAGGCCTTCCGAAGAATGCGTGGAAACCTCGCCATCCACGCTGGCAGACCTGATGCCAGACGGCCACGCGCTCGCTACTCCTCAAGCCAGATTATTCGCGACGTGCCGACCTAATGAGAGTTCATCCGATAGGTCTCAACGGTAATCCGCCGGCCGAGGAGACTGCGTTTGGGATCAGCAGGGACGTAGCCATCAGGATACAGACGACCTGTACGCCTTTCAGCCAAGCGCCAGTACCGACTGATCGGTGGCGCCGTTGCTCACAGGGCGGCCCGAACGTCTCAGCGTCAACCGTCTCGTGTCGTCCATCCTCACTGACACTGCGCTGCTCGACACCTTCTCGATCCGTCCGGCCTCACTCGCCAGCCGGGTCATGCCATACACCGCGGGTGAGAACCTCCTCAGGCGTACATGCCTGAGGACCCAGAGCACGACGGCAAGGGTTTCTTGTGCATCGAGGGGACACGGGCCCCCCCTCCAAAACGCATCCGGCGCCGGAGTCCTTGCACAAAATATTGCACACGGCGGCGCCAGCCTGGGGGAGCTTGCGCGGCGCGCTGCATTTCATGGTGATTCGCGCCGGAGAATCGAACGCCAGCGCCGGCGCCAGCCGCGGCAGGCTGGTGAGAGGCTCGGCCTAGGGTGAAATCCGCGGTCCAGCTTGAAACCGCGTGCAACGTTTGTGCAATCGGTGTCGTTTCCGCCGACGTGGGCAGGAGTGGCTATTCGCCGTCCAAGGTGTTCGGCTCGCGATGGCCGGGGATTCGTGCGGGTGCCGCCGGCGTCGCCCCCTGCTGCTGACCGGCCGAGTGCACACTGCGGTCCATCCGCATCCGCCGGAACGCCTCGAGCGAGGGCCGTAGGCGTTCGGCCTCCCGGATCTTCTCGGGCCAAGACAGACTCCGGCGCGATCGCTGCCACTGAGCTTGGCGTGTGAACAGCTCGTCAGCGTGCGTCATCGAGGAACCTCCGCACGAAACCGCTCCACGCGTCGGCGAGGCCGTGCCGTGCGGCAAGGGCGGTGACCTGCTCTCGCGTGACCGCGCCAGCATCGAGGAGGGCCAGGATCCGGGTGAGGTCTTTTGCACGGCCGGTCGCCAAAGCGATCACAGCAAGATAGACAGGGTCGACCACCCGGAACGGCTCGCCCTCGAAGTCGGCCGTCTCAGCTGCCGCCAAGGCCGCCTCTGTCAGGTCGTCGAAGACCGGCAAGAACTGAACTGGCCAAGCCCCGACCCTGATCGCCTCGCCTTCCGGCTGAAAGCCTCGCGACCGGCAGAAGTCGTAGATCGGTGCGAGGACGTCGAGACGAGCCGGACCAGGGACTGCCACCAGCACGTCGGCGTCCAGCGTGGCGACGGCCTCGGTGTAACGCATCTGAGCAGCGGCGCCAAACAGCGCATAGTCGGCGATCACGCCCGCGTCGCGCATCGCATTCAGGAGGGTGGCAACGTCCTTCACTCGTTTATATCGTACGTTGAAGGAACGGCCACAGCAAGCTGGGAAGTGGATCCCCGTCTGACGGGAGGGGGATGATGTCTTGACACGCCGCCGGTGGCCTGCATCCCCGAGATCTGCGGACGCACCTCGCGGTGAGTCCTGGGATCTGGCCACCGCCTAACGAGCGCATTGCACCCGACCGGCGCGGGTGCGAATGGACCCGCCGGCGGGTGAGCGCGAACGCTCAAGCGCGTACTCAACCCTGTGGCCGTTGGAGGGCACAACGCTCACGAAATGCAAGACACGGCCGTCCCAACGAAGGTCCGAAATCGCAAGTTCTTCACTGTAGGAGGTGTCAACGCCGCGTACTTCGAAGCCACTGTCGGCGGCTACGATCGTGAACTGCACGGCCGTACCGTCCTCTTCGTCCGAATCCCTCCAGGTGCCGACGAGTTATAACCAAATGTTGTGGATGAGGGCTTGAGAGAGGCGGCGTACCATGGATGTGCTTTGAGCATCCAGCGCCTGTTGGCGCAAGGAGGTACGCCACCGTGCATCAGCCTACTGCAAAGGTCGTGCGGTTCCCACAGGAAAGCCCTGAGGATGTCCTGACAGCGGTCTTGCGCGAAGGGGCGCGCCAGATGTTGGCCGCGGCCATCGAGGCCGAGATCCAGGTCTACGTGACGGAGCGGACCGACGTGGTCGATGGCGACGGGCGGCACCAAGTCGTGCGGAATGGCTACCTGCCGCCGCGGACGCTGCAGACGCCGGTGGGGGACGTGCCGGTGCGGCAACCGCGGGTGCGGGATCGTCGGCCTGGCGAGACGCGAGAGACGTTTCGGTCGGCGATCCTCCCGCCGTACTTGCGCAAGACGCGGTCGCTGGAAGACCTGCTCCCCTGGCTGTATCTGAAGGGCGTCAGCACAGGCGACTTCGGCGAAGCGCTCGTGGCCTTGTTGGGGCCGGACGCGCCGGGGGTGTCGGCGTCGACGATCACGCGGTTGAAGAGCGTGTGGGAGCAGGAGTTCGCGGCCGGGCAGGGGCGGTCGCTGGCCGATCGGCACGATGTGTACCTGTGGGCCGATGGCGTGCATTTCCACGTGCGCCTCGAGGACCCGGCCAACGCGCGCCAGTGCATCTTGGTGCTGATGGGCGCGACGCGCGACGGCCGGAAGGAACTGATCGCGGTGACTGACGGGTATCGGGAGAGCGAGCAGTCGTGGCGCGAGCTGCTGCTCGACGTCCAGGCGCGGGGCCTGACCGTGGCGCCGGCGGTGGCGACCGGCGATGGGGCGTTGGGTTTCTGGGCGGCGCTGGCGAAGGTCTTTCCCACGACCCGCCCGCAGCGGTGTTGGGTGCACAAGACAGCAAATATTCTGAACAAATTGCCGAAGAGTCTGCAGCCGAAGGCCACGCAGGCGCTCCATGCCATCTGGATGGCCGAGACGCGCGCCGGAGCGCACCGCGCCTTCGCGCAGTTCGTCGAGGTGTTCGGAGCGAAGTACCCGGCCGCCGTCGCCTGCCTCGAGAAGGACCGCGAGGCCCTGCTGACGTTCTACGACTTCCCCGCGGAACATTGGCGGCACCTGCGCACGAGCAACCCCATCGAGTCGACGTTCAGCTCAGTGCGGCTCCGAACGGCGAAGACGCGCGGTGCCGGCAGTCGGGTCGCGTGCCTGACGATGGTGTTCAAGTTGGCGCTCTCGGCCCAACAGCGCTGGCGCACACTGAATGGCGTGGAGTTGCTGACGGATGTGATCAACGGGGAGACGTTCGAGGATGGGGTCCGGAAACACGCCGCCTGACTCAATCCTCATACACAACGGGCGCCGCCGTGCCGTGCCGTGCGGCAAGGGCTTTGACCTGCTCTCGCGTGACCGCGCCGGCGTCGAGGAGGGTCAGGACTCGAGTGAGGTCCTTCGAACGGCCGGTCGCCAAGGCGATCACAGCAACGATGACGCGGGTCCGGCGCTGCGGGCCTGCTGCGAACGGCGCTACCAGGCCCCCTGGTATCGGCGCGGCAATGCGTGGCGAACGGCCCGGCCGGCGCCACGCGCGGGCTGCGCCCGACGCCTCCCGCCCGCAGGGGCGCCCAACAGAACGCACGAGCCGCGGCGGTAACAGATGTGTTACTCTGTCGGCGTGACGATTCGCGTCGAGGAGTACGTACGCCCTGACGGCACCAGCCCTTTCGTACAGTGGTTCGACCGACTTGATGGGGTCGCCGCCGCGAAAGTGACGACGGCCATGCTTCGGTTGGCGCAGGGTAACACGTCGAACGTGAAGTGGTTCAGCGGGATTGGCGAGTATGTGGTCAATTGGGGGCCTGGCTATCGGGTCTACCTCGCGCAGGGCGGTCCGACGCTCATCATCCTGTTCACGGGCGGCACGAAGCGCCGGCAGGAGTCGGATATCGCCCGTGCGCTGGCGCTGCACGACGAGTTCAAGACCCGGAAACACGGCCGCGACCGCACGGGATCACCTAGGAGCGTGTCCGAGTAATGGTCGCCTGACGATCACGACGCTGTATCCACTCCACTTGGCACCTCGAAATCGACTGGAAATGGCGTCGACGGATCTGAAACGAAGCTGACTATGGTGACCCCAGTCCACTCGGTGACGACGATTTCTATTACTCGGACACGCTCCTAGACTGCAGAGGGGGCGGAGGAGAAAGTGATTGCTATGCCGGTGACACGCGACTTCAAACGCACCGTCTCGGACAGAATTTGTCGCGACGCGTCGTTCGCGCGGGCTCTGCTGGACGAGGCCGCCAGCCTCTTCTTGAACGGCGAGCCGGAAACCGCGCGAACGACGCTGCGCGAACTCGTCAACGCCACAGTTGGTTTCGAGCGCCTGGCGGAGGTCTCGGGCAAGCCGGCGAAGAGTCTCCACCGGATGTTGTCGGCGACGGGCAACCCGAGCATGGACAACCTCGCGGTGATCTTCGGTGCGATTCGGCACGAGCTCGGCGTCGGGATCCGGGTGAGGACAATCAAAGCGGCGTGAGTCCACTGAGGTCAACGCCTGGCGCAGGCTCGACAGAGGCGCGGACGTCCATCTCGCGATGACTGAAACGCTCACATAAGAGACGACGCGAGCAGCCAGAACAGGCCGCATGCCGCGCCGCACGCAACGCCGAGGACGACCAGGCCGATGCCGAGGACGGCGCCGCCGCTGACGTCAAGATGCAGCGTGAGCGAAAGCAGCATCAGGACCAGTAGCTCCGCTCCGGCGCCAATCGCGACACCGACCTTGAAGATTGGCCCCAACGCACATCCCCGTCCCGCTACAATCGGACCGCCAGCGGTACCGCCGCGAGCTGAGTCATGAACCCGACGACGAGAACGACATGGGCGACCGTCCAGTACACCGCGATATTCGCGTCATGGTCACGGGGCGTGCCGTGGAAGGCACGGCCATAGGCCAACGTTCGGCCAATCGTCAGGCCAGCCGGCTGACAAGCTGCTCGTGGGGCATCTCGCGCACCTGCGGAGGCGACGTTTGGTGCGGTCGACCGGACGGACCAGCCGACTTCTGGTCACTTCAGCGGGTCGTTGACGACTTTGCCTTCTTTGCGCAGCAGGCTTCTGACGTCTTCCATGTGATTTCGCAGTCCCGCTGAAGGCACGGGGCGTCGTTCGCCGGGTTTGGCGTCCTTCCAACGCTACAGATTCTCGAAGACCACCGTGTCTTTGGGCACCACCCATAGCGCCCGATGAACCTGCCGCTTTTCGTCTGGCGCGACATACGTCACGGGTTTCGTTTCCTCGTAGCCGCACGATGGGATCTGTCGCACAATCTCGGCTTCCGGCCAGCCATCGTACATGCTCGCTTCGAGCGCGCGCGCACCAAACGCACCGGTAGACCGGACATTCTGAGTCGTGACCTGAGCCGAAGGCGGGCAGGCTGCGTTCACATAGCGGGTCCACAACCGGATGGCTTCATCCACAGCCATGGCCCCCGCCTGAAAGTGGGTTCCTCGGGCCGTGGTCACGAGGAGTACGTCTCCCGTCTCTGCGTCCAGGTATATGCCGTCCGGCCAAGTCGTCCACCGTCCCCGGTTCAATGGCAGCGCGAAGACGGTCTTGCCGTTAGTCTTCGCGACGTATTTGCCGTTCTCCTCCTGGAACTCCGCGCCGCGGGGTGTCCAAGAGGCACCCGCAGTCGGAATCTCCTTCACGTTGGTCGCGTCCCTGAGGAGGTCAAGGATGAACCGGTCCGCGGTCACAGGTGTCAGACGCTGCGTCACGCGCCCGCCCGCGAGAACAATGGTCTGAGAGACGCCCGCAACCCGGAACTCTCGCGCCAGGTTGCCGTCTGTGTCCACCAGAATTGGGAAGGAGTATCCCGCTGCCTTCGCCAGCGCCGCTGCCTTGCCTGCGTCCGCCGAAGGAACGATCGTGACGACATGAACACCCTGAACCTGGGCGTCCTCGAAAAGACGCTGCACTGCTGGCAACTCCAGCACACAGCTCCCTCAATACGTGCCCCAGAAATGTAGAACCACGCGGGATGCGCCGCGTTCCATTTCGTCGAGACTCACCGCCTTGCCAGCAAAGTCCCGAAGGGCGAAGCGAGGGACCCTCTGACCCGGGAAGACGCCGGCATCTTGCGCCGCGAGGTTTGTGGCGAACAAGGCCAAGGCAAGAGCTCCCACGACTCTCAGCATCGCGTATCTTCCGTACATTGGCTGATGCACCTGTTGGGCTGCGCGTCCATCTGGCCCGTGATTGTCCACGGCGTGCCCGGCACAAGACAAGCAAGAGAAACGGGCGACAGACGAGGGGCATCCGCCGCAGGTTCCTCCCATCGCGCAGCATACGCCCAGTGCTGCTTGCAGTCGAACGGTCGTGTTCCTCGTCGAGGGTGCGCTGCTGATGCGCCTGTTGCGGGCGTCTGCGGCGAAAGCGCTGCTCGTATCAGCCGCCTTGAACTCCGCGTCCGTCCTGCCTGGCAACGTGCTGCACGAGCTAGATTCAGAGAGCGCCAGCGGACGCGCGACCCTGTGCTGTCTGAAGAACTGAAAGCGGCGCACATCGGAGCGGGACGCTCGTTGAGGAGTTCGGCGTGCCGACCTTCTACGTCCGCTAGTTCCTCGGGCATGCGAATCTCTCGACGACGACGCGCTACTTGAACAGCACCAGGCGTGGACTGCACTGGGCGATGGAACGATTCGAGGCGGCCCGGTTGGAGAAGGAGCAGGCTGAAGCGGGGAAGGACGAAGTGGACGCCGAGTTACGACGGAGGAAGGCCGCGCAGCGTGCGGCGTCGCCGTTTGCACACGCCGCACACGGACGACGAACCGGTCTCTCAATCGAGTCGCAAACCAGCCCGACTGAACAAGCCTAAGTTATTGATTTCATGAACGTTAAGTGCTGGTGCGGAAAGGGGGATTCGAACCCCCACGCCCTTGCGGGCGCCAGCCCCTCAAGGTGCCGGCCCTGAGGCCACCATCGCCCTGATTTCCCAAGAAAACGCTGCTACTGGGCTCAACGCGACCCCGCGAGGAATGTCTCTGGAGTGCCCGCGTTTCCTCGTGTTTCCGCACCTATGCCCGAGCGAGTCCCACCGTTTTTCCCACCGTTCGACCCATCTGGTGGACGCGGGTCCGGGCGACGGAAGCAGCGATGAGCAGCAATAACGCGATAGGAACGCGACGAAAACCGATAAGCCGGCGCGGGCCGCACATCGGCGCCGTTGGTGTCGAGCCGGCGCACCCCGTGCCGGCGACCACACGCTGGACACCATGAACGCCGGGCCACTCCCGACTGGCGCTCGGCCGTTCTGGGCCTTCGGTCACTGCCGGCGATCGCTGAGCGCGGCCACCGCCTGTGCCAACGCCGCCAGCTGCTCGGTCAGCCGGCGCATCTGGGTGTCCGCCGCCGCGACCTGGGCTTGCAGCGTTTCGATCGCGTGTTGCTGCGTGTCGATCGTGCGGTGCTGCTTCTGGTACTCGTTCAGCAGCATCGGAGGCAGGAACTGGTACAGCACCGTCTCGATCTGGCCGTCCTTCGAGTGCGCCACCAGCCCCGGATAGACCTCCGCCACCTCCTCGGCGATGAGCCCGTACTGCAGTGTGCGCCCTGCCGGGTTCTGCTCGCTCTTGTAGTGGAACGTCACGGGCCGCAGCTGCATGAGCCCGCTGCTGGCGCCGCCCATGTCGGCGATGTCGTCCTTGAATCGGCGCGACGAGATGCCGATGCCGAGCTGTCCGTTGCTGTCGACCATCACCGCGACCGGGTTGGTGCCGCCGAATACCCCCCCTCGGATGCCGGCAATGAACGTCTGGGTCTGGGTACCAGGCGTACCGATGCGAATGGTATTGCCCTCCCCCGCGACCCCCTCATGGCCGATGTCGATGTTGTTGCTGCCAGTCGTGAGATTAGAGCCTGCATTGTATCCAACGGCGACGTTGCTGGAGCCGGTCGTGTTGAAGGAGAGCGCATTATAGCCGCTGGCGGTGTTGTACGAGCCGGTCGTGTTGGAGTAGAGCGCACCGTATCCGTGGGCGGTGTTCTCGGACGCCGTCGTGTTGAAGGAGAGCGCCTGCGCGCCGGTGGCGGTGTTGAATCCGCCGGTCGTGTTGGAGAAGAGCGCGTCCGCGCCGGTGGCGGTGTTCCAGACGCCGGTCGTGTTGAAGGGGAGCGCCTGACCGCCGGTGGCGGTGTTGTTGTCGCCGGTTGTATTGAAGTCTAGCGCCTCTGCGCCGGTGGCGGTGTTCCAGGTGCCGGTCGTGTTGGAGGAGAGCGCCTGCGCGCCGGCGGCGGTGTTGTTCGAGCCGGTCATGTTGGAAAGGAGCGCACCGTATCCGCTGGCGGTGTTGAATCCGCCGGTCGTGTTGGATTGAAGCGCACTGTCGCCGATGGCGGTATTGTACGAGCCGGTCGTGTTATAGGAAAGCGCCTGACTGCCGCTGGCGGTGTTGTACGAGCCGCTCGTGTTGAAGGAGAGCGCCCAGGCGCCAGCGGCGGTGTTGCTCGAGCCGGTCATGTTGGAAAGGAGCGCATTGTATCCGTTGGCGGTGTTGAATCCGCCGGTCGTGTTGGTGGAGAGTGCACTCATGCCGCTGGCGGTGTTGTACGAGCCGGTCGTGTTGGACAGGAGCGCATTCGCGCCGGTCGCGGTGTTGTAGTAGCCGGTCGTGTTGAGTTGGAGGGCCTGCTGGCCGATGGCGGTATTGTTGTCGCCGGTCGTATTCGCGGCGAGGCTGCTGATCCCGAAGGCGGTGTTGCCGAGCGAGCTGTTGACGGTCGCGCCGGTCGTCTGCATTGTCCCGTCCGGGAACTTGAAGCCACCCGTCGTGCTCTCGATGGTGCCGGTCACGCTGAGCAGCTGCCCAGGCGTAGTCGTCCCGATGCCGACGTTCCCGGCGGGCGTGACCCGCAGCCGCTCGACCGGCGCCCCCGCCGTCCCCGTCGGGTTCGTCTTGAACACCAGGGCCGTCCCCTGCGCGGTGTCCGTCCAGTTCTCGGCCGCCAGGAACGCCACCTGGCCCCGGCCCCCGGCCGAGAACACCGACGACCCGAAGCCCCGCACGGCCACGCCGCCCAGGATGTCGCCCGTCTGCACCGCCGACGGTGCGGTCGGCGTGCCGCGGGCCGCGCGGTAGACCACCGGCAACGCCGTCAGCACAGGGCTGTAGACGTCGAAGAACGCCGCCGGCGCCGACCCAGCCACCACGTGGAACGGCGCCAGGGGCGCGGTCGTGTTCACGCCGAGGTAGGCGTTCGTCGGGGACTGGTACATCACCGCGTTGCCCAGGTCGGTCGCGTCGGTGAACATGCCGAGGTAGTTCGCCGTCCCGCTCGTCGTCTGCACCGGCCCGCCGACGGCCTGGAGCCCGTTGCCGAGCGCCTGCGTGTTCACATACGTCAACCCATCGGTCCCGGTCCCCGTCTTGTCCCCGGCCAGCACGAAGGCCGAGAGCGGCTTGCCGGCCACGGTGGTCGCATCGGCCGCCTTGAGGGCATAGGGCACGCTCACGAGCAGTACCCGCGGCCCCTCGGTACCCTGGTCCACGGTTACGCCTAGCCACCGCGCCTCGCCGCTCGTGAACACGTCCAGCGGGAGGCCCTCGGGCTGCGTCGATCCCAGTACCGACGGCGTACCGCCCCTCGGGGTCCAGCGTCACCGTCTGCGTCTCGGTCCACAGGGGCGTCCCGCCCTGCGGGTCCGGGTACACGGCAAACGTCAGCGTGGCCGTCCCCCCCGGCACCGCGCCGGCCGTGGCCGGCACCACGCCGGCGAAGCGCACGAGCGGCGGCGGCGTTTGGGCCGACACGCTCGCGGTCACCACGAGCATCCACACCAGGTTCCACCCTGTTCGCGTCATCCGCATGATGGTTCCTCCCACTCGGTACTGGGCGGGGGGATAACCTCCCACTTGAGATTTCGGGGGGTATAGGGTCCCGCCTGCTTCGCTATTGAGGCTCCAGTAGCTCAGTTGCCATCCCAGTCTGACCGGTGAAGCGGCTCTGGCCAAGACGATCGCTCAGGCGTTCAACGGTCAGTCAATCATCGATTCGCGCTATGGTCGTCGCGGACTGCTCGATAACCTTCTGTGCCGCCGGAGGAGCGACGTCACTCCCGTAAAATAGGCGCGTCGCTGTTCGCGGTCTCCCTGTCTGGACCTCGCGGCGCAGGGCGCATTGCGCGGCCGCGACGTGCCGCCCACACGATCGCCGCCGCCCCGATACCGGCGGCCAGTACGGCAACCGCGACCAGCACGGTGTTCATGACCCGTCCCTCTTACGCCCCTCGGGCTGGGGCATAGCTGCGCGTGACCATCTGGCCGTCGCTGAACGGATGTTTGGCGGGCCTCGAAAGGTATCCGGTCAAGAACAGAGGCGACACCGACCCCCGCCGGCGATGGTAACGGCCCACGAAACCGGCTTCTGACTAGTGCGTCACCCGGGTGATACGCACCCTTTCTCTGTGTACAACGAGCGGTCGGGAGAAAACGAACACGGCGGGGCACGTGCTGGAAGCGGCCGTGGAAAGGCAAGCAGCTCGGCGCTCCGCCCATTCCTGCGAGAGCTCGTTTGGGGTCAATTGGTCCCAGTTGAGGAGGTTGTCAATCCGACCGACAGACCACAATTCGTCACGCTTCGCCGTCGGCGCCTCGCCAGACGGACGCAGCGTCCGGTTCACCGCTGACTCGGTGGGGTATTGCTCGCCAGCGACCCGCCACTGGGCGCCGGCTATGGCCGGACGGCCCGCAGGGCGCGCCCGAGAGCAGTGGCTGTGGAGAAGCGGCGTGTGGGGTCCTTGGCGAGCGCCTGTTCGAGGAATGTCCTGAGTGACTCGGGACACGAGGGCTGGAACTGCCGGATGTTAGGCAGTGGGGTGTCGCGGATCTTGTCCAACGTGGCCGCGACGGTATTCCCCCGAAACGGATTGCTTCCGGCGACGGCCTCGAACAGGACCAGCGCGAGGCTCCATAGATCCGTGGACGCGTCAGTGGCCCGGCCGAAGATGATCTCGGGCGCGAGGTAGAGCGGCGTGCCTAGAAGCCGTCCTCGATCGCTCACAAGAAGCGCCTCGCTATCGGTGGCGCCGGCTCGGGCACCCCAGTAGCCTGCGAGAGTATCAGTCGAAACGGCCGTCGGCGGAGCTGCGCCACTTGGCTCCCTCTCTTCGATCATTCGTGCGAGTCCGAGGTCGAGAATCTTCGGTGTCCCATCCGCGCGAAATCCAATATTGCTCGGCTTGATGTCGCGGTGGACGATGCCCACCGTGTGCAAGTGCGCTAATGCGTCCGCGAGGATGATACCAAGGTCGATTGCCTCGTCCGGGCTCAAGCGGCGCTCTCGGAGTCGATCGCGGAGAGTGCCGGCTTCCAGATACTCCGAGACCAAGACCGGCACGCCCCGCCACGTCTCCAACCCGTACACAACCGCCACGTTTGAGTGGACAACCGCGGCCATGGCCCTCGCCTCGCGGCGCAGCCGCAGGGACGACTCAGGACCGATGCGCGGCAGGGTCTTGAGGGCCACCTCACGACCTAAGGCGAGGTCGCGGGCTCGATAGACTACTCCCATCCCACCCACGCCAAGTCGCCTCTCCACGCGGAACTTTCCAACGAGGACGAGCGGCAGCGCGGCCGTCATAGGACGCACACCGCACGTGCAAGTCATTCCGCTGCTGGTGCCTACGGCGCCGCAGTGTTCGCATTCCCAAGCCGGACCGTCGCTAGTCGATCCAGACTCATCGAGCGCACCCTCGCGGGAGGCATCCCGGCGTCCCAGCCCGAGGACCACGGCGCCAGCTATCGCGCGGAGGAACACTCGATCGGCACTTGAGTAGGTCGCCTCACTGTTCTTCTTACCCACCGACAGTAAACCCATCACCGCGCCATTGAGGCCTACTAACGGAACAATCACACGAGTGTGATGCTCCGCGAGCCATTCACGCTCGCCGACCGGTAGAAGCCTAGCCAACGACCGGGAACGCTCAAGGTCAACGTCAAACGGTTCCGGTAGGCAGGTCAGGAGGAAGGCCAGCGCCGAGTCGAGCGGAAACGAGCGAACAGCGCCAGCCAGAGGCACAAACCGGCCCTTCGCATCATCGCGGAGGAGCAGCCCGGCTGCGATAGGATGGTAGGCGTCTTCGATTTCCCTCAGTCCAAGACTACCGAGCTCGCGAAGTCCTGACGCATCGCGACTGGCCTCGGTTAGCCGTGCCAAACTGCCCGTGCCGTCGACGGACTCTCGGAAGAACGCACGGTCGACCGCCATCACTAGGTGTCGGCGAATGGCCAGAAGAAGAAACGCTGCAGCCGCAAGACCGAGGAGTTCCGTCTTCCGGGAGAGTAGGGCATACACCGAGAGATACCGGTGACCGTAGGCGTACGACACGACCGCGATCACCGGAATAATGCCAAGCCCGAAGAGCGTCGTGCGGGCCACGAGGTACTGCAATGCGTGGCCGACGATCAGCCGCACATCGAAGACGCGTTGAACCAGCACCGCGTACGCGGTGGTGAGTGGGATGGAGACGAGACCGACGTGCACCGCAAGCGCTACCGGCATCCGGTACTCGACGAACAATAGGTGGCGTAGCGCAGAGCCTGCGCCGCCGAGCAGCCCGGTGAGGAGGATCGGCGAGAGTCCCCCAGCCACAGCCAAGAGGAACACACGTCCCCGCTGGCGCTCGTCAGGAGGAGCACGGCGTATCCGCCATATAGCAACAGGAAGAAGCGGCGCGCCGCCCATGAATACCAAGAGCCAGTAGTAGCGCCTCTGGTCGCTCACTCCGAGCGCTTGGCTGATGCCAGCCGTGTTGGCGCCGACCACGTTCAGAACCTGGCAGGCGAGGAGCACGGCTGCCACCACGAGGTTCACACGCTCGAGCAGTCGCGCGACAGAGTCGGCCCGAGTGAAGGCCGTTCGCTGCGGGAAACGCTGGACAAACGCCGCGAAGATGGGAACGAGCAGGGTGTGAGCGGGAAGATCCGCGAAGATGCCAAGCGGGCCGGCAAACGTGGGAAGGCAACCTGAGATCGCCAACTTGAGGGGCCGGTGGGCAAATGCCTCGGCGACGAGCAGAAAGAAGACTCCAAGCACTTGGGCCCGGGTGTCTCGACGCCCGCCAATCCAGAGGCCGATGCCGGCAGCTGAAAAGACGGTGATATCGAGCCCCATGAGTCGGAGTTCGGCGAGCCCGAACGGTGGGGTCGGCAGTCGGATCACCGCGACCAGTACCTGAGAGGATGACGATCTTCACGACGGCGACGAGGCCGGCGGCAGGCACCCAGACCGGAAGTCGCGGCAAGCGCTCGAGTGGTTGGGCGCCACTCCGTCGCAACCCACGAGCCACCAGCGCGAGACTGCGGAGGATCTCCAAGGCGTCGTGACCGACGCGGGTGGCCGCATCGTCCCAATCGATGTCGTGCCCGTCGGAGACGGCGGCTGCGATGGCCTCAAGGTGCCGGTTCCGTCGCACGACCCATCTCCTCTGCCAGGCGGAGCAGCGCACGACTCACGGCCATCCTGGCGGCATCCGGCGTGCCCTTCCCGAGCAGGAGCGCCACCTGGTCGTAGCTGTAGCCGAGGATCATGCGGGCGACGAGTGCCTGTCGCTCCTCGGGTCGCAGGCGAGCGAGACCGGAGGCGTAGCGAGCCCGAAGTTCGCTGGCCACGGTCGCTTCAAACGGCGAGTCGCTGATGGGGGACTGCAGTTCCTCCTCTTGGAGGGTTGCCGCTTGGTGACGAGACCGCCTACACTCGTCGGCAATCCGATTGTCCACAGCCTTTCGAAGGTACGCCTGAAGAGCATCCGCCCGTACGGGATCAAAGGTGGACAGGTTTCCGAGCGTGCGCACGAGCGTGTCCTGCACGATATCCGCGGTATCGGCCAGCTCCCGCGCCCAGGCGGGCAGTCGTCGTCGCGCCCACTTATGAAGTCGCGGCAGGTGTCGCGCGAAGAGCCGTTCAAGCGCAGACGTGTCGCCCGAACGGGCGAGGCGCAGGAGTTCAGCGGACGGTGTAGCGGTATCGCTGGCGTCCCGTGGCTGAATGACATCGGAACGGCGCGAAGACATAACACGCGAGCGCGAAGGCTGCTGAGTGTACGCGCGGCGTCACGTCGAAAGGCGTGTGACGTCACAGATGATCCCTCACGATCGCAACTGAGGTCAATATGAACCCGTGCGATGTTGATGTGCTTCCGAGAGAACCGCTCGCGGGATAAGCCTGCCGGGAGAGGGGGCCCGGTGTTTCCTGACGGGGCGGCAGCGGAACGCCGGGCGGTTACCGACAGCCGGCACTGCCTGTTCTCCGAACTGTCCTCATCAACCCCGGCGGCCGCCGAAATCGGCGGCCGGCGATCAGCCCTGTAGCGGCAGAGGGCGCGGGCCGGTGACGATATACTACAGAACAGCCGGTGGCGCGGGCAGTCGTTCAACGTCAGACGCCGCGAGCCGCATGGAGCGTGCAATGCGATCCAACCCACACTGGCCTGAGGTTGTTTGGCGCGTAGCGCAGTTCGTATGTCTCACCGCAAGCACGCTGCTTGGCTCAATCATCGCCGCCGATGCCGCATGCAACGTGACGACAGGATCGACCTCGGGCGTTACGATTACCGTGAATGGAACTGGTCCAGTGAACAACGTCGGGTTCTGCGTGACCAACGACGTCGTTCTATGGGGCCTGTATGGCTCGTCGAATGGGGCAAACCCGGCCGTCGACACTTCTAACGATGTCCCAATGACTGCGGGTGGTTTGTCCTACACCAATCTCAGCTACTCCACTAGCAGAGCCACCTACACGCTGGTACCAGTCAACAATACCGACGACCTCTCGCAAGTGCCGGAGTATGACATCACCGCGAATACGATTTCTGGATCGGGGTCTGACACCATCACGCTCTGGTACGCCAGCCAGTGTTCGCACAGCCTCCAGGGTTGTGGCGCAAGTACCCTCACGGACGCCTCCTTCACCGTTACCGTCAACCTGCCGCCGCCGACGGTTACCTCGATTGCGCCCAGCTCCGGGTCTTCGTCGGGCGGTACCTCGGTGATGATCACAGGGACGGGTTTCGCCGGAACGGCGGGAGCCGGTGGGGTGAAGTTCGGCACGGTGAACGCGACGAGCTACACGGTCAATTCGGTGACATCGATCACTGCTACCGCGCCGCCGGGTAGCGGCATGGTGCACGTGACGGTAACCAACAACAGTCGGACATCGGCGAGTTCCGCCGCCGACCAGTTCACCTACGTCCCGCCGCCGACGGTGACATCGATCTCGCCCTCTGCCGGCTCGACCGGCGGCGGCACCAGCGTGACGATCACCGGTACCAACTTCACCGGCGCGACCGGTGTCACCATCGGCGGCATCGGCGCCACCGGCGTCTCGGTGGCCAACGCCACGACAATTACGGCCATGACTCTGGCGCACGCGGCCGGCATAGTCAATGTCGTCGTGACGACGCCTGGAGGCACCGGCACCGGGACCAACCTCTACACCTATGCGGCGGCGCCGACCTTCAGTGACGATCCGATCCAGGCGAGGATGACCCCGGTAAGAGTCGTGCACATCACGGAACTCCGCCAGGCCATCGACCAGTTGCGGGCGCGCTACGGCCTCGCAGCGTACTCGTGGACCGACCCGATCCTGACAGTGCGCGTCAGCGCGATCAAGGTGGCGGACCTCACCGATCTGCGCACGGCGCTCGACGCGGTGTACGTGGCAGCCCACGTCTCTCCGCCGACCTACACGACACCCTCGCCGTCTGCAGGGACCACGGTGATCGCGGCGGTGCACATCGAGGAGCTGCGCGCAGCGGTACTGGGGATCTGGTAGGGAAGGGCTTTCGGCGTTCGTTTCGCGGAGTTCTCCCAAGGAAGCTGGTCGGTGCGTCGGGACTCGGCCCCGGAGCCTCCTCACGCCGACCGCCGGAGATCGACAGGCCCCCGGCAGGATTGAGTCCCACCGGTTTTCCCACCGGCTAACCAGCCGGGAGTCCCACCGGTCGCCCGCAAGTGCCTCGTGCGGAAGGACGAAACGCAGCCACGCTGCCGTGACGAGCGCCAGCCGACGGCGACGATAGCGGAATGCTGCGCGTAGCGAGTGTCTGTAAGTGATTGGTGCGGAAGGGGGGATTTGAACCCCCACGCCCTTGCGGGCGCCAGCCCCTCAAGCTGGTGCGTCTGCCAGTTCCGCCACTTCCGCTTGGGCGAGCGACGTGCGCGAGAGACGAAAGCCTATCAGACAACAAGCCCGTACGACAACTGACCGCCTACCGTTTCGCAGGCGCAGGCGCTGCAGGAGCGGACTTCGACGGTACGGCCTTCCCGCTGATCACCGACGAAGACCCACCACCTCGCTGCCAGAAGATACCTAGCGCGATGGCACCGACCATGAACAGGACCGCCGTCACGGTTGTGACACGTGTCAGGAGTGTCGCCCCGGCACGAGCCCCGAAGGCCGTCTGGCTGCCACTCCCACCGAAGGCGCTGGCGATATCGCCGCCCCGTCCCTGCTGCAACAGGACGACCATCAACAGCACCAGGCAGATCACCACGTAGACAAACGTCAAGAGGTATTGGAAGACCACGGCTGTTCACCCGCGGGGGCGACATGCCCCACACTTGCGGCCCGCCCGGCAACCAACGGCTGCAGGAACGAGCCAGAACCCCTTATTATATCCTCGCTGGCCGACTCGCAATCAGGATTTCCAAGAACCCTTTGACATCCAGGCTTGCCCCACCGACCAGGGCTCCGTCGATATCGGATTGGCTGACGAGCTCGCGCGCGTTCGCCGGCTTCACGCTGCCGCCGTAGATGATCCTGCACGCATCGGCGGCCTCGGTACCGAACCACTCCCGCAGCCGGCTTCGAATGTGGGCGTGTGCCTCCTGCGCCTGGGCGGCGGACGCGGTCCGCCCCGTGCCGATGGCCCAGACCGGTTCGTAAGCCACGGCGAGCGAAGCCACCGCGTCCGGGGGCAGACCTTCGAACCCCAGCTTCAGCTGTCGGTCCAGGACCTCGTACGTGCGGTCGCTCTCCCGCTCGTCGAGCGTCTCGCCGACGCAGACGATGGGCAGGAGGGCGGCTCCGAGCGCCGCCTTGACCTTCCGATTCACCTGCGTGTCGCTCTCCCCGAATTTCGTTCGGCGTTCCGAGTGGCCGATGATCACCGCGCGAGCCCCGGCCTCCTTCAGCATGTCTGCGCTCACCTCCCCGGTGAACGCACCGTCGCGCTCCCAGTGAAGGTCCTGACCGGCGATCAGCAGGCGGCTTCCGGCTGCCGCCTGGGCCGCCGCGTGAAGCGCGGTAAACGGCGGCGCCACGACGATGTCCACATCGTGCACGCCCTCGGCCAGGGCTCGCAGCTCGTGCACGTAGGCCACTGTCTCGCGGACCGTCTTGTACATCTTCCAGTTGGCCGCCACGAGGGGGATTCGCATGCCAGTCTCCAGTCGCACTCACTTGTCGGCGAGCGCCGCCACACCGGGCAGCACGCGGCCACCGAGGAACTCGAGCGATGCGCCGCCACCTGTTGAGATGTGGGAGATGCGGTTGGCGACGCCGGCTTTCGTGACCGCCGACACCGAGTCGCCACCGCCGACGATGGTCGTGCCTTTGACCTCGGCCACGGCGCGCGCCAACGCGTTCGTTCCGGCATCGAACGGCGGCATCTCGAACACTCCCATCGGGCCGTTCCACACCACCGTCTTGGCGGTCGCGATGAGCGCCGCGTAGGCGGCCACTGTCTCGGGCCCGATATCGACCCCAATCCGGGTCCCGATGGACTTGTCGTCGACCCGGAGAGTCACGTGGGCCGCGCCGGCTTCGAGCTTGTCGGCCACGACGTGGTCGGTCGGGAGCACGAGGCGAACGCCGCGCTGCTGCGCATGGTCGGTGATCCGACGCGCGGCGTCGAGTTTCTCGTCCTCGACCAGGGATCCGCCAACCGGCAGGCCGCGCGACTTCAGGAATGTATAGGCCATCGCGCCGCCGATGAGCAGCGCGTCGACCCGTCCGATCAGGTTCTCGATGACCTCGATCTTGTCCGACACCTTGGCGCCGCCGAGAATCGCCACGAATGGGCGAGCCGGCGACCCGAGCGCAAGACCGAGGAAGTGCACCTCCTTTTCCATGAGGAGGCCGGCGGCTGGCTGAGGCAGCACCGCGGCGAGAGCGGCGACCGACGCGTGGGCCCGATGGCTGGACCCAAACGCATCGTTCACGTATGCATTCGCCGGGGCCGCGAGCTGAGCTGCGAATGCCGGGTCGTTCTTTTCTTCCTCGGGGTGGAATCGCAGATTCTCCAGCAGAACGACGCGGCCGCCCGCCTCCGCGCGGGCTACAGCGTCTTGAACCGTTGGGCCCACACAGTCAGGCGCGAATTCCACCGGCCGGCCGAGCAGTTCGGCGAGCCGGACCGCGACCGGCCGCAGCGAGAACTCCGGCGCGACCTTGCCCTTCGGGCGACCGAGGTGGGAGGCCAGGATAACGAGCGCGCCATGATCGAGCGCGTACCGGATGGTAGGAAGCGACGCCTGGATTCGTTTGTCCGAGGTGATACGGCCGTCCACGATGGGGACGTTGAAGTCCACCCGCATGAACACGCGCTTGCCGGCAAGGTCGAGATCCGTGATGGATAGCTTCGCCACGCTCGCCTCCGATGAAAGGCCGAGGAGGCCGCGATGCCAGACACGGCCTCCTGGCCTTGAACCCCCGGTGCGGCTAGTCCTGCCGCCGGCACGGGAACGCTGACGGACGAGCGGTGCGGTGCCGCCCGGCGGTCGCGGGGCAGCCCGAGCACCTGGTTAGCCCGGGCTAGCCCTACAGCCCCTTCGTCGTGATCAGGCGGAGCAGGTCGATGCACCGGCACGAGTAGCCCCACTCGTTGTCGTACCACGACAGGACCTTCACGAAGTCGCCGTCCATGACCTTCGTGTAGCCGGCATCGAGTATCGACGAGTGTGCGTTGCCCCGGAAGTCGATCGAAACGAGCGGAGCGGTCACGTATTCGAGAATGCCCTTCAGGCGCCCCTCCGCAGCCTCGCGGAAGGCGGCATTGACCTCGTCGGATGTCGTCTTCTTCTGGACCAGTACGGAGAGATCCACGACGGACACGTTCGGCGTCGGCACGCGCATCGCGATGCCGTCCAACTTGCCCTTGAGCGCCGGGATGACCTCACCGAGCGCGGACGCCGCGCCGGTCGTGGTGGGGATGATCGATAAGGCGGCCGCACGAGCCCGCCGCAGGTCCTTGTGAGGCAGGTCGAGCAGGTTCTGGTCGTTCGTGTAGGAGTGCACGGTCGTCATCCAGCCCTTCACGATGCCAAAGCGATCGTGAAGCACCTTGACGACAGGCGCTAGGCAGTTCGTCGTGCACGAGGCGTTGGAGATGATGTGATGTCTGGCGGGCTCGTACACGTCGTCGTTGACACCGATGACGAGCGAGACGTCCGGACCTTTGGCCGGCGCGGTCACGATGACCTTCTTCGCCCCGGCCGCGAGGTGTTTCGCTGCGTCGTCGCGCTTGGTGAACTTGCCCGTCGACTCGAAGACGATGTCAACGCCGAGGTCTCTCCAGGGCAGCTCGGCGGGGTCCTTCACCGACAGCACCTTGAATTCGTCGCCATCCACGCTGATGGCTCCAGCCTTGGCTTCGACCTTGGCCTGGAGATTCCCCAGCACGGAGTCGTACTTGAGTAGGTGGGCCAGCGTCTCCGCGTTCGTGATGTCGTTGACCGCCACGAAGTCGATATCGTGGTGACCGAGCGACGCCCGAAGGATGTTCCGACCGATGCGGCCGAAGCCGTTGATCCCGACTTTGATGGCCATCGAATGCCCTCCAGGAGCGAGAGAGATCCTCGTTACAGCCGCGCGGCTGCCCAAACTCACCCATTGTAGCCTATCAGTCCGGACGAAGCCGTGCTCGCCGGCCTCGCTCCGGTTCCCGCCGCCCAGGTCTGCGACCGATGGCGTAGCCGCCCGTTCGGTACCGCCTTCCCGAAGCTGCGCCGGCCGTGCAATCCTCGCCGGCCGGTGCCATAAAGCCACGGCCGCGCTTCACCTCTTGAGACTGAGCCGTGGTCCGACCGGCGAAGCGCCCGACAAATCCCGCGGAACGCTCGAGACCTCGACTCGGAAAGGACTGGTTTCGCCGCGGGCGCTTGGCGGCGGCGGCTTGCTGGCATCTCAAGGCGCGGGCTATACTGCACTGTTTTTCGCCAACTTCGAGCGAGGCCGCCGCGCCGAGAGCCGAATGCGCGCCGCCCAGCGCGCCGACCAGTGGGGGCGAAAGCTCGGCCTGATGTACTTCCTCTACACGTGCCTCAGCGTCGCCGTCTTCGCTCTGTTGCTGCCGTACTTCGTCTACCAGGCCGTGCGGTACCGGAAGGTACGTCACCAACTTGCGGCAGCGGTTCGGCTACCTCCCGGTGTCCTTCAATGTGGACGCCGAGGAGTCGATCTGGATCCACGCCGTGTCGGTTGGCGAGGCGCTGACAGCCCGCGCGTTGACGGGAGAGCTGAAGGCTCGATACCCGGCGTTGCGCCTCTTCGTGTCGACGACCACCGTCGCGGGGCAGCAGGTCTCCTCGCGCGAGATCAAGGAGGCGGACGCCGTTTTCTACTTTCCGATCGACTTCGCCCCGATTGTGTCCCGCACCCTGCGCCTGGTTCGGCCCCGGCTGTTCATCATGATGGAAACGGAGATCTGGCCGAGCCTGCTGCGCGCGTGTCGGCGGGCTGGCGTGCGCACGCTGGTCGCCAATGGCCGGATCTCCGCCCGGTCGTACCCGCGGTATCGCTGGATCCGGCCCTTCTTCCGCCGGGTGCTCGATGACGTGGACCGCTTCTGCATGCAGGCGGAGGAGTCGGCCCGGCGACTCGTCGACCTCGGCGCTGACGCCGCACGGGTGACCGTGACCGGCAATCTGAAGTTTGATGCCCTCCCGGACGGCGCGACGGTGGCGCAAGAGTACGCGGTCCCGCGCGTCGTGCGGTACTTCAAGGTGCCAGACCAGCGGCCGGTGGTCATTGCGGGCTCTACGATGCACGGCGAGGAACTCCTCGTCTTGCGCGCGTTTGAGCGGGCCCGCGCCGCGTCGCCTCGGGCGCTGCTGGTCGTCGCGCCCCGCCACCCCGAACGATTCGACGAGGTCTGTCGATTGTCCCGCGACGAAGGATTCCGGACTGCTCGGCGCACGGAACTGGCTATCGACGAAGATCCGGCTGCAGATGTCGTTGTGCTTGACACGATCGGTGAACTGGCGGCGCTCTATCGTCTTGCGACCGTCGTGTTCGTCGGCGGCAGTCTCGTGCCGACGGGGGGGCACAACATCCTTGAGCCAGCCCTGTACGGCCGACCGGTTCTCTTCGGGCCCCACATGCAGAATTTCAAGGAGATCGCCGACGCGTTCCTCGACGCGGGGGCGGCCGTCCAAGTGGCCGATGAGCGGGACCTCGGACTAGCTCTCCGCCTCTTGCTCGGCGACCCGCCTCGCCGCGCGGAACTCGGCCGTGCCGCCAAGGCGATTGTGGAGGCCAACCGGGGCGCGCGCACTCGGACGTTGAACGCCATCACGGAGCTGCTGCCACCCGGCGACCGCGGAAAGGTGCGTCCACTCCGGCGAGTGAAGTAGGATTTGCCCCCGGGAGGCGCCCGGCCCCTCGGCCGGCCGGGCGTCGGGCGGACTGGAAGCCGGCGCGACGGGTGAGGAGTCTCCGGGAGCAGTCTCGTGAATGTAGCGAGCCAGCTGTACGCGCAGGCCGCACGGGCGCGGCGGCGATGGTACGGGCGTCGCCCGGACCTGCGGCGGCGTCTGGTCGAGCCGGTGATCAGCGTCGGGAACATCGCCGTGGGCGGCAGCGGCAAGACGCCGCTCGTCAGCCACGTGGTCCAGGTGCTGCAGGAACTGGGCGAGCGTCCCGCGATCCTCAGCCGTGGGTATGCGCGGTGGCGCCGGTCGGACGGCGCCACCGTGGTCAGCGACGGGACCAGTCTGGTTGCCGACCTCGAGCGTGCTGGCGACGAACCGCTACTGCTGGCGCGGCGCCATCGGGCGGTTCCGGTGGTGGTAGCCGTCGACCGGCATCTTGCCGGCCTCGTTGCGGAGCGCCGGCTCGGCTGTAGCGTGCACGTCCTCGACGACGGATTCCAGCACTTCGCGCTGGAGCGGGATGTCGACTTGGTGCTTCTTGCCCCCGCCGATGTCGAGCACCCCGACACGCTTCCGACGGGCCATCTGCGGGAGCCGCTCGACGCCGCAGAGGCGGCGACGGCGTTGGTGGTGCCGGACGCCGATCACGCGCAGGCAACCTCCGTCGCCCTGGCGGCGCGAGTTCAGACCGTTTTCCGCCTCCGCCAAGGTCTGGACCTGGCACGGCTCGTGGAGCCGGTCGGGCGTGTGGCGGCCCCGGCCATTGGGACGCGCGTGCTGGCGGTGGCAGGCATCGCCCGGCCCGGGCGGTTCTTCGGCGCGCTTGAGGCCAACGGTTGGTCGATCGCCGGCACGGTGACGTTCGCTGACCACCATCGGTACACGCCCGCAGACCTTGGCCAGATCGCCGAGACCATGCGGACCGCGCACGCCGTCATGGTGGTGACGACCGAGAAGGACCTCGTCCGGTTCCTGCCGTTGCGCCCGCTTCCGGTGCCGATGGCTTGGGTGCCGCTCCACGTGCGTGTCGAACCGGCTGCCGAGTTCAGAGAGTGGCTGAAGCAGCGCCTGGAGTCGGCACGGGCCGGACGGCGCGGTTGACGTGAGACGACTGTGAGACACCGTCTCGAGTATTGGCTCGTGGCCGCCGTGGCCCTTTGCGCCCGCTGGTTGCCGTGGAGGATTGTCCACGCAGCGGGCACCGCGGTCGGCTTGCTGTTCTACGTGTTCGACCGGCAGCACCGCCGGGTCGCGACCGGCAACCTCGCGCACGCGTTCCCGTCCAGATCCCCTGCCGAGCGTCGAGCCGTGGCGCGGGCGGTGTTCCGCCATTTCGGGGCGATGCTGTTCGAACTGCTGAAGTTCAGCACGCTCGCACCGGAGGCGATGTTGGCCCGGGTGGAGTTCGAGGGCATCGAGCGGGCGCGCCAGGCCTACGCGGCCGGGCGCGGCGTCTTCTTTCTGACCGCGCACTTCGGGTGTTGGGAGACGAATGGCTTGGTGCACGCCTTGCACCTGGCCCCAATCGGGGTCATGGCCCGCCCGCTCGACAACCCGCTGCTCAACGACATGCTCGAACGCGTCCGGGGCTGCACGGGCAACTGGGTGATCTACCGCCGTGGCGGGATCCGCCGCACGCTCCGCGCGCTGGAGTCCGGACAGGGCGTCGCGATCCTCATCGACCAGCACATCCACGGTCCGGACGCCACTCTCGTGGACTTCTTCAACCGGCCGGCGGCGACAACGACCGCCCTCGCCGCACTGGCGCTCCGAACCGGCGCGCCCGTGCTGCCGGTCTTCGCGGTGCCGCTGTCCTGCGGCCGCTACCGCATCGTGTACGAGCATGCGGTCGAACCGCCGCCGCCAGAGTCGACGGACCCGATTCGCGAGTTCACGCAGCGCTGCACGGACGTGCTGGAGATGTACGTGCGGCGTTACCCGGAACTGTGGCTGTGGATGCACCGCCGCTGGCGCGAGCCGAACAACGGGGCTGGCGCCGCGACGGGGATGTTCCCGGCGGCCAGCCGCGAGGCCGACGCCGCCGACGGTCTCCAAGAGTGATGGCTTCCCGCATTGCCGTCCTGACGCCGAACTGGTTGGGTGACGCGGTCATGGCGCTGCCGGCTCTTGGCGCTGTGCGCCACCACTTCGCCGACGACACGTTCATCGTGGCGGCTCGCGGCGCCCTGTCGAGCCTGTTCGCGATGGTGACCGGGGTCGACGAGGTGGCCACGCTTGGGGCAGGCGGTGGCTGGTACGGTAGCCGGCCATGGGTCTCTGACGCGCGGATTCTGGAAGCCACACACGCCGACCTCGCCGTGCTGCTGCCCAATTCCTTCCGAAGCGCCTGGACGGCGCGACAGGCGCACATTCCGGAACGCTGGGGGTTCGTGGCGGATTGGCGGGGACGGTTGCTGACGCGGCGCGTCCGACGGCCGTCCGGTCGGCTCCACCAGGCCGACTACTATCAAGCACTGGTCGCAGGACTTGGCATGGACCCCGCCCCCGACCGTTGCCGAGTGCACGTGTCGGCCGCGGCGAAGGCCCGTGCGGACACGCTGCTGAGCGAGGTCCGCGTCGGGCCCGATGCCCTGCTGGTTGGCGTAGCGCCCGGTGCCGCGTACGGCCGCGCCAAACAGTGGCCGCCCGCCTACTACGCCCGGCTCGTGCAACTGCTGCACGCCCAATTCGGCGCCGTGTGCGTCTTGGTCGGCAGCAAAGGCGACGTGCTGGCGGGTGTCCAGGTGGAGGCGTCACTTGGCAGCGACGGAGACGCGGGAGGGCAGACGTCCGCGGCACTGCGCAACCTGATTGGCCGGACGGACCTGGCCACTCTCACCGGCGTGTTGAGCCGCTGCCGGGCGGTAGTCTCGAACGACTCGGGTGCGGCGCATCTGGCGGCCGCCGTTGGTCTTCCGGTGACGGTCATCTTCGGGTCCAGCGACGAACAAGGTACCGCGCCTCGTGCGGTGACCTCGTCCTCGGCGCCACTCCATGAGATACTCACCTATCCTGTGTGGTGTCGGCCCTGCATGCTGAGGGAGTGCCCCATCGACCACCGGTGCATGCGGCGCATCCATCCGGCGGCGGTGGCCGACGCGGTCGCGCGACAGATCGGGGATACGGGGAGGAGGGTCGCTTCCGACCAATGACGCCGGCGGTTTTCCTTGATCGGGACGGCACGATGATCGAGGAGGTGGGCTATCTGAACCGCCTCGATCGGGTGGCGTTCTTTCCGTGGACGGTCGACGCGGTGCGTGTCCTCAACGAGGCGGGCCTTCTGGTGGTTGTGACGACCAACCAGGCGGGTGTGGCGCGCGGCTACTTCGACGAGGGGCTTGTCCGGGAGGCACACGCGCTGATTGACCGGCGTCTCCGTGCGGGCGGGGCGCGCGTGGACGGGTTCTATTACTGCCCCCACCACCCGGAAGGCCGGGTTCCCGCCTACCGCCAAACGTGCCAGTGCCGGAAGCCGCTGCCGGGCATGGCGCTGCAGGCGGCGCGAGATTTCGGGATCGACCTGTCGGCATCGGTCGTCGTCGGCGACCGCTGGCTGGACGTTGAATTCGGCCGGGCCTTGGGAGCACGGACCGTGCTGGTTCGGAGCGGGTACGGCCACGACGAGGAAACCCGCGTCGACGACGCGCTGTCCGCGGATCTGGTGGCTGACAACCTCATGGAGGCCACTAGCTGGATCCTGCGATCGCGACGGGCGTCGGAGCTTCGCGAGGCGGTACGCTGATCCCGGACCGACCGTGCGGCCGGGTGAGGTCTTGTCCCAGTCACCTATGTTGATTGCCCGTTCCGTTCACCCGCTGCCTGGCGAGCACGAACGCAAGACGCGGCTGCTCGAGATTGTCGACGCCTTCAGCCGCTGCCGGGTTGCCGTCGTTGGCGACATCGTCGCCGATGAGTTCCTCTCCGGCCAAATCTCGCGCGTGTCGAGAGAGGCGCCCGTCCTGATCCTGCGCTACGACGCGACGCGCATCGTGCCGGGTGGGGGCGGCAACGCGGCCAACAACGTCGCGACGCTCGGTGGGCACGTGAACTTGTGCGGCCTGGTCGGAACCGACGAAGCCGGGCGGGCGTTGCTTCGCGCCTTTCCGTCCACGGTGCGGCGAGCTGACGTGCTCCATCCGCCCGGCTTGCGCACTCCGACCAAGACGCGCGTGCTGGCAGGGGGCATTCACTCGGCCAAGCAGCAGATCGTCCGGATTGACCGCGAACCGACTGGACCGCCCGCGCCCGCGGTCCTCCGGGCGTTCGCGGCGAAGGTGCTAACGGCCGTCGGGGATGCGGATGCCGTGGTGCTGTCCGACTACGGGTATGGCCTCGTGACGCCCGCGCTGGCCGAAGCCGTCCGGGCGCGCTTGGCGCGGGGCCGCCGGCGCCGTGGCGTGCCGATTCTCATCGACTCGCGGTACCGCCTTGGCGACTATACGGGGCTGGCGGCTTGCACGCCGAACGAACCCGAGGTCGAGCAGCTCCTGGGTGTGCGAATCAACGACAATCTCGACGCCCTCGAACGAGCAGGGCGCGCGCTGCTGCGCCGCCTTCGCATGGGCGCGGTCTTGATCACGCGGGGCAGCCGGGGTATGGCGTTGTTCGAGCCACGCATACCGACCGTGCACATCCCGATCTTCGGAACCGACGAGATCGCGGACGTGACTGGAGCTGGCGATACGGTCATCGCGACGCTGGCGCTGGCACTCGCGGGCGGGGCCTCCTTCTATGAAGCTGCCCGTCTGGCCAACTACGCGGGCGGGCTGGTGGTGATGAAGCGCGGCACGGCCACCGTGTCGGCAGACGAACTCCGTCAGGCCATCGCGTCGGACCATGACACGAGCGCTGAATCCTGGTCGCAGGACGGACCAGCGCAAGGCAGGCACCGCGGGACCGAGCCGCACGCGTGACGGGTGCCGCACTCGGACGGTCCATCGCTGCCGCGTGGGAGGTGCGGACTGCCGCGGAGGAGCGGTGTCTTCAGCGACAGAGTCCGTGATGCCGATGGGGCAGGTTGTCTCAGAGGGCCGCCTGGTCGAACTGGTAGCCGCCGATCGGAGGGCCGGCCTGACGATCGCCTTTGCCAACGGCTGCTTTGATGTGCTGCACGTGGGGCACGTGCGATACCTGGCTGGCGCGGCAAAGGAAGCGGATCGGCTGATCGTTGCCGTGAACGACGACGTCGCCGTGGCTGTGCTGAAAGGGGCGGGACGACCGGTGCTCAGAGCCGCGGACCGGGCCGAGTTGGTGGCGGCCCTGCGCGGCGTGGACTACGTGGTCGTGTTTCCGGACCGCACGGTCGCGCGCCTGCTCGGACAACTGCGTCCCGATGTCCATTGCAAGGGCACGGACTACACCGTGGACTCGGTGCCGGAGCGCGAGACGGTCCGCGCCTACGGCGGGCGAATCGCGATTGTCGGCGACTCCAAAGGGCATTCGACGACCGACCTACTCGACAAGATCCGAAAGGCATAGGGCCCGGTCCTCGAGATCCGCGCCCGACCACCTGAGCTCGTGAGAATCCTGCTCGTCCGGCTCGGCTCGCTTGGCGACATCGTGCACGCGCTGCCCGCGGCGGCCGCGTTGCGCAAGCGCTTTCCCGACGCCCGGATGGACTGGCTCGTGGACGCCCGGTACGCCTCGATCCTAGAGCTCGTGCCGATCATCGATGGCCGCGTGGTCGTGGCGCGCGGCCGCCGCGCACGACGGCCGGCTGATGTCGCGCACTCGAGCCGCGGCCCTGTCGGGACCATCCGTTACCTCCGGCGGCAGCGGTACGACGTGGCAGTCGATTTCCAGGGCTTGCTGAAGTCGGCCCTGTTTGCGCGGCTGTCCGGGGCCAGACGGGTGGTGGGCTTCGACCGAAGGGACGCCCGGGAAGGCTTGGCGGCGATCTTCTACTCGGAGAGGTGCGGCGTGTCGGAGGCGGTGCACGTGGTCGACAAGAACCTGGGTCTGCTCGGGAGTCTTGGCATCGTGTCGGCGGCCCGACAGTTTCCCCTCGACGTGCCACCCTCGCTCGTGGCGGAGGCAGTGCTGGAGCGTGGAGCGCAGACCGGTCCCTATGTGCTAGTCAACCCGGGCGCCGCGTGGCCGAACAAGCGGTGGCCTCCCGCGCGGTTCGCAGGGCTGGCAGCGTGGCTGCACGAACGCCATGGGCTCCGCTCGGTGGTGATCTGGGGCCCAGGCGAACGCGAGCTTGCGAGTTCCATCGCCGAGGCGTCGGCGGGCGCGGCGACGCTGGCGCCGCCGACCAACGTCGGGGACCTGCTGGCGATCGCGCGCGGTGCGCGGCTGGTCGTGTCTGGCGACACGGGGCCATTGCACATCGCGGCGGCCGTCGGCGCGCCGATCGTCGGGCTGTTCGGACCGACCGATCCGGCCCGCAACGGGCCGTGGGACTCGGCCGACGTCACGCTCTCGCGTTTCGGCGACTGTGTGTGTCACTATGAGCGGCGCTGCCGCCGGCGCCACGCCTGCATCGAGGACATTTCCCTTGAGGACGTGCAGGAGGCCATCGACCGGCGCCTGGCCGCGGCTGCGGGACATGCCTGACCTGACATCGCGCCTAGCTCGGTTGCGCGTGCCGCTCGGCTTCGTCGGGGGGGCGGTCGTGTTGTGGCTGGCGCGACCGACATGGACGTCGCTCGCGCTGGGCGCGTGCTTGGCGGCGACGGGCGAGGCCGTCCGCACCTGGGCGGCTGGCCACCTGGAGAAGGGGCGCGAGGTTACCAAGTCCGGGCCGTACCGGTTCAGCGGCCATCCGCTCTACCTCGGGTCCACCATCATCGGCATCGGCATCGTGGTGGCGTGCTACAGCCTGGCGGTGGCGGGTATCACGGCTGCCTACCTGCTCCCGACCCTAGGAGCGGCCATCCGCAGCGAAGAAGCTGGGCTGAGAGCGAAATTCGGCCAGGAGTACGTGGACTACCGGGCGGGCCGCGTCTGCGATGCCGAGCGCCGGTTCAGCGCGATGCGTGCCGTGCGGAATCGGGAGCACCGAGCGCTGCTAGGCCTCGTGGCCGGAATGATTCTGCTCGTGCTGAAGACCTGGCTGCTGCTATAATAAAAGGCTCTGCCGGCAGCGGGCGGTTAGCTCAGTGGTAGAGCACCGGCTTTACACGCCGGCTGTCGCAGGTTCGAATCCTGCACCGCCCACCAGGGCTGGGCAGGTGGGCGCGGCTGTTGGAGGACGCCGTGGACAGACGGCGTCCCGTGCGACGATCAAGTGGGCCGCGCACATGCCTCTTGCGGGGTCGTAGTTCAGTTGGTTAGAACGCCGGCCTGTCACGCCGGAGGTCGCGGGTTCGAGTCCCGTCGACCCCGCCACTTCAAACCTAATCACATCAAGAGGTTACCGTGATCGACGGGAGCCTGCTTGCGAACAGGCCGGCGGGCGCGGGACGTGGGTTGTGCAACGTTCTTGGCAAGCCGCGCGGGCTTCCTCGAGTTTCCGCATCGATTCGTGCAGGCCCTGCGTGGTGAGGTTCAAGTAGGTGCTCGTCTGCTGCAGGCTCTGGGCCGGGAGCGAGGCCGTGCTGCCCGCGTACATCGCCGGAATGCTGCTCTCGAAGGACCTCGCCACCGACCGCCATTTCATCCGGCGGCTACGGACGCTCAGGGTCGGCTTCCTGAGCCCGTTCTACTTCCTCCGCGCCAGTTCGCTCGTCTCGGTGTCCGCGCTCGTCGCGTCCCCCCTCGTCTTCCTCGCGCTCTTCGGCGGGAAGGTCGCGACGAAGGTCTTTGGCCTCGTCCCGGTCGTGAGCGCCTTCAGACAAAATCCGAAGGAACGCTGGTACTACACGTTGATGATGTCCACCGGCCTAACCTTCGGAACGATCTCGGCGCTCTTCGGGCTCACGCACGGCATCATCACACAGGACCAATACTCGCACCTGGTCGCAGTCGTAATTGGATCGGCAGTAGTGCCCACGCTGATCGCGGGGGCGCTGTTTTTGCCCCGTCACCTGTTGACGTGGCGGGTCGAGGCCGAACTCGGCGCGGATGCGGCAGCGGTCAGAGCGCGGAGACAGGCCGACCCCGCAGAGCCGCTCGAGGAAGGATGATGGAGCCACCCCTCGAGGGATCTGCCGGATCACATCTCGAGGCGTTCACGCGACTACGGGAACTCGGCTGTTCACCAGTGTCCCGCGCCGACGTGGCGCCCGTGCGGGCATCGTAGCTCCGGACGGAGTCACGATCGCTCTGCCCAACAAGGGCCTGCACCCGACCAGCGCTGGCCCACACGTGTTCCTGGCGGGTGAGGCCTGATGTTGAGCCGAAGGCCAGGGCCTGGCGGGCGACTTGTGACATAGTGCATTACCGTGGTAATGTACTCCCTATGGCAATTGCTCGATCGCGGGTGACGGCTCAAGGTCAGGTGTCCGTGCCGGCCGAGGTGCGCCGGAAGCTCGGTGTCGGGCCGGGTTCCCTGCTGGAATGGGACGAAGAGGGGAACGCCGTGGTCGTCAGGCGGTCCGGGCGGCATACGTCCGCGGACATCCACCAGGCGCTGTTCGGACGCGAGAACCCGCAACCACGGTCAATAGCCGAGCTCAAGGAAGGGATCCGGAAGCACGTCCGGGCACGCCATGCGCGCGGTTGACACGAATGTCCTTGTGCGGCTGCTGACGCGGGACGACCCGAAACAGGCGGCGGTCGCCGACGCGTTCGTTCAACCCGGCGCGTGGGTGTCGGTGCTCGCCCTCGCAGAGGCCACGTGGGTGCTCGTGGCGGTCTACGACCGGGACGCGGCTCACGTTGCTCTGGCGATTGAGATGCTCCTGAACCATCAGTGCCTGACGCTCCAGGACCCAGAGGTCGTAGCGGCGGCCCTCGAGACCTATCGGCGGCGACCTGCGCTGGGATTCTCCGACTGCCTCCTCGTCGAGCTTGCGCGGAAAGCCGGACATTTGCCCTTGGGCACGTTCGACCGGGATTTGGGCAAGCTGGACGGGACGACAAGACTGTAGAGCGCGGGAATCTCCCTGGGGTGTTGTTCTGGGGTTGCGCATCGTCCGGCCGACGTCCAGGCCCTTTGCAAGAAGTTACAAGACTTTCCGTAACACGGGGTTCTTGCAAGCCTCTGAAGGCTCTTCAACATGACAGCCGACCCCATTTTTCGGGGGTCGGCTGCATGTCGCCTTCACTTGGTTGAGCCTGTCACGCCGGAGGTCGCGGGTTCGAGCCCCGTCGACCCCGCCACTTCCCACAAATCACTGAAGCAGCGAGACTTCTGGGCGCATGCCTCGCGCGTGCTCTGCCAGTAGATCACCTCGGTCGGCCTCGCTTCGACCATTTAGAATCAGTGGTTTATTGGGAATTGCGACCTCCGGCCCAGATGGCCGGCGGTTTGGCGCGAGATCATCTCAGTCAAGCCTGTATCTCATTCTGTAGCAACGGCTCGAACGTGCGCTGAGCCGACGCCTGACCGCGGGCGACTCGGGACGTCGCCCTGAGTTCACCCCTCGCCGTAGCAACGTCCTGTAAGCCAAAGGCCCACCACGACTTGGCGACGCCAGTGTCGGTTGACCCGTAGCGCATCGCACCGCGCCAGCTTCGTCCGACCCGCTGACACACGTACTGACCTACGGCCCTGGCCGTGTGCCCACCTCGGACCCTTCGATGCCGTCTAACCCAACCACGCAGCGCCGCCGTGTGAGCCCCTCTCAGCGGGAGAGTCTTGATGCGATTACGCCCTCAAACTCGCGGCGGAACCACCGGTCGCGGACCAAGTCATGGTACGTCTCAAGATTGTCTTCGCCTTGGCGCCATGGATTGGCCGCGCTAAGGCGCCTCGATCAGCGCTGACACGCCTTTTCCCGTCGATCGTTTCCGCCTCCTCCGTCGCCTTCATCGGCTTCCCGTCGCGTCGTGTCTGCGCCGGAAGCACGAACACCATGTCCAGCGGACCTTCCGGGCATCCAGGCACGATCTGTATCGCGGTCGAGACAGGCTCCTGGTCATAGCCCGCTGGCACCGAGAGCTCGTGGACCAATAGCCAGCGCGGCGGTCCTGCTGTGGCTGTCCGGCATTGCGTCCTGGCGGGCGTTCGTGCTGATGGCTCTTGCGCTGATGCTGCTGGTGCGCTGGCGGTGGAACCCGGCGTTCGTGCTCGCCATCGGTGTCGCCGCGACGCTGCTCGGGTGAGTGCCGGTAGGATCGTTTGGTCCTACGAGGCCCCGCGGTGTCCCAAAGCGCACAGACACCGCGATCGCGCCCCACTCATGATCACGGGCTGACGCATCCATGTTGGCCTTGTTCGGAAACAAGGGCAGACTCCAGCGGCTGAGAAACGCTGGAAGGGCCCGCGCTCGCAGTCGCGCGTCCGGCCAGTTCCGACGAACGGGGCTCAGCCGAGGGTGACGTCGCACTTCAGGCTTGGGCCAGTCTCCCAGTGCTGCGCGTGCGGCACTCGTCGGCCCCCAAAGGACTGTCACCATGCAAACGGTCGCAAGAACGTCCGTCGCGGCCCCGGCGCTGAAAACAGCGAACGCGCCCGACATCGCTTCCATGTCGATCCCCGCCACGCTTGAAGCGCTTCACGTGAACCCCGACACCGGGCTCACGCACGCGGAGGTCGACATCCGGCGGAAAGAGCACGGCTACAACGAAGTGGCCGAAAGAAGAAGGCACCCGGTCCTCCTGTTCCTCAGCAAGTTCTGGGGCCTGTCGGCGTGGATGCTCGAGCTGATCATGGTGCTGTCGGCGGCACTCCGGAAACTCTCTGATCTCGCCGTGGTGGGTGCGCTGCTGGTGGTCAATGCGGTCTTGAGTTTCATGCAGGAGCATCGGGCCGCCGGCGTTGTCGAGGCACTGCGGCGACGGCTGCAGGTCAGTGCACGCGTCCGCCGAGAGGCAACTTGGCAGGTGATTCCCGCGCGGGATCTGGTCCCGGGTGACATCGTCCGCGTGCGTCCGGGCGACATCATTCCCGCGGATGTCAAGCTCCTGACTGGAGCGTTGAGCGTGGACCAGTCGGCCCTCACCGGGGAGTCGAAGGACGCCAACAAAGCCCCCGGCGACGTGGTCTCGTCAGGGTCTGTCGTCCGCCGGGGCGAAGGCAACAGCGTGGTGACGCTGACCGGGGCGAAGACCTACTTTGGCCACACCACCGAACTGGTGCAGGAAGCGCGACCGAAACTCCACATTGAAGCGGTGGTGGCCAAGGTCGTCCGCTGGCTCTTCGTCATCGTCGGCGCGTTGCTGGGCGTGGTGATCGTGCTGTCTCTGATCCGCAGCGCACCGCTCCTGGAGATGGTTCCACTCATGCTGGTGCTGTTGATGAGTGCAGTGCCGGTTGCTCTCCCTGTCATGTTCACGGTCAGCATGGCCGTCGGGTCGAAGGAGCTGGCGAAGCGCGGCGTGCTGGTCACACGCCTCAGCGCCGCGGAAGATGCCGCGACGATGGATGTGCTCTGCGTGGACAAGACGGGCACCATCACGATGAACCAACTCGCCGTCACGGGCATAATCCCGCAGGAGCACGCGACAGAAGCCGATGTGTTGTTTGCCGGCGCACTCGCGTCCCAAGAGGCCAATCAGGATCCGATTGACCTGGCATTCCTCGCCGCGGCGAGGGAGCGGCACATCTTTGACAACCTCCCCAGGGTTGCACTCGTCTCCTTCGCTCCGTTCGATGCGAAGAGCCGGAGGACCGAAGCGGTGGTCGAGCAGAACGGGCAGCGGCTCCGCGTGATGAAAGGAGCCGTACGGACCATTGCCGAGGCCTGCGGACTCCAGCCAGCGGCGATCGAGACGCTAGAAGCACAGGTAAACGAAGCGGCACTCAAAGGATATCGGACACTGGCAGTTGCGCGCGGCCCCGAGGCCGGCGCGCCGGCATTGGTTGGATTGGTGACCCTGTATGACCCGCTCCGGCCGGATGCTAAGCAACTGATCGCCGAGCTCCGCGACTCGGGCGTTCCGGTGAAGATGCTCACCGGCGACGCGCTGGCGGTCGCGAGTGAAATCGCACGCGGCGTCGGGCTTCCAAACATCAGGCGCGTCGCAGACTTGAAAACGGCGAGCGCCCAGGCCGGCCATGAGTCCGTTGATCTTCTGGCTGGAGCCGATGGTTTCGCCGAAGTGTTTCCAGAAGACAAATACATCGTCGTGCAGCACCTGCAGGCGGCCGGGCATGTCACCGGCATGACGGGCGACGGCGTCAACGATGCGCCTGCGCTGCGCCAGGCCGAAGTCGGCATCGCCGTCAGCACCGCGACCGATGTCGCCAAGGGCGCCGCCAGCGTCGTGTTGACCGAGCCGGGGCTAACGAACATCGTGGCATTGGTGGAGCAGGGTCGGACCATCTACCAGCGCATCCTGACGTGGATTATCAACAAGATCAGCCGAACGATCCTGAAGGCGGCCTTTGTGTCGATCGCGTTCATCGTGACCGGCCAGTTCGTCGTGTCCGCCTTTGCGATGCTGCTGTTGGTCTTCATGACGGACTTTGCCAAAGTCGCCCTGGCGACCGATCACGTTCGACCGTCCAAGAAGCCGGAGACATGGAACATAGGCGGCTTCATCGCCGTGTCTGTGGTGCTCGGTATCGCGATGCTCGCCGAGGCGCTCTTCCTCTTGAGGATTGGCTGGTCGCGTTTCGGCCTCGCGACCAACAACAATGCCCTCTACACCTTCAGCTTCCTGACGCTGCTCTACCTGGCCGTGTTCTCCATCGTGTCCGCGCGGGAGCGCCGCTGGTTCTGGGCGACGATGCCCAGCAAGACGCTCGTGGCGGCCCTCATCGCAGACGCGCTCGCGGGAACCGTCCTGACGTTTGTGGGTCTCCCTGGACTCATGCCATTGCCTTGGTGGCAAACGCTCACCATCCTCGGGTATGCGATGGTCTCGTGCCTCCTGGTCAACGACGCCCTGAAAGTCGCGATGATCAAATGGCGAGTTCCCACGGCGGTCGCCTAGCGCGCGGTCAAGATGGCCTGAACCCTCGGGCTGGAGCGAGCGGGAAGGCGACGTGGGACCACTTCATCAGTCCGCCGCCCCGACTCACATGGTGGAGGGAATCCCGTTGCAGTCAGGTTGCGGGGCGACGATGTCGTGCCGTCGGCCCGGCCTGATCAGTCGTACGCCAACCGCGTCGCTTCGTCGGTGGGCGTGGCCTGAAGCCGCGGCTTCCAGTCGGCGGACTGCCAGGTCCCGCAGCGGTCGTGCGTCAGGAAGTACTTCTGCGGGATCGGGTGCGGGCCCACGACGACCTGCATCCCACATATTTCGATCCCTCTGTGCCAGCGCGGCTCAACGGCCTCCCGGCTCTCTCGGCGTACTACGAGACCCTTCGCGTCGAGGTCCACATCGACCGTTTCGAGTTACTCGCTCCGAAGGTTGAAGCGGCTCTCGGCATTGCCGTACTCAGCTTCAACGTCGTCTCGTACGGCGCCACCGCTGTGGGCGATCGCGTAGAACCGCAGGTTTCTGAACAGCGGTCGATGTGTCTCGGATGAAGCCTTCCTGGATCGGTCTTTCCTCCTGACAGGCGCGGAGGCCTTGAAGAGGCCGGAGCGCCCCCCGGTGGAAACGAAGCACAGCCTGTCGAGCGTACACAGCTGGTGGCGGGTTGGCGAACGGGCACGGCCGAGGTACGCTGGGGCGACCGTGATGAGGTGAGGACCCGGAAAACTTGGATGTATACTCAATGTATATCCGAGGAGGATAGTGTGCAGACCAAGATCCAGAGGTGGGGCAACAGTCTGGGCCTGAGAATCCCGAGAGCGCTTGCCGAAGACGCCGGAGTCGGCGCCGGCGCCGAGGTGGACCTGTCGGTTCGAAACGGCGAATTGGTCGTGAAGCCGGCGAAACGGGTGAAGTACCGACTCGAGGAGTTGGTCCGGAAGATCACGGCCAAGAACCTCCATGGCGAGGTTGACACCGGTGCACCGGTCGGTCGGGAGGTGTGGTAGTGGGCGCCGCAGCCCCTCCGGCTCGGGGCGACGTCGTGTGGTTCGGATTCAATCCCCAGGCCGGAAGGGAGCGAGCCGGTCATCGTCCAGCGCTGGTCGTCTCGCCACAGTCGTACAACCGAAAGGTGGGACTGGCGCTCGTCTGCCCGATCACTTCACGTGTGAAAGGCTACCCGTTCGAAGTTGAACTGCCCCCGGGCCTTGAGACGAAGGGCGCGATTCTGTGCGATCAGCTCAAGAGCCTCGACTGGCGCGCCCAGCACGCGACACGTTTCGGAACCGTTCCCGGAGTCGTCATGGAGGAAGTGACGGCCCGGATCGTCGCGCTGGTCGATCCTGACGAATGAGACTCGCTAACGAGTGAAACAGTCGGTTGCAGCGGACGCCGCTCCGCGTCGCCGCTGAACCGATCGGTCAGACGGCCAAGGGAAACATGATGCGACGCAGTTCACCTGTGAAGACCTACGGCCTAACGCACATTGCACTCGCCGTTCGCGATCCGCGCCGTTCCCTGCGGTTCTATCAAGCCGTACTTGGTGTCATCCCCGTCTACGAGCAAGACGATTTCGTCCAAGCCCAGACACCAGGCAGTCGGGACGTACTCGTCTTCGAGCGCAAACCGCGCCAGGCCGGCAGGGTCGGCGTCGTCGTACACTTCGGGTTTCGGCTGCGTCGCGCAGCCGACATCAATCGAGCGCTGATCGCTATTCGAGCCGCCGGAGCGACGATTCGCGACCATGGGGAGTTCGTGCCCGGCGAACCTTATGTCTTCTTCATTGATCCCGACGGCTACGAAGTGGAAATCTGGTACGAGCTGCCGACTTCGGTTGACCCGCCAAGTCGCGTTCGCAGCTCTGGCTCTCCGCGCTCAATTCGTCAAACGCGGACAGGCCGTCTAACAACCGCATGAACCCGACGGCAGGCGGAGGGTTGCTTGAGGCAGACTGAGCGGTGGTGCGGCACCCTGCCGCGGATGCGGACCGTTGGGCGGACTGAGCAAAGGAACACGAACCCCAGGAGGCGAGGGCATGTCGACGTCCGATCGCATCACTCCCGAAATCATCGTTCACGATGGCCCCGGTGCCGTCGACTTCTACAAGAGAGCGTTCGGCGCGGAAGAGGTCTCGCGGATGATGACGCCCGACGGCAAGAAGCTCATCAACGCGGAGCTCAACCTGTCCGGTCATCGCCTCTTCGTGTGTGACGAGTTCAGCGCGGCCGAAGGCGGAACTTGTCGGTGCCCCCGCACGCTCGGGGGAACGGGTGTCCGCCTCATGCTCGAAGTCGACGACGCCGACCGAGCCGTCGAGCGCGCGAGCGCCGCGGGCGCCCAAGTGTTGATGGCCGTCCAGGATATGTTCTGGGGAGCCCGCTACGGTAAGCTGCTGGATCCGTACGGGCACGAGTGGGGGATCAACCAACAGGTGAAGCACCTGACTGAGGCCGAAGAGGCAAAGGGGGCGCAACAGTATTTCTCGAAGAAGTAGACTCGGCGCCTCGGCTGCGTGCGATCGGCGAGCCAGATGCAAACTCTCTAACTGTATGCGCGGCAGCCGCTCAACAATCGAATGGAGCCGACGCGCCACATTGTCTGTGCGAACATGTCGCCGCGACGCTCATTCGGAACGTTCGGCGGCAGGAGCTCACGACGGATGATCACGCTCACTCGGCTTGTCGCCACGGCGGCATTCGTGACGGCCATCGTTTGTGCGGGCTGCAGTAGAACTCAGCCTCGCACGCAGACCGATACCGCCCCAAAATCTTCCGGCATGCCAAGGGAAGGTCAACAAGCCATGCAGATCTACTACCTCGAGATCGTGACGAAACAAGTTGACGCGGTATGCGGCGCGTACGCCGCGGCGAATGGAGTGACGTTCAGCGAACCGGACGTCGGGCTCGGCAACGCCCGGACGGCCCCAATGCCAGGTGGCGGACTGGTGGGCGTGCGGGCACCCATGCGCGAGACGGAGGCCCCGGTGGTGCGGCCCTACTGGCTGGTAGATGACATCGAAGCGGCCGTCGCAGCCGCAGTGAAAGCCGGCGGTGAGATCGCCGTCCCCCCAATGAAAGTCCCAGGGCGCGGTACCTTCACCATCTACCTCCAGGGCGGCATCGACCATGGCTTCTGGCAAAAGTAGTTGCGTTTGGGGGTGTGAAACTGCACGCGGGAACAAAGAGTTGCACTTGACCGGGCGGGCATCACCGTGTTTCGAGACTTCACTCCTTGCAGAGGTCCCGACAAGTGAACGCGGTCGGTAGGCGGACAAGGACAACGATGCTGATCACGGAAGCTCTTGCGATCCTGGCCGCCGGCCAAGCACTGGAGGACCGCAGTGTGGAGGCTCGAGAATGTCCAGGTAATAGGTGAGTCGGGCTTCTTCGCCGGCCACTGCTACCGCGGCTTTCAGGCCACGGGGTCACGTGTCGGCGGGACCGTGGACTTTCAGTTTCAGTGTGGCGGACATAATAAAGGCGCCGCGGTCTTCAGCTGGGACAGCTGCCACTTCGCCAGTTTTGTGAACTTCTTCGACTGTTGGTACGAAGGGCCGTTCGTCGTTCCCAACTGCCACTTCTCGGGCGGTTCAAATTCGCTCGGCAATAGGGGCGCGCCGTACCAGGTCCGGTTCGACGTGCCTCCCGTAATCGACGGCAACGTGGGACGACTCGACCTCAACGAAGGGTAGCGCGCCGCCTAACACCCGCATGGGCTCGATGGCCGCCGCGCTGACGGTCCGCGGCCGCGGGTGATGCGGGATCGTTAAGGCTCATCCCGATGGGTCTTCGGTGACAAGACCTGATTCACTCTATCTGGCGCTTATAGTGATCCTGTTGTTGCTCGACTACTTCGTGCTGTGGCCTACGTTCCTTCGGCGGTCACTGGCCGATCAAGGTCGGGCGCGGTTGTGGCTCTGGTCGGGCTGGCTGATCATATTGTGGACGATGGTTGCCGCCGGGGTCGCGCTGTGGCTGTTCGAGGCACGATCGTGGGGGGCACTCAGGCTCATTACTCCTCACGGGTGGCGGCTGTGGGGCGCAATCGGTCTCGTGCTGGCGCTCGCAATCACCTACGCCCGAACCGTTGTCAGGATCGCGCGAAGCAAGCGCCCAAGACGGATCAGGATGCGGCAGGCACATGTCGAGAGACTCGTACCCCACACGCGATCCGAACTTGGTTGGTGGGTGGCGACATCCCTGTCGGCTGGAGTGTGTGAGGAGTTTGTTTTTCGCGGGTACCTCATCTGGGTCTTTCAGCCAGTGTTTGGGCTGTGGGGCGCAGCTGCGTTTTCGGTCGTTGTCTTTGCAGCAGCACATGCGTACCAAGGCGCAGGAGGCTCTTTGGCTACTGGCGCTGTCGGCGGTGTGCTCACGTTGGTAGTCCTGCTGTTCGGATCGCTCGTGCCGGCCATGGCATTGCACGCTCTCGTTGATATCGGGCAAGGGCTGGTCGCGTGGCTTGTGTTGCGCAAGGTGCGGGGCGAGGGCGACATGGTTACTCGGCTCGGCGAATCAGCGTAGTGGGCAACCAATAGAGCGGTGAGCCCTAACACGCGTATCTGGATTCCTCCGTCAAGCACAAAGAGACGCCGCGATAGGTCGGCCTTGTGTTGCCTGGCCAACGAAGGGTCTTCCCTCGTTGGCATAGTTGCGCCGACGCTTCCGCGTGAGCACGGGTCAAGGCTGCGCGGAGCGCACCGCCGGAGGCGGCCGCGCAGAACGGTTGAAGCTGGCGGGCCCAGTGGTGAGCCGACCCGCGGCCTCGAAAACGATCGTCGCCGGTGGCCGCTGGGCGAAGAACGGCAACAGCCGGTCGCGCGAGAGCCTCCGTTCCTCGCCGAGATGACCCGGCCGATGAGACACGGCCACCTGGACGACAGACTTTGCGAGATTGACGGCGATGGTCGTATGCTCCATGTAAGCTCCTCCTCGCTTTGGCCTCACGTGGCCGTTTCACGGTTGGCACCATGATGCCGCACAGCAGGAGGAGTCGATTGCATCGCTTGCACCCGACGGCGCTCGGAGCGAGCGCGAAGCGCCGCAAGGGGAAGCGCGACCGTTGGGCGGACAAGACGATGGCGAATCCGTTTTCGGCCGACGGAGTGCATCACAATCGAGTGGGCCCAGCAGCTGGAGGAACTCGTGGCGCTCGTGGTCTTTCTGAGAGGGGTCAACGTCGGTGGTCACAGGACCTTCCGCCCCACCGCCCTGACTACGCAACTCAAACACCTCGATGCGTTCAACATCGGCGCGGCGGGCACCTTCGTGATCCGGCAACCGGTCCGCCAGGCGCAACTGCGTGCCGAATTGGCATCCGGGCTTCCCTTTGATACGGAGATCCTGATCTGCGAAGGTCGCGAGATTGTCAGGCTCGTGTCTCACAATCACTTCGCCGACCAGTCCGTCGGATCCGGCATCGTACGTTTCGTGACCATCCTGTCTAAACGCCCTCGCTTGGCGCCGCCGATACCCATGAGCTTTCCTTCGAGCGGCCGGTGGCTGGTGAAGATCCTCGGGAGGAACGAGCGGTTCATCTTCGGGCTGCACCGGCGCCACATGAAGGTCATCGGCTACCTCGGCACCCTCGACCGGCTCTTTGGCGTACCGGTCACCACGCGCAACTGGAATACCATGGCCGCGATCGCGAGGGTCCTGGGTCAGGGAGAGCCTGATCGACACGGGCCTCGAAGACCGAGAGCGGGAGCTGCTGCCCGACAGGCGCTTGCAGCCGTCGACGCACGGAGTGAATCGGTGAGGCGCCGCGGCTGAAGCGCGGTCGTTGCGCGGATCAGAGCTTGAAGATGCCTGAGCCAACTCGGAATGAACGAATCGCTCATTGCTGGTACGTACGGCCCGTGCTCTTCGTGTCGGACCTTCAGGCCGCCCTCCGCTTTTACGTGGGCCAGCTAGGCTTCGACAAGCGGTGGCATTCAGCCGATGGCCAGGGGACCGTCTGCCAAATCAACCGCGGGGGATGCGAGATCATTCTCTGTGCCGATGCGGCGCGCCGGGATAGAGGCCGTCTGTTCGTCGAGTTGAGCCGCGATGGGATCGACGAGCTTCGGCGTGAGGTGTCTGAACGCTCGGTGCCACACCAGAAGGCGTGGTGGGGCTACGATGTGATCCGAATCGCCGATCCCGATGGCAACGAGCTCCTCTTTCCTGTTGACGATACGAATGACCGTGAGCGACGGACGACCGCCTAACCTTCAAATCGAACAGATGCGCCCATCGACGGGCCGTACTAGTGGACTGTATCAGCTGAATCAGTAGTTATTCGGTGCGTCGGGTCACGGTAGGTCCAGCGAATCGGTTTCGGGTCTTTGTTGTACCGGGTGATGTAGCGCCGGATCTTGCGCGCCAAGTCGGGCACCGAGGTGAAGATGCCGCGCGCGAGCAGGTCGCGCTCGATCTTGCCAAACCAGAGTTCCACTTGATTGAGCCACGACGAATACGTCGGCGTGAAGTGCAAGTGGACACCGGCGTGATCGTCGAGGAAGCCCTGGACCAACTGGGTCTTGTGCGCGGACAGGTTATCAACGATCACGTGAATCTCTCGGCCCTTGGGTTGCGTCGCGACGACATCGGTCAAGAAGTCCACGAACGCCTGACTCGTGTGCCGAGCGGCCGTCTGGCCGATGATCTCGCCCGTCCGCGTGTTCAACGCCGCGTAAAGCGACAAGGTGCCATGACGGTAGTACTCGAACCCGTGACGTTCGGCACGGCCAGGCGACAACGGCAGGACGGGATCCAACCGATCCAGCGCCTGAATCGCCGTCTTCTCGTCGACGGCGAAGACGGCCGCGTGCTGCGGCGGATTCAGGTACAGCCCAATGATGTCGGCGGCCTTCTCTTCAAACGCCGGGTCATCCGACAGCATGTAGCGCTCGAGCCGGTGCGGCTGAATCCCGGCCCGTCGCCAGACGCGAGCCACCAACACATGACTGACGCCGAGCACCTTGCCCAGCTTCCGGGTGCTCCAGTGCGTGCTGCCATCCGGCGGCGCCTGCCGAGTCTTGGCCAGAATGCGGGCTTCCATGGCCGGCGTACGGACCGTCGCCGGCTGGCCGCGATACTTCGCCTCGAGGCCAGTCAGGCGCTCGTCCTCGAACCGCTGGCGCCAGCGGTTGATGTAGTCCGGGTAACACCCCGTGGCCGCCGTGATCGTGCTGAACGACAGGCCGTCCGCCAACATCAGAATCACCTGCGCGCGACGGACGTCTTCGGCACGGAGCTTCCGTCCACGCGTCCGTCGCTCCAATTCCGTCCGTTCGTCACTTGTCAGTGTCAGCGCCATATGGCGCTAGATTATAGCACTACTGATTCAGTGGTAACAGCCCACTAGACCCGGCGAAGGCCCCTTCGTGCGACACTGGCACAGGGCAGCCGAACATCGACTTGCAGTCGCCGGCGCCCAGCGCGATCCTGTGGCGGAGCGGCTGAAGCGTCTCGTTGACTTCTGAACGATCGACTCGCAGGAGCGAAAGCGATGGTGACAGCGAGGGATTTTCGACGCCTAGCACTCGGACTGGCCGGTGCGGTCGAAGGCGAGCACATGGGCCATCCCGACTTCAGGGTCAACGAGCGAATCTTCGCGACCCTCCACCGTGACCTTGCGTCGGGCATGGTGAAGTTGACGCCAGACCAACAGCGCGAAATCATGCAACAGGCGGCGGCAGCATTCACGCCAGAGTCTGGCGCATGGGGCCTGCGAGGTTGCACCGCCGTGCGCCTGAGGGCGGTGGATGAGGAGACGCTCGGGGAAGCACTGACGTTGGCGTGGCAGAACGCGGTGAACAAGACCACTTGGCGCTCCGCGATCCGCAGCGTAGCCGGGCGCCAATCGGCCCGGCGAAGCCGATAGTCGACGCAGTCTGGAGACGACGCCTGACACGCGGCTCGACGGCCGCCGCTCACGGCATGGGCGGCCGCGCGTGAGCCGCGATCGTCTAGACCGCGGAATCCAATGCTGTGACGAACGGAAATCGGTACTTCTGCCGGGCCTCGACGGAACTGGGAAGTTGTTTTCCCGGTTCCGTGCCGAGGCGCCGTCCCAGTTCAGCGTGACGGCGGTCGCCCTGCCCGCGGACGCGGTGGACTACGGGGAGCTCGCTGCCGGCGTCGCAGGCGGCCTGCCAGAGGGAGAGCCAGTGGTTCTGGTCGCCGAGTGGTTCTCGGGGCCTTTGGCGGCGGCCCTTGCCCCGCGCCTGGCAACGGTCGCGACCGTCTTGTGCAACAGCTTCGTTGGCGCACCTCGCAGTCGCGCCCTGCGACTGCTTATTCGGCCGGCACTCTTCAATCTCGCCTTCAACAAGTTCTTGAGCCCCGTGTCCCGCCATTCCACGCTCCGCTGAATTAACGCGTTCTCGCTCGGGGCGGGAGCCGGGGTGCGAGAAGGCCGGGCTGCGCAGCGCATCCGACTTGCGCCACCCGCCGAAGGCACTCTGAGATGGCAGGTGCGGTGTGGCGCCTCTCGGAGGAAGCGCAGGGCTCAGCGAATCAACGGGGTGTCGCCTGCGGTGGGAGCCCTTCCCACCTGGCGATGGCGTCGCCGGCCAGAGCCACGCCGAGCTCGTAGTCGGCGGCAAGCCCGCGCTGGTTCGTTGATGTTCGCGAGGTGCGAAGCCTGCCAGACGGAGCGACCTGGATGACTTGACAGGAGTCGGGCGGCTTCGAGATGAACGCGACCGCCCGCGCGTAGATGGCTGCCCGGTCGTGAATCGCGCGAACCAGGTGGGGGTAGCCGCGCACCATGCGCGAGGCGAGCCACGCCTCGCGCGCCGACACCTCCGAGGTCCCCGCGGGCCGCGTCCTGATCACCATGATCTTCCGGGCGCCCAAGACGTACGCCTTCTCTCCCGGAAGCGGATCGGCAATGCCTCCATCCACGAACAACCGGTTCCCGACGGGCACCGGGCCCCGGTACAAGCCAGGCAGCGCACTGGACGCCTTTAGTATCAGATTCAGGTCGGCGGCGCGCGGGCGAAGGTACGCCGGTCTACCCGTGAGGGCGTCCGTCACGACCACTCGAAAATCGACCCCGTCTCGACTCGTGGCCGCCTGGACGTCCAGCCGGTCCTCGGCGTCCAGCGTCTCCCACAGCCAGTCGAGGTCCATCATGTGGCCGCCACGAACAAAGCGCAGCCAACTGAGGAATCGCGGTCGCGTCATGGGGCCGCAGAGCACTCGCCGGTTTCGGCCGCGCTGGCCGGCAAGCTGGGATGCCAGGAGGCAAGCCCCGGCGGACACTCCTATCGCCAGCTGGAACGGAAAGAAATCGGCATCGGCAAGACCAGCGAGGACGCCAGCGGCGAAGATGGCTCGCATGGCGCCGCCTTCGACGACGATGGCGGCGCAGGTCGGACCGTTCATAGGTGACCGATCATACCGTGCCACCCACGCTGGCCGCTTGCAGGGGCGTGCGGGCCGTTCCCGGACCGGCGTCCGTCGAAAACCTCGATCGTCTCACGATCGTGACGGCCAACATCGATCTTCCGCGACCAGCTGTCGTCGTCCGCGAGCGCCGAGTGTCTGTCGCGCCGGAGGTCGCGGGTTCGAGCCCCGTCGACGCCGCCATTTCCAATCCCGACGTCATCAAGAGGTTTCCGTGATCGGCGGAGCTTCCTGCGGTTGAGCGAATGGTTGCGTGCTCCGCACTGGGCGCTCCACCCCGGTCCGCCCGGCGGGAGCACACGCGCCCCACGACAGCAGGCGCGGTTCGGAGTCTGTCGAGGGGGCCACGCGGCACATCGACGACATCCTGGCGACTCGGGTGTCGGGACCTTGTCTTTCGCCCGCGTCGGCGCCACGATCGGGGCCGCGCGCAACCGCGTCACGCACTCGAAGGACCGGCTATCCTCGGGAGCGACCATGATCGAACTACCCGAAGCTTTCGTGCTCGCGAACCAGATCAACGCGACGCTCTCGGGAAAGCGGATTGCGGGCGTGATCGCGGGACACCCCCCCCACAGGCTGGTCTGGTACTACGGAGACAGGGCGCGGTACTCGAAGCTCCTGGTTGGCCGGGCGCTCGGGTCGGCGCATGCGTTCGGCAGTCTCGTTGAGATCGAGGCCGAAGCCGCGGCCGTCCTGCTCGGAGAGGGTACGGCGACGCGGTTCCACGGGCCAGATGAGCCGCGTCCCGCCCGCCACCAGCTCCTGGTCGAATTTGTGGATCGGTCGGCGCTTAGCGTAGCCGTCCAGATGTACGGTGGCATGGGCGTGTGTCCGGCGGGCGAGCTGGACAACCCGTACTCCCGCGTGGCCAAAGCCAGGCCTTCGCCCTTCTCGCTGGCGTTCGATGCGGCCTACTTCGCTCGGATTGTCTCCGACGACGCCGCCCAGAAGCTGAGCCTGAAGGGCGTGCTCGCCACCGGGCAGCGGATTCCAGGCCTTGGGAACGGCGTCCTGCAGGACATCCTGTTCAACGCCGGGTGGCACCCGAGGAAGAAGGTCGGCGGGATGTCGGCGAAGGACCGGACGCGGCTTTTCAAGTGCATCACGACGACGCTGGCCGCGATGGCCGACCGCGGCGGGCGGAATACTGAGTTTGACCTGTTCGGCAGTCGTGGCGGCTACGCCACCATCCTCTCGAGGGACGCCGTCAACAAGCCCTGTCCAACGTGCGGGGCGCCGATCAGGAAGGAGAGCTACCTGAGTGGCAGCATCTACTCCTGCCCGCGCTGCCAGTCCGTGTAGGCGGCAGCGCCGTTCCGATCGGTACGTCTCGTCGTGCTGGCGGGGCCGCGATGATCGTTCTGGGCACGCCGTCAGCTTCCCGCGTCGTCTGACGGGACCGCTCGGTGACCAGGCGCGCCGACTGCGGGCGCCGGTCCGGGAGCGCATGGGGACCGAAGAGCCAGATCGGTTACCGTCGTCCCGTGTTCTCGGTCGCTGACGCTGGCCTTTTCGTCCGGCACACAGCTTCACCTCGAGGTCGGTCTCATCCCTGCGAGACCACGGTCGTGCTCGCCCCGATACCCGCACGACCTATCGCCCTGGCGACCTCGCCTGAGCCGAATCATCCGTCTCCGTTCACGGTCGAAGAGCGTGGCCGGGACAGCCGGTCAGCACCAGGCCCGAGCCTTTGTCGCCCTTTTTTCACAGGATTGCCGCACTTCCTCTACAGGTTACGGCGTAGTTAACAGAAAGAGGCTGAGGCAGAATCGCCCCGGAGGTAGCCCTTCGGTCCCGTCCGGGCCGATCAACTGGCCGTCCCGGCGATAGGCCCAGAGGACGGGCTCACTTGAGGGCGGCCGACGAGTACGCGCGCCTGGTCTGTGGTGGCGAAGGACCGTCGGCTGGCTTGTCGCCGGCCTCCGTTCGTGGGAGTCTATGACAAGGGTCTCCCGAGTGGCAGTCGGATTCGTGCTCGCTGCAGCGGCCGTCTACGCGGCCGATGCCGCCGTGCTCTGGCTACGGGCCGCGAGCCATAGCCCGCCAACGGGTTCGGTGTCGGTCGGGGTGACACTGGCTGTACCACAGAAGAGCGGCCGCACGGAGTTCATCCCAGGCGGCACGGCAGCGCAAGCCTGCGTCCGCGCCCTGTTTCCTCACCTGGGTCTGGACCCCTGCTGGTATGTCGAGCGGCGCGCGCAGAGGATCGTGCGTTTCTGACGCATCCGAGGACTGGCGCAGGACCGACCTGCGCACTAATCGATTTCCGGTGGAGTGCCATGCACGAGTCGGAGTTGGCAGTTGAGGATCGTCCGCAGAGCGAATCGTCCATCGCCCCCGCCCGTCGAACGCCAACGGGCCCTCGCCGGCGGTGGCCCTGGTTGCTGGTCGTGCTTGTGGCCGGGGCGGCCGTCGCTGACCTATGGTGGCGTCAAGCCGCGCCGCTGGCGTCCGCTTCGGTCCAGACGTCCGGGGCTGGCGCCCCTCGAGCGGGACGCGGTGGCGGACTGACCGTTGCCGTTCCAGTTGTGGCGGTTGCGGCTCGAGAAGGCTCAATTGGTGTGTATTTCGACGGCCTCGGCGCGGTCACCCCGCTCTCCACGGTCACGGTGCGAAGTCGCGTCGACGGCGAATTGATGGCCGTGCACTTTCGGGAAGGCGAGACGGTCCGCAAGGGCGACCTGCTGGTCGAGATCGACCCCCGACCCTTTGAGGTACAGCTGGCGCAGGCGGAAGGGCAGCTTCTCCGGGATCAGGCGCTGCTCGACAACGCGAAGATCGACCTGGAGCGGTATCAGACACTCATCACCCAGAACGCGACCTCCGAACAGCAGCTGGTAACCCAGAAGGCGCTGATCGCCCAGTACGAAGGTGCGATCAAGACGGACGAAGGGGCCATTGCCAGTGCGAAGCTGAGCCTCACCTACAGCCGGGTCACGGCGCCAATTGCGGGCCGCATCGGACTCAGGCTCGTGGACCCCGGGAACATCGTCCACGCAACCGACACGACCGGCCTCCTGGTCATCACTCAGCTCCAGCCGATTAGCGTGATCTTCACGATTCCCGAGGACCGGCTGGTGGCTGTCATTCGCAAGGTTCAAGCCGGGGCCACGCTCCAGGTGGACGCCTACGACCGCGACGGTCGAACCCGGCTGGCCACTGGGACTCTGATGACGGTTGACAATCAGATCGACCCGACCACCGGAACGCTCAAACTTCGGGCGGTCTTCGACAACACCAAGAATGAGCTGTTCCCGAACCAGTTTGTCAACGCACGGCTCCTGGTCGAGGAGAAGCGGAACGCAACGCTGATCCCCACGGCCGCCGTCGGACGGAACGGCCAGATGACCTATGTCTGGCTCGTCAAACCGGACTCGACCGTCACCGTTCGACCCATCGACGTGGGCGTCAGCGAGGGCGCCGACACGGAAGTGACGTCCGGTCTGGAACCTGCGGCCTTGGTGGTGCTCACCGGCGTCGACAAGCTTCAGGAAGGCGTGAAGGTCCGCACACAGGCTGACAGCGCGCAGGGGAGGGCGACTGGACCGCGATGAGCCCGTCACGCCCCTTCATCCTGCGCCCGGTCGCGACGACGCTCCTGATGGTCGCCATCTTGCTGGTGGGCGCCGTCGCCTACCGCCAGCTGCCCGTGTCGGCGCTGCCGGAAATCGACTACCCGACCATTCAGGTCACCACCTTCTACCCGGGCGCCAGCCCGGATGTGATGGCGTCGTCGGTGACCGCGCCGCTTGAGCGCCAGTTCGGGCAGGTCCCGGGGCTCAAGCAGATGACCTCGACGAGTTCGGCCGGCAGCTCTGTCATCACCTTGCAATTCAACCTGAGCCTCAACATCGACGTGGCGGAGCAGGAGGTGCAGCAGTCGATCAACGCCTCGGGCACCTACCTGCCACCGGACCTGCCGACCCCGCCGATTTACAGCAAGATCAACCCGGCCGACACGCCGATCCTGACGCTCGCGCTGTCCTCGTCGTCGTTGCCGCTGTCGGCCGTCGAGGATCTGGCCGACACGCGGCTGGCGCCGAAGATCTCGCAGTTGCCCGGCGTCGGCCTGGTGTCGATCAGCGGAGGCCAGAAGCCGGCGGTTCGCATCCAGGCGAACCCAACGGCGTTGGCGGCGCGGGGGTTGAATCTCGAGGACCTGCGTAGCGCCCTGATCGCCGCCAACGTCAACCAGGCGAAGGGTAGCTTCGACGGGCCGCACCAGTCGTATCAGATCGGCGCCAACGACCAGCTGATGTCGAGCGCGGACTACCGGCCGCTCGTTGTCGCCTTCCGGAACGGGGCGCCCGTCAACCTGACCGATGTAGCCCAGGTCGTGGATGACGTGGAGAACGTCAGGCAAGCCGCGTGGATGGACGCGACGCCGGCCGTCATCGTGAACATCCAGCGGCAGCCGGGTGCGAACATCATCGCGGTGGTCAACCGCATCAAAGCCCTGCTTCCACAGCTGACCTCCACGCTCCCCTCGGCGGTCAACACCCGGATTCTGACGGACCGGACTACTACCATCCGCGCGTCAGTGGCGGATGTCCAGTTCGAGCTCCTTCTGACCGTGGCGCTCGTCGTGATGGTCATCTTCCTGTTTCTGCGCAACATCCGCGCGACCGTCATCCCCAGCGTCGCGGTCCCTCTGTCGCTCGTGGGCACGTTCGGCGTGATGTACTTGCTCGGCTACAGCCTGAACAACCTTACGCTGATGGCTCTGACCATTTCGACCGGCTTCGTCGTCGACGACGCCATCGTGATGATCGAAAACATCGTGCGCTACATCGAACAGGGCGAGTCGCCGCTCCACGCCGCCTTGAAGGGTGCCGAGCAGATCGGCTTCACGATCGTCTCGCTCACTATCTCGCTGATCGCGGTGCTCATCCCGCTCCTCTTCATGGGCGACATCGTTGGCCGCCTCTTCCGGGAGTTCGCCGTCACGCTCGCCGTGACGATCCTCGTGTCGGCGATCGTTTCGCTCACGCTCACGCCGATGATGTGCTCGCGCCTGCTCAGGCACACGGCCGAAGAGCAGCAGACGCGGCTGTTCCGGACGACCGAGCGGGGGTGGAAGGCGGTCATCGGCCTCTACGACCGGACGCTGACCGTCGTGCTCCGGCATCAATTCACCACGCTCCTGGTCGCGATCTCGACGCTGGTGCTGACCATCTACCTGTACGTCGAGATTCCCAAGGGCTTCTTCCCGATCCAGGATACCGGCCTGATCCAGGGCATCTCCGAATCGGCCCAGGCGGTGTCGTTCCCCGAGATGTCGCGGCAGCAACAACAGGTCGCGCGACTCATCCTTCAGGACCCGGCGGTGGAGAGCCTGTCGTCGTTCATCGGCATCGATGGGACGAACACGACGATGAACACGGGGCGGATCCTGATCAACCTGAAACCGATCGAGCAGCGGGGGGTGTCGGCTAGTGACGTGATCCGGCGACTGCAGCCGAGGCTGGCCGCTGTGCCGGGCATCACGCTGTTCATGCAGCCGGTGCAGGACATCTCGGTCGAGGATCGGGTGAGCCGCACACAATTCCAGTACTCGCTCGAGGACCCGAGCGCGGACGAGCTGAACGTCTACGCCCAGCGCATGCTGGCGCGACTGCGGTCGGAGCCCGAACTGCGAGACGTCGCCAGTGACCAGCAGGTGCAGGGGCTGCAGGCGACCCTGCGCTTCGACCGCGTCGCCGCGTCGCGTTTCGGCATCACGCCGTCGTCGATCGACCAGGCGCTCTACGACGCATACGGCCAACGGCAGATCTCGACGATCTTCACGCAGCTCAATCAGTACCACGTCGTGCTGGAAGTCCAGCCGCAGTTCCGCACGGAGCCCGAGGGCCTGGAGAGCCTGTTCATTCGCACCGCGGTCGGCGCGACGAACAGCCCGACCGTCGTCAGCGGTGGGTCAGCGGCGACGCAGGCCTTCGGGCCGTCGAGCGTGTCGGCCGCGGCGCTGAATGCCGCCGCGACGTCGACGCCAGGCGCTGCGTCCTCGATCGCGTCGAGCACGGTCTTCGGCGTCGCGCCCTCGTCGGCCGCCGTGTTCCAGAGCGGAGGCCAAGTGCCGCTGTCGGCATTCACGCAGGTCGAGACGCGCTCGGTGCCGATCGCGATCAACCACCAGGGGCAGTTCCCCGTCGTAACGCTGTCGTTCAACCTCGCCCCTGGCGTGTCGCTGGGAGACGCGGTCCGCGCGGTGGACAACGTGGCCGACGAGGTCCGAATTCCGCCGAGCATCCGGGCCGAGTTCCAAGGCACGGCGGAGGCGTTCCGGACGTCGCTGGCCAACGAGTGGGTGCTGATCCTGGCGGCCCTGGTGACGGTCTACATCGTGCTGGGTGTGCTCTACGAGAGCTATATCCACCCGGTCACGATTCTCTCGACGCTGCCGTCGGCCGGCGTCGGCGCCCTCCTGGCGCTCATGGCCGGCCGCAACGACTTCAGCGTGATCGCGCTGATCGGGATCGTCTTGCTGATCGGCATCGTGAAGAAGAACGCCATCATGATGATCGACTTCGCGCTTGAGGCCGAGCGGCAGGGCGGCCTCTCGCCGGTCGAGGCGATCTACCAGGCCTGTCTGTTGCGGTTCCGCCCGATCATGATGACGACCATGGCGGCGCTGCTTGGCGGCGTGCCTCTGGCGTTAAGCACCGGTACGGGATCGGAGTTGCGGCGGCCGCTGGGAATCACCATTGTGGGCGGCTTGGTCCTCAGCCAGATTCTCACCCTCTATACGACGCCCGTCATCTACCTCTACTTCGATCGACTGGCGCGGCGACTGTCCGGCCGTGGGCCGTCGGGCTCGGGCGCCCCGCGCGTGCAACCCGGGTAGCCATGAACCTCTCCGCGCCCTTCATCAACCGTCCGGTGGCCACCACGCTGCTGACCGCCGCCGTCGCGCTTGCCGGGCTGGTGGGGTTTCAGTGGCTGCCGGTGTCCCCGCTCCCGCAGGTGGACTTCCCGACGATTTCGGTGTCGGCGGCCCTGCCGGGGGCCAGTCCGGAGACGATGGCGTCGGCGGTGGCGACGCCGCTCGAGCGCCAGTTCAGCCGGATCGCGTCGGTGACGGAGATGACGTCGTCGAGTTCCCTCGGCGCGACGAGCATCACGCTGCAGTTCGATCTGAATCGCAACATCGATGCCGCGGCGCGAGACGTGCAAGCGGCCATCAACGCCGCGCGCGGCTTCCTGCCGTCGAACCTGCCGAACAACCCGAACTACCGCAAGGTCAACCCGGCCGACGCGCCAGTGTTCATGTTGGCCCTGACATCGAACGTGCTCAGCAAAGGACAGATGTACGACGCGGCCTCGACCATCCTCGCCCAGAAGCTGGCGCAGGTCCCGGGCGTCGGCCAGGTCATCGTCGCAGGCAGTTCGCTCCCGACCGTCCGGGTCGAACTGAATCCGCTCGTCATGCAGAAGTACGGGATCGGCTTCGAGCAGGTGCGGGCGGTCCTCAGCGCGGCCAACGCCAACATGCCCAAGGGGCAGATCTCCGACGGCCGCACGACTTGGCAGATCGGCGCCAACGATCAGATCTTCAAGGCGGTCGACTACGCGCCCCTCATCGTGGCGTACCACAACGGCACGGCGGTCCGGGTGGGCGACCTCGGGCAGACGGTCGACGCCACCGAGGACATCCGCAACGCCGGCTACGCCAACGGGAAACCGTCGGTACTGGTCATCCTGTTCCGTCAGCCCGGCGCCAACATCATCGACACGGTGGACCGCGTCGAGGCCTTGTTGCCTCAACTGACGGCCGCGCTGCCGCGTTCGATCGACGCGCGGGTGGCCATGAACCAGACGACCACGATCCGGGCGTCGGTCAGCGACACCGAGCGGGCCCTGGTGACGTCGGTGCTGCTCGTCGTCTTGGTCGTCTTCGTGTTCCTCCGGAGCCTGCGAGCGACGGTCATCCCCAGCGTGGCGGTCCCTGTCTCACTGATCGGCACGTTTGGCGTGATGTACCTTTGTGGATACAGCCTCGACAACCTCTCCTTGATGGCGCTCGCCATTTCGACCGGCTTTGTTGTCGACGACGCGATCGTCGTGCTCGAAAACATCACCCGCTACCTGGAGCGGGGCCTGTCTCCCGCGCAAGCGGCCCTTGAAGGCGCGCGCGAGATTGGGTTCACGGTCATCACGATCAGCGTCTCGTTGGTGGCGGTGTTCATCCCGCTCCTGCTGATGGGCGGGATTGTCGGCCGGCTCTTCCGCGAATTTGCGGTGACGCTGTCGGTCGCCGTCGCCGTCTCGATGCTCGTGTCGCTCACCACGACCCCGATGATGTGTGCCCACCTGATCAAGGACCACGCGACACACGGCCGGGCGTATGGGGCTACGGAGCGGGCGTTCCGGGCGATCGTGGACTTCTATGGACGGACCCTGACCGTCGTCCTCCGCCATTCGTTCGTGACCGCCCTCGTCCTGCTGGCGACGATTGCCCTGAACATCTACCTGTACATCCGCGTGCCCAAGGGCTTCTTCCCGCAGCAAGACAACGGGCGGTTGATGGGTGCGATCCAGGCCGACCAGGACACGTCCTTCCAGGCGATGGACCGCGTCCTCCTCCCGATGGTGAAGACCGTGGCGGCTGATCCCGCGGTCGACACCGTCAATGGGTTCACGGGTGGCGGAGGGCCGGCGGGCACCGTGAACACCGCCCGCATGTTCGTCTCGCTCAAGCCGCTGGCTGAGCGCCGGGTGACGGCCGAGGCCGTGATCGCCCGACTACGACCAAAACTCGCCCGAGTGCCGGGGGCGACCCTGTTCCTCCAGGCGGCACAGGACATCCGGGTCGGCGGACGGATGAGCAACGCCCAGTACCAGTTCACGATGCGCGGCGACAACCTGGCCGATCTGACCAAGTTCGCCCCGGTGATGCTGAAGGAACTCCGCACCGTACCTCTGGTGGCCGACGTCAGCAGCGACCAGCAGGATCGCGGCATGCAGGCGTTCGTGGACTACGACCGCGTCACGGCGGCCCGGTTCGGCATCTCGCCCCAGCTGATCGACGCGACACTGTACGACGCGTTCGGCCAGCGGCAGGTCTCGACGATGTACACGACGCTCAACCAGTACCACGTGATCATGGAGGCGGCCCCGGCGTTCTGGCAGAACCCGCTGATCCTTCGCGACATCTTCGTGCGGGCCCCGAGCGGATCGATGGTGCCGCTGAGTGCGGTCGCCCAACCCTCTCCGGCCACCGCGCCATTGACCGTGCCCCACCAGGGTCTTTTTCCGGCCGTGACGCTGTCATTCAACCTTGCCCCAGGCGTCGCGCTCGGCGACGCCGTCCAGGCCGTCTACCGCAGCGCGCAGAAGGTCGGGCTGCCGCCGACGATCCACACGGGCTTCTCGGGTACGGCCCAGGCGTACGAGGACTCCCTGGGCAGCGAACCCCTGCTGATCCTCGCCGCCCTGCTGGCCGTTTACATCGTGCTCGGAATGCTCTACGAGAGCTACATCCACCCGATCACGATCCTCTCGACCCTGCCGTCGGCCGGCGTCGGCGCGCTGCTCGCGCTGCTGCTCACGCGAACCGACCTGACGATCATCGCGATCATCGGCATCATCCTCCTGATCGGGATCGTCAAGAAGAACGCCATCATGATGATCGATTTTGCCCTTGCCGCGGAGCGCGAGGGAGGGAAGAACTCCAGGGATTCGATCTTCGAAGCCTGCATGCTGCGCTTCCGGCCGATCCTCATGACGACGATGGCGGCCATGCTGGGAGCCCTGCCCCTGGCTTTGGGCCACGGCGTCGGTTCGGAGCTGCGGCGTCCGCTGGGCATCACGATCATCGGTGGCCTGATCGTCAGCCAGGTACTGACGCTGTACACGACGCCGGTCGTCTATCTCTATCTCGACCGCTTCCAGCACTGGTGGGAACGCGTGCGGCACCGCCCGCCGCGGCGGCTGGTCCCGCTCGGGCCTGAGCCGGAGGGGAGCACCGGGGCGGGTGGACGCTGAGGCCGGGCTGTGCGCGGGCAGCGCGCGGGGCGCGGCCGAGGCGATGCCGGAGAGAGGCTACAGGACACGCTCATGAGTCGACAGTTCAGTTGCCGTCGTTTCGGCGGGGTCTGCGGCCCGCTCGTCGCCGTGCTGGCGTTGTCGGCCAGTGCCTGCATGGTCGGGCCGACCTACCACCGGCCAACTGCGCCGGCGCCTCCCGCCTTCAAGGAAGCGCCGCCGGACGGCTGGAAGGAGGCGCAGCCCAACGACGATGCGGCCCGGGGGCATTGGTGGACGATGTATGGCGATTCGGTGCTCGACGCCCTCGAAGCGCAGATCGGAGTATCCAACCAGAGCCTGCTGGCTGCCGAGGCGCAGTACCGGGCCGCGGTCGACGCGGTAGGCGCGGCCCGCGGCCAACTCTACCCGAGCGTGACGGGCAGCGTTGCCGTCACCGGAGCGCGACCCACCACAGCGGGCCTCACGGGCGTTGCGGCAACCGCGGGGACCAAAGCCACCTTGGACGTACCCGCAGTCGACCTCTCGTATCAGGCCGACGTGTGGGGCAGCCTCCGGCGTTCGGTCCGCGCGAGCGTCGAGAGTGCGCAGGCGAGCGCTGCCCAGGTCGAGAACGTGCGCCTGATCCTGCAGGCCACCCTGGCCGCCGACTACTTCGCCCTCCACGGCTTGGACGGCGACATCGACCTGTTCGAGACCACCGTGAAGTCGTACACCGAGTACCTGGCCCTCACCCGGAGCCGGTTTGCGGCCGGCGTGGCGAGCGGCGCGGACGTCGCGCAAGCCGAATCGCAGCTGACGACCGCCCGGGCGGAGTTGACGGATCTCGGCGTCGCCCGCGCCCAGTACCGAGCACGCGGTCGCCGTCCTCACGGGGCGGGCGCCCTCTGACATGACGCTGGACAGGCGGTTGCTGGCCGTCCCGCCTCCCGCCATCCCCGCCGTGGTGCCGTCCGAATTGCTCGAGCGGCGCCCCGACATTGCCAACCAGGAGCGCCAGATGGCCGCACAGAACGAGCAGATTGGCATCGCCCGCGCGGCCCTCTATCCCTCAATCGGCCTCAGTGGCACCATCGGCTTCCAGGGGACCACCTTGACGAACCTCCTCAGTTGGCCGGCCTTCTTCTGGTCGCTCGGCCCGAGCGCTGCGCAGTTGATCTACGATGCCGGCCGCCGCCGGGCGATCGTCCGGCAGCAGCAAGACCTGTTTGACGCCTCGGTTGCAAACTATCGCCAGACGGTCCTAACGGCGCTTCAGCAGGTGGAGGACGCCCTGGCCGCCCTCCGCATTCTGGAGCGCGAAGCGGCCCAGTTGGCCGAAGCCGTCGCGGCCGCGCAGCGGTCGCTCGACATCTCCACGGCGCAGTACAAGGCTGGCGTGGTCAGCTACCTAGAGGTGATCACCGCGCAAACCGTCCTGCTGCAGAACCAACGCTCGGCGCGCGAGTTGCTGACGCGTCGCCTGATCGCCAGCGTTCAGCTCGTCGAGGCCTTGGGGGGAGGCTGGGAGGCGTCCCGGCTTCCGTCGGTGGGGAAGCCGGGATCGGGTTCCAACTGACACGAGTACGTTCGGGGGTGCGGCGGGCGCGTCGTCTCGCCCGGCGCGTCCGCCCCTGACCACGCGTCGCTCCGCCCGGATCGCCCCCGCCCCCGTCGCGTCTGGTCCCCGACCCCGGCTGTCGATCCTTCACCTTGACCGTGTCGGATCCCCGACCGCCCGCGCCGTCGATGAGGGGAAAACGGACCGATCCAGGCCACGCACGGCTCGGCACGGAACATGCTGTCGAGATCGGCAGTGTCCTGCCGGATGCGCCTGCTTCACGCAAGAGGAGATCGTCGATGTCCGTTCAACCCATCACCAACGGGGACTCCAGCGGGTTGTGGCTGGATCTGACCGAGCCAGACCTCCGGCACCGACGCCACTACGACGGCGTCCGGCGGGACCACCTCCGTTTCCTCGTCCGCGTCGCCCTCGTCCGCGTCGCTGTCGTCGTTTGGCCAGATGATCTCGAAGCTCAGCGCTCTGGCCAGCTCCGATCCGGACAAGTTCAAGACGCTGACGGCGCAGATCGCCAGCCAACTGACGACGGCCGCCAACAACGCATCGGGCCCCGAAGCCGACTTTCTGAAGCAGCTGGCGCAGAAATTCACGGACGCCTCCCAGACCGGTGATGCCAGCAAGCTCCAGCCTTCGGGGCATCACCACCGGCACCACCACCACGCGTCGGCCGCGTACGCCTCCCAGAGCTCCACGGCCGACAGCACGTCGACGGCCAGCAGCGGGAGCCAGCAGAGCACCGGCACGGGCCCATCGGCAGACGTGAAGGCGTTGTTCGACCAGATTGAGCAGGAAGTGGCCCAGGCCTGAGCGATCCGGCGCAGCTCGCGGCGGTGGGGGCACGCCTCCACCGCCGGGACCGCGGTGCCCGCACGTGGGCGGTCCTCGCACTCCGTCTCGGCGAGCCACTCCTCTGTCTGGCGCCCTCCCGGCTGGCCGGCGGGTGTCACGAGGAGCGTGATCGCCCGGCCACCGGTCTCCTGACCGTCCCCTTAATCACCTATACTAACGGCGCGGCGCGGGCTACCGCCCGACGCCGGCCCGCCGTTCCCGAACGTGCGTGCGACCGATCAACCCGGCGCCGCCGTTGGGCGGCCCGAGAGGCCTGCCATGAAACGCACCCAATTGATCCTCGCGTCGGCGCTGATCGGCCTCTTCGCCCTCGCCTTGGCTCCGCCGCCGCCAGCGGGGCCCGAGGGCGCCGCCGACCTGGCCGCCTTCATCGACGACTTCATCGCTGCAGGGGACCAGCCGGCGCACGCCGAGATGAGTGCCGCCATGTTCGCTCAGCAGCTGCAGCGGACCAAGCAGCAACTCGGGCGCCTGCGGGCCATCGACCCGGCGCGCCTCTCGCCCGAGGACCGGATCGACTGGCGCTTTGCGGAGAGCATCCTCGTAGGTCGCGAACTGTCCGAGGAACGGATCCAGGCCTGGAAGAAGGACCCGCGCGTCTACATGGCGTTCCGCGACCTGTCCGCCGTGCTCGATCGCCCCGATGACCCGGCCGCGAAGGCCGATCGCGTGGTGACCATCCTGAAACTCGTCCCAGCCCAGCTCGACAACGGCCGGCGGAACATCGCGGTATTCGTGCCCCGGTTTCAGGAACTGAGCCTCTTCATGGCCAGAAACGCCCTCGAATTGTTCGACAAGGATGTGGAGCGGTTTGCCGGGGTGGTCCCGAACCGACGTCAGGAAATCCTGGCGGCGAAGGCAAACGCGCGTGCGGCTCTCGACCGCTACATCGCGTTTCTAGAGCACGACCTCCCGACCCGGCCGGCAGGGGATTTCGCGATCGGGGCGAGCGTCTACGACGCCATGCTCAAGGGGCAGGACCTGCTGTCGTACGATTCCCAGTCCCTCTACACATTTGCCTGGGCCGAGTTCAATCGCACCGTGGCCGAACTGGAGGCCGTGGCGCGGCAGATCGATCCTCGGAAGACCTGGCAGGAACTCGCCGCTGAGATCAAGGCCGATGGCCCCGATCCGGCGCACGAGATTGAAGCGCACCAGGATTGGGTCGACCGGGCGCGGGCTCACATTCTGGCCAAGCACCTGATCCCGATTCCCTGGAAGGAGCGCGTGGACGTCGTGCCCCGCGAGGAGTACCTGCGCAAAACGTCGTACTACGGCAACTTCTCGGAGCCCGAGGCCCGGCCCCCGCTCCCCGACGGAACCCTGGTGGGACAATGGCAGATCAACCCCTTCGATCCGCGCTGGGACGACCAGACGAAACGCGACTACGTCACGGAGCACGACTGGGGGGTGATCATCGTGACGGCTCCCCACGAGACCTATGGCGGGCATCACGTGCAGGGGCTGTACCAGATGCACAATCCCCGGAAGCTCCGACGGACGCAGAGCATCTCGATCTTCGCCGAAGGGTGGGGCCTGTACAACGAACAGCTGATGCAGGAGACCGGGTTCTTTCCGAACGAGCGCATCCACCTTCGACAGCTGCAGCTCCGACTCTGGCGCAATGCCCGCGTGGTGTACGACGTCGGCATGCACACGGGCCGGCTGTCCTACGCCGATGCCGTCAAGCTGATGACCGATCGCGTCGGCTTCTTGAAGTGGGCGGCCGAGCTCGAGGTCGACGGGTCGGCGGAGGACCCCGGCTACCGGATCGGGTACTTCATGGGTTTGTCCGAGATCCTGAAGATGCGCGAGGAGTTCAAGCGGACGGTGGGGAGCAGCTTCACCCTGGCGGGGTTCCACGAGCGGCTCCTGAAGGCCGGCAGCATGCCCCCCGCGCTGATGCGCGAGGCGTTGATGGCCCCCTCGCCCGGGAACTGAGCGCCCGCGGCCACGGGCGGGCCCGTCCATGAGCGGAACCACAACAGGAGCCCAGATGAAAAACGGCAAGATCGGGTTCGGACTGGTTGGCACCGGCATGGCCGGCTTGATCCACGCGCGCGAGTTCCCGTTCGTTCCGGGCGCGGAGCTGGTCGCGGTCTGTTCGCGCCACGCGGACCAGGCGCGGGCGTTCGCCGAGTCGTTCGGCGTCAGACGCTGGTACACGGACTACCACGACCTGATCGAGGACGAGGAGGTGGAGGTCGTCAACGTGCTGTTGCCAACCGGTCAGCACCGCGATGTAACCGTGGCCGCCGCGCGCGCCGGCCGCCACGTGCTCGTCGAAAAGCCGCTGGACATCAGTCTCGAGCGCGCCGACGAGATGATTCGGGTGTGTCGGGAGCAGCGTACCAAACTCGGCGTGATCTTCCAGATGCGGTTCGGCACCGTTGCGGCCCGCCTGAAGGCGGCGGTCTCCTCGGGCGAACTCGGTCGGGTCTTCCTCGCCGATGCGATCGACAAGTCGAGCCGGACGCCCGCCTACTACCAGTCGGCGGCGTGGCGCGGCACGAGAGCGCTCGAGGGCGGCGGGTGCCTCATGACGCAGTCGATTCACATCGTGGATCTGCTGCAGGTACCCTCATGGGTCCCGTCAAGTCGGTGGTTGGCAAGGTCGCGACCCAGCAACACGACATCGAGGTCGAGGACACGGCCACGGCGCTCCTCGGGTTCGTCAACGGGGCCATGGGTGTCATTGAAAGCACCTCGTCAATCAAGCCCGCGCTCAAGTCCCGCATCGAGCTGCACGGGGAGCGCGGCACGGTCGTCGCCAACGCCCAGTACGACCAGATCCTCTTCTGGGACGTGGACGGGCACCATGACGGCATCGAGCTCGTCGAGCACGTCTCGTTGGGCGATATCGACGATCCCTGGGCCTACCCTCAAACGCGGCATCGCCACCAGCTGCGTGACATGGTCCAGGCCATTCGGGAGGACCGGGACCCGGGTACTGACCGGCGAGGATGCGCGGGTGTCGCTCGCCATCAACATGGCGATCTACGAGTCGTCTCGCACGGGTACGCAGATCGACTTTACGCAACCGCCGTGGACGCTGCCCCCGCCCCCAGGTGTCGAGGCGCGCGCTTCCCGGCCCGGGCCGGATCGGGCCGGCCGGTAATCGCTGGCCCCTTCGCGAGGACATGACGCCGCGTGCCGGTGGCCGTCTGGGACAGCGCGCCCATTCGGCCCCGTGGGGGCGCGGACGCCGTGAGGAGTGATGCATGACGCACTACCGGTGGCATCTTTGCGCCTTCATCTTCTTCGCCACGGTGCTGAACTACATGAACCGGCAGACGCTGTCGATTGTCGCGCCGTTGATTCAGCGCGACTTCCACCTCGATAACGCGCAGCTCGGGGTCCTGTTCTCCGTCTTCTATCTCAGCTACGGCGTCAGCGTCGCCCTAGTTGGCGAGGTGATCGACCGGGTGTCGGTCAGGCTTGGTTTCGCCGCAGCCGTCGCGTGGTGGTCTGTCGCAACCGCGCTGACGGGCCTGGCCCGATCCTTCGGGCAACTCCTCGGCTTCCGCCTCGCTCTGGGCGTCGGCGAAGCGGGCAACTGGCCCATCACGGCTCGCCTGGTGTCGATGTACCTCGCGCCCCGGGAGCGGACGCTCGCCAACGCCATCTACATGGGAGGCGGCAGCCTGGGCCTGGCGATCATCGGCCCGGTCCTGGTTGGGCTCTCGCTCCGTTTCGGCTGGCGCGCCGGTTTCGTGGTCATCGGCGCCTTGTCGACCGTGTGGTTGGTCGCGTGGTGGGCGTGGTGCTCGCCGGCGCGGATCGGCGCGCTGGCGCGCCAGGATCTTGGCCAGCGTGAACACGCCGCGGGCGGGTGGGGCGCGGTCCTGCGCACGCCGCGGTTCTACGGGTTGCTCCTCGCCTCGCTCTGCGGCAACACGTGTCTCTACTTCCTGATGACCTGGCTGCCTCCCTACCTCGTGCAGGACCGCGGGATCCGGTTCAGCCTCAAGCTGGGCGCCGTGGTCATCATCCCCTTCCTGGGCCTCGACGTCGGGTACCTCGTCAGCGGGTTCGGGGTGATCGGGCTCGGGCGGCTCGGCTGGAGCGTTCTCGCGTCACGGCGGACCGTGCTGATCGGGTCGGCGTTGCTGATGTCGGTGGCCCTCGCCGCGACGCCCCGCGTGGCCACCCAGGCGGCGACCCTGGCGCTGCTGTTCGCAGGCGCCTTGGGCATGGCGGGCTGGAACTCGAACTACCTCTGTTTCGTGGAGGAGCTGAATCCGCTGAAGGCCGGCGCCGTGGCGGGGGTGGTCGGCAGCGTCGGGGCCTTCGCGGGCGCGGTCTCGCTCTGGCTGGTGGGCGTGATCTCGACGTCGGCCGGGAGCTTCGCACCCGTCTTCGCCATGATGGCGGGCTTGATTTGGATCGGATCGGCGGGGATCGTCCTCACGCGCGAGCCAGATCGTGCGAGCCCGCCTGCGCTCGACGCCGCGCCCTAGGCGTCCGGCGCACACCGAGGTGTGTCGGACGGCGTGCCCTACCGACCGTCGCGATCCGCAGTCGGCTTCGGATGCTGCGCCTGCCAGGCGGCGGCGCGTCGCTCGGCCTCCGCGATCTCCCGGCGCTGCATGCGTTTTGCCAGGGCGTCGCGGCTGACGGTGGCTCGCTCGTGTCCGGCGAGCGCCGCCAGCGTGTACCACGTGTAGGCCTCGGTCGTATCCTTGGCCACACCGCGGCCCGTGCCGTACGCGAGCCCGAGGTTGAACATGGCCGCCGGGTTGCCTTGGCCGGCAGCTTTCGAGAACCACGGCACGGCGTCGGTCCAGTTGAGCGCCACGCCGCGGCCGAGGGTGTACATGACGCCCAGGCTGTTCTCGGCCAACGAGTCCCCGGCCTCGGCCGCCTTCCGGTACCAGGCTACGGCTTCGGCGTCGCTCTGGGGGACGCCCTTGCCGGTCTGACACATCAGTCCCAGGTTGAACTGCGCCTTGGGGTCGCCCTGGTCGGCGGCCTTCCGGAGCCACTTGGCGGCCTCTCCATCGTCCTGCGGGACGCCTCGGCCTCGACGGTACATCAGCCCCAGGTTCAGCGCCGCGATGGTGTTGCCTTGATCGGCCGCCTTCCGGTACCACTGCACCGCTTCGGCCTCGTTCTTCGCGATGCCGTGGCCCGTTTCGAGCATCCACGCCAGATTGGCTTCGGCCGGTGCGAGGTTCTGGTCGGCCGCCTTGCGGAACCAGACGGCCGCCTGCGTGTCGTCGGCGGCCACACCGAGGCCCCTGCGGTACAGGACGCCGAGGTTGTTCTGCGCCGGCGCGAGGCCCTGTTCGGCCGCGGCCCGGAACCACTTGGCGGCTTCGGGGAAACTCTGCGGAACCCCCATGCCGGTACGCAGCATCGTGCCGAGCGCGTTCTCGCCGCGGGCATTCCCCTGCTCGGCCGCCTTTCGGTACCACTTGGCGGCCTCGCTGAGGTCGCGCGGCGCGCCGCGGCCCGTTTCGTACGCCCGCCCCACCAGCCACTGCCCCATGGGGTCGCCGCTGTCGGCGGCCTTCCGATACCACATCACGGCCTTGGCGGGGTCTTGCGGCACCCCGTCGCCCCGCTCGTACTTGGCGCCGGTGGCGAGCAGCGCACCGACGCCGCTCGCACCTGGGGCGGGCGCCGCCGTGCCGACTTCCTTCGCCGGAGGCGTCACCGGAGCGTGATCCGTTCCTGAGCTGGCTTCGATGGTTTCCCCAGCGACCGATTCCCCGGAGGCCGGAGCAGGGGCACCGGTGTCTGCCGGCTTGGTCCCCGGTGGCGTTTCCCCCGGATGCTCCGCGCTGCCAGGCGGAACCGCCTCCGATCGTGTGACGTCGGGCGCCGGTGCCGAGACCGTCCGCCGGCTGACGAACCAGAGGCCCAGAGCGCCGCCGCCGAGAAGACATGCGATGAGTGCGCCCCCAACGGCGTACGGCCAGATGCCCCGTCGCTCGGGTGCCGGCGGTGCGACCTGCACCGAGGACGGCGTCGGGGCGATCGGCAGCGGTGGGGGTGTCGCCGGCAGCGGCGGCGCCGTCGGCGCGGACCGAACGACGACAGGTGAGGGAGCCGGGGCGGTGACCTCGGGACGGACGGGAGCGACGGGGACGGTCGCGGCGAGGGGAGCGGTGGGCTCGTCGGCCGGTTCGGCCTGCGCTGCCGCTTCAAGCGCCGCGCGCATGGCGGCCGCATCGGGGAAGCGGTCGGCCGGGTTCTTCTCGAGCGCCTTCAGGATGACCGCCGCGGTGGCCGGGGAGAGGTCCGCGCAGATCGTCCGCGGGTCGGGAGCCACCGCCTGGATGTGCGACAGCATCAACTTCACGGGCGTGTCGGCGGAGAAGGGCAGACAGCCGGTCAGCACGCGGAAGAGCACCACCCCGAGCGAGTACAGATCCGTGCGTCCATCGAGCTGGTCCCCCCGCAGGCCTTGCGCCTGTTCCGGCGACATGTAGTCGGGCGTGCCGACCACGAAGCCGGTGCTCGTCAGCGACGCGCCGAACTGCTCGCTCTGTTCTTTGACCTTCGCGATGCCGAAATCGAAGATCTTGACGATGTCGCTTCCGTCAGGCGCGCGGGCCACCAGGAGATTCGACGGCTTGATGTCCCGGTGGATGATGCCCAGGCGGTGCGCGGCGCCCAGGGCATCGCAGGCCTGGATCGCGATCCGCAAAGCCCGGCGAGGTTCCATGGATCCGCCTTGGGCCACGATCTTGTCGAGGTTCTGACCTTCGACGTACTCCATGACGATGAACGGGCGGCCGTCCTCGGTGTCGTCGAAATCATGAACGCGGACCACGTTGGGATGGTCCAACCGACGCATCAGCTGGGCTTCCGAGCGGAAGCGCTGCAGGAACCCCGACTCTTCGGTCAGGCGGGCGGCCACCAGCTTCAGCGCCCAGACCTCGTCCAGGTGCACGTGGCGCACCTTGTAGACGATGCCCATGCCGCCTTCCCCCAGCTTGGCCAACACCTCGTACTTGCCGCGCAACACGGCACCGAGAGCCAGCTCGGTCGTCACGCGCAGCGGCGATCCGTCTTGGGGGCACACGGTGTACTGGTGGGGATAGACCTTCTGACAGGTTGGACAAGTCTTCATGGGTTCCGGGCACCTTGACCGGTCAAACGGAGAATAGCACGGAGATCCCCGTTTTCGGACGTCGCACCGGTCGGGTGAACCTCCCGGGCGCCCGATGCGTCGGGGCCTGCCGCCCGAGAGGCGCTTTACCGCGAAAGAGGCGGCGACGCGGCCCCCGTCCAACCCCACCGCCGAAAACCGTCGGCCCTGTGTCAGAATGCGGGGCTGTGACAACCGTGCCCGCCGACTTCGATCGCGCCCTTCGGCTTCTCCGGGAGTTCGGTGTCAACTCCTTCTCCGGATGCCTGCTGTACGACGGCGTCCGGCGGGTGCCGTTGACGCGCACCGACGGCTTCGTCGGCGTTCTGGACTCCCGCCGCGTGCTGGTCGCCCTCGGCGAGCCGGTGTGCGCGCCGGAGCAGTACGCCGAGGCGGTCCGGGAGTTCGTGGAACTCGCCCGCGTGCGACGCCAGCACGTCGTGTTCGTCTGTGTGGGCGAAGCATTCCTGAAAGCCACCTTGCCGATGGACCCGACGTGGATGTCTCTCGGCGAGGAGTTCGTCTACGACGTGCGGACCTACGCGCCGCGTGGAAACCTCGCCAAGAAGGTGCGGTCGGCACGCAATCAACTGCTCAGGACCGGTGCCCGGGTCCGAGAGGTGGGCCTTTCTGACCTCGTGGACTCCGCGGTGGGTCCCCAGGTGGAGGAGGTCGTTCGAGCCTGGCTGCGCGGCAAGCGGGTCTTCCAGGCGCACCTGCTGGATCTCGATCTGGTGAAACTGGGCCAGCTCAAACGCTACTTCCTCGCGGAGCGCGACGGGAGATTGCTGGGGTTCCTCGCCTGCCTGCCGATCTTCGGCCGGCACGGCTTCCTGTTCGAGGACCTCGTGCGACATCCTACCGCGCCACCGGGGACCACCGAGGCGCTCGTGCTGGAAGCGATCCGCGCCTTCCGAGCCGAAGGGTGCCACATGACCACGTTCGGCCTCTCGCCGCACGTGGCGCCCGCCCAATCGAATCTGGCCGGCGCCAGCCGCCTGATCGCGGCCGTCGGCGTGTTTCTGGCCAACCGGGTCACCCACCTGCACCGACTCCACCACTATCGCAAGAAATACCACACGGGCATCAGCGAGCCGTGCTACCTGGTGAAATACCCCCCAGGCATCGGCGTACGGGACGTCTGGGGCATCCTGCACGCGTTCAACCTCGCCTGACGCCGCGGCGCTCGCGCGGGCCAGAGCGACCGCTGAGCTGGCTCGGCTGACCCACGGTCCGGCAGCGGCCTGCACGATGTCCGGCCCCAGGCGACGCATACTGGTAGCAGGAGTCAGATCGATTCACCGCGAGGTGCGGAGATGAGAAAGCCGGAGCCCGTGTCGGTATCCGCCCTCAGCATCGTCTGGGTGCGGCTCGCTGTCGGTCTCGTGTTCGCCACGCAGGGATGGCTGAAGCTTACGGACCCGAACCTGGGCGTGAACCGGTTTGCGCGCATCGGGTTCCCATGGCCCGCCCTCACGGCGCACGTCGTCGGGGTGTTCGAGGTGTCGTGCGGTCTGCTAATCCTTGCGGGCCTGTTCACGCGCTGGGCCGCCGTGCCGCTGTTCGTCATCATCAGCACCGCCATCGCGACCACGAAGCTCCCGGAGTTGTCGCGCGCCGGGCAGGGCTTCTGGTTCATGGTCACCGACGCCCGCACGGACTTTTCCATGTGGTGCGCCCTGCTGTTCCTCTGGGCGGCGGGTCCCGGACGACTGTCGATTGACAGGTTCCGCGGCCGCCCGCGGACGTAAGGAGCGCTCGGGGTTGGGGGCCGTGTTGCGGGCGGTGGCGCAGCTGGGGTCGCGGCTCCCGTCTCGCGTCGGTTGACCGCGTCTCGACAACGGCGCGTCGGCCCGGGGCCGGCCGCGGCGGAGTGGCACCTCGGCCGCACTGCACTGAAGAGCTGGGCGGTGGCCGTGCTGGGGCTGGGAGCGGCAACGGCGGTCGCCCTGGGCGCCAACGAGCTGGCGGTGCTGGTGGGCGCCGCGTGGCCTCGCTGGCGCTCGTTGCGGTGGTGACCTGGCGGCTCGGCCACGCGGCGCTCGTGGACCCCTTCACCATGGCGCTCGCCCTCGCGAGCGCCATCGTGCTCTTCAGCTGCACTTCCCTGTGGCTGGTGGCGTGCGGAGCGATTGCCAGGTGGGTGTGCTCCTAGCAATCGCTTCGGTCCGCCGGGCGTCGCGCGCCGGTGAAGTGCCCCGGGCGGTCGCACCTCACCGGCATGCGCCCACGCTACAGGTAGGCCACCTCGCCGTGCTCGACCTCGTCCAACCCGATCTCCTCCTCGTCCTTGCTCACCTTCACGGGCGTGATGCGATTGATGACGACGAGCATCAGGTAGGTGAACACGAACGCGTACAACGCTGCGAACAGGACGGAACCGCTCTCCTTGAGGAAGAACACCACATCGCCGTGCAGGAGTCCGTCCGCCCCGCCGTCGGGATTTACGGCCTTGAAGGCGAGCAGCCCGAGGCACAGAACGCCGAGACAGCCGCCGACGCCGTGCACGCCCCAGACGTCGAGGGCGTCATCCCAATCGAGGCGGTTCTTGAGCCAGATCGCGTAGTAGCAGACCACCGACGCCGCGATGCCGATCAGGACGGCCGAGGGCGTGCTGACGTACCCGGCGGCCGGCGTCACCGCGGCCAGGCCCGCGATCGAGCCCGTCAGCAGGCCGACGAACTTCGGTTTCTTCTCGATGATCCAGGCGAGGACCAACCACGTGATCGCGGCAAACGAGGCGGCCACGTCGGTGTTCAGGAACGCGAGAGACGTGACCGGATCGACCTTGAGTTCAGACCCCGCGTTGAAGCCGTACCACCCGAACCAGAGCAGGCCGGTTCCCAGGGCGACCAGGGGGATGCTGTGCGGCCCCTTGTCCTGCACCTGGCGCCGGCCGATGAAGAACACGGCCGCCAGAGCCGCCATGCCCGCGATGGTGTGGACGACGATGCCGCCGGCGAAGTCCAGAACGCCGTTCTTCTGCAGGATGCCGCCTCCCCAGACCATGTGGGCGAAGGGGAAGTAGACCAGCAGGAGCCAGGCGACGAGGAACAGGAGGTACGCCTTGAATCGCACGCGGTTGGCGAACGCCCCCGTGATCAGGGCCGGCGTGATCTGCGCGAACATCATCTGGTAGGCGACGAAGACGATCTGGGGCAGGGTCGGCGAGGCCGGGAACGCCGTGGTCGGCCCCATGTTCATCAGGAAGGCGTGGTTGAAGTTGCCGATGATGCCCCACAGGTCCGGGTTGGTCGCACTGCCGTAGCTCCCGCTGAAGCACATCGAGTACCCGCAGGCGACCCAGAGCACGGTGGTCACGCCCATCGACACGAAGCTCTGAATCATGATCGTGAGCACGTTCTTGCGGCCGACCAGGCCACCGTAGAAGAAGGCCAGCCCCGGCGTCATCAACATGACGAGGCTGGTCGAGACCAGCATGAAGCCGATGTTTCCTGTATCCCAGTGCATGTCACTCCTCCTGATGATCGTCGATGACGATGTGACGACCCCGAGTTCTCACCGATCCAGTCCCCATCAGAATACGAACAGCACGTTCACGCTGACGGTCGTCTGGCTGCGGCCGAACGACCCGTCGCCATGCTCGAACACGGCACGATTCGACTGATCCCGCCGAAGGTCTCCCCGGACGACGAACATCGGGTGGACGCGGAACTCCGGCGTCAGGGTCACCTCGTTCAACGCCTGCGAATACTGAGTCCGCGCGCCCTGCGGGTCGTCGAACCACTCGGCCCGGGCCGTGACGGCCGTACGCGCCGACACGGTGTACCTGGCGTACCCGGCGACCCCCTGCCACGTGGAGTCCCTCACGCCGCCGCCGGCGGTATCGGCGAGCGACACCGAGGCCTCGTGTCCGTAGTCGTAGACGCCCGCTACGGAGAGGGACGGCGTCACCTTGGCGACCGCCACGAGATCGACCAGATGGCGCAGGTGACCGTTGTTGTCCGTCTGCTCCGGCCCGCCGAGATAGTTCATGGTGAGGGCCAGCCGCGGGGACGCCGTCCACGCCAGCTGGGCGCCGATTGACTTGCCGCTGTTGTTGTCGACGGCGTTGTCCCACCCGTTGACGACGAGCAGCAGGGCCGAGACGTGGGCGCCGAACGGGTAGCTCAGGCGGACGCCGGTGTGGGTGATCGGCTCGGCGTAGCCGAACAGGAGCCCGCGGGAATGGTTGTCGTTGAACCCGTCGTAGCCGTCGCTCACTTCGTACCCCACGTGCGTGGCGAACTTGCCGACGTCGACGCGCAGGCCCTTGCCCACCGGGGCGATGTAACTGGCGAACGCCTGGCGGACGTCGAAGTCTCCGGCCTCCCCCGCCTCGTCCCGGAACAACCCGGCCGCCGCCGTCACGCGCGACATCGCGCCCAGGGTCAAATCGACGCGGAACCCCGCTTCTCCGGGCGTCGAAATTGCCCGCTGGACCACGAGCTCGACGACGTCCAGCCTGGCCGACCCTTCGTCAACATCGAAGACCCGGGTACTGGTTCGTCCGGGAGGCCGGTGTGTTGAGATTGGCCTCGTAGGAAGAGGAGACGAGCCCGTTGATCGCGAGGCTCTGATACCAGGGTGTTGTCGGCGGAGGGGCCGGAGGCTGCGCGGGAGGATCGCCGGAAGACTGCGCCAGTGCGGGGTACGCCGACATCAGGATGACGCACACCACGCACCACGACCACGAACGGTGGTCCGCGAAGAGGCGAGGTTCGAACATCGGAATGACCCTTGTGACGCACGACGGACACGGTCACGTACTCGGGGGACAGCAGCCGCCAAGAAGACTCTGCGGCCAGGCTGGCAGAGAGATGGGTCTGTCTCCCCCGACGTTCCTCGGACGTGGTGCAGCGCGTCCCGTCCGAGCGGCTCTGGCGGGGCAGGACGGCGTTCTGGCGCGGATTCCGGTTCAGCCAGCCGTCGCCGAGGTCGTCTGGCGAGGCCGGCATGTCGTCCTCAGGGGACACCGGGAAGGCCGCACCGATCGAGGCGCTCTGCGGGTCATGCAGGGGCCAACCCTCGCACACCGCAATGCTGACCTCGGCGCGCAGCCATGCGGCCGCGAACACGCTCAGGAAGGTCGCGACGAACACGCCCACCAGCAGATGCGACGCGAGCGAGGCGGTCCGGCCGGCCCGTAGCGGCCAGACGCCGAATGGCGAACCGGGAGATACCGGCGTGCTGCGGCTTCGAACAGACGGCATCGAATGGGCTGTGGGCCGGGGGCGAGTGCTCAGTAGGCTGTTACCCTACCGAGTTGTACCAAGCTTGTCAAACCCGTTGGACGACCCGGCCGCGTCCCGCTCGGCGACCGGCCGGCGGGTGCCTCCGGGCAGCATCCTCGCACCGGGTGGTGCGTGCAGGTGGCGGCCCCGCCTCGGCCAGGCCGCGGGCCTTCGACCGGACGTTTGCGGCGGGCCCCGGGGTCCCAGCAGCCACCCGGTCACCGGGATCCCTCGCCAGACAGCCGCAAGCGGCGGCGCGCGCCCCCGGCGGGCCGCCGCCCGGCGCCCGTAGACGCCCGACCTCCAGGGCACCACGGCTCATCCGGGCGGTCGGGGGGCAGTATCCGTCACTTCGGACTGACGACGAAGTCCTTGAAGTAGCTCGTGCTGTCGGTCTTGGACCAGAGGCCGACCCGTCCCGACACCGGCGCGCGCAGCACCGGGTTGTTGGCGGCATAGAGGTCAGCGTGAGGCGGCATGCCGCCCCGGCCCGGGCCCGGCTCGCCGCCAAGGGTGTACTCCAGTCCCAGGCCGCCGTCGATGTAGCCTTTGATCTCGGCGCCGTCCACGGTCACCTTGAGGTCGTGCCAGGCGGCGCGGTCCAACATCCACGTCCCCTCGCGTCCCCGCTTGACCGACCGGCGCATCCCGTTGTGGAACTCCCAGATCACGATGTTGTGCTCGGTATCGTTGTACCGCACCGCCAGCCAGTCCCCGTTCGGCTTGACGTTGAAGACGATGCCGGAGCAGCGGTCGGCATCGCCCGCCACGGTCTTGAACTTCACGCTGAGCGTGCCGTCGGTGAACGAGTCGAGCCCCTTGAGGAGGGCGACCGGGTAGTACGCGAACTGCTTGGCGTTGTCCATCAGCTCTTCGTTCGACGTCCCGTAGAGCCTCCGCGCGCTCTCGACCAGCAGGCGTGTCGGGTTGTCCTTGCTCGCCACCCATGGCCGACCGTCCACCATGACGACCTTGTCCGGGCCATCCTGGGCGATGACCCAGGTTCCCACCATCGGTTCGAAGGCGGCCGGAGACTTGCCCACGACCTCCTTGGCGGAGATCGACCTTGATGTCCGCCGCGCGGAGTGCGACGACGGAGAACAGGATGGCTGCGACCGGCAGAACTGCAGTGCAAGACTTCTTCATCAACGTCTCCTGTGCGTGAACAGGCCGGCGGCGATCACCACGACCGGCCAGATGGCATAGAACGCCCACGCGGCGCCGCGCGGCGGCACGGCCAGCGGATGACCGCGGAACGTCTCGTCGTCGGTCTCCGCGGGCGGCTTGATTCCCGCGAGATCGTAGAGCACCTCGAGAACGCCTTCTGCCGTGGTCACGCGGCTCACGGCGCGCCGTCCTCCGAGGTCGTACCAGATTTCGCCGTAGTGCGGGTTGGTCTGCTCGAAGAGCCCGATCGAAGTGGCGGAGACGTACTGGACCTCGAGCGTCGGCAGGACGCGGCGCAGCTTCTTGATGACGTGCCGTTCCAGGTCGAAGCGCCGTGGATCCTCAGGAGCCAGATGGGCCACGATGCGCAGCGGGACGCGGATCCGCCCGAGCGCCGCCTCGTCGGCCCGCGAGAAGGAGTTGGCGCGGTTCTCGGAGAGATCCCAGCTCGGCGTGACCCGCGCGGCCGCGAGCACCACCACCACGGCCACCGTGCCCAGCGCGGCCGATTCCCACGTGCGTCGGCGGATGGTGACGCCGAGGCGGAGCCAGATGGCGGCAAACACCAGGCCGGTCGCGGTCAGCGCGCACGCGACGAGCACGGTCGCCAGCCTGACGAGGCCGTGCTGGAACTCCGCGACCATCGCGGCTGGGGTGTAGCCGGCCGCGCGCTCCCACCAGCCGCCGTTGACGGCGGCGACGAAGTTTACGATCCAGGTGGACACCGTGACGCCGAGCGTCAGAATGGCCGCGGTGGACGGATGCTCGGCGAGCGCCGCCATGGCCGCGGCAAGGCCGATCGTCAGCCCGGCATTGAGGAAATGCCCGAGCGCCACGGCGACGAGTTCCGGCACGTAGACCGTGCCGCCGTAGCTCTTCCAGAGCACGACGGCCACTGCGGGGGCGAGCGACGCCACGCACCACCCGCCAATCAGTACGGCGGCCTTGGCGCCGATGGACACCAGCGTCGGCAGCCGCTGCTGGAGCTCGAGCTTCAGGGCGCCGCTCTGGCGCGCGCTGGCCACCAGGCGGATCCCGACGAACGGCAGCAGGAACACCGCCGCCAGCTCGCACGCGCTGAAGGTCGGCGCCCAAATCCCGATGAGCGGCGAAAACGCCTCGCCGACGCCGGCCGCCGTCCCGTTGAGGCCGCTCGCTTCTGCGTACGTCTGCACGGCGCTGATGAACGAGAAGCCCACCAGGGGTCCCATGCCGGCGAGCAGGATCCACCAGGACCGGGAGGCGAGCAGCTCCCGCCATTCCTTCTCGAGGAGCCAGCGCCACGCGCTCCTAGGTGAGCGCAAGGAACACCTCCTCGAAATCCTCCGGGGCGCGGTCGCCCGCGCGCGCGGCAGCTCGGACCCTCAGTTCAGCCGCCGTGCCCTCAGCACACACGCGCCCGCCGCTGAGGAGCACGAAGCGGTCGCAGAACCGGCCGGCGTCGTGGATCTGGTGGATGGAGAGAAACAGAGTCCGTCCCTCGCCTGCATGCCAGCGGAACGTCGCCTCGACCTCCCGGCGCTGGCGCAGGTCCAGCCCTTCGAAGGGCTCGTCGATGAGGAGCACGGGCTGCCGCGTCAGCAGGCCGATGGCGAGGAGCGCCCGTTTCCGCTGTCCTTTCGACAGCGTGCCGACCTTCATCGGCAGCAGCGGCAGGAGGCCGAGGCGCGCGACCACCTCGTCGTAGAGGTCGCGTCGCCCGCCGAGGAAGCCGAGGGTGAAGTCGAGCGCCCACTCGACGCTCTGATCTGGCCAAGGGGCGATCGCGTCGGGCAGGTAGAAGAGGACTTCCGAACGTCTCGCCCCGCCGAGATCGACGTGTCCCCGGTCCGCGGGAAGCAACCCGGCGAGGCACTCGAACAGCGTGGTCTTTCCCGCCCCGTTGGGGCCGATGAGCCCCAGGATCTCTCCGTCGCGGACGGTGAAACCGACCTCGTCGAGCGCCACGAGACGCCCGTAGCGCTTGGAGAGGCCGGTGACGGTGACGAGAGCCGTTCGCTTGTTGACCGGGGATGTGGACACGAAGCCCGCCGTCGCTGAAGCCACGCGAACCAGCAGTTTACTTGGTCGGGGCTGTCTACTACCAGCGGCAGTAGTTGACCCGGCCACGCGGCGCCGCCGGGAACGACCGGTTGCCGGGTGCCGGAGCGGGGCTCTGATAGAATCCGGCCCGCCCATGCGCGGTCGACCTGCCGTCGTTCCACTGGTCCTCGCTGGCGGACTGGCAGTTGCCTGGATGGTCCGGATGAACCCCGCCGTGGCCAGCCCGGCGGCCCCGGTCGAGCAGCGCGGTTGCGTCGCGTCGCCCCAGGCCCTCGACGCCGCCGTGCGAGGCATCCACGAGCGCCAGCGCAACGTCGGGCTGTCCGCCGCCATCCTCCTGCATGGCCGCCTCGTCGCCAGCTGGTCCCTCGGTCTGGCCGACCTGGAGACTCGGCGCCCCGTGACGCGGGAGACACGGTTCGGGATCGCCAGCGTCACGAAGGCGTTCACCGGCGTGGTCTTGCTGCAGGCGCGGGACCAGGGCCGAGTCGACCTGGACGCCCCCATTCAGCGCTACGTCCCGGCCTTCCCGGTCAAGCCGGGCGGGCCGATCACCTTGCGGCTGCTCGCTGCGCATCTGGCCGGTATCCGCCACTGGGGGAGTGAGCGCACGCCGGCGCTCTACGCGCGGCACTTCGACAACGTCACCGAGATCCTGCCGCTGTTCGCCTCCGATCCGCTCGTCGCACCGCCGGGATCGGCGTACAGCTACTCCAGCTACGGGTACAACTTGATTGCGGCGGCGGTCCAGACGGCGACCGGGACCGTGTTCCAGCAACTCGTCCAGACGCGGATTCTGGGCCCGCTGCGCCTTCGAGACACCGGGTTCGACGACATCCGCACGCCCGACACTCGCCGGGCCAGCCGCTACACCTACTACGACCTCGACACGGGTGCCGAGCGGTCGGCCATGGTCCGGGTCCCCGATTGGGACTACAGCCACAACCTCGCGGGCGGGGACATGGTTTCGACCGCCGAAGACCTGGTCCGATTCGGCCGGGCGGTCTCTCGGCCCGGCCTGCTCTCGCGCGACGCGCTCGTGCTGCTGTCGACCCGGCCCCGGGTCGCCGGTATCGAGTCGCCGATGAGCTTCGGGTGGTTCGTCGGCGCAGACGGGCGCCAGCCGCGCGAGTGGCACATCACGGGTTCGAACGCCGGCGTGCAGGCGGGGTTGTCCGTGTTCCCGGACGCCGACCTGGCGGTTGCGGTGCTGTCCAACACCTGGGGGGTCGGATCTCGATCTGGGGAAATGGCCGAGCTACCACTCGTCCTCGGTCGTCTGTGTCTGGGTGCGGGCCCGGAAGGTTCGAGCGACCGAGCGGGCCGCTGACGCCCTGGCGTCGCTACGCGCCGACTGAGGCCGCGGCCGCAGTCCGGCTGTCGTCCGAGCGTGGAGTCGGGGCCCAACCCCATGGGGCGCGCTGTTGTCAGGAAACGCCATTCCCTCGCTCACGCCGCTCGTGCGGCGCGACGCCTTGTCGGCCACCGGCCCGTTCGGCGACACGCTTGAGGCGCACGAGAACCACGACCTGTGCCTCAGCCTGGCCGCGGCCGGGCAGCGGACCCGTTACCCGCCGCACGCTCTCGCCCCCTTCCGGTTGCGCCGGCACAACGGGGCTACCGTCGCCGGTGGCGGCGCCCGCTCGCGGGAGAGACGTCGATCATCAGGGCGAGGACGAGACCGACGATGGGCCACAGCGACCACTGGCCGTGGAACCAGTGCTGGACGGCCGTGTACCAGAGGAGCGTTGTCGGCAGGAACACGAATCCCAGGATGGGCCAGAGGGGCGTGCGGAAGACGTCGAGCCACTGGGTGAACAGCCACAGGACGGCAATGACGACCCGCGGGGTCGCCAGCGCGGCGAGCACGAAGAGACACGGCATCGGACACCTCCTGGCGTTCGCGCCGGCAGACGTCGGGGACCCGGCCGGATCCGCTACTCGATTCGACGACGGCGGCAGGCGCGAGGTTCCGGAAATGGCGCGGCGCGCGGGTGGCTGCGTCGAACGTGCGGCAGCCGATCCCCTCGGGTGCGCACGGCTCGGCAGGCACCGCCTCCCCTGCCCTTCATGTCCGCGGGGCGTCACCCCTACCACGCGAACGGGTCGAGGGGCCGTATAATCCCGCTCATATGTACCGATCTTCACGCATTGTGCCATCGATTCTGAGTATCGGGGTGCTGCTCCTCGGGGTGCACGCCGGCGCTCCGCTCCGTGCGCAGCGTCCTGCGGCAGCGCCGCCGGCGGCCGTTGTCTCGTGGTTGATCAGGCCGCAGTCCGTCTTCGACGCGGCGAGCGACCAGGTCCACCCGGGTTGGGTCGTCCTCGTCACGGGCAACCGGATCGTCAGCGTCGGCCCGGCGTCCACCGTGACGGTGCCGCCGGAGGCCCGGACGATCGAATTGCCGGGCATGACGCTGCTCCCCGGCCTGATCGAGGCGCACACGCACATCTTCCTCCACGCGTACGACGAGACGCCGTGGAACGACCAGGTCCTCAAGGAACCCGACGCCTATCGGACGATCGAAGCCGTGCTCCACTGCGAGCGGACCTTGCTGGCGGGGTTCACGACCCTTCGGGACCTGGGCACGGAGGGGGCCGGCTACGCCGATGTCTCGGTGCAGCGTGCGATCAACGAAGGCCTGATCCCCGGTCCTCGCCTCTTCGTCGCGACGCGCGCCATCGTCGCGACGGCCAGCTACGGCCCGGGGCCGGCCGGGTTCGCGCCGAACGTGGACCTGCCCAAGGGCGCGCAGGAGGCCAGCGGGGTCCCCGAGGTCCTCAAGGCCGTGCGCGAGCAGGTGGGGCACGGCGCCGACTGGGTGAAGGTGTATGCGGATTACCGGCGCGGCGCCGGCCCGTCGATGCCGACCTTCAGCGAGGAGGAGCTCAAAGCCCTGGTCTCCGAGGCGCACAGCGCCGGCAAGCCCGTGTCCGCCCACGCGTCGACAGCCGAGGGGATGCGCCGCGCGGTGTCAGCGGGCGTGGACACGATCGAGCACGGCTATGGGGGCACCGATGAGGTGTTCGCGATGATGGCCGACCGCAACGTGGCGTTGTTCCCCACGTTGGCGGCCGTCGAAGCGTCAGCCGAGTATCCGGCGCGTACAAGCGAGGCGGCCCCCCCACGCGGTCGATGGAGCAGGCCCGGCAGGCCGTGCAACTCGCGCTCAAACACCACGTCATCATCGGACTGGGCGGTGACGTGGGTGTTTACTCGCATGGCGAGGACTACCGCGAGGCCGAGTGGCTCGTGCGGGATGGCCTCACGCCCGCCCAGGCGCTCCTCGCCGCAACGGCGGTCAACGCGCGGGTTCTGCGGCAGGCGGATCGGATCGGCGCCATCAAGCCCGGGCTCCTCGCGGATCTCGTGGCCGTACCCGGCGATCCGACCGCCGACATCGCGGCGTTGGAGAAGGTCGCGTTCGTGATGAAGGACGGCAAGATCTACAAACAGCCCGCGAGGTAGCCATGCCCGGATCGAAGGTGAGAGAGAACCTGCTCCCCAGGGCCCGGATCCGATCGTTCGGGACGTGGCTGCTTGCGGCGGGCCTGCTGGCGGCGTTGGCGAGTGGCGCCGAGGCGCGTGTCGTCAGGGTGGTGATCGACTCGCGCAGCCTGGTGGCCGGTGGCCGGCCGTTCGGAGCCGCTGGCGCCTACGAACGCGTCGTGGGCCGCGTGTTCTACGCCTTCGACCCGACCAATGCGTTCGACCGCCAGATCGTCGACCTCGGCCTGGCGCCCCGCAACGAGCGGGGCGAAGTGGAGGCGTGGGGGGAGTTCGCCATGCTGCGGCCGGCCGACCCCACGAAAGCGAGCGGGCTGGCGCTCGTGGACGTCACCAACCGTGGCAACCAGACGTTGTTTGTGTTCCATCTCGGCGCCCGCCGGGACGGCGCACCCGAGGCGGCCGAGACGTACGGCGACGCCCTCCTCCTGCGGCGCGGCCTGACGATTGTCTCGGTCGGGTGGCAGTGGGACGTTTCGCCCGAGGCCAGTCTCCTGCATTTCTATCCGCCCCCGGTCGGCAATCCCGATCACCCGGTGACGGGCCTCGTGCGGAGCGACGTGACCGTCGACACTCCCACGCGGACCATGTCCCTCGGGCACTCGGTGGCCACGTCCCGGGCGCTCGCCTACCCGGTAGCCGACCCGGCCAATCCGGCCAACATCCTGACGGTCCGGGACGCGCCGGTGGGGGAGCGGCGGACGGTGCCGCGGTCAGCCTGGCGGTTCGGCCGTGAGGAGGGCGGCGTCGTGGCGGACGATCCCCGGTCGGTCTACATGGCGAGCGGCTTCCTGCCGGGCAAGATCTACGAAGTGGTCTACCGAGCCAAGGGGGCCGTCGTGGTCGGGACGGGACTGGCGGCGATCCGCGACTTCGTCTCGTACCTGAAGTACGACCCCGCGACTATTTCACCGATCACGTTCGGCGTGGCCTACGGCGTGTCGCAGACGGGGCGGCTGCTTCGGCACTTCCTCTACCAGGGGTTCAACACCGATGAGCAGGGCCGCAAGGCGTTCGACGGAATCTTCGCGCACACGGCCGGGGCGGGGCGGGGCAGTTTCAACCACCGCTTCGCCCAGCCCTCCCGCGATGCCCAGCCCTACTCGACGTTCTTCTATCCGACCGACGTCTTTCCGTTCTCGAGCGTCGAAGAGACCGATCCGGACACCCTCGCCCGCGGCGCCCTCCTCGGCCATGCCGGCGACGCGCAACACCTGCCCAAGGTGTTCTACGTGGATGGCGGCTACGAGTACCTGGGGGCGCGCGGCATCGCTGACGCACACCTCTCCGGACGGGAAGGTCGACTTGGGCTTTACGGCGAACGAGCGCCGCTACGTGATTGGATCCGCCCAGCACTCGAGTCCAGCCCCGTTTCCGCCCCCCGAGGCAAGCCGCGACCCGGGTGCGCCGTCCTATCGTGGTGACCCCATGGACCAGCGGCTGGCGCTGCGCGCGCTTCTCGTGGCGCTGTGCGACTGGGTGACCGCCGAGGTCGTGCCGCCGCCGTCCCAGTACCCGACGCTAGCCCGCGGCGACCTCGTGGCCCCGTCGGCCGTGAAGTTCCCGCAGATCCCGGGTGTCGCGGTAGCACGTATCCCGGCGCAGCCGTACCGCATGGATTTCGGACCACGCTGGAAGAGCGGGATCATCGACCTGGAACCGCCGCGCCTCGGCGCTCCGTACGTCGTGCTCGTGCCGCGCGTGGACGAGATGGGGAACGACCTGGGGGGAATCCGCAGCGTGGAACTCCGGGTCCCACTTGCCACGTACTTTCCCTGGCACCTGCGCACCGGGCTGTCGGCTCCCGATCGCCTGATCAGCTTCACGGGCACGTTCGTGCCCCTGCCGCGAACCGAGCAGGAACGGCTGGCGAGTGGCGACAGCCGCCCGAGCATCGAGCATCTGTATTCCAGCCGTGAGGCGTTCCTGACCCGCGTGGGCCAGGAGGCGCAGGCGCTCGTGCGGGACCGCTTCATGCTGGCCGACGATGTTGCCGAAGCGCGACATCGCATGGCGGACACGTGGGACTTCGTCCAGGGGCACACGGCGACGGAGCCGACCGCGGGCGTCTCCCGGTAACTGCCGCGCGCGCAGCACGGACTGCCCACCGGGATGGTCTCTACCCCTGTCTGCAGCCGCTGCGTCGTGACGGCCTCCCGCGGAAGGGGCGTTCACCTCGGCTATTCGCGTGAGCACCACCGAGGGCTGCTCTTCATGATGACCCGCATCTTGGGCGTGCCGTGCCAGCCGGGCCCGCGTGGCGATGCACAAATCGCCAACCCGGCCGCGCTCGCCAGCCTCCAGCCGGGCCCGCCGACGAGAGCGAAACGCCTGGGTGAGCTGGCGGTCGCTGAGTTCTCGTATCCCAAGCATGCCGTGCTCGCGAACCACGCTCATGACCGGGCGGCATTCTGTTGCACGCTCTCCGGAGGCTACGAGGAGCGATACGGCGGACGAGCCTTCCGGTGCGGCGCGCAGAGCGTGGTGTTTCGACCGGCTCGTGACGCTCATTCCGATCACTTTGGCGGTGCCGCCTCCCATTGTCTCGTCGTCGAGCTGCCGGAGGAGTGGGTGAGACGGTCCCACCAGCACGCCGGGGTGCTCAACGAACCGCGAAGCTGGGACTCTCCGCGATTCAAGTGGCTCCTCCAGCAGGTTTACCGGGAGTACCGTCACGAGGATCCCGCGTCCGCCCTCGCGGCGGAAGGGCTGATCTGGCAGCTGATTGCGGAGGTCGCGCGACACGATGTCGACCGGGATCGTGTCCCGCGCCGGCTCGCCGTGGTCCGCGAACGGCTGCAGGCCCAGTTCGCGCTCCCACCCCGGCTTCTCCAACTCGCCGACCTTGCCGGTGTGCATCCCGCGCATCTCTCTCGCGCGTTCCGTCGCCACTACGGCTGCACGATCAGTGCTTATGTCCGCCAGCTCCGGGTGGAATTCGCGTGTCGCCAGCTGTCGGAGACCGACGAGGCGATCGCGACGATCGCCCTGAGAGCGGGCTTTACCCACCAGGCGCATTTCTCGACGGCATTCAAGCGCCAGACCGGCAGAACTCCTGGCGAGGTGCGTCGCCTCCGTGGGGCCTCTCGGCCCAGAGGCTGATGCTAACGCGGCGCAAGAGGGCAATTCCTTGGAAGACCCGGCTCATCCGGCGTGCCACTCTGTTGGGAAGTGTTGTCGAACCTGCAACGAAGAAAGGGGCTAGCCGTGCGAGACCGGATCCCATCGTGCTGTGTCACCCTTTTCCTGAGCGTGCTGGCGTGCGTGTCCGTGTCTGCCGCCCGATTTGCTGAGAACCCGCGCGTTCACCTCAGTCTGGATTCGAGTGAGGCCGATCAGGTCCTCGCCATTCTGGCGCTCCGGCGTGCCAGCCAGCCGATTGACGACGCCGAGTGGCAGAAGCTGTTCACGACCGAACCGTACCAGCGGCTGAAGCAGCGGGAGAAAGCGATCGGCGAGCAGTTTCATGACCCAACCCTTGCGTTCAGCGATGACGATTTCAAGAAGTTCGTCCTCTCCGAGGACCTTCAGAAGCGAGCCGCGCAGCTGCAGCTGGCAATCGACGGCTGGAAGAAGGCGGACATGCAGCAGCTGGCCGAGAGCGACCTGCGGTACCTGCCCCCGTCGGCGGTGATCCGTGCGAAGGTATACCCGGTCATCAAGCCGGGTACCAACAGCTTCGTCTGGGAGGCCTCGTCGAACCCGGCGATCTTCCTGTACCTCGATCCGGCAGTGAGCCGAGCCAAGTTCGAGAACACCGTCGCCCACGAACTCCATCACATCGGCCTGGCCAGCGTGGAGGCCGGCTACACGACCAGCGTCGCTCGGCTTCCCGACAACGTGCGCGCGGCGGCGGAGTGCATGGAAGCGTTCGGGGAGGGCTTCGCGATGCTGGCGGCTGCGGGCGGGCCCGACATCGATCCGCACGCGGCGAGCTCGGCCGCGGAACATGCCCGGTGGGACCACGACCTGGCCAACTTCAACACCGACCTGCAGGCGGTGAACACGTTCTTTCTCGACATCCTGCATGGGAGGTTTGTCAGTCGTGACGCCATCGATGAGAAAGCCGGCACGTTCTTCGGCGCCCAGGGACCGTGGTACACCGTCGGCTACAAGATGGCCGTTATCGTCGAGAGACGCTTCGGCCGCCCTGCGCTGATTGACACGATGCTCGACCCGCGCCGGCTGCTGGCCCTCTACAACCAAACTGCCGCCGAACAGAACGCGGCCGGCAAGGACCACCTTCCGTTGTGGTCCGAGGAGGTGCTGCGTCAGGTGAACGGTGTCGGCCGGCTCGAAGAGGCGCGCCGGGCGGCCGCGCCGGCCCGGATGATGCCGGCGGAGCGCTCACTCGCGGCACGCCCGCTCTTTGCCGGAGCCCCGTTGGGGCGCTGCGATGGCCCGCCGGTCCCACTGTGGGGAGGAGCGGGGTTTCGGCCTTGCGTGGGGAACACCCTCTGAGCGGTCGAGGGGGGACCATGGACTACTACGCGCTGTCTCGCATGCTGAAGGCGGCGGTCGACTGCGACGCGCCTGTCATCCGGCTGGACGACGGGGCCCAGGTCGTCAATCTGGACTTCTGTTCCCGGAACGACTGGATCCTGCCAGGCGCGGCCGCGTCGGTGTGCCCGACGCACCAGATCGCCCTCGGCGAGCCTGGTCCGGTCCCCGATGAGCGCCAGGACGCCGAGGCGCCCGGTCTGCACGCCTCGCGGGTTCAGGAGAATCACGCGTTCCGCTACCACGTGTTCGTGCCGGGTGCCGGCGGACGGGCGCGGGGAGTCATCCTGCTCTTCCACGGCTTCAACGAGAAGCACTGGCACAAGTACCTGCCGTGGGCGCACCGACTGACCGCTCGCACGGGGAAGGCGGTGATTCTCTTTCCCATCGCGTTCCACATGAACCGCGCCCCATCGGCCTGGAGCGACCGGCGCCTCATGCATCGGGTCTGTGAAGAGCGGAAGCGCACGTTTCCGGCGATCATCGCGTCGACGCTGTCCAACGCGGCGATCAGCAGCCGACTCCACTCCCGCCCGGACCGGTTCTTCTGGGCTGGTCTTCAGTCGTACCACGACGTCGTTCAACTGCTCGACGAGATCGCGACCGGTGCCCATCCGCTCGTCGACCCTGACGCCGGCGTGGATCTGTTCGGCTACTCGATCGGCTGCCTGCTCGCCCAGATTCTCCTGATGACCGATCCCGGGGGACGGTTGCGGGACGCCCGGCTGTGCATGTTCTGCGGAGGCGCGGTGTTCAACCGGATGTCCCCGGTGTCGCGCTTCATCCTCGACAGCGAGTGCAACGTCGCGCTCTACTCCTACGTCGTCGAGCACCTGGAGAGCCATGTGCGCGCCAACGAGCGGCTTCGCCACCACCTCGGCGAGGCGCACCCGGAGGGCCTGAACTTCAGGTCCATGCTCCACGCGGTGGTGCTGCGCAAGGAGCGCGAGGCCCACTTCCGTCGCCTCGGGTCCCGCCTGCTCGCCATCACGCTCGAGTCGGACACCGTCATCCCGCCCGGCGAGGTGATGAACACGCTTCAGGGCGCTGCACGCAACCTGCCCGCGCGCGTCGAGGTGGTCGAGTTTCCCTATCCATCCCGGCACGAGGATCCGTTTCCCGTGCTGGCGCCGATTCGCGGACCGGTGGACGAGGCGTTCACGACCGTGTTCGACCGAATCGCGGCGTTCCTCGGTCCGCGCTGAGCGTGGACGTGACCTCCGGACGGGCCCGCGGCGACGCGCGCCGCGGGCAGATTGGCTGGCGGAACAGCCGAGAGGTCACCGGTCGATGGTCACGCCGCCGTTCACGGTCGCCAACGTCAACGGTGCGCCGCCCTGGCCGAGCACCGCCGAGATGCGGTGGCTGATCGCGCCCTGGACGGTCACGGGGATTGCGCACCTCACGCTGCCGTTGGTCGTGGCGGCCTCGAGTCGGGCTGAGTACCCATCGGGCACGTGCAGGCGGACGCCGCCGTTCTGCGTCTGGACGTCCAGTCCCTGCCCGTGCCACCCATCGCCACTCAGGCGCACCGTGACCCCCCCGTTGGTCGTCCGGCCGCGGACGTCGCCGCCCACGTCCGTCAGCGACACTCCGCCGTTGGTGGTCCGGAACTCGAGCCGGCCGCGGACGTCGGTGATCGAAATGCCACCGTTGACGGTTGTCAGGTTCAGCCCGTATTCGCGCGGCACCATCAGGTCGACGCTCACGCTCCAGCTCGCGTCGTCCAGGGCGGGGGGACCCTCGCTCCGAATCCTGCCGCCCTCGGCCAGGACGCGCACGCGGCCGGCGAGCGAGTCGGCCTCCTGCTGCGTGTCCGCCGTCGCGACGATTCGTGACCGGATCTGCAGGTCGGCTCGCTCCCAGCCGCGCACGGTGACGCCGCCGTTCGGGGCGACATCGACCGAGACGGCGTGGCCGACATCCGGCACGACCAGCTCCCGGATCTCGCAGTGCGACGGCCGGTCGGATCTCGTCTGGTCCGGGCACGGGGTGCTCGCACCGGACTGGGCCAGCGCGGGAAGGGGGATCAGGACGGCGATGGCGCCCACGACGGGCCAAAGGGAAGAGCTGCAGCACGACAGGCGCATGCGAACCTCCGTCGGCGGCAGGGACGGCCGGGATGGCGCGACCCGCCTGTCTGTTGGACGCAGAGACCCCCGGAAACGTGCGCTGACGAGGCGAGCTGGGCGACCCGGCGGGGCGCCACACCCGTGGGCCTGGTGCGACGACGGGGTCAGACGGGCGGTCGCGGGCGGGACGGTGGGCCGACGAGTCCCCGGGCCGGCTCCCCGTCAGCACACACCCCGGTGCGCTGCGCCCGCACGGAGAGGAGTCGCCAGAGTTCGTCGGGGTCGGCGGGCTTGGTCAGGTGCGCGTCGAATCCGTGGAGGTGGGCACGCTGGCGGTCCTCGTCCTGCCCCCACCCGGTGACCGCGACGAGCAGCATGCCCGCGTGGCGGGCGTCGGTGCGCACGAGTTGGGCGAGGTCGTACCCGCTCATGCCAGGCAGGCCGATGTCGAACAGGCCAACGTCCGCCTCAAACTCCCGAAGCGCCTCGAGGGCGGACAACCCGTCATGCGCCACCCGCACGCGGTGGCCTCGAGTCTCGAGCAAGATCCGCATCATTTCGGCCGAGTCGACATTGTCGTCGACGACGAGGACCTGAAGGGGCGACACGCCGACCGACGCCGCGCCACGCTCCTCTGCCATCGCGGGAGCGGGCCGGCGCGGCAGGCGCACGGCGAACTCGCTTCCCTGTCCAGGTCCGCCACTGCGCGCCTCCACCGTGCCCCCGTGGAGTTCGACGAGGCCCTTCACGATGGCCAGGCCGATCCCGAGGCCTCCCTGCCCGGCCTCGCCGACCTGGGTGAACATGTCGAAGACGCGCGAGAGATCCTCAGGAGGCAGGCCGACACCCGTGTCGATGACCGAGACGACGACCTGGCCATCTTCAACCCCGGCGGCCAGGCTGATTCGACCACCCCGCGGCGTGTAGCGGGCGGCGTTGTGCAGGAGGTTGGTGAAGACCTGCGCCAGCCGATCCAGATCGGCGTCCACCCACACAGTCTCGGGCGGCAGGGACACCGAGAGCGTGTGGCCGGCCGCCACGATGTCGGGCGTCGCGGACTCGACCGCCTGCTGAACCACGGTCGCCAGGTCGAGAGGACCGAGCCGGAGGCGGATCTTGTTGTTTGCGATGCGGGTCACGTCCAGCAAATCGTCCACCAGGTGGACCAGGTGCAAGAGTTGCCGCCCGATCACCCGAACCGGGGCGGACTGCGACGGGTCGTTTCGGTCCAGCAGTTCGAGGGCATAGCGAATCGGGGCGAGGGGGTTGCGAAGCTCGTGCGACAGGGTCGCCAGGAACTCGCCTTTCCGCCGGTCAGCTTCGCGCAGGGCCTCTTCGGCTTCCTTCAGATGACCGATGTCGAGGTTGATGCCCGCCCAGCAGAGAATCCCACCCCGCTCGTCCCGCACCGGCCCTCCGCGCGCGAGGATTGGGTGCCATCCTCCGTCGACGCCCCGCACGCGGTGCTCGTGGTCCCAGGCGCTCTGGTCCCGGACGCACGCCTTCCAGGCCTCGACGGTCTGCGCATCCTCCGGGTGCAGGGCCCCGGCCCAGCCGAAGTCTGCGGCCTCCTCCTGAGTCATGCCGACCAGGCCCAGGAACGATTCGGAGAGATAGACGGTACGCCCGTCGGGCATGCAGACCCAGATCCCGTAGTCGATCGACTCGCCGATGGCCCGATAGAGACGCTCGCTCGTCCGGAGCGCTGACTCCGCTTGCTTTCTGGCCGTGATGTCGAGCCAGGCCACCACCCCGCCGGCGACTCGGCCGCGGTCGTCGAGAATCGGCGCGGCGTTGCACAGCAAGGGGATGGGGCGTCCCTCCGCATCGAGCTGGACGATCTCTTCGTCCCGAACGATCTCCCCTTGGCGGGTGGCCCGGATCAACGGGGTGTCCTCGGCCGCTAGCGGCGTGAGGCCGTCCGCGTGGTAGAGCTTCGCTGGCTCGACATCCGGGCCGGCGGCGTCGCGGCCCAGGAGGGCTCGGCCGTGGCGGCTGACCCGCTGGATGCGGCTGCCCGAGGCATCAGAAATCGCGATGCCGGCCGGCACGTGTTCGAGCAAGGCGTCGAGCGTCCGCCTGCCGTCCTCGGCGCGCGCGAGCGCCTCCCGCAGGGCCGCCGTCGCGCGCTTGCGTTCCGTGATGTCCCGGGCCACGACCTGGATGGCCGGTTGCCCTTCGTACTCCACTCTCGCCCCGCTCACCTCGACCTCGACCGGGGTCCCATCGAGGCGCAGCATGCGGAGCTCGCGGACGTCTGTCGCGGCACCGGTCAGCGCCGCTTCGATCCGGCTCACCACCGTTCCGCGGTCGCCGGGGTGGACCAGCGACAGGATGTCCCGGTCCACCAGGTCGTCTGCCGACGAGGCACCTAACAATCGCGCGGCCGCCGGGTTGGCAAAGACATAGCGCCCCCCGGCATGTACCAGGATGGCGTCGGGCGACAGCTCGATGAGGCGACGGTAGCGGTCGCTCGTCTCGCGCAGGATGCGATCGAGTGGAATGCCGCGGGGCCGGGGCCCGGGCGGCACCGACAGGACCGCCACGAGCAGGTAGATGCAGCCGACATACTGTGCGCCGCGACCCAGCCAGTTGACGGGGCTGCCGAGTGCGTGCTGGGAGAAGACACCGACCAGGCCCAGGGCGATCAGGATGAGGGCGAGGGCGTACCACGACAGGAAGCTCGACGGCGCCCGGTCGTTCAGCACGAGGAAGATCGCTCCTGATGCCGCGAACATCACCACGGCCAGGCCGAGCACCGCTTGGCGCAATGGGGTCGGGCCGATGCCGGCCGCGAAGAACGCCGGCAGCAGACCGTCGAAGGCGGCGACGCTGACCAGGCTCATCCCGACTCCGACGGCGAGATAGGCGGCCAGCGCGATCCGCGCGGCCCGGCCCGGCGGCCCGACTCCATGCACTCGTCTGGCGGCGAGCGTGGCGCTGAGGAGGCAGCAGAAGGCCCCGACGCACGACCCGATGTTGTGGGTCGTCACGGTCGCGTTGGCACCGAGGTCCGCGGCCACGGAGATCGCCGCGAAGGCCGACGCGATGCCGAACGCCAGCATGCCGCAGCCCAGGAACAGCACGCGCACGGACTCGCCCGCGAGGAAGCTGCGGGCGCCGAGGCCCGCCACCAGGAGCGGCACGCCGGTCAGCAGCAGCAGGTTGAGCGTCGGCAGCAGCCAGCGCGGTTCGAAGACCGCGCTGGTGACCTGGCGCTGGACCGCCGCAAACGCGCCGGCAAACACGAGGACGGGCAGCCACCGGCCCCACGTCCAGCGGACAGGTCGGAGAGAGCCAACACGAGGGGCTTCCCGTTGGGTGGATGGTACGACAGCGTGTCCCATGGCGGACAGGCGGTCCCAGGTTCCTGATCGAAGAGCGCGTCCATCGTACAACATTTCCCGGGTCCGAAGGGCCCTTCGACCCCCTCGCCCTCTCGGCGCCCGCGGCCGGGCGAGATTGGCGAGCGTGGCGCTGTCTTCAACCCTGGCTCTCCGCAGCCGGTCTAAGGAACTGGATGCGGCAAAGGGCCCGTTCTCGGGGAGGGAGCGGCAGATGTCAATGTCCGTGATTGACGACGTGGGCGGCCCGGCGGTCCTGGCGGAACCGCGGTCGGCGGGTGAGCGGGAAGAACTACGCGCGCTCGGAATCCTCTCCGACACGGGCACCGTGCTTCCGCACACGCTCAGCCGCGCCACCTGCATCGCACGCCACGCCGTCACCAATCTCGCGGTCCTCAACGAGGCGTACCAGTACGCGGCGCCGTCCTCGTTCAGCCGGGGCATCCGGTTCGATCTGGGCGACAAGACGATGGTGTTGATCTCCGGCACGGCGAGCATCGACGACGGCGGCCGGACGATCCACGTGGGCGACTTCCGGGCGCAGCTCTGGCGGACCTATCGCAACGTCACCGGGCTGTTGGCGGCGGAGGGCGCCACGTGGCACGACGTCGTGCGGACCACCTGCTACCTCCGAGACATCGAGCGCGACTACCGAGACTTCAACGAGGTCCGCACCGCCTTCTTCGCGTGGCTGGGCCTCGACCCCCTGCCGGCCAGCACCGGGATCCAAGCCCGACTCTGCCGGGACGACCTGCTGGTCGAGATCGAGGCCATTGCGATCACCCCGCGGGCGATCCGCTAGGGGGCATGCTCATGGTGGCCGACTGCGCCCCGACGATCCGTCTCGATCCTCCGCTGAGACTGGTCTGGCGCGACGCAGGGGCCGCGAGCACCAGGGTCCACGTGCGTGGGGTGGAGATCGGCGGGGCGGAAGTCGTGATCGTCGCCGGCCCGTGCGCGGTCGAGGGCGAGGAGCAGGTGCTCACAACCGCCCGGGCCGTCAGGGCTGGAGGGGCGCGAATCCTCCGGGGCGGCGCGTTCAAGCCCCGGACCTCCCCCTATAGCTTCCAGGGCCTCAAGGACGAGGGGTTGCGGCTCCTCGCGTTGGCGCGAGCCGAGACCGGGCTTCCGGTGGTGACCGAGGTGCTCGATCCGAGGCAGCTGGAGCGAGTCGCCGCCTGCGCCGACATGCTCCAGGTTGGGTCCCGCAACATGCAGAACTTTCCGCTCCTCGAGGAAGTCGGGCGGTGCCGCCTGCCGGTTCTGCTCAAACGCGGCATGAGCGCGACGGTGGCCGAGTACCTTCAGGCCGCCGAGTACGTGATGCGAGGCGGCAACGAGCAGGTGGTCCTGTGCGAACGCGGGATCCGGACCTTCGAGCCGTCGACCCGCAACACGCTGGATCTCAACGCCGTGCCGATGCTGAAGCGGCACACCCACCTGCCGGTCCTCGTCGATCCCAGCCACGGCACCGGGCACCCGTGGATGGTGGAGCCGCTGGCCTGCGCAGCGGTTGCGGCGGGGGCGGACGGGTTGCTGATCGAGGTGCATCCCTCGCCTGCACGGGCCCTGAGCGACGGTGCCCACGCCCTCACGCCGCCCGCCTTTGTCCACCTTGCCGAGAAGGTCGGCGCCGTGGCGGCGGCCGTGGGTCGGTTCACGATGGCGACTCGCCAGCCCGCGGAGGGTGCGAGATGAGAGGGCTGGCAGGCGGTCTCCTCCTGGCGGCCGTGGCGTCAGGCTTGCTCATCGCGTCGCCAGATGGTGGCCCGTTCGAGAGCGCGGCGAAGGTGACCGCGCAGAACCGGATCGACGAACTCGTCTTCGCACGGCTGCAGCGGCTGGGCATCCAACCCGCGCGGCTGTCGTCGGATGCCGTGTTCGTGCGGCGCGTGTTCCTGGATGCCATCGGCACACTGCCGCGCATCGATGAGGTCAAGGCCTTTCTGGCCGACCGCGACCCGAACAAGCGGGCCGCCCTCATCGACCGCCTCCTCGAGCGCGACGAGTTCGCCGAGTTCTGTGCGATGCGCTGGTGCGAGGCCCTGCGCGTCAAGTCCGAATTCCCGATCAACCTGTGGCCCAACGCGGTCCAGGCCTACCATCGCTGGATCCGCACGGCCCTTCGGGACAACCTGCCGTACGACCGGTTCGCCCGCGAGTTGCTGACCTCGAGTGGCAGCAACTTCCACGAGCCTGCCGCCAACTTCTACCGCGCCCTGCAAGGGCGCGACCCGCGCGCGATCGCCTCGGCCGTCGCACTCACGTTCATGGGCGCGCGGACCGACACGTGGCCACCGGACCGCCTGACGAACCTCTCGGCGTTCTTCTCGGAGATCGGGTACAAATCCACCGGCGAGTGGAAAGAGGAGATCGTCTTCTTCGACCCCGACAAGGCTCCGCACGGCGCGGCGGGGAAGCAGGCGTGGGTGCTGCCGGACGGGACGACGACCTCCGTCGCGCCGGGGCAGGACCCGCGCGAGGTGTTCACCTCCTGGCTCGTCGCCCCGTCCAACCCGTGGTTCGCCCGGGCCCTGGTCAACCGGGCGTGGTCCTGGCTGCTGGGACGAGGGATCGTGGAGGAGCCGGACGATCTGCGGGAGGACAATCCCCCGTCCAACCCCGAGCTGCTCGCGTTTCTCGAGCGTGAGTTCCTCGCATCGCACTACGACCTGAAGCGCCTCTACCGGCTGATCCTGGGGTCGACGACCTACCAGCTGTCTCCGATCCCGCCAACGGACCGTCCGGAGGCGGAGGCGAACTTCGCGTTTGCGCGGCTGCGTCCGCTCGAAGCTGAGGTTCTCATCGATGCGATCGACCAGATCACGGGCACGAGCGAGGAGTACTCGAGCCCGATTCCCGAGCCGTACACGTTTGTGCCCCCCGATGTGCGGTCCATCGCCCTGGCGGACGGCAGCATCACCAGCCCCTTCCTCGTGACGTTCGGGCGGAGGCCGCGCGACTCGGGTCGGGCCTCGGAAGGGACGGTGCGACCCACGCCCGGCCAGCGGCTGTTCCTGCTGAATTCGCGCGACATCCAACGCAAGATCCAGCAAGGTCCTGGCCTCCAGGCGGTGCTGCAGGCAGGCCCGCCCGCCGAGGTGGTCGCGAACCTCTACCTGGCCATCCTCTCGCGCCCGCCGACCGAGGCCGAGCGGCAGGTGGCGACCGCCTACGTGCAAGGACCCGGCGGCAGCCGGCGGGCGCTCCTGCAGGATCTCGCCTGGTCCCTGATCAACACGGCGGAGTTTCGGTTCCGACACTAGCGGGCGACAGGCGGCCAGCTCGACGCACGGGTCCAGCCGGCAGCCCCGCGGGGGCAGAGGGGGGAGACGTGAACGGCCTCACGCGTCGTGAAGCGATTCGGGTGGGACTGCTCGGGGCGGCCGGCGTGCTGGTGGCCGGACGGCTGCGGGCCCGCGCGGAGCCGGTCGGGACCAGATCGCGAGCCAAGGGGGTGATCCAGATCTGGCTCTGGGGCGGGCCCTCGCACCTGGACACCTTCGATCCGAAGCCCGAAGCGGGCTACGACTTCTGCGGGCCGCTCTCCAACCCGATTCCCACCAATGTGAGCGGCGTCCGGATCAGCGAGCTGCTTCCGCTGCTGGCCCAGCAGGCCGACAAGTTCTCGCTGATCCGCAGCATGACCCACGGCATCAACGCGCACGAAACGGCGGCCTACGTCGTGCAGACCGGGCGGAAGCCTGGCGAACGCCTCGTCTACCCGGGCGTCGGCGCCGTCGTCTCGCTGTTCAAGGGTTACAGCGCGGGGTATCGCGGCTTGATTCCGCCCTACGTGGTGCTGACCGACTTGCAGGGCCGCTTCTCGGAAGCGGGGTTTCTCGGGCCGCGCTACGCCCCGTTTGCCACGGGCGGTGATCCGGCCCAGACGCCGTTCCTCGTCCAAGGCGTGGTCGCCCCGGGCGTGACCGAGCAGCGCCAGCGCGATCGCCGCGACCTGCTCCACCGGCTCGACACGCTCGGGACGACGCTTCGCGGCACGTCGTCACTCGACGCGTTCGTCCAGGCGGAGGACCAGGCCTACGAGTTGATCCTCGGGGACTCCGGCAAGGTGTTCGACCTCGCACAGGAAGCAGACGATGTGCGCGAACGCTACGGCCGTAACACGTTTGGCCAGTCGTGCCTCGTTGCCCGGCGCCTCGTCGAGCGCGGGGTGCCGTACGTCACAATCAACTTCAAGGGCTGGGACACCCACAAACAACACTTCCAGACCATGCGGCAGCACCTGCCGCAGCTGGACCGGGGTCTCGCCTCGCTGCTCCAGGACCTGTCCGCGCGCGGCCTGCTCGAGGGCACGGTTGTCTGGTGCGGGGGCGAGTTCGGCCGGACGCCCCGCGTCATGTGGGAGCCGCCGTGGAACGGTGGCAAGAACCACTGGGGCTCGGTCTTCTCGATGCTCGTCGCCGGCGGCGGTTTCAAGGGCGGCCACGTCGTCGGCGCGTCCGACGCGCGGGGCGAGGAAGTGCGGGAGCGGCCCGTGTCGCCGGCCGACCTGGTGGCGTCGATCTATGAACTGATGGGATTGGACGCGGATGCGACACTTCCCAATCCAGAGGGCCTGGACATCCGCCTGGCGCCGCCCGGGGCGGACGGCGTGCGGTCGGCGGGCCGCCTCAAGGAGATCCTGTGAGGCGGTGTCTTCCGCCCCGGGACCGGTGCACGGGCTGGGGCCTCGCCGCCTTGCTGGCCCTCCTGGCGGTACCCCCCGCATACGGGCAGGACAATGCGCCTCGCGTCGGCTACGTGTATCCGGCGGGCGGACAACAGGGCACGGCCTTCCGGGTGCAGGTCGGCGGGCGGCACCTCGACTCGACGAGCGCGGTGCTGGTCTCCGGCCGCGGAGTCCGGGCCGCGGTAATCGGCGTCGACAAGCCGCTCTCCGGCCAGCAGCTCTCGGATCTCCGCGAGAGGGCGCAGGACCTGCAAAAGCGTGGCCCCGACCCCGTCGCGCGGAAGCAGCTCGAGGAGGTCAGAGAACGGATTGCCGACTCGGTCAGGCGCAACGCGAACCCGGTGCTGGCCGAAGTCGTCACGCTTGAGGTGACCATCGAGCCTGATGCGACGCTCGGTCCACGCCACCTGCGGCTGGCCACCCCGGCGGGCGTGACCAACCCCCTGGTGTTCTGCGTGGGCGACGTGCCGGAGTTCCGTGAGCAGGAGACCCCGGCGCGCGCCGCCGCGGGCGCGACAGACATCGCGCTGCCCGCGGTCGTCAACGGCCGCATCGTGCCCGGCAAGGGCGAACGCCCCTCGACGGCGCGACAGCCCAACCAGTACGCGCCCGGTGATGTCGACCGCTACCGGTTCCCCGTGCGCAAGGGCCAGGAGCTGGTCGCCGCCGTCATGGCACGCCAGCTGATGCCCTATCTGGCCGATGCCGTGCCAGGGTGGTTCCAGGCCACGCTGGCGCTCTACGACGCGTCCGGCCGCGAGGTGGCCTACAACGACGACTTCCACGCACAGCCGGATCCCGTGCTGCATTACCGCGTCCCGGCCGACGGGGAGCTGGTCGTGGAGATCAAGGACGCCCTGTATCGGGGACGCGAGGACTTCGTCTACCGCCTCGTCATTGGCGAGGTGCCGTTTGTGACCAGTGTCTTCCCGCTCGGCGCGCGCACGGGCACGAAGGCGGTGGTCGAGGCGTCGGGGTGGAATCTGCCGGCTGCGCGGCTGACGGTCGACGCGCGAGACGTCGGTGTGGGCGTCTCCTGGGTGTCGTTGCGGAGCGGCGATCTGACGTCGAACCGCGTGCCCTTCGCCGTGGACCAGCTGCCGGAGGTCCTCGAGCGCGAGCCGAACGGGACGCTGGCGGAGGCCCAGGCGCTGACGCTGCCGGTCACCGTCAATGGCCGCATTCAACAGCCGGGGGACGTGGACGTCTTCAGCTTCTCGGGGCACGCGGGGGACCAGGTGGTGGCCGAGATCACGGCACGGCGCCTCGGGTCGCCCCTCGATTCGACGCTCGAGCTGACCGACGCCCAGGGTCGCCGGCTGGCCTTCAACGACGATTACGACGACCGGGGCGCGGGGCTGCTCGCCCACCAGGCCGATTCGTGGCTGATGGCCACCCTGCCGGCAGACGGCAGGTACTACGTGCGCCTGACCGACGCGGCACGGAAGGGCGGGCCCGACTACGCCTACCGCCTGCGCGTCAGCGCGCCGCGCCCCGACTTCGAGATCCGCACGTCCCCCTCGGCGGTAAATGCCAGCGCCGGGACCAGCGTGCCCCTCACCGTGTGCGTCGTGCGCCGGGATGGATTCGCGGGCGATGTCGCGCTGTCGCTGAAGGATTCTCCGGCGGGGTTCCTGCTGAGCGGTGGTCTCGTGCCGGCGGGGCAGGACCAGGTGCGCGTCACCCTCAGCATGCCGCCGCTCCCCGCCCGTCCGGACCCAGTCAGCATCGTCATCGAGGGTCGCGGCGTCGTACAAGGGAAGAGCGTCGTGCGACAGGCCGTGGCGTCCGACGAGATGACGCAGGCCTTCGCCTCGAAGCACTTCGTGCCGGCCGAGGGCCTGCGGGTCACAGTGCTCGCGCGCGGTGGCCTGCGCGTCCCCGCCATGATCCTGGGCCCGCAGCGTGTCAAGGTTCCGGCCGGCGAGACGGTGCGCGTGCGCGTGGAACTGCCGCCAGGCCTGCGCGGTTTCGAGAACGTGGAGTTCGAATTGAGCGAGCCTCCCGATGGCGTCGCGCTGCGCACGCTGGCCGTCCGGCAGGGCGTCGCGGACCTGGCGCTGCAGGCCGACGCCGCGAAGACCAAGGCCGGCCTCCGCACGAACCTCATCATCAACGTGTCCGGCGAACGCATCCCGCCGCCCAGCCAGCGGGGCAAGGCGGTCCGTCGCCGCTTGCCCCTGATGACGCTGCCCGCAGTCGCCTTCGAAGTCCTGCCGCGGTAGAGGCGGCAGGCCAGGCCGCTCCGACGGAGTCGCGCGAGGGTGCCACCGACGAGCGGCCCACGGACCCGCTGGGGACGCGCCGCCCGTCCGGGCTTCTCGTGACGGCAGGCCCACGGCGCCGAGCCGCGCATGCCGTGGCGCGGGTCGACGCGACATCCGGTGGGACGCCGACTATCGGTCGGTCGGCTTCAGAGGGACATTCGGCTGGCGGTTGATCCACGACTGATAACGGGTGAACGCGAGCCGGTTCGTGCGACCCGGGTCGGTCCAGATCATCGTGGCGTTGTCGTTCGCGAGAAGATGATAGAAAAAGACGTTCTGCCAGGCGGGTGGTGCACCCCGATTGTTCCGCGCGTTCTGGGCGTAGGCGGTCAGGACCGCCTCGTAGAAGGCCGCCTGCCGCGCGTCGTCTGCCGAGTCCAGGCCCGTCTCGGTGAGCCACACTGGCGTGCCCGCCTGGACGTCGGCGGCCCGCGCGGTCATGTACTGCGTGAGCGTCCGTCCGATCTGATTCCCCGTCCCGCAGTGGGCGCCGCAGTACCAGTGCGTCGTCACCACGTCGAACACACCCGCGAGACTCTTGACGGCGTTGGTATACCAGGCCTCTCGCCCCGCCGTCGCCAGGTCGGATGTCTCCGGGCCCGACAACCGGGCCGCCGGGTCAACCGCTCGGAGTGCGTCACCGGCGTAGCGGACGAGCGAGGTGTACTCATCGAACGTGCCGGTGAAGAAATCCGCCAGGTTCGGTTCGTTCCACACCCCGTACACCACGCCCCGGCCCCGGTAGCGCCGCATCAGTTCCACGCAGTAGCGATACCAGTCTCCCATGTGGTCAGCGGTCGGCGGTGCGTGCCGGTCTTTCCCGCCATTGGCCCACGAGGGCGCGTAGCCGAGGCCGTAGAGCAGGCGCACGCCCTGCCCCGTCGCCGACATGACGTGGTCCGGACAGCTCCAGTTCCACGTGCCGGGATTGGTGCTCGGTGTCGGCTGGACGTCAGCCCAGGCGCACTCGACGCGGATCCACCCTACGCCGAGCTGTCGGACCCTGTCCGGAATGACGTCGCCCCAATAGTGGGTCACGACGCCGTACGCGTCACGTCGCTCAACGGTGGTCACCCCTCCGGCCGAGGTCAGCAGTGTTCCCGCGCACGCGGCACAGACGACGAGGATGGATGCCCCCAACCGCCGACCCTGGCCGTGGGCCGCGCCAGGGTCCGGAGGACGGGCGCTCTTGGCAGCGGGTGGCGTCTGGATGCTGGGACATCGCGACAGCGCGGCGAGCCTGGCCACGACCCGTTTACCACTCCAATCCGCTGGCCTTGACGTCGAAGATGCGGCGGTTCGCGTCCCCGGCCAGCTTGTACTTGGCGGGGCCAATCTCGGTCGTGCCGCCCGAGGCCATCGTGGCCTGGAGCCACGCGCGCGCCTTCGCCGGGTCCGCGCCGTCGAAGTGCAGCCCGGCAACGGTCCCGAACAGCCGCAGCGGCAGCGCGTCCTTGGCCGGGCCGCTCTGTTCGACGACCGCGTGGACGTACTCGATCTTGCCAGGGGCACTGCCGTAGAAGCGCATCGTGTAGCTCACCAGCGGTGTGCCGCTCTCGCAGGACCAGACGCTGCTGCGGTTCTCCACGGTCGGGCCCTTGCAGGTCAGGCCCACCTTGGCCACCTCGGCGCGGATGTCGCTCGCCCAGAGCCCGCGCAGCCAGCGCGTCTCGACCGCGTTAGGCGTCGCGGCCACCGTGCCGGCCGGCGCAGCCGTCTCCTGCTTGGCCCCCGGCGTTGGCGCTCCCCCGCACGCGGCGGCCAGCGCCGCAGCAACCACAACCACGCCAGCCGCTCGACCCGCTCGACGCATCGTTCCTCCTCAGGCATCCGGGTGCCATGGCGGCCCTTGCGCCGCAGCGCCCATCTTACTCCTGCCGGAGGGCGACGACCGGATCCACGCGTGCGGCGCGCCAAGCCGGCACGGCCGCCGCCGCGAGGATGACCGCTCCGAGCAGGCCGGCGACCAGCGCGTAGGTGGCGGGGTCTCTCGGCGTCAAGCCGAACAGCATGCCATTGAGCAACCGGCCGCCTGCAGCCGCGACGACGAGGCCCAGGCCCAGGCCTGGCAGGCCCAGCGCCGCGGCCCGCCCGACGACCTCCGCGAACACCCGCCCGCGAGGCGCCCCCAGCGCGACGCGCAGGCCGAACTCGGCCGTCCGCTGAACGGTGAGGAACGCGAGCACCCCGTAGACGCCCGCCATCGCCAGGAGGAGCGCCAGCGCGGCGAACGTCCCGAAGAGCAGCGCCCGGAAGCGGGGCGTGTCGATCGAGGCGGACACCATCTCGTCGAGGGTGGCGAACTGCACGGCCGTCTCCGGCGTGACCGACCGCATGCGCGCGCGCAACGCTGGCGCCAGGGTCGCGGGCGGCACCTTCGTGCGCACGACGACCTGCACCTCGTTGGCGAAGTAGGGGTGCTGCGTCAACGGCATGTACATCTCGGGTTCGGGGTCCGCACCGGGCGACTCCTGGCGGACATCGCCCACGACGCCCACGATCGTCATCCACCGATCGTCCGCATCGAGGCCGCAGCGCAGGCGGCGGCCGAGGGGGTTCTCGCCCGCAAACTGCTGCCGGCCGAGGGCGCGGCTGACAATGACGACAAACGGGGCGTCGTACCGATCCCGCTCGGTGAAATCCCGCCCCTCGATCAAGGGCACGCCCAGCGCGGCGAAGTACCCGGGGCTGGCGAGTCGGAAGCCGGCATTCGGAAGATCGCCCGACGACGAGGGCGTGGGACGGCCTTCGATCCAATAGGACCCGTTTGAGCCGTAGCGTCCGGTTGGCAGCCCCATGACCGCCCCGACGCGGTCGACGCCCGGGATGTCCGACAGCGTGGAGGCGATGGAGGCGAAGAACTCCGACACGCGGACGTACTCGCCCAGCCTGCTCGCCGGGCGATGCGCGTACATGACGAGAACCGAGTCGGGTCGATACCCGAGGTCCGCGCGGGTCAGGGCCGCGAAGCTCCGCACGAGCAACGACGCGCCGACGGCAAGCGCGAAGGCCAGCGCCACCTCGCCGACGACCAGCAGCGCGCGCACGCGCGGGGCGCGCATGCCCACGATGCCCCGCGGTGCGGCCTGCTTGAGGCCGGTGTGCACGTCGCCACGAGCGGCCCGCCAGGCGGGCGCCAGCCCGAAGGCGAGGCTCGCGATGGCCGACAGGAGGAGTGCAAACAGCAGGACCCGAGTGTCCACGACGACCTCGCCGAGACGGGGCAGTGCCGGGGGCGCCAACCGGACGAGCAGCGACACGCCGACGTAGGCGAGCAGGACGCCGACCAGACCACCGCAGGCCGACAGCACGAGGCTTTCTGCCACCAACTGCCGGACGATCCGCCACCGCGAGGCACCGAGCGCGGCGCGCAGCGCGATTTCGTGCGACCGCGTGGTGGCCCTTGCCAGCAGGAGGTTGGCCACATTCACGCACGCGATCGTGAGCACCAGCGCCACGGCACCGAGCAGGACGAGCAGCGTGGCCCGCACCTGCGCGACGAGCCGGTCGCGCAGCGCCAGGACGCTGAACCCCCGATCGCGGTTACTGTCGGGAAAGGCGGCCGCGAGTCGGGCGGCCAGCGCGTCGACACTGGCCTGAGCCTGCCGAAGCGAGATGCCGGGCGCCAGCCGCGCAACGGCCTGGTAATTGAAAGCCGTCCGGTTGAGGCCGACCAAAGGCAAGGGCTCGGGGAGCGGCAGCCACAACTCGGTGTGGGCGGGCGGACCGAAGGTCCTCGGCATGACGCCGACGATCTCATAGGCATCACCCTCGACGCTCACTCGCTGACCAAGGGCGGCCGCGCCGCTTCCGAACACGCGCTCGGCAAATCCCAGCGCCACGACGGCACGCTGCCTGCCATCACGCGGGTCGAACGCGCGGCCGTTGACGGGCGGTACGGCGAAGACGCGGAAGAACGCGGGCTCGACCCAGCAGGTCCCGACAAACTGGCCCCCGCCACCAACCTGTGCGCCAACCTCGCCGCCCCAGTAGCCGCTGAACGCGCCGAACGAGTGGCGATCCGCCCGGAGGTCCAGCAGGTCTCCGCCGGTCAGGCGGCTGAAGTCATGGCCGGTCTTGAGGGAGCGCGTGCCGAGTGACACGATGCGGTCTGACGACGGATACGCCAGCGGCCGCAGGATGACGCCGTCCACCACGCTGAAGATGGCTGTGGTGGCGCCGATCCCCAGCGCCAGGGTCAGGACGGCCGCGACGGCAAAGACCTGGCTGGTCCTGAGGATGCGCACGGCGTAGCGGGCATCGCGCGCGAGGTCGAACACCAGCGTCAGGCCGCGTGCGTCCCGGCACGACTCGATGACCTGGTCGAGGCCGCCCATCGTGCGGAGCGCCGCCGCCCGCGCCTCGGCGGGTGCCATGCCGGAGGCGACGTATTCCTGGACCTGGCGCTCCACGTGGTCCTGGAGCTCCGATGAGAGTTCACCGTCGACCGCGCCCGGGCGGAACAACGACCGCAGCCGAAGCGGCAGGATCTTCCTCCAGCGCATCTCGACCCTCCGGAGTCCTCCCCTGTTACGCCGTCCGGACGACGAGGTTGATCGCGGCGGAGAGCCGGTCCCAGGCCGCGAGTTCCCTGTCGAGCTGGCGCCGGCCCGGGGCGGTCAGGGCGTAGAACTTCGCCTGGCGTCCCGTCTCCGACTCGGCCCACCACGCGTCGATCCAGCCTTGTTGTTCGAGTCGGTGGAGCGCCGGGTAGAGCGAGCCCTGCTGGACCTGGAGCACGTCACCCGACACCTGCCCGATGCGCTTGGCGATGGCCCACCCGTGCTGCGGCTGCAGCGAGAGCGTCTTGAGAATCAGGAGGTCGAGCGTGCCCTGCACCAGGTCGGTCGGCTTGCCCATGCGGCAACACCTCGACTATCTACAATAGCGCCCGTATTGTAGATGGTCAAGGTATCAGGCTCAACCGCCGGCGACGCCCTCTCGGCCGGGACGGGAGGAGAGCGTGCGCTCCGGGTTCGCGAGGCGCCGCCTGTCAGGCCACGAGGCGACTAGTGGCGGCCCCCTCCAGAGAATGTCGGACCGGGCATTGATTTGTACCGGACCCTCGACTAAGCTAACTCGGCCGTTTTAGCTCAGCCTCGTTTGGGCCAGGAAGGCGACGGATCGCAACGACCGCCAACCGATCGGGGGGACGTATGCGTTTGACTGTTCCGTTCCGCTCGTTCGCGGGTCTGTGCCTGCTCGCCGTGACGCTGCTTCTCGCCTTCGCCGCTGGGGCCGCTGGGCAGACACTTGCCAAGCAGAGCCCCGTCAATGGTGCCACCAACCAGGGCCGCGCGGTGTCACTCGTCTGGTCGCCCGTGGCCGGAGCGGACGAATACGCTGTTTGCGTGTCGACGACCCCTGGGGGCGGGAACTGCGACGACAGCTGGACGAACTGGGTTGACCGCGGCACGGCGATCTATTCCTCGATCAACTCCCTGGATTGGGGCGCGACCTACTACTGGCAGGTCCGGGCGTATGTCAACAACTACGGCGACATTGTCTACGCGGACAACGGCACCTGGTGGAGCTTTACGGTAGCGCCCGAGCCGGGCACCTTCGGGAAGTCGCTTCCCACTGACGGCACGGCCAACCTGACCAGCCCGGTCTCGATTTCGTGGGGCGCGGCAACCGGCGCCTCCGAATACGACTACTGCGTGTCGACGACCAGCGGGCAGTGCCCCTCCGACAACTGGGTTTCGGCCGGCACCAACCTCTCGGCCTCCGTATCGAATCTCGCCGACGGCATCTACTACTGGCAGGCCCGGGCGTCGGTCAACAACGCCTGGGTCGAGGCGGACACCGGCGCCTGGTGGAGCTTCGCGGTGGGGGCTCCGTTTGCTTTCGGGAAGTCGCTCCCCACTAGCGGCACGGCCAACCTGACGAGCCCGGTCGCGATTTCGTGGGGCGCGGTGCAGGGCGCCTCCGAATACGACTACTGCGTGTCGACGACCAGCGGGCAGTGCCCCTCCAACAACTGGCTCTCGGCCGGCACCAACACGTCGACCTCCGTGTCGAATCTCGCCAACGGCACCTACTACTGGCAGGTGCGGACGACGGTGAACGGCTACACGGTCGAGGCCGACAGCGGCACCTGGTGGGCCTTCACGGTAGGATCGGTGACGTTCGGGAAAACGGCGCCGTCGAGCGGGACGACCCTGAGCGGCGGGACGGTCACCCTCTCGTGGCCCTCCGTGGCCGGCGCGACCTATCAGGTCTGCGTCGGGTCCACCCAGGCTGGCACGTGCAGCACGTCGTGGGTCCTCACGAGCGCGACCTCGATCACGGTGGCGATCCAAACGCCGGGGACGTTCTACTGGCAGGTGGAGGCGGTCGTCGGTAACACGACGACCCCCGCCGACGGCGGCACCTGGTGGAGCTTCACGGTGCCCGCGCCCGTTTCAGGCTTCACGAAGACCGCACCAACCGATGGCGGGATCGCCTCGCCGGGGTGGGTCAAACTCCGCTGGAGCCCCGCCTCGGGCGCGACCAACTACGAAGTCTGCGTGAGCGCGACCGGACCCGCCTGCGACTCGGTCTGGGTCGCCAACGCCGCCTCCACGATGACCTCCCGGAACCTGACGAACGGGATTTACTTCTGGCAGGTGCGAACCTCGGTCAATGGGGCGTACGCGGACAACGGCCACTGGAGCGAGATCATCGTCGGCACGCCGGCGGCGACGTTCGCGAAGCAGGCGCCGGCCAACAACGCCGAGCAGTCGAGCGCCGTGACGTTCAACTGGGCATCCGTGGCGAACGCGACGTATCAGGTCTGTGTGGCCACGACCAACACGGGGGGGTGCGACACCTCGTGGATCTCGACGGGGTCGGCCACCTCGTTCTCGGTCACCGGGCTGCCGCTGGGCACGTACTACTGGCAGGTGCGTGCGACGACGACAACGATGACCCGGGATGCGGACGCCGGCACCTGGTGGAGCTTCACGGTGAACGTCCCGTTCGCCTTCGGGAAGTCGCTCCCCGCCAACGGCACGGCCAACCTGACGAGCCCGGTCGCGATCTCGTGGGGCGCGGTGCAAGGCGCCTCCGAGTACGACTACTGCGTGTCGACGACCAGCGGGCAGTGCCCCTCCAACAACTGGCTCTCGGCCGGCACCAACACGGCAGCCTCCGTGTCGAATCTCGCCGACGGCACCTACTACTGGCAGGTGCGGACGACGGTGAACGGCGATACGGCCCAGGCCGACGGCGGCACCTGGTGGAGCTTCACGGTGGGCTCGGTGACGTTCGGGAAGACGGCGCCGTCGAGCGGGACGACCCTGAGCGGCGGGACGGTCACCCTCTCGTGGCCCTCCGTGGCCGGCGCGACCTATCAGGTCTGCGTCGATTCCGTCCAGGCTGGCACCTGCAGCACATCGTGGGTTGTCACGAGCGCGACCTCGATCACGGTGGCGATCGAGACGCCGGGGATGTTCTACTGGCAGGTGGAGGCGACTGTCGGCAACACGACGACCTCCGCCGACGGCGGTACTTGGTGGAGCTTCACGGTGCCCGCGCCCGCCTCTGGCTTCACGAAGACCGCGCCGACCGACGGCGGGACCGCCTCGCCGGGATGGGTCGGGCTCCGCTGGAGCGCCGTTGCGGGCGCGACCAACTACGAAGTCTGCGTGAGCGCGACCGGACCCGCCTGCGACACGGGCTGGGCCGCCAACGCCGCGGTCACCAGCACCTCTCGCAACCTGACGAACGGGATCTACTTCTGGCAGGTGCGCACGTGGGTCAACGGCACGATCTACGCGGATAGCGGCCACTGGAGCGAGATCGTCGTCGGCACGCCGGCGGCGACCTTCGCGAAGCAGTCGCCGGCCAACGGCGCCGAGCAGACGAGCGCCGTGACGTTCAACTGGGCGTCCGTGGCGAACGCGACGTATCAGGTCTGCATGGCCACGACCAACACGGGGAAATGCGACACGTCGTGGATCTCGACGGGGTCGGCCACCTCGTTCTCGGTCACCGGGCTGCCGCTGGGCACGTACTACTGGCAGGTGCGTGCGACGACGACAGCGACCCGGGATGCGGACGCCGGCACCTGGTGGAGCTTCACGGTGAGCGTTCCGTTCACCTTCGGGAAGTTGCTGCCCGCCACTGGCACGGCCAACCTGACGAGCCCGGTCTCGATTTCGTGGGGCACGGTGGCCGGCGCGTCCGAATACGACTACTGCGTGTCGACGACCAGCGGGCAGTGCTCCAACAGCTGGGTCTCGGCCGGCACCACCACGTCGGCCTCCGTGTCGAACCTCGCTGACGGCACGTACTACTGGCAGGTGCGGGCGACGGTGAACGGCGACACGGGCCAGGCCGACGGCAGCACCTGGTGGGCCTTCACGGTGGGCCCGGTGACATTCGGGAAGACGGCCCCAGGGTCCGGGTCGGCCGTGAACGGCGCGGGGGTGACGCTGTCGTGGGAGGCGGTGGTTGGCGCCACCTACCAGGTCTGCCTCGATTCCACCCAGGCTGGCAGTTGCAGCACGTCGTGGGTCGCGACGGCGGCGACGTCGGTGACGGCGTCCATCCGGCAACCGGGAACCTACTACTGGCAGGTGCGCACCGTCGCCAACAACACGACCACCGACGCGGATTCCGGCACCTGGTGGACCTTCACGGTGCAGGCCCCGTACTTCACGAAGACCATACCGCCGGACGGCCGGACCGCCTCGCCGGGATGGGTCGTGCTCAGCTGGAGTGCTTTCGGGGGCGCGTTCAACTACGAAGTCTGCCTGAGCCCGACCGGACCCGCGTGCGACACGGTCTGGGCCGCCAACGCCATTTCCACGGTGACCTCCCGCAAACTGGCGGACGGGATCTACTTCTGGCAGGTGCGAACGGTGCATTGGATGGTGCCCGGGCCGAACCCCGTCGCGGGGCTCTATTACGCGGACGACAGCGGCGCCTACGCCCTCAACCCACTGGCGTCATCCGACGCCCCCGGGGCTTGGAACGAGGTCATCGTCGGCACGCCGGCGGCGACCTTCGCGAAGCAGTCGCCGGCCAACGGCGCCGGGCAGACGAGCGCCGTGACGTTCAACTGGGCGTCCGTGGCGAACGCGACCTATCAGGTCTGCGTGAGCACCACCAACACGGGGAGGTGCGACACCTCGTGGATCTCGGCGGGGTCGGCCACCTCGTTCTCGGTGAGCGGTCTGTCGCCGGGCACGTACTATTGGCAGGTGCGCGAGACGTCGACGACGACCCGGGACGGCGACGCCGGCACCTGGTGGTCGTTCACCGTCGGCAGCGAGTGACCTGAACTCGGGCGGCGCGCTGAACGGTCTGTCGGACGAGTGCGACGAGGGACCCGCCAGGCCGAAGGGCCAGGCGGGCGCTCTTGGTCGGAGGACATCCCTCCGTCCCGGCCGGGCTCGACTTGGAAGAGGTCGTCTGGCTGGAGCCGTCGCGTCCGGTGAACGACGATTGGGTGGTGCGGCGCCAGAACCGGCTCCTCCCACTGGAGCGGCACGGTCGCCACGATCAGCCGGCGCGAAGGACGGTGCCCGTTTGTGAGTGATGGACACCACGCCGTGTGGTCTCGGGGACGAGTCCCCTGTTCCGACATCACCGGTCGTCCGAGCGCGCGGCCCGGCGCCGCGGCGGCCGTTCCCCCGGGAACCCCGCGTCAAACGTCATCGCCGGCCGTTGGTGGCCACGGCCCGTCACACCCTTGAGATCGGCTTCCACCTCATGCGCGACGCCGTCACGCATCACGAACCCGGCCCGACGACCTCGACCCGTCGCCAACGCGAGCGGACCGTTCGACGCCACAGCCGTTCCGTGGAGGCTTTGGCTTTCCCGTCATCCTGGAGGAGCCGGCCGCCTGAACCATCTTCTGCGCAGCGTTGACACGGGTCCCCGGGAAATTTGACAAGGTGGACCCATCGGCAGGATCCTTGGCCCCGAATCGACAAACTGCGGGGTTTCGCCCGCCTGGAGAACGCTCCTATGCGAGCCGTGTCATTCACCCTCAACGGCACACCCACACACCTCACCGTGGACGAGAGCCGCGCCTTGCTCTGGGTTCTGCGCGACGACCTGGGCTTGACCGGCACCAAGTTCGGCTGCGGCGAATCCGTCTGTGGCGCCTGCACGGTCATCGTCAACAACGAGGCGGTGCGATCGTGCACCACGCCGGTCGGCGACGTTGACGGCAAGCAGGTGCTGACGATCGAGGGCCTGGCCAAGGGGGACCGCCTGCACCCGATTCAGGAGGCGTTCGTCAAGCACGTGGCGTTCCAGTGCGGCTACTGCACGCCTGGCCTGATCATGGGAACCTACGCCCTGCTCCTGAAGACCCCCCGGCCCTCGCGCTTGGAGATCATCGCGGCCCTGGAGCCGCACCTGTGCCGCTGCGGCGCCCACCCCCGCGTGCTCCAGGCGGTTGAGACGGCGGCGGCGGCCATGAAGGGAGGGACGCGATGACGCCCCAGGATTGCGACTTCGCCCGCGACGACGAGTTTGTCGCTGACGGCCCCCTCGCCTTTCCCGTTGACCGGCGCGGCTTCCTCAAGCTGACGGCCACGGGCCTGTTCGTCTTCTTCGCCGTCGACGCGGCCACCGCGGGCCAGGAAACCGCCAGACTGCCAACGGGTCGCCAGGGTTACCCGACCGACGTCAACGCCTATCTGCACATCGGCGCGGACGGCCGCGTCACGTGCCTCGTCGGCAAGATCGAGATGGGACAGGGCGTGATGACGTCGCTCCCGCAGATGCTGGCCGAGGACCTCGATGTGCCGCTTTCGTCGGTGACCATCGTCCTCGGGGACACGGACCTGTGTCCCTGGGACATGGGCACGTTCGGGTCGTTGAGCACGCGGCAGTTCGGCCCGGTGCTGCGCCAGGCGGCGGCCGATGCCCGCGCCGTGCTGCTGCAGCTGGCCGCCGAGCGCTTGGCCGTGCCTCGCGACCGTCTGGTGGTGAAGGCCGGTGTGGTCAGTGACTCGACCGACCCGAGCAAGAGCGTGACCTACGGCCAGCTCACCGAGGGCCGGCGGATCGAGCGCACGGTGGACGGCCGGGCGGCGCTCAAGCCTGTCAAGGCGTTCACGATCATGGGCACCTCCGCGCCGCGCCGCGACGCGCGGGACAAGGTGACCGGGGCCGCGAAGTACGCCGGCGACATCCTGCCACCCGGCAATGCGCTCCATGCCCGCATCCTGCGACCCCCCGCGCACGGCGCCGTCCTCGCCGCGGTCGACACGGCGGCGGCCGAGGCCGTCAAGGGCGTCAGGGTCGTTCGCGACGGCGAGATGGTCGCCGTGCTCCACCCCCACCGCGACGAGGCGGACAAGGCCCTCGCACTCGTCAGGGCCCAGTGGACCCGGCACGATCCGCCTATCGACGAACAGACGATGTTCGACCACTTCGTGAAGTCCGCGGGTCCGACCACCACGATTGCCGAGGGGGGCAGCCTCGTGGAGGCCGAGAAGCTCGTTACCGAGGTGATCGACGGGACCTACTACGACAGCTACATGGCCCACGCCGCGATCGAGACGCACTCCGCGGTGGCGATTGCCGAGAACGGCAAGGTGACCGTCTTTGCGAGCACGCAGACGCCGTTCCCCGTGAAGAACCAGCTGATGCAGGCGCTCAAACTGCCCGCCGACAAGGTGCGAGTGATCACCCCGTACGTCGGCGGGGGATTCGGTGGGAAGTCGGCCTCGCGCCAGGCCGTCGAAGCGGCCAGGCTCGCCGTCCTGACCGGCCAGCCCGTGCGCGTCGTCTTCAGCCGCGAGGAGGAGTTCTTCTACGACACGTTCCGCCCGGCCGCCGTGGTCCGGATCAGGGCCGGGCTGACGCCTTCGAAGACCGTCGGGCTCTGGGACTATCTGGTCTACTGCGCGGGCGAGCGGGGCGCGGCGCAGTTCTACGCCATTCCGAACCACCGGACGGCATGGACGGGCGGGTGGGGCGGCGGGGACGCGGAAAGCCTACATCCGTTCGCCGTCGGGCCCTGGCGGGCGCCCGGCGCCAGCACCAACGCGTTCGGGCGGGAGTCGCACCTCGACATCCTGGCCTCGAAGGCCGGGGTGGATCCCATCGAGTTCCGCCTCCGACACCTGACCGATCCGCGGATGGTGCGTGTGCTGAACAGAGCCGCGAAGGCATTCGGCTGGACCCCGAAGGCCACGCCGAGCGGCCGTGGTGTCGGCGTGGCGTGCGGGACCGACGCCGGGACCTACGTGGCGCAGATCGCGGAAGTGACCGTCGACAAGGCCACCGGCCGAGTCAAGGTGACGCGCGTCGTGTGTGCCCAGGACATGGGTGTTGTCGTCAACCCGGAGGGCGCCTTGCAACAGGCCGAAGGCGGGATCGCCATGGGTCTCGGCTATACGCTGGGCGAAGAGGTGCACTTCAAGGGCGGCGAGGTGCTGACCCACAACTTCGACGCGTACGAGTTGCCCAGGTTCTCGTGGATTCCCAAGATCGACGTGGTGCTAGTTGACGCACCGGACGTCCCCCCGCAGGGTGGAGGCGAGCCCGCGATTGTGCCGCTCGGCGCGGCCGTCGCCAACGCCATCTTCGACGCCGTTGGCGCCCGGCTCAACCGGTTGCCGATGACCCCGTCGCGCGTGAAGGCCGCCATCGCCGCGGCGCACTAGCACGCGGGGCCGGGGAGCCCCTGACCCGGCCCCCGCTGCCCGACGCAGGGTGGAAGGAGACCTTCGAGACTGGGGCGCGGAAGCGGCCCGTTGACCGATGCCTGCGAACCTGACGCCGGAATACAAGCGCGCCGAGGACCGCCTGCGCGCAGCCAAGAGTCCCGAGGACAAGATCGCCGCCCTCGAGGACATGCTGAGCGTCATGCCCAAGCACAAGGGCACCGACGCGCTGCAGGCCGACATCAAGGCGCGGATCGCGAAACTGAAGCGGCAGCCGCCGAGCCGGGCTGGCCGAAGCACCTTCAGCCACATCATCCCGCGCGAAGGCGCGGGCCAGGTCGTCCTGGTCGGACCGCCGAACTCCGGGAAGTCCGCGCTCGTCGCCTCGCTCACGCACGCCGCACCGGAGATCGGCGCCTACCCGTTTACGACGCGGGACGCCACGCCGGGCATGATGAGATTCGAGAACGTCGCGATCCAGCTCGTGGATTTGCCGCCGCTGTCCGAGCAGCACATCGAGCCGTGGGTGTTCGACCTGGTTCGGCTCGCCGACCTCTGCTGGGTGGTCGTGGACGGGCGGTGGCCGCTCGAGGGCCTGGACGAGACGTTGTCCATTCTGGGCGACCATCGCATCGGCGTCCGACCCGCCGGACGGCCCCTGGCGGTGCGCGACGTGGAGCGCGTCGCCAAACCGGGTGTCCTGGTGGTCACCGGCGCCGACAGGCCGGAGGTGGCCGGCTCGATCGAGGCGGCCGACGAACTGCTCGAGCACCGGTGGCCGCTCACTGCGGTGTCCAGCCTGGACGGTCGCGGGCTCGATCTACTCCGCACCCGCACCTTCGAGGCGCTCGATTCTGATCCGCGTCCGCACGCGCCAGCCCGGGAAGAGCGTGAATCCCGACGATCCGCCGTTCACGCTCAAGCGCGGGGCCACCATCGCTGACCTGGCCGTCCGGATTCACAAGGACTTGCTGACCCACATGAAGTTCGCGCGCGTGTGGGGCGCGAACGTTTTCGACGGGCAGACCGTCCACCGGGATCATGTGTTGTCGGACGGGGACACCGTGGAGATTCACGAGTGATAGGGTCGCGCCTGGATCGTCGGGTCCGCCGACGCGGTAACATGACTTGGCGCGAGGCGTCGAAGCCGTCGCGCCAGCATCTTCGCCCCTCCGAAAGGACGCTCATGGCATCCGTCTCCCGTCGCCTTCGATTCGCCGGTTTGGTGCTCCTGTCGGTCCTGGTCCCCATCTCCCACCCGGCGGCGCAGTCGCCGTCCTCCACTCGCTGGGAGGAGGCCCTGCGCGCGCTGCCGGTGGCCCAGAACGTGCGCAGCTACGCCGAGCGCCTGAGCGCACGGCCACACCACGTCGGGTCGCCCTACGACAAGGACAACGCGGAGTGGATCCTGGCCCAGTTCAAGGCCTGGGGATGGGATGCGCGGATCGAGCGCTTCGACGTGCTGTTCCCCACGCCCCGGGAACGTGTCCTCGAGATGCTCGCGCCCTCGCATGTCGTGGCGCGCCTCGAAGAGCCCGCCGTGGCGAGCGACCCGACCTCGGGTCAGAAGACGGAACAGCTGCCGACCTACAACGCCTACTCGAGCGACGGCGATGTGACCGGCCCGCTCGTGTACGTGAACTACGGCCGCCCGTCCGACTACGACGAACTGTCCCGACTCGGCGTCTCGGTGAAAGGCGCGATCGTCATTGCCCGCTACGGCGCGTCGTGGAGGGGCATCAAGCCGAAGGTGGCCGCCGAGCACGGCGCCGTGGGCTGCCTGATCTACTCGGACCCCGCCGACGATGGGTACGCCCTCGGCGAGGTGTTCCCCGACGGACCCATGCGGAACCGCGACGGCGTGCAGCGGGGCAGCGTGATGGACATGCCGGTCTACCCGGGCGACCCCCTCACGCCTGGCGTCGGCGCGACGCCGGATGCCAAGCGCCTCGCGCTCAAGGACGCTGTGACGATCACGCGCATCCCGGTGCTGCCGATCTCTTACGGCGACGCCCAGCCCCTGCTGGCAGCGCTCAAGGGACCCTTGGCGCCAGCGCACTGGCGCGGGGCGCTCCCGATTCCGTACCACGTTGGTGCCGGGCCGTCCACCGTCCATCTGAAGGTCGCGTTCAACTGGGACATCAAGCCCATCTACGACGTCATCGCCCGGCTGCCGGGCGCCCTCTATCCGGAGGAATGGGTGATCCGCGGCAACCACCACGACGCGTGGGTGAACGGCGCGGAGGACCCGGTGAGCGGGATGGCGGCGGAACTCGAGGAAGCGCGCGCGCTCGGCGAGCTGGTGAAGCAGGGGTGGCGCCCGAAGCGGACGATTGTCTACGCCGCGTGGGACGGCGAGGAGCCCGGGTTGCTGGGTTCCACCGAGTGGGTCGAAGCTCATCTCGAGGAACTCGAGCAGCACGCGGTCGTCTACATCAACACGGACAGCAATGCGCGCGGCTACCTCGAGATGGGCGGGTCGCACACGCTGGAGCGGTTTGTCAACGGCGTGGCGAAGGCCGTGACCGATCCCGAAGCGAAGGTGAGCGTCTGGCAGCGTCGCCAAGCCCTGACCGTCACCGAGGGCACGCCCGCCGAGCGCCAGGAGGCCCGCCAGCGCCAGGACCTGCGTCTCGGCGCTCTCGGCTCGGGATCCGACTTCACGCCGTTCCTCCAGCACGGGGGGGTGCCGACGCTGAGCCTGGGCTACGGCGGCGAGGACGCCAACGGGATCTACCACTCGATCTACGATGACTTCTACCACTACACGCGGTTCGAGGACACCGACTTCGCCTACGGCCGACTGATGGCGCAGACACTGGGGACGGCGGTTCTCCGGCTGGCGGACGCCGACCTGCTGCCGTTCGAGTTCACGAACCTGGCCGACACGGTGACGGGCTACGTCGACGATCTGCAGCGCGTCCTCACGCAGCGTCAGGCCGACGCCCGCGAACGGAACCGGCAGATCGAGGACGGCGTGCTGGCGGCGGTCAACGACCCGCGCCGCCCGCAGGTCCCGCCGCCGATCATGGAGGTCCCCCCCGCGCTCAACTTCGCGCCGCTCCAGAACGCCTGTGCGGCTCTCGTTGCCGCCGCGGATCGCTACCAGCGGGCGCTGGCCGCCGCCGGGCCGCATCTGGACGGGCGTGGCGAGATCGTTCGCGCCGTGAACGCCCGCCTGCGCCAGAGTGAACGCCAGTTCCTCGACGGCGCCGGCCTGCCGCGGCGGCCGTGGTACCGGCACCTGCTCTATGCGCCTGGCTACTACACCGGCTACGACGTGAAGACCCTTCCCGGTGTGCGCGAGGCCATCGAGCAGCGGCTCTTTGTGGAGGTGGACGGGGAGGTGGCGCGCGTGGCGCGGGCCATCGAACGCGAAACGGCGCTCGTCCGCGCCGCGGCCGAGGATCTGGAGCGCGTCGCGCCGCCCAAGCGGCCATAATCGTCGCCGGCCCTACTGCCCGTCCACGATGCCCGGATAGCCCAGCCACGTTCTGAGGTACCCGAGCTGGCCAACGTGGTAGGCCTCGTGGTAGGTCAGGAAGGCGATCGCCCCACGCAGGGTGCGGTCCGGGATCGGAAAGGTTCCCGCTGCAGCCGTGGACAGCTCGGCGTCGCGCAACTGCTCGAGGCGCGTCGCCAGGTGTTCCGATGCCCTGACGATGGCCTCACGGATCTCCGGCAGGCGTGGTGCGTGGACGTCCGGGTTGGGCCGGGTCTGCCGCGCGAACTGCGCGGCCCACGGAAGGTCAACGCCGACGTTGAGCAGCGCCGCCAGCCGGCAGCGGTAGACGGCGATGTGGCCAGCAAGCCAGAGGACCGGGTTCGAGTCGGGCCCCGGGCGTCGCCACGCCTCCTCGTCGGTGAGGCCGTCGAGTGCCTTGCCGATGAGTCGATCGTTGACGCGGAGCAGCTGGGCGAACGACGCCACGACTGGATCCATCTCCCCTCCTGTGTCGACCACTGTCCGCAGGACTGGCCGCCTGCGCCTCTGCTGTTGGAGTCGAAGAACGGATAAGATCGGCGGCACGCCGCACCCGGCGCCGCCCCGAATCGAAGGGACCCTGGGCAAGCATGCGCCGGCCCGCCGGGGCCGCGCAAGTGCTGGAGCGTCGCCGGAAGCGGCGCGCGAAACGCTCCACCTGGAGGCCGGACGCCGCGCGCTCCGACAGGGCGACGGGCGGACCGACACCGGGCCAGCGCGTGCGCGTCCGTCTCCATTGGACGGTCTCATGACCGGTCAGGAACAGGCCGAACATCCGACGCCCGAGACGGTGTCGCCACCCCTCCGCGTGACGATCGGCCGACTGGCCGCGTTTGTCGGCGTGTACCTGTTGGCCGGCTGGCTGGCCCGGCTGTCCCAGATGGGTCCGCAGAGCCTGACGGCGATCTGGCCAGCCAGCGGGCTGGTGCTGGCCGTGCTCGTCCTCTCGCCGATGCGCCGATGGCCCATCTGGCTTGCAGCGGTGTGGCTGTGCAACATGGCCCAGAGCCTGCTGAGCGGCGCACCGTGGCTGGTGGCGGCCGCCTACTCGACGACCGACGTCGCGGAGGGGAGCCTGGCCGCGCGCCTGCTGATTGCCAGTGTCGGGACGCCGATGACGCTCGGGCGGCTGCGGGAGGTGCTGGCGCTGGTCGGCGTGGCCGCGCTGGCGAGCAACGCCGTGACGGCCTTGCTCGGCGCCGCCGTGACGACAATCTGGCGGACCGCGCCGTTCTGGCGGACCTGGTTCAGCTGGCTGATGTCGAACGGCGTCGGCATGCTGTTGGTCGCGCCGGTGATCCTGGCGTGGCATGACGGTGTGTCTCGGCTTCGCGAGGGTGGCCGGGCGCACGCGGTGGAGGCGCTCGGACTTCTCGTCTCGTTCGGCGTGGCGGCCGCCCTGGTGTTCAGCGGCAAGACCGGCTGGGGCCTCCGGGAAGGCTCCCTGTTCTACCTGACGTTCCCGTGGCTGATGTGGGCCGCGCTGCGCACCGGGCCCTTCTTCGTGACGCTCGCGTCGATTGTGGTGTCCACGCTGGCCGTCGCCTACACCATGCGCGGGGCCGGTCCGTTCGCCGCGGACACCGGAACGGTCCAGGCGAAGGTGCTGAGCCTGCAGGCCTGTGTGAGCGTCACGCTGTCCTCCTACGGTGGGCTCGATCGACGGGCGCCGCTGTTGCCGAAGCCCTTTTCCTCGGCCGTCCTCGGGGCCAAGGTCCGCGAGATTCTGGAGGCCTGAGGCGGGGCGGCCCGCGTGTTGCTGCGTCAGCCGCGAGGATGGCATCCTATCGGCCAGCGGAGATTCTATGCTCACTTGCCCGACCTGCGCCCAACCGATGCGGGAACACACGACCGAGGGTTTCTACGGACGCTCGGTCGTGATCGACGTCTGTCACACGTGCTGTGCGATTTGGTTCGACAACCAGGAACTGCTCCAGATGACGCCGGCCGCGACCCTGCAGCTGCTGGCCGAGCTGGCCAACGACAAGGCCACCTCCAAGCAGTCGATCGGCCCGACGTCCGTCTGCCCGCGGTGCCGCTGCCACCTGGTTGAGACGCACGACCAGCAGCACAACACCAAGTTCTGGGACTATCGCTGCCCGGCGAATCACGGGCGCTTCATGCCGTACTTCCAGTTCTTGCGGGCCAAGAACGTGGTGCGGCCGCTCGACGACGCGGAACTCGAGCAACTCCGCCGACGCCTCCGCCAAGTCCAGTGCGCCAACTGCGGCGCGCCCATCGATGTCCAGAAGGGCGCGGTCTGTGGGTTCTGCGGGTCCGCCCTCGCCATTCTCGACCCCGACCAAATCCAGAAGGTGGCCGACGAGGTCAAGCGCGCGCAGGCGAAGGCGGCAGCCGGGCCGGACCCGACGCTGCCCCTCACGCTGGCGATCGAACGCCAGCGGGCGGAGCGTACGTTCGCCGAGCCGGGCCGTGGTGGCATCGACGGGAGCCTGTTCGACCGGCACGGGGAGGGCGAGGACCTGATTACCGCGGCCCTGCAGGCGCTGGGGCAGATGCTCGCGCGTCGATAGCGCTCGGCCAGCGGGTCGGGGCGGGCGTGCGGGAGGACCTCATGGCGAAACTCGGGTTGGCGGCGGTGCTGTCGGTGGTGGCGGGTTTGCCCTGCCTAGGCCAGTCGGCCGTGCCCCCGTCCGACGTGCGGTCGGGCGAGGTGGCGGTCATTGGCGAGAACCCTGGCATCCGTCTGCTGGTGAGAGACGGCGTCGCGCCGACCACGACCGTCAGCTTCTGGCGTGTCTACCAGAGTCCGGCCGGCGGGGGCCACGTCTGCTTCCTCACCAGCGATGTCGCGGGCGACGGCCCGACGCCCGATGACGTCCGTGTGGCGCTGACCGACAACCCGAGCCTGGAGGCGTACGTGGCGAGCCGGCTGATGACCGCGTTCGACGCGGCCTACGCGAGCCAGCCCTTCCCGGTGCGCCACGGTCGGTTTGAGCGCGCGGGGGACACCAACACCGCCTGGCATGAGATCATCACGAGTGACGAGTACCGGATCGAGCTGATCTGGCGCGAGTTCCTCGAGCCGTTTGCCATCGAGAGCCGTGTCGGCGTGCCCCAGAACCCCTTCACGATCCTCTCCACGTTTGTTCCGGCGAGGTCGGCCGAGGTGATCATCAATGGGCGGCGCGCGGCGGGCACCCCCGTACCCCGGCTGCGGGGGAGCCGTCCGAGCAGCACGGCCTTTCTCGCTTTTGCCGAGACGTGGCTGAGGTAATGCCGACTATGGGAGGCCACCGACGCGCGCCGGTCGACTACGACGTCTTCATCTGCTACCGGGATGGGCCGGATCGCGATCGGGCGACGACGCTGGCGGCCGGGCTCGCCGCGCGCGGGTTTCGGGTCTTCGCCGAGAGCCGATCGGCGGAAGGTGCCGACACCGGCCGCCGGCTGGAGATCATCGCGGGTGCGCCGGATTTCGTCCTGCTGCTCCGGGCCGACACGTTCGACCCGACGCAGGGGAGGGACCCGATGCGGGAGGAAGTCGGCCGGGCCCTCGCCGACACGCGCAACCTGGTGGCCGTTCGCACGGCGGGCGAGGAGAGTGGCCGTCTGCCGGACGACCTTCGCGGAGTCGCGACGGGACACCAGGTGGTCTACGCGCCCGATTGCCCGACCGAGTCGATCGCCCGCGTCGCGCACTGTCTGTCGAGCGACATCGAAGAGCGGACCCTGCTACGGCGGTTCAAACGGCTGGCCCAGGTGGCCGCCCTCGTCCTACTGGCAGGATTGGCCACGCAGGCCGTGCCCTCGCTGATCAAGGCGTGGAAGCGCCCCAAGCCCCTGCCCCCGCTGGCCCCGTTTGCGCTCTACTGGACGGGGTTCGGCCAGCGTCCCGGCAATGGCGAATGGACAGAGTTCGACATCGCCAACGACGTCGCGCTCCAGCCAGGGGATCAGATTCCGCCTTGCCTTCAGCCCGAGCGCCGACGGCTTTGCCTACGTTGTCAGCCGAACCGCGCGCGGGGAGGTGATGGTCCTCTTTCCGAACGACGTGATCAAAGGCGCGAGCCGTGTCCGCGCCGGCCAGGTCTACGTGGCCCCGGCCGCTGCAGCGTGGTGGACCGTGGATGACCGGACCACTCCTGACGCGGTCATCCTGATGGCCAGCTACGACCCGCTGCAGAACCTCGAGGAACTCATCGAAGAGTCTGCCTTCGAGACCAACGCGGCTGCGCGCCGGACGCTCGTCGACCAGACCCTCTCGGGTCTGCTCGACGGCCGGCATTACCCGGTGCCGCGTCGGCTGACGACCCGATCGGGTCAGCTCATCGACCAGGCCTTGCCGTGCCCTCCTGGTCCGGCGGAGTGGGCCACCACGCTGGCGGGCGGCAGGACCGTCCACCACTCTCTGGCAGCGCAGCGGGGGCTGGAGAGTGCCGCGGTCGAGCTCCGATTCCGCATCGTCCGCTGAGTGGGCCGCCCCGCCGCTTCCTGCGCTACCTCTGCGGTCGGGCGCGCATCGCCTTGACGATGAACTCCTGGACGGCTGGGTCGACATGGGCGCGTTGGCGCGTCTCCGGGGGCCAGTTGGCCTGGTCGGCCCACAGCCGGTTGAGACCTTCCTGCACCGCCGGGTCGCCGCCCGTGAACCCCGCCAGAAGGGCGCGCCAGCGCGCTGCCAGCGCCTGCGCGACGGGGCCCGCGGGATCCTCGTCGAGCGCAGCCGCGACATCTCTCAGGAGGTCGTTCCAGTCCCGCGTCACCTGCGCCTGCAGGTCGGGGTTCCAGAGCGTCTTGCGGGCTTCGACCTTCGCCCGGGCGTCGGGCGAGTAGTATTTGGTAGTCCAGTCCTCGTGCTCCTGCATCTTGATCTCCCTGACGATGGCCGCAAAGAGGTCCCAGTCCCGGTCGCGCCCCGCCTGAAGTGACGCCTCTGCCCGCTGGATCGCGGCGATCGCGGCGTCCAGCCGGTCCCGCTTCTCGGCCAGCACGTGTCGCTGGCGCCCCAGCGTGTCGGCGAGCGACGACCGCGTCTCGAGCAAGCGACCGATCTGCGCGAGCGGCAGCCCGAGGAACTTCAGCACCACAATCTGCTCGAGACGCGCCACGTCGCTCTCGCGGTACAGGCGGTGCCCGGCCCCTGACCGCCAGCTCGGCTTGAGCAGGCCGAGGCGATTGTAGTGGTGCAGCGTCCGCACGGTCACGCCCGTGCGGGCGGCGAACTGCCGGACCCGATAGATGGGGGACGGTGCCTGCCTCACCGCGTTCACCTCGGTGCCATCGTCGGGCCTGACGTCACGTGAGGATCAAGGACTATCTTCGAGGCCTCACCGGCTTCCGATCCAGGCCTCCAGGTGCGCTTTCTGCTCGTCGGTGGCGGCCGGGTCGACCTCGAGCGTCCAGCGCTGGGGCGGTTCGGCGCCCGGCGTGAGACCGACGCGCAGGAGACGTCCGCGGCGGCTGATGGTCATGACGACGTTGTCGCCCGGGTGGTATTGGCGGAGCAACTCCTCGATCCCGCCGGGCTGCACCCGGAAGTCGTCGATGGCGACGATTTCGTCCTCCGGGCTTACGCCCGTGCCGTAGGCCGGGGTGCCGCGCGGGACCTCGGCGACCAGCAGGCGGCCCGGCTCTGTGTCCGTGCGCAGTCCCAGCCACGCTTTCTCGTGGCCCTCGGCGTGCGCCGGCTCGGCGGGCGCGAAGCGAAGACCGAACCAGTGGAGGGCTTCCTCGTAATCGAGGTCGGCCGTCGTGTGCAGCACGCGGTCGAACCAGCCCTCGAGCCGTTCCCCGGCGACCTCTTCCATCGTCTGCTGGAACTCGCGGTCCGTGAATCCGTGCGGGCCGGCATACCGCCGGTAGGCCAGGCGCATCGCGTCGTCGAGGGAACGGGCCCCGCGCGTGGCCGCGCGGATCTTGGCGTCGAGCAGAAACGCGACAAGCGCGCCCTTCGTGTAGTAGCTGACGCCCGAGTTGACGGTGTTCTCGTCGGGGCGGTACTCCTTGACCCACGCATCGAAGGACGCCTCCTCGAGCGGCAGAACCAGCCGTCCGGGATGGTTCTGGAGCGCCGCGATCAGATGCGACAGCCGTCCGAGGTAGTCGGTCCGAGCCAGGAGCCCGGTGCGCGATAGCGCCAGGTCGCCGTAATAGCTCGTGAAACCCTCGGACACCCACAAGGCGCGCGTGTAATTCTCGTTCTCGTAGTCGAACGGCCCGAGCGCGATGGGCCGCAGGCGCTTCACGTTCCACGCGTGCAGGCACTCGTGGCTCGCCACGGCCAGCCAGTTCTGGTAGGCCTGCGTCGTGCCGGTCTGCCAGCGGGAGGACATGATCAGGGTGCAGTTCTTGTGCTCGATACCGCCGCCCGACTCGACCACGACGTTGAGGAAGTAGTAGACGGAGTACGGGAGCTGCCCCCACATTCGGCGCCACTCGCCGACAATCCGCGTCAGGTCGGCAACCGTCCGCGGCCCATCCCACCGGGCGTCATCGCCCGCATTCACCAGGAAGTGGGGCGTCTTGTCCACTTCGAAGGGGTAGATCGACAGTTTGCCCGCCAGGATCGGAGAGTCCACCAGCGTGTCGAAGTCCCGGGCGACATAGTGATGGGGCTGGGCGTCGGCGGCGGCGGGCAAGGCGGTGGCGCTGCGCGACCAGGCGTCCGGCAGGACCAGCCGGACGTCGTGCGGCCGGTCGGTGCCGCCCGCCAACGTGAGGAACGTCGGGGCGCCGTTGAGCATGGCGAAATCGTCCTCGACGAAGTTGTTGCGGACCGACAGCTCGTGGCAGTAGACGGCATAGGTCACGACGATCCGTGCGGCCCCGGGCGTTTCGATCCGCCACCGGTTCTTCCGCGTCTTCTCCACGCCGAGCGGCCGGCCGTCGGGGGTGCGGGCTTGCAGCGATTCCACATGCCGCTCGTACTCGCGAACGAGGTACGACCCCGGCGTCCAGACGGCCATCATCAGCTCCACGGCCGGTTGGCCGTCTGTCGGCACGATCGCCTCGACGTCGATGTAGTGGGTCTTCGGCGCGGGGATGCGAACGGTGTACACGATCGGTTGTCGTTCCATGGGAATTGGCCGTTCAATGCCCAGCGCGAGAAGGGGGACCGTCGCCACCGAGAGGAGGGCGACGGCGCCAAGGGAAGGGTGTCGGTGAAGTGGCAGCCTCATCGGGCAATCTTACCCCCAGGCCTGCCAGCCGGACCCGATCCGGCGCGGTCGGGGCCGGCCCGTGGAGGATTGCGGCGGGGGCACCCTCCGGTGCCCGCCCACACGACGCCATTCAGCGGGCCGTGATGGTGGCGGCGATTTCGTCCATGTCCGCCAGGCGACCCGCCTGGCCGGCCAACGCCGCACCCAGGTCGCCAAGCGCCGCCAGCCGGTCGAACTCCGCCGGCGGAACCGTCCCGGCGGCGGCCACCACCTTCAGCACGCGCGTCGGTACGCTCAACGCGATGTCGCTGGCCCAGACGCGGGCCTGGGCCTTCAGCAGCCGGCTGGCCCCGCGCGCGGCGGCGCGGGTCAAGGCCACGGCGGTCTCCACATCCGCCATGGCCGTCGCGAACTCGAATACGGCGTGCTGCTGATGCGTGAGCTTGGCCCGGAACGCGAGCGTGGTCGCCTCCGAGAGGAACCGCGCCGCGCGGGCCACGTCGGGCCCACCCGCGTCGGCCCAGCCCTCGACTTCCGCGGCCATGTCGGAGTAGAACCGGCCCTTGCTGCGGACGTTCTCGCGCATCCGGAACACGCCGATGATGCTCTGTTGGATTTCGGAGGTGCCCTCGTAGATCCGCAGGATTCGCGCGTCGCGCCGGATCTTCTCGACCTCGAAGTCGACGCAGTACCCGTACCCGCCGAGCGCCTGGACGGCGTCGTCGGCCGCGACATTGCCCACCTCGGTGGCGAAGAGTTTGGCCACCGACCCTTCGACCTGGCGGTCCCCGTGGCCCGAGTCCAGCAGGTCCGCGACGTATTCGATGTAGGCCTGTGCGGCGGCCAGCCGCACGCTGTTGGGGACGAGCAGCTTGTGCGTGAAGCCCTGCTTCTCGCAGAGATAGGTGCCGAACTGGCGCCGTTCCTTCGAGAACGCGATCGCCTTCTCGAGCGACTTCAGGCCGGCGCCCAGGCCGAAGGCGGCCACCATCAGCCTCGTGTAGCCAAAAACCTCGTTGGCCTGCTTGAGTCCCTCGCCCTCCCGCTCGCCGACGATGTTCTCCGCCGGGATCACGACGTCCTGCAGCAGGACCTGCGCGGTGTCCGACAGCCGGATGCCGTGCTTGATCTCGTGCTTGCCCGGCGTGAGCCCCGGTGTCTTCCGTTCGACGACATAGAAAGTCGGCCCGTCGGGCGCCCTCGCGAGAATGGTGTAGAGGTCCGCAATTGACCCGTTCGAGATGAACTGCTTGACGCCGTTGAGACGGTAGTGCGTGATGCGGCCGCTGGCGTCGGTGATCCGCTCAGCTTCGGTCTTCAGGTTCTGGACGTTCGAGCCCGCCTCCGGTTCGGTGACGCCGTAGGCGACGATCAGACCCTCGTTCGCGATGCGGGGGATCCACTTCGCCTTCTGCGCAGGCGTGCAGCCGACGCGCAAGGGATCGGTGCCCAGTGCCACGGCCAGCATCGCCGTGGCCAGGCCGAGGTCGATCTTGGCGAACTCGCACGACAATCGGTACACATCATGGGCGCCGCCGCCCATCCCGTCGTACTCCGCGGGCAGGAACACGAGATGCAGCCCCACGTCCGGGCTCAGCATGGCCCGCACGACGTCCTCGGGGCAGACGTCGCGCTCGTCCCATCCGAGCCGTTTGTCGAGGGGTGCCTCGCGGGCAGCAAATTCCTTCAGCGTCTTGATGATGAGGTCCAGGTCATCGGCGTCGAGCCGTTTCAGCTCCAGCATGGTCGTCCTCGTAAGAGCCGGTCGCCCCCCGGTCCAGCCGTCCCCGGTCCGACTCGCCGCTGGCGAGCGTGCGGATTCGGCCCGGGCCACGCCGCCGCGCGCGACGGGTTGCGGCGCACGGTTCCGGAGGAGGTCGACCGCGTGGCGTGTGCGAGTTTCGTAGCGTAGCACAGAAGGGTGGCCCTGGCCCACGCGGCGGGCAGGCGACGCCGGCCGCGGTGCACGGCGGTGCTATACTGCGCCCACTCCACCCTCAATTCACGAGGTTGCGCCGTGAACGGTTTCGACCGACGTCTCGCTCATCTGATCGCCGTCATCGTCTGCGCGGCCACGGCCGCCCCGCTGGCGGACCGGGTCCCGGCGCGGCCCGGGCCGGACCAGGGCGTGGCTGCCTCGATCGATGCGCTCCTGTCGTCACTCTATGCCCCGGACGGGCCGGGTGCCGCCGTGGTCGTCGTCAAGGACGGACAGGTGCTGCTCAGGAAGGGCTATGGGCTCGCCAACGTGGAGCTTGGCGTGCCGATGCGGCCGGACATGGTGATGGCGCTGGCGTCGCTGACCAAGCCGTTCACCGCCGCGGCGATCCTCAAGCTGGCCGAGCAGGGCCGGCTGTCGCTCGACGACCCGGTGACGAAGTTCCTGCCCGGGTTCGCCTCGCACGGCGCGGCGATCACCATCGAACACCTGCTGACTCACACGTCGGGAATCAACGCGCTCGAGGACACGCCGGACCTGAGGGCCTCCGCGACGGACGGCCAGGTGACCGACGTCCTCGGGACGTGGGTCAAGGCCCTCCCTCCCGATGCCGCGCCCGGCGAGCGATGGGCGTACCTGAACTGGGGCTATTCGCTGCTTGGCGCCATCGTCGAGCGCGCGTCGGGCCAGACCTACGCCGAGTTCCTCCACCAGGCCTTCTTCGATCCTCTGGGGATGCGTCAGACCCGGTACGCCGACCGGCGGCGCATCGTCCCCCTCCGGGCGACCGGGTACGGGCAGGCGGGCGGCGTGCTCGTCAATGCCGTGCCCTCGGCCAGCCGCCTCTTCCACCCGGCGGCCGCCGGCGGGCTCCTGTCGACCGTGGACGATCTGGCCCGGTGGAACGCCGCGCTCGAGGACGCACGTGTCCTCTCACGCGCGTCGATCGAGCGCATGTTCACGTCGTACCGGCTGAAGGACGGTACGGCCACGGGCTACGGCTACGGGTGGGATATCGGCGAATACGAGGGCCACCGCGTGCAGGAGCATGCGGGCGGCACGACGGGTTTCCAGTCCTTCATGGTGCGGCTGCCCGACGACCGCGCGTTCGTGGCGATCCTCTCGAACGTGCAGTCCGCGGACGTGCCCCTGCAGGCGACGGCCCACCGCGTGGCGGCGCTCGCGCTCGGCCGCCCCCTGCCGGAAACAGTGCCGGTGCCGGTTGCCGCCGCTCTTCTCGACGGCCTCGCCGGGACCTACCGCGGCCCCGAACTCGGGACCTTCTCGGTCTCTCACCGGGCCGATCGAGTGGTGGCGCAGGTGGGGGGCCTCGGCGAGGTGGTCCTGGTGCCCGTGGCACCGCAGACGTTCCGCTCGGCGCGCGTGACGTGGACGTTCACCTTCGAGGTGGGACCCGACCTCCGTGCCACGCACGTGCTCGTCACGGACTGGAAGCTGCACGACCTGGCCACACGGGTCGAGCTTCCCTCAATGCAGGTGCCGGTGTTCGTCCACCTCCGGGCGCGCGCGCTGGACGCCTGCGTGGGGGAGTACCAGTCGATCGACGGGACGCTGGTCAGGGTGGACCGGGTGGCGGATCACCTCGTGGCGCGGCCAGCGACAGAGCCTGGCGTCGAACTCTTCCCGACGTCGGCCGCGGAGTTCTGGACGAAGCCCGCCAGCGGCCGGTACGTCTTCGTCCGTGACCACGGGGTCGTGACCGGTCTCCTGCGCGCGAATGGCGGCGGGCGTGGGATCCCGGCGCGCCGACTGGGGGCGACGCGCCCCTTCGTCGTCCCGCCCGGCGTCCCCCCTCAGGCGTAGCGGCGGGGATCCGCGAAGACCGTGTTGTAGAGCGAACCGCCGCGGGCCACGTAGCCCTTCGACGTCAGCAGGACGCCGATCTCGGGGTTGTCCTCGCCGTGCCCCCCCATCAGGATCGTTTCCGCGATGATGGCGGCCGGCCGGTACGTCCCGAAGTCGAGCGATTGGAGGACGGAGTAGTCCAACCCCTCGATGTCGATCGACAGCAGATCGGGGGCCTGGCCGAGGCACTCCGCCATCAGACGATTGATGGAGATGAGCGGCATCTTCACCACCTTCTCGACGGGATCGACCGTGGCGCCGCGCCGGTACATGTCCACCTGTTCCACCGAGAACGTGTTCAGCGTCGGATTTCCGCGGAACTCGTAGTAGTCGGCCTCCGTGGCGTCGCTGGCACCGACGCCCATGTGGACCACGATGTCGCCGGGGCGTTCCCGGCGGAGCCTCGTCACGTACATCGGGTTCGGTTCGACGAGGATGCCCCTGGCGCCCGTGCAGTAGAGCAAGTAGGTATTGTTCGACTCGACCGGGTCAGCTGCGCCGATGTCGAGGTAGGTCGGCAACTCGATCTTCATCCAGTCGTGCAGCAGGTGATAGAGGACGATGTCCTCGCCCTGCTGTGAGAAGGACTGGCGCGCACGCGAGGGCGGCGTGGGAGGGCCCGGGGGCGGCGGGGAATCGACGGCCCGCCGCCCGGCCGACGCAAGCGCGGCCGACCCGACCAACCCGCTGCCGGCCGCGCCGGCAAGGGCGCCGACGAGGAAACTCCGCCGGTCCACGATACCTCCTCGCGAGCAGGGAGGAGACGCCGCCTGCGTCCCCTCCAGGTCTTCCAGCGCTCTCCGCATCGTCGCGAGCCGCCGGAGAGACGGTTACGCCGCCTCGTCGGCGCTCGGACCGTAGATCGACGGCACGGGCACGTTGTTCAGGCGCAGATAGACGGACATCTGGCCTCGGTGGTGCACCGCGTGGCTGAAGACGAACGAGCGTAGCACCGCGACCTTTGGCGCGCTGAAGACCGTCTGGCCCTTGTTCTTCAGCGTCCAGGTCGACATGAACTGCCCGTCGGTCGCTCCCTCGATCAACGGGCGGGCCACGGCGACCATCTTGTCGAACTTCGCGAGGACGGCATCACGTGTCGCGGGGGCGTCGGAGGGGTGACCCTCGCCCATGTCCAGGCTATCGAGCGTGAGAGTCTCCTTCACCCAGCCGGGGATCTCGGCCAGATGGCTGGCCAACCGGCCAAGCGTCATGGACTTCTCGTGCGGCTTCCACCCGAACTTGTCTTCCGGGATGCGCGCCAGCACCTTGCGCGTCACGGCCATCTCATGGTCAAACTCCGGCAGCAGACCGTCCTTGATCGCCATCAGCGTCTCCTTGTGTGTGGGCGGGCCAACGTCCCATGTTACACCGGCCCAGGGTCCCCCTCCACGGTGTTCCGCGGACGCCGATCCAGCAGCGCGAGCAACGCCGGCACGAACACCAGCGTCACGATCGTCGACACCGACAGCCCCCCGATGACGGCGATGGCGAGTGGTTTCTGCATCTCCGCGCCCGCGCCGATCCCGAGGGCCAGCGGCAGCAGCCCGAACAGCGTGCAGAGGGTCGTCATCAGGATCGGGCGCAGTCGGATCGCCCCGGCCCGGACCAGGGCCTCGATGCGGTCCGGTTCCTCCTTCGAGACGATGTCCGCGTAGTCCACGAGGATGATCCCATTCTTCACGATGAGCCCGACCAGCAGGATCAGTCCCATGAACGACGAGACGTTGAGGGTCGTGCGGGTGATGAGCAGCAGGCCGAACGCGCCGACCAGCGACAACGGCGCAGCCGACAGGATCACCGCCGCGGACGTGAAGCGTCGGAACTGGGCCACCAGGACGACGAAGACAAGCAGGATCGCCACCGCCAGCACGAGGACGAGCGAGCGGAACGACTCCTGCTGGCTCTCGTAGAGGCCGCCGAGCTGCCACGTGTATCCGAGCGGCAGGGCCAGGGTGGCCATCATCGCGGTGATGTCCTTGACGGCGCTCCCCATGCCGCGGCCCTCGAGGCGGGCCGTGACAGGGACCATCTGCTTGAGATCCTCGCGGTGCAGCTCCTGCTGGCCCTCGGCTTGAGCCACGTCTGCGGTGGCCGACAGCGGCACGATCGTGCCGGCGCTGTTGGTCAGCGGGAACTCGCGGACCCAGTCGTAGTCGAATCGGAACGCATCGGGGAACCGCACCCGCACGTCCACGAGACGGTCACCGCGCCGGCTCTCGGTCGCCACCTTGCCCAGCAAGCCGGTCGCCAGCTGGCTCGACACCTGGTCCACCGTGAAGCCTGCCTTGGCGGCCCGCGTCGGATCCACCTCCACGTTGAGCTCCGGATTCCCGCGCTGAGGTGCGACGATGTCCACGACACCGTCGATCTTCTTCATCCGATCCGCGACCGTGTCGGCGAGCTTCGCGAGGGTCGGCAGGTCGTCGCCGAAGATCTTGACTTCAATCGGTTCCGGGTTGCCCTCGAGATCGCCGAGCATGTCCTGGAGGAGCTGGGCGAACTCGATCGTCATGCCGGGCATCTCCTTCTCGAAGGTGGCCCGGAGATTGTCGACCACCTCCTCCGACGTTCGCTTGCGCTCGGACCGCGGCTTGAGCCGGACGAGGATGTCGCCCCGGTTCTGGGGCGTCGCGAACAACCCGAGCTCGGTGCCCGTCCGGCGGGCGAAGGCGGCCACCTCCGGCGTGTCCTTCAGGTCCTGCTCGACCCGCTTGACCATGCGGTCCGTCTCCGGCAGGGAGGTGCCGGTCGGCGTCCAGTAGTCGACCACGAATCCCCCTTCGTCCATGTCGGGCAGGAAGCCGGTCTCGAGCTGGAAGAAGAGGAACACGCCGAGGGCGGCGAACGCCAGGGTGACGAGGACGACGATGAACGGGCGCTTCAGCGCCCGGCGCAGCCCGGCCTGGTAGTGGGTCGACAGCCAGTCGAGTCGTGCCGCGTGTGACACGTCCGTCGCGCCCGGCCGATCCCGCAGCCAGCGCGCCGCGGCGTTGGGGATGAACAGGAGCGCATAGACCAGCGACAGCATCACGGCCGCGGTCAGCGTGAGGGACAGTGCCGAGAAGAACTGACCCACCACCCCCTGCAGCAGACCGAGGGGGACGAAGACCACGACCGTCGTCAGCGTGGACCCGGTGACCGCGGCGATCAGCTCCTGGGTGCCGTTCTCGGCCGCCTTCGCCACGCTCTCCCCGGCGGCGCGGTGGCGATGGATGTTCTCCACGATGACGATGGCGTCGTCGATGACCAGTCCAATGGCGATCGCGAGGCCGCCGAGCGACATCAGGTCGATGGTGCCGCCGGCGAGGCGCAGAATCCAGAAGGTGCCGACCAGCGTCAGGGGGAGCGACGTGGCGGCGATGAACGTGACCCGCCAGTCGCGGAGGAAGGCGATGAGCACGAAGACCGCCAGCAGGCCGCCGATGATGATGGCGTCGCGGACGTTGGCGACCGCGGTCTTGACGAACTCTGCCAGGTCATAGACGACCTTCCAGCGCACGGTTGGGGGCAGCGAGTTCCGGAAGCCACCCAGCGCCGCGCGGGCGCCATCCACGATGCCGATGATGTTGCCCCGAATCTGCCGAGACACGCTGATCAGGGCCGCCGGCCGGCCGTCGCCAGCGACGAGCACGGTCTTGTCGAGCACGCCCTCGCGCACCTCCGCGATGTCCCGGAGGTAGACCGGCGCCTGCTGGCGGAAGGCGACGACGACGTTGCGGACGTCGTCGAGCGAGGTCAGCTCGGCCGTCGCCAGGATCGAGGTACTGGCGATAGTCCTTCGCCAGCCGGCCGACCGTGTTGACCTGGTTGGTCGCCCGGAGCGCGTCGGCGACCTGGTCGATGGTGAGTTTCGTCGCGCTGAGGCGCCCCGGGTCGACGAGGACCGAGATCTCCCGCTCCTCGCTCGCGAGCACTTCGACGTTGCCTACGCCGGCGACCCGGCTGAGCAACGGCCGCACGTCAAACACCGCTAGGTCGCGCAGGTCCCTCGCCGGCACGTCGCCGGTCAGGTTGATCATGAAGATTGGGAAGAGCGACGGGGTCATGCGCTCCACTTCCATCTCGGTCCCGTCCGGGAGCGAGGACTTGACCTCGTCGGTCTTGCCCTGCATCAGCTGGAGCGCGTAGCGCATGTCGGAGTCGGGGTTGAAGAGCACCGAAATCTCGGTTGCGCCGCGGATGGTCTTCGACCGCACGCGCCGCACGCCGAGCACCGACCGGGCGGCTTCCTCGAGGGGGCGGGTCACGGCGAGCTGCATGAGCCGGGGCGACAGATCGCCGGACTTGGCGACGATGACGATGCGCGGGAACTCCACCTCGGGATAAATCGAGCTCGGCACACTGGCCATCGAGTAGAAACCGGCCGCCGTGAGCAGGACCACGCCGAGGAGAATCGCGCGAGAGTTGCGGGACGCAAAGCGGGCGACGTTCATGACGCCTTCCCGAGCTTGGCCTTCTCGCCCAGGCCGTGAACCGAGGACGTCAGAACGGACTGGCCGTCGCTCACCCCCGCGATCACCTCGACGGCCTCGGAGGTCACGAGTCCGGTCTTCACCGGTGTGCGCTGCGCCACGCCGTTGGTCACCACGTAGACGGCCGCCTCGCCCTCCTCGTTGCGCTCCACGGCTGACGGCGGCACGGTGAGGGCACCCTTGCGCTCGGCGACCGCCACCCGGGCCTGGGCGTACATCCCCACCTTCAGCAGGCGGCCGGTGTTCGACACGCGAATGCGCGCGAGCGCGGCGTTGGTGGCCGGGTCGACAGCGGGCGCCACGGCGATGAGCTCGCCGGGAAAGACGCGATCCGCGTACGCGTCGGTCACGACATCGACCTTCTGCCCGGCGTGGACGGCGGCCAGGTGTTCCGACGGCACGTTGGCGGCCAGTTCCACAACGTCGAGGCCGGCGACCTCGACCAGCGGCTGGGCCGCCGTGCCATCAACCTGCTCGCCGACGTTCACGAGCCGCTTGACGATACCCCCCGAGATGGGGGAGCTGACCTTGGTCCTCACCAGTTGCCGGTCAGCGGTATCGAGTGCGGCCGTCGCCCCCTCGACGCCGGCTTGGGCCGTGGCCTGCTGGGCGCGGGCATCCTCGACCTCCTTGCCGGCCGCGATGCCGCTCTTGAAGAGCCGGTCGGTCCGCTCGAGGTTCAGCTTCGCGTTCTCGAGCGCGGCTTTGGCCTGGGCCAGCGCCGCGACGGCCTGACGCTTCAGGTCTTCGTAGGGCCGGGGGTCGATCTCCGCCACCACCTGCCCGGCAACCACCGTGTCGCCCTCGGCAACCCTCAGCATGATCACGCGGCCCGCGACGAGCGCACTGATCCGCACGTCCTGGTTGGGCAGCGCCGCCACCGTCCCCCGGACGACCAGGCGTTCGACCAGGTCCTGCCGTGTGACCTTGCCGACCTCCGCCGTGATCGTCGGGACCTCCGCGGCCGTGCCCTCCTCCTCGGCCTTCTTGGCGCACGCGCTCCACGCGAGCGCGCTGGCGAGCAGGACGACCAGGCTCGGACGAGGGAGCCGCCGCCAGACGAAACCGCGACCGAGCCCTCCGGGCGCCAGCCGGCGTTCGCTGTGACACCTATTCAATGGGTGCACCGATGACCTCCTCCAGATCCGCCAGGGCCGCCTGGAAATCCAGCAGCGCCTGCAAGTACTCCCGTTTGACGTCGCGCAAGCTCCGCTGGGCATCGATCAGCGCGAGCACCGAGTTCCGGCCGAGTTTGTAACTCTCTTCAGCGAGCGTCGTCAGCTCCGTGGCCGCCGGGATGATGCGCGATCGGAACGCGTCGACCTGCTTCTTCTGAGCGTCCATGCGCGCCAACGCGCCGTAGACGTCGTTCTCGACACTTCGCCGGGCGGCGTCGCCCTTGGCCCGGATCTGCGCAATGGTCGCCTCGGATGCCGCGATCTCCCCCTGGTTTCGGCTGAAGAGCGGCAGCGTGAACGCGAAGCCGATCGCCTTGCCCACGTTGAAGTCCGGGGGCGAGTTGAGCGGCAGACCGAACGTCACGGTGGGCGTCGGAATGCGCTCGGCGCGCAGCAGCGCGAGCTGGCGCTCCTCGATCGCCGCGTCGTGTTCGGCCTCGAGCAAGTCGCCGTTCGACGAGGCCGCCAGGGCCACGGCCTTCTCGAAGGTGGGGGGCGTCGGCGCCTCGGCCAAGTCTCCGAGGACCATCACGGCCTGGTCGGGCGGCTGGTTCAAGACGGCGTTCAGGTCCGCCAGGGCCGACGCGCGCGACGAGCGCGCCAGGTCCAGGTCTGCCTGCGCGCGCGCGAGGCCGAGCTCGGCCTGCAGCACGTCCAGCCGGGGCGTCGCGCCCTCCTGGAACCGGGCCAGGGTCACCTGTCCCGCGCGGTCCGCCAGGTCGACCACCTGCCTTGCCAAGCGCACGCGCTCGTCGGCGGCGAGCAGGCCGGAGAAGGCCTGCCGCAGGTTGCGCCGCAGCGTGCGCATCTGGGCGCGCTCGTCCAGATCGGCCAGCGCGAGCTGCTCTTTGGCCAGCGCGATCCGCCGCCCTCGTTGGCCGCCGATTTCGATGGGAAGCGACAGCGCCACGTTCTCGTGCGGGGTGTCCTGCGTCGCCTCCAGCGACAGGTCCGGGTTCAACCACTGCCCGGCGGCGCGCACCTGCGCCTCGCGAATGGCCCGCTGGCGACGCGCGGCCGCGAGGCCGAGGTTGCGGGACACGGCCAGGTCCATCGCCGCCCGGAAGGTGAGCGGCGGGGAGGCGGCCTGAGGCTCCGCGCGTGCCGGCACGGCCCACGCGCACACGAGGACGACCATCGCGACGCGGAATGATCTGTTGGGCACCAGCTTGCTCCCGTCGAAGGTTGCACCGATCGACACGTCGTACCTACGCCGGCCGCGGAGGGTCCGTTTCAGGGCCATCCGCAGCCGGTCGCGCGGGCCTCACACCCGAAGGGTCAGACACGATCTCACGCCTCACTTGGCCAGTTCGTACACCATCACCCTGAACGATCCCGGCACCATCGTCGGACGCCCCGGCTTCCCGTCGGCACCGGGCGCGCCCGCCTTGAAGTCGGCCGTGGATCCATAGAGGCGGTGCGTGGCCGGGTCGAGTGTCATCGTCCGCGTCCTCGGGGGCGTCGACAGCCGCTGCACGACGGTCAGCTTGCCGCCCTCGACCTTCGCCACCGTCAGCGTGCCGTCGCTGCTTGAGGCAAACGCGTAGCCGGTGCCCCCGTCGAAGGCGTTGGCGTCGACACCCGGGCCGATCGGCACGGAGCCCAGCACCTTGCCGGTGGAACTGTCCATCATCACCATCATCTTGTTGGAGCAGCCGAGGAACAGCCGGTGGTTGGCAACGTCGATGGCCAGCCCGGACGCCTCCTCGCCCGGAGCGATGGGCCAGGTGTTGACGACCTTGTGGGTGGCGGTGTCGATGGCAATCACGGTGTTGGTGTCCTCGAGGTTGTCATAGACCCGGCCTGCTTTGGCGTCCACTACCGCGAACTCGGGCGTGCCGGGCAACTGGATGGTGGCCTTTATCGCCCCGGTGAGGGCGTCGAACACGGTGGAGGTCTTGTCGCCTCCGTTGAACGTGTAGACCTCCTTGTGGGCCGGCTCGTAGAGAATGGCGTCCGGGTTCTTGCCAGTGTCCACCGTCGACAGGATCTTGAGCGTCTTCAAGTCGACGATCGCGGCCTTGTTCTCGCGCCCGTTGCTGGCGAACCCGCGGCCAAGCTCGGAGGCGATGGCGAAGCCGTGCACGCCCGGCGTGGGGCTGATCGTGCCGACGACCGCATTCGTCTCCATGTCGATGACCACGACCTGCGTGCCGTGGGTGACATAGAGCCGCTTGGCGGACGAGTCGACCGACGCATAGTCCCACCCGCCCTCGGTCGCGATCGGAATCTCCTTCAGCAGCTTGTACGGACTCTCCGCTGCGCCCACCAACGACGGAGTGGCAACCCCGGCGGCCACGACGGCCGCACATGCACACACGACACACAGCTGTTTCATCGTCATCCTCGGTTGAATCGGGCCGGCCAAGCCGCCGGTCCCAGCCTACCTTGGGCCGAACACACGGGCGGCCCGCCCCGCGATCGCAGGGCGGAACCGCCCGTGCTCCCCACCCTGTGCCTCCGCGATCTCCGCTATCCCGCTACTTCTTCGCCGGTGGCCGCTCCACGACCAACGTCCCGTCGGGCAGCAGCGACACCTCCGCTCGTGGTGCCCCTCTGAGCGCCAGATCGTACTGCAGAGTGTCGCCTCGCGTCGTCCGCTCCGCCTTGGCGATCGTGGCGTGCGGGTACAGCCGCTTGACGGCTTCAGCGACCGGCGTCGGCAGGTCCGTCTCCCGAATCTGTTCCTCGCACTCGATTACCGTCCCATCCGGCGCATAGAGGAGGTCGCGGTTGACGCCGCGGTCGAGACTCTCGATTTCGTACACCGTCTTGCCGCCTTCCTGCTCCTTCGACGTGTGCTTGATGACGGCCGCCGGGTACGCGGACTTGAAGGCCGAGAGCACGGCGGACGGCAGCGCCGTCCGACCCGCGGATTTCGCGGCGCCCGCGTCCTGCGGGCCGCCCGCTGGCGACGGTCGGGTCACCGCCTGTTCGCTCGTCGGCCCCGCGGTCGCCTGCTGGGTCCAGAACGCCGCCAGGCCGGCAAGAACCAGCGCCGCCATCCCTCCGCTCCTCGTTGGTCTCATGACGCACCCCTTCCTCGTGCGATCCGGATCACGCCGGAGGCAAGACAATCCTGAACACGCTGCCCCGGGCCGGGACGGAGTCGACCTCGATCCGCCCACCGTTCGCTTCCACGGCCCAGCGGGCGATGGCGAGACCGAGGCCCGCGCCGCCCTCCGCCCGCGCCCGGGCTTCGTCCACGCGGTAGAACCGCTCGAAGAGATGGGGGAGGTGTTCGGGCGACACGCCCGAGCCACTGTCGGCCACCTCGAGCACGGCCTCGTCGCCGTCCCGCCCGGTCTCCACCAGGATGACGGATCCTGTCGGGCTGTACTTAATGGCGTTGTCGACCAGGTTGATCACCGCCTGGCGCAGCGTGGCGCGGTCGGCCATTACCCGCACCGGGCGCTCGCCACCCACGATCAGCCGCTGCCCCTTCTCCTCGGCCAGCACCTCGAGATCCGCGACGACCTCGACGGCCAGATCGCAGAGTCCGATCGACAGACGTTCGAGCCTGACCTTGCCTGCATCGGCGCGCGACAACAGGAGCAAGCTGTCGACCAGCGTCGTGAGCCGATCGGTCTCCTCGAGGATGCTGCCCACGATCTCCCGGTACTCCGCCTCGGTCCGCCGCTCCCGCAGCCCGACCTCGCCCACGCTCCGGATGGCGGTCAACGGCGTCCTGAGTTCGTGCGAGGCATCCGCGGTGAACCGTCGGAGTGTCTCGAACGACCGTTCGAGACGTCCCAGCGCGAGGTTGATGACCGTGGCGAGCTGCCCGAACTCGCTCCCGGGGTTCTCGACCGGCAGGCGCTCCGACAGGTGGTCGGCGGTGATGTGCCGCGCCCGGGCCGTCATCTCGGCGACCGGCGCCAGCGCCCGCCGGGCGAGCCAGAACCCTGCGCCCGCAGCCGCGGCGAACGCGACGGGCAGGCTGAGGAGCAACGCCGTCGCGAACTCGTGCAGTTCGATTCTGACCCAGCGCTCCGTCCGCGCCGCGCGCAGCACGATGGTCTGCCCCCGGAGGCTGATGCGCCGAACGTAGGTCCGGACCATCCGGCCGTGCGGGAGCCGAAGGCTGGACGTCCCGGGGCGCCACGTCGCCGGAGGTCCAGGCGCCGGCAGCGGGGTCAGCGGGCCGCTCTCAAGCAACCGCCGGCCGTCGACCGACCATGCCTCGATCCGCGGGAAATCCTCCTCCTCTCTCGACGGACGGGGCCAGCCCGGCCCGATCTGATCGGCAGGCCCTTCCTGCGGGATGGCCCCGGGGACGCGGACCCACCGCTCGGCCAGCGCGACGTCGCCCTCCAATTCGTTGTCCAGGGCCTCGTAGAGGTCGTCGCGCACCTGTGCCAGCACGGCCACCGCGTAGGCCGACACCACCGCGACCAGCCCGGCCGCGAACCCCAGTGCGAGCCGTGCACGCACGCTGCGGGGCCACCGGCTGGCCGCGCGCGGGGCGGTGGACACGCCGTGCGCGTTCACGGCTCGCTCTCTCGCATCGTGAAGCCGACTCCGCGAACCGTGTGGATCAGACGCGGTTCCGCCTCGTGGTCGACCTTCCGCCGCAGCCGCATGATGTGCACGTCGATCACGTTGTCGAGCGGCGTGCCACGGGCGGGCTCGTTCCAGACCTCACGGGCGATCATGTCTCGCGACACGACTTGGCCCTGGTACCGGAGCAGGAACGCCAGCAGCGTGAACTCGCGGGCCGTCAGGCCCAACGGGCGTCCGCCGCGGGTGGCGCGTCGGGTGGCCACGTCGACTTCGAGGTCGCCCAGCGTCAGGTGCAGCGGGACCTCGGGCCGTCCGCGGCGCAGGAGGGCCCGGATGCGCGCCAGCAGCTCCGCGAACGCGAACGGCTTGACAACGTAGTCGTCCGCCCCGGCGTCGAGGCCGGCCACGCGATCGGACACGGCGTCGCGGGCCGTGAGGATCAGGACCGGGGCGTGCATGCCGCGGGCTCGCAGGGCAGCCAGGACCTGGAGGCCGTCGCGGCCGGGCAGCATCAGGTCGAGGACGAGCAGATCGCACGGCTCGGTGGTCGCGACGAAGAACCCTTCCTCGCCGGCTGAGGCGACCACCACGTCGTACCCCTCCGCGGTGAGGCCCTCCTTGAGGGCCTGCGCGACTTTCGTCTCGTCCTCGACGACCAGAATCCGGGCCACAGCGTCCCTCTTTGTACTGCAAGGTCGAGGCAGGTGTCACTGAAGATTGCCTGAACTTCTGTTCAGGTTGCACGCCGCCGGCGGATGGCCGGTCGTGGAGGCGTGTGCTAGAGTCCGTCTGGCCATGGCCAACGGGTCTGCATTACCGCAGGAGAACCGCGACCGCCGGGCGAGAGGGCGGCGGGCACTGGTCGTGGTCTTCGCGCTGGCCGCTGCGATCCGGCTGGTTCCCTTCGCGTGGTCCGGGGGTGAGGTCGCGAGGGTGTCCACGGCCGATTCGACGGCCTACCTGGAATTGTCCCAGAGCCTCCTCGAACGCGGAACCCACGTTCGGTTCCCTCCTCCCGGCGAGGCGCGGATCGGCAACCCGTGGCCCACCGAGGTGTTTCGGACACCGGGCTACCCGGCCATGCTGGCCGCGGTCAGGGGGGTGGGGGGGACAGCGCGGGCGATCCTCGCCGTCCAGATCGTGATGGACCTGCTTGCCGTTCTCCTGTGCGCTTGGATCGGCACGCGGCTGTTCGGCCCCTCGGTGGGCGTAGTGGCCGCCCTGCTCCTCGCCGTCGACGTCGGTCACGCGGTCTACGCCAACATGCTGATGTCGGACGTCCCATTCGCACTGGCCGTGACCGCGAGTGTGGCGCTGGTCGTGCGGGCGGTGGGTCCCCTCTCTGACAACGTCCCGGCCACCGACGGTGCGCGACCGCCAGAGCCGCGCTCGCTCGAACTGCTCCTGGCCGGTCTTGCGACCACAGTGGCCTGCGCCATCCGCCCGGTCGCGGCCCTGGCGGGGGTGCCGCTCGCCGTCTACGCTCGCTGGCGTGGCGCGCCGTGGCGTGGCGTCACGCTGCTGCTGGTGGGATCGCTCACGTTCCCCGCGGTCTGGATCGTCCGGAACGAGGTCGAGAACGGCGTGGCCACGCTCAGCAACGCCCACACGTTCAACCTCTACCTGCTGGCGGCCTCGAAGGTCAAGGCGCGGGCCGAGGGGATCACGCAGGCCGAGGCGTTCGACCAGGTGGTGGCCTCGGCCGTCGCCGAGCTGCACCGGCGGGGTCCAGGGGAGTGGGACGCGGCGTTGCGCGCGGCAGGTGCGTCGACCTTCTCGCGCTATCCGGGTGCCACCTTGGCCGAACTGGCGCGCGGCGTCGTCGAGATGACGATCGGCGGCGAACGGCGCATGGTCTTCAGGCTGTTCGGCAGCCCGCGGGGCGGGGACCAGGAGGCCGGGATCAACCAGGGCCGGCGCGACATCGAGAGCATGGTGGTCTATCTGGGCCGCGCGGGCGGGTTCGAGGCGCTGGTCGTGCTGCTGCAGCTGCTCGTCAATGTGGGCATTGCCGCAGGCGCCCTGGTCGGCCTGTGGAAGTTGTGGCGAGCGGGCAGGTCCGCGGACGCGTTCCTGATCGGCGTGCTGGTGGCCTACTTCCTGCTCGGCTCGGTGAGCGTCGCCTCCGCTCGCATGCGCGTGCCGGTATCGTTTCTGCTCGATCTGGCGGCGGCCTCGGCGATCGTCGCGCCGCACGCTCGGCACCATCAGGGGCGCCGAGCCGGCGAGGCTACCGTTTGACGGCTCGGCGAACGGTGGCCTGGGACGGCTGTTCGAGCGTGTTCACGATCGCGGTGAAGAACGTCTCGGCCATCTTCTCGTAGCCGGCCACGGTCGGGTGCAGGCCGTCGGGGCCAATCAGGTCGCCGGGCACGCCGCCGAAAGCCGCGTACAGGTCGACCAATACCGAGTGCGTCGCCGTCGCCACGTCCGCCAGCCGGGCGTTGTACACCGGTACCACGTCGACGGCGCCCGCGCGCAGGCCGCCCGCCCGCTGCGGTGGGAGGGTCGCCAGGTAGACGACGGCCCCCGCATTCTGCGACGTCAGGACCATCTGCTCCACGGCCGCCGCGATATTGGACAACCCCGCGGCGCCGTACGTGTTCAGATCGTTCGCGCCGTCGAGCAGCAACACGACCTGAGGGTGCGTGGCACTCAGCACGCCTGGCAGACGCAAGACGCCCTCCTCGGCTTCCTCGCCTTGAAGCCCCTCGTTGTCCACCGTGATCGTCTGCGTCGTGTAGCGGGCCGCCAGCAGCGTCTGCAGGACTGCGGGGTAGGCGGTCGGCGACGGGGTGAGGTCGTAGAACGGCGCGTGCAGGGTCAACACGCCTTGAGTCATGCTGTCGCCGAAGGCCATGAAGCTGGTCAGGCGGAGGCGGGGCGGAAGGATCACGCGGACGTTGAACGCGCAGATACCCTTGCGGCCGAGCGCGTCGGTGGCCGTGCAGGTGACGGTGTTCACCCCAACCTGGAACGCGGTGCCGGACGGCGGCGCGCACGCCACCTGCACCGGCGCATAGCCGCCGACCGCCACGGGTACCTGGTAGGTGACGGTGACCGGGTTCCCGTTCGACGTCGCCTGGCTGATGTCGGCGGGGCACGTCAGTTGGGGCGCCGATCCGACGGAGATCGGCGAGGACGTCGGGCTCGCGGGCGACGAGCACGCCGTCCACACCGCCGCGCTGAGCGTGGTCGCCCCGAGAGCGGTCACCAAGCGTGCAAGACGCCCGGCCATCGAGGCCTGCGGCGTGTTCAGACGCGTCATCGTCATGGGGCAGCATTGTACTCGGCTTGGCCGAGCTGGCTGCCGCCAATCGTCTGGACAGCCGTCCCGAATCAGCGGCACCGTCGACCGACGCGCCATCGGCCGACGCGCTGGCCTTTCCTAGGGCTTTCGGTGTAGGCTTTCAGGGCCCTGCAGTTCCCCCGCCAGCTGCCGGCCGTCCGGCGCCCCCCTCGGATGACTTCTTTGCTGCAGGCTCGCCGGGAATGGCTAATGCCCCCGGCGCCATCATCTTACGTGGTTGAGTTCCGCTTGGGAACGGAGCTTGCTCGAGTCAGCCGTATGCCTGAAGTCAATCGTCGCGTGCGGGGTGTCGTCGTCATCCACGCCGAGCGGTGCAAGGGGTGCGCACTCTGTGTCGAGTTCTGTCCGACCGATGTGCTGGCGCTCTCGAGCTCCTTCACCAGCAAGGGGTATCACCCGCCGGAGATCGTCAGGCCCGACGCCTGCTCGGGATGCGATCTGTGCGGCATGTATTGTCCGGACTTCGCCATCTACGGCTACCGACTGTAGCGCTGGGCACACAGTCATCATCACATTCGGCACTTCCGAGGGTTCTCATGCATGCCGACCCGGCTGGCGTCCTGACGGGCGCCCACTTCCTTGACGGCGATCACGCCTGCTGTGAAGGCGCGCTGGCGGCCGAGTGCCGCTTCGTCGCCGGCTACCCGATCACGCCCTCCACGGAGGTCGTCGAGCGCATCGCGCAGCGCTTCCCGCAGGTGGGCGGCGTCTTCATCCAGATGGAGGACGAACTGGCTTCGTCCATCGCCATCGCCGGTGCCGTCTGGGGCGGCAAGCGCGCGATGACGGTCACCTCGGGCCCGGGCTTCTCGCTGATGATGGAGCATCTGGGGTTCGCCGTCATGACCGAGACCCCGTGCGTGTTCGTCAACGTGCAGCGAGGCGGGCCCTCGACCGGGCTCCCGACGCTGCCCGCGCAGGCCGATATGATGCAGGCGCGCTGGGGATCGCACGGCGACTACGAGATCATCGCGGTCTCGCCCAATTCGCCCCAGGAGTGCTTCGACCTGACGATCAAAGCGTTCAACCTGGCGGAGCGCTACCGCGTGCCGGCGCTCGTGATGATGGACGAGTGCGTCGGCCACATGATGGAGCGCGTGGTCATTCCGAAGGCCGAGGACATCGAGATCTATCCGCGGCGCTGGACCAACGCGCCCCTCGACGAGTACCTCCCCTTCGCCCCCGAACAGGACCTCGTCCCCGCGATGGCCCGGGCCGGCCAGGGTTACCGCTTCCACATGACAGGCCTGACGCACAACGAAAAGGGCTACCCGGACATGACCGTGTCCGGGCAAGCCCGGCTGATCAGGCGGCTCACCGACAAGATCCGGCGGGACGGTGTCGCGCTGACCGACGTGGTCGCCGATCAGGTCGACGGAGCCGAGGCGGTCGTCGTCTCGTACGGCATCACGTCGCGGGTGGCTCAGAAGGCCATCCAGATGGTGCGGGCGAAGGGCCGACGCGTCGGGTCCCTGCGCCTTCGGACCGTGTGGCCCTTCCCCGAGTACCTCATCCGCGACCTGGCCCCGAAGGTCAAGACCTTCGTGGTGCCGGAGTTGAATCTCGGCCAAATCGTGCGCGAGGTGGAACGCTCCGCGCAGGGCACCCGGGTGGTCAGCGTGCCCCATCCGGGCGGCACCGTTCACGACCCGGCCGTCATCGCCCAAGCGATCACGGAGGCTCTCCGATGAGCGTTGAAAACCCCGTCGAACGATATCTGCGCGGCGACCGCATGCCGCACATCTGGTGTCCCGGCTGTGGGATTGGCACCACGGTCAACTGCTTCACGCGGGCCATCGATGAGAGCGGCATTCCCATGGCCAGGCTCGCGGTGGTGTCGGGCATCGGCTGCACGGGCCGCGTGGCCGGCTACATGCACGTCGACTCGTTCCACACCACGCACGGCCGCGCGATTCCATTTGCCACGGGCCTCAAGCTGGCGGCGCCGGACATGAAGGTCGTCGTCTACAGCGGCGACGGCGATCTGTTCGCCATTGGCGGTAACCACTTCATCCACGCGGCCCGGCGCAATCTCGACATGACCGTGATCTGCGTCAACAACCTGACCTACGGGATGACAGGGGGGCAGCTCACGCCGACGACGCCGGAAGAGGCGATCGCGTCGACCACGCCGTACGGCAATTTCGAGCATCCCTTCAACCTGCCGTACCTCGCCGAATCGTGCGGCGCCGTCTACGTGGCGCGGTGGACGACCTACCACGTCACCCAGATGAAGAAGGCGATGCGGGAAGCCTTGCTGAAGAAGGGGTTCTCGTTTGTCGAGGTCATCTCGCCGTGCCCGACCCTCTACGGCCGCCGGAACCGCATCGGCGACTCGCTCGACGAGATGAAGACCTACAAGACCCGGAGCGCAATCAAGAACGGCGCCGACACGAAGGACGTGGACATCGGCATGCAGGGGCCGATTATTGTCGGCAAGTTCGTGGACCGCGAGCGGACCACCTATCAGGATGCGATGGACGCATTCTATGCGCGCAAGCTGGGCGACCGGTACGCGCGGGCGAGTCACTAATGGCGCAGACGCAAATTCGCATCGGGGGCTTCGGCGGCCAGGGCGTCATCCTCAGCGGGATCATCATCGGCCGTGCGGCCGCCATTCACGGCGGCCTCCACGCCACGCTCATCCAGAGCTTCGGGCCTGAAGCCCGGGGCAGCTCGTCGAGCGCCGAGCTGATCGTCGCCGATGAGCCGATCCTCTATCCCTACGTCAAGGATCTCGACATGCTGGTGGTGCTCTCCCAGGACGCCTACGCGCGCTTCACGCCGGCGCTCAAGGAGGGAGGCCTGCTGGTGACCGAGGCGGACTTGGTGTCGCTCACGCCGCCGGTGCCCAAGGCCCGGCACTTCGTCGTGCCCGCGACCCGGCTGGCCGAGGAGATTGGCCGGAAGATCGTATTGAACATCATCACGGTGGGCTTCTTCGGTGCCGTCAGCCAGCTGATGCCCATGGAGGCGCTCGAGACGGCCGTCAAGGAGTCGGTGCCATCGGGCACGCTCGAGCTGAACCTCAGGGCTTTCCGCAAGGGCTACGACGCGGGACTCGAGCAGCTGGCCAAGACCGGCGCTCCGGCCTGAGCCAGAAATCTATCCACCCGGACCGCCTTCCGCCCTCGATCCCTCCTCAGGTCGAGGGCGGATTCCAGCCGGGGCTCCTCCGTATCAGGTGAATGCACTTCGTACAGGTTCCCCTCACGGTCGACCCCGTAAGTGGCCACCGCGGGGCTGACCTCGTCCCCCGCGAGGTTCACCCTGGCGCCGGTGTCGACGGCACCTTCGTCGGCCGGTGAAGGCCCCTCGGCTGCGGGCACCGACCGGCCCGCCAACGACGGATCGGCGCCGCCAGACTGCCACAAGCCGCCAGTAATCGCCCACCGCACGGGGACGGCGAACCCGGCCGCGAGGACGAGCGCAATGCTCCCGACCACGCTGACCCGGACGACCACGTCTTTGGACACCACCGGCCTCCTCCGCAGCGAAGGCTTCCGCCCGACATCTGTCTGGACTAGACCCGCTGACTCATGCTGCAACACGGATACCAGGTATCTGCGTCGAAGCTCGGCCGACGGAGTCCCTGTATGCGGTTGCGCAGCAAAGCGCGGTGGTGGCCACTGAAGGCCGGGACTCCCGTGATAGGATTCTCTCCGGTAGGTCATGCCGTTTTCCGAGGTGGTCGGTCACGAAGGGCCTCTGGGCCTGCTCTCACGGTCTCTCGCCCGCGGGTCCCTGCCTCCGAGCCTCCTGTTTGTCGGCCCCGAGGGTGTGGGGAAGCGGCGGGTGGCCCGGGCGGTTGCGGAAGGGTTGAACTGTCTCGCCCCGGTGACAGACGGCGTGCGACCGGCGGGCGCAGGGGCGCCGCCCGCCAGCCGGCGGCGCGCAGCGCACGGGCAGGCAGCGGTCGCGCGCACCACGGCAGCGAGAACGGCGGCTGTCCTGCCGTTCGACGGGTGCGGCGAGTGCGCGGCGTGCCGGCGCATCGCGAAGGGCACGCACCCCGACGTGCTCGTGCTCGAGCCTCCCGACGCCGGGGCGCTGAAGATCGATGTCGTCCGGCCCGCCATCGCGGCCACGGCGTACCGTCCGTTCGAGGGGCGACGTCGCGTCGTCATCGTGGACGACGCGGACCGGCTGACCGAAGACGCACAGAACGCGCTGCTGAAGAGCCTGGAGGAGCCGGCCGCCGGGTCGATATTCGTGCTCGTGACGTCGCGCCCCGACAGCTTGCTGCCGACCATCCGGTCGCGGTGCTCGCAAGTGCGGTTCGGGCCGCTGCGCACCTCTGACGTGGTGCGCCTGCTGACCGATGCGCACGACTTCGGCGCGGACGAGGCGCATGCCGCCGCCGCGGTCGCCGACGGCAGCCCGGGCCGCGCGATCACCAGCGCGGCGCGCTCCTTCCGGACGGCGCGCGAGGCCGCCCTGGCCACGCTGCAAGCGCTGGCGCGGGCCACCTCGGCGCGTGCCCGGGCGCAGGCCGCGGCAGGCTTGTCGGCCGCCAAGTCCTCCGCGGGCGGAGAGCGCGAGGAGCTGACGACGCGGATCGTGCTGCTGGCCTCGCTGCTGCGGGACCTGGCCCTCTTGGCCAGCGGGGGCCGGTCCGAGGATCTGGCCAACGGCGATCTCGCCCAGGCGCTGGCCGAGCTGGCAGGAGCAGTCGGCCGCGACCGCGCCGTCCGGGCGTTCGGGGCCGCCGACCAGGCCGTTGGGGCGCTCAGGCGGAACGCCAGCCCGAAGATCGTCGCGTTGTGGCTGGCCGTGCACGTGTAGAGGTGGTCGCGGACGTGGATGTCGTGGTCTAACGACATGGACGGGCACCGGGACGGGACGATTACGCGGGTGAAGCTGTGCGGCGGCGGGCGGCCGGGACTCTGTCTGGTGCCGGTGAACCTGCCCGGTCAGCCGCTCCGACCGGGCACGGCCGTGGTGGTCGACAGCGAGGGCGGCGTGTCGCTCGGGCAGGTGACCGGGCCGGCACTGAGCACGGCGCGGGCGCGCGAGGAGAGCACCGAGGTTCCCATGCGGGTACTGCGGGTGGCGACCGATGAAGATATCGCCGTTCGGCGGCGCCAGCGGGCGCGCGAGCGGGAAGCCTACCGCATCGCCCTGCTGAAGATCCGGGAGCGCGCACTCCCGATGAAGCTCACGCGCGTCGAGCAGCTGTACGACGGATCGCGGCTGGTCTTCTACTTCACAGCCGAGGGCCGGGTCGACTTCCGCGAGCTGGTGCGGGAGCTGGCGGCGGAGTTCCGCAGCCGGATCGAAATGCGCCAGATTGGCGTCCGGGACGAGGCCCGGATCCTTGGAGGGTGCGGGTCGTGCGGACGGACGCTCTGCTGCACCGCGTGGCTGCAGTCGTTCGAACCGGTGTCGATCAAGATGGCCAAACAGCAGGACCTGAGCCTCAACCCGTCGAAGCTCTCGGGCCTGTGCAGCCGGCTGAAGTGCTGCCTGCGCTACGAGCTCCCCGAAGGGCGGCTGCCGCGGAAGGGGGACATCCGCGACGAGGTCGTGGTGGAGCTAAACGGTCCTACTCGCTGACATGCCCGCCGCGCCGCTACCCCGCATCGCGCTGACCGTAGGCGATCCGGCCGGCATCGGACCGGAAATCGTCGGGCGTGCGGTCGCGGACCCGCGCGTGCGCCAGGTGTGTGAGCCGGTCGTGTACGGCCCGCCCGACCCCTCTGCCTTCACACCAGGCCGGCTGTCGGCCGAGAGCGGCCGCGCCTCGGTACGAGGCCGTGGTCCGTGCGGTCCAGGACACGCGCGAGGGCCGCACGGCGGCCGTGGCCACCGCGCCGATCAGCAAGGAGGCCTGGGCCCTGGCCGGACTGCACTGGCGCGGGCACACCGAGCTGCTGGCGCACCTCACCGGAGCATCGCACGCTGCGATGATGTTCTATTCGCGGCCCCTCCGCGTCATCCTGGCGACCGTGCATGTCGCGCTGGCCTGCGTCCCCGCCTTGATCACCCGCGACCGTCTGGAGGCGCTCATCCACCTGGCGGCGGCCGAGCTTCCGCGGTTCGGGTTTCCGAGGCCGAGGCTCGCCCTCGCCGGCCTGAATCCCCACGCCGGCGAGCACGGGGTCATTGGCGCGGAGGAGGACGCGGTGCTGCGACCGGCCGTGGAGTCGTGCCGTCTCAGCGGAATCGAGGTCAGCGGGCCGTTCCCCGCCGACACCCTGTTCGCGCGTGCCGTGCGAGGCGAGTTTGACGCGGTCGTGGCCTGCTACCACGATCAGGGTCTGATCCCGATCAAGCTCGTGGCATTCGGCGAGGCCGTAAACGTGACGCTCGGGCTGCCGATCGTCCGCACCTCGGTGGACCACGGAACGGCCTTCGATCTGGCGGGCAAGGGTGTGGCCAATCCCGGCAGCATGGTTGAAGCGGTGCTGCTGGCAGCCCGCCTCGCCGCCGCGGGGGCAGCCGGGAAGACGACGCAGAACGCCAATGGTTGAGAAGTCCGAGCGCCAGAAGGCCGAACGCCACGTTGCGGAGAACCGCAAGGCCTTTCACGACTACACCATCCTTGAGACGTTCGAGGCGGGCGTCGCGCTGCTCGGGACCGAAGTGAAGGCCATCCGCGAGGGGCGCGCCAATCTGCGAGACAGCTTCGGCCGCGTGGAGGGCGGGGAGGTGTGGGTCCACAACGTCCACATCAGCCCATACAGCCACCGGGGGTACGCGGACCACGCGCCGCTCAGACCGCGCAAGCTCCTGCTCCACCGGAACGAGATCCGGAAACTGATCGGCAAGACCACCGAGCGCGGCATGACCCTGGTGCCGCTCCGGCTCTACTTCAAGAACGGTCGCGTGAAGGTCGCGCTCGGCCTGGCGAAGGGCAAGAAGGACTACGACCGCCGCGAGACGATCAGACGGCGGGAGATCGAGCGGGAGACGCGCGCCGCCATCAAGGCACGGCAGCGCTGACGCACAGGCATCGCGATGGCATCTTCGACCTCGGCAGCGGGCAGCGCCACGCGCCTTGAGGCGGCCCACGGCCTCGTGCGCCGCGGCGGGACCGCGCTCCTCGGGATCCTGGCATTGCTGCCGCTCTACTCGTTCTTACTCGCCGAACCGAATCTCGCCAACCGCGTGGTGCCCGTCGCCATGGTCGTCGGCGCGATCGTGAATCCGTCGGCCGCCCTGCTGGTGTGCGCAGGCCTGCTCCCGCTGAACGGGCCCATCGGCGCGATGCTCGGGTCCGCCGTCGATCTGGGCGAACCGGTGACGCTCGCGTTCCTGGCCGGCTGGCTGCTGCGCACGGCCTTCGAGTCCCGGGCCGGCGCCAATCGGGTCGCTCCCGATGTGATCCGGCCCACCGTGCTCCTCTCGGTGGTGGTTGCTGCATCGTGCGCCGTGCAGCTGTTCGTGATCCAGCTGTGGGTGGACTACCCCTGGGGCTTCCTCCGCGCGGTGGCCCAGTTCGTCACGCGGGACTACTTCCGCGACCGGGCCACGTTCGACGTCGTCGCCACGGGCGGGTTCTGGCTGGAGGGCCTGGGACTGTTTGTGGCGGCGGTCACGCTGGCGCGCCGACAGCCGGCCCTCCGCCGACGGATCCTGGCGATGACGGCCGCCGGCGCGTCGGGTGTCGCGGCGCTGAACCTGAACCGGCTCATGAGCGTCTCGCTCCGGTCTGGGACCACCTGGACTGTGCTTCGCGAGTCCGTGCAACACCTGCGCGTCAGCGCAGTGTTCCCCGATTTCAACGCGGCCGGTTCCTACCTGGCGATGGCGTTTCTCATTCTGGCCGGGCTGGCCATCGCCCGCCCGCCCGCCGGGTCACGCCATCCGGCCGCGCGCGTGGCGTGGGTCGCGCTTCTGCCCGGTGTGGCCCTCTCGCTCTGGCTCACGGGCTCCCGTGCGGCGCTGGTCGCCGTGGCTCCGGGCGCCCTGCTGTTCGTGCCCTTCGGGCGGCGGTGGCGCCGACCGCTCGCCGTCGGCGGCGGCGTCGCCCTCGTCTCCGCGCTCGTGCTGGCGCCGACGCTCACCGCGCGGTTCGACCTGCCGGAGACAACCGGGCGATCGCTGCAACAAGCCTTCGGATTCCGGCGGATGATGGCCCGCGCGGCGCTCCACCTGACCTCCACCCACCCGGTGTTCGGGGTGGGCGTCGGCGCCTTTCCCGGGTACTCCAGCGAGTTCATCGACCCGCCGCTGCGCCAGGTGCTGCCGCGCGAGAACGCGCACAACAACTTCCTCCAACTGCTCGCCGAGTTGGGCGTGGCAGGGTTCGCGCCGTTCGTTTGGCTGCTGGTGGCGGTCGCCCGGCTCGTCGCCGCCGAGACACGGGCTGGGCCGACCGACGGCGCCGTGGTGGGGGCCGGCGGGGGCGTCCTGGCGTTCTGTCTCACGAGTCTGGCGGGCCAGCCGCTGCTCGTCCAGGAGGCAGCCTTGGCCTTCTGGATCGCGCTCGGGGTCCTCGGCAGCCTCCCTGGCGACACCGGTTCGGCCGGGCTCGGGCGCCGGTGGACCGCGACGGGCCAACGGTGGCCGAGAGCGCTGATGGCGGCAGCCGTGCTTGCGACGGTAGCCTCGGTCCCTGTCCGCGGCCACGTGGCGGTCCGCGACGCGACACTGGATACCGCGTCGATTGGATTGTCGGCCTGGGACGTGGATGCTCAGGGGAGCCACTATCGCCGACTGTTGGGGCCGGCGCAGTTCTTCGTGCCGACCAGTGCGGCGTTCCTGAGCCTGCCCGTGCGACTCGAAGCCGGTGCGCATGAAGCCGAGCTCGAAATCCGGCTCGATGGCCAACTGGCCAACCGGGTGAGAGTGAGCGGCACCGAGTGGGCGACCATCGAAACCCTGTTGCCCGCCGATGGGGAGAACCGCCGCTACCGACCGGTGCAGATCGCGGTCGTCGCACCACGCGGATCGACCGACCAGCCTCAAAGCGCCGGCGTTCAGCTGGGCTGGCCGGCTTACTCGGTTCGCAATTGAGCCTGCCAGCCGTGGGGTGTGACCCCCCGGGCGAGGATCGCCGAACACGTCGCAGCACACCGGCCGGCTGACCGGACGTCCCGCTCGTCGCCTGCCTCGCAGCGCACAGGGCACCTCGTCCCGTGCGGCGCCGTCGCTCAACGCCAGGTTGTTCGGGCCAGCGTGACGATGGTCGTCATCGCGAGGGCCTCCGCTGCCAGGACCACCACGGCCAGCGTCACCCACCAGAACCGGACGCGCCCGACGGCCCGCGCCGCGAGCAGGCCCAGGAGTGGGAACGTCCAGGACCAGTGGGGCGTGTAGAGGAAACGCTCGTCTCCCCACACGCTGTGGAATCCCCAGTTGAAGACCACCCAGCCCGCCAGCAGCGACACCGCCTGGCTCGGGGGGCCCGGACGCCAGGCAGACTTGGTCAGGAAGGCCAGCAAGACCAGCCACGCAAGCGTGCCGACGAGGCCGGACAGCGGCAGGTCGTCCGCGCGCCAGGGTTCGAGCGACAGGCCATCGTCGCCCGGGGGGCCGGCAATGTGCGGACGACCCGCGACGACGGGGTAGCTCAGCGACAACGGGAGTGCGAGCAGGGACCGGCCCGGTTCCCTCACGAGCTGCAGGTGCAGGTACCTCGTGGCAATCGTCTCGCCAGTTCGGATCCGCGATACGGCCCGGGGGACGATCAGCGCGCCCGATCCGACGGCCAGGACGACCAACGCCACGACGGTCCACCGCCTGAGTCCTCCGACCGGCCCGTCGGCGGCTCCCCCAGAACGGCGCCGCGCGAGGGCCATCCACGCGACCAGGGCGATCATCAGCACCCCGTTGGTGACCGTCGTGGCGACGGCCAGGGCTCCCGCCGACCAGACCCACCAGCCTCGCTGCCGTCGCGTGACGGCGGACCAGGCCCCGACGAACGCCACGAGCATGAGCCCGAACGAGAGACCGAAATGATTGGGGAGCGCGACGATGACCGTCGCGCTCGCCAGCCACGTCATCGCCAGGACCAGTAGCGTCCACATCAGGGGCACGCCCTCGACGCACGCGAACCATGCCAGTGCCGCGATGCCCATGGCCGCCACTGAGGCGACGACCAGTCTGGCGGCGGTCAACTGCGCGAGGTCGCGGGGGAGGAAGGAACGAAGGGCTGCCGCGACGGCGCCGCCCAAAGTGCCCCAGATCTGTGGCAGCAGCGGGTGCGGGGCCGAGATGCGAGGCTTGCGGGGCGCGAAGGGATCGGGAGCCCCGGTCAATTCCCGGTAGTGGCTCGCCACATCGACCTGGAACACCACGTTGTTGCGGACCACGATGGCGGCGCCAGGCGCCACGCCCAGTGCCGTGGACAAGGTGAGGAGCCAGAGCGTGGACGCCAGCCACACGGTGGCGACGAGGCGGGCCGTCATGGCCACTACGCTACGCGCCCGGTGGGGAACCTGCAAGCCCTCGCCCGGGGCGCCCGAGTGGGGCTGCGCGTCGGCGGAACCCCGTACGGACGCCGGGGCTGGCGGGATGTCGCAGACCACCCCGACCAGCCCCTCTGTCGAACAACGCGGGTGTGGCGCCGCCGATCAGCGGAGTCGCGTTCCCGTCTCGTTCGTGCCCGCCACCCAGTGCAGTCCGGAGCCGTCCCAGGTACATCGACCGCTCCACGGCGATCGGCACGTTGTTGGTCGACTCGACGATCATCCCGAACTGCTCGCCTGAGTTGAGCGCGAGCTGCGTGGAGTTCACGGTCAGACGCGAGTTCGGGTTGACGGTTTTCTGCGTGACGACCGGCGGCAGCCCGTTGTCCCGGAGCACGGTCAGCGTCACCGACGCCGCCTGGTCGGTCGGGTTCGCCAGGAGAACGAAGCTGACCATGTTGTGGGAGCCGCCGGTCTCGCCCTCGGCGAGCGCCCACTTCGTGCCCAAGGCGGCGAGCGCCACGCTGTTGTGGCCCTCGTACCACTGACCCCAGCGGCCCGGCCAGTACATCGAGCGTTCGGCCACGATGGGCAGCGTGGAGGTGATGGAGGCGGAGACGTCGGTGTCCGCGAGGCCGGGCACGCTGTTCACCATGATGGTCATCCGGCTCGCGGCCGCGACCTGGTACGTCTGCGTGATGGCGTTTCCGGACGGCACCAGGTACCGAACGGTGGCCGTGGCGGGTGCCGCGTTCGGGTTCGCGAGCAGGAGGTACTCCGCGAACAGCTGGCCGGTGTGGCCCTCCGCGATGAACCACTGTGTCGACGGCGCCTCGACGCCGGCCGAGTCGTGGCCGCCCTTCCACCACTCCGTCTGGGTGCTGAAGTACATCGCGCGCTCGGCCATGATCGGCGCGCTCGCCCGGATCGTCATCGCGAACGAGGTCCTGCCCACGCCAGGCACGTTGTTCGTGTAGATGGTGCGCCGCTGATTCGCGGTGACCACGTAGCTGTCGTTCACCGTCACACCCGAATCCAGCATGAACGCCACCTGGACCGTGGCGTCGTTCGAGTTGGGGTTTGCGAGCAGCAGGTAGGTGTCGAACAACCGCGCGTCCCCTTCGGCGAAGTACCACGACGTGCTGGCCTGAGGGGTGGCCTTGCCGGTGTGGCCCGAGTCCATCGAGTCGGTTCCGTTCCATGTCATCGTCCGCTCGACGACCACGCCGCCGCGCTGCGTCGTGATGATGGCCGACACCGAGATGTTCTCGAGACCCGGAATGTCGTTCAGTGTGATCGTCTTCCGGCTCAGGCCGGGGATGGAGTACTGCTGGACGATGGGTGTCGTGCCCTGGCGCATGAACGTGATGGTGATCTCGGCCGTGTCGGTCCCGGGGTTGGCGAGCGCAATCCGTGCATGGAAGAACCCCGTGCACCCCTCGGCGAGGTACCACGTGTTGGGGACAGCTGGGTCTGTGCCCGCGAGGAACTCGTCCAGGTTGCTCACGCCGTCCCCGTCATCGTCCGCCGACATGTCGGTGATGCCAAACCTCGCCATCCACTGCGCCTCGGTCTCCCCGGTCGGCCCGACAAGCGGGATCGTCGTGCTGACCTCGGCCGACAGCGGGCTGACTAGACCGTCAGAGCTCACGGCCTGCACCACGAAGTAGTAGGTCTGCCCGGCGACCAAGCCTGTGACGGTGTACGAGGTCACATTGCCGGCCGGCGCACTCGAGGTGTACACGCCCGACTGCGTGCCCCAGTACACCGTGTAGCTCGCGACATCCGACTCTGTGTTCGGGTCCCACGCGATGGTGACCGATCCAGCCTCGAGGCGGCCCGCCGTGAGGAGGAGTATTCCCAGGATGAGGAGGATGAGATGGGAAGTCTTCGACATATGGCCTTCGCGTCAGGGGCCCGACTTGGCCGGGAGAGGGCAAGCACGGTGCCCGCCCGGTCGCAGGCGAAAAACAGGCGAAGTCTGGGCCAATTGCAGTCGTTTTTGAGGACTGACGTGCGGGTCAGACGCGACAGGCCTTCCCGAGCGTTACGGTACCCGTAATCCGAATTCCGCTCTTGTCGTCTCTCCGGAACGGGGGTTCCGCTCGGACCCGGGGGAAGGAACCGGCGCGTTTACGCGTCGGCGACGGCTGGGATAGACTCAGACCGTTTTGACACTGGACAGGATGAGCGGTACAGGAGCGCCGGCTGGTCCGGAGACACCCGGAATGCTGCTCGGGCGCCGGGCACGCGCACCGAGGTTGGCGGGCGCCGTCGTCGCGGTCTTCGCCCTCGCCCTGTTCTCGCAGGTCGCCGGCACGCCGATCGGGGAAGGCATGGACGTCGACGGGCACCTCGCCTACGTCGTGTTCATGGTTCGCGAGGGTCGGTGGCCGATGGTCGGAGAGCGGGCGGTGCCGGCCGACGTGGCGGCACTCCGGGCCCATGGTCTGGCCTCGGACTATGTGTTCCCCGGCAGCTACGCGCGGTGGGCTCGCCTCACCCCTTCCGAGCGGCAGCGGGAACGCGAGCAGTGGCTGCCTCCGCGGCCTGGCGCCGCCTACGTCTCGGACAACTACGAAGCGCAGCAGCCACCGTTGTACTACCTGCTGACGAGCCTCGTCGCATGGCCCTGTCGCACCCTGCCGTACGACGAGCAGCTGTTCTGCTTGAGCGCCTTCTCGGTGGTCCTGTCGGCGGGCGGGCTGCCGGCGCTGTGGCTCCTGTTCCGGCGCCGGTTCAGCGAGGAGACGGCAGCGGCCCTGCTGCTGGCGGTGGCGTGGTTCCCCAACCTGATGCCGTTTCTCGGGCGTCTCACCAACGACGCCCTCGCCTTTCCGCTCGCCTGCTGGTTCCTGTGGGTGGTCGACCGTCCGCATCTCTCGCGCCTCCACGTCGTATGGGGAGCCCTGCTCGTGGTCCTCGGGCTGTACACGAAGACCTACTTCTTGACGCTCGTCCCCGCGTTCGTGGCGGCGTGTGTGTGGCGTGGGGGAGCGCGGCCACCCGCGTGGAAGGCGGGCCTCGTCGGGGCCGCCGTGCTCGTCGCGGGCGTGGCGCCGCTCGTGGTGTGGAACCTGTCGACGACCGGCTTGGCCTTCCCGGTCACCGAAGCGTACCTGACGGCCGGCCAGCCGCTCTGGGCGAAGGTCCGGGCCCTGTTCGAGATCCGGTGGATGCTCTTCCTCACCCTCATGGTGCGGGGCGCCTTCTGGTCGGGCTACTGGTCGTGGGTGGCGCCAGGTCCTTGGTACTACGTTCCGTTGGCGGCGCCGCTGGTGATGTTGCTGCCCGCGAAGGTCCGCTCGAACGACACGAACTCGGTGGGGCGACGCTGGTGGGGGCTCGCGGGCACGGACACCTGGGTCCACCTCGTCGCGCTCGGCACCTTTCTGGGCGCGATGTGGTGGCACGCGGGACAGTTCGCGCTCGCCGCACGGCTGGCGGCACGCCCCCAGTTCATCGGCGGTGAAGGGTGGTATCTGAATGTGCTCGTCGGCTCCACCACCACGGTGCTGGCCGTCGCGGCCCGCGAACGCTACGGTCGCCGGGTATTCACGGATCTTGCGGCGGGGTGCGCGGCGTTCTTCATGGTGTGGAACCTCGTCGCCCGTGTCGCGCTCGGGGCCTTCTGGGGTGGGGGAGTGCGGCTGTGGAGCGGGTTCCGGTTCGCCGACCTGCGGGATGTTGTGGTGTCGGCGCTGGACGCGGACCGCTGGCGGGCCTGGCAATCGTGGCCGGGCGTGACGGGTCCCTGGTGGCTCGCCCAGGCCCTGCCGCTGTTGGCCGCCCTGGCGGTCAGCGTGGGCGTGCTGTGGGGCACGCGCGGTTGGCCAAGACGGCGCCGCGAGTGTACCATGTAGCAGCACTGGCGCGCCCACGGCCGCGACTCCGGCCAGCCGCTACAGAGGGAAGAGCGACATGCTTCGTAATCGGTGGTTCATCCTCATCGGCGTTCTCATCGTGATCGGCCTTCTCGCGTGGGGCTGGCGTCGCAGTGCGGGTGGGCACGACACGGTCGATCTGCTCACGCAGCTGCCAGGCGCTGAGAAACGGTCGGCGCCGCTGCCCGTCGAGGACGCGATCAAGGAGGTCTCCGTCACGATCAACGGCGAGGCCAAGCGGTGCATCCTCCAGCAGTCGGAAAGCCGGATCGTCTTCCACCTGACCCCACCGGCCGATGCGTGGTTCACCGCATCGATCGCGCTCGACCCGGCGGTGTGGGACAAGGAAGGCGACGGCGTCCTGTTCCGGATGGGCATCAGCGACGGCAAGAGCTACGAGGAACTCCTGAACCAGTACGTGAACCCGGCCGGCAACGCGGCCGATCGCCGATGGATCCCGGTGTCGCTCGACCTGTCGGCGTTCGCCGGCCAGAACGTGAGCCTGATCCTGAATTCGACGCCCAGCCTGCCGCGAAAACCGCGCGATCTGCGCAACGACAGGGCCCTGTGGGGCGCCCCGATGCTGGTCGTTGGGCGCTGAGGCCGACGCGGGCTCTTCGAGACAGTCCGTCTGCATCAGGTGGTGACACCCGTGATCACGTCCGTTCCGTTGCTCGATCTCCAGGCCCAATACCGTCCCATCCGCGAAGAGGTCCTGGCCGCGATTGCGCGTGTGTGCGATAGCCAACGCTTCATCATGGGTCCAGAGGTGGAGGGCCTCGAGCGGGAGCTGGCGAGCCTCCTCGGGGCCGGCGCGGCCATCGGCGTGTCATCCGGTACCGACGCGCTGTTGGCCGCGATGATGGCGCTCGGGGTCGGTCCGGGCGACGAGGTCGTGACGACGACCTACTCCTTCTTCGCCACCGCCGGGTGCATCGCCCGGCTCGGCGCGCGGCCCGTGTTCGTGGACATCGATCGGTGCACCTACAACCTGGTCGCCGAGGGCGTGGCGGCCGTGATCACGCCCAGAACCAAGGCGATCCTCCCGGTACACCTCTACGGCTGCAGCGCGGCCATGGACGAGGTGATGGCGGTTGCCGACCGGTTCGACCTGCCCGTCATCGAAGACGCCGCCCAGGCCATCGGCAGTCGCTACCGCGGGAAGGCGGTGGGGACGTTTGGCACGCTCGGGTGTTTCTCGTTCTTCCCGAGCAAGAACCTGGGGGCATTCGGCGACGGCGGGTTCCTCACGACCAACGACGAAGCCCTGGCGCACCGCGTCCGCCTGATCCGCAACCATGGGGCCGAGCCCAAGTACTTCCACAAGTTCGTGGGGGCCAACTTCCGCCTGGACGCCCTGCAGGCGGCCGTCCTGCGGGTGAAGCTGCCCCACCTGGCCGCGTGGACCGAGGCCCGGCGCCGGAACGCGGATCGCTACCGCGAGCTGTTCGCGCCGCTCGTCGTCCAAGGCCGGGTGGAGCTGCCCGTCGAGCCGTCTGGCTGCCATCACGTGTACAACCAGTTCGTGATCCGGTTGGCCGAGCGCGACCGGCTGCGGGCCTCGCTCGAGGCGAGCCGGGTGGGGACCGAGATCTACTACCCGGTTCCGTTCCACCTCCAGGAGTGCTTTGCCTACCTGGGGTACCGGCGGGGGGACTTTCCGGTCGCCGAGGCCGCTGCCGACCACTCCCTTGCGCTGCCGATCTACGGCGAACTGACTGAGGAACAGCAGCGATACGTGGTCGACGCGATCACGAAAGCCGCGTAGCCTCCTGCCTGGCGGACAGGACGGCGCGGCGGGTGAACTTCGCCATGGCTCTCGAACACACCGACGTCATCCAGGCCCCTTCGTCCCGCCGCTCGCGCATACCGAGCGTCACGACCCAGATCTTCATCGGCCTGATCCTCGGCGTGGTCCTCGGGTACCTGTTTCCGTCCGCCGACGTGCAGGGCGCCCACGTGGCCGGCCTCGCCGAGCAGCTCCGGCCGCTGTCGACGGTCTTCCTGCGCATGATCAAGATGATCATCGCGCCCTTGCTGTTCTCGACGCTGGTCATCGGCATCGCCGGGACCGGCGACATGAAGGCCATGGGCCGGATCGCAATCAAGGCGCTGGTGTTCTTCGAGCTCGCCACCACGGTCGCCCTCTTCCTCGGCCTGGGCCTCGTCAACTGGTTCCGGCCGGGGGCCGGGCTCTCGCTGCAGGCCGACGCCTCGAGCGTCGCGTCGATCGCGGCCCGGCCGCAGACCGGGTGGGACATCCTGATCCACCTGTTTCCGACGTCGATCTTCGACGCCATGGCGACCGGCGACATTCTCCAGGTGGTCGTCTTCTCGGTGTTCTTTGGCATCGGGCTGGCCGCGGTGGGCAAGAAGGGCCAGCCGGTGCTCGACTTTCTCGACGGCGTCGCCCACGTGATGTTCAAGTTCACGGGCTATGTGATGCTCTTCGCGCCGGTCGGCGTGACCGCGGCCATCGCCGCGACGGTCGGCAGCAAGGGCCTCGGTATCCTCTGGACACTCGGCAAGCTGGTGCTCCTGATGTACGGCGGGTTGCTCCTCTTCGTGCTGCTGGTGTTCTGGCTGACCTGCCGGATCATCAGAGTGCCGTTTGGCCACTTCCTGCGCGCCAGCCGGGAGCCGAGCCTGATCGCATTCACGACCGCCAGCAGCGAGGCGGCGCTCCCGAAGGCGCTCGAGCTGATGGAACGGTTCGGCGCGCCGAAGAGCATCGTGAGCCTCGTCCTCCCCACCGGCTACAGCTTCAACCTGATCGGGACCACGCTGTACCTCTCGCTCTGCAGCGTCTTCGTCGCGCAGCTGTTCAACGTGCCGATGCCCTTCGGCCGCCAGCTCGTGATGATGCTCACGCTGATGCTCACCAGCAAGGGCGTGGCGGGCGTGCCGCGTGCGGCGCTGGTCGTGCTCCTGGCGACGCTGACGTCGTTCAACCTGCCGGTCGAAGGCGCCGCCATCCTCCTCGGCATCGACCAGATCATGGACATGGGACGGACGGGCGTGAACGTGATGGGGAACTGCCTCGCGACCACGGTGGTGGCGCGGTGGGAGGGCACGTTCGACGACGGTCAGATGCGGGACTTCGTCACCGAGCGGGCCGCCTAAGATGCGAATCCTGGTCCTTGGCGCGAGCGGACACCTCGGGGTGGCGATTGTCGAGCACCTCTCACCTTCGCACGAGGTGACGGCCACGACCCGCGACGACCTCGACGTGCGCGATCACGGCGCGGTCGGTGCCGCGGCGCGGCGCGTTCGTCCCGACGCCATCATCAACTGCGCGGCCTACACCGACGTAGACCGCGCGGAGGACGAGCCCGTCGAGGCCCTGAGCGTCAACGCGTTCGCCGTCCGTGGGCTGGCCCAGGTCGCCCGGGCGACCGGTGCCGCGCTGGTGCATTACAGCACCGATTTCGTCTTCGATGGGACATCCGACCGGCCCTACACCGAGGACGACGAGCCGAGCCCCCAGAGCACCTACGCCTGCTCGAAGCTGATCGGCGAGTGGTTCGCCCGGGACGCCGGCTGGGCGTACGTCCTCCGGGTCGAGAGCATCTTCGGCGCCAACGCGGCCAATCCCGGCGCGCGGCGCACCAGCGTGGACCGCATCGTCGACGACCTTGTCGACGGACAGGAAGCGCGGGTGTTCTCCGACCGGACCGTGTCGCCGAGCTACGGCCACGATGTGGCCAACGCCACGCGATTGCTGCTCGAGCGCCGGGCGCCGACCGGGCTGTATCACTGCGTGAACTCCGGTTCCTGCACGTGGGAGGCCCTGGCGCGCGCGGTGGCGCGCCAGATCGGGATGCCGCCGCGCCTGGTGTCGATGCGGATGTCGGAGGCCAGCCTGCGCGCGCGGCGCCCCCTCTACTGCGTCCTGTCGAACGCCAAACTGGCCTCGGTCGGGGTGCCCATGCCCACGTGGCAGGACGCGATCGGCCGCTATCTCGCCGTGCGAGGAGGAGATCGCGGTGGCCGCCGATAAGTGGGCCGGCATCGCCACCCAGGCGGGGCGCGCGGCCGGCGGTGTCGCTGGCGCCTGCCTGGTGTACGGCGTCGTCGAGGCCGTCTTCGCGGACCTCGGACGCGTTCTCGTGCTCGAGCTGGCGACCAGGCGCGTAGCCAGCATCAGCGTCGAAGGCACCTTGTTGGCGGTGGCGGCCTACGGCCTGGCTGGCGCGGGGCTCGGCGCGGTGCTCGGTGTGGCGACGCACCTCTGGGGCTCGACGGGCCGCTTGGCCGTGCCCTGGTTTGCGGTGGGGGGAACCGTCGTGGCGATGGCCTTCGCCGGCAATGCCGCGGCAGTCTTCCGACCCGCACTGCCTGGCGCCTCGGCCGGCGTCCTGCTGGCCCTCCTGGGCCTGACCGCGCGGCTGCGAGGCGTCGGCGGGACCCGCGCGGCCGTCTTCACAAACCCCTGGTTCGCCTCCACCTTCCTCCTCCTCACGGCGTTCCTCGCGGAGCCGCGATGGTACATCGGCACCGCCTGGAGGGTCGCGTCGACCGTCGGCGCAGGGTCGGCGTTCGCGCTCGTCGCCTGGCTCGGCGCCTCGTACCTGGCCCGCGCGGCCACCCGGATGGCGCCGCGCGCGCGCGCGGCGGGGCCCCTGGTGTTGGGCCTGCTGGCGCTCGGTGTCTCGCTTGGCGTGCCGGCGCTCGCCAGCCGCGTACCCACCCTGACTCCGCCGGTCGCCGCCCACTCCGCGGTCCGCCAGCCGAACGTCCTGCTTATCTCCCTCGACACGGTTCGGGCCGATCACCTGCCGCTCTACGGGTACGGCCGCGACACGGCGCCCTCGTTGGCACGGCTGGCCGCGCAAGGCGCAATTGTGTATCCCAGGGCGATCGCCGCCTCGAACCACACGCTGGCCAGCCACGCCTCGATCCTCACCGGACTGACCGTGACACACCACGGGGCACGGTTCACGGCGCCACCCGGGAAGGAGGCCGTCGCCACGGCTGTGCCGGACGGCATTCCCATGTTGGCGACGCGGCTCGCTGCACGTGGGTACTCGACGGCGGCCGTCGTGGCCAACAGGCTCTTCCTCCACGCCGGGTTCGGGTTTGCGCGGGGCTTTTCGGTTTTCGACTGCCGGGAGCCGGTCTCGCCGTTCGGCCCCCCCAAGCCGTACCTGTTGCGCGGGGTCGCCCGTGCCCTGATCACGGCGGTTGCACCATCCCTGCGATCCGACCGGCTGTTCCTTCCGGCCGACGCGGTCACGGACCGGGCGCTTTCGCTGATCGCGACGGCGCAGCGGGCGGACTGGCCCTGGTTCGTCTTCCTCAACTACATGGACGCCCACGTCCCGTATCAGCCGCCGCCACCGTTTGACACGAAGTTCGGCGGCCGGGATCCGACGTTTTCCTGGAGCCGTTACCCGGCCATCCTGGATGCGGTGATGCACCATCCTGGCCACCGGATGGAAGAACAGGTCCGGCGCCACCTGCAATCGCAATACGACGGCGCGATCGCCTTCGAGGATGCGCAGCTCGGGCGGCTGTTCGACGGGCTGCGTGCGCTTCGAGCATTTGACGACACGCTGATTGTGGTGACGGCGGACCACGGCGAGGCCTTCGACGAGCACGGCGCAGTGGGCCACGGGTCCACCGTCTACGATGAGGTGGTACACGTCCCGCTGGTCATCAAGTATGTCGGCTCTCCCGCGCGCTTGGACCCGGGCGCGGTGGTCTCCGCCGTGGACATCGTGCCGACGGTGCTCGAGGCGGTCGGCGCGCCAGCGGCCGCCGGGGACGGGCGGAGCCTGCTCGGCGGCGAGGGTGGCGCGCGGCGGTTCGTGGTGGCGGACTCGTCGGGCGCCTCCCACATAGAAGGCCCCGGCAATCCCACGGCCCTGCCGCTGTTCGCGTTGTATTCCGGCTCGCTGAAGGCGATTCGCCGCCACGACGGGACCTTGGAGGTCTACGACTTGGCGGTCGACCCGTCGGAAGGCCGCACGCTCGACCTCGCCGTCGTGGATCCCACATGGGCTGCCGAACTCGCCCGTCTGGCCCGCGCCCGCGTTCGTCCGGCCGCGCCGCATCCCGTGGACCCGACGGACCGCGAGCGCCTCAGGTCGCTCGGCTACGTGCAGTAGTCACGGGGAATCCTCCTCGCCTCAGTTCCGGACGGCGGGGCTGGGCCGCCTGCCTCTCCTGGACCTGCCCAGATCGACACGAGCTAGTCGACGCGAATGCCCGGGCCCGGCGGACCGCCCGTCGGGCGGGCGCGACGCGTCAAGGCCCTCGTGGCCACGAACGGCCCTCTCCGAGGCGTGCGCACGGCCTCCATGTCCGCAGCCTGTTTCTCCCGGCGCCTGCATGACCGAGCGGTCTCCGCGTGACCCGCCTGGGCCACTGGCGCCTCGTCGCCTCAGGCTCGCCGTACGAGTGTTGGGCGGGCCCTCGGAGAGAACCGCGCGTCCTTGACCATGCCTTTCCGACACACTACTATTCAGGGGTTTCACACGTTCAGGAAGCCGTATGCCAAAGCGCGCCATCATCACGGGGATTACCGGGCAGGACGGGTCGTATCTGGCTGAACTGTTGCTCGAGCAGGGCTACGAGGTGACCGGGGTCGTCCGGCGGTCCAGTGCACCGAATCTCTGGCGGATTCGAGCACCTGCTCGACCGTGTCACGCTCCGTCCCGCTGATTTGCTCGACGAGCTGTCGTTGATGCGCGTCATCGACGACGTCCAGCCGCGGGAGTTCTACAACCTGGCAGCGATGTCGTTCGTGCCGGCCAGCTGGGACCAGCCGATGCTGACGGGCGAGTTCAACTCGCAGGGGGTGACCCGCGTACTCGAAGCCATCCGCCGGGTCGCCCCGAAGGTCCGGCTCTATCAGGCGTCGTCGAGCGAGATGTTCGGCAAGGTGCGCGAAGTGCCTCAGACAGAACTGACGCCGTTCTACCCGCGCAGCCCGTACGGCGTCTCGAAGGTGTTCGGCCACTACATCACCGTCAACTACCGCGAGAGCTACGGCCTGTTTGCGTGTTCGGGCATTCTCTTCAACCATGAATCGCCACGGCGCGGCCTGGAGTTCGTGACGCGCAAGGTCACGGACGCCGTCGCACGCATCAAGCTCGGCCTGACCGATCACCTGTCGCTCGGCAACCTCGACGCCTGTCGTGACTGGGGGTTTGCCGGCGACTACGTGCGCGCGATGTGGCTCATGCTCCAGCAGGATCAACCCGATGACTACGTGATCGCCACCGGCGTGGCGCACTCGGTTCGTGACCTGGTCAAGGTCGCGTTCGAGCGCGTCGGCCTGGACTGGCAACCGTATGTCCGTGTCGATCCGACCCTCATCCGGCCCGCCGAAGTCGATCACCTCATCGGCAGTTCGGACAAGGCTCACCGGGTACTGGGCTGGCAGCCCAGCGTCGACTTCGCGCAACTGGTGGCGATGATGGTGGACGCCGACTTGGCGCGGTTGGCGGCGGTCGCACCCACGTCGAAGGGCTAGGCCAGCCTTCGTCCGACCGGCGGTGGATTCTCCCGCCGGCGCCGAGAGCAAGGTGAACGCACTGTCCACTCTCCTCATCGCGGCTGCCGGCTTCGCGGTGGCCGTGGCGCTGACGCCCCTCGTCCGCCGCCTGGCCCGGCGCTTCGGCTACGTGGCCGCGCCGCAGGCGGACCGGTGGCACCGGGCCCCGACGGCGCTGCTCGGCGGGATTGCCGTCTTTGGCGGCGCGGCCGTGTCCGTGGTGTCCCTCCCGCAGTGGTCCGGCCCGATGGTCGCGGTGGCGTGTGGCAGCGCGGCCGCGTTCGCCGTAGGCCTCCTCGACGATCTGGTCGCGTTTCGGCCGGTGACGAAACTGACGCTGCAGGTCGTCATCGCGTCGGCGGCGCTCGCCTGGGGGTTGCGCCTGGACTGGACCGGGTCACTGACCGCCGACTCGCTGCTGACGGTGCTCTGGCTGATCGGCCTGACCAACGCCTTCAACCTGATCGACAACATGGACGGCGCGTGCAGCGGCGTGGGGGCGATTGCAGCCGCCGCGCTGGCGACCATCGGGCTGGGGCTGGCCGGGGGTCCGACTCCCGCCGTTGGGGTGGCCGCGGCCCTCTGCGGCGCCCTCCTGGGGTTCCTGGTCTACAACCATCACCCGGCCTCGATCTTCCTCGGGGATTCGGGCGCGCTGTTTGTCGGATTCCTGCTGGCTGGGCTGTCGTTGCTGACCGACGGCCCCAAGGGCTCGGTGCCCGAGGTGGCGGTGGCCGTGCCGATCCTCGTGCTCCTGGTCCCGATCTTCGACACGACCCTGGTGACCGTCAGCAGGAAGCTGTCGGGGCGCGCGGCGTCGCGCGGGGGAACCGACCACACAGCCCACCGGCTCGTGGCTCTCGGCTTCTCCGAGAAGCGGGCCGTCCTCTTCCTCTACGCGATGGCTCTCGTGTCGGGCGGCGGCGCGATCCTGGTGACCAGGGTGGGACGTGCCACCGACGCGCTGCTGGCGTTGCTGGTGGTCGGGGTGCTGCTGCTCGGCGTGGCCCTGCTGCGGGTGCGCGTCTACGGCGGCGAGGACTTCTCGGTCCTGCTCGCCGGGCGCTGGCGGCCGGCCCTGGCGGCGTTGCTGGTCCGACACCACGTGTTCGAGCTCGTGCTCGACGTCGTGCTCGTCACGGCCGCCTACTACTCGGTGTACCGGATCCGGTTCGACCAGGCGGCGTTTGCCTTCTACTTCCCGACCTTCCTCGCGTCGCTGCCGATCGTGATCGCCTGCAAGATTGTCAGTCTCCGGCTCGCTGGCATCTACGGCGGCATTTGGAAGTACTTCGGGACCAGCGAGCTCGGACCCGTGCTGAAGGGGGTGGGCCTGGGGTCGGTGATGGCGGTTCTGGCGCTGACCTACTTGTATCGCTTCGAGCGGATGTCCCGGAGCGTGTTCGTCATCGACGGGCTCGTGCTGGCGGCACTCCTGGTCGGCTCGCGGCTGGCGTTCCGCGTGCTGCCCGCGATCGGCGAAGGGCCGCGCCGCGCGTCCCGGCGCGCCATCGCGTACGGTGCCGGCGACGGCGGCGACATGCTGGCGCGGGAACTGCTGAACAACCCGCGGCATTCGTACCATTTGGTGGCGTTCGTCGATGACGATCCCTACAAACACGGCCGGCGGATCCGTGGCGTGCCGGTCGTCGGCGGGCCAGCCCGGATCGAGGCTCTGCTCAGTTCCGGCGTGGAGGCGGTGATCCTGACATCGATCAAGATTGGCCCCTCGGCCGTCCAGTCCGTGCGGGCGATGTGCCGAGACGCCGACGTGCCGCTGCTGCGCTTCTCCTGCGCGCTCAGGGAGGTCGCCGGCCGGCGGTCCGACGGCGTGCAGGCGCGTGGGACCGCGACCGAAGCCGAGTCGGTGGCGACACCCCGCACCCCGGTGGCGAGCTGACCATTGCCCGTCCACGCCCCCCCACACGTCGAGACCATGGTCGATCACGTTGCCGGGTCCGCACGGGGCACCACCGGATACCGCCGGCTCGCCGGCAACACCGTGGCGACGCTCGCCGGACGATTGGCGGCCGTCGTCCTGGCGCTGGCGTTGTCGACGGTCCTGTTCAGAAGCCTCGGGCGCCAGCTGTTCGGGCTCTGGTCGCTGTTCGCCTTCCTGGTCGGCTACTCCGCGCTCATTGACTTTGGACTGTCTGCGGCGGTCGAACGCCACGTGGCGTACCTCAAGGCGCACGGCCGCGTGGGCGAGGTGCCGCGGACGGTCGGCCAGGCCGCACTGCTCGTCCTCGCCGCGGCGGGAGTGCTGCAAGGTCTGCAGGTGGCGTCAGCCTACGCGCTCGACGTCTGGGCCGGCAGGCCGATTCCGCTCGATGTGCTCCGGGCCCTACGCGTGCTCCCACTGTCGTTGGCCCTGGTGACCGGCTCGCTCGTCGTGGGCAGCGGGCTGTCGGGACTTCAACGGATGGTGGCGGTCTACGCGTGGCGGACGGCTGGCATGGCCGTGGGAACGGTGGCGGTCTCGGCCACCGCGCTGGCGGGCGTGCGGCGGCTCGACGTCCTCCTGCTGGCGTACGCCGCCGGGGCGCCGCTCTCGGCCGCCGGAGCGTGGTGGAGCCTGCGTCAGGCGTTGTTCACCCTGCGTGGGGCACCCTCGGCGTCAGGTCCCTGGCGGTGGCACGCCCCGACGCTCCGCCAGCTGATCCAGTTTGGCGGCGTGCTCCAGGTGGCGACCATCGGACCGATGTGCGGCGAGTACATCTTCCGGCTCATCGTCAGCCAGCGGTTCGGCGTGGAGTCCGCCGGTATCTACGACCTTGCGGCCCGCGCCGCACTCGGCCTGAGAAGCCTCGCGTCCGCTCTCTTCGTGACGATGGTGCCGTTCGGCGTGCAGTTGCTCGCCGGGACCGACCGAGCCAAGGCGACCCAGCTCATCCGCCTTGCGGTCAAATACACCGCCCTCTTCATGCTGCCCTCGTCCGTCCTGGTGTTCATCGTGTCGGACCCGGCCGTGCACTGGTGGCTTGGCGCCGGGCCGGGTCCCGCGCAGGTCGCCTCCATCCTGCGTCCCTTGCTCATCCTCCATGCGCTCATCTCGCTCACGGTGCCGATGGCAATGCTCGGACGGTCGGCCGGCGTGCCCGGGCCCGAGGCGACCACCACGTGGGCCGGGGTCGTGATTGGGCTGGGAGTCAGTGTGCTCGCGCCGCGCTTTCCCGTCGCGGTGGTGCTGTTCGCGGCTGCCCCGCTGGCCGCCGGACTGGCGCTGTGGGCCTGGCTTGCCGGCCGCCTTGACATCGCGTTTGCCGGTGGACGCGACCTGATAGCGGTGGCCGCCGTGGCAACGCTTGGGGCCGTGACGGCATTCGGTGCGGACCGCGTGGCAACGTGGCGTGGTCTGGCGCCGACCTGGGGAGCGCTGGCGGCCGTGGGAGCTGGTGTGTCGGTGATCGTTGCCGCCACTCGGATTAGCGGGCTCGTCGGCCCACAAGAGCGAGCCCTATTGTTGAGCCTGGCCCGTCCGGCTGGAAGCCGGCCCGACACACCTCCCTTCGAGGCCGCCGACGGCGACGCGGTGTCGCGTCCACTGAAGCCGCCGCATTCCTGACGCGGTTGTCCCGGGACCGCGCGGGAGAGTGGCCCCCAAGCAGCAGTCGCGCCCTCGTCAGGGGCTGGCTGCGCCCTCGCGCCGCGTCGACCTCGGTGCTCCGGACCGTTCCCGGGTAGAATGAGCGGGTTTCGGCGGCCTCTGGCGCGTCCGCCGGACGCGCCTTCCGGCGAACGACATGATTCTAGTCGCAGGCCTGCTGTTTGCCACCGGCGTCGGAGCCGTCGTCTGGACGAGGATGACGCGCGGTGACTTCTGTGATCCCACGAGCATCACGCTGTCTGTCTGGACCGTGTCGTTCGGTCTGTATCTCCTTCGGATGTTCCCGTACGGACCGATGCCGGCCGCGGCCGCGGCGACGCTCGGCCTCGGCGTGGGGTGTTTGTTGGGCGGCATTGGCCTCGGGCGCCGCCTTGCGCGTGGCACGACGCCCAGAGTCCCGCCGACGGTCGGCGCGCACACCTGGCTGACTGTGTTCGGCATCCTGGGCATCGCCGGGATGTGCTGGTACGTGGCCGAGGTCCACCGCTTCGCCGGCTGGGGAGGCTTCGGTGATGCGGCCCACCTCCGAGTTGGCCTGGCCAAGCACAAGATTCCCAGCACGTTCCTGTTTCTCGAGTTCTTCTGCGTGGTCACGCCGCTGGTAGCGGTGGCCCTCGCCCTGACCGGCCACCGGCTGGGTCGCTGGTGCTGGCTGCTCGCCGTGGTCTGCGTGTCGGGCACGTTGCTCAGCACGGACCGTACTCAGCTCTTCACGGTCGTCTTGGCGGCGCTGTTCATGTACCTGTATCGATACGGCCGGAATCTCACTGTCGGCCGGTTCCTCGTGGCGATCAGTGTGAGCGGGCTCGTCTTGGTCGCAAGTTTCCTGGCGGTGGGATCCTGGACCGGGAGAACGCCCGAAACCCTGGGCTTCGTCCTGACCAGGCCGGGAGGCAGTCCGGACAATCCGGCGTCCCTCGAGCGTGTGGTTCCTCTTGAACCGGCGGGCGGGACGCCTGGCGCACAGGCGCCCGCGGGAGGCGCGCCCGGCGCGTTCACGAAGGGCTCGACCCTCTACATGTACGCGACGGCTTCGTACGCGGCGTTTGCCGTGTGGTTCCCCCAACCCCAGCCGCGCACCTGGGGCCTCCACGCCGTCTATCCCGTCGCGCGGGCACTACAGCGCCTCGGCGTGATCCGTATCAGCCTGCCAGCGCCGATCCCGAGGTTCTCGGTCGTTGCGACGCGCGATGGCCGCAAGATGTTCTTCAACGCGTACACGCTCCTGTTCTACCCGCTCAGAGATTTTGGCATCGCTGGCGTCATCGTCTACTGTCTGGTGGTTGGTCTGGCTTCCGGCTACGTGTACGAGCGGACGCGGCACGCCCGAGAGTCCCCGCTGCACCTGCTGGCCATCGGACAGATCTCGCTCGGCCTCGCGCTGTCGACCTTCGTGAACAAGTTCAACAACACCGCCTCGTGGTACGTCCTCGTGCTGAGCGTCACGCCGTTCATCGCGCCCTCGCTGGTGTCCAGACTCAGACAGGCCTTCCGGCGCTAGGGTCGTGCCTGAGAGAGATCGCGGCTTGGGCGTATTGCTCCACAAGGAGACGAACATGCAGCCCGGACGGCCGGACGCGCGTGATGGTGTCCCATGACGGCCGGCGCCAACGCGAATCGTTGGTCCACCGAACGCGAGCGAGACGGCCCCGACGCGTCGCGCCCGGGTCATTCTGGCGTGCGCCGCCGGCGAGCCGACTCTCCGAGGCCGGTCAGTTGCCATCCTAGGGAGGCCGGGACGGGTGGTGGGCCGAGATGACGACCAGCGCCGCGGCATAACTTTCGGCAAAACTCGGATGCGCCCCGGACATCACCTTCCCACCGGTTGCCCCGGCAAGCCGCGTGGGTCGGCGCCCGTCTCGATTCCGGCCGAGCTGAGGGAGCCCTCACGCCTCGCCCTCCCCGCCGGAACGGGAATGCTCACCTGATGTCGCTTCGAGGATTCCTCCGGTTCCGGTTCTGGCGGGTCTTGCCAATCGTACCGATGCGAGAAATCACCAGTCTGACCCTTGCCGATGCTGCCCAGGCGAGCGCCCACCTGCGAGCGCTCAAGACTCAGGGCGACTGGTTCGGTGCGACGACCGAGCACCTGCTGGACGGCCGCCAGGAGAGCTGGGTCTGCCTTGAGCCGGACAAAGAGATGGCCACCGCCCTCAGCGGGCACCTGCCCGCGTCCCTGCGCGGAGTCCCCATCTCGGTGATTCATGGCACCGTCACCGATCTGGGCGATGTCGATCGGTTCCACTGCATCCTGTAGGTGGATGTGCTCGAGCACATCAGAGACGACCGGGAGGAACTGAATCGGGCCTCGGCACGACTGGCGCCCGACGGCGTGATCGTGGCCCTGGCGCCGGCCTGTCAGTGTCTGTATTCGGCCTTCGACCGCCACATTGGCCACTGGCGACGCTACACGGCCAGGCGGCTGCGCGACGCCACCCCGGCCAGCCTGGCGCTCGACCGGACGTCCGATCTCGACACTGCGGGCCTGTTGGCGTCGCTCGGAAACCGGCTCGTGTTGTCTCAGCCTTTGCCCACGCTCCGCCAGGTGATGTTCTGGGACCGGTGGCTGGTGCCTGTCTCGCGAGTCATCGACCCGCTGATTGGACATCGGGCCGGCAGGTCGGTGATCGCCGTGTGGCGGCCTGCTACCCCGGCACCGCCGGCGCCATCGACGGTCACCGTGCCGGGGGAATGAGGCGCGCAAACCTGCTACAGCGACGCCGGCCGCAACTTGTGGTCGGTGTGCCCCACGACCGGCGCGTCGCAGCGACCACCGGTCCTCGCGGTGCGCCCGTCCGACGCATGCGCGGCGACAGCCGAAATCCCTCTGGCCGAGCGAGTTCCTGTGAAGGCGCTGCCCGTTTCCGACGAGACATCGGGCACGTCGGCGCCTTGACCGGTCCCAGATAGGTTCAATAAGATCGCTCCGCCGAACTCACGCCCGCTGCGTGCGCTGGCATGGGATAGTGACGCCGCCCATTCCCGGCATCGAGGGTTCACCGTGAACATCGTTATTGCGCTCGGGTTGTGCGGCGCTGGTGTGGCGGCGCTCGCATGGGCCCGAGCCCGAACAGGGGATTTTGCCAACCCGGCCGCGCTGGCGACGGCCGTCTGGTGTTCTTCCTTCGGCCTCTTCCTGCTGCGGATGCTGCCCTATCCCGAGATGCCGCTGCTGGCGGCAGCCACGTTGCTGCTCGGCGCGTCCGCTCTCGTTGGTGGCATGCTGCTCGCGCGACCCCTCGCTCGGCACGCGGCGCCGCGGGTCTGGCAGGTTCCTGGCCCGGCGGTCTGGATCGTCGGGTACGCATGCTTGGGACTGGTCGGCACCGTCTGGTACGTGTGGGAAGTGGGCCGACTGCTCGGGTTCCAGACGCTGTTGCACGATGCGACGCGCGTGCGCATCGCGCTGGCGAACTACGAGATCCCGAGCAGATTCCTCTTCCTGCAGTTCTTCTGCATGATCGCGCCGATCCTGGCAACGGCCCTGACCCTGGGAGCCGTCCGTTTGAAGGCGTGGCAGTGGGGCCTGGTCGTCGCTTGCGCTGGAGCCACGTGGGTCACCACCGATCGGACGCAGTTCTTCACGATCGTCATCACCTCGCTCTTCATGTTCCTGTACCGATACGGCGGGACGCTGTCGGTACGGAGGCTGATCGGCGGTCTTGTGCTCGCCGGCCTGGCGCTGACGGCGAACTTCCTGGCGGTCGGGTACTGGACCGGCCGGAGCCCGGAGAACCTCGGGTTTGTCCTGACGGCCCCTCGGCCGGGAAGCGGCCTCGCATCCGGCCCGGCCGCAGGCGCGAGGGCCGCGGCAGCACTCGCCGCCACGCCCGGGCCGCGGAAGTCTCCGGGGAAGCTGGCGAGGCAACCCGGGCAACCCTCGGTGCCGACTGCGCCCGCCCCCCTGCCGGCCGCCGGTGGCGCGGCCCCAGCCGCGCCACCCGCAGCACCCTCGCAGCTGGAGCGGGGCACGACCGACGCCCCGGACGCGCTGCTCATGCAGCCGGCGACGCCGCTCACGCGGAACCGCTTCCTGGCAGCGGTCCTGAGGAAGGGGTCCACGTTCTACCTCTACGCCACCGCGTCGTATGCCGCGTTCGCCTTGTGGTTCCCCCCGGATCAGCCCCTCACCTACGGGGTCCAGTCGGCCTACCCGGTGGCTCGGCTGCTCAATCGTGTTGGCCTCATCTCGACCACGCTTCCGCCGCAGGTGCTGGGATTTACCAAAGTCGTGCGGCGGGGGACCGACGTCATTCTCTTCAACGGCTACACGTTCTTGTACTATCCGCTCCGCGACTTTGGCGTCGCTGGAATGGCGGCCTACTGCCTGCTGGTCGGCCTGCTGATCGGGACGGTGTACGAGCGCACGCGAAGGATGCGGGCGTCGGCGCTGCACCTCGTCGTCCTGGGACAGCTCACGCTGGGAATCGTGCTGTCGATCTTCGTGAACAAGTTCAACAGCACGATCACCTGGTATATCGTGTTTGCGACGAGCCTGCCGTTCTGGGGGAGCGCGCTGGTGGTACGGTGGCGCGCCGGGCGGCTGCGGCCGGATTCGGAGGCCGGCGGTGACCGAGGCTGAGGGCCGTCCCACCTGTCCCGCCTGCGGGCGACACGGCGGCCGGACGATAGCCCGCGTCGAACTCTTCGCGCTCGTCCGATGTCCCTCGTGCGACCTCGTGCACGCGTACCCCCCGCCGCGCGAGCGGGTCAGGGCGAAATACGAGACGCAGGTACCGACTTGGCCGAGCACTTCGCCCCACTCGAGGCGAGGAAGGCCACGCTCTATCGAGCCCGCCTGGGGTGGCTGCCCGTGGCACGGCCCGGCGCGGACGCACTTTGTGATGTCGGCTGTGGCAACGGGCAGTTCCTGACGGTCGCCGCCGCCGCTGGATGGCGGCCCTTCGGCATCGAGATGAACCCGCCCGCTGCCCGGAGGGCCCGCGAGAGGGGATACCAGGTCCGCGAGGGAGTCTTCGAGGCGCTGGACGATCTGCCGTGGGGCACCTTCGACCTGGTCACCTCGTGGGATTCGCTCGAACACACCCCCGACCCGCGGGCATTCGTCGAGCGCCTCGGGCGACTGCTGCGGCCCGGGGGAGCGCTCGCCCTGACCACGCTGAACCTGCCGTCCGTCGCCTGGTTCCTGCTGGGCACCAAGTGGTCCATGATCGTCGAGGATCACTTCACCTACTGGAATCGGCGCTCGCTCGCGGCGATTCTCCGACCTCAGGGGTTTCTGATTCAGCGCGTGGAGGTGTTTGGGCTCGGCCGGGATCTGGTGCAGTGGGTGTCGAAGGTGCGACGGCGCGGGGCGAGCGGACCCGCGGCGGCAAGCGGTCCGGCAGCCTCGTGGGATACGCGTCCGGTCGTGTTGCGGGCAGAGGCCCTGCTCAACCGCGTGTTCAACCTCGCCGGAGGCGGTGTCGGGATCGGGGTCCTGGCGCGCAAACCGAATGAGGTGGACGACCGCCGCAAGGTGAGCCACAGGTAGGGAGGTCGATGCTACGTACGCTGTTCGTCGTGCCGCTGGGTGAACACGCGCCCGGCCCGCGCTACCGCGTCTTCCAGTACCTGCCCCGCCTGGAGGCGCTCGGCATCGAGTCGACGGTGCTCGTGGCGGCGCCCGGTCGCCCCACCGACGCGATCTCCGCGGCACCCGCCCCCCGGCGCCCGCGGCGCCTCGCGCACCTGGCGCGCACCTTCGTGTGGAACCACTGGGCGATGGTCCGGCTCGTCCGGCAGGTGCGGGCCTACGACCGCGTGCTGATCTACCGGTGTCCGGTCCCGGCGTGGGCGCGGCGTGCCCTCTCCGCGCACCGCGATCGCATCCTCTTCGATTTCGATGACGCGCTAGACCAGCCGGAGCTTGAGGGAGGCATGCTGCAGCATTGGCGGGCGCGGATCCTGCGCCGCGGAATGCAGAACGCCGTGGCTGCCAGCGGGTTGACCATCACGTCGAACCGCCGGAACGCCGCCGTCGTCCGGGCCCTGGGCGGCCGTGTGACGGTCATCCCGACCTGCGTCGACGTGTCCCGAGCCGTCCTCCGGGACCGCACCGGCCTGTCCGCCCCAGCGCCGGTGCTCGGGTGGATCGGCTCGCCTTCCACAGCCCGCTATCTGCTCGGGATCGAGGATGCGCTCACGCGGGTGGCCGCGCGGCACACCATCTCGGTGCGGCTCATCGGCGCCGGGTGTAACCCCTTCGTGCGGTTCAGGCCCGACATGCGACCGTGGGCTCTGTCGACCGAGCTCGAGGATGTCAGCGCGTTCGACATCGGGCTGATGCCGATGCCGGACACGGTTTGGACACGCGGCAAAGCGGCCCTCAAGGCGCTCCAATACGGCGCCGCCGGCGTGCCGGCGGTCGCCTCCTGGACGGAAACGAACGCCGAGATCCTTGGCGAGCACGACGGCGTCCTCCTCTGCCGCTCGAACGACGACTGGATCGACGCCCTCGGCCGCCTCCTGACTGACCCTGCCCTTCGTCTCGCGGTGAGCGCACGGGCCCGTCGGCTGGTCGAGGCCCGGGTACTCGGCCGACGCGATGGCCCCACGCCTGTTCCACGCCATCGCCAACCCGACAGGCGATCTGCCGGCCGACGCGTAAGGCGCGTCGCGGACACGGGCCGGCGTCGCCCCTCCTCTCCCCGGTTGGCCTGACGCCCCAACACGGCGGCGGACTGCAGCGCGCGAGGTCGTGTCGCGCGCGCTGGTTCGGAACCCGTCCAGGCGAGGCAATGCGCTATTATCATGCGCGGCCGGGGTGATCAGGGCGAGCGGCCTTGCCAGGCCGCGCGGGTGCAGCGGAACAGCCGTGGAACAGCTGCGAAAGCGCAATGTCGAGCCGGCAACCGTCGCCGGATTTGCGGACGAATGGACGCGCTTCGATCAGGCGGCATTGTCGCCGGTCGAGCGCCAGGCACTCTTCGATCAGTACTTCCACATCTTCCCGTGGGCCGCGTTGCCGGAACGGGCGGAAGGCTTCGACCTGGGGTGCGGCTCTGGACGATGGGCCACCTGCGTGGCCCCGCGCGTGGGGCGGCTGCACTGCATCGATGCGAGCGCCGAGGTGCTGAGCGTCGCCAAGCGGAACCTGGCGGACCAGGGCAACTGCGAGTTCCACGTCGCGAGTGTCGACGAGATGCCGTTTCCGGACGGTTCGATGGACTTCGGCTATTCGATTGGCGTGCTGCACCACGTGCCCGACGCCCAGGCCGGCGTCGACGCCTGCGTGGCGAAGCTGAAGCCCGGGGCACCGCTGCTGCTCTACCTCTATTACGCGTTCGACAACCGCCCCGCGTGGTTCCGCGCGCTGTGGAAGACCAGCGATCTGCTTCGCCGCCTCGTGTCACGTCTGCCGCCGCGGGCCCAGCTTGCGTTTAGCACGGTCGTCGCGACCACCGTCTACTATCCGCTCGCCCGGTTCGCCCTCGCGCTGGAGAAGCTCGGCGCACGGGTGGAGTCGTGGCCTCTGGCCTATTACCGGGCCCGCAGCTTCTACACCATGCGCACCGACGCGCGCGATCGGTTCGGGACCCGGCTGGAACAGCGCTTCACGGCCCGACAGGTTCGTCACATGATGGACGCCGCCGGCCTGGAACGCATTGAATTCTCGTCCTCCATGCCGTGCTGGTGCGCGGTGGGGTTTCGCCGGAGGTAGATCGGCGTGTGCGGCATTTGCGGTTTTGCGGCCACGGAGCCGGGGGGAGACGGCGAGGGCATCCTGCAGCGGATGAACGACTCCCTGCGCCACCGGGGCCCGGACGACGAGGGCTGTGCCCGGCACGGAGGCGTCCTCCTCGCCATGCGGCGCCTGGCAATCATCGACCTGCAGACCGGTCACCAGCCCATCGCCACCCCTGACGGCCAGGTGCACATCGTCTACAACGGTGAGCTCTACAACTTCCCGAGCCTGCGTCTCGAGCTCGAGGCACTCGGCATCCCGTTTCGGACGAGCAGCGACACGGAGGTGATCCTCTCCGCCTACCGCCAGTGGGGCCCGGCCTGCCTGGAGCGTCTCAACGGCATGTTCGCGGTGGCGATCGCTGACGCCGGCGGCACGCTGTTTCTCGCTCGCGACCGGTTCGGCGAGAAACCGTTGTACTACTACCACGACCCAACGAGTGGCCTGCTGGTGTTCGGCTCCGAGATCAAAGCCCTGCTGCGCCATCCCGCCGTTCCGCGCCGCATCGACCCCGAGGCCATCCCGCTCTACCTCACGCACGGCTACGTCCCAGCGCCGGACACGATCTACGCCGGCATCCGCGAACTGCCGCCCGCCCACTATCTGACGTGGCGGCAGGGCCGCGCGCGGCTCGACCAGGTACCTGGGACTGGGCGCCGTCCTTCGGGCGCCTGCCGGCAATGGACGCGGTCGAGGCGGCCGCGGAGGTGCGGCGGCGGCTGGCAGAGTCGGTCCGGATGCGGTTGCTCAGCGACGTGCCGCTCGGGGCGTTTCTCAGTGGCGGCGTGGATTCCGCGGCCGTGGTGGCGCTGATGGCCGAGGCGAGTTCTCGACCCGTGCAAACCTTCACGCTGGGCTTCTCCGGCGAACAGACCTTCGACGAAACGGCCGTCGCCCGGCTCACGGCACGGAAATACGCGACCGACCACCACGAATTCGTCGTCGAACCCAAGGCGCTGGAGTTGCTGCCCGCCCTCGTGCGCCATCATGACCAGCCGTTCGGCGATTCGTCGGCCATCCCGACATTCCTGATCTCGAAGCTGGCCCGTGAGCACGTGACCGTCGCCCTGACCGGCGACGGTGGCGACGAGCTGTTTGCGGGCTACCGGCGGTTCGCCGCCGCCGGCCTCGCAGAACGGTACAATCGAATCCCCGGACCGCTGCGCCGCGCCGTGGCCGCGGCGGCCGCGCGGCTCCGGGAGCCGACGACCTACAACAACCTCCCCAGCCGGTTGCGCCGGTTCACCGCCAGCGCTGACCGGCCCCTGCCCCAGCGGTACCTGTCCTGGGTGGGGCTGTTCACGGGCGACCTGCTGCAGCAGACGCTCTCGGGCGGCGATGGCGGGGAGTCGGAACGGAGGTACGCGGCGCGGTTCGAGCGTCTGGCGGCGCTTGACCCCTTGGACCAATTGTTGTACGTGAACGGGACGACGTATCTGCCGGGAGACCTGCTGGTGAAGTCGGACCGCATGAGCATGGCCCATTCGCTGGAGCTGCGCGCGCCATTCCTCGATCACTCGCTGGCCGAGTTCGTGGCGGGCCTTCCGACCCGCATGAAGCTCCGGGGGCTCGGAACCAAGCGGGTGTTGAAGGAGGCCGTGCGTGGCCTGGTGCCCCCGGTCGTGCTGACGCGTCGGAAGCAGGGGTTCGCCGTGCCGATCGGTTTGTGGTTCCGTCGTGAGCTGCGCGGTTACCTGCACGAGGCGCTGCTCGCGCCGCGGTCTCTCTCGCGCCCGTACTTCCGGCCGGAGGTCGTCCGGCGCCTGGTCGGTGAACACGAGGCCGGGCAGCGTGATCATGCGCACCGATTGTGGGCCCTGCTGACTTTTGAACTGTGGCACCGCGACTACATCGACCGCCCGCCGACATGTTGAGTGTCGGCCTCGGCCCAGTTCGCTAATGTCTACTCCGCCCTTCCGCGTCCTGCGTGTCATCGCCCGGCTGAACATCGGCGGGCCGGCGATCCATGTCAGTCTGCTCGCGGCGCGCCTGGACCCGGCCCGCTACCGCACGACGCTCGTCTACGGCTCCGAAGCGAGGGACGAGGGCAGCATGCGGGATCTGGCCGAGGGCGGACAGGTTGAGACCATCCACCTGCCCGAGCTGGGGCGCGCGATCTCGCCGTGGAGCGATCTGCGCGCGTTGGCCCGGCTGGTCCGGCTGATGCGTCGGTTGCGCCCGACAATCGTCCACACGCATACGTCCAAGGCCGGTCTGGTCGGGCGGCTGGCGGCGCGGCTGGCGGGCGTGCCGATCGTGGTACACACCTTCCACGGCCACGTCTTCCACGGGTACTTCAGCCCGCCAGTGTCCCGTCTGGTGGTGAGCCTGGAACGGTTCGCGGCCCGGGTCTCCGATCGGATCGTGACCGTCAGCCCGCGCCTGAGCGAGGAGCTGCTTCGCTACCGCATCGCGCCAGCCGCGAAGATCCAGGCGATCCCGCTGGGTTTCGAGCTGCAGCCGTACCTGGCGGCCGACACGCAGCGTGGCCGCCTCCGCACGAGCCTGCACCTGCCACCGGACGTGCCCCTGGTCGGCATCGTCGGCCGGCTCGTTCCAGTGAAGAACCATCGTCTCTTCCTCGCGGCGGCCCGACAGCTGGTCGAGGCGGGCACGGATGCTCGCTTCGTGGTGGTGGGCGACGGTGAACAGCGGGCCCAGCTGGAACGCGAGGCCGCCGACGTTGGCCTGGGCAGCCGGGTGTGTTTCACGGGCTGGCGGCGCGACCTGCCCGCGGTCTACGCCGACCTCGATCTGCTGGCCCTCACGTCGGTCAATGAGGGAACGCCCGTCTCGGTCATCGAGGCCATGGCGTCCGGCTGCCCGGTCGTCGCCACGCGCGTCGGCGGCGTTCCGGACGTGATCAGCGACGGCCTCACCGGGCGGCTGGTGGCGAGCGGCGATGCCACCGGCTTGGCGAGGGCGATGCGGGAGAGCCTCGCGAATGTGGACCGCGCACGCGCCATGGCCCGGGCCGCGCGCGCCGACGTGGCCCAGCGTTTCACCGCCGAAGCCCTGGTGAAGAACATCGAAGCGCTGTACCAGCGGTTGCTGACGGCGAAGGGGTGGCTGCAGCCGCGCGAGGAGCCGGGTGGCGGGCTCGCGGTTCCCGATGGTCACCCGCAGGAGGACCCGAGGCCAGGCGCGCGAGGCACGTCCCTCGGGGGCCCATCCGGCCCAGCGGGTGGCCGCAGCGCGTCGCCGCCGGTGCGCTCTCTCGCGGTCGGCCAGTGCGATCGTGGGCACGAGACGCGTCCGGGGACCAAGGTCGACGCGCCGTAGCATGAGCGAGGTCCTTGCTGTGGTGATGGGACTGAGGGTGACCGCGCGCCGCCTCCGAGCGCACCTGTCCGACTCGATTGCCCTACCCGCGGCGCGCCGCGAGCTGGCACCGATCGGGCCGTCGACCGCTCCAACTCGATGACCACCCGACCTGCGCGCGCCGCGTCTGAGGGGCGTCGCGGCCTCCTCTTCAACTACCTGGCGCTGTCGGGCGGGACCTTCGCGTCGCAGTTCCTGAACTTCCTCGTCATCCTGTACCTCGCGCGCGTGCTGGGCGTGACGCGGTTTGGCGAGGTGGCGCTCGCGCAAGCCATCGTGCTCTACTTCAGGCTCGGCTCTGATCTCGGGCTCGACATGCTCGGCAATCGGCGTGTGGCCGGCCATCGGAACGAGGTGGCTGACGAGGCGGGCGGGCTGGTCGGCGTGCGCCTGCTCAACGCCACGATGGCGTTCGTACTGCTGGTGGCCGTGGCGCTCGCGCTCGGATGGTCGAGCCCCCTCGCCCGGCTTCTGGTCGTGTTCGGGCTGTCGCTGTTCCCGGTCGCGCTCTCGCTGGAATGGGCGTTTGCCGGCCTCGAGCGCATGGACTTGGTGGGGATGTCGCGTGCCGTCGGCGCGGCGATCTGGCTGGGGCTCGTGGTCCTAGTCGTGCACCGCGCGGCGGACGCCATGGCCGTGCCGGCCGCGTACGTGGGAGGGGTCGCGTGTGCGGCCGTGTGGCTGGGGGCCGTCTTCTGGAGAGGCCACGGCCGCCCGGCGTTCCGCCTCCGGCTCGTGGAGTGGTGGGACGCCGTCTGTCAGGCGCTGCCGCTCGGCTTGGCCTTCATCGTGATCCAGGTCTACTACGGCTTCGGGGCCGTCGCCCTGGGGGCGTTTGACGGGGCTCGCGCGGTGGGTCTGTACGCCGCTCCGCAGAAGATCGTCTTGTTCCTCACGAGTCTGGCCGGCCTGTTCGGCTCGGCCCTCTTCCCGAGGTTGGTCCTGCTGCGCGCGACGGGCCCAGACGACTTCGGCCGTCTCCTTCAGGTTGCCGCCCACGTGATGGTGGTGCTCGGCCTGCCCCTGGCCGTGGGCGGCACGATGGTCGCCCCGGCGTTGGTGCCGCTGTTCTTCGGGGTCGGGTACGAGGCGAGCGTGCCCGTTTTCCGGGTGCTGATCTGGAGCGTGACGACCGTCTTTGCCAACGTTCCCTTCGCCTATGCCCTGCTCGCCTCGGACCGGCGAAAGGCCTACCTGGGTGCCGCTGTCGCCGGGGCCCTCGTCAACGTCGCGGCCAACCTCGTGCTGATTCCACGGTTTCACCTGATGGGCCCAGCCCTGAGCACGATCGGCGCGGAGGTGGTGGTGCTCGGCGTGCTGGTCGTCGCGGCTCGGGACGTCGCGCGCATCAAGGTGACGAGGATCCTCGCGGCGAGCGCGGCGGCGTCGGGGGTGATGGTCGTCGCGCTCCGGCTGGCTGCCGGTGTGCCCGTCCTCGGGCGGGTCGGCGTGGGCGTGGTGGCCTACGTCCTCGGCCTCGTGCTCGTCCGGGGCGTGCGGCCGCGGGACTTCGCCTTGCTCAGGGACGCGCTCGTGCGCCCGCGCGCATGAGCGCCGGCCGCGCCCGGCCGGCGTTCCAACCTCGCCAGATGGCGCGCCCCAGCGCGGACTGGCCGCTCAGGAACGCCCACGCCATCCGTGCGGCGACATCGGTCGCCTCGTACGCGAGGAACGCACGGTACACGGGGGCCCCTGCCCGAAACCGCCGAACGAAGCGATGGCGGTTGCGCACGAAGTAGTACATGGCGAGCGGAGCACCCGGACCCCCGGTGGCAGCCCCTTCCTGGTGCCGTACCACCGCGCGGCGGGTTCGCCAGAGCTCCCAGCCCGCCGTGGCGGCCCGGACGCAGAAGTCGGTGTCTTCGAAGTACAGGAGGTACTCTTCGGCGAGCAGGCCGACTTCGGCAATGGCGCGCTGCGGCAGCAGCAGGCAGGCCCCGCAGAGAGCGCCCGCCGGCTCGTCGTCCTCGACCGCGTCCCTCCTGGCGCCAGACGATGGGCGCACCCGCTCGGCGGTCCGCCCGCGCCACCACGAGATGTGTGCGCCGCCCGCGGGGACCGAAGCCTCGCCGTCGTCGCGGACCACCCACCCGCCGATCACCGCCCGCGGGTGCCGCGCCGAGGCTGCCGTCAGGGCGGACAGTGCACCTGGCTCCACGAAGGCGTCCGGGTTGAGCAGGAGGACGTCGTGGCCGCGCGCCAGGCACCATTGGATCCCCGCGTTGGCGCCGGCGGCGAATCCGTCGTTCAGGGGCCGGCGCACCACGGTCACCCAGGCGAAGGCCTGCGCGACATGGTCAGCGGTGCCGTCCCAGGACGCGTTGTCGATGATCACGGTCGCCGCAGGAGGCAACGTGGAGTGGGCAAGGGCCTCAAGACAGCGCCCAATGTACGGCCGGCTGTTGAACGTCACGATGACGACGCCTGGCGGGCTACCGGTCGGACCAGTCACGGCGGGTGACCGTCAGGGCGGCGAGGTGCAAGCTCATCCGCGCGTAGAGGAGCGCGCGAGCGAAGGGCAGGGAGAACGCCCGGAACCGGCCCGCGCGGTGTTTCTGGAAGTAGAGGTACGCGCTGCGGTGGAAGGCCCGGACCGACATCGCGCGCGCATGACGGCGGCTCTGCCCGACGCCGTGGATGACGACGGCGGACGGCAGGTAGACGGTGCGCCAGCCCTGTGCCCGCAACCGTTTGCACAGGTCGGCGTCCTCCCAGTACAGGAAGAACCCCTCGTCCATGCCGCCGACCGCGCGAAACGCGGCCGCCTGCACGGCCATGCACGAGCCGGCGACCCAGTCCACCTCGAGCGGATGGGCCGTGGCGGCGTCGGCCAGCCGGTCCCAGCGCGACAGAGGGTTGCCGGGCCAGAGGCGCGTCAGCAGCGAACTGCGCCCGGCCAGCCCGGTCAGCATCGTCGGAAACCTCCGCGCGGACCGCTGAACCGTGCCGTCCGGTCCTTCCACGCGGGGGCCGACGACCGCGACGTCGGGGTGGGCGTCCAGGTACGACTCGAGCGCTTCGACCGCACCCGGGGCCACCCGCGTGTCGGGATTGAGGATCAGCAACGTGCGCCCGGTCGCGAGCGCGGCGCCGCGGTTGACGCCCGCCGAGAATCCGGGGTTGTGGGCGAAGGCCTCCATGCGGACGTCCGGATGGTGGGCTCGAACCCGCTCGAGATCGGGTGCCGAGGACGCGTGGTCCAGGACAAACACCTCGAGCGCCACTGCCCTGGCCGACTGGAGCGACGTCAGGCAGGCGTCCAGGTCCTCGTAGGCCTTGTAGTTGACGATGACGATGGAGACGGAGGCTGCTGGGGCCGAAGTCGGCATCGCTTCATCCGCGCTTCTGTGCCACGACTCGCCCGTACCACTCATAGGTGTTTCTGGCCGTCCGCTCCCAGGAAAAGCATGCCGCGCGGGTGATCGCGCGCTGGCGCCACTGCGTCCGATCCGTCTCGTCACGCAGCAGGGTCGTGACCAAGTTCGCGAGGCCCTCCTCGTCGTCGGGATCATAGCGAAGTCCCCCGGAGCCCACAACCTCCGGCAGCGACGATCGGTCGGCGACGATCACCCTCGCACCGCAGGCCATCGCCTCCAGAGCGGGCAGACCGAACCCTTCGTAGAGGCTGGGATAGAGGAACACGTCGCACGTCGAGTACAACGCGCGGAGATCCCCGTCGGGCACAAAGCCGAGGACGCGCACCTGGTCGGCCACGCGGCTGCGCTGCACTTCGTCGAACCACGGGCCGGTGCGCCACCCTCGGGCCCCGACGACGGCTAGCTGGCAGTCGATTCCACGCGCGTGGAGCGCGGCCACGCAGCGCACGGACGCGCCCAGGTTCTTGCGGGGTTCGATCGTGCCCACCGACAGGAGCAAGGGGTGGCGGAGCCCGTACCGTCGCTCCACGGCCGTGCGCTCGGCGGGGTCGTCCACCGGTGTGAAGATCCGATCGGCGGCTTCGTGCACGACGGCCACCCGGTCCGGTCCGAGCCCGAGCACCGCCCGAGCGTCTCGCGCCGTCGCGTGCGAGACGGCCAGCACGAGATCGGCGCGCCGGGCCGCCGCGCGGATCATGGGGCGGAAGAAGGCCCCCTTGCACCGCTGGTGGTAGCCGGGCGTGAGGAAGAACGTCAGGTCGTGGACGGTGACGACACGTCTGGCCCTCACGCCGCTGAGCGGCGTCGTGTAGTGCGGCGAGTGGAGGAGGTCCACCGCGAGGCGGCGCAGTGCTCGCGGCAGCCCGACTTGTTCCCAGGCCAGGCGCGACGGTCGCGTGGCGAGTCGAACCGGCACGGGTTCGGCATGCGGCGGCCAGGGGCCGACCCGTTCGAGGTCCTCGACCTTCGTGAAGACAAAGAGGCGGCCGTCGATCGGCAGCCCGCAGAGGCCCTGGACGAGGCCCAGGATGTATCGGCTGGCGCCGGTGGGCACCCGGGTGACCGCGACCGGGACGGTGCCCTGGGCCAGTGACTCGTCGACGCGCGTCAGCCGATCCGGCGGCAACGCGGTGGCGTCGAAGGCGAGTCGCATGGCGTCGGTGGCGATCAGGGCGTGACGTGTCGCAGGAGGAGGTCGATGCTGCCCACGGCGAGCTCGGCGCGCAGCTTGACAGGCAGACGCCGGTCGTCGGCGGACATCCAGACCGTCATCGGCCGGGCGACGGCCTGGCCCGCCAGATCGAAGATCGCCGGCTTGACGCGGTAGGCCTGAACGGTGCCGGACAGCAGGGCCACCGCCTCGGCCTCGCCGATCGAGAACTGCACCCGGTAGTTGTTGCCGCCGTCGCACACCGGGATCGTCAACCGCGTGCCCGGCTTCAGCGGGATCGCGCGCAGGACGTAGATGGCCGAGAGCGCGTCCTGCGAGTATTTTGGGATGGCGAACGACGTCTTGACCAGCGTCCTGGTCCGGACTTCGAAGTCGGCCCGTAGCGCGGCGTGGTCGAACCGTGTGATGCGGAGGCGGTGGCGATCGCCTTCCTCACTGTAGAGCGAGCCGCGCTGCGGAAGGAGCGAGGCGGTGTCGAGCAGCGTGTCCGCCTTGTAGTAGACCCGATAGAGCGTCGCCAGCAGGCCGGTCGGGCGACCCTCCGCCACGATGTAGTAGGCGACCGAGGAGCCCGACGGGCGCCGATCCTGCACGCGCATCGTGGCGACACCGGCCGTCAGGTAGGTGGACCAGGAAACGTCGTAGGTCAGGGTCTCCCCCGGCCGGAACGGCACCTTGCGGTCGGTTGGCCGGCTGGCGGCCAGCGGTTCCTGCGCGGTCGTGGCCGACGATGGGCGGGCCGGCCCGTCGCCCTGGACGGGGAGCGCGGAGAAGAGGAAGAGCCAGACGGCAGCAGGGACAGGGCGCGCGGCATGGACGGGCATGGCTCAGAGCTTGCTGCCGATCGCGGCGTAGTCGAGGTACGTGAAGAGCAGCGCGTTGATCTTGGTCACGTTGTCGTTGAACCGCTCTCCCAGTTCCGTCAGATCGGGCGCGACGTGGGTCAGGGTCCGCAGTGAGACTCCCTGCAGCTTGCTCATCTCGGGGTAGGGCTCGCGGAAACGGACCTCCACCCGCTGGAAGCCGCTGGCGATCATCAGGTACCGGAGTGTGTCGGGATGGAGCGGATGGACGTGGGTGATGTCGCGGATGTAGCTCGCGAAGAACGCGTACCAGCACGCGGGGTTGATGGTCTCCAGGATGATGTGGGCGCCAGGCCGGAGCTTGTCGTACGCCAGATTGAGCAGGCGCACGAGCTCATCGGCCTGCAGGTGCTCGGCCATCTGGGCGGCCAGCAGACCGCCAATCGACCCGTCCGGCTGCGCCGCCAGATACCGGACCGCGTCGCTTTCCTCGACATCGAGCCCGAGCGATCGGCAGCGATCGACCATCGCCCGGTTGATGTCCACTCCGCGTCCCTTGATGCCGCGCTCCGCGAGGAGCTCCAGGAACTCTCCGCGCCCGCACCCGATGTCCACCACGTCGGTCGCCCCGTCGAAGAACGGGACATAGTCGGCCAACCGCGCCCGGATGTCCTCGGTGGAGCCGCGGAAGCTGTCCTCGAAGCCCAGGGTACTTGCCTGAATCGAGCCAGTTGCCCAGCGTCCCCGGTCCCGGTTCGCGGAGGGGCGCCGCCGCTCCCGGCTCGGGTCCGCCCGCATGGGCGTCAGCCTCGCCCCCGGCGGCCGCATCCTGCACCGACGCCACCCGCTCGACCTCGCGTTTGAGCGCCGCCGTCGCCCGCTGCAACGTGGCCAACAGGAGGTGGATCTCGTTCTGGGCGGACGCGATCGAGGCCACCTGGGTATTGAAGCGCTGCTCGCGAACCGTCGTCGACTCCCACCGTTTCAGCAGCTCGTCGCTAAGCCCGTTGAGGCCGGCCGACAGCGCGAGGGTCCGCTCCTCGAGCTGCCGCCGCAGCAGGCCGACTTCCTGGCGATCCTTGGTGTCGACGTACGGGGTGATCTGCTGCAGGAACTGCACCAGCCGCGCCTCGAACCGGGTCAGGGCGTCCAGTTCGCGGCGGAAGGCGGCCACGAAGGCGGCGACGACCTGCCCCTGGTGCGCCGCCTGCCGGTTGAGGTGATCGACGACCGCCGAATTGAATTCCTGCTGGCTCTGCGCGATCGGCGCGAGGATCCGCCACACCAAGCCGCCGAGACGCGCCCGCCACCCGCCGAATGGCACCGGGTTGGGCGGGATCACCGACCACAGCTCGTTCAGGCGGGGCAGCCCACTGGTGTCGGCCGCGACGGGAGGGTCGGGAAGCCCGGCGTGGCCGGGCAACGCCCGGTCGACGTCCGTCAGGGCGTCGTTGTACAGCCGGTCCGCCTCCTGGCGTTGCTCGGTGAGGCGCTGGATGTCACTGTCTCGGACGGTAGGCTTGGCCACGGCACTCGCCCATCCCGGCGCGCCCGCTCACTTGCCGACCATTCCCTCGAGCGGGCTGCTCGCCGACGCGTACAGTTTCCTCGGGATCCGCCCTGCCTGGAACGCCAGACGGCCCGCACGGACCGCCAGCTTCATCGCCTCGGCCATGGCCACCGGATCGGTCGCGCCGGCGATGGCCGTGTTCATGAGGACGCCATCGGCGCCGAGCTCCATGGCGAGGGCGGCGTCTGACGCGGTACCCACGCCGGCGTCGACAATCACCGGGACGGTCAGCTGCTCGCGAATGATCCGGATGTTGTTGACGTTCTGGATTCCGAGCCCGGACCCTATCGGTGCGCCCAGCGGCATCACCGCCGCGGCCCCCGCGTCCATGAGCTTCCGGCAGACCACCACGTCGTCGCTCGTGTACGGCAGAACGACGAAGCCTTCCTTGACGAGCACGCGCGTGGCCTCGAGCAAGGCCTCGTTGTCGGGATAGAGGGTGCGCTCGTCGCCAATCACCTCGAGCTTGATCCAGTTCGACAGGCCGGCCTCGCGGGCCAGGCGGGCGGTGCGGATGGCCTCGGCGGCCGTGTAGCACCCCGCCGTGTTGGGCAGCAGGACATGCTTGGACGGGTCGATGTGGTCGAGCAAGGACTCCTTCGTCCGGTCGCTGATGTTGACGCGACGCACCGCGACCGTGACCATCGCGGCACCAGACGCGTCGAGCGCCTGCGCCATGATCGGGAACGACGTGTACTTGCCGGTCCCGAGAATGAGGCGGGAGGCTAGCGACCGGTCCGCGATTACCAACCTGTCGGCCATGGTGTTCTCCGACTCGGCGGCCGAGGTGCCGCCCCCTACGAAGTTCACGATCTCCACCTGGTCACCGTCGCGCACTTCGACGGCGTCGAACGTCCCCCGCCGGAGCACGGTCAGGTTGTGCTCCACCGCGACGCGGCGAGCATCGATCCGCAGCAGGACCAGGAGCTGCGCGATGCTCAGCGGACCGGCAGTCTCGAACGGCTCCCCGTTCAGCAGAATCTTCACGGCGCGGGACCTCTGCAAGCATCCGAGCGTACCGCCCGGACGGCGGCGGGTCAAGCACGCTGGGCGACAGCACGCCGGCGACTACCGCCGCAGGAAATCGACGTCGACGCCCAGCGTCGCCGCCATCTGGCGGACCTGCTCGGTGCCGTCGGCCGTCAGGTGCGGGGGCAGGTCACGGCCTCCCGAAGGACAGGGTCGCACCAGCGCGGCCGCGATGGCCTCGTGGTAGTCGGTCTCCATGCACGAGAGCGTGTGGTGTGCCTCCCAGTGACGGCGCGCCGCCGTGCCCAGCCGGTCCCGGAGCGCCGCGTCCGCGGAGAGGCGCCACATGGCGAGTCCCAGCGAGTGCCGCTCATCCAGGATATCGATGCTGACGCAGGCGGGGCTCTCCGACGGGTCCACTTCTCGCCCGGACCAGGCGTGCTGGATTGCCCAGGTGCGTGGGTCGAGCGACGCCACGTCGTCGGCGTGCGTGAGGTCGGTGATGATCGTCGGCCGCCCAGCGGCCAGCGCCCGGAGCCACGAGGCGGAGGTCTCGCTGCCGGTCGGCCAGCGCAGGCACAGGCAGACGTCGGCCGCCGCGAGGTAGCCGGGCAGCTCGGCGTCGGGGACGTAGCCGGTGATCGTGAGGCGGTCTCCGGCGCCCAGGGCGCGGGCTTCCGCCAGGGCATCGTAGTGCTCGGTCGTTGCCCCGACCAGCAGCAGGTGGACGGACGGCACCACGCGAATGGCCTCCACGAGCGCCAGCAGGGCCTGGGACACGCGTTTCTCCGGCGTGACCATCCCGAACGCCGCGAAGACCACGGCGTCGGAACCGAGGCGGTGCCGTGCGCGAATCTCGCGGCGACGCGCCGCCTCATCACCGCGGCGCGGATCGTCAACGCCCATCCGAATCGTCACCACGTCTCGCAAGAACCGGTTGGCCAGCCGTTCGGCGAGGCGTGGGCTGTGGACCGCGACCAGTCGCGCCTGCTCGACGACGAGCTTCACCATCGGCCAGAAGTAGTAGGCGGCATCCGCGAGATCCTCCATGAAGAGCAGCGGCAGGTCCTCGGGCGCGTCGGGATGGTTCGCGCGGAACTCGGCTCTGTAGTCGTCGCCTCGGCCGTGGCGCAGGAGCATCTGCGCGCGCGAGTGGTGGAGCTGCGCGTCGTGGAGCACGACGAGCCCCGGGTACCTGAACAGGTACGGCCACATGAAGGTGTGGCACATGGCGTTGCCGAGCTGATAGACGACGAGGTCGTAGGGCGCCGTGAACTGCTTCCACGGGAAGTCGTGGGACGAAAACACGGGCGGGTGGCCCGCGCGGCGGGCGTCGTCCCGGCCGGGCGCCGGCGCGGTGAAGACGTCGACCGCGTACCTCGACGACAATCGCGGGAGCAGTTCGGCGCTGTACGCCGCGATCCCTGACCGTCCGGGCGGCAGCGGTGTAAACCACGCGAGGCGCGTCACCCGGCCATTGTAATCCGGCGGAGGACGCTCCCAGAGGTCCCCGGTGCCGCGGCCGAGGCTCGTTGACTTGCCCCGGGGTGTCCGATAGGATTGTTACGTTTCCTGATCCTGAGTGATTTCGACTGCTCCGTCGGGCCGGCGCCTGGCTTGGGCCCCCTTGAGAAACCGTTCACATGCAGGGCTGGTTCTCGATCCTCCTGTTGCTGATTCTGGGCGCCGCCTTCGGGGCGGGCTCCATCCTCCTGTCGGGACTCCTCGGCCCCCGTCGGCCGACGCCCGAGAAGCTGGCACCCTACGAGTGCGGGATGCCGCCGGTTTCCGATGCCCGCGAGCGTCATCCGATCAAGTTCTACCTGATCGCGATGATCTTCCTCCTGTTCGACATCGAGGTGGCGTTCCTCTACCCCTGGGCCGTGGCACTGCGGGATCTGAAGTGGCCAGGGTTCGCGCAGATCGTCGTCTTCTTCGCGATCCTCATGGCCGGCTACGCCTACGTGTGGAGGAAGGGTGCCCTGAATTGGGACAAGCCGTAGCCAGGCCGGCGCCGAGCGGGATAGGACGAGAGAACCCATGCCGTTTGATGTCGACATTCCGGTCCTGACGACCACCGTCGAGAAGATGGTGAACTGGGCGCGGAAATCGTCCATCTGGCCGGTCACCTTCGGCCTCGCGTGCTGCGCCATCGAGATGATGGCGATGAGCGCGTCGCGGTACGACATCGCGCGGTTCGGCGCCGAGGTGTTTCGCGGCTCGCCCCGCCAGTCCGATCTGATGATCGTGGCCGGCCGGTTGTCACGCAAGATGGCGCCGGCGCTGCGGCGCATCTACGATCAGATGCCGGATCCCAAGTGGGTCATCTCGATGGGGGCGTGCGCGTCGTGCGGCGGGGTGTTCGACAACTACGCGATCGTCCAGGGGGTGGACCAGATCGTGCCGGTCGACGTGTTCGTGCCGGGATGCCCGCCCCGGCCCGAATCGCTGATCTACGGCATCATCCAGCTGCAGAAAAAGATCAACGAGTCGAAGCTGGTCGCCAAGGCGGGGTAATCATCGTGGACGCTGCCTCGATCATCGCCGCGCTCCAGGAGGCCGTGCCTGGCGTAGAGTTCGAGCCCGGCCCCTCCCGCGACCAGCCCACGGTTCTCGTGCCGCGCGACCACCTCCTCGACACCTGTCTGGCCCTGCGCGATCGGCCCGCGCTTCGCTTCGCCGTGCTCGCCGACGTCACCGCGGTGGACTACTGGCCGCGGGAGCCCCGCTTCGAAGTCGTGTACCACCTGGTGTCGGCCGACGTGGCAACGCCCGCGCGGATGCGCCTCAAGGTCCGCCTCCAGGGCGACGACGCGCACCTCGCGTCCGCCAAGCCCGTCTGGTCGTCGGCCGACTGGCTCGAGCGGGAGGTCTGGGACCTGTTCGGCGTCGTCTTCGATCAGCACGGGGACCTCCGGCGCCTGATGATGCCGGACGACTGGGAAGGTCACCCCCTCCGGAAGGACTATCCGGTGCAGATCGCGTTGAAGCCGAAGGTGTACGAGCCGCTCCAGATGACCGAGCAGGAGTTCCAGGCCAACATCGCGGCCGACCGCCGTGCGCGCCGGGTCGGGGGAGACAAGCCGAGACGGTAGCGCGGGCATGACCATGACATCAGGCGAGCGCCAGCGCGTGATCGACCAGGCCTTCGACGAGACCGTAGACCTGCACCGCCACCTTCAGGCCCACGCCGTACCGGCCATCCTCGCGGCGGGCGAGGCGCTTGCGTCGGCCCTCCGGTCGGGCCGGCGCGTGCTCGTGTGCGGCAACGGGGGGAGCGCCGCCGACGCGCAGCACTTCGCCGCGGAACTCGTGGGCCGGTTCGGGCGGGACCGCGAGGCGTGGCCGGTGCTCGCGCTGACGACCGACACGAGCGTCCTCACCGCGGTCGGCAACGACTACGGGTTCGACCGGGTCTTTGCGCGGCAGGTGGAGGCACACGGGCGAACGGGTGACGTCTTTGTTGGGATCTCGACGAGCGGCGACGCGGCCAATGTCCTCCGCGCCGTCAATGTCGCGCGCGCCCGAGGCATGCGCACGATCGGCTTGACCGGCCACGGGGGTGGCGCCCTCGGACCGGCCGTGGAGGTCCACCTGAACGTGCCGTCCGCATCGGCGGCCCGCACGCAGGAGGTGCACGGCACCCTGCTGCACGTCTTGTGCGACCTCGTCGAGCAGGAACTGTCGGAGCCTCCGGCCGCGGGGCCCCAGTCGGCGCCGGGTGAGACGCATGGCTGACCTGCGCACCGAGACGATGACCGTCAACATGGGGCCGCAGCACCCCAGCACGCACGGCGTGCTCCGCCTCGTGCTGCGCCTGGACGGCGAGAACGTCGTCGAGTCGGACATCACCGTCGGCTACCTGCACACCGGGATCGAGAAGACCATCGAGCAGAAGCGGTACCAGCAGGTCATTCCGCTCGTCGAGCGGATGGACTACCTGAGCGCCCAGTCCAACAGCCTGGGCTTTGCCCTCTCGGTCGAGCAGCTCCTGGGGATCGAGGTGCCCGAGCGCGTCAAGTGGATCCGGGTCCTGCTCGCGGAGTTGCAGCGCCTAAACAGCCACCTCGTCTGGCTGGCCACCCACGGGATGGAGGTGGGCGCCGTCACGGTGATGCTCTACTGCTTTCGGGAGCGGGAACTCCTCCTGAACATCAACGAGCTCATCGCGGGCTTCCGGATGTTCCCGAGCTACATTCGGGTCGGCGGGCTCCGGGAGGATCTGCCCGACGGATTCCACCGGGCGGTGGACGAAATCCTCGCCCGCATGCCCCAGAAGCTGGTCGAATACGAGGATCTGCTGACGCACAACCGAGATCTTCCTCAAGCGCACGCGCGGTGTCGGGGCCGTGTCCCGGGCCGACGCGCTCGCACTGGGCTTGGTCGGGCCCATTGCGCGCGCCGCCGGCGTGCCCTACGACGTGCGGAAGGCGTTCCCCTATTCGGGATATGAGACGTTCGACTTCGCCGTGCCCATGGGCAGCCGCGGCGACGTCTACGACCGCTACCTCGTGCGCATCGAGGAGATGTACCAGACGCTGGGCATCTGCCGCCAGGCGCTCGACCGCATCACGCCGCGCGGGGCCTGGGCGGTCGACGACCCGCGGATCATCCCGCCGCCGAAGGACAAGGTCTACACGGAGATGGAGGCCCTGATCCAGCACTTCCTGCTCTACTCGCAGGGCTTCGTGGTGCCCGCGGGCGAGGCGTACGTGCCCGTCGAGGGTCCGCGTGGCGAGCACGGGTGCTACGTGGTCGCCGATGGCACCAACCGTCCGTGGCGGGTGAAGATGCGGTCGCCGTCACTGATGGCCTGTCAGGCACTGCCGAAGATGATCGTGGGCGGTCTGATTGCGGACGTGATTGCCGTCATCGGCTCGATCGACGTCGTCATGGGAGACGTGGACAGGTGACCTTCCACCCCGACATGCAGTACCGAGGCGGGCTCGCACCGATCGCGGCGCGAACTGCGGCGCGAAGGGGAGCCGTTCGTCTTCACGGCGGCCAACCGGGAGCGGCTCGAGCGCGTCGCAGCGCACTACCCGCCGGAACACCGCCGGTCGGCGATCATCCCGGCGCTCTATCTCGTGCAGGAACAGCAGTCCTACGTGAGCGCGAGCGCCATGCGGCACGTCGCGGAGGTGATCGGCTGCACGCCCGCGGAGGTCGACGACGTCGTCACGTACTACGCGATGTTCTTCCGCGAGCCGGTCGGCCGCTACGTGGTGCAGGTCTGCCGGACGCTGTCGTGCGCGCTGCGCGGCGCCGAGCGCGTCACCGCCGAGTTGTCCCGACAGCTCGGGATCGGGATCGGCGAAACCGACCCGACCGGCACGTTCACGCTGATGGAGATGGAGTGCCTCGGCGCCTGTGACCGGGCGCCGGTCGTGATGGTGAACAACGAGCACTGGCACGAGTGCCAGGCCCCCGAGGACGTCGGCAGGCTCCTGGACACGCTGAGGACCGAGGGCGAGGCGGGCCTGACCGGTTGCCACCTGCAGGTCGAGAAAGGGCCGGGGGCTCCCATGCGCCGTCCGGCGACGAGTGAGGGGCAGGCGAGTTCGTGATGGACCCAGTTCTGACGGCGCAAACCCGTGAGCCGGGGGCCAGCACGCTCGACGCCTATTTCCGGCGCGGCGGTTACGCGGGGCTGCGCAAGGCCCTGGCCATGTCGCCCTCGCAGGTGATCGACGTCGTGAAGGCGTCTGGGCTTCGGGGGCGCGGCGGGGCCGGGTTCCCGACCGGCATGAAGTGGCAGTTCGTGCCGAAGGACTCGCCCAAGGCGAAGTACCTCTGCTGCAACGCCGACGAGAGCGAGCCGGGCACGTTCAAGGACCACGTGCTCATGGAGCGCAACCCCCACCTGCTGTTCGAGGGATGTTTGATCGGCTGCCACGCGATCGGGGCCAAGGTTGCCTACATCTACATCCGCGGCGAGTTCTACCACGTGCAGCGCGTGCTGGAGGCGGAGCTCGAGGCGGCGCGGCGCGCGGGCGTCCTCGGGAGGAACATCTTCGGCACGGGGTTCGACTGCGAGATCTACGTGCACCGGGGTGCCGGCGCCTACGAGGCGGGCGAGGAGAGCGCGCTGCTCGAGTCGCTCGAAGGCAAGCGGGCGCAGCCGCGGCTGCGACCGCCGTTCCCGGCAGTCGTGGGCCTCTACGGGTGCCCGACGGCGATCAACAACGTGGAGACCCTCTGCAACGTGCCCCTGATCCTCACCAACGGTCCCGAGTGGTTCGCGGCGCTCGGCCCGGAGAAGAACGGCGGCCCGAAGCTCTACTGCCTCAGCGGCCACGTGGCGAAGCCGGGCGTCTACGAGGCGTCCATGCGCGTGACCCTGCGTGAACTGATCTACGGCTACGCCGGCGGGATCCGAGGCGGTCGCGCGCTCAAGGCCGTCATCCCGGGCGGGTCCTCGACGCCCGTCATCCTGCCCGATCAGCTCGACGCGCAGGCCAGCTTCGACGGCCTCGTCAAGGCCGGCTCCATGCTGGGTTCGGCGGCGATCATCGTGATGGACGACACGACCTGCATGGTGTGGCTGGCCGAGAACCTGCTGCACTTCTACCGCGACGAGTCGTGCGGGAAGTGCACGCCGTGCCGTGAGGGGACGGACTGGTTGCTGAAGATTCTGCGGCGGATCGAGCGCGGCCAGGGGTCCATGCGCGACATCGACCTGCTGATCGACGTGGCGACGAACATCGGCGGGAAGACGCTCTGTCCGTTCGGGGACGCGGCCGTCGCGCCTGTGCTGAGCACGATCCAGCACTTCCGCGCCGAGTACCGAGGCCCACGTCCGCGAGGGTCGCTGTACGTGCCCGGCGGACTGGCGCCTCGGCCACCAGGAACTGCGCGCGGGAACGGGCGTCGCGGCCCTGCCGCGCTGAGCGTGGGCGTCGAGCAAGACGCGGTCACTCGTCGGTCGTGAATGCCAGTTTCTTGACTGCCTTCGAAGAGCCCTTGTGCCATCCCTGACTGTCCTGGTTCAGCTCGGCTTGGTGTTCGCGGTCTTCACACTGCTGCTCCTGTCGTCGGCGGCCATGGTGTACGCCGAACGGAAAGTCGCCGCCTTCATCCAGCAGCGGGAGGGACCCAACCGGGTCGGCCCGCTGGGGCTGCTGCAGCCGTTTGCCGACGTCATCAAGCTGATGTTCAAGGAGGAGCTGCGGCCCGGCGGTGCGGACGCGGTGCTTTTCGTCCTGGCGCCGATCATCTCGGCGACGGCCGCGTTTGGGGCCTTTGCCGTCGTGCCCTTCGGCGCCGAGACGACGCTCTTCGGCCTGCTCGACCAGCCGATCAAGTTGCAGGTGGCCGACGTCAACGTCGCCGTGCTGGTCGTCTTCGCCATCACGTCGATGAGCGTGTACGGGATCGTGCTGGCCGGGTGGAGTTCCAACAGCAAGTACTCCCTGCTCGGGGGCCTCCGGTCGGCGTCCCAGATGATCAGCTACGAGCTGTCCTACGGGCTGGCTCTGGCTTCCGTGCTGGTCCTCGGAAACTCGCTCTCGCTGACCGACATCGTCAACAACCAGGCCGGCTACTGGTTGGGGTTCATTCCCCGCTGGTTCGTGTTCGTCCAACCGGTCGGGTTCCTGATCTACATGATCTCCGGGGTCGCCGAGACGAACCGGGCCCCGTTCGACTTCCCGGAAGCCGAGCAGGAGCTGGTGGCGGGCTATCACACCGAGTACTCGAGCATGGCGTTCGCCATGTTCTTCCTCGCCGAGTACATCAACATGGTGACCGTTTCCGCCGTGGCGACGGACCTGTTCCTCGGTGGGTGGCACGGGCCGTTTCTCCCCGAGTCGCTCGGCTGGATCTGGTTCTTGCTGAAGATCTCGGCCCTGCTGTTCTTCTACATCTGGATGCGGTGGACGCTCCCGCGGTACCGGTACGACCAGCTGATGCAGTTCGGGTGGAAGGTGCTGCTGCCGCTGGCCGTGCTGAACCTGCTGGTGACCGCCGCGGGAGTGCTGCGCTTTGGGAATTGAGCTCCCGCTCTTCTACGCTTTCGCGGTCGTCGCGGTCGTCGCGTCGCTGCTGGTCATCGGGCAGCGGAGCCCGATCTACAGCGTCATGCTGCTGATCGTCTCCTTCGCAGCGCTCGCCGGGCTGTACGTCCTCCTCGACGCGCCCTTCGTCGCGGTCATCCAGATTGTCATCTACGCCGGCGCCATCATGGTGCTATTCCTCTTCGTCGTGATGCTGCTGAACGCCCCGCGAGAGCCGTCGGCGGCGCCCGGGCCGCGCGCCGTGGGCCCACGCCGGGCCGGCGCCCTGCTGAGCGTCGCGTTGGTGATCGAGCTGGTGTGGGCGGTCTGGCGGTCGGCGGGGGCGCGGGAGACAGAAGGCCTGGGCACGGCGACGGTCCGCACGCTCGAGTCGGTGCGGACCATCGGGCAGGTCCTCTACACGGACTACGGGTTCGCCTTCGAGGTGACGTCGTTGCTGATCCTCGTGGCGATGGTCGGCGCGGTCGTGTTGGCGAAGCGGCACGTCTAGCCTCTGTGGGCCACTCGGCCCGGGGTGGGAACCATGGTGACCTTGACGCACTACCTGGCGCTGTCGGCGATCCTGTTCGCCATCGGGACCTCGGGAGTGTTCCTCCGGCGGAACATCATCACCGTCCTGCTGTCGATCGAGATCATGCTCAACGCGGCGAACCTGACGCTCGTGGCATTCGGACGGTCGATCGGTTCGGTGGACGGCCAGATCATCGTGTTCTTCGTCGTGACCGTGGCGGCCGCCGAAGCGGCCGTGGGCCTGGCCATCGTCATTGCCCTGTTCCGGCTGAGGGAGTCGCTGGACCCCGACGCCTTCACGAGCTTGAAATGGTGAGGACAACCGAGGACGGCGACGCCGTTGGCCCAGTGCGCCCACGCCGCGCCCAGAAGTGATGCTGCTGCTCATCCCGCTGCTTCCGTGTCTCGGGTTCCTGATCAACGCCGCCCTCGGGCGCCGCGTGGGGAAAGCCGTCTCGGGTGGCGTGGCGGTCGGGGCGATGGTCGCCTCGTTTGCGGTCGCGGCCGCCGCGTCGGCCGCGCTGCTCGCGCTCGGGCCGCGCGACCGCGTCATCGACCAGGTGGCCTTCACGTGGATCCCGTCCGGTGACCTGCAGGTCCCCTTCGCGCTGCGGTTCGACCCGCTGGCGATGGTGATGGTGCTGGTGGTCACCGGGGTTGGATCGCTCATCCATCTCTACTCGGTCGGCTACATGCACGAGGAGCGGGACGGAGAGTACGCGCGCTACTTCTCGTACCTGAACCTGTTTGCCGCCTTCATGCTGTTGCTGGTCCTGGCCGCGAACTTCCTCGTGCTGTTCGTCGGCTGGGAAGGGGTGGGGCTCTGCTCGTACCTCCTGATCGGCTTCTGGTACCAGAAGGAGAGCGCGGCCGATGCCGGCAAGAAGGCCTTCATCGTCAACCGCGTGGGCGACTTCGGGTTCCTGCTCGGCGTCTTGCTGCTCTTCGCGCGGTTCGGCACGCTCGACTTCCACCAGCTGGCCGTCACCGTGTCGTCGCACGCGCCCGAAGACGGCGCTTTCGGCACGTTGTCCATCGCCGCGCTGCTCCTCTTTGTCGGGGCGACCGGGAAGTCGGCGCAGCTGCCGCTCCACATCTGGCTGCCGGACGCGATGGAAGGGCCAACGCCGGTCTCGGCCCTGATCCACGCGGCGACCATGGTGACGGCGGGCGTGTACATGATCGGACGCAACGCCGTCCTCTTCTCGCACGCGCCCGGCGTGCTGGAGATCGTGGCCGTCGTCGGCGTCGCGACGGCGGTGATGGCGGCGACGATCGGACTGGTGCAGCCGGACATCAAACGCGTCCTCGCGTATTCGACCGTTTCGCAGCTGGGACTGATGTTCCTCGCGATGGGGGTCGGCGCCTACGCGGCCGGGATCTTCCACCTGTACACCCACGCGTTCTTCAAGGCCTTGCTCTTCCTGGGGTCCGGTGCCGTGATCCACGCCCTGGCGGGGGAACAGGACCTCCGACGGATGGGCGGGCTGCGCCACGAGTTGCCCATCACCTATTGGACGTTCCTCGTCGGGGCGCTGGCCATCTCCGGCGTCCCGCTCTTCTCGGGGTTCTTCAGCAAGGACGAGCTGCTGTTCCAGGCGTTCTCGACAGGGCACACGTGGCTGTGGCTGTTCGGCAGCTTCGCGTCGCTGCTCACGGCCTGCTACATGTTCCGGCTGGTGTTCCTCGCGTTTCACGGCGAGCGCCCGGTGGCGCGCACGCCGGAGGTGGGGGTCCACGCCCCCGTGCCCGGCGGCGGGCACGCCCACTTGCACGACGCCCCCCGAAGCATGGCGATCCCGCTGGTGGTCCTGGCCGCGGGCGCGGTCCTCGCCGGGTACGTCGGCGTCCCGGCGGCACTGGGCGGGTCGAACCCCATCGAACGATTCCTCGAGCCCAGCTTCACGGTTCAGAAGGGCGCGGCCGACGCGGGGGGTGCGCCCGAGGCGGAACCCTCGGCCCGATCGGGCGGCGACACCCAGCTGGAGTTCGGCCTGATGGGCGCCTCGACGGGGATCGCCGCGGTGGGGATCGGTCTGGCCTACGTCTTCTTTCTCCGCCGCCGCGATCTGGCCGACCGCATGGCGTCCCGGTTCCGCGGCACCTACCGCGTGCTGCTGCACAAGTACTACGTGGACGAGATCTACGATGCGGCCATCGTCCAGCCGGTCCGTCTGCTGTCGGAGCGGGGGCTGTGGAAAGGCGTGGACGTGGGCGTCATCGACGGGGCGGTGAACGGCGCTGGGGTGACGGTGCGGGGGGCGAGTGCGGTGCTGCGCCTGCTGCAGTCCGGGTCCATACGCGCCTACGCCGCGTCATTCTTCTTGGGCGCGGTCCTGGTCCTCGCCTACCTGCTGTGGGGCGGAGCGAAGTGACGTGCTGACAACAATCGTCTTCCTGCCGCTGGCCGGGGCGTTGCTCCTGCTGCTCGTCGACAACAGCGGCGGCCGGCGCGACGCCATCATCCGCTGGACCGCCCTGGCCGTGTCGCTGGTGGTCTTTGCGGGGACGCTGCTGCTCTGGCGGGCGTTCGACCCGGCCCGGGCCGACTTCCAGTTCGTGGAGCGCCACGCCTGGATTCCGGCCTTCGGCATCCAGTACTTCGTCGGGGTCGACGGCATCAGTCTGTTCCTGCTGGTGCTCACCGGCTTCCTGACGCCGGTTGCCCTGCTCTCGTCCTGGGGCTCGGTCCACAAGCGGGTCAAGGAGTTTGCCGCCTTCATGCTCGCGCTCGAGAGCGCGATGCTGGGCGTGTTCGTGTCGCTCGACCTGTTCCTGTTCTACGTCTTCTGGGATGCGATGCTGGTCCCGATGTACTTCCTGATCGGGATCTGGGGATACGATCGCCGCGTCTACGCGGCGGTGAAGTTCATCCTCTACACGACCGCCGGAAGCGTGCTGATGCTCGTCGCGATCATCGGGCTCGCCTGGACGCACCACGCGGTCGCCGGGAGCTACAGCTTCGATCTGCTCAAGCTCTACGACCTCAGGATCCCGCGACAGCTCGAGTTCTGGTTCTTCCTGGCCTTCACGCTGGCCTTTGCCATCAAGGTCCCCCTCTTCCCGTTCCACACCTGGCTGCCGGACGCCCACGTGGAGGCGCCGACAGCCGGCTCCGTGATTCTGGCCGGCGTCCTGCTCAAGATGGGCACCTACGGCCTGGTACGGTTTGCCTTCCCCCTCTTCCCGTCGGCGGCCGCCTACTTCGCGCCGGCGCTGGCGGTGCTGGCCGTCGTGGGCATCATCTACGGGGCGCTGGTCGCCATGGTCCAGCCGGACCTGAAGAAGCTCGTCGCGTACTCGAGCGTGAGCCACCTCGGGTTCGTCGTGCTCGGCATCTGTGCGCTCGACGTCCAAGGCCTGCAGGGTGCCGTGTACCAGATGCTGAACCACGGCGTGAGTACCGGCGGGTTGTTCCTGCTGGTCGGCATGCTGTCCGATCGTCGGCACACCCGGCTCATCGCCGAGTTCGGCGGTCTCAAGGCCGTGATGCCGCGGCTGGTCGCCGCCTTCTTGCTCATTACCCTGTCCTCGATTGGCCTGCCGGGGCTCAACGGGTTCGTGGGGGAGTTCCTCGTGCTGCTCGGGACGTTCCGGTGGAGCCCGCGGTTCGCGGTCTTCGCCGCCTCGGGCGTGATCCTCTCGGCCGTGTACATGCTCTGGATGTTCCAGCGCGTGAACTACGGCCCGGTGACCCACGACGAGAACGCCCAGCTGCCCGACCTGACGCCGCGTGAGCGATGGATCCTGGTGCCCACGGTGGCGCTGACGCTGTTGATGGGCATCGCGCCCGGACTCTTCCTCCGCCCGATGCAGCCCTCCGTCGATCGGCTCCTGCAACGGGTGAGCCACGAGACGGTGGCCGCGGTCTCGGTCGGGTCAGGCGTGCACCAGACTGCGGCGCGAGTGCCGAGTGCGTCGCCGCGCGAGCTGCGGGTGAAGAACTGAGATGCTGTCCTCCATCCCCGTCACCGTCCCCATCTTGTGCGTGGTCGCGGCGGCCATTGCCGCCATGCTGGCCGAGGCGTTCCGCGAGCCCGGCGAGCAGATGCCGATCAGCGGCCTGGGCCTGGTCGGCCTCGCCGGCGCGGCCATCAGCGCCGCGCTGCTCTGGACCCGCGGCGGAACCGCGTTCGGCGCAGTGGCGGCCGATCACTTCGGCCTGTTCTTCGTGATGGTCCTCATCGTGATCGGGGTCCTGACGATGCTCCTCTCGCCCGGAGTCATCGAACGGGACAACCTGCCACCGGGCGAGTACTACGCCCTCTCGCTATTCGCCCTCGCGGGCATGATGCTGATGGCGATGGCGACCGACCTGCTGGTGATCTTCCTGGGCCTGGAGGTGCTGTCACTGGCGGTCTACGTGCTGACGGCGCTGCGCCGCGACACGGCCGCGTCGGTCGAGGGCGGCTTCAAGTACTTCATCCTCGGGGGATTCTCGAGCGCGTTCTTCCTGTACGGGCTGGCGTTCATCTACGGCGTCACTCGCACGACCAAGCTCGACCAGATCGCGATCGCCCTGGCCTCGGGGACGGGGCACCCCGCTTTGGCGTTCATCGGAGTCGGCCTGCTGCTCGTGGGGTTTGGGTTCAAAGTCTCGGTCGTGCCGTTTCACATGTGGACGCCCGACGCCTACGAAGGGGCCCCGACGATTGTCTCGGGCTTCATGTCGACGGGCGTGAAGGCGGCGGCGTTTGCGGCCTTCGTCCGCGTGTTCGCGTCGGCGTTCGATCCGATGCGCGCCGTCTGGGTGCCCGTCCTCTGGGCCGTCGCCGCGGTGACGATGGTGCTCGGCACGGTCGTCGGCGTGGCGCAAACCAACCTCAAGCGCATGCTCGCCTATTCGAGCATCGCGCACGCGGGCTACATTCTCGTCGGACTCGTGTCAGCCAACGAGTTGGGCAAGAGCGCCGTGCTCTTCTACGTGCTCGCCTACGGCGTGACCAACCTCGGCGCGTTCGGCATCATCGCCTTGCTCGGCAGTCGGGAGCGGGCCAACGACGACTTGCCGAGCATGGTTGGTCTGTCGGAGCGCAACCCCGCCCTGGCCGCCGCGTTCTCGGTGCTCTTGCTCTCGCTGGGCGGCATCCCGCCCACGGCGGGGTTTGTCGGAAAGTGGTACATCTTCAGCGCGGCCGTCAGCGCTGGCGACTACGGTCTGGCCGTCATCGGTGTGCTCACGAGCGTGGTCTCGATCTTCTTCTACCTGCGCGTGATCGTGATGATGTACATGGCCGATCCGGCCGATCTGCCGGCCTCGCCCGCCGCGCCGCGGGCGGCGGCGCTCGCCGTGGCGGCGGCCTTGCTCGTCACCTTCTACCTCGGTGTGCTTCCCACCTCGATCCTCGATCTGGCGGCCCGGTCGGTCGCCAGCCTGCTCTGACCGGACGGCGGGTGGCGGAGTGCCGGGAGGCACGCCCCGGCAGGGATGATCCTTGTCTCGGGCCGGCGCATGGCGTCCTCAACCCGCACCTTCCCTTCTGGGGGTTCGAGTGGCAGGCTCGCAGGTAACCTCGACTGCCGTCGACCGGTCTAACCCCGGAGAAAAGCCATGCGGATACTCCGGGTTGTCCGAAGTTTGCTGCTTCCGTGCGGGTGTTTCGTCGGCGCGTACGAGACCTACGAGGGCCGCACGGTCCGGATCGTGGAGGAACCGGGGTCCGGCTGCCCCGAGCCGAACCACCGGGCGGGGACGTGCCTGCCGCCGGAACGGACGATTGGGGCGGGCGTGGCGGTGGCCGCCCGGCTCGGACGGTCAGCCGTCGAGGGCGCCGAGGGCTCGGATGGCGGCGGCGAGCGTGGGGTCGTCGGCTGGCAAGACGGTCCGGAGGTCCAAGACTAGCCGGTCGTCGGCGATGCGGCCGACCACGGCGGGCTCCTGCAGCCTGAGGCGCTCATCCAGAAAGTCCGCACCCCGTGTCGGATGCCGGATGCCGATCAGGCGTGTCGGCACCTCGAGTCCCGGTGTGCTGCCGCCCCCCACCGTGGAGTAGCCGTCGAGGATGGTGAACTCCAGTGGGGACGGGCCGACCTGCTCGAGAACGGCGTGGGCCCGCGCCTCGATCTGCGCGGGCGGCGTGAGGATCATGCGCGCGACCGGCACGGTGCGACTCGCGCGACCGGCGGCGTACTCGGCCAGCGTGCCCTCCAGGGCCGCGTAAGTCAGCTTGCCGGCGCGCACGGCCCGCATCAAGGGATGGCGGCGCACGAGTCCGACCAGATCCTTCCTGCCGACGATGATGCCCGCCTGGGGGCCTCCGAGCAGTTTGTCGCCGCTGAAGCACGCCACGTCCACCCCGGCATCGAGGCTGGCCTGCACGCGCGGCTCATGGCCGAGCAAGGCCGAGAGGTCGGCCCCGGCGGCCTCGCCGGGGAGTCCAATGAACCCGCTGCCGATGTCCTCCGCCACGGGGACGGAGCGCTCGCGACCGAGCGCGACGAGATCGTCCAGCGCCGGGCGCTCGGTGAATCCCTCGATCCGGAAATTCGACCGGTGCACGCGGAGGAGCAGCGCCGTGTCGGGTCCGATGGCCGCGCGGTAATCGTCCACCCGCGTGCGATTCGTCGTGCCGACCTCCCGCAGCCGGGCGCCGGACTGCGCCATGACGTCGGGGATCCGGAAGCCACCGCCAATCTCGACCAACTCCCCCCGCGAGACGATGACCTCGCGGCCGGCGGCCAGGGCCGTGAGGAGCAGGAGCGTTGCCGCGGCGTTGTTGTTCACGACCACCGCGGCCTCGGCGCCCAGGACGCCGCACAACAGCGCCTCCGCGTGCGCATCCCGGCGCCCCCGCGCGCCGGTGCCGAGGTCGTACTCGAGGTTCGAGTAGGCAGGCGCCACGTCGCGAAGGCGGTCGAGGGCGGCAAGGGCCAAGGGGGCTCGGCCGAGGTTGGTGTGGACGACGACGCCGGTGGCGTTGAGCACGGGCCGAAGGGACGGCCGACCCGCGTCTCGCAGCAGGGCGGCCGCGCGCGCCTCGACGAAGACGGCCGCGGTTTCCCGGTCGGCAACCGGAGGGGGCGCGCCCGGGACGGCGGGTGCGGCCAATTCCGCCCTGAGCTGGCTGGCGGCCTCGCGCAGCGCCTGCACGATGGCCATCCGGCCGAATTCGCCGTCGAGCGTCCGGACGGCGTCGCGGGCACAGAGCTGTTCGATCGATGGGATGATTCGGAAGTCGGCCATGGCAGTTGCCGCTCGCGCCGGACTCAGGATACCATCACCGGTGGTTCGACCCGTCTGCAGGAGACGGGTCGTGTGATGGGCCCGCCCGCTGTCCCATGACGAATGATCCCGTCCCTCCGCCCCCCGACCAGGCCGATGCCGCGGGCGTGTCACCCGCCGAGCCCAGGGCCTACCGGCCGCGGGAGCGATTCTGGCCCTACGTGGACGTGCCGGAAGAGCCGACCGACGAGGAGGTGGCGGCGATCGACCCCGACTTGCGCGCGGAGTTGTTCGGTCCCGAGTCGAGGCCCTTCTCCATCACGGTCGCGTTCCCACGGTTCGAGGCGGACGACTACGCGCAGGCGGTCGAGTTGGCGAAGCACTCCGGCGACTACCAGGAAATGGGGGCGGGTGACCGCTTCCGCCACCGTGCGCGGTACTTGCCGCGGGACATCGCCCGGCTGAAGGACCTGTGGAGCATCGTTGGGCGCCTGGACGACGCCGAGGTGCTCATCGACGACCGACCGGTGCCGTACGCCAGGCAGCTGTGGCTGCCGTTGTGTTGGTTCCTCTTGTTTCGCTAGGTCTTTTGACCAAAAGACGTTGTGGCTGAAGTCACTGAACTCGAACGCGACCTGCGCCTGCTCGAGTCCACGATGCGCAAGCTCGAGACCGAGTACAGCATGTTCTTCGCCGGTCAACTGCCCAAGCCGCCCCTTGAGACGCGGACGCGGGTCGAGACGCTCCTCAAACGCTACGATCGGGCCTACGTTCAGAGTTCCGTGGACCGGTTTCGCCTGAACACCCTGCAGGCGCGGTTTGCGACCTTTGCCGAACTCTGGGAACGGGCCTTGCGTGCCCGGGAGGAAGGGCGCCCCGGGCCGTTCTCCAAACCGCCTCGGCCCGAGACCGTGGCCGTGGACCAACGTCCGTCGGGCCCAGCCGGGGACCGGATCCTCCAGGCCGCGACGGTTTGCGACCCGGCCCGGGAAGAGGACAAGGTCGAGGCGCTCTACGAGTCGTTGGTCGAGGCGCGACGCGTGGTGGGGAACGACGAGGCCTTCCCGTTTCACCGATTCGTGCAGATCGTCAAGACGCAGGTGACCAAGCTGAAGGCGACCGGAAGCCAGGAAGTGGCCTTCCGCGTGGCGGTCAAGGGCGGCAAGGTGATATTCACGGCCAAGGGGCGTCGCTCGGGCGAGGGCGCTGGCGAGTAGTGCGTGTCCGACGGGAACCGGGTGGCGATGGAAGGCGGGGGCACTGGGGAACGAAGAGTAACGGGCGCCCGGTGACCGGGCGCCCAGGTGTCGACTACACCTTCATGACGTTGCCGGCCTGCGGGCCCTTGGGGCCGTCAACGATCTCGAACTCGACAGACTGACCCTCTTCGAGCGACCGGAAGCCGCCATTACTCTGAATGGCTGAGTAATGCACGAACACGTCGCTGCCGCCGTCGCGTTCGATGAACCCGTAGCCCTTCGCGTTGTTGAACCACTTGACCTTGCCTGTGATGCGCATTCGTTCCTGCCTTGCAGTGGTGCGGTTTTCAACCGCCTTTCAACGACCTACCCCCGTCCTAGCGGGTAACGCAGCGGGGGCACAAAAAAAAGCCGCAGTCCGCGGCTTGGCGCCGGGGCCCGAACGGTGCCGGCACCTCCGGCATGATAGCGGGCCGCTCGGATGAGTGTCAAGCGGACGAGGTGAGTCCAGAATACAGGTCTGGTCCCGGTCCGTGTGGTCCATCGCACCGGTCCTGTTCGGCCCCTCGGCGCGACAGGTCGGCGGTGCACGTTGGGGCGGCCGGTCGCGGCCGCCTGGAGGCGTTTTCGATGTTCCGAGCCCTGCTGAGCGTATCCGACAAGACGGGGTTGCCCGCGTTCGCCCGGGCCCTCGTCGCAAACGGCTGTGAACTCGTGTCGACCGGCGGCACCGCGCGGTTGCTCGCGGCCGAGGGCGTTCCCGTGATCGCCGTCTCCACCGTGACCGGATTCCCCGAGATGCTGGATGGCCGGGTCAAGACGCTCCATCCGGCGATCCACGCCGGAATCCTGGCCCGGCGTGGGCGTCCCGACGACCTAGTGGCGCTCGATCGGCAGGGGATTCGCCCGATCGACCTGGTGGTCGTGAACCTGTATCCCTTCCAGCGGGTTGCCGCTGAGGCATCCACGCCGTTCGAGGCGCTCGTCGAGGAGATCGATATCGGCGGCCCGAGCCTCGTTCGGGCGGCCGCCAAGAACTTCCGCGACGTCCTGGTGGTCGTGTCGCCGCAGGACTACGAGGAGGTCATCGCCCAACTCTCGCGTCCCGACGGCCCGACGCCCGCCTTCCGGTTGGCGCTGGCCCTGCGCGCCTTCGCCCACACGGCGGACTACGACGCCGCGATTGCCGCCGAACTCGGCCGGGTGGACGTGTCCGACGGCCGCTACCATCGAGCGTTGACGTCCGCAACGCTGCCCGCGCGCCTGATCATCGCGGCCCCAAAGACCCGCGACCTCCGCTACGGTGAGAACCCCCACCAGCTCGCCGCCTGGTACCGCGACCCGGCAAGGGGCCGGGTCGAGGTGCTGCAGGGGAAGGAACTCTCCTTCACGAACCTGCTCGACCTCGACGCCGCCGCGCGGATCGTGTCCGAGTTCGACGAACCTTCCGCCGTGGTCATCAAGCACACCAACCCGTGCGGGGCGGCCACCGGTGTCACCGTGGCCGAGGCGTACCTGCGCGCGCGCGATGCCGATCCGCTGTCGGCCTACGGGGGCATTGTCGGTCTCAATCGGGCGGTGGACGGGGAAACCGCCCGGGCCGTGGCGTCCACCTTCATCGAGGCCCTCGTCGCGCCCGGCGTCGAGGAGGAAGCCCGCCCGATCCTCGCGGGCCGGAAGAACATGCGCGTGCTGGTGGTCGACGCCTCGTCGGGCGGATCGGCGCGCCTCGACGTGCGCTCCGTCTTCGATGGGCTTCTGGTCGAGACAAGAGACGCGGTGACCGAGGCGCGGGCGGCGTGGCCCACCGATGGGTTGCGCGTCGTCACGGCGCGGCAGCCGACCATCGAGGAGTGGCGTGCGCTGCGGTTTGCCTGGCGCGTCTGTGCGCACGTCAAGAGCAACGCCGTGATCTTCACGACCCCCGATCGAACCCTCGCCGTTGGCGCGGGACAGATGAGCCGCGTCGATGCCGTCAAGGTGGCGCTCATGAAGGGGACGATGAGGGCGGAGGGGGCAGGTGGCGCACCGCCGCTCGCCGGGTCGGTGGCCGCCTCGGACGCCTTCTTTCCATTCCGGGACGGGCTCGACGCGGTGGCGGCGGCCGGCGCGACAGCCGTGATCCAGCCGGGCGGCTCGGTGCGGGACGCCGAGGTGATCGCAGCGGCCGACGAGCACGGGCTCGCGATGGTGTTTACGGGCCGCCGGCATTTCCGGCACTGACCTGTCGGCTGGCCCGGCGCGTGGGCTCCTGTCGAAGCAACCGCCTGGCGATGCGGCCGGCGGGACACAGCGGCCCCGCTGGCCGCCCGGTGCCTGCCGTCTCGGGCGGTCAGCGCCGTCCGAGTGCGCTGATGAGTTCCTCGCGGGAAACGGTCGACGGACCGAACTTGCCGACGGTGATGCCGGCTGCGTGATTGGCGAGGCCACAGGCCTCGGCCAGCGAGGCGCCTGCGGCCAGGGCGAGCGCGGCCGTGGCAATCACCGTGTCGCCAGCCCCGGTGACGTCCGCCACGTCCCGCGCCGCCGTCGGGAAGTGAATCGCTTCCTGGCCGTTCAGCAAGCACATGCCGTGCTCGCCGCGCGTGATCAGCACCTCCCGGCAGGCTGCCCGCTCCCGAAAGAGCCGCGCGGCGACGACGGCGTCCTCGTCGGTCCGGATGCGCTGATGCGTGGCCGCCTCGGCCTCGTGGTGGTTGGGCGTCACCAGATCCGCTCCGGCGTAGAACGGCAGATGCGGGATCTTGGGGTCCACCAGCACGGGGATCCCTCGGGAGTGCCCGAGGGCCACCACGTGCGCCATCAGCGTCCGCGTCACCGTGCCCTTCAGGTAGTCCGACACCAAGATGGCACGCGCCCGCTCGGCCAACCGGTCCAGCTGGTCGGCCAGGGCCTGCTCGGCATCCCCCGTGGCCGCGTGATCGCTCTCGTAGTCGATCCGGGCCACCTGCAGGTGGTGCGTCGTGACCACGCGCAGCTTGGTCGTCGTCCGCCGGGAGGCATCCGACACGAGGCCGGAGGTGCCGATGCCGCAGTCGATCAGGAGGCGCCGCAACCGCTGGCCGGCCGTGTCCGCACCGGTCAGTCCCACGAGCTCGACCACGCCGCCCAGCGCGCGCACGTTGTTGGCGACATTCGAGGCTCCCCCGACCCGGTACTCGTCGCGGTCGTACGCCACGACCGGGACGGGCGCCTCGGGCGAGATCCGGCTGACGTGCCCGATGACGAACTGGTCGAGCATCACGTCGCCGAGGATGAGCACGGGGGACGAGGGAAACCGGTCTATCGATAGCTGCAGTCGATCGAGTGTCGAGGACATAACACCCACGCGAGCAGGAGGGGCGGCTACTGCACAGGGACCGGTGCGCCGCCAGGTCCCGGCCGTTCCGGTTCCGCGACATCCCTGGTCGCCGCCCAGGGTAAGGTCAGCAGGACGAGCAGTGTGATCAGGAACTCCGAGTCGCCGAAATTGTACTCGAAGAGGCCCGCACCCAGCATCGCGGCGAGCGCCCCGAGACCAGCCGCCGCCAGGTAGTTCGGCTGGTCGTGCCGCAGCTTCTTCCACAGCCCGCCTGCCGCCGCCGCCACGAACCACAACCAGGCCGCCAGAGCCGGGAGCCCTCGCTCGGCCGCGATCTGCATGGGCACATTGTGCAGGTGCGGCGGCGTCGGCTCGACGGCGGTCGGCCGCCGGTAGTTCGGATACACCTTCTGCACGACGTTCGGCCCGACCCCCGTCAGCGGGTAGCGCCGGACCAGGTCGACGCCCGCCTGCAGCATCGCCACGCGGTCCCGATTCGACGGGTCGCGAAGACTGAACATCGAGTACGCCCGGTCGGTGACGGCCGCCGGGGCCAGCGCGATGAAGAGCGCAGCGACCACGGGCAGCACGCCGAACAGCCGCAGGTCGCGCACCATCAGGAGCAAGCCCACCCCGACGCACGCGCCGACCCAGGCGCTTCGCGTGAAGGTCAGAGCCAGGGCCGCGACGAGGGCCGGCATGACGAGCGCGGGCCAGATCCGGTCGCGCCGCTCGTAGAGCAGCCGGGCGGCGGTGCTACAGATGACCAGCATCAGCAGCCCCGAGTACGTCATGTAGTGGCCCAGCGTGCCGCGCGGCCGCTGGCCCAGCGAGTCGTAGTTGAGCACCCCGTACTCGACCACGCCGATGATGGCGCTCAGGGCGCCAACGGTGATCACCAGCTGCAACACCATGTTGGCCCGGCGCCCGCGTGCAATCTGGAAGGTCGCCGGCACGAGCAGGTAGAGCAGCATCTGCTTGGCCGCGCCCAGGCTCAATCGCGGGTCGAGCGAGAACGCGGTCGACAGGAGGGACAGCGCCGCGTAGACGGTCAGCGGCCAGAACCACGGTGGCGCGTCGGGCCGCTCCCGGCGGAGGGCGAGCGAGGCCAGCCAGGCGATCAGCGTCAGCCACAGGAGCATTTCGCTGAGCCAGATGGAGAACTGGACGGCGCCCGCGACACCAAGCAGGGCCGCGAACATCCACGCGTCCAGCCGGGCGTACGAACGATGGCGGGGAGATTCTGGCGGCATTCAGCCCCTTGCGCGGAAATCGCGGACGGCCGCGTCCGACCACGGTCGAGTATAGCCGAGCCGGCTCAACTCCGGTGCGATCGAGCCAGCGTGCGCTCGGCAGCCGTTGCCACCCGATCGGCCGGGAGGCCGGCCAGGCACCGGAAGTCGCCAGGGGCGCAGCGCCGCTGGTTGCACGGCCGGCAGGCGAGCTCCTCCCACTCGACCGACTCGGTGACGCATCCTCCGGGTCGCCACGGCGCCGAGCGGGCGGCCAGCGTCGGGCCGTAGAGCCCGACGACCGGTACGTTGCTGGTGCCGGCGACATGCAGTGGTCCGCTGTCCCCGCCCACAAAGAGGGCGGCGACGTCCATCAAGGCGCGCAGCTCCGCGAGATCGAATTCGAGATCGTCCACGATGGCGCCCCCGAGCGGGCCGAGCGCCGACCGCGCCTGGGCGCCGATGGAACGGGCCGCCGACTGTTCAGATGGCCCAGAGACGACCAGGATTCGACGCCGCGGCTCGTGCTCGACCAGTCGCGTCAACAGCGTCACAAACGCGCTGGCCGGCCAGCGCCGGAACGGATTACCGGCGCTGACGTGCACGACAATCAGCGGCTGATGGCCAGGCGCGAGGCCCACGGAACCCAACTTGGCCGCCACCGACGCGACGGCCGCCGGGGCCACCGCCATCTCGGTCCGGTCCCGCTCGCGGTCTGGAGCCGCGATGCCGAGCGCCGACAACAGGTCCCACTGGTTCTGCACCGAGTGGCGCGCGCGGAGCACGCGCGGCCGGGCCACCCGCTCGGTGTAGAGCCAGCGTCTGCCCGCCACGGCGTAACCCACCCGACGTCGAGCGCCCGTGGCCCAGGCGAGCAGCGCGCTGCGGGGACCGCCGTGGAGGTCGAACACCACGTCGTACCGACCCCGGCGCAACCGGCGCGCGAGCGCCACGTCGGCGGCGATCCGACCGGGCGCCCTGGGGTCCGGCGCCACAATCACGTCGTCGAGGTGCGGGTTGCCGACCACGACCGGCGCCGCCAGCGGCTCGACCAGGTAGGCCAAGTGCGCGTCAGGGTACAACCGACGAAGCGCCCGGATGACCGGCGTCGTGAAGACGACATCGCCGATCAGGCGCAGCCGAATCAGGAGGATTCTCACGGAGTGCGCAGGGGACTAGTCTTCAATCTTCGCCTCGTCGAGCAGCATCACCGGGATGCCGTCGTCGCCGACGGGGAAGACCCGCCGGCATTTCGGGCACCGCAGCCCGGCCCCGTCGCGGACCGGCTGGACCGGCAGATGGCACTCCGGGCACACCAGAATCTCGAGCAGTTGTGGATCGACCGGCACACCTGCCTCCTTTTGGTCTCACCGAACTATACCAAAGGACAGGCCGACGCTGACGGTCTTTGGGCTTCCACCAGCTTTTGTGGAACAATCGAGTCGATGCTCTCTTCCCTGATCGCCACGGTCTGGCTCGCCGCCACGCCCACTGCGGCGAAGGTCCCCGCGAGGGGCGGCCCGCCACAGTCCGTCGCCCGCGCAGCCTCGGGTCAGACACCGGCGCCGATGACGCCGTACAGCGACGAGGCGTACTACCTGTTCATGCTCGGGCGCCGGCTGGAGGCCGACGGGGACATCGAGGGTGCGATCAAGGCGCACACCGACGCCGCCCGGCTCGACCCGACGTCTGCGGAGATTCCGGCGGAACTCGCCGCGCTCTACGCGCGCCAGAATCGGGTGAAGGAGGCGATGGACGCCGCCGAGGCCGCGTTGAAGCTCGATGCCGCCAACGTCGAGGCCAACCGCGTGCTCGGGATCGCCTACGCCGATCTGGCTCGGCTCGACGAGGTCCGGGGCAAGCCGGACGCCGAGGCGCTCTCCAATGGACAGAAAGCCATCGCGTGCCTCGAGGTCGCCCGGCGGGGCAGCGCCGTGCCCGAGCTGGGCCTGGACTTGGAGCTGGGGCGGCTCTACGTGCAGACAGGGGCCCCCGACAAGGCGATCAGCGTTCTGGGCCGCCTGATTGTGGACGACCCCGATCAGCCCGAGCCGGTCACGCTGATGGTCCAGGCCTGCCAGGCGGCGGGTCGTCTGGACGAGGCCGCGACGCTGCTCGAGGGCGTCGTTTCGACTCAGCCGCGGTTCTACGCGACGCTCGGCGAGGTGCTGGAGCGGCTGCAGCGGTTCGATCGGGCGGCGGCTGCCTACAGCGAGGCCGTCGCACGGAACCCCGCCAATCCCGAGCTCAAGACCCGATTGGCCACCGTTCTCCTGTCGGCGAATGACCCGTCCCGCACGGGCCGGGCGCTCACCCTGCTCGAGCAGGTGCGCGCCACCAGCCCGGGTGATCCGCGCGTGCTCTACCTGCTCGCCCAGGCGCAGCGGTCGGTCGGCAAACTCGACGAGTCGGAAGCCACGGCCCGCGAACTGCTGACGATCGCGCCCGGGTCGCTCACCGGCCCCTACGCCCTCGCGCTGGCGCTCGAGCTGAAGCAGCAGTACGGGGACGTCGTGGCAGCGCTCCAGCCGGTCGTCGACAAGCCGCCGGCCCCGCATGCCGCGTCCGGGACGGAGATGACGCCGCTGCTCGTGCACCTCGGGTTCGCTTACGTGGAACTCGGCCAGTTTGACAAGGCCCTCGAGACCTTCGAGCGGGCGCACACCAGCTCGCCGTCGAATTCCGCCATCGACCTGTACGTCCTGCAGGCCGACATCGCCGGCCGACGGTTTGCGGCGGCCGTCGATCTGGGCAGGCGCGTGCTCGCGAACCACCCCGACAGCCAACGCGCCGCGCGACTGCTGGCCGAGGCGCTCAGGCAGACCGGCAAGATGGACGAAGCCGTGAAGCTGCTGACCGACGCGCTGGACGCGCATCGGCAGGACCCGGCCGCCTACGTGGCGCTCGCCGAGCTGTACACGCAGGGCCAGCAGTACCGACGACGCGCTGCGGGTGCTCGAGGACGCCGGCAGCCGGTTTCCAGACGACCTGACCGTGCGGTTCCAGACGGGCGCCGTGCTCGAGCGCCTTAAGCGGGTACTCTGAAGCCGAGCAGAAGTTTCGGGAGGTGCTGGCGAAGGATCCGCTGGACGCGCCGACGCTCAACTACCTCGGCTACATGTTGGCGGACCGCGGCGAACGGCTCGACGAGTCGATTGCCCTGATCAAGCGGGCGCTGCAGGTCGAACCCTACAGCGGGGCCTATCTCGACAGCCTCGGCTGGGCCTACTTCAAGCAGAATCGCCTTGACCTGGCGGAGCCCAACCTCCGGAAGGCCGCCGAGCAGCGCGTGCGCGACTCGGCGGTGCAGGACCATCTCGGCGACCTGCTGTTCAAACTGGGACGCTACGGGGAGGCCGCGTCAGCCTGGCAGCGCGCCCTGTCCGGCGACGGCGAACAGATTGACCGCAGTCAGATCGAGAAGAAGATCCGGTCGGCCAAGGGGAAGGCCGAGCGGCGGTGACCCCCCGCGCTCGTCGTCGCGGCGCCGCTCGCGTGTGCTGGGCCGTCGCGGTGGCGCTCGCGACCGGCTGTGCGTCCTCCCCGGTGCGTCTGCCCCGCGGTGAGGGCGAGGCGTTTCCGACCTACGACGAGGCGGTGCGCGAGGCCACGTCCGCCTGCCGGGGTGTGCGCACGCTGTCGGCTGAGCTGTCGGTCAGCGGTCGATCCGGACCGGACCGGGTGCGCGGTCACGTCGCGGCGGGCCTGGCTCGACCCTCGGGCCTGCGGCTGGAGGGCGCCGCGCCATTCGGGCCGCCAGCCTTCATCCTCGTGTCCGACGCTTCGGGAGCGACGCTGCTCCTGCCGCGCGATCACCGCGTGCTCACCGGCACGAGTTCTGCGGAAATCCTCGAGGCGCTCGTCGGGCTCCGCCTAGCGCCGGACGACCTGATGGCCCTGCTCACCGGATGCGTCGTACCCGACCCGCGGGCCGTCGCCGGGCGGCGCTTCGGAGGAGGGTGGGCGGCGGCGGACGTGGGTCAGGGTGCCAGTCTGTACCTGCGCGAGGGTCGGGACGGCCGCTGGGTGGTGCGCGCGGCCGTTCGGCCCCCGATGACAATCGAGTACCGATGGGGCGGACGGCGGGCTCCCCGCGGCGCTGCGCGTGCGCACGGGCGAGAGCGACCTGCAGATTGGACTGACCCAAGTGGATATCAACACGACGCTGCCGCCCCGAGCGTTCCAGGTGAACGTTCCCGCCGACGCCGAGGCGATGACGCTTGCCGACCTCCGCCACGCCGGGACGATGGGGCAGAAGCGGTAGCAGACTGAACCATGACGCCGCGTCCCGCCGACGTGTTCTGCCGTTCGCGCGCACGCCACTCTCTGGTCGTGGACGCACACGCCAAGGTCAACCTCCGGCTGCGGGTGCTCTCGCGGCGGGTCGACGGATACCACGACCTCGAAACGGTGTTCCAGGCGCTCGCGCTCCACGACACGCTGCGCGTGTCGGCCGGCCCCAGGTGCCTGTCCCTGCGCTGTCCGGATCCCGCCGTGCCAACCGACGAGCGCAACCTCGTGTGGCGGGCGGCCCGACTTATCTGGCAGGCGGGCGGCCGGGCGGGTGAACCGACTGGCCGCGCCCGCCTCCTCAAGCGGATCCCGATGCAGGCGGGCCTCGGCGGCGGCAGCGCGGACGGCGCCGCAGCGCTCGTTGCGTGGGACGGACTGTGGGGCACCGCGCTCGGCCGGGCCCGTCTGTTCGAATTGGCCGCTCAGTTGGGTGCCGACGTTCCCTTCTTCCTGTGCGGGGGCACGGCCGTCGGGTTGAGCCGCGGGGACGACGTGCTGCCGCTCGTGGACCTGCCACCGCGGTGGGTGGCCCTCGCCATTCCGCCCTTCGGCGTCTCCACACCAGAGGCGTTCGCGTGGTGGGACGAGGATCGGGCCGCCTCGGTTGACGCGGGTGTAGTGGCGCGGGGCGCGCGCGCGGACGTGAGGTGGCGCGGGCAGAGAGGCGGCTTGCTGGGTAGCCTGCCGGTCGGCAATGACCTCGAGGACCCGGTCGCACGACGCCATCCGGAGATTGGCCTGGCGCGGCGGCTCCTGACCGAGGCGGGCGCCGAGGTGTCGGCCATGACCGGCAGCGGCTCGGCCGTGTTCGGCCTGTACACGCGGGAGCTTCTCGCGCGTGCCGCCGCGACCGCCTTGCGCCGCCAGGGCTGGCGGGTAGTGGTGACGCGCACCGCCACCCGCCGAGAATCCGCGCCGGTCGCCTCCTGAACCGGACTCCCCAGTCTCTGCAGCGCGGCCACCACCCGGCCCGGGAGGGCCTCAGGACCGCCAGGACCCTGCGATTCTGGATTCCTGCCGACCGATGGCGAAATCGTGCGACTTGCTGTCCCTTCCGCTCGTCGGGGTCGCCGTGTCGAGTTTGCCGTTCGAGCACGGCTGATGGCTGCACCGCTCGTTCAAAGACGGCGTTCTGGCGGACGGGTCGACAGCAAGCCCGAGATACCCGTTGTCGACTTCGAAGGCAGGCGCCGACACGCTCCGCCTTGCCGGTCGAGGGGTGAGGCCGGAGACTCCGGCCCTTGTCGGGATCGGGTTCTCTCGTATAGACTAACTGTTTGCGCCGCGGTCGTCGGGCCACGCCTTGGGCACCTTCCCGCCGAGCAGACTGGCAAGGACTGTCGTGTCGCGCACGCGGCCCTGCAAGCTCACTCGGCAGAGGGCCGGCGGAGGCGGCGCGCTGTGCGTCAACACAGGGGATGGGGCGTGGCCAAGTGGTAAGGCACGGGACTTTGGATCCCGTATCGAAGGTTCGAATCCTTCCGCCCCAGCCACGGCGTGTCGAGGGTCGGTCATCGGTGCAGGGTGAGCCCCCGGGAGGAGTGCCCATGCAGGGCTCGAGGGTGCCGGCATGAGGTCGGTGGTCGCCGAACTGAAGGTGTTTGCGGGCAGTTCGCATCCGGAGTTGGCCTCCGAGATCGCCATGCACCTGGGCATCCCGGTCGGCCAGGCGCGCCTGGGCCGGTTTCCGGACACCGAGGTGTCGTTTCAGATCGATGAGAACATCCGTGGCACCGACGTGTTCGTCGTCCAGCCGACGTCACCGCCCGTCGACCAGCATCTGGTTGAGCTGCTGATCATGATCGACGCGTTCCGGCGCTCGTCGGCTGCGCGGATCACGGCCGTCATCCCGTACTACGGGTATGCGCGGCAGGACCGGAAGGACAAGCCGCGGGTGCCGATTTCCGCCAAACTCGTGGCGAACATCCTCTGCGCGGCGGGCGTGAACCGGGTGCTGACGATGGATCTGCACAAGGCGCAGATCCAGGGCTTCTTCGATATCCCGGTGGACCACCTGTTTGCGGCGCCGGTCATCATCGATGCCCTGGCCCGCCAGCACCTGCCCAAGCTGACCATCGTGGCGCCGGACGCCGGTGGTGCCGAGCGGGCCCGGGCGTACGCCAAGCGCCTCGGGGCGGAGCTGGCCGTCATCGACAAGCGGCGCTCCACCGAAACCGGTGCGGCCGAGGTGATGAACGTCATCGGCGACGTCGAGGGTCGAACCTGCATCCTGCAGGACGACATCGTGGACACTGCCGGGACGATGCAGCGGGCGGCCACCGCCCTCAAGCAGAACGGGGCGGCCCGCGTGCTCGCGTCGGCCGTCCACGGCGTCCTCTCGGGTCCGGCCATCGACCGGATCGAGCAGTCGCCCATCGAGAAGCTGATCGTCACGAACACGATCCGCCTGAGCGAGCACCAGGCTCGCTGTCAGAAGATCGTGGTGCTCTCGGTCGCGGGCCTGCTGGCGCAGGCCATTCGGAGCATCCACGAGGAGAGTTCGGTGTCGTCGTTGTTTGTGTAGGGGTCGGCGGCCCGTTGGCCCCGCCTCTCTGGTGTCATCCCCGCGCGTCGCACTTCGCTCGCCGGGTGCCTGGAAGGACACGCTGAGTCATGGAAGCAGGTACTTGAAGCCGCCACCCGCGTCCGGTTCCGAAAGAACGAGGCCGGCCGCCTGCGCCGCGAGGGACGCGTCCCGGCCGTGCTGTACGGTGGCGCGACCGAGGCCGGCAACCCCCCCACGGTTGCGATCGAGGTCGACCCGAAAGCCCTGATGCGGATTCTGCACTCGCAGTCGGGTGCCAACACGCTCATCACGCTCCGGCTGGGCGGGGAGTCGGCGCGCGTGATGCTCAAGGAGTACCAGCTGGACCCGATCGACCATCGCCTGCTGCACGCCGACTTCTACCGCGTCGCGATGGACCGGGCCATCACCGTGACGGTCCCGATCGTGCTGCGGGGTGAGGCGCCTGGCGTCAAGCAACAGGGGGGCCTGCTCGACTTCGTCCACCGCGAGATCGAGGTCGAGTGCCTGCCGACCGATATTCCCGAGCATATCGAAGTCGACGTCTCCGAGCTGATGCTCAACCAGGCCATCCGCCTCCGCGACATCACCGAGAGCGTGAAGTGGAAGCCGGTGAGCGAGCTGGACATCATGCTCGTCCACGTCGTGTCGCCGCGCGCCGAGGCCGAGCCGACGCCGGCTGAGGCCGAGGCCGCCGGGGCGACCACGCCGGCCGAGCCTGAGGTCATCAAGAAGGGCAAGGTCGAGAAGGAAAAGGAAGAAGAGGGCGAGACGGAAGCCAAGGGCAAGAAGTAGGTCACGGGACAGTCGACCTCATGTCGCTCCAGCTGATCGTCGGTCTCGGCAATCCAGGGCAGAAGTACCGGGACACCCGGCACAACGTCGGGTTTGCCATGGTCGACGAGCTGGCGCGGCGGCACGGGGTGATTTTCGAATCGTCACCCACCGAGGCCCTGATGGCCCGGGCGCGGACGCTGGGCGCGCAGGGGACGCTGCTCGTCAAGCCGATGACGATGATGAACGCCAGCGGCTTCGCGGTGTCCGAGTTGGCGCGCTACTTCCGGATCGCGTTCCTCGATATCCTCGTGGTGGCCGACGACGTGAACCTTCCGCTCGGGCGCCTCCGCGCGCGACGGGGCGGCTCGGACGGCGGGCACCGGGGATTCCGGTCGATCGCGGAACAGCTGGGGACTGAGGAGTTCGCCCGGCTGCGCATCGGCGTCGGCCGCGGCGATCCGCGCCGAGACCTGGCCGATTTCGTGCTCGGGGGCTTTGACATCGACGAGCGGCCCGTCATCAGTGAAGCGATCGGGCGGGCTGCCGACGCCGGCGAGCTCTTCGTCGGCGACGGCATCGAGGCGGTGATGAACCGGTTTAACGGACCGGGCGAGCAGGACAAGGCCGCGGCGACCACGGCCGCGGACGAGGAAGGGGACCAGCCGACCGTCAATTCACGCTGACATTGACCTTTCGGCTCCTTGCCACCCCCGCGGTGGCCGTTGGCAACACGACGTCCAGAAGGAGACTCATGAGCGCAACGCGACAGTACGAACTCGTCTACATTGTCTCGCCCGACGCGAGCGAGCAGGAGGTGGCCGATCTGCATGGGCAGGTCGAAGCGGCCATCGGCCGCCTCGGCGGGGAACTGGTGAAGTCGGACAACTGGGGCCGGCGGAAGCTGGCGTACGAGATCGGGCCGCACCGGGAAGGCATCTACGTGCTCGAGCTGATCAACGGCTCCGGCGAGTTGATGAAGGAACTCGAGCGCCGGCTGCGGGTCAGTGAGCGGATCCTGCGGTATCTGGTGGTCCGCGTGGACGAGGAGTTGCGGGCCGCCGAGCGGGCGCGCTCGCGGCGCAAGGTGAGGACCGGTCCGCCCTCGAGCGAAGGCGCGGTCGCGGGCATGGGGACGGACACCGAGGGCGGCGACGACCGCGAAGAGGCGGAGGCATAGCCATGGCGGACGAACAGAAGCGATTCGGGGGGGGACGGCAGGGCCGCGGCGGACCGCGCGGCGCGGACAAGGCCGCCGGCGGGCAGCGCCGGTCGCTGTTCCGGCGGCGAAAGGTCTGCAAGTTCTGCTCGGAGAAGATCGACTACATCGACTACAAAGACGTGCGGATGCTCATGCCGTTCGTGCCGGACCGCGGGAAGATCCTGCCGCGCCGGATCTCGGGCGTGTGCGCGCCGCACCAGCGCGCCCTGCAGACCGCCATCAAACGGGCCCGCCAGCTGGCCCTCGTGCCCTACGTGGCGGACTGAGAGGTGACGGATCATGGAAGTCATTTTGCGTGAGCACGTGGACAACCTGGGCCGTCGGGGCGAGGTCGTGAAGGTCGCCGACGGATTCGCCCGGAACTACCTCCTGCCGCGGAAGCTGGCGCTGCCCGTCAACGACCAGAACCGCCGGCAGGTCGAGCGCGAGCGGAAGGCCGCGGAAGCGAGGGAACTCCAGGAGCGCCAGGACGCCGAGGCCGTGGCCACGCGGCTGACCGGGGTCGAACTCGTCATGGAGCGGCGCGTGGGCGAGGGCGAGACCCTCTACGGGTCGGTGACGGCTGCCGACATCGCCGAGGCCCTCGCCGCGCGGGGGGTTGCCGTCGAAAAGCGGAAGATCTCCCTGCACGAACCGATCAAGCAGCTCGGGGAGTTCGATGTGCCCGTGAAGATGCACCGCGACGTCACGGCGCACGTCAAGGTGAAGGTGACGCCAATCGGCGGCACCACGCCGCCGGCGGCCGCGCCGGCCGCACCCGCCCCGCCCGCGACGCCGGCCGAGTAGCGGCCTCGTCACGGTGCTCGGCTCGGGTCGAGAGGGCCGTCCGCATCGGGCGGCCCTTGTCGACCGCTCGATCCGGTCAGCCGTCGCTGCCGGGCACTCCTTTCGCTGGTCGTGCCGACGAGGCCGGCCGGACGGCCGGCGTCTTGCAGGACATCCGCCACCAGCGGGCTCGCCGGAAGGCGGCCCCAACATCCTGTGGTCGCGTGGCAGCCAGGCGGCCGACGCGTCGCCGTCGGGCGCGCGCCCCGGAAACGGCCCTTGAATCGCCGCTCGTCGAGCGCGATGATCGGATACACTACAGGCCCCGGCGGCCCGCGGCGATCGCGATCGTGGGCTGCAAAATGTGCCACCACTCACCAATCGCGGCCTGGGCGCCGCTGCGTTGTGCCCGCCACGACCGGTGACTCTCGGTTGGTGACGACCTGCTGTGGCTGACACCAGCGTTGTCGAACGTCCGCTGCCCCACAACCTCGAGGCGGAGCGATCCGTTCTCGGCGCCATCCTGATCCAGAACACCAGCTACAACGTCGCGGCGCAGGTTGTGCGACCAGAGGACTTCTACCGGGACGCACACCGCCGGATCTTCGAGAAGATCACCGCGCTCGCGGAGCGCGGCATGGCCGTCGATCTGGTGACGTTGAAGGAGGAGTTGGCCAGGGCCGGCGAGCTCGACGCGGTCGGGGGACCAGCCTACATCGCGTCGCTGGTGGACGGCGTGCCGCGAGCCACCAACGTCGAGTACTACTCGAAGATCGTCAAGGAGAAGTCGGTCCTGCGCGTGCTGATCGCGGCGGCCAACGGCATCCTCCTGGACGCCTACGGGGCGGACGAGGAGGCCGTGGACGTCCTCGACCGGGCGGGACAGGCGATCTTCCAGATCGCGGAGGGCAACATCCGGTCGGGCTTCGTGCCGCTCTACGACATCGCCCAGGTGAGCATGGAGGCCATTCAGAAGGCCCACGAGGAGAAACAGCTCATCACCGGCGTGCCGTCCGGCTACAAGGACCTCGACGATCTGACCTCGGGGTTCCAGCGGGGGGACCTGATCATCATCGCGGCACGCCCGTCGGTCGGCAAGACGAGCCTCGCCCTGAACATCGCGCAGCACGCCGGGCGGAAGATGGGCCTGTCGGTCGGCGTCTTCAGCCTGGAGATGTCGAAGGAGCAGTTGTTCCTGCGGATGCTCTCGTCGGAGGCCCAGATCGACGGCCACGCCCTCCGCACCGGCTTCCTGCGCAGCGACGACTGGGGCCGCCTCACCGAGGCGCTCGGGGCGCTCGGCCACGCGAAGATCTTCATCGATGACACGCCCGGGATTGGCGTCATCGAGATGCGCGCCAAGGCCCGGCGGCTGGCGGCCAAGCATGACCTGCACCTGTTGGTGGTCGACTACATCCAGCTGATGCAGGGCCACGGCCGGTTCGACAACCGGACCCAGGAACTGGCCGTGATCTCCCGCTCGCTCAAAGGCCTCGCCAAGGAGCTCAACGTCCCGATCATCGTCCTCTCCCAGCTGAGCCGCGCCCCGGAGTCCCGGTCGGACCATCGCCCACAGCTGTCCGACCTGCGCGAGTCGGGGGCCCTGGAGCAGGACGCGGACGTCGTCCTGCTCATCTACCGAGAGGACCGCTACAACCCGCAGGCCGAGAACGACAGCGTGGCCGAGATCATCGTTGCCAAGCAGCGCAACGGGCCGACCGGCACGGTCAAGCTGGCGTTCATCAAGGAACGCACGCGGTTCGAGAACTACGATTCCGTCCAGCGGTAGCGCGACGGCCCGGCGCCATCGGACCGTCGTGTCGATGCCGCGGGTTTGAGCGGGAATCGACGGTCCGGGATTCCATGATTCGCTGCACCGTCGCGCACGTCGACCTCGCCGCGCTCCAGGCCAACTACCGGGCGATCGAGGCCTTCCTCGCCTTGCGAACGCCGCCCGGCCGCCGCCCGCCGGACATCCTCGGCGTCGTCAAGGCCAACGCCTACGGGCACGGCGCCCGGCCGGTGGCGCTCGCGCTCGAACAGGGGGGCGCGACGATGCTGGCGTGTGCCGACATCGAAGAGGGCATCGTCCTGCGGCGGGCGGGCGTGACGGGACGGATCCTGGTGTTCGGGGCCTTGAGCGTCAGCGACTTGGCGGGCATCTTCGAGTACAATCTGACGCCGACCTGCTCCACGCCCAGCGCCGGGCGCGCGCTGCAGGCCGCCGCCGCATCGCGGGGGCGTCGCCTCCGCTACCACCTGAAGATCGACACCGGGCTGAACCGCCTCGGCTTCCGGTTCGACAATCTCGAGCGTACGCTGCCCGAGCTGCTTGCCAGCCCGAATCTGGACCTGGCGGCTGTCTACACGCACTTCGCCACTGCCGACCAACCGGCGCACGCGCTGTTCGACACCCAACGACAACGGTTCGAGGCGGCTCTCGCGCGTCTCGAACGGCTCGGCGTGCGTCCACCGGGGCGGCACGCGGCCAACAGCGCCGCGCTGCTGCGCGACGCGCGCACCTGGTACAATCTCGTGCGGCCGGGCCTCGTGCTCTACGGGGTGGCTCCGCCCGCCTACCAGGGGGTCATCCCGCTGCGGCCCGTGCTGTCCCTGCGCAGCCGTGTCGTCGCGGTGAAACACGTCCGACCCGGCGAGAGCGTCGGCTACGGCGCCCGGTTTGTCGCGCGCGCGCCGAGCGTGGTGGCGACGGTGCCGGCGGGGTATGCCGACGGCCTCGACGTGCGGCTCGAGGGTCGCGGCCGCGTCCTGGTGGGCGGGCGACGGGCTCCAATTGTCGGCGCCGTCTCGATGGACATGCTGGCCATCGACGTGACGGGAGTCGCCGCCTCGCCGGGTGACGAGGTGGTGCTGCTCGGCGAGCAGCAGGGCGAGACCATCACCGTCAACGAGATGGCCGAGGCCATCGGGACGATTCCGTACGAGCTGCTCTGCCGTCTGGGGGCTCGGATCGAACGGATCTACAATTCCGCCAGCTGACGTGCCGATGAAACTGCCGAGAAGCGTGTTTGTGTGCCAGGCCTGCGGTTCGCAGGCGCCCAAGTGGATGGGCCGCTGCGCGGATTGCGGCGCCTGGAACTCGTTCGTGGAGGAGAGCGTCCCGGACGCCCCGACCGGCCTCCCGCCGGACGCGGTCGCGCGCCGCGCCCCGGGCAGCGGCCTCACCGCCCGTCCCTATGCCGACATCCAGCTCGCCGACGCCCCGCGGCTCCAGACCGGCATCGGGGAGTTCGACCGCGTCCTCGGCGGCGGCATCGTGCCCGGCTCCCTGGTCCTGCTCGGAGGCGAGCCGGGCATCGGCAAGTCCACCTTGTTGCTGCAGGCGGCGGCCGCCTTCGCGCGAGCGGTCGGTCCCGTCCTCTACTCGTCGGGCGAGGAGTCCGAGCACCAGGTCAAGGCCCGCGGCGAGCGCCTGCATGTCGGCGACGCCCCGCTCTTCCTCCTGTCGGAGACGTGCCTCGAGCGGATCCTGGAGGAAACCAGCCGCCTGAAGCCGTCGCTGCTCGTGGTGGATTCGATCCAGACGGTCTTTTCGCTCAAGCTCCAGTCCGCGCCTGGCAGCATTGGCCAGGTGCGCGAGGTGGCGACGCAACTATTGTTCACGGCCAAGGGCCAGAACATCCCGACGTTTCTGGTCGGCCACGTCACCAAGGACGGCACGCTGGCGGGACCCAAGTCGCTCGAACACATCGTGGACACGGTGCTGTACTTCGAGGGGGAGCAGCACCACGTCCATCGCATCGTCCGCGCCGTGAAGAACCGCTTCGGCGAGGTGTCCGAGCTGGGGGTGTTCGAGATGCGGGGCGACGGCCTGCGGGCCGTCCCCAATCCGTCCCAGCTGTTCCTGGCCGGCCGTGCCACCTCGCGTCCCGGGTCCGCCGTGGCGTGCTGCATCGAGGGATCACGGCCGATCCTGGTCGAGGTGCAGGCGTTGGTGAGCAGCAGCCTCTACGGCACGTCGCGACGCACGGCGATCGGGTTCGACCAGAACCGGCTGGCGCTGCTCCTGGCCGTCTTGGAGAAACGGGCCGGGATGAGTCTGGTCGGGGAGGATGTCTTCACCAACGTCGCCGGTGGGATCGCCATCGACGAGCCGGCGGCGGACCTGGCCGTGGTCTCCGCCATCGCGTCCAGCGTGCGCAATCGCCCGATTCGGCCACAAACCGCCGTCTTTGGCGAGATCGGCCTGGCGGGCGAGGTCCGGGCCGTCACGCAGGGAGCCCGCCGGGTCAGAGAAGCTGCCCAGATGGGGTTCTCTCGCTGTATCCTTCCTAGAGGCAATGTCGAGTCCCGGGACGTGCCGTTCGCCGAAGCCTGTGAGTTGGTCGGCGTGACGGGCGTCGACGAAGCGCTCGAGGCGTTGTTCATCTGACGTGGGGGGGGCCGGCGGGTACCGGCCCGGACCGGCATTAGCCGGGCACGTTCGTCTTATTCCTCTGTCGGATCACGGGGGGGTCCCCGATGACGTGGTTCATAGTCGCCCGCGTTCTGTTCATCGCTGCGCTCGGGTTCACGGGCGGGCTGTTGCAGCCCCTGACCGGGTTCGGATTTGTCGGCGGTCTCGGCGTCCTGGTGAACGCCGCCTTCGGCGTCGCGCTGGCGGTTCTCATCATTCTCCTCGAACTTCGGCTGCGGGACGCGGCCGTCACCACGCTGCTCGGCGCGCTGCTGGGCGGCGTCATCGGCCTCGCCATCGCCAAGACCATCGAAACGGCCCTGGCGTGGACCGACACGCGGGACGGGCGAGTCGCCTTCCTGCGCAGCGTGGTCCTGCTGGTCTTGCCCTACATCGGGACCGTGATGGGCGGGCGCAAGGGGGAGTGGCTGGAGCCGGCGCGGCTCATCGGGCTGTTCCGGGCGGCCGGACCGCAGCGTCGCTACAAGGTGCTCGACACCAGCGTGATCATCGACGGCCGCATCGCCGACATCTGTGAGACCGGCTTCATCGACGGGGCGCTCGTGATTCCGCAGTTCGTTCTCAAAGAACTGCAACTCGTCGCGGACTCGGCCGACGCCCTCAAACGGAACCGCGGCCGGCGCGGGCTCGACATCCTGCAGAAGATCCAGAAGATGGCGGGGGTCGAAGTCGTGATCTCCGACGTGGACTTCCCCGAGGTGCGCGAGGTGGACCTCAAGCTGATCGAGCTCGCGCGATCGCTGCAGGGGAAGATCGTGACCAACGACTTCAACCTCAACAAGGTCGCGCAGCTGCGCGGCGTCGACGTGCTGAACATCAACCAGCTCGCGAACTCGCTCAAGCCGGTCGTGCTCCCGGGCGAGATCATGAAGGTGTTCATCCTCAAGGAAGGCAAGGAATACAACCAGGGGGTCGCCTACCTTGACGACGGCACGATGGTCGTCGTGGACAACGCCCGGAAGATGATCAGCAAGACGATCGACGTCGTCGTCACCAGCGTGCTGCAGACTACCGCGGGCAAGATGATCTTCGGCCGGTTCATCGAGACCGTGCCGTCTGCGTCGGTCCAGGCGCCGGCCGTGCCGCCGCCGGCCTCCCAGGGCCAGGTCGCCAGTGCCGGCGCGCGCGCGAACGGGTCCGCCGCCGCCACGCCGGCGGCTGCGGCGCCGGGCGCCGAGAAGGAGGACAGCAACCGGCGCCGCCAGGTTCCGACCCCGCAGGGATAGCGGGCCGGTCCCCCCGCCGCCCCGGTGCCGGGAGGCTGGTCGCGGCGAGGCGAGGGTGCGGCGTGTCCCGTTTCGGCAACCGTCAGCCTCCCACTCGGTAGGCCGTGAGACTTCCTCCATTCCACTGGTGGCGCACCGTCTTCCTGTTGATCCCCGCGATCGCCGTGTACTCGATCGTGCTCGGCACGTTGTCGATCGCGTCGAGCCTGTTCGAACGGCGCGGCCACTTCGCACACGCATGCGCCCGCCTGTGGGCGTGGCTGATCCTCGCCACGACCGGCGTGGACGTCGAGGTCCACGGCCTCGACCAGCTCGTGCCCGGGACGACCTACATCTTCGTATCCAACCACCAGAGCATCTACGACATCCCGATCATCTTCTGGCATGTGCCGTGGCAGCTCCGGATCATCGCAAAAGCGTCGCTCGGGCAGTTTCCGTTTCTCGGGTGGCACCTTAGTCGGACCGGCCACCTGCTCGTCGACCGGAAACGGCCAGACCCGTTTGGGATCCTCAAACGCTGGAAGAACCTGGTGTCCGATGGCCTGTCGCTGATCGTGTTTCCCGAGGGAACGCGGAGCGTGGATGGCCGGGTCGGGCGCTTCAAGGGGGGGAGCTTCCTGCTCGCGATCCAGGCGGGGCTCCCGCTGGCGCCGCTGTCGGTCTCGGGTAGCCGGTACGTCATGCTGAAGAACCGCCTGATGACCTGTCCGGGCCACGTTCGGCTCGTGGTGCACCCGCCCATCCCGACCGAGGGGATCGAGGCGACCGCCGAGCAAGCGCGGCTCCTCGCCGACCGGGTCCGCGGCATCGTGGTCGGCGACGTGGACGAGCCCGGCCGGGTGGCGAGATGAACGCCGAGGACACCCCGAGGATGACAGTCGCGGTCACGGACGTCCTTCGTCCCATCGTCTACGGGGCGGCGCTCTTCTTCGAGGGCTTGACCGTCCTCGAACGAGACGCGCGACTCGACGGGCCCATCGCGTCGGCGGAGGAGGCGGTCCGGCGCCAGCCGCCCGAGGAGCGGGGTACCGTGCGCGCGATGTACCGCGCCATTGGCCTGGACCCGACGCGCCGGCGCCCGTCGTCCGAGGCCCTGCTGCGACGGGTGACGCGGGGCGACATGCTGCCGCGCATCAACTCCCTGGTGGACGTCTGTAACTGGTGCTCGCTCGAGATGCAGCTGCCCTACGGCCTGTACAGACCTCGACCGAATCGTGGGCCGGGTGACCCTCCGGATTGGCCTTCCCGCCGAACAGTATCAGGGCATCCGAAAAGACGTGGTCCACGTGGGGGGGCGGCTCACGCTCGCCGACGAGGCCGGCCCGTTCGGCAACCCGTCGTCGGACTCGTCACGGACCATGGTGACCCCGTCGACGACTCGGGCCCTCGCGGTCATCTTCGTGCCACGCCAACTGGCCGTCAGCCAGGTCGAGCGCGCGCTCGACGTGACCGCCGCCCGGGTGATCCGCTTCGCCGGCGGCCGCGAGGTCGCGCGGGTCCTGATCTAGGCCGTCGACACTCCGGCCGCCGCACCGAGCGCGCCCCGGCGGCCAGCCGTCGTATAATAAGCGGTTGCGCCGGCTTCGGGACCGCGGCAGGGTGCGCGGTCGATGCCCGCGCCGCCGGCCGGAGGCCACGCCGCCGGCCCCACGGTCCATGCACGTCACCGCCATCATCGCCGCCGGAGGGTACGGACGACGCCTGGGCGCCAGCGTGCCCAAGCAGCTGATGACGCTGGGCGACCGGCCCATGCTCCTGTGGAGCGTGGAGGCGTTCCTCCGCTCTGACCGCGTCGACCAGGTCGTGGTCGTCGTGCCGCCGTCCGTAGCCGCGCAGCCGCCGGCGTACCTGGCCGACGGGCGGGTGACGCTCGTCGCGGGTGGTCCGCGCCGCCAGGACTCGGTGGCCAACGGTTTCGACGCGGCGTCGCCCGCGAGCGACATCATCGTGATCCACGACGCCGCGCGGCCGTTCGTCGACGGCCCACTGATCGCGCGCGTGATTGAGGCAGCGGCCGCCTCGGGCGCTGCCATCGCTGCGGTTCCGGCGCGCGACACGGTCAAGTGGGCCGCCACGCCGGCTCGGGGGGAGCGCGGTGAGCGCGTGATCGAACGCACGCTGGCGCGCGAGTCGGTCTTCCTCGCCCAGACGCCCCAGGCCTTTCGCCGGGACGTACTGCGCCAAGCCATCGACCTCGGCAGACACGGCGCGGAGGTGACCGACGAAGCCGCGCTGGCCGAGCAGGCTGGCCACTGCGTGCGCCTGGTCGAGAGCAGCCCGCGAAACCTGAAGGTGACGACCATCGACGATCTGGCCATCGCGAAGGCGCTCATGACGACGACCGACACGGCGGAGGAGGGCGGGGCTGGGCCGCGCGCCGTCGCGGCGATCCGGGTCGGCACCGGGTACGACCTCCACCGTCTGGTCGAGGGCCGGCCGTTGATTCTGGGCGGCGTGCTGATCCCGTCCGATCGGGGGCTGGCGGGCCACTCGGATGCGGACGCGCTGTGCCATGCGATCACCGACGCGATCCTCGGGGCGGCGGCGGCCGGAGACCTCGGCCAGCACTTTCCCGACACCGACGAGCAGTGGCGTGGGGCGTCGAGCATCGCTCTGCTCGAGCAGGCCGTCGGACTCGTGCGGGCCCGGCGGTTCCGCGTCGTGAACGTGGATGCGACGATCATCGCCGAGCGCCCGACGCTCGCCGCGCATCGCCCCGCGATGGTCGCCCGCCTGGCCGCAGCGCTGGGAATCCCCGAAGAGTCGGTGGGCGTGAAAGCCAAGACGAACGAAGGGGTCGGGCCGACGGGGCGGGGCGAAGCCGTGGCGGTCCATGCCGTGGCGCTGCTCGAGCGGCTAGCCGCTGCCGCGGACTGACGGCGTGGTCGAGGGACGAGGCATGAGAGTTCGATTCGCACCGAGCCCGACCGGCCTCCTGCACGTCGGCAATGCGCGGACGGCGCTCTTCAACTGGCTGATGGCGCGGGGGGCCGGCGGCACCTTCATCCTGCGGATTGAGGACACCGACGTCGAGCGCTCCACCCGGGAGTCCGAGGCGGCGATTCTCGAGGACCTGCGCTGGCTCGGTCTCACCTGGGACGAAGGCCCCGACGTCGGCGGGCCGCACGGTCCCTACCGCCAGTCGGAACGGCTCGCCGTCTACCGGTCGCACGTCGACCGGCTGATCGCCGCGGGTCATGCCTACCGCTGCTTCTGCTCGGGCGACCAGCTGGAGGCCGAGCGTCGCGCGGCCCTCGCGGCGGGTCTGCCGCCGAAGTACCCGGGGACGTGCCGGGCCATTCCGGAATCCGAGGCGCGCCGCCGCCTCGCGGCCGGCGAACGGGCGGTCGTCCGGTTTCGGGTGCCCGAGCAGCGCACCGTGACGTTCGAGGACCTGGTGCGCGGGCGGGTGACGGTGCACTCGAGTGTCATCGGCGACCCGGTCCTGGTGCGCTCCGACGGCCACCCGGCCTACAACTTCGCCGTCGTGGTGGATGACGCGTTGATGGAGGTGACGCACGTGGTCCGGGGCGAGGACCACATCTCCAACACGCCGAGGCAGGTGCTCCTCTACGAGGCGCTCGGGTATCCCCTCCCGCGCTTCGCTCATCTCGCGCTCGTGATGGGGCCCGACCACACGCCGCTCTCCAAGCGTCACGGGGCCACGTCGGTTGCCGAGTTCCGTGCGAAAGGGTACCTGCCCGAGGCGCTCGTGAATCACCTCGCGCTCATCGGCTGGTCGCCGGGCGGCGACGTCGAGCTGCTGCCGGTGGGCGAGATGGCCAGCCGGTTCTCGATCGAAGCGGTCGGCCACAGCGCCGGCGTGTTCGATGAGGAGAAGCTCGCGTGGGTCAATCGACACTACCTCCGCTTGGCGGACCCCCGGCGCCTCACACGCCTGGCGGTGCCCTACTTCGAGCGGGACGGGCTTGCCGCGTCGCCTGACGCCGTCGGGCTCGACTACCTGGCAAGCGTCGTGCCCCTGGCTTCGGGGTCCGTCGATTGGGTCGACGAGATCCCGCACCGGCTGCGGTTCCTGTTCCACTTCGACCCCGCGGCCGCTCTGGCGGACGCGGATGTCCAGGCAGTGCTCGGCCACGATGGAGCGCGAGGCGTGATCGCGAGTTTGGCGAGGGAGCTGGCGCACGCAGGACGGCTGGTCGACCGCGAGCGATTCCGCGCGATCGTCGGTTCGGTGAAGCAGGAAACTGGGCAGAAGGCGAAAGGGCTGTTCCATCCCATCCGAGTGGCGCTGACGGGCGAGGCCGGCGGTCCGGAGCTGGACGTGGCGGTGCCGGCCATCGACCGCGGGGCGGACCTGCCCGGCTCCTCGGGCCTAGGTCCAATTCTCGGGTGCCGCGAGCGCGCACAGGCCTTCGCGGAAGCCCTCGGTCAGCAGTAGGACCGGTTCGAATGGCGGCGGGGCCGGCCTGCGGGCGCGCCCCTGAGGTGGTGCCGGATGAGATTGGGGTCGGTTGCATCGTGATCATCTACGGCGTGAACCCTGTCGTCGAGGCCCTCCGAGCGGGTCGCGTCCGACACATCCGGGTCGCCGCGCGCGCGGATCAGCGCATCCAGCAGGTGCTGGTCTTAGCCGCCGCCGCCGGCGTGCCCATCCAGCAGGTGGACCTGCAGAGCCTGGCGCGCGCGGCGCGGGGCGGGGTGCATCAGGGGGTCGTCGCGGAGGTGGCCGATCCCGCCGCGTTCGACGTGGCGGACCTGCTGCGGGAAGCCGGGCCTTCGCCGCTCATCGTCGTGCTCGACGGGATTGAGGACCCACACAACCTCGGGGCAATCCTCCGGGTGGCGGATGCCGCGGGCGTCCACGGCGTGGTGAGGCAGACGCGGCGGGCGGCGGGTTTGGACGGCACGGCGGCCAAAGCCTCGGCCGGGGCCATCGCCCATGTGCGGATCGCCAGCGTCGTCAACGTCGCCCGGGCCATCGAAGAGCTCAAGGACGCCAACGTGTGGACTGTGGGGCTCGCCAGTGACGCCAGGGAGCGGTACACGGACCTGGACTTCACGCAGCCGACCGCCGTCGTGCTCGGGGCGGAGGGTGCCGGACTGAGACGGCTCGTGCGCGAACGGTGCGACCGGCTGGCCTTGATTCCGATGGCGGGGCGGGTGGCCAGCCTCAATGTGAGTGTCGCCGCCGGCGTGGTCCTGTTCGAAGCGGTCCGCCAGCGGCGCCAGGGCTGGCGGACGCCGGAGGGAGGGGGAGGCCGCCTCGGCGGGGACGCCAGGACCGGAGATGGCTGAGCTCGCGCAGTTGCCCCTTGGCACAGGATGTGCTACGATTAGTCCTTTCGGCTGGCTGGCGTAGCTCAGTCCGGTAGAGCAGCTGATTTGTAATCAGCCGGTCGGGGGTTCAAATCCCTCCGCCAGCTCCACCGCTGACGCGCGCTGGTCGTGTCGGTCGGCGCGGTTGGCAGGTGTGGCAAGCGGTCTGGCGAGGTTGCAGAGCGGTCAAATGCAACAGACTGTAAATCTGTCGCCCCAGTGGCTTCGGAGGTTCGAATCCTCCCCTCGCCACCACCCTCGCTTGCGTGGCGAGTAACCCGTCGGCCGCGGCGGCTCTTGTGTCGGATGGTGCGATCGGGCCTGGTCAGACACGACGGGGCCCGTTCCGGATAGCCCCCGAGGGAAGGCGTGTTGAGCGGGAGTAACTCAGTGGTAGAGTCACAGCCTTCCAAGCTGTTGGTCGCGGGTTCGATCCCCGTCTCCCGCTCCAGACTCGGCTCGCGAGGCGGGCGCTTCCCGAGCCTCGGGTAGACCGGCCGGTCTGCACTTGCCGGAGGGACGGAGTTCGTTGCGCCGAAGCCGGCAGGCGCGGGCGGAGAGGGTCAGCCGGTTGTGTCCGTTCCGCCCGGCGGTCCGGCGGGACAGGGCCGCAGCGGCACGGCGGCATCCGACCGCCACGACATTGCCGATGTAGCTCAGTCGGCAGAGCGCGTCCTTGGTAAGGACGAGGTCACCGGTTCGATCCCGGTCATCGGCTCCAGTTCAGCAGGCATCTTGCCCGTAGCGGCGGTCGCGCCGACGCCGCTACGGCGGGTGGCCCGCCGCGAGGATCACGCGCATGGCGAAAGAAAAATTCGATCGTTCGAAACCGCACGTGAACGTGGGGACGATTGGGCACATTGACCACGGGAAGACCACCCTGACGGCGGCCTTGACGAAGGTGGCGGCGGAGAAGGGGTGGGCGAAGTATGTGTCGTATGACGAGGTGGCGAAGGCGTCGGAATCGCAGGGGCGGCGGGACGCGACGAAGATTCTGACGATTGCGACGAGCCACGTGGAGTACAGCTCGGCGAAGCGGCACTATGCGCACGTGGACTGCCCGGGGCACGCGGACTACATCAAGAACATGATCACGGGTGCGGCGCAGATGGACGGGGCGATTCTGGTGGTGTCGGCGGTGGACGGGCCGATGCCGCAGACGCGGGAGCATGTGCTGCTGGCGCGGCAGGTGGACGTGCCGTGCGTGGTGGTGGCGCTGAACAAAGTGGATGCGGTGGACGACCCGGAGTTGCTGGACCTGGTGGAGCTGGAGGTGCGGGACCTGCTGAAGTCGTATGGGTTCCCGGGGGACGATCTGCCGGTGGTGCGGGTGTCGGCGCTGAAGGCGTTGCAGGGGGACGGGGAGGCGGAGGCGGGGATTCTGGCGCTGCTGGCGGCGCTGGACGCGTATGTGCCGCTGCCGCAGCGGGAAGTGGACAAGCCGTTCCTGATGCCGATCGAGGATGTGTTTTCGATTTCGGGCCGGGGGACGGTGGTGACGGGGCGGGTGGAGCGGGGCCGGGTGAAGGTGGGCGACGAGGTGGAAGTGATCGGGTTCCGGCCGACGATGAAGCGGGTGGTGACGGGCGTGGAGATGTTCCGGAAGCTGCTGGACTCGGGCGAGGCGGGGGACAACATCGGGGTGCTGCTGCGGGGGACGGAGAAGACGGACGTGGAGCGGGGGCAGGTGTTGGCCAAGCCGGGGTCGATCACGCCGCACACGAAGTTCAAGGCGGAAGTCTACGTGCTGTCGAAGGACGAGGGGGGGCGGCACACGCCGTTTTTCAACGGGTATCGGCCGCAGTTCTACATGCGGACGACGGACGTGACGGGGTCGCTGCACCTGGGAGAAGGCGTGGAGATGATCATGCCGGGCGACAACACGTCGATTTCGGCGGAGCTGATCACGCCGGTGGCGATCGAGAAGGGGTCGCGGTTCGCGATTCGCGAAGGCGGCCGCACGGTCGGCGCCGGGACGGTGACGGAGATCCTGGAATAGCAGGCAACGATCGGCGGCCGGCGGCGAGCGTGCCGAGGCGCGCCGCGACCGGGCGCCTGCCTCTTGGGTACGGGTGGCTGTCATGCGGGACATCATTACGCTGGCGTGCGGCGAGTGCAAACGTCGCAACTACAACACGACCAAGAACAAGAAGAAGACGACCGAGCGTCTCGAGTTGAGCAAGTTCTGCCCGTACTGCCGGAAGCACACGGCGCACCGGGAGACGAAGTAGCCCCTCGCCCGGACGCGCGCTCCGCAGGAGTGCGGCGCCCGGGCCAGGACCAGATACAGGCCAGTAGCTCAACTGGTAGAGCACCGGTCTCCAAAACCGGGGGTCGGGGGTTCGATTCCCTCCTGGCCTGCCACGTCGGGCAGGGGCGCGCTAGGTCGTGTCCCTGCCGTTTTTCAGTTACTCCGGCGATGGACGGTGACCGTGGCCATCAGCGACAACGTTAAGGAAGCCGGCGGCAGCGTGAGCGGGTGGTGGGGAAATCTGACGACCTTCCTCACCGAGGTCCGCAACGAGTTGAAGCGCGTCACTTGGCCCTCCCGCAAGGAGGTGTACGCCACGACGATCGTTGTGATCCTCACGTCGATCTTCTTTGGTCTCTACTTGTTCATCCTGGATTACGGTTTCAACAGCGGCATCCAGTGGATCTTCAAGCGGTTTGGTGCGGCATGACCGACGACCGGACGAAGCAGTGGTACATCGTCCACACCTATTCCGGCTTCGAGAAGAAGGTGTCGGAGTCGCTGCGGCAGCGGGTCCAGGCGTACGGCCTGCAGGATGAGATCGGCGAGATCCTCATCCCGACCGAGGTGGTCGTGGAGATGCGCGGCGGGCGGAAGGTCGAGACGCCGAAGCGCTTCTTCCCCGGCTATATCCTGGTTGAGATGTACATGTCCGACAACGCCTGGCACGTCGTGAAGAACACGCCGAAGGTAACGGGCTTTGTCGGAGCCGGCGCCCGCCCGACGCCCCTCAGCCGCGAGGAGGTGGATCAGATCCTCCTCCAGGTGACGACGGCCGCAGAGAAGCCGAAGCCCAAGTACTCGTTCGAAAAGGGGGAACGCGTGCGGATCAACGAGGGCCCCTTCACCTCCTTCGAGGGGGTGATCGACGAGGTGAACACCGACCGGAACACGCTCAAGGTGATGGTGACGATCTTCGGCCGGGCCACGCCGGTCGAGCTCGATTTCATGCAGGTGGAGAAGATCTAGGTTGGGCCAGTGCCGGCAGGCAGGCTGCCGCCCGGTGGAGGCGTCGAAGGGTCATATGAAGAAGATACAGGCGGTCGTGAAGCTCCAGATTGCGGCGGGCAAGGCGACACCCGCCCCGCCCGTGGGCACCGCGCTCGGTCCGCACGGGTTGAACATCATGGACTTCTGCAAGAACTTCAACGCGAAGACCGCCAAGGACGAAGGGCTGATCATTCCCGTCGTTGTCACGGTGTACGCGGACCGCAGCTACACGTTCATCACCAAGACGCCGCCGGCGGCCGTTCTCCTGAAGCGCGCGGCGAACATCGCCAAGGGATCGGCCGAGCCGAACAAGAACAAGGTCGGCACCGTCACCGCCAAGCAGGTGGAGGAAATCGCCAAGCTGAAGCTGCCCGATCTGAACGCCGACAGCGTCGAGGCCGCGATCCGGACCGTGGCAGGCACGGCGCGGTCGATGGGGCTGGACATCATTCAGTAGTCGGCGCCCCGCGGGCCCAGCCGGGCGGCGGCACCGTCGGGTGGCGCGGTCGCCGGGCTGGTGGGCCGGGGGCGCTCTAACCGTGGGAGGATCGCTCAGATCCGCTGACCACAGGAGGATCGATGAGACGAGCGGGGAAGAAGTACACCGCTGCGAAAGCGACGGTCGGCGACCGGCAATACACCCTCGATGAGGCCGTGCCGCTCGCCCAGAAAGTGAAGTTCGCGAAATTCGACGAAACGGTTGAACTGGCCTTCCGCCTCGGCGTGGATCCGAAGCACGCCGACCAGATGGTGCGGGGCACGGTCGTGCTGCCCCACGGCCTGGGCAAGACCAAGAAGGTGCTGGCCATCGCGGGCGGCGAGAAGCAGAAGGAAGCCCAGGAGGCGGGCGCCGACATCGTCGCCGGTGAGGAGATCGTCGAGAAGATCCAGGGCGGGTTCCTGGACTTCGAGGCGGTCGTGGCGACGCCCGACATGATGAAGTCCGTCGGTCGCCTCGGCAAGGTGCTCGGCCCCCGCGGCTTGATGCCCAACCCGAAAACCGGCACGGTTACCTTCGACATCGGCAAGGCCGTCCGCGAGATCAAGGCGGGCAAGGTGGAATTTCGCGTGGACAAGACCGGGATCGTCCACGCGCCGGTGGGAAAGTCCTCGTTCGTAACCCAGAACCTGCTGCAGAACGCCCACGCGCTCGTCGAAGCGGTCGTGAAGGCGAAGCCCGCGGCGGCCAAGGGCAAGTATCTGAAGAGCCTCGTCCTGTCGACGACCATGGGGCCGGCCATCAAGATCGACACGGCCACCGTCGAGACGGCGATGCGGAAGTAGGACGGGCCCTCAGACGAAAGAGGGCGGGTCAGACGGACCCGCCAATGACAGAGGTGCAGCAGTCATGGCGTTGACGAGAACCGAAAAGACGGCCGAGATCGAGCAGTTCGCCGCCGCGCTCAAGGGCGTGGACAGCGCGATCCTGCTCGACTACAAGGGCCTGAACGTGCCCCAGGTGACCGAGCTCCGGCGCCAGGTCCGGGCGGTCCGGGGACAGTACCGAGTGGTGAAGAACACGCTGGCCCGGCGCGTACTGAAGGGCACGGAGTTCGAGCCCCTGAGCCCGTTCCTGCAGGGGACCACGGCCATCGCGTTCACGAGAACCGACCCGGTGGCGCTGGCCAAGACGCTGACGACGTTCGCGAAGGCCGCTCCCTCGCTGACGATCAAGGCGGCGATCGTGCAGGGCCGTCCCATCCAGGCGGCCGAGGTGAGTGAACTCGCGTCGTTGCCGGGCAAGCCGGAGCTCTACGCGAAGCTTCTGTTCCTGCTGAGCGCGCCGATGGTGCGGCTCGTCACCGTCCTCAACGCGGCGCCCCAGGCGCTGCTGAACGTGCTGGTGCAGGCGGAGAAGAAGAAGGGCGACGCATAGGACGTGGCGGGCCTCAGCAGCCCGCCCCACACGTGGCGGGCCCGCGCCAGTGAGCGTCCGGGCCGCCGATGGGCTTTCATGAGCCAGGAGAACCGAACATGGCGGAACTGAACCAGCAGCAGGTGATCGACTACATCAAGGGCATCAGCGTCCTCGAGCTGTCGCAGCTCGTGAAGGCCCTCGAGCAGGAACTTGGCGTGTCGGCGGCGGCGATGCCGATGGCCATGCCGGGTATGACGGCAGGTGGCGGCGCGGCCGCAGCGCCGGTCGAGGAGAAGACCGAGTTCAACGTCATCCTGACCGAAATCGGCGACAAGAAGATCAACGTCATCAAGGTCGTCCGTGAGGTGACCAGCCTCGGCCTGAAGGAAGCGAAGGACCTCGTCGAGAGCGCCCCGAAGCCGATCAAGGAAGCCATCCCCAAGGACGAGGCCGAGGCGATCCGCAAGAAGTTCGAAGAGGTTGGCGCCAAGGTCGAGATCAAGTAGCCGGACGAACCGGAAGGACCGACGTCTGCCGGGCGGGCGTGAGACGCCCGCCCGCCGATTCGGGGTACCGAACCCAGTCGCTGCAAACGCGTGCAGCGTCCCGATCGAGCGGCTTTGAGCCGGCGCCCGGCCGTCCCGTGCGGCCCGTGCGCGGCGCGAAGCGCGGCCATCCGTCGCGCCCCGTCCGAGGGGGCGCTGTTGTTGGGACCTTCACAGGATGTACAGCCTTCCCAAGAACGTTTACCGAGAGCGCATCGACTTTTCGAAGATCAGGACCACGGTCCCGATCCCGAACCTGATCGAGATCCAGAAGAACTCGTACGAGCGGTTCCTCCAGATGAACCGGCTGCCGTCCGAGCGCGAGGACGCCGGGCTCCAGTCGGTCTTCAAGTCGGTGTTTCCCATCTCCGACTTCCGGGAGAACTCCTCGCTCGAGTTCATCGAGTACTCGATCGGCAACTGGGAGTGCAAGTGCGGCAAGCTGATCGGCCTGCACCACCTGCGCAAGCCGTGCGCGAACTGCGGGGCGACGCTCGTCGCGGACCCCTACGGGGACAAGGACGTCCTCTGCCCGCGGTGCGGGCGCGCCAACGAGGCGCGGGGCGACGTCTGCGACATCTGCGGCCAGACCGTCGGTCTGAAGCTGAAGTACGACGTGGACGAGTGCCAGGAACGTGGCATGACCTACGCCGTCCCGCTCAAGGTCACGATTCGCCTCGTGGTCTGGAACAAGGACGCCGAGACGGGCGTGAAGACCATCCGCGACATCAAGGAGCAGGAGGTCTACTTCGGCGACATCCCGCTGATGACGGAGAACGGCACGTTCATCATCAACGGGACCGAGCGCGTCATCGTCTCGCAGTTGCACCGTTCGCCGGGCGCGTTCTTCCACTCGGAGGACAAGACCCTCTACATCGCGCAGATCATCCCCTACCGGGGGTCGTGGGTCGAGTTCGAGTTCGACGCGAAGAACCTCCTGTACGTCCGGATCGACCGCAAGCGCAAGTTCCCGGCCACGGTGTTCCTGCGCGCCCTCGGGCTGCAGAGCACTGAGGAGATCATCCGGACCTTCTACACGGTCGACCGCCTGTACCTCCGCCCGAACGTCTTCTGGACCGTCAGCGAGAGCCTGGTCGGCTTGCGCGCCGGCGAGGACATCGAGATCAAGGGCTCGGACATCGTCATCCACAAGGGCAAGAAGATCACCAACTCGGCCATCGGCGCCTTGCGCAAGGCCGGCGTCGAAGCCGTACGGATCGACGACGCCGAGCTGGAGGGCGCCTTCGCGGCCCAGGATGTGATCGACACGGAGACGGGCGAGGTGCTCGTCCAGGCCAACGAGGAGCTGACGACCCGCCAGCTGTCCATCCTCCAGGAGAAGGGCATCGAGCGCGTCGACATCTTCTTCCCCGACCGCGACGAAATCGGCTCGATCATCTCCCAGACGCTCCGCAAGGACACCATCCAGAACCACGTTCAGGCGCTCGTCGAGATCTACCGGCGGCTGCGGCCGGGCGATCCCCCCACCGAGGACAGCTCGCGATCGCTGTTCGAGAACATGTTCTTCAACCCGCAGAAGTACGACTTCTCACGGGTGGGGCGCCTGAAGTTGAACACCAAGCTCGGGCTGAACACGCCGCTCGACGAGAAGATCCTGCACCCCCAGGACTTCTACGAGGTGATCAAGTTCCTCCTGAAGCTCCGGCGCAACCCGGCGGCGGTCGACGACATCGACCACCTGGGCAACCGGCGCGTCCGGTCGGTCGGCGAGCTGCTCGAGAACCAGTTCCGCATTGGCCTGGTTCGGATGGAGCGGGCGATCAAGGAGAAGATGTCGGTCTACCAGGAAATGGCGACCGCCATGCCGCACGACCTGATCAACGCGAAGCCCGTCATGGCGGCGATTCGCGAGTTCTTCGGGTCGTCCCAGCTGTCGCAGTTCATGGACCAGACCAATCCCTTGTCGGAGGTCACCCACAAGCGCCGCCTCTCGGCCCTTGGGCCGGGCGGGCTGTCCCGCGAGCGCGCGGGGTTCGAAGTGCGCGACGTGCATCCGACCCACTACGGCCGCATCTGCCCGATTGAGACGCCGGAAGGCCCGAACATCGGGCTGATCTCGTCCCTGTCGTGCTACTCGCGGATCAACGAGTTCGGCTTCATCGAGTCGCCCTACCGCAAGGTGAAGGATGGCAAGGTGACCGACTACGTGCAGATCACGGCGGCCGGCGGCACGGCGTTCAAGGCCGGATCCATCGTCGAGGCTGCCGAGGTCGAGGCCGCCAACACCGAGGCCAAGACGCACCGGAGGAAGCCCGCCGAGTGGGAGCCGCACTCCTTCTACCTCTCCGCGTGGGAGGAGGATCAGTACGTGATCGCGCAGGCGAACGTGCCGCTGGACTTCGACGGCCGCCTCAAGCAGGAGCGGGTCAACGCGCGAAAGGAAGGGGATTTCATCCTCGCCCCGCGCGACACCGTGCAGTTCATCGACGTCTCGCCCAAGCAGCTCGTGTCGGTGGCGGCGTCGCTCATCCCGTTCCTCGAGCACGACGACGCGAACCGCGCGCTGATGGGATCGAACATGCAGCGCCAGGCCGTGCCGCTGCTCCGGGCCCGGTCCCCGCTCGTCGGGACGGGCATGGAGTACATCACGGCACGCGACTCCGGGGCGGTCGTGGTCGCCCGGCGGTCGGGCACGGTCGACTACGTCGACAGCCAGCGCATCGTCGTCCGGGTGCACGGTGAGGACGGCGACGCCAGCAAGGAAATGGGCGCGGACATCTACAACCTGACCAAGTTCAAGCGCTCGAACCAGAACACCTGCATCAACCAGAAGCCGATCATTCGCGTCGGCCAGAACGTGGCCAAGGGGCAGGTGCTCGGCGACGGGCCGTGCACGGACCTCGGCGAACTGGCGCTCGGCCGCAACGTGCTGGTCGCCTTCATGCCGTGGCGCGGCTACAACTTCGAGGACGCGATCCTCGTGTCCGAGCGGATGGTCAAGGACGACTACTACACCTCGATTCACATCGAGGAATTCGAGATCGAAGCGCGCGACACGAAGCTCGGGCCGGAGGAGATCACGCGGGACATCCCGAACGTGCCGGAGAGCGCGCTCAAGGATCTCGACGACAGCGGGATCATCCGGATCGGCGCCTACGTGAAGTCGGGAGACATCCTCGTTGGCAAGGTCACGCCCAAGGGCGAAACCCAGCTGACGCCCGAGGAGAAGCTGCTCCGCGCGATCTTCGGCGAGAAGGCCGGCGACGTCCGTGACGCCTCGCTCATCTGCCCGCCCGGCATCGAGGGCATCGTGGTCGGGGTCAAGATCTTCTCCCGCAAGGGCATCGAGAAGGACGACCGGGCGAAGGCGATCGAGCAGGACGAGCTCGACATGATGGAGAAGAACCTGCAGGACGAGGTCCGCATTCTTCACGACGAGGTGAAGAAGCGGATGGTTCAGATGCTGCAGGGTCAGAGCCTCCGCGCGGACCTCTACGACGAATACGGCCGCGAGAAGCTCCTTCGCAAGGGCACCGAACTCACGCCGGAGGTCCTCCAGGGCCTCCCCTACGAGCACATGGTGCGGCTGAAGGTCAACAGCGAAGACCCGCGGCTCCAGGACGACCTGCGGGATCTCGAGGAGCGGACCGAGCGGCAGGTCGAAGTGATCCGCCAGCTGTTCGAGGAGAAGAAGGAGAAGATCCGCCGGGGCGACGAGCTGCCTCCAGGGGTCATCAAGCTCGTCAAGACCTACGTGGCCATGAAGCGCAAGCTGTCGGTTGGTGACAAGATGGCCGGCCGGCACGGCAACAAGGGGGTCATCGCCCGCATCCTCCCCGAAGAGGACATGCCGCACCTGCCAGACGGGACCCCCGTGGAGATCGTCCTGAACCCGCTGGGCGTGCCCTCGCGCATGAACGTGGGCCAGATCCTCGAGACCCACCTCGGGTGGGCCGCCCACGCCCTCGGCCTCTTCTTCGCGACCCCGGTGTTCGACGGGGCGACCGAGGAGGAGATCAAGTCGTGGCTCGAGAAAGCCAGCATGCCGCGGAGCGGCAAGACGCGGCTGTTCGACGGCATGACCGGCGAGTCGTTCGAGCAGGAGGTGACGGTGGGCTACATCTACATGCTCAAGCTGTCCCACCTGGTCGACGACAAGATCCACGCGCGCTCGATCGGGCCGTACTCGCTCATCACGCAGCAGCCACTCGGCGGCAAGGCGCAGTTCGGCGGCCAGCGCTTCGGCGAGATGGAAGTGTGGGCGCTCGAAGCCTACGGCGCGGCGCACATCCTCCAGGAACTGCTCACGGCCAAGTCGGACGACGTGACCGGGCGTGCCAAGATCTACGAGGCCATCGTCAAGGGCGACGCCTCGTTCACCCCAGGTTTGCCTGAGTCGTTCAACGTGCTGATCCGCGAGCTGCAGTCGCTGTGTCTCGACGTGGAGTTGATCCCGCTCAAGAAGCGACCGCAGCCGCCGACGCCGCCGCCCGCGACGCCGGTGTTGGAGGAAGCGTAGTCATTGCCGGTCCCGGCCCGGGACACCGCTGCCGGCCGCGCCCACACCGTGGGCGCGCGAGCGACGGGCCCGGGCGGGCCGTTGTGGACATCACCCATGAAACCAAGCTTTCACGACAAGGCCGCGCTGATGGCGGACTTCGACGCCATCCGTATCAGCCTGGCGTCACCCGAGCGGATCCTGTCCTGGTCGCACGGCGAGGTTACCAAGCCGGAGACGATCAACTACAGGACCTTCAAGCCGGAGCGGGACGGCCTGTTCTGCGCGAAGATCTTCGGGCCGATCACCGACTGGGAGTGCCTGTGCGGCAAGTACAAGCGGATGAAGCACCGCGGCGTCGTGTGCGACAAGTGCGGGGTCGAAGTGACCCAGGCCAAGGTGCGCCGCGAGCGGCTCGGCCACATCACGCTGGCGACGCCGGTGAGCCACGTCTGGTTCTTCAAGGGCCTGCCCAGCCGCATCGGCCATCTGCTCGACATCTCGCTGCGTGATCTGGAGCGGATCCTCTATTTCGAAGCCTACGTCGTGGTCGATCCGGGCGACACCGACCTCAAGCCCAACCAGCTGCTCACCGAAGAGCAGTACCGCAAGGCCCGCGAGGACTTCGGGCCGAACGCCTTCCGGGCCCACATGGGCGCGGAAGCGATCAAGGAGCTCCTCAAGCGCGTGGACGTTGAGCAGCTCGCCACGGAACTGCGCGAGAAGATGAAGCGGGAGAGCTCCGCGCAGAAGCAGCTGAAGTACGCCAAGCGCCTCCGCGTCGTGGACTCCTTCCGCAAGTCGAACAACCGGCCCGAGTGGATGATCCTCGACGTCATTCCGGTCATTCCGCCGGAGTTGCGCCCGCTCGTGCCGCTCGATGGCGGCCGGTTTGCGACCTCGGACCTCAACGACCTCTACCGCCGGGTGATCAACCGGAACAACCGGCTCAAGAAGCTGATCGAGCTCAAGGCGCCGGACGTGATCATCCGGAACGAGAAACGCATCCTCCAGGAGGCTGTGGACGCGCTGTTCGACAACGGCCGCCGGGGCCGCGTGCTGCGGGGCGCGAACAACCGCCCGCTCAAGTCGCTCTCGGACACGCTCAAGGGCAAGCAAGGGCGCTTCCGGCAGAACCTGTTGGGCAAGCGTGTCGACTACTCCGGACGGTCGGTGATCGTCGTCGGTCCGGAGCTGCGCCTGAACCAGTGCGGGTTGCCGAAGAAGATGGCGCTCGAGCTGTTCAAGCCGTTCATCTACAACAAGCTCGAGCAGCGCGGCCTGGTCGCCACCATCAAGCAGGCCAAGGAGATGGTTGAGAAGGCCAGCCCCGAGGTCTGGGACGTGCTCGAGGAGGTCATCCAGGAGCACCCCGTGCTCCTCAACCGCGCGCCCACCCTCCACCGCCTGGGCATCCAGGCGTTCGAGCCCGTCCTCGTCGAGGGCAAGGCGATCCGGATCCACCCGCTCGTCTGCACGGCGTTCAACGCCGACTTCGACGGCGACCAGATGGCCGTGCACATCCCGCTGTCGCCCGAGTCGCAGATCGAAGCGTCGGTGCTGATGATGTCCTCGAACAACATCCTCTCGCCGGCCAACGGGGCACCGATCGCGATTCCGTCCCAGGACATCGTCCTCGGGTGCTACTACCTGACCAAGGCGCGGCCGAATGCACGGGGCGAGGGGCGCGCCTTCAGCAACATCGACGACGTGCTGCTCGCGCTCCAGGCGGGGGAAGTCGAAACGCTGACCCCGATTCGGCTCCGCTACTCCGGAGCGCTGATGGACCTGGCTGCCGCCCGCGATGACCAGGACGTCCTGCACGCGGACGTGCAGACGGTCGAGAGCCGGATCATCAACACCACCGTCGGCCGCGTGATCTTCAACGACGCCCTGCCCAAGCAGGTGCCGTACATCAACGGCCTGCTCAAGCGCAAGGGGTTGCAGCAGCTCGTGAACCGGTGCTACCTCGACTTCGGCCACCAGCTGACGGTCGAGATGCTCGACAGCCTCAAGAACCTGGGATTCCTCTACGCGACGCGGTCGGGTCTGTCGATCGGGATCGACGACCTCGTGATCCCGAGCGAGAAACCGGCGCTCGTGGACGCGGCGCGCGAGGAGGTCATCAAGGTCGAGCAGCAGTACCTGGAAGGAGCGATCACCAACGGCGAGCGCTACAACAAGGTCATCGCCATCTGGTCGGACGTCACCGAGAAGATCGCCGATGAGATGTTCACCGAGATGGGCGAGATGGACACCGAGGGCCGGAGCTTCAACGCGGTCTATATCATGGCCGACTCCGGCGCGCGCGGGTCGAAGCAGCAGATCCGGCAGCTGGCCGGGATGCGCGGCCTGATGGCGAAGCCCTCGGGCGAGATCATTGAGACACCCATTACCTCGAACTTCCGTGAAGGCCTCACCGTGCTGCAGTACTTCATCTCGACGCACGGCGCCCGCAAGGGCCTGGCCGACACGGCGCTGAAGACCGCAGACTCGGGCTACCTCACGCGCCGGCTGGTGGACGTGGCGCAGGACGTGATCATCTCCGAGGGCGACTGCGGCACACTCGACGGAATCGAGGCGAAGGCGATCATCGAGAGCGGCGAGATCATCGAGGCGCTGCGCGACCGCATCGTCGGCCGCGTGTCGCTCGAGAAGATCGTTGACCCGGTGACAGGCGAGGTGATCATCGACGCGAACGAGGAGATCACCGAGGACCTCGCGTCGAAGGTGCAGGAGGCTGGCGTCGAGAAGGTGAAGATCCGGTCGGTGCTGACCTGCGCCGCGCGCCGGGGTGTGTGCGCGCGCTGCTACGGCCGGGACCTGGCATCGGGCCGGCTGGTCGAACTCGGCCAGGCCGTCGGCGTGATCGCCGCGCAGTCGATCGGCGAGCCGGGCACGCAGCTGACGATGCGGACGTTCCACATCGGCGGCACGGCCTCGCGCGTCACCGAGCAGTCGACGCAGGAGGCGAAGCACGCGGGCACGGTCCGGTTCCAGGGCCTGCAGGTGGTCGAAGCCAAGGACGGCCGGCTGGTGGTCATGAACCGCACCGGATCGCTGGTGGTGCAGGACTCCAAGGGCCGCGACCGCGAGCGCTTCCCGATCGTGTACGGGGCGCGGCTCAACGTGAAGGATGGCCAGCACGTCGAGCCGGGCCAGGGCCTGGTGGAGTGGGACCCGTATACGTCGTCGATCCTGACCGAGGAGGGCGGTGTCGTCCGGTTCCGCGACATCATCGAAGGCGTGACGGTCCACGAGGACACCGACGAGGTGACCGGGCTGTCGCGGTACATCATCGTGGACTCGCCGGACGAGAAGAAGCAGCCCGCGATCGAGATTCGCAAGGCGGACGGCAAGACGGTGCTGCGCAAGTACCACATGCCGTCGCGGGCCCACTTGATGATCAGCGACGGGGAAAGCGTCGAGGCGGGCCAGGTCCTCGCGAAGATCCCCCGCGAGACCACCAAGACCAAGGACATCACCGGCGGCCTGCCCCGCGTGGTCGAGCTGTTCGAGGCTCGCAAGCCGCGCGACCCGGCCGTCATCAGCGAGATTGACGGCGTGGTCAAGCACGGTCCGACGGTCAAGGGGCTCCGCAAGATCATCATCGTGCCGGATGAGCCTGGCGCCGAGGAGCGGGAGTACTCGGTGCCGCGCGGGGTGCACGTGAACGTGCAGGAGGGTGAGCACGTCCGGGCGGGCGATCCGCTGATGGACGGGCCGCGCAACCCGCACGACATCCTCAGCGTCCTCGGCGAGAAGGAACTGCAGGCCTATCTGGTGAACGAGATCCAGGAGGTCTACCGGCTGCAGGGCGTGAACATCAATGACAAGCACATCGAGGTCATTGCGCGCCAGATGATGCGGTGGGTGAAGGTCGAGAAGGAAGTCGGTGACACGGAGTTCCTGATCGACGAGGTCGTCGACCGGTTCCGGTTCCTCGAGGAGAACGAGCGCGTGCTGAGCGCCGGGGGCCGCCCGGCCGAAGGTCGGCCAATCCTGCTGGGCATCACGAAAGCGTCGCTGTCGACCGAGTCGTTCATCTCGGCGGCGTCATTCCAGGAGACCACGCGCGTGCTCACCGAGGCGTCCATCTCCGGGAAGGTCGACTACCTGCGCGGTCTCAAGGAGAACGTGACGATGGGCCGGTTGATTCCCGCCGGTACTGGCTTCGAGCTCTACCGGAACGTGCGGATTCCGGTGGACGAGCCGCCGCCGCCGCCGCCGCCGACCGAAGAGGAACTCGAGCTCGAGCGCGAGATGGAGTACTTCGTCGAACCCGAGGAGGGCGTGCTGCCGCGTGGTGGCGACGTCGGCGAATAGCCCCCGCGACGGGGAAGGCTGGACCCCGCCCGCAGGCGGCGGGGACGTGGGCGGCAGGCGCGTTCCTGCCGCCCTTTTTCGTCGTTGGCGCCGAAGGGGCGACGGAAAGCGTGACGGTTTCCCCCAATGGGTGACTCGGATACAATGCGGCGAGACCGGTACGAGGAGGGTCCATGCCAGCGTTTTCAGAACTCTCAGAGGTCGAACCGGAGATCGTGCGCGAGTGGCTGGAGCGCCCGATCGGCAAGCGCACCGAGAAGGACTTCTTCGCCTTCTACGGGTATCTCCTGAAGGAACGCGTTCACCTGCTGAATTTCCAGACCGAGCGGGACAAGTACCAGGTGGTCAAGGAGATCCTCCGCGGGCACCTGTAGGAACTCCCGCACGGCCGGCCATCGGACGGCCCCGTACCCCCAGCGCCGGCCTCGCTCACTGATCTCTGCAGCGGAATATCCGAATGTCACACCGCGTCCTCCGCAAACAAGCCAACTCGAAGATGTGCCTGGTGTGCGGCCTCCACAACGCCAGCGGGCTGCATGCGTCGTTCTACGAGATCGACACCGGCGAGCTGGTGGCCATGTTCACACCCGCCGACCAGCACCAGAGCTACCCCGGCCGGCTCCATGGCGGGATGATCACGGCCATCCTCGACGAGACGATAGGCCGGACGGTGATGATCCGGTGCGACAAGGACTTCTGGGGCGTCACCGTGGAGTTCACGACCAAGTTCCGCAAGCCGGTTCCGCTCGGTGTGGAATTGCGGGTCGTCGGTCGGTTCGTGGGCCAAGAGGGGCGAGTCTTCGAAGGCACCGGGGAACTCCTCCTGCCCGACGGGGAGGTGGCCGCGACCGGTGCTGGCAAGTACCTCCTGCTGCCGCTGCACCGCATCGCGGACGTCGACGCCGAAGGCCAGCTGTGGGAGGTCGTTCCGGTTCCCGGCGACCCGACCGACATCAGCCTGCCGTGAGCGCCGCGGACGCAGACGTGCGTCGGTCGCAGGTCAGCGTTGGGTGCGGGTCAGGCGCTCGACCGCGCCAGCTGCCCCATCCGGCCCGCCTCGGGGCGCCCGGCTTCTGTGCTAACCTGCGCGACGCTCCGAGCTCGTCACCCTTCCCCGATGCGGACGGTGACCGGGTGGCGCCGCGGCGGGGGGAGTTGAAGACATGAAACGCGTGCGCACGCCGTTCAACGGAATCCTCGCCGCCGCGGTACTGGCTGCGGCGCTTGGGACGTTGCGTCCGGTCCTGGCCGGCCAGACAGTGGCCGATCAGGTCGACAAGGTGTTTGCGGCCTGGGACCGGAAGGACAGTCCAGGGTGTGCTGTCGGGGTGGCCCAAGACGGCGCGCCGGTGCTGTTGCGCGGCTACGGCATGGCCAACCTGGAGTACGACGTTCCGATCACCCCTGACACGATCTTCGAGGCAGGCTCCGTGTCAAAGCAGTTCACGGCGGGCGCCATCCACCTGTTGGCGCTCGACGGGAAGCTCGCGATTGACGACCCCGCGTCTCGGTATCTGCCGGAACTGCCGCCAGCCGCCCGGACCATCCGCTTGCGCCATCTGCTGACCCACACCAGCGGTCTGCGCAGCCAGTGGCCCCTCCTCACGCTGGCGGGTCGGCCACCGGGCGAGGCCGTTCATTCGATTCCCGAGATTCTCAGCCTGGTGAGCCGCCAGCAACGGCTCAACTTCGAGCCTGGCGACGACTTCCTCTACAACAATACGGCGTTCACGCTGCTCAGCGTGGTGGTGAGTCGCGTCAGCGGCCAGTCGTTCCAACAGTTCTGCGACGCAAGGCTGTTCAGGCCGATCGGCATGACGAGTACGCGGTGGCGGGACGACTACACGCGGGTCGTCAAGAATCGCGCGACCGCCTACCGGCAGGACCCGGACGGGTCGTTCCACGCCGCCATGTCGTTCACCAACGTCGTGGGCAACGGCGGGCTGCTGACCACCGTCAAGGACCTGCTGGCGTGGAACCGGAACCTCGACACCGGCGAGGTCGGCGGCCCGCGCTGGCTCGAAGCCCTGCACACGCCCGGTCGACTGAACGACGGGTTCATGACGAACTACGCGCAGGGCCTCTACATCCGAACGTTCCTCGGAGTGCGCGAGGTCAGCCACAGTGGGGCGACGGCCGGGTACCGGGCGTTTCTCGCCCGATACCCGGAGCAGCATCTCTCCGTGGCGGTCCTGTGCAATCTGGCCAACACGACCCCGGAGGGTCTTGGCCGCCACGTCGCCCGCCTGTATCTCGGGGAGGCGGTCCATGAGCCGCCACCGCCGCCGACGGTCCAGGTGCCGACCGACGTGCTGCAGGCCCGAGCTGGGCTCTACCGGAACCTCTCGACCGACGAACTCCTGCGCGTCACCGTGATCGCCGGAAAACTGAAGATCGGTGACACCCTCCTCCAGCCCCTGTCAGCCGAGCGGTTCGTGGCTCCCTCGGGCACGCACTACGAGTTCGGTGTTGACGGTTCGGGCCGCACCCGCGTCCGCCTGCTCTCCGAGGGTGCCAGGCCGCGCACCTACGTCGCCGTGCCAGCCGCCCGACCGACACCGGTGGACCTGGCAGCGTTCGCGGGACGGTACTTCAGCGAGGAACTTGAGACGTTCTACACGATTGCCGTCGAGAAGGCTGGGCTCGTGGCCCGCCGCCAGTGGGAACACTGGACGCTCCAGCCGGCCTATGCCGACGCCTTCGAACTGGACGGGGATCGCGTGCTGCGCTTCACCAGGGAGGCCGGTGGGCACGTCAACGGCTTCGACGTGTTTGCCGACCGGATTCGGCACGTGCACTTCGTGAGAGTCGGCAGTCGGCCGGCGGGTAGCCCGTCACCGGCTCGGTGACGGGTCCGCGTTCGAGAGGAGTGGGGTGACCATGAAGATCTGTTGGCGCGCTGTCATCGTCGTTCTGGCCCTGAGCGGGCTGCTGGCGCCTGCCGCCACCCTGGCCCAGGACAAGGCTCCGGATCCCGTCGTCACGCTCGACCGTCTGTTCACGGCGCGGGACTTCACGGCCGAGCGCTTCGGCCCCGCCCGGTGGATGCGCGACGGGGTCTGGTACACCACGCTGGAGCCGAGCACCGAGGTCGAGGGCGGGCGGGACCTCGTGCTCTGTGCGGCCGAGACGGGCACGCGCCGGGTCTTGGTGTCCGCCCGCAGGCTCGTGCCGTCCGGTGCCACCACGCCGCTGGCCGTCGACGACTACAGCTGGTCCCCCGATGGCGACGTGCTGATTGTGTTCACGAACTCCAAGCGCGTGTGGCGCCAGAACACGCGCGGGGACTACTGGACCTACGAGATGCGGACCGGGCGGTTACGCCACCTCGGGGCGAGCTTCCCACCGTCCAGCCTGATGTTCGCCAAGCTGTCTCCCGACGGCCACCTGGCCGCCTATGTGGTGAAGGACAACCTCTACGTCGAGGACCTGGCCGGCGGCACCGTGCGCCAGCTGACCACGGACGGGAGCGACGAGATCATCAACGGAACCTCGGACTGGGCCTACGAGGAGGAGTTCGGCGTCCGCGACGGGTTCCGATGGAGCCCCGACAGCCGGTCGATCGCGTTCTGGCAGTTCGATACCCGCGGGGTGCCCGTCTTCTCAATGATTGACAATACGGATGCGCTCTACCCCACCGTCACGACCTTCAAGTACCCCAAAGCGGGAGAGACGAACTCGGCGGTCCGCGTCGGTGTCGTCCAGGTCGCCGGCGGGCCGCCGGTGTGGATGAAGGTCCCGGGCGACGCCCGCAACACCTACGTCCCGCGCCTCGAGTGGGCGCACGGCTCGACCGAAATCATCTTCGAACACCTCAATCGGCTTCAGAACACCAACGAGGTGATCATCGGCACCGCCGCCACCGGCGACGTGCAGACGGTCTTCACCGATTGGGACGACGCGTGGGTCGAGGTGATGGACGATTTCGTCTGGCTCGACGGGGGGCGGGGCTTCCTCTGGCTCAGCGAGCGTGACGGGTGGAAGCACGCGTTCTTCGTGGCTCGCGATGGCCGGGACGTGCGGTTGCTCACGCCCGGGGCGTACGATGTCGAGCGCGTGGAGGCGGTGGACGAGGCCGGCGGGTGGCTGTACGTGACGGCGTCGCCGGAGGACCCGACCAAACGCTTCCTGTACCGCGTGCCGCTGACCGGCAAAGGGACGCCCGAGCGCGTGGGCGTGGACCTTCGCGCTGGGGTGCATCGCTACGACGTCTCGCCCACGGCGCGGTGGGCGTTTCACACGTTCTCCACGCTCGATACCCCGCCTGTGACCGACTTGGTGCGCCTCCCACAGGGCGAGCCCGTGCGGGTCGTGGCCGCCAACGCCGCCCTCCGGTCGAAAGTAGAGGCCCTCCGCCGCGCGCGCGTGGAGTTCTTCCGGCTGCCGATTGGCGACGGCGTGCAGGTGGATGGTTGGCGCATCCTCCCGCCCGATTTCGATGCGACGAAGAAGTACCCGCTGCTGATCTACGTCTACGGCGAGCCGGCCGGCCAGACGACGCTGGACAGCTGGGGCGGCACCACCTACCTGTGGCACCTGATGTTGGCGCAGCGGGGCTACGTGGTGGCCACCTTCGACAACCGTGGCACGCCTTCTCCGCGCGGACGGGCGTGGCGCAAGGCCATCTACCGCCAGATCGGCATCCTCGCGTCGGCCGACCAGGCGGCCGCGGCGCGGGCCGCCCTGGCTGCCTGGCCCTGGATCGATGCGGCCCGCGTCGGGATCTGGGGCTGGAGCGGCGGAGGGTCAATGACGCTCAACGCGATGTTCCGGTACCCCGACCTCTACCGCACCGGGATATCGGTGGCGTCGGTTCCGAACCAGCGCCTGTACGACAGCATCTACCAGGAACGATACATGGGGTTGCCGAAGGACAACGAGGACGGGTTCAAGAACGGGTCGCCCATCACCTTCGCGCCGAATCTCAAGGGCAACTTGCTCATTGTCCACGGCACCGGCGATGACAACGTGCACTATCAGGGCTTTGAGATGCTCGTCAACGAACTGGTCGCGGCCAACCGGCCGTTCGCGATGATGTCGTACCCGAACCGGTCACACGGGATCTTCGAAGGCAAGGGCACGTCCCTGCACCTCTACACCCTGTTTACGCGGTTCCTGGCTGAGCACCTGCCGCCAGGGTCCTGACGCCAGCCGGCAGGCGTGCCCGAGGGTCACCCCCCCAGGAGCCGAGAATCCCCCGCGGCGCGACGCACCGGCGTCGCGCCGCCATTGTCGCGGTCGTGCTCCGGGCCGCGACCTCCATCCTCGCGTTGACACGAACCTGCTCGTGCGGTTGCTGGCGGGCGTCGGTCGTGGCAAGATGGCGCGTGCTTCCGCGCTGGCCATCATGATGCGCCTGATCCTGCGTGCCGCGGGGGCCGCGCTGATCGGAGCGTTGGCCGGCCCGGCGTGCCTGCTCGTTGCCTACGCCTGGGATCCCGCGGTCTCGTTCGAAATGGACCGCGCCCTGCCGGCCTTTGCGACCGGCTTCTACCCGGTCGAGCGCGGCGGTCGTGAGGCGTTCGTGTGGACGAGCGACCACGCCCGCCTGGCCCTGAGCGGCCTGGACCGGCGGTCGACGTGGACCTGCACGGTGCGGTTCCGGGGAGCGCGGCCGCCGGCGGTGCCACAGCCCGACCTGCAGGTCTCCGTGGACGGCGTCCGTGCGGGGGTCTTCCGGGCGACCAACCTGTTCGAGGACGCCAACGTGGAGGTTGCTCCCGCGCCTGGCCGAGCGGGCTTGGTCCTCGATTCTCGACTCCACGGCCACGTTTCTTCCGGGAGGCGCTGACCCGAGGCGCCTGGGGGTCCAGATTGAGCGGATTGGCTGTCGACCCGGCGCGCGTGGCGTCCTGCCGCCGCATCGCGCGCTTGGCGGCTCCGCCCTCGCGCTGGCGGCTCTGGGCGCCGCCTTCGGTCTGATCTCGGCCACCGCCGCCGGTGCGGCGGCCGCCTCCGTGGCGATCGCCGCCGGCCTGGCGGTCCTGCTTCTGGGGTGGGGTGCCCTTGACGGGGCGTATCTGCGCGCGCTCGTGCAGCTCTCGTGCTGGATCGGCGTGCTCATCGTCGTCGCGGCCAGAGGGGTGCCCGCGGCCGCCCGTCGTCCGCTCCGGGCCGCAGCGCGCTTCGTCGTCATCTTCTCGGCCGGTGCCCTCTACCTCCAGCTGGCCGCGCTCCTGCACCCGGCCAAGCCGCTCGTCGATGCGCTCTTCCACGCCCACCGGTTCGACGCCGTCCTAGCCGGCCGCTTCTACTTCACCCAGCTGTCGACCAGCGCGACGCCGTTTCCCTATGCCATCGGCCTCTACCTGTTTGCCTCGCCGTGGGCCCTCCTCGTCCGGGACCACGTCGCGCTGCTCCGCACCGTCGTGGCGACGTCGGAGATTCTCGCAGGCACCCTGCTCTACGTCGCGATTGTGAGGACGCGCGGCGACCGTTTGGCCGGCGCCATGGCCGTGGCGCTATTTGGCCTCGTGCCCGTGTCGTATGCGATCCTCGGGAACGCCAACCTGACCAGCGCGTTCGGGCAGGCGGTTTCGGTGGCGGTGGTGTTGGCCGTGACCGCATGGCCCGAGCGGGTGTCCCGGCTTGGCCCGTTCCTGTTGCTCATGCTGTCGGTCACGCTCGGCCTGATGTGTCACGTCAGCACGCTTGTCCTGCTGACGGCGACACTGCTGGCCGTTGCCGCCCTGTATGGATGGGCCGGCGATCCCGTTCACAGGCGGGCGGCGCGCGCCCTGACGGCAGCCACCCTTGTGGCTCTCGTGCTGGCGACGGGTCTCTACTGGGGCCACTTCGGTCCGGTCTATGCGGCGCAGGTTGCGCGGGTGCGCGCGTCGTTTGCCCCGGCTCAGGGCGCCTCCACCCCGGCGCTTTCGGCAGGGGGCTCCCTTCGACATGCCGTCCCGCTGGGCGAGCGGATGCTCGGCGCCCTCGACCAGACCTCGGCGAACCTCGGCTGGCCGATCCTGGCGCTCGCCGCGGTCGGTGTCTGGCGGCTCGTCCAGCAACGGGCACGCGATGGGCTGACGCTGGCGATTGGCGCGTGGGGTGGCGTCTGGCTCGCGTTCGTCGCGTTCAGCGTCTTGTCACCCTCGGTCCAGCGGTACCAACAGGACGCCTTGGAGTTCATCGGCCGTGTCGAGCACGCGTCGGCGCCTGTCGTCGTCGTGCTCGCGGCGACGGGCGCGGCTTGGGCGTGGCGGGGCAGCCTGGCCTGTCGCCTGCTGTCGGGCGTCCTCCTGGCGGCCGCTCTGGCCAGCGGCCTGCACGCGTGGATGGCTTGGCTCGAGTAGGACCCCCTCGCGCAGGCATGCGTCGGGCGGTTCGGGGTTGGGCCCAGAGGAGGTTGGGACCGATGCGGCACGCACTGATCTTGGCTGGTGGATTGGGGACCCGGCTGTGGCCGATGAGTCGACACCGGCTGCCGAAGCAGCTGGTTCCGATGATTGGGGGCCGTTCGCTCCTGCAGCTGGCGATGCAGCGTCTCGAGGGACTCGTTCCCGCGCAGCGGTGCTTCATCTGCGCCGGCGTGGGGCACCGCGACGCGGTGCTCGCGAATCTACCGGGACTGCCGCCCGCCAACTACCTGGGCGAGCCGACGGGCCGGGACACCTTGAACGCGGTGGGCTGGAGCGCCATCGAGATCAGCCGCCGCGATCCCCAGGCGGTCATTGCGGTGTTCACAGCGGACCATCTGATCGAGCCCGTCGACGTGTTCCAGCGGGCCGTCGACGAGGGGTTTCGGATTGCCGAAGCCGGAGTCGCCGCGGAGGGATCTCGGGCGGCGGAGGTGCTCGTGACGTTCGGAATCGAGCCGACACACGCGGCGACCGGGTACGGCTACCTGGAACTGGGAGCGCCAATCGGGGGGACCGCGCGAGGCGTAGTCCGGTTCCAGGAAAAGCCGGACCGCCCCACGGCCGAAGCCTACGTGGCCGCCGGTCCCGCGCGCTACTTGTGGAACAGCGGGATGTTCGTCTGGCGCGCCCGCACGCTGTTGGACGGCATCCGCGCGTTCGCCCCCGCGCACGCCGCGCGGCTGGCGGATCTGGACGTCGACGATCCAGCCGCCCGGGCCGAGGCACTTGCACGAGTCTATCCGACGCTCGGGAAGATCAGCATTGACTACGCCGTCATGGAGCCGGCGTCGCGAAGTCAGGTGCTTCGGGTCGTCGCCGTTCCGATGCCGGTCCGGTGGATGGATGTCGGGTCGTGGGCGTCGTTGGCGGAGACCTGCCCGACTGACGTCCACGGCAATGCGCTCCAGGCCGGGCGGTCCGTGCTGCTGGACACCGCCGGGACGCTCGTGGCCTCAAGCGATCCGGGCCACACGATCGCCGTGCTGGGATGCGACGGGCTCATCGTCGTGCACACCCCGGACGCGACGCTCGTCTGTCGTCGGGACCGCGCCGAGGATGTCAAGAAGCTGCACGCGCTGGTCGCCGACCGGTTCGGCGACCAGCTGCTCTGACGGCCGAATCCGGACCAGGAAAAAAGCTCGCCCGGGCGCTGCCAAACCGGGCGGGATCGCGCTACAATCCCGCTCGGTGATCGTTCGATTACTCATCCTGAGGAGGGACGGGCATGAAGAAATTCCTCGTGGTCTTGGCGGCCGTCGCCGTCACCTTTGGTATGTCCGGACTGGTGTGGGCCCAGGAGAAGCCCCCCACGACGGTGGTGCTGAAAGGCAACCCCATGGGCGGGGTCAAGTTCGACCACGCCAAGCACAGCAAGATGGAAGGGGTGAAGTGCGAGCAGTGCCACCACGCGTCGAAGCCAGAGAAGCCGAACAAGACGGCGCATCAGGCGTGCATGGACTGCCACACGAAGCCGGCGACGCCACCGATGAAGACGGCCACCATGGGGGCCTTCCACGTCGCGATGGCGAAGGGCGGGACCTGCATTGACTGCCACGTCAAGCAGGACGCCGCTGGCAAGAAGGCACCGACCAAGTGCCCGGACTGCCACAAGAAGGAGAACGTCTAGCTCCACCCGGGGCCCGATCCAGCCGGGCCCCGATTCCCTCCCCTCACGGCGCTACGAGAGGCCAGCCTCCGGTACCCCCGCGGTCCACGGAATCCGCTCCAGCTCGCAGACCTGCAGTGCGGAGGGGGGCCGCCAGCCGTCCGGTGGCTCGCCAGAACCCTCCGCGCACAGACGGCTGAAGATGCTGATGCCCATGCAGTTGACGAAGGTCTCGAGGATCCGCTCCCGCCGCTCCGGGTGGTCGCCCGCGTACCGGAGGATCCGCGCCAGCAGGGACGGATTCGAACAGCCGGTCGGGCCCGTCCAGGTACTTCTCGCGGAACTCCGGGAACACGCGCGTGACCCAGCGGTGCATGAAGTCGACGGTGGAGGCCCGCTCCGGCCCGTAGACAAACGGCACCTTGCGCCGTCTGACGAACGGCTCGGGGAGCCACCGCCGCGCGGCGCGCCGGATGATTTCCTTGTCCCAGAACAATTCGCCATGCAGACGGCCCGGTACGCTGGCCAGTAACTCGACGACCCGGTGATCGAGGAACGGCACCCGGGCCTCGACGCCCTGGCCACAGCTGGTTCGGTCCTCGTGCCAGAGGTTGTACGTCTGGAGCGTCCGCATGCGGTACCGCATCTCGGCCCGGAATGGCGCGTCGGGCACGGGGCCGTAGGTCTCCGGCGCGATGGTCGCTTGAAGCTGCTCCGGAATGCCCAGCTCGAGGAACCGTTGGGCCTTCCAGAGCGGCAGGACGGACCGCGACAGGTAGTCTTGCCAGCCGGCGTGCGGCGTGTAGACGCTGTTGCTGTAGCCGCCCGCGAATTCGTCGGCCCCCTGACCGAGCAGAATCACCTTGAGCTCGGGGATCGCCGTCTTGGCGAACCGGTGGAGTTCGTGTTTGAAGAGGAACTCCAGGGTGAAGGTCGGCAGGTCCATCAGCCAGACGAAGTACTCGAGGTCGGCCAGACCGAGCTGCAGCTGGGGGACCAAGGCCTCGTGATGGTACAGCACCGGGTAGAACGGCGCGCCCAGCAGGGACGCGATGTCTGCGGCCGCCTGGGCGTCCCCGCACAGCCACGTGGACCGCTCGATCATGGCGAAACATGGCAGCGCCTGACCCCGCCGGGCCGCCACCGAGGCGATGGCGGCCGAATCGAGACCGCCGCTGAGGAACATCCCGACTGGCACATCGCTCATGAGGCGTCGCGAGACGCTGTCCTCGAACAGATCGGCGAAGCGCGCCACGTAGTGCTCAGCCGGCAACCCGGTGTCGGGAGTCGCCATCGCCTCGTCGAGGTTCCAGTAACAATGCGTCGCCACGCCGGCGGTGGGGCTCCACGTCAGGTAGTGTCCGCCCGGCAAGCAGTCGACGCCGGAGACGAAGGTCGGGATGCGGCCGGGCACCTCCCGGCAGTCGTGCCAGTTGAACGTCCGGGAGCATGCGGGGTGCACCAACAGCGCCTTGAGCTCTGACCCGAACAGCAGGTCGCGTCCTTGGCTGCAGATGTAGAGGGGTTTGATACCGAGCCGGTCGCGCGCGAGGAACAGGCGATGCGCCCGCGCATCCCAGATGGCGATGACGAACATCCCGATCAGTCCGTCGAGCGCGGCAGGACCCCGCTCCTCGAACAGATGGAGGACCACCTCGGAGTCCGAGCGGGTGCGGAAGCGATGGGAGTCCTGTAGCGTCGCCCGCAGATCCGCGTGGTTGTAGAATCTCGCCGTTGACCGCGAGGAACAGCGTGCCGTCCTCGTTGGGGATCGGCTGGCGCCCGCCGGCGCAGTCCACGATCGACAAGCGCCGGAAAACGAACGCCAGGTGCTCGTCAACGAGGAACTGTTCGTCATCCGGCCCGCGCCGGCTGAGTTGGCGGCCCATGGCGCGCAGGCCGGCCACGCGTTCGGGCTGGCTGCCGGGGAGGGGAGCGGCCGAGGCGAAGCCGGCGAATCCACACATCCGCGTTCTCCGGGATCACAATCGCTTGCAATGCTGGATCTGTACAGTATGATAGCAGGACACGCTGGACCAGAATCGCTAGGCTTCGTGGACCAAGACTCTGCTCCACCAGCAATGGTGGCGGCTTTCTGTGCCGACTCCGGTGGCTGGGCTACGGCCCTCTCCCTCCCTCCCCCAGGAGGATGCCATGGGCTCGCCGCTGCGCATACCGCAACCCGTGACGAAATTCCGACCCCTCGAGCCGCCCGCTGCCGGACCGACGCTGCTCGGTCCGCCTCCCCGGCACCTCGGCCCCGTGGCGCAGCAGGTGCGTGCCCTGTCGATTGGGGAGTGGGGCGCGCACCGAGCCGTTGAAATTGTCGGCCAGCACCCTGCCATTCTGGACCTGCTCAACAAACTGCTGAAGGTGGCGCCGTACGACGAACCGGTGCTGATTACCGGCGAGAGCGGGTGCGGCAAGGAGCTGTTGGCTGAAGCGCTCTATTTGCTGGGCCCTCGCCGGGGTCGTCCCTACGTTCCGGTGAACTGCCCGCAGTACCAGGATGGAAACCTGACGGTCAGCGAGCTGTTTGGGCACTCGAAGGGCAGCTTTACCGGCGCGATTGCCGATCGCAAGGGCTGCTTTGAAACGGGTGACGGGGGTGTCATCTTTCTCGACGAGATCGCCGATCTGCCCATGAGCGCCCAGGTCATGCTGCTGCGGGCACTCGCGACGCGCGAGTTCCAGCCGCTCGGCGCCGACTACCGCAAGCGGGTCAACGTGCGGGTCATGGCGGCGACCAATCGCGAGCTGAGCCAGCTGATGGTCGCCAGCGAATTCCGCCACGATCTGTTCTTCCGCCTCCAGTACTTCATGCTGCGGGTGCCGCCGCTGCGCGAGCGCGGCGATGACTGGCTCCTGCTCCTCGAGTACTCCCTCGACAATCTGCACCGCCGGTACGGCGTGGCCAAGCGCTTCTCGCGGGAGTCGCTCCAGGTCCTGGGGCGCTACCGCTGGCCGGGCAACATCCGCCAGCTGGTGAGCATCGCGACGACGGGGTACACGCTGGCGGAAGGGGACACCATCGAGCCGCACGACTTCCAGGAGCAGCTCGACACGGCGTGGCAGGGGCCGGACGAGTCGGCCGACGATTTGTTCCACCGCGTCGTGGTCGGCGGCGTCAGTTTCTGGTCGGCGGTCTACGACCCGTTCATGCAACGCGATCTGAACCGGTCCCAGGTCAAGGCGTTCATGAAGAAAGGGCTCGCCAATAGCAAGGGGAGCTACCAGGGCCTCCTCTCGTTGCTCGGCGTGCCGCAGGCGGACTATCAGAAGTTCATGGACTTCTTGCGGCACCACCGGCTGAAGCCGGAGTCGACCGACTAGGCCGGCGCGACGCGCCCGACCAGCAAGAGGCTTGCGTTCTGGATGAGTTGGGGCTATAACCGGAGCACCTGCGAGGCAACCACCATGAGCCAGTCCGTTCGGATGCTGTGTGCCGCGGCTATTGCCATTGTCGTCGCGGCGTCGTTGCTCGCGTGCACTCAGGCCGCGGGCCCGTCCCTCTCGGTCGCCATCGAAGGGCAGAGTCTGCAACCCACGGACGCGACCCAGCCGGGCTTGTGCTGTTGCCGGGTCGTCGGAAACGTCCGCAACACTTCGTCCATCCCCGTCAACGTCGAGACACGGTTCTTTGCCACCGGCCCGAAGAGCGCGACGCTCGTGGCGGTCGACTGGGTCACCAACGTGGCCCCGAACGCGGCGGCGCCTTTCAACGCTCCAGGTTTCACCGTGCCGTGCTCGCAGGTGTCCAATGTCCGCGCCGACCCGCTCGCGTATGCGACCGGCGCCTACTCGCTGCCGCCGCAGTGACTGAGCCGTCACACCCCGGTCACGCCCGTGTGACCCTGCGGTGAGCCGAATTGGAGCCAGGCCGCGACTGATGGCGCTCTGGCTCCATCGTGGTTCGGCGTCACGCGCGCGACGTCGTTGAAACCAGCCATTTCCAGGCGGCAGCATGGGGTACGGAAGTTGCTCCCTGCTTGGCGTTCCGACAGCCTGGAGACGGGCGGTCATCCGACAACACAGTGAGCCGTGGAGGTGTAGCATGGCAGTGACTCGTGGACAGCTACTGGACAAGATTGTCGAGCAGGCCGAGAGCAATCCCGACTACTACCACCAGCTGATGAAGGACCCGCGCAACCTGATGTCGCGGCAGCTGGGGACGGCGATCCCCTCGAACGTCAACGTCAAGGTGATCGAGGAGACCCCGGACACCTATTACATCGTCCTCCCCTACAAGCCCAAGGAAGGCGCCGAACTGAGCGACTCGGACCTGGAGAAGGTCGCCGGCGGGTTCCTCGACAAGACCTGCCAGAGCAGCACCCTGTCCACCGTGGTCAACCTCGGCTAGTCTTTCTTCCGGCCGCCCGCGGGACGCCGACCGGTGTGCCCGCGGGCGACGCCCGTTCGCCCGTCGGGGAGCCTGCCGACATGGGCCAGCGCGTAGGTGTGCGCCCGATCGATCCTTCTTCCAGTCCACCCGGCACGACGCAGCGGCTCGCCGCCGCCTGGCGGGCCGCGACGCTCGACGAACGACTCGCGGCCCTGGCGAACTCAGGCCTTGGGGCCATCGGGTCGGAGAGCCTGGCGCGACGGGAACGCTGGATTCGTCTGTTCGCCGGCGGCGACGCCGCGGCCTTCGAGCGACGCCTGAGTTGGGATGGACTCGGGTGGACGGACGTCGCCCGTGCGCTCGATGACACCCCGCCGCCTGGGTTCGTCGCGGAGTGGACGAGCTGGCTGCCGACCCTCGTCGACGAGATGACGGCGAGCGAGAACCAATTCCGATCCGGGGCGTGGGAGCGGGACATCTTGGATCGTGGCGGCACGACGAGCGTGCCGTTCGCCGATGCGTGGCTGCCGTGGGCGCGCACGGCTCGGGTCGCGATTGCGTCGCGGCTCAAGCGGCCCGAGCGCCTCGCAGAGCCCGCCTGGGCCAGCATCGAGCGGCAGGTCCTGTCGGACCTGGCACAGGCCTCGGCAGCCGTGATGCTCGAGGCTTTTCGAGGTCGCAGTGGCGGAGCGCGCGCGGCGGACCACGCGTCGACGGCCGCTACCGGGTACGATGCGTTCATCCGCGGGTGGCTCACCGGTGGGCTCGAGCCGCTGGTGGCCGAATACCCCGCGCTCGTGCGTCACCTCGTGTGGCTTCTGATCAGCCAGATCGAGAGCGCGGTTGACTGGGGGAACCGGTTCGAAGCGGACCGCGACGACCTCGCGGCCTTGCTGGGTCTGTCGATTACGACGATTGCCGATGTGAGCCTGGGACTGTCGGACCGACACGGCGGCGGGCGAACGGTCGTGGTGCTGCAGGTCGACCAGGGCCGCCGCGTGGTCTACAAACCCAGAGACCTGAGGCTCGATGCTGCCTACCACGCGCTGTTGACCTGGCTCCGGGATGCGGGGCTCGACGCGGTGCCGACCCCGCTGCGAGTGCTCTCGCGCGCGGGGTACGGCTGGACCGAGTACGCGCAGGCAGTGGAGCAATGGGAGGCGGAGGCGGTTCCTCTCTACTACCGGCGTGCGGGCGGGTTGCTCTGCGTGGCGCACCTGTTGGGCGCGCGCGACCTGCACGGCGAGAACGTCGTCGCCAGCGCCGAGGGGCCGACCTTGATCGACCTGGAGGCGCTCGTCCAGCCGTCGCGCAGCACGGACGCCGAGGAGGGGGTCGGCGGCCATTCGATGCCCACGGGCGCCGACGGCCGGGACGAGCCCGCGCAGTGCTGTCTGGCGACGGGTTTGCTGACCCTCCGCCATCAGGACGCGGCGGGCGCCTACTACGACATCGGCGGCCTGAGGGAATCCACCCCGCGCACGGCGGAGATCGGTCGGATGTGTTGGATTGACCTTCGCACCGACGGGATCCGATGCGAGGTCGATCGAGTCGTGTGCCCGCAGTACGGGAATGCGGTTCGCGTCAACGGCGCGTGGGAACCGCCCGAACGCCACCGCGAGGCCATCGTGGGTGGCTTCGAGGATGCCTATCGCCTGCTGGTGCGCCGCCGGCCCGATCTCCTGGCGCAGGAGTGGCCGCTGGCCGAATTCCGCGGCGCCACGACGAGGGTCCTCTTCCGGTCCAGTGACCGGTACGCCGCCCTGCTGCATGTGCTCCTCGCGCCGGCCCACTGGCGGTCCGGTGCCGACCGCAGCATCGCCCTCGACACCCTGAATCGCGTCTTCAGCCGCGAACCGATCCGCCCGCTCCTCTGGCCGCTGGTCGCTGACGAACGTCGAGCGCTCGAACAGGGAGACCTGCCGCGCTTCGCTGTGCCCACCACCTCCCGTGACCTGTGCTCGTCGTCGGGCGAGCGCGTCGAAGGGCATTTCGCCCTGAGCGGGGTGAACGCCGTCTCGCATCGGCTCCGGCAGATGGACTCGGAGGACCTGGCCCGCCAACTGGCGTGGTTGCGGGCGGCGCTCACGCCAGAGCGGACCCCGCAGTCCGCCGACGTGGTGCCGCCGCTTGCGGTGACCGCGCGAGCAGGCGAGACGCGGCCGTTGATCAGGGCGGCCGAACGCCTCGGGCATGACCTGCTTCGACACGCACTGTCGACGCCGGAAGGGGGGCTGGAATGGCCGGTGCTCGGACCGCGCCTCGAATCTCTATGGTGGGGCTTCGGGCGTCGGTGTGTTCTTCGCGGCACTCGCCCGCGTGCGAGGGGCCGAGTGGTACGACGTCGCCCTCCAGGCGCTCAGCGGTGTCCGAGGCGCGGCAGAAGGGCGACGGTGGGGAAAAGGTCTCCGAGGCCTCGGCGCCGGGACGGGGATTGGTTCGGCCATCTACGCACTGACGGTGAGCAGCATCCTGCTCGAGACGCCAGAGCTGCTCTCGGGCGCCCGCGAGCTGGCCAGTGCGCTCGACGCCGTCACGTTCGAGGCGTGCCGGGCCTCAGACGTGGTCTCGGGCCTGGCCGGGGCCCTGCTGGCGCTGGTGAATCTGCACCAGCGGACCGCCGACCCTTGGGTTGCAGAGCGGGCCCGGATGGCGGCCGCGCGGCTCCTCGACCTGCAGGTTGAGACGGCCCCCGGCCAGGGGGCGTGGCGGTCGCCTGACGGTCGATTCCGGGCCGGGTTTGCGCACGGGGCTTCGGGCGTCGCGTACGCCCTCGCGCGCTCCGCCAGCGTGTGTCGGCTGCCGGGTGCGATTCCGGCGGCCACCCGAGCCCTGGCATGGGAACGGTCCGTGTTCTCGGCCTCCGACCGGAATTGGCCGAGCCTTCGGGCCGATGGCGGGACGACGATCATGACCGCCTGGTGCCACGGCGCTGCCGGCGTCGGCCTAGCTCGAGCCCTGACGCGGGGGTTGCTGGCCGATCCGCTCGCCGAGGAGGACCTCCGGACCGCCATCGAGACCACCGTGCGCGCGGGAGAGTCGCGATTCGACCATCTCTGCTGCGGCACGCTGGCACGGGCCGAAACCCTCCTGGCGGCCGGGACGCGTCTCGGCGACACCGGCCTCGTCGACGGAGCTCGGTATTTGGCCCGGTCCGTCGCCGACCGCATCCTCGCCGGCGGCCTGCCCGCGGCTCGTGTGGCGGACTACGAATACGGCATGCTCCAGCCCGGGTTCTTTCAGGGTGCGTCCGGCGTGGGCTATCAACTGCTGCGGATCGCGGATCCTTCGGCCCTGTCGTCGGTGGCAGGCTTCGAATATCCGCTGGAGGTGCGCTGATGGGACCGATGGCGCCGCCGATCACCTATGTGCCGCTCGGACCATCGCTCGCGGGCGCGCTCGAGGCGATGACCTTTCCCCGGTTCCGCCACCTGCTGCTGATGTACCCGGCGCCCCGTTTTCCGGCCGACGGGGACACGGCCGTCGTGCAGGCGGTGGGCGTCGTGGCCCTCGCGGAGCGCCAGCCGGTCGGTCTCGGCCTCGCCGCGATTCCGCAGGGCGATCGGAGCAGGGCCGAGCTCCTGTCGCTCTTCGTCCGGCCCGAGTGGCGGGGGCAGGGCGTGGCGACGGAGCTGGTAGCTCGCGTCGAGGCGGTGCTCGCCTCGTCCGGTGTCGTCGAGGTCGAGGGTTCCTACTCCACCGGGAGGGAGTCGACGGCCGTTCTCGAACGTGTGCTGCAAAAGCGCCAGTGGGCGGCCCCCGTGGTGCGGACCGTGTCGGTGCGCTTCACGCCCGACGAGGCGCGGACCACGCCCTGGTACAACCGGACCGTGCTGCCGCGGGGTGCCGAGATCCTGCCGTGGCACGACGTGACGGCCGCTGAGAAACAGCAGATCGTCGATTCCAATCGCACGGCGCACTGGATCGCGGAGGGGCTCGAACCGTGGGTTCACGAGCAGCTCGGGTACGAGCCGGAGTCGAGCCTGGCGATGCGCGTCAACGGGGGCATCGTTGGCTGGGTCATCAACCACCGGGTGACGCCCGATACCGTGCGGTTCACGCTCAGCTTCATGCGCCCGGATCTCGCGAAGCGCGCCGCGATTCTGCCGCTCTATCGGGCCTCGATCGAGAAGGTGCGCGAGGCTGGCTACCGGTACCTGTACGTTCGTCACGCCGGTGAAATACCAGGGGATGGTTGACTTCATCCTCAACCACTGCGCCCGGTGGATCGGATTCGTCGGCGAGACACGCGGTGTCTCGAAACCACTGGAACGGGTGGCCACTCGGCCGACCCCTGCCGGTGCGGCGTCCTCGACGCAGTAGCATGGGCGCGGGCCCGGGAGACCTGGCTTGGGGAACACGCTGCTCGATACCGTCGTGGTCAGATCCCAGTTCCTCGTGGTGCTGCCGCTCCACACGGGCAGCTCGCTCGCGGTGCATGCCCTGCTGCAGACCCGCCTGGTCATCAAGCCCGACGTCGTCGCCGTGCTCGATGCGTTCAGCTCGCCGCGCCGCGTCGGGGAGGTCGTGGACGCGTATCGGGCAGCCCAGGGGAGCGAGCCGGGTTCGTTGCTGGCGGCCATCTCGTCCCTGCTGTCCCAAGGGTTGCTGGTTGCCGGTCCCCCCGAGGCCGAACGCGACAAGTTTGCGGCCATGCTCTCCCAGTGGTACGGGCGGGACCCGGAAGCCGCCAGGCGGGCCTCCCTTCGTCTGTCGGCCAAGCAGGCTCCGCGGTTCGCCGCCCCGGTGGCGCGGGGGCTCGACAATCTGTCGTCGGAGGGCCGGCGGCTCGACGTCGTCATGGTCGGGCTGTGCGACGTCCAAATCGAGATGGACGTGCTGCGGGCGGAGGCCCGTGCCCTCGGGATCGACCTCCACGCCCAGGCGACCTTCGAGAGCACGGTCGACATCCTGCAGGACACTCCGCACGACGCGGTCATCGTCGGCGCTCTCGGGGCCCGGCACGGCCACTGGCACCGCGGGGACGGCGGCGGCGACCTGTGGCCCGAGCGCTACGCGCGGGCGATGCGCGAGCTGCTCCTTCGGATCAGAGCCCTGACGGGCGCGCCCGTCCTCATCCATACGCTGGCTGTGCCGACGTGCTCTGCGCGAGGCCTGACCGACCGGGGGCCCGACTCGTTCGTCGAGCGATGCCGTCAGATCAATCGCGACCTGGTCGACGTCGCGGCCGAGTACCCGGACACCTACCTCGTGGACGTCGATGCGGCGCTGGCGCTCGAAGGCAAGCGGCGCCTGCTCGACGACCGCGTGATGACGGGCACACACCTCGGCGGCCTGGGGTGGTGGACGATGCTGCCGGCGATGGAACTGCGCACCGTCCACGGCCTTCGTCCTCCGACTGAACGCCTGGCGGAACTGGGGGTGACCGATCCGTTCGAGTTTGACCGGGTCGTGGCGGCCGAGCAGGCCGCCGTGCTGGCGGCGGTGTTCGGCATCGGGCGGCGCGACACCGTGGTCGTTGACGTCGACGGCGTGCTGTGGCCGGGAGAGGTCGTCGCGACGGGGTCGCCGCTGCCGCCGGACGTGGACTTCGGGACGTGGTCCTATCATGGATTCTTCCTGGGTGTCGGCGAAGCGCTTCAAGGACTCCGGGCGCGGGGGCTGCGGCTGGCCGGCCTGACCCGGGGGGAGGAAACGGCGGTGCGGGCCGCGTGGACCTATGGGGACCGCGCCCCGCGCGACCGTGTGCTGCTGCCCGAGGATTTCGCGGCCCTGCGCTTCGGCGTGGCCGACCCTCCTGCCGCGCTCCGCGAGATCGGCCGCCTGCTCGACGCGGGACCTTCCCAGATGGTGTTCGTCTCGGTCGACGCGACGCGGCGTGCCGCCGTGCAGACGGAGCTGCCCGACGTGTGGACGATCGGGGACAATCCCTTTGCGATTCGCGGAACCCTGCTGACCCACCCAGCGCTGCAGGTCGTGGCGGCGGTCCAGGAGGGGGTGGAGCATCCGACGATCATGGTGGCCCTGGCGCGGCGCGAGCGGGCTCGGAAGCTGGCGCCCGATCCCGAGCGCTTCACAGCGACGCTCGGGCTTCGCTGCGCGGTCACGCGAGGGGTTGGGGAGGGAGACGTTGACCGGGTGTGCGAACTGGTGACGCGCACGCGGCAGTTCACGACCACGGGCCGGATATTCTCCCGGACGGATCTGCTGTCGATGCGCGGCGACCCGACGCGCCGGCTGTTCACCATGCGGGTGACGGATCAGTTCGCGGACTACGGCCTGGTCGGCGTGGCCGTCGCGGTCGACGCCACGATCGAACTGCTGCTACTCAGCTGCCGAGTGGTGGGGCTCGGAGTCGACCGCGTGTTGCTCCGGACGGTTCTCGACGACCTCTGCGTCGATCACCCGGTCGTCCGCGCCCGACTGCTGACCTTGGGACAGAACGCCCCGGCCCGGGGCCTGTTCCGGGCTAACGGCTTCCATGAGGCGGGCGTCGGCCTCTGGGAGATCACGCGCGGCGAGGTGGCCGCCGTCGAGCCGTGGCCGCCGACGATCGACGTGGTGCAGAGCAACCCATGACCGGACCGCAGATTGAAGCCATCGTCCTGGACACTCTCCGCCTGGCCAACCTCTCCCGTGACCCCGGCGAGCAGCTGGAGGTGTCACCCACGGCCCGGATCTTCGGGCGGGGCTCGCCGCTCGACTCGATGGGTCTCGTGACGCTGCTGCTGGACCTCGAAGAGGCGATCCGGGCGGCCGGGGCGTCGGTCACGCTGACCGACGACCGCGCGATGTCGCAGACGCGCAGTCCGTTCCGGAGCGTCCCGGCGTTGGTCGAGTACATTGCGCTGCTGTGCGAGGAGGGGCCATGTCGGCCGGGCGTTGCGTCCTGATCACCGGCGCCAGCCGCGGCCTGGGCCGGGCGCTGGCCGAGCATTGTCTCGCGGCTGGTGACGTCGTCTATGGGTGCGCGCGCGGCGAGAGCACGCTGACCCACGACCGGTATGCCCACGTGCGTGCCGACGTTTCCCGGGAGGCGGAGGTCGAGGCCATCTTCCGCGTCATCCGCGACCAGGGGGGCCGCCTGGACGCGCTCATCAACAACGCGGGAATGGCCGGCATGAACCCCGCCGCGCTGACGACGCTGGAGGGCGCGCGCCGCATCGTGGACGCCAACCTGATCGGGACGTTCCTCTGCACCCGGGCGGCCATCCGTCTGCTGCGGGCGTCTTCGGCCGGCCGAATCGTCAACCTCACCACGGTTGCGGTGCCGCTCCGGCTTGAGGGCGAGGCCCTGTACGCCGCGTCGAAAAGTGCGGTCGAGACCTTCACGAGGATCGTGGCGCGCGAGGTCGCGCCCTTCGGGATCACCTGCAACGCCGTCGGGCCCTCACCGGTGCGAACCCGGCTGACTGAGTCGGTGCCCGAGGCGAAGATGACGCAACTGCTCGGGCGGCAGGCCATCCCGCGGTGGGCGGAGCCCGCCGACGTGGCCAACGTCATCGACTTCTTCCTGCGGCCCGAGAGCGGCCTGGTCACCGGCCAGGTCGTGTACCTCGGAGGCGTCGGATGACCGCCCTCGATTTCGTGTTCGAACGGATGGAGGAACACGTCGACGAGTTGGCCGTCGCCTCTGGCGGGGCGACGGCCACGTACCGCGAGCTGCGGGAGGCCGTGGCGGCCTGGCGAACCCGTCTGGAGGGAGGGATCCTGCCCCAGGGTGCCGTGGCGAGCGTCGAAGGCGACTACGGCGTCGGATCGATCGCGGCCTTCCTCGCGCTGGCGGCCGCGGGCGCCATCATCGTGCCGCTGTCGCCGGATTCGGCGCCCCACCTGGACGAGTTCCTGGATCTGGGACAGGTGGAGTACCGCGTCCGTCCAGGTGCCGTGCCGGACGTCGTGCCGACGGGGCGCCGGGCCTCGCACGGTTTCTACGACACCCTTCACGGCAGGTCCTCGCCCGGCCTCGTCCTGTTCACGTCCGGGTCCACCGGGCGCCACAAGGCCGCGGTCCACGACCTCGGGCTGCTGCTCCGCAAGTTCCGGGTGCGTCGTCACCGGCACCGCACGCTCGTGTTCCTCCAGCTCGATCACATTGGCGGCGTCAACACGCTGCTCTACACGCTGTCGAACGGCGGTGCCGTCGTCGCGCCTGCGGATTGGTCGCCCGCCTCCGTGGCGGCGTCGATCGAGCATCACCGCGTCGATCTGTTGCCGACCTCTCCCACGTTCCTGAACCTGCTCCTGCTCTCGGGTGAACACACGCGGCGTGACCTCTCCTCGCTGGGATTGATCACCTACGGAACCGAAGCGATGCCCGAGAGCACGCTGCGCAAGGTGGCAGAGGCCTTCCCCCGCGCCAAGCTCCAGCAGACCTACGGTCTGACCGAGGTCGGCATCCTGCGCTCGCAGTCGCGGGGGCCTTCGTCGCTCTGGGTCCGCGTCGGCGGGGAAGGGTACGAGACGAAGGTCGTGGACGGCCGGCTGTGGGTTCGGGCCGAATCGGCCATGCTCGGCTACCTGAACGCGCCGAGCCCGTTCGACGCAGAGGGATTCCTCGACACGGGGGACCGCGTCGAGGTGGACGGCGAGTGGCTGCGGATCCTCGGCCGGGAGAGCGAGATCATCAACGTGGGCGGCAACAAGGTGTATCCCGCCGAGATCGAGGATGCCCTGCTGCAGATTCCGGGCGTGCTGGATGTCGCGGTCTGCGGCGAGGCGAACCCGATCACGGGACAGGTCGTCACGGCGACCGTCGTCTTGGAGTCCGACGAGCCCGTGCACGCGTTCAAGGTCCGGATGCGGCTGGCCCTGAAAGACCGCCTGCCGGCGTGGAAGATTCCGGCTCGCGTGGTGCTGGCCGAGGGCCCGCTCTACTCAGCTCGTTTCAAGCGGATGCGCGGCCGGCCCGTCGAGGCGGGCCGGCCGTGAGCGCGCCGAGAGTGGCCGGCCCTCTCGGGCGGTCGGGCCACAGCGGTCGCTTGGTGCGGGGGTCCCCGACACGGCGGAGCGCGCGCACGGAACACCGCGCGGCGACAGCGCGCGCGCCGGGTCCGGACGGTTGTCCCCGCGCCTTGACACCTGTTGAGCCGCGTTGTAACCTGCGGCGGTTCCGTATCAGCTGTCGTACCCCCTTCCGAGCTCGCCCAGGGGATTTCCGTGTCAGTGCCCGTGTTCGGTTCACGCGGAGGACGCACATGCTTTCCAAGCTCGCACGGCTAGCCCTGCCGATGGTGGCAGCCTTCGCCCTGCCGTGGCTGGCATCAGCTCAGGCAGCAAAGACCCCCGTCCAGCCGGCGAAGCCCCCGGTCGTCGCGACCGGAGCGGCTCAGACTCCTCCGGCGTCGCCGGCGAACAAACCGCCGGTCATCGAGTTCGATCCGAAGGGCCTCGCCCTGCTCGAGGCCGTCCGGTTGACACTCGAACACGACCCGAACGTCCAGCTGAAGATCGCCGATTTCGACCGCCGCGCCGGCGTGCGGCAGGAGCAGTCCGGAGCCTTCGACATGACGCTGGCCGGCACGGGCGACTTCAACTACAGTCGCACCCAGCTTCGCGACTCCGACAAGTACAACGAGCAGTACAAGCGGGATCAGCTGGACCTGGGTATTGCGCAGGGCCAGGGGCTCGTGTCCGACCTCTCGCAGGCGGTCAATTACTTCAACGGGCTCGTCAACAGCAGTCCGACGACCAAGCTCCCGAGCGCACCGACCGTCAACAACCAGGATCTCCAGCTCGAGCTGAACAACCTCCAGTCGCAGTTGAGCCTGATCCAGGCGACGTTCAACACCGTGGCCGCCCCGGCGATCCGGCAGCAGCTGACCAGTCTGTGGTCCAGCACGCTGCTGGCGGCCCAGACGCGGTTCAATACGGCCTCGGCGGCGGCCCAGAGCGGTCTGGCCCAGGCCATCCAGCTGCGCCAGAACCTCGGTGACACGCCGCAGGACCAGTGGAACAAGAGCTCCGATGTCCGGCTCGATTTCAAGCGGCCCACGCGGTCGGGCATCACGCTCGACCCGTTCATCACGTTCAACTACACCGATTCGAACTACGTGGGGAAGAGCAGCTGGGACCCGAACTACGGGGGGCTCGGCGTCCAGCCCTACTACAAGACCGAGATCGGCTTTGACCTGACGGTACCGCTGCTGCGCGGCCGCGGCCGCGACGACGCGGCGGCGTCGGAGACGGCGGCCCTCCGTGACGTCGACGCGGCGCGGTTCGACGTGATCAACGAGCGGGCCAAGAGCGTGCTGAACACGGTGCTGGCGTACTGGGAAGCGCGCGCGGCCGCCGAAGCGGTGAGCGTGGCCGAGCGCTCGGTGGAGATCGAGGCGCAGCTCGCTGACATGACGCAGAAGCTGGCGACGGCGGGCGAGAAGGCGAAGACCGACGTGACCCGGAGCCAGGCCGGGCTCGCGGACTCGCGGGGCAACCTCCAGGCCGCGCAGCGGCGCTTGGCCGAAGCGCGCGTGAGCCTGGCCACGGCGATGGGCGTGGCCGTCGGCGACGCCGGGTCGATCCCGCTGGCGGGCGACCCGTTCCCCCGCCCCGGGAGCTTCACGGCCGACCCGGCCGCGGTAGCGGAACTCGTCAAGCAGGCAGTCGGGCTCCGGCCCGATCAGGCCTCGGCGCTGAAGGTCGAGGAAGAGAACAAGATCCTGACTCGCGGCGCCCAGCTCGAGACCCGGCGCAAGTTCGACCTGCAGCTCGAAGGGTCCGGCAACTCGAGCTCCGAGAACTCGCCGAAGATGAGCCACTGGGTCTTCCGCTCTGGGAGCGTCGGCCTCAATCTCGAGGTGCCGTTCAACAACAACCAGGCGCTGGGGCGCTATGGCCAGGCGTCGGCCTCGCAGCACGAAGCGACGATCAACCAGACCGACCTGGCCCGCACCATCGCCTTGAACGTCTATCAGGCGGTCGAATCCGTGCGGTTGGCCGCGGAGCGGGTGAAGTGGGCCGAGGACGCCGCGCTCGCCTACGAGCAGACGATCGCTGACGAGCAGGTTCGGCTGCGCAACGGCGATTCGACGCTGATCGACACGATCCTCACCGAGCAGCAGACGACGGCGGCCCGGTCAGCGTTCGTCCAGGCGCTGCAGGACTACGCGAATCTGGTGGCCCGCCTGCGCTTCGAATCGGGGACGCTGATTCGCGACGTGAACGGCCAGACGTCGATTCCGCTCGAGAATCTGCTGACCGTTCCGTCGCAGCTCCAGAAGGCCTCTCAGGCGAGGTAACGACCATGGCACAACACATCAAGGTTCCTCGAACCGGATGGGGTGCGGCGTTCCTCGCAGCGGCCAGCCTCTGCGCCGCGGCGGCGCAGGCGCAGACCCCGAGGCTCGTCACCCTCGACGAGGTCGTTCACACGACGATGGACCGCTCGCCCAACGTCCTGCTGGCGCGAGAGGACATCGCGCTGCGCACCGGGCAGCACCGTCAAGCCAAAGGAGTCTTCGACACGCTCTTCCACGTCAGCGGCACCTGGTCGCACACCGAGACCTACATCTCGAGTCAGTGGTGGGGCGAGGAGTGGAAGCGCCGGACCCAGGACTGGGACGCCCACGTCGCCTTGTCCCAGCTGCAGGCCGCCATGGAGCAGGGCATGGCGCACGGCTCGTACGCGATGCCGACGTGCCCGGCCGGCTACTCGCTCATCCAGTACCCGGTTCCAGGGCAGCTGTCGAAACCGGTGTGTTCGCCGGTGTCGTCCGATCCGCTGGCCGGCGCGTTCGGGACCATCGACACGACGGCCTTCGACTTCTCGAAGCTGTTCCTCTCGCAGCCGTCGACCAACGATCCGCTCTCCGCGCTCAACTTCGTCAGCTCCTACGCGCAGATCAACGGGCTGTCGATCCCCGCGTTCGTGGAGAACTACCGCCAGCAGGGGATGGACGCCCTGTTGTTCAGCTACAACGTGGTCAAGGAATACAACCTGCTGACGGAGCTGGACTTCGACCGCCTGGGGAACTACCCGTCCTACGAAGTGAACAACACGCTGCGCTTCGATGCCGACATCAGCAAGCCGCTCCGGTCGGGCGGCCTGGTGATGGCCTCGGCCTTCATGACCGGCACGCAGGACAGCTACCACGGGAAGCCGCTCGACCCGGTGTTCGGCGGCAAGGAAATGCCGAACGAGTTCCAGGCCCACATCGAGGTGGCGTTCTTCCAGCCGCTCCTGCGCGGACGGGGAGCGGTGAGCGCGGCGGCCCCTGAGCGTTCGGCACAGCGGAACCTGCAGGCCAGCCGCTACACCTACCTCCACACGACATCGACGGGCGTGCTGCAGTCCGCCATGGCGTACATCGACCTGGTGGCGGCGCAGCAGTCGCTGGCCCTGCTCGAGGATTCCCTCGCCACCCAGCGGCGGCTGCTCGACGCCCACATGCGACTGCAGGCCGCTGGCGAGATCGCCCGGGCGGACGTGACCCGCATGCAGGCCCGGGTGGCCGATCTCGCGACCGCCGTCGCGCAGGCGCGCGAGACGCTGGTGGCCGCCGAGGGGACGCTGGCCAGGACGGCCGGCTACCGGCTCGAGGACATCAGTGCCACGCTGCGGTCCGGCGAGAAGTTTCCCGATATGCCCGCACCGGTGGACATCGACGGGCTGGTCCGACTGGGCACGGCCAGCCGCAACGATATCAAGGCCGCCGCGGAAACCCGCGAGGGTGCGCTCATTCTGCGCGACGCGGCCAAGGTCGACGCGAAGCTGCGGCTCGACCTCGAGGTGCATGCCGGTGTCACCAACAGCTATTACAGCCCGTGGTTCCGCGTCTTCCCCGAGGAGTTCAGCCGGTGCACGTCGAACTGGCAGGACACGGCTGCCCCGTGCTTCGAGCCTGGCGGCACGCCGTTGAACTACTACAACCTGCTCGCCGGTGTGGACCAGGCCTTCCAGCAGCACTGGGAGCCGGTGGCCTCGTTCAAGTTCACGCTGGAACTGCCGTTCGGCAACAACAAGCTGTTGGGGCGCCTCAACCAGGCGAGCGCCGCCCTTCGGACGAGCGAGATCCAGGAGATCGACCTCGGTCGCGTCGCCAACGACAACATCGCCCAGCAGGCGGCGTCGATGCAGAAGGCCAAGACCGAGTGGCTCCAGCGCGCCGAGTCGGTCACCCAGTACCTGCAGAGCTGGGCCGACACCGAGAAGCGGCGCGCGGCGGGTGACATCAGCTTGATCGACACGCTGCTCACCGAGCAAGATCTAACCAACGAGCGGCTGGCGCTGGTGCAGGCTCAGCACGACTACGCAACGGCCCTGGCTCGATTGCGGTACGAGACGGGCACGCTCGTGGTCGTGAAGGCCAACACGCCGGAAGCCGACTTGGCGGGTCTGGTGACGAAGTAGCCGGGGCACGGACGCGCGGCGGGCGGGAACCGGGCGGGGCCGGTTCTCTGCCCGCGTGTCGCCGGCCCGGCACCGGACGGTTCGGAAGGAGAGAATGCCGTGGCAGGAGGCATGTTCCGCAAGGCCGCCGTCGATAAAGTGTCTTCCCCGGAACAGCTTGATCTGTTGATGCGAGTCACGTCTCCCATCGGGTGGCTGGCCTTGCTGACGATCGGCGTGTGCCTGGTCGTCGTCGGGGTCTGGAGCGTGGTCGGGTCGATTCCGGAGCTGGTCGACGGGCAGGGCACGCTGTTCCGTGGCGAGCGCCTCGTGGAGTTGAAGGCGACCATGCCGGGCAACCTCGTGCAACTGGAAATCCGCCCGGGCATGGTCATCAAAGCGGGCCAGGTGATCGCCCGCATCCGCCGCGAGCAGGCCGACCTCCAGCAGCGCGCGAACGACCAGATCACGATCGCCAAGAACGACTCGATGATCGCGACCAAGCAGGCCGAGAAGGAGACGCTGCAGGCGCAATACAACGTCCAGGCCGGCCTCGTTCAGCAGGGGCTCAAGCCCGCGAATGCGCTGCTCGACTGGCGCCAGAAGATCATCGCGGTCGAGGGCGAGATCAACTCGCTGCAGCAGCAGAACGGGGCGCTCCGATCCAGTCTGTCCGCCCTAGCCGAACTCACCGCCGCGGACGGCGGGCGGGTCGTCGAGGTGATGAAGAGCTCGGGGGACCAGGTCCGCGAAGGGGAACCGGTGTTGCGCATGGAGCCCGACACCAAGGACGCCGCGGGCCGCCGCTTCTGCGGCGGCAACACGCACGTGATCCTCTACGTGCCGGCCCAACTGGCGGGCAAGGTGCAACCCGGCCAGCCGGCCCGAGTGTCGCCGCTCGACGTGAAGAAGGAGGAGTACGGCTACATCCTCGGCAAGGTCGAGTGGATCTCCTCGTACGCGGCGTCGCCCGACGACATGAAGGAGAAGCTGAAGAACGACCAGCTGGTCCAGACCTTCCTCCAGTCGGGCGGGGGGGCCGTGTTCGAAGCGCGGGTCTGCCTCGAACTCGATCCGAAGAACAAGGCGAACGGCTTCAAGTGGTCGTCGACCGGTCCCAACAAGCCGATCGACACGGGTGGGGCGTGCAGCGCGTCGGTCGTGGTCGACGAGAAGCAGCCGTACACCTACATCATCCCGATGGTCCGGCGCACGGTGGGCCTCTGAGCCTGAGGAGCACGCATGAGCGCTGACACGACCGACGGGAAACCGCCCGCCACCATTCCGAAGCCGCCCCGGCGGCGCGTCAAGACCCCGACACTCCTCCAGATGGAAGCGGTCGAATGCGGGGCCGCCGCGCTCGGGATCATCCTCGGGTACTGGGGCAAGACGGTACCCCTCGAGGAGCTCCGAGTCGAGTGCGGCGTGTCGCGCGACGGCAGCAAGGCCAACAACGTCCTCAAGGCGGCGCGCAAGTACGGCCTGGTCGCCAAGGGCTTCAAGTACGACAACCTCGCCAAGCTCTACGAACTGCCGCTGCCGGTCATCCTCTTCTGGAACATGAACCACTTCCTCGTCCTTGAGGGATTCAAGGGCGGGAAGGCGTACCTGAGCGATCCGGCCCAGGGTCCGCGCCGGATCACGATGGAGGAGCTCGACAGCTCGTACTCGGGCGTCGTGTGCACGTTCGAGCCCGGCCCGGACTTCGCGAAGGGTGGCGACAAGCCCAGCATGATACGCGCGCTGCGGAAGCGCCTCTCGGACTCGAAGCTGGCGCTGATCTACATCATGCTGTGCGGTCTGTTCCTGGTCATGCCGGGACTCGTCGTGCCGACCTTCAGCCGCATCTTCATCGACGACTACCTGATCGGCAACCGGGAGTACGTGATCAAGCCGCTGCTCTGGGCCATGGCGCTCACGACGTTGGTCACGATCCTGTTGAACTGGCTGCAGAAGTACTACCTGCTCCGGTTGGAGACCAGGCTGTCGCTCCTCCACTCGAGCCGGTTCTTCGCCCACCTGCAGCGGCTGCCGATTCCGTACTTCGTCCAGCGCTACGCCGGCGAGATCGGCACGCGCGTCGCAATCAACGATCGCGTCGCCAACGTGATCGGGAGCAAGCTGACCAGCACCGTCATCGACCTGTGCGTCGTGGTGTTCTACGCGGCCCTGATGCTCTGGTACGACGTGCCCCTCACCCTGGTGGTCGTCCTGGTCACGACCATGAACATCCTCTCGATCAAGCTGGTCGCGCGGGTCCGCACGGACGTGAGCCGCCGCCTGCTGCTCGACAAGGGCAAACTGCAGGGCACAGCCATGGGCGGGCTGCAGATGATCGAGACGCTCAAGGCCACCGGCGGCGAGATGGAATTCTTCTCCCGATGGGCCGGCTACCAGGCGAAGTCGCTGCTGGGCGATCAGACGCTCTCGCTCCTGTCGGAGACGACCGCGGCCGTGCCCGTCACCGTCAGCAGCCTGGCGACGATGACGGTGTACCTGATGGGCGGCTTCCGGGTCATGCACGGCATGATGACGGTCGGCATGCTGGTCGCCTACCAGACCCTCGTCGGCAGCTTCACGCGGCCGCTGGCGAACCTGGTGAATTTCAGCGGCATGCTGCAGGAGCTCGAGGGCGACATGAATCGCCTCGACGACGTGCTCCGCTACGAGAAGGACGCGCAGTACACCCGGCAGTTGCCGGAGCCGGCGGGCGAGGCGGGCCAGGCCATCAAGCTCAGCGGGCGGATTGAACTGCGGGGGATCACGTTCGGCTACAGCCCTCTGGATCCGCCGCTCATCGAGGATTTCAATCTGGAAATCGAGCCCGGGCAGCGCGTAGCGCTGGTGGGGGGAAGCGGCAGCGGCAAGTCGACCGTCGCCAAGCTCGTCTCCGGCCTGTACGACCCGTGGAAGGGCCAGGTGCTGTTCGACGGCGTGCCGCGGACCGAGCTGCCCCGGTCCCTGATCACCAACTCGGTCGGCGTCGTCGATCAGGAGGTCTTCCTGTTCGGCGGCACGATCACCGAGAACGTGTCGATGTGGGACTCCACGCTCTCGGGGGCGCGGATCACCCAGGCGTGCCGCGACGCCGCGCTCGAGGACGTGATCGAGGGCCGGGAGGGGCGTTACGAGTCGATCATCGAGGAGAGCGGCCGAAACCTCAGCGGCGGGCAGCGACAGCGGCTGGAGATTGCCCGGGCCCTCGCCGGGGAGCCGTCCATCGTGATCCTCGACGAGGCCACGAGCGCGCTCGACCCCACCACCGAGACGCTCATCGACGAGAGCCTGCGCCGCCGCGGGTGCACGTGCATCATCATCGCGCACCGCCTGAGCACGATCCGCGACGCGGACAAGATCTTGGTGATGCAGCGCGGCAAGGTCGTGCAGCAGGGGACCCATGACGAGATGAAGGTCATCGACGGGCCGTACAAGGCATTGATCAGCGTCGGCTGAGGAGAGCGGCCATTCCTTCGACACAGGACCGGGTGCTTCGCATCGTTTCCTCGCCCGTCCAGGGACGGGCAGGCCAGGTACTGCCGCTCGGCAGCGATGTGGTGACGATTGGCCGGGCCGACGACTGCACGGTCGCGCTGCCTGACGGCCTCGTCTCCCGTCATCACGCCCGGGTCGAGCCCCGGCCCGACGGCGTCTATCTGGTCGACACCAACAGCGCCAACGGCACCTGGATCAACGAAACCCAGGTCAAGGAGCAGCGCCTCGCCCACGAGACGCGGTTCAAGGTCGGCGACACCGTCTTCGAATTCATCGATCCTCCCCCGGTGAGCGACGCCACCGTCGTCCTCGGCGCGGCCCTGCCGTCCGGCGGGACGATGATTGCCACGGTGGCGCCGGCGCTCGAGTTCATCGTTCGCGTCACGGCGTCGAAGACCGGGCCCGCCGCGGGCACGGAGTACCGCGTGGCGGGGGCGATCATGATTGGCCGGGCCGACGACTGCACCATTGCCGTGAAGGACACCAGCATGTCGCGCCACCACGCGCGACTCGAGGCGGTCGAGGAGGGCCGCTACCGTCTCGTCGACAACGACAGCGCCAACGGCGTGTGGATTGGCGAGCGGCGCGTGAAGGACGAGGTGATTGGCGTCGACGACACCTTCCGCATCGGCAACACGTTCTTCGCGTGCCGCGGCGTGCCGGCCGAGGATGACGAGAGCGAATCGACGATGGTGATGAGCGACTTCGGCGCGCTGATGGCCAAGGTGGCCCAGAAGCGCATCGAGGACGCGGGCGAGTCCATCTCGATTGCCGGCAGTCAGGCGATCGTGCTGGACGACCCGCGCGTCGCCTACGTCGTGGTGTCGGGCAAGGCGGAGGTGTTCACCGTCCAGATCCGGGATGGCAGGCCGTCCGGCGCGCGGAGCCACTTCCTCACCGTGCAGGCCGGCGACGCGTTCTTCGGCATCAGCGAGAGCTTCGCGCAGGACGCGTTCATCGCCACCTCCAAGAGCGGCGTGGAGATCCGCCGAGTCGCCTGCACCGACCTGACGCGGCTGGCGGGGGAAGACGCCAACGTCGCGGCCCAGGTGACTCGTCTGGTCGACGACTGGGTCCTCGGCCTGTCCACCCGGCTGACACGGGACATCTCGTCGCGGCCCTATGCCGACGTCACGTTGCAGCCGGACGTGGCCACGTCCATCGCCCCCGGCAACCGCGCGCGACCGGGCGAGGGCGTGACCTGGGTGCCGGTCGAGCCGGGCCGTCTCCTCTACATCGGGATGACGTCCCTCGCGCCGGACGAGGTCGTCCCGTTCCCGCTGGCGGCCTCCACCTGGATCGAGCTCACGAGCGAGGACACGTCCACCGTGTCGCTAACGGCGCGCGCCACGCCGGCGATGCTGGCCGACCCCGGACTGTGGCGGGGCCTGCAGTTCTTCCACGACGTGCTGTGCGAGTGCGAGTTCATCAACAAGCGTCTTGCCCTCGTCGACGAGTACGACCGCCTCGAGGTCAAACAGATCCAGTCCGAGGCGGCGCGGGACCAGGCCATCGATGCGATCGGCGCCGTGCTGGCCGGCCGGCACGCCGAACCCACGGACTTCCTGCGCTTCGGCGGCGGGCAACCCCTGGTGGAGGCGGCCCGACAGGTCTGCACGTGCCTGGGGATCACGCTGAAAGTCCCGGTCGAGGCCCGCGGGGCCGAGCGAACCTTCGAGGATCACCTCAACGCCATTGCCAGCGTGTCCCGGTTCCGCACCAGACGCGTCGCGCTGCGCGGCGCCTGGTGGCAGACCGACGTCGGGCCGTTTCTCGCGGCGACCGAAGCCGGCACGCCGGTCGCGATCATTCCGCGCAAAGGGGGTGGTTACGACTGCATCGATCCGGTCGCGAAGTCGCGACGCACCGTCGACGACGAACTCGCCGCCACGCTGAATCCCCTGGGCTACGCGTTCTACCGGCCCCTGCCCTCCGGGTTGATCACGGCCAAGGGCCTGATGAAGTTCGGTGCCCAGGGTCTGGCCGCCGATTTCCGGATGCTCCTGGCGATGGGCGTCCTCACGGGCGTGTTGGGCGCGGCCACGCCGTATCTGACGGGGCAGATGATCGACGGCGCCATCCCGCAGAGCGACCGTGGGTTGCTGGTCCAGCTCGGCCTCGGCATGCTGCTCGCCGCGGCCGCGACGGCGGCGTTCAAGGTCACGCAGGCCTACGCCGTGGTCCGGGTCGAGACCAAGATGGACTACGCGCTCCAGGCCGCGCTGTGGGACCGCCTGCTCGACCTGCCGTCCGTGTTCTTCCGTCAGTACGGCGCCGGCGACCTGGCCGAACGCGCGGGGGGCGTGGATGCGATCCGCAGCGTCGTGTCGCGGGCCGGCGTCGGGGGCATTCTCGGGTCCCTCAGCTCGGTGGCGTACGTGATCCTCATGTTCACGTACAGCTTCAAGCTGACGCTCGTCGCGATGGCCATCACGGGCGTGCTCGTGGGGTTCACGACGCTCGGCAACTACTGGCAGCTGCGCTATCAGCGGGTCGAGAGCGCGCAGCGCGGCGCCATCTCGTCCCTCGTGCTGCAACTGATTACGGGGATCGCCAAGGTCCGCGTCTGCGCGGCGGAGAATCACGCCTTCAAGGTGTGGGCCCAGAAGTTCGCCACGCAGAAGAGGATCGGGTTTTCCATCGGGACCGTGACCAACCTGGTGGGGACCGGGAGCGCGGCCTTCAACGTGCTGTCGTCGCTGGGGATTTTCGCCGCGTTGTACTACTTCAAGCTGACGGCGAAGCCCGGCGAGCCGCCGCCCTTCACCACGGGCGAGTTCGTGGCCTTCAACGGGGCGTTCGGGTCGTTTGTCGCGGCGGTTCAGGGGCTCTCGGACGCCTCCCTGGCGCTGTTGAGGACCGTCCCGGTGTTCGAGCGGTTGAAGCCGATCCTGACGACGGTGCCGGAGACCGACGAGTCGAAGGCGACGCCGGCCCGACTGCGGGGCGAGCTCAGCGTATCGCACCTGCACTTCCGCTACGTCCAGGACGGGCCGTGGGTCATCAAGGACGTCTCGTTCAAGATCAAGCCGGGCGAGTTCATCGCGTTCGTCGGGGGATCGGGGTGCGGAAAGTCGACCATGCTGCGGCTGCTGCTCGGCTTCGAGAAGCCGCAGCTCGGCGCCGTTTACTACGACGGCCAAGACCTCTCGAGCCTCGACACGCGAGCCGTCCGCCAGCAGCTGGGCGTCGTGCTGCAGGAAAGTCGCGTGCTCCCGACCGACATCTTCCGCAACATCGTCGGGACGTCATCCCGAACGATGGACGACGCGTGGGAGGCGGCCACGATGGCGGGCCTGGCCGACGACATCCGGGCGATGCCGATGGGCATGCACACGGTGGTCTCCGAGGGCGGCGGCACGTTCTCTGGCGGGCAGCGCCAGCGGCTGCTCATCGCGCGATCCCTGGTGAACCGCCCCCGGATCATCTATTTTGACGAGGCCACCAGCGCGCTCGACAACCGGGCCCAGAAGCAGGTGACCGACAGCATGGACCGGATGGATGCCACGCGCATCGTCATCGCCCACCGTCTCAGCACCGTCGTCAACGCGAACCGGATCTTCTACTTCGAGGGCGGCGAGATCCGGGAGCAGGGCAGCTACGAGGAGCTGATGGCGAAGAACGGTCTGTTCGCGCAGCTGGCCAAGCGCCAGATCGTCTGAGCCGGTCCGACCAGCCGAGAACGCCATGGACGCGAACCGCCACCCAGGCCGACGGGACGCGCTGGTCGAGTGCGGCGCCACCCAGGCCGTGCTCGAGGAGCTGCTGGCCTATACGGACAACCCCTTCGATCCCGCGCGGCTCGGCCAAGGGACCCTGCCGCTCGCCGACGAGCCCCATCTGGAAGCGTGGGAGGAGTACGCGAGGGAGGGCCGGACGCTGGGGGCGTTGCCGGCCCTCGCGCGCCGCTTGGTCCAGCTGCGGTTTCCCATCGAAGCGGGCATCAGCCAGACCGAGGTGTATCGGGCGGCGACGCGCCGCGGCGTGGTCCCCGCCGGGGAGACGCCCGGGTTCACCTTGACGGCTCCGGATCGCCTTGAGGTCGTCCTCCACCCCACCCTGGCCGGCCGGCTCCCGATGCTGATCGCCGGGAACCGGGGTGATTTCGTGACGCTCGTCCAGGCGTGCTCGGCGCGCAACGAGCCCGAGCGCGTGCCCGGCTCGATGGGTGCCTGCATCGTGACCGGCCTGAACAACTGGGACCGGGTCGCCCGCCACCGCCGTCGTCTGGAGGAGGAACGCGGTGCGCCGATGACCGAGGCCGAATGGGCAGCTGCCTTTCGCGAGCTTGTGCCGCAGAAGGCCCTCTACCAGGACCGGTTCATCATTCTCTGCCGCGACCCGTACAGTGCCGTGCCCGCCTCCGACGTCGGGATGGACGAGGCCCTTTGGCGCGACCGGTCCGTGGTCATCCGCCGCGAGCACGAGAGCACGCACTACTTCACGCTCCGGGCGTTTGGCGTCATGCGCAACAACCTGCTCGACGAGTTCATCGCGGATTTCGCGGGTCTGGTGCGCGCATTCGGCCGGTACGAGCCGGACCTGGCGCTCCGCTTCATGGGCCTCGAGGCCTACCCCGCGTACCGGCCCGGTGGCCGCTTCGAGAACTACCTGGAGACGCCCCCGGTGTCCGGCCCCGCGGCTGACGTCCTGAGGGCCGTCGTCGTCCGGGCCGCGAGGAACGTGGGCCGTGTCGCCGCGTCGCTCGACCTGCGCACGCCCGAGGCCTGCGCCCGGATGGTGGTCGCGCTCGCCAGCCTGTCCCTCGATCGCCTCGCCGCGAAGGACGGCGGTGCGGTGCTGGGCGCGCAATGGGCGACGACGCCGTCGCCCGCGCTTGACGGGGCCGGGGCCATCGGGTAGTGTCCTTGTGGCGCAAACCGCCGGCTTGCGTCACTACGAGTCTGCGCAGGCGCGGGCAGTCCGCCCTGCGGCCTGTCGCGCATCGAACGGCGAACGCCAATGGCTGACCGACCTTCCTCCAGGGCCGGGGAGATGAGTTCTGTGGTGGCCGTGCCCGTCGGCCAGTATCTCTTCCGTGCCGGCGACCGGGCCGATTCGTTCCTGATCATCCAGACGGGACAGGTCGAACTGCTGCGGCGCGGCAGCGAGGAACGTCTCGCCTTGCTGGACGCGGGCGACCTCATTGGCGAGGATTCCGCCTTCGAAGGGGAGGTCCGCGCCTACGACGCACGCGCCGTGACCGCGGCGAGCCTCGTCCGGGTCGACGCCGCGCTGTTTGGCGGGCTGGTGCGCGCGCGGCCAGACGTGGCGGAGCGGCTCATCAGCCGGATCGGGTTGCGGTTGCTGCAGGCGAGGGCTGCGTGCCTGGGGATGGCGCGAGCGGCGGGCACTCCCGACGAGGGCGCGGCGCCACGCGGCGTGCCGCGGTTGATCCACGTCGAGACCGGGACGCCGTTCCCGCTCACGGGCCCCGACACGCTGGTCGGACGCGCAGATCCGCGAACGCGGTTCCAGCCGGACATCGAACTGTCCGGCGTCGACACGCACCGCTCGCTCAGCCGACGGCACGTGCGCCTGAAGCAGGAGGGGGAGGCGTTTGTCATCATCGAGGAACCGAAGGTGGCCAACGGCACGTTCGTCAACGGGCAGCGTCTGGCCCCCGGCGTACCGGTGACCCTCAGGGACGGCGACGAAGTGTGTTTCGGGCTGATCAAGACGATGTTCCGAACAACCTGACCCGGCGGGGCTCCCGTTCGGGGCGGCCATGTGGGCAATGACCGGTCGCGGGGTCACGCGGTCCGAGCACCCTGAGCCGACAGCACGGAGATTACCATGGCGGATGAGTTCAGCAGCATCGACGTGTCGCACCTGGACGGTCTGGCCAAGCTGGAGGCCGACCAGCGGGCGCTAAAGGGCCTGTGCGAAAAGGCGGCCTGGCATCGCGACAAGGCGGTGGAGGTGTACACCAGGGTCGTGCGCGACTACGACGCGCGGATCCACCAACTCGAAGAGCAGGCGAATACCCTTCGGCAGCACGCCCGTGAGGACCTGGCCAAGCTGGACGTGCTCTACGCCGCCAGCCGCCAGGCGGTCGACCAGGTGCGCGTCGAACTCCAGGAGAGCGAGTTCCGCTTTGAGATCGGGGAGTTCTCTCGGGAGGAGTACCAGGGCCGGCAGCAGGCCGCTGAGAAGACCATCGCCGAGCGGCAGGAGCAGTTCGCGCGGGTCGAGAAACTGCGCGAGCGCTACCTGGAGTTGTTGCCCGAGCCGGCCGGCGCCGCTCCGCCGACGCCGGTGGCGGGCGCGCCGCCCGCCCCTGCCGCGCCACCCCCACCCCCAGCCGTGGCGGCGGTTCCCCCGGCGCCGGTGATGCCGCCACCGGTGGGTGCGCCGCCGCCCTCGCGACCGGCGCCGCCCATCCCGGCCGCGGCACCTGTCCCGCCCGCGCCGCCGGCCCCGCCCCCCCCGGTCCCGCGGCCGGGTGCCGACGGCATGACCAGTTTCATGCCACCCCCCTCGACCTCGGACTTCAAGCTCCCCGTGCCGTCGGCCGGGCCTGAGAGCGCCGCCACCCAGATTGTCGGGGCGGCCGTGACCTCTGGCGAGTCGTTTGGTACGATGGCCGTGGCCGTCGGGATGCTCGTCGAGGACCGCGGCGGATTGCCGGGCGCACACCACCGACTGGGCACGCACACGACGATCGGCCGCACGCCGGACAACCAGATCGTCGTGCCGGTTCGCGAAGTGTCGCGCAAGCACGCGGAAATCACCTTGACCGAGGATGGCTACGTGCTGCGGGACCTAGGCTCGCCGAACGGGACCTATGTGAACGGGCAGCAGGTCACCGAGTACCGTCTGCAGGATGGGGACCGAGTCGGGTTTGGAGGACAGGTGTTCGTGTTCAAGGCCCGTTAGGTCATGGAGATCCGCGAGGTTCAGGCCGGTGACGTGCTCGTACTGGCGCCGGATGGCAGCCTGGCGAGTTCCGACGACTGCGCGACGCTCGAGTCGAAGCTCGCTACAGTCCTGAAGAAGGGCGTCCGCTTCGTGGTCGTCGACTGCGCGGATGTCGTACAGCTTCGTGCGCCAGCGATTCGCGCGCTCCTGCAGGCGTCACGCAAACTCGGCCGCTCCGAGGGGCGAGTCGTCCTGTGTGCCATGAACGCCAAGGTGCAGAGGGCGTTCGCCATCTCCGGCTTCGATCACGACTTCACGGTGGTGCCCAGCCGAGAGGAAGCCGTTCGGCGGGCTCTGGAAGCGGTCGCCACGCCGTCGCCGCGTCCAAGGAAGACGACGCCGGAGCCGTCGCCCGCGCCGCCGGCCGACGCCGCTGTCGCTGCCCCACCCGTCTCAGGGCCCCAAGCCGCCCCAAAGGCCGCGCCTCCTCCGAAGGAACCGCCTGTGTTGGCCGCGCCCGTGGCCCCGGTACCCCCAGCGGAGGCGCCCCGCGTGGCGGCCGCCGTTGAAGAGGTGCGCTCGCCGCAGGTCGAGGCGCTCGCGGCGGCGGTTCTAGCGGCGCTGGGTGGAGGAGTGCACCAGGACCTCCCGCCGAGCGCAGGCGGCGCGGGCCCGACGGACCCGAACCTGGTGGCCGGCCTGATCCTGGCCGCGCTGTCCGCCCGTCCGGCCTGACGGCAACGTGTGGTCGCCGTCGCAGTTCGGGTGAACCGCGGTCCCTCTTTGTAGTAGACTCCGGAACGAAAAGCCAACCTCTCTCCCGGGGACGGTGCAGACATGGTCGAAGCCTTCGGGATCTCGGATCCGGGTCTCGTCCGCAAGGGGAACGAAGACGGGTTCATCTGCAACGCGACGATGAACCTGTACGTCGTTGCCGATGGCATGGGAGGCCATCTGGCGGGGGAGGTCGCGTCGCGGCTGGCGCTCGAAGCGGTCGAGGGCTTCATCCATCGGTCGCATGAGGATTCGGACTTCTCGTGGCCCTACGGCGTGGACCCGCAGCTCACGCTGGCCGGCAACCGGATCCGGACGGCCGTCCACCTGGCCAACCGGCGCGTCTTCCGCGCCTCCGAGAGCTGTGACGACTATACGGGCATGGGCACGACGATCACCGCGACCCTCGTGGCCGACGACCGCCTGGCGTACGGGCACGTCGGCGACAGCCGGCTGTACGCCCTGGAGGACAAGAGCCTTCGGCAGGTCACGCGCGACGACACCTGGATCGCGACCATCCTGGCCAACGATCCGTCGATGACGCCGGCCGACCTGGCGAAGCACCCCATGCGTCACGTCCTCACGAACGTGCTTGGGGCCCGGGAGCAAGTGGACGTGCAGTTGGCCGAACTGCGCATGGCGCCTGGGGCGATCTACCTGCTGTGCAGCGACGGTCTCTACGGGATGGTGCCGAACGAGGACATCGAACGCATCCTGGTGAGCGGCGGTGCCCTCGATGAGCTGGGGCAGCGCCTGATCCGGGCCGCGCTCGACGGGGGCGGGCACGACAATATCACGGCGGTGTTGATCCGGCACAGCGGCGTACGATAGGGCGGCGGGACCGCGGTTCACGCAGACCACGGGCTGCGTGGAGGTCGCTCGCGAGCAGCGTCGACGAAGGGGTGGCCGGACGCGGGGACGCCGAGGAATGCCGGGTGCGCCACGCGTCCGGGCTTCGGGTCGCCCGGCGACTCTGGCAGAGAATCCGGTCGCCCCGGCGTGCGGGGCGCAACCGGCAACAGGAATGGAACGACCGTGAGCCACAGGCTGTTGATCAAGAACGGCTCGAGCGAGCGCGAGATGCTCCTCATCGGTGTCATCGATGTTGGCCGCGATCCGCGCTGCGATATCAGCGACGCGAACCCATTGTTGTCGCGCAAGCACGCCGAGTTTCTGCCGTCGGACCGCGGGGTCGTCGTCCGCGACCTGAACAGCCGCAACGGCATCCTGGTCAACGGCCGCAAGGTGCTGGAGGCCGTCCTCCGACCTGGCGACGTCGTCCAGATCGCCCACTTGGCGGTGACGTTGCTCTCGTCGACCGACGTGTTGGCCGATACCCTGCCTACGCCGGTTTCCTTCCAACGTGGATCGGCGGTGGCGGTGGCCGGGCCTGCGACGGCGCCCGCCCGAGACGTCGCCCTCGAGGAGACCGAGTCCGGCGAGACGGCCGCCTCCGAGGACGACACCTCGGTGATGTCCCCGCAGGAGATCGAAAGCGTCGGTTGTCGCGACATCGGGCCGCGGAGACGAACCGCCCGGGTCGCCGCCAGACAGCGGAGCGAAGAAGAGCGGTGCGTGGTCCGTTTTGGTCGCACAGGACGACGACCGGACGCGCAGCGTGACGTCATCGCCGGGAGCCCCTGGGGACGTGCCGGAAGGGGGCGGGAGCCCGACCGCCACTCCCGAGGCGGCCGTCTCGCCGTCGGGGCCACCTGTTGAACCGGCCCCCCCCGGTGGACCGGTCGTGGCTGTGACGGTGGACCAACCCGCGTTACCGCTGCAGGTCGACGTCACCGCCCAGCCGGCCGCGGCTGCGCTTCCCGGCCCTGGCCTGCGCGTGAGGACACCCGCCTTGCCGTGGACGGCCCGCGTGACGATCCTCGCGGGAGCCCTCAGTGCGCTTGGCTTCGGCATCGGAGTTGTCGCGGCCATCTTCGCCGGTGCGCCGACGACCGGGTCGCTCGCGCACCAAGCCGGCCGCGGTCCTACGGCATTGGCCGGAGGACTGGCCGTGTCGTTGGCCGCCGCTGCCCTCGTTGTTCTGGTGCTGCACCGGATGACGCTGGGGAGGCTGGCCGCCTGGGCGGCGGACCTGCGTGACAGCGTGCAGGCTGCGCGCGGGCCGCTTGCCGATCCGCTCAACGCCCGGGCGACCAGACACGCGGTTGAGACCGTCAACCAACTACTGGACCGAACGAGGACCCCCGTCCCCTGACGGGCTTAACACCGAGGACGAACCGTGGCCAAGCTGGACATCTACCGTGGCGACACCCTGGACCGAGAGGTCGAGCTCGGGGAGCGCAACGTACGCATCGGACGCGGTGAACAGAACGACATCGTTCTGCCCGACCCCGCCAAGTCGGTCTCGCGGTTCCACGCGGAACTGCGATTCGAGAACGGCCGCTACTCGGTGGTCGATCTCAATAGTCAGAACGGGACCTGGGTGGCTGGCCGACGGGTGCAGCAGGCAGTTCTAGAGCCGGGCGTTCCCGTGGTGCTGGGGACCTACCGGGTCGTGCTGAAGGTCGAGACTCCGCCGCCATCGCCGGAACCCGCAGCGGATGTCGGCGAGGCGACGATGATTCGCCCGGTATCGTCGGCCGTCACGCCGCCCGAGTCAATCGCTACGCCAACCGTGGCGGCACCCTCGAAGCCCGCCCCTCCGCCCGTCCAAGCGCCGGCCCCGCCTCCCGCGCCAGCCGTCGTTCCACCTCCAGTTGCAGCGAAGGCGCCGCCGCCGCCAAAACCGCCTGCGGTCGAAGCGCCGAAGGCTGAGGCGGTGGCGCCGCCTCCGCCCAAACCCGAACCCGCGTCCAGGACGGAGCCCCCGCCGGCGCCGAAAGTCGAGGTGGCGGTCCCGAAGCCCACGCCGCCTCCCTTGCCGGCCGCCGCGCCGCCGCCGGCCGCGCCCGTGCCCAAAGCGGCCGCTCCGGCACCGAAGCCGCCTGTGGCGGCGAGGGCAACGGCCAAGAAACGGAGCTGGGCCAAGGTCATCTTGGTCGGAGCGTCCGTGGTCCTGGTGCTGGCCGTTCTGGCCGGGGCGGGCCTCTATTTCGCCTGGCCCCAGGTGAAGCCCTTGCTCCAGAAGGTGCCGCTGTTGGCGCAGATTGCAGCGTCCGGACAACCGAAGGCGGCAGCCCCCACGAGCCCGGGCGCCGGGGAGGGGCCGGCGACGTCGCCGGCCGCCGAACCTCCGGCCACTCCGCCGGCGGCTGAACCGCCTGCCGCCGCCCCGCCTGCCCTGCCGCCCGCGCAGCCGTCCGCCGGCAGCACGACCGTCCCGGCGAGGCCGGCCGAAGGGGCGGCGGTTCCGGCCAGGAAGGTGGCGGTCGTCCCGAGGACCGGCGCCTCGGCGAAGAAGTCAACCGAGGCCGACGTCAAGGCCAAGAAAGTGGACGTACCGTCCCTTTACGCCCAGGCCAAGACGTCGATGATCAAGGGAGACTACCTTCCGGCCATTGCGGCCCTTGAGCAGGTCGTCAAGGCGGACCCCAAGTACCTGGACGCGTCCCAGATGCTCGACACCGCGCGGGCTGGTGTGAGGAATCAGGCCCAACTGGCGGTCGACACGGGCAACCGGGCCGCCGATGCCAAGGACTACCTGGGTGCCGTCAAACAATTCGAGCGGGCGCTCACGCTCGACTCGTCGCTCACCTCGGCTACCGACTCGCTGAAACGGGTGCGGGCGGCCATGGCCGTGGAAGGCGAAGACGCCTTCAAGCGTGCGAAACAGTACGACGCGCTGGGGCGCGCGAGCGACGCGGTCCCGATGTACGAGAAGGCGGTGCAGTACCTGCCGCCCGACAGCCCGAATGCCAAGATCGCCAAGGACCGCTTGGCTGCGCTGAAGGGTGGGGGCGGTGAACCATTGTGTTAGGCGCGGAGGCCGGCACGGACCGGCCGGGGGACACATGCTGAGATCTACCGTTACTACTTGCGGTGCGCTGTTGCTGGTGGCTGGCTCACTGGCAGGGGCCCAGCCTCCCGCCAGTTCGATCAAGTCGTCGGGCGGGACCACGGATGCCTGGCTCACCAAGACCACGAAGGTGCAGTTCCAGACGGTCAAGCCGCCCGACGCGGGCGTTCAGATCGACGTCCCGAAGAAGGACTGGATGGTCCTGCCGTCCGGCGGGGCGATGATCCTGACGCTCGCCACGCGCAAGGGCGATGCGGTCGTGGCGGTCGAGAAGAGCACCCTCCGCCAGGCGCTCGAGGCGGACGACATCACGGATTTGTTCGCCCAGATCGAGACCGATGCGATCAAGGAGCGCCAGCCGAAGGCGGCTGACTTCCAGTCGAAGGTCATCGATGCCGGCGATCGACGGCTGGTGGCGGTTCAGTACGTCCGGCCGGGCGTGTTGGGAACGGAGAAGGTGCGGCAGTACTCGATGCCCATGGGCAAGCAGCTCTACCGGATCACCTGTATCAGCGCGGCCGGGCAGTTCGCCGGCCTCGACACGGTCTTCTCGCATATGGCCGCGTCGTTCGTTGTGAGCGAGTGAGTCGGCGCCGGCACGATCTCAGGGTTACGCAGGGCACAGGGGGCGGGGGACTGCCCCTGCAGAGCGCGGGGTACGACCAGGTGACGACTCCGACGAAGATCGGCCGCTACGAAATCATCGACCGGGTGGGCCGCGGGGGCATGGGTGCCGTCTACCGCGGCCGCGACACCGTGCTCGAGCGTGAGGTGGCGATCAAGGTGATGTCGGCCGACTTTGCTGCCGACGAGACCTCCCGGCCGCGTTTCTACCGGGAGGCACGGGCGGCGGCCAAGCTGCAGCATCGCAACATCGTCACCATCTTCGAATTTGGCGAAGAGGACGAGACGCCGTTTATCGTGATGGAGTTCTTGCGGGGTCAGGACCTCTCCAAGCGCATGCGGGTCCCGCCCCCGCTGACGCTGGAACAGAAGCTCGACATCATCGCTGAGCTGTGCACGGGCCTGCACTTCGCGCACGAGCAGGGGGTGATCCACCGGGACGTCAAGCCGGCCAACATCTGGCTGGTCCCGGATGGGTCGGTCAAGCTGCTGGATTTTGGCATCGCCAAGTCGTCCACGTCGACGATGACAAGGCAGGGCTCCGTGTTCGGCAGCATCTCCTACATGTCGCCCGAGCAAGTCAACGGCAGCGAGGTCGACGGGCGGGCCGACATCTTCTCGGCGGGTGTCGTCCTGTACGAACTCCTCAGCGGGAAGAAGCCGTTCGCCGGCGATTCGACGACGGCGGTGCTCGCTCGGATCATGGACGATCAGCCGGCGTCGGCGGCCAACCTGCCCGCGGACCTGCCGCGACGGCTGGTGTCCGCCGTCATGAAGGCCCTGGACAAGAACCGGGACCAGCGCTACCGACATGCGGCCGACTTCGGCTCCGACTTGCGTCTGGTCCGGTCGGCCCTGAGCAGTTCAGTCGAGCCATCGGTCACCGAAGTGGATCTGGCCGAGACCAAGCTGACCGACACGAAGCCGAACCGGGTGGCGGACTCGGGGCCGCATCGGCCGGCCGACCACGTCGCCGTGGCCCGCACCGCCAGCCTCGAGGTGCCCGGCGGGGGGCTGCGGCCTTCGTCTTCAACGAAGAAGTGGCTCGCCCCCGTCCTCGTCGGCCTCCTCCTGATGGCGGTGGCCGGCGGCCTGGCCTTCGTCTGGCGCGGGGTTCCGGCCGGGACCAAGCAGGCTGCCAAGAGCGGCCCAACACAGGCGACCGTCACGATCTCCTCGGAGCCGGCCGGCGCCACGATCAGCGTCGATGGCCAACTGCTGACCAAGCCGACGCCCACTGAGATTGCCGTCGACCCGGCCCGCCTGCCGGTCGTGCGCATCAGCCGGCCTGGCTCCAAGCCGGTCGAGGAGCGATTGACGGCCAGCGATGTGCAGCTCGGGCGGTGGAGTCGAGCCCTGGAGCCGGAGAACCGGTACGCCTCGCCCACCCCGCCGTCGCCGGCCCCAGCTCCGGCCCCCGAGGCCAGGACCGAGGTCACGCTCGGTGGCGAGTACCCGTTCGAGGTCACCGACGAGCGTGGTGCGGTGTTGTCGCCGTCGGCCTCGTCCCACCACCTGAGAGTGTCAGGGCGAAGCACGCTGCGTGTGCGGAATCCGGAGTTCCTGCTCGACATGCGTGTTCCGGTTGACGGCAGCGGGCGCCCCGTGAGGGTGGACGTCCCCGATCTCGGTCGTCTACAGATTCGATCGCGGCTCGAGACCTGCTCGTTGACGATCGGCGCCAAGGCACTCGGCGAGCCACCGTACGAGGAACTCCAGCTGGCGCCGGGCCGGTATACTCTGAGAGCCGTCTGTCCGGAGGGCACCGAACCGCAGCCGGTGGCGGTGACCGTGAGAGCCGGGCAGTTGACGAAGGCTGAGATCAAGTGAGCCAAGCTATGGTCTGGCGTGGCGCTCCCATCGTCGCCGTCGTGTTGGCGCTCCTCCTGCTCGCTGCCGCCGTGTCGGCGCAGGACCCGGCTTCCGAGGAATTCGCCAGGCGCCAGTACCGAGAGTGGCCTTGCCTTCCTGCGCGAGCAGAAGTTCGCCGAGGCGCTGAAGGACTTCCAGGCCGTCGTGGACACCTACCCGGCCAGTCGTGTGGCCGATGCGGCGCTCCTGCGCATCGCCGAGTACCAACTCGACGTGGCCGGGGACCCGGTCGCCGCCCAGACGGCCGTGGACACCCTCCAGAAGAAGTACGCCACGACCGAAAGCGGCCCGATGGCCCTGGTCCTCGCGGGCCGGATCCTGTTGGCGAAGGGGCGGGCGCCGGCCGACGTGGAGTCGGCCCTGGCCAGCTACGAGCGGGTGCCGCGGCTGTTCCCCGGCTCGGATGCGGTACCGGCCTCCTTCTACTACGCGGCCGAGGCGCTCCGCCTGACGCACCGCGACGACGAAGCGACCATCAGGTACCGCCAGGTGTCGACCGACTACCCGCAGTCGGCGTGGGCGGGGCGCGCGCTGTTGGGCGAGGCGCGCTGCCTGGTGCTGGCGGGCAAACCGAACCGCGCGATGGAATTGCTTCAGCGCGTGCGACAGCGGTTTCCGGGCACGACCGAGGCCGCGACGGCACTTTCGTGGAACACCTTGATCTACCGTCTCTACCTCCGGGCGCCGACCCAGCCCGCCTTCCAGTTCTCCGGCAAGGCCATCGCCGGCCCGACGGGGCGCCTGAAGGACGTCCAGGCGCTCGGTGTGGACGGGGCCGGAACCGTGTGGGCGGCATCGCGGAACATCGTGCTCCGCTTCGACGCTTCGGGCCAGGTCCAGCCATCGGTCAGCGCCAACGAGCCGCGATCCATCCTGTTCGACCGGACGGGGCGCGGGCTGGTCGTGTGCCGAGACGGTGCCCTGGCGGTCGGCGGTCAGCTCATGCCGTTCACCGTGCCCAAGAACGACGGGTCCCCCCGATCTCTCGATGACATTACCTCCGGCGTCCTGACGTCGATGGGAGACCTGCTGGTGATCGACAAGAACGCCCGGACGGTGGTGCGGTTCTCGGCGACGGGGAAATACCTTGGCCCCTTCGTGGCCGGGAGCGCCGAGCGGCTCGCGATTGACGTGACCGATCGGGTTGCGGTGCTCGACACCGACGGCGGCAGCATCGCCCTCATCGATCCTGACGGCAAGCCGTTGGCGCGGCTTGCGTCCCGCGGCCAGGGGTACGAACTGGATCGGGCCGTGGACGTCGCGGTGGACCCGCTCGGCCACCTGTACGTGTTGGATTGGGGCCGGGCAACCGTGCTGGTCTTCACGGAGGATCCGCAGCCGAAACTGCTGACGACATTTACCCTCGCGCCGAAGGCGGCCGGCTACTTCAAGAAGGCACGATGCTTCGGGCTGGACGCGGCCGGGCGCCTCTACATCTACGACGACGACGCGGAGAAGATCCGAGATCTACCAGTAGCGGACGGCTGGAGGCGGTAGGGGCGAGCGCGGCCCCTGGCCCGAGCTGGACGACGACGTCATCAAGGTCACGATCATGAAGTGCACGCCACGGTTCCTCGCCCTGGCCCTGCTGGTGCTGGCGGCGCTCCCCACCACACAGGCGTCGTGGTCACAGGTCGCCCAGCCCACACCGGACACCCAGCTGGCCGAGGCCAAGCGCCTGTTCGACGCGCTCAACTACGAGGCCGCGGCAGCCGCACTCGACACGCTCGTGGCGACGGTGGAGCCGCTTGCGGCGGCCGACGCGGCCGCGGCCAAGATTCTCGCGAGCGCCCTCGAACTGCGCGGGCACACGCGGTTCTTTCTCAACAACGCCGATGGCGCCAGAGCCGACTTTCGCGCCTTGCTCAAGCTGGCGCCCGGGTACACGCTGACCGGCCAGGTGTCGTCGCGCGTGCGGGCCTTGTTCACCGACGTCCAGAAGGCCACCATCGGCAAGATGGTGCTGAATCTGGCTCCGGTCGATGCCGAGCTGGAACTCGACGGTAGACCCTTCACGCCGACCGCCGGAGCCATCCCGGCCGTCGCGGGCAGCCACACCTTGAGCGGTAAGAAGCCAGGATTCCAGTCCCGCTCCGTGCCGTTCACGATCGCGCCCAACGAGACCAAGGAAGTCGAGCTGACGCTCGAGCGGATCGCGGCCACGGTCACCCTCGTCACGATTCCGCCCGACGTTCAGGTATCGGTTGACGGGGTGGCGCGCGGGCGGACCGTCCATGGGCCGCCGCCGTCGAAGTGGAACGAGCTCATCGAAAAGGCCAACGGGTCCCCCGCGTCCGCCTCGGGTGAGTACCTGATTGACGATCTGGGCCTCGGTAACCACGTCATCGAGTTCCAACGGACGTGCTACACGCCGTTCAAGGCGACGATCGCCGTCGAGACGCTCAAGGATCTTCGGATGAACCCGGTGCGGCTCGACAAGGCGGTGGCCTCGATCTATGTCGATGTCCCGACGGCCGGGGCCACCGTGCTGTTCGACGGCGAACCCAGGGGGCCGGTGCCGCTGACGCTCGAGGACGTGTGCGAAGGCGACCACGCCGTCGAGGTGCGGTCGCCGTGGGGCCGCTATGCCGAGCGGATGTCCACGCATGCGGGCGACAAACTGACCGTGCAGGGCACGCTCAAGCCGGCCGTCGCGCTGCTCTCGGTCACCAGCCTGCCGGAGGGCTATCGGGGAACGGACCTGCGGCTGACGCTCGAGCGCGCGATGGCGGCGGCCAAGACCATCAACCTGTTCGCGGCGCCCGCCGAGCAGGTGCAGCAGGCGCTCAAGGCCGAGGCGCTCACTCCCGGCTGGCTGGCGTTCGACCGGTGGCGCCGTCCCCTTGGCGCTGCGGCGGCTGGGATCACACCCCCGGCTCGACTGGAGATTGCCGGCAAGCTCGCGAAGGCCCTCGACGTGCAGGGGGTGGCCGAGTTGACGGCCAGGCCAGGGGGTGGGCAGACGCAGTTCGTGCTCAGCATCCTGTCAGCGGAGAGCGCGGAGCCCGATGTGCTTGAGCTGTCGGTCGACAGCCCGGCCTCGCTCAACGCCGCCGTCGCGCGGCTCGACGCGTTGCCCGCCCTGTATCAACCGTCGGTTGGCCTGGGGGTCGCCGACGTCCTGGACGTGTCCGGGGCCGTGGTCATCGCCGTGGACGGCGCCGGCTCGGCCGCCCAGGCCGGCTTGGCCCCGGGCGATGTGATCACGTCGGCCGACGGGGAAGGGGTCGCTGACGGGACGGCGTTCCTGCGGGTCGTCCGTCGCCATAAGGCCGGCGACAAGCTGGCGGTGCAGGTGAGCGACAGGGCTGGGAACGCCAAGGCCGTCCAGTTGACCGTCAGCATGGCCCCCCGGCTGGTGGCCATGAACGATCAATCGGTATTGTTCAACAACCTGGGTCTCTCCCTGCGCGCCCGGGTCTCGACGACGGGCGGCGCGCCCCCCGACCCCGTGCTGCGCCTGAACCTGGCGGTTGCCTTGATGCGGCTCGGCAACTGGGCCGCCGCGAGGACCGAGTTGTCCAAGGTGCAGCTACCCCCCGGTCCGGGCGTGTCGAAGGGAACGGTCGAGGACCCTGTCGGGCCTCTGCTACGAGGCTCTCGGGCAGGCAACGGACGCCGAACGCGCGTGGCGCGCAGCGGCGGCAGACGCCGAGAGCCTGCTGACGGAGGATGGCCCGCACGTCAAAGAACTGGCCGAGCGGAAACTGGGCGGGGGACGAAAGTTCTAGGGGCTCGCCGGCCGCTCCGCCGTCGGGCTGTCGGAGCCCTGAGTCGAGAGGCATGGCCGCCGGCCTGGGCGGAGCCTCGGGTTTGGGGCCCGGTCCCCGGCCCTGACCAGAGCCCGGTTGCCAGGACCTCGGATTGTCCGGCCCAAGCCGGTGCCGGCCGGCCAGGCTCTTGCACTGCGCTCAGGGGCATGGTATATTCGTCAGGTTCTCCAGCGCTAGGAAACCCTATCTAGCGTGTGGACCGCACGAAGCGGGTCCCCGGGCGTGCTCGTTCGGCGCCGGTGCCTGCTTCCACTCAGGTTACGGTCGTTCCGAGGGCGGCCGCAGACCTGCGGCGTGACAACCATCTCTATAGGGTAACCGCTCTGGGTACCAAGCGTCGGCGGGGAGCGCCGATCCGCTTCTAGGCCCTGGGCACTGCAAGGCCAACGGGAATCCGGGGTTCGCAGCGCCGTCCCGTCGGATGGCCGCGGAGCGCGACCGGGATTGTCGTGGCCGTTCTCGTTGGGGGAACGACGCGTCGGTCTGCCCGAGCGTCGTGCGCTGGGTGCTGCGTTCCCCGAGGACGGAGTAACCGTGCCGACTATCAGCCAGCTGGTTCGCAAGGGCCGCGCCCAGATCGCGGTCAAGACCAAGAGCCCCGCCCTGCAGGACAACCCGCAGAAGCGCGGCGTGTGCGTGCGCGTGTTCACCCAAACGCCCAAGAAGCCGAACTCGGCCCTGCGCAAGGTGGCCCGCGTTCGGCTCACCAATGGAATCGAGGTCACGACGTACATCCCGGGCGTTGGGCACAACCTGCAGGAGCACTCGCTGGTCCTGATTCGTGGTGGCCGCGTGAAGGACCTCCCGGGCGTGCGCTACCACGTGGTGCGCGGCACCTTGGACGCGGTGGGCGTGCAGGGGCGAAAGCAGGGGCGGTCGAAGTACGGTGCCAAGCGTCCGAAGGCGTAATGGCCGTGCGCACGGCCGCCGGGCGGCTCGACCCGCCCGACTGTCCGGCGCGTCTGGCTACGGACTACTGAGCAAGAGCTACTGATATGCCACGCAGACGAGAGATTGCCAAGCGAGAAGTTGCGCCCGATCCGGTCTACAACAGCGCGCTGGTGACGAAGTTCGTCAACACCGTGATGTCGGCCGGCAAGCGCAGCACGGCGGAGTCGATCCTCTACCGCAGCTTCGACATCATCAAGGAGCGCACTGGCGACGACCCCCTCAAGGTGTTCAAGAAGGCGGTCGACAACGTCAAGCCGAGCCTCGAGGTGAAGTCCCGACGAGTGGGCGGCTCGAACTACCAGGTGCCGATTGAGGTCAACCCCAACCGGCGGCTCTCGCTCAGCATCCGGTGGCTCGTCGGCTACGCGCGCTCGCGTGGCGACGGGAAGACGATGGAAGAGAAGCTCGCCAACGAGTTGATGGACGCCGCCAACCTGCGGGGGGGCGCCGTGAAGAAGCGCGAGGACACCCACCGGATGGCCGAAGCGAACAAAGCGTTCGCGCACTATCGGTGGTAGCAACCCAGGGCCCTTGTCGCGGAGGGCCCAGGAGTTAGGCAGCAACCAGCGACATGGCTCGTCTCGTCCCGCTCGATCGCACTCGGAACATCGGCATCATGGCGCACATTGATGCCGGGAAGACCACCACCACGGAGCGAATCCTGTACTACACCGGGATTACGTACAAGCTGGGTGAGGTCCACGAGGGCACGGCGGTCATGGACTGGATGGAGCAGGAGCAGGAACGGGGCATCACCATCACCTCCGCGGCCACGACCTGTCTGTGGCGCGAGCAACGTATCAACATCATCGACACGCCGGGCCACGTGGATTTCACGGCCGAGGTCGAGCGGTCGCTCCGGGTGCTGGACGGCGCCGTAGCGGTCTTCGATGCCGTCTCCGGGGTCGAGCCGCAGTCCGAGACGGTCTGGCGCCAGGCGGATAAGTACCGCGTGCCCCGGATCTGCTTCGTCAACAAGATGGACCGGGTGGGCGCCGACTTCCGCGGGACGATCGAGCAGATCGAGCGCAAGCTGCAAGCCAACCCGGTCGCCCTGCAGCTGCCGATCGGCTCGGAGGACCAGTTCGTCGGTGTCGTGGACCTGGTGAGCATGCGCGCGATCCGCTACCGGGACGAGACGCTCGGTGCCGAGTACATCGTCGAGGATGTCCCCGCCGCCCTGGTCGACGAGGCCCGGCACTACCGCGAGGTGCTGATCGAGAAGGCGACCGAGGCCGACGACGCGCTGCTGGAGCAGGACGTCGCGGGCCAGTCCATAGCCGAGGACGCGCTCCGCGCGGCGCTTCGCAAGCGGACCACTCGGTCCGTTCGCAACGAGAAGCGGCCCTTCGTGCCGGTCATCTGCGGCTCGGCCTTCAAGAACAAGGGTGTCCAACCGCTCCTCGACGCGGTCGTGGATTTCCTGCCGTCGCCGATGGACATCCCGCCGGTGATCGGAATCGACCCGCGCCGGCCGGACGGTGCGCAGATCGAGCGCGAAGCGTCCGACAGCGCGCCCTTCTCGGCGCTCGCCTTCAAGATCATGACCGACCCGTTCGTCGGTCAGCTCGCCTTCATCCGCGTCTACTCGGGCGTGATGGCCTCCGGGTCGATGGTCTACAACGCCACGAAGGACAAGACCGAGCGCGTGGGCCGTCTCCTCAAGATGCACGCAAACAAGCGCGAGGAGATCAAGGAGGTCTACGCCGGCGACATCGCCGCGGCGGTGGGCCTGCGAAGCGTGACCACGGGCGACACGATCTGCGAGGAACGGAGGCCCATCGTCCTCGAGTCGATGGTGTTCCCGGAGCCGGTCATCACGCTGGCCATCGAGCCGCGGACGAAGGCAGACCAGGAGAAGCTGGGCCAGGGCCTGGCGAAACTGCAGGCCGAGGATCCCACCTTCCGGGTGCACACGGACCGGGAAACTGGCCAGGTCGTGATCGAGGGCATGGGTGAACTCCACCTGGAGATCATCGTCGACCGGCTCAAGCGCGAATTCGGGGTCGAGGCGAGCGTCGGCCGGCCCCAGGTCGCCTACAAGGAAACCCTCACGCTGCCGGCCGCGGGCGAGGGGCGCTACGTCCGCCAGACGGGCGGTCGCGGCCAGTACGGCCACGCCCGGATCCGCTTGACGCCCCGCAAGACGGGCGAGGGCTTCGAGTTCGTCAACGAGATCGTCGGCGGCTCGATTCCCCGCGAGTACATCAAGCCGGTCGAGGAGGGGATCCGGGAGGCCATGTCCGCCGGCGTGCTGGCCGGCTACCCGGTCGACGATGTGTCCGTCACGCTCTACGACGGGTCGTATCACGAGGTGGATTCGAGCGAACTGGCGTTCAAGATCGCCGGGTCGCTGGCCTTCAAGGACGCGGCCCGGAACGCGGGCCCGGTGCTCCTGGAGCCGGTCATGAAGGTCGAGGTGGTGGTGCCCGAGGAGTACATGGGCGACACGATGGGAGACCTGAACGGCCGGCGTGGCCGCATCCTGTCGATGGAGGCCCGTGGGGGCACGCAGATCGTGAACGCGCGGGTGCCGCTGTCTGAGATGTTCGGGTACGCCACCGACCTGCGCTCGCGCACCCAGGGTCGCGCGACCTACACCATGCACTTCGAGCGTTACGAGCAGGCGCCCCAGAACGTGAGCGAGGAAGTCGTGGCTCGCGTGCAGGGCCGATAACGGAGACGCACTGCGATGGCGAAAGAAAAATTCGATCGTTCGAAACCGCACGTGAACGTGGGGACGATTGGGCACATTGACCACGGGAAGACCACCCTGACGGCGGCCTTGACGAAGGTGGCGGCGGAGAAGGGGTGGGCGAAGTATGTGTCGTATGACGAGGTGGCGAAGGCGTCGGAATCGCAGGGGCGGCGGGACGCGACGAAGATTCTGACGATTGCGACGAGCCACGTGGAGTACAGCTCGGCGAAGCGGCACTATGCGCACGTGGACTGCCCGGGGCACGCGGACTACATCAAGAACATGATCACGGGTGCGGCGCAGATGGACGGGGCGATTCTGGTGGTGTCGGCGGTGGACGGGCCGATGCCGCAGACGCGGGAGCATGTGCTGCTGGCGCGGCAGGTGGACGTGCCGTGCGTGGTGGTGGCGCTGAACAAAGTGGATGCGGTGGACGACCCGGAGTTGCTGGACCTGGTGGAGCTGGAGGTGCGGGACCTGCTGAAGTCGTATGGGTTCCCGGGGGACGATCTGCCGGTGGTGCGGGTGTCGGCGCTGAAGGCGTTGCAGGGGGACGGGGAGGCGGAGGCGGGGATTCTGGCGCTGCTGGCGGCGCTGGACGCGTATGTGCCGCTGCCGCAGCGGGAAGTGGACAAGCCGTTCCTGATGCCGATCGAGGATGTGTTTTCGATTTCGGGCCGGGGGACGGTGGTGACGGGGCGGGTGGAGCGGGGCCGGGTGAAGGTGGGCGACGAGGTGGAAGTGATCGGGTTCCGGCCGACGATGAAGCGGGTGGTGACGGGCGTGGAGATGTTCCGGAAGCTGCTGGACTCGGGCGAGGCGGGGGACAACATCGGGGTGCTGCTGCGGGGGACGGAGAAGACGGACGTGGAGCGGGGGCAGGTGTTGGCCAAGCCGGGGTCGATCACGCCGCACACGAAGTTCAAGGCGGAAGTCTACGTGCTGTCGAAGGACGAGGGGGGGCGGCACACGCCGTTTTTCAACGGGTATCGGCCGCAGTTCTACATGCGGACGACGGACGTGACGGGGTCGCTGCACCTGGGAGAAGGCGTGGAGATGATCATGCCGGGCGACAACACGTCGATTTCGGCGGAGCTGATCACGCCGGTGGCGATCGAGAAGGGGTCGCGGTTCGCGATTCGCGAAGGCGGCCGCACGGTCGGCGCCGGGACGGTGACGGAGATCCTGGAATAGGGATGGGCGAGGGCACCGGGCGGGGCCGCGGACGCGCCGCGGCGTGACCGTCCGCTCGCCCTTCGATGAAGGTTGCTATGTCAACTCAATTCGGCGACAAGATCCGCATCCGCCTGAAGGCCTACGACGCCCGGGTGCTTGACCAGTCCACGGCCGAGATCGTCAACACGGCGAAGAGCACCGGCGCCCGCCTGGCGGGACCGATCCCGCTGCCGACCGAGAAGAACAAGTGGACCGTGCTCCGGTCTCCGCACGTCGACAAGAAGTCGCGCGAGCAGTTCGAGATTCGCACGCACAAGCGCCTGATCGACATTTTCGAACCGACCTCGCAGACAGTCGATGCCCTGATGAAGCTTGACCTGCCCGCGGGTGTGGACGTCGAGATCAAGGCGTTCGGCAAGGACAGCCGGAAGTAGCGACGGGCGTCGGGCCGATTCCGCGTGCGGAACCCGCGCTCCGAGCCGGCTGGGAGCCCCGAACCGAGAGACGAATATGGTGACAGGAATCATCGGCAGGAAGGTCGGGATGACGCAGCTGTTCGCCGAGGACGGCAGCGTGCAGCCCGTGACGGTGATCAAGGCGGGCCCGTGCGTGGTCGTTCAGGCGAAGAACGCCCAGTCGGACGGCTACGAGGCGGTCCAGCTGGCGCTGGTCGAGGAGCGTCCCGCGAAGGTAAGCAAGGGCCTGGCCGGGCACTACAAGAAGGCCGGGGTCCCGCCGACTCGCGTGCGCCGGGAAGTGAAGGTCGTTCCCGGTGGTGAGGCGCTCAAGGCGGGCGACCAGGTGCTGGCGTCGATCTTCAACGCGGGCGACCGCGTGGACGTGGTGGGCACGAGCCGCGGCCACGGATTCCAGGGGGTCGTCAAGCGGCACCACTTCCGGGGCGGCGCCGCCACCCATGGCTCGATGTTCCATCGGGCGCCCGGGTCGATCGGCGCCTCGTCGTACCCGTCGCGCGTCGTCAAGGGGATGCGGGCGGCCGGACACATGGGCGCGGAGCGCGTGACCACCCGGAACCTCCGCGTCGCGCGGATCGACGCGGAGCATCACCTGCTCATGGTGATCGGCGCCGTGCCGGGCGCCGATGACGGCTACCTGCTGATTCGGAAGGCCGTGGCGGCCAAGCCGGCGCGGGTGCCCCAGGTCGAGAAGCCGAAGGGCAAGAAGTAGCACGATGCGACCGCCAGCACCCGGACCGAGGGCCCGACCGGGATCGGGCCGGCCGGACCGGGCGGCGCGGTGAAGGGCGATCGAGGACGGTTGGACACCATGAATCTCGACGTTGTCAACAGTGAGAACGAGAAGGTCGGCACGCTCGAGTTGAGCGACGAGCTGTTCGGCGGGCGCATCGCGGACCACCTGGTGTGGGCGTCGGTGGTGCACGCGAATGCCGCCGACCGTCGCGGCACGCACATGACCAAGACCCGCGGGCTCGTCAGCGGGACTGGCAAGAAGCCGTGGCGGCAGAAGGGCACGGGCCGGGCCCGCGTCGGCGAGGCCCGCAACCCACTGTGGCGCAAGGGCGGCACCGTGTTCGGGCCGCAGCCGCGCAGCTACGACTATCGAGTGCCGAAGAAGGTGGAGCGCGCCGCGCTGCGCGCCGCGCTGGCCGCGCGGCTCGCCGAGCAGGCGGTGACCGTCGTGGACCGGCTGGCGCTGGAAACGACGAAGACGAAGGCGGCCGCCGAGATGCTCAAGCGTCTGGGCGTGGCCGGCAAGGCGCTGATCGTCGACGTGCAGATCGACGAGAAGCTCGCCCTGGCCGCCCGCAACATCGCAGGTGTCAGGCCCGTGGCCAGCGGGCAGCTCACGGCCCGCGACCTGGTCGGCGGCGGCCGGATTGTCGTGACGCGAGCGGCTCTCGAGCGGCTGCAGGAAGTGCTGGGGTAGCGAGCCATGAAACTCACTGACGTCATCCACCGGCCGCTGATTACCGAGAAGACCACGATCCAGCGCGAAGACGGCCGGACCATCGTGTTCCAGGTGGCTGCGGGCGCGACCAAGGTCGAGGTCAAGCAGGCCATCGAGAAGCTCCTGGGTTCGAAGGTGGCGAGCGTGCGCACCACGCTCATGCATGGGAAGGTCAAGCGCCAGGGGCGCTTTTCCGGACGCCGGGCCGACTGGAAGAAGGCGTACGTGCGGCTACGCGATGGCCAGAAGGTGCCCGAGTTCCTGGAAGGGGCGTAGGAAGGCTGGCGCGGCGAAGGAGACGGGAGTTCGGGGCAGTCGGCGGGCCAGTCGGGAGCTGCCGGGGCGCCCTCCGTGCTCGTCGTTTGGAAGGATCAGGTTATGCCCATTCGCACATACAAACCCACGTCGGCCGGGCGGCGGTTCCAGACCGTGCAGGTCCTCGACGAGATTACGACCGACAGGCCGCACAAGCCGCTGACCGAACCGCTGCACAAGTCCGGGGGGCGCAACAACCGGGGCGAGCTGACCATCTGGTGGCGCGGCGGCGGTCACAAGCGGATGTACCGCGTGATCGACTTCAAGCGCGACAAGCGCGACATTCCGGGCAAGATCATCACGGTCGAGTACGACCCGAATCGCTCGTCTCGGATCGCGCTCGTGCAGTACGCCGACGGCGACAAGCGGTACATCCTGCAGCCGAACGGCCTGAAGGTGGGCGACACGATCGTGGCGGGCGAGAACGTCGACATCCTGCCGGGCAACGCCCTGCCGCTGAAGAACATCCCGCTGGGCACGATGGTGCACAACGTCGAACTGCGTCCCGGGCGCGGCGGCCAGGTGGCCCGGGGTGCCGGCTCGGCCGTTCAGCTGATCGCCAAGGAACGCGAGTACGCGACGGTCAAGATGCCGTCGGGCGAGCTCAGGAAGATCAACGCCGAGTGCCTGGCGACGATCGGTCAGGTGGGCAACCTCGACCACGAGAACGTCTCCTACGGCAAGGCCGGGCGGAGCCGGTGGCTCGGGAAGCGGCCCCACGTGCGGGGCGTGGCGATGAACCCGGTGGATCATCCTCTGGGCGGCGGCGAAGGCAAGACGTCCGGCGGCCGGCACCCCGTGTCTCCGTGGGGCATGCCGACCAAGGGGTACAAGACGCGCAACCGGAAGGTCACGGACCAGTTCATCGTGCAGAGACGGCCGAAGTAGCGGGCCGCGAAGAGCAATGCCGCGCCCGCGGGGCAGCCACGCGGTGCGACGGCCAGCTGCGGATCGGAACTATGAGCAGATCACTCAAGAAGGGCCCCTTCATCGACACGCCGCTGCTCGAGAAGGTCGAGACGATGAATCGGGGCGGCGACAAGAAGGTCATCAAGACGTGGTCGCGGCGCTCCACGGTCGTGCCGGAGATGGTGGGCCACACGCTCGCCGTCCACAACGGCAAGAAGTTCGTGCCGGTGTACGTGACCGAGAACATGGTGGGCCACAAGCTCGGGGAGTTCGCACCGACGCGGACCTTCAAGGGCCACACCACCAAGAGCGAGAAGGCGGCGGCGGCCGCTCCCGCGGCGGGGCCTGCGCCGGCGGCGGCGACGGCGGCGCCCAAGCCGGCCGGGGGTAGTGCATCATGATTCAGGCTCAGGCAACGGCGAGGTACATCCGCACCTCCGCGCAGAAGGCCGGCCTGGTACTGGACCTCATCCGCGGGCGGGACGTCAACCAGGCCCTGGCGCTGCTGCGGTTCTCGCGCAAGCACGTGGCCCGCGACATCGCCAAGGTCCTGCGTTCGGCGATCGCCAATGCACAGCAGAAGGAAGGCTTTTCGGGAGACGCCGACCGGCTGTTCGTCTCGCAGTGCTACGCGGACCAGGGGCCGTCGATGAAGCGGATTCGGCCCGCCCCGATGGGCCGCGCGTTCCGTGTGGTGAAGCGCTCCGCGCACCTGACGGTGCACGTGACCGAGAAGCCCGAGGCGATCCCGCCGACCGGCGAGGCGGGGAAGGCCAAGACGCCGCAGCGACGCGCGCCGAAAGGCGTGGCGGCTGCCCGAAAGTAGAGGCGCGGGCGGACCGTGCCGCCGGCGTGGACAACCGCGGGGTTCGCCCCGCGTCGACGTTCCTGAAAACGAGGAGTATCTCGTGGGCCAGAAGGTTCACCCGTACGGATTCCGGCTCGGATTCAACAAGACGTGGCGGTCGCGGTGGTACTCGGACCGCGACTACGCGAAGCTGCTGCACGAAGACCTCGCTCTGAGGAGCGAGCTCAAGCGGCGGTTTGCGCACGCGGGCGTCTCGCGGATCGAAATCGAGCGGGCGGCCAACAAGCTGAAGATCGATATCCACACCTCTCGGCCCGGGATCATCATCGGGCGAAAGGGGTCGGAGGTCGACAAGCTGAAGGAAGAGGTCAAACGCCGGACGAATCGCGAGGTGTTCATCAACATCCAGGAGATCCAGAAGCCGGAGCTGGATGCCCAGCTCATCGCCGAGTCCGTGGCGATGCAGCTCGAGAAGCGTGTGGCGTTCCGCCGCGCGATGCGGAAGGCCGTCGAGTCGGCGCTGCGGTTCGGCGCCCGCGGCATCAAGGTCCGCGTGTCGGGCCGCCTGAACGGCGCTGAAATCGCTCGATCCGAGTGGTACCTCCACGGCCAGCTGCCGCTGCAGACGCTCCGCGCCGACCTGGACTACGGGTTTGCCGAGGCGAACACCACGTACGGCCAGATCGGTGTGAAGACGTGGCTCTACAAGGGCGAGCGCCTCGAGCCACGGGTTGGACGCGAGGAGGACTACCGCGTGCCGCGCCGGCAGCCGAGGTCCGAGCCCCGAGCGTAGCGATCGCGCCGCGGGCCGGTGGTGGGGCGGCGCCCGCTTCGGACCGGCGCGGGTGCGTGTGCGAGAAGGTTTCCTATGTTGATGCCGAAGAAAGTCAAGTACCGCAAGCAGCAACGCGGTCGCATGGCGGGCAAGGCCTGGCGTGGGTCTGACGTCTCGTTCGGCGACTACGGGCTGAAGGCGATGGAGCCCTGCTGGATGACGGCCCGCCAGATCGAGGCGGCCCGCGTCGCGATGACCCGGTTCATCAAGCGCGGCGGGAAGATCTGGGTGCGCGTATTCCCGGACAAGCCGGTCACCAAGAAGCCGCAGGAAACCCGCATGGGCAAGGGCAAGGGGGCGCCGGAAGAGTGGGTCGCCGTGATTCGCCCGGGCAAGATCCTCTTCGAGATGGAGGGGGTGACCGAGCAGGAGGCGAAGCACGCCATGCGGCTGGCGGCGGCGAAGCTGCCGATCCGGACGCGGTTCGCCACGCGGTTCGCCCAGGAGGCAGTGTCATGACGAGCGCCCACGAACTGCGGGAGCTGAACGAGGACGACCTGAGGAACCGCGAGCGCGACCTGAACGATCAGTTGTTCCGCCTGCGGATTCAGAAGGCCATGGGGCACCTTGACGTGCCGTTGAAGCTGCGCGAAATCCGGCGCGACCTCGCGCGCGTGAAGACGGTGCTGCGCGAGAAGTCCGCCGCGCCGGGCAGGAGCTAGCACGATGGCTGACAAAGCACGCGTTCAGGGTGTCGTCACCAGCGACCGCATGGACAAGAGCGTGGTGGTCGCGGTCGAGCGTCAGGTGCGCCACCAGTTGTACGGCAAGATCCAGCGCCGCACCTCGACCTTCCTGGCCCACAACGAGGGCAACGCCGCCAAGCTCGGTGACCTCGTGGAAATCGTCGAGGGACGGCCCATCAGCCGCCGCAAGCGCTGGGTCGTGACTCGCATCGTCCGCCGGGCCCGCGACGTGAAGGCCCGGGAGGCCGAGGCGCTGGCGGCCACGAAGGACGAGCCGACAGGAGGTGCGTCGTGATCCAGATGCGGTCGATCCTCGATGTCGCCGACAACTCCGGCGCGCGCAAGATCGCGGTGATCAACCCGATCGGCGGGTCCACCGGGCGCTACGCGCGCCTCGGCGACATCATTACGGCCTCCGTGAAGGAAGCGCAGCCCGACTCGAACGTGAAGAAGGGCTCCGTCGTCAAAGCGGTGATTGTCCGGACGCGGAAGGAGCAGCGCCGAAGGGACGGTAGCTACATCCGCTTCGACCGCAACGCGGCCGTGCTGATCAACGACCAGAACGAACCCATCGGGACGCGCGTGTTCGGGCCGGTGGCCCGGGAACTGCGGGAGCGGAAGTTCATGAAGATCATCTCGCTCGCGCCCGAGGTGCTCTGACAGGGCCGGCTGCCGCAAGAGACTGGCCGGCGGGGTTCGTAACCACGAAGGGGCCCGGCGCCAGGACGCCCAGGGTTCTACCTTCTGTCTTGTGATGTGACTATGTCCCGTCTAGAAACGCCAATCCGGAAGAACGACAACGTCGTCGTGACGACGGGCAAGGACCGCGGCAAGCGGGGCCGCGTGCTCAAGGTCGAGCCCGCCAAGAACCGCCTCCTGGTCGAGGGCGTGAACATCATCAGCCGGCACACCAAGCCGAACCCGGGCAAGAACATCAAGGGCGGGATCGCGAAGCGCGAGGCCGGAATCCACGCGTCGAACGTCCAGCTCGTCTGCCCGGAGTGCGGCAAGCCGACTCGCATCGGGCGCCGCGTCCTGGGCGACGGCCGCAAGGTGCGCTTCTGCCGCAAGTGCGAGGGAGTGGTGGACAAATGACCCGGTTGAAGGAACGGTACGTGAAAGACGTCGTGCCCGCGCTCAAGAAGGAATTCGGGTATTCCAACGTCATGGCCATCCCGAAGGTCGACAAGGTGGTCGTGAACATGGGTCTGGGCGAGGCGACGCAGAACGTCAAGCTCATTGATACGGGGGCCGACGAGCTCGGGCGCATCACGGGCCAGCGGTCCGTGACCACCCGCGCCAAGAAGTCGATCGCCGCCTTCAAGGTGCGCAAGGGCATGCCGGTTGGGACGATGGTCACGCTGCGCGGCGACCGGATGTACGAGTTCCTCGACCGCCTGATGAACATTGCGCTGCCCCGGGTGCGGGACTTCAAAGGCGTCTCGACCAAGGGCTTCGACGGGCGAGGCAACTACACGCTCGGCCTGCGCGACCAGTTGCTGTTTCCCGAGATCGACTACATGAAGGTCGACAAGGCCCGCGGCATGAACGTTTCTGTCGTGACGACGGCCAAGACCGACGAGGAGGCGCGCCGCCTGCTGCAACTCCTCGGGATGCCGTTCCGGACAAGCTAGAGCGACGAGGATCGAACTGATGGCCACGACCGCCAAGAAAGTCAAGGAACTCAAGACGCCGAAGTACCGGATCCGCCTCCGGAATCGCTGCCGGCTGTGCGGGCGGCCCCGCGGCTACATCCGGAAGTTCGCCCTCTGCCGCCTCTGCTTCCGCAAGCTGGCGCTCGAGGGGGACGTGACGGGCGTCATCAAGAGCAGCTGGTGAGGCGCGTGACGAATAGGTGACTTCCCGGCACGACGGGTCGGCAGCGTGCGCCACCCTCTACGCGTGACGCCGGGATCCGAGCAGAACGCCGAATCCCCGAACTGTTCGCCGAAGCGAACCACCCGGGAGAACGACAAGGTTGACGAGTTATGACTGACCCGATTGCTGACATGCTCACGCGTATCCGCAACGCCGTTGGGGCCAAGCGGCCGCGCGTCGACATCCCGGCGTCGAAACTGAAGGTGGAGATTGCGCGCATCCTCCAGGCCGAAGGCTATATCCAGGGCTACAAGCTCGTGGAGGAGGTCCAAGAGGTCGGCCAAGCACCGCGGAAACTCGTCCGTCTCTTCCTCAAGTACGGCGCCCGCGGCGAGCGCGTGATCACCGGCATCGAACGCATCAGCCGGCCCGGTCGGCGGGTGTATTTCGGCCACGACGAGGTCCCGCCGGTACTGGCTGGCCTCGGTATCAGCATCCTGACGACGTCGCACGGCCTGATGACGGGCCGCGACGCCAGCAGGGCGGGTGTCGGCGGCGAGGTGCTCTGCAACGTGTGGTAGGGCAGGCCGGGCCCGGGCCACGGCGGACCGGAAGTGACGAGGTTCGCTGAAGGCAAGGCGCCGCTGCCCCCTTCGAGAGACAATCATGTCGCGTATTGGAAAGAAACCGATTTCGATCCCGAAAGGCGTCACGGTCCACGTGCTGGACAACGCGGTCGAGGTGCAGGGTCCGAAGGGTAAGCTGCGGACCCCCTTCCCGCCGGGCGTCACCTTCGAGGTCCAGGACGGACACCTCCTGGCCAAGACCGTCCGAGAGGACCGGGAACTCGGCAAGTTCCACGGCCTGGGCCGGAGCCTGGTCGCCAATGCCGTGCGCGGCGTGACCGAGGGCTTCAAGCGCGAGCTCGATATCGTGGGCATCGGGTACCGCGCCGAGCTGAAGGGCCGCCAGGTCGTTTTCGCACTCGGCTATTCGCACGCGATCGTGTTCGACATTCCTCAGGGAATCGAGATCGCGGTCGACAAGCAGACGCACATCACTGTCAGCGGCATCGATCGCCAGCTCGTCGGACAGGTGGCGGCCGACATCCGGCGCCTGCGTAAGCCGGATCCCTACAAGCAGAAGGGGGTCCGCTACACGGGAGAGGTGCTGAAGAAGAAGGTCGGCAAGACGGGCGCGTAGGCGGCGCGCCAGAGCAGAAAGGTCAGTCGTCGGAGGGCCGACCAGGACGCCGACGGCGGTGAGGACCACGAGACCCGAGCGGTTTCGTGTAGACATCGAGCAGCGTATGAAGATTCAGACCAAAGAGGACCGTCGCGACCGTATCAAGCTGCGGCTGCGGAAGCGGATTGTCGGCACGGCGGCGCGGCCGCGCTTGAGCGTGTTCCGGAGCACCGTCCACATGTACGTCCAGGCCGTCGACGATGCCACGGGGCAGACGGTTGCGTCGGCGTCGACCGTCGAGCCGGCGCTGAAGGCGAAGATGGACAAGGCGCGGGGCGGCAACGTCGGCGGGGCTCAGCTGGTGGGCCAGACCATCGCCGAGCGGTTGCTTGCCAAGGGGCTCAAGCAGGTGGTCTTCGACCGCAATGGGTTCCTGTATCACGGCCGGGTCCGTGCCGTCGCCGAGGCGGCTCGCAAGGCAGGCCTGGAGTTCTAGCACGGGAGCGAGAGGCGAGGGGGAGGACGGACTCCGCTCAATGGCGTCCCGTCCTTCCGGTTCGCATCTGACAGGCATCGCATTATGATTCGAACACGCGAGAAGATCGACCCGGCCCAGCTCGACCTGAAAGACACTGTTGTTTCCATCAACCGCGTCACGAAGGTCGTCAAGGGCGGCAAGAACCTGAGCTTCAGCGCCCTGGTGGTCGTGGGTGACGGGCACGGAGTCGTCGGGTTCGGCGTCGGCAAGGCCCGTGAGGTGCCGTCGGCGATCAAGAAGGGCATTGAAGCGGCGAAGAAGGGGCTGATTCGCGTGCCGCTGATCGGGACGACGATTCCCCACGAGATCATCGGGCGGTACGGGGCGGGCAGCGTGTTGCTCAAGCCGGCGCCCGACGGCACGGGTATCATCGCGGGTGGGGCGGTTCGCGCCGTGGTCGAATCGGCCGGCGTCACCAACATCCTCACCAAGTCGCTCGGGTCCGACAATGCCCACAACGTCGTAAGGGCGACCTTCGCCGGCCTGCTGAGTTTGAAGGACCCGGTGGCCGTGGCGCGCATGCGCGGGAAGACGCTGGAGGAGTTGTCGGGTCGCCCGGCGGCATCGGCGACTCCGACCACGTCAGGGCCGGCGGCCCCCGAGGCCTAGCCCGCATCGCTGCAGGGGCCGTGTCCCGGCGGGGTCTTCGGGGCAGAGGAGCGAGGACGTTTCATGGGTGACAAGAAAGCCACCGGCAAAACGTTGAAGGTGACGCAGGTGCGCAGCACGATCGGCTTCAACCGGAAGCAGGGAGAGGTGGTTCGTAGCCTCGGCCTGCGCCGCATCCGCCACACGATCGAAATCCCGGACACCCCCGAGGTGCGCGGGATGATCCACAAGGTCCGGCACCTGGTGTCGGTGACGGAGTAACGGATATGGATCTCAGCAATCTCAAGCCCCCCAAGGGTGCCAAGCACGCCAAGAAGCGCCTGGGGCGCGGCCAGGGCTCCGGACACGGCGTGACGGCCGGGCGCGGCGAGAAGGGCGCCAAGTCGCGGTCGGGCTTCAAGCACAAGCGCGGGTTCGAAGGCGGCCAGATGCCGCTCCACCGGCGCGTGCCGAAGCGGGGTTTCATCAACAACTTCCGCGTCGAGTACGCGGTGGTGAATCTCGACACGCTGGCGGCGCGGTTCGAGGCCGGCGCTGTGGTCACGCCCGAGGTGCTGCGGGAGCGGGGCCTGCTCAAGACCGGGCGGCCCGTCAAGGTGCTCGGGCGGGGGGACATCGCGAAGGCCCTCGTGGTCCGGGCGCACAAGTTCAGCGGCAAGGCGGCCGAGAAGATCGCTGCGGCGGGCGGCACCGCCGAGCCCATCGTCGCGGCCGAAGCGTAAGAGGAGTCCTCGGGTCCGTCGAGCGGTTCCCCCTCGTCGGCTGGACGTCGGACGGAACGCCCAACGGGAACGAATCGGTCCACCGGGCTGAGAGCCAGGGTTATGGTTGAAAGCCTCAGGAACATCTTTGCGGTTCCCGACCTCCGCAAGCGCGTGCTGTTCACGCTGGCGTTGCTCGGGGTCTACCGGGTCGGCCACCACATCCCCACACCAGGGGTCAACGTGGCGGCGCTGGCGGCACTCGCCGAACAGGCCAAGAACAACCTGTTCGGCCTGTACGACATGTTCTCGGGCGGCAACCTGTCGCGGGTGACGATCTTCGCGCTCGGCATCATGCCGTACATCAGCGCCTCGATCATCCTCCAGCTGCTGACCGTCGTCTGGCCGTACCTGGAGCGCCTCTCCAAAGAAGGTGAGCTCGGACGCCGCAAGATCACCCAGTACACCCGCTATGGCACGATTCTGTTGAGCGTCGTTCAGTCGCTCGGGATCGCCCTCTGGCTCGAGAGCCAGACGCGCGTCGGCGGGTACGGCCTGGTCTACAACCCGGGCCTGGGCTTCCGATTGATGACGGTCCTCACCCTGACCACCGGGACGACGTTCATCATGTGGCTAGGCGAGCAGATCACCGAGCGCGGCATCGGCAACGGGATGTCGCTGATCATCTTCGCGGGAATCGTGGTGGGGCTGCCCCGTGGCGTGTTCGCGACCCTTGACCAGCTGCGCACGGGACAGATGGGGCCGATCCGGATCATCCTGCTGCTCGTGCTCATGACCGGGGTCGTGGCGGCGATCATCTTCGTCGAGCGTGGTCACCGGCGCGTAATGGTGCAGTACGCCAAACGGGTGGTTGGGCGTCGGATGTACGGCGGCTCGAGCACGCACATTCCGCTCAAGGTCAACACGGGTGGCGTCATCCCGGTGATCTTCGCGTCGTCGATCCTCGCCTTCCCGGCGACGATCATTGCAATCCTGAAACCGGCCCCCGGCGGGTTGCTGGAGGGAGTGGCGCGCCAACTGCAGTACGCGATGCCGCTCTACAACCTGCTGTACGTCGTCGGGATCATCTTCTTCGCCTACTTCTACACGGCCATCATCTTCAACCCCGACGATGTGGCCGAGAACATGCGGAAGTACGGCGGGTTCATCCCCGGGATTCGGCCGGGCAAGCGAACGGCGGAGTACATCGACACCATCCTGACCCGGATCACGCTGGCTGGGGCGATCTACTTGGCGCTGGTGGCGATCCTGCCGGAGTTCCTCATCACCGGCTTCAAGGTGGCGCCGATTCCGTTCATCGGAGAGCGCCTGGACGCGGTCCTCCCGAAGTTCATTACCGAGGGGATGAACGTCACGTTCTATTTCGGCGGCACGTCGCTGCTCATCGTGGTGGGCGTGGCGATGGATACCGTGCAGCAGGTCGAGTCGCAGCTGATCATGCGGCACTACGACGGGTTCATGAAGAAGACGCGGATACGCGGGCGACGAGGGTAGCGTGGCGGAGCCGCGGGTACCGGAAGGCGTGGCACTATGGCACTGAACCTGGTCATGCTCGGCCCCCCTGGGGCCGGCAAGGGGACGCAAGCCAAACGGCTCGCCGAGAGTCTCGGGATCCCGCACATCTCGACGGGCGACATGCTGCGCGAGGCGGTGGCGGCCGGGACCGACGTCGGATTGCGCGCCAAAGCCGTGATGGCCAAAGGGCAGCTGGTCAGCGACGAGATCATCGTCGGCGTCGTGCGCGAGCGGCTGGCACGCGCCGATGCGGCGGCGGGGTTCGTCCTGGACGGGTTCCCACGCACGGTACTCCAGGCGCGCGCCTTGGACGCGATCGTCCAGACGCCGCTGGTGATCGTCGACATCGCCGTGCCTGACGAGGAACTGGTTCGGCGCCTGACGTCCCGCCGCGTCTGCGGCCGATGCGGAACCAACGCGGATGTGCCGGCGCCGGGTCAGCCGGTGGCCTCGGCCTGCACGCGGTGCGGCGGGCCCCTCACCCAGCGGCCGGACGACCGGGAGGATGTTATTCGGGAGCGGCTGCGGGTCTACGCGCGGGACACGCATCCGCTGCTCGACTACTATAGGGAACGTCCCGCGTTCCGGAGCGTCGACGGCGCACAGGCGCCGGCGCAGGTGGCGGCCGACCTGACGGCCGCCGTCGCGTCGGCCGGCGGGGCGGCCTGACCATGATTGTCTGCAAGTCGCCCGCCGAAATCGAGCGGATGCGAGCGGCGTGTGCCCTGGTGGCCGCGGTGCTGTCCGATCTCGGTGAGGCGGCCCAACCCGGTGTCAGCACGGCAGAACTCGACGCGCGGGCGGAGGCGAGGATTAGGGACGCAGGGGCCACGGCCGCATTCAAGGGCTACCACGGGTACCCCGCGTCGGTGTGCGTCTCGATCAACGACGAGGTGATTCACGGGATCCCCTCGCCGAAGCGGCTCTTGGCGGAGGGCGACATCGTGTCGATGGACGTCGGCGCCGTCCTGGACGGGTTCGTCGGCGATTCCGCGGTCACCGTGCCCGTGGGGCGGGTGTCGGCAGACGCGGCCAAGCTGTTGCGCGTGACGCAGGAGGCGCTCTACTGCGCCATCCTGGCGGTGAAGCCGGGCGGGAGGGTGTCTGACATCGGCTTTGCCGTGCAGCGCCACGTCGAAGCGCACGGGTGTTCGGTGGTCCGGGAATTCGTCGGCCACGGCATCGGGACGGCGATGCACGAGGAGCCCCAGGTGCCCAACTACGGGCCGCCCGGGCGCGGGCCGCGCCTGGCCGAGGGCATGGTGCTGGCCATCGAGCCGATGGTGAATCTGGGTCGGCCGGGGGTCAAAGTGCTCGAGGACGGGTGGACCGCGGTGACGCGGGATCGAAGCCTGTCGGCCCACTTCGAGCACACCGTGGCGGTTTCGAACGGCGGGCCATTGGTCTTGACGGCCAGAGAAGGCGAGCATTTCGACCAGGTGCTGGCCTCGACTGGGATCGAAGTCCCCGATGGGTTGGAGAACCGGTGGCGAAAGAGGACACAATCGAAGTAACCGGGGTGGTGCTCGAGTCGCTTCCGAACGCGATGTTCCGCGTTGAGCTCGAGAACAAGCACCAGGTGCTCGCGCACGTCTCCGGCAAGATGCGGAAGAACTTCATCCGCATCCTGACCGGCGACCGGGTGCTGATCGAGTTGTCGCCGTACGATTTGACGCGGGGGCGGATCACCTACCGGTACAAGTGAGCGGGCGGCGGCGCCGGGTCGTCCCGGTGTCGCGTGGCCCCATCGGCGCCCGGAGCCAGCGATCGCGATCTCTGGCCGCCGGACACTCTAGGAATTGCGTATGAAAGTGCGAGCGTCCGTCAAGCGCATCTGTGACAAATGCAAGATCGTCCGCCGTCGCGGAGTAGTGCGGGTGATCTGCCCGAACCAGAAGCACAAGCAGCGGCAGGGGTAGGGGCGGCCGGTTCGGGCGACCGGTGTCCACGACGGCACCGGCCCCAGGCTGGCTGTGATCGATTGGCCATCGGCCACAACAGGGAAAGAGTATGGCACGTATCGCAGGGGTTGACCTTCCGCGGACCAAACGGGTCGAGATCGGCCTGACCTACATCTTCGGCATCGGCCGCACGCGGTCGAACGGGATCTTGAAGCAGGCCGGCGTGAGCCCGGACGTCCGCGTCAAGGACCTGTCGGAAGACGACGTCCGAAAGATCACGCGCGTCATCGAGGATCAGGGCGGGGTCGAAGGCGACCTGCGCAAGGAGATCTCGATGAACATCAAGCGCTTGATGGACATCGGGTGCTACCGGGGCGTGCGGCATCGCCGCGGCCTCCCGGTCCGCGGACAGCGGACCAAGACCAACGCGCGCACGCGGAAGGGTCCGCGCCGCGGAGCCGTTGCGAAGAAGAAGACGGTGTAGCTGAATGGCCAAGACCGAACCGACCGAAGCGGCCGCCGCCAAACCCGAGTCCTCGGGGAAGCGCCCGGCCAAGAAGACGTTCAAGAAGCGTGGTGAGAAGCGTATTATCCACCACGGCATTGCCCACATCCACGCGTCGTTCAACAACACGACGATCACCCTCACCGACACCGAGGGCAACGTCGTGTCGTGGTCGTCGGCGGGGGGCATCGGGTTCAAGGGGTCGCGCAAGGGGACGCCGTTCGCCGCGACCCAGGCGGCCATCAGCGCCGGGAACGCCGCCAAGACGTTCGGCATGCGCACGGTCGAGGTACGCGTCAAAGGGCCGGGAGCAGGCCGCGAGTCGGCCATTCGCGCGTTGCAGACCGTCGGGATCGAAGTCAAGTCGAATCCGGGATGTGACCCCCATCCCGCACAATGGGTGCCGGCCGCCGAAGCGGAGACGGGTGTAGGGAAGCGCGAACAGCCGGCACGCGGGTGCCGGGGGTCTCAGAGCCTGGGCAGGCCGACTGCCGGGGCCGGGGCCTGCCGGGTGCCCGCGGGCGGCGGATGAAGAGGGTTACCGAGAATGGCCAGATACAGCGGTCCGGTCTGTCGCTTGTGCCGGCGTGAAGGCATGAAGCTGTTCCTCAAGGGCGAACGCTGCTACACGGAGAAGTGCGCCATCGAGAAGCGCAACTTCCCGCCGGGTCAGCACGGCAAGCGTCGCGCGGCGAAGCTGGCCGGATACGGCCTGCAGTTGCGCGAGAAGCAGCGCGTCAAGCGAATCTACGGCGTGCTCGAGGAGCAATTCCGCCTTTACTTCGAGTCGGCCGAGCGCCAGCGCGGCATCACGGGCGAGGTGCTCCTGCAGCTGCTCGAGCGGCGTCTGGACAACGTGGTCTACCGCCTCGGGCTCGCCACGTCGCGGCCCCAGGCGCGGGAGTTCGTGCGCCACGGCCACTTCGTGGTGAACGGCCGGAACGTCAACGTCCCATCGTTCCTGGTCAAGGCTGGCGACGCGGTGACCGTGAAAGGGCGGAGCCAGAAGAACGTCGTTATCCAACACGCGATGGAAGAGGTCAAGGGACGCGGCGTCCCCGAGTGGCTGCAGTTGCAGCCCGACAAGTTCGAAGGGCGCGTCGTGTCACTGCCGACCAGGGCCCAGATCAACCTGCCCATCCAGGAGCAGTTGATCGTCGAGCTGTACTCGAAGTAACGCGCGACCGGCACGGAGTCACGAGGCGGTACGCAGCAGACACGGTGCGGAACGCCGCATCCCGTCCGCCCGTCCGGCACAGCGGACACGCGGCCGAAGGTGCAAGAAAGGACTGAGTCGATGCTGTGGAAAGGTTTCCAGCGCCCCAAGCGGCTGGAGTTCGAGCGCGAGACGTTTACTGATCGGTTCGGCCGGTTCCTCGCCCAGCCATTCGAGCGAGGGTTCGGCACGACCATCGGCAACGCGATGCGACGCGTGCTGCTGTCGTCGATCGAGGGTGCGGCCATCACGGCCGTCAAGATCGATGGGGTGCTGCACGAGTTCTCGCCTATTCCGGGCGTCGTCGAGGATGCGACCGACATCATCCTCAACCTGAAGCAGATCCCACTCAAACTGCACGCCGACCAGACCAAGACCCTCTACATCAAGGTCGACAAGCCGGGCGAGGTGAAGGCCAAGGATATCGTGGCGGACGGTGAGGTGGAAATCCTCGAGCCCGACGCCCACATCGCTACGGTGTCCGAAGGCGGGACGCTCCAGATGGAGATGCGTTTGAAGCGCGGTCGGGGCTATGTCGCCGCCGACCGGAACTTCGACGACGATCTCGGGATCGGCTGGATTCCGATTGATTCGGTCCACTCGCCGGTCAAGAAGGTGAACTATCTCGTCGAGGCCGCCCGGCTCGGGCAGACCACCGACTACGAGAAGCTCACGCTGGACGTGTGGACCAACGGGGCCATCTCGCCCCGCGACGCCGTGTCGAACGCGGCCAAGCTGGTGCGGGAACACCTCAACATCTTCATCAACCTGGAGGATGCGGCGGACCAACTCCAGGACGTCCCGGCCGAGCAGCCGCACAGCGCGGTGTCGAACGAGAACCTCGACAAGAGCGTCGAGGAACTCGAGTTGTCGGTCCGGTCGTACAACTGCCTGAAGAACGCGAACATTCGGACGATCCGGGAGCTCGTGCAGAAGACCGAGGCCGAGATGCTGAAGACGAAGAACTTCGGCCGCAAGTCGCTGAACGAGATCAAGGACATCCTGCAAACCATGGGGCTCAGCCTCGGTATGCGGCTCGATCAACCGACGCCCCAGGGGCAGACGGACTAGAGTGAAGGACTTTCCATGCGTCACCGAGTAGGTTACCGGAAGCTCGGACGGGTCACCGAGCATCGCATCGCGCTGTTGCGGAATCAGGCGCAGGCGCTCCTCCGGCACGGGCACATCGAGACCACGGTGCCGAAAGCCAAGGAGTTGCGGCCGTTCGTCGAGCGGCTGATCACGATTGCCAAGCGTGGCCTCGCCGACGGGAGCAACGGGCGGGCCCTCACGGCCCGGCGCGAAATCCTGAGGGACTTGTCCGATCGCGACGTGGTCGCCAAGCTGTTCCGGGAGATCGCGCCACGTTTCGCATCGCGGACCGGGGGGTACACGCGGCTTCTCCGGGTCGGGTTCCGTCAGGGTGACGCAGCCGAGCTCGCGATGGTCGAACTGCTCGGGTTCGAGTACGACCCGAAGGCCGCCAAGGAAGAGAAGGCCAAAGAGGGCGCGAAACCCAAGGCCCAAGGCGTCGGCGGGCGCTTGCGAGCCGCCGCGGATCGCCTCCGCGGGAAGCGTACGGCCGAGACGGCGGAAAGCGAGGCTGCGGCCACCGAAGCCAAGGGCGAGGCCCGAGCGGCCGCCCGCAAGGGCTCGGGCGGCTCGCGGCGGGCGCCCGGTGGCAAGGGCGCCAAGTAACCGACCGCGCACCGCGTGTGTGGCACTCCTGAGGCCGCGTGGGATCGCCGCGCGGCCTCTTGTACGTTCGGGTCGACGGACCGTCTCGGGCCGGCGCGCCGGCGAGCGAGGGCCGTACGAAAGGAATGCTGCCTGACGCGGCCGGACACGGGCTCCGTCGCGACGGGACGCCGACCGACGGCCACCGGTCAGGCGCGATCGGCTTCATCGGCGTGGCATTCGGGCTCTCGTGGCTGCTGTGGCTCGTGGCCATTCACGCCGACGGCCGCGAGGAGTGGCTGAACCTCGGCACGGGCGGACCGGCTGTGGCGGCCGTGCTGCTGTCCTGGACCCGTCGCCGCGGGCCACGCCACCCCCTCTGGCCTCGCGCACTGCTGTTGGTCGGGCTCGCAATCGCGTGCTGGCTGGTCCTGGTCGCGCGCGCCGTCTCGCACGGCTCGGCCGCGGGGCGGGCAGCTGCTGCCCCCCTGTTGATCGTCCCGGCCCTCCTGCCAGCCTGGCTGCTCTGGAGCGCATGGTCCGCCAACGAGGGCGTGGCGAGCCTGCTTTGCCGCTTGGTGCATGCCCCCGATCGCTGGACGCTATGCGGCCCGGCGATCTTCGCGATCCTGCTTGGCCTGCCGACTCTGCTAGCCGCTGCGCGGGGCCTTCCGCTCGTCTGGCCAACGGCGCAGGGCTCGGCGCCAGTCCTGGTGGCCACCGCCCTGGCGTTTTTCGCCTTCAACTTCCTGTTTGTCGGCGTCCTCGAGGAGCCGGGGTGGCGCGGGCTGCTCCTCGACCGACTGCTGGCGAGATACTCGCCGCTGTGGGCAAGCATGCTCGTGTGGGTGCCGTGGGCCATCTGGCATGCCCCGCTCGACTACTATCGGCCCGTGCGGTTCTCGCTCGTCACGTACCTGCTGCTGCGCGTCGTCTTCATGATTCCAATCACGATCATCCTGACGTGGTTGTACCGCCGATCGCGTCGCTCGATCCAGGCCACGGCAGTCTTCCACGCTACGATGAACACCTACCCATTCGCCGTGTCCTACTACCCGCCGGCGATGGTCCTCCTCATAGCGTTCGCTGCCTATGCCGTCGTCGCGGATCGGATGTGGAGCCGCGCGTGGGGACCCTCGACGCCGACGCGAGAGGTCCGCTAGTGATCAATCGGAGGCCAGCGTCTTGATCAGGCGATAGAGGAACTCCCGGCAGTCCTCCAGCTGCTTGACGCCGACGTGCTCGTTGAGCCCGTGAACCCCGGTCGCCTCCGGATCCACGAAGAGGCCTGAGACGCCGTACATCGGAATGCCGGCGGCCCGGAACGCACGGCTATCCGTCGTGCTCACGCCCATCGTGGGTACGACCGGCACGCCGGGCCACATCGCGGCGCTGATACGTTCCACCGCTCCCAAGACCGCGGGATCGAGTGGCGACGGAGGCGCCGGCTCTTCCCGCGCCAGCTGCGTGACCCGGACTCTCGCCCCCGCGACGTCGGCCAGCGCCGCCCCGATCGCCGCGAGATCCTCTCCGGGTAAGGCGCGGCAGTTGATCGTGGCCTTGGCACTTTGAGCGAGGGCGTTGGGGGCATGGCCCGCCTGGACCATGGTGGCGACACAGGTCGTCCGGAGCAGTCCAACGATGCTGGATCTTCCGGACAAGCGCTCGAGAACCTCCTCGGAGGGGTGGCCCGTCGCCACGGCCTGAAAATCCGCCCGCTGGCTCGCCTCCTCTTGGACCGGGGCGCTGCGACCGAAATAGGCCCGGGTCAGTTCCGTAAGTCGGACGGGGAAGCGATACTGACGGAGCCGCACGAGGGCGTCGGCTAGGTCGTAGATGGGATTGTCGGGCGTGGGGCGCGCGCTGTGCCCGCCCGGCCCTGTTGCCTCGAACTGGTACTCTAGGTAGGTCTTCTCGGCCACCTGGACGATGTGAGCGACGGGCTTCCCCTGACTGAGCTCGCCACGCCCACCCTCGTTCAGGCCATACTCGGCGTCGACGAGGGAACGGCGGTTCTTCACCAGCCACTGCGCGCCGTTCTCGGGGGCTCCCCCACGTTCCTCATCCGCGGTGAGCGCCAGGACGAGGTCGCGATTGGGGGTGAATCCCTCGCGCTTGAACTGGGCCAGCACAGACACGTAGGCCGACGCCATCGCCTTATCGTCGATCGCGCCGCGCGCGATGTAGTAGCCGCCTTGATCGCGAAGCTTGAACGGGTCGGTCTTCCAATCCGACGGCCGGGCCTCGACGACGTCGAGGTGGGCGAGCAGCAGCAACGGCCGTTTGGTGCTCGTCCCGCGGTACCGGGCCACGAGATTGCCTTTCTTGGGAAACGGCTCGATCACCTCCATGTCGGCGGCGGGCAGGCCAGCGTCGAGTAGCCGCTGCTGCATGGCGCGGGCGGCCGCCGTCGTATCGCCGGCTGAATGGGTGGTGTTGATCTCGACAAGCTGGCGGTAGATCTCCTTGAACAGTCCGGTATCGTGCGGAGGTGGGGCGGCATGCACCGTCCAGGCCCCGGCGAGGGCGAGCGCCGACAGGAGGATCCTCGTTGTCATGCGCGTCATCATAGCAAGGAAGGGAAAGACCCTGCCGGCGGAAGGCGGGCGACTGGCCGGAGCGCAGGCGGTCGCGATTCGGGCGTCGACCGCCTGGCCCCGCGTCCCCAGCAGGCCCGCCGTCGCGCCTTGGGCCCCGGTCGAGGTACACTGGGCCGACCATGCGAGTGACGCGCCTCGTGGCTGCGGTCCTGTCTGTCTTCGTGCTGTGGGGATCGAGCCCTCGCGCCCTGACCTCCCATGCTGTCCAGGTGTGGTTCACGCCCGCGCCCGGCAGCCTCGACATGCAGACGCTCTTCCAGCAGACTGAGCAATGGCCCGTTGCCTGGTCGAGGGTTTCGGTGTTCAAGTTCTACCAGGGGCAACTGATGAGCACGCCGACCGCGTTGGTCGGCCCCAATACCTACCAGGCCCTGTACGCAGTCGATGCCTTTCGGACGGTCACGCTACGGTGGCGCAAGTCGATTGCTATCGAGGTTGGTGTCGTCAAACCCCAGGTACTGCACGCCTGACGGCACGGGCGTGGCCATGGCGATTCGTGACTCGCTGGAGGCCGTCAACAACGTACGCGCCGCGGGTGGCGTGGTCCGGTACCTGGCGATGGACGAGCCCTTCCTCGCCGGGGCGGCAGCGGCCTGCGGCGGTCCGGATCCGAATGCCACCATCCAGCGGCTTGGGCAGTACCGAGGCGGCGGTGAAAGGAGCGTTTCCGGCGGTCCTCGTCGGTGTGATCGAGCCGTACCCCTATTTCAGCGGGGCCGCAGTGACCGACCATCTCGCAAGAATGGCGTCCGCAGGGATTGGCCCGTCCTTCGTGCACCTCGATATCGATATTACCGCGCTGAAACCCGGGCGCGATGACTTGGCGCGGGACTTGGCGAGCATCGCGTCAGCGTGCGCCGCGTTGCGAGTCCCGTTTGGGGTCATTGTCTGGGGTGCCGACGGCGATTCGGATGCGCTCTATTCCGACGACGCGCTGCGACTGGCCAGAGCGCTTGGTGAGGCCTTCCTGGCGGACGGCACTTGGGCGGACCACATCATCTTTCAGAGCTGGGCGGTCTCCTCGACGGGCCTGTCGATTACTCCGACGAACCTGCCGGAAACCACGCCCGATACGCACACCGGCATCCTGAACGCGGCGTTCACCGTGTGGAGTGGCCAGCTCGCGGGCCATGTCCAAGCCGCGCAAGGAGGGACGCGCCGCCGGCCCTGACGCCAGGGTCGCAGTTGCAGCTGAGCAGCTAGCCCTTTGCGTACCGCCGTGGTGCGGCGGCCGATCTGGCGCGTGAGGAAGGCTCCCGCCGCCCGGCCGACATGGCCCCGGGCGTGGCCCGCGAGTTGCTGGGAGTCAATAGACCCCGCTGACCTCCACGATCGGGCTGCTCGTGCCGAAAGTGCAGTACGTGTTGCTTTTGTACGGGTTACCCAGCTTGTAGATTTCGACTGTGACGCATCCGGTGCTGGCGTCGTTCTGCGCCGACACCTCAAGCGACTGCCCTTTCGGCACGACGGCGATGTCGTAAGTCCAGGGCAACTGGACGCCGGAGAACTGCGTGGTGCCGCCGGACGCCGTCAAAACCCAGATTTCCACGCGGGCCGCGGAACCGGACACTCGATACTCCACGTCCGGGATGCCTCCGACGGCCACATCGAGACGCTGGCTGACCGCGCCGGCGGCATTGCTCACAGACAGAGTGTAGCTCGTGACCGAACTCGTCGGCGTGACGGTGACCTGGCCGTTGCAGGGCACCGTGCCCACCAGGTTGTCGGGCTGAATGTCGCAACTCGTCGCGTCCTTCGTCACCCAGCGCAAGATCGTCGTCTGGCCGAGCTGGACGCTGGTGGGGTCAGCGGTGAACGACACGATGGCGGGGAGCACGGCCAGCTGGAAGTTCACAGTCTGATTGCCCGTGAGAACGACGTCGTGCGACGTCGGCCCATAGCCCGCCGCGGATGCCGTGACCGTGAACTTGGATGGGTACAGACTAGCCAGAGTGAAGTTACCCGAGGCATCCGTGGTCGCGGATAGATTCGCGTTCGCCCCACCTTGAACCGTGACCGTCGCTCCTGGAATTCCAGCCCCAGTCGCGGAGGCCGTGACAGTTCCGGCGAGCGTGTAGGTGACGCCCGTCGTCGTGGGCGTCGTCGGCGAGATCGAAGGCGAAGACCCTCCGCACGCTACCGAGTACAGCAACAGACCCGTCACCAGGTATCGCCGCATGTGAGGATCTCCCGAGAACGAGGGCCGGGAAGAACGGCTTCTAGCGAACCTGAGCGGTGACGCGATGGGGGCGCGAGGAAACGTGCGGACGTCGCAGGCGGTCGGCAACCGGTCTCAATAAAATGGTACGTCCGCCCAGCAGCCGTGTCAACGTGGCGCGCGCGCCCACCAAACGAGCGGCCGCCGCTCAGCCGGACGCGAGGAGCGAGAAGGCAGGAGGCGTCAGGCCACCAGCAGCGCCGGTGTTACCCCAAACGCCCTACCGGTCGGTGTCCGGCAAGTGTCCAGCCCTTCCGGGTTCTTGCTCGGTCCGCCAAGACAAGCGTTTGCGTGTCCCCCCCCGGCGTGCGCCGTGGCACCGGCACCAGCCGACTCGTTCAGGGCTGTCTAGTGCCTGAAGAGGTTCTGGAGGACGTACGCGCCCATCATGGGGTTGGCGGCCAAGCGCCGTTTGCAGTAGGCGACCGCATACCGCCACTCCTCGGCGAACGGCACGTAGAGGCGCATGAGCCGTCCCTCGCGGACGATCTGGGCCTGGATGTCGGCCCGCGGCACGCCGAGCAGCATCTGGAACTCGTAGGCGTTCTTGGGACAGCCACGCTGGTCGAGGTACACGAGGCATCGACGGACCAAGGCCTCGTCGTGGGTGGCGATCTCCGGGTAGTGACCCCGGTCGAGGAGGAGTTGCACGTACTCGAAGAGTTTCTCCTTCATGGCCGGCTTGTCGGTCAGCGCTACCTCCCGCGGCTCCTGGTAGATGCCGATGCAGATGCGCACCTTGCACGGCCTGGCCGGAAGGGCGACGATATCGTCTCTCGTGCGGAACAGTCGTGACTGCAAGACCGTGCCGACGTTGTCGAACTCGGCGCGCAGCTTCGCGAACAGCCGGAGCGTGATGTCCGTGAAGTTGTGGTCCTCCATGTCCACCGTCACGTGGAGGCGATGCGCCGCGGCATGGCTGACCACCTGCCGGAGGTGCTCAAGGCAATAGGCCTCGCCCTCGTGCACGCCCAACTGCGTCGGCTTGAGCGAGACGCTGGCGTGGACCCGGTCGCCGATCTGGTCGATCAGGCGGACGTAGAGCGCCACGGTGGCCTCGACATCCTCGCGTCTGAACACCTCCTCGCCGAGGACGTCGATCGTCGCGCGCATCCGGTGGGCGTTCCAGAGCTCGTCGGCCTTGCGCAAGCCGCTCTCGATGCCCTTGCCCGCCACGTACGGGGCCGCGAAGACCCGGACAACCGGTCCCGGAGCCAGATTGACGACCGCTCGTTTGATGTCCACGGGCGCCCCCGTCGCTGGGTCGCGGCACCAGCGGGCACCGAACCCCCGCAGGCCGCCGCGACATCGTGAGCCCCTATTCTAGCGCCGCGTCCTGCCCGCGGCGCCCATCTCCCGCTGCTAAGGCTGCGTCGGGCGCAGGCGCGAGACGAGGCGCGCCGGGCTGGCTGGCGCCTCGGTCGGTCTCACGCCCGTGGCATGGAAGATGGCGTTGGCAATGGCTGCGGCCGTCGGAATCGTCGCCGGTTCGCCGAGCCCTTTCGCCCCGACCGAGTTGCACTCGGTGTCGTGGGGATCGATCGGGAGGCACGCCATGTCGGCCGGGACGTCGAGCGCGGTCGGCAACTTGTAGTCGTGCAGATTGACCGAGAGGACGACCCCGGTCTGGGGATCCATTACGCGCTGCTCGGTCAGGCCGAACCCGAGGCCCATCGTCATGCCTCCGAAGACCTGATTCTCGTAGGTCAACGTGTTCATCGGGCGGCCGCTGTCGTGGGCGCCGAGAAGCCTGAGGACCCGCACCTCGCCCGTGTGACGATTCACCTCGACTTCGGCGAACTGTGCGCCGAAGGGCAGGGGCACCTTTCCCTTGGGGTGTGGAGCCCGAGTGCCGACGCCGATGATCGACTGCTGCTGCTGGAGTGGCTTCAGCGCCGACACCGCAACACTGGTCTCCGCGTGACCGATTTGCGAGATGATCCCGTCGGCCAACGCCAGCTCGTCCTCGGGTACGTGCAACTCGCCGGCCGCCATCTGCAGGAGCTGGCGGCGGACCTCGACGGCAGCCGCACGCACGGCGGGCGCGTTCACCAGCACGGTCTGGCTGCCGCCAGACCCAACCGCATAGGGCGAGGTGCCGGAGTCCGCATGCTCAATCGCAATCCGCGACAGCGGAATGCTCAGTTCCTCCGAGGCCACCATGGCCATGACCGTCTTGGTGCCCGTGCCGATGTCGGCCGCGCCGAAGGTGAGCGTCAGGCTTCCGTCGGCCGAGAGCCGTGCGATGGCCGTCGCCACCGGCTCGCCCGGGTAGGTCCACATGCAGGCGGCCATGCCGACGCCGCGGACGGTCGCTTCCTGGCTCCGGGGTCGCCGGCGAGCCTCTTCCCAACCGAACGCTCGCGCGCCCTCGGTCAGGCAGCGGTCCAGGCCGGTGGAGGTGTAGGGGACTTCCTCCGATCCCTGGAGGACGGTCGAGAGGTTTCGCAGCCTGAGCGCGACCGGGTCCGTGTTGAGCCGCTCGGCGAGCGCGTCCATAATCTGCTCGAGCGCCCACGCGGACTGCGGGAATCCGGGCGCGCGGAACGGGCGCTCGAGGCCCGCGTTTACGTAGACCGACAGGTCTTCGGTTTCGACATTCGGGCAGCGATAGAGCGACGCGGCGAGATCGGTGGCGCCGGCTTCGCTGGCATAGGCGCCGACGACTCCCCGAGACACCATGCGAATGGCGGTCAGCGTGCCGTCCTGCTTCGCGCCGACCTTGATCGTCATGGTGTTCGCGGGGCGGTTGCCGACACACCGGAACGTGTCCTCTCGCGGCAGTACCACCTTGGTCGGGCGACCGGTCCGGCGCGCGAGCAGCGCCGCAATCACCGTATGCTTGTTCAGGTCCAACTTGCTGCCGAAGCCGCCACCCATGTAGCGGCTGATGACCCGGACGCGGTTGAGCGGCAACCCCAGAACCTTGGCCAAGGCCTGCTGGACATCGAAGACCGACTGCGTCGTGTCCCAGACGGTCAACCGATCGCCCTCCCAGTAGGCGACCGACCCGAACGATTCCATCGGCGAGTGGATCTCAACGCTCGTCCGGTAGGTCTCCTCAAGCACCACGTCCGCCGCGGCAAATCCCTTCTCGACGTCGCCCCGCCGTGATGTTGCTGCTGGCCGCACGGCGTTCCCGCCTTCGTGTACCGCTGGCGCCCCGGGCTTGAGCGCCTCGTCCATGTCCACGACGAATGGCCGCTGCTCGTAGTGCACCACGACGGCGGCCGCCGCGTCGTGGGCCTGGTCGCGCATCTCGGCCGCGACGGCCGCTACCTCCTCGCCGGCGTACCGGCAGTGCGGGTCGAACAGACGACTCTGCGGCCCCTTGTCGCTCCCGTCGTACCAAGGAATCGCCGTACCAGCATCCTCTCCCGTGAGAATGGCCGCGACTCCCGGCATCCGGGATGCGGCCGCCGTGTCGACTCGCGTCACGACGGCGTGCGCGTGCGGGCATCGGACGATGGCCACGTGAAGCATGTTCGGGAGGGCCACGTCGAGCGTGTAGGTCGCCGATCCCGTGACGCGCTCATAAGCGTCCACCCGCGGAACGCGGCCGCCAATCACCTTGGTCGACGTCCAGGGAGGGAGCGACGCTGTGGCGGACTGGCCCTCTGCGGGCTCGGGGCAGACCGCCGGATCGCGGTAGGGATTCGAGGTCGAGCGAGCCATGGCACACCTCCGGCAAGGTGAACGGAGGAGGCTATTCTACCTCCGCCGCGCTTCGTCGGACAGCCAAGGGGCTTGAGCCACCCGTCCCGGCAGGGGCGGGCAAGACGAGGGGCCGCGGCGCCCGCGAGGGGCGCGCGACCCGAAGAGAGCCGGCCGGACTCTCGCTCGAGAACCGGGCGGCGAAAACATCGGCGGCGCGGGCTACTCTTCTTCTTCTGCCGCCTCGCCCTTCTCGGCCTTGTGGGCCGCGATGATCTTCGACTGGATGTGGGTCGGCACCTCTTCGTAGTGCGAGTACTCCATGCGGTGACGAGCCCCGCCCGCCGGTCGCCGACGTCAGCTGCTGCTCATAGGTCAGCATCTCCGCCATCGGCACCTGCGCCTTGATGACGGTCATGCCCCCCCGGGAGTCCATGCCCGCGATGCGGCCGCGCCGGCCGTTGAGGTCTCCCATCAGGTCGCCCGCAAAGTCGGACGGGGCGTAGACCTCCACGTTCATGATCGGTTCGAGGATGGTCGGTCTGCACCGTGTCATGGCGTCCTTGAACGCCAGGCGGCCAGCCATCTTGAAGGACAGCTCGTTGGAGTCGACGTCGTGGTACTTGCCGTCAACGAGCGTCACCTTGAAGTCCACCACGGGATAGCCGGCCAGATAGCCCCGCACCCGGGCATCCTGGATCCCCTTCTCGACGGCGGGTCGGAACGTCTGCGGGATCGCTCCGCCGAAGATGTCGTCGACGAACTCGAAGTCGGCCCCGCGCGGCAGGGGCTCCATTCGGATTGAACAGTCGCCGAACTGCCCGTGCCCGCCGGTCTGTTTCTTGTGCCGGCCGTGCGCGTCGGTTGCGGCGGTGATCGTCTCGCGGTACGGGATCTTCGGTGGCTTCAGGTTGACCTCGACCCCGAACCGCCGCTTCAGCTTGGCGACGGTGACCTCGATGTGGAGCTGGCCCTGGCCGGAGAGCAGCAGTTCCTTGGTCTGCGCGTCACGGCTCGAGCGGATCGTCGGGTCCTCTTCCTGCAGGCGTTGGAGCGAGGAGCTGATCTTGTCTTCGTCGCCGCGGCTCTTGGGCTCGATCGCATACGAGAGCACGGGCTCGGGGAACCGCATCGGCTTGAAGTGCACGCCGCCACGGTCGGCCAGGGTGTCGTTGGTTACCGTCTCCTTCAGCTTGGCGACGGCGCCCATGTCGCCCGCCTTGATCTCCGGCACTTCGGTTTGGGTCTTGCCTTGCAGCAGCACCAGGTGACCCAGGCGCTCGGGTGTCTCCTTCGTCAGGTTGTAGACCGTGGTGTCGGCCTTGAGCGCGCCGCTCACGACCCGGAACATACTGATGCGGCCCGCGAAGGGGTCCGCCACGGTCTTCCAGACGAACGCGGCGTAGGGGCCGCTGTCCGACACGGTCGCCGCCACCTCGTCACCGTTCTTCGTGCCCTTCAGCGGCCGGTCCGACGGCGCGGGCACGTACGCGAGCACGGCGTCGAGCAGCGGCTGGACACCGATGTTGAGGATGGCCGAGGTGCAAAACAGCGGGAACACCTTTCGGCCGAGCACGGCGCTCCGCAGCCCGCCGAGCAGTTCGTCCTGCGTGAGGGTTCCGGCCTCGAAGAACTTCTCCATCAGCTTGTCGTCGGCCTCGGCGACCATCTCGATGAGGGCCTCCCGGGCGGCTTGGGCCTCCGGCGCCATCGCGGCCGGCACCGGCTGTTCCGTGAACTTGCCGCTGCCGTCCGTCGAGTAGGCGTAGGCCTTCATCGCGACCAGGTCCACGACACCCGAGAAGGACTTCTCCTCGCCAATGGGCAGCTGCAGGGGGATGACGGTCCGACCGAAGGAGGTGCGGAGCGACTCGAGCGTGCGGCTCAAACTCGCCCGCTCGCGGTCAATTCGGTTCAGGACGACCAGGCGCGGCAACTCGTATTCTTCGGCGGCCTCCCACACCTTCTCGGTCTGCACCTCGACGCCGGAGACTGCGTCGACCACCACCAGGGCGGCGTCGCACACGCGCATCGCGGCGAGCGTGTCGCTCAGGAAGTTGCCGAACCCCGGTGTGTCGACCAGGTTGACCTTGTACTTGTTCCACTCGGCGTAGGCGAGGCTCGCCGCCAGGGTGTGTTTCCTGGAGATCTCTTCCTCGTCGAAGTCGGTGACCGTCGTCCCGTCGTCAACTCGCCCGAAACGGTTGACCATGCCGGCGTCGAAGAGGATGGCGGACGCGAGCTGTGTCTTGCCCGCACCCGAATGGCCGGCGATGGTGACGTTTCGGATGCTGGTGGCGTCATAGACCTTCATAAACGGCAATCCTCCTGCCCGGCGCGCAACCAGCGCTCATCCGGGGGTCGAACACGGCTCGCACACGACGCGGTGCCGAGGAGCAGTGCGGTCCAGGGCGCCAAGGGGATGACGATGTATGCGGGCATCCGCTCGGAACCGGCCCAGAACCGTTCCCGGCCGAGCGGCACAAACGATAATCATACCATTGGATAACGGCGGGAGGAGGCGGCTTTCCGCCGCTGGGGTGGCGGCTGGAAACGGCGTCCGACCCCGCCCGCGAAGGGCCGGGGAACGCGTTCCGAGGGAGGGACCCCGCCTCACTCGTACCGCAGCGCTTCGATTGGATCCAGGCGGGCTGCGCGGAAGGCGGGGAAGAGGCCGAAGAAGATCCCCACGCCGCCCGAAAAGGCGAAACCGACCGCAAAGGACCACCACGGCATCGAGACCGGCAGCGGCGTGAAGGCCCTGACCCCCAGCCCCACGCCCGCCCCCATCAGGACGCCCAGCACGCCCCCGAGCGACGTCAGCACGACGGCCTCCAGCAGGAACTGCCAGAGGATCTCACGGCGGCGGGCGCCGAGGGCCTTGCGGACGCCAATTTCCCGTGTCCGCTCGGTCACGGAGATCATCATGATGGCCATGACGCCGATTCCGCCGACCATCAGGGCGATGGAGGAAATGACCACCAGCGCGAGGTAGATCGCACTGGTGGCCTGGTCGAAGAACTTCATCGCCATGTCCTGCGTGGTGATGTCGAAATCGCTCGGCTGGTTCAGCTTCAGGCGGTGCCGGATCCGCATGACGGTCTCAACGTCGTTCATCGCCGCCTCGCGCGTCACGCCATCCCTGGGCACGGCGAAGATCGTCACCGAACGCCCGATGCGGCGTTGCTCTCCACGGGAGATCGCGCCGAAGGTCTTGGCGAAGGCGGTGTGTGGGATGATGGCCAGGTTGTCCTGCTGGTTGCCGAGCCCCCCAATGGACGGCCGGGGCGCCGCCACGCCGATCACGGTGAACTCCACCGTGCCGATGCGGACGACCTTCCCGATCGGGTCCGAGTTCGCGAAGAACGCCTTGAGCGGCCCCTGGCCGATCACCACGACACGCCGCCCGTGCCGGACCTCGTTGTCGGTGAAGAAGCGCCCCTGCTCGATCCGGATGAAATTGACCTCGATGAAGTCCTCGCTCGACCCGAGGACGGCCATCGACTGCGTGTGCTCGTTGCGGTAGAACATCCGTTCCTGGCCTTGGACGAAGGCGGCCACCGCCTCGAGCGACGGGATCTCCTGCTTGAGGACCCGGGCGTCTTCGACCGTCAGGTTGGGGCGCTTCATCAGGATCGAGCGGGCGATCCCGGAGCCGGCGCTGGCGAAGCTGACACGGGCGACGATGATCGTGCTCGGCCCAAGCTGCCGGATCAGATTGCGGAACGACTCGTCGAACCCCCGGATGATCGAGCTCATGCCGACGATCGCCGTGATGCCGATGACGACACCCAGCACCGTGAGAGCCGAGCGCATCTTGTTCGCCCGGATGGTCCCCAGGGCCATGCCGATCGTGTCCGAGAAGAGCGCGAATCGAACTCTCATTCCCGTCTCAGCGCTTCAATCGGGTCGAGCCTGGCGGCCTTGATCGACGGGTAGAGCCCGAAGAACAGGCCGACGACGACCGTCATGCCGATCCCCATGACGACCGAGTAGACGTGCACGGACGCCGGCATCGGCGTTAGGAGCGTGACGAGCCAGGCGCCCAGGAAACCGAGCGACGTGCCGATGATGCCGCCAATCGTCGACAGCGTGACCGATTCGACGAGGAACTGCCCCACGATGTGGATCCGGCGCGCCCCCAGGGCCTTCCGCAACCCGATTTCGGCCGTCCGCTCGCTGACGACCATCAGCATGATGTTCATGATGACGATGCCGCCGACGACCAGCGAGAGGGCGACGACGCCGATCAGGACGCCGAAGATGCCCTTGGTGATCTGGCGGAACAGGTCGAGGAACGTGTCCGACGTGTAGAGGCCGAAGTTGTCCCGCTGCAGCGGCTTGAGATGGCGTTCGATGCGCATGGCCACCGTCGCAGCGTCCATGGCCTTGACGGTGTCGCGGGCGTCGGTGGGTTTCACCGTCAGGTCGATCTCTTGGCGGGCCCCGAATAGCTTCTGGCCGAGGCCGATCGGGATCAAGGCGAACTGGTCCTGGGAGTTGCCGAAGAAGGAGCCCTTCTTCTCGTTGACGCCCACCACCCGCATGTGTGCGCCCCCGACAGTGATGACCTTGTCGATCGGATCTTCGTCCGGGAAGAGCTTGTCGGCCACGTCCCAGCCGATGAGCACGACCGGGCGCCTCCGATCGATCTCGATCGGCGTGACGAGGCGACCCCGTTCGACCTTGTAGCCGCCGAATTCGGCGTAGTCACGGCTCACGCACGTGATCGACACGGACTCGACCAGACGGTCCCTGTAGCGGATGTCCGCGTTCGAGCTGGACTGGCTCATGACGAAGCTGACAAAATCGGCTCGCCGAATGGCCGTGGCATCCTGCTCGGTGACCTCCGGGTTGCCCGCGACCTTGTCGAATTCCTCCTCGCTGGTGATCACGCCGTACCGGTCGACGGTGAATGTGCCCACGCCCAGCTCGCTGACGATGGCATCGGAGACGTAGTCGTCGATGCCCTGCACGATCGACACCACGGCGATGATGGACATCACCGCGACGACGTTGCCCAGCACCGTCAGGAACGATCGCAGCTTGTTCGCCCAGACCGCCTGCAAGGCGATCGAGACGGATTCGAGCATCTGATACATGGCTGGTGAGGCGCCCGGCCGGCCGCCGTTCCCGGGGACGCCGGAAACCCGGCTGCAGCAGCCGGAACGCGGGGCGGCCTACTTCTTCTCGTCGGTGATCTTGACCACGATGCCATCGGCCAGGTTGCGCACCGAGGCAAACGGGCCGGTGATGATCCGATCGCCGGCGCGGAGGCCGTTGAGCACCTCGAAGTACTTGTCGCCCGCGATGCCGGTCTTCACCTGGACGAACTGGGCCTTGTTGTCCCGGTCGACCGTGAAGACGCCCTCGACCTCTTTCTTCGTGTACCCGGGCTTGAGCTCCGCGGCCTCCACGGCTCCGAGCCCCGAACGGCGGCCCTTCTCGGGCTTGGGTGGCTTGACGACCTTGCCAGATGGGTCGAACGTCAGCTCGCGCACCGTGAGGGCCTGGATGGGCACGGAGGTCACGTTGGTACGGGACGCGGTGGTGATGTCCGCCGTGCAGGTGAAGCCCGGACGCACGTCGGGAATCTGTCCGTCGATCGTCACAACCACCTTGAACGTCGTGGCCTGCCGGACGCCACTCGTGTTGGTGGTCGTCGACTGGATGGGGCTGTTGCCGATCTCGGTCACCCTCGACGTGAAGGCCCGGTCCGGCAGCGCGTCGATCGTCACCTTTGCCTTCTGGCCGAGCTGGACGCTGGGGATGTCGGTTTCGTCGACCTCGATCTCCGCCTCGATCACCGACATGTCCGCCACCGTCAGGAGGACGACGCTCGGGTTGTTGGTGAAGCCTACGACCGCCGTCTCCCCCTCCTCGACGTTCCGCTTCGTGACGATGCCGTCGATGGGCGACTCGATTGTGACGCGGCTCAGATCGTAGCGGGTCGAGTCGAGATCGGCCTGCTGGCTCCGGATGCGCTGATCGGCAGTGGCCACGGCCTGTTCCGACGTTCGCAGGTCGGCCTCGCGCAGGGCCACGGTCGCCTCCGCCTGTTCGAGCGCCTGTTTGGTGGCGAGATTGTCCTTGTCGAGCTGCCGCTGGCGGTTCAGCTCGATCCGGGCCTGGCTGAGATTGACCCGAGCGGACTCCAGGTTGACCCGCGCCTGCTGCAGCGCGATGCGCTGCTGCTCGAGGGTGGCCTCGCTGACCTGGAGGCGGCTCCGGACATTGCGCGGGTCGATCTGGAGGAGCACCTGACCCGTCTTGATGCGATCGCCCTCCTCGACGTTCAACTTCACGACTTTGCCCGACACCTCGGAGGTGATGTTCACCGTTCGCCGGGCGCGGATCTTTCCCGACGCCGACACGATCGACTCGAGGTCCCGAACCCTGATGCCCTCGACGCTGACGGCCGGTCCCTCGGCTTTGTGCCACGCGACATTCGCCCAGATCATGGCCCCGACGAGCGCGACGAGTCCCAGCCCGATGATCACCTTCTTGCGCGTCATGTAGTGCTCCGCATCGCCATGATGGCCGCGATGACGACGGCCAGGACCGCGTACACCGTGAACAGGCCAATCGCGACCGAACGGGTCTTCTTGCCGTAGACCACCGCCAAGCCGATCGCGAGCACCATCACCCACCAGACCACGAACAGGTCGACCATGCCGAGCAACCGGGCCAGGAAGCTGCCCTCGGGCAGGAACGGCACGAACACCCCGAGGTTCGTGGCGCTCGACAGCGTCTGGCGGAAGTAGTTCACCGGGGTCATCAGCAGCGACCCGAGCGTGCCGATGACCGCCGAGTGGACCACGACCGCGAACACCTGCTTGAATGTCGCCTGCCCGCCGGTCGCCGCGAAGACGAGAAAGAGGAGACCAGCGAGCACGACCCACACGATGGGGGGCACGACGGCCATCGACACGCCGGAGAGCACGAGCCGCCACGGCGGCGGCTCCATGATGCTCTGGCGCATCTGCTCGTACATCGAATCGCTGACCTTGAACCCGAAGGACTCCGTCCGCCGGACGGCCTCGTCCAAGGTGGCCTGCTTGCCGATGTCCGTCGACTGGAACCAGAACTGGGCACCGCAGGTCACCACGACAATGACCAGGGCGACGGCGAGCCAGGTGGGGCGGGAGGCCACCGCCCGGTAGGTTGCCTGGGGGGAGGTCACCATCCCCAGAAGCCGGCCAACCAGGCCTGGTTCCGGGGGGGCGGCATCGGGAACCGTTGTGTCACTCATGATGCGTCGCCGTTCCTTTCGGGCCAAACACCCAATTGTACCCCCTCCCCGCATATACGAACCACGTCAGCCGGATGTTTCCTTGACACTGCGCAAGTCGTTCATTACGATGCGATTCCTGCGTGCTGCGTCGGGCGCGTCGGTTCGCCCGTGGGCCCGCTCGCGCCCACCTGCGGGCGGGCTCTGAGCGGCGGCCAGAGGGTCGAGCCCTCCAAAAGGAGCGCCAAGTGTTGAGCTTTGTGCCCACCTCGCTGTTCTTCACCAAAGGCGTCGGGCGCCATCGCGAGAAGCTGCAGTCTTTCGAGCTAGCGCTGCGGTCCGCGAGCATTGCAGCCTGCAATCTTGTCCGCGTCTCGAGCATCTTCCCGCCAGGGTGCCGGATTATCCCGCGCGGAGACGGCGCGAAGCGGCTGCGCCCCGGGCAGGTCACCTTCTGCGTGATGTCCGAGGCGGCGACGAGAGAGCCGCACCGCCTGATCGCAGCGAGCATTGGCTTGGCGGTCCCGGCGGACCGGACGCTCTACGGGTACCTCTCCGAGCACCATAGCTTTGGGGAAAAGGAGGAGACGGCCGGCGACTACGCGGAGGAATTGGCCGCCGAGATGCTCGCCACGACCCTCGGGCTGGAGTTCGACCCGGATAAGAGCTGGGACGAAAAGAAGGAAGTCTACCGTCTCTCGAGGCAGATTGTGCGCACGCAGAACGTCACGCAGACCGCCGTCGGCGACAAGACCGGCCTGTGGACGACGGTGCTGGCGGCGGCGGTGCTGGTCGGCGACGAGACCTGATCGACCCCTGCCGCGAAACCTCCCTCCGGGCGGACCTTAGCGTCCGCCCAGTCGTCCTGACCCCTCCCGAGCGGTCGGGCACCCGCCCCGCGGACCAGCCTCAAGTTCCCGAACCGGAGGCCGTATTTCAGGGATAGGACGGGTTGTGCCCAGGCCCGAGGGCAGCCACCTGCCCGGACGGGCCAGCCGGCCGCCTGACAGCCCTGTTCCGCCTGTCTTTACAACGGGTTAGAGGTGATGCGCGGGGCGGTGCCATTCGGCTCTACAGCCGCTGGGTCGGCCGTCCGACAAGATCAGGGACTGCGTGGGGTGCGCGTGTCTACGCCCGACATGCATCAGTTCGGCCTGGACGCGGATGCCCATCGCCGGCTGCCGTCAACCGTCGTTTGCAGTATGTAGCGACCATGCCCGTTCGGATTGGCGAACTCCTGCTCAAGGAAAAGCGGATCACGGCCGAGCAGCTCCAGGAAGCCCTGAACTATCAGAAGGCTAACGGGGGCAAACTGGGGATGAACCTGGTGAAGCTCGGGTTCGTGAAGGACGATGAGATCACCGCCCTGCTCAGCCGGCAATACGGCGTCCCGTCGATCAATCTCAACGAGTTCGAGATCGACCCCTCGGTCATCAAGCTGATCCCGCCCGAGACCGCCCAGAAGTACCAGATCCTGCCGCTGAGCCGCTCCGGGGCGACGCTCACGATTGCCATGACCGACCCGACCAACGTGTTCGCCATGGACGACATCAAGTTCATGACGGGCTACAACGTCGAGCCGGTCGTCGCCTCCGAAACGGCGGTGATCGACGCCATTCAGCGCTACTACAGCCTGGCGGGCAAGACGGCGGGCAACGGCCAGCAGAGCGCCCTTGAAGTCGCCACCCAGGCCTTGCAGGAGCTCCCGCAGGTCGACGCCTCGGAAGTCGAGGTCCTCGAAGAACTCGAGGAGATCAGTGTCGAGGCGCTGGCCAGGCAGGGCGAGGAAGCCCCGGTCATCCGTCTGGTGAACGTGATGTTGATGTCGGCCATCTCGAAGGGAGCCAGCGACATCCACATCGAGCCCTACGAGAAGGAGTTGCGCATCCGGTACCGCATCGACGGCGTTCTCTACAACATCATGGCGCCGCCGCTGAAGTTCCGGGATCCGATCGCCTCGCGCGTGAAGATCATGGCCAAGCTGGACATCGCGGAGAAACGGCTCCCGCAGGACGGCCGCATCAAGATCCGCTTCAACGACGCCGGCCGTCCCCGGGAGATCGACTTTCGCGTCTCGTGCCTGCCCACGCTGTTCGGCGAGAAGATCGTCCTCCGCCTGCTCGATCGCGACAAGCTGATGCTCGACATGACGAAGCTCGGGTTCGAGCCCGAGTCGCTCAGCCGATTCGAGGAGGCCATCGGCCGGCCGTGGGGCATGGTCCTAGTCACCGGGCCGACGGGTAGCGGGAAGACCAACACGCTGTATTCGTCGATTTCTAAGCTGAATACGCCCGAGACGAACATCATGACGGCGGAGGACCCCGTCGAGTTCAACCTGCCCGGCATCAACCAGGTCCAGATCCGGGAGAACATCGGGTTGAACTTCGCCGCCGCGTTGCGCTCGTTTCTGCGGCAGGACCCCAACATCATCCTGGTCGGCGAGATCCGCGACTTCGAGACGGCGGAAATTGGCATCAAGGCGGCCCTCACCGGGCACCTCGTGCTGTCCACCCTGCACACGAACGACGCGCCGAGCACGATCAGCCGGCTCATGAACATGGGGATCGAGCCGTTTCTTGTCGCCAGTTCGGTGAACCTGATCTGCGCCCAGCGGCTCGTGCGGCGCGTGTGCAAGCAGTGCGCGGAGCCGGCGGCGGTGCCCGCGCCGGCCCTGCTGAAACTCGGGTTCTCGCCGGAGGATGCCGCCTCGGTGACCCCCCTGAAGGGGCGCGGCTGCGAGAAGTGCAACAACACCGGGTTCAAGGGCCGGGTGGGCCTCTACGAGGTCATGGAGGTCGACGACGGGATCAAGGAGCTGATTCTCATTGGCGCGTCGGCGCTCGAGCTCCGAAAGAAGGCGATCGAACGCGGCATGGTCTCACTGCGGCAGAGTGGACTTCGCAAAGTGAAAGAGAGCCTGACGACAATCGAGGAAGTGCTGCGGGAGACCGTGAACTAGCGGGCAACTGGCCCCGCGCGGCCGATGGACTGCGCGCGGGCCCACTCGTGGGGCGGTATGGCGACCCTTCCTGAACTGCTGAAGACGACGGTGGAGATGGATGCGTCCGATCTCCACATCACGACCAACACGCCGCCCCAGGTGCGGGTCAACGGCAAGCTCCAGCGCCTGCCCCTACCTGACATGTCTGCCGCCGACACGAAGCAGCTCGTGTACAGCGTGCTGACCGACGCCCAGAAGAAACGGTTCGAGGAGTCGATGGAACTCGACTTCTCGTTCGGGATCCGGGGCATCGCCCGCTTCCGGTGCAACGTCTTCAACCAGCGCGGCGCGGTGGGAGCCGTCTACCGCCTGATTCCGGAGCGCATCCGCGGGTTCGACGAACTGGGGTTGCCGCCGGTCATCGCCAAGCTGGCCGAGCGCCCACGCGGCCTGATCTTGGTCACGGGGCCCACCGGGAGCGGGAAGTCGACGACGCTGGCGGCCATGCTCGACCAGATCAACCAGGCGCGCCACGACCACATCCTGACCATTGAGGATCCGATCGAGTACATCCACCAGCACAAGAACTGCCTGGTCAACCAGCGGGAGGTGCACAGCGATACCCTGGCCTTCGCGCCGGCGCTCCGGGCGGCGCTTCGCGAAGACCCGGACATCGTGCTGATCGGCGAGATGCGCGACCTCGAGACGGTGGAGGCGGCGCTGCGGATTGCCGAGACCGGCCATCTGACGTTCGCCACCCTGCACACCAACTCCGCGTCGCAGACGATCAATCGCATCATTGACATCTTCCCCGCGCACCAGCAGGGTCAGGTGCGGACACAGCTGTCGCTGGTGCTCGAGGGCATCATCTGCCAGACGCTGCTGCCTCGCGCTTCGAAACCGGGCCGGGTGGTGGCGCTGGAGATCCTGGTTCCCACCTCTGCGATCCGGAACCTGATCCGCGAGGACAAGGTGCACCAGATCTACTCGGCGATGCAGACGGGCCAGGAACGGCTTGGGATGCAGACCCTGAACCAGTCGCTCGCGACGCTGTACTTGGGTCGGGGGATCTCGCTCGACACCGCGATCAGTGCCTCCTCGAGTCGGGACGAGTTGATGGACATGATCAACCGGGGCGTCGGCGTCGTCGCGGGCGCGGGCCTGGGTCGATCGCCCGGCACCCAGCGGGGCCGAAGCTGACGGCACGGCGATGCGGCGCCTCGAGGGGGTGCGTCGCATCGAGGGGAACCCCAGGCCGGGTGAACCCGGTCTCGGAGAACTGAGGCAAGCGCAATGCCAGCAACATTCGCATACACGGGACGGACGCGCAGCGGCGAGACGGTCAGCGGCGAACGCGTCGCCGATTCCCTGGAAGCCGCGACCGCTGGGCTCCGCCGAGAGCAGATCCTGGTGACCAAGATCGCGCCCGCCAAGGCGAAGCCTGAGGTCAAGGTCACCGCGCCGATCAAGGGGCGGCGGGTCAACTCCAAGAACCTCGCGGTGTTCACCCGGCAGTTCTCGGTCATGATCGACGCCGGTCTGCCACTCGTCCAGTGCCTGGACATCCTGGGCAACCAGGAGGAAGACAAGCATTTCGCGCGCGTCATCCTCGCGGTCCGCAGCGACGTCGAGGCTGGCTCGTCGCTCGCGGATGCCATGAAGAAGCACCCCAAGACGTTCGATCCGCTCTTCACGAACATGATCGCCGCCGGCGAGGCGGGCGGTATCCTCGACACGATCCTCAAGCGGCTTGCCCTCTACATCGAGAAGAACGTCAAGTTGAAGGGCCAGGTCAAGTCCGCGATGATCTACCCCGTCGCCGTGCTCGTGATTGCCGGCGGCGTCGTGGCCGTCATCCTGTGGAAGGTCATCCCGACGTTTGCCAGTCTGTTCGCCGGCCTCGGCGCCGAGCTCCCGCTGCCGACCCGCATCGTCATCGCGTTGAGCAACGGGGTAGTCCGCTTCATGCCCTTCATTTTCGTCGGGCTGATCGCACTGGTCTTCGGCGTCCGGAGCTACTACGCGACCAACGGGGGCCGGCACATGATCGACCGCGTTATCCTGCGCCTGCCAGTGCTTGGCATGATCATGCGGAAGATCGCCGTCGCCCGGTTCTGCCGCACGCTGTCCACGCTCATCAGCTCGGGCGTTCCGATTCTCGACGGCCTGGATATCACCGCGCGGACGGCTGGCAACGCGATCGTCGAGGACGGGATCCTGACGACGCGCAAGAGCATCGAGCGCGGCGAGACCGTGGCGGCGCCGCTCAAGGAGACCGGGGTCTTCCCGCCGATGGTGACACAGATGATCGGCGTCGGCGAGGCGACGGGGGCACTCGACACGATGCTCGCGAAGATCGCGGACTTCTACGAGGAGGAGGTGGACGCCGCAGTGGCCGGCCTGCTGACCCTGCTCGAGCCGGTCATGATCGCCGTCCTCGGCGTCATCGTCGGCGGCATCGTCATCTCGATGTACATGCCGATCTTCGCGATGATCAGCAAGCTGACGTAGCCAGGCGGCCGGATCGCCGGGCCCCAACGCCCGTCTCCGTCTGGCCGCAAAGGTGAGCCGGGAACGACGAGCCAGCAACGCCATGCAATCCTCCGAGCGCCGACGCCGGCTCGCCTGGATGGTGGCCATCCGGGCGATCATCAGCACGCTGCTGCTCGGTGCCGGGCCGCTGATCCAGCTGAGCGCCCCGGGCACGCTGCCGGTCAACCCGTTCTATTTCCTCATCGGCGTCACCTACGCCTGCACGGCCCTGTTCGCGCTCGCCCTGCCGTACGCCGACCGCTGGGGCTGGCTGCCTGATGCCCAGTTCATCGCCGACGCCTTTATCATCTCGGCCTTCATCGTTGTGACGGGCGGCGTCACCAGCTACTTCTCACTGCTCTACGTGCTTCCAATCATCGGCGCCAGCTCCCTGATGCGCCGGCGCGGCGCGCTCACCCTCGCCATCCTCTCGTCGCTGATCTACGCGGGCCTCGTGATGGCGCAGTACCAGGGACTGTGGGCGCCGTTTGGCCGCTGGCTCGCGCGGGAACCGGCTCTGCCCCTGGCGAGGGTGGCCCAGACGACGGTGGCGGTCAATGCCTTCGCCTTCCTGGCGGTCGGGTGGCTGTCCGGGTCGCTGGCCGAGCGTCTCCGACACGCGGGGGCGCGGCTGGAGCGGGCCTCCACGGAGATCGCAAACCTGCAGGCCTTCAACCAGGATGTCATCGACAGCCTGATGAGCGGTCTGGTGACCACCGACATCAACGGCCGGATCCTCTCCTTCAACCACGCGGCGGAGAACATCACCGGTCACGCGTCCGGATCCGTGATGGGCCGCGTAGTCGGCGAGGTCCTGCACCTCCCCCAGGAGCTGCGCGAGGCCCTGGCCGCAGACCTCGGGGGGGCCCGAACCCGTCGCGCGGACTTCTTCTACCCGACCGCGAGCGGACGCACCATTGAGGTCGGGGTTTCGGTCACCCACCTGGTGACGCCGGGCGGCCGGATGGGGTTCCTCTTCACCTTCCAGGACATCACCGATATCAAGCGGCTGGAGCGCGACGCCCGACTCAAGCAGCGCTTGGCGGCCGTGGGCGAGATGGCCGCAGGCATCGCGCACGAGATTCGGAACCCCCTGGCGTCGATGGCCGGGTCGATTCAGGTGCTGCGCGAGGAGCTTGTGCTCAGCGAAGACCAGGCGCAGCTGATGGATATCGTCCTCCGCGAGTCGAAGCGCCTGAACGAGACGATTCGCAGCTTCCTCGCCTACGCGCGGCCGCAGCCTGCCGCCATCGAACGGCTCGATCTGCGGAAGGTCGTGGGCGACACCGCGTTGCTCCTGCGCAACAGCGCCGAGGTGCACGCCGACCACGTGGTCGACGTGGACGTGCCGCCGGAACCGGTCTGGTGCGATGCGGATGAAGGCCAGATCCGACAGATCCTCTGGAACCTGTCGACCAACGGCCTGCGGGCGATGCCGACCGGCGGGCGGTTGCGGTTGGCGGTGGGGCTCGAGACGCCGACGGCGTCGGCGCCGCCCGGTGCGCCCGTCCGGATCGAAGTGCAGGACGAGGGGGTGGGGATCCCGCCGGATCAGCTCGATACGATCTTCCAGCCGTTCCACGGGACGTTCACCCGCGGCAGCGGCCTGGGCCTCGCCATCGTGCACCGGATCGTGTCCGACTACCGAGGAGAGATCCAGGTGACCTCATCGGTCGGCCAGGGAACGACAGTACCGGATCAGCCTTGGGGAAGTCGTCCAGCCGGCGCTGACCGCCGGCGGCTGAGCCGTCGGAACGCCTTCTGCGGCGCGGATGGCGTCCGTGCCGCGACGTGCGCCTCGCGTTCGGGGCTGCGCCAGGTGCCGAGGCACCCCCTTGGCGCGTCGGGCCCAGATCCGGCCCGGACGGGCGGTGGCCGCGCACCAGGCGCCAGGGAACGTTGATCAACGGGTCCGTCACGATGACTGAATCCTCTGTGCCGCGAATCCTCCTTGTCGATGACGAGCCTTCCATCCGGCAGCTGTTGTCGTACCGGCTGCGTCGGGAGGGGTACGAGGTCCTGCTGGCTGAGAACGGGCGCCAAGCCATCACACAGCTCGAAGCCGGGGGAATCGACTTGCTCGTCACCGACATCAAGATGCCGGACATGAGCGGTGTCGACGTGTTGCGGGAGGCCAAGAAGCTCGATCCGGACATCGTGGGCATCATGATCACCGCCTACGCCTCGAAGGAGACGTCGGTGGAGGCCTTGCGCCTGGGTGCCGCCAACTACGTCGAGAAAGGTGGGCCGGAGTTCCCGGCCGCCGTCGTGGAGATCGTGCGCAAGGCGCTCGAACAGCGCCAGCTCCGGCAGGAGCGACGCCAGTTGCAGCAGGAAAACCTGCTGCTCAAGCGGACGCTCGGGACGACGAACCAGTTCTGCAACATCATCGGGCGGAGCGACGCCATGGTGAGCGTCTTTCGCCTGATCGAGACCGTGGCGTCGACCACGAGCACCATTCTGGTGACCGGGGAATCGGGGACCGGCAAGGAACTGGTCGCGCGGGCCATCCACTTCAACTCGCCGCGGCGTGACCGGCCGTTTGTCGCGCTGAACTGTGGGGCCCTGCCCGAGACGCTGCTCGAATCCGAGCTGTTCGGACACATGCGAGGCGCGTTCACCGGGGCGGCGGTCAACAAGAAGGGCATCATCGAGCTGGCCGAGCGCGGCACCATCTTCCTCGACGAAATCGCCGAGATGACCCCGATGGTGCAGGTGAAGCTGCTGCGGGTCCTCCAGGACCGCCGGTTCCGCCGGCTCGGCGGCCTCGAGGAGATCGAGGCCGACATCCGGATCATCGCCGCGACCAACCAGGACCTGACCAAACTGGTGAGCGAGAACCGTTTCCGGGAGGACCTGTTCTATCGGATCAACGTGATCCCGATTCACCTGCCGCCCTTGCGCGAGCGCCGCGAGGACATCGGCCTGCTGGCCGAGCACTTCCTCACCCGCTTCCGCGAGCAGATGAACAAGAAGGTGACGGGCATCTCCCGGGAAACCATGCGCCTGCTCGAAACCTACCACTGGCCCGGCAATATCCGGGAACTCGAAAACGTCATCGAACGGGCGGTGGCCCTCGAACAGACACCCGTCATCTTGCCCGACAGTCTGTCTCCGATTCTCCGCGGCACGGTACCCCGCGGCTCGGCGATCGATCTGCCGGACAGCGGCTTCGACCTCGAGGAGCACGTCCGCCAGATCGAAAAGGGCTACCTGGCCGAAGCGCTCCGGCGTGCCGGCGGGGTGCAGTCACGGGCGGCCGAGATCCTCGGCATGAGTTTCCGGTCCTTTCGCTACTACGCGAAGAAGTACGCACTCCGATAGCACCCGGGGCGGGCTTCCGTGACACAGAACGTCAAGAAGACGTGACACGTCTTGTCACCTGGGCGGCCTTGCCGCGGGTCCCCCGAGCGACCCATCAGCTAAGTAGTTGATTCGGCGTGCTTTGCCAGCGTGGCCTGGCAGCATCAGGTTGGCATCCGCGTTGCTCATCTGCTGCATGGCATTTGATTCCGGCGCTGGCCGGAACGCTGCCGGCCAGACACGTCCGACGGTTTGCCACGGCAACCACGCGCAGTCATCACAGTTCCGAGGAGACGAATCATGAACATCCGGAAGAACGAAGGCTTCACCCTGATCGAGTTGCTGATTGTCGTGGCGATCATCGGCATCATTGCCGCCATCGCCGTGCCTGGCCTGATGCGCGCCCGGATGTCGGGCAACGAGGCCTCGGCCATCGGGTCGCTGCGCGCCATTAACAGCGCCCAGTCGACCTACTCCTCGAGCTGCGGCCAGGGCAACTACGCCGGGTCGCTGGCCGACCTGGCCAAGCCGCCGCAGACCGGGTCGGAGGGGTTCATCAGCTCGGATCTCGACGGGACGTCCGGCACGGGCGGGGCGTCGAACAAGAGCGGCTACAGCATCCTGATCACGGGTGGGGCGGCAGCGGTGGGCGCGACCGGGTGCAACGCGCCGGGCTCGCTGACGCAGACCTACTTCGTGGGCGGCAGCCCGTTGGTGGCGAACTCGACCGGCAGCCGGTATTTCGGGACGAACCAGGGCGGGACGATCTTCCAGTCGACCTCCACCGTCGCGGTGACCCAGGTGGGCGCGCCGACCGGGGCCGTCCCCATCCAGTAGCCTGACCCCGCTCGTCGTGGGGTTCAAGGGGGGCGTCCGGGCGTGCGGGCCGGACGGCCCCCCTCGTCTCCCGCGCAGTTCGAGCCGATAAGACTAGTGAGGTAGTGTGCCGGCCCGTCGGGCGGGTCCGCCACAGATGGGGACGGCTGATGCACCGGGGGCTTGTCATGAGGGTGGGACACAGACGCGGCTTTACGCTGGTGGAATTGCTCTTCGTGGTGGCCATCATCGGGATCATCTCGGCCATTGCGGCGCCAGCGCTGTCTCGCACGCGGATGGCTGGCAACGAGGCTTCCGCCATCGCCTCGCTCCGGACCATTCACAGCGGGCAGCAGGCGTTCTGGGGCAGCTGCGGAAACGGCTACTATTCCCCCACGCTGCAGAACCTGGGTCTCTCCGTTGGAGGCGCTCCGGGTTACATCAGCGCGGACATTGCCGGAGCGGCGCCGATCGTCAAGAGCGGCTACGAGGTCGACATGGATTCGGACAACCCCACGCCGGGCACCAGCTGCAACGGGGGGTCCGTGGTGGTGACCTATCACGCGACGGCCGATCCGTTGCCGGGCAAGGGGCAGCGGTACTTCGGGACCAACGGCGGTGGGGTCATCTACCAGTCCAGCGAGACGCTCTTCGTCGACATGCCGGACACCGGGGTGCCGGTTGCACCGGCCGTTCCGATCCAGTAGCCCGGGCGGACAGCCCTTTCTTCTCAGGCCCGCCGATGACAGCGGCGATTTCGCCCGTATAATAGGCACGGGAGCGGAATGCCGATGTCAACCCTCGCCCGCCGTCTCGTCTGGGTGTTTGCGCTGGTCGGGTTGGGCGCGTCGCTCACCTCGCTGTATGTGCACTACCAGATGCTGGCGCAGCCCGGGTACACCAGCTTCTGCGACATCAATGCCACGGTGAGTTGCCAGCAGGCATATCTGAGCCGCTACGGCAGCTTCCTGGGCGTTCCCGTTGCGCTGTTCGGCGTGATCTGGTTCGGGCTCGTCCTGGTACTCGCATTCCTCGAAGGCTGGGGACCCGAGCCGGTCCGCGAGAGCGCTCCCGCCTACCTGTTTGCCGCGTCCACGATAGGGTTGGCCGTCATCCTGTATCTCGGGTACGCGGCGTTCTTCCTGCTCAAGGCAGTGTGCGTGCTCTGCCTGACCACGTACGCTGCGGTGATTGCCTTGTTCATCCTGTCGGGCCTTGCGAGCGCAATGCCTCCCATGACCACCATGCCCAGGCGTGTGTTCTCCGATCTGCGGGCGCTCATTGCGCGCCCTGCCGTCCTGGCTGTCCCGGTGCTGTTCCTGGCGGGCGCCGTGTCCGCCGTGGCCTTTTTCCCGAGCGAGGCCTCGTTGAGGGCCGCGGCGGCCCAGCAGGCCGCCCAACCGCCCTCGGCGGACCAGCGGAGCGAGTTCGAGCGGTACTACGAATCGCTGCCGCGCACGACGGTGCCCGTGCCATCCGACGGCGCGGTGGTCGTCGTCGTGAAGTTCACCGACCTGCAGTGCCCGGCTTGCAGTGCGGCCTTCTTCGCCGACCGACCGATCCTCTCGAAGTACCAGGCGCAGTTTCCCGGGGCGGTGAAGCTCGTCGTCAAGGACTATCCCCTACAGCCGGAATGCAACGCCAACGTCCTCCGGCCGGTGCACTCGGCCGCCTGCGACGCGGCGGCGGCCCTCCGGCTGGCGCGTCAGCACCAGAAGGGCGAGGCGCTCGAAGAGTGGTTCTACGGGCACCAGGCGATGATGAGCCCGGAGACCGTCAAAGAAGCGGCTCGAAACGTCGGGGGCGTGCAGGATTTCGACCTGGAGTATCCCCGGGTGATTGAACAGATCAAGTCCGACGTGGCGCTCGGGCGGTTGCTCGGGATCCGGCAGACACCGACCTTCTTCATCAACGGCGTTCGGCTCGAAGGCGCGACGCCGGAGGCGCTCGACATGGCGATTGCCATCGAGCTGAAGAAGGCCGGCAAGATGAAGTAGCGTTGGTCGTCGTCTCCGGCGGGGCCCCGAGAACGCCGGGTCGACCGGTGGCGCAGGGGTCCTACGGAAAACCTCATCCCTGTGTACGCCATCGAAACCGAGAACCTGACGAAGGACTACGCGCTGGGCTTCTGGCGCAAGCGCCCCTACCGCGCCCTCGACCACCTGACCCTGGGCGTGGGGCGGGGCGAGGTATTCGGTTTCCTCGGCCCGAATGGAGCGGGCAAGACGACCACGTTGAAGCTCCTGCTCCAGCTGATCTTTCCCACCGAAGGCCGCGCCCAGATTCTCGCCCGCCCGATCGGTGACATCTCTGTCCGGCGGCGGATAGGGTACTTGCCCGAAAACCCTTACTTCTACGACCACCTCACGGCCGAGGAACTGTTGCGGTACTTCGGCAGCCTGTTCGGCCTGTCCTCGGTGGAGCGTCGCCGCCGTGCGGGGGAAGTGCTCGACCAAGTGGGCCTGGGCGGCGAGCGGCGGCTGCCGCTGCGCCGGTTCTCGAAGGGCATGCTACAGCGGGTCGGTTTGGCACAGGCGATCCTCAACCGACCAGAGGTGGTCGTTCTCGACGAGCCGATGTCCGGGCTCGACCCTATCGGCCGTCACATGGTCCGTGCGCTGATTCTCTCGCTCCGTGACGGGGGGACCACCGTGTTCTTCAGCTCGCACATCCTCTCCGACGCCGAAGCGCTCTGCAGCCGCGTGGCGATTCTGGCCGGGGGGAGGCTGGTGTCGGCCGGGCGACTCAGCGACATCCTGGCCCTCGGGGTCAAGGGCTGGGAACTCGTGATGGAGGGCCTCGGCGGGCCGGCTCTGGAGCGCCTCCAGGCAACGGCCGTGCGCGTGACCCGCGTCGCGGAGGGTCGGTACGCCGCCGAACTGCCGTCGAGCGTCGCGCCGGATCGGGTCATGACCGAACTCACCGCGGCGGGGGCCAGCGTGGTTTCCCTCAACCCGCTGCGCGAGACACTCGAGGACCATTTTCTCCGTCAGGTGGCCGCGCAGGGCGGCGACCGGGATGGGAGGAGCCGGGCATGACGCTGGCGGCCGTGGCCCTGAGCGTGTTTCGCGAGTCCGTGCGGGACAAGGTCTTCTACAACCTGCTCCTGTTCGCGGTGCTGCTCGTCGGGGCCTCGTTTCTCGTCGGCCAGATGACGGCCGGCCAGGACCTGAAGATCATCAAGGATCTCGGCCTGGCGGCGACGTCCCTGTTCGGCCTGTTCATCGCGGTCTTTGTCGGGATCAACCTGGTCTGGAAGGAAATCGAGCGCCGGAGTGCGTACAGCCTGCTGTCGAAGCCGCTCCGGCGGTCGGAGCTCGTGCTGGGGAAGTACGTCGGCTTGGCCTTTACGCTGCTCATCAACGTCGTGGTGATGGCCGCGGTGCTGTACCTCCTCCTGCTGGCGATGGCCTGGATATCGCCCGGCGCCGCGCGTGGGGCCACCGAGGGGCCGGTGGCCGACCCGGCCCTGCTGGTGGCCTTTCTCCTGATCTACGTGCAGCTGCTCCTCGTCACGGCGGTGGCGCTGTTCTTCTCCACCTTTGCCAGCCCGATGCTCTCGGCCGTGCTGACGTTCGGGCTTTACGTGATTGGCCACTTCAACGCTGACCTGAAGCACTTTGACGCCGTCGTCACCTCGGTGCCGCTGATCTGGCTGCTCCGGGCGTTGTACTACGTCCTGCCGAACCTCGCGCCGTTCGACGTCAAGGCGCAGGTGGTGCACGGCCAGGCGGTCCCGGCCGGGCAGGTCGCGCTGATCATGGCCTACGCCGCCGCCTACGTCGCCGCCCTGCTGGTGGCGGCGACGGCGATTTTCTCGAGGCGGGACCTGAAGTGATCGCCCGACGATGGTCGTTGCTCGCCTCGGGCCTGGTCACCGCCGTGCTCACCATCGGCGCCATCGGATTGGTGGTCTGGAAGGACCGCGTCTACGGGGAGCCGCAGCCTGGCGAGTCGGTCCTTTACCTCCGATCGGGGACCGCGCTCCAGCACCTGTCGCTGTCGTACGCCGCCCTGGTCGCGGATCTCTACTGGGTGCGGGCCGTTCAGTACTACGGGGGCACCCGGCTCTCCCGCACCCAGGCCAAGACGTACGACCAGCTCTACCCGCTCCTGGACATCACGACGTCGCTCGACCCGCGCTTCAGGGTGGCTTACCGGTTCGGTGCGATCTTCCTCGCTGAGCCGTACCCGGGCGGAGCCGGGCGGCCCGACCTGGCGATCGCGCTCCTCGAGAAAGGCTTTCGCGCGGATCCGAAGCGCTGGCAGTACCTGCAGGACATTGGGTTCGTCTACTACTGGTGGCTCGGCGACTTCCAGAAGGCGGCCGCGTATTTCCGGCAGGCGTCGGAGGTGCCAGGCGGGCCGTGGTGGCTGCGGTCGCTGGCGGCCGTCACGCTCGCCCAGGGCGGCGACCGTACGACCTCGCGTCAGCTGTGGCAGTCGTTGCGGGACACGTCGACGGACGAGTGGGTGCGCAGCAACGCCACCTTCCGGCTCGCGCAACTCGATGCCCTCGATGCCAGTGACGCCCTGACCGCTCGAGCCAGGGCCTTTGCCGCCCGCGCCGGGACGTGGCCGGCGTCGTGGGCCGTCTTGGAACGCGCCGGCTACCTGCGCGGGATCCCGCTTGATCCGACCGGTGTGCCGTACGTGCTCGACGGGGCGGCCCGTGCAGTGGTGCTGTCGCCCGACTCCCCCCTCAACCCGTTGCCCGTCGGGCCGCGGACGGCTCCTGCCGTTCGCTGAAAGGTCAGATGGCGATCGTCGTTGCCGCGCTCTTCGGCCTCCTCGTCGGCAGCTTCCTCAACGTCTGCATCTACCGCCTGCCGCGCGGTCAGTCAATCGTGTGGCCCGCGTCGCGGTGCACGGCCTGCGGGCGGTCGCTCTCCTGGTTCGAGAACGTCCCCGTCGTCAGCTATGTCTGGCTGCGCGGCCGGTGCCGGACGTGCCGGGAACCGATCAGCCTGATGTACCCGATCATCGAGGCGGCGACCGCCGTGATCTTCGCTGCGGTGTATGCCACCTGCGGGTGGACGCCGCTGCTGGCGACCCGACTCGTGTTCTGTTGCGCGATGGTCGTCCTGTTCGTCATCGATCTCCAGCACCAGATTCTTCCCAACGAGATCACCCTGCCGGGCATCGTGGCGGGCCTCCTGGCGAGCGTCGTTGCGGAGCCTGGCCTGCGCGACTCGGTGATCGGGGCCGTGGCGGGAGGCGGCGTGCTCTGGCTCGTGGCGTGGAGCTACGAGCGGGTCCGCCACGCCGAGGGAATGGGCTTCGGTGACGTCAAGATGCTGGCCATGATCGGCGCGTTCCTGGGGTGGAAGCTGATGTTGCTGACGCTGGTGGGCGCGTCGGTCGTGGGTTCGCTGGTCGCCGGTGGCCTGATGCTGGTCGGGCGCGCGCGCATGCAGTCGAAACTGCCGTTCGGCACCTTCCTGGCCCTCGCCGCTGTGCCCGTCAGTCTGTTCGGTGACGCCGTGGTCTCGTGGTACGCCGGCTTCTATCGGTGAACCCCGGAGCGGGCGGAAGCGGGCGCCGGATGGACCGGCGTCCGGGAGGGGACGTGCGGGACCGCAGGCGTGGCCGCGCGCCCGCGCGCGCCCGAGGCTGAAGATGTTCCAAGCCGCCTACGCGCTGGTCGGTCTGACGGCCCTCGTCGCCGCTCTGGTGGGCATTCTCGTCTTCTCCGTATTCCGCTTCGGTACGGCGGTGCGGGAGATGCGGCGTCAGTTGCGGGAGGGGCACGCCGAGCGGGCGTTTGTGGCCGCGGCGCTGGAGGACTCAATCCGCAAGCTGCGGGAGCAGGAGCGCGCCATGACCGCGCGCGCCGAGAGCTCGGAGCGCCTGAACAGCGAGATCCTCTCCAGCCTGGCGTCCGGTCTGCTGGTGGTAGGGCTGCGCGGCGAGGTCCGGATGTTGAACCCCGCCGGGCGCCGGCTGTTGCACCGGTCGACCGCCGAGCCCGGCACGGGCTTCCGCGCCCTGCTCTCCGATGCCTCGCCGATCGCGGACCTGGTCGAGGAATGCCTGTCGACGGCGCGTCCCCTGGTGCGGCGCTCGATCTCGGTTCGCCGTCCCGACAACTCGCTGATGCACGTGGGCGTGACCGTCTCTCCCCTGTGCGACGAGCAGGGCGTGCTGCAGGGCGCGATCTGTCTGTTCACCGATCTGACCGCCGTCGTGGAGCTCGAAGAACAGCTGCGGCTGAAGGACAGCCTGGCGCGACTGGGCGAACTGACGGCTGGGCTGGCCCACGAGTTCCGCAACGGTCTGGCGACGATCCACGGGTATGCGCGCCTCATCGACCCGGGACAGGTGTCCGACCAGTACGCCGCCTACGTGCAGGCGATCCGGGATGAAACCGAAGCCTTGGGTCGGGTCGTGGGGAACTTCCTGACCTTTGCGAAACCGACTCAGCTGACGCTCGTGCCGCTGGACGTCGGGCAGCTGGCCGAACGGGTGGCCGAGGAGTGGCGGGGAGAGGCGGAGGCGCGAGGGGGACAGATCACGGTCCAGGGGGACTTCGGGACGGTCGATGGCGACGAGATTCTGCTGCGCCAGGCAATCGCCAACCTCGTCCGTAATGCCCTTGAGGCCTGCGCGGATGCCTCCACGCCCCCGCGGGTGGCGATCGATGGCCACGCGGACCACGCGCAGGGACAACTGCGCGTCGCGGTGAGCGACAACGGGCCTGGAGTCGCCCCCCAACTCCGCCAGAAGGTGTTTCAGCCCTTCTTCACGACCCGGCCGCACGGCACGGGGCTCGGCCTCGCCCTCGTGCAAAAGATCATCGTCACGCACAACGGGCGCATCACGCTTCTCGGTGCCAACGACGGCGGCGCGCTCTTCCAGATCAACCTGCCGCTGGCCCGGCTCGAGTGACTGCGTGGCGGGAGGGCCGACCGATATCAGCAGGCGCGCCGTTCCCGTCCCCCGTTTTCTCAGCCGGCCGGGGCCGCGGGCGTTGCCGGTGCCGCCGCCCCGCTCTGGATACGGACGAGCTCCCGGGGCCGGGCGGGCAGCTGGCCTGCAGCCTGGCGCTCGACGCGCCGATACGAGGAATGAGGAGTGTCGGCATCCGTGCGGGAGTCCCGGTGCCCGCCGTCCTCGCCGAGCACAACCATGAAGAGTGTTACGGTCGTCTGGACCCTCGTGGTCGTCGTCTTGGTGTCCGGTCTAGCCACAGCGCAGTCCCTGGCGGACATCGCCCGCAAGGAAGAGGAGCGGCGAAAGGCCATCACGGCCCCGGTTAAGGTGTACACCAACGATGACTTACGGCGGTACCCCAGTACCACGCCGCCCGAGACCGACAAGCCGCCGACCCCGACGTCTCCGGCGCCCGCCGAGCCGGCTGCTGCACCGCCGGCGCAGCCGGCGCCCCCTGCCGCACCGACCGTCGACAAGGGGGAGGCGTACCTGGCGGGGCCTGATCACAGAGGCCCGGACGCGGCTCGAGCGAAGCCAGGGCTACTACGACGCGCTACAGGCCCGGGTGGCGGACCTGACCACCGAGTTCTACGCGCGCGAGGACTCGGCGCAGCGCGCGGCGGTCTGGTCGCAGCGGAGCAAGATCCTCGACGACATGGATCATCTCAAGCAGGACATGGCGGAGCAGGAGAAGGCCATCGCGAAGATCGAGGAAGACGCCCGCAAGGCGAACGTGCCGCCCGGCTGGATTCGCTGACACCGACGACTGCATGGCACCGTCGCCCCGCACCACCGCCCCGGTCCATTCACCGATCCTGATCGTCGAGGACCGGGCGTCACTCCGCACGATGCTGCGGCATGCGCTCGAATCGGGCGGCCACCGGGTCGTGGAAGCCGCCGACGAGCCGCAGGCCGTGGCAGCGCTCCGGGCCTCGGGACCCTCCGTCGTCCTCTCCGATCTACGCCTGCCGAGCGGTGACGGCTTCGGGGTCATCCGGGCCGCCAAGGACTTCGATCCCGACCTGCCGGTCATCGTCATGACGGCCTACGGGAGCATCCAGGATGCCGTTGCGGCCATGAAGCAGGGGGCTCTCGACTTCCTTGCGAAGCCGGTCGATCCCGATCACCTCCTGCTCTTGGTCGAGCGCGCCGTGGCCCAGCGCCGGCTCGTCGCCGAATACTGCCTGCTCAAGGAGGAGCTGTCGTCGCGGCGCGGCCTGCCAGAGATCATCGGCGTCGCGCCCGCCCTCAAGCAGGTGACGCTCGCGCTCCAGCGGGCCGCCGGCAGCGGAACCACCGTCCTCCTCGAGGGTGAGAGCGGCACGGGCAAGGAACTATTCGCGCGGGCGCTCCACGCGCTCGGGTCGCGGGCGGACGGGCCGTTCATCGCGGTGAACTGCGCGGCGATTCCCGAAGGGCTGCTGGAGAGCGAGCTGTTCGGCCACGAGAAGGGCGCCTTCACGGACGCGGTTGGCCGCCGCCTGGGGAAGTTCGAGCTCGCCGACGGCGGGACGCTGTTTCTCGACGAGATTGGCGACCTGTCGTTGCCCCTCCAGGCGAAGATCCTCCGTGGCCTGGAGCTCCACGAGTTCGAGCGTGTCGGCGGGAACGTCACCGTGCGCGTCGACGTCCGCGTGGTCGCGGCCACGAACCGCAACCTGCGGGCCGCGGTGGCGGCCCGGCAGTTCCGCGAGGACCTCTTCTTCCGCCTGTCGGTGTTTCCGATCGTCATTCCGCCGCTGCGCGATCGGCACGAAGACGTCGTCCTGCTGGCGCGCCACTTCATCGCCCGGTTCTGTCGAGAGATGAACCGGCCCCTCATGACTCTCTCGGACGCGGCCCAAGAAGGTCTGCAGGGCTACCGGTGGCCGGGCAATGTGCGAGAGCTCCAGAACTGCATCGAGCGCGCCGTCATTCTCGCGGACGGCGGCGTGATCCACGCCCACCACTTGCACTTGGAGGGGACGACCGCCCTGGCCAAGGACGGGGATCCCTGGAAGGCCCTCGATCTGTCCGGGACGATGGCCGAGGCGAGCCGGCGCGTCCTCGCCGAGGTCGAACGTCGGAAGATCGCCGAGGCTCTGGCCGACGCGGGGGGCGACCCGGGGCGGGCCGCGGACATCCTGCAGATCGACTACCGCACGCTACTCGGCAAGCTCCCGACGCCCGGCGTCACGTCCTGAGGGGCGGTCGGCCACCGGCTGCGCCGCCGAAGCCGACCTGCGACAGGGCCGTGGCCACTTCCGCTTCGGACACATCGTCCGCCATCACCGCCGTCCCGATTCCCGAGGGCAGCACGAAGTGCAGCCGACCCTCCACGATCTTCTTGTCGTGCCGCATCGCCTCGACGATCTGCGGCACCTGCAGGTCGGCGATCTGGGGGAGAGGCCCCAGCCGCATGACCAACGAGGTGAGTGCCCGCTGGTCGGGTCCGGCCAGCAGACCGCGCGCGACCGCGATCTGCGCCGCCGCCACCATGCCCCAGGCGACGGCCTCACCGTGGCGGAAGCGACGGTACGCGGTCACGGACTCGATCGCGTGGCCCACCGAGTGCCCAAAGTTCAACACGCGGCGCGGCCCGGCTTCCCGCTCGTCGTCCGACACGATGCGGGCCTTGATCGCGCAGCAGTCAGCGATGAGCGGCGCCACCGCCTCGCTGTCGGGTGACGCCAGGCGCGCGGCCTCGGCCTCCAGGCGGGCGAACAGCGTCGCGCTGCACACCATGCCGTACTTGATGACTTCATAGAGGCCGGCCCGGGTCCTCGCGCCGGGGGAGCGTCCGCAGCAGGAGCGGGTCGGTGACCACGAGCAGGGGCGGGTGGAACGATCCGACCAGGTTCTTGCCCGCCGGGAGGTTGACGCCCACCTTCCCGCCGACCGACGCGTCGACCTGCGCGAGCAGCGTCGTCGGGACGTGCACGAGGCCAACGCCCCTCAAATAGGTCGCCGCCGCGAACCCGGCCATGTCGCCGATGACGCCGCCGCCGACGGCCAGGATGACGCAACCCCGCTCGGCCCCGGCCCTGGCGAGGGCGTCGTAGATCCGCGCAACCGTCTGCAGGTGTTTGTGGCGCTCGCCATCCGGGACCTCGATGAGGTCTGCGCCCGGCACGGCGGCCGTAATGCGGTCGCCATGGATTCGCCAGACGACCGGGTTCGAAACGACGAACCGTCTGGCCCCGCACCGTCGCTCGTCGAGCAACAACCCGAGTCGGGACGAGAGGCCGTCGCCGATCAGCACCGAGTAGGTGCCGGTGTGTGCGCGAACATCGACTCTGACGGGGTGCATCGCAGCCTCGGGGGGACGTTACGCGATAATGGTAGGATATCGTAATTGGCCAGTCTCCCGCGTGGCGCCCGGAGGGTCGGGCCGGCGGGCCTTGAAGGAACGACGCATGACGACGATCGGCGACAGCAGCAAGAGCAGCGGCGACGGCCAGGTGACCGAGATCACCCCACGCACCGAGGATTTCTCCCGCTGGTACACGGACGTGATCCGGCGCGCCGAACTGGCGGACTACTCGCCCGTCAAGGGGTGCATGGTCATCCGGCCCTACGGGTACGCCATCTGGGAACTGATGCAGCAGGGCCTCGATCGGCGCATCAAGGCAACCGGCCACGTCAACGCGTACTTCCCGCTGCTGATCCCGCAGAGCCTCCTGACGAAAGAGGCCGATCACGTGGAAGGCTTCGCGCCCCAGGTGGCCTGGGTCACGAAGGGCGGCACCGAGACGCTCGAGGAGCCGCTGGCGATCCGGCCGACGTCGGAGGCCATCATCGGTACCATGTACGCGAAGTGGATCCAGTCGTGGCGCGACCTGCCGGTGCTGATCAACCAGTGGGCCAACATCGTCCGGTGGGAGAAGGTGACGCGGCTCTTCCTGCGGACCACGGAGTTCCTCTGGCAGGAAGGGCACACGGCGCACGAGACGGCCGAGGAGGCCCACGCCGAGACGATGAAGATCCTCGGGCTCTACCGGGAGTTTGTCGAAACCGAACTCGCCATGCCGGTGATTGCCGGCTGCAAGAGCGAGAGCGAGAAGTTCGCGGGCGCGGCGCGCACGTACTCGATCGAGGCCCTGATGGGCGACGGCCGGGCGCTGCAAGCCGGCACGTCCCACGATCTCGGCCAGAACTTCGCCAAGGCGTTCGGCATCCAGTTCCAGGCACGCGACAAATCGCTGCAGTACATCTGGGGCACGTCCTGGGGGATCACGACCCGGCTCATCGGTGGCGTCGTCATGACCCACGGCGACGACAGCGGCCTGGTGTTTCCACCCCGAATCGCGCCATACCAGGTCGTCATCGTGCCGATTCCGCGCGGCAATTGGCGCGAGTCGGTGCTGCCGCATGCCCGGGCCATCTTCGACGATCTGACGGCGCAGGGTGTTCGAGTGATGCTCGACGACCGGGATGCCTACACACCGGGCTGGAAGTTCGCGGAGTGGGAGTTGCGGGGCGTGCCGGTTCGGCTCGAGATCGGGCCGAAGGACATCGAGAAGCACCAGGTCATGCTGGCCCGCCGCGACACGCGCGAGAAGCTGTCGGCTGGCCGCGACGGCTTGGCGGCGCGGATCATCGATCTGCTCGCCGACATTCAGCGAACGCTCTTCCAGCGAGCTGTGAAGTTCCGCGAGGACCACACGACGCAGACGACCTCCTACGACGAGTTCAAGCAGATCATGGAGGGGCGCCCCGGGTTCGTGGTCGCGCCGTGGTGCGGGTCGGCGGACTGCGAGGCGGAGATCAAGGCCGACACGCAGGCGACCATCAGGAACCTGCCGCTGGATGACAGCGCGGGCGGGACGTGCGTGCGGTGCGGCAGGCCCGGAACCGCGCGGGCCTCCTTCGCCAAGGCCTACTGACCGTCAGGGGCGGCCGGACCCGGTGGCGTGCACGCGGCGCCCGCCGCGTCGCTGACGGACCCGGCCGGGACGTACTTGTCGAGAATCTCCCGGATCCGGGCGGTCTGGATGGGTTTGGGCAGGTAGTCGGTCATCCCGGCGGCTAGGCAGCGCTCGCGGTCGCCGGCCATCGCGTAGGCCGTCATCGCAATGATCGGGATGGTCGCGACGCCGTGGTCGGTGGCGCGGATGGCGGCCGTCGCCTCGTAACCGTCGAGGACGGGCATCTGGCAGTCCATGAAGACCAGATGGTAGGTGCCCGTCATCAGTCGTCGGACGGCCTCTTGGCCGTTCGCCACCACGTCCACCTCGCACCCCAACTTCGCCAAGAGCCTGGCCGCGACGCGCTGATTCACCAGATTGTCGTCGGCAATCAAGACCCGCGCTCTCGCGGTGATCGGGGGCTGGGTTGGCGTGTCGGGCGACGGGTCGGACGCCTGAGGCGCCTCCGCCAAAGGCCGCTTGGCGTCGACGGCGGCCTCCAGGGCGTCGACCAACCGGGACAATCGGATCGGCTTGAGCAGAGTGGTGCGGGTCGGTGACCAGTCGGCGGCGAACATCCCAGCCACTTGGCCGCGCCGAGACACCATGACCACCAGCGCGCTGCCAGGCATTGGCGCGGCCGCCGGACCACCCGGGCGAGGTTCGGGGAGGGTCGATTCGTCGGCGAGAACGACGTGACAGGCGGTATCGGGCGGTGCCGTCGCGTTGTGCTCCAGCAAGGAGGCGCCGTCGACGACCGCACCGGCCGCCCGCAGGTGGTCGGTTACCGCCGCGCGCCGCGGGAGGCAGGGGTCGGCGACCAAGATGCGGAAGCCCTCCAGGCCGCGCGGACGGGCCGGTTCGACCTCGCGGGAGCCCGCGGGCCAGAGCGGAAGCGTCAGCGTGAAGGTCGAGCCGAGCCCGATCGTGCTCGTTGCGGTGAGCGTGCCCCCCATCAGGTTCGCCAGACGGCGGCTGATCGTCAGGCCCAGACCCGTTCCCCCGTGACGCCTCGTCGTGGAGGCGTCGCCTTGCGTGAACTTGTCGAACACGGCCTCGAGCTTGTCGGCCGCGATTCCTGCCCCGCTGTCGACCACGGCGAGACACACGAGCCGCGACGGGGGCGGGCCGTCCGGCCAGACGTTGACCTCGATACACCCGCGCTCGGTGAACTTCACCGCGTTCCCCAGGAGGTTGACCAGGACCTGCCGAACGCGGCCGGCGTCGCCGACAACCTGGCGCGGCGTGTCGGGACTCCACCGGACCACCAAGTCCAGTTCCTTGGCCTCTGCCTGCTCAGCCAGAAGTTCCACGGCGTCCTCGACGGCGACGAGCAGATCGAAGGGCGCGGGGTCGACCGTCAGCTTGCCGGCCTCGATCTTGGAGAAGTCGAGGACGTCGTTGATGACCTGAAGCAGGGACTCCGCGCTCCGCCTGATCGCGTCCGCGCACTCGTGCTGTTCCCGAGTGAGACTCGTGTCGAGCAACGCGTTGGTCATGCCGATCACGCCATTCATGGGCGTCCGGATCTCGTGGCTCATGTTGGCCAGGAAGTCGCTCTTCGCGAGACTGGCGGCCTCGGCGGCCTCCTTGGCCGCGTTCAGTCTGGCGTTGAGGTCCGCCAGCTCCAGGGCGCGCCGCTCGGCGCTCCGCCGCCGCCACCAGAGGAGGACGGTCGCGCCGACCAGCAGCGCCGAGGTGCTCCCGATGGCGATTTCCCGGTACGGGATCAGGGGTGGAAACGCAAAGTCGGCGGCATCGCGCGGCGTGAGGCGATAGTCGGATACCTTGGGCGGGACTGCCGCCGAATCGACGGTTGCGAGCGCCGTGACCGTCACGGTCTTGCTCTGGAGCAGGTGCTCGAGGAACCGGAAGTCCTGAAGGAACTGGTCGGTCACGAGGATCGGGATCACGCCACTGGCGTCTTCGAGGACAAGGCCGGTCTTCTGGGCGACCTGGTCCTTGTCCACCCGCAGGCGGCCGTGCAGACGGACCAGCTCGCACTGGAATCGCCCCCGGCGAATGTCGAGAGCCGTCGCCCACCGTGGCGGGGGTGCCGCGGCCCGACCAACCCGCCGGAGGCCCCCGCGGACCATCTGAATCTGGTTGCGGCCGTGGTACTGCGAGAATCCGTCCAGTGACCTCGACCAGGTCCCCGCGGGACACCCGGTCGACCAGGTCCGACCGCTGCTCGGCGAAGATCCAGATTCCGGCCGTGGCATCCTGCAGGGCCGCCACGGTGGCCGACTGCCCGAGCACCCGGGGTTCGTAGGTGATCACCCCCCGGAGTGTCACCGTCTGGCCCGCAAGGTCGGGCAGGGTGTCGTGGTCCCGATCGGCCACGGCCTCTGCGACGGGGAGCCACGGCGCCGTTGGCGGCGGGAGCGCAGCGGGGGACGGAAGTGGTCTCACGGCGGGCGACACCGATGGGGCGACCGCCAGAACGAGCTGGAGTGCGACGGCAAGGCGGAGCGTTTTCACGGACAGGAAACCACTGGGGGCGGACAGACGCATCCCATCCGGTATATCGGCCTGGCGGGCGAACGCTTGAGGTGGATTACCCCTTCGGGGGTCCAAGCAGGGCCGTCGCCGCTGCGGGCCAGCGCGACCGGATTCGGCGCGAGACGGCATGTCGGTCGCCGAGTCTGACCCGGGTCGCGATCGCCTGGAACGTCAGGGCCAGGTGTTCCCGCCACCACGCGTTGGCGTCGTGGCCACTGCCCCCGGTGAGAAGCTTGGCGTACGCCGCGGCAATGGGTTCCAGGCAGGACCGATCACCGACCACGGCCAACGCCGAGAGCATCTCGACGGGGGCCGGCTCGCCGCTCTCGATCGTCTCGCGCAGGTCGTAGAGCGCCACCGTGCTGCCACGCGAGGCGAGCGTCTGGTGAACGGCGCTTCTGGCCATCATCCAGTCGCCGCGCTCCGTCGGGGCGGCGGCCTCGCGCCGGCGGATGGCTTCAACGAGCCGGTGCAGCGTGGGGAGGGGAGCGAGGGCTCCGGCCGAGGCCAGCCAGCGCCGCAAGTCGGCCGGGCTGTCTGGGAGGGGACCCGACGCGGCCCGCTCGATGGCTTCGAGCGGGGGCACCGGCGGCTCGGGCCCAGCCGGCCGGGCGATGGCGGCGCGGAGGGCTCGGCTGTCGTCCTGGAGCAGGCGCTTGGCGATTGGTTCGAGCACCGTTGGGGCCAGGCCCCGCAGCGCGTCGAACGCAGCCAGCCGGGCAGCGTCCGGCCGCGAGTGGTCCAGGATGAGCGACGTCAGGCGGTCGAGCACATCGCCGCCCCGGGCCGAGTCCAGCAGCCGTCGCAGCACGAGGGCGGCCGGCATGAAGAGGGCGGCATCGGGGCCGGCTAGGCAGGCCAGCGCCGGCTCCATGGCCCGCGGGTCGCCGATCGCCTCGAGGGCCGAGAGGGCGCCGATGCGCGTGGACAGCCCTTCCGAGGGTGCGAGGAATGTCAGCAGCCCTTCGACCGCCCGCGTCCCGATCACCGACAGCCGGGCGACGGCCGCCTCACGGGTGGCATCCGGGCCCGCGGCGAGGTCCCGCAACAGGCCGGCCACCTCGCGAGCGGAAGAACGCCTGATGACCACGACGCTAGCTCTCGGCCTCCGTGGGCGGGGCCTTGACCCGGCGCTTGCCGAACGCCCACGCAATGGCGATGCTGATGACGTAGAGCCCGATCATGGGGAGGGCAAACAGGGTCTGGGTCAGCATGTCGCCGCTGGGAGTGATCACGGCGGCCACAATGAAGATGATGAGGATGGCGTACTTGAAGCTCTTGAGCAGGAACCGCGCGGTGACGATGCCCATGCGGGCCAGCGAGTAGACGATGGCCGGCATCTGGAAGACGAGGCCCATGCCCAGGATCATCTTCACGTAGAGCGAGAAGACGGGATCGATCTTCGGCATGAACTTGAGCTGGCTGCTCGCGAAGCTCGCAAAGAAGATCCACATCCACGGGAACAGCATGTAGTGCGTGAACGCCGCCCCGCCCACGAACCCCACCGACGACAGGAAGATGAAGGGGATCGCGAGCCGTTTCTCCCGCTGATAGAGGCCCGGCGCGATGAACAGCCACACCTGCCAGAGGATGATCGGCATGGCGATGATCACGCCCGCGATCAGGGCCATCGTGACGTAGAGGATGAAGGCTTCGGTCGGTTCCGTGTACTGGAAACTGCTCCCCTTCGGCAGGAGGGCGAAGAGGGGATCCATCACGAACTTGTAGATCTTGTCGACGAAACTGAAGGCGATGAGGCATCCGACGCCGACGGCCGACGCGCTGACGATGATCCGTTTCCGGAGCTCGTCCAGATGTTCGAGAAACGACATCTTGGCGCCGGCACCGTCCTCGGCCGAGGTGTCGCCCCACGGGTCCGAGTCCGGGGCCGGATCCGCGCCGCCACGTCCAGGAAACGGTACGAGCGCCATCAGCCCTGGTGCGGGGTCGTGTCCGCGGCCGGCTGAGTCGCCGCCGGGGTGGGTACGGCTGTCGGGGTGGGTGCCGCGGTCGCCGCGGGCGTCGCGGTGGTCCGGGTCTGACGCTGCTCCTCGGTGCGGATCTCATCTTCCAGCGTACTGCGCAACTCGTTCGACGCGCGCTTGAACTCGGCGATGCTCTTGCCCAGCGAGCGGCCGAGGTCAGGCAAGCGGCGCGGACCAAAGATGATCAGCGCAATGACGAAGATGATGATCAGCTCTTGCATGCCGATTGAACCAAACATGGTGCCTGCTCCTCAACGCCCGGCTACCCACAGGCGCATCGGGCGACGCGGGTCGCCCCGTCCTGCCTGACACGACGCCTCTTGTCACCTGCGGGGGAATCGCGCTGTAGCTGAAACCTCTCTCGGGATTATAGGGGGCGACGTCTCCAAGGGTCAAGCTGACGGCGCGCGAGGCAGCGCCCGAAGTCATTGCGGCACCGTGGGTTATCTGCTAGCATCGAATTCATGCGCAGGTACGGGACCTTGTCGGCTGCGGTTTTTGGCGTGTTGGTCTGTGCGCTGGTTGGCGGCCTGTTCGGCCGCAGCGCGCTCGCCACTGGCGACCGCATGCCGGACTATCGGGTATTCACAGCGGCTCTGGGCGCCGTCGAAACCAACTACATCGACAAGGTGGACCCCGCCCGCCTCGTCTACGGCGCCATCAGCGGCATGCTGCAGACGCTCGATCCACATTCGAACTTCATGGATCCGAGGACCTACCTGCAGATGCGCGAACGCCAGGAGGGCCACTACTACGGCCTCGGCGTCACCATCGTGGTGCGGGACGGGGACATCACCGTGGTCTCGATCTTCGAGGGCACGCCGGCCTACAAGAAGGGGATCCGTCAGGGCGACATCATCGCGCGGATCGCGGGGGAGGACGCTAAGGGCTGGACGAGCGATCAGGCGCTGAAGAAGCTGCGCGGCCCGAAGGGCACGCTGGTCCACGTCTCGCTGAAGCGGCCCGGCTACGACCGGCTGCTCGAGATGGACGTGCCCCGGGACGAGATCACCATTCCCTCGATCACCGCGACGTTCATGATTGACCCGCAGACGGGCTACGTGCGGCTGCAGGACTTCGCCGAGAACACCGACGCCGATCTCGGCAAGGCGCTCGCCGACCTGAAGGCGAAGGGCATGAAGCGGCTGATCCTCGACTTGCGGTCGAACCCGGGTGGCCCGCTGGACCAGGCCATCCGCGTGTCGAACCGCTTCCTGCCGCAGAATGCCCTCATTGTCTACACACGGGGCCGCGTCCAGAACTCAGATCAAGACTACTACGCGACCGAACCGAGCGCCTACACGGACCTGCCGCTCGTCGTCCTCGTCAACCGTAACAGCGCGAGCGCGTCGGAGATCGTCAGCGGGGCGCTCCAGGATCACGATCGGGCATTGATCGTCGGGGAACGCACGTTCGGCAAGGCCCTCGTGCAGTCCGTGTACCACATCAGCGAGGACGCCGGGCTGGCGCTGACGACGGCACGGTACTACACACCCAGCAAACGCCTGATCCAGCGCCCGTGGGACGGCACGTTCGACGATTACTTCAGCTACACGCTCAAAGACCAGACCGCCACGCCCCACGGGGCGGCGGATCTGCGCCACACCGACGCGGGGCGGAAGGTCTACAGCGGGGGCGGCATCGAGCCGGACCGGCGGGTGGAGGGCCCCGTAGAGGGGTTCAACCCAGGTGTGTTCGGCCGGGCCCTCTACGCCCGCCAGGTGTTCGGGATCTACGCGGAGCGGTTTGTCGCCGAGGGCGATAACCGTGTCGCTCCGCGACCGGACCAGAGGCGGCTGGCGCCAGGCTTCGTCGTGGACGACGCCATGGTGGCGGACTTCCGGAACTTCCTCGTCTCGAAGAAGGTCAAGATCGATGAGGAGGGCTTGGCCAAGGATGGCGACTTCATCCGGGCGATGATTCACTACGAGATCGACAATGCGCTGTGGGGGCTGTCCGAGGCCCGTCGCAACCTGCTGACGAAGGACCCACAGGCGCAGGCCGCCCTGCAGTCGTTCCCGGAAGCCGAGCGGCTCAACGAGCTGCGCCACGGCAAGGGTGTCAGGCCGGCCGGACGGTGACCCGAGCCGCTTGACCCCGCAGCCTGCCGGCCGCGGAACCGACTCGGGCGTGCTCCGGTCAGGTCGGCACGCCTCTCCCTGAATCCCCCGAGGGTGGGGCCACTCGAGCGTTGTAGCCCTACCCGTTGTGCCTAGTCGGGCACTTGCTACAAGGAATTGCACTTGTTAGACTAACCTGCTGGTCTGGCGGACAGGCGGGGCAGGGGCGATTCCAGCCGCTCGAGGGGCCGGTTCGTGGTCCGCCTCGTGCGGCTGTTGTCGTGTCAGGCAACAGTTGTGGGTCGTTGCCGCCACGATGGCCGATGGGCCGGGTGGCTCGTCCGCGGGGTTCCCTGCGGAGTCGCCGGCGCATGGGTGTCAGCTTGGGGTGCGAGTGATGCGTCTGGAGAAGCTGCAGATCTCGGGGTTCAAGTCATTCTCCGACCGGTCGGAGCTGTCGTTCGACCGCGGAGTCACCGCGATCGTCGGGCCGAACGGCTGCGGCAAGAGCAACGTGGCCGACGCGATCGTGTGGGTTCTGGGCGAACAGAGCGCCAAGAGCCTGCGCGGCGACCAGATGCTCGACGTGATCTTCAGCGGCAGCGAGGCGCGGAAGGCCACGGCCTCTGCAGAAGTCCGCCTCAGGCTCACGGGCGTAACGTCGGGGCTCGCCGCCCGGGCAGGCCTGGACGAGGGGAATGACGAGGAGGCCGCCCCGCCGTCCGTGGCGAGGGACATCGAGGTCACCCGGCGGTTGTACCGGTCGGGCGAGAGCGAATACCTGATCAACGGGGAGCTGGTCCGACTGCGGGATGTCCACGAGCTGCTGATGGACACCGGGCTGGGCGCCAAGGCCTACGCCATCATCGAGCAGGGGAAGATCGGTCAGATTCTGAGCACGCGTCCGGCCGACCGCCGACAGCTGATCGAGGAAGCGGCCGGCGTCACGAAGTACAAGGCGCGGCGCCGCGCGGCCGAGCTGAAGCTCGAAGCCTCGCAGATGAACCTGACGCGCATCGACGACATCATCTTCGAGGTCGAGAAGCAGCGCGCGGTCTTGAAACGCCAGGCGGCCAAGGCGCGGCGGTACAAGCGGCTGCGCGACGAGCTGCGGCGCTGGGAGAAGCTGGCCTTCGCCCGCCGCTATCGAGGGCTGGCTGAGGCGATCGAGTCGGCCCGGTCGCGCCTCGCCGCGCGCCGCGCCGAGGAAACGGCGGCCGAAGGAGGGTTGGCGTCGGCCGAGGCCGCGCTGGCGCGCACGCGGTTGGACCTCGCGCAGGCCGAAGCCCGAGCGAACCAAGCGCGCGAGACGGCGCACGCGCGCGAGCTCGAGATCGACCGCCGGCAGAATCAGGTCAGCTTCAGCGAGCAGCAGCTGACGGAGCTGGAGACCCGCAGCGCGGCGATCGCCGAGGAACTCCGCAGCATCGAGAGCCGGCACGAGCCGGCCCGGGCGGCGCTGGCCGAGCGCCGCGCCGGCGCCGAACGGGCGGCGGGCGAACGGGAACAGGCGGCCGCGGTGCTGGCGGCTGAGGATGCCGCGTACCGAGGCGGCCTACGGGCGCCTGATGGACTTCGAGGCGACCGTCGAGCTCCGCCGACAGGACGTCTACCGGGCGCTCAGCGCGCTCAACGCGCTCGAGCACGCGATCGACGGCGCCATCGCGGCCCGCCAGCGCGTCGAGACGGAACTCGCCCGCCTCGAGGCTGAGCAGGCGGACCTCGAGGTCGAGGACGCCCGGGCCGAGGCTGACTTGGCGGATGGTCGGCAGCGGCTGGCCGACCTGCAGGCATCGCTCGACCGGACCCGTGCCGACGGCGAGGCGAAGCAGGCCGAGTTGGGTGAGGCGCGCGATCAGCACGAAGCCCGGCGTCTGGAGACCCGGACGACCGAGCAGGAACTGGCCAGCGTCGAGGCGCGCCTCGCGTCGCTCGAAGAGCTCGAGGCGGCACGCGCCCAGTACGGCAGCGCGGCGCGGTTTGTTCTGGCCGACGCGGCGTCCGGCATCCGCCACCTCGGATCGGTCGCCGACTTCCTGGAAGTCGAACCGGGGGACGAGCGCGCCGTCGAAGCCTGCCTCGGCGACCTGCTCCAGCATGTGCTCGTGCGCGGCCACGACGAGGCCCTGCGCGGCCTCGCGCTCGTCCGAGACCAGAACGCCGGGCGCTGCGGATTCCTCGTCGTGGACGCGGAAGGGAGCGAGCAACCGTCCGCGCCGGCGGGGACCGCGCCGGTCGCCGGCCTGCGGCCGATGGCGTCGGTCGTGCGGATTGCCGGTCCCCACGCCTCCGCCATCCAGCGCGCGATCGGGCAGGCATGGCTGGCCACCTCTTTCCCGCACGCGGTCTCCGCCGCCACGGCGTCGGATCTGCCGGTCGTCACGCCCGAAGGGGACGTGTTCCGCGGCGCTCACCTGGTCTCCGGTGGCGTGCGGGCGGAGGCCCGCGGCATTCTGTCGACGAAGCGCGAGATCAAGGAGTTGCGCGACCGGAGCGCCGGCCTCCACGGCACCCTGCAACACCTGGGCGAGCAGACGGCCGCCGCCGAGGCCACCATCGCGATGCTCTCGCAGGCCATCGCCGAGTTGACGTCGGCGGCGCACAGCCAGGAGAAGGCCATCGTCGGTCTGGAAGCCGCCGTGACGAAGGCCCTTGAGACCCGTGACCGCCTCGGACGCAAGGCCGAGGTGCTCGCGACCGAACGAGCGAGGGCCCACGAGGATTGTCGGTCGCTCGAGAGCCGGGAGGCCGAGGCGCGGGTGTCAATGGAGGCGCAAGTCCTGGTTCGTCAGGCCGCCGAGGAGCACCTGGCCCAGTCCCAGCGCGTGCTGCAGGAGGCCCGCGAGGAGGCTGGCGTGATCAGCCGCCGCGCCGCCGACGCGCGGGCCACGCATGCGACCCTCGTGGAGCGCGCGACCGCGTTGCTGGGGGACGTGGCCCGTCAGGAGGAGGTACTCGCCGAGCTGGAGGCCCGCTTCGCGGCGCGGCAGGACGAGGGCCGCCAGAACGAGGGGCGGCGAGCGGATCTCCGCCGGGCCATCGAGGACGGCAAGCGCCAGATCGATGCCGACCTCCAGGATCTGGAACGCCATCGCGGCGAGGTGCGGGAGGCGGACCAACAGCTCGCCACCCTGCACGGGGTCGCTGAGGGCGAAGAGGAGGCCATTCGCGAGGCCCGTCGCGCGCTCGATGCGCTCCGGCGTGAGGTGGGCGAGCTGGACGTCGCCCGCGTGACAGCCGAGTCCGACTTGAACCATCTGGCGGCCAGTTGCGTCGAGGCCGTGCAGGCCACGCTGGACCAGGTGCTCGCCGAGGTCGCGGAGGCGGAGGCCAGTGGGCAGGCATCGGTCGGCCCGGTCGGCGCCGAGGAGCCGGACGAGGAGGCAGGAGGAGACGAGGAGGTCGAGGCCGCCGTCGAGCCGGCTCCCCCCCTGGCCGCCCGGCCGGTGCCTGCCGGCCCTGAGGAGGCCATCGCCGAGCTGAAGGCGAAGATCGATCGGCTGGGCCCGGTCAACATGATGGCGATCGAGCAGTTTGACGAGCTCGAGACCCGCCACACCTTCCTCACCGTGCAGCGCGTCGACCTGCGCGAGTCGATCGCCGCCACGGGCGAGGCAATCAAGCGCATCGACGAGACCAGCAAGGACCGGTTCCGCGAGGCGTTCGCCGCGATCAACGAGAACTTCCAGGAGACGTTCGCCATCCTGTTCGGTGGCGGACGCGCCGGCCTGACCTTGCTCGACGACACGGACGTGCTCGAGAGCGGCATCGAGATCGTGGCCCAGCCTCCGGGCAAGCGTCTCCAGAACGTGCAGCTGCTCTCCGGCGGCGAGAAGGCCCTGACGGCCATCGCGCTGATGTTCGGGATCTTCCGCTACAAACCGAGCCCGTTCTGCGTGCTCGACGAGATCGATGCGCCCCTCGATGACGCCAACATCGGCCGCTTCGTGGAGATCCTGAAGCAGATGCAGGAGGGCACGCAGTTCATCATCATCACGCACAGCCGCAAGACGATGGAGATCGCCGACCGGCTCTACGGGGTGACGATGGAGGAACCCGGCGTGTCGAAGCTGGTGTCGGTCAAGCTCAACTGATCCTCACCGAACCCGGGCCGCTCCTCTGCCGTATAGTCACAGCAGGAGGCACCCTCGTATGCAGTCGATGCGAACGGTCCGATCCGGCGGCGCGCTCCTGGTGCTGATTGGCGCGGCGATCGCCCTCCCGGGCTGCGATGTCGTCGTTACCAGCCTGAATCCGAACGCGAAGGCCGAGGAAGGGTGGTCACGCACCTACCCGATCACCGCCGGCGGGCAGGTCGAGATTCTCAACACCAGCGGCGCAATCTCGCTCGTCGCCGGGGACGGCACGCAGGTTGAAGTCGTCGCGGAGAAAACAGCCCGGGCGGCGACCGACACCGACGCGAAGGATCTGCTCAAGCAGATCGCGATCCGCGAGGACGTGACCGCCGGCCGCGTTCGGCTCGAGACGCGGCAGCCCACCACCCTGGACGGGCGCCGCGTCGAAGTGCGGTACCGCGTGACGCTGCCCGCGTCGGTGTCGGTTCGGGTTCAGAACACCAACGGCGAGATCGTCGCGGAAGGCCTGAAAGGCTCGCTCCGGGCGGAAACGACCAACGGGGGAATCCGCGGACGTGGACTCTCGGGCCGGGTCGAGGCCACCACGACCAACGGTGGAGTGCGACTGCAGCTCGACGCGGTGTCGCCCGACGGCGTGCGGGCCGAGACGATCAACGGTGGCATCGATCTCACGCTCCCGAGTGGGGCGAAGGCCGACGTGCGCGCGCGGTGCGTGAACGGCGGCATTTCGGTCAGCGGCCTGGCGCTCTCCGGCGGGGAATCGAGCCGCCGCAGAGTGGAAGGCAAGCTGAACGGCGGCGGCGCGCTCGTCGCGGTCGAAACGACCAATGGCGGGGTACGCATCAGCGGCCAGTGAACGAAGACAAGTCCGCCCGGTACCACGGACTTCGTCGCCGCGCGGCGATGGCGTCGACGGCTTGGAGTGCAGGACTGCTGCTCCTGTCGGCCGCCACGCCGCTCTCTGTTCGGCTGCGCGCGGCGGCGGAGGCCCTCGTCCACCTCGGCACACGGGGGTTTGCGCCGTTCGGCGTCGTGCTCGGCTACGTCGTCCTTCTCGGGGCGGTCCACGAGGCGGGCGCACTGCCTCTCTCGCTCTACAGCGGCTATCTGCTCGAGCACCGGTACGGGTTGTCCACCGAAACCCTGCGCGGCTGGGCGATCGATCAGGCCAAGGGACTCATCGTGGGTGGGGCCTTCTCCCTGGCCGGGTTCTCCCTGCTGTACTTCGCCATGCGCACGTGGCCCACGGCGTGGTGGGCGATCGCCGGCGGCGGGGCAGTGGCGATCATGGTTGTCCTGACCCAGGTCGCGCCCGTGCTGCTGATGCCCATCTTCTTCTCGTTCCGCCCGCTCGGACGCCAGGGACTGCGAGAATCGGTTGCTCGCGCTCTCCGGCCGGGCCGGCGTGGCGGTGATGGACGCGTGCGAGTGGCAGATCAGCGACCGCACCAAGAAGGCGAACGCCGCGCTGGCCGGCCTCGGACGGACGCGCCGGATCCTCGTGTCCGACACGCTCGTCGCCGGCTACACCGACGAGGAAATCGAGGTCATCCTCGCCCACGAACTCGGGCACCACGTCCACCGGGACATCTGGCGGGGACTCGCCTATCAGGGTGCGGTGGCGCTCGGCGGGTTCTACTTGGCCAGCCGCGTGCTGTCGGTGTTGGCGCCGCGGCTCGGCTGGTCCGGTGTGGCCGACGTGGCGGGATTGCCGGTCCTGCTCCTCGTGGCCGGGCTGCTCTCGCTGGGGCTGCTGCCCCTGTCCAACGCCCTCTCGAGGCGGATGGAGCGTGCCGCCAATCGGTTCGCCTTCGAGCTGACCGGCCGGCCAGATGTGTTCGCCGGCGCGATGCAGCGGTTGGGCGCTCAGAACCTGGCCGAGGAACATCCCTCCCGGGTCGTTCGATGGCTGTTCTACACGCATCCCCCGGTCGCCGACCGTGTCGCCGCGGCCCGACGGTGGGAGGCCGAGCGCATGACACGGGAGGCTTCCCCGAGGCCCTGACGTGTGCTCTGCCGGTGGCGGGGCTCGAGCCCGACGGGCCGGATCAGAGCCGCGCGTGGTCGGCGTGCCGACGCCCCCTCACGAACGGTTAAACCCTCGCTCCGTGCCGACGCTCTAATCCGGTAGAGCGTGCCAGCGCTCGCCGGGGAGGATTGTCATGCGACGGGTCGGAGGTCTTCTGGCGTCGGCAGCCCTGGTGATGGGAATCTCAATGGGATGCGCCTCGTCGGCGGCGGCCGGGCGCGTCTACCTCCAGATCGGCCCGCCCGTGCCAATCGTCGAGGTCCGCACGGTGAGTCCTGGTGTCGGGTTCGTGTGGGTTGGCGGCTACCACCGGTGGAGCGGGGACCGCTATCTCTGGGTGGGTGGCCACTGGGAGCGCCCGCCGTATCCACGGGCATACTGGGTTGTCCCGCAGTGGCGTCACTCCCGGCACGGGTGGTACGCGGCGGGCGGCTACTGGCGGCGGTGACGCCGGAGCGCCGTCGGACCCGAACGGTTGACCGACAGAGGCGGACGTGACAGGCGTCCTGACGGGGCCTGTCACGTCGGCCCGAGCGCTCGCGGTGCGGCGGCCGCTAGTGCCGTGGCCGCTCGCGGTCTCCGTGAGGCCGCGGATGACGGGGGTGGGCGCCGTCGCCATCGTGACGCCCCTCCTGGCTGCGCGGGGCCGGGGGCTGTTCCCCGGCGGCCGCTGGCTGGTCGCCTCCCTCCAGCAGCGCCTTCCGGCTCAGGCGGATCTTCCCGCTCGGGTCGATGTTGATGACCTTCACCATCAACTGCTCGCCTTCCTTGAGCTCGTCCCGCACGTCTTTGACGCGGTGCTTGGCGATCTCGGAGACGTGCAGCAGGCCATCCAGCCCGGGCATGATCTCGACGAACGCGCCGAAATCCGTGATGCGCTGGACCTTGCCGAGGTACGACTTGTTCAGCTCGGGCGTCGCCGTCAACTCCTGGATGATCGCGATGGCGCGCTGAGCCGACTCCTCGTCGGCCGACGCCACGTTGACGCGGCCGTCGTCCTCGACATCGATCTTCACACCCGTGCGCTCGATGATGCTGCGGATCACCTTGCCGCCCGGTCCGATCACGTCGCGGATCTTGTCCACGGGGATCTGGATGGTGACGATGCGCGGCGCGTAGGTTGAGATGCTCGTGCGCGGCGCCTGGAGGGTCGCCTGCATCGTCTCGAGGATGTGCAGCCGCCCTCGCCTCGCCTGCTCGAGGGCCTCGCGCATGATTGCCGACGTCACGCCGGTCACCTTGATGTCCATCTGGAGGGCGGTGATGCCCTCGGTGGTGCCGGCCACCTTGAAGTCCATGTCCCCGTAGTGGTCTTCGGCGCCCGCAATGTCCGTCAGTACGGCGTAGGCGCCGGTGGCCTCGTCCATGACCAGTCCCATCGCCACGCCCGCCACCGGACTGACGAGCGGGACGCCGGCGTCCATCAGCGCCAGCGACGCCCCGCACACCGTGGCCATCGACGAGGAGCCGTTCGATTCGAGGATGTCCGACACCACCCGGACCGTGTACGGGAACTTGTCCTCGGTGGGAATCATCGGCGTCAGCGACCGCTCGGCCAGCGCCCCGTGGCCGACCTCGCGCCGGCCCGGACCGCGAAGGAAGGCGACCTCCCCGACCGAGAACGGCGGGAAGTTGTAATGCAACATGAAGCGCTTGTAGACCTCGCCGTTGACCATCTCGATCTTCTGCTGGTCTTCGGCGGTGCCGAGCGTGGCCGTGACGAGCGCCTGGGTTTCGCCGCGCGTGAAGACCGCCGACCCGTGCGTGCGCGGCAGCACGCCGACCTCGATCCAGATGGGCCGGACCTGATCGAACGCGCGGCCGTCGAGCCGCACCCGCCGCTCGAGGATCGCGTCGCGCAGCACCTTTTCCTTGAGCTCCTTGAACACCACCTTGGCCTCGAGCCGGCGCTCGACTTCCTCCTCCGGTAGCGACGCCACGAGGTCCTCGAGAATCTGGTCGACCGCCTCGTAGCTCTCGATCTTGTCCTGGATGCGCATGGCCTCGCTGAGCGGCAGGAGGACCTTCTCCTGGACCTCGCGGTAGAAGTCGCGGCTGATCTCCTTCTTCGCGACGGCACACTTCGGCTTGCCGGCCTCCTGGGCCATGCGGTCGATCAAAACCACGATCTGGCGGATCGCGGCGTGTCCCGCCTCCAGCGCGGCAATGACCTGCTCCTCGGGCACCACTTTCGCTCCGGCCTCCACCATCACCAGTCCGTCGCGGCTCCCGGCCACGACGATGTCCAACCGGGCGTCCCGGCGCTGGGCGTAGGTCGGGTTGATCAGGAACTCGTCACCGATCAGCGCGACGCGGACGGCCGCGATCGTCTTCTGGAACGGGATTTCCGAGAGCGCCAGGGCCGCCGAGGCACCGGTGATCGCGAGCACGTCGGGATCGTTGTCCGAATCAGCCGAGAGCACCAGGGCGACGACCTGCGTTTCGTGGTGCCAGCCGGAAGGGAACAGCGGACGGAGGGGACGATCGATGACGCGGCTCGTCAGCACCTCCTTCTCGCTGGGCTTGCCTTCACGCTTGAAGAAACCGCCCGGGATCCGGCCCGATGCGTAGGTGTATTCGCGGTAGTCGACGGTCAGGGGCAGGAAATCGATGCCCTGGCGCTCGGTGGGCGCGTAGCAGGCCGTCACCAGTACGACGCTGTCGCCGTAGCGGACGACGACCGCGCCGCTCGCCTGCTTGGCCAGCTTGCCCGTTTCGATCGACAGGACGTTCAGGCCGAGTGTCAGTTCGCGCTTGTACATAGAGCTTGCCTCGCTGGCGGGACGCGGACGCCCCGGGTGAGTCGGACGGAGGACCAATCAGGCGAGAAACCCCCGGTGCAGCGGCAGAAGGCCGCTGGAGCCAGGCGGAGGATCGGGCGGTAGTGAGTCGGCACGTGCGGGATCGCGCTCGGCGGGAACCCGGCCCGTGCCGGGTCCGGCCGCAGATGCGCTACTTGCGGATGCCGAGCCGGCGGATCAGTTCTGCGTAGCGTTCGGTATCCTTCCGCTTCAGGTAGTCCAACAGCCGTCGGCGCTGGCCGACCAGTTGCAGCAGCCCGCGCCGCGAGTGGTGGTCCTTCGTGTGTACCTTGAAGTGCTCGGTCAGGTAGTTGATCCGCTCGCTGAGGATGGCCACCTGGACCTCCGGCGATCCGGTGTCCCCTTCGTGCACGCCATAGCTGCCGATCAACGCGGTCTTTCGCTCCTTGGTCAGTCCCACGATCGTCACCTCCACGCACGGCCCAGTGGCGACGCGCGTCGCCCCAAGCCGCCGTATCTCACTGCGACAGTCCCTCTTACTTCAACAGATCCAACATCTTACCCCAGGACGACGGCCGGATGCAAAACGCCCGGCGTTTCCGTCGGCCGCGCGATGGCCAGCAGGCCGCCGTCCGGGCCGAACACCCGCACCGCCACGGCACCGGATGGAGCCCCCCCGGCCGGCCGAATCTGATGGCCGTGGCGGACTCGGCGTGCGTCGTCCTCACCGATAGTCAGCGACGGCAGGTCCGGGAGCAGGGCGTCGAGCCGGATAACGGCCCGCCCGGCCAGGGTTCCGTCCTGCTCGAGTTCGCACAGGCCGACCGCCTGGGCGGTCGTGAATGGTCCCGCCGCCGTCCGGCGCAGGCGCTCCAGGCACGCGCCACAGCCGAGCCGCGCCCCAAGGTCATGCGCCAGGGCTCGCACGTAGTAGCCCGGCGAGCACCGCAGGCGTACCTCGATGAGCGGCATGGCGATCCCGACGACTTCGATCGCGCGCAGGTCGACGAGGTTGGGCGCCAGCTCGGTGCCCGCGCCGCGCCTGGCCAGGACGTGGGCCCGAACGCCCTCGACCTTCTTGGCCGAGAACCGGGGCGGCCGCTGCGGGTGGGTGCCCAGGAACGAAGTCAGTTCGCGCGTGACCGCGCCACCCTCCGGCAGGGCCCCAACGCGGATGGCCTCGCCCTGCGGATGACCCGTGCAATCCCAGGTGTCGGTCGACACGCCCAGCCGGATGGTTGCCTCGTAGGCCTTCTCGTACCCGGTCATGAACTGGGCCAGACGCGTCGCCTGGCCCAGGACCAGCACGAGCACGCCGGTCGCCATGGGGTCCAGCGTTCCGGTGTGGCCGACGGCGCGCAGGGCCAGCGCGCGGCGGACCCTGGCTACCACGTCGTGGGACGTCGGACCCTCCGGCTTGTCGATGACGAGGACACCGTTCATACAGCCGGATTGGGGCGTTGCCGCTACGCGGCGGCCTCGCCGATGGCGGCCTCGACCAGCGGCAGGACTTGGCGCCGCACGTCCTCCAGGGTGCCGTTCAGCGTGCAGCCCGAGGCGTTCTTGTGCCCGCCCCCCCGAAACGCGCCGCGACGGCTCCGACGTCGATCTGCCCCTTGGACCGCAAGCTCACTCGGGTACTGGCCAGGCTCCCCTTCCTTGAAGAAGACCACCGCCTGGATCTCCTTCACGGTCAGCGGCTGGTTGATGAGCCCTTCCGTGTCGTCGAAGGCGGCGCCAGCGGCCCGCGCCATCGCGCGGTCCAGGTGGAGCTGCGCCAGCCGGCCTGTCGAGTCGACCTGCATGGAGGCGAGGACGGCGCCCGCGAGCCGAAGCCGTCCCACGGTGTTGCTGTCGTACACGCGGCGCGCGACGGCCACGGGGTCGACGCCGGCCTCGACCGCTTGGCGGCAGATGTCGAAGGTCCGCGGCGAGATGCCCGAGTGGTGAAAGGATCCGGTGTCGGTGAGGATGGCCACGTAGATGTGCGTGGCCATTTCGAGGGTGAGCGGCACACCCAGGGCGGCGATGACGTCGAACACCATCTCGCCACAGGCCGCCGCGCCGGCGTCGAACCAGTTGATGGCCCCGTACATCGCGTTGCCGGGGTGGTGATCGATGTTGATGATGAAGTACCCGCTCGAGGCCCGCTATGCCCGTCCTCGCGAGGTCCCCACACTCCAGCACGATGGCGGCGTCGTAGTCGCCCTCCACGCGGTCGGCGATCTCGATGGCGGGGATGCCCGGGAAGCCGGTCAGCGCCGGCAGCACCGGGTCGCAGTCCAGGATCCGGACGCTCTTGCCGAGCGCCCACAGCCCGTAGGCCATCGCGAGCTGCGATCCGATGGAATCGCCATCCGGCTTGACGTGCGAGGTGATCAGGAACCGCTGGCGGGCAAGGATCTCGTCGCGAATCCGCGCCAGCAGCGCCGCGTCAGTTCTGTTCGGGGTCCGGTTCATCATGCGGGTGTTCGCGCGAAGCCTCTGCCTCGTGGATCTCTTGGATCAGTTGCTCGATGCGCTCCTGGTGCCCGACCGACTCGTCGAACACGAACTCGATCTGCGGCACGCGACGCAGCCGGAGACGCTGCCCGACCTGGCGCCGCACGAACGGCAACGCCCGCTGAAGGGCCTTGGCGGTGGTGCGCCGCTCCGCTTCCGACCCCATGCGGGTGTAGAAGACGCGCGCCAGCTGCAGATCCGGCGTGACGTGCACGCGAGTGATCGTGACGAACCCGACACCGGGGTCGTGCACGGCCCTCGCCAGCAGGGCGCTCACTTCCTCCCGAATCTGATCGCCGACCCGATCGGGGCGGTGGCCATGTGGCATCGTCGTGTCCGGGTGGCGCCGCGGCGCCTATGCGAGGAACTCGACGCTGGTCCGGGTGATCGCTCCCGGTTCGACCCGTTCGATCTCGTCGCTCGCCGCCGCCAGTGCCTCTTCAGCGTGAGCCCGCGTCGTGCTGATCGTGACGATGCCAAGCCCCGCGCGCTGCCAGAGATCCTGGTGCTCGACTTCCGACACGGCGACGTTGAACCGGGCGAGCCGGTCCTTGATCCGCCGCAAGACCATGCGCTTGTCCTTCAGGGACTGGGCGCCGGGCAGGTACAGCTCGACGGAGAGCAGGGCGACGACCATCACCGTGAAGTAGACGGCACACTCAACCGCCCCAGGAACCAGGGTGTCGGGTGCTCGCTCCCGATCGTCCCGACTACGCCGACACCGGCGTCGCGACGCGCTCGACCACGAAGACCTCGATCGCGTCGCCCACCTTGACGTCGTTGAACCGCTCGAGGCCGATCCCGCATTCGAAACCGGCCTTCACCTCGCTGACATCGTCTTTGAAGCGCCGGAGCGAGCCGATCTTGCCCTCGAAGACGACCACGTGATCGCGCAGGAGGCGCGCCTGGGCCTCGCCGCTGCGCTTGATCGTGCCCTCGGTGACCATGCACCCGGCGATCGAGCCGACCTTGGGCACGCGGAAGATCTCGCGCACCTCCGCTATCCCCAGCCGCGTCTCCTTGAACGTTGGCTCGAGCAGGCCCGTCATGGCCTTCTTCATCTCGTCGATCACGTTGTAGATCACCGAATGGAGCCGGACGTCCACGTGCTCGCGCTCCGCCACCTCGACGGCGTTGCGGTCGGGCCGCACGGAGAATCCGATGATGATCGCGTTCGACGCCGAGGCGAGCAGCACATCGGACTCGTTGATCGCCCCGACGCCCGCGTGGATGATCCGCAGCTTCACCTTTTCGTCCGACAGCTTGGTCAGCGTGTCCGCCAGCACCTCGGCTGAGCCTTGAACGTCGGCCTTGATGATGATCGGCAGTTCCTTGACGTCGCCTTCCGCGATCTGCTGCTGGAGCGACTCGAGCGTGAGCCGGGACTTGGCGCCGAGCGCCTTCTCCCTGACCTGCGACTGGCGGAAGAGTGCCACCTGGCGCGCCTTCGCCGCGTCGTTGATGGCCTGGAACGAGTCGCCCGGTTGCGGCAGAGCCGCCAGGCCGAGGACCTCGACCGGAATCGACGGGCCGGCGGCCTTCACGTGGCGTCCGCGGTCGTCAATGAGGGCACGGACCTTGCCGAGGATCGGCCCGGCGATCACCGTGTCGCCGACGTGCAGCGTGCCGTCCTGCACGAGCACGGTCGCGACCGGCCCTCGTCCCTTGTCGAGCTGGGCTTCGAGCACGGTGCCGACGGCCGCGCGCTTGGGATTGGCCTTGAGCTCGCCGATGTCGGTGACGAGCAGGATCATCTCGAGCAGCAGTTCGAGGTTCTGCCGCTTCTTGGCCGACACCTCGACCATGACGGTCTGGCCGCCCCAGTCCTCGGGCATCAGGCCGAGATCGGCCAGCTCGCGCTTGACCCGTTCGGCGTTGGCGTCGGGTTTGTCGATCTTGTTGATCGCGACGATGATCGGCACGCTGGCGGCCCTGGCGTGATCGATCGCCTCGCGAGTCTGCGGCATGACCCCGTCGTCCGCCGCGACGACGAGGACGACGATGTCGGTGACCCGGGCGCCGCGTGCGCGCATCAGCGTGAACGCCTCGTGGCCCGGCGTGTCGAGGAACACCACGCTGCGATTGTGGACCTGCACGTGGTAGGCCCCGATGTGCTGCGTGATGCCGCCCGCCTCGCGTTCGGCCACCCGGGTTTCGCGGATGCCATCGAGCAGTGTGGTCTTGCCATGGTCGACGTGGCCCATCACCGTGACGACCGGCGCCCGCAGTGTCAGGTCCTCGGGGCGGCTTTCCTCGGTTTCGACCTCGAGCAACTCCTCCTCGAAGCTGCGGAGCTGGACCTCGGCGCCGAACTCGCGGGCGATCATGGTCGCCGTTTCGATGTCCAGCGTCGTGTTGATGGTCATCATGATCCGCTTGTCGAGGAGCTTCTTCAGGATGTCCTTCGTGCGGAGTTCGAGCTTGTCGGCCAGGTCCTTGACGGTCATGCCTTCAGCGAGGGTAATCGATCGCGTGATCGGGGGCGGCGCCGCCGGAACGGACATCGGCGGCACGCGCGGCGCTTCGCGCCGGCGCTCGCCGTGCCGCGGGGCCGCGGGCCGTCCACCCATGGGTGGACGGGGCGCCTGAGCCGGGCGCGGCGGCTGCGGGCGCTGAGCCGGAGGCGCAACGGGCGCGCCTGTCCGGGGCGGCTGTGCGGGCCGCACCGGTTGAGCGGGCAGCGGGCGCGGACCGCCGGTCGCGGCCGGGGCCACCGGGCGAAGGCCGGGAACCGGTCGGGCCGGCGGGACCGCCGGTCGGGCCGCACCCGTTCGCGCTGCCTCCGGCGTCGCCGGGCGCGCGCCAGCAAGGCCGGCACCGGCTGGCCCAGCCGCCGGGCGCGGAGCCGGCCGCAGCTGCGGTGGCGCGGCGGTGACCCTGGGCGTCAGACGCGGGGCCGGCGGCGGCGGCGTTTCTTCCACCCGCAAGCGGAGTTGCGGCGGAACCAGGCGTCCGCGGGTCGGTGTCAGCGGGCGGGCCGCCGGAACGGGACGGGTCGCCGCTGAGTCCCGAGGGGCCGCCGCGACGGGCGCGGCCGGCACGACCGGCGCCGCCGGTTCGATGCTCGGGCCGAGGGGCGACGGGGGAGCCTCCGCAGGCGCGGGCGGCGCGACTGCGACCGGTGGCGTGGCCGGGGCTTCGGCCGGAGGCGGGGTCATCGGCGGGGCTTCCGCCACGACGGGGGCCTCGGGCGTCACCTCCAGGTGGGCAGGGGGCCGCGTCTCGATTCTCAACGTCGGGGGCGCTGGTTCGGGCGCCGCCAGTGCGGCGGGCTTGGCTTCCGCGTGCGGCGTGGGGGGCGGAGGCAGCTCCACCGGGACGGGCGCGGCCGGAGCCGCCCCGACAGGGACGCTCTCGGGCACCTCCACGGTCGGCGGATGGGCATCGGCGGGGTGCGCCTCGCCTTCGACCGCTTCGACCGGCCGCGGCCGGATCGTCTTGACCAGGCGCGGCGGCGGCAACGCTGGGAGCACCGCCTTCGGGGGTTCGGGTTTCTTGGCGGCGCCAGGCTTCTTGGACTTGTGAACCGGCGTCTCGGCGAACATGTCGCCGCCGGGCAACGTCACGCCGCGCTGCCGCGCCAAGCGCTCCACGAACTGACGGGCAACCACTTCCTCAATCGTGCTCGACGCGCTCTTCACCTCGATGCCGTGATCGCGCTTGAGCAGAGCCACGACTTCCTGACTCGTGGTTCCCAGCAGTTCCGCGACTTTGTAAATCCGGACAGTGGCCAACGGTTACCTCGACTTGCCTGCGGCCTTCGACCTGCGGCGGGATCGCGGCACTCAACCGCGCGCCCTCAGCCGCTGGCTTCCGACCCTGTTACGCACCCGCCCACGTTACCTGACGTCCGACCGCATCACCGATCGGGGCCGGTCCGCGTGTCGGGCCCCGGAGGTTCGGCCTCACCTTCGGCGGTCCCGCCGCCGCCTTCCGCCTCTGCCTGCGGCCCGGCGGTCGCCTCGGCCTGCTCGGTCGCCTCGACCTGCTCGGCCGCCGCGGCCTGCTCGGCCGCCGCGGCCCGTGCGGCGTCCAGGACCATCTCGGCCGTGGCCTCGTCGATGCCGGGCACTTCGACCAGGTTCTCGATCGACGCCGCGGCGACCATCTCGGCCGACTCGTAGCCCGCCTCGCGCAGGCTGGCCACGATTTCGTCGTGGATGTCGGGGAGCACCAGTTCGGGCATGTAGGCTTCGCCTTCGCCCTGACCCTCACCCGGCATCTCGAGGCTCTCGAGCTGCGCCTCGACCTCGCGGCGTTTCTCTTCCTCGCTCTTGATGTCGATGCGCCACCCGGTGAGCTTGGCGGCCAGCCGGACGTTCTGCCCCTTCTTGCCGATGGCGAGCGACAGCTGCTTGTCCTCGACCACGACTTCCATGACCTTCTCGTGGTCGTCGATGACCGAGACGCGCTGCACCTTCGCCGGGCTCAGCGCATTGGTCACAAACCCGACCGGATCCTCAGACCACTCGACGATGTCGATCTTCTCGCCACGCAGTTCCCGGATGATCGACTGGACGCGCGTGCCCTTCATGCCGACGCAGGCGCCCACCGGGTCCACATCGCGCTCGCGCGAGTAGACGGCCACCTTGGCGCGGTCGCCCGCCTCGCGCACCGCGCCCTTGATGACGACCGTGGCGTCGTAAATCTCCGGCACCTCCTGCTCGAACAGCTTGATGAGGAGGGCCGGGTCGGTCCGTGACAGGACCAATCTGCGGTCCCTTCGCGCTGCGGTTGACGGCCTTGATGACGGCCCGGAGGCGATCGCCCGGCGCGTAGCTCTCCGCGCGCGACTGTTCCTTGCGCGGCAACACGGTCTCGATGCGTCCGAGCTCGACGATGATGTCACCGTTCTCGAAGCGCTTGACCGTTCCGTTGACCACCTCGCCGATGCGCTGGTTGTACTCGGCGAAGATGTTCTCCCGCTCCGCCTCGCGCACCTTCTGGAAGATCACCTGCTTGGCCGTCTGCGCCGCGATTCGGCCGAGCACCTCGGTGGACTTGGGGAACTCGATCTCCATGCCGACCTCGGCCTCGTCGCCATAGAGCTGCTGAGCCTCGGACAGCGCCACCTCGGTAGCCGGGTTCGTCACCTCGACCACAATCTGCTTGACCGCGAACAGCTCCACCTGGCCCGTCTCGAGATTGAACCGCGCGTGCAGGTCCTCGTTGGTCTTGTAGTACTTCCGCGACGCGGTTCTGACCGCTTCCTCGATCGCGGAGACGATGACCTCGGGCTCGATCCCCTTCTCCTTGGCGAGCGCCTCGATGGTCTGCTGCAGTGTAGGATTGCTCATATCCACCTAAACGGGGGCTGACGCGTCAGAACTCCACTTCGAGCCGCGCGCGTGAAACGGCGCCGAGCGGCACCCGCACGAGGCGCCCGCCTTCGACCGCCAGGATCACGCAGTCCTCCTCCACCCCGACCAGCCTTCCGCGGAGGTGCTTCTGCCCGTCGACCGGTGCGCTCGTCACCACCTGGGCGAGACGGCCGCGAAACCGGGCGAAATCCTGGGCATCGCGCAACGGCCGGTCCAGGCCGGGCGAGGTGACCTCCAGCGTATACATCCGGTCGATCACATCCTCAACGTCGAGCAGCGCGCTCAGGTCGTCGCTCACGCGTCGGCAATCGTCTACGCTCACCGAGTCGCCCGGCGCGCCGGCCCGCGCCTCGGTGTCTGCTGCTCCGCGGCGATCCAGCGTGACGCGCAGCACCCAACCCGGCGCCTCGCGGCGGAACTGCACGTCGAAGATCTCCAGCCCGTACGACTGGGCGGCCCGTTCGGCCAGCGACCGGACTCGTTCGAGGGGATCCACGACCTCCCCAAAACACAAAAAGTGGGCACCGGCCCACTTCAGTTGCCCTTTGCCTCGACACCCGAAGCAGTTCAGTATATCACGCGGTTTCGGGCCTGGGCAACGGACGGACCACCAGGTCGTAGCCCTTCGAGCCCACCACCTCCGCCTCGAGGAGGTCGCCCGGTCGGCAGGCCGACACGTCGACTTCCGTCAGGTAGACCACCGGGTCGATCTCCGGAGCCTGGCTTTCGAGGCGGCCGCAGACCACCAGGGGGTGTTCTGGGGCAGGGCCGTCGACGACCACCCGGACATGCGTGCCCCGGCGCGCCCGGTTGGCTGCGCCCACGATGGCTTTCTGCGTCACCATCAGCGCACCCTGCCTCCGGTGCTTGGTTCTTGCCGGCACGTCGTCGGCCAGGCGCCAGGCCGAGGTCCCTTCTTCGTGGGAGTAGGTGAAGACGCCGACATGGTCGAACCGGACCGTTTCGACGAAGCGCTGGAGTTCGGCGAATTCCTTCTCGGTTTCGCCTGGGAAGCCGACGATGAACGTCGTCCGGAGTGCGACCCCGGGCACGGCCCGCCGGATCCGTTCGATGAGCCGGAGGTAGCCGGCTTGACTGCCCGGGCGCCGCATCCGCCTGAGCACGGCGTCCGACGCGTGCTGAAGCGGGAGATCCACGTATTTGCAGACCTTGTCGCATTCCCCCATGGCGGCGAGCGTTTCCGTCGTGATGGTGGTTGGGTAGAGGTACCAGAGCCGGAATCCACCGCACGCCCTCGACACCGTTCAGTGCCCGCAGCAGCCGCGCGAGCCCTCCGCGCTCGCCGCGGTCGACGCCGTAGTAGGTCGTGTCCTGCGACACGAGCAGGAGCTCCCGCACGCCGCGGGTGGCCAACGCCCTCGCCTCGCGGAGAATCGACTCCGCCGGGCGGCTCCGATAGGCGCCCCGCAAGGTCGGGATGATGCAGAAGGCGCACTTGTAATCGCAGCCCTCGGCCACCTTCACGTAGGCGTAGTGCCGCGGTGTGGCGAGCGCGCGCGGCGTCTCGGCATCGTACAGGTAGGTCGGGCGCGGGGCTGCCGCCGGGGTTGCAACGGTGTTCTTGAGCCGCCGCGCCCGGTCACCGACGTACAGCGTGACCGGTACGCCGGCCGTCGGCGTGCCCGTCAGGGCGCCGACGATCTGGGGAACCTCATCTGTGCCGAGCACGGCGTCGATCTCCGGGACCTCCCGGCGGAGTTCGTCCCGGTATCGCTGCGCCAGACAGCCGGTGACGATCAGGCGTCGACAGCGGCCGGTCGTCTTCTTGCGGGCCATCTCGAGAATGGCCTTGATGGATTCCTGCCTCGCCGGCTCGATGAAGGCGCAGGTGTTGACCACCAGCACCTCCGCCTCGTCCGCGTCGGGCGTCAGACGGTGCCCGTCGCGTTGAGCGAGGCCCATCATGACCTCTGAGTCGACCAGGTTCTTGGGACACCCGAGGGAAACGAAGCCGATCTTCATCGCCATCCGTGGGAAAGCCCAGCTTACGGGTACATCCTGTAGATCAGGCGCGGATACGGGATCGCCTCGCGGAGGTGATCGAGGCCGCAGATCCACGCCACCACGCGCTCGATGCCCATGCCAAACCCGCTGTGAGGCACGGATCCGAACCTTCGAAGGTCGAGGTACCATTCGAAGGCCTCCTGAGGCAGACTGTGTTCCTTGATGCGCGCGAGGAGCAGGTCGAGGTCGTCCAGGCGCTGCCCACCCCCGATGATCTCCCCGTAGCCTTCGGGTGCCAAGACGTCCACGCCGAGGGCCAGCTCGGGCCGCACCGGGTCGGGCTTCATGTAAAAGGCCTTGACCGCGGACGGGTAGTGGTGCACGGCGACGGGCCGGTCGAACTGGTCGGAGAGAACCGTTTCGTCGGTCCCGCCCAGGTCGTTGCCCCATTCGAACGGCACGCCCTTCTCGTGCAGGATCTTGACCGCGTCGTCGTAGTGCAGGCGCGGGAACGGCGCCTGCACGCGTTCGAGCTTCGTCACGTCGCGCTCCAGAACTGCCAGTTCGCGCCGGCGGGTCTCGAGCACCCGGCCGACCACCGCGACGACCAGCTGTTCGGCCAGCTCAATCGTGTCGTCGAGCGTCGCGAAGGCGACCTCGGGCTCAACCATCCAGAACTCGGTCAGGTGGCGCCGCGTCTTCGACTTCTCGGCCCGGAAGGTCGGGCCGAAGCAGTAGACGCGTCCGAGGGCCGCAGCGTCGGCCTCGTTGTAGAGCTGCCCGCTCTGCGTGAGGTAGGCGGTGCCGAGGTCGAAGTAGGGCACCGGGAACAGCGTGGTCGTCCCCTCGCAGGCCGCCGGTGTGAAGATGGGGGTGTCCACCAGCACGAAGCCGCGGCTGTTGAAGAACGTGCGGACCGCGTCGATCACTTCGTGGCGCACGCGGAGGATGGCCCACTGTCGCTCGGCCCGGATCCACAGGTGCCGCCGTTCCAGCAGGTAGTCCGGACCGTGCTCTTTCGGCGTGATCGGGTAGTCGTGCGCCTCCGAGAGGACGTCGAGGCTCGAAACGTCAATCTCGTAGCCGCCCGGTGCGCGGGAGTCGGCGCGGACGGTGCCGGTCACCGTCACCGCACTCTCCTGCGCGAGGTGATCCGCCCGGGTGAAAACCGACTCGGGCACGGCCTTCTTCGACATCACGGTCTGGATGAAGCCGCTGCCGTCGCGCACGGTCAAGAAATGGATCTTGCCGCTCGACCGGCGGTTGTGGAGCCACCCCCGGATGGAGACCTCTTGGCCGTCGTACCTGGCGATGTCTTCGATGTAGACAATTGGCATAGGCCTCACGTCGTCGTGTCCGCGTGGTCACGCGCGGTGGTCACAGCCCTCCGACGATTTCCTCGAAGCGCCGTCGCACGCCGACGGTCTTTTCGAGCACCTCGCGCGGTGTGCTCGTGTTGGCCAGTTCGAAGAGGATCGTCCCGTCGTAGCCGACCTTTTGCAGCGACATCAGGGCCGTGGGCCAGTCGATCCGTCCTTCAAACGGGGCCAGGTGTTCGTCGTCCTTCCCCCGGTTGTCGTGCACGTGAGTGGTCACCAACTCGCCGGACACCATCTCGATGGCGTCCACCAGGTCGCCCATCAGGAACGCGTGGCCCAGGTCGAGGCAAATCCCCGGCCCGGGAGCGGGCAGGTCGAGATCTTCCTCGAGCAGAGTGACGAGCAACGCGGCGGCCGACAGCGCGTTGGGAATCACTTCGACGGCCACTTGGACGCCGAGCGGGGTCGCCGCCGCGGCAATCTCCGCGATGCTACGCGCGGCCGCGGCGCGACTGTTCGCGTCCGCGCCAGGCCCGAAGGCATCGGGAATTCCCAGGTGCAGGACGAGGTAGCGGAATGGGATCTGCCGCGCCATCTGCAGCGCCGCCACCGCCTCCCGGACCGCGTGATCGCGGACCCGTTCGAGGGCTGACGCGGTCGAGAGCGCCGGTCCCCATTCGCCGTTCAGCAGGTGCTCGACGATGGGGGCGTGGACCGAGGGCACGGTGATGCCCGCTTCGCGCAGCCACCCGGCGAGTTCCGCGACCGCGCCCTGGTCGTGGTAATCGATGTGGCCGATGGTGGCGAACAGCTCGACATCGCGGAACCCGAACTCGACGAGCTCCAGCAGATGCTCCCGGCTCAGGCGCCGATCGTGGTAAAGGTGGGTCGATATTCCGAAGCGCATCGCCCCGGGGCTCCTGTCGTCAGGTGTGTAAACACTCCATTGTACCCGCCGGTCCCGCTCCCCGGCAAACGGCGTCCGTCCACGGCGACTTCGGGGCCTGGCCTAGCGAGGTGGCAGCGGCGAGACGAGGAGGGCACCGACGACCTCGTCGGCGGGTCCCGGCCGACAGGCGTCGGCGCGGACGACGACCTGGCGATTCAAGTGCGCGCCAGCTGGGACGCAGACGCCGTCAGCTAGCACGCACGCGTGGACCATGGCGTCCGGGCCGACGATCACCTCGTCCCAGAGGATGGACGCCGTGACGCGGGCCGACGGGTCGACCACGCAGCCCCGCCCCACCGCCGTCGACTTTCCCTCGGCCGCCCCGAGCGCCATCGAGGTTTCGTAGTAGTCGGTTGGTGTGCCGATGTCGGCAAACGCGGCCGAACAGCGTACCGCGCGGATGCTGCCCGGCTGCTCGCGCAGCAGGGCCGGATACACACCGTTGACCGATTCGGCAGGTTCGTCCGCCGCCAGATCCGCGAAGACCCGCGCGTCGACCACCTGCACGCCGATGAAGTGCCACGACGTTTCCGCGCTGCCCCGTGGAACGAACCCGGTCACGGCGCCGTCCTCGGTGATGCAGACCCCGCCGTAGCGCTCCGGGGCTCGATTCGGCGTCACGGCTAGGGTGACGCGGGCGCCCGACTGCTCGTGTTCGCGGGCCACGGACTGTAGATCGGAGATCGGTCAGCGTGTCGCCGTTGATGACATAGAAGCGGTCGTACTCGATCAGGGGGAGGGCTCGCCGCGGCCCGCCCGCCGACCCGAGGATTCGGGGTTCCCAGGAGTACCGGACGTCGAGGCCGAGGTCCGAGCCGTTCCCAACCACGCGGCGGATACTCTCGGGCCGATGGTGGAGGTTGAGGACGGCGCGCGTGACGCCTTCGGCGGCCAGCCACGCCAGAATGCGACGCACGAGCGGTTCTCCCGCCACCGGAACCGCCGGTTTCGCCCTCACGCAGGACAGGGGGCGAAGTCGGGTGCCGAGGCCGGCGGTGAGCACGAGAGCGGGGTACTCGGACATGGAGCCTCGGCTAGACACACCGGTTGGCGATGCTGAGGTGCCAGGGCGGGACACGGCGAGCCACCCGGCCTGGCGCCGGGTTCCGGTGCGCCTGCGCCCCAGCAAGTCTCCGGATGGGGCGCCTCCTCATTCCTCGAACACCATGTCGCGTTCCGCAATGCCCTGCTGCGCGCGGTCCTGCACGTAGAGGGCGCGGTACGAATCGACGAGGTAGTCGGCAGGCGTGCGACCCAGGGCGGCCGCAATCTCGCTGATGGCGCTCTCGCTGCCCTCGACCTCCACGAACGTGCCGATGGGGGTCTCGTCCAGCGCGATGATGGCGTCCGAGGCGCCGAACTCCTCCCGGTACTTCTGGTAGCGGAACCAGATGCTGAACCCGAGTTGGTTGAGCAGGTAGAGCAGTGTCTCGCCATCGGACACGACCGTCTCCCGCTCCTCTCGCAGCTTCATCGGCGACGGCTGTACGGGGCCCTTGTAGGTCAGCAGGCTACGACCCGGTTCCATGCGAATCCGCAGGACGCATCGCCGCCGGCGGAGCATTTCGTCGTCGGTGTCGAGCAGGCAGTCCTCCTGCAGCCGGCGCCCCCGCACGGGGGTCGCCCCGGTCCGAAGGATCGCGTCGCGCGCCTCGACGGCGTTCTCGAACCTCAGCTTGATCTCCCGCTCGAGCGTCGTACTGCTCATGGTGTCTCCTCGCACGAACCGTACGCGTCAGGGTCGCTCACGTGAGCCTTCGAGCGAAGGCGAGACCCTGAAGCATGGGGCGGCCAACGGCCCGGCCGAAGATCAGGACCTTATGGGTGCTGCCGAGGCCGCCTGGCAGCAGCAGGGTCTTCAGGGCCAACCGGTCCCGCGTCGCGAGGGGATCCCGCCCCTCCCGCCCGGAACCGGGCAGGGCCAGACTCGCCAGGAAGTAGCCCTGGTCCAGGCCGCCGATCCGGTCGAGGCCGGCCGTGAGCGCGGTGCGTTCGACCGCGGTGAGGTCGACGTGGGCGGTGATGTCCCGGCCTCCGGGATCCGCGAGCCACGCGGGCCCCGTGTCTCGGGTCTCGCCGACGTGTCGGCGGTAGGTGACGAGCGTGCCGCCGGCATGGGCGGACGAGAAGAGTTCCCGCGCCTCGTGGCCGTAGTCGATCAGCATGAGGAAGCCGTGCGCCAGGCTCTCGGCGGCGGCGTGGACCCAGTCGACGGCGGCCAGGTTGATCTCGGCGAACCACCCGTCTTCCAGCCGTACGCCGGTCTCGTCGAGGTACGTCTCCAGTCGAGCGGTTCTCGGCGGGCCCTCGCGCGTGCCCAGGTGGCCGTCGACCAGGTCGACCAACACCTCGCGCAGTCCCTCCGGGCGCATGACCACGAGGTGGGGCGCGAGGGCGTCGAGCAGTTCGTTGGCGTAGATGACCCCCCGCACCTGGCGGGGGAGGTCGGCCGAGGCGGTCACCAGCCGATCGGCGTGGGGTCCAAGGGTCGCGCCCTGTGACGCGCGGGCGCGAGCGCTACGCTCGACCAGGTACAGACGGACCGCTTCGTAGCAGGCCGGGTCGCAGTCGCGCAGCCCCTCGAGCAGGTCGCGCGACAGCCGGCCGTTGCCTGCGCCGGCCTCCACCAGATCGACGGAGGGAGGCGTGCCCAGGCGCCGCCACATCTCGGCCACCTGTACCGCCAGCAAACGGCCGAACACGGGGCCCAGATCGACGCTCGTGAAGAAGTCCCCGTCCCGACCCGACCGCTGGGCCGCGCGGGCATAGTAGCCGTGGTCCGGGTGATAGAGGGCGAGATCCACGTACTCCGCGACCGTGAGCGGGCCGTCGGCCCGGATGCGGCGGGTGATGAGCGAGAGTAGGGGAGACGGCATCGGCGCTGAAACACGAAAGGGCACGGCGTGCCGTGCCCTCTCGGTTGCCTGACGCTCGCGCCGGCGGGGACGCCCGGCGCCCGGTTGCGTCACGATTCCTTATTCCTTCTTCATGGTCAGGAAGACCTCCTGACCCGAACGCGTCTTCCACACGAGCAGCATCGCCCGGCCGCCCGACGGGATCTGCTGGAGAATGCGGCTCGCCTCGGCGGCGCTCGACACTGACTGGCCGTTGACCTTCGTGATCACGTTGTACTGCGTCAGCCCAGCATCGTCCGCCGCGCTGCCCTGTTCCACGTCGGTAATCACCGCGCCGGCCATGCCGGACGGCAGCCGGAGCTGCCGTGCGATGTTCGGCGTGATGTTGCCGAGGGTGATGCCGAAGCCCCCGCTCGTGCCCTGCTCGCCGCCGCCCTCGGTGGAGGCCCGCTCGCCCGCCTCGGCGGCCAGGTCCAGTTCCTCGACCGTGATCGTCAGGTCCTTCTCTTTCTTGTCCCGCAGGATCTTGAGCGGCACGCTCGTTCCCGGCTTGGTCGCCACGACCATCTTGATCAGGTCGTCACGCGTGGCCACGGGCCTGCCGCCGAAGGCGATGATCACGTCGCCCGGCTCCAGGCCAGCCTTGGCAGCTGGCGTGTCCTTGGGCACCTGGGCGACCAGCGCGCCCATGCGCTGCTTGAGGCCCAGATCCCCGACGCTCTCGCGCGGCACGTCCTGGACCATGACGCCTATGCGGCCGCGGACGACCTTGCCCGCCCGAAGCTGCGGCAACAGCTCACGCACGAGGTTGATCGGAATGGCGAACCCGATGCCGATGTTGCCTTCCGACCGCCCGTTGGCCAGGATGGCCGTGTTGATACCGATGACCTCGCCGCGGATGTTCAGGAGCGGGCCGCCGGAGTTCCCCGGGTTGATGGCGGCGTCGGTCTGGAGCACGTCCTGCGACCTCAGCTCGGCCGTGTAGAAGGGGCGTTTGGTCGCGCTGATCACGCCGACCGTCACCGTGTGGGCGAGACTGAATGGGTTGCCGATGGCCATCACCCAGTCACCCGCCTGCATCTGGGAGGAATCCCCGAACTTCGCCTCGACCAACGGGCGGCTCGGCTTTTCCTCGAGCTGGATCAGGGCGCTGTCGGTCAGTTGGTCCTGGCCGATCAGCTTCGCCTTGAACTCTTCCTGGTCGGACTGGGTGTCGCTCACGAACGCCACGTAGATGTCCGTGGCGCCGTCGACGACGTGATTGTTGGTCAGAATCAGGCCGTCCCTGCTGATCACGAAACCCGAGCCAGCCGCCTGGACGACTTCCTCACGCGGCCGAGCCCGGCCGCCCCCCTGGCCCTGCGGCGCGCCGAAGAAGCCATGGAAGGGGTCCTCTCCGCCGAAGAAATCGCTCAGATCCTGCGCCTTCCGCTTGGCGCGCGTGCGGATGTTCACGACCGACGGCGACGCGGCCTTCGCGATGTTGCGGAACGTCGACGCGTCCACCGGGCCGTCCAAGGGCGCGCTGTTCACGGCCGGGACATCCATCCCTTGCGCGGCCGAGCGAGGCGTCAGATCCAGGCGGGAGGCGAGGACCATGCCCACGGCGAGCGACGCGACCGCGATCAGCGCGGCGTAGAAGAAAGTGATCTTGCGGCTTGACATCGAGTCCTCCGACTGGCCTGCACCGGTGGGGGAGCCTCGGCGGACCCCACCCAACGCGCTCTCGCGATCCACGGGCCGAATGCCGGGCCGGGCTGCCTCAGAGACGACCGTGAGGAGAGTCTTTTAAGTATACCCGGGCCCAATTGGCAAAGCACAGGCTTCTCTGGTTTGACGCTGCAACGTCGCCGGTGGTCTGGTCGGGCCGGCTCTGGCCCGACCCGTGCAATCGGGGAGGGCGACGACGGCGGCGTCCCGGTGGGGGTCGACCCGTCCCGGAGCGCCAGCCTCTCCGATTCGGCTCGGACACGCCCGCGCCCGACCGAGGCCCCGGCCCGCGAGTCTATAATGGGATAGCGCCACCCTGCCTTGAGGAATCGAGTTCGAGACTATGCTCAGGCCGCTTTGTCTGTACAACTGCATTCGGGCCGTCGTGTTGTCGGGCTTGCTCGTTGGCCTGGCCGGCGCGGGCCCGCACGGCCAGCAGGCATCCTCCCAGGCGGTTCAGCCAAACCCTCAGGTGCCGCCCGTGACCTTCCGCGTCGAGATCAACTACGTCGAGGTCGATGCGGTGGTGGTGGACAAGAAGGGGGACTTCGTCAGCGGTCTCCAGCAGGGGGACTTCCAGGTCTTCGAGGACGGCAAGCCCCAGACCCTCACGAACTTCGGCCTTGTCGAGATCCCCATCGAGTACGCGGAGGCGCCGCTGTTCGTCAAACAGCCGATTGAGCCCGACGTGCAGAGCAACGTCAAGCCGTTCGAAGGCCGGGTGTACGTCATCGTGCTGGACGACCTGCACGTCGAGGCCCTCCACACGCAGATGGTCCGGAACGCGGCGAAGAAGTTCATCCAGAACGCCCTCGGCGCCAACGACGTGGCCGCCGTGGTCAACATGCAGGGGACGGCCTCGCAGGACTTCACGGGCAACAAGCGCCTGCTGATGGCGGCGGTCGACCGCTTCACCGGCAAGGCGCTTCGCTCGGCGACCTTGAACAGGATCGACGACTACAACAACACGGTCGGCACGCGGGCCGGGGCCACGTCGACGCCGCGCGACACGGACGACTTCGAGCGCTCCTACAACGCCACCACGACGCTCGACACGCTGGCCCAGCTGTCCGAGTACCTCTCGGGGATCCGGGGCCGCCGCAAGGCGATGGTGTTCTTCAGCGAGGGGATCGACTACGACATCACCGACGTGTTCAACAACCAGGGGGCGTCAGACGTCCTGCAGCGCACGCGCGACGCCATCGCGGCGGCGACGCGGGCCAACGTGAGCATCTACAGCGTCGATCCGCGCGGTCTCGACGCGCCTGCCGGTTACGGGGCGGACATCGCCGGTCCGCCCATGGATGCCGACCCCAGCCTGAGACTGGACTCGCGAGGGATGCAGGACGAGGCGCGCCTCCAGTTGGACAGCTTGCGCGTGCTGGCGGATGAGACCGGCGGATTCGCGGCGATCAACTCCAACGACTTCGCAGGGTCCTTCGCGAGGATCCAGAAGGACAACAGTTCGTACTACGTCCTCGGCTACTACCCGACCAACGACCGTCGCGACGGGCGGTTCCGCAAGATCGAGGTGCGGGTCAACAAACCGGGGTGCGAAGTCCGGTCCCGGAAGGGCTACGTGGCGCCGCGCGGGAACAAGGCTTCGCAGGCCGTCCAGGCCAAGGAGGGCACGCCACCCCTGCTCGTCGAGGTCCTCAACAGCCCGTTGCAGATCTCCGGCTTCCGGCTGACGGCCTTCGCCGCCCCGTTCAAAGGCCGGGCGCCGAACGCGTCGATCCTGCTCGTCGTCCAGGCGCAAGGCGGCGACTTCGCCTTCCAGCCGAAGAACGACCGGTTTGAAGACACGCTCGATCTGTCCGTCATCGCCGTCGACGAACAAAGTAGCAAGGTGAAGGGCGGGGTGCGCCACACGCTCGTGATGCCGCTCAAACCCCAAAACCGCGAACTGGTGGCGCGGACCGGCATCCGCGTGACCTCGCGCTTCGATCTGCCGCCGGGGCGCTACCAGTTGCGGATCGGGGCGCTCGAAGCCAACGGCAGGCGGGCCGGGTCGGTCTACTACGACCTCGAGGTGCCCGATTTCGCCGCGGGACCGATCTCGATGAGCGGTCTGGTCCTGACGTCGACCCTCGCGACAGCCACGCCAACGATCACCGGGGTAGCCGACGATGACCTGAAGAAGGCGCTGCCGGCGCCGCCCACGGCCGGGCGCGTCTTTCGCGTGGGGGAGGAACTGGCGCTGATGGCCGAGGTCTACGACAACGAGACGAAGACGCCGCACATGGTGGACATCACGGCGTCGCTGCTGACCGACGACGGCCGAGAGGTCTTCAAGCACGCCGACGAGCGGTCGAGCGCCGAGCTGGGCGGAGGGCGCGGCGGGTACGGCTACACGGCACAGATCCCCTTGAAAGGCGTCGCGCCGGGCCTCTACGTCGTCAAGGTGGAGGCGCGCTCCCGTCTGGGGAAGGGGCCGTCGGCGGCTCGCGAGATCCAGATCCGCGTCACCTCGTAGGACGCCGGGACCGGGCAATCCTCGACCGGGCTGGCCCTCTGTTGCGCGGGCCCGGGATTCTCCACTGATCAGGCTGGATAGGACCGGGAAAGCAGGAGGGCGGCTGACTCGCGACACGTCCGCAGCCGCCCTTCCCATCGACCAGGCAGGCGTCCTTCCCAACCGGCTAGAACTTCGTGACCTTCTTCACCTTCACGTCGCCGTTCTGGTGCGAGAACTTGTAGCTGTTCGAGTCCATGTTCTTGTTTCGCGGCGTGTGCAGGACGATGGTCGCCACCTCGCCCGGCATCAGCGGCTTCTTGAGGAACTGCTTGTCGCCGGTGACGGGGTTCCGCGCCTTGTCCCACCAGAACTCCTCGATCGTCAGACGCGCGATCGGGCCCGTGGACACGTTCTTGACCTGGAAGGTGGTGACGACTTCGTCCTTGCTGGGCTTGGTGACCGGTCCGATGTACTGGATCTCAGCCGTGCCCCGGATCGGGTTGATCCAGGGGGTCTTTTCCGCCGGAGCGGGCTGACCGGCCGGAGCGGCCTGGGCGGGCTGGGCGGCCTGGGCGAAGACGGCCGAGGCACCTGCCAGCATGGCGACGACGAGCGCTAGCGCCAAGAAAGCGCGATTAAGGCGGAACATGCGATCCTCCCGGGGGCTTGTCTCTGGCCTCGAACGGCACACCACCGCCGGGCCGGCAGAATTATAGAGCGTTCTGGCGGGCGGGTGCTAGGTCGTTTTGGATGGTGCGTGGGGCCCGGCCCGCGCCTCGCGGCTCGGGTCGGTCGCCGGCGCGGTTTCGTGCGCAATGGGCGGCGAGCGGCGGCGACCGAGACAGGGCGGGACCCATCTCGGCGCCGCATCGGACGGCCGCGACGCTGCCGCCGCGCCGGGCGGTCGATTACGACAGGCGTCCTAGCCGGCCGGGCGGATGCCCGGGGGCCGGCGTCCCGCGGCAACTTGACGTCGAACCCCACCGGGCCTACTATATCCGTAGCGGATATAGCTACCATGGCCAGAACGAGAGGCTCCGGGGACCAGTTGCCGCTGACCCCGGCCGTGTTCCACATCCTCCTGGCGCTCGCAGACGGGGAACGCCACGGTTACGGGATCATGCAGGAGGTGGCCGCGCACACGGGTGGGGTCCTCCAGCTCGGTCCCGGGACGCTCTACGGCTGCCTGAAGCGGATGGCGTCGGCAGGGCTGGTCGAAGAATCAGGTGAACGTCCGGAACCGCCTGGAGACACCGAGCGCCGGCGGTACTATCGCCTGTCCGGTCTCGGAACCCGGACTCTACGGGCCGAGGTCGACCGTCTCGCCGCGGCGGTCGCCGTGGCCCGCGCCAAGCGCCTGATTCGGTCCACCGGTCCGGCGTGATCACGGCGGGGGAGGTGCCCCGTGACTTCGTGGAAGGCTCGGTTGGCGTCGGGGATGTGCCGGGCTTATCAGGTGCTCCTCTTCGCCTACCCTCCGGGCTTCCGTCGGCGGTACGGCAAGGAGATGGCGCTTGCGTTCCGTGACCGGGTTCGGGACGCCCTCGACGGGGTCCGCCCGCTGACGGTGCTGGAGACGGTGGGACGCATCGGCCGGGACTTCCTGCAGACCGTGGTGCGGGAATGGGGCGACGTGGAAGTCGTTCCGCCGGTCCACCTCAGTCGGTCGGACATCTGCTTGATCTCGATCTTCCAGCCCGACCACGTCGTGCGACGAGCCAACCCGGACCGTCTGTCTCAGGAACTCTGGGGTGCGCTCGCCCTGCTGGGAGCGGTGCTGTTGATTGTCGGCTGGCTGCGCTGGATGGCGCCGATGTCACCGTAGCGGGACGCGGCGCCGACAATCCGGAATCGCGGGGCCCGGGAGGAGGCTGCGGATCGGGGACCCGCCAGTGCCGACCCCGCCCGCCACGGCTACATCTCGCCGTTCCAGTCCTCGGCCTCCGCGGCCACCGACCGAAAGATCTCCAGGTGCCACTTGCCGCCGCCCCACGGCTCAATCACCTCGGTGGCCACCACGTCGACGAGGATCTCGGCAAACGTCCGTCCCTCCGGATCGCCATCCAGGTGGTAGGCCGGTTCGTCCCAGCTGAAGTTGGGATAGAGCGTGATCGTCAGGAACAGATCGTAGCCATCATCGATGACGATCAGTTGCCCGCAGGGCCGCTTGATGGTGGAGTGGTAAATCAGGTACTTCTCCGCGCTGTGAGCGCGGATGTATCGCTTGAGCGCGAACTCCCGGGCGACGATCTCCTCGACCGCGATCTTCTTGTCCCAGCAGTCTCGGCAGTAGCGCTCCTCACCGCGGGGCTCGGACACCTCCTTCGCACCGCACAGCGCACACCGCGACTTGGCGACCGACTTGCGTGGCATCGAGAGAATTCTATCATTCCCCGCGGAGCACCGGCGCGTACATCGACTCGACGTACTCCTTCACCATTCGGCGTGCGCTGAACCGCGGCATGACGGTTCGGATTGACTCCTTGACGATGCGCAACCAGCCGTGCGGCGTGCCCGCGGCATCGCGGTCGTAGAAGGTCGGGACGATCTCGCGTTCGAGCAGCGTGTAGAGCGCGTCGGCGTCAGCGGCGTCGCCCTCCTCCGCGCCCCCCCCGTCGATCAGCCACCCGTTGGTGCCAGTGAAGCCCTCAGCCCACCACCCGTCTCCGATGCTGACGTGTGGTACGCCGTTCAGGGCCGCCTTCATGCCGCTCGTGCCACTCGCCTCGAGCGGCTTCCGCGGAGTGTTGAGCCATACGTCGCAGCCCTGCACGAGATAGTGTGCGACGTGCAGGTCGTAGTCGTCGATGAACGCGATGCGCCCGCCAAAGCCCTGATCCATCGCGCGCTTGTAGATGTGCTGCAGGTGATGCTTGCCGGAATCGTCGGCCGGATGCGACTTGCCCGCATAGACGATCTGCAGGGGCCGACGAGCGGCGCTGAGGATGCGAGCGAGGCGATCCGGATCGTGGAAGATCAGTTCAGGCCGTTTGTAGGCCGTGAACCGCCGCGCGAACCCGATCGTCAGCGCGTCCGGGTTGAGCAGCGTGCCCGCGGCGACGATCTGTCCCGGGCCCACGCGCTCCTCGGTCCACCGCAGGCGCGCCCGCTCGCGGATGAACGCGAAGAGCGATCCGCGCAACGTCTGGCGGACCTCCCAGAGTTCCTCGTCGGGAATCGTGTCGATGGCATCCCACATCTGCGCGTCGTCGTGGCGGAGGCGCCAGTCGGGCGCGACGTAGGCCTCGAACAGCTTGGCCAGCTCGGCAGCCGCCCAGGTCGCCACGTGGACGCCGTTGGTGATGTCCCGCACCGGATTCTCGGCGCGCGAATCGCCCGCCCAGATCGGTGCCCACATCGAGCGCGTGACATCGCGGTGGAGCTTGCTGACGGCGTTGACCGAGCCAACCGACCGCAGCGCGAGGGCGGTCATGTTGAACATCGTCCCGTTACCGTTGCCGTTGTCGTAGGCGCCGAGCGCGAGGAACTGGTCCCGCAACCCGCCCAGACTGCCCCACGCCCCGGCCAGGTAGCGTTCGACCAGATGGAAGGGGAACGCGTCGTGGCCGGCCGGGACCGGCGTGTGGGTCGTGAACACGGTCGTGCGGCGCACCTCGGTGACTGCCTCGTCGAAGCCCACGCCCCGCTCAACCGCCTCGCGGACGCGCTGCAGCACCACAAAGGCCGCATGCCCTTCGTTGAGGTGCCAGACGGTCGGCTCGATGTCCAGCGCGCGCAGGGCGCGCACGCCGCCCAGGCCGAGAATGATCTCCTGCTGGATGCGCGTTTCCTGGTTGCCGCCGTAGAGACGCGCCGAGAGTTCCCGGTCCCACGGTGCGTTCTCGGGCAGATCCGTGTCGAGCAGGTAGAGCCGGACCCGCCCGGCCCGCACGACCCATACCGCGGCGAGCACGGTGCGGTCCCCGAGCGGCACGGCCACCACGCATGGGGTGTTGTCCGCGCGGACCGCCGGCGCGATGGGGGCGTCGAGCCAGTTCAATCGCTCGTAGCGCTCCTGTTGCCACCCCTCGGCCGTCAGCTGCTGGTGGAAATAGCCTTGCGGGTACATGAACCCGATCCCGACCAGGGGCACGCCCAGGTCGCTGGCCTCCTTGCACGTGTCGCCCGCCAGCACGCCGAGGCCGCCGGCATAGAGCGGCAGCGACTGGTGTACGGCGAACTCCGCCGAGAAATAGGCGACCTGGGCCGAGGGCGCCGTGGCGCCGTAGTGCTGCGCCCACCAGGTGTCCTTCGCGGTGCGCGCCAGTTCGAGATCGTGCAGCACGCTGTCGTACATCGCGAGGAAGCCGCGGTTTTCCGCGAACGCCGCCAGGCGGTCACGGCCAATGAGCCGGAGCATGCGCACCGGGTTGTGCGCGGTCTCCCGCCAAAGCGGGTAGTCGAGGCGGCGGAAGACATCGCGCGCGCGGTAGTGCCAACTCCACCAGAGGTCGCAGGCAAGTTCCTCAAGACGCCCAATACGGGCCGGAACAGGGGAGAGGCCGGGATATCGTTCCATGTGTGTCTGAATGAGGACGGCTAAGAAACCACCCCGCATCGTATCTGCCCGCCCGCAGGGCGTCAATGCCATCCCGCCGGCGTCGCGGTGGTAAACTGGGCCGGCTGATCGACCTCAACGCACCGGTCTCTTCCCACCGGGAACCTATGAGCAGAATCAACCGCCGCCAATTCGTGCAAACAGGTGCCGCGGCTGCGGTCGCCGCGGCGGCGCCCACCGCGTTCGGCCAAGCGCCGGCCGTCCTGACGCCGCGCAGCGCCAAGCCGCTCGTCGTGTCGTCGGCCAATGGGCACCGGTTCAAGAACGGCGGGACGCAGACCTGCGTCGAGAAGGCCTTTGCGATGATCACCGCGGGGGCCGATCCGCTCGACGCCGTGATCGCGGGAGTGAACATCCCGGAACTCGACCCGCTTGAGACCAGCGTGGGCTTCGGGGGCCTGCCCAACGCGGACGGCGTCGTGCAGCTCGACGCGTCGTGCATGCACGGACCCAGCCGACGCGCGGGGGGCGTCGCGGCCATCGAGGGGGTCAAGACGCCGTCGCTGGTTGCGCGCGCGGTGGCTGACGTGACGGACCACCACCTCGTCGTCGGGCAGGGCGCACAGGACCTGGCCCGGCGGCTCGGAGTCGAGATCCTCCCGGATCTGAACACCGAGCGGTCGCGCAAGGCCTGGCTGGAGTGGAAACGCCGCACCGACGCGCTCCACTACCTGTCCCCCGAGGACCGCGCCATCGAGGTCAAGAAGATCAGCCTTGCCGTCATGGAGCACTTCGGGTTCGACACGACTCACTACTACGGGACCATCAACTGCAACGCGATTGGCTTGCGCGGGGGGATCTGCGGCACGACGACCACCAGCGGCATGGCGTTCAAGATCCCCGGCCGCACCGGCGACTCCCCGATCCTCGGGGCTGGGCTCTACGTGGACAACGAGGTCGGGGCGGCCGGATTGACCGGCCGAGGCGAGGCCAACCTCTACAACCTCTGCTCGTTCCTAATCGTCGACCACCTCCGCCGCGGGCTGCACCCGAAGGATGCGGGCTTCGAGGCTCTCAAGCGGATCGCGTCGAACACGGTCGAGAAGCGGTTGCTCAACAGCCGGGGCTTGCCCAACTTCGAGGTGAACTTCTACATCCTCACCGCCCGAGGCGACCACGCCGGCGTCGGCCTGTACGCGTCGACCTACGCGGTGTGTACCGAGAACGGGGCCCAGATCCTCCCAACCGAGCCCCTGTTCCCGGATGGCGCCGAGGGCTGATCCCGCGGCGGCGAAATCCCGGGCCCGGCGGAGAGACGGCGTCATCGAGTGACGCCGTGCTTCCGCAGAATCTCCTTGACCCGATCCACCGGGATGGCCTCGGCTCGCTGCAGGCGCGAGGTGACGGTGGTCGCTCTCAGCAGCGAGTTGTAGACGGCCTCCTCGGTGGCTTCGAGGACGGCCTGGAACAGGGGCGACATGCCCTCCGGGGGGAGGATGGTGCGCGGTCTGGGCGCTGCCTCGCCGGCGCGCGTTCGGAGCTGCGGCGCCGTGCTGAAGGCTATCGCAAAATCGCCGCTGCCGTTGCTGTACGACGAACCGGTCCGGCCGAGGGCGAAGACGGCACGGGCGGCCAACCGTCGGAGGTCGCTGGCATCGGCCGGGGCGTCGGTGGCCACCACGATTACGCAGGAGCCGTCGGCACTGGCCGGGGCCGGCGCGGTCACGGGGGTCCCGGGAGCAAAGGCGTAGCGCCCGAGTTCTTTCCCGACGGGCGCGCCCACCATCGTGAGGACGCCCCCGAAGTTCGTCTGGACGAGCACGCCCAGCGCGTAGCCGCCGTACTGGGCCGGCAAGACCCGGGACGCCGTGCCGATGCCGCCCTTCCAGCCGTAGCAGATTGTGCCGGTCCCGGCGCCCACCGACCCCTCCGCCACCGGGCCGCCCGCCGCGCGGTTGATGGCGGCCAGCACGTCGTCCCGCGAGACGCGCCGGGCGCGGATGTCGTTGAGCGCACCGTCGTTGGTTTCGCCCACGAGCGCGTTGACCGACAGCACCCTCCCATTGCCTTCCTGCTGCAGCGTGTAGGAGACGACCGCCTCGATGGCGGTGCCGACACCCAGCGTGTTGGTCAGGATGATCGGGGTTTCGATCGTGCCGAGCTCGTTGACCTGGGTCGACCCGGCCAGTTTCCCGAACGCGTTGCCGACAAACACGGCGCCCGCCACTTTGTCCTGGAAGAGGTTGTCCCCGGGCGGCAGGATCGCCGTCACGCCCGTCCGGATGTTGTCGCCTTCGACCAGCGTGGTGTGGCCGACTCGCACGCCCGCCACGTCCGTGATGGCGTTGAGCGGGCCAGGGGGGAACACGCCCGGTTCGATGCCGATCTCGCGGGCCCGGGGGCGATCCCCGTCGCCCGAGGATGCCGTCGCCAACAACGTTCCCGCTCCACCGGCCAACACGGCCACGAGCACACCCCACTTGAGCACGGATGACTCCCTTCTGAGCCGTCGCCAGGCGCATGGACCGACGGTCCGCCCAGTATAGCCGCCGGGATGCCAAGCCCGGCGTTGTCCCACCAGACGGAAAGGCCAGCTCGACCAGAACGGGAGCAACCGGCAGACCCTCCTGAAGGCTGCGACGACACTGGTGACGACACGAGCCCAGTGAGCGCCACGGAACCCGGCCGGGGTGGACCGGCGCACACGCTTCCGCCGAGGCGATGTTCCGGCCCGTGTCATCGGCCAAGAGAGGGCGACCGGCTCGTCAGGCGGGTGGCGTACGCTTTGCTGAGCGTCCCATCATGTCCATCCGGCCACTTGCGTGCTGGGCGCCAGGACTCCTCGTGCCCCTCTTCATCCTTGCGGCGGCTCCCGCCGCCGTGGCCCAGAGCGGGCCTGGCGTGCGAGCCGGCGTGAGCGGAAACCCTGATCAGTTCTATGTCGGCGTGCACTATGACACCGGCCCGCTCGTCGATCGTCTCAGCTTCCGACCCAACGTCGAGGTGGGCGTCGGGGACGACCAGACCGCGCTGGCCATCAACGTCGAGTTCGCGTACTGGCTCGCGGTTCCGAGGCGACCGCTCCGGTTCTACGTGGGGGGCGGGCCGGCGCTCAACGTCTACCGGTACCATGGTGACCGGACCGACGCGCAGCCCGGCTTCAATGTGATCGTCGGGGTGGCCCACCGGGGCGGGTTGTTCGCGGAAGTGAAGGTCGGGCTGATCGACAGCCCCGACGTGAAGTTCGGCGTCGGCTACACGTTCCACTAGCGCGACTCTAGGACCCAGCGTGGCGGGTGGCAGGCGAGGGATGGACCCGCTACAATCAAGGCAAGCCCATGACATCCCTCAATTCCCTCTCGACCGAGACGGACCTCCAGGTGGACGGTCGCGTCTACCGCATCTACAGCCTCAGGGCGCTCGCCTCCGCCGCGTTCCCCCGCGTGAACCGGCTGCCGTACTCCCTGAAGATCCTGCTCGAGAATCTGCTGCGCCACGAGGACGGCCGCTTCGTGCGGCCCGATGACATCCGGGCCCTCGCCGCGTGGGACGCGAAAGCCGGCCTGCGCAAGGAAATCGCGTTCACGCCCGCGCGCGTCCTGCTGCAGGACTTTACCGGCGTGCCGGCCGTCGTCGATCTGGCCGCGATGCGGGACGCCGTGGCGCGGCTGGGCGGCGACCCCTCACGCATCAACCCGCTGCAGCCGGTGGAGCTGGTGATCGACCACTCCGTGCAGGTGGACCGGTACGGCAGCGCCGACGCGTTCCGCGTGAACGCGGAGCTCGAATTCGCCCGCAACCGCGAGCGGTACATCTTCCTGCGGTGGGGCCAGGAGGCGTTTGCCAACCTGCGGGTCGTGCCCCCGGACACGGGCATCGTGCACCAGGTGAACCTCGAGTACCTGGCCCGCGTGGTGTTCGACGAGCAGCGGGACGGCCGGCATTTCGCCTATCCCGACACGCTGGTGGGCACCGACTCGCACACCACCATGATCAACGGCCTGGGCGTCGTCGGCTGGGGCGTCGGCGGCATCGAGGCCGAGGCGTGCATGCTCGGTCAGCCCGTTTCGATGCTGATTCCGGACGTGCTCGGCTTCAGGCTCAGCGGCCGGCTGCCGGAGGGGACCACCGCCACCGACCTCGTGCTGACGATTACCGAGCGCCTCCGACGGCACGGCGTGGTCGGGAAGTTCGTGGAGTTCTACGGGCCGGGACTCGAGCACCTGGCGATTGCCGACCGCGCGACGCTGAGCAACATGTGCCCCGAGTACGGGGCGACCATCGCTGTCTTCCCCATCGACGCGCTGACAATCGACTACCTCACGCTCTCGGGCCGTGACGAGACCCGCGTGCACCTGGTCGACGCCTACGCCCGCGCGCAGGGGTTGTTCCACGAGGGTGACGCCGACGAGCCGGACTATGCCGAGCGTCTCGAGTTCGAATCTGGCATCGGTCGAGCCGAGCCTGGCCGGCCCGCGGCGGCCCCAGGATCGAGTGGCGCTCGGGCAGGCCCGCGCATCGTTCGACCAGGCGCGGGCGAAGATGGCCGTCCCGGCCTCCGGTGCTGTGCGCGCGTCTGCCGGCCCCGCTCCGGCCCCCCCGGTCGGGCTCGACCACGGCGCCGTGGTCATCGCCGCGATCACGAGTTGTACGAACACGTCAAACCCGAGCGTGATGCTCGCCGCGGGCCTGCTGGCCCGCAAAGCGGTCGAGCGGGGGCTGACCGTGAAGCCATGGGTGAAGACGAGCCTGGCTCCGGGGTCCAAGGCGGTCACCGACTATCTCGCCCGGGCAGGTTTGACGCCCTACCTCGACCGGCTCGGGTTCAATCTCGTGGGGTACGGCTGCACGACGTGCATCGGGAACAGCGGGCCGCTCCCTCCGGCGGTCGCCGACGAGGTCCGGGCGCGCGACCTGGTGGTGGCCGCCGTCCTGAGCGGCAACCGGAACTTCGAAGGGCGGATCCAGTCGCAGGTGCGCGCCAACTACCTCGCGTCGCCGCCGCTCGTCGTGGCGTACGCGCTGGCCGGGACCATCCGCATCGACCTGACGACCGAACCGCTCGGCCGGGATCGGTCCGGCCATGACGTGTTCCTGCGGGACATCTGGCCGACCGGGCGGGAGGTCCAGGAGGCGCTGGTCGGCGCGGTCAACGCGGCGAGCTTCCGCCACGCGTATGCGGATGTCTTCAGCGGCGACGAGCGGTGGCAGGGGATTCCGGTGCCCGCCGGCAACCGGTTTGCCTGGGCCGAGGACTCGACCTACATCCGCCATCCGCCGTTCTTCGAGGGCCTGTCCTCGACCCCCGCTCCGCCGCGCGACATCCGCCTGGCTCGCGTGCTGGCGGTGCTTGGGGACAGCGTGACGACCGACCATATCTCCCCGGCCGGGTCGATCCCGCCCGACAGTCCGGCGGGTCGCTACCTGATCGCCCGCGGCGTGGAGCCTCGGGAGTTCAACTCCTACGGCGCGCGGCGCGGGAACCACGAGGTGATGGTCCGGGGCACGTTCGCAAACATCCGCCTGCGCAACCAGCTCGCGCCGGGGACCGAGGGCGGGTGGACGCGCCACCTGCCCGGCGGCGAGCCGATGACCATCTACGACGCCGCGGTGCGCTACGGGGAGGAAGGCGTGCCGCTCGTCATCCTGGCGGGCCAGGAATACGGGTCCGGGTCGTCGAGGGACTGGGCGGCGAAGGGCACTGCCCTGCTGGGCGTCCGGGCCGTCCTCGCGGAGAGTTTCGAGCGCATTCATCGGAGCAATCTCGTCAACATGGGTGTGCTGCCTCTCCAGTTCCAGCCCGGGGAGCGGCCGGCCTCCCTCGGGTTGAGCGGCGAGGAGCTGTTCGAGGTGCGAGGTGTCGCCGAGGGCCTCGAGCCAATGGGCCACGTGCAGGTCACGGCCCAGGCCGGTGACGGGCGAACCGTGGCGTTCCGCATGACGGCGAGAATCGACACGCCCGAGGAGCTGTCGGCCTACCGAGCGGGTGGCATCCTGCCGTACGTGCTGCGGCAGCTCGTCAGGGCCGGGGTCGAGTGCTGAGCGCCGAGGCGGTCAAGCAGCACGCGCGGGACCTCGGGTTCGACGCCTGCGGCATCGCCCCTGCCGAGGCCTTCCCCGAGTTGTCGTTGTTCGGCGACTGGCTGGCGCGCGGCTATGCGGGCACGATGAGCTACCTGTCCCGCAGCGCGGCCAGACGCGAGGATGTCCGCCGCGTCGTGCCGTCGGCCCGGTCGGTGATCGTGACCGGCACGGCCTACCACGTCGACCGGCCGCTGTCGGTCGAGTCGGTCGACGAGGGCGAGGCAATCCTCTCGCGCTACGCCTGGGGCGACGACTACCATGACGTGGTCGGACGCCGGCTCGGGGCACTGCTCGCCTGGATGCGCGACCAGCACGACGAGCCGTTCGACGCCCGCGCCTACGTGGATACCGGGCCTGTCCAGGAACGCGTCTATGCGCAGTATGCCGGCGTGGGCTGGGTGGGCAAGAACGGCTGCCTGATCACGCCGGAACTCGGGTCGTGGCTGTTTCTGGCCGAGATCGTGTGCAGCGTCCGGCTCGAACCCGACGAGCCCGCGTTCGATCGGTGCGGGTCGTGTAGGCTCTGCCTCGACGCCTGTCCGACCGGGGCCCTGGCCGGTCCGCGGGTGGTCGATGCGAGCCGGTGCCTGTCCTATCTCACCATCGAACTCCGCGGTGCCGTGCCGGAGGCGTTGCGGGCGCCTGTGGGCCGCCACGTCTACGGGTGCGATGTCTGCCAGGACGTCTGCCCATGGAACGCGACTGCGCCAGCGAGCGCGGACCGATGCTGGCAGCCCCGCCCGGGTCTGGACCGCCCACGCTTGGTCGATCTCTGGCGCCGTTCCGACGAGGAGCTCGCGCGCCTGGTGGGTGGCACGGCGATGACCCGGGCGACGCTGCCCGGCCTGCGCCGCAACCTCGCCGTGGCCCTGGGCAATAGTGCCGACCCTTCGGCGGGGCGTGCCCTTGAGGCCGGGCAGGACGGGCCGTCCCCCTCGGGCGCCATGCCGGTGGTCCGGGACCACGTGCGCTGGGCGCGCGAGCGGTCGGCGCGTTGAGACGGCGCGAGGGCGGACTCGGGATGTCGGGGGGCGGGAGGACGGACGGGAACGCGGTAGAATGGCGCCGCAGGCCGGTGGCTCAGCGGGGATCGCCGCCGTCGCCGCGAACGGGACGTTCGAGGTGACCCCGGGCAAGATCCGGGACGGTGTCGCCGGCGCCAGTCGTCGGGTGGGTCATCCGGAGGGCCGGTCTGTCACCCGGCCGGCGTCCGGTGAATCACTAGGGGAAGTGAGGAGACGACCGTGCCATTGTTCGAGTACCGAATGCCGCGACTGCGGTCATCACTTCGAAGCGCTGGTGATCGGGAACCGAACCCCGGCCTGTCCGAAGTGCAAGAGCGAGAACCTCGAGAAGAAGGTTTCCACCCTGGGGTTCGCCCGCGCCTCCGGGGGCTGGTCGGCCCCGCGGTCGTCCGGCTGCGGGAGCACTTCCGGCGGGGGCTGACGGTTCTAGGCGCGGGCCGGTCGGCCCGCCCGCCGTCGTTCCTGGAGTCGTCCGTCAATCCAGCCGAGCCACGCCCCCAGCCCGGGCTCCCCCACACAGCTCGTCTCCACGACCTCAAGCTCGGGGTTGACCCGACGCGCGTCGGCGACGGCCGCCTCGCGGCTGAACTTCGTGTACGGCAGCAGGTCGATCTTGTGTAGCAGCATCAGCCGCGCGCGGCGGAAGATGCCCGGGTACTTCAGCGGCTTGTCGTCGCCCTCCGCCACGCTGAGGACGACGACCTTCGCCTCCTCACCCAGATCGTAGGAGGCCGGACATACCAGGTTGCCGACGTTCTCGATGAAGAGGACATCGAGGCCGTCGAGCGTCGAGATCGGCGAGCGACCGCCGGACCATGGCGGCGTCGAGGTGACAGGTGCCGCCGGTGGTAATCTGCAGCGCCGGGAAACCGTAGCGCCGCAACCGGTCCGCGTCGCGCTCGGTCTGGATATCGCCGGTCAGAACCGCGGCGCGCCACGTCGACGACCGCAAGGCCTCGAGCGTCCCTTCCAGGATGCTCGTCTTGCCAGCTCCCGGCGACGAGATGAGGTTCAGGCAAAGGAGGTCCCGGCGGGCGAACTCGGCCCGCAGCTCGCCAGCGATCCGGTCGTTCTCCTTGAGCACGCTCTGCCGGACGTCCACGCGGTCGGCCACGCCTCACTCCAGTTCCAGAAACGCCAGCGCCAGTTCGTCGCCAGCGACCATCGAGGCCCCCGTGGATCCGCACGCGGGGCAATCGGCCAGGAACTCCACGGGGTGGAACTCATGCTCGCAGGCAGCACAGCGGAACCGGACGGGCACCTGCTCAACGTCGAGCGCGGCCCCGTCCAGGTCGGTGTCCTTGGTGGTCAGGGCGAAACAGAATTCCAGCGCCTCCGCCGCGACCCCCGAAATCTCTCCGACACGGACCCCGATGCGGAGCACGCGGCGCCCCGCGTGGAGCGAGGCCTGCTCCCGGGCCGAATCGACGATCGCCTGCGCAATCGAAAGCTCGTGCACCGTGCTGGTCAGTCCGTGTTCTGATCGTCCTCGGACACCTTGCCGAGGCCGGCCGCTTCCTTCTTGAACCACGACGCATCGCTGATGTACGTGCTCGTCACCTGTTCCAGCCGCGCCATCTCGGCTGTGCTCATCGGGGCGAAGGATCGGGCGATGTCGACGTTCTCTTCGAGCTGCTTCACGCTCTTGCAGCCGATGATGACCGTGCTCACGGGCAGCGACAGCACGTAGGTCATCGGCTCCTTGATCGACGTGATGCCGTCAGGCCTGAAGATGCGGTCGCGGGCCGGGATCTTCATCCCGATCACGCCCATCCCCCTCTTGTTGGCGAGTGGCAGGACCGTGGTGATGAACGGGAGGTGGTGCTTGTCGGCGGGATTGAGCGCCATCAGGACCGTGTCGAAATCAAACCGGTCGAGGCCCGCCATCAGGACTGCCGGGTCGAAGTGCCCGGTGATCCCCAGGAAGCGGACGATCTTCTCGTCCCGGGCCCGCCGCAAGGCCTCGATGGCGCCGTCCTTGCCGAAGATCTGATCGAGTTCCTCCATCCGCTGGACGTTGTGCAACTGCCAGAGGTCGAGATGGTCGGTCTTGAGCAGTCGCAGGCTCTGCTCGAGCAGTTTCAGCGAGCCGTCGCGCGTGCGGTCGTCGGTCTTGCTCGCCAGGAAGACCTCCCGGCGCCGCGTCGTCATCACTTCACCGATGTTCGTCTGGCTGACGCCGTCCGAAGCCCAGCGGGGCGTCACGCTGCGATCGCGGCCATAGGCGGCCGCCGTGTCGATGTAGTTCACGCCGAGGTCAATCGCCCGGTTGATGATGGCCATCGACTCGTCGTGCATGCCGGGGGTTTCGAGCGTGGCCTGGCCGCCCAGGCTGAAGATCCGGACCCGGTGAGCCGTCTTGCCGAGGGGGCGCTCCGGCATGGCCTGCGCACCGCCTGCGCCGCGCGCGTGGAGGGCCAGCGCCGTGCCCGCCACACCCGCCGTGCCCGCCTTGACGAAGTCGCGCCTGGTAATTTTGCCGCCCATTGTCGGCCTCCCGCTTCAAGGCACCGCCGAGGACCACCGCCGATTCTACCACTCGGCACCCTGACGGCCCGGCCCGCCGTTGACACGCCCCGCGCCGGATGGTACAAGCGGGAGCCTGTGATTGCCCCGCCATCGATCCGGATACGGTTCCTGCCGGAGGACCGGTTCTACGAGAGCGACACCCCGGTCGAGCTGTACCTGGCAGCCGCCGCGATGGGAATCCTGGTCGAGCAGCCGTGCGGGTCTCTGGGCACGTGCGGGCGCTGCCGCGTGCGCGTGCTCGAGGGAGCGCCGCCGCCTGGCTCGGCCGACCAGGATGTTCTGTCGGTCGAGGATCTCGGCGACGGCTGGCGCCTCGGGTGCCAGCTCATCCTCGACCGCTCTTGCACGGTCGAGATTCCCGCCGTGCTCCGGTCCCCCGCGGGGAAGTCGTTCGGGGACGACCTGCCGCTTTCGGCACTCGCAAGGCCGGTCGTGGTGGCCAGAGCAGTGCCGTCGACCCCCTTCGGTGCGGTGCGATCGAGTCTCGACGATCTGGCCGAGGCGTGCGGCCGCGTGCCACGCGGGCTGCGGGCCACGCCGCTCGCGCTGGCCGACCTGTGTGCCGCGCGCGGGGAGCCGTTTGTCGATGTGGCCATCCTGGACGGCGACGAGCTGGTCACGGTTCGGGCGGCAGACGCCACACCCGCGCTGGGCCTGGCCGTCGACATCGGGACGACGTCGCTCGCGGTGGCCCTCGTCCGGCTGTCCGACGGTGGCGTCGTGGCATCCGGCTCGGCGCTCAACCCCCAGGCGGCGTACGGCGCGGATGTCATCGCCCGGATCAGGCATGCGATGGACCATCGCGACGGGACCGCACACCTGCGCGACGCCGTCCGCCGTGGCCTGGCCGGCCTAGCCGCCCGCCTGACGGCGGAGTCCGGCTGCTTGGTCCAGGATGTCGTGGCGGCCGCGGTGGCCGGCAACCCGACGATGCTCCACGCCTGGCTGGGCGTCCCCGTGGAAGGGCTGGGGCGCGCTCCCTACCTGGGCGCGTGGCTGAACGGGATCACGCTGAAGGGCGGCGAGGTCGGGCTGGAGGTGCATCCCAACGCCAACGTGCGCGTGTTCCCGATGGTGAGGAGCCATGTCGGCGGTGACGCCGTCGCGGCATCGGTCGCGTGCGATCTGGATCGGCGCGGCGGTACGCGTGCCCTGATTGATCTGGGGACGAACACGGAGGTGATCGTGGTGGCAGGCGACCGGATCGTCGCGACGTCTGCCGCCGCCGGTCCGGCCTTTGAAGGTGTGTCGATCAGGCACGGGATGCGCGCAGCACCCGGTGCGATTGACGTGGTGTCGGTGACTCCTTCCGGCGACCTCCGATTCCACACCATCGGCGGGCGGGAGGCCGCCGGGCTCTGCGGCTCGGGCTTGATCGATGCCGTCGCGGAGCTGCTGCGTGCGGGCGTTCTCGACGCGTCGGGTTACCTCCGCAAGCCTGCGGAGCTGCCCCCGTCGACGCCGGCGCTCCTGGCGGCGCGGCTGACGCAGGTCGACCGCGTGCCGGCCCTCGTGCTCGCGTGGGACGACGCGAGCCGGGGCGGCGAGCCCATCGTCCTGACGGCACGCGACGTGCGCGAGGTGCAGCTCGCGAAAGGGTCGATCCTGGCTGGGATCTCGCTTGCCTGTCGCCGCTTGGGTGTGGTTCCCGAGGAGCTGGACGAGGTCCTGGTGGCCGGCGCGTTCGGGAACTACATCCGGAAGGCGAGCGCCGTCCGGATCGGGCTGGTGCCCCGCGTCGACCCGGAGCGCATCCATTTGGTGGGCAACGCGGCCGGTGTCGGGGCTCGCCTCGCGCTGGTCGACCGGGACATCCTCGAGCGCGCCGACCACTTCGCCCGGCGGGCCGAGTATCTGGAACTGGCCACCGATCGCGCCTATCAGGCGACGTTCCTGGACGCCCTCGCGTTCCCGAACCCGGCGTGACATCGGGGGCTCTCGAACCGCGCCGAGACGGGCTGGGCGGCTCCAGCGTCGGTCGGCCGGGAGATGAAATCGCTGACCCCGCCCCAATCAATCGTACAATGCGGGGGAGATGAATCTCCTGGCTCTTGCCTCAAGACGCGTCGTCGTCACCGATGGTGCCATGGGCACCGAGCTTCAGCGCGCCGGTCTATCGGTCGGTGAGTGCGGGGAGCGCTGGAATCTGGATCACCCGGAGCGCGTGGAGGCCATCCACGCCGCCTACCTGCAGGCCGGCTCCGACGCCATCATCAGCAACTCGTTTGGGGCGAACCGGTGGGTGCTCGGCCGCTACGGTCTGGCCGACCGGGTCGTCGAGGTCAACCGCGCCGCCGCGGCGATCGCGCGTCGGGCGGTCGATCGGAGCGACCGCGGGGCGGCCGTGCTCGGAGACATCGGGCCGTGTGGCCGACTCCTTCGTCCGCTGGGCGACGCCGCGCCGGACGAGTTGCTGGCCGAGTTCACCCGCCAGGCGAGCGCGCTCATCGAGAGCGGCGTTGACGGTGTGGTGATCGAGACGATGACGGCGATCGAGGAGATGGAACTCGCCGTGCGGGCCGCGCGCACCGCCGGCGCCGCGCTCGTGCTGGCCTCGATGGCCTACGACAGCCTGCCGAACGGCCGGGTCCGCACGATGATGGGCGTGGCGCCCGACCAGGCGGCCCGCGCCGCCGTGGCGGCCGGTGCCGATGTCGTGGGAGCCAATTGCGGCACCCGCATGTCCATGGCGGATTTCGCTGGCGTGGTCGCCGCGTGCAGGCAGGCGACCGACAAGCCGGTCATCATCCAGGCCAATGCCGGGAACCCCGACCTCGAAGGCGGTCGGGCTGTGTACCACGTGGGTCCGGACGCCTTCGCCGATGGCATGCGCGCCGTGGTGGCCGCTGGTGCCGCCTTCGTGGGCGGCTGCTGCGGCACAACGCCGGACCACATCGCCGCGCTCGTGCGACAGCGCGGCTGACCGACGACCATGCAGATCGAAAACGTGCCATTCGCCGTGACCGATTGGAACACCGTCCCCCGAACCGAACACCCCGGCGCGACGGGCGTCGCGTGGTGGCGGACGCGGGAGGTCGGCAACATCCGGATCCGGATGGTCGAGTACTCCGCCGGGTACCTGGCGGACCACTGGTGCACGCGCGGGCACGTCCTCCTGGTGCTCGAGGGACGCCTCGAAACCGAGCTGGGCGACGGCTCGGTCCACGTCCTGCTGCCGGGCCAGAGCTACCAGGTGGCGGAGAACGCGATGCCCCACCGGTCCCGGACGCCAGAGGGCGCGCGCTTGTTCATCGTGGACTAGTGGGGTCCTCGTCCGTCGCGGCCGCGGACCGGACGGACGCGGCAGTGGCGGCGGCCGGGCGAAGTCGGCCATCCACGCGCGAGGGCGCCGGGCGGTGACGCCAGGGAAGGCCGTGTTCCTGGCGCGCGCGAGTATTCACCTGTGACCGATGTCGACATCGTACAGGCCGTCAGTGCGTACCTCGAGCGCTACGGCTACTGGTCGGTGGGGGCCGCGCTCTTGATCGAGAACGCCGGCGTGCCCGTGCCGGGCGAGACGATCCTGCTGGTGGCCAGTGTGTTCGCCAACACCCATCACACACTGAGCCTGCCCCTCATCATCCTGGTCGGGATCGTGGCCGCCACGATGGGCGACAACATCGGCTACGCCGCCGGGTTCTGGGGAGGGCGTCCCCTGCTCGAACGCTACAGCCGCTTCTTCCGATTACATCCCGAGTCGATCCGCCGGGGCGAGCGGCTCTTCGAGCGATTCGGCGCGTGGGCCATCTTTCTGGCCCGGTTCATCTTCGGGCTGCGGATCCTCGCCGGCCCCATGGCCGGCGTGCTCAAGATGCCGTGGCGACGCTTCGTGCTGTTCAACGCGCTCGGGGCCGTGACCTGGGTGTCAGTCATCGCCTCGATCGGGTACCTGTTCGGCAAGCACTTGCCGGGTCTGCTCGCCTCGATGCGCACCGTCAACGTGGTGGTGACCGTGGCGGCCGTCGGCGTGGTCGTGCTGTGCTGGAAGCGGATCCTCGCGCGGATTAGTGGGACCCGATGAAGGCACGCGAGTGCGGAGCGCTGCTTGGTCGCGGTTGTCGAGCCGAGGCCGTCTGGGGAGTTAGCGGAAGGGTGGGAGAACGAAGTTCGGCCCGCCGCTCATGCCCAACGCCTGCGGGCCCCCATCCGCAGGTGGCCAAGCGATGAGCGGCGAACCGTAACGACCTCCAATAGACGCAAGGGGGATGCCACGAGGAGGCGTGGGCCTTTTCCGGCGTTTTTCCGGGTGTGACCGGACCGGGCACGGTCTGACAGCCGGTTGGTCGGCAATGCCGGCGGCCGGCGTGACGGTTTTCCGGCGCCCGGCCTCGCGGCGGAGAATCCCGTCGTCGGTTTGACGAAGTTGGGACTCGGCGTTTGCCGGCTCAGCCGGTTCGTTTATACTCTCCACCGGTCTTCCTGTTCACCGCCCGCCATACCGAGGAGGCAACATGGAGCGTGTCATCGTCAGACACGTGAGCGGCTCTAAAGCGAATCAGGTTGAAGAGTTCCCGCTCGACAAGGTCCGGGAGCTGACGATCGGCCGCGATCCGTCCGCCGACATCAGATACGACCCCTCGCGGGACGACTTGGTCGGACGTCAGCACGCGAAGCTGGTGCGCGATCCCCAGGATCGCTACAAGTTTACGGTCGTCGATCTGGGCAGCCGGAACGGGACGTTCGTGAACAAACAGCGGATCTCTGGCAGCACAGCCCTCGTGCCGGGCGATGTCGTGCAGCTGGGACCCGGCGGGCCTGAGTTCGCGTTCGGGCTCGATCCGCTCCCGCCCAATGTCGCGCCGCCCACTCGTGTGGCCGGTGCTCCTGGCGTGCCCGAAACACGCCTGGCCGACAGCCCGGCGGCCCGACCGACCAATGTGGTCGGCAAGGCGACCGTCGAGCGGCTGGTGACGGAAGCGAAGCGCGAGTCTCGCAAGAGCACGTACACGGTGGCGGGCGTCGTGATCGCGATCGTCCTGATCGGCGCTGCATTCCTCGTCTACCGGTTCACCACCGAGAAGCAGCAACTCGACTCCGAACTCGGGCAGACTCGGCGGCAGGTGGAAGACGCCCAGAAGGCGGCGCCGATGTCGCCCGTCGAGATCGCCCAGCGCTACACCGAGGCCACCGTGTTCATCGAGGTGGGATGGAAGCTGATCTTCACGCAGACGGGCGGCCAGGTGTACCACGAGTACCATGTGGCGACCGACGACAAGGGACGGCCCGTGAGGAACCAGGCCGGCCAGGTCGTTGCCGTCCCCGTCTACGTGCGGCTGCCCGATGGGAAGATCGAACCCTCGCTGTCGCTCGAGCAGGGGACATTCCAGCAGAACCCGTCGATCGGCGGGCGCCACACCGGGTCGGGCTTCGCCGTCACCAGTGACGGCTACATCCTGACGAACCGCCACGTGGCGGCCACCTGGGAGACGTCCTACGTCGGCTTCCCGGAGGGCGGCGGGCTGCTCGTCGACCTCGAGAGCAAGAAGATCACCAAGCTGCAGGACGCGCCGCGCGATTGGGTGCCGGCCGCCGCGCGCGTGCTCGGGCGGCGCGCCCTCACCGGCAAGAACGTGGAAGGACGGCACGACTACCTGGACGTGACCTTCGCGCGGAACAAGCTCCGCATCCCGGCGAAGCTGGTCCGCGTGTCCGACCGCCACGATGCGTCGATGATCAAGGTGGACGTGCCGCAGCCGGTCACGAAGGTCGAGCTGTTCGACAACCCTAACGTGGTGACCGGCTCGACCGTGACCATCATGGGCTATCCGGCAATTTCGCCGACCGTGGCCGTGGTGACGCGCTCTGAAGACCCGTTCAACCGTGAGTCGCAGACGCGGACCGTGCCCGACCCCACCGTGACGCCGTCGATCATCGGCCGCGTGCTGAAGGGCGAGACCTTGCCGGCGGGCGGGCAGGAGTACGACTACTACAGTGAATTCGGTGATTCGTACCAGCTCACGGCCAACGCGACGGGCGGCGGGAACAGCGGCGGGCCGGTATTCGACGACCGTGGCCGGGTCATCGGCATCTTTTACGCGTCGCGGACCGGCGATGCCCGGATCACGTTCGCCGTGCCGATCAAGTATGGCATCGAGTTGATGCAGGTCGGCCCCGTGATCAAGTAACGGTCGTGCCCAGCGGAGCGCTGCTGAATACGACGATCGGTGACTACCGCCTCGTGGGCTTTCTTGGCGCGGGCGGAATGGGGGAGGTCTACCGCGCGGAACACCTGAAGCTGGGCCGCGCGGTGGCCCTCAAGCTGCTGTCGACCAACGCGAGCGACAGCGGGTTCCTGCAGCGGTTCTGGAACGAAGCCCGGGTCCACGCCAGCCTCCATCACCCCAACATCGCCGAACTCTACGACTTCTTCGAGTTCGGGGGCCGGCCGTGCATCGTGATGGAATTCGTGGACGGCTATACGCTGAGCGACCGCCTCCGGACCGGTCGGCTCAGCCTGGACGATGCCCTGCCCGTGTTCCGGGCCGTGACCGCGGCCATGGCCTACGTGCACGAACAAGGAGTCGTGCACCGCGACCTGAAGGCGGCCAACGTCCGAATCAGCAGCCGGGGGGTCGCCAAGCTGCTCGACTTCGGCATCGCCAAGGGCGGTGGCACGCCGACGCTGACCCAGGCGGGCGCGGTCATCGGCACGCTGGTGTACATGGCGCCGGAACAGTTGCGCGGCGAGGGGGTGACCCCGCGTTCCGACGTCTGGTCGCTCGGCATTCTCCTCTACGAGATGGTCACGGGACGGTTGCCGTTTCCGGCGGAGGGGATTGGCGAGTTGATCGACCGGCTCTCCAGCGGCGCCTATGAGAAGCCCTCGGCCGTCGTGCCGTCGCCCGGCCCGGCCCCTCCGTCGGGCCAGCTGCACGCGATTGATCGGATCGTAGCTCGCTGCCTCCGCCGCAACCCGGCCGACCGCTACGCGTCGGCCCGCGAACTGGCGGACGACCTTGAGAGGTCGCTGAACCCGTCCGACGTGGCTCCTTCGTCATCGCCGGTGCCGCTGCGATTGCCGGCGCTCGACGCCAAACGGTGGCTCGAGCGTCTCGATCGCCGGTGGATTCTCGGGGTGGGCCTGGCGGTGGTCGCGGTGGTTCTGTTCGCGTACGTCTTCTGGCCCTCTTCCTCTCCGTCGGCGCCGGCCCCGGCGACGCCCACGCCGCCCGCCGTGGAGAGTCTCCCCGCACCGTCCCCGGACCGGCAGGCGACGAGTCACCGGATCGATGTGGCCGAAGGCACGGCGCAGGTGTACGTGAACGGCACGCTCCGGGGCTCCACGCCCTTCGACTACCAGGCAGCGGACCGCGAGACCATTCGACTCGAGCTGCGACAGGAAGGGTTCGACCCACTGCAGGAGACCTTCGAAGTGACCGAGCGCCCTGTCTGGACATTCGCGATGCGCCGCGCGTCGGACCGCCAGCAATGACCGCCGACCCGGGACCGCGCATCGTCGTCAGCCTCCGCACGGACGTCGGGCGTCGCCGCGAGGCCAACGAGGACTCCGGGCTGGCGGTCACGCCGCACGATCCGGGCGAGCTCGCGTCCAAGGGCGTGTTGGTGCTGGTAGCCGACGGGATGGGCGGGCACGCGGCCGGCGAGGTCGCCAGCCGGCTGGCCGTGGACACGATCTGCGCCGAGTACTACCGGTCGTCCGACGGGCCCGGCGCCGCGTTGGTCGACGCCTTCCACGTCGCCAACCGCGCGATCTACGACGCGGCCCAGGCCGATACACGACTGGCAGGGATGGGGACGACCTGCACCGGCCTGGTGGTGCACGGCGGCCGCGCCGCCTGTGCGCACGTTGGAGACAGCCGCCTGTATCTCGTGCGCGGCGGCCAGATCTACACGATGACCGAGGACCATTCGGCCGTTCGCGATCTGGTCAAACGGGGCCTGCTCCGGGAAGCCGATGCCAAGCACCACGAGGATCGCAACGTCATCCTGCGGGCGCTCGGGACGCGGCCGCGGGTCGACGTGGCATCCTGGGACGACCCGTTGCCGGTGCGCTTGGGCGACGGCTTCGTGGTGTGCTCTGACGGACTCCACGACCTCGTGGACGCCCAGGAGCTGTTGGCGGCCGTCGAGCAGTTCGACCCCGCCGGGGCCTGCGACCACCTGGTCCAGCTCGCCTGCGAGCGGGGCGGGTACGACAACATCACGGTGGCCGTGGTCCGCATCGAGGACGGGGAGTCCAGCGGCGCCGCACTGCCCCGCACACGCGAGGTGAGGGCGAGGTCATGATCGGCCGCGTCGTCGGCAACTATCGCGTGGTCGAGAAGCTCGGTGAGGGTGGGATGGGCGCCGTCTACAAGGCGGTCGACCTGATGCTCGAGCGGGAGGTCGCCCTTAAGTTCCTCCGCCCAGAGTTCGCCGGTCAGCCAGAACTCGCCGAGCGCTTCCGCACCGAGGCCGTCATTCTCGCGCGCCTCAACCATCCCCACATCGCCACCCTGTACGGTCTGGCCCGCGAGGGTGCCCAGCTGTTCATGGTGATGGAGTTCGTCCATGGCGAGACCCTCGAGCGGCTGCTGGAGCGTCAGGGCAGGGTTGCCCCGGCGCCGGCCGTGAGCTGGTGCGCCGACGTGCTCGACGCCATGCAGTACGCGCACCGCCGCGGCGTGGTGCACCGCGACATCAAGCCCGCCAACGTGATGGTGACCGATGAGGGCGATGTCAAGGTGATGGACTTTGGGATCGCGCGGGTCCTCGGGTCCGCGCATCAGACGCGCCTCGGCCACATCATCGGGACCGCGTGCTACATGGCACCCGAGCAGATTCGTGGACAGGAGGTCGATGGCCGGACGGACCTGTATGCGCTCGGGATCGTGCTCTATCAGTTGGTGACCGGCCGCGCGCCATTCTCCGGGCCGGACGAATTCGCGGTGATGACGGCCCAGGTTACCGAACCGCCCGTGCCTCCCTCTCGCCTGGTCGACAGCGTCCCCCCGTGGCTCGAAGCGGCGGTCCTCAAGGCTCTCTCCAAGGCGCCCGGCGATCGCTTCCAGACGGCCACCGAATTCCGGCGCACGCTGGCTGCGGGGCTCAGAACGCTCGCTCCTTCGGAATCGATGGCCGACCTGCCCGGAGCGGCCGAGGGTGTTTCCGTGGCCCCCGCCACACCCCCGCCCAGTACGCCGGCCCCGGGCATTCCGGCGCCCAGCACCCCCGCGCCAGGCGCCCCAGTGCCGGGCACGCCGGGCCGCTTCTCGCCAGCGGCCGGTGCCGAGCCACCCCCTCTCCCGGTGGCGGTCGCGCCCGTGCCAGGCCTGCCCGCGCCGAGCGCCCCGGTCGCCGCGGCCGACCTGTTGGAGTCGCCGCTCGACTTTGTTCCCGAGTCGCGACTTGCCGAAGCCGAGGCCTACGCCCCGTCCTTCGCGCCACCTCCGACCCGCCAGGCGGAGGAACTGCCTGGCACTCGCCTCGCAATCACCCCGCCGCCCACCCGAGTCGCCGGCGACGCGGATGTGCGCGAGACGCCGCCCGGCGCGTTGCAGACCCTCGTGACCCGACGGGCGGGCCCGCTTGGAGCGGTGGCGCTCGTTAGCACCCTCGGCTTGGCCCTCTGGCTGGGCCTGCGGCCGGGCTCGTCACCCGTGCAGCAGGCCGCGGCGCCCGCACAAAACCCGGCGCCCGCGCATGAAGCGCCCGCTGCCAGCCTGACCGCTTCGCCATCCCAGCAGCTCGACGTCGAACTCCCCGTTGACCCGAAGCCCACGCCGGAGGTTCCGCGACGTCCCGCCGAGCAGCCGGTGGTGTTCGATGGGCTCGAGTTGCTGGTGACGGAGACAAATCAGGTCGATGTCGTGTTGAAGCTGTTCTCCGATCACCTGACCATCACGGCCGAACACACGGGCACGACGCTCAGGAACGTGCCGTACAAGGCGATTGTTGGCGCGGCTTACCAAGAAACGCGCGACGCCCAGAAGCCCAAGGGGTTCTTCGGGGGAGTGCTCGCCAAACTCGGCGCGGGCAAACACTGGGTGACGCTGCGGACCAGCGAGGGCACCGCGGTGCTGCGTCTCGGCCGCGCGTACAAGGACGTCCTGCCGGCGTTCCAGAAAGCCGCCAAGGTCAAGGTCGCGGCATTCGCGGAGTGACGGCCCCCCACCGACCCTCGTGCCCCTCGCCGTCGTCGCTCAGTCCGCCCCGAGGCCGACCAGGCGTAGCAGCGCGAGCGCGTTGCGGGAGGTCGCCAGGCCCGGTCGGAGCCGGTAGTCGAACGACAGGCGGGGGCGCTCGTCGCCGTGTTCCACCTGCTCGGTAAAGTGCACCGCGTCAGCCGCGGCCTCCAAATCGTCGCACGCGGCCAGGTCCAGGTCGTGCGTGGTCACGAGGCCGATGGCCCGGAGCGACAGCAGCTGCCGCAGGATGAGGCGCACCGCGACCTGTCGTTCGGCGGTGTTCGTGCCCTGCAGCACCTCGTCCAGCAGGTAGAGGAGGATGGGGTCGTCCGGGCTGGCGTGCCGGGCCGCCCCGACGACCAGCGCCAGGCGCTGCAACGCCGCCATGAACGAGGACACGCCCTGGGCGAGCGAGTCCTGGATTCGCACGCTCGTGGAAACGCTCAGTGGCGGAAGAGCCATCGACGTCGCACACACCGGTCCCCCAGCCTGGGCGAGGACCACGTTCACGCCGATGGCCCGGAGCAGGGTGCTCTTGCCCGACATGTTCGACCCGGTCACGAGCAGGAAGCGGCCGGGTGGGCCAACCGTGACATCGTTCGCCACGCGGCGGTCCTCAGGGATGAGGGGGTGCCCGAGAGCCCGCGCGTCAATCCGGTCGCCGCCCTCCACGATGATCGGGAAGGTCCAGCCCGGGTTGTCGGCCGCCACGGCGGCCAGCGCGGCCAGCGCGTCGAACTCCCCGAGCGCATCGAACCACCGGCGCACGTGCCCGGCCGTGCGCGCCTGCCACCGTTCGAGGGCCGCCAGGACATGGAAGTCCCAGAGGGTCAGGAGGGCGATGACGATGTGAAAGAGGGCGACGAACCGGAGATCGGCGAACTGCCGAATCGTCGCGAGGCGTTGCATCTCGCGCGCGGCCGACAGGCCCGAGCGCCGCAACTCGGCCTGCACGCGCCGCAGCAGGGGAGCCTCGAACTGCGCGCCGGCGATGCGCGCAAACAGCACGGCGTGCTGCTGGAACTGGCGATCCCGCGAGAAGGCCTGTTGGAACGTTGCGTGGATGCGACGCTCGAAGAGCCCGAACAGGACCATTGCGGCCAGCAATGAGAGGAGCCACAGGGGGCGGTCCAGCACGCCTGCGACCTGCAAGCCCAGCAGGACCACGGTCAGCCCAGAGACCACGCGTGCGATCCAGCCGAGCCAGGGCATCCGTCGCAACCAGGGGCCGCGGTCCACCCAGGAGAAGAACGCCTCGAGATCACGCCGCGACGGTTCGACTAGGCGGCCGAGAGCGGCAAAGTCCTCCCGCAGTTCCGAGAGCGGTGCGAGTTCAGCCACGGCCTGCTGTCGGGCCAGGATGGCGTCCCTCAAGGCCGGTGCAGTGAGCCACTGGGCGAGCGTTTGCCGCCCCGCTTCGGTGCCGATCCACCCCAGCAATTGGAACAGGGAGGCCGGTCCGAACAGGTCGAGGTCCCCGGCGTACGGGTGGTCGGCGCCGGGGCCCGCCAGGTCGGGCGCCGGCAGGCGCGCCCAGTCGCGTGCGACTCTGGCCGCCGCCTCGTCGTTCACCCGCGACAGGACGCCGAGCCAGCGTTCCTTCTGCTCGACTCGGCTGTGCCAATACACGAGGACGAAGAAGAGGCCAACGCCGACCGCCCCGGCCCCCATCCAGACCGCGAAGCCCGCGGCCGGAGGGGAGAAGGCCGCCACGACACACGCGGTGGCGCTGAGGAAGACCGTCAGCCGTGCATAGGCAATCCACCGCGAACGGCGGCGTTCCCGGTCACGCTGGACGGCGAAGCGGCCGGCCCGCTGGTTGTAGGCCTCGCGAATGGATGATCCGGGAGTTGGCATCCTGCCTACCATATAATGTCAGGCGACCGGAGGGAACGGCCGGCCCGGGTGGGCCGTCGCCGAGTGCAGGATTACCAGTTGAGCAGTCCAGTTCGTGCCCCGCGACACCTGAGGTTCCGGGCCCGCGTCGCCCTGCGCCGAGGGACCCACAGGCTCCGCCTTGGCCTTTGCCTGGCCGCGGGCCTCGCCTGCGCGTCGCCGACGGCGGCCGGTCTGGTGGCGCCCGCCCGGGTAGTGCGGGCGCGGTTGTCACGCCCGGTCAAGACAGAGTCGGGACTGGTGGCCGGGGTCAGCTCGAGCGATGGGCAGGTGCAGGTCTTCAAGGGCATTCCGTACGCGGCTCCGCCGGTTGGCAACCTCCGGTGGCGGGCTCCCGAGCCCGCACCGCCGTGGAAGGGCGTGCGGGAAGCCACCGAGTTCGGGGCCGCGTGTCCGCAGGGCGAGCGCACGCAGCTGTTCGGCGAACGCGTCACCAAGATCAGCGAGGACTGTCTCTACCTGAACATCTGGGCGCCGGTCGAGGCGCCGTCCCGCCACGTCCCCGTCATGGTGTGGATTCACGGAGGCGGGTTCACGCAGGGAACCGCCTCCCTGCTGGTCTATGACGGCGAAGCGCTCGCCCGCCGGGGCGCGATCGTCGTGACGTTGAACTACCGGCTTGGGCCGTTCGGCTTCTTCGCCCACTCGCTGCTCACCAAGGAGTCCGGGCACGACGCCTCCGGCAATTACGGGCTGCTCGACCAACTGGCCGCGCTGCGCTGGGTACGGACGAACATCCGGGCCTTTGGGGGCAGTCCGGATCGCGTCACCGTGTTCGGTGAGTCGGCCGGGGCGGTGTCGATTGCCTGCCTCCTCGTCGCCCCGCAGGCGCGCGGCTTGTTCCAGGCGGCGATTCTCGAGAGCGGGTCGGCCATTGGGGTCACGCGCTACCTGCGCGACGCGCCGCCCGGCGAGGAGTCGATGGAAGAAGTCGGCGAGTTGATTGCCCGGCGGCTGGGGTGCGACCGCGCCGACGATGTGCTGGCGGCGCTCCGATCACGCAGCGTTGACGACATCATGAACGCCTCGCACCCGGCGCCCGTGTTCTTCGGCGAGGGCATTCGCTTCGGACCGGTCATCGACCGCTGGCTGATCCCCGACCGCCCGGCGGCGATCTTCGCGCAGAAGAAGCAGTGGCGGATGCCGATCCTGGTCGGTGCGAACGGCGACGAGGGGACCATCTTCGTCGGGCCCGTCCAGCTGGACGTCGACGCGTATCGGCGGTTCGTCCGCGCGACGTTCCGTGAGCGCGCCGACGAGGTCCTCGCGCGCTTTCCGGCGACGCACGAGTGGGAAGTCAAGTCGACGCTCGCGCGACTGATCGGGGCGTTCGCCTATCTGGCGCCGGCTCGACGGCTGGCGCGGGACGCGTCCGATCTCGGTGACCGCACGTACCTGTACACGTTCACGCGCGTGCGGGCCGGAACCGCGGGGGCCCGGTTCGGGGCCTTTCACGGGGCAGAGATTCCGGTCCTCTTCGCGACCTGGGGACGGGGCAGCCGCCTGCTGACCGGTGGGATCGAACCGGACGACACCGATCGAACGCTCTCGGCAGCGATGATGGGCTACTGGGTGCGCTTCGCGGCCACCGGTGACCCCAACGGAGACGACGCGCCGGCCTGGCCGCGCTACAACGCGCGTTCCGATCTGTCCCTGGATCTCGGCGATGAGATCCAGGTGAGGAGTGGTGCCGCGAAGGAACTGTGCGACTTCTTCGACCGGATTGCCGCGGATCGTCCCGGCCCGCGGAAGCCGGCCGGGCGAGGGGCAACGCCCCCGGCGCCCCGGCTCCTCCCCCAAGCCCACCGCTGAGCCCCGGACGGGCTCGCCTCCGCGGCGTGCAGGGCCTATACTGGAATTCCCGCCGATCGTTGATGGGGTGAAAAGTACGCCCAGCCAACGCCTGTGACCTCGCCAGACGTGCCCGTGTTCTTCGACCCGGAGCGGAAGCGGTGGCCGCGGCTTCGCCGCGCCCTGTTCCTGCTGGCGTCCGTACTCTCGACGTTGGTTGGCGTGCTGGTGGTGAGCGTCCTGGTGAACCCTGTCCTGCCGGCGCTGTCCCTTCCCGCGTCGTCACTGCTCCCACGGGCCGCGCATCTGGCGCCGCCCTCCCCGGCCCCGATTGTCCCGGAGCGGGCGCGAACCCTGCGGCAGGCGCGCCAACGTCTCTTCGCGGAGCGACGCCGCGCCCGGGGTCGGGTCCCTCCCCAGCTACCCCGGCACGTGTCCGGGCCGGGGGGGCCGCCGCTTGCGGTCGGTTTCTTCGTGAACTGGGATGACTCCAGCCTCACCTCCCTCAAGGAGAACATGGGCAGCCTCGACCTGGTCGTCGCCGAGTGGCTGCACCTCGAGAGCGGCGACGGGACGCTCGTCGAGGATGCACCCCGCCGGCGGCAGCAGGCGACCGACCTCATCCGGGGGCGGCGGCCGGATTCTGCGCGTGATGCCGCTCGTGAACAACTTCAACGGCCGCACCTGGGAGGGGCGCAAGCTCGCCGAGATGCTGCACCGTCCGGAGGCGCGCGCCCGCGCCATCAGCCAGGCGCTCGCCTTCGTCCAGAACGGCGGGTACAGCGGCCTCAGCCTTGATTTCGAGGAGATTGGCGCCGACGCCTACGGCGATTTCATGAGGTTTGTCGACGAGTCGTCGGTCGCGTTCCACCGGGCCCGGCTGATGCTCTCGGTGAGCGTGGCGCCGGACGACCCCCGGCTCGACTACCGACGCCTGGCCAGGGCCGCTGACCACGTCATCCTCATGGCGTACGACGAACACTGGGCTGGCGGCGAGCCGGGACCGATCGCGTCGATGGGTTGGTTCACCGGGGTGTTGCGCCGGCGTCAGGCGGATCTGCCCGCGGACCACACCATCGTCGCACTGGGCAACTACGGCTACGACTGGAGGGACGGCTACAAGCCAGCCGAGGAACGGACGTTCCAGGAAGCGGTGCTCACGGCGCGGGAGTCCCAGGCCGAGATTGGGTTCGACGCGCGGACGCGCAATCCGGCGTTTCGCTACGAAGACGAGCACGGCCATGTGCACCAAGTGTGGATGCTGGACGCGGTGTCGGCCTTCAACCAGGCGAGGCTGGCCACCTCGCTGCACGTCGCCGGCATCGCCCTGTGGCGACTCGGCAGCGAGGACCCGTCGATTTGGGAGTTCTTCGGGAGGAACCCGCTCTTCGACCAAGCGACAGCCATGCAGCTGCGCGACATCAGCTACGGCTACGATTCTCGACTACGAGGGCGAAGGGGAGGTGCTCACGGTGACCGCGAGGCCGGCGCCGGGTCGCCGATCGGTGACGGTCGACCCGGTGTCGGGGACGATCACCAGTGAGCATTTCGAGGTTTTTCCCTCACCCTACGTGCTCACCCGGTACGGCAAGCGTGACCGCCAGGTGGTGCTGACCTTCGACGACGGGCCCGACCCGATCTACACGCCTCCCATCCTCGACACGCTGCGGACGGCGCACGTGCCCGCGGCGTTCTTCATCATCGGGGTGAACGGAGAGTCGTCTCCTGGCCTGCTGCAGCGTGAGGTGGGCGAAGGCCACGAGGTGGGCAACCACACGTTCACCCACCCGAACATCGCGAGCATCAGCGCCACGCAGCTGCGCTTCGAGCTGTCCGCCACGCAGCGCCTGTTCGAGAGCGTCCTGGGCCTCCGGTCGCACCTCTTCCGCCCGCCCTACGCGGAGGACGCCGAACCGGAGACGCCCGATCAGGTGGAACCGCTCGAGATCGTCGATCGTCAGGGCTACGTCACCGTCGGGATGCGGATCGACCCGGGCGACTGGCAGCGTCCGGGCGTGGATGAGATCGTGCGCCGCACCGTGGACCAGGCCCAGAGCGGGGAGGGCAACGTGGTGCTGCTCCACGACGGCGGCGGCGACCGATCCCAGACGGTCGCCGCCCTGCCCCGGCTGATTGCCGAACTCCGAGCGCGCGGGTTCCGGTTCGTGTCGGTCGCCGACATCGTCGGCCGGCCCAGGGCAGCGGTGATGCCCCCGCTCTCGGCGGGCGCCCGGTGGCAGGCGCGAGCGGACGCCCTGGCGTTCGGGGCGCTCAATCTCGGCATCCGCACCCTGCGCTGGCTGTTCCTGGTCGGGATCGTCCTGGGGCTGATCCGGCTCGCGTTCATCGGTGCGCTGGCCATTCTCCAGCACGCTCTGAGCCGGCGTCGGCGCGCGTGCGCTCCTGACGGCCCGTCGGTCGCCGTCGTGGTGCCCGCCCGCAACGAAGAGCGTGTGATCGTCCAGACGATCGGCTCGCTACTGGCCTCGCGGTATCCCTCGCCGTTTGAGATCATCGTCGTCGACGACGGGTCGACCGATCAGACCGCCGCCCGCGTCCGCGCTGCCTACGAAGGGGAACCGCGCGTCCGGCTGTTCACGGTGCCGAACGGGGGCAAGGCCGCGGCGCTCAATTTCGGCGTCGGCCAGACCTCCGCCGATGTCGTGGTGGCCCTCGACGCGGACACCGTCTTCGCGCCCGACGCGATCAGCCACCTGGTGCGGCACTTTGCGGATCCGGCCGTGGGCGCCGTTGCCGGCAACGCGCGAGTCGGGAACCGGGTGAATCTACTCACGCGCTGGCAGGCGCTCGAGTACATCACCAGCCAGAATCTCGAGCGGCGTGCGTTCGACCTGCTGAACTGCATCACCGTGGTTCCCGGTGCCGTGGGGGCGTGGCGGCGCGTCCTCGTCGTGCGAGCCGGGGGATTCTCTCGGCTGACGCTGGCCGAGGATGCGGATCTCACGCTCGCGATCCTTCGCCTCGGCTACCGGATCGTCTACGAGGCGGAAGCGGTCGCGTTGACCGAGGCGCCAGACACGCTGCAGGGCTTCATCCGCCAGCGCTACCGGTGGATGTACGGGACGTTCCAGGCGGCGTGGAAACACCGAGGCGCGCTCCTTCGGCCGCGGTACGGTGCCTTGGGCCTGGTTGCGCTACCGAACATCTTCGTCTTCCAGGTGCTGTTCCCGCTGATCTCACCGGTCATGGATCTGATGATGGCCGTGACGGTGGCCCTGACCTCCTTCGACTACTGGCAGCACCCGGCCACGGCCGACGGGGACACGCTGCGCAGCGTGCTGTTCTACTACGCCTTGTTCCTCGCCGTGGATCTGGTGGCGGCCCTCATCGCCTTCGCGCTCGAGCGCACCGAGCACCCGCGCCTGTTGGCCCTGCTCGTCTGGCAGCGGTTCTTCTACCGGCAGCTGATGTACTACGTCGCCATCCGCGCGCTGCTGGCCTCGCTCAGGGGCGGCGAGGTCGCCTGGCACGCCGTCGAGCGCAAGGCGACCGTCCTGTCCGGAGCGGGGGCCCGGGACGGGTGAGCGGCCCCGGCTGCCGGTCTACACCGCAATCTCGCCGGAGGCGTCCGGCGTGGGCGCCGGGGCGGTGGGCTCGTGTCCCGCCCGGCGCAGGCGGTGTACGACCGTCCCTACGCGCCTGGACCACTCGAAGATCGTGCCGACGCGCAAGCCGCCTGGCAGGCGATGCCGCCCGACCGCGGTCAGCCCGGCCGAGGCCATGCATCCGCAGTTCGAGCAGTCCGGATGACCACCCAGCTGGCACGGCGTAATCGGCTGACGCAGGTCCGCGGACACGCACCGCGTGACCTGCGCGAAGATGCACTCGCTCGGCGACCGGGGGGGCGACGCCAGCGCGGCCAGGGTTTCCCTGCCCATCGCGAGCTTGGGGTACCGCGGTGCGAGGGCGGAAAGCGCCTCCACCACCCGCTGCCGATTCGACGGGCCGCAGCCGCTCCGTCGAGAGCTCACCCACCTGCGGCGTGTAGAGGCTGAGCCAGATTTCCTGGACCTCCTGGACCCGCGACCACCAGCCGACGAACTCCTCGAGGTAGCCCTCGCGCTGCGCCTGTTGCCGCGTCACCGTACAGTGGACGGTGATGGCGTGACCAGAGATATGACGCAGAATACGGTCATAGGTGGCGGGGGAACGCCGCGCGTCGTGCTCGGGCTGGAGGCCGTCGATCGACACGATCAGCCGCAGCCGCGCCACCCGAGCCCACTCCAGCGGGATCGGCCGTACCGCGCTGGTGACCAGATGAGTGTGAATCCCCATGCGGGACAGGGCAGGGAGGATCTGGCCGAGTTCCCGGTACCGCACGAGCGGCTCCCCGCCGACCAGGGACACGTGCAGCGGCCGCTCTTTTCGCACGAGCGCGAGCAACCGATCCACCAGGTCGTCCCCACGGTAGTCGGTCAGCGTGCGCAGCGTCACACGACTGCCGAGGTGCTCGGGGTTGTAGGCGTAGCACCCGGGGCAGCGCAGCGGACACTCGCGGGTGATCTCGATGGACAGGCAGGGCTGGTTGCCCGCCAGAATCGTCCGCCAGGCACGCAGAATCCCATCCATGTTTGCTGCCCCTCGTCAGTGTAGCCCATCCGCCGTGGTTTGCAATTCCCGTTCCGGGCCGGTGGGCCCCGGCGGTTGCAGGCACGCCGTGAGGCGCATATGCTCCCGCAGATGTGGACCTTTCTCTGCGTGATGAGTCTGCTGGCGAGTCAGGCCCCGAAGACGGAGCCCTTCGTGACGCCGCTCAGCGTGGAGCAGATGCGGAACAAGCAAGCCGTCGTGGAGACGACGGCCGGCACGTTCGTGATGGAGCTGCTGCCCGACCTGGCGCCGAACCATGTCGGCTACTTCATCAAGCTGGCCCAAGAGGGGGCCTACCGCGGTACGACCTTCCACCGCCTGGTGAAGGGCGGAATCATCCAGGGTGGCGATCCGATCTCCAGGGACCCGGCCCGCCGCGAGCAGTATGGCACCGGGGGCTTCGGTCTCCTCAGGGCGGAACTCAGCGCGGCGAAGCACACCCGGGGCGCCGTAACCAGCGTCCTCCTGCCCGGCAGACCCGACAGCGGCGGGGCGCAGTTCTTCGTCTGCGTCGTCGACCAGCCGGTGCTCGACGGGACGTATAGCCTGTTTGCCCGGGTGGTCGAGGGCATGCGGGTGGTGGAGAAGATCTCGGAGGGCGCGGTCGACGAGCGGGGCAAGGCCGTCGATCGGATCGAGATTGGCTCGGTGACCATCCGCGACAAGCCGGCCGACGCGCCCGAACCGTTCTCCACCGAGTCCGTCGTCCAGCTGGCCTCCTGGCGGGTCGTGCTCGAGACCACGCTCGGTGCGATTACCTTGGAATTGCGGCCCGACCTGGCGCCCATGCACGTCCGCAACTTCCTCCGCCTCGTGCAGGCGGGCGTCTACGACGGCACGGCGTTCCACCGTGTCGCCCGGGGCTTCGTGATTCAGACCGGGTCGACAGCCTACCGGCGCGAGCCGCTCGACGAACGCCAGCAGCGCTTCGTGCGGACGCTCCAGCCCGAGTTCAACGCGTTGCCCCACGTGCGGGGGACGCTCTCGATGGCGCGCGGGGACGATCCGGCCAGTGCCTCGACCTCGTTCTTCATCTGCACGGCTCCCGCGCCGTCGCTCGACGGCGCCTACACGGCGTTTGGCCGCGTCGTCGACGGTCTCTCGGTGGTCGACGCCATCGAGGCAGTGCCGGTGGACGGCGAGAAGCCACGCGAGCGCGTGGAGGTGATCCGTGCGCGGGTCGAGCACGGGCCCGGGAGCGTGGCGAAGATCCCGTAGAATGGACTCGGATGGAACCTCGACAGGTCTTCCCGCGCGTAGTGGGTTTCACCCTGGCGGTCTTGGCGGCTGCGTGCGTCCGCCCGGCTGTGCGCGCGCCCACCATGCCGACGGAATTCGACCGTCGCCTCACGCTCTACGATCACCCACTGACGCTCCACTGCGCGCGGCCGGCCCAGCTGCAGCCGGGACGGCCGCTGCTCCTGTACGCGACCGGGGACGGCGGCTGGCGCGGCAAGGACCGCGACCTGTACCGCCGGATGATCCGCTGGGGGTACCCGGTCGCGGGATTCAGCGCGCCCGACTACCTCAAGCACCTCGGATTCGTGTCGGGCACCACCACGCCAACGCGGCTGGCACGCGACTACCGGCAGCTGATTGAGTTTGCGAAGACCGAGCTCCAGCTGCCGCTGGACACGCGCACGGTGCTGGTGGGCGTCTCGAGAGGCGCCGGGCTGGCCGTCGTCGCCGCCAGCCGGCCGGAGACGCACGGCGACCTTGCCGGCGTTCTGGCAGTCGCGCTCACCAAGGAAGAAGAATACGTGCGGCGTTACCGGGTTCGGCGGGGCCGCTCGCCGAGCGACATGCCGACACGTGAACTGGTGGAGTTCCAGACCTACGCTTCGCTCGATAGGCTGACGACGCTGCCGCTCGCGGTGATCCAGTCCACCGCGGACAGCTACCTGCCGGCGGCCGACGCGCGGAAGCTGTTCGGGCCCGACACGGAGCGGCGGAAGCTGTTCCCCATCACGGCCGGGGACCACAGCTTCAAGGGCGCCCGCGAGGCCCTGTACGACCAGATGGAGAAGTCGTTGGCGTGGATTTGCCAGGTCGGCCAGGCGCCGGGGGGGCACTGATGCGCGGCGTGCTGCTGGCGGTAGGTGCCGGACTGATCGCATCGGCCGTTGGCCTAGAGGGCGCTCCGGAGCGCCGGCTCGACCTGCCCCTCCGCGGCAAGATGCTCACGGTCTCGATCTATGTGGCGCCCGGAACCCCGCGCGGCACGGTCGTCATGGGCAGCGGCGATGTCGGCTGGGTGGGGCTGGCCGTCGAGTTGGCGGAGTACCTCTCGGACCGAGGCTACACCGTCGTCGGGGTGAACGTTCGGCAGTACTTGGGCGCCTTCACGGTCGGCAAGAAGACACTGACCGCCGCCGAGCCCCCTGGTGACTACGACCAACTGCTCCATCAGCTGTCCGCACGCGACGTCATCACGCCGCCCGTCATCCTGTCCGGCGTGTCGGAAGGCGCCGCCCTGGCGGTTCTCGTCGGTGCGGCGGCCCGCAACCGAGCGTGGGCGCGCGGGGTGATGACCCTGGGGCTGCCGCCGACGGCGGAACTCGGCTGGCGCTGGAGCGACTTTACGAGCTGGATCACCAAGAAGGACTCGGACGAGCCGGTGTTCATGCCGAAGGAGTTCATTCCCGCGGTCGCCCCGCTGCCGCTCTGCATGATCCAGTCGGTTCGCGACGAGTACGTGACCGAGGCCGACTACCGCCTCTTCGAGCAGATCGCGCGCGAACCCAAGCGGTTCGTCCTCATCGACGCGAGTAACCACCGGTTCACGGACCGTCGGCCAGAACTCCGCCGGGAAGTGCTCGGCTGCCTCGCCTGGATGGCCGCCCAGCAGTGAGCGGTGCGGCCTGCGCCATCACTTCTCGAACAACGGGAGAGCGCCCGACGGCGCCGCGTCGCCGGGCCGATCGACCAGATTGTGCGCCGTCACGCCGAGCAGCCTCACGGGCCGGCTGCCGGCTTGGGTCCGCGCGAGCAGGGCCAGCGCCCGGGCGGTGAGGGCGTCCGCGTCGCGGGTGGCCGGCGACGAGGAATGGCTCCGCGTGATTGTGGTGAAGTCGGCGTAGCGGACCTTCAGGGTCACGGTGCGCGCAAACAGGCCCCCGCGCTCGAGGCTGCCGGCCACGTGTCCCGCCAGGTCGGCGATCTCGTCGCGAATCCGCGCGATCTCGACCAGGTCATGCACGTACGTGGTCTCGGTGCCGACGGACCTGGTCGGGCGGTCGGGTTCGACCGGCCGTTCGTCGATTCCGTAGGCGAGCTGGGCGAGCCACGCAGCCGCGCTGCCGACCGCCTCGCGCAGGCGCGCCGCGTCTGCCGTGCGGAGCTGCACGGCTCGCTCGATCCCGATCGCGCGCAACCGTCCTGCCGTGACGGGACCCACTCCCCACAGCGCGTCGACCGGGAGGCCCCGGAGGAAGGTCTCCACGCGGCCCGGTGCGATCACGGTGAGGCCGTCAGGCTTCCTCCACCCCGACGCGATCTTCGCGAGGAACTTGTTCGGCGCGACGCCCGCGGACGCGGTCAGGCCCGTTGCCTCCTGGATTGCCGCCTTGAGGCGGCGCGCGACGTTCACCCCGAGCGGTTCCTGCCAGGCGTTCTCGGTCACGTCGAGGTACGCCTCGTCGAGCGAGAGCGGCTCAACCAGCGGCGTCACCGTGCGGAAGATCGCGAAGACCGTGCGCGACACGGCCCGATAGCGGGCGAAATCGGGCGGCACGAGGATGAGCGACGGACACAAACGCCGCGCCCGGGCCGTGGACATGGCTGACCGCACACCGAACGCCCGGGCTTCGTAGCTGGCGGCGGCCACCACGCCGCGCTCGGACGCCTCGCGCCCGACCGCAACCGGCTTGTGCCGCAGGGACGGGTCGTCGCGCTGTTCGACCGACGCGTAGAAGGCGTCCATGTCGATGTGCACGATGCGACGGACCGTCGGGCTCACGCCCTCGATTCTACGCCGCGCTGCACGCGCGGGACAGACGGCGCGGGGTATAATCCCCGCGCCAGGAGGCAACCGTGAGACTACCACTCGTGCTGGGGGTGTTCGTCGTGGCAGGTACGGCAGCGGCAGCGTGCGGGGGCGGCGAGGGCCCGGCGCGGGCCAGCACGCCACGGGCACCGGCGGCCGATCCACGCCTGCAGGGCAGCTACCGGCTGGAGCGTGGCGGCTGGATCTACGTTCACCTTGAAGGGTCGCCGGCCACCGTCGGATTCCAACACGGCTATCTGCTGTCGAGCGAGACAGCCGACCTGCTTCGCGTGTTCCGGGCGTACACCGAGCACGAGACCAAGCGCGACTGGGCCTTCTACCGCCAGGCCAGTGAACAGATGCTGTGGCCGCGCATCGACCCCGAGTACCAGCAGGAGCTCGACGGCATCGTGGCCGGGCTGAACGCGCGGGGCGTGCAGGCCGACCGGTGGGACGTGGTGGCCCTCAACGCGATCGAAGACCTGCCCGACTACTACGTGCCGTGGCTCGAGAAGCAGCAGGGCAAGACGCCCGCCGGGAAGGCGCCCGGCAACTGCAGTGCCTTTGTCGCCACCGGCCGCTACACGGCCGACCACCGGATCGTGATGGGGCACAACAACTGGACGAGCTACGTCGTCGGGGCGCGGTGGAACATCATCTTCGACCTCAAGCCCGAGAAGGGCGCGCGAGTGCTGATGGATGGCCTGCCCGGCGTCATCGTCAGCGACGACGACTTCGGCATCAACTCGAACGGCATCATGGTGACCGAGACGACGATCACCGGCTTCCTGGGCTACGACCCCCAGGGCTCGCCCGAGTTCGCCCGCGCCCGGAAGGCGATGCAGTACAGCACCTCGATTGACGACTACGTTCGGATCATGCTGGACGGGAACAACGGCGCCTACGCCAATGACTGGCTGCTCGGTGACATCAAGACGGGCGAGATCGCCCGGTTCGAGCTTGGTCTGAAGGCGTTCAGCGTCGAGCGCTCGAAGGATGGCTACTTCGTCGGCGCGAACTTTCCGGTCGGCGAAAAGCTGATCCGGACCGAGACGACGTTCGACCCGAAGAAGAAGGACAGTTCGCCGAACGCCCGACGGACGCGGTGGGAGCAGTTGATGGCGCAGTACAAGGGCCGGATCGACGCGGAGGCGGGCAAGGTGCTCGAGGCGGACAAGTTCGACGTCATCGTGCGAGCCGATGGGCCCGACGAGCGCACGCTCTGCGGCACGGTCGACGTGTCGGCCCGGGGCATCCCGGAGTGGAACTGGCCGCCGTACTTCCCCGGCGGCACCGTGCAGGCGAAGGTGGCCGACGCCACCATGGCCCAGGCCATGCAGATGTGGGCCGCCATGGGACATCCGTGCGCGCCGGACTTCAAGGCCGACCCCTTCCTGGCGCAGCATCCCGAGTTCGCGTGGAGCCGCGGTCTGTTGCGCGACATGCCGACACAGCCGTGGACGATGTTCAGCGCGGGTGCGAAATAGGGCCGCCCGCGAGGATCGCCCCCGCGCCCTGGGTGGCAGACTGCGTCTGGGACCCCATGATCCGTCTCATCGCCCTTGATGTCGACGGCACCTTGCTCGACAGCCAGTGGCAGGTGCCGGAGGCCAACCGTCGAGCGATCCGCCGCGCCACGGACCGGGGGATCGAGGTGGCGCTGGTCACCGGCCGCCGGTTCGACTTCGCGCGGCCCGTCATCGACCAAATCGACGCGCCGCTCACGTTCATTGTGAGCGGCGGCGCGTTGGTCAAGGACCGGAACGGTGACACCGTCGTACGGCACCTCCTGCCGTCCTCGGTCGCGCACGAGGTCGTGAGCGGGACGAGGGCGTACCGCGAGGCGACGGCGCTGGTGTTCGACCGGCCTGCCGCCCAGGTCGTGCACGAACACCTCGACGTCTCCGACCCCCATCGCGGCGCGTACCTCGAGCGCAACCGGGGCCAGGTCGCGGAGGTCGTCCCGCTCGAGGCGGCATTGACCGAGGACCCGGTCCAGGTGATGTACTCCGGCCCCGTCGAACGGATGCGGGACGTGGTGGCCACCGTACGCGCTCTCCGGATCGCCCCGGCGGTCTCGGTGGCCACGACGGAGTACGCCGCACGCGACTTCTCGATTGTGGACGTGCTGCGCTCGGGCTGTACCGAAGGGAGCCACGCTGGCCGATTGGGCCAGGCGCCAGGGCGTGCGCCCGGAAGACGTGATGGCGATCGGCGACAACTTCAACGACCGCGAGATGCTCGAGTTCGCGGGCGTGCCGGTGGTGATGGGCAACGCGGTGGCAGGGTTGAAGCAGCTCGGCTGGCCGGTGACGCTCGCTAACGACGAGGCCGGCGTTGCCGCGGCCATCGAACACTTCGCGCTCGGAGAACTCTCCGGGCGCTGACACGGACCGGCCGTGAGCGGCCGGGATCGCCCGGGTGCCCGGCACCTTGTGACAATTTGCACAACGGTGTAACCCCTGGGCTCCTGTGCGAATCCCTACTGTCGGAGCCGGGCCTGCCTTCGCCCTCTCTTCCCTGAGCGACGCGGCAGGTCGAGCAGGCGCGGGGTTCCCGACCATGATCACGGTCTCCCGACGACGATTTCTCCAGATTTCCGGCGCTGCCGCCGGGCTCGCGGCCGCCACGGGCGCCGCCACGGGCAGGTCGGCCTCCCTGACAGCCGAGAAGGGGCTACGGCGAGTCCCGACCTACTGCGACATCTGCTTCTGGAAATGCGGCGCCATTGCGTCGGTCCGGGACGGCCGGCTGTGGAAGATCGAGGGCAACCCCGAGGATCCGCTCAGTCGTGGCCGTCTCTGCCCTCGGGGGACCGGGGGCGTGGGCGCGCACTTTGATCCCGACCGCCTCAAGGCGCCCCTCGTGCGCCGGCAGCGACGCGGCGCCGAGGAGTGGGCGCAGGTCACCTGGGACGAGGCCCTCGGCCTCGTGGCCGACAAGCTTCAGCGCATCAAGGCGGCCTACGGCCCCGAAGCGGTGGCGCTGTTCTCCCATGGCATCGGCGGCACCTTCCTCAAGCACACGCTCCGGGCGTTCGGCACCCCCAACGTGGCGGCGCCGTCGTTTGCGCAGTGCCGCGGGCCCCGCGACGTCGGCTTCTCGCTGACCTTCGGCGAGGAGGTAGGTTCCCCCGAGCGCACCGACATCCGCAACGCCGAGTGTCTCGTGCTCATCGGCTCGCACCTCGGCGAGAACATGCACAACACCCAGGTGCAGGAGTTCGCGGAGGCGGTCGGCGCCGGGGCGTCGGTCATCGTGGTGGACCCGCGGTTCTCGGTCGCCGCCAGCAAGGCCAAGTACTACCTGCCGATCCGGCCCGGCACCGACCTGGCGCTGCTCCTTGCGTGGATGCACGTGATCGTCACGGAAGGCCTGTACGACCGGGCGTACGTGGAGGCGCACGGGTTCGGGTTCGAGGCGTTCCAGGCTGAACTGACGGACGCCACGCCGGAGTGGGCGTTCATTGAGACGGGGATCGAACCCGACCTGATCCGCACGACGGCGCGCGAAATGGCCCGCTACCGTCCCGCCACGCTGATCCACCCCGGACGCCATGCCGCCTGGTACGGCGACGACACGCAGCGCAGCCGCGCCATCGCGCTGCTCAACGCGCTGATGGGCAGCTGGGGCCGGAAGGGCGGGTTCTGGAAGCCGTCGCAGATGGACGTGCCGGCCTACCCGTACCCGCCCTATCCGCCGTCGGCCAAGGGCAAGGTCGACAACCCGGGCAGAAGGTTCCCGTTCGCCACCGAGCCAATCACCACCGGGGTTCGCGAGGCCACGCTGACGGGACAACCGTATCCGGTGAAGGGGTGGGTGGTCTACGCGACGAACCTGATCAACGCCCTGCCGGATCAGCGCGAGACCATCCGCGCCATCCAGGCCCTCGATCTGCTGGTCGTGGTTGACGTCATCCCGAGCGAGATCGCCGGCTGGGCCGATGTCGTCCTGCCCGAGGCCACCTACCTCGAACGCCACGACGATCTGAATGTGGAAACGTTCCGCGACCCGTTCGTCGCGATTCGCCAGCCCGTCGTCCACGCGCCGCACAACCAGAAGCCGAACTGGTGGATCGCGCGCCAGCTCGCGCTCAAGCTCGGGTTGGGCGCCTACTACCCGTGGACGACCATCGACGAGTACCTCGAGTACCGCGTGTCGAAGGCCGGCCTCGACTTCCAGGCGCTGCGCCGCAAGGGCGTCCTACGCGGCGCCAGCCAACCGAAGTACTTTGACGAGGGCGTCGAAGCCACGTTTGCCACGGCCTCGGGCAAGATCGAGTTCTACTCGGTGCCGTTGCGCGAGAAGGGATTTGACCCGGTTCCGAAGTACCGGCGCCCAGCCCCGCCGCCCGACTCGGCGTTCCGGCTGCTGTTCGGCCGCGCGCCGGTGCACTCGTTCGGTCGGACCCAGTCCAACCCGATTCTGCACGAGATGATGGACGAGAACGAGGTGTGGGTGAACGCGCCGGTGGCCGTGCGCCTCGGGCTCACGGGGGGCCAGTACGTGCGGCTCCGCAACCAGGACGGCATCGCGAGCGAGCGCGTACGCGTCAAGGTCACGGAGCGCATCCGGCCCGACTGCGTCTACCTCGTGCACGGCTTCGGCCATACCTCCCGGATGCTCACGCGCGCCTTCGGCAAAGGCGCCAGCGATGCGCAGTTGGCGACGCGGTATGTCACCGACCCGTTGATGGGTGGGACTGGGATGAACGTCAACTTCGTGACCATCGAGGCGGAGGCGTAGGACGATGGCGCGCTACGGCATGGTCATCGACACGCGGAGGTGCGTCGGCTGCATGGACTGCGTCGTCGCCTGCAAGACCGAGAACGGCGTGCCGGAGGGTCTGAGCCGCGACTGGGTCGCCTACGAGACGACGGGCACCTTCCCGACGCTGCATCTCGAGATGCGGACCGAGCGCTGCAACCACTGCGACCACCCGCCCTGCGTATCGTGCTGCCCGACCGGGGCCAGCCACGTCGAGGCGTTCGGCCGCCTCGTCCTCGTGACGCACGAGAAGTGCATCGGCTGCAAGGCCTGCCTCGCCTCCTGCCCCTACGACGCGCGGTTTGTCCATCCGGACGGCTATGCGGACAAGTGCACGTTTTGCGTTCACCGGGTGAGAGACGGCCTGGACCCGGCATGCGTCTCCGTGTGCCCCACGCGGTGCATGACGTTCGGCGACCTGGACGATCCGAACAGCGAGGTGAACCGGCTGATCGGTTCGCGCGTCCACCACGCGCTCAAGCCCGAAGCCGGAACCGAACCGCGAATCTTCTACCTGACCTGACGGTCTGGACCTGGCACCATGCGCGACCTCGTGCTCACGCGGCACAACGAGCTCATCGATCCCTTCCTCCACGTGTGGAGTTGGCCGATTCCCGTCTACCTGTTCCTCGGCGGCTGGGTGGCGGGAATGATGGTCATCGTCGGCTACTTCCTGTTTCGCGGCCGACACCGCGAGGACACGTGCGTCTGCTCGGTGCTGCCGGGCCTGAGCGTGGTCCTCCTGAGTCTGGGCATGCTGGCCCTCTTCGTCGACCTGGACCACAAACGGTTCGTGTGGCGGCTCTACACGACGTTCGAGCCCGCTTCGCCGATGTCCTGGGGCGCTTGGATCCTGTTGCTGGTCTACCCGGCACTGGCGGCGGTGTTCGTGATGCGCCCGCCGGAAATCCTGCGCGGCCTGTGGCCAACGTTCGATCGCCTGGCGGCGACGCTGGCGTCTGGGGCGGTCGTGCCCTTCATCGCCGCCGCAAACGTCGTGCTGGGTGCCGGGCTCGGCATCTACACCGGGATTCTGCTCAGCGCGCTGGGCGGGCGCCCGTTCTGGAACAGCGCGATCCTCGGGCCGCTGTTCCTGGTGTCCGGCCTCTCGTCGGCAGCGGCCTTCACCCACCTGGTGGCGCGCCACCCTGAGGAGCGCGTCCTCCTGGCGAAGAGTGACAACGTCTTCCTGGCCATCGAGCTGTTCGTGATCGGCCTGTTCCTGATTGGCCTGCTCAGCTCGTCCCAGGCTCAGGTGGAGGCGGCGCGGCTCGTGCTGGGCGGGCCCTACACGGGCGCCTTCTGGGTGCTGGTCGTGGGGCTCGGCATCATCGTCCCGCTGGTGATTCAAGTGCTGGCGGTGACGCATCGGGTCGCCCACACGCCGATTGCGCCGATCCTCGTGCTGGCCGGCGGCCTGGCGCTGCGGGTTGTGATGGTCTCGGTGGGACAGGTCAGCCATTGGTGAGATCGGAGCGAGGGTCAGCCATCATGTCAGACACGCCGTCCTCGTCACGGGCCCCGGCGCCCTACTGGAATCCCTACCTGGCCGGCATCGGGCTCGGCCTGGTCCTGCTCGCGGCATTCGTGTTGGTCGGACGCGGCCTTGGCGCGTCGGGCGGCGCGACTGCCGTGGTGGCCGGCCTGGTCGACACGGTCGCGCCGCGGCACGCGCGCAGCCTCGAGTGGTTGGCCGGATACTTGTCGCCGGGGTCGAACCCGTTCAAGGAGTGGCTGGTCTTCGAGGGTCTCGGCGTCTTCGTCGGCGCGATGCTGTCCGGCCTGCTCGCCCGGCGCCTGTGGGTCGGCATCGAGAAGGGGCCGCGCGTGTCGCGCGGCGGGCGGCTGGCGATGGCCTTCGTCGGTGGCGCGATCATGGCGGTCGGCGCGGGGTTTGGCCGTGGCTGCACCAGCGGACAGGCGCTCACGGGCGGGTCGCTGCTCAACCTCGGGAGCTGGGCGTTCATGCTGATGGTCTTTGCCGGCGCGTACGCGGTTGCGGCCTTCATGAGGTGGCAGTGGAGATGATGGCGCCATTACTCAAGTACGGCGTGTTCGGCCCGGAGACCAGCCTGGTCGTGGCGTTCGCGATCGGTCTCGGATTCGGGTTCTTCCTGGAGCGAGCCGGCTTCGGCAGCGCGCGGAAGCTCGTGTCGCAGTTCTACCTGGACGACCTCGCGGTCTTCAAGGTGATGTTCACGGCGATCCTCACCGCGATGCTCGGCGTCACTTACCTCTCCTGGATCGGATTCCTGGATCTGTCGCTCGTCTACCTCGTGCCGACCCATCTGTGGCCGCAGATCGTGGGTGGGCTCGTGCTGGGCGCCGGCTTTGTGGTCGGCGGCTACTGCCCGGGCACGGCACTGGCGGCAACCGCGACCGGCCGGGTGGATGGGCTCGTCTACGGGGCCGGCATCTACGCCGGAACGCTGGCGTTTGCCGAAGCGTACCCCCTGATCCGCCGCTTCCACGAGTCGGGCTCGCTGGGACAAATCACCATCCCCCAGTACTTCAACCTGCCGTACGGCCTGGTCGTGTTCGTCGTCGTGCTCATGGCGATCGGCGGGTTCGCCGGAGCCGGGTGGCTGGAGCAGAGAATGGCGCGCCGGGGTCAGTCCGCGCGCGACCCACAGGTGATCCCGTCATGATCGAGTGGTGGTCCCGTCGTCCTCTCAACCAGCGACTCGCGCTGCTGGCGTTTGTCCTCGGCGTGGTGGCGATCCCGTCGACGCCCGCGCGAGGGCCTCGACTGTCGATCGACGGTCGGCAGTTGAGCCTGAAGATCCAGTCGGGTGTCGACCGCGTGTCGCCCGGCACGCTGGCCCGCTGGATCGTCGAGGGCCGATCGGACTTCCGCCTCGTCGACCTGCAGACCGATCAGCCGTCCGCCGGGATGCCGCGCATCCCAACAGCCGAGCCGATCCCCCTCGCGGGGCTGCTCGACGCGGGGTTCGGTCACAACGAGAAGATTCTCCTCGTTGCGGACGACGAGATGCGGGCTGCCCAGGCGTGGTGCCTGCTCCAGAGCGCCGGCTACCCGGGCGCAGCGATTGTCGAGGGCGGGCTGCGCGGCTGGCGTGAAGAGGTCCTCTATCCGCGTGTCGACGCAGTTCCTGCCGCCCAGCGTGAGACCGTGATCGCGATGAGTCGCTACTTCGGGGGCACGCCCCAATCAGGAGGCGGCGACGGGTCGGGAAGCCCGATGGCGTTGCCCTCGGTCGCGGCGGTCCCTCCCGGCCCCGTGCCCAATCTGCCCGCCGGGCCGGGGGGGGGCAAGAAGCCGGCTCCTGCCAAGAAGAAGGAAGGATGCTAAACTCCCGTCCGTGGTGCGTCGTGACGAGGAGCGTCCCTGGCGACCAACCCCCCGCCGTCCCTTCCTAGCGGGCGTAGCTGCCACCTCGGCCTGTTGCGAGCCGCCGGGTCGCCGCGTGAACGGCGGGCCGCCACGCCCCCGTCCCTCGCGGGGATTCCCTCCTCGACGTGTCCCGCGGTCCTGCCGCCAGGCCCTGTGCCGACGACCCGAAGAGCCAGGAGAAGCACGCCATGCCATTCTCGAGCCGTGACGGGAAGTCCGGAAGCACGCGGCGGCGGACCCGTGTCCGCCTGTTGGTGCTCGCCCTCATCGTGCTCCTGTTCCTCGGCGGGAGCAGCCTCCTCTCATGGTACGTGGAGGCGCTGTGGTTCGACTCGCTCGGGTATGCCGAGGTGTTCTGGAAGACCGTCGAGCTGAAGGCGCTGCTGTTCACCGCGTTCGCCGGCGTGACGTTCGTGCTGGTCTTCCTCTCGCTCCGACTGATCCGGCCGACGGCGTTGACCAGCCGGCTGATCTACATCAACGACCAGCCCCTGTCCTTTTCGCTCGATCCCCTCGTGCGCACCGTGTCGTGGGTGATCGCCCTCGTGGTGGCGCTCGGCGCCGGCTCGGGAATGCTGGCCGAGTGGACCACATTCGGGCTCTATGCCCACGCCCCGGCGGCGGTCGGGGTCACGGCGACCCCCGACCCGGTGTTCGGCCGGCCGCTGGCCTTCTACCTGTTCACGCTCCCCGTGTGGCAGTTGATCGCCACCTGGCTGACGACGCTCAGCCTGGTCGTCCTCGCGGCGTGTGTGATCTCCTTCTTCCTTTCCGGCGAGCCTCGGGAACGCACCGCGTTTGGCGCGGTTCTCGGCAGCCCGTCTGGCTATCGGCGCCTCTCGGTTGGCCTGTCCGTCGTCCTCGTTGTGATGGCGTGGCGCGTCTACCTGTCGCGCTTTGAACACCTGTTCGAGGATCACACCATCTACTCCGGCGTCGGGTACACCGAGGCGCACATCGTCATTCCGGGTCTGGCGGCCGTGGCCGTCGCCCTCCTGGTCGGCGCCGGGATCGCGATCGTCAACGCCGTCGGGCCGCGTCGCCTGGCGGGTCTGGTACTCGCCGTCGCGCCCGCCGTCCTGGTGTACTGCGGCTTGACAGTGGTCTCCTGGTACGTCAGCGGGTTCATCGTGAAACCGAACCAGCTGGTGCGTGAGCGGCCGTACATCGTCAACAACATCGAGTTCACGCGGCGCGCCTTCGACCTCGACCGCATCGAGCAGCGTCCCTTCCCGGCTGACACCGGCCTCGACGCGGTGGATTTGGCCGACAACGCGCCCACCGTGCAGAACATCCGGCTGTGGGACTGGCGGGCCCTGCAGGATACTCTCCGCCAGATCCAGGAGATCCGGACGTACTACGACTTCCCGGACATCGACATCGACCGCTACCGCGTCGGCGGCCAGGTGCGGCAGATGATGGTCGCGCCGCGGGAGCTGAACGTCGACAAGCTGCCGGAGAGCAGTCGGAACTTCATCAACGAGAAGCTGATCTACACGCACGGCTACGGCGTGACGATGAACGCCGTCAACGGCTTCGCGGCCGAGGGGCTGCCCGAGCTGGTGCTGAGCAACATGCCCGTGCAGAGCACGACCCCGGATATCAGGGTCACGCGCCCGGAGATCTACTTCGGCCAGCTCACCAACACCGACGTCTACGTGAACACGCGGCAGAAGGAGTTCAATTTCCCCCAAGGGGAGAGCAACGACTACACGACCTATGGCGGACGGGACGGCATCACGATCGGCGGGTTCGGCCGGCGGCTGCTGCTCGCGGCGAGCCGCGGCGGCGCCGATCTGTCCAAGCTGCCGTTCAGCGACGACATCACACCCGAGAGCCGCCTGCTGATGCGTCGGAACATCCGCGAGCGTGTGCGGGCCCTGGCGCCGTTCCTCCTCTTCGACCCGGACCCGTACATGGTCGTCGGCGAGGACGGCCGCCTCTACTGGCTGATGGACGGCTTTACGGCATCCGACATGTTCCCCTATGCCCGGCAGTACCGGCTCGGTGACGACGCGATCAGCTACCTGCGCAACAGCGTGAAGGTGGTCATCGACGCGTACGACGGCACGGTGACCTTCTACGTCTTCGACCCGTCAGATCCGATCATCACCGCGTACCGGGGCCTGTTCCCGACGCTCTTTCTCGACGGTACGAAGATGCCGGCCCACGTGCGGGCGCACGTGCGGTACCCGGAGCTGATGCTGAAAGTGCAGGCGGCGGCGTACAGCCTCTACCACATGCGCGACCCGGAGGTGTTCTACAACCGGGAGGACCTCTGGAGCGTGGCGAGCGAGGTGACCCTGAGCGAGGACCGGCAGCAGGTGACCCGGCCGCTCGACCCGAATTTCGTGCTGATGCGGCTGCCCGGCGAGCAGAGCCTCGAGTTTGTCGAGATCCTGCCCTTCACGCCGTCGAACCGGAACAACCTCATCGGCTGGATCGCGGGGCGCAGCGACGGGGCCGCCTACGGGACGGCGCGCGTGTACGACTTCCCCAAGACGCGGCTGGTGGACGGGCCGCTCCAGGTGGAGGCGCGCATCGACCAGAACCCGCAGCTGTCGTCCCAGCTGACGCTGTGGAACCAGCAGGGCTCGCACGTGCGGCGCGGCAGCCTGCTGGTCATTCCGATCGGCCGCGCGTTGCTGTACGCCAAACCCATCTATCTGCAGGCCGAGCGCAGCCCGATGCCACAGCTCAGACTGGTCGTCCTGGCGCTGCAGGACCAGCTGGGCTACGGACCGACGTTCGAGGCCGCAATGAGCAGCCTGTTCGGGTCGGCCGCCGAGAATGTCGGCGTGCTGAGCCCCCCTCCGGGCGAATCCGCGCCCGGGCCGTCGAGGGGACCGTCGGGTGGTGCCCCCACTGCCCGGTCGCCGGCCATCGAGGCCCTTATCGAAGAGGCGGCCCGGGACCTGGCCGACTACCAGCGCCTGACGTCGGAGGGCAAGCTCGGCGAGGCCGGCCAGCGCCTGGAAGCGCTCAAGCGGGCGCTCGACGCCTTGCAGCGGGACCGTCGGTAACCGCAGCCCGGAGGAGAGCGGACGCCATACCGGGGCCGGCCGCCGGGGCAGGCGGATTTTGCGTCGCAGAGCTGAAGGGTTGGTACCTGGCTTGCTGAAATGATACTTTATCGTCCCGGCTGCCGTGTTTCCGGCAGCCCCTAGGTCCGTCTTTCCGAAGAGGCCCACGTGCATCTCATCCTCAGCAAGGAAAACCTGGCGCCCGACGTCGTGCGGTTCTGGGTCGAGGCGACCCCCGTCGCGCGCAAGCGGCGGCCGGGGCAGTTCGTGATCATCCGCCTCTCCGAGGACGGAGAGCGGATTCCATTGACCATTGCCGATGCGGATCCGTCTCGCGGCGCGATCTCCCTGATCGTCCAGGGTGTCGGCAAGTCCACCCGCCAGCTGAACGCGATGGAGGCGGGTGACACCATCATGGATGTGGCGGGACCGCTCGGCCTGCCCACGCGGATCGAACCCAACCGCTCGGTGTGCTGCATCGGCGGTGGCATCGGAACGGCCGTGGTCTATCCCATTGCCTGCGGCGTCAAGGCCCTCGGCGGCAAGGTGGTCGCCATCATTGGGGCGCGCACGCGCGACCTGATCATCCTCGAGAAGGACCTGCGTGGCGTGGCCGACTCGTGCATCGTGACGACCGATGACGGGTCGTACGGCAAGCACGGACTGGTCACCGATGCGCTCAAAGAACTGCTGGCCTCGGGGGCGGCGTTCGACGAGGTCGTGGCGGTGGGACCGCTGCCCATGATGCGTGCGGTCTGCGAGGCCACGCGGCCGATCAACCTCAAGACGATCGTGAGCCTCAACCCCATCATGATCGACGGCACGGGGATGTGCGGCGGCTGTCGTGTGACGGTGGGCGGAGAGCAGAAGTTCGTGTGTGTCGACGGGCCGGAGTTCGACGGGCACCAGGTCGATTTCGGCGAGCTGGCGGCGCGGTTGCGGGCCTACCGCGACCAGGAGGCCGAAGCCATGACGTTCTGGGCGCACCGAGGGTGTGCGAGCGCCGGAGGGGGGCCCGCCGCCTGACGGGGTTTCGACTCGGGGCCTGAAGAATCCAGGCTGGTGGCCGCGGGCGGACGTCGTCCGGCGGGGCCACGGAGCCAAGTTCCGGCACTAAAGGGGTGAGCGATCCCTATGGCTAAGAAGATAGGCCTGAAGACCAAGACGCCGATGCCGTGCGCGGACCCGAATGAACGTCGGCATACCTTCAGCGAGGTGGCAACGGGCTACTCGGTCCAGATGGCGGTCCAGGAGGCCGACCGCTGCATCCAGTGCAAGAACCGGCCGTGCGTCGACGGCTGCCCGGTCGGCATCGACATTCCGGGCTTCGTGGACGCGGTGGCCAAGGGCGACTTCGAGACGGCGTTCCACGTGCTGGGCGACCGCAACGTGCTGCCGGCCATCTGCGGACGGGTCTGCCCGCAGGAGGAGCAGTGCGAGAAGCTCTGCACGCTCAGCAAGAAGTTCGAGAGCGTCGCCATCGGCCGGCTGGAACGGTTCGTGGCCGACTTCGCCGCCGAGCACAAGCTCACCGACGCCGGAGTGAAACCGCCGCGGACGGGCCACAAGGTCGCCGTGGTCGGCTCGGGGCCGGCCGGTCTCACGGTGGCGGCCGACCTCGCCAAGCTGGGTCACGATGTGACGATCTTCGAAGCGCTGCACAAGACCGGCGGCGTGCTGATCTACGGCATTCCCGAGTTCCGGCTGCCGAAGGCGATTGTCGAGCGCGAGATCAACGGGTTGAAGGCCTTGGGCGTCGAGATCAAGACGAACCACGTGATCGGCCGCACGTTCACGGTCGACGAGCTCTTCGGAGAACTGGGATTCCAGGCGGTGTTCATCGCGACCGGCGCCGGCCTCCCGCATTTCCCGAAGATCCCGGGGACGAACCTGATCGGCGTCTACTCGGCCAACGAGTACCTCACGCGGTCGAACCTGATGAAGGCCTACAAGTTCCCGCAGACCGACACGCCCGCCATTCACGGGCGGCACGTGGCCGTCATCGGCGGCGGCAACACCGCGATGGACTCCGTGCGCACCGCGCTTCGGCTGGGCGCGGAGCATGCCTACCTGGTCTACCGCCGGTCGCGGGTCGAGATGCCGGCCCGGGCCGAGGAGGTGGAACACGCCGGAGAGGAGGGCGTCGAGTTCATGATGTTGATGGCGCCCACCGAGATCTTGGGCACCGAGCAGTCGCGCGTACGGGGGCTGCGCTGCGTCAAGATGGAGCTCGGTGAGCCTGACGCCTCGGGTCGCCGCAGCCCGGTGCCCATCAAGGGCTCGGAGTTCGACCTCGACGTCGACACGGTGGTCTTCGCGGTCGGGCAGGGGGCCAACCCCCTGATTCGGTCGACGACCCCCGACCTCGGCGTCAACAAGTGGGGCAACATCGTCGCCGACCCCGTCACCGGCGCGACGAACAAGCGCGGCGTGTTCGCCGGCGGCGACATCGTGACCGGGGGCGCCACCGTGATTTCCGCGATGGGCGCGGGCCGGCAGGCCGCCAAGGCGATCGACGCGTACCTGAAGGGGCTGGACGGCGGGAGCGAGGCACCGAAGGCCGGCGCGGCGTGAGGCCAGCCGCCACAGGGGGTTGCTTGTGAACGGGCGCACGATGCTGGTAGACTGCCGGCGCCCGAGGGGTGAACGGGCCCGGCGCACGGCCGCGGCGGGAGGGAACTGATGACGAACGGAGGACGGCCGGGTCACCGCTATGCGATGGTGAACATCCGGCCCGGCTACGTGATCGTGGAACACGAGGTCCACAGCCGGGCGCTGCGGTCGTATTTCTCGCCGGAACCGGTGCCGCCGATCGAAGAGTACCGGGAGGGCGCGCAGATCTGGAAGTACACCGGGATGGCGCAGACGATCCACTTCGACATCCAGGATTCCGAGACGGGCACGACGGCCGACTTCAACGACCTGATGGGGCTCGTGTCCTACACTTCGTGTCCGCCGTCGAGCGACATCTATCGTCTGGGCGAGCTGGCCCAGGACCAGCGCATCTGGCTCTACGTCGCGGTCAGTCACCGTCCCGCCGACGGGGCCCCGCTGGGCGCGTGGCTCGACAAGCTGCGGATGCTCAACGGCTACTTCAACGAACGTCTGAGCTCGCCGGACAAGAAGATCCTCATCCTGCCGGACTACTTCGGCCTGCATCGGGAATTCAACTACGGACAAATCATGGCCGACTTCGAACTCACGACCATGGAGGTGGGGGCATGACGACGAAAGAGGTCGCGGACCGGTTGGAGCTGAAGAGCCTGACGACGGTGTTTGAGCGGCAGGTGACGGGCGTCTACATCTCTGACATGGTGAGCGACGTGATCGCCAATGCCAAGGCGGGCAACGTCCTCGTGACGCTCCAAGTGCACAACAACGTCATCGCCGCCGCCAACCTGGTTGATATCGCGGCCATCGTGCTCACGCGCGGCCGGGCTCCGGCGCCCGACGCGGCCGCGCTCGCGGAGAAGGCCCGGATCCCGCTCTTCACGACGCCGATGGACAGTTGGCAGGTGGCGACGAAGCTATATGAGGCCGGCATCCGGTGAAGCCTGGCCGGCCCCGTCCGGCCCGTCGATGGGAACCATGAGACTCGGCGACATCGCGCGGCTGTTGGAGTGCACGGTCATCTGCGGGGAGGATCAGCTCGACGTCGACGTCCGCACGTGCTTTGCGGCGGACATGATGAGCGACGTGCTGGCGTTCTCGCACTCGGGAGCGCTGCTGGTCACCGGGTTGGCCAGCATCCAGTCGGTGCACGCGGCGGACGTGGCCGATTTCAGGGGCATTCTGTTCGTGCACGACAAGCGTCCGGATCCGTCGGTGGTCGAGATGGCCCGCCAGAAGAGGCTGCCCCTGCTGAGCACCCGGCGCTTCATGTTCGAGGCCTGCGGCCTGCTGTTCCGCCAGGGGTTGAGCGCCGCGGAGAAGGAGTAGACGCCCGCCCGCCGCGCGTCACTGCGGGTGGGCGGACGCAGGACCACGCCCGGCACACGTACGCTACACCCACAGAGAGACTGGGGGCCCCTGACGCAAGGCGCGGCGATCCCGCCCTGCGCCCCGGGGCGACAAGGGTGGCGGAGCAGTATGAACGACACGGTGCTCTACAGCGAGCGGTTCGCCATCACCGGCAATGACTTCGAGCATGGCGGCGACGCGGCCTCGCAGGTCAAGGCGATCATGCGGGAGCTGGGGCTCGAGCCCGCCGTGATCCGCCGGCTGTCGATCGCCAACTTCGAAGCCGAGATGAACTTGATCATGTACGCGGAGGCCGGTTCCCTCGAACTGATCGTCACGCCGGAGGCCATCTCCGTCGTCGTCACCGACCGGGGGCCGGGCATTCCGGACATCGAGCTGGCGATGCAGGACGGCTACTCGACAGCCACCGCGGAGATGCGAGCGCGGGGGTTCGGCGCCGGCATGGGGTTGCCCAACATCAAGCGGTCGACCGACTGGTTCCAGATCGACTCGACGCCGGGCCAGGGGACCACGCTCCGCTACGGCGTCCGCTTGGGCGGTCCGCCCACTGCCGTGAACTGAGGATGTCAACCGCGCGGATCATGGACACGCCCATTCACTCCATCGTCCGGGACGATACGCGCTGCGTCGGATGCGTGGCGTGCTGCAAGGTCTGCCCGACCCGGGCGATCCGCGTCCGGGACGGCCGCCAGGCCGTCGACGCCGCGTTGTGCATCGACTGCGGCGAGTGCATCCGGGTCTGTCCGCACGATGCGGTGACGGCGCGCATCTCGGCGCCTTCCGACCTCGGCCGGTTCCGCTACACCGTGGCCATCCCGTCGACGGCGCTCTATTCGCAGTTTGGCCGCGGGGTCCATCCGGAGCAGGTCGCCGGCGCGCTGCTGAGCATTGGGTTCGGGGCCTTCTTCGACGTGTCGTGGATGTGCCAGATGGTGGGCAGCGCCGTCGACACCTACCTGTCGGAATGCCAGGGCCCCTGGCCGAAGATCTCGGCCACCTGCCCGGCCGTGGTCCGACTGATCCTCCAGCGGTACCCGGACCTCATCCCCCACGTCGTGCCGATCGAGACGCCGCGGGAGCTGACCGCCCGGATGGCCCGCCGCAAGGTGGCGGAAACGACCGGGCTGCCAGCCGACCAGATCGGCGTCTTCTACATCACGCCCTGCTCGGCCATCATGCAGTCGATCGTCAAGCCGATCGGCCTGCACGAGTCCTACTTCGACGGCGCCTTCTCGGTGGCGGAACTGTACGGGGCGCTCCTGCGCGCGATCAAGGCCGGCTGCCCCCCGGTGTCCGAGGAGAGTCTGAACCTGGCGGGGCTCCGTTGGGGGTTGACCGGCGGCGAGAGCTCCGGGATGCGGAACGCCAACAGCCTGGCCGTGAGCGGCGTCGGTGAGGTCGTGCGCGTGTTTGATTCGATCGAGGCGGGCAAGTTCCAGACCCTCGACTTCATCGAAGCGCACATCTGTCCGGATGGCTGCATCGGCGGGCAGCTGCTGGTGGAGGGCCGACACCTGGCGCGCCACACGCTCCACGAGATCCTCGCGCACGTCACCGCGCAGAGTGCGGGAGGGCCCGCGCGCTGGGTCCAGGAGGAGAAGGTCCGATCGATGTTCCGCGAGCGCTTCTTCGACATGGAGGACGGGATCAAGGCCCGGCCGCTGGAGCGCAAGCCGTCGGACCTGCAGCACCTCATCCTCCTCCGCCAGGAGAAGACCCGCCTGCTGACGAAACTGCCCCGCCGGGACTGCGCGGCCTGCGGCGCGCCCGATTGCGAGACGTTTGCGGGCGACGTGGTCCACGATCGGGCCGACGTGAACGACTGCGTGTTCCTGAAGCTGCAACAATCCTCGAATCCGTCGAAGGAGAACGGCCATGAGTAAGCAGATGCTCCTGCTGGAGGCGTGCTGCCCGAGCTGCAACGCGCTCCTGACCGAGGGGCAGCTGGTCCACCTGGACGCCTACTGCAAGGAGAGCAACCGCGACGGCAGGATCTACCTGAGCGCCATCTTCGGCGACTACGCGATCCAGACCGACCTGACCATTCCCAAGGGCGCGACGGTGGAGTTCCGGTGTCCAATCTGCGACGTGAGCCTCATGCTGCAGATTCCCTGCAAACTGTGCGGCGCCACGATGGCGTCGGTGAACATCAGGGCCGGCGGCACACTCGAGTTCTGTTCACGCGCCGGCTGCAAGGGGCACGCCCTGGGCGGGTTCGGTGACGTCGACGAGATGATGTCGCTCATCAACACGATGCTCAACACGCCGCACGACTGACGCGCGGTCTTCGGCGCCGGGTTGCAGGCCGCCGCTCGCGGATCGCGGGGGCGCACGCCGGGGTCGGAGTCCAGGAGCCCTTATGCATACCCACCGTGCCTACAACTTCAAGAACCAGCATTTCGTCGGGCAGGAAGGGCAGCTGATCCCGCTCCTGCAGCAGGCCCAGGCCGAGGACGGCTACCTGCGGCGGGAACGACTCGAGGAGATCAATCGCCTCTCCGGGATCCCGCTCGCGCACATCTACGGCGTGGCCACCTTCTACGCGCAGTTCCGTCTGAAGCCGGTCGGCAAGTACCTCCTGCGGGTCTGCCACGGTACGGCCTGCCACGTCAGCGGGGCCGTCGAGCTCAGCCAGGCCGTCGAGAAGCACCTGGGCATCCCGAACGGCGAAACGACCGCTGACCGCCTGTTCAGCATCGAGACGGTGTCGTGCCTTGGGTGTTGCTCGCTCGCCCCGGTGCTGATGATCAACAACGCGACCTTCGGGAACCTGAGCCCGTCGGCGGCGGTGAAGGTCGTGAAGAAGTATCAAAAGGGGGAGCGCTCATGACGCGGGTCACCGTTGGCCTGTCCACCTGCGGGATCGCGGCCGGGGCCGAAGAGACCTACCGGGCGCTCGCGGCGAAGTTCGCCGACGTGCCGGACGCCCCGGACCTCCAGAAGACCGGCTGCGTCGGCATGTGCTATCAGGAGCCCCTCGTCGAGATCAGCTCGGGCGACGGCGAACGGTACCTCTATGGCCGGATCAGCCCGGACAAGGTGGGCCGCCTCGTCGACGAACACCTCGGCCAGGGCGTGCCGGTGGCCGACTGGCTGGTCTGGACGAGCGACGGGAAGGGCACGGATCACGCCTACGTCGCCCGCCAGCACCGCATCGTCCTCCGCAACTGCGGCAACATCGATCCCGAGTCGATCGACGCCTACATCCGGGCGGGCGGGTACCTGGCCCTCCAGAAGGTGCTTGAGGGGATGGACCCCGACGCGGTCGTCAACGTGATGGTCGAGTCGGGCCTGCGTGGCCGCGGCGGTGCGGGCTTCCTCACCGGCATGAAGTGGCGGTTCACGCGCATGGCGCCCGGCAAGCAGAAGTACATCATCTGCAACGCCGACGAGGGAGACCCGGGAGCCTTCATGGATCGGTCGGTGCTCGAGAGCGACCCGCACTCCGTGCTCGAGGGGATGGTCATCGCGGGCTTCGCCATCGGTGCCGACCACGGCTACATCTACGCGCGGGCCGAGTATCCCAAGGCGATCGAGCGGCTCAACATCGCCATCGGGCAGGCCGAAGAGCGCGGCTTCCTCGGGGACCGGATCCTCGGCAGCACGCACAGCTTCCACGTCAAGCTGAAGGAGGGCGCCGGCGCCTTCGTGTGCGGTGAGGAGACGGCGCTGATGATGTCGATCGAGGGCAAGCGCGGCATGCCGCGCGTGCGGCCGCCGTTCCCGGCCACCAAGGGGCTGTGGGACAACCCGACCTGCATCAACAACGTCGAGACGTTCGCCAACGTGCCGTGGATTGTCACCAACGGCGCCACCGCCTTCAACCGGCTCGGGACGGCGAACAGCAAGGGGACGAAGGTGTTCGCCATGGCCGGCAAGATCCGCCACGGCGGCCTGGTCGAGGTGCCGATGGGCATTTCGATCCGGCAGATCGTCTACGACATCTGCGGGGGCATCCGCGACGACCGGAAGTTCAAGGCCGTGCAGATGGGCGGGCCGTCCGGCGGGTGCATCCCGGCCGAACTGCAGGACACCGTCATCGACTACGAGTCGATCAACCGGACGGGCGCCATCATGGGCTCCGGCGGCCTCGTCGTCATGGACGAGACGACCTGCATGGTGGACGTGGCCAGGTTCTTCCTCGAGTTCACCCAGCGCGAGTCGTGCGGCAAGTGCACGTTCTGCCGCGTCGGCAGCAAGCGGATGCTCGAGGTGTTGACGCGCATCACGGAGGGGGAAGGCCGCGACGGTGACATCGACCTGCTCGAAGAACTCGCCGCGCGGACGAAGAACTCGTCGCTCTGCGGCCTGGGCCAGACCGCACCCAACCCGGTGCTGACGACGCTGAAGTACTTCCGGTCGGAGTACGAGGCCCACATCTCCAACAAGAAGTGCCCGGCCCACCACTGCCAGAAGCTGCTCACCTACACGATTACGAACGACTGTAGCGGCTGCATGCTGTGTCTGAAGGCCTGCACCGCGGGTGCGATCACCGGTGAGCGGAAGAAAGTGCACGTCATCGACCAGGACAAATGCACCGTCTGCGGCGAGTGTTACAAGGTCTGTAACCTCGGCGCGATTGCGAAGGACTAGGGCCGGACGCAACCACGGCGGGTTCGTGCAATCCGCGGGCGCGCGCGAGGGGACCGGTGGCCGGCGAGAGGCCGCCGGCCCGCGCGAGGCCGGCGGCAGGACGAGCCCGGCCGGTGTCACAGGGGCGCGATATGTCGCTAGTAAAGCTCGAAATCGACGGCAAGCGGGTGATCGCCGACGGCAACCAGACGATCCTCCAGGTGGCCCGCCAGCACGGCATCCAGACGATTCCCACGCTGTGCGACGACGCCCAGCTGGAGCCCTTCGCGTCGTGCTTCGTCTGCGTCGTCAAGGTGAAGGGTGCCCGCACCCTGGTGCCCGCCTGTTCGACGAAGGTCACCAACGGGATGGTCGTCGAGACGAATTCGCCCGAGGTGCGCCAGTCGCGCAAGGCGGCCCTCGAGCTGCTGCTCTCGGATCACTATGCGGACTGCGTGGGCCCGTGCCAGATCGCCTGCCCGGCCGGCATCGACATCCAGGGCTACATCGCGCTGGCCGCCGTCGGGAAGTACAAGGACGCGATCGCGCTCATCAAGGCGAACAACCCGCTGCCATCGGTGTGCGGGCGCGTCTGCACGCGGCCGTGCGAAGTGAAGGCGTGCCGCCGGAGCATGCTCGACGAGGCGGTGGGCATCGACTACATCAAGCGGTACATCAGCGACCTCGACCTGAACAGCCCGGACGCGTTCCGGCCCGAGGTGGCCCCGCGCAACGGGCGGAAGGTGGCCATCGTCGGCGCCGGGCCGGCGGGGCTCTCGGCCGCCTACTACCTGGCGACCAAGGGTTATGACGTCGACATCTACGAAGGTCAGCCGGAGCCGGGCGGGATGCTGCGCTACGGGATCCCGGAATACCGGCTGCCGAAGGACGTCCTGGACCTGGAGATCGCCCAGATCCTCAACCTCGGACCGAGGCTGAAGAGCAATGCCGTGCTCGGCAAGGACTTCACGATCACGAGCCTCAAGCAACAGGGGTTCGACGCGATCTTCCTCGGGATCGGCGCCTGGCGGAGTTCACTGATGCGCGTGGAGAACGAGCGCGCCGGTGGCGTGCTCTCGGGCATCGAGTTCCTCCGGAACTTCGGCCTCCGAAAGCGGATCGACATCTCCGGGACGGTCTGCGTCGTCGGCGGCGGCAACACGGCCATCGACTGCGCCCGCACGGCCCGCCGTCTCGGCGTCAAGGAAGTGAAGCTGCTCTACCGGCGGACCCGCGCCGAAATGCCGGCCAACGAGTCGGAGATCCACGACGCGATCGAAGAGGGCGTCGTGATGGAATTCCTCGTGGCGCCCGTGCGGGTCGTGACCGACAGCTCTGGTCGCCTGACGGGCCTCGAGTGTCAGCGCATGGCGCTCGGAGAGCCCGACGCGTCGGGTCGCCGCAGCCCGAAGCCGATTCGCGGCTCCGAGTACGTGGTGCCGTGCGACTTCACGATTTCAGCGATCGGCCAGAGCACCACGGTGAGCGACATGCTCGACGGCCGTATCCCGCAGTTCCTGCCGATGGGCGAGTCGCTCAACCTGACCAGGTGGCAGACGGTCGATGTGAACGAGAAGACGTTCGAGACGTCGGTCGAGGGCGTCTTCTCCGGCGGCGACGTCGTCACGGGCGCCGCGACCGCGATCGAGGCGATCGCCGCCGGGCGCAAGGCCGCCTACGCGATCGACACGTATATCCGAGAGGGCAAGGCCCGCCCGGAGCCGCAGGCCTTCCTCAGCCGGAAGGACACGTTCGCGAAGGTCACGACGACCGACCTCCGCTTCCAGACCCAGGCGCCCAAACGCGTGATGCCGCTGGTGCCCGTCGACGAGCGCGTCAAGAGCTTCGTGGAGGTCGAGCTCGGGTACTCGGCCGACGACCTCCGCCACGAGACCGCGCGGTGTCTCGAGTGCGGATGCGTCGCGCTGTTCGAGTGCGACCTGCGCCGCTACGCGACCGAGTACGGCGTCGACGTGAGGCACTTCATGGGTGAGGCCCGCCAGCACACCCGCGACACGTCCCATCCGCTGATCGAGCTGGACCAGAACAAGTGCGTGCTGTGCGGACGCTGCGTGCGGATGTGCAGCGAGGTGGTGGGGATCTCGGCCTACGGGTTCGTCAACCGCGGGTTCGGCACGGTCGTGGCCCCCGCCCTCGGCGGGTCGCTGCTGGACACGGACTGCGTCTCGTGCGGGCTGTGCATCGGCACCTGCCCGACCGGGGCCATCTCGCAGCGCCTGGCCCTGGCCAAGCCGGGCCCCTGGCTGACCCGCCGGGTCGAGAGCGTCTGCCACTACTGCGGCGTCGGGTGCCGGATCGACTACGACACGTTCGGCGACACGCTCGTCAAGGTGTCGCGCAACGAGGGCTCGGCCGTCACCTTCGGCAATCACTGCCGCAAGGGCCGGTTCGGGTCTGACCATGTCCACGCCGAGGACCGGCTCGTCCGGGGCCGCCTGCGGCCCGGACGCGAGCTCCAGGAGGCGACGACCGACGAGGCGCTCGGATACGCGGCGCTGCGGCTGCGGGAACTCGCCCGGAAGTATTCGGGCAAGGAGATGGCCGTCTTCGTGTCGCCGAGGCTGACCAACGAGGAGATCTACCTGGCGCAGAAGTTCGCGCGGGTCGCGCTCAAGACTCACAACGTGGCGTCGTTCAGCCAGATCGTCAATCCCGAGACGTTCGCGCCGGATGTGCTGGCCACCGCGAGCTATCACGACCTGGCCGACGCGCAGACCGTGTTGTTGGTCAATTCGAATCTCGCCGACGAACACTTCGTCGTCGACCTGATCGCGAAGCGCGCGTTGCGGAAGGGCGGGAGACTGGTCTACATCGGTCCCTCGCCCAACCGCACCTCCGCCGTCGCGGAGATCTTCCTCGAGTGCCGCCCCGAGGCCCAGACGCTCGTCGTGGAGGCGATCGTGGCGGAGTCGGCCCGGTCCTCGGCGGGCCACCCGGACGCCCGTCAGGAGCTCACCGCCGGCGTCGCCGGGTTGACGCCGGCTGAGATCGAGGCGAAGACCGGCGTGCCCCACGCGCTGATCCGCGAGGCCGCCGCCTTGCTTGGGACCAGCATCACCAAGGTGTTCGTGTGCAATCGCGACTACCGGGGCCCGCGCCATCGCCAGGACACGCGGCTGTTCGCGGCGGCGGCAGCGGAGCTCGGCTGCTCGTTCCTTCCACTCCACGAGAAGGCCAACGCCCAAGGCCTGCTGGACATGGGGGGCCATGCAACCTGGTTCCCCGGGTATCTGCCGACCACGAGCGACGAGGTGATTGAGGCGCTCGAGAAGGAATGGTGCGTGTCGCTCCGCGACCTCGATACGGGCGAGGCCGACGTGGCGGCCCTGCTCGCGCAGAAGAAGATCAAGGTCGCCGTCATCTTCGGAGAAGACCCCCTCGGCTCGGAGGACTTGCCGCCGGCCATTCGCGAGGGCCTGCTGGCGGTGGACTTCTTGATCGTGGCCGACCTCTTCTTCACGCGCACCGCGCAAGTGGCCAACATCGTCCTGCCCCTGTCGAGCAGTGCGGAGACCACTGGGACCTTCACCAACTCGGAGCGCCGTGTCCAACAGGTGCGCCGGGCGGTCCCTCCGCTCAGCGGGTTCGAGGGCTGGGAAGTGATCTCGCAGCTGGCGGCGAAGATGGGGCTGCGCTTCAAGATGAAGTACGACAGCGCCGCGCAGGTGCTCGAGGAAATCCGCCGCGTCGTCCCGATCTACCGGGACGTGGTGGTCGACAGCCAGGATGCCGACGCCGTCTGGGATGCCTCGCGCTTCCCGATGGCCGCCGGCGCCCTCGACGGCGCGGCGTCGGCCGAGGCCGTCGCGCCGGTTTCGACCCAGACGTTCGACTGCCTCGAAGCCCGGTTCGACAGGTGGTTTGCGGGGCTGTTCCCCGCCCGCGCCTAGGCCGGACGGGGCGGCTGGCCGCCGGACTGCCGGACGGGACGTGCGTGACGCGGCGTGGACGGGAGGGCTGAGACGAACTCCTGTCAGGCCATTGACTTACTTCCCATTCACGACTGATGATGGGAGGGCGGTTCGCGTGGCGGCGTCAGTGGTGTGCCGGCCGTCCATGGGCTGTCTTCGTCCAGTGTGCCGGCTCTGTGCCGGCCTTTCCAACCGTGCGGGCCTGGTGTCGCACGGGAGAGGGCTCTCATGATCGATCCTCGTCTGGCCGAAGTGGATCCGGAGGTTGCGGCACTGGTGGCTGCCGAAGAGCGGCGGGAGTTCGAGAAGATCCGGTTGATCCCGTCCGAGAACTACGTGTCCCGCGCCGTGCTCGAGGCCACCGGCAGCGTGTTCACCAACAAGTACTCCGAGGGGTACGCCGGCAAGCGCTACTACGAAGGGCAGCAGTGCGTCGACCCGCTCGAGCAGCTGGCGATCCAGCGGGCGAAGGCCCTGTTCGGTGCCGATCACGCCAACGTCCAGCCCTACTCGGGATCACCGGCCAACCTGGCGGTCTATTTCGCCCTGCTGAAGCCGGGTGACACCGTCATGGGCATGGCCCTGCCGCACGGCGGCCACCTGACGCACGGCTGGAACGTCTCGATTACGGGCGCGTTCTTCCGCAGCGTCCAGTACGGCGTCAAGACCGACGTTGGCCTGATCGACTACGACCAGGTGCGCGAGCTGGCGCTCAAGGAACGACCGAAGCTGCTCATTGCGGGGGCTACCGCCTACCCCCGCATCATCGATTTCAAGGCGATGCGAACGATCGCTGACGAGGCGGGCGCCCATCTGCTCGTGGACATGGCGCACATCGCGGGCCTCGTCGCTGGCGGCGCACACCCCACCCCGATCCCGCATGCGCACGTTGTCTCGACGACCACCCACAAGACGCTGCGCGGGCCGCGGGGCGCGATGCTGCTGTGCAAGGAGGAGATGGCCAAGAGCATCGACAAGGCCGTCTTCCCCGGTCTGCAGGGGGGGCCGCACAATCACACGACGGCCGGCATCGCCGTCGCCCTGAAAGAGGCGGCCACGGATGGGTTCAAGGCCTACGCCCACCAGATTGTCCGGAACGCCCGGGCGCTGGCCGAGGGGCTGGCCGGGTACGGATTCAAGCTGATCTCGGGCGGCACCGACAACCACCTGATTCTCATGGACGTCACACCGCGCGGGATGACCGGCAAGGCCTACGCCCGCGCCCTCGACCGGGCCGGCCTCGAGTGCAACTACAACACCGTGCCCGGCGACCCCCGCAAGCCGTTCGATCCGAGCGGACTGCGCCTGGGGACGCCGTCGGTCACCTCGCGCGGCATGGCAGAACGGGAGATGGCGCAGATCGCCGGCTGGTTCAACCGCGTGGCCGAGAACGTCACAAACGAGTCCCAGCTGGACGCGATCGCCCGCGAAGTGCGCGAGCTGTGCGCCGGGTTCCCGTGCCCGGGCATCACGGGCTAGCCACGGCGAGGGCTAGCCGTGGGCGGCCCTCGCCTTCTCAAACTGCTTCATCCACTCGTCCTGGCGCGTTTGCAGTTCCTGCGGCGTGAGGTCCTCCTTGTGCGTGGCGATGGTCCACCGGTACCCGTGTGGGTCGGTGAACGACCCGGATCGATCGCCCCAGAATTGGTCGGCCATTGCGCCCATGCCGGGAAGGACCTTGGCCCCGGCCGCCACCGCGCGATTGAAGAGGGAATCGCAGTCCTCCACGTAGACCCAGAACGACGTGGATGAGCCTCCGAGTGCCAGGGGGCCCTTGGCGCCCATCATCGCGTCGTTCACCATGATGCGGGAGTTCCCGATGCGCACTTCCGCGTGCATGATCTTCCCGTCCGGGCCGAGGTGACGGGACACTTCTTCTGCGCCGAGAGCCTTCTTGTACCAGTCGATTGCCTGACTGGCGTTGTCGAGCGTGAGCTGCGGGGTGACCGTATGGAAGCCCTCTGGAACAGCGCTCTTCGCGTTCGTCATTGCGACCTCCTGCAGTTGTAGCGGGACCTCCTATTGTCGGCTGGCCTCCGCGCCCTTCGCAAGGTCGTGTGTGGAAGCCCGGCTGTGACGCCCGACCAGCCGATCGACGGCCTCGCGATACGCCCTCATGACGCCTCGCCGGGTGCCGATTACCCCTGGTGAACGGGCCGCTGACGGCCCGGAGGGGGAGGACCGTCCATGGCACTGATGAAGTGGGACAAGACCTTGAGCGTCGAGAACGCCATGATCGACACGCAGCACCAGAAGCTCGTGAGCCTCATCAACCAGCTCCATGAGGCCATGAGCACCGGCACCGGCGCGAAGATGGTCGGCACCGTCATGGACGAGCTCGTGGCCTACACGCACCAGCACTTCTCGAACGAGGAGCAGATGCTGCGTCGGGCCAACTACCCGGAGCTGACGGCCCATTCGAACGAACACGTCCGGCTCACCCGCCAGGTCGTGGAACTTCAGGAGGGGCTGAAGGGGGGCAAGGTCCTGACGATGGATGTCATGACCTTCCTGATGTCGTGGCTCAGCAACCACATCATGAAGGTGGACAAGCGGTACATGCCGTACCTGCGTGCCGCCTGAAGAGACCCCGAACACCGGGGGGCGGCATCGCCCCGGCCCTCCCTGTCGCCGCGCCTTTCCGCCGCACGCCCTCCGGCTGCCCGCGCCCCACCACCGGGCCCGCCACCGGCCCGCCTCCCAGGTCCCGGACGTTGTGCGCCCCCCCCGGCTCGGCAGTCTTCGCCCGACTGACGGCGCGTGCCCGAGATCCTCCCCCGGCGCCCGCCGCCCCGGGCCCCCTCGGACGAGCGCGGCGCGGGCCGGCACGGTAGGCTCGGACCGCCTGCCCGCGATAGGATGAGAGCGTGCCCACAAGGTTGATGCGCGCCGCGCTGTCCCCCGTCGTCGCGTGTGCACTGCTGATTGTTGTCATGCCCTCCCGCCCCGTCATGGTCGCCGCGCGTCCAATCGGGGGACGGGCCCTGGTCTCCACACTGGGTAGCCTTCCGGTGGTCGCGGAGCGGCGTTACCGGATGGCCGCGAAGGTCCGACTCCTCCTGTTCTGGGTCGGCCGGGACAACGTGGGAGGGGCCAGGCTCCGCTGGCGACGCGGCGAAGACGGCGCGTGCGGGTACGACCTGCTGATTGGGTCGGACCCGACCCGGGCGCCGCGCCAGATCAACCGTTGGGGGTTCCTCCTGGAGGAGTCGCGTGGCAACGAGGCGTCGGTCGTTGGCCTGATGAAGAAGAGCGACGAGGAGTCTCTGGATGAAGCGACGTCGAACGTCTCCACCGAGGGGAAAGAGGGCGTCTATTTCAAGATGATCACGGCGCACAGCGACGGGCGGGAAGCGACCTCCACGGTGACCATCACCCGGGCGTCGCGCGACTACTCCTACCGAGACCTCGACGCACTGACCGACCTGCTGGCGAAATCGCCGGGCGAGACGCGCGTGCGCAAGGTGGCGCTGCCCTCAGGCGCCCGGGCCGGCTTCCTCTCGGCCCTGGCGGACCTGCTGCACGAGACCGTCGAAGCGACAACGCGCGAACACCATGTCCCCGGGCGAAAGAGCGTGCCCTATGCCTACTACGGCAAGCAGTACCATCTGACGCGCACGTCCGCCGAACTGCTCACGAATGCCACCTACGAGGGCGTCACGTACCCACGACTGGTGCAGACGCAGTTTGCCCTCCGCGCCCGTGGCGGGTCGTCCACCGAGAGCTTCACCGTGGTGTGCGGCCTCGAAGGTGCCTTGGCCGAGGTGCCCGTGTTCGCGAGTTACCAGCCGAAGTGGTGGTTCAGGGCAGACATCGTGCTTGACCCCCGAGAGCGGTTCTGACGGTCAGCCGGCGTGGCAGGCCGCGGGCTGGCGAGCCGGTGCACGGCCGCGGGCCGCGCGGAGTTCCGGCCGACCGTGCCCAGAAAGGCGAGTCGACTCATGCGGATCATTCTCGTCATTGCCTTCACACTGGTCGCCCACGCGCAGGCATGGGCACAGGCCGGAGCGGTGCTGACGCCCGAGCAGGCGCTCGCGGGGCGCCAGATCTCCGACCTGCAGCTGTCGCCCGACGGCATGCGCTTGGCGTTTGTCGTCACAGACCCGCCCAAGGGCCAGACGCGCCCTCGGGACATCTGGATGCTCGAGCTCGCGACGCGAGGCGTGCGGCGGCTGACCTATTCGGACAACGGCGCCGACTCGCCGCGCTGGTCCCCGGACGGCCGAACACTGGCCTTCCTCTCCGACCGCGGCGGCGGGACACAGATCCACCTGCTCCCGTCCGATGGCGGGGAGGCCGTCAAGCTGACCGAGGGCAAGAACAGCGTGCACCTGATCGAGTGGTCGCCCGATGGGACCCGGCTCGCATTTCTGGCCCCGGAGCCCCGGACGGACGCCGACGACAAGCGCGAGAAGGACCGGGACGACGCGCGCGTCGTGGACCAGGGGGACCGGCGGGATCGGTTATGGGTCGTCGACCGGGGTTCGAGAGCCGTCACGCAGCTGACAGCCGGGAAATGGGCAGTTCGGGAGGTGCAGTGGATGCCAGCCGGCGATCGGTTGATCGTGGTGGCGACCGACCGGCCGGAGGTCGACCAGGAGACGTGGCGCATCTGCTCGGTGGGGTCGGCGGGCGGCGAACCGCAGCTGGTCTTCGCGCCCCGCGGCCCCGTCGCCCAGGTTCGCGTGGGTCCGGGCGGGCACGGTGTGGCGTGGATTGGCGCGCGGGTGGACGGTCCGAGCGCGCATGACCTGTGGGCGCTCGAGCTGGGTCGGGGGGAAGCGCAGAACCTGACGGCGGCCAGTGTCGACCGTCTCGTCACGCGGTTTGCGTGGGAGAAGAAGGATGAGTCCCTGCTCGTTCTGGCGGACGATGGATTCGGCAGCCGGGTCGTCTCGGTCGACCGAGAGGGGCGTGCCTCCGTCCGCCCGGTCCCGGCCGTGACGATTCGCACCCTGACCGTGGACGACAAGGGGACCCTGGCCTTCGTCGGGGAGACCACCGCAGACGCTCCGGAAATCTGGGTGGCGTCTCGTGGCGCCGCGGCGCAGAAGGTGACCGCCCTCAACGCCACCTGGCAGCGCCCGACCCCGGCGCGGCCGGAGATCTACCGGTACCGCAGTTTTGACGGCCAGTCGATCGAAGCGGCCCTGCTGCGGCCCGGGGGGGCAGGGGGCTCCACGCCACCCGCCACGAGGCTGCCGCTCGTCGTGCTCGTCCACGGCGGACCGACGGGCCGATGGGCCGACACGTACGAAGCGTGGGGCCAGCTGCTGGCCGCGCGTGGCTATGCCGTGCTCTACCCGAACATCCGGGGATCGGTTGGCTATGGGCACCGCTTCATCGAGATGAACCGGGCCGACTGGGGCGGAGGCGACTTCAAGGACGTGATGGCCGGCGTCGACGACCTGATTGCCAAAGGCATCGCCGACCCGGGTCGGCTCGGCATCGGCGGGTGGTCCTACGGCGGCTACATGTCGGCGTGGGCCATCACACAGACCGCGCGGTTCAGAGCCGCGGTCATCGGGGCCGGCCTGTCGGACCTGGCGAGCGAGTTCGGGACGGAGAGCGGGTCGACCTACGACGAGTGGTTCTTCGGGACGCCCTACGAGAAGCTGGACGGATTCCTCCGGAGCTCGCCCATCACTCACGTCAAGAATGCCCGGACACCCAGCCTGATCCTCCAGGGGGAGGCGGATACCACCGACCCGATGGGCCAGAGCCAGCAACTGTACCGCGGGTTGAAGCGCTACGGGGTGGAGACGACCTTCGTGGTCTATCCTCGGGAGGGCCACGGCTTGCGAGAGGAAAAGCACCTGATTGACCGATTGACCCGCGTTCTGACCTGGTACGAGACGCACCTCCGATAGGACGGCGGGACCGCGAGAACGGCATGCTATGATGCCCCGATCATCACCCTGTCCTGCCCGGGCCGGCCGGAGAGGTCCGTCATGACCGACAAGAAATCCTGGGGTTCCACGGTGCTCGGTTGGTTCATCGTGCAGGACGAGGCGCAGGTGCCAGATACCCCGGCGCCGGCGGCGCCCTCGTCCGACGACGTGGCGGTCATCGCCGGAGCGGCGGCCGCCCCGCCCGCTCCCGAGTTCTTCCAGAAAGACCCGCCGCCGCCCACCGGAGGACAGGTGGCCTTCGACGGCGTGTTCGAATCTGCCCGGATCGACGCGGGCGAGCGCGAGCGCGTCGCGAAGGCCCAGCAGCTGCTGGGCAGTTTGCCGGCCGAGACGCCGGGGCCCGTGAAGAAGCAGATCGTCGAGGCGTCGCTGAAGGCGTTCGGCGTGCCCATCGACAACATCATCGAGACCGGCGTCGCCGAGATTCAGGCGCTCGAAGGCTACATCCGGAAGACCGCTGCGGACACCCAGCAACTGCTTGACGAGTCCACGAAGCGCATCGGCCAGTTCGAGGACGAGGTCAAGAAGCTCAAGGCGCGGATGGAAGATCAGCTGCAGCAGCAACAGGGCATCGTCGCGGCGTGCAACGCGCGGAAGCTCGACGTCCAGAAAGTGCTCGAGTTCTTCGGGCAGGAGGCGGTGGCGCGGGTGGTCCAAGCCTCGCCCAGGCTCCACGACCCCACCGCGCCGACAACGGGCGCGTAGGTGGCCAGGCCGGCGCGGAACCTGGCGAGGGCGGCTTCGTAGGGATGGGGTGGTGGGCCTTTCAAAAGGGGGCTGACGTGGCAGAAGTCGGATTCTTCAAACGTCTCGGGAACCTGTGGAAGGGGTTTCTGTCGATTTGGATCTCGGACGTCGAGAAGGAGCATCCGGAGATCGCGTACGAGAACGCGATCAACTCGATGGTCGAGAAGTACACCAAGCTCAAGTCTGCCACGGCCGCCATCATCCGACGTCGCGAGGACACGACCCAGCGGTTCCAGGCCGCGACAAAGGAGCTGGCGCAGACCGAGGCCGAACTCGGCGTGGCGATGGACACCAACCAGGACGACGTGGCGCTGATCCTCCTGCAGAAGAAGAACCAGCTGACCTCTGACCAGGCGGACCTGAAGGCCGAGATGGAGGGGGCGCAGAAGGATGCCGACACGGCCAAGTCGTCCCTGATGAGCGTCCAGGGCGAGATCCGCAAGCTCCAAGCGGAGCGCGACGCGATGCTGGCGAAGATGGAGTCGGCGCAGGCGCGCCTCAAGATCCAGGGTCAGCTCGACGGGCTGTCGGTCGACGCCGAGGTCAAGGCGCTCGAGAACGTGCGAGAGCACATCAAGAACACCATCGCCGAAGCAAATCTCGGCAAGGAACTCTCGGAGTCGTCGCTCGACACCAAGCTGCAGGCTGTCAAGTCGCAGGTCGGTGAGGCCCAGGCCAAGCAGCAGTTGGCCGAGCTGAAGGCGAAGCGGGCCGCCGCGCAGGCGGCCCAGGGCACCAAGACGCTGTAGCCGGGGGCCGCCGGCCGCCCCCGCCGGCGTGCGTGGCGCCGCTCCCGGGCGTGACCGAGCGCCCGGGCACCGGGTTCGCGGGAGAAGCTCAATGAAACTGACACCATTCGCCAAGCTGTTCATCACCCTGGTGGTCGTGGCCGTGGTCGGCTACGCCTTCTGGCACTACGAAGGCGCGGCCGTGAAGAAGTGGGCGGTCGGCGAGAAGACACCGGCGACGCAGGCATCCGAGAAGGTGGGGGCCAGCGACTTCGAGCCACTGAAGGGTGCGCCGCCGGATCCTGAGCGCGGCGCGGGGTCGGCTGGCGTGGCGCCGACCTCCCTTGCGGCGGGCGGGAAGCTGACGCGCACGCTCGTGGTCGGCATCAACACCTGGGCGGGCCACTCGCCGGGCATCGTCTTCAACGGTGGCATGGATCCGAGCCCGGCGTCGAACTACAAGAAGAAGTTCGGCCTGGACGTCAAGTTCGTCCTGCTCGAAGACCCCTCGGCGAAGCTCGCCGCGTTCCGCAAGGGCGACGTCGACATCATGTGGAACACGGTGGACAATTGGGCGCGCGAGGCGTCGGTGCTCGAGGAGAACGGTCAGAAGGCCAAGTCGATCGTGATGCAGGACTGGTCGCGCGGCGGCGATGGGATCGTCTCGCTGGCTAGCATCAAATCGATCGAGGACTTGAAGGGGCACAAGATCGCGTGCACGCCGTTCACGCCTTCCCACTTCCTGCTCTTGTACCTGCTCGCGCAGTCCGGGTTGTCACCCGAGGATCGGACCTCGGTCGAGAAGGCCATCATCACGACGACCGACGCGCCGGCGGCAGCCGCGATGTTCAAGGCGCGGCAGGTGGACGCAGCCGTGACGTGGGAGCCGGACCTGTCGGCTGCCGTGACGGCGCGCGGCGACGAAGCTCACGTCCTCGTGTCGACCACGGCCGCGACAAACATCATCGCAGACACGCTGGTGGCCCGGCAGCAGTTGATCGATGAGGCGCCCGGTACCGTCCGGGATTTCATCCAGGGCTGGTTCGAGGGGATCGAGATGATCAAGCGCGACCCGGCGTCGTCCTACGCGCTGGTCGGCAAGGCGCTGAAGCTCGACGCGGACACGGTCTCCGGCATGCTCTCGGGGCTCAAGCTCACGCCGTATGCCGACAACGCGCAGTTCTACGGGCTGACGGGAGGCAAGGCGCACTTCGAGACGCTCTTCGACACCGCGTTTGTGATCTGGCGGAAGAAAGGCCTGGTCACTCGGCCGGTCTCCGGGGCGGACTGGGTCGACACCCGGTTCATCTCGTCGCTGGCGCCCCTGTACCCGGGGCAGAAGGTGGACGAGCCGAAGCTGGCGGCCCGGCCCGCGTCCGCTCAGGACCGCGCGATCATCAACAAGCAGATCCAGATTCACTTCACACCGGGCTCCGACGAGATCATGCCGGGGTCGTTCTTCGTGCTCGACGCGTTGGGCGAAACCATGACGTCGTTTGGCAACACGTACCTGCGGGTCGAGGGCAACACGGACTCGACGGGCTCGCCGACCGTCAACATGACCCTGTCCGAGCGCCGGGCCCTGGCGGTGAAGAACTACGTGCTCAAGAGCTTCCCGAACATCCAGGCGAACCGGTTCCAGACCATTGGACGCGGCAGCGAGAACCCGGTGGCCCCCAACTCGACGGAGACCGGCCGACAGCTCAATCGCCGAACGGACATCAAGGTGGTGCTGGCGTCGCAATAATGGTCCGGCCCCCGACCGACGCCGTCATGACGAGGAGGGGCGGCTCCCCGCCGCCCCTCGCCCGCTGAACCCTCTCCTATGGCCAAAATGAGCCACTGGTTCGACCTGCGCGTCCCGCTGCCGCGGCCGGTCAGTCTGGCGCTCGGTTTCGTCGCGCCGGCCGTTGTGCTCGGGGCGTGGTGCATCGTGTCCTATGGCCACCTGGCGCCGGCCGATTTCCTGCCGTCGCCGAGCGAGGTCGTCCGCGGTACCCTGCAGCTGTTCTTCCAGTACGACCTCGGAATGGCCGTGTGGGTGTCCACGCGCCGCATCCTGATGGCCTTCATCTTGGCGGCCGCGGTCGCCCTTCCGCTGGGCGTGCTGATGGGCGCCTTCGAGCCGGTGAACCGGGTGTTCGAGCCGGTCACAGCGCCGCTGCGGTACATGCCCATCTCGGCGTTCATCCCGCTCCTGATCCTGTGGTTCGGCATCTACGAGTCGCAGAAGGTGGCGTTCCTGTTCCTAGGCGTGTTCGTCTACCTGCTGCCGGTCGTCGTCAGCGCGATCCGCGCGGTACCGGAGGAACTCGTCCAGACGGCCCTCACACTGGGGGCCTCCCGGTGGCAGACCGTTCGGACCGTGCTGCTGCCGGCCGCACTGCCCGAGATCTTCGACTCCTTCCGGGTGATGAACGCCATTTCGTGGACCTACGTCATCCTCGCCGAGGCGGTGAACCCCGAACGCGGCCTCGGGTACATGGTGAACCTCGCCTACAGCCACCAGAAGGCCTCCTGGTCGTTCGCTGGGCTCCTCGTGATCGGCGGGATCGGATTGTTGACCGATGGCCTGATTCGCGGGTGCTCGTCCGTGCTGTTCCGGTGGAGGGAGAAGGAGGAATGAGCGAGCCCAAGGTGAAGTTGCGGATCAAGGATCTCTGCATCACCTACATCGCCCACGACGGCCAGCAAACCGAGGCGGTGCGCGACATCTCGCTCGACGTCCTCGACAAGCCGGGGGTGGGAGAGATCGTCGTGTTCCTGGGGCCGTCCGGGTGCGGCAAGTCCACGATCCTCAAGGCGGTGGCCGGGCTCCTCGAGCCGACGTCCGGCGAGATTCTGGTCGAAGACCACCCGGTGGGGTCCGTGGGGCGTGACCGCGGAATGGTCTTCCAGGCCTACACCTCGTTCGGCTGGCTCACCGTGCGCCAGAACGTCGAGTACGGCCTCCGCCTCCAGGGGGTGCCGAAGGCAGAACGGCTCGAGCGGTCCTCGAAGTACCTCGCGTCGGTCGGCCTCTCGGACTTCGCCGAGCGGTACCCGAAGGACCTCTCGGGCGGCATGAAGCAACGCGTGGCGATCGCCCGGACGCTCATCAACAAACCGAACGTGGTCTTGATGGACGAGCCTTTCGGGGCGCTCGACCCCCACACGCGCTGGGACATGCAAGGCCTCCTGCTGGATGTATCGAGGACCGAGGACAACACCATCCTGTTTGTCACCCACGACGTGTCGGAGGCGGTCTACCTCGCCGACACGATCTACGTGTTGTCCCCGCGTCCCGCCCGCATCCTGCACCGGGTGGACGTGCCGTTCTTCGAGGTGCGCGACATCGCCCTCCGGTCGTCGACCGAATTCCGGGCGATCGAGAAACAGGTGCTCGAGATGCTGTATTCGCAGCCGCCTCGCGCGTAGGATGGACGCCATGCCCACCGATCGGAGCAAGGCGCCCGGTGCCACACGGCTCGCAGGGGCCTCGCACGCGCCCGAGGTCGCGCCGCCCGACCGGGCCGCGCCGGCCGCGAACGACCGGATTGGCGGTCGCGCGTCGTCTTTTCGCGGGACGCTGCCCGAGAAGCCGCCGTACCTGAAGTTCGCGTTTGCCAATCCCTACAACCTGACTCTGCTCGGCGGGACCATCGCCGCGGCGCTGCTGACGTGGAACCCCCTGCTGGCCCTCGTAAGCCTCGGCGTCGAAGCCGTCTGGCTGGTCAACGCCGATTCGTCGGTACTGCGGCGGTTCGTGTGGGACCCCAAGTTCGAGCGTCTCCAGCAGGAGGCGAGGAAGGCCGAGCGGGAGGCGCGCGTGGCCTCCCTCAACAAGACCGACCGTGCTCGAGTCGAGGGGCTGGTGGCCAAGCAGGAGGACATCCATCGACTGGCTGGCCAGAACCCGTCCTTCACGGGAGAGCTGCTCCGAACCGAGCTCACCAAGACGGATCGCCTCGTCGACGCTTTCGTCGACATGGCGGTGACGTCCGCTCGCTACGAGGACTACCTAGATTCGGTCAACGTCGACGGACTGGACGCGGACCGGGCGAGGCTCGAGCACGAGATCAAGGCGGGCCAGGAGGGCGATCCGCAGGTCGATCTGGGGAAGAAGAACCTCGCCATCATCCTCAAGAGGCTCGACAAGATGAAGGAAATCGGGCGCTACCTGGACGTCGCCCGGGGCCAGCTGGATTCTGATCGAGAACTCCTTCGAGCTGATTGCCGACCAGATCGTGACGATGCAGTCGCCACAGGAACTCTCGGGGCAGCTGAACGAGCTGCTCGACGGCGTCGAGTCCATTCGCCAGACCAAGGTCGAAACCGATCGTATCCTCACGGCCCTGGGTACGGCGACCTAGGCAATCGCGCACGGGTTCCACCCGTCGATGGCCGGCCGTGGCGGGCGCCACGGCCTCGGGTTTGACTGGCCGTCGGTTTTGCGCTACAAGCCCTCCATGACCGACTCCCTCCTGATTCCCTCCTGGGCCGAGGATCTGCGTCGACGCTACCTGCGCGGCGAGGCGTCGATGTTCGTCCTGCACGGCAACGTCTTCGACGCCGTGGTGTGCCAGCAGAAGATGCTGACGCTCACCGAGTTCCTGGTCGACATCCTGTTGAAGGAGTCGCGCCAGACCGTCGCCGTCTACAATCTCGCCACCGGTATTCGCTTCGCCCGGCGCGAGGCCGATCTGCCCGGCGCGGACGACGCGGTGCTGGCGACCGAGAAGCCCAAGGCGCTGGGGGCCCTCGAACGCCTCCTCATCGGCGCCTCGAAGGTGGCGGTCGTTGTCGAGTACGCCGAGGCGATCGCCCCGGCCGGCGACCCGGCCTTCCAGGCCGACTCGGACCGGGGCGCGATTGTCACGCTCCATCGCTGGTCGTTCCTGCCGGAGATCGACCGCGGGGACAACCTGATCCTGCTCGTGGCCGAGAACCTGAGCGAGGTGTCACCGAAACTCGTCTCGAACCCCAAGGTGGGCGTGGTCGAAATCCCGATGCCGGACGTCGAGGCGAGGCGTGCGGCCGTGGCGCTGGCCGACCCACGACTGGCCGACAAGGACGCGGAGCGGTACGCGGAAGTTACGGCCGGCCTCAAGGCCATCCAGATCGCGTCGATTCTCGCTCCGACGCCGGCGGCCGAGGACCAGGCGCGGGAGCGCGAGTCGTTCATCGCGAGCATCCTCGGCGGCGGCCCCGACGCGCAGGCACGGGCGCGGAAACTCGCGGTGCTGACCTCGGGGCTGGCGCGCGAGGACGTGCGGAAGCTGCTGGCGCCAGGGGCGCCTGACCCTTCGACGCCGGCGCTCGACCCCGCCGAACGAGCGCGCAGGGAAGCCGACCTGCTGATCGCCCGCCGCAAGCGGGAGATCCTGGAACGCGAGTGCTTCAGCCTCGTGGAGTTCGTCGAACCCGAGCACGGGTTCGAGGTCGTGGGCGGCATGGACGAGGTGAAGCGGGACCTGCTGGCGATTGCGGACAACATCCGGGAAGGCCGGATCAGCCGGGTGCCGATGGGAATCCTGTTCACGGGACCGATGGGCACCGGCAAGACGTTCGTGGCGGAGGCCTTTGCGAAGGAGTGCGCCCTGACCACGATCAAGCTGAAGAACTTCCGCTCGAAGTGGGTGGGGGCGACCGAAGGGAACCTGGAGAAGATTCTCACGGTCATCAAGGCGATTGGCCAAGTCGTCGTCATCATCGACGAGGGGGACCGTGCCTTCGGCAGTACCGATTCCGACGGGGACGGCGGAACGTCGTCACGCGTCATCGCGCGGATCAAGGAGTTCATGTCGGACACCTCGAACCGCGGCAGAATCCTCTTCCTCGTGATGACGAACCGGCCAGACAAGCTCGACGTGGACCTGAAGCGGGCGGGGCGGCTCGACCGGAAGATTCCCTTCCTGTATTCGCAGACGCCCGAGGAAGTGGAGCACGTGGCAGCCGCGCTCGTGAAGAAGAACCGCATTGCCACGTCGGTCGACTTCGCGGCGATCCGGGCGGGGTTTTCCGCCAAGCTCGTGGGCTACAGCAACGCGGACGTCGAGGCCGTGATTCTCATGGCCAACGACGACGCGGCCCGGGCGGCTGGAGGTGACGCCGCGGTCACCGCGGACCACCTAGTCCGGGCTGCGGCGGACTACTTCCCCAGCCGGGACCAGGAGCTGCTCGACTACATGGAGCTGCTGGCGGTCTTCGAGGCGTCGAGCCGGCGCCTGCTGCCTCCGAAGTACGCGGCGATGACGCCCGAAGAGCTCGACGTCCGTCTGCGGGCCTTGCGGGCCGTGGTCGGCTCACGGCGCTGAGGGGTCCCGCGCGCGACTCCTCAGGGACGCAGCCTCGTTCCCCTGGTCGACTTCTCGCCGCCGGAGAGAGCCTCCATGAAGCGGTGTTTGATGAACACGCAGTCCAGCGGGGGCTTCATCGTGGGCGCCGATTCGGCGATCTTGGCGACGATCAGCCACGGCCCGCGGGTCGACCGGCTGTCGGCCAGGACGGCCTCGAGGCCGATGGGATCGCGGACGGTCGACGTCCGCTCGAGGCCCAGCGCCCGGCCGGCCGCCTCGAGGTCGGCGCGCCCGCCCGTGGCTGTCGCCTGGCCTCCCGTCGTCGCGTACTGGCCGTTGTCGAGCACGATGATCACGAGGTTGGGAGGAGCGCACGCGGCGATGGTCGCCAGGCAGCCGAGGTTCATCAGCAGCGAGCCGTCGCCGTCGAGGGCGACCACGCGCCGGTCGGGGCGGGAGAGGGCTACGCCGAGCGCGATCGGGCTGACCAGACCCATGCTGCCCCACGTATAGAAATTGAGCGGCCGGTCGCCTGCGGCGAAGAGCTCGTAGGCTGAATGCCCGAGATTGACGACGACGGGTTCGTCCGTTAGCGCACTCACCACGCGCTGGAGAGCCTGCAGTCGGTTCATGAATCCGCCTCTCGGGCCGCGATGAGCGATCGCGGCAGCAGGACCGCTGCCGGCACCCGGGTCCCGAAGGCAAGGGACGCGACCTGCCGCACCGTGGCCTCCGCCTCGTCGGGCCGGCCCACGGTCAGGTGCTGGACGCCGAGGGCGTCGAGGACGCCCCGCACGGCGCGTCCCATCGGGACTTGCGCGATGTTCCACTCTCCAGGGTCGCCGCGCATGCTCACGACGAGGAGCACCGGAATCTGGTAGGGCAGGAGCAGCGAGCCGATGGCGTTCAGCGTGTTGCCCAAGCCGCTCGACTGCATCATGACGGCTGGTTGGGCACCGCCGAGGTACAGACCCGCGGCAATCCCCATCGCCTCCTCCTCCCGCGTCGCGAGCGTCGCCCGAACCCCGGGGTAGTCGCCTGCCAGCGTGGCCAGGATATGGGAGAGCGGGTTGTCTGGCACGTAGACGACCTCGCGGCACCCGCCCGACCACAACCCCCGGCACACCCCGGCGGCCCACGACGGGGTGCCAGGGCGGTCCCGCCCAGGCTTCGCGTCCTCTGCAGTTCTGTCATTCATGCGCGTCGCGGCCCTCGTGGATGGCGAATCAGCGTATCACGCTCTCAAGGGCCTCGGTCCGGTGCCGATTCCTGGAGCGTGCGGACTGGTGCCACTGCCGAGTTCGGGCGGGTTCTCGATGAGAAGCTCGGCGTATTCGCCTGGTCTTCGCCTCCTCGCGCGGAGGAATCTCCGGCGTGGAGACCTGGCCCGAGCCCGGTGTTCCTCTTTGGCGACGTGAAGACCGGCTTTTCGGCTGGCCCAGCGCACGCGGCCCACTCGCCGGGCGTCCTGCCCCGGACGGCGGTATACGCCGCCGGGGGCGAGGCGCCACCCCGCCGCCGTCTATCGGCCGTCCAGCAGCAGGCGCTCGACTGCCTGAGGGGTCTGGGCTGCCGGTCGCTCGGTCCCGACTTCACGGTCGGTGAACTGAAAAGCGCCTTCCGTTCGCTCGCGTTCCGCTACCACCCGGACCGGCATCCCGGGTCGGGGGATGCGGAGCGCGCCCAGCTGTCGCGGGCGTTTGCCGGCTTGTGCGACGCCTACCGCACCCTCACCTACGTGCACTGACGGGAAACCAGCACGGAGCGTCGACCGTCAGGGGCGCCCGGGTGGGGAGCGGGAACCGTTCCCTCCGCCGGGCTCACTGGCGGAGCCGGCCGCGGCGGAAGCGGTCGAGGGCGACGGCGATCACGATGATCGCCCCCGCGATCATCTCCTGAAGCCACATCGACAGTCCGGCATGGGTGCAGCCGGTCCGAATCTCCGTCATCAACATCGCGCCGATCAGGGCGCCGAGGATCGATCCTTCGCCGCCCGCCAGTGACCCTCCCCCGATGACGACCGCGGCAATGACATCGAGCTCGAGTCCGACGGCGACAGTCGGGTCGCCCACGGTCAGTCTCGAGAACTGCATCAGACCGGCCGTGCCGGCCAGCAGGGCCGCCAGGACGTAGACGAGCACCTTGACGCGCGGCACGCGCACGCCGCACAAGCGCGCGGCCGCCTCGTTCGAGCCGATGGCCACGATGTGCCGCCCGAAGCGCGTGTAGCCGAGGAGCACGGCGGTGCCCACCGCCAGCGCCAGCGTGAGCCACACGCCGGGCGGCAGCAGCATCCACGCCCGGTCGCGCGGGAGTTCCGCCACGAGATCGTTCAGCCAGGTGAGCGGCGCATCGATCTTCTGCTCGTGCGCCAGGCCCTTCGCCGCGCCACGGATGATGCCCATCGCCCCGAGCGTGACGATGAACGGCGTCACGCGGAGGCCGGTAATCAGGGTGCCGTTGACAAGGCCGCAGACCCCGCCGACCAGAATCCCGGCCAGGGCTGCGGCGAGCGGGCTCCAGCCGGCCTGGAGCAGCCACGCGATCACCACGGTGACGAACGCCACCGCGGAGCCGATCGACAGGTCGATGCCGCCGAGCACGATGATCAGCGTCATCCCCAGGGCGCCCAACCCCACGACACTCGTCTGGCGCACCATCGTCTTCAGGTTGACGAGCGTCGGAAACGTGTCGGGGGTGACGGTGGCGAACACGCCGTAGAGGGCCACGAGCGCGATCAGGGGTCCCACCCACCGGTGGCGGTCGAGCCAACGCCAGTTCATGCCTGTCCCATCGCCTCCGTCAGCACCTCGTGCTCGGTGAGGTCGGCGACGCTACGGGCCCGGCCGAGGTGTCCCCGCGTCATCACTGCGACGCGGTCGCAGACACCGAGCAGCTCGGGCAAGTAGCTGCTGACCATCAGGATCGCTTTTCCGGACCGCGCCAGGCGATCGATCAAGTCGTAGACGTGTGTCTTGCTGCCCACGTCGATTCCGCGGGTGGGCTCGTCCAGCAGCAGCACGTCCACGTCGTGGTAGAGGAGGCGGGCCAGGGCGACCTTCTGTTGGTTGCCGCCCGACAGGTGCTGGACGGGCTGTCCGGGCCCGGCGGCCCGAATTCCGAGCCGGGTCATCCACTGCGTCGCAACGGCCTCCTGGCGCTTCGGCAGGATGAGGCCGCCCGGCCCCAGCCCCCTGAGATTGGACAGCGTCAGGTTGTCGGCGAGCGACATGGTGACGGCGAGACCTTCGCCCTTGCGGTCCTCGCTCAGCAGACCGACGCCCTCGGCCAGACGACGCCATGGCGACCCGGCGGTGGCGACGACCCCGACACGCACCGTGCCGCGACGCACGGGATCGAGGCCGAAGATGGCGCGTAGCAGCTCTGTCCGCCCCGCGCCCACCAGGCCCCCGATGCCAAGGACCTCGCCCGCGCGCAACTCGAGGTCTGCCTCGGTCGGCTTGTCGATGCCGGACACGCCGTGCAGCTCGAGCACGACCCGACCCGGCTCGTGGTGCGAACGAGGGAAGATCTCGGCGATGTCGCGGCCCGCCATCAACGAGATGATGGCCGGCGCCGACAGATCACGGACCGGGAGCGTGGCGACCGTCGCTCCATCGCGCAGCACGGTGAGGCGATCGGCAATCCGCCCGATCTCTTCGAGCACATGCGAGATGTAGATCACCGACAGGCCGTTGTCTCGGAGGCGTCGGATCGTCGCGAACAACTGCTCCACGTCGCGCGCGGCGAGGCTGCTGGTCGGCTCGTCGAGAATCAACACCCGAGTGTGCGGCTGGGAAACCGCGCGCCCGATCTCGATAAGCTGCTGCACCGCGATGGGCAACTGGCCGACCGGAGTGTCCGGCCTGACCCCCGGGTGCCCCAGTGCTGCCAACACCTCGGCAGCCTGGCGCCGCATGGCGCGCACGGGCAGCAGACCGAAGCGAGACGGTTCCCGACCGAGGAGGATGTTGTCGGCCACGTCGAGGTGCGGGACCAGCGACAACTCCTGGTAGACCATCGCGACGCCGCGCCGCGAACCATCCAAGGGCGTTGCCGGGGCATAGGGTGTGCCGTCCAGACGGATCTCACCCGCGTCCGCGGTCAGCGCGCCGGAGAGAATCTTGACCAGGGTGCTCTTGCCTGCGCCGTTCTCGCCGACGAGCGCGTGGACCTCTCCCGGCCACACCTCGAGGTCCACCCCGACGAGGGCCCGGGTGCGGCCGAACGCCTTCTGCACCCCGCGCACGACGAGCCGCGGCGTCGCGGTTCCCGGTTCGCTCATGACGTCAGTGCTGACTGGTGAGGGCCTCGAGCGACTTGCCCGGGTGCAGCCGGCGCTGCAGCTCCGGCAGGTCCATGTTTTCCCGAGTCACGAGTGCGGCGCCGGTGTTGATCCGCTTCTCGACCGTGCCGCCCCGGATGGCCCGCACCAGCGTCTTGACGCCCGTATAGGCCATGTTGAACGGGTCCTGCACGACGAGGGCGTCGATCTGGCCGTCGCGCATCGCCTGGAGCTGGCGGTCGGTGCTGTCGAAGCCCACGAACCGGATCTTGCCAGCCAGGTTCGTGTTCTGCAGTGCGCGCAGCATGCCGAAGGTCGTGGACTCGTTCGGGCAGAACACCCCGGCGATTCCCCCCTCCGCGGCACGCAGCGCCATCAGCAGGTTCTCGCTGGCCCTGAAGGCGCTTTCCACGGTGACGCCGCCGTACTGGTTCGAGCTGACGACGCGAACCCCCGGGTGGGTGGCGATCGCGTCGAGGAATCCCCGTTCACGCTGGGTCGTGCTGGCCGACCCTTCCGCCATCCGCAGCAGGAGCACCGGTCCCGTGTCGTGCAGCAGGTGCGCGAGGTGATCGCCGGCAATGCGGCCACCCTGGTAGTTGTCCGTCTCGACGATGCTCACGTAGTCCTGGCTGTCGAGTTCCGAGTCGAAGATGACCACCGGCGTTCCGGCCCGCACGGCATTGGCAACGGGCGTCCGCAGGGCCTTGTTGTCGAGCGGCGCGAGCAGGATCCCACTCACGCCCCGGCTGGCGAGCGTGTCGACGACCTTGATCTGCTCTTCCCGGTCGTCTTCCTTGGCCGGTCCCTGCCACAGGATGTCGACATTGAGTTCCCGACTGGCCGCGATGGCCCCGGCGTGCACGCCTTTCCAGAACTCGTGCGACGTCGCCTTCGGGATCACCGCGATGACCAACCGGCCCTCCCGACGAGGGGTGCGGTCCTGGTGGCACGCGGGGGCGGACAGGACGGCGAGGGCGGCCAGCGCCGCCAGTGTCGAGCGATGGAGCATCGCGAGATTATGCACCACTTGGCCACCGGCGGACAGGGCTCGCGTGGTCGACTTCGGCCGCGTGACCGACTGAGGGAGACGCCGGCCGGCCTGTCGCAGCCGGCCGCCTGCCGCCCGGTCTGTAGAAACTGCTTCATGGTTCCGGCGGGGATGTGCTAGCCTTCCGCGGGTTCAACGACGAGTTTGTAGGTTCTCGACAACTCAGCCCCCTATTTCTTGGAGGAACTGCAGAGATGTACCGATTCTCAGCGCGTTGCGCGGTGGTGGCCATCCTTGCCGTGCTGTCGGTGACGGGAACCGCTCGGGCCCAGGGCTACGGCGTGTACGAGCAGGGCGCTTGCATGATGGGGCGTGGCGGGGCCGGGGTCGCGGCCCCCTGCCCTGATGGGTCCGGCGTGTTCTTCAACCCGGCCGGGCTCTCGTTCGACGCCCCGCAGATGACGCTCGGCGGCGTGGCCATCGGGCCGCGGGGCAGCTTCACGGACAGCACGTCCGGAACGGTCAGCACCCTGAACAATCACTGGTACCCGGCGCCGAACGTCTACGTGTCCGCACCCTTCGGCAAGCGAGTTGCGTTCGGCCTCGGTGTCTTCGCGCCCTACGGTCTGACTACCGACTGGCCCGACACCTCGGAGGGGCGATTCCTCGGCTACAAGGCGCTCGTCCAGGCCGTCTACGTTCAGCCAACCGTGTCGTTCAAGGTCAACGATTGGGTGTCGGTCGGCGTGGGCGTCGACCTGACCCACATGAGCGTCGAGCTGCGCCAGCGGATTGACCTGTCCTCGCAGACGTTCGGGCCCGGTACCTTCGGGTCGGTGCTCGGCGTGCTACCGGGAACGGACTTCGCGGACGTCGACCTCCAGGGGAGCGCCTGGCACGCGGGCTACCACCTTGGCCTCCTGTTCAAGGCGAACGACAAGGTGTCGTTTGGCGTGCGGTATCTGAGCGAGCAGAAGGTGAACATCACCAATGGGACGTTGGCCACGACCCAGATCTCCGCGGTGAAACCCGACGGCACGCCGTACGTGCTGCCGATCTCCATCCCGGGTGTGGCACCCGCTGGCACCCCGCTCGATCTGCTGGTCCGCTCGCAGTTTGCGACCGGTGGCACGCTCAGCAACCAGAGCGCGACGTCGTCGCTGCCGCTGCCGGCCCAGCTCGTCGCCGGCGTGGCCATCCAGGCGACGCCGACGCTCAAGGTGCTCGCCGACTACCAGTTCACGCACTGGAGCGCCTTCGATCAGCTGCCCATCACGGGCCAGTATCTCCAGAGCGTGGTGGTCGAGAACTATGGGGACACGAGCGGCCTGCGGCTCGGGGTCGATTGGGCGGCCACTGGCAAGACCACCCTCAGGGTCGGGTTCGACGGCCACAGCGCGGCCGCACCGGACACGTCGGTGACACCGAACCTGCCTGAAGCCTCGCGACGTGAGTACACGGTCGGGTTGGGGCGTCAGCTGTCGAAGGCGGTGCGGTTCGACGTGGCCTACATGTACCTCTGGCAGCCCGCCCGCGACGGCCGGACAGGGGCGCCTCCGGACAACGGCGTGTTCAATTTCAGCGCTCACCTGTTCGGCGCCGCGCTGAACGTCCGGTTCTAGGGGACCTCAGGACGTCCCGTCAGCCCCGGGCGGCGGACCCGCCGCCCGGGACGTCTCGTTCCGCGCTTCCGTGGAGCCGCGATGGCGAACTCTCCGTCTCACCGGATGATCGAAGCTGCGGGTCTGCCCGCGCCCGTTGGCCCGTACGCGCCGGGCCAGATCTTCGATCGACTGGTCTTTGTGTCGGGTCAGGGTGGCGTGGATCCGTCCACCGGGGCCCTCTCCGGACCCGACATCGAGAGCCAGACCGAACAGGTGCTGAGGAACATCGCGGCGATCCTGAACGCAGCCGGTACCGACCTGGCGCATGTGCTGCGATGCGGCGTGTTTCTCGTCGACATGCGGGATTTCGACGCGATGAATGCCGTCTACGCGAACGCGTTCGGTGAGCACCGGCCCGCTCGGACGACCGTTGCCGTCTCGTCGCTCCCGCGCCCCGGCCTGCGGGTCGAGATCGACGCCGTGGCCTATCTGCCCTGACCCCGCACCGGGGACCGTGCCGCACGGCGCTCCCAGGGGCGTGCCCACCGCTGCCCCGACAGGACGGAGGTGCCGATCGGAGTGTCGGCGCGAAATCCTCCGGGGGGAATCGCGTATGGTCGACTTCGAGCCCGCATCCGGGCGGATCGTCTGGCACGACCTGTTGACTGAGGACGTCCGTGTCGCCGAAGTGTTCTACTCGGCGCTGTTCGGGTGGTCCTCGCACCGGGTCGATCTGGGGCGAGCGGGCGGCTACACGATCATGCGGTCCGGTGACACCGACCTCGGGGGGTTGGTCCCGGTCGGTCCCCGCTCGATTGCGGGACCGGCGTGGATGCCCTATATCGCTGTCGATGGGCTCGACGAGGCGTTGGCGACCGTCACGCGGGGCGGGGGCGCCACTCTGGTGGCGTCGGCGACCCATCCGTCGGGCGGCCGCTACGCCGTGGTCCGCGACCCGCAGCAGGGGGCCGTCTCGGTGCTCGAACTGGGCCTGAGGCGGGCGCGGCGGGGCCCTGCGGCCATTCCCGGTCATTTCTGCTGGGACGAGTTGCTGGCGCCGAACCCTGGCGCCTTGGTCGGATTCTATCAGGAGCTGGCCGGCTGGGCAGCGACCGAGTGGGAGTTGGGTGAGCTCGGAGCCTACTGGATCTTCTGCCGAGGCGAACGCGACCTGGCCGGCATGACCGCGCCGCGGGAGAGTGCCGGGTTGCGGCCGGGCTGGCTCCCCTATGTCGAGGTGCTCAGCACCGAGGACACGGCGGCGAGCGCCGGCGAACTCGGGGGCCGAATTGTCGTCCCACCGGGCGACGTGCCGGGGCGCGGGCGGTCTGCCGTCGTGAGCGACCCGGGCGGCGCCTTGGTGGGTTTGTTCGCGTTGACGGTCGCGGCGTGACCGCCGGTTGCGCGTGAACGGGCCTAACGGCGCCCGGCCGCTCCGGGGCGGCGCGCCCGGGGGCACGAAGGGAGCTGACCGGCGGCGCGCGGGTGGGGCCGATGCTCGCGTCCCTGCCAGCCATCGTGAATATGTGTCTTGACATATAGTGTGATAACACATATTATGACGCATCGGTTTCTGGGCCCCGCTTCCATGCGGCGGCGGTCCACCAATTGACCTTTCCGACAAAGGAACGACGATGACTCGCAAGCTATGGCAGGCGTTGGTGATCGTGGTGGGGATGGCGGCGCCCTCGGCCGCCCAGACGGCTCTGTGGCAGGTGGACGGCAGCCATACGGCGGCGCAGTTCTCGGTCCGCCACATGATGGTGTCCAACGTGCGCGGCGAATTCAGCAAGACGACCGGCACGGTGCAGTGGGACGGCAAGGACTTCCGCACCGCGGTCGTGGACGTGACCATCGACGCGACGACGATCGACACCCGCGAGCCGCGCCGGGATGCGCACCTGAAGAGCGCCGACTTCTTCGACGTTGCGAAGTATCCGTCGATCACCTTCAAGTCCACCAAGATCGAACCGGTGGGGCAGGGCCGGCTGCGCATGACGGGCAACCTCACCCTCCACGGCGTCACCAAGCCCGTCGTCCTCGACGTGACGGGGCCGACGCCGGTCATCAAGGATCCCTACGGCACGCTGCGCGTCGGGGCGTCCGCGTCCACGACGATCAGCCGGAAGGACTTCGGGCTCGTCTGGAACGCGGCGCTCGACGGCGGCGGGGTGGTAGTGGGCGACGAGGTGAATATCGCGATCGACATCGAACTTGTCGCGAAGCCGGCCGCGCAGCCAGGCGTCTGACAGCCCTCCGGCCCCCGGCCATCAGCCACACGGCGCTGTCCCGACCCGGGCAGACGACGCCAGTTCGTTTGACGTCGCCCCCTGCCCGGGCGACAATCCGGCGATGGGCGTCGTCCGCGTGATCGGCCTGATCTCCGACACGCATGGGTTGCTACGGCCTGAGGTGTTCCGGGCGCTCGACGGCGTGGATGCGATCCTCCACGCCGGCGACGTCGGCGGACGGGACGTGCTCGACACGCTTGCGGCGATCGCGCCCGTGCAGGCGGTCTTCGGCAACGTCGACATGCCGGGGGATCCTGGGCTGTGCGCGGAGGTCGCCGACCTGGTCGACGGCGTGACCATCCACGTGAGTCACGGCCACGAACTGGGTCGGCCGACGCCGGAGCGGCTCCTGCAACGTTACAGCGCGGACATCCTGGTCTACGGCCACACGCACCGCCCTCTGGTCGTGCGGGCCGGCTCTCGACTGGTCGTCAACCCGGGGGCGGCCGGGCCGCGACGCTTCGACCTGCGCCCGACCGTCGCCCGTCTGACGATTCGCTCTGGGGTGGCCGAGGTGGAGATCGTGGAATTGCTGGCGCCCTGACGCACGCAGTCCGGGGCGGACCGCCAGGCCCGCCCGTGACCGTGGCGGCGTGCGTGGCGCCGGGACAACCTGACCGTCGGACTTCCAAGGACCACCGACCGTCGTGCCAAGCCTGCCGCCGTCGCTCCAAGCGCTCCGCCACCGGAACTTCCGTCTCCTGTGGACCGGGCAGCTGATCTCGGTGTCCGGCACCATGATGCAGACGGCGGGCTTGCTCTGGCACGTCTCGCTGCTCGCGCCACCGGGCCGCAAGGGTCTTGCCCTCGGCTTCGTGGGCCTGGTCCGCGTGCTGCCCGTCATCGTGTTCTCGCTGTTCAGCGGCGTCCTGGCCGACGTGGTGGATCGCCGTCGGCTGATGTTTGTGACGCAGACCCTGATGGCCCTGCTGGCCGGACTGCTGGCGGGGCTGACGTTCCGGGGGCTGTCGGTGCTGTGGCCGCTCTACCTGCTGGCGGCCCTGACGGCGACTGCCAGCGCCTTCGACGCGCCGGCGCGCCAATCGCTCGTCCCGAGCCTGGTGCCTCGACGCGATCTGCCGAACGCCCTGGGGCTGAACACGACGATCTTCCAGGCGGCGTCGGTCATCGGGCCGTCGATGGCGGGATTGACCATCAGCGCCCTGAGCGTCGGCTGGGTGTACGCGATCAACGCGCTGTCGTTTCTCGCGGGTACTTGTGGGCCTCGCACTGATGCGGGGCGTCAACGCGGCCGCGGCCGAGGGTGCGTCCGACATCAGCCTTGGGGCGGCAGCCGAGGGGCTGCGGTTCGTCTTCGCGTCCCCGATGATCCGCTCGACGATGCTGCTCGACTTCTTCGCCACGTTCTTCTCGTCGGCGACCGCCCTCCTGCCGATGTTCGCGCAGGACATCCTGCATGTCGGGGCGCACGGCTACGGCCTCCTGTACGCGGCGCCCTCGGTCGGAGCGCTGCTGGCGAGCGTGGTGATGGTGAGGGTCCTCGACAACCTCAACCGCCGCGGCGCCACGCTGCTCTGGTGGGTGGCCATCTACGGGGCGGCGACGGTGCTCTTCGGCCTCTCTCGCGCGTTCTGGCTGACATTCGCGTGTCTGGCCGTCACGGGCGCGGCAGACACGGTCGGCATGATCCTCCGCAACGTGGTCCGGCAGCTCGAGACGCCCGACCACCTTCGAGGCCGCATGACCGGCGTCAACATGGTGTTCTTCACGGGGGGGCCGCAGCTGGGCGAACTCGAGGCCGGGCTGGTCGCCAATTGGTGGGGGCCCGTCCTCTCCGTCGTGACCGGCGGGATCGGTGCGCTGGGCGTGACCGCGTGGATTGCCGCGACGACGCCGGCGCTTCGACGGTACCGGCGCCACCGGACCTAGAGGACTCCGTGTGGCCGTTTGCGCGGGCGGCTACCGCGGCCGCCGCACGCCGATGGCCGCTCCGTCGGCCGCCCGCCGGTCCGATCCGCCGGTGAGCGTGCCGTCCTGCGGATCCACGAGGATGATCTCCGCCACACCCTGCGCCGTCACGGGCCGGAGGAGGTGTCCCATCCCTTCAAGGGCTTTCACGGTGTCGGCCGAGAGTCCGAAGCGCTCGTAGTCGGTCCGGTCCGGCAGCCATTGGTGGTGCAGTCGCGGCGCGTCGACCGCCTCCTGCGCGTTCATGCCGTAGTCGATCACGTTGATGACGGTCTGCACGACCGTGTTGATGATCGTCCGTCCCCCCGGGCTGCCAGTGACCATGAAGAGCTTGCCGTCCTTGGCGAGGATGGCGGGGGTCATGCTGGAGAGCATCCGCTTGCCCGGCCCGGCCAGGTTGGGCTCCGTGCCGATCAGCCCCGCGGCGGTGGTCAGGCCGGGCCCTGCGTTGAAGTCGCCCATCTCGTTGTTCAGCAGGAAGCCGGCGCCCGGAACGACGATCTTCGCCCCATAACCGTCCTCGAGCGTGTAGGTCAGCGCCACGGCATTGCGCTCGGCGTCCACCACGGACACATGCGTGGTCTGGTCGCTCTCCTTCTCCCACGTGAAACGCTCTGGGGACGACGGCGACGCGCGGGTTGGGGAGATGGTCGCCCGCAAGGCCGTCGCGTACGGCTTTGAGACGAGTTGCGGCACCGCCAGCTGCGACACTTCATCGGGGTCTCCAAGGTAACGGGCGCGGTCGGCGAACGCCCGTCGCATCACCTCGATCAGGACGTGGGTACTCGCCGCCGAGTGAAAGCCGAGGCCCTTGAGATCGAATCCTTCGAGAATGTTCAGCTGTTCGAGAAGGCCGATGCCTCCGGAACTCGGGGGGGCCATCGACACGATGTCGTACCCGCGGTAGGTGCCGAGGAGCGGTGGCCGCTTCCGTGCCCGGTACGCCTGCAAGTCGGCGCGCGTGATGAGACCGCCGTGGGCGGCCATCTCCCGCTCGACGAGGGCCGCCGTCTCGCCTTCGTAGAAACCGGCGGGTCCCTGGTCCCGGATGCGCTCGAGCGTGCGGGCCAGGTCGGGCTGCGCCAGGATGTCGCCCGGCTCGTAGGGCGTACCGCCTCGCGAGAACTGCGCGATCGATGCCGGGTACGGAGCCATCGCCTTGAGCGCGAACCGCAGGGAACGCGAGAGCCCCTCGGTGACCGGGAAGCCGTCACGGGCCAGCCGGATCGCGGGCTCGACGAGTCGTTTCCAGGGCAGCGTCCCATGCTCCTGCCACGCGAGGTACAGCCCGGCCACCGTGCCCGGCACGCCGACCGCGACGTGGCTCGCGTGGTGGAGGGTCGGGCTGTACTGCCCGTCCTTCAAGAACATCGTCGTGGTCGCGCGGGCGGGGGCCATCTCACGGAAGTCGTAGGTGTCCGGAGCGCCGTCGGCGGGCCTGTACACGAGAAAGCCACCCCCGCCGATGTTGCCAGCGGTCGGATGCGTGACCGCCAGCACGAACGCCGTGGCAATCGCGGCGTCGACGGCCTTGCCCCCCTCCCGCAGTACGCGGGCCCCTTCCTCCGACGCCACCTGGTTCTGCGACACGACCATGCCGTCACGGGCACGGACGGGCTGGTACTGTGTGCGGGCGGGCGGCGCCGCGAGCAAGGCGAACGCGATCGCGATCAGGACGCGCGTCTTCATGGATTCCTCCGCGGCGAGAATTATAGGCCGATGGTCTGCGCCCCCGGCGACCGTCCGACGTCGACAGAGCAGTCCGACCACCGCGGGCCGCCTCGTCGCGCCCGGCCCATGAGTGTCCCTCCCGCGCGCCGCGACGGCCTGCCGGCCCCGAAGACCCTGGCGGCTGGCGGGCGGGGCGCGCGACGAACGCTGATGGGACGGCCCGGGGCGGGGTTGCCGGGCCCCGCCTGGTCGTGTGGGCCCCGAGACGAGCCGCTACTTGTAGCGAACGCCGCGGTGCACGACGATGTGCACCGTCTGCAACAATCCGATGTTGCGCAGGACGTCGCCCCGGACGGCGATGATGTCGGCGTACTTGCCCGGCGACACGGTGCCGCAGTCCTTCTCCACCCGCATCGCGACGGCGGGCCAGTAGGTGGCTGCGCGGATCGTGGTCATCGGATCCACACCGAGCGTATTGACCCACGCCTCCATCTCGCGCCAGGTCGAGTGGCTGTGGAACATGAGCGGCACCCCGCTGTCGGTGCCGACCAGCATCGTCACCCCTGCCTCCCGCAGCTGGTTGAACTTCCGCGCAATCGTGGGCCGGCGCGCGCGGACCATCTGGTAGTAGGCGATCTGCTCGGGGTGCGCGATCGACGCCCGAATGTCGGCGATGATCTCGGGCGTGAGGCCTTCATGCCAGGCCGGGTCGTCGAGCGCCTCGGGGTTCTCGATGAAGTACTCGTAGGTGAGGATCGGGGCGACCGTCGGCGTCCAGAAGAGCGGGCCGCGGCCATTGTCCGCCGTGCGTTCCCGCAGGGCGGCGATGATGTCCGGGGGATACTCGGGGGCCGTGCCGAGCCCTGTGTGTTCGAAGCCGTCCACGCCAGCCGCCAGACCCCGGCGGATTTCGTTGGGGCGGTGGGCATGTGCCGTGACGGGCGTGTGCAGGGCGTGCGCCTGGTCCACGATGGCCTGGACTTCTTCCGCCGTCATCTGGTCCTGGTCGATCAACTTGATGATGTTGACGCCCGCCTTGACGATCTTGGTGACCTTCGCGCGCGCGTCGTCCGGTCCCTTGATGCCCCAGCGGTACGCCTCCTCGCCCGGATAGGGTTCGTGCTGGAGGAACGGTCCGGCCACGTACATCGTCGCGCCCGGGAGCTTGCCCGCGTTGATACGGTCGCGAATCGAGAGGCTCTCTTCGAGGTTGCCGCCGAGGTCGCGGGCGCTCGTGACGCCGGCCATCAGGAGCTGCTTGGCCGAGGCCGGCTTGATGATCGTCTCCTGCAGCGACGCGAAGGCCCGGTTCCAGCGGTCGTAGTCGGCGTGGCCGTCGATGTCGAGATGCACGTGCGAGTCCCACAGGCCCGGCAGGACGCTCATCCCCTCGGTGGAGATCACGTCGGCACCCGGCGGGACCGCGAGTGTGCCGACCTGGCCGACAGCGGAGATCCGTTCGCCCTCGACGAGAATGACCGAGTTGCGCAGCGGCGGACCGCCGTACCCGTCAATCAGCGTCCCGCCCACGAGCGCCGTCACCTTCTTCCCCTGTGCACCCGGCGTCACCGCCAAGCCGACTAGCACGCACGCCACAACGATCAGGCATCCGGACATGCGACGTCTCATGTGCCTCACCTCCTCAGAGCCGGGTGGGCTCCCGGCACGGTCGACCGCCCCCGCGTGGTCCGCATGGTCGGGCCGGGTCAATCATGCCACGGCCGGCCGCGTTTGGCCGATCGGCAGACAGCGTTCACCCGGAATGCTAGAATTCCCGAGGAACGCCTCTTGGGATCCAACCTGAAAGGAGAAGACACGATGATGCGGTCACTCGCCGTTTGCACGCTGCTCGTCATCGTCGCTGCCGGGCTCCTCGCGGCCCAGCAAAAGCCGCCCCTGAGCCCACCGGCCACCACCTCGGTCACGATCGCCGGCAAGGCGATCACGATCACCTACTCCGCGCCTTCGGTGCGCGGGCGCCAGATCTTCGGCGACGGTGGCGTCGTCAGCAGGGACAAGACCTACCCCGTCTGGCGCGCGGGCGCGAACGCGGCGACCTCGCTGCACACCGACGCCGATTCTTGACATCAAGGGGCTGGTCGTTCCGAAAGGCGACTACACCGTCTTCGCTCTGGTCAATACCACGCCGTGGCAGCTCATCATCAACAAGCAGACCGGTCAGTGGGGCCTCAGCTACGACCAGAGCCGGGACCTCGGCCGGGTGCCGATGGACATGAGCAAGCCGCCTTCCCTCGTGGAAACCTACAAGATGACGCTGTCGAGCCCGGGAGCCAGCGCCGGTCTCCTGAAGCTGGAGTTCGAGAACGTGGTGGCGTCGGTGCCGTTCACCGTCAAGTAGGCGGGCGGGAACCGCACGAGGTGGTCGGGTCTGGCCTGAGGCGGTCGGCCCGACCTGCCTGTCATGGCCGTGAGATGAGGGCGCCAAGGCCGAGCAAGCCGGCGAGCGAGAAGGCCAGCCCGACCTGAACCGCCCAGGGCCGGTAGCGGAAGTCCACCAGGTGGTGGCCCGGCCCGATCGGGACCGTGCGGTAGAGCACGTTGGCCCGATAGATGGTCGCCGGTCCTCCGTCCACCGCCGCCTCCCAGTCCGGCGAGTAGCTGTCCAGCAGGACCAGGTAGCCACCGCTCTCGCCGCCGCAGGCGTCGACGACGACTCGGTTCGCGGACTCGTCCACGATGCGAGCCCCTCGCTCGCCCGGGCGGCCGGCTCCACCGGCCGCGGCCGACGGGACGACGGCCGTCATGACGGCGCGGCGCACATCGAAGGAAACCGAGAAGAGCGCGTCCAGCTGCGCCTGGAGATCGGGGACGACCAGCACGTCGGGGACCACGAAGGCCCGCGTCAGGCTCGTGCCCCAGTCGTACAGAGATGCCGTCTGGAAGTAGCGCAGGCGCGAGAGAGGAGCGTGGCCCTCCGCCGAGGTCGGCGGAAGGACTCGAAACCGGACAGCCGTCCTCGCCAGAAACCGATCGCGTTCCTCCGGGCTTGCCCGCCTGAAGCGGGCGTGCGCCTGCCTGACGACCCTGGGCCACAGCACGGCCAGATCGTGGGAGAAGACCTCACGCACCCCCCAGGCCGCAGGGAACTGGACCGCTTCGTTGGCCACCGTGCCCCTCACCTCGCCGGGCGTCAGGTCGACCGGCGGCTCGAAGGCGGGGGGCGTGTCCGGATCACGGCTGTCGAAGGCGCCATCCCACTGGCCCCCGAAGTAGAACCGGCTCTCCGGGTGTGCGCGGACGATCCGGGTCCACGAGGGTTCACTCAGCCATCGGGCGTCGAAGGTGGGGTTGAGGCCCCAGGCCGTCCCCACCAGGTCGAACACCAGGACCCCGTACAGAGCGCCGCGCGCCAGGCGGCTCTCCCCCCGCCGAGCCGTCGCGACCCACAGCAGCAGGGCGGCACCCGCCGAGACGAGGCCGAGGCGGGTCATCGCTGAGGGCACGGCGGGGATCAGGAACGAGACGGCGGCGCCAACATCGCGCACGCCAGCGGCGTGCGCCGCGCGAGCGACCCACGCCCCCGTCCATCGGGGCGCAGAGAACGTCAGCAGCGACACCGCGTAGGCGCCGCCCGCGAGGAGGGCCGCGACGGCCACGCCCGCCGCGCGGGCGGCCTGCAGCCGGCGCGGCGTCTGCGGCGCACACTCGAGCGCCCGCACCGCGTCCCAGCCGTGCGCCGCCAGCGCGGCCAGCGCCATCGCGCACACGACGAGGTACTTGACCGGGAACCGGAAGGACCGGACCAGCGGAACGGCCGCCTGCACCGCCGGATAGATTGGCGTGTGGCCGCCCAACGACGCCACGAGCGCGATGCCAAGGGTGACCATCCAGAAGAGGGTCCACCGACGGCCCGAAGGCGCGACGAGGGCGAATACCCCCAGGGCGACCAGCGTTGGTCCGACGTAGACCGACGAGAAGAAGGGCTCCCGGCCGCTGTTGAGCGCCACCATCCACGGGACCTGGTCGAAGGTCACGGCATCGGCGTAGTTGCCGAACAGGTGGGGGCAGACGGCTTCGATGAGGGCCACGGGATGGAACGACCAGAAGTCCTGGGCCTGGGGTGCCGCGCGCCACGAGGCAGCGGCGGCGGTCGTCATCGGCAGGACCTGCGCCGCCGAGAGGACGCCGCCCAGTACCAGGCCCAGCGCGACGGCGGCTAGCGCGCGCCCGCGCGGGCCGGCGCCGACGGGTTCTCGGCCCCCGCACACGACCGCGAACGCCAGGGCCGCGACGACGCTGGCGGCCAGGGTCACGGGCTCGCCCGCCAGGGCCTGGAAACCCACGACGGCCGCGAGCAGTGCCACCTGGCGTCGAGCGGGTCGACTCAGGCACCGATCGACCGCCCAGAAGAGCCACGGCATGGCGGCGACCGACCAGGACATGTTCGGGAAGTTTCCGGTCGACGCCACCGGTCCCGAGACCGCCAACGCGACGGCGCCCAACGCGGCCGCCGCCGACGAGAACCGGCCGCTGAAGAACAGGTAGGCGCCAAGGGCCGCGAGGGGGAACGGAAGGGCTACCCACAGGTTGAAGCCGACCACCTCGCTGCCCAGCAGGCGCAGAGCGAGCACCGGCAGCAGGAACATCTGGTGGAGGCCGTCGGCCGCGGCGGACTGGCCGCCGGCGACGTAGGGATCCCACAATGGCCACTCTCCAGCGAGCAGGCTGCGACGCAGCCAGAGGTGGCGGGTCCAGAACGTGAAGCTCAGGTCCCGGACGTAGAAGACCCTCGACAGCGTGAAGACGCCGGCGACCGGAAGCGTGGCCGCCAGGGTCGCGACGGCCGGCCAGACCCACCGTCGGCCGGGCCGGGTGGTGCGAGTGTCTGCCGAGGCGGCCTCGGCGGGCCGGCCGACCTCGAGCGGCGCGCCCGGTCGGATTGTGAAGTCGGCGGGTGGTGTCATGAGACGGTCGGACGGGGACCGAGGCGGCACCGGAGCGAAGGACATCGCCGCGTCTCTGTTATCGTCCCCCACACCAGCCGGCTTTACGTCACGCGCCCTCCGCCATGCCTCAACGGGGCAGTGGACCAGGCGAGCAGATCGTCCCGGAACGTCGAGTAGGCCGTGTCGGCCAGCGGGTGGACCTCGACGGGACGGGACGCCCAGTCACGCCAGGGCTCCGGCAGCACCGGTTCGAAGCCCAGCTCCTCCCGGATGACGCCGCCGAACTTCGCCGGGTGCGCGGTCGCGAGCACCACCACCGGCGTCTCGGAATCCTCCCCGTCGGCGCGCGCCTGGCGAGCAGCCGCGTAGCCGACGGCGCCGTGCGGGTCGAGCAGGTAGCCGGTGCGTCCGTACACGTCGCGGATCGTGGCGCGGGTCACCTCGTCACTGACGACAATCCCGCTCACCCGGGCGCGCAGCGCGTCGAGGGCTTCGCCGTGCAGCTGCGCGAGCCGGGGGAAGTTGCTCGGGTCGCCGACATCCATCGCGCTCGAGATGGTGGCGACCGATGGACGCGACCGGTAGATGCCGGTGCGGAGGTACTCGGGCAGCACGTCGTTGCGGTTGCAGGCCGCGAGGAAGTGGGCCACGCTCACGCCGAGGCGTCCGGCCAGCACGCCGGCGGTGAGGTTGCCGAGATTGCCGCTGGGCACGCAGAAGACGACGGGGCGGCGCTCCCGCCCCCCGACCGCGAGCCAGCTCGCGGCGTAGTAGACCGACTGGGGCAACAACCGTCCGATGTTGATCGAGTTGGCCGAGGCCAGGTGGAGCGACGCCAGGCCCGTGTCGACGAAGGCCTCTTTCACCAAGCGCTGGCAGTCGTCGAAGGTGCCCGGGACCCGCACGGCCCGTACGTTGCCTCCGAGCGTCGCCATCTGCGCTTCCTGGAAGCGCGAGACCTTGCCCTCCGGGTACAACACGAGCACGCGCACGCGCGGGACACCGTGGAACCCGTGCGCGACCGCACTGCCGGTGTCCCCCGAGGTGGCGACGAGAATGGTGGCGTCGTCGCCGCGTTCTTGGAGCAGATGACCGAAGACTCGTGCGAGGAACCGCGCGCCGAAGTCCTTGAACGCCAACGTCGGTCCGTGGAACAACTCGAGGACGAACAGCCCCGGTTCCACCTCCACGGTCGGCGCCGGGAACGTGAAGGCCTGTCGCGCCAGGTCGCCGAGCACGCCCGGCCCGAACTCGTCACCGACGAGCCGATCGAGCAGTCGCGCGGCGATCTCGGGCAGAGGCAGGCCCTGCCACGATGCGATCTCACTCCGCGCGCACGCCGGCACCTCGGTGGGCAGATAGAGGCCGCCATCGGGAGCGAGCCCGCGCAGCACGGCCTCGCGGAACGTGACCGATGGAGACGCATGACGGGTCGACTGCAGTTGCATGGCTGGTCTACGCGACCACTTTCGCACCCTCGCGGTTGACAGTGCCGACGTAGATGTCGGCGTCGAGGTCCGCGGCGTCGCGGAAGGCGTCACGCATGGCCAGTGCCACGCGACTCGCGACCGCGTGACTGCCGGTGAAGGCAAAGACGGAGGGCCCGGATCCGGAAATGGAGCACCCGAGAGCACCGGCCCGCGCGGCGGCCAGCTTGACCTGCGCGTACCCGGGGATGAGCGCCTGACGGAGCGGTTCGGCGAGGCGGTCCTCGAGGCACCGGCCGACCAGTTCGAGATCCGCGCGGTACAACCCGGCCACGAGAGCACCGAGGTTGCCGAGGTTCGCGACGACTTGCTCGATGGAGAACCCGTGTCCGCGGAGCAGGGCACGCGCCTTGGCCGTCTCGACGCGACAGTGCGGGTGCACCACCGTGACGTGCAAGGCCGTCGGGACCGGCAGCTCGATCACCTCGAGGGGGGCGTAGCCGCGGATCAACACGAACCCGCCGAGCAAGCTCGGTGCGGCATTGTCGGCGTGGGCCGACCCGGAGGCCGCCCGCTCGCCCTCCAGCGCGTGCGCGAGCAGGTCGGGTTTGGCCAGCGGCCGTCCCAGCAGCTCGTTGACGGCCATGGCGCCAGCCACGCTGCTCGCCGCTGAACTCCCGAGGCCGCTCGCCAGGGGCATCTGCTTGTGGACCCGGAGCCGGACACCGGGCAGGGCCGCCATCCATGTGGCAGAGGAGGCCGTCCGCGCCAGATGCGCGAGGACCGAGGCGGCAGCCACACCCGCCACGTTCTGGCGAGCGTCCGACGTCAACTCGCCTTGGTCTCCCGTCACCTCAGCGATCTGGACACCCGGCGCGTCGGACCACTCGGCCTCCACGACGTCGCCGGGTGCAGGGAGCGCGAGGCCCAGGACGTCGAAACCCGGGCCGAGGTTGCTGGCACTAGCGGGGGCGAATACGCGGGCACACGAGCTCATCGCCGGCATCGTGTGCTGAGTGGGCGCACCGAGTCAAGGCCTGGAGTGCTGGCCTGCGCCGAATACGCAGCGGACCCTTACCGGCCGCCCTTCTTGTGATCCCGTACGACGGCTTTGGCGGACGGCGGTGGTGGCGCGTGGTGCGCCGGCGGCGCCGCATGCGCGGCATCGCGCTTCGCCGGTGGTGCGGGTGACTTGGTGGCCACGCCGTTTGGGTGAGAAGCCGATTGTGTCGCGGTCGCCGCGGGCGGCGGCGCGTCGGGAGACACGGCCGCGGCGGTCCCGTCGCCGCCGCGACCCGCCTTTCGGGTGCCCGCCAGGCGGACCCCCGCTTGCGCCGACGGAGGGGCCGAGCGGACGACCACCGGTCTGGCCAGTACCGCAGCTGAAGGGCGGCGCGCGGTCAGGCGCCCGGCCAGCGCGCTGTCAGCGCCCGGCGGCAGCGGCGCCGATGATCCGAGCACGTCGCCCGTCAGGGCCACGCGCCGGTCCACGGCGTAGGAGGCTCGGGAGCCCGCCTGGCTCGAGACAAAGGCCTCGCGAGACATCGCCGTCACCGCGCCCGCGATCGCTCGATTGGCGTAGTGCGCCTGCCGGACGTTGTAGGCGGCCAGGTTCAGGTTCGCTGCATTCACGTTGGCGACGTTGAGGCTCCGGATGTAGGTACGGCTCGTCGCGTAATGGGGCAGCCAGGGTTCGCCAGGTGCGAGCGGGAACCAGCCGATCGGCGCGGCCGGGCCGGCCCCAGCGCCGACGGTGAAGGACAATCCCCACCCACTGCCTCCGACAAAGGCCACGAGGGCCGGCGCGTAGATGGGACGCGGCACGTAGGCCCCCGGGACCCACACCCACACCCCGCCGAACCACGCCCAACGGCCGTAATGAAACGGAGCAAAGCCCCAAGCCGCCTCGTCGACCCACGTCCAACCCCACGGCGCCACCCAGCGCCAGCGGCCGTAGCGATACGGAGCCCAGCCTGCCACGACGACCCGAGGTCGCCACACCCAGCCGTACTCCGGCGTTGTGGCCCAGGTGCCCCAGTCGTCCAGATCCTCGTAGCCGGTCAATTCGGAGGACACATACTGCGGGCTGACCGCGCGGTCCTCCCGCTCATCGCGGGCTCGGCACCACCGCTCCCAGGCATCCGGCGGTTCCACCTGGGCCATCTGGTGCGCCCCGTCCCCGCCCTCGACGACGGCCGCCTGGCCATCGGACACCAAGACGCTCGGTCCGTCGCTGGAGACCTGCACGTTCCCGCTCCGCACGATCACGCGGGTGTTCCCGCCGTCGGGGAGCACGTCGATGCGGTAGATGCCCGGGCGCGTGACGGCGATGGCCGCCGCCGGCGTGTCGATCTCGACGCCGTCGCCGCCGTCGAGACGCCGCACGCGGACGTCCAGAGCGCCCTCCGAGAGCCGGACTTGGACCGTGCGGTCCGAGAGGTCGAGAAACGCCACCGCCGTCCGGGGGGCCATCCGGAGGGCCGTCGACCCGACGTGCAGCTCCGCCCAGGCCTCCGCCTCCGTCCACAGGTGGTCACCGGTCGTGAGGGGGTAATTGAGGACCGCTTCGCTCCAGTCATCGACGCTCGCGGGCCGGAACGAGACCGACCCCTTGAGGTAGTTCAAGCGCGCCACTCTGGCCGGGGGGTCCGCCGAGGCGGTGCCGGGGCCGGCCAGCACGCCGAGGGCCATCAGGACCGCCATCGACCAACGCCAGTTCTCTCGTGACATCAACGACCTTCCAGAGCTCTACCTGGAAAAGCAAGTCCGGTTCCACTCCGGACGCTGCGGGAAGCGGCCCAATCTCGAAGGACAGCTGGACCGCGCCCCGAAGTTGTCACCTACCGGAGACGACCCCTGACCCAAGCCAAGCACATCCATAGCCGACCAAGGGCCATTCGGCGGCGCCTCGGCGTTTCTCCCCTCCCAAGAGGTCCCGTCGGGCTACAATTCAGAGACAACAGGAGTGGAACGCCGGAATGACGATGCCACTTGGTGCGGCGTGGGTCGCGTGGTTGGTTGTGACCTCGTCGGCGTTGACAGCGGCCGCGCAGGCGAAGCCGCTAGAACAGCCGCCCCCGACGAAACCGGCGGCCGCGCAGGCGAAGCCGCCAGAACAGCCGCCCCCGACGAAAAAGGCCGTCGCCACCCCGGCCGCCAAACCCGCGGCGGTGCCGCAACCGGCACCCCGCGGCGCATTGGAGCTGGCGGTCACCGACGCGTCGGGAAACCCGGTCCAGGACGGCAGGGTCACCATGACCGGACCGGTGTCGCGGGAGGGGACGACCGGCAAGGACGGCACGCTGACGTTCGTCACGCTGCGGCCCGGCGGCTACCGCGTTCGGGTCGAGGCGAGTGACTTCATCACGCTCGAGCGTGACGTGACGATTCGGGCCGGGGCGCCCAACACCGCCGACATGATGCTCAATCGTGCGCCGGTGAAAGTCCCTCCCCCCTCGAGCCCCGCGCCCTCGGCTCCGCCGTCGCCTGCGCTAGCTGCGTCGCGGCCGGTTCCGGGTCCGAGCGCCGCGGCTGACGTTGACTTGGTGTCGCTGCCGGACTGGATCGAGAGGAACCTGATCGGTCGCAACGATTCCCAAAAGGAGAACGTCGTGGGGCGCAGCGTGGGCGCCGTCGCGAGCGTGATCCAACTGCGCGATCCCATCAAGGACCGGGTCCATGCCGATGCCGACGAGATGCTCTACGTCATCGCCGGCCAGGGTGTGCTGAAAGTCCGGGACAAGGAGCGGGTGCTGGACGCCGGTTCGTTCGCCCTCATCCCCCGGGGTGTGTCCTTTACCCTGGAGCGCCGGGGCCGCAACCCGCTGACGGCGCTCTCCATCGTTCAGCAGTAGCGCATCGTGCGAGGATTGCGTCCGGGACGCGCCGCGGTGCGACTCCTCACCGGTTCGCCCACCTTTTCCACGTTCCAGGCACGACGCTCCCGCCGGAAAAGGGCTCCGTCCCCGTCGGCACGGGTCGAACCGCCCGTCGTCGCCGCGGGCTTCGCGGCTTGGATCCCGTGGTCCAACGGCGGGGCTTGGCGTGAGCGTTGAATGAGCTTCCCTCGGCGCGAATGCCGTGCAGTTGGGCGTGACGCATTCGCCCAAGGAGAGTGCTGCTCATGTACAGAATTACGACTGTCGTGCTCGTCGTGGCGGCGACAACGGCCGTAGCGACCCTCCCGCTCCTGGCCCGTCAGCCCCCCGCCTCCCCGTACCCGCCCGCCAGTCCCCGGGCCATGGGGGCGCCCGGCACCCCGGCGCGCGGACGTCAACTGGTCGAACTTGGCGGATGCCACGACTGCCACACCCCCAAGCTGGAGAATGGCGTCCTGGACCTGAGCCACGAGCTGTCCGGCCACCCGACGAACGCGCCGTTGGCGCCCGCCGTCATCGGCGGCGTGTCGGCCAACATGCTGCTCACCTCGTGGCGCGGCCCGTGGGGGATGACGTTGGCCCGGAATCTGACGCCCGACAAGGAGACCGGCCTCGGCGCCTGGACGCAGGCCGACTTCAGGAAGACGATTCGGACGGGCGTGAACCCGAAGGGTGAGGTGCTCCGTCCGCCGATGCCCATCGCCACGCTGCAGAACCTTCCCGATCAGGACCTGAACGCCATCTGGGCGTACCTGAGGACGGTCAAGCCAATCCACAACGCCGTAGGGCGGGTGGACCCTGCAGGCAAGTAGCGCGATCGCCGGTGGGCCGGACCGGCTCACCGGCTCTTCCGTCCTTCTCCCGCTCGCACTAGGATCGGACCAATGGTGACCTGGGTCATAAGGACCGGCCCGAGCGGAGCGCTACGCTCATGTCAGAGCCGATGATTCCCGACGCGGTCTGGCGACAGGTACGGCGGCCGAATCGTCCCGCTGGAGCGGGGCGAAACCCTCTTCGACCAGGGTACGACCGCCAGCTCCTTCTTCCAGGTCCGAACGGGCCGGCTGAAGATGGTGAGCTACAACGAACAGGGCCGTGAGTTCGTGCAGGGGCTGTTCACCGAGGGCCGGAGTTTCGGCGAGCCCCCCTTCTTCAACGACGTGCCGTATCCAGCGGCGGCCGTGGCGGTCGACCAGAGCACCGTGTGGAAGTGCGGACGGGAGGACTTCCTGCGACTGCTCGCCGACCATCCCGAGATTCACCTGTGCCTGACCAAGGTCCTGAGTGGGCGGCTCGTGTACAAGTCCATGATGCTCGCGGAAATTGCCGTCGAGGAAGCTGAGCATCGACTGGCCACGATCATCGACTACTTCAGGGCCGCAGCGTCCCCTGCGTCGGGCTCGGCCTACCGGGTGCCGTTCACGCGGCAGCAGCTGGCCGACATGACAGGTCTGCGCGTTGAAACGGTGGTCCGGTCGATCAAGGCGATGGAGCAGCGCGGCGTACTCGACATCAACGAGGGCAAGATAGTGTGGCACGGACGCGGCACCCCGAAGGGGTCGCCCCAGGAGTGACGGGTCCGAGCGGAGGTCCAATGAACGCATCCAACACGACGGTCCGGGATATCGTGGCAGAGGATTTTCGGGCTGCCGCGGTCTTTCAGAAGTACGGGATCGATTTCTGCTGCGGTGGCGATCGGAGAGTCGCTGAGGCCTGCCGCGAGCGTGGCGTCGACGAACGCGGGCTGGTCGCCGACCTCGAGGCGGCGACCGCCACGACCTCGGACACGCCGCGCTTCAACACCTGGGATCTCGACTTCCTGATGACCTATATCGTCACGAACCATCACGCCTACGTGCGCAACGCGGTCGAAACGCTCGCGGCGCACACGAGCAAGGTCGCCGAGGTGCACGGGGAACATCACCCCGAGGTTCGGGAAATCGCCGAGCGGTTCCGGGAAGTCGCCGAGGAGCTGACGAGCCACATGGCGCGAGAGGAGCGCGTGCTGTTCCCCTATATCGCGGCGCTCGAACGGGCACGAGGCACCGACGGGCCCCTGCCCCCGGCGCCCTTCGGGACCGTCGCCAACCCCATCGCGATGATGACCGCCGAGCACGAGTCGGCCGGCCAGACGATGGCGGTGTTGCGGCAACTGAGTTCGGGCTACGTCCCGCCCGCCGACGCCTGCGCGACCTATCGCGTGACCTACCAGGAGCTCGAGGCGTTTGAGACCGATCTGCACCGCCACGTGCACCTGGAGAACAACATCCTGTTTCCCAAGGCGGTCGCCCTCGAGCGCGAGCTTCGCTCGCACTGACGCACGACGGCGTGCGGTGGGATCGCCGGCCCGCGCGTGACGGTCCGTGGGCCGTCGCGCGCGAGCCCGGCGTGGCCCAGGCTCGATCAGGCGTGCGGAGGGAACGACATGCGTCGGACCTTGACCAGGCGGCCGAGCAGGTTGGCGTTGTACAGGGGCGACGCCGGGTCAAAGCTGTTCAGCTTCACGAGTCCCGCGCAGTGAATGAACAGCTTGGCCCCCAAGTAGATGCCGGTGTGCGTGATGTTGACGGCACCGGGCCGGGGACCGAAGAAGAGCACATCGCCCCTCCTCACCTGGGAGAAGCTGGGGTCGAGTGCCACGGGCGCGCCCTCGTCGGCCTGTTGGTCCGCATCCCGCTGCAGCTCGAGGCCGTTCAGGTGGAAGACGATCTTCACGAATCCCGAGCAATCAAACCCCTTCACTGACGTGCCGCCCCACAGGTACGGCACCCCCATGAACAGCCGCGCGGTCTGTTCGACCGTGTCGGCGGTCACCCGCCGCGCGGCCTTCCAGTCGGCATAGTCGCTCACCTCGTGCTGGCTCACGTAGCCCGTTCGGAGGTCGGGCAGCTGCACCGTCAGGAAGTCGCCGGCACGTCCCGTCGTCCGGAAGATGTCCCCGATGACCGAATCGCACACCGGCGGCGCGTCTCCCGAGGGTTGGCTCCGGACCCAGGCGTACGGGCTGACGACGACGACGCGAGGGGCGTGCTCGAAGGCCTCGACATCCGCCTTCGCCATCAGGGCGAGGTGATCGGGCTCCATCCAGCCCAGGTACCGATCGTCGAGGGACTGGACGTAGTACCACCCGTTCCGCTTGAGGATCCGGACGACCGAGCCCATCAACAGCTGGCTGGCCAACTCGGACTCGTGGGACGCCCGGGTCTTCATGACGGCGACGCTCACGGTCACGACGCCCAGCGGGCGGGCGGCGAACTGCGGGTCGGGCAGCACGACGATCTTGTCGACCACCGGCGACCGGCCCACGTCGCGCAAGGCCTGCAGGACGGCCTCTCGGGCGGCAGCGCCGTCGACCTCGCCAGTCACTTCGAGAGCGGTGCCTCGGGTCGCAGCCTTGATGTCGAACACCGAGACGCGCGTGTCCGGCGCGATCCGGTCTTGCACACGCTTGATGGCCTCGGCAACGGGATCGGGTTGCGGAATCCGACCGGCGAGCTCCCGGCCTGACGTGGCGACGAGCGCGAGAACGGCGATGAGAACGGCATGGCGTGGTCGAAAGCTGGCGTGCATAGACTCCTTGCCCGGCGGGGACGCCGTGAAGTCCGAGGGCGGCGCCCCGGGTCCGGCCGAAGCATACCATGGGGTGGCGAGGCGCCCGCCGTCCGGCCATGTCGGTGTCAACGCCGCGTCGGCGGAAGCCGTAGAATGACAGCTGTGTCGACGATCACCGTGCGTGGCGCCAGCGAGCACAACCTGCGAGGGATCGACGTCGATCTGCCGCGAGGCGCGATGGTCGTGATCTCGGGCGTCTCGGGCTCCGGGAAGTCGTCGCTCGCCTTCGACACGATCTGCCGCGAAGCGCAGCGGCGGTACCTCGAAACGTTTTCATCCTATGCCCGACAGTTCCTGGGCCGCGTCGCGCGGCCGGCGGTGCGCTCGATCGGCGGCCTGTCTCCCGCCATTGCCGTCGACCAGCGGACGGCCCTTCGCCATCCGCGCTCCACGGTGGGGACGCTCAGCGGGTTGTACGACGATCTCCGCCTGCTGTATGCGCGACTGGGCGACGCGCCGGACGGCGTCCATCCCGACCGTCGCCTGTTCTCGTTCAACTCGCCCGCTGGCGCGTGTCCGGTCTGCCAGGGCCTCGGGGTCGAAGATCGCCTGGATCCCGAGTTGCTGGTCGCCGACCCCTCCCGGACGATCCGCAACGGCGCCCTCGCGATCACGACGCCCTCCGGCTATGTCATCTACTCGCAGGTGACCATCGAGGTTCTCGACCAGGTGTGCCATGCGCACGGCTTCGACGTGGACACGCCGTGGCAGGCGCTCACCGACGAGCAGCGCCGTGTCGTCCTCGAGGGCTCGGACCGCATCCGGATCCCGTACGGCAAGCACCCCCTGGCGTCGCGCCTGCGATGGAGCGGCATCACGGCGAAACCGCGCGAAGAAGGCGTCTACAAGGGCGTGCTCCCGGTGATGGAGCAAATCTTGAAGCGCAGCCGCAATCGCAACATCCTGCGGTTCGTGCGCAGCCTGCCCTGCCGCGCGTGCGGGGGGACGCGCCTGCGGAGGGAGGCGCTGTCGGTGCAGGTGAAGGGCCGGACGATCGCGGAATTCGCCACCCTGACCGTCGCCGACCTCGACGAGGCGCTCGAGGCCTTGCCGTTCGACGAGGACGAATCGCCGGTCGGGAACCCGATCCGTGCGGAGATGCGGGGGCGGATGGCCGTCCTGCTCCGGCTCGGACTGGGGCACCTCTCGCTCGACCGGGCCTCGACCTCGTTGTCAGGTGGCGAAGCGCAGCGCTTGAGGCTGGCCGCCCAGGTCAGCTCGCGGCTGCGCGGCGTCCTCTACGTGTTCGACGAGCCGTCGGTCGGCCTGCACCCGGCCGAGCAGGGCCGCCTGCTCGACGTCCTCGAGTCGCTCAGGGACGCCGGCAACACGGTCCTCGTCGTCGAACACGATGTCGAGACGCTGCGCCGGTCCGATTGGCTCGTGGACATCGGGCCGGGCGCGGGGGATTGTGGGGGAGAACTGTTGTTCAGCGGGCCGCTGTCAGAGCTCCTGGCCAGCCCGCCGGGGCGGAGCCGCACCAGGGCTTTTCTAACCGGGGACGAGCGCGTGCCCGTGCCCTCGGTCCGACGGGCCGGCACGGGTACGCTCCGACTCCGCTCGGCCGCGCGCCATAACCTGCGTCACATCGACGTCGAGTTCCTGCTGGGCGCCTTCAATCTCATCACCGGTGTGTCAGGGGCGGGCAAGTCGAGCCTGGTCGACGAGTTGCTCGATCGACTCGCCAGACAACGGATTGACGGTGGTGACCAAATCGACAAGGTGATCGCCATCGATCAGTCTCCGATTGGGCGGACGCCACGCTCCAACCCGGCCACCTACACGGGCTTGTCGGACGTGATCCGCGACCGGTTCGCCGGGCTGCCCGAGTCACGGGCGCGAGGGTTCGGCCGGGGTCGCTTTTCGTTCAACGTTAAGGGCGGGCGGTGCGAGGCATGCCAGGGTGCCGGCGTCCAGCAGGTGGGGATGCACTTCCTCGGCCAGGTCGACGTCGTCTGCGAGGCGTGCGGGGGGCGGCGCTTCAACGCCGAGACGCTCGAGATTCTCTGCCGAGGCAAGTCGATTCACGACCTCCTTGAAACGACCGTCGAGGAGGCGGCCGAGCTGCTCGACGACTCGCCGCGAGCCGCTCGCATCGTCCGGGTGCTCCGGGAACTCGGCCTCGGCTACCTGCGCCTGGGTCAGCCGTCCACCACCCTGTCGGGCGGCGAGGCGCAGCGCATCAAGCTGGCGGCGGAACTGAGCCGGCCGGGCCGCGGGCACACGCTGTACGTGCTGGACGAGCCGACGACGGGCCTCCACCAAGCCGATGTGGCGGTGCTGCGCCTCGCCCTTGAGCGGCTGGTCGAGCAGGGCCACACGGTCGTGGCGATCGAACACCACATCGATCTGGTCCGGTCGGCCGACCGGGTGATCGACCTGGGTCCAGGCAGTGGTCGCCACGGGGGGCGTCTGGTGGTGAGCGGGACCCCAGAGCAGGTGCGCGATTGTGAGACGTCGCTGATGGGCGCGGCACTCCGGGCGCCCGACCCGCCTCCGGTCCGTCCGAGGGCTGCCGTCCCCGCGCGCGAGCCGATTCGGTTCGCGGGGGTGACCACGCACAACCTCAAGGGAATCGACGTGGAGATCCCGGATGGCCGTCTGACCGTGATCACTGGCGTGTCGGGCAGCGGCAAGTCGTCGCTCGCGTTCGACACGCTGTTCGCGGAGGGGCGGAACCGGTTCATCGAGAGTTACTCGGCCTACGCCCGCCGGTTCCTGGAGAAGACCGGCGACGCGGAGTTCGACCGCGTCTCCGGACTCACACCGGCCGTCGCCGTGCGCCAGCGCGTGGCCTCACGCAACCCGCGATCCACCGTCGCCACCATGACGGAGATTGGCGACTACTACCGCCTGCTGTTTGCACGAGTCGGCGTGGTCCGGACCGGCGCCTCCCCCGCAGAGGGGGTGCTCACCGCGACCATGTTCTCGCCGAACGCCGACCAGGGCGCTTGCCCGACGTGCCGCGGCCTCGGCGCCGTGAGCGAGTGTGATCCCGATCGGCTGATCACCACTCCGTCGCGGTCGATTCTGGATGGCGCCATGGACGGACACCGGACGGGCCGTTTCTACGGCGACCGCGACGGGCAGTACGTGGCGATCCTGCGAGCGGTAGGCGCAGCCGTCGGCCTTGATTTCGCGCAACCGTGGGAGACGCTCGACGAGTCGGCGCGGGCCGTGGCCATGCGCGGCGCTGGTGACCGCCGGTTCGAGGTCGAATGGCGCTACCGCCGCGGCAATCGGGCAGGCGTGCACCGTTTCCAGACCGCGTGGCGGGGGTTGGTGTGGTGTGTCGGTCAGGAGTACGTGCGAAAGCACGCGGATCGACGGGGCGAGGCGCTCGAGCCGCTCATGCGGGTGACCCCGTGCCCTGACTGCGGCGGCGCCCGGCTGCGGAAGGAACGGCTGGCCGTACACGTTGCCGGGCGCAACATCGCCGAGATGCTTGCGATGAGGGTGGGGGAGGCGCTGGCGTTCTGGGAAGCGGCCGGACGTTCGGCCAGCTGGTCGCACCATGACCTGGAGGTGACGGCCGACTTGCGTCGAGACGTGGTGGTCCGCCTCGAGCGCCTTCGCGACGCGGGGCTGGGCTACCTGGCCCTCGATCGGCTCGCCTCGACGCTGTCGGCCGGGGAAGCTCAGCGGATCCGGCTCGCCACCGAGATCGGGACCGGCCTCACGGGGATCACTTACGTGCTCGACGAGCCGACGGCGGGCCTGCACCCGCGCGATACCGGCAGGCTCCTCGGGCTCCTGACCGCGCTGCGGGACGCCGGCAATACCGTCGTGGTCGTGGAGCACGACGCCGACGTGATCCGCGCTGCAGACCACCTCCTGGATCTCGGCCCGGGCGCCGGAGAGGAGGGCGGGCGGCTGGTCGCGTCCGGCTCACCCGCGGAGGTCGCGTCGAGCCAGACCTCGCTTACCGGGCGTTACCTTCGCGCGCAGACAGGTGTCGAAGCCACGCGCGAGGTGCGCACCCTGCGGCCGGGCCTGGCGGTCCGCCAGGCGTGCTGCCACAACCTCAGGGGACTCGATGTGGACGTGCCGGCAGGCGGGCTGGTCGCCATCACCGGCGTTTCAGGCAGCGGCAAGTCGACGCTCGTCTTCGACGTCATCGCGCCGTCGCTCGACGGGTCCGGATCTCGGCACGGTGGAGCGGCCGAGGTCGTCGCGCACGAGCGGTTCGCGCGGGTGGTCACCGCCGACCCCGGTGCCGGGCTGGCGTCCTCGATGATGCCAGCCACCGCGCTCGGCGTCTTCGACCCCTTGCGGGAGCGGTTTGCTGCGGCCGGCTCGGCCCACGGCGCCGGCCTCACGAAGCGGGCGTTCTCGCTTCACGGTGCCGGCGGCCGCTGTGAGGCCTGCGAAGGGGTTGGGCGCGTCCGCGTGAGCATGGACTTCCTGCCGGACGTGTGGGTGCCCTGCGGCGAATGTGACGGCCAGCGATACCAGCCTGCCGTGCTCCAGGTTCGTGTGCACGGCTGGTCGATTGCCGACGTGCTGGGAATGACCGTGCGGGAGACTCGGGCGCTGTTCCGGGATGATCCGGTCATCGCGAGGAGGCTCGCCGTCGCTGAGGAACTCGGCCTCGGCTACCTGAGGCTGGGCCAGATGGGTCGGACGCTGTCGGGCGGTGAGCGGCAACGCCTGGCCTTGGCGATCGAACTGTTGGCTGATCGCGGAGGCCCGACGCTCTTCCTCTTCGACGAGCCGACCACCGGACTCCACTTCGATGACGTCGCCCGCTTGCTGGAGGTCTTCGACCGGCTCGCGCTCTCCGGACACACGCTGGTTGTGGTGGAACACAACCTCGATGTCGTGCGTGCTGCCGATTGGGTGATCGACCTCGGTCCGGAGGGCGGAGACGCGGGCGGGCGCCTGGTCGCCGAGGGTCCGCCGGCCCGGATCGCCGCGACACCGGGGTCATGGACGGGTTTGGCCCTGCGTCGCCAGGCGAGTCGGACCGGGGCGTCAGGCCAGTCTCCCTCCTAAACCTCCCCCGGTAGCCCGGCCTCTGAGGTCGGTCGACTGGCGGGGGAAAGGTCCGCGGCGGGGGTCGCCAGCCTCCTGGCGGACCGGACGGGAGCTCGGATGCCTCCCCGGCGAGCGGACCGGGTGAAGGCCGCTCGGACCGGCCGATCGGACGGTCCGCTGGTAATCGCTTGAAACTGATGCGCCAGTTCTGCGAAGATGGCTGCCGGATTCTGTCTGCCCGGTGACAGGTCCGCGAAACTCTGCGCCGCGAGTGCGGCGCGTGGTGATTACTTCACGAAGAGCACGAGAGGACCGATTGGCAGTCCGTCTGTTCATTGGCAACCTTCCTTACGACACGACCGACGCGGAACTCCGCGCCCACTTGGGCGTGGTCGCGCCACCCTCCGAGGTCGTCCTGCCGCTCGACCGGGAGACGGGGAGGCCCCGAGGGTTTGCGTTTGTCGAGTTCGCGGAGCGGGGGGCGGCTGAGGAAGTCATCCGCCGCTTCAACGCGCAGCCTTTCAAGGGACGCAACCTCGCCGTGAGCGAAGCCCGGGCCCGTGAGGACCGGCCCGCCGGCCCCAGGCCGCCGATGCCCTTCCGGTCGGCGCCGGCGGGTGGGGGCGAGGGGGCGGCGCCGGGCGAGCGCCCGACGCGCAACTTCGGGCCTCCGGCGCCGCGGCGTCAGAAGGGACCGGCCCGGCGGCCGACCAAGACCGAGGCGCGGCCCCGGGGGCCGATCCGGGAACGCAACACCGGTCGCGTCTTCGACGTCGACGATGGCGAGGGTGCGGTCGAGGACTTCGACGATTTCGCGACCAGTTCGGGCGAGGTCGACGAAGAAGGGCAGGAGTAGACGCTCCTCCAGGTTGTCCTCTCGGAGCGCGACGTGTGAGCCGGCCGCCTTCACACCCCGCCAAGCGGCCGGGCCACCCGAGGCGTGAATGGCGCGGCGACCGAGATTTGCCGTGCGACGGTGCAGGGCCGCGTGGGCCTTGCCGCGACCCCACAACCGCTGCCCCTATCCCCACCGATACTGCCTGGTAGGGCCGACCGGCCCGTCCCGGCCGGGAGAGGGGCGGCACAACTACTGCCGGCGAGGGCGACGAGAGATGCCCCCGCGACGGGCGAGGAAGAACAAGTGTGACGGAAGAACGTTTGAAGATCGCGGTGTTCGTCGACTTCGACAACATCGAAATCGGAGTGAAGACGACGCTGAACGCCGCCTTCGACATCGGTACCATCTTGGAGGCCATCAAGGAGCGTGGCGAGGTCATCACCAAGATCGCCTATGGGGACTGGACGCGCGCCGGCGACTACAGCCGACTGCTGACGCAGCACGCCATCCGCATGGTCCAGCGCAACCTCACGCCTGGTGGCGACAAGAACGGGGCTGACATCAACCTCGCGCTCGATGCCCTCGAGATGGCGTTGACCCACCCCCACATCAACGCGTACGTGATTGTGGGAGGCGACAGCGATTTCTTGAGCCTCGTCGAGAAGCTCAAACAGTACGACAAGACCGTCTTCGTCGTGGGCGGTCGGGCCTTCACCAGCGTCATCCTGCAGCGCAACTGCCACGAGTTCATCGCCTACGAGAATCTGGCGAACCTCGGTCAGGGTGCTGCGCGGCGACACCCCGAGCGCGGCCGTTTGCCGAGCGTCGGCTCGCTGGCCGTGAGCAGCGCGTTCCCGCTCGTGCGCCGCGCCCTGAAGGTTCTCTCCGAGCGCGAGGTCACGCCGCAGCTCGGACTGCTCAAGAGCACGTTGCTGCAGCTGGACTCGACCTTCTCGGAGAAGAACTACGGCGCGTCGTCGTTCCGGGACTTTGCAGAGAAGCTCGCTCAGACTGGCCTGCTCCGGCTCAACCAGTCCGGGCGCAACCTGCTCGTCGAGATCAAGGACGTCGAGCCGACCCCCGAGGAGTCGACCGAAGGCGCCCCGACCGAGCGTGTCCAGGGCGAGCGGGGAGGAAGGGCAGCAGGTCGCGAGCGGGAACCCTCCGACGAGCACCAGGCACCGGAGTCGGCGCCGCCGCCCGCCCCTGGCGAGGCGCTCGCCGCGCAACAGGCCGAGGCCATCGCCTTGCTCCGGCGGGTGCTGGAGACGCCGACGGGCCCGCTGCGGTGGCCGATGTACGTGCGCAACGTCAAGCAGCTGATCCGCGCGGCCGACAACACGTTCGACGAACGGCGCTATGGGTTCGGTGGGATCCTCGACCTGCTGCGCGGGGCCCAGCGCGAGGGGCTCCTTCGGCTCGAGCGCGACCGGCAGGGTGTGCTGCGCGTGTTCCAAGGCGGCGCGTTGCAGCGTCCCCCTGTTGCGCCGCCGGTCGTTGATGTCGCCGAACCGCCGGTGCCCGCACCAGAGATCCTCCCGGGGCTGCCCGAAGAGCCGGGCCCGGAGGGACCGGTGGTCTCTCCCGTGGCGGAGGCCGAGCCCGCGGCAGTGGCCGAGGCAGCCGTTGAGGCCCCCTCTGCGGACGAGGCCGGGGGCGGACCTGAGGCCACGCCGTCGGTCCCGGCCGAGCTGGACGGGGAGCCCAAGCCCGCCAGACGGCGCAGTGGCGCCTCCGCGGCGGGACGCAAACAGGCCGGTCCGCGCAAGCCGCGAGCGCCGCGACCGCGCAAGAAGAAGGCCGAGTGACGGCTGACGCGCGCCCGCGCGGGCGGGGGGAGGGCCCGGTGATGACAGAGGTCACCACGCTCAGCTTCGCCGAATCGGAGGCGGAAGCCGACCGCGAATGGGCGGCCCAGCTGATGGCCGCGTCTGACCCGTGGATCACCTTGCGGCGGGCCCTCGCCCAGTGCCGGACCGCCTGCCACCGGCCCGACCTCACGCTGGTGGTCGCCCGCCAGGCGGGTGAACGCTGCGGCTTCGCCCTCGTGCATCCCAGGGGCGTGGCCGGTTCACCCTACCTCGCGTCCATCGCGGTTCACCCGTCGTGGCGGAGCCAGGGTGTGGGGGCGGCGCTGCTCACGGAGTGTGAACGCCGGGCCGCCCCGGCCCGGCACTTCTTCCTTTGCGTCTCATCGTTCAACCCGCGCGCCAAGGCCTTCTACGAACGGCACGGGTACCGCCAGGTCGGGGAATTCACCGACTACTTCATCGACGGGGCGTCCGAGCGGCTCATGCACAAGCGGCTCGACCGTCCCTGACCGGCCGGACGAGCCATCTCTTCCGGCCGTCGCTGTATTCCAGAACGCCTGACGCTGTGGGAGCCAACGGATGGTTCGGACGGGCCTGCGTCGCCTGCTGTCGTGGTTCGGATGGCGCCTCCTCTCGCTGCGCTACCGCATCGAGATCCGCGGTCTCGATGAAGTCCGGCGGAAAGGTACGCGCGGCGTCCTCTTCCTCCCGAACCACGTCGCGCTGGTTGATCCGGCGATTCTCATGGTCCTGCTCGACCGGGGTTTCCAGCCGCGGGCCCTGGCCGACGCCTACCAGGTGTCGCGACCCATCGTGGGCTGGCTGGCCCGGCTCTACGGCGCACGGGTGCTGCCCAATATGGAGCGCGAGGGCCTGTCGGTCATCGACGCCACCCGTCACGCCCTCGACGCCACCATTGCGGGCCTGCGCGACGGCGAGTGCCTGCTGTTCTACCCGTCCGGGCGCCTACGGGCGCGGTATCTCGAGGAGATTCGCGCGGCGAGCGGCACCGAGATTCTCGTGAAGGCGGTCCCTGGCTGCCGGGTCGTGCTGGTGCGCCAGAGCGGTTTGTGGGGCAGCAGCTTCAGCCTGGCCTTCAACGGACGGATGCCGGATCCGGTGACGACCGCGGCACGCGGCCTGAAGTACCTGTTGCTGAACGGCCTGTTTTTCATGCCCCGCCGCCGCGTGCTGATCGACTTCGTCGAGCCGGCCGACTTTCCCCGCCAGGCCGACCGGATGGCCATCAACCAGTTCCTCGAGACGTTCTACAACGCTGGGGCGCCACCGAACACCTACGTGCCGTATGGATTCTGGGAACGCGGTGGAGCCAAGGAACTGCCGGACCCAGAGGTGCGCCGGATCGCTGGCGACGTCGCGGGAATTCCCGAGGGCACTCGCCGAATCGTGCTTGAGCAGTTGACGCGGCTGACGGGCCGCGTCAGCCTCTCGCCGGGCGACCGCCTGGCGCAGGACCTTGGGCTCGACAGCCTGGCCGCGGCCGAACTGGTGATCTGGCTCGAACGCGAATTCGGGTTTTCGGGCGGTACTCCCGAGAGTCTGGTGACGGTCGGCGACGTCATCCTCGCGGCAGGGGGCCGTGGCATCTCGGTCCTCGAACCCGAGTTGCGGCCGGCGAGCCGGCGGTGGCTCTCGCAGGGTTCGGGGGAGCGCGTGCGGCCCGCTCCCGGAGACACGGTCACCGACGTCTTCCTCGCACAGGCGTCGCGCCACCCCGGGCAGTTGATCCTCGCCGACCAACTGAGTGGCGAAGTGTCGTTCCGACGCCTGGTGCTGGGGCTGTTGCTGCTCGTGCCGCGGATCCGGGCGCTGCCGGGACCCTACGTCGGCATCATGCTGCCCGCGTCGGTCGGCGCGGGTCTCTTCTACCTGGCCGTCCTGTTTGCCGGCAAGACCCCGGTGATGGTGAACTGGACAACCGGGTCGAGGAACATCTCGCATGCGCTCGATCTGTTGGGTGTCGACCGTGTGATCACCGCCAGAGCCCTGCTGACCAAGCTCGAGGCGCTCGGCGTCGACTTGGGGGGGCTGGGTCGCCGGTTCGTCTACGCCGAGGACCTCCGTGCCGGGTTGACTGGCGTCCAGAAAGGGCTCGCACTGGTACGGGCCTACGTGGACTGGAGCCCCCTGCGTCGCGCCACGCCGCCCGCGCATGCCGTGGTGCTCTTTACGAGCGGATCTGAGACCTTCCCGAAGGCCGTTCCCCTCTCGCACGCCAACGTCCTGACGAACATCCGCGACGTGCTCGCCGCCGTGCATGTCGACCGCCGCGACGTCATGGTCGGCATGCTGCCCCCGTTCCACTCGTTCGGCATCGCCGTCACGACCATCCTGCCGATCTGCTCGGGCCTGCGCACGGTGTACCACCCGAACCCGACCGAGGCCGCCGTGCTCGCCCGGCTGATCGCGGCCTATCGCGTGAGCATGCTCGTTGGGACGCCGACGTTTCTGCACGGCATCGTCCGGGCGGCCCGTCCCGAACAGCTCTCGTCGCTCCGCCTGGCGGTGACCGGGGCCGAGAAGTGTCCGGATGTTGTCTACCAGGCGCTACGCGAGCGGTGCCGGGCCGCCACCATTCTGGAGGGCTACGGGATTACCGAGTGCTCACCGATTGTGTCGGTCAACCGCCCCGAGGCGCCCGTGCCTGGCAGCATCGGCCTCCTGATGGAATCGCTTCACCACGCCCTCGTCGACCTTGAGCGCCCCGTTCGCGTGCGGCGGGGCGATACCGGCATGCTCCTGGTGCGGGGGCCGAGCGTGTTCTCCGGGTACCTCCACTACGAGGGCGAGTCGCCCTTCGTCGAGTTCGAGGGTCAGACCTGGTATCGCACCGGAGACCTGGTGCACGAAGACGCCGGCGGCGTGCTGGTCTTTGACGGTCGTCTGAAGCGCTTCGTCAAGCTGGGCGGGGAGATGGTGTCGCTGCCGGCGATCGAAGCCGTGCTGCTGCCACATTTCACGAGGGAGGGCGACGAGGGACCGGCCCTCGCCGTCGAGGCGGTGGGTCCGACCGACAACCCCGAGATCGCGCTCTTCACGGTGCGGGACGCGACCCGAGAGGGCGTCAACCGCATCCTGCGGGACGCCGGGTTCAGCGCGCTCTGCAACATCCGTCAGGTCATCCGAGTGGAGCGCATCCCGGTGCTCGGCACCGGGAAGACTGACTACCGGGGCCTCAGCGCGCAGTATGCGAGTGGCCCGAAACCCGAGTAACACGACGGCCTCCGCCCCGCGGTGGGCCCGGCGCTGGACTACCGCCTGATCTTCACGCCGATCAGGATCCGCGACCGCGCGGCGCTCAGGCTCGGCGGGGGCGGGTTCAGCACCTGCTGGATGGAGGACGGGGACCGCTGGGTGATGACCTGGCTCGGGTTCGCGATGCCGGTGACGACGACTGCTGGCGTCAGGCTGCCGCCGTTGAAGTACCGCACGTCCGCGACCAGACTCACCCGGCTGGTCAGAGCCAGGTCAACGGCCCCACCGAGATCGAACCCCAAGGAGTGGTCGGGACCGAGCGAGAACGACACCTGGTAGTCGTCCAGGAACAGCGCGCCGTGGCCGCCGACCCGGCCGGCGGTGTATCCCAGGCTCTGCGCGTCGCCCCGGACGTCGAACACGCTCAAGCCGCCCGAGAGCGAACCGGTCAGCCGCTCGCCCAGCGCCCAGCGCGCGACGCCGTTGAACGCCAGCGTCAGTTGCCGCAGCTGGCCCGCCGTGTCTGGCCAGGCGAGCGACTCCTGGTAGGTCAGGGACTGAGGGACCGTGTTGGGCGGCAGTACGGCCGAGTAGTTGAGCAGCACCGAGTACGGCCCATTCTGTCCCCCGAGGTCGAACCGGTCGTATCCGAACAGCAGCTGGACGCCGACCCGTCGGGTCAAGAAGTAGTTTGCACCCGCCTCGAATCCCACCGTCGTGCGCCCGTCGAGCCAGAGGGTCTGGCCGGCGGCGCCCGTCGGGGTTCCGCTGTCGAGGGGTGGGACGAAGCTGGTCGTGATCGACCCGGCGGCACGCGGCCCGACCGCGGTGAGCCCCACCCACGCCTCGAACGGGCGGTCTGGCCCTGGTGGCGCCGCGGGTGTCTGGCCCGAGCAGAGCCGCGTGCTGACCAGACACGCGAGCAACCACCACGCCACGCGTCGAGGGAGCGAACCGACGACCATGCGGGCCTCCAATGCCGATCGAGCGGGCGACCGAGGGTGGCCGGTCGCCCGTCGGTATGGGGCTAGCTTAGCTACACGGACGCGGCCATCAGGCGCTTTTCGAGCGTTTCCAGCTCGGTCCGCAACCCGCCCGGCAACCGGTCGCCGAACGACTCGTAGTGCTTCTTGATGAGCGGCAGTTCCGCGAGCCACCCTTCCACGTCCACCGTGAGCAGGGTTTCCACGGCGGAGGCCGAGACGTCGAGTCCCTTGAAGTCGAGCGCGCCAGGCGCCGGGAGCCGCCCGATGGGCGTGTCCACCGCACCGCCGCCACCCGACACCCGCTCGAACACCCACCTCAGCACGCGGCTGTTCTCGCCGTACCCAGGCCAGAGGAACCGGCCGTTGGCATCCTGCCGGAACCAGTTGACGTAGTAGAGGCGCGGGAGCTTCTCCGGGTTCGCCGCCGCCCCCACCTTCAGCCAGTGGGCGAAGTAGTCGCCCATGTGATACCCGCAGAAGGGGAGCATCGCGAACGGATCCCGCCGCAGCTGTCCCACCTTGCCCGCCGCGGCCGCCGTCGTCTCGCTGCCCATGATCGACCCGAGGAACGTGCCGTGCTGCCAGTTGAACGCCTCGGTCACCAGCGGGACCACCGACGCGCGCCGGCCCCCGAAGAGCATCGCGGAAATCGGCACGCCCTTGGGGTCCTCCCACTCGGGGGCGATCACCGGGCACTGTTTGGCCGGCGCGGTGAAGCGGGCGTTGGGATGAGCCGCCTTGCGGCCGACGCCCGGATGCCACGGACGACGCAGCCAGTCCGTCAGCTCGGGGGGCTCTTCGTCCGTCATGGCCTCCCACCAGACGTCGCCGTCGGGCGTCATCGCGCAGTTGGTGAAGATCGAGTTCACCCTGAGTGAGAGCAGCGCGTTGGGGTTCGACTTCATGCTCGTGCCCGGCGCCACGCCGAAGAACCCCGCCTCGGGGTTGATCGCGTAGAGCCGGCCGTCCGCCCCGAACTTCATCCACGCGATGTCGTCGCCAATCGTCTCGACCTTCCAGCCGGGCACCGTGGGCACCATCATCGCCAGGTTGGTCTTGCCGCATGCCGACGGGAAGGCGCCGGTGACGTAGCGCGCCTGTCCGCTCGGGTTGGTCAGCTTCAGAATCAGCATGTGCTCGGCGAGCCACCCCTCGTCTCGCGCCTGCACGGAGGCGATGCGCAGCGCGTGGCACTTCTTGCCGAGGAGGGCATTGCCGCCGTAGCCGGACCCGAACGACCAGATCTCGCGGGTCTCCGGGAAGTGGCAGATGTACTTGTTGTCAGCGTTGCACGGCCACGGCACGTCGGGCGCATTGCCCTCGAGCGGGGCCCCGACCGAGTGCAGGCCCTTGACGAACTCGCCGTCCACACCGAGCACGTCGAGCACCTTCGACCCGACTCGGGTCATGATGTGCATGTTCGCGACGACATAGGGTGAATCGGTCAGCTCGACGCCGATCTTGGCGATCGGCGACCCCACCGGGCCCATGCTGTACGGGATGACGAACAGCGTGCGTCCTTTCATCGACCCGGCGAGGAGCTTGGTCAGCGTGCCCTTCATCTCGTCCGGGTCGGCCCAGTTGTTGGTCGGTCCCGCGTCCTCCTTCCGCTTGGAGCAGATGAACGTGCGGTCCTCGACGCGCGCGACGTCAGCGGGGTCCGAGCGTACGAAGATGCTGTTCGGGCGAACGGAATCCATGGGAAGCGCGGTGCCCGCCTGAACCATGAGGCGGAGCATGAGCTTGTATTCCTCGGCCGACCCGTCGCACCACCGAACCTGCTCGGGCTGACAGAGGGCCGCCACGTGGTTCACCCACTCGGCGAGCTTCGCGTGCCTAGTCATGTCGTCTCCTTTGAGAGCGGTTCTCCCATCTTACAGAATTCTGCCGACGGCGTGCAGCCGCCCCGCCCGAAGCCCGGTTCGGCTCCCGGAGTGGCCGACCGTCCGCGGGTCGAAGGGAGGCGTCCGGCGGGCTCGTCGCGGCTGGGCTTGGCCGGTGGCCGGCGTGCACGGGGTCCCGACACCGTGGGCTGTTCGGATCCTGAACGGCGCGTTGACAGACGGGCACACAGCTGGGAGGTCACCGCGACGGCGGCCTCCCGAGCCTAGTCCGGCACGTCCGGCTTGCTGGCCAGTGACAGGTGCCCGATGGCCTTCCGCGCCCACTCCGGGTCGTTGAGCATGGCGCGGCCGATGCCAACAAGGTCGGCCCAGCCCTCCCGGATGGCGCGGTCGGCCAGGTCGGGTTCGCTGATTCCGCCGGTCACCATGACGGGAACGGGGAGGGCCGGCTTGAGGGCCCTGGCGTAGGGGACGAAGTACGCGGCCCCTTTGCCGAGGCCACGGGATCCCTGGAGGCCGCCCGAGATGTCAATCATGGCCGCGCCGGCGGCAGCGAGATGGACCGCAGTCCAGCGCGAGTCATCCAGTTCCACGCCGCCCGGCGTCTCGTCGTGGACGCCGATGCGGACGAAGACGGGAAAGTCCGATCCGAGCCGACCACGGACCTCGGCCAGCACGGCTAGATGAAGGCGGGCGCGGTTCTCGATGATTCCCCCATAGTCGTCGGTGCGCCGGTTGGTGAGCGGCGACAGGAACTGCGATAGGAGGAATCCGTGCGCGGCGTGGATCTCGACGGCGTTGAAGCCCGCGTCACGGGCGCGGACCGCTGCGTCACCAAAGGCCTGGGTGATCTCGTCGATCATCGTCGGCGTGACCGCTTCCGGCACGTCACCTTCGGGCTCGTAAGGATGGCGGAGGCTGGAGGGAGCCACCGGGCGCATGCCGAGCACGCGTGAGGAGCTTCGCGAACCGGCGTGCGCAATCTGCAGCGCGACGCTGGCACCCTCGCTCTTGACCGCGCGCGCGAGTTTCGACAGTCCATCGACCGTCTGGTCCACGTGAACGCCGATCTGCGTTGCGGAGTGCCGGCCGCGGGGATGGACGAAGGCGTGCTCGACGATGACTAGGCCGCAGCCGGCGGCGGCCCGGCGGCGGTGGTACTCGACGATGGCGGCGGTGACGAGGCCCTCAGGGGTGGCCTGGCCGGACCACATCGGCGGCATCACGATTCTGTTGCGGAGCGCAAGACCCGAGAACGCGAGAGGCGACAGGAGATTTGGCATGACGACTCACCGCACAACCGGCCTGCCGGCAGGCCGCCTCGGATCGAGGCGGCCCGCTGACGCTGTACCCAAAGACTACTTCGCGGCCTTCTTCTTCGGCGTTGCCTTCTTCGCCGTGCCGCAGCGGGACCCGCACTTTGCCATGATTGCCTCTACGTGACGAGATTCGGGAGCGCACGCATGCTATCAGCGGCCGCTGAACCGAATCAAGTGGCGCGCGGGGCTCCGAGGACGTGAGCGAGCGTCCAGGGACTCGCGCCGCCGCCGGTGCCTGCCTCGTGGCCCAGGTGGATGCTGCCTTCGTGGAGGGTGTGCGGAAGGCCGGGGCCGGCTGTGCGCGCCGGCCTGGCTGCACGGCACGCCGCCTCGGCCCGTTCTCCATCACGGAGCTCGGCGCGGCCCGACTGCGCGTCGGTCTGGTCGCCCTCGCGTCGCGAGAGCCCGAGCGCGCCTCAGCCGTGGCGCGTCGGCGGAGGCGGGTTGCAGCGGTGTTGGCGGAGAGCGTTCGTGGCGATCCCCGCGAGGGGGTGGTCGGTGAAGGGCAAGCTGACGAGGAGCGCTTCTGCGAGCGGTACGGGGCTCTGCCGTGTTCTGCCCTGGACCCTCCGTCAGGCTGCGGTGATCTCTACGGGTGGCGACTGATCAGTTGCCGCACCGGTCCCCCGGTGCGCCTCGGCGGCGAGGACCTGCCGCCGTGCCGCCTCGGGTTTGGGGGTGCGCCGCCGGCGGACTTGGATCCGTGCCGCGTCGAGCCGGCCCCAGCGGACCGTCGCCTTCGCCCTGGCGCGGCCACCCGTCGGAGGGCAGACCTGACGGTCAGGCCCACCCGATTCGCATGGCCATGATGGTGGCGTCGTCGAGCGGCTCGGCGTTGCCCCGGAAGGCCCGCACAACACCGTCCACGCGCGCCAGCAGCGCTCCGACGTCCTCACCCGCGTCCTGCCGCAGCACCGCCTCCAGCCGATCGGCGCCGAACATGTCCCCCGTCTCGTTCTCCACTTCGACCATGCCATCGGTGTAGAGGAACAGTGTGTCGCCGTCGGCAAGCGAGACGGACTGCTCGGCGTAGCCACCGTTGGGGAGGAGCCCAAGCGGTCGCCCGCAGGAGGCAAGGGGTTCGATCCCTGCGCCGACACGAAGCAGGTACTGCGTGTTGTGGCCGGCGTTGACGTAGCGAAGAACGCGTCGTGCCGGGTCGACGACACCGAGGAACAACGTGAGGTAGACCTCCGGGGGAGTCCCCTCTGCGAGCTCCTGGTCGAGGGCGGTCGCCAGCCGTGCCAGGTCGTTTTCGATCGGCAGCCGTGCGTGGAGGGTCGCCTGGACGTGGGCCATGAGGAGGGCGGCGCCGACGCCCTTCCCGGACACGTCGCCGACGAGGACTGCCACCTCTCCGCGCGGGAGGACGAAGTAGTTGAAGAAGTCGCCGCCCACCTCCCGCGCCGGGATGGACAGGCCCATCACCTCGGTCCGATCCAGCCGCAGCGGGTGCCGCGGCAGCATCTCGGTCTGAATTCGTCGGCAAACCTCCAGTTCGCGCCGGATTCGTTCCTGTTCGACGACCAGCCGTTCGTGGGCCGCGAGGTTGCTGGCCATCTGGTTGAACGCCGCGCCCAGCCGGCCGAATTCGTCCCGCGACTTGACCGCCACCCGGGCTTCCAGGTCGCCCGCCGACAGCCGGCGGACGACGTCCATCAGCCCCCGCAGGTTCCGCGTCATGCCGCTGGCGAGCGGCAGGCTGCCGGCGAAGACCAGCGCGATCAACGCGAAACCAACGCCGAAGTTCAGCGCCGCCGTGCGCCGCAAGGTGCGCAGGTCGTCGCTCAACGGTCTGGCAATTCCAATCGTCGTGCCCGACGGGTCCTTGCGCGTGGCGACAATCCAGTCACGCACGGCCTGGACGGATACGGTGTTGCCCGCCAGCCGGGCGCGGATCGGCAGCGACTCCAGAGCGGCCCGGTCCGACGCCCGCGGCGAGTGCAGCCGGCCTTCCGCATCGATCGCAAACGGAATCTCCCGCTGTTCGGGTTGGGCGACGGTCAGCACCGTTCGCAACAACCGATCGGAGTTGACGCGCGCGTTGATGCGCCCGATCGGGTGGCCGTCCCGCTCGAACTCGGTGTGCAACGCGTTGCCACTCCACGTGCTGGTCGCCCGGGTGTGCCTCGTGCGATCCGAATGGTGGCGTGTCGTGCCGTCCGGCGCGCTCGCTGGTGCGGACTCCGCCGACTGGGGTTCGCCCGGCGCCGATCCCGGCACCTGCGCAACTGCCCGGCTGATCTCCTCCTGGAGCATCTTGGTCCATGCGCTGATGTCGGAGGAGGACGGTGTCGCGTCGGCGGCACCTTTCAGCGCCTCCGCAGCCACCTGAGACATCTCCACCACCATCCGCGCGCGCGGGCCGGTGGGATGACTGGCCGCGTTGGAGGGGGGTGCGGCCGCCTGGGCACGCTCGCCCACTTGGGCCGGCGCCGGCGGCGGGGCCACGGGCACGGACCCCGCCTTGCGGGCCGGCACGCCAGGGGGAACCTCGGGTGCCGGGGGTCGTGGCGCCGGGACGGGTGTCGGGACGAATTCCAAGGCGTCGACCATCGGTGCGACGTTGCCGAGCGCGCCCGCGACAAGGCCCGCGACGTTCTCGTCCGGTGAGGTGGGCGTTGGCCGACCAGCGCCCTGGCGGTCCCCTTGGCTCGGCCACACCTGGCCCATGCGACGCTCGAGGTCGGACTCGATCCACCTCATCCGGTCGCCGAGATCGCCCGCAAGTCGGTCCGCCTGTTGGGCGGCGGCCCGGCGCAGGGCGGCCTCGGATGTCATGTAGGAGAACAGCGTGACCGCCGCCAGCGGGATGACGGATAGCCCGAAGAAGGCGAGCAACAGCTTTGATTGGAGGCTCATCGGGACCTCGGGTCGGCGCGGGCCGGGACGCCCCCCGGCGCCACGCCCTCTAAGGAATAGACGACCGAGGTCCCGTGATTGTTTCTGGTGCGCGAGCAGGCGTTTGGGCGGCGACCGCCAGAGAGCCGTCCGGGACACCGCTTCAGCCCCGGCACCGCGGGGTTGAGCCCTGCCGTCCTGGCGTCCGAGACGGCTGGCGCGTCCGCCACCCCCCGTGCTCAGCGTGCGCTGGTCGCCCGGACCCGGCTGCGCGCGCGCCGCCAGCGCCACAACCGCGATGCGAGCCAGCCCGTGAAGAGGACTGCGACGAGGACCGGAAGTGCGCCGCCGGCGCAGGCGATGATCCCGGCAACGGCCGTGACGAAGTTGTCGGCAGCCTCCTTGGCCGCCCGCTTGAGCGCTGCGAGCGCCCCGCCTGCCGACGCAGCCACTGCGGGCGGGGGCTCGTGCAGCCGCAACGCGAGCGTGGAGAGCGCCACCTGGCTGTCGTAAAGGTGCTGCCGGCCCTCCAGCTGTTCGATCTCGCCTCGGATCCGGGCGAGCTCGCGCTCTGCCTCGAGCAGGTCGGAGAGCTCGTTGCCCGACCGATTCACCAACGCGAGCACGCGCGACTCCAATGCCCGCTGATTCCGCAGGTGAAGCTCGAGATCGAAGTACTCCTCCGTGATGTCATCGGCCGCCACGGTGCGCTCCTCGATGCGGCCGACCGACCCGAGCTCTGCCATGACGGCGTCGAGGTGACCGGTGGGGACCCGGCACGTGATGGCGCCCTGCCCGACCCCTCGGTCGTCGCGTGACATCGACTCGCCACTCGCGTAGCCGCCCGCGCGGACGGCGAGGGACCGAAGCGAGGCGAGGCCCAGTTCCACGGACCGGACTTCAAGATTGGCGCTGACCTGTCGAACCAGTTTCCGGGAGCCGGGAGCGATCGCGGCCGTCCCCGCGCGCTCGCTGGCCGCCGGAGGTGGTGGGGCAGGCGCGGACCGGGAGCCGAGATTGCCGGACTGGGCGGGCGAGCGTTCCGCCTTCGGCAAGAGCGTGGAGGAAAGTCGCGCCAGCCCGTCGGCGCTCGTGGCGCTCCGCGCGCAGGCTCCGCACGCGAACACGAGTAGCGCCGCCGCCGTCGTTAGGTATCGCATCACCCCTCGCACCTCCGTTCCTGCGCTCTGAACGGCGGCGCGCGGGATTCTTGCGGGCGGTGGTCCGCGCCGCGCTACCGGATTGGATAGCTCGGCTTGGGCGGGAACATGAAGGGCTTCTCCTTGATCTGGCGCTGGAGGGTCTCGATCGCTTTTTCCAGCTGCGCGTCCCGACCGGCGGATGCCGAGGCCGGGTCGTTGTCGATCACGATGTCAGGGTCCGCGCCGTGGCCTTCAACGAGCCACTTGCCCTGCCCGCCGTAGAACGCGTTGTTGGACTGCTCGACGGTGCCGTTGTCGATGGTGAGCTGCCGGTTCAGGATGCCCACCAGGCCACCCCACGAGGGCACGCCGATGACGGTGCCCAACTGCCGCGCCTTGAAGTGTTCCACGAACGCCTCGCCGTCCGACCCGTTGTACTCGTTCGTGATCACCACGACTGGAGCGGTCGTGGTCGAGCCCGGGTAGCGGAACGGTTCCATGCCGCGCAGGTTGTTGTAGGCCGTCATCTTGCGTTCGAGCTTGTCGATGATGAAGTACTCGGTCCATCCTCCGCCGTTGCCGCGCACGTCGACGATGAGCCCTTTCTTGTAGCGGAAGGCTCGCCAGAACTTGTCGAACTGGCCGATGTTGTCCGTACTCATGGCCGTCAGGTGCATGTACCCGATGTCGCCGTTCGACGCCTTGAGCACGGCCTCGACGTTGTCGGCGAGCCAGCGGTTGTAGCGAAGGACCGCTTCGGACCGGATCGGCTCGATCTCGAACGTGCGCCCTCCGACGGCCGATGGCTTGGCGTTGACCGTCACAACGACCTTCTGGCCGCGTGCGACCTGCAGGAACTTGAAGGGGTTGTCCGACGCCTTGATCTCGTGCCCGTCGATCGCAATCAGGAAGTCTCCCGCCTTGACATCGATGTCGGGCCGGGCGAGCGGGGCAATCAAGTCGGCGTTGAGAGGCGTTGGCCCGAGGATTCTCGTGAACTTCAGGTAGCCGCTGGGGTCGGGTGCGAGGTCGGCCCCGAGCAGGCCGGTGTACACGCGGGACTCGGGCGGGCGCTGCGGCCCCGGGTCACCACCGCCGATGTAGGTGTGGGAGACGTTCAGATCGCCGACCAACTGCGACAGCAGCCAATTGAGATCGGCGCGGGACGAGAGGTCCGGGATGAAAGCGCGGAGCGTATCGCCGAGCGTCCGCCAGTCGCGCCCGTGCATGGTCGGGTCGTAGAAGAAGTCGCGGTACCACCGCCAGGTGTCGTTGAAGATCTGGGTCCATTCCTCGACGGGCTTCACTTGGATCAGCAGGCGGTCCAGGTTCAGACGTGTGCCGGGTGACTTCGGGTTCTGCACGAGGTCCGCCGGCGTGGTGACGCGGTAGACGCCGCCCGCCTTGCTCGCGATGAGGTGATCGCGGTTGGTGGACAGCCGCCAGTCCGCGACGGTGCCCTCCACGACGACGTCCTTCTGCACCGCCATATCGAAGACGTGCAGCGTCCACTTGTCCGCGCCCCCCGGCTTGAAGAGTTCCTCGGTCTCGGCCTCGCCGTAGGTCGGCAACGAGGTGAACATCACCATGTTCCGGCCGGCGCGGAGGTGGAAGTAGAGACCCGGCTGGATCGCGAGAGGGAAGAGCCGAGACTCGATTCCCGGCAGGTCGATCCGAAACGGTTCGGTCGCCCTGGGCTCGTGGCCCCGGTCGTACGGGGGCCGCTGACCCGACCTCAGCTGCAACGCCATGACCTGGACGGGATGTTCGATCACGTGATCGTCCTCGAACAGGTCGATCCGCGTGTCGAAGTTCCGGTAGGAGAGGAAGTACAGGTAGTCGCCGGCCGCGTCGAACGACGGGTTCAAGCTGTCGTAGAAGTCGCTGGTGACGGGGAACGACGCGTTCTGCTCGAGGCTGTAGAGAAAGACCCGGTTGTTGCGATTGAACTGCACGAACGAGTACGCAATCCACTTGCTGTCTGGCGACCACGAGTAGTCGCTGACCTCCCAGAAGAACTCGTCGTTCTTCATCTGGTTCGACGTCGCGAACTTGACGAGCTTCTTGGTCGCCACGTCGACGTAGAACAGCGAGAAATCCTTGTTCCCAAACAGGATCTTCGATCCATCCGGCGACCATTCGAGGTGGTAGACAGTCCGGTCCAGCGTGGTGGTGAGCGCTTCCCACGGCTTGGCCCCGGCCACATCCGTGACGTAGAGCTGGTACTCTCCGGTTCGGTCGGAGAAGAACGCCACCCGCGTGCCGTCGGGCGACAGCTGCGGGTAACGTTCACGCGAGTTCGGGGTGGCGGTCAGGTTCCGGGTCTGCTGCAGGTCGTCGGTCGGCACCAGGAAGATGTCGCCGCGCGCCTCGAACACCGCCGCCTTGCCGTCGTTCGAGACGGCGAAGGACTGGATGTAGTCTCTCGCGTTCACCGTGCGTTCGGCGAGCTGCCAGCGGTCCGACGGCACGTCGACCTCGACGACGCGGGCAGAGCCGGTCGCCGGATCGAACACCGACAACCGGCCGCCGCGGACGAACGTGATCCGCCTCCCGTCGGTACTCGGCCACTGCACGTCGAAGTCGTCGAATCGCGTGACCTGGTCGACCTTCGTGGTCGCCGGGTCGATCGTGTAGAGATTGCTGATCCCGTTCGGGCCCCGGTCGGACACGAAGTACAACTTCCCGCCCGCGTACATCGGGTAGGCACTCTTGCCCACGTAGTCGGACAGCTGCGTGTACCGCCTGGTGGTGAAGTCGTACAGCCACAGGTCCACGTAGCGGCCGCCCTTGTACCGCTTCCAGTAATACTCCTCGAGCCCGCGACGGTTGTAGGCGAGCTTGGTTCCATCCGGGGAGAAGGAACAGAGGATGGCCCGATCCATCGGGAGCGGCTCCGGGAATCCGCCCTCGGGCGACACCGTGTAGAGCCGTGTCATCGGCCGGAACGTCGCTTCGTGGCTCGACCGGAAGACGATCCGCTTGCCGTCCGGCGTCCACGCGACCGGCTGGACGGCGGCGCCGAAGTAGGTGATCCGCTTCGGCGGCCCCCCGTCGGCGGGCATGACGTACAGGCTGGGCGATCCGTCGTACTCGGCCGTGAAGACGAGCGTCTTGCCATCGGGCGAGAACTTCGCCGCTTCCTCGGTGCCCGGATGGTTCGTGAGGCGGCGCGCAGACCCGCCGCCGGCGGGCACCGACCACAGGTCGCCTTCGTAGGTGAAGACGATCGTGTCACCCGAGATTGTCGGGTACTGCATGAAGCGCGCCGGGACCGCAGCCTGCGCCAGCACGGCCAGGCAGAGGGACGTGACGATGAACGGGACCAGTGCTCGTTTCATGACCGTCTCCAGGAGCAGGGGGCGACTCATGATACGGGACGATCGGAGGGGAGAGAAGCCGAACTCGAACGGCGGTCAGGGGACCGTCGGGCGGGGGGACTGCCGCCGCACTGGCGTTGCGCTGCCGCGTGCGCGTCGGTGCAGTGACAGGCTGACGACCACGTCGGCGCCGGCATGACGCCCCCGATCGTCTGCCCTGCAACGGCTTGGTCCGACGTCTGGCGCGAATGCCAGTTGAGGGCCGCTGCGGGGGCACCTCGCAAGCCGTTTCCGTCCTGGGTGTCCGGGCAGGCACGTCGCGTATAATGCTCGTCTTCCAGAGCCTCTGTCCGCCTCGGCCCTTCCAGCCGGCGGGCAGCGCTCGGGGTGGGAAGGGCCGGCCGTGACCGTGCTGTTGTCCATCTTCGCGAACGACGTCCTGCCGATCTTCCTCGTCGCGCTGGTCGGCTTCACCGTCGCGCGGGTCCTCGGCGCCGATGTGCGCACGCTGTCGCGCATCACCTTCAACGCGCTCTCGCCGTGCCTCGTGTTCCACATGCTGGTGACCTCGCCGCTGAGCGCGACGGACTTTGTGAAGATGGCCTCGCTCGCCGTGATGACCATCGTGGGGATTGGACTGGTGGCGCGGCTGGTTGCCCTGCCCTTCCGGCTCGACCGCTCCATGACGAGCGCCTTTCTGTTGGTCGTGATGTTCTCGAACAGCGGAAACTACGGGCTACCGGTCGTGCTGTTCGCCTTTGGGCGGGAGGCGCTAGCGCAGGCCACGGTGTATTTCGTCGCGAATGCCGTCTGCACCTATACGCTGGGCGTGTTCCTGGCGTCGGCCGGGCACCGTTCGCTCGGCAGCGCGCTCAGGGGTGTGCTTCGCGTGCCCGCCGTCTGGGGCGTGGCGACCGCGGGTCTGGTGGTGAGCCTGGGCGTCCAGATTCCGCCGCCGCTGATGCGCCCGATCGAACTGCTGTCCGGGGCCGCGCTGCCGGCGATGATTCTCGTGCTCGGGATGCAGCTGGAGCGCGGCGCGTGGCCGGAGCGGCCCGGCCTGGTGGCGCTGGCAGGCGTCCTCGCTCTCGTGGTCACGCCGCTGCTCGCCCTCGGCCTGGCGCACCTGCTTGGCCTGTCTGGCGCGGCCCGGCAGGCAGCGATCATCCAGTCCGGCATGCCGAGTGCGGTGTTGACGACGATCATCGCCCTCGAGTTCGACGTCGCGCCGTCGTTTGTGACGGCGTGCGTCACACTCTCGACGCTGGCGAGCCCCGTCACCGTGACACTGCTGATTGCCGCTCTCGGGTGACGTCTCCGCCCTAGGGCCGCGCCCGGCGGGGACGGGTCGTGCGTGGAGGAGGCGGTCGGCATGCCCGTGTGGGATACGCTGGTCCTCGCCGTTGGGTTGTCGATGGATGCGTGTGCCGTGTCGCTCGCGGCGAGCGCCAGTCAGCGCGCGCGCGGCGCCCGCGCGACCTTCCGCCTCTCGTTCCACTTCGGTCTGTTCCAGTGCCTGATGCCCATCGCCGGGTGGTTCCTGGGCTCAGGCGTCGCGCCCTGCGTCGGGTCGGTGGACTACTGGATCGCGTTCGCGCTGCTGACCGTCGTGGGGGGGCGGATGGTCCACACCGGGTGGCGCGGGGGAACGCCAGACTCTGGCGTCCGGTCGACTGATCCCAGCCGAGGACTGACGCTCATCGTGCTTTCGGTCGCGACGAGTGTCGACGCCTTGGCCGTGGGGCTGAGCCTGGCGATGTTGCGGACCAACATCTGGTACCCGAGTGTGATCATCGGTCTGGTCACGGGCGGCCTGTCGCTCGTCGCGCTGCGCGTCGGCAACCGGCTGGGCGCGTCCGCGGGCCGTCGGATGGAGGTGGCCGGCGGCATCCTGCTCATCGCGATCGGCGTGCGGGCGTTGGCGGGCCACGTGCTGTAGCATGATCCTTGCCGAGGGGAGCCATGTCCGAGCCGACAGAGCGTCCATCGAGTCCGAGTCTCGTCGACCGTATCGGGGCCCTTCTCGGCGAGTGGGCGTCCCGTCCCTCCTGGGACGAGTACTTCATGGCCACCGCCCTGTTGATGTCGTCTCGGTCAGCCTGCGGGCGTCTCCACGTCGGGTGCGTGATCGTCTCGGGCGGTGAGCAGCCGAACCGGATCGTGGCTGCCGGCTACAACGGGTACGTGCCGGGCGGCGTCCACCGGTCCCACGTGCGGGATGGGCATGAGCAAGCGACGGTCCACGCAGAACAGAACGCGATTGCCGATGCGGCACGGCGGGGCGTGAGCGTGGCGGGGGCCACCGCCTACGTTTCACACTTTCCGTGTGTGACCTGCGCGAAGATACTCGCCGCGGCAGGCGTTCGGATGGTCAAGTATCACCTCGACTACGACAACGACCCGCTCGTCATCGAGTTACTGGGTGAGGCGGGGGTGCCCATCGTGCAGTTCTGAGGTCCGACCTGCCGGGATGCGGCTCGGGCGGACGGGGATTGGAGCGCGGGTCGGGCGGACGCCTCGGGCGTGGGGCAAACGGCACCGCGACCGGCGGTTGCCCGCGAGCCGCTGGCGACGGAGGCCGTGGATTTCTCGCGAGCGGCCACGGGGCAGAGGGTCGGCGAGGGCCGCGTGTTCAGGAGACTCTCGGTGGTGGCGGTGTGACCGCGGGAACGAATCAACATCGCGATGTACAAAGGGGAACGCTTCAACAGCATCACGCACCTGGTCGGCACCGTTCTGGCGCTTGCGGGCCTCGTCGTGCTCGTCGTGCTGGCGAGCCTCCACGGGGGTGCGGTCCGAATCGTCAGTGTCAGCATCTACGGCGCCACGCTGCTCGCGCTCTATGCCTTCTCGACCCTGTATCACAGCCTGCGAGGGACCGCCAAACGGGTGTTCCGGCGTCTCGACCACACGGCCATCTACCTGCTGATAGCCGGGACCTACACGCCGGTCACGCTCGTGGTACTCCACGGCCGCCAGGGGTGGGCGCTGTGCGGGGCGGTCTGGGCGCTGGCGCTTGTCGGTGCGTTGCAGGAGTTTCGGCACGTGCGCGGCGAGCGAATCCTGTCGCTGGCGATCTACCTGGCCATGGGTTGGATCGGCATCGTGGCGTTCCGGCCGCTGGTGGCCGGTCTGGGCGCGTCAGGCCTGGCCTGGCTGATGACGGGCGGAATCTTCTACACGGTCGGTATTGCGTTCTATGCCTTCGACCGTCGGCTCCCCGTGTTCCATGGGATCTGGCATCTTTTCGTGCTTGGCGGTAGCATCGCGCATTACATCGTCGTCCTGATCTTCGTCGCCTGATTTGTTCCGAATTTCACAAGCTGCCGAAAAGTCGGCGGCGATAAGTGGGCTAACTGGGTCCAAATTAGCGGAAAGTCGGCAGTTCGGCGCGATGGACCCGAGTTCCCGGGGCGATAACCCCTCGCGCCTATTGGATTTCTGTGGCCTCGCCGCGGCTACGTCAGCCGTGGCGCGGCCCTTGCTCGGTGCCGGGACGCGACGGTGACGTTGGTGGGTCATCGAACCGAGTGTCTGGCGTGGCCCGAGCAGGGCAGGGCCCCGTGTCTCCTATCCGTAGCCTAGGCCGGGAACGACCATGCACCTGACTCGTGCGGCAGATTACGGCGTCCGCGTCATGATTCATCTCGCCAGCGCGCCCAGAGGCGCGCGCTTGAGCCTGACCGAGCTGGCCGAGGCCGCGGAGGTGTCTCCGGCGTTTCTCTCCAAGGTCCTGCAGCGGCTGGTCCGGGCAGGCCTTGTGTCCTCGCGGCGCGGCAAGCGGGGTGGGTTCGAATTGCTCGATGCCGGGCGCGCGGCATCCTTGCTGGACATTCTGACGGCGCTCGACGGCGTGCCGGAGCTGAACACGTGCCTGTTGTCGGGATCGTGCCACCGGAGCCCATGGTGTGCGGCCCACACCGTGTGGCAGGAGGCGCAGACACGCCTGCGGGAGGCGCTCGCCTCAGCCTCCCTCGAGCAGATGGTGACTGACAGCCTGGCGCGACGCGCCGACCTGGCGAAGGCCTGAGAGACGGCCGTGGGGACGGAGATCACGTGGGTCGCAATCGCCGCGAGCCTGGCCATGGCGCTCGCCGGTGTGTGTATGTTCTGCTTTGCCGTCTATCGAGACTATTTCCGGGACCTGGAGGACACGAAGTTCCAGGTGTTCTGGTCGGATGCGGACGAAAGTCCCTCCAAGCGGGAGCATGACCACTATGAGCGAGGAAACTCGCCGGGGAAAGCCGGCCGACACCCGACCGACGCGCCGTGACGCGCTGGTCTGGATGAGCGGTGCCGCGCTGTGTGGGTCGGCGGTCGTGAGCGCCGTGTCGAATTTCGTGTTTCTGGAACCGCGGGCGACCTACGGCTTGCCGAGCCGCTTCTCCATTGGAACGCCGGACGACTACCCGCCCGGCGCGCGGATCTCGCTGGATGCCCGCCGAATCTGCGTCGTCCGTGAGGGCAGCCGCCTGGCTGCCATCTCGACGACCTGCACCCACCTCGGGTGCATTGTCGGCGTAGCCGATACGGGATTCGCGTGCCCGTGCCACGGCTCCCGGTTCGACCAGGACGGCACCGTGACCGGTGGGCCGGCGCCACGGGCGCTGCCATGGTTCAAGGTCAGCCTGGCGCCCAACGGCGAACTCGAAGTCGACACCAACATCCAGGTGGAACCCGGCACGTACCTGACCGTATGAAATCCGCAACCCAACCGCCGAGCCTGTGGAGTGCGCTGCGGGAGCTGCCGACCAACGTCTGGCGGTCCATCTTCCGCCACCCTCTGCCGTCGTCCGACCTCGGGCGGGCGCAGACCTCGTTCACCAACTTCTTCCTGCATCTGCATCCCGTCAAGGTCCATCAGAACACGCTGCGTCCCGGCTACACGCTTGGACTCGGCCTGATCTCGCTGTTCCTGTTCATCCTCCTGACGGTGACCGGCGTCCTGCTGATGTTCTACTACGTCCCCTCCACGGCGCAGGCCTACGACCGGATGCTGGACCTCAGGGGATCGGTGGCGTTCGGCGTGTTTCTCCGGAACATGCACCGGTGGGCGGCCCACGGCATGGTGGCGGTCGTCTTCCTCCACATGTGCCGCGTGTTCCTCACGGGCGCGTACAAGCCCCCGCGTGAGTTCAACTGGGTGATTGGCGTCGTGCTCTTCCTGTTGACGCTCTTCTCCAGCTTCACGGGCTACCTGCTGCCGTGGGACCAACTGGCCTTCTGGGCCATCACCGTGGGCACCTCGATCGCGGGCTACGCGCCGGTGGTAGGCCAGCAGGTGCGCTACCTCCTGCTCGGCGACTACACGGTGGGCCAGGAGGCGCTGCTCCGGTTCTACGTGCTGCACGTGGCCGTGCTGCCGCTGGCGGTGTCGGCCGCTGCCGCGATCCACTTCTGGCGCATCCGCAAGGACGGCGGGCTCTCGCGTCCCGACGAGGCGCCCGCGGCGACCACGGCCGACCCCGTCGCGCCCGCCCCGCTCGTGGCCGCGGTCGGGGGCCAGCGCACCTTCGGGTTGATGGGCTTCGTGCGCGGGCCGTTCACCAAGGTCGGCAACGTCCCCGACGACACCCGCTGGTCGTGGCCGGATTCGTTTATCTCCGAGCTGTTTGTCTTCATCGTGACGCTCGCCGTGCTGATGGTGGTCTCGCTGCTCTTCGGCGCCCCGCTCGAGGAGCCGGTCAACGTGCTCCATCCGCCGAACCCGGCGAAGGCTCCGTGGTACTTCCTGGGCCTGCAGGAGATGGTGAGCTACTCCGCGTTCTGGGGCGGCGTGGGCATCCCGAGCGTCGAGGTCCTGCTGCTCCTGCTGGTGCCCTACATCGACCGGAGCAAGCACGGGGTGGGGCGGTGGTTTGCCAAGGAACGGCTGCTGGCTAACTCGCTGTTCGTGACGTTCGCCGTCATCAACATCGTGCTGATCATCATCGGAACGTTCTTCCGCGGCCCGAACTGGACCTTCGTCACCCCCTGGTAGGTGGCGGTCCAGCCACCGTGGGGCGTTGCGCCACATTCGGAGCGCCGGCGTCCGGGCCGGCGCCGGTCGATCAAGAGGCGGCCTGATATGCGACTCGCGCTGGCGATTGCGAGTTTGGTGATCCTCGTTGTTCATGGTCTGGTCTTCTACGACCAGTTCTTCCACCGCTGGGAGCGGTACCAGACCGCCTACTTCGACCAGGCGCGCACGCGTGCGACGAGCGATCGGGAGAAGGCGGAGCTGAACGCGCGGCGTCCGAAGATCGAGCAGCTGATCGTCACCCAGTTCGGCGAGACGCGCGTCGATCGCTGCACGACCTGCCATCTGGCTGCCGACGACCCGCGCTTCGCGGGCATGGCCGAGCCGCTGCGGACCCACCCGTACTCGGAGACGCTCGGAGATCGTCAGCACGGTGGCCGCTGGGAACGGCGCCACCGGTTCGCGGACTTCGGCTGCACGGTCTGCCACGACGGGCAGGGCCGGGGCCTCGAAACCGACTACGCCCACGGCGTCGACGAGTACTGGCCGCAGCCCCTGCTCGGGTCGGTGACCCAATCGAACTGGCGGCCGGCCTACGTCAAGCACGTCAAGGGGCCGGAGTACCTCGAGGTGAACTGCGTGCAGTGCCACTCGGACGAGAACTTCGCCGGCACACCGCACGTCACCCGAGGGCGTCAGCTGTTTTTCAAGACCAACTGCTACGGTTGCCACAAGATCGAGGGGCTGTCGGAAGGCACGCTGGGGCCGGAGCTCACCGAGGTCGGCAAGAAGTGGCAGTTGGACTACATCTGGGAGTCGATCGTCGACCCGCGCGCCAACCTCGCCACGTCGTTCATGCCGAAGTTCAACCTGAGCGAGGAGGACGTCAAGGCCCTGACGATCTTCCTGAAGAGCCGGAAGGGGATCAACCTCACCGAGACCTCGCTCGACCGCTACCGGGCCAAGCTGGGGGTACCGAAGTCGGAGGCCGAGGCCGGGTCCGGCCCGTCGGCGGTTCCCGCCCCGCCGCCGAACGCGAAAACGGCCGGGGCTCCTGGCGAGGCGCTGGCGCAACAGGGATTGGAACTCGTGCAGAGCAAGGCCTGTGGCGCCTGTCACAAGGTGGGTGGCGCCGACGGCGTCATCGCGCCCGATCTCTCCTATGAAGGCTTGTTCCGGGATCAGCCGTGGATCCTGGCCCACTTCAAGAACCCTCGCGCGGTGATCGCCGATTCGATCATGCCCTCGTTCCGGTTCTCGGACGCCGAGTTCGGGTCGATGACGTCGTTCCTGATGACCCAGCGCGCCGCAGTCACCGGCACCGACGGGGCGCAGCTGTACAGGGCCCTCTGCGAGCGCTGCCACGGGCCGAAAGGCGACGGCAACGGCCCGATCGCGACGTATCTCGATCCTTACCCGCGCGATCTGACCAAGGTGGCCTTCATGACGAGCAAGACGCCCGAGCGGCTGCTGACCTCCATCCGCGAGGGGGTCGGCGGAACGTCGATGCCGCCCTGGGGCAAGGTGCTGGGACCCGCCCAGGTGCAGGCGGCCTATGACTACGTGTTTGCCACGTTCGTGAAGACTCCGGCGAGCCCCAAGCCCCGGAACGTGCCCGCCACCAACCCGGTCGCGTCCTCCTCGGCGTCGATCGCGCGCGGCGAGCAGACGTTCCTGGCCCGGTGTACGGGCTGCCACGGGAAGAAGGCCGACGGCAAGGGGCCGAACTCCCTGGACATCCTGCCGCGACCGCGCAACCTGCGGAACGCGGCCTTCGTGAACAGCGTTAGCGACCACCGCGTGATGGAGTCGATTCTCTACGGCGTGCAGGGCTCCGCGATGCCGTCGTGGATCGACTACGGATTGTCGAACAGCGATGTGGGAGACCTGGTCAACTTCATCCGTAGCTTGAACCCGAGGAGATAGTCGATGCCACCAACCACTGCAACAGCCGCGGCCGGCGGTACGTCGAGCGCGAGCGCCGCGGGCGGCGTGATCCATGCCGACACGACCGCGGCCTGGTTCATGCTCAGCGCGGTCGGGTACTTCTTCATCGTCGGGATCATCGCACTCACGATCGCCGCCAAGTTCGTGTGGCCTTCCTTGCTTGGCACGGTCCCGGTCCTCACCTATGGACGGCTCCGGCCGCTGCACGTCAACGGCATGCTGTTCGGCTGGTTGCTGGCCGCCGACATGGGGCTCGCGTACTACATCATCCCGCGGCTCTGCGGCGTGAAGCTGTGGAGCGAGAAGCTGGGCGTGGCGACCGCCGTGCTCTGGAACATCATCGTCCTGAGCGCCGTCGTCATGCTGCCGGCGGGCTGGAACCAAGGGTGGGAGTACGCCGAGCTGCCGATGTCGCTCGACATCCTCGTCGTCATCGCCTGGATCATGTTCGGCATCAACATGTTCGGGACGGTGGCCACGCGCAAGTGGGAGCAGATGTATGTCACCACCTGGTACACGCTCGGCTGCATCCTGTGGACGGCGTTCGTGTACCTGATCGGCAACTTTGCCACGCTCTTCACCACGGGCGTCAACCAGGCGAACCTCAACTGGATGTACGTCCACAACGCGGTCGGCCTGATCTTCACCCCGATCGGCCTGGGCATCGCCTACTACTTCATCCCGAAGACCAGCAACACGCCGCTCTACAGCCACAAGCTGTCGATGATCGGCTTCTGGTCGCTCGCCTTCGTGTACGTCTGGACGGGCGCCCACCACATGCTCCACGGCCCCATCTCGCAGTGGCTGCAGACCATTGCCATCTTCTTCTCCCTGCTGCTGCTGATCCCGGTGTGGACGGTGGTCTACAACTTCTTCGCGACCATGCAGGGCCAGTGGCAGCAGCTGCGGGAGAAGGTCGAGCTGAAGTTCCTCATGTCGGGCGTCGTCTTCTACCTCCTGACGTGCTTCCAGGGGCCGATGCACTCGCTGCGCACGGTGAACGCGCTCGTGTCGAAGACCGACTGGATTCCCGGCCACGCGCACATGGCGCTGCTCGGGTGCTTCTCGTTCTTCGCCGTCGCCGGCATCTACTACACGATCCCGCGCGTGTTCGGCCGCCGGCTCCACTCCGACACGTTGGCCAACTGGAGTTACTGGCTGATCATGATCGGCGGCGTGGGGTTCTTCGTCACGCTGTGGCTGGGCGGGCTCTGGCAGGGCTGGCAGTGGAACAACCCGGCGATTCCCTTCATCGACACCGTGGTGGCGCTCAAGCCGGTGTGGACCGTGCGCTTCTTCTCTGGGGTGCTGATCTTCGGCGGCATCACCCTGTTCCTCTACAACATCCTGGCCACGGTCATCGGCGCCGGCTCGGAGACGCCGGCCAAGTCGGCCGCGGCGGCGGCGTAGCCCGGGGGAGAGGACGCCATGCTCAACAAGACCGATATCAACGCGACGCTGTTCGTGGTCTTCGCCCTCCTGCTGTTCGGCATCGGAGCGGTGCTGACCACGGTCGTCCCGCCCATGGTGGACTCGACGTGGGCCAAGCCGTTCGAGAACCATGATCCCTCGAAGGGGCCCACCGGCAAGCTGACGCCGTACACCGCGCTCGAGCTCCAGGGCCGGGCGATCTACGTCCGCGAGGGATGCTGGTACTGCCACACGCAGCAGACGCGGACGCTCCAGGCCGACGTGATCCGCTCCGGCTGGAAGGGCGAGAAGTCTCCCATCTCGACGCCGGACGAGTTCGTCTACGACAACCCGCACATGTTCGGGACGAAGCGCACGGGGCCAGATCTCTCTCGGATCGGCGGCAAGTACGACACGCAGTGGCACCGGACGCACTTCCGCAACCCGCGCGATCTGGTGAACGGGTCGGTGATGCCCCCGTTCCCCTGGATCGTGGACGACCCGCAGGAGTTCACCGCGCTGGTGGCCTACCTGCAGAAGCTGGGTCGAGCCAAGAACTGGCGGCCGGCCAACGACTACGAGAAGTAGGGCCGCGGGTAGGAGCGATATGCGAGACTACGTCTACCCGAGCATCTTCCTGGCCTACGGCCTGTTCTTCCTACTGGCGCTCGGCGCGCTGTACTTCTTGGTGCGTTCCTGGAAGCACGGCTACTGGGGCAAGGACAGCGAGGTGGCCAAGTACAGGATGTTGCGGGACGACGACGAGGAGAGGACCCGATGACTGACCAGCACACACCCGGCATCAAGGAATACGCCGGTGGATGGCTCACCGAGCGGACCGGTACCGACGCGCCGCTCTTCCTGAAGCTGTCGTATCTCGTGATTGCCGCCGGCTGCCCGATCTACGCTGTGATCTACATGAACGGCGACGTGAATCACGCGGACCGCGGGCCGCTCGTGCAGGCGCTCAACGCGGCAACGGAGCACTCCGATGCGCTGATGTGGACCGTCGTGGCGCTCGCGGCGATCTACGCCGTGATCCTCTGGGTGTTCGCGTTCAAGAAGCCGCACGCCGAGTAGGCCGTCAGGCGGCGCCGCGTGTTCGGATCCGGGGACGGGGCCGCGCCGGCCGGCGTCCCCGGGTCGTGCCCCCCAAGTCGTGAGCCGGTCGAAGACCCATGAGCACCGATCCCTACCGCACCCAGGCCCCGGACGACTCCGAGTACCTGGATCAAGATGGTCAAGTGCCAGGACGCGTGTCCTGTGCACACCAACGCCTGCGGCTACGTGACCGCCATCGCCGAGGGACGCGACGAGGAGGCGTACCGCTTCGCTCGCGCAACGAACCCCTTCGCGTCGATCTGCGGCCGCGTCTGCGGCGCCCCCTGCGAGGTGAACTGCCGCCGCAAGGACGTGGACAGCCCGATCACCATCCGGGCACTCAAGCGGTTTGTGACCGAGCCGTTTGGTCCGGAGCACGGCGACTACGACCGGTACCATCGTCTCTGCGACGAGCGGATGTTGCCGCCTGGCCGGGGGGACTACGAGCGGGTGGCCGTCATCGGCGCCGGCGTGGCGGGCCTGACGGTGGCCCATGACCTGACCAAGGTCGGCTACCGGGTCACCGTGCTCGAGGCGACCGGCGCCCCCGGCGGCATGCTGACGGCCGGCGTGCCCGTATTCCGGTTGCCGCGCGAGCTCGTGCGCCACGAAATCAACGCCATCCTCTCGCTCGGCGTCGAGCTGCAGTGCAATCAGGCGCTCGGGCGCGACTTCTCGATCCAGGATCTCCGTCGCCGGGGGTACCGGGCCATCTTCCTCGGGATCGGACTGCCCAAAGGCCGGAAGCTCCAGATCCCGGGCGCCGATCAGGAGGGCGTCTTCGACGGTTTGGAATTCCTCCGCAACGTCAACGAGGGGACGCCGTTTCCGGTCGGCCGGCGGGTGATCGTGATTGGCGGGGGCAACGTCGCCTACGACGTGGCCCGGTCGGCGATTCGGCCGCTCGACGCACAGAGCAGCGACGAGGAGGTCCGCGAAGCCGTGCAGCGCGGCGAGCAGACGGCCTACGACGTGGCCCGGTCGGCGCTGCGCCTGAGTGGCGACAAGGCCGTCCAGATCGTCTGCCTCGAGCAGCGCCACGAGATGCCCGCCGACGAGCGCGAGATTGTCGAGGGCGAAGAGGAGGGCATCCACCTCCACAACGGTTGGGGCCCGCGTGAAATCGTCCGTCGCGGCAAGTCCTTGGTGCTGCGGGTCGTGAAGTGCACGGCGGTGTTCGACGGGACCGGCCGGTTCAGCCCGACCTTCGACGAGACGACCGTCGAGGAGATCGAGGGCGACAGCATCATCTTCGCGATCGGACAGACCGCGGATCTCTCCTTCCTGGCGCCGGAAGACGGCGTCGAGAGCAGTCGGGGCCTGATCGCCGTCAACCCCGAGACCTACCAGACCACGGCGCCCGACGTGTTCGCGTGCGGCGACATTGCGCACGGCGCGAAGCTGTTCATCAACGCGATCGCGTCGGCCCAGGTGGCCGCCCGCTCGATGCACGACTTCCTGCGGGGGACGCGCACCGACGTGGCGGTCCGCAAGCGGTGGATTCCGGCCGCCTACAGCATGGCCGACGGCTGGGAACGCCGCGGCCGACAGGACCCGCCGGTGATCGCCAGCGAGCGGCGCAGCGCGTCGGTCGACGACATCGAACTGCCGTTTCCCGAGACGATGGCGCGTCAGCAGGCATCGCGCTGCCTGCGTTGCAACGTCAACACGATCTTCGACACCAGCATCTGCATTGCGTGCAACGGCTGCGTGGACGTGTGTCCGGAGAACGTCATCCGCCTGGTCGGGCTGAGCCAGCTGGTCCGGGACCCTCAGTGGGAACGCGAGGCGGCCGCCGCGCTCGGCGTGAGCGCGGAGCAGTTGCGCGCCGCGCCTGCCGAGGCGCTCGATGCCATGGGGGCGGTGATGCTCAAGGACGAGACGACGTGCATCCGCTGCGCCATGTGCGCCTCCCGCTGCCCGACACACGCCATCACGATGCGGCGGTTCGAGTTCTACCGGGAGTGTGTCGCGGTGCCGACGGTGAACACGAAACTACGGCAACACTCTGGCCGCTAGGCGACGCCTCGGCGGCCATTCCCGGGGGAGCGGTGAGCCGTTGACACCGGCAGGCCGACCCGGGCCGATATGAACATCACGGATCTCTCGGTGAGCTTCACGCTGGGTCTGGTGGGCAGCCTGCACTGCGTGCAGATGTGCGGCCCGCTCGTGCTCGCCTACAGCCTGCCCTTGAGCGCCGCCGCGCGATCCCGCCGGCTGGCGGCGCACGCCGCGTACAACCTCGGGCGGGTGACGACCTACACGGTACTCGGCGCAGCGGCGGGTGCGGCCGGCGGCGCCGTCGCGTTGCTCGGTCGGACCGCTGGCGTGTTCAATGCCGCGGCCCTCGGCGCCGGTCTGCTGATGGTGGTCGCGGGCGTGGCGATGACGGGCCTCGTGCCCGTCAGGATCCCCACGGGGGGAATCCTGGCTGTCGGGCCCCGCCTGTCCCGGCTGGCTGCGGGGTTCCTGCGGACCCCGGCCCCGGGGGCCAAGCTCGTCATGGGGCTGCTGCTCGGGTTCATGCCGTGCGGCCTGCTCTATGCGGCCCTGCTCAAGGCCGTCGAAACGGGTTCCGCTCTGGAGGGCGCGGCCGCGATGGGCGCGTTCGGCCTGGGCACCGCCGGCGCGCTCGTGCTCGCCGGGCTGTTCTCGGGCACGGTTGCGGTGTGGCTCGGGAAGTGGGTGGCCCGTCTGCCAGCCGCCGCGGTCATTCTGACGGGCGTCTTCCTGCTATGGCGGGGCTGGATGGCCGTCGCGCCCGCCGCCCCTCGGTGCCACTGACCCGGAGCGCTCCCTGAAACGCGGTAGACTGGGTTTGAATCCTCGGTTCATGCCAAGCGTATCCGCCGCCGTTCCGTCGCCCGCCCCCGTGAAGAAGGTCGTCGTGCCCCCGCGCGGGGCCGGGGCACCGCGACGCCTGCCGCCGCCCGATGCCTCGCGCTGGCACCGCGTGCGGAAGCGCGTGCACCTGGCGTGCTTCGTCGTGTTCATGGCGCTGCCCTTCTTCAATGTGATGCGGTTCGACATTCCCCGGGCGCGGTTCTACTTCGCCGGGCAGGAGCTCTGGATCAGCGAGTTCGGCACGCTCTTCTTCGCGTTGATGTTCCTGATGTTCGTCATCGCGGCAGCCGCGATGTTCTATGGCCGGGTCTACTGCGGGTACCTCTGCCCACAGATGATCTTCAGCGAGGCGTCGACCTCGACGGAGCGGTGGCTGCGCAAGACCGTCAACCGGCGCTTCTCCTCGTGGCCGGCGGGGAGCCGGACGGCGGTCACGCGCATCCTGTTCTACACGCTCCTGCTGGTCGCCTCGGTGTTCCTGTCGTTCGTCTTCATCGCCTACTTCGTCGAACCGCGCGACCTGTTCCGCCGCCTGCTCTCGCTGGATGTACGGACGGCCGGGGGGATCGCCGGGGCGTCCACCACCCTGTTCACGTTTCTCGACTTCACCTTCGTGCGGCACCGCTTCTGCACGACCGTGTGTCCCTACGGCTACCTGCAGGGCATGCTCGCCGACCAGGACACCCTCCTGGTGAGGTACGAGGATCCGTCCGGGGACTGCATCGAGTGTCGGAAGTGCGTGCGCGTGTGCGAGATGGGGATCGACATTCGGGTCTCGCCGCACCAGATCGAGTGCGTGCACTGCGGCGAGTGCATCGACGCGTGCGCCGACGTGCTCGGCCGCCTCGGCCGGAAGACCCTGATCCACTACCGCTGGGGCGTTCAGGGAGCGGCCGCCACGCGGGAGCCGTGGTACCACCGAATCGGCCTGCGCGACGCCAAGCGGGTCGCCGTGCTGTTCGTCCTGCTCTTCTATGCCTCTGGTCTCGCGCTGGCCCTCAGCATGCGGCACGCCGTGCTCGTCCAGATCGTCGCCGACCGGACGACCCTCTACACGCTCGACCCGGCCGGGCAGGTCATCAACCGATTCCGCGTCGAATTGGCGAATCGGTCGTCAGGCCCCGCCGAAGTGCGCCTGAGCGTGCGCGGGCTGGCGAACGCGAGTATGTCCGGCGTTCGGTCGCCGGTGCTGCTCCCCGGAGGCGGCGTCGTGCAACAAGTGCTCGAGGTGGCGGTGCCGTCGGGGATGGCGCCTCCCGGCGTCACCCACTTCGTTGTCGTGGCCACGGCCCGGCCGGAGGGAACCAGCGAGGAATTCCCGCAGACGTTCATCGCGCCCGCGCCTCCAGGGAAGACGCCATGAAGATGAAGATCGTGCTCAGCCTGGTGTTCGCGCTGTTCATCGGGATCCTGATCGTTACCTACGTCGTGACCCGCCGGGCCAACCCGGTGATGCTTGACGAATACGGGCGAGTGCAGAGCGACGGGCGATCCGCGGCCCATGGCCACAATTGAAGGGGCCCCGGCCGCCTGCCATTTGTGCGGCCTCGCCCTCGGTCGGGCGCCCGTCACCGAGTCGAGTCACGGCGACTCCCTGAACTTCTGCTGTCACGGTTGCGCCAACGTGTACACGATCCTGCTCGAGAGCGGGATGGTGCGGCCCGGGGTGTCGCTCCGCGACACGGAGCTCTTCAAACGCAGCCTGGAGATGGGGCTGGTCGCCGCCGGGGCGGCCGTCGGTGACGCCTCGAGTCCGACCGCCCTGCCGGCGGACGCGCCGACGGTCGAGAGGCTGTATCGGCTGACCGGGCTGTGGTGCGCGTCCTGCAGCTGGCTGATCGAACACGCCCTGCGGAAGGAACGGGGCGTTGTCAGCGCCGAGGTGCTGTTCGTCTCGGACCTGCTGCGGATCCGCTACGCGCCCCAGTACCTGCCTCCGGCCCGCATCGCCGAACGGCTCGAGCGGTTGGGCTACGGGATGGCCGAGGCCGACCGCGAGACCGATGCGGCGCGGATCGAGACCCGCAACCTGCTGTTGCGGCTCGGCACGGCGGTCTTCCTCTGGATGAACGTCATGACGTTCAACCTGGCGATCTACGCCGGGTATTTCGAGAAGACCCCGGACAGCATCCGCCACCAACTGCCGTGGGTGCTCATGACGCTGGCCACCCCAGCCGTCTTCTACGCGGCGTGGCCGATTCTCCGCCTCGCCTGGCACGGGGCGCGCGAGGGCGTCGTCCGGATGGAGAGCCTCCTCGCGCTCGGTGTGCTGGCGGCCTATGGGTACAGCGTCGTCGAGACGGTGCGTGGTGGGGACCACCTGTACTTCGACACGGCCTGCGCGATTGTCGCGCTCGTCCTCGTCGGGAAGGCCGTCGAGCGAAACGCTCGGGCGCGGACCTCCGAGGCCGTGACGCTGCTCTACAGTCTCGTGCCGAAGAAGGCCCGCCTGCTTGTCCCTGGCGGTGAGACGTTCATCGCGATCGACGCCCTCCAGCCGGGCCAGATCATCGTGGTCAAGGCAGGGGAGCGCGTGCCCGCGGACGGCATCGTCGTGGAGGGCGAGGCGCACGTGGACGAGTCGGTGCTGACCGGCGAATCGAAACGAGTCGCCAAACGGCCCGGAAGCGCGGTGGCCTGCGGCACGGTCAACGGCGACGCGGTGCTGCACATCCGCGCCACGCGCGTGGCCGCCGAAAGCACGATGGCGCAGATTGTCCAGACCGTCGAGGCAGCCCTGACCGGCCGCTCGGCGATCGAGCGCACGGCGGACCGGGTCTCGCGGCTCTTCGTGCCGACCATCATCGCGATAGCCCTGGCGACGGTCGGCGGCTGGCTGGTTGTCGGCCACGCCCCCGTGGGCGACGCGCTGATGCACGGGATCACGGTCCTCGTCATCGCGTGCCCGTGCGCCCTCGGCATCGCGACGCCACTTGCGCTGACGGCCGCCGTCGGCGCCGCATCGCGTCGTGGCATCTTCGTCGCCGACAGCCGGGCGCTGGAAATGCTGCCACGTGCCGACGTCGTCATCCTCGACAAGACCGGGACCGTGACCGACGGGGACTTCGCGCTCCTCGAAGGCGATCCGGACGAGTTGGCGCGTCTCGCGGCAGTCGAACGCTTCTCGGAGCACCCGCTGGGACGGGCCGTGACCCTCGCCGTCGCTGCCCTCGCGCGTTTGCCCGAGGCCACCTCGATCGAGGTGATCAGAGGCCAGGGGATTCGCGGCGAGGTCGACGGACGACTCATCACGATCGGTCAACGAGGTTTGATGTCGGGGATCCCGGCCTCGATCGAGGCCCGGGCCCGGGAGTGGGAACGCTCGGGCGCGACGGTGGCGTTCTACGGGTGGGACGACCAGACTCGCGGCCTGCTGGCCTTTGGCGACCGGATCCGCCCCGATGCCGCGGACCTCGTCAAGCGGCTGAGGGGGTGGGGCATCCGGGTCATCGTCGTGTCGGGCGACTCGGCGGCCACGACCGAGTGGGTGACGGCGCAAATCGGCGCGGACCAGTGCCACGCCGAAGTGCCGCCCGAGGGCAAGGCCGCTATCGTCCGCTCGTTGCAACAGCAGGGCCTTCGGGTCGTGATGGTGGGCGACGGCATCAACGACGCACCGGCCCTGGTCCACGCCGACCTCGGCATCGCCTTGGGGTCCGGTACGGACGTGGCGATGAAGGCCGCGGCCGTCGTGTTGGTCCGCCACGAGCTGTCGAAGGTGGCGGATACCATCGAACTCGGCCGCCGCACGCTCCGGGTCGTGCGCCAGAATCTGTTCTGGGCCTTCTTCTACAACACGGCTGGCGTCACGCTCGCGGTGGCCGGCATCCTCAATCCGATCGTGGCCGCGGCAGGCATGGTGATTTCGAGTGCCTCGGTCATCGCCAACTCGCACCGCCTGACGCGGTGGTGAGTGGGCCGAGCACCCCGTCCGCCCGTCGTCATCGCCCGTCCGCCCCCGCGCAGGCGCTGAACGGTCCAGGCAGCAGGAGGACGACGTCGGCGATCTGCAAGGTCGGTATGCCGCCCAGGCCGACGCGGCCCAGGAGTGGCTCGTACGCCTCAGTGGGTATCAGGACGGGGCGCCACGCGCCGGGGAGCGTGACGGCCTCGACGAGTTCCTGGTCGGTCCACTCCTCGTGCACGTCCCATCCTGCGCCGTGGAGGTAGTAGTAGTGCGAGTGCTGGTAGGTCGGGGCCGGCAGCGACACAAAGAGCGGTTGTGGCGCCACCCCTCCACGCTGCTCGTACGCGCGGACGGTCTGCAGGCACCGCCCAGCGGTGCGGAGCGGATGCCGAACCTCCCTGAGTGCCGAGAGCTCCTGGCGGTAGGCCTGAATCGGCGCGAGCGCCACCACGAGTCCCACCCCCAGGGCAGCCCGGAGCACCTTGGATCCCCATCCCATTGAGGCCGTCTTCAGGCCGGCTCTCGCCAGCCACGCCGGGCGCGGCCCCACCAAGAAACGGGCCGCCCACCGATCGGCCAGCGCCACGAGGTAGCCGGCACAGAGCGCCAGGGGCGGGAGGAACGGATAGGCGTAGTGAATCAATTTGCTCGTGCCGAGCGAGATCAACGCCAGCGGCAGCGCGAACCAGAACACGACCACCGTGCCCTCCCACCAGGCCTCGCGGAGGGTGCGCCCGAACAGGAGGACTCCGCCCACCGCCACGAGCGGGAGGGTGCCGACGCGGCTCATCTGGCAGCCGATCTCCCGGAAGTAGTACGGCCAGGGTTGGAGATGCGTGATGTCGAGCCACGAGTTGAACCGCCGGAGCACGTGCTCGCCGATGAGGACGTGCCAGAACTCCCGGCCCGTGCGTGCCCACTGGTACAGGAACCATGGTGCTGACGCCCCGACGACCACCAGGGTGACCACGGCCCAGGTCCGCCACTGGCGCAGGAACCGGGCCAGCACCTCGGGCATCATCAGGGTGGTCGCGCCCAACACCAGCGGCAGGAAGAGCACGGCCACGAACTTCGTCATGAACCCCAGGACGACGTACAGACCGACCGCCAGCGCATGGCGCCGGGCAGGCGGATCCTCTTCCGCCGCGGCCCACCGGAGGTAGTGGTACACCCCGCCGCAGTAGGCCAAGACGACCGAGGCGTCCATGTTGTTGCTGCGCAGCCCGTGGACAAAGACCAGGGGATCGAAGCTGAAGAGGACGCACGTGGCAAACAGACCGCACAACGGGCCCGCCACCTGCAGTCCGATCCCGAACACGTAGAGAAGAGCCGCCGCGCCGAACAGCGCGTCCCAGAACCGCAGGCCGAACTCGTTGTCCTTGAGGAGTCCCCACCGGATCGGCGCGGCCACCAGCCAGAACTTCAGCGGGGGCTTCTCGATGAAGGCGTTCTGGGGCATCGGGGCGTGGGGGGTCAGCCAATCGTCGGCGACGAGGAGGCTCTCCGCTGCGAGAGAGTGGATGGCCTCGTCGTTCCCCAGGTCGAGTCCGCGGAGCCCGACAAACAGCGGCACGCCGAACAGCGCCAGGACGAGCATCGCCGCACCGACCCGTCGTGCCCGGGCGCCCGTCATCGCCGCCCTCCCGCCCGCTCGCCCCTCAATTCGCGCGCGAGTCGCCAGCGGAACCGAACCAGGTCTCGGAACGCGCGGAGAATCACGTCGAGATTGGCGCCCGTCGAGCGCCCCGACGCGCGCGGCCGGTGCGTCACCGGGACCTCGACGATCCGGAAGCCACGCGCCCAGGCGCCGGCCAGCAGTTCGGTGTCGATCATCGCCCCGTTCGACTCGATGCGCACGTGACGCAGGAGGTCGCGCCGGAACAGCTTGAACCCGCAGTCGACGTCGCGGCCCAACGGGCCGAACAACAATCGGATCAACAGATTCCAGCTGCGCGCGTTGAATTTCCGGATGAACGAGTCCCGCCGCTTCACGCGGTAGCCACTGACGAGGTCCGCCTCGCCAGCGCGCTCGAGCAACAGAGGCAGGTCGGCGGCGTCGAACTGACCGTCACCCGGCAAGAATGTGATCCAATCATATCGGGCGCAGCTGAAGCCGGCGCGCAACGCCCCGCCGTAGCCCCGGTTCGGCGCGTGTTCCAGCAGGCCGACATGGGGCACCTGTGTCATCGCCTGGCGGATGGCCCGACCCGTGCCGTCGCGGCTGCCGTCGTTGACGACCAGGATTTCATGGTCGATGCCGAGGGCGCGCACGACCTGGCCGACGCCCCGGATCGTGGCACCGACCGAGGCCTCCTCGTTGTACGCGGGGATCACGACCGACAGTTCTGGCACCTGGCCTGGCATCATGACGAGATGTGACGGCGCGAGTCGGACGCTCCCTCCACCCTGTGGCGGCGGTCGAGACGGAGCGCCGAGCACCCGGATTGACGGCGATCGCTAGCAGCGCGGCGGCGGCGACGAACGACGGACACACGACCCAGCGAACCCGAGGCGGGCCGTCGTTACCCGCCTTCGGCATCCCGATCATAGCAGTCGCCGGCCGGTTGTGCGAGCGGCCCCATGCCGCGGCTGCGTCTGCCGGATGTCTGCCGGCTTCTGTTGTACACTGGGGCTTTCCGACAGCCGGCCGCGGCCTGACCACCCCGGATGTCCGGCGCGGCGATGAGCGTCTGCCACGCTGCGTCGTGCCGCCCGCCCCTCGCCGCCGCACCGCGTGAGCGAGCGGACGTTCACCGTCGCTCGACAGGGCGAACCGGCGGCGGGCGCGACCGTCGGGAGGCGCCAGGCCAGGGCGCCGCGTCTCGTGCCTCGGGCGTTCGTGCAGGACGGGCGTGCTTTCCGGCGAGGACCGTGAGGGTTCCCGGGTTCGGGTCCGAGCCGTTCGGTGGGGCTCAGCATGACGATATCGAGGCGTGCGGCTGGCGTCGGGGTGCCGCTGCTGGCGATCCTCGTCAGTGCCGTGCCGGTTGCCGCCCAGACGCCCGTCAGCTGGTCGGCGTCCGCGCGAGAGACGAGGGCCAAGCGAGGGAGCACCGCCATCATCGAGGTCGTGGCGCGGATCGACGATGGATGGCATCTCTACGCGCTCGCGCAGGCGCCCCCACCCATCGCGACGCGGATTACCCTCCCGGAGGGCCAGAGCTTCATGCTCGCGGGCCGTATCGACGCGTCCCCGCCGCGCACGGCGTTCGATCAGAGTTTCGGGATTCAGACGGCCTATTACGAGGGCCGGGCGGCGTTCCTCCTGCCCGTGCGGGTCGCCGACCAGGCCCAGTCCGGCCTGCAGGCGGTCAGAGTGCAGGCGTACTTCCAGGCCTGCAACGACCAGCTCTGCCTTCCGCCGCGCACGGTGACTCTGGAGGTTTCGATGGACGTCGTGGCCGAATCCATCGTCCGGGGCACCTCCTCCGCGCCGGCGCCGGCGTCCTCATCCTCCCAGCTCAGCCCGGTACGACCCTCTCCGCCCGTCCCGTCGACAGCGAGAGCCCGCTCCGGGCCGTCAACTTCACCCGTTGCGCCCCAGAGCCCTGGAGTTCTTGCGTCGAGCCGGGTGCTCCCGTCCTCTTCCCGGCCGGTCTCGTCTGCGGCGGGCACACCGGCCGCAACGTCGCTCTGGTCGTTCCTCTGGCTCGCGATGACGGTGGGGGCGCTGTCGCTGTTGACGCCGTGCGTCTTCCCGATGGTGCCGATCACCGTCTCGTATTTCACGAACCACGCGGCGGGCAGTCGCCGAAAGGCCGTCCGACAGGCCGTGACCTACGTCGTGGGGATTGTCCTCACGTTCACGGCGCTCGGCATGGCCATGGCCCTCCTGGTGGGAGCCACCAGCCTCAACCGGTTCGCCGCGAACCCGTGGGTCAATCTGGCGATCACCGCCATCTTCCTCGCGTTTGCGGCGAGCCTCCTTGGCGTCTTCGACCTTTCGCTTCCCACCGGTCTGATCAACCGGCTGGATGCGCTAACCCGGCGAAAGGGCGGGAGCGAGACGCTGGCGACGCTGGCGATGGGGCTCACGTTCACGCTGACGTCGTTCACCTGCACGGCACCATTCATCGGCACGCTGCTCGTCATGGCGGCAGGGGGCGCCTGGCAGTGGCCTCTGGCCGGCATGCTGGCCTTTTCGTCCGTGTTCGCCCTGCCCTTCTTCGTGCTGGCCCTGATGCCTCAGTGGATGGCCTCGCTGCCCAGGTCGGGCGGCTGGCTGAACTCGGTGAAGGTGCTGATGGCCTTCCTCGAGGTGGCAGCGGCGCTGAAGTTCCTCTCCAATGTGGACCTGGTGTGGGGTTGGGGCGTGTTCACCCACGACGTGGTGCTCTCGGCGTGGGTCGTCATCTTCGGGTTGATGGCCCTCTACGTGCTCGGGCTGTTCCGCTTCGCGCACGACGCGCCGCTCCGCCAGATCGGCGTCACTCGGGTGGTGGCGGCGCTCGTTTGCGGCACCATCGGGCTGTGGCTGATGACGGGGCTGGTCGGCAAGGGGCTGGGCGAACTGGAGGCCTTCCTGCCGCCGCCGCCGGACGCATCCGGGGCCGGGGTGCGGATGGCCTCGGCGGTCGAGCTGCCGTGGATTCTGAACGACTACGACCAAGCCTTGGCGCGGGCGCGGGACGACGGGAAGCGCGTGTTCATCGATTTCACCGGCTACACGTGCACGAACTGCCGGTGGATGGAGGCGAACGTGTTCCCGCGGGCGGACGTCCGCCACGAACTGGCGCGCTTCGTCCTCGTGAGGCTGTACACCGACGGCGACGGGGCGCTGTTCCAGCGCCAGCAGCAGATGCAGCAGGAGGTGTATAAGACCGTGGCACTGCCCTTCTACGCCGTCGTGACGGCCGCCGGCGTTCCCGTCGTCAGCTTTCCCGGCCTGACGCGCGATCCCGCACGGTTCCTGGCCTTCCTGAAGCAAGCGGTGTCGACTCCCTCGCAGCCCTGATCGGGGCGGCGCCCCTGGACCCTCGGGATCACCGTCGGCGTGGCGCGCCGTCCCTCGTACCGGGCGTGCTGTAAAATGCCGCGTCACGGGGTCGCACCCGCGCCGACACCGGCCTCGGCGGCGGCCTGGCGGCACTCGGCCCCGCAGCGCGCGCGTGAGGAAAGGGGATCTGAACGTGCCGCAAGCACTTCTCGGCCTCGACGTGGGCAGTTCGTTCGTCAAGGCGGCGCTGGTCGATGCGGAGACCGGTGCGCTGCTCGCGGCAGCGTCCTCGCCGTCCTCGGAGATGGCTATTGCTGCGCCGCGACCCGGGTGGGCCGAGCAGGATCCAGCCGAATGGTGGGAGCACGGCGTGGCGGCCGTCCGGGAGGCGATTCGGCGCGCCGGGGTGGATCCGCCCGCGGTGTGCGCCGTCGGTATTGCCTACCAGATGCACGGACTGGTGGTCGTGGACCGTCGCCAACGGGTTCTGCGGCCAGCGATCATCTGGTGCGACGGCCGGGCGGTTGCCATCGGGCAGCGCGCGTTCGAGCGAATTGGGCGGCTGACGTGCCTGGCTCGGCTGCTCAATTCTCCCGGCAACTTCACGGCGTCCAAGCTCCGGTGGGTCCAGGAGAACGAGCCCGACGTGTTCGCGTCGGTGGACAAGGCCATGCTCCCAGGTGACTACGTCGGCATGCGCCTCACCGGGCGCGTGGCGACCACGGCATCCGGCCTGTCGGAAGGCATCCTCTGGGACTATCTCGACGGGCGGATCTCACACGACGTGTTGGGTGTCTATGGCCTCTCGCCGGCGCTGGTTCCGGAACTCGTGCCGACCTTCGGCGACCAGGGAGCAGTGACGGCAGAGGCCGCCGCCCAACTCGGGCTGGTCCCGGGCACGCCGGTGACGTATCGTGCCGGTGACCAGCCGAACAACGCGCTCTCGCTCAACGTGCTCGAGCCAGGCGAAGTCGCCGCCACGGCCGGCACGTCCGGAGTGGTCTACGGTGTGAGCGACCAGGCCCGGTGGGACAACGACTCGCGCGTCAACACGTTCCTGCACGTCAATCACCGACCCGAGTCGCCGCGTTACGGCGTGTTGCTCTGCGTGAACGGCACCGGTGCCCTGAACAGCTGGCTGAAGCGGACGATCGGCGCCAGCCTGTCCTACGACGAGATGAACCGACGCGCCGCCTCGGCGCCCATCGGGTCAGACGGCCTCGTCATCCTTCCCTTCGGCAATGGTGCGGAACGGACGCTAGGGAGCGTGGACCAGGGCGCGGCCGTGCTGGGGCTCTCCTTCACCCGCCACCATCAGGGGCACGTGCTGCGCGCGGCGCAGGAGGGCATCGTCTTCGCGCTGAACTATGGGATGGACATCATGCGCGAGATGGGTGTCGGCGTGCGGACCGCTCGCGCCAGCCGGGCCAACATGTTCCTCAGTCCCGTCTTCGCACAGGCGTTTGCCGACACGACGGGCGCCGTCCTGGAGCTGTACGAGACGGACGGCGCCCAGGGTGCGGCCCGGGGCGCCGGAGTGGGCGTCGGGTGCTTTCCGACGCCCCGGGAGGCCTCGCGCGGCCTTCGCGCGAGCGCACGCGTCGAACCACAGCCCTCGACCACGGGCCGGTACCGCGAGGCGTACGACCGCTGGCTTACGGCCCTCACCCGCGCGATCCACGACACGCAGGCGCCCACCTCTTCCGCTGGGTGAGTCCGTGCCGGCGACCGCCAGGTGCGCCGCGAGGGGGTGTCGGGCGCTGCGTGGCGCGCTCCAGCGAGGGCGCCTACGCCTCGCTGAGCAAGCGCCGCTCGCCCTGGAGGGCCTGGACGGCGGTGACGTCCTGCACGACTTCGAGCGTACCCACGTACTCGCGCTGCGGACCGCGAACCGGGAAGTACCGGATGTGGATCTTGCGACCACCCATCTCGATCCAGAACTCGGCGACCGTCCGCCTGCCCGCCTTGAAGTCCGCCAGGATCTGGTTGACGAGGTGCACACTCTTCTGCGGGTGGCAGTTCTGGACCGCGGTACCGATCACCCCTCGCGTCCGCGGGAAGATCTTCGTGCCGTGCTCATGGCTGAAGTAGCGGACCCTGTCGTCCCGATCCACGAAGGACAGCTCGACCGGAAGCGTGTTGAGGATGGCCGCAAGGACGTCGCGTTCCACGCCGAGGGCCAGGTCTTCCACGCCACCGGCGGCGATGACGCGATCGGCCAGCGCGTAGTACTTCGCGCGCGTGTCGGGCCCGATCGCCGCCTCGACGGCCGAGATCCCCGAGACGACCGCCTCGGCGTCCGCGTCTGTCATGACGCGACGCGCCATCGGGTACAGAATGTCGTTCTCTTTCCAGAAGTGGCCCTTCAACAGGGCGGCGTACTCGGCGAACACCGTCCGCAGCTCGGGCAGCACGCCCGCGTCTCCAGCCAGGTAGTCGTCCACCAGGCCGGTGAGGCGGGGCAGCAGCGCCCGGTTCTGATCGTGCTCGGCCAGCATCACCGCCAACGGGCCGCCGTGGCGCGGAATCCCGCGTTGCTCGATCAAGGGGAAGAGATGGTCTTCTTCCTTCCGGTTGTGGCATCCGTCGACGTAGTCGCGGAAGTACTCCGCGGCGTCGCGTAGCAGCGAGGGCGGCGGCACGGCCGGCCCGCCGAGGGCCCGCTCGACCGCTTCGAAGACCCGCTCGGTGGTCTGGTGATCCTGCATCAAGAGTTCTGACCAGCGTTCCGACATTCGAAGCCTCCTCCGTAGAACGGCACTAGAGCCCCTCCAGTATGGCGTGGACGTTCCAGGCGGGCCTATGACCCAGGTCATAGCCCCGCTTCGGCCTCCGCGCGGCGGAGGCGGAATCGCGGCGCAGAACCCAGGGGGTCCTGTAGAATGGGCTCTCGCTGCGTTTCCTCTACCCGTCCCCAGCGGTCGTTGCGCCGGGAAGAAGCGAGGCGTTGATGGCACTTGGCACGAAATCCCGGCTTGCGGTGTGTACGCTCGTCTGGATACTCGCGGTGCTGGCGGCAGGACCCGCCTCCGGCCAGTCTCCGCCCGGCGCATCGACGGCCACCACCAAGGCCGCCACGACGCCCGACATCGCGTTGCCGGACCTGTTGCCGGCGCGCCCGGACTACGGGACCGTGTTCGATGCGGTGGAGCTACGCGACTTGCCGAGCGCGCGGAACCTGTGGTCGCTCGTCGAGACCGCCGACGCGATGGTCATCGCCGACCGGCTTCAGAACGGCGGGCTCTACCTCGGAGAGATGCCACGCCTCGGAAGCTACGGCAGCAGCTGGACGCAGACCTCGTTCGTGTTGGACGGGATCGACGTGACCGATCCCCTCCGGACCGGGATGCCGATGCTGTACCTCGATCCGCAGGTGCTGCAGCGAATCACCGTACCGTCGGCGCTGCTGCCAGTCGACGTCACGGGTTCGGGCCCGGTGGTCCGACTCACTCCACGCGGCCCGGGGGAGCGTTGGCATGCGACTCTCCAGGTGTCGGGCTTGCCCTCCGGCCTCCAGGCGGACGCGAGCAGCGGCCTCGCGCCGCCGATCGCGCGATTTGGGTCTTCGACTGACGGCAGCCTGCTGATCGCAGGCCCGCTCGCACCGGGCCGAGTCGGTCTGCTGGTATCCGGCCGTCTGGCGACGTCGCGCCGGTTCGAGGGCGATGATCCGACGGCCCTCGACAGCCGGTTGGCATCGTTCTTTGCGCACGCCGTCGTCACGCCGTCCCCTTCCAGCCAGCTTCGGATTCTGGGCAGCGTCGACACGGCGCGCCATCCCTTCGACGGGCGGGCCCGCTTTGCCGACCGCTCTGTCAGCGGCAACGACACGTTCCTGCACGCCCATGCGACGTGGGAGCGACTGGTTAGTGCGCGGTGGGCGTGGAGCGCGGTCGGCGGCTATCAACAGGCGCGACTGTCCGGTCCGGACCAGCCGAGCGTCGGCACGGTCGAACGGCTGGTCGACGGCCCGGTCGACGCCCTCATGGCGCCGGCGGCGGCGACGCGGGACCGGCTGGACGGGATTGTCCGAGTGGCCTGGATGTCGGGTGGGCGGCGTCAAGCGCGGGTGACGGGCGGCCTGTCGATTGGCCGCGTGTCGGCCACCACGTCCACGATCCCGCCGGCGGAGATTGGTGAGACGGTCGACGGCATTCCCGCCCGGGTCTGGCTGTTCTCGTTCGCGGGGCCGACCAGCCAACGGGAAACCGAGCTGGCCGGATGGGTGGACGCCAGCCTAGCCCTCACGCCGCGCCTGTTGCTCAACGCTGCCGCCCGCCTGGATTCGACGCATGGGGCGTCGAACGGCGGAGCGAGCGTCGGCTGGACCACGCTGATGCCACGCGTGGCCGTCCGCTGGAACCTGACCGCTGGCGGCGGTCTCACGGCGCTCGCAGCCTATGAGGCCCACCGCAGCCGTCTGCCGCTGGACTACCTCGCCTACGCGGGCAGCGGTGGGTTGAGCGGACAGGTCTTCCGGTGGAACGACCTCAATCACGACGGCCGCGTACAGCCCGGCGAGCTCGGGCCCCTCGTCTCGGTGGTCGGCCCGGGCGGTGCGACCAGCGCCATCGACCCGCAGCTCAAGGCGCCGTTCGAGGACGAGATTGTCCTGAGCCTCCAGGCCCGGCTCGGGTCGCGGTGGCGGTTCCGTCTGAGTGCCGTCGACCGGCGCCTGAAGGACGCCGTCGCTCCGGTCAACGTCGGCGTGCCAGTGAGTGACTACTCCGTCATCCAGGTCCTGGACCCCGGGGAAGACTTCTCGAATCCGGCCGACGATCGCCTCCTGACGATCTACAACCGCAATCCCGACAGCTTCGGTCAGGACCGGTACCTCCTGACCAACCCCGCCGGGGCAGGCGGGACGTTCCAGGGCGTCGACCTCGCCCTCGAACGTGTCATCGGCGGACGCTGGCACATGCTGTTCGGAGGGAGTACCCACCAGTCGGACGGCGCCGCGGGCAATCCGGGCTTCCGTGTGACCGAGAACGACATGGGCGTGCTCGGCGCCGCGTATCTCGACCCGAACGCCCTGACGTACAACCGCGGGCGGCTCTTCTTCGATCGCGCCTACGTGATCAAGTGGTCCGTCGGCGGGGTGCTGCCGCACGACGTCGTGGTCGGCACCGTCGCCCGCTACCAGGACGGCCAGCCGTTCGCGCGGATGGTCATTGCGCCCAACCTCAATCAGGGCGCGGAGGCCATCCAGGCCTACACGGACGGCTACAGCCGGTTCACGTACACCTTCACCCTCGACGCCCGCGTCGAGAAGGGGTTCAGACTCGGCTCGCGCCGTGCTGCCGCCGTGCTAGAGGCGTTCAACCTTCTGAACACGGCCAACGAGGTGGAGGAGGTTGTCGTGACAACCCACGGGACGTTCCGGACGCCGACCCTCGGTACAGCCGCCGCGCGCCGTGCGTGTCGGCGTGCGAGTGGATTTCTGACGGCGGACTCTGCGGGACGAGCCTGTCCGGACGGGGCAGCGCAGCACCGCCCGTGCCGGGCTTCGCCGCGCGCGTCAGGCCACACGGCGGTTCTTTCGACACTCTCGGTGCGTGCTCCGAGTCGGTCACGCCTTGCAAGTGAGCGCGCTTGAGCGACGTCGCCCGTTCGGTAGGCACGACGGTGGCCGTCGTGCGACCGACAGTCGAGGTGTCAGGGCTGTGGCGCTCAGAATCGCCCGACCGAGCCGGAGGGTCCCTCGCAGGCGCGTGTCCTCTGGCAAGTCTGCAGAGCGTCCGAACGGACCTGGTGCCCACCGTGATCGCGGATGCTCAATTCCCTTCTGAAACGCTCGAAGAACAGCTAGAGTTCGCAGGTGTGCACGGCCGCTCCTCGAGTGGTCGCCGCGCCCATTCTCTATCAGGGTGTCGACGGGGCCGTCGTGTTCCTTCGAGACGTGACGGAGCGAAAGCGGCTGGAGGATCTCCTCCTCACCGATGTCGTGATGCCGGGGTTGAGCGGCCGAGAACTCGCGCAGACGATTCAGGCGGCTCGGCGAGATTCTGCGAGTGCGCTACATGTCGGGCTACGCCGAGTTCTCGATCGTGCGGCAGGGCATGCTGGCCAAGGGCACGCACGTGCTGAGGAAGCCATTTACTGTGGACACGCTGCGTCGGAGAGTCCGCAAAGTCCTTGACGCGGCCCCGTGAGGTTGCCATCGCGCGGACGGGCGCTGGAAGACGGGGGCGTCGACGCCGTTCGACGGGCCCGAGAGCCGGAGACCCGGCGACCGAGCAGAGACCGAGTCTGCTCGACGACTACCCACGGTGCCGCGGAGGAGCCGGACACGGCGCTGACGCCGTCTACTTCCCGCCGACGACCTGCTGGCGGACCTTGTCGACGTCCCGGTGGAACACGAACAGTGGATCCGCGGTGGCCGCCTTCGTCGTGAAGTTGTACGACTTCCCGCCGCGCTTCTTGATGCGCAGGTTCTTCTTCAGGTAGTCCACTTCGAACGTCTCGACGTCCGCGAACCGCATGCTGAACGCATCGTCCTTGTTCGACGTTTCGTACCGGATACCGTCCGGGTCCGCCAGGAGTCGGCCTTCACACGAGCCCATCGCGTGCTTGTGAACGACGTCGACCGCCGCTTTCAGCCGGACCTCCTTGAAACGAACCAGGACATCGGCCGGCCCGGCGGCCACGTCCACATCCTCCGAGTAACCGTCGAAACCCTCGGCCGTGAGGTTCAGGTGGTGTCGGCCCGGCGGCAGGTCCTTGGCGGTAACCGGCGTGTTCCCCAGGTACTTCCGATCGAGGAACACCATCGCCCCGGGGACGTCCGCGTCGATGTGCAGTTCGCCGGTCGTCGGCGCGGCAGGTGCCACCTCGGGTGCCGGAGCAGGTGTGGGTTCGACCTTCTTGGCCCTTGGTCTGGCGTCGCGGGCAGGTTCGAGCGCGGAGGCGGGCGTCGGGGCCGTGGCCGGACCGGGCGGGGCCGCCGCCGTGGCGGCGACCGGTTTAGCCGGCTCGCTAGGCCCTCCCTTCAGCAGCGCGAGCCATCTGCCGGCGAGGACTGCCGCAACCAGTATGATCAACGCCGCCGCGACCAGCAGCAGACGCTGCCAGATCGGGCGCGGGGTGGGCGTCTCATCGTGGTCGACGTTCATGGGCGACCATCTTACACCGTCGAGTCGCGTGCGAGAACTCACGCCGCAGGCGACATCAGGGGCGGCGTTTGTCCGCGACGTGGCGCGAGCTACGGGTCCGGATTCGCCGGACAGCGATCCGCCCCTGTGCGCGTCGGGGGGTGGGGTCTACTCCCACTCGATGGTGCCCGGAGGCTTCGACGTGACGTCCAGCCCGAGACCAGAGACCCCGGGCAGCGCCAGGATGCCCGCCCTCAACTCGTCGAGCAGCGCGGCAGGCAGTTGCGCCGGCAACGCGGTCATTGCGCGCTCGGAGTGGATCGGCCGGACGATCACGAACTCCCGACCGCGGCCGTCGATGCTGAGCGGGACGAGCACGGTCGGACACTGCCAGATGCTCTCGTACAGCCCGTGACGGCGCAGGCCATCCATGACCAGCGCATCCGCCTCGCGCAGCGTGTCCAGGCGTTCCTGCGTGACAGTGGCCGGTACGGGCCAGGCCTGCGAGGGCAGGTGCGGGCCGAGATTCCAAATGCAGCGGTTCAAGCCGGGGGTCTGCCTGAGGATCAGCCCCACGGCTTCGAGGAGCCGCTCCCACGGCAGCTGGCCGTGGAGCAGCAGCGGATGTTCGTAGGCGCGCAGATCCGCCTTGACGCCCACCGAGCGGATGGGCAGCGGCAGCGCCGCGAGACCGTACCGGCGCGCCAGGTCGCCTGCCAGCGGACCGGCCGTCTCGAGGCCCTCACGGTCGGCGTCGCCTGTCGAGCAGAGCAGGCGCACGCCGAGGCCCGGCCCCGGGAAGGGATGCCGCCACACCAGATCGTGCGGGACATCCAAGCGCTCAGCGAGTTCCCGGACCTCGACCTTGTACAGGTCGGCGAGGGGCTCGACCACACGGCCCTCGCGGATCATCTGCGCGACGAGTGGGACGCGGTTGTGGTGCGTCTTGATCGTGTCGGCCCGCCTCGTGCCGCCGGTCTCGATGGTGTCCGGGTAGATGGTGCCCTGACCCAGGAGGTGGTCCTCGATGCCGAGCCGACGGGCCTCGCGTTCGAAGACGCTCACGAAGGTGTCGCCGATGATCTGCCGCTTCGCCTCGGGTTCGACGACTCCGTCGAGAGCCCCCAGGAAGTCGTCGGTCGCGTCGACAAAGTGCAGGTGAGCTCCCAGACCGAGCGACCGGAGGGTCTCGAGGACCCCGCGGCTCTCGTGCTTGCGCATCAGCCCGTTGTCCACGTGGAGCAGGCGGAGACGGTCCGGCCCGAGCGCGAGGGCGAACAGCTTGGCGGCGACCGTCGAGTCGACACCCCCAGAGACCAGCAGGAAGACCGACCGCGCACCGACCTGCGCTCGAATCCGTTCGAGCTGCTCCTCGAGGTACCGCTCCATCGTCCACGATGGCGAGCAGCCGCACATGCCCAGGACGAAGTTCGCGATCATCTGGTGGCCATGCACGGTGTCGTCGACCTCGGGGTGGAACTGGAAGCCGTAGCGGCGGTACCGGTCGGACCCGATGGCGGCGTAGCGATGGCCGCCGCCCTCACTCTCGCCGAGCTCGGTGAAGCCGAGTTCTTCGAAGCCGTCGCCGACGCCCACCACCGAGTCGTAGTGGCTCATGAAGACGGGCTCGGCCCGGGACAAGCCCCGGAAGAGCGGGTGATCGCGCAGGATGTGCAGGGTGGCCCGCCCCCATTCGCGCCCGCCGTGGATGACGGTGCCCCCGTAGTGCTTCGCGATCTCCTGGTGGCCGAAGCAGAAGCCGAGGATGGGGATGTCGAGGTCGTAGATCGCCTGGTTGTAACCGGAGTCTTCGCCCATGGACGAGAAACTCGGGCTTCCCGAGAGGATGATGCCCTTGTAGGCGGCGAACACCTCGGTGGCGTCCTCCGGCTGGCGGATCTCCGCCAGCACTCGCAGCCGCCGGACCTTCGTGGCGATCAGGTGGGCGTACTGTCCGCCGAAATCGACGACGGCGATCTTGTCGTGCTCCCTCATCGAGCCAGCCCCTGGGCACCCTCCAGGTTGGCGGCGCGCAGGTCCGCCTGGTACAGGTTCGTGTCCGTCATGTTCGTGTGCGAAAGGTCCGCGCTCCGCAGGTTCGCATTCTTGAAGTTGACCTCCTTCAGGTTGGCTCCTGCGAAGCTCGCCCCTTCGGCGACCGCGAACTCGAGGCTCGCACCCCGCATGTAGGCGTTCGAGAAGTCGGAGCCTGACAGGTTGGCCCGGATCAGATCAGCGCCCGCGAAGTTCAGACCGTGGAGGTCGAGGCCGGAGAGGTCGACGCCCGCGAGGCGCGCCTTCTCGGTGACCGCGAGAATCCGGATGACGTCTTGCCGCGTCAGGTCTGCCATATGCCTCCAGGAAGCGATCGAGTCGCACTTCGAACCGCCCGTGCCGCGGGCGACCGAGGGATGTTGGTACGATAGTTCCGACACGGTCCGCCCGGCAACCCCGGCCCTGGTCCGTGCGGGCACGGGGCCAGCCGCCGCCTCAGACGTCCATCACGTGCAGGGTGCGCGGAGTCTTCCAGGCCCCCCGCGTAAAATCCGGGAACTCGACCGGCTTGCCGTTGCCTGCCACCGACTGTTCGGATAGCGGTGTCACGACGCTCCAGGCGACCGCGTCGTACACGTCGTAGTCGAGCGGGCGGCCGTGGCGCAACGCATCGATCAGGCGATAGTCCTCGATGTAGTCCATGCCCCCGTGCCCGGCGCCGCGCGCCCGCTCGGCCTGGGTCGTCCACAGGGGATGGTCGAACTCCGCGAACTTGTCCAGCGTGTCCCAGGCATCCTCCTTGCTGCGCCCTTCGACATACACGCGGTCGGGGTACTTCTCGAAGATGCCCTGAGTTCCCTGGACCTTGTGGATGCGGCTGTACGGGCGCGGCAGGTTGGTGTCGTGGTAGAGGGTAATCACCTTGCCGAGGGCGGTCCTGATCAGGCTGACGTTGACGTCCCCGAGCGCGTAGGACTGGGTGGCACGCTTGTCGGTGGCGCCGAACGTCCGGGCCGCGTATAGGTTCAGGCCACGCGACGGGCTGCTCAGGGAGACCAGCAAGGCAAACCGGTCGCCCCGGTTGATGTCCATGCACTGGGCCACCGGGCCTAGGCCGTGCGTGGGGTAGAGATTCGCGTTTCTGGCGATCGAATGGGCCAGACGCCACAAGCCCTCTCCCTCGTTGGAGAACTTCACCGCCCGCAGGTCGTGCAGGTAGCCCGCCTCGGCGTGCAGGATCTCGCCGAGCAGGCCCCTCTTCACCATGGCGAGGCACTGCATTTCGGGCCGGTCGTAGCAGCAGTTCTCCATCATCACGCAGTGGCGCCGGGTGCGTTCCGACGTCTCCACGAGCTGCCAGCACTCGTCGAGGGTCGTCGCGGCGGGCACCTCAGTCGCCGCGTGCTTGCCGGATTCCATCGCGGCCACCGAGATGGGGACGTGCCATTCCCAGGGTGTCGCGTTGTACACGGAGATCGATGTCGTCCCGCTCGCACAATCGGCGAAAGTCCTGCGGTCCGCGCGTGTATCCCTCGGGCGGAGGCTGGCCCGCATCGATCACCCACTGACGCACGCGGGCGACCTTCTCTGGCACGATGTCGCACACGGCCCGGACCTGTACGCCCTCGATCCTCAAGAGGTTTCGGACGTGGGCCGATCCCATCCCGCCAACCCCGACGTACCCAATCCGGACGGGATCGATGGGCGGCACGCGAAACTCGAGCTGGGGGTTCGTGGTCAGTCTCCGGACGGCCGGCGCCTGCGCGTCCGCCATTCGGATGGCGGGCAGGAACATGGCGGCGCCGAGGCCGGCCGTCACCTTCACGAACCCGCGCCGATCCACTCTGTCACTCATGGGTTCCTCCGGTCGGCGGGGGCGCCGGCACGCCCGGCGCCCCCGCCGCCGCTACTTCTTCTTGGTCCGTTCGGCGCGCGCGGCGGCCACCATCTCCTTGATTTCCTTCATGAGAGTGGGCACGTGATACGGGATGCCGTCCTTGATGGTCCACTCGATTCCGCCAGCGTGTTCGGCCTTGATGTTCTTGTCCCCCGGCACGAGCGACGAGTAGTTGGACACGGGCTTCCCGTTCAGCGTCACGATGTCAGCCCCGTAGGGGTTCAACACGCGCAGGTCTTCGAGGGGGTTGCCGTTCACCACCAGCAGGTCGGCGATGTAGCCCTCGCGGACCCGACCCAGCTTGTCTTCCATCCCGATGAGCTTCGCGCCGTTGACCGTCGCGTGCGCGATGACCTCCAGGGGCTGGAATCCGGCTTCCTCCTGCAGCTCGAGCTCCCGGATCAGGCCAAAGCCGTAGAGGTTGTAGATGAAGCCCGCATCGTCACCCGTGGTGATCAGGCCGCCCTTGTTGGCAAACTCGCGCAAGGCGTCCATCCAGACCTGGAAGTCCTTCTGCCAGCGGACCTCCTGCGTGTGGGTCCACCCGAAGAAATACGATCCGTGATGCTGCAGGTCCGGCGCCCAGTACTCCGCCATCGTCGGGTGCAGGTAATCGCGGAACCACGGCACGTTCTCTGACCGGATCAAATCGCGGCTGGCGACGTAGGCGTCCATGGTCGGGGACCAGAAAACGTGCCGGCGCACCATGAGGTCGAGCACCTCAGACAGCTTCTGGCGGTTGAGGTTGTGCTGGAGGTAGAGCTCTCCGGCGCGACCGAAGCGGTGAATCTCGTTGTTCGCGTTGTGGTTCGCCGGGAACTCCTGGAGACCGTCCAACGCAGCGTCGGCCACCCCATAGAAGTGCTCGATTGAGGTGATGCCGAGTTCTGCGTAGTCGCGGGCCGTGGTTTCCTCGACGGCGATGTGGGCCGCCGTGCGCAACCCCTGCTTGTGGGCTTCGTCGAGCGCGGCCTCCAGCAGGTCGCGGTCGTTGCCGAAGAACTTCAACCCGTCCGCGCCCGCTTCCTTGGCCCAGCGGACGCCGGCGCGCACGGTCTGGGGAGTTTCGGGTGCCCCGCCCGTGCGGCCCTTCCAGCCCGGGGTGTAGAGCAGGATCCGTGGGGCGACGAGCGTGTGCGCGGCGCTCCCGGCCCGCCACCCCTTGGCCTTCTCGAAATCCGAGCCGACATCGCGCACCGTCGTGGCCCCGCTCGCCAGATAGAGGTTGAGCTCGGTACTGCAGCGGCTGCGGGACGCCCGCCCGCTCGTCCTGAAGGTGCATGTGCGAGTCGATGAGGCCTGGCATCACGTACTTGCCGGTGGCGTCGATGACCGCATCGGGCACCGGGTCCTTCGGCGAGAGTGCGCCGACGCGGGCGATCAGGCCGTCCTGCACGAGGATGTCGACCGGCCCGAACGCGGGCTTCCCGTTGCCGTAGATCACCATTGCGTTCTTGATCAGCAGCCGGCCGACGGCCTTCGCGTGGACCGGCGGACGCGCAGTGGAACCGGCCGGCGGCGCCTGTACCGCGGACCGGGCTTGGACGGTGACCAGCAAAGCGGCCAGGGAAACCGCCAGGCAGATGCCTCGGCGCGAGAGGAAGACAGTGGACATAGGATCGAACCTCCGCGCGTATGCTGCCTGGGTGCAGGGGCCGGGTCAAGAAGAACTGTCGCGTGACCCCTGGCGGCGCGGACCCGGGCTCCGTTCGGGTTCGCGCGGCGCGGGCGCCACCGGCCGCGGGGCGAGGCAGAGGTGCGGTCACCCGTGATGGGGGAGCCACCCGGCGCCGGCCACGACGGGGGCGGAGCCGCCGGACGGTCCCGCCGACGGCTGGTTTTACCGCCGCCGCCGATTCGGCCGCGAGTCGCGCTATACTCCCGTCGCTCACCTCCCGTCGCTCCACCGCCCGCGCGTCGGCGCCCGCGCGGGCCTCTCGAGAGGAGTTCGCGTGCCCGACGAACTCGCGAAGATGCTGCCGCCCGACGTGTCCAAGATCCTCCTCGTGTTCTTCCTCTCGTTCCTGGTCGGCCTGGAGCGGGAGGAGCGGAAGGGCACGCAGGAGACGCCGAGTTTCGGCGGCGTCCGGACGTACCCGCTGATCGGGTTGATCGGCTTCGCCGTCGCGTTGTTGTCGGGGCAGAACGCGCTTGGCGTGGCGATCGGCTTGGGCGTCATCGGTGCGTTCCTCGTGGTCTCCTATCGGCACAAGGTCGAATCGGCGGCCGGGGGCGCGACGTCCGAGATGTCCGCCCTGGCGACGTATCTCATCGGCGCGCTTGTCTACTACGACCGCTTCTGGACCGCGACGGCGCTGGCCGTGCTCAGCCTCCTGCTGCTCGAACTCAAGGTGGCGCTCGAATCGCTCGCGCGACGGACCGCGCCCGTCGAGATCCAGACCTTCACCAAGTTCCTGCTCCTCTCAGCCGTCATCCTGCCCGTCCTGCCGAATGAGGCGTTCGGGCCGTACCACCTGAATCCGTTCAAGACCTGGCTTGTCGTCGTCGCGGTCAGCGCGGTGTCGTACGGCAGCTATGTCATCCAGAAGGCGACCAAGGGGAAAGGCGGCGTCGTGGCCGCCGCGGTTCTGGGCGGGGCCTACTCGTCGACGGTGACCACCGTCGTCCTGGCCAGACGGTCCCGCGCGGAGGCCAAGCCGCACCTGTTCGCCGGCGGCATGCTGATCGCGTCTGGGATGATGTTCCTGAGGCTGATCGCGCTGCTGTCGCTCTTCAACGGTGCGCTCACCCTGGCGCTCGCGCCGTCGTTTGCGGTGCTGGCGGCCTGTGCGCTGGTGGGCGGGTTTGCGCTGACGCGCATTCCGCAGGGCACCGCCGGCACCCCCGGCGAGGACTACAGCTCGAAGAACCCGCTCGACCTCGGTGCCGCGCTGATGTTCGCCGCGATCTTCGTGGTGATGCTGGTGGTGACCCAGCTCGCCGTGGTGTACCTGGGACGGGGCGGCGTCTACGGTCTGGCCGCCATCATGGGCGTGGCGGACGTCGACCCCTTCATCATGGGGCTCACGCAGGCCGCGGGGACGGCCACGCCGGTCTATGTCGCGTCGCTGGCGATCCTGATCACGGTGGCGAGCAACAACCTGGTCAAGGGGATCTACGCCTTCAGTTTCGGGGACCGGCGGGCGGGCATCGAGGGGCTGATCGCGCTGGCCGCGCTGGCGCTTGGCGGCCTCGTGCCGATACTCCTGCTCTCCAAGGCCTGACGTTGGCCCGGCGCGTCCGGACCCACTCGTCGACGATGCGGCGAGCCAACGCGGCAGCCGCCGGAACGGCGCGGCGGATCGTCGGCGTCATCGGCCCGCCGACGGTGAGACAGTCGGCGGGCTCAACGGCGACAAACGCGACCGTGTCGGGCACATTCATCTGCAGCCGGCGGCCGAGCGCCAGCGTGTCCAAGAGACCAGTCGAATGGAGGGATGGGCCGCGCACGGAGGCAAACGTGGCTTCCTCCGCGCGGTACAGGGTCCCCGGGGTGCCCGCGCCCGTCTGCCACGTGTCGAGCACGAGCAGGTGCGTTGCGCCTTCGACGGCGTCCAGCAGTGCCAGGCCGGCCGCCGGACTGCAGATGATCTCGATGTCCTCGCCCGCCGTCTGTCGCAGTTCCTGGGCAACGGCGAAGCCAAAGGCGTCGTCGGCCAGCAGGTCGTTCCCTAGGCCGAGGACACGAACGGCGAAGCGGCGCGACTGACTATCCGTCACGGTGCACCCGCCCGTCTCCGTCCCGCCGCAGGCTGCCCACGACCCGGTGATCGGCGCCGGTGACCCGCACCACGAGGGGCATCGAGCCCGGCAGCGAGTGCGTGGCGCAGCCGTGACACGGGTCGTAGGCGCGAAACGCCATCTCCACCATGTTGAGCAGGCCGTCCGACACCTGCCCGTCGACGATCAGGTGACGGGACACCTGTTCGATGTCCATGGCCATGCGGGCGGAGTTGTGCTGCGTCGCCACGATCAGGTTGGCCATGGTGATGATGCCGCGGTCGTCGGTCCGGTAGTGATGGATGAGGGTCCCCCGTGGGGCTTCGACGATTCCCACGCCTTCGCGGGGCGTCGCGGTCGGCAGCGTCCGCACGCGCGGGTCGGTGATCTCCGGGTCGGCCGCCAGCTCCCGCATCCGCTCGGCCGCGTAGAGCAGTTCGATGGCCCGGGCCCAGTGATTGGCGAGGGTGTGGTGCACCGGGCGCCCGCCGAGCGCCTCGAGGTACTCTTCGTACGCCGCCTGCGCGAGCGGGGTGGCCAGGCCCTCGGTGACGTTGAGCCGGGCGAGCGGGGCCACGCAATAGACACCGCTGGTCGGGCCGTCCACGAAGCCCTGCCAGCCGCCAGGCTTGAAGTAGGCGAACTTGACGTAGGTCCACGGCTCCACGTGCTCGGCCACGTAGTCCAGATAGTCGGCGGCGGCAAACGCCGCCCGCTCCGCTCCGTCGGGCCCCACGACCCGCAGGCGGCCGTCGTAGAAGTTCAGACGGTTGTCGCGATCCACCATGCCCATGTAGTGCGTGCGCTGCGTAAAGGCCTCGGACCGCAGGAGATCGAGGTACTCCCGGTTCGAGACGAGCAGGGTCTTCAAGAAGGTCAACGTAAAGCGTGCGAACTCCACCGCGTCGGCCGCGGCGCTGGCGAAGTCCGCGCGGTCCTCTTCGGTCAGGCTTTTCGAGACGCCTCCGGGCAGGCCGAACGCCGGGTGAGCGGCCTTGCCGCCGATCCGCGCCATCAACTCGCGCAGCCGCCGACGCATCGCCACCACCCGACGCCCCGTGTCCTCGCCCACCCGCGCGATGACCCCGAGGATGTTGCGCTCGGCCGGCGGAGCGGTCGGGCCCACGATCAGGTCGGGTCCGCCCAGGAAGAAGATGTGCAGGGCGTGGTCCTCGACCACGAACGTGCTGTAGAGGAGTTCTCGGATCTTGCGTGCCGCCGGCGGCGGGTCCACCTCGAACAGCGCATCGAGCGCCTTGGTCGACGCGAGGTGGTGGGCCATCGGACATACCCCGCAGATGCGCGAGGTAATCTGCGGCATCTCCTCGGCTGGCCGGCCGACGGCGAACCGTTCGAACCCGCGCAGTTCGGGCACGTGCAGCCGCGCCTGCTCGACACCGCCCCGCTCATTGAGAGTGATGTCGATTCGTCCATGGCCCTCAAGACGGGTGATCGGGTCGATCGTGATCCGGCGGGGCCGGGTGGTCGATGTGGTGTCCATGTCAGGTCCGCCTTCCCTTGAGCAGCGACCCGGGCAGGGTGTACCGATAGAACGTGCCCACCGGATCTGGAATGCTGGCGATGGCCGTCGCGGCGGCCCCGTCGTCGCGGGCGTCGAGGATTGAGGCCATTGCCGACAGGGCCTTGGCGCCCGCGTCCCGGACGCGGCTGGTCGGGCCGAAACACCCGGTGCACGGCATGTTGGCCACCAGGCACCGCGCCTCGCAGCCGCCCCTGGTGACGGCGCCCATGCAGAGCAGCCCCTGTGCCAAGAGGCAGCTCGCCGGATCGGCGGCGACCAGATGCGGACGCGTGAACGCCCGGAGCGCCAGGTCGACCGGCTTGGAGTCGCGCCGCGGGCAGGTCTCGCACAGCGCGCGATCCGGCGCCAGCACGGCGCCCCGCGCCGGCAGCGCGCCGCTGAGCAGCGCTGTCACCGCCTGAGCCAACAGCGCGGGTGTGGGCGGACACCCCGGGAGGTAGTAGTCGACGCTGACCACCTGGTCGAGCGGCCGCACGGTCTCGGTCAACGCGGGCAGCGCCGCGCCGTTGCTGGTCGGTTCGACCCCGTCGCAGTTCGCCGTGCTCGGCGACTCGTGGTAGACGGTCTGGATGATCGCGTCGCGCGACCAGAGGTTGGCGAGGCCCGGCACACCGCCCCACTGGGCGCACGCGCCGAAGGCCACGAGCACCTGGGCCTTGCGCCGCAACAGATGGGCCATCTCCACGTGCTCGGTCGTCCGGATGGCGCCGTTGACGAAGGCCGCCGCGATTGCGCCGTCGGACATTCGCTCGACGTCCTGCCGCTTGAAGTCGAGCGCGACCGGCCAGAAGACAAGGTCCACCTCGCGCACGACGTCGAAGATCTGCTCGTTCAGGTCGACGACCGTCTCGTCGCATCCCCCACACCCCGCGCACCAGTAGAAGGCGACCTTGGGCTTGGTTCCTGCCATCACGCCGTCACCTCCGGGACGAGGCCGTCGGCGGGGACCGACGGCCGGAGGGGCCCGAGCGCGCGGACGCGCCGGACCATGTCGTCGATGGCGGCCCGCACCTTGTCACCCTCGGCGGCGGAGATCCACTCCAGGCGGAAGCGGTCATCTGCGATGCCGAGGTCAGCGAGCAGCCGACGCAGCAGGTGCACGCGGCGCAGCGTCTTGTAGTTTCCGTCCTGGTAGTGGCAGTCGCCCGGATGACACCCGCCCAGCAGGACGCCGTCGGCGCCCTCCGCGAACGCGTCGAGGACGAACTGCGGGTCCACTCGGCCCGAGCACATCACCCGGATGACGCGGACGTTCGGCGCGTACTTGAGCCGCGAAATGCCGGCCAAGTCGGCTGCGGTGTAGGTGCACCAGTTGCAGAAGAACGCGACGATACGGGGCTCCCAGCTCTCGTCAGGCATAGGTCAGTAACCCCTCGAGTTCCGCGAGGACCTGGTCGTCCTCGAACAGGTGCTGCGCGAGCGCGCCCGATGGGCACGACGCGACGCAGGTGCCGCATCCCTTGCACAGGGACTCGGTGACCACCGCGTGATGGCTCTGCTCGTCGATGCGGATGGCGTGGTAGGGACACAGCGGCGCACAGGTCTTGCAGCCGGAACAGGACTCGTCGAGTACGTAGGCCGTGTTCGGTTCCAGCTCGATGACGCCGGCCTGGACGAGCGCCAGGGCTTCGGCCGCCGCCGCCCCCGCCTGGGCCACCGTGTCGGGGATGTCCTTCGGCGACTGGCAGCACCCCGCCAGAAAGACGCCGTCGCCCGACGTGTTGACCGGCGCCAGCTTTGGATGGCGCTCGAGGAAGAACCCCTCGCTCGAGCAGCTCATGTTGAACAGGCGACGGACGGCGGTGGCATCGGGCTGCGGTTCAAGGCCCACCGAGAGAATCAGCATGTCCACGGGAATCTGACGGACCATTCCGAGCAGCGTGTCCTCGACCCGCATGAGGAGGCGGTGGCTGTCGGTGCCGTCCGGATAGACATCCGCCACCTTGCCTCGGATGAAATGCACGCCCTCCTCGGCGACGCGGTTGTAGAACTCCTCGAACCCCTTGCCGGGCGTCCGGATGTCGATGTAGCAGTTGTAGACCTCGGCGCCGGTCTTCTCCTTGACCAGGTGGGCGAGCTTCAGCGAGTACATGCAGCAGACGCGCGAACAGTAGCGGTTCGTGTGCGCGTCTCGGCTGCCGACGCAGTGCACGATGCCGACGCTCAGCGGCGTGCGGCCGTCGCGCAGACGGACCTCCCCGTTGGTCGGGCCGGCGGCGTTTACCATCCGCTCCACTTCGAGCGCGGTGTAGACGTTCGGATAGACGCCGTATCCGTAGGTACGCGACCCGCGCGGCGTCGAACGTCTTGAAGCCGGTCGCCACGATGATGCTCCCCACGGTGACGGTGTGCTCCTGCGGCCGCTGGGCGAAGTCGATCGCCTCGCGGTCTCCGCAGGCCGTCACGCAGGTCTTCTTGCACTTGTGGCTCTTGAACTCGATGCAGGTGCCCAGGTCGATGACCGGTACCGGGGGCACCGCCTGCGGAAACGGCACGTAGATCGGGCGGCGCTTGCCCAGCCCCAAGTTGAACTCGTCGGGCGTCCGCCCTTCCTTGTAGACGCACGCGTCGATGCACTCCATGCACCCGACGCACGCCTCTTCGTTCACATAGCGCGGTCGGCGGGTCACCGTGACCTCGAACTGGCCCACCGATCCGTCGACCCGCGTCACGTCGGAGAGCGTCCACAACGTGATGTTCGGGTGCGTTCGAACGGCCGTCATCTTAGGCGTGAGAATGCACGCGGCGCAGTCGAGAGTGGGAAAGGTCTTGTCGAACTTCGCCATGTGGCCGCCGATGGTAGGCTCCCGCTCGACCAGGTAGACGTGGTTGCCGCCCTCGGCGAGCGTCAGCGCCGCGTGGATGCCGGCGATCCCGCCCCCCACGACGAGAACGCCTGGGTGGATCGACACCCGTGTGCGCTCGAGTGGCCGATGCAGCCGCACACGGCGCACGGCGGCGCGCACGAGGTCGCGCGCCTTCACGGTCGCCGCGGCGTGGTCGGTGTGCACCCACGCGTCCTGCTCGCGGATGTTCACCATCTGCACGTAGTACGGGTTCAGGCCGGCCCGCGCCGCCGCCTGGCGGAAGGTCTTCTCGTGCAGGGTCGGCGAGCACGCGGCGACGACAATCCGGTCGACGCCGTGTTCCTCGACGTCCTGGCGGATGAGGACCTGGCCGGGGTCCGAACACATGTACTTGTAGTGGCGGGCGAGGGCGACGCCGGGTAGGGTGGCGGCGTACTCGGTCAGGGCCCGCACGTCGACGACACCCGCGATATTGGTGCCGCAATGGCAAATATAGACACCGACGTTCATGGGCGCTCCCATCCACGGCGTGTTGCGTGCCGTGCTGCAGTCGGACCCCCTCACTGCCACTCGATCAACGGCGCGTCCGGCAAGGTGGCCTGGGCTACCAGTTCGACGATGTCCACCACGCGCAGGCGCCCCTCGAGGCCGGTCGTCTTGATGGCGTCACCGAACATCACCAGGTCCTTCGGACACGCGACGGCGAGCAAGTGGACGCCGGACAGCGTGCTCGCCTCGCGCACACGTGATTCGGCTGGGCGCTCCTTCGCGGGGGTAGCGTCCTCCATCCAGATGCGGCCGCCGCCCGCGCCGCAGCACGCGGCGCGCGACCGGTTGCGTGGCATCTCGACCACGATGAGGCCGAGCGCGCGGAGGAGGCGGCGCGGAGCGTCGTACAGCCCGTGATACCGGCCGAGATAGCAGGGGTCGTGGTACGTCGTCGGCGAGACGACGACGCGGTTCACCGGCAAACGCCCCCGTTCGACCAGGTCCGCTAGCACCTCGGACACGTGCAGGACGGGCGTGTGGCCGAGCCCCTGGCCGTCGCCGTACTCCCGCCTGAGCGCATGGTAGGTGTGCGGGTCGGTGGTGATGATCCGCTCGAACGACGACTTGCCGATCGCCTGCAGGTTCTTGTCCCTCAGGGCTTCGAACAGGCCTTCCTCGCCGACGCGGCGGACGTCGTTGCCGGCATTCTGCTCGGCGTCACCGAGGATCCCGAAGTCGACACCGCCGTAGCGGAGCAGCCGCGCCGTCGTCTTGGTGACGCCCTGCAGGCGCGGATCGAACGACGCGTAGTCCCCGACGAACCACAGGTACTGGGCAGGCGTCTTCCGGATGTCCTTGACCGCGAACCCGAGGTTCTGGGTCCACTTCGAGCGGGCGCGCGGGGACTGGCCGAAGGAGTTGCCGTAGCGCGTGAGGCTGACAAGCACCTCCTGGACGTGAGCGTCGACGTCTCCCTCCGAGACGAGGTGGCGCCTCAGAATCGACGAGCAGGGGGACGTGTTCGTTGAACACGGGGCACTGGTGCATGCAGGCCAGGCACGTCGTGCAGCCCCAGATCGCCTCGCGCCCGACGGCCTGCACGACGGAATCCGGTGGCCCGCCCGTCGCCGCGATGGGCTGGCCACCGTCGGGCAGCGTGTGGCCCACCGCCGGATGATGGGCGTGAGGGCCGGCGGGCGCCGCCGGTCTCCCCCAGCCGTGCGGGTGGAACAGGGACGACAGCGGCGGAATGGCGTCCGTCGCAAGCTCCTTCACCGTGCGCATGAGCTCTTTGGGCGAGAGCGCCGCTCCACTGGCCACCGCGGGGCACGCCCGGTCGCACCGGCCGCACTCGGCGCACGAGAAGCCACTCAGCAGTTCGCGCCAGCTCGAATCGCGCCACCGCGAGACCCCGGAGGTCCCCGACGGCAGGTTGCCCGGTTCCAGCGCGCCGAAGAACACGCCAAAGGGCGCGGCAAGCAGGTGCAGGTGTTTGGAATACGGCAGGTAGGCGAGGAAGCCCAGCACGGTCGCGAGGTGGAGCCACCAGGCCGCCACGTATCCGGCGCGGACATCGACGCCGAGCCACCGGACACCGGGGGCGAGCAGCGCCCCCCCGATTGCCCACCGGCTCGCGCCGTGGGGCGACGCCGCCTTGCAGGCCGACCCCGCGAGGTAGGCGATGAGCAGGAGGGCGATCAGGCCCAGGATGCGTGTCGCATCCGCCGACCGTTCGAGCCGGTCCGGCTTCAGCACGTAGCGGCGGTAGGCCGCCACGGCGAGGGCCGCGAGCGCCACGAGGCCGAACAGGTCGAGCATGAGCGCCATCACCCCGACGTCGTCCGGGTAGGGCAAGGGGAGCGACGGGAACAGGCCGCGGGCCAGCGTCCACCAGAACCCGGTCGCGTAGAAGACGAAGGCCCAGAAGATCAGGCAGTGGCAGACGCCGATCAGCCCCTCGTTGAACAGCCGTCGCTGGCCGAGCACCTGCACCACGAGCAGCCGCAGGCGGGTTGCCAGATGATCGCCGCGGCGCTCGGGACCGGCGGTCAGCAACAGGCGCACGAGGTGGAACGCCCTCCACCCGAAGAGGCCGAGCGAGACCACCGCGAGCGCCCACAATGCCGCGTAGCCCGGCACCCCTCGGTACATGAGCACGCTCGGGTCTGGCATCGCGTCACTCCTTCCTGGCCGTCAGCCACTCCGCGAGGGCAGGCAGCACGTCGAGGGCGTCGCCGACGATGCCGTAGTGCGCAACGTCGAAGATGGGTGCGCGCGGGTCGGTGTTGATCGCGACGATCAGCTCCGAGTTCTTCATCCCCTCGACGTGCTCCGGAGCGCCGCTGATGCCTGCGGCCAGGTACAGCTTCGGGTGGACGGTGAGCCCCGACTTGCCAACCTGTCGCGACAGCGGCAGCCACCCCTGGTCGATGACCGGGCGCGACCCGCACACCGCGCCGCCGAGGGCGGTGGCCACCTCCTCGGCCATCGAGAGGTGCTCCTTGTTGCCGATGCCGCGTCCGACCGCCACGAGGACGTCCTGCTTGGTGAGATCCACGTCGCCGGCCTCGGGTTCGATGTACCGCGTCACGACGACATCGGTCGGGGGAAGGTCCGGCGTCAGGAGTTCTTGTGCGGGCGGCCCCTCGGCCCGCCCGCTGTCGGCCAGGCGGGCCCCCGGCCGCAGTCCGAGAATGGCCGGCCGCTTGTGGATGGCGACCGTTGCCTGGAACTTTCCGCCGTACATCACGGTCGTCGCCGTGAACCCGTCGCTCGCGACTCGGACGTCGAGACAGAAGTTCGCCACGGGCAAACCGAGCTTCGCGCCGAGGAAGGTTCCGATGCCCAAGGTGACGTTGGTCAGCGGGATGAGCACGGCGTCGGGGTTCCGCTCGGCGACCAGCGGTGCGAGGGCCGCGCTCCACGCGCCGGCCATCGGTTCGGCCAGCGAGCGGTGGTTGACCGCGATGACGCGGTCCGCCTTGCCGAGGCTCGTGGCCATCCCGGCGACCTCGTGCCCGAGCAGCAGTGCCTCGAGCGGACATCCCAGCGCGTCGGCCAGCTCCCGGCCGAGGACCAACGCCTCGAACGTCGCGTCTGAGACGCGCCCCCGCCATTGGTCGGCTACCACCCAAATCGCTGTGGCCATACGCAACACCTTTCTTCCCGCCCACCGGGGCGGTGCGCTCGAAGTCCCGATGGGTCAGACAAGGCCGCGTGCCTCGAGGATATCGACGAGTCGGCCCGCCGCATTCTCCACGTCGCCTTCGATCATTTCTGCGTGCCCGGCCGATGGTGGCTTGGCCATGGCCATCATCTCCAGCGCGGCGGAACGCGGTGGCGGGGCCGCGGGGACGGCTTCGATCCGCTGCGTCTTGGTCGCCGATCGCACGCGGGCCACCGGCACGTACCGCGGGGGCTTCTCGGCCGCCTGCACGCCGAGCACCGCGGGCAGCGGCACGTCGATCTCGGCGCGCACGCTGCCGGGGAACTCCTTCAGGACGAGGAGGTGATTGGCCGCCGCTGCTCTGGCGACGCTGGTGACGATGCCGACGTAGGGTCGCCCCAGCAGATGCGCGATCCAGGGCGCGGAGAGGCCACGCAGGTCGTCGATCGCCTGCGTGCCGGTCAGTACCAGATCCGGCGGTGGCGTGAGCGTCCGCAGCCACGCGACGACAGCCTGTACGGATGTCTCGACGTCGAGCGGGTCGATGTCGGTCTCGACGCGCACCGCACGGTCCGCCCCCTTTGCCAGCGCCGTGAAGAGCGCGTCGTCCGCACCGTCAGCGGCGAGGGCCACCACGGTCAGGTGCCCCCCCTCCCGCTCCTTGATGAGGAGCCCTTCCTCGAGTGCGTGGTCGTCGCTCTCGCTGAGGATCATCCGCAGGAGATCCGGGTCGAGCGCCAGGTTGTCGGCCGACAGCTCGAGTTCCTCGACGACGTCGGGCACCATCTTGAGCACGACGACCATGTTCATCACGATGTCGCCTCCATCGATTCCGCGACCAGTTCGAGGACGTCCTTGACGGCGATCTTCGTCTCGGCGCCGAGCACCTTCAGGGCATCCTCGAAGCGGGAAAGCTCATAGGGGCAGGCCACGGCGAGGACGTCAGCGCCGGTCGCCACGGCTTCGGCGACGCGGCGATCGGAAAGCCGCGTGTATCCCTTCGACTTGTAGTAGGTGTCGAGCCACATCCCACCGCCGCCGCCGCCGCAGCACAAGGAGTTCTCGCGGTTGTGCGCCATCTCGACGAGGCGAACCCCCGGAATCGCCCGGAGGAGCTCCCGGGGCTCGTCGTAGAACCCGTTGTGCCGGCCCAGGCAGCACGAGTCGTGGTAGGTCACTCGCAGGGGAAGCGGGCCCAGCATCGGGCGCAGGCGGTCGAGGTGGCGCGCCACGAAGACGGTGGCCAACTCGAGCGGGTAGCGGAACCCAAGCGCCGGATACTGGTACTTGAACGCGTCGTAGGCGTGCGCCCCGGACGTCACGAGGCGATTGAAGCGGTACTTCTGCAGGACCGCCATGTTGTAATCCATCAGCGTGTCGAACAGCCCCGTCTCGCCGAGGAGCCGCGCGCACTCGCCGGCGCATTTCTCCTCGTTGCCGAGGATGGCGAAGTCAATTCCCAGGCGGGTGAAGACCCGGGCGGTCGCACGCGATGACTCCTGTCCGCGCGGGTGATAGGCGTTGTAGCACTCGACGTTCCACAGCACGTCCACCGGTCGCGGGTCCTCCTGAAGGAATCCGGATCGGCACGCCCGCCGTCTTGACCCACGCCGAGCGCTTGCGGGCCGGCTCGCCCATCGGGTTGCCGTAGCGGAGCGTGTTCTGGAGGGCCTTGGCCAACTCGGCCGGCGTCTCGGGCAGGTTGGCGAACGCCTGCTCCTTGACCAAGGGCAGGAGCACCTCGGTGAGATCGATGTCGCGCGGGCACTTCGCCATGCACGCGTAGCACGCCACGCACATCAGCAGGCTGTCGCTGTGCAGCACTCGTTCGAGCAGTCCCTCGCGGAGCAACGCCACGATCCGTCGAGGCGGAAACTCCATCACGTCGCCGTAGGGACACGTGCCCGTGCAGGTGCCACACTGCAGGCACGTGAGGATGCGGCGGCCTTCCGGCACGTCAAAGAGGTGTTCGAGCGTCAACCGCTCGCCCGCGGCCAGCGCGCACACGTCCGTCATGGGACCTCCTCTGGACAGATCCCTCCCGACCCGGCACCTCCGGCTTGCGCGTGCAGTGCAGACGGTCCCCTTGGCGGGGACGGTCCCTCAGGTTACCGACGCCGCTCGACCGACCCGGACCACCACCCGCAGCACGAGCAGTTGGCGGTGGCCCACAGAGCGAAGTGGCGGGATCGTGGGGCGGAGCAGATGCGGTGGGCCCGCATGCGTCCGCGCCTTGGCAGACGCGGACAAAACAGGAGGGAAATAAGTGCGACGCGCCATGACAGCCCACCCCCGGAGAAGCTCGGCCCAGAACCCGCCGAACCCTGAGTACCCAGGGACGCCAATACTTGCGCGTGGCCGCCGACGACGATCGTCGCTGCCCTGACAAGGCAGGCTTTTGTCCCTGAATACAATACGAACGCGGGCACGATCCGTCAAGAGTCAACCAGAGAAATTCCGGCCAGCCGTTTTCCAGACCGGGTGTCCCGCGCACCGACGGCTCCGGCCGCGGCCGAATTGGCGGGATCGAGGCGCGCCCCGTTTTCCACCTCCGCGCCCCCGCCAACGCCGCCGCTGCGGCTCGTGCGGCGCCCGGCGCGCCGCCCCTCGCCGCCCACTCACGGATCACGTCGGCCGGGGTAAGATGTGCAGGGATGAAACTGCCGCCATTCATCGCGGCGCATATCGCCGCGATCGAACGTGAGCTGGACCGGGTCACCCCGCCCGAGACCCTGCGGCCCGAGCGGCTGCATCGCGCGATGCGCTACACGCTGTTCGCACCGTCCAAGCGGGTCCGCGCGGTGTTGACCCTGTTGTCGGCTGAGGTGTGCGGGACAAGCGCGCGGGCCCTGCCCGTGGCAGCCGCCGTCGAGCTGGTACACGCCTCCTCGCTCATCCTCGACGACCTTCCGGCTCTCGACAACGCCGACCTGCGGCGGGGCCGGCCCTCGAACCACGTGGCCCACGGCGAGGCGATGGCGCTGATGGCCGCGTTCAACCTCTTCAATCTCGCCTTTGCGACCATCGCTCGGGCCTACGACCCGCCACTCGCCCGCCAGCTAACGGCCCTGATCGCCGGGTCGGTCGGCTCCGAAGGTCTGATCGGCGGGGAGGTCGAGGACCTCCTGGCGACCGAGATGTCGATCTCCTTCGAGGCTCTCGAGCTGATCCATCGCTGGAAGACCGGCGCTCTCTTCGTGGCGGCGGCCACCTCGGGTGCGCTGACAGCGTCTGCACGGAGCGACCAGGTGTCGGCCCTCTCGGCCTACGCGAAGAACCTGGGCCTGGCCTTCCAGATCATCGACGACCTCCTCGACGTGGAAGGCGACCCCGCCGAGACGGGCAAGCCGAGGCTGGCGGACGCACGCAAGACCACGTTTGTCTCGTTCAGCGGCGTCGAGGGCGCGCGCGAGCTCGCCCGTGAGCTATGCCAGACAGCCACACGGGCCCTGGACGTCTTCGGTCCGCGCGCCGCGCGTTTGCGCGACCTGGCCGACTTCGTCGTGAGCCGGAACGTGTAGCGCCGGGAGGGCGGTGGGCGTGCCGTTGGTGAGCCAAGAACGCATGGGGGACCAGAAGCCGTCGGTCGACGAATTGCGCGCACGGCTGCGCGACCTCGGATACCTGGATGCCGGCGTCGACCGGTTCGTCCTCGGGCCGGTCCGGATCAGCCGAGGCCTGTTCGGCACGTCGTGGCGGTCGAGCGTCCGGATCGGTCTGTTGGCCGGGCTGCTGCTCGGCCCGTCGGGGGCCGCCGCGCTGGGCGCGCGCCTTCCTGGCCTGGTGACCAGTCCTCGCGACCTCGCGGTCCTCGCCTGCTACCTCGGGGTGCTGTTCGGTGCTGCCGTCGCCGCCGCGTCGTTGCTGGCCATGGTCCTGCTCGGCGCGGTGACCTCGCGGGTGGGGCGCGCCGAGACAGTCCAGACCTGGGCGCTGCGGTTGGCGAGGGCTGCAGGCACAGCGGTGGCCGCCCTCTGCCTGGCGTATCTGGTGTTGTGGTGGAGGACCGTGACACCCGCCGGGACGGTCTGGCGTAGCGTGGCGTGGACCCTGCCGGCACTCGTCCTGGCCACCGCGGTGAGCATGCTCCTGGGTCACGCGGTGATGGTCGCCATGCTGGCCCAGGCGGCCCGCCTGGCCAACGGCGGCGCTGCACGGCTCCGCCGCCGGTCGCGCTCGTGGGGGGCGACGCTCGGCGTCGGCCTCGTGGCCCTGGCCGCGGGCGCCGGATTGCTGTTTGTCGCAACCGTCAGGGAGGAACGGATCGCGGGCGGCTCGTCCGCTTCACGCGTGATCGTGCAGCCGACCGGGATCCACCTGACCCTGGTGGCCATCGACGGCCTCGACCTAACGTTCCTCGAACACCTGGCCGCGGATGGTCGTGTCCCCCATCTGGCGCGGCTGCTCGGCGGGTCCCGCCTGATCCTCCCCGCCTCCGACGCGCCCGACCCCGCCCGAACCTGGACGTCGCTCGCGACCGGCCAGCCGGCCGACATTCACGGCGTGAGCGGCATCCAGACGCGCCGCCTGAGCGGGATTTCCGGGTCGGTGCCCGCCGGCCGGTCCGGTCTCGCGGGGGTGATCGCTGCCGCGACCGATCTGGTCCGCCTGACGCGACCCTCGTTGACGACCGGCTTGCAGCGCCGCTCGAAGACGTTCTGGGAAGTGGCGGCCGAGCACGGCCTCCGCACCTTCGTCATCAACTGGTGGGCCACCTGGCCGGCACCCGCGGCTCCGGGCGTCGTCCTGACCGACCGGGCCACGCTGCGCCTGGAGCACGGCGGCGATCTCGACGCCGAGATCTCGCCCTCCGCCCTCTATCCGGCGCTGGAGCGCGCCTGGCCCGCGCTGCGCGATCAGGCCCGGCGGGCGGTGCTGGAGGACTTCCCGGAGACGAACGACCCGACATCCGACCTGCTCCGGCGGGCAGCCGAGCAAGACGCCATTCCCCTTGCACTGGCCACCCGCGTGTCGAATGATGCGGCCGACCTCCGCTCCGTCTACCTGCCCGGTTTGGACATCGCCCAGCACGGTCTGCTCGGTGCGGGTAGCCTGCCGGCGTCGGTCATGGCCGCGCGCGTCGAAGCGCTCGAGCGCTACTACGTGTTCCTCGATCGACTGCTGGCCCCGTTGACTGACTCCGATCCGGGTGCGACCGACGCGCTGCTGGCTGACCCCGGGCGCTCGGCCGCGGCGGGGCCCGGCATCCTCGCGCTCAGCGGGCCGTCGGTGGCGACTGGCCAAGCCGTGCAGGCCCGCGGCGCCGACGTGGCGCCGACCGTGCTCTACCTGCTCGGCGTGCCGGCCAGCCGGGAACTGCCTGGCCGCCCGCGGACGGAACTGTTGTCTCCCGAGTTCAGAGCCCGGGTGCCGGTGCGGATCGTCGACAGCTACGGTCCGCGGCTTCCGGCCTTCCGGCCGCCGTCCGCCGCTCCGCTCGACCAGGAGATGCTCGATCGCCTCCGGAGCCTCGGCTACGTGAGGTAGGTGTCATCGCACGGCGTAATCGAGCGCCGCCTGCGCGTGCAGGGTCGCGGTGTCGAACAGCGGCACCGACGTGTGGTCCGAGGTGACGAGCAACGGGATCTCCGTGCAGCCGAGGACGATTCCTTCTGCACCGCGTGCGACCAGCCCGTCGATGATCTCGAGGTAGCGACGCCGCGAGGCGGGTTTCAGCTCGCCGACCGACAGTTCCTGCATGATCACGCGGTGGATCTCCTCGCGATCACCGGCCTCGGGGACCAGGGTGGCGATCCCCTGCCGGGCGAGGCCGTCCCGGTAGAAGGACTTCTCCATGGTGAAGCGCGTGCCCAGCAGCCCGACCACGCGGAGTCCAGCCATCCGGATCGCCGTCCCCGTGGCGTCGACGATGCTCAGGAGCGGGATACCCGCCCGGGCTTGCAGCGGGTCGAACAGCAGGTGCATGGTGTTGGTGGCCATGATGGCGAATTCCGCGCCCGCGCCGCGGAGCCGGTCGAGCGCCTCGCCCAGAGCTCCCTCGATTCGATGCCAGTCGCCGGCTTCCATCCAGTCCTCGTACTGCTGAAAGCTGACCGAGTAGATGACGATCTCCGGGAAGCGGTGATCGCCGTGCTGGCGCTGCCAGGATCGTACGATGTGCTGGTAGTAGCTGACGGTCGACTCCGGCGTCAGGCCGCCCAAGATGCCGATGCGCTTGGCCATGGCTCTCCTCACCCCGACGTGATGGCGGTGTCCTCCCATCCGACGTCGACACCGCGGTTCCTTTCGTCAAGCCAGTCTGTGAGCGGCGTGAAGTACTCGAGCAGGGCGGTGGCGTCCATCTGGCGATCGCCGGTCAAGGCTTCAAGCGCGTCTGGCCACGGTTGGCTGGCGCCCATCGCCAGCATGCGCGCCAGCCCGGCACCTGCCGCGGTGCTGCCGTAGATCGAACAGGCGTGGATGGGACCGGTCTGGCCGGCCAGGCGGCAGAGGGCCCGGTGGAACTGGAACTGGAGGATGCGTGCGAGGAAGTACCGGATGTACGGCGTGTTGGCCGGGACGTGGTACTTGGCGCCCGGATCGAAGTCCCGTTCCGTCCGCGTCACCGGTTCGGAGACCCCTTGGTAGCGTCGGCGCAGGTCCCACCACGCCGCGTTGTAGCGAGCCGGCTCGACCTCGCCGGAGAAGACCTGCCATCGCCACCGGTCGACGAGCAGCCCGAACGGCAAGAAGGCGATCTTGTCGAGCGCGATCCGGAGCAGGATCTCGATGTCCGTCGGTGGGACGTCGGAGGGCCGCAGCAACCCGACCTCCCGCAGGTAGGCCGGCGTGATGCTCAGCGCGACGGCGTCGCCGATGGCTTCGTGGAACCCATCGTGCGCGCCCCCGCGGAACAACGTCGGTTGGTCGCTGTACGCGCGATCGTAGATCAGGTGGCCGAGCTCGTGGTGGATGGTCACGAAGTCGTCCCCCGTGATTTCGATGCACATCTTCAGGCGGAGATCGTCGCGCAGGTCGACGTTCCAGGCGCTCGCGTGGGACACGACGTCACGATCGGCGGGTTTGCGGAACAGGGACCGCCTCCAGAACGAGGACGGGAGCGGCGCGAACCCGAGCGAGGTGAAGAACCGCTCGCCGTAGCGCACCATCTCCCGCTCGTCGACGCCGTGGGCGCGCAGAATGGCCGTCAGGTCGAACGCGGACGCCATCACGCGCGGATCGCGGTTCGTGTCCGCCGGAGCCACCAGCTGGTAGATGTTGCCCCAGTCCTGCGCCCAGAGGTTGCCGAGCAGATGCGCGGGGATCAGGCCGGTCGCCGGGAACCGCACGTCGCGGTAGGCGCGCCGCACGCATGACCGGACGTAGGCGTGCAGGGCCCGGTAGAGGGGTGCCACCGCCGCCCACAGCCGCTCCACCTCCGCGGAGAAGTCCTCGGGCCCCACGTCGTAGGCACTGCGCCAGAGGGCCCCCACGTCGGCGTAGCCCATCTCACGCGCCCCGCCGTTGGCGAGATCCACGAAGCGGGCGTAGCGATCCCGCATCGGCGCGCCGACCGCGTGCCAGCCGACCCAGGCGCCCTCCAGCTCGTTCGCGTCGCGGCTGTCGGCCATGACGCGTGACACGGCGGCGATGTCCAACACCTGTTCGCGGCCGTCACGGACCCGCCGCCAGACGCCGCGCCCGTACTCCGACGCGAGACTCACCATCGCCGACGCCAGCGCGTCGCGTTCCGCCGCGTCAGCGGGCGCCGGTGCGTCGAGGTGGCGGGTCAGGCGAGCCAACTTGCGGGCGAGGTCTGGCGGCAGCGAGTGGGGGTCGAACCGCCGGGCCTGCCGCACCAGCCGCGTCACGGCCTCTGCCAGCGCCCCTTGGGCCTCGGCCGCCATGGCCTCGGTGTCCTCGGTGATGTAGGTTTCGTGGACCCACCCGGCACGGCCGGCCCCGGCACCGAGCTGTGCCAACTGCCGTTCCGCCTCATCAACGAATCGCCGCGCCTCCTCGCGGGGAGCGGCGCCGTCTGCCTCGCCGTTGGCTTCAAAAGTCGTTGAAGGCACAGGCCGTGCATGGTACGACAAAGAGCCCTGCCGCGACCAGTCCGACCGCCGGGCGCGATGGCGGAGAACACCGTCAACACCGGCATTCCGGGCGAAAGTGGGTTGTTCGAAAGGGGCAGAGCTGAGGTATGATTCGAAACTGGGCCTGCGGGTGGCGGCAGGTGGAGGGCGACCCGCAGGACCGATTCTGTGACCACCATACTTCTGGAGCGATCATGAATCCCAAGACTGTGTGCGCCGCGGTGCGGCTGGCGGGGGTTGCCGCTCTCGCGGTCCTGGTGTCGACGGGCGTCTCCAACGCCCAGGCTCCCGCATCGAAGGCGAAGCCGGCGGCTGCCGCGACGCCGGCGGCACCCAAGCCGGCGCAGGTTGCCACCGACGACGGATTCCGCACGGCAACCGTGCTCGGGGGCCCACGCAGCCTCATCGGTCCGATGAGAGACCTCAAGCAGCTCAAGCGGGACATGGGCCGCCCCCGCATCCGCAAGAACATGGAGGGGGCGATCGACGCCGCCGGGGCGGCGTCCATCAAGGACCAGATCGTCACAATCCTGGTCGCGGCCGATCCAGCGCAGATGAAGGATGAGCCGTTCGACGTCGGAAAGACGATGGTCTGGATGGGGCTCATGACCAAGGGCAAGCCGGACGCTCTGCGCAACATCCGTTGGGGCGGCAAGAAGCCCTTCCCGGCGTGGTGGTTTGATGTCGATGACGGCGAGACGCTCTATCACTTCGTGCTGCCGAAGCCGTGCGGCAACCTCGCCCTGGCGTCGACCGAGCGGAGCCCGAAGGCGCTCGCGGCCGAGGCGGCGCGCAAGGCCGAGGAAGCGCGGCTTGCCGAGGAGGCGCGCAGGGCGGAGGAAGCGCGCAAGGCCGAGGAAGCGCGCAAGGCCGAGGCAGCACGCAAAGCGGCCGAAGCGGAGGCCGCACGCAAGGCCGAGGAGGCCCGGAAGGCCGAGGAGGCTCGGAAGGCCGAGGAGGCTCGAAAGGCCGCCGAGGCGGCGGAAGCGGCGCGCAAGGCCGCTCTGGAGGCGGACAAGCTCAATCCGTTCGTTGAGGTCGATTTCGGCAAGGAGCGGCGGGTCCGGTCGGAACCGCTGCCGACGGGCACCGGGACCTACGACACCGGGGTCTGTGCGCCGCTGGTTGGCTTCAAGGGTGGCGTGGACGTTCGCGTGGCGCCGGGCTGGCGGGTCGCCCCGTCGTTCGGCGTGGCCGTGAACACGGATACGGCGGGCAACTCGAGCGCCTTCGCCGAGGTGGAAATCAACCGGTGGTTCGGCCGCAAGGGATTCATCGGCAGCGGGCTGGGCGTGTGGGACATCACTCACGGCGACACCGTGGCGCCGGTCTGGCTGATCCAGGGCGGCAAACTGCTCTGGAAGGGGGCCCCGAAGGCCCCGCACGACGGCAACGAACTGCACTTCGTCGTCACCGGCCGGCTGTTCCTCAACAAGCTCGACGACGTGGCAAACAACTACCAGTTCTGGGCGGGCTTGCGGTACATCATCCGCTAGGTCCGCGCACGCAACCTGTGAACGGGCGCGGGGCTCGAGGCCCCGCGCCCGTTCTCGCGTCTCCTTCCAGTTCGCCAGGTGCGGCGGTTCGGTGCCGCGTGCCCCCCTTCCCGCGGCAACTTGCGTCTTCGAGCACATACGGGCCGCGGCGGGTCCTGGCCAGGGGCCGGCGGCGCGGGTGGGCCCTCCTCGGCCGCGCCCTGGGCGCGGAGGTATGATGGGCCATGCTGATCCTCCAGGTACAGGTGAAGGTCAAGGCGGACTGCGTGGAGGCGTTCCGGGCGGCATCGGTCGCCAATTCCAGGGCCAGCCTGAAAGAGCGCGGCATCGCTCGATTCGACGTGCTGCAGAACGAGGAAGATCCGACGCGTTTCATGCTGGTCGAGGCGTACCGCTCCCGCGAGGCCGTGTCCGCCCACAAGGAGACCGCGCATTACCACGCGTGGGTGGAGGCGGTCACACCGCTGCTCGCCGAACCGCGGACCCGCTCCTGGTGGACCAACGTCCATCCTGACGAAGCGGGCTGGTAGGGCGTGATCCGGTTCGACGTCTCCATCGCCACACGGATCCTCTTCGGCGCCGGGGCGCGTGCCGCCTTGCCCTCTCTCGCCCGGGAACTCGGTGAGCGGGCCCTCGTCGTGCGCGGCAGTCGCGCCGAGCCGGTCGACACCCTGCTTCGAGGCCTCTCGGATGCCGGTGTCGCCGCCGAAGCTCTCGTCGCGACGGGCGAGCCGACGCTCGAGGGTGTGCGCGACGGCGTTCGCCGTGCCCGGGAGGAGGCGTACGGCCTGGTGATCGCCGTCGGGGGTGGCAGCGTCATCGATACCGGCAAGGCCATCGCGGTGCTGGTCGGGAATCCCGGTGACCCGCTGGACTACCTTGAGGTCATCGGTGGCGGGCAGTCGATCGCGAAGCCGGGCGTCCCGCTGGTGGCCGTGCCAACGACGGCCGGATCAGGCGCGGAGGTCACGCGCAATGCCGTGCTCGGCTCAAGGGCGGCGCGCGTGAAAGCCAGCCTTCGGAGCCCACTGATGCTTCCGCGCGTCGCCCTGGTCGATCCGGAGCTGACCTACGATCTACCGCCCCCGCTCACCGCGAGCACGGGTCTGGATGCGCTCGCCCAGCTCGTCGAGCCATTCGTGTCGCGCCGCGCGACGCCGCTGACCGACCTGTTCTGTCGCGACGGCATCCCGCGAATCGCGCGCGCCCTTCCACGCGCGTACCGGGACGGTCAGGACGTCGTCGCCCGCGAGGACATGGCGTTTGCGAGCCTCCTCGGTGGGCTCTCCCTGTCCCACGCCGGCCTGGGTGCCGTCCACGGCCTGGCGGGACCCATCGGCGGGCGCTTCCCGGCCCCGCACGGTGCCGTATGCGCCGCGCTCCTGCCGCATGTCTTGCGAGCCAACGTCCGGGCCCTCCGGCTGCGCGACCCCGGAGGCGCTGCGCTGTCCCGCTACGCCGAGGTGGCACAGTGGCTCACGGGCCTGGACCACGCCCGGGCCGACGACGCGGCTGACTGGCTGGAGGAGCTGGCCGGGTCTCTCCGAGTGCTGACGCTCCGCGCCTTCGGCGTCACTGCGGCTGACGTGGCGCCGCTCGTCGAGCAGGCGAGCCGATCCTCCAGCATGCAGGGCAATCCCATCCAGCTCAGCAGTGGTGAACTGCAGGATGTCGTCACCAACGCCCTGTAATGTATTGAGTTCGGACAGTGGGAGGAACCGTTACCGACACGAGGCCCTTGGCCCGACTGTGTCCACGGCGTGCTACGTCACGTCACCTGATGGGGTCGAAGCGTGAAGGTCCGGGCCGAGACCGACCCTGGCGGCGGGGACGGGCACCACGGGCACGGCCGTACCGTTCCGATGGCTCGGCGCGGGACAGCGCTCGGAGGCCTGGTCGATGATAGCAACGGCCTGTTGGTCGTATCGTTCGTAAATCCCCACGAAGCAGCCGCACGGCAGCAGGCGGCTACTCACCACACGCAGAAGGCGCATCGCTTCTCTCCCGGATCTGGCCGTGCCGCCGATCACAAGCAATCCGCTGGCCAGTTCGGTCAACCCCGGCGGCTACCTCTAGCCGGCCGGCCTGTGCCAGAATAGTCGCCTCGATTGGTCCGGAACTCCTCGCCGAGGCGTCATGGCTGTCCTGTGGATCGTGGCTGCGCTGGTGGTCGTCCTCAACCTGCCGTTCGGGTTCTGGCGGGCGACCACGCGCCCGTTCACCGTACCCTGGGTGCTCGCCGTGCACGCGCCCGTCCCGCTGGTAGTGGGCCTGCGATTTGCCGCAGGGCTGGGCTGGAAGCTCGTGACCTTCCCGATCCTGGTGGGGGCGTTCTTCACCGGCCAGTACGTCGGCGGCTGGATCCATGGCTGGTATCGGCGCCGCGCACGGCGCTGACGAAGAGACGGGCAGTCCGCAGGGGACGGCCCTGACGAGCCTGGCAGCTTCTTCCGCGATGTCGCTCTCGCGCGGTGGCACACAAGGCAGGTGGGGGATGGCTGACCTGACTCGCCGAGCGCTCCTGTCCCAAGCCGCGGCGTGCGCCCTGACGGGCGTGGGGGCCCGACGTGGAGGACGCCGACTGAGCCGGCCGCGGCCGCCCAATCTGCTGATGGTCTTTCCCGACCAGATGCGCGGGATGGCGATGGGATTCCTGCGCGAGGAGCCCGTGATCACCCCCGTGCTCGACCGTCTGGCGGCCGAGAGCCTCGTCCTTCCGCAGGCGTGCAGCACCTATCCGTTGTGCAGCCCGTACCGGGCCATGATGCTCACGGGCCAGTACGCCCATGCCACCGGGGTGCTGGAGAACTGCAACAGCGAGACCGCCCCGTTCGGCGGGGAGCTGCGTACGTCGGCCCGATGCTGGTCCGACGTGCTGCGCGAGGCCGGCTACAGCCTCGGCTACATCGGGAAGTGGCACCTCGACGTGCCGCGGAAGCCCTATGTCGACACGTACAACAACACCGAACGGGAGGCCTGGAACGAGTGGACGCGGCCCGACCGTCGGCACGGCTTCGGGTTCTGGTACGCCTACGGGACGTTTGATCACCACTTGACGCCCGAGTACTGGACGACCGACGCCCCACGGGATCGCCGGGTCCGGGTCGAGCAGTGGGGTCCCGAACACGAGGCGGACGTCGCGATCCGCTTCCTGCGCAACGAAGGAGGCGCCTTCCGCCGGTCCGACCAACCCTTCGCGCTCGTAGTCGCCATGAACCCGCCCCACATGCCGTACGACCAGGTGCCCGCCCGCTACGTCGAGCGCTACAGCGGACGGACGCCGCGCGACCTGCTGGTCCGCGCCAACGTCGACCCGGCCGGCGACACACCGGGCGACCGTCTGGCGCGTGACAACATCAAGAACTACTTCGCGATGATTACCGGCGTCGACGAGCAACTGGGACGTATCCTCCGCGCGCTCGACGAGGAAGGCCTGCGCGAGGACACGATCGTGGTGTTCACCTCGGACCATGGGAACTGCCTGGGGGCGCACGGCGAGGTGTCGAAGAACGTCTGGTGGGAGGAATCGGTCCGCGTGCCGTTCCTGGTGCGATGGCCCGGCCGCATCCCTCCGCGGCGGGACCCGCTGCTGCTGTCCACGCCGGACATCTGTCCGACGCTTCTCGACCTGCTCGGGTTTGCCGACCGCATTCCGGCCACGGTCCAGGGTGCCAGCCACGCCCGGCTGTTCGCCGGCCACCCGGGGCCCCGCCCCGAGTCGCAGTTGTATCTGCGGGTTCCGGTGGGCGAGCCAACGCTGGGCGTCCGGGGCGTGCGCACCGAGCGGTACACGCTCGTGGTCGCCCGCGACGGCGGCGGAGGTGAGCGAGTCGCCCTCTACGATCGCGTGTCGGACCCGGCCCAGCTGCGGGACCGGGCCCCCGATGAGCCGGCGCTCGTCGCCCGCCTCCGAACGCAGCAATTGGCGCCCTGGCTGCGGCGGGCCGGTGCCTGACCCGCCGCCCGGGTCCCCCCCGGGGGCGGCATCGGGATGTCAGGCCGAGAGCCCGTCGCCGGCGTCCCCGGGTGCGTCCGCGCCGAACTGCCGGCGCAAACGCCGCTCGTAGGCCGTCAACCAGCGCTCGATCCGGTCCGACCGCCGTCCGCGCTCCAGCAACTCCTCGCGGGCCCGCTTGAGCGAGTAGTCGATCGTCTCGAGGCGCAGCTTGATGGCGCCGGTCGGCTTGTTCTCGTCGATGTCTTTGAATCCGAAGTACGGCGTCCCCGACTGCTCGATGATGTCCTCGACCGCCGCGAAGATCGGCGCGTCGTGGCCGCACTTGAAATTCGACAGTTCGACCGCGACCAGGTTCGGGTGCCGTGCCGCGAACTTGGCGGCCCAGAGCTTCGTGTTGCTGCTGGCCGCCATGGAGTTCTTCCAGACGTCCGAGATGTCGAGCGGATGCCGAATCGCGCCGGCGCGCACCTCCTCGCCGAACAGCCGGTCGAGCAGGTCGTCGTCGGTGGGCAGCGTGTGCTGCGAGAACACCGTGTAGCCGAGCTTCTGCAGTTCCTCGGGGATGCCGTGATTCAAGCCGGGATCATGGTGATAGGCCCGGCCGAGCAGCACGATGCCGAGGCGGCGCTCGCGCTCGAGGGTGTCGAGCGCGGTTCGCGCCGCCGTGCGCAGGGCCTTCTCGTATTCGGCCTGCGCCCACCGTCCCGCCGCGATCGCGCGCTCGTTCTCCGTCCAGCTGACGCCGAGCAACGGCTCCCAGATGTCGAACATCTGGCGTCGAAACAGCGAGTCGTCCTCCAGGTCCAGCAGCGCGTCCAGATACCGCACCCCGTGCTCGGCAAAGAGGTCCGAGTCCTTCGTAAAGGCGGCCCGAACGGTCTGCGGGGTGAGCGAGACGGTCGGGCATGCGTTCGAGGCACGGGGGCTGTACACCTTCGACGGCAGCGCCTCGATCATGGGAAAGAAGATGCAGTCGAGCGGCGCGCGCTTGTGCTTCACGAACAGGAGATTGTGCACATGGGCGAGCGCCACCTTCGAGGGGAAACAGGGGTCGATGGCGCCCCGGGTCGCGCCCGTGCGGTACATCTCGATGCTCGTGAAATCCGAGAAGACGATGTTCTGCGGGTCCACGCCAAGGCTCTCGAGGTACCCGGTGAACAGCGGGGCGAAGGCGTACATGTTGAACACGCGCGGGATGCCGATCCGGGCCTTCCCGCGCCGGGCGACGACCGTCCGCCGACGCCGCGCGGCCGCCGACCACGCGCGGGCCGGCGTCGCCTCGGCCACGCTGGCCGGGTGGCGCAGCCGCCAGAATCTCGCGCGCCGCGAACGCCACCAGATTCGGCGTGCGTTTCTTGACCGCATCCTCGGCGGCCTTAATGCCGCGCATCTGCTCGACGTCCTCGGCCGAACCCTTCTCGCAGCCGGCGACGACGAACCGGCGGTGTGTCACGGCGTCGACGTCGGCCGTGACCTGTTCGGCCAGCGCAGGGTCGACAATCGTGACGTCGATGAAGGTCCGGACGCACTCGTTCTTGCAGAAGTGACAGCGCGTGCTCTCGTCGCACCGCGTATCGAACCGGATGTGCTGGGAGGCGTCGAGGCCGATAAACGTGGTCTGATGGCCGTGCTTCCACATCCGGATCGCCTCGAGGCCGGCACCGATGGCACCCGCTTCGCCGCAGTGCTCGTGCAGGACGATGTCCGGCTGGCGCTCCTGACCCCTGAAGCTGTCCCGGATGAAATCGACCTGCGCCTTGACGGCGGACAGATTGCGCTGCGTGCCTCCCTGCAGCACAAAGCGCCAGCCGAACCGCGACAGGTTTGGAGCCTTGGCCACGTAGAGGAAGACGTTCTTCGGGAGCACGGCCGCCAGACCGGCGAGGATTTCCTCCGGGTTCCACCCGTGCCGCTGCACGTTGGCGATCTCCGACTGGAGGAAGAGCACGCAGCCCTGGCCGAAGACCGGCATCTCACGGGCGGAGAAGGCCGCCTCGGCGAACTGTTCGACCGGGTATCCGAAACTGCGGGCGATCGCCTGGAGGAAATAGCCGTTGCCGGCCGAGCAGGCGGTGTTGAGACGGAAGTCCTTCACGCGCCCGCCGTGCATGACGATGATCTTGATGTCCTGTCCGCCCACGTCGACGATGACGTGCGGATCCTCGTAGACGTGCAGCGCGGACTGCGCGTGTGCCACGGTTTCGACCAGCGCCGCGTCGCCCGCAAACACGTCCTTCAGGATGTCCTTGGCGTAGCCGGTCGTGACCAGTCCGAGGACGTTCGCGTGCGCGCCCTGAGTCTGAATCTGCTGGCGGAGGGACGCAAAAATCTCGATGGCGTCCTCGATCGGGTTCCCGCGCGACAGTTGGTAGGCCTTGGCCAGGACGCGCCCGCCCTCGTCGAGCACGACCGCCTTGGTCGACGTCGAACCGGCATCAAGGCCGACGAAGCAGGGAATCGTGCTACCCGCCTCGAGCGGCGGCGGGGTCCAGGCCGGCCGTTCGTACAGCCGGCGGAACTCGGCCAGATCCATGCCGGCGACGCCCACCGCCGGGGCGCCGCGGCGGATGCCCTCGGGGCCGCGGGCGATGGCGTCGGCCAACCGCTGCGCGCCGAGGTACGCCGTGCTGGCCTCGCGTTCGCGCCGCGCGAACTCCACGGCACCCAGGGCACCGTCGTACTCGGCGAGCGGGGGTGTCGTGATGAGCGACTCGGGTGAGGCCCCCTCCGGCAGGCTGACGCCACGTTCCTGCCACCGGGTCGGGATCCGTGTCTGCCAGGCTTCGCGCAACCCCCGGAGAAACGCGTGGGGACCGCCCACCAGCAGGACACGCGGCGGCAAGGCATGCCCTCGCGACAGCACCGTGAGGTTCTGGAGCACGATCGCGTCGAACAACGACGCCATCAGCTCTTCGGCGGCCACCCCGCGTTTCTGGAGGCTGTTGATGTCGGTTTCCGCGAACACGCCGCACTTGCCGGCGATGGGGTAGACCTTCAGACCGATGTACGGCTGGAGGGCGAGCGCCTCTGGCGCAATCTTCAGCTTGGCAGCGATCTTGTCGATGACGGCGCCGGTCCCGCCGGCGCACTTGTCGTTCATCGAGACGGTCTTGCGGGAGCGGCCGTCCTCGGTTTCGAAGACGACGATCTTGGCGTCCTGGCCACCCAGTTCGATCACCGTCCGGACGTCCGGGTGATGGCGCTCGACCGCCATGGCCACCGCGGCCACCTCCTGGACGTAGTGCGCCCCCACCAGGTCCGCGTACGCCGCGCCCCCCACGCCGGTGATGAAGGCCCTGGCGTCGCCGCGCCCGATGCCCGCCTCGGTCCCGAGGCGCGTCAGCAGCTCGAGCAGCTTCTCCGCGGGCCGGCTCTCATGGCGCTGGTAGTCCCGCCACACGATCGCGTCGGTACGGGCGTCGACCGCCACGGCCTTGACGGTGGTCGAGCCCACGTCGAGGCCCAGGAGGAATCTCGATGCGGAATCGGTCATGGCACCTGTTGTGTGGTTGAGGACAGCAGGCCGGGCCGTGCCGCGACGCGCTTCACGCGCCAGGCGCGGTCACGGTCCATCAGCTCACTCACGTGCAGGACGAAATTCGCCGCGATGCCGGCGATGCCGGGCTGTTCGGGCACGGAATAGTAAGGACTGCGCAGCTCCGCGTGGTCCTCCACGTAGCGCCGGATGTCGCTCAGCTTCTTGCCGGTGGCCGAGAGGGCCCGGTCGAACTCGGCCTCCGCCCGCTCCCGCGCGTCGACGAGCACCATCTGCACGCGGCTGTGGGCGTGCAATTCCCCCTCGGCGGCTGTTTCGATCGGCAGGAACAGCACATCTTTGATGCGTGCCGAGACGGCCGACTGCACGCCGTCGGACTGCGTGGACGGCAGGCAGCCGAAGGGTTTGAGGCTCAGCACCATGTGCGCGCCCGGCCGCGTGGAATAGTAGATGTTCTTCCCGACCTCCAGGTGCCCCTCGCCCCCGCGCGCCAGAGTGTTGTAGAAGGGGTGCGCGACCTGCGCGATGACCTCCTGGTCCACCAGGTGGTGCGGCACGTCGCCGAGCGCTCGACAGAGCCGGTGATAGCGGTGCCGGAAGATCGCGTTGCCGGCCCCGTACATCAGCACCTTCTTGAGCGCCTCCAGATTGTCGGCCGCCTTCGCCTTCAGACGGGCCAGCCGCGGACCGACGCGCGGGACATTGAGGCCGCGCCGGTTGAGCACGTCGGCGCGTCCCTGCCGGAGCAGGTACATCAGCCACGTGCCCAGGGGGTCGACAATCAGGTGCGCCCCCTCGCGTTCGAGGAACTCGAACATCCGGAAGTTGCCGTCCCCCTCGGTCGACTGCGCCCAGAACTCGCCGGTGACCTTGACGATCGGCTTGACCCGGAGCCGGTCCACCTCGATGCCCGCGAGCCGTTCCCGGCACGCACGCATCAGGTCGGTCATCGGGGTTCCGTAGAGGTGGTGCCAGACGTTGAGCAGGATCTCAACGGTCAACCGCGGGCCCTTCTTCTGCACCCAGCGGCGCCACAGGATGTCCGGGACCACCGCGCTACCCGGCACGTGCTGCCGCGTGCGGAAGTCGTCCGCCATCACGTGCAGGGCCTCGTCGAGCAGGCGGTTGGTCGACCCCGGCACGACCTCGTAGGGTCGGATGGCGTAGCCGAAATCATTGAGGACGTCCGCCGCCTGGAACGCGTTGAACGCCCCCACGCCGAGCAACAGCGACAGCTTCAGACCGGACTGCCCGGTCTTGGCCCAGACACCGTCGTCCTGCTGGAAGGTCAGGATGCGGAAGCCGTCGAAGCCAGCGTTGCGGAGGGCGAGCCGGAACTCTCCTTCGTACATGCCGAATCGGCAGGGCCCACAGGTGCCAGCCGTGAAGAACACGTAGCGGTCGATGATGTCCTTTCGCGACATCCCGCCCGTTTCCAGCTTCAGGAGGTAGTTCACCAGCGCGCCGACCGTGAAGTACGCCGGGTTGCAGAGCCCGTTGTTCCCGTACTGCTTGCCGACCAGGCAGGCCGTGAGGTCGGGGATCGGCAAGGGCTGGCAGTGGTGCCCGCAGGCCAGGAGGAGGGCCTGGATGAGACGCTCGTGACGGAACGGGAGGCCGCCAATCAGAATCGTGACGCGGTCCCGTTCCTCCGCCGTGAAGGGGCGTTCGGCTTCGCGGTGGTAGTGGGTGACGGGTGGTCGGTCCAGGTGCGCTCGCCGTTCCAGCCGGTGGCGGGCCTCCGCCACGCGCCGGGCCACCTCGGCGTCGACGCCGGACAGCGACACCTCGGGCGGCGGATTGGGCGCCCGGCTGGGGTCAGTCGGCGAGGACTCAAGGTCGGGGCGGGGCGACATACCGTCGGGCCTCCGGGCTCGCGGCGCGTGTGCCCGAGGCTGGTTTCGGGCCGCCTGCGCGTCGCGTAACAGAGCGTTAGGCAGTTCCACCATCTTACACCGCCGGGCCGCGCCGTGCATCCCAGCGGTCGGGTCTGGGCGGGCTCAACCGATGGGCCCCAGGGTGACCTGTGGGCCGGATGCGGTCGGGCGCGCCCCAACGCCGGGCGTTCGTGCCAGAATAGGCGGACTCGCGGGCCGGAGGAGGAGGGGGCGTGGCCTCGTACCGGTTACATCTTCACGATGAAAGGACTGTCCAAGGTCCATGCCCCGGACCGGACGGTCCTCAAGGACATCTGGTTGGCCTTCCTGCCAGCGGCCAAGATCGGCGTGCTCGGGGCGAACGGGGCGGGCAAGAGTACGCTCCTGCGAATCATGGCCGGCCTGGACCGCGACTTTTCGGGTGAGGCGTTTGCGGCCGAGGGCGTCTCGGTCGGGCTGCTGCCGCAGGAGCCCGAACTCGACCCTTCCAAGACGGTGCTGGGCAACATCGAGGACGGCGTCCGGGAGACCCGGGCGCTGCTGGCGGCGTACGACCGGGTGACCGAGCAGCTGGGCGGAGAGCTGTCGCCCGAGGAGACGGAACGCCTTCTGGAGGAGCAGGGGCGGTTGCAGGATCAGATCGAGGCGGCATCGGCGTGGGACCTCGATTCGCGGGTGGAACTGGCGATGGACGCGCTGCGCGTGCCGCCCGGCGACGCCGACGTCCGGACCCTGTCGGGCGGGGAACGTCGCCGCGTGGCGTTGTGCCGGCTGTTGTTGCGATCGCCGGACCTGTTGCTGCTCGACGAGCCGACCAATCACCTCGATGCGGAATCGGTCGCTTGGCTCGAGCGCTTCCTGCAGGACTACCCGGGCACGGTCGTCGCGGTGACCCACGACCGGTACTTCCTCGATAACGTGGCCGGTTGGATCCTCGAACTCGACCGCGGCCAGGGCATTCCGTGGCAGGGAAACTACTCCTCGTGGCTGGCCCAGAAGCAACAGCGCCTCGAGAGCGAGGAAAAGCAGGAAGCCAGGCGGCAGCGCACGCTGGCCCGCGAATTGGAGTGGATCCGCATGTCGCCGCGGGCCCGCCAAGCGAAGGGGAAGGCCCGACTGAACGCCTACGAGGATCTCCTTGCGCAAGACGCCGTCCAGCGAATCGAGCGGGGCGAGATCTACGTTGCACCGGGCCCCCGGTTGGGCGACCTGGTCATCGAGGCCGCTGATCTGCGCAAGGGTTATGCCCAAACGCTGCTCTTCGACGGCCTGAGCTTCAGCTTGCCGCGCGGGGGAATCGTCGGCGTGATCGGACCGAACGGGGCAGGGAAGACGACGCTGCTGCGCCTGCTGACCGGCCAGGAGGCGCCGGACGGGGGGACGCTGCGGATTGGCGAGACCGTCACGATCGGCTACGTCGACCAGAGCCGGGACGCCCTCTCGCCGACCAAGACCGTGTGGGAGGAGGTTTCCGGGGGCCTCGATGAGATCGTCATCGGCAAGCGGGCGGTGTCGTCGCGCGCCTACGCGTCCTGGTTCAACTTCCGGGGTCGCGACCAGCAGCGCCTCGTGGGGACCCTTTCGGGCGGGGAACGCAACCGCGTGCATCTGGCCACGCTGCTGCGCGGCGGGTGTAATGTCCTCCTGCTCGACGAGCCGACCAACGACCTCGACGTGGACACGCTCCGCTCGCTGGAGGATGCCCTGGTCGAGTTCGCCGGCTGCGCGGTGGTCGTCAGCCACGACCGGTGGTTCCTCGACCGGATTGCCACGCACATCCTGGCGTTTGAGGGGGACAGCCGCGTGGAGTGGTTCCAGGGCAACTATCAGGACTACGAGGCCGACCGACGGCGCCGGCTCGGGGTTGAAGCCGATCGGCCACACCGAATCAAGTATCGCAAGCTCGTCAGGTAGCGACCTGGGCGACGAGGTTCCAGATGAGCAAGCCGTCCGACAACCCCGCAAAGACGGCGGTCGAAGACCGCCTCGGCAAACGTCTGGTGGAGGAAGGCTTGGTCACGGACGAGCAGTTGACGGCCGCGCTGGCCGAGCAGGCTGCCTCCACCAGCTACGTGCCGCTTGGGGCGTTGCTGGTCGAGCGGGGGGCGCTCACCGCCCGACAGCTGGCGCTGATGTTGGAGAGGCGGGACAAACGCTTGCGTCTGGGGGACGTCTTGATTCGCAACCGGTCGCTCACCGAGGACCGGCTCCAGCACGCCCTGCAGGAGCAGCAGCGGCTCCGACGCCCATTGGGGGAGGTGCTGATCAAGCTGGGATATGTCACCGACGAGGTGATGCGCCAGGCCCTGTCGCTCCAGCTGAACGTGCCCTATGTCGACGTCGACCGGCTCGCCCCTGACCGCAGTCTGGCGCGGCTGATCAACCTCAACTATGCACGACGCCACTGGCTGGTGCCGATTGCCAAGATCGGGCACGTGCTGACGATCACGATGAACGACCCGACCAAGCGTGCTGTGGTCGAGGAACTGGCGCTCACGACCGGGTGCGTCGTCAATGTGGTCACGTCGTCGCAGGAGTCCATCAAGCGCGCGTTCCGGCGCCTCTACGAACAGCCGGTCGATCCGGAAGTCCCGGGGCAGCAGGTCGAGGCGATCGAGATTCCCGACGAGGCGTCCGAGGCGGGGGCCAGGAGCAAGTACGTCGACGAGTACCTCCAGAACAAGCGGGCCGATGCGGCCGTGCGCCACCTGCTCGGGCTCGCCATCGAACGCCGCTGCAGCGACATCCACCTCGAGATGCTGGCCGCGCGCCTCCACATCCGGTTCCGGATCGACGGCATCCTGCAGGAACTCGGCCTGGGCGAGATGCAGGAGACGTTCGACCAAGGAGCCCGCGAGATCATCTCCCGCATCAAGATCCTGGCCAAACTCGACATCGCCGAGCGCCGCCGGCCGCAGGACGGATCCTTCCGCGCCCGAATTGCGCGTCGCGGGGAGCCGGTGACCGTCGACTTTCGGGTCTCGATCGTGCCGGGCTACTACGGCGAGAGCTGCGTGCTCCGGATCCTGGACAAGACGCACGCGCCCACGACCATCGACCAGCTGGGATTCTCCGAGACGGTGTGCGCGCGCCTGCGCGAGCTGTTGCAGCGCCCCACAGGCATCCTCCTGGTGACGGGCCCGACCGGCTCGGGCAAGAGCACCACGCTCTACGCGTCGCTGATGACCACCTACCGGCCCGAGATTCGGGTCCTCACCGCCGAGGACCCCATCGAGTACATCTACGAGCAGTTCAGCCAGTCCGAGGTCAACGAGCGGATCGGCAACACCTTCGCGCGCTACCTGCGTGCGTTCCTCCGCCACGACCCCGAAGTCATCATGATTGGCGAGATCCGTGACGAGGAGACGGCCGAAATGGCCTTCCGCGCCGCCCAGACCGGGCACCTGCTCCTCAGCACGCTGCACACCAACGACGCCCTCTCCTCGGTCACTCGCCTGCGCGATCTGCGGGTGGATCCGAACCTGCTCGGATCGTCGCTGCTCGGCGTTCTCGCGCAACGCCTGGTCCGGCGCGTGTGCGACGCCTGCCGGCAGGCGTACCACCCGTCACCCGATCTGGTGCGGGAGTTCTTCCCGTTCCCCCCGCCGCTCACGTTCTATCGGGGCGTGGGCTGCCAGGCCTGCAACTACAGTGGGTACCGGGGCCGGACCTGCATGGCCGAGTTGTGGGTGCCGAGCGAGGAGGACGTGATCCTGATCAGCAAGAACGCGTCGTTCGACGACATCCGTGCCAGCGCAAAGCGCAGCACAACCTCAATGGCTCAGGACGTGGTCGACCGCCTCGCCGCGGGCCAGACGAATCTCGAAGAACTGATCCGGGTGATGCCCTACAGCAGCGTGTACCAGTTCCGCCAGATGGTCAGCGCCGACGGCGTGCCGCCGGTCCCGCGGACGTAGCCTGCTCGCTGGCCGCCCGCCGAATCGCCAGGATTCTCATCTGGCGGCTCTTCGGGCTGTCGAGACTGTACGCCCGCGCATCTCCCAGGTCGCGCCGCACGAACGCTTCGGTTCGGCGCACCGCGTCCTCGAGTCCCGCCGCACGGCTGGCGAAGACGTACCAGGCAATCGTCTCGGCGGCCGGATTGGTACTCCCAGAGGCCCACCAGCCGGCCCCGGTCGATGATGGCGTGGCTGGGGAGGTCCGACAGACCGCCGAGCGCCACCGCACCGGCGCCGGGGGCGATGTGGTCGATGTCGGCGGGGTCGAGCAGGTCCTGGAGGTTGCGCCGCAGCAGCGCGAGACCGTCGAGGCTGCTGACGAGCGAGTATCCCGGTTCCCGTGGCGGGGTGAACTCAGCCAGCGCCTCGCGATCGTCTGCAAACATCAGGCGAGCGTCGCCCGGAAGCAGCGGCACCAGGGCGAGCTCAGCGAGGGCTGGTCTGGCGGCGTGGGCGCCGAGGCCTGCGAAGGCCTGGAACTCGGCCGCGGAAGCCGGGCCGGCCCACCGGAAGAACCGTCGCGCGAGCTCGACGTGCAGTTCGGCGGGCGCGCGGGCCGAGCCGGCCAGCGGGTTCGGATCCCACCGCACGTACCGGTACCGCTGCTGGTCCAATCGCCCGTTGGTGGGCACCCGCCGGATCTCGCCGAGCGGCTGCAGGCGGCCGAGCGCCAGCGGCAGCGTGGAGGAGAGCCCCTTCTTGACCCCTGATGGTCCGAGCGAGCGGGCCGCGCCGCCCACCGCCTCGCGTAGTTGGTCGGGCGTGAGCGGTCCTCCGGCCAGTGCATCGACGACCGCCTGGCACAGACGGTCGACCTCCCGGTCGGTCACCCCGAGCTTCCGCGCCGTGGCCATGTCCTCATCACCGCCCTGGGCCGCCTGGAGGGCGAGCGCGAAGTCGGCAGCCGGCACGACGTAGGTGCAGCCTCGCGCGCTCGGCAGCTCGTGGATCTCGCACGCGGCCACGGCCGCGTCGGTCTCCGCCCGGGAGCTGGCGGCCCGGGCGAACAACGTCAGGTACGGGCCCACGCCGCCGACCGACCGCGCCCACCCCGTCCGGGCGAGGACATCGGCGGGCGGGAGGCCGATCAAGGTGCCGTCCAGACCTTGCCGGTGCGATCGCCAGGCTTGCAAGGTCGACGCAGGGACCGAATCGCTCACGCGTGCCTCCGTACGCTCAGTGGTGTTCCGGTACGCCTAGCCGGTGGAGGGTGGCGGCGATGTCCTGGGCGGACGTCGCCGGGTGGATCTCCTTGTCGATGGAGAGGATGCTGCCGTCGCGGCCGATGTAGAACGTCCAGCGGTTGGCGACTCCCAGCAGGGGGTTCAGGACGCCGTAGGAGATGGCCGTCACCTTCGCGGGGTCGGCCAGTAGCGGGAAGGTCGCCCGCTCGGCGCGGGCGAACGCCGCGCTGTCCTCGAGCGGGTCCACACTGGCCATGAAGAACGCCACGTCGTACTTCATGATCAGATCGCCGTGTGTTGCCAGCGACCTGCACTCGAGTGTGCACCCGCGCGTGTAGGCCTTGGGAAACCACGCGAGGACCACCGCCTGGCGGTGCCGGTAGTCGGCGAGGCGGTGCACCGATCCATCCGACCCGGCCAGGGCAAAGAGCGGCGCCTGGTCACCCTCCCGCGGGCCACGCGAGACCCACACGAACAACCCGCCCGCCACGGCCACAACAAGCCCTGCCGTGGCGGCCAGCCTACGCATGACGGTTCTCCCGATGGCAACGAGCCCTTCTCTAGGACGCCCGGCCGCCCCGTCCGGATCCCGCGGTTCCACCCGCGCGCCCGTCGCCCCGAACGCCAGGCGAAACGGCGACCTGCGGCGCGGCAAGCCTGCGGTGGTCGCGAAGGAGGTGAATGCACTGAAGGGCGGCCGCCGGACGGCTCGCCGCCCGCCACGGCCTCGCCGAGGCATCCACGGACCTGGCCCGCGCCGGTTGGCGGACGCGACGCGTGTCGTCGGCCTCCCGGTTACGGCTTGTCGAGTGGCTCGAAGCGTAGCGCCGTGCCGTTCATGCAATAGCGGAGGCCGGCCGGAGCCGGACCGTCGTCGAAGACGTGCCCGAGGTGGGAGCCGCAGCGCTCGCAGTGCACCTCGGTGCGTTCCATGGCATAGCTTCGGTCGGTCGACGTGCCGACCGCGCCGTCCACCGGAGCCAGGAAGCTCGGCCAGCCCGACCCGCTGTCGAACTTGGCCGCCGAGGAAAACAGCGGGGCGCCGCACGCGGCGCACCGGAACGTCCCTTCACGGTGCTCCGCGTTCAACGGGTGCGACCAGGCCGGTTCAGTACCCGTGCTGGCGCAGCACGCGGTACTCCTCCTTGGTCAGCCGCCGGCACCACTCGGCGTCAGTCCGCGGGATGTCGGCCTTGCGCGTGGCATCGTGGTCCATGACAGATCGTCCATCGCCGTCCGCCCTCTCGGAGCGGACAGCCTCAGCGGCCGCCGTAAATATACTGCTCGAGCTGCGCAATCACGAAATCCTGGTTCTTGATCAGCGCGCGCCCGACGTCGCCGATCGACACGACGCCCACGGTGCGGCTCCCTTCGACCACCGGGAGGTGGCGAATGCGCCGTGTCGTCATCAGCGCCATGCACTCGTCGACGGTCATCTGGGCCGCCACGCTGATGACGTTGGCGGTCATGATGGCGGAGACCGGGGTCTCGCGCGAGGTGTGGCCACGCAGGACGACTTTTCGCGCGTAGTCCCGCTCGGACAGGATGCCGACCAGGCTGCCCTGCGTGTCGGTCACCAGCACCGCCCCGATATTCTTATCGGCCATCAGCCTCAGCGCGTCGAAGACCGAAGCGTCTGGCGCGATGGTCCACACCTCGCTGCCCTTGGCGTTCAGCAGGTCCCGAACAGTCCTCATAGCTGCCGTCCCTTTCCAGCCTTGACGCGTGGTCACCGCGGGGGGCGCGCGGTCTGGGCCGCGCGTCGGTCCCGCCGACGGGAATGCTCTGGTGGAGACCCCCAGTGTAGCGGGTCGGCGAGCGGTCGGCAACGGAGGCGCGGGGGGAGCGCTCTCGGCCACCTGAACCGTCCGTCGCGTTCACCGTCCTGAACACCCCGGCACCCGGCCCGGCGTGGCACCGTCCCGAGACTCCGTCGAGTCGCTTGGCGCTGGCCCAATCGGGCCCGGGAATGCAGTAGGATGACGCCGGAGGCCTGCGTCATGAACCGCCGAACCTTCTGCACGAGCATGCTCGCGTCGGGCTCCGCCGTGGCCGTGGCTGGGCTCGTTCCGGCCGAGGCCGCCGACGGCGAGGCTCTCGAGCACGGCAGCGCACCGCCTCCCGTGGATCTCCCGCAGCCGGACCTGGTGACGGTCTTTCTCGACAGCGGGCAGGCCGATCTCCGACCGTCGCCTGCGGGCGTGTGGCAGTCGGCGAAGGCCGAGGTGCACGTCACGCCAGGCCCGCGGGGGCTGGCCGTCGGGCTCTCCGCTCCAGGTGAAGGGGCCCTGCGGCTGCGCTTACGGTGGCACCTCGACCTGTCGGATGCGCGCCTGTTCCTCGGCGACCACTGGGAGCGGTCCTACGGAGACCTCGAGTGGCGTGGCGAAGTGCCGAACCGCACCATGCCCTGGTACTTCCTGACGTGGAACGGGCGGCGGACGGACGGCTACGGCGTTGCCACGGGCCCGAACGCCTTCTGCTTCTGGAATGCCGACCGATCGGGCATCACGCTCTGGGCCGACGTCCGGAACGGCGGGTCGGGCGTCCTGCTCGGGAGCCGAACGCTGCCGGTTTGCGAGGTCCGCGTCCGCCGCGGTGTCGCCGACGAATCGCCGTTCGCCGCGGCCCGCGAGTTCTGCCGTCAGCTCTGCACGACGCCGCGACTCCCGCACGCGCCTGTCTACGGCACGAACGACTGGTACTATTCCTACGGGGACAGCCATCCTGACAGCATCCTCCGGACCACCGAGCTCATCGTGTCGCTCTCACCCTCCGGCCAGGAGCCCCCCTGGAGCGTCATCGACGACGGCTGGGCGCCGGGCGGCCCCGACAGCGGCACGTGGGGCCGGGGCAACGAGCGGTTCGGCGACATGTCGGCCTTCGCGGCGAGGCTTCGCGCGACCGGGGCCCAGCCGGGCATCTGGTTCCGTCCGCTCCTGGCCGCCGCGTCGCGCCCGAACTCGGTGCGCCTCTCCCGCGATCCGTCGTACCTGGATCCCACGATCCCCGACGTGTTGGCCATCGTCGCGGACGATACCCGCCGCCTGCGCGCCTGGGGCTACCGCCTGATCAAGCACGACTACAGCAGCTACGACCTGCTCGGCCGATGGGGATTCGAGATGGGGCCGTGGCTGACCAACGACCGCTGGCAGTTCGCCGATCGCAGCCTCACGACGGCCGAGGTCGTGCTGCGCTTCTACCGGACGCTGCGCGACGCGGCTGGCGACGCGCTCGTCATCGGCTGCAACACGTTCAGCCACCTGGCCGCGGGCCTGTTCGACATCAATCGGATCGGCGACGACGTGAGCGGACGCGCCTGGGACCGGACGCGCCGCATGGGTGTGAACACCCTGGCGTTTCGGGCCCCACACCACGGGGCCTTCTACGCCGCCGATCCGGACATCGCCCCGGTGACCAGCCAGCATCCTTGGGCCAAGGGCCGCCAGTGGCTCCAGCTCCTCGCCGACAGCGGCATGCCGCTGTTCGTCTCGCCCGAGATCGCCGCGGTGAGCGCCGAGGCGAAGGTCGCCCTCAAGGACGCGTTCGCGCGGGCGGTGGGCCCTAGTGGCGGCGCGGAGCCACGGGATTGGCTCGAGACGACCTGCCCACGTCGATGGCGACTGCGCGGCCAGGAGGTGACCTTCGACTGGTCCGCGTCGGAAGGCCCGTGGCCATTCCGGGACTGAGCGCCCGACGGGTGACTCGGGAAGGGGAGTAACCTCTCACACGTGAGACGAGGGTGACCGCTCGGCTCGCACCCGAGGGGGAGATCCCTGGTCTCGGCGCAACTCACCTGGGCGAAGGCCCGAGGGTGCCGGGTGGCATCGGTCGCCCGTCAGGCGGCCGTGTCGCTGAGCGGCACGCGGATGGACCGCCACTTGCCCTGCTTGAAGCGGGCGACGCTCAGCGTGGCCCGCGTGACGTGGCCAAGAACGATGGCGCTCCAAATGCCCCCGGGCGCCAGTCGGCCGCCCGCCTGCAGGACCGCACACAACCCGAGCGGCACGACGATCTGAGAAATGATCGAGATGACGAAGGGACTGCGGGTGTCGCCGCCGCCCTGAAGCGCGCCGGTATAGGTCAAGGCGACCGTGACGAAGAGCCCGGACACGCACAGGAAACGCAGCAGCTGCGCGCCGATCTCGACGACCGAGGGGTTCGACAGCCCGAAGACGGCGAACAACGCGCGCGGCATCGCGACAAACGCGACGCCCACCACGACCGCCACGCCGACGCCGATGCGGGCGGCGATCCGCGGGCCCTGGTCGCTCCGGTCCGGCTGGCCCGCGCCCAGGTTCTGACCCACCACCGTGGCGGCCGCCCCCATCAGGCCGACCGACGTCCAGGTGACCAGCGAGAAGAGCTCGCCGTAGGCGACCGCATAGGCGGCCTGGGCCTCGGCGCTGCGGCCGAGCGACCCGATGAACCGGAGCAGGAGCAGACCCGCGATGTTCATGGCGATTCCCTGGAACCCCGCGGGGAGACCGAACGCGAACAGGCTCCGGATGGTCGACCAGTTCACGCGCCATGACATGCTTCGGGACCACCGAATGACCGATCGCCCAGAGAAGAGCCACGCGAGGCCGGCGGCGCCCACGAGGGCGTTGGCCGTCACCGTCCCGATCGCCGCGCCCGCCGTCCCCAGCGCCGGGATGGGTCCGAGACCGCGGATGAGGACGACGTTCAGCGCCGCGTTGAGGATGGTCAGGGCGATTCCGAGGCGCAGCGGGGTCTGGGCGTCGCCCGCGGCGCGGAACGCGCCGCCGAGCATGAAGAAGATCAGCATGCCGATGCTGCAGGTCAGCATGATTCGAAGGAACGGCAGCGCTTCGTGCTTCACCGCCGGCCCGGCGTGGACGATGTCCAGCAGGCGGGGTGCGAGCAGGTAGCCCGCTGGCGCCAGAACGAGTCCCGCGAGCAGGAGCGACGCGATGAAGGCCTGGTAGACCACGGAGTTGACGCGGTCCGAGTCCCCCGCTCCCGCGGCGCGGGCCACGAAGACGGCCGTGCCCGTGTAGAGCGACGCGATGAAGGTGACCACGACGAGGACGATCTGCCAGCTCACGCCAATCGCCGCGTTCGCCGTGTAGCCGACGAAGTGTCCGACCAACGCATGATCGACCATGCCCTGCACGCCGGCGATCACGTTCTGCAGCATCGTGGGCCAGGCCAGCCTCCAGACCGCGCCGAGCAGCGGGCCGTCCACGATGCTGCGGTCGAAACGACGAACCGCGACTCCGTCGGGCATCCCTTCGATGGTAACGTGCCGTGGCCTCACGGTGCCAGCGGACCCAGGTGCCGGTGCGAGGGTGTCCCCCGGCGGTCGACTCCTGAGGTTGCCCGGGGGCCCGGGCCGGTGGCGTCGAAGCGGCCCGCCAGCTCTGGCGCCGGGTGACGGACGGACGGTCTGGTGGGGAGGCCGCGGGGCGTTTCCCTCTGGCCTCCGCGGGCAGGCGCGGGATGGGTCGTTGGTGGCTGGCTCAGCGCCGGCGGAAGGTCCCGAGCAGGTCCCGAGCCGCCCGGAAGGGGCTCACGCGGCCCTCGAGCACGTCCTGTTCGACGGTCGTCAGCCGGCTGTTGACGGCGCGCTCGAGCCGGACTTCCTGCTCGAGCCCGTAGAGGAGGGCTTCCCGCATCCAGCCCAGGGCCTGTTCGCGCCGCCGCCGATCGAACCAGCCGGTGGCGTCCATCAGGCGCCGGTGTTCCAGGATGGTCTCCCAGAATCTCGGCGATGCCCTGCCGGTCCCTCGCCGAACAGGTCATGACCCGCGCGTTCCAGCCGTCAGCCGCCGCCGCGAACAGGTGCAGCGCGCTCTCGTATTCGTGTTGCGCGCGCTCCGCGCGCTGGCGGTTGTCGTCGTCCGCCTTGTTGATGGCGATGAGGTCGGTCATCTCCAGGATGCCGCGCTTCATTCCCTGGAGTTCATCGCCGGCTCCCGCGAGCATCAGCAGCAGGAAGAAGTCGACCATCGACCGGACCGTCGTTTCCGATTGGCCCACGCCGACCGTCTCGATGAACACGTTCTGATACCCGGCAGCCTCGCACAGCAGCATCGCCTCGCGCGTCCGGCGGGCGACGCCGCCCAGATGGCCGCGAGCCGGGGAGGGGCGGATGAAGGCCCGATCGTCGGTCGCGAGGCGTTCCATCCGCGTCTTGTCGCCCAGGATGCTGCCGCCAGAAATCGGACTGGAGGGGTCGACCGAGAGCACGGCCACCGTCTCGCCGCGCTCGCGCGTCAGATAGGTGCCAAGCGCTTCGATAAAGGTGCTCTTCCCGACGCCGGGCACGCCGGTGATGCCGACGCGGTGGGAGTGCCCCGTCTGCGGGAGCACGCGTTCGAGGACTTCCGCGCCGAGGTCTGCGTCGGCCGGGAGGTCGCTCTCGACAAGCGTGATGGCGCGAGCGAGCACGCCGCGGTCGCCACCGCGGATGCCCGCGACGTACTGGTCCGCGCTGAGGCGACGGCGGCGGGGCGAGGACGGGCTTGGATGTCGCACGGCTCAGTTTCTCTGCGGAGGGGGGGCGGTGTGCACCACCCCCAGGTGCCCGTTGACGGTCACCGTGTCGCCGTCGGAGACCCGCCGGGTGATCCCCGCGACGCCGACGACCGCGGGGACGCCGGTACTCGCGCGCCACGATGGCACAGTGGTTCAGGATGCCACCCATCTCGACGACCACGCCCGCGACCCTCAGGAACAGCGGCGTCCAGCCGGGGTCCGTATTGTAGGCTACGAGGATATCGCCGGCGCGGACCTTGTGAAAATCTTCGGGCCCGTAGACGACGACAGCGCGGCCGCTCGCCACGCCCGGGGACGCCGCGACGCCCGTCCCGCTCCCGGCGCCCTCACCCCACACGTCGTGCACGGTACGCCCATCGAATCTGACGTAGATGGGCGGGGACGCGCGATGGCTCCGTCCGAACGCCGCGGCGCGCTCGCGCACGCGCGGCAGCGTCGCGTCCGCCGCGAGCGTGCCGCGGAGGATCGCGCGCAGCTCGTCGAGCTCGAGGAAGAAGACGGCGTCGGCCCCGACCGGCTGGAGGGCCATGAGCGGGGCCGTCCGGCCGATGGCCAGCAGCAGCCGCCGAATCCGGTGGAAGGCCTTGTCGAGGCCGAACCGCAGGTCCTCCCGCAGGGCCAGGAACCGGCGTGCGGGGCGCGCCAGGGACACGTCCAGGCACGCATTCATCAGGCGGGCCCCGAGGGGGGACGTGCGGCGGGCGCCCGGGTCGCGGTCGGGTGGAGGGGAAGCCGGGGGAACATCCCCCAACGCGGCCCGGACGAAGCCGACCACGCGTTCCGGTTCCTCGTCCCAACGGCGGTGCACGAAGTCGCGGTTCCCGGAGCGGTGGCGGAAGTCGGTGACCAGGTTCCGCATCAACCCGACGGCGGGACGGTCGCCGAGCGGCCCCGTGAGCAGGGCCCAGACCTCCGCGTCCGGGCGGTCGGAGGCCAAACAGCGTCGCACGTCGGCGTCGCAGGCCGCGGCGATGGCCTCGAGCCGGCGGTGCAGCCGGCCCGTGACGTTCGATGGGAGGGCGCGGAGCCTCGAGAGGACCCAGCTGGAACTCCTCCCCGTGACCTGCGTGGCCACGTGGCGCAGGAGCCACAGAAACACCGTCGCGTGTCCGTAGCCCCACTGATTGCGGACCAGCAGCCGCTTGAGCTGCTCGAGGACCCGTTCGAGCTCGGTTGCGTAGAATTCCGGGTCGCGGTCCTCGTAGTCGGCGACCCGGACGCGCTCGAGCTCGTGCTCCACGCGGCGGAGGTGACGTTGGAGCAATGGCACGGTGAGACACGGGAGGATGGCCGGGTCCCCGAGCAGCAGGGGCATGCGCCCGGCCACCCGGAGCGCCCGAGCCGGCCGAAAGCGAGTGCCCATCGCCCGTTCGCGGATGGCCGGTGGAAACGCCTCGGCCACCTCGCGGACCCGCAGGGCCCGCGGGAGCAATTCGACGACCTTCAGCGCCACCGCGGCACTGAGATAGGCGTAGCCGTTCCACACCTCTACGGCCGGCATCGCCGCGATGTCTTGCAGGCCCAGGCGGCGGAGGACCGTTTTGAACGTGTAGACGTCCGAGAGCTCGTCGAACATGACGGACCGGGTCATCGGCGTCATCCGGTCCGACCAGAGGTCCTCAAGCACGCGTCGGGTGTAGAGGCCTTGGACCGCGTCCTCGACCGCCCGCCCGCCACCGCCCGTTGTGATGCTGCGGCACTGCAGGAGGAACAGAGACCCGTCCTCCACGGCCCACTCGACGTCCAGCGCGGGGCCGAACAACCCTTCAACCCGGGTGAGAGTCTCGACCAACGCCCCGAGAAAGGACGGGTCGGGCCCGAGGTCCGGGAAGGGGCCAGGCGTGAACTGGAGGACTGCCCCCGCCTGCGGCGTCACACGCCAGCGCGCCGGCGTCACGGCCCCGGCTACCAGGCGGTCGCCAAGGCCCGGCACGGCCTCGACGACGACGACGTTGTCGAGCGTGACGGGGTCCCGGGTGAAGGCCACGCCGGCACAGGACGGTGCGAGCTGGCGCTGCACGATGACCGAGAGCATCGGCGGGCCATCGGGTGAGGCCCGCCGCCCCCGGTAGGCGATCGCCTGCGGCGACCACCAGGCGCCGTAGCACTGGAGCAGGGCATCCCAGAGCGTCGAGACCGTGACGCCGAGAATCGTCGCGTACTGGCCGGCGAACGACGCCTCCTCGGAATCCTCGCCGAGGGCCGCCGACCGCACGGCCAATCGCATCTCGTCGCGGTAGCCGTCCACGTCGCGGAGCGCTCGGAGGACCGCCTCAAAGCCGGCCGGCGGCCCGCCGCCGGCCGGCAGCCGGCGCAGATTGTCGTCCTCCGAGCCGGCCAACGCGGCCGCCTCGCCCGCCGGCTGCCACGTTCCCAGCAGCTGTGCGATGGTTTCGACCGGCAGGATCAACCCGTCGGGAACGGGCAGGCCCTGCGTCCGCATTTGCCACAGTCGGACGGCCTTCTCGCCGACGCCGGAGGCGTGGGGGCGAAGCCTCCCGCCGAGGCGATAGATGATCAGGTCGTCGCCAGCCATACGCGGCCGATTCTAGGCCGAGTCCGACGTCAGGGCCTCCAGAATCCTCTGGGCGGCGACCGGGATGACCGTTCCGGGGCCGAAGACGCCGGCCGCGCCGGCCGCGCGCAGGAAGTCGTAGTCATGCGGGGGGATCACCCCGCCGACCACCACGAGGATGTCGTCACGACCCAGGTTCCGGAGCTCGTGGATGACCTCGGGAATCAGCGTCTTGTGTCCGCCGGCGAGCGTCGAAACGCCCAACACGTGCACGTCGTTCTCGACGGCGTGTCGCGCGACCTCCTTCGGCGTCTGGAACAGCGGGCCGATGTCCACATCGAACCCCAGGTCGGCAAATGCCGTGGCAATCACCTTGGCCCCGCGGTCATGGCCGTCCTGGCCCATCTTCGCCACCAGGATGCGTAGCGGGCGCCCCTCCTGTTCCGCGAAGGACGCGGCCATGCGGCGCGCCTTCTGGAACTCGGGGTCCGATGCGCTCTCCGACGAGTAGACGCCGGAGATGGTGCGATGGACCGCCTGGTAGCGGCCGAACACCTGCTCGAGGGCGTCGGAAATCTCTCCGAGCGTCGCCCGGGCCCGCGCGGCGGTCACGGCCAGTTCCAGCAGGTTGCCCTCCCGCGTCGAGGCGCAACGCGTCAGGGCCTCGAGGGCGGCGCGCACCGCCGTGTCGTCCCGGTTCTGCCTGAGGCTCTCAAGCCGGGCGATCTGCTTGCGGCGGACCTCGACATTGTCCACCTCGAGGACGTCGAGCGGGGACTCCTCCTCCCGGCGGTACTTGTTGACGCCGACGATCGTCTCGACGCCCGAGTCGATCCGCGCCTGCCGCCTCGCCGCCGCCTCCTCGATCCGCATCTTCGGCAGGCCGCGCTCGATCGCCTTGGTCATGCCGCCCAGCTCTTCGACTTCCTGGATGAGGGCCCACGCGCGCTGCATCAAGTGCGCCGTCAGCGCTTCGACGTAATACGACCCACCCCACGGATCCACGACGCGGGTGATGCCGGTCTCCTCCTGCAGATAGATCTGCGTGTTCCGGGCGATGCGCGCTGAGAAGTCACTGGGCAGCGCGATGGCCTCGTCGAGCGCGTTGGTATGGAGACTCTGCGTATGTCCCATCGCGGCGGCGAGCGCCTCGACACAGGTCCGCGTCACGTTGTTGAACGGGTCCTGCGCCGACAAGCTCCACCCGGACGTCTGGGAGTGTGTCCGGAGCGCCATCGACTTGGGGTTCTTGGGGTTGAACGACTTGACGAGCTTCGCCCACAGCACGCGGGCGGCGCGCATCTTGGCGATCTCCATGAAGAAATTCATGCCGACCGCCCAGAAGAACGACAGGCGCGGCGCGAACCTGTCGACATCGAGGCCCGCCGCGACGCCGGTCCGCAGGTACTCGAGACCGTCGGCGAGCGTGTAGGCCAGTTCCAGGTCCGCGGTGGCCCCGGCCTCCTGCATGTGGTACCCGCTGATCGAAATGCAGTTGAACCTCGGCATCCGCTCCGCGCAGAAGCGGAAGATGTCGCCGATGATCCGCATCGAGGGAGCCGGCGGGTAGATGTAGGTGTTGCGGACCATGAACTCCTTGAGGATGTCGTTCTGGATCGTGCCGGTCAGCTTGGCGGGCGCGACGCCTTGCTCCTCGGCCGCCACGATGTAGAAGGCCATGATCGGGAGCACGGCGCCGTTCATCGTCATCGACACGGACATCTGGTCGAGCGGGATCTGGTCGAACAGAATCTTCATGTCGAGGATCGAGTCGATGGCCACGCCCGCCTTGCCGACGTCGCCCGCCACGCGCTCGTGGTCCGAATCGTAGCCACGGTGGGTGGCGAGGTCGAACGCCACCGAGAGTCCCTTCTGGCCCGCCGCGAGGTTGCGGCGGTAGAAGGCGTTCGACTCCTCGGCGGTCGAGAAGCCTGCATACTGCCGAATGGTCCACGGCTGGAGGACGTACATCGTGGCATAGGGACCGCGCAGGTACGGCGGCAGACCGGCCGCGTACTGCAGCTGCGGGGCGTGCGCGAGGTCGCGGGCCGTGTAGGTGGGCTTCACCGCAATCTGCTCGGGCGTCGACCAGGATGGCGTCGGGGGCGCCGCACAGGGCTCGCCCGTCAGCTTCGGGGTGATCGTCGAGAAATCCGGCCGCTTCATCGCTCTCTCCCTGGCCCTAGTCGTTGATACCGAGCCGTGCCTGCCACGCGGTGAGCGTGGCGACGGCGTCCGACGCGACGTGGACGAAGTCGGACACGCCCAGCGCCCGCAGCGCTTCGACCTGGTCCCGGGGGTTGCCGGCCACGACGACGGGTGTGGTCACCCGGGGGCAGACATCGCCGGCGAACGCCGGGTACTCCGCGTCGGCGCTGCAGAGGACGATGAGGTCCGCCGGCCCGAGGGTTTCCGACTGCACGATCTCGAAGCCTGCGCACAGAAACAGGTTCCGGCAGAACGCGGCGCGCGCCTTGCGCATCTTCAGGTCCCCGCGCTCGAGCAGGAGGACGCGCGGTGTTCGACCCGTGGCCACTGCGTGCCGCTCGGTGCGCAGCCGAATCTGCTCGAAGGCGGACGCCAGACGCCACCCGGCCGGCACCTGCCCCGCTTGGGCCAGCCGGCGCTCCTCCGGGTCCGGGTAGTTGTTGGTGCCGACCAGCACCCGCCGGCGTGCGGCGACGGCGTGTGCCTTGTCCTCGCGCGCCCGCGCCAGGGCAGTATCGAGGGTGCCCGAGGCTCGATAGACGGCCCACCCGCCCGCCGCCTCGATGCTCTGGAAGAGTCGCCAGGCCTCGATCGCCAACGCGTCGGTCAGCGCCTCCACGTAGTACGACCCGGCGCCAGGGTCGGCGACCTTGTCCAGGTGGCTCTCCTCGCGCAGGATGTGGTGGACGTTGTCCGCCAAGTGCGCGTCGAAGCCGCAGGGCGTGATCGTGAGCAAATCGCATCCCCCGAGGATGGCCGACACCGCCTCGGTGGTGACGCGCAGGAGATTCACGTAGGGGTCGAACAGCGTCTTGTTCTCACTGGCCGTCCGGGCGTGGATCAGGACAGGCGTGTCGTCCAGACCGAACGCTGCCCGCACCTGTGGCCAGAGGAGGCGCACGGCGCGCAGCTTGGCGATCTCCATGAAGTGATTGGACCCCATGGCAAAGCCGAGGCACGCCACGCGCCGGCCCTCGGCGAGCGCGTCGGCGCCCTGCGCGAGGACGGCGCCGACCTCGTGGACCGCCGTCCCGCCGGCCTCATGGATCTCCAACGCACTGGCGTCGAGCGGGGGTTCCTCGCCCACCCGCACCAGGCGCCAGGATCGAGGGCCCGGGAAGAGCGGATCGCGGACGGGCGCGTCGTCGGACCGGTAGTAGGGCCGGACGGCGATTCCTTCGTCGGTCCGCCAGATCAGCCGGCGGGCGTAGTCGGCGCCCTTCAGGTCCTTGGCGATTTGGGCCTCCCAGTCCGAGGTTGGCACGGGCGGAAACTCGGTCAGGAGGAGGGGAGTGTCGGGATGAGCATCAGCCATGGTCGGTCTGCCGGGAAGAAGGTCGGCCGTCGTCCGCGGGCGCGCACCGGCGGCGCCCGCGCCGGGGCGTGCACGGCGCGTCAGCCTTCCTGTACGATCTCCACCAGGAACCCGAACGCGGCGTCTTGCCGCGACTTCGGATGCACGAAGAAGACTGTGGTGCCGCGCGAGCCCTTGCGGGGGGCCCTGTCGATGATACTGAAGCCGCTCGCCTTCATGGCGGCAAAGGCCCGCTGGATGTCCGCGACCCTGAAGGCGACGTGGGCGAAGCCTCCGCGGCCGCCATTGCGGTCGATCAGTTTCTGCACGGGTGAGTCGGCGCTCAGCGGTTCCAGGAGCTGGATGAGGTTCGGTCCCCCGCCGATCTGGAGGAGCACCTCCCGCACCTGATCAACGCCGTGCACCTCCTCGCGGTGGATCTCGGTAAACCCGAGCAGGCGGTAGGCCTGCACCTGGGCTTCCAATTCGCCGGTCCGGACCGCGATCGCCACGTGATCCACGCACACGACCCCGGGGACGTCCGCCATCGGCGCCGGTACGACCGGCTGGGGCGTTTCACTGGAACTCGACAAGGATCTGCCCTCCCTTGACGCTGTCGCCGACGTCGACGGTGATCTTCTTGATGGTGCCGGCCACAGGCGCGGTGATATCGGTCTCCATCTTCATCGCCTCGAGCACCAGCACGGCGTCCCCCACCTGGATGAGCTCCCCAGGGTGTGCGTTGATGCGGACCACGATGCCGGAGATCGGGCTGCGGCAGACCTTCTCCTCATCGACCGGCGTCCCGGCCTCGGCCGGGGACGCGGTAGGCGGCGGCGCGGGCGCCGGTCTCGGAGCAGGGGCCGGAATGCGCGCAGGCGACATCGGGAAATAGCCATCGACGCCGTAGATCGGGTGCTCCGGAGGAGCCACTTCGACTTCGACTTCGTACGTCTTCGCGTCAACCGTGATTCTGAGTTTCACTCGAGCCTCTCCGTCGCGCCAGCCGCTCGTCAGGCACGTCCAACGGTGGCCGCCGTGCCGATTCGGCCTGGCTGTGGGCTCCTCTACGCGCGGGGAACCCTTGTGTCCGCCTTCACCTTGCGCCGCCTTCGGCCCGGCGGCCAGCACCCCGCCTACCGCTGCGCTGCCCAGCGGTGGGAAGCCATCACCGACACGCGGCCCTGCTGGGCCCACGCCTCGGATGCCACGAGCCTGACCTGTCGGATGTGGGCCCGCTCACCCAGAAACGCCGCGACCGCGGCCGCGATCACGAGCAGCACGTCTTCCGACACCTCGCTGGCCGGCGGGGCCTCGGCGGCCGGCACGACGCGGGGCGGGGGCAACGGCGCGGCCGGCCCTGCGGGCGACGATGCAACCAGGCCCGCCACGGCCGCGTCACGGGCGGCTTCGAGCCGCGCGATACGCGCCTCGAGGTCCGCGATCCGGGCCTGGAGGTCCGCAACCTCGCCGGTCTTCCTGGGTGGCCTACGTGTCCTCTCGACCATACCGGTCTCTCCCGTCGGTTCGTCGTTCCGCGTGCCCGCGCGGCAGCCCGTGTCGGCCAGCACCCCCGCCGCTGCCGCTCACGCCAGGAACATGATGTGACACATTCCGGCCGTTTGCCGATGAGCACCCGTGGGTCACGCAGGACCGCGAGCGTCTTCAGCTGCGTGTCACCGTCATCTCGGGCACCTCAGGTGAAGGGTTGCCCATGGCGTGCGTCCTAGAGGGGAATCAGCCCGTGCTTCTTCGGCGGGCGCAACTCCCGCTTCGTGTGCAGCGCCTCGAGCGACTGGGCGAGGTGGCGCCGCGTCTCCGCCGGGTCGATGATGTCATCGACGAGCCTTCGCCCGGCCGCGACGTACGGATTCGCGAAGTGACTGCGGTACTCCTCGATCAGTTCCCGTCGTCGCGCCGCCTTGTTCTCGGCCTTGTCGATCTCGGTGCGAAAGACGATTTCCGCGGCTCCTTCGGCGCCCATCACCGCGACCTCCGCGGTTGGCCAGGCGTAGACGCGGTCCGCGCCCAGGTCCTTGCCGCACATGGCGAGATAGGCCCCGCCGTAGGCCTTGCGCACGATGATCGTGATCTTGGGCACCGTCGTGGCCGAGTAGGCGAAGAGCATCTTCGCGCCGTGGCGGATGATCCCGCCGTACTCCTGCTGCACGCCGGGGAGGAAGCCGGGCACGTCCACGAAGGTGATCAGCGGAATATTGAAGGCGTTGCAGAAGCGGATGAACCGCGACGCCTTGTTCGAGGCGTTGATATCCAGCGCGCCTGCCAGATAGCTCGGCTGATTGGCGACCAGGCCGACTGAGCGGCCGAGGATGCGCGCAAAGCCGATGACGATGTTCGGGGCGAAGCCCGATTGGATCTCGAGGAAGTCTCCCAGATCCACGACCGCGACGATGAGGCGGCGCACGTCGTAGGGCTGTTTCCCATCGATGGGCACGATCTCCGAGATGGCGGGGTTCGGGTCGACGTTGCCGTCGGAGGGCAGGACCGGCGGGTCCTCCAGGTTGTTGTTCGGCATGAAGCTGAGGAGCCGTCGGCAGAGGAACAGGGCTTCGGGGTCGTCCTGCGCGACCAGGTGCACGACGCCGGAGTGCGCCATGTGCGCCTCGGCGCCGCCGAGTTGTTCGGCCGTGACCGTCTCGCCGGTGACTTGCTTGATCACCTGCGGCCCGGTGATGAACATCTGCGCCTGGCGCGTCTGGATGATGAAGTCGGTCAGGGCCGGGCTGTACGCCGCCCCCCCGGCACACGGACCGCAGATCAGCGAGATCTGGGGAACCGCTCCGGAGAGCTTCGTGTTGGTGTAGAAGACCTTGCCGTAGCCCGACAGGCTGTCGATGCCCTCCTGCACGCGGGCGCCGCCCGAGTCATTGATGAAGACGAACGGCGAGCCCGTCTTGAGGGACATCTCCATCGTGTCGGCGATCTTGGTCGAGTGGACCTCGCCCGCGGCGCCGCCGCTCACCGTGAAGTCCTGGCTGGCCAGGTGCACGAGGCGGCCGGCGATCGCTGCCGATCCGGTGATGACGCCGTCGGCCGGGAACTCCTTCTCCGCCATGCCGAACAGGGTGGCGCGGTGGCGGGCGAAGAGACCGGACTCCTGGAAGGTGCCCGGGTCGACGAGCGTCTCGACCCGCTCGCGCGCGCTCAGCTTGCCGGCCTTGTGCTGTTTGTCGATCCGTTCCTTGCCACCGCCCAAGAGAAGCGCAGCCCGCCGCTGGGCGAGCTCCCGAATGCGGGCGTCCATCGTCGACGCCGTCTTGTCCTGAGGCTTCGTCATCGTCGTATCCGTCCCTGTTGCGTGCCGGCGCGCCCCGCGCTACGCCGGCGTCACCGTGACCGTGTGGCTGTGCCCGCCGAGCCGAACGTTGTAGGTGATGGCCGTCCGCACCGGCCCCTGGCCCGTGTCAGCGGGGGGCGCCGGAGGGGCCGCCGGTGCGGCCGGGCTCTTGGCGGCGTCCGCTTTCTCCTTGCCGAGGTTCTGCGGTCCCTCATGGCGGCGCGCGAAGAACTTGGTGGCCACCTGCGGGAACATCGCGTAGGTGAGGACATCCTCGTCGGTACCGTTGCAGCCCTCGAGGGCGATGGCCTGCGCCCGCAACTCGTCCCATTCGGGCTTGAGGGCATCCGCCGGCCGGCAGGTGATGGGGGGCTTCTTCGCGTGGTTGCGCGCGAGCGTGATGACCTCGGGATCGCGCGGTGCAATGGAGTCACCGTAGTACCCGAGCATCAGATCCGCGAACTCACCGGTCATGACCTTGTAGCGGCCCATCATCACGTTGAACACGGCCTGCGTGCCAACGATCTGGCTCGACGGCGTGACCAGCGGCGGGTAGCCCGCATCGCGCCGCACGTACGGCACCTCGGCGAGCACCTCCTTGATCCGATCGGCGGCGCCCTGCTGCTTCAGCTGGGTCTCCATGTTCGAGATCATGCCGCCCGGAATCTGCGACTGGAAGATTTCCGTCTCCACGCCGGTGATGTTGGAGAGGAACTCGGCGTAGCGCGGGCGGATGCGCGCGAAGTGCTCCTTGATTCGCACCAGCCGGGCCTTCTCGAGCCGCGTCGTGTAGGGCGTGCCCTCGAGCATCTCCACCAGGGACTCGGTCGGGTTGTGGCCGGGGCCCAGGCTCATGGAGCTGATCGCCGTGTCGACGCAGTCGGCGCCGGCCTCGATGGCCTTCATCAAGCTGACGAGCGTGACGCCGGTCGTGGAGTGCACGTGGACGTGCACGCGCACGTCCGAGCCGAGCGCCTCCTTGAGCGCGCGAACCAGGTCGGAGGCCGGCTGGGGCTTCAGCAATGCCGCCATGTCCTTGACGCAGATCGAATCGGCGCCCAGGCCGCGCATCTGAACCGCCAGCCGCACGAACCCCTCGATCGTGTGAACGGGGCTGGTTGTGTAGGAGATCGTCCCCTGGGCGTGTTTGCCGGCACGCTTCACGGCGCGGATGGCCTGGCCGAGATTGCGGATGTCGTTGAGGGCGTCGAAGACGCGGAACACGTCGACGCCGTTGTCCGCCGCCTTCTGCACGAACCGGTCCACGACCCCGTCTTCATAGTGGCGATAGCCCACCAGGTTCTGGCCGCGCAGGAGCATCTGGAGCGGCGTCTTCGGCATCAGGCGCTTGAACGTCCGCAGGCGTTCCCACGGGTCCTCGTTCAGGAACCGGATGCACGCGTCAAACGTCGCTCCGCCCCAGCACTCGAGCGACCAAAAACCAGCCTCGTCGAGATCGGCACACGCCGGGACCATGTCCTCCGTGGCCATGCGCGTGGCCATGAGACTCTGGTGGGCGTCCCGGAGGATGAGTTCGGTAACGTCGATCAGTTTCGGCGTGGACATAACTCGATGCTCGTGCGGCTCCAGCAGCCGCTTGGAAAGCGCGTCAGAGGACGGCTGATTGGCAAACAGGGAGGTACCCTCGCTTCACGCGGCCCTGCCCAAGGGGAGACGTGCCAGCAGGATCAGCCCAGCAGAAGTCGGAGAAGATCGCGGGAACCCGCGTACCAGCGAGACTGCAGACCGCTCCGTCAACCCTAGATTTTACTCCCGAGCGCGGCCGGAGTCATCTGTTCATTCGAGCCGCCATCGTCGGTCCGGCCGTCGGGATCGGCCAGCAACGGCCCGGGCCGATCCCATCGCACCGGCCCGGCCTGGGCCGGTCCCGAGACGAGCGTGACCGGCCCGAGCAGACCGGCTGTGACCGGCCGGACCTTGTCCATGTCCTGCGGCTCGAACCGCGTGCCATACCGGAGGTTGAGCAGGCGGTAATCCGGCAGAGCATGGCCCGCCATGTGGTTGAGCGCGAGGTTGCCCACCTCGACCTGGAGCGTGTTGCGGCCCGCGTGCACCAGGTGCGTGACATCCACCCGGTACGGCGGGCACCAGATCGCGCCGGCCCGCCGGCCGTTCACGAGAACCACGGCCGCCTCGCGGACGGGCGCCTCGACCCACGCACGCCGCCGCGCAGGCGCTGGATCCGGCGTGACGGCACGGAGCTCTCCAAAGTCGAGCCACACGCTGTCGCCTGGCTGCAACATCGAGGCTGGCACGTCGAGCGGGCGCTCGTAGTGGGCGACCCCGGAGAAATAGCGTGTCTCGGGGTCGTCGGTCCAGGATTGGAGACGGTCCATCCTCCTGGCCGGGATCCCGGGCTTCTCACCGCCAGGAGCCGCCGGGCTGAAGCTCACCTGCCAGCCGCTGCTGAGGTCGAGCGTCCGGGGCGGCGCCGGCGCCAATCGGGGCGCACGGACGGCAGAGACCGCGGGGACGCCGTCGAGGAGGGCCAGTACCGACCGACTCGTACGGCGCCAGGTCGACCGAGACCGTCGTGCCGCCACGGGACGCAGCCCGTCCGGACGCGGCCCACGCAGCGCCGGTCAAGGGGTTCCAGGCCCGGACGGACCGGTGCGTCGTGCGGAGCGTCACGGCTGTGGTCTGGCGTGCGTTCGACGTGTTGACGAGGAAGTAGAGGTCGGCTCGATCCAGCTGCCGGTGTACGAAACCGATCTCGGGCCGAGGCGGCGAGGTTTGCACGTCGGGAACGATCCGATCCGCGATGGCCGGACCGACCCGGCCGTCGTCCGGCACAACGACGCCGGGCGCGCCCGGACCTTCGAACAACCGGCCCGCGCGCTCGCGAACGTCGGCGTCGCGCGTGGTCGCCTCGAGGTAGCCCGGTGACCGGTCGGGCACACGGCGCGCCGCGACGACCACGCCGCCCTGCCGCGCGAACGTGTCAAGCTGCTCGAGCGTCTCGGCGTCGAGACGCTCCAGGCCCGGAAGGACGATGGCCCGGTACCGGCTGCTGCCGACCACGAGCGTCCCGTGGTCGACCCGGGCTGCGCGGTGCAGGAGGCCAGCATCGACGAAGTCCACGTTGAATCCCGAATCCAGGATGCGACCGACAGCGTCCGGGCCAAGCCGATCGGCCAGCGTGTCGATCAGGTCGCCGACCTTGCCCGGCGCGAAGCTCGCCCACGCGTCGTCGATTGGCAGGAGGACGGCCACGTCGGTGACCGGGGCGCCCTGGCGCATGAGGAAACTGACGCGCTGGAGGTACCGCGTGATGTCCGGCATGACGATCCACCAGGGGTTCTTGTCGTTGAGGACAGCGGCCGCGTAGAACCGCCACCCGGGATAGCCGGCGCCCGCAGGGCTGTACGGCCAGCCGTGGCCCACCAACTGGTTGATTCCTTGGAGGAAATGGACGTCCGCTTCGACCTTCAGGTCGAGCGGCGACGCGGCGAATGACGGCGAGTGCAGCCAGGTCCACGTCTCCGACGAAATCACGGGCCGGCCGAAGATGTGGCCGGCCGAGGCCGCCCACCGTGACGCGCTCATGCCGCGCCACTGAGCCCCCTCGCCCTCGGGCAGGTCGGCCAGGGAACTGCTCCAGAGCGTGGCGGGCGGGATGCCGTAGGCCTGTGCGCGGAACCGCGTCCCGTGTTCCCGGCTCCACGCCTGAATCGGCGCCAGGAAATGGTCATCGAGCAACTCCGACAAGGTCTGCCCCCAGTCGTGGCGGAGCGCAGCGCTGTCGGGCAGGTCGAGCGCGAGCGACGGCAGGTGTGGCCGCAGATCGTAGCCGCGCCGGCGCTGGAATTCCGCGAGCAGGTCCGGCGTCCAGTCCGAATCGTCCACCTCGAGACTGTCGCAGAACATGGCGTACGGGCGGATCGGACCGATCGCGTCAAGCAACGGCTCGCCGACGCTCGACAGGTAGTGGCGCACGGCGGCCGGGTCATAGTGGTTCAGCACGAATCCCTCGGCGTTGAGCGCCGGGCGCCGGACCGTCATGCCAGGTACGGCTGCTGATGAAGACCAGAAGCTCTCGGCGGGCAGCACCCGAACCCTCGGCTGGCGGGGAAAGGGTCAGGACCCCATCGGCGACGTCCCGGACCTCGGCCATCCGGCCCGGGTCGGCTACGAACACCGCGATCAGACGTTCGCCCGCGCCAATGTCGGGTAGCGTGACACGCGTCACGCCCGAAGGCACCCCGATTCGCTCGACGCGCAACTTGCCAGCCGCCTCGTCGACCGACACCTGCGGGCCGCCGTAGGGCCAGCCGCTGCCCATCGTGACGTCCATGCGCAGACCAAGCTCACGTGCCCGGAGAGCCACGAAGCGGAGCGCCGTCCGGAATTCGCCCGAGAGGAACTGCAGATTCCGCACGCCGCGGTCTGCGTCATCGAGCGTCAGCGGGTACACGGGCTGGACCTCGAATCCGCCAAACCCGCCGTCGCGCATGGCGCGCAGTTCTCGGTCGAGTTCTTCGGAGGTCACGGCCGGTCCGAACCACCACCAGCGCACCATCACACGCGCGTCGGGGGGTGGTTCGCGAAACTGGCGCTCCAGGTCGGTGAGCGCGGTGAGTGTCGACGGCGGGTCGGTGCCCGGAACGGCTGCGACATGCGACGCGAGGAGGCCGACGGCAAGGACGGTGAGCAGAGACGACACGCCGGAGCGGACGAGGAGGAAACCTCGCGAGAACCTCATGACCGACACCTCCGCACCGGGCATGGTAGCGGAAGTCCGGGCAAACTGCGCCATGCCGGTGTGATCCGGCGTCCCGGCGACTACCCGTTCGGGGAGGCGCGGGACGGCAGCCCGAGCCGGGCGAGGCTGGCCGGCGGATGGAGCCGCGGGGGGCACGACCGCGTGCCCCCTGTCCTCTGTGCCGTCCCACGGGCGGTCGGACCGAAGGGGAGCCCGTGGGCAGGCGGTCAGAACTTCAACGAGTATCCCAGCTCGACCTCCCACTGGCTCATCGACAGCGTGATTGTCTGCTGGCCGGGGGCTTCCAGGGGATTCGGCCCGGTCACGCTGTTCGACAGCGCGCGTGTGATTGCCAGGTGAAGGCCCGCCCTCGGGCCAATCTGCTTGCTGGCACCAAACGTCACGTGCTGCTCGATGATGCCGGGCGCCAGGATGTTGAACAGCACCTCGGACGCGGGCACCGGCTGGGCGCCGTGGGAATACCCCCCTCGCCACGTCCAGCCGGCAGGACCGGCGTACTGCAGCCCGACTTTCACCGTGGTCATGTTCTGCCAACCGAAGCCGGCGCCACCCGCCGTTCCCAATTGGGCTGTCATGAGGTTGGGGAGCATCGGGTTGCCGATCGACGCGACTTGGTTGTACTGAATGCCCTGGACGTCCACGGCAATCGCCACCCGCGGCGTCGGCTTGACGGCTACGCCCACCACCCAGTTCGAGGGGATGTCGAAGCCGCCCTTCTCCGCGAACAGCCCGGAGTAGCCGTCGAAGGTCCCCATCTTCATGCGGGTCTGGTAAGACGCGCCAACCGAGAAGTAGGGCGAGAGCTGTCCCAGGTACCCGACGCGGACCCCGACGCCGAGGCTGCCCGACACGCCGGTGTTGCTGAGCTGCGTGGGCGCGCTCGAGAAAGCACTGAAGGCCTGGAGCCCCTTGGCCTCGAAGCGCTGGTAACCCAACAGAAGGCTTGCGCCCACGGCGTGCTTCTCCCCGAGCTTCAAGGCGTAGCTCGGAGCGAAGAACATCTGGATCAGGTTGACGCCCGTCGGAGCGTTGCCGAAGGTCCGGGCGTTGTAATCGGTATTCATGCCCCCGTTGCCGTAGAGCGCGAAACCGAACATCCCGGAGCGCCCGGCCTTCGTCGTGAACGCGGCGTGCGGGTTGGCAAACCAGGGGCTGTCGCTCTTGACCTCTCCGGGCGCCAGACCAAACGTTCCCGGGTAGCCGGACGGCAGGCCCGTGACGTCGTAACGGCGATCGGGAGTGAAGGCGGCCACGCCGATGTCCAACCCCGGTCCACCGAAGATGGTGGCGGCTGGGTTGGTCGCCACGTCCATGGGACCAAACCAGAGCGCGACACCGGCACCCGCCAGTCCTTTCTGGGCCGTCCCGTAGCCGGCCGAGAAGTAGCCGTCGGTCGCCAACACGGTCGTCGGCAGGGCAAGCCCGACGACGGCCAGGACCACAAGAACCCGAACTGTTCGAGCAGACATATGAATCCTCTCTCTCGAAGGGACGAGTGTGTCTGGCGCCTCTCTACGTGGGGACAGGGCGCCGCACCGCTGAGGCTGGGGCAACCTCAGATCGAGGCGAGTCAGGCTGTGGAGCGGGCGGCGCGGGGCGTCACACGCGCCGGGGGATGCGACCACCTCAGGCGCATGGATTCACGAGTGCGCGTGGTGGTTACAGGCGGGACGGTTCCTGGGGCGAGAGAGCGCGCTGGACGGTTTCGACGAGGGTGCGGATGGAATACGGCTTCTGGATGAAGGCCAGCAGGCCGGCTGCCTCCAACCGCTCTCGCAGGTCCGCCTCCAGGTTCCCGCTGGCAATGATCACGCGCGCGTGGGGGTTGACCGCACGGATCCGCTCGAAGGCCTGGCTGCCCTCGAGTCGTGGCAGGCCGTGGTCCATGACCACCAGGCCGATCTCAGCGACCCGTTCGGTGTACAGGCGCACCGCCTCTTCCCCGTCCTGCGCGACGATGACCCGCAGACCCTGTCGTGTGAGGACCCGCGCGACCAGGTCGGCCAGCAGCGGCTCATCCTCGGCTACCAGCACGGTCGCCGGCCCGACCTGTTCCGGAGGGGCGGCAATCTCCGGGACTTCAGCCGCCCGAGCGTCAGTGTGCGCGGGGAAGAAGAGCGTGAAGGTCGTACCCCGAACCGGTGCGCTCTCGAGCTGCACGAACCCGTCGTGTACCTGCATCACGCCGTAGACAACGGCCAGCCCCAAGCCCGTGCCTCGGCCGGGGCCTTTCGTGGTGAAGAACGGCTCGAACGCCCGGCTCCTCGCGTACTCGTCCATGCCCACCCCGGTGTCGGACACCGCCACGCGGATGTACGGGCAGTCGAGCACCTCCGGATAGCGAGGTCGCAGCTCGACGGCTTCCACCACGCTGGTCGTGAGCGTCAGCGTCCCGCCGTTGCGCATGGCGTCGCGCGCATTGACGCAGAGGTTCAGCAGGGCCTGGTGGACCTGGGTCTGATCCGCCCGGATGGGCGGCAGGCTGTCGCTCAGGCAGAGCTCGACGGCGATGACCTTCGGGAGGGTCTCGCGCAGCATGCCGGCGAGCTCCCGCACGAGAGCGTTGAGGTCGACCGGCTTGAACGACACGTCGGCCTTGCGGGCGAAAGTGAGGATTCTGGCGGACCAGCCCGGCCCCGCGCTCGACGGCCTGCTCGATGGCTGCCATGCTCCGGGTCGCCTCGGCGTCGTCCAGCTGCCCGGTTCGCAGCAGGGTTGTGTAACCCGTGATGATCGTCAGGAGGTTGTTGAAGTCGTGGGCGATCCCGCCCGCCAGCGTCCCGATGCTCTCGAGCTTCTGCGCCTGGAGCAGCTGCTGCTCGAGCTGCTTCTTGTCGGTGATGTCCACGGCCACGCCCCCGATGAACGCCACCCGCCCGTCTTCGAGAATCGGGAACTTCGTGGTCTGGTAGAAACGCGTGCCGTCGGGGCACGGGACGACGTCGACGTAGTCGAGCGTCCGCTGTTCGCGTGCCACGCGCAGGTCGGCCTCGCGGAACCCGGCGGCCGCGCTCGCGGGGAAGTACTCCTCGTCGTGCTTGCCCGTCACTTGAGCATTGGAGACCCCGAACGTCTGTTCGAACGCGCGGTTGACGAACACCGCCCGAAAGTCGGCGTCCTTCAGGAAGGCGATGCCCGGGAAGTTGTCCATGAACTTGCGGAACCGCTCTTCGGACACCCGCAGGGCCTGTTCGGCATGCCGCAGGGTCGCGGACACCTCGCGCTCGCGGGAGAGTTCCGCCTCCTGGGCGGCTTGTTTGCGTCGACGCGAGCGGACGCGCAGCCAGCCAGCCGCGACCCCGACCGCTGCCACGGTCGCGCCGTAGAGGGCGAAGGCCCACCACGTGGCCCAGGGCGCCGGTGCCACGACGATCGTGAGCGAGACGCCAGGGCTGTGCCAGGCGCCATCGCCGTTCCAGGCGCGGACGCGGAAGGTATACCGCCCGGCCGGCACTCGCGAGTACGACACGTAGGCGCGTCGGGTCGCCGGACTCCAGCCGGCATCGCGGCCGTCCAGCCGAAACTGGTAGACCACGCGCTCCGGCGCGACATAGTCGAGCGCCGCCGCCTCGATGGAGAAGGAGCTCTCGTCGTGGCGGAGCGAGATCACACCGTCCCGGGGCAACTGGGCGCCGTCGAACGGCGGGTCGGTCCCACGTGAGAACGACGCGATGATCAGCGGCGGCGCCGGGCGCGCGTCCTGGATTGCTGCGGGCCTGAAGCGCGTGACGCCTTTCAGGCCGCCGAAATAGAGGTACCCCGACCGCCCGCCATGGTACGCGCCCTGATTGAATTCGGTGTCCAGGACGCCGTCGGTCGTCGTGAACGTCCGGATCGTCCTGGTGGAGGGGACGATCCGGCAGATTCCGCGGTTGGTGCTCGCCCAGATCGCGCCCGTCTCGTCCTCGAGGACGCCGTACACCGTGTCGTCGGGCAAGCCGTCGTTCTTCGTCAGGGAGGTGAATGTCCTGCGGTCGGCTGACAGGCGAGTGAGACCGCCGCCGCTCGTCCCGATCCAAAGCGCGCCCTCGTGGTCCTCCTGGAGCGCCACGATCCGGTCGTCGCCGACCGTGTTGGGGTTGCCGGGGTCAGCTCGGTAATGGGTGAAGCGGCCGCCGGAGAGGCGCTCGAGACCGTCCCCGAAGGTGCCAAGCCAGAGGAGGCCGTCCCTCGTGCGTCGGATCGCGAGGATCGAGTTGCTGGCCAGCGCGCCCGCGGTCCGCGGGTCGGCGGCGAAGTGGGTCACCTCACCGGTGGTGCCGTCGACCCGAAACAGGCCGTGCCCCAGCGTGCCGACCCACAGGGTGCCATCTGCGTCCGCCCAGAGCGACATCACGCGCACGGACGTAAGCGCGGCTCGCAGGGCCGCCGCAGCGGGGAACGGCTCGAGCGTGTCGGTGCGGCGGTCGACGCGAAGCAGGCCCTCCCCGTCGGACCCCACGATGATGTCGCCGCTCGGCGATTCCGTGATCGCGTACACGCCCTCGGGCCGAGACGCGGGGCGGCGCGGGTTCAACGGGATCCGCGCGAACCGTCCGGAGAGCGGATCGACGCGGACTAGACCGGTTCCGAGCGTGCCCACCCACACGACGCCGGAGTGGTCCTCCAGCACGGCCCAGACGTTCGCGTCCGGCGCGACGCCGCCCGGGAGGCCGGCCGGTCGAAGTCGTTCGAACGGCTGCAACGGCGGGAGGATCTTGTACAGGCCGGCGCCGCTCGTGCCCGCCCAGACAATGCCGGTCCGATCGGCGAGCACTGCGTTGACGCCCGGCGCAACCGGCAGACCGAGGTCGCCTTGGTTCGGCTGCAGGTGTCGGATGAACCGCTGCCCGTCGAACTCGTCGAGGCCGCCCCTCTCGGTGCCCACCCAGAGGTGGTGACGCTCGTCCTCGGCCAACGACCACACCCGGTCGTCGCTGAGCGCGGACGGATTGGTCGAGACGGCGCGGAAGGTGCGGCAGGAGGTCCGCGCGCCGTCACAGGCCACCAGCCCGCGGCCCCAGGTGCCAATCCACAGCACGCCCGCGTGGTCCTCGAGCAGCGCGGACACGTTGGCCCCGGCCACGCCTGCCCAGGCTGGCGCGCCGGTGCTGGGGCTCGTGAAGCGGCCGGTGCGACGGTCGAGCCGGTTGAGGCCGCCGAACGTCCCGGCCCAGACGACGCCCTCGTGGTCAATGGCAACCGCCCAGACGTTGTCGTTGCTGAGGCTCGTCTGATTGCCGGCCTGGTGACGGTAGCGGCTGGCGGTTCCCGAAGCCGGATCGAAGCGGGTCAGCCCCCCGCCCCACGTGCCCAGCCACAACGTGCCGTCTCGGTCGGCGGCGATCGACAAGATGCCCGTGGAGCCCAGGTCTTGGCCCGTGGCCGCGCCGCTGCCGTAACGGATGAAGCGCCCGGTGCCGGGGTCGTAGCGGTTCAACCCGCCGTTCTGCGTGCCGATCCAGATGCGTCCCGCCCGGTCCTCGAGCACCCGCGTGATCGAATTGTCGGAAATGGACGCGGGGTTGCGGGGTTCGGCCTGGAACACCGTGAAGTGCTGACCGTCAAAGCGGTTCAAGCCGTCCTGGGTTCCGACCCACAGGACGCCCCGGTCGTCTTGCAGGAGACACGTGACATTGCTCTGGGACAGGCCTTGTTCGACGGTCAAGTGGGCGAACGGGCGAGGAGGGTCGGCCTGAACCCTGGCGACGGCGCAGAGGAGGACCGCGAGGAGGGAACATCCCCCGCAGACTAGGCGGGATCGGTGCATGCGTTTCCGGTCATCACAACCTGCGAGGCCAGCCTCAAGTATAGCGGCTCGCAGGGCGGTTCAGCGTCGGGACCGCGCAAGTTCCGTCTGGAGGCGCTCGAGTGCCCCGCGCAGGGTGGGAAGGAGCGAGGTCACCGCTGCCTTGTCCCCGGTCCCTCCCGCCGCTAGGATGTCCGAGGCCACCCGACACAATGCGTCAGCCGAGGCGTTTGCCGCGCTCCCCTTGAGGGAGTGGGCCGCCCGCATGGCGGCGGCGAGGTCGTGCGTCTCGATCGCGGCTTGCAGGGTGGCCACCTGCTCCACGGCATCCTGCTGGAAGGTGTCCACGATGAGGTCGACGAGCTCGGGGTCGTCCATCACCCGGGCTGACAGCGCCTTGCGGTCGAACACCAGTGGCGCGTCGGTTTCCGGAGCGGTCGCGACCTCAAGCGTCGCATCCGCCATCCGCTCGGGTGCCCCGCCGGTCGCCCCGTTCTTGGTGCGGGTCCACCATTGGGCAAGGACCTTACTCAACATGGCCACCGTCACGGGCTTGGCAATGTAGCCGTCCATGCCCGCCGCCAGGCAGGTCTCGCGGTCGCCCTGCATGGCGTGCGCGGTCATCGCGATGATCGGCACCCGCGGGTTGAGGACGCGGCTGCCCGGTTCCCGGATGCGTCGCGTGGCCTCCAGCCCGTCCATGCGTGGCATCTGGACGTCCATCAGCACCAGGCCGTACGGGGTTCGCTCGAGCGCCCGAATCACCTCGATGCCGTCGACGACAGCGTCCACCTGGAGCCCGAGCTTGTGCAGGATGCCCATGGCGACGTGCTGGTTCGTGACGTTGTCCTCGGCGAGCAGGACCCGGATGCCGCTCGTGCCCAGCGCCTCCACCATGCGCGCCATCTGAGCGTCGCGTTCGAGCGGCGTCGCGACCGGGTGGTCGCCTTCCAGGACCTCGAGCCGCACCGTGAACCAGAATTCCGCCCCAGCGCCCTCGTCGCTGGTGACTCCAATCCGTCCGCCCATCAGTTCCGCCAGCTGCTTGGAGATGGCCAGCCCGAGGCCCGTCCCACCGAACTTGCGCGTGGTCGAGGCGTCGACCTGCGTGAAGCTCCGGAACAGCAGGTCCTGCTTGTCCCTCGGGATTCCGATGCCTGTGTCGCGGACCGTGAAGCGCACGAACGCCGAGTGATCCTCGACCGAGTCGAGCGTCGCCCGGAGGCTGACGCTGCCGGCGGCCGTAAACTTGATGGCGTTGCCCGCCAGGTTCAGCAGCACCTGGCGCACGCGCCCCGGATCGCCCCGGAACCACCGTTTCACCGCCTGATCGGCCGTGCAGAGGAAATCGAGGCCCTTGTCCTGGGCACGCACGCCGAGGATCCCGCTCACCTCCTCCAGCAGGGACGGCAGATGGAAATCCACGACCTCGAGCTCGAGGCGTCCCGCCTCGATCTTGGAGAAATCGAGGATGTCATTGATGAGCGAGAGCAGGGATTCGCCACTCTTGCGCACCATCTCGGCGAGATATCGCTGTCGCTCGTCCAGCTGGGTCTCGAGCAGGAGGCTGGTGAGCCCGATCACGCCGTTCATCGGCGTGCGGATCTCGTGGCTCATGTTGGCCAGGAATTCGCTCTTGGCGGCACTGGCCGCCTCGGCGGCCAGCTGGGCCTCGCGCATCGCGGCCTCGACGCGCTTGCGCTCCGAGATGTCGCGAATGGCGCCCTCAACGTACGCGGGCTGGCCCGCCTCGTTCTGAATCAGCTGCGTGGTGACCGAGACCGGAACGAGCGTGCCGTCCTTCTTGCGGAGCACCGTCTCGAAGTCGTTGACGCTGCCGTGGGCGAGGAGCAGCCCGAGCAGGCGGTTGCGGTCCTCGCTGCGGACGTAGAGACTCGACGCCAGGCGCCCGACCAATTCGTCGGGCCGATAGCCGGACATCCTCAGCACGGAGGGCGAGAGCACCAGGATGTTGCCGGCCACGTCGGTCCGGTAGTACACGTCGACGAAGGTCGAGAAGATGCGGCGGTACTCGGCCTCGCTGTCGCGAAGCCGCGCCTCCATGCTCTTGCGGTCGGAGACGTCGCGCATCGAGGCGAACACACCGGGCTGGCGGCGAACCGTCAGGGCCGTGGCGGTGACTTCGACCCAGAAATCGGTCCCGTCGGCGCGCTGGTGCATCCACTCGAAGCGGACCGAACCGGTGCTGAGCGTCAGTTCCAGGAACGCCGCGGACTTGATGCGCGACGTGATCCCGTCGGGCTGCGTTTCGGGTGAGAGGTCGGCGAGGCCCAGGCCGATCATCGCGTCCTTCGGCCGGCCCATCATCTGCACGGCCGCCTCGTTGCAGTCGACGAGGCAGCCGTCAATCAGCAGGATAAAGGCCTCCGACGACTTCTCGAACAGTTCGCGGAAGCCTCCCTCCGTCGTCCGACGGTCGGAGGTCGTGTAAGGGAGTTCGCTCATCTCGACGGCCATCCCGGCCCGTACGGACGATCGCCTACAGGCCGTGTCGATCCTGACAATCGGCAGTTCCGGACGAAAGTCCAATGGCGTGTGACGGTGGCCGGTTCAGAGGACAGACGGCGGGGGGGGCGGCGACGTGGCGGTCCGTGCCCGCGGGCGGGCGGTCTTGTGGTCTAATCTGCCTGGCCTGTGCTGACCGAGGAGCGCGCCATGAAGATGTACCGCAGGTTGAGGGCTCTGGCTGCCGTCGTGCGTCCGGGACGGGGGGGCGCGCTCGTCGTCCTCCTGTTGGCAGGTGTCGGCGCGGTGTCGGCCCAGGGACCGGCCGTCACCGCGGGGGTCGACCCGTTCGGCCTCACCCGCCTCAAGGACTGGGGGGCGTACCGCTCCTCGAGCAACAACCCGGACCCCGCGAGCAATGACGACAGCAAGCGACCCATCCCGGGTGAGACGACCGTCCTGGCCGACCTGCGCGGGCCGGGCGTTGTCACGCACCTCTGGGTGACCGTTGCGGACAGCGAGTACGGGTGGCCGCGTCTACTCCGCCTGCGCATCTACTACGACGGCTCTTCGATCCCGAGCGTGGATGCCCCGCTCGGTGACTTCTTTGCCGTGGGCCACGGGCTGGAGCGCGGCGTGGCCTCGCTCATGGTCCGGGACAGTTCCATCGGACGGTCGCGCAACAGCTACTGGCCGATGCCGTTTCGCGAGTCGTGCCGCATTACCGTGACCAACGAGGGCCGCCGCCGGGTGTCGAATCTGTACTATCACGTCGACTGGGCGAAGCTGCCCAGCCTCCCGAACGACACCGTGTATTTCCACGCGCGCTACCGTCAGGAGCTGCCGGCCGTCGGGGGCCGTCCGTACGAGATCCTGTCGGTCAAAGGGCGGGGGCACTACGTCGGGACGGTGCTCAGCGTGATCCAGAACGAACCCGGATGGTTCGGCGAGGGTGACGACCGGTTCTACGTGGACGGCGAGCGAGCGGCCCGCATCGAGGGAACGGGCACGGAGGACTACTTCAACGATGCCTGGAGTCTGCGCGTGGCCGACGGGCCCTACGCGGGGGTGGCCGTGGCCGATGGCACAGGGGTCGGCGCGCGGATGACCGCCTACCGGTGGCACCTGGTCGACCCGGTCCCCTTCACGCGGTCCCTCGTGTTCAACATCGAGCACGTCGGCTGGACGTACAACGCGGACGGGTCGGTGCGGTCGGCCTCCGAGGAGCGGCCGGATTTGTTCAGCAGCGTGGCGTTCTGGTACCAGGACGGGATTGCGACCGACCAGCCAGAACTCCCGTACGGGGCCGCGCGCCTTCCGCATGGGCAGGCCCGGCAGATCGAGGTTGAAGACTCCATCGCCGAGGTCCGGACCGAGGGGGGCACGGCCTCCGTCCAGCGGGAGGTGTTCTGGGGCAAGGACCTGCTCTTCTTCGAGGCCAAGGGGCCGGGCTCGAAGATCCACATTCCGCTCGACGTCCCCACCGCTGGCCGCTACGAACTCACGGCGCAGGTGGCGCACGCTCCCGACTACGGGACTTACGAGGTGCTGCTCGACGGCAAGCCGCCCGCCGCGGCGGGTCCCCTGGAGCACGAGCCGGGCGCCAACACGGGCGCGGCCACCGGGTTCGACGCCTACTTCACGGAACTCGACGTGGCTGAGGACCACCTCCTCGGCTGGCTCACGCTGCCTGCGGGTCGCCACCTCATCACGTTTGTGTGCACGGGCAAACACGCCGCGTCGTCCGGCTACAACCTCGGAATCGACACGTTCATCCTGGCGGCGGTCCAGCCCTTCGTCGAATCGGACGTCTCCCGTCGCGGCCGCCTGGTGCGGGCCGTCGGCGAGCGACAGCAGAAGGACGAGGCTGCTGTGCAGACGCTGGGCGGCGCCCTTCGCGACCCGGCGGACGAGGTTCGCGAGGCCGCCGCGTGGTCGCTCGGCCAGCTCGGGACAGGGGCATCACCCTTGGTGCCGGCGCTCACGGCGGCGCTCGGCGACCGCGACCCGGTCGTCCGGGGCCTGGTCGCTCTGGCGCTGCGCGACGCCGGGCCCGGCGCGCTTCCCGCGCTCGACTCCCTGATCGCCCACCTGAGCGACGAGGACGTCAACGTGAGGATGATGAGCGCGCAGGCCATCGGGAGCCTCGGCCCGCAGGCGGTCCGCGCCATCGCGCCGCTCATCACGGCGTGCAGGCGCCCCGACGAGCACGTCCATGTCCAGCGCAGTCTGGCCGACGCCTTGGGCGCCATCGGGCCGGCCGCGCAATCGGCCCTGCCGGGACCGCGAGAACTGGCCAAGATCCCGCGGGCCCGGTGGTCTGCCGATGCGGCCATCCGCCGCATCGGGGGTTGACGGGTCGTCGGGGCGGCCGCTGCCCTCGGCCGCTGGCGCCGCGTGGCACCGATCCGGGCAAGGATGGGCCGCGGGGCGGCTGGTCTGACCTGGCCGCCCCCGCGTTGCGCTGTGGCCGGCTGCCGCCCGGTTCTTCGTTAACGATAGCCTGCCGCTTGGTGGCGGTTGAGGTCGTCCTCAAGATCTCCGCACGCCGTGGTACGGATGCCGAGCTGCTCGGCCATGCCGGCCTTGGCCGCCAGCAGACGGCGCGCGGTCGATGCGTCCGGGGCGTAGGCCACCTGGATGTGGTTGGCCTTGTGCTTGGCCATGAACTGATCGCGAGTCACGCCGTACAGCACGGCGTGCATCATCGGCCACTGCGGCGTCGTCGCTTGCCAGCGCCGCTCGGCTTCCTCCTTCGGCAGGCGCACCGCGCCGCCACGGCCGATGTCCATGTGGAGCGCGTCGTGCTCGACGTAGATGCGGCTCCACACGATCTCGCCCGGCTTGCTGATGCCCTTGATCGTCGCGCCGCCCCGGGGGAAGTACATGGCGGGTTGGCGCTCGCCCCTGGCCCCCGCGTAGCCGTCCACCAAGTGGCTGGCCGGCACGGCCCCGGAGATCTCGAAGACCCACACGAACTCATCGACACCGAGACCGCGGAAGGGGGCGCCCCACCTGACGTCGTGCAAGGTGGTGGACGGGTCGACGCCCGCGCCTGTCCACACGCGGTTGGTCAGCAAGGCATCGAGGCCGGCGCACTCGTCCACCTCGTTGAAATGCGGGACGGCCAGGCCGTCGAACAGCACCCGGCCGTCGTCCATCACGGGCGGCCGATCCGGGTTGTTCAGGAGACCCTCGGTCAGGTCGGAGGCGACGCACACGTCCTTCAGGCCCTGCTGGTACTGGATGCCGATGGTCGAACAGCCGAACGCGTCGGCCAGGTGCACGGCGGCATCGTACATCTTGAGACCCTCGAGCACCTGGGCCTCGGTGAGATGCGTCGAGGGGTCCGACCCGTAGTCGAACGTCATGCCGCGGTCGCGCAACCAGTCGAGGTGCCGTCTCGCCGTCGCATCGCTCACCTCGAGCATCGCCGCGTAGAGCGCCGACTGGCTCAGCCGCTCCTTGAACACGCCGACCGCGTGCAGCAGGTGGTCGGGGATGATCGCGTTGTACATCCCCATGCAACCCTCGTCGAAGATCCCCATGATCGCCTGCCGTGAGGAGAGCTCGCGCCCCAGGCGGGCGCCCCGGTCGGCCGCCTCCCGGAGGTCGGCGGGCCAGCCGGCCATGTCGACCGGCCGCGCGTGCCGGGTGTCGTGGTCGATGCGCCCCGCGGCCAGCCACTGCGCCACGCCGTGCCGGAAGAACTCGTCCTCGAAGGTCTCGCTCCAGATCGTGCTGTAGGCGACGCCCGCCTTCGTCAGCGAGCCGTTGAGATTCAGCATGCCCACCAGGCCCGGCCACTCGCCGCTCCAGTTGGCCAGGGTCAGGATCGGACCCCGGTGCCGCGTGAGGCCGGGCAACACGTGGCTGGTGTACTGCCACACAGCCTCGGCGACGACGAGGGGGAGGGACGGGTCGATCTCGCGGAACGCTTCGATTCCGCGCGCCTGGCTGTCGAGGAACCCGTGCCCCTTGACCGGGTCGACACGGTGCCCGCGCACCACGGTGCAATCGAATGCCGAGAACGCCCGCTCCACGGCGGACTCCAGCGCGGCCTGGGCCGGCCAGCACACGCGATTGGCGGACAATCGCGAATCCCCACTGGCGACAAGACAGACATGACGTGGCATGGAGGTCTCCGGGTCTTCGGGGCGCGCGGATCACGCGGCCGACCCGGGACGGGTCGCCCGGCGACTGGCGGCCGAGACGTCGTCAGATCATTAGGACGCCGGGAGGGTGGGTGTCAAGGGTACCTCTGGCGACGCCGGGAATCCGCGGCGTTGGCAGCCATCCGCCGTCGATGCTGCGACGGTGGGCTCATGCTATGCTCCGCCGCATTGGAGGCGACCATGATGCTGCGGAGGGTCGGATTCGGTACGCTCGCGGCCGCGTGTGTGGTGGCGGTGGGACTCCACGCTCAGCAATCGCCGTCATCCGAGGGGCTGAACACGGGTCTGGGGGACCTGGCGCGGCTCTCGCACGCCAAGTCGCGATCCCTCAGCCCGGAGAACGCCACGGGGGCCAAGGGTGCGGGCGGGATGGCGACCGAAGGCACGGGTGCCAAGGCCGCGCGCGAGTTGGGACAGGGCTGGAAGATCTCGCCGTCGGTCCGAATCAAGCCCGGCGAGACGTTCGTGCTCGGAGAGGTGCAGGGCCCCGGGACCATCCGCCACATCTGGATGACCCCCACGGGTAAGTCGCGTTACTCCATCTTGCGCATGTACTGGGACGGTGAAGCGACTCCCTCGGTGGAGGTGCCGGTCGGCGACTTCTTCGCGTCGGGCTGGGGTGACTACCCGCGCATCGCCTCCCTGGCCGTGTGCGTGAATCCCGGCAGTGGTCTCAACGTGTACTGGCCCATGCCCTTCCACAAGTCCGCCAAGCTGACGATGCAGAACCTGGACTCGGCGGAGATGACGCTCTACTACCAGGTGGATTACACGTTGGGGGCCGTTCCCGACGACGCCGGCACCTTCCATGCCCAGTTCCGGCGTGTCAATCCGCTGCCCTACAAGACCGACTACACGATCCTGGACGGCGTCAAAGGGTGGGGCCACTACGTGGGCACCTACCTCGCGTGGGGCGTCCACAACACCGGTTGGTGGGGCGAGGGCGAGATCAAGTTCTTCATCGACGGCGACGTGAAGTTCCCGACCATCTGCGGCACGGGGACCGAAGACTACTTCTGCGGGTCGTATGATTTCGAGAACCCGGTCACGCACCAGTACGAGCCGTTCAACACTCCGTACACGGGGCTGGCCCAGGTCATCCGGCCGGACGGTCTGTACCAGTCGCAACAGCGGTTCGGGTTGTACCGATGGCACATCATGGACCCGATCCGCTTCGAGGCCAATCTGCGCGTGACGATCCAGGCCCTCGGCTGGAGGGATGGTGACCGGTACCTGCCGCTCCAGGACGACATTGCCTCGGTCGCCTACTGGTACCAGACGGAGCCCCACGCCCCGTTCCCGCCCCTGCCTGACCGCGACGCGCTCGAGGTCAAGTAGCCGGCGTCGATCCGCTCGTCGGTCGACGCCGGCCGGTCCCCCGGAGCCGCAGCCGTCCGGCCGCTGCCGCGGCGGCTACTGGTTCTTGGTGGCCGTGAAGGGCTGTTCCGAGCCGTTGGCCGCGGCGGTGCCCGTGATCGTGGACCCGGTCACGCGGGCCATGTACCGGGTGCCGCCGGCGGTGAACGACAGCATGTCGCCCCGGATCCGGCCGTCGACGATGGGCAGGCTGCTGCCGCCACTCGTCAGTGCGCCCGAGACGAACTGGAACTTCTGCTGCAGGGTGAGCTCGCCGGTCGGCGTCTTCCAGGTGCCGTCGACCTTCGCCGGGACGATCCACAGCAGCGCCGTCCGCCAGCTGCTGCAGTCCTCGTGGTCGACCGTCACCGTCTGGTCGGGGTCCCAGTCCTCCATGGTGAAGGTGTTGGCCACGATGCGGGTTCCCGGCTTCATGTCGAGGATCTTCGGCCGCAGCTTCATGTTGATCGACGGGAGCAGGAACATCGTGACGACGGTGGCCTTCGAGAAATCCGTTTCAAACAGGTCGGCCTGGAGGAAGGTCGCGCGGTCCGTGACGCCGGCCTTCGCCGCGTTCTCCTGCGAGAGTCGAACCATGTTCGGGTTGTATTCGACGCCGAGCGCGTTGGCGCCGCGCTTGGCCGCGGTGATCACCGTGCGCCCGTCGCCCGATCCGAGATCCACGACGAAATCCTGCGGCGTGACCTTCGCGAGGTCCAACATCTGGTCCACGAGCGGCTGGCAGGTCGGTACCCAGACCACGTCTTTGCCGGGCTGTCCGACCTCGGGCTGGAAGGGCTTCTGCGTCTGCGCGAACGCAGCCGCACCGACCAGGAGGAAACCGAACACGATCGCCACGTGACGCACGGAGCGGGAACGCGTCATCGTCTGTCTCTCCTCGTGTGGGTGGGTTGGCGTCCTATCCCGGACCGTACCAGCAGACCACCGCACGCGGGGAGAGTCAAGCCGTGAGCGGGGATCTGGCACGCCAGACTGCTCGACCATGGCATGCGCGGCCGCGAAGGGGGTGAGGGTTCCCGCCAATCGCGGGGGCGCCGGCTGACACCCGTCGCGCCGCGGTGGGCTGGCCGTCCTCGCCACCTCCGCGGTATGAGCGGGTCTGTCGACGGGAGGAGGGTGCGCGTGCCGGCCGCGCTGGCTCGCTAGCCGAAGCCGACGCTGGTGGGGTCTCCAGCCAGGCGGGCACGAGATGATTTACGACCATTGTCGTCGTCGCGGCCTGGAACCCGTCAGCGCGGGCCATCCACGAGCGTCGTCGGCAGCCGGACCGTGAAAGTCGTGCCCTTGCCAAGCTCGCTGTGGACGTCGATCGTGCCACCCATCAACGCGCAGAGTCTCCGCGAGATTGCGAGCCCCAGCCCGACACCTTCGTGCGGGCGGCTGGCCGACTGGATCTGCGTGAATTCGCCGAACAGCCGCGGCAGATCCTCGGCCGCGATGCCGACGCCCGTGTCCCGCACGACGAAGACCGTCCACGCCGCGTTGGCATCTCGCTCGGGTCGGACGTCGATCGTGATGGTGCCGTCGTGCGTGAACTTGCACGCGTTGCTGACCAGATTCAGCAACACCTGTTTCAGCCGCACGGCGTCGGCGGTCATCCGGTCGACACCTGGGTCGACGAGCACGCGCACGACGTTGTTCTGACGACAAGCCGCGCTGACGACCGAGTCGACGACCTCGGTTACCAAGGGAGTGACCTCGAACGTCACGCGAGCGAGCCGAGTGCCTCCCGATTCGATGCGCGCCAGGTCGAGCACCTCGCTCACGAGCGCCAGGAGGTGACTGCCCGCCGCTCGGATCTTCGTCAGGTCGTGTTCGAAGCCGCCGATGCCCCGTTCGGTCGCCTCCTCCTGCAAGAGCTCGGTGTACCCGATAACGGCGTTCAGCGGGGTTCTGAGCTCGTGGCTCATGTGGGCGAGAAACGCGCTTTTCGCGCGGTCGGCGGCCTCCGCCGCGTCGCGGGCAATCACCAGGCGTGCCTCCGTCATTTGGTGCTCGTGAACCTCCGCCTGGAGCGCCTCAGTGCGCTGCTGAACCCGCACCTCCAGTTCCGCCGCCAGCGTCCGGTACCGGCTCTCGCTCTCGCGCAGATTGGTTTCGGCGCGACGGCGCTCGTCGACTTCCGCGCGCAGATCGGCGGTCCGGGCATCGACGACGCGGGACAGGGCGTCGGCGTCCCGCCGTAACCGCCGCGCCCGGAGCCCGGGTGCCGCGCCGGCGACCCCGATCACGCAGCCGACCGCGAGGACCTGGAACCACCATGTCTGGTACCAGTGAGGCGTGAGCTCCAGTAGAGCGGCGGCCTCGTCGGGGCCCCAATCGGGGGTCTCGTCGGCCGCGCCGACGACGAAGCGGTAGCGTCGGGGTGGCACGTTCGTATAGGTGGCCACGTGCGCCGTACCGGCCTCGATCCACCCGGCGTCGAACCCCTCCAGCCGATACCGAAAGCGGACGTGGGGGGATGAGATCCGGCCGGCAGCCGAGAACCGGAATTGCAGGTCCCCCCGTCCGGGCGGAACGGCCTCGCCTGGCGCGATCGGCCGGCCGTCGACGCTGATCGCGTCTATGAAGATGCCGGTCGCCTGTGAGTGCGCTGGGAGACGCGAGGGATCGATCTCCGCCAATCCCCGAGTCGTGGCGATCCAGACGTGCCCGTCAGGAGTGACCGCTCCGGCGGGCTGACCGCGTTCGTCGACGTAGTTGCTACGCAGTCCGTCGCGCATGGTGTACACGGTCGGGTCGAGGCGAGTCGCCCCGGTGCCGTCGTCGACTCGTGCGTGCGCCACCCGAACCAGGCCGGAATGCGTCGCCAGCCACAAGAAGCCCCGGCCGTCATCTAGCACCGCGGCCACCGTCAGGTCCGGCAGACCGGCTGCGCGCCCGAACAGCGCGGTCCGACCGGCCCGATACCGGAGGAGCCCAGACGCTGCGGTGCCGATCCACAGCGTGCCGCTCTTCTCGACGAGCATCGACAAGGGTTTGTAAGCCGCGGTCGGTGCCGACCACTTCAGCGACAGGGTCCCGTCCCGCCAGGCGAACAGCCCTCGCCCACCGGCCATCCAGAGCGTGCCGTCTGGGCTTTCGCCGAGCACGCTCTCGATGCCAGCGCCCTGAATCGATGCCATTCTCGTGATCCGACCATTGGTCAGTTTGAACACGTCGTCTTCCGAGATGGCCCACACCTCGCCATTTGAGGCGGCGAAGACGGAGCCCACCGTTGCACCGAGCCTGCTGCCCGGCAGCGTAATCGCTTCGGCCTGAGTGCCACGAGCCCGGAAGAGGCCTCCGCCGGTGCCGAGCCAGAGCGTGCCCCATGAGTCGGCCGCACAGGACCAGACCGGCACGCTCCCGAGCTCTCGAGCGTCCCCGACGCGCGTCCAGCCGGAAGCCGCCCGCATGTCGACGCCGAAGTCGCCGGTCGCGGCGAACAGGCGGCCCGAGCGGTCGGCGCACACCGCGAGCAGGTCGTCGCGCGTGAGGCCCTGCTCGATCGTGTGGGTGACGATGGCGCCCTGCCGGACGCGGAAGAGTCCGCCGCCAATCGTGCCAACCCACACCGCGCCCTCGCGGTCCTCGAACAGCGCGTCGATGGCCGTGGGAATCCGACCGGCGGCGGTGAGCCAGTCACTGAACCGGTCGCCCTCGACGCGCGCCAGGCCATTCCATGTGCCGACCCAGGTCTGGCCGTCCCGGTCCACCAGCACCGCCCGCGCCAGCCTGCCGATGGCGTTCGGGCCATGTCCGTAGGTGCGCCAGTATCCGTCCTTGTAGCTGACCAGACCTTCTGAGCGCAGCGCCATCCACAGCGTGCCGTCCTGTCCCGCGCGGAGGCTCGAGATGCGACCCCAGGTGAAGCCATCCTTCGCCGTGAAGGGCCGCAGCGTTCCCGCTTCCCACCGGAAGAGCCCCCGCCGTCCGCCGAACCACCAGCCGCCGGTCGGCGTCCGGGCTAGGGCGTACACGGGCCCGGCCGCCGTCGTGACAGCGACCAGTCTGTTGCCGTCGACCCGGTAGACGCCGGCGCTGGTGGCGACCCAGGGCGACCCTTGCTCGTCCTCGACCACGTCCCAGACGGGGCCAGCGATCTGGCCATCGGGCGAGTTCAGCGGTGTCGCGTGCCCACCCGAAACGTGGACGACTAGGCCGGACCGGGTGCCGATCCACAAGCTGCCGTCCCGGGCTCCGAACAACTCCGTAATCGATTCCTTTCGCAGATCGGGGAGCGAAGGCGGAGCGAACGTGACGAAACGCTGTCCGTCGAACCGTGCCATGCCGGCCTCGGTGCCCACCCAGAGGAGTCCGTCCCCCGTTTGGGCAATCGCCTGCACGCGATCCTGCGGCAAGCCGTCGTCGGTCGTCCAGGTGTCTACCATCAACTGCGTGACGCCGGTCCGGGGGGAAATGGCGAGGGCGAGTGGAGGGCCCACACTAGTGAAGGTCGCGACGGCAACGGCAAGAACGACACGGCGACAGACCATGCTAGTCAGATGTTCGGCCGCAGGAGAGTCGGCTTGAGGGAGGCCGAATCGAGGGCCCCGACGAAGTCGCGCTGGCCCACACGGCGGAGTACCCGTATGATTCTACAGTCTTGCGGCCGTGTGCCGATTTCCCGGACAGGCTGTCTGCTCGGAACGACCGGCCAGCCGTACCCCGGGAGCGCACTGGAGGACTCCCATGCACGTGCTCTTGGTCGAAGACAACGAGATGAATCGTGACATGCTGAGCCGGCGGCTTGCGCGGCGAGGACTCGCGGTGACGGTCGCGGTGGACGGTGCCGAGGCCGTTCGCCTCGCGAAGGCGGCCCGGCCGGATCTGATTCTGATGGATATCGGGCTGCCGGTCATCGACGGATGGGAGGCCATTCGCCAGATCAAGACCACCCCGGACACCAGCGCGATTCCGATCCTCGCCTTGACTGCCCACGCTTTCAGTGAAGACCGTGACCGTGCATTGGCGGCCGGGTGCATTGGCTTCATTCCCAAGCCGATCGACATGTCTGCTCTCCTGGTAGCGATCAACTCGGCGGCCGGCACCGGAACGCTCACATGACAGCCCCTGCGCCCACGCTGCTGATCGTTGATGACGAGGAGATGAACCGCGACCTGCTGAGCCGGAGGCTCGAGCGTCGCGGGTTCGCCGTGGAAGTGGCCGCTGACGGCGTGGCGGCCCTCGACCTGCTCGACCGGGTGCGCGTCGACCTAATCCTACTCGACGTCATGATGCCCGGGCTCGACGGGCTCGCGGTGCTGCAGCGGATTCGCGCGTCTCACGCGCACGCCCGCCTCCCGGTCATCATGGTGACGGCCAAGGTCCAGGCCGACGCGATCGTCGAAGCGCTCGACGCGGGGGCGGACGACTACGTCACCAAGCCGGTCGACATCGCGGTCACCGTCGCGAGGATTCGAACGCAGCTCGCCCGACACCGTGCCGAGCGCGCCCTCTCGGAGAGTGAAGAACGGTACGCCCTTGCGGTGCAGGGCACCAACGACGGCCTCTGGGACTGGCGAGTGCAGACAGGCGAGGTCTACTACTCCCCCCGGTGGCGGGCGATCATGGGCGTCAGCCCGGACGCGATGCTAACGGGGATCGAGGCCTTCGTGGACCGTGTACATCCCGACGACGTGGAGCGGGTGCGCACCGAGCTGAATGAACACGTGAACGGTCACACGACCCAGTTCGAGAGCGAGTACCGCGTCCGGTTCGGCGACACCTACCGCTGGTGCCTGGCACGCGGCCGCGCGGTGCGAGATGCCGCGGGAACGGCGGTCCGGCTCGCCGGGTCGGTGACCGATATCACGGAAGGCAAAGTGGCCGACGCGCTCACCGGGCTCCCTAACCGCGTACTGTTCAACGACCGTCTGGGTCGGCTGTTCGAGCACGCGCGTCGCGTGCCCGGTTACCAGTTCGCGGTGCTGTTCCTCGACCTCGACCGATTCAAGAACATCAACGACAGCCTGGGGCATGCGGCCGGTGATCAGGTGCTCGTGGAGACGGCCCACCGTCTCGAGTATAACCTCCGGGCAACAGATTCGGTGGCCCGCTTCGCGCCGGACGGTGCCGCCACGCCGCCGCGGTCCCCCGGCCACACGCTCGCGCGGCTGGGCGGGGACGAATTCGCCATCATCCTCAGTACCCGTGCATCACCCGGCCGACGCGACGCGAGTGGCCGACCGCCTTCAGCAGGCGTTGGCGGAGCCTTTTACCATCGCCGGCCAAGAGGTCTTCGTGTCGGCCAGCATCGGGATCGCTCTCAGTGCGACCGGTTACGACCGGGCCGACCACATGCTGCGGGATGCGGACACCGCGATGTATAGGGCCAAGGCGGCCGGTCGCGGGCGTTCCGAGATCTTCGACCAGGCGATGCGCGTCGACGTCGTCAGGCGGCTGCAGCTCGAGACCGACCTGCGCCGCGCCACGGCCCGGGGCGAACTCCAGCTGTACTACCAGCCGATCGTCGTCCTCGCGACCGGCCAGGTGGCAGGGTTCGAGGCGCTGCTCCGCTGGCAACACCCGACGCGCGGGCTCGTGATGCCAGCCGAGTTCATTCCGATCGCGGAAGAGACCGGCCTCATCGTGCCCATCGGCTACTGGGTCGTTGAAGAGGTCTGCCGTCAGTTGCAGGCGTGGGGCGCCGGACATGCGGGAGAATCCGCGCCAATTGTGGCGGTCAACGTGTCGCGGCGGCAGCTCCAGGTGTCCGATTTCGTGCCGCGCCTCGTCGACATCATGGACGAGGCCGGCGTGCCGCGCCACCGCCTCGAACTCGAACTCACTGAGAGCGTGATAGTCGCCGAGTCAAACCGGAGCACGTCCACCATCGAACACATCAAGGCCGCCGGCTTTCGCATCAGCATCGATGATTTCGGGACTGGCTACTCGTCGTTGAGCTGCCTGCAGCGGCTCCCCATCGATCGGGTCAAGCTCGATCGCTCCTTCCTCGACGACCTGCCGGCCGATGGCGACTCCCAGTCGGTCATGAAAGGCGTGATGCTCTTGGCCAGTCACCTGAAGCTGGAAGTGGTGGCCGAGGGGATTGAGAGTTCCACCCACCTCGAGTTCGTCCAGGCGATGCGCTGTCCGCTCGGTCAGGGTTTCCACCTGGCGCGGCCCGCGCCCCCGGCCCCGCAGGCCGCCAGGTCTTTGCCCGGGCGCTGGCCGGCGTGGTTGCGGGTCGGCCGCTAGGTTGAAGGGCGCTGGCAGCGGCGGACGACGGCGGTTCTCCGGGGAGCCCAAGGACTCCCAGCGTCGATCGCCACGATCCGGGTGCCCGGCACCCCTACGGGTCGAGCCGACGCCGAGGCCGCGTCACCCGACCGGAGCGTCCGCCGGCAGCCTCACGTCGAACACCGTTCCGGCCCCCACGCGGCTGGTGGCGGTGATAGCCCCACCCATCAACGTGCAGAACTGCTGGCTGATCGCCAGACCGAGGCCGGTGCCGCCGGACCGTTGTGTCCCCGGCGTGTCGATCTGCGCAAACGGCTGAAGAATCCGCTCGAGGTGCTGCGGGCTGAGGCCGATGCCCGTGTCCGAGACTCGGAAGCACAACCACGGCCGTCCCTGCTCGACGTACCGGGTCGCCTCGAGGCGCACGTGCCCGTCGACGGTGAACTTGGCCGAGTTTCCCAGGAGATTAACCAGGACCTGGCGCAGCCTCGTCGAATCCGAGCGCATCTCGCCAAGCTCCCCGCGGACGTCCACCTCCAGCTGATTCCGGTTGCGGTGCATCAGCGGAACCACGGCGGCGACCACCTCGTCGAGTGCCGGGCGGACCTCAAAGGACTCAATGTGGAGCTGCAACTTGCCGGACTCGATCTTCGAGAGGTCCAGCACGCCGGTGATCATGTCGAGCAGATGTCTGCTGGCGGACTCGATGGCCTCGAGGTCGGTTGCCGTCTGCTGCCGAGTCTGGCGACCGAGCTCTTCGTGCAGGAGTTCGGTGTAGCCGATGATGGCGGTCAGCGGGGTACGCAGTTCGTGGCTGACGGTGGCCAGGAACTGACTCTTCGCCAGACTGGCAGCCTCAGCCGCTTCCTTGGCAATGCGAAGCTCGGCGACACGGACGCGTTCGCTGGCACGCTCTTCGAGGGCGCTCTCGGCCGCCCGCCGGTCTGCCTGCATGGTGGCAATGACCTGCCGCCACGCCACGACGCACACCACGAGGAACACCGCTCCGACGGCAATGGGCAGCAGGCCCCTGGTGCGCTCACGGACCATGGCCAGCCGCTTCTCCTGCAGCCGCGCGATCAGCGCGGACATGCCCTTCGAGTACGCGGCCCGGTGGCCGGCATAGTCGGCGCCAGCCAGCAGGACTCGCGCTTCGTCCAGCTGTCCGCGCCGGATGAGATCGAACATGTCGGCTTCGAGGTTGCCCAGTGCCGTGTTGGCCTGGACGATCTGCCAGGCCACGCCGAACAGCTCCACACGTCCGGCGATCTCCTCAACCTGCATGATCGCGGTGTTCAACTGGGGACCGAGCGCCCGGTACGCTGGACGTTCCGACAGGTCGCCGCGCGCGACCATGGTCTGCGTGAGGCTGGTCAACCGGCGGTCGAGACCCGTGATCGTCGTCGTCAACGTCTCGAGCCGGACGAGGTCTCGGGACAGGGACGCGGCGGATTCGAGGTAGGCGCCAAGGACATTCCAGGCGAGCCAGATGAACATCGTCGCCGTGGCCGTCAGCGCGATCGTCACCAAGCCGGTCGGCACGCGTCCAGACCTCTGACTGCTCGCGGTTTCGACTTCCGCCGTTCTCTGGCGCCAGGACATTTGGTGTGGTCCTGCCGTGTGTTGAAGAGGACCGACTTCGCGCCCCCGAACGGGCGGCGGGCGCTGTGGCAGCCCCGGGTGGCAGTGTTCGCCGTCGGGCCGGACGGTGCTTGCCCTATGATGACGAGTCCGGCTAGGGTTGCATTCTGCCCGATTCCGAACACCTGAGCAAGACGCGGCTTCTCGTCCGCGACATACACGGCTGCGCCTGACCGGCGGGTCTCGCGCCGGGTGAGCGTCCGAGCCGGTATACTGGCGCGAGCCTCGCTTGAGATCGGCGGCGTCAGAGCGCGCAGCGACGTGGGACCACACACAGCAGGAGCGACGTACCCATGACACACCGTTTGCTGATTGCCTTGGTGGCCATTGGCCTGCTCGCTGCGGTGCCGGCGGCCCAGCCGGTCCTCACGGGTGCGGACGTCTTCCCACCGGAGGAGTTTGCCGCGAGGCGCGCCCGGCTCGTCGACCGGATCGGTGACGCGGTGGCCGTGCTCCAAGGAGCGACCGACCGGCCCGGCGAGCAGCCGTTCCGTCAGAACAACCAGTTCTTCTATCTGTGCGGGGTTGCCGAGCCCTGGGCCATCCTGGCGGTCGACGGCCGCACGAAACGGTCGACCCTCTTCCTCAGGCCTCGAGACGCCAGGCGTGAAGAGCGGATGTTTGGGCCGGGCCTGTCGCCCGGTCCGGAGGCCGAGCGGGCCACCGGCATCGAGGCGGTCGTGGCCCGGGATGAGTTCGCCGGGTTTGTCCGCGGATTGGAGGCGGAGGGACGGACGATCTACGTGCCGTTCCGGCCGGAGGTGCTCGGAGAGGCCTCGTCGACGGACCCAGCGGCCCTGTGGCGGGCGATCAGACAGGACCCCTGGGACGGCCGGATGTCCCGGGAAGAGGCGTTCCTTCGGCAGCTGAAGTCGGTCGCGCCGCATGCGGACGTCAAGGACCTCGACCCCATTCTTGACGCCTTCCGGTTCCTCAAGAGCCCGCGCGAGATCGCGGTCCTGCGGGAGGCGACCCGGGTTGCCGGCCTCGGGATCATGGAGGCGATGCGCGACGCCCGTCCCGGCATGTTCGAATACGAGCTCCAGGCTGACGCCGAATTCGTTTTCAAGAAGTACGGCGCCTACGGTCCGTCCTACTTCGCGCTGATTGCCGCCGGCCGCAACACCTACTACTCGCATTACCACCGGAACACCGCGCGGCTCCAGGACGGGGACCTGATCCAGTTCGACTACGCACCGGACTTCAAGTACTACCAGAGCGACCTGAGTCGGGTCTTCCCGGCGAACGGTCGGTTCTCGGCGCGGCAGCGAGAGTTCTACACGATCTACCTCCGCCTCTACCAGGCCCTGATGACGTCGATCAAGGTGCACGTCGCGCCGCACGAGATCATGCAGGCCGCGGCGACGAAGATGGACGCCATCGTGGCGGCCTTCCCCTTCTCGGACCCGAAGATCCGCGCGGCCGCCCTGGCCTTCGCAGGCCGCTGCCGGCACAGCACCGCGGACAGCCTCGGGCACGCGGTGGGGATGGAGGTGCACGACGTCGAAGCGGGGCGGACGCCGACGCTCGAGCCGGGCCAGGTGTTCACGATCGAGCCGGCCATGCAGATCGAGGACGAGCACGTCGGGCTGCGGACCGAGGACATGCTGCTCATCACGCCGAACGGCTACGAAAATCTCTCGGCGTTCGTGCCCATCGAGATTGCGGACATCGAGCGCCTGATGGTGCGCCGCGGACTGTCGGACGCGCACGACACCTTGGTGCGCCCCGGCGGGGACCGTCGTTGAAGGCTCCGGGGCGCGTCCGACCGCTCATCGTCCCTGCAACGTGGCGAGCTGCGCCAGCGGGTCGTACTGGAAGGCCGCCGCATCGCCGACAGCGAGCGACGTCGGCACCGTGACCGGCGGCTCGCCCTTGACGCCTTTCACAATCTCGAACGCCTGTTCGACCCGGGACTCCTCACCTTCGAGCGACAGCACCACGGCACCCTCGGAGCCGCCCACGCCGCCTGAACCGACGTGGGTGGCCCGCACGCCCGCCAGCACCGCCAGGGCCTGGATCTCTGTCACCACCAGCGCGGTCACGACCGGCATCAGCCTGGCGGGCAGTCCCATGCTCCACCTGAAGTGATAGAGGCCCGTTCGCCGTGTGGCTTCGAGGACCGACGGCACGAGCTTCTCGAGGCCGACCGGGATGATGAGGTGCGACCCGCGGGCCGTGACCACCGGCCACGCCATGCCGATTGTGCCGCCGACGACCGACGACGCGAAGATGCCGGCGTGCCCTTCCGGGTCGACGGCGTTCGCTCCCTTGATGAAGACGTCGTCGGGTCCGAAGCTCAGGATCTCCTGTCTGGAATCGGCGTTCTCGACGACCTTCCCGCGTCGGATCACGTGATGCGTGGTCGGCGGGGCTCCCGCGTGGCTGGTTGTCACACCGTGGCACACCATGCCGACCGTCAGACCGGCCTTCGGTTCGACGCGGATGCCGAGTAGTTCTTCTGTGACGTACGCGTTCGTGATCCCGCGCGCGATGATGATGGTGCCGTGCGCGAGGGCCCGCTGCACCTCGGGGAGGACGGCAATGGCCTGTGCGAGTAGCCGCCGTGACTCTGAGGAGTTCAGCACGACGAGCGCGGCGGCGGATCGTGCGTCGGCGGGCACGGATGGAACGTCGACGTCGTAGAACATGGTGGTCCTCGGGGGGGCGATGGTGGTGTGGGGGCGGGCTCGCCTGGCGCGCCCCGCCCAGCCTCAGCGCGCGCACGCCAGCCCTTCCCGCCCGCGTGGCACGTCGAGCCCGCCCATTCTACTCTCCGAGCCGGACCGGGCCGGAACACGAGCAACTGCGGCCCGCCGACCGCGTCGATGTGGTAGCGTTATCGGCTGGAGGTCCCGTGCAGCTCTACACGAGGGTGGGTCCTGGCCGGGGGTGGTCGCTTGTCGTCGTGCTGGCGCTGGTGGGCTGTTCCTCCGGCGCCGCGAGGGGCCCCGGCGGATCCGCAGTGCGCGCCGACGCCGGGGGCAGCCGAACAGCGTCGACCGTGCCACTTTCGCCGCAAGGCACCGTGCCAAGCGTGGCCGGCACCGTCGAGGAGACGATGAACGCGACCTCCTATACCTATGTCAGGATCCGCACATCGTCGGGAGACGTCTGGGTCGCGGGCACCCAGTTTCCCGTGGCGGTAGGTGACCGGGTCGTCGCGGTGCTCGAGACGCCGATGCGGGATTTTCACAGCCGGTCGCTCAAGCGCGACTTCCCGCTGATCTACTTCTCGTCGCAGGTTGGGCGGGAAGGCGTACCGCCGGGGTCGAACGCGCTGGCCGGCGGCGGCGAGACCGTTCCGATGGCCGTGGACCATGGCGGAGCGGCTGCCCCGACGACGCCGGCCAACCCGGTGGTCGTCCAGCCGGCCTCGCCGCCGCCGGGCGGCGTCAGCATCGCTGAACTGTGGGCCCGCCGCGCCGACCTGGCGGGCAAGACGGTGACCGTCCGGGGTACGGTGGTGAAGGTCAACGCCGGTATCCTCGACCGTAACTGGTTCCACCTGCAGGACGGCAGCGGCAAGCCGCAGGACGGAACGCACGACTTGACGGTGACGACCCGCGCAGAGGTCACCCTGGGCGACCGGGTCACGGTGACGGGTCGGGTGGCGGTGGATCGCGACTTCGGCGCCGGCTACGTCTACAAGGTGATGATCGAGGGGGCCAGTCTGGCGGCGGCCGGGAAGTGATCGGGAGCCTGCCGTCGTCGGCCGAGCGAGAAAGGGACGCGCGCCATGTCCGACCCTGCCGAGATGACCGCCGAGGATCGGCTCGCCGGGCTGTTCCAACGGCACGCCGGCACGCCGCCCGAGTCGATCGACGCGTTGCCAGGTGACGGGTCCGATCGCCGGATCTTCCGGTTGCGCGGGGCCGGCGGCTCGGTGATTGGCATCGCCTACGGCGAGGCTCGGGAGAACCTCGCCTTTGTCACGTTCACGCGGCATTTTCGTGCGCGCGGCCTGCCCGTGCCCGAGATTCTCATCGATGACCTCGACCACGGCGTCTACCTCGAACAGGACCTCGGCGGCACGAACCTGTTCGCGATGATCGAGTCCGGGCGATCGGCGGGCGCGCTGTCGCCCGAGATCGTCGGGGTCTACCGCAAGGTGCTCGACTGGCTGCCCCTGTTCCAGGCGGTCGCAGGCCCATCACTGGACTATTCGGTGTGCTATCCGCGGGGTCGGTTCGATCGCCAGTCGATGGCTTGGGACCTCAACTACTTCAAGTACCACTTCTTGAAGCTCGTGAAGGTGCCCTTCGACGAGCAGGCCCTGGAGCGCGACTTCCAGGCGCTCATCGACTTCCTGCTCGAGGCCGACGCGGAGTACTTCCTCTACCGCGACCTGCAGTCGAGCAACGTCATGGTCGTCGGGGGAGAGCCCTTCTTCATCGACTACCAGGGAGGGCGGCGGGGGGCGCTGCAGTACCGACGTCGCCTCGTTGTTGTACGACCCCAAGGCGGACCTCCCCCCCGACGTCCGCGACACGCTGCTCGACTACTACCTGCAGGGCGTCGTCCGACACGCGCCGGTGGATCGGGACCGGTTTCACCATCACTACCACGGCTTTGTGCTGATCCGGCTCATGCAGGCCATGGGGGCCTTCGGCTACCGCGGGCTGTTCGAGCGGAAGCACCAGTTCCTGCAGAGCGTGCCCTATGCGGTCAAGACCACCGAGTCGCTGCTGACCGAGCTGCGCCTGCCGCTCGACGTGCCGGAGCTGCTCCGGGCGCTCCACCGCATCGTGCAGGCGGCGCACATCCGCGAGATCGGCGCCACGCACGTGCCGCTGACCGTGCGGATTGGGAGCTTCTCGTTTCGCGACGGGTACCCGGCGCCGACCGCCCACGGTGGCGGGTTTGTCTTCGACTGCCGCGTCCTGCCCAACCCGGGCCGCCTCGTGCAGTTCAGCCGGCGCTCCGGCCTCGATCCGGATGTCCGCGCGTGGCTGGAGCGGGAGGAAGGAGTGCACGCGTTCATGACGCATGTGCGGGACCTCGTGGACCAAGCGGTCGAGACGTACCGCCAGCGTAACTTCACCGACCTGTCGGTGTCCTTTGGGTGTACGGCTGGCCGCCACCGCTCGGTCTACTGCGCCAGCCTGCTGGCCGACTACCTCCGCCGGCGCCAGGTGCCGGTCGACGTCGTGCACCGCGATCTCTAACCGCCGTTGGCTGCCGTCCCACTCGCGGCCCGGTCGCGGGCGGGGTGGTCGCGGTGCTCTCGCAATTGTGGCGGGGCCGTCTCAAACCATCGGCGGGTCCCGCGCGCTGTTGGCTGTGACGTCTGTGTGCCAAGTGGACGTGAGCGCGGTCGTGGACCGCGACTGGGATGTCGTGGTGGTCGGGGCCGGGCCGGCCGGGTCGATGGCCGCGCTGCGACTGGCGGAGGCGGGGCGGACGGTCCTGCTGCTCGACCGGCACCCGTTCCCACGGGAGAAGGTCTGCGGCGACGGGCTCATCGCCGACGCGCTGGCGTGTCTGCGCCGGGTTGGACTCTACGACGACGTGCGGGCTGCGGCGCACGAGTCCGACCTCGTGTCGATACTCAGTCCCGGTGGCATCGAGGTCCGAATTCCCGGGCGCTTCCTGACGATCAAACGACGGGCGCTGGACGAGCTGCTGGCCCAAGCCGCTGTCGAGCGCGGGGCCACCTTCGCTTGCGGCCGCGTGATCGGGATGGACACCGAAGGGAACGGGTCGGTCCGGCTGGGTGTGGCGGGCAGCGGTCAGGCCCTCCGAGCCCGGGCGGCCGTGTTGGCCACGGGCGCCGACGTGTCCCTGCTGGCCCGGCGCGGCATGGTCACGCGCCGGGAAGCCCACGCCATTGCCCTGCGTTGCTACGTCCGGTCGCCCTACCCCTTGCCACACCTCGTGGTGTCGTACGACCGGGCCATCGTGCCGGGGTATGGCTGGATCTTCCCGCTCGGCGGCGGGGAGTTCAACGTGGGTTGCGGCGTGTTCCACAGGCGCGGCGCGGCCGGAACGGTGGATCTGCGCGCGCTCTACACGCGCTTCGTGTCGCAGGTGCCCGTCGCGCGCGACCTCGTGGCGTGCGCCACGTCGGTAACGCCCCTGCGCGGCGCGCGACTCCGCTGCGGGCTGGAAGGCTCGCTGGCGCACCGCGACGGGCCCGTCCTGGCGGTCGGCGAGGCGATCGGCGCGACGTTCCCCTTTACGGGCGAGGGCATCGGCAAGGCGATGGAAACCGCGCTGCTGGGGGCCGAGGCCATCGAGGCGTTCTTGTCGGCTGGCGACCCCGGGATCCTTGCCGCGTTTCCGGAGCGCTTGGCGACGCTCGCTCCGCGCTACCTCGGCTACCGGATCGCCGAGCGCTGGCTCTCCCGTCCCTGGCTGAACGACCTCGTCGCCCGCCGCACCCGAGCCAGCCGCTTCATGCACGAGGCGGTGTCGGGCATCCTGAACGAATCGGTCGACCCGCGGCGGGTCTTCTCGCTCGGCGGCCTCCTCCGTTCGGTCTTTCGCTGAGTATTCCGGGACCGGTTGCCGGTCCTCGGTCGCGTCGCCGCTACTTCAGACGAATCACGCCGCAGCCGATTCGACCGCCCGCATTGCCGGTTGGCTGGGTGTGGAAGTCGTCCACCTTGTCGTGGATGACCACCGATCTGCCGACCACGTCAGACGACGCGCCGCCGCCGATCGACCAGGCGTCGGTCGCGAAGGTCATCGTGGCTTTGCCCGCTGCGTCTGCCACCAGGTTTCCGATGTCACCGAGGTGGTAGGCGCCCACGCCCCACTGCCCGTGTTGGCTGCCGGTCGGGTTCCAGTGCGGACCAGCCGATTTTGCCTCGGGGTCGCTGCAGTCCCCCTTCTCGTGGAGGTGGATGGCGTGTGGCCCGGGTGTCAGGCCGGTTAGCGCGACCGTCATCGTCACCTTGCCGGCGGCAGACGCGAAGGCCACGGTGCCGGCCACCGTGCTGCCGCTGCGCGACTCGATGGCGGCGACGGCCTCGCGCCCACCTGTCGGGCCCTGGTGATTGGCCGCTGGGACGGCGGTCGCGACGAGGAGGACGGTCGCCGCGATGATCCAGGCTGTGCGTGACATTGTCGTTTCTCCCACTTGATGATCGAGTGCGGTGGATTGGCCCTGGCGCCACAAGTAACCCGGACTGGACCGGAAAGTCAAGCCGACCGCCCGGCGTGTCCCGGCGTCCCACCGGGCGGTCCGCCGTAGTCGTCTCAGCGCTGAACCCCTGCGCTCCATCGCGGCAGGTCGTGCGTCGCAGGGTAGAATGGCTCCGCTCGTTGACTTGGCGAGGAGCGTCATGAAACCGACTGTCTCCTGCGTGCTGACCGCGATCGTGACACTGGCCGTGCCCGCCCACGCCCAGCGCCAGGCCCGTCCTGACGTGGTCTCGGTGAAGGAACTCGACGCGACCCCAACGACCGTCGCGTACGGCTACTACGACGCCGCTGCCACCCCCGTCCTCCGGATCGCGTCCGGTGGAATCGTGCGCGTCCATACCTTGATCACGTCGACCCCGGCGCGACTCGAAGGGGCGGGTCTCGCGAAGGACCTGGTGGAACCGCAGCTGCGGGCCGTGGTCGAACAGGTCACCAACAAGGGGCCGGGCGGTCACATCCTCACGGGACCGATCTTCGTCGAGGGTGCCGAGCCGGGCGATGTGCTGGAAGTGCGGATCCTGGCGATCGAGCTGGCGGTGCCCTACGCGTACAACGCGTTCAACACTCGGGGTGGGTTCCTCCCGCAGGACTTCGAGAAGGGGGCGATGCGGATCGTGCCGCTCGACCGGACCTTACGAATCGGACGGTTTGCCGCCGGCATCGCTGTTCCGCTGAACCCGTTCTTCGGAAGCCTGGGCGTGGCCCCGCCACCCTCTGCCGGCCGCCTTAGCAGCGCCCCGCCCGGAAAGCACGCCGGCAACCTCGACAACAAAGACCTGGTGGCCGGCTCGACGCTGTTCATTCCGGTGTACGCCCCGGGCGCGCTGTTCGAGGTGGGCGACGGTCACGCGGCTCAGGGTGACGGCGAGGTTGACCTCACCGCGCTCGAGACGTCGCTGTACGGCACGTTCCAGCTCATCGTCCGGAAAGACCTGCACCTCGAGTGGCCACGTGCTGAGACCCGGACCGATTACATCACGATGGGCATCGACGACGACCTGACCGAGGCGGCGAAGATCGCGACGCGGCAGATGATCGACTTCCTGGCCACGACGAGGAAGCTCTCTCGCGAGGACGCGTACATGCTCGCCAGCGTCGCCGGCGACCTCGTCATCACGCAGGTCGTCGATGGCCCCAAGGGCGTCCACATGAAACTGTCCAAGGCGATCTTCGGGAAGTAGGCCCTGAATCGTGGGCGCGGACCTCGGCCTCAGTCCAGGGGCTGGCCGCGCCCGATCGCAATCACGCGTGAGGGCTCGTGCTTTGGCGCCGCCTCGAGGGAGAAGTCGACGCCGAGGCCCTGACGGGCGAAGACGCGGTCCACCTCGCCGAGCGCCAACCGTTCGCGGTTGCGCTCCTCGCTCAGGTGCCCCAGGACCACGGTCCCCGGCACGAAATGCCCTCGCCGCACGCCGTGGCACAGGAGCCATGCGGCCTTGACGTTGTTGAGGTGGTACCGGCTGTTGGGATTGGGATGGGCCCGCAGCAGATCGAGGTCGTGGTTGGCCTCGACGAAGACGAAGTCCGCGCCCTCGAGGTGCGGCACGATAGGGGAGAAGTCGTGAAAGTCCGTGCAGACGACGATCTTCCGGTGCGCCGCCCCATGGCCGGATAGAATCACGAAGCCGAAGGTGGGCACCCCCGGTGCGTGCGGCAGGGGGACCGCGGTGATCCGGAAATCGCCCACCGTGAACGCGTCGGCAGGAAACGGCTGGATCGGCGAACGGTACGCCCGTTCACCATCGTGACGGTCGCGAAGCTGGGAGGCGACGTCACGGTGGGCGCGGATCGGGATACCTGCTTCCTCCAGGACCCGGAGCGCCTGGCCCGTGAGATGGTCCCCGTGCGCGTGGGAGACCAGGACCGCATCGACCGGTCCATGCCCGTCCTGATGCTCGCGAAGCAGTGTTCGGCACTCGCGCAGCGTACGGACGCCGCAGTCGAGCAAGATGGACGTGTCTCCGGTCCACAGCGCCAGGCAGTTGCCGGCGCTGCTCGACCGAAAGGAGCGGAAGTAGGTATTCACGCGTGGTCAATGCCGAACACGTGGCCAGAGGCCAGCCGCGGCGTCCTCGCGGTCCTCGCGGACGCCGGCGTCAGGGCCATGGCCGGACCCGCGCGGTGCCGCACCAGCGGACCTCACGCGCGGCTGCGACAATGCGCCCGAGGTCGCGTCCGATGATCAAAGTGACCGACACCCTCGCCATCGACGAACGAGACATCGACGAACGATTCATCCGGGCCTCGGGACCGGGCGGGCAAAACGTCAACAAGGTCGCGACGGCGGTCGAACTGCGCTTCGATGTTCCGGGGTCGTCCCTGCCCCCAGAGGTCAAGGCCCGCCTGATAAAGGCCGCCGGTCGACGCATGACCGCGACCGGCGTTCTGGTCATCGACAGCCGCGAACATCGCACCCAGCGCCAGAATCGCGAGGCGGCCCGCGCGCGCCTGGTCGCACTCGTCGAACGGGCCTCTCGCCCGGTGCGCCACCGGAAGGCGACCAAACCCAGCGCGGCAGCCCAGGCGCGGCGGCTCGCGTCGAAACGGCGCCGCGCCGAGCTCAAGAACCTCCGCGGTCACGCGCCTGAGGACTAGGGCGCTGCCGCGCCAACGGTCGCGGACGCCTCCCGCCGGTTGGCCCGCAGATTCCCTCAGGCGACGACGATGTTGACCAGCTGGCCGCGGACGACGATGACCTTCTTGACCGACTTGCCGGCCAGGAAGGGCTGGACCCGCTCGAGGGCGAGCGCGCAGCTTCGCAGGTGCTCCTCGGACGATCCGACCGGGACGGTGAACTGCCCGCGCAGCTTGCCATTCACCTGCACGGGAACCGTGATCTCGTCCTCGGCGGCGACCTCGGCCGAACACGCCGGCCACGCCAGGCGGTAGGTCGCCCCCGCGCGCCCGAGGCGTTCCCACAACTCGTCCGCCATGTGCGGGGCGGCGGGGGCCATCAGCAACACGAGCGACTCAGCGAGTTCGGACACCAACGCGGCGTCCGGCTGGCCGGCCAGCGTGTCGTCCTCGGTCACCTCGTAGACGGCGGCGACTTCGTTCATCAGCTCCATCATGGCCGCGATGGCCGTGTTGAACTGGAAGGCCGTCAGGTCGGCCGTCACCTTGCGGATCGTCTGGTGGAGTTTCCGGCGGACCTGCCTGGGCGGACCCGAGAGGCTCACGGGAAGCCGACCGAGCCAGTCGGCGCGGTAGAGTGGCGCGGCGGCATTCACCCAGCGCCACACGCGGGTGACGAAACGGAACGCCCCACTGATGCCCTCCTCGCTCCACTGGACGTCGCCCTCGAACGGCGTCGCGAACATCTCGTACACGCGGAGGGCGTCGGCGCCGTACCGCTGGACAATCTCGTCCGGCGTGACGACGTTGCCCTTGGACTTCGACATCCGCGCCCACCGCCAGATCACCTGATCGGCCGGGTAACCCTCGCGCTCCTCCGGCTTGAGCAGGATCCAGTCCTTTCCCGTCGTCGCGACGTCCTCCGTGTCGGCGTCTTCGTCCTGGCGGCGTCGGCGGCCGGGCGTGTAGGCCAGCAGCGAGCCCTGGTTCTTGAGCGTGAGGAACGGCTCGGTGAAACTCACGAGGCCGGCGTCGTAGAGCACCTTCGTCCAGAACCGCGAGTACAGGAGGTGGGACCGCGCGTGCTCGACGCCGCCCGCGTACATGTCCACGGGCAGCCACTTGTCGATTGCCCGGCGGTCGGCGAAGGCCGTGTCGTTGTGGGGGTCCGCGAACCGGAAGAAGTACCAGGACGAACAGGCGTACCCGCCCATCGTGTCGGTCTCGCGTCGAGCCGGGCCGCCGCACGTCGGGCACCGCGTGTTGACGAACTCGGGGATCACGGCGAGCGGGGATTCCCCGGTGCCCGACGGCTCGTAGTGTTCGACGTCGGGCAGGCGGACCGGCAGGTCGGTCTCGGGGACCGCGACGATGCCGCAGGACGGGCAGTGCACGATCGGGATGGGTGCTCCCCAGTAGCGCTGGCGCGAGATCAGCCAGTCCCGGAGCCGGTAGTTGACGGCCCGGGTCCCGATGTGCCGCTCTTCGAGCCAGTGGACGATCGCCGTCTGGAACGCGGCGGTGGTCAGGCCGTTGAACTGGCCCGAGTTCACCGCGATGCCCTCGTCGATGTAGGCCTCGGCCAGGCGGCACTCTCTCCCATCCTGGCTGACGACCTGGACAATCGGCAGGCCGAACTTCGTGGCGAAGGCGAAGTCGCGGGTATCGTGCCCGGGGACCGCCATGATCGCGCCCGTGCCATAGCCGGTCAGCACGTAGTCGGCCACCCAGATCGGGATTCGCGCTCCATTCACCGGATTCACCGCGAACGCTCCCGTGTGCACGCCGGTCGCCGCCCGTTCCTTGTTCGTCCGGTCGGCCTCCTTCATCAGGGCGGCGCGCCTCGCATAGTCGTCGACGGCGGCCCGCCGGTCCGCCGTAGTCAACGTCGCGACCGCCGGATGCTCTGGCGCCAAGACGAGGAACGTCGCGCCGAAGAGCGTATCCGGCCTCGTGGTGAAGACGCGCAGCGCGATGTCGTGGCCCTCCACCTTGAAGTCGATCTCCGCGCCCTCGCTGCGGCCGATCCAGTCCCGCTGCATCGCCTTCATGCCTTCCGACCAGTCCAGGCCGTCGAGGTCGTCGAGCAGCCGGTTGGCGTACGCGGTGATGCGGAAGAACCACTGCGGCATGGGTTTCTTCTCGACCGGCGTGTCGCAGCGCCAGCACCGGCCGTCCTTCACCTCTTCATTCGCCAGACCCGTCTGGCAGGACGGGCACCAGCTGATCGGTGCCGTGGCCCGATAGGCGAGGCCGCGCTTGAACAGGAGCAGGAAGAACCACTGCGTCCACTTGTAATACTCGGGCTCGCTCGAGTTGATCTCCCGCCGCCAGTCGTAGCTGCACCCCACGAGTTCGAGCGTGCGCCGGTAGGCGGCGGCGTACTCGGGCACCATCTCGCGCGGGTTCCGCCGCGTGCGGATGGCTTCGTTCTCCGCCGGCTGGCCGAACGCATCCCACCCCATCGGATGGAGCACCTTGAAGCCGCTCATGCTCTTGAACCGGCAGAAGGCGTCCATCGGCGCGTAGTTCTTGAGGTGCCCGACGTGCAGGCCCGAGCCGGACGGGTAGGGGAACATCTCGAGGCAGTAAATCTTGGGGCGGTTGTCGTCGTCGTCCGCCTCGAACACGCGCTCGCGCTCCCACCGCTGCTGCCACTTCCGCTCGATTGCCTGAAAGTCGTAGTCGAACACGCTCGTCGTCCTCCGGTCCTGGGTATTATCGTATCCCGGAACCGCGACCGTGTCGCCGTCCGGAGCCGCGCGGAGCGCGTGCGCCGAGGGACCATCTGCGCCGGTTGGCGGCGCTGGAGCGCACGAAGCCGCACGTCCCGCGTCCGGGCCATGAGAGGGTCCGTCGCCTGCTCGTGAGGTTGGGGGGAGCCGATGAGGTCCTGGTTCGCACGTCGCCGGGCAGCGCTGCACGCCCCGTGTCGTCATGAAGACGAGCGCCGCGATGGTCGGACTCGTCCTGGCCGTGAGCGTCGTCGCGGCCGTACGTCACCCTCCCGAGCCGGTGGTGCCCGATCCGGGCGGAGACAGGCTGGCGCTGACGCCTCCCATGGGCTGGTACCCGTGGAACACGTTCGGTCAGGAGCCGCAGAACGAACACCTGATCAAGGAGATGGCCGACGCACTCGTCCGGGCCGGTCTGCGCGAGGTGGGCTATGCCTACGTCGGGCCCGACGAGGGAGTCTGTTTTTCCCGCGGGCCCGACGGGCACTTGACGTCCAACGTCGAGCGGTACCCGTCCGGTATTCGGGGTCTCGGCGACTACCTGCACCAGCGCGGGCTGAAGTACGCGCTCTACACGGATGCCGGCACGCGAACCTGCAGCAACGCGATGCCCGGAACCCTTGGGCACGAGTTCGAGGACATGCGGGCGTTTGCCGACTGGCGGTGCGACTACGTGAAGGTCGACTGGTGCAACACCGAAGGCCTGGACACCCTCGCCACCTACACGCGGCTCCATGCGGCGCTGCGGGCGGCGGGCCGGCCCATCGTCCACAGCCTGTGTTCCTGGGGCGAGGGAGCGCCCTGGACGTGGGCGGCTGGTATCGGTCACCTGTGGAGGACCACGACCGACATCTGCTCGCCGAACAAGGCAGACTACGCGCGGGCGATCAGAGTGGTGTGGGCGAACGAGCGGCTGCACGCCTGGGCCGGGCCTGGCCACTGGAACGACCCGGACATGATGGTCGTGGGCATGCCGGGCCTGAGCGAGTCGCAGAACCGCGCGCTCTTCAGCTTGTGGTGCATGATGGCCGCACCGCTGATGGCCGGGAACGATTTGCGATCCATGTCGCCGGACACTGCCGCCATCCTGACCAATCCGGATGCGATTGGCGTCGATCAGGACCCGATCGGTTCGCAGGGGCACCTGCTCTGGTTCGACGGTGACCTCGGCATCTGGGGTGGGAAGCGGCTCTTCGACGGGAGCCAGGCGGTCCTCGTGTTCAACCAGGGGGAGGGGCGCGCCGAGGCGCGCATCACCTGGGCTGACCTCGGCCTGGATCGGGACGCAATCTGCTATGTCCGCGATCTCTGGGCGCACACGCAGCAGGGACCACTGACCGGCGGTGTCACCGTCCGTGTCGCAGCCGGGGACGTCGCCTTCCTGCGCGTGTCCCGGGTCGCATCGTTCCCGCTGCCCCCGATCCTGTCGGCCGACTCCTATCTCGTGACCCTTCGCACCGACGAGGCGGACGCCCGGGTGCTTCAGGCGTCGGTGACAGTCAGGAACCGGGCCGGTACCGAGCTGCCCGCCTGGATCGTGGCGCCGGGGCTGCCGGCCTGGCTCTCGGTCCGGGTGGTTCGAAGCGGCTCGAGCCAGACCCTCGTGAACACGGTGGAAACCGGCGGCCTGAAGAAGGGCTCGTACCACGCGCTGGTGCGCGCCGACAACGTCGAGCCGGTCTCGGGACGCGCGATGACCAGCCTCTACTACGATGTCGACCTCGAGGTTGGCCGCGACGTGCGGGCAGCGTCCCGCTAGGGGGGTGGCGGACCTCGGAGTCCGCCGTTTCGCTGGGCTGGGAGAGGTCCGCGTTCACCGCTTGAGCGCATTCATCCAGAACCGGAACGTGCGGTCGGTGATGGCGGTCCTGCCTTCCCGCTCGAAGACGCGCGTGAGGCAGGCGCCGAATGCCTCGGCCTCGGCGCCGAGGCCGAGCAGGCCCAGCGAGGTCAGGATGCGCGTGATGCGCAGGTGGTTGTGGTTGCCGGGGACCAGCCAGTTGTCCCGACGCGCCTGGTAGGTGGAGGCGGGCCGAATCAGGACCTGCCCGGCCTCTTCACGCCGCTCGAGGCCGTAGAAGCGGAGCATCCGCTCAAAGGAAGCCAGCAGCTGTCGCCGAAGCGCCGCGTCCTGGGCGAAGGCCTCGACCGTTTCTCTGGTCACCAGCGGAGCGAGCGGATTCACGGCGCTGGGCTCGTCGGTGGGGAAGAGCCACTGGATGAAGTCGTGCACTTGCTCGAGCCGGCGATTGTCCCAGGCGAGGATCTCCGCGAGTCGACGTCCCGCCGCGTCGAGGCCCGTGCCGGCATAGAACGCCACAATCGGGTCGGGCGAGCGCATGGTGTCCTGCCTCCCTGAGCGCCCTGGCGGGACCTCCCTCACCGGTCGCTGCCAACCACCGCGACGGCGAGATCGCGGGTGACGGTGTTACCCGCGAAATCGCGGGCGGTCACGCGGACCGTGTACTCGCCGGGCGCGAGGCGCGTGGTGTCCCAGACTCCCTCCACCACGTCGCCGTCCCTGAGCGTGTTGGTGACGATGTACCGAAACCGGGTCATGCGGCTCCCGTAGGCCGTGATGCCGCTTCCCTGGGCGTAGGCCATGCGGCCGGCATCCGGTTCGCCCGGCAGCCGATCGAACTCGATGGTCGGGCGGGCGTCTTCGAACCCCGGCGCCGGGGTCCCGTCGGCCTGCAGCACCTGGTAGCCGATGGCGTACACGCCCAGGCGGCGGTACGCGGCGTTGCCGTCGACCCGGTCGTAGGCCTCCGCGACCACCGACACCCGGCCGGAGACGAGCAGGCGGCCCTTGCGCCGCGCGGTGAGCCGTGCGCCGGTCTCGTCATACACGTCCACGCCGCCGGCCGGAATCACCGGTGGGACGGCGTCGGAGAAGCCCGGTAGGCCGAAGGCGAGGGGATTGACCTCGGCCCCACGGGGACCGATCACCAGGTGGACGTGGGCCAAGCGGTTCACGGTTCCGATCGGGTCGCCTACTCGAAACCGGGTGCCCCGCTTGACGCGGACCCGCACGGGGACTCCCGCCGAGTCGGGCACGACGGCGAAGCGGCTGGGATCGAGGACGCGGTTGCGAGCGTCCCGCCCGACGCGAATGTGGATGTAGGTGATGGCGCCGACCCGCAGCCATTCACCCGAGTCACCGAAGGGACCCGCCGCCAGGGGCGACTGCACCATCTCATCACGGACCGCCCGGACGACCTCTCCCGCGTCCGCGTGCACGTCGATTCCGTTGTGGAGGCGCTCGCGCCCGTCGCCGCCCGTGCGGCCGCGGGCCTCGCCCAACGTCGCGGCCAGTTCGTGCCAGGTGTCCTGGGGCGCCACCGGCCAGGGCAGGCGGGACAGTCCCAGCGTCTCCGGATTGAGCTTGGGCACCGGGTCGAGGTCGATATCCGTCCGCGGCGCGCTCACGCCAGGGGGCGTCAGACGACGGACGAGGTCGTTGTCGCTGTCAGCGACCCAGGCCACGCCGCGGCGATCCACGCAGATGCCCGTCGGGCCGCGGAAGCGGGCGTCGGCGCCTCGCCCGTCCACGAAGCCCGGGGTCCCGCCTGCCAGCGATCGGGTCGTGCCGTCGGGGGAGAGGACGACCACGCGGCTCGCACCGTCCGTCACGTAGAGGTAGCCCCCCGATTCGGCGATGCCCACGGGACGGTGGAACGGGCCGATTCTGCCGGAGTCGGACTCGGGATCCTGGCCTGCGACGGTGGTGACCTCGCCGGTTGGGGCGATCCGGCGAACGGCGTTGTTGCCCGTGTCGGCGACAAACACATCGCCAGTGGGCCCGATGGCGACCCCGGTCGGCGTGTCGAACAGCGCGTCGGCTGGCCCATCCCGGTACCCGGTCCCGCCGCCACCGGCGAGTGTGGTCACGTGCCCGTCCGGAGTGACCTTCCTGATCCGGTCGTTGTACGTATCGGCTACGACGATCGTGCCGTCGGAACCGACGGCGACACCGATCGGGCCATTGAACCGCGCCGCCGCACCCACCCCGTCGGCATCCCCCGCGACACCATCTCCGGCCAGCGTCGTCACCCGACCTGCTGCGAGCAGACGGATCGCGTTGTTGCCGGTGTCCGCGACGACCAGGGTGCCGGAGGGTGTGACAGCGAGGCCCGACGGGCACTGGAACGACGCCGTCCCGGTGTCGCCGTCCGCGAATCCGGGCTGTCCACCCGCCACCAGGGTGGTGTGGCCGGTGGGGCTTACCCGATAGACCGCGCCCCGCGCTCCGTCTGATACGAAAAGGGCGCCTTCGGCCCCGACCGCCAGCCCGAACGGTTCTGAGAACCCGCGGTCCGGTCCGACGTCTGCCCCCTCCACCGGCGGGGTGCCGCGACCGAGCGTCCGGACGACCACCGGCCACCGGGGAGCGGGCTGCTCGACGGGCGCCGGCTGCGGTCGCGTACGCCAGAGGAGGATGCCCACCGCGCCGACCACCAACGCGACGGTCGACACGGCCAGCAGCGCCGTGGTGGGACCGAAACGTGCGCTCACCGAACCCGCCGCCTTTCCTGATTCGCCCTGCGACGCTCGGACGACGCCTCGCCGCGTCGCACCCCTGGAAGGCGCGCGTGCGCAGCATCCCGCTCACCGCGGCCGCGCACGCCAGCGTCGACCACGACGCGGCGCCGGGCGCTCCGGGCCAGGCGCCTCAGACGACCGGGTCCCCGGGAGCCGGCACCGTCGACGGTCCTGCCTACGCCTTGCGCGACGTCTTCACAGAGACGGTGCTCAGGACCTGCTCGACCCGCTGGCTCTTGCACGCCGGGCACTGCGGGCGTGCCGTATCGTGCTCCTTGATGCTCAGCAGGACGGTGAACCCATGCTGGCAGTCTTCACACCGGTACTCGTATGTCGGCATGAACACGCCTCCTTGCATCCGCGCGTCCGACGACGCGACGCCACGTGGCCTCGTGCCCGTGGCGACCTGTCTGATATCCGCTCGCACCGCAAAGCCCGGGCCGGACGGCTCGGGCGCGTGATTCGATGGAAGAAGGCCGACGACGACCCGATCTCGACCGCCGGGGCTTCAGCCCGTCGACCGCCAGGTCAGGACGTTGCGCGCGGCATCGGAGGTGACCCCATTATACGCCGGCCCTCGCGCGCCACAGCGTATACTCCACGCGGAGGATCCTGGGATGCTGCGTGAATGGGCAGCCGTCGGACACAACCCGTGGGTCGTGGTGGTGGTTACGTTGGGCCTCGGGCCGCTGGCCGCTCAGGCGCAGGTGCGCGCCCGGTCCGCGGGTGTGCCGCTGCTCGGGACGCCAGGTCCTCTCAACGCCCTGACCGACGTACCGGGAGTGGAAGTCGGGCAGACGACGATTGTGTCCGGTAGCGGCAAGCTCGTGCCTGGGACAGGGCCTGTCCGCACGGGCGTCACGGTGGTTCTTCCGAAGGGCCGTGCCTACCTCGGCTCGGTGTACGCGGGGACGTTCGTCCTGAACGGGACAGGCGAACTGACCGGACGCTCGCTCATCGAGGAACTGGGCGAGTTCTTCGGGCCGATTGCCCTGACCGGAACCGGGAGTGTCGGCGTCGTGCGCGACGCCGTCCAGACGTGGTACCGGACGCAGCTGGGAGGCGACCCCGAGCGGCTCTTTCCCTTCTCGCTGCCTGTCGTGGCTGAGACCTTCGACGGCACCCTCAACGATGTGTTTGGCGGGCACGTCCGCCCGGAGCACGTGTTCGCCGCGCTCGACGGTGCGCGGCCGGGGCCCATCGAGGAAGGCAACGTCGGCGGGGGCACAGGCATGACGGCGCATGGGTTCAAGGCCGGCATCGGGACAGCCTCCCGCGTCGTCACCGTCGGCGGTCGGCCCTACACGGTCGGGGTGCTCGTTCAGGCCAACCACGGAAGCCGGGACCAACTGACCATCGCCGGCGTGCCGGTCGGACGCGAGCTCGGCGGAGCCACCCCACCACCGCGAGCCAAGGAAGGTTCGATCGTGATCATCGTGGGAACCGACGCCCCGCTGCTGCCACACCAGCTGCGCCGGATCGCCGTACGGGCCACGCACGGCATGGCTCGGGTCGGCGGAATGTCGGGCTCCACCTCGGGAGACCTGTTCCTGGCGTTCTCGACTGCGCGGCCCAGTGAGGAAGAGGCCATCATCCACCAGGTGAGCTACCTCGACAGCCTCGCGCTGAATCCCCTGTTCGAGGCGACGGTCCTTGCCACCGAGGAAGCCATCCTGAACGCCCTCTTCGCCGCGACGACGATGACCGGGATCAACGACACGACCGTACCCGCCATTCCCATCGACCGCGTGCGGGACATCCTCCGCGGGCACGGTAGGCTGATTGAGCGGTGAGCCTCAGCGCAGGCGCCGGGCAGGGAACGTCCCGTCCAGGGCGGACAGGGTGACCTGCGTCGCTCGCCTGTCAGGGGTCTGGCCGCTGAACTCGAATACCCATTCCTCGTCGAGGCCGAGAACGAACCGGCCGCCGCCCTGCGCGAGCAACGGCAGGGCGGACGCCGCGTCGTCGGATGGTCCCAGGTTGACCCACAGACGGCCGTTGCGCACCGAAAAGGCGAGGATGGGCGGGCCGAGGTGGATCGGGCTCAGACGGTACGAGCCCGCGCAGCGCTGCAGCTCCGCCGGCGTCGGTTGCTCGTCGCGCACGGGCGATTCGGGCAGCCCCAGGACGACGCGGGCAATCTGCCGCTCGAGGGAGACGGCCGTGGGCATCGTGCCCTTGCGGTTCGTCAGGACCACGATGGTCACGTCGCGGTCGGGGTAGTAGGCGTGCTGCGAGTAGTAGCCCCAGATCTCGCCGGAGTGGGAGGTACTTCGTCAGTCCGCTCACCGCGGAGCGGATCAGCGCCCCACAGGTGTACGGCAGCACCGTGCCGTCGGTGAGGGACACCGCCGAGGTCATCAACTTGCGCAGGTCGGCACCGACGGCCGGCGACGTGAAGACGGCACGGCGGTACCGGGCCAACTCACGGGCGGTCGTCAACAGCGATCCGGCCGAGAACGGGACGAGGTAGAACCAGGGTGCCGCATTCTCGATGCCCTGCGGTCCCCCCTCGTAGCCTCTCGCGCGGTCGACGACCAGCTCCCGATCATCGCCCGTGAACACGCGTGCAATCCCCAGGGGCTTCAGCACGGCGTCCTGGAGATAGTCGTAGTAGGTGCGGCCGGTGACGCGTTCGAGGATCAGTCCGAGCAGGTAGTAGCCCGAGTTGCTGTAGCTCCACTCCGACCCGGGTGCGAACTGCAACGGCAACGGCGCAAAGGCCGCGACAATCTCCTCCCGCCTCAAGGCCGTGCGCTGCAGCTTGGGCTGGAGGGTGGGGATGTCGTTGACGTAGTTGGGGATCCCCGAGGTGTGGGTCAGCAACTGGCGGATCGTGACGGCGCGTGCCGGTCCGACGTAGTCAGGCAGGTAGTGCTCAACCGTCCCGTCGAGCGACAGCCGGCCTTCGACTACCAGCTGCAACACGGCGTGTGCGGTGAAGGCCTTGGTAATCGACCCGATGGCATAGACCGAATCGGGCGTGGCCGCCACGCGGTGCTCGATGTCGGCCATGCCGAATCCCGACGTGTATAGGGGTTCGCCCCCGCCATCGATGTAGACGGTCAGCCCGGGCGTGGCGGCCCGTTCGAGGTACGCGGACGCCAGGGCGGCGATGCGGGCGCGCTGGTCGGCCGACAGGGAGGCTGGAGCGGCCGAGGCCAGAGGCGCGGCGGTGAGGATGAGCAGGAGGGCCGGAATGCACCCGCTGCGCGGGACGAAGCTGAGCATGCGCCTCATGGTAGCAGGAGTGGAGGACCAAGGCGGAGGATGGGCGAGGACCGACTGCATCTGTCTCTCCTGGGCCCCGGGGCGGACGCGGGCGTCAGGACGACGTTGGCGCCACGGCCTACCGGTCGACGAGCATTTCGCTCAGCACGCGTCCGGACGCACCGCTCGGCAGGTCCACGTCCATCAGCGCGGCCAGGGTGGGCGCCACGTCATGGATCTCCACGCTGCCAGAGTACCGTCCAGCCCGGATGGATCCGCCAAGGAAGACCAGCGGCACGTGCGTATCGTAGTTGTACGGAGAGAAGTGCGTGGTCCTGTTCGACTTCGAAAAGAGGATTCGGTACGGCTCGAACACCACGAGGAGGTCTCCGCTTCGGCCTGGGTAGTAGCCCTCGACGAACGCGCGCTCGATTGCGTCGGTTCCACCACCCTGGCCGAGGCGGGAGCCGGCATAGACGCGCGCGACATGGGCCTGAGGGACGCTGAGCAACCCGGCCGCCACCGTTCGGCAGGCCTCGTCGAGCGCGACATGTCTCGCCTCGAGTGACGGATGGTCCAGGTAGATAGCGTTGTCCACCACGCTGGCGACGTACCGACCGGGCCCGTAGCGTCGTTGGAGCGCCGACTGCGCGAGTTCTGACAGATCCACGAAGACCTCGCCACCCGGCATGCGCCGTGCGTGCTGCGTCGCAGGCAGCGGCGCAACGCCGTGGTCGGCGGTCATGACGATGAGGGTGTGGTCCAGGCCCACCTGCTGGGACACCACTTCGAGCAGGTGGCCGAGGAGCGCGTCGGTCCGCAGGCACATGTCCCGAACCTCGGGGGCGTCCGGTCCGGTCAAATGACCCACGTAGTCGTTGGAGGAGAAGCTAATGGCCAGCAGGTCGGTGTCGCCGCGCCGCCCGAGCCCCTCGCCTGTCACGGCTGCCTCGGCCAGGCGGGCCACCAGCTCGTTGCCCCACGGACTCGCCAGCAGGCCCTCGAAGCGCCGACTGCGCGTCGAGGCGCCGAAATCCCACGATTCGAAGCCCGGCCACTTCCGCGTGAGGTAGTCACGCGGCAACGCCAGCCGGTTGAACTCCTGCACCCATCCCGGCAGCGACGCGGTGTAGAAGTCGCTGGTGATGAACCTCCCGCTCTCATCGTCGAACCAGTAGGCCCCGGTCGCCCGATGGCCCCCCGGGAGGACGGCACTCCGCGCCTTGAGGGACAGGGAGATGACCTTCGACCGATCGTTCAGGTTCCGCAGCTCATCGCCGACCGTGCTGACGAGCAGTCGCCGCGGGGACGCCGGGTCCCAGTCCTCGCAGTGGTCTCCGGCCGCCGGCGTGTCGGCCCCGACGTTGCGCGCCTGGGAGTCGCACACGCTGGTGACCTGCCGACCCGTCCCCCGGTCATACCACGCGTTGCCGACGATTCCGCTGACCGAAGGTGGCGCGCCCGTCAGCAGGACGCTATGCCCGACGGAGGTGACCGTCGGCGTCTCGGTGTACCTGGCGTTCGTGAACACCGCGCCTTCGCGCAGCAGGCGATCGATCCCGCCGCGGTACTCGCTGCGAAACCGCGAGAGGTAGTCGGACCGGAACTGGTCGAGGACGATCACCACCACCAGGCTCAGTTGGCGGTCCGGCAGGCGTGCACCCTGGCCCGTGCAGGTGGCGACGAGGGCGACGGACAACCAGAGCATGAGCCGTTTCATGCCGCTAGGCTAACAGCCGCGTGTTGCTGCCGTGTAAACAGCGGGCGGCGCCCCACTCCGTGCGACGCCGGTCAACCGGCGGACTGCGCACAGGGGTGCAGCCTCCGGGCAAGCCAACCGTTGTCTAGACGCCGCCGTCTAAGGAGCCGGTAGGAGCCGCGACGCTGGACGCGCGCGCGCCCCACGCCGGTGCAGCAGGCGTGCAAACCAGACATCCGGATGCGTGCGGTCAGCCGGAGGCAATGACGATGGCGGGGTGGCTGGACTCAACGGGGCGGGACCTGCGCCACGCGTGGCGCGCGCTCGGGCGGGCGCCGGTGTTTTCTGCCACCGTCGTGCTCACACTCGGCATGGGAATCGGTGCCAGCAGTGCCGTGTTCTCAGCGCTCGATGCCGTGTTGCTTCACGCCCTGCCGTTTCCCGACAGCGACCAGCTCGTGCGCCTTGCCCAGGTAAACGCCCGAGTCCCAGAGCCCTTCGTGGCGCCGGTCCGCCTCGAGGAGTGGAACCGCCTGAACCGAACGTTCCAGGGGATCAGCGGTTACTACACGAACGACATTTCGGAGCTGTCCGGAGAGCTTCCAGAGAAGCTGACCTGGGCACTGGTTGCCCCTCGCTTCCTCCGGGTGTGGCGCGTCGCGCCCCTGCTGGGGCGGGATTTCACGCCGCAAGAGGAGCGATACGGCGGGCCGCCCGTCGTGCTCATCAGCGAGCGGTTGTGGCACCGCCGGTTTGGCGGCGCCGCCGATGTCCTCACCCGGACCCTTCACATCGGCAGGACCAACTTTGCCGTCGTCGGCGTGCTGCCGGCCGCTTTCCTCTTTCCCGTGGGTGACACAGACGTGTGGAGCCCCAGCCCGCCCGACGCGCCGTACGCACAGAGCCGGGAGGCCACCTGGTTCACGGCCATTGGCCGGCTCAAAGCGGGCGTCACGCTGGCTCAGGCCCGCGCGGATCTCGAGGCCGTGCAGGCCGGGTTGGGACGCGCCTATCCGAGAACGGACGCTGCCCTGCACCCGTCCGCCGATCGGCTCAAGGAGTCGATGGTGGGAGGCGTCCGGACGTCCCTGTGGGTTCTGTTCGGATCGGTGTCGCTGCTGCTCCTGATCGCCTGCACGAACGTCGCCGCCCTGCTGCTGTCGCGCTCCGCCGGCCGCCGCCAGGAACTCTCGTTGCGGTGTGCGCTCGGGGCGTCCAGAGCGGCGGTGACCTCACGGGTCCTGGCTGAAGTGGCCGTGCTGGCCCTCTTCGGCGGGGCGCTCGGGCTGGCCGTGGCCTCAGCCGCCTCAAGCGTCTTCCGGAGTCTGGCGGGCGCCCTGCCGCGCGTCGGAGAGATCGGGCTGAACTGGGCCGTTGTTTGCTTCGCCCTGGGCTGTGCCGTGGCGGCCACGTTCGCCTGCGGCGTGATCGCGTCGGCGCACGGGAGCCGAGGCAACCTAGCCGAGCTGTTCGCGCGAGCCGCGGTCACCACGCCGGAAGGGCGCGCCGACTCTGAACGGAAGATGCTGGCCGAGGGGCGCTGGGTCACGCCCGGGTACTTCACGGCGCTGCGCGTGCCGATCGTGCAAGGCGAGACATGCCGGGAAGAGTCGCAGATGACGACGGTGATGGTCAATCGCGCCTTCGTCGCGGCCTATCTCCAAACCGGCGCGGTGGTCGGCCGTCGACTCCTGCTCGTCGGGTCTCCCCTTCAAGATCCGGGCGAGATCCGAGGAGTCGTCGGTGACGTGCGGGAACGGGGACTCGACCACGAAGCGGTCCCGACCGTCTACTGGTGCGCCGGCGCGCTTCAGCCAGGGACGTTCTTCCTCGCGCGGACGCACGGCGCGCCAGCGGCGATGGCCGAGGCAGTCCGGCGCCGGTTGCGGGAGGTCGAGCCCGGGCGGTCTGTCTACGATCTCACCCCACTCGGCGCGCATCTGTCCACCGCCTACGGCGAGCAGCGATTGCGGACCGCGCTCCTGACTTCCTTCGCGCTGGCCGCGCTGGCGCTCGCGGGCGTCGGTCCCTACGGGACTCTCAGTTACCTGGTGTTTCTCCGGAGGCGCGAGATGGCCGTCCGGTTGGCGATGGGCGCTCTGCGTGCCCAGGTCGTCCGGCGGGTGTTGACGAGGGGCCTCCTCGTCTCCCTCCTGGGTTGCGGGGTCGGGCTGCTGCTGGCCTTCGCGCTCGGCCGCCTCCTGTCGGGGATGCTCTACGGCGTGTCCGTCACGGACCCGACGGCTCTTGTGAGCGCGGTCGGGTGCGTGCTGGTCGTGTCCGTCGGGGCCTCCCTGCTGCCGGCGCTTCGGGCCTCGAGGTTGGACCCCACCGAACTGCTGCGCGAGAGCTAAGACCGAGCAACATCCCCTCCAGTCCGCGATGTGGAACCCGGTGGCTGTCCCGTCGCCCGGCGTCGGACGGCGGTAAGATGACTGCAGACGCTCAACAGTCAACTACCACCAGGAGGACGCGCATGCCGCGGTTTGCGTTCACCCTCGTACTCGCGCTGGCGGTCTCCACCGCGATCAGCGTGGCGCGCCAGGCGCCAAGTGTCGGTCCATACAAGGTCCTCAGGACGGTGAAGGCGGGCGGCGTGGGAGGCTTCGACTACATCACCGCCGATGCCACCACCCGCCGCCTCTATATCCCTCGCACGGGCACGGGGGCTCGTGTCTCGGTCTTCGACCTGGACTCGCTCGAGCCGGCCGGCGAGATCCCCAACGCCAACGCTCGGGGCGTGGCCGTCGACCCAAAGTCCGGCCACGGCTTCTGCAGCAGCAAGCCGGTGGTCATGTGGGACACGAAGACGCTGGCGACGGTGAGGACGATTGACGTTCAGGGCAACCCGGACGGCATCCTCTTCGACCCGTTCAACCAGCGCGTCTGGGTCTTCAGCCACACGGCGCCCAACGCGACCGTCATCGACGCCACTGACGGGTCGGTTGTCGGCGCCCTCGACCTCGGCGGGGCGCCCGAACAGGCTGTCACCGACGCCAAGGGCCACCTGTGGGTCGACATCGAGGACAAGGACACCGTCGCGGTGGTCGACGCGAAGACGCTGACGGTGACCGCCCACTACGCCCTCTCCGGGTCGGGCGCCACGCCGGCTGGGCTCGCACTGGACGCCAGGAACCGCATCCTCTTCGTCTACTGCCGGAAGCCGGGCGTGGTGGTTGTCATGCAGGCCGACGGGGGCAAGGTCCTCACCACGCTGCCGGCCGGCGCGGGCGTCGACGGCGGGGTGTTCAACCCGGCGACGATGGAGGCCATCAGCTCCCATGCCGACGGGACCATGACCTTCGTGAAGGAGACCAGCCCGACCAGTTTCGCCGTCGAGCAGACCTTGCAGACGATGGCGGGCGCGAAGACGCTCACCCTCGACGGGAAGACCAACCGGCTCTTCACGATGTCAGCAGAATTCGGGCCCCTGCCCACCCCGCCGCCTCCGGGTAGCCGGGGCCGCGGTCCGATGGTGCCCGATTCGTTCACCATCCTGGTGGTCGGACGGTAGGGGCCCGACTGCGGGAAGGGCCCAGCCACCCGCGCGGTGACTGGGCCCGTCTCTCCGAGCGCGGCAACCCGATACGGCGTCAGAGCTCGAGGCGAAGCCCGAACCGGATCACCCGCGGAGCGACGATCTCCTGGGCGATGCCGAAATTGGCGGCCCCAATCTGTCGGCCGTACTGGAGGATGGTGTTGGTGTTGCCGATGTTGAAGAAGTCGACGCTGCCAACCACCTTGCTCTTGCCGATCGTGAACGTCTTCTCGGCGCGCAGATCCAGGAGGTTGACGGCCGGATCGCGGTTCGCGTCGAGATCCGTGCTGGCCAGGACCTCCGTCGGGCCGTACACGCTCGCGCTCAGCCCGCCCGCCCGCTGGACCGACACGAACTGTGGGTTCGGGTAGCCCTGTCGGCCGTACACCGTGCCCGAGACGTTCACCCCGAAGGGGAACTCATACATCCCCATGAGGCTGTAGCTCCACTTCGCGTTGATGAACACTTCGTTTTCTGCCCCGCTGGCGACTCCTGCCCAGTAGGCGACCAGGCCCCCGTTCATCGTGTTCGCCACGGCGTCGAACGGCGTGTTGAACTCCGAGTAGGCCCGAGGCGTCGGATCCTGAATCGCCACCGACGGGTCGTCGAAGTACTCCTGGTTGTTCTGGCGGGTGAAGTACCCCCGGGCCATCCAGTGGTGCGAGAGCCGCTTGGTCAACGTCACGTCCCAGTTCCAGTACCGCTGGTGGTAGCCAGGACGGTTCGCGAGGATGATCCCCGCCCCGCCGTTCGGCAGGGTGACCCCGGGCGCCAGTCCGTAGACGGGCGTGTTGTTGGGGCCGGCGACGCCGGTCTGAACGAAGTCGGTGCTGGTCAGCCCCACGTACGGGGTCCAGAGCACGTCGGTCGTCCGGTCCCAACCGAAGCTGGTGGAGACGGCCAGGTTCGGTATGAGCTCGCGGTCCAGCCCCACGACGACCGACTGGGTGAGCGGCGCCTTGAGGTTCGGGTCGACCTGACGCGGGCTGAAGGGCGCAGCGGGATTGGCCGGGTCGAACCCGTACGCCCCGAACCCGCTGCCGATGAGCGATGGCAGCGTGGCCTGGTGGCTGCCGTTGTCCACGAAGTAGTACTGGATGCCGGCCAGCTGCGCGGCGTTGTTGAACGCGATCGCCGACGACCCGAGCTGCCCGGCAAACAGCGCGTAGCTCCCGCGCACCTGGGTCTTGTCGTCGACCTTGTACGTGGCCCCGACGCGCGGCGACACGTTGTTCCAGGTGTAGTCCGTGGGCCCGCCGGGGTAGTCCAACGCCGGCAGGATGTCGGGCGCGAGGCCGTTCGGGTTGGTCGTGGCCGGGTTGTTCAAGCCGTTCTGACGGTCCCAACGCAAGCCGGCGTCGATCGTCAGGCGCTTGAGGGTGATCGTGTCGGCCGCGTACAGGCTCCACACCTTGGTGACTGACGAGATGTCAGACTGACGCGTCAGGACGGCCACCGGCTGCGCGAGGTCGACCTCGGTCCAGGTCTGGTCGCCCGGCCACGTGGTCTGCGAGGTCACGGGCGTGCGGCGGTACTGGAACCCGAACTTGACCTCGTGCTTGCCCTTGAAGTAGCTGCCGTCGATGTTCGTCTGGTACTGCGGCCGGGTCGTCACGAAGTCCTCGAAGCTGTTGTGCCAGACGCTGCCCGCGCCGACGTCGAGGAACACGTCGGTGTTCAGGCCGCCCTCCGGCGTGAGGGAGAAGCCGCTGTTCACGTACGCGAACTTGCCGGAGAGGAACAGGTTGGGGCTGAAGACGTGCTGGTCTTCGAGCTTGTAGATGCTGGTCGGCCCCGTCTGGTCCCAGGTCGTGTCCGGGGGGCGCGTCACGCCGGCGTTCCGCCCGATCTTCTCCTTGTTGCCCCGGAAGTAGAAGAAGTTGAAGTGATTGTCGGCGGTCAGCTGGGCGTCGGCCTTGGCCGCGATGTTGGTGAGCGTGGTGTTGTCGGGAGCCCCGGTGATGGCGAACTGCTTGATGTCGTCATGGCCGTACGAACCCCAGAACCACAGCTTGTCCTTGAGGATCGGGCCGCCGACGTCGCCGCCGTAGTCCCCGATGTCGTTGATCCGGTTCCCTGTGTACCCGATCGCGGCCAGATCGGCCGGGACGTTACTCGCCTGCAGGCTGTGGTTGGTGAAATACCCGCGTGCCAGCCCGTGGAAGGCGTTCGTCCCGCGCTTGGTAACCATGTTGATGCTGAGGCCGCCCGTCTGCTGGCGTGGGTCGGTGTTGCTCGTGTTGAACTGCACCTCCGAGAACACGTCGAAGTCGTAGTACGTCGGGCTCGCTCCGAGTGCCCCGTTGTCGGTGATCGTCACGCCGTCGATGTTCCACATCGTGTTCGAGCCCCCGGAGTCACCGCGAGCCGAGAACGACGACTGTTGTCCACTCTCCGAGCCGCCGACGTTGACGCGGTCGACGTTCACGCCCGGCACCTGTTGCAGCAGCACCCACGGGTCGCGCGCCGTCGGGATCTCGTTGAGGACCTCGTCGTTGAACGAGGTGTTGTTGCCCTGTTCCTTCGGGTCGAGCATGGGTGATGGTGCCGTCACGGTCACTTGCTGCTCCACGGTCTGGAGCACCATCTGGATCGGCAGCTGCACGCTGGAACCCGCGCTGACGATGATGTTCTTGCGCGTGTAGGTCGCGAAATTCTGGAGGGTCGCCGTGATCGTGTAGGTGCCTGGGTCGAGCTCTGTGAACCGGAACTCGCCCAACTTGCCGCTGACCGTCGTCAGCGGTGCGTTCATGCTGGACGTCAGCGTCACGGCCACGCCAGGTAGCACCGCCCCGGTGTTGTCCGTGAGCGTCCCGTAGATCGAGCCGCGCTGGAGCTGGGCGGACGCGGGGACCGCGACCGCGACAAGCAGCACCAGCACTCCCGTGAGGATCCTGGTGTTCATGGTCTTGGGGGCCTCCTGTGCCTTCGTTGAAACTCCGTGAGATGCCGCTCACCTCACCGGCGGCAGACCCACTTGCGCGCGGATACCGGGTGATCACGATCGACACGGCCCGGCCATCGCCGCAACGCAGGAGTGTTCTCGGTTGAACCCGCCTGCCCCCGGTGCATCTTCCACGCCACCGGGCGGCGTGGGTTGGCTGCCGTCGCGGGTGGGACCAGGCGAGTGAATTCAGGGATGGGTGACGGACTCGCGCCGTCCCGACGACGTGGCATTCGGGAATTTGAACGCCGCGAATACGCGGGCATGGATCGCGGCGGGCCCGTGGGGGCGACCGGCTCGGCGCGCGCAGGGTCGGCAGAGATTGGCCGAACAGCTTAGCAATTTCGCAGATTTTCCGAGTGTCCGCTGGACGAGGGTGGTGTATCATCACCCAGCCGACCCGCCGCCCCCTCGATCAACAGCGTCATCGCCACGTCGACCACGACCAGATCTGTTCCGGCCGCCCTCGCGCCTGACCGGACGGGGTGCATCCACGACGAGCTTTCCGCCGCGGCTGGTCTGGCGCCGCCATCCGGCGACCGATCCTCCGGGGCGGGGTCGAGGGGGATCGCCCCGCGGGAGCGGTCGCGGCCGGAGCGAGCGCGGCAGGGCGGAGGAGCTTCCGAGGGCGAGAGAACCATGAGAACCCTGATCAGGCTCGCGTCCGCACTCTGCGTCGCAACCTTGGCCGCGCAGGAGAACGCCCCGGTCTTCCACGCGCGCACGGACTTGGTCCGGCTCGACGTTCGCGTTACCGACGCGCACGGCCAGCCGATTCACGATCTTCGCCCCGAGGAGGTCCGGATCATCGACGAAGGGCACGACCGGCCGGTCGTGCTCTTCCGCCACGTCAGCCGGCACGAGTCTGGCGACGAGGTCCCATCCTCGGCCCGGCCGGACCTGACGACGAACGAGTCTCCTCGTGTGGGCCACCTGTACCTCCTGGTGTTCGACCAGCTCCACATCCGGGCGGGCGCCGAGCAGGCGGTGCGCCGCGCAGCCGAGCGCTTTCTCGCCGAGCAGCTCGGCCCCGGCGATGTCGCCGCGATCTTCGCCCTGCCAGGCCCGGGACCGTCACTCTCGTTCACCGCCGATTGGGCGCGGCTGCGCGCGGCCTTGCGCGCCGTGCACGGACGCGCCGGAGTGGCCGCGGGGGACGCCCGTGCGCGCGGGTTTCTCGCCGGGGAGTCCGCCCCGGGCGACGTCGCCGCGAGCGCGGGGGGGAGGCTCCGGGGCTGGCAGGAGGCCTTGACGGCCTGCGGCAGCTCTCCAACCCCGCCATGGCTGAGGCGACCCGCGTCACCAGCGAGTCCGACACCCAGTCGCACCTGTTCCTCAACGGGCTCGCGACACTGCTCCGAGCGTACCGATACGTCGACGGGCGCAAGGCGGTCGTGTTGTTCTCGGAGGGCTTCTTCGACGACAACCTGGGTGCCGACGTCGAGAACGTGGCCGTGGCGGCCTCCGAAACCTATGCGGTCATTTACGCCGTCGATGTCTCCGCGGCGGAGTCCGGCGTCCGGCCGGGCACGGTGGGAGCGCTGGAGGATCACACCGCGCGGCGCAGTCCACTCGCCAGGCTGACGACCGACACGTGTGGGCGGGTGCTGTCGGGCGTGCCGTCCTTCGAGCAACAGCTCGGGGCGATCGTGGGAGAGGCCTACGACTACTACCTGATCGGCTTCGAACCGGCGGCACAGGCCAAGCCGCTCGGGTATCGCCACGTGACGGTCCGGGTGACCCGGCCTGGGGCGACGGCACTGGCGCGCACCGGGTACGCGGCGCCGTCCCAACCGAACCCGGCGACGCGGCGTCGAACGATCGACAGCGCCCTAACCGCGCCGTACCCGAGGACGGATCTCCCGCTCGAGTACACCACCTATGAACGGCGCGGTGGCGGCGCCACGCCGACCCTGATTCTCAGCCTGACGGCCCATCTGCCACCCGACGGTGACCCCAACCAGGCCGCCGACGTCATCTTCGTCGTGCGGGATGCGGACTCCGGCGCGAATGTCGCCAGCGGCACGGGCCGTGTGCCGCTTCCCCCTGCTGCCGTGGTGCGGCCGGGCGAGCTCGTCCCGGTGCTCTACCACGTGCAGTTCGATATCCCACCTGGTGACTACGTGATGCGTGTGCTCGTCCGGGACCCGAGCGGCTTGGTCGGGACGGGCGACCGCCGGGTGCACGTCCGGCCGCTGGCCGGTCCCGGGCTCACCACGAGCGACCTCATGCTGGCCGGCACCGACGCGAAGTCCCTCCGTCCGCCGACACGCGCGGCGCTGCGGGCCGAGGAAGGGCTGCTCGCGTACCTCGAGCTGTACGGCGAGCCGTCGCAGCTGGCATCGGTGGCGACGCACGTCGAGGTGGGTCCGCTCTCCGGCGGCGTCCGCACCGCCGTTACCGCCGCGCTGTCGGAGCCGGCCGCCGGCCAGCGTGTGCTCCGCGCGCGCCTGCCGATCGAGTCGTTCACGCCAGGCCAGTACGAAGCCCGCGTGCGAATCGTCGATGACAAGGGCGTGGTCAGCGTGGTGCGGCGTGTCTTCGAGGTCGTGGCGCGGTAGGCTCGGAGCCGGGGGAGAGCGCACTAGCGCGCAGCCAGGCCGCGGAGCGCGGCGTTGCCTGGGAACAGCCGGGCCCCTCGCGCCGCGACCGTCTGGGCCGCCTGCTGATTGCCGACGATGGCGAGCGTTCGGGCCACGGTGAGATAGCGGTCCGGCGGCGATCCAGGAGCGAGCCAGGCCTCGAGCGTGCGGGCGGACGCGTCGGGGCGGCCCTGTGCGCCGTAGACCAGCGCCAGGCCGATCCGGGCGCGCTCGCTGTCTGGGAACTGGGCGAGCTCTGTCTGGAACGCCTGTTCCGCCTGCGGATACGCCCCCAGACGAGCGAGGGCGTCGCCCATGTAGGTGTGCAGCTCGTTCAGCGTGAGGTGGCGGCGGCCCAGCTCGTCGTCGGCACGCCGGAAGCGCGCGAGCGCCTCCTCGAACCGACCTCGGTCGTAGAGGTCGACGCCCTCGATGAACAGCGGCAAGGGCAGGCTGGGATCGGCCTGTTGCGCGAGCTTCGCCTCACGCAGCGCGTCGGCCACGCGCCCGCGCGCCAGCGCGATGCGGGCGAGCACCTCGTGGGCGAGGGCGGGCGCCTGTTGGACCGCGGACTGCGCGGCCCGTTCGGCCGCGTCGAGACGCCCCAACCGCAGTTCGGCGCTGGCGAGCGCCGCCGTGCGCTCACCCGACGTGGGGTCGAGTGCGACGGCATGCGACAGGGCTTCGGCGGCGCCCGACAGGTCGCCCTCCCGCGTCAACGCCTGCGACAGCTCGACCCAGGCGTCGCTCATGCCGGGACTCTCGGCGAGGACGAGCCGGAACGCCGCGGCAGCCTCAGCGTACCGGCCGTCGCTTCGGAGTTCCACACCCGACCGGTACCTCTCGAGCACCGCCACTTGATCCTTCGGATCCGCCAAGCGTGCAGCGGATGCCGCCTGCGGCAGGGCGGACGTCATCCCGACATACCCGAGCGCTCTCAGACGGTCGAGGTCTGCGGCCGACACGGCCTGGGGCTGGTGCGGGGGCTGAACGATGGCGTCGAGTGCCCCGCGCATCGCGGCGGCGGTCTGTGGCCGGTCCGCCGCCACGTTCGTGCGCTCCCCGCGGTCGGCGGCCAGATTGTAGAGTTCGGGTCTGGGCGCTCGGATATAGCGGTAGCGGTCGTCCGTCAGCGCGTAGAGCGGGCTCCACCCGAAGTGGTAGAGCGCGTACAGCGACTCGGAATAGACGCCTCGTCCGTCCCCAGCAGGGGAGGACGTCCCGTCCATCGCCGGCCGCAGCGATTCCCCGGCAAGGGCCGCGGGCCTCGGCAGGCCGACGACATCGAGCAGGGTCGGGACAACGTCCACGTGTCCAACCGGACGGGCAACCCGGCGTCCGGCGTCGCGACGGTGCGGCAGCTTGACGATGAGGGGCACGTGCAAGGTCTCGTCGTAGAGGAACAGCCCGTGCTCCTGCTCGCCGTGATCGCCGAGTCCCTCACCGTGATCAGACAGCAGGACGATCGTGGCGCGGTCGTAGATCCCCAACTGCTTCAAATGCGCGATCAGGCGGCCGACAAGCTCGTCGGCGTAGGCGATGGTGCCGTCGTACGGAGTCGCGGACCCCGCGAAGCGGGCCGGTGGGTCGTACGGCCGGTGCGGCTCGTAGAAGTGGACGAACAGGAAGAACCGGCGGGCGTCGCCGAGCCGATCGAGCCACTGCATGGCGAGCGAGGCGGTAATCGCGCCATCCCTGCGCACGGTACCCGCGGGCGCGTCGGGGGCGCCGGGGGCCGTGTCGCAGTTGTAAACATCGAAGCCCCGCCCGATCCCGGTCTCCGGACGCAGCACGAAGGCCGAGGCGAAGCCCGCGGTCGCGTAACCGCCCCCGCGGAGCAGGGACGGCAACAGCCGCACGGTCGGGTTGACCGTGAAGCCGACGTTGTCGCGTACGCCGTGCTCGAACGGGAGCCGCCCGCTCAGGATCGACGCATGGGCGGGCAGGGTCTGGGGCACGTGCGAGTACGCGCGCTCGAAGACGACGCCGTCCGACGCGAGGGCATCGATGGCTGGCGTCGCCACCCGACGGTAGCCGTAGACCGGGAGGTGATCGGCGCGAAGGGTGTCGATCGAGATGAGGACGACCGGGCCCGCCGGTTGCGCCCACGGCCGCTCGACGAGCAGCCAGCCGAACCCCGCCGCGACCGTCACGCTCAGCGCCAGAATCACGGCGACGGGCGGCCGTCGGGCGGGCGGGCGGCCGGCGGGGCCGCGTTGCCCCCGCCGCGCGCTGCCCGCCAGAGTTCGCGCCAACCGTCGTGTCACCACTGACGTCTCCCGGACGGATCCTCGTGCCCGCGGCTGGTTACGGCGCCGGAGGGTGGATCCCGCGCAGCCGCTCGATATCCCGCGCGTAGAACGCGGGCGGCGCCGTCCGGACAAAGCGGTCCAGGTACGGCTGCGCGTCGGCGGTCCGCCCTTCCGTCCGGAGACCGGTCGCCAGGTTGAACAGCGCGTCGAAATCCGTCGGATTGAGCTCGACGGCACGCTTCCAGTCCTCGATGGCCGCCGCTTCATGGCCGGTCTGGGACTCCAGGGCGCCCAGGGCCGTGTAGGCGCCGGAGAGCGTTGGGTCGAGTGCCAGCGCTCGGGTGAGAGCATCCCGGGCCAGGTCGAAGTGGCGGCGGCGGAGGTGAACCGAGCCGATGTTCTCTAACGCCGCCGCGCTGTTCGGGTCAAGGGCAAGCACGCGTTCAAAGGTCGCCAGGGCGCGATCAAGACGCCCTGACTGTGCGAAGGCGATGCCGAGGGCGGTCAGCGCGTCGACGTCAGCCGCCGGCACGTCGAGCAGCGCGATCGCCTCGCCTGCGTGCCCGCTCTCGGCGAGATAGGTTCCGAGCTGCGTCCGCAGGTCCCCGGTCACGATTCCCCGCCCAAGGGCCTGTCGCAGCGTGGCGACCGCCGGATCCGGCTGGCCCAGTTGCCAGTAGACGTAAGCGAGGTGCTGGTAGCCGAGGGCCATGGTGGGCCGCCGCGCCACGACCTGGCGATAGACGTTCGCGGCGTCCTGGAGGCGCCCTTCTTCCACCAGGGCCACGCCCTGCTGGACCTCCCGGTCCAGCTCGACAAGCCGCTTCGGGTCGTCGCCGTCCCGGTAGCCTGCCCTCGGCGCCTCGCTCCCGGACACGTAGCCGAGCGCGGCGAGCTGCCGGGTGACCTCGGCCCGCTCCCGCACGCGCGCGCCCGGCGCGGTCGGGTGCATGTTCTCCAGACGCACGTCGAGCCTTCGCCGGGACTGCGGGTCCGCATCGGCCAGATTCGCTGCTTCGCTGGGGTCCCGCGCCAGGTCGTAGAGTTCGGGCAGTGGGAGGCGGATGAACTTCTCGTGACCCTGGACCACCCCGCTCAGAGGAGCCCACCCGCGATTGAGCGAGGCCGACATCGCCTCGAAGTACGACGCCACTTCATCGCCGTGCCTCCCAGCGTCGTTCGCCGTCGCGGAGAGCGACCGCCCGGGCAGGCCCGGCGGCAGGCTGATGCCCGTTAACTCCAGGATGGTGGGCAGCACGTCCACGTGGCGGACTGGCGAGCCGATGACGACACCCGCCTTGGGGTCTCCGCTCGCGAGGGACCCGGACCCGGGTCCCAGTTCCGCGACGACCAGGGGCACCCGCAGCGTGGATTCGTAGGCGAACAGGCCGTGAGTCAGCTCGCCATGATCGCCCAGGGCCTCGCCATGGTCCGCCGTCAGGACGACCAGGGTGGGCCGCTCGGTCGCGGCCACCGCCTTGAGCAATGCCCCGAGCGCGGAGTCGGCATACGCCACTTCACCGTAGTAGGGCCGGGAGGCGTACTCCCGGTCAAACGGCGGCGGTGGCCGATAGGGCGCGTGCGGGTCGAACAGGTGTACCCAGACGAACCAGGGTTCCGTATGACCGCCGATCCAGGCGAGGGCTGCCGCGATCACGGCCTGCGCCGGGCGTTTGGCCAGCCTGAATCCCGCCGGACCGCCCTCCCCGCTCACGCGGTCGTCGTAGGTGTCGAAGCCGGCGTTCAGGCCGAACCGCGCGGTTAGAGGGAAGCCGCCGATGAAGGCGGCGGTCAAGTACCCGCGCGTCTTGAGGAGGCTGGCGATGGTCGCGCGGGACGCGTCGAGGCGATACCCGCTGTTGTCGCGCACGCCGTGCTGGAACGGATACTGCCCGGTCATGATGCTGGCGTGCGACGGCAAGGTCGTCACGGCATGGGCGTGCGCGAAGGTGAACCGGACGCCCCGTCGGGCGAGCGCGTCGATATTGGGGGTCGAGGCTGGTCCGCCGTACACGCCGAGTGCATCGGCGCGGAGCGTGTCGATCGTGACGAGCAAGACGTTCTGGCGCAGCCGGGGCCGCAACAGCAGAGGATGCGACCGCACGAGGGAGCCGACGATGCCGAGCACGGCAAGTACCAATCACCGACACGCCGAGCGCCACGCGGCGGCGGGTGGGCGCGGCGGGTTTGATACCCAACGATGGGCTTCGTCGACGTCGGGGGCGTGGCACGGCCTACCTGGGGACTCGGCTGTCACGATGCGGACAGTGTTCGAGCGTCCGGGAAGGGCCATGCAAGTTTCTCGCCCGCTGGATCCTGGCCGAGGTGACGAGCGGGACCGCCGCGGGCGGTGCGATGCCGGCGTCCGGCACGTGTTGGCCGGACGGCAGGATCGTTTCATGTCGGCACGCAGGATCCGCTACCATGGCCCATGCCTTGGCCTGTCGCCCTCCGTGCGCTCAAGCACCGTAACTATCGGTTGTTTGTCGCCGGTCAACTCACGTCGCTCATCGGCACCTGGATGCAGTCGGTAGCCCAGGGATGGCTCGTCTACCGGCTGACCGGCTCGTCGTTCCTGTTGGGCCTCATCGGCTTCTCACAGCAGATCCCGGTGTTTCTCTTGTCCTCGCTCGGCGGCGTGGTGGCCGATCGCTGGCGGCGCCGCCGCGTCTTGATCGGGACCCAGACCGTGATGATGGTGCTGGCCTTCGTGCTCGCGGCGCTGGTCCTCTCGGGGCGCGTGCGCATCGCCCACCTGTTCGTGCTCTCGGCGATGCTCGGGATCGCCAACGCGGTCGACATGCCGACGCGGCAGGCCTTTGTGGTCGAGATGGTGGGGAAGGACGACCTGGTCAACGCGATTGCGCTCAACTCGTCGATGGTCAACGGTGCGCGGCTTGCCGGCCCGGCGGTGGCGGGCGTGGTCGTGGCGGCTGTCGGCGAAGGCTGGTGCTTCCTGCTGAACGGCATCAGCTTCTTGGCGGTGATCGGCGGGTTGGCCGCGATGCGCCTCACGGCGGCTGCGGCACATCGGCCGAGCGGCGGCGTGCTGGCGCGTGTCGTCGAGGGCTTCGCCTACGTGGCGCGCACGCGGCCCATCCGCGATCTGCTCCTGCTCCTGGGGTGCGTCAGCCTCATGGGCATGCCCTACACGGTGCTGATGCCGGTCGTGGCGCGGGAGATCCTGCACGTCGGTCCGCGTGCGTACGGCCTGCTCATGTCGGCTTCGGGCGTCGGCGCGCTGATTGGGGCGGCCGTCCTGGCCTCCAAGCGGAGCCTGCGGGGCCTGAGCCGATGGGTGGCGCTGGCCGCCGGCGGGTTCGGAACGTTCCTGATCCTCTTCTCGATGTCGCGGGTGTTCTGGCTGTCGACGGCGCTGTTGGTTCCCGCCGGCTTCTGCATGATGGTGCAGATGGCCTCGTGCAACACGCTCATTCAGTCCATGGTCCCCGATCGCCTGCGCGGACGGGTGATGGCGGTCTACGCCATGATGTTCCTGGGCATGGGGCCCTTTGGGGCCCTGCTGGCGGGCACCCTCTCGCGGCCCCTGGGCGTGCCGGCCACCGTGGCCGCCGGTGGGACGACGTGTCTGGCGGCGGCTGCGGTGTTTGGCTGGCGCCTGAGGGCGTTCCGGCCACTGGCGCGACAGCTGGTCGAGGCCCAGCAACGAGCCACCGGAGCCCCACTCGACACGATGACCACGGCGCCGGGACGTGCGCGCGTTGAGTGAGCGCGGCCAGCCTGCGGGGACGAGCGCCCGGCGTGCGGGCCCAGGATGGTGACCGGCGAGCGCGATGGACCGCCAGATTCCCAGCGTCCCTCGCCGCCTGCCCGACGGGGTCCGGATTCTCGCGTGACTCGGGTGGTGCGGCGGGCGTCGAGATGGCCGGCTGCGCTCCGCCGCCAACTGGAGGCAGGCCGCGGCTGATGGCGCCAGGGCTCCATCGACGCACCGCCTGGCCGTGCCGACCTCTCAAGAACGTTGGCGATTTCGCGCGACGACGCAGGGCACGAAAGTTGCTGTTCTCCCCGGTGTTCTGACGGCCTGGCAACGGGCAGTCACCCACAACAACACACGTGATTCGTGGAGGTGCGGCATGGCAGTCACTCGTGGTCAGCTCCTGGACAAGATTGTCGAACAGGCCGAGCACAATCCCGACTACTACGGCCAGCTGATGAAGGACCCGCGCAACCTGATGTCGCGGCAGCTGGGAACGGCCATCCCCTCGAACGTCAACATCAAGGTGATCGAGGAGACCCCGGACACGTACTACATCGTCCTCCCCTACAAGCCCAAGGAAGGCGCCGAACTGAGTGACTCGGACCTCGAGAAGGTCGCCGGCGGGTTCCTCGACAAGACCTGCACGAGCAGCACGCTGTCCACGGTCGTGAACCTCGGCTAACTTCTTCATCGTTCGAGCGCCCGCACGCTGCCGGGCCGGTGGCTGCGGGCGTTCCCCTCTATCCGGGCGCTCCTGGTGGGGCGTGCCTCCGTGGAGGCGGCCCCACGGAGCTCCGCCCACCGGGTGTCGCGCCAAGCGTCCGTCCCCTCCTCCGCGCTGAGCCGGCACGCTCACGGGCGGGAGCCCGTCGACGTCCGTGGTGTCGACCGTGACCAACGGCCCTCGGGTGCCGCCGCTTCCCGTTCGCGGGTCGGTCCTCCCCCAAAGTCGGCTGCGCCAACCCCGCGCGGCACCTGTGCGTCACTTCGTGCTGCGCGCGCGGTGAGCAGCCCGGCCACCCGATCCAGTTTGACCTCAAACTGATGGGCTTGAGGCCCGGCGTCCGCCCCGGGTATACGCTGGAAGGCGAAGCCCGGAAGAGGCGGAATATCAGGCTTGTACGGGGGCCAATCTCCACCAGAGACGGATGGACGCGCTGCGGATATTGCGAGTGCGTAACTGATTTGACCTCAAACTATATCGTTGCTACAGTAGCTGGTACCCACATATCCCGTCGTGCCGAGGAGGGCAGACCCTATGCGCAGCATGAGCATGTTCCGAATGAGTCTGTGGCTCGTGGTCCTCGCATGCAGCGTGGCTGCTTGCCATCACCGAAGTCCCGTGGTCAGTCCGTCGTTGAATCACGCGGCGCCGCCTCCAGCGGTCCGGCTCACTCCGGCGGCTCATCGGACGACGGCGGCGCCGTCGTCGCCACGCCGACTCACGCCCGAGGAGATCTTCGAGCGCAAGTCCGTTGAGGACCTCAACAACGAACACCCGTTCGGCGACGCGTTCTTCGATTACGACAGCTCGGTGATCCGGCCAGACGCGCAGGCGAGCCTCTCGAAGGATGCCCAATGGCTTGAGCAATGGCCGACCACCAAGATCACCCTCTCGGGACATTGTGACGAGCGGGGGACGGCGGAGTACAATCTGGCGCTCGGAGAGCGACGGGCGGACGCCGTGAAGTCGTACCTGGTCTCTCTCGGTGTGGCGGCGGACCGGATCGAGACGATCAGTTACGGGAAGGAGCGGCCCTTCTGCACCGGTGACGGCGAGGCGTGCTGGGTGCAGAACCGACGGGGCCACTTCCTGATCACCGCGAAATAGGGGCGCGGCGCCGCGCGGCCCCTCGGCCTGGCATGCCGCTGGAAGGACGCAGCGTGCGACAGCGACGACGCGGAGCCGGGGTCGCGACGGAGCGAGAGACGCCGTATCTGGGCGGGACTCTCGAGTTCATGCGGTTGATCTGGGGGATCAGCCACGGGCTGCAGTCCATCTCGAAGAGGATGGAGGCCGAACTCGGGATCACTGGGCCGCAGCGCCTGGTTGTGAGGATCGTGGGGCGCCACCCAGGCCTGGCCGCGGGGCAGGTGGCCCGGATCCTTCACCTCCACCCGAGCACGCTCACCGGGGTGCTCCGTCGGCTCGAACAGCGGCGGGTCCTGGAGCGACGGGCGGGCGAACGGGATCGGCGGCAGGCGCGGCTGCACCTGACGGGCATGGGCCGGTGGATCGACCGGCGACGGGCCGGTACTGTTGAGAGCGCCGTTCGTCAGGTGCTGGCCGGTCTGAGCCCGGCATACGTGGAGGCAGCTGCCGAGGCGTTGCAGGCTCTGGACGCAGCCTTGCGGCAGATGTCAGTGCGCGGCGCGGGGTCGGAAGGCCCCCACGGCCGCCTTGGGCCGGGAGGGGGGCGTCAAGCCCGGGTGACCACGCGCGGGCGCGCGTCCAAGGGCCGGCCCTGAAGACGGCCCGCCCCGTCAGGCGGGGCCGTGCGCAGCGGCGCCCGTCACCCGCCACAGCGGTGCCTCACGTGGTGGCGACACGGCCCACGATGACCGTGACGTTGTCCCTGGCGCCGCGCTCGAGCGTGAGGTCCACCAGCCGGCGGCAGGCTTGGTCGGGGCCGGCGGCGCCGCCCAGGATCCCCGCGATCTCGCCATCGGAGACGTGCTTGGTCAGGCCGTCAGTGCACAGCAGGAGGGTGTCTCCCGACCTGAGATCGATGCGCCCGACAAACGGCTTGATCTCGAACCCGATCGCGCTCGTCAGCACATCCTTCAGTCGGTTTCTCGGTTCGACGGCGCCAGGCTGACTCGCCTTGAGCACCCCTTGGTCCACGAGAATCCTCATAGACGGTCTGGTCGCGGGTGAGCTGATGGAGCCGACCGCCCCGCAGGTAGTAGGCGCGGCTGTCCCCGACGTGGGCGACGTAGGTGCGCGGCCACATCAAGACTGCCATCGTGAGGGTCGTCGACGCGCCGTCGGCTGAGGAGGTGTGATGGGCCCGCACCTTCTCGTGTGCGCGCTCAACCGCGTGCTGGAGCTGCGAGAGGAATTCCCCTTCCTCGTCGACCGCGAAGCTGTAATAGCATCCCGTCGCCGCGCCGATGTGCGCCACGAGCGCCTCGACCGCGGTGCTGCTCGCCTCCCGGCCGCCGCCCATCCCGCCAAGGCCGTCGGCGACGACGAGCAGGTGGGCAGACGAATCCTCGAGGTTCCTGAACACTCCGGGATCCTCGAGGCTCGTCTGGCGCACGCGCATGGAACGCTGCAGTTGCGCGACCAGGAACTGATCTTCGTTGACCTTCCGCACCTTCCCGGGGTGCGTGATCCCGTGCACCTCGATGCCATACGCCGATGGCGGGCTCAGTCTTGTCGGTTTGCCTCTGTCCAGCACGCTCACCCCCGACTACGTCCCATGAGCAGCTTGCGCTCACACGAAATCCCCTGGCAGCCACATCTCGTTCCCCGGCGTCGCCTCACCAGACCGTACCTCACCACGGTCGCCGGGGATGGATCGTCCTGCGACGCGACTCGGCCGGCAGCCCGCATCGCACACGTGCTGCTGAGTCGCTTCCAGCCGCTCAACTCTGCCGTTGCCCACCAATTGTACCATCGCCGGCCGACAGCGCTTGGAGTGGGTTGGCGGGTCGGGGTCACGGCCCGCCGACGGGCACGCCTAGCAACGCCCAGTCTGGGAGCGCTCGGCGTCGGGTTGGCACGGGAGCGGGCGCGTCGAACGAGCTACCGAGGGGGACACTTCTCTCGTGCGTTCCCACATGCCCTGGCGCCATTTGACGCGAGGCGCGGGCGGCGATATCCTCTGGGCGCGCCGGGCCGCCTTGAGGCGGAACGCGTCGGCACCAATGCGCCGCCGGCGCGGGCTTGCGAACGAACTATCAGGCCGGCCACGGTCCGGGGGCCGGTCCCCTACGTCCGGGATCACCGTTGGTCGCACTCGTTCTCCTCCTGCTGCAATCCACCGCTCCCGTCCTGGCACCCTCCGGCGAGCAGGACGCGCTCCCCTCCCTCATCGCGGGCCAAGGGGCCCCGACGGTCACGGTCCCGCGGTTCGAATCGAGCGCGACGGTGGACGGTCATCTCGACGAGCCGGAATGGGCCCATGCGGCGCGCCTGGGCGGGTTCTCCCAGTACCGCCCGGTCGACGGCCGCCCCGCCGAGGAAGAGACCGAAGTGCGCATCTGGTACTCGCCGACCGCGATCTACTTCGGCATCATCGCCCACGATCACGACCCTTCTGCCATCCGGGCCACCATGGCTGATCGGGACAACCTCGATAACGAGGACACAGTCACCATCTATCTGGACACGTTCCACGATCAGCGCCGAGCCTTCTTCTTCACCATGAACGCGCTCGGCGTTCAGCAGGACGGGATGCAGACCGAGACCGGGTTCAGCGCGGGATCACTGCAGGGGCAGGGGTCGTTGGCCGACAAGAACCCGGACTTCCAGTTCGAATCGAAGGGCCGTTTGACCGAGGAGGGCTACATCGTCGAGGTGCGGATTCCGTTCACGAGCCTGCGCTACCCGGGCAACGGCCCGCAGTCGTGGGGCCTCCAGCTCAGCCGCATCGTGCAACGGACCGGCTATCAGGACACCTGGACCGACGTGCGCCGGGCCGGGGAGAGTTTCCTCGCGCAGGAGGGCGCCATCGACGGTCTCCACGACCTCGAGCGTGGAATCGTGAGCGAGGTCCAGCCGGTCATCACCGCGTCGGAGAACGGCGCCCGCGACGCGGCAGGCGAACCATTCGTCCGGGAACCGGTCGCCTTCAAGCCCGGCGTGAACGCCCGGTTCTCGACGACGAATCTGACGTTCGATTCGACCGTGAACCCGGACTTCAGCCAGGTGGAGGCCGACGCCGCGCAGGTGACCGTCAATCAGCGGTTTGCGCTCTTCTACCCTGAGAAGCGGCCGTTCTTCCTCGAAGGCATCGACATGTTCGCCACGCCGAACCAGCTGGTGTACACGCGGCAAATCGTCAGCCCGATTGCCGGCGCCAAGCTGACCGGCAAGGTCGGCGCGCTGAACGTGGCCTACCTGGCGATGAAGGACGACGAATCGGAGGGTGGCGCGCTGTTCAACATTGCGCGCCTTCGTCGCGATGTCGGCGTCGACTCGACCGCTGGCATCACCTTCACCGACCGGTCCGCCGCGGGGGAGTTCAACCGCGTCTTCGCGTTCGATACTCGGACGATCTTCAAGAAGCTGTACTACTACCAGGTCCAGGTGGGGGAGGCGTGGACCGCCCACGCGGACGGGAGCCGCGCGTCCTCGCCGATGTGGATGGCCGAACTGGACCGGACCGGCCGCGCGTTTGGTTTCAACTACAAGGTGACCGGCATCGGGACGGCCTTCGAGGAACAGGCGGGCTACATCCCCCGCAACAACATCATCCAGGCGACCCTCTACGACCGTTACTCCTGGTACGGCACGAAGGGGGCGTGGCTCGACACCTTCTCGAGCCACTGGAACACGTCGCGCATCTGGCGGTACGACCGACCGGGCGACGGTCCGATCGAAGGCAGCGACGCCTTTCCGTTCCAGTTCGGGTGGCGCGGCGGCTGGAGTCTCAGCCTGACGTTCCAACGCGTCTTCTGGCACCTGCAGCCGGAGCAGTACGCTACCTACCAAACGATCGCGCAGGGAGCGCCGGTCGCGTACGCGCCGCATCTGGAGGTGACGGGATACACGCAGGACGTCACCTTCAAGACTCCCGTCTTCCGGACCTTCGACGGTCAGTTCGAGGTCACGCACGGTCCGGTTGCGATCTTCGCGGAAGGAACACAGGGCCATGAAACCGATGTGACGAGCACGCTCGACGGTCGCCCGACGCGCTCCGTCCGGCTCCAGGCGACGTTGACCTACTCACGGATCGTGCGGGATCGGGACGGAAGCGAGTTCGCGCAGACGGTGATCCCGCGTGCGAAGGTGGAATTCCAGGCGACGCGGGCGATCTTCTTCCGCATGATCGCCCAGTACACCTCCCAACGCCAGGCGGTCCTGCTCGACGCCACGGGGGAGCCGTTGCTCGTCGGCGGGGTGTTCTCGTCGGCCCAGTCGTCGAACGGCCTGCGTCTCGACTGGCTGGCATCCTACAAGCCGACCCCGTTCACCGTCGCGTTCTTCGGGTACGGGAGTTCGCTGGCCGCCGGCCAGACGCTCAGCCTCGAGCACCTGCAGCGGACCAGCGACGGCTTCTTCCTGAAAGTGGCGTACCAGTTCCGCCGGTAGCGGGTCGGAGGCCGGCGCCGTGCCGGGTTCCGTCAGACGACGGGGAGGCATGCTTCCCCTCACTCGACGTCGTCGTCCTCAGCCCGCCGGCTGAACACGAGTCGCAGGGAGCCAGGACGATGCTCGGCCACCGCCGCGGGCGTCTCCGACCCGCGCCGACCGACGTGCGCCGAGGCGACGCGGCAGGACGGGCACCGCATCTCGTTTGCGTCAAAGACGCCGCTGACCACGAAGAGCACCCACGCGTAGGCCGGTCCGGCGAAGAAGCCGAACCCGGCGCCGATGCCGCGCGAGAACCCCCGGTGGGAGGCCGCCGCGTAGCCGATCAACCCTCCCAAGCCTTGCCAGAGCGCGGTCGAAAGATGACTCTCCATCGGGCCTCCAGGCGCGGCGTGCGGCGGGGGGTTCCGTGTCCGCGTCGCGGTGTGTGCCGGGAGTGCAAGAACCGTGCGCGGCGGCGCGCAGGCCCCGTTCGGACTGTCGCGGCAGACCATCGCGCCCGTCGGCCGCGACCCAACTCGTCCCATGGTCCGCCTTTCACATCCCCGACGGCCGCCGGCACAGGGCGCGCCGCGCGACGTGCCCGGCGTGAGGCATCCAGTCAACCTGCCGGCGGACGGCTCACGCGCTGGCCACGCGGCCCACGCGCTGGCCGATTGACCGCGGCGCCGTCAGGACCGTACACCGCCCGTCCCCGGGCCCCTGCCTGGGCGTTCGCCCCCGCAACCGGCTACGATAGCCGCATGCGCGTCGCCCATCACTACCGTCAACTGGACCTGTCTCGGCGGGTCGCCTTGAGAACGTTGGCCACATTTCTGGTCGCCCTGGTGGTGCTGCGGGCCTTGACGGCCATCATCCACTACCAGCTCTTTCCGCACGGGCCGTTTCGTGATCTGGTGACGACCAGCGGTCTGCACATCCACCACCTGTTCTGGGGAGTCCTGTTGCTGATGGTCACCGGCTTCACGGCCTTGGCGACCCGCTCGCCAACGTGGCACCTCCGCGTGGCCATCGTCTTCGGGGTGGCACTGGCGTTGACGCTCGATGAGTTCGCCCTGTGGCTGCGCCTGGCAGACGTCTACTGGAGCCGTGAAGGACTCGAGAGTCTCAAAGCCGCGGCGGCGGCGGCCGCGGTCCTCGCGCTGTACGGGTACGGCCAGCCTTTCTGGCACGCCATCGTGCGCGACGTCTTCCGGCCGCCGGCGGCCTAGCCCCGCGCGGTCGGGGCGCGGCGAGGTGCCCGCGTGTACGAGCGGGGGTCGGGGCGTTCCGAGAAGCTGGACGATCCTGCCGGGTACACCGTCGCAACCATGGTGGAGGACGTCGAGGCCGTGCGCGCCGCGCTCGGTCTGGGCTCGGTGGCGCCGCTCGGTCACTCCTACGGCGGCGTGCTGGCGCAGGCGTACGCCTTGAAGTACCAGGCGCACCTGGTCCTCTGCAGCACCTTTCACAGCACCACCAAGGTCTTCCCCGAGAGCGGCCACATGACCTTCGTGGACCAGCCAACGCGCTTCGACCACGCGGTGGAGGAGTTCCTGCGGCCGGCCGCGAGATGAGGCCAGCCATCTGCTACCATGGGGTCGTTCGATAGAAGGAGGTTCGCATGCGGATGTGGTCGACGGTGGCGGCCGCGCTCGTGCTCGGCGTGGCGTCAGCGGCCGGTGCCCAGTCCCAGACCCAGGCGCCATTGCAGGCGGACAAGACGGTGAGCTACCAGGCCGACAGCCCGATCGCCCTCGACATTCAGGTGGGGCCCGTCAAGGTGTCGGGCATCAAGGTGACCGTGGGCACTGCCGCTGGAATGGGCGGGTCACTCAAGGCCAAGGTCTCCGGCTTCAATCAGGAGACGCAGGCGGTCCTGCACGTCGGCATCGATGCCGAGAATGCGATGGCGGAGGGGTGGAAAGTGTCCTATCTGGTCGAGTTCCTCGACGCCAAGGGCACCGTGGCCGACCGGCTCAACGGCAAAGCCTCCTACAAGAACGGCGCGAAGACCACCACCTTCGACCACGTGACCCTCAAGGCCGTGCTTCCGCTGATCGACAAGATCCGAATCAAGTGCCAGGCGTCCAAGGACTGAGCCAGTGACCGCCGTCTGAGGTTCCGGCGATTCCGCGGGAGGGCCCCCACCGTTTCTTCGGGTTTCACGAGCCGCACGTGACGCTCCCGCCGCACACGGCGGAACGTCTCGGTTTCAGCGAGCCTCGACAACCGTCAGCGACTGGCCCGCGACGAGCACGGTAGACGATCGATCCGCGCCGGTGTTGTTGGGATTGACGTCGAGGACGAGCAGACCGTCCCCCGCCTGATGGCCGGCCGTGACGACGTGCACCCACGAGGCAGATGCCGACGCGCTCCACGGACAAGTACTTTGCTGCGTCGGCCCGTCGCAGACGTAATTGGTCGAACCCGCGAACACTTGGACCTGGACGCGGCCGCCGGAGGCGGCGACGGTGACGCTGGTTGGCGCCACCGCGTACCGGCACCCCCCTTGCGTAATCCAGACGTTCTGGCCTGCCGTCGGCGCAGGCCAGCGCACCAGGATCGCGCCCCGGCGCGTGGCGTCGGAGGTGAAATCGGACACGCCGTACGACACTGTTCCCGCTCCAAGGCCGGTCAGGCCCGAGAGCACCGTGATCCACGGGCTGTCGGCCGTCGACGTCCAGGGGCAGCCGGCGTCTGTGGAGACCGTGATGGGGTCGGCGGTCGCGCCGCCCCAGCAGTAGGACCGCTCCACCGGTGACACCGAGTACGCGCAGCTGCCGACCCCGTCTTGGCTCACGGAGGCGTGCTGGTCTGCAACGGTGACCGACCCGGTCCTGCTGCCGAGGGCCCCATTGGCGTCGATGGTTGCCTGGACTTGGTCGGAGCCCAGGCCGTGCCCCCCTGCCGGGGCGACGATACGGACCCACTCGACGTCGGCCTGCGCGGTCCAGCCACACTGGGCGGCCGCCTGGACACCAAAGATGGCGGTTCCACCCGTCCGTGGGAGGGACTGCGTCGAGGGAGTGAGCACGCAGGTGCACGCGACGGGTGCCAGTTGATGGATCGCCGCCGCGTGGCCCGCCACGGTGATCGCGGTGTCTCGGGCCGTCGCGCCGGGATTGGCCGCCACGAGGTAGTTCACCGAGCCCGAGCCCGTGCCTTGGGCGCCCGCGACGATCGACACCCAGGGGTCGCCCGCGGCGGCTGTCCACGAGCAGGTCGGCCCGGCGGTCACGTCGACGGTCCCGGAGCCGCCCGTGGCATCGAAGGTTCGCGTCCCCGGGCTCACGCTCACCGTGCAGGCGGGCGTGCCTTCCTGAACGAAGGTCAGCGCTTGGTCCGCCACGGACACCGTCGCCCGCCGGTCAACGGCCTGCGTGTCGGCAGCCACCGTGAATGCGATCGCAGCCGATCCCGTGCCTTCGGCTGGTGCCAGCGTCAGCCACGAGACGTCGCTTCGGGCCGTCCATCGGCACGCGGGGCCTGTCGTCAGCGCGATAGACCCGGTCCCGCCCTGCGCGCCGAAGGTCTGTGTGGAGGACGACAACGCGTAGGAGCAGGAAGGCGAAGACGGCGCGGGCTCAGAATGGCCGCACGACAGACTGCCGAGCACGAACGCCGTCGCGAACAACGCACCGCCCAGCGACGTTACCTGGCGGAACATACCGTAGGCCCCGTTCGACTCTTGCAACGAGGGCGCCGGCCTTCGATGCGTCGGGCACATTCTACATCCTCCGAGGCCTGTGGGCCCGATTCTGCTGCAGCGCCTCGTGCCCTTCACCCGCGGCTGCCTCGCTCTCGCGCATGCCGCCTCCCGTGTGGCGGCGTCGCCGAGCGGTACGGTCGTCCCGCCCGCCGCATGACGGCGTCGAGCCACCGGGTCTGGCGTCGGCCCGATTCGATGGTGGGACCGTGCCGGACGCAAGCGCCCCACGCGCCAGCTCGGCCACGGCCCTCAATTCTGAAGATGAGAATTGCTCATGCGTATTCTGAAGATAATTCATTTTGTTCATTGTCAGCCGTCGGTTATTCTGCGACGTGTGGGCGGGCCGTCCCGGGAGCTGTTCCTCCCACTCAAACGCGCGGCGCAGCGGGGGCTCCACGCCACGGTCGCCGCCCCGATTCGAGGAAGCAACCATGTCGGTAGTCCGTGCGCTCATCACGTTGCTGCTGGTGGCACCGTCGGCCTTGGCCCAGACGGGTGCCGGGACGGGTCGGGTTGCGGGGGTTGTGAAGGACCCGGACCAGGCGGTGGTCGTTCGTGCCGCGGTCGCCCTCACGAATCAGGTGACGCACGCGAGAAGCACGACCGTCACCGACGCCCGCGGAGCGTATGTGTTCCCGGCCCTCGAGCCGGGGCGATACGCGGTCGAGGCGCATGCACCGGGGTTTGCGCCGAGCCGCAGCCCGGAGCTGGAAGTCGGACCGGGCCAGACGCTCACCGCCGATTTGGTGCTGGCCGTGGCCGGGGCCTCGGAGACGGTGACCGTCACGGCCGGGAGCGTCGAGAACGCCTACCGGGTCGACAGCGTCAAGGACGGCGGACCGCTCGGGTCGACGCCGCTCGTCGACCTGCCCTACACGGTCAACATCATCTCCCGGCAGCTCATCGACGATACGCAGTCGAGGAACTTCAAGGAAGCGGCGAAGTTTCTGCCCCTGGTGTCCTTCCAGGAGATGCAGGGACCGGAAGTGCTCCGTCCGGCGACCCGCGGGATGCAGGGCAGCAACATGCAGAACGACCGCAAGGACGGCATGGGCTTCGCCGTCACCACCCCCTCGGCGCTCGAGGAGTATGAGCAGATTGAGGTCGTCAGCGGGTTGAGCGGCCCGCTCTACGGCCCGGCGAACCCGACCGGGATCTTCAACTTCGTGACGAAGCGCCCCACCGAGACGCCCGTGCGTCAGCTCGAGGTGACCTACGAGGGGAGCACCGTCGGGACCGCACACACCGACCTGTCCGGCCGGTTCGGGACGGACAAGAGGTTCGGCTACCGGACCAACCTGTTGTTCGCCAAGGGTGACGGCTACGTCGATGGCAGCGAGCTCCGACGCGGACTCGCCGCCGTGGCCCTCGACGCCCGCGTCGGCGCCAGCACCGTGGTCGAGGGGAACTACAGCTACTACAACCTGCTCCAGCAGGGCTACCCCGGCTGGTTCGCCTATGCGCCGACGACGACGTCGCCCTCGACGCCCGGGTCCAAGAGCATCCTGCTGCCGGCGGCTCCCGACCCGACGCGGGTGGGCTACGGGCAGTCCTTCCTGGGCGTCGACCTGACATCCCAGATTGGCGAAGTGCGCGTCAAGCATGCGTTCGGCGGCGACTGGCACCTCGTGGCTGGGGTGCTCGACCAGCTGTCCAACCGGAACATCAACACGGCCGTCAACCAGCTGATCGACAACAAGGGCGATTACAAGACGTACCTGGCGAACGCCTTTTCGTCACTGGCGCCGCGCTTCCAGGTGACCAGCGACCTCGCGGACGTGGCCGGCAGCGTCACGACCGGTTCGGTCCGGCACGACGTGACGTTCGGGACGACCGGCTACCGGTTCGCCAGCTACTCTCCCGTCACCGGCCCGACCAAGACCGCCCTGTGCACGGTCAACACGGCCCAGGGGGTCTGCCAGGCGAACCTCGACGCCCCGCTCGTGTTCGTGCCACCCGTCTCGGGCATCTTCTCGTACGCGCAGACCAGCCCGTCTACCGGTATCTACATCTCCAGCATCATCCACCAGCAGGGCTTCAACGCGAGCGACACGATCGCGCTCACGCCGCAGTGGCAGGTCCGCTTGGCGGCGAGCCAGGACTGGACCTGGACCAACAGCTACTCGGACACGGCGGCGACCAGCTACCAGCGCAGGGAGATTCAGGGCGGCTACACGAGCGACGGGTTCAGCCCGGCCGCCAGTCTGATGTTCAAGCCCCGACGCCAGATGACGCTGTACGCCACCTACGCCAGCAGCCTGCAGGCGCCCGATGTCGCGGCCGCGAGCAGCGGCAGCACGGTCGTCGTCAACGCCAACCAGGCGCTGCCACCCTACCGTAGCAAGGGCGGCGAAGTCGGCTACAAGATCGTCGTGCACAAAGTCACCTTCACGACCGACGCGTTCCGAATCGAACGGCCCTTCGCCACCTACCTCCCCGACATCGCCAACCCAGTCTGCGGGTCCCAGTCCGGCACCGCGAATTGCGAACAGTTTGCGATCAGCGGCACCCAGGTCGTCAACGGGCTCGAGGCCATGCTCTCGGGCCGGGTCACCGACAGCCTCATGATCATCGGCGGCGTGTCCGCCTTGAGTTCCAGGCTGACCGACACGGGGATCGCGGTCACCAACGACAGGCACTTCGTCGGCATCCCGAACGTCAAGTCCAACGTGCTCGCGGAGTACCATCTGCCTGTGCTCGCCGGTGCGTTCGTGAACGCCAACTGGCAGCACGTCGGGCGTCGCCCGATCGACGACATCAACAGCGCCTACACCCCCGCGTACGACGTGGTGGATCTCGGTGTCCGCTACACGACCTCCGTCCTCGGCCGAGCGGCGACCTGGCGCCTGACGGTGAACAACCTGACGAACGTCCATTACTGGTCGACCCTGGGACCGGGGAGCATCACCGGGCAGAGTACCGGCTCGTATCTGGGGCACCTGGGCGAGCCGCGCCTGATCACCGCGTCAATGCGCGTGGATTTCTGACGAGGAACCACCATGCCGAGACCCCTGCCGCGACGTTCGTGGGCCTGCGGTATCGTTCTGATCGCCTTGGCGTCCTCTCCGGCCGCAGCGGGGCAAGAGCCGAGCTGCGTGCCGGCGTCCGGACGCCAGCTGACCATCTACCGGGCCGGGAGCCTGACCGCCGCGTTCAAGCCGCTCGTGGCCGCCTTCACCTGCCAGACCGGCATCCAGGTGAAGGACGTGCCGATGGGCAGCATCGATGCCGCGCGCCAGATCACGGCCGGAGGACAGGCCTGCGACCTCTATGCGCCGGCCGACGACACGGCCATCGACGTGCTGATGAAGCCGGCCGGCTTCGCCGCCTACACCATCGTGTTCGCGCGGGGGAAGATGGTGCTGGTGTATTCCGCGCGGGCGCTCGCCGCCAAGCACCTGCCGCCGATCACCGATCGCGACGGCCAACCATTCGACCCGTCGGCGCCCACGCCAAAGGCGCTGCCCACGTGGTACCAGACACTGACCGCGCCGGGCGTGTCGATTGGGGCTGGTCACCCGTTCCTCGACCCGGGGGCGTACCGGGCCGACCTGATCTTCCAACTGGCCCAGGCGTACCATCACGTGCCGAACCTGTACAACACGCTGCTCGAGCACGTCGTGATCCCAGGCCCAGGCCACTCCGCTACGGCCTTGGGCGACCGCTTCGATGCCCAGTTCGCCTACGAGCACAACGCGCGGACGATGGCCCGCAACAACCCGGACGTCCGGTATGCCGACCTGCCCGACGAGATCAGTTTGGCGGACCCGGCAAAGGACGCCTACTACCGAGAGCACGCACTGGTGGTGCTGCCTGGGCTCGGGACGCCCCAGAGCGCGAGGACGGTGGTCCTGCCAGCGACCCGTGTCGCATGGGGCATCACCGTGATGACACACGCGCCCAATTCCGAGAGCGCGGTCAGGTTCCTGGAAATGCTCCTGGGTCAGCCGGGCGCGGCGGCACTGACGGAGTTCGGCCCGGCACCGCTCACCCCGGCTCTCGTGAGCCCGGAGGATTGGCCCAAGCTCCCCAAGACGCTGCGGGCACTCGTCAGGCGCTCGGGTCAGTAGCCGGAACGGCCCCGGCAGGATTGGTTCGCTCGAGACCGTCTGGGTGGCGGACAGAAGGCCAGGACGGTCAGCGTGGCGGGAGTCGCCTTTCCGGAGGGTTCGTTCCGGGGGGCGCGCCTGGCCCGGAGCGCCGCGGCGGCTCCAGGTCAGGCGTCCTCCTGTCGGGATCCGTCCCAGGTGGTCGGCAGGCTCAGTGCTTCTTGTCGAACGGGACCACGATGACCGGCGGCACGCCGGCGTCTGCGACCGCCTTGTCGAAGGCCTTCAGATCCGCGTCCAGGACGGCCTGCAATCGCCCCAGCACGTCGGTGAGTTGTCCCTTCAGGTCCTGGTAGCGCGCCAGGGCGCCCGCCGTCGGCTTGGCGTCGGCCGAATCGACGACGCCGGCCAGCCCGGTGAACTGAAAGTCGAGCTTCGGCAGGTAGTTCAACGAGTCCTCGTTGGTCTTGATGTCGGGGTTGTAGAGCTCGTTGGCAATCGCGGACAGCTTCTCGGTGAGGGCGCTCGCGCTCGCCTTGAGCGCTTGGCCCTTGCCCACGGCCTCCGCGCGCCGGACCAGCCCGTCGACCTGCGCCTTGACGTCCTTGATCCGTCGAATGGCGCTGTGGATCGTCGCCAGGTCGGTCCGGATCGTCTGCAGCAAGGCGGATTGTGCCTCCAGATCCGCATCCGGGACCTTGAGGGCGGGGTTCGATCGCACCTCGAACGGCGCCTCAAACGACTGCGTGCCGACCCGGAGTCGGACCGTGTAGTGGCCGGGGGGCAGGCGCACGCCCTGCGGCGGATAGTCCCCGTATGTATACCGGGGCATCACCAGGTCGGGCACCGTCTGGCGCAGATCCCAGACGTAGCGGTTCAGCCCGGCGACCGGCTCGAGCGGCTTGTCGTCCTCCTGTTCCTCGTCTTCCTCTCCCTTCTCGGAGAGCTCATCGGATGCCGGCTTCGACCCGCTCGACACGGTGCGCACCACCGTCGCGCCCTCGAGGAACTCGAGCGTCACGGGCCCGGCGCTCTTCGGCGCCTCCTTCAGCCAGAAGTTCACGATGAGGCCGGAAGGCCGGTTCTTGCCCACGTCGGGCCGCGACGACGACTCGCCCGGCAGTCGGTAGGCAGGCCGAGGCGTGAAGAGGTGGGCGGCCGCAGTCGTGATGTCGACCTTCCACTGGCGGAGCGGCGTCAGGTCGTCGAGGATCCAGAACGACCGACCCTCGGTGGAGAGCACCAGATCCTCGCCCTTCACGGTCATATCGGTGATGGGGACGACCGGCAGATTGCGCTGGAACGGCTGCCAGCTGGCGCCCCCGTCGAACGACAGGTAGAGGCCCGTCTCGGTCCCGGCGTAGAGGAGCCCCGGGCGCTCGGTGTCTTCGCGTACGACACGCGCGAAGGTCGCGTCGGGGATGCCGTTGACGATCTTCGTCCAGGTCTTTCCGTAGTCGGTGGTCTTGTAGACATAAGGTCGGAGGTCGTCATGCTGGTTCATCATCGCGGCGACGTAGGCGGTCGCCTTGTCGTGGGGCGACACCTCGATGGCGTTGATGCGGATCCACTCAGGCATGCCCGCCGGCGTGACGTTCTGCCACGTCTTCCCGCCGTCGCGCGTGAGTTGGACGAGCCCGTCGTCGGTCCCTACCCAGATGGTTCCGGCCTCATGCGGCGACTCCACCACGTAGAAGATCGTGTCGTAGGTCTCGACGCCGGTGAATTCGTGGTTGATGGGGCCGCCGCTGTAGTCCTGCTTGGACTTGTCATTGCGCGTCAGGTCCGGGCTGATCTCCTGCCAGGTCTGCCCGCCGTCCCGCGTTCGGAGGAGCACCTGGGCCGCGTGGTAGAGCGTGTCCGGGTCGTGTGGGGACAGGACGATTGGCGCGGTCCACTGGAACCGGTATTTCAGGTCGCGCGCCGCGCGGCCGTCGATGACCTGCGGCCAGGCGATGATCTCCCGCGCTTCTCCCGTCCGCCGGTCGTAACGCGTGATCGAGCCCCCGTACCCGCCGGCATAGACAATCTCGGGATTGCGCGGGTCCGGCGCGATCCAGCCCGACTCGCCGCCCCCGACGTCGTACCAGTCCGTCCGGCCAATGCCGCCGCCTCGGACGCCGCTCGGGATCGCGATGCTGGAGTTGTCCTGCTGGGAGCCGTAGACCCAGTAGGGGAAACGCGTATCGGTCGTCACGCGGTAGATCTGCGCGGTTGGCTGGGTGTCTTCAGACGTCCAGCTCTGGCCGCCGTTGGTCGTGACCTCCGCCCCTCCGTCGTCGCCGAGGATCATCCGTGCCGGATTGTCGGGATCGACCCAGAGGTCGTGTGTGTCGCCATGGTGGACGTGGATGCCAGAGAAGGTCTTCCCGCCATCGGTGGACTTCAGCAAGGAGAGGTTGGGCACGTAGATCGCGTCGGCATTGCGAGGGTCGGCATAGACGCCGGAATAGTACCAGGCCCGCTGCCGGATCCGGTGGGAGTCGTTGACGAGCGTCCACTTCTCGCCGCCGTTCTCGCTCCGGTAGAGCCCGCCCCCCTTCTCGGCTTCCACCATGGCCCAGACGCGGGACGGCCGTGCGCCGGACACGGTGACGGTACACTTGCCGACGAGTTTGTCCGGCAGGCCGCCGTCCAGCTTCTTCCACGTGTCGCCCCCGTCGGTCGACTTGAAGATCCCGCCACCCGGTCCCCCGCTCTGGAGGGTCCAGGCCTTGCGGTACACCTGCCAGAAGGCCGCGTAGAGCACGCGCGGGTTCGTCGGGTCCATCGCCAGGTCGGAGGCGCCGGTCTTGTCGTCGACGGAGAGAACCTTCTTCCAGGTCTTGCCGCCGTCAACGGTGCGATAGACCCCTCGCGCCTCGTTGGGTCCCCAGATGTGGCCCTGGGCCGCGACGAACGCGACGTCCGGATTCCGCGGGTCGATCCGGATGCGCGCGATCTGCCGCGTGTCGGACAGGCCTACGTTGGTCCACGTCGCGCCCCCGTCGGTCGACCGATACACGCCGTCGCCATGCGAACTCGTGCTGCCGCGGATGGCGGTCTCCCCGGTGCCGACGTAGATGACATTGGGGTCCGAGTCGGCCACCGCCACGGCGCCAATCGAGCTCGTCCGGAAGAACTTGTCGGAGACGTTCTTCCACGCGTCGCCGCCGTCGGTCGTCTTCCAGACGCCGCCTCCAGTCGCCCCGAAGTAGAAGACGAGCGGCTGGCCGCGGACGCCGGTCACGGCGACCGACCGCCCGCCCCGGAAGGGGCCGATGTTGCGGAACTCGAGCCCCGGCAACTGGTCGGAGAGGAGCGGAGCGGCGACCTTCGGCTCAGCGGGCGCCTTGGCGGTCGTCTGAAGGCGCTTGTCGGCTGACTGGCCGTGCGCGACGCACGGCACCAGGGCCAGGAGGAGGCCCCACGAGAGAAGTCGACGGAACGACACTGCACACCTCCGCGCGAATGGATGAACCGGTCGCCGCGCAGCATACCACGGGCGGCGCCAGGCGGTTGAGCTGGCGAGGTCCGGCGGTGAGCGCCCCGGCGTGAGAGGGAGCCAGCGCGCCCGCCGAACCAGGCGCACGGCCGGGCTGGAGTCTGTCGGCAAGCCAAACGGCGCACCTCACAGTCCAACTGTCTAGATCCCCACGCGGCGGCCGCGCTCCAGCTCCGACGCGGGCCACTCTGCAGGAGTGACACGAGTGGCACCTACTAATGTCCGTTTGCCGTTCCTCGTCCTGGACGAGGACCCACTGCTGGCCCGGGCGATTGTCGGCGGCAGCGCCGCTGTGGCGCGCCGGCCATCTGTCATCCGTCGGTTCGGTCTCAGCGCACTCGCCGTCGGGGCCGTGGTAGTGCTGAAGCTTCTGCTGAATCCGGTGCTCGGTCAGCGAGGTGCGTTCCTCCTGTTCACGCCGGCCGTCATGCTGGCCGCCTGGTACGGAGGGTTGTGGCCGGGTCTGCTCGCCACAGGCCTCAGCGCGGCGTTCGGGGGGAAGGTCGTGGCCTCCACCGGTGGCCACATCGCCGTGGAGGACTGGGACCGTCTCGCGTTGTTCCTCGTGGTCGGGGTGGCGGTCACGTGGCTTCAGGTCAGAGTTTCCGCGGCGAGCGCGCGCGTCTCCATGCTGCTCGCCCGCGAGCGGGCGGCTCGCTCCGAGGCGGAGGCAGCCAATCGATTGAAGGACGAGTTCCTGGCCACGGTCTCCCACGAGCTGGGCGGGCCACTCACGGCGATGGTCGGCTGGGCATCGATGCTGCGGGACCAGGCGCTCGACGCCCGCAGCGTGCGGCGAGCGGCAGAAGTCATCGAACGTAACGCCCGGCTGCAGCAACGGCTGGTTGAGGACATCGTCGACACCGTCCGCGCGTCTCGCGGAACCATGCGCCTGGAGCGACAGCGCGTCGACCTGGCCTCGCTCGTCGCAGCGGCGGTCGACGCGGCCCGACCGACAGCCGACACGCGCGGCGTTCGGCTCAAGACGGCCATTCAGCCGGGCGAGCACGCTGTCTGGGGAGACCCGGCGCGGCTGTACCAGGTGCTGGCGAACCTCTTGGGGAACGCGCTGAAGTTCACACCCTCGGGAGGGTCGATCACCGTCGGGTTGGACCGGGCCGACCGCGCGGTCCGCGTGACGGTTGCCGACACGGGTGCCGGCATCGCGCCGGACTTCCTGCCGCATGTGTTCGAACCGTTCCAGAAAGGCCCAGACTCGGTCGGCGGGCTTGGTCTCGGCCTGGCAATCGTCCGCCACCTGGTCGAGACGCACGGCGGGACGGTGGCAGCTGAAAGCGCAGGCCGCGGGCGCGGAGCGGTGTTGACGCTGACGTTGCCCATCCTCGAGGCGCGGGATGCCCTCGCCGTAGCGGCGCCGCCGGCAGACGGCTTCGGGACGGCTATCGGTGTGCCGGTGGACGAGCCTGCGCTGCGCCGGGCTTGGGGGCCGTGACAACGCGCCCATGCCGGCGCCGGAACGGTCCCTGTGTTCGACCAAGAGTCAGCCTGCGGCCGGACCCGTGAAACGGTCCGCCTCTGCCGCCCTGTCCTTCATCGCTCAGGCCGGTCGGTCCTTTCGCCCAGTGCCCCCTCCGGCCGGTTCCCTCGGGCGCTGATACCCAGATCCGACCGCCCGCGCCGTCACGGTCGTGCGCTCGCGGCGTGCCGCGAGGAGCCGTCACCCACTCTTCCGCCGACGCCAGCGGTCCCCGCATCCCGTCCCGGTGACCTCGCTCGACGATCGAAACCGTGGCCGTCGCAACCGCTGTTCCACGCAGTCCGAGAGTGAGGTGCGGAACGGGCAGGAGCGTCGGGCCGATGACGTGCCGCTGGGACAATGACCAGGGAGCGCCAGCGCCGGGTCGATGCCAGCGCTCGCCGGCGGAAACGGTTGACTCTCGAACTGCAATCACCGGATGATGGCTGAAGGCCTTCGACGTGCGGAACGCGCAGAACAGGCCGTCTCCCAACCGATCGCGTCAGCTGGCGGCTGCGTGACGAGTGAGGGCGGGGCCCTTGGCACGCTGGGGTCCCGTGGGACGCTCAAACGCCGATATTGTGACCATCCTGCTGTTCACGTTGCTCGTCTGTGCCGCATCCGTCCTGGCTGGACTCCTCGGATTTCTCACCGGCCTCGGTGGCGGCGTGGTCATCGTACCCCTGCTGACACTGGCGTTCGGCGTCGACATCCGCTATGCGATCGGGGCTTCGCTCGTATCGGTCATCGCCACGTCGTCTGGAGCCGCGGCTGCGTACGTCAAGGAGGGCTACTCGAACATCCGCATCGGGATGGTGCTCGAGATCGCCACAACGTTCGGCGCGCTGGGTGGCGCGGCCCTCGCGACGCACCTGCCCACGCGAATCATCGCGGTCGTCTTCGGCATCGTGCTACTGCTCTCCGCCTGGCTGTCGCTCCGGCCGCATCGGGCGCCGGCGGGCAGCCGCCCGCCCGACCCGTTGGCCGTCAGCTTGAGCCTGAACTCGACCTATCCGACGCCGACCGGCCCGAAGCGCTATCAAGTGCGCGCGGTGGGCGCCGGGTTTGGCCTGATGGGCCTTGCCGGCGTGTTGTCGGGGTTGCTGGGCATCGGGTCCGGGGCGGTCAAGGTGCTCGCCATGGACCAGGTCATGGGCATTCCCTTCAAGGTTTCCACCACGACCAGCAACTTCATGATCGGCGTGACGGCGGCGGCGAGCGCCGGCGTGTACCCTCTCGCGGCTATATCGACCCAGGCGTGGTCACGCCGGTCATGCTCGGTGTGCTGGCAGGGTCGATTCTCGGGGCCCGGGTCTTGACGCGGGCCCCGACGCGGGCCTTGCGGCTGCTCTTCGGGGTCGTGGTCTCGGCGCTGGCCATTGAGATGCTCTATCAAGGGGCCAGGGGGACGCTCTAGATGCAATCGACGGCTGCGCGGTGGTCGGACGACCAGCTCGAATGCCTGCTTGGCACGGTCCTGCGGTGGGGTGTCGTGTTGGCGGCGGCGATTGTGGCGGTAGGGGCGACGGTCTTCCTGGCTCGCCATGGGGCCGAGCGGCCTCTCTACCAGGTCTTTCACGGTGAGCCCAACGACCTCAAGACCGTGCCGGGGATCCTCGCCGACACGTGGCACGGGCGCGGCCGCGGCCTGATCCAGCTGGGACTGCTGCTCCTGATCGCCACGCCCGTCACGCGCGTCGTGCTGTCGGTCGCCGTGTTCCTGGCGCAGCGTGATTACCGCTACGTCCTCATCACGCTGATCGTGCTCCTCGTGCTGCTCTACAGTCTGTTCGGCCCGTCTCTCTGAACCCGCCGTCGACGGACCGGGAGTCGAGCGATTCCGCGAAACCTTTCTCCTCAGAATCAATCTCTGTGAAGGAGGGCGTTGGGCTGCCCGGCCGTACTCAAGGAGAACGCGATGGCGACATTCTTATCGACAAACATGGGGGGCCTCGATCGCGCGCTGCGCGTCATCATCGGTCTCGCCGCGCTGAGCTTGGTGGTCGTGGGTCCGAAGACGCTGTGGGGGCTGGCGGGTCTCGTGCCGCTGCTGACCGGGGTGGTGGGCACCTGTCCCCTGTACACCGTGCTCGGCATCGGTACCTGCCCGTCGACGCGGCGCTGAGCGTCGGGGCGTGCGGCGGATGGCGACAATCGGCCAGAGGGCTGTCTGCCAGGCGGCGGCGTCAGGCGGACGCTGCGGGTCGCCGCCGTACGGCCACCATCGTCATGTCGTCGAACTGCGGTGCCCCGCCCGCGAACGCGTCGAGGGACTGGAAAGCGCGCTCCAGCGACGCGTCGATCGGCTCACCCGGACGCTCGCGGAGGACCTCCAGCAGGCGCGTCTCGCCGAACTCCTCGCCGGTGGCGTTCTGCGCCTCCGTGACGCCGTCTGAGAACAGCCACAGCGTGTCGCCCGCTGCGAGCGTGTGCGAGGTCTGCTGGTAGGGGAGCCCGGGAGGCAGCAGCCCGAGCGGCGTGCCGGTGGAGACGAGCCGTACGGTCTCACCCGAGGCGCGCAGCACAAGATTGTCGAGATGCCCGGCGCCGACGAAGGTCAGGGCGCCGGTTTCCGGCGTCAGCTCGACGAGCGCTGCCGTCACGTATTTCTCCGGCGCCGTCGTCCCGTACAGCAGCGCACTGGCGTAGGCGGCGAGCTCCGCCAGCGAGTCGGTCCGCGCGAGAAGCGCGCGGAGCGTTGCCTGGGTGTTGCTCATGACGAGCGCGGCCGGCAGCCCTTTGCCGGCGACATCGGCGACGCAGAACAACAGCGCACCTCGGCCTTCGCGGCTGGGCAGCGCCAGGGCGTCATAGTAGTCGCCGCCGCAGCGTCGGGCGGGCCGGTTGCGGGCCGCCAGCTCGTACCCGGCGACGTCCGGCAGGCGCGCGGGGAACAGATCCGCCTGGATCCGCGCCGCGAGGCCGAGTTCGCTCTCCAGCTTGGCGCGTGCGAGCTCCGTCTCCTGCTGCAGCGCCATCAGTCGCTCACGCTCGACGGCCGCCTCGACTGTTCGCTCGAAGAGGCGGGCGTTCTCGATAGCCGTGGCGGTCTGCAGGGCCAGCGTCGTGAGCAACTTGAGTTCCGCCGCCGTGTACGTCATCGGACTCGTGCTGCCGAGCGCGATGACCCCAATCACGCGTTCGCCGACTTTCAGCGGCGCGCAGATCTGGCTCCGGATCCCCGCGTCGTCCTGCCCCCGCCGCGGGTCGAGATCCAGGTCGTTGACGATCTCTCCGACCCCCGTGGCAGCGACCGTACCGACGACCCCGTGCCCCCGTCGCAGGCCCTCGAGCCGCGGCATCCTGGTGCCGAACCCCGCGACGGCCGCCAGCCGGTCCGTGCCGTCGTCCAGCAGCATCAGGACGCCGTCGGTGCCGGCAATGACCCGGCGTGCCTCCTGCAGCGTGAGGGCGCCGACCCGTTCGACGTCGAGCAGCGACGCGAGCTTCTCCGAGAAGCTGTAGATGAGATTTACCTCGCGGTAGAGGTGCAGCACTTCGGACCCGAGCGCCTTCCGTTCGGCGGTCCGCGCCACCAGGTGTTCCAACAGCGTCGCCACGGCCCGTGCCTGGGCGGGCCCCACGACCCATCCCAGGGCCGCCGACTGGTAGGTGACGGGGAACCGAGTCGCGGGTCCGTCCCCCGGTGCGTGGCCGAACAACAGTCGTCCCTCGCAGTCTTCGACCGCGACCCGTGATCCGAGGGCGTCGGCGACCGCCCCGACGAGCGCCCGCGACTCGCCGGCTCGGCCGAGTACCTGGTGCAGCACAGTCGACATGGGCTAGAGCCCCAGCACGTCGCGGGCTTTCTGCAAGAGCGCGTCCGGGTCGAACGGCTTGGTCATGTAGAGATTGGCGCCGACCTCTTGTCCCCGCTGCCGGTCGAACTCCTGGCCTTTGGCGGTGAGCAGGACGATGTAGACGTCGTGCAGGCCCAGCGTGTGCTTGGCGCGGCTGCACACGTCAAAGCCGCTCAGCTTCGGCATCATGACATCCAGGAAGACGAGGTTCGGCCGCACGGACTCGATCGTGGCCATCGCGTCCTCACCGTTGGCCGCCGTCAGAACCTCGACACCCTCGTCCTCGAGTTCCTCCAACGTCTGCTGAATCAGTGTCCGAAGGTGCGCTTCGTCGTCGACGATCAAGATTTTCCGGTCCACCTGGGTACCTCACTCATACACGAGGAAGAGCACGTTCTCCATTCCCTTCTCGAACCGCAGCATGCGCACGGCGTTCGAGCGCGCGGAGGTCACGGAGTTCAGGACGATGATGTCGGGCTGCAGCGCCATGGCACGTTCGACGAGCTCTTCCCCCCGCACCCCGGTCACGAGGTAACCGCGGGCGGTGAGCACGGCCGACAGCGACTGCACGGTGGCGACGTCGTCGTCCACCACGAGCACCCGCCTGTGCGAGGTCTTCTGCTCGAGGAGGGCGCCGACCTCCTTGAACAGCAGGTCCGTGTCGATCGGCTTGGTAAGATAGCGATCGACGCCAACGCGGAACCCCCGCTCGCGATCCTGGAGGATCGAGAGAATCACGATCGGGATATCCGAGGTCGCCGGGTCGCTCTTGAGCACGGCCGCGACGTCGTAGCCGTTCAATTCGGGCATCATCACGTCGAGCACGATCAGGTCCGGCCGGTTGGCCCGAACGGCGTCCACCGCCTCCCGGCCGTTGGCTGCGACCGACACCCGGTAACCCGCCTCGGTCAGTTCCTGCGTCAGGAGCTCCCGGACGTTCGGGTCGTCGTCGACGGCCAGGATGTGCGGCTGCCGCTCGAGCGTGCGGGGTGTTGTCACGACGACTTGCTCCCGGAGCTGGCGCATGAGCGTCACGAGCCCGACCGTCCGGTCGGGCGAGTTCCCCCTCTCCCCGTCGCCATTACGGAGCGGAAGCGTGAAGGAGAACGTGCTGCCCTTGCCGACCTCGCTTTCGACCCAGAGACGGCCGCCGTGGTGTTCGACGATCTCCTTGCAGATCGGCAGGCCCAGGCCGGTGCCCTTGGGCTTGTCGGTGAGCGTGTCGCCCACCTGCTTGAAGCGTTCGAACACCTTCGGCTGGTCGGCGGGCGCGATGCCCATGCCGGTGTCGACGACGCTGACGACGAGATCGCCGTTGCGCCGGTAGCCGCGGCAGGAGACGGTGCCGGCGTCTGTGAACTTCACGGCGTTCGAGATCAGGTTGATCACGACCTGGATCAGGCGATCGCCGTCCCCTGTGATTTCGGGCAGGTCTGGCGCCACGTCCCGCACCAGGCGGAGCCCCTTCTGCTCGAATAGGGAGGCCGTGGCGCTCGTCGCGCGGTCGACGATGTCGGCGATGGCCACCGGCTCGTTCTTCCACTCGAGCTTGCCGGCCTCGATCTTGGCCAGATCCAGCACGTCGTCGATCAGCTTGGTGAGCCGTTCTCCCTCGCTCACCACCACCTTCAGGTTGTCCTCGATCTGCTGGATGGTCGCGCGAACCTTGCGGTCGTCGCTCGCGACGAGCGGGAAGATGCGTTCCTCGAGCCGCTTCTTGATGATCTTCGCGAACCCGAGCACGGAGGTCAGCGGGGTGCGCAGCTCGTGGCTGACCGTCGACAGGAACGCGCTCTTCGCGGCATCGGCGTCCTCGGCAACGGACCGGGCCCGTTCGGCGTCCTCGAGCAGTCGGCGGATCTCGCGCTCCTGTTCGTTGAGCTGCCGGTAGGCGGCGGCGTTGTCGAGGGCGATGGCCGTGTAGGAGGCGAGGCTCTGCATCACGTTCAGGTGATGGTCCGTGTAGGCGTGAGTCCTGAAGCTCTGGATCGTGATGATGCCGAGCACGCGCTCCTTGGCGAGGAGCGGCATGTAGATGATTGACTGGGCCTCCTCCGACATCGAGCCGTCTTCGAGCGCTCGCCTGTGCTCGTCGTAGGCCGCGATGTACTTGCCGAACTCGGTGCGCACGTCGTTGATGAACACCGGTTGACGATGCTCGAGGCACCAGACGGGCAGCTGGTTGCGGTCGCTCGCGTCGCGCGAGTAGGGCGCGTAGCGCTTGCCGCGCTCGATGGCCAAGCGGTACTCGATCTGGTGGCTCTCCGGGTGGTAGAGACCCACCCCGAACACCGCGGCGTCGGCCAGCTCGTTCACGCGCTCGTACAGCCGCCCGAAGATGGTGTCGAAATCGAGCGACGCCGTGACCTCGCGGCCGATCTCGCTGATGAGCTCGACGTTTTTCTTGCCCTCCCGCTCCGTGCGCGCCAGCGTCTCGGCGGCCTCCGCGCGCAGGCGCGCTTCGGCGAATTCCGAGTGAGCACGCTCCGCCCGGATCAGGCGTCGTCGCTGGAACCGGTCGACCGCGACGACCCCGAGCGCGGCGAACAACAGGAACCCGGCATAGGCCAGCCACGTGCGATACCACGGCGGCAGGATCGTGAAGGCGTAGGTGGCCTCCTCGCTGAGCTGTCCGGCCACGTTCCGGGCGCGCACGCGGAACCGGTAGTCGCCGAAGCCGAGATTGGTGTAATCGCGACGGGCCTCCCGGGTCCACGGGAGCCAATCCCGATCGAGTCCCTGCAGCATGGTCTGGTACTCGGTCGCCGTCTCGTCCTGGAACGTCGGCGCCGAGAACTCAACGCGCAGGCTGCCGGCCGTGGCCGGCAACCGAGGGTCAGGCGGGGAGCCGGCCCCCTCGAAGAGGTACTCGTTCCCGCCGGCGGTGACCTTGCGAACCAGCGCCGAGAAGGCCACCGGGGCCCTGGAGCGGTGTGTGAAGTCGAACCGGACGAACTTGTTCTGCCAGCCGAACCAGGCGATGCCGTCTGGTTCCGCAAACAGGAAGCCCGTCGGTTCGAGCCCGAACCGCCCGAAGGTGGTGCGGTCGATGGACCAGCCTCCCACGCGAGTCCTGCGCAGGACGGCCGTGCCGCGGCCGAAGTTCGCGAACACCGTCCCGTCGGTTCCTTCGAGCAGGCCGAACGAGCTGCGCAGACGGTCAAAGCCGACTTGGTCGAAGGACTGATCGCGGACGAATCTCCGCGACGCGGGATCGAACCGGGCGACGATGAGTTCCCGGGCGCCGCCCCACGGCAGGAAGACCGGTGACCCGCCAAGGGAGGTTACGACCACACCGCCGGCGGGCAGCCCTTGGGCGGCCCCGAAATGTTCAAAGGAGGCGAGGGGCCGCTGAACGCCAGGCCCTGGCCTGGAGGCAAAGCTGACGCGGACCAGCCCTGTCGACGCCGTGCCGGCCCACAGGGACCCATCCGCGTTCTCGAAGAGGGTGCGCACCTGATTGGGGACCCCCTCGACGCGTCCCTCATCGACCCACTCGCCGTTCACCAAACGGAACGATGCGAGGCCGTCGAACAACCCGATCCATAGACGTGTGGGATCGACGTGCGATCGGAGCAGGACGGCGGGGGCATAGCTGCCGTCGCCGGGGGCACGCACCGGCACGGCCGACGTCCCCCGGATCTCATAGAGGCCGTCCGAGCAGGCCACCGCCAGCGCCGGCCGTCGTCGACCTGAGTCATCCGGCATGTCCTGGAACCACCAACACTGGCTGTGGAGCCCGCTCACCCCGGAGAAGCCGCGCCGGCCGCCATCGGTCCAGTCCCGCAGATAGGACACGCCCGTCTGCCCGGCCACGTACAGGCGGCCGTCGAAGCGGGTGGCGTGGACGTTCCCGAAGTAACCGTCGGACTCGTCGTAGAACGAGGCCGGGGACGGCGTCTCCACGCGAGCGATTCCCCGCTCGAGCCCCGCCCAGATGCCGCCCTCGCGGTCGGCCATCAGGTAGTAGACGGCGTTGGATGGCAGCCCGTTGCGCTGATCCAGCACGACCACGCGGCGCCCGAGGTGGTCGATGATGCCGAAGCCGCCATTCGTCGTGCTGAACGCCATCGTGCCGTCCGGCAGGACCGTCCCCCGGTAGAGCGAGGCCGACTTGAACAGGCCGTCCAGTTCGGTCGGAAACGGCGTCAGCGAGGTGCCGTCGTAGAGGAACAGGCCGTTCGATCGTGTCCCGATGAGCAGACGGTGATCGTCGTACCGCAGGACTGGCGCGAACGCCTCATGCCCCAGCGCTGCGGTGCCGGGCAACGGGCGGAAGGTGTCCCCCTCGAGCACGTTGAGCCCGGTCTCGGGCGTGGTCAGGTACACCCGGCCATCCACGAGGGATGCGCGGTTGAAGCGGGATGCCGGCCGGATCACCTGCATCGCGCCCTTGGCCCACCGGAACACCAGCTGTGGCGACTGGAAGACGACCCCGTCCGGGGTGGCGAACGTCCGCCACACGTCGCCGAACTGGCGCGCCGCGCTCGGCAGGCGACCGACCAGCGACATGTAGTGCAACGCTCCGTGCGCGTCGGGGGCGAGGTAGCCGAACTCGCCGACGCTGCCCACGTCGATCCGACCGGCGTCGTCGATGGCGAGCGATCGCACCGTGTCGAGCGTCGGCGTCTCGATCAACCGCCACGTGGCGCCGTCGAATTCCAGCACGCCGCTCTCGCTGCCGACATAGATGATCCCGCGAGCGTCCTGCACGATGGCCCAGTTCTGGCCATCCCCACCGAGCTCGGCTGGATGGTAGCTGCGGATGAACGGACGGCCCTCCTCGGGGCGCCCGGCAACAGCCGGTGTCGGCTGGGCCAGAAGCGCAGTGGATACAGCCGTGGTGCCGAGGATGGTGAGGAGTAGACGCGTGACGCTTGGCAACATCTGGGGGCTCACGTGCCAAAGTCAACGGGCGCGCTTCACTCGGCCGCTATCTGCAGCCGGTCGCACGTTGTGGTGGATACCTTTTGATTATGGCAGCTGAGCTCAGGGTGTCAAAGGAAATGCACAGCAGGCGACCAGCCCGCCGAGCTGGGTGGCTCTCACGGCCCCGGCGAGAAACTCGGCTGATGCCCGGGATCACGGTCACCCCAGCCTGGGTGAGGCGGAGCTGATCGGAGGCCGACCGGCGTTCTTCGAGCGGGCGCCCGCCTCGGCCCGGATCAGCCCCCTCGCCGCGGCCGGCGTTCGGCAACCGCCGCCTGACGCGACGCCCGGCTCAGCGGCGCTGCTCCGTCAGCCGTTGACATGCGCCATCGCGGCGTCTGGATACCGCGGCCCGGCGGCAACACCGGGAGGCGCAACGGCTTCGATCTGCGCGAGGTCATCCGCGGTCAGCTCGATCTCGAGCGCCGCGATGTTCTCGTCGAGATGGCTGGGGCGCGTCGTGCCGGGAATGGGGACGATATCGGTCCCCCGCGCCAGCACCCAGGCGAGGGCCAGTTGGGAGGCCTTCACGCGCTTCGCGCGGGCAAGCTCCTCGATCTTCTCCACGACCGCGAGGTTCCTGCGGAAGTTGTCACCCTGGAAGCGAGGCGAGCGGCGGCGGTAGTCGTCCTGCGGCAGATCGTCGATCGTCCGAAACCGCGCGGTGAGGAACCCGCGCCCCAGCGGGCTATAGGCCACAAACGAGATGCCGAGCTCCCGAACGGCCGGGAGGATCTCGTCCTCCGGGTCGCGGGTCCAGAGCGAGTACTCCGTCTGGAGGGCGGCGATGGGGTGGACGCGGTGCGCTCGACGAATCGTCGCGGGCGACGCTTCCGACAACCCCAGGACTCCGACCTTTCCTGCCCGGACTAGGTCGGCCATGGCTCCGACGGTCTCTTCGATCGGGACCGACCGGTCCACCCGGTGCTGGTAGTAGAGATCGATGTGATCCACGCCGAGGCGCTTGAGCGACCCATCGCAGCAGGCTCGGACATACTCGGGCCGGCCGTTCACCCCCTGGAAGCTGCCATCGGTTCCCCGGACGTTGCCGAACTTCGTGGCGAGGACCACCTGATGGCGCCGTCCGCGAATGGCCCGGCCGACGAGTTCCTCGTTGGTGAACGGGCCGTACATGTCGGCCGTGTCGAGGAAATTGATGCCGCAGTCCAGTGCGCGGTGGATGGTGGCGAGCGACTCGGCCTCCGTCCCGCTCTGGTAGAACTCGCTCATGCCCATGCAGCCAAGGCCAAGAGCGGAGACGGTGAGATGGGAACGACCGAGCGTACGGGTTTTCATGCGTCCTCTACCTCAAAGCCAACCGGTCGAGCCGCCGTGGGAATTGCCCCCACACGTCGCGGCCGCCATGACAGGATGAAGTCGATCCGGTGCCCGAGGCCCCATTATAGTCCTCGTGTTCGCGCGGGAAGCGACAGGGCGGGCCGACCTCGGTCGGGCCCTTCGGCCCGCACGGCGAGTCGGCCCGCCGTTCAAGCGGGGTTCCGGTGTGGAGGGTACACAGCCATGAACGACAGGTTACTCTCGGGTCTCTCGGCCGTCGTCACCGGTGGGGGACGGGGGCTGGGGCGGGCCATGGTCCTCGGGCTGGCGAAAGCCGGCGTCCGTGTCGTCGCGACCTCAGCACGTGAGACCCGGGAGATTGAGGAGGTGGCGAGCGAGGCCAGACGGGCGTGCGGCGAACCCTCCGTGGTCCCCCTCCAGGCGGATGTGACGCGCGAGGACGACTGTGCGCGCGTGGTCGCCCACGCCCTCGAGCGCTTCGGACGCCTCGATATCCTGGTGAACAACGCCGGCCGGGGCATGAAGTACGTCAGCCAGACCTTCCTGACCGAGCCCACGCGGTTCTGGGACGTCGCGCCCGACGTGTGGCGGCTGGTGATCGAGACCAACGTGACTGGTCCGTTCCTGATGGCGCGCCGCGCCGCACCGGCGATGGTGAGGGCCGGATGGGGCCGGATCATCAACGTATCGATGAATCGCGAGACCATGCGGCGGCGGGGGTTCTCACCCTACGGGCCCTCGAAGGCCGCGCTCGAGTCGGAGACGGTCATCTGGGCGCAGGACCTCGCTGGCACTGGCGTCACCGTCAACGCCCTCCTGCCGGGCGGAGCGACCCTCACCGGCATGATCCCCGACGACATCCCGGCCGACATCCGGTCGACGCTGCTTGATCCAGCGGTGGTCGTTCCGCCGCTCCTCTGGCTGGCATCGTCGGAATCCGACGGATTGACCGGCCGCCGACTCGTGGCCACGAAGTGGCCACGCGGCGGTAGCGGACGGGAGGCCGCCGAGGCGGCCATGGAGCCAGCCGGCTGGCCCGCATAGGACCCCGCCGCGGAGCATCGTGCCAGGCCCAGGCTGGGTTTCGTCGTGCCGCCGAGCCTGGGCGTCCGGCTCACCGCGCGATGCTCGGCGCCTGCCTTCCAGCCCTCCCTATGGGGCGATCGCGCAGGCGTGGCGCGCGTTGGAATACTCAGACTGAACGCGGTACAGCTTTCTCCCGATGACAAACGTCGGCTCGGCGATGACCCCGTCGGGCCCCAGGAAGAGGCACTCGTCACCGATCTCCTCGCCGTACAGGGCGAAGTTGCTTCCGTTCCAGAAGGCGTCGCCATCCGGGTCCGTGATCGTCTCGAACAGTTCGTGGGACAGCGTGTCGTTGGCCGAGTCTGCCAGCTGGCCGTTAGGTCCACCCGGCGGGTCCGCACAACCCGTGACGTTCTGGTACGGTTCGACCGTGAACAGCACGTGACCGACATCGGCGAACGTCACGCTGTCGTGATAGGCGCAGAAGACGAACGTCGACTGATTGTCGGGTGAATAGCACTGGTCGCCAGCGGGCGCGTCGAGACAGGTGTCGACGTTGGGTGGGAGGAACAGGTGGTAGACATGGCCGTAGCCGGTCTGCCCGGTCTCGAGCACCACGGCGTGCAGGATCGCGATCAGGTCGGACTCCGAGACCGGACTGGCGGGCAGTGCGTCTGTTACCACCGCGCGCGAGCCGAGCGTGTAGCGCCGGTCTGCCCACAGGCCCACGTACTGATCGACCAGGTGGATGAAGTCGCTTCGGCCGAGATCGGTCAGGAAGCTCTCGGGGTCACCCCAGCAGCCGGCGATCGTGCAGGCCTGGCCGGGGTTCACGAAGACCGCCTGTGACGACGCGACCTCGACCGTCTGGCCGCCCTGAAAGGTGACGTCGCCGGGGTTCTGCTGGAAGCTCCACCCCGCGAACCTGCCCGGACTGGCCCCACTCCAACGGCGGTGCCGGTCGAACTTGGCCAGGCCTCTGGCAGCTTGGCCGGCCTGCGTGCGCGCGTACTGCGCGTGGCGGTAGACACGTGTCGCCAAGGCCGCCGCGTCGCGATCGGCCGGCGACAGGGCGACCTGCCGGTCGTCGGTTCGGAATACCGACGTCCCACCGGGAGACTGTGCCGCGACCACGCCCCAGGAGGCCAGAACTGCGAGCAGCGTGGCATATCCCAGATTCCGTGTCCCAGCGCATTGGCGGGCGGGCGTGCGATCTGCCATGGAGTCCTCCTGTCCAGGCCTGAGCCGATCGCTGGGACTGGCAATGGCGATGCCACATCCGCGGCTCGGCCGACCACTCCGAGTCGGACGGCCGGGTTCGGGCTCGAGCGCGCTCGTGTCGGACCGGCCAGTCGCTGGGATGCCCCCGGGGGGTGTCCTGTTGCGATACGGCGCCGTAGGGCCGCGCGACGACAAGGTGTCGCTGAGCGAGGTCATCCGCCCTCGCCGTACGGCTGGGCGGGCGGGCGCCGCCCAGCTTGCCAGCCCACGGGCGACAGCCTGGGATCGCGTCGTCAGGGGGCTCGGCCGCGGAGGTGATCCGGCGTGGGCGGACCTGCTCAACATCTCCACCGTGCTGCCGATGATCGGATCAGCTAGTGTCCCGTAACAGAAATATGTGAAATAAATACTGGGTCGCGGTCGTATAGTCCAAAAGAGGAGGACGCATGCGAACCGGGCGACCCAAGGCGACCTTGATCGTGACGAACGACGAACGGCAGCACCTGCAGTCGCTGGCTCATCGCAGCCGCACGGCGAGCTTCGTCGCCCGTCGCGCGCGCATCATCTTGGCGTGCGCCGACGGCCTGACCAATATGGCCGTGGCCCGGCGCCTGCGCGTTGCGCCCGGCACGGTCTGCAAGTGGCGACAGCGGTTCGTCGAGCAGCGGGTGGACGGCCTCCTCGACGAGCCGCGGCCGGGGACGCCGCGCCGCATCACTGACGAACAGGTCGAGGCCGTCATCGTGCGGACCCTGGAAACCACGCCGCGCGGCGCCACGCACTGGAGTACCCGGAGCATGGCGAAAGCCAGCGGGCTCAGCGCCATGGCCATCAGCCGGATCTGGCGCGCGTTTGGGCTGCAGCCGCATCGGGCCGAGACCTTTAAGCTGTCGCCAGACCCCCTGCTGATCGACAAGGTGCGCGACATCGTTGGACTGTATATGTCGCCACCCGAGCACGCGCTGGTCCTCTGCGTGGATGAGAAATCGCAGATTCAGGCGCTGGATCGCACCGCGCCGTTGTTGCCGCTGCGGCCCGGGCAAGCCGAGCGGGGCACGCATGACTATCGCCGCCACGGGACGACGACGCTCTTTGCGGCCCTTGACGTGAAGACGGGCCAGGTCTTGGGCGAGACCCGCGCGCGGCATCGCGCCGTCGAGTTCCGGAAGTTCCTGGACCTGATCGACGCCCATGTGCCGGCGGACTTGGAGGTTCATCTGATCCTGGACAACTACGGCACACACAAGACGGCCCTCATTCGGCACTGGTTCGCGAAGCGTCCCCGGTACCACCTCCACTTCACCCCCACGTACGGGTCGTGGCTCAACATGGTCGAACGGTGGTTTGCGGGGCTGACGACCAGGCAATTGCGCCGCGGCGTGCATCGCAGCATCGCCGCGCTCGAGCGCGCGATTCGGGACTACATCGAAGCGCAGAACGTCGAGTGCCGGCCGTTCGTCTGGACCAAGAACGCCGACGAGATTCTCGCGAGCATCGCCCGGTTCGCGGTTCGCACGCTGCCGGCCCAGGCGTAGGACTTATCATGCGAACCACTGGTACGGGACACTAGTTGGGCTCTATGCGTGTGGTGTCTCTGACGGTTGCGTGCGTCCTCGCGTCGACCGCGCTGGCAGCTGATCGCCGGGTGGAACAATCCACGGCTCTGCTGAGGAGTGTCCGAGAGATTCAGGCGCTCGCATCCGTTCCCCCGGGACAGATGACGGCGCACGCGATGGTCGAGGATCGGGACCGATGCGTCCGCACAGGGATGGACGGCTACGTCTCCAAGCCCATTGACGCCGCCACGCTGTTCGACGCCATCGCCGGGGCGGTGGCCGCCCGCGCGCCCGCGCCCGGCGGGTCGTCACGCGTGGACCGTTCAGGACGGGACTCGGCCTGAGCGTCGAGACGGCACGATGGTCGTAGCTGACCTGCGAGGTCCCGCGCGCGTCGCAGGCAGCGAGGCGTCGTTCCGGGTCAACCCCGGATGCCCTCGGGCAACAGCGTCGCGCTTGAGGCACGCCAGTTCCACGCCGGCGCAGCCCGCTTTGACACTGTCTCGCGGATGCCGGCGTGTTCGCGCGCGTCCGGGCGTGCCATCGTCCCCTGACCCACCACCCCGGATGTGGAGCGTGACGAGGACCTGTGAGAGGGCCGGGCCCAGCAGGCGTCCGCCGCCGGCAACCTCGCGTTGCGCAGTATACTCGCCGGAGGAGCGCTGCATGCTACGTCCCGCCGTCACGCCGGCCGCCGGTCCGGCAGGCGAGTTGCCCGTGGTGACCCCCCAGATTCTCCCTCCGCTCGATCCCGGGTTCCAGCCTCCGGCCCTGGTGAACCGGCGGTTCCTCGAAGCCGTCGACCGCGCCGGGGGCGGCACCCTCCTAGTGCTGGCGCTCGAGCGGCCGGACGGCTCGCGGTCGCGGATCGAGACGCGCGTCTTCGCGGAGGCCGACCCGCGGTTCTCCGCGAGCCTGGCCTACGCCGAGCGGATGTTCAAGTTCCTCCTGTGGCAGCGCGGGGGGGGCCGGGCATGGGTCGGGGGGCCCCCGGCCATGGCCGAGCACGTCGCCGCCAGTTACGCTCCCGATGGCGCCCGGGGGTTCGACTACCGGTTCATGGGCGAGGAGGTCTACGGGTCGCCATTCACCGTGGTGGGTTGCGACGCCGGGGCGGTACCGCCGGCCTTGGAGGTCGGCCGACCGCTCGGTCGACACCTGCAGGGCTGCCGCGTTGGATTCGACCTGGGCGCCTCGGACCGCAAGGTTTCCGCCGTAGTCGACGGGGAGACTGTGTACTCCGAGGAGGTGATCTGGGCCCCAGGCGTGCAGGCCGACCCGGACTACCACTACCGCGAGGTGGCTACGGCCATTCGGACGGCGGCGTCGAAGATGCCACGCCTCGATGCGATCGGGGGCAGCGCCGCGGGCGTCTACGTCGACAACACGGTTCGTGTCGCGTCGCTGTTCCGGGGCGTGCCGAAGGACCGGTACGACCGGGTGCGCACGCTCTTCGTGCGCTTGGGGAACGAGCTGGGCGTCCCCCTGGTCATCGTCAACGACGGGGACGTGACGGCGCTGGCCGGCTCGATGTCGCTCGACGACCACAGCGTGCTGGGAATCGCGCTCGGATTGAGCGAAGCGGCGGGCTACGTGAACGCGGACGGGAACATCACCGGGTGGCTGAACGAGCTGGCGTTCGCGCCGGTCGACTACCAGCCCGCCGCGCCCGTCGACGAATGGTCGGGCGATCGCGGCGTGGGCGCTCAATACTTCTCGCAGCAGTGCGTCTTCCGGCTCGCCAGAAAGGCCGGGATCGAGGTGCCCGCCGGCGCGGTGCCGGCGGAGAAGCTGGCGTTCGTCCAGGCGAGGCTGACCGCAGGCGACGAGCGGGCCGTGGCGATCTGGCAGACGATGGGCGTGTACCTGGGTTACACCATCGCCCATTACGCGGATTTCTACGCGCTCCGCCACGTGCTCATTCTGGGCCGCTGCACGTCGGGGCAGGGCGGCCAGATCCTGCTCGATGAGGCGCGCCGCGTCCTGGCGACCGAGTTCCCGGATCTCTCCGCCCGCGTCAACATCCAGCTGCCGGACGAGAAGAGCCGGCGGGTGGGCCAGTCGGTCGCCGCGGCCAGCCTGCCGGAGATCAGGAGGACTGTCCGATGAAGCTCAGTCTGCCGACTGCCGAGATCTTCGTGCCGGACGGACTCGACCCCGCGAAGGCGCTCGCTCGGACGACTCGCTTGGCCATCGCGGCGCACCAGGACGACCTGGAGATCATGGCGACCGACGGCATCCTCCGGGGCTTCGGCCGGGACGACGAGTGGTTCACGGGCGTGGTGGTGACTGACGGCGCAGGCTCGCCTCGTGACGACCTCTACAAGGACTACACGGACGAGCGGATGCGCGTGATCAGGCGAATGGAGCAGAAGAAGGCGGCTTACCTCGGGGACTACGCCGCCGCCGTCCTGCTCGATCACCAGAGCGCGGTCGTCAAGGATGCCGGCGACAGCCGGCCGGTCGACGATCTGGCCGAGGTGCTCCGCGCCACTCGGCCCGTCACGGTCTACACGCACAACCTGGCCGACAAGCACGACACCCATGTGGCCGTCGCCCTGCGCGCCATCGCCGCCCTTCGCCGGCTGCCCGCCGACGCGCGTCCCACCCGGCTGTTCGGGTGCGAGGTGTGGCGGGATCTGGACTGGCTCCAGGACGACGACAAGGTGGTTTTCGATCTGTCGGCGCACGAGAACCTGCAGGCCGCGCTGCTGGGCGTCTTCGACTCGCAAATCTGCGGCGGAAAGCGCTACGACCTGGCCACTCAGGGCCGGCGGCGGGCGCACGCGACCTACGCCGCGTCGCACGGCACGGACGTCGCGACGGCGCTCAGCTACGCCTTGGATCTCACGCCTCTGGTTGTCGACGCCTCGCTGAATCCCGCGGCGTTCGTGCGGGCCGTGCTCGACCGCTTCGTCGCGGACGTTGAGGGCCGCGTCACGAAGCTTCAGGGCTGATCGACGCGCCGAACTCGCTCCCCGGACGGCCTGTGGACGGCCGCGCGGTCCCCTCAGCCCGCGCCCTCGGGCCGAGGACACGGCTGTCCGCGCCGGGCCCGGTCGGTTCCCGGGAGCGCGGGGGCGACCGGCGTGCCCTGGCGCTATTCGTGCCGAAGGGCTTCGATCGGATCCAGGCGGGCGGCGCGTTTGGCGGGCAGGAAGCCGAAGAACACGCCGATCGCGGCCGAGAACACGAACGCCAGCACGTTGATGGGCCCATTGAACACGTACGGCACCGACATCAGCCGGGCCAACGCGATGGACGAGACGGTCGCCACCACGATGCCGACCGAGCCGCCGAGCGACGAGAGCGTCACCGCTTCGACGAGGAACTGCAGCAGCACCTCGCGCTCGAGAGCGCCGATCGCGAGTCGCGTGCCGATCTCGCGGGTCCGCTCGGTGATGGACACCAACATGATGTTCATGATGCCGATGCCGCCCACCAGCAGGCTGACGGCCGCCACCGCGCCGAGCAGCGCCGTGAGCACCTGTGTGGCGCCGGACATGGCGGTCGCGATCTCCTTGGTATCGAGGACGTTGAAGTCGTCCGTCTTGTCCTCCGTGATGCGGCGGCGCTCGCGCATCAGGCGCTCGATGCGCTGTTTCAGCGCCTCGGTGGAGGTGCCGGGGCTCGCGGAGACCATCATGTCGCCGACGTCCACGCTGCCGGTCATCCGCCGCTGCAGCGTGCGCAGCGGCATGATGACTGTGTCGTCCTGATCGCGCCCCATCGACGCCTGCCCCTTCGACCGCAGCAGGCCGACCACCTGGCAGGTGAACTGCTTGATGCGGATCTCGTTGCCGATCGGGTTGGCGGCCCCGAACAGCTTCGCCCGCACCGTCTCGCCGAGGACGCAGGCCGGGCCGCCGACCCGCTCCTCGGTGTCGGTGAACGTCCGGCCCGCCGCCAGGGTCCAGTTGCCCGCGACGAAGTAGTCGTTCTCGGTGCCGGTGATCGACGTCGACCAGTTCTTCGACTGCGCGACGACCGTCGCGCTGGACGACGCGGTCGGCGCCAGCGCCAGGATGCCGCCGATCTGGCTCCGGACCGCGCGGACGTCCGCGATCGTGAACTGCGGCGCGGTGGCGTTGTCCCGGCCAGGACCGGGGCGCTGGCCCGGCATGACGATCAGCAGGTTGACGCCCAAACTGGCGATCTGATCGGAGACGGCCTTGGTGGCGCCGTTGCCGATCGTCACCATCGTGATCACCGCCGCGACCCCGATCACGATCCCCAGCATCGTGAGGAACGAGCGCAGCAGGTTGCGCCGCATCTCCTTGAGCGCCAGCAGCACCGTGTTCCAGAGCATCAGGCCGCCCTCCCCGGCCGGTGATCGGCGTCCACCTGCCCATCGATGAAATGGATCGTGCGGTGAGCGTAGGCCGCCGTCTGGGCCTCGTGCGTCACCATCAGGATGGTGATCCCGCGCTCGCGGTTGAGCGAGGCCAGCAGCTCCATGATCTCCTTCGTCCGCACCGTGTCGAGGTTGCCGGTCGGCTCGTCGGCGAGCAGCACCAGTGGGTGGGTGACGAGCGCGCGGGCGATGGCGACGCGTTGCTGCTGACCGCCAGAGAGTTCGGCCGGCGTATGCCCTTCCCAGCCCTCCAGCCCCACCAGCCTCAGGGCCTCGAGCGCCTCGGCCCGGCGCTCGCGCATCGGTCTGCCGCGGTAGAGCAGGGGGAGCTCCACGTTCTCGGCCGCGGTCGTGCGTGGCAGGAGGTTGTAACCCTGGAACACGAAGCCGAGGCAATGCCGGCGGAGCAGGGCCCGTTGGTTGCGCGTCAGGGTCTCGACGCACAGCCCCCGGAAGCGGTACGACCCCGTGGTCGGCGTGTCCAGGCAGCCCAGGATGTTCATGACCGTCGACTTGCCGGACCCGCTGGGCCCCATGATCGCGACGAAGTCACCTTCGTCGACCGAGAAACTCACCCCGCGCAGGGCCTGGAACGCCGCCGTGCCCACCCCGTAGGTCTTGGTGATCGCTTCGACGTCGATGAGGGGGGCGTCCGCGGGTGTGGCCCCGGCCGATTCGGCGCTCATCGGCTGCCTCCCGCCGCGTCGGTGATGACGCTGGCGCCCTCCTCCAGGTCACCACTGGTCACTTCCGTCAATCGGCCGTCGGTCTCGCCGACGGTGAGACCCACGGGCGCGACGTGCCCGTCGCGCAGCGTCCAGACCTGCTGGGCGGACGTCTTGACCTTGGTCTGACGGGCGTTGGGATCGTCCGGCGGCGGGCCGGGCATCAGGCGGCGGAGGAGGCTACGGTTCGATTCGGCGGGCCCCGCCGAGGGCGTGAAGCGGAGCGCGGCGTTGGGAATGAGGAGCGCGTGGTCGCGGGTGATGCAGGCGATCTGGGCCGTGGCCGTCATCCCGGGGCGGAGGCTCAGGTCCTCGTTGGTCACCTTGAGCTTCGTCGTGTAGGTCACCACGTTGTTGCTGGTGGTGGACCCGTAGGCGACGCGCGTCACTTCGGCGGAGTACCGGCGGTTCGGATAGGCGTCCACGGTGAAAGTGGCGTGCTGGCCCTCCTTGACCTTGCCCACGTCGGCTTCGTCCACCGCCACCTCGAGGTCCATCTTGCGGAGGTCCTCCGCGATTGTGAACAGCGTGGCCACCTGCAGCGACGCGGCGACCGCCTGTCCCGGCTCGACCTTGCGCGAGAGCACGATGCCGTCGATCGGCGACCGGATCGAGGCCTTGGACAGGTTGATCTGGTCCGAGCTGAGCGCCGCCCGGGCGTCGTTGACGGCCGCCTTGGCGCTCGAGACCTCGGCCTGGGACCGCAGCAGCGTCGCCTCGGCCGTCTCCATCTCGCTGCGCGAGGGCACCTTGCCGCCCGACAGCGTGCTCACCTCGTGCAGCCGGTTGAGATTCGCCGTGGACTCGGCCAGCGTGGCCTCGGCCTGAGCCTGCTTGGCCTCGACCGACGCCAGGGAGGCCTGCGACCGGGCAATCGCGTCCTTCAGTTTCGACGTGTCCAACCGCGCGATCACCTGACCGGCTTTGACCTGGTCGTTCTCCTGCACGAGCACGGCCTCGACCAGGCCGGAGAGCTCGCTTCCGACGTCCACCTTGTTGGTGGGTTGCAGGTTGCCGGTCGCCGAGACCGTCACGTTCAGCGTGCCCCGCGTCACCGTCTCCGTCTGGTACGTCACCGGCGAGTCGGCGGCACGCGATCGGAACGCCATCAGCACCCCGCTGGCCGCGAGCAGCGCGGCGATCGCCAACAGGAGCCATCTGGTGGACGGATTCCGCCGCAGACCGTTGGTGTTTGCACCGATTAGTGCGGCGAGTCCCTCCGCATTCGGGACCGCGGGCGTCGTCGTCGGGGTCATCGTGTACCTGCCTGGGGCTGGGCGGCCGACCAGCCGCCGCCCAGCGCCTTGTAGAGTTGAATGAGGGAGACCACCTGCGCTGCCTGGGTGGTGGCCACGCTGTCCTCGGCCGACAGGCCGGTCCGTTCGGTGTCCAGGACAGTCTGAAAGTCGGCCAGGCCGGCTGTGTACCGCGTCCGGGCCAGCACCGCGGCCGCGCGAGCCGACCCGGCTGCCGCTTCGAGCGCCTGCAGGCGCTGGCGGTTCGTTTCGAGTGACACCAGCGCGTTTTCGACTTCCTCGAGCGCCGTCAGCACCGACGCCTCGTAGTGGATGACCGCCTGCTCCTGCACCGCGCTCTGGATCGCAATCTGCTGTCGAATCCGTCCGCCGTCGAACAGGGTCTGCGTCACGGTGCCGATGAGCGACGGCACCAGCGACGTGCCACCCATCAGCGCACCCGACATCGCCTGTACCGCCAGCGACCCGCTGAGGGTGAAGGTCGGGTATCGAGCGACCTGCGTCTTGGCGAGGCGCGCGGTTTCGGCCAGCACGGTCTGTTCCGCGGCGCGCACGTCCGGACGCTGCCGGAGCACGTTGGCCGGGATCCCCGCGCCGATCTGCGCGGGCAGGCTGGGCACCGGTCCTCCGCCCCCGAGTTCCTCGACGAATGACCCGGGCGCGACACCGAGCAGCAAGGCGAGGGCGTGCTCTTCTTGCGCGATGTTCGACTCGAGCGACGGCAGGGCGGCCCGCGTCTGCTGGACTGTCGTCCTGGCCTGCTCGACGTCGAGTGTGCTGACGAGACCCGCCTGCGCGCGCCACTCGGTGATCTGCAGCGTCTCGGACTGCGACGCGAGGTTCTGCTGCGCGATGGCCAGGCGCCGCTGGTAGCCCCGGAGGTTCACATAGTCCGTGGCCACCTCGGCGACGAGCGACACCTGGGTGTCGTGGAGGGTTTCGGCCGTGCTCGCCTCGTCAGCTCGCGCTGCCACCTCGGCATCCTTCAGGCCGCCGAACAGGTCGACCTCCCAGCTCGCGTCCGGGCCCGCCGATGCCGAGGCGGTGGTTTCGATCCCCGCCTGGTTGGCGACCGATGCGGACACGGCCGCCGAGGTGGTGGGCAGCCGATTCGCGTGGGCCAAGGCCCGCTGGGCGCGAGCTTGGCGCAGGCGCGACGCGGCGGTCTTCAGATCGCGGTTGTCCTGAAGTGCCCGCTCGACGAGGCGGGTGAGCGTGGCGTCGCCCAGATTGGCCCACCAGCGGGCCAGGTCCTCGTTCGCGGCGCTCACGCCTGCGGCCGTGCGGGTCCACGACGGCGGCACCGTCGGGACCTCGGGCCGACCCGCCCTCGCTCGATTGGCGGCACATCCGGGTCCGACGCCGAGGGCCACGGCGCACGCGAGACCCAGCGTCCCGCGCTGGAGCCGTGCCACGACTGGGTGTCTTCCTGTGAGTGTCATGCAGTCCAACCGACCAGAGCCGGCTCATCCCGCGGCTCTGATTGATTAGACGGCGTTTCGGTCCGGCGGTGGGTCAAGGAAGCGTGTGGAAATGTAAAGATGTGTCACACCGCATCGTCGGGCGGTGCCGCTACTCTCTGGCCGGCAACGAGATCGTCACCCGAAGCCCGCCTCCCTCAGCGTTCACGGCGGTGATCGTGCCGCCCATCACCGCCATCGCGCGGCGGGCAATCGACAGCCCCAGGCCGCTGCCGCCCGACTCCCGGTTGCGGGACGCGTCCATCCGGTAAAAGGGCAGGAAGATCCGCTCCAGCTCCGTGTCGGGCACACCCGGGCCATGGTCGCGGACCACGACCTCGGTGGCCGCGGCCGACCGGGCGACCCGCACGTCGACCGAGGAGTTGGGCGCCGTGTAGCGGATCGCGTTGCGGACGACGTTGTCGATGGCGCTGGCGGCCAGCACCGGGTCGCCGTGCACTGATGCGTGCGACGCGCCCGACAGGTCGACCCGCGTGCCGCCACGCCCGGCCTCGTACTGGGCATCGTCGGTGACACGTCGGACGACATCGACCAGGTCGAACGCGACCATCCGGTTCGACGAGTCCGCGTGTTCGCCGCGGTCCAGGGCGAGGAGGCGACCGATCAGATCGTTCATCCGGCCGGCCTCGGTGTCGATGCGCGCGAGGTGCCCCTCGGCGGCGGGGCCGGCCGATCGCCGCGCCAGCTCGAGGGCGACGCCCAAGCGCGCCAACGGCGAGCGCAGTTCGTGGGAGATATCGGAGATCAGCTGTTTCTGACCCTGCACGAGCGACTGGATGCGGTCGGCCATCAGGTCGAAATCCCGGACGACCTCGCCGATCTCGTCGTTGCGGTTCGCGAATCCCGCCCTGGCGGCCAGATCGCCCTCTTTCAGGCGCCGGGTGGCCTCCCGCATCCGGCGAAGGGGCGCGACCAGATACCAGGCGAGCAGCAGGCACACGACCAGGGACACGAGCGCCGCCGTGACGAGGAAGTCGACCGGCAGGCCGGGCCTCCACGGGTCCAGGGGACCGTTCGCCTTGGCGATGAACGCCACCCGGTAGGTGACGCCACTCGGCGCGGCGACCACCATCGCGCACACCTCTCGCCCCGAGACTGTCCTCACCAGGCCGCCCCGACCCGCACTGGAGATGACCGTCCGGTACGGCGCGTCGTCGACCGCCGTCGTCGAGCGGCAGACCGGTGAGAGCGCCGCCGTGTACAGTGCGACGTGCGCCGAACCAGCTCGTTCCACACTGGCCAGGAAGTCCGAGCAGACTCCGCCGTCGCGCTGCTCGTAGAGCGTGGCAGCCAGGGTGCCATCGTGCTCGGCTCGATCGAGCAGGCGCCGGTTGGCGTTCGGGTCCGGCAGCAGCGCGAGCACCAGGAAGATCACCGCGTGGATGGTCCAGAAGCCCAGGAAGATCTTGAAGGCCAGGCTGCGCATCGTCAGAAGCCCTCCTGCGGCTGCACGTAGATGTACCCGGTCCCGCGAACCGTCTTGATCCGCTCCTGGCCGTCGCCCGGTCCTTCCAGCTTGCGGCGCAGCCTGCTGATGTGCATGTCGATGCTGCGGTCGATGCCGTCGAACTTCCGTCCCAGGACGTTTTCGGCGATCGTCTCGCGCGAGACGACCTTGCCCGCCGACAGGAGGAGGAGCGACAGCAGGTCGAACTCCACCGTCGTCAGCTGCACCGGCTGACCGTCCTTGCTGGCCGTGCGCGATCCGCGGTCGAGCGTCAGGTCGCCGACGGTGGACATGCGCTCGTCGTCACCGCTGCGCCGGGGCTGGAGTCGCCGCAGCACGGCGTGCATCCGGGCGCTGAGTTCGCGAGGGTTGAACGGTTTCGGCAGGTAGTCGTCGGCGCCCAGCTCGAGGCCGACGATGCGGTCCACGTCCTCGCCGCGCGCCGTCAGCAGGATGACCGGGATGTCGGAGGTGCGACGGATCTGCCGGAGGATCTCGAAGCCGTTGATCCCTGGCAGCATCACGTCGAGCACGATCAGGGAGAACCCGCCCTCGACGGCCCGCTCCACCGCGCCGTCTCCCGAGTGGTGCGCTTCGACCTCGTAGAGCTCCGCCGTCAGGAATTCGGTCAGCAAGGCGCAGAGTTCGACGTCGTCGTCGACAAGCAGGATGCGGTTGGCCATGGCCAGGCCTTCGGACGGTCGGTATCTTAGCGCAGGTGGCCTGGCCGCCGGACCAGACGGGCGAAGCGATGCGCAGGAGGGAGGTTCGGACGGCGGCCCGTCGGCGGGCCATCGGAGCGGGCCCGCCGGAGACAGAGCCGCCCGGGTGTCCGTCTCCCGGGCGGCTGCCATCCACTACCGCTTGACTTCGGGTTTGGCCGTCGGCTTGGCGGGCATCGCCATGGCCGGCTTCGGCATCCAGAAGGCCGGGTCCTGCGCTCGGACGCTCGGCGGCACGTAGCTCATGACGGGGTCGAGCCGGAACCGCGTGGTTTCGCTGCTGATCACCGCGTCGGCGGAGCCCTTCTCCAGGGCCGTCCGTTCCTGGTCGGTGGCGCCCTTCATGAGGGCCAGATCGTCCGCCGTCGCCTGGTCGAAGGCGCCGTAGGAGGTGACCGAGGAGAAGACAAGGTAGGTCGGGCTCGGCATGCCGGCCATCACCTGGTAGACGCGGTAGCTCATTTGCGGGGCGACGCGGTCGGCCGCAGTGCCGTACGCCTTGGCCGCCGCCTCGAACTCGCGCTCGTGGCCGGGTCGCACGCGGAAGACCGTGATGTCGTAGAACCGCTGTTTCGCCGTGTCCGGGTACGGGCCATGGCTCAGGTCCTTGCGTGCCATGGCGAGGATCGACCGTGTGGAGCTGATCTGCTCGGCGTCCGACTTCGCGAGCCGCTCCAACGCCGAGGCGAGGGTCGGCTCGTCTTCACGGCGCTGGGAATCCGCCATGGCCGCCTGCGACTCGAACGGACTCACAAACCAGACCTCGTCGGTCCCGGTCATCGAGACGAGCCCGATGTAGGTGTACGGATCCTTGGCCTTCTCAAAGGCCGCGGGCCAGCCTGCTTCGACCTTTGCGTGGTCCGCCGCGTGGCCGACCTTCACGTCCTCGCGGACGATCTCCAGATAGTTGGGCTGGGTGGTGGGAAGCGACTGCGCAAGGACGGGGCTCGCGGCTGTCAGGAACACGACGGCGGGGAGCCAGGCAGGGAATCGGGACATAGGGGGCCCTCCTCAGGGGGCTGGGCGTGCGGTACCCGTCCCCGCGGCAGTCTCCGGAATGAAGACGGCCGCGCAGGCCGGCTGCGCGCCCACGTGAGTTCACCATGGAACCGGGAGTATGTTTCCAGTCTCACCCGACCTCATCAGGGTGTCAACCCGGTTTCCCGGCGACACCGCGCTGCACCGTCGCACCCCCCTGACGTCCAACTGAGCAGCACGCGGGTCCGGATCGCCGGCGGGAGCGCGGCAGACGGGCCGGAGTCCCCGTGAAGGCGTCGGCCTGCAGGAGCACCCGTCTGGGTACGCGTCCCATGACCGCGCACCGTGCCCGTTCAGCCCACCCGACGGTGTCGCGTGTCGTCTCTTGCTCGACCCACGAATGGCCGCCGCCATCCGGGACATCGCGTTAGTGGCCGACTGCGAGACGCCGTCCATAGGGTACTGGCCCCCGCGGCGACCGGCACACCGATCGCGACGGCCGCGACGATCGATTCCCAGGGCAGGTCCCGCATCAACCACGCCGCCGTGGCCGCCGCAACGACGGCGTAGACCGCGATCGCCACCCGGCACATCGGCGTCAAGCGGCGCGGCCGTACGCGGCGCATGACTCGAGCGTCGAATGCCGGCGAGAGCTGCGGCGCATCCGCGGCCATGACGTCTCTCAACAGCCGGTCCATGACTTCGTCATCGTGCATCGAAACCCCGCTCGGCAAGCATGGCGTGCAGCAGCCGTCTGGCACGGTGGAGGTAGGACTTCACGGTGTTCTCGGGCGCATCGAGCATCACCGCGATCTCGCTCACGCTGGCACCCAGCCAATAGTGCAGGCGCAACGCAGCCTGGTACGCCTCGGGCAACTCGCCAACGCACGCCAGCACCGCCCGCTGGCGTCGCGCGTCCTGCAGCTGATCGTGCGGACCACGAGTCTGCGACGGTGTCGTCGCGAGCGCCTGCTCGCTCACGTGGGGTGCTCGATAGCGTGCGCGCGCCTTGACGTTGAGCGCGTGGTTGAACGCGATCCGGTAGATCCACGATCCGAACTTGGCCTCGCCTCGGAACGAGCGGAGGGAATGATAGACGCGCAGCATGACGTCCTGGGCGACGTCTTCGGCCTCCGGCGCGAACTCCTGGCCGAGAATGGACACGGTCAGGCGAAACACCGGTCCTCGATAACGCCGCACGAGCTCGGCGAACGCGGCATCGTCGGAGAACTCGCGGCACCTCTCGACGAGCCACTCGTCGGCCCGATCGGTGTACGGGTCGAGCTCAGCGCGCACGAGTGGAGGCCAGGGCGTAGTACAGCATCAACCCGATGCCGAGCAGCGCGATCGGCAGGGGCAGTGGCCAGAGCACCGGGGCGTTCGGCTGCGGCCCGATCAGTCGCAGGGCCAGCATGGCACCGCCGCCCAGGGCCGACCACACGATGCCATGAATCAAGGGAGCCCGCGGATCTGGCGGCGTCGGGACCCTTGGCGGGTCGAGCGGGAGTTCTGGCAGCGGAATGCCTTTCTCCATGGCGGCCAGGCGTTCCTGGTGGACGATTTCGAGGCGACGCTGACGCTCGAGGTGCCTGAAGTACAGGTACGCCACGACGGCCGCGGCGAGCGCTGCGACGATGATGCCGTCTCCGACGGTGTGTCCCATGTTCCTCTCCTTGCCTTTTGACAAGGTGTGGCGTTCGGCGGTTGCACCAGCCGAACGTCAGGACGATCCGGCTCAGCGGCTTGAGCCCGAGGCGTCAGGGCAGGTCGGCGCGGTGTCGGATCATGAGGGAGGTCCACCGGGCTCGGAGCCGGTGGCCGTTCCGTCGTGGTCACCCCCTGGGCGGCTGCCGACCCGGTTCGTGCGCGCGTATCAGTCGACCTTCAAGGCTTCCACCGGGTCGACGCCGGCGGCCCGCCTGGCCGGGAGGTAGCTTGCCACGGCGGCGGTTCCGAGCAGGACGGCGGACATCACCAGGAACGTCGTCGGATCGAGCGGGTTGACGCCGAACAGCAGCGACGACATCAGGCGGGTCACGGCCGCCGAGACGGCCAGGCCGAGAGGAACGCCGAGGCCCGCCATCAGGAGCCCCGACCGGACGAACAAGGCGAGAAGAGCGCGGCGCTGCGCACCGAGCGCCAGCCGCACGCCGATCTCCCGGCGGCGGGTCGAGACGGCGTACGAGATGACGCCGTAGATGCCGACGACGCCCAGGGCCAGCGCCAGGCCTCCCGCAACGGCGAGCATCGCCAGCGTGAACGAGGTGCGCGCCATCGAGTGAGTGTAGATCTCCTGCATGGTGCGTACCGGCTGCGACCGAGAGGCTGGGGTTCACCGACCAGACGACCTGCTGGATCTCCTGTCCGAGACTCTCGGTGCCGGCTCGCGAACTCCGCACGATGAAGGTGACCGTCCGAGTGGCGGTCGGGTCGCCCGCCCGGTACGGACTTTCCCCGAAGGCCGGCCAGTACACCGCGGCCGGGGCGGGTCGGTCCACACCGCTCTCGTGCACGTCCTGCGCGACGCCAATCACCTCGCGCCACGGCGCCGTGTCGAGTGTCCGAAGCCGTTTGCCGATGGCGGCAGACGCGGTCCCCCAGCACTCGCGGGCGAGATTCTCGGACACCACCACCACACGACGTCGCCCATCGAGGTCGGTCCAGGTGTAGTCGCGCCCGGCCACCAGGCGCGTCCCGATGGCGTGAAAGAGCCCAGGCGACACCGCCTTGAACAGTCGAACCGCGGGGAGTTCCGTCGTCGGCGTTCGCTGACCTTCGGCCTCGACCACGTCCCAGTCGAGCGGGAGCCCTTCCAGAGCGACCTCGCTCGCGAACGCTGCGGCTCGTACCTCCCGGCAGCGCCGACAACCGGTCAGCCACGCTGCGCTCGATGAGGGCGACTCGATCCGGTTCCGGCACGAGCGCCTTCGGGATGGAGACTCGCATCGTCTCCAGCTGGGCCGGCTGGGTGAAGCCCGGCTCGACGGCTCGTAGCCCCAGGAACGAGCGGATCATCAGCCCGCAGCTCACCAGGAGCGCGAGCGCCAGGGCGACCTGCACGACGACGAGACCTCTGTGCACCCGTTGACGCATCCGGGGAGCCGTGAGGGCTCGGCCACCGGCACCAAGGCTGGCGGCGATCCGCGGCGAGGTGTCCCGGAGGGCAGGGACCAGACCACACACGAGTCCGGACAGCAGCGACAGGGCGACGCTGAAGGCCAGGGCCCGGGCATCAACGCCAATTTCGTTCAGGCGGGGCAGTCCGGGCGGGCCGAACGCCACCAGCGCACGCACGGCGAGAACGGCGAGGCCCAGGCCGGCCGTCCCGCCGATGAGGCCCAGCAGGACGCTCTCGAGCACCAGCGAGCGGACAATGCGTCCCCACCCGCTGCCCAACGCCGCGCGTATGGCGAACTCGTGCTGGCGGCTTTCCGCCCGGACGAGCAACAGCGTCGCCACGTTGGCGCACACCACGAGCATCGCGACGCCCACGGTGCCCATCAGGAGCCAGAGGACGTCACCGACGTGTCCGACCACGTCCTGCTTCAGGGGGCGGAGGGCCGGCGAGATGCGCCAGGTCTCGTACACGCGGGGATTGACGCCGGGGTAGGCTGGCCAGGACCGCATCCAAATGGACACCAGCCGCCCAATGTCGGCGCTGGCCTCCTCAATCGTGACGCGGGGTTTCAACCGGGCAATTCCCTGATAGCCGAAGCCCGGGAGAATCGCCCGGCGCCGATCGAAGCGGGCCGGCAGGACGAGCTCCGGCTCCACGTCCACGACGACAAACCCCCGTGGCATCACGCCGACGATCTCCCGGGGGCGTGAGTCGACCTGGATCGTCCGGCCAATCACGGAGGACGCGGCTCCGAAGCGCCGCTGCCAGTAGCCGTAGCCGAGGAGGACGGTCTCCGGACTGGCGGGCGCCTGGTCGGCGGCCGACAAGGACCGGCCGAGGAGCGGCGCCACCCCCAGCGCCTCCAGCGTGCCGCCGGACACCGAGACGGTCTGCACCTGTTCGGGCTCCGCCCGCCCGGTGACGGTCGCCGTGTTCGCGTACCAGACCCCGAGATGGGACAAGGCCCGGTTCTGCTCCGCATAGGTGAAGTACATCGACTCCGACAGCCGGAGGTCTCCCGACACGCTCGACAACCCCTCCGCCCCGGGCGCCTTGTGCCAGACGGCGACCAGGCGGTCCGCGTCCGGGTAGGGCAACGGTTCGAGCAGCACGCAGTTGAGGACGCTGAACACCGCGGTGGTCACGGCCACGCCGGCGGCGACGGTCAGCACCACGATCGCCGTGAACGCCGGGTTGCGGCGGAGGGTGCGGTACGTGTGGCGCGTGTCCCGTCCCAGGTCTCCGAGCCACGGCAGCCCCCGCTGGTCGCGCAGCGCGTCCATCGAGCGAGCCACCGTGCCGGCGCGAGCCTCGGCGCGGGGCCAAAGACCCGCGGCGCCCGCCGCCCGCTGCCGCGCCTCCTCCGCGGCCAGGTGGAACGAAAGCTCCTGCTCGAGGTCGGCATCCGAACGGCCTGGACGCAGTGTTCCGAGCAGGCGGGCCCACCACTCGCGAAACGTGACCATACCGGTGATCCCCTTCGGTCTAGTGGAGCCCGCCGAGCAGCGCCTGCATGATCGCCGCCATCTGGTTCCAGCCGTTCCGCTCGACCTCGAGCTGTCGGCGTCCGGCCGCGGTGATCGTGTAGAACCGCGCCTTCCGGTTAGCGTCGGTCAGGCCCCACGTGCCCCGGATGAGCCGTCGCTGCTCCAGGCGCATGAGCCCCGGGTAGAGCGTGCCCATGTTGAGCTGGATGGCCCCACTGGACACCTGCTCCAGGCGTGAGGCCATCGCATAGCCGTGCAGCGGTCCGAGCGTCGCCAGCGTCTGGAGCACCATCAGGTCGAGCGTTCCCTGCAGGATATCCGCCCTGTGTCGTTCTCCATTAGACATACGAATGGAGTATGACGCCCGTTCCATTTGGATGTCAACTGGAGTGGGGCGCAGCCGCCTGGACGTCCTGAGGTACACTGCCACCAGCAGGCTGCCTCGTCGCGACCACCGGCTCGTCGGGCCCGGTGGGCGACGGGAACAGGTCTGCAGATGACCTTTGGGGGGATGCGCGTGCCGAGTCCATCCGACGCCGGGCGACCGGTCAAGATCGTGGGCTGCCGAGTTCTGCAGAGCGTCGTGGACGGCTGCCAGTCGGCCAACCTCGATGCGGAGTTCCTCGAGTACGGGCTTCACGGGACCCCGGCGCTCCTTCGGGGCGCGCTCCAGCGGTACCTCGACAGTCTGGCTGAGGCGAGTACCCGTGCTGGTGGCTTACGGCCTGTGCGGCAAAGGGGTGGAGGGGCTCCGGGCCGGCCGCCACACCCTGGTGCTACCCCGCTGCCACGACTGCGTGGCGATGCTGCTCGGGTCGCACGAGGCGTACATGCGGGAGTTCACCTCGGCGCCAGGCACGTTCTTCCTGAGCCAAGGGTGGTTGGAGTGCGGGAGCGATCCGCTGCGGGAATACCAGGAGTACGTGACCACCCACGGCGAGAAGATGGCCCGGTACCTGATCCACGAGCTGTACCACAACTACACGCGGGTCGCGCTGGTCGCCGCGACGCCGCAGGAGTTGACCCACTACCGTGCTCGGGCGCGCGAGGTGGCCGAGTTTCTCGGCGCCGGCTACGTGGAACTCCCCGGATCCGACCGTCTCATTCGCCGCCTGCTGGCGATGCCCCTCACGCTGCAGGAGGCCGATCCCGAGCTCGTCGTCGTCCCGCCGGGCGGCGAGGTCGTCGCCGACGCGTTCCTCTAGACCCAGTACAAGCGCGTTGTTCGTGAATGTGTGGTCGAAGAGGTAAACGAAATACTCGAAATGCCCGTACTTCAGTAACAGAGTTCAGGCTGGCAACCAGAACGTTCTGCGACGAAGAAAGGCATTTCGAGTGAACACCAGTAGACATAAGAAGGTCGCGCAACGCAAGCAACGAATTGAACGACGGCTCGCGCCGCGGAACTGGACGGCGCAGCCGCGGCCGATGTATCGGGCGACGGGCGCGCGGTACGAGCACGCCGATCGGATTCGCGCGCTGGAAGCGGGCGGGATTGGCGCGATGCATCGGCTCGCGACGCAGACCGGCTTGGTCGAGGCGATCGATCGCCACGTGCGCGTCTTGAAGCTGCACCTGCCGTACCACGAATCGGATCACGTGTTGGGCTTGGCGTACAACGCGCTGTGTGGGGGCACGTGCTTGCAGGACATCGAGCGCCGCCGCCAGGACGAAGTGTATCTGGACGCCTTGGGTGCCCAGCGGATTCCCGATCCGACGACGGCGGGCGACTTCTGCCGACGCTTCGAGGAGGTCGACATCGAGGCGCTGCAAGAGGCGATCAACCAGTGCCGCCTCCGCGTCTGGCGGCACCAGGACGAGACCTTCTTCGACGAGGCGGTCATCGATGCGGATGGGACCGTGGTCGACACGACGGGCGCGTGCAAGCAGGGGATGGACATCGCGTACGACGGCACGTGGGGCTATCACCCGTTGGTCGTCTCCCTCGCGAACACGCAGGAGCCCCTGTATTTGGTCAACCGGAGTGGCAATCGGCCCTCGTCGGACGGCGCGGCGGCGCGCTTCGATCAGGCGCACGCGCTGTGTCGCGAGGCGGGCTTTCGGCGGATTACGTTTCGCGGCGACACCGACTTCAGTCAGACCGAGCATCTCGATCGCTGGGATGCGGCGGGCATCCGGTTCGTGTTTGGCTTCGACGCCCACGCGAAGCTGATCGCGTGCGCGGAGGCCCTGGAGGCGACGGCTTGGCGCGCGTTGGTCCGTGCGCCCAAGTACGAAGTCGAGACGGAGCCGCGCAGACGGCGGCCGACCGTGAAGGAAGACGTGATCGTCGCGCGCGGCTTCAAGAACTTCACGCTGCTCCGGGAGGCGGTCGCCGAGTTTCCGTATCGGCCGAGCGCGTGCCGGACGACGTACCGGATGGTGGTCGTGCGCAAAACGATTGCCGTCACCGAAGGGCAGCAACGCCTGTTCGACGAGGTCCGCTACTTCTTCTACGTGACCAACGATCGCGAGACGGCGGCAGCCGAGGTCGTGGTCCTCGCGAATGGGCGTGGACATCAGGAAAACCTGATCGAGCAACTCAAGCACGGCGTGCACGCGACGCGGATGCCGGTCGATACCTTGCTGAGCAACTGGGCGTACATGGTGATGACCGCGCTCGCCTGGACCTTGAAGGCGTGGTTTGCCCTCTTGCTCCCGGACGGCGGCCGCTGGGGCGACCGCTACGCCGCCGAGAAGATCGCGGTGCTTGCGATGGAATTCAAGGCGTTCGTCCACGCCTTTCTCCGGATGCCCGCGCAGGTCGTCCGCACGAGCCGTCGCGTGGTGTTTCGCCTGCTCGCCTGGAACCCGTGGCAACACGTCTTCCTGCGGGCTGTCGATCATCTGCCGGACCTGCGGCGGACCTGAGACGGACGGCGAGACCGGGATAGAGAGGCCCGGATGGCGGAGAACCCTCGTGACGGTACGGAGACAGCGCAGCGAAGACCGCGGAACTCGGTGACCGGCGCGCCCGCTCGTTCGTGGTGAGCGTGGACGTGTCACGCATCGCGCCGGTCATTCTCGGGTATTTGATCGAACTGAACAACGCGCTTATTTTGGGGCTAGCGGGGCCCGCCGGTGAGATCCCGCCTCTGGCTGGCGCACCACCCGGCCCCCGTCAGTAGAACTTCCGTGCGAGGTTGAACCCCAGGTACCAGTCGGTCGGCCCCGGCGCCGCGCCCCGCGCGATGGCGGCGGGCGTGGTCGCGAGCGCGTTCGAGACGTTCAGCTGGAAGACATGGCCGCCCACCTAGCCTTCCTCGGGAGCCCGCCAATGTCGTGGGAGCCCGAAGCGGAACTCCAGGCCAATCTGGGCTCCGGCGTCGAGACCGAACAGGTTGGCCAGTGACCCGCCAAACCCTCCGGGCGACCGAGTCGGTCAGGGTGTTGAACGTGCTCGCGAGCAGCCGGGTGTCCTCGTCTGGCCGCGGTGGATCCCGACACGCGGGCGGCGCTCGAACAGCTGCGCACGGCCATCCACGCAGCGGCCCCCGACGTCGAAGAGTGTGTCAGCTACAGGATTCCGGCCATTCGTCTCGACGGGAAGGTGCTGGTGTGGTCCGGCGCGGCCCAGGGACACTGCGCCTTCTATCCCGGCCCGGTGGTGGAGGCTCACAGGGCAGATCTTCGGGGCTACGACACCACCAAGGGTACGATCGGTACGATCCGGTTCCTCGCCGACAAGCCTCTTCCGCTCGTCCAGGTGAGGAAGCCAGTGAGAGCGAGGATCGCCGCGGGGACGGCCCGTCCGCGGCGTACACCGCGACGCAGCGCCAACGGGCGGTGACCGGACCCGATTCGAGGCCGGCCGCCGCGCCGTGCGGCGCCCTACCGGGCTGCCTGTTTCTCGCGCACGAACACGAGCGAGGGGTTGTCGAGGACGAGGCCGTTGACCGTGCCATCGAAGCCGCTCGTGAATCCCACGTAGCTCCAGCCGCCCCGTCCGTCGCCCAGTCGCGCCCGGAACGTGTCGTAGTTCCAGTGTTCGAGCGTGCCAGCGTTGCGCGGGGACGGTCCCATCCGAACCGTCAACGCGCCCTTGTCGGCCGTCACTTCGATTCGTCCCCACGCCGGGTGGCTGTAGACGCCGGCGAACGCCTCCAGCGGGTGTGACGGAGCCGTGTCCCTCACGCGCGCCGCTTCGCGGTCGGCCTCGGCCTTCTTCGCCTTGGCGTTCAGGCTCCCGTACAGCTTCAGGCACTCCGCGTTCCAATCCCGGTCGGGACCTCCCGTCCAGAGGTCGATCACCTTCCACAACAAGGCGTGGCGGAACTCCGCGTGGTCGAGGTTGCCGAACGTGAAGACGCCCAGGTTGCGGTCCGGGACCAGCCCCACCAGAGCGGTGCGCCCGTCGATGCTGCCCGTGTGCATGGCGACGAACTGACCCCGGTAGTCCTGCTGGAACCAGCCGAGGCCGTAGGTCGTCCAGTGAGACCCGACGAGGCTTGCCGTTGGATACTCGGGTGCCATGACGACCTGCGGCTTGAGGAGTTCCTGGAAGCTGGCTTGACTGACCAAGCGCTTTCCCTCGACCTGCCCGCCGCCGAGCAAGAACGCCAGCCACTTGGCGGCGTCGTGCGCCGTGGTCCAGGCTGCCCCGGCTGCGGGGACCCGGTCGACGGTGACGTCGTCGATGGCGTGCACCTGACCGTCGATCTCGAAATGCGGCGTCGAGGTGTTCGGGTCCTTGAGGGCAACGACCCCCTCGTAGGTGGGGAAGCTCCGCGTCATCCCGAGGGGACCGAGGATCCGCTTCGCGATGAACTGGTCCCACGGCATGCCGCTGGCCGCAGCCACCACTTCTCCCGCTACTTCGTACATCACGTTGTGGTAGAGCCAGGTCGATCGCAACGAGTCGGTCGTGGGGATCAGTCGGAGCCGTTCGAGGATGTCGTGCGTGGACAGGTCCTCGCGGGCCCACAGCAGAATCGGCGCTGGCCAGCCCCGAACTGTGGCGGAGGGCGTCCCGGACTGTCACGTGCTCGGTCAGGTACGGGTTTGGCAGGCGGAGCCAGGGCAGGTAGGTCGTCACCGGCTCGTCCCACCTCACCTTGCCCTCGTCGACGAGCATCGCGATGGCCATCGCCGTCAGCGCCTTGGTCGTCGACATCATACCGAACAGTGTCTGCGCGTCGACCGCGCCGGCCTCGCCGAGGCGGCGCACCCCGAAGCCCTTCTCGTACACCGTGGCACCGTCCTTGACCACGACAACCGACAGCCCGGGGATCTTCCAGTCCTTCCTCCCCTGGGCGATGAAGGCGTCGAGCGTGGCATCGGGTGCCTTCAGGTGCGTGGCCGGGGCGGCGGGCTTGGTCTGGGCCGTTGCAGGAACGGCCAGGACGACCCACGCCAGGACGGCAGACACCGCAGGAGCGAGGCGCTTCATGAGACCTCCCGAGTGAGGAGACAGGGTCCCGGCGGGTCGCCAGGCCGGTTGATCATACAGGGAGTGTCGGCGCCAGCCCAACGGGGAGCCTCGTCCGCGGCGCGATCCGGCCGAGCGGGGACCACCGGGCGGTGGTCGAGTCTGATCGGTCCGACTTGACCGGGGCTTTGCGGCGCGGTGCGCATCAATCGTATACTGAACTATTCCCACATCTGTAGAGGTGGCATGTCCCCAGGCGACTGGCTCGTGGCTTTCGTCGGAGTGCCCGAGCCGCTCTGTCTCGTGTGCACGGCCCGTTTGCGCGCGGCACGGTTCACCGTCCAACGAATCGAGCGCGAGGCGGACGCTGGCGGCGCCGTCGCCGCCGGCCACCCGCGCGCCGTGGTGCTCGGGTCGGATCTTGGGGCCGTCGATCCCGCGACGCTCGCGCGCCGGCTGCGGGGCGACGCGGGTCCGGAGGCCCGCTTCCTGGCATACCTGGCCGGTGGCTCGGAGCCGGGCGGCGATCGGATGCCGTTCGACGTGTGGCTCCCAGCCGCGCCAGCCGACCAGACGGCCGAAACACTCACCGCTCTGCTTCGCGTCGCGCGCGGCCAGGCGTCAGGAGACCAGCTGTGGGAGCGTCTGCTGGACCTGGCGCCGGACCCGATTCTCACGGTCGACGCCGCGGGGCGCATCGTCTTCCTCAACGCGCAAGTGGAAGCCGTCTTCGGCCTCCCTCGCCGTGATCTGCTCGGGCGGGCCGTCGAACTCCTGGTCCCCCTCGACTTGGTCGGCGGCCACGCGCGTCACCGGCGGGAGTTCCGGTCCATGCCGCGCACGCGGGCGATGGGGCAGCACGGCTCACTGTCTGCGCGGCACCGCGACGGGCACGAATTCCCCGTCGAAATCAGCTTGGCGCCGTTCGACATCGATGGCGAGTCGTTCGTCACGGCAACCGTCCGCGATGTCAGCGAGCGTCAGAGGATGGAGAACGAGGTCCGGGAGGGTCGCGAGTGGCTCGAGGGAATCCTCGCGGCGACCGGCGACGGCATCCTCGTCGAAGCGGACGACCGGATCGTGTTCGTCAATCGGGCGTGCGTGCAGCTGTTCGGGTACGACGCCTCCAGCGAGCTGTTGGGGCGGCACGTGTCCGTGCTCTGGGCCGCCGAGGACAGCGACCGGCTTTTCGCCTATCGGCGGGCTCGCCTCTCCGGCGGACCCGCGCCCTCGGTCTACGAGTTCGCCGGCCAACGTCGGGACGGCTCGACCCTGGCGCTCGAGGCGTCGGTGGCCGTCCGCCCGATCGGAGGTCGCGTCTCGGTGATCGCGGCCGTTCGGGACATTTCCGAACGCAAGCAGGCTGAGCACGAGCGCGTCCGGCTTGCCGCCGAACGGGTTCGGGCCGACGCGGCGACGGAGCGGGTGACTGGGCTGTACCGCACCGCGCGGGAGGCGAACCGGCTCAAGGACGATTTTCTGGCGACCCTGTCGCACGAACTGCGCACGCCACTCAACGTCATTCTCGGCTGGGCCCGGCTGCTGCGGGGCAGCGGCGTCGATTCCGCGACCCGGGAGCGCGCGCTCGCCTCTGTCGAGCGCAACTCGCAGGTCCTGGCCGACCTGGTCTCGCAACTGCTCGACGTGTCGCGCATCGTGACGGGCAAACTGCGGCTCAACCGTCGGCCGATCAACCCGGCCGCGCTCCTCTCGGCCGCCATCGACTCCATACGACCTGCGGCCGAGGCCAAGGGCGTGTCCGTCGCCCTGCACGCTCAAGCCGGCTTGCGGCCGCTCCTGGCCGACGCCAACCGGCTGCACCAGGTGCTCTGGAACCTCCTCTCGAATGCGGTGAAGTTCACGCCGTCGGGCGGCCGAATCGACGTCACGGCGACCGCCTCACCGTCGGGGCTGCGCATCAGCGTGTCGGACACCGGCGCCGGCATCACTCACGAGTTCCTGCCGTTCGTGTTCGATCGGTTTCGGCAGGGGCTCGAGTCCCAGGCAGCCGAGCACAGCGGACTGGGACTCGGCCTGTCGATTGTCCGAGACCTCGTCCAGGCACACGGCGGGACGGTGTCGGCGCGCAGCGCCGGCGAGGGCCTCGGTTCGACGTTCACCATCGAGTTGCCGTCGGCGAACGCGCCGGAGACGACGGCCGATCCGGAGGCGGGCGACGCCCCGGCGGCGCGCCAGACGCTCAACGGCCTGCGGATCCTGGCGGTGGCCGACGCGGAAGACTCACAGGCCCTGCTGGTGGCCGCCCTGCGTCAGCAGGGGGCGAAGGTGGTGGTTGCCCGGTCGGCCAGCGAAGCTGTGGACGCCTTCGGCCGGCACCGGTTCGACGGTGTCGTGGCGGACGTTCCGGTTCCTGACGCGGACGGGCACGCGCTCGTCAGGACCATCCAAGCCGCCTCAGAGGGTCGGTGGTTGCCGACCGTCGCTGTCAGTGCCGGGGCTGGCATTGAGGATGCGGCGGCCGCCCTTGCGGCCGGCTTCCATCGCCACCTCTCGAAGCCCTTCGACCCGAAGGAGCTTGCAGACGTCCTGGCGACAATGGTCGACCGCCCGGCCGACTGATCGTGCTGGCCGGCGGGGACTCGGATGTCCCTCGGCAGCCCCGTCCGCTCTCACGGCCATTTCGCCCGGAACGGGGCGTCTTCCCAAGTGGCCGCCCAACCACGGGCGCGCTCGTGCTGGCGTCGAGCGCGCCCCGGGTGGGTGTCAGGGCCATCAATTGAAGCCCAGGACGGGATGGGGCACGTAGGGCTGTTCGAGCGCGGCGACTTCCTCGGCGCTCAATCGCAGTGAGACGGCGGCGACGGCGTCCGGGAGATGGTGCGGTCTGGTGGCTCCGACGATCGGCGCCGTGATGGCCGACCTGCTGAGCATCCAGGCCAGCGCAACCTGCGCGCGGGCGATGCCCCGCCGATCCGCCACTTCCCCGAGTCGATCGACGACCTTCCGGTCGGCCTCCGCGGTCCCGGCGTACATCGTGCGCCCGAACTGGTCCGTCTCCGACCGCTTGGTGGCCTCGGCGTTCCAGGCGCGCGTGAGACGGCCCCGGACCAGGGGACTCCACGGAATGACGCCAATGCCCTCCGACGCGCAGAGGGGGAGCATCTCGCGCTCTTCCTCACGATAGAGCAGGTTGTAGTGGTTCTGCATGGAGACGAAGCGGGTCCAGCCGTGGAGGTCCGCCAGGTAGAGCGCCTTGGCGAACTGCCAGGCGTGCATGGACGAAGCGCCGAGGTACCGGACCTTTCCAGACTTGACCAGGCCGTGGAGCGTTTCCAAGGTCTCCTCGATCGGCGTCGTGGCGTCCCAGCGGTGAATCTGGTAGAGGTCGACGTAATCGGTCTGCAGTCGACGAAGGCTCTCGTCGAGTTCGAAGAGGATCGACTTGCGGGAGAGCCCGCTGCCGTTGGGCTCGTCTCGCATCACGCCCCACACTTTGGTCGCGACCACGACGGATTCCCGGCGGACGTTGGCCTTCAAGAATCGCCCGAGCACCTCCTCGCTGGCGCCACTCGAGTACACGTTGGCGGTGTCGAAGAAGTTGATGCCGAGATCGAGGGCCTGTCGGAGGAACGGCTTGCTGTCCTCCTCGTTGAGCGCCCAGGCGTGCCGTCCGCCCTTGAGTTCGCCCGAGGCTGGTGCGCCGTAGCTCATGCACCCGAGACAGAATCCGGGACACGCTCAGGCCGGCTTTGCCGAGATTGACGTACTCCATGCTGCCTCCGTACTGCTGGTGGACTCCGCCGGGTCCGTCGCAGGGATTGGCTGCGTCGACGCCGGCGACAGGGGTCAGGCCGGTTCATGCCGGACGCGCGCCGCGCGCCGGACAGTCTGGCTTCGGACGATTCGCCGCTGCGGCGCCCTCAGACGTCGCAAAGGGTCCCGAGCGTCCGACCGCGTCGGACGCGCTCAGGCGCTCATCAGCCCAGGGTCAAGAGGTTTCTCGGGAACCAGAACAGGAACCACAGCACGACTCCGACGCCGTAGGTCACCACCACACGGCGCGGACACTGCCTCAGGAACACCGCCACGAGGACGCAGATGCTCGGGATGGCCACGAGCATGTAGTAGGGATACGTGATCCGGACGACGGCCACGCCCGCAAAACTGATCCACGAACCCAGCAACAGCACCGTGTGCAGGACCACGTTCGGGTTCTTCTGCTTGATGAGCGGCAGCGAGAAGGGGAGGGCCAGCCACACCAGCAGGACCACGAGGAGGTTGGGCTGTCCCAGGTACTGGAGGTAGGTTCGCCGGAGTCCCTTGCCGACTACTGCCGACGTGACGTAGTACGCGCTCGGCGTGAACCCGGAGAACCACTGCATCGGGTGGATCGCCTCGGAAAGCGGGGGCGACCCGATCCCGCGATTGTGGCGGATCATCCGAGCCACATGGTGGAACGAGGTCGGGAAGGCGTCGTACGCGGAATCGTAGATCTGCAGCCCGGCCATGAACACCAAGAACGCCGACACGGCGACGAAGAACCCCACTGTGGCGGCCTGCCGAGCGGCGTGACGCCGCGACACCCCGGGCGGGCACTGCAGAAACGCGAAGAGGATCGCGACGCCGACCAGCAGCGCCATCGTTTCCTTCGCCAGCATGGCGAGCCCGATCACGGCGCCGGCCCAGACCCAGTCACCCCGCACCAACAGGAGCAGCGCCCAGAGCCCGAGCGTGATGGCGACGATGTCGAGCATCGCGATGGAGGAGTGCACGAACCAGAGGTTCTCGAAGGTCATGAGGAACGCGGCATACAGCGCCGTCGTCTTGTCGGCCAGCCGCCGCGTGAGGAGGTAGATCAGCAGGATACCGAGCGACCCCGCGATGATGCTTGGGAGTCGCCACGCGAACCCCTGATCGGCGAACACGCGGATGCTGACCGCGATCAACGCTTTCGCCAAGGGCGGATGCTCGATGTTGGAGACATCGCCGGCGATCAGCGCCCGCGCGGCCGGCACGTAGTACGCCTCGTCGAAAATGAACCCGTCCCGCGGCAGGTTGGAGATGGCGAGGTGGGCGCCCAGAGTGGCCAGCACGAGAAAGGCCACGCACCACTCGTGAGAGTGTCGGGCCACCGCGTCACGCACGAAGGAGCGGGCGCTCACCGTGCGTCCTTTTCCGGGAGCGTGCCCGGGATGAAGGCCGGCAAGGACCGGTGCGGGCGGGGTCCGCGCGACCGGGTCCACAGAAGTGACACGACCAGCACGCAGAACACCACGACCACGAGGACGGCAAGTCGCTTCCACTGCACAGCGAGGGACTCCCCGGCAGGGCTTTCAACACTATGGTCGGGAAGCCGCCACAATTCAAGGGCATCGTCGGCGTCTGGGTCCTCGGCCCGCGGGGACCTCTCCGTCCAGACGCAGGCCGTCGCTGGACGGCTCGTGCCCGGCTCGTCGTGATCGAGGGGCGAGCCAGCGCTGGGCGCGCTCCCGCAAGAGAGCCGGGCGACCCCGGGAGTCTCCCATCCGCCGGGCGCCCGCGGCGCGCGGTCCGCCATACCGCGTCCTGGGCACCCTGCGCCTGCTGTTCGCGGGATCCGTCGGCGCTTGAGCCTCCGTCTGGTCCCTCCCGAGGCGGGGCTGTTCCGCGACTGGGTACCTCACACGCTGTTCTTCGTGGAGTCACCGACCATCCTGTCGCAGACGGCGACGGAGTCGCGGCAGGCCCTCGCCGACGTCCGGACGCTCAGCGGGATGTTGCCGATCTGTGCCTCGTGCCGCCGTGTGAGAGCTGACGAGGGAGACTGGAATCAGCTGGAGGTCCACCTGGGGAAGCACGCGCACGTGCAGCTGACGCACGGCATCTAAGGAAACTGCGCGAGGAAACCGGGCCCGGGCTTGCTTGGCCCCACCGATGACCCGGATGCGCCGGAGTCCCGACGGGCCGCGGTGGGGCTCGCCCCACCGCGCGCAGTTCGTCGTCGCGATCCCGCGGGTCAGCGCTGGGCGGCGAGGACGCCTCACCGGCCCAGGAACGGGACGTCGCCGTCGGCTCCAGCCGGCCCGGCGGGCGCCGACACCGCTTCCGCAGTGCTCACCGGGCGGCGCCCGCCGGCACGGGTGCTTTCGGCAACGTGATGGCGGGCAGTCCTGATGCCTTCCGCTTGGCATTGAGCGCCGAGAGCTCCACGGTCGTCAGCCGCGTGAAGCGGGCCATGATGGTCGACAGCTGAGTGCGTGCCGCGGCGCACGCCTCGACTTCCCGTGCCGTGGGCGGAGCGTCTGCCTCCTGCATGGCCATGGCGGCCGCGAGCAGGGCCGTGCTCACGCTCGAAAGCGTCATGGCGCCACCCGACCCGCCGCGCCCGCGTTCGCCGCCGACCTCTCCCGGTGCACCGCCGCCGCGCATCCCACCCCGCCCGCCTGTGGCTCCCTCGGGCGCCAGCGCCTCGAGTGCCGCCTTGAAGGTCGCGACGTCGTCGCCCTGCATCGCGCCAAGTTGCGCCGAGAGTGCCCGCGCACGGTCGTAGGCTGCGCGGGCCGTGCGCGCGCCGCTGTACATCTCTGTGGTCAGCGACATGAGCCGTGCAAGCCCGAACGGCGAGATCTTTACCCGCGGATCGAGCCGGAGGACGATCGGCTGCGTGTAGCTCTTCCCGCCCACTGTCAGGCGCACGGTGTAAGGGCCAGGGGGCGCCCACGGGGCATTGACCCCGGGATACGTCCGGTGCGGAACCGCGGCGGAAGCCCCGCCGCCCCCGCGCCCTGCGCTCTCCCCCACGGGCCCGTAGCGGAGATCCCACCACACGCGGTGCATGCCCGCGCGCGTGGCGACCACCATCGGTGGCGCCGGCCAGTAGAGTGGCAGGCTGCAGTCCGGCCTGGTCGGTGTCTCCTGGCAGACCTTGTTGTAGGCCGCCGGGTCGGTGGCTGGACTGGGCGTGGGCACCGGGTCGGTGCTGGCGTAGCTCCGCACGACCTGCTGGGCCGCGTCGAGGATCTCGATCGTCACCGGGCCCGGCGCGTCGGCCGACAGGAAGTAGTCGAGAATGGCGCCGGGCGGCGGATTCTCCCCCGCGGGCACCTCGGGCGGCCACGGCGTGGGGTCGTTCATCCCAAACCGCACGCGTACGGCCGGCGCCGGCTTGACCAGGTATGCCGCGTGCGCCGATTGTGCGGCTCGAATGGCGGCGTCCTGGCGGAGCGGCGTGACGTCGTCGAGGATCCAGAAGCCGCGTCCGTGCGTCGAGGCGACAAGGTCCGCACACCAGCACGTGGGGTCGTCCTTCACAACCAGGTCACGGACCGAAATGGCCGGCATGTCCAGCCGCAGTGACTGCCAATGGTCCCCGTCGTCGACGGACACCCATACCTGGGTGTCCGTCGCTCCGTAGAGGAGGCCTGGCTGCCGGGGATCCTCGCGAATGGAATTTGCGGGCGACCCGGGTGCGATGCCCGTGTTGATCTCGGTCCACGTCTGGCCGCCGTCGCGCGTCCGGTAGAAGTGCGGGTCCAGGTCATCGACGCGCAGGGTATTGGCTGCGGCGTACGCCGTCAGCTTGCTGAAGTGGCCCGCCTCGATGTTGTAGATGCGCGTCCACGGCTTGATCGAAGCCGGGGTGACATTCTTCCACTCGTGCGCCACGCCCGTCATCACCTGGATGTTGCCGTCGTCGGTCCCGGCCCATAACACGTTCTCGTCGAGGGGCGAAGGCGAGAGGGCGGTGATGGCGCCCTGCGGTCCCGGTGTGACACCGCTCGCGTAGCGACCGGCGGTCGGTGGGACGGCCCAGGTCTGCCGCGAGAGGTCTCCACTGATCCGGGTCCAGGTCGCACCGCCGTCGGTCGTGCGGTAGACGGCGTTCTGCGCGTAGAACAGGACGTTCGGGTTCACCGGCGACCACTCGAGCGGCATCGTGCGGACGTTGCGGTTGTAGGCGATCCCCGACGGTCCGGCCGTGAAGGCGGGCCCGACCGCCTGTGTCTGTCCGGTCTTCCGGTTGAAGAGCGAGACGCCGCTGCGTGCGCTCCCGTAGACGAGATCCGGGTTCTTCGGGTCGGGGGCGGCCTCGCCGTATTCCTGGATGTTGACCGGCTGCCAGTCGCGGAACGTGATCTCGCCGTCGTTGCCGCGGCTGCTCACGCAGGCCGAGCCGGAATCCTGCTGGCCGCTGCACACGCGGTAGGGGAAGGCCGTGTCGGTCGAGGCGTGGAACATGGCGGCGGTCGGCTGGGTGTACCAGTTGCTCCAGCTCTCTCCGCGATTGCCCGACACCACCGCCCCCTGGTCCGACACGACCACGAGGACGTCCGGGTTGGTCGGGTTGATCCATGCCTTCTGGTAGTCGTCACCGCCCGGCGCACCACGGACCGCGGTCCAGGTCAGGCCGCCATCGTCCGACCGCCAAAACACCACCGAGCACACGTAGACGACGTTCTCGTTCTTTGGATCCACGGCCAGCGTGGGCAGGTCGCCACCACCGATGCGGACGAGCGGGCGGGGGTCCGGCGCGCGGGTGCCGCGTCCGTCCGGGCCGCGCACGGCGAGGAACCAATGCGCACCGCCGTCGACCGACTTGTAGAGCCCGATACCGGCACGGCCGCCCGGCGCTCCGGCGGACGTCCCGGCCGCCGCGACCATGGCGTACAGCACCTTGGGGCTGCTCGGGGCCATGGCGAGGTTTGCCTCGATGATGTCGGGCAACCCCTCGGTGAGCGGCGTCCAGGTCGTGCCGCCGTCGGTGGACTTGAAGATTCCCCCGCCGGCGCCGCCGAAGGCTCCGCCCTCCCGGAAGCCCTCCTGCTGCACCCACAGGGCGGCGTACACCGTGTTCGGATCGGAGGGGTCGATGCGCACGTCGTTGGCGCTCGTGTACTCGTCCTTGAACAGCACCTTCTGCAAGGTCTTTCCCCCGTCGGTCGAGCGGAAGACGCCGCGTTCGGCGTTTGGGCCGTACGGATGACCGAGGACGGCGACGAAGAACCGGTCGGGGTCGCGCGGGTCGACCTCGATGTTCGCGATCATCTGGCTGTCGACCAGGCCGAGGTGCGTCCACGTCCGGCCCGCGTCGACCGACTTGTAGACGCCGTTGCCCGTGGCGAGGTCGGGCCGGATGATCCCGGCCCCGGTCCCGACATAGATGATGTTCGGGTTGGTGGGGGCGACCGCGATCGCGCCGATCGAGCCGGTGGATTCACCGTCGAAGATTGGCGTCCAGTTTGCGCCATAGTCGGTCGATCGCCAGACTCCACCGTTGTCGAAGCCGGCGTACCAGACATTGGGCTGCGACGGCACGCCGGCGACGGCCCGCGCCCGCCCCGCGCGAGTAGGACCGATCGGCCGCCAGTGCATCGCCGAGGCGGGGTCGACGGACTGGGCAAAGGACGACAGGGCGAGCAAGGTCATCGCGATCGAGGTCACGACGGAGAAGCTGCGATTCAGGCGCATGGGATTCCCTTCCACAGCGGGCAGTGGCGGCGCCACAGGTGTGGTCGGCATTCTACACCGAAGGGTGCCGGAGGGCGGCCGCAGCGAGCCTCGCAACCGACTGGGAGTCCCGGCGTTGATGAGCGATGCGACGCTCGGGGCTCAGCGGCACGAACGTCACCGGTCTCCAGGTGCGACGACCCCTCAATCTGCGACTTCCGCCGTGGAGCCGGACCGGACGGATCTGACATCGCTTAACATCTGATCCATTTGTCTTTAGAATGGGCCGGTCATTCTGAAGGGCTAACGGCACTCATTCAGAGATCGGAGGCACAGATGCGGGCCAGAGTTTTGGGGGTTCTACTCCTCGCCATGGCGGTTGGCCTACTGGCGTGCTCGGCGCCGACGGCCAGACAGTTCGGGCGCGCCGATCAGGACGCGATCCGGAAGCTCGTTCAGGACTTCGTCGTCGCCTACAACGCGAAGGACCTGCAGAAGATCGGGACGCTGTTCGCCGGCAACGGCGTGATCATGCCGGCCAACCGCAGCACGTTGCGCGGCGTGGACCTGGTGAAGACGTATTTCGACGAGCGGTTCAAGTCCGGCGCGTCGAACCTGGAGGTCGTCCCGCAGGACGTCTCCGGCAACGGCCCCCTCGCGTATGTGACCGCCACATTCTCGCTGGAGCTGAACCCGCCCGACGGCAGCCCGTCCAGCCGGGATCGCGGCAAGGTTCTCTGGATCGTCCACGAATTCAACGGGCAGTGGAAGTTCGAGTGCCAGATCATGAGCAGTGACCTGCCGGCCACCTTACCCGCTCCGCCGGCCACGACCGCTCCGGAGAAGGAGAAGGAGAAGAAGAAGAAGTAGGACGGCCGCGCTCGTGATGGGGGGAAGCCTGCCGGGCTCGTCGGTGGCTGGCCGCGTGCCGAGTCTCCGCCGACGGCCGGCACATGGCTCGCCGAGGCGATCACGAATCCGTCGGGTGCGTGAAGGCCACATCGTCCGCATTCGGAAGCTCGGCGAGACGCGTCAGACTCAGACGACGTCGTGGCGCCGGAATGTGTGCGCACGCCGGCGGGCATGCCCCGCGGTCCGTTGGGGCGTGTCGTCCTCGACGCGCGACCTGTGACGAGCCTACGACACGGGTTGGGTCGCCCCGGGCGCTCGCCGTGATTTCATGATCGTCGAGAGGATCTTGTGGAAGTCCTTGTTGCTGAGGGCTTCCTTGCCGGCGACGTTGCAGGCGAATACGAGATCGTAGCTGGGCGCCACGACGACGTACTGCCCATAGGAGCCCTCCGCCGAATAGACCTTGCCGGAGAACCGGTGGCCTAGGAACGGGTGCCCTTCGACACCCAGCCACCACAGATAGCCGTATCCCACGTCGGGGCTTGCCTCGCTGTACGACGTGGTGCTTTCCTCGACCCAGGAACGCGGGACGAGCTGCTGTTGATTCCAGCGGCCCTCGTTGAGGTACAGCAGCCCGAAGCGCGCCATGTCATGGGACGAGAGCCACATCGCGTAGCAGGCGTGTTTCGATTCCTTTTCGAGCATGTTCTTCGTATCCCGGGACACGACGAAGTTCTCCATTCCGACCTTCCGCGCGATCTCCTGGTCGAACGCGTCGAAGACGCTCTTGCCGGTTTGTTGGGCCAGAATCGAGCCTAGGGCGTTGAAATCCCAGTTGTTGTAGTACCAGAACGTCCCCGGCGGGTGGCTGCCACGGGCGGGTCGCTTCTCCTTCATCCCGGGCGTCTCGCACGCCGCGTCGTGGTAGACGCCGGAGCGAGCCTTGAGCAGGTCGACGACCTGCGCTGTCTTCTCGCGTTTTGACAGCGAGGGAGGGAGATCGTCGATCCCGAGTTCTGCCAGGGTGGCCGAGAGACGGACGACCCCTCTCGATGCGTAGATCCCGTAGAGGGCGCTGATGATGCTCTTGCGCATCGAATGGATGAGGACCGGCTGCGCGACCTGGCCCCATTCGTCGACGATCATCCCGCCCTGGACGAGGACCCACGAGGTCATGACCGTCGACGCCGACAGCTTCTTGGCCTCGGCCAGGCCGGACGAGGCCCATCCACCATCCTCCGGCCTTCGATAGTGGGCCCATTTGCCGGCTGGGAACACATCGCCGGCCGGCTCCACGCCCGATACGGCCAGCAGCGTCAGGCCGACGGCGAGCGATAGTCTCGCAACCGCTGTCCGGCGACAGAGAGCCGTCGCCACCATCCGCAAGTGGTGCATATCCTCTCCCATCAGATCGGGCCTTGAGCCGAAGGACCCTCGCGCACAGGGCCCTACGCACGGTCAGCGCCACGGACCTGCCTCGGCCCGCCGCGCCGGGCAGTCGCGGGTGCCGGCGACCGCGCCTGTGAGTGTGGGCTACCCGGCGAAGAACGTACCCTCCGGCCGCAGCGCCGGGTGCGTCTTCCTCTTCTCGAACAGCCCGACGATCTCAGAGACGACCTTGTTCACCGATGTCCCGTAGACATGCTCGAACGCCTGCTCGTACTTCTCGCCGTGGCCGATCCGTGCGAAGGTCTTCGCCGGATCCTTCTCGCGGTTCGAGTACGCGTTGTCCGTGAAAATGACCCGCACCTCCTCAGGGCTCAGCCAGCAGCCACGGGAGCGCCAGCAGAAGGGTCAGAACGCCGCCCGTCGTCGCCGACACAGGGGCCCCGCCCCGGCAGGCCAGGGCGAGACGGGAGAGGTTCCTCATGTGCCACCTGCGAAGCGGCCAGCGCCTTCCACCTTCGTGCCAGCCGGACGGATCCTGTCGTCTTGAGGCCCGACGGAGTCGCGGTCGAATGGCAGATGGTAGCGCAACGACTGGATGAGCGGGTAGCCTCCTCCGGTTCTCACGCCGACGGCGGCAGCCCTCCTTGGGCGCGCGGCCCGAGCCCTCCCGCAGAGGGCCGGAGATAGACGATAATCCGACACCGGGTGCCGGCCTCGGGGTGCGCGCTGCTTTGTGGCGCACCGGGGCTGCGGGCCCGCGAGCTGTCTGTTGCCACGGAGTTCGACCATCGCCACGGAGGATTGTCCATGCGGTACGCCATCTCCGTCCTGGGCATCGTATTGGCCTGTTCGAGCGTTGTCGGCGCGCAAAAGCCGCGAGAGCGCGACCTCGGCTTGCCGATTGGCGGCACGCCGGGACGCCTCGACGCCATCACCGATGTGGCCGGCGTCGAGGTCGGACATACCACACTTGTCGAGGGGGCCGGCAAGCGAATCGTCGGAAAAGGTCCCGTGCGGACTGGCGTGACCGTTGTTCATCCCCGTGGCAAAGCCAACGCCGACCCGGTGTTTGCCGCGTGGTTCACGCTCAACGGCAACGGCGAGATGACCGGGACCACGTGGGTGCAGGAGAGCGGGCTGTTGGAAGGGCCGGTCGGCATCACCAACACGCACAGCGTGGGCGTCGTCCGCGATGCCATCATTCAGTGGGAGGTGTCGCAGAAGACGGTGCTGCAGCCGTGGTGGCTGCCCGTCGTCGCCGAGACCTGGGACGGCATCTTGAACGACACCAATGGGTTCCATGTTAAGACGGAGCACGTGCTCGCGGCGCTCGACACCGCGGCCAGCGGCCTGCCGAAGGAAGGCGCGGTTGGGGGCGGGACCGGCATGATCTGCCACGGGTTCAAGGGCGGCATCGGGACGGCTTCCCGCGTACTCCCGGACGCCGACGGCGGGTACACGGTCGGCGTGCTGGTGCAGGCCAACTACGGATTGCGCCGCGACCTGCGCATCGCGGGCGTGCCGGTCGGCGAGGAGATTCAGGACCTGGCGCCCTGCATCGCGTCGGACGGTCCGGTGCCACCGTTCGGACCGCGCCGCCGCTGTGATTCGCCCGGTGGAGGCGCGGCGGATGACGTGCCGGAACAAGGGTCCATCATCGTCATCGTCGCCACCGATGCGCCGCTGCTCCCGCACCAGCTGAAACGGCTCGCGGCGCGCGTGCCCGTCGGGCTGGGTCGCCAGGGCGGGTTCGGCGGCAACAGTTCAGGCGACATTTTCCTGGCGTTCTCCACGGCCAATGCCCGTGCCTGGTTCAACGACCAGCCGGTGAAGGACGTGAAGATGCTGCCGAACGACCGGATGACGCCGCTCTTCCAGGCGACCGCCCAGGCCGTCGAGGCGGCGATTACCAACGCGCTGCTCGCCGCGGAGACGACGACCGGCGCGGACGACGTCCGCGTCTATGCGCTGCCCGCGGACAGGCTGATCGCGGTGATGAAGAAGTACGGCCGACTGCGCTGAACCTCGGAGGGCGGGGCGACGGGTGAGAAGGCGACCACTTCGCCTCCACCGGTTCGATCCGATCCGCCCGGGCCACACGAGTCGCTGACCGGCCCTCGCCTTCAACCGTCGCGGCCGTCCGCTGTGCCAGCGGCAGGACGGTAGACGGTCATCCCAGGTTCCGAGCCGGCTGCGCCAGGTTACTCGCGCGGGGAAACGAGCTTCGCGGTTCATCCGGACTCGGCGTGACCACCCGCCGGCGGTCGCGTCGTTTTCGCGGCTTGACTGATCGCGCCCGGGGTCACGATATTGTGAGTCGACCGACAGGTTGCGTGGTTGTCGTTGTCGGAGACGTGCAGGGTCTTTGCCAGGCGTAACGCCGGAGACCCGCCATGAGCGGCCCCGAACGGCACCGAGCGTCCGTGAGCTCGCGTGCTGGCGTGGGGCTTGCAGGAATCGGCAAATCGGTCACTGAGTACCCGGAGAGGCAACGACTGGCCATGCTGCGTCCGACGCTTCCGGTCGCGCGCGTCTTCGTCCTCTCGCTGCTCCTCGCCCTGCTGGTCGGGTCGGGCGGCCCGCTGCGCGCCGCCTCGGATCTGAGCATTTTCGATGACAGCCTCGCCGCCGGCTGGAGCAACTGGTCGTGGGACACGACCGTCTCGGTCGTGACCACGACGGCCCACGGCGGCACGTCGTCGCTATCGGTGACGTACACGGCCGCGTGGGCGGGGCTGTACCTGCACGCCGACCCGGCCATCGCCACCGCCACGTACACGTCGCTCCAGTTCTGGATTCGCGGGAGCGCCGCCGGCCAGCGGCTTCGCGTGGTGGCGAATGGCAACAACTCTCAGACGGTGGCCGTCACCGCGCAGGCGGGCAGCTGGACGGAGTTCACCGTGCCGCTGTCCTCGCTGGGCAGTCCTTCGCCGCTCTCCGACGTGTACTGGCAGGACACGACCGGCGCCGCGCAGTCCACCTTCTACCTCGATGACATCATCCTGGTCGGCTCCACCGGCCCGCCGCCCAGCAGCCCGACCCTGCATATCGACGTCGGGGCCGCCCGCCACGCGATCAGCGAGGACATCTACGGGATGAACTTCGCGGATGAGCAGACGGCGGCGGCACTGCGGCTGCCGGTCCGGCGGCGGGGCGGGAACTCGACCAGCCGCTACAACTGGCAGAACGACACCTACAACACGGGCAGCGACTGGTACTTCGAGAACATTCCGGACGACAGCGCCGATCCCTCGAAGTTGCCGGACGGCTCGGCGGCCGATTTGTTCGTCGAGCAGGATCGCCGGACGGGCACCAGGTCCCTGCTGACGGCCCCTCTCATCGGCTGGGTCGCCAAGCGTCGCCTGGCCACGCACCCCTACGACTGCGGGTTCGCCGTCTCGAAGTACGGCGCGCAGCACTCCACCGACCCCTGGGATCCCAATTGTGGGAGTGGAACCCGCAACGGCGGTACCGCCATCACCGGAAACGACCCGACGGACACCAGCGTCGCGATCGTTCCGACGTTCTTGGCCGGCTGGGTCGCGCACCTGACCGCGAAGTACGGGGCTGCGTCGGCGGGCGGGGTGGCGTTCTGGGATCTCGACAACGAGCCAATGCTCTGGAACAGCACGCATCGGGACGTCCACCCCTCGCCGGTCAGCTATGACGAACTCCGCGATCAGACCTACGCGTACGCGGCGGCCATCAAGGCCGCCGACGGCTCGGCGATGACGCTCGGTCCGGTCCTCTGGGGCTGGTGCGCCTACCTCTACTCGGCGCTGGACGGGTGCAGTGCCGGCACGGACTACCAGACGCACGGCAACACCTATTTCGTGCCGTGGTACCTGCAGCAGATGGCCGCCTACGAGACGCAGCACGGCGTGCGCGTGCTCGACTACCTCGACCTGCACTACTATCCGCAGGCCTCTGGCGTCGCGCTCTCGTCGGCCGGCTCCGCCGCCACGCAGGCCCTGCGTCTCCGATCCACCCGATCGTTGTGGGACCCGTCCTACGTGGACGAGAGCTGGGTCTCGGACACCCAGGCGGGTGGGGTGGCCGTCCGGCTGATCCCGCGGATGAAGGACTGGGTGACGGCGGCATACCCCGGCACCAAGACCGCGATCTCCGAGTACAACTGGGGGGCCCTCGACGACATCAACGGCGCGCTGGCTCAGACCGACGTGCTCGGGATCTTCGGGCGGGAGGGCCTCGACCTGGCGACACTGTGGGGCCCGCCCACACTCGACCAACCTGGCGCCTTTGCGTTTCGCATCTTCCGGAACTACGACGGCGCGGGGAACGGCTTCGGCGGCGTGAGTGTCGCGGCCACGAGCAGCGATCAGGACGTGCTGTCGGTGTATGCGGCCGAGCGCGCCAGCGACGGCGTCGTCACAATCGTGGTGATCAACAAAGGCGCTGACAGCCAGACGAGCGCGGTCAGCCTTGCCGGCTTCCTTCCGGCCGCGTCCGCGGCCGTCTACCGGTACGACGCGACCAACCTGTCCGCCATCGTGCGCCAGGCCGATCAGGCCGTGACGGCCGCCGGGTTCAGCGCCACCTTCCCCGCGAACTCGGTCACGCTCCTGGTACTGACGCCGGCTCAGGGAGCTGTCGTGACCGTGTCGGCCGGTGTGGCCGGCTCGGGAGCCGGGGCCGTGAGCAGTGGCCAGGCCGGCATCGACTGCGGCAGCACATGCAGCGCGCTGCTCCCGTCCGGCACGACCGTCACCGTGTCCGCCGTTCCGGGCGCGGGTGCGGTGTTCAAGGAGTGGCGCGGCGCCTGCGCGGGCAGCGGCGCCACGTGTACGGTCTCGCCGACCGGAGCGACGACGGTGACCGCTGTCTTTTCCCAGGTCTTCACCGACGACCCCCTCGTCGCCCGGAGCACCGTGCCGAAGGTCGTCCACCTGACTGAACTGCGTCACGCCATCGATACCTTGCGGACCCGGCTCTCTCTTGCGGCGGTTTCATGGACGGATTCCACCCTGGTCGCCGGCCGCACGGTCGTCAAGGCACAGCACCTGACCGAACTGCGCACCGCGCTCGCCGAGGCCTACCTGGCCGCCGGGCGAGGGACCCTGACGTTCGCCGAGACGGTTGCCCCGGCACAGACACCGATCAAGGCCAGCCACATCGCCGAGCTCCGGGCGGCGATCCGCGCCCTGGAGTAGGCGCCCGCGATCGAGCCGACCCTCCCTTCCGCATCGCTTCCTGCGGATCACGCTCCGGGCCGTGCGCGTCCGGCCTCAGGCGGCCTTGGCGCGGCATTGCGGAGGGCCGACGGACCGTTGCGCACCCGCGTCCTCGTCGCTGTCCCTGGAGGACGGGTGCCCATGGCAGGCACGGGCTCTTTCGGCCGCGTCACCGCCGACGGACGTTGATCTTGGGCGGCTGGCGACGGTAGCCTGTGGTCGAGCCGACCAGCGCTCTCGATTCCAACATCAGGGGGACAAACGTGTATTGTGGCTGTCCTTCACGCCGGACCATCATCGTGGCGAGTGTGCTCGCGTGCTTCGCGCCTGCGGCTGCCGCGCAGCAGCCCGGCGGCACGGCCCGGGACGTGACCATCCGTCCCGGCGCCAACTACGACACGGCGGTGTTCAGGCTGTGGGTGCCGGACCAGGCCGACGCGCTCCGGGCCGTTGTCGTGTTGATGCCAGGGTCCAACGGCGACGGGCGGCCGGAGGCCGCCGATCCGGTCTGGCAGGCCTTTGCCGCGAAACAGCACGTCGCCCTTCTGGCGTGCCAGTTCACCGACCACGGGCACGACCAGGCCTTCATCGAGCACTACGTCAACGCGTCGGGCGGGAGCGGCCAAGCGCTGCTCGACGCGCTCTCCGTTCTGGCGGCACGGGCCGGGCGGCCGGAGGTGGCCCGCGCCGCCCTCCTCCTGTGGGGCATGTCGGCTGGCGGCCAGTTCAACTACGAGTTCACCGCGTGGAAACCAGAGCGGGTCATCGCCTTCGTCGTCAACAAGGGAGGCATCTACTACACCGCGCTGGCGCCGCACGCCGCGCGTCTGGTCCCCGGCCTGCTGTTGACCGGCGAGAAGGACCTGTGGTCGCGCAACGACACGATCGCGGGTATCTTCGCGGTGAACCGACGAGCCGGGGCCCTGTGGGCGATCGCCGAGGAACCCGGTATCGCGCACGTCGTCGGCCGGTCACGAGACCTGGCGATGATCTTCTTCGAGGACGCATTGAGACTGCGGTACGACCCGCAGCATCCGGATGTCCCCCGGGGGGTGGCCGAACAGGACGGGTTTCTCGGAGACGTCCGGAGCCGGTCGATTGCGCCCTACGCCGAGCGCGTCGGCCTCGACGGGCCGACCGGCTGGCTGCCGACCGAGCGCGTGGCCCGGGCGTGGCGGGCCCTGGTGACTGGCCAGCCGGTTGGGCAGTAGACGCTGGCTCCCCCAGCCAGCGCGGCGTGAACCTCCGCCGGGTGCCGACGTGGGTCCAAGGAGGACACAATGGGATGCGGACGATCGCCCGTAGCCTGCCTCGCCCTCGCCACGAGCTTGGCCGTGCTGGTCTCGCCTCACGCTGAGGCCCAGAATGTGAAGGCCCGCCCCCGGAGCGACACCTACCTCCGCCTTCAACGCGACCTCGCCAGAGGCTGGAACACCTGGAACACCAACAGCATGTTGTCCCACGTCCTCCTGCCCGAGGGGCTGGCCGTCAACCTCGGCCTCCACGTCGGCCGCTACATCGACCGGTTCTTTCCGTCGACGCGCGAGGGCGAGATCGTTAAGCCCGGACCGCGCACCGAGGATGGGTCCTACACCTCGGTGGACGTCGCCTGGGCCGGGACGGAGTTTCGCGTCGAGAGCGGCCACGACGGCGACGATCTCGTGCTGCTCGTGACGAGCCACAAGACCACAAGGAGCCCGACCTTCGGCGATCCCATCCTGGTGATTGAGGCCGGCATGATCTGGAACCGACCGGGAGTGGTGACGCGACGGGCCGACCGGATCACCGCGGAGGCCGGCGGCAAGCTCGTGACCATCCAGACGACCGCTTCGCTGGTTCCCGATGTCTCTCTGCCGGTCACCGCGGCCACCGTGGCGGTGAAACTGGGGGGCGAGGTGGGCATCTCGACGGGCCGGGCGCGGTCCGTCGGTGAGATCAAGGAGGTGCTCGGCCGGCGGCGGGACGAGATGGACCGTCAGGCGCGAGCCTACGGGGAACTGGCCGAGGTGTTCCGGGCCATGCGGACCGTTCTGGCCTGGAACGTGGTCTACGACCCCGAGGGCCAGCGCGTCTTCGTGCCGGTGAGCCGATCCTGGAACGCCACCTGGGGTGGCTTCGTGCTGTTCGACTGGGACAGCTACTTCGCGGCCTACATGTTCAGCTTCTTCAACCCGAGCCTGGCCCTCGCGAACAGCATCGAGGTGACCAAGGGCCTCACGCCCCACGGCTTCATCCCCAACTGGCGGGGGCCGATGCAGACGGCGTCCTACGATCGTTCCCAGCCGCCGGTCGGGAGCCTGGTCGTCCGCACGATCTACCGCCGCCACCCGGAGCGGTGGTTTCTGGAGGAGGTCTACGAGGACCTGCTGACGTGGAACCGCTGGTGGCCCCGCGACCGCGGCAACCATGACTGGCTGAGCTGGGGGACGAACGCCATTCCACCTGATCCGGCCGCGCATACGGCCCAGGGGGCCATGTACGAGTCGGGGCTCGACAACTCCCCGATGTTCGACGACGTGCCCTTCAACGCCGACACGAACGTCCTCGAGTTGGCCGATGTCGGGCTGACCAGCCTCTATGTCGCTGACTGCGAAGCGCTTGCCGACATCGCCGCCGTCCTGGGGCGCTCTGCGGAGGAGCGGGAACTCCGCGAGCGCGGCGAGGCCTACCGCAAGGCGGTGGCCAAGCTCTGGAGCGAGAAGACCGGCCTGTTCCTGAACCTGCAGACCACGACGATGGTTCCGAGCGAGCGAATCTCGCCGACCAATTTCTATCCCCTGCTGGCCCGAGCGGCCACGCCCGCACAAGCTGCGCGGATGATGCGGGAGCACTATTTCAATCCCGGGGAGTTCGCCGGGCCTTATGTCATGCCTTCGATCAGCCGGAACGACCCGGCGTTCAAGGACAACGACTACTGGCGCGGCCGCATCTGGGCGCCCATGAACTTCCTCGTCTACCTCGGGATGCGGAACTACACGGTCGACGACGCGCGAGCCGACCTCGTCGAGAAGTCCCGGGCGCTGCTGCTCAAGACCTGGCGGGAGCAAGCGGCCGTCTACGAGAACCTCAATGCCGTGACGGGCCGTGGCGACGACGTCCGGAACGCCGATCCCTTCTACACGTGGGGTGCCCTTCTTGGCTTCCTTTCCATCCTCGATCGCGACGCCGTCCGTTGACCGGGCCTGCGCCAGCGGACGCCGGTTGGAGGGCGGGTCGCAAGGACGCAACGGAGTCGGTTCCGGTTGCGTCAAATCTGGCGGGGGGGCTCTCATGCGCGCCATGATGTTCGTGGTGTTGACCGCCACGCTGACCGGCTCTGGAATGGCTCGGACAGCGTTTTGGGCGCCGGCCGTGGCACCGCGGGCCCACTACGCCGTCACCCTGAAGTTCTCCTCGGACGTGACGCGCCTGGTGGGCACCGAGACCATCCGCTTCCGTAACACCACGCGCCGGCCGATTGGCCGGCTTGCGCTCGAGTGGTACGGGGACCTTCAGACGGTGCGGGTCGACGGCATCTCCCTCGAGCGTGTGCCCGGAACGGTGAGCGTGGCGCTGTACGACCTGCCGCACGAGGTGGCCCCGGGCGGCGACGTCGCCCTCACGGTGGACTTCGACGCCCCGTGGGCGCTCGACCCTCAGACGAAGAGCGCCATGACGTCCTCCCGTGCCACGCGCTACTTCGATGGGGTGAGCCCCCGCCTCTGGTGGGGCTTCGGGTCGCTCGACGACTACGAGGTGCGGGTAGAGGCCCCTGAGGGGTACGCGGTGGCGACGAGCGGGTTCTACGAGGCTCGGACCGGGACGTACCGGGCCGACGGGGCCCGGGCCTTCGGGCTGTTCATCGGGCAAGGGTACGAGAGCGCGGAAGCCGACGCAGGGGGCGTGCGCGTGCGGGCGGTCTTCACCAACGCCGAGCGGCCTTGCGCGCAGTCGCTGCTGGCCACCGCGGTTGATGTGATTGAGTTCTACCGTCAGGAATTCGGGTTTTACCCGCACCGCTCCCTCACGATTGTCCCTGGTATGGACTATCCGGCAGGCGGGTTCCCGGCCGCTACGAACCTCGTGGTCGTTCACGGGCAGACTCGACTGTCCGAGCGCCCCGCGGAGTTCTGGCGGTGGATCGTCGCCCATGAAATCGGCCACATGTACTGGGGCGACTACGTTCTCGGGCAGGGGCGGGACTTCCTGTCGTGGCTCATGATCGGGATGGGCACCCACGCGGACCGCGCCTACCGGCGTGCGCGCGGCATCACTGGGGCCGGCGCGCTGGAGACGCGCTACGTGAACGGCGTGAAGCACGGGTTCGACACGACCATGGACGTGACCGAGCCCCAGCAGGCCGCCATCCCGTGGGACTTCGGCAACGTCGTGATCCACGGGAAGAGCGCAGCGTTCCTGAACGCCCTGGAATCGGTCGTCGGTGACGCGACGTTCGGTCGGGTCTACCGCCGGTGCCTGGCCGACTACGCGGGCCGGCAGCTCGACTGGCGGGACTTTCAGCGCATGGTCGAAGCGGAGAGTGGAGAGGATCTCGGCTGGCTCTTCGAGGCCTGGGTGCGTTCGCCAGACAGCGCGGACTACCGCGTGGCGGCTCAGGCCTGCGTGCCGACAGCCGGCGCGTTCACATGTACGGTGCGCGTCGAGCGCGTCGGCTCGATGCAGATGCCGGTGACAGTGGCCGCGCACTTCTCGGACGGGTCCGAGCAACGCTTCCGAACTGAGCGACTGGCCGACGTGGACCAGGTGACCTTCCAGTCAAGGTCGTCGCTCCAGCAGGTGGTCGTCGAACCGGACGGCGCGGTCGCGCTGGCGCTCGCGCCGCCGCCGGCTCAGCGAGAGGTCCTCGTCCAGGTGGACCAGATGCCCTGGACCGGCGTCGGCGACGCGGTGCTCGAGGTCTACCGGAAGGCGAAGGAGGCGAAGGTCGAGGATCCGGGCACCCTTGGCAAACTGGGTCTGCTGCTCTACGATGCGCACCATTACCCCGACGCCCTGGAGACAATGGCGGGGCTGGCCGTCCGGGATTCCGAGTGGCGCTTTCGGGCGCTCGTATGGCAGGGCCACCTCCTGGACCTCCTCGGACGTCGCGATGAAGCCGTCGCCTGTTACCAGGAGGCTCTGCAGATCCCGGGTGACCAGGCGGCGCAGTTCAGCCAGTACAACCTGGTCATCAACAAGCAGTGGGTCGAACAGCGGCTGACGACGCCGTTCGCGAGGAAGTAGGCAGGAGGGGCGACCCGGCCCGAGCCGCCGACTGGTTCGGGGACGCGGGGACGCGCGGGGAGACCCCGGCGGCGCACACGGGAGAATGAACGGTCCAAACCACGCCGTCCAACAGGCACGGTGAACCGTCTTACCACGTTTGAGGGAGGGATCATGCGCGTGCGCATCGCTTGTGTGTCGGTGCTGATGGCGGTACTCGGCCTGGCGCCCGTGGTGACGGCCGACGACCAGCCCCTGCTGTTGCAGCGTCCCACGCTCGGCACGTCGGACATCGTCTTCGTCTACGGCGGCTATCTCTGGACCGTTGCGAGGTCCGGGGGCGACGCGCGCCAGTTGACGACCGGTGGACACGAGACCACGCCGTACTTCTCCCCAGATGGGAAGTGGATTGCCTTCACCGGACAGTACGACGGGAACGTGGACGTGTTCGTCATGCCGGCGCAGGGCGGCGCGCCGAAGCGGCTGACGTGGCACCCCGGCGACGACGTGGTCGTGGGATGGACGCCGGACAGCAAGCGCATCGTGTTCCGGTCGGGGCGCGAGGCCTATGCGGATTTCAACCGGCTCTACACGATTCCCGTCGACGGCGGCGTGCCGGAGGCACTGCCGATGTGGCGCGGCCAGAGCGGGTCGTACTCGCCCGATGGCCTCCGCTACGCGTACGTGCCGAACATGACGTGGCAGAACGCGTGGAAGCGGTACCGGGGCGGACAGACCACGCCGATCTACCTGGTGCGACTGAGTAATCTGGCGCTGGAGAAACTGCCGCGGCAGAACTCGAATGATTCCAGCCCGGTGTGGTTCGAGGACACGGTCTACTTCCTGTCGGACCGCAACGGTCCCGTGACGCTGTTTGCCTACAACACGAAATCGAAGGTTGTCACCCAGGTCGTCGAGAACACGGGGTTCGACCTCAAAAGCGTTGCCGCCGGACCGGATGGGCTCGTGTACGAACAGTTTGGTGGGATCTTCCTCTTCGACCCGCGGACGGGTCGGAGCAGTAAGGTCAACATCCGCGTGCGGGGCGATCTGCCGGCCACGCGGCCGCACTACGAGAAGGTCGCGGACAAGATCCTGGCGGCCGCCCTGTCGCCGACCGGTGCCCGCGCGGCGTTCGAGGCACGGGGCGAGATCGTCTCCGTGCCGGCCGACAAAGGTGACGTGCGCAACCTGACGCGCACGACCGGTGTCGCGGAGCGCGATCCGGCGTGGTCTCCCGACGGCAGGTGGATCGCGTACTTCTCGGATGAGTCGGGCGAGTACGCCCTGCATCTGGTGGACCAGAGCGGCTTCGGAGAGGTCAAGAAGATCAACCTGGGCAACCCGCCGAGCTTCTTCTACGGGCCGACCTGGTCGCCCGACAGCAAGAAGATCGCGTACACGGACAAGCGCCTCAATCTGTGGTACGTGGAGACCGACAAGGGCACGCCGGTGAAGGTCGACACGGACCTCTACGACGCGTGGGCGACCTTCTTCGAACCGGCCTGGTCGCCGGACAGCCGGTGGATCGCCTACTCGAAGTTCCTGCCGAATCACCTCCGCGCGATCCGCGTCTATTCGCTGGACACGCGCAAGTCGACCCAGATCACCGACGGGATCGGTGACGCTCGGCACCCCGTCTTCGACCGGGCCGGCAAACTGTTGTACTTCGCGGCCAGCACCGACGTCGGGCTCGGCGGCAGCTGGCTGGACCTGACGAGCATCCAAATTCCCATTACCCGCAACGTGTACGCGGTGGTCCTCAAGCAGGGGGACGCCAATCCGGTCGAGCCCCAGAGCGACGAGGAAAAGGTTGCCAAGCCGGACGACAAGGACAAGACCGACAAGGCCAAGGACGCCGACAAGAGCAAGGCTGGCGACAAGGAAGGGGAGAAGAAGGAGGAGGGACCGCCGACCGTCGCGATCGACTTCGACGGGATCGGCCAGCGCATCGTGGCGCTGCCGATCAAGGCGGCCAACTACGTGCACCTCGAGGTTGGCAAGCCGGGCATCCTGTTCCTGTCCGAGGGCCCAAGCGTGCCGCCGCTGAACGATCCGCCGACCGACACCGTCTCGAAGTTCGACCTGAGCACACGGAAGACCGAGCCGTACGTGGGCGGGGTGGTGGCCTTCACGGTCTCACAGAACGGTGAGAAGGCGCTGTTCCGGCAGTAATTGGTTACCGGGGTTGAGCTACTGACGCGGCGCTTGAAGTGCCGTAGCGACCACGGGCTTCGGCGCGCGGAGGAGATCGACGACGAGCGGCACGGCATCGAGGTCTCGGAGATGCGCGGTGCGCAGGACCGAGGCGAGGACCTGTTGCGTGGCGGCCCCCCGGAGCGAGCGATTCCCGCCGCCGGCCATTTTGCGCGTCACGACCGCGGGACGTAAGGCCTGCTCGGCCCGCCAGTTGGTCGCGTCCACGGTCGGGTCGAAGAGAAACGAGAACAGCGCCGGAAACTCCACCGTGAGATGCGCGGCGAACCGTTCGACGTCGGCGACGACACTGGTGCGATCGAGCCGCGCGTCCATCGCGGTGATCAGGCGACCTCGCGCCACGGCCAGGCCGTGCGCGGAGACGGCGCCGGCATGGTACCGATCGCGGAGGGCCAACGCGTGCTGGAGCAGGCCCTGAACCGCGCCGGGGAGTCTCGTGTGCGGATGATCCTGGTGCAAGAGCCTGGCCCGCCGCAACAGATGCGCCAGACAGGTCTGATGCGCGGCGTGGGTGAACTGGCGGTACGGCGCCCAGCCGTCCCGCACGAGCACGCCGCCGAAGTCCGCGCCCAGGATCGAGGCGGCTTCAGGAAAGCCGCGTCCCTTGCGGATCGCATAGACCGTGGTGTCGGGTGTCGCGAACGCCCACAGCCAGTGCAAGCGGCCGCCGACGCGCCACCCCGTTTCGTCCGGGGACACCATCGGACTTCCGCGCACGGTCTGGCACAGCGCGTCGTAGGTGGGCGCGGCCTGGCGCGCGGTGCGATGGAGCGCGCGGACGATGGCACTGCGCGTCAGCGTGAGCCGGAGGCGCTGATGGAACAGCGTGGCGATCTTGCCGAAGGAGACCCCGAACTGCTTATTGAGCGTCACCGCGAACGCGATCGCGTGGGGGCCGAGCTGGACGGCCGCGGCGCCGAGCGCGTCGGACGTTTGCCACGGATGCCGGCCCTGGACGCGACGGTGGCACCGCGTGCAGCGGCCAATGTGGATGCGGAAGTGGCGCACCACGGGTCGGACGGGCGGGAGATCCTCGTGGTACTGATCGGCCACGCGCGTCTCGTGGACGACGCCCCCGCAGTGCGGGCACGCCGGCGGAAGCGGCGCGTCGTGGGTCTCGTCGACCCGAAGCGGCACGGGCCGTTGCCCGTGGCGGCCGTGCGCCGTCCCCGCCTTCCGGCCCGGGCGCCGCGGGTGTCGGGTAAGATCGCCCTTCGAGAACGGCGCCGCTTGTCGCGCGCCCGCGCGCCGCGCCGCCTCCAGATCGTCCTTCAACCGCTCGTTCTCACGGCGCAGCCGGTCGCGCTCGCGTTGCAGATCGGCGCGCTCGCGTTCGACGCGAGCCAATTCCTCGCGCACACGAACGAGATCTCGTCGGGTGCGCGCCAATTCGTCGCGGAGCGTGTCGTCGGTCGGCGGGCGGCGGGCGGCGCGATCGGGCACGCTCCAGTTATGCCAGAACCTGCGTTCTCGTACAGGTACGGAATATTGGATCGCTCGATAACAATGCGGTAATCAGATACGGTCGTCGTTGAAGTCCATCGCGTAGCACTCGGTGAACGAGCCGCCGACGCCAAGGCAGTCCATGATCTTCATGGCCAGCGCGTTCTTCACTTCGTACTCGCCGGCCACGGGAATGTGCCGCGCCGTCAGCAGGGAAGTGCCGAGGATGATGGAGCTCATGGTGTCTTCGTTCGCCGGCACGCCCGAGCCCTTATAGTAATAGGCCATGGCGTCGAGCTCGTGCTGCGCGACAAAGGCATCGAGCGCCACGGACGTGCGCGCTGCCCGGCGCAACTCATCGGCGGGGCAGTCGGGTTGCACGTCGAAGCTGTCGTGGAACTCGGCGACGCGGCGATCGATGGCGGCCGAGTCGACCTCGGCCACGAGCGCACTGAGCTCGTCGACCTCGACGATCTCCATATGCGTGCCGAAGGCGATAAAGACCAGCGTCACGTCGGTCATGATGTCGAGCATGCCGCTGTAGTAGTGGCCCATCAGGCCGAGCCGCGCCGACGACAGAGCCGAGCGCACCCGCGCCGCCGCCAGCCACTGCTCGATCTGAGCCCACGTCGCCTCTTCATCGAGCACGCCGGTCACCTGGTGGAAGGCGATTCCCGCGCGCGACATGACGTTGGCGATCTCGGGAACCGGGCATGCCGAGCAGTAGGCGAGCCAGGCGCCGGTCATCGCTGTGCGATCTTCGAGCTCGTTGAACGCGTCGTAGTCGATCGCGGCGCCCGGCTGTAGATTGAGCACGATCACGGGCACGCCGGCGCGCTGCACGAGCGGCAGCACGGTGTTGGAGAGCGCGTAGGTGGTGACGTAGAGGAACAGCACGTCGATGTCTTCGCGGCGGCACTGGTGCCCGGCATCGCGCGATCGGTGCGGCGTATCGACCAGGCCCAGATTCACCACTTCAACGCCGGGCCGCTCCAGCCGCGCCGCCACTTGCGCCACGTGGCCTTTGAGCCGCCCTTCAAGTCCCGCGAATTGCGGCCAGTAAGCGTCGAGACCGATTCCGCACAGGCCCACGCGGAGCGGCCGCTTCTCCGTCGTCGTCACTTGTCCCCCCAAATCGAAACTCTGTGCTCGACCCTCCCTGGGCATTTACGTCTTGCGGCTCGAGCGGGATACACGCTCACGGCATGTAGAAAACCTCTTCCATCATCGGGAAGCGCTCGCCGGGGCGCAACCCCTCGTGCGGCGCAAAGTTGGGCGCCATGCACTCCTGCCAGCGCAGGTTCACTGGGTGATTGTCGAGCCGGCTCCACGTCGCCTCGAAATCCACCGCCTTGAACGTAAGGAACAGCAGTTCGTCGCGCCGGAAGATCGAATACTCGTGGATGCCTGCGCTCTTTAACAGTTCGAGCATCTCCGGCCACACAGCGGCGTGGGCCTTGTCATACTCTTCGCCCACGCCGGGCTTGAGCCGCAGGATGAAGGCGAACCGCTTCAGCGGCTCGCCTTCGGTGGATTGCATTTGAGGAGTTGTCATTGCCAGCTCACGACCGTCACGGCAAAGGGCTCGAGTTTAATTTTGCCATCGGTCACCGACACGCTGTGCGCCGGGCCGTTGCCGGTCTGCCGGTCCACGGTAACCGCAGTTGCCTTGTCGGCATCTGGTAGGACCACGCTGATCGCACGGTTGCGCTTGTTGGCGAGCAGCGCCTTGCGGCCGCTCGGCGTGATAAACGCCTGCCCCTCCACATCCGACGAGTTCGCTCCGTCAAGGCTCCCATCCACCAGCCTGTCGCCCGCATGGAAGTTGTCCTTGATCAGCTTCAGCACCCAGAAGCGCGCGTTGGGCTTGTTGTCCACCCAGTTCATCATGCTCACGCTGGGAAACTGCGTCGGGTATCCAACTAGCTGCGACTCGCCGATGATGTCGATCCCTTGCCGCGAGAGCTGCATGTAGAGGTAGGCGTAGAGCGACCCGGCCAGGTTCCAGTACTCCGGTGGCGGAGCCACTTTGTCCGCATCGGTGTTATCGGTGGGCAGAATCACGCCCAACTCATCGGTATCCGTCTTGGTCGTTGGCGACAGGCGCTTGCGGATGCTTTCGATGTAGCGCACTGTGTGCAGGAATCCGTCCGCCTGGTCGAAGAACGTGTACTGCCACTGGTCGATGGTCTGCTGGCGCGTAGGCGACGCGTAGAAGTGGTAGGAGATGAAGTCGAGCGGGATGCCGGCCTTGTGATGCTTGGGGTCGAGGAAATACTCCACAAAGTCCGGATGATCGCTCGGCCCTCCCAGCGCCATGCCCATGAACTTGGTGCTGGGGCTGGCGCGGCGAATGCCGTCCACGATGGCGTCGTATTCCTTCGTGTACATTTCAGGCGTGGTCGTATGCTCCGACTCAACTTCGTTCAGCACTTCCCACACCGGGAACTTGTAGTGGTAGCCCGAGGTGTGCTGCACGCCGTTCTCGTCCTTGAATCCGCCATTCACATACCAGCTCACCAGGCGGGTGTAGTAGTCGCCCAGCTCCTTCATGCTGGGGTCGCGCAGCTCCGTGCCTTTCTCGTAGTCCCACGTCACCTGGTCGGGGTCGGCAGGATACGCGATGGGCTTGTCGGTCTTGAACATCCACTGCGGAATCGTGGAGAAGTTCATCACCGTCGAGTGCCCTTCCTGGGCGGCTAGAAAATCCTTGGTCATAGGATCGATGAGAGAAAAGTCCCACGATGTCTTGTCCTTGGTGGGCGGCTCGAGCTCGGCCACGCCCAGCTTGGGATACGGCAGCCAGGGCACATAGCGCACGTAGTCCGCGCCCAGGTCTTTCAAAGCTGCGTAGGCGCCGATTTGCATCGGCCGGCCATGCCTCAGCGGAGGGTTGACGACCACCTGCAACGTGGGCGTCGATTTCGAAACGACGATGGTTTTGTCCCATTTGACGGTGGCTTTCACGTCGGGCTGCGCCTTTTGTCCAGTCTGCCGCTCCGGGTTCCGCGTGCAGGCTGCGGCGCCAATCAGTACCAGAGAAGGTAATTGGTTACCGGGGTTGAGCTACTGACGCGGCGCTTGAAGTGCCGTAGCGACCACGGGCTTCGGCGCGCGGAGGAGATCGACGACGAGCGGCACGGCATCGAGGTCTCGGAGATGCGCGGTGCGCAGGACCGAGGCGAGGACCTGTTGCGTGGCGGCCCCCCGGAGCGAGCGATTCCCGCCGCCGGCCATTTTGCGCGTCACGACCGCGGGACGTAAGGCCTGCTCGGCCCGCCAGTTGGTCGCGTCCACGGTCGGGTCGAAGAGAAACGAGAACAGCGCCGGAAACTCCACCGTGAGATGCGCGGCGAACCGTTCGACGTCGGCGACGACACTGGTGCGATCGAGCCGCGCGTCCATCGCGGTGATCAGGCGACCTCGCGCCACGGCCAGGCCGTGCGCGGAGACGGCGCCGGCATGGTACCGATCGCGGAGGGCCAACGCGTGCTGGAGCAGGCCCTGAACCGCGCCGGGGAGTCTCGTGTGCGGATGATCCTGGTGCAAGAGCCTGGCCCGCCGCAACAGATGCGCCAGACAGGTCTGATGCGCGGCGTGGGTGAACTGGCGGTACGGCGCCCAGCCGTCCCGCACGAGCACGCCGCCGAAGTCCGCGCCCAGGATCGAGGCGGCTTCAGGAAAGCCGCGTCCCTTGCGGATCGCATAGACCGTGGTGTCGGGTGTCGCGAACGCCCACAGCCAGTGCAAGCGGCCGCCGACGCGCCACCCCGTTTCGTCCGGGGACACCATCGGACTTCCGCGCACGGTCTGGCACAGCGCGTCGTAGGTGGGCGCGGCCTGGCGCGCGGTGCGATGGAGCGCGCGGACGATGGCACTGCGCGTCAGCGTGAGCCGGAGGCGCTGATGGAACAGCGTGGCGATCTTGCCGAAGGAGACCCCGAACTGCTTATTGAGCGTCACCGCGAACGCGATCGCGTGGGGGCCGAGCTGGACGGCCGCGGCGCCGAGCGCGTCGGACGTTTGCCACGGATGCCGGCCCTGGACGCGACGGTGGCACCGCGTGCAGCGGCCAATGTGGATGCGGAAGTGGCGCACCACGGGTCGGACGGGCGGGAGATCCTCGTGGTACTGATCGGCCACGCGCGTCTCGTGGACGACGCCCCCGCAGTGCGGGCACGCCGGCGGAAGCGGCGCGTCGTGGGTCTCGTCGACCCGAAGCGGCACGGGCCGTTGCCCGTGGCGGCCGTGCGCCGTCCCCGCCTTCCGGCCCGGGCGCCGCGGGTGTCGGGTAAGATCGCCCTTCGAGAACGGCGCCGCTTGTCGCGCGCCCGCGCGCCGCGCCGCCTCCAGATCGTCCTTCAACCGCTCGTTCTCACGGCGCAGCCGGTCGCGCTCGCGTTGCAGATCGGCGCGCTCGCGTTCGACGCGAGCCAATTCCTCGCGCACACGAACGAGATCTCGTCGGGTGCGCGCCAATTCGTCGCGGAGCGTGTCGTCGGTCGGCGGGCGGCGGGCGGCGCGATCGGGCACGCTCCAGTTATGCCAGAACCTGCGTTCTGGTACAAGTACGGAATATTGGATCGCTCGATAACAATGCGGTAATCAGATACTTCCGGCAGGGCTTCGGACCGGGGGCGACGTGGGTCATCGCGGCGACGTCGGGCGCCCCGAAGCCGGGCGAGGGTGTCCTCAACCTCGGCGGAGCCGAGGTGTACGTGGATCCGCGGGTGGAGTGGAACCAGATGTACAAAGAGGTCTGGCGCATCGAGCGGGACTTCTTCTATACGCCGAACCTCCACGGGCTGAATCTGGCGCAGGCCGAACAGAAATACGCGCCGTACCTGCTCGGGGCGGGAGGTCGCGCTGATGTCAATTACCTGTTCGAGGAGATGTTGGGCGAGATGACGGTCGGCCACATGTTCATCGATGGGGGGGATGCGCCGCAGCCCGCGCGCGTCAAGGGCGGCCTGCTCGCGGCGGACTATCGGATCGAGAACGGCCGGTATCGGTTCGCCCGGATCTACAACGGCGAGGCGTGGTATCCGGCGCTGCGCGCGCCACTGACGCAGCCAGGCCAGCAAGTCAACGTCGGCGAGTACCTCCTTGAAGTGAATGGACACGACGTCCGGCCACCGGCCGATGTATCCAGCTTCTTCGAGAACACGGCCGGCAGACAGACGCGCCTGAAAGTGGGGCCGTCGCCGGACGGCAAGGAGGCGCGCGAGGTGACCGTCGTGCCCGTGGACGACGAGCTCGAGTTCCGGAACCGCGCGTGGGAAGAGGACAACCGACGCAAAGTGGATCAGCTGAGCGGCGGGACGATCGCCTACGTGCACGTTCCGGACACGGCGAATGGCGGATACATCAATTTCAATCGGTTCTATTTCGCGCAGGCCGACAAGCAGGCCGCCATCATCGACGAGCGCTACAATCACGGCGGGTACGTCGCCGACTACATCGTCGACCTTCTGGAGCGGCCGCTCCGCAACTGCACGACGACCCGGGAAGGCGCGAACTGGTGCTCTCCGCTGGCGCAGATCTATGGGCCGAAGACGATGGTCATCAACGAGATGTCGGGGTCGGGAGGGGATGCGCTGCCCTGGATGTTCCGCCAGGACAAGATCGGTCCGCTCGTCGGCACCCGGACGTGGGGCGGCCTGGTCGGCATCGGTAACTACCCGAGGCTGCTGGATGGCGGAGGGGTGACCGCGCCCCGTGCGGCCATCTACGGGCTGCACGGTTCGTGGGAGGTGGAAAACGTCGGCATCTCGCCGGACGTCGAAGTCGAGAACGATCCCGCGTCTGTTGCGGCCGGGCACGATGCGCAGCTCGAGAAGGCGGTCGCCGTGACCCTCGAGGCGCTGAAGAAGAATCCGGTCGTCATCCCGGATCACCCGCCGTATCCCGACTATCACAAGAAGTAACCGCGCGCAGCACCTGGGGCGGGGGCCGGAGCAGACGGCCCCCGAACCGGCCCAGGCCGGCCGTCACCGGCCGAGGACCAATGCACCGGCGAAGGGTGTTCCGGCTTCGACGGCCGTGACGATTGCAGCGACCTTCGCCCCAACCCACTCCCGCCCCCACCTGCCACACACCTAAGCTCAGGACTTCGCGTGGCGCCGGCCCGCGAGATCGACCCCGCACCACCGCAATGGGGAGCGCCATCAGGTAGATGAGTGAGAGACACACCCCGTCGCTACGGAGCCTCAGGCGACCCGGCCACGGGACTGGCAGCGTCGTGAGCTCGCGCACGAGTCGGCCTTCACTTCGAAGAAGCGCGTCACCTTGAGGCCGGCGAGATCGTGGATGCGGGACATCCCTGACAGCCTGTGCCGCCCTGCGGCGGATGCTGCCGCCGGAATTGGTGTTACTCGGGCTGTAAGTCCCGAAACGCCCACTTCCATGCCGACGGCGACAAGCGCGATGGCCCCTATGAGACTCATCGAACTCACGATTCGCGAGAACCTCTCTGCCAGTCCATGCCGGGCGCATCGTCCGGCCGACAGACGAACCCCAGGCGGGTGTAGAAGGGCGCCTTCCCGGACGCACAGAACAGCTGCACGTCACGCAGGTTGCTGGCGCGGCAGCGCTCGAGGAGCTGCTGCATGATGGCTGTTCCCAGGCCTCGCCCCTGGTGGGAGGGGCTGACGATGACATCGACGATCAGCGCGTGACAGACCCCGTCGGAGACGGCCCGCCCACTGCCGACCAGCTGACCGTCGTCGTAGACGGAGACCACGCACCAGCTGTGTCGGACGGCGTCGCGCAACTCCTCCACGCCGAGACGATATTCCCGGTTCCATCCGGTAGACTCGAAGAGGGCAAAGTACTCGCCGGCCTCGGGTACCGACTCGCGGAACTCCAGTAGAGGCATGCTTGCCAGAGTCCCCTCGGTGGGCGCATCGTCTCCGCCGACACGGCGTCTCGGTCTATGTGGCGGACTGCCGAGTGGCCACCATCCGCCGGACCTTCTCGCGGATCGTGCCGGCGGCCACGTGCACGTAGTCCGGGTGTTCGGTCATGTCGATCTCGGCCGGCAGTGTCAGGAGATCCGCGTCCGGCGGCACGATCGCATGCTCCTGGTAGCGCAGCAGCGTGCGACGCCAGTTGGCGGCGATGGCCTCGTAGCTTTGATGGATCTCCCGAAGATAGTCCGCCGTGATCGTTTCGGCGTAGGCGTCGCCTTCCGCGGCCCGCTTCGCGCGCCGCCGCTCGAGCAAGTCGGGTTCGGTGTGCAGGTAGACCGTGAGGTCGGGGAGCCGGATGTGCTCGGCGCGCAGGGTCTGGTGAAACAACGTCTGGTACAGTCTGGCATGCGCTGGCGCCATCTCTCCCGAAGCGATCATGCGCCCGACGAAGACCTCGGGCCCGTCGATGAACGGCCGGTCCTCGAGGATGACCACGCCGCGGGGGCTCTCGCGCGTCATCAGGTGGCGAATCTCCCGTTGCTGCATGGTCCGCATGTGGAGAAACGCCAGCTCGGTCGGGAAGATGTTCGCCACTCGGTCGTGGTAGAAGAGGGCCAGGCATTCGTCGATGAGCGAGCCTTTGTCGACGCGTTCGGAGAAGGCGTGCAGGTCCGCGCCGCCGAGCAACGTCTCGAGGTCGTGCTTGTACGGGTCCTGCGCCAGGGCGCGCATCAGCGTGGTCTTGCCCGAGAACAGGTTCCCCATGATGCCGATGTGAAAATTTCGTTTCATCGATGCTCTCCCTGGCGCATCCGCCCGCGGGTCGGACTGCCAGCGGACACCGGACGGGCGCCGCGGCCGGCCTGCAGGTCCGCGTAGGAACAGGCGAGCCGATCGCCGTCGGCAATCCCCAGGCGGTCGACCAGCGTCTGCATCACGCGGCGGGCGGAGGTCGCCTGCCGCGTGAAGGGAACCTCGATTTCCACGAAGCTGCCGAGCCCCACCACCCGGTCGAGGTGCACGCGCGTCGTTCCGTACAGCCAGAGGTCCCGCCGTTTTCGCACGCAGACGTCCGGGGTGAACATCGCCCGGAGCAGGCGGAGCAGGCCCCTGGGGTCGGCGACCGTCAGCTTCTGGTACTCGCTCGCGCGGGCCCTGGTCGCGTCCGCTCGGAGGTAGCAGACCAGTTCGGCCGTCCTGTCGCCCCGTCGTTGCCGGAGTTTCACCCGACCGCGCGGCACCGAGAAGTACCAGTCGGTCTGGTGGAGCACTCGTGGCTGTCGCTTGGCCCCGAGCGCCCGCAGGACTTGCCGCAGTCGGGCCAGATCGGCCGCGACCGCCTTCAGTTCGAGGTTCCTCATCGATCGCCTGGCCACCTTCGCCGCGCCGTGCGGGACGAGGCGGATTATAGCGGGATTCTCGCGTGCCGGCGTGCCGGGTGTCACGCCCGGGATTCGGGAACGCGTGCGCGCGGCAGGGACCCGCGATCGGCGGCAGATCGAAGGTCTGGCGCACTTGGGGTATCCTCTTCCGCGTCCGAAGGAGACGCTATGCGAACCACGCTGCCCGCTGTGCTCGTGACCGTGGTGCTCGGTCTGGCTGGCGCCCTCGGCCAGGCCCAGGCGCCGGTGTCGCTCCCCGCGGAGACACCGGCCCAGAAGGACGCGCGCCTGGCCTGGTGGACCGACGCCCGGTTCGGGATGTTCATCCACTGGGGGACCTATGCGCAGGCGGCCCGGCACGAATGGGTCAAGAAGAACGAACGCCTCACCGACGGCGACTACCAGAAGTACTTCGACACCTTCAACCCGGACCTCTACGACCCGCGCGAATGGGCGCGGCAGGCCAGGCAGGCCGGGATGAAGTACGCCGTGATCACGGCCAAGCATCACGAGGGCTTCTGCCTGTTCGACTCGAAGTTCACCGACTACAAGGCCACCAACACGCCGGCCCACCGCGACCTGATCAAACCGTGGGTGGAAGCCTTCCGGGCCGAGGGCCTGCGTGTCGGGTTCTACTACTCGCTGCTCGACTGGCACCACCCCTGGTACACCATCGACCGCAACCATCCACAGAGCGCGGCGAGTGACGCAGAGTACGAGAAGCTGAACGCCGGCCGTGACATGGCCGTCTATCGGCAGTACCTGAAGGACCAGGTGCGCGAGCTGCTCACCAACTACGGGAAGATCGACATCATCTGGCTCGACTACTCGTTTCCGTCCGGCAGCCACGGGAAGGGGCGGGCCGACTGGGACTCGGTTGGTCTGCTGAAGATGGTGCGCGAGCTCCAGCCCGGGATCATCGTCAACGACCGCCTCGACCTGCTCGACGTGCCCGGCGGGTGGGACTTCCGGTCGCCGGAACAGTTCAAGCCGGCCGAATGGGTCCGCGTCAACGGCGTCCGCGTGCCGTGGGAGACGTGCCAGACCTTCTCGGGGTCGTGGGGCTACTACCGCGACGAGACGAGCTGGAAGGACTCCCGCCAGCTGATCGAGCTGCTCGTGGACACGGTGAGCAAGGGCGGCAACCTGCTGATGAATGTCGGGCCCACCGGGCGCGGCACGTTCGACGCCCGCGCACAGGACCGGCTGGCGGCGTTCGGGCGGTGGATGCAGGCGAACGGGCGTGCCATCTACGGCAACACGCAGGCCCCCGACGCCTTCAAGGCGCCGGCCAACACCCTACTGACCTACAACCCCAAGACCAATCGGCTCTACCTCCATCTGCTGGTGTGGCCGATGGGCGAGCTGGTGCTCCCGGGCTACGCGGGCAAGGTCCAGTACGCGCAGCTGTTGCACGACGCCTCGGAGGTCCAGATGAGCACCCTGAAGGACACCACCTGGATCAACGAGCAGTCGCGTCCCGGCGACCTGGTGCTGAAGCTGCCCATTCTGAAGCCGGACGTGGAGATCCCGGTCGTCGAGCTCTTTCTCAAGTGACTGCGGCCGCGCGATCGGGCGCGGCCACGGAGAGGTCGCCACGCACGAGCGAGGGCGGAGCTTTTGGCTTCCGTCGGCGGCGCGGTTGGGACACACTAGCGGACGGGCCGCCGTTGGGCGGTCCTCTTCCGCTGATGAGGCTGCGTATGACTAAGTGTGTGATCACGGCGGCATGCGTGCTCTCGCTAATCGGCGTTGTGGCGCCGGGCGTCGGGCACGCGCAGACGTTCAAGGTTGAGAAGTTCGACATCAAGGGCGAGGGCGGGACTGACTATGTCGCCGTCGAGCCCGCGACGGGCCGGGTGTTCGTGTCTCGCGCGACGCACGTGATGGTCGTTGAGGGCGCCACCGGCAAGGTGCTCGGTGACATCCCCAACACGCCGGGTGTGCACGGGACCGGGATTGCCACCAAGGCCGGCCACGGCTTCACGACCAACGGCGGCGATCAGACCGTGACGATGTTCGATCTGAAGACGCTCGCGGTGATCAAGCAGATCAAGATCGGCCCCGGCCTCGACGGCATCATGTACGACGAACCGGACAACAAGATCATCCTGACCAATCACAGCCGCCCGATCGGCACGTTGACGGCGCTCGACCCGGCCACGGGCAACGTCGTCGCGACGGTGGAACTCGAGGACACCGCGCCGGAAGGCGCGGCGGCGGACGGGCACGGGCACATCTTCGTGAACAACGAAGGCAAGAACACGATCCAGGTCATCGACGTGAAGACCTGGAAGGCCACCGCGTCCTGGCCGGTCGCGCCGTGCGAAGGCCCCACCGGCATCGCCTACGACAGCGCCTCGAACCGCATTTTCTCCGGGTGCAGCAAGACGTCGGTGGTTCTTGACGCGAGCACCGGGAAGGTCGTCGCGTCCATCCCGAACGGCACGCGCGTGGACGCCCTCGGATGGGACTTGTCGAAGAAGCTCATCTACATCCCGAATGGGGGTGAAGGGACGGTCACGGTGGTGCATCAGGCGTCGCCCGACAAGTACGACGTCGTCGCGACCGTCGACACGTTCCGCGGGGCCAAGACGATTACGGTGGACCCGGTGACGCACACCGCGTATCTGTTCCAGCCTGAGCGGGGCCCCGTTCCGCCGCCGCCCCCCGACGCGCCGCCGCCGCCGGCCCAAGGCGCGCGGGGTCGCGGGCCGCAGGGCCCGATCGTGGCCGCGTGGTTCATCGTCATCAAGTCGTAGAGCGAGAATTCAGGCGGTATCCATGGGTCGGCGTGAGCCATCCCGACGCGCCCGGCCCGGAGGGGGGAGGAGGTCCCGGTGCCCGTTGAACGGGTTGTCGGCCGCCCTCCCCGGCCGGGCCGGACGGGAGGGGCAGCGCGCGGGGGAGTCCTGCCAGGAGCCATCCCGTGCTCCGACGGCGAGCGCGAAGGCGCGGGCGGCTGTGCCGGCGAGACGGGATGCGAGAGGGTCCGGCCGCGTCGTTCTGCTCGCGCTCGTCTTCGTGCTGGCGGCCGCGCCGGACGTCTCGGCGCAGCAGCGAGTGGTCGGACAGGTCGTCACCGGTGTCGCTGTTGACGCAACCGGCGCCGTTCTACCCGGGGCGCACGTCGAACTCGTCGGGCCCGCGCAAGTGGCGGCGCGGACGACCACCTGTGACGCGGCGGGTGTCTTCCGCTTCGAGGGCCTGCGCCCGGGCCGCTACGAACTGCGGGTGAGCTTCGAGGGCTTCGAGCCAACGACCGCCCAAGTCACCGTCGGAACACGGCCGCCGCCGACCGTGCGCGTGGTGCTCCCGGTGGCCGGCCTGAGGCAAGAGGTCACCGTCAGCACGCAGGCCGTGGAGGTGAGCACGAGCGTCGCGATGAACTCCGATGCCGTGAGCCTCGACCAGGACGTGCTCGACAGCCTGCCGGTGTTCGACCAAGATGTCGTGGCGGCCGTCTCGCGGTTCCTCGACACGGCCTCGCTCGGGAACGGCGGCGTCACGCTCGTGGTCAACGGCATGGAGGTGAGCGCGCTTCGCGTGAGCGCCTCCGCCGTGCAGCAGATCAAGATCAACCAGGACCCGTATTCCGCCGAGTTCGCGCGTCCCGGCCGGGGCCGCATCGAGATCCTCACCAAGCCCGGTTCGTCGGAATTCCACGGCGAGGCGAACCTCCTCTGGCGCGACGCGGCCCTCGACGCGCGAAACGCGTTCGCGACGACGAAACCCGCGGACCGGAAGCACGTCGTCGAAGGGGTGTTCGGCGGGCCGTTGGGACGCGGCCACAAGGCCTCGTTCATGCTGTCCGGGCACGATCAGGCCGAGGATCAGCAGGCGTTCGTCTTCGCGGTCGGCCCATCGGGTCCCATCGAACAGGTCGCGCCGCAGCCGACGCGGCAATCCCTCGCGGCGGGGAGCATCACCTACCAGAAGAGCGAGCAGACGACCCTCTCCGTGCGGCCGAACTACGAGTACGAGAGCATCGAGAACCGCGGCGTTGGCGGCACGACGCTCGCGTCGGCCGGCGTCAACTTCGAGCATCGCGAGGAACAGGTCACCGTCAACCAGCAGACGGTCGTCCGACCCTCCCTCCTCGCCCAGGTTCAGATTCTCGTTGGCCACGAGCGCGAGCCCGTTGTCAGCGTGTCGCCGGACCGCGCCATTGTCGTGGCCGGGGCCTTCGTCGGCGGCGGGGCCCAGGGGGACCTGCTGCGCACCGAGACGCACATGCAGATGGTGGCGAGCCTGGCCTGGACGCGGGGACGCCATCTCATTCAGACCGGGTTCCAGGTGCCGGATCTGAGCCGCCGCGGGTTCGACGACCGGACCAGTGTCGGCGGCCGGTTCTACTTCGCAGATCTCCCCTCGTACGCGGCCGGGCAGCCCTACGCCTTCATCTACCAAGAGGGGAACGGGGACCTCGCGTTCCTGGAAAAGCTCGTGGGAGCGTACGTCAAGGACGACTGGCGGGTGAAGCCCGGGATGAGCCTGTCGCTCGGCCTCAGGTACGACTGGCAGAACTACTTCCACGACACCAACAATGTCGCCCCGCGCCTGTCGTTTGCGTACGCGCCGGGCACCAGCAAGACAGACGTGTTCCGCCTCGGTGCCGGGGTGTTCAATGACCGCAGCGGCCCCGTCGCCATCGCCGACTTGCTCCACGCCCAGCGTGGCGGGCTGGTGCGCTACGTGATCAGCAACCCGTCATACCCGGACCCCTTCCAAGGTGGCGAGGCCCTCTCGACGGCGCCGAGTCTCGTGCGGCTCGCGTCGAACGTGCAGATCCCGCAGACGCTCCAGTACAGTGCGGGCGTGGATCACCAGCTGACCAAGACGACCACGTTGTCGTTGACCTACATCGGCGCCCGCGGGTTCCACCTGTTCCGATCGCGCGACGTCAACGCGCCGCCGCCGCCGCTCTATCTCGCACGGCCCGACCCGGCCTACGGCGTGATCCGCGAGATCGAGTCCGACGGGCACCAGCAGAGCGATTCGTTGTCCGTGACGATTCGCGGGCGAATGGCGAAGTGGTTCAACGGCCAGGCGCAGTACGCGCTCAGCCGGGCCCGGAACGACACGAACGGGATTGCCTGGTATCCGGCCAACGACTACGACCTGTCGGGGGAGTACGCCCGAGCGGACTTCGACCGCCGCCACCGGTTCAACCTGCTTGGCCGGGTCGCGGTTCCCCCGGTCGCGGAGATCGGAGTTGGGCTGACGATGAACTCCGCGGGGCCGTACACGGAACTGCTCGGCCAGGACATCTACAACAACGGACGTGGCGGTGCGCGGCCGCCGGGCGTAGGTCGGAACAGCCTGACCGGGGCCGGCTACGCGAGCCTGGATCTCCGGGTGCTACGGGACGTCAAGCTCGGTGCCGGCAAGCCGGGCAGCCGGTACGCTCTCCTTCATGCTCGATGCGTTCAACGTGACCAACCGCGTGAACTACGGGACCTTCGTCGGCACGGTTGGGTCGCCCTTGTTCCTGCAGCCCGTCACCGCCCGGCCGCCGCGTCAGCTCCAGCTGTCCGCCCGCCTGAGATTCTGAACGCGCGCTCGGTCCCGTTCCGCTGGACGGACGGTCCGACGGCGCCGGCGTTGCGGCCACCGCAGGCTCCTGCGCTGGTCGGCGCAACCGGCGCCGTCGCCCAGGCTGTCGGCTGGAAGCCGCGCCCCTACCGGCGAGAGGAGGGCGGTACGATGCCCTTCAGGCGAAAGTACGTGACGAGGTTGCCGTAGTGTTCGTTGAGGTGCCCCGTGTTCAGCAGCAGCGCCGTGGCGCGCGTGCCCTTGCCCATCCCGAAGGGCATGTCGACGGTGGCGCCGAGCGTGGTGTCGTCGACCGAGGCAAAGGCGGCGTCGCAGTAGGCCATCGAATCACCGAGGGCTTTGATGATCGCGGCGCGCGTCGTCGTGGTCTTTTCGAACTCGTCTTCGGCGTGGGGTGGCTTCTCTCCCCGCGCGGCTGCGCAGAAGACGTAGTTGGCGCCGGCGACGTGCGCCAGGATCTGGCCGAACGTCCGGACGCCCTCGACCGGCTTGAAGGCGTAGTCGGATTCCGGCATCAGGGTGGCGGAATCCTGGATGTTCTTCTTCGCGCCGTTCCACGCGGCGCGGACCGACTGGGCGATTGGCTGCGCGCCCTGGGCCATGACGAGGAACGGCAGGGCCAGGCTGACACTCAGGGCAACAAGGACGGCGGCGGCGAGGTGTAGGCGCATGGGGGCTCCTGTGGGCCGGCAAGCCGGCGGGTGAATGTGACCGGATGAGTCTACGTTACCGGAGATCGCCAGCGCCGGTCCAGCCGTCAGGGCGCGGGGACCCACTCGCATGTCGTCAGCCCAAGGCGACGCGCGGGGAGGGCCTCGGGGACCCGGCCGCCCCCGGGTGACCGGCCCAGTGCGCCGAGGAAATGTCGCCGGTTGTTGCGGCGTCGGTCGATCCCTAGACTGGAGTGGTGACCAACCAGGCCTCCGACATCATCGTTCGCCCCTCGTCGCCTGACGACGAAGCCTTCGTCCTCGCCACGGCCGAGCGTCTCGTGGCCTTTCCGCCGCCGCCCTGGCGCACCCCGCGGGAAATCGTGGCTGGCGAGGCGCGAACCCTCGCCGCGCACTTCCGGACGCCAACGAGGGATGCCACGTGCCTCGTTGCCCAGGACGCGGCCGGCGCGCCGTTGGGATTCGCGTTCCTCGAGGTCGTCCAGGACTACTTCACCGCGGAACATCACGGCCACATCGGGATTCTCGCGGTGGGGGCCGAGCACGAGGGTGTCGGCGTTGGGCGCGCGCTGTTGGATGCAGCGGAGCGGTGGGCTAGCGCGCGCGGCTTCAGGAGATTGACGCTCAATGTCTTCGACGCCAACCAGCGGGCGCGTGCCGTCTACGAGCACGTCGGCTATCGCCCTGAGACGCTGCGCTACGTGAAGACGCTGACGGACGTGGCGTCGACCGCCGAGTAGGCATCAACCCGATTCGCACGCCACGCTGAACGCACGGACGCCGGGTTGGTTTCTGTCGGGCACTCGGCTCCGAGACCGCCTCGTCAAGGATCAGGTCGGCCTCCCGGTTCCGCCGGCCCGACCCCGAGAAAGTCGGTGCCCGCCGCCCCTCCAAGCCACCGTCTGACGGCGTCTCGGGTTTCGGGCGACACCTTCGCGTTGCACGTCCCCTTGAGCTCGCTGATCCACCACCGTCCGCCTTGGCGCGAGAGACTGAGCGTCGCGCGCTCGGGCGCCAGCACGCGGTACAGCGCCACCCGACCGCCCCTGGCGAGACTGGCGTACGGCCGCCACGCGATCGCGCCAACGAGTGGTCCGTGCTTGACAGGGAGTGGGTCTGTCCTCACTATGACCAGAGGCTTCCCTGCTAGTGGCAAATCCGGCGACCTGTGGAGGGCTCCCATGAAACGCATCTCCCCGGCGCGCAGCCGCCGTCTGCTTGTGTGCTTCGTTGTTGGGTTGTCTCTGCCGATGGGTGGCTGCACGGCCCACGCGCCAACCGAAGCCGAGTCGCGCGCGCCAGGGGGCGGTGGCCGCACCCGCACGTACTACGTCGCAGCCGACGAAGTGGACTGGAACTACGCCCCGAGCGGGATGGATCAGGCCATGGGCATGCCGTTCATGGGCATTGCCAAGCTGTTCATGGAACACGGGCCCCACCGGATTGGCCCCGTCTACCGCAAGGCGATCTACCGGGAGTACACCGACCAGACGTTCACCACGCTCAAGCCGCGCCCGCCCGAATGGGAACACACGGGCATCCTGGGCCCCATTCTGCGAGCCGGGGTGGGCGACACCATCAAGGTCGTCTTCAAGAACAACGGCTCCCATCCCTACAGCATGCACCCGCACGGCGTCTTCTATCTGAAGCCGTCCGAAGGGTCTCCCTACAACGATGGGAGATCCGCCGCCGACAAGGTCGGCGGTGCCGTGCCGCCCGGGCAGACCTACACCTACGTCTGGGAGGTCCCCGAGCGCGCAGGGCCAGGGCCGAACGATCCGAGTTCGATCGTGTGGTTCTACCACTCCCACACCAACGAGATGCAGGACGTCAACGCGGGCCTGATCGGCGCCATGGTCATCACGCGAAAGGGCATGGGCGACGCCGACGCCAGACCGAAGGATGTCGACCGCGAGTTCGTGGCGCTGTTCATGTTCTTCGACGAGAACCAGAGCTGGTTCCTCGACTACAACATCCAGCACCATACCGACGACCCCAAGGGCGTCAAGAAGGACGAGAACATCCCGGTCGACGAAATGGGCCGCTACAACATCGTGCTGCCCGTCGGATTCTCAGGCGTCAACATCCGGGCCACGATCAACGGGCTGCAGTACGGCAACCTCCCCATGATGACCATGAAACAGGGCGACCATGTGCGGTGGTACCTGCTGACGATCGGGTTCGGCTTCAACTTCCACACGCCGCACTGGCACGGCAACGTCGTCCTGGACGGAGGCAAGCGGACGGACGTGATCTCCCTCGCGCCCGCGCAGATGGTGACCGTCGACATGGTGCCCGACGATCCGGGCACCTGGCTGTTCCATTGTCACGTGAGCGACCACATGGAGGCCGGGATGACGGCGCGGTACCAAGTGCTTCCAGCCAAGTAGGCCGCGGGCGGTCCGGATTCAGACGATGTTCGCCCGACAGGATGTGCCGCTGGTGCGGCGCGGTCTGACCACTTCGGTGAAGCCGGGGCGGAGAGGCTAGTCCGCGGCATCGCCCCGGAGATCTGCCGACGTCAGCGCTTGTCTTGGGGGAGACCGCCCGAGCAGGCCTCACCGAGCCTGCCCGATCGTGAAGATCTTGCGTCGCTCGCCGATCACGCACAGCACGCCGTCGGCCGCGATGACCAGCTGGCCTGGCGCAGTAAGGTGCGCGGTCCACCGGGGTCGGCCTTCTCGTGTGAACGACCGGACGCTGTTGCCGAGGCCCACGTAGACGTTCTCGTCCTTGTCGAGAATCGGACCCGGGGAGAGGGCCGGGCCGTCTTCCGCGGGCACCGTCCACGCAGCGCGGCCGTCGGGGGTCACGGCCTCCAGCCCGATCGCTGTGAGCGCATAGACGGTGCCGGAGCGTCCCACTGCCAACGGTGCCCAGGATCCAGCGAGAGGGCCAATGGTGAGCGACCAGGCCCGCACCCCGTTGGTGTCCATGGCGTACAGCACGCTGTTGCCGGCGACATAGATCCGATCGAGGGCACTGAGTACCGGTGTGGTCAGCGTCCCGCTCTCGACAGCCCACCTGACCGACCCGTCAGGCGCCAGCGACCAGAACGACGGGCGGTGAGATTCCCCGCCATTGGTCCCGGCGTACAGATTGCCCCGGGAATCCACGGCAAACGCACTGTGGCGGTCGCCCGCCAGATCCGTCATCCACACCGGATCGACGTCGGACGGCCCGAACGCCCGGACCAGGTTGCTGTCCGACACCGTGTACCACAGGCCGCTCGGGCCAATCGCAGGGCCCGCGTACGTCTCGCCGACGGTACGTGACCAGAGGATCGTTCCTTCCGGGCCGAGGCCGTACACGTGTGTCCGAGTCGACGCACGGCTCGGACATTCATGGGTTGACACGAGCATCACGCCGTTGGCACCGACGGTCAGGCCGGAGACCCCTTCGCGGATCGGTCCCGGAGGGAGCGACCGGGTCCAGACGGTCCGGCCTGTCAGATCGATGGCGGAGACGCTGCCGCAGGTGCCGATCGCAACGGTCCCATCCGACTCGGCCACCAGCGTCGAGAGCTCTCGGCCCGCCAAGCCTGGCTCCCATGAGAGGGGTGAGGTCGCCTCGTACAGGAGCCGAACCGGCTCGCTGCGGGAGGGTCCAGCCAAGTGGCTTTGGCCGGTCCGCCGCATGTCGTGTCCCTGGGTGGGCCAGGGACCCTTGTCGAGCGCCTCGCGCCCCGCGAGGACTCCGGTCTCCGCGCCCGGCAGAGGCTTCTTCGTTCCCAGACACCCGCTGGTCCACAGGACGGCCAATGCTCCAGCGGTCGCGACCGCCAACCCCAGCGAGAGGCCCCACGTCACGGGCCGGGTCAGGTGGTGCCGGTGTCGTCCCGGTGTGACGTCGGTCTCAGCGTCGATCCGACCGGACTCACGGGCCGGTCCCGGGGTTGTCTTTGCCGCCAGGTCACCGCCCTGGTCGGCCCCGTCTCCCGGGTGATGGTTCCTTGTGGTAGCAGACGCCGGCTTTTGCTCCGCCACGTTCAGCGAGCGCGCACCGGCGGTTGGAGCGTGCGGCGCAGGGGTGACGTGAACGGGGCGGACCGACCGGCCCGGAAACGCGATGTCCTTCGCGCCGCGACCGTCCCCGGTGTTCATTGCGTGTGCTCGCTTACGGCCTCGCCGACCGGTCGCGGTGGTTCGTGGCCGATGGCATAGAGGACTCGCCGCCGGTCAAACACGTACAACAGCCCATCGCCTGCGATGATCATCGCGCCGGGCCCGTCGAGTGGCGCGCACCAGCGTGTCAACCCGCCCGCCGTGAGCGAGCAGACCTGGTTGCCAAAGCCCACATAGAGGTTCTCGTCCTTGTCGAGGATCACACCAGCCAGAGCCCGGTCTTCGCGCGAGGGGACCGTCCAGAGGGTTTCCCCATCCGCACCAACGGCGCTGACGCCCGACCACGTGCGCACGTAGATGACGCCGGAGCCGCCGAGCGCCAGGGGCGCCAGCTGACCGTGCGTTGAGGCGATCGGGATCGCCCACCTGAGCGTGCCGTCCGCGGTGTAGCTGAACAGGCGGTCGTCGCCCGCCACGACCACCCGGTCCCCCGGTGTGACCACGGGAGTGGTGAGCACGCCGCTTCCCGTCGACCACCGGACCGTTCCGTTGGGAGCCAGGGACCAGAGCGAGGCCTGGTGGTAATTGCTGCCGTCAGTCCCGATGTACAGGTTTCCACGGGAGTCGAGGGCCGTCGCGCCCGTCCCGTAGCCGGGGAGGTCCGTCTTCCAGACGCGCTCCGACACGAGAGAACTGTAGCCCGTGACGCTGTTGCTCTCCGACACGGTGTAGATTGTTCCGTCCGGGCCGACCCCGGGCCCGGTTGGCATCTGCACCTGCACGTTCGTCCCGGTCACCTGTCCGCCAGACCCGAGCCAGAGCACGGGCAGTTCCCACCGATTCACGGATCCCGGGCACTGGTGCGTCGTGACGACGAGCGCCCCGACCGAGGTCATGACGAAGCCCGAGGGCGAGTATGCGACGGGCTGCTGGTCCAGCGCCCTCCGCCAGATCGATCGGCCGTCGAGATCGACCGCCTCGACGCTGCCGCAGTTGCCGAAGACGAGCGTGCGCCGATCGATCGTGATCAGCGGGGAATGAGCGGCGTCCTCGATGAGTGAGGGCCGGGCGTCGGCTATACGGACCACGCGGTGACCGTCGGTAGGGCCCAAGAGATGGCTCTGCTGCGGGCGGTGCATGTCGTGGCCGGCCACGGGCCACGAGCCGGTGTCGAGCCCTTCTCGGCCCGTGTAGCTTGGGCCCGACGACGCATCGGTGCGGCTCGGCGGCTCCGGGGTCCTACCAAGCTGTCGTGGAATCCCGCGAGACCCGATGACGACGCCCACCACGACGAGCAGCGCCAGCCCCCCAAGCGCCCAGACCAGCCAGACTGCCATCGACCGATCCGGTGGAGCCGACCGCCGGGCGGCCGCCTCCTCGTCGTGCGACTGGAGGACTCGCTGGCCCGCCCGCGTGCTTCCGGCCTTGCGCTTCCATTCTTCCAGTTCGGCGGTCCGCGCATAGATGATCTCACCGCCCGGCCCCGGAATGCGGTGAACGGGCAGACCGAGTTCTTCCTCCCACCGCTGCGCGGTGCGCACGGCCTTCCCCAGATGGGCGGCGATCTCCTTCCAGCCGTTCAGGTCACCGTTGGCCATACTCCTGCTCGTGATCGGCGGATGCTTCAGCCCGCCTCCAACGAGTTCCGGTTCGATGACACGGGCCAGCGTCCCAGCGATCGGCCGCGCGCGGCTCCGTCGTCCCCATCCGAGAAGGATTGATGGGCCCACATTATAGGACAATCCCGACAAGCGGGACAGGAGGTCTCTCATCACCGAGACGGGGTTCTCCCTGCTCACGGTGACAGCCAAGGTCCTGCATCACGGGACCACAAGGTGGCCACCGGGAGTCGCCATGAACTCGGGGGCAGGGGGACGGTTCGACGGCGACGGGGACGGGGGGCAGGACGCGTGGACCCCACCGGGTTGGCGTCACCGCGCCGCACGAGCCGTCGAGTGGTGCTCACCACCGCCCGGGGCGGTGGACGGCGGACAACCGGGTGGTCGCTTGCCGAATGTCCCTCGGAGCGGATTATTGCCTCGGCGTCGACAGTCAGATGCGGCAACGATCGACTCGGTGCCACATCGTGCCGGGTCTCCGCGTCCCCAGGGGCCCGGCGAGCTCACCGGACGTGTGGGTCTCTGGTGGCTGAGCGAGCGGTTGAGCGCGTCGGCAAATGCCTGTAATGTTCTGGAGTACCCAGCCGGAAACCGCCGTTCGAGCGTCCCCTGGGGTCGGCGCGAGGGTTGCTGGCTCCTTCGCGCGGAACGCCGGGCATGGCCAGAGCCGACGACCAGATCGGCGGGCAGGAGGCCGTCGTGACTATAACGCAGCCGAACCGAGACAGGGTCATGGCCGGGCGTGGCGTGCTGAAATCCGATGAATGGGAGGTCTGGCGGGGAAGCGACACCGATCAGAAACGAGGCGTCCCACTTCCCCTCTTGGAGAAGCCCGCCCCGCCCGGTGCCGCGCGGGTCGATCTCGTGGCGCCAGGGGAGTTCCGAGTGGGCCGGATGCCGTTGGTGGAGGCCATTGGTCGCCGCATGAGCCACCGGGCATTCACCAATGAGCCCTTCACGCTGGAGGAACTGAGCTTCCTGCTCTGGGCGACCCAGGGAATGCGCGAGCTGGTTCAGGACGGACGTGTCTCGCGGCGCACGGTCCCGTCAGGCGGCTCCCGGCATCCGTTCGAGACGTACCTGTGCGTTGAACGTGTGCACTCGGTGCCCAGCGGCTTGTACCGGTATCTTCCACTGGAACACCAGCTCTGCGTGCTGGGCACCGGGCCGGAGTGGTACCGGCAAGTGAACGACGCGACCAACAACCAGAACTACGGCGGCGCCGTCGTGTTCCTCTGGACGGTAATCCCGTACCGGACCGAGTGGCGTTACAGCTTTCTCTCTCCCAAGCTGATTGCGCTCGATGCGGGACACCTGTGCCAGAACCTGTACCTGGCTTGCACCGCGCTTGGGGCTGGCACCTGTGCGGTCGACGCCTATGATCAGCACAAGATGGACCAGGTGCTCGGCGTGGACGGGATCGACGAGTTCGCGGTGTATTGCGCACCAGCCGGCAAGGTCGCGTAGCCAGGAGGGCGCGCGCCCCGGTTGCAGCGACGGGGCGGACCACTCACGGGAGGGTGGCGCGCGGGTGCGGGAACCCCCGGTTCACTCCCGACGCTCGTTCGTTGACACCGAGTCACCCGCGCGTTGACAGTCGCGTCGCGCGGAGCGCATAGTGCTCCGCGGTCCTTCGCAGGGCCGCGCGTTGATGTCGAACACCAGAGACGGTGTGGCACCACGGGACCATCCCCCTTTTACCTGCAAGCCTGCCTCCCTGGCGGCAGGCCAGAACACGAAAGGAAGCCGTATGAGCCGAGGGCTGACACTATTGGCAGGGTCGATGGTACTGGCGGCCGGCCTGGCCTGGGGCCAGCAGGCTACCGTGAAGTCCATGCCTCCCTCGGTGATCAGGACGGTGCCGGAGGCCGGAGACCAGAGCGTCGACGCCGCCGCCACGACGCAGATCAAGGTGACGTTCAGCAAGGAGATGATGCCCGGAAGCTGGTCGTGGTCACAGCTCTCCGCAGAGACCTTCCCCCACCTGGTCGGCCAGCCGAAATATCTCGCCGACAAGCGGACCTGCGTGGTGGACGTCAGGCTGGAACCAAATCGGACCTACGTGATTTGGCTCAACTCCCCGAAGGCCGCCGCCTTCAGGGACGCCGACGGACAGTCGGCGGTACCGTACCTTCTGGTCTTCCAGACGAAGTGATCCGACGGGGTGGCACCGCCGCTCGCATTCACGGCTCGTGAGCCGGACGGTCGGGGCAGGGTCGCCCGGACAATCGTCCGTCCGAGGAGTGGCGAGCACGTGGGGGTTGAGTCGGTATCGGCAGCTCACCCGCGGTCGTTGATGTGTTGAACGACCATCAATCCTATGCCCAGTCACCCAATCCCCTTCGCTCGTGTCCGACGGCTCGGACTGGCCCTTCCGGGGGTCGAAGAGGGCACTGCCTACGGACGCCCGGCGCTCAAGGTCCAGGGAGCACTCCTGGCTTGTATACCGGCCAGTCGCCAGGCGGAGCCCGGGTCGCTCGCTGTTCGCGTGAGCATCGAGGATCGCGCCGGGCTGCTCGCGGACGCCCCGGACGTCTACTACGTGACCGAACATTACGTCGGCTATGACGCCGTTCTGGTGCGCCTGTCGCGTATACGGTCTGATACGCTTCGGGACCTGCTTGGGACGGCGTACAGGTACGTGACCGCTCGCGCGAAGCCCCGTGCACGCCCACAGCACCGAGGCGGGCGGTCACCAGGAAGACAGAGGACGTCCTGATCCGATACCGGGCCGCGCCGGGCGCGGCCCGGCCCCGGGACAGGGTCCGTGACCCTGCGGCCGGCCCGTCCCGCGTTGTGCCAGCGTGCTCTGACGGAAGGCCGGCAGCCTGGCGGGCACTCGCGTCACGTCGGCCTTTTCGCCGGAAGCGTCGGGGCTTCCTGCGCTACGCGCTCGTGGATCCATCCCTGGAGTTCCGGCGCGAGATAGAAGCGCGGGCGGAGGAGCGCGTCTTCCGATGCGATCACGCCTTCGTCCACTGCGCGCCTGGCCAGCGGCGTGCCCGGGTAGATCCGGATGCCCACGGTGACGCGCAGGTCGTCGAGCGCCAGCGATCGGGCAAAGGCGAGGCTTTCCTCGACCGACTCGCGTGTCTCTCCCGGGCCGCCGAGCAGCAGGAAACCCATGCGGCGGATCCCGTGACGTGCCAGCAGAGTCGAGGTCCGGCGGACGTCGTCCGGCGTGAACCGCTTGTTCATCTCCCGGAGCATGCGTTCGCACCCGCTTTCGAACCCGAGGCTGACTTCGCTGCAGCCCGCCGCAGCCATCGCGCCCACGAGGCGTTCCGGCACGCGCTCGGGATAGATGATGCACCGCCAGGTGACGCCGGAGTTCAGGCTGGCGAGCCCGTCGCAGAGTTCGAGGGCGTGAGGCTCCGGGATATTGAACGAATTGTCGACGAAATAGACGCGGCGGATGCCGCGCGAGGCGAGTTGACCGACCAGTTCCACCACCTGCTGCGGCGATCGACGCCGGATGAGCCGCCCCTGGATGCTGGCCGTCGAGCAGTACCAGCAGTCGTTCGGGCAGCCGCGTCGGCTCTGTACCGGCACCCAGATGTCGGCGTTCGTCGTGGCCTCGAGGGCGGTGTCCCAGATTGGCACGCTGTCGAGGTCGGCGCAGTTGGCGCGGCGGGTCGACGGGGCATGGCCACAGGCGTGCAGGCCGGGCAGATCCGGGACCGCCTCCCGCCGCGCCAGGGCATCGAGCAGTGCGGGGAAGGTGGCCTCACCGTCCCCGACCACGCCGAAGCCCAGGAACGCCAGCGCCTCGCGGGGGAAGATGCTATAGCCGGCGCCCCCGACGACGATCGGGGAGGACGTCAGGCCCCGGCACTCCGCGACGAGCGTCCGCACCGGCTCGAGCAGGAAGCGCGGCTCGGCCATGCACTGATCGTCGATGTTGCGCACCGAGATCCCGATCACGTCTGGCGGGAAGTGCCGAATCTCGTTGCGGACGGCCCCTGCCGGGTCGGATTGGGCGAGCAGGTCGAGCCACCGCACGTCGTGGCCGGCCCGGCGCGTCGCGGCACACACCAGAGCGAGCCCGAGCGGCATCGTGACCATGTTCACGCGCTCGGTGTTGGCAGAGATGAGCAGGACCTTCATGGGTTGAGTCCCGGCGCCGATGCCGCCGCCCTCCCTTCTTCGGCTGTCCTCGCGGGCACGTCCACACCTGCCGGAGCGGCGCGACAGGCTCAGCCGTCGGGGGAGGCGGAAACGAGTGTACACTGACGCGGGCCGCACGGCGGGATTCCGGCGGGCACGCCTTGGTGGACCGACGAAGGAGGACGCGCATGCTGGCGAAGAACACGCTTCGGAACCGTGACCTGATGACGGAGATGGATCTGTCGAGGGACGAAGTCGAGACCATTCTGGATGTCGCCTTCGACCTGAAACGCGATTTCGTCCTGGGACGTCCGACCGACCTGCTCCGCAACAAGACCCTTTTCATGATCATGTTCAATCCGTCACTGCGCACGCGCAACAGCTTCGAGGCCGGCATGACGCAGCTCGGTGGTCATGCGCATTATCTCGAACCGGGCAAGATCTACACGCCCGCGCTCGAAGGGGACGAGGTGGCGTACGGGACTGAGCGCGTGTCCGACGTCGCTCGCGTGCTCAACGGCATCGGGCACGGCATCGCGCTGCGCGTCTTCGGCCAAGCCGTCAATTGGGTCTACGGCAAGGGGCACCGGATTGGGCAGGAGTTCGCGAAGTGGGCGAACATCCCCGTCTACAACATGGGCGACGACCGTTTCCATCCCACGCAGGCCCTGGCCGACATGATGATGGTGAAAGAGCTGATGGGCGGCTTCCGCGGCGTCAAGTACACGATGTGCTTTGCCTATTCGCCGAGCGTCAAGCGACAGATGGCGGTCACGCACAGCTCGATCGGTCCTCGCCTCGCTGCTCGGCATGGACGTCACACTCTGCTACCCGGAAGGCCTCGACGTTGAGGAGGAGGTCGACAAGCGCTGCCGCCAGAATGCTGCGCAGTACGGCGGCACGTTCCGGATCGTGCACGACCGTCGAGAAGGCCTGCGCGGTGCGAACATCGTGAACTCGAAGAGCTGGGGTTGCATCAAGAACCTCCCTCCGCTGAGCGGCGCGGAGCCGAAATTCGCCGACACGGAGACGATCTACGCGGCGGCCCGCGACTGGATCATCGACGACGAGGCGATGAAGTGGACCGACCGCGGCTGGTACACGCACTGCCTGCCGTGCGACCGTGGGTACGAGGTCGCTGACAGCGTCATCGACGGCCCGCAGTCGGCTGTGTTCAAGGAGGCCGAGAACCTCCTGCACGCCCGCAAGGCGCTCATGGCCTTGACGATGGCGTAGCGGCCGGCGTGGCGTCGGCTTCGGGGCTAGGAGACGACTGGAGGCGAGGCTGGAGCAGACGGCGAGCGCGGACCATCGCGCCCAACACCCGGTGCGATCCGGCGCGGTGTCAAGAACACGCGTCGCCTGTTTCCTCGCAGGGTCCAGTCCCTTGCCGCCGCTGCCGTCGCGGTGCTCGCGCTGTCCGCGATCGTGCCCTGCTACAACCAGAGGCGGCCCGCCGACCCGTCGCCGCTCGTGACTGGCCGTGCCGAGGTTGGGCGAGACCGGCCGGGCCGATTCTGATATCCTCCCACGGCGATGCGACTCTCGCTTCTTCTCCTGCTCGCCGGCAGCCTGACCGTCACAGCCATGACTCACTCCAGAACAGACGTCGATCCGGGCGGCGCCGTTTTCGGCGACGACGTGGCGTTCCTCGAGCGACATGCCACGGTCGTGGTCCTCCACGACCGGGCGAACGCGGCCCAGGTCGCCGTCGTGCCCGCCTGGCAGGGTCGTGTGATGACGAGTACCAGCCGACGGCTCGGGCGGTTGGAGCTTCGGTTGGGTCAACCGACCCCTGATCGCGTCCAGCGCGATCCAACGGCACATCAATGTCTTCGGGGGTGAGGATCGCTTCTGGCTGGGGCCCGAGGGTGGGCAGTTCTCGATCTTCTTCGCGAAAGGCGCCCGATTCACGCTCGACGACTGGTTCACGCCCGCGCCGATCGACACGATGCCCTACGACACCGTGAGCCGGTCGGCCGACGCAGTGACACTCGCATCCTCGTTCGCGCTCACCAACTACAGCGGCACCCGCTTCGACGTGCGCGTCGCCCGTGAGGTGAGGCTGCTGTCGGCGTCGAGCGCGTGGGCGAAGCTCGGCCTGGCGCCCGCGCCCTCGGTGCACCTTGTCGCCTACGAGAGCGACAACCGGATTACCAACGCCGGCAGGGAGCCGTGGCGGAAAGCCACGGGCCTGCTGTCGATCTGGGTTCTCGGCATGTTCAATCCGACGCCGGGCACCACCATCGTGGTGCCGATCAGGCCCGGGCCGGCCTCGGGGCTCGGTGTCCGGGTCACCTCCGACTACTTCGGCGCGGTGCCGCCCGAGCGACTCGCCGTCGAGGAGCGCGCCGCCTTCTTCAAGGGGGACGGCCAATTCCGAAGCAAGATTGGGGTGAGTCCGCGGCGTTCCACGGGCGTGCTCGGCAGCTACGACGCGCCGCGCCGGGTGTTGACCATCGTGCAGTTCACGCAGCCCGCCGATACGGTGGACTACGTGAACTCGAAGTGGACGCTGCAGGACGACCCGTACGCGGGCGACGCGGCCAACGCCTACAACGACGGCCCGCCCGCTCCAGGGGCCAAACCGCTCGGACCGTTCTACGAGCTCGAGTCCTCGTCGCCGGCCGCGGCACTCGCTCCAGGCGCGAGCCTCGGGCACGTCCACCGCACGATCCACCTCGTGGCCGCCGAGGCTGACCTCGACCGGGTCAGCCGCGCTGTGCTCGGCGTCTCCCTCGACCAGGTCCGCGTCGCGCTGACGGCTTCAACCCAGAAATGACCCTGGTCGTGGGCGTCTGACGCACTCCGGTCAGGAGCACCTGTCCGCCGCGTGGCCGATGGCGTCCTTGCCTGCGGGCGCGAGGCACCGAGCGATTCGCCGCAACCCACTCACTTGCCGGCCACAGGCTGCTTCCCTGGAACAGTGCACCGGGTTGTGACCCTTGCTCGAGGCTCAGGCGCCTACGAAGCGCGGCGGTCGAGGCCGAATTCGGCGGGATCGACCGACTGCAGGTAGGCGACGAGCCGACGGTGCCGGTCCAAGGTCGCTTTGGCCGTCGTCTGGTAGATGCAGAACCGGTCCTCCGGCAACTGGATCCTCGGGAATAGCTGGACCAGCAGGCCTTGTTCCACTTCCATCCGTACGCTGTAGCTCGGTACCAGGGCCACCCCTATGCCGGCCAGCGCTCCGCTGATCATGGCCCGGACGTGATTGGCGGCGACGATCCGCCGGAAGTCCGGCCGCTTGCCCTCCGGCAGCGCCCGGAGGAACCGGTGCCACCACCCGCCGGGCTTGTCGAGGGACAGGATGGGGGTGCCGGACAGGTCGACCGGGGTCCGCAGGCCGTGGTCGCGGCGGAATCGGGGCGAACACACGACCATGTACGTCTCCCTGAACAGCGGCGTCGTCTCCAAGTTGGGTTCGGAGTGGGCCACGCAGTCGATCGCGATGTCGATGTCGTCGCGTTGAAGGGGGGTGAGCAGGTCGTGGCCGAGCCGGAAGTCGAGTTCGAGATCCGGATTCCGTGTCAGGAATGGACCGATGAGCCGGATCAGGACGCTGCAACCGAATTCCGGTGGGGCGCCCAGTCGGACTCGCCGCCGCAGCGACGTCCCCGCCCGGCGTAGCGCCTCGCCCGCGTCCTCGAGCAGCGCGTAGACGGCGGTGCAGGTCGCGAACAGCCGTTCGCCCTCCTCCGTGAGGGTGACATGCCGCCCTCTTCGGTCGACCAGCTGGACCCCGATGGTCTCCTCGAGCGTGCGGATCGCGTGACTGACGGCCGACGGCGTGCGCCCAAGACGCTCCGCCGCCCCGGAGAAACTGTGCGCCAGGGCCACCCCGTAGAACGTCCGGAGCTGAGGCAGGGCCAGGAGAGGTTCCAGCATGATTCGTGAATTGTACTCATCGATAGTCTGAATGGAATGAATTTGATTACCTCACGAGGCCTTGCCACACTTGGGCCATGACAACCGATGTCGAGGTTCTCGCAGACACCGCCCTCGCCGCCGCGCACGGGCGGGGAGGGTTCGACGGCAGGTGGAGGGCGCACGGTCGCGAGCAGACCGTGGTCTCTCCAGTGACGGACCGCCCGTTGGGAACCCTGACCACCGTCGACGCCCACGACTTCGAGGCGGTGCTCTCGCGCTCCCACGAGGCGTTCCTGGGGTGGCGTCTGGTGCCCGCGCCCAAGCGTGCGGAAGTGGTGCGGGGCATCGGAGACGTCCTCCGGGCGGAGCAGGAGCCGCTCGCCGCTCTCGTCACGCTCGAGACGGGCAAGACGATTCGCGAGGCACGCGGCGAGGTGCGGGAGATGATCGACATCTGCGACTTCGCGGTCGGCCTCTCCCGGCAGCTCTACGGCCGCACGATGCCGAGCGAACGGGCCATGCATCGGCTCCAGGAGCAGTGGCATTCGCTCGGCGTCGTCGGGGTGATCACGGCGTTCAACTTCCCGGTGGCCGTCTGGAGTTGGAATGCGGCAATCGCCCTGGTGGCCGGGGACACGGTCCTCTGGAAACCCGCCTCGAAGACGCCGCTGACGGCGATCGCCTGCACGAGGATCGCCGAGCGCGTCCTGACCCGCCTGGGTCACGACCCGGCCGTGTGCAGCCTGGTCGTCGGCAAGGGTAGCGAGATCGGCGACTTGATGAGTACCGACCGGCGAGTCGCTCTCGTCTGGTACACGGGATCGGTATCGGGCGGCCGGCACGTTGGGCGGCTGGTGCAGGAGCGGTTCGGCCGACACATCTTGGAACTGGGCGGCAACAACGCCGTCATCGTGAGCGAGAAGGCCAACCTCGGCACGGCGCGGGACGGCGTGTACTTCGGGGCCATCGGTACGGCCGGCCAGCGATGCACGTCCACCCGCCGCCTCATCGTGCAGCGGAACGTGTATCACCTGTTCCTGGAGAGCCTGCTCGATCTCTACCGCCGGACCGCCATCGGAGACCCACGGCTCGAGACGACCCTCATGGGTCCGCTCGTGGACCGCAGCGCCGTGGACACGATGATGACCGCCATCGAGAGGCTGACGGCCCAGGGAGGGCGCGTGCGACTTGGGGGGAGCCCGCGGCCCGATCTGGGGTCGTGCTATGTCACACCCTGCCTGGCCGAGGCGGGACCGGACCTGGCCATCGTGCAGGACGAGACCTTCGCGCCGATCCTCTACGCGACCGCGTACGACACGCTCGAGGAGGCCATCGCTCTGCAGAACGCCGTGCCGCAAGGACTGTCGAGCGCCATCTTTACCGATGATCATCGTGAAGCAGAGCTGTTCTTGTCGGCGGCGGGCAGCGACTGCGGGATGGCAAACGTCAACAGCGGAACGAGCGGGGCCGAGATCGGCGGCGCGTTTGGCGGGGAGAAGGAAACGGGCGGCGGTCGGGAGAGCGGGTCGGACGCGTGGAAGGCCTACATGCGGCGCCAGACCAGCACGATCAACTTCAGCGGCCGCACCGAACTCGCGCAAGGGCTTTCGCTGCGCACCTGACCGAGGGGCGGCTTTCCAGACGCCTGCTCGCCCGTGCTGTCACGACGGGTGGGCTGCCGCGGGAACCCCGCCGGCGCGCCCTGCGGCGTTCCTGGCTTACCGGCGGGCCGTTGGCTGTCGACGGTGGTGGCCGACCAGGCAACGGAGTTACGATCCTCGTGGCGCTGCTCAGAGGCCCGCCAACGCGGGGGCGCGACCCAGGGCAGATGCGGCCGCATGGCCGCGGGAACCACGACACATGGACACCAGCACTCCGATTCCGCCTCCCGCCGAGGTCGGCCAGGACGTCGCCGACGTCGACACGCCGGCACTCCTCCTGGACCTCGACGCGTTCGAGCGCAACCTCGCCGCCCTGCAGACGACGCTCGGAGGCTGGACTGGCCGAGTACGCCCGCACGCGAAATCGCACAAGTGCCCCGAGATTGCCCGGCGACAGGTCGCGGGCGGCGCCGTCGGCGTGTGCTGCCAGAAGGTCGGCGAAGCGGAGATTCTGGTCCGGGCCGGGATCGAGGACGTGGTGGTCGTGAACGAGATCGCTGGGGCCCCGAAGCTCGCGCGGTTGGCCCGTCTCGCCCGGACCGCGAGAATCGGCGTGGCGGTGGACGACGCCGAGAACGTGAACGACCTGGACCGGGCCGCGCGCGACGCAGGTGTGTCGGTCGATGTCCTGGTCGAAGTGGACGTCGGCATGGAGCGGTGTGGGGTGCAGCCGGGGTCCGCAGCCGTGGCGTTGGCCCGGAGCGTCGCCGGTGCACGGCACCTGCGCTTCGCCGGTCTGCAGGCCTATTGCGGATCGGCGCAGCACGTTCGGGGTTTCGATGAACGCCGGGCGGCCGCGGCCACGGCCGCCCGCAAGGTGCGTGAGACACTCGACCTGCTCGCGGCGGAGGGGCTGCACGCCGGGACGGTGACGGGCGGGGGCACGGGCACCTATCGGTTCGAGGTCGCGAGCGGCGTCTACAACGAGATCCAGCCGGGGTCCTACGTGTTCCTGGACGCAGACTACGCCAAGAATCTGGACGAGACCGGACATCTCGTGCAAACGTTCGTACAGAGCCTCTTCGTCCTGACCACCGTGATGAGCCACACGGTTCCGCACAGAGCCGTGGTAGACGCGGGGCTCAAAGCCCAGAGCATCGATTCCGGCATGCCGCTGGTCGTCGACGTGGCGGGGGCGCGATACACCCGTCCGTCGGATGAACATGGGGTCATCGCGCTCGATGGTCCGGACCGGCTATCGATCGGCCAGAAGATCAGGTTGGTCCCTGGTCACTGCGACCCCACCGTCAATCTCCACGATTGGCTCGTGTGCATCCGCCGGGACCGTGTCGAAGCCGTCTGGCCGATCAGCGCCCGCGGCGCGTTCTTCTGACGGTACTGCGGGCGCAGCAGGCGCCCTCGACCGTCGACGCACGCCGGGGTCGGTTCTGCCGCCGGGACACCTTGACCGGACGAGGTCCGGCGCCTGGTTCCCCAGCCACGCGATCCCCTCGGACGGCGTATACTGCGGCCGAGAGGGCGCCTTCGATGACATGGTCCAGACAGGACTCCATGCTGGTTGCCGTCGTCTGGCTGGCAGTCATCGGCGTGGTCCTTCTCGTGTGCGTGCTCCTGCCGACACTCCCGCCAGCCACCGATCCGCGGTTCGTGTCAGCCCTGCTCGACTTCTTCTTCGGCGCCGTCATCGTCGCGCTGGCATCGGGGATGGCCGCAGTCTTCTGCGCGTTCCGCTTTGTCCGGCGGTTGAGCGACGAGGTGGCCGAACGTGAGGAGCGGTTGATGCGTGAATGCCGCGGTCAGGGCAAGACCGCTCGTTAGCGGGAGTGCCCGACGGGCAGGAGAGGAGGCCCCGCTCTAGCGGCCGCCGCCCGCGAGGCTGGAGGTCGCGCGCCGCAGGCGGGCGGCCGACGGTCGTCCGGCCGACTGCAACCGCCAACGGGGTCGAGCCTCATGATCCGTCGGATTGAGGCGGGTGGTCTGACTGGCCGTTACGGTCCCGACGAGCCGGCCCTGGCGCGTGGGCGTGCCCCACCCCAGACCGCAACCGGGTTCTGCCGCGCCCGCTGCGGCGCAGAGGATTGATCATGAGACCAGCCACTCCGCGCATCGCCATTGTCCTGGTCGTGGCGGCCGCATCGTGGGCCGTGCACACGCAGGACCGGCCAACCCAGCCGTCGGCGGATTGCCCCGCCGCGCCCTCGGCGCTCGTACTCGAGAAGGCCGACACCATCGACTTCACGACCGATGAGGGCACCTGGATGTCCCTCGACGTGTCGCCGGACGGGAAGACGATCGTGTTCGACCTGCTTGGTGACCTCTACACGCTCCCGATCACCGGCGGCGCGGCGACCCGCATCGTCGGCGGGATGTCATTCGAGAGCCAACCGAAGTTCTCGCCCGACGGCCGGTCGATCGCGTTCCTGAGCGATTGGAGCGGCGTCGAGAACCTCTGGGTCGCCGACGCCGATGGCAGCCACCCGCGTGCGGTCTCGAAGGACAAGCCGACCAACGACGAGCCCGAGGAGATGTGCTCGCCGTCGTGGACGCCGGATGGGCTGTACATCCTGGTGTCGAAGATGCGGGCACCCGAACGCACGTTCGGCGTGTTCCTCTACGATCGGAATGGCGGCACGGGCATCCGGCTCGGATCCGCGCCGCCTCCGCCGCCCGGCGACAGTGAGGGGCCCCGGCCCGCTCCGAACAGGCTTGGCGCCGTGGCGTCGCCCGACAGCCGGTTCGTGTACCACGCCCAGCGGATGGGACGCTTCAGCTACAACGCCCAGTTCCCGCTGTGGCAGGTCCACCGCTTCGATCGCGAGACGGGCGACGACGCGACGATCACCAGCGCGCAGGGCAGTGCCATGCGGCCGGTGCTCTCGCCCGACGGCAGGTGGCTCGTGTACGCCACGCGGTTCGACACGCAGACCGGCCTCCGTCTCCGGAACGTCCGGACCGGGGACGAACGCTGGCTCATCTACCCGGTGACACGCGACGACCAGGAATCGGTGGCCTCGCGCGACACGATGCCCGGGTACGCCTTCCTGCCCGACGGCAAGTCGCTCGTCGTGCCGATCGGCGGCAAGATCCAGCGGATTGATGTCGAGACGGGTCACGCGACGCCGATCCCGTTCACGGCGCACGTTCAGGCGGAGATTGCCGCGCGGGTCCTGTTCGAAAACAGAATCGACGACGGACCGACGGTCCGCGCGAAGCTCGTGCGCTGGCCCGCGGTCTCCCCGGACGGCGAGCGCGTGGCCTTCAGCTCGCTCGGCAAGATTCTGGATCATGGACCTGCCGAACGGGACACCGCAGCGCCTCACCAACCTGGCGGCCGGCGAGTTCATGCCGACCTGGTCGCCCGACGGCCACCACGTTGCGTTCGTGACCTGGTCGACCAACGGGGGCGAGCTCTACCGCGTCGCGGCCTCGCCGAACAGCCAGCCCGAGAAGCTGTCGCGCCACTCCGCGCACTACGCGGAGCCGGTCTACACGCCCGACGGATCGAAAATCGTCTACTTGACGGGCACGCGCGCCGACCAGCTCTACGCCGACCTCCACGAACTCGAGGGCGGCGGGACCTCCGACCTCCTGCCCGAAACGGGAACAGCTGGCGAGATCTCGGGCATCCGGCCCGGCGCACAGATGGACCTGTGCTGGATGCCAGCCGGTGGTGGCGACTCCACGCTGATCGCGTCGAGCGCCGGCGGCCGTTCGCCGCACTTCGCGAACGACAGCACGCACGTCTACCTCACGTCGAGCCGCGGCCTGTCGTCGATTCGCCTGGACGGCTTCGACCGGCGACAGATTGTCGAATTCACCGGTGCCGGGGCAGGGCCGAATCCCCCAGGGGCGTCGGAGGTTCGCATCTCGCCGGACGGCCGCCAGGTGTTCGTCAGCCTCCAGAACAAGCACGTCGTCGTTGGCCTGCCGCACGCCGGCAAGGACGCGATCAAGATGAGCATTCATGGCCACGACGACGAGTCCGTCGTGCCGGTGACGCGCCTCTCGCGCGAGGGCGGCGAGTACCTCTCGTGGTCGGCCGACGGAAAAGCGGTCGTCTGGGCACTCGGGTCACGGATTTACCGGCAAGCCCTCACCTCGGCCCAGCCCGAGACGTTCGAGCCCGACGTCGAGGCACCGCGCGCGCGGCCGAAGGGCACCGTGGTCCTCGCCGGCGCGCGCATCGTCACGATGAAGGGCGACGAGGTTATCGAGCGCGGCGACCTCGTCGTGACCGACAACCGCATCACCGGCGTGGGTCGCACGGGTACGGTGACGCGGCCGGCTGGCGCGACGGTAATCGATGTCAGCGGCAAGACGATCATTCCCGGCTTCGTGGACGTCCATGCGCACATGTGGCCGCCGCGCGGCGTCCACCAGACGCAGGTGTGGCAGTACCTGGCGAATCTCGCCTACGGCGTGACGACGACGCGCGACCCGCAAACATCGACCAACGACGTGTTCGAGTACGCGGATCTGGTCGAGACCGGCGACATCCTCGGGCCACGCGTCCTCGCGACCGGCCCGGGCGTCTTCAGCCGTGACGGCCTCGAGGACCAGGAGGCGACCGCGGCCTTCGTGAAGCGCTACAAGGAGGCCTACAAGACCGACACGATCAAGTCTGTACATCCCCGGCGATCGGATCGTGCGGCAGTGGGTGATCCTCGCGGCGCGGCAGTACCACCTGATGCCGACGACGGAGGGCGCCCTCGACATGAAGCTCGATCTCTCGCAGATGATCGACGGCTTCACCGGATCGGAACATGCCCTGCCGATCCAGCCCCTCTACCGGGACGTCACCGAGTTCGTCGCGCGGACGCACACCTTCTACACGCCCACGACCCTGGTCGCCTACGGCGCGCCGTTCACGGAGAACTACTACCTCGAGAACACCGCAGCCCTGCACGACAATCCGAAGATGCGCCGGTTCATCCCGCACGAGCTGTACGACACGCTGGTGCGGCGGCGCGGGCAGTGGTTCATGGCGGAGGAATACGGCTATCGGGGCATCGCGAAGGGCATTGCCGATGTCGTACATGCGGGTGGGCGTGCCGGACTGGGGAGCCACGGTCAGTTCCAAGGCCTCGGAGCGCACTGGGAGATCTGGGATCTCCAGTCAGGCGGGCTGACGCCGCACGAGACGCTGCGCGTGGCGACGATCTGACGGCGCGGAGTCGCTCGGCCTGCAGAGAGACGTCGGGTCGATCGAAGGCGGCAAGCTCGCCGATCTCGTCTTGCTCGACAAGAACCCGCTCACCGACATCCACAACACGGTGTCGATCCGGTACGTGATGAAGAACGGCGAACTGTACGAGGGGGATACGCTCGATGAGGTGTGGCCGGTCGCGAAGAAGCTCGAGCCCCAGGTACCTGGTGGAGTGATGAGCCGCACGTGAAGGCATCGAGCGAGGCGCCGCCGCGGGTTCGGCACTGAGGTGATTCCGGGCTCGCGGCGTCTGTCGCCTGGAGTGGGTCCCGCCCGCTCGGCTCGCGGCAGGAGGGAACGGGGGCGAATCGGATCGCGGCTGTCCGCGCGGGGATTTCGCGGTGCGTCGGCCGTCAATCGCGGCTCCCGGGCTGCGTCGTGCCGGGGCCCAGACCGGGAGCCGGGAGTCTGAGCCGGTACCGCACGGACACCAGCCGCAGGAGGACCACGGTGCCGGTTCCGACCCAGGACGCCAGCGTCGTATTCGGCGTGACCCGCATCAGGATGACGAACACCCACACGCCGACGAACGAACAGGTGGCATAGAGCTCGGTGTTCCGGCGGAAGACCATCGGCACGCGGACGCAGATCGTGTCGCGCAGGACGCCGCCGAAGACGCCCGTGACCACGCCCATCAGCACCGCCACCAGGATCGGCAGGTGCATCTGCAGGGCGTAGGTGGCACCGAGGGTGCTGAACAGCCCGAGCCCGAGCGCGTCGGGGACGAGGAGCAGCCGGTCTGACCCGCGGGCGGCCGCGTAGTACGAGAGCACCGCCGTCACGAACGTGGCCACCGTCAGCCAGGGGTCCAGCAGCCAGAAAATCGGCGTCCGTCCCAGCAGGAGGTCCCGCAAAGTCCCACCGCCGAAGGCCGTCACGAAGGCGACCGAAATGGCGCCTACCACGTCCATGTCGCGGTGCTTGGCCTCAAGGGCACCGGAGACGGCGGATGTCACGACGGCGAGGTAGGTCAGCAGGGCGACGAGATCGTCGACGTAGACAGAGAGAAGAGGGTGGTCGAGCATTGGACTGCGTCGACGGACCACTACGCCGTGCTGCTTCGACCGCGCACGTGCGAGGGCCTCGCCGACATGGACAGTGTATCAGCGCATCTCTTCGCGGCGTTGCCCGAGGGGCCCACTGACCTCTGTCCGCCGGTTTGGCCAGCTTCGCGCCCTGCCCGGACCCGGGTGGTTCGTGGGACGGAAGCCGCCCCCAATCGATCCGGCCGGGTCGTGACGAACTGGCGACAGAAGCGGTCGGCTGACGGTCAGCGAATCACAGACGTATGGGCTCCGCCAAGCCGTTCTTGACCTGCGACGCCAACACGCGCACCCTACGGCTATCCCATGAACGGCGAAGAAGGGAAAGGGGTTACCTCATGTCTGGTCGAGCCGCCGCGTCCGTTGGTCTGCCCGCCCTCCTGTTTTTGTGGATCGGTATCTCGGGGGTCGACCCGTCCGTGGCGACCTTGCCGTCGGTGACGGGCCGCGTGGCCGGCGATCTGAGAGAGGTGAACGACCAGATTCGCCGGGAGAAGTTCGACCTGGTCCTCCCAGAAGTCATGAGGAAGAACCACGTCGACATGTGGATCCATGTGATGAGAGAAGGCCTGGCCGATCCCTTCGGCGCCGAAGACCTGGGCAGCACCTCCGGCGTGTTCGTCTTTACGGACCGCGGCGGGAAGCGGGTCGAACGCGCCGTGCTCGAACGTCGCTGGGGAGCGTCCTTTGCCGCGGACACCTGGCCGGTCGAGTGGGACACGACGACGGTCGACACCTGTCGGGCCTACGACATCATCCAGCCGCCGGTCCTCGTGAAGCAGCCCAGCGGGGCCCCGATGAAGACCGAATACGACTACCGGTTCAAGGGCCTGAGGGCCTTCGTCGAGGAACGTGATCCGAAACGCATTGCCGTCAACTACAAGCTCGAGCTGGGACCGTATCCGACGTCAACCCGGGTGCTGGACGGCCTCTCGCACACGGACTACGTCCTCCTCACCAGGGAGCTCGGCGAGAAATACGCGAGCAGGCTGGTCTCGTCGGAGTACGTGATGATGGACTACATCATCAGGAAGGTGCCGACCGAGATCGACCTCCTCAAGAGGATGCGGCAAGACGAGGAGGATCAAGTCACCAAGGCCTTTGCGGCGATCGTGCCGGGTTCCACCAAGAACCGCGACGTCGGACTCGACGTCTTCCGTCGGAGAGGCATGGGAATCTCCCAGCGTGGGCGGACGCCGGGCCACGAGAACGTGGTGATCCAGGGCGGCGACATCGTCGCGGCCCCGAGTCAGGGCATGTACGCGTACGTGCTTCGAAAAGGCGAGGCGGAGCCGCCTCCGGAGATCAAGAAGCTGTGGGCCGAATACCGGAGGGCCGACCGCATTCTGATGGAGACCATCCGGGTGGGGCTGACGCCTCGCGAAATCGTGAAGACCTACAAAGGGAGGTTCGAGGCCGAGGGGTTCATCGTCAAGGACGAACAGCTGCAGTTCTCGACACCGCGAGAGGACTTCCGCGCCTATTCCGCGGGCCTCGATTCCGCAAAGACCGTCATCAACGTCGACTGCCACGGCATGGGCAAGGGTGCGCGGAAGCGCAAGTTCGAGAACTACTTCGGCCCGAGGATTGGTTCGAACGGCCCGGAGTGGACCTGGGACATCCCGCTACCGCCGAACCACCATCTCGTGTTGGAGTACTTCCTCTACATGCCGTGGCCGTCGGCCGAACACGAGGACCAGTATCTGTTCTTCTGGGACCACGAGCAGGCGCTGGCCACCGAACATGGAGTGGAGTACCTGTCCGGCACGAAGAAGGAGCTCTATCTCATCAAGCAGTAGCAGCCGCTCCTCGGCGGTTGGGCGGAGACAGGGGTCTCGTGAGCGCGGGGCCCGGGCGGTGTCGGAGGCCCGCGAGCGTTGTCTGGCTTCTGGGATTCAGCAAGGAGATGCCGACCGGTCGTGCCGGCTGGCGTTCGGCTGGGCCTGGCGCGACTCGTGTGACACGCCGGCTCGGACTGTTCCTGTCTGTCGCGTGGCACACTCTCGCCCGCTCGATGGTTCGGGTCTGTGTGAGGTGACCGATGCTGACGTCCGACGCACGAGCGCACTCCAAGTGCCCAGGAGTCTTGGCGTTATTGGTGCTAGTGACCGCGTTGAACGGTAGCTTAGGCGCCGGCGATCTGGCGAAGGAGCGAATGATGCGGATCTTGGACGAGGACCAGCAGGAGAAGGCCAAGAGATCCGAAGGCCCGACGCCACCCACCCCGGCGGCGGCGCCAGGGATCGATCATGTCATCCTTGCCATAGGGCGCCTCGAGGCGGGTATCGACGAGTTCACCCGGCTCACGGGGGTGACGCCCCAACGGGGCGGGCGGCACCCGGGTCGCGGAACCGAAAACGCGCTCGTCAGCCTGGGAGATGGCCGCTACCTCGAGATCCTAGCTCCCGTCATGCCGGCGCAAGCCTCGGAGCCGATGGCTGCCCTGACGCGCCTCACGCCGTTCGGCTGGGCGTTGCACGGCGTGGATCTCGGACCTCTCCTCGCCCGATTGCAGGCAGCTGGCTTCAACACCGTCGGGCCGACTCCCGGCTCGAGGCGCCGGCCGGACGGTTCCGTGCTCGAGTGGCAAAGCGGCGAGGTAACAGGACCAGGTCTCGATGACGCGCCCTTCTTCATCACGTGGGCGGTCGGAGCGCCGCACCCCAGCGCGACGGCTCCGGGTGGGTGCCGCCTGATCGGCTGGACGGTCACCGACCCACAGCCGGCGCAGCTCGAGCGTTTCTTCGCCACCGTGGGCTACAAGGCAACGGTGCAGACCGGTCAACAGGCCTTGCGCCTGACGATTGAGTGCCCGAGAGGTCGCGTCTCGTTCTGACGGGTTGGCGGGCACCGGCGGCGCGGTAGCGGCCGGCGCCTCCCGCCAGCCGATCTCGTGTCGCGGGGCTTGGTCCGGCCAAAACGTCCCGCTACCTGCCAATTGGTGGGTCCCGCCTCTGAGACAGACGTGCGGCGGTGTTTGTGCGATTCCTGGCGTGCCGGAAATCACGAGCAGGACAACTCAGTGGACGCCCGGAGGAAGCTTCAGCGGACCGCGCCTGATGCTATCGAAGGTCGCTTCGACGAGTTCCTGACACCCGCCGTGATACAACTCGGTGGCGAAATCCACGGTTCGTGCTGCGGCGTCGGTGAACCGCAACCGGCAGCCGTACAGGTGGCAGCGAACGAGGACCGGCATTTCGCCGCCGCGGTAAACGAGACTACAGGTGCGGAACGTGCAGTCCACGTACTGATTGCCGTCGAGTTGGACCTCGCATCGTTCAAATAGTCTGTCGTGCTCTTGCATCCGGGGCTCCCTTGGCGAGCTTCACGTGGGACGACATCCCGCTGGAGAGGCGGGCGACGTCCAGTCAGCCTGGGATTTACGCAGGAGGCTGGCGCCCCGAGTGTACGCGTAAACGGCGGACGAGCGGATGGTGTCGACCTCGCCCGTGGGCGTCCCGTTGGCGGTCTCGTCGTCGGGGCCGATTGGGGGCATAACCGAGCCTACGGCGGGGCTGTGGTCTGGGGCAATCGTTGCGGCTGTTACCGGGACCGCTGCCAGGACTCAGGACTCCCGCTCCTGGAGGCTCGCGCCACTTGGGCGGGGCACTCGTGCGCGGCCGGCCTGAGACACCAGGTCTTACTTGACCTCCGGGGCTCCAGGAAAGAGGAAGGGCAGCACGACGCCCGTCGTGAACATGCACCGGTCGTTGTGTCCGCATTCGGGCACGATGACGATCGGGTGCTCCCCGCCCAGCACCTCGTTCACGTACTTGACGAACGCCTCGCCGCGGGCCCGGCGGGTCGGGCCCTGGGCCATGGCGATCGCCGAGCTGTCGAACCCGCCAAGGGGCAACGTGTCGACCTGCCCCACCAGGAAGGTCGTGGGCCGTTCCACCAGCTGCTTCTTGAGCTGCTCGTTGCTCATCTGCGCCGTGTACCCGGAGCGATTCTCGAGGCCGGCCGGCCAGTTGTTGTAGGTCGGCACCTTGGTCGCATCGAACGGGCCGAACGTGAACTTGGTGTGCGGCGGCAGAGATGTGGCGTTCGCATTGAAACTCCAGCCGTCCTTGGCGGCTGCAGGGTCCGCATCGTCCTGCGCCAGTGGCCGCACGGCATCCGGCCACGCGTAGCTCGACGGATTCGCGACCACGTAGGTTACCGGCACCCCGAGGGTGTCGTGTACCTTGTTCGCCATCGCATACCGAGTCGCGAACTGGCCTCCCGCCGAATGGCCGGCGACGACGATGTGCCGAAGGTTGGGGAACGTCGACTTCTTCGCCAGCGTGCGGAGGATTTCGTCGACGAAGTCGAACGACGACAGCGCGGCGTCGGCTTGGGACGGCCCACCAGATCGCCAATTCGTCTGCCAGACGACCTCGCTGGGTTCCGCGTGATCGGTCGCGTCAATCATGTGCGGGGCGATCACGATCGTATCGTCCAGCGCACCCGCCAAGAAGGCCGCCGACATGGCGGTCAGGAAGTAATGATCCGCGTTGCGGAGGGTGCCGTGGACCATGATGAGGGCGCGGACCACGCGGCTGTTCGGCACCTCGAGCGGGTAGCTCCGGTAGACCATGGCCCGCCGGGGTCCGCCGCCGAGCGTGACCCATTCGGTGCAAGCGGCCGTGGCGGTGGCGCATGGCGGAACTGGCTGCGCCGCGGGGTGCTGGACCAGCGCCGTGAGCGCGAGTGTCACAGCGACGAGGAAGGTCGAAGTACGCATGGAGAGACGATACACGAAAGGCCGGCACCCGACGCAAACATCTCGAACCGGGCCATTGGCAGGCTTCGTGGCCTGATCGATGGGCCAAAGGCCCCTTCCCGTCTCGGGGGTCCGTTCGTGCAGCCGGTCGCGTCGCTGGCCCACGTCAGTGCCGCGCGGCCCACGCCATACCGTCGGGCTGCTTCCCGGCGTCGATCCTGCCAACGACCTCCAGGGACTTCAGGTCGATCACCACGACCGTGTCATCTGGCGTGCACGCCACGAACACCCGCGAGCCATCGGGCTGCATCTGAATGCCCGCTGCGCCGGTGCCGACCTTGATTCGCTTCACTTCGGTCCGGGACGCCGCGTTGAACACGGCCACGTCGGCAAGCCCCAGGCTGGACACAAAGACCAGCTGGCCGTCGGGCGTGAACTTCAAGCGGTTGGCTCGCGGAACGTTTGCGGCGAGGGTCTGGACGACTCGCTTGGTCGCCACGTTCACAATCGAGAGGGTGCCGTCCTGCGCGTTGGCGACCCACAGTTCCGTGAGGTCAGGGGACAGGTCGAATCCCTCCGAGCCGCGTCCGACGGGCACCACCGTCTCGTTCCACTCGGCGGGCGGTGCTCCCGTCTGTGGTCCCGGAGGCGTGGCCGGCGCGGAAGCGGCGCCACCCGGAAATGGCCCCCCGGCTCTCGCCGGAGGCGTTACCTGGTCAATGAACGTCATGGTCGCGGAGTTCACGTTCGAGGTCACGATCCGTTTCAGATCGTTGAAAACATAGAGCATGTGGGTGCGGTTCTGCCCTGTGCCCAGCACCCAATCAACGACCTGTCTTGCCGGATCGTAGCGGGCAATGGCCTTCGCGACCTCGGCCGTGAACCAGACCTTCCCGCCCGCGTAGGCCAGGCCGTGCGGCCCGCGTAACGCGCCGAGGTCGATCGCTGGCAGCGCCTTTCTCGCCGCCAGGTCCACTGGCGTGATCGTGTTGTACGCGCCGAAGCCGTAGTTCGACACGTAGGCAAACTGCCCGTCCGCCGACGCCACCACCTCGTGCGGGTCCGGCCCGACAGGGACCTTCGCCATCACCTTCAGACCGGTCGGGTCGATGATGGAGAGCGTGCGGTCGCTTTTCGAGAGGACCAACAGCTCGCCCTTGGGCGCCTCGGCAGCAATAGCCCAGGCACCGGACAACAGACTCGTCACGCCAAGCGTCGCGATCAATGTGCGGAGCATAGGTCGATCATACCCTCGACCGGTGATGGCTGGCGTCCCTTGACACGGTTGCACCGTCGAGTACAGTGCGCGTCGTGCGGCGGCGACGCGCCTGGTACGGCTCAGGTGTTCCGGAGTGTTGCCCGCGAGTTGGACTGCGTGTGTCCCTGGTCCAGGGGCGATCATGCCACAGCAGGGCGGCCCGGGGCCGGCTGCGATGGCCGCGATCTCGTCAAACCACAGGACGTGACCGATGAGCGATCAGGCGGAATCGAGAAGCCCTCAGGGCTCCAGGACGGAGCGACGCGGCTCGGCGGTGGGTACGTTCCTCGCGCTGACGTTCGCGTTCAGCGCCGTGTTCTACGGGCTGATCCTCGCGTCCGGGAGAATCGGAGGGGGGGACGGTCGATACGCGACCGGCTTGATGTGGTGTCCTGGCTTCGCGGCGCTCCTCACCTGCCGGATCCACCGGCGCAGCGTCGGGACGCTCGGCTGGCGATGGGGCGGACTCGCGCCACAGGCGGCCAGCTACTTCCTGCCCGCAAGCTACGCCCTGCTCGCATATGCGCTAGTCTGGCTGCTCGGCCTCGGTTCGTTTCCGAAGCCGGCGTTCTTGCGCGACAGCGCCGCCGCCTCCGGCCTGGCAAGCCTCTCGCCCTCGATGGCGGCGATCTTGATGGTCCTGCTGCAGGGGGTCTACGGCTTCATCAGGTCGTGCTCCAGCGCGCTCGGGGAAGAGATCGGGTGGCGCGGCTTCCTCGCGCCCGAGCTAGCCAAGCGCCGAGGATTCACCACCGCGAGTCTGATCACCGGAGGCATCTGGGCTGTCTGGCACTACCCAGTCATCCTGTTCTCCGACTTCAACCCCGGCACCCCCACCTGGTACGCCCTCTCGTGCTTCACAGTGATGCTCGTCGGGCTGAGCGTCATCTATACGTGGTTCCGCCTCCGAACCGGCAGCCTGTGGACGGCCACGTTCCTTCACGCGAGCCACAACCTGTTCATCCAGGGGGTCTTTACGCCCCTCACCGGCGACACCGGCCGGACGCGCTACGCGATCGACGAGTTCGGCTTCATGGTGCCGCTCGTCGTCGCCGTGATGGCTGTCTGGTTCTGGCGGCGGCGCGACAGGGTCCTGGCGGCCGGGCGCGGGACGGGTGCGAGCGCCAGCGTTTGAGCGACGTCCAACGCCCTGGTGACTATTCCGGGCGATCGGTCCGGGTGGACTCCTGAAAACGCTCTGGCCTCCGGCTGTGCGGGACCAGCCGCAACGGCCAGGCGTCAAGCGACGGCCCTTCTGGCATCATTCCGGCGAGTGTGCCGTCGCCGGGGACGTGGAACTCGGGGGCGTGGGCGCAGCGAAGGCAGGGTTCCGACCGACGTGTGGCGGACGTCCGGTCGACGATCTCGAAGGGAGAGAGGCGAAAATCGCCGGGGGGGGTGATTTCAGCCTCTCTCTTGTTCCTCTGTACGTCCGGCTGTCACGCGCCCAGGTACCGGAGTCCGGCGTTACACACGGCCCAGCGCCAGGGGCGGAGTGGCCGGAGCGGAGGCGCTACTGCCCGGGTGCCGTGTACGCGACCCGGAGCAAGCCGGCGCGGTCCACCTCCTCGGGGCTCACGAGCACGGTGACGTTGCCCTTGACCGCGCCCGACGCCCCGACGGCCATGGAAATGGCCGCGGCCGCGACGTTGTCCGGCAGGTCCATGATGATGACGACGTCGTCCACGCCAAAGGCATAGGCGAACACGTTGACCTTCCCTCCCAGGCCTTCGATCAGGCTGGTCACGGTCTCGCGCCGCTTGACACCTCCGTCTCGCAGCAGACCCCTGGTTCCTTCGGCTGAATAGGACCCGCGGTACAGGTACTTCGGCACGATGCTCCTCCATCCAGAAGTGGCGTGGCACGGGTCGTGCCCGGGCGAAGGGAATGGGCCCCCTCGATACCGCTCTCAGTGACGCATCGAGCGGCGGGTTGGATCCCGCACGGCCACCGATTGACTTGGGACGATTCTCCAGATTCTGTGGCGAGCGGGCCTTGTCCTGCAACAGGATTGTGCGCCGCACGCAGGCCGGCGACGCCTCCCTACGTCCCATGGGGCTGACGCAGGCGGGCGTTCTACGGGGAATGCCACCGAGTCGGCGAACTGGGTAGGCGCATCGGTCCTCAGGCGACCGTCTCTAGAGTCGACCGTCCGGCGACCTGGCCTGCTCTTCGGGGACGGCGTCCCGTGTTACCCTTCCCGTCGTCACGTTGAATCGGCTCCGGTGGGAGAACGCGACTGGGTGTCCTTCGGCAAGCTGTCAAGTGGAACATGCCAGGACTTTCGAAGGCGCAGCTGGATTCCTCGCAGGAGTTTGCCACGGCTGCGGTTGGTGCTCTCCGCAAACCCCAAGGTGTGGCTCCAGGTCCTCTAATTGTCGCGACCGCACGAATGGCGGGCACCTATCTGTTTCGTTCCTTCGGTCTGGCCTTGCCGCCTTTCGTCCACCCGGGTCAGGCCGTGTTGTCCGAACAGGCGAGTCGCCTTGGTCCGACGCTCTTGGAGACAACCGGGCGCCTGCTCGGGCGGATCGGAGTGGCCATCAAGCGCCCGGTGGTTGGCGACCCGGCGGTCTCCTCAGCCGCGGCTCAGCGCGATTTCTTGGAGACCCAGCAGGCGTTGGACGGTGCCTTCCTGCCGATCAAGACTCGCTTCGCGTTCAGTGATGACGAGGCTGCGTACGCGGTTGCGGCGGCAGTCGCGCTCTTGATCCGGCATTGTGCCAAGGCGCTCGACCCAACGACGGCCTTCGCGATCGCCGCCTTCGGATTCGCGGAAGGGACGAGGACTGCCCCGAGCCCGCTGGAAAGGACGCGACGCGAGTAGACGCGGCCCGGTGTGACCCGACTCGCTTCTCTGGACGAGCGGTCTCGGTCAACTACCGCGCGCCGCTCGCACCCGCCGGGATGCGTCAGGTGCCCGCAGCACGCACCAGCGACGCGAGACGCGCCTTCTCGTCGTCGCTGCACCATGCGGCCGCCAGGGCGTTCCCGTTCAGTGCCTCCAGCTCGGTCCACGTGAAGCCCAGCTCGGTGGCCAGCGCCTCGTACTCGTCTTCCAGGCTCGTGTTGAACATCTTCGGGTCGTCGGTGTTGACGGTGACCAGCACTCCGGCCTCGAAGAAGGTTCGAATCGGGTGCGCCGAGAGGGAGGGCACCACAGCGGTCCGGACGTTCGAGATCGGGCACATCTCAAGGGGGATCCGGCACTCGGCGAGCAGCGCCACGAGGGCTGGGTCTTCGACGGCGCGCGTTCCATGCCCGATGCGGTCGACGTGGAGCGAGCGAACCGCACCCCAGACGCTCTCCGGACCCGCGGCCTCGCCCGCGTGCGCGCTGGTCCTGAACCCGCGGTCGCGGGCCTCACGGTAGACGGCTTCGTACGGTTCCGGCGGGAAACGCTGTTCTGAGCCTCCAATCCCGATGCCGACGACGCCGAGGTGCTTGACCTCGTCGACCTCGCGGAGCCAACGCAACCCCCTCTCCGGTCCGAAGTCCCTAATCAGGTCGGCGACGAGATTGACGTGCACGCGTTCGGCATGGACCGACAGCCCCTGCCGGATCGCGTCCGTGAGGCGCTGGGGCTGAAGCCCGTGACGGGCAAAATCACCCGGCGAGTAGAACGCCTCCGCGTAGAGGATGTTCTGCTCGGCGAGATCGGCGGCAACCTTGGACGCGATGAACGTGAAGTCCTCGGTACTCGCGAAGGAACCCGTTCTTCCAGGTCCAGGTGTCGATGAAGTGCTGGAAATCGCGATACTGGAACCGCTTCTCGAGATCATGGAGAGTGGCCATGCCGGGAGGGCGTCCGTACTTGCAGACCAGTTCCCACAGCGCGGGGAGCGGGATGGCTCCCTCGAGGTGAACGTGCAGTTCCACTTTGGGGAGTGCCCTGATTTTCGACCGGATCGTCATGACGCACGTCCTTGATAGCAGGTGCGGACGCGCGGGCGCATGGAGCGAGTCGGGAGCGGGGTACCGAACGGGACCCGTGCGGCCATCGCGCGCATCACACAGTGTAGCGGCTCCTGACGCGCGTTTCCGCACAAGAGCCGGGTGGAATGCGGTGCGTTCCGCAAGGAACCCAGACGGTCGCCATTCACGTATGGGCGGCGGCGGCCTCTCAGGTGTTCCCGCGGGGCCGCGGGGGTCGGAAACCGAGCGGTGGTCTGCGACTCGGCGGACCGGCCGAGCTCCCCGTGACCTTCTGGGCGCCCCGAGGCAGCTCGACGGCCGCGTGGCGGCGCCACGCGAAGGCCTCGTCTGCCGCTCTCCGTAACCCAGTTGGTGTGATACGGTCGTTGAGGAACGCTGCGATCGGCTGGGGGGCCCTTGGAGGAGCGTTATGCGCAGGATGGCACAGGTGGCGACGGCTCTTGCCTGGCTTGGTACAGTTGTCGCCCTCGCAGGGCAGCCTCCTGTCGCGCGCCCGGATGGGAGCACGGTGACGCCCTCCCAGATCGATCAAACCGTCAATCAATTGATGCAACGTGCCCGCGTGACCGGGGCAGGCATCGCCATCTTCTCTGGCGGCAAGATCGGGTACCTCAAGGCCTATGGAGTGCGGGACGCTGAACAAGGGCTGCCGCTCACGGTGAATTCCGTCATGACGTCGGCTTCGCTGAGCAAGGCGGCGTTTGCCACGGTGGTCATGCGCCTGGTTCAGGAACATGTCCTGGATCTCGACAAGCCCATCCAAGAGTACTTGCCCAAGCCGCTCCCGGAGTATCCGCGATACGCCGACCTGCAGGGAGACAGCCGCTACAAGCGGCTGACGCTGCGAATTCTGCTGAGTCACACCGCCGGATTCCCCAACTGGCGCGCATTCGAAGACGACCGCAAGCTCAGAATCCACTTCGAGCCCGGGTCGCGGTACGCGTACTCCGGCGAAGGGATCGAGCTAGCGCAACTGGTGGTCGAGACGGTCACGGGCAAGTCGACACAGGCGCTGATGGCCGAGAAGCTCTTTCTCCCCCTGGCGATGACACGCACCAGTATGGTGTGGGAGCCCAGGTTCGAGAGCGACTTCGCCAATGGCTACGACGAGTACGGCCGCTCGCTGGGACCGGAACGGCGACAGAGCGCGGATGCGGCCGGATCGATGCAGACCACGCTGCAGGACTATGCGACGTTTCTGAGCGCACTCATGCGCGGCAAGGTCCTGAGCGCTCGCACGTCCGGCAGGCTGTTCGCCACTCAGGTCAGTATCCACTCGGCGCACCAGTTTCCTTCGCTGGCGAACGAGACCACTACCGCCAACGACGGCATCCGCCTGCGGTATGCGATTGGCTGGGGCATGTACTCCTCGCCCTTCGGTGAGGGCTTCTTCAAGGAGGGGCACGACGAAGGGTGGAGGCATCTTGCGCTCTGCTTTCGCCCGCGCGGCGACGGCATCCTGATCCTCACCAATAGCTCGAACGGCGAAGGAATCTTCAAACCGCTCATCGATTCGTTGCTCGGACCGACGGCGTTCCCATTCGAATGGGAGAGCTACACGCCCTTCAACCTGCTTTCCCCGCAGCCCAAGCTGAGACAGCACCACCAGGTGGTCTTGAGCCTCGAGCAGTTGAACAGGGTCACGGGTCGCTATGCGCTTGCCCGCGGATATCGTCCTCGCCGTGGTCGTGGAGAGTGGACATCTGTGCGTGCAGGAGAATGACCAACCCAGGCAGGAACTGCTGCCCGAGAGCCCGCAGGACTTCTACTCGGCCAATTCGAGCGATGAGTACACCTTCAGGCTGTCAGGCGCCGGTTCTGCTCAGGCACTGGTGCTGCATCTGGACGGAAAGGACGTTGAGTTCAGACGCATTCGCTGATTACCCCCTTCCGAGACCCATGCTCGGTTGAGTCTGGCCGAGCCCGACGGTCCCAGCCTTGGTGCATCCGTCCGGGTCGGGGTCGGCGGAACGTACTCGGGCGCTCCGGGTATCGCTCCCAAGATGCCTCGAGTGAATCCGCTTGACGTGGGGCCAGAAGGCCTACACCGCGCCCACCTCGTCAGTTGCTCTGCGGCGGATTTCACGTTGCCTCGGTCACCAAGCGGGATAGCATGATCCGTGGGTCATCCACACTGATCAGAGCGAGAAAACAGGTTGTCTTCCGCCTGGGCGCGCAGGCCCCATCTGCGCAAGGAGGGACCGATGTACGTCGTCGTCAACCACGAAATCAGTGATGCTTCCAGGTTCTGGGGTACGGCACGGTCCGCGACGGCCAACTTGCCGGCAAACGTCAAGGTCCATCACACGTTCCCATCGCCGGACGGGCGCAGGGCCGTGTGCGTGTGGGAGGCGGACACGGTGGAAACCGTGCGCAACCTCCTCGACCCCGCGACGGCAGGCATGGCGCGCAACGACTATTTCGAGGCGCCGAACAGGGAAGGGATCTCCATGCCGACACTCACCCGCGCGGCAGGCGCCTGAACCGGCAGGGCGCGGGCGTGGTGCATGCAGCGTGAAGGGCGAGGCCGACGCCTCGTCCCCACGCCCCGTTGTCACGTCTTCCGCTGTCCCGTATTTCCCGGCCAGGACAGCCCCTCGCGTGATTGCTGCCACTGGGCTTGGCGAGCCAACAGGTCGTCAGTCCGCGTCATCGAGGAACCCCCGCACGACGCGGTTCCAAGCGGCCGTGACCCCGTGCCGGCCGCAGGGAGCGGCAACCTGCTCGCGCGTCGCCGCACCGGCATCGAGGGCTCTCAGGGCTCTTTCGAAGTCCTTGGCGCGGCCTGGGGCCAGGGCTATCACCGCGAGATGGACCGGGCCAACGACTCGGAGCGGCTCACCTGAAGAAGTCGGCGGAAGGCGGCCAGCACGGCAGTGGCAGGCAACATCGTGTGCGCTGTCTCGCACAGGGCCGGCGAAGACCCTGTTGCCTTCCGAGCAATCCTGTCCGCGTGACTTGAGCCGATCCGCCACGCGAGCCGGCGTCCCGCCGCGCGCATGGGCCGCCGGTCAATGAGGTGGAGGGCTGCCGCCAGCGTCGGTGACTCAGGCGACGTCCGCGCCGTCGGCCGCTCGTGTACAATCCGATCAACGGGCAACCCGCTCCACGACTGCGAGACGACCTTCCCTGAGAGGTGGACCGATATGCACCCAGGAAGCAGGGCCGACGGCCCCCTGACCCCCGGACTCGTCTTCGAGATGCTCCAGGCCCACCAGCGCACGGCAGCGCTGAAGGCGGCCATCGACTTGGACCTCTTCCGGCCGATCGGCGACGGCCTGGGCGATGTGGCGTCGATTGCCAGGCACTGCAGCTCGTCGGAGCGCGGGGTTCGCATCCTGTGCGACTTCCTCGTGGTCAACGGCGTGCTGGCGAAGGAGGACGGGTGCTACAAGCACACGCCGACGAGTGCCGCGTTCCTCGATCCGCGCTCGCCCGCGTGCCTCGCCTCCATTGCTCAGTTTCTGGGCAACGAGGCGATCCGCGAACCGTACGACCGACTGGCGGAGATTGTCCGGGCGGGTCGCACGGTGCTGCCCGGCGCGGGCACCGTCGAGCCGGAGAACCCGGTCTGGGTGCAGTTCGCCGAGACCATGGCTCCCATGATGGCCCCGATGACCGGGCCGCTCGGGGCGGTTGTCCTCGACGGGTACGCGGGGCCGATGCGCGTCCTCGACATCGCGGCAGGTCACGGGCTGTTCGGCATCGAGATCGTCAAGCAGAATCCGCAGGCGCGGGTCACCGGACTCGACTGGGCGCCGGTGTTGCGCGTGGCGCTGGAGAATGCGCGCCGGGCCGGTGTGAGCGACCGGTACGACATGCTCCCGGGTAGTGCGTTCGAGGTCGACTTCGGCGGGCCCTATGACGCGGTGCTGCTCACCAACTTCCTGCACCATTTCGACCAGCCGACGTGCATCGGGTTGCTCCGCAAGGTCCGCTCGGCGCTCGGCCCGGGCGGTCGGGTCGCGACGCTCGAGTTCGTTCCCAATGAGGACCGTGTGTCGCCGCCGATGCCGGCCGCCTTCGCCATGACCATGTTGACGTCGACGGCCGCGGGCGACGCCTACACGTTGAGCGAACTGACGGCGATGTACGCCGAGGCGGGAATCGGTGGCGTCACCGCGCACGCGATCCCGATGAGCCCACACACGATCGTGATGGGGCGGGCCTGACCAGTGGCCGGCGGGGCCGGCCACTTCGTCCTGATCCTGCTGGCGGGCGTAACCGCGGTCACGTCGGGCGCGGCGGTCTGGCTGGGGGTGTCGGTGACGGTCGCGCATGCGCTCTGCGACGTCCGGTCGTGCCTCCGGCCATGCGCGTGACCCGACCTCCTGCCCCCCGGCCCAGCCGTTGACACGCCGATTGCCTCCGGAGACACTCATCGCATGGTTGACTCACGTCGCGCGTCCGGCAGCGCCCGTGTGGTGCAGACGTGGCGCGGATCAGGCACCCGACCGGCGGTGGCTCTGTGGAGCGGCGTGCCACGGTGGGCGCGTGTGGTGTTTCTCGCGGGTGTGTTCTGCGCCTTCTCCATCATCGGTTTCGTGAACGACATCATCGGCCTCGGTGGAAGCCCGCCGGCGCGTCTGGCGTATCTCGTCGTCTCCTGTGGGTTGATGGCTGTTGCCTACGCGATATGCGCGTTCAGGGGCGTCGCGTACCTGGTCGTTGCGGTGGGCGTGCAGGCGCTCCTCATCATCAGTCTGAATGCCTTCTTCCCCTTTGTGCCGCGACCGCTATCGCTTGGCCCGGCGGCGCTGCAGGCGCTTCGCGCCCGCCTCATGCTCGACGGCGTCGGATGCCTCGAGGCCATGGTACTGAGCTACGTATTCTTCTCGCTCTACATCAAGGTCGCTGGCCGGCTCTATTTCCGGACGCACACTGAGCTGAAGCTGGCAGAGCGGATTCACCGCTCGCTGGTCCCCCCCGTGCGCGCCAGCTTCGCGGGACTGGCCGTTTACGGGGAGTCCACTCCAAGCGGCCAGGTCGGCGGCGATCTCGTGGACTTCGTTCAGTCGCCCGACGGCTGGACGGCACTCGTCTTCGACGTCTCGGGCCACGGCGTACCGTCCGGCGTGCTGACGGCCATGGTCAAGAGCGCCGCTCGTGTGCGGCTCCGCGCCTCCATGGAGGTGTCTTCCCTGCTTGTGGAGCTGAACGAGATGCTCGTTCCGATCATCGAGCCGAACATGTTTGTGACCGGTATCTGCCTGAGCGGGACACCCACCGGCACGATCGCGCTTGCAGCGGCTGGTCATCCGCCGGCGCTGCATTACCGTCGCGCGACTGGCGATGTGCTGGAATACAACGCCTCGAGTCTCGCACTCGGCATTCGTGCGGGTCAGACCTACCCTGCTCTCACCGTTCGTCTGGACCCCGGTGACGTTCTGGTGCTCCTCACCGACGGCTTGCTGGAGGTCTTCGACGACGACGACCGCGAGTTCGGCCTAGCAGGCGTCGCGGGCGTGTTGCGCGCGAACGGGCATGAGCCGCCGGACACGCTGGCCACTCGCATCCGCGATGCGGCACTGGCCCATGGGTCGCAGATGGACGATCAGACTTTGCTGGTGATCAGCGCCGCGAGCTCTCCTGTCCCGCGAGGCGACGACCCGTCTCCCCAAGCGTCGCGGGAGCCGGCGTGAGCGGGGGAGCGGCAGGACTCCCGGAAAGTGGGATTTGAGTCTTCTCCTCGTTGACCGCGGGTCGGTGCGCACGCGGTGGTCACGGCGCGGTGCGCGGGCCAGCGGGGGGCGAGGTCACCGGGCTCGCGTGTCCGATCTCCCGCAGCCATAGTGCAAGGGGCGGTCGCCCAGGGCGCCGCACGCACACGGCGTGTACGTTAGGGCTGAGCAGCGCACGACCTTCGGGGGCGCATCTGGCCCGTCCCGTTGTTCCTGCGCACGTTAGCGAGGGGTACGGCCTTCAGCTGATTTTGCCGGGATACGGCCTGGGTGGACTGGTCCGTGGCGTCGATGCGACGGAAGTCGGGCGGGCGAAGGCGCATGAGGCGGCCAGGGACGGATTCGAGCCGTGGCGGTCGCCACAGCACGTCAGGGTGCCGCTCGTGGCCTGGAGGACGGTCATGTCAACACCAACGCTCAGGTACGGGTTCGTCGGGGCCGGTTTCGTCGCCAGGTTCCACCTGGCCGCCATCCGGCAAGTGCGTGGGATAGAGGTCGTCGGCGTGACGGCGCCGACACGAGGCCCGGACCTCGCGGCGATGGCCAACGCATGGGGCGTGGGCCCGGCGAAGGTCTACGACACCGTCGGCGAGCTGGCCAGGAACGTCGACTGCGTGGCCGTGTTTGCGCCGAACGACGCGCGTGTGCCGATCGTGGAAGCGATCGTCGACGCGGTGAAGGCCGGCGCCAACCTGAAGGGTGTCATCTGCGAGAAGCCCCTCGGACGGAACGTGAGAGAAGCACGCCGCATGGTCGACCTTGCGCGCTCCGTCAACCTTCGCACCGCCTACTTCGAGAACCAAGTGTTCATGAAGCCGATTCGCGTGCAGATGGCGCAGTTGGCGCAGATTCAGCGGCGGATGGGTCCGCTGTCGCTCGCGCGCTCCGCCGAGGAGCACGGTGGCCCGCACGAGGGCTGGTTTTGGGATCCGACACGCCAGGGCGGCGGCGTCCTCTGCGACATGGGGTGTCACAGCATCGCGGTCGGCCGGTACGCGTTGACCCCCGTCGGCAGACCTCTCACCTTCCTCGAGCCACTCGAGGTGAACGCCGACCTTGCGCTCCTCAAGTGGGGGCAGCCAGAGTGGCGCGACAAACTCCTGCAGGATCGCGGTGTGGACTACCGCTTGGTGCCCGCTGAGGATTTCGCGACGGGGATGATCACCTACCGCAACCCCGAGACGGGTCAGCGTGTCAAAGCGCAGTTTACGAACTCGTGGATGTTCGAGAAGCAAGGGCTCCGGCTCTTGATGGACGGCACCGGGCCGGGTTATGCCTTCGAGGTGAACACGCTGCTGTCGCCGCTGAACGTGTTCATCGGGGACGTGGCCGCGGAGGCGATTACGGATGCCGAGCTGGCGCTCGAGAAAGCGACTGCGTCCAGGGGGCTTCTGGCAGTGCAGTACAACGAGCCGGATCTCTACGGCTACACCGACGAGAACATCGACGCGCTCCAGGCCTTCGCGCAAGGAGCCGACGGCGGGCTGCCGTGGAGTGATGGCCTGGAGGTCACGAAGCTGGTGATGGCGGCCTACATGTCTGCCGAGAAGAAGCGGGTCATCGATTTGACGGATCCGGCGACCCAGCATGAGCTGGAGACCTACGTGCCGCTGATTCAGCAGGGGCGCGGCGCCGACCAGCTGTACGGCGTGCCGGTTGCGCGGGGGTGAGATGTTCACGTGCGAACGGAGGACGAGAACGAGTACGAGCGACGGCCTGGACCACCTCAGGACCGGTACACGAGCTCCGTGTGGGCGCGGGCACGGGAACGGCGCAAGCGAGCGACGCTATCCTGACACCTGCTGGTCCGCCGTGCTGGATGCGGCCCCACCGACGTACGGTAATCTGCTCTTGTGGATGGGCGGGAACCCGGACCAGCATCTCTGGCGCCGCCTATGTTCTCCGGAGCCTGCCCCGTGTCGCTACCTGGGGTCGATCGTCCGCGCTTGAGAGGCTGATGTGTCTGACGAAGCGCGGGAGCGCCGCCCGAATGGTACTCCCGATGGAACGCCAAGCCCTGGAACGCCAGCGGCCGATGGGGCGATCCATGTCGCAAGCGTAGGTCACGCGGCCTTTGCCGCGATGATGATCGCGCTCGGAATCCAGGGCCTGATCAAGGGCGAGTTCACCGCGGTATGGCTGCCGGTCCCCAACGGGGTGCCCGCGCATGAGGTGCTGGCGTATCTCTGCGCCGTCATTTCCCTGGCCTGTGGTCTGGGTTTGCTCTGGAAGCGCACAGCCGCTCCCGCTGCCCGAGGTACCTGTTCGCCTATCTTCTGCTGTGGTTGCTGCTGTTGAGAGGGCGCGACGTCGTTCGCGCCCCCACTGCACTCGGTTCCTGGGACGGCTGCGCCGAGACGGCGGTGATGGTGGCGGGCGCCTGGGTCCTGTACACATGGTTGGCCGCCGACTGGGACACGCGGCGGCTCAGTTTCGCCACCGGGGCCAGGGGCGTGCGCATCGCAAGGGTGCTCTACGGCCTGGCCATGATCCCTTTCGGCTTGGCCCATTTCGCGTATGTGAAACAGACCGCCGCGCTGGTGCCCGGCTGGCTGCCCGCGCATGTGGCCTGGGCGTATTTCACCGGCTGTGCGTTCCTTGGGGCGGGCGTGGCGGTGCTCACCGGTGTGCAGGCCCGGCTGGCAGCCGCCCTCTCGGCGTTGCAGATCGGGATGTTCACGCTGCTGGTGTGGGTACCCATCGTGGCGGCAGGCTCCAAGGACGCCTACCAGTGGAGCGAGTTCGGCATCTCTACGGCGCTGACGGTCGCCGCCTGGGTGGTGGCGGAGTCCTATCGCGGCCCAACTTCCTGACTGACCTTCCGCACATCGTCCCCACGACATCGCGCGGCGACATCGGCGGGGCGCATGCCGAGGCGATCGACGATCTGCGCTGGAGGGCCGTTGAGGGGGGAGGTCCGGACCCCGGTCGCCCGCCCAGAGCTTGTGACGCGGGAGTTAGGCGACCCCTCCGGCGTCCTCACCCGCGCCGAACGTCGCCGCGTGTCGGCGAGTGCCTCGCGCACCAGCTGTTCAATCCGGCACACGCTTTCGCCGGCCCGGCCCGGTACAGTGGAACCGCACCAACACAGGGACTCGAAGAAAGGACAGCTCTCGATTGGACCTTCGCCACAAGAGCAATCGTCCTCGGCTGCTCTCGTTCCGCGAGGTGTTCGCGCATCGGTCCAGCCTCGCTACGCCCTTCGGCGACGAGCCGCCCCTTCGCGCAGAACTCTTCAGCCGCGAGCAGTTGGCGCATCACGGCAAGGTCTTGGCGACCTCTCACCGACTGAGCACCCGCCGCGCGTCCGACCGCCTGCTGGCGCGGCTGGCGGAGAACGAGACAGTGCTGATCGCCGTGCGGGCGCTGCTGACCGAGGCCATGAACGGCGACCGCCGCATCACGCCGGCCGGGGAGTGGTTGCTCGACAACTTCTACCTGATTGAAGAACAGATCCGCACGGCGCGGAGGCACCTCCCGGCAGGGTACAGCCGGGAGCTGCCCCGCCTGGCCGAGGGTCCGTCGGCCGCGCTGCCGCGCGTGTACGACATTGCCCTCGAGACCATCTCGCACGGCGACGGCCGGCTCGACACGGACGGCCTCGGAGAGTTCGTCGCGGCCTACCAGACGGTGACGCCGCTCACCCTTGGCGAGCTGTGGGCCGTCCCGATCATGCTGCGGCTGGCCCTGATCGAGAACCTCCGCCGCGTGGCGGCCCGAATCGGGACCGACCGTCTGGATCGGAACCGCGCCGACTACTGGGCCGACCAGATGGTCGCGATCGCAGAGAAGGATCCGAAGAGCCTGATCCTCGTGATCGCCGACATGGCGCGATCGGGTCCCCCGATGGTCGGCTCGTTCGTCGCCGAGTTCGCGCGGCGGCTGCAGGGCAAGAGCCACGCGCTCGCCCTGCCGCTGACGTGGGTCGAGCAACGCCTCTCCGAGGACGGCCTGACGATCGAGCAGCTGGTGCAATCGGAGAACCAGCACCAAGCCGCCGACCAGCTCTCGATCAGCAACAGCATCAGCAGCCTGAGGTTCCTCGGGGCCGGCGACTGGCGTGACTTCGTCGAGTCCCGAAGCGGCGTGGAACAGATCCTCCGGGAGGATCCGGCCGGCGTGTACTCCCGGATGGATTTCGCCACACGAGATCAGTATCGCCACGTCGTGGAAACGACGGCGAAGCACAGCGAGGTGGGGGAAGGAGAGGTGGCGCAGCGCGCCATTCATCTGGCGCACGAGGCCGCCGCCGCGAGCACGGAGACCCGGGCGGCGCATGTCGGCTTCTACCTTGTGGACAAGGGACTTCGGCGCCTCGAACGGGCGGTTGGTGCGCGCTTTTCCATCGCCGAAACCGTTCGGCGGGCGTTGCTCCGCCGGCCGCTCAGCCTCTATCTCGGGAGCATCGCGGTCGTGACCTTCCTGCCGACCGCGGCGCTCGTCGCGAAGGTGCGAGCGGAGGGCGGGGCAGGATGGCTGCTTGGGCTGACCGGGGTCCTGCTGGTGCTCAGCACCAGCCAGGTCGCCGTCGCTCTCGTCAACGCCCTGGTGACGCGCCTGACGACGCCACGTGCCCTCCCCAAGATGGACCTGTCCGACGGGGTCCCCGGAGCCTTGCGCACCCTGGTCGTCGTCCCCACGCTCGTCACGAGCGCGCAGAACGTTGAGGAGACCATCGAAGCGCTGGAAGTGCGTTTTCTCGGGAACCGGGACGACCACGTCTGCTTCGGCCTCCTCACCGACCTGGCCGATGCCTCGCAGGAGACCCTCCCCGAGGATGAGGCGCTGGAGGATCTGGTCGCGCACCGAATCGACGAACTGAACGAGAAGTACCCGACCGCCTCGTTCTTCCTCTTCCACCGCCGGCGGTGTTGGAACCCCGAGGAAGGCGTGTGGATGGGGTACGAGCGCAAGCGGGGCAAGCTGGCCGACCTGAACGCGCTGCTTCGCGGCGTCCCTCCGGGCCGATTCTCCCGCGTGGTGGGTGACACCTCGATCCTCGGCCAGGTGAAGTACGTCATCACGCTCGACGCGGACACGCAGCTGCCGCGAGACGCCGCGCGCCTGATGGTCGGCGCCATGGCGCACCCCCTCAACCGCGCCCACTACGACGAGCATGAGCAGCGCGTGACGGCTGGATACGGCATCCTCCAGCCGCGCGTGGCTGTCAGCCTCCCCGGCGCGAGCCGATCGCACTACGCGCGGCTCTGGGCCAACGAACCCGGCATCGATCCCTATACGCGCGTCGTGTCCGATGTCTATCAGGACCTGTTCGGCGAAGGGTCCTTCATCGGGAAAGGCATCTACGATGTGGACGCGTTCAGCCGGGCGGTAGGCGGCCGATTCCCGGAGAACCGGATCCTCAGCCACGACCTGCTCGAAGGCTGCTACGCGCGAGCCGGGCTGCTGACCGACGTCCAGGTGTACCGAGGATACCCCTCCCGCTACGAGGAGGACGTGCGGCGGCGCCACCGGTGGATCCGCGGCGACTGGCTGCTGTGGCGCTGGCTGCTGCCGGCCGTTCCGGGTCCCGACGGCCGGCGCAGCAAGAACCCGCTCCCCGCGCTCTGCCGATGGAAGCTCCTCGACAACCTCCGCCGCAGCCTCACGTCCGCCGCGTTGGTCGGCCTGCTGCTGGTGACGTGGACACTGTTGAGGCCCGCCTGGCTCTGGACCCTCGGCGGCGTCGGCTGCCTGCTGCTTCCGGCCCTGGTCGCCGCGTTCCCCGGCATCGTTCGAAAGCCGGCCGACGTGCGGCTCGTGCCGCATGTCGAGGCGGGCGTGCGCTCGCTCGGCCGCCTGTTGGCGCAGGCGCTGCTGACGCTTGCCTGCCTGCCCTACGAGGCGTTCTTCAGTCTCGACGCCGCCCTCCGCACCACTGCGCGGCTGCTCGTCACGCGCCGGCGGCTCCTCGAATGGACGCCGTCAGGGGATCGCGCGCGCCCCGCCCTCGCAGGCCTGCTCGGCGCGTGGGCGAGGATGTGGACCACCCCGGCGCTTGCTGTCGTCACCTCGGCGTACTTGTGGCTGGCGCGTCCGGCCGCCCTCGCCGCTGCCGCGCCCATCCTGCTCCTCTGGTTCGCCGCGCCCGCCATCGCCTGGCAGATCAGCCGTCCGCTGAGGCGTCGGGCCACGCGGCTCACCTCCGACCAGCTGCGTTTCCTCGCCGGCACCGCCCGCCGGACCTGGGGCTTCTTCGACACCTATGTCGGCCCGGAGGATCACTGGCTGCCACCGGACAACTACCAGGAGTCGCCCGCCCTCGGACTGGCGCACCGGACATCGCCGACCAACATGGGGCTGGCGCTGCTCGCCAACCTTTCGGCCTGCGACTTCGGCTACATCTCGACGGGGCGGCTCCTGGATCGCACCACGCGCGCGTTCGAGGCAATGTCGGCGATGGAACGCCACCGCGGGCACTTCTTCAACTGGTACGACACCCTGACGCTCGCGCCGCTCGAGCCGCGCTACATCTCGTCGGTTGACAGCGGCAACCTGGCCGGTCACCTCCTGACGCTCCGGCCGGGACTGCTCGCGCTAGTGGGCGAACCCATCCTGTCGGCACGCGCCTTTCAAGGCCTGCGCGACACGTTCGACCTCGCAATCGGTGCCGGCAAGGGGGCCCGCGCAGCGACGACACGGCTGCAGGGGGCGCTCGACGACGCGTGCCAGGCCCCGCCGGAGACGGTGACGGCTGGTCGGGCGACGCTCGAACACATCGCTGCGGAGAGCGACATGCTGGCCGGAGAGCTCACGGCGTCAGGGGAGCCTGCCGCCGGCCGCTGGACCTCGGCCGTTGCCGGGCAGTGCCGGGACATCTTGGCCGATGTGGAGTACCTGGCGCCATGGGCGTCGGGCCTCGCCTCCACGCCGAGGCAGGCGCACCATCCCGAGTTCGCCGCCATCCCGACGCTGGGCGAGCTGGCGGCGCTCGACAGCGAGTGGGCCGGTCCGGCCAGGGCCCGCATCGCGGCGATTGACCGCCTCGCGGCGCGGGCGACCGATCTCGCCGAGATGGAATGGGGCTTCCTGCGGGACCAGACGCGCCAGCTCTTGTCGATCGGTTACAGCGTCGCCGAGCGTCGTCGCGATTCCGGCTACTACGACCTGCTGGCCTCCGAGGCGCGCCTTTGCACATTCGTCGCGATCGCGCATGGGCACCTGCCGCAGGAGAGCTGGTTCGCGCTCGGCCGCCTGCTCACCACGGCGGCGGGCCAGCCGGTGCTGCTGTCGTGGAGCGGCTCCATGTTCGAGTACCTGATGCCGCTCCTCGTGATGCCGGGCTACGCGGACACGCTGCTCGACCAGACCTGCAAGGCGGCCGTCAAGCGTCAGATCGAGTACGGCAGGCACCGCGGGGTGCCGTGGGGCATTTCCGAATCGGGATACAACGTGCTCGATGGGCGGCTCGCCTACCAGTACCGTGCCTTCGGCGTCCCGGGCCTCGGCCTGCGGCGCGGCCTCGCGGACGATCTCGGTCGTCGCGCCATACGCGTCCGCCCTGGCGCTGATGGTGTCTCCCGAGGACGCGTGCTCGAACCTGCAGCGGTTCGCGGCGGAGGAGTTCGAGGGCGAGTTCGGCTTCTACGAGGCGATTGACTACACGCCCGCGCGCCTCCCGCGGGGTCATTCGCACGTCGTCGTTCGATCCTACATGGCGCACCACCAGGGGATGACGTTCCTGGCGCTGGCGCAGGTGCTCCTCGGCGGCCGGATGCAGAAGCGGTTTGCATCCGACCCGGCGTTCCAGGCGACCGCGCTGCTGCTCCAGGAGCGGATTCCGCGGGCGAGCGCGATCTCGGTCGCGACCCAGGCGTCAGACGGCCGCACGGCGCCGGCCGGTACCGACATCGCGGTGCGCTCGTTCAGCGGGCCCGAGACGCCCATTCCCGAGGTGCAACTGCTGTCGAACGGCCGGTACCACGTCGTCGTGACCCAGGCGGGCGGCGGGTACAGCCGGTGGAAGGACCTCGCCATCACCCGCTGGCGCGAGGACGCGACCTGCGACAACTGGGGCACCTTCTGCTACCTCCGGGACGTCGCGGACGGCACCTTCTGGTCCGCGGGGCACCAGCCGACACTGCAACCGGCCGACCGGTTCGAGGCGGTCTTCTCGGAGACCCGTGCGGAGCTCCGGAGCCGACAGCACCAGATTGAGAGCTATACCGAGATCGCGGTGTCTCCGGAGGACGATGTCGAGCTGCGCCGGTTGCGCCTGACCAACTGCGGCCGCACGCGCAGGACGATCGAGGTGACGAGCTACGCGGAGGTGGCCCTCGCCACCCCCGCCGCCGACGCGCTGCACCCGGCGTTCGGCAACCTCTTCGTGCAGACCGAAGTCGTTCCCGCGCAGGGTGCCATCCTGTGCACCAGGCGGCCGCGATCGAGCGGCGAGAGGTCGCCGTGGATGTTCCACCTGATGGCCCCGCACGGCGCGGCCGCCGCCACCGTCCTGTCGTACGAAACGGATCGGTTGCGCTTCGTGGGACGGGGGCGGACGCCGGCCGACCCGCGCGCGATGCGCGAGCCCGGGCTGCTCTCGGGCAGCCAGGGGTCGGTTCTCGACCCGATTGTCGCGATCCGCGGCCGGTGCACGATCGATCCGGACGAGTCCATCACAATCGACGTCGTCTCGGGCATCGCCGACACGCGCGCCGCCTGCCTGGGCCTTGCGGGCAAGTACCAGGATCGACGTCTCGCCAGCCGCGTGTTCGCGCTGGCCTCCACCCACGCGCAGGTCGTCCTGCGGCAGCTGAACGCCAGCGAGGCGGACGCCCAGCTCTACTGCCGACTGGCCGGCTCGGTCATCTACGGGAACGCGTCGCTGCGTGCCGATCCGGCCGTCCTCGCGAAAAACCGGCGCGGCCAATCCGGGTTGTGGGGCTACTCGGTGTCCGGCGATCTGCCGATCGTGCTGCTGGAGATCGGCGATGCGGCCCACATCGAGATCATCCGCCAGCTCGTGCAGGCCCACGCCTATTGGCGCCTGAAAGGACTGGCCGTGGACCTGGTGATCTGGAACGAGGAGCGCGCCGGCTACCGGCAGCAGCTCCAGGACCAGATTGTGGGCCTGATCGCGGCCGGCGTCGAGACGCACGGGCCGGACCGTCCGGGAGCGATCTTCGTGCGGCCCAGCGAACAGATCTCGAGCGAGGACCGGATCCTGTTCCAATCGGTGGCCCGGGCCATCATCACCGACAGGCGCGGCTCGCTCGCGGAGCAGCTCGACGGCCGGCCGTCGGACCTGCTGCCCGCGCGGCTGACGCCCTCCCGCGTCCACCGGCCACCGGCCTCCGCACTTGCCCCGGCCCCTCGTGAGGACCTGGCGCACTTCAACGGGCTGGGCGGCTTCACCCCGGACGGCCGCGAGTACATCATCACGACCGGGCCCGGTGCGGTGACGCCTGCACCGTGGGTGAACGTTCTGGCGAACCCCGGGTTCGGCACCGTCATCTCGGAAAGCGGCTCGGCGTACAGCTGGGCCGAGAACGCCCACGAGTTCCGCCTGACGCCCTGGAACAACGACACGATCACCGACGCCGGTGGAGAGGCCTTCTACCTTCGCGACGAGGAAAGCGGCCGCTTCTGGTCGCCGACGCTCCTGCCAGCCGGAAGCGACGGCCCGTACACGAGCCGCCATGGGTTCGGATACACCGTGTTCGAGCACACCGAGGACGGCATCACGTCGGAGCTGTGGGTCTACGTGGACGCCACGGCGCCCGTGAAGTGGTCGGTGTTGAGGGTCCGCAATGCCTCCGGCCGGGCGCGCCGCCTGTCCGCCACCGGCTACGTGGAGTGGGTCCTCGGCGACCTTCGCGGGAAGGCCGCCCCGCACGTGATCACCACGATCGACCCCGACACCGGCGCCGTGTTCGCCGAGAACGCGTACAACGTCGAGTTCGCCGGGCGCAGGGCCTTCTTCCACGTGGACGACCTAAGTCGCCGCGTGTCGGGAGACCGCAGGGAGTTCATCGGCCGAAACCGGTCGCTGGGGCGGCCGGCCGCCATGCTGCGGTCCACGCTCTCTGGCCGGGTGGGAGGTGCCCTGGACCCGTGCGCGGCGATCCAGGTACCCTTCGAGCTAGGTGACGGGCAGGAACGCGAGTTCGTCTTCTGCCTGGGGGCCGGACGCACCCGCGACGAGGTGGCAGACGTGCTGCGCCGGGTCACCGGAGCGTCCGCCGCCCGTCACGCCCTCGAGGCGGTCTGGCAGTACTGGAACCACACGCTCGGCGCGGTGCACGTCGACACGCCCGATGCCGCGCTCAACACGCTGGCGAACGGATGGCTCCTCTACCAGACGCTGGCGTGTCGCCTCTGGGGGCGCAGCGGCGCCTACCAGTCGGGCGGCGCGTTCGGGTTCCGCGACCAGTTGCAGGACGCCATGGCGCTGGTCCACGTCGAGGGGCCCCTGGTGCGGCAGCACCTGCTGCTGTGCGCCTCCCGGCAGTTCCCGGAAGGCGACGTCCAGCACTGGTGGCATCCGCCGGCCGGCCGCGGCGTCCGCACGCACTGCTCGGACGACTTTCTCTGGCTTCCGCTGGCCACCTGTCGATACGTGGGCGCCACCGGCGACACCCAGGTACTCGACGAAGAGGTTCCCTTCCTCGAGGGCCGGGCCGTGAGCGAGGAGGAAGATTCCTACTACGACCTGCCGCGCGCCTCCCAGCAGGGTGTCAGCCTGTACGACCACTGCGTCCGCGCAATCCTGAGAGGCCTGCGACTGGGTACGCATGGCCTGCCGCTGATGGGATCCGGCGACTGGAACGACGGCATGAACCTGGTCGGCGCGCAAGGCCGTGGTGAGAGCGTCTGGCTGGGGTTCTTCCTCTACGCCGTGCTGACGCCGTTCGCCGACCTCGCCCGCCAGAGAGGCGATTCCGTTTTTGCGGCCCGCTGCCAGTGGGAGGCGGCGTTGCTGCAGCGGCGCCTCGAGGAGGCGGGCTGGGACGGCGGATGGTACCGGCGCGCCTACTTCGACGACGGGACGCCGCTGGGTTCGTCCGGCAATCCCGAATGCCAGATCGACTCGATTGCCCAGAGCTGGGCCGTGCTCTCCGGGGCTGCCGACCGCGGTCGCGCCCGCACCGCGATGGACGCCGTGGACGCACGGCTCGTGCGGCGCGACGAGGGGATCGTGTGCCTGCTCGACCCTCCGTTTGACACCTCCGCGCTCGACCCCGGCTACATCAAGGGCTACGTTCCGGGCGTGCGCGAGAACGGCGGGCAGTACACGCACGCGGCCATCTGGGCGGCCATGGCGTTTGCCGAGCTCGGCGATGCCCGGCGCGCGTGGGAGCTGTGGCACCTCGTCAACCCGATTGCCCACGGGGCATCGCGCGCCGCGATCGACACCTACAAGGTGGAACCGTACGTCGTCGCGGCCGACGTCTACGGGGTGGCTCCGCACATCGGCCGCGGGGGCTGGACCTGGTACACAGGGTCGGCCGCCTGGATGTACCGGCTGATCGTCGAATCGCTGCTCGGCTTGCGGCTGCGGGGAGACCGGTTGGGGATCGAGCCGTGCCTGCCCGGGGATTGGCACGGATACACGGTGCACTACCGGTACCGCGAGACCGTCTATCACATCACGGTGCACCACACGCCGCATGCAACCGGGGACAGGCGCCTGCGCCTCGACGGCCGAGACGTACCGGGCACGGACGTGCCGCTGGTGGACGACCAGCGCGAGCACCAGGTCGAGATCTGGGTGCGATCCGTCGCGTGAGGGGTCGAGGCGAGCGACCGCGCCTTCAAGACCATCCCCGCCGATCGCCCCGGTCCACCTCGCCGCCCGCTCGGCCCGACGGTGTGCCGAAGTGGACAGACACCGCTGTCACCGCACAGGTATCATCTTGCCGTCGGGAACAGATTCCTCACAAGCCATCAGGCTGCCACTGCACGGTCGGCGTGCTGTGGCCGCGCTGCGGGTGACGGTCGCGCGACATCCCGCGCGGGCCCGGAGTGGCCCGATCTCTCCCGACGCGGCGCTCGCAACTCGGTGGTCGAACGGAGACCCTTATGTCCAGGAATCGTCTGCTGGTGGCGTTGTGCGCATGGGTTGCGCTGATGGGCTTCGTGTGGAGCGTGTTCGTGCCACGAGGGCTGTCAGTCATCATCTTCACCCTGCTGACTCTGTCCGGGCCTCTTCTGCTGGTCGCGGTGTCGATGGTGCGACGGTCGAGTCAGCTGTCGCCATCGGCTCCACGGACGCGGGTCGAGGCGACGGCGGCCGCCACGGGCACCGGGCCGCGGGTCTGACCAAGGGTCCGTAGCTGGTGTGGACGAGCGTGAACCGAGGACCGCAGGTTTTCCACTGGGCTACGACCGTCCGGTCGCAGCCCGGGTCAGGTGTTCGTCGTGGTTCGGCGGCGTACCGGTGATCTAGGCAACCGCGAGGATCGGGAGGCCGCGGGCGATCGAGGCGTTGTCAGCGGGTCGTCTAGAATCCGGCGCCGGTCGTACCCCACGGTGATGCGGCACAGGCGGCCGTCGGAGAGAAGCGCCCCACTCCGGCCGCTGTCGATTCGGCGGTGCCCGTCCATGGCGGGCGTTGTAGCATCCAGTCGAGTTCCTGGAGGGCCCCTGCGGGCGCGGACGGAGCAGGCGGGCAGCGGTCGGCGCAAGTCCCGCCTGCTGGCGACTGCGGCGAGCGTGATGCCGACCTCGTTCGCTCGGCACCGGGACAGATCCCTGGGCGTTCATCCGGGGCGCGACCAACGCCAAGCAGACGACCGACAACCCCAACGACCTCACGCCAGCGCATCTCGGCTTCCTTGCCATCAGGCATCTGAGGCCGTCGTCGGCAAGCCGTGAGCCCGGGCGTCGGTCCCGCGTCTGGTCCGATGTGCATGGCACCACGCCGACCCCGTCGCGCAAATCGCCGATCGTCGAGCGGGCCGCCCTGTGCACTCCGGCACAGACGCCCGCTCGCCTCGCCGGCTAGAGTCGGAGGAGCCGAACGGCGGCCCAGCGACGCCCGAAGGCCGCAGGCAGTGGTGCTCCGGATCCGCGGGCAGGCAGGACCGGTACGCGCCGCGATGCAGGACAGCGCGCGTCGGACGGCTCGCGGACTCGACCGCGAGCGGTTCGGAAGTGCGCGCGGCCAAGTGGCCGCGCTGCACCTGGTCAGGGAGGATGACATTCCATGGACATCGGCGATTGGCGGCGGAAGGCCCAGATGGTCATCGACGTTGGAGGAAGGCCTCGGTTGCCGTTCCAGGGTCGGGGCCGCATGCTCCGCAGGATGGCCGCCGGCCTCTTCATCCTGCTCGCGTTGTTCTCGACCTACTACCAGGTGAACGCCGACGAGGTCGGCGTCGTCCAGCGGTTCGGGCGCTACGTGCGTACCACCGATCCCGGCCCCCACGCCAAGATCCCTTTCATCGAGATGGTGACGCGTGTGCCCGTTCAGCGGCAGCTGAAGACGGAGTTCGGCTTCCGCACCACCACCGCGGACATTCAGTCGCAGTTCGAGCAGACCGACGTGACGAGGGCGGAGTCGCTGATGCTGACCGGTGACCTCAACGTGGCGGTCGTCGAGTGGATCGTGCAGTACAAGGTCAAGGATCCCTATAAGTACCTCTTCAAGGTGAGGAACCTCGACAGCGCCGCGCGCCGGGGCGACCCGTCCACGTTCCGTGACATGAACGAGGCGGTGATGCGCGAAATCGTGGGCGACCACAGCGTCAACGAGGTGCTCACGGTCGGTCGCGAGCAGATTCAGATCGATGGGAAGCAGCTTCTCCAGCGCCTGTGTGATCGGTACGAGACCGGCCTCGAAGTGCTCCAGATCGTCCTGCAGGACGTGAACCCGCCCGACCCGGTCAAGCCGGCGTTCAACGAGGTGAATCAGGCCATCCAGGAGAAGGAGCGGCTGATCAACGAGGCGTGGGCGGACTACAACCAGACGGTGCCGAACGCGCGCGGCGAGGCCGAGCGGGTGGTCCGTGCCGCGGAAGGGTACGCGCTGGAGCGCGTGAACAACGCGCGCGGGGACGTGACCCGCTTTGTGAACATCTACGACGAGTACCGCAAGGCCCCCGACGTGACCCGCAAGCGGCTGTATCTCGAGACCCTGAACGAGGTGCTGCCGAAGACGGGCCGCAAGCTGATTGTCGATTCCTCGATGAAGGGGCTGCTGCCGCTCCTCAACCTCGACCCGGCCAAGCAGGAGGCCAAACAGTGAAGCCCGCACTTGTCGCCGTTCTCGTCATCGGCGGACTGCTCACGTTGTGGTCGTCGGTCTACACGATCGCCGAAACCGAGCAGGTCATCATCACGCAGTTCGGCGAGCCGGTCGGGCAGCCGCATACCGACCCCGGCCTCCACCTGAAGGTGCCCTTCATCCAGACCGTCTATGCCTTCGACAAGCGGTGGCTGGAGTGGAGCGGCGACCCCAACCAGATCCCGACCAAGGACAAGAAGTACATCTGGGTGGACACCTACACCCGCTGGCGTATCAAGGATCCGCTCCTGTTCTACCAACGCGTCACCGACGAGCGCAGCGCGCAGTCGCGCCTCGACGACATCGTCGACGGCGAGACTCGCAACGTCATCGCCAACAACGACCTGATCGAGGTCGTGCGCAGCACCAACCGGGTGTTCCCCGAGACCGAGGAGAACGCCGACGTGGACATGGGCGCGGCCGCCGTGGCGGGCAAGATCTCGATGGGACGCGACCGGATCACCCGCGCCGTTCTCGAGAAGTCACGCCCCATCGTCGCGGAGTTCGGCATCGAGCTGGTGGACGTGCAGATCAGGCGCGTCAACTACGTGACCGAAGTGCAGCAGAAGGTCTACGACCGGATGATTTCCGAACGCCGCCGCATTGCCGAGCGGTCGCGGTCGGAAGGCCACGGCAAGGCGGCGGAGATCCGGGGCCAGAAGGAACGCGAGCTGAAAGGCATCCAGTCCGAGGCGTACCGCAAGGCCCAGGAGGTCATGGGCAAGGCCGACGGGGAGGCGACGCGCATCTACGCGGAGGCCTACGGCCGCGACCCGGAGCTCTACCAGTTCCTGAAGACGATGGAGACCTACCGGAGGACCTTCGCCGCGGACACGACGCTGATCCTCTCGACCGACGGCGAGTTCCTGAAGTACCTGAAGCAGAGCCGCTAGCCATCACGTGATGGCGGGAGCACAGCGATGTTTCGACTGGTGACAACGGTGAGGCGCGGCTCCGCGTCCGTTCTCCCGGGTTCCTGGCTTCCGTACCCGAGCCTCGAGGCGGCGCGGGCGGCGGCCGCCGGGCTCCTGCGCCACGAACGGGTGATGCGCGTCATGATCGTCCGGGACTCGCTGCCGATGACGTTCGTGGAGTGGCAGGATCGCTAGCGCCGCGGCGGATTTGTCAGTCGTGCAGGACGACGCTCAACAGGGAGTGATTGACCTTGAGGCCGTCCTTGTACTCGATGAAGCCGAGCCTCCGGAACTTGTTCATGAAGTGGTTCACGCGCGATCGCGTGGTGCCGACCATCTGTGCCAGGACTTCCTGCGAGATCTGCGGCAATACGCGGTTCGGCTCTTCCGCCTTGCCGTATCGGGCCAGGATGAGGAGCGCGCGTGCCAGGCGCTTCTCGCTCGGGTTGAACAGTTGGTCGACCAGGTCCGCCTCGACGCGGGTGTTGCGGGTCAACATGTAGGCGATGAAACGGTCGGACAGCGCGTGCTCCGCGTGCAGCACCCGGCTCATCTCGCGCTTCCCGACGACGAGTGCCGTCGTCTCCTCGACCGCGGTTGCGGTGGCGATGCGCAGTCGTTGCCCGGTCAGGGCGCCCTGGCCGGCGAAGTCGCCGGCGCCGAGCATGGCCACGACGGCCTCTCGGCCCCCCGGTGACCGGACGCTCAGTTTCACACCGCCTCGCTGGATGTAGATGACGCTCTCGGCACGATCCCCTTGCGCGAACAGTACGACTCCGCGGCCGTACGTGAGGATCTTCCTCGCCACTCCAGCCGAGGACAGAAACGCCCCGACGTCAAACGGCACCCGTTTGGCGACCATGCGTTCCGGCAGCCTCCCGCGCGTACTCTAGCACACCCCTTGGGCGTATCAGGCCTCGGCTTTGCCTGCTGCTGCGACCGCGCACGGACCGCCGGGGCTGCCCGGTCCCGTTGTGGCCTGCGGTCAGGCAGAAGTTGACCGAGAACAACCGTGTGAGGGAACTCAGGGCACTGGCCGTGCCGCCAGGAAACCGCCTCGAGCGGCTGCACGGGAATCAGGCGGGCCAGCACAGCATTCGGGTCCACGAGCGGTACCGGGTGTGCTTCCGGTGGGAGGACGGATATGCGGACGAGGTCGAGGTTGTTGACGACCACTGAGCGGCCGGTGCGCCGTCCTCTGGTGGCCCGTCGACTGCCCGCCACCGGGCCGCCGACTCACCCCGGGGAGATGCTGCTTGAGGAGTTCCTCAAGCCGCTCGGCATCTCGCAGTCGGCGTTCGCCGTCCACCTCGGCGTGTCGCTTCCGCGGGTGAACGGAATCGTCCGGCGCCGGCGGGGCGTCACCCCGGACACGGCGCTGCGTCTGGCGCGGGTCACTGGAATGAGCGCCGATTTCTGGCTCGGGCTCCAGCAGGATTGGGATTTGTGGCATGCACTGCATTCCGAAGCGGCCACCGAGATCCAGCGCCTTGAGCCGTTGCGTCGCGCGGGGTAGCGGTACCCCCAGTCGAAGCTGGATCAGGGCCAGTGTGACTCGATGGTTCGAAGAGGCGAGGAGAGGCGCCGAAGGATGCCCAGCTGGAGGTCGCGACGGTGGTGGGACGTGTCGTGGGGCCGTCGAGCGGGAGCGAGTGGAGGACACATGCACCTGCCCCCAGCGCCAGTGATGGCTGATCACTGCCACGCGCGCCGGCTCGCCGGGGAGGGGAACGTCGCGCTCCGAGCGCCCCGCTTCCTCAGCGTGCCGCCCACTCGTTCGCGATAGTGACAGCCTGCGGCTGGAGCGCAGGGAGCTGGGCGGCTATGGCCGCTGCTTCCTCTTCCTCTTGTCGCGCTGCCGCGCGGCTCCGCGCTTCGCCCTTCGGATCCTCTGCGCCTGGCGGCCGAGCCATTCCAGCGCGCCCGGCGTCGCGCGCCACGCCGCTTCCATCTCGGTGGCCGTGACGATCGCTTCCTCTTCACTCCCCAGCCGGAAGTGTTCGATGTCCTCGTCTACCGGGTTCAGCAGGAACTGGGGCACGAAACGGTTCACGGCAACCGCTGCCGCAAGCGCGCGCCGCGCTGCCTCGCTGTCGCCGCCGGCCTGGAACTCCATCAGTGCGCGGCAGTACGGCAGGCCCGCACCAGCGTCATCCGGGTAGGCCGCGAAGATGGCAGCGGCCTCGTCGCGCCGACCCCTCTGGAGCAGACGGGGAAGAAGCAGGTAGCGCACGCCCTGGTTGTCGGACGTGTTCAAGCGCAGCACCTCCTGCATGTGGCCAATCGCCTCGTCGTGGCGGTCCAGGCTCTCGAGCGTGTGCGCCAGTTCCAACCGGGCGCGCAGGTAAGGGCGTGCCTCTACGTGTCCCCAAAGCGAACCGGCGAGGCTGTCGAGTTTGTTGCCCAGCGCGCGCCGGCCGGCCGCGAGTGCCTCTTCGTAGAGCGGCAGTGCCCGCTCCGGCGTCGGCGCGTGCTCGGCGAGGATGACATAGGCCTCCGTACCAGTCGGGCCACAGCGCCAGCGCCCGCTTGGCCAGTACGACGCGCTTGCGGCCGAGCCAGTCGTAGGCCTGGTACGCGAGTTCCTGTGCCCGCTCGGCCGGCGTGCGGGCGGTGGATGGCATCTGGCCGACCGGCCGGCCGGCGAAGTGCTCCGCCAAGGCGGCGTTCGCCTCCTCGAGGGACGCGAACTCGTGGCTGTCCATGAAGCGCTGGATCTCGGCGTGCGTCGTTTCGAACGAGCGCCGCCGGGCGTCGGGCCCGACGTGCGCTCCTGGCCGGCCGGGTTCGAGCAAGCCCGGCAGCGTTAGACACACCGTCGTCGTCCGCCCGGCCGCGACTACCCGCCTCTTCCACCGTCCTCCATCCATCTCGTTCTCGGTGGACTCCGCCAGGGCGCGCAGGACGGCCTCGGCAAACGCCAGTTCCTGCAGGCCTGGGCGGGTGACCTCGCCGCCCCGGTGATAGCACGCCGCGAACGGGTACGCGCGCGGGCCGGCCAGCGGGAGGCCCTGGTCCAGCCAGAGAATCGTGGTCTTTTATGGGAATCCCGTCCGCGGTGTCGAACACGATCGAGCGGGCGACGTCCATCTCCTCGTTCAGCACGTCGGCCGCGTCCTCGGCGGACGCCGCGTCCAGCATCGCCTCGTGCTGTTCCCGCGACGCGTAGAACGCGAGGCCGAAGGTGTGGCCACCATTGCCGAGCACGAGCGCGAACCGGTAGCCGGCCGGGGCCGCGGGCGACTCGATCTCAACGAGGTCCTCGTCGCTGAGGTGCTGCCAGGGTGCTGCCGCGTGGTACTTGGCGGCCGCGTCCGCAAAGTCCTTGAGCGCGTTGAGGGTCACGCCCGGCCCCTCGAGCGCGGATGGCGGCTGGTCCCCGGTGGCGATGTTCGTGTACTCGCGAAGGATCTCGGCGAGGGCGTCGAGGCGCGGGACGATCTCGACGTGCACCGCCGAGCCGAGGGCGCTCTCCAGCCGGTCCCGCATCTGGACGTCCGCCACCTGGAGCCGGCCCGCCCGCCCGCCAATCTCCTTCTTCTCTTGCCTGCCGAATCGGAGGAGCCCGGCCACCAAGAGGTCCGGGCCGTGCGCTTCCGCAGCGGGCTCAAGTTCCACCGTCATGTGGCCGGTGGACAGGCTCGTCCAGACCGCGCCGAATGGGCGAAACGGCTGGCCTCCCTCTCCCGGGTCAATCCAGTCCGGCAGGCGGACGACAGCGCCCTGCCACACCTCGCGGTCGAGCACGGGGACCTGACAGAATCGATCGATGAGCTGCTGCGTGCGATCCAAGTCGGGCATGGCCGCCGATTATCTCACGACGGGAGCGGCGCTCGACAAGGTGCGGCGGGGAGGACGAGCCGTGACCGGCTGTCCGGGAGGGGGTGGACTTCGTCGAGGCCCAAGGTCGGCTCCACCCGGCGACCGGAGTGCGCCGTATCGCTCGAGGGGCTCGTCGAGCAGGGTGTGAGCGAGCGCCACGTACAGGCCCAGGGGTAACGGCCACCCCGCCTCGCACGGCCCTCCGACACCTGGATGGCTTCAATCGCAATCGTGATCCGCCCCCCGTGAGGCATCGCGTCGCGCGCGTTAACGACCAGATTCAATACCACCTGGGTGAACTGGTTCGGATCGACGCGTATCCGCCCGACATCGGCACCCCGACTCGTGTGGAGCGTCACCGTCGGACCAGTGCCCCGGGTCGGTGGGGCCGAGCCTGCGGCTCTGCACGCTGGGCTTACTGCCGACTCGATGGACGGAACAGGGGGTTCCGCTCGCGAGGGATCCCAGGGCGGCCGTTCGCGGAACGGCCGCCCTCAGGCGCGGAGCGTGCCCCACAACGAGAGGGCGCCCCGCCTCGGCTCCCGACCGGCTACCTCTTCATCCACTGGTCCAGCCAGGCCAGCACCGTCTCGTGCCAGAGGATGCTGTTCTTCGGCTTCACCACCCAGTGGTTCTCGTCGGGGAAGTACAGGAACCTGCTCGGGATTCCCAACCGCTGCAGCACCGTGAAGGTGCTGATCCCGTTGACGTCCGGGACGCGGTAGTCTCGCCCGCCATGCACCACCAGGGTCGGGGTCTTCCAGTTCTTCACGAACTCCACTGGATTGTGTTTCGCGTAGCTCTCCGGGTTCGTCCAAGGGGTGCCGAGGTGCTCGTACTCGGGGAACCACAACTCCTCGGTGTCGAAGTAGGCGGCGCGCTCGTCGAGGTTGCCATCGTGCGCCACGAGGCAGCGGAACCGGTCCGGCCAGTTTCCGGCAATCCAGTTGATCATGTAGCCGCCGAATGAGGCGCCGAGCGCTGCCACGCGCGTGCCGTCCATCCACGGGTAGCGCTGCAGCGCGGCGTCCAGCCCCTTCTTGAGGTCCTCGAGTGGCTTGCCGCCCCAGTCGCCTCGGATGGCGAACTGGAAAGCGGACCCGTAGCCGGTCGAGCCGTGGAAGTCCACCGCGACCGTGGCGTAGCCAGCGCCGGCGTAGGCTTGCGGGTTCCAGCGGTAGTGGAAGTCGTTGCCGAAGGAGCCTTGCGGGCCGCCGTGGATCAGGAAGGCCACCGGATACTTCTTCGCCGGGTCGAAGTCCACGGGCTTCACGACGTACGCGTAGACCACGTCGCCGTTCGCTCCCTTGAAGGTGAACTGTTCCGGGGCGCCCATGCGAGCGGCAGCGACCTGCACCGCGTTGATGCGCGTGAGTTGCTTGACGTCGCTGCCGTCGGGCCGCACCGAATACAGCTCGGTCGGCGAGACGAGATTGTTGAGGGCGAAGACGATGCGTTCGCCGGCCGGCACCACGGCATCCACGGTGCCCTGGCCGACCAGGACGCGCGCCGCACCGGTCGCCGCGTCCACGGCGAACAGCGCTGTCTGTCCGAGGTGTGGGGCCACCGCGTATAGGGTCTTTCCGTCCGGCGCCCAGGCGATCGCGGAGGGCGAGCGGTCCCAGGCCTCGGTGAGCACGCGCGCCGGCCCGTCCGGCCAGGGCTTGAGGACGATACGCATACGGTCGGCCTCGAAGTCCGGGATTTGCATGGCCAGATAGGCGAGCGTGCGGCCGTCGGGCGAGAACGCGGGCTGCGTGTCCGTGGCCGGGTTGGCGGCGGTGAGCTTCCGCGGGGCCACGGAGCCGTCCAACGGGACGGCGAAGAGGTCGAGATTCGTGGACCAGGCCTCCGCACGGCCCATGTCGCGCGCCGCGAACACCACCGAGGCCCCATCAGGGCTGATGGCGTACTCCTCGGCGCCGCCGAACGGCTTGCTCGGGCTATCGGCGTCCATCGCCTTCATCAGGTCCACGGAATCGCCGCCCGCCACCGGGACCGCGAACAGGTGCGAGCGCCGGCCGTCGGACCAGGTGTCCCAATGCCGCACGAACAGGTGGTCGTAGATGCGCCCGCTCGGCCCGGCCTTCTCCCGCTCGGCGAGGGCCTCGAGGCGCGTGTGGGTCTCCTCGATTCCAGCGCCAGGGAACACCTCCACCGCCAGCACCAGGTGCGCGTCGTCCGGCGTGACCCGGAAGGCGTTGACGTCAAGGGGCAGGCGCGTGACCTGCTCGGCCTCGCCCCCGGTCACCGCAATGCGCCAGACCTGCTGGGAGCCCGAGCGGCCCGAGAGGAACCAGACCGAGCCACCATTGGACGACCAGCGCGGATCGGAGTCCCCGGCCCCGTACGAGGTGAGGCGCCTGAGCCCGCTGCCGTCCGAGCCGACCAGCCACAGGTCGGTTCGCCGCCGGTTATGCTCGAGGTCCGTGTGGCTCAGCACGAAGACGACCTGTCTGCCGTCGGGTGAGACCACGGGGTCGGAGACGCGGTCCATCGCGAGCATGTCGTGGATCGAGAACGGGTGGGTCGCCGGCGGACCGGCCGTCGCGACCGCCGCAACACACGCCACCGACAGGAACAGGAGCAGGCGCAGCATAGAACCCTCCAGGCTGAGAAACCATGCGAGGATGAACGCCGCATCATAACCCGGAAGCCGGAGACGCGCCTCTCGTCGGACGCGCCAGCACCGAACGCCTAGCCGAACGTTGCAGCGATCCCGATGTCCCGGACGCCCTTCTCGGGCAGGTGCTCAATCGTGCCCGCCAACAAGGCGTTTCGAGGTACTCAACAGGAGACGCCCTACCAGCTCCTGCGGCGGAGGCCGCGCACGACGTCGAAGTGCTGATCACGGATCAGGAGGGGGAGGCGGTGCTCGAGGACGAGGGCCGCAATCCACGCGTCGTTGGCCGGAATCGGATGGCGCGTCTCAAGGCGACGCGGAGCGCGGCGTACACGACAGCCGCCTTGTCGGTGACCGCGAGGATGTCGAAGCCTGACAGGTGATTGTCGAGCCACTTCTCGTGGGCTGCCCGGTGGCGAGAAGGCGAGATGCCGTAGCGGAACTCGGCAAACACGATGACCGGGATGGCCGTGTCCGCCCGGAGCAGGAACTTGCCGACGCCGACCTCCCCGTCGACGAACGCCGACAGCGCGTTGGTGTGGAGGATCACGCCCGGTCCTCCGGTTCGATGCCCTCGAACGTCTCGTCGATCCTCACCTGGATGCGGCGGGTTTCCTGGCGCAATCCGTGCAGCCCTCTGAAGCCCTTCATCCACTCGGGCTCGTCACGCTGGGCCTGGACGCCCTTGACGGCCAGCTTCTCCTGGAGGGCCTCGGCCACACACTGCTTCAGCGTCTGGCCACCTTCTGCCGCTCTTGCCTTGGTCCTGCGGACCAGACGGTCGGGGATCTCGATGGTGGTCTTCATGCGACCACCTCACCATATTTGCGGTTATCGGCGGCCGGCGGGTGTCGCGGCTCGAGGCCCGTACGGTGTCCATCCCGAGAACTCGAAACGCTCGAACCCCCGTCGTTCCACGGCGCAGCGGTCAGGACCCTTGCTGTTCCCACTGTTCGCGCTCGTCGCGCTTCGGTCCGCGGGCCGCTGCCATGCCGGTCTCACCGTGGGAGATCCTGGCCCGACCTGTCCACCGAAGCGCGGACGGGGGCGGCGCCGACGCAGCCCCACGGCGGGGTCTGAAAGCCGGTTCACGCGAGGCGGGCCCCGGGTCGACGAGCGCGTCTCGCAACCCGTCTCGATCCGCTAGAAGTGGAACCGCTCTCGGCCGGCCGGCCTGCCGACGGTCGCCTCGAAGAGGAGTCGGCCGGCGTCGCGCGGCTGGAAGCAGCCTGCCGTGAGCAGCCAGGGGAGCGCGGCGCCGCGGCGCCCGCCCGCCATCAGCTGCAGCGCGAGCTGCTCCCGCAATTCCGCCTGGTGGCGCCGGAAGAGCGCGCGCTCGCTGCCCGATAGCCCTCCTTTCAGCCGCGCGGCCCGTGCGTGGACCAGGATCGTAGCCCGCAGCTGCCGCTCCCGGTCGGCCGACAGGCTGTGCGGCCTGGTCCGGTAGGAGGCAAGGATCTTCGGCAGGTAGGCGAACCTCATCCCCCGCGCGGCCATGCGCAGCCAGAGGTCGTAGTCCTCGCACGCCTGAAGGGTCTCGTCGAATCCGCCGACCTCCGTGATGGCGGCGCGGCGCACCAGGGGCGTGAGCACGGGGATGAAGTTGCCCGACAACAGGGCCCACCATGCATCGGTTTCGCGGCTCTTGCGCCGGTACGCGTCGGGGCTCGAGTGACGGACCCCAGGCCGGCCGTCGTGGAAGGTGTCGAAGTCGGCGTGCACCAGGGCACAGTCCTGGCTCGCAGCGAGCACCTCCATCTGCAGTCGGATCTTCTCGGCATCCAGGCAATCGTCCGCGTCGAGGAACTGCACGAACTCCCCGCCTGCCCGGCGGAGCCCGGTGTTCCTGGCGGCCGCCAGCCCGCGATGCTCGGTGGCGACGACGAGCACCCGGTCTCCGTAGCGACTCCGTACCACGGCGAGGCTGTCGTCATTCGAGCCGTCGTCGACCACGAGGACCTGGACTGGCGAGTGCGACTGCGCGAGCGCCGAGTCCACGGCCTCGCAGATCCACGGCCTGGCGTTAAACGACGGGATGATCACACTGACGAGCCGTGCCATGTCAGGTCCTGATTATACGGCCCTGGCTCCGCCGAATCGGTCATCGGACAGGGTCTGCGACGGGGGCCTTGACGAACGCTGCTCCAGCCAGCAAACTCAGGGCAGCCCAGCCAGGGACCCTCCAGATGCGACTCTGCCAATTGTTGGTCCTCGAGGCCGGCCCGGACTGCAACTACGCGGAGCGCCATCCCTCGTGCCCGACCCTTGATCCCGACCGCTTCGCCGGGCTGGACACGACGCGCCGGCTCGACGAGGACACGATGGTGAACCTCGCAGCGACCGCCTATCTGTCGCTCGGGTTCCAGGGCTTCGTCGGCTTCCACTACCACAACGAGCCGCTCCTCTACCTGGACCTCATCGAGCGCGTGGCGAAGCGAGTCAGGCGGCGGTCCCGGCGAGCTCGCTTCCTGCTATGGACGAACGGAAGTCTGATCACGCCGGAGAACGCGCGCCGCCTGCGGATCTTCGAGTGGGCGGTGATCACCGACTACGACGGGCGGGACTTCGGCTTCCTGCGCCGCTACGTGCCTCAGGTGTCGCTCGTGCCCGCGGCGTTCGATGCCCGACGCGACCGGCTGGTCGCAGCGCGCAGCCTCGACCGTTGCGTCCGGCCCTTCACCGAGTTCATTGTCGACTGCCGTGGCAACGTGCACATCTGCTGCTGGGATTGGCGGGGGCTCGCCAGCCCGGGCAACGTCTTCACGCACGATCTCGGCGAGCTGGTGAGACGGGTCGAGGAGATCCAGGATCGCGTGGCGGGCGCGAGGATGTCATCCGACGCGCCGGACAGCTGCCTGCGCTGCCCGAAGCGCTTTTCCGAGCTCGACAACTTCGTGCCTGCCGTTCGAGAGGAGACGGCCGCGGCGCTACGGTCCGACACCGTCATTGCCGCCCGGAGACGGCAGCGGGCGTGCGCCGCGATTCACGATTGAGGACGGGACCATGTTCCTTCGCCGTGCGGGACTCCGCGTCTGGAAACTGTTCCAGGGGCCGGCCGCGCTCGACATCGTGGTGGCCACCTACCACCAGCCCGCGTGGCTCGAAACGCTGCTGTACGGGCTTGCCGTGCAGACCCGCCGTGACTTCCGCGTCATCGTCGTGCACGACGGGCCGTCGGCTGCCACCCGGGCCACGATCACGGAGATCGCGTCGCGGACCCGCCTGCGGATCGTCTACGCGGAGACGCCGCGGCGGTTCAATGACTGGGGGCACAGCCTGCGCGCCTGGGCGCTGCGGGAACTCGTCGAAGCGCCCCGCGTGCTGTTCACCAACGGCGACAACTACTACGTGCCGCGATTCGTCGAATTTGCGATGCAGCCATTCGAAGAACCGACGGTCGGTGTCGCCCTGTTCGACATGGTCCACAGCCATGACCGGGCCGACGCGCAGCCGCCGGGCGACTACGGGTACCTCAAGACCGAGTTCCTGCCATGCAAGTGCGACATCGGGGCGTTCATCGTTCGCACCGACATCGCCAGGCGCGTCGGGTTCAACCACCGGCACAACACGGCCGACGCGGCCTTCATCGAGGAGATCAACAGCGACCGCCTGGCGTCACCGTTTGCGGTGGTGAAGATCGACAGGGTCCTGTTCGTTCACAACTGACCGGGCGGTGCCTCCCCGCGCCTGACTGCCGTGAGGAGGTAGGCCACGAGCGCTTGGTTCGTCGCGATGTCCGGCCGCGCGGCGACCCGCAGTGGCGCGTGCCGCGTCCATCCGCGTACGGCCTGCCTGGACGCCCGCCACGACGCCGTCGGGCGGGGCGACCAATCGTAGAAGACGCCCCCGTCGAATTCGACGAGCAGGTCGACAATCGTTCGCGTCGTGCAGTCGCGCACGTCGAACCCGGCCGCGCGCGCCTCGACCGCCAGGGAGCGGCGAAGTGGCGCGCGATGGCCGTCGAGGGCCGGCAGGGGAGGGCGTCGGGTCTTCCCGGCGCGCCCACCCGCGACAGCATCGCCGGCATCGCGAAGTAGAGCAGCGCGGCGGGTCCCACGGCCCAGGCCGTTCCGATTGGACCGATGACCATCACCAGGCCGCCCAGGGTCGCCAGAGCCGCGGGCAGGCCGGTGACCGACACCGTCCGGGCCCGGTTCCGGTGCACCCCCTCGAGCAGCCGGCGCATCCAGGTGCGGCCAGGCGGGCGCGGGGTCATCACAGTTGCGCCGGCGCCGCGGCGTCGCGGAACTGCGCGTCGTGTAGCTGCCGGTACAGGCCGCTCCGCGCTAGCAGCCCGTCGTGGGTGCCCTGCTCGACGATGCGCCCGCCGTTCATGACGACGATCCGGTCGGCGCGCCGCACGGTGCTCAGGCGATGGGCGATCACGAAGGTCGTCCGGCCGGCGACCAGCCGTTCGAGCGCTTCCTGGACCAGGCCCTCACCGGTCGAATCGAGGGCGCTCGTCGCTTCGTCCAGGATCAGGATGCGGGGCGCGCGCAGCAGGGCCCTGGCGATGGCGATGCGTTGACGCTGTCCTCCCGACAGCGATTGTCCGCGCTCGGCCAGGACGGTGTGCCAGCCGTTCGGGAGTTGCTCGATGAACTCCAGCGCGTTCGCCGCCCGGGCTGCCGCGACGACTTCCTCGAACGTCGCCTCCGGCCGGCCGTACCGGATGTTGTCGGCGACGGTGTCGCTGAACAGCATGGCGTCCTGAGCCACCAGCCCGATGTGCGACCGCAGGGAAGCCAGCGACACGGTGCGCAGGTCGGTCCCGTCGATCGACACGCGGCCCGCCGTCGGGTCGAAGAACCTGGGAAGGAGATTCACGAGCGTCGTTTTGCCCGCGCCGCTGGGGCCGACGATGGCCAGCACCGTGCCGGGCGTGACATCGAGGCTCACGTCCGACAGGGCGGACACGCCGCCGTCGTAGCTGAACGTCACGTGTTCGAAGGCTACGGAGCCCGCCGGCGCTTGCAGCGCGATCGCCCCGGGCCTGTCGCCGGTTGTCGGCCTCTGGTCCAGGATCTCGAACACGCGGGTGGCCCCGGCGGCCAGCTGTTGCCGCGTGTAGCCGACACGGGCCAGCCGGCCGAGCTGCGTGGTGGCGGAGGGCGCCAGCGCGAAGAAGAGGATGAAGTGCTCCGGCCGCATCCTGCCGCGAATGACCGCGAGGCCGCCCACGAGCAGCCCCGTCAGCATGCCGGCAGCCACAGCCACCTCCGTAGCCGGACCGAGGGCCTCGGCGAGCGTCACCGACCGAAGCGCGTGCCGGAAGAACGACCGATCCACCTCGACGAGGCGCCGGACCTCGTCCGCCTGCCGGCCGAACGCCTGGATCAGACGGATCGCCGACAGCCGCTCGGCCAGATAGCCGGCCAGCCGCGCGTACTCCGCCTGCCTCGACAACGTCAGCTGGCGAACGAGGTGGGTGATGCGCGAGATGAACAGGGCCACCAGCGGCGCGACGCACAGGGTCGTCAGCGTCAGCGGCCAGCTCACCGCCAACATCATCGCGAGCGCCAGTGCGATGCCGAGGGGGGCCTGCACGAACTCGAAGAGGGGCACGCCCAGGTTGTCGTGGAGGAGGTGGATGTCGGCCGTCAACCGGGAGACCAGGGCGCCGGTCTGCGCGCGACGGTAGAAGTCCGGGGACTGGTCGAGGAGCGTGGCGAACATCCGCCGGCGCAGGTCGCGGGCGACTAGGAAGCTGAAGCGATGGCTGAGGATGCTCCGGGCGGCGGTGCAGGCCGACTTGGTGACCATCGCGACGAGCCCGGCCGCGGAGAACAGCCAGAGCAGCACGGCACGGTCGCGCGAAGCCGTCCAGCGAGAGAACCAGGCGGCAAGGTCGAATCCGGTCCACGAGGAGGTCACCCCCGACGCGGGCAGGGCGCCCGGGCCGATCACCGCCATGAGCAGCGCCGTGAGCAGCACGGGGATGACGACCGTCTCGACGAGCGTCGTGGCCACGAGGAAGGCGACGCCGGCCAGCAGCACGGCCGTGTGGGGACGAGCAGCCGCCGCGAGCCGTCTGAGTGGCTGCGACATGATCACCTCTGGCCGCCCAGCAGTTCCCGGGCGGCCCGTACCACCGCGCCGGGATCGACGGCGTCGTGGCACACGAACGACGGGCACAGCTCCTTGACGCAGTGCCGGCTGCACCGCCAGGAGCCGGTGCCCACGATGCGAAACGGCACGCCGTACGGGTGCCAGCGGCCGGTCGGGTAGCAGGCCATCGGGAACATCGCGACCACCGGTACCCCGACGGCGGCGGCGAGGTGCATCGGGCCGGTGTCGAGCGACACCGCGAGGGCGCACCGGGCGATCACTGCGCACGCCTGGCGCAGCGTCGTGCGGCCGGCCAGGTCGACCGCGTCCGCCCCGAGGCCCGACCGGAGGCGGCCTGCCACGTCGCACTCGTCGAGCGTGCCGACCACCAGGAGGCGGAGGCTCAGCTCCGCCTGCAACCGCCGCCCGGCCTCGACGAACGATGCAATCGGCCATGTCCGTCCGGCCCTCGCCATGCCGCGCGAGGCGTGGAGCAAACACAGCCGGTCGGTGGAACCGACGCCGCGGTCCCGCAGCAGCCGGTCCGCGTCATCGCGGTCGGCCGCCGAGAGGTGGATGGCGGGCGACAGGTCGCGCGTGTCGCACTCGATCGCCTCCGCGTACTCGAGGCACAGTTGGACCATGTGCGTCCGAGTGTCCCCGTGTGCGGCGTGATCGGGGATGCGGTCCGTGAAGAGATGGCTGTAGTAGAGACGGTTGCCGGGGCCCACGCGACGTTCGATGTCGGCGAGCGCGATCAGCCAGGCCTGGCGCGTGGTGGTCCAGGGCATCAAGGCGACGTCGTACGCCGACCGGCGCAGCCACGCCAGCAGCTCGCGAAGCGGGCCGGCCGGGTCGTGGGTCCACACGCGGTCGATGCACGGATTGCCCTCGAGAACCGGCGCGAGCCGCGGGTTGGCCCAGTAGTCCACCTGCGCACCGGGGTCGCGCCGCTTCAAGGCGGCGGCAACGGGCGTGGACAGGAGCAGGTCGCCCAATCCGCCGCCGGTGTGCGTGACCAGGAAGCGCCGTCCCACAGGACGCGAATGATAGATCGAGGCGGCAGAACTCCGCACGCCGCTCGGCATATCACCTCGCCAGGGCCCCAACCGCGCCGATGATCTCCGGCGTCAGGACCGCCGGCCGGCGGTGCAGCAGGCAGCGGCTCGGGACTCGCCACGGCGCGAACTGCTGCATGTTCACGCGGGCCCGCTCCGGCGCGTACACGGCCACGACGGGGCGTCCCAGCGCCGAGGCCAGGTGCACCGCGCCGGTGTCCGGAGTCACCACCACCGCGCACCGCGCGAACACGGCGCCCCACAGCGCGTAGTCGACCCTGGTGATGACGACGCGCGCGCCGCGCGACCGCCACGCCTCGCGGCCGGGACCATCGGTCAGCAGTTCGAACACCGGGGCCCTCCCGATGAGGTCGGCCGCCTGCGAGTCGGACGGGCCCACCGTTCCGATGACCATCGTGCCAGGTGCCGCGGCCAGGCTCTCCAACAACTGCACCACGTCGTCCGCCTGCCAGCCATGGCCCAGCCACTTGTCGGCCAGGTGGACGCCGACCACGGCCCGGGTGCCGGAGCCACAGGCGCTCGAGAGGTGCGAGACGGTCGCCTGCGCCTCGGGACTCAGGGGGGGCGCTGCGAGGAGGTCGCCGGCCCACGGCAGGCGGGCCCGTTCGAGTACGCTCCGGGTCAGCTCGACCTCGTGCGGGACGGGCGCCCCGCTCGCGGCGGCCGCCTCCACGTGGGCAACGACGTGGTCGGTCAGCAGCAGCGATGCGCCGGCGCGATCCCAGAGCTGCCGCGCATGCACCAGGCCGACTCGCCGGCGTGCACCGGTTCGCCAGGCGGCCAGGTAGGCGTCGAGGCCAGGGTGCAAAACGAGAGACAGGTCGAACTGCTCGTGGCGAAGACCGCGGACCGTCTCCTGGCGCCGCCGGGCGGGCCACGTGCGGTCGTACGACACGACCTCGTCGATCGCGCGCCAGTCGTCGAATACGGGGCGATTGTACGGTGATGCGAGCACAACGAGGCGGCTGGACGGGCACGCGCTCCGGACCGAGGCGATCGCCGGCGTCGAGAGGATCGCGTCGCCGATCTTGTCGGTGCGGATCACGAGCACGCTCCGGGGCTGGTCGGCCACGTCAAGCCCTCGTACCGGTCGGCGTTGCGGACCCGGCGCCAAGCGCCTCCTCGGCGGCCCGATAGTAGTGGATGAGGCACAACGTGAACTCCGCGGCCCGGCCGGCCGGGCCCAACCTGCGGTCGCCCGTCCTTGTCACGACGGTCCACAGCCACGGCTCGCAGCTGCCGAAGAGACGCGCGGCGCTGCGGCGCAGCGAGGTGAGCCCCGTCGCGAGCCGCGCGCGGCGAGTCGGGTGCTTCCGGAGGTAGACGACCGCGCTGCGCCCGCTGGCGGCGGACCGCGAGAGTCTCCCGCGCAGGTCCGCACCGGCAGGATGCAACTGCTCGTGATCGACGATGGCCCGCCAGTTCACGCGTCGCCGGAGGCCCAGCGCCCTGAGCCGGTCGCCCAGCTCCACGTCCTCCCAGCCGTACTCGGAGAACGCCTCGTCGAAGAGCCCGGCTTCGACGAGGTCCCTCCGCCTTGCCGAGACGTTCGTGGTCCAGAAGAAGGACGTGGACAGATCGGCCAGGCGAGGAAGACGCCGTGGCGCGTCGGTCGTGGAGAAGTGCCGGACCCGCCCGAGGACGACAAGGCGGCAGGCGCCATCGTGCGACCGCCAGTGCTCCGCGGCCAGTTTCGGGTGGGGGACGGTGTCGTCGTCGATGAACAGGACGACGTCCCCGCACGCCGCCCTGATGCCGGCATTGCGCGCCGCGGCCAGCCCCCGGTGCCCCTGCCGAACGACGCGCAAGGAAAATGGCAGTTCCGGCGCGCACGCGTCGAGCACGGCTGGTGTCGGGTCGTCGCTGCCGTCATCGACGACGACCACCTCGAGTTCCGCCGGAGGGAAGTCGAGCCGGCCGACCGCCCTCAGGCATCGCCGGAGCGGCTCGGCCCGGTTGAACGTGCAGATCTGAACGGTGATCCTCGGTTCGCCAGCTGTCATGGCCGGACCGCCACCTGAACGGCGTTCGCTCGACGGTCCGCCCGGGTTTCCTGCAGCAGGGACGCCACGGCGTCACGAACACCGGCCACGTCGAGGTGTCCGATGCAGGCGAAGTCCGCGCACCGCTCCTTCGTGCAGCGGCGATCGCACGTCCATTCGCCCGTGCCGACGGTTCGCGCCCGCGTCGCGTGGGGACGCCACCGTGGAACGACGTCGGACTTGATCGCGAACAGGCCGACGATCGGGGTCCCAACGGCAGCTGCCACGTGCGTGACCCCTCCGTCGGTCGCGACGCACATCTCCGCGCCCTCGACAACCGCGCACAACTCCCGCAGCGTCGTCTTTCCGGCCACGTCGACGGCGCTTGGACCGAGGCCCGTCGCCACGGCGGCCACGCGACCTCGCTCGGCCACCGTCCCCGTCAACACGACCGGCCAGCCGTATTCGCGCGCGAGCAGGCCCCCAATTTCGGTGAACCGGGAGGTCGGCCAGCCGACCCGTTCGATCGGCAGTCCCTTTCCGATGTGCAGGACGCAGTACGGACGGCCGCGCTCCACCCCGAGCGACGCCAGCCGTTCGGCCGCCGTCTGGCGCTCGTGGTCCGCGACACGGACCTCCGGTGCGAGGCCTTCGCCCGCGAAGCCGAGTGCACGTGCGTAGTCGAGCTGGATGTCGACCCAGTGGCTCGTCACGTCGTCGCGTGTCGATCGGACCGACACCGGGTGCGTGAAGAGGAAGGAGTACCAGAGGCGTCCCGACTGCCCGACCCGAATCGGGATGTCCGCCAGCCACGCTGTCCATGCCTGCCGCCCCGTTGTCCAGGGGAGGATGGCGGCATCGTAGCGGGAGGTCCGCACCATCCGAACCAGGACGCGCAGCGGATCGCCCGGCGACTGCGTCCAGAGACGGTCGGCGGCCGGCAGGTTCTCGAGCACGGGAGCGTGAGCGGGCGACGCCCACCAGGTGATCTGCGCGTCCGGCACGTGCCGACGGACGGCCGCGGCGATCGGCGACGACAGCAGCAGGTCGCCCAGGCCGCCCCCCGTGTGGACGATCAGCACGCGCCGGAGGCTCGTGTCCGTCCCCCTCACCGTTGCCTCTCCCGCTCCGATTCCTTCCAGGCCGTTCGCATCCCCTGCTGAAAGGCGGATTCGAGCACCACTCGTTTCGCGATCCGTCCGACCACGCTCGGCCGGGCGGCCAGCCTGCGGCACATGCCGACGAGCGAACCCTCTTCCTTGACCGCGCCGTACACGAGCCGGTTCAAGGCGGTGACCCCCAGATGCTGCCGGAGGCGCCACGACGGGTGGCGCAGCGCGAACTGCACCGCGCCATGCCCTGCCCCTCGCTTTCGGTCGATGTCAGCCTCGAGGGACACGGGATGGAAGTGGTAGTTGACGGCGCCTGGTTCGAACAGGAACCGCGCGCCCCGCTGCGCCAGACGGTACCCCAGCTCGTAGTCCTCGTACCCGTAGTGCCGGAACGCCGTGTCGAACCCGCCCGCCTCGCGCAGCAAGGTCAGCCGGCACGACGCGTTGCCGGTGACGAACTGACGCCACGAAAGCCGGCGGCCGCGCCGCCATGACGGGTTCAGGCAGGGTCGGGCGCCGGGGGCGTGCCTGATTGGCGCGTCCACCATGAACTGCTGCCCGACGACGACGGATCCCGGGTGGTCGACATGGGCCGCCCAGTGGCGTTCGAGGAAATGCCGGTCAGCCAGGACGTCGGCATCCGTCAGCACGACGAGGCTGGCCCGGGCGGCCGCCAGGGCGATGTTCCGCGCCACGGCCTTTCCCTCGTCTTCCCGCCGGATGTACGTCAATGCGTACGGGTGCTGCCCGCGGTCGCACAGGCTCGCGCTGTCGTCCTCGGACGCGCTGTCCACCACGACGACCTCGAAGCGGTCGGCGCCGATCGTCTGGTCGGCGAAGGACGCGAGGACCGGTTCGAGGACCGGTGCCTGGTTCCGCGTGCCGATCACGACGCTGACCTCGATCACGCGGTGCCTCCCGGCGTTCGCCACTCGCGCTTCGCTCCGGACAGGTAGGCATCCTGCATCGCCAGCGACCTGGCCGCGGCCGAGCGGCCTGCCGCGCTCCTCAGCCGCCAGCGCAGACGCGGGCTCGCCTCGAACACGGCCTGTGCGACCCACGTCACCGGGTTGACGCCCATCCGGAGGAGGATTCGAGGGATCGCGGTGCTTGCGGTAGCAGCGCACCGTGGCCGCCCCGGAGGCCTCCATCTTCGCGAGCCGCTCGCCGAGCGAGTGGGGATGCCAGTGGTAGTTCACCGCCTCCGGCTCGTACCGGATCTCGACTCCCGCCTGCTGAAGCCGGTATCCGAGCTCGAGGTCCTCATGCCCGTAGTGCGTGAACGACTCGTCGAAGCCGCCCGCACGCTCGAGCGCGTCGCGTTCTGCGGAGGCATTGCCGGTCGTGAAGAAGATCCAGGCAATCCGGCGCCGCCGCTCGCCGAGCGCCGAGCGCCGGCGCGATGGACTGGCTCGCGCGAGGTCGTATGCCTCGATCGACGCGACTTGGACCTCCCGTCCGACGACGGCGGAGCCGGGGTATCGCGCGTGCGCCTGCAGGTGCTGCTCGACGAGCCGCGAGTCGGCCAGGATGTCCGCATCCGTGAAGAGTACCACGCGTCCGCGTGAGAGGCGGACGCCCGTATTGCGGCACTGGGCGCGTGAGGAACCGGCCAATTCGACGAATCGCAGGTTCGGGATGCCGGTCTCCCTCACGAGTTCGCCCGTGCCGTCGGTCGAGCCGCCGTCGCACAGCAGGATCTCGTAGTCGCTCTGCGCCACGCTCTGCCCCGCGAGCGCCGGCAGCACACGCGTGAGCGTCCCGCGCCTGTCGAGCGTGGGCACGACGATGCTGAGTCGGGGCGTCATGACGCTGGCGTCGACGCTCATGCCTCCACCCTGAGCCCAGGATCACGTGCCGGGCTTCCGCGGGGATCTCCAGACGACAATCGGGCCGCGGCCGGCTTCGGGCACCGGCTGCAGCCCTTGGCGCGACGGCGCGGGAAGCGGGTGCCCTGCCGGTTCGACGACCCAGTGGTCACAGTCGCGGTCGAGAAACGACTCGAGCAGCGCCGACGACGTGCACGAGGCGAGCGGCGGGTCCAGGTAGAACGCCAGCATCAGGGTACTGCGGAGCGGGAAGGGCCGCGCTCGCTACGCACGCTCCGGCGGACGCCCGCCGATTGATCGCCGCCGCCACGCCACGCTCTGGGCGCATCGCCTCCACCGCGGGCGCCGCCGCCAACACCAGCCAGGTGAAGACGCCGCACGTCGCCGCGCCGACGATGGGCGCGACGAGCGGCGCCCGGCCAGCGAACAGGAGCCCGCCTCCGAGCACGGCTGCTACGCCGAGCAGGAGCGCCAGGGTGCGAGCAAGGGTCAGGACCTCCGCCGGGGCGACGACGGGGACGACGAAGGCGCCGGCCGCGAGGGCGACGCCCAGGACGACCTGCAGTGCCGCCGCCGTCGCCGCGAACGGCCGACTGCTCCGCGTGAGCCACCACGCGACGAGCAGCGCCAGGCCGGGAAACGCGGGCAGGAGGTACCGCATGAACACGGGACCCGGCGAGAGGCCGAAGAAGGCCACCGGCACCAGCGTCCACGCGAGGGCCAGCCGGGCCAGGCGGTCCGACGTCGACGGGCGGGCGGCGCCGGCGATGGCGGCGCAGAGCACGCCGGCCCACGGGAGCGCGCCGACCAGCAGGAATCCGGCGTAGATCGGGAGCGCGATACCGGGAAAGAAGTCGCGGATCAGATACCGGCGCCAGCTGATCGTGCCCAGATACGCTGCGGCACGTTCGTGTCCAATGACTGACAGGAAGACAAGATGCCACGGCACGACGAGCGCCGCGACGATCAGCGCGCCGAGGACGCGTTGGCGCATGGATGGTGGCCAGAGGCGGCGCAGCGAGCGGTCGTTCCACCAGGCGACCACGCCCAGCGTGGCGGCAGGAAGCCCCAGCGCCACTGGGCCCTTCGTCATCAGGCCCACGCCGAGCGACGCGCACGCCCACAGCCAGAGCGAGACGCGTCCGGTTTCGCCAAAGGCGTAGACGAGCACGATCGTCACCGCGACACATAGCGTCAGCGGCACGTCGAGGAGGGGCTCACGCGCGAGATAGAAGAACTCTCCGGTGGTGGCAAGGACGAGCCCCGCAACCGCTCCACCCCTCGGCCCGAGGCGCCGGCCGGCGAACAGGGCCGTCACGGCAACGACCACGACGGCGAGGATGGCGTGCCAGAGACGGGCCGCAAACTCCGTCGGTCCCAGGGCGCGGAACGAGGCCGCCATCAGCCAGATCGCGACGGGTGGCTTGTCGAACTGGAAGTCACGCGGATTCGCGCTGAACGTCGGTACCAGCCATTGTCCCGTCTCGGCGACGTTCCGCGCGATGCGTCCCCAGAACGCCGCATCCCCGTCGACGAGCGAGTAGCTGCCGATGCGGAGCGTGAACAGCCACAGGGCGACCACCGTCACGCCCGCTACGGGCACGAGCAGGCGGGTGCGATCGTGGTCGCGACCGGATGGCATCGAGGCGCATCCTTCCTCAGCTGCGTCCGCCATTATCGCCGAGGACCGTCGGCCGCCACCATCTTCTCCACGGTGATCCTGGCGGCCCGGAAGTGATCGTGGATGTGGGAGTAGGAGAAGGACGCGAACCGGCCGACCAGTCTCAGGTTCGAGAATCCGCCGAGGCAGGCTTGCACCTCGGCCAGCGGTTCGAGACTGGCGAGCGACCGCACGGGATACGCCTCGCCAATCCGCTCGACGTGCCAGCCCTCGACGTCGCCGTCCCGTATCCACCCGGTGTCGGTTAGTTCGCCGCGCACGCGGTCTGCCAGCGCCCGGTCCGGCAGGTTCCACAGCCCGTCGTTCCGGCTGCAGGGAATCTCCGCGACGAGCGACGTCTTTCCGGCCGGCGCCATCGTCGAGTTCCGGTTGCGCGGTTCCGACACCCGGGTGAAGGAGAACCGGGACTCGGGAAAGTAGACGGTGGCGGCGTCCGTCACGGAGGGGACCGCGAGGAAGAGCGCCACGACGATCAGGCTGCGATATCGGAGGCACGCGGCCGCGCGCACGACCGGGGCCGGCAGCCTCGGGTCGAGCCGGGCGACGAGCGCGGGCAACGGCATCGTGCTGACGAGCTCGTCCTCGACGGCGACCGTGCGGCCGCCGACGACGAGGCCGACCACGCGCGAACCCTCGTGCATGATGGCCGACACCGGCGAGTCGAACGAGAGGCGGTGGGGCCCGACCTCCTGCGCGAGACGGTCGGCGAGCAGGCCGATCCCGCCGGAGAGCGGGTACAGGAACGCCCCGTCCAGGTGCGCCGCGGGTGACGTCCGCCGGAAGGTCGCCGAGAACACCGACTTCAGCCCGAGGCCGCTCAACCGGCCTCCCGAGACGTCCCAGGACAGCTCGCGTGCAGGGACACCCCACAGCTTCTCGGAGTAGTTGAGCAGGAACCGTTCGGCGATGCGGCGACCGTAGCGGCTGCGCGCGTGCCGTTCGAGTGAATCCTCGACCGCGCCCCGCGGCCACCTCGCCACCGCGATGTCAGCGAGCGAACGCACCAGCCCGGCGGGTCCCAGGCATCGCACGACGTCGGGCGCGGACAGCGGAAAGAGGACCGATCCGTCGCGATGGTAGATGCGGCTCGGCGCGGTGATCCGGGCCAGGTCGGCGCCCAGGGTTCGACGGAATTCGGCGGTCACCTCGGGGTCCTTCTCGTGCAGCCGGTGCGCGCCGGTGTCGAACGAGAATCCCCCGTGCGCGACGGTGCGGGCGATTCCGCCGACTCGCGACGCCTGCTCGAAGATCGTGCAGTCCCACCCGCTGCGCCGCGCGTACAATGCGGTCGCCAGCCCCGAGAGGCCTGCGCCGATGACCGCCAGGTGTCTGGTGCGCCCTTCTCTCGTCATGTCGCAGAATCGGACGGGCGGAATGCGGACGCGAGGAGGTATTGTGAGCGAGTTGCAGAGCGGGACGCAAGCCATCGACACCGGTGGGCTGGCCGAGGAGCGGTTTCACGACCTGCGACGCCGCCTGCGGACGGTAGGGCCTGGAAGCCCGCCCCGAGGCCGGGGGGCGGCCAGGCAAGGCTGACACCCCAACTCAGGATCTTGAAGCCAGATCCGGCAACACCGGTACCGCGATGGTCGGGGCGAGAAAGAGCAGCGCGGCTCGATGTCCATGACCGGCACACAGGTCAGCATCGTCATTCCGACGATCGACGGAGGCGATTGGCTGCTCTCGTGTCTCGGCGCGGTCCGGGAATCGACGCGCCGGAACGGGACGGTGGAGATCGTCGTCGCGGAGGATTGCGGGGGGCGGGCGTCGGCGCGGTCGGTCGTCGGGGGGCTTCCCGCCCTCCAGGGCGTGGACGGCGGGGCGGTCGGCTTCGCGGCGACCTGCAACCGGGCGGCCGCGTCGGCCGGGTCGCCGTTGGTGCTGTTCCTCAACGACGACGTGACGGTCGGGCCCGGCTTCCTGGACCCGCTGCTCGAGACGATGCAGGACCGGGAGGTGTTCGCGGTGACGCCGCGAATCCTGCGGGCCGATCCACGGACGGGCGCCGCCTTCGACGAATCGGTCCACCGGTCCTTCCTCGGCTTCGGGCTGTTCTACCACGAACGGGTCGACGTCGGACCGTCGGTCGGCGAGTCGGCCGTCGTCCCGATCCCGTTCGGCTGCGGGGCGGCGCTGCTGGTCCGGCGTGACCGTTTCCTGGCGCTCGGCGGGTTCGATCCGGTGTACGCGCCGTTCTATTGGGAGGACTTCGACGTCTGCTACCGGGCCTGGAAGCGGGGCTGGCGGACGCTGTGCGACCGCCGCGGAGCCGTGCATCACGAGCACCGCGCCACCATCGCCCGTCTCTACTCCGCCGAGTATGTCGAGACCATCCACGAGCGGAACCGCTACTTGTGCTCCTGGAAGAACGTGACGGACCCAGCGCTGCGCGCCGTCGCGCGCCTATTCTTGCCCGCGAAACGGCTCGAGGGCCTGCTCCAGCACCGGGGCGCCGTCACCGCCGGCTACCGGCTCGCGCGGGCGCTCTCCGGCGAGGCGCGTCGCAAGCGCGAGGCGGAACGCCGAACGTAGCCTGCGATCGGACCGGGAGGTGCTGCGCGAGTTCAGGCGATTCGCACGGGCCGTTTCGGGCTGACGCCCCTCACGGCAGCGCCACGTCGAACTGCTCGAGCATCCGCTGCTTGATGGCGGCCGGGTCGTAGCGGGCACGGCCGCGACCTTGGTCGACCCACACGGAGTGCCCGCTGTGGCCCTGCCAGCCGTGCACGTAGAAGCCGGCCCTCGGGTCCTCTGCGCTTCCCGGTTCCCGCGGGGCCAAGGGGTCGGTGAACCCGTAGCCGAGCGACACGCCGGTCCTGAACCAGTACCGAGGCACAGTCGGCGCCGCGATAGTAGTTGCCGAACAGCACGCCGGTCTCTGCCTCGATCCGGCGTGCCGCGTCGACGTCGACGAGCGCACACCACTCGTTGATGCGGCAGACCCATCGGCCGGCGGAGCTCGACGGCGTCCGCGGCCAGCCGGCAGGCCTGAGGCCGGAGACGATGCGCGCCGGGTCGCAGGCTCCGTCGCGGTGGTGTCCGCACCGCCAGCACTGGCCCAGGTCACCGACGACGAACATGCCCGGCGTGAGCTGCTGCAGGTACAGCCCGACGACGTCCTTTCGGAACTCCACGTCGTCGTGGCAGACGAACAGGTGCCGCTTGTCCGTCCGATTGATCGCCCACTGGTACCGCACGTCGTCGGCCCCGGCGTCGACCACGGGGGACTCGCGCCAGGACCGGTATCGCGACCCGCGGACCCGGACGTGGACCCAGCCCGTTCTGACCTCGTTGACACGAACGCGAAGGCGCCACGGGGCGAAGTGCTCCCGCACACGACTGAGCGCGAGGCTCTGCGCCGTCCCGTCGTCGCTGCGGTCGTCGTTGATCCAGACGGTGTCGATGCGGGAGCCGGCGACCCGCTGCAGCGTCATGAGCGTGTACAGCAGCGATTCGGGCTTCCGGTAGCTCTGGACGGCGACGTCGACGCGAGAGATAACCGATGCGTGCATGACCGTTCGGCGGTGTCGCAGCGCGATGATACACCGGAACCCCGCAGCGTCGGCGCGACCGGGGAGGCGGCCACCTGCGCGGATCCCACTCGTAGGGGAGGAGGCCGCTCGGCAGCCCCGACAGGGTCACGGGAAGGGGAGTCTCGAACGGGCGAGGGCCGCGGACACTCGAAACGAGCGGCGACGAGCCCTCTGTGCGAGCCGCATTGCGGCGTGTCGGCGCGAGTGGAGTTGTAGTATCCTCCCGTATCTTCGCTGGCGTTCCCTCATGGCAGAACTCGTCGTCACCGTCAACGCCCCAGGCGAAGTGGCGGGGTATCTGCTGCCACTGGCCGCCTGCCTCAAGGCGCGCGATCCCGATTTGGTGATCCGCGCCGTGATCACCCCCTGTCCGTTCGCCGGCGGTCGTGAACGCCAGGCCCTCGCGTCGAGCCGCCTGGTCGACGAGGTCATCGACTTCAGGCCGTATCTCTGGCGGGTGCTTCGCCGGCGACGGGCCGCCCGCGGCGCCGCCCGCACCCTCGTGCTGCACATGGGTGGCGACCGCCTGTACCCCCTCGGCCTGTCGCGCCTGCTCGGCGCGCCGGCGTGGGTCTACGGGACGGCCCGCCGGTGGTGCCGCCGGTACCAGCGCTGCCTCGTCCCGGACGGGCGGGCGGCGACGAAACTGCGCGGCGCCGACGTGGAGGCGCACCGGATCGCCATCGTCGGTGAGCTCGCGGTCGACAGCGTGCCCGAACGGCCGGATTCCGCGCCGCTGGCCGCAGCCCTTGGCCTCGGCCCGCAGCACGAGGTCGTCCTCCTGATGGCCGGGAGCCGCCCGTACGAAGTCCGCTTCATGGTCCCGTTCTACGCGGAGCTGATTGACTGGCTGGCCGCCACCAGGCCGGCCGCGCGATGCGTGTTGCCGATTTCGGCGCTCGTGGACCAGGAGGCCCTCGGTCAGGCCTTCGGCCGAGCTGGCGTGACGGTCGGCTCGGACCGCGGCGGTGTGTTGCGGACCCGCAACGGCGTCGTGGCGGACACGGTCGACGACCCGTACGCCGCGATGGCCCTGGCGCACCTGGCGGTCACGCTGCCGGGCACGAACACCCTCCAGCTGGCCGCGCTCGGCGTGCCTACCGTGATGCTCGCGCCGCTCAACGAGATTGAGACGATGGTCGTCGAGGGGCCGATGAACTGGCTCAGCGAGAAGTGGTGGCCGACGCGCGCCCTGAAGCGTGCGCTGCTCCTGCGCCTCAACCGCCGGCTGCCGTTCCTCGCCCTGCCGAACATCATCGCCAACGAGCCGATCGTGCCCGAGATGCGTGAGACGCTGACGCCCGAGCAGGTGGGACGCGAAGTGGTGCGGTGGCTGGACGACCCGGACGGCCGCCGCCGCATGGCCTCGCGATTGCGCCAGACTGCCGGGGACAAGGGGGCCGCACAGCGGCTGGCCGCCGAGGTGCTGCGCTGGAGTGCCGGGTGCGCATCTGGTTCCTGAGCAACGGTCCAGGCGAAGATCATGCGGCTGCCGTGGTAGCCGACGCGGTGCGCTGCCAGCGACCCGACGTCGAGATATTGGCGGCCCCGCTGGTGACCTCCGGCCGCGCGTTCCTCGTCCGCGGCATCCAGGTCGCCACCGCGGGCACCGCGCCCCCGTCCGGGGGGTTCCCGTTCACGAGTGTGCGGGCGTTCGTCTCCGACCTGCCGGAGGTCGGCGCCTACACCCGCTGGGTGCGGCGCGTCGCGGCGATCGTCCGGCCGGGAGATCGGGTCGTGGCCCTGGGCGACACCTTTCTGGTGTGGCTCGCGCGGCGGGCGTGCGGCAGCCCTCCCGTGCACGTCGCCCTGGCGAAGTCGGTCCGCGGCCGCGCTCATTCCGCGCTCGAATGCCGCGCTCTCCGATCCTGGGCGACGTTCGTTCTGGCACGGGATCCGGAGACCGCGTCGTCGCTCCGCCAGCGCGGCGTGCGGGCCGAGTTCCTCGGCAACCCGCTGTTCAACGGTCTCCCTGCTCGCGTGTTGGCGGAGGGTCGCCGGCACGTCCTGCTGTTGCCCGGCAGCCGGCGCGAGGCGGCGAAGAACCTCGTCCGGCTGCTCGACGTCGTTCGCCTGGTCCCCGAGGGCGTCTCGTGGACCTGCGCCTGGCCCGACGCGCTTCCCCCCGAGGAGGGACTGCGCGCCGCTGCCGAGGCCGGCTGGAACGCCGATGGCGGCCGCCTGTCGGGCGGCGGGCGGATCGTGACGTTCGCTCCCGGAGGCTTCGCCCCGGCGCTCGCGTGCGCCGATCTCGTCGTCGGCCTCGCCGGGACGGCGAACGAGCAGGCGGCAGCCCTGGGCGTCCCGGTGGTCAGTTTTGTCGGGGCCGGTCCGCAGAGCTGCAGGGCGAGGATGCGGGAGCAGGCCCGGCTCGTCGGTGATTGCGCGCGCTTCGTGAGCGGACCACCCGAAGCGGTGGCGAGGGAGGTTGGCCGGCTTTTCGACTCCCCAGCGGAGCGGCAGCGCCTGGGGGAGGCGGGTCGCCGGCGGCTCGGCCCGACGGCGTGCGCCCCCCGGATTGCTGCGCGCCTGCTCGAGGAGTGGGCGATTCTGACGAGCCGCGCGGCAGGTGGCAGATGGAGTGCAGCGTCATCATCCCGACCCGTGACCGGCGCGCGGTGCTGGCCCGGTGCCTCGATTGCCTCGACGCGCAGGACTGTCCTCGTGACCGCTTCGAGGTCCTCGTCGTCGACGACGGGTGCACCGACGGGACGGCCGGCCTGCTGCGCGAACGAGCGTCCTGCCCGGGCCTCGTCGTGTTGTCGACCGCGTCGCGGGGCGGCCCGTCGGCCGCCCGGAACCTCGCGCTCGATCGCGCCAGGGGGGCGATCGCGATCTTCCTCGACGACGACTCGCTGGCGCCTCCCTGGCTGGTCACCGAGCGTCTTTCCGTTCACCAGCGGCATCCCGATGCCTTCGTCGATGGTCCGGCGATCACCGTGCGCGGAGAGGACGCTCTGCGCGCCCCGCCGTTCCGGCGGACCGACGTGCGCCTGGCGGCGGCGCTGGACCTGTTCGGGCGCCCGTTCGTGACCGTGAATGCCTCGGTGCCGCTCGCAATCGCGCGCGCCTGCGGCGGCTTCGACGAGGCGTTCGCGGCGTTCGAGGATCTGGACCTCGAACGGCGGCTGCGGCGGTTCGGCCTGGGCCGGGTCCGTGACCGCCGCGGCTACGTGCTCCATTGGAAGGCTGCGGCCTCAGACACCGCGGTGATTCGACTGGCGGAAGCGCGGGGCTTCTACGCGGCCCTGTTCTACGCCAGGTACCACGACCATCGGGCCAGCTGGCAGTCGGGTCGGCGATACCTGCTCCTCGATTGGCTGCTCGGCGGCGGCAACGGGCGGCGGGCCGGCGACGCAGGCGGCAAGGAGCGCGGGCGGAGACTGTCTCTCGACCTCGTCCGCGCGCACGCCCGGGGGTTCCGACGGGGGGACGATGCCACTCGAAGTGGTGTGGTGCGCGACCGAGATCTCGGGTGACGTCGTCGCGGCGCAGCTGGCCCGGGAGCTGAGGGCCATCGACGCGACGATTCACATGTCGGGGCTTGGCGGCTCCCGCATGCGTGCGGCGGGCGTCGACGTCCGCGTCGACATCTCGGGCAGCGGCGCCGTGGGGTTCGTCGACTGGATCAGGCACCTTCCGAGGTTCGTCCGGGCGTACGCGGAGTTCAGGCGTCTCCTCGACCGCGTCCGGCCGGACGCCGTCATCGTCGTCGACGCCCCCGGGTTCAGCTTCCCCGCCGCGCGGGCCGCCCGGCGGCGGGGCCTCTTCACGGTCTACTTCGTGCCGCCGCCCACGTGGTGCTGGAGCCCCCGGAGCGCCGTCGCGAGGCTCCGGAGCGCCTGCGACCTCGTCATCCCGACGCTCGAGCGCGAGGCCGAGCTGTATCGACGCGAGGGCCTCCGCACCATCTATTGCGGCCATCCGGTCGTGGACGCGATCGCCGGACGCTCCGTGTCTCCAAACCGCAACGGGGCCGCGAGTCGCCCTCGGCGCATCGGCCTGTTGCCGGGGAGTCGGCGGCACGAGATCGAGCGCCTGCTGCCCGTCATGCTCGAGGCCGTTCTTCGGCTCGAGCGCGCCATCGGCAGGCTGCAGGTGCTGATCGCACCGGCGTCGGCCGAATGGGACGCGATCGTCTCGCTGGCGCGGGAACGTCTCGGACGCGTGGCGGAGGTCGTGCGGACCGACGCGCTGACGGTGCTCACCGACAGCGACGTGACGATGGCCGCGTCCGGCTCGGTGCTGCTCGAGGCCTGCCTCGTCGATGCGCCGGTGGTCGTCCTCTACCGCGTCGACCCGCTGAGCGCGTTGGTCGCCACGAGGGTGATCAGGATCGAACGCCGCATTCCGTTCTTCTCGCTGCCGAACCTCCTTGCAAACGAGGCGATTGTCCCGGAGTTGTTCCAGTCGCAGGTGACGCCGGACCGCATCGTCGAGGCCGCCCTGACGATGCTCGGCGACGAGGAGCGGCTGGCGCGGATGCGGGAAGGCTACGCGCGCGCCAGGCTCCAACTCGGCGACCCGGGAGCCGTCCGGCGCATCGCCGAGGATCTCCTGGGGGTCATCTTCGCGTCACGCCGTTCCCAGAGCGCCTCCGTCGTCGGCCCGGCGTCGTAGGGCGGAGCGGCGATCTCCCCGAGCGGGCACGCACGGGCACGCGGAGCGATCGCCGGCACTGTCTCCGGCCGTTCACGCCCCGACGTCCGTCCGGATCTGTCGGGCGTCTCGACTTCAGCGTGGTTCCCGTGGGCGCACCTGTTCATGACGCAGGTCACGATTCGACGAGTGGTCCCCGGGGCACGGCAGCCGTTCCGGGTCGCCCACGCGGCTGGTCGTTGGCCGTTTCGAGGGCCTGCAACGGACCGTTCCCGTCGCCTTCGGGCGCTGGCGCCGCGGACCGGCCCCGGCCCCGAGCCTTGACAAGCGGCCCGCCCCGGCGAGAATCGCTAGGTGCCGGGTGCCATTTCCCGCCTTTCGGCGGACGGCGTGTACCGGGGGTTGGGGGAGTTCCTGCTCCTCGTGTGCCTCGTGGCAACGGTCGCGCAGCCGGCGCTAAATGCCGGCTTCCACTCCGACGACTTCGAGTACCTGGATCGGCGGTACGAGCCTGCCAAGGTCTTTCTCGCGAACAAGGAGGGACTGCAGCACGTCGGTGGCCGGTACCGGCCCATCGCCCTGACGAGCATCCTCGCCGACCGCGGGCTCCACGGCCTCGAGGCGACCGGCTACAACGTCACCAACAAGTTCCTGCACCTGGTCTGCGCGGTGGAGTTGCTGGTGCTCGTCCGCCTGCTGTTTCCCGGCCATCGTGGCCGTGCGTGTCTTACCGCCGCCTTGTTCGCCGTGCAGCCGGTGTCCACCGACACGATCTTCTGGATCTCCGCCCGGCCCGATTCGTTGTGCACGGCCTTCTACCTGTTCTCTCTCCTCACGTTCACCATCGCGGAACGGCGCCGCGCCGGGTGGGCAGGGCATCCCGGAAGTTCGGCGGGCCGGCGTCGTGCGCCGACGGCCGGGCTGCGGGCGCTGTCGATCGCCGGCAGCGCGCTGGCGCTGATGTCGAAGGAGATGGCGGTCACCATGCCCGGCGCCATTGTCCTGGTGCACCTCGCGTGCCAGCCGGTTGCGGGCGCGCCGCCCTGGCCCAGCCGCGTCCGTCGGGCGTTAACGGCTGCCGTGCCCTACGCCGCGGTCCTTGCGCTCTATCTCCTGCTGAGACTCGCATGCCTCGGATCCGTCGCAGGCGGGATCGAGCGGATGGACCTTTCCCCACTGCACCTGCTCGGCGGCTTCGGGCGGGCCCTTTCGCTGATGACCTTTCCGGCCTCGCGGTACGACCTGGTGCTCGTGGCCGCGCTCGCCCTGGGCCTCGCCCTCCCGGCCCCGCGCCGGCACCTGCTGAGGCGCGAGACCGCGTTCGGCTTGGCCTGGGTGCTGCTGACTCTGACACCGGTGCTCGGGGTTGTGAACCGCTGGTACATGTATCTGCCGACGGTGGGCATGTGCCTGTGTCTGGCCACCGTGCTGACGCCGCGGACGTCGAGCGTGCTCGTGCGGCGGAGCCTCGCGACGCTCGCTGTGGCCGTCCTCGTTTTCCACGTCTTCGTGCTTCGCCGCGAGGCCCGGCTCTGGGAGTCGTCCGGCCGCGTGGCGGCCACCATCCTCGAGGACCTCCATCGTCACTGCGGAGAGGAGGGCCGCGTGTTCGCCGCGATGGTTCCGGCCGGCATCGTGGACGACGGGCCACTCGGGCTGGGGGAGAAGCCGGTCTTCGCATTCAACCTGCAGAAGGCGCTGAATCTCACCTACCGGTCGCGGGCGCGCGTCCGGCCGGTGGCGTCGGTGTTCCTGCGCAACCAGGAACTGGGGGCCGGAACGGCCGTCCGGCTCGACGACCGCCACGTGCGCATCGTCCTCGACGAGGCCCGCGGTCGGTTCAGCGGACACACTGAGCGCGTGCCGCCGTCGACAGCAGGCAAACCGCCTCGCATTGCGGTTGGCGACGGCTACACGATGACACTCGTCGAGGCGAGCGTGGCCACGGTGGAGTTCGACGAACCGACCGGACCGGGAGAGGTCGTCGCATTCACTGCCGGGCACATGCACCTGCTGACGGCGGCCCCGCCGGGCGGCCCCCGCTAGCCGCCTGTCACGTCCACGCCACGCCCTCGGCCTGGGACGCCGAGTCTGTCGCAACGACGTTGCTGCGGGCGGAGCCCGTGCTGTCACGGAATCGAGCCTCGACGCCCCTCCCACCGAGTCACCTGGAAGGCGATCGCCGGGATTGTGATTGACAGGTGTGGTGCGGCCCAATAGTCTCGGGCCCACTGGCGTCGAGCGGCGGACCGGTCGGCGTCCGTCGCGGAGTCTGGGCGCCGTGCGCTTGGAGCCGTCACGCCTGTCAGGAGGTACGCTGCGAGAGCGACCCCCTGAGGTCGCCGACCGTCGACGGCCATGCGAGGGACAGGGTATGAGCGCGCCTGGCGACCTCACTGAACGCCGCCGAGCGAGACGCCTGGAGCAGCTGGCGCTGTTGGCGCTGATCGTCTTGCTGGCCGTTCACGCGGTCGTCCGCGGGTTCAACCGGGACGAATTCGAGCACGTCCATAGCGCCTGGTACCTCGCCCAGGGGTGCCTGCCCTACCAGGAGTTCTTCCAGCACCACCATCCGCTGTTGTGGCTGCTGATCGTCCCTGTCCTGAGACTTCTGGGCGACGGGCCGGACGTCCTGGTCGCCGTCCGGCTGCTCATGCTGGGCTTCGCTCTCGGTATCGTCGTCTTGGCGTGGTCGATTGCGCACGAGGTGGGCGTGAGGCCTCCCGGCTGCCGTCTCGCGGCGTTGCTGCTCGTGTCGCAGATCATCTTCTTCGAGAAGTCGATCGAGATCCGGCCCGACGTCCCGGCGCTGTGCATCGGCCTGGTTGGCGTCGCGTGCTGGCTGAACGGAGTGCGGCGCGGCCGGTGGTGGATGCTCGTCGCGGCGGGTCTGTCGCTGGGCGTGTCGTTCCTGGTCATTCAGAAGATCGCGCTCGTCGTGCTGGGTGCGGCGATCGTCATTTTGGCGGGCTGGCGCGGCTCGGGCATCACGTGGCGTCACCTGGCCGTGGCTGCGGCGTCGGCCGTGGTTCCCGTGGCGGCGTTCGGAGGGTGGGTCGTGGTTCACGGCCTGTGGCAGGCCTACTTCGTCTCGAACTGGCTTGCGAATCTCGGCGCCGCCCGGGCCTATGGCCTCGAGGATCTCGACCGGTCGCTCAGTCACAACCCGGTCTTCTGGGTGGCTGCCGGCGCCGCGCTCTGGCGCTGGGGCATCCGCCGGCGGGGACGAGGGTGGTTCCGTCGGGTCCTCTGGCTGGGTGTCGTGCTGTTCGCGCTGCACTACCTGGATCGGCGGCCGAACCCCCAGGACCTGTTGTGGCCGCAAACGCTGCTGGCCGTGCCGGCGGGCCGCTGGCTGGCGTGTGTGCTGCGCCGCGGCCGCACGGCGCGGGCCTGGAAGGTGCTGACGGTCCCGCTCGCGGTGGTCGCCACGCTCTTCGCCGGTCTCCAGCTTCGGGGCCGCACGAACGTGGAGCAGCGGGCCCGGATTGCCTTCGTGCTGGAGCGCGCGGCGCCCGGCGAGGCGGTCTACGACGGCGTCCCCTCGTTCAACGTCTTCCGGCCCGACGTCGACTTCTACTGGTTCGCCCTGGCGCCGGGCAGCATCGCGGACACGCACGCCGCGCTGACGGGCGGCCGCAACCCGGCGCCGCGGCTCGTCGAGGCGCTCGTTCGCGTGCGGCCCGCCGTGGCGGGACCCTACCTGGTGGACTGGAGCGACCCCAGGCTCCTGCCGCTCTATCGCCCGGCGGCCATGGAGGAGTTGCACGAACTGATCGAACGGCGACCGCCGGCAGCCGGCCGGGCATTACAAAGGGGCGCCTGCTGGGCGGGCCCGCCGCAGTGGCTCGAACGCTAGCTGAGGTCGGCCACGTCCATCCGGCGAGGCGATTTCCGGACGGGTCTCATCGACGGATGCCGGGTCGGCGCCCCGGTGACGCGGGCGGCTCCGGAGTGGGGCGGAAGGACCTGTCATGTCTCGATTGCCGCGGGCCAGGTTCTGGCTGTTGGGGGCGGGCCTCATCGTCTCGCTCGCGTTGCGGGCCGCGTGCGCCGGCTTCGAGTCGATCGACTATCAGACCTACCTGAGCCCCTGGTTCGACCACATCCGTTCGCATGGCGGCTTCGCGGCGTTGAGGGACGCATTCAGCAACTACAACGTCCTGTACCTGTATCTGCTCGCACTCGGTGCGCATCTGCCGCTGCCGAAGATCTACGCGATCAAGGCCGTCTCGATCGCGTTCGACTACGTCGGTGCCTGGGCCGTGTACAGACTCGTCGCGCGCAGGCACGGGCCGACCGTGGCCCCAGTACTTGCCGCGCTCGTCCTTCTGTGTCTGCCGACGGTCGTCGCCAACAGTGCGCTGTGGGGGCAGAGCGACATGACCTACGGCTCGGCGTGTCTGGTGGCCCTCTATCTGGTCATGGTCGGTCGACCTGGCTGGGCGTGCGCTGCGTTCGGCCTGGCGATCTCGTTCAAGCTGCAGGCGATCTTCCTGGTTCCCGTCTTCGCTGTGCTCGTCGCCCGACGCCTGGTGCCCGCGCGTGCCCTCGGCTGGGTGCCGGTCGTCTACCTGATGTCGGTGCTGCCCGCGTGGTTGCTCGGTCGGCCTCTGGGCGAGTTGCTGGGGATCTACCGCGCTCAGATCGAAACCGGAACCGTGCTCTCGGCCAATGCGCCCAACGTCTACCAGTGGTGGCCTGGTGCCGCTTTCGGCCTGTGGTTTCCGATCGGTCTCGTGGTCGCGCTGGCCGCGGTGGCGGTCGGCACGGCGTGTCTCGTGCGATCGCGCGTCTGGAGCGAGGGCCGGCTCGTGGAGAGTGCGATGCTCTTCGCGGTCCTCACGCCGTTCCTGCTTCCGAAGATGCACGAACGGTACTTCTTCCTCGCCGACATCATCTCCGTCGTCTACGCGTGGTACGTCCCTCGCGGATGGCTGGTGTCGGTGCTGGTGGTGTCCTCCTCGGCGCTCGCCTACGTCCCGTTTCTCGCCGGGCCCGGCTGGGTGGACCTCCGCGTGCCGGCGTCATCGATGGCGGTCGCGCTTGCGCTGGTAGGGCTCCGGGCACTTCGGCTCGGCTCGGCCGAAGGCGCGGCATGACTCGCCGGTGACAGGGCTTTGGCATCCGGCGAAAACGGGTACCGTGGCTCGAGGCCCACACGGTGTCCATACCGGGAACTCGACACGCCTGGTCCCCGTTGCACCGCGGCGCGACTGATCGGTCACCCATGTGCCCGGAATGGGACCCACCAAGATGTGGGGCCGGCGGTCGGACTTGACGCTGCCGATTCGTCGTAGGGCAGCAGGGGAAACGACGCGTCCGACCTCCGCGAGGAACGTCCCGATTCTCTCGCCAACCGACTCGGGTCGCCTCGCGCCTGCAAATTGACCTTCCCTGGCCCCGTTTCGTGCTAAGTCTCGCGTTTAGGGACAGTAGGGGCCCGACCGGGCGGCGGTCTCGTAAGCGCTGTGGTCCTGCTCTCGCCCAATAGCAGCATCAGAACGGCCGCGAGGGCCCTGACCTGGGGAAGGGACTGACATCATGCGTACCGCTCCCATCGCACGACCGCGACCGTACGTCTTCTCCTTCCTCTTTCTTGTTGTCCTGGTGGTTGCGCGGCCAGCCCACGGGCAGGTGACGCTCGTCTCGGGAGCCACGAACTTCGGGACCGTGAGCGTGGCGACGCCCAGCGTGTCGACGCTGACCTTCCAGTTCACCCAGGATTTCACCCTGTTCCAGGTGCCGGCCGTCGTGACCCAGGGCCAGTTCAACGCTGACTTCAACATGACGGGCGGATCGTGCGGCCCGGCCAGGTGGCACGCGGGAAACACGTGCACCGTGGAGGTGACGTTCACGCCGGCCTATCCCGGCGCGCGCATGGGCGCCGTCATGTTCGTGTCGACAACCGGCGCGATCGCGGCTACCTGGAACCTCCAAGGCGTCGGCAACGGCTCGCTGCCGCCCGGGACCGGCACCGTGACCACCACGAATACGCCGATCGCGGCGAACGCCCTGGTGGTGGATGCGAAGGAGAACGTGTACCTGGCCGGATTCTTCGGCGTGTACACGATGGACGGCACGTCGTTGGGCAGCGGCTGGTCGGGTGCCACTAACGCGGCGGGCATCGACGGCGCCGGCAACATTTACGTAACCGACACGGTCTCGAACTGCGTGTGGCTCACGACGCCGGTCCTGCCCCTGGGCAGCTCGTACACGAAGCGCTCCACCCGGTGCTTGAGTCCGCCATCGGGCGTCGAGATCGGTCCCCCGTTGGCGGTAGACGGATCGGGCTACCTGTACGTGGCCGACCGGGTGTCGGGGAACGTGGTCAAGTTCAACTCCAACGGCTCCGGGGCCGTCGTCGCAGGTTGCGGACACGGGACCTGCCCGGACTCGTACCGATGGGCAGGTTAGCGCCCTCGCAGTGGATGCGGCCGGCAATCTCTACGTGGGGACGGCTGCCGGCGGCGGTTGTTTCCCTTCCTACTACCTTTCGTATGCGTGCAATGGCGCCGTGTGGATGGTGACGCCCGCCAACGCCATGAATCCGGCCGCCTGGTCCCAGGTCTGGCAAGGCGCGGGCAACGTATGGATGAACGTCAAGCACGCGACCAGCCTGGCGCTGGATGCCAGTGGAATCCTGTATGTCACCGATGGGGGCGAACTCTACAAGGTCCCCCCGGGCTCGCCGCCAGCGCTGGTCGACACCGCCGCCCTCGGCCTCACGAACCGGAACCTCAACTGGATTTCGGTCGACCAGGCGGGCAGCGGCTGGGTGGCCGACACGGCCAACTCGAACGTGTACGAGTTGGCGAACCTCACGGCGTTCGCCACCGTGTCTCCGGTGAATGGGCAGTGCGGGGCGGCCAACAACCAGACCGTGAATGCCGCCCCCTCCCTCGCGAGTGACCTCTGCGCGGTCGGCACGCCCTCCTCGGTCGGGGGCAGCGGACCCTGGCGCTGGAGTTGCGCGGGGTCTCAGGGCGGAACAGCGGCGTCATGTGCTGCCAACCCGCCCTCGACCCCGGTGGCCGGGCAATGCGGCGCATCCAACGGCACGTTGCTGAGCACTCTGCCGACCACCGGCCTCTGCTCGGCCGGCAATCCGCTCCCGGTCCTCGGCTCGGGTCCCTGGACCTGGGGCTGCACCGGGCTGAACGGCGGCGCCAATGCGGCGTGCAGCGCCAATCTCGGTCAAGGCGTCATGAACGGGACGTGCGGCGCGTCGAACGGGTCGAGTTTCGCTTCGCCGCCAACGTCGGGGCTCTGTGCCGTGGGCGCGCCGTCGCCAACCTCGCTGTCCGGCAGCGGCCCATGGTCGTGGAGCTGCACCGGAGCGAACGGCGGCACATCGGCGACCTGTTCGGCGACACCATCTTCGCAGGCGTGCGCCGCGGGCACCGTCAGTTCACTGCAAGCTCCCTACGGGATGAATGAGGGCTTGGGGGTGGATGCTTACGGGACCCTGTATTTCGGGTGGCGCAAGAACGGCAATGACGGCAATCAGGCGGCAGTCGCCACGCTGGCCCACGGCGTCTGGAATGCGTACTGGAACAATGAACTCGGAGATGGAGGTCATGGCGGTGAACGCCAGCGGGGATCTCCTCCAGGCGGGAATTGGCGGTACGGCCTGGCTGACGACACCGGGTGGTTCGACGAACGGCGCCGTGTTCGGCCCTCTGGCCGCCTGCTCGTTGGCTTCCGGCGCGGTGGACCCCGCGGGCAATGGCTATGTCTTGTCCCAGAACGCCTCCCCGAACGCCCCCGTGATCTCGAAGCTATCGCCGAGCGGGGCGGTCTCGGTCTACGCAGGGGGCGGCACGGTCTGCGCGACAGCCACTGACGCGTGGGGGGATGGGTGTCCGGCCACAAACGCGGTGCTCTCCGCCGTGCCTTGCAGCCGTGACGCCATGGTCGTCGATTCCCACGGGAACCTGTACTTCGCGGACAATTCCCGCCAGACCGTGCGCCGCGTCGACCACCAGACCGGGGTCATCACCCTGGTTGCCGGCACGACCAGCGGGTCCGGATTTGGCGACGGCGGCCCGGCCACCCAGGCCATGCTCGGCAATATCAACGGGCTGGCGGTGGATGACGTGGGCAATGTCTTCCTGTCGCAGGTCACGAGGAACGTCGTGCGCAAGGTGGACGCCGCCACGGGGATCATCAACACCCTGGCCATCCCCGGCCTGGGCACGCCGGGCGCTCTGGCCGTGGATAGTCACGGCATGCTCTATGTAGCCGACGCGAACACGACCACGATCATCGGGGTCTCGGGGGTCTCGAACGTATCGAATGCAACCACGAACTGCCTGGCCCAGGCCCCGGTGGACGGCGTGTGCGGCGCCGCCGACGGCATGACGTTGACGGCGGCTCCGACACTGGCAACGGACCTGTGTTCGGCCGGCACCCCCTATCCGGTGGCGGGCTCCGGGCCCTGGAATTGGTCCTGCGCGGGTCTCAATGGCGGAGCCGTCGCGGCCTGCTCGGCGCAAGCCGCGGCCACGGGGCCCGCGACGCCGAATGGGCTCAGTGCCGCCGCCGTCTCGACGACGGAGGTGGACCTGCAGTGGAATCCCGTGGCGGGCGCCGCGTCGTACCAGATCGATCGCATGGCGGCGGGCGGCGGGTTTACACAGATTGCGACGTCGACCGACCCGCAGTACCCCGACACCGGCGTGGCGCCCCACGGCGCCTACCTCTACCGCGTTCGTGCGGTCTCGGGCAGCTCGACCTCGCCGAATAGCGCGGCCGACCTGGCGACAACGGTGGTGTTCACGAACGACCCGCTGACCTCCGGCACAACCGTCAAGGCCGTTCACCTCGCGGAACTGAGGACGGCGGTCGATGCCGTCCGGAACCTGGCGGGGCTGCCACCTGGCAGTTACACCGACGCGGCCGTCAAGGGCACGACCATCAAGGCCGTGCACCTGACCGAGCTCCGGTCGGCACTCGACGCGGCCCGTGCGGCACTTGGTCTTTCCGCCAATACCTACACGGACGCCACGCTTTCGGGTGTTCGGGTCAAGGCGGTCCATGTCCAGGAGCTGCGCGCCGGCGTGCGGTAGGGGGCAGCCACGGCCGGTCGCCGAACTCAGCGGGCGATTGGCGTCGTCGCGTATCGGATGCCGACCACGCGACAATGCGCGGCGATGGTCGGGTCCAGGACAACGTAGTGGATCGAGCGCCAACGCCTGGCGCCAAGCTGTACCGGGCAGCGAGTCTATCGGCACTTGGGGCGAACGATGACACCAGCAAGCGGGCGGAGCCACCACGTGTGACTGATTTGTCGTGCGGGTACGTCGCATTCGTGGTCGAAGCCGTCAAGCACCGGAGGGCAAACCCAATGAGACACGGTCTGACATCTCCACGCGTTCTCGCGAAGACAGGCCTCGCCGCGGCGGCGCTCGCCGTTCTCGTGGCTGCGGGAGCCGCGGCGCAGACGCCTCCGCCGCTGGTGCGGTTCGGGGGGGTGGTGAAGGACGCGGCGGGGGTGCCGCGCACGGGGACGGCCACGCTGACCTTCGCGGTGTATGCGGAGCAGACGGGCGGGACCGCGCTGTGGGCCGAGACGCAGACGGTGCCGCTCGACGCCGAGGGGCGCTACGCGGTGGTGCTGGGCGCGACCCAGGCGGGGGGCCTGCCGGTGGAGCTGTTCACGAGCGGGGCGGGCCGCTGGCTGGGGGTGTCGGTGGACCAGGGGCTGGAAGGCCCGCGGGTGTTGCTGGTGAGCGTGCCGTACGCGCTGAAAGCGGCCGACGCGACGACGGTGGGCGGGAAGCCGCTCTCGGCGTTCGTTCTGGCGGGGGAGAAGACCGGGGTGGGGGCGGACGGCCTGACGTATGTGAACCCGCAGGTGCTGGCCAACGGGCTCCAGGCGGCCGGCGGGGGGGGGCAGACGGCGAACACGGGGACGGCGAACTACCTGGGGGTGTTCCTGAACACGACGGACCTGGGGACGTCGGTCGTGTACCAGGACCCGTCGACCGCGCGCATCGGGTTGAACACGGTGGCCCCGCTCGCGCAGCTCCACGCCGCGTCGAACGTGGCGCCGGTGGCGTTTTTCGACGTCTACAGCAGCGTCCTGACGGCGCTGCCGGTGGTGTTCCGGGCGGCCCGCGGGACGATGGCCGCGCCGAGTGCCGTGCAGACCGATGACATTTTGGGCGGCTTGGCGGTGCGCGGGTTCGGGGCGAGCGTGTTCAGCCCGGGCGGGCGCGGGCAGGTGGTGTTCAAGGCGGCCGAGCCGTGGACCGACGCGAACAACGGGACGTACCTGCAGATCAACACGACGCCGACCGGCTCGAAGACGATGGCCGAACGGGTGCGGGTCACGGCGGCCGGGGCGGTCGGGATTGGCACGTCCACGCCGGATTCGGTGCTGCACGTGGTGGGCACGACGCACATCACGGGCGACACGACGGTGGACGGGAACATTGCGGCGAAGTACCAGGACGTGGCCGAATGGGTGGAGAGCGGGACGCCGCTCGAGCCCGGGACGGTGGTGGTGGTCGACCCGGCCGTGCGCAACGGGGTGAAGGTGGCGACGGCGGCCTATGACGTGGGCGTCGCCGGGGCGGTCTCTGCGCAGCCGGGCCTCTCGCTCGGGGAGAAGACCGCGAGCCGGTCGCTGGTGGCCCAGAGCGGGCGCGTGAAGGTGAAGGTGGACGCGCGCTACGGGGCGATCCAGGCGGGCGACCTGCTGGTGACGAGCCCGACGCCGGGGTACGCGATGGTGTCGCAGCCGGTCGTGGTGAACGGCGTGACGATGCACCGGCCGGGGACGATTGTCGGGAAGGCGCTCGAGCCCCTCGCCGCGGGCCAGGGTGAGATCCTCGTGCTCCTGACCCTGCAGTGAGGACCCGCCGGACGACTTCGCTTGTCAGAGGGGTGTTCGAAGACGCATGCGCGGGTGCCCCACGTCGGATTGGCGCCCTGCATCGTGCGGATCAAAGCGCGAAGGTCGGCGGAGAGTGCCGGGCGGCCAACGCCGCGTGGGCTTGACTTCCAGTGCCAGTAGAGGGCGAAGCCGCGGCGGTGCCGGCGGACCCGGCGGTCCGCGATACGCCACCCGCCCTTCGAAGGTCGCTGTCCTTGCAGGTTCCTGCGGATGCGCACCTCAAGGTGACCGGAGCTGAACTGGATGCCGTCGTGGAACAACGCTTCCGAGTCCGCGTCACGAAAGGATTGAATCATTCCCGGGAAGGAGAGGGCCCAGCCGACCCAGTAGAGCGCGCCGGTCAGGCGAGCGGGCTGCTACTCGCGCGAAGCGCGGCTACTCACTTGGACTCTCCGGCAGCCCGAAGGCCGAAGGGATTGCGCTCCGCAGGACCGCGGGGCAGGGGCGCCACGCGGACGGCCGGCACCTCGCGGGCGGTGTACAGGATTGCCTCCTCGCCTTTCCGCAGGTCGAGCTCGTAGGTCTCGGCCCCGAGAGGCTTGAGGGACATCGGGCGCGCGGCCCGGACCGCGAGGTCCCCTTCGAGGGCGGGCCGGATGCGACAGGGCTCGCCGGCCAGGCTCTTGATCCGGACCCAGCGTGTCCGGCCGCCGGTCCGCTCGGCGCTGACGAGGAACGCCCCGTCGGCGCGGAGGTCATGGAACCGGACGTCCATCCACGACGGCGGCACGGCCGGAAACACCCGGATCACCGGCCGCCACGCATTCCCGACCGCGTCATCGAGCCCGCCTCCCCAGCTCTGGAGGAGCATGTCGTGGAGGCACTGGGCTGCGCTCAGGGGCGTCTCCAGCGTGGGCGAGGTTTCAATGTACAAGGTGTTCGGCTCGAGGAACCGGTTCAAGCCTTCTAGATACGCCAGCGCGTCGGCGCCCCGGCCGAGAGCGGCCATCATCGACGCCGCGCCGGTGAAGGTGTAGCCCATCCGCTCCTCCGGCCGGTCGGCCCAATGCCGGACCGAGGCTTCGATCCGCGCAGCCGCGCCCGGCGTGTCGGCGTTGACGAGGTAGAGCGGATAGATCATGAGGAGGTGGGAATAGTGCCGGTGTCCCCGAGCGAGCGGCACGCCCCGGCCGATGAGGAAGCCATCCGACGGGTCCTCCGGGTAGGGGACGAGGCGGGCGAGGATGTCCTTCCATCTTGGGGCGAGGGGATCCCCGAGCGCCAGGCGCCGCTCGGCCTCGAGGAGCGCGCCGCAGCTCCAGCGCAGGAGCGCCAGGTCGAAGTTGGAGTCCGGGGCGGTCCCGTATTCGGGCGAGTAGGTCTCCGGCAAGTGGAGCCGCCCGTCCGCCCCTTCCTCCAGCAGGTGGAGATAGAGGTTGACGCTCCGCCGCAGGAGCGGGTAGATGTCCTCCCGCAAGAGGCGGTCGTCCATGGTCGCGCGATACGTCAGCCAGGCGTCGTGCAGGGCCCAAGGCAGGTCGCCGACGCACTTGAAGTAGCGCATGTCGCCGTCGCGCGGCCCGACCAGGTCCTGGGCCGTGGCGATCGGCAGGTAGGCGGAGTCGGAGCGCCATTCCGGCGGCCGGACGTTCGCGATCAGCGCCTCGTGGTTCCGGCTCAGTGTTTCGATCAGCGAGCGGCCGAGCTCGACGCGGTTCGAGGTAACGGTCGGCCAATAACACAGCTGGGCGTTGAGGTCCCAGGTGATATAGGGCCACGGGGTCGCGACGTTCCACGGACCGGAGGTGTCCATCATCGGCCGGCCGGGCCGCGTGGCACAGGCCAGCTTGTACATCTGGATCCAATAGAAGCTCTCCCAGCGCGCGTCCGGCAGGGCGACGAAGCTCTCCGGGTAATAGGCGTGCCACCAGGCCCGGTGCACAGCAACGACGTCGTCGAGTCGCCGCCCGGAGAGTCGCTTCACCGTGGCCGCGGCGTCGTCGGCAGCCGTGCGGTCCGGGTAGGTATTCCCCGTGCCGACGTAGAAGACCCGCGAGGTGTCGCCTCCGGCTCGCTCCGTCCAGGCCACAGCGTAGCTACCGCCCGCGAGCAGGTCCTGGACCGCGACCTGCACCGGACCGATCTCGTCGTGCCGCACAGGCGGATTGGGGACGTACAGCTTCAAGGTTGCGGCGTGCTGGGTGCCGTAGCTCTTGGCGTAGGCTTCGATATCCGCCGCCGTCTCGGGCACGCCCGGCCGCGTTGTCCGGGCCTCGCCCGGCAGCCAGGTCCAGCGACAGCCCGCTTCGCCGTCGCTCGGCCAAAGGACCGTGACGACGCCCATCTCCTCGGTCGGGATGAACTGGGTGATCCGGATCGTCCCCTTGTCCGTCACGATCTCCCCCCGGACCTCGGCGTTCCAGAGGTCCAGGCGCAGCCACCCGCCGCGGATCCGCCCGGCCGGCCTGAGGGCCAGCTCGCCTAGGAGGAACCGCGGTCGGCTGTAGGCGGTCCAGCCGGAGGAGTCGTCCCGGTGGTCCTGAACGTCCGTCCGGCCGAGCGGGACGCGGATTTCGTCGCCGGCCCGGTAGATCATGGACCCGAGCTGGCCGTTCCCGAGGAAGGGGCGCTCGCCGTACTTCTCCGGCAGGCGCGCCCAGACGAGGTCGTGGTCGGCGAGAAACGCGGCCCAGTCGACATCGACGCGTACGCGGACGCCCTCCGCTCGGGCGACGGGCGAGAGGAGTCCGGCGAACGCGGCGAGCGCAAGGCCGAATAGGGCGAGTGTCCCTCGGATCGCGCTTCCCATGGCGAATGTCCCCCCGCGGTGCGTCGCGCGCCACCCGCCTCGTCGAGTGTGCGGACGCTCTCGTCGGGACCGCGGCCCGGGGCCGTGCAGTGGGCCGGGCCGCCGGGCAACTCCCTCCGTCCGCCGCCGAGCGGCGTCCCACCGAACCGGCTACCGCTCGGCGTCCCGGCCGGCCCGATACGATTCGGGAGGCCCCAGGTAGGACGGCGCGGGCGCCCGGAAGCTGAGCACGATCTTGTCCAGCACCACGCCCGGGTCCGCCATCCACACGATCAGCCGGTGCGGTCCCGGGGCCGCGACGCGCACTCGGGTCGTGAGGCGCCGGAGGTTGGCCAGTACGTCGCCGCCCTTGCCCGCCACGATCTCCGGCGGGCCGTCGTCGAGGCTCACGGCCAGGCGCACCCCGCGCCCCGGCGCCATCGGCTGGGTAGGCAGGCAATCGAGATCCAGGCGCGCGTCGCCGGCGCCGAACAGATAGAGATCGTATTCGAGCGACGGGCTGTCGGCCGCGATGTCCGCCGCCGCCGAGTGGCTCGGAACGGTCGGCGGGAGCACTGTCACCGCATCGCCCGAGCGTCCCAGCCCCTTGACGACGCGCCACCCGGCGCCGCCGCGGTCCCGTCGGCGGCTGAAGTGCTCGGCCTCCATGCTGACGTAGCCGCCACTTTCCACGAACCCCGTCACCTCGTCGCGCGCCGGCGAGGCGGGATTGAACACCGGCACGCGGATGCGCCGGTCGCCGGCGGTGCTCGCGATGGCGACCGTCGCTTCGACCTCGGGGCCCTTCGGGACGAGGTCCCAATCGACGCTCACTCCGACGTGCTGCCCGGTCGTGAAGCGTCCGTGGGACGGATCGAGCTTCACCCACGGCGCCGATGCGGCGGCCGTCCAGTCGATGGGCCCCCGGCCCTTGTTGAACAGGTCGATGAACCGCCGGTCACGCGCGTAGGCGCTCAGCTCCGGGAGAGCCTCTCCGCCGCCCTCGGCCGCGACGTCCAGGGTCGGGGGGCCGTCCCCGGCAAAATCGCTCGCGGGCGGCATGTCGAACTGGTGGTACTGATCGCCCCAGGGGCCCGGCGCCGGGCTCATCATGTGGTTCCACTTGGCTCCGGCGAGGACGAGCCCGGTGTTGTAGCGCTCGGTCAGGCGGACGATGCGGTCGGCCGCGGCGCGGGCGCGGCGCGCGTCTTCCCCGGCGCCGGCCCGGCCGCGCGCCGCGTTGCGCGCGCTCCGGTCCGCGCAGATCACCTTCTCGTTCATGAGGGCCGCGGCCTGCACGGGGTAGAGGACGAGCTCGAAAAAGGCGTCCCGGCGCGTCCGCGGCAGGCGGTCGTAGACGGCCTGGGCCCGGCGGGCGATGTCCGCGTATCGGTCGAGGCGGCGGCGGGCCTCGTCCCCGTCGTGGTCGAACCACGAATAGCTCAGGGTCCCCTCGCGATATTGGACCAGATGCTCGGGCCGGCGGGCGAAGCCGAGGCGGAAATACTCATCCAGGATGGCGGCGATCTCGGGAGCGAGGCCGGCATCGAGGTCCCGCGCGGCCCATTGCTCCAGGAAGCGGTGAGCGGCGTCGGGGCCCCGGCCTTGCGGGTCCCACGCCAGGTCGAGGAAAAACTCGGTCCCCATTTCCCTCGGCTTGATGCCGCCGACGTTGAGGATCCAGAGCGTCCTTGCGCCGTACTCCCAGGCCTTGTTCATTTCCTCCCAGACGAGCGATGGTGGCGTCGTGTTCAGCCAGGTGTAGGCGTTGGTGGCGCCGTTCAGCCACTGGATGTGGTAGTAGACGCCCGATCCCCCCGGCCGGGCCCGCTCGGCCTCGGTGGGCAGCCGCCGGATGTAGCCGAAGTCGTCGTCGGGCCAGCAGATGGTCACGTCGTCCGGCACCTTCATGCCGGCGTCGTAGAGGCCCAGGACTTCCGTGTAGGGGATGAAGACCTGGGGCACCCGGGAGAGGTCCGGGTTCACGAGCCGCGCGAGGAGGTCGCGCTGGTCCGCGAAGATCCGCTCCATTAAGGCGATCTTCTCCGGAACGGTCGCCCCGCCCTGCATCGGCTCGTCGTCCCTTCCGCGCATGCCGAGCGTGTAGACGTTCTCGTAGCGGCCGTTGGCCTCGAGCCTCCGGGCCCAGTAGTCGCGGATGGCCGGGGCGTTGGTCAGGTAGTTCCATGCGCCGCCGCCGTCGCGGTCCCATTCGGCCCCGGCCATGTTGTTGCGGAGCATCGGCTCGATGTGGCTGGAGCCCATGACGATGGCGTACTCGTCCGCGACCGCTTTGTTCTCGGAGTAGGCGTTGAAGGGCCTCGTGTCGAGTTGCATCGCCGGCCACAGGTAATTGGCCCGCAGCCGCAGGAGCAGTTCGAAGACCTTGGCGTAGGTCCGGGGGCCCAGGCCCAAGCCCTCCTCGGGGGCGAAGGTCTTCGCGGCCCACGGCCGGATGCTCCACATCTCGTCGTTGATGAAGATGCCCCGGTATTTCACCGCCGGCGGCCCGATCTTGACCCGTTCCCCCGGAACCCGGAGCGTCTCGCGGTGGGCGGGCGTCACGTCGGCCCACCAGACCCACGGCGACACGCCGATCCGGCGCGACAGCTCGTAGACACCGTACGCCGTGCCGCGCCGGTCGCTGCCCGCGATCACGAGCCCGCGCTTGACCCCGGGAAGCGGGCGGTCGACCGCCGTGATGACGGCCGTCTCCCATTGACCCTGCACGTCGCCGACCTCGATCCGCCCGTCCGCAGCCAGGCGGTCGATCAGCCCACTGCGGCCGAGCGTCCCGATCAGCACCGCGCTTTCCGGGAGGGCCGCCCCGTCCGAGGTCACGGTAGGCCTGCGTCCGACGACCCGTTCGATGTCCACCGCCAGGTCGCGGGCCGCGATGCGCGCGACCGGCCAGTCCGCGGCATCCACATACACGCCCGCCGTGCCGGCGGGGGATGCCAGGAGGAACTCCCGAGAGTCCGATGGCTGTCCCCGGCCCACCGGCAGGGGGCCCGCCGCGAGCGCGGCCAGGACGGCCAGGGCTGAAAGGCATCGGCGGAACATAGTCGGGCCTCCGCGTTGTCCACCCCGGGGCACGTGACGGCGGTGCGGCGCGCGAGCGGATCGAAGCCTGGGTTCCCTTGCAGAACCGTGTTCAGTTCAACGGTTCGTTCGACTCATCCAAGACTTCGTCCGTGGACGAAGGACGCGAATCCTCTAGGATTGCGTGCGTGACCGCCGCCGAGGCCCGCGCGGGCGGTTCGGCGAACTTGCCGTGTTAGTTTATGAGATTGTCCGACAAAGAAACAGCCAAGTGGTTGCTCGTTGTCACCGGGTTTGGGCGAGGAGGCCGGTGCGAATGCCGCGACGGTGCGGCGACGTTCAGATTTCCCATCGGCAAGCTCAACGAGATGCGCGGATGGCGGCGACAGCGGGCTCTCGCGCCGGACGTCCTGCCTGCCAGTCGCGGCAGCGCCGCACCACGCGGCCATCTCGTCGCCGACGCGGCCGTCCACCTCCACGAGACGGACGAGGGAAGGTGGTCTGGTCTCCGGCAGCCCGCTTGCCGGGGAGTCGACCATGCATCCGAGTCGCGCTAGCGCCGGTGCGCCGACTGGATCACGCCCGGCGCGCAGGCGCCCGGATAACGCTCCTCGACGAGGCGCAGCACCTCCTGGACCCGCCAGTCGGTCAGCGCGGGAATCGTGCCGCGGCCGTCACACGCCGTACACGGCTGGATGGTCTGGTCGGCTCGCTCGCAGTAGCCCACTCCGTCGCACAGCGTGCAGTGCTGCAGCACCGTCCATATCAACTCGGATGCCGCACGCTTGTGGGGGCCGAACGGTTTGAGGCCGGTCTGGCAGCGGCAGCGCCCCCAGTGCTCGGCGACGGAGTAGTCCCACCCGGCGAACTTGCCCGTCTGCCCACAAATCCTGCAGACTCGAACACCTCTGACGACCTTGTCTTCTCCGTTCACGCAGCGGTGCCTGTAGTAGGTCTTCGTGGCGGGGGACCGTTCGCCTATGGAGGGGCGTTCTGCTTGCCGGTGGGGCCTTTGGGCAGACTTGCTGACGAATCGCACGAGGGCGCGGAGCAGGCGGGTCATGGGAAGTCCTTTCGGATCGGTCGCCTTATTGGCGTGTTCACATCCGCACATGGTTCCAGCCCCACACCAACTGGGGCCGGCCGGCTTTGCCACCGTGCGTCCCAGGAACTGGGACAGGACAACGGTCTGGCGCGCGGGTCAGCGAGCCGGTGCTCTCGCCGCGCTCTTCATGCCGGCAGCCTGGAACATGGCTGCCGTGTTAACAGGTCGTGCACGATCAGTGCCCTCGTGGAATCGACGAATTCAGGAACGATCCCGGCCATTGCCTTAGAACGTCGTCCGGAGTAGGAGACAATTGGCTGTCCACACCGCTCGCGACCGCCTTGGCGTCCCTCGAGCGCTTCATTCTGCGCGGCAAGAAGGGCGTCAGAGTCACTGCCCTTCCTGCCGCCTGCGTCGCCGCCCTCTTCATCGCGCTTTGGATCGTGCAGTGGAACTACGGCAAGATCTGTGTGCCACCCGACAGAACAAAGCAGTTACTGCAGGCAGGATGGCTGAAGTGGTCCAGGGTGATCACCGGGACGCACCGCTGAGGCGCGCTCCTCAATGGCGTCGCGCGGTCGGTCGTTCCGTCTCACGCGGCCTTGACCAGCGGCTACTCATGGTGCAGTCCGGCGAGAATCGGCGTCACCTCGATCCGGTGCCCGTCGCGTCGCGAAGACCTCGCGCAGGGGCCACCGCCGGACTGCTGTGAATCAGCTGTCGCGCTCCGCTTGCGAGGGCCATCACTCAGCTGCTCCAGACCGTCCTCATCGCACGCAGGGGTACCAGGCCGGTGGCGGCGACCTTGTCGCCGCTGATACGCGCCCAGGCAGTGCTGTATTGAGCAAGCTGGGCGCCATGCCGTTCCAGTAGCCCGGCATCATCAAGCGCGGCTTGGTCGGTCTTGTAGTCGACGATGCGCCAGCCGTCGGCGGCCCGGTAGACGAGATCGATGACGCCGTGGAGGATCGTGGCAGGTGCATCGTCGGTCGGCGCCAGGCGCACGGCAACCGGGACTTCGACGTGCACGTCTGCGCCGGCGCGGGCGTCCTGCCAGAACGGCGCTCTCGAGACGGCCTCCACCAGATCGAGCGCCTCGGGGATGAAGGGCCGCAGATCGGGCGTTTCCACGGTGAGCCAGCGGGCCAGGCGATCGAGATCGGTACGCGTAGCCCCGTGCTGGCGCATGGCGTGCTCGAGCAGGCCGTGGATGAACGAGCCCCACGCCACGCCGGCGTCGGCACGATGCCCAGGCGTTGCGGCCGCATCCGCGACGGCGCCGCCGCCACCCTGCGCGGCCTCCTTCGCGCGCTCAGCTGCGGCCAGGCGTGCCTTCTCTCCCGTCACGGTGGCCACCGCCCACGATGCCCGGCGCACGCCGTCATGACGCTCACGGCGCGTCGCAGCCGCGGCCGCGCGCGCGCTGGCCGACAGGTCCACCTTGGCTTTCTTCACGACCGCCTTCGGCGACGGCACCGCAAGATCGGGCACGCCCGCAAGGAATCCCTCGAACTCGCCCCACGCCTTGTTCTGGCGGGCATCGCTCGACCGGGTCACCACCAGCAGCTCCTTCGCTCGCGTGGCGGCGACGTAGAGCAGGCGCAGCCGTTCGGCATCGCGGTACTTCTGCTCCTCCGCCTCGTGCACCGGCCAGTCAGTCGGTTGGCCGAGCATCGTTCTCATCCACGGCAGCTCGGCATCTCGCAAGACCCTGAGGTGGCCCCGCGCCACCCCACCGTCCCGCTCGACGCGCAATTCGATGGGAAACTCGTAGGCATGCACGGCATCCGCCAGAAACACCACCGACGCCTCGAGACCCTTGGCCTTGTGCAGGTTCATCAGGCGCACAACGTCGCGCCGGCCCGGCTGCAGGGGCATCGCCTCGGCGTCGTTCGACACCTCTTCCTCATTGAGGGCCTCCGCCGCTTCGGCCAGGCCGCCGCCCTCCTCGACCACCTCCCGCACGCGGTCGACGGCCTGCAGCACGTGCCCGGCACGCGCGCCACCGGGCGTCGTCGCGGCCAGGGCGAGCCAGCCGGTGGTTTCGAGTATCCGGGCCACGGCCGCCGGCAGCGGTAGAGTGCGCGTGCTGCGCCACATGGTCTGCAACTGGCACATCGCCGCCAGGGCTGGGCCCTCGAGCGCCGCCGCCTGGTCATGGTCTGCCGCCTCGGGCAGCGGCGCGGCCAGTTCCAGGCGCCCGCCGGCCTGGCGGAAGCGGAACAGCTCGGGATCGCTCACACCGAAGAACGGCCCGCGCAGGACACCGACCAGCGACACGGCGTCGAGCGGGTCCGCCAGGGAACGGAGCAGCAGCGCCAGCGCGCGGACTTCGTCGGACTTGCAGAACAGTCCGCCGCCGGTCACCTCGACGGGAATCTCCAGCTGGTCGAACGCCTCGGCGAAGACTGCCAGGCGAGGCTTCATCCTCGTCAGCACGAGGAAGTCGCCGAACGTGCGGCGGCCGCTCGCCACCTCGGCCTGGACGTAGGCGGCGATCTGCCGAGCTTCCTCTTCGGCGCACGCCGTCGGATCGCTGGGGTCCCCGACGGTGATCGTCGCCACACGCGGTGCCGGCGGACACTCGGACTCTGGGCGAATCGGGTCGAGTTTCTCGAACGTCGGCGAGTACGGCAACGACCGCTGCCTGAACAGGGGCGGGAAGACGGTGTTCGCCAGCTCGCACACCTTCGGCAACGACCGGAAGTTGGCTGTCAGCGCGAGAATCTCGCCACCGGTCGCCTCGATGCGCTGGGCGACCCGGTTGTAGATGTCGATGTCGGCCCGGCGGAACCGGAAGATGGACTGCTTCGGGTCGCCGACCACGAACAGCGCGCCCGGGCGGAGCGGAAGAACGAAAGGGTCGCAGAACGCAGGTGGGGTGACCTGCGCCAGGTTGGACTCCTGCTCCGGAGCATCGGCCTCGTCCGCGGCGAGCATGAGGAAGATCTCCGCCTGGAGCGGATCGGTGTCCTGGAACTCGTCGATGAACAGGTGCCGGTACTTCCGCTGGAGGGCGCGCCGAACGAGGGGCCGCGTGCGCAGCATGCCGGCGGTCACCCGCAGCAGGTCCACGTAGTTGACGACGTTCTCGCAGCGGCGCGCCTGCGCGTAGAAGCCCCGCGCCTCGACCAGCACCGCCATCGCCAGCCGGTGGAGATAGGCCTGCCACGTCGCGAGGAACGGGCCGACCACCTGGTCCTGGAAGTCGGCCACGAGTCCGGCGACGTGCTTGCCGATGGCCGGGTCGCGGCCCACCTCCTTGCCCCAGAATTTCTGCGTGACCTTCAGGCTCTTCCAGGCCTGAATGAAGCTCGCGAGCGACGCCAGCTGCGCCCGGCGCGCCGGGCGCAGGCGGGCCTCGAACTCGCCGAACCGCTGCTGAAGCTGGCACGTCGTCGCCTCGTGAAACTGGGGCGGCTTGAGCGCCTGCAGCGTCTTCCAGAGCGCGTCAATGGCCTTCCAGACCGGCCCCGGGTCCGGCGCATCGCCGGCGCCCATCTCGAACTCGACGTCCTCGTGCTCGCACACGGTGGCGTATGCGCCGTAGAGATCCTGGGGACGAACACCCGCGTCGAGCAGGTCGAGCATCGGCCGCAGACCGCGAGCCCCGGCCTCCGCGACGAAGTCGCGCCAGGCCCGACGCTGCCGCTGGAGGTTGTCGATGTCGCTCAGTTCCTCGAAGCCAGGCGCGACCTGCGCGTCCACGGGCCGCTCGCGGAGGAGGTGGGCGCAGAAGGCGTGGATCGTCCCGGCGAACAGCCGTTCCATCCCCACGAGCGCCGTCTCCAGCCGCTGGCGCCCCAGGGCGGGGGGTTTGTCGGCCAGCCCGTCCTCGACGGCCAACTGAAACGCGCCGCGCAGTTCCGCCGCCGCCTTGCGGGTGAACGTGACGACGGCGAGGTGCTCAATCGTGTAGGCGCCGGCCGCGATGCCCGCCGCCATGCGCCTGGCGAGGCTGTACGTCTTGCCCGACCCGGCGCCGGCCTGGACGAGGATGTTCGTCTCGAAGTCGGAGACGAGGCGGTCGCGCACGGGCTGGTCGACCGGCGTTCTGCGCGGCTCAGGCATGGTTGCCTCTCAGGCGGCGGTAGGGCTCGAGCGCGGCGCTGGTGTCCCGGGGAATCTTGGAATCGGCCTTCTTGGCGACCACCGCGTGACACGCGGCCGCATAGTCACACCACTTGCAGTGGTCTGCCGCGTCGGCCGACACGAACGTGCCGCTGCCGAGGACATCCGTGAGGTCGCGCAGCACGCTCTCGAGCTTCGCGCGCGACGGTGCCGGGAACACCTTCTTTTGTCGATGGCCCTTGACCGCTGGGAACAGGTACACGCCGCGGACGACGCGCGCCTTCGGATCGCGCGGCTTCAGGAGTTCCGTCGCGGCCGCGCCGTAGAGCGCGTGTTGGAGGCGGGTGCCTCCCGCGAACTGCCCCTTCCACGCGTCCCGCCAGTAGCCGCCCGTCTTGTAGTCGGCCACTTCATACTCGCTGGGTCCGACACGGTTGATGCGGTCGATCCTGCCGTGCAGGACGATCCGCCGCCCGCCGCCCAGATCGAGCACGACCGGTGCGGCGCTGGCCAGAGGCTCCTGCTCGTCGCTGCGGATGGGCATCCCGAACGAGACCTCGAAGCCGAGCGGCGTGACCCCGTGGAGCCCTTCGCACTCGGCCTCGATGAAGGCGTCGAGGTCGTCGAAAAACTCCCGCGACTCGCGCGCGAAGACCTCGTCGGACGGCGGCGGCATCTGCGCGCGAAGCTCGTCGAGCCGCTCCTGGCCCCAGCGGCGCAACCGCCGGCGGTCCGCCTCGAGGTCAGGCGCTCGTTTGTCATCGCGGATGGCCCGCATGATGCGCGCGAACAGCGCGTGCAGTTCGCTCCCCTTCGTCGCCGGATCGAGCCAGGCCTCGGCGTCGGCCTCCCCTTCATCCAGGACTCTCACGCCCAGCCCCTGTTCCATGAAGTAGCGCAGCGGGCATGCCGCGGCGCCCTCGAGCGTCGAGGCGGACACCAGGCGTCCGGTGCGGCTGGGATCGAGGACCGGGCCGGCGATGGCGACGTGGCCGTCGTACTCGGTGAACGCGCTCGACGCCCTTTCCTCCTTGGCGTGAACGCCCCGGCCGAGCGGAGGGAAGGCCAGGAGGACGGCGCGACGCGTCGCGCCCGTGGTCTTGGCGTGCGCCAGCCACCAGGTGGCGTCGCTTATCGCGTCTCCGGCTGCCCGCGGGACGGCCGAGGCCGGTTCGCCAAGCCATTCGCGAAGGTCGTCGTAGTTGAGGGACGCGTCCCCCTTCATCAGGCGGAACGCTTGCAGGACGATCCACGAGGGAAACGTCTCGCGGAAGTCGCGCGTGTCTCGGCAGGAGAAACTGAGGCAGACGCGCTCGGCCGACGCGCCGATCACGGCCAGGCGGGAGAGCGCGGTGAAGACGGCTTCGTCCTGGCGGTGGTCGGACGTGCGCAGGAGAGGGTGGATAGCCGCGCGCTCCTGGTCGAGCAGCACGGGATCCTCGACCGCAGCCGGGAACACACCGCCCTCCTGCAAACCGACGATGAACACGTGGCGACGGCCGTCGAAGCCGGCCTCGGCAAGCGCGGAGACGTGGAGGCGGCCGGGGCGGGGCCGGTCGTGGCCTACCGTGAGCGAGATGACGCGTTCGCGCACGAACTTGAGGCCGGCGGCCAACGCGCAGCGATGGTCGCGCATCATCCGCAGCTCGGCCAGGGCCTCGGCGACCGCGACGGCCGCCATCGCGTCGAGCGCGCTCGCGCGCACGGCGTCCGCTTCAAGGAAGGCGGCGGCGCACTCGACGAGCGAGGCCAGCGGCACCAGGCCGTCGCCGGCCGGCTCCGGCACGCTCCCGAGCAGGCCCTCGATCCACTGCCGAAGCGTCGTGGTCTGGGCGGCCTTCCGCGCGTTCCACGCCCGGTCGTTGTCGGTCACCTCGGCGTCCTTCGCCCTGCGGTCGTATTGCTCCGCCAGCCGAATCAGCGCGGGTCGGTAGGTCTCCCGGCCCCAGGTGGCTCCCGCCTTCAGCAGCAGCCGGGCGGCCTGGCCAGCCGAGAGTCCGCCGTCCGCGTCGTCGAAGACCCCGGGCGCACAGTCGCCGGATTGCAGCAGCCGGCGCAGGTCGCGCGCGGCGAAGTCGGAGGCCACCCAGTCGCAGAAGCGCAGCAGCAGCCGGCCCGGGCGGGTCATCGTGGCGGGAACGCCGGAGGCGAGGGTCACGCCCCAGTCGAGCAGCATCGCCTTCTCGCGCACCAGGAGGGCGTAGGCGTCCGAGGCACAGACCACCTCGACCTGGTCGAGGGGCGTGCCGCCCGCGAGAATCCGGCGGAACACCTCGTCCACCTCGGCTTCGCGACCACCGGCGTGGAAGAGGTCCAGCGTCCCGTCGGACCTGGCCTTGCCGGCGCGTCCCGGCGACTGCAACCAGCGCAGCCGACCGGCATCGGTCTTCGCCGGAAGGTCCACACCTACGACCGGTGCGGCCAGAGCGCTGGCCCTGGAGGGAACCGGCACGCCTGGCAGCACCGGGGCCCGTGCCGAAACCCGCACGCCCGGCAGCGAATCGAGGAACCGGCGAACGAGGGGCGACCACAACGTGTCGGGTAGCTCGATGAGGATGTCGGTGGCCGCAATCGGGCACCAGCCGAGATGTCGCGGGGCCTCCTCCAGCACCCGCGGCATGTCCGCGACACGGTGCTCGCCGAGATACCGCTCGTAGGCCGCCAGCAGCGCGGACAGCTCCGCCTGTTTCCCGGGGGCCGCACCGAAGGGCTTCGCCGCGAGGTCCCCCGCGCGCACCCCGGCGTATCGCAGCTCGCGGACCGTGCGCCAGAGCGCGCCGGCCATCGACGTGTGCTCGGCCATCGGCCGGAAGTACCCGTGGGTGTCCGGGAGGTCGAGCAGCAGGCGCATGAGCAGCGTCGGTCCAAGTGACTCCTCAGAAGGGTCGATCCCCCGTTCGATCAGGAACGGCGCCGCCATGGGGACCGCGACGTCGAGCGGGGTGGCGAAGCGGAGGTTCGCCCAGTCGCACTCCTCCCGGGCGAGGCGGTCGCCGAGCGTCAGGCCGACCGCGTGCGCCGGCACGAACAGCCACTTCGTGCGGGTGCGTTCGGTGCGACAGAGCTCGGCGAGTTGGGCGACGAACGGGTCGGCGCTCATGGAGACCTCCCGCATCGGAACGCGTCGGCGTAGACACAAGAAAACGCGGCGATGATAGCACCGAGTGGAGCTCGCTCTCGGCGCCGCTGGGTCTGCGGAGGGGCGAACCCCCGTAGCCGGCCCGGGGTGGCCAGGGCGGGCCGCCTCGACGATGTACGGCTACCGGGTGGCCGCCTTGCCGCCAGCCCCATCTCGGTATGCGTCGGCCGCGATCCGCATCGTCTCGACGTGCAGGGCCACCGTCGTGCCGCCAGACTGGTAGCCGCCCGCCAGGTTGATCACCAGCGGGATGCCGCGTCGAACGACCTCGCCAATCACGAGACGGTCGCGCCACGCCAGGAACGCCGCGTCCACGCCGGCGATGCCTCCGACGCCGTCGTCCTGATGACAGTCCATCCCTGCCTGGTACTGCACGAGACCCGGCTCGAACCGGTCGAGAAACGCCGGCAGGCACGACAGCGCATTCGCGTAGTCGGTCACGGAGCGGGCGACGGCGAGCGTCACGCGATCGCTCGCCGCCGCGCCGGTCCAATCCTGCCCGGCAATGTCGAAGATCCCGAACCGCGGGTCGTGTTCGACGAGTCCGCACGTCCCGTCGCCCTGGTGCGAATCGAGGTCGACAATCGCCACGCGGCAAACGCCGTGATGGTCGAGCAGGTCAAAACCCGCCCCGACGAGGAAGTTGAAGGTGCAGAACCCTCCACCGCCCCCGCGCCGCGCGTGATGCGCGCCCGACACGGGATGGAAGACGATCCCCTCGGTCAGCGCGAGCCGGCACGCGTAGAGATGGCCCGCCCAGATCCTCGCGACGGCGCCGGCAAACTCCGGCGACCAGGTGAACCCCTGGCTCTCCGCCAGGGCCCGCGGCTGCCCGCAGCGGACGGCCCGCACGTAGGCGGGATCGTGCACGCGCTCCACCTCGGCCCAGGCGCGCGTGTCGTTGAAGGCCCACGGCCTCAAGTCCAGGAAACCCTCCTGAAGCGCGGCCCGCACGACCTCCGCCTGCTTGGTCGTGCTGATGGTGGAGGCGGCCTTGGTGCAGTAGCGCGCGTCGAAGACGCACGGGAGCCTTCGTGTCATGGCCGTCTGCATAGGTGTCTGTAGACTGTTGATGGTGTGCCTCCTCCTCAACTGGCGTCCTCAACACGCGTATGCCAGCAGATGCACCAGCTGCTGGTCGACCGCCAGCGCCGCGCCGGCGATTTGCGGCGAGCGCAGGCGCAGGTCCTCGCCGAGGCCTACGGCCGGGAAGGCCTCGACGGCCGCCTCGGCAACCGACGCGAGGAAGCGCTTCGCGTCGGGCCGGGCGTGCCCCGGTCCCTCGGCGCGCCGATCCAGGGCGTCGAGGCCGTAGCTCTCGACGATCTTCGGCATCGACTTCCGCCACGTCTCGGCGTTGTCGAACAACTCCAGGCCGACGATTGCCCCGTTGATGGCGAAGACGGCCCCGACCTGCCGCGGCACGGCCTCGAGCTTCGCTTGGAACGCGTCGAGGTCGGGTCGGGCCTGGTCGTACATCGCCGCCGCGGCGCGCGTGGCTGAACTCGCCGCCATCCGCTGCGCCTTGGCGTCGATATCGTTCCAGATGGCGCCCTGGTCGGCGCGGTGACTGCCGCAGGCTTCCATCGAGCACGTCACCTGCTGCACCTTCATGGCCCGCCCGGACGCGTAGTGCGCCCGACCGGCGGCGGCAAACGCCCGGGACCGGTGGGCCCAGCGGCCCGCCTCGACGCACGACACGGGCAGCCTCAGCTGCGTGGTCGGAGGGACGAGAATCGAGAGGTTCACGATGCGGTTCTGCTTGGCGCCGACCAGTTCCTCGCCGTCCAGCACGAGGACCGGCACCGACCCCTCGTTGACGATGGTGAGCTCCGGTACATGACCCGACTCAGACACCTCGGTCACCTTGACGAACCCAGCCGCCAACGCCTCGTCGAGCGTGGCGTAGCCGGCCGGGGAGTCGCCCCCGCGCAACAGCGGGTACATCGTCAGGTTGGCCGCGCCGACCGCCGGACCGAATTCGAGGGCCTCAATGATGGTGTGAAGGTTCATGCCGACAGCGTAAGTCGCGGGTCTGACAGGCGGGGTCCATCCCGTCGGAGGAATCGTGCGCCTTGTCTTCGCGACGCGAATCCCCCTTCGCGGAGTGCGCCGCCCGGACCTCCCCTGTCCGACACCTGCCTGACGCTGTCGGCAGGAGGGGTCGGTGTTGAGACATCTGTTGAAGCGGCGGGTGGCAACGCTGTGCGAGACGTGCCGGTTCTGGCAGCCGGAAGAGGACCAGGAGGAGACCGTCCTGGGCGAGTGCCGCATTCACGCCCCGGAGTTCAATCTGGCGCCCGGGGACCCTGACGAACCGGACACCCAAGCCGGTTTGCCGCGGCGGCCGTGGCCGATGACCGAGAGTCGCGACTGGTGCGCCAGCTGGAAGGCGTGAGGCGCCGTTCCGGCTGACCAGGCAGCGCGCTGGTCGGTCCGTTCGGAAACAGCGTGACCGTCGTGGTGGCAGCGGCGACGGCAACCGTGCGCCCGGTGAGGCCACATCCGACTTCTGCGGTGTTCTGGGACCCGCAGCACGCACGGACCGGCAGGCTCGCGTCCCCGAAGTCGTGGGTGGTCTTGCGGATGCCTGGAGACCGCCGTTCCGGGCGACCCAGTTCCCCGTCATCGATCGGCCCCGTCACCCGCCTCCCTCCTCCGACGCCGTCAGAGGTGGCCGCCAGAATCGCCGGCCTGACAGGTGTGAAGGTCCACGCCAGGAGGTTTCCTTGGCGGTGTCACAGGTCAGGTCCATCTGCCGCCCGAGATCGTGTACCCTCTCCCTGCACGACAACCGGGAGGCGCCATACGGTTGAACGCAACACGGAAATCATCCGCCAGTGGAAGATCCTGATCGACATCGCCTCGTCGGCCGACTGCACGATCGCGTCACTGGCCGCCAAGTACGAGGTGTGCGACCGGACCGTCCGTCGCGACCTGGCGGCGTTGGAATCAGCGGGCTTCCCGCTCTATCCTCACCGGGCGGGCAACCAGAACTGTTGGCGCCTGAGCAGCAAACCGTTCAAGGCACTGGCGGAAACGGCGTTCACATTGTCCGAGCTGTGTGCGTTCTACATGAACCGAGCCCGCCTTGCCGCGGTGGGCGGCTCCCCGATCGACGGGGACCTCCAGTCGGCCATGGGCAAGGTCAGCAAGGCACTTGGGCCCCGTATGAAGGCGTACCTGGACAAGCTGACCACCGTGTTCACGTGGAAGCCGGACCCGCCCCGGCGCGCCGACGTCAAGGCGCAGACGGCGACGGCGGACAGCCTGGTCAAGGCGACGATGGACCACCGGCGGATCGAGATGGAGTACCACTCGTTCGCGAGCGGCAGAGTCAAGATGTATGCGGTCGAGCCCTACCGCCTCACGTTTGGCCATGGCGGCCTCTATCTCTTCGCGTACGTCCCGGCCTACAGCCAGATGCGGACATTCGCGGTGCAACGCATCAAGAAACTCAGGGTGTTGGAGGACACGTTCAACCCGGTCCAGGAGGCGTCGTCAGAGCCCTACCAGAACTCCATTGGCATCTCCGAGGGCGGAAGACCGGAGCGGGTGGAGATCGAGTTCGCGGCCAGGCTGGCGCCGTACATCGAAGAGCGCGAGTGGCACCCGTCGCAGAAGGTCGCCAGGCGCGCCGACGGCTCAATCGTCCTGACAATGCAGGTGGCGGTGGACCTGCCGCTGCAGAGCTGGATCCTGGGGTTCGGCCACCAGGCTCGGGTGCTGAAGCCGTCCACCCTGGCGGAGACCATTCTCGAGGAGTTCGAGGAGGCACGGGAGCAGTACGCGCCCCACATGGCGTTCGAGCTGCCGCCGGGCATCTACGAGGAGAGCCGGCAGCCTCGCCTCCCATTTTGGGGGTCGCGCAGGCGCCGGACACCCAGCCGACGCGCGTCATCGTCGCCGGCATCATAGCGGAGCGCCGCGTCGCTCCCGGGCGGCCGCGGGAGCGGTGGGCGCCGGCGGGTTAGTGAATGACGGGCCGGGCCTTCGGCTCCTCGTTCTCGAACGATTCCTCCCGACGCTCGCGCCTGGCTTTCTCCCGACGTTTTCCTGGCTTTGGCGGACCGCCACGCAAATTGTCCACGGCGCGGCGCCACCCCGCCACGACGTTGGCGATGGACTCCTCGGTCACGCCACCGATCGCGGAGATGCTGGTGCCGACGAGGACGTTGCCATCGACGTCGGTCCAGGCACGGGCCACGCGCGAGAGGCCGTTCAACTGGTTGATGGCACCGCTCCATGCCGCCGCCGAGCCGACCGCGAGGTTCCCTGCCGCCGGGGTGAAATCGAGACACTGATAGGTGCCGTGCTCGTCCGCCGGCGCATCCACCGTCACCAGGAACGCCAGGTCGCCGCAGCGCGCCTCGATGACCGGACGCGTTCCTGTGGTGTTGAGGATCGTGTCGAATCCCAGCCGTTCGACGAGCGTCGCGGCGTCCGGGGCTTTGAATCCGTAGTGAACCACCGCGCGACCCGATCGCTCCGCCGTGATGAGTTTCGCCACCAGGGGCGTCGCGCCGCGGTAGCCGAGGGCATCGTGATAGATGCGGAGCACGTCGTGCGCCACGGCGGCCACGTCGCCGCGGTTGGCAACGGTGACCTTCTTCCAGAAGTTCCCGGTCCCGCCCCGGAGTCCAAAAACCCATCCTATCGAGTCGGCGCCTCGCCCGGGGAGTGATGAACCGATTGGCGCGCGGGTTGAAGTGTCCGGAGGAAACTTCCCAGTCCACTCGCTGCTGAGGCTCCGATCGGAACTGCACGTAGGGTTCCGCCTCCAGCGCCACGGCGGTTTCAACCACGAGGATCGAGTAGTCGCCGATACGCCAGGTTTTGCCGAATCCGTGGGGATCCCAGAGGGTGGCGTCGGCCACCAGCTTGGTGAGGCGAGCCAGACACCGTTGTTGCAGTGCCTCCAGGTCCAGTTTCGTGTCGCCGGCCGGAATCAATACTCGTTCGACCACTCCGTTTCTCCGCGGCGGCACGCCGTACCGTTCGTCCGTGGTGCGCCTCATCGTCCGAATCCTCCCCGTGCATCCCTCTCCGGCTGCGTGCAGTATTGCCGCCAGATGTGACAGGGGAGGTCCGGCGATCTGCCCGATCTGTCCAGCAGAACGGCCAGTACCACTACCTCTCGCGATGCGTGGGTCCGCGAGCCGGGGTCCCGCTCGCGGCGGAGGAGGGGCGTGCCGTGGCGGCGGCGCTACCCCACGATAAAGGGCACGAGGTGCCGCGAGGAGGACGATCGGGGGACCTGCCCTGTCACAGGGGGCGGCGATACTGCGTACCCAGAGCGGGCCCAGGGTCGCGTGGTGGGGGCCGCCGGCGTTACAGGCGCGGCTCGCCCCAGCGTCGATCACCAAAGGCGAACCCCGTCAGGAAGCAGCAGGCGTGACAGCCTTGCTCGAGGAGTCGCTCACATGCCTTCGCATATATCCATGACAGAAGAGGAAGCGGAGCAGCTCGTCGAGGAGATGGACGCCGACTTCGAGCGGCGGAAGGCGGCCGGGGAGACGTTCACGGGATTCGGCGAGGAGGAGCCGCGCCCCGACGAGGATGACATGGGGCGCCAAGTCGCGACGGACCGCTACGGGGACGGTCGGGACATCCTCAGAGAGAGACAGCGCCACGCGGAAGACGAAGCCCGCCGGGCCACCCAGCGGGGAGACGTCAAGAGAGTGCTGGTCGCGTACCTGGTCGCGGACACATATCGCGAACTCGCGGAACGGCGGTGATCGGCACCTTCGAGAGATGCAGGTCTCCGCACCGAACGGAGGGACGCGCCGCGACTCGCTACCGGCTCTCCGGCGCGTTCTTGCCCGCGCGCGGATCCCTGAGGACCGGAACGAACTCCTGTTCTTCTGTAGTTCATTCCTACCCTCTGGAAAGCGGTCCAATTCCGCTCAAGCTGATCGCCGTCTCCGATTCAGGCTGCGCCCGCTCCGTGACGGCGTTCGCCTTCGGCTTTCTCACGTCGATCACAATCGTCTCGGCGAGCCGGTCCTGTGCACACATCCGATTACGGTCCCAAAAAAACTGCAAGAACCCCAGACCTAACTCCAGCACCGCCGCTCCATACCCCAGCCCGCGCTCGATGGATTGCCACAGTCCCATGCGCTCGCCCGTAAGCGACATGATTCTTGTGCGCGCCACCCACTTGCCTGGCGTCTGACCGTTGCCAAAGTAATTGGCCAATCCCCAATAAAGCACCATCACAACGATGTTCCCGGCTTCGTGAAAGTCCCAGACGATGTGAATGTTCGTCTCATGAAGAAGGAAGTGTCGCCACGAGAATTCAAGAGGAAACCAGATGATCACAGCGGCCAGCAGGTCAACGCAGTATCCGAGCAGCCTTTGCCAGAAGGCTGCCAGCAGAATCCCGTCGAGCGAACCTGCACGCGTCTCCACGTGAGCGTGAAAACGGCGTCTCGCTTTCTTCGATTGCTGAGCCATAGGGTTAGTTTAGCCGTATCTGATTACCGCATTGTTATCGAGCGATCCAATATTCCGTAACTGTACCAGAACGCAGGTTCTGGCATAACTGGAGCGTGCCCGATCGCGCCGCCCGCCGCCCGCCGACCGACGACACGCTCCGCGACGAATTGGCGCGCACCCGACGAGATCTCGTTCGTGTGCGCGAGGAATTGGCTCGCGTCGAACGCGAGCGCGCCGATCTGCAACGCGAGCGCGACCGGCTGCGCCGTGAGAACGAGCGGTTGAAGGACGATCTGGAGGCGGCGCGGCGCGCGGGCGCGCGACAAGCGGCGCCGTTCTCGAAGGGCGATCTTACCCGACACCCGCGGCGCCCGGGCCGGAAGGCGGGGACGGCGCACGGCCGCCACGGGCAACGGCCCGTGCCGCTTCGGGTCGACGAGACCCACGACGCGCCGCTTCCGCCGGCGTGCCCGCACTGCGGGGGCGTCGTCCACGAGACGCGCGTGGCCGATCAGTACCACGAGGATCTCCCGCCCGTCCGACCCGTGGTGCGCCACTTCCGCATCCACATTGGCCGCTGCACGCGGTGCCACCGTCGCGTCCAGGGCCGGCATCCGTGGCAAACGTCCGACGCGCTCGGCGCCGCGGCCGTCCAGCTCGGCCCCCACGCGATCGCGTTCGCGGTGACGCTCAATAAGCAGTTCGGGGTCTCCTTCGGCAAGATCGCCACGCTGTTCCATCAGCGCCTCCGGCTCACGCTGACGCGCAGTGCCATCGTCCGCGCGCTCCATCGCACCGCGCGCCAGGCCGCGCCCACCTACGACGCGCTGTGCCAGACCGTGCGCGGAAGTCCGATGGTGTCCCCGGACGAAACGGGGTGGCGCGTCGGCGGCCGCTTGCACTGGCTGTGGGCGTTCGCGACACCCGACACCACGGTCTATGCGATCCGCAAGGGACGCGGCTTTCCTGAAGCCGCCTCGATCCTGGGCGCGGACTTCGGCGGCGTGCTCGTGCGGGACGGCTGGGCGCCGTACCGCCAGTTCACCCACGCCGCGCATCAGACCTGTCTGGCGCATCTGTTGCGGCGGGCCAGGCTCTTGCACCAGGATCATCCGCACACGAGACTCCCCGGCGCGGTTCAGGGCCTGCTCCAGCACGCGTTGGCCCTCCGCGATCGGTACCATGCCGGCGCCGTCTCCGCGCACGGCCTGGCCGTGGCGCGAGGTCGCCTGATCACCGCGATGGACGCGCGGCTCGATCGCACCAGTGTCGTCGCCGACGTCGAACGGTTCGCCGCGCATCTCACGGTGGAGTTTCCGGCGCTGTTCTCGTTTCTCTTCGACCCGACCGTGGACGCGACCAACTGGCGGGCCGAGCAGGCCTTACGTCCCGCGGTCGTGACGCGCAAAATGGCCGGCGGCGGGAATCGCTCGCTCCGGGGGGCCGCCACGCAACAGGTCCTCGCCTCGGTCCTGCGCACCGCGCATCTCCGAGACCTCGATGCCGTGCCGCTCGTCGTCGATCTCCTCCGCGCGCCGAAGCCCGTGGTCGCTACGGCACTTCAAGCGCCGCGTCAGTAGCTCAACCCCGGTAACCAATTACGTTTAGCCTTGATTTCCACGGGCCACCATTTGCCTCGCACCTCCCGATCATTCTGGCCTCGGGGCTGTTGGCTGAGAGATCCTCGCATGAACGATAGCGGGCCCTCCTTGGACAGCGGGAGGTGTTGGTGGCGGGGAGTCGGGCGGAGGCGGCGCCAGCGGCAGTTGAGAGCCGTTACGATCCGGTATCAGTGATCGTTCGGCCGGGTCTTGTCACGATCCCCACACCTGTCGAGAAATGAGTAGAATGTCCTTCAGCTCAATCAGCCCGCAACGGACTGGGCCGGTCATTCAGTATTCGGCGCTGTGGTGTCCCGTGAGGTTCTGATGGACTCCAGCCCGGAATGGCGTGCGTGGCCTTGGCACTCCGCCTGCATCAGTGCTGAGCTATCTCCCCAGGCCGTTTCACCGCGCCATCATCGAAGGGTCCTTCCGCTGGAGCGCCACATCGAGGTAGCCAGATCCGAGGTGCTCTCATGCTCACCGTTCTGATTCTCGCGCTTGTCGGACAGGCTCCGCCTGCTGCGTCGGCTGCCGTGCCGGCTGTGGTAACGGATGTTCGGCAGCTGTCCGTGGCGACGCCCACGGTCCTGGCCGAAGTGGACACCAAGAAGGTGCACGGGGAGCCAATCGGGCTCGCCTGGAACGAGGACGGCACGATCTACCTGCGAGTCAACCAGGGTCCGGACAAGACGCGGCACTACCAGATCGCGACCGTGCCGGCGATCTCGTTCACACCATCCGACAGCCTGCCAGCCTGGGCGGCGACCTACTGGTTTTGGAAGTCCGGAGTTGTGGCGCCGGGGGATCCCTCCCTCAAGATCGACGTCGAGCAGCACAAGGAAAACCCCCACGGGGCTGAGACCTCGCGCTCCATGGGGGGCGTTGCGTCGGTGCTCGGGGGGGGGCAGGGCGCGGCGACGACAATGAACAACACCCTCGCCGACGTTGTGACGATGCGCTTCAAGGGCCAGGTGGTTGGTGAGTGGATCAACGAGGCGCCGCAGCCCGGGATGCGGTTCGGCTGGGCCCCCGCACCGATGGGTGTGCTCGCTTACACTGAGTCCGATGGCCGCCTGGTGCTCATCGACCGGGACGGTCACAAGCAACCGGTGCCGGGGGCCATTCATGCGCTCCTGCCGGCGTGGTCGCTTGACGGGAAGCAGATCCTGTTTCTTCAGAAGAAGAGTCCGCGGCTCTATCTTCTGATGGTCGCCGCGGTTCGATGACCCGTCCGGCGAACGGCGGGTTATGGGCATCACTCCGGCCTTGACCATACGAGGCGTAGGGGCGGCTCTCGCGTTCGCCTGCCTGACGATCACTGCCGGAACCGGCTGTGTTGTCGTGCCTTGTCCAGTGCTGTCAGTACGAGCTGTAGCGGTGAGGGGTGAGCCGGCTGGTACCCGGCCGTCGAGACCCCGCTAATACGGGCTATCCCCCGATCGCCAAGCTCACGTAGCGCGCCCGACCGAAGCGGCGTCAGCCTAGGCAGACTCCCGTCCGTGGGAATCGAGGCTGTAGCGCCAGGAAAGCTCGGGAAAGCGTGAGGCGCGCTTGCTTGCCGGCGTTCTGCCTTAATGTCCTCCCGCTGAATTCCAGCTATCGCCGCAGATCAGTCGGCCGGACGGGCCACGTGGATCACTTCCTCCCCTGGGCGCGCTATCCGGACGATGGGATCCACACCACCGCGGTGGCGGACGAGTGGTGTAACGGCTCGAAACGCGACTTCTTGGCGGGTCCCGACCATCTGGAACGATGGCGTGAGCGCAACACGGCCCACGCCGCGGCGTTGGCGAGAGCGGCAGTGGAAACGAAATGGGAGAGCCGCCCTGACGAGACCGTCGGTGTGGCCCGCGCCATCTACCTGCGGCTGTCAGCGTCGGCGCAACTGTGGGACCGGGCCGGCGAGTTCGTTCTGGCCGTTCCCGGACGGTGCCGGCAGATTCTCGCCTGAGAGCCTCACGAACGGTCGCCGTCTGCTTGTCGGGCCGTATCACCTCCGGCGATGCGTCGGCTCCTACCACACGTGGCGCCCCTACCCCGGGCTCGACCAGGACGCCCCGATTCTTCGTGCGACGCAGCCGTCGAGCGGCGGCCGAATCGTCAAGATCCCCGACGTCGGCGTCCTGCCCCATCACGACGAACGGCGCGTTGCCTGACCTAAAGTAGGTCCGGCGAGAACCCTCGTGAGTGAGCGAAGCTCACAGGATCGCATAGCCCTTCGAGGGGTTCAGGATGCGCCCCAGTATCCGACGAAGCCGAGGCACAAGACGCCAGCCGACGACTTCTTAGTCCGAAGTTCCACGACTGAGCGCCGAGGATCTCGCGATCTCGTCAGTAGTTGGCGGGATTCCTTGGCGCCGGTTCTGTCTACGCGATCCGCTTCAGCAGATCCAGCGCCCGCCGTTGGCCGGGCGTCGGCGTCGTCACCACCGTAAAGGTGGGCGCGTCGTCGTCACCCCGCGTCCGACACGTGTTCCGGACCATCGCGCTCAAGTCCTCCAGGAGCGTGCGGAAGCTGTGCACGCTCGCCCCGTTCGGCAGGCGATGCGTCGCGGCCTTGGTCTCGGCGGCGTCCGACCGGCGCGCGGGCGCGACGGGATCGCGGTGGGCCTTGGCCGCCTGGTCCTCGTCGGCGAAGAGCAGCGGTCGCCACGCCTCCCGCAGGTGCCACCCGACGTAATACGCCAGCAGGCAGAGGAAGATATGACTGCGCACGCGGTCGGCCACCCGATGGTGGATCGGCCGCACGTGCAGGTCGAGGGTCTTCAGCGAGCGGAAGGCGCGCTCGACCTGACTGAGCGCCTTGTAATTCCGCACCGCGTCGTCCGCGGTCATCTGCGCCTCGGGCACGTTCGTCCGGATTAGATAGATGCCGTCGAGGCGCGCCTCCCGGGCGACCTGATCCTCGCGGACCGCAAAGGCAAAGGCGGTATCGGTGATCGTCAAGGCGAAGTGCTTCGCCACCTTGTACGTGTTCACCACGCGGCCGACGCGGAGCCCGATCTCGACGCGCCCCTGAAGCCGCCCGCTCGTCACCCGGCGCCGGACCGTCTCGAGCTCGAGTGCGGTGGCCGCGAGCAGATCCTGCCGCTTGTGCGTCCGCAGCTCCGCCAGCTCAGGGTTGCGGCACGCGATGAGCCGTTCGCCGGGATACGCGGGATGGCTTAGCTCGAAGAGCCCGCGCTCATCGAAGAGACCGAGCTGCAAGGCCCCACCCTCGAGGAGCGTGCGAATCTGCACGCTCTTCAGCGCGGTGATCCATTGCACCCCATCGAGCTGGCCCAGGTCCTCGATGGTCTTCTGGCTGATCATCCCACGGTCGCCGATGACGACGACGTGCGGCAGGCCGACGTCCTCGCGGAGCCGGTGGACCTGGAGCAGGAGCGTCGGGCTGTCGCTGACGTTGCCGTCGAAGACCGACACGGCCACCGGGCAGCCCTGGGCGGTGGTCACGAGCCCGTAGTTCACCTGCAGTTTGTCGCGCTTGCCGTCCCGATTGTGCCCCCGCTTGGCGAGCGGGCACGTCGTGCCTTCCATGTCGCTCGAGGTCAGATCGTAGAGGACCAAGCCGCCCTCGGTCAGATGCCGGGCGGCCAAGCGCTGCTCAATCTGGGGCTGCCGCGCCAGCAGCCAGTCCATCGCCCGGTAGAGGTCGTCCTCGCTGGCCTCGCGCACGCCCAAATCCTCGGCCAGCGTACGCGTCTGCCACCAGCGCGTCGTCGCGAGCTTCGTGTGCGGGCACACGACGCGCGCCGCGACCATGGCGGCCACCAGGTCGGCCTGCGGACACGGCCGGCTGCCCAGCAGCCGCCAGAAGCCGAGGCGCTGCATGGCCGTCACGACGGCGTGGGTGTCGCCATGCGGCAAGGAGCGCACGACCTCGAATGCCTCGGCGGGGATCAGCGTCTCGTCGCGCAGCGCGCGGCGAACCAGATCGATCACGTGGGCGGGCAGATGGGACAGGTTGCCGACTGTTTCGTTGCGGACCTTGCCGTCTTCGCGGTAGCTGCGCCGCAGCAGGTGCGACTGGTAGGTCTTGCCGTGGTAGTGCCGGGTTGTCGTGACGACGTGGACGGCGCCCGTTCGCTTCGGCATGACGATAAGATAGGCACGCCGCCGCAGAAAGTCAATTATATTAGTGACTACATATTGTCCCAAACGAAAGGCCAGAACCACGATGATTCTGGCCGGAAAGTAACTCAGAAGCGACGACGAGTAACCCGGAACTTCAGCCTAGTTCGGCAAGGCGCCCGGCGCTCTTGTTTGCTGGTCGAAAGCACGGCGGGACTACTCGTGACTACGAACCGCCGTCAGAGCACCTGACGGCTTGGTCGCCTTGAGCCTGGCAAGGGCGAGAGGCCTGTCGGCGCGTCTTGCGACGTTCTGGCGGACCTCTTGGGTTGTTGCTTAGTAGGTAACCACGAGATCGTTCTCGACTTCGGTCACCCCCGGCGCACTCCAAGCGGCCCAGCCGGCCCCTCTCTTTTCACTCCAAGAGGGAATCGTGCCGGTGAGGGTCACCTTGCCGCCATTGGCCGACACCTTGACGTGGGTGGCATCGACCTCGGCGTCGCGGATGAGAGCTTTCTCGATCACATTCTGTACGGCACTCGGCTGCACCGCGGGTTTGAGGGTGATGTTGTTGGACACGCCCTTGACACCAGCCAGATATCTCACGGCGTCCTCGGCGGCGTTCCGCTCGAATCGCCACGCGACGTTGCCCGTGAGTGTCACCCAGCCGTTCTCAACGGATGGCCGGACGGTGTTCGGCACCCACACGTGCCACCCGAGCGTCGTCACGACAGCCTGGGCGATATCAGCATCCGTGCGCTTGTGCACCCCGGAGAGATTGACTTCCAGCTCTTCGGCGAGACCCTTGACGCCTTCCACGCGCTGAGCCGCCCTTTCTGCCGCCATCTTTTCGGCATAGCACGGAACCGAACCGCTCAACGTCACGATCCCATCATGAGTCGTCACGCTGATGTCTCTTGAACTCACGGTGGGTTCCCACCGCAGTTCTTCTGTCACATCGTTCTTCAGCTGCGCATCTGTCTTCATGTACATCCTCCGATCGCTAGAGGCGATCACGAGCCTACGTCTGTGAACGCGGAAATGACGTTCATCGGACTCGGCAGTCGCTGAGCTCACGAACTCGAATCGAACCCAATTACTGTCTCCACCTCTCGTTCGTGCGTCACAGTCCATGCGAGTGACGCAATCAGACTCGCGAGGACGAGCAGAAACACGACCTGACGGCCCACCGTCATCCCTGGAGCGTGTCGATCCACATTGACGAATGCGGCGCGCCGAAGGCGCTTTCAGCCAACTCGCCAATCCGCGTGCGCGCGTTCGAGAGGACGCTTACGCACCAACCCAAAGAGCAATCCCCCTAGACCGCCCGAGAACGCGCTGGTCCTCACCCACGCCTTCATCCGGTCGCCGGCGTTGTAGAACCCGACCACGCCTTCTTCTGTGGCGTAGTCTCTGCCCACTGCGGACAGCTTCTGTATGTCGAAGCCAGACCTCGCCAACGTACGAGCGGCCCGCTCCGCCTCGCCATGGCTGTCATAGACCCCGACCGCGGTGCTAGGTGCCGCCGTTTCCGATCTCGCGAGTACGTCCATTGTTGCTGCTGTGAGTCCTGATATGATGCGTCTCCACGTCCACGTGGGAGTGTGATTGCCCGAACTGTGGCAACGCCCTTGTGACGAGCCTGCGATTCCGGCGGCGAACACTAGGACCACCGTAGCCCTGGACTTGACCGGCACGCTGTACTCAATTGCACTCGTGGGTATCCTGACGGACCTTCTCGATTCATGAAGCCGCCGCGTAGACGGAGTGAGTCGTGGTGGACACGCGCATGCCCGACGAACCGACTAAGTGCTCCATTCCGGAATTACGGTGACGTATTTTCTGTCATGCGGCCGGCCGCACCGCGCTGAGGTTGGCGAGGAGCCGGTGAAGGTCCGCCCGGGTAAACGTCCAGCGGAAGGGCTGCGCCATGGCTTGGTAGCGGTGTTGGAACGCCAGGAGATAGTGGTCCGGGGCCGTGCGCGTCGGGAAATCGTTCGGCGTGACGACCTTCCGCTGCACGACCGAGAAGTAGATCTCGATCTGATTCAACCAGCTCGCATGCAGGGGCGTGTGCACGGGCTGCAGCGTGGGCCAGCGGGTCTGCAGGCGCGCGTCGCCCTTGGCGCCGCGGTGCGCCGAGCCATTGTCCATCACCCAGAAGACGCGCCGGGCTGAGCGGTAGGGCTCCTGGGTCATGACGGTCTCGACGAGCCGATCAAACGGCACGATGCCGGATCGCGGCGCGCACAGGCCGAAGAGCCGGGTCCGATGCACGTCCCAGGCGGCCAGATAGGCCCAGGCCGGCGATACTCGATACTCCTGCTCCACACGCCGCGGCCGGCCGGGCCCACCGGCGCTGGGGGATGGCGGCGCTCCCGCGCCTGGATACTGGTCTTCTCATCCGCGGCGATCACGTAGTCGTGGGGCCCCAAGGGCCGGTTCTCTCAGCGACCCTGATAGAGATCGAGGATGGGCGCGGCCCGCTCGGCGAATCGCGGGTCACGGGGGAAGAGCCAGCTGCGATGGCGCCACGGCCGAATGGCATCGGCGTCCAACCATCGCCAGAGGGTCGTGCCGCTGACGGTCGCGACCAGGCCGCGCGCCAGGACTTCGCGGCGGAGGTCGGGCAATGACCACCGCGCGACCGGCCCGCCGGCGTCCATCGGGCACTCACACGCGATCCGTTTCACCTCAACGACGACGCTGGGGGGAAAAGCGGGCTGTCCGCCCGCCACGGGGCTCTTCCTCAAGGCCAGCCAAGCGTTGCTCGAAGAAGCGCTTGCGCCACTTACTGATGATCTGGCGCGGGGCGTCCAACCGGGCTGCAATGACCTCATTGGGCAGGTTGTCGGCCGCGAGCAAGATCAGCTTGGCGCGGACGACGTCTCGATACGGTGACGTATACCTGCGGCTCCTGGCTTCCAGTTCCCGACGTTCCTCACGCGTGAGGTCGATGCGGAATGGGCTGTGACGAGGCACGGTGTTGGCACCTCCTCGCCGAGAGGATAGCCGATTCGGCCGGCCATTGACAAGTCAGAATACGTCACCGTATCTATGAAATGAGACACTAAGCGGCGGCCGCGATCCTCATGCGGGCACGGACCAGCGAGGGCCCGAGGGACGACCAGTAGGCCGCGGACGAGCCGCGAGAGACACCACACCCGTACGGGGATGTCAGGTGAAACGGTCATGCGGCGGTGGTTGGGTCTGTGATTGAGAGTGACGAGCGCGACGGAGGCGTCGCTGTCACCCTACGGGGCGCCACCGCTCTGTGCGGCGGCCACATCGGGATTCAGTGCGGAATGCCGACCTCCGCCAGCAACGCTTTGACGCCGTTCCACGTGATGCTCACGCCGATGCACACCATGATGAAGGCCGAGAGCCGCACCACCACAATCATCCCGGTGTTTCCGATCCGTTTGCCGATCCGCTGGGCGTAGCGATACGTCAACAGAATGGACAGGGCGATGATGGCGGCACCGATGACCGCGGCCAGCAGTTGAATCACCGCGCGCTTGAACGAGTGTGCATGATTGGCTCCGACGGTGATCGCCACCGAAATAACCCCGGCATCAATCGTCATCGGCAAGGTCAGCGGGGAAAACGCCCGACCGAGTGCGACGAGCTTGGCGTGGGCGGGGTCCAGGGTCACGTCGGCCGGTTTGGGAGTGTCGGCCAGAAGTTTCCAGCCCAGCGCGCACACGACGGCCCCGCCCGCGACCTCCACCACGGGTATCGAAAGGCCGAACAAAAGCAGCACGAATGAGCCACACAACAGCGATCCCAGCACCAGGACGAACGAATAGAACGCGATGCGCTTCGCCAGAAAGGCGCGCGCGATTTCATCACAGCCGGGCGTCATTCGCAGAAAGATCGGAGCGTCGCTCAATGGATTGACGACCGGCAACAGAACGCCGAGCATCAGCAGAACCGCGCTGACCAGTTGGGCGAGGTCGGACCAGATCATCGTGCAGCCTCACTTCATGCGGGAGGCTCCCACCACGGCGTAGCCAGGCGCCTCCAAGACCGTCCTCAATCCGTCCTCGCGGGCCGCGCCGCCCCGTGAACCGTGCCTGCGACCACATCCCCGTGCGTCTACCGCGCCGAATCGGCCAGCCGCGCGCAGACCCCTGTCGTACGACTCGCCCCAGTCGTGGGGATGGCGAGAGTGGCCGAGCGGTGTCATCCCGGCGGCGCGAGAACCAAGCCGGGCTGGCAGCACGTTCGGTCGCTGCTGACGTACGTTCGTGTCGCCATAGCTCGATCGCCTCGAGCGAGTATACGGCCTGAATGCACGCGTCAGCGGGGCTGATCGCAAGGCCCGGCCGTACGAACACCGTGCGCATGACGGCTGTGATTCTCCGCGGCCCCGTGTACAACGGCGTGTCCTCCATTGAACAGCCAGCAACGGCAGGAAGAGCCTACAGTCGAATCGTGTAACTCCGCTGTGCTCGAGCGGCAGCCTCCAGGTTGAGGTTCGCCGCGTGAGGATGGACTGCACGCCGGCCACAGCGGCACGAATCGCGATCTTCACGACGCGTCCACCCTCTGGAGACCAGCACATGCCGTCAACGATGATCGGAATCGACCTGGGCACGACCAACTCGGTTGTCGCCGTGATGGAAGGGGGAGAGCCCGCCGTCATCGTCAATCATGAGGGCGCGCGGACCACCCCATCGGTCGTGGCCTTTACCAAGGACGGCGAACGCGTCGTCGGCCAGGTCGCGAAGCGCCAGTCCGTGACGAACCCGGAAAACACCATCTTCTCCATCAAGCGCTTCATGGGCCGCAAGTACGACGAGGTCACCGCAGAAATCACCCGCGTGCCCTACAAGGTCGTGCGGGCGTCCAACGGCGACGCGTGGGTCGAGATCCGGGGCAAACAGTTCTCTCCTCCGGAGATCTCCGCCCTGATCCTGAGGAAGCTCAAGGACGCGGCAGCGGCGTACCTCGGCGGCCCGGTGACCGACGCCGTCATCACCGTGCCGGCCTACTTCAACGACGCACAGCGTCAAGCGACCAAGGACGCGGGACAGGTCGCCGGTCTCACCGTGCGGCGCATCATCAACGAGCCGACCGCGGCGGCGCTGGCCTACGGTCTGGACAAGAAGACGGACGAGACGATCGTCGTCTTTGACTTCGGCGGCGGCACGTTCGATGTCTCCGTGCTCGAAGTTGGTGAGGGTCTGGTTGAAGTCAAGGCCACCAACGGCGACACGCATCTGGGTGGCGACGATCTGGACCAGCGCGTCGTCGACTGGATCGCAACGGAGTTCAAGAAGAGCGACGGTATCGATCTCAGCAAGGACCGGATGGCGCTGCAGCGTCTCAAGGAAGCGGGCGAAAAGGCCAAGATCGAGCTGTCCTCCGTCATCGAGACCGACATCAACCTGCCGTTCATCACTGCCGACGCGAGCGGACCGCGGCATCTGGCGCTGAGGCTGTCGCGCGCGAAGCTCGAATCGCTCGTCGACGACCTGCTCCAGCGAACGATGGCGCCGCTCAAGCAAGCGCTGAGCGACGCCGGGGTGGACGCGCAGCACATCGACGAGGTCGTGCTCGTCGGCGGGATGACGCGGATGCCACGGATCCAGCAGCTCGTGAAGGAGGTGTTCGGCAAGGATCCCCACCAGGGCGTGAACCCGGACGAGGTGGTCGCCATCGGCGCGGCGGTGCAGGCGGGCGTGCTCGCGGGCGAGGTGAAGGACGTGCTGCTGCTCGACGTGACGCCGCTCTCGCTGGGGATCGAGACGCTCGGCGGCGTGATGACGACGCTCATCCCGCGCAACACCACGATTCCTACCAAGAAGGGCGAGGTGTTCTCGACGGCCGCTGACAATCAGTCGGACGTGGAGGTCCACGTGCTGCAGGGCGAGCGTCCGCTAGCCAGGGACAACCGCACGCTGGGCAAGTTTCATCTGGGCGGCCTCCCGCCCGCCCCCCGCGGTCAACCGAAAGTCGAAGTCACGTTCGACGTGGACGCGAACGGCATCGTCAACGTGTCGGCGAAAGATCAAGCCACCGGCAAGGAGCAGACGATCACCATCACGTCGTCGAGCGGCCTCTCGAAGGACGAGGTCGATCGGTTGCTGAAGGAGGCGCAGGCGCACGCGGACGCTGACCGGAAGCGCCGCGAGGAGATCGAGGCGCGGAACGAGGCTGACGCGCAGGCCTACCGGAAGGAACGCGAGGCGGAGACGCCACCGCCACCGTCAGGTGCACCGAGCCCGTCGAACGTCGCAGACGGGGAAGTGATCGATGCCGAATCGGTGGAGACCCACTAGGCTGAAGGCCGGGTAACCGCCGCGAACGGCAACAGAGCCGCAGTACCGACAACGATCCGCCAAGCGCCCGCCGTCACGGCAATTAAGGCTAAATACTGTCTCTTGGAGCGTGGTTCGGAGAGCGACATGACCGCAGCAACAGAGCCCATTTCCCTCTCGACGATCACCAGCCGGGAGATCCGCCTAGTATCGCGACCCAGGGGGATGCCAACCGAGGCGAACTTCTCCATGGACCGGGTCGAATTGGGTCCGCTCCAGGATCAGCAGGTGGTGGTTCAGAACCTCTTCATGTCCGTCGACCCCTATATGCGGGGTCGCATGAACGAGGGGAAGTCCTGCGTACCGCCCTTCGAAGTGGGTCGCCCCCTCGATGGGAGAGCCGTCGGGGAGGTCATCGAGTCGCGCAGTAGGCTGTTCAAGCCGGGCGACGCGGTGGTTTCGAACTTTGGCTGGAGGGAATGCTTCATCGCCACGGCCGAGGAGTTGCGTCCAGTCAGCCGGAAGATCCAGCCGTTGTCGGTCTATCTCGGCGCGCTCGGCATGACCGGGATGACGGCCTGGGCCGGGTTGAAGCTCGTCGAGGTCAAGGCTGGTGACATCGTCTACGTTTCTGGCGCGGCGGGTGCGGTAGGGAGCATCGCTGGACAACTGGCAAAACTACAGGGGTGCCGGGTCATCGGGTCTGCCGGGTCCGAAGAGAAGGTGAAGTTCCTCGTCGAAGAATGCGGCTTCGACGCGGCCTTTGACTACCGGACAGGCGACGTCTTCAACCAGTTGAAGGCCGCGGCGCCGGAGGGCATCGACGTCTACTTCGACAATGTGGGTGGCGAGTCGCTGGAAGCAGCCTTGTCCGCCCTCCGGGTGCATGGCCGCATCCTTTGCTGCGGCAGCATCGCCGGGTACAACGATGAACAGCCCCGCCCCGGGCCCTCGAATCTGTTCAACATCATCGGGAAGCGGCTCACCCTGAAGGGCCTTTTGGTCCGGGACTGGCTCGACCGCCAGGCGGAATTCGATCTGGAGGTGGGGGGCTATTTCCTCGCAGGCCGGCTGAAACACAGGGAAACGGTCGTGAAGGGACTTGATCACGCCGTGGAGGCCTTCCTCGGCCTGTTCCAGGGGCAGAACATCGGGAAGATGACCGTGGCGCTGCCGTGAGCGAAAGACCCAAAGCGTCCAAGAGTCGGACCCCCGTCCTGGAACTCAAGGCCCTCACGCGCCGGTTCGGGACGTTCACGGCGGTGGACACCCTCGACCTCACGGTCCAGGCCGGTGAGATCTTCGGCCTGCTCGGTTCCAACGGCGCCGGGAAGACCACGACGATCAAGATGCTCACCACGTTGCTGCCGCCCAGCTCAGGGGAGGCGCGCGTAGCCGGCTTCTCCATCACCACCCAGGCGGTCGACGTGCGCCGCGTCATCGGCTACGTGCCGCAGGCGATCTCCGTGGACGGTTCGCTCACCGGCTACGAGAACCTGCTCATCTTCGCCAAGCTCTATGACTTGCCACGCGCTGAACGGGAGGCCCGAATCCGGGAGGCCCTTGAATTCATGGGGCTGACGGCCGAGGGCGGCCATCTAGTGGGGCAGTATTCCGGAGGCATGGTGCGTCGCCTGGAGATCGCCCAGTCCACCCTGCACCGGCCCCAGGTGCTCTTCCTGGACGAGCCGACGGTGGGACTGGATCCCATCGCGCGGGACGCGGTGTGGAAGCACCTGCTCGATCTTCGAACCAAGTACGGCACGACCCTCATCTTTACCACCCACTACCTGGAAGAGGCCGAGGCCTACTGCGATCGCATTGCCATCATGCACCTGGGCAAGGTGGCGGCGCTGGGGACATGCACGCAACTGGAGGCCGCCCTGGGCGGTGGGCTCCACACGCTGGACGAGGTCTTTACGCACTATGCCGGCACCGACCTCGATTCCGGGGGAACCTTTCGCAGCATCGCCACGGACCGCACCACGGCCCAGCGCCTTGGATGAACTGACCCCATGACGACCATCGCTCTCCCGCTCACCGTGACTGGCTTCATCGAGAAGACGTTCGTCATCACCGAGTTCGAACTCCGCAAGCTGCGGCATGACTTCACCGAACTCGTCACGCGGGCCCTGCAGCCCGCGCTCTGGATGCTGATCTTCGGCCAGGTCTTCGCCCGTAGCGGTATGATGCGCACCGGCAACGTGCCGTACCTGGACTTCATCGCGCCCGGCATCCTGGCCCAGAGCGTGCTCTTCGTGGCCATCTTCTATGGCATCAACGTCATCTGGGAACGCGACCTGGGCATCGTTCAGAAATTCCTGGCCAGCCCGACGCCGCGTGCGGCCCTGGTGCTCGGCAAGGGCTTCTCCGCCGGGGTCCGCTCCCTCTCACAGGCCGCCGTCATCTACGCCCTTTCGCTTCTGCTGGGAGTGAGGCTGAACTGGAGTCCTCTAGCCCTCCTCAACGTGGTGCTCATCGTCATCCTGGGCGCGACCCTGTTCTCGACCTTCTCGTTGATCATCGCCTGCATCGTAAAGACCCGGGAACGGTTCATGGGCATCGGCCAGGTGCTTACCATGCCGCTCTTCTTCGCGAGCAACGCGATCTACCCCACCGACATCATGCCCGGCTGGCTGAGGACGGTCTCCCACCTGAACCCCCTGACTTATGCGGTGGACGCCCTCCGGACCTTCATGCTCGTGGGCAGCGAGAGCACCTTCGGCCTGGGCCACGACTACGCGGTTATCGTCCTGACCACCGTCGCCTTGGTCCTCATCGGCGCCAGGTTGTACCCTCACCTGGCCACGTAGGCCTTTCCTGCTTCGCCTTTGCGACCTGCTGGCGGAGGTCACGCACCTCCTTCATGCCGTCCGGCGACCGATAGCAGGCGAGCGCCACCGCCCGCGAATCGCACGTGCCGATCCGCAATTAGGCCGTCTGCGCGGCAGATGTCGCGCCGCTAACGGCCAGCATCGTCAACACTGACAGGGCAATGACTGTGCGCTTCATCGTTCGCTCCATGATTTGGGCCGGCTGCCGGCGCCACGAGTGTGGCGCGACTGACGACGGCTTTTGAAGCGAGCGAGGGAGGGAGGTACGCCCCACGGATTCCCGCGCGCAGTCCGCGATCCGCCGGCGTTCGAACGCCAGCGTCAGACCCAGCCGTTCGACGGATTCCCTGGCGATTCCGGGACTGAGGCCCTTGCCATCCGGCCGCCTGGTCCGGGCCTCCGAGCCTCGGAACCACCGCGTCGTAAGCCGGGACAACTCTCTCGGGCGGACCCCGGACCCATCATCGGTGACCAATAGACGGAACCCCGCCTCGGTTCGATTGAGGACGACCGCCACGGGGCCCCGCCGTGTTGTGCCTGATGGCGTTGTCGACGAGATTGCCGAGTGCCTGTTCGAGCAGCGTGTGATCAGATGTGAGCACGACCGGCGTCTCTGGGATGGCGCCGCTCAGATCGACGCCGCTGACGGGCGCGATCGGCCGATGCCTGGCCACCACGTGTTCGACCACCGACGAGAGATCGACGAGCGTCAGCGAAAGCGGCGCCGTCGAATCGTCCAACCGTGTTGCCGCGGCCAGGTTGCGCGGCAGCGACGCCATGTGATGCGCTTCTTGGATGGCGCTCCGCACGACACCCCGGCGCGCGGGATCTGTGAGGTCGCGATCGAGATCGGTCAGATGGCCCTGGAGCACCGAGAGCGGGATGGCCACGTCGTGCGTCGTGTTGGCGACGAAGTGGCGGAGCGACTCTTCGCGCAACTGGATGGCAACCACGTGCGCGTGGACCTGCTGGCCGGCGTCGTTGAACGCGCCAGCCAGGGCGGCCACTTCGTCACCACCCTCGACGGGCACGGCTGATTCGTAGTGCGACGCGGACCATTGACGCACAGCGTCCGCCAATCGGCGCAGTCTCCCGTTGGTCGGTCCGGCGGCAATCCACGCCGCGGCGAGGACGTTGATCACGACCAAAGCTGTCGACGGCGCCCCTTATGGTAGCCGTTTCATCCAGTGTGGTCGCGATTTCGCGCCGTTGAACTTGACAGAGCCGACGCGCCGCCGGACGAGGGACGTGGGCGCGCCCGTGGCGGTCAGTAATGTCGGGCTGCGCGAAATGATGCCGAAGAAGACCGTCCTGATCGCGCTCTCTCTGGCCGCATCGGCGGGTCTCGTGCTCGTGGCGCAGAACCGCCCGCAGAGGCGTGGCAGCGTGCCGAGAGTGCTCTCGCCCAGTGACGCGGACTGCGTGTCGAGTAGGGCGTGAAGACCCGGACATACTGCGAGGGTACGACTACGCGGACCGCGAAGGCGGGCGTGCCGCTCGAAGTCGAGCTTCAGCGGCCATGGGACCCAGGGCCATGCGGTTTCCAGGTCGATTCGGGCATGCTCGCCTTCGACTTTAGGAGTGGGCCGCCTCTGGAGGAGGGGTGCCGGAGGCCGGCAGCGGCCGACGCCCCGCGGCCGCGAGGGGAGTGAAATGCGGTGGCGGGCTCGGGTGGCGCCTCGGGCCGAACGAGCCCCTCACCCATTTGATTGTCCGACTGATCGGTCTTACCCAGATGGCGGGCACGCCGCAACTCTCGCAGCCGAAGAGCGGCCGCACATCAGCCAGGATCGCGTAGGCCGCGTTGAGGATGGCCTGGAAGGGTCGGAACCCGAAGAGGCGGATGGCAAAGCTCCCGGCGAGCCACCGGGTGTTTGGCAAGCGTCGCAGGACCTCCGCCACCGCTTCCCCTCCGAGCCTCTTCGAGCCATCGGGCATGAGGAGGTGGATCGTGGTGTACGCGTCCCAGATGTCGAGGTCCGGATCGAGCGACCGAAGCTCGAGAGGATCGTTCCCGATGGGCCGTACGGCGAGGCTCGGTTCACCCGTCTTGCCCTCTGCCGACTGGCGCACCCAACGCGCAATGCGACGGCAGACCCCGCACTCGTCGTCGAAGAGGAGAATGGGCGGGCGGTGCGTCGGCATCAGCGGGAATGGGAAGGGTTCATGATCCGAAGGGCTGCGTCACCGCAGCCAGGAGGCTCGACAGGGTGGGACTCGGTCCCTCGACTAGTCCCACCTCGGCGCCGTCCCGGAACATGACCAGAGTTGGCGTGCCCCCGACCTCGTAGGCGTCGGCGAGGTCCGGGTCGGCCGCGATGTTGACCCTGAAGATCTTCGCTTTGGAGGGCGCCATCGCCGCGACCTGCTGGAGGATGGGCTCGATGGCCCGGCAGTGGGCGCAGCCGTACGACATGAACTCGACCGCGATGGGTCCTGCCCCCTGCAAGACGAGCGCGTCGAAGGTGGCGCTGGTGACGGTCGGTATCCTGTCGTTCGCCACCGGCGTTCGCGGGGTCGATATTTCCATGGTCCTTTCGCCCTGCACCTGTTGCTGTTTTTCTCACCAAGCATGCGCCACTCGGCAGCGAGAAGTCTGTGCTTTCTTGAACAGGGAGAGCCGACCCGGAGACGGACGTCCGGCATCGGGCCCACGACGCGGGCGCGCCAGTCGGCGCGCGCGCCCAGCACGCCTAGTAGAGCTCCAGACTCACGCGGGGCCACGGCGCCAGCGCGGCCAGCCGTTCCAGGAGTTCGATGGGCCCGACCAGCAGGTGGGTGGTGCCATTCGTCCGGGGACGACGCAACATGAGCAGCCCGTCGCCCTCATCGCTCACGCTGGCGTGCAGGTCGAACCCGTCGGCGTGGGCGTGCCGGCGTCTCGCCGGCGGGCGGTCGCCGGGGTCCCTGGGCTCTTCGCACCGACGGATCCGCGCCCCGGCGCGGGAGCCAAGGGCGACGGTCCCGACAGCGCAGCGGCTTCGCTCAGGTCGTCGAGCGCGAGCTCGAAGAACAGCGCTTCGCCGGTTGTGCCGTCGCAGGTTTTCTGGCGAATCGCGTCATCGTAGAACGGGCTGTTCTCGATTGCGTGATCGAAGATCGTCGGGTTCGACGTCAGCCCGGTGACCGACCACTCGTCGATGTACCGGCGGAGGGTGCCGTTGGTGAGGAGCCCGCGTGTGATGTTGTCGAGCCACAGACTCTGTCCGAGCCCGTGAAGCAGCGCGGTCGCATTCGCGTGTGTTTCAGATGCCATGGGACCCTCATACGTTTCCAGAGCCGATAGCCGCCGCCAGACACCAGAAGTGCCCAGCATCAGCGATCGGGTCGAACAGCGCCGCCTCCTTTTGCGCACCGTGCGGCGGCGGCCGAAGCCAGTCTCGTCCCCCAAACACGAGCCGTCTCGTTTTGTACATCTCGGATTGTCAGGCCTTCGTATTGTGGACGTTGGAGTGGCTTTCCGGCCCTGTGTGCCGGTCTCCAATCGCCTACGGCGCGGTCCATCGAGGGATACGAACCCCACAACCATGAAAGACGCCGCAGCGCGGTCCGGAAGGTGAGGGTGGGCTCCGGGCCTGAGACAACGTGCGAGGGCGGTGTGGCGAGGTGTCGACGATGATTGATCAAGAGCAGCTCTGTATCAACGCGATCCGGATGCTGTCGATCGATGCCGTGCAACAGGCGAACTCCGGGCATCCGGGAATGCCGATGGGCGCGGCGACGATGGCCTATGTCCTCTGGATGCGCCACCTTCGGCACAATCCGCGGAATCCAGCCTGGCCCGACCGCGACCGGTTCGTGCTCTCGGCCGGACACGCCAGCATGCTGCTCTACAGTCTGTTGTTCCTGACCGGGTATGACCTCGGCATGGAAGACCTGGAGCAGTTCCGCCAGTCGCAAAGTCGGACGCCCGGCCATCCTGAACGTGGGGCCACGCCTGGCGTCGAGGTCACCACCGGACCGCTCGGGCAGGGCGTCGGCAACAGCGTCGGCATGGCGATCGCCGAGCGGTGGCTCGCGATGACCTTCAATCGGCACGGCGACGATGTCGTGGACCACTCGACCTACGTCCTCGCCAGCGACGGCGACTTGATGGAAGGGGTCGCTTCCGAGGCCGCGTCGCTCGCCGGAACCCTGCGGCTCGGTCGACTGATCGTCCTCTATGACGCGAACCTGGTCACGCTTTCCGGGACGACGAACCTCACGTTCGCAGAGGACGTAGGCGCACGCTTCGAGGCCTGCGGCTGGCACGTGCAGCGGATCGACGGGCAGGACGTGGCCGCGGTCGATGCGTCGCTCACCCAGGCACGCGCCGTCGAGGATCGGCCGTCGCTCATCGTGGCGCGCACGCATATCGGCTATGGCAGCCCGCACAAGCAAGATACGTGGCACGCGCACGGCGAACCGCTCGGGGTGGAGGAGGTGCGCCTCACCAAGCGCGCGCTCGGCTGGCCCGAGGATCGCCGCTTCTACGTGCCGGACGACGCCCTTCGCTTGTTCAGAACCGCCATCGAGCGGGGTGCCGACCTTGAGGCGTCGTGGCAGCGACGTGTGAACGCCTTCCGCATCGCACACCCCGGTCTGGCCGACCAGTTCACGCGCGTGCTTGCGGGCAAGCTGCCGGAAGGATGGGAGTCGCATCTGCCGGTCTTTACGCAGGCGGACGGCGAGATGGCCACACGCGATGCCGGCGGGGCCGTCATCAACGCGCTGGCCGACGTCGTCACGAACCTCGTGGGCGGATCGGCGGATCTCGATCCGTCGACGCGCACCGCGCTGGCCGGACGCGGCGATTTCGAGAGTCCCCTGGTCCCCCAGACCGGTGAAACGGTGCCGACACAGGGCACGGCCGGCGGTGTCTGGGGCTACGCGGGACGTAACATCCACTTCGGCCTTCGCGAGCACGCCATGGCCGCCGCGCTGACCGGCATGGCGCTCCATGGTGGGCTGCTCCCATTTGGCGCGACGTTCTTCTCGTTCTCGGACTACATGCGTCCCAGTATTCGGCTGGCGGCCCTGAGCCGGGCGCACGTGATCTACGTCTGGACCCATGACAGCATCGCCATTGGGGAGGATGGCCCGACCCATCAGCCCGTCGAGCAACTGGCGGGTCTCCGCGCCATGCCCAACATGATGGTCGTGCGGCCGTGCGACGCCGCCGAGACGGTGGAGGCGTGGCGTGTCGCGCTCCGTCATACCGACGGTCCCGTGGGGCTCGTGCTCACGCGGCAGAAGCTGCCTATCCTGGACCGCGCGGAGCTTGCGTCGGCGTCTGGTCTCGTGCAGGGGGCGTACATCCTTGCGGAGACCAGTGCGTCTCCGCCGGAGGTGATCCTGATCGCCACGGGCTCGGAAGTCTCGCTCGCGCTGGAAGCGCATGCGCGGCTCGCCGGTGCCGGGATCCGCAGCCGGGTGGTGTCGATGCCTTGCTGGGAACTGTTCGATGCGCAACCGCAGTCCTACCGTGACACGGTTCTGCCGCCGAGTGTTCGGGCTCGGGTCAGCATCGAGGCGGCCGCACCGTTGGGGTGGGAGCGCTACGTTGGTTCAGGGGGCGTGATCATCGGCGTCAGTGGATTCGGCGCGTCGGCGCCGGGACCGGTCGTGATGCGCGAGTTCGGTTTCACGCCGGAGCACGTCGTCGAGACGGCGAAAGCCCTCCTGAAGAACGGCAGAGGAGAGTGTCCTGGCGACTTGGCAGGGTGACGTGGTCAGCTGGGTGAGTTCCGTCGACGGAACTCCACCGACACTCGCTGACCGCGGATCTGGTCGTCACGGTCGTGGCGGGCGGATATGCGTACTTGAAGGCCCGGCGCTGAGCAGCCTCCATCCGGTGCTGGCGTTCACGGCTTCTCGGCACGTGACGACGCCGGCAGCGGAGGATCAGTCCTGCGGATATTGCGATCCTGAAGGCGCTCGAGGGTGTTCTCAATCAATCTTGTCAACTCGCCCGCCGCGCCGTCGACGGCCTCGTCCACGGTCGCTGCCTGGTAGGTGACGGCCACGGGCTGGCGGCCTTCGAGGCGGGCTTCCATCACGCACCGCTTGTCGTTCTGCCCTCGCTTGTCGCCATTCTCGTCGCTGAGGTGGACCTCCACCCGCGTGATGTGAGCACTGGACCGGCGCAGGGCGCTTTCGACTGTGGAACGAACGCTGGTCGCCAGCGCCTCGTGGCCCTTGATGTGATGGTCAGTGTTGACTTGGACTTGCATGTGTTCTCCGTTCCGTCTCGCGCGTCCGATCGTCACCGCGAAATCACGATCACCATCTTGTCTTTGAACGGGAGACCGATCGGTCTCGTTTTGCTCAGGACGATCTTTCGCGCCCAACTCGGCGATCGACTCGACGCTTTCCCGCATTCACGCAACCCAGGCCGTTGAAACGGGGTTCTCATCGCGAGGATGATGCGACGGTCTCCATCTTTCTCGGACGACACCGCCAGCGTCCGGGTGACCATCGTCTGAGCTTCCTCCAGGATGCGGCGCACGTGATCCGCTCCTCGGAAGCTCTCCGGAACCATGCCATCTTTGTCCGTCGTCCACACGGCGCCATCGAGCCGCGCAAAGGAGGCTCCCGCGCGCACTTCGCCCCCGAAGCCCAGCGAACCGTCGAGCAGGCCGCGGACAAACCACTTGAAGCCCGTCGGCACCTCGTACGGCGTCCGGCCCAGCGTCGCGGTCACGCGACCGATCATCTGGCCGCTCACCATCGTCTTGCCGATCACCGCGCCCCGGCGCCATTGTGGCCGGTGTTGGAGGCGCCGACGAGGATCCAATGCGCCGCCATGTGCGCCAGATACGCAGCGTAGCTCAGTCCGCCGATGACGATTGCAACGCCCACCGAGCAGAGGCTGAACGACATCGTATCTCCTTCTCGAGCGAGGTCAGAATGGCACTCGCTCGAGATGTCTCGCTCTGTGAGCGTCGACTGCCGCTACCGCGAAGAGCTGGCCTTCTGGTTCTTGACCTGGAGGTCATTCACGACCTGCCTCACGTTGGGCACCATGGTCGCTACCTTCTCGGCGAAGTCGCGCATGTCCTGCGAGATCACGTCGCCGGTCAGTGTGACGACGCCGCTCTTGACGGCATACTTCACGGTGTCGTGCAGCTTGTTCTGCACCAGCGCCGCGTCCAGGTTCTTCTCGATGCCTCCGTCCAGATCGGCGTTGACAACCTTGGCGTCCTTTTCGCCGCCGACAGGAATCACGGCAATCTGGTCGGCAACAACCTGCGCACCGGCGAGGGACTTGGCCAGGGTCTTGGCTTGCTCCCGGTCGTCGTCGCTGGCAACCTGACCTCCGAGAGTCACGATGCCCTTGTTGCGGTCTTGGCTGACAGACACGGACTTGAGACCGGCCTGGTCGAGGGCCGCGCGGATGCTGTGCGCGACATCCGGTGACTTGGCAGCCGCCGCGGTGCATCCTGCGAGGATTCCAACGGCCAACAGCGCGAGGATGGCGATCGAGAGCGTGTGCGTCTTCATATGTCTCCTTCAGATGAACGTGAGCAGTCCTTCCTCCATGTGATGGAGCGGGACCGATGCCGGACTAGGAGTGAATGCTCCGCATTCAACAATGAGGCACGCGGTGGAGGTCCGCTGTACACAAGCGAACACGGCAGGGCGCCGGTCGACCCCACAGTGCGTCGACTGACGGTCCTGCCCGGTCAAACCCTGCCGTCGTCGCCGCTCGAAGAACGCGATCGCCTGTCTCAACTCGCGGGACTGGTAGATGACGTAATCTCCGCTTGCGCCGCGCGCTGGGGCAAGACACCCGCTATCGGACCACGCGGTCGCCATCCGGAGGAGCCGCCCCTACCGCCCAGACACGGCGTTGGCGGCCCGGTTGGCCCACGAACGTCCCACCACCGCCTGAACCACCACCGTCGCCACGCCATCGAGCAGGAGCGCGTACCGCACTCCGAGCAGGCTCACCGCCACACCGGTGATCAACGCTCCCGCGGCAATGCCACCCCGCATCGCGAGCATGTAAAGGCTGACCGTGCGCCCCAGCAGTTTCGGGCTCGCGGTGCCTGCAGAAGCGAGTTCGCCGCGGTCTTGTTGACGGTTATCGATGCGCCGGTGAGAACCAGGAGTGGTGGGATTCCTCAGAGCTGACCCGTCCTCGAAGCACCGCCTGTATCTCGCGCCGACGGTCGTGCAGAAGGTCCTGTAGAGCGCGCCGTTGTGTCTGAGTTGCGAACAAGGGCGGAGCGTTCGTGCGGCCGGCGGTCATGGGGGTCTCCTTCCGTCAACTACAGGCAACTCGGTTCCGGCCGGACAGAGCCCGGGAGGCCGGACGATGATTGTCCGTCCATCACAGGAGACCTCCTGACCTGACGCCGCTGGTCCACGGCGTGTCCACCGGCAACGGTCGCCGCTCACTTCACGGCATCCTTGACCTTCTGAACGGCGCGTCCGGCCGTTTGGCGCACCTGGCCGATGGTTTCCTCCGCGCTTCCGATGGCCGCGTCGCGCTGTCCGTCGGCAACCATGGCGTCATCGTCCACCAGTCGCCCGACCACCCGTTTAACCGTGCCCTTCGCCTGACGCATCTTTCCCGTGCGCTCGTTCTTGTTCCACATGTGCTGCCTCCACGCCGAGGTGTCGAGGTCGATGCCTGTCCGCGGCTCACGCCCGGCGGCCGCACGCCCAGTGATCTCGCGGGTAGCCATCGTCGCACGCGTCCGAGTTCTGCGCTGTCCAAGACAGGACATCACCTCCGTCCGTGCACCGTGTTGTCCTCCATTGCACGGCGCTGTCCGGATGGTCGCAGCCATACCGGGGACGTTCGATGGCCTCGAGATGACTGACCGTCACGGATGCAGAGAAGCGCCACCTCCAGCTCCGTCGACCGCCTTCCCAATCGTCCCCGCCCGATCGGGTCTGCGGGGGCCATGGCCTTCGACCGCCCCGGAGCCCACCTGCGCAGTTTCGGAGAGGTGCGACTGCAGGCAGAGACCGGGGTTCCCGCGAGAGCCACGAGGCATGCGGCGTCCGGCCCGGGGCGCCAGGCCGAGTCGTTACGCCGCACGTGAGGCAGAGGACTTGCCGAACCACATCAATCCCAGAGCGGCGCCGACCGCCCCAAGGCCGAACAGCGTCGTCGCCGGTAGGGCGCTTGCCGTCTTCGGCAACTTGGTGGCCGTGCCGCGCCGCCCGCATGACACGAGAGGTTTCCACCGTTGCCGGCGACCTTCGTACGCGATCGCGTGGACCTGGAACTGGCTCGCGGAAGCGATCGACACGCACCGATCGACGTGTGTCCGAGTGCACAGACGTGCGTCGCCGAATGCCGTAGGCTAGTTGTCAGGACATGGCGAGCCGACTCTGGCCACGTCACCGACCCGAGACGTACCTGACAGTGAAGAGGAGAGTTCCCGATGCTGTACACCCTTGCCATCATTCTGCTCGTCGCGTGGTTGCTCGGCATGGTCGGCACCTACACGATCGGAGCCTTCGTCCACGTGCTGTTGTTGGTGGCGGTCGTACTGGTCCTCGTCAAGCTGTTCAGCGGGCGCCGCTCGACCGCGTGATCTTCGAGGGCGCCGGGCCGCCGGCCGCCGTGCCGAAGGACGACGACTCGCTAACACCGTCCACTACCGAGACGAGGCACAGGACTGTTCCTGCGCCCGACGGATCAGGATCATCCGGAACTCGTATGAAGAGACTCACTATGAACGCTCGACATGCAACGCTCCCGTTGGCCGCCGCCGCGGCTCTGGCTTTCCTCCTCGTCGCGGCACCGGTGGTGACGGCACAGACGGTGTCGGCCGGCGAGAACGACCGCGCGAAGATCGACTTGAACACGGCGGGTCAGGCCGACCTCGAACATCTGCCGGGGATCGATTCCATCACCGCGAAGCGGATCATCGACAATCGCCCGTATGGCTCCGTGGCCGAGCTGTCGAAAGCCGGGATGTCGGCCCGGACGATCGAAGAGATCACGCCCCTCGTGAAAGTCGGCCCCATGGGCAAGGCCGCCGAGGAGACCGGAAAGGGCGCGGACAAGGCGGCCGCTGGTGTCAGGACGGGCGCCGACGCAACAGCGAAGGGCGTAGAGAAGGGTGTGGACGCTGCCTCCAAGGGCGTTGAAAAGGGTGCGTCCGCCACGGCATCAGCCGTCGACACGGTCGACCGGAAGCTGACCGGCACGCCACGGAGGCCACCACAGGCCGGCATGGTGTGGGGCAATTCTGCGACGAAGGTCTATCACGTCGAAGGTGACCCATCGTATGGTGCGACCAAGAAGGGCAAGTGGCTGACCCGCCAGGAGGCCGTGAAGGAAGGCTACCGCCCGGCGAAGATGGATGCGCCCAAGGAGAAGTGAATCCACGACTCCGCGCACAGGTCGCACAAACGGGCGCGCCTTGGGCCGTCGCGGGCGCGCGTCAGCAAACGGAGCACCACCGTGCCGATGACCCCTCACGTCGAGCGACACTTCACCTCGGGCGAGAACGTCCGGGATGTCGTGATCGGCATGTCGGACGGCCTGACCGTTCCGTTCGCGCTTGCGGCGGGTCTGTCCGGCGCTGTCGCCTCGACCGGCATCGTCGTGACGGCCGGCCTCGCCGAGATCGCGGCAGGGTCGATCGCGATGGGCCTCGGCGGCTACCTGGCAGCCAGGAGCGACGCTGAACACTACGCCAGCGAGCGGGCGCGCGAGGAACTGGAAGTGCGGGAGAAGCCCGCCGCTGAAGCGTCGGAAGTGCAGCAGGTGTTTACCGCCTACGGCCTCACCGCGGAGGAGAGCGCGCCCATCGTCCAGGCATTGAGCGCGAGGCCGAGCGCCTGGGTCGATTTCATGATGCGGTTCGAGCTGGGACTCGAGAAGCCCAATCCGAGGCGCGCCCTCACCAGCGCGCTCACGATCGCTGGCGCGTATGTCGTCGGGGGCTTCATCCCGCTCGGGCCGTACCTGGTGTTGTCGTCGATCAGAACGGGATTGCTGGTGTCGATCACGGTCACGGTGCTGGCGCTGGCGGTCTTCGGCTACGTCAAGGGGCATTTCACCGGCACGGGGCCGCTTCGCAGCGCCGTCCAGACCGTCGTTATCGGCAGTCTGGCGGCTGCCGCGGCGTTCGGCATCGCCAGGGCGATTTCCTGACCCACGCACGCGTCGGCACGCTGCGACGATCGCCGTATCCGGTGCGGCGCCCGTGGACACGGCTTTACGGCCCGAGCACTTCGCCGATCTTCCGTCCCAGGATCTCGGCCGTGAGTGGCTTCTGCAGGAAGTCGAGTCCGGGATTGAGCACGCCGCGACAGACGATGGCGTCCTCCTTGTACCCGACATATAGATCACTTTGAGCGCCGCACGCTGCTCGACGAGTCGGCTGGTCAACTCCAGCCCGTTGCCGCCTGCCATCACGACATCGGTCGGCACCACGTCGACCTGCGACGGGTGCTGCTTGAACAGCCGCATGGCCTTCATCGGCATCGGCAGCGACGAGCACGGTGAATCCCTGGCGCTCGAGCAGCCGTCTCGTCAGATCGCGAACACCGGGGGTGTCTTCAACCACGAGTACGGTTGGAGACCTGGCCGGCGGAGGAGAGACCTCTGCTCTCGCGTCGACCACGACCTCGGCGCCTTGCCCCGCCGTTGGGAAGTACATCTTGAACGACGTGCCCCTTCTGAGCTCACTGTAGACGTTGATGCTCCCGCCGCTCAGCGTAACGATACCCTCGACGGTCGCCAATCCAAATCCCGTCCCCTTGCCGAGTTCCTTGGTCGTGAAGAACGGCTCGAACCAACCGGGCTGCACCTCGGGCGTCATGCCCGTCCCGGTGTCGGTGACCCTCAGCGCCACGTGGGGCCTGGCTTCACTGTGGGGTGCGTCGAAATGCAATACTCGTCAAGTCCGACGAGGGCGTTGGTCAAGTGCGGCTTGTGGTCGCGCGCGATGCGCCCGATCTTGAGCTGACCGAGTGGAACCCTGCCGTGCCGGCCGTTCAGGTGCGTGCAGAGGCCTGCGCTCGCTGCAACTCGAGCACCCGCTCGTGATCGTCGGAGGTCCAGATGCGTGCGAAGGCGACGCCGAGGTGGGCGACGATCCTCTCGGCCCATTGCTGCAGCGCGTGGGGGAGCGAGTCGGCCACCGTCGCCGAGAGATCAATGGCTGCGCCCAGTGCCGACAACTGCGCGCGTGCGGCTCTCCTCCTCGGCGTGCGTGCGCTCCGCGATGTCCTGTTCGAGCTGCGCAGCCCGCTGTTCTGCAACCGCGTGAAAGTCTTCGTCCGCCGTCTCCAACAGCTCGCTAGTGAGGAGCCGAAGGTGCTCGCGAGCGAACGCCGCCCGGGGCGAGCCCGTGTCCAACCGGATCGCCGTTGACCTCCTCGCCCGAGAGCGTGCGGCGGACGACGTTCAGCGCCTCCTGGAGATCAGCGGGTTTCGTCAGGATGCCGGCGATCCTGACGGAGAGCGCGAGTGCCTTCGCTTCACAGGCGCCGTAACTGGCCGTATGACAGACGACCGGAATGCCAGTCGTCGACGGATCGAGACGAAGGCGGCTGATGAATTCACTACCGCCCATCACGGGCATGAGCATGTCGGTAATCAGGAGGTCCTTTTGCTCAGCTCGGGCGATAGCCAAGGCCTCGCGTCCATCCGCCGCCTCGATCACCCGGCAGCGGCGGTGACGCAGGACCGACCCCAGGACCTCGCGGTCGGCCGACAGGTCGTCAACGATCAGGATGGTCGCCATTCGGACTGGTCGCTCCTGTCATGGCACGTCGAGGGGCACCTCCGTCCGCTGGATCGCAACCATGGTGCCAGCATGTTGCCTTCTTCGCTGTCCCAGACGAAACACCCGCAGTGGATCGTGCGATAAGCGCGATGGTCTGAGAGCCATCGATGACTCGAACCTCTCCTGTCCGCGATCGGTCAGGTCTGGTGACCGGCGCGGTCATCGTAGTCAGGCACGTTGGTGCTGCGCGGACGAGGTCTCTGCGCGCGGAACGTCCATCTGGCGCAATGACAGGAACCACGTTCTTTCCTCGAGTGTGTCCGGAATGCGACAGCGCTGACAGTGGGATTGAACGACGATGGAGTCGAGGAAGGCCGGCGCGACAGGCGAGCGCGATCGTGACCACCTCCGTCGGCTGCGGACAGCCGACGCACACGAGGAAGGGATACGTCGATGCTACTCCTGCTCATCTTGCTCGCGTTGTTGTTTGCTGGCGGCGGCGGCTACTACGGATACTCCAGATGGGGGTCTGGCGGTGGCCTGGGCGTCGTTGGCACGGTTCTGATCCTGCTGTTGGTCGTGTACCTCTTGGGAGGCATCCGGTAATCACGGGTGGGTTTCGTCGATGGCCCGGCCGCGGACGAGGTCGCCGCAGGACGGTCGGGCCAGGGCGACACCACTCACGGAGGGAGACTGCAATGCTCTGGAGCATGAAGGACATCCACGGGTTCACGATTGGGGCCACTGATGGGGACATCGGCACGATCGCAGAGTGCTACTTCGACGACGTGAGCTTCACGGTGCGTTGGGTCGTGGTGAACACTGGCCGGTGGCTCTCCGAACGGAAGGTACTCGTGACGCCGATGGCGTTTCGGGCGATGGACTGGGAGCACCGGCGCATCACGTCCGCGCTGACGAAGATGCAGGTCGAGAAGAGCCCGGACATCGACACCGAGAAGCCGGTCTCAAGGCAGCACGAGGCCAGTATCTATCGCTACTACGGGTATGACCCGTACTGGGAGGGCACTTACCTGTGGGGCGCGTCACCGTATCCCTATCTCGGGGCGAGTCCGAGGCTGACACCGGCGGACCTCGCGCGCCATCGTCGCTGGAACTGGGAAGACCGGCACCGGGAGGACCCACACCTTCGAAGCACTCGTGCCGTGGCGGGGTACTACATCCAGGCGACGGACGGCGACATTGGCCATGTGGCGGATTTTCTGGTGGACGATATCTCCTGGTCGATCCGTTACCTCGTGGTGGACACGACCAACTGGTGGGCGGGCAAGAAAGTGCTGGTGGCGCCCGCCTGGGTCGAGCGGGTGGACTGGGACCATTCGAAGGTGCACGTCATCGTCGCGCGTGCGCAGGTCGAGACGAGTCCCGAGTACAACCCGGAGGGACCTCTGGAGCGCGCCTACGAGACACGCCTGTACTGCCACTATGGCCAGCCGCGGTACTGGACCGACGAGCGCGACACTGAGAGCACGTGAACGAATCAGAGCTCACGGCTCGACCTCAGGGCTCAGGCACGAGATCATGGGATTGCGGCTTGAGCCCTGAGCCGATCGTCTCGCGGGCGCTCGGCATCCCCGTCAGTCGTGGAGGACGACGCTCAGGAGTGAGTTGTTGATTCTCAGCCCGCCATCGACGGTGATGAACCCCAGTGTCTTGAATCGGTTCATGAAGAAGTTGACCCGCGACCTGGTGGTGCCCACCATTTCCGCGAGGGACTCCTGCGAGATCCTCGGGATGACACGTTGCGGCGTATCCTTCTCCCCGAAGCGGGCAAGCAGGAGCAGCGTCCGGGCCAGCCTCTTCTCTGCGGAATTGAAGAGCTGGTCGATCAGGTCCTCTTCGATGCGGACGTTCCGCGTCAGCAGGTGAGCGATGAAACCGTCAGACATCTCGTGCTCCTCATGGAGCAGTCGATGCATCTCGGTCTTGTCGATGGAGACGATCGTGCTGGGTTCATTGGCGGTCGCATTGCCCATCCGCAACGGCTGCCCCGCGAGCGAACCCTCGCCGAAGAAACTGCCGGGGCCGAGGAATGCGACAATCGCTTCTTTGCCCGTCCTCGAGAACACCGAGAGCTTCACCTCGCCCTCTTTGACGAAGAGGACGGTCTCGCACGCGCCGCCCTGCGAGTAGATCGGCTCCCCCTTGGCGTAGTTCAACACGGTCTTGTTGACGTCAGCGGCCTTGAGAAAGGCCTCCGGGTCGAACGGGGGGGACTTCTTTGGCAGCATGCTTCATCGTGGCAGGACCGCCGCCGCCGCGATGTTCAAAATGAAACACCCCCGTTGAGCCTAATCTGAAGTTCCGAGTCCCACGCCCACGTCGTCACGACAACCCGGCACTACCGCGGCAAGACCTACCAGTCGCATCTATTGCGGCGCAGCTACCGCGAAGACGGCAAGGTCCGCAACGAAACAGTCGGCAACCTGTCCCATCTGCCCGCCCACGTGATCGATCTGGTTCGCCGCGCGCTGCGCGACGAGACGCTGATCCCCGCCGAGGCATTCGAGGTCGTGCGCTCCTTGCCGCATGGCGACACCCACGCCGTCGTGACGGTCATGCAGCGCCTCGGCTTCTGGCGGCTGCTGGGCAGCCGGCCGTGTCCGCAGGCCGACCTGGTGGCCGCCATGGTCGCGGCGCGCGTCGTGTGCCCGCACACGAGGCTCGCGACGACGCGCTGGTGGCAGACGCGTACGCTGGCCGAGGATCTGGGCGTGCGCGAGGCCAGCGAGGACGACCTCTACCGGGCGATGGACTGGCTGCTGGCGCGGCAGCCCCAGATTGAGCAGCGCTTGGCCGCCCGGCATCTGACCGAGGGCGGCTTGGTCCTCTACGATCTGACCTCGAGCGACATGGAAGGCACGACGTGCCCGCTCGCCAAGCGGGGGCACAATCGGGACGGCAAGCGCGACAAGCTCCAGGTGAATTACGGGCTGGTCACCACCGCTCCGGGCTGCCCGGTCGCCGTTTCAGCGTTCGACGGGAACGTCAGTGACAGCCCGACGCTCCTGCCCCAGGTCCACCGGCTCCGCGAGGACTTCGGCCTGCAGCACGTCGTCGTCATCGGCGACCGTGGAATGATCAGCCAGAAGACCATCGAGGACCTGGGCCAACTCGATGGCGTGCAGTGGACGTGGCCACGATGCCGCTCCATCCGCAGCATGGCACGCCTACTTCGATGACGGGGCACCGCTCGGGTCCTCCGGAAACCCGGAATCCAGATCGATTCCATCTCGCAGAGCTGGGCCGTCCTCTCCGGCGCCGCCGACCCGACGCGCGCCCGAATCGCCATGGTCGCGGTGGACGCGCGCCCGGTCCGCCGCGATGACGGTGTCGTCCGACTGCTCGACCCGGGCTATATCAAGGGCTACGCCCCGGGCGTCCGCGAGAACGGAGGCCAGCACAAGGCGCGGCGATTTGGGCCGCCATGGCGTTCGCGGAACTTGGCGACGCCCGGCGCGCGTGGGAAGTGTCGAACCTGATCAACCCGGTCGCACACGCCCGGTCGGCCGCCAAGATCGACATCTACAAGGTCGAGCCATACGCGGTGGCCGCCGATGTCTACGCGGTGGCCCCGCATGTGGGGCGCGGCGGTTGGACCTGGTATACGGGTTCGGCCGCGTGGATGTACCGGCTGGCCATCGAGTCGCTTCTCGGACTACACCTCAACGGCCAGCGCCTGCGGATCGCACCCTGCGTTCCCGCCGACTGGACGGCCTTTACCGTGCACTACCGGTGCCGCGAGACGGTCTATCACATCGCGATCCGCCAGACGCCGCCGGGCGCGGCTGGTGACCGAGTGTCCGTTGACGGGCGCGACCAGCCGGACATGACGGTACCGCTCATCGACGACCGCCAGGAACACTTCGTCGAGGTGTCGGTGCGCGCGACCCGGGCGCCCTCCGGATCGGTGTGAGGATGGGATTCTCGCGGGGAGGCGAGGGCTCGTCCTAGTGGCGCACTTTCGCCGATGGCACCGCGTCTCGGTCGAGCCCGACAAGGATCCGGCTGATCTGGCCGAGTTCCTTCTGCATCGCTCCCCACAGCCCGAGTTCCTGGGCCGAGAGACCGTGATCCACGTGGACGAGGTTCGACGACTCCGCCCAGAGATCGGCCTGGCGATCCCGCCAGCGATCCGCGGCCCCGGGGCCTGGCGACACCTCGGACACACGGCGCAAGGCCGCCCTGTCTATTTCATACCAGCCGCCCGCACTCAGTCTCATGATGTCGCCCTTCCTGCCGGTTTGCTCTCCGGTCTGCCAAGAGCTTAGGCCGGCAGACCGGCACGGTCTGTCACGTTATGCACACCTGCCGCGGGATCGGAGCCGCCTTGCCCCCGATCGAACCGTCACGTCACCGCCGGGTGTGGGGCGGGGCGTCGTCGGTCACTGGGTTTTCACCCGCGTGCACTGTGCGGTGCGGGACAGCGCGAGTGGTGGAGTACGTGAAACTGTTCATGTGCACCGCGGATGAGGAACGCAGAAGGCGTCGCGGGCTCGGCCTTGCCGACTCCGCACAGACGCAGTGGAGAACCAGCCATGAACGCACATGTCGAACAGACCAGCGACCATCGTTTCCTGACCGGACTGGTGATGGGGGGCATCGTGGGCGCGGGCCTGGCCTTGTGGCTCGCTCCGAAGGCGGCCGCAGAGATCAAAGCGCGGGCAGCCGGCACGGCGAAGGCCCTCGGTGACTCCGTCTCCGAACGCTATCGGGGCGCGCGGCTCTCATTCACCGAGACGATGGATGGATTGTCCCGCAAGGGGCAGGCGATCCGCGACGACGCCTGCGACACGGTCGCCCGAGCAGCGCAGGGCGTCGAATGTGGCGCGCGCGAAGTGCAGCACCTTGCGACGGACGCCAAGACCAAGACCGGTTAGGTCAGGGCCGATGCCGGTCACTCATTCAGCGGCAGCGGCTCGATGGGGACGGAGCCTGCGATCTCGCATGAGGAGTCGCATCAAGCGACTTCACCTGATCAACCCATCGAACCCGCTCGTCAGGCATCGTCCGGCTCGACAGGAGCCGATGGAACCGCTACCGGGTGTGGCAGCCGCAGAGTGCGATGGTGCTCGCCGGCCCTACGCCGCCGGAGTGGGAGGTGACGCTGCTCGACGAGAACGTCGCGATCCCGCGCTATGACGAGATGCCGCTCCCGGACCTGGTTGGCATCACGGCCTTCACGTCACAGGCGCCGCGCGCCTACGACATCGCCGGGCACTTCCGCCGTCTCGGTGTGCCGGTCGTCATGGGCGGCATCCACGCGACGATGTGCGTGGACGAGGCGATGGCGCGAGTGGACGCGGTCGTCACGGGGGAAGCCGACGCCATCTGGCCACAGGTGTTGGAAGACGCCGCGGCGGGCGCTTGGCGCCCCGTCACGACGGCGGCCTCGCAGGGACGGATGGGGTGCGGCCGGCGCGGCACGGCCTGCTGACCGGCGACTATGCGTTCGGGGCGATCCAGACGAACCGCGGTTATCCCATGAACTGCACGTTCTGCAGTGTCACGGCGTTCAACGGGTCACGCTATCGCCAGCGCTCGATCCCCGATGTCGTGCGCGAGTTTCAGGCGATCCCGGAGCAGCGGGTGCTGGTCGTGGACGGACGGGCGGTTGGTGCACCGGATGGTGTCGGCCGAGCAGGCGCGGTTCCTCCGACGCGCGATCGCCAGCTATCGGCGTGTTCCCCGTGTCTTGCGGGCGTGGGAAACCCAATCGATGAGAGCCGGCGGCTTCGAACTACGTCGCAAACGATAGGCCGTCAACCGCTTACAGGATCAGTAAGTCGCGTCGAGATGTGCGGAATGTAAGCCTCTTGTGCAATCCCGGACGGACGACGCTCACACTCGAGCGTACCATGAGAGGTGGGGTTGCCCTATGGCGGAAGAACTCTCTGAGAAGGTTCAAGCGGGTTCAGTAGATACGAAACCGCATGTGTTTCGGTTTGCTCACTACGTATTCTGGGGCGGGGCTGCTGGACTTGTTGGAAGTCTCGGTACCGCGTTTGTCTTGGGCGTGTGTGAAGGCTACAACCGAGGCCTGAGCCTCGGAGGCTGCGTTGTAAATGGTGCGGCGGTGACCTTGCTCTTTAGCCACCCCATAGGATTCGCCGGTACGGCTGCTGGCGCGACTGCTGGCGGGATCACAGGAGGTGCGGTTTATACCGTGCGCTCCGTGGCAAGTCATCTTCACAGACAGAAATGGTCAGCTGATTCAGCAGTGGGAAACAACCGGTGAAGGCGGGGGGGACGGCAGCGCGGGTGCCCGTGTCGCTTCTTCGGCGACCCACCTGGCTCCGGCGTGCTTCCCATCTCGCCCGTGCTGGCCGGGTCGGGCGTAATGATTGATGACATGCTCGCCAGGCCTCGTTGGGATCGGCGGCGCTTCCGGCAGGTCGTCCTGCCACGCCAAGAGTCCGCCGTTTCATCGCCTTCAGTCTCACGCTTACGCTGACGTTCCCTGTCCCTTCTATGTGGGCGGATGCTGGCAAGCCCCTGGGGTTTCGTCGTGACCCGGCTGAGGCCGCCGAGCAGGCCCCCAAGAGCAGGGCCTGCGCAGGCGGCCCGGTTGTTCCACGCACATTGCGAGTTGGCGGTCAGCGGCGACTGGGTTGCCCCGACGACGACCTTCCATCCGTGGCGGCTGGCGGCCGCTCACCATGTCCGGCATGTGCACGCGGTGCAACGGGCTACTCCGACGGCGAGGGGCTCCCTCTACAAGAATCGGTCACGAGCCGTGACCCAGGGACAACACGAGCCCTCGTACCAACTCCCGCGCCCCTCGGGAGGTCGCGGCCGTTACGCTTCGGCCTTCAGCACCGACGCCGACGCCCTCTCACAGCGGCGACCGGAGTCGGGATCAGGGAATCGGTAAGGCCGGCAACGCCGACTGCGCGAGCAGTGGCTCGCCTTGATTCCCGACGCGCACGAGGGCAACGATGGCGGTGGCCCGCGGCTTCACGGCTGCTCAGGCGGCCCGCGCGCCAGCTTCACGACGACGGCGTCCGCTCGTTCGGGGGCTGTAGCGTGCAGTCGCCTGTTAGCCCGTCGTTCCGTCTTGTCAGACACCCGTTACCTGCACGTTCGGATCCGGCGCGGACGGCCGCAGGCTGCTGTTCACCGGGCTCGCGCCGCCGGCTGGGCCCGCCGGCACCCTGCTCCCCACGCGCTGAACGGCTCATCGCCGGTCACGCCCGGCGTCGGCCGTGGCCAGGACCTGTCGCCGGGTAGCGGGCGCTCGCCGTGACGCACGTGCCAGTGCAGCTCTTGCTCTACCCCACCCGCGCCGGAGAGAAGCGGTTGCTGCCGAGCGGCCTGATCGAAGTGTAGAATTGGGTGAGTTCGTTCCCCGCCGCCGGCTGGTGCTCGCGCGCGGCGCGGAGCGGGGACAACAGGCCCGCGGCTGCGTGCAGAACGTCGACGGCAGCACGCCGCGGCCCGTCAGGCCGGACGGCGAGTGGGGTGTCGCCGCGGACGGGCAGCCGTGGCGACCCGAGTCGGTCCCGGTGATCTACCGACTGGGCTGCGGCCCAACGCAGACGATTCCGAACGTCACGACGGAAGATCTGCCCGTGCGGTGGGCGCCCGACGGACGGCGCGTGCTGGCCTATCGCTCCACGAACTGCCGGGCCAGGTGGAGCGCGTGGGGCTCGCGTCGGGTCACAGCGAGGTCGTCCAACAGTTTCGCTCCGCCGGGCCGCGTCGTCTGTCGCTCTACCCGGAGCTGGTCTCCGCCGACGGCGCGGCGTACACCTACACCTAGACGCGCGTGCTGGCCTCGCTCCTCTGCGCGCGCGGGGCGCACTGACGGACGCGCCGATGCCTCCGGTGGCCAATGCCGTGAACCGGACCGATGTCAACCACGATCGCGGGCTTCCTTGCAGCGGCGCGTTGCAACCGGGCGCTGCCGCTATCCTGCCCGTTCGTCCGACCGCGGCGCACTGGGCGCTGCTAGCCGGAGCCTGGCTCCTGGTCGGCGCCGGAATCGTGACCTGGCTCGTCCACACGCCCGAGGTTGCGCTCAAGGACCAGCTCAGGCGCTGGCAGTTCTGGTCGCTGGAGTTGATGTTCTTCGCGCTGGTCTCGCTGTCATGGCACTGTGTGCCGCCTCTGCTCCGCGCGCTCGGCTTGCGCGCCCGCGAATTGAGGCTCCCCGCCGCCGTCGCCCTCCTCGCGGTCCTCCTCGCCACGTTTGTCGCGCCGCAAACGAATCGCATCTACTACGACGAGCACATCTACCAGAGCATTGGACAGAACCTCGCCGATCTGCACCTCGCACAGATGTGCGACGACGGCACGGTGGAATACGGATCGCTGCAGTGCTGGAGGGGAGAGTACAACAAGGAGCCGGACGGGTACCCGTACCTGCTGAGCCTCGCCTATCGGGTGGCGGGCGTCCACGAGGGCGTGGCGTTCGCGATGAATGCCGTGTTCGCGGGGCTGACGGTGCTGGTGGTCTTCCTCCTGACAACCGCGCTGACGGAGAGCCGCCTCGCCGGCGGCGGCGCCGCGATGGTCGCCGCGCTGATCCCCGAGCATCTTCGATGGGCTCACACGGCCGCCTCCGAGCCTTCGGCCGCGCTGGCCTGCGCGGTGGCCGTCCTCGCCGCGATGGCCTTCGTCCGCCTCCGGTCGACCTCGGCCCTGCTCTGGGTGGCTGTCGCCTCTGCGTTCGCCGTGCAGATGCGCCCAGAATGTCTTCTGGTCGTGCCGCTCGTCGCGGCCATCGTCGTGACGAAGGCGCCGCGTGAGCTCGCACGGCCGCGCTTCTGGTGGATCGGGCTGGTGGGTCTCGTGCTGCTCGCCGCGCATGCCGGCCACCTCGTCGCCGTGCGTCACGAGAGCTGGGGTGCCTCCGGGCCGCGCCTGTCCACGGCGTACTTCGCGGCGAACCTGAGAACGAACGGCTTGTTCTTCCTGGGGGACGCGCGCTTCCCGACCGTGTACTCTGCGCTCGCCCTCGCGGCTCTCGCGTCGTGGCGGCGAAACCGGCTCGTCGTGATTCCGGCGACCTACTTCCTGTTGTTCTGGGGCGTCTTCCTCTTCTTCTACGCGGGCAGCTACAACTTCGGCGCGGACGACCGGTTCTCCCTGATGGCTTCTGTCCCGGTGGCGGTCATGGCCGGGATCGGCGCGTCGAGTGTGGTCCGAACGCTCGCGAGACGAGGATGGCTTCCGGCCGTTCCGGCGACGACGCTGATCACGGTCGTGCTGGTGGTGCAGTTCCTCTGGTACATGCCGTTCGTGAGGGCGACCGGCGAGGAAGCCTGGAACGCCCGGGCCGATGTCGCGTTCGCGAAGGAGGCTGCTGCCCGGCTTCCGAGGAACGCCATCGTGCTCACGCACAACCCGACGATGTTCCACGTCTGGGGCTATAGCGCCGCGCAGGTGTCGCTCGCGACCACCGAACCGAACTACGTCGAGACCGTCCTGCGGCCCCGCTACGCCGGGGGCGTGTTCTTCCACTGGAACTACTGGTGCGAGGTCGCCGATCCGCTGCAGCAGTCGTTCTGCACGGCGGTGCTGGAACGCTTCCCGCACGGGCTCGTAAGCGAGTACCGCGAGCGAAACTACCGTTTTGCGATCTACCGTCTGAGTGCGCCGGCCACCGCGCCGGCCGCGCCGCGGTGACGCGCGCGGCCGGGCCGACGCGCCCGCCTGGTGCAGCCGGCGACTACACCCGCTGTTTCGGCTTCCTACAGTTGCGGCACAGGTAGCGGCGGGACCGCGTCGGGCCGCAAACCCCGAGCCGCCTGAAACACGGCCTCCCGAGTTCGGTCGATTCCACTGTCGAGCCGGACACGGCCCGGCATGGAATTTGTTGAGGCCGGTTCCGATGAGGCACCACCTTGCGGCTGCCGGCGACCGACGACTCGAGCGATCCTCAATCTTCAGGTCTCCACGCACCATACGACGACACCAGTGGCACCTTGCCAGCGTGCTCTTGGTGAGCCTTGCCTGGGCCGCCCCGGCCTACTCGCAGGCAAGCGTGCAGCTGCCGCTGCAGTTCGACTTCCTGAACCCGGGGGCACGCAGCCTCGGCCTTGGCGCCGCGTTCATCGCGCTGGCGGACGATGCCACCGCGGGGTTCACGAACCCCGCCGGGCTGACGGCCCTCTCGCGGCCGGAGGTGTCGGCTGAAGGGCGCTACCGCGGGTTCGACAACCAGTACCCTGACGCGTGGACGGCTGTCCGGCACGCTGACCGGACAGGGGACCGACACGGTCGCGGGCCCCCAGGTCCTCCGCTCCCACCGACAGCAGCGGCGGTTTGTCCTTCGTGTCCTTCGTGTACCCGCACGGACGCTTCGCCGTGGCCGCCTATCGTCACGAACTGGTTCGCGTGAACGTGGGCTTCCAGACCAACGGGGTGTTTCAGGGGGAGTTGCGCGAGCTCCCGTTCGGGGCCCAGAGGCAGGTGAGCATCACGGGCTACGGCGTGGCGGGTGTGTACCGGATATCCGACGCGTTCTCGGCCGGCATCGGCGTCGGCATCTACGACTTCTCGATGTCGTCGCTGTTCCAGCGGTTCGATCTCGACGGGCGGCATCTTCGGCTCGCCCAACTACAACGCGCCGCTCTTCTCGTCGGTGCAGAACGGCAGCGGAACGGCAGTCGGGGTCACGCTGGGCGCGACCTGGAAAGCGTCGCCGAGCGTCCGCGTCGGTGCGCGGTACAGCCGCGGGCCGTCGTTCAACTTCACCGTCTCCGAGGGGCCGACGGGCGCGCCGTCCCCGACCGTGGCGTCCGGGACCTTCAAGGTGCCGGACCAGTTCAGCGTCGGGGCGGCGGTGCGCGTGGTGGAAGGCCTGACGGTCTTCGGTGACGTGACGCGGATCACCTACTCGGATCTCATCAACGATTACATCCGACTTCAGGTCGGGACGACGACGGTGCCGGGCAACCCGACCATCGCGCAGTTCTCGGTGTCGGACGGCACCGAGATCCACGGGGGCGTCGAGTACCTGTTCACGCAGGTGCCTCGCGTTCCGGCGATCCGGGCCGGCATCTGGTACGACCCGAATCACACCGTGGTCTACAACTCGAGCACGGCGGTCAATCCCGTCATCGACGAACGGTTCCGCGCGTACCTGCCGGCGATGAACGGCGTGGTGCACTATGCGGCCGGGGCCGGGCTGTCGCTGAGCTCCCGGCTGGAAGTGAACGCCGCCTTCGACTACAGCTCGCGCTCTCGGATCGGCTCCACGTCGATCATCGTACGCTTCTAGACGGGCCTTGCCGGAAGGGTCAGCGTCGGGGGATCAGATGATGTTGTCCCGCTGGGGTCTCGCCGCCTCAATCGTCGCGATCGTCGTGACGGGATCGTGCTCGTCGAACCAGCAGCCCTCGGGCGTCACGACCACGACCTCGGTCCCGCCGACGACCACGCCGTCGACCACGACGACGACCACGATGGCCTCGACGACGACCACCAGCTCGACGACGAGCTCGTCGACCACGAGCAGCTCGACGACGACCAGCAGCGTCGGGGTGACGGCCTCGTTCCTGATGAGGCAGACCTACGGGATCGTCGGCACGCCGACTGGCCCGACGCACACCTGCCAGGCGCTCGGCACCAGCCAGGGCTTCGGCGGGAACGCCACCTGCCAGTTCGACGCATCCGCCTCGACGCCCACCACTGGCCTGACCTATCAGTGGGTGTTCGATAGCCCCTATCTCGGGTCGCCGGTCACGGTCACGAACACGACCCCGACCTACAACCTGATGGTCACGTGCGGCCGTGCGAACACGGCGATTCCCCTGACGGTCACGCTCACCGTGACGCTGGCGTCGGTCACGGCATCGCGCTCCGACAAGACCTACATCATCGATTCTCCGAGTTGAACCTAGCCTCGAGGCCGGTCGGCCTCAGGCTCGAGGACTTCTCGATCTCGTCGCCCTTGCCGGAGCGGTCTCCTGTCGGGGGATTGGGTGAGGTTGCCCCACCGGTCTCGTGGTCTCGATCACCGCAGCAGTCGTCACCGCGTCCTGCTCGTCGAGCCAGCGCCTCGCCGGGCGATGCGAGGCACTCCTCCTCGTCGATGACCATCCCGCCAATCGCGATCGCGACCACGTCAACGAGCACGAGCGTCGGGGGGAGAACGGCGTCGTTCCCGATGAGGCAGGCCTTCGAGATCGTCAGGACGCCGCCGATCCGCGGGGTTCAGCGCGAATGGCTAAGGCCCAGGAAGGCGATGAAGCGCGGCGAGAACGCATCGGGATCGGGCACCAGGTCCGGCGCCAGGCGTCGGCACTCGCGGGCCGCGCTGTCCGCGGCGGACCGCAACTGCTGGTCGCGCTCACCCGACTCGACGAACAGGGCGTAGAGCGACGCCGCCTGGAAGAGCCGCTGCTGGGCAGCGAGCGCGGATGACCTGGCATCGAGCTGCTCCAGCTTGTCGGTGGCAGCCCTGTACCGCCCGGAGAAGTACAGCCGCATGCCGTCGGTGAGCTGCGCGAGCGCGGCGTCGATGGCCCGCGCGCGGGTCGTCGCGTCGCCGTAGCCGCTCGCGGCGCGGTCGGCGGCTGCCGCGACCTGGCGTGCCGCCTCCGCGTTTCGACTCTGACGCGCCGTTTCGAGGCCGCTGACGGCCCCGTTGAAGTCGTTGGCGGCCGACCGCTCCGCGGCTCCGAGGTCGGCGTCGATCCGCTTCAGGCGATCGACGTTGGGCACGGCCGCGAACTGCCCCCGCGCCTTCTGCGCGCGGCCTACGGCGGCCTCGGCCTGGCGGACGGCCTCCTCGGCAGGATCGGGCCCTTTCGGACCCGGCCGGGGACCCGTTGATCCGGACGTGGACGTGCCGCCAGGCGTCCCTCCGGCCCCTGTCGGCGGCGACGTGTTGGCCACCTTCGCGCGCGCGCCCGGCAGGTCCCGCTGGAGGTCGCGATAGTATCGCGTCCGCTGCACCGCGCCCTGGGCCTCGGACGCCTCCCAGGCCTGCACGGCCTCGGCGTAGTCTCCCATCCTGAACAGCGCGAGCCCGAGAAAGTAGTGGGGGAGGTAGGGCTCGGCCCTGGTGCCGTACACGATGATCTGTTCGCCTTCGTTCGGATGCGCCTCAGCCGCCGAGCGCATGGCCGCGGCGGCCGTCTGCCATTCGCCCCGCTCGATGGCGACGAACCCGCGCCGGTAGTCGTCGCGGTAGTTGGCCGCCGCCGCGGGCGCGTTGCCTGCCGCCCACGTCAGCACGACCAGCCCGGCCAGTGTGCGCGATGCGCCTGCCAGCCTCACCATCCGAGCTTCCTGAGATAGGCGTCCGCGTCAATCCGTCCCATGTCAACGGTCAGCGCCGGCCGCACCATGCCAGCCTGTACGTGAACGTCGAGGGTCCGCGTTCTGCCGTTGCCGCCTTTCAGCGTGACAACGTAGTCGCCAGCCGGCAGAGCCAGGGTTACGGGCGTGTAGGTGTTCGGGTTCACCGGGTGGACGGCTCCATCCCGCCCCGCGATCGCCACGACCTGAGCCCAGGGAAGCGCATCGACGACCAGGAGGCCAGACGGCGCCGGTGGCGCGGGCTGAATCGAGGGAGTCGGTGGCGGCGGCGCCGGCTTGGTCGCCGTCGCGACCCGAGCGGGAGCGGGCGCCGGTCGTACCTGCGACTCCCGGGATGTCGCGTAGTGCAGCACGAGGGTGGTCAGGCCAACGACCGCGGCGGCACCGAGGCCAGTCTTCCAGCTCAGCCAGCGTCGGTGACGGGGAAGAGCCGCCGGCACCCCCTCGATCCACCTCGCGTCCACGTCGCCCGCAGCGGAGACCTGCACGGCCAGTTCCTCGGCTGGGGCGCTGTCCTCCTGCCGGCTGCGCTCCTCGGCTTCGAACGACGCACGTTCCTCGGCCTGCCGACGTCGTTCCGCGGCCTCCGCGGCTACCCGGTCCTCCGCCTCACGTCTGGCCCTGTCTTCCGCCTCGCGGCGCTGGCGCTCCAGCGCTGCCGCCTCGGCGCGTCGGCGCTCGGCTTCCTCACCGCGCCGCTGCTCCTCCGCTCGCCGTTGCTCGGCCGCCCGACGCCGAGCCTCGTCCTGGCGCTGCCGCTCCTCTTCCCGCCGCCGCTGCTCTTCAGCGGCCCGGCGCCGCTCCTGTGCCACGCGCTCTCGCTCCACCGCCTCCGCCCGTGCCCGCTCCTCGGCCTCCCGGCGCGCCTGGTCCTCGGCCTTGCGGCGTCGCCGCTCCTCCAACAGACGCGCGCGCTCCGCCTCCTCCTGGCGCTGCCGCTCCGCCGCCTGACGCCGCTGCTCGGCCTCCCTCTGGTGCTCGATCTCGGTGAATGCGGCTTGCATCTGTTCGAGCGCCTGCGAGAATCAAGATGTGCGTCGTCGCGGAGCGGCCGAGCAGCGTCATCGCCTCCGCGTGCTCGCCGGCCTCGAACCGCCGCCAGGCCATCTCGACGGTCTGCGCCGCCGCCCGATCGTGTTCCTCCTGGCGAGACCTCTCCTCGATGGCGGCTTCGATCCCGCGTCGCAGCTCGAGAGCCCCGGCATGGTCCGGCATGAGGGCGAGGGCGGCCTCCACGCGGTCGAGGGCTTCCGGCAGCCGCCCGCCTCTGAACTCCGCGGTGGCCCGCGCCAGCTGCTCGTCGGTGTCGCGCCGCCGCTGCTCTTCCCGTTCGAGCGCATCCTGGCCTTCCCGCGCCTCGCGGAGCAGGTCTGCCAGTCCGGGAGTCTCGGGGCTGACCCTGGTCACCTCGCTCAGCGTGGTGATCGCGTCCCCGTACTGGCGGCGCTGGATGGCTGCTCGTGTGAAGTCGAGCTGAGCCGTCACCCACAGCTGCCGGGCACGCCGCCCCTCCTCGCGTGCCGCCTCCTCGCGCACCCACTGGTCGATGGTTGACTGCAGGTGGCGGGCCTCCGGCGAGGCCGGGTCGACCTGCAGCACACGCTCGACGAGCTCCAGCGCCTCCCGGGCGTCGCCACGGGCGAAGCGGTCGGCCGCTTCGCTGAGCCAGGCCGTTGCCTGCCGGCTCTGGATGGCGAAGCGTGCCCGTTCAATCAGAATCCAGCACGCGCGTCTCGTCCGGGTCGATCAGCGCGGCCTGCTCGCATGCCTCGATGGCGGCGGCGTAGTCGCCCGCGTCGAATGCCTGCCGCGCGGCGGCCAGGTGGCCATCGATCATCTCGGCGCGACGCCGCGCGATTGCCTCGCGGTCGGATCGGGACCGCGGCGTCCGCTGGTGGGTCGGCGGCGCGGGCGGCCTCACGCCTGCGAGCGTCGCCTCGTTGGGGGAGTCCCCTTCGGTCGACGCCGTGAGCCTGGCTTTCGCGACGTCCGCCGCCATCGCGGCCAGCGTCTGGTACCGGCGCGCCGGGTCCTTCTCGATCGCTCTCATGACGATCCGCTCGACCGCCGCGTCGAGGCCGGGGCAGAGGTCGGAGAGCGGCGTCGGCGCGTCGCGGACGATCGCGAACATCACGTTGTGCGCCGTCTCGCGCGCGAACGCCTGGCGGAACGACAGGAGCTCGTAGAACACGAGACCGACGGCGAAGATGTCGCTGCGGCGGTCCACCGGGAGTCCCTCGATCTGCTCCGGGGACATGTAGCTGGGAGTGCCCATCATCGCGCCGGCCTGGGTGAGGCTGGAGTCGGCAAGGTGCGCGATGCCGAAGTCGAGGATCTTCAGCACCCCGTCCCGCGCGATCATGATGTTCGCCGGCTTGATGTCGCGGTGGACGATGCCGCGGTTGTGCGCGTAGTCGAGGCCCGCACACAGCTCGCCGATGAGCTCGAGCTTCCGGTTGAGCGAGAACTGGACCTGCGCGCGGATCTGCTCGCCGAGCGTCGACCCTTCGATGAACTCCATCACGAGGAAGGGCTGGTCCTCGTGCTCGCCGTAGTCGAAGACGGTGACGATGTTCCGGTGGGCGAGCTTGCCCGCGGACCGGGCCTCCTGGACGAACCGCTTGCGCAGCTCCTCGTCCGCGCCGTAGAGCAGCTTGATGGCGACGGGACGGTCGATTCGCGGATCCCGGCAGCGGTAGATCACGCCCATGCCGCCGCGTCCCAGGCGGTCGACAATCTCGTATCGACCGATCATCCGTGGGCTGTTCTGTGGCGACATCGGCGGCGATCCTCTGGCCCGTACCTGGTCCCGCGCGCGCGGCGGCGGCGTCCGCGCGCTTCGGACCGTATCGATTGTCTGCGACTCCCAAGTCCAATTATCGCGACTGGCGCCGCCCGCGTCGAGCTTGCGCAGCGGACGGCGGCACGGGCAAGCTCTGCTGCGCGGGTCCGCGTCCGGAGTGCCGGTCTGACGTCGCCGGCGATTTCGGGGCGGCCGTGGCCCGAGCGGCGCTCAGGGCTCTGCCTGGAACCGCTCGAGTCGGAAGGCCGATCGCGCACGCGGCGGAGATGCCAATCAGTCAGCCGATTGGCACCGGAACGACGAATCCCAGCTCGGACCAGCCCAGGAGCTTCAGACTGCCCGCGATGAGGCCGGGCAAAACAGGACGGGTGGCGAACACGTAGGTCCCGCCGATCACCGGATAGTGCCCGTCGAGGATGGCGTGGGCCCTTTCGCCGTACGCCGGACTGTCGATTAAGACGACGCCTGAGAAGAGGGCGGGGCGCAGGAGACAGGCCGCGGCAAGCTGCTTCGCCCCAGATCATCCGCGCCGCTGGACGAGAAACGGCCCGATGGCGACGGCGTCCGCGCCCGACTCGACATGAACCTCGATGGCCTCCTCGGGCGTGCAGACGAGCGGCCGGCCGTGGATGTTGAAGCTGGTGTTGAGAACCGCGCCGAAGCCGAGTCGCGCCTTCACCGCCCGCAGCAGAACCCCATAGAGCGACGGATCGTCATCACGCAGGATCTGCGGCCGGCACGAGCCGTCCACGTTCAGCACCCCCGAGAGCCGCGCTCGACAGGCCGCCCTCACCGAGTAGGCCATCGTCATGTGGCGGTTCGGTTCGCCTGTCCAGTCTGCGAAGACGGAGCGTGCCTCGGCCTCGAAGAGCGTCGGGCAGAATGGCTGGTACCACACGCGCCGCTTCAGGACGAGGTTCAGCCGGTCTCGGAGCTCCGGGCGATCCGGTCGGGCCAACACGCTGCGGTGCCCCAGCGCGCGCGGTCCGTACCTCCATCCGGCCCTGGAACCACAGCACAATCCGGCCGTCCACGAGAAGATCGGCCACCTTCCCGGTCAGGTCATCGGGTCGGCTCCAGGTGACGCCAGACGCCCGCAGCGACTGCTCGATGCGCGCCTCGTCATACTCGGGCCCGAGACCGAGGTCGGAGAGATCCAGCGCCGGGCGACCGCCGGCCTCCGCCTCCGCGAGCAGCGCCGCGCCCACCGCGAGCCCGCCGTCGCCCATGTGCGGGTAGACGAAGACGTCCTCGACCTCGGGCAGGAGCCGGATCGAGCGGTTGGCCTTGACGTTCGACGCCACGCCGCCGGCCAGCGCGACCCGCCCCTCTCCCGTGGCGAGGACCGCGTTGCGGACGAGGGCGGTGCACGCGAGGTCGATGGCGCGCTGGGCCATGAACGCGAACTGTTCGTTGGGCACGAACCACAGCTCCCGCCGCAGCCGTTCCCGCATGGCGTGGCCAGGCACCTTCGTTCGAAACCGGAGGCCGTCAACATCCAGGTACGACAGCAGCGGATTGCGTTCGTCGGGGACCGGGGCCGCGTAGTCGGCGAGCGCCATCACCTTCCCCTCGTCCTCGAGCTCTCGCATGTTCAGCAGGGCGGTGACGTGCTCGAAGAAGACGCCCGGCGAGTCCTGAGCGGGCGTTCGAGCCAGGGGGATGAACCGTCCGTCCGCAAAGCGAGACACGGTGGCGGCGCAGCCGTCGCCGAGGCCATCGATGGTGATGACCAGACACGAGTCCAGGCCACTCCCGTACGCCGCGGTGGCCGCATGGCAGTCGTGGTGGTCGTACAAGCGGACGCGCGCCCGTCCGAGACCGGCCCGCGACATCCGGCGGCGCAGGAGGCGTTCGCTCAACCGCCTGCTCCACCACGTCGGCCGCCACTCGGTCATCCGGTACTTGGCCACGCGGCGCGCGTCCGCCCAGACGCCTGGAGGCGCGAGTCGCCGGCGCACCTGGTAGTACGCCTCCCTGGTCGACGGCACCAGCCGGCCGAGGGTCTTCGCCACGTCGAACGTCGAGGCGGCGACAGTGTCGATGGCCGACGCCGGCAGGCCGCCAAGCTCGAGGCACGCCTGGATGGAGCGCGACGGGAAGTCGATTTCCAGCTTGCGCCGCGTGAACCGCTCCTCGTTGGCCGCGGCGACCAGCCGGCCGTCCACGAGCAGCGCCGCACCCGCATCGTGCCCGTCCCAGATTCCGAGAACAGTCACGACTGCTTCCTCTCCACGGCCTGGATCAGTCGCCGCCCGCCCTCCAGGAACGGGGACGCGTCGCCGGCCGGCGCCTGCCGGCGACAGGCCAGCAGCTGGAGGAGGCTCCAGGCGTAAACGGGGGCCGCCCGCCACAGACGGATGTGCGACTGGCCGAACGCCCGCTTGAACTCGTGGCAGGGGACTTCCGCCATACGGAAGCCCTGTGCCAGGGTCCGCACGATCATCTCCTGTTCGACCGTCGTGCTGTTCTGCCGCAGCCCGAGCTGGCGAACAACGGACGTGCGAATCGCGCGGAACCCGTTCTGACTGTCGCTCAGCCGCGCGTTGAAGCGCCAGTTGATGCAGGCGGTGATGAAGGAGGAGCCCGCCAGTCGCAGGAACTCGTCGAAGCCACCGTGCAACTCGCTGGAGCCGCCGATCAGCCGGGACCCCGTGACGTGGTCGGCGACGCCGGCGAGGATCGGCGCGACCAGTGGCGGAATGTCGTCAGGATCGTGCGAGCCGTCGGCATCCAGGAACACCACCACCGGCGTGCTGACGCAGGGAATCGCGCACCGGATGGCCTCGCCCTTGCCCCTGCCGTGGTCCGAGATGACGATTGCCCCGGCGGCACGGGCCTCCGTCGCGGTCGCGTCCACCGACCGCCCGTCCACCACGATCACGTGGCGGACGTGGCGGCGCGTCCGTGTCACGACCTCCGCGACCGTTTGCTCCTCGTTCTTCGCTGGAATGACCACCGTCACGTCGTCCGGCAAGGGCATGGGGGCCTCGGGGGACTAGACGTCGGCACGAACCACCTGGTGGCCGTCCCCGCGGAGAGCGGTGACGGGCGGCAGCCGGCGTCGCGGGTTGAGGACGTTGCCCAGGATCGATTGATACGCCTCGCAGGCGGTCCAGCAGTGGGGACAGTCACCGTTCCAGATGGCTCCCTGCAGCTGCCGCGCGTCGGCGGACTGCCAGAATCGCTTCGAGAGCCATGCCGTGCTCTCTCAGGCGACCGACCGGCCGGTCGTAGGTGATGCACGGATAGACGGTGCCCCACGGGTCGATGAAGCAACTCGCTCGGAGCGAGTGGCAGCGCATGGGTGTCCGGCGTGTCTCCAGATAGGTCGAGAGCCCCGACAGGTAGCGCTCCTCGACCCAGTGGGAGGCCAGGCGTCCGATGGGCACGCCAGCGGCGGCGCGCAGCGCTCGATAGCGCAGGAGATCGTGCCGGAGCGCCTCGGCTGGCGGCGACACCTGCGCGCCGACGTTGCCGTAGTAGTGGTTGGACTCGGTCGCGACGTTCAGGTGGACATCGTCGATGCCGAGGCCCGGGCAGTCTTTCTGCCAGGCCTCGAAGGACCGCTCGAACGCCCCGGCGTTGTGCACCGACAGGGTCATCCCGATGACCGGCCGGACGCCCCGGATGGCCCGGAGCCCGTTGAAGGTGGCCACCTGCCGCCGGTAGCCGCCACGGATCCCCCGGACGGCATCGTTCAGGGCCTCGTCCCCATCGATGCTGACGGTCACGATGATGCGCGCCTGGCTGCGGCGGGCGATCTTCTCGACGATCGGGACGATGCGATCCGTCAGAAAGCCGTTGGTCGGGAAATGGAGGAGCGCGAGCCGGTGCATGTCGACGGCAAACGCCTCCAGCACCTCGGCCGCGTCGCCTCGCAGGAAGATCTCGCCGCCCGTGAGGTCCAGCCAGCTGACCTCCTGGTTCCGGCGGACAAAGGTCAGGAGCTCGGCGGTGCCGAGCTCATCGGACGGCTTTCGCTGCCAGATGTTGCACGTCCGGCAGCGGTACTGACACCAGTAGGTCAGCGCGAAGTTGACCTTCAGGGGCGCCGCAGGACGGCCGACGTTCGCGTGGAGTATGCGGGTGGCCGCCCTGGCCAGGCGTCGAATCCGCTGCACAGTCGATCCTCCTAGCCCGTTCCAGACGGGCGTCGGGGTCGTATTTCGAGGATGATTCCAATCTACCGTGTGGCGAGGTCGGCGACAAGGTGATTTGGGGAGGGAGCCGGCTCATCCGCGCGCTCTGACGCCTGTGCCTACCGGCCATCTCGTCCGTCTCGCCACGACGCCGCGATCACAAGGGCAGAAGGCCGCCACGAGCACGCCCAGGCTTCTGAAACTCGGCTGGGAGGCTCACTTGAGTTGACCAGTGGTCACGCGCCTCCGCGACACGTCACGGCGCATTCCGCGGGGCAGCGGCCTCGTTGACGGTGGAGCGGGCGGCCGGTGACATCCGAGCGAGAAACAACCCGAGCTTTGCAAGGGCCGCCAGGACCAGAGAGCCGTCGACGACCACCGAGGCGCGCAGTGGATCAGTTCGGGTGCTACAATGCCCTCGGTTCTCCCATCCCCTCTCGGCCGGCGCCGTGCAAGCGGCTCTTTGCAATGTCGGTTGAGTTCTTCAGTTGAGGGGCGGTGAACAGGACGTCCCGATGATGCGGCGCCTGTTGTTTCTCATCCCCTGCTCGATCCTCGTTTATCTGCTCGTCGCCTATCTGGCGCTGCCGTGGGCGTGGAAGGTCCGCACCCGCCGCCATCCTGACCTGACCGCCAGCCCCCGCCTCACACACACGACCGAAGGCCTTCCTGGGGACCCATTGAACATCGCGTTGATCGGATTCGACCAGGACGTCGTTCGGGCGATGACGGCAGGCGGATGGTATCCGGCCGACCCCATCACGTTCCAAACGAGCCTGCGCATCGTCGAACGCACGCTCTTGAAGAAGCCCGATGAGACGGCTCCGGTCAGCCACCTGTTTCTGTTCGGCAGGAAGCAGGACCTCGCCTTCGAGCAGCCCGTCGGCGCCAGCCCTCGCCAGCGACACCACGTCCGGGTACCTGGCGGGCGGAGTTGCTCGACCCGGATTCGCCGCTCTGGCTCGGGGCGGCCACCTACGACACTTCGGTCGGGGTGAGCCGCAGGACTGGCCAGGTCACCCATCACATCGCCGCGGACCTCGATGCCGAGCGGAACAAATGCTCGGCGGACCTCGCGCGAGTTGGTGCGGCCGAAGAGGTCTACTACGTCGAGCGGTTCCACGACAAACTGGAAGGGCGCAACGGCGGCGGCGATGCCTGGCACACCGATGGCCGGCTCGTCGTGGTGAGGCTCGCCTCGACGCTCTCGCGTTGAGGCGGTTCCGTCCGCGCACAGGCTAGCCAACGCGCTTCTGTCGGTTGGTCGCTCGACTCGGTGGAAGCCCGACGACCCGCCTTGCCTATCTCGTCGTCTCTAGTGGGCTGATCGGCCAGTCATCCGCCGGCGCTGCACTACCGTGGCGCGACCGGCACTGCGCAGGAGTACAACGCATCGAGTCTCGCACCCGGCATCCGTGCCGGCGAGACCGACCCCGCGCTTGCCGTTCGGTTGGACCCAGGGGATGTTCTGGTGCTGCTCACCGACGGCCTGCTGGAAGTCTTCGACCGCGAGGACCGCGAGTTCGGCATGGCGGGTGTCGCAGGAGTGTTGCGCGCCAACGCGCAGGCGCCGCTGGCCGCCCGCATCCGCGCTGCAGCCCTGGCCCATGGATCGCAGACCGACGATCAGCCGGTGCTGGTCATCAGCGCTGTCGGCTCCGGTTCGTAATCGGGTTGGTTGACCGGCTGGCTGGCAACCGCCGCGCATTCTCCAGAGCCTGGTGGTAGGATCGCCGACTATGAAGCGTCCTGACGCCTGGATCTGGTGCGTCGTCGGGCTCCTGGCCGGTGCCCTCGGCTGGGCAGCGGGCGCCCTGTTCGGCTCGAACCTGGCCCGGACGGTTCTGGCTGCGACGTTCACGGCGGTCGCGCTCGGACTGCTGGCGCGCCGGCCGCGTTTGGCCGGGCTCGCCGGCATCGTCACGGCGGCGGCCGCGAGCCTTGCCTTCCTCGTGGGCCGCGTGACGGTCACGCCGCTCGTCGCTTGGCCGGTCGCCGGCCTTGTCATCGGCCTTGCGAGTTTCCCCCTGCTCACGCGGACCCGCGCACGCGTGACCACGCTCGTGGCCGTGCCGCTGCTCGGCTCGCTGGGCTTCGTCGTCGGCATGGCTGGCACGATTCTCGCCGGCTTTGCGGCCAACGACGCGCTCCTCTTCGGCCAGTGCCTCTGGGGCGGCGCGGCGGGGTTCGGCCTGCTGACACTCGCGGCAGTCCGCGTGCTCGGGGCCAGGCTCGACCGGGCCGCGGTCGGGGCGGGAGGTGGGGTATGACGGAGGGCCGAGGCGAGATCTGCGAGGGTGGCTTCGGACGCGACCGACGCCTCTTCCTGCGCCGGATGATGGAGCTCGGCGCCAGCATCTCGGGCGCAGCGCTGCTCGGCGGTCTCGGCAGCGGCTGCGGGATGCGCGTCGCCGCGTGCAAGAGCGTCCCGCCCAATGTGTTCGTCGAGGGCGGCCGGCCGCTCCTCATCTCGGTCGAAGGTGAGGACCTCCTCGCCATGCTTACGGCCGGTCTCGAGGCCCTGGGCGGCCTTGGCAGGCTGCGTGGCCTTGGACGGGAGGCCATCCTCAAAGGCAGCTATGTCACGCCGCAAGCGTATCCGGTCACCACGGCCGCCGACTTGATCATCGCGGTGTCGAAGGCCATGAGAGGAGAGGGCTTCGAGCGGACGACCCTCTTCGAGGCCCACGGCACACGCCTCGTGCCGGCGTTGGCCCCCGAGGAAGGGATGCGGCGGGTCGGCGTCTTCGACGCGGTCCGGCACCACGGTGTCGAGGTGCTGGCGGCCGATTTCTTCGAGCGCGACGACTTCAAGCTCGTGCGCAACCCGGCGTGGCCCATCGCGTCCGCCGTGGCCGTCCATCGCGTACTCCACGAGGCTCCGGTCGTCGTCAGCCTGCCGCCGGTGAAACGCCACGGCTCGGCGCGCTTCACGAGCGCGCTCAAGATTCACTTCGGCAGCGTCTCGATGGCGGACCGCATGGTGGCGCACAAGAACGAGCGCACCCGGGGCTACTTCGACCAACGCCTCGTTCACTTTGCGGACGCCGTGAAGCCGCAGCTCAACATCGTGGACGCGCGCGCCCTGCTGGCCCGCAATGGTCCTGGCCTCGGGGCCGGGGCGGAAGTCGTGACGGGCGTGAACCGGCTCATCCTCTGCGGCGACATGGTCGCAAGCGATGCCTATTGCGCAAGGCTCCTGGCTCGGTACGACCCAACCTTCTCGGTGGAGATGATCGATCGTCAGCTCAAGCACGCCACGGAGCTGGGGCTGGGGACGGCGGACCTCGACGCCGTCAAGGTCGTGGAGCTGCGCGTATGAGCCCAGTCGTCGGCCGCGGCGCGCTCATCGCCCTGGCCGTGCTCTCCCTGTTGGCCGGCGTCGGCTGCTCGGGCGGCGACCACGGCCCGCTGCCGGACGGCGCCGCGCTCGGTGGCTATGCCAGCGCGGGGGAGGCCGAGAGCTACAACACGGCGACCCTCTACGGCTACATGGACGGTGGTGCCGATGCCGTTCTGGAGTACGGCTGCACGCACCTCTGGGTGCGCCGCTACGCGCGGGGCTCGGCCAGGCTCGCCGTCGAGCTCTATGCCATGCGGGATGCGGCGGCCGCCTCGGCCTTCTACAGCTCGATACGACGCCCCGGCAGGGAAGTCGAGCTGGTCGCGGGCTGTCGCGGGGACCTTGAGACCGCCGAGGTCTCCGTCGCCCGCGGCGACCGCTGCCTCGTCTGCCGTGACGAGAACCCGCTGACGCGGGACAATGCGGCGGTCCGAGATCTCTGTGCGCGCGTCCTCGCGCGCCTGACGGGGGAGTGCGGCGTGGGCTCACTCTTCGCGACTCTGCCGAGCGACGGACGCGAGGCCGGCTCCGAGGTGGCCCTGGCCGGACCGCTCGGCCTCAACCAGCGCGCGTGGCTGACACCGCTCGGCCGCGACGGATTCGAGCGCGGTTCACTCGCGATCTACACGGTTCCCGGCGGTCGCACCGAGGTTCTCTTTGCCGACTACGCGACAGCGGAGGCCGCGCGCACCGCGTTGGCGCTGCTCGAGCAGCGCCAACGTCCCGGTGTGACCGGCTTGCTGCGGGAACGACGCCTCGTGCTCGGCTTCAGCGAGAGCGCAACGAGGGAGCGGCTCGCCGACCTGGTCGCGCACCTCTCCCAGGGGCACTAGGACCGGCGCGGCGGGGTGTCGGCGCCCGGCAGCGACGGTGCGACCCCAGCAGATGAGCTCGATAGGCTGCTCCGGTCACGCGAGGGGTGCACGCTCGAGTGGCACACCATCGACCCGCTCGAATGGGGCTTCGCGTGCGTGCGACCATCCAGAAGGTGGTCTGAGTCCTGCTGACCACCTACCGGCGACCTCAAGCCAGGGGTTCCGACATCACCAGATCGCAAGGACGGCGGCTCGGAGTTCCGCGATGTGCGTCGCCGCGACGGCGACGGTGCCGGCAGCCGGCGGGGGCCCAGTGTAGGCGGGTGCCACGAGCCCGGCCGCCAGGTAGACGTCTGAGAGTGCCGCCCGGAGTTCCGTGATGTGGATGGCCTTGACGACGGTCGCACTGAGCACCGTGTCGGTCCAGCCGAACGAGGCAAGCGCGTAGCGGCCGCGCAGCGCCCCGACCGCATCGCGCAACTCGCTCAAGTGGACGGCTTTCAGGACGGTAACTCGCGGGACCAAGGGCGTGTCGGTGAACACCGGCGGCGCGAGGTAGGTGTAGGCCGAGTTCGCCGCCGCCGGGCCGCCGGCCGTCGTCACCGCGACATCCACGGTCCCGGCCGAGTGCGCCGGCGTGATCGCCGTCAGGGTCGTTTCCGAGACGATCGCGACTCCGGTGGCAGGTAGACCACCGACCGTGACCGTTGGTGCGCCGACGAACCCGGTGCCGGAAACCGTGATCCTCGTGCCGCCGGCGATCGTGCCGCCGGACGGCGTCACGCCGGTCAGGGTGGGCGCCGCGACGGCAGAGGCGAATTTCACGAGGAATGCGTCGGCGCCGCCGTTCGAGGTGTGGTTGTCGACGCCTGGGCTCGGGTCGAGGTCCACCGTGTTCTGGAAGCTGCCGACGACGTAGACCGTCCCGGCTCCGTCGGACGCGGAACGGCCCGCCCAGTCGGAGCCGGTGCCGCCCCAGGTCTTGGCCCACTGGTAGGTCCCCGAGGCGTCCCACTTGACGAAGAACGCGTCCGACTGGCCGTTCGAGCCGATGGTGCCTGTGGCGTGGGCCTGGTCGACGTTGGCGGTTCCGTAGAAGTTGCCCGTGGCGTAGACGTTGGCCGCCCCGTCGACGTAGAGCCCCCCGGTCGCATCCGCGCCGGTGCCGCCCCAGGTCCGAGCCCACTGGAACGTGCCATTCGTGTCGAATTTGGCGACAAACGCGTCCGTGTCGCCGTTGGTCGAGTGCAGGTCCGGGGTTCCGCCCGGATTGAAGTTGCAGTTCACGCTGGCAAACCTGCCGCCGACGTAGACGCTGTCGAAGCGGTCGACGGCCACGGTTTCGCCGGCGTCCGTCGCACCCTGCCCGCCCCACGTCCGGACCCACTGGAAGTGCCCGTCGCCGTCGAACTTGCTGAGAAAGACGTCCGTCAGAATCCCGCTGTCCGACGCCGGGTGGTTGGTGACGCCACTGCCGGCCGGGTCGAAGTCGATGGTCTGGCTGGCGTACATCCCGGCCACGTACACGTTTCCGTGGCGATCGACCGCGACACCAGGGCCGTCGTCATAGCCTTCTCCGCCCCACGTCCTCGCCCACTGGAAGGTCCCGTTCGCATCGTACTTCGTGAGGTAGGCGTCGAAGAAGAGGTACTGCCCGGACGAGTTGGGGTGGTTGGCGTGCCAATCCGAGGGCGTTCCCCCGTAGGGGTTGTTGAAGTAGGCCCCGGAGCCCGCGAAGTCTCCGACCACGTAGATGTTGTCCCAACCATCCACGGCGAGGCTGTAGCCGTCCGACCCGCCGTCGGACGGCCCCCAGGTCTGCACCCACTGGAAGGTGCCGTCGGGCGAGTACTTGGCCAGGTACGGGTTGTTCATCGACCCGGCGTTCGACGTCCGGCGCGCGCCGCCATCCGGGTTGAAGTCGACGGTGTACTGGAAGTTGCCGCAGACATACACGTTGCCCGCGCTGTCGAGGCCGACGCCGCCCGCGGTGTCGCGACCGCCGGTGCCGGTCCCAGGTGCGGGGCCGCCCCACGTCCGGGCCCACTGGAACGTCCCATCCGAACCGAACTTCGCCAGGAAGGCGTCGATCGTGCCCCCGGCCGAGGTGTGGATGTCGGTCTTCACGGGGTCCGGATCGAAATCCACCGTCCCGACGAAGTCGCCGACGACATAGACGTTGCCCGACGCGTCGACGACCGCGCTGTTTGCCATATCGTCGGCCGAGCCTCCCCAGGTCTTGGCCCAGGCGAATACCGCGGCCGTGAGAATCCGACGACGAACCCGTCTGTCCCTTCGCCTGGACGTGGAACCGCGGCCCGGCGCCGGATAGGGTTGAGGGTCCGAGCGGCGACGAGGCCGGCACGGGACCGGACCCGGCAGACGATACCGCGGACAGGAGGGCGACGGAGGCGAGGACGCGAATTGTCTGTCTCATGGCAGAAATTGCCAGGCCGCACATCACGGCGGGACGGGTGTGGCGGCCGGCTGCCCAGGCCGCCAGCGCGTATCATCGGGCGTTCTCGGACGTCTCCCTGTAGATCTCGGCCTTCAGGCGCACGGTCGGTATGCTCGGTTCCCGGGTGACCGACGTGAGTGTCCAATCTCTGCCCAGGGATAGCATGATCTGTTCCGCCAGCCGTCTGGTTGCGGCGTCTCGCCCGCCCGCCGGTCGCGACCCTCTGCCCCCATGCTTCTTCCACGGCGAGGCTCAGGGTGGCGACCGCTCCAATCGCAGGGGAACGCAAGCCAATCTCGGCGTGAGGCACCGGCCGACCAGGCGACCGCCGTCACCACCCCGGCGATGTGACGTCGGGCCGAGTCGCGCGGCGTGATCCACATGTCCCGCACCTGCATCCCCTGCGCCGTCGACCGATCCACCGCTCCGGTGTCCCGTCAGTCGCCATCAGCAGCGAGACAGGTGCGCAGGCCTCATGGTTCACCATGGCCCGCCGCGACCACCCGCGCCGGATCGTTCCCGGCGAACGAGTCTGGCGAGTCCAGTCCGATGCCGCGTGGGGATCCTGCTTGCCGCTCTTTGGGGACAGGGGCTACGATACGCCGCGATTTGGTTTCGCGGTCTCACGACTCGCCGGATGTTGTGCTTCGAGGAGGTCCGAGATGGCAGCCGGTTCCCGCGGGCGACGACGGGCCTGGATGGCGGCGGGAGCGCTTTCGGTGACGTGTGCGGCGGGAGGCGCTGGCGGGTGTGCCGCAAAACCAGCCGCGCCAGCCGCCGACCTCGTGATTGTGAACGCGAGGGTCTGGACTGTGGATCCGGCCCGGCCCGAAGCGCAGGCGGTCGCTCTCCGGGGCGACCGGATCGTGGAGGTCGGATTCGAGCGCAGACATCGAACCGCTGCGCGGCCCCGCGACACGCGTCGTCGACGCGCAGGGCCGGTTCCTGATGCCCGGTTTCAACGACGCCCACGTTCACTTGATGGACGGCGGCACGCAGCTCGACAGCGTCGACTTGAAGGACGCGGCGACCCCCGAGGAGTTCGCACGCCGCATCGGCGACCGCGCCAGGACCATCCCCAAGGGGGAGTGGGTCACCGGCGGCGATTGGGACGAACAGCAGTGGTCGCCGGCACGGCTGCCGACGCGGGATCTGATCGACAAGGTGGCCGGCGACGTGCCCGTCTTCGTCGGCCGCTATGACGGCCACATGGGGCTGGCCAACTCCGTCGCGTTGCGCCTCGCGGGGGTCACGGCCAAGACGCCGGACCCGGCCGGGGGCGTGATCGTGCGGGACGCGAAGGGAACCCCGACCGGCATCCTCAAGGACGCTGCGATGTCCTTCGTGGACAAGGTGATGCCGGCCGCGACACCCGAGAGACGACTGCGCGTGCTCAAGCGCGCCCTCGCGCACCTGGCCTCGCTCGGCGTGACGAGCGTCCAGGACATGGGGCCGGCTCCCGAGAGCGTGGACCTCTACGCGTCGCTGGCCGCGAAGGGCGAGCTGACGACGAGAATCCGGGCCGTCACCCTCGAGATGGCACTCGCCAAGGCCCTGGCCGCGGGACCCCGGAAGAAGCCCGACTCGCCCTACCTCCGCGTCGCCGGCGCGAAGGGGTTTGCCGACGGGTCGCTGGGATCGACCACGGCCTATTTCTTCCAGCCGTACACCGACGACCCGAAAAGTCGCGGACTCTTGTCGGACGAGATGCAACCGCTCGACGGCATGCGGGCGCGGATGATCCAGATCGACAAGGCGGGCGAGCAGCTCTGCATCCACGCGATCGGCGACCAGGGGATCTCGATGATCCTCGATCTCTTCACCGACGTGGAGAAGGCCAACGGTCCGCGCGATCGGCGGTTCCGGATCGAGCACTCGCAGCATGTCGCGCCGAAGGACTTCGATCGCTACGTCGAGCTGGGCGTGATCGCCTCGGTCCAGCCGTACCACGCCATCGACGACGGGAGGTGGGCGGAGAAGCGGGTCGGCCCGGAGCGGATCAAGACGACGTACGCCTTCAGGTCGTTCCTCGATCACAAGGTCCGGCTCGCGTTCGGCACCGACTGGGACGTCGCGCCGATCAACCCGATGCTGACGCTCTACGCCGCGGTCACGCGCGCCACGCTGGATGGCAAACACCCGGGTGGATGGCTGCCGGAGCAGAAGCTGACCGTCGCCGAGGCGATCGAGGCCTACACCATGGGATCCGCGTACGCCGAGTTCCAGGAGAAGGAGAAAGGCTCGGTGGCATCCGGCAAGCTGGCCGATCTCGTCCTGCTGTCGGGCGACCCGTTCAAGGTGCCGCCGGAGGCCATCCGTGACCTGAAGGTCGCGATGACCATCGTCGGTGGTCGCGTGGTCTACGAGGGCGGCGCGGCGAAGTAGGGGCGGACAGCCTTCCGCGGGACCACCACAGGCTCCGCTCGAGGGCTGACCCGTTCCCTGGCTGCTGCCGCGCGCCTGCCCGAAGGGCAAAGGAGCAGGTCCGATGAACCCGACACGGCCGTTGCGTCCGACACGTATCTGCCTGGTGGCCTGTCTCGTCCTGTCGGTCGCGGTGCCCGTCCCGGCGCGCGCGCAGGCCAAGAAGACGCTCACGCTCGTCGATCTCATCGAGATTCCTCGCCTCCAGGATCCGCAGCTCTCGCCCGATGGGCGCCAGGTCGCCTTCCTCAAGGACGAGGCGGACTGGAAGGCCAACCGGCGCCGCGCGCATGTCTACCGCATCAACACCGACGGCACCGGCCTGGTGCAACTGACACAGTCCGACGGCACCGAGGCGAGTCCCCGCTGGTCGCCCGACGGGAAGACGATTGCGTTCGTGGCCAAGCGCGGCGACACCGAGGCCAACCAGATCTACCTCCTCCCCAACGACGGCGGCGAGGCGCGTCAGCTGTCGACGCACGCGACTCCCGTCAGCACCATCTCCTGGGCCCCCGACGGCACGGCCATCTACTTTCTCGCCGCCGAGGACAAGACCGCCGAGGAAAAGCAGCGGGACAAGGTGAAAGACGACGTGTTCGGCTTCGACGAGAACTTCAAGCAGCAGCATCTGTGGAAGGTGACGGTGAAGGACGGGGTCGAATCCCGGTTGACGACCGGCAATTTCGACGTGTCCGACTACGACGTGTCGGCCGACGGGGCGAAGATCGTGCTCCTGCGCGCCGCGTCGCCGCTCCTCGACGACCAGGAACTCTGCGAAGTCTGGATCATGGAGGCCGACGGGACCGGAGCGATGCAGGTGACGCACAACCGGGTTGCCGAGACGAACGCGAGCGTCTCGCCGGACCACAGCCAGATTCTCTTCGTGAGCGACGCGAGTCCGCAGCTCGAGCCGTATTTCAACGGCAACCTGTTCGTCGTCCCCGTGTCGGGCGGCCCACCGCGCGCGCTGATGCCCGACTTCCCGTACGACATCCGGTCCGCCAGCTGGTCGAAGGACGGCCGCTCCATCTATTTCGCGGCCAACATGGGGGTGCACACCGAGCTGTTCGAGACCGACGTCGCGACGGGCACGCCCAGGCAGCTGACCGACGGGAAGCACTCGGTCGGCGCCTGGAGGTTCGTCCCGTCGGCCGGTCGACACGTCCTGCTGATCAACGAGCCGACGCGGCCGGCAGAGATTCTGGACGCTCGCGACGACCCCGGCTGCCGCGCCGACCCGGGTCACCCACGTCTACGACTACCTCGACCGCGACTACCGGATCCCGCGGCAGGAGGCCGTGCGGTGGAAGGGCGCCGACGGCGTGACGGTCGAAGGGCTGCTCTTCTACCCCCTGGACTACCAGGAGGGGAAGAGGTACCCGCTCTGTGTCCAGACGCACGGCGGCCCCGCCGCCTCGGACCAGTTCCAGTTCTGGGGCACCTGGGGGGACTACGTGCAGGTGTTGACGGCGAGGGGGTGGGCGGTGCTGAAGCCGAACTACCGCGGCAGCACCGGGTACGGCAATGCGTTCCTGCGCGACATGATCGGCCACTACTTCCAGAACGCCCACAAGGACGTTCTGGCCGGCGTCGATTACCTGATTGCCCAGGGCATCGCCGATCCCGACCGCCTCGTGAAGATGGGGTGGAGCGGTGGGAGCATCATGACGAACTTCATGATCGGGTATACCACCCGCTTCAAGGCGGCCGCATCGGGCGCCGGGGCGAGCAACTGGATCTCGATGCTGGCCCAGAGCGACGTGCGCCTCCACCGGAAGCTGTGGTTTGGCGACAAATCGCCCTGGCAGAAGGATGCGCCCCTGGCGCTGTACCTGGAGCAGTCGGCGATCAGTCACGTCGCAAGCGCGAAGACGCCGACCATCTTCTGGTCCGGCGAACGCGACCTGCGCGACCCGACACCGCAGCTCGTCGAGATGTTCCGGGCGCTCACGGCGAACGGCGTTCCGACGCACCTCTACATCGCCCCCCGTGAGCCTCATGGGTGGGCCGAACTGCGCCACCAGCTCTTCAAGATGAACGCCGAGGTCGAGTGGTTCGAGAAATGGGCGAACGACCGGCCCTATACCTGGGAACGGGCGCCTGGCGACACAGAGGTCGACAAGCCGAGCCTCAAGATGAGCCACCGGTAGTCGCTAGGGGAACCAGACGGGCTGGTCGACTGGGAAACGGTGCATGGACCATGGAGATGGTCCCGGGGTGAACCCGTGGCTCGACTCACCGTCACGGGCGCCGTTCGTGTTCCCTGAGGACTACGCAACAGTCGTGGCGTTCAACAAGCGCGCTACGGGCCGCATTCGGCTTGAGACGAGCTGTTGCCCGCCTACCACGTTTCGCAGCGTGGCTGGCCAGTCCGTGACGGCCAAATGACGTTCCTCATACGTGGTCGCGTTCCTCCGCAAGGCAGGAACGTTGTCTCTCCCAGCGGCCTTGGTGGCACAACAACCGGTGCGCGCGAGGAGCGCCGCCGGCCGTCGGTCGTCTTCGGTCGGCGATAACCTCAACGGCGGGTCCCCGGCTGGGCTGCACTGATTGTGACCGGGACACCCGTACTGGCACGGTCTCCGTTATAATGGAGTCCGTGATACGGTCCTTCGCGAACGCCGCGACCGAGGACCTGTTCGACGGCATCGACAGCCGTCGAGCTCGCCGCATCTGCCCAACCGAGTTGGGGCCGGTGGTCAGGCGGAAGTTGACCCAGCTGAACAGGGTCACGGCGCTCTTGGAATTGACGGCGCCTCCAGGGAACCACTTGGAGAAGTTGCATGGGGACCGGGCGGGTCAGGTACAGCATCCGGGTCAACGAGCAGTACCGCGTGTGCTTCCGCTGGGAGGATGGGTATGCCGACGACGTCGAGGTCACGGACTACCACTGAGCGTCCTCGGGCCAGGCGTCGCCTGCCGAAGCGGTTGCCCCCCACCCACCCCGGCGAGATGCTCCTTGAGGAGTTCCTCAAGCCGCTGGGAATCTCGCAGTCGGCGTTTGCCGTGCGGCTCGGCGTGTCGTTCCCGCGACTGAACGAGATTGGTACGCGGGCGCCGGGGCGTGACGCCCGACACGGCGCTGCGTCTCGCGCGCGTCACCGGGATGAGCGCCGACTTCTGGCTTGGTCTCCAGCAGGACTGGGACCTCTGGCATCTCCTGCATTCCGACCGGGCGGTAGCGATTGAGCAGTTGGAGCCACTGCGGCGGGCCGGATGAAGCGGACCGTCCCGCCGCACCGGGCCGAAGGCACGGCCCCGGGGCTCGCGTTGGCTCTCGATACGCTCGACGCATTCTGCGAGAGGCGAGTGGGCTACCAGGACCTGCAGACGGATGCGCGTCGGCCTCGCTCGTCTGTCTCAACACCTGCCGTCCCGACTTGTCTCGAGCCGTCAGGGGACCGAAAAGAACATCGCGCTGACGTGTGACTTTCTGAAGAACCGAGACTGGTCTCAGAACGGATCAACGACTTACGAGGGGCCGGGACCAGGGGTGCCCGATTGTCGTGTCGACTCCTTCACCGTGTCTGTCTGGCCGCGATTGGTCCCGAGGAGGACGTGGAAATCCGGCTGTTAACCGGAGGGTTGTAGGTTCGAGTCCTACCTGAGGAGCCACCTTTTCAACGACTTACAGTCACACCTGCTTCGCCATCCAAGCCCACCGTAGTAGGAACCGTAGTAGCCTCCAGTCGTTTTCGACGCTCCTTCCTGGCCGGCGTAGCGACATCCTGACACCCAGCGCGCCATCTGGCGCGGGCCCGAGCCCGAGGGTCGCGACGACGGCGAGCAGCACCCCGGTCGACCACCCGGCGGGGAGCCGAGGGACCCACCCACCCCCTTTCCCACGCCTCACGGAGTGAATTGTGAGATGTCAAGAGCAGCGACATTGTCTCGAAAACAGCAACGAGGGTTGTCCGCCGATCAGCAACGAATTTGTCCCCTGATCGCCAGCCCCTCCCGCTCCCCCGCTGTGGGTGAGGGAGCGGGAGGGGCTGGCTTCAGCAGGGCGCGTTAGGCCGCATCCACCTGCTCTTCCTCGGCAGGCGTTTGCGGCGGACGCCGTCCGAGCAGTCCGGCCTTCCGTTTCTCCCGGAGCCGGTAGCTGTCGCCCTTGATGTTCACGGTCGTCGAGTGATGCAGCAACCGGTCGAGGATGGCGGTCGCGAGCACCTGGTCGTTGAAGACCTCGCCCCAATCGGTAAAGCCCTTGTTGCTGGTGACGATCAAACTGCCTCGTTCGTACCGGCGGACCAGCAGCCGGAAAAACAGACTGGCTTCCTCGCGCGACAGCGGCAGGTAGCCCAGTTCGTCGAGCACGACGAGTTTGGGATACGTGAGTTGCTGCAGAATGCGGTCGAGGCGATTCTCATGCCGCGCCCGCACCAGCCGGGACATCAAGGCTTCGAAGGTGAGGAAGAGCACCGAGTAGCCGGCTTCGACGGCCTTCACGCCGAGGCCGATCGCCAGGTGGGTCTTCCCGACGCCGGGCGGACCCAGCAGGACGACATTCTGGGCGCGTTCGACAAAGGTCAAGCCCGCCAGTTCCCGCAGCGCCTTCCGGTCGATCGACGGCTGGAATTCGAAATCGAATTGCTCGAGCGACTTGACCCAGGGAAAGCGCGCCTGCTTCAATCGACTTTCGACGCTCTTTTGGTACCGCCCGCGCCATTCGGCTTCGAGCGCCTGCGCCAGGAAGCCCTTGAAGTCGACGTCGCCCTGGGCCGCGTGTTCACAAATCCCGTCGAGTTGCGCGGCGAGGTGCTCGAGTTTCATGCGGTCGAGGAGCGTGGTCAGGTCCATTACGCCACCTCCTCGTAGGCCGTCAGCGGCCGATGCTCGACGTGGAGCGTCTCGGCCCACAGGCGGGCATGATGGGTCGGGTCGACGCCCCAGCCGTCGGCGACGGGCCGCAGGCGATGCTCGGTGACACACTGGCCGTCGACGTACACCTGCAGACGGTCGTCGAAATCGATCCGGATGCGGACCGTCTGGCCCCGGAGCGGATCCGGCACCGTGTAGCGATTCCCCCGGACGTCGATGAAACCATCCCAGGCGACCTGGCGTGACTCCCAGTACGCCGTATCAAACCGCTCCGGCCGCAGCGGCTGCAAGTGCGGCACTTCACGAGCGAAGCGCGTGGCAACCACTTCGTGGACCGTCGACTGCACTCGTTGATCCGCGTCGTCGCGGAGCCACTGCTCGATCAGTTGCTGCAGATGCGCCCAGCTCTCAAACGTCCGATACCGGACGAAGAAGTGGTGCTTGAGATAGCTCACCATCCGTTCGTCTTTGCCCTTGGTCCGGGCCCGGTACGGCCGACAGGCCCGCGGCTGAAAGCCGTAGTGCCCTGCCATGTCCAGAAAGCGTGGCGTGAAGACCACGCCGCTCGGGCGATGAGACAAGACTGCCGCCTTCTGGTTATCCACCAAGACCTCGGTGGGCACGCCGCCCAACCACTCAAACGCCCGAATCAGGGCCTCGTACGTGTGCTCGGCGTCTTCGCTGGCGGCGCACCACGCATGAAAGCGACGCGAGTACGCTAGCAGGTTCACCGCAAAGTGAATCGCCGTCTCGACGCCCGCAATCGGGCGCACAATCGTGCCCCAATCGCTCTGGAGCTGACGGCCCGGCAACGTTTCGAAGCGCACCGTCGCGCGACTCACCCGTTGCGGACGCTTCGGCCGGATGTAGCCGCGCAGGGTGGAGATTCCGCCGGTGTAGCCGGCGGTCTGCAGCTCGCGCAGAATCACCTGGGCGTTCCAGACGCCATCGTTGAGCAAGGCATCGATCTGCGGGCGATAGGCATCCACCAGACTCCCACGTCGCGCATGACCGACGGGCGCGCTCCCGCGCGCCACGGCCCGACTGACCGTCTTGGGCGACACGCCCAAGTCGGCCGCGATGTCGCACTGGTAGACACCGCGTTTGACGAGTGCTTCAATCATCAGGAAGTCCTCCATTCGCACCACGGTTGTCCCTCCGGGTTGGTCAGACCACGAAGGGACATTTTGGCTGCTGATCGGAGGACTTCGTCGTTGCTGTTCAGGAGACTTCTATCACTGGCGCTGACAGAGATTCGGCGCGGGAAAATTTTCCACCATGGCGAACGGGCGCGGGAGGCGGCATTCGGGCCCCAGGAGAACAGGTACATCTTCAGGGGTTTCGACCTGAACACTGCCGGTCTCGAACCGTTATGGCGGGGTATTATGGGCGCCTCTGAGCCGGACGGGACGGGACGCCGGGGGCGCCGAACTAGGCGTTGCACCCGACGCCGTGCGGCGCGATCATGAGCCGGCGCGGGTGAACGCAGGACGTCCGGCGTCTCGAGCTAGCGACGTTCTGATGAGTGAGGAGACGATCACGTGCCGGAAGTGAACGGCCAACCGTGGCTGCTGTTGGTCTCAATTCTCGCTGCTCTAGGCTGTGTGGCGATCCAGCCTTCCCCTCCGAACCCGCCTGTCGTTGTCCACGTGATGACCGTGGTAATGGCCGAGGGTGGACCTGATCCAGCCAAGTGGACCCTTGAAGGCGCGAGGTGGGTCCAGAACGAACACCTGAGCAGCCGTATTGCCGTCCCCGGACTGACTGAACCGGTGCTGTGCAACGGCTCGGGCCACTGCCTGATGGTGACTGGCGTCGGTCCGGTTGAGGCCGCCGCCTCGATGATGGCGGCCGGTCTGAGTCGAGACTTGGACCTGAAGCACACGTACTTCCTCATCGCCGGGATTGCCGGGGTCTCGCCTGAAGTTGGTACCGTGGGTACCGTTGCCTGGGCGGAGTGGGTCGTCTCGGCTGACTCCAAGAGCGAGGTCGACATCCGTGAGCTTCCACCGCCGTTCGAGTTTTCGGCCTTTCGTATGCTCTGCCAGGCGCCGTGGTGCGATGGCTGGCCGGGTGAAGTCGGCGCATATCACCTCAATCCCACACTACAAGAATGGGCGGTTCAGGTATCGCGCCGGATTCAGCTGATGGATAGCGACAGCGTCCGTGCGTATTGCAACGCATATCCGCCCGACTCCGCCGCTCGGCAGGCCCCGTCTGTTGTCAGGGGAGATGTTCTTGCTGCTTCTGCGTGGTGGCACGGCAATATCCTCGGCCGCTGGGCTGCCTGGTGGGTCAAGCAGTGGACCGCCGGCGCTGGGCGCTACTGCATGACCGACAACGAGGACTTTGCCATCGTGGAAACACTGGCAAGGCTCGCGAAGGAAGGCCGAGTTGATCTGGACCGTGTGATGGTGCTGCGTGCGGCCAGCAATTTCGACCGGCCGCACCCTGGCCAGCAGGTCCTTGAATCGCTCGTCGTCCCCGTTAAGGGTGGCCTTCCGTTAGCGCTGGAGAACGCCTATCGTGCTGGGAGTGCAGTCGCGCGAGAGATCCTCACAAACTGGCAACAGTGGAGGAATGGCGTGCCTCCTCTCAGCAAGAGCTTCGGAAACGCAAGGTGACGCCGAACAGCGCGTTGCACCGGTCGCCGTTTCACCCACGCTCTTCGGCGCCGGTGAACGCGAGCGTTAGGCAGCAATAGAGGCAGTATGGCTGAAATCACAAGAAGGCGCTCTGGCGAACTCGTCAGAGGGGCATTTCAGATCCTCATGCCACACCAAGACGGCCTGCCTGCACGCGAAGTCCTGAGCCGAATGGAAGGAGTCGTGCCGCCCACGCCCTTTGAGGAATCCACCTACTCCTCGAGGCCCGGCGTCCGTCGCTACGAGAGGATAATCCGTTTCTCGACGATCGGCCCTGTCAAAGCCGGCTGGCTCACGAAGAACAAGGGGCAGTGGTCACTCACGGACGATGGGCGCCGGGCCTACGAGCAGTTCGCAGACCCCGAGCTCTTTATGCGTGAATCGCACAGGCTCTACCTGAAGTGGGCGGACGCCCAGCCGAAGGATGAAGCCGTCGAGGTCTCCGAAGAGCCTGGTGCGGCAGCTGCTACCGTCGAGGAGGCTGAGGAACGCGCGTGGTCGGAGATTGAGGCGCATCTCGCGGAGATGAGCCCATACGACTTTCAAGACCTAGTAGCCGGCCTTCTCCGGGGAATGGGCTATCACGTCGCTTGGGTCTCACCTCCAGGCGCGGACCGAGGCATCGACGTCATCGCTCATTCCGACCCTCTTGGCATCACGGGTCCGCGCATCAAGGTGCAGGTAAAGAGACGCCCTGGAGAGCGCACAGGGGTGGACGGCGTGCGCTCATTCATGGCCACCCTCGCGGACGGCGATGTAGGCCTCTTCGTATCTAGTGTCCCGTACCAGTGGTTCGCATGATAAGTCCTACGCCTGGGCCGGCAGCGTGCGAACCGCGAACCGGGCGATGCTCGCGAGAATCTCGTCGGCGTTCTTGGTCCAGACGAACGGCCGGCACTCGACGTTCTGCGCTTCGATGTAGTCCCGAATCGCGCGCTCGAGCGCGGCGATGCTGCGATGCACGCCGCGGCGCAATTGCCTGGTCGTCAGCCCCGCAAACCACCGTTCGACCATGTTGAGCCACGACCCGTACGTGGGGGTGAAGTGGAGGTGGTACCGGGGACGCTTCGCGAACCAGTGCCGAATGAGGGCCGTCTTGTGTGTGCCGTAGTTGTCCAGGATCAGATGAACCTCCAAGTCCGCCGGCACATGGGCGTCGATCAGGTCCAGGAACTTCCGGAACTCGACGGCGCGATGCCGCGCGCGGGTCTCGCCCAAGACCTGGCCCGTCTTCACGTCAAGGGCCGCAAAGAGCGTCGTCGTCCCGTGGCGGCGATAGTCATGCGTGCCCCGCTCGGCTTGCCCGGGCCGCAGCGGCAACAACGGCGCGGTGCGATCCAGCGCCTGAATCTGCGATTTCTCATCCACGCAGAGGACCAGCGCGTGCTCGGGTGGCGACATATACAGTCCAACGATGTCGCGCACCTTGTCGATCAGCAGGGGGTCTGGCGACAGCTTAAAGGTCTCGGCCCGATGCGGCTGCAGCCCAAACGCGCGCCAGATCCGGCTGATGGCCATGGCGCTGAGCCCGCTGGCTTTCGCCATGCTCCGGGTACTCCAGTGCGTGGCGCCGCGCGGCGTGGTTTCCAGGGTCCGCACGATGACGGCCTCGACCTGTTCGTCAGTGATGCGGCGCGGCGTCCCCGGCCGCGGCTCGTCGAGGAGGCCGTCCACCCGCTGCTCGACGAACCGCTGTCGCCACTTGCAGACCGTGCCGGGCGCAACGCGCAGGCGCCGGGCCACGGCCATATTGGTCAGGCCGTCGGCGCACGCCAAGATGATGCGCGCGCGACGGGCGACGAAGCTCGCCGTGCGGCTGCGATGAGCCAGCGACTGCAGGTGCTGCCGTTCGTCGTTCGTCACGATCAAGGTCGCCTTGGGTCGCCCGGTTCGCATGCGTCCTCCTCTTTTGGACTATACGACCGCGACCCAGTATTTATTTCACATATTTCTGTTACGGGACACTAGTGGAGGTTTCAGTAAGGACGCGGAGGACGAAGCTCGCCGGCAGGAGAAGAGGCGAATCATGCTAGTGGACCTGAAGCGGCTGTTTGATCTCTGGGTCGAACACTACGTCCGCATTCCCGAGTCCCAGCGACGGCTTCTTCCCCTGCGGCCAATCTATTTCTTGGATGAAGGTGAATAGGGTGCTGCCTAATCTCCGCGGCTCATTTGGCGCGTTAGCCAGCAGGAAGGGGACAGCAATCTGGAACTCGGAGAGCTGATTCAAGACATCGGTCTCGCGATCAAGAACATCGACGAGCGCCGGCCTCAAGCTGCGAACGCACGCACCGGCGCGCAGTACCAACCCGGCATCGGGCCTCACCCTGAAACGCAAGCCGTAAACCTCATCGTGGCGGAGCTCAAGCGGTCGCGACCGGGCCGATACGCGGGCAAACTCCAGACGGGCGTGGCGTACTCGGCCGGTCGCCAGAAGTGCGATCTGTGCATTGGCGAAGCCACAGAGTGGGACTGGGCCGTTGAGATCAAGATGCTTCGGCTCATGGGCGACAACGGCAAGCCAAACGACAACATGCTCATGCACATTCTGTCGCCGTACCCCGGTGACCGAAGCGCACTGACTGATTGCGTCAAGCTGCTGGAGTCGGGCCTTTCAGGGCGCAAGGCTGTCGTCATCTATGGTTTCGACTATCCCACGCTGCCCATGGACCCGGCGATCGAGGCGTTTGAAACGCTCGCGCACCGTTGGGTCACGCTGGGTGCCAGGTGCGTAGCTGGCTACCAGAACCTAGTCCATCCAGTCCACCAGGCGGGGCGGGTATTCGGCTTTGAGATCTTGCCACCTGCCGCCTGACAACGGCTTGCAGCCGACGGCGGCCGGTGCGATCATGAGGCGCCGCGGCTGAATCGCACCCTAAGCGGACAAGGCAGAGGATGGCGTTACCGGAGCGTCTGATAATCCACGTTTCCGGGATTCCCGCGACCGGGAAGTCGACCTTCTGCAGGTTCCTCGCGCAGAACCACAGGTTCGCACACTACGACATTGAGTGTTTCCCCCACGGATGGCCTCAGACTGAGCTATGGGATTCGTGGCTTCAGAACCCCAGAGAGTTCGTTGAAGAGCTCGGGCGGCACCATCACCGATCAGCTATCGATTGGGGATTCCCCGTCCAAGCTCGCTCCCGTGTCGCGAAAATGAAGGCCTCGGGGGTGATCCTCATCTGGTTCGCCGGTTCTGTCCGGTACGCGCGGAAGATCTTCATTGAACGGGGCGAACCTGACGTTGCAGTCTTCGATCAGCAGGTGGCCGCGATTCGGGCAGCTGGTCTCCCACGTGGCCTTGGGGCGCGAGTCGTAAGAGCCTTGAACCGCACTGGCGAGATTAGAGCACCAGCATCGGTATTCCGGGAGCTCTTCTCAGACTCCGCTTAACCACGCGCTGCGCCCGACCGGCGTTGCTGCGAAGAGTCGCGCCGGCGGGTGACCGTTCACGTTGGGCGGACTCACACGCGCTGGCAAGGAGGGACGGGATGGCCGAGCAACTTCCGTACGTACCCAGCTACGGTCTCATCGGCAAGGTCCTCACCAAGATCAGGACCGCAGCGACGCCCGACCGGTTTACGCACGACTTTCTGGCAACTAAGCTAGGCATGACCGGCGGATCGGCGCGATCATTGCCCTCGTATCTGAAGCGAGTTGGCTTCCTCGGCAAGGACGGCGCCCCGACGGAGCTGTACAAGCGATTCCGAAACCCGTCACAGACCGGAGCGGCGGCCGCTGAAGCTCTACGTACCGGCTACCGGGTGTTGTACGAAATGAACGAGAACGCCCACCAGCTCCCGGAAAAGGACCTCAAAGGGCTGCTGGTTCAGGCGACTGGGCTGGAACCGGAATCGAGTACCGTGAAGGCGATTCTCGGATCGTTCAAGGCGCTAAGACAGGTGGCCACGTTCGACGGCGGGACAACTGGGACACAGGAGGAGAAAGAACAGGCCGTTGCGGACGTGGAGGTACACCAACCATCCGGCCCGAAGCTGGACGCGAACATCGGTCTATCGTACACGATCAACCTGAACCTGCCTGCGACATCCGACATCGCAGTCTTCAACGCAATCTTCAAGAGTCTTCGCGACCATCTTCTGAGGTAGCACATGAAGTTCGCGGAGGAGCGCCTGAAACTCTTCGCAATTAGCAATCAGCTCGCCGAAAACGACCTGGATCGTGTGGAGCGAGAGTACGCGGTCGACCTCGGTCGCGGGCACCACCGCACGGTGCAAGATGAGACGTACTATCCGCAACTCGACCGAGCGATCAGGCAGGAAGCCGCCCGGATGGCGCAGCACTATGAAGTCTTCTACTCGCTGGAGAAGTCTATACGTACGCTCGTCTCGGACACCCTGGAAGCAACCGACGGCGCCTCATGGTGGTCCACCACTCGCGTTCCTCAGAAGGTAAAGGAAGAGGCAGAAGCGAGGATGCAGCGCGAGATCGACTCCGGCGTCACAGTTCGGTCCGATGATCCGTTGGATTTCACGACGTTCGGCGAGCTGGGGGAGATCATCAAGACAAATTGGGACCTGTTCGGCTCGATCTTCAGCAGTCCGAAGGCACTCGAGAGAGTCTTGGCCAATCTAAACACGCTTCGCGGTCCGGTGGCCCACTGTTCGCCGCTTGCCGAGGATGAAGTGTTACGCCTGCGCCTGAGCGTTCGAGATTGGTTTCGCTTGATGGAGTAGCACTTGCCGCCTAGCCGACGTTGCACCCGACGCCGCCTTCTAGGAACGTGAGCCGGGCGTACAGGCGGGATGTCCGGGATAAGGTGCTTCTATCTCAACACGGTTGGCGGGTGGAGTTCCGCACAGCCCAAACCAGAATGCAAGTGCCGCGTGTGGTCCCTTGACGACCCGAGGTCCCCTCGATGGCAGACTTCACGCTCCATTTTGGCTATTCAAGAAGCAAGCACTACCCGCAGCTTCTGGAGTTGGCAGCTCTCGCGAAACGACATGAATGTGTCGGCGAGGGGAAAGACCTCTGGCACCGGGTGACCGTTCAGGATTCTCAGGTCGATCTGTTGGCCCTGTTATTCAACCTAAACGTTGGATTGCCCAAGCTGGGTCGTATCTCACGAACGTTGTTGAGTGAGTATCTGACCACCGTGTGCCGTGGCGCGGGGCGGCCTAGCGAGGCTCATGGTGGTGGAGATGAGGGAGAACTGAAGCGACAGGTCACCGCCTTGATTCGTAAGGACATGCGGCGAGTGTGGGAGTTTCTGGTCAAGGAGGGTTTCCTGCTACTTCCGGAACGCGGTCTTCCGCTTCGGCCTGGCCCGCGGAAGCCGCAGGAACCGCATCACGGCTATGCGAGAGTTGTCGAAGCCATCGAGGCCGCTGATTACAGACGGGCGGTAGAATTCTTCTACGAGGCTCTAGTGTCCCGTACCAGTGGTTCGCATGATAAGTCCTACGCCTGGGCCGGCAGCGTGCGAACCGCGAACCGGGCGATGCTCGCGAGAATCTCGTCGGCGTTCTTGGTCCAGACGAACGGCCGGCACTCGACGTTCTGCGCTTCGATGTAGTCCCGAATCGCGCGCTCGAGCGCGGCGATGCTGCGATGCACGCCGCGGCGCAATTGCCTGGTCGTCAGCCCCGCAAACCACCGTTCGACCATGTTGAGCCACGACCCGTACGTGGGGGTGAAGTGGAGGTGGTACCGGGGACGCTTCGCGAACCAGTGCCGAATGAGGGCCGTCTTGTGTGTGCCGTAGTTGTCCAGGATCAGATGAACCTCCAAGTCCGCCGGCACATGGGCGTCGATCAGGTCCAGGAACTTCCGGAACTCGACGGCGCGATGCCGCGCGCGGGTCTCGCCCAAGACCTGGCCCGTCTTCACGTCAAGGGCCGCAAAGAGCGTCGTCGTCCCGTGGCGGCGATAGTCATGCGTGCCCCGCTCGGCTTGCCCGGGCCGCAGCGGCAACAACGGCGCGGTGCGATCCAGCGCCTGAATCTGCGATTTCTCATCCACGCAGAGGACCAGCGCGTGCTCGGGTGGCGACATATACAGTCCAACGATGTCGCGCACCTTGTCGATCAGCAGGGGGTCTGGCGACAGCTTAAAGGTCTCGGCCCGATGCGGCTGCAGCCCAAACGCGCGCCAGATCCGGCTGATGGCCATGGCGCTGAGCCCGCTGGCTTTCGCCATGCTCCGGGTACTCCAGTGCGTGGCGCCGCGCGGCGTGGTTTCCAGGGTCCGCACGATGACGGCCTCGACCTGTTCGTCAGTGATGCGGCGCGGCGTCCCCGGCCGCGGCTCGTCGAGGAGGCCGTCCACCCGCTGCTCGACGAACCGCTGTCGCCACTTGCAGACCGTGCCGGGCGCAACGCGCAGGCGCCGGGCCACGGCCATATTGGTCAGGCCGTCGGCGCACGCCAAGATGATGCGCGCGCGACGGGCGACGAAGCTCGCCGTGCGGCTGCGATGAGCCAGCGACTGCAGGTGCTGCCGTTCGTCGTTCGTCACGATCAAGGTCGCCTTGGGTCGCCCGGTTCGCATGCGTCCTCCTCTTTTGGACTATACGACCGCGACCCAGTATTTATTTCACATATTTCTGTTACGGGACACTAGGTTCAAACCCATTCAATGAACTCCTACCGGAACTGCTCTACCTTAAACGGCTCGCACAAGTGCCGCTAGCGGGCCGAGACATTCTGGGTTTCCGTCCTCCCGCATCGCTGACGCCTCTGATCCGTGAGAACCTCTCCGAGTATTTTGTGTGCATCGAAGAGGCCGTTGAGACAGCCAAGGGGCTTGGGCGGCAGACACCATTGGAGATGTTGACCGAAGCGGTACCGACACTGGAAGAGTTGGTCCGAGAAAGGCAACGAATATCAGACACTTCGGCTTGGTTCGATGACGACAGCGCAACGCTGCACGTTGGCCACGGTCCTGTTGAGATCCGACAACTCGGGTTGTTCGTGGCTCCAGAGGGCAGGTTGTTCCCCCGCTATGTGAACCCTCTGCAGTATCACTGGACAGAAGAAGAGATGGCTAACGGCCTATGGGTACTCGTGTGGGTGCGCGTCCCGCCGGAAGTCGTCCAGGAGGATGTGACAGAACGAGGCCTCCATTTGACGGGCCTTCCTGTCTTTGAACCTAAGCCGGCTCGCGGACAGCGGCCTGCGGTCGCACTGGAATCGTTCACCGGCCCCCGCGGCGTCCCGTTCGCCTTCCATCGCTGTGTCCGCATTCAGTATACCGGCCGCGTTGAGGATGTGGGGCGCGAGAGGTTCTATGAGGCTCGAATTCTGCACGTCGGGCTTCCTGCCTTTTCCGATAATGAACGGTTCACTGCGTTACCTGACTTCTGCGAGGAGCTGTTGCGTGAAGCAGAGAACGTCCTGCGGCAACGTCACGGTCTCCCGGCAATAGGGGAAGGCTGGGTGAACGAAACGTTTTTGTATTCGCTCGTGAGGGAGGTCTATCCAGACGCCGAACAACACGCTCAACCGCCTTGGCTTAGGCCGCAACACCTAGATGTCTTCGTGCCAGGTCAGAATCTCGCGTTTGAGTACCAAGGGCTTCAGCACTTCGAGCCAGTCGAGTTCTTTGGGGGCGCGCAAGGCCATGAGGTCCTGAAGCTCCGCGACAGACGGAAGCGTAGCCGGTGTAAGCAACACGGAGTCACGCTAATCGAATGGGACCACAAGACGCCGGTGACCCGCGAGGCCGTATTGAAATCGCTAAGCATGAAGGTCTGACGGGGTGAGCGGGAGCGCCGACCACGGCTCCGCTGGCCCGGCTCCGGCCTTCTCAACGCAAGGCCTATGAGCGGGTCTTCGCCCTTCTGTACGAATGCGCACCAAACCGAGCGGTGGCGAGGTGACCCTCGATCGGATGCTGACTCGCCTCTGATCAGCCTCGGCTAGGCCAGATCGGTCGGCCTGGACGGACTAGTGTTGGTTGCGCTTGGAGCGTCCTCAGGCAGGTACCACGGCGCCGGAAGAGTCAACCCCACGGCTGACAAGCTGCCGCGAAGGTGAAGCACACCACGCCCTCAAGCAACGCGTCAGCGTTGCGACGTACTTCGGCAAGTCAAGTACGAGCGGCGAGTCCGGGACGGCGACGATGGAACGGGCGGTTGCCGTCGCTGGCCTGAGCCTGAGGCGGGGAAGAATCGACGGAGTGAATGGAGCGTCATGAGACAGACCCCGTAAACAGGCCTGTAGTTTGCTCCATCGTCTCTTGGAGTGCGGGTGGAGCACGATGGAGTTCGCCCTCCAACGACGCTCCCACCCCACCATGGAGCGGTTCCGCCCGCGCCAAATGGGCTCGCCGACGCTCCGCTCCATCCACTCCATTCCCTTCGTCGAGTCTGACGTACGCGGCGCCCTCACGACGCACCAGCCGGCATTGCACGCACTGGTCCAAGAACCGCTTCGTGTTTGAGTCGCTGCTGCCGCCGAGCGCCCTCTTGGCATCCGTGAATCGGAAGGGCGACTGCAGCTGAATCAGCGCGGACCGGAACCTCTCCGACAGGAGGTCACGCCCAGACAGTGCCCGGTAGCCAAGCGGTTCTCCGATCTCGTCGTACTCACGCGCCAGGTAGATCGGCGCAATATGGCCGGTCCCTCGAACGAACCCGCCGACGACAAGCTCCGCGTGGGGGTTCGCGAGGCTCGGTTCAACTCCCAGCCTGGCATCCGTGTTGTTGATCAACGCGTGCGATCCTGCCGCCTCCTGGAGCCAGCCGTGAGGGTCTTCATCCAGTTGTGGAAGACGCTGCTCGCGCGACGGCTTTCGGCGATGGTGAGTGATGATCCACGTCGCACCCGTCTGCCGAAGGGGGTTGATCATGGCCATGGCCTCCTCGGTCTTCGATTCGGCGCTCGGCCAGAACACCCGCAGCGGATCTGCGATCACAAGGGTGGGCCGCAGGTACTGGACGTGGTCCAGCAAGCGGTCGACCGGATCACCGCTCGTGCCGGGCACATCCCAGTTCGGCGACCAGTAGTAGAACTCACTCGGCGGCCTCGGAAGCCCAAGGTTCGACGATATCCGACCCACCATCTGCTGGAACTGCTCGCGCGGACTCTCCGCGTCGCAGAACAGCACCCTGCCTTGTCGAACGGTGCGACCGAGCACGGGAACACCGGCCGCAACGGCGATCCCGAGCAACACGCAGAGCGGCGTCTTGCCGAGGCCGCTGTCCCCCACGAGGATGTTCACCGAGCCGGCCGTGAATAGTCCGTCGACCACGTACTCCCGGGTCGCGTCGATCGTGGGTGCGAAGGTGTCGAAGGTGAACACTCCGCGCGCGGCCAACACGGTCAAGTCGAGGGCGGGCTCCATTGCGGCCTCTGTCATCGACAGCCCCCGGAGGCTTCCGGCTGTCCCCTCCACGCCGCGAGCCACAGGGGCGTCGTCCGCACGACGCGCCTTCGCCCGAGCCGCACGGATTGCAGCTTGTGGGAACGGACCGCCTCCTCGAGGCACTCCTGACGGATGCCAGCCAGACATGCGGCCTCCGGGATGGTCACGCGAGCCAGTTCGGTCATGGTCTCTCCTCCTTTCAAGCCTGCGCCGGGTGCGCGATCCTGGCGGCGCCTGTCGGCGTTGTCTCACTTGGACCGTCGGGAGTTCGGGTGCCCGTCCGCCAGCACCGAGGCGGGTAGCCGTTCGCGTTGGCGATAGACCGTGGCTCTGCCACCGTGTTCTGCGGCCGAGAGCCGCGGTAACCCTTCCCGTTGAACACGCTCGATTTCCTCTCGTTGGAGGAACACGCGCCGACCGATGCGCACCACGCGCACCGAGCCCCTAACGACGTGCTTCCGGAGCGTCCAAGGACTGATTCCGCCCAGACGACGCGCCGAAGTCGCTATCGAGAAGAGGGCCGGAGCCTCAAGGTCGTCCTTACTACTCATATTCGCCATTTTTTCGCCTCATGTCGGCCCTTGACATGTCCGGCCAACAGATATAAATTTAAGCTAGACAGTCCTGCCTGTCAATAAATCGATCGGCAGGACATTGGCAGGACGACCTGGAGCTATGAGACAGGGACACTGGTGGCGCTTCAGCGCTTACGAGTTGCACGACGGGTATTTCCGGCCGGCGCACAGCGCTGTTCTGGAGGAGTACGACCCTTGGGGGGCGTATGCCCAAGCGAGAAGGCCATCTGGGTTCAAGGCACCCTATGAAACGCTGCTTGCGCTGGTTCGCAGGACACGCTCCCGCGACTGGCTGCTGGACGACCGAACCAGTGAGGATCTTCTCGCTTGGTGTGCCGGGAACGGCCTCCTAGGCGTACTTCCGCATGGCCTGACGGTCCTCTTAGAGATGCCTTGGTCTATGGGCTCATTCAGGGAGTTTCGGCATTGGCCTCGCCAGCCGCCCGTACCCCGTCGATGGGCTCCGCCAGACAGCATTGCCGAACTTGCGGCAGGACCGACCGCGGTCTCTTCAGTTCGACAGGTCGCCAGAGACGGGAGGGTCTTCACTCACTCGACCGTCCCCGGAACTTGGGAGGACATGACAGTCCAAACGACCACGTTGGATGGGCTCATGACTCAGCAGACCGACGTCCCAACCGCCTTTGCGCCGTATTTTCCGGGTTGGCCTGAGCCAGAGTTCCCGCTGCCAGGCTCCGAGCAGTTCCAGCGGCACTACTGCGAGCCAGTTTCCGACTTCTTTGAGGCAGCAAGTGCGCTCACGGACGGGGTTGACGCGCTGTTTAAGTTAGGCCAAGCCCCTCCGATGGACGCCGAACTCCAGCGTAGGACTGAGGAGGCGGCACGCTTGATCAACGGACTCCTGCAGCCTGTCCGACCTGTCTATCAGGTTCGAGCGAATGGTGGCGTTGGTCGATTCTGGGAAGCGCCGTCACTCATCTCGATGTTCGCCTTCATGGCCCTTCAGGACTTGGACTCCGGCATCCACGTCAAGGAGTGCCCTGTGTGCCACGAGCACTTCTTGGCTAGGGACCGACGCCAGATGTACTGCACACCTCGCCACAAGTTCCGCGCGGAGAAGAGCAAGTATCGGAAGAGTCGCGCGAGCCGCGACGAGGGGAGCACTGAATGAGCATCTTCAAACGCGGCGGCGTCTACTGGTTCAACTTCTGGTTCAACGGGCACCACGTACAGCGCAGCACGAAACAGCGAAACGCGAACGTCGCGCGGCAGATGGAGGCGGCGCACCGAACACTCCTCGCGAAGGGCGAACTTGGACTGGAAGCGCCTCCCCCGGTGCCCACCCTCGGTGAGTTCCTGGAGAACGAGTTCCTCCCATGGGCTGAGACGACGTTCAGCGCAAAGCCCAAGACGTTTGCATGGTACCGAGTGGGCGTGCGGCGTCTGATGGAACTTGACGGGCTTCGCACAGCCAAGTTGGATCAGATCACTGGTGACCAGGTCCGGGCCTACGTCGCGCACCGACAGCGGCAGCGGCGCGTCCGGATCGTCCGCACCGAAATTCCGGAAGGCGAACGCAAGGCTCATCGGGGCCGGCGTCGCCGCATCGGTCGCGAGTCGCGTCCATTCACGATCACTGCTATCAACCGAGAGTTGCAGGTGCTGCGGCGGGCTCTGCGCCTCGCGCTCGAATGGGGTCGGGCGCCCAGGATCGCGAAGGTGACGATGCTCCCGGGCGAGACGCGGCGCGAGCGGGTGCTGACGTTCGATGAGGAGAACGCCTACGTGTCGAACGCAGCGGAACCGATGCGGTCGGTTGCCACCGTTCTGGTGGACAGTGGCCTCCGTCCAGAGGAGTGCTTCCGGCTTCGTTGGGACTACGTCACCTTCGACAACGGTCGGCACGGGACCATGTTGATTCCGCACGGGAAGACGGCGGCAGCCCGACGCCAAGTGCCCTTCACTCCGCGGGTGCGAGCGCTGCTCGAGGACCGTTGGAAGGCAGCTGGGATGCCGACCCAGGGTTGGGTGTTCCCGGCGCCAACGAAGTCCGGGCACGTCGAACCGTCGACGCTTCGAGGGCCACACCGCAATGCGATCGAAGCGGCGCGTCTGCAGCCCTTCGTGCTCTACACGTTCCGGCACACCTTCCTGACGCGGCTGGGTGAATCAGGGTGCGACGTGTGGACGTTGGCGCGCGTGGCAGGTCACTCAACTGTCGCGATCTCCGGTCGCTATGTCCACCCCAGCGACGATGCGGTTCAGCGGGCGTTCAGCCGGATGCAAGACGTCAAGGAGCTTCCGGCCCCCTGAGGAGGCGCGGGCTGGGGCGCAGAATGAACGCGGGTTCTCAGCCGTCCCTCCTGGGAACCGGGCGCTGCAGGAGCGTAGTAGAAACCGTAGTAGACACCGGTTTGGATGGGATGGTATGACGCGAGCGACAACGAGGACGAGGCAGCCATTACCAGTGCGTCCTCGTCAGTGCCAGCCGCGGCAACTGCCGGGTGAACGGCTGTTAACCGGAGGGTTGTAGGTTCGAGTCCTACCTGAGGAGCTAATCTTTTCAACAAGTTACAAGGATGAGCTAAGCGAACTTCACCACATTTCACAACAGACCTCACGACAACCTCACCACGAACCTTGCGTCGCCGCCCTCGAACATCCGGTCTCTACCAGAAACTCAATCGGCCCGTCCGGAGCTGGGCAGCCACGAGTCCGGAAAGGGTCCAAAGCGTCGCCGGCAGGTCGTGGCGTTGGCGCCGGAGCGCCCTCGTCGTCTGCTGGAGCGCGCGGTAGGCAGACGATGACCGGCGCCCACGCGGGGGAGGCGGCGAGGTGCTGCGAGCCGCGCGTCAGGCGGCGCGGCGTTCGTAGTGGGAGTGGAGGCCGCCGACATGTGGGACGGCGACGATCCTGCCGGCGCTCGGCGGCTGGACGGCCCGCGCGATCGGCGCGTCCTTCTCCAACGACAGGTGAGTCCGCCACTGGTGGTAGTAGATGAGATATCGCCGCAGGTGGCGCCGGAGCGCGCGTTCGTTCCAGATGATCACGGGGTGCGCGCCGTCAACTACTTTTGCCGCTCGGCAAAAGTAGTTGACGCCGCCCAAGCGCACGACGGTGTCGGGTGAGACAATCTGCACCCAGTGCCGCCACCCGGACCACGTCCGGGAGAGCAAGATCCAGAGGAGTCGGTCGGTGCGACGCAGGCGAAGGCGGCGTGGCGCCTGGCGACGAAGGACGGCGAGTTGATGGCGCAGCGCGAGCACTTCCGTAACGAGCTCGGCCCGTGAGCGAACGGTGGAGCTAAGGGCGGCGAGGAGAGCGATGACGACGGCGAACATAAGGATCGGCAAGCGTATCGATCAGCCCGCCGAAGTGCAATGAGGATAGGGCGTTTCGGGATTTCAGAAGGGACAAGCCCGTTCTTGACTCCAGCTAACCGCTTTCGACCTCGCCTCCAGTCGTCTCCCCCGCTCCGCCGCCCCGCGCGCACGCCTCCCGCAGGCGCACGTGTCTCTGGTCGATGCCGCCGCGCCTGGCCGGCCCCCGCCCTGTCCCCGCCGTGTGGAGCGCAAGAACCGCGCCGTCATCACGGTCAGGAAGAGCTGGAGTGATGGGCCTTGACAACCGAGAACCAGAAGGCGCTTGATCGTCTGCAGTTGTAAGGGGACCAGAACCGTATGGCGGCAGTGCCATGACGGCAGGCGACCCAAATACCGCACGCTCATCGAAGGGGCGTGGAGTGTCTCCGGCGGACGACGCCACGATTACACAGAAGCTGTCCTTGCCGGACTTCCTGGCACAGAGCACGGGTGCGGTCGTCGGCGGCGCGAGCCTCGACGAGGAGCAGCCGTACAGGAAGGGAGCCGGAGTGCGCCTGCGCTACTTAGGGCCCGACATGGCGGGCTGCCAGGAAGTGGTGAACCTGGCGCGGGACTTCTTCTTGACAACGACCGATGTGACGTACCTGCGTGATTCCTTGGGGCGATCGACCGGGGCAGACTTCGTTACGATACATTGTCGGCTCGCTGGGCACACCAGCACAGTCTACGGAGACCAGGGCAACGCAGAGCGGCAGAGCCTGTTCTGCTACGTGATCGTGCATCCCCCGGAAATCGAACGCGTGATGTGGCGGTCGAAAGGTGATCGACATACCAGCGTGTCCTTCACGTTTCGCCCAACCGGACTCGGGCTGTCCGGTGACGCCCTATCCTCGGCGCTTGGCCGCGCGTTGCAGCACTCGTCCGGATTCTACTTTCACGAATTGCCGATGACGCCGGCAGTCAATCGGGCTGTTCTGGACGTGCTGCGATCGCCTCACCGCGGTGATCTTCGCCGACTGCATGCAGAAGCCAAAGGCCTCGAGGTGATCAGTCTTGTTCTGGCAGCGTTGAAGGCCGAGGAGCAGGTCCCATCAGTGCTTCCGGTGCAGATCAGCATCAAGGACGTCGAACGCCTGCACGAGGCGCGGGCGTTTCTGGTCGAGCACTTTGCCGAACCGATCACTGTGACGGTGCTCTCGCGGCACGTCGCGCTCAACCGCAACAAGTTGAAGTACGGCTTCAAGCACCTGTTCGACAGCACGTTGTCGGAGTTCATCCTCCAACAACGGATGGAGCGCGCGCGCGAACTGCTGCAGGGAGGTGAGCGCAGTATCAACGACGTCGCCAACCTCGTCGGCTATGCGCATGCCAGCAGCTTTTGCGTGACGTTCAAGAGGTACTTTGGGACGCCGCCGAGGGCATTCCGCGCGGGGTGGGTCACCAGGCGTTTCGGAAGGTCGGCTCCTGATTCCCCCCACATAGCCCGCCGGCCTGACGGCGGACGCTGATCGGACAATCGGGAGCGGGCTAGGCTATCGTCGCAAACCAGCGCTGGCGGGCTCTCTCCGCCAGCCGGGCGACGGCCGGGTCGCGTCCACGAGGTCGAAGCGCTCGTGCGCCCGGCGCGCGCTCGCTTGGCCTGCGCCGTGGCTTCGGCGACGACACGGTCCCCTACGTCACCGAACGCCTCGCCGTCCATCCCACGCGCGCCGCGCTCGTGCACCTCGTGCGCCAGGCGAAGCGGCGTGGCGCGTTCGACGACGTCTGGCAGATCGGCCTCGTTCTGGATGGCACCACGGTCGGGCGCTGCCCGACCGTCCGCTGTCCCTACTGCCACCCCCTCGTCCCGCCCCACACGGATACCGCCGGGCAGCGACGCCGATCGGGACCGTCGTCGGCCAGCAGCACAAACTCTCGCGGCTCGCCGTGGTGGGCGGCGCCCTGCAGCTGCCGGCCGACCCTCGAGCCCTACGGCGCGGGGGACAGCGAACAGGCTGCCAGCCTCCGCCTGCTCGACCGGGGCGTCGCGGCCCTCGGCCGCCGGTTCGCCCAGTACGTCGTGGCCGACAGTCTGTACGCCAACGCTCCGTTCCTCCACGCGCCGGAAGCGCTGAGGTGCGGTACGGGGCTCCCGACGGCCTGGCGGCCGCACGTACCTGCTGCGACTGCATTACGTAGCCGGGCTGGGGTCGCCGAAGGCCTGCATTGTCGGCGGGCGGCCGGCCACGTCATCGGGGCGGTCGCCCAGTAGGATTGCCGGCGGGCGGCCAGCTGCGGACACGCGTCGTGGAGCGCCTGGTCAACGACCTTGCGCGCCGGGTTTCGGACCCTACGCGCAGGGTCGGGGACCGAGCGCCGCGGGTCGTCTGGTTCCACGGCGTGGTCGGTCAAGGCATCGATCGGGTTCCCCCGGCGCTGTACCTGGAGAAATTCTCCTGGCGACAGCGTGCGCACCTGCGATACGCGACCACGATCTCGCGCGGATTCCACCGGCTGGTCAGCACCACCGTCTGGAAGGCGTTCGGTGCGATGACACGGATGGGCGACGGCGGGTCCATCGACCGATCGGGCGGATCGACGTCCTGGGTCGCCGGAAGCACGTCAGGAGGGCGCGGTCGGCGGCTAGTGGCTCGTAACAGCTGAATCGATAGTTATCCGGTGGGTCGGGTCGCTGTAGATCCACCGGATGGGTTTCGGATGTTCGTTGTACTTCGTGATGTAGCGACGGATCTTCCGCGCCAGGTCGGGCACGGACGTGAAGATGCCCCGCGCGAGGAGGTCCCGCTCGATCTTGTTGAACCACAGTTCGACTTGGTTCAGCCACGACGAGTAGGTCGGCGTGAAGTGCAGATGCACCCGCGGATGGGCCTCCAGGAATGCGTTGACCGCCTTGGTCTTGTGTGCCGACAGGTTGTCAACGATGACGTGGATGTCGGTCCGACGCGACTGGGAGCCCACGACGTCCGTCAGGAAGTCAACAAACGCTTCGCGGGTGTGGCGTGGCGCGGTCTGTCCGACAATTTCGCCGGTGCGCGTATTCAACGCGGCGTACAACGAGAGCGTGCCGTGACGGTGGTACTCAAACCCATGCCGCTCAGCGCGGCCCGGCGACAGGGGCAGGACAGGGTCCAGGCGATCCAGCGCCTGAATAGCGGTCTTCTCATCCACCGCAAAGACGGCGGCGTGACGCGGCGGGTTGAGATACAGCCCCAAGATATCGGCGGCCTTCTGCTCGAAGTCGGGATCATCCGACAGCATGTAGTGTTCAAGACGATGCGGCTGCAGCCCAGCACGACGCCACACCCGTGCGACCAGCATGTGGCTGACCTTCAACACCTGCGCGAGTTGTCGGGTCGTCCAGTGCGTGCTGCCGTCGGGCGGTGGGCTTTGAGTCTTCGCCAGGATCTTGGCCTCCAACGCGGGCGTCCGCACGCGGGCCGGTTGTCCTCGATAGCGCGCTTCGAGCCCGGCCAGGCGCTCGACCTCGAACCGCTGCTTCCAACGCGCGATATACGCCGGCGGGCACTCCACCGCCGCCGTGATGGTGGCGTAGGACGCACCGTCCGCCAGCATCAGAATGACCCGCGCGCGTCGCGCCGTCTCCGCGCGCCCCTTTCGGCTACGCGTCCGGCGTTCGAGTTCCGTTCGCTCATCGACGGTCACAGTCAGCGCCATATGGCGCTAGAGTATATCACTATCGATTCAGTGGTTACAGTTCACTAGTCGCGATCCGCTCAGCTTCGACCGACGTCGTCAGGTCGTGCGCGGCCCGCGTCGGCGGCGTGCGGTTCCGTGGTTTCGGGAGCGTCGGCGCCTCTGCCGCGGGCGGTGTCCAGCCCAGGCGGTGCAGCCGCTTCCGGATCGCATGTTCCACCTAATGAAGCGGCTGTCTCGATCCAGTATGTGAACGAGATCGTTCCGCGCGAGGTTCGCAAGAAGCGGCGCCAGGGGTGAACCTTGCGACACCCCCTGGTTGCCCGTGCTCTTCAGGACCTAGGGAACCATCGCGAGCACCTGACCGTCGCTGACCCGACGCGCCACCGTGGCCATCATCCGATCGTGCCGGATGGTGTCGAACTAGCGAGCGCGCGCGACGTCGACCACGCGGCGCCTGCGGCGGCGCAGTCCCATCCGCACCTTCTCGACCGCCTCATGCGCCGCCCGTCCCGGCCGCCCTCCGAGGGAGCTGTCCGAGAAATCGGCTTCGAAGATCCGTTCCAAAATCTGCCGCAGCGGGCCTTGTACCACGCGGTCTGGGATCGCAGGGATCGAGATCACGCGGACTTTGCGACCCTCCTTGGGAATCTCTCTTCGACGAAACGGTCCGAGGCGATACGTGCCGGCGCGCAGGTCCGCGAAGAGGTCCCCGAGGAAGGTTCCGCGGCCGCTCGCCCCAATCCGCCCAAACGTCTCGCCGTCGAATCCATGGGCGCCGTCGTTGCGCTGTGCCTCCAGATAGGTCGCTTCGAGCGTGCCGATCTTGACGACATAGACCTGTAATCCCCAGAAGCGATGCGCAGGGCCTTTGCGAGATCGTCTGCGTGCGGGCGCCTATCGGTCCTCCTCGCCGTTGCGGGCTGACGGACCGACGCTATCAGAGTCGGCCGGTCAATTCATGCACGCCTGCCGAGAGGACACCACGTGTCCGGCCCGTAGGTCTCAGTCGGCCGAACCTCACCGCCCGTGGGCGCCACGCAATTCGGTCGAGGGCACGGGGATTTTGCCTGCTGGCATTTCTGAGCGAGGGGCCCTTGAATCCGTCTGGACAATGGAGTCCACTGCAGGCGGCCTTGTCGGTCAGATGGTCTTCTATCCGAAAGGTGCACGCAGGAGGTGCACAAGGTGGCCAAGGCGAAGGCCACCCCCGCAGCCGAAGAAATAGCCGAAAGCTTGGTCGAGATTCAATCGCGTGAATGTGAGGAGAATTCGTATGACACGAGCTTTGGCAATGGCCTGTGCCTGTGTGTTGGTCGCCACGGCTGCAATGGCTCAGCTGCAAACTGGGTCGATTGCGGGCATCGCGTCCGATACGAGCGGTGGTGTCCTGCCGGGCGTGAGTGTCACGCTGTCGGGCGAGAAGCTGATTGGCGGCGTGCAGAGCGCCGTGACCGACGCGAGCGGGGCATACCGGTTCGACCGATTGCCGCCGGGGAGCTATCGCGTCAAGTTCGAGCTGACGGGGTTCAAGACCGTGGAACGGGACGGGATCATGGTGAGCGCGGCCTTCGTGGCCAACGTAACGGTGAAGCTGGAAGTGGGGCAGATGACGGAGACGGTGACGGTGACGGGCCAGTCGCCGACGGTCGACACGAAGTCGAACGTGCAGCAGACGGTGATGACGCAGGACATTCTGGAAGGGGTGCCGACGGGGCGCGACCCCTGGTCGGTGGCGAAGATCATCCCGGGCGTGGCGATTTCGGTGTATGACGTCGGGGGCACGCAGTCGTCCCAGCAGAGTTCGCTGTCGTCGCACGGCTCGAGCACCGCCGACGTGACGTACAACATCGACGGGGCGTCGGTGAACTGGCCGGGCTCCAACGGCGGGTTGACGCAGATGTATTTCGACCAGGGGATGTTCGAAGAGGTGAACTACCTGACGTCGGCGATTCCGGCCGAGGTCATGGCGGGCGGCATCACGATCAACATGGTGACCAAGGACGCGGGGAACAAGTGGCGGGGGGACGCGAGGTTTTCCGGCTCGGTGCAGAAGCTGCAGGCGGTCAACACGACGGACCCCAGCCTGCCGGCGGGGTTCCTGGGCAACCCGGTGAAGAACCTGTATGACTTCAACGTGGGCGGGGGCGGGGCGCTGGTGCGGGACAAACTGTGGTTGAACGGGTCGATCCGGCGGTGGGTGGTGAACAAGTATGTCAGCGCCAGAAACCCGGATGGGAGCCAGGCGCTCGACGACAACGAGATGGAGAACTTTTCGGGCAAGGCGGTGTACTCGGCGTCGCAGAACCACAAGTTCGCGTTCTCCGTCAACCACAGCGGCAAGACCCGGGGACATTATCGCAACACGCCGCCAGACATCATGACCGACATTGCCTCGCTGTATCAGACCAACCCGGGCACGTCGACCCAGGCGAAGTACACGGGCATCTTCCAGAAGCTGGTGTATGAGTCGTCGTTCAGCTTGATGAAGGGCGAGGGCAACTACATGTATCAGCCCGGAACACCGTCGACGGCGATCCGGGCGATTGACAGCACGCTCGACACGGCCAATTTCGCGGCGTTCGCCCAGGAGTTCCAGCCGACTTCGCGAGTGGTGTTCGACAACATGGTGTCGTACAGCAGGCCGGGGTGGTGGGGCGACCATCTGTTCAAGGGGGGCGTGCAGTTCTTGCGGCAGTCATGGGGGGTTGACTATTCGGTGCTCAACGACCTGTATCTGAACTACAACAACAACAAGGCGGTGTCGGTCACAGAGTTCAACACTTCGAGCACGTCTGAGAACATCGAAGACACGCTCGGGGCCTTCTTTCAGGACACGTGGACGGTGGGCAACCGGCTGACGCTGAACCTCGGGGTGCGGTTCGACCACAACGTGGGAACCATACCGGCAGAGTCGGCGGCGGCGGGGCAGTTCGTCGGGCCGCGGAGCTTCCCTGAATCGACGCCGATCCGCCAGAACCTGCCGTCGTGGCGGACGGGTCTGGTGTGGGACGTGGTCGGGAACGGGTCGACGGCGCTCAAGGCGAGCTGGAGCCGGTACGGGCTGCAGGTGGGAATTGACCGGCTGACCAACGTGAACCCGCTGACGGTGGGCAGCCGGACGTGTCCGTGGACGGATCCAACCCCCGGAGGGGGGACCACCGAGCCGTCGCTGGCGACGGTGTTGAGCGAGATCAACACGAGCCAGTGCACGGCGTTCCCGACGCTGAGCGTGCACTATGCGTCACCGAACGGGCCACGGTGGCCGTACTCGGATGAGCTGACCGCGGGCGTCGAGCGGCAGGTGCTCACGGACATGCGTTTGGCGGTCATGTACTACCGGCGGACGAACCGCGATCAAATCGGCGAGTTCAACACGGCGGTCCCGCCGAGTGACTACCTGCCGGTGACCGTGGCGATCCCGAACGGCCCGAGCGGCCCGATGACGGCGACGGTCTACAACCTGAGCTCGCCGGCGCTGGTGCGCGCGTCGAACCTCGTGCTCGACAACGCGCCATATCTCGACACCACGTACAACGGCATCGAGATCACCGCGAGCAAGCGGATGACGCACCGATGGCAGATGGTGGCGGGCCTGACGGTCGGAAAGAACAAGGGCGGGCTGAACACGGGAGCGTTGACCATTGGGCAGTCATCCACGGCGGACCTGAATGACCCCAACAACACGTATGGGAATGGTGCGGTGGGCTACGACTCGAAGGTCGCGTTCCGGCTCTCGGGCAGCTACGCGCTCCCGAAGGACTTCACGGTGGCCGGGACGCTGATCTCGAATGGGGGCTTCCCGTATGTGTCCACCTACACGGTCACCCGCGCCCTGGTGCCTTCGCTCGTCCGGGCGAGCCAGACGGTGTACCTGAGTGACCGCGGCGACGAGCGGATGCCGACGGTGACGATGGTCGACTTGCGGCTGTCGCGGCCGTTCCGGTTCGCCGGCAATCGGAGCATCGTGCCGCAGGTGGAGATCTTCAATGTCGGCAACTCGTCGGCCATCGTCGGCCTGAACAGCGCGGTGGGTGCCACGTATCTGGTTCCGAACGCGATCGTCGCGCCGCGCCTCGTTCGTTTCGGGATCTCGGTCGATTTCTAGAATTCGCGAACGGAGGCCTCATGACACGCGTTCGTCTTTGTCGGGCTGCGGGCAGCGCCGGGCTCGTCGCGGCACTCACCGCAGCGCTCGCCGCGCTGGGGAGTCAGTCGCCCGAAGCGCAGGCGCCCACGGCCGGCGCGAAAGCAGCAGTCCACGCGAAACAGGTCAAGCGGCTGCTGATTAGGAACGCCATGGTCATCTACGGCAACGCAAAGCCGCCATACGGGCCGGTCGACATCCTGTCCGAAGATGGCGTCATCGCCCGGATCGGGAACGCGACGGCTGGGAAGTGGCCCGAGCCGGACATGATCATCGACGCCACCGGCAAGTACGTGATGCCGGGGATCGTCAACACCCACATGCACTGGCACGAGCAGCGCGTCGGCCCCATTCCAATCCAGTACGAGCGCAATCTGTACCTCGCGGCCGGTGTGACCACAGCGCGTGAAGTGGGCGGCAATCCTGAGAAGACCAAACAGTGGCGGGCCGAGAGCGCAGCGCATACGATCATCGCTCCCCGTATCATCGACTACGAGCTCGTCGATCACGGCCAGTTCGGGCGGCCCGAAGAGATTCGTGCGTCGGTGCGCAAAATAAAGGAGGGGGGGGCCGACGGCATCAAGATCATTCCAAGCTGGGACCGCGACCAACTCGCGGCCCTGCTGGACGAAGCTCACAAGGTCGGCTTGCGAACGACAGCACACATCGGGGTCGAGGAAACAACGGCGCGTGATTACGTCGACCTCGGCATCGACTGCATCGAGCACTTCTACGGCATCGGGGACGCGGCGCTCGACGGCATCCAGAACTTCCCGCCCGAGCACAACTCGAACAACGAGATTCACCGGTTCGGCCGCGCGGGCGAACTCTACATCCAGACGAACTTCAACCCCGCCAAGTTGTCGCAGCTACTCGAGGACATGGTGAAGAAGGGAGTGGCGTGGAGCCCGACCCTGTCGACATACGAGGGTGCGCGCGACCTGATCAGAGCGCAGAACCTGCCCTGGTACAAGGACTACCTGCACCCGTCGCTCGAGGACTACATGACGCCGAGCATGACACGCCACGGCACGTTTTGGATCGGCTGGACCGCGACCAATGAGGCGCGCTGGCGGAAGAACTACCGCGTTTGGATGGACACGCTGTACGAATTCGGCCGCAAGGGCGGCACGATCACAACCGGCGATGATGCCGGCTATCTGTACGGATCGTTGTACGGCTTCGGCATCAGCCGGGAACTGGAACTGCAGGAGGAGGCCGGATTCCATCCGCTCGAGGTCCTGAAGCATGCAACCGCCAACGGGGCCAAGGTGCTTGGGATGGAGGATCGGCTGGGGCGCGTGCGCCTCGGCTTCATCACCGATCTGTTGGTGGTGAACGGAAACCCGATCGAGAACCTCCGACTGCTGAATCCGTATGGCACGGACCTGATGTCCTACAAGGGCAAGATCGTCAACAACTACGATGGTGAGGTGATGCCGGGTGATCCGAACGTCATGATGGTCCACGGCGGCGGCATCGAGTGGACGATTAAGGATGGCATTCCGTATCACGTGCCGACCCTGATGAAGGAAATCAAAGACATGGTCGCCAAGGCGCGCGCCGATCGCGCGATGAAGAAGACGACCGCCGGACACTAGTCGGACTCCGGATCTGGGCCTCAAGCCCCTCGCGCACTTCGATCCAGAACGCGAGCATCGCGCCGGCGAGCAAGGGCGCGATGCTCGCGACGAGCGTCATCTCCCTCCGGCCGGTCCTGCCGATAATGTGGCCGTCAATGAGCGACCAGACGATGAGCCAGATCGACGCGAAACCTCCTGGTTTGTCCGGGGTAACGAGCGAGAGAGCAGAAACAGCAGGGCGCGATCGCTTTCGTAATCCAGATTCGCAGCGCCTGTCGCGCTGACCATCCGTGTTGATCGCCGATTACGCCAGGTAGGAATCTCTATGACTGTCTCCAGTCCATTTCGAATGCGGAAGCTGGCATCGGTGGCTTCCCTGTGCGTCGTCGTGGCGGCAGCCTCGACCGGGACGCAGCGACCCGCGGGGCTCACGCCCAGGTCGGTCGTCGTTGTGTTCGATACTGACAAGGGCCGGATTGAGATCGAAGTTGATGTCGCGCACGCGCCCGCCACGGCCGCGAACTTCCTCAGGTACGTTGACGGAGGCCTTTATGACGGGGGTACTTCCACAGGAGCGTCCGGCCCGACACCGAGACCCGAACCGACGCCCCGATCCAGGTCATACAGGCCAGCCGAGCCGATAGCCGGTCCGGCTTCCCGGCCATCGCGCTCGAGCGCACGAGCGTGACGGGTGTGCGACACACCGACGGAACGGTCTCGATGGCTCGGGGCGAGCCGGGCACGGCGGTGAGTGACTTCTTCATTTGCATCGGCGATCAACCCGAGCTGGACTTCGGCGGAAGACGCAGGGCGGATGGCCAAGGATTCGCGGCCTTCGGCCACGTGATAGCCGGCCGGGACGTCGTCCGGGCGATCCAACAGGCGCCCGTCACGCCGGGCACACAGAATCTGAACCCTCGCGTCGCGATCGTCCGCGCGGTTCGCCGCAGATAGCGCGTCCCTTTTGTGATCAGAGCGGCCTCGGGCGTCACCGCGGCGGATGCCGACCACGCTGGCCGGCCGGACCCATCCGGTGGGGCTGGGGAGTTCGTGGGCGACTGTGTGTTTGTCGCCCGGAGCCACCGACTGGACATCCGGTCGTGCTCGCCAAGGAGGATAGCCATGTTACGTAATGGTCGAAGCAGGCTGTACGTTTTGATTTTGGCCTTGCTGGCGTTCCTGGGAATCTTCAACGCCGCGCCGGCCAGTGCCCAAGCGGCGCAGGCGGCGGAATCGGGTGGACCCTACACCACGCTGGTGATTCGCGATGTGACTGTGATCGATGGGACGGGGGCGCCAGCTCAGGGTCCGTTTGACATCGTGGTGAAAGGCAACGTGATCACCGATCTGATACCGGTTGACCCGATTATGGGCGCCGCCAACAAACAACGCGCGACCGGCGACCGCGTGATCGAGGGCAAGGGCATGTATGTCATACCCGGCCTGATCGACGCCCATGTGCACCTGCAGGATCCGCCAGGTGTTCCCCTGGACTACATCTACAAGCTGTTCCTGGCCCATGGTGTGACCACTGTGCGCGCGTTCAATATTGGGGCTCGCACACCCCAAGAGATGGTGGCCGAACAAAAGCGGGTCGCTGACCATCAGGTGCTGGCGCCGCGTATTTATGTCTATCCGTTCTGGGCGGGCATGGGCAGCCAGAACCAGTTCAAGGACCCGCGTTTCTACGACGCGAAAGGGGCGGCGGAGATCGTGCGCGAATGGAAAGCGATGGGCGTGGACGGCGTCAAGATGACCGGCAAACCGGCCATGTATGCGGATGTGCTGAAGTCGATTTGCGAGACGGCGCGCCAGCTAGGCATGCGAACTGCGGTCCACATCGGGCAGGACGCGGTGTACCCGATGGATGCGGTCCAGGTCGCCGAAGCAGGCTGCACGACGATTGAGCACCACTACGGCTACCCCAACGCCGCGTTTTCCAATACCACCATTCAGCCGCTGCCGGCGGACTACAACTACTTGAGCGAGCCAGACCGCTTCTTCGAAACCGGTCATGTGTGGTTGCAGACCGACCTGAAGAGGCTGCACGAATGGGAGATTCCCAAGCTGCTCGAGATTTCCCAGAGGACGGGATTCATCATGGTTCCAACCTTCGTGGCGTACGAGGGCATCCGCGATGTCTCGCGGATAACGACCCTGCCCTGGCATGAGGAGTTCAGTATGCCGGCGCTGCGGAAACGTTGGCTTCCCAACCCGGCGTCCCACGCCTCGTTCTTCTACCATTGGACTTCGATGAATGAAGCCGTCTGGGCGCAGATGTTCGTGCGCTGGATGGATTTTGTCAATGACTACAAGAACCATGGTGGCCAGGTGGCCATGGGCGCGGACTCGAGCCCACTGTATAACCTGTGGGGGTTTGGCTCGATCCGCGAACTGGAACTGCTGGAGCAGGCGGGGTTCACGCCGCTGGAAACCATCCATGCGGCGACCCAGAACGGCGCCCGGGTCGTTGGCAATGACCGTCTGGGCGTGATTCGTCCCGGCTACATCGCCGACCTGGTGGTGCTGGCGGCCAATCCCCTGGAAGACATGAAAGTGTTTTACGGCATCGGCATTACGCGCACGTCGACAACCGGGCAGACGGAGCACATCGGCGGAGTCAAGTACACCATCCACGACGGCATCGTGACCGACTCGCAGGCCCTGTTGCGGGACATCAAGGCCATGGTGCAGCAGGCAAAACACGCACAGGCAGCACAACAGGCGCAGTCGCCGGCAGCCAAGACCGTCTCCGTAAAGAAGTGAGAACGCGTTTGCTCGCCAAGGAGGATAGCGATGTTACGTCATGGTCGAGACAGGCTGTACGTTCTGATTCTGGCACTGCTGGTGTTGCTGGGAGTGTTCAACGCCGCGCCAGCTAGTGCCCAAGCGGCGCAGGCGGCGGAATCGGGTGGGCCCTACGCAACGCTGGTGATTCGCGATGTGACCGTGATCGATGGGACGGGGGCGCCAGCCCAGGGTCCCTTTGACATCGTTGTGAAGGGCAACGTGATCACCGATCTGATACCCGTTGACCCGATTATGGGCGCCGCCAACAAACAACGCGCGACCGGCGACCGCGTGATCGAGGGCAAAGGCATGTATGTCACCCCAGGGCTGATCGACGTGCATACGCACTTGATGGGGCCCCTTCCCCGGGACCCTGTTCCGCTGGAGTACATCTACAAGCTGATGCTGGCCCACGGTGTGACCACCGTGCGCGTGTTCAACATCGGCATTCGCTCACCCCAGGAGATGGTGGCAGAACGAAAGCGGATCGCCGACCATCAGGTGCTGGCGCCTCGCCTTTATGTCTATCCGTTCTGGGCGGGCCCAATGAACCAGGACCTGTCCAAGGATCCGCGTTGGTACGATCCGAAAGGGGCGGCGGAGATCGTGCGCGAGTGGAAGAACCTGGGGGTGGACGGCGTCAAGTTGGTGGGCAAACCGGGCGAATATGCGGATGTGCTGAAGTCGATTTGCGCGACGGCGCGCCAGTTAGGGATGGGAGTGGCGGTCCACATCGGGCAGGACGCCGTGTACCCGATGGATGCGGTCCAGGTCGCCGATGCGGGCTGCAGTACGGTCGAGCACCACTACGGCTACGCCAACGCCGCCCTTTCCGATACCACGATTCAACCGCTGCCGGCGGATTACTCCTATTCGAACGAGCCCGCCCGCTTCTTCGAGACCGGTCACGTGTGGTTGCAGGCCGACCTGAAGAAGCTGCACGAATGGGAAATTCCCAAGCTGCTTGAGATTTCTCAGAGGACGGGATTCATCATGGTCCCGACCTTCGTGGTGTACGAGGCGAACCGCGATGCATCGCGGGCGATGACCCTGCCCTGGCACAAGGATTTCACGCTGCCGGCGCTGTGGGACTTCTGGAGCCCCAACCCGGCGCACCATGCCTCGTTCTTCTACCAGTGGAATTCGATGGATGAAGCCGTCTGGGCGCAGGCGTTTGTGCGCTGGATGAGTTTCGTCAATGACTACAAGAACCATGGCGGCATAGTGGCGCTGGGCACCGATACCCACCCGCTGTATAACCTGTGGGGGTTTGGTGTGGTCCGCGAATTGGAACTGCTGGAGCAGGCTGGCTTTACCCCGCTCGAAGCCATCCATGCGGCGACCCAGAACGGGGCCCGGGTCGTTGGCAATGACCGTCTCGGTGTGATTCGTCCCGGGTACATCGCCGACCTGGTGGTGCTGGCAGCCAATCCCCTAGAAGACATGAAAGTCTTCTACGGCACCGGGATCACGCGCACGTCGCTGACCGGGCAGGCGGAGCACATTGGCGGAGTCAAGTACACCATCCACGACGGCATCGTGACCGACGCGCAGGCTTTGTTGCGGGACATAAAGGTGATAGTGCAACAGGCCAAGAACGCACAGGCGGCACAACAGGCGCAGCCACCGGCAGCCAAGACCGTGCCCACAAAGAAGTGAGAAGACAGATCGGGACAGTGATTTTCGGAGGAGAAGAGTCCGCCGAGCCCGGGGACGCTTCTCCTCACTGCTTCTGCAGTCGGCGGAGGGGGACACGATCCCCCGTGGAGAGAGCTACGACGATTTCTCCACTCCTCCGGGCGTGGTGAAGGACACCTCGGATGGCGTGCTGCTAGGCGTCTCGGTGGAATCGGCCATTCCCGCCCTGACCGACGGCTTCCGAACCACCATGGCCGACGGTGCCGGGCAGCACAAGAGCCAGCCTCCAACCCGGGACCTACACCGTGACGTTCACGCTGATGGGCTGCCGCGCGGTGGCGCGTGAAGGCATCGTCGTGCCCGCGACGTCCACGGCCGACCGTGAACGCCGAACTCCTGGTCGACGGGTTGAAGGAAACCGTCAGGGTGACGACCGAGACGCCACTGGTGGACGTACCTTCAGGGTTCCGGTCTCTTCCCGTCCGTGGTGAGGAATCATACGCATGGCTGATCATCGCATTCATGAGCATTCGATTCTCCCCGTGCCCGAGCAGGCCGACGTGCCGTTCTCCTGGCGAGGACACCCATTCCAAGCCAGGCCGGGCGAGACCATCGCGTCGGCCCTGTTCGCGAACGGCGTCCGGACATTCGGCCACCACCCGAAGGACGGCGCGCCGCAGGGCATCTTCTGCGCCAATGGTCAATGTGCCCAGTGCACGGTGGTGGCCGACGGCTTGCCGGTGAAGGCGTGCATGGTCGTCGTCCGGGCCGGCGCGGACGTGCAGCCGCTCGACGGCCTGCCCGTGCTGCCGGATCTCGCCGCCGAACCGCGCCGGCACGAAATCGAGACGGTCGATGTCGAGTGCCTGATCATCGGCGGCGGGCCGGCCGGTCTGACGGCCGCCATCGAAATGGGCAAGGCCGGCGTGCGCGCCCTCGTCGTCGACGACAAGCACCGACTCGGCGGCAAGCTCGTGCTCCAGACCCACAAGTTCTTCGGGTCGATCGAGGCGTGCCACGCGGGCACCCGCGGCATCGACATCGCCACCAGGCTGGAGCAGCAGGTCCGCGGGTTCGAGAATGTCCGGATCTGGCTGAACTCCACGGTCCTGGCCGTCTTCTTCGACCGTCGGGTGGGTGTCCTGCGCGACAACCAGCAGGTACCTGCATCGTGCGGCCCGACGTCCTCCTGGTCACCGCCGGCGCCCGCGAGAAGTCGCTGGTGTTCCCGGGCAATACCCTGCCCGGTGTCTACGGGGCCGGCGCGTTCCAGACCCTCGTGAACCGCGACCTCGTCCGGCCGACCGAACGCCTCTTCATCGTCGGTGGCGGCAATGTCGGCCTCATCGGGGGCTATCACGCGCTCCAGGCCGGCATCGGCGTCGTGGGCCTCTGCGAAGCGATGCCGAAGTGCGGCGGGTACAAGGTCCACAAGGACAAGCTGGTGCGCATGGGCGTCCCCGTGTACACCTCGCACACGATCCTCCGTGCCGAGGGCGCACGAGAGGTCGAAGGGGTCGTCATCGCGGAGGTCGACCGCCAGTGGAGGCCGGTCCCGGGGACCGAGAAACGGTTCGACTGCGACACGGTGCTCGTGGCCGTGGGTCTCGACCCCGTGGACGAGTTCCTGCACAAGGCCCGAGAATTCGGCCTGCCGGCGTTCGCCGCCGGCGACTCGGAGGAGATTGCCGAGGCCTCGGCCGCGATGTTCACCGGCCGAATCCGAGGCCTCGAGGCCGCGCGGCGCCTGGGCCGGGACGTCGGCGAGGTGCCGCCCGAGTGGCACCGGACGGCGGACATCCTCAAGTCGCGGCCCGGCATGACCATCGCCGAGGACCTGCCCGAGTCCGCCACCGGCGTGTTCCCCGTGTTCCACTGCTCGCAGGAGATCCCGTGCAACCCCTGCACCTCGATCTGCCCGAACCATGGCATTCGCATCGAGGGCGACGACGTGCTCGGGCTGCCGGAGTTCGTGGGCGACGCGTGCGACGGGTGCGAGAAGTGCGTCGCGATCTGCCCGGGCCTGGCCGTGACGCTCGTCGACTACCGGAAGAACGCGGCCACGCCGACCGTCGTCATCCCGTACGAGTTCTCCGCGAAACGGATCAAGAAGGGCGACACGGTGACGGTGCTGGACACCGAGGGCACCGTGCTCGGCAATGTCGAGGTGACGAGGGTGCGCGCGCCGCGGGACGCGGACCGGGCGCTGCTGGTCCGGGTGAGCGCGCCCGCGGAAATCGCGCCGCGCATCGCGGGCATCCGCGTGCAGGACCCGTGGCAGGCCGAGCACGCCGAGCGGTTCGAGCAGCCAGTCGGCGACGACGAAATCGTCTGCCGGTGCGAGCGGGTGACCGCCCGGGAGCTGCGGGCCCTGATCCGGTCCGGGATCCGCGACATGAACCACCTGAAGGCGATCACGCGCTGCGGGATGGGGGCGTGCGGCGGCAAGACCTGCCCCAACCTCATCAAGCGGCTCTTCCGCGAGGAAGGGGTGCCGGCCGGCCAGGTGGCGGACCTGACGCGGCGACCCCTGTTCATGGAAGTGCCGCTCGGCGCCTTTGCCGGCGTGGTGGCGGGAGAAGCGCCCGTCAAGGACGTGCCCCGGCGGCACGCCACCGACGCCCACGAAGGAGGCATGTGATGAGCGCGAAGGTCTACGACGCCATCGTCGTCGGCGCCGGCAGCGTCGGGCTGCCCACGGCGCTGTCTCTCGCGGAGGCGGGCGTCCACGCGCTCGTGATCGACCAGTTCGCGGGACCGGGCCAGGGCAGCAACAAGTGCGCCATCGGGGGCATCCGGGCGACGCACTCCTCGCCCGCCAAGATCCGGCTCTGCCTCGATTCGCTCCGCATCTTCTCGACGTGGAAGGCGTGCCACGGCGACGACATCGAGTGGTTCCAGGGCGGCTACGTGTTCGTGGCCTACCGCGACGCGGAGGAGCAGTCCCTCAAGGGTCTCCTCAAGATCCAGCAGGGCTACGGCCTGAACATCCGGTGGCTCGACCGCGACGAACTCATCGCGCTGGCGCCCGACATCAACCGCGACGGGCTGCGCGGCGGGACGTTCTCGCCGGAGGACGGGTCGGCGTCACCGCTCCTCTCGTCGGCCGCCTTCTACCGCCGGGCGGTCGAGCTCGGCGTGCAGTTCCGGTTCGGCGAGCGCGTGACGGGGATCATCCGGCGCAAGGGCGGCGTCGTCGGCGTGCGGACGGACAAGGGCGGCTACGCCACCGAGACCGTCGTCAACGCGGCCGGCGCGTGGGCCCGGCCGCTCGCCCAGTCGGTCGATCTCGACACCCCGGTGGTCCCCGACAGCCACGAGGCCGGCGTCACCGAGCCCGTGGCCCGCTTCCTGACGCCGATGCTCGTCGACATCCGGGTGACCGAGGGCGCGCGGAACTACTACTTCTACCAGCACAAGCCCGGCGGGATCGTCTTCTGCATCACGCCCGACCCGGCCATCGTCGGCACCGACCGGCGCGAGACGTCGGCCTACCTCCCGATGATCGCCAACCGGATGGTCAACCTGATGCCGAAGCTGGCGAACGTCAAGGTGCGCCGGACGTGGCGGGGCCTCTACCCGATGACCCCGGACGGCGCGCCCGTGCTCGGCTGGTCCAAGACGCTCGAGGGCTATGTCCACGCCGAAGGCATGTGCGGCCAGGGATACATGCTCGGCCCCGGGGTGGGCGCGGTGCTCACCCGGATGGTGCGAGGCGCGGAGAGCGCGGCGGACCAGGAGGTCCTGCTTGAGCTCCGGCCCGATCGCGAGTTCGGAGGCGAAGAGACGCTCAAGTAGCACGAAGTGTAGAACGTGAGCGGTAAGCAAACTACAACCACGGGCCGGCTGCCGGTGGGCCGGCGTGACCGCAGCGATCCGACGAGACGCGGCGACGCGCCGGCAACTTGTTCAGGCCCCACCCCTCGAAGCTGGATTAGGAGGACGGCCAAACGGCCCTGCCACCAGGGCGGTTCCTACCGCTGCTTGGCCCGCGGGTGGGCGCGCCGACAGACGTCCATCAACTGCGCGGAGTTCACGTGCATGTAGTGCTGCGTCGTGCTGAGGCGCGCGTGCCCAAGCAGTTCCTGGATCACCCGGAGATCGGCCCCGGCCTCGAGCAGATGTGTCGCGAACGAGTGGCGAATGGCTTGCGGGTTGATCCCGGAGCAGCTGCTGAAGGCGGCGACGTAGTGGCGCACGAGCCAGTGCATATGCCGGCCTGAGAGGCGGGAGCCGCGGCAGTTGAGGAGGAGCACCTCGGCTGGAGGTACCGCCGCCCGCCGGGCCTGTCACGCCGTCCGCGACCCGGCAGCCAAGCGTGAATGGCCGCCGCGGCGCTCCGGTTGAAGGGAACCAGCCGCTCCTTGCGGCCCTTGCCCAGCACCCGCGCACTAGACGCATAGAGGCCCTCGAGGAATGCGCGGTCGCGCCGCCCGAGAGGCTTCGACGTCCGGGCGTTTCGAGCAGCCGAGTCATCTCCTCCACCGCGAGGTGCCGCGAGATTGTCTGCTCGCGTCTCGGGGTGGCCACCAGCAGTCCGGGGTCGTGCTCGATGATTCCTTCGCGCCGCAGGCAGGGCAGGAACGCGCGGACGGCGGCAGCATTCCGGGCGGCACTGGTCCGCGACTCGCCCGTCCAGAACAACTCGGCCAGGAACCCCAAATCGACGGACGCGTGATGTAGGATGGCTGCAGGTCGGGCCTGGGGCGGCCGGTCACATAAGCGCTCCTGCCTAACAGTCGCGCCCGCCGGCTGCGGCCAAGACTCTCCTCGCTTGGGCAGAGGACTGCCAGCTTCAACAAACCCAGGTCGGTGGACTCACGCCGCTCGGCACCGGCCTCTCGTTCGAGGCTTGCCGCTTCGACCAGGGAGAGTCGTGGCGCTACTGCCTCACCTCAGGCGCCGCATCCGCCGAGTTAGTCGCGGCTGCGCGCAGAAGCGTCGTCGCCGTATAGATGACCACGGCGATCACCAACCAACGCACGAGATACAGCGGCAGCTCCTTGACGATGTAGGCGGCAAACAGCACACCCGGGACGCCGCCAAGCGCAAGACCGATTGCGGCGCGCAGGTCATAGCTATTCTGGCGGATGAACCGGAGGCTGCCGACGGGCATCAGGAACGCGCAGGACCCCATCATGATGGGGAATGCCGCCTTTGGGTTCATGCCCAACAGGCTGACGAGAATCATGCACGGCGCGAACAGTCCAATGCCGAGCGTCATCAATGCACCGAGCGCGCAGTTCCCAACGATGCCGACCACGAGGCGCGCACCGCTCACGCCGATGGTGTTGCCACCGCCCGGGAAGAGGTTCAGCTGCGTCATGAACATGAGTGCTGCCGCCGCGAACAGCGCGACGCCCATGCCAAGCTGCACCTTCCCCTTCCGCCAGTGGCTGACGACACCTGCACCGGCCCAAGCACCGAGGACCGACGCCACGATCATCGAAAAGAGTGTAATCGTGTCCACCTGGATGATCGACGTGAAGATGAAGGCCTCAGCGATCGTCGGGAGGGTGTGACCCACGTTGAGCGTGCCCGGGATAATCCGGTCAGGGACCAGCCGCTTCAGCCGGAAGACGGCCGTGGTTGTAGCGAACGACCCGATGCCAAGGGCGTCGAAGAAATTGGCGAGAGCGCCAATCGCCACTTGCAGCGGTGTCGGCATCCGCCCGTCAGTGGCCGGCGGTCGTCCGGCACCGACGCGCGCGCGCGCGCGTTGCACGGCCATGGCCCAGCCGGCGACGAAGACGGCCGTGAGCGCGCCAAGAGCGGTGAGCAGGGTACTAACGGGATTGATCGGCATCGGGCTCCTATCGCGCTGGTCTCAGGAAATCCTCATGGTCCATCCGTTGGCTCGGCGTCCGCCGGAGCAGAAGCGTATTGCGACCCTGCGGTTGATTCGGTGACTGCGTTGTTTGCGTCAAACGTCCTCCAGGCGGTCCTCAAGCCGCTCTGTCTCGTCATGATCATGACGAGATACAACGTGGCGGTCCGGAACCGGGCGATGAACCCCGACCGGGGCGCACGGCAGCGCCCACCACCACAAGACGGACCCACCCGGTGATCGCCCGGGTTCTCGCGCAACGAGGCGGGCAAGACCCACCCCAGCGAGAACTTCCGGCCTATGGCGCTCGTAGGTCTCTGTCGAACGGACCTTACCGCATGTAGGATTAGGTCTTGGGCACGGGGGTTGTTGCTACTGGCATTCTTGCGGTCGATGCCGAAGCGCAGGGGCGAGGCGCACCCGGGTCGGAAGCTCCGATCGCGATTCCTCCACAAGAGACCGGCCGGCCTGATGGCGGGCGCTCAGGCCGACCGCCATCGGCATCGCAAGTTCGCGCTCACCCAGCGTTGTCACCTGCTCGACGATCTGTTGCCGGTGTCCCTGGTCTTGAACCACACGCGCTGCGGCAAGCGGCCGTGTCACCGGGCGGCCGGTGACGGGCGCCGGCCTCCTGGTAGGAGAGGTCGCAGCACGACTTTAGGTCTCGCCTTGGCTGTGTCCGCCGTTTTCGGCTTCGTGCCCGTGTAGGTTCGCCATGCTCGCGTGCGCCTCTCCCCTCACAGACCCGAGCGTACGGAATTGCCGCACATGATGTGGTTAGTCCAGTGGCGGCTATGCCGATGCGGCATAGGGGTCGCTGCTTCGCAACCCAGCTCGTCCTGAATGGCGTGGACATTCGACAAATCCAGGAGTACCCTGGGGCACAGGAACGTCGAAACGACGATGATCCACACGCACGTCGTCAAGGAGTTGCGCAGCCCGCCCCGCCCGCTCGACACGCTCCAGGGCGTCAGGTCGCGTTCGCGGCGTTCGGACCCCGGGTGACCAGACGACGGCCGGCCGGCCGCGACGGCGTTCGGAGAGGGCTTCCAAGTCCGCCTGCTCGCTCGTTGTTCCGGCCGCGGAGGCTGGGCAGGCCGCCGAGCGACGTGCTGAAAGACCTTTGCTGCGCGCCAGGTTTGATTACAGAGGTGAGTTCGACGAATCGGGCCGATCGTGTTGCCAGGTCGCGGAGTAACCGACTTGGCAGGTCTCTCAGAACACTCTCCTCTCGCCGGCCAGGAACGCCAGGGCGTGGAGATACGCCTGGCTCTTCTCGGTTGTCAGTCGGCTCCCGCGCAAGGCATCCAACTTGAGCGCGTAATTCGCGCATGTCATCGGCGAGGCGCGCGAGACGATCCGAGGCGGCGGCGAGGACCTCCGCAGCGCGCTCCGGCGGGAGGCGGCGAAGAATCGCCGACAAATGAAAACTGGCAGGTCTGGAGGGCAACCTCGGTGCCCGCGTTGGCTGAAGCAAGCGACTCGACGAGAGTGCTGATGGCCTGTTCCTCTGCTGTTCGCCGCGCTTGGTCGACTATCGGTTGGCGGGGATCCCGGACGCCGAGCCTCTCTATCGGTTGGTGACCACGCTGCTCGACCCGGTGGCGGCCCCCGCGGAGGAGTTGGCGGCCCTCTACCACGAACGGTGGGAGATCGAGACGGCGCTGGACGAACTGAAAACGCACTTGCGGGGCGCGCAGGTGGTGCTGCGGAGCAAGACGCCAGACCTGGTGCAGGAGTGCTGCGGCCTCCTGCTGGCGCACTACGCCCTCCGGGGGCTGATGCACGAGGCCGCCCTGAAGGTTGACGCCGATCCGGACCGCCTGTCGTTTCTCCATGCCGTGCGCGTGGTGCGTCGGAAACTGCCCCTGGCCGTCGCTATTCCCCCCTCAGGCGAGGCCGGCGTTTCATGACGCCCTGTTGACCGAGCTCGCCGAGGACCGGGTGGCGTCCAGCCGGGGCCGTCGAACGCCCCGGGGCGTCAAGCGGAAGATGAGCAAGTTCCATCTGCGGCCCCGTCGTCATCGGCGAGCGCGGATCGTCACGGTATTGGTGGGCATCCGATCACCTAAGTGAACAGTATTGCCCTTAACCTGCACTATTCACGAAGCGGCCGCGTAGAGCGGGCGTGACAGCGAGATGATGGCAGAAGCCGAAGGCACGACCAAGCGGCGCACCGCACGGTGACGCGCCGTCCCACACGTCGGCGGCCTCCACCACCATTACGAACGCCGCCAAGAGGCCGCGCTCTGGCCTCAGGATCATCAGATCAGCCACCGCGTGCGGTCCCCGGGCTCAGTAGGCACAACAGAAACGTTCAACGCCCGCATCGTCGCACACGCGAGCATGCTCGACTTGTACGTTGACGACGTAGAATAGCCTCCTGCCGCACCGACCCGCACGAACAGCTTGAATCCTGCCACCCGTGCTCGTTCAGCGGTTCCCAGTACGCTCTCCCGCTCTTGCCTCTCGGCACGGCCACTTCGGGCAGGTCTGCGTCAAGATGAGGTGCGGAACATGAAGCTCCGGCTTCATTCCCGTCAATTGTGACGGACGGATTCCCGTAAGAGCGAGCACCAAGAGAGCGAGGCTTCCAACTCAAGATCCGGTGGTTCGGTGAACAACCTCGGAACCGTCTGCGACCGCCGCCATGCGAAGCCTGCCCGAGAGTTACCTCGGCGTTACCTCGGCGCGCAGACCGCTGACGCCGGCGAATGGCCAAGATAATTGTAAAGATCTAATACTAAAGGACCACTTAACTGTGGAGCCGGCGGTCGGACTTGAACCGACGACCTGCTGATTACGAATTAGCGTTTTCGCTATCACCCGCCGTCACGCTTCTTGCGCTTCCTTCAACGAATACGCGTTGTTACGTGTATAATTACGTCAGTTGGCGTCACGCTCCGTCACGGCGTTTTCTGAACCTGCTGTTAGCCCGGTGTTAGCCCGAGACGGCCGGCTGATTGTTGAAGGGGGCGATATGGCGAACAGGCCGCGAGCGTTCACCGAAAAGGCGATTGACGATCTGACCGTGCGGGACACGCGGTATGTCGCATTTGATCCCGGACTGCCGGCCTTCGGCGTGCGGGTTACGCCGGCCGGCGCCAAGACGTTTGTGCTGATGTACCGCATTGGGACACGGCAACGCATGGAGACGTTAGGGCGCGTCGGCAAGGTCACGCTGGACGAGGCCCGGAAGCGGGCCCGCATTGACATCGGCAAGGCGCTCAAGGGGGACGACCCGCAAGCCGCGAAAGACGCGGCGAAGCGTGCCACGCGACTGGGCGAGGCGTTCTCGACGTGGCTCACCGAGCATGTCGCCGGAGAGTGCAAGCCGGCGACGGCCCGCCTGTACCGTCTGGCCGAGCGGCATATCGTCAAAGTGCTCGGCAGTCTGCCTGTCGATCAAGTCGAGTCGGAACACGTCGAGCAGTTGCGGCATCGGCTACGGCAAACGCCGTACATGGCGAACCGCACGATCGCGGCACTGTCGTCGTTCATGACGTGGGCCGAGCGGCACGGCTACCGGCGCCGGGGACAAAATCCCTGCCGTGGGATTGAGAAGTACGCCGAGCACGGACACAAGCGGTATCTGACGACCGACGAATACGCCCGACTCGGCCAGGCGATCCGGGACGCGGCGAAGACGGGCGCGATCTCGCCGTCTGCGCTGATGGCGATCAACCTGTTGCTGCTGACGGGATGCCGGCCGGCAGAGATCCTGACGCTAAAGTGGACGGACGTGGATCTCAAGTCGGCTGTGCTGCGGTTGCCCGACTCGAAGACAGGGGAGCGTACGATCCAGTTGCCGCCCGAGGCCGTGCAACTGCTCACGAAGTGGCCTATGCGTCTCGGCTCGCCGTACGTCTTCGCGTCGACGGCTCGCAAGAACGGCCACGGCACGCATCTCGTGAACCTGACGAAGCCGTGGCAACATCTCCGGGACGCAGCGAAGCTAGAAGGTGTGCGGCTCTACGATGCCGTCCGTCACTCGTTCGCCAGTGTGGCAATCTCGACGCACGGCCATGCGCTGAGCGTCGTCGGGGAACTGCTCGGCCACACCCAGGCGGCGACGACGAAGCGGTACGCGCATCTCCACGACGAGGCGGCCCGAGCGGCGGTGAAGGAGATCGGCGGCTCGATTGCAGCGGCGCTCAATCGGGAGGTGACGGCATGACGCCCTTAGAGCCCAGTCAAACCTACACCACTGTTTTCCTAGAGAAACAGGAGCCGACGGTCTTGGGGACATTCATGGGGTTGTCGGCGGGTTCGGCGCCATCCAAGCCGCCTGAGCTGCCTGAACCGCCGATCGCGTTGTCGGCAGCCGCGCAGACGGCGCTGCGCAACGCGTTCAACGCGGCCGGCGTCTCGGATGACGTGGCGGGGTCGTTCCTCAGGCTGATCTCGGAACATCTCAAATTTGTTGAGTGGTTAGCCGGTGAGTCTCGGGAGAACCTGACGGCCTTCAGGGCGCTACGCGGTGACAGATCTTCGAAGCGTCACCTTCGAGACACGAAGCGGTCGCTCGACGCGGCACTCGACCACTTGGCAGCGATAAAACACTTGCCGACGAGATTAGGCGAAGACTGGCACGCGGAAGTTGAGGCAATCCACCGCATCCGAACCCGGCTCGACGCGCTATCTCGCTTCCTGGCAAGGCCCGGGCGACGCGGCCCGATGCCTGATCGGTATCAGCCGTTGGTTCTGCAAGCCATCGCCACCTTTCTCAACGAACGCGGTCTGCCATTGGTGACGACGCCTGGCGGGCTGTTTGCCACGGTGGCGAGGATTCTGCTTGGCGAGGTTCACCCCCGCGATCTCATGAAAGCCATCAAAGCGTCGCGGAGCTAGCCGGCCGGTTCATCGTCTTTCCATAATTCCCGCGTTTCCAGCCACAAGAGAGCCGTTTTGCGGAATTCACGGCTCGACGTCCGGCTGTCATGATCAGCGCATGACAACGAAACATGACACGCCGGCGGCGGCTCACCCTACGCTCCTGACGGCCGACCAGGCCGCCGAGACCCTGCACGTCAATGTGCGCACGCTGGCGAATTGGCGCGTGCTCGGTCGCGGGCCGCGCTACATCCGCAGCGGAGCACGGGCGCTCTACTGCGCGGACGCGCTTACCAAGTGGCTCGAGGCGCACACCTTCGACCACACGGCCGCCGAGCGGGCAGTGCGGAGCGGCCAGCCGTTTCGGCCGGGCTCCGCCACCGCGTAACCGGCGGGACTTCGGCCTTCTCGGAAAAGACGGCTGTACATGACGACGCCCGCGCGGGCAACGCGGGCGAAGTCAAGACACTGGAGCGCCGATGCAGAACCTAATCATACCACTGGGCAGAGCCGAACTCGCTGGCAAGCCGAGGCGTCGCGCGGCAGCGATGCACACCAAAATGGCCGCCGGCGTGACGCTCACCGCGACGATCGGCGAACTCGCCGCCTGGCGGCGCCGAGCTATCACCGCTGAGATGACCGATACCACGGCTGAGAACTTGGCCGAGGTTACAACCACTTGCAATCTGCCCTCCAGCGTCATCCGAAAGAACGGCAAGCGGAGTGCCGCAGCATGACCGCACCGACCAGACGCCGCCGGGGCAAGGGCCGCCGCAGTCTTGAGTTGATCGACGCAGCGAGGACGATGCTTGAGCAGATCCAGCCGGCCAGCATCCGCGCGGTCTGCTACCAGTTGTTCAACAGGCAGTTGATCACGGCGATGATCAAGACCGAGACCGATCGCGTCTCCGTGCAACTCACCTGGGCGCGCGAGACCGGCCTGATCCCCTGGGAGTGGATCGTCGATGAAACGCGGGAGGCTGAACGCGTCAACGCCTTCCAGAACCCCGACGACTTCGTAGAGGTGGTGAAGCGATCTTACCGCAGGGATCGTTGGGTCGATCAACCGGCATGGGTTGAAGTGTGGTCCGAGAAAGCCACCATCGCCGGCACACTCCGCCCGGTGCTCGACGCCTACGGCGTCACCTTCCGCGTCATGCACGGCTACGGCTCATCGACGTCGGTACATCAAATCGCGGACGAAAGCCGAACTTCCGCAAAGCGCCTGACCGCATTGTACGTGGGCGACTGGGACCCATCCGGTCTGCACATGAGCGAGGTGGACCTACCGCGGCGCCTGGCCGAGTATGACGGCCGCGTGGACGTGAAGCGCATCGCCTTGATCAAGTCGGACACGCCGGCCCTCCCGGCGTTCCTGGCCGAGACCAAGCGGCTCGATCCCCGCTATCGGTGGTTCGTCGATCGTTATGGCGCCCGCTGTTGGGAACTCGACGCGATGAGCCCGGCCGATCTCCGCGAACGTGTCGAGGACACCATTGTCGCGTGCCTGGACCCCGGCGCGTGGCACCGTGCCGGCGTGGCCGAGCGGGCCGAGTGCGAGTCCCTGAGCAACATCCTGACCGCCTGGCCGGGTATTCCTGGGCAGGCCCGGAAATGCTCCGAGGTGGTGTGATGACCGCGGAACCCTCCCGACTCGCGACGGCGCTCGGCTACGCGCGGCGCGGGTGGTCGGTCTTCCCGCTTGCCTGGCCGACCGAGACTGGCTGCTCATGCGGTGACGCGACGTGCAGCTCACCGGCTAAACATCCTCACGGCAAGCTGGCTCCACACGGCCTGAAGGACGCCACGACCGACGCGGCTACAATCCGCCAGTGGTGGACCGCGGCGCCCGACGCGAACATCGGCATCAACACTGAGGCGAGCGGCCTGGTCGTGCTCGACGTGGACCCGCGGCACGGCGGCGACACGAGCCTTGAGCAACTCGAAGCGATCACGGGGCCGATCGAGACGGCGAACGTCCACACTGGCGGCGGCGGCCGACATTTCATCTACCAGGCGAACGGCACGCCGATCCTCAGCCGGCCGCTCGACCGGGAGCGCTACCCCGGCCTCGACGTGAAAGCATGCGGCGGGTATGTCGTGGCCGCCGGCTCGGATCACGTCTCAGGTGGGCGGTATATGTGGGGCGGTTCCAGTGCCCCGCGGCCCATTCCTTCGGCACTGTTGCAGATCCTCCCGAAACGAGGCGCCGAGCGGCCCGTAACGGTCGGCGGCGCGGTAATAGAAAAGACGGGCGCCCGGATTTCCGACGGCGAGAGGAATGTCGCGCTGGCGAGCCTGGCGGGCCGTCTGCGACACGCTGGCCTCGAGCCTGAGGAACTGGCCGCGGCGCTCCAGGCGGCCAACCTGAGGCGCTGTGACCGGCCTTTGCCCGAGCGGGAGGTGGACGCGATTGCGCGGAGCGTCGGGCGGTATCCCGGCGAACTCTCCGAGGACGAACAGCGGGCGCGGCGCGTGACGGCAGAAGTGGAGCGCGAACGAGCGCGACGTGCGGCGCGACGACAACTCGATGCGGAAGAACACGGCTCCGCTCCGCAACCCGAGATCCGCACGCTGACCGAGCGACTGGCGACGGGGCACCCGGCGCTCAGTTGGCGGATTCGGAACCTCCAGCCAGTCGAGACGCGGGTGATGTTGGCGGCACAGTTCAAGGCCGGGAAGACCACGCTCCGAGACAACCTCGTACGGAGCCTCGTGGATGGCGACCCGTTTCTCGGCTGCGAGTTGGTGACACCGATCACGGGCAACGTCGCCATTCTCGATTTCGAGATGGGTGCTCGCCAGCTCGATGCCTGGCTCGGCGATCAACACATTCGGGAGACTGACCGAGTGTTGCCCATCCCGCTGCGCGGCCAAGCGGCGACCTTCAACATCCTCGATGAGCAACTTCGCCACGAGTGGGCGGCGCGGTTCCGGGACCGCGGAGTCACGTATCTGATTCTGGACTGTCTGCGCCCCGTGCTCGATGCGCTCGGCCTCGATGAACAGCACGAGGCCGGGCAGTTCCTTGTGGCGTTCGATGCGCTACTCGCGGAAGCCGGGATCACCGAGGCGCTCATCGTGCATCACATGGGCCATACCGGCGAGCGGTCGCGCGGAGACTCCCGGCTGCGCGATTGGCCCGACGTGGAGGTCCGGCTTGTGCGGCAAACCGATGACCCCGGCTCCCCGCGATTCTTGGCCGCCTATGGGCGGGACGTGGACCGGCGAGAGAGCGAACTTCAGTATGATCCAACCACTCGGCGCCTGACCGTGGCCGGCGGCTCGAGGCGGGAGGCGGCGGCGCGTGCCGTGCTGCCAGACGTCCTGGCTGTGCTGGCCCCCCGCGGCACGGAGTTGTCGGGCCGGCAGATCAAGACGGCGCTCAGCGAGAGTGGGCATCCGCGGGAACTGGTGGCCGCGGCCATCAGGTTAGGCATCAGTTCTGGCGCGATCTCGACGGGATTTGGCCCGCGGAGGGCCATCATCCACCGACTTGGCGCGGGAGTGAACGAGTGAACGGGAGTGTACCGCCAGTGTGCCGGGACAGTAGTGAACGAGTGAACGGGCGCCTTTATGAGCGCCGTTCACTGGTACAGTCGTTCGAAACGGTCCCGAACCCCACCTGTGCTGGCTGCGGAGAACCCTTCCAACAGATGCACCCGAGGCAGCGATTCTGCCGGCCGTCCTGCCGGCGTGCCCGATCAGACCGGACTTTACACGGACTGTTCGGGGGCGGCCGTACGGACACGACGCACGGTGAGACCAGATGACGACAGACGCGACTTCTCACGGCTCACCCGGCCACGGCGACAAGCGGCCCCGACTGCAAGAGGCGGCGATCCTGGCGCTGCTCACCGAGCCGACGATCGAGGCGGCGGCCCGCAAGACAGGTGTCGCCCGCACGACGTTGCTCCGGTGGCTGCAACTGCCCGACTTTCAGGCCTCCTACCGGGAGGCCCGGCGAGAGGTGATGGATCGGGCGATCGGGATCTTACAGGCAGCGACGGGGGAGGCCGTGTCGGCGCTTCGGTCGGCGCTCAAGGCCCCCGGCGCGGAGCGCGTGTCGGCGGCGCGGACGATCTGGGACTTCTCGTTTCGCTCGCGTGAACTGCTGGACCTCGAGGAGCGACTAGTGGCGCTTGAGCAGCGAATCGACAGCCACGGAGGGGGCAACCGATGAGTCTCCGAACACGGCTCCAGCGGCTCCAGCGGGCCGCCGAGGGCCACCACGCCGAGCGCCAGGCTGACGAGGCCCTGCGGACCGCGCTGGAGCGGGCGCGGGCGCGGGTCGACGCCTGGGCGCGCCAGGAGGCCATTGAGACCGGAGATCTCGAAGAGTACCGAGCGAAGACGCGAGATCAGGCGGGCGTTTCAGGCCCGGCGAGACGCTGACCCTCGCACGGTTACGGCGCGTCAGACCGGGGACCTCGTGACGATCCTGCGGGCGGGTCGCGCCGCGGCGCGTGAATTCCGAGCGCTCGAACCCGGAGAGGGCTCGATATGAGTCGACGACAACGGCTGGACAAGCTGGCGAAGACGATGCGGAGCGGGCCGTGCCCGGCGTGCGCGGGATGGAAGCCGATCCGCGTGTTCACGATGAAGCACGCCGACGATCAACCTCCGGCCTGGCCCGCCCCTGATGATCCGTGCCAATGCCCGCAGTGCGGCCGGGACCTGGCACATATCCGCATCGTGCTCCCTCCACACGCTCACCCGCCCGGCTCCCGCATCTGAAGTGGCGCGCGGGAGGGACATGTGCCACCCCGGTCACTGCCGCCGGTCGCCAAGCGCGGCCACCGCCTGCGCCAACACCGCCATCTGCTCGGTCAGCCGGCGGATCTGCGCGTCACCAGCTTCGGCGCGCTCGGTGAGCGCTTGAATTTGCACGTCCCTCGCACGCATCTGCTCCTCGCCCGCCACCACCTGCGCGCGTAGGGCGTCGATGGTGCGCTGCTGCTTCTGGTACTCGTTCAGCAGCATCGGCGGCAGGAACTGGTACATCACGGTCTCGACTTGGCCGTCCTTCGAGTGCGCTACCAGCCCCGGATAGACCTCTGCCACCTCCTCGGCGATGAGCCCGTACTGCAGGGTGCGGCCTGCTGGATTCTGGTCGCTCTTATAGTGGAACGTCACCGGCCGCAGTCGCATGAGGCCGCTGCTCGCTCCGGCCATGTCGGCAATGTCGTCCTTGTAGCGGCGCGACGAGACGGCGACCCCGAGCTGGCCGTTGCTGTCGATGAGCACCGGAGTGGTGTGGTTTGCGACCCCGGTCGGATAGGGCCAAATCCCGGCGATGAACGTCTGACTCTGCCCAATGCCGATGCGGATGGTGTAGCTCTCCCCAGCGACCCCACCATTGCCGATGTCGATGTTGTTGCTGCCGGTGGTGAGGTTGTAGCCTGCTGAGGATCCGAGGGCGATGTTGTTGCCGCCGGTCGTGTTGGAGTAGAGCGCCCCATCGCCGATGGCGGTGTTGTAGGCGCCGGCGTCCATGTTGTTGTTGTCGCCGGTGTTGGCGTAGAGCGCCTGATAGCCAATGGCGGTGTTGTTGGAGCCTGCGACGTTGGCGGCGAGCGCAGAAACGCCGAAGGCGGTGTTCCAGGAGCTCGTGTTGGCGGCAAGCGCCCCCGCGCCGACGGCGGTGTTGGAGTTGCCGGTCGTGTTCTGGTAGAGCGCCTGATAGCCGCTGGCGGTGTTGGCGGAGCCGCCGATGTTGGCGGCGAGCACCTGATAGCCGCTGGCGGTGTTGGCGGAGCCGGTCGTGTTGGAGGAGAGCGCCTCATAGCCGGTGGCGGTGTTGTTGGAGCTCGTGTTGGCGACAAGCGCAAACGCGCCGACGGCGGTGTTGTTCGTGCCGCCGATATTGGCGCCGAGCGCCTTGTAGCCGCTGGCGGTGTTGTAGTGGCCCGACGTGTTGGCGGCGAGCGCCTGAAAGCCGGTGGCAGTGTTCCAGGAGCCGCCGATGTTGGCGACGAGCGCCTGCCAGCCGGTGGCGGTGTTCTGGGCGCCAGTCGTGTTGAGTTGGAGCGCCCCCGCACCGGTGGCGGTGTTCTGGGCGCCGGTCGTATTGGCGCCGAGCGCCACAAAGCCGGTGGCGGTGTTCCAGGTGCCGGTCGTGTTGGAGAGGAGCGCCTGATAGCCGCTGGCGGTGTTGTCGGCGCCGGTCGTGTTGGCGGCGAGTGTGTAGTCGCCGAAGGCCGTGTTGTTGCCGCCGGATGTGTTCGCGGCGAGGCTGCTGATCCCAAAGGCGCTGTTGCCGAGGGAGCTGTTGACGGTCGCGGCGGTCGTCTGCAGCGTCCCGTCCGGGAACTTGAACCCGCCCGTCGTGCTCTCGATGCTGCCGGCCACGCTGAGCAGCTGCCCAGGCGTCGTCGTCCCGATGCCGACGTTCCCGGCTGGCGTGACCCGCAGCCGCTCGACCGGCGCCCCCGCCGTCCCGGTCGGGTTGGTCTTGAACACCAGGGCGGTTCCCTGCGCCGTGTCCGTCCAGTTCTCGGCCGCCAGGAACGCCACCTGTCCCCGCCCCCCGGCCGAGAACACCGACGCCCCGAAGCCCCGCACGGCCAGGCCGCCCAGGATGTCGCCCGTCTGCACCGCCGAGGGCGCCGTTGGCGTGCCGCGCGCCGCGCGGTAGACCACCGGTAGCGCTGTCAGGGTCGGGCTGTAGACGTCGAAGAACGCGGCCGGCGCCGACCCCGCCACCACATGAAACGGCGCCAGGGGTGAGGTCGTGTTCACGCCGAGGTAGGCGTTCGTCGGGGACTGGTACATCACCGAGTTGCCCAGGTCGGTCGCGTCGGTGAACACGCCGATGTAGTTCGCGGTTCCCGCGTTCCCCGTCTGCACCGGCCCGCCCGTTCCCTGGAGCCCGGTGCTGAGCGCCTGCGTGTTCACGTACGTGAGCCCATCCGCCCCGGTCCCCGTCTTGTCCCCGGCCAGCACGAAGGCCGAGAGCGGCTTGCCGGCCACGGTGGTCGCATCGGCCGCCTTCAGCGCATAGGGCACGCTCACCAGCAGCACCCGCGGAGCCTCGGGGCCCTGGGCCACGGTCACGCCCAGCCACCGCGCCTCGCCGCTCGTGAACAGTTCCACCGGCAGCCCCGCCGGTTGCGTCGACCCCAGCACCACCGCGTACCGCCCCTCGGCGTCCAGCGTCACGGTCTGGGTCTCGGTCCACAGGGGCGTCCCGCCCTGCTGGTCCGCGTACACGGCAAACGTCAGCGTGGCCATGCTTCCCGGCACCGCGCCGGCTGTGGCCGGTACCACGCCGGCAAAGCGCATGAGCGGCGGCGGCGTCTGGGCCGACACACTCGCGGTCACCACCAGCATCCCCACCAGGCTCCACGCCGCTCGCTTGACGTTCATGACGGCTCCTCTCCGCGCCACCCGCCGTGGGGGGCGCATGGGGTGACCCGGGTAAGCGACTGAACCAGCGGAAGGGCCGAGTGTACAGCTCAGTCATTGGGCGCGACAACGTCTCATTCTCGGCATCATTCTCGGCACGCTAGCTCGACAGGTACCATGGCGAAGCCGCCGCCCCGGGTCGGTCACTCGCGGTGATCGCTGAGCGCGGCCACTGCCTGCGCCAACGCCGCCAGCTGCTCGGTCAGCTGGCGGATCTGCGCGTCTCTCGCACGCATCTGCTCGTCGCCCGCCGCCACCCGGGCTTGTAACGTCTCGATCGCGTGCCGCTGCGTGTCGATGGTACGCTGCTGCTTCTGGTACTCGTTCAGCAGCATCGGCGGCAGGAACTGGTACATCACGGTCTCGACTTGGCCGTCCTTCGAGTGCGCTACCAGCCCCGGATAGACCTCTGCCACCTCCTCGGCGATGAGCCCGTACTGCAGGGTGCGGCCTGCTGGATTCTGGTCGCTCTTGTAGTGGAACGTCACCGGCCGCAGCTGCATGAGCCCGCGGCTGGCCCCGGCCATGTCGGCAATGTCGTCCTTGAAACGGCGCGACGAGGTGGTGGTGCCGATCTGGCCGGTGCTGTCGACGTACATCACGATACCGGTGCCGCTCGGGGGGGTGACCCCGTAGATGCCGGCGATGAACGTCTGGGTCTGCGTGCCCTGTGTGCCGATGCGGATGGTGCTGTCGTCCCCCGTGAGGCCCGGATGGCCGATGTCGATGTTGTTGTTGCCAGTGGTGAGATTCGATCCTGCATCGTATCCAACGGCGATGTTGCTGGAGCCGGTCGTGCTTTGGAGGAGCGCATCGGCGCCGATCGCAGTGTTATTGCTACCTGTCGAGTTGGAATAGAGGGTCTGATAGCCAGTAGCAGTGTTGGCGGCGCCAGTCGTGTTGCTGACGAGCGCGCTCTCACCGGTGGCGGTATCGTCGTAGCCGGTCGTGTTGCCAGCGAGCGCACTCTCGCCGGTGGCGGTGTTGTAGTAGCCAGCCGTGTTGGCCCAGAGCGCATTGACGCCGGTGGCGGTGTTGTCGTAGCCGGTTGTATTGAAGTTAAGCGCCGAGTAGCCGGTGGCCGTATTGGCGCCGCCGGTCGTGTTGGCGTAGAGGGCGTGATAGCCGCTGGCCGTGTTCGAGGAGCCGGTCGTGTTGGCGGCGAGCGCACTCACGCCGCTGGCGGTGTTGGCAGAGCCGGCCGTGTTGGCATAGAGGGCCTGAGAACCCATGGCGGTGTTGTTGGTGCCGGCCGTGTTGAGATAAAGCGCCTGATAGCCGGTGGCGGTGTTCCAGAAGCCGGTTCTGTTGGAGTACATCGCATCCGTGCCGGTGGCGGTATTGGCGTAGCCGGTTGTGTTGGCGTAGAGCGCAGACGCGCCAGTGGCGGCGTTGTAGTAGCCGATCGTATTGGCGAAAAGCGCGCTCGTGCCAGTGACGGTATTGTAGTAGCCGGTCGTGTTGGCGGTCAGCGCCGAATATCCAACGGCCGTGTTGCCGTTGCTGGTCGAGTTGGAGGCGAGCGCCGAGTAGCCGATGGCAGTATTGTAGGAGCCGGTCGTGTTGGCACCCAGCGCGTAGTCGCCGAAGGCGCCGTTCCACTGGCCGCTTGTGTTGTTACGCAGACTCAGCATGCCGAAGGCGTCGATCGTCGCGCCGCTTACGGCCGCAGTCGTCTGCGTCGTCCCGTCCGGGAACATGACCCCCCCCGTCGTGCTTTGAATCGTCCCCACAACACTCAACACCTGCGCGGGAGTTGACGTGCCGATGCCGACCTTCACTGCGTTTGCCCCCTGCCCTCCTAACACGAGCGTGTTGCTCTGGGTCACCAGGGCATACGCCCCGAGGGCGGTGGCGTTGCTGATGGCTGCATGCCCCGCGTCCGGACCCGCGGCATACCCTATGAACGTGTTGGCCACTCCAGTCGTGAGGGATGCGCCAGCGGAGTATCCCACGGCGGTGTTGTAGCCGCCGGTCGTGTTGCCCGAGAGGCTCATGTTCCCGAAGGCACTGTTGCCGCTGCCAGCCGAGTTGCCAAAGAGACTGGCCCGACCGAATGCGCTGTTTTCTGAACCAGTCGTGTTCAGCGTGAGGCTCTCGTGTCCGAACCCACTGTTGCCGGACCCGCTGGAGTTCACGGCAAGGCAGTTCGCGCCGACGGCGGAGTTGTTGTTTCCCGTGGTATTCGTGCCAAGACTCCACACACCAAGTGCGCTGTTGAAGCTGCCCATCGTATTCGCGGTCAGACTCGACACGCCCACGGCCGTGTTACTGCCGCCAGTGGTGTTCGCTGCCAGGCTAGACACTCCCACAGCGCTGTTCCAAGAACCGCTCGTATTCGCGGTGAGGCTGTTCCACCCAAAGGCACTGTTGCTGAAACCGGCTGTATTTGCAGTCAAGCTCGACACGCCGAAGGCACTGTTCCATGACCCGATGGTGTTCGACGCCAAGCTCGACGCGCCGAAAGCGCTGTTGCCGGACGAAGCGGAGCTTGCCGCCGCAGTGGCCTGGGTGGTGCCGTCCGGGAACTTGAACCCGCCCGCCGTGCTCTCGATGGTGCCGGCCACACTGAGCAGCTGTCCAGGCGTTGTCGTGCCGATGCCCACGTTCCCGGCGGGCGTGACTCGCAGCCGCTCGAGCGGTGCCCCCGCGGCCCCCATCGGGTTCGTCTTGACCACCAGTGCGGTCCCCTGGGCCGCGTCGGTCCAGTTTTCAGCCGCCAGGAACGCCACCTGACCTCGGCCACTGGGCGAGAACACCGATGAGCCGAAGCCCCGCACGGCCACGCCGCCCAGGATGTCCCCCGTCTGCACCGCCGACGGGGCGGACGGCGTGCCGCGCGCCGCCCGGTAAACCACCGGCAACGCCGTCAGCACCGGGCTGTAGACGTCGAAAAACGCCGTCGGCGCCACATTGGACGTCGCGTGAAAGCCAGCCAACGGCGTCGTCGTGTTCACCCCGATGTTCGTCCCGTTCTGGTAGACCACCGAGTTGCCCAGGTCGGTCCCGTTCGCCAGGAACATCCCCAGGTAATTCGGCGCCCCGCTACTCCCCGTCTGCACCGGCCCGCCGGAAGCCGAGAGGCCCTTGGTGAGCGCCTGCGTGTTCATGTACGTCAGCCCGTCGGCCCCGGTCCCCGTCCTGTCCCCAGCCAGCACGAAGGCGGAGAGCGGCTTGCCGGCCACGGTGGTCGCATCGGCCGCCTTCAGCGCATAGGGCACGCTGACCAAGAGGACCCGCGACGCCTCGGCCCCCTGGGCCACGGTCACGCCCAGCCACCGCGCCTCGCCGCTCGTGAACAGCTCCAGCGGCAGCCCCGCCGGCTGCGTCGCCCCCAGCACCACCGCATACCGCCCCTCGGCGTCCAGCATCACCGTCTGCGTCTCGCTCCACAGCGGCGTTCCGCCCTGCTGGTCCGTGTACACCGCGAACGTCAGCGTGGCCGTTCCCCCTGGCACCGCGCCGACCGTGGTCGGCACCACGCCGGCGAAGCGCACGAGCGGCGGTGGTGCCTGGGCCGGCACACTCGCGGCCACGACCAGCATCCCCACGGCGACGGCAATCACGAGCACGGCGATTCGACGGGTCCGCATGAGCGCCTCCCTGTTCAACCGGGCTACTCTGCGACGACATGGCGGGAAGAAGACGGTTGCGGGTTCCTATTGCGGCCAGCTGGAGTGTATAGGAGGTTCCGCGTCGCGATCCCATACGTGAAGAACAAGCCCGATAGACGAATTGAAGCGGCAGCGTGATGCTCGGCCAGCCCATGACGGCTCAGCCCCCATGGTGGCGGGCACCCCCATGGACGAACCGACGGACGGGGCGGGTCGCCCTTGCACCGGCCCGTCCGAGACCTCTGGTGCGCCGCCGGCCCCAGCATTCAGCCAGAGGAACACACTACCCCGCTAGGAACCTGCCGGCTCGCCCACGGGTTACCGAATCTCATGGGTTTCCCATGAAATATGAATTTCACCGATACCAACTGCGCCGCCGTCATCTTTCGTCTTGTCATCACCGCCTCGTAAAGGTCAGAGTCAGGCCGTCGGCGGAGCCGCCGGTGACAACCACTCTGAATGCCCAGTCGCTGGTGATCCCGTTGTTGTCGAGGTCGACGCCCATCATCGACATGCTGCCGCCCGTCAGCCTCAGCGACACGGTTCCGTACTGGTTGACACTGCCCGTCAGTGGCTCGCTGTCGCCCTCGGGGTGGGTGTAAGTGCCTGTAAGACGGCCGCCCCCTGACAGCGTTAGGAGGCGAGTCTCAGTGCGGCCATTGGAGGGATTCAAAATGGTGTTGGACCAGACGCCGGACAGATCGGTTACCGTGACCGATCGTTGCGCAGTCGACACGTGTCCAAAGGTGTCGGTGGCCGTCAGGGTGGAGTAGTAAGTGCCGAGAGCACCCATGTACGTGTGCTCGAAGAATGTGCAGTTGGTCGGAAAGCAGCCGTCAGGCATCGAGCTAGTGCCGCCATCGCCGAAGTTCATTTGCAGCGTCGAGCCCGTCGTGCCGGTGATGTCGAAGTGCACAACGGTCGCTCCCTGAATCGCCATTGTCGTTCTGGTGCTCATTACGACCGAATTGATCTGGGCATGGGCGCCCCCGTTAACCGTCATCGACACGCCGGCGCTCAGGCCCTGCCAGGTCGCAGTGATTGTCGCCGTTCCCGGCTGCGCGGCTGTGACCAAGCCGGCAGCTGACACCGATGCGACCGTCGGCGATGACGAGGACCACCGAGCGGCGGAGGTCTGATCTTGTTTCGTGCCGTCGGAAAGCTGCTCGGTCGCTTGGCATGCTGTCTGCTGGCCGGCGGCTGTGAGTGTCGTTGTAGCACAGGTGACCGTCAGTGCAGTCGGCGTTGGGCCTACAGGAGTACTCCCCATGCTGCCGCCGCTACTGCCGCCGCAGGCACACAACCCAACGGCCAACCCAAAGAGAATCAGGGTTCGATGCAGTAAAGCCCTCCGTTTCTTAGGGGAGAACTTGACGCCCACCGTTCCCGCCTCGAGGGCGACCAACAGGGCGCTGACGGCCCACCCGTCAAGCCGCACACTGGGGTGAGACATACGGCTCCTCGGTGAAGAAACGAGACGTCGGCACGTGGAAACCGCGAGCGACGACGCCGGACCGGGGGACGCGGGTGCCCGGCCGAGGGAGAAGACCGGTGGCAGCGGGCCAACCCGCACAGGAAAGAAGTCGAGGCCGATTCTCGGCCCGAGGTCGGAGGAAGTCAAGCGGCACCGGCAGCGGCGCGGGCAGCGTGGGCGGGCCAGTGCGCGGGACCCAGCGTCGCGCTCATGGACTCCGGCACGCCGAACGCAACGCCCGGCGGCTAGGGAGGCGGCGAGCAGCGATAACGCTGCCGGAGAAGGGCGCCAGGGCCTGGGGTGGATGGCGGCCCTGGATTGTGTCGAGGCATCCCGCGCTGTCACACGCGGGTCGTCGGGCCGCGGGCGCTTGTTACAGCACATTTCTCGGCCGGAACAGCGACGGCGGCGGCTGGTGCGCAACGCCAGCGCAGCGTCCGGCTGACCGACGCGCAGTCGGCATAGATCGGAGACGATGCTCCATGGCCGAAGTTGAGCGGGTAGCAGAACAACCGTCCGACCCTCGGTTCCGCTGAACCAGCAATAAAGAAGGGACGCGGTTAAGGCGCTTTGCAGTACTGGTCCTGCTGCGTGACCAGTATGTTTTCGCCGACTTGCGGTCCGACCCACCGGACCATGATCTCGCCAGTCCGCGAGCAACTTGGAATGCCCGGCGTTCCCCAGCTGGGCACTGTGTATCGCACCGCGATGTTGCCCGTACCGCCCGTGTCCATGATCCCGACAATTCCTGTCGCAGTGGCCGTCCACGAACAGTTCTGGCCGGAAACGAGTTGAAAGGTGACAGTACCAGTGCCGCCGCTCTCGTAAACCAGAACCGATTTCGGCGATGTGAGTTCGGTCCTGGCACGCCGAGGAGGAGGAACTCGGCGTGGGCGCGGGGTCTTCTGAAACGGAGAGGAGTTGGCCTCCGGCGCTGATGGTTCCGGAGCGCGCGGACGTCTCAGGATTCGCGGCCACGGTGTATGCGAACGCCCCGCTACCCACGCCGTTGCTTGCTGACGTGACCGAGATCCACCCCTGGTCTGGGATAGCAGTCCACGCGCAGTCCGCAGCGGACGCGTAGACTTGGCTGGAGCCGGTGCCGCCGTCGGAGGGAAAATTCCGAGCGGCAGGACTGATTGAGTAGCTACAGTTGACGGTCCGGACGGCAGCAGCCGCTGTCGCTGTTAGCGAGCTGTAGGCCGCAGTCAGATTGCACGCGCCAAAACCTGCCGCGGTCGCGAGGCCGGTTGCCGAGATCCTGACGACGGTGGGGTCCGACGACTGCCAGACCGTTGTTCCTGTGACGTTCTGGACAGAGCCGTCCGAAAGGTTCGCGATACTTGCCAACTGGCTGGTTTGGTTAAGCGCGCTAAAGGTGGTGCTTCCTGAGATCGACAGCTGAACCACCTTGGGCGCCGATACCTGTGTCGGCGTAGTGCTGCCGCTACAGGCGCCCAACGTCAGCGGCGCCGCGAGGCATCCGACGACTAGGAGAACATCGCCCCGCATTCCCAAGTGCCCTATGCGGACAGCCATCACCCACCTCCTGAACTTACTTCGATGGTACGGCGCGTACAGGTCTTGGGCTGAGATCCCGCTGGGAGTGTGGACCGACGGAACCCTGCTGTCAAGGAATCGGCCTCTAGGAATCGGCCTCCTTGGGATCGGCGTCCTTGTCTAGGCCTCTCTGACAACTGAATAGCCTGACGACGAAAGGGCCACCGCGAGGTGGCCCTGGGTCATCGCAGAAAGCCAGCGTTACCGCCGTCGACGGCCAGAGGCGACCAAGCCGGCAAGGCCCGTGGCGAGCAGGAGCAGCGAGGCGGGCTCGGGAACAGGTTCGTAGTTGATCTCGAAGGCCAAGTCCTTTGAAGGCCAGCTAACCCAGCCGGCGCTGTTTGCGAAGTTATCTTCGCGGGTACCGTCGAGGGAGTCGCCATAGTAAAAGAAGTGACCGTCTGGATAGAGGTCGTCGTTTAAACCGCTGCCGGCGTAATTTGGAATACCGTCAAAGCACACAAATGCATCCAAGACCAAGGCGTAGGTGTCACCCGGCCTCAGTAACAGGCCGCCGAGAGGCACCGAGAAACTAGTGAACTCATACCTGTTGACGGGATAGGTCAGATCGAGTGGGAGGGTCAGGGTGGCGCTTTCGAACACCACGACCGTGGGCGTGATTCCGGCACCAGTCCCACCGGTGGTTTCAGTGATCAGAACGTGGAACAGCGTGTCGCCCGAACCACCCGCCGAGGCCAGTAGAAAACTCACGTCGCTCAGAGACCCCGAAGGCGCGATGAAGCTCTGAGCGTAGTAGGCTACCGATGGCTCCCCAAAGTCGACCACGGCGTTATCAACGTGAAGAGATCCGATCACGTCAGCAGAGGCCGGCATCGGCCACAGGAAGAACGCGGCAAACAGGGCCAAATAGATTGATGAACGCATCGCGGCACCTCCCGACAGGCAGGTGACTTACGCCAGAGACAGGTTCACGTTAGAACTGCAAGTTGCCGTCCTGTTGGTGCGACACGATTTGCGCCAGATTCAGCATCGGTGCGCCGGGAAGTCCGCCTCGGAGCAGCTTTTTGTTCGGAGTGCGGGTCGGATTCAACAGAAGACCAATTGACTCCAGAACGCTGGACAAGGCCGGACTCTCCTGGTTGTGGAGAGCTCGCATTCAGGATCAGCAGGCGTGTGGGGCGACTTACTCGGCCAACCCAGACAACTTGGCGGTCTTATGGTGGCGGGCGACGCCATGCTCGACCGCGCGCGGCGCCACCTAGCCGACAGCCGAGAGCGATGCCGTACACGCGGAATCGCCGGCCTGGCGTTAGCCCGGTGTTAGCCCGGCGTTCCTAGCCGAGATCTCGACCCGTCAAGTGGTGCTGTTTTGTTAGGAAAACTGGAGCCGGCGGTCGGACTTGAACCGACGACCTGCTGATTACGAATCAGCTGCTCTGCCAACTGAGCTACGCCGGCTAGGGCGTTGGGACTAAGGCAGTTACCAGACTCTCGCTTGACGCTCTCGTCGGCCGTTTGTGGGTTTCTTGTGCGCCGCCACGACGACGTGATGCGACTGCCCGCCACTCAGCCGCCTTTGGGCGACCGAGCGCGTCCGCCCATTATGCCACGGTTCCGCGGCGCAGAGCTACCAGCCGCGGCAACCAGCCGCGGCATCCGCGCCCGTCGTGTGCCCTGAGTCGCGGGGGCACGTGTGATCGCAGACCTCGCTGACGTACGTTCACTGACCAACTGTCGCAGTCGAACGTGCCCAACACCGGTGAGCCTCCTCTTTTTGCTCGTCGGCGAGCTGGAGCAGACCGTGCTGGAACGCTGGGACGCCGAAGCACTCGCTCTGCGCCTGGACAGACGGTCGGTCCTCGGCTTGCGTGTTCAGTTCGAAAGGTCCGACGGCGAAGGGGATCTCGACGTGCTGACCCGGGGGATTCCTCGCGTGCTGCGCTTCGCTTTCTCGTGGCCGTAATCGCTGTCACCGGGCACGGAAACGCTGCTATCCGACTGTTGAGCCTATTGAGCGCCCTGGTCACCGTGTTGCTGAGGGCTGGACCACACTGTCGCAAGACATGCCCACCCTCTCACGCGCGGGCCCGGCGGCCAACGTGCCAGGCTGCCCGTCGGATCGCTCCGTCAGGTTGAGCACCGTTTCAGCCGGAGCCGGCTGGTCCCGCGTTCCCCTGCAGTCGGCTCTTGCAGACCGCCACCGCGCTTCCCAGCTGAGACCGCGGCGCACCCGCCTTCTGGCCGCGACACGTTGTTGTGACACCGCCTTCGTGACGCCGCGTCGGCTGCTGAGCGGCTCGCCAGCAAACCCCGAATAGGGGGTATCCACTTCACTAAGGTGACCCCAAGATGTTGTGCTTTCCGCCTACGAGACTCTTGTACGGCGCTGGATCTACCGCAACCGCCTGCTGCACAAGCCGGTAGAACAGCTTGCCGCGGTGACGCGACGTCCGCCGGTTGAACCGGAACGTGAACTCGTCCAAGTAGTAATCCAGATGCTCGAAGCTGACCGCTCCCTGGTGTGTGCCGAGCAACCATCGTTTCAGCAGCGAGGCGACGCGATGGACACGCGGCAGCAGGTCGGACGGCGACGCCTCCTGGCCTTTCAGGATCGTGATCCGGTGTTTGTCGCCGGACTTGCTGACCCGGTCGTAACCGACCCAGCCGTCCGTGTTCACGACGCTGCCGGGCTCGATGGCCTCCTGGATGAACGCCTCCAGACTGTCGGCAGACGCATCCTGGATGCGCCGAATGCGAACGCGGCCGCAGGCGTGGCGCCCCACCTGCTCGACCGCGATCGCGACGAGCACGCGGTTGACCAAGTGACGCCCGCGCCGGCCTTCTTCGCCCGCACCCCAGTAGGTCTCGTCGACTTCGACCCGTCCCGTGAGCCGATCGCGCCCCGGCCGCACCATGGCCCGCCGGAGCTTGTGCAACCACGCCCAGGCGGTCTGGTAGCTCCCGAGCCCCAGCCCCTGCTGCAGGCCGAGGGCGCTCGCGCCTGTCTTCTGACTCGTCACCCACCACATCGCCCGGAACCAGGTGGGCAGCGGCGTACGCGTATCCTGGAAGATGGTGCCGGCCGTCGCCGACGTCTGGCGCCTGCACGCCGCGCACTGCAACAGGCGCGAGCCAACCGGCCACGACTTCTCGTGCCCGCACTTCGGGCATCGGAATCCGTCGGGCCATCGGAGGCGCTGCAGGTACGCACGGCACGCCGCCTCCGTCGAAAAGCGCGCTTCGAGTTCAGCGAGCGTCCGTGGGTACTCCTCCACGACCCGACAGACTACGGGTTGTGGCTACCTTAGTCAAGTGGATACCCCCTTACCCCGAATTCTGGCCAGCGGAGTCCGGCGGAGCAGTAGTAGTATGGTGGGCGCACGCCCCCCGTGTCCCAACGGACGTGAACGTCACCGACATCCCATCGTCCGAAGAGGCGGCGGCCATGAGTCCGCGGCCGTCGTCGCCTCAGCCCCGCCCGGCGCGAGGACCCGGCGTCGAACACGCCGTGCCACCGCCGGGCCTGAGCCGGTGGCTGCCCGCCATTGCCGTGATGGCCAGCGCGGCGATGGAGATGCTGGACACGTCGGTTGTCAACGTCAGCCTCCGCCACATCGCCGGGTCGTTCTCGGCAACCGCCGAGGAGGCGACCTGGGTCCTGACGTCCTATCTGGTTGCCAACGCCATCATCCTGCCGATGTCGGGCTGGCTGGCGAGCTACTTCGGGCGCAAGCGTCTGCTGATGACGGTCGTCAGCGGCTTCACGCTGTCCAGCCTCCTGTGCGGATTTGCGCCCAGCCTGGGCTGGCTCATCTTCTTCCGGGTGATGCAGGGGTCCACGGGCGGCGGGCTGGTGCCGCTCTCCCAGGCCGTGCTCCTCGAGTCCTTCCCGGTCGAAGAGCGGGGCAAGGCGATGGCCTTCTGGGGCGTCGGGATGATCGCGTTCCCGATCCTCGGTCCGACGGTTGGCGGCTGGCTCACCGACAACTACTCCTGGCGGTGGGTCTTCTACGTCAACCTCCCGGTCGGCATCGCCAGCCTCGTGATGATGCACCTGTTCGTCTCCGATCCTCCCTACCTGCGGCGCGTGTCAAGAGGGTTGGACGTCTGGGGTTTCGGGCTTCTGGTCGTGGGCATGGGTGCCTTCCAGATCATGCTCGACAAGGGCCAGGAGGAGGATTGGTTCGGCTCGCGGATGATCGTCACGCTGGCCGTCTTCGCCGCCGTCGGGCTGACCGTCTTCACGATCCGCGAACTGCGGACCCGCGAGCCGCTCGTGGACTTCCACCTGCTGCGGTTCCGCACCTTTGCGACAGGTGTCTTCATCGGCGCCGTGCTCGGCTTCGTGCTCTTCGGCAGCCTCGTCCTGCTGCCGCTCTTCATGCAGGAGTTGCTCGGGTTTCCAGCCGAGACCGCCGGATTCTGGACGTCCCCACGCGGGCTGGGCACGCTCGCCGTGCTGCCGCTGACCGGCGTCCTCCTTGGCCGCCGATTCGACCCCCGGTTGCTGCTGACCGCCGGGCTTGTCTTGGCGAGTATTGCCTTCTACGGCTACGGCACGCTGAATCTGAACGCCGCCGGCATGGACTTCCTGTGGCCACAGATCATTCAGGGGGCCGGGCTCTCCATGGTCTTCACCCCGCTAGCGACGATCGCGATGGACCCGATTCCGCTCGAGTCCATGGGGTTTGCCACGAGCCTGTTCAGCATGGCGCGCAACATCGGCTCCAGCGTCGGCATCTCGTTCGTGACCACGGAGCTCGCCCGCCGCGCCCAGTTCCACCAGGCACGGCTGGTCGAAGCCGTCACGCCCTACAACCCGGCGGTCCAGCACGCCCTGGGCTCGCTTGGGCGGCTCGGCGGGCCCGGACCCGACGGGGCGAACCGCGCCTTGGGGATCCTCTACGGGCAGGTCATCAGGCAGGCAAACGCGCTCACCTTCCTCGAGATGTTCAGGGTTCTGGGCGTGCTTTTCCTCTGCGTAACCCCGCTGATCTGGGTGATGCAGCGACCCAGCCATCACAAGGGGGCCAACCGGACGGGCGGGAAGGCAGCGCCGTCCCGGCCGACTTCAATGCCGGACGCGGAGCAAGAAGTCGTTGGGGTCTAGCTCCGCCCTCGAAGGGGCGCCACGCGCCCGACCGCTCTCTCCGGTGGCCTCACGCCGAGCGGCGGCCTCTCACCGCGAGTCCAACCAGCGCCTCAGTAGGCCAATCTGCCCGCCGTGATAGGCATGGTGCAGGGCGAGCCCTTCCAAGGTGCCGAGGGTCGTCACGTCTGTGTCCGCCAACGGTCCGCGGGGGTATCGCACGCGGGCGCGCCACCGGTCGTTGTCGAGACGGTTGGCGACTCGCGCGAGGCCGGCCTGTGCGGACGCGAGCGCCTTGGTCGCGCTGAGCCATCGAGCACGGGTCGGTGCGCCCACCGGCGGATAGTCCCCGTCGGCAGGTTCCTTGGCCTCGGCGCCGCCCAGCCGCGAGGTGACCTCGCGGGTCCAGGCGGTCATGTGGAGCACGATCTCCCAGATCGAGTGGACACCAGGAGCGGGCCGGGCCGCGGCCTGGCGTGCGGTGAGGCCGTCGAGCAGGCGCACGGTGGAGAATCCGTGCCAGGGTTCCCCGCCGTGGACGCCGAGGACCAGATCGAGAGCGCGGCGTGCAGCAGGCAGCATACCCGTAGTGTGCCACGCCGGGGTCACCGGCAACGAGTGGCGCGCGGGCCGGCTCGACCGTCGGTTTGGCGGGCGGGCCGGCACGGCGAGATAATGGCCTGGGACAAGTACTGACAGTCTCTTGAATCCTCCCGCGGCCGGGCGCCATTCGGGCCCGGCCGCTTGATTGCCCTGAAGGAGCCCCCATGAGCCCGGAACGCCACACGACCATCAAGGACATCGGACAGCGCGGCTATGCGCATCCGGAAGCGCTGGTGAGCACCGAGTGGGTGCACGTGCACCTCGAGGACCAGTCCGTCCGGCTGATCGAGTCGAACGAAGACACGTTGCTCTATGCCTCGGGCCACATCCCAGGCGCCGCTCACGTCGACTGGACGGCCGACCTGAATGACCAACTCCGGCGCGACTACCTCGGGCCGGACGCCTTCGCGGCCCTGCTGTCCCGGCTCGGGATCACCCCGGAGACGACCGTCGTCTTCTACGGCGACAAGAACAACTGGTGGGCGTGCTACGCCCTGTGGGCCTTCGAGCTGTTCGGCCACACCCGAGCCCGCATCATGGACGGCGGGCGGGTGAAGTGGGAACAGGAGAAACGGCCGATGACCCGCACCGTGCCCCGGTTCGATGCGTCGCGCTACGGCGCGCCGCACCGCGACGACTCGACGAACCGGATGTTTCGTGACGGCGTCCTCGGAGTCGTGGAGAAGAAGGGCCAGTTGGTCGACGTGCGGAGCCCGGAGGAGTTCTCCGGCGAGCGCCTGCACATGCCGGACTACCCGAACGAAGGCGCGCTGCGCGGGGGTCACATCCCCGGGGCGCAGAGCATCCCCTGGTCCCGCGCCGTCAACCCGGGTGACGGCACCTTCAAGACGGCCGCGGAACTTCGCGGGATCTACGTCGAGGAACACGGGCTCACGCCCGACCGCGAGGTGGTGGCCTACTGCCGCATCGGTGAGCGCAGCAGCCACACCTGGTTCGTCCTGAAGTACCTCCTCGGCTTCTCCACGGTCCGGAACTACGACGGCAGCTGGACCGAGTGGGGAAATCTGGTCGGGGTGCCCATCGAGCGATAGGCCGGAGAGACGGGCGCCCGCCCGGCAAGAAAGGAGACCGCTCTGGCTGCTCGGCCCGGACGGCTCGACGTGGCGATCGACGCGCTAGAAATGGCCGGCGATCTGGCCGGTCGGGCCGCCCTGCTCATCGATCTGGCGGACCGGTTCCGGGAGGTCCCGCCCGAGGTGGCGGCGCGGCCCTTTCCCGCGCGTCACCGGGTCCCGGCGTGCGAGTCGGAGGCGTACGTCTGGGGCGTGCTGGGAGAAGACGGCACGATGCGCCTGCACTTTGCCGTCGAGAACCCCAGCGGGGTCTCGGCGAAAGCGCTCGCGGTGATCCTCGACCGGGCGTTGTCGGGCCTTCCGCCGGCGGAGATTGCGACGGTGTCGCCGGACATCGTCTTCGACATCTTCCGCCGCGACATCTCGATGGGGAAGGGTCTGGGGTTGATGTCGATGGTGCGCGCCGTCCAGACCACGGCACGGCAAGCCGCCGAGGTCGCCGTGGCGGGGGTCTACCCGCGCGGCGGAGGCACGGACCGCCGCTGACGGCATCCCGGACGCGCCTGGTCGATCAGCTCGACGTCGGGGTGGGGCGATGCGGCAGCAACTGCGACGCGATCACCACGCCGCAGAGCGCGTCGCTGTAGGCGTTGCAGCGAAAACGCAACAAGCGGTCCGGGCGGGCGCGGACGACGAGGTCGCGGTCGGCGCTGGTGACCGACACGACGTGCGGCCAGCCGACGGACAAGGTGGAGAATCCGAGGTAGAGCAGGCGTCGGTCCGTGATGAACAGCTTCCCGCCCTGCTCCCCGGCCACATCGGGCCGAGAGACGGCCGCGAGGAGATGGCACACCTCGCCCGCCACGGCGCGGTGGCTGGTCGGCACCACGGGCAGCGCCGCACCGCCGTCGAGCGCCTGCCTGAGGACGGCCGCGTCCCGCAGACCGTCGATCCACTCCAGCTCGAGCTCCACGTCCTCGGCAGAGAGTCCCAGCTCGGTGGGCCGTCCGCGCAATGGGTCGAACGCCTCGGGGGTTGCCACGGCCGGCTCGCGTGCCGCGGCGATCTCGGCCCGGAACGCCTCGAGACGGCGCTCGAGCTCGCGCGCCGCCGCGCGCCCAGCGGGATTGAAGAGGCGGGAGAGGAACGACATGGGCGGATTGTAGTGTGCCCTCCAGCCAGGCTCCAACCACGAACCCTCGAACGGGCGAGCCAGGTGGCTCCCCAGGTCGCTCGACCGCCGTGGTAGTAAAATCGGACGTTCAGGGCTGAGTTCGATTGACGTGCCTGGACCGGCCAGGACTGCCCGGGTTTCCCGCGGCCGCGTCGTCTCGTTGCGGTTCTGCGGGTTCGATCTCCTGTTGGAGGCAGACATGCTGCCCGATCTCATCGACCGTGAGCAGTTCTTCGGTGACCCCGAGATCTCCTGCCGCGCAGATCTCGCCCGATGGGACGTTCATCGCCTTCCTCAGGCCCTTCCGCGGCACGCGAAACCTCTGGGTCAAGCGCACTGAAGAACCCTTCGACCAGGCGCGGCCGATTACCGCCGACACCCGTCCCATCCCGGGCTATTTCTGGTCGCGGGACGGGAAGTACGTCCTCTTCGTCCAGGACCAGGGAGGCGACGAGAACTTCAACGTGTACGCGGTCGACCCGTCCTCACCCTCCACCCCGGAGACGGGCGTGCCGGCGGCGAGGAACCTGACCGAAACGAAGGGCGTGCGCGCGACGATCGTCGCCGTGCCGAAAAGCGATCCCGACGCGCTCTACGTCGGCCTGAACGATCGGGACCCGGCGTGGCACGACCTCTACAGCATGCGGATCTCGTCGGGCCACCGGACCTTGATCACCACGAACGTCGATCGGCTGACCGGCTATGTCTTCGACCTGACGGACACCTTGCGGCTGGCGACGCGGTCGGCCGAGAACGGCGACACGGAACTGCTCCGCCTGGAGCCCGACGGGACGTACACGAAGTTCTACAGCTGCAGCGTCTTCGAGTCGTGCACGCCCCTGCGGTTCCACGCGGACGGACGCCGCGTCTACGTGGAGACGAACAAGGGCGACGCGGATCTCACGCGGCTCGTCCTGCTCGACCTGCAGACGGCGCACGAGGACCTGGTCGAGTCGGATCCGCTCGGGCGCGTGGACCTCCACATGGTGGAGTTCTCGGAGCGGACCGACCAGATCCTCGCGACCATCTACGTGGACGACCGGACGCGGTTCTACTGGAAGAACCAGGCCTTCGAGGCCGACTACGCCTTCCTGGCCGCTAGGCTGCCGGACCACGAGATTGGGTTTGCGTCGGGCACGCTCGACGAGCGGCTGTTTCTCATCAGCGCCTACAGCGACGTCGATCCGGGCGCGGCCTACCTGTTCGATCGGCAGGCCAGGACGCTCACGCTCCAGTACCGTCTGCGCGAGCAGCTGCCGCGCGAGGCGCTCGCGCCGATGACGCCCATCCGGTATCCCTCGTCGGACGGCCTCGAGATTCCGGCCTACCTCACACTCCCCAAGGGCGTGTCGGCCGAGAACCTGCCGCTGGTCGTCGTCCCGCACGGCGGACCGTGGGCGCGGGACACCTGGGGCTACAACCCGTTCGCTCAGTTCCTCGCCAACCGGGGCTACGCGGTGCTCCAGCCCAACTTCCGGGGGTCGATGGGCTACGGGAAGCGGTTTCTCGACGCGGGCAACCGGCAGTGGGGCGACAAGATGCAGGACGACCTGACCTGGGGCGTCAAACACCTGGTCGCCCGGGGCCTCGCCGACCCGCGACGCGTCGCCATCATGGGCGGGTCCTACGGGGGCTACGCGACCTTGGCCGGGGTCGCCTTCACGCCGGGCGTCTACGCGGCCGCCGTCTCGATCGTCGGCCCGTCGAACCTGATCACGCTCCTCGACTCGATCCCGCCGTATTGGGAAGCCGTTCGCACATTGTTTCACCAGCGGATGGGCGATCCGTCGACACCGGAGGGCCGGGCGCGCCTCGACCGCCAGTCGCCCTTGAACTCGGCGGCGCACATCCGGACGCCCCTGATGGTCATCCAGGGGGCGAACGACCCGCGCGTGAAGAAGCGGGAGTCCGACCAGATTGTCGTCGCGCTGCGCGACCGCGGCTTCCCCGTCGTCTACATCGTCGCGCCGGACGAGGGGCACGGCTTCGCGCGGCCGGAGAACAGCCTGGCGACGTTTGCCACGGCCGAAGCGTTCCTCGCCCGGTACCTGCACGGGCGGTTCCAGGAGTCGATGACGAGGGAGATGGCGGCGCGGCTGGAGCAGTTGACGGTCGACCCGCGAACCCTCGGAGGGCCGACGGAAGCGGGCGTGGCGACCGGAGCGGGAGACGGCTCGCCGAGCTGACGCTGGCCGCGCCGGGCAGCGGCCTCAGCGCCGTGGTGTCAGCGGAAGCGGGCGCCGTCGCGCGTCTGCTGCGCGATGGCTTCCAGGAATGCGTCGGGGCTGGTGACTTGGTCGTCCGTCAGTCCCAGCTTGGCGCGGATTCTGGCGGCGATCTCCTCCGCCGTCCGGCGGCGAACCGCCTCGTCGAACTCGGCGCGGCGGCGCAGGTAGGTCTCGATGAGCAGGAGCTCGTCGTTGGTGATGCGGTTGGCGCCCGCCACGAGGGGCAGCGAGGACCGGCTTGCGTCGAGGTAGGGGCGGACGTCGGCGGTGGCCTTGTCGTGCACGACCACGGTGCCGGCCACGTAGTCGCCCAGGCGCCGGTGCTCCCGGCTGATGGTCATGACGACCACGCCGATGCCGTAGAGCACCGGCAGGCCGTCGATGGCGCGCATGAGGTTTCGCGCCGTGGCCTCGAACAGGGTGATCGGGCGGCCGGACTCCTTCAGCACGCGGATGCCGGCGTAGCGTTTACCCGGGGTCTGGCCCTTCCAGAACGCTTCGAAGGCCGCGAAGTACCCCCAGTAGATGCAGAAGGCCGCGAACAGGAGGATTGCTGGCGCGAAACTCCCGAACGCGCGAAGGAACCAGGCCGTCCAGCCGAGCCCGGTGCCGGCCGTGACGACGATGGCCAGGATGCCGAGCGCGGCGTAGAGGACCGTCTGCAGTAGAGTATCCACCGCGAGGGCGAGGAACCGGCTGCCGATGCCGGCCAGCGGCAGCTCGAGGGCGACTTGCTCGGGTGTGTCGATGTGCAGCTCGTCGGTCGGATGCACCTGTGATCTCCACTCACTGGCTCGCCAAGCGGAAGCCGGTACTGGGACCGGCTCGAGGCGTTGCTCGACGCCACGGGCCGGAAGGGGCTGTCGTCGCTCACGCGCGACGAGCTGCGCGAGCTGAGCCTGCTCTACCGGCAGACGGCCGCCGACCTTGCCGCCGTGCGCGAGGACCCGAGCTCGCCCCATTTCGCCCGGTACCTGAACCAGCTCCTGGCGCGCGCCCACAATACCATCTACGCGGGCCGGCAGGGGAGTGCCGCGGCAGGAGTGGCGGCCTTCGTGGCGACCTATCCGCGCGTCGTGCGCGACCACCTGCCGCACTGCCTGACGGCCGTCGCCATCTTCGCGGTCGCCGCCCTCGTGGGCGCCCTGCTGACCGTCCTGGACCCGGACTTCAAGGTGCGGATCCTGGGGCCGCAGCTGGTCGAGACCATTGAGCGCCGCCAGATGTGGACGCACTCGATCCTGGCGATCAAGCCGCTGGCGTCGAGCGCGATCATGACCAACAACATGAGCGTCGCCTTCACCACCTTCGCGCTCGGGATCACGGGCGGCCTCGGCACCATCTACATGATGGCCCTGAACGGGCTGATGATCGGCGTCATCGGAACCGCCTGCGCGGCCGCGGGCATGAGCCTCGCGCTGTGGAGCTTCGTCGCGCCGCACGGCGTGCTCGAGCTGCCGGCCATCTTCATCGCCGGCGGGGCGGGGCTGCGCATCGCGCAGGGTCTGCTGTTTCCCGGGACGCTGCCGCGCGGCGACTCGCTCTCCCGCGCCGGCACGGCCGCGGCCCGGCTCCTGCTCGGCGTCGTCCCGATTCTCATCCTGGCGGGCCTCATCGAGGCGTTCGTGTCGCCGACGGGCCTGCCGCCCGCCTTGAAGTTCCTGATGGCCGCGGCCCTCTTCACGCTCTTCGTGGTCTACCTCGCGCAACCCGGCGTGGCACGGGCGGGCGCGGAGTCCGACCGGTAGCGTCGGTGCGCGGACACGGGATGTCAGAGCCGGTTGCGTTCCTTGACGGCCAGGTAGGTGTTCACCACGGCAGGTGAGAGCGTGGCCGAATCGGCCTCGAGCGCGAGCACGCCGCGTTCGCGCAGGCGGGCCAGCAACCGTTCGCGGCGGAGGAGCATTTCCTGCGCCGCGGCCGTCTGGAACATCTGCGTTTCGTCGACGGGCTCGCGCGCGGCCAAGGCCTGCAGATCCGGCTGGCCGATGACGGCGAAGAGAACCAGGTGCCTGGGCATCATCCGCGACGCCGCCTCGACCACTTCGGGCGTCATCGCGGTCTCGGCCAGGTCGGTCAGCCAGACGATCAGACTGCGGCGCTTCTGGTCGCTCAGGAGGCGGCCCGCGGCGTTCAGGTGGTCGGCTTCCGCGACCTCCTCCCTCACCACCGACAGCCGATCGATCAGCGCCCGCAGATGCGGAGCCCCCCGCGCGGCCGGGACCCGGTGTTGCACGGTGCGGCCGTAGGCGAGTAGGCCGACCCGATCCCCGCAGTAGAGCGCGACCTGCGCGAGGCTGAGCGCGGCGTCGACCGCGTAGTCGAGCTTGCTGAGGCGGCCGATGCGGGCTCGCATCAGCCGCCCGCAGTCGACGACGAGCCACACCGTCTGGCTCCGCTCGGCCTGGTAGGTGCGCGTCACCAGCTTGCCGCGCCTGGCAGAGGCCGTCCAGCAGACGTCGCGGAACTCGTCGCCCTCGCGGTACTCGCGCAGGCGGTCGAATTCGCGGCCAGCTCCGGGCCGGCGTGCGTAGCGCCTCTCGAGGGCGATTCTGGCGGCTCCTGGTCAGGTACATCGTGTCGCGCCTGGCGGCCTCGAGGTTCGGGTAGACACGCAGCGTCTGCGCGAGCGGCGCTCGCAGCCACCGTTCGGCGATGCCGAGCGGCCCGTGACAGCGCAGGAACGCATCGCCCATCCCCACCTCGCCGCGAACACCCGGCCGGATTCGTGTACGTCGCGCTCGCGGCCGTGCCCGCCCCGGCGCGCAGGTGCACCGACGGGGGAACCTCCCGGAGCGCGGCGGGAACGGCATCCACGATGGTCGCCGACACCGGAACGGACGATCCGTTGTCCAGGGTGAGTTCGACGGTCGACTCGACCGAGAGGGCTGCCGGTGCGCGGAGGGCGCGGCGAACCGTGATGGGCGACGCGCGGCGCAGCACCACCAGGTCGGCGGCCCACGCCGCCAGGACGAGCACGTCCCACGCGAGCATGGCATAGCCGAGTCGCGGGTTGGCGAAGGCCGGAATCGCCCACACGAGGCCCACGCCAACCAGCAGGAAGAACCGCCGGCCGAAAGCGACATGCAGCCACCCGTGCGGCGCACCTCGGCCCTCGACGGCCGGGGGGACGAGGGGCGTCGCCGGCCCGTCCATCACCGTGGCACCTCGACGGCGCCGAGCACGTCCTGGATCACCTGGTCAGGGGTGAGGCCCTCGAGGTCCGCCTCCGGCTTGAGCACGATCCGGTGCCGGAGCACGGGGCCTGCGGCGGCCTTCACGTCGTCCGGGATTACGTAGTCCCTCGCGTCGATGGCCGCGATCGCCTTGGCCACCGCCATGACGGCCACCGCGGCGCGCGGGCTGGCCCCGAGCGAGAGCGACGGCCAGTCGCGCGTGCGCCTGGCGACCTGCACGATGTAGTCGAACAGCGCCTCCTGGACTTTGATCCCGCGCGCCTCCTCACGCGCGCTCGCCAGCAGCGCCGGGTCGACGGCCGACAGAGCCAGCTGCCCGATGTCCCGCGAGTCGAACCCGCCCTGCACGTTGGCGAGCAGCTGCGCTTCCTCCGCCGCCTGGGGGTACGGCACCCGGATCTTGAGCAGGAACCGGTCGAGCTGGGCTTCGGGCAGCGGGTAGGTGCCCTCGAACTCGATCGGGTTCTGCGTCGCGAAGACGGTGAAGTCCGGCGACAGGGGGTACCGGGTGCCGTCGATGGTGACCTGACGTTCCTCCATGCACTCGAGCAAGGCGGCCTGGGTGCGCGGCGGCATGCGGTTGATTTCGTCCACGAGCAGCAGGTCGGTGAACACCGGGCCCCGGTGCAGCTGGAACCCGCCGGTCGACATGTTGAGGACGTTGGTGCCGACGATATCGGCCGGCATGAGGTCGGAGGTGCCCTGCACGCGCTGGAACGAGAGACGCAGGAGCCGCGACAACGTCTTGACGGCCAGCGTCTTGGCGATCCCAGGCACCCCTTCGAGGAGCGCGTGCCCGCGGCACAGCAGCACGATCAGGCACTGGTCGCGCAGCTCCTCCTGGCCCACGACCACCCGGCCCATCTCCGTGCGGACCTGCCGCAGCAGGGCGGGAACGGCTTCCATCGCAATACTCCTCCTTGTGGCGCCGCTGCCGTGAGAGCGGGGGGACCGTCCCCGTTCGCGGCCCGGTACCGTTGGCTACGAGACGGGCGGGGGCGGTGGGCGGAACACCCGCAAGGCCGCCGCGTACGTGAAGAGCGCCTGCACCAGCCTCAGGGCCTCCCCCGGTCGGAGGTCCACCGCCTCGCGGGCCCGTTCGCAGGCACGCAGCGTCTCCCCGAACCCGGCATCCTCGAACCGCCAGCGCTCGGCTAGCACCCGCTCGAGCTCCGCGACCGGCACGGTGGCGACAATGCCGAGGCGACGCGCCAGCCAGTAGCGGAACCGTTCGTGACAGATGTCCACGGCGACCGACGCCGCGCCCGCGCGCTGGTACAGCCCGCCGAGCGTCCGCACGAACTCGAGGGGCGACAAGCGGGCGGTGGTTGGCGGGGGGAGCACGGGACCGCTCCGCCGCGAGAAGGTGACCAGGGTCGCAAAGGCCAGCAGCCCCGCCTGAATCCCCATCCAGGTGAAGGGCGACCGGGCCGCATCCCGGGTCGTGCGCTCCTGGTAGCCGTGGACGAACTCGTCCCAGAGGATCGGACCGTCCGACGGGCCGCCGAGGCAGGCGAGGACGAAGTCGAGGTTGCCCGGTTCCTTGAGGCCTGCGTTGGTCAATGGCGTGGCCGAGGCCCACCAGGTGATGTCTCCGCGGCCGTGGCGGTAGTGCACCACGAACACGTGCTCACTATCGCCGTAGAGCGGCGTGACCGCACCGCTCCGGTCCCAGTACGCCTGGGCCACCAGCGTGATCTCGGGTGCGACCCGGGTGGGCCGGGCGGGCGAGAGCGCCCGCACGCGCTCCCAGACGACGATCCACGGGCGGGGCACGACGGCGGCGTCCGGGAGGAACGCGCCGGCGAACTGCCCGGTGGCGACGACCCGTCCGCCCCCCGCCACGAACGCGCGCAGGCGGTCGATGTCGGCGCCGCCGGGGGCGCTGGTGGGTTCGGCGAGCACCAGGGTGCCCGTCGCGCCGACGGGCAGGTCGCGCAGCGGCCGCCCCCAGCGTTCCACGCGGTAGCCCGACTGCCGGAGCAGCAGGTACACCGCCCCGGCGCCCTTCGAGCTTGAGGAGTAGGTTGAGGGGAGCTCCTCCTTGTCGGTGCCCGCGGGCGCGACAACGAGCGTCAGGGCGACGAGCACGAGCAATGTGGTCGCTGCGCCGATGAGCGTGCGCCGATCGTCCCGATCTAGACGCGGCATCCCAAACGCTCCAGATCGGCCAGCACACTCGCAAACGTCCGGTCGTCGGCGGCCTGGTCGCCGTACCACACCAGCTCGAACCTCGAGGTGAGCGAGGAGAGCACCGGGCGATGGCCGTCGCCCTCCGGCACGAGCCGCAGGTATTCGCGCGGTGTGCGGGCGCGGTCGGGTGGCCATGCGCCGGCCGACTCCAGGAACGAGATGGCGGCCCAGTAGCCCAGGTGCACGCCGTCCCGCCAGGCGCCGCGCGCCCCGGCGTCGCGCGCCTCAGCGAGCCACGCGGTCCAGGCCTTGGCCGAGGGCGGGAGCTCGCCCACTCTCGGCGCGTCCCGGGCGCCTCTCCGGCGGAGGCTGCGGTACACCCACAGTGCGGTCACGAGCAGCGTGATGCCCACCAGGAGGTAGACGACGATTCGCCCGATGGCCGGGATGTTCGAGGACGTGACGACCCGCTCGAGCAGGCGGACCAGGAAGAGGAGCACGCGCTGCCGCACGCGCTCGAACCAGGACGGCCCGCCGACGTCCGCGAACTCCCTTTGGGCGAGGATCCGCCCCAACCGCACACGCTCTCGGGAGAGGTCCCGCGGCGGCGCGTCGTAGGCGTCGAGCTCGTCGCGCAGAAGGCGCAGGTGATCGCGGATCTGCGCCGCGCTCCGCGCGTCCGGCTTCTGGGCCAGGGCGTGCAGGTCGCCGCGCAGCCACGCCGTCGGGACATCGAAGCGACGGTCCGGCGTCTCGATGCGCCACGAGGATGGCAGCGTCGAGACCAGGGCGGGGACGTCGCCGGCGCGGCCCTCGATGCCGCGGGTCGCCTCGAGCAGCCGGTCGAGCTCCGCGCGGTAGGCCGAGGGCGACAGCGGCGTCGGTGCGGGCGCGGCCGCCGCGGCCACCGCCGTCAGCACGACGATCACCGGGAGCCAGGTGAACCGTCCTCTCATGCGCCGGATTCGGGAGCGAGGGGCGTCTGCCCGTCGATGGTCGCCATCATCAGCTCGAGATCGAACGCCTCCTTGCGCACGCGCTCGTCGTAGTAGAGCAGCGAGAAGGCGATGGTCATCAGCGGCGCGACCAGGCATTGGGTGAGAAACGATGACACGATGCCGACCACCTGCATCCACGGCGCCGTCGTGCCGGGCGTCACGCCGCCGGCCATCGCCGACACGACGGCCGCAATGGTCAGGGGGAGATTGATCACCATCGACACGATCCAGACCAGCAGGAGGAAGAGCACGTAGATGACCGCGACGCGCAGCCGGTCACCCCGGGTGAGCTCGGCGCTGCGCGACGCCGCGTCGAGCAGGCTCCGCTCCTCGAGCACGGCCACCGGGATGGCGACGGCCCACATCAGCGACAGCAGAATACCCGGGACGATCAGCAGCAGGAGCCCGACCGTCACGAACAGGCCGATGACGATCATCGTCAGGGCGAGCGAGACGATCCGCGGCCGGATGACCTCGAGGGAGGCCATGACCGAGATCGGTCGGCCCAGGTAGACGTGCGACACGGCAATCACGGTGGCGCCCTGGGAGGCGGCGGTCACGGCGAGCGCGACGACCACGGCGACGGGCATCCACAGCAAGGTGGGGACGACGGCGAACGGCCCGGTCGGCCGCGGCATGACCGCGAGGCCGAACAGCTGGACGGCCGCCAGCGCCAGCTGGGGGACGGCCACGATGCCGACAAACAGCAGGAAGTGGTTGCGGTACAGCGAGAAGGTCAGGTCGAGCAGCTCTCCCGTGCTCAACGGCCGCAGGCTGGGCGACGTCATGGGCGGACCTCCAGCGGTCCGGTCGGAGTGTCTGGGAATGCTAACACAGGCACTCATGCTATGCTCTCGCCCGGCTCGTGGTCCCCACCGCTTTTCGAGGAGTCCGCCATGCGCCCTCTGCGCGTTCGATTGGCGTTGACCGTTGCGTGCCTCGTCCTGCTGGCCGGCTCGTCCGTGCGGGTGCAGGAGCCGCTCCCGCTCGTCTGCCCGACCTGCGAGGGTTGCACGAGCATCCTGGTGGGCAAGGCGGCCTCGGCCGACGGGGCGACGATGACCTCCCACTCCTGCGACAGCACCACCGACCGCACGTGGATGAACATCGTCCCCAACCGCAAGCACGGCCCGGGCGAGATGGCGAAGGTGTACTACGACCCGAAGGGCACGAAGGGACCGGACGACCCGGACCGCGTGGAGACCGGCGAGATCCCGCAGGTGCCCGAGACGTTCGGGTACCTGAACGCCGCGTACCCGATCATGAACGAGCACCAGCTCGCGATCGGCGAGACGACGTTCGGCGGCAAGCGCGAACTCGTCAGCGACAAGGGCATCATCGACTGTCCGGAGCTGTACCGCCTGGTCCTGGAACGCGCCAGGACGGCGCGCGAGGCCATCCACATCGCGGATGCGCTGACCCGGGAGTACGGCTACACGGACGCCGGCGAGGCGTTCACCTTTGCCGATCCGAACGAGGCGTGGATCTTCGAGATTCTCGGACCGGGCAAGGGAAAGAAAGGCGCGGTGTGGGCCGCCGTGCGCATCCCGGACGACTCGGTGTTCGTGTCCGCCAACGCGCCGCGCATCCGAAAGCTGGATCTCCGCGATACGGACCACTACCTGGCCTCCGCCAACGTGGTCTCCCTGGCCGAGGAACTGGGGTGGTGGAACGCGAAGGACGGCGAGGCGTTCGAGTTCTGCACGGTCTACGGGTCCCGCACCGCGATGGGCAGCCGCCGCCGCGAGTGGCGCGCCCTGAGCCGGATCGCGCCCTCCCTGAAGCTCGATCCCAACTCCGAGCACTACCCGCTCTCGGTGAAGGCGGAGCGGAAGCTCTCGGTCAAGGACGTGCTCGACATCTTCCGGGACACCTACCAGGACACCGCCTTCGACATGACGCGGTCGCTCATCAAGGCCGGCCGGGACGGGCGGGTGGCCAGGAACCCGATCGCCAGCCCGTTCATGAGCCAGGACTATCTCGACGCGTTCAACATCACCTCCGAGCGCACCATCGCCTGCAAGCGCGCCACCTACGTCCAGATCACGCAGTCGCGCGGGTGGCTGCCCGACCCGGTCGGCGGCGTCGTGTGGCTCGGGTACGACAACCCGATGACGACGCCCCACCTGCCCTTCCACATCGGCATCACCACGATGCCGGCCTCGTACATGGTGGACGGCCGTGCGCACTTCCGGCGGGACTCCGCGTGGTGGGCCTTCCGCCAGGTCAGCCAGCTGGCCACGCTAAGGTGGCAGGACATGGTGAAGGACGTCCAGAACGTGTGGGAGCCGATCGAAGGCAAGGCGTTCGCCGACCAGGCGACGGTGGAGGAGGAGGCGCTTCGACTGCTGAAGCAGGATCCCCAGAAAGCCCGCGAGTTCCTGACGAAGTACTCCCTCGACCTGGCCAACGGCACCGTGGACGCGTACTGGAAGCTGGCCGAGGACCTCTGGTCGAAGTACACGAACTACCTCGACTGACCGGGCGACGTTGCAGCGAGCCCACGGGCCGCGTCCTCGGCCGAGGGGTTCGCCAGGCGGCGAGGGCGCGGCGCACGGCGTTGATCAATGATCAATCTCGCCGAGGTGGACGGCTTGGGCAGGAACCCGGCGCCGAGATCCGACAGCGGACCTTTCTCCGCCAGTTCCACGCTGTAGCCGGACATGTAGATCCCGCGCAGGTCGGGCTTGCCGTGCGTGAGGCGCTCGGCCAGATCGCGGCCGCTCAGGCCGCCCGGCATGACCATGTCGGTGAGCAGGAGATCGAAGGCGCGTCCGGCTCGCGCCAGCGTTCGAGCGCGGCCGTGGCGCTCTCCGCCTGACGAACGCGATAGCCCGCCCCTTGCAGGAGCCGCACGATCAGGATGCGGACGCTCGGTTCGTCCTCGACCACCAGCACCGCCTGGGTACCCCGCTGGCTGGACACCTCCGCCTGTTCGGCAGGGGCGTCGGCCGGTACCTCGTCCGCCGAGGGCAGGTACACGCGGAACTCGGCGCCCTGGCCCGGTGCGGTGGTCACCTCGACCCACCCGTCGTGCTACCGCCCGATCCCGTACACCATGCTCAGCCCGAGGCCGGTTCCCTGGCCCGCGGCCTTCGTCGTGAAGAACGGCTGGAAGATCTGGGCGACGGTGGCCTCGTCCATCCCGTGACCGGTGTCCGCGACCGAGAGGCACGCGAAGGGATGACCAGGCCCGGCCGGGCGTCACGGGGTCGGCGGCGGCAGCACTGCCTACGGAGTGGCGGGCGGGGCCTGGCGTTTGGTCAGCGTACGGGCGACGGCGCGGCCCCGGGTCAGCCCCTCACGGGTGAGCGCCTTCAGCCTCCGGCCGGCGACTCGGTGCCCCTCGGTGGCCCAGAGGACGACGGCCCGCCCGATTGCCCACGTGCCGCCGTAGGCCACCGCGACTTTCGGGACGATGCCGATGACCGGGATGAGGCCGACCAGCTGGCGCGCGATTTGGCGGAAGAGCAGCCCGCCCCCGATCACGCCGACGATCTCGCCCAGCAGATCGCGAGGCCGTCCTTCCTTGCCCGCGGCGAGCGCCAGACGGTACGCCATGACCAGTTGGTTCTTGGTCAGCACGACCACGTCGCCGATGTTGAGCGGGATGTCGAGCAGGGGGACGACCTCGGCCAGGCCGGTGCTGAAGGCATAGGCCGCATTGGCCCGGGCGGTGTCGTCGATGAGCCTGTTGTAGACCTTGGGGCGCAGCGACGGGAAGCACCTTGCCAGCGCCAGGCGTTTCTCCGGTTCGACCACCTCGAACAACGCGTCCACGATCGAGGAGAAGCCCTCGGCGTCGAGCCGATCGATGGCCACGCGCGCCGATCCGTCGCGGGTGCGGATGTGACCGGCGGCCGCGCCGCTCGCGATCGCCACGGTGACTCGCCGGACGGGCCGGCGCAGCCATTGTTGCCGCGCCTCGGTCATGTCCCGGGAGGTCTCCGTGCCGCGCGTCACGAACAGCACCACGTCGGGTCCGTCCACGACCGCTTCATGCCCTCCCGTCTCCGACCGTGCCGGACCGAACCGGGCCAAGGGCGCGTCGACGGCCGTCAGCCACGGGGTCGGATCGTCCTGCCCTTCGGCCAGCCGAACGGCGAGCTCATCGGCGTCGCCGGTCGTCTCGCCAATGACGAGCAGGTGGACGCGGCGAGCCGCTTCGCGGCGCACCGCTTCGAGGTCGACTTCCTTGACCAGGCGCCAGACGCGGCCAATCGTGAGCGAGGTGCCCATGGTATTCAGATTCTACACGGCGCGTGGTAGCCTGTAACGCACCTTCGCATCAACCCCCTGGAAACAGGAGTGAGTCGTCTATGCACCTGGCACGATTTCCGCGGCGCCGCTACACGTCGGGCTGGACGCCGCTCGAGAAACTGGAACGCCTTTCGCAGCTGCTCGGCGGTCCCGACATCTACATCAAGCGCGATGATCTGCTCGGTCTGGCGGGCGGTGGCAACAAGACGCGGAAACTGGAATTCCTCGTGGCCGACGCGCTCGCGCAGGGCGCCGATACGCTGATTACCTGTGGGGCCGTGCAGTCGAATCACTGCCGGCTGACGCTCGCCGCCGCGGTCAAGGAGGGGATGCGCTGCCGCCTGGTCATCGAGGAGCGCGTCGCCCACAGCTACAACCCTGAAGCCGGTGGCAACAACTTCCTGTTCCGCCTGCTCGGCGTCGAGTCGGTTACGGTCGTCCAGTTGGGCGTGGACCTCGGCCGCGCGATGCAGGCGGTCGCCGACGAGGTGGCCGCGCTGGGCCGGAAGGCGTACATCATTCCCGGCGGCGGCTCGAACGCGCTGGGCGCGCTCGGCTATGTGTCGTGTGCGGAGGAGATCCTGGCCCAGACCTGGGACATGGGCCTGCGGCTCGACCACATCGTGTGCGCGAGCGGCAGCACCGGGACGCACGCCGGGCTGCTCGTCGGCCTGCTCGGCAACCACAGCCGGATTCCGCTGACCGGCATCAACGTCCGGCGCCCGAGGGAAGAACAGGAGCCCAACGTCTTCAAGCTGGCCCAGGAGGTCGCCGCGCTGCTCGGCATCGAGGGCGGCGTCCCGCGGGAGGCCGTGACCGCACTCGGCGACTGGGTCGGACCGGGCTACTCGGTGCCGTCGCCGGAGATGGTGGAAGCGGTGCAGATGGTGGCCCGCGTCGAGGGCGTGCTCCTCGACCCGGTCTACACGGGCAAGGCGATGGCGGGCCTGATTGGGCTGATTCGGCGTGGGATCTTCAAGAAGGGCGAACACGTGCTGTTCGTCCACACGGGCGGGTCGCCCGCGCTCTTTGCCTACCAGTCCGTCCTGGTGTAGGACGGCAGGATCAGGGAGGAACCTCGTATGCGCAAGGTGGTCTGGATGCTCGCTCTCGCGCTGGTCGTCGGTCTGGCCGCGGGTGCTCCCGCCGGGGCGCAGGACAAGCCCAAGGAGCCGGACAAGACCCAGGCGGCCGCCTCCGATCCCGTGACGGGCGAATGGGAAGGGCTCGTCGATATGCCGGACGGCGCGATGGCGTTCAGCATGACGTTGAAGCTGGACAAGGACAAGGTGACCGGCGAGGTGGCGGGTCCGCAGGGGGCGGCGGCCATCAGCCAGGGGGCGTGGGCCGAGAAGGAGGCGAAGCTGACGATTGCCTTCACCTACGTGGACGGGTCTCCTGTGAGCATGAGTGCGACGGTCGGACCGGACCAGATGACCGGCACGCTGGATTACGGCGGCGGCCAGATGGTCACCAACTGGGTCGCCAAGCGCAAGCCAGCCAAGTAGATCCGTGAGCCCGGCGGCAGACGGAGGGCTCGCGCGACGCGCGGCGGGCTCTCCGGCCCTTCCCTCCCCACGGCCGGGCTTTGGGTCTTCTCGCGGTTGAACGCGGGGTGCGCGTGGAGTACCATGGTTTATTTGCGGCAGTGTGTCTGAGCGCCGCAGTAGGCCCTGGTGATGCTGGAGCCGACCGCAGGGGCGTCCGCCGACCTCATCGTTCGTGGCGCGCGCACCCACAACCTCAAGAACATCGACCTCACCCTGCCCCCCAACGCCCTGATCGTCGTCACCGGGGTGAGTGGGTCGGGGAAGTCCTCGCTTGCCTTCGACACGATCTATGCCGAGGGCCAGCGCCGGTACGTCGAGTCACTGTCCGCCTACGCCAGGCAGTTCCTCGAGCGGATGGAGAAGCCCGACGTCGACAGCATCGACGGCGTCTCGCCGGCCGTCGCCATCCGCCAGAAAAACAGCATCCGGAACCCGCGGTCGACCGTCGGCACCACCACCGAGATTCACGACTACCTGCGGCTGCTCTACGCGCGCATCGGGCGCACGTTCTGTTGCGCGTGCGGCCAGGAGGTCGTCCGCGAGAGCCCGGAGGTGGTGGCCCGGCGTCTGGTCACCCTGCCCGACGGCACGCGGCTCATCATCGGGTTCGAAATGCCCGTGGTCGCCGGGCCGCGCGCGGGGGCGTCCGAGGGCGCCGACGAGGTGAGCGAGGCCAACGGGGTCGACGCGGACGCCGCGCCGGAGGGCGAGACCAGACCGGCCAACGGTGGCGGGGCCGATCCCGTGTCGGCCACGCTCGAGACCCTGCGGCGGCGGGGCTTTGGCCGCCTGCTGGTGGACGGGCGGGCGGCCGTCGCGTTCGACGACGTCGAGCCGGCGCTGCTCAAGGACCGCCAGGTCCTGCACGTCGTCGTCGACCGCCTGCGCGTCCAGCCCGGGATCCTGTCACGGGTGACCGACTCGATCGAGACCGCGTACGGCGAGGGCGGCGGGGCGGCGTTCGCGCTCGAGCTGCCCGCCGAGGGTGCGTCGGCGTCGCATCTGCACGTGTTCTCCGAGCGGTTCGAGTGCCGGCCCTGTGGCATCGCCTATGAGGACCCCCAGCCCAGGCTCTTCTCCTTCAACAACCCGTTTGGCGCCTGCCCGACCTGCCATGGGTTCGGCAACGTGATCGAGCTCGACCTGGACCTGGTCGTGCCCGACCCGACGCGGTCCATTCTCGACAACGCGATCGAGCCGTGGAGCAAGCCGCACTACCGCAGCTACCTCGCCGAACTGAAGCGGGCGGCCCGCCAGCCCGGCCGCGTCCGGCTCGACGTGCCCTGGGCGGACCTGACCGCCGAGGAACGGCGGTTCGTCATGGAGGGCGACGGCGGGGCGTACGAAGGCGTCCGCGGGTTCTTCACCTGGCTGGAGCGGAAGAAGTACAAGGTCCACGTGCGCGTGTTCCTGAGCCGGTACCGGGGCTATCAGACGTGCCCGGACTGCGGCGGAGCACGGCTGCGGCGCGAGGCGCGCGACGTGAAGGTGGGCACCCGCACAGTCGACCAGGTGTGCGCGCTGACCGTCCGCGAGGCGCAGGCCTTCTTCAACACCCTGGTGCTCGGCGAGCGGGAGGGCGCCATTGCTGAGAAGGTGCTGGGCGAGATCCGGCGTCGGCTGACGTTTCTGGGCGAGGTGGGGCTGGACTACCTGACGCTCGATCGGCTGTCGTCGACGCTCTCGGGCGGCGAGTCGCAGCGCATCAACCTGGCGACCTCGCTGGGGTCCGCGCTCGTCGGCACGCTGTACGTGCTCGATGAGCCGTCGATCGGCCTCCACCCGCGCGACAACGGACGGCTGATCGCGATTCTCCGGCAGCTGCGCGACCAGGGCAACACGGTCCTGGTCGTCGAGCACGACGCGGAGATGATCCGCGTGGCCGACCACGTGGTGGACCTCGGCCTGGGCGCCGGCGAGCAGGGCGGCAAGATCGTCTACTCGGGCACGCTCGACGGCTTGCTGCAGGAGCCGCGGTCGCTGACGGCCCGCTACCTGCGGGGCGAGCTGTCGATCCCCACGCCGCGCGAGCGGCGGCGCGGGAGCGGGCAGCACCTGACGGTGCTCGGCGCGCGCGAGCACAACCTCAAGAAAGTCGACGTCACCATCCCCCTCAACACGTTGACCTGCGTGACCGGCGTCAGCGGGTCGGGCAAGTCCACGCTCGTCCACGACATCATCTATCCGGCCATCAAGCGCCTGAAGGGTGACTGGGAGAAGAAGGTCGGAGCCCACCGCGGCGTGACGGGGGCGGAGCTGGTGTCGGACGTCGTGCTGGTCGACCAGGCCCCCATCGGGCGGACGCCGCGCTCGAACCCCGTGACCTACCTCAAGGCGTTCGACCCGATCCGCGAGCTGTTCGCCTCGACCAAGGACGCGCGGGCCCGCGGCCTGACCGCCAGCCACTTCTCGTTCAACGTGCCCGGCGGCCGCTGCGAGGCGTGCGAAGGGGAGGGCCAGATCCGCGTCGAGATGCAGTTCCTCGCCGACGTGTTCGTGCCGTGCGAGCAGTGCGACGGGAAGCGGTTCAAGCCGCAGGTGCTCGAAGTGCGGTACCGGGGCCGCAACGTCCACCAGGTGCTCGACATGACGGTGCGCGAGGCCCTGGCCTTCTTCGCCGGGTCGGCCAAGGTCCAGCGCCGCCTGCACGTGCTCGAGGAAATCGGCCTCGGCTACCTGCGGCTCGGGCAGCCGGCCACGACGCTCTCGGGCGGGGAGGCCCAGCGCATCAAGATCGCCGCGCACCTGGCCTCGCGCACCGGGGATCGGCTCCTCTACATCCTCGACGAGCCGACGACCGGGCTCCACTTCGACGACATCGCGAAGCTGCTGGCGGCCTTCCGCAAGCTGCTCCAGGCCGGACACACGCTGCTGGTCATCGAGCACAACCTCGACGTCATCAAGACCGCCGACCACGTGATCGACCTCGGGCCCGAGGGCGGGGAGGACGGCGGCTGGGTCGTGGCCGTGGGGACGCCCGAGGACATCGTCCGCGTCGAGGCCTCCCACACGGGCCGCTACCTCGCGCCGGTGCTCGACCTCGCCCACCAGGCGCGCTCCTGACCGCTCGCGGCAGGGGAGGCCGGACGGTAGTGGTAGGATCGCCAGAATGCGACGATCGGCTGCCCTCCTCCTCGTCACGCTGTCGGCCTCGATGGCCGCCTCGCAGCAGCTGCCGTTCGACCAGGTCGCGGCGCGCCTCAAGGCGCCCGATCCCGCCGCGCGGTTGTCGGCGCTCGGCCTGCTCGTGGAGTCCGGCTACCCCGAGGCCGCCGGACCGATCGCCCCGCTCCTGAACGACCCGGACGACCGCGTGCAGCGGGCGGCCACCTACGCGGAGCTGAGCCTGCTGCTCGGCGTGCCCGTGAAGCCGACACGCCACGTCGGCCTGGTCGTCGAAATGCGCAACGACCAGCCGGCACGCGCCGCCTTCGAGGCGGGCTGGTCGTCGCTGCCCATCGCCCCGGTGCCCGTGGCGGTGGTGACGGGCCTGCTGGCGCCGACCGCCCACAAGGACCCGGCGTTTCGCGTGGAGGCGCTCTACGCGCTCGGCGTGCTCGCGCAGATCGACGACGTGGTGCCCCCGCCCGCCTACGAGCGCGTGGGCGCCACGCTGGCCGAACGCCTGGCCGATCCGGAACCGGCCGGGCGCGCCGCCGCCGCCCGGGCCGCGGGCCGTGTCTTCCGGCGGTGCCCGCAGCCCTGCTCGGTCGCCGGGCTCGACCGGCTCGGCGATGCGCTCGTGCACACGCTGAACGACCCGGAGCCAGGCGTGCGGGCGGCAGCGATGGGCGCGCTGGGCGATCTCCGGTGGGAACGCGCCGTCGCCTCCCTGGCCAGCCTCTACGACTACTACAAGAAAGGCGACGACGCCTCGGCGGCGCTCTTCGCGCTGGCCCGCATTGGCCACCCGTCGTCGATGCCGGTCTTTCAATCTGCCCTGGGGAAGAACGACGACCGGTTCCTGGTCGCCGCGGTCGAGGGCCTCGGCCGATGCCGGAGCCGTGAGGTGGCCGGCCTGGACGCCGCGCTGGGCGGCCAGCAGTCGGCCGCCGTCCGCCTGGCGGTGACCTTTGCCCAGCATCGCGCGGGGCTCGCCGACCGGACCGACCTCCTCATCGCCGCGCTCGACGCCCGCGCCACCCGAGAGCAGGCTCAGGACTACCTGGTCGAGCTCGGCCATGCCGTCGTGCCCGCAATCGTCGCCGCGATGCGGTCCGCCACGTTCCCGTCCCTCGCGCCCCGGACGCGGGTGGCGCTCATCGAGATCGTCAGCGCGGTCGGGAGCCGGGATGCGGCCGCGGCCATCGAACCCTTCGAGACCGACAAGAATCAGGCGGTGGCCACCTCCGCCGCGCACGCAGTCGCGCGGCTGCAGGCGAGGCGCTAGCGTCTCGCGCCGCCCATGTCGAGTGCCGACCGGATCACCGCGCGAAGGACGCCACCCGAGAAGTCGGCGCGCCTCCCGCGGGCCTTCTACGACCGGCCGACGCTCGACGTGGCCCGTGACGTCATCGGCAAGGTCCTGGTGCACCGGAGCCGGGACGGGACGACCGCCGGGGCGATCGTCGAGGCCGAGGCGTATATCGGCGAGGACGACCCGGCCTGCCATGCCGCGGCGGGTCCCACGCGCCGCAACCAGCCGCTCTACGGCCCGCCCGGGCACGCGTACGTGTATCTGAGCTACGGTGTCCATTTCCTCTTCAACCTGGTGACCGAGGCCACCGGCCGCCCGGCCGCCGTCCTGGTCCGGGCCCTCGAGCCGCTCGACGGCCTGCCCCTGATGCGACGCCGGCGGGCGGGCGACCGCGCCGGCGGGGACCTCAGAGACCACGAGCTGTGCCGCGGCCCGGGCAGCCTCTCGCGTGCCATGGGCCTCTCGCTCGCCCAGAACCGCATCGACCTGTGCGGCACGGTGCTCTTCCTCGAGGATGGCGGGATCCAGGACGACGAGGTCGCCTGGAGCCCGCGGGTCGGCATCAGCGTTGGCCTGGACCACGCGTGGCGGTGCTACGCCGTCGGGAGGCGCGAGGTGTCGGGGCGGGCGACGCCCCTCAGTCGGCGGTGAGCCGGGGCCGGGAGGGACGTGGCAGCCGGAGATAGCGGGCGAGTTCCTCCGCCTGGCGCAGTCGCGAGTCCCGGCACCGGTCGATCTGGTCGAGTGCCAGCCGGAGCGTGCGGGCGTAGTCCGGGGTCTTCGTCCCAAAGAACGTCTGGACGTCGGCCCTGCCCGTCGCATCGCAGAACGAGGCCGCCGCCCCCACGAGCCTGAGTGTCTCCGGCACGTTCGTCGTCCGACCTTCGACCTCCGTCCAGTGCGCCTTGATGAAGGCGAGCGCCGCCCCGTTGGCGGCGGGGTTGGCGAGCGCCGCCCGAACCACCGAGAGCGCGTCGCGCAGCGGCGGATCGGAGAGCGCCTGGGCGAGCAGGCGCCCGACGAGCTCCGGGCCCGCGGCGCCCGCCACGACCAGCAGCGTGTCGAGCCGTTCGTCGGGACCTGCGGCCAGGGTCGCGGCAAGCAGCTGGTCCCCGAGGGCGCGGTCCGGCATCACGACCGCCAGGCGGAGCACGGTGGTCGCGAGCGACGGGTCGACCGATCCACCAGCCAGCTGTCCGGCCAGCAGCGCCCGCGCCCAGCCGAGGACGCGCGCGTCGCGCCCGACCGACCCGAGCAGGTCCAGCAACGCCGCGCGGAGTTTCCCCCGCTCCTCGCGCTCGCCCCGCACGGCCTTCCATCCAAGTCGGTCGGACCCCGGCCCGAACGTCTCCCGGACCCATGCCTCGAAGAGCGCGCGGCTGGTCGGCGTCACCAGGTAGTCGTGTACGAAGGTCAGGTGCCGGGCCACCGCGTCGATGACCTCCGGCGAGGGGTCCCCCGCGAACGCCCGCGCCAGGTCCAGGTAGTCGCCGATGCCGCGGACGTCCCCGCGCACGAGTGCCCACTCGTCATCGAGCAGCCGGAGCCGCTCGACCGGTGACAAGCGGTCGCCAAACCCCGACACCCACCGCGTCGCCGTCCCGGGCGCGTAGGCCGTGTAGAAGTAGCCGGCGGCGCCGGCGTCGACGAGAACCGCCGACGAGCACCTCCCGAGGGTGACGGTCTGCGAGAGTCGGTCGAGCAGGGTCGGCGAGAGTGGCGCCAGGCTGTCGAGCGCGCGGAGGGTTGTCGGCACCGGCCAGGCCTCCGCCGCCGGGCCTGTCGCGGTCGGGCCGAAGCGGGACTGCGTGATCGAGACGAGCGTCTGGCCCTGGCCTTCGCAGCGGCTCTCGACGCCGAGCACCGGGACCCCCGGTTCTTCGATGAAGGGCTGCATCACGCGGTCGACCGGTTTGCCGGACGACCGGGCGAGCGCGGTCCACAGCTCCTCGCCCGAGGCGTTGCCGAACAGATGGGCGCGGAGGTACGCGACCAGCCCGGCGCGCAGGGTCTCCTCACCGAGGTAGCCCTCGATCATCCGCAGGATGCCGGCGCCCTTGTTGTAGGTCGTGTCGTCGAAGGTCTCCTCGATCTCGGCCCGCGTGGAGGCCTTCGCGTGCACGGCGTGCGCCGAGCGCAGCGTGTCGATCTCCATCGCCGCGTCGAAGAGCGAGAGGTCGGCGAGATCGCGGCGCCAGGCGGGGTTCCATGCCACGACCGGCTTGGATTCCAGCCAGGTCGCCAGTCCCTCGTTCAGCCAGAGGTCGTCCCACCACCGCATCGTCACCAGGTTGCCGACCCACTGGTGGGCAATCTCGTGCGAGACGGCGGCGGCCACCTCGGACCGGTCGTGGTCGGAAGCGGTCGCCGGGTCGACCAGCAGGCCCCGTTCGTTGAAGAAGATCGCGCCAGCGTTCTCCATGGCATCCTCCGGAAAGTCCGGGAGGGCCACCAGGTCGAGCTTCTCGAACGGATACCGGACGCCGAAGTACTGGCTGAAGTAGTGGTAGGCGCGGCCCGCCGCCTCGAGGGCGAACCGCCCGAAGGCCTTGTGCTCGGGCGACGCGCACACCCGGATGGGCGTACAGGTCGGTGGTCGCCTCGAGGCACTCGAACGGCCCGACGGCCAGCGCCACCAGGTACGAGGACATGCGCGGCGTCGTGGCGAACCGGAGCGTGTGACGCCCCGGCGCCGGCCCCGGCGTGTCGGAGATGAGGCGGCCGTTCGAGAGCGCCGTGTCGGCGGCATCGACGATCGCCGAAATGGCGAAGCTGGCCTTGAAGGCGGGCTCGTCGAAGCAGGGCAGGACCCGGCGGGCATCGATTGGCTCGAACTGTGTCGCCGCACCCATCCGCCCGTCCGCCCCGCGAACGGCGAACAGGCCCCGCATGGTCGAGGCGAGATGGCCGAAGTAGTCGAGGTGCAGCCTCAGGGGACCAAGGGGCAGGCGTGTCGGCGTGGTGAAGGTGACCGTCTCGTCGGAGAAACTGACGGAGATCTCCGGCCGCACGACGCGGTCGGGGGCCAGCGTGAGGACGGCACTGCGGAGGTCCAGATCGACCTCGTTGAGGACGATCTGCGTCGTCGGCTTGTCCACCCGGAGCTCGATGGTCAGGTCCCCGGAGAACGTCCCGGTTGGCAACCCCACGTCGAGCGTCAGCTGGTAATGGAGCGGGACGACGTCGGCGGGCAGGTGCTGGGCCGCGGCGGTCGCGGGGTGCAGCAAGGCGGCGAGCGCCAAGCCCCGTGCCAGCCAATGGGCCGGGCCGGACTCCGCGCGCCAGGCCGCCGCCGCCGACGGGGGGGGCGCCAGGCTCACCTGGTTCTCGTCGCGCCGCGCCCGACCACTGGGACCTTCAGCGTGATCGACCGGCCGTCCCGGATGGCCTCGATAGTCGCCGTGCTGCCGATCCGGGAGTCGGCGAGCAGCTTGAACAGCTGGGACTCGGCTTCCACCTTCTGGCCGTTGAAGGCGACGATCACGTCACCGGGACGGAGGCCTGCCTCGTAGGCGGACGAGGAGCGGGTCATGCGGACCACCAGCACGCCGCGTGCGCGGTCGAGCCCAATCTCCTCGGCGACCTGCGGGGTCACCGTGACGATGCTCAGTCCGCCGATCGACCCGCGCCGGACTTCGCCGAAGCGGACGAGATCGTCGGCGACGCGGCGGGCGAGGTTGCTCGGCACGGCGAACCCGATGCCCTGGTTGCCCTGTCCGACGATGGCCGTGTTGATGCCGACGACCTCGCCCCGGGCGTCGATGAGCGCCCCGCCGGAGTTGCCCGGGTTGATGGCGGCGTCGGTCTGGATGAAGTCCTCGTAGTCGGCGACGCCGATGCCGGTCCGCCCGATGGCGCTCACGATGCCGAGCGTCACGGTCTGGTTCAACTGAAACGGACTGCCGATGGCCAGCACCCACTGGCCGACCTTCAGCTTCGAGGAGTCGGCCCACGGGATGACTGGCAGGTCCCGCGCCGTGATGCGGACCACCGCGATGTCGGTGGCCGGGTCGCGGCCGACAATCTGGCCTTTGACTTCGCGTTTGTCGGGCAGCACGGCCGAGATCGTGCGGACGTTGCCCGACACCACGTGGTTGTTGGTGACCACGTAGCCGTCGGGCGAGATGATCACGCCCGACCCCAGGCTGGACCGCGGCTCGTAGCGGGCGCCGAACCAGTCCCCCTCGTCGCCGAAGAACTGCCGGAAGAACGGGTCGGCCGCAAACGGCGAATTCGGCGCGCTGACGATCGACTCGGCCGAGATGTTCACGACGCCGTTGACCGCGCGGGCCGCAATCGCGCTGAAGTCCGGCAGGCCCGAGGGGCCCAGCGCAGAGGATTGGGCGGCGGGCGCCTGGCCGGCGGGCGGCGCCGCGCTCCCGTGCCCGCCACCGAAGGCCAGCGAGTCGGAGGCCGACCGCAAACGGCCGGTGAGCACGAGCCCACCCACGAAGCCGGCCGTCACCAGCACGAGGGCAAACAGCAGTCGTCTGAACATAGGACTTGTACCTGACACGGCGGCCAAGCCGCCCACTTCCATCGTACCACCGCGCGACGGGCGTGGGGGCCGCCGGCAGGCGGGCGACGGCCGGGAAACGGGCGATTGCCCGGCGGAGCCACCCTCTGCGAACGTGCAGCCTACTGCACGTCGACGCGGCGGGTGTCGAGGGACTTGGGGAGCGTGATGGTCAGCACGCCGTCCTGGAGGTCGGCGACCACCGCTCCAGGGCTCACGGCGTGGGGGAGCAGGAACGTGCGGGCGAACCGGCCATGGCCCCGCTCGACGCGCTCGTAGCGTACCGACTGCGGGTCCCGCGGCGGGCGCTCGCCCCGGACCGTGAGCTTACCGTCCTGGACCTGGAGCTGCACGTCATCACGGCTCAGGCCAGCCACCTCGACCGTTACCACGTAACACTCGGGCCACTCAAACAGGTCCACTTGGGGCATCCAGCCTGCTTCGTCGGCCCCGGCCAGACGGTTGATCCGTTCGTGGAGGGCAAGCAAATCCTGCAGGGGATCCCAGCGGGTGAAGGCCACGCCCCATCGTAGCACGACCCAGCCGGCAGGCACGACGCGAGGGGAGGACGGCTGGTGGGCGGACAACGGTGTGCTAATATTGACGATCGGCTCGTGCAACGGTTCGAAGGCGTGCCGCGCGAGCCGCGGGGCGTTTCGTCCGCCAGAGCCCTCGCCGCTCCCCCGAGTTCCCCCTGTACCCGACACGCCAGGTGACGAGATGCAAGCGACACGACTTCGCAAGGGCATGCTGATCAAGATGGGGCAGGATCTGTGCCGGGTCATCGACCTGCAGCACGTCACGCCGGGTAACCTGCGCGGGTTCGTCCGGGTCAAGCTCCGGAACATCCGGACCAACGCGCTGTCGGATCAGAAGCTGCGCTCGGAAGACGAGATCGAACGGGCCGTGCTCGACGAGAAGTCGATGCAGTACCTCTACCATGACGGCTCGTCCTACCATTTCATGGACACGGACACCTACGAACAGATCCAGCTGTCCGGGGAGGTGCTCGGCGACGCGGTGGGCTACCTCGTGGCCGAGTCCGTGATCGAGATGGAGTTCTACGGCAGCGAAGCGGTCGGGATCGAGCTGCCGCAGACGGTGGACCTGAAGGTGGTGGAAACCACGCCCGCCATCAAAGGGGCGACGGCCAGCGCGCAACTGAAGCCCGCCAAGCTGGAGACGGGCCTCGTCATCCAGGTGCCGCCCTTCATCAGCGAGGGCGACCGCGTGCGCGTCGTGACCGAGACGGGCGAGTATCAGTCGCGGGTGTAGCCATGGACGTCCCACGAGCCCGTCAGGCGGGCTGGATCGAGGTCATCACCGGCAGCATGTTCAGCGGCAAGAGCGAGGAGCTCATCCGCCGCCTCCGGCGGGCGCAGATCGCCCGCCAGAAGGTCCAGATCTTCAAGCCGACCTTCGACAACCGGTTCGCCGAGGATCAGATCGTGTCCCACAGCGAGATGCGCATTGCGTCCCGCAACGTGGCCGACTCCCGCGCGCTGCTCGACCAGGTGGACGACGGCACCGAAGTGGTGGGCATCGACGAGGGGCAGTTCTTCGACGCCGAGCTGCCCGCGGTCTGCAACACCCTGGCGAACCGCGGGAAGCGGGTGATCGTGGCCGGCCTCGACCAGGATTACCTGGGCAAGCCCTTCGAGCCGATGCCGCAGCTGCTGGCCATCGCCGAGTACATCACCAAGACGCTGGCCATCTGCGTGGTCTGCGGCAACCCGGCCAACCACACGCAGCGTCTGGTCGCCAGCCAGGACCGGGTGCTGCTCGGCGCGCAGGGCACCTACGAGGCGCGGTGCCGCCGGTGTTTCGACCCCACCCTCGCGTCAGTGGCCGAGACGGCCTAGGACGGCCGGCCATGTCGCGGCTGCTCCTGCTGTTCGGGCTCGGGTTCCTCGTTGCCGACCTCCTCGCGATCCTCGACCAGTGTCGCTACTTCCAGCGGCGACGGACGGCGCTCCTGACCTGGCCGTCCAGGCGGCCGCCGTTCTTCGCCCTGCAGATCGGCATCGGCGTCGCGCTCGGCTGCCTGTTCCTCTTCAACCTCCTCGTCCGGCCGGCCGCCTCCGAACAGCTGTTCGGCGAGGGCATGATGTTGATCTACTACGGCTACGTCGTGCCGATCTCGACGCGGATCGAGCGGGGGTTCTACCGGGACGGCATCTGGACGGAGCGTCGATTCGTCCGCTACCCGCGGATCGGCCGGCTGAGCTGGCGGGAGGGGGCCGAGCCGGTCCTCCTGCTCGCGCTCAGGCGGGGAGCCACGGCCAGCCGGCTCGCCGTGCCGGCGGACAGCTACGGGGCCGTGCGCCGACTGCTCCGGGACCTCATCGCCCAGGGCTCCCTCCATCTCGCCGACAACGGCTTCCGCCTTGGCCTCAGGGACGGGCGCGACGACGCCTGAACGAGGTTGCCAGGCCCGCACATGACAGGGCCCGCCTGCCGGGCTATAGTGGTACAGGGTCTTCCCGCAACTGTGGTTCCCGGCAACTGACGGCCTCCGCGCGGCGCGCGCGGTGGGGCCGCGCACGAGGTGTCCGATGGCCGCCCGATCGACGTGGAAGGGGTACCTCAAGGTCAGCCTGGTCAGCATCCCCGTCAAGGTGTATCCCGCCGCCGAGTCGTCGGCGAGCCTGTCGTTCAACCAGCTCCACGCCGAGTGCCGCACGCGCATCCAGCAGAAGCGCTGGTGCCCGCACTGCAACCGCGACGTGGCGACCACGGAACTGGTCAAGGGCTACGAGTTCGAGAAAGGCCGCTTCGTGGTGCTGAGCGAGGAGGACCTCGCCAAGGTCGGCACCGCCTCGACGCGCGTGATCGATCTCGTGCTGTTCGCCGACGACCAGGAGCTGGACCCGATCTACCTCGATCGGGCCTACTACCTGGCGCCGGACGGGCCGATGGCCGCCGGGGCGTATGCCGTGATGTGCGAGGCGATGAAGGGCAAGGCGGGCATCGGCAAACTGGCGCTCTACGGCCGCGAGTACCTCGTCGCGATCCGGCCGCGCGAGAAGAGCCTCGTCATGTTCACGCTGCACCACGCGGCCGAGGTCCGCAGCCTCGATGCGATCGACGAACTGCGGGGCGCGCCGCCCGAGCTCAAGCCCGACGAGGTGAAGCTGGCGCGCCAGGTGATCGGCACCTTCGACGGGCACCTCGATCTCGCGACCTTCCACGACGACTACCGCGACGGCCTGCGGAAGATCATCGATGCGAAGATCGCCGGTGAAGAGGTGGTTGCCCCCTCCGTCGAGGCGCCGCCCAACGTCATCAACCTCATGGAAGCGCTCCGCAAGAGCCTCGACCAGGTGAGCGCGAGCCCGAAGAAGGCGGCCAAGGCCGGACTGCCCAAGCCGGCCTCGTCGGTCGCCGCGCCGGTCTCCAAGGCCGCGGACCGGAAGCGGAAAGCGTCTTGAGGAGGGCCCTCGCCTCCCCCTGCGGGGCGGGTGCCGGGCGCGCGGGCGCTAGTGCCCGAGCAGCCAGCCGATGAGGCCGGGGCCGTGGGTGAGCGGGTCACCGATCCAGGCGGGCGGCGTCAGCCAGGTGAAGGCCAGGATGGCAATCACCCAGAGGTCGTACTGCCAGGTCGCCCGCTCGTCGGTCCAGAAGAAGGCCCGCCAGAGCACCAGCACGGGGAGCGACTTCTTTCCTTCCTTCACCCCGTTCAGCTCGCGCCAGGTGACGTAGATCCGGTCGGCGACCGTCACGATCGACAGCACGAGGATCACCCACAGCACGGCCGCCATGCGGTTGGTGAACGCGCCGATCATGAACAGGACGATGCGCTCGGGGCGCTCCATGAAGCCGACCTTGCACTTCTCGATGATCGACTCGGCCCGAGCCCGCGTATAGCTCGTCATGACCGAGAACATCATGGCGAGCGCGGTGATGATGACGTAGTCGACGTGGCCGACCTTCGCGTAGAGGTAGACGAGGCCGATGAACAAGGTGATGTCCGAGAATCGGTCCATCACCGAGTCCCAGAACGCCCCGAAGGGCGTCTCCCGGTTGCGCTCGCGCGCCACCTTCCCGTCGATGAAGTCGAAGATGTTCGCCGCCAGCATGACGAAGCCGGCGGACCGGAAGTGCGCCAGCCCGAGCAGGCACGCCGCGGTGATGTTGACGACCATCCCGACGAACGTCAGGACGTTGGGCGAGATCCTGAGCGCGACGCACGCGGCGATGATCGCCCGGAGCGGCCAGTTGCAGACCTTTCCGATAGCGCCTGTGAACGTCATGGGCGGTTCAGGCTCCGGGCCCTTGGGCGGCACGCGGCTTCGCTATAATCCAGGGGTTCCGTGGGCCGCGCGGAAAACGACACATACTAGTCCATGCCCATCCGTGATCTCAAGACCCGGATCGATCGGCTGCCCGAGCAGCCCGGCGTGTACCTGTACGCCAACGGGGCCGGCGAGACCATCTACGTGGGCAAGGCCCGGTCGCTGCGCGACCGGGTCCGCAGCTACCTGGGGGCCTACGGGACGAGCCCGAAGACCGACGCGCTGCTCGACGAGGCTGAGGCCCTCGACTTCATCGTCACCGATTCGGCCGTGGAGGCGCTGGCCCTCGAGAACAACCTGATCAAGCAGCGGATGCCCCGGTACAACATCCTGCTGCGCGACGACAAGAACTATCCCTACCTCCATCTGACCACCGACGAGCCCTTCCCCCGGGTCCTGGTCGCCCGGCGCGTGGAGCGCGACGGCAGCGTCTATGCCGGGCCGTTCATGCCAGCGAGCCTGGCCCGGCGCGCCATGGCGCTCAGTCACCGGTTGTTCGGTCTCCGCTCCTGCAACGAGGATATCAACGGGCGGCGCAGCCGGCCCTGCCTGGAGTACGACATCAAGCGGTGCCTGGCCCCGTGCGTGGAGGCCCTCTGCAGCCAGGAGCGCTACGCCCGCGCGGTCGAGGACACGCGGCTGTTTCTCGAGGGGCGGACCGACGAGCTGGCGGCGCAGCTGCGCGGGCGCATGGACCGGGCCGCCGAGGAGGAACGCTACGAGGAGGCGGCGCAGCTGCGCGACGCGGCCCGGACCATCCAGACCCTGCGCGACCGGCAACAGAAGATGGCGTCGACCGAACTGGGCGACCGCGACGCCTTCGGCATCAAGTCCGGGCCTGCGGGCGCCGCCATCGAGGTGTTTCAGGTGCGCCGCGGGCGCGTCGTCGAGCGGGCCGAACTGGTGGCCGATGCGCCGTCCCCACCCCAGGCCGAGCCATCCCCCGCCGCGTCGGCCGGCCCCTCGGAGGCCGAGATTCTCCAGGCGGCCGTCCAGCAGTTCTACGGCGATCGCGACGTGCCGCCGGAGGTTCACCTGCCCGTGGCGCTGCCCGAATCCGAGATCGTCGAGGCGTGGCTCGCCGAACGGAGCGGCCGGCGGGTGCGCCTCGTCGTGCCGAAACGCGGCGAGAAACGCGGCCTCCTCGAGCTGGCGGCCCGCAACGCCACGTTGGCCTACCAGTCGCGGTTCAACCGGGACCAGTCGGCGCACTACGAGGGGCTCGACATGCTCAGGGCGGTCCTGGCGCTACCCGGTCTGCCGCGCCGCATCGAGTGCTTCGACATCTCGACGATCCAGGGGAGCGAGACCGTCGCGTCGATGGTGGTCTGCGAGGACGGGCGCATGCGGCGGTCGGAGTACCGGAAGTTCCGCCTCCGGGCGTCGCCCGAGGACCGGTCGCCGGGTTCCGCCGCCGACAACGATGCCCTTCCCCCCCGGTATCTCGACGACTTTGCCGCGATGCACCAGGTGGTGGAGCGTCGCTACCGCCGCGCCCTGGAACAGGGAGGGCCCTTTCCGGACCTGATCGTGATCGACGGCGGCATCGGCCAGCTCAAGAGCGCCTACGCCGCCCTCGAATCACTGGGCCTGGCCAATCTGGTGGCCATCGGCCTGGCCAAGAAGGAAGAGCTGGTGGTGACGCGCGACCGGGAGGCCCCGATCGCGCTTGCGCGGAGCAGCCCGGCGCTGCTGCTGCTCGAGCAGATCCGCGACGAGGCGCACCGCTTTGCCGTGACGTTCCACCGGCACGCGCGGACCGCGCGCGATCTCCGGTCGGAACTGGACGTCATCCCGGGCATCGGCGTCCGCCGGCGCCGGCTGTTGTTGACGAGGTTCGGCAGCTTTGCGGGCGTGCGGCGGGCGAGCCGGGAAGACCTCTCGGCGGCCGTGGGCCCGAAGGCCGCCGATGCCGTCCTGCGCTACCTGGCCCTGCGGGGGTGAGTGCGCCCGGCGCGGCCGCCGCGTGCTTTGACAGCCCGTGCAACCGGGTGTTAGCCTGATTAGCTCTCGGTGGACATCAACTTCGCTCAGGTCTTCATCTCGTTCCTCGTGCTGGTGTTCTCCTTGACGGTCCACGAAACCGCCCACGCGTGGGCGGCGGACCGCCTCGGGGATCCGACCGCCCGTCTGCTCGGGCGCGTGTCGCTCAACCCCCTGGTGCATGTCGACCCGATCGGGACGGTGCTGTTCCCCCTCGTGGGGCTCGCGACCGGGGCGCCGATCATCGGCTGGGCGAAGCCGGTGCCCGTGGCGACGTGGCGCTTCGACCGGCCGCGCCGCGACTACCTGATGGTGGCCGTGGCGGGGCCGCTCAGCAACCTGGGCCTGGCGTTCCTCGCCGCGCTCGCCTGCCGGATGTTTCCGGAGGGCGTCCGGCAGGTCGCTAACATCCCGGGCAGCACCCTGGCGTCGGTCCCGGAGGCCCGGGTGCTCGTTCCCCTGGCGCGCCTGGCGTCGGGCGCGCTGCAAATCAACCTGCTCCTGGCGGTCTTCAACCTGCTCCCGATCCCGCCGCTCGACGGCAGCTCCGTGCTGACCGGCGTGCTGCCGGAGCGGTTCGCGGCGATGGTCGACCGCCTACGTCCGTACGGCTTCGTGCTCCTCTACGCGCTGCTGCTCACCGGGGGCTTCACGCGCGTCGTGGGCACGCCGTACCACTACTTGCTCTCGTGGCTACAGTGAAACCCCGCGTGGTGTCGGGCATGCGCCCGACAGGCCGTCTGCACCTCGGTCACCTGGTGGGCGCGTTGCGCAACTGGGCGGCCCTGCAGGACCAGTACCGACTGCTTCTACTTCGTCGCCGACTGGCATGCCCTGACCAGCGAGTACGCCGACACGGCGGCGCTGACGGCGAATGCCTACGACAACGTCGCCGACTGGATCGCCGCGGGGCTCGACCCCGCGCGGTCGACGCTCTTCATCCAGTCGCTCGTCCCCGAACACGCGGAGCTCAATCTCCTGCTGTCGATGGTCGTCCCGGTCCCGTGGCTCGAGCGCGTGCCGACCTACAAGGAGCAGCGCGAACAGCTCGTCGAGAAGGACCTCTCGACGTTCGGGTTCCTCGGGTACCCCCTCCTCCAGACCGCCGACGTGGCCATGTACGACGCGCGGTTCGTGCCGGTCGGCGAGGACCAGGTGCCGCACCTGGAGCTGTCGCGCGAGGTCGTTCGCCGCTTCAACAACTTCTACGGCGAGAAGCTCGGCGTGCGGGACGGCGAGACGCTGGTTGGGGAGGTGCTCACCGAGCCGCAGCCCCTGCTGACGACGTTCGCTCGGTTGCCGGGGCTCGACAACCGGAAGATGAGCAAGAGCTACGGCAACGCCATCGACCTGTCGGACGACGCCGAGGCGGTCCGCAAGAAGGTCATGAGCATGTACACGGATCCCAAGCGGGTCCGCGCGGACATCCCCGGCACGGTGGAGGGCAATCCGGTCTTTCTCTACCACGACGCCTTCAACACCGATGTCACCGAGGTCGAGGACCTGAAATCGCGCTACCGGCAGGGCAAGGTCGGGGACGTCGAGGTCAAGAAGAAGCTCATCGTGGCGATCGAGACCGTCCTGGCGCCGATGCGCGAGCGGAGGGCCGACCTGCTGGCGCACCCGACCCACGTCCGTGACATCCTGTTCGAGGGATCGGCCCGGGCGCGCTCCGTGGCGGCGCAGACGATGGAGCGGGTTCGCGAGGCGGTCAAGATCCGGTATCGCTAACGCGTGGGTGGGCAGGGCGTGATGGAACCACCGGTCGAGGAATTCGAGTCGGCGTTCGACAGCTATTCGGTCAAGCTCGACCAGTTCGAGGGGCCGCTCGATCTCCTCATTCACCTCATCAAGCGCAACGAGGTGAACATCTACGACATTCCGATCGCGCTCATCACGGCCCAGTACCCTCGAGTACCTGGACGTGATGCGGGAGCTGAACCTGGACGTCGCGGGCGAGTTTTTGGTGATGGCCGCGACGCTGATCCACATCAAGTCGCGCATGCTCCTGCCGCGGCCGGACCCGTCCCAGGAAGACCCGGAGGAGGACCCGCGGGAGGCGCTGGTCCGCCGGCTGGTCGAGCACGAGCGGTACCGCCAGGCCGCCGAACTGCTGCACGAGCGCGAGGCGCTGCGCGAGGCGCAGTGGTCGCGTCCCGATGGCCGGGTCGCGCCCATTGCCGGCGAGGAGCCCGAGCCGGAGATCGAAGTCGATCTGTTCAGCCTGATCGCCGCCTTCAAGACCGTGATGGAGCGCGCGGCGCACCGCCCCCAGGTGCTGCTGCCCATCGAGCAGGTGTCGATCGAAACGCGGATCAACCAGCTGCTGGGCCGGCTGTCGGAGGCCGTGGCCTGTGGGTTCGAGGACCTGTTCGACGATGTGTCGAGCAAGGGCGATCTGATTGTGACCTTCCTCGCCCTCCTGGAGATGATCCGGCTGCGGCTCGTGCGTGTGTTCCAGGCCGGGTCGTTCGGGCCCATCCGGATCTACAAGGCGGCGAGCGCATAGGATGGCCGGCCAGAGGCGGCCCGCGAAGGCATGACCGTGGACAACGACAAGATGCATGACGACTGGGTCGATTCCGACGTCTCCCCGAGCGGGGCGGCCGCCCGCGCCGCCGACCCGCTGGAGGGGGGCGGGCCGACGGCACCGGAGCGGGGCTCCGAGGCCGCGATGGTCACGCCTGAAGGAGGCGAGGATGGTCCGGGCTCCGCCGAGGTGGCCCTCGAGACCCTGATGGGAGAGGCGGGCGGCGGTCCGGCACGACCTGGCGACCGGCACGATGCGACGCACCCGGCGGAGGACCGCGAGGCCGCGGGCCGCGTCACCAGCGAACTGAAGGCGGTCATCGAGGCGCTGGTCTACGCGTCGCCGGACCCGGTCACCGAGAAGACGCTCTGCAAGGTGCTCGACGGGGAGCCCCGGGAGGACGTGGTCGCCTGCCTGGACGCGCTCAGGCGTGACTACGCGAGCGGGCACGCCGGGCTGCACCTCGTCGAGGTGGCGGGCGGCTACCAGATCGTCACGCGCCCGGAGTTCTCGGAATGGGTGCGCCGGCTGTTCCACGAGCGGAAGACGCAGAAGCTCTCGGTGGCGGCGCTCGAGACGCTCGCCGTCATCGCCTACAAGCAGCCGATTACCGCGCCGGAGATCGCCGAGATCCGCGATGTGAACACGACCGGCACCGTCGCGACGCTGCTCGAACGACACCTGATCAAGATCGCCGGCCGCAAGCAGGTGGTGGGACGCCCGTTCCTCTACGCCACCACGCGCGAGTTCCTGATCCGCTTCGGCCTGAAGGACCTCGGCGACCTGCCGAAGATGGAAGACATGGCCGACGCGCTCGGGTTCGAGCCTCCGACCGGGCTCGCCGCGGCCGGGCCGTCGGAGACGCTGCTGCCGCTCGACGGCGGCCCCGACCCGGATCAGACGCTCGACGTGCCCCTCCCCGGGGACGAACAGGAGGACGCCCAGGACTGACGGGGCCTGCTCGCCGGGCCGGGACTGTGCCGTACGGCGTCGGGCGGGCGTCTGCCAGACCGTCGCGATCCGGATTCGCCATGCTGATCCGCCTCCAGAAGATCCTGTCGACCGCCGGCATCGCGTCGCGACGCGCGGCGGAACGGCTGATGGCCGAGGGGCGCGTGTCGGTGAACGGCGCCGTCGTGCGGGAGCTGGGGAGCAAGGCGGATCCCGACACCGACGCCATCCAGGTGGACGGTCGGCCGGTCCGCACGGGCGCGCGCCGCCTGTACTTGCTGCTGAACAAGCCGCGCGGCTACGTGACGACGCGGTCCGACCCCGAGGGCCGGCCGACGGTGCTCGACCTGCTGCCGGGACTTCGGGAGGTACGTCTACCCGGTGGGCCGCCTCGACTACGAGTCGGAAGGTCTGCTCCTCCTCACCAACGACGGCGAGCTGGCCGCCGCCCTGACGCATCCCAGCCACGAGGTGCCCCGCGAGTACCACGCCCGCGTCCGCGGTCTGCCCGACGCGCACGCCCTCGAGCGGCTCGCGCGCGGCGTCGTGCTCGACGGTCGACGGACTGCCCCGGCGCAGGCACGCCTGGTCGACAGCGGCCTCGGCCCCGACGCTGACCAGGCGGTCGTCGCGCTCACGCTGCACGAGGGGCGGACCCGGCAGGTGCGGCGCATGCTGGAGGCGGTCGGTCATCCCGTGGTGCGGCTGCGGCGTGTGCGAATCGGTCCGATCACCGACCCCTCGCTCCAGGTCGGGGACGTCCGTCCCTTGAGCCGGCACGAGGTCGCCGCGCTCAAGCGGCTGCAATCCCGCTCATAGCATGCCGGTCCAGAACCGGATCAGGGCGATCACCTCCGCGGGCCGGGCGGGACGGTCCACTTCGGCGTGGCTGACCAGCGGGGTGAGGAGGACCCGGACCGTCGTGCGCGGCTCGGCGTGCGCCGCCAGCCGCAGGGTCTCGACGGCCGGCACGACGTTGTCCTCGAGGCCATGGAGCAGGAACAACGGGGCGTCGGTCACCGGCGACTGGTCGGGGGAGAGCGCCGGGTCGTCGCCGAGCGTGCCGACCGCCGGCAGCAGCCTGGGGCCGAGCGCCCGGACGTCCCGCGCGTTCACCAGGTGCAGCACGGTGCGGGCCGGCTCGCCGAGCTCCCGTTCGGCCGCGCGGGCGTCCTCGAACTCCCGCGCCGCCTGTTTCTCGTCGAACAGCGCCAGGTGCGACGCGTGCAGGAACGCGAGGATGCCCGCCTTGAGCGGGGCGACCTGCTCGGCGGGCACGAGGTGTTCGGCCACGTCCAGGGCCACGATCGCCACGCCGTAGTCGTGCGGCGGGGGCACGGGCGGCGCGCCGCGCAGGAGGGCGGTGTCCTCCTGTCCGCTGCACAAGTAGCGAACCACGCGGGGGAAGTTGGCGTGGCCGCCGAGCGAGAACACGAACCCCAGCCGACCGCGCAAGCTCGGCCTGCCTGCCGCGACCACCGACAGCCCGCCCGCGAAGCTGATGCCCGCCAGCCCCGGTCGATGGCCGCGCGTCAGGTCCGTTCGGCCCGCAAACCACACGGCCGCGTCCTCGATCATGTCGGTCGAACGCGCCGTGACCAGGTAGCGGCTCAGGTCCGGCAGCTCCGGCGTCAGGACGATGAACCCGCTCGCGGCCAGGTTGCAGGCGAACCGCACCAGCCGGGGCTCGTCGACGCCCAGCGCGTTGACGCCCGGCGTGAGGACCAAGGCCCCCCGTGTGTGCGTGGTGGGCGTGTAGAGAATCGCGCGCAACGGGCCGAACCGCGACGGGACGACCTCGGCCCGCGTCGCCACGGTGTCGGTCTCGAGCGCGGCGAGCGTCGGGTGCTGGTGGTCGAGTCCGGCCACCCGCACGATGAAGGACGCGGCCCGCACGTACGAGCGCGCCGCCACGCGCACGGTCAGCGCGACACAGGAGAGCGCAAGCAACCACGCGGCCCAGGTGAGCGGGGATCGCATGGCCGGAGATGTTACACTGTCTCGCCGGAACGCAGGAGCCGGCCGGCGCGGCGGCCGGCTGGCGCGCGTCCGGGCGGGGACCGACCGACGTGACACACGCTCTCGTGGTCGCCATCGACGGGCCGTCGGGCGTGGGGAAGGGTACCGTGGCGCGCGCCGTCGCGACGGCCCTGCGGTATCGACACGTGGACACCGGGGCCATGTACCGCGGGGTTGCGTGGCGGGCGCTCGAGGACGGCGTGTCGCTCGAAGACGAGGCCGGGCTGGCCTCCGTCGCCCGTCGCATGGTGATCGACGCGTCGGACCAGGTGGTGCGTGTCGATGGCCGCGACATCACGGGCCTGATCCGCAACCCGGTGATCGACCACGCCGCGGCCCGCGTCGCGCGGATGCCGGAGGTGCGGGCCATCCTCGTCGAGCGGCAGCGCGCGCTCGGTGACGCCGGAGGGGTGGTGGTCGAAGGGCGGGACATCGGGACCGTGGTGTTTCCGCGCGCCGAGGTGAAGATCTACCTGGACGCGTCGGCCGAGGAACGCGCCCGGCGCCGTGTCGGCGACCGGTCGCATCGCGGGGTCGGCGACCTGACGCAGGTGGCCACCGCGATGGCCGAGCGCGACCAATCGGACCGTACGCGCGAGGTCGCCCCGCTCGCCGTGGCGTCCGACGCGCACGTCATCGACACGACCGGTCTGTCGATCGAGCAGGTGGTCGCGCGCGTGCTGGCGTTGGTCGGCAGCGTGGGCGGCCCGCCGGGCCCCGCGTGATCCGGCCGCGGGGCCTTCCCGCGCAATCAGCGCTTCTTTCGGGGACGGGCCTTGGTGCGCTCGGGGTAGTCCTCGGCTGAGGCCGGGTCGAGCTCCCAGCGGTGGCGGTCGCGGCTCGCGATCTTCTCGGAGGCCTTCAGTTCCTCGGCGTCGTCGTACTCCACCCCCAGCGCTCGCCCGACATCGTCGACCACGACCTGGTCGGGCGTCGGGTTGTCGCCCCCGGGGGCCTCGTCTCCCACGCTGTAGGCCGACTGCCAGTCGGCGTCGATATCCCCGGCGGTCATGCCCGGGTCGGTCTCGTGGTGCGCCCGCCGCTCCTCGGCGAGGGTGGCGCGCCCGGTGCGCACGGCCGACGCCCGCGGTTCGAGGGTGAGCGACGACGGCAGCGTCGGCGCGACGGCCTCGTCGCTCAACGCGCGGGCGAACAGCTCGACGGTCCGGCGCCCCCCGGGCTGCTTGGCGGCCCGGCCCGTGGATTCCTGGACGACGCGCGCGGGCGCCTCTTTCGCCTTCTTGTCGTCTGGACGCCGGGTGGAAGGGGCTGCCCCGGCAGGCGGGCGGCTGGCCAGCCGGGGCCGGCCCGCCTTTGACGAAGCATGGGCGGCTGGCGTGGCTCGGTCCCGCGTCGCCCGCCCAGGAGTGCGGGCTGGGGCCGCGGCATCGGAGGCCATCCGTCCCGGCGGCCGACGCGTGGGCGTGGAGGCGGCGCCTCGCTTCCGCTTGGCCATGGGGGCGTCCTTTCGTTACCTTGACAGTTCGACGATAACTATCGTAAAATCTGCTGCTTATCGTCTTCGAACGATACGCGACTTCAGCCCGCCGGTGCTGTGAACCGGCAAATCTCGATAGAGGAGGACGCGCAACGCATGGCGAACGCCAACAGCGCCAACAGTTCGGACCTGGAGGCCCGGGGCACGACTGGCTCCGAGCCCCAGCACAAAGGAGGTGAGCCGACACCGACTGCCGGGACACCGATGGACCCCGGTGACCAACTCGACCCGGACTCGGCGGAATACACCCGGCTGCTTGAATTCTACGATAGCAGCTTCCGCAACATCGCGGAAGGTGAAGTGGTCAAGGGCACCGTCCTCAAGGTCACCGATTCCGAGGTGATCGTGGACGTGGGGTACAAGTCGGAAGGCATCATCGGCGTTCAGGAGTTCCTGGACGAGAACGGGCAGATCACCGTTCAGCCCGGCGACATCGTGGACGTCCTGCTGGAACGCACCGAGGACCGCGACGGCTACGTCGTCCTCTCCCGCGAAAAAGCGGAGAAGATGAAGATTTGGGACGACGTGGAGAAGGCCTTCGCCGACAAGAAGGTCGTCATCGGCCGCGTCATCGAGCGGATCAAGGGCGGCCTGGCCGTCGACATCGGCGTGCGGGCGTTTTTGCCCGGGTCGCAGGTCGACGTGCGGCCGGTGCGGAACCTGGACGCGTTGCGGGGCCAGGAACTGCGGATGCGCGTCATCAAGGTCAACAAGAAGCGCGGCAACATCGTGTTGTCCCGCAAGGTGCTCCTCGAAGAGGAGAACGCCGAGAAGAAGAAGCACACGCTCGAGACGCTCGCCGAGGGCAAGGTGCTGCGCGGGGTCGTGAAGAACATCACCGACTACGGCGCCTTCATCGACCTGGGCGGGATCGACGGGCTGCTCCACATCACCGACATGTCGTGGGGGCGCGTGGGCCATCCGTCGGAACTGTTCAAGGTCAACGACGAGATTGACGTCATCGTGCTGAAGTACGACCCGGCCACCGAGCGCGTGTCGCTGGGCTACAAGCAGCTGTCGGTGGACCCGTGGTCGGCCGTCGGAGACCGCTACCCGGTCGGGGTGCGCGTGTCGGGCAAGGTGGTGAGCCTGACCGACTACGGCGCGTTCGTCGAACTGGAACCCGGTGTCGAGGGGCTGATCCACGTGTCGGAGATGTCGTGGAGCAAGCGGGTCAAGCACCCGTCGAAGATCCTCAACGTCGGGGACACGGTCGAGGCGATGGTCCTCGGGCTCGACCCGCAGGCGCGGCGCATCTCGCTCGGTCTCAAGCAGATTGGGACGAACCCGTGGCAGGAGCTCGCCGACCGCTACCCGGTCGGATCGCGGATTATCGGCAAGGTGCGCAACCTGACGGAGTTCGGCGCGTTCGTCGAGGTCGAAGAGGACATCGACGGCCTGATTCACATCTCGGACATGTCGTGGAGCAAGCGGGTCAAGCACCCGTCCGAGGTGCTGAAGAAGGGCGACAAGGTCGAAGCGGTGGTGCTGAACATCGACGCCGAGAACCAGCGCCTCTCGCTCGGCCTCAAGCAGCTGGCGACCGACATCTGGGACGAGTTCTTCACGCGCCACCAGGTCGGCGACACGGTCGAGGGGAAGGTGGTCCGGCTGACCAACTTCGGCGCGTTTGTCGAGCTGGCCGAGGGCATCGAAGGGCTCATCCACGTGTCGGAGTTCGATGACCAGGCCGCCGGCGGCGAGAAGATTGAATTGCAGGTCGACCAGACCTACCCGATGAAGATCATCAAGCTCAGCCCTTCGGAGCGGAAGATCGGGCTGAGCATCCGTGCGCTGCGGTTGGACCAGGAACGGGCCGACTGGCAGCACTACGCGGATGGCGGGAGCGTCGGCGCGACGATTGCCGAGCACCTGAAGAGCATCGACTAGGGGAGGCGCCTCGCGTCGCCGCGGCCCCGAAGGGCGCGGGCGGCGAGGCCGAGGGGGGGAACGGTGCGGCCCGGCGGGCCATCCGTTCCCCGCCGTTCGTCGTGCGGTTCCCAGGAGCGGTATCGGCGTGGCGTTCGTCCGTCCGGGCGGGTACGCCCTGCTCGGGTCCCTCGTGCGCGTCACAGGAGGAGTCAGGCCGTGATACCAGGGGGCAGTATGACCAAGGCGGAGCTCGTGGAAGAGGTGTCGCGGGTCTCGGACCTCACCAAGAAGCACTCCGAGGTCATCGTGGACACCGTGTTCCGGAGCATCATCACCGCGCTGCAACGGGGTGAGAAGATTGAGCTTCGCGGGTTCGGCAGCTTTCGGCTGCGGCGCCGGGAGCCGCGCAAGGGCCGGAACCCGAAGACGGGTGACAAGGTGGATGTCCCGCCCAAGAAGGTGCCGTATTTCAAGCCGGGCAAGGAACTGAAGGAACTGATCAACCGCGCGTCGGACGTCGAGGGCCTGAACCTCCCGTCCGAGACCAACGAACCGCTCACCACGGTTTGACGCGACGCCCTCCACCCGAGAGAACGACCGTGGAACGCCTCTGGTCCTCGTGGCGCCTCGCCTACGTCACCAACAGCGATGCCGCCCAGGGATGCGTTTTCTGTGACGCGCAGGTGCACGAGGAAGCCGCCTCCCTCGTGCTCTTCCGCGGGACGACGTGCTTCGTCATCCTGAACCTGTATCCGTACAACAACGGCCACCTGATGGTGGTGCCCAACCGGCACATCGCGCTGCTAGTCGAGGCGACGCCCGCCGAGCTGTCCGAGATGATGGCGCTGACGCGGGTGTCCGAGATGGCCCTGACCGAGGCGTACCGCCCTCAGGGCCTGAACGTCGGCATGAACCTCGGCCGTCCGGCCGGCGCCGGCATCGCCGACCACATGCACATCCACGTGGTGCCGCGCTGGACCGGCGACACGAACTTCATGTCGGTGGTCGGGAGCGTCCGCGTGTTGCCCGAGGAGCTCGAGCAGACGGGGCAGCGGCTGCGGCCGCTCTTCGAGAGGCTCGCGCGTTGAGCGCGGGGGCGGGCGAGGTCAGTCCGCGACCGAGTACCCCAGGGCGGCGACCTTCTTCTTGATGGCCGCCAGATCCACCACGGCTGGATTGAACGACACCTCGACACGCTCCCGCGCGTGGGACGCGGTCACCTCGGTCACGCCCTTGAGCTGTCCCACAGCGCGCCTGACGGCATTCTCGCACCCGCCGCACGTCATGCCGGTCACACGGAATCCTTCAGTCATACGGTGAAGACTCGGCTCGCCGGCCAAAGGTGACACCCCGGCTCCGAGGATTGGCCCCGGCGCGGCCGATCCGCGGGCGACGCCCGCCGGTCGGCCTCAGGCGAGCAGGTGCCGGGCGATCGTCTGGAGCTGCATGTTGGACGTGCCCTCGTAGATCTGGCCGATCTTCGCGTCGCGGTACAGCTTCTCGACCGGGTAGTCCTTCGTGTAGCCGTAGCCTCCGAACAGCTGCACGGCCAGCGAGGTCACGTGCTCGGCCGCCTGCGACGAGAACAGCTTGCACATGGCGGCTTCGGCCAGGAACGGGCGGCCCATGTCGCGCAGCCGGGCCGCGTTGTAGACGAGCAGGCGGGCCGCGTTCAGGTCCGTGGCGGCCTGGGCGAGTTGGAACTGCACGGCCTGGAAGTCAGCGATCGCCTTGCCGAACTGGTGTCGCTCCTTGACGTAGGCGACGGCGTGGGTGAGGGCGCCCTGAGCGAGGCCGATCATCTGGGCGCCGATCCCGATACGGCCCTCGTTGAGCGTCTCGATGGCGACCTTGTACCCCTTGCCGAGCTCGCCGAGGACGTTGGCGCGGGGCACCTGGCAGTCCTCGAGGAGCAGCTCGCACGTGCTGCTGGCCCGAATGCCCAGCTTGTCCTCCTTCTGGCCGACCGTGAACCCCGGGAACCCGCGCTCGACGAGGAATGCGGTGATGCCCCGGTAGCCCGCCTCCGGGTGGATGTTGGCAAACACGATGAACAGGTCCGCCTCGTTCCCGTTGGTGATCCACAGCTTGCGCCCGTTGAGGCGGAAGCCGTCGCCGTCGGGGACCGCGCGCGCCGCCAGGGCGAACGCGTCGCTGCCCGACGCGGCCTCCGAGAGGGCGTACGCGCCGACCGTGCGGCTGGCGAGCGCCGGGAGGTACCGCCCCTTGATCTCCTCGGTGCCCCACCGGAGCAGGGCGTTGTTCACCAGCGTGTTGTGGACGTCCACCAACACGCCAATCGACGGATTGACCGTCGAGAGCGCTTCGACCGCGAGCACGGCGTGAAAGAAGGTCGCCCCGGCCCCTCCGTACGCCTCGGGGACCTCGATGCCCATCACGCCGAGCTGGAAGAGGTCGTCGACCAACTCCCGCGGGACCTTGGCGTGCTCGTCCATGTCGCGGACGAGGGGCCGGATGCGCCGCCCGGCGAACTCGAGCACGCTGTCGCGGAACAGCTGTTCGTCCTCGGCCAGCACGGACAGCGGCGTTGGGCTCGCGACCGATTCTCTGGGCACAGGCATGTCTCCTGGAGTGATGCCATGATGTTATCATCAAGCTATCCGGCCAGAGCCTGCCTTCGTGTCGCTGCCCGGGGAGTACATATGGGTAGCCGTTTCCGAGTGTTCGGCCCGCTCGTCGTCGCGTTCGCCGCCCTGCTGGTGGCCGGCTCCGGCGACCGCCACGTCTCGGCCCAGTCGTCAGGTCCCCCCCAGACGGGCCAGGGCGAGACGGGCCAGCAACCCCCTCCACCCGGCCAGGCCGCGCAGCCGCCCCAGGTGCCCACCTTCCGCGCGGGCGTCAACTTCGTCCGGGTCGACGTCATCGTGTCGGATCGCAACGGCCAGGCCGTGCCCGACCTGAAGCAGGCGGACTTCGAGGTGACCGAGGACGGCAAGCCCCAGACGGTGGAGACCTTCAAGTTCATCTCGGTGAGCGGCAACCCCGCGCCCGGGGAGCCAGAGCCCAAGCAGATCCGGAGCGACTACGACGAGGAGTCGGAGGCCGCCCGCGACGATGTGCGGTTGTTCGCGCTGTTCCTGGACGACTACCACGTGCGTCGGTCGTCGAGCATGGCGCTCAAGCCGGCCCTGAGCGCGTTTGTCGAGAAGCAGATTGGCCCGAACGACCTCGTGGGCGTGATGTACCCCCTGACCCCGGTGAGCGCCCTGCTGATGGGTCGGGACCGGAACGAGCTGCTGTCGGCGATCCAGCATTTCGAGGGGCGGAAGTACGACTACACGCCGCGCAACGAGTTCGAGGAGCAGTACGCGATGGCCCCGGCCGTCACCGTGGAACAGATCCGGAACCAGGTGACGCTGTCGGCGCTCCAATCGCTCGTCACCCACCTCGGTGCGCTCCGCGAGGGGCGGAAGGCTGTCATTCTGGTGAGCGAGGGCTTCAGCAACATCCTGCCGCCGCAGCTGAGCGATCCGGTCGCCGGGATGCCGGGCCTCGGGAACCCGGCCCGAATGAACCCGATGCTCCAAACCGATGACCGGTCCGCCTTCTTCGCCAGCCTCGACATCCAGGAGGAGCTCCGGGACGTCTACGACGCGGCAAACCGGAGCAACACGGCCATCTACGCGCTCGATCCGCGGGGGCTGGCGACCAGCGAGTTCGACATCAGCCAGAACATCAACCAGCGGACCGACTTCCAGTTCCTGCAGGCCACCCTGGACACGCTCCGGGTGCTGGCGGACCAGACCGACGGCCGGGCGATTGTCAACCGGAACGACCTCGAGGTCGGGCTGCGGCAGGTGGTGCGGGACTCGAGCGCCTACTACCTGCTCGGCTACAGCTCGTCGCACACCGTGGCCGACGGGAAGTTCCACGAGATCAAGGTGAAAATCCACCGGCAAGGGATCCAGGTCCGGGCTCGCAAGGGCTACTGGGCCCTGACCAAGGAGGAGCTGACGAAGTCCCTGGCGCCGCCGCCCGCCGCGGTTCCGAGCGCGGTCACCAAGGCGTTGGGGGCGATCAGCGAGCCGCGGCGGGGCCGGTTCATTCGGAGCTGGCTGGGCACCACGCGTGGAGAGGGCGGGAAGACGAAGGTGACGTTCGTGTGGGAGCCGCTGCCGCCGGTGCCGGGCGTCGACCGCAACCTGACCGCCTCGGTGTCCATCCTCGCCTCGGGTGCCGGCGACCGCACGTACTTCCATGGGAAGGTCGGCGGGCATTCGCCGACCGACGCGGCGGCCAAGCCGGCGGGCGCCGACGGCGCGACCTCACCGCCATCGGCCCGCGAGCCGGCGAGCGCGAGCTTCGACGCGGCCCCCGGACCGCTCGAGGTCCGCATCACGGTTCAGGACGAGCGGGGCGAGACCCTCGACACCGACGTGCGCAATTTCACGATCCCCGACCTGACCGCGCCGCACGTGGCCATCAGTACGCCCGCGGTCTTCCGGGCCGCCAACGCGCGGGAGTTCCGCGCCCTCAGCGCCAACCCGAACCCCGTGCCCACGGCGAGTCGGGAGTTCAGCCGCACAGAACGGCTGCTCGTCCGCTTCGAGGCGTTCGCGCCGGGCAACGAGACCCCGGCGGTGAGCGCCCGCGTCCTCAACCGCGTGGGCGGCGGCATGGTGGAGGTTCCGGTCAAAGCTCCCGACCAGACCGCCAGCTTCTACCAGGTCGACCTGCCGCTGGCCGGCTTTGCGGCCGGCGAGTACTTGCTCGAGGTCAAAGCCAAGGGTGCCGACGGGGAAGTCACCGAACTCGTTCCGATGAAGATCACGAGCTGAGGCCTGTCGGCTGAACAAAGAGCGGCGTATCGCTCGAATCGACGAACGATCGGTGGCCTGACTGGCCTCGCGCGGCGGTTTTGTCTGGCGACCTCGCGTGCCGTGCGCCTCGCCCGTGCCCCCTCCTACCGCCACCGCTCGTCCTGCACCTCGTGCCGCCTGAGGTCCTCGCCAAGCGCGCGCTGCCGAGCGGTCCAGAACCGCTGGTAGCTGTCGAGCCACCGGGAGATGTCCCGCAGCGGCTCAGCGTTCAGCCGGTAGACGCGCCACCGGCCGGCGCGCCGGGCCGACACCAGGCCGGCGCGCTTGAGGATGTTGAGCTGTTGGGAGATGGCGGCCAGCGTCAGCTCGAAGGAGTCGGCGAGGCCGCGAACCGTCTGCTCTCGGTTGCTGAGCTTCTCCAGCAGGATGCGCCGCACGGGACTGGCGACGGCCTGGAAGACGTCGCCGTAGGCAAGCGGTCGAGCCATATCGAAACAGATTATAGTTAAGTTAAATGTAGAATGTCTATGGACTCGCTCGCCGGACCAATGGTACAACACCAAGCGCTGGTGCCCCTTGGCGGGCACGATTGTCCTTTCATCTCAAGGAGGAACTGAATGGCGTCGACCTACGTGAAAGAGCTGCTGGCTGGAGTCAAGGCCAAGAACCCTGCGGAGCCTGAATTCCACCAGGCGGTGACCGAGGTGCTCGATTCGATTGACCTCGCGTTGCAGAAGCGGCCCGAGTACCGCAAGCACAAGATTGTCGAGCGGATTCTCGAGCCCGAGCGCGTGCTCATGTTCCGGGTACCGTGGCTTGACGACCAGGGCAACGTGCAGGTCAACAGGGGCTTCCGCATCGAGATGAACAGCGCGATTGGCCCGTACAAGGGCGGCCTGCGCTTCCATCCCTCGGTGAACCTCGGCATCCTGAAGTTCCTGGCCTTCGAACAGGTCTTCAAGAACTCCCTGACCACCCTGCCCATGGGCGGCGGCAAGGGCGGGTCGGACTTTGACCCGAAGGGGAAGAGCGACAACGAAGTGATGAAGTTCTGCCAGAGCTTCATGAGCGAGCTGTTCCGCCACATCGGCCCGGACACGGACGTTCCGGCTGGCGACATCGGCGTGGGCGGCCGCGAGATTGGCTATCTCTTCGGCCAGTACAAGAGGCTGCGCAACGAGTTCACGGGCGTGCTGACGGGCAAGGGCCTGCACTGGGGCGGGTCGCTCATCCGCCCGGAGGCGACCGGCTACGGCGCCACCTACTTCGCCGCCGAGATGCTGAAGACCCGCAACCAGTCGCTCGAGGGGAAGACCTGTCTCGTGTCGGGGAGCGGCAACGTGGCGCAGTACACGGTCGAGAAGGTCAACCAGCTCGGCGGGCGCTGCGTGACGCTGTCGGATTCGGCCGGCTACATCTACGACGAGAAGGGCATTGACGCCGAGAAGCTCGCGTTCGTGATGGATCTGAAGAACGTGCGCCGCGGCCGGATCAAGGAGTACGCGGACAAGTTCAAGGGCGTCGTCTACACCCCGATCGACCCGAAGCTCGACTACAACCCGCTGTGGAACCACACGGCGCACTGCGCGTTCCCGAGCGCCACGCAGAACGAGATCGGTGCCAAGGACGCGCAGAACCTGGTGAAGAACGGCGTCTACGTGGTGGCCGAGGGCGCCAACATGCCCACCACCATCGACGGCGTCAACGTGTTCCTCGAGCACAAGATCCTCTACGGCCCGGGCAAGGCTGCCAACGCCGGCGGCGTCGCGACCTCGGGCCTCGAGATGTCGCAGAACAGCCTGCGCCTGAGCTGGACGCGCGAGGAGGTCGACCAGCGGCTGCACGGCATCATGAAGGCCATCCACAAGGCGTGCCACGAGACGGCCAAGGAATTCGGCACGCCGGACAACTACGTCAACGGCGCCAACATCGCCGGCTTCCTCAAGGTCGCCGACGCGATGATCGACCAGGGCCTGGTCTAGCACCTGGGCCGCGCCGGCGAGCGACGCGAATGGAAGACCGGGCCTCCGGTCTTCCATTCCTTCACCCGGCGCACGGTTCTCCGGTACAATTCCCTCGTTTGGCGGCGGCGCGGGCCCATCCCGCGCCGCCCCGTGTCCGCCCTCTTCCCGACTCACCATGAGCGCAAAGGCGAGCGAACCCGCCGGCCCCCTGTTCGGCCGCTTCCGCGGCTTCCAGGATCTGGCGCAACACCGGGTGGAGAACATCCTGCTCGTGAGCAGCCTGTACGACTCGTTCATCCTGGCCGAGGACGGCCAGCTCGGCGAGCGCATCCTCAGCGAGTTCCTCGACCTCAGCTTCCGCCACAGCCCCGGCATCACCCGCGTCTCGTCCGGCGCCGAGGCGCTCGCACTGGCCTCCGCCGAGCGCCGGCACAACCTCATCATCACGTCGATGCACGTCGGGGACATGGACGCCCTGACGCTCGCCCGGCGCGTCAAGGAAGCCGGGCTCAACGTCCCGGTGGTGCTGCTCGCCTACGACAGCCGAGAACTCAGCAATTTCCTGGCCCGGAACGACACGTCGGACCTCGACCGCGTCTACCTGTGGCAGGGCGACGTCGCGATTCTGCTGGCGATCGTCAAGGACGTGGAGGATCGCCTCAACGTCGCGCACGACACCGCGCTGATGGGCGTGCAGGTGGTCATCGTCATCGAGGACTCGGTCCGCTACTACTCGTCCTTCCTGCCGGCCATCTACACCGAGCTGATGCACCAGTCGCAGAAGCTCGCGCCCGAGGGCGTGAACCTGCCCCACCGGCTGCTCCGGATCCAGGCGCGGCCGAAGATCCTGCTCTGCCGCACGTTCGAGGAGGCGTGGACGGCCTTCTCGGCGTACCGGGAACACGTCCTGGGCGTCATCTCGGACATCGCCTTCCCCCGGGCGGGGGAGGTCTACGGGGAGGCGGGCGTCGAGTTCGCGCGCAAGGTGCGCGAGGTGCATCCCGACGTGCCCGTCGCGCTCCAGTCGGCCGTGCCCGAGAACCGCCAGCTGGCCGAGTCGGTCGGCGCCGCGTTCCTCCAGAAGGACTCCCCGGTCCTGCTGCACGACCTGCGGCGGTTCATGACCGACAACTTCGGCTTCGGGGACTTCGTGTTCCGCCTGCCGGACGGAACCGAGGTCGGCCGCGCCACCGACCTGCGGATGCTCGAGGAGCTGCTCCGGAAGGTGCCCGGGGAGAGCATCGCCTACCACTCGGAGCGAAATCACTTCTCCAAGTGGCTCAAGGCGCGCACCGAGTTCGCCGTGGCGTACCACATGCGGCCGCGCAAGGTCTCGGACTTCGCCGACACCGAGGCGCTGCGCCAGGATCTGGTCGAGTCGATCCGGCAGTACCGGGAACACCGCGACCGGGCCACCGTGGCCGACTTCGCCCGGCACACCTTCGACACGCGCAGCCGGTTCACGCGGATCGGCAGCGGCTCGCTGGGCGGCAAGGCGCGCGGTCTGGCCTTCGTCAACCTGTTGCTCGACGACTACGGCGTGCGCTCCGCGTTCCCGGACGTCCGGATCGAGGTGCCGCCCTCGGTCGTCGTCGCGACGGACGTGTTCGATCGGTTCCTCGACGACAACGACCTCCGGGGTTTCGCCATCGAATGCGCCGACGACGCCGAGATCCTCCGGCGCTTTCTCACCGCGCCGCTGCCCACCGACATCGTCGCCGACCTGGCGTCCTACCTCGAGCTGATCCGGTACCCGCTGGCCGTGCGGTCGTCGAGCCTGCTCGAGGACTCCCAGTACCAGCCGTTTGCCGGCATCTACGCCACCTACATGCTGCCCAACGACGACCCGGACCCCGCCCTGCGCCTCGCGCAGCTGCAGGCCGCCATCAAGCGGGTCTACGCGTCGACGTTCACCCAGCATGCCAAGGGCTACCTGGCCGCCACGCCCTACCGGCTCGAGGAGGAGAAGATGGCGGTCATCCTCCAGAAGCTCGTCGGCAGCGCCCACGCCTCGCGGTTCTACCCGTCGTTTGCGGGGGTCGCCCGGTCGCACAACTTCTATCCGGTCCCGCCGCTTTCCGCCGCCGACGGCGTGGCGGCCGTCGCCCTCGGGCTGGGAGTGACCGTCGTGGACGGCGAGCCGTGCCTGCGCTTCTGCCCCCGCTATCCGCACCACCTGCTGCAGTTCTCGTCGGTGAAGGCCGCCCTCAAGAACTCCCAACGGCAGTTCTATGCGCTGCAGCTCGGGCTTCCGGACGACGCTCTGGCCGCGAGCGGCGGCGTCGAACGCTGCGGGCTCGAGACGGCGGAGGCCGACCACACGCTCGACCTGCTCGCCTCGACCTACTCGCGCGAGAACGACGCCATCTACGACGGCATGTCGCGACCCGGCGTCCGGCTCATCAGCTTCGCCCCCATCCTCAAGCACGGGTTCTTCCCGCTCTCGGAGATCCTCACCCGGTTGCTGGAGATCGGCGAGAGCGGCACGAGCGCCCCGGTGGAGGTGGAGTTCGCCGTCGACCTGCCGGGCCGCCCGGGCGAGGTCGCCGAGTTCGGCTTCCTCCAGCTGCGCCCCCTGGCCCTGTCGCGTGAGGCCGCCGAACTGGCGATCACGGACGAGGATCGCGCCTCGGCCATCTGTCACAGCTCGGCGGTGCTCGGCAACGGCCGGATCGACGGCATCACGGATCTCGTGGTCGTGGATTTCCACCGGTTCGACCGCGGGCGCAGCCAGGACGTGGCGCTCGACGTCGGCCGGTTCAACCAGCGATTGATGGCCCAGAACGTGCCGTACGTGCTCGTCGGCGTGGGCCGCTGGGGGTCGAGCGAGCCGTTCCTCGGGATCCCCGTCACGTGGGATCAAATCGCCGGCGCCCGCGCCATCGTCGAGGCCGGATTCCGCGATTTCACGGTCACGCCGTCGCAGGGCACGCACTTCTTCCAGAACCTGACGTCCTCGAACGTGGGCTACTTCACCGTGAACCCCGACGCCGGCGACGGGTTCGTCGACTGGGACTGGCTCTCCGCCCAACCAGCCGTTGACGAGGCGTCCTGCGTCCGCCACCTCCGGTTCGACCGGCCCGTCGTCGTCAAGATGAACGGGAAGACCAACACCGGCGTCATCCTGCGGCCGGACACGGTCTCGCCGTAGGGCGGGGAGCCCGGCCGGCCCCCGCAGGATTTCGCCTGGCCGTGCACCGTCGCGGCAGCGTTGGACGTGCCATCTCCCTTCGCCGCGCTTCGCGCGGCCCATCCGCCCACGGTCAGGTCTTGTCGAGCGTGCCGCACGTCGCGCAGCAGGAGGTCAGTTGGTGGCGCGGCGGTCGAGGAAGGCGCGCAGGCGGAACCGGAGTTCCGGTGGCAGGTCATCCTCGGTCAGGGAATGGAGCAGGCCGACGGTCGTGCGGTAGGTCGCCAGGGCGGCGTCGCAACTGGGACACCCGGCCAGATGGTGGTCCAAGTCCCGGCGCGTCGCGTCGGAAAGACGCCCCTCGAGGTACTCGAGGAGCAGCGCCAGCACGGCAGAGCAGGAGGGCATGGCGACGCGCGAACGGAGACGGCAGCCCGGCAGGGGCTAATCCGCCGCGCCGTCTCCTCGCCGAACCTCGGCCCGGGCCGCCTGGCGGCCAGGGCGCTACCAGTCGTACCCGATCCAGAACTGGAACTGGACCTTCCGCCAGGTGGAGGAGCTCCCGAACTCGTAGTCCTCCCACTGCCGGTTGAACGTCGTCCGCCACGCCCAGTCGAAGTGGATCGGGAAGCCGAGCGCGAAGGTCTCGAGGCCGACCCGTACGACGCCCGCGCGTCCTGCAGGCGGAACCCGCTGATCGTCACCGGCTGGCCGTACGTGGGGATGAGGTTGCCGTTGGCGTCGACGGTCACGCCGGTCGACGGGGTGAAGGTCTCCGCTTTTGACGTGGCGAACTGGAAGCCCGTGTTGTTGAACCAGGCGGCCCCGATGTCGAAGAAGAACACGCCCCGCACGCCGCCCAGCAGGCCGATCGGGGTCAGCATGGCCTCGATGATCGGGAACCTGAGCTCGGCGTTGCTGTAGACGGCGTTCTGCCCGATGAACTCGAGGTAGTCGTACCCCCGCATGTCGGACATGCCGCCGAAGAAGGTGTACCCCGGGTAGTCGCCGTCGCTCTTGAAGCCCACCAGCCGAATGGCCGCCACGCCCGTGGAGGCGAGGCGCTGGTAGTAGCGGAGGTCCACGCTGGCGGTCCGCCGTGCGAACAGGCCGCCGATCCCGGGCGCGTACTCGTAGGACACGCGCATCGTGTTGCCGGCCAACGGGCCGAACTCCCGGAACACCGTGGTCTCCTGGACGAAGGCGAGGCTGACCGGCAGGAACGACCCGCTGAAGTTGAGCGGCGCCTGGCCCGGCAACAGCTGGACGAGCTGAGAGGTGGTGGCGTCGTTGTACGAGTTGTTCTGGTTGAAGAACCCGGCCGACACCTCGAGCCGGCGGAAGCTGTCGAGGGGGTAGATGCCGAAGACGCTCCCGCCCTTGATGGACTGCGTGGCCACGGCTTGGTCGCGGCTGATGTACGGCGTCAAGGCGGGATCGTAGTAGTAGCTGCCGGTGCCGTAGTAGAACAGTTTCTGGTAGATGCCCTGCACCGCCCACTGGAAGCGCCGCGAGAGATCCATGTACGACCCCGCAAAGGTGGCGTACTGCTGGATCGAGGCGGCCGTGAAGTCCACGCGGTGGTCGCCCAGCACGTCGGTGAGCGACAGCTGCGTGCCGCCGAACACGTCCCAGTTGTTCGTCACCCCGACCGCGATCGACGGCCGGCCCTCCAGGAACACGTTCTCCCAGGTGCCCTTCTTGCGCTCGTTCTGCGCGACGAGCGTGTGGCTGAGCGGGGCCTGGAAGTCGATGACCGGTCCCGGCGCGCCGAAATCGGCGGTCGCCACGGTCTTGAGCGGCTTGGTCAGCTCCAGCTCGTGGAGGCCCCAATCCCCCTTGTAGTAGGTGATGAAGGCGACCTTCGCGCCCTTCACGTCCTTGAGGACGACCGGCGACACGTTGCCGCCGAGCGAGTCGGTGTACTGCCGGAGCTCGCCGTTCTTGAGGGTCAGCGTCCAGATGTTGTAGATGTTGCCGTTGCGCGCCACCTCGGGATCGAGCGTCACCGCCGGGTCGGTGGCGGTCGACGCGAAGACGAGCGTGTCCGCATCCAGGAACCGTGCGCCCGCGTCGTCGTGGGTCCCGAAGGTGAGCTGTGTCCGCTTCTTGGTGTCCAGGTCGAGACGGAACAGCTTCTCGTTCCCGCTGACGCGCGCCAGGTAGACGATCGACTTGCCATCGGGCGAGTAGGTGGGCGCGTAGTTGTAGAACGCGTCGGACGTCAGGTTGGCGATGTCGCCGGTGTCGACGTTCATCGAGTAGATGTCGCTCTTCGCGTTGTGGAGGGCGGAGAACGCGATGATCTTGCCGTTGGGCGCGAAGGCGGGCGACTCCGGCTCATTCAGGGTCTTCAGCTCGATCCGCTGGAGGATCTTCCGCGTGACGACGTCCTCGACGATGAACCCCTTGTTCTTCCCCATGCGCACGACGAAGACGATCCGGTCGCCGCCCGGGCTCCAGGCGATCCAGGGCACGGTGTTCCACCGCGTCCCCGGGAAGGACAGGTACTCGAAGCCCATGTCCTTGTCGAAGCCCGGCGTCAGGTTGCGCACGACCTGCCCGTCCTTCGATGAGACGAGGACGATGTCGTACTCGCGGTCGCGCATGTTCCCGGTCACGATCGCGATCAGATCGCCGGAGGGCGACGGCTCGGCGGTCAGCGCGTCGACGAACTTGGTCTTCTCGCGGTTGGGCGCGAGGTCACGCCCGTAGTCCATGGGCCGCTCCTTGTCGCGGAACGGCTTGAAGCGGTCCTTCAGGTACTTCTCGAACTGCTGGTCGAAGTCGTCGGCCTTCAACTTGAAGGCGTCGTCGTACGCGTTCTCGCCGCCACCGATCACGCTCTTGCGGAGCGCAAAGAGGAACTGCCGGATTCCCTCCTTGCCCCAGCGCGCCTCCATGAACTCGAACGCCGAGTGCCCCAGGTTGTAGATGAGCCGGGGATTGTTGAACTCGCCGTAGCCCTGGAGCTTGCTCATCTTCGGCACGATGTCGGACACCGCCGCGTCGCGCACCGTGGCCAGGTCGAGCGGGTCCCAGTAGCCCGCCTCGTAGTCCGACAGCCCCTCGTTGATCCAGAGGGGCTCCTCGCGGCGGATCAGCGACTGCGGGATGATGTCGAACTCGAAGATGTGGGTGAGCTCATGGGTGATGGTCCGGTACAGGAGGTCTGGCGGCTCGTCGAGCGGCAGCAGCAACCGGTTGCGCGTCGGCTCGGCGAACGCTCCCACGCCTTCCTGCGCGGCGCCCGGGATGACGTTTTCCTGCTCGAACTCGACGTGGGTCTTGAAGAGGATCATCGGCACCTTGAACGCCAGGTCGTGCTTCAGGTCGGCACTGACCTGCTGGTAGGCACTCTCGGCATACCCGGCCACGCGTTCCAGGTGCTTCTCCACCTCGGTGTAGTAGTAGATCTGGAAGTGGTCCGTGGTGTAGATGTGCCAGTCGAAGTTGCCGTAGTGCACCAGGTTCTTGCCAAAGTACGGAACGAACGGCGTTTGCGCGCTGGTCACTTGCGTGACACCGGGGGCGACGGTCAGCAGGAACCCGGCGACCAGCGACGTCCAGAGCGCGCCCTTGGTGCGCGTGCGCATAGCGTTAACCTCTTCAGGGGTTGGCGGTCACGGTTGCCGGTGAGTGGCTACCCCCTTGTTCGCATCTTACTGTCACTGTCAGTAGGGCCGCAACCGATGGCTCGGCTCGGTTGAGGCGAGCAAGAGCGGTACCAGCGCCGCGGGCCGACACGGCCCCTGTCCCGCCCCCCATTGTCCTCATTCCTGGCCGGCCGCCGGCGTCGACAGGTGACACTCGGGTCTTTGTCCGGGCTGCGCACTGTGAAAGAATCACGCCCGGGGGGAATTTTCCGGGCCTCAACGGGGTTCTTCGACACAGGCCCGAACGGACCGATGCCGTTCACGAAAAGGCAGGGCGACGGGCCACGCCACGGGCCGGAAACGGCGTTTGAACGCGAGGCACTTGCCTGCCTCGACGCCCTCTACGGCACGGCCCTCCGGCTGACGGCCAATCCGGCCGATGCCGAGGACTTGGTGCAGGACACGTACCTGAAGGCACTCCGGGCAGAGGCTCAGTTCACCCCCGGGACGAACCTCAAGGCGTGGTTGTTCACCATCCTGCACAATACGTTCCTGAACCGCCGCCGGCGGGCGGTCAGAGAGCCGGTGGCCCTGGAACCGGATGAGATCGAACGGGTGGCATCCGGGGCGGTCGAGACGCCCGAAACGCTGCTGCTGCGCGGGACGCTCGATGCGGACCTGCAGGCGGCACTCGACGCCCTGCCGCACGCCTTCCGCGAGGCGGTGTGGCTGCGGGACGTCGAGGAGTTCAGCTATGCGGACATCGCGAAGATCCTGGAGATCCCCATCGGGACGGTGATGTCCCGCATCTCGCGCGGCCGGCGTCTGCTCTACGAACGGCTGACCGCGGCCAAACCGCGCTGAGGACGCCATGGCGAGCTGTCACGACATCGACCCTCTGCTGACGCCCTACCTCGACGAGGAGGCCGGGGGAGAGGAGCGACGCGACGTCGAGGCGCACCTCCAGCGCTGTCCCGCGTGTGCCGAGCGGGCGCGGGCCGAAGGGGTGGCGCGCGCGGTGCTCCGGGCGCGGGCCGGGGCCGTGTCGGTGGTGGGGCCGGCCTTGCTCCGGCGTCGGTGCGAGATGGCGGCCGCCTCGTCGCGCCCGCCCCAGGTGGAGCGCACCGAGCGCAGGCGGTGGCTGGCCCCGGGCCTGGCGGCCGCCGCGGTCGTCGTGCTGGCTGTCGCCCTCCGCGGCTTCGTCGCCTCCTCCCCCGGCCTGCTCGTCGCCGAACTGGCGCTCGATCATCTGAAGTGTTTCGCCCTGTTCGAGCCGCACGGCGGACCCGCCGACCCGCAAACGGTCGCCGCAGAGCTCACGCTCCGCTACGGGTGGCGCCTGGCGATTCCGGGCAGCCTGGCGCGTGAACGGCTCACGCTGCTCGGGGCACGGCGTTGCTTCTCGTCCGACGGGTCGGTGGCGCACGTGCTCTACCGACACGGCGGCCGCGCGCTCTCGCTGTTCGTGGTGCCTGCCACCGCTCGGCCCCCGTCGCAGGTGACGCTGGCGGGCTACGCTGCGCGAATCTGGTCGGACCGCCACGCCACGTACGTCCTCCTGGGCCGTGAGTCGGAGCCCGAGATGCGCACGGTCGCCGCGTACTTCGCGGGCGCGGGGTCGTGAGGGCGAGGGATGCCCGGCGGTAGAATGGCTGGAGCACGGAGAGGGTGGCCGGACCGTGCGTGGGAACGGAGCGTCCGAGGATCCTATGAAGAAGCGGTGGATGGTAGGTGCCGTGGGCGCCGGGCTGGTCTTCGCGCTGTTCACTCCGCTGCCCGAGCGGATTGGTGTCTGGCTCTCGAGTCCGCGCACCGACCCGGCGGCTGGCTGCACGGCGAACGCGGGCCCGGCCGATCTGAACTTCACCCTCAAGGACATGCAGGGCGCCGACGTGCGCTTGGCCGACCTCAAGGGCAAGGTCGTGCTCCTCAACTTCTGGGCCACGTGGTGTCCGCCGTGCAAGCTGGAGATTCCCTGGTTCGTGGAGCTGCAAGCCAAGTACAAGTCCCGCGGCTTCCAGGCCATCGGCGTGTCGGTCGACGATACGCCCGATAAGCTGTCTCCCTTCGCCAAGGAGTTCAAGGTCAACTATCCACTGCTGGTCGGGCTCGACCGCGACGACATCCAGAATGCGTACGGCCCCATCTTCGCGGTGCCGGTGACGGTCATCATCGGGCGCAACTCGAAGGTCTGCGTGAAGCAACTCGGCCCGGCGTCGAAGGAGCAGTTCGAGAGTTGGATCGAGGCGCTGCTGTAGTATGATCTCCTCATCGGACGCGGGCGGTGGTTTTGCACCGAGCGCGTGTCGCGGAGAGAAGTCATGTTGAAGGGGTTCACGCACGCCCGGCTCGCCTGCGGATGCCGGATTGGATTTCGCGAGGGCGTCGAGGGCAGCCCGGTGACCGTGGTCGTCGAGGAGAAGTCTGCCGGGTGCGTGTCGCTGTTCCACGTCTGCGACCTGCCGCTGTTCGATCACCGGGAGGCGCTGCGGGCGCCGACACGCTTGCTACCGGCCGAGGAAGAGGAATTCGAGGAAGAAGGGTGACGCCCCGGGGACGCGGCCGGGCCGCGCCCCCCGTCGTGCCCCTCCGCCCCACCTTCGGGCCACGGCGTCCCTCGTGGCCCGTTCCGATCCCCTGAGAACGTGCGAGACCGACTAGCGCCCGTCAGCCCTGCCGGGCCGCGCTCCGACCCCGTCCCGCCACCCTGGGAACCACCACCTAGCGCGCCGACTCGTCGCCTCGCGGCGGCCGGGTGCTGGACGGTCGAGTCCCCTTCAGACGTCCGGCCTCGCGGAGCGCGCGGGTGAGCAGGTAGTCGATCTGCCCGTTGAGGCTCCGGACCTCGTCGTTGGCCCAGCGCTGGAGGGCGTCGAGCAGCGCCGGGTCGAGCCGGACCAAGAACGGCTTCCGATCAGGCACGGCGGGTGGACGTCATTGGTACAGAGACCCCGTGTTGATCACCGGCTGCGCCGCGCGTTCGCCGCACAGCACGACCAGCAGGTTGCTCACCATCGTGGCGCGACGCTCCTCGTCGAGCTGCAGCAGGTGTTTCGCCGCCAGCTGTTCGAGGGCCATCTCCACCATGCCGACCGCGCCCTCGACGATCCGCTGGCGCGCCGCGATGATCGCGCCCGCCTGCTGGCGCTGCAGCATGGCGGCGGCGATCTCCGGCGCGTAGGCGAGATGGCTGATCCGCGCCTCGATCACCTCGACGCCCGCTTTGGCCAGGCGCTCCTGGATCTCCGCCTTGAGGTGTTCGGCCACGGCGACGGTCTGCCCGCGCAGCGACGTGACCCGATCGTCGTGCGAGTCGTACGGGTAGCTGGTGGCCAGGTTGCGCAGCGCCGCCTCGCTCTGGACGTGGACGAAGTTCTCGTAGTTGTCCACCTCGAAGCTCGCCTCGGCGGTCTCGACGACGCGCCACACGACGACGGCCGCAATCTCGATCGGGTTGCCTTCGATGTCGTTCACCTTCAGGCGCTGGCTCTCGAAGTTCCGGACCCGCTGCGAGATGCGCCGCTTCGTGTAGAAGGGAATCGCCCACCGCAGCCCGGGCGTCTTCGCCGTGCCCACGTAGCTGCCGAACAGCTGCAGCACCTGGGCCTCGTTCGGGTTCACGACAAACAGGCCCGCCAGGCACACGCCGTCGACCCCGACGCCGAGCGCGTAGGCCACGAGCAGCCAGGGCAGCGCCCCGGTGCCGCGCTGCGCCTCGCCGACGATGAGGACGACGAGCAGGATCAGGCCAGGAATCAGGACGGCCAGTGCAGCCCAGCCGGACAGCGCCGCAGTCTCTTTCTCGCGAATCATCGACGCACCCTCCTCACCGATGCTTGCACTATGATATCACAACGATAGCTTCCTGCGCCATCCGCCCGCGGCGCGGGCAACCTGCGCTATAGTGACCGCGATGCCTCGGAGACATGTCTCGGTCCTGGCGGTGGTCGGTCTGGCGTTCGTGCTCGGCTGCGCGTCCGAGGAGCGGCCCTCGCTGCTGGTCGGGACGGATCACGTGACGGTCATCAACCGGACCGACACGCGATGGGTCGACGTCGAGGTCTGGTTGAACGACCACTACCGGGCCCAGGCCCCCGAGCTGCTTCCCGGCCAGCGTCTCGACGCGCCGTACCGGTTGTTCGTGGCCGGTTTCGGCCAGCGCTTCGACCCCTCGCGCCAGGTGCCGTTCGGGATCAGCGTCGACGCCAAGACGGCCGACGGACGCCCGGTCCACTTGGTCTGGGGCCGAGGACGCCGGAGGTGAGACGTGGCTAAGCTCAAGTCCGAACTCGAAGTGGCGTGCCCGTGCTGCGGGGCCGTGCTCGTCATCGACGTGAACCTGCGCCGCCTGGTGTCGCACCGCGACCCCGAGCGCGAGGACAAGCCGGACCTCGACGCGGCCCAGCGGATCCTGGCCGACGAGAAGGCCCGGCGGGAAGCCGTCTTCCTGGAGTCGGTCGAGGCGCAGAAAACGAGGGGGGATGCGCTGTCGAAGCGGTTCGAAGAGGCCCTGCGGCAGGCGCGCGACGAGCCGGTCGGCCCGCCCCCGAAGCGCGACTTCGATCTGGACTGAGTGTCCGCCGCCGGGTAGTCTCGTCTACGAGATTCCCGGCGGCAGCTCGGTCCAGGTCTCGCGCCTCTTGTAGAGATCGACGGGCTTGCGGCCCGGGTGGCGCCGCCGGAAGGCAAAGTACCGTCGCCGCAGCTGGTCGACTCGCCGGTCGGACGATCGGATCGGGCGGTGGGGCCAGTCGAGCAGCAGGCGTTCGACCTTCCACACGTTGCGCTCGGAGAGCCGCCAGTCGTAGTCACCGAGCACCCGCAGGTCAATCACGGCGTAGCCCGTGATCCGGCCGGTGAAGTCCACGTACGGATCGAAGTAACTCAGCGCGAGATGCCTGGGCGTCCGGAACACGGGCCGCCGCCCGTGGAGCCCGGGGTCGCGCGACCGCGCAACCGAACCCCACCGCCCGTCCTCGCGGTACACGAACAGCACGTGGTCGAGCCGGTCGATCGACTCGAAACTGAGCACCAGGGGCGGGTAGTCGTGGTACTCGAGGATCACGGCGGCCGCGAGAGCCGCCTCGAGGCAGTGGGCCGTACCCAGCCGCACGACGCTCCGGAAGCTGCGGAGGGTCGGCCCGCCGGGCGGGGGTTCGGTGTTGTAGGGCAGGTGATTGAAGTACCGCTGCACGGCGAGCGGCGTCGCCAGCCGGCACAGCAGCCGGCGCTCGGCCGGAGTGAACGGCGGCCTCACCGGGCCGCGCCCGCGCGTTGGCGCGCCTCGACGAAGACGTTGAAGAGCCGCAGGGCCGTGTCGGCCTCGCGAAACGTCGGGATCCGGTGCGCCTCGAGCAGCGCGGCGAACGGGTCGTAGACGGGGCCCGCGTCCACCACGGCGACCCACGCCTTGGCTAGGTCCTGCTTGAGGCCGGCCAACCGCTGGCCCACCGCGTCGGGCGCCGACAGGTCGTCCCGATGGTGCGGGGAGGCGGGCAGCGTGTTGAGGGCCGCGGTCAGCGGCACGCAGCCGACAATCCCGACATCCACGGTGTCGGATTCCATCACCGTGCGAACGACGTCCGCATACGCGAGGTCGCCGGCCATCGGCGTCAGGTCGATCGGGTTGTGCACGTCGACGACCGAGTCGATGCGCGTCTGCCGGAAGACCGCCTCGAGCCGGGCGGCCGTCCCGCCGTCAAACGGCGGCAGGTCGAAGCGCCCCAGCGTGTCCGCGATGGCCACGCACTCGAACCCCGCGTTCGAGACGGCGCCCAGTCGCCACCCGTCGGCGCGCTTGCCGCGGAGCCACGTGAAGAGCCGCACCAGGTCGTCGAAGTCGCCGAGGGACTCGGCGACGACGACGCCCGCGGCCCGCGCCAGCTCGCGCGTCACCGTGTAGTCGCCCGCGATCGACGCCGTGTGGCTGGCCGACGCGCGGGCGCCGGCCGGCGTCCGGCCGGCGCGGTAGAGGATGACGGTGCGGCCGCTGTCGGTGATCTCCCGCGCCGCACGCAGAAAGGCCAGCCCGTCGAGCCGCGCGAAACCCTCGACGTAGACGGCGAAGATCTCGATGCTCGCGTCGGCCTTCAGGTAGGTCAGGTAGTCGCTCACCGTCAGGTCCATCTGGTTGCCGCACGTGATCGCGTACTTGGGGTTGAGGCGCCCCATCTTGCTCATGCGCGCCACGGCGAAGGCCCCGCTCTGCGACACGAAGGCGACGGGCGAGACCTCGCCTGACGGCACCGGGAGCTTGTACTCCGGGATGAACATCGTGTCGTAGCGGCCCGGCAGCGACCGCACGCCCAGGCAGTTGCCCCCGTTGATGACGGGGCCCTGCCACGCCGTCCCGCGCGAGGCGGCGAGCGCCGAGCGCATCTGGCCCACGATGGCCTCGGTCCCCGACTTCTCCTCGAGCCCGCCGGGGATCACGATGATGCTCTCGGCCTTCTCTCCCTCGACGATGTCGGTGATGGCCTGGGGCGTCTGGGCGGCGGAGATGGCCAGGATGAACAGGTCGACCCTGCCGGTGAGCGCGGCAATGTCGGCCACGCAGCGGCACCCCTCGATCTGTCCCCCTCCCGGCTTGATGACCGTGATCCGATCGCGCGGGAACCCCTCGCGGATCAGATTGTTGAGAATGATGTGCCCCGGGTTGAGCTTCTCCGACACGCCGATGATGGCGGCACTCTGCGGCTCGAGGAGGTGGCGCAGCTTGGCCAGCGGGCGGGAGGGCGGACCGGCGGCCGCGCCGGTGCCCAGCTTGACGAGGATGTCGAGCGCGAGCAGGCCGCCGTCGGCGATGACGAGCGGGTTGATCTCGCACTCCGAGATGTCCTGGGGCGCGAAGGCGGAGGCGAGCGCCAGGAACCGGCCGACGACGTCGAGCAGCGGGGCCACCCCCACCCGCGGCGCCTGCCCGCGCAGCGGGCGCGTGGCCAGTTGGCCGGCGGCGAGCCGCCCAATCGCCTCCTCGACGTCCGCCTCGCGGCTCACCGCGGGCGAAAAGACTCCAATCTCGCGGCCGGGCTTGAAGGTCGAGGCCAGGAACTCGGTGTAGATCCCGCCGGCGCCGAGGGTGACGACCGGGCCGAAATCCGCCGTGCCCCGGAGGCCGAGGATCAGCTCGCTTCCCAGGCCTCCGTCGTAGCGCGCGAACCGGTTGATCGTGAACCCGGCGATGGAGCGGTCCCCCAACCGATGCTCCATGTCCCGGATTGCGGCGACGACCTCGTCGCGCCGGTGGGCCACGACCTTCACGCCGCCCACGTCGCTCTTGTGCAGGATCTGCGGCGAGATGACCTTGACGACCACCCGGTCGCCGCCCAGACGGCTGGTGTCGACCGAGAGCGCCTCGCTCGAGTCCCTGACGAACACGTAGGCGGGCGCCGGGATGCCCAGCGCGTCGAGCAGCGCGAGGCCTTCGACCTCGAGCAGCGCCGCGGGCGTCGAGCCCGGCGACACTTCGTGCGCCAGGCGCTCGCGGGCAGTGGCGAGCACGCGGCCGATGCGAGCGACGTCGATCGTCATAGAGCCGCCTTCCGCCCGGCCCGGAAGGCCCGCAGGTTGGTCTCGACCACCTGGGGGCCCTTCGCCGCGAACGTCGACTCGATGTAGTGCTCGAGCGTGGCCATCTGGACGGGCAGGTGGGGGAGGCTGCCCCCACCATGACCATGTTGATCGCCCTGACCGACCCCGCCTCCCGGGCCAGCTGCTCGCCGTCCACGAGCCGGACGCTCGGGAGCGCGCGGATCCGTCCGAGGACCCACGAGAGGTCCGGGTAGTCCGGGATGTTCGTCAGCGGATTGGTGGAGGTGACCAGGGTCCCGTCCGCCGCCAGGTACTTGAGGTAGCGCAGGCTCTCGAGCGGCTCCATGCTCAGGATCATCGAGGCGCTGCCGACCGGGATCAGATCGCTGGCGATCGGCGCGTCGGCCAGGCGCAGGTTCGCCAGGACCGCCCCGCCGCGCTGCGACATGCCGTGCACCTCCGACTGCTTGACGAACAGGCCTTCCTGCATCGCGCTCGAGGCGATGATGGCCGATACCGAGAGCACGCCCTGCCCGCCCACGCCCGAGAGAATGATGTCGTATTTCATGCTGGATGTCTGCCAGCCGGACGGCTCGGCCCGGCCTGTGTGACGCCGGTCTTCCGCGCCGCCTAGCCTGGGCGGCCCTTCTTCTTCGTCTTGAGCGTTTCGATGCACTCGCGCACGGCGATGATGACCGACAACCCCCCATGCTGCAGTTCGTGGCGGATCACCTCGCGGTTCTTCTCCGCGTGGCGGTGGTGCGCCGTGATCACGTGGCAGTGCGCGGGATCGACCCCGAGGCCGAGCACCAGTCGCTCGATCCGGGACGGCGGGAGGATCGTCGGCTGCCCACCCGTCATGGCGGTGGTCTCGTTGTCGAGGATGATCAGCGTCATGTCCGTATCTGCGGCGACGGCGTCCATCAGCGGCGTCACGCCCGAGTGGAGGAACGTGCTGTCGCCGATGATCGCTACCGCCGGGCGCAGACCGGCGTCGGAGGCGCCCTTGGCCATCCCCACCGAGGCGCCCATGCACACGCACGTCTCGATCGCGGAGTACGGGGGCAGGGCGCCGAGCGTGTAGCAACCGATATCGGACGTCACCACGGGCGCGTCGAATCCGGCGAGGGCCGCCTTGATCACCTCGAACGAGTCGGCGTGCGGGCAGCCCGCACACAGCTGCGGTGGACGGGTGGGGATCGAGAGGGCCTCCACGGCAAGGCCCTGCCGCTCGCGCAGTCCCAGTGCCCGTCCGACGATTTCGGGCGTCAGCTCGCCGTCGGCGGGCAGCTGCCCCGACTCCTTGCCCAGGATCTCGCGGTCCGGCGGCACGATCCCGCGCAGCATCCGCTCGAGGTACGGGTAGCCTTCTTCCAGGACGAGCACCTGCCGCACGTGGCCGACCAGCCGGCGCACCAGCTCCGACGGCACGGGGTAGGCCCCCACGTGGAGGTGCGAGGGCTGGTAAGGGAGGTTGGCCAGGTTCTCAACGTAGTAGTTGCGCGCGATGCCCGTCGTGATGACCCCGAGGTCCTTGTGTTCCTCGTCGAGCCGGAGGTGGTTGAACGAGGATCCCTCCGACCACGCCAGGAACGTGGGCTGGCGCCGCAGCAGCTCGTGCCACTGCCGCCGGGCGTTGGCCGGCAGCAGGATCCACGACTCGGGCGCCGGGGCCTTGCGGATTGCCTGCTGGGGCCGCGGTTCCGCGACGTGGACGACGGCCCGGCTGTGGGCGAGCCGGGTCACCAGGCGGACGAGGACGGGCACCTGGAACCGCTCCGACAGCTCGAACGCCTCGCGCGTCATGTCGTAGGCTTCCTGCTGGTTGGCCGGCTCGAGGCAGGGGATGCGCGCAAAGTCCGCGTAGTACCGGGTGTCCTGCTCGTTCTGCGAGCTGTGCATGCCCGGGTCGTCGGCCACGACGACGACCAGGCCGCCATTGATCGAGACGATGGCCGAGTTCATGAAGGGGTCGGCCGCGACGTTGAGACCGACGTGCTTCATCGACGTGAGTGCCCGGCGGCCCGCGAACGACACGCCGAGCGCCTGCTCGTACGCCGTCTTCTCGTTGGTGCACCAGCTGGCGCGTGGCTCGCCGTGCGCCCGCTGGTAGCGGACGAGGTACTCGAGGATCTCGGTCGACGGCGTGCCCGGGTACGCATACGCGGCAGTGAGGCCGGCGTGCACCGCACCGAGCGCGACGGCCTCATCACCAAGCAGCACCACGTCTGTCATACGTTGTCTCCCCACCCACGGCCGTCACGGCAGGACGGCACGCACGGCACGCCTCCGTTGGCCCAAGCGGTCATGACTCCCAGATGTCGCGAGGATGAACCTCAGACGGCGGCACACCGCACGGCGCCCGCACTCGCCCTGCGACGTTCGCCCGCGAGGCAGCCCATCATTGTTTCCCGAACCGAAACGCAGAGGCAAGCGCGGCGAGCGCCTGATCAACGCTCCATCGGCTGCCGTCGAGGACGGTCACCAACTGGCCCTCGGGGGCGAGCACGGCTGTTCGGAGATTGTGCGTGAGGTCGTTCGGATCGCTGTCGGAGCGGATCACGCTGAAGCCCAGCAGGGCACCCCACGCGTCGATGCGTTGTTTCGGCCCCGTGGCGAAGGTCCAGAGCGCCGGGTCGGCGCCGACTTGCGCGGCGTGGACCTTCAGTACCTCGGGCGTGTCGTAGTCTGGATCGAACGACACCGAGAGGAGATGGACGGGGCCCCCGACACGGCCTGCCCGAATAGCCCGCTGGACGCCGGCAAACAGGCTGTCCATGCGGGGGCAGAAGTCGGGCAGCGGACACCGCGTGTAGATGAAGGTGAGCAGCACGGCCGAGCCACGGAACGTCGATAGCCGGAAGGCTCGCCCGTCCTGGTCGATCAGCGTTTCGTCGCGGAGCGCGTCTCCGGGTTTCAGCAGCTCGACCGCCGGAGCGGGCCGGTCCACGTGCTCAGGGACGGGCGCCCAGCCCGTCCGTTCCAGCGACGACAGCCACGCGTCGCTATCGGTCACCACGAGCGTCGCACGGACGAGATCGCCGACGCGACGGCCGCGGCAAAGCGCGGGGTCCTTCACCCTGAAGGGCATCGTCATCGCCGGCATGAATCCCTTGATGTCCTCGTGACGGATCGTGACCTCGGTGCCGTCGTCGCGAAGGGCCAACACCTGGCCGACCAGCGTGAACGTGCGAGGCGTCTCCTGTGGCGACCGACTGCATCCGGAACTCGCAGCCCAGCCGAGGAGGAGCGCCAGCGCTGCAAGGGCCCTCTGTCGTGTCCGCATTCCGCCATGCTAGCACGCCACCGACGAGCCGGTCAGACGCCGAAACCACTGAAACTAGACCGATTACGGACCATGCGAGTCGAATTCACGGCGCTCGCGCGAGGCGGTCGAGCTGGCGCTTGTCGCCGGCGGAGTTCTGGTATACTCTCGCTCGCGTAGTGGAAGCCCGCCGTTTGCCTGCGCGTTCCTGTGTCGGGCAGTGAGTGAGCTTTCCCGAGCCTGGTGTCCCGAGCGCGCGGGCCCTCTCGTCGTCTGGTCGCGCGAACATTCGCAGGAGTAACCCGAAGCCATGGGTCGGAGACTGTACGTCGGGAATCTTCCGTACAAGAGGACGGACGAGGAGTTGCGGGAGCTGTTCAGCCAGGCGGGCGGGGTGGACAACGTGCAGGTCATGCGCGACAGCGTGACCGGTCGGGCACGCGGCTTTGGCTTTGTCGAGATGGTCTCGGACGAGGACGCTCAGAAGGCCATCGAGAAGTTCCACCAGTACGCCCTTGACGGTCGGGCCTTGGTCGTCAACGAAGCTCGGCCGAAGACGCCGGGCGGCGGCCGTGCCTACGCCGGCGGCGGACGGTCGGACTACGGAGACGGCGGCGACTTCGGCAACTCCCGCCGCGAACCCCGCTGGTAGACTGGGAAGTACATCGGACTCACTGAGCGGCTGGCCCCCGCCGGCCCCCAACCGGCCGCTTCCTGCCCTCCTGCCCTTCGCGCCATCTCTGTCTTCAGAAGTCGGCCCCTGATCCCCTATGCTGGAGGTGAGGAGCCCCCCATGGTGTGGATCGGTACGTCCGGCTACGACTACCCGGAGTGGAAGGGTACATTCTATCCGCCGACGCTGCCCGCTTCCCAGATGCTGCCCTTCTACGCGCAGCATTTCGCCACCGTCGAGATCAACTACACGTTCTACCGGACGCCCACCGCCCGGGCGGTCTCCGCCTGGGCGGACGCGACGCCCGAGCACTTCCGGTTCGCCCTCAAGGCGCCCCGGTGGATCACCCACGTGGCACGGCTCCAGGCGTGCGCGCCGCGGCTCAAGGCCTTCTGCGACGCGGCGAGCGCGCTCGGCGGGAAGCTGGGCGTCCTGCTCTTTCAGCTGCCGCCGAACTTCAAGAAGGACGCCGCGCGGCTCGACGCCTTTCTGGACGATCTGCCGCCGCGGGCGAGCGTCGCCTTCGAGTTCCGCCACCCGTCCTGGCACGACCCCGAGGTGCTGACCCTCCTGAAGCGGCGCGGGATCGCCTTGTGCGTCGTCGACCGTGGCGCCGCCGCCGCCGCGCACCCCCCGACGCCGGTTCTGGCGACGGCCGGGCACGCCTACTTCCGGTTGCGGGACGAGGGGTATCAGGCCGAGAATCTGGCGCGCTGGGCGACGACCATCCGCCAGGTCGCCGCCGGCTGCGACGACGTGTTCGTGTACTTCAAGCACGAGGAGGCGGGTCTCGGGCCGGCCTTCGCTCGGATGCTCCAGGCCCACCTGGGCGGGACGTGAGAAGGCGGGGCCCGTCGTCTCCTAGAGGTGCGCCGTGGTGAAGCGGACGACCTGGCGTTCGGCCCAGTACCCATCGTCGCCGTCGTGCGGGGCGGCGATGAACCCGCAGTGTCCGCCGTGCGGCGTGAGCCACACCGTGATGGCGGGATTGGCTTGCACCGCCTGGTCCTCGAACGGCCCGGGCGGCACGAACGGATCGTCGGCGGCGGACACGATCAGCGTCGGCCGGCGCACGCGCCCGGCCACCCGAATCGCGCTGGCCCGGTAGTAGTAGTCGGTCGCATCCCGGTAGCCGCTCATCGGTGCCGTATAGACCTCGTCGAACTCCCGCACCGTGCGGATGCGGCCGAGCGGCTCGGAGGAGTAGACGGCGGGGTAGAGGCGCACCTTGCGCCGGATGCGGCGCTTGAGGGATTGCAGGAAGTTGCGCTGGTAGAGCCAGTTCGTCCGCCGCTCGAGGGCTGCCACGCAGGCGGTGAGGTCGAGCGTCGGCGAGACGGCCACAAACGCCTTGACCTCCGGCAGCGTCTCGCCACCGAGCTCGCCGGCCAGCTTGACCGCCAGGTTGCCCCCCAGCGAATAACCCGCGACCGCGATCGGCCCCAGACCGTCCCGGGCGACCAGTTCCTCGATCACCGCGCGCGGGTCGGAGGTGAGCCCCGAGTTGTAGACCCCGACCGACAGGTCGTCGGTGCCGCCGCAGTTCCGCTGGTTGAGGCGGACCACGTTGAAACCGACGGCGACCGCCTTGTCGGCGATCCCCCGCATGTAGTGCGCATCGGCCGATCCCTCGAGACCGTGGAGCAGGAGCAGGGTGGGACACGTTCGTGGCGCGGATTGCCAGTGGCACTTTGCCAGGACGCGTGCGTCGGGCGCCACCCGAAACACGCGGGGCTCGGGTCGCGGGAGCCGCGACAAGCGTCGGGGGCGGCCCCACGCGTAGACGGTCATCCAGTGGCCGTTGGTCAGCCATCGCCTGGGGGTGTAGTGGTCGACCTTCATCGGTCCCCTTCCGTCCGTTCGCCCGACCGGCCCGGCCACGTAGAACTAGAGTAGACTACCGCCACTCGGTGCGAGCAAGGAGTTCCCATGCGCCTCACTCGTGTGTCGTGGACCGTCATCCTGACCGTGGTGCTCGCCGCGCTGGTCGTGGCGGCGCCGCCGCAGAAACCGTCCGCTCCGTCGAAGACGGCCACCAGGCCGACCGCCGCGTCGCCCCTCGACGCGCGGGTGGACGCGCTCAAGCGCGATCTGGCCGTCCAGATCGACGGCATGAAGGACTTGACGCAGCAGATGGTGGACACGCTGTTCAGTTTCGCCGAGCCCGGCTTCCAGGAATTCGAAACCCAGAAGGTACTGCACCGGGATCCTCCGCTCCAACGGGTTCACGGTCCAGGAGAACGTCGCGGGCATGCCGACGGCGTGGACCGCGCGGTGGGGATCCGGGAAACCGGTGATCGCCCTCGGCTCGGACGTGGACGGCCTGCTCGCCATGTCGCAGAAGCCCGGTGTGCCACGGCACGAGCCGCTCATCGAGGGGGCGCCGGGCCACGGCGAGGGCCACAACACGGGCATGCCGCTGACGATCACGGCGGCCCTTGCGCTCAAACGGGTCATGGAGCGCGAGAAGATCGCGGGCACGATCCTGGTGTGGCCGGGCATCGCCGAGGAGCTGCTCGGCGGCAAGGCGCAGTTCGTCAAGGCCGGCGTGTTCAAGGAGGTGGACATCTGCCTCTTCGCCCACATCGCGTCGGGCCTGACCGTCAGCTGGGGCGAGGCCAGCGGCACGGGCGCGGTGTCGGTCGAGTACAGCTTCCGGGGCCAGGCCGCTCACGCGGGCGGGGCGCCGTGGCTGGGGCGCAGCGCGCTCGACGCGGTCGAACTCATGGACGTCGGGTGGAACTTCCGCCGCGAACACCTTCGGCTCTCCCAGCGCTCCCACTACGTCATCACCGACGGCGGCGGCCAGCCGAACATCGTCCCGCCGACGGCCGCCGTGTGGTACTGCTTCCGCGAGATCGACTACCCGCACATCAAGGAGCTGTGGGACCTCGGCAACACGATGGCCGAGGCGGCCGCGATGATGACGGGCACGAAGGCGTCGTGGCGGCTCCTGGGTTCGGCGTGGCCGCAGCACATGAACAAGGTCGTCGCGGAAACCATGTACGCGAACATCCAGCGGGTGGGCATGCCGGCCTGGAGTCCGGATGACCAGGCCTTCGCCAAGGTGGTCCAACGCGCCCTGAAGGTGCCCGACCAGGGGCTGTCGACGGAAGTGGGCAAGCTCGAAGGCCCGGTTCGCCCCGAGGACAACCGGGGCGGCGGCTCGGACGACATCGGGGACGTGTCGTGGTCCGTGCCGACCGTGACGTTGCGCTACCCGGGGAACATCCCCGGCACCTCGGCGCACAATTGGTCCGCCGCCATTGCCGAAGCCACCCCGGTGGCCCACAAGGGCGCGACGGCGGGCGCCAAGGTCGAGGCCATGACGGTCATGGACCTGCTGCTCAAGCCGGAGCTCGTTCAGCAGTCGTGGGACTACTTCCGGAACACCCAGGGGAAGCTCGCCGTCTACACACCGTTCCCGGGCGACAACGACAAGCCGGCCACTTGGCTCAACGAGCGGCTGATGCAGGAGCTGAGGCCCGAGATGCGGAAGTTCTACTATGATCCGGCGAGGTTCAAGACCTACCTGGACCAGCTCGGGATTGGGTACCCGCCCGCCGAGGCCCGGTAGGCGGCTGCCTGGCAGTCGTGGGCGCCACGCCGGTGCACGTGGCGCCCCTCCGAGCGTCCGCGGCCGGCGCGCCACCGCGGGCCCGACGCCCGACGCTGGCGGGGCTTGACATCGCGTACGCGCGGTTTCAGATTACGTGTGGTTATGACCGACACGTCGAAGGTTGAGCCCGAGGCAGCACCGCGAGCCCCAGAGCCGCGCCGTCGCACGCTCGCCGAGCAGGAGTTGGTCAACAGCCTCGGGTGGCTGATGACCATGCGGTGGCTGGCCGGACTCGGCGTGCTGGGGGGTGCCTTCATCGCGTCGCGCGGTCTCCACCTCCAGGTGCCGGAAGGCTCCCTCTACCGCGTCGGGCTGTTCATCCTCGGCTACAACGCGGTGCTCCACGCGTGGCTCCTGCAGCTGAGCCGCACCTCGCCCGACTCGACGCCCGCCTACGAGGCGCTGGCGTGGGTCCAGATCGGGCTCGACTGGCTGGCGATGACGGCCCTGACCGCCCTCTCCGGCGGTATCGAGAGCCCGGTCATCGTCTTCTTCCTCTTCCACATCGCGATCGCCGCGCTGCTGTTGCCCCACACCCGGGCGTTCTTCTACGTCACGCTGCCGCCCGTCGCGGTCGCGCTCATCGCCCTGTTCGAGTACCTGGGCGTGACGCCCCACGTCGCCGTCTTCGGGTCGTCGCGCCACCACGACCTGGTCTTCGTGTGCAGCGTGCTGGTCTTCTTCACGGCCGCCTGCTGCGTGCTGGCCTACGTCTGCGTGGCGATTTCCCTGCGTCTCCGCCGGCGCGAGAACGAGATCAGCGGTCTCTACGAGAGCGTGCGCGATGCCACCGCGACGCTCGACATGCAGACCGTGCTCAACCGCCTGGTGGCCTCGGCCAGCCGCGTGCTCGACTGCAAAGGGGCCGCGATCCGCCTGTTCGACCGGGGCCGCCGCCACGTGACGTTCGTCGCGACCTACGGTCTCAGTGAGGCCTACCTGGAGAAGGTGCCCCAGGATTTTGGCCGAGCGCAACTCGACCAGGCCACGCTGGCCGGCCAACCCCTGTTCGTCACAGACGCGCCCGGCGACCCGCGCATCTGGCAGCCCGAGCGCGTCCGCGAGGAGGGGATCGGCTCGATGCTGTCGGTTCCGCTCACGGGCAAGTCCGGGCCGCTCGGCGTCCTGCGGGCCTACGGGGCCGAGCGTCACCGCTTCACCCCGGAGGACGCGTCGTTCCTGGAGCTTCTGGCGGCGCACGGCGCGGTGGCGATCGAGAACGCGCAGGCGTACCAGATGCTCGAGGAGCTGGATCGCCAGAAAACGCGCTTCGTCCGGATCGCGACGCACGAGCTGCGATCGCCGGTCAGCGTGACCGAGAGCCTGTTGACGGCGCTCGTGGAGGGCTACGCCGGCGAGCTCTCGCCCCAGCACGCCGACCTCATTCGGCGCGCGCTTCGCCGCGTCCAGGCGCTCCAGTCGCTCGTGAACGACCTGCTCGACCTGGCCTCGGGGCGGGCGGGCGTCAAGCGAGCCGAGCGCCGGCCGATCCACCTGTCCCAGGCCATCGTCGAGGTGTGCGAGCGGTTCCAGCTGCGCGCGCATGCCAAGGGCATCGAGCTGGTGGTCGACGTCCCGCCCGACGGGCTCCTGCTGCGAGGCGATCCGGTCGAGATCGACCGTCTCGTGAGCAACCTGGTGGGCAACGCCGTGAAGTACACGTCGGCTGGGCAGGTCCGCGTGACGCTGGCCCGCGAGGGCGACCACGCGCGTCTGACCGTGGCGGACACCGGCATCGGCATTCCCGCCGACGGCCTGCCCCACCTGTTCGAGGAGTTCTACCGGGCCAAGAACGCCAAGGCGCTCGAAGAGGTCGGAACGGGGCTTGGGCTGGCGATCGTCAAGGACGTGGTGACCCGCTACGGGGGGCTCATCGACGTCGACAGCCGAGAAGGGCAGGGTACGACGTTCACCGTCACGCTGCCGCTCCTGCCGGCCCGGCTGGCACAGCCGGCCTGAGCGGGCCCCCGGGCGTCCGGCCGCTCCGTCATCCCCCAGGTTCACGACGCCGGTTCGCCTCGATCGTGGGCCAAATCGCCGTCCCGCCCCCCAACAGGCCGCTCCCTCTCCGCCCCGCCCGAACCCCCGACGGTCCGGGAGCACCCGTCGAGCCAGCGGAGCCTTCCGGGTTGCGCCGCGGGGCCACGACCGGATAGAATTGCCCCACTGTGAAACATGGCACAACTCCTTGTGCCACGGTTCACAAGCCCGCCTGCAGCCTCCACGTCGGCGCCGCACACCCGCCGATTGCCTGCGGTCGCGAAGTCCTGCGTGGCAGGGTGTGCCCGGCACGCCGAACCCGTTGAGAGAGGGAACGTCATGGCCAAGATCCTGATCGTCGACGATGACCCGGACATCACCTTCGCTACCGAGCTCTTCCTGAAGAAGGAGCAGCACGAGGTGCAGACGGCGTCGAACCGGGCCGACGCCATGAAAGCCATCGAAGATGGCAATCCGGATCTGATCATCCTGGACGTCATGATGGAGCAGCCTGATGACGGGATCGCGATGGCGCAGGAACTGCGGCGCCAGGGGTGCGAGACGCCCATCCTGATGCTGACCAGCGTCGGCAGGGTGACGGGCTTCGCCTACGGCGGAGACCAGGATCTGGTGCCGGTGGACGCCTTCTTCGAGAAGCCGGTCCGGCCCGAGGCCCTGCTGAAGAAGGTGAACGAGTTGCTCGGAAGAGCATAGGGAGACGACGATGCTAGTAGGCCAGCAGCAACGACTGCAGCAGGAGATCCGCGGCCTCGTCGACCGGTACGGGCGCAGGCGCAGCGCGCTCATCCCCGTGCTGCAGGCCGTCCAGCGGGCGCACGCAACGGTATCCGACTTCGCGATGCAGGTGATTGCCGACGAACTGGGCATCCACCCGGCGGAGGTCTACGGCGTCACGTCCTTCTACGCCTTCCTCCGCCAGGAGTCGCACGGGCGCTTCGTGTTCCGGCTCTGCCGGACGCTGTCGTGCGAGTTGGGTGGCAAGTCGCGCGTCGCGCGCCAGCTCGAAAACGACCTCGGGATCGGGTTCGGGGAGACGTCGGCCGACGGCCGCTTCAGCCTCCAGTGGGCCAGCTGCCTCGGCATGTGCGACCAGGGGCCGGCGCTGCTGGTCAACGACCAGGTCTTCACCCGCGTCACCCCGGAACAGGTCCACGGGATCATCGAAGACTGCAAGCAGATCTTCGGCGCCCACGCGCGCCAGGCGGCGCACGCCTAGTCAACTATCCCGGGCGCGGCGCCACGCGCGCGTCCGGTCGGGTTCGAAGGGCAGGTAGCGCATGAACCCCGCGATCAGCAAGAAGACGCCGTTCACGTTTGACAGCATCGAGCCGGAATCCGGCCTGAAGGCCGCCCTCGGCCGCAGCCGCGCGGACATCATCGCCGAGCTGAGCGCCTCCGGCCTGCGCGGCCGCGGCGGCGCCGGGTTTCCGACCGGGACGAAGTGGAACCTGGCCGCGGCCGCCAAGGTGCGGGAGGGCGGCCAGAAGTACGTCGTATGCAACGCCGACGAGGGCGAGCCCGGCACGTTCAAGGACCGGGTCATTCTCACCGAGTACGCGGATCTCGTCTTCGAGGGCATGACCATCGGCGGCTTCGCCATCGGGGCGAGCGTTGGCATCCTCTACCTGCGCGGCGAGTACGTCTACCTTCGTCCGCACCTCGAGCAGGTGCTCGAGAAGCGCCGGCGTGAGCGGCTGCTCGGACAGAAGGTCGCCGGCCGTGACGGGTTCGACTTCGACATTCACATCCACATGGGCAGCGGCGCGTACGTGTGCGGCGAGGAAACGGCGCTCATCGAGTCGCTCGAGGGCTACCGGGGCGAGCCGCGCAACCGTCCGCCGTTTCCGGTGGACACGGGCTTCGAGGGGCAGCCGACGATCGTCAACAACGTTGAGACGCTGGCGTGGGCGGCATGCATCCTGAGCCGGAGCGCCCAGTGGTTCAAGTCGACCGGCACGCCGAAATCCACCGGCCCGAAGCTGTTCAGCGTGTCCGGCGACTGCCGGGAGCCCGGCATCTACGAGTTCCCGCTCGGGATCAGCGTCGGCGAGCTGTTGCACCGGGTCGGGGGCGAGGACGCCAAGGCGGTCCAGATCGGGGGCGCGTCCGGGCACTGCGTGCCGGCGTCGGAGTTCTCACGCCGCATCGCGTTCGAGGACGTGTCGACCGGCGGCGCCATCATCGTGATCGGCCAGGGCCGCGACATGCTGGGCGTGGCGAAGAACTTCATGGAGTTCTTCGTCGAGGAGTCCTGCGGCCAGTGCACCCCATGCCGGGCCGGCAATGCGAAGCTCCTCGAGGGCATCGAGATGCTGGAGCGGGGCGAGTGCTCGATGCAGTACCTGCAGGAGCTGCTGGCGCTCGGCGAGACGATGCAACTCGCGTCGAAGTGCGGCCTCGGGCAGTCGAGCCCGAATGCGTTCGTCTCGATCGTGCAGCATTTCAAGGACGAGATCATGGGTCGCACGCTGGCCCACTGAGCCGGAGAACGAATGATGAGCGCTGATACCAGACAGGACTTCGAGACGTCGCGCGCGCCGGTGAGCCAGACGGGCAAGCACCTGCAGAGGAACGCGGACGCGGCCGGCTACATCGGCGGCCTCGTGTCGGTGAGCATCGACGGTAAGGACCTCAAGGTGCCGCTCGGCACGACGATCCTCGACGCGGCCAGACAACTCGGCATCCGGATTCCGACGCTCTGCCATCATCCCGATCTGTGCGTGGCCGGCGTCTGCCGCGTGTGTGTCGTCGAAATCGAGGGCCAGCGGACGCTGCAGTCGGCCTGCGCGTTCCCGGTCACGGCACCGGTCAAGGTCCGGACGCACACGCCGAAGGTCCGCCAGGCGCGCCGCCACGTCATCGACCTCCTGCTGTCGACGCACTACGGCGAGTGCTACAGCTGCAAGCGGAACAACAACTGCGAGCTGCAATCTCTGGCCAACGAGTACGGGGTGGACTTCTATCGGTTCGGCCACGTCACCACGTCGCAGCACCCCATCGACAGCTCGAGCTACTCGGTGGTCCGGGACATGGACAAGTGCGTGCTGTGCCGGCGGTGCGTGCGCACGTGCATCGACGTCCAGGAGGTCGGCGTGCTCGAGGCCGTCGGCCGGAGCAATGCGACGCGAATCTCGACCTACCTCGACAGGCCGCTCGGCGACGTGGTCTGCATCAACTGCGGCCAGTGCATCAACCGGTGCCCGACCGGCGCGCTCCACGCCAACGACTCGTCCGACGAGGTCTGGCGGGCGATCGACAACCCGAAGAAGCATGTCATCATCCAGACCGCACCCAGTCCGCGCGCCGGGATCGGCGAGTGCTTCGGGCTGCCGCCCGGCACCCCGATGACCTACCAGATGAACACGGCCTTGCGGCTGTGCGGGTTCGACAAGGTGTTCGACACGAACTTCAGCGCCGACCTGACGATCCTGGAGGAAGGGACCGAGCTGCTGCTCCGGCTCCACCAGGCGCTGGTCGAGCACAAGCCCGTCGCGCTGCCGCAGTTCACCAGCTGCTCGCCCGGGTGGGTCAAGTACCTCGAGCACTTCTACCCGGAGTACATCCCGAACCTGTCGTCGGCCAAGAGCCCGCAGCAGATGTTCGGCGCGGTCATCAAGACCTACTACGCGAAGCTCAATAACATCGATCCTCGCGACATCATCACCGTGGCCCTGATGCCGTGCTCGGCCAAGAAGTTCGAGTGCAACCGGCCCGAGATGGACTCGAGCGGCTACAAGGACGTGGACTACGGGCTCACCACGCGCGAGCTGGCGCAGATGATCAAGGAGGCCGGCATCCACCTGCCGGACATGCCGAAGAGCGACTTCGACGACCCGTTCGGGACGGCGACCGGGTCCGGGGTGATCTTCGGCGCGACGGGCGGGGTCATGGAGGCGGCGCTGCGGACGGTGATCGAGTTGGTCACCGGGCAGAAGATCGAGAACCTGTTCGACAACGCGAACATCGTCCCGGTGCGCGGGTTCGATGGCGTCCGCTACGTGGAGCTGCCGGTGCCGACCGTGGCAGCCGAGGTGGCGCCGATAGTCAAGCGGCTGATTCCCAGCTGGGACTTCCTGAAGGGCGCCACGCTGAAGGTCGCCGTGGCGCACGGCACGGCCAACGCGAAGAAGGTGATGGAGAACATCAAAGCGGGCGGCCAGTTCGCGCAGTGCCACTTCATCGAGTTCATGGCCTGCCCCGGCGGCTGCATCGGGGGCGGCGGCCAGCCGATTCCGACCTCACCGGAGATCCGAAAGGCGCGGGCCCGGGCGATCTACGACGAGGACGCGGCGTGCGTCGTGCGCAAGTCGCATGAAAATCCGGCCGTGCTGAAGCTGTACGGCGAGTTCTTCACCGAGGGCCCGTGCAGTCACCTGTCGCACCAGCTCCTGCACACGCACTACACGCCGCGCGGCAAGTTCATCGGGTGACAAGGCCGGGTGCGGCGTGGCCGCGCCCGGTGCCACACGACGGTCGCCAGCGCTTCGGGCCGGCGGCACCCGCCGGCCCGTCCCGTCTTCCCCGCTGTCAGGGCGTCGGCCCCTTGAGGGTCCGATAGCGACGCCGCGCCTCCTCCCACATCTGGGGTTCCCGCGGTTCGAACCGGCGCGGCGGCTGCGCACGTCGCACCAGCGCGCGACCGTGCGAGAGGGACGGCAGCGCGCCGAGGGCGATGGCCTGCACCAGGATGTTGCCGATGGCAGTCGCCTCGGCCGGGCCGGCCAGGACCGGACGATTGGTGGCGTCGGCGGTCGCCTGGTTGAGCGCGTGGTTCAGGGAGCCGCCGCCCACGACGTGAACGCCGCGAACGGGAGAGCCCGTCACGCGCTCGACCGTCTCGAGCACCGACGCGTAGCGCAGCGCCAGTGAATCCAGGATGACCTTGGTCGCCAGTACCCGGGTCGTCCACCGCCTCCTGCCCGGTCGCGCGCAGCGCCTCGGCGATCTCGCGGGTCATGCTGGCAGGGTTGAAGAAGCGGGGCGCATCGGGCATCACGAACCCGACAAACCCCGGAACCGCGGCGGCCCGCGCCAGCAGGTCGGCGAGCTCGCAGGCCCGCCCGGACGCCGCCCATTCCCGCCGGCAGGACTCGAGCAGCCACAGACCCATGACGTTCTTCAGGAAACAGATGGTGCCGAATGCGCCCGCCTCGTTCGTGAAATTGGCGCGCGACGCGGCCTCGGTCAGCATCGGGTCGGGCCGTTCGATGCCCACCAACGACCAGGTCCCGGAGGAGATGTAGGCCCAGCCGGGCTCAAGCGGCGTCGCGGCAATCGCGCTGGCCGTGTCGTGGGTGGGTGGAGCGACCACGCGAGCGCCGACGAGCCCCGGCCCGCCGGCCAGCGCCGGTCGGAGCGGCCCGAGATCGGTGCCCGTGGCGACCAGCGACGGCATCAGGAACCGGGGCAGGTGCAACCGCCCGAACAGCTCGTCGTCCCATTTGCCGGTGCGGGCGTTGAGCAGCTGCGTCGTGGACGCGTCGGTCAGCTCGGACACGTGGGCGCCGCAGAGCACGTGGTGGCAGAGGTCCGGAATCAAGAGGAGCCTGGCCGCCCGCACGGGCAACCCCTCCGCCGCGTGGGCTGCCAGCTGGAAGAGCGTGTTCAGCTGCATGAACTGCAGGCCCGTCCGGGCGAAGATCTCCTCGCGGGGTACGACGGCGAACACGCGCTCCATCACGCCGTCGGTCCGGCCATCACGGTAACAGACCGGGTCTTCGACCAGTCGACCGTCCTGGTCGATCAGCCCGTAGTCGACGCCCCACGCGTCGACGCCCACCGAGGCGACGTGCCGGCCAAGGGCCGCGGCAGACGCCCCACCGGCGCTCAGGCCGGCCCGGATGCCCTGGAGCAGGGCCTCGGCGTTCCAGCGCAGATGTCCGTCGGCCTCACGAGGCGCGTAGTGGAAACGGTGGACCTCCTGAAGGTCCAGCGAGTCGGCGCCAACACGGCCGAGGATCGCGCGCCCGCTGCCCGCGCCGAGATCGATTGCCAAATGCAGGGTCATGCCGTCCTCCACGTCGACCGAGAGCCTGCCGTCCTGCGGAAGGATGCCAGCACCGAGCGTCGAGTGCAATGGCGACGCCCCGGGGCAACGCTCGGGGGGTGCCGACCGAGGCGGGACGATGGCGATCGCGATCCCGTAGTACACTGCCACGGGCGGCCAGTCGACCGACGCCCGCGACGTGCGCGCCGGTGACCCGGACACGCGTGGCGTCTGGTGGTTGGACAGGTCCAGCCACGGGATGTCGCTCGTGTCAACGGCGGCGTGACCGTCGAGTCACCCGACATCCGCGAAAGGCCGGAGAGCACGATGAACGACATGCGACCGACCGCGCCGCGCTGGGAGGACCCCCAGGCGGCGTTTGCGTCCGAAGAAGCGGCCCGTCTGAAGCAGGAAATCGTCGACGTCGGCCGGAAGCTGTGGCTTCGTCAGTACGTCGATGGCAACGGGGGCAACATCAGCTGCCGCCTCACCGACGATTGGGTGCTGTGCACGCCGACCCTGATGAGCAAGGGGGACCTGCGGCCCGACGACCTCTGCCTCGTCGACATGGCCGGCAACCAGCTCGCCGGTCGGCAGCGGCGGTCGAGCGAGATCCTGCTGCACCTGGCGGTGATGCGGACGGTTCCTGAGGCGCGCTCGGTCATTCACTGCCATCCGCCGCACGCGACCGCGTACGCGCTGGCCGGGGTCGTCCCGCCCGAGCGAATGCTGGCCGAGCACGAGGTGTTCGTGGGCCCCGTCTCGGTTCTCCCGTACGAGACGCCCGGGACGCAGGCCTGCGCCGACGCCGTCGTGCCCTACGCCAAGGACCACAACACGATCCTGCTGGCCAACCACGGGCTGGTGACCTGGGCGGACTCGGTGACGCACGCGGAGTGGTACGTCGAGGTGGTGGACACGACGTGCCGCGTCCTCATCCTCGCCGGCCACCTCGGCGTGGAGCCGACGCCGATTCCGCTGGAGCGGATCGGAGGACTGCTGACGCTGAAAGCGCGTCTCGGCATGCCTGACGCCAGGTTCCAATCGCCCGCGGGCCCAGCGGCCGATCCTGGAACGCTGCCCGGCGGCATCACCGCACGACCACGACCGGATGCGACGCCGGCCCCGTCCGGCTCCGGTGCGGGCGAGGCGTCGGCCGCTGATGGGCCGGCCGACCACTCGCCGGTCGCTCGACAGAGACGGAGGTGACATGGATCCTCGCTACCCGGTCGGGACGTTCGATGGGAGTGACGCCACCCCGCTGACGGCCGTGATTGATCAGATTGCCGCGCTGCCGGGCGCCCTGCGCACGCTCGTGCCGCGGCTGACCGCCAAGCAACTCGCCACGCCGTATCGGGACGGCGGCTGGACGGCGCGGCAGGTGATCCATCATCTGGCCGACAGCCATCTGCACTGCTACGCCCGCTTCCGCCTGGCCTTGACCGAGGACCGCCCGACCATCAAGCCGTACGACGAGAAACGATGGGCGGAACTGCCGGACGCCAAGACCGGGCCGATCGATGCGTCGCTGGCGCTGCTCGAGGGACTGCACGCACGCTGGGTGGCCCTGATGCGGTCGATGTCCCCCGAGCAGTTCGCCCGCACGTTCGTACATCCCGACCGCGGCGAGCTGACGCTCGAGCGGACCGCCCGGCTTTACGCGTGGCACTGTCGCCACCACCTGGCGCACATCGAGCTCTCGATGGGCCTTGGTGCGTAGGGGCCGCGGGTCTCGATCGGCGACCCTCGGCTGCCGACGTCGACGAGCGGACCGAGGGGGCCCCCTTGAAAGACGTCCGGTCGCCCGACTGGACGACACCACTCAGGCGCGGTCCACGCCGTCAGAGCGACGCACCGATCACGCCCGCGGCTGCCAGCGGCCTCGGGCGGGGTGGCACGAGTGAGCACCCTCCGACCCTCGCGCCCGCGCCCGGTCCTGTCGGGCCGAGGTAGCGGTGGAGCCGTCCGGGCGACCAGGCGTGGGCGATCGGCGGCGCCTGCACCCGTTGGCTCAGCTTGACGCGAGGTGGGTTAGGGCGTACAGTTGTCTCTGCCCAAGTCACAACAAGGACGCCGACCCGACGGGTTCTCAGTCCCGACGGCCAGCAGACCGAGCGGCTGCGGCACGCTCGGCGGCCGGGTCGACCCGAGGCTTGAGGCGAACTGAGTCGGCCCCGTTCCAGGAAAGGAGGAGCGAGACAGACCGACGAGTCACCCGACTCGTCCGACTTTGTCGCACATGATAGGAGGAGGCCCTCATGGCCGACAATGCACCCCCGGGTGTTCATCGGGCCCGCCGGAAGGGTGGCGCGTTCTCTTACCCCTCCCGGCGGGCCCTTCGCGTGTCCGCCCCGGTGTCGACACCTTCCTGGTTCTCGGCGCCGCCTCCTGTGCGGTGGCCTTTACCTCCCGATGGGCCGCGACGTATGATCCTCTGCCCGGGCCGGCTCCGGCCCGTGGCCCGGGCCCGGGCCCGGTTCGTTCGCGAACCGCCCTCTTCCTTTCGAAGGACTCATCATGACAATCGTGCTCGACGGCTCGGCGCTGACGGTGGAGAAGCTGGTGGACATTGGGCGGTTCGGGGCGAGGGTGGAACTGTCGCCCGCCGCGGTCGACCGGATCCGGGCGTGCCGGGTGATGCTGGAGGAGAAGCTGGCGGCCCGCGAGATCATGTACGGCACCAACACCGGGATCGGCGAGTTCTCCGAGCGCCTCTTGAGCGACGAGCAGGTCAAGACCTTCCAGCGCTACCTGGTTTACAACCACGCGGCCGGCATCGGTGATCCGTTGCCCGTGGAGGTCGTCCGGGCTGCCCTCGCCGGGCGCGTCAACGTGCATGCCCACGGCAACTCGGCGTGTCGACCCGAGATCACCCTGACGATGGTGGAGATGCTCAACAAGGGCGTCACGCCCGTGGTGTGCGAAAAGGGTTCGGTGGGCGCGTGCGGCGATCTGGCCCCGATGGCGCAGGCGGCCCTGCTGCTGATGGGCGAGGGCGAGGCGTTCTACCAGGGCCAGCGGTTGCCGGGCCAGGTGGCGATGGAGCGCGCGGGCATCCCGATCCCGGGCCTGCAGGCCCGGGATGGCCTCGCCGCCATCAACGGGTCCAACATGTTGACCGCGATGTCGGCGCTCCACGTGTACGACATGGGGCGCTGGCTGAAGCAGGCGGACATCGCGGCCGCGATGTCGATCGAGGCGCTGCTCGGCAACCTGAAGCCCTACAACTCGAAGCTGCACGAGCTGCGGGGCTTTGCCGGCGCCGTCGCCTCGGCGCAGAACATCATGAAGATGGTGGAGGGGTCGGACCTGACGACCGGCAAGATGAAGACCAAGGTCCAGGACGCCTACTCGATGCGGTCGACGCCCCAGGTGATCGGGGCCGCCCGCGACGCCCTGGCCTATGCGCGGTCGCAGGTGGAGATCGAGCTGAACGGCGTGGGCGACAACCCGATCTGGGTGCCCGAACTGAAGCTCACTCTGACGGGCGCGAACTTCCAGGGCTCACCCGTGAGCCTGCCGATGGACATGGTCGGCGCCGCCATCACGATGGTCTCCGTGCTGTCCGAGCGGCGGATGAACCGGATGACGAATCCCGCCCTGTCGCAGGGTTTGCCCGACTTCCTCGCGCACGAGCCCGGCTTCTACTCCGGCCTGATGCTGAGCCAGTACACGGCTGATTCACTGATTGTCGAACAGCGGATCCTGTCGACTCCGGCCTCCATCCAATCGATCCCGGCGGCCGCCGATCAGGAGGACTTCGTGTCGATGGGGATGAACACGGCGATCAAGAATCGGCAGATCCTCGACAACGCCCACGGCGTGCTCGGCATCGAGTGCATGGCGGCCGCGCAGGCGCTCGACTTCCGCACGTTCTCGCCAGGCCGGGGCACTCAGAAGGCCCGCGAGGTGATCCGTCGCCACGTCAGGCACCTCGACATCGATCGGCCGCTGTTCGACGACCACAACGCGATGAAAGCGCTCGTGAAGTCGGGCGAGATCCTGGACGAAGTCGAACGCGCGCTGGGCCCCCTCTGCTGAGGCCATCGGAGCCGCCGGGGCGGGATCCGATCCTCAGGGCCTGGCGAGCCGTTCTGCCAGGGCCTCGATCGTGAGGGGGGCGCAGCCCTCGGCCCCGTTGTTCACGAGGACGAAGGCCGGGATCGACCGGGCCACCGCCCGGCCCACCAGGTCCACCACATCATCCCGCATCCGCTGGTGGGGCGCCGCGAGCGTGTCGAACGGCGCGAAAGCGACCCGCTTCTGCTCGTAGGTCACGCCGGGTTGGAGGAGCAACCGCACGAGGAGAAACGGCATCGACTCCACGGGGAGGTGAGCCGCCTGCTCGGAGGGCCAGGGCATCGCCGTCCAGGCGTTGAAGACATGTGCGGCCCCGTGCCGCTCGAGGACCCGCGCGTAGCCGTCGGTCAGCAGGGCCCGATCGCGCAATTCGACGCCGTAGTGGAAGTCGCGTGGCAACCCGCCAAGGAACCGATCCAGCCCCTCGACGAATGCGGCAGGGCCCAGGCCGGAGGGCCGCAGCATCGACGGGAACTGCAGCACGAACGGACCCGCGTGGTCACGGAACAGCCGCGCCACCGGGTCGATCAGGTCGGTCATGAACCGGTCCGGCGACAGGAAGTCCGCGTTCGCGTCCCGGGTGCCGCGCGTGGGCACGACCGGGGACGTGACGGCGGACGGCGCCTTGCAGCAACAGGGAAACCCGGGCGGCAGCTGGTCGGCGTACCGACGCCAGTCCTCGTCCGGCACCGGCGCGTAGTAGGTGCGGTCGATCCCCACGGTGCGGAACAGCGGGTGCCGTGCGTAGTCGCGAAGGCCGTCGCGCGCCAGCCGGCCCTCGGTCTGCCGGTCAGCGTAGACGAGGCCGCACCACCCCGGGAAGCTCCACGAGCTGGTCCCCAACCGCACGAGCGAGGGGAGGGACGAAGCCACGTCGCGCAGGCGCTGGAATCGGGCCTCGAGCAGCTGCGGCTCGGGTGGAGTCGGCGGCGGGACGTCCAGCGGAAAGAGCGGGGGCTGGTGGGGCATCTCTCGCCGGGACCTGGCCGGGAGGCAGGGCGCCACGGGGCGCCCGGTTCCCGGCCAGAGGGTTCCTACCTGGGGACGACCTTGGCCACGGCCGCGCGGAGGATGGCGAGCCCTTCGTCAATCTCGGCCGCGGTGATGTCCAGGGGCGGACGGAAACGCAGGCTCAACCTTCCGCAGCCGAGGATGACCATGCCGAGCTCGTAGGCCTCGTCGGCCACCTTGTCGCGCGTCGGGCCATCGGGGAAGTCGATGGCGCACATCAAGCCGCGGCCCCGGGCGTTCGAGATCACGTCGGGCCGAGCGGCCTGCAGAGCCTGGAGGCCGGCCGCCAGGTGGGCGCCCACACGGCTGGCGTTCTCCAGCAGGTGGTCTTCCTCGATGATCTCAAGGTAGCGCTGCGAGCGAACCATGTCGACGAGGTTCCCACCCCACGTCGAGTTGATGCGGCTCGATTCGCGGAAGACGTTGTGGGGTTCGTCGTCGAGGCGGTGTCCCGCGAGCATGCCGCACACCTGCATCTTCTTGCCAAAGGCGAGCAGGTCGGGCCGCACGCCGACGTGCTCGTGCGCCCAGAACCGACCCGTGAGGCCGACGCCGGATTGGACCTCGTCGAAGATCAGCAACGCCTCGTTCTCGTCGGCCAGCACCCGAAGGGCCCGCAGGAACTCCGGGCGGAAATGGTTGTCGCCGCCCTCGGCCTGAATGGGCTCGATGATGATGCCGGCGATGTCGTCCTTGCGTGTGGCGAACGCGTGCTTGATCTCCTCGATCGTTTGGCGCTCGAGGGACTCGACCTGCGCCAGGGCGGCCGCGTCGACCGGGAAGTGGAGGGCCGGGCTGCTCACGCGCGGCCAGTCGAACTTCGCGTAGTACTGATATTTCCGCGGGTCGGCCGTGTTGGTCAGCGAGAGGGTGTACCCGCTGCGGCCGTGGAACGCCTCGCGGAAGTGGAGGATTCGGTGCCCCTTCTCGACGACGTGGCCCTTGCGGAAGTTGCGGCGGACCTTCCAGTCCATGGCCGCCTTCAGCGCGTTCTCGACGCCGAGCGTGCCGCCAGCCACGAAGAAGGCGTACGGGAGGTACGAGGGGATGCCCACGCGCCCGAACGTCTCCACGAAGTGGGCGAACTCGACCGTGTAAATGTCGGAGTTGGTCGGATTGGTCAGGGCCGCCCGCAGGAGCCGTTCGTGGAACCGCGCGTCCTCCATCTTCGGATGATTCAGGCCGAGCGGGGCCGTTGCGAAGAAAGAGAACATGTCGAGCAGGGCGCGGCCGCGGCGCGCGTCCCAGAGGCGCCGCCCCTTGGACCGCTCCATGTCGAGCACCATGTCGTAGCCGTCCGCGAGAATGTGCCGCCCGAGCACCTCGTGGACGTTCGCCGGACTGAGCATCGTGGCCGCGGTCATCGTCCGCCTCCTTCATCGACGGGGGCGATGTAGGTTTCTTCCTTGGCGGTCGCCAAGACAACTACAGTCCGCGTCCTGGAGACCCCTTCGAGGGAACCCAGTTGGTGGAGCAGAAGCTGCCGAAGCCCGTCCATGCTGCTGACCCGGACCTTCAGGAGCAGCGAGCACTCGCCGGTGACGTGGTGGCACTCGAGCACCTCGTCGAGCCCGGTGAGCCGCTCGAGTAGCGACGGCTCGTAGCGCGGATGATCCAGGAACACCTCGACGAACGCCGTGATGGTCGCCCCCACGGCGACTGGATCCACCAACGCCGTCCACCGGCGGATGACCCCTGCCGCCTCGAGCTTCTTGAGCCGCTCGTGCACGGCGGCCGTCGACAAGCCCACCCTCCGCGCAATCTCAGCCTGCGCCAGCGACGCGTCCTGCTGGATGAGCCGGAGGATATGCCGGTCGCGGGCGTCAAGCTGCGCGGCTGCGGTGCTCGGCATGTCGACAATAATAGTTTCTGGGAGATGGGCTGTCAACGGAACGAATAGCTAATCATCGGCATGCATACCGTAAAATAGTTTGGCTTTCGGGGTTTTCAGGCGCGGTTTGTTTCGTCTGGGGGGTTTCCCGGGCCGGCGCGGTATGATCGGACGATGCCGAGGCGCGAACGCGATTTCATCGGCGAGCGGGACGTTCCAACGGACGTTCTCCACGGCATCCACACCGTCCGGGCGCTGGAGAATTTCCCACTGCTGGGACGACCCATCCACCCGGGCCTGGCCCGGGCGTTCGGCGCGGTCAAGCTGGCGGCCCTCCGCACCAACCGCGCGCTCGGCTACCTGGACGGCCCGCGCGCCGACGCGCTCGAGCGGGCCTGTCAGGACCTGCTGGACGGCACGCTGGCCAACGCCATCGTGGTCGACGCCCTGCAGGGGGGGGCCGGGACCAGCGCCAACATGAACGTCAACGAGGTGCTGGCCAACCGCGCGCTCGAACTCCTCGGACGGGAGCGCGGCGACTACCAGACCGTCTCACCCTCCGACCATGTCAACCTCCACCAGAGCACCAACGACGTGTTCCCGACCGCGCTCCGCGTGGCCGCCATCTGGTCGCTGCGGGTGCTCGAACCCTCCGTGGTGTCGCTCCAGGAGGCGTTCCAGGCGAAGGAACGCGCCTTCGCGCACGTCGTGAAGGTCGGTCGCACCGAGCTGCAGGACGCGGTGCTCACGACGCTGGGGCGCGAGATGTCCGCGTATGCGGACGCGCTCAACCGCGACCGCTGGCGGTTGAACAAGTGCGAGGAGCGCCTCCGGGTCGTCAACCTCGGCGGGACGGCCATCGGAACCGGATTGGCCGCGCCCCGCGAGTACATCTTCCGGGTCGTCGACGAGTTGCGACTCGTCACGGGCCTCGGCCTCGCCCGCGCCGAGAACCTCGTCGATGCCACGCAGAACGCGGATACCTTCGTCGAGGTGTCCGGCCTGCTCAAGACGCTGGCCGCCACGCTCATCAAGATCTGCGGCGACCTCCGCCTCCTGTCCTCGGGTCCGGAGGCCGGGCTGGGCGAGATCCGCCTGCCGGCCCGGCAGGCCGGGTCGAGCATCATGCCGGGCAAGGTCAACCCGGTGATTCCGGAAGCCGTGACGCAAGCCGCGCTGCTGTCGATCGGCCACGACCAGGTCCTGACGATGGCAGCGGCGCTCGGGACCCTGGAGCTGAATGCCTTCCTGCCGCTGATCGCGCACTGCCTGCTCGAGAGCTTCGACCTGCTCGGCCGATCGTGTGCGATCCTCGGCCGCGAGTGCATCGACGGACTTGAGGCGAACGAGGCTCGCTGCCGCGAGCAGGTGGAGAACGCCACGGCCAGCGCGACCGCATTGCTGCCGGTCTTGGGTTACGATCGAGTGAGCGAACTGGTGGCGCGGGCCCGGCGCGACGGCCGGAGCGTCAAAGCCCTGGCAGTCGAGCTCGGCCTCGTCACCGCGCAGCAGTTCGACGAACTGACCAGTCCCGAGGCGGTCTGCCGCCTGGGGTTTCCGGGGACGGGCGGGTCCCGTCCGCGCACCGGCTGATCCGGCCTCCGCCGGTGGCTGCCTGTCCACACCCAATTGGGCCCTGGCTTCGTTGACCGTCATGCAGTCCACACCCCGCTCGCTTCGCCTGCACATCGGGATCTTCGGGCGTCGCAACGTCGGCAAGTCGTCCCTCCTCAACGCCATCACCCGACAACAGGTGTCGATCGTTTCGGACGTCGCCGGGACGACGACCGACCCGGTCGAAAAGCCGATGGAGCTGCTGCCGCTCGGGCCGGTGCAGTTTGTCGACACGGCTGGCGTGGACGACGAGGGTGCGCTCGGTGCGCTGCGGATCGCGCGGACGACGGCGGTGCTGGACCGCGTGGATCTGGGCGTGCTGGTGACCGAAGGCGGCGGGTGGGGGCCGTTCGAGGACGCGCTGGTCGGCGAGCTGGAGGCGCGGCGGGTCCCGCTGCTGGCGGTGTTCAACAAGGCCGACCTGCGGGGGCCTGACCGCGCGGAGCTCGAGCGGCTGCAAGCCGCGGGCGTCCCGGTGGTGAGCGTGTCCTCGCTCACGGGTGAGGGCGTCGCCGAGGTCCGCGAAACGCTGCTCACGGTCGCGCCGTCCGGGTTCTTCGACAACCGGCGTCTGGCGGCCGACCTGGTGCCGCCCGGCGAGGTCGCCGTTCTCGTCGTGCCGATCGACAAGGAGGCGCCGAAGGGCCGCCTGATCCTGCCGCAGGTTATGACGATCCGGGACCTGCTGGACGGGGAGTCGATGGCACTGGTCGTCCAGGAGCGGGAACTCGCACGGGCCCTCGACCGGCTGTCGAAACCGCCGGCGCTGGTGGTGACCGATTCGCAGGTGTTCCTCAAGGTCGCCGCCGACGTGCCGCGAAGCGTCCCGATGACCTCGTTCTCCATCCTGATGTCGAGGTTCCAGGGCGACCTGACCGAACAGGTGCGCGGTACGCTGGCGATCGAGCGGTTGCGCGCGGGGGACGGCGTGCTCGTCGCCGAGGCGTGCACCCACCACCCGGTCGGCGAGGACATCGGTCGTGTCAAGATTCCGCGCTGGCTGACGCAGTACGTGGGTGCGCGGCTGACGTTCACGCACGTGCAGGGCCGCGACTTCCCGCGCGACCTGTCGCCCTTCCGCCTCGTCGTCCACTGCGGGAACTGCGTCGGGAACCGGCGCGAGATGCTCTCGCGCATCCACCGCTGCCGCGAGGCCGGCGTGCCGATCACGAACTACGGCCTCACGATCGCCTTCTCGCTCGGCATCTTCGAGCGGGCGCTCGAACCGTTCCCATCCGCCCTGGAGGTCCTCCGTGCCGCTCGCGCTTGAGCCGCTGGACCACACGGCCTTGACGGGCTGGCTCCGGGAGACGGACCGTGCCACCCTGGAGCGGCTCTGGGCGCGGGCCGACCGCGTCCGCGCGGCTCACGTGGGTGACGCCGTGCACCTCCGGGGGCTGGTCGAGATCAGCAATCACTGCGTGCGCCAGTGCCTGTACTGCGGCATCCGCGCCTGCTCCCCCGGCCTCACGCGCTACCGGATGACGCCCGCGGAGGCGCTGGAGTGCGCGAACGATGCGCGTCGGTTCGGGTACGGCACCGTCGTCCTGCAGTCGGGCGAGGACCCCGGTTGGACGCGGGACGGGGTCGCGGACCTCATAGGGCGCATCAAGGCCGAGACCGGCCTGGCGGTGACGCTCAGCCTGGGCGAACGCGACGACGAGGACCTGCGCGCGTGGAAGGCGGCGGGCGCCGACCGGTACCTGCTCCGGTTCGAAACGTCCGACCCCTGGCTCTACCGCCACATCCATCCGTCACTGCCCGGGACGGTCTCGGATCGCGTGGCGCAGCTGCTCCGGATGCGCGAGATGGGGTACGAGATCGGCAGCGGCATCATGGTCGGCATCCCGGGCCAGACGTGGGACATCCTGGCACGCGACATCGAGCTGTTCCGCGACCTGGACATCGACATGATCGGCATCGGGCCGTTCCTGCCAAGCCCGCGCACGCCGCTCGGCGGCGAGGTGGCGGCCAGGCTGCGGGCGTCGGAGGCCGAGCAGGTTCCGAACACGGAACAGGTCACCCTGAAGGTCGTGGCCCTGACACGGCTCATGTGCCCGGAGGCCAACCTCCCGAGCACGACGGCGCTGGCGACGATCGACCCGGCCACCGGGCGCGAGCTCGGCCTGGTGCGCGGAGCCAACATCGTGATGCCGAACCTCACGCCGCCGGCCTACCGCGTCCTCTACGAGATCTACCCCGGCAAGGCGTGTATCCACGAAACCGCGGAGGCCTGCCGCGAGTGCCTGGCGGGTCGCATCCGTGCAATCGGCCGCCATGTGGGGACCGGCCCCGGCGGGCGCAGGGACCATCTGCGGGGGCATTCGGATGCCGCCTTCGCCTGACGCATCGCTCGAGGGTCAGCGGGGCGGCGCGTGGTCGATGCGAAGCGTGCCAAACTGCGGGGCGGCGGGCGAGCGGGCCTCCCGCAGCCCGTCCGGGACGGGGTGGAACACTACCTGCCAGGTCGGCCCGCCGCGGCCGCGCCACCCCCGGGGGGGGAGCTCCCGCACGTTCGGTACCCGGTAGTACGAGAGACTGAACCACTCCCAGGCGGGGACCGCGACGACTTCTTCCCCGGGCTGCACGTGCGACCGCAGGAACGCCGCGCCGGAACGGATCTCCTGCCCCCCCCGCGCGGCGCTCGCGTAGACGTTGTGCGACACGGCGTTCCACACCGAGAACGCCGCACCAATCGTCAGGATGACGGAGGCGGGAGCCCATCGCAGCCGCGAGATGGCGAAGCCGCAGCCCAGCGCACCCGGCAGCACGAGGGGCATGGCGTAGCGCACCGTCATGAAGTTGTGGTGTCCCAGGGAGACCAGCGAGACGAGCAGCGGCCCGAGGAACACGGGCCCGGCCACGACGAGCAAGCCGAGCGCGAGTTGGCGTGCGCGGGGGGCCGCCTCGGCCGAGAGGACGGCGGCCGCGCCGGCCAGGATGGGCCCGACCATCAACGCGAGCACGAACGCGGTGTTGCGCGCGAGGGTCCCCGGCACCCAGAAGACGGTCAACCGGGCCGCGACCATCCGAGCCTCGATCGAGCCCCAGGCCAGGACGAACAGCCACGAGGGCACCCACGGCAGCACCGCGCCACCGGCCGCCCGGGCCCTGGCGCCCGACGGGACCCTCCCAGTCCGGGGGTCCGCCCGCACCGCGTGCCAGCCGATCAGCGCGCTCACCGCCGCACCGCCGAGCGTGACGAACACGCCGAAGATGTGGGTGGCCGTCACGCCAAGGCCCGCGACGGCGAGCAGGAGTCGTCCCCGTCGCGGACCGTGCATCCACTGGCGCGCGAGGCCGAGCAGGCAGAGCGCGCTGAACAGGAGGATGAGGACATACCCCCGCGCCTGGCGGGAGGAGCTGAGGACGCTCGGGTGGAACACGGTCAGGAGGCCGGTCATCACCGAGGCGCGGCGATCCCAGAGCACCCGTCCGAGGCAGGCCATGACCGCCACCACGGCGATCATCGCCGCGACGCTCGGGAGGCGCATCGCCAGCTCGGAGTCGCCCGCGAGGCCCAGCCAGAGTTTCAGGAGCGGGGCATAGACGACGCCCCCCATGTCGTCGGTCGCCGCCGCGCGCTCAAACACGCGCTGCCACGAGCCGCTCGAGTTGAACCAGGACACCGCCTCGTCGAGCCAGACGCTCGGCGTGCCCAGGCGGAAGAGGCCGAGCGAGGCCGCGGCGGCGAACAGCGCCGCGAGGAGGAGGCGGAATCGGGTGGGCGACAGGTCGGCGCCCGACGTGCTCGGCTCGCCGAGCAGGGCAGCCTTGGCGAACGTCATGGGGGCCCCTATTGTTTCGGCTACGGCGCCAGCGGTCAAGCCCCGGCCGCTGGAGGCGGCGCCCCGGTCACGCGGTTCTCGGTCCCCGAGGCCGGCGGGGATCCCGCCGCCTGGACCTTGAGCTGTCGGCGCGCGCGAATTAGTGCGGAAATCTGAACCTTGGTCGACGGGGTTGGCGGCGGGCGGGGGCGGTCGTCCGGAGCGACGCCGGGGATGAAGGTGGCTTGAACCTGACAGGCGACGTGGCCTCGAAGAGGCCGCGGCGCCCCCCCGTGGAACGGTCTGGGCCTCCCGAGTCACGACGGGTCCGGCGGTGGACGGGCGACGCGGGCTGAGGTACGCTGCGCGGACCGCGATGAGGTGGGGACCCGGACTGATCCTCCGGGCCCCCGTGACCACCTCGAGCGCCATGGGACGAGATAGTCGCCTTCACTTGTGCCACGAATTGGCATCGGCGTCCAGTGGCCGCGGCAATTGCCGTCGGCCGCGCTATGGACGTCCCGCTGCGTCAGAAGACCTGCCGCGCCTGTCACCAGCTCTTTGCGATCTGTGTCGGGTGTGACTGCGGCCAGGCGTATTGCTCGGACGCCTGTCGGCGTGCGGCCCGTCGACGGAGTGTCGCGGCCGCGAAAGCCCGCCACCAAGCCAGCCGAGAGGGCCGCCTCGACCACCGCGACCACCAGCGCGCGTATCGCCGACGCCGCCGCGTGACGGATCAGGCTTCCCTCACGCCCACCTCAGCACCGACACTCCCGACCAGCGATGCGCCGGCGGCGCCGTCGCCCCGTGGCCTCCCGTGCTGCGTGGTGTGCGGGCGCACCAGCCGCTGGGTGGAGCTGCACGAGTGGCGGCTCCCGCGCGCGTCGAGGAAGGAGTCCGATGATCACGCCCGAGCAACACGCCGAAATCCGGCGCCTCTATTTCGGCGAGCACTGGAAGGTCGGCACGATCGCCACCAACCTCGGCGTCCACCATGACACGGTCCGCGCGGCGATCGCGTTGGACCGCCGCGCCGTGCCGCGCGGGACGTGCCGCCGCACGAAGCTCGATCCCTATTTGCCGTTTATCCGCGAGACCCTGGAACAGTATCCCCGTCTGCGGGCGACGCGGCTCCACGCCATGCTGCAGCCGCGCGGCTACGACGGGTCCGCGGTGCAAGTCCGGCGGCTCGTCCGCGTGCTGCGGCCGCAGGTCACGCGGCCGCTGTACCGCCGCCTGGTCGTCCTGCCAGCCGAGGAGTCACAGGTGGACTGGGGCAGCTTCGGGACGATCCGGATTGGGCACGGGACGCGCCTGCTTTCCGGTTTCGTGATGGTGCAGTCGGTACTCGCGGGCCCTGTTTGCGCTCTTCACGCTGGACCAAACGCTGGAGAGCTTCCTCCGGGGGCACGTCGAAGCGTTTGGCGCGTTTCAGGGTGCCGCACGCACCTTGGTGTACGACAACTTGAAGAGTGCGGTGCTCGAACGCCACGGCACGGCGATCCGCTTCCATCCCCGCTTGCTGGAACTCGCCGGGCACTATCACTTCGCGGTCCGTCCCTGTACGCCGGCACGCGGAAATGAGAAGGGCAAAGTCGAGCGGCAGATCTTATACCTCCGTGACGCCTTCTTCGCGGCCCGAACCTTTCGCGATGTCGACGATCTCAACGCGCAATTCCGCCGCTGGCGCGACGAGGTCGCGCATCAGCGCCCGCATCCCGAGCAGCGCGATCGGACTGTGGCCCAGGTCTTCGCCGACGAGCAGCCGCGCCTCCTGCCGTTGCCGGCCCACCCCTTCGAGACGGAGCTGATGCGGCCCGTCGTGTCCGGCAAACTCGCCTATGTCCGCTTCGACCGCAACAGCTACTCGATCCCGCACACCCACGTCCGCCGGCCCCTCACGCTGCTGGCCAGCGACACGACCGTGCGGGTCGTCGACGGTGTCGACGAACTGGCGCGACACGCGCGAAGCTATGACACCGGCCAGACGATTGAGGACGCGGCGCACGTCGAGGGCCTCGTGGCCGCGGCACGGCAGGCCAATGTCCACACGGGCCGCGACCGCCTCCGTCTCGCCGTGCCGGCCATCGCCACCCTGCTGGAGCGGCTCGCCGCACGCGGCGAGTCCCTGCGGCTCCACACGATTCGGCTCTTGGGACTGCTCGATGACTACGGGCCCACCGAGCTCGCGAGCGCCGTCGCCCTGGGGCTCGAGCGCGGCGCGCTCGGCGCCGGCAGCATCGCCCACATCCTCGACACGCGACGCCGCCAGCGCGGCCAGCGACCGGTCATGCTGATCGCCCTGCCCAACCGGCCCGGCGTCCGTGATCTCGATCTCACTCCGCCCCGCTTGGAGACCTACGATGCACTCAGCCGATCCGACGACGACGACGACCCTGACCGTTAACCTCCAGCGGCTCGGGCTCCCGCACACCGCCGAGCACCTCAACGATTTGGTCGCCCGCGCCACGCAGAAGCGCTGGAGTCCCGTCGTCCTGCTCGAAGCCCTCGTCCAGGCCGAACTCGACGAGCGCGCCCGCCGCCGACTCGAACGACAGCTGCGCGCGGCGCGCCTCGGCCGCTTCAAGGCGATGGCCGACTTCGAGTGGGACTGGCCCAAGCAACTCCATCGTCCGACCGTCGACCGCGTCTTCACGCTCGACTTCGTGGCCAAGGGCGAGAACGTCGTGCTGGTCGGCAATCAGGGACTGGGCAAGACGATGCTCAGCAAGAACCTGGTCCATCAGGCCGTCCTCGCCGGCCACTCCGCGCTCTTCATCACCGCGTCGGACTTGCTCCTCGATCTCAATAGCCAGGACACGTCGCGGGCGCTCGAGCGTCGTCTCCGCGCCTACGCTCGCCCTCATGTGCTCGCCGTGGACGAAATTGGCTACTTGGCCTACGACGCGCCCGCCGCCGACCTGCTCTTCCAGATCATCAGCCGCCGCTACGAACAGCGGTCCATCGTGGTGACAACCAATCTCGTCTTCAAAGACTGGCACACCGTCTTTCCCAACGCGTCGTGCGCGGTCGCCCTGGTCGACCGCCTCACACACCACGCCGAGATCATTCGCCTGGAAGGGGAGAGCTATCGACACCGAGAGGCTGAACTCACGCAGAAGAAACGTCGCACGTCACCGTGACCGCAGGGGCCGCCGCGCGGCCCCGTCGACCAGATGTCCATATTTACGCGTTTCTTCAAGACCGGCGACATGAGCGTGACCGTGAAGGTGCTGCCCACGTTCGGCTCGCTGGCCACGGTGACGTCGCCGCCGTACAACTGGGCGAGCTTCTTGACGATCGATAACCCGAGCCCGGTGCCGGGGATCGTGCGCGTCCGATCGTTCCGGATGCGCACGAATTCCTGGAAGAGGCGCGAGGCGTCGTCGGGCGACAGGCCGATGCCGGTGTCGGCGACGTCGAACCGGAGGCCACACGGCGTCGCCTCGAGCGTGACGTCCACGCGGCCGTTCGCACGGTTGTATTTGACGGCGTTGCTGACCAGATTGTTGAAGAGGATCTCGAGCTCGCCGCGGTCGGCAACGACGGCCAGCTGCTCGGGCGCATGGAGCGCCAGCGAGACGTGCTGGGTCGCGGCGGCCGGGGCGAGCGTGTCGAGCGCCGACTGCGCGACCTCGCGAACGTCCACCTCGCCGAACTCCCGCCGCTTCTGGCCCGACTCGATCCGGGTGAGGTCGAGCAGCTCGCTGATCAGACGTCGCATGCCGCCCGCCCGCGCCAGGGCGCGTTCCACGACCTGCGCCTGTACCGCGGGATCCGTGCCCGCCGTGCCGTCCTTGAGAATCTGGAGAAAGCCCTCGATCGCCGCCAGCGGCGCCTTCAGCTCGTGCCCGAGCACCGTGATGAACTGGAACCGGACCTGGCGCTTCTCCTCGGCCAGGCGGCGAGCCTGCCGCTGGACGAGCAGGTGCTTGACGACGCGGCGCACGGCGATCCGCAGTTCGTCCGGCGTGAACGGCTTCGGGAGGAAGTCGTGGGCCCCGCTCTTGGTCGCGTCAATCGCGGTCTCGAGCGTCGCGTAGGCCGTGATCATGACGGTCAGCGTCGGCAGGTGCCGCTCGTTCACCTGCCGGAGGACATCGAGGCCGGAGATGCCGGGCAGCTTCAGATCCAGCAACAGGATGTCGGGGACATTCTGCGACATCCGATCGAGGGCCTCCTCACCGGTCTCGGCCGTCTGGACTTCGAACGCCACGGCGGTGTCGGGCTCGGCGCTCGGCTTGACCGTGAGGGTCTCCAGCACCCGCGCAATCGCCAGGCGCATTCCCGTCTCGTCGTCCACGACCAGCACACGCAGGGTTTCCATGCATGACCTCAGTGCCGCTCCGGTTCGGGGACGCCGCCAGCCGTCCGGCGGCTGCGGGCGGTCCCCCGACCCGATCCCTACCGGGCGGCCAGCAGGCGGTCCATCTCGCGCCGCAACTGCTCGAAGCGGATTGGCTTGGCGAGGACGGCGTCGGCGTGCACCCACGCGCGTTCGGCCGGCGAGGCCGGGTCGAACACCAACCCCGTCTCGCTGGTGACCGCGGTCACGAGAATCACGGGCACGCCAGGGAAGGCGCGCTTCAGGTGGTGCGACAGGACGAATCCGTCGTCGTGCTGTTCCATCATCAGGTCGACGATCGCGATGTCGGGCGTGAACGTCCCGATGGCGTCCTCCGCCTGCGCCCGGGTGCCGGCTGCGCGGACATCGAACCCGGCGTTCTCGAGCTGGATCCGGTGCTGGAAGAGAAAGTCCTCGTCGTCGTCCACGAGCAGAACTTTGATCTTGTCGGTCTTGGTTGACATGGTGTGGCTCATGCGGCCGACGCTCCCACCGGCAGGCCGTCCTCGTGGCGGCGCGGCAGCACGACGGTGAACGTGGTCCCGGTCGGTCCCTTGGCCGGGTCCGCGTTGGACTGCACCTTGATGTCGCCGCGGTGCATCTTGACGATGCCGTAGCTCACGGCGAGGCCGAGCCCCGTGCCCTTGCCGACGGTCTTGGTCGTGAAGAACGGCTCGAACAGCTTGGAGAAGTGCTCCGGGAGGATGCCGACCCCGGTGTCCGAGACGATGATGCGAACGCGCGTGGCGTCGCCCTCGGTCCGGATCGTGAGGCGACCGCCGTTGGGCATCGCCGCGAAGGCGTTGCTGACGAGGTTGACCAGGACCTGTGTGAGTTGGTCGGGGTCGACCTCGACGGCCGGGTCGGCTTCCGTGTGGTCGATCTGGAGTTCGATCCCCAGCGGGTGGGCCAGGCCGCGCAGGCCGCGCTGGACGAGATCGGGCAGATCGATCCACACGTGCTGGACCTTGTTCTGGCGGGCGAAGTCGAGCAGTCCGGCGACGATCCGTTTGCAGCGGTCGGCCTGCTCGACGAGCATCGTGAGGTCGGATTCGTATTCCGGCTTGCCGGTCAGCCGCTCCTGCAGGAAGTGCGAGTACATGATGACGACGCCCAGGGGGTTGTTCACCTCGTGGGCGATGCCGGCGGCAAGCTGGCCCATGCTGGCGAGCTTCTCCGACCGCCCCAGCGCGACCTGCGCGTTCGCCAGCTCCTCGTTCGACCGGCCGAGTTCGCGGACCGTGTCGCGCAGGTGCTCGACGCTGTGCGGCAGGCACATCTCGGGTTCGGCCAGGTTCCGGTAGATCGCGCTGGCCAGCTCGCGGCAGCTCGAGTAGCCGCACGCGCCGCAGTTGAGCTCCTGCGTCGGGTCCGGCTTGCCCAGTTCGGACAGCAGGCGCTGCAGTTCTTCGGGCGACGGCACGGGCAGGCGCATGTCCTGCACCGCGTAGTCCCGCGACAGGTCGAGCGACGCGAAGGCCGCGATGCGCGACTCCCAGGCGAGCAGGTCGCTCTGGGCGATCCGATTGCGCACGTACTGGCTCACCCGCGCACGCCGTCCAAAATGCGGGAGGTCCGTGCTCATGCCCGGGCCCATTGTGCAGCCCTTGCAGAAGAGCACCTCGAGCAGCCGCGTGTCGAGCAACCCCGTTTCCGCCTCCTTGATGGCTTGCGCGAACTCGGCCGGTCCTTCGGCGACCATCACGTGGCCGGTGACCAGGTCCTCCTGGATTCCGGCGACCTGCAGCATGCCGCCGCTGATCGGGAACAGCCCGCCACCGCGGCTGCGAGGCGGATCGAACTCGTACCCTTCGACCCGGGACGGGTCAATGCCCCGGCGCGCGACCAGCTGGCGCAGCTCGGCGAACGTCAACACCTCGTCCACCTCCCGATCGAGCTCGGCCGACTCGCGCTTCTTCGCGATGCACGGCCCGACGAACACGATCCGGAGGTGTTTCCCGTGGACCTGGCGGAGGAGCCGCGCCGTGGCGATCATGGGGGAGACGATGGGCGCGAGGGCAGGCACGAGGTCGGGGTAGTAGCGCTCGACGTAACCCACGACCGACGGGCAGGTCGTCGCGATCCAGAGGCGCGCCGCGTCGGCCGACACCAGGCGCCGGTATTCCAGGGCCACCAGTTCGGCCCCGAAGGCGACCTCGTGAACCGAGGCGAAGCCGAGCGCCCGCAAGGTGCCCACGACCGCCGGGTAGTCGAGGTCGATGAACTCGGCCGGGAAGCTCGGCGCGACCATGGCCGCGACGCGCTCGGGGCCGGACAGGAGCACCTCGACGGCCTCGACCGCCGAGACGACCCGCTTGGCCGACTGCGTGCAGACCTTGAAGCAGACGCCGCAGCCGATGCACCGCTCGGGCAGGACCTGCGCCTGGCGGTCGGCGATGCGGATGGCCTTGGCCGGGCACTCGCGAACGCACTGGTAGCAGACGCGGCACCGCTCGCGGATGGTGGACACCAGGGGAGTGAGCATCGTCTTCATGGCTTCCCGCCTCTACCGAACGACATCCCGGGCCTGGTAGGCCGTGTGGAGCAGCTCGTGGGACCGGGGCGACAGGGGCTTCTCCAGGTAGTCGGCATAGAGGCGCTGGACCGCCAGGTTCTGGTACGACGCGCGCACGGAGGCGTCGCGGTCGATTGCATAGAGGGCCTGCATCCGGGCCCGGACCGCCTCGGGGGACGTGGCGCGGGGCTGCCCGCCGCCACTGATGCAGCCGCCGGGGCACGTCATCACCTCGATGAAGTGCAGGTCGGCGCGGCCGCTCCGCAGCTGGTCGAGCAGCGCCCGGGCGTGCCCGAGGCCCGACACGGCCGCCACGCCAATCTCGCGGCCCGCGATGGTGGTCCGGTAGTGCTTGACGCCGTCGAGGCCGCGCAGCGGCTGGATGCGCGGGGCGTCGGCCGGCTGGCCGGTCAGCAGGAAGTGCGCGGTGCGCACCGCCGCCTCCGCCACGCCGCCGCTGGCGCCGAACAGCTTGCCGGCCGACGTGCGCTCGCCAAACGGGGTGTCGGCCGCTTCCGGGGCGAGCGTGCCGAGGTCGAGGCCGTGCATCCGGATGAGCGAGGCGAGCTCGCGGGTCGTCAGCACGGCGTCGATGTCCGGGCGCCCGTGGCGCCCCATCTCGGGCCGGCCCGCCTCGAACTTCTTCGCCGTGCACGGCATGACGGCGACGCTGTAGATGCGGCCGGGATCGACGCGCTCGCGCTCGGCGAAGACGCTCTTCACCACGGCGCCGAGCATCTGCTGCGGGCTCTTGCACGTCGAGAGGTGCGGAATCATGTCCGGGTAGAACTGTTCCACGAACTTGATCCACCCGGGCGAACAGCTGGTCAGCATCGGGAGCGGGCCCCCCGACGAGGAGAGCCGCTCGACCAGCTCGGAGGCCTCCTCCATGATGGTCAGGTCGGCGGTGAAGGCGGTGTCGAACACGCGCCGGAACCCGAGCCGGCGCAGCGCCGCCGTGAGCGCGCCGTCGATGTCGGTCCCGGGGCGGGCTCCGAACTCTTCCGCGAGGCTCACCGACACGGACGGGGCGTGCTGGACGACGACATAGGTCTCCGGGTCGGCCAGCGCGGCGCGCACCTGGTCGAGCGCGCTGTGCTCGTCGAGGGCCCCGGTCGGGCACACGGCGACGCACTGGCCGCAGTTGACGCAGCTGCTGACGTTGAGCCCCTCGTCAAAGGCGGGGCCCACGTGGGCCCGGCTCCCGCGCCCGAGGAAGTCGATGGCGCCCACCGTCTGGATCTCCTCGCACACGCGCACGCACTTGCCGCAGAGGATGCACTTGGCCGGGTCGCGGACGATCGACGGACTCGCGACGTCCAGCCGCGCGGGCGATCGCCCGCCGAAGTACTGCCGGCGCCGCACGCCGAGCTGCCGGGCGAGGGCCTGCAGCTGGCAGTCGCCGTTGCGGGAGCAGTACAGGCAGTCGTCAGGGTGGTTGGCGAGCAGCAACTCCACCAGCGTCCGCCGCGCATCCACCGCCCGGGCCGAGTGCGTCCGCACCTTCAGACCCGACGACACCGGGTACGCGCAGCTCGGCACCAGGCCGCGTTGCCCTTCGACCTCCACCACGCACATCCGGCACGCGCCGCTCGGCGGCAAGCCGTCGTAGTGGCACAGCGTGGGGATCGCGATCCCTGCCCGCCGGATGGCCGACAGCAGCGTGTCGTCGTCCTGCGCGTCCACCGTCCGTCCGTTGACCTCGATCTTGGTCACGACCACACCTCGTTGTCCGCTACCCGCTCCGGGCGCGACGCCCGGCTCCGCCTCACGCTACGGCCACCGCCCCGAAGTGGCAGACGTCCACGCACGTGCCGCAGGCGATACACCGTTCCGGAATGATGTGGTGCGGCGCCTTGAGCGTGCCCACGATGGCCTCCGACGGGCAGTTCCGCACGCAGACCGCACAGCCCGTACAGGACTCCTCGTCGATGCTGTACGACAGCAGGTCGCGGCACGCCCGGGCGGGGCAGCGCCGGTCGTAGACGTGGGCTTCGTACTCGTCGCGGAACCACCGCAGCGTGCTCAGCACGGGGTTGGGGGCCGACTGGCCGAGTCCGCAGAGGCTCGTGTCCTGGATGACATGCGCCAGGTGCTCGAGGCTCATGACGCTGCGGAACCGCTCGAGCGCGTCGAACTCGCGCTCGGTGCGCCGGCTCCGCGTGAGGCTCTCGAGGATCTCGAGCAGGCGGCGGGTGCCCTCGCGGCACGGGATGCACTTGCCGCAGCTCTCGCGCTGGATGAAGTCCATGAAGAACTTGGCCACGTCCACCATGCACGTCGCCTCGTCCATCACGACCAGGCCGCCGGAGCCCATCATGGCGCCCACGCCCCTGAGCGACTCGTAGTCGATGTCGATGTCGAGGTGCGCGGTCGGGATGCACCCGCCCGAGGGGCCGCCGATCTGGACGGCCTTGTAGGCCTTGCCGTCCGGGATGCCGCCGCCGATGTCGAAGACGATCTGGCGGAGCCTGGTGCCCATGGCCACTTCGACGAGGCCCGTGCGCGCGACCTTGCCGGAGAGCGCGAACACCTTGGTGCCCTTGCTCGTGGCGGTGCCGATGCTCGCGAACCAGGCGTCCCCGCGGGTGACGATGGCAGGCACGTTGGCCAGCGTCTCGACGTTGTTGATGACCGTGGGCTGGCCGAACAGGCCCCGCACCGCCGGGAAGGGCGGTCGCGGCCGGGGCATGCCCCGTCGTCCCTCGATGCTGTGCAGCAGCGCGGTCTCCTCGCCGCACACGAAGGCGCCCGCGCCCTGCTTGAGGGCGATCTGCAGGTCGAAGCCGGAGTCGAGGATGTTGCCGCCGAGCAGGCCCGCTTCCGACGCCTGGGCGATGGCCCGCTGGAGCCGCCGGATGGCGAGGGGGTACTCGGCGCGGATGTAGACGTAGGCCTTGGTCGCGCCGATCGCGTAGGCGGCCAGGGCGAGGCCCTCGAGCACCCGGTGGGGGTCGCCTTCGATGACGGCCCGGTCCATGAAGGCGCCCGGATCGCCCTCGTCGGCGTTGCAGACCATGTACTTCTGGTCGGCGGCCTGCTTCAGCGCGATCTTCCACTTGATGCCCGTGCGGAACCCGCCGCCGCCGCGACCGCGCAGGCCGCTGCGCTCGACCACGTCGCACAGCTCGGCGGGCGTCAGCCCGGCGAGGGCCGTCGAGAGCGCGGCGTACCCGCCGCGTGCGACGTACTCCTCGAGGCTCGACGGGTCGACGAGGCCGCAGTTGGCGAGCACCCACCGCGTCTGGGGCGCGAAGAAGGGGTGCTCGTCGAGGTAGGGCACGTCGGGCCACGGCGCGGCGGCGGGGGCGCGGAACTGGCCGAGCGGGGCGACGGGAAACGGCGCCAGGGCGAACGCCGCGTCGAGCAGCGCATCGACCTGCTTCTCGGTGACGCGCGGGAAGCTCACCCGGGTGCGTCCAGGCAGCTGGATGTCCAGCAGCGGCTCCTCGACGCACAGCCCGATGCAGCCGACCTCGACCACCTCCGCCCGCAGGTGCGCGTGCAGGTCGAGGTAGCGTCGGACGGCGGCGAGCGTCCGGCCGGCGCCGGCGCCGAGGCCGCACGTGCCGGTGCCCACGTAGATCACCGGGCGGGCCACCGCCTCGCGCCGGAAGCGGCCCACGCGGGCCGCGTGGAACGCCCGGCAGGGGTCGCTCTCGTGGCAGAGCGGGCCTGCTGCAAAGCAGGCCACGAGCTGGGGGCAGGGACGGGTCGGGGCGTGCCAGCACGCCGCGCAGCAGGGCTCGAGGCCTCCACGGGTCGGACCTGGGTCGGTGGTCATTTCTTCGTCGCCTCCCGCTTGAGCGCGCGCAGCACCTTGAGGACCCGGTCCGACGTCGCGCCGGCGTAGAACTCCCCGTTGACGGCCATCAGGGGCGCCAGGCCGCAGGCCCCCAGGCACGCCACGACCTCGAGGCTGAACAGTCCGTCGCGGGAGGTCTGGCCCGGCTTGATCTGAAGCGTCCGCTCGATGGCCGCCAGCGCCTGGCGGGAGCCCTTCACGTGGCACGCCGTGCCCCGGCACACCTGGACGTGGTGGCGCCCGAGCGGCTGGAAGCGGAACTGGTTGTAGAAGGTCGCGACGCCGTACACCTTGCTGGCGGGCAGACGCAGGTGTGCGCCGATGCGGACGACGGCCTCGCGCGAGAGATAGCCGTGGGCCTCCTGGACCTCCTGGAGCAACGGGATCAGGGCCTCGCGGCGGCCCGCGGGGTACTTGCTGACGATAGGCTCGATGTCGGCGGTGATCATCGCATGTCACTCTGCTCGGGGGCGGGACGGCTCGGACCCGTGTCGTGGGCGTAGTAGGCCACCTTGTCGAGGGCCATCATCAGGTCCACGTTCTCGACATACATGCCCGCGGGGAGGTGGAGACGGACGGGGGCGAAGTTGAGGATGCCGCGCACGCCGGCGAACACCAGCAGGTCGGCCACCGACTGGGCCTCGGAGGCCGGGACGGCGATGACGCCGACGTGGATGCCCTCCTGGGCGATGACCGAAGCCATCTGCTCGGGGGGATAGCACCGACACCCGTGGAGCACGCGGCCGGTCTTCTCGGGCGCCCGGTCGAAGGCCGCCGCGAAGCGGACCGGCTGGCGGTTGGCGTAGTAGGCCAGCAGCGCGCGCCCCAGGTTGCCGACGCCGACCAGCGCCACGGCGGTTTCGACCGACCGGGCGAGGACTGCGTTGATGGCCTCGACCAAATCGAGCATCGCGTAGCCGCGGCGGGGACTGCCGCCGAACCCGATGGTCATCAGGTCGCGGCGGACCTGCGCGGCCGTCGTCACCGCGAGGCGGGCCAGCTGGTGGGAATAGATTTGCCGGCCGCCTCCGGCAATCTGCTCCTGGAGGAGCCGGCGGTACAGGCTGAGGCGGCCAATCGTGTTGACGGGGATGGCGGAGGTCTGAATCCTGCGCGATGTCTTCATCATGACTGTGAACGCATTCACATTGTGAATAAGTTCACAGCCATGATACGGTGCAGCTGGCCCCGTGTCAAGCCGGCGTATTGCGACACCCGGGGGCTAGGTCGGGAGCGTGGGCCCGTGGCCGGGCCTGTACACGCCGTCGAAATACCGCCGCCGGATCGTGGCGGCCTCTTCCTCCGCCCATCGCTGAACGCCGACCGCCTGGATGCGACAGAGATTGAAGAGTTTCAGGTTCTGCGGGTTGGTGGCCGCGCCGTCCCGGGCGGGCTGGAGCCGGGCGCAGGGGAAATCGTCACACTGCGAGCAGAAGGTCAGCCCGCGATCGTGGACGCAGCTGCGCGTCGGGCAGGGGCCGAGCGGGCTCTCCCCCCGCTCCCGGCACCCCCGGCATGCGACCTGGTCCGGCAAGACGTGCAGCCGCGCGGCGATCCGGCGGCGCCCCTCGTCGGTGAGATTCGGCCCGAGGACTTCACAGTTGAAGCAGTCGAGGCCGCAGGGGGCTGTCAGGTGGAAGGCGTCGGTGCGGTCCATGGGCTCCTCCCCCCCGGGCGCGGCGGCCGTGCCGCGCCGGTATCAGCAGTAGACGTCGCGCTCGCCCGCCTTCACCCGGTCCATCATCTGGACCGACCGGCGGCGGGGAAACTCGTCCATGTGCTCGAGCGTCTGGGCGATGCAGTCTTCGCCCACCCGCCGCGTGTCCTCCGAGGCATAGTCGAGCAGGTACTCCAGAAACGTCGACAGGCCGTTCGGGTCGCAGTGCTGCTTGATGTCGCCCGGCTTGGCGAGGTCCATGAAGTCGGCCCCGGTGCGGCCGAGCCGGTAGCAGCCGGTGCAGAACGACGGCACGTAGCCGAGCGTCGAGACGTCGCGGACCACCTCGTCGAGCGTTCGATGGTCGCCCAGGCAGAACTGGCTCGCGTCGGCCCGCTCGTCCTCGGCGTAGCCGCCGGGGTTCGTGCGGCTACCCGCCGAGATCTGCGAGACGCCGAGGGCGAACGTCTCGCGGCGAAGGTTGGCCGACTCGCGCGTCGACATGATGATGCCGGTGTAGGGCACGGCGAGCCGGAGGATCGCCACGATCTTCCGGAAGTCCACGTCGGCGACCGGATGCGGCGGGTGGGCGGCCACGTCCGACCCGGTGGCGGGCTCGAGGCGCGGCACGCTGATGGTGTGCGGGCCCACGCCGAACCGTCCCTCCAGGTGCCGGATGTGCTGCAGCAGCGCGAGCAGCTCGAAGCGCCAGTCGAACAGGCCGAAGAGCACGCCGATGCCGACGTCGTCGATGCCCGCCTCCATCGCGCGGTCCATCGCCGACACGCGCCAGCCGTAGTCCCTCTTCTTCCCCCTGAGGTGGACGGCGGCGTAGGTCTGGTGGTGGTACGTCTCCTGGAACAGCTGGTAGGTGCCGATCTTGCGCGCCTTCAGGGCCCGGAACTCCTCGAGGGTCAGCGGCGCGACGTTGGCGTTGACGCGCCGCACCTCGCCCTTGCCGCGCTTGACGCTGTAGATCGTGTCGATGCACCGGAGCACGTAATCGAAGCCCTCGTGCGGGTAGGACTCGCCGGCCACCAGGAGCACGCGCTTGTGTCCCTGGTCGACCAGGATCCCGACCTCGTGCGCGATCTCCTCCTGTGAGAGGGCCCGGCGGACAACCGCCTTGTTGCGCGCGCGGAACGCGCAGTAGGTGCATTCGTTGCCGCACATGTTCGAGACGTAGAGCGGCGCGAAGAGCACGAGCCGTCGGCCGTAGATCGTGTCCTTCACGTCGTGGGCCGTCGCAAACAGCTCGGCGAGGAGTTCGGGGTCGCTCGTCGGCATCAGCGCGGCCATGTCCGGGGCTTCAAGCCCCCGGAGTTCGCGCGCCTTGGCCAGGACCTCGCGGACCTGCCCGGCATCGGGCCGGGCGGCCGACTCGAGCGTCCGGAAGATGGACGGTTCGTCAATCGGAACGGTTTCTGGGGTCGTCATGGAAATTGGATCCGTGGGACGGCAACCGACGTCACCCGACGCGTCCTCGTGCGGGGGCTCGGGCGGGGCGACGGCGGGCGGCAGACAGGGCCGACCTGACACCTGATTATACGCCCCCCTCGCCGGGCCGCACGCGTGGCCCACGGCCCAGCTGCCACCGGGTCGGACATGCCGGACTCGTCGGGCGCGCCGGGACCAGGGCGTCACTGTCGCTGTGGTAACATGCCTCAGTCTCTCTGCCTCACACCGTTCCGACACACACTCCTGCTCCTTCAGGACGGGCATCGTCATGCAGAGCCAGACGACCGACAGCCCGAAGCCGAGCGCGCGACTCCGTTCAACCCGCAATCCCATCGACGCCCTCCTCGCGCCCAGGACGGTGGCCTTGCTCGGGCCGGCTGGGGAGACGCCGTCGACATTCCGCACGATCCTCTGGAATCTGATCCGCAGCCCATTCGGCGGCACCGTCTATCCCATCACCGACCGGCCGAACGTGCTCGGCATCCGCGCCTACCGTGCGATTGAGGATGTGCCCGAGCCCATCGACCTGGCGGTCGTCTGCACCCCCGCACCCGAGGTGCCCGGCCTCATCGCGGACTGCGGCAGGCAGGGCGTGCAGGCCGCGGTCGTCGTCACGTCGGGGTTCCGGGAGACGGGTGCGGCGGGGCTGGCACTGGAAGGGCAGGTGCTCGACGCGGCCTCGCGCGTCGGCGTGCGGGTGGTCGGTCCCAACTCGCTGGGCGTGATGAGCACGGTCTCCGGGCTCCGCGCCACCTACGCGACCACGGACGTCCGCCCGGGCAGCGTCGCGTTCATCAGCCAGAGCGGGGCGCTCTGTCACGCGGTGCTGGACTGGAGCCACAAGATGAACGTGGGCTTCTCCCACTTCGTCTCGGTTGGCTCGATGGTGGACGTCGGCTGGGGCGACCTGATCGACTACATGGGCGACGACCCGCGCACCAAGAGCATCGTCATCTACATGGAATCGATCGGCGACGCCCGGGCCTTCCTGTCCGCCGCGCGCGAGGTGGCCTTCAGCAAGCCCATCATCGTCCTCAAGGCCGGGCGTACGCCGGCGGCGGCCCGCGCTGCGGCCTCGCACACGGGCGCGATGACGGGACGCGACGACGTGCTCGACGCGGCGTTCCGCCGCTGCGGCGTGCTGCGCGTGCGGTCGATTTCCGAGCTGTTCGACCTGGCCGAGGTCCTCAGCAAGCAGCCCCGCCCGCGCGGACCGCGCCTGTCGATCGTCACCAACGCGGGCGGCGCGGGGGTGCTGGCGACCGACGCCCTGCTCGCCGACGGGGGAGAACTCGCGGTCTTGTCGCCATCGACGCTCCAGGCGCTCGACGCGCTGCTGCCCGCCCACTGGAGCCGGGCCAACCCGGTGGACCTGCTCGACGATGCGACGCCGGAGCGCTACGGCCAGGCGCTCGACGTCGTGGCCGCCGATGCCCTCAGCGACGGCCTGCTGGTCATCCTCACGCCCCAGGCCTCCGCCGACGCCACGCAGACGGCGGAGGTGCTCCGCCAGCGCGCCTCCCGCGTCGGCAAGCCGCTGCTGGCCAGCTGGATGGGCGGCGTGGACGTGGCCGCCGGCGAGGCGATCCTCGCCAAGGCCGGCGTGCCGACGTTTCCCGACCCCGACACGGCGGCCCGCGTGTTCACGCTGATGTGGCGCCACAGCTACGTCCTGCGGGGGCTGTACGAGACGCCGTCGCTCGCGCCCGAGCCCGAGGGCCTGCCCTCCGGCAGGCAGCGGGCGGAGGCGTTGATTGCGGGGGTGCGCGCGGCCGGGCGCTCGCTGCTCACGGAGGTGGAGTCCAAGCAGGTCCTGGAATCCTACGGGATTCCGGTCGTCGAGACCCGGACCGCCGCGAGCGAGGAGGAGGCGGTCGCGGCCGCCAGACTCATCGGGTGTCCCGTCGTGGTGAAACTGCTGTCCGAGACGATCACGCACAAGACCGAGGTCGGCGGCGTGCAGCTGAACCTGCAGGACGAAGCCGCCGTCCGCCTGGCGTACGGGCGGATCCGCGCCGCAGTCACCGAGCGGGCCGGCGCGGGGCACTTCCGCGGCGTGACGGTCCAGCCGATGGTGAGCCTCGACGGCTTCGAGGTCATCGTGGGCAGCAGCCTCGACCCGCAGTTCGGGCCGGTTGTGCTGTTCGGCAGCGGGGGATACCTGGTGGACGTCTACGCCGACCGGGCGCTCGCCCTGCCCCCCTTGAACACCACGCTCGCCAGACGGATGATGGAACAGACGCGCATCTTCCGGGCGTTCTCCGGCGTGCCCGGCCGGCGGGGCGTCGACGTGGCGTCGCTCGAGCACGTGCTGGTCCGCTTCAGCCAACTGCTGGTCGAGCAGCCCGCCATCCACGAGATCGACATCAACCCGATGCTCGTGTCCGCCGACCGGATCGTGGCGCTCGACGCGAGGATGGTGGTGTGCGCGCCGGGGGCCTCGCCCCAGGACGCGCCGACGCCTGCCATCAGGCCGTACCCCATCCAGTACGTGACCGACTACACGATGCGCGACGGCCGCACGGCGACGATCCGGCCCATCCGGCCGGAAGACGAGCCGCTGATGGTCTCCTTCCACGAGAAGCTGTCCGACCGGAGCGTGTACTTCCGCTACTTCCACATGCTGAAGCTCAACCAGCGGGTGGCGCACGAGCGGCTGACCCGCATCTGTTTCATCGACTACGACCGCGAGATGGCGCTCGTGGCCGAGCGCCGTGACAGCCGCACGGGCGAGCGCGAGATCATGGGCGTCGGCCGGTTGACCAAGGCGCACGGGACGCGGGATGCGGAGTTTGCCGTCATCGTGGCCGACCAGTTCCAGGGCCTCGGCCTGGGCCGGCAGCTGGTCCGCTGCCTCATGGAGGTGGCCCGGGCCGAACACCTGCGGTCGATGACGGGCGACGTGCTGTCGGAAAACATCGACATGGTGCGGCTGTGCGAGCGCGAAGGCTTCCGCTCGAGCCTGAGGCCCGACGACCCGCAGGTCACGCGCGTCGTCTTCGAGCTCGCGGAACAGGCCGCCCGCCCGTGAGGACCCCGCCCGGCGTGCAGCGCCTCCGCGTCCACATCCGCGGCGCCGTTCAGGGGGTCGGGTTCCGCCCCTTCGTCTTCCGACTGGCCTCCGAACTGGGGCTCCCGGGCTGGGTCGTCAACTCGTCGAGCGGCGTGAGCCTGGAGGTCGAGGGCACGCCCCAGGTGCTGGAGGCGTTCCTGCTCCGGCTGGTCGACGAACGGCCGCCGCGCGCCCTCGTGCAGGGAGTCGAGACCGCGTACCTGGAGGCCACGGGGCTGTCGGGCTTCGAGATCCGGGAGAGTGTCGACGGCGAGAAGACGGCGCTCGTGCTGCCGGACATCGCGACCTGTCCCGACTGCCTGCGTGACACCCTCACGCCCGGCAACCGCCGCTACCGGTACCCGTTCACCAACTGCACGAACTGCGGCCCGCGCTTCACGATCGTCACCGCGCTGCCGTACGACCGGCCGAACACGACAATGGCCTCCTTCGCGATGTGCGACGCGTGTCGGGCCGAGTATCTCGACCCCCGCGATCGCCGCTTCCACGCCCAGCCCAACGCCTGCGCGGCGTGCGGGCCACACCTGGAGCTGTGGGACCAGGCGGGGCGCAATCTCGCCAGCGGCGACGCGGCGCTGCGCGCGGCGGTTGAACAGCTCCGGCAAGGCGCCATCGTCGGCGTGAAGGGGCTTGGCGGGTTCCATCTGATGGTGGACGCGCGGAGCCCGGCCTCGGTCTCGCGCCTGCGTCGCGCGAAGGCACGCGAGGAGAAACCGTTCGCCGTCATGTTCCCCTCGCTCGACGCCGTCCGCCAGGTGTGCGAGGTCGGCGAGCGGGAGGCGCGCCTCCTGTTGTCGCCCGAGTCGCCGATCGTGCTGCTGCGGAGACGGTCGCAGACGCTCGCCGACTCCCGCGAACCCGGGCGGCCCGGGCCGACGGTGGCGTCGGAGGTGGCGCCGGGCAATCCGTCGCTGGGCGTCATGGTGCCCTACACGCCGCTCCATCACCTCCTGCTCGGCGATCTCGGCTTCCCGGTCGTGGCGACGAGCGGCAACCGGTCGGATGAACCGATCTGTACGGACGAGCGCGAGGCGATCGACCGGCTGCGCGGTCTCGCCGACGTCTTCCTGGTGCACGATCGGCCGATCGCTCGGCACGTCGATGATTCGATCGCGCGCGTCGTCCTCAATCGGGAGCTCGTCCTGCGCCGCGCACGGGGGTACGCCCCCCTACCGGTGTCGCTCGTCGGCGGCGGCGAGGGGGGGGCGGGCGTGCTGGGCGTCGGCGCGCACCTGAAGGCCGCCGTGGCGCTCTCGGTCGGACGAAACGTCTTCGTCAGTCAGCACATCGGCGACCTCGAGACGGCCGAGGCGCTGGCCGCGTTCCGCGACGTGATCGGGGCGTTCAAGGCCCTCTACCAGGTCCAGCCCGCGACGGTCGCGTGCGACACCCACCCCGACTACCAATCGTCACGCTGGGCGCGCGAGAGCGGCCTCCTCCTCCGGCCCGTTCAGCATCACCTGGCGCACGTGCTGGCCTGCATGGCTGAGAACGAGGTGGCCCCGCCCGTGCTCGGGGTGGCGTGGGACGGCACGGGCCATGGCCCGGACGGGACCGTCTGGGGCGGTGAGTTCTTCGTGATCACCGGACGGTTGGGACGGCGAGTCGCCACGTTCCGAACGTTCCCCCTGCCGGGCGGGGACGTGGCCGTGCGCGAGCCGCGGCGGTCCGCGCTGGGTGTCCTGCACGAGATGCTGGGCGCCGGCGCGTGGGAGGGACCGCCGACCGCGGCGGCGTCCTCCTTCCAGGAGGGCGATCGCCGCAACATCCGGGCGATGATCGAACGGGGGGTGAACACCCCCCGGACGTCGAGCGTCGGGCGGTTGTTCGATGCCGTGGCGTCGCTCACCGGCGTTCGTCAGATCGTGCGCTACGAAGGCCAGGCGGCCATGGAGCTGGAGTATGCCCTCGACGGGGTGGCGGTCGAGGACGGCTACCCGTACGACATCGTCGAGCTGCCTGTGCCGGCGGACGGGGGAACGTCGCTCCGCTGGATCGTGGACTGGCGCCCGATCATGATGGCCGCCTTGGCGGATATCGCGGCAGGCTGCCCGGTCGGGCTGGTGTCGGCCCGGTTCCACAACGCGCTGGCGGCGATTGTCGTCGACATGGCGAGGCGCGCGGGCGTGGAGCGCGTCGTCCTGTCGGGCGGGTGTTTTCAGAACCGGTATCTCAACGAGCGGGTCGTGACGGCCCTGGTGCACGACGGGTTTCGGCCCTGTTGGCACCAGCGCATTCCGCCAAACGATGGCGGGATCGCGCTCGGCCAGGTGGCTGCGACGGCGTGGGCCATCGAACTCGGCTGACAGCCGGCACTTCCCGGCGGTCTCGTGGATGGATCTGGAGGCGGCACATGTGCTTGGCGGTTCCCGGGAAGATCGTCAGCGTGAGCGGGGATGATCCCCTGACGCGCACGGCGAGGGTGAGTTTCGGCGGCGTCATCAAGGACGTCAACCTGGCGTACCTGCCCGAGGCCGGCGTCGACGACTACGTGATCGTCCACGCCGGCTTTGCGCTCAGCCGGATAGACGAGGCGGAGGCTGAACGCATCTTCGAGGACCTCAGGCGTCTGGTGGGCGACGAGCCGGACGGGGAGGAGTTCCCCGCGTCATGAAGTATCTGGACGAGTACCGGGACCCGGCGGCAGCCCAGCGCTGGCTCGCCGCGATCCACCGAGTGGTCACCCGTCCGTGGACCGTGATGGAGGTGTGCGGGGGGCAGACGCATGCCATTCTCAAGTACGGCTTGGACGAGCTGCTGCCCGGGTCGGTCACGCTGCTGCACGGGCCGGGCTGTCCGGTCTGCGTGACCCCGCTCGCGAAGATCGACCGGGCGATCGCCCTCGCGTCCCGTCCGGAGGTCACCTTCTGTTCGTTCGGCGACATGCTGCGGGTGCCGGGGACCGATCGGGACCTGTTCTCGGTCAAGGCCGCCGGGGGGGACGTCCGCATCGTGTATTCCCCGCTCGACGCGCTGCGCATCGCACGGGAGAACCCCGCGCGCGAGGTGGTGTTTTTTGCCGTCGGCTTCGAGACGACGGCCCCGGGCAATGCCATGGCGGTCTACCAGGCGTGGCGCGAGGGTCTGAGGAACTTCAGCGTCCTGGTCTCGCACGTTCTGGTGCCCCCGGCATTGGAGGCGATTCTCAGCTCGCCGTCCTGCCGCGTGCAGGGTTTCCTTGCCGCCGGCCACGTGTGCGCGGTGATGGGGTGCGCCGAGTACCGGCCGATCGCCGCCCGCTACAGGGTCCCGATTGTGGTGACGGGCTTCGAGCCCCTCGACCTGCTGCGGGGCATCTTCCTGTGCCTGAGCCAGCTCGAGGAGGGACGGGCCGAGGTCGAGAACGCCTATTCGCGGGTGGTGAGCGAGGGCGGCAATCGGCCGGCCCAGTCGCTCGTCACCGAGGTCTTCGAGGTGGTGGACCGGGCGTGGCGGGGTATCGGCGAGATCCGGTCGAGCGGCCTCGGCCTGCGGGAACGGTTCCGCGAGTTCGATGCCGAGCATCGGTTCGACCTCAGCGGCGTCGGTCCATGCCCCGAGCCGGCCGACTGCATCAGCGGGCAGGTCCTCCAGGGCCTGAAGAAGCCGCACGAGTGCAGCGCCTTCGGCGGCCGCTGTACTCCTGACCACCCGCTCGGTGCCACGATGGTGTCGTCGGAAGGCGCCTGTGCAGCCTACTACCGGCACCGCCGCCGAACCAACAGCTGAGACGGCCATGAGCGACATCTTCTCGACCTCGTCCTGCCCGCTGCCCATCGGCCAGTATCCGCACGTCACGCTGGCGCATGGCGGCGGGGGCCGACTGATGCACCAGCTGATCGACCGCGTGTTCCGCGCCGCGTTCCGGAACGCGCAGCTCGACGCGGGGCACGACGCGGCGGTTCTCGAGTGGTCCTCGCCGCGGATCGCCTTCACGACCGATTCGTACGTGGTGCGGCCGCTGTTCTTCCCGGGCGGCACGATCGGCACGTTGGCCGTCAACGGCACCGTGAACGACCTGGCCATGGCCGGGGCCCGTCCCCTTGCCCTGAGCGCCGGGTTCATCCTCGAGGAGGGGTTCGCCATCGACGCGCTTGAGCGCGTGGTGGCCTCGATGCAGGCAGCGGCCACCGAGGCCGGTGTCACCATCGTCACGGGGGACACGAAGGTGGTGGACCGCGGGAAGGGTGACGGCCTCTACATCAACACGGCCGGGGTTGGCGCGGTCGAGCACACCCTGACCATTGCGCCCGCGGCGGTCCGCGAGGGCGACGCCGTCATCCTCAGTGGCGACATCGGGCGGCACGGGATGGCCATCATGGCGGTCCGTGAAGGCCTGCAGTTCGAGAGCCAGATCGACAGCGACTGCGCTCCGCTCGCCGCGCCGGTGCTCGACCTGGTGGCGGCCGGCGTCGAGGTGCACTGCCTGCGGGACCTGACGCGCGGGGGACTGGCGAGTGCGCTCAATGAGATCGCCGCGACCGCGTCAGTGGGTGTGACCATCGAGGAGCAGCGCATACCCGTGCGCGAGGACGTCCGCGGAGCCTGCGAACTCCTCGGGTTCGAGCCCCTCTACGTGGCGAACGAAGGCCGGTTCATTGCCTTCGTCCCCGAGGCGCAGGCGCATCGGACGCTCGACCTCCTCCGGCGCCATCCGGTGGCGCGGGACGCCGACGTCATCGGCCGCGTGTCGGCCGGCCCGCCCGGGCTCGTGGTCCTCCGCAGCCTGCTCGGATCCAACCGGATCGTGGACATGTTGAGCGGTGAGCAACTGCCACGGATCTGCTAAGATTGGCGCGATGATCTGGTTCTTCGAGCGCCAAGGTGAGCGCGTGCGGTGCGAGGTCCGACGGGATGTCGACCGCCAGGACTATGAATTTGTCATGACCACCGCTGACGGTGGGGAATCCGTTGAACGCTACGAGGATCCGACGGCTGTCATCGCGCGGTCCGTGGACCACATGCGTTTGCTGATCCAGGACGGATGGCGGTCCACGGGCGGCACGTCACACCCGATCTGAACCGTTCCGCGCGCTCTCTCGGTACCCGGCGGGCCGGACAGCCTCACCGGGCCGTGGAGTCGTGTCCCGTTTCTGACGCCCTTCGCTACAGGTACCACCGTCGCTCGTCGGCGTGCGGACGCACGGGCCGGCATCGAGCGAAGATCTGCCGCCGGAACCGCGGGGCCCTGTTGGTACCCTGATTGCTCTCTCGCTGGTGCCCGGGACCGACGGTGACTCCCTCCAGGGCAACTTCGACACGCCAATAACCTAGCGTGGTGCGCCGGCGAGCCCGAAGTCCGCCAGCGTGGACATCCGACCACCCATCCCGTCTGCGCGGGGTGAAGGAGCGTTCATGACACGCGTGTCCCAAGCCGAAATCCCGCTGGAAGCGACGGTGCGGCGCGTTCGCGCCGAGTTCCTCGAGATGCCTGGCCTGAAGCTGACGGTGTCCCAGGCGCAGCGCCTCTGGGGCGTCGATCGCTCGACCTGTGAGGCCTTGATCGCCCGGCTGACCGAATCGCAGTTCCTCGTGCGTACGCGGGACGGCGCGGTGGCCCTGCGCAGGTCCACCTCGGCCTGAAGGACACGCGCGTCGGTGTGAAGGTCGAGTGTCGGGTTCAAGCGCTGGCTTTCATTTCGTGAAGTCGACCTTCGGCACCTGCTTCGCCTCGGCGGGAGCCTGGAAGAACTGGTACTCCTTGAAGCGGAACAGCGATGCAGTCAGGTTCGACGGGAACTGACGGCGGAACGTGTTGTAGTCCTGGACCTTCTGGTTGTAGCGCATGCGTTCGACCGCGATGCGGTTCTCGGTGCCGGACAACTCGTCCATGAGGCGGTTGAACTGCTCGTCGGCCTTCAGCTGGGGATAGTTCTCGACCACCGCCAGCAGCCGCGAGAGCGCGGAGGTCTGCGCGTTGGCCGCCGCCATCGTGTCCTCCGGCGTTCGTGCGCCGGCCAGTTTGGCGCGCGAGTCCGCCACGGCCTCGAAGATGCCCTGCTCGTGGGCCGCGTATCCCTTCACGGTGCTGACGAGGTTCGGGATGAGGTCGTTGCGCCGCTGCAGCTGGTTCTCGACTTGCGCCCACTGCGCCTTGATCGCTTCCTCCTGGCCTACGAGGCGGTTGTAGGAGCAGCCAGCCAACGGCAGAGTCAGCGCGGCTACGAGCGCCAAGCCCGCCCCGGTCGTCCACCTCTTCGTTCCCATCGTTGCCTCCTCCAAAAGATCCGGCACGTCCTGCCCGGTCAGTGATCCTCGCCTGCCGCCGGCAGTCCGGCGCTCACCAGCTGCCGCCGCCACCCCCGCCGCCACTCCCGCCTCCGCCGAACCCCCCGAACCCACCGCCGAAGCCCCCGCCGCCGAACGACCCGATGCCGCTGCTCCACCCGCTCCAGCCGCCGCCGCCCCATCCGCGTCGGTAGCCGGCACCCGGGCCGCCGCCCCGGCTGGCGGCGCTCAAGGCGACCGCGATGATCACGATGAGGATGATCGCCCACAGGGGCAGGCCGGTCGACCGGACGCCTCGCGTGGGCCCGGGAGCCCTGACACCCTGCAGGGTCACGTGGCGCGCCTCGGCAATTCGTCCGATGATCCGCTCGACCCCGGCCTGGAGCCCGCCGCCATAATCGCCGGTGCGAAAGGCCGGGATCATGACCTGGCGGCTCGTTTCGCCGGCGAACCCGTCGGTGATGAACTCTTCGAGCCCGTAGCCGACCTCGATCCAGACCTTGTGGTCTTTGACCGCGAGCAGCACGAGGATGCCGTTGTGCTTGCCGGCCTGGCCGATGCCGCGGCCGTGATTCTCGAAGAGCTTGACCGCGTACTCCCGGATGTCGCCGAAGGGTGCGAACGTCTCGATCGTCGCCACGACCACGACGTCGCCCGTGGCCTGCTGGAGCGCCCGGATCATCCGGTCCATCTCGCCGGCGTGGGTGGCGTCGATTACGCTGGCGAAGTCGTTGACGGGTTGCGTGAGGTCCGGGACGTCGCCTTGCGCGGCGGCGAGCGGCGAGAGCCCCAGCAGCAGGGTCAGCGAGAGCGCGAGTCGTCTTACCGCGTCCATTCGTCCACCAGCTGGGCAAGCCGCTCGACGGCCTGCAAGTAGGCCGGGAACAGCGCCCCGGCATCGGTCGTCTCGCGGCGGTCCGCCGACCGGGCGGCGAGCAGCGGGCGAAGGCCAGCCATCGGCAGGCCCAGTCGATGCTCGACAAATGTGGACAAGTCCGCCGGCGTCAACGTGTCCACCCCGTGCAGCCGCGCGACGTTGACCAGCAGGGCTCGCAAGGGTACGACCGACGCGGCGACCAGGTCGTTGATCTTGTGGGGGCTCCCGCCGGCCTCGAGGAATCCTTCCCGCAGGTGGATCACGTGGCTTCGCGCCTGGGCTTCGCAGGCGCGGCGCAGATCGTCGGCGTCGACTGCGAACCCGCGGAACGGGTCATCGCCGGCCACGACTTCGTGGCGGGCGAGGATCTGCCCCAACTCGAGCGGGAAGGCGTCGAACGATCGCGCCAGCTCGCTTGGCGCGAGCACCAGCGGGACGGCCAGCCCGTGCTTGGCCCACTTGGGCGACAGCGGCGCCAGGCGCGCGAGGTCGTCCGGCCCGAGACCGTCCACAATTGCCAGCGTGTGCACCCGGTCGCGATGGCGGAGTCCCCGAGCCTCCGACCCGCCGTCCGGTGGCTCACCGAAGGCACCGTGCGCTTCGTAGACCACCAGCGCCTGCAGGCGCTCGCCGAGCGTCGCGCGCAGGTCGCTCTGGAGCGTCTCCACGGCCTTCCGCCACGAGGGGTTGGTTGCCATGGCCGTATTGTAACGAAGCTGGGTCCCGACTGCAGAGCCTCCTTTCCGTGGCCCCGCCTTTCCACGCCCCGGGCCGTGACGACGAAGCCCTCCGTGTCGGCCGCGTCCCGCAGAGGTCGATCGGGCCCGCGGATGTAGAATGGGCGTCGATGCGCCTGCGAGAGCTTCCAGTCGGTTGTATCGGAGGGGGCACGGGGTTGCCGAGTTTGCTCGGCGGCCTGAAGACCAATCCCTGGCTCAAGGTGAATGCTGTCGTCACGATGTTCGACAGCGGTGGCAGCTCGGGCGTGCTGCGCGATCAGCTCGGCGTGCTGCCGCCTGGCGACATCCTGAAATGCGCCCTGGCACTGGCTCGCAACGAGGCCGAGGCGCGCCGGGTCCTGCTGGCCAGGCTGCCCACGCTCGAACACGCGAAACTGGCCGGACACACCGGCGGCAACCTGCTCCTGTCGATGATGCAGCGCCACAGCGGCGATTTCCTGGCCGCCGTTGATGGTCTTCGAGCCCTGCTGGGCTGCCATGGCCGCGTCTGGCCGGCCAGCGTCGACCAGTCCACGATCTGCGCCGAGTACGCGGACGGTTCCCGGACGCGCGGCGAGGTCGAGGTGGACGCGCTGCAGAGCGAGGGGCGACCCATCCGCCGGATTCTGGCTCGACCCGGAGCCGTGCCTCCACCCGGTGGTCGACCAGGCGATCTCGGAGTTCGAGGTCGCGATCATCGGGCCCGGGAGCTTCTACACGAGCCTGATGCCGCCGTTGCTCGTGCGGGGGATGGCCCAGGCGCTGCAGCGTATGCGGGGGCCGATCATCCTCGTCGCCAACCTCCTCACCGAAGGCCGCGGCATGGCGGGCTTCACCGCCGGGGAAGAGGTGCGCTGGATTGAGGCGGCCATCGGCCGCAAGGTCGACGTCGTGGTCGTCAACACCGCGCGGCCGTCCCCCGAGACGCTGGACCGCTACGCGGCCGAACACAAGCACCCGCTGTCGGCCGACGGGATCCCGGCCAGCTGTGAAATCGTCGAGGGACCGTTCTGGGCGGGTGACATTGCACGGCACGCCCGCCGGCGGCTCTCCTACGCCATCTGGAGCACGATCGCCAAGCGACTCCTGGCCTGATCGTCCGGCCCAAGACGCCCATCGTCTCGATCGTCGCCAACGGACGCGCGTGATCGGGCTAGCGCGTGCCTCGTCCCTTGGGGTTGGCCCGTCCGCGGCCCGAGGGTGGGCGCTTGGCGGCGGGCGTGGGCTGGGGTCGCACCCGTGCCGCCCGGCCCCGCGGCGCGTTCGCGGTCTCGGCGGGCGAGGCGCCGGCCTTGATGGCCAGCGCCCGCTCGATGATCCGCTCGAAGAGTCCTCCGGCCTCGCCGCTGCGCGCGGGGCGATTCGACCGCCAGATGGCTGGGTTGTCCGTCGCCAGGATGTCGGCGAAGTCCCCGCCGCTCTTGACGCTCATCGGCGCGAATGCGCCGATGTCGAGCGGGCCGGCCCATTCGTCCCGATGCTTGATGAGGAGCCAGCTGCGGCCGCTCGCGTCCTGCTGGTCTGGCCGCCGCGGCCCGTAGCCCCGCGTGCGCACCAGGGCCCAGGAGCCCTTCAGCTTGAATCCGTCCAGCCGGAACTTCAGGTCGCCCCGCAAGAGCGCCGCATCGACGTCGTCGACCTCGGGCTGCCAGCCCCCGCGGTCCCAGAGCATCACGATGCCGGCCCCGTAGCCCTCGGGGATGACGCCCTCGAACTCGCCGTACTCAAGCGGGTGGTCCTCGACCTGCATCGCCAGCCGCTTGTCGGCCGGATTGAGTGACGGCCCCTTGGGTACCGCCCACGAGAGCAGCACGCCGTGGTGTTCGAGTCGGACGTCGTAGTGGAGGTGGCTGGCGAGATGTTTCTGGACGCAGAAGAAACGCGGTCCGCCGCGCGGGGCGGGCGGGGCCGTGCCGGATGGTTCGGGACTCTTCGAGAAGTTCCGCTTCGCCCGGTAGGCGTCCAGGGGCACGCGTCCTCCCTCGCTCCGTCCCCGGGCCCTACTCGAGGGTCAGGAGGACATCGCCGCGGTTGACGTTGTCGCCGGCCTTGAACGACAGCGAGGCGACCCGGCCGTCGCGCGGGGCGGGCAGCGCGTTCTGCATCTTCATCGCTTCGAGGAGTACCGCGGGCGCTCCGGCCTTGACCGCGTCGCCGGGTGCGACGAAGTAGCGGAGGACGAGGCCGGGCATCGGGGCGGTGACGACCGAATCAGGCGCGGCGGCGGTGGCCGCCTGTTCCGACGGAGCCGGTGGGGCGGCCGCTCCGCCGTCCGGGTCGATCTCCACCTCGAACACCTCGCCGCCGACTCGGACCGTGAAGTGGTGCGAGGCGGGTGCGGGAGCGCCGGCCGCGACGACGGCGCCCTTGCGTGCCTTGGCGACCAGTTCGTTCTCGCGCTTGACGTCGTCGAGCGTTCTGGCGCGCGTCTCGGCGGGCGGCGTCTCGATGCCGTACTTCCACTTCAGGAACCGCAGGCCGGTGGTCGGGTACAACGCGTAGCAGAGCACGTCGCCGATGTCGCGGGCCAGGCCCTTGGTGTCCTCGCGCGCCTTGTCCAGCTCCGGCGCCAGCAGATCGGCGGCGCGCCCGGTGAACGGCTCGTGGCCCCGCTCGTAGTCGGCCAGGGCCAGACGCTGCACGTCGGGATCGATGGGCGCCGGCGGCCGGCCGTAGAGGCCGTAGGCGTAGTCCTTTACCTCCCGCGAGATCATCTTGTAGCGACCGAACAGCACGTTGAGGACGGCCTGGGTGCCGACAATCTGGCTGGTGGGCGTCACGAGCGGCGGCGTGCCGAGTTCGCGGCGCGTCCGGGGCAGTTCCTCGTAGACCTCGGGCAGCCGGTGCAAGGCGTCGGCCTGCCGCAGCTGGGCCACCATGTTGCTGAACATCCCCCCTGGGATCTGGTGCCAGAGCACGCCGGGGTCGATGACCGCGAGCTTGGTGTCGTCGAGAAAATCGCGGTACTTGGGCGCGATGGTCTCGAAGTACTCATCCAGCTTGAGGAGGCGGGCCAGGTCGAGGCCCGTGTCTCGGGGGCGGCCGGCCAAGGCGGCGACAATCGGCTCGGCCGCCGCGTGCGACGTCCGATGCGCGAAAGGCGCCAGGCACGTGTCGATGACGTCGGCCCCGGCGTCGATCGCCCGGAGCAGGGTCATGTACGCCATGCCGCTGGTGAAGTGCGTGTGGACCGCCACCGGGATCCGCAGCTCCCGCTTCAGGGCGCCGACCAGCGTGGCGGCGTCGTCCGGGGAGAGCAGACCTGCCATGTCCTTGATGCAGAGGCTGTCGGCGCCCATGCGCGCCACGATGCGAGCCTTGTCGAGGAAGTAGTCCAGCGTGAAGACGGGCCCTCCCAGCGCGCGGTCGGTCAGCGAGTAGCTGAGCGCGCCCTGGATGTGTTTGCCGGTTCCCTTGATGGCGTCGAACGCCGTGATGAAGTTGCGCTCGTCGTTCAAGGCGTCGAACACGCGGAACACGTCGATGCCGCACTCGGCCGCATGCTGGACGAACGCCCGCACGACGTCGTCGGCGTAGTTGCGGTAGCCGACGAGGTTCTGGCCGCGCAGCAGCATCTGCAACTTGACGTGCGGCAGGCGCTGCCTGAGCGCCCGAATGCGCTCCCAGGGGTCCTCGTTGAGGTACCGCGTCATGACGTCGAAGGTGGCGCCGCCCCACACCTCCATCGACCAGAACCCGATGGTGTCCATCTCCGCGGCAATCGCGGTCAGGTCGTCGGTCCGAACGCGAGTGGCGAACAACGACTGGTGCCCGTCGCGGAACGTCAGGTCGGTGAGCTGCAGCGGCGTCGAAACCGCGGTCATGAGGCCTCCCGGACGCATGGGCAACGGGTCGATCCGCGCGGGATCGGCCCGCGAAGAGGCGATCGGGTCGTGACACACGGAGCATAGCACAGCGGCTTTGCGGCGCACCCGTGCCGGACTATGATGCCAGCAGAATGCCCACGCCTCCCGCCGCCTCGGACCCCCTCGCCTGGTTCCGCCAGGCTCCGCCGGATGCGAAACGCGCACTGGCGGCCGCGTGCCTCGGCTGGATGCTCGATTCCTTCGACGTCAACCTCTATGCGCTGGTTCTGGCCTCGGTGATGTCCGACCTGGCGCTCAGCAAGGCCACCGCTGGCCTGATCGGATCGCTGACGCTGGTCACGGCGGCCGTGGGCGGCGTCTTGTTCGGCCTGGCGGCCGACCGGTTCGGCCGGACGCGGGCGCTGACGGGCAGCATCCTGGTCTACTCCGTGTGCACGGGCGCGTGCGGGCTGGCGCAGAACGCGTGGCAGCTGGGGGCGTGTCGTGCCCTGCTTGGCCTGGGGATGGGCGGCGAGTGGGCGGCCGGCGCGGCGCTGGTGTCGGAGACGTGGCCCGACGAACACCGCGGCAAGGCGCTGGGCGTGGTGCAGAGCGCCTGGGCGATCGGCTACGCCGCCGCCGCCGTCGTGGCGCAGGTCATGCTGAGGTGGGGCGGGTGGCGCGCCGTGTTCTTCGTCGGGGTGCTCCCGGCGCTGGTGACCGCCTGGGTGCTCCGACGCGTCCGGGAACCCGACGTCTGGCGGACCGCGACGGCCTCGCACTCGCGCGTGGAGCGGCGTGCGGGCCTTGCCATCATGCTCCGCGGTCCCATGCTCCGGCTCACGATCTTCGTGACGCTGATGAACGCGTGCACGCTCTACGCCTACTGGGCGTTCACGCAGTGGGTGCCCGCCTATCTCGAGCTTCCCCCCAGCCACGGCGGCCTCGGGCTGGCGCACGTCAAGACCGTCCTCCTCGTCGCGATGAACATCGGGATGTGGTTCGGCTATATCGCGTTCGGGCTCATCAGCGACCGCCTGGGCCGCAAGCGTACCTACGTGACGTACGTGCTGGCGGCCGCCGCCCTCGTCTTGGCGTTTGGTTCGGTGCGGGTCCCGGCGGCGCTCTTCGCGCTGCTGCCCTTCGTCGGGTTCTTCGGCGCGGGCTACTTCAGCGGGTTCGGCGCCGTGACGGCGGAGATCTATCCCACCTCCATCCGGGCGAGCGCCCAGGGGTTGACCTACAATCTCGGGCGTGTGGTCAGCGCCGCGGCGCCGTGGACCGTCGGCGCCCTTGCCACCGCACACGGATTCACCGCCGCCTTCGCCACGGCCGCGGCAGCCTTCCTGCTCGCCGCCGTGGCGTGGATCTGGATCCCGGAAACCCGGGGCCGCCGGCTCGCGTGAGGGCGAGCCGGCGGCCCCGGTCCTGTCACGGCTCCGGCATCGGCGGCCCGGAGGGCGGCACGTAGTCCCAGTTGAGCAGCGAGTTGAAGATCAGGTTGAACTCGACGTGGTTCTGCCAGCGGTACACGGGGTTGCTGGCGAAGAGGATCACCCGGCCCCTTCCGTTGCACGCGCGCGGGACGTCCACCGCGAAGGCCTTCTGGCGCAGCTGGTCGGCCCCGACCATCGCGCCGCTGAGCACCGAGGCGTCGCCGCCCACATAGCGCGCGAGAATGTTGGCCTGGTCGGCTACGCCGACGCGCAGGGTCACACCGCCGACGTACTTGACGGGCAGCGACCGATCCGCGTAGCCGTAGAAGGTCGGGTGATCCGGCCGTACGATGTCCGCCTCGATGACCGGTCGTTGCGCGGCGACGCCGGCGATCGCCTCGGCGTCCACCGTATGGGCCCAGCCGAACTCGATCGGAAACCGCACGGCCGGTCCGGCGGCGATCAGCGTGCCGCCTCCCTCGAGGAACTTCTCGAAAGCCGCCACGCCCTCCACGCCAACCCCCCCGGTCATATCCGGCGTTTCGCCGTACATGCCGAGGAACCTGTACTTGGCGGTCTTTTGATACGGCTGGGGGCGCGGGCCGGGCGACTGGAGCGCGGTCTGGCGGTTGAGGTTCTGGGCGGCCATGAGGATCACGTTGTACTTCGCGCGCAAGTCACCCTGGCGGACCTGCTCCTTGTAGATGAGATCGAAGGGCACGCCAAGGCGGTCGAACGTGAGGCGGTACCACCCGAGATCCTGGGTGTTGGTCCACTGGGAGTAGATGGCCACGCGCGGCGCCTTGGCCTCGTGCATCGGCACGTCCGGCGGGGCGGCGAGCGATGCGGCCGTCAGCCCGAGCTCCTCGATGGCGGCCTTGAGGGCGGGAGTCGGTCCGTCCACGACGAAGGACCCCGCGGGAAATTCGACGCCCTCCGCCTTGAACGCCTTCTCGGCGATCCGCATCCGCGCCTGACGGAACCGGTAACGGAACGTGATCATGTTGGTCGAGCCGAGGTGCGCGACGGCGAGCGAGGCGGTGCCCGCGCCAGCAACCGTGCCCTTGAGCGCGACCGTCCCGACGGGCGTCGTCGTCACCTGGAGGACCGCGGCGTCGCGGATCTCCCGCACGATGACGCCCATCTCCAGCCCCATGGTCCACCCGCTGTCGTCGTACGTGCTCAACCGCGCGTCGGGGTAGACCTGCCGCTCGAGCAGGTTCTTGGCCAGCCGCCCGTAGGGCTGGTCCCGCTTGATGAGGTACGACCCGGCCGGGAAGGTGGCGCCGCCCACCTTGAACTCGGCCGTCGCCTGGCCCACCTCGATTCGCTGGAGGCGCAGGATGCGCAGGAGCTCCGCCACCCGCGTCATGTCACGCTGCACGGGAATGACGAACCCGAAGGGTGCCTTGGTGCGCCCCTCGTCGATCGCGTTCCGCGTCTTCACGTAGAAGTTCTCGAGGATGGTGGCCGGGAACATCGACGTCAGCTGGAGGGCCGAGAGGACTCCCGTCTCCATGTAGTTGGTGTTGTCCCGGCGGCTGAACACCGCCACCGCATTGGTCGGGACGGGCAGGCCCCGGTACCACTCGCGTTCCTGCGCGCCGCCCCGTCCCGTCGGGAGACTCGATCCGCCCGGGCCACCGCCCCGCCCCGGTTCACCCGGCGTGCCGGCTCGCGGCGGCTGCGCGGCCGAGGCGGCGTCGACCGTCGTTCCCCCGGGGATTCCGCCCCGCGCCGGCTCGACCGGCAGGCCCGCCCGCGGTGGCGGCGGGGCCACGGCCGCGTCGGCCGGTGCTCCGGGCCGCGCCGACTCGCCCGAGACGCCGCCGCGCGGTGGCGGCGGCGCAGCCGCTCCGGCCCCGGCCGTGGGCGGCGCGGCCTGACGCGCCGGCCCGGGCGGTGTGACGGGAGCGGGGTCGCGTCCCGACTGGGTCTCGTACATCTTCATCAGGCCGTTGTGGTTGTAGGCCACCGAGGTGTAGTAGCCGGGCGACCAGCTGTCCATGAACGCGTGGGTGTAGACGCCGGGCATCCCCCACTTGGTCATCTGCGCCAGTTCGAAGCTGGCGAACCAGGGGAGTTCGGCAAACAGCAGCGCGTCCAGGTTGGGGTTCTGCGGCGGCCCGCCGCTGAAGGTGTACATCAGCGTCATGGACTCGTGCAGGTCGTGCATGATCGGCGGATGGGCCGTGAAGTACCAGTCGACGAGCGCACGCGCGTGGGTGAGCGCGAGGTTGATGTCGCGGTTGTTGTCGTGAAACACGTACTTGCCCCAGTACGGAACGCCGAGCGGCGTGGCGCCGCGCGGGCCGGCGGACTCGCCCGGACCCTCCCCAGGGCGTCCGGGCTGCGCGCCGCCGGGGGCAACGGCAGGCGGCCCGGTTGGAGTCGTCGGCCCGGGGGTCTCGAGACCCTGGTAGAACCAGTCCACGTAGCGATCCCGCCCGTCGGGATCGGCCACCGGCGTCACCGAGACGTACACGTTGTTGCGGATCCGCGTGATGATCGGCGAGGTCTCCGTCGCGAGGCGGTAGACGAGTTCCATCAGCATCTCGGACGGGCCGGATTCGCTGCTGTGCAGCCCGCCGGTCAGGTGGTAGCTCGGCTTGGTGGTCGCAATCAGCTGTTGGACCTGCGCGTCGGAGAGGCCCCGGGGGTCCGCTAGCTTCGCGAGGCGGTCGCGGTTCTGCTGCAGGGCCTTGATGTTCTGCTCGGACGACACCCAGACGACCACCAGCTCCCGCCCTTCGTCCGTCGTGCCGATCGACTCGATCGTCACGCAGGGCGTGGCGGCGGCCAGTGCCCGGTAGTACCTTCAGGATGTCGGCGTAGTAGGTGAGCTTGCGCGGGGCGCCCACGTAGTACCCGAGGACGTCCTTCGGTGTCGGGACACCCTTGACCAGGGGCAGGTGATCGACGAGCGGGCTCCCGTATCGCGCCTCGCCGGTCCATTCCTTGTACAACCGGGCAAACCCCTCGTCTTGTCTCTGCGCCGCATCGCGGGTTTCCGTCCCGGTCTGCTGGGCACGCAAGGTGGCGACCGTGACGACGAGCACACAGGCGCCGAGCAGCATTGCGAGTGCGCGTCGGCGGACAGTTCGCGGGACACTCATCGGACTTGCTCCTCCAGGAACCGACGTGAGGACGAGAAGATACCACACGCGGTCTCGGCCCGACGGTGGCCGTTCCGCGTGGGGGGCGGCGTGGGCACCGCGTGCGGGACCGGGCGGGCCGTCAGCCGCGACTGCCGCCGTGCTCCAGGACACGCGTGACGGCGGCGACGGCCGCCGCAACCCGCTTCAGGCGAGTGCGGCGCGGAGCGGCACTCCCCGTCGAGATCCGCGAGAGAGCCGCCTCCCGCTCCCGAATCAGCTCATGCGCGCCTGGGATGGTGACGGCTTCGAACCGCACCGTGTCGCCCGGCGCGGCCTGAGCCAGCGCGGAGAGGTCGGCGCTGACGACCGTGGCGATCTTCGTGTACCCGCCCGCGGTGCCGCGGTCCGCCAACAGGACGATCGGTACGCCGTCGCCCGCAACCTGCACGGCCCCGGGCGGCGTGCCGTCCGACACCAGGTCGGGGCCGGAGGTGTGCGCGATGGTGGGGCCGGTCAACCGGCAGCCCATGCGGTCCGACTGCGGCGTCACCGTGTAGCGGGACGTCAGGAACACCCGGCGACCCTCGTCGGTGAACCGGTCGTCCTGCGGGCCGAGGACCACCCGCAGGCAGTGATCGTGGGGATAGCGCGGCCGCACGTCTGGCGGGACGATCCGCCGTCCACCGAGCAGGACGGGGCGGTCGGCGGGGGTGTGGAGGGTGTCGCCCGCCCTGAGCGGCCGGCCCTGATAGCCGCCCAACTTCGACCGGGCGTAGGTGGACCGGCTGCCGAGGACGACGGGCACGTCGAGGCCTCCGGCCAGGGCCAGGTAGGCCCGCACCCCTTCCCGCGTCCCCGAGAAGCTGAGGACGGCGCCCGCGCGTACCGTTACCGACTCCCACCGCGGGACCTCCCGGCCGTCGAGTTGCGCACCGAGGTCGGCGCCGGTCAGCGCAATGGTCGCCGGAACGAGAAAGGCCAGCCGCGGCCCGATCAGCGTGAGCTCCAAACCGGCGGCTCCGTCGGCGTTGCCGACCAGCCGGTTCGCAGCACGCAGCGACCACAGATCCAAGGCGCCGGAGGTCGGCACCCCGTAGCGCTGATAGCCGAAGCGTCCCAGGTCCTGGACGGTGGTGAGGAATCCGCCCTCAATCACGTCGATGGTCTTCATGCGGTTAGCTCCCGGGCCTGGAGTCGCCACCCGCCGCGGCGGATCTGCTCGAGGATCGCCGAGTACCCATCCGCGCGGATCGGCACGAAACGGATGAAATCACCCGCCTCGACCAGGACGGGCGGGTGGCGCGCGGCGTCGAACAGCGACACCGGCGTGCGCCCAATCAGCTGCCACCCGCCGGGGCTCTCGGTGGGGTAGATGCCCGTCTGCTGCTGGGCAATGCCGACCGACCCGGCCGGGATTGCCGTGCGCGGGGTCTTGAGCCGCGGCGTGGCGATGCGCTCGGACATGCCGCCGAGGTACGCGAAGCCCGGACTGAATCCCATCATGTAGACGAGGTACTCGGTGCTCGTGTGGATCTGGACGACCTCCTCCTCTCGCAACCCGTTGTGCGTGGCGACGAAGGCGAGGTCCGGTCCGAACTCCCCGCCGTACGCGGTCGGAATGTCGACCACGCGCGGCGGTGGAGAGGGCGCCTCGTCGAGTTGTCCCGCGAGGTGCTCGAGCCGGGCGCGCAGGGCTCCGAGCTCGACCGCCAGCGGATCGTAGGCCACCAGCAGCGACCGGTAGGTGGGCACGAGTTCGACGATGCCGGCCATCCCGCTGCGCTCGATGGCCAGCAGCAGCTTGTGCACGCGCCGGTTGGTCGCCGGGTCGATCGAATCGCCGAATTCCACGATCAGAGCGGTGTCTCCGGCCGGCAGGAAGCGGGGAACTGGGTACATAGGCTTCTCACCAGGGGCCAGGACGCGTCGGTCGGACCTGCCTCGTCCGCCGAGCGGCGTGGCTACGCCTTGTCCTTTTCCGCCAGGGAGCGGCCCATCGGGACGAGCGTCACGCCCGCCCGCTCGAGCGCCCCTCGCAGGGCCGAGGCCAGGGTAATCGCCTCCGGGTTGTCGCCGTGGAGACACAGCGTGTCGGCTCTGACCGGGACCACCTCGCCCGAGATGGCGACCACCGTCCCTTCGGTGACCAGCCGGATGCTCCGCTCGATGACCTGCGTGGTGTCGTGGAGGACGGCGCCGGGCTTCGAGCGCGGCACCAGCGTGCCGTCGGGCATCAGCCCGCGGTCGGCGAAGGCCTCGCGCGCCACCCGCAGACCCATCCCCTCGGCCAGGTCGGCCCACGGCGACCCCGCCAGCACGACGAGGATCATCGTCGGGTCGACCTCCAGGACCGCATCGCCGATGGAGCGCGCGAGGTCGTTGCCCGGGACGGCCATGTTGTAGAGCGCGCCGTGCGCCTTGACGTGCTGGAGCTTCTTGGCGCTGGTGAAGGCGAGGAGCGCGCCGATCTGGTAGACGAGATCGTCGCGGACCTCGTCGGGTGTCGCGGCGAGATTCCTCCGCCCGAACCCGTGGAGATCCGGGAAGCCCGGATGGGCGCCGATGGCCACGTGGTGGGCCTCGGCCAGCCGCACGGTCCGCCGCATGGTGGCCGGATCGCCGGCGTGAAACCCGCAGGCCACGTTGGCCGACGTGACAAACGGGATGACCTGGTCGTCCAGGCCCATTCGCCAGGGGCCAAAACTCTCTCCCATGTCACAGTTGAAGTCGAACCGTGTCGCCATAGACCTCGTTACCGCGGCGGAACCGCACCGTGTGCCAGTTGAGTGGCGTCCGAGGCGTCCGCCGGCACAGGCGGAGGCCAGGGCAACAGGAAGTACGACCGCGCCGTCCAGACGCAGGTCGTCTGCGGCAGCCAGGGCGGCAGACGCTGCCAGCCCACGCCGCCGGGCAGACCATTGACAACCGCCACGACGCGGCCGTCCCACAGGCGCGACAGCCCGTCGGGCGACAGCCGCACGCGCAGCGTCGCGCCGCCGGGCGGGCACGGAACGACGGCGGCGCGCCATCGTCCATTCTCCACAACGCCCGGCAGGTTCGAGTCGAGCGGCCGCACCCCCCAGGGCAGGGCGAACACGGCCCCCGTGCTCTCCAGACCCGGCACGGCCGTGGTTTCCAGCCAGATCTCGGTGCTGCCCGCGATCGAGCGGACGGCCGAGCGGACCGCGAGGGGCGGGGCGACCAGGCCTCTGGCACCGGTCCGGTAGCGGAACGGACCCGACACGCGTCCGAGCCGCAGAGACACGGCGGGGGCTTGGTCCGCGTTCTGCCAGCCGTGGGGAGCCCAGCGGCCGGTGCCTGCCGGCTCCTCATCCCGTTCGTGAGTGCCGACCTCCCAGAGCGCCTTCTGCTGAACAAGGTCCTGCACGTACCGGATCACGCGTCGTTCCGGCCGTTCCTGAGTGTAGGCGGGCTCGACCGACATCGTCCACGTCAGACCAATCACGGCGAGCCCGAGCAGCGACGAGGCGACGCTGGCCGGCACCCACCGGAGACCTCCGCCCAGCAGCAGACCGGCGAGCGCCGGGCCGACCACCAGCAGGGACACCATCGCCCCAGCCGGGAGCAGCCACGTCGGCGCCAGAACGGGGAGGAAGCCAAAGACGGCGACCAGAAACGGAAACAAGGTCCAGGCGAGCGGCAGCCAGAGAACCCCGCCGACGATCAACGCGCCGGCCGACGCGATCCGGCCGGACGACTCCCGCCCGGCGGGCAACAGGAGGACGAGCGCCGACGCGACAATGAGCGGCCAGGCGACCAGGAAGCAGACCCCCGGCGCCAACCGCTCGGCGAGGGCCGTCAGCACGGCCCAGGTCGGCAGCGTGACCATCCACACGCACGGCGGCTTGCCGCACGGCGCCACCGAGGTGGAGACCGTTCCGCTGAGCAGGATGCACGCCCACACCACCGTCAGGGCGACGACGGCGAGAAAGACGGGCAGCAACGCCACCTGTGCGTACCACGGGCTTTCGAGACGGCTGCCGACGCGCAGCAGCCAGCACGCGCCCCAGAGCGCCAGGGCCATCGCGACGATTGTCAGGGCGGCCCACACCACGGTGACGACCACCCTCAGCAGGCCCACCTCGCCGCGGGCCATGAGGAGGGCCCGATATCCAGCCGCCAGGCCGAGGATGAAGGCAATCACGGCGACGACGGCGGCGCGGTGCGCCGAGTAGGCGAATCCTCCCTCGCCTGCGGCGTCGAAGTAGGTCCCCCCCTCGGAGGTGCGCGCACGAATGTCGAAGGCGTCCAGCGCAGAGACGATCGCCACGGCGTTCGCACAGAGCTGCGACAGCGTCGTGCCGTCGAGGTGCTCCGATGTGTCGAGCGGCGTGTGGTAGGCGAAGGCGTTGCCGACCGGCGCGAAGTTCAGGCCCGGCAAGCCTGCGCGGGCGAGCACCGTGAAGTCGGTGTCGTTCGGCAGATGGCGGTAGATCTCCGCGTCGAGCGACGACCCTACGGGGAACGGGGCCGCGCGGGACCACGCGGTCGCCAGCCAGGGGTTCCCGGGACCCACCTGGAACAACCGGGCCGCCCCGCTCGTGCCCACCGCCTCGAAGTTGAGGAACGCGCGCACGCGCGCGAACTCGGGCGCCGAACCCAGAACGCGGGCGCCCATGAGCCCCAGCTCCTCGCCGTCGGTCACGGCCACGACGAGGGTGTAGCGGGGAGCGGGCCGCTGGGCCAGTACGCGCGCGGCCTCCAGGCAGACGGCCACCCCGAGCGCGTCGTCGGCCGCGCCGCGGGATTCAGGCGGGGAATCGTAGTGGCTCACGAGCGCGACCGCGTCGGCCTCGCGACCGCCCCGCGTCGCGACGACGTTGGCGACCGGCGTGGTCATCCCATGGTCGTTGTGCGGGAACGCCTCCTGCACGCGCACGTCAAACCCTGAGGCCCGTAACTGGTCGATGACGTACTCCCGCGCCCGGCGGTTGGCGTCGCTGCCGGTCGGGCGACAGCCGATCGACGAGGCCAGGACGCGGACGTGTCGGGTGGCACGGTCGGGCGACAACCCCGGGTCCATCCGCGGCTGACAGCCAGCGGATGCGACCGCGACCAGCACGGCTACAGCGCAGAGAGGCGTCCGCGTGGCGCGCACGGTCCGGCGGAAGCCCGGGGCGATCCACGGCATGCGGCGATTCTACGGCACGACGCCTCGGTGCGGTAGACCCCTGGCGGGTCTCCCGACGGTTTACCCGCACGGTCCGCCCGGGGAGCCCTCGGCGGGATCCGGCGCCGGCCGAACGGGGGCGATCCGGCCCGCGGGCGGGCCGAACGGGACCCGCCCTGCCGTCGCGGGCCCGGAGACGAGCCCGGAAGGCCCGGGCGTGCCCCGCGAGATGCACCCGACAAGATACGGCCTTCAGACCGGGAGGGATGTCAAGTATGCTTAGCAACACCCGACGTGCGTGGCGCGCTGGAGGCCGCGCACTCATCGCCAGTGTACGAATCCGAGGAGGCTCCTATGCCCGATATCGCGCGCATCCAGGGAGAGTTGAAGGCGGCAGGCGTCGACGGGTGGCTGTTCTACGATTTTCACAACCGGGACGCCATCGCCCACCACGTGCTGGGGCTGGACTTCGGGAAGTTCACGAGCCGTCGCTGGTTCTACTGGATTCCGACGACCGGCCAGCCGATGCGCCTCTGCTCCAAGGTCGAGTCGACGAAGCTGGATAGCCTGCCGGGCGAGAAACGCCTGTACCTCTCCTGGCGCGAGCTGCACGCCCAGCTCAAGGAGATCCTCGGGCCCGCGCGGAAGGTGGCCATGCAGTACTCGCCGACCGCCAACATTCCGTACGTGTCGATCGTGGACGGGGGCACGGTGGACCTCGTCCGGGCCCTGGGGTTCGAGGTGGTGTCGTCGGCCGGGCTCGTGCAGACGTTCCAGGCTGTCCTCGACGAGGCGGCGTACCAGTCTCACCTCGCTGCCGGCGAGCGCGTGCAACGCATCAAGAACGACGCGTTCGCGCTCATCGGCGAATCGCTGCGCGGCGGGCGCACGCTGACGCCGTACGACGTCCAGCAGTTCATCGTCCGGCGCTACGGCGAGGACGGGCTGACGTGCAAGGGCGAGTTCCCGATCGTGGGGACCAACGAACAGCCGGCCGACCCGCACTTCGAACCGACCCCCGCCAATGCCCGGCCCATCAAGGCTGGCGACACGGTGCTGATCGACCTCTGGGCCAAGCTGGACCGGCCGGGGGCCGTCTTCTACGACATCACGTGGTGCGGCTTCGTCGGCAAGAACCCGCCCGCCAAGTATGTGCAGATCTTCAACACGGTGCGCGACGCGCGGGACGCCGCGCTCGAATTCGTGCGCCGGCGCTTCGCCGCGGGCCAGCCGCTCTTCGGCTGGGAGGTGGACGACGCGTGCCGGCGCGTCGTGGAGCAGGCGGGCTTCGGTGCGTACTTCATCCACCGCACCGGCCACTCGATCGGCGAGGACGTGCATGGCAACGGCGTGAACATCGACAACCTCGAGACCAAGGACGAACGCCAGCTCGTGCCCGGGATCTGCTTCTCGATCGAACCGGGCATCTACCTGGCCGGCGAGATGGCGGCCCGCTCGGAGATCGACGTGTTCATCACGCCGTCGGGCCGCGTGGACGTGGCGGGGGAGATGCAGCGGGACCTGATCCTCATCTGAACCTGAACGGGGCGCCGGGGGGGCGAGCGCGCCCGCCCCCGGCGCGCGCCAGCGAACGCCGGACTTCTGGAGGACATCGTGGGCTTCTACTACCTGTATGTCATCCTCGCGTACCTGCTCGTGATGACCGGTTACAACATCTACCGATCCCGGCTCATCAAGTCCCAAGACGACTTCATGGTGGCGGGGCGCAGCCTGTCGCTGACCAAGATGGTCTTCACGCTCGTCTGCACCTGGATCGGATCCGGGACGTTCATCGCCGGCGCGGAGTACGCGTCCTACGCGGGGTGGAGCGCGATCTGGCAGCCGGCCGGCGCCTTCCTCGGCATCGCGATCATCTACTTCGTGGCGGCGAAGATCCGCACCTTCGGCCAGTACACGGTCGGTGACATCCTCGAGGTGCGCTACGGCCGGTTCGCGCGGTTGTTCGGGGCGATTGCGCTGATCGTCGCCTTCACGACCATTGTCGCCTACCAGTTCCGCGCCGGGGGGTACATCCTCAACGTCGTGACCGACGGGCGTGTCTCGCTCGAGGTCGGGCAGATGATCGCCGCGCTGTTCGTGATCCTGTTCGTCACGATCGGCGGCATGGTGGCGGTGGCGCACACCGACCTGCCGAACGGGATCATCATCGTGTCGGCGTGTCTGCTCTCCCTGCCGTTCGTCGTCGCGGCGGCCGGCGGCTGGGCGCACGCGCACGACGTGCTCGGAGCGACCAAGTTCCAGGTGTTCGCGCAGGACTTCGGCCGGTACCCCGCGCTCAAGGGCCTGGCCTACTTCCTGTCGACCTTCCTGCTCCTGATGGGCGTCCAGTCGATGTACCAGAAGTTCTACGCGGCGCAGTCGCCGCGCGAGGCCAAGAAGGCCGTCGCGATCTGGATCGTCGGCACGATCGTCGTCGAGACGATCGTCATCGCGATCGCGGTGTACGCCTCGGTGTTCAACACCGAGCACCACCTCGGCTGGGACGGGCGGGCCCTGGTGCTGAACGCCGCCCGCTACATGGTGCCCGGTCCGGTGGGGGTGCTGCTGCTCGGCGCCGCGTGCGCCGTGGTCCTGTCGACGGGGATGAACTACCTGCTCTCGTCGAGTTCCAACGTGATGCGGGACATCTACCAGGGCATGATCAACCCGAAGGCCGACCCGACCAAGATGGTGGCGCTGCAGAAGGTCTTCATCGTGGTGATGGGCTTCTGCGCCTTCCTGATGATCTTCGTGCCGACCTACCTCAAGTCGCAGATCTCGATCCTGCAGTACCGCGTACTTCGCCTACACGATGTACGGGGTCGCCGTGACGCCGGCGCTGTTTGCGGCGTTGACGTGGAAGCGGGCCACCCGGCAGGGAGGGGTAGCCTCGATCGTGGGCGGCGCGCTGGCCACGGTGTTCTTCGAGTTCGTCCTGCCGTGGATGGCGCCCGGGGTGCTCGAGGGGGCGCGGGGCGGGACGAGCGCGGTGTTCGGGGCCGATCCGTGGGGCATCCCGAGCATCTACCCCTCGGCGATCATCTCGATCGGCCTGCTCGTCGTCGTGAGCCTGATGACCCCGGCACCCAAGCAGGAGGACCTCGAGAGGCTGTTCCCAACCACGCCGGCCGCCGCGTGAGAGGCGCCGGGGAGCCTGCCTGTGGACCGACGGGAGAATGGGGCCGAGGCCGCCGCATTCTCCCGTCCGGATCTCGCTGACGTCTAGTGCTGCGGGGGGACGTAGTTGGGGGGCGGCGCCGCCGCCTCGCCGAAGAAGAACTCCTCCATCGCGCGGGCCACCAGATCCTGCGCCTCTTTCTGGAAGGGCATCAGCCGGTACTCGTTGAGGATCATCCGCATCCGGTCCTCCCAGAGCTTCCATGCCCGGGCCGACACGTGGTCGTAGACGCGTTGGCCGAGTTCACCGGGCCACGGCACTTCCGTCAGGCCCGGGAGGTCCTGTCCGAGTTTCACGCAGTGCACCATCCGCTCCGTGGTTCCGCCCGTCCCGGACGAGCGGGTGTCGTCGGCTGCCGCCATGTGAGATCCTCCAACTCTGATCGAAACGTTCCAGTCTGCCGATGTTATCATGTGGGCTGCGATGGGTCTGCCAGCCACCGAACTGGAAGTCCGCCACCGTGCGTGCTGGTACGGGCGGCGGACGCCGCGCGTGCCGGAAGACCTCACCGTCCAGACCATTGAGGACGGCCAGTTGCTCTTCTGCGCGCACCCGATGCTGTTTCCGGTCGTCCAGTACCGACTTCGACATCCGCAACTGCGCCGGCTGCGACTGGTTCAGGGCCCAGCCCTCGACGCGCCAGCCCTGACCCGTTCTCGTCGTGCACCGTTGGTCGCCCCGGTTCTCCCGCGCGGGAGGTTCCATGCCGCGCGAAGGGCGCTTCCGTCCGGTGTCTTCAGGGACTACCCCGGCTGTCGTGATCCGCTGCACACGCCGGCGGCCTCCGCGCCGGTTTCCTTTTCGACGAATTCGACCGGTTCAGGCCAGTTATGGGCTCATCCACTCGTCCCGCCGAACGGATGGGATGGTGGCATGCGATTTGAAGCCATCTGGGACGGCCGGTTTCCAGGTGCCAGCGACTTCCGGCGGCGGGATCGCCGCGTGCCCCCAACCCGGGACAAGACCCGCCGCGCGGACGACCCAACGACGACAGGACCGGTTGCGGATGCGGTGTTCGACAGGTGGCCCGTGGGTCCCTGCCGGTCATGGCGATTGAGGCCCCGGCCCACCACCCACCCGGCCCGCTGCGGCCGGCGACGGGGGAGGACGGGAGCCATCCAACAGGAGACAGGAGTACCGACCCCGGTACTCAGGAGGAATCCCGTGAACGAATCAGGTCGCAAGGAACGGCGTGGGTTCGCGTCGATGTCGCCCGAGAAGCAAAAGGAGATCGCGAGCAAGGGCGGCCGGGCGGCCCACCAGAAGGGCACAGCCCACGAGTGGACCTCGGAAGAGGCCCGGACCGCCGGTCGCAAGGGTGGCCAGGTGAGCCGCGGCGGCCGCGGACGGCTGCCGGAGGCGGCTCCCGACATGCCGGCTTCCGTCGAGCATCAGTAGCCTGACCGCCAGACCTCCGCGCTGCGCCGACCGGCAGATCAGATCGCGCCGTGGCGCTGCGCTCGGCGGCGCCGGGCCCACGAAGGGGCCGGCCCACGTCCTCGCTCGTCTCATAGCGTCCGGCAGGGGTGGCGAGGGCGCGCCCCTGCCAGACCATCCGCGCCTTTGCTCCCGTCAGTCGGCAACGCGCTCGACCTGCACGCGCGCGTCGTTGAAGCAGGCTCCTTGCCCGATGTCGGTGAGCGTGTCCGGGACCAGCGCCGTGGCGGTGGATTGGTTGGCCGTGCTGGTGCGCCACAGGCCTTTGGGCAGCGCCACGCTCCCCGGCCGCACCGTGGGTTCGATCGACACCGTGCAGCGGACCTCGCCCCACTCGTTGTAGATCCGCACGGCGTCCCCCTCCTCGAGCCCCCGCGACCGGGCGTCAATGGGATGCATGACGAGCGCGACCTCGGGCCGGTCCAGTTCGCCGAGCGTCGAGCTGATCGTCCGGTCGCTGGCCGGCGAGATCAACGCCAGCGGGTGCTCCGGCGTCGAGGGGTCCTCCAGGTAGCGATACAGGCCAGCTGCCGATTCCCGCACCAGACTCTCGGGGAACAGGTCGGCCTTCTCGTCTGGGGTGCGTGGGAAGACGTCGACAAACTGCACCGGCGTGCGGCCGAAGGGCGGCGTGGCCGTCCGGCCGTTCCGGAGGTCGTCGCCGAGGGTGCCCGGCAACTGTCCGAGCACCTGCACCAGGGTTTCCAGTTCCCCGCTTGGACCGCCATCGCCGTCGAGTCCGAGGGCCGTCAGCAGTTGTGCGAACACCTCCGGGTTCGATCGCGCCTCACCGACCGCGTCGATGGCCGGTTGCACGAGCTGCAGGCTGATCGGGCCGTACGCGCGGGCCAGGTCGTAGGTCTCGAGGAACGTGGTAGCCGGCAGGACGACATCCGCGAAGGCCGCCGTGTCGGTCAACACCTGGTCGAACACGACCGTGAACAGATCGTCGCGGGCCAGACCTCGGAGCACGCGGTTCTGGTCTGGTACTGTGACGGCCGGATTGCAGTTGTAGACGAACAGCGCCATGATCGGCGGCGTGGGGTGCTCAGTGAGCATCCGCCCCAGGTGGTTCATGTTCACGACGCGGGTGGGCGGCTCGTCCTCTCCGATCCAGGTGCGGGTGATCGACCAGGCCGACGAGTTGCTCATCGTGTAGCCGCCGCCCCGCACGCCGAACTTGCCCCCGACGGCCGGCAGCGCCAGGACGGCCGCCGCCGCGCTGCCGCCGTTGCGGTTGCGCTCCAGGCCCCACCCGCACCGGATCAGGGCGGGACGGGCGGCCGCGTACAGCTCAGCGAACGCGCGAACCACGTCAGGCTGGAGGCCGGTGACCGCGGCAGCCCGTTCGCACGTCCACTCCTCGGCCCGCTCGCGCAACGCCGCCGCGCCGCGCGTGTGGCGATCGAGGAACTCGGAATCGGCCGCCCCGCTCGTGAAGAGGTGCCGGTGAAGGGCGAGCGCCAGCGGCAGGTCCGTCCCAGGTCTCACCGGCAGGTGAAGGTCGGCCTGCCGCGCCAGCGGCGTGAGGCGCGGGTCGACGACGACGAGCTTCGCGCCGGCCTTCCTCGCCTTCTGGATGTACGGCACGAGGTGAATCCCGCTGACCGACGGGTTGGCGCCCCAGATGACGATGAGCCGGGCGTCGACGAAGTCCTGGTACGTGACCGACGGCATCTTCCCGTAGAGGGCCTTCGCCGCGGCACCCGTTGGCGCCGCGCAGACATTCCGCGCCAGCCGCGAGGCCCCCAGACGCCGGAACAGCCGCGCGTCGGTCGTGTCCTGGGTCAGCAGGCCGTTCGACCCGCCGTAGGAATAGGGGAGGATCGCCTCCCCGCCCCACTGGTCCCGCACGTCCCGCAGCCGTGCGGCGATCCGCTCGATCGCTTCCTCCCAGCTCACCCGAGAAAACGCCGCCTGGCCCTTCTCTCCGACGCGGACGTAGGGATGCCGCACGCGCAGCGGGCCGTAGAGCCGCTTGGCAAAGCGCCGCACCTTCGCGCAGATGTAGCCGTCGGTGACGTCGTGACGGCGTGCCCCATCGATTTTCGCCACCCTTCCGTCGGCGACGCTCACCTGCAGACTGCACGAGTCCGGGCAATCCAGGGGACAGGCGGTCTCGACGACGTGATCGTGGATGGCGCGCACGATGTGCATGCCTTCAGTCTACGCCATCTCGGTGCAGCCGCTCCGTTTCGAGGCCCGGGCCTTCCGGGCTCGGCAGGGCCTGACTTGCCGGAGACCCCGCCCTGCGATTAGGATGACCCGACAGTCGCGGGCGGGGCGCGGGCCGTCCGCCACCGATCTCTCCGGACGAGGAGGCGAGATGCGACCGACACTGAGGCTGCTGAGCGATGCACTGGTGGAGCAAATCATCTCCGAGGGCATGGCCCTGCTTCGTGACCCTGGCGTGCGGGTGCACAACGAGGAAGCGCGGCGGCTGCTCGCCGAAGCGGGCGCCGATGTCGACGCCACCCAGCTGGTCGCCCGGATCCCCGAGCGCCTGGTCCTGGACGCGCTGAAGACCACGGCGCACGACTTCGACCTCTACACGCTCGATGGCCGAAAGGCGGTCCATTACGGAGCCGACGACGTGCAGTTCGACCCCGGCTCGGCGGCCCTGTCCATCCTGGATCCCGAGACCGAGCGCCAGCGTGTGCCCACGACGGCGGACTTCGTCCGCCTGATGAAGCTCGTCGAGCGACTGCCCCAGATCGATGCGCAGAGCACCTCGATGGTGTGCGGCGACGTCGTCCCGGAGATTGGCGATCTCTACCGCCTGTACCTGGCGTTGCAGGACATCAGGAAGCCGATCATCACGGGGGCCTTCCGGACCGACACCTGGTGGACGATGAAGGAGATGCTCTCGGCCGTCGCGGGCGGGGACGCCGCCCTGGCCGCGCGTCCGATCGCGGTCTTCGACGTGTGTCCCTCGCCGCCCCTGCTCTGGTCGGACCTCACCTGCCAGAACCTGATCGACTGTGCGCGGGCGGGCATCCCCGCCGAGCTCGTCTCGATGCCGCTGGCGGGGGCGACCGCGCCGGTGACGCTCGCGGCAGCCGTCGTGCAGCACACGGCGGAGTGTCTGAGCGGCATCCTGATTGGCCAGCTCGCCCAGCGGGGGGCCAAGGTGGTCTGGGGCGGGTCGCCCGCGGCGTTCGACATGCGGGAAGGCACGACCCCCATGGGCGACGTCGCCACCTGGATGATCGACTGCGCCTACACCGAGGTCGGCAAGCGGCTCAACCTGCCGACGCACGCCTACCTCGGGATGACCGACGCCAAGGTGATCGACGCCCAGTGCGGCATGGAGTCGGCCGGCGGCACGCTGCTCGGCGCCCTGGCCGGGGTCAACATGATCTCCGGCGCCGGCATGATGGACTTCGAGAGTTGTCAGAGCCTCGAGAAACTGGTGATCGACGCCGAGCTCATTGGAATGACCAAGCGGCTGCTCCGCGGGATCGAGCCGCGCGACCAGCCGATCGCGCTGACCCTGTTCCAGAAGCTGGGACACCGGGCCGACTACCTGGCCGATCCCCACACGCTCAAGTGGTTCAGCAAGGAACTCTACCTGCCGTCCGCGGTCGTCGATTGGTCGACGACCGACGGCTGGTTGCGCAAGGGGGCGACGACGGCCTCGCAGCGGGCCGCCGAACGGGTGAAGGCGCTGATCGCCGCCTACGAGCCGCCGCCGGTCCCCGCCGCGCTGCGCGCCGAACTGCGTGCCATCGCGACTCGGGCGGCTCGGAAGTTCGGGATGACCGATCTGCCGCCCCTCCCGGATCCCGAGCTCGCGTGAGCGCGGACGACGTGGTCGGGGCGATGTCCGTGCGCCCTTCAACCTCACTGGAGTCACCATGGCGAACGAACTTCTGTCCGAGATTTCCGCCAGCCTCGTGGCCGGCGATCCCGATGCGACCGTTCAGAGCACGCAGAAGGCGCTCGCGGCCGGCATCGAACCTCTGACGATCATCGACGGCGGCCTCGTGCCGGGCATGCGCATCGTCGGGGACAAGTACGCGAGCGGGGACTACTTCCTCCCGCACCTCATCGTGGCGGCCAGCGGCATGAAGCAGGCGATGGCCCTGCTCGCCCCGGAGCTCCAGGCTCGGCGCGAGCACCTCAAGTCGAGCGGGACGGTCGTCATCGGGACGGTGCGCGGGGACATCCACGAGATTGGCAAGTCGCTGGTCGCGACGATGCTGGCGGCCAACGGGTTCGACGTGCACGACCTCGGCGTGGACGTGGCCGTCGAGTCGTTCATCGAGACGATCAAGCGGACCAACGCGCACCTGCTCGGCATGTCCGCGCTGCTGACCACGACCATGCACGGTCAGAAGGACGTCATCCAGGCCCTCGACAAGGCCGGGCTGCGCGGGCAGGTGAAAGTGATGGTGGGCGGCGCCCCGGTCACCAAGAAATGGGCCGACGAGATTGGCGCCGACGGCTGGGCCCAGGATGCCGTGGCCGCCGTCGATCTGGCGACCCGGCTCGCGGCCCGCACCTAGAACGACAAACGCCCGGCGGAGCGACCCCGGGGTCGCTCTGCCGCGTGCCCCGGGGCCGAGCATCTCGCGCCGGACACGGCGCCCGTTCCTGACAGGAGCGGGCGCCCTTGGCGCCTGATGGTCCCGGTTCCCGCCGCCCGGGGATCGCCTACCGCGCCGGCTTCCGTTTCAGCACGAACCCCAATCCGACCAGCGCCGCGGCTTGGCCGCAGAGGCTGATCTCGTAGGTCAGCACGCTCGGCGTTCCGGGCGGCGGAATGAACAGCAACACGATGGAGGTGCCCGTCGCCGCCAGTCCGCCGAGGGCGGCGAGCCATGTGCCCACCCCCCGCGCGGATGCGAGCTCGAGGCGGATGAAGGCGACGAACAGGTACAGGTAGGGCACGAAATAGGTCAGGATCGTCAAGTTGACGAGCACGTCGTAGCCCTCCTGGATCGTGGTCTGCGTCTTGCCGATCTGGAGGAAGAGGCTGACGAGCAGGATCACCGACGCGATCGCGCCCTGCAGGTAGAGCGCCACGTGAGGCGTCTGGTACCGCGGGTGGAGCCGTCCGAAGAAGGCGGGGAGCGCGCCGTCGCGCGCCGTCGCGAACGGCACCCGCGCGGAGGCGGCGACCCAGGAGTTGGTCTGGGCGATGGCCCCCACGGCGAGCAGGGCCGCCGTGAGGCCGCCCAGGCCGGCGAGACCGACGCGCCCGGCCACCAGGTCAATGGCCTCAGCGATGCCGCTGCGTTCGAGCAGGGAGGCGGCGGGTATCGCCACGAGCACCGCGACGGAGCCCGCCACGTAGATGATGGTCGCCACCACGCCGCCGCAGACGATGCCCAGCGGGATGGTGCGCGACGGGTTCTGGACTTCCTCGCCCACCAGCGCCGTCACTTCGAACCCCGAGAAGGCAAAGCAGATGGCCGACCAGATGGCCAGCGTGTCGAGCGTGCGGCCCGTGGGCAACAGCGCACGGGGGGCGAACGACGTCGCCGACCCGAACCGGGCAAGGGCGAACGCACCGCACGCGATGAGGAGTCCGGCGGGCAGCCAGGTGCCGATACTCCCGAGGTTCTGCACCCACTTCGACGACCGGAAACCGGCCACGTTGACGAGGGTGGAGAGCCACAGCACGATGAGCACGAACGCGATCGAGTACCCCGGCTCTCTTGGGCCGCGGCCGCCGGCCCGCTGACTGCCACCAGTGCGTTGGAGGCGGCAAACAGCAGCAGCGCCGGGAAGAAGAACAGGTTGTTGATCCACAAACACCAGCCGCACACGAACCCGTGATTCTCCCCGAGGGCCCGTACGGTCCAGGCGTAGATGCCGCCCTGCTCGGGATACCGCCGTGCCAGGCGGCTGACCGAGATGGCCAGGGGCAGCAGGAAGCACAGCCACGCCAACACCCACAGCGGCAGCGATGACGGCCCAAGGCGGGCCCCGCGCGTGATCCAGCGCAGCGCGATCACGGCCACGACGTTCATGGCGACGACGTCGCGGAGCGTGAGCACCCTGGGTAAGCTCGAGCGTGGCTGCGCCCGCGTGTCCGTGGCGTGAGTCATTGGGGGCTGGATTATATGTCAAGACCACCGCGCCGCCGGCAATCCGGCAGCGCGTGCCGGGTTTCCTCCGCCCTGCGGGGGGTGGGGAGCGGCCTTCCCGCGAGAATCGCGCCGAAGCACGGTGGCGACACTCTTGCAGCCACCTCAACCCTGGCGACCGACGTCGCCCCAGTCCCGGAACCCGGACCACACGGATGTACAACCCACCGAAGCCCAAGACCTCGCTGGCCATCGCCTGGCCGCTCAGCAGAAAGCCGAACGGCGTTGCCGAAACCGTCGAGCAGCTCCTGCAGGTACTCGAACAGAACCACGCCGAACCGGACGAAGGGATGCTGTCGCTCGTCGCGGCGTTCACGCAGACGGCCCACCGCGTCCTCGACGGCAGTGACCCCGAGGACATCGAGCGCAACCGGGAGAGTCTCCTGGGCATGCTCGACGAGGCGCGGCGGACGATTGAGTTGTGGGCCGCACCCCCCGGGGGCCTGTGGCGCGTGCACTGAGCGGGGGGGGTTCGTCCGCCCTCCAGGACCTGACCTCAGCGCGACGTGCTGATAGAATTCCCGCGTGTCGCGCCCCATGGTTCTCTCCTCCGACTCCCACCCAGCTGCTCGCGCGCCCGAGGAGCTCGGCGCCGACCTCGCCGTGGTAGGGGCGGGCGCCGCCGGCCTGGCGACCGCGATCTTCGCCGCTCGGCGTCTGCCGGGCGCGCGCATCCTCCTGCTCGACGGCGCCCGGCGGCCTGGCGCCAGAATCCTCGTGAGCGGCGGCGGTCGGTGCAACGTCACCAACCGCCAAGTCGGCCCTGGCGACTACTGGGGGGGCGATCCCCGCGTCGTCGGCAGCGTGCTCCGGGCGTTTCCCGCCGAGGACACGATCCGCTTCTTTGCCGAACTCGGCGTGCCGCTGCACGTGGAGGAGGACGGGAAGATGTTTCCCGACTCCAACCGCTCCCGGACCGTGCTCGACGCGTTGCTGGCCGAGGCGGCCCGACTCCGGGTCGTGCTGCGGCCGGGATGCCGGGTCGAGACGGTGCGCCCGGTGGGTGACGGGTTCGCGCTGGAGGGCGGAGGCGGGAGGACGACCGCGAGGCGGATCGTGCTGGCCACGGGCGGGTTGTCGCTCCCGAAGTCTGGGAGCGATGGAAGCGGTCTGCGAATCGCCGCGGCGCTGGGCCACGCCGTCGTCCCGCCGACCCCGGCGCTGGCCCCGCTCGTCCTGTCCGGCACGTTCCACGGGGCGCTTGCCGGCGTCACCCACCGACCCGGCCTCACGCTCCGCGTCGCCGGCTCGCGGCCTCTGCGGCTCGAGGGGCCGATGCTCTGGACGCACTTCGGCATCAGCGGGCCCTTGGCGCTCGACGCGTCCCGCCACTGGCATCGCGCCACCGCGGACGGCCGCGCGGTGGAGGCGCGGCTGACGTTCGTGCCGGGCCAGGAGTTCGGGGCGGTGGAGGAGGCCCTGCTGCGCGGGGCGGCGACGCACCCGGCGACGAGTCTGCGCGGATCGCTCAGCCGCTGGGTGCCCGCCTCCCTGGGCGACGCACTCCTTCGGGCGCTCGGCCTCGACGGGGCGACGCGGCTGGCGCATCTCGGCAGGGACGATCGGCGGCGCGTGTGTCACGCGCTCGTCGACTGGCCCCTCTCGATCAGCGGCAGCCGGGGTTACGCCTATGCCGAGGCGACGGCGGGCGGCGTGGCCCTCGATGAGGTCGACCGGGCGACACTGGGCTCGAGACGGTGCCCCGGGATGTTCTTCGCGGGCGAGATGCTGGATGTCGATGGGCGGCTCGGCGGTTTCAATTTCCAGTGGGCGTGGTCGAGCGCCTGGGTCGCCGCGCGCGGCCTGTGCGCCTCACTTCCGGGAGAACGGTGCAATGAGCGAACGTGAAACGGTGGGATTCATCGGTCTCGGCCTGATGGGCAAGCCCATGGCCCTCAACCTCCTCAAGGCGGGCTTCCCGCTCGTGGTCCACAGTCGGAGCCGGGGGCCCGTCGACGTGCTGGAGCAGGCCGGCGCACGCGTCGCCTCTCACCCGGCGGCCGTCGCCGGAGAGGCGACCGTCATCATCACGATGCTGCCGGACTCGCCGGACGTGGAGCTCGTGCTCGGTGGACCGGACGGGGTGTTCGCGGGCATCCGTTCGGGGTCGGTGATCGTGGACATGAGCAGCATCTCGCCCGTCGTGACGCGCCGGCTGGCTGCACAGGCGGCCGGGCGCGGCGTCGCCATGCTGGATGCCCCGGTGAGCGGTGGGGAGATCGGCGCGATCCAGGGGACGCTGTCCATCATGGTGGGCGGCGAGGCGGGGGTACTCGAGCGCGTCCGTCCAATCCTCGACGCGATGGGCAACCCCGAACGCGTGATTCACGTGGGCGCGTCGGGCGCGGGCCAGATCTGCAAGGTGTGCAACCAAATGGCGATTGGCGGCGCCCTGGCCGTGGTCAGCGAGCTGATGGTCCTGGCGAAGAAGGCCGGCGTGGACCCCGCCAAGGTCCGCGAGGCGCTGCTCGGGGGCTTTGCCGCCAGCCGCGTGCTCGAGGTCCATGGCGAACGCATCCTGAAGCGGAACTACGCGCCGGGCTTCCGGGCGGGGCTCTACCACAAGGACATGGGCATCATGCTCGAAACCGCCCGCGCGCACGGCGTGCCCGTGCCCGTCAGCGCGACCGTGGCCCAGCTCGTCGCGGCCATGGTCGCGGCCGGGCGGGCCGACGACGACTACTCGGGCCTGGCCACCGTGTTGTTCGGACTGGCGGGCGTGGAGTAAGCGGATGCAGGACGAAGGAACTCGGGAACAGCAGGTCTACGATCACCTCGCGCAGCTGGGCATCGGGTTCAGCCGGCACCTCCATCCGCCGGTCTTCACCGTCGAGGAGGCGGAGCGGCACTGGGCGGGGATCGAGGCCGCGCACTGCAAGAACCTCTTCCTGCGGAATGCCAAAGGCACCAGACACTACCTGGTGGTGCTCGCGCACTCGAAGACGGCCGACCTGCGAACGCTGGCCGCGCGGCTGGGAGACGACCGACTGAGCTTCGCGTCCCCCGAGCGGCTGATGCGATATCTGCAGCTGACGCCCGGTGCCGTCTCGCCCTTTGGCCTCATCCATGAGAGCGCGCGGGCGGTCATCGTCGTCCTCGATGCCGACCTGGCGGCCGCGGACCGGATCGCGTTCCATCCCAACGTCAACACGGCGACCATCGCCCTGGCGACGGCCGACTTCCTGCGATTCCTCGACGCGTGCGGGAACGTCGTCCGGCGGATGGCGATCTGAACGGAAAAGGACCCATGGCACTCACCGCGACCGTAGCCAACCCCAGCGCGGTTCAGCCCTTCCCCGGGTCGTTCTGGACGGCGAACGTCACCGAGCTGTTCGAGCGGGCCGCCTACTACTCGATGGCGAGCTTCGTCGTCATCTACCTCGGCCAGCTCGGGTTCGGCGCCTACTGGCCGTCGTTCCTGAACTCCACCGTGCTCTGGGGCCTGGTGTACCTCCTGCCCATTCTCTCCGGCACGATCGCCGACCAGGTGGGCTTCCGGCGCGCGCTGCTGGTGGCGTTCGTCCTGCTGGCAGTCGGCTATTCCTGCATGGGCTATCCCGTCTGGCTCGGCGGAAGTACCCTCGCGTCCACCATCAGCCCGGAGGTCACGGTCCGCCCGCGCGACGCCGTGCTGGTCGTGGGGGCGATCCTCCTAATTGGCGTCGGGGGATCGGTGATCAAGCCGTGCATCTCGGGGACCGTGCAGAAGACCGCCGGCGCGCGGACGACGCTGGGCTTCGCGATCTTCTACATGGTGATCAACATCGGGTCGCTCTTCGGCCGCGGGACGGCGTTCGTCGTCCGGAGCGGGTCGGGCCTGGGCACGGTCCTGACCGTGGTGGCCATCGGCACCGTGGCGGCCGCGGGGCTCGTGGCGCTCGTCCACCGGACGACCCGACCCGACCGGCAGGCCGGGGCGGTTCTCTTGCCCACCGCCGGCTTCACGCTGATCGTCCTCGTCTCGGCCCTGGCCATCGTCTGGCTCTACACCGCGCGGGCGCCCGAGCGCACCGGCGTCGATCCCGCCCGTCTCTCGTACATCTTCGCGGTCGCCGCGGTCGCGTCGGTTGTGGCGTTCTTCGTCGTGCTCGTGTCGTACCACGAACCGGTGTCCGGATCGCCGGCGGGACCGCGGCGGTCGGTCGGCCGCATCCTGCTCGACATGGTGCTCGTGCTGCGCAGCGGCCGCTTCACGCTGTACCTGATCGTGATGACGGGGTTCTATTTCCTGTACAACCAGGTGTACAACGTGCTCCCGCTCTACGTGAAGCGCGTGGTCGAGGCGAACCCGGCGATGGACCTCTACACGGCGGCCAACCCGTTCGTCATCGTCTGCTTCCAGCTGGCGATCAGCCGCGCGTTCGGGCGGATGCGGCCGATCCGATCGATGGTGGCGGGCACGGTCATCATCAGCGTGGCGATGCTGATCAACCTGGCGCCGATCTACACGGCGGGCGGCGTGCGGGCGATCGCGGCCCACGCCCTGCCGATCGCGTCGATCTTCATCGTGCTGACGGTGTCGCTGATCGCGTTCGGCGAGCTGTTCACCTCGCCCCGGATGTACGAGTACATCGGGGCGCTGTCGCCGAAGGGGCAGGAGGGGCTCTTCCTCGGCTATGCCAACCTGCCCCTGGCCTTGGGGGCGATGCTCGGTGGTCCGGTTGGCGCGTACATCTTCAACGACGTCATGGCGCGCGGGGCCACGAAGCGACCGGACGGCCTCCTCGAGCTGGTGCCGGCGGCCAACGCGGCCGGCTGGCTCATCCTGATGGCCATCGGCCTGGCGTCGGCCCTGTCGCTGTGGCTGTTCAATCGCTGGCTGGAACGCCAGGCGACACCCGCCTGACACGGGGCTCGAGGCCCGTCGCGTCGCAACGGCCCGGCCCGTGCGCCGGGGGGCTCGCCCTCGCCCGGGGCCGGTTCCCGGTCGGTCCGGCGCGCGGGAGCGTCCCGCCACCGACTCATTTGGCCGCTCCACCGACGAAGTAGCCGCGACGCGCCACGGCATCGCCCTTCACGTCGACCAGCTTGACGTGCAGCTTGTGCCAGCCGGGGGTCGGCTTGTCCGGTCTGTAGGTGAGCACGTAGCGGGCGCGGGCGTCGTCGAGCACCAGCGAGAAGGCCTCGTCGAGCTGGAGCCTTGCACTGGTGCGAAACACCCGTCCGCCGGTCGCGTCAGCGAGGGAGCGGAGGAAGCCGATCTGGAACTGGACCTGCGGCGCGCGGAACCCGCCCATCCCCCGCCCCATGCCGCCGGCCATTCCAGCGCCCTCGTCCGCCGCCAGCACCCTGTACGCGGTCACATCCGAGCGTTCGGCGGCATCGACGACCTGTTTCTGGTTGGCCTCGCTGGCGTTGTCGCCCTCGTCGGTCAGCACGACGACCACCGCGCGGCTGTCGTTCGGCTGGCGGAGGCGGAGGGTGTGGAGCGTCGCGTCGTAGAGGGCGGTCTGCCCCCCGGTCTTGACCTCGGAGAGCGCCCGCTGAAAGGCCTCGAAGTCACCGGTCAGCGGCTGCCGGTCGTCGATCGTCTGTGCGAAGGTGATGAGGGCCACCTTGTCCTGCGGCGCGAGCCCGTCGACAAAGGCCGTCGCCGCGTGCTGGAGCTGCTGGAGCTTGCTCCCGCCGATGCTCCCGCTGACGTCGAACACCAGGTAGGCCTCGAGCGGCACCTGTTCGAGCGTCGCCCGATCGATCACTTGCTTGACGCCGTTGTCGAAGATCTCGAAGTTGCTCGCCGTCAATCCGCCGATGTGTTCGCCGCCGTGGGACACCGACACGTCCACCCGGACGACGTCGACACCCGACCGGAAGGTGGGCGGTTGGGGCTGCGTCGCGACCGGCGACGCGAGGAGAACGGCGAGGGCGGGCACGAGGAGGCGGAGCCGGGCGTCCATGCCCCACTCTCGCGCCGTTCCCGCGCGGAAGTCAACCTCGGTCCGCGTTGGCGGGCGCGGACCCCCGCCCGCGTCACGCAAGGTCCTCCAGCCAGAGGGCGACCTCGGCATCCGACGGCATGCGCCAGTCGCCCCGGGGCGACAGCGCGACCGACCCCACCTTGGGCCCGTCGGGCATGACCGAGCGCTTCCACTGGTTGGCGAAGAACCGTGTGACGAACAGGCGCAGCCACCTGCGGATTGTCGCGGCATCGTACCGACCGGCGAACGCCTGCTCGGCGAGGAACTGGATCTTCGCGGGCCGGCTCTCCCACCGCGCGAAGTGGTACAGGAAGAAGTCGTGCAGTTCGTAGGGCCCGATAATCTCCTCGGTCTTCTGGTAGACGCCCGGTTGCGAGCCGCGGACGAGCTCGGGCGAGATGGGGGTCCTGAGAATGTCCTCGAGGACCTCCCTGGCGTCGCCGAACGACGGCTGGGCGGCGACCCAGCCCACGACGTGACGCACGAGCGTCTTGGGGACGCCCGCGTTGACGTTGTAGTGCGCGATGTGGTCGCCGCTGAACGTGTTCCACCCGAGTGCCAGCTCGGACAAATCGCCGGTGCCCACCACGAGAGCCCGGAGCTGGTTGGCGCGGTTCATCAGGATCATCGTGCGGTAGCGCGCCTGCACGTTCTCGAACGTGACGTCCTGGACCTTCCCGTCGTGCCCGATGTCCCGGAACTGCTGGAGGCAGCCGTCCCTGATCGGGATCTCTGCGAACGTGACGCCGCACGCCCCGGCGAGGCGGGCCGCGTTGGCGTGCGTCCGCTCGCTCGTCCCGAAACCCGGCATCGTGAGGGCGCACACGTTCGCCCGCGGGAGCGTCAGCAGGTCGAACGCCCGGACGGCCACCAGCAAGGCCAGGGTCGAGTCGAGTCCACCCGACAGGCCCAGGACGACGCGCGTGATGCCCGCCTGCGACAGCCGCTTGGCTAGGCCGGCCGTCTGGATCGAGATGATTTCTTCGGTGCGCCGGGTGCGCTCCTGATCGTCTCTGGGGATGAACGGCGTCGGATCGACGACGCGCCGGAGCGGCGGGCCCGCGAACGGCGCGAGGTCCACGTCGATGGTCCGTCGGGGCGCGGGCGGCAGCGCGTGCAGCGAGTCGCCGAAGCTGGTCGTGCGCTGTCGGTCGAGGCGCAGGTGCGCGACATCCACGTCGGTGACGACCAGGTCGGGATCCGGGACGAACCGTCGCGACTCGGCCAGGATCACGCCGTTCTCGGCGACGAGCGCGTGCCCGCCGAACACCACGTCCTGGCTCGACTCGCCGATCCCGCACGAGGCGTAGACGTAGCCGCAGATTGCGCGTGCCGACTGCTGCGCCACGAGCGACCGGCGGTAGTCGGCCTTCCCGACCAGTTCGTTCGACGCCGAGAGATTCGCGATCAGCTGGGCCCCGTGCAGGGCCTGGAGGGAGCTGGGAGGCAGCGGACCCCAGAGATCCTCGCAGATCTCGACGCCGATCACGAGGGCCGACCCGGCGCGGTCCCGGAACAGGAGGTCCGTGCCCACCGGCACGCGCCCGCCGCCGAGCCGCACCTCGTGGGACTGCAGCTCGCGCGCCGAGGCGAACCACCGCTCTTCGTAGTACTCCTTGTAGCCGGGGATGTAGGTCTTCGGAACGAGACCCTCGACCCGCCCGCCCGAGAGCACCGCCGCGCTGTTGAACAGACAGCCGTCGGCGGGGAGCGGGACGCCGACCACGAGCAGGGGACTGAGCTCGCGCGCGGCGTGAGCCAGATTGACGAGGCCCTCGGCCGCCCGATTGAGCAGCAGCTGTTGGTGGAACAGGTCTCCCGCGGTGTAGCCCGTGAGCGAGAGCTCGGGGAAGACGACGAGCTGGGCGCCCTCCTGCTCCGCGCGCCGGGCGAGGCGGAGGACCTGGGCGAGATTGTGCGTCACGTCGGCCACCTTGACCGACGGGACGGCGGCCGCGACGCGGACGAAGCCGTGGTCGGGACGAGGCTCGGGTGCGGGCATAGTCGTGCGGGCTGCCCGGGCCAGCAGGTGGTGACGGGCCGCTGGCGGCGGGCCGGGCCCCGGGTGCTATGATACGCCATCCATGGCGCGGTCCTCTCCTTCGACGCCCGCAGTGCTGATGCTGCGCGCCCGTGGTGTGGCGTTCACCGAGCACCATTACCGCTACGAGGAGCACGGTGGCACCGGCGTGGCGGCCCGCGAGCTCGCGGTGCCGGAGCACTTGGTGATCAAGACCCTGGTGTTCGAGGACGACGCCCGCCGCCCCCTGCTGGTGCTCATGCACGGCGACCGCGAGGTCTCCACCAAGCAGCTCGCGCGGCAGGTGGGCGTCCGTGCCGTCGCGCCGTGCCGGCCGGACGTCGCCACGCGGCACACCGGGTACCTGGTTGGTGGCACGTCGCCGTTCGGGACGCGCAAGCCGCTGCCCGTCTACGTCGAACGGAGCATCGTCGAGCTCACGACCATCTATGTCAACGGCGGCAGCCGTGGCTTTCTGCTCGGCCTGGCGCCGTCCGCCCTGGTTGGCGTCCTGACTCCCACGCTGGTGGACGTGGCGATTGGCGACCAGTGAGGGGCGCTGGGCTCGACGGGCGCGGTCGGGGGCGCCGGCAGGACCGAGAGAGAGGCGAACGATGAGTGACACGAAGCGTGGAGCCGGCGGCACGCCCGGCGGCGTCGGCGAGTTCCTGGGCGGGGTCGTGATGGCGGCCGTCGGGGGCTACCTGCTGTCGAACCAAGTGCAGGTGACGACGTCCTACTGGCACTTCTGGGGCGCCAGTGCCTTCGGCCTGACCCTGTTGCCGTTGCTCGTCGGCATCGGCGTCCTGTTCTTCAACGGCCGCTCGGTGCTCGGTTGGCTGCTGACCGTCGTGGGGGTCGCCATCATCCTCGCCGGGATCCTGATGAACATGGACATCTACTTCCGGCAGACGAGCCTGTTCAACACGCTGGTCATGCTCGGCCTGCTGGCCGGCGGGATTGGCCTGGTGGCACGCTCCCTGCGCGCGCACGGCGAGGCGGCGCCGCCCCCGGAAGGGTAGGGCGTCCGGCTACGCCGCACCGGACCGGCAGACGACGACCACCGTTTGGTCGTCGTCGCGCCGTCCCTGACTGAACAGGTGCACGGCCGACAGGAGTCGATCCCGCACTTCGCCTGCGGCGCGCCCCCGATCCGCCGAACAGCGGGCCGCGAGGCGCGCCTCCCCGAATTCCTCCTCCGCCGCATTGCACGCCTCGGTGATGCCGTCGGTGTAGAGCACGAGCGCGTCGCCCTGTTCGAGCGTCACGCGGCGTTCCTCGTAGCGCGACGCCGAGTCGAGGCCCAACACGATGCCCCCGCCCGACAGCCGTGCGCATTGCCCGTCGGCCCCGAGCACCAGCGGTGGGTTGTGGCCGGCATTGGTGAAGCGGAACGTGGCGTGCTCGGTGTCGAGCAGGCCGAGGAAGAACGTCACGAACCGGTCGTCGGGGAGCACTGCGCGCAGATCCCGGTTCACCCGCGTGCAGGCGTCGGCGGGACCCAGCCCGGCGGCCACGGCCGACCGCACGGCGGACTGGAGGCCGGCCGCGAGCAGGGCGGCCGGTATGCCCTTGCCGGCGACGTCCGCGATCGAAATCGCCAGGTGGGTCGGGTCGACCTCGACGACATCGTAGGTGTCACCGCCCACCGATGCCGCCGCCTCGCAGGCGGCCGCCAGGTCCCACCCGGGAGGCGCGGGCAGCGTGGAGGGCAGCAGCCGCTGCTGGATGTCGCGGGCCTCCTGGAGTTCGCGATCACGCTTGGCGGCGGTGTGCCGCTCGTTGCGCCTCGTTCCGGCGAGGCGCTGCACGAGATCGACGACGTGGTCGTTGTCCCACGGCTTCTGGAGGAAGTCGCGCACGCCGTGCCGCAGCGCCTCGATCGCCACCTCCATCGTGCCCCAGCCCGTCATGACCACGACCGGGAGCTGCGCGTCCCTGGACCGCACCCGCGAGAGCAGGTCGAGACCCTCGCGCCCGGACGTCGTGTCGCGCGCGTAGTTGAGATCCATCAGCAACAGGTCGAACTCCTGGCGGTCGAGGGCGTCGAGCACCCCCGCAGGCGAACGCACCGCTTCGATGGCGACCCCCTCGGTCTGCAGCAGCAGCCGTAGGGCGTCCAGCACGTCGGCCTGGTCGTCCGCGATGAGAACTTGAGGCTGGTCAACCGGAAAGACAGCGTCGGACATCGAGCAGAGGTGACTCAAGAGCCGTGCCGTCCTGGCGGGGTGTGGGCCCGGCGCCGGGCGGGAGAGGGCCGTCGGGGACGGCAACACCCGGCGATACGGGCGGTCCGGGCATCCAACGCCTGAGGTCGCAGCGGCCGAGGCGGGGCGTCGGCCGCGCCGGGGGAGCCCGGCATCCACCCTGACCGGTGTCCGTTTGTGGGACACTCGGGTCCCACGCCGGCACAGCCGTACGGCCCAGGTTGGGTCTGCTCCCGACGGCTGGTATCATCCTCCGGAATGTCGGATGTCCCGCCGCCGTCGACAACGCAGCGCCGCATGACGCGCCGCAGGTGGATCCACACGGCCGCTTGGACGGTCGTGGCGCTGCTCGGGGCCGCGTTTGCCGCGATGCTGCGCCGACAGGTCTCGGTCGCGCGGCGGCCCCGCCGGGTCGTCGTGCCGCGCGACCTGGCCGACCGGGTCGCCTTCGTCGACGAGGTCATCGTGTGCCGCACCGCCACCCAGGTGCATGTCTGGTCGGCGCGCTGCACGCACCTCGGGTGCCTCATCACCCGCGCCGTGGACGGCGTGCTGACATGTCCCTGCCACGGATCCGGCTTCCACCTGGATGGCCGCGTCGCAGTTGGGCCGGCACCGCGGCCGCTCGACCCGTTGCCGTACGAGCTCGACCCCCGGACAGGCGACCTGGTCGTCCATGTGCCCTGATCGATCGCCCTCGCGCACGCGGCACCGCTACGATCTCTGGTCCACGTGGGGTGAAGCGGCCTTCGGGGCTCTGGCCGTGGCGGTGGTGTCCGGTGTCGCGCTGGCGGTGCCCTATGACGTGCAGAAGCCGTACGACTCACTCTCCTGGATGCTGCTGGCCAATCCCGCCGGCGTGTTCTTTCGAAACCTCCACTACTGGACCGCCCAGGTGTTCCTCGTCCTGACCCTCGCCCACGTTGTCGACCACCTGGCGCGCGGCACGGAAGTCCGGGTTCCGCGAGCCGTCTGGCGGCGCTTGGCGCTCGCCTGGCCCCTCGGTGGGTTCCTCCTGCTCTCGGGGTTCATGCTGAAGGGGGACCCGGAGGCACAGCAGGCGTTGCGCATCGTCGCCGCCGTGCTCGAACGCCTCCCGCTTGTGGGGCCGCTGCTGTCGATCGCGCTGCTGGGGGCTGCTGCCAACCGCCAGATCCTCTACGTCCACCACGTGGCCACCGCGTCGCTGCTGGTCTGGCTTCTGGTCGCCGAGCACGCCAAGACCGCGTGGCCTCGCCTCGTGTCGACGCTCGAGGTCCTGGTCATCGGCGCTGGAGCCAGTCTGATGCTCGCCCCCCTCCTCCACGACGGGCTCGACCCGATCGTCAAAGGGCCGTGGTACTTCCTCGGCCTCCAGGAAATCCTCCACTGGACGAGCAACCCACTCGTGGTCATGGCGTGCGCCGTGGCCCTGCTGGGGCTCCTGGTCCTGCTCCCCCGCCTGGCGGACCGCCAGGCCCGGCTGGCCAAGGCCGCGCTGGGGGTCGCGGTCGCCGGCTACGGCGCCCTCACGCTGGTCGGCGTGTTCGCGCGAGGCGAGAACTGGACGCTGCGGGTCGCCTGGCCACGGCCGAGCGGGATCGTGGCGGAGCGGTGGGCCCGGTGGCGGCCGCCGTCGCTCGAGACGCTCTCCGCCCATCCACCCCCAGTCGTGCTCGGTCGCCTCGAGGGCTGCCTCGTGTGCCACGCCGGCGTGAGAGGGTTGTCGGCGTCGCACAGTGCCCAGGCCGTCGGCTGCGCGGCCTGCCATGGCGGCAACCCGTTCAGTCTCGATCGAGACGGGGCACATGACGGGCTGATTCGTATTCCCGGCAATCTCGCCGACGCCACCCGAACCTGCGGGGCGCCTGCGTGTCACCCGTCGGCGGTCGAGCGGGTGCCGCGGTCGCTGATGGCCTCGATGGCCGGCATCATCGCGGTGGACCGGGCGGTCTTCGGCGAGCGGGCCAGCCCCGATCACCCTCCGCACGTCGGAGCCCTTGGCCGCACGGGGGCCGACGCCCACCTGCGCCAGTTGTGCGCGTCCTGCCACCTGGGTGCGACCAAGACCGCGTTTGGACCGATCGACGACATGTCGCGCGGCGGCGGCTGCACGGCCTGTCACCTCGGCTACAGCCGGGACGCGACCGCTGATCTGGCGCGCTATGAACGGGACCAACACCTGGGGCGCGCGCCGGTTTCTCCGAGCACCCACCCCAACCTGTCGGTGGCGATCGGACGGAGCCAGTGTTTCGGCTGCCACAGCCGGTCGGGCCGGATTTCGATGAGCTACGACGGCTGGCACGAGGCGGGATTGTCCGGTCCGGCCCCCGCCGACACGGCCCCGCACCGCGCACTGGCGGACGGCCGCCTCCTGGTGATGGTTGCGGCGGACGTCCATGCCGCGCAGGGCATGGACTGCATCGATTGCCATACCTCGACCGAGGTGATGGGCGACGGACTCTCGCATGCGCGGAAGAGCGAAGCGCTGAAGGTGACGTGCGAGGACTGCCACGTCCCGGGCGGCGCGGTGGCGGGTCGCGTGGTCGCCTTCGAGGCGCTCGGTGCCGAGGCGCGCCGGCTGGCGGCGCTGCGCGGACGGGCACACGCCGGGCAGCGCTGGCTCGCGACGGGGCGGGACGGCGAGCCGTTGCTGAACACGGTGGTCGACGGGACGGCGGCGTGGCTCGTCACGAAGAACGGCGGACGACGTCTGCCGCTGAAGCCGCCCGCGCCCGTGTGCCTCGAGGGGGGCGGACACGCGAGGCTGTCGTGCGTCAGCTGCCACGGCGCGTGGGCGCCACGGTGCCCCGACTGTCACACGACGTTCGAGCCCGGAGGCCGGGCGGTCGACCTGGTCGACGGCCGCTCGGTCGCGGGCGCCTGGGTCGAGCGGGAGGGACCGTTCACGGCGGTGCCGCCCACCCTCGGCGTGCGGACCGCGCTCGGATCGGCGGAACGGGGCGGCGTCGTCGACCCGTTCATCCCCGGCATGGTCCTGACGATCGACGGAGCGACGACCGCTCTCGGCCGGACCGGGTCGGTCTTCCGGCGGCTCTACGCCCGGGCGTTCTCCCACACGGTGTCGAGGCAACCGCGCTCGTGCGTGTCGTGCCACACCGACCCGGGGGCACTCGGCTACGGCGAGGGCGACCTCCGGTACGAACGCGGGGGCGCGAAGGGACACTGGGTCTTCACGCCGCGGCACATGCCGGGGCCGGACGGCCTCCCGTCGGACGGGTGGACAGGATTCCTGCAGGAGCGAACGGCTGGCGCCTCCACGCGGGAGGACGTGCGGCCGTTCCTGATCGGCGAGCAGGAGCGGATCCTCACCGCCGGCGCCTGCCTGACGTGCCACGAGCCGACCTCGAGGGCGATGCGCGGCGCCGTGACCGATTTTCGTGGCACGCTGGCTCGCGTGTCGACGCGCTGCGTCCTTCCACGGTTCAACTGACCGGCCGTCCCCCCCGGTCGCCGCCCGACGCTCCGGCCAGCAGGGCGTTGATCGTGGCCTGGCCGGCGTCGCGGAACGCCCGCGACACGCCGCCCACCCCGAGCTTCACACCGCCGAACACCCTCGATACGACGAGGGCGCCCTCGAGATCGTATTTCCGCAGCAGTTCGAGCAGGACCCGGCCCGGGTGGCCGACCTCGCCGTCGTCCTTCGCCGCCTCGGCGACACCGCCCTGAGGGGAGCGGAGGCGGTAGGCCCAACAGTGGTGCGTGGCCTTCCGGTAGTCGCGCCGTCGCTGCTTGAGCAGCGCGTCGATCGACGCGGCGCAGGGAAGCGGCGCCAGGATCGCGTAGAACCGCGATCGCTCGACGCTCAGCGCGAATTCCGTGCTGGTGTCGACGCTCCTCACCGTCCTCCCTCCCGTGTCCCGGCCGCCGGTCCCCGCGGTCACGGCGCGGGCCGCCTCGCTAGGGTTGCGCCCCGTCCTCCGAGAGCACGTCGGAGAGTGCCGCCGCCAGGGCGGCCGCATTGGCGGCCGAGAACGGCAGCGGCGGCTTGATCTTCAGCACGTTGTGCAGGGGGCCGTCGGTGCTGACCAGGAACCCGCGGTCGCGCAGGCCGTTGACGACGTAGTTCGCCTGGCGCGCCGCCGGCGCGAGCGACACCCGGTCGGCGACCAACTCCACGCCGATGTAGAGGCCGAGGCCGCGCACGTCGCCGATCACCGGGAAGCGCGGGGCCAGGTTCGCGAGGTGGCCGAGCAGCCGGCCGCCGACCTCCCGCGCGCGCGTCTGGAGGCCCTCGTCACGCACGACGTCAAGCACCGCGAGGCCCACCGCACACGCGACCTGCGTGCCACCGAACGTGTTGAAGTACTCCATCCCGTTGTCGAACGCGGCCGCGATCTCCGGCGTGGTGACGACCGCGCCGAGAGGGAAGCCGTTGCCGATCGGCTTCCCGAGGGTCACGATGTCCGGCACCACGTCCTGCGTCTCGAACCCCCACACGTGCGTGCCCACCCGTCCGAAGCCCACCTGCACCTCGTCGGCGATCGCCACGCCGCCGGCCGCGCGGATCGCCGCGTAGGCGGTGGTCAGATAGTCGTGCGGCAGCACGATTTGGCCGCCGCATCCGAGCAGCGACTCGCAGATGAACGCACCCACCTGGCGGCCCTCGGCCTCGACCCGCTCGATCACGCGCGCGACGTCGCGCCCGTAGCGGGCGCCGCTGTCGCCTTCGCCCGCGCGCCACGGGCCGCGGTAGACGTCGGGCATGACGACCTTGTGGACGTGCGGCGGGGCGCCGCGCCCGCCGGGCCCGTCGAACTTGTACGGGCTGATCTCGACGAGCGAGGTCGTGTTGCCGTGGTACGCGCCGTCCACGACGACGATGTCGCGGTGACCGGTGTAGGAGCGAGCCAGCCGGAGGGCCAACTCGTTGGCCTCGCTGCCACTGCACACCAGGTAGCACACCGACAGGGGCGGGGGCATCAAGGCGCACAGCCGGTCCGTGTACATGCCCAACAGGTGGTGCAGGTAGCGCGTGTTCGTGTTCAGGACGGCCAGCTGGCGGGTCGCGGCCTCGACGACGCGAGGATGGCAGTGGCCCACGTGGGGCACGTTGTTCACGCAGTCGACGAAGGTGCGCCCATCCACGTCGTAGAGGTACTGGAGGTAGCCGCGCGCCATCGTGATGGGCTGCGAGTACCAGAGGCTGAGATTGTGCCCCACGTGCGCGTGCCGCGCCGCGAGCGCGGCGGCGGGGGACGGCGGCGCCGGCGGCAGGCAGGGCTCCGGCACGTTGACGACCAGGTTCGCGTCCGGGCACAGGGCCAGCCAGATCTCTCGTTCGCTGGGCGCGGCGACGCCCGGGAACTCGCCCGTGCGGCCGAGCAGATCGGTGACGATCTGCACGTGCAGGTGCGGCGGCCAGCCGCCGTTGACGGTCTCGTCACCCAGCCACGCCAACCGATCGCCGCGCTTCACGGTCTGGCCCGGAGTCAGCGTGGCGATCGACGCGAGGCTGAGGTGGCCGTAGAGCGTGTAGAAGGCGGCCTCGTCGCCCGCCCGGTGTTCCAGGATGATCGTCGGGCCGTAGTCGCCGGGCGCGGCGTTGTTGGCGCAGCTGTGCACGACGCCGTCCAGCGGCGCGAAGACGGGTGTCCCGGCCGGGCAGAACAGGTCGAGGCCCAGGTGGATCGTCCGGTTCTCGCGAGACCAGTTCGACGCGTGGCGGAACAGGTCGGTGGTGTAGATCAGGCGCGCCTCGTCGTAGCGACCCACACCCACCGAGGCGTTCGCCCTGGCCATCACGGCGTCGACGTGTGCGCAGAACGCCGCGGTGTCCCAGACGGACTCGGGGCGGGCGATGTCGAGGCTCCCCACGCTCAGGTCGAGCACGACGAGGGGCGCGCTCGCCAGGTCCCGACCCAGGATCGGGGCGCAGTCCGCGCGATGCGCCCGCAGCCACGAGACGACCGCGGGTGTGCTCGGACACGGCGTCCACCCGCAGGCGTGCCGGAAGGCGGACCGGGCAAAGGCCGGGTCGATTCCGTCGAGGTGCTCGAGCAGCGCCCACGCCTGACGCTGGCTCACCAGCAGGTACCTCGTTCCCGGGCGCCTCGGCCGCCTGGCACGCCGCCATGGTGACGCTGATGGCCAGCCGCGCGCGGATCAGATCGAAGAGCACGTCGATCTCGTCGGGCTCGAGGGCCAGCCGCTCGTGGAAGCCCCCGACGATCGCCGCCGCGGCCCCGACCGGGTCCGGCTTGTCGAGCATGGCGTAGGCGCAGGCGACGGCCAGGTCGCCCACCATCCACGACTCGACCATGTCGCCGAAATCGACGAGGCCGCACACCTCTGCCTCACCCGCGGGCGAACTCGCCACTACGACGTTGCGGTCGTTCCAGTCGTTGTGGATGACTTGCCTCCGCAGGCGGGGTGCCCGGGAGGCCACGTGTCTGATCAGCCGCTCGAGCACCCGGGTGACCAGGGCCCTCCCGGACGCATCGAAGCGGTGTGTCTCGGCGGCGATCCACGCAGCCCGCTCGAGGTTCCACGGCAGGACCCGGCCCATGCCCGGATGGGAGAACCCTGCGAAGGCGCGGTTCATCTCGCCGACGCGGCGGCCCAGGCTGACGAGCAACGCCCGGGTGTGCGGGCGGGTTTCGGCGAGGGTGCGGCCGGGGACCCAGGACAGCAGCCGGACGAGGTGCGTCGGGCCCGACGGCGCGCCAACCTCGACGATTCCCTCGCCACGGGTGGAGCGGAGCAGGCGGGGGATGCCGAGCGGCGCTGCGGCGCGGGCGAGATGCTCGAGCGCGGCGTTTTGAAACTCGAGCGTCTCCCGGCGTTCGGTGGCGTTGGCGATCTCTGAGGACGACGTGACGGCCGTCCGCGCGGGCGATCCGGAAGTTCTGGTCGCGCTCACTGTCGAGCGGCGTGGCCTCTCCCGTGAGGCCGAACAGCCGATCGGCCAGCTGTTCCGCTTCCGACGACGAGAAGTGCGGCGCGTGCTGAACGACAATGTCCATGCTGGGGCAAGCATGTTACCATCGGCCTCGCGGATTTGCCGCCCTCCTGCTGATGACCGACGCGACGCGCATTCTCCTGACGGGTGGCGGGACGGCCGGGCACGTGAGTCCCGCGCTCGCCATCGGCAGAGCCCTGGCCCGCGAGGGGACCCAGTTCCTGTACGTCGGGGTGCGCGGGCGAGTCGAAGCGCAGGTGGTGCCCCGCGAGGGGATCCCGATCCGCTTTGTCCGCGCGTCGGGCCTGCCGAGCGGCCGTCCCCGACTCTCGCTGCTGCGGTTTGTCGGCGACCTCGCCGCGGGGGTCGTCCAGGCGAGCGTGATCCTGCTCGCGTTTCGTCCTGACGTCATCGTCGGGACTGGCGGGTTCGCCTCGGCGCCCGTGATGCTGTCCGCCGCGCTCCTGCGGCGCGTCCGGTTACTCCAGGCTCAGCTGTACGTTCACGAGCAGAACGCGGCGCCCGGCAAACTGAACCGGGTGGTGGGCCGGCTCGTCGACCGGGTGTTTGTCACCTTCCCGGAAACGCTCGCCAGCTTCCCGGACAACGGACTGCTCACCGGGTACCCGTTGCGCCGCCGCATTGCCCGCGTGGACCCGGATGCCGCGAGAGCGGCGCTGGACTTCGTCGTGCCCGCGGGCCGGCGGGTGGTGTTCGCGTTTGGCGGGTCCCTGGGCGCCCGCACCATCAACCGGGCCATTGTCGACGCCCTGGGCGATCTGCTTCCGCACCGCGACGACCTGTTCATCATCCACGGCACCGGTCTGTTGAGTGGGCGCGAGTACCGACGCGGCCGCCGACACCCAGTCGCGCCTCGAGGCGCGCTACTCCGAGGAGGAGCGTCGCCAGATTGCGACCTTCTACGTCAGCCGACCGTTCTTCTACCACATCGAGCAGGTCTACGCCCTCGCCGATCTGGTCGTCGCGCGGGCGGGTGCCGGGAGTCTCTACGAACTGGCCTCGCTGGGCCTTCCGGCCATCGTCATCCCGAAGGCCAACCTGCCCGCCGACCACCAAGTCATGAACGCGCGCGCCTTGGCGGCATGCGGCGGTGCGCGGGTGCTCTACGAAGAGACGACCCTGGCCGACGGCAAGATTGTCGAGCACGTCGACGGCACCGGTCTGGCCGCCGCGATCTGGGACCTGGCCTCCGACTCCGCGCGCCTTGGGGACATGGGCGCCCGGAGCCGGGCCTTCGTGCAGCAGGATGCCCTCGCGTTGATCGTCGGGTGCCTTCGCGGGGGGGAGGCGTCGGCCGACGCGCCGTCGTCCCCGGCTCCGGTTGGGCCTTTCCGGGCAGAGACGCTGCCGTCCAACCAGGCCCTCCTCGCCCGTCTCGAGCGGTCTGCCGCCGAACACGGGGCAGCGTTCAGGCCCGACCTGGTCGTGCGGTCCGCCGAGGATCACGCCTATTTCGTGAGTCGGGCTTCGTCCCTGCTGGCCAGCCCCGCCTGGGAGCAGCGCAACCTCGGTGTCAAGCTCGTCGGGCTGCTCCAGGCCCGGGAGAAGACCCCGCTGCTCGTGGCGCTGCTGCGTGATCGGCGGAAGGTGGGCTGGCCCAAGCGCATGCTCGGCGGCGACTACGTGCAGGTCGGATTCATCCGGCGCAACATCCTGACCTCTCTCGGGCGCCTGCGCCCGATTACGCCGGAGGTGGAGGCGGCCGTGGTCGAGGCGTTCGCCGACCCGTATTTCGAGGCCCGGGCCGAGGCCGCCCGCACGGCCGCGGTTCTCGCGCCAGAGCTTCGGGACCGCGCGGCGGTGGTGGCCGGGCTCCGGCGTCTGCTCGGGGACCGGTGGATGGAGGTGGCCGTGGCTGCCGCCCAGGCGCTCGGGCAGGTGGGCGGACGTGAGGACGCACTGCCGGCCCTGCTGGCGCTGAAGGAGGCGCGGTACTGGCGGCTGCGGGCGGCGGCGCTCGAGGGTCTCGTGTCGCTGGTCGAACGGGGTGAAGGGGGCGACCCCAAGGCCCTGATGCGCGCCGCGCGCCACTTCGCCCTGACTTCGACCGATTTCAAGCCGGAGTTCCGGATCAAGCACCTCTACAGCCGCCTGGTCAGCGCCATCGCCGCTCACGAAGGAGGCGCCGAGTGATTCTATCTGATTGGCGCGCTGGTGCACTCGCGGGCCGGGGCGCTCGGGCTGCTGCGGCTGTCGGAGTACCTGACGGTGCGCGCGATCGGCGCGGCCCTGACGGCCATCATCCTCACGCTGATCCTGACGCCGCGCTTCATCTGGTATCTCCACCGGCGCGGCCTCGTCGACCAGCACCGGGAGACGGGCGTGCCGTCGGCATCCGACAAGGCCGGCACGCCGGTCATGGGCGGCGCCGTGATGGTCGGGTGCATCGTCGTCGCGACCTTGCTGTGGTGCAATCTCGCGAGCCGCTACGTGCTGACGGTGCTGGTGGGGTTGCTGTGGTTCGGCTCGATCGGGCTGGTGGACGATGTGGCGAAGTGGAAGGCGCGGTCCGGCAATCGCGGCATGACGGAGGCGATGAAGCTCGTCCTGCAGGGGACCTTTGCGGCCGGCCTCGTGCTGTTGCTCTCCAGCCCCTGGTCACCGCTGCCGGTCCGGGAGGCGGCCACGTTCTACGTGCCGTTCCTCAAGACGGCCATCACGCGCACGGGGGTGCTCTACCTGCCGTTCGTCTTCGTGTTCGTCATGCTGGTCGGCAACGCGGTCAACATCACCGACGGCCTGGACGGGTTGGCGATCGTGCCGTCGGTGTTCGTGACGGGCGTGCTCGGGTTCTTCGCCTACATCATGGGGAACGCGATCTGGGCCAAGTACCTGAACTACCCGCTGCTGTCGGGCGCCGGCGAACTCATCGTCTTCTGCGCTGCCTTTGCCGGGGCCGGCATCGGGTTCCTGTGGTTCAACGCCTACCCGGCCCAGATCTTCATGGGCGACGCCGGGTCGCTGGCCATTGGCGGGTGCATCGCCACGATCTCGGTCCTGCTCAAGCAGGAGACCCTCTTCCTGATCCTCGGCGGCCTGTTCGTCGTCGAGGCCATCAGCTCCCAGGTCCAGGACAAGATCGGCATCAAGTGGCTCGGTCGCCGCCTCTTCTACCGCGCGCCGTTCCATCACCAGATGCAGCACATGGGTCTGGCGGAGACCAAGGTGGTCATCCGGCTCTGGATCATCTCCGGCATGCTCGCGCTTGCCGCGCTCGCGACCGTGAAGCTGCGCTGATCGCCCGCCTCAGGGCGCGCCAGGCGCCGGTTCCAGCGTGATGAGCGTGATCTCGGCGCGGTGGAACAGCCGCATCGGCGGGCCCCAGAACCCAGTGCCACGCGACACGATCAGCGTCATTCCGTCCACGCCAAAGCGTCCGGCGACGTAGGGGTACGTCAGACGGACGAGGTAGTTGAACGGCCAGATCTGCCCGTTGTGCGTGTGTCCCGACAGCATCAGGTCGGCTCCGAGCGCCGCCGCCTGCTCGACCTGCCACGGGCTGTGGCAGAGGTAGACGGTCGTCCCGGGCGGGCGGCCCGCCAGCGTGCGGTCAACCGCGTGGTCGGTGGCACCGAACTGCCGGCGGGCGGTCAGGTCGTCGACGCCCGCCAGCACGAGACCCGGCGTCACCTCGGTCGCGGTGTCGCGGAGCAACTGGATCCCGGCCTCTGCGAAGACGCGGACTGAATGTTCGAGTCCGGCATAGAACTCGTGGTTGCCGGTGACGCCCCACACGCCGAGCGGCGCGCGCAGGCGGCGCAGGGCGGGGACGAGGGCGTCCACGAGCCCGGCATCTTGGTCCACCAGATCGCCGGTGACGACGACGAGGTCCGGGGCCAGCGCGGCGATCTGCGCGAGCCGGGCCTCGAACCAGCGCCCGCGCAGCAGCGGGCCGAGATGCAGGTCCGATAACTGGACGATCCTCAGGCCCGACAACTCGCGGCGGAGATTGCGCACCTGCACCACGTGCCGCTCCACCTCCGGGCTCCGAACGCCCTGCACCAGCGCGAGGAGGCTCAGCAGGACCCCCAGCGCCACCGCTCCCGCACGGGCGGCGCGCCAGAACGACGGCAGCAGCCAGCCGAAACCGGTCACCACGTCGACCGCGAGGAGGCACACGAGCATCAGGAAGAGGGCTCCGACCCACGTGGCGCCCACCATCCCGACCGGCACGCCGAGTGCACCGACGCGCCGGGTCAGCACCTGGCCGAGCGGAAAGCTCGTCCAGAGCAGGACGGCGGCGACGGCGAGCGTGGCGTGCCACTCCGTGCCCGGGTGGGCCGGAAGGTTCCAGAGGCGGGAGACGACGTAGAGGTGCATGGCGCTCCACACCGAGAGCGCCACCACCAGGAAGATCGCGATACGGCCGTTGTTGGTCATCTGACTCTTGCTACTATACCGTCCGTGCCGGGTCGCCCGCCCGATCGGGGGCGACGAGGGAGGTTGCCCATGGGGACACCGGACTACCTGGTGCGGCGCGCCGCGGGTGTGCCAGAGCTGACGGGCGCGTGGGACGGCTCGATCTGGGGCCGCGCGGAGGCGATGCCCGTCGCGCACTTCCACGCGCGGAGTGGTCCGCACCGTCCGCCTACAGCGTGCAAGCTGCTGTTCGGCGAGTGGCCCGACCCGGAAGGCCACGTCCCCCGAACGTGGCTGCACGGGCTCTTCTCGGTGCGGGACCACTACGTGCGCGCGGTGCACACCGTCTACGACAGCAACACCTACAAGGACAGCTGTGTGGAACTGTTCCTCCAGCCGCCGGGCCAGGTCGGGTACTTCGCGCTCGAGATCAACTGCGGCGGCGCCTTCTCGCTCCGCTTCATCGAGGACTCCACACGCACCTCCAACCGGTTTGCCAAGTGGACGCGCGTCGACGCCGAGCTGGCCGCGACACTTCGCGTCGCGCACTCCCTGCCCAGCGTCGTGGAGCCCGAGCAGGTCGGCTCCTGTGACTGGTGGGTCGAGTTCGCCTGGCCCTTCGCCGCGATGGAGCCGTACTGCGGCCCGCTCGCGCGGGTCGCCGGCCAACAGTGGCGCGCCAACGCGTTCAAGTGCGCCGACGCCACCTCCCACCCGCACTGGGCCAGCTGGGCGCCCATCGGTGACGCCCTCAATTTCCACCAGCCCCGCTACTTCGGCTGCCTCACCTTCGAAGGGTGAGCGCCTGCGACCGACCGGGTCTCGTCCACGTCGGTGCGGCTGGCGCCCGGGCGGATGCACTCCGAGCGGGGGCGATCTGCGCGAGATGCCCGCAGGCCACGGTCCCTGAAGCAATTACGGGCGCGGCCGATACATTGGAGTGAACGGGATCGGTGTCGCTGTCTGCGCCAACGATCCGCGTGTCGGCCCGGTTGTATGTCGATGCTGACCGTCCCCAACCCGTTGCGTGTCCAGCATCCTGACGGCGCGCCGTCAGGTGTCGGCGTCCGCCTGCAGGACCTGGTGGCGTCCCCGCTCAGGGCCGACCTATTGCGCTTCCTGCACGCCCGGCGCACCGAGACGTTCGACATCGAGACGCTGATGACCGAGGTCGGCTGCATGCGCGGCGACGCAGAGCGGTGTCTCGAGGCGCTGGTCGCGGCTGGCGTGGCCCAGCGCGTTCGGTCGGACACGGATCGGTACGGTGCGGTGCGGCCGAGCGAGCCGAGTCTGGACCGCTTGCTGTCTGGCGTCCTGGCGCGGGTCGGGCGCGAGCGGGCCCGCGACGAACCGCCCTCGGTGACGAAGTTGCGGGAACTGGTGGTGCGCGACGAGAAGATGCTGCTGGTGCTCGAGTCGATCCGCACGGCCGCCAAGACGGACATCGCGGTGCTGATTCTCGGGCCGACCGGCGTGGGCAAGGAGGTCGCGGCCAAGGCGATTCACGAGCTCAGTCGGCGAAGGGCGGAGCCCTTCCAGCCCATCAACTGCGCCGCGGTGCCGGACACGCTGTTCGAAGCGGAGGTCTTCGGTCACGAGAAGGGCGCCTTCACCGGGGCCCACGAGCGGCGGATCGGGCGCGTCGAACTGGCCAACCGGGGCACCCTGTTCCTCGACGAGATTGGCGACCTGCCGGTGATGTCGCAGGCCAAGCTGCTCAGGGTGCTCGAGGAGCGACAGGTGGAGCGGCTCGGCGGCCGGGGCGGAGTCGACGTCGACTTCCGGCTGGTCTCGGCGACCAATCACCCCATCGAGCTGCTGGTCGCCGAACGCCGGTTCCGGGAGGACCTGTACTACCGGGTCAACGCGTTCACGATTCGGCTGCCGGCGCTGAAGGAACGCCGCGAGGACATCCCAGCCCTGGCACGCCTGTTCCTGGCGAAGCACTGTGAAGCCGAAGGCCTGCCGCGCGACGCGCGGCAGTTCACGGACCGGGCGCTGGAGCGGCTGGCCCGCCACCAGTGGCCAGGCAACATCCGGGAGCTCATTGCGACCGTGTCCCGGGCGGCGCTGTCGTCGGAGGGGTCGCTCCTCGACCTGTCGCACGTCTCGTTTCTCACCGCCATCGGTGTGCCCGACGGTCCGCCCGGGTCTGACTGTATCCGGACGCTGGCCGCGGTGGAACGCGACCACATCCGGGCCGCGCTCGGCGCGACGAGGTGGAACAAGAAGGAGACGGCGCGATTGCTCGGCATCAGCCGCGAGACGCTCTACCGGAAGATCCGCGTCTACCGGCTGACCCTCGAGCCGCGCGACGCACCAACGGGTTGGCAATGACGCGGGCGTTACCGGGGTCTCCGAGGTCCACGTGACGAGACTTGGTCGCTGCTACATCGCGGCCATGGGATTGGCGGGCGCCGTCGCCCTCTCGACCTCGGTGTATACGCTGACCCGGATGCCCTTCGACTACCGGTGGGTCGTCCTCGCCGCGCTCACCTGGGTCAGCGGGTCGTTCGCGATTCGCGTGCCCGCCGTCCCCGCGACGATCTACGTCTCGGAAGCGTTCTTCTTCGCGCTCGTGCTCCTGTTTGGCGGCGCCCCGGCGGCCGTCTGCATGGCCGTGGACGGCCTGCTCATCTCGATCCACCGCAAGCACCGCGAGCCGTACCGGATCATCTTCAACATCGCGGAACCGTCCGTCTCGGTGCTCGTGGCCGCCCAGGTCTTCTACCTGCTGGCGCGGATCAAGCCGCTCGCCAACACGCCGGCGCCCCCGCTCGGGGCGCTGCTGCTGCCGGTGGCCGCGATGGCCGCGGTCTACTTCCTCCTGAACAGCGGCTTCATGGCCATGGCCGTGGCGTCGGAGACGGGCATTCCCCCGTACCGGGTCTGGCGGGAGCACTTCATGTGGCTCTCGCTGAACTACTTCGGGGGGGCGTCGGTGGCCCTGCTCCTGGCCTTGAACTTCTCGCGACTCAACCCGGGCGCGCTCGGGGTGGTCGTGCCGCTGGTCGTCATCTCGTGGCTGACGTTCAAGACGTCCATGGACCGCGTGGAGGACGCGAACCACCACCTCACGGAGCTGAACCGACTGTACCTGTCCACGGTCGAGACGCTCGCGATGGCGATCGACGCCAAGGACCAGATCACCCACGGGCACATCCGTCGGGTGCAGACCTATGCGATCGGGCTGGCACGGGCGATCGGCATGCGGGAGGAACGGGACCTGAAGGCGATCGAAGCGGCTGCGCTCCTGCACGACATGGGCAAGCTGGCAGTGCCCGAGCACATCCTGAACAAGCCGGGCAAGCTGACGGCCTCGGAGTACGACCGCATCAAGCTGCACTCGTCGGTGGGCGCGCAGATCCTGTCGGCCATCGATTTTCCGTACCCGGTGGTGCCGATCGTGCGGCACCACCACGAGAACTGGGACGGCACCGGCTACCCCGACGGCCTGCGCGAGACCGCCATCCCGCTCGGCGCGCGGATCATGGCGGTCGTCGACTGCTACGACGCCCTCACCTCCGATCGCCCGTACCGACCCGCCCTCTCCGACCCGGACGCGCTGGCCATCATCGAGGCCCGCAAGGGGACGATGTACGATCCGGTGGTCGTCGACGCGTTCGTGCGCGTGCACGCCGAGATCGGGCACGACCCGGCCGCGCCGGAGGAGCTGACCGCCTTCGGGCAACTCCGGCATACCACGCCTGCCCCCCCCGCCGAACCGGTGGGTGGGTCGCGGGAACTCAGTGGCACGCTGCTCGCCCTGGCCGACCTCGCCCAGCAGCTCGCGGGCCACACAACCGGCGAGGATCTGGCCGTGGCGCTCGGCTGGCGCCTGCGGCAAACGGTGCCCTGCGATCTCATCGTCTTCTACCTGGTCGACAGCGTGTCGGGGGACCTGGTGGCGGTCCATGCCGCCGGAACCGGCGAGGAGGCGGTGCGCGGCCTGCGGCTGCGGACCGCCGAGGGGTTGAGCGGCTGGGTCGCCGTCAACCGCACGACCATCATGAACTCCAACGGCGTCCTCGACCTGGCCGAGCGCGCGGGAGCGACGGGTGCCCTCGAGAGCGCGCTGGCAACGCCGCTGCTGGCCGGCGACGACGTCGTGGGGGTCCTCACGCTGTACGGCGCCCCCCGGGACGCCTTCACCGTCGAGCACCAGCAGGTCATCGAGTTCGCGGCGCGCCAGATTGGTCCGGCGCTCGAGCACGCCTTGAGGTTCGAGCGGGAACGGATGGCCAGCTTGTTCGACCGCGAGACCGGGCTGCCCAACGAGGCGTACCTCGACCGTGTGCTGGCCTCCGCCGCCTTCAACGGCAGACGCCATGGTCTCAGGCCTGGCGTGCTCGCGCTGGGCGTGCTGGCGGGGGCGGGGCCGGCAGTGCGCGAGGACGTGCTCCGCCTGGCGGCCACCGCTCGCACGGCGGTACGGGTCACCGACCTCGTCTTCCGGACCGGGGAGCGGGAAGTCATGATCCTGATGGCCGACAGCACCGTCGACGCGATGGCGGGCATCGCGCGTCGCATCACCGACGGCCTCCGGAACGGTGATGGTGGCTCCCGCCTTGAGGCGGCCTTCGCCCTCTACCCGGACCACGTGAACGTGCCGGGCGACCTGCCACAGGCCGCCCGGGCACGCCGCCGCGTGATGCTCCCGGCCAAGGGGCTCACGCCGATGGGAGAGGAGGACGCCGTCTCGCCCCGCGGGGCGTGTGTGTGAGGACCGTCGGCCTCCCACCGGTCCAACCGATCCGTGCCAGCCGCGCAAGCGTAGAATAGGGACGAGCTTGCGGGAGGACGCATGGAGAACCCACCGCGGATTCTGGTGACCATTTCCAGGCAGATTGGCGCCGGGGGTGCCTATGTGGGCCAGGCACTGGCGCGTCGCACGGCGCTTCGCTACGTGGACCGGGAGATTCTCCAGGAAGCCGCCAAGATCCTGGGACGCGACGACCGCGAGCTGGAGAGCCTCGAGGAACGAGTGACGAGCGTGTGGAGCCGCATGGCGGGGATCCTCTCGTGGGGCGCGCCGGAGGCCCCATACGTGCCGCCGCCGATCCCCACGATCCTCGAGGACGATCTGTTCACGACCGAGGCTCAGATTATCCGGAGCATCGCCGCTCGCGAGAGCGGCGTCTTCGTCGGTCGGGCGGCGGGCTGGGTGCTCCGCGGCCAGCCAGGGCTGCTGAGCGTGTTCCTCCACGCGGGGGAACCGTCCCGCGTCGCACGCCTCGTCGAGACCTACCATCTCTCGGAAGACGATGCGCGACACCTGATCCGCCGGTCGGACCAGCAGCGCAGCCGGTTTCTCGAGTCGTTGCGCGGCTCCAGCTGGGTCGACGCGTCGACCTACGACGTGTGCTTCGACACGTCGACGATCGACCTGGACGAGGTCGTCGACCTGCTGGCGGGCCTGGTCGCCAAGCGTCAGGGGCGATGAGGCCGGATCCGCGTCGCCCCTCAGAGTAGTGCGGCGGTCCTGCTGCTTGTCGGCTCGGGTCTGGCAGCGCGGGGTCCGTTCGACCTGCGGACGGCGGATCTGGGCCTCAACCGACGGGGCGCGCGGCGTGTCACTCGCGGCACAAACCGGGTCGCGCGCGAGCGGCTGCCGGCGGGGGCGGGTGCTACGCCCAGTTGTTCGAGGAGATCGCGCGTGTGCCCGGAGTCGAATCTGTCGGGCTGGCCCGCCTGTTCCCGTGCCTCGCGCATCGACCTGTCCGCCCAGGACGAGCGCGACGGAAGCGGACGTCTTCGGAGGCTCGATCGCGGAGTGCAGAATCCGGGGCGGCCGCCCTGTGCAACTTCCGCTCTGGATAGGCTCGTACGAACGCTCGGACGGGTTCAGCGTCTTCGCCTCAGACGCTGCGTCGTACCGCGAGCACGCTGTCGAGCGGGTCACACGAGCGCCTGGTAGCGAGAACGCGCTCCGTCCGACTCAACGGAGCTCCGACAAGTCCACCGCTCAGGCGTCGTACGAAGACCGGATGCAATCCAAAGGGGCCCGGAGAATCGTCGGGGGACTCCCCGGGCTTCGTACCCTGCCACGCGTCGGGGCCGGCGCCCGCACGGGCGTGCCTCGAACCCCGGCTCCACGCTGACTAGCGGCTCCCGGCCCTGCCGGGTCTCCGCGCCGGCTGCACGCTCCTCCAATCCGCGCCAGCCCAGCCGACCGGGGCAGGAGAATCGCTACTGGCGAGAGCCGTGGTCGGCCGCATGGTGCTTGGCGGCTTCCTCGGCGTGAAACTGCGCCTGAATGTGGTGGCCATGCGCCACGTGTGCATGGTGGCCGGCCTTGTGGTGGTCGCCGACTTCGTGGTGCTCGGCGGCGGCGCGGTGGTGTCGTGCCGCGTGTTCGTGGTGGTCGGCGGCCTGGCGATGGTGTTCGGCGCTCTCGTGCGACATGCTGTGCCTCGCTTTCCTGAAGAGACAAACCGAGACCGACTTCTGTGGAGAGTAGAAGCCTGCTATGGCGACGGCGTTACGCCCGCGTGAACAGCTCATAACGTTCTCTCCACCCACGAGTCGACGGCTCTCGGAGCGAGGGCCCACGACGATGCGCGGCGGCAACCGAGCGGTGACGCGGTGTCCGTGCGGGCGGTTCGTCGAGGGCGGGCGGCGGCCACTTCCGGGCAGGCTCGGGCCGACGGCCCGTCGGTGAGGCGTCGGGCCGATCGAGTCCCAGCGGCTACCGCTTCCGCACTCTGACACCGTACCCTGCGCGCGTTTACATCGTCGTCACGCCGTCGACAAACGTTGTTGACACTGCTGCGGTACGCTCGACCCTCGTCGGCACTTGTTGCCCACCCTGACGCTTTCATATGCAGCCTCCGGTTCCGCATTTGGGTGTTTCTTTCGAAGCAGGTCGCCGAGGCGGTGTCCGTGGCTGGTGCCGAAGGTCTGCAGATCCACTTGAGGGGCGAAGCGGCCCCAAGGAGCCGAAGATGAACAGGCGTCGTCGTAGCTTGCTGGCGGTTGCCCTGCTTCCGTGGTTCGTGGCGGCGTGCGGGGGTGGGTCATCGTCGCCCGAGTCGGGCGCGGCTGGTGGCGCAGGTGGCGGCGGGGTGAAGCTCCAAGGAGCGGGCGCCAGCTTCCCCGCGCCGCTCTACAGCAAGTGGTTCAAGACCTTCGGGACCGACCACCCGGGGGTACAGGTCGATTACCAATCGGTTGGCAGCGGCAGCGGCGTGAAGAGTGTGATCGACAAGACGGTCGACTTCGGTGCGAGCGACGCGGCGATGACCGACGAGGAGATCGCGCGCGTGCCGGGCGGCGTGCAGTTGATACCGATGACGGCTGGCAGCATCGTCATCGCCTACAACCTCCCCGACGTGAAGGAGCTCAAGCTCTCGCGCGCGGCCTACGTCGGGATCTTCCTCGGGAAGATCACCCGCTGGAACCACGCCGAGATCGCGAAGACCAACGCTGGTGCCAAGCTGCCCGACAAGCCGATCAACGTCGTGGTCCGCGCCGACTCCAGCGGGACGAGCTTCGTCTTCACGAAGCACTTGAGCGCCATCAGTCCCGAGTTCGAGAAGACCGTCGGCGTGAACAAGATGCCGAACTGGCCGGTCGGCACCAAGAGCAAGGGGAACGAAGGGGTGACGGCAAGCCTGATGACGACGCCTGGTTCCATTGGGTACATCGAATACGGGTACGCAAAGAGCCAGAGCGTGCCCTTCGCGGCGCTCGAGAACAAGGCGGGCAAGTACGTGAGCGCCGGCACGGCGTCCGGCCAGGCCGCGCTCGCCTCCGCGGCACTGCCTGCCAATCTGATCGCCTGGAATCCGGATCCGACGGACGCCGACGCGTACCCGATTGTCACCTACACCTGGCAGATCTTCTACAAGAGCTACGAGGCGAAGAAGCTCGCGGCGCTCCAAGACCTCATCAGATACCAGCTCGGTGCTGGCCAGAAGGAAGCCGAGGCGCTCGGCTACATTCCGTTGCCGGACGCTATCGCGCAAAAGGGTCTGGCCGCCGTTGCGAACATTGCGGCGCAGTAGCCTGAGGGGCAGGTCCATGTCTTCGATAGTTCCCGTGGCGCCGGAGGCCGGGGCGGCCTCCGGCGCCCTCTTTCTGGCCAGGTCGGGCGAAATCGCCAGGGCCCCCAGCAGTTGGCAACGCCTCACCGACGCCGTGTTCCGGCGGACCTGCTACGCGTTTGCGTGGCTGACGGTCGTGCTGGTGGCCTTCATCGTGCTCAAGATCGGCATTGTGGCGGTGCCGGCGGTCCTGACGCTGGGCCCCGGCTTTCTCGTCGGGCGGGTGTGGAACCCGAACGCGGGCCAGTATGGGATTCTGGCGGAGATCTGGGGCACGCTTTACACGTCGATCCTGGCGCTCGGCATCGGATCGCTGTTTGGGGTGGCGGCCGCGGTGTTTCTCAGCGAGGGCTTCCTGAGTACCGCCATCTTCGCCGTGTTGAGGTCGTTGAAACTGGAACTCGCCCCGCTCGTCAGGAAGCTCCCCGACCAGATCGAACGACTCCTGAAGGAGTTGATCGAGCTGCTCGCGGCGATCCCCAGCGTGGTGTACGGGCTCTGGGGGTTGTTCGTCGTGATTCCGGCTATCCGCCCGTACTGCGACTGGCTCAACGAGAAGCTTGGTTGGGTTCCGTTCTTCTCTACCAACCTCAGCGGACCGGGCGTGCTGCCGGCCGTGCTCGTGCTCGGGATCATGATCCTGCCGACGATCACCGCCATCAGCCGAGATGCACTGGTCGCGGTGCCGTCGAAGTTGCGGATGGCCGCGTACGGCCTCGGCGCGACGCGGTGGGAGGCGATCTTCGCCGTCATCCTCCCGACGGCCGCGCGGGGGATCTTCGGCGGAATCGTCCTGGCGTTCGGCCGCGCGTTAGGAGAGACGATGGCGCTGGCGATGCTGGTCGGCAACAGCAACCAGATCACGCTCTCGCTGTTCTCGCCGGCAAACACGCTGGCCGCTTTGCTCGCCAACAACTTCCCCGAGGCCGGACCGCGGGAAGTCGCCATCCTCATGTACGCCGCCCTGGTGCTGCTGGCAATCACGCTGGCCATCAACGTCCTCGGCGCCGTGATCCTCCAGCGGGCCTCGCTCGCGCACCAGGAGTGACCGGACGTGAACAATCAGATACCCGCGGCGCCCGTGTCGGACGTCCCGGACCCGTTCGCCGGCGTCGATTTCTCGCACCTCGAACGGTCGCTCCGCCGGCCGCGCACGTTGATGGACTTCCTCCTGACCGGCGCGACCGCGCTCCTCACGTTCGTCGCGCTCGTTCCGCTGTTCAGCGTCCTCGGCATGCTCCTGTGGCGGGGTGGCCAGAAGCTGCACGTCGCGGTCCTCACGCACCTGCCGCCCGCGCCGATGGAGGCGGGCGGCGGGTTCGGGAACGCCATCATCGGCACGTTGATCATGGTCGGCCTCGCGGTGCTGCTCAGCGTCCCCTTCGGGCTGCTCACCTCGATCTACCTCGCCTCCGCCGACGGGAAGGTGGCCAGCGCCGTGCGCTTCTGCGCCAAGGTGCTGACCGGCTTTCCGTCAATCCTCGCCGGTGTCTTTGCTTACGGCGCGATCGTCCTGGCGACCGGCGGCTTCTCGGCCCTGGCCGGCGCCGTCGCGTTGTCGGTTCTGATGCTGCCGACCATCATCCTGACGTGTGAAGACGCCATCCGGATGGTGCCGGCGCGCATGCGCCAGGCTGCCGTCGGGATGGGCGCGACGTCGACCCAGCTGGTGTGGATGGTCCTCGTGCCGACCGCGATGCCAGGCATCGTCACCGGGGTCATGCTGGCCGTCGCCCGCGCGGCCGGTGAGACCGCACCCCTGATCTTCACGGCGCTCTTCAGCAACTACTGGCTCTGGAGCCACGGGAAGGTCGAGTTCATGCGCCCCACGGCCTCGCTTGCCGTGCTGATCTACAACTTCGCGGGGATGCCCTTCCGCAACCAGGTCGAGCTGGCCTGGGCGGCGGCACTCGTCCTGGTCCTCCTCGTCCTGATCACGAACCTTCTCGGCCAAAGCCTCTCATCGCGGCAGATCCGCGAATAGCAGGTGGATATGATGCTCGACACCACGCAGGCAACCGGCAGCACCAACGACACACACCCGCCCGACGACAACGGCGGCGGCGACCACACTCGCATCTACGGCAGCACCTGGAACCAGGCAATGTTCGCGAGCGTGAGTCGCGCCGACGTCGTGATGGACTGTCGCATCCGCGACCTGTACTACGGCAGTTTCAAGGCGGTGCGAGACACCGAACTGCCGATCCCGAAGAATGCCATCACGGCGTTCATCGGTCCGTCAGGTTGCGGGAAGAGCACGGTGCTCCGATGTCTGAACCGGATGAACGACCTGGTCCGCGGCTTCCGGTTCGACGGCCACGTGAAGTACCGCGGCCGAGACATTTACGCCTCCAACATCGACCCCGTCGCGGTGCGCCGGTACATCGGCATGGTCTTCCAGCAGCCCAACCCGTTCGCGACGAGCATCTTCAACAATGTGGCATTCGGGCTTCGCCTGAACGGCTTCAAGGGCGACAAGGCCGAGACGGTGGAGAAGGCGCTGCGCGACGCGGCCCTGTGGGACGAGGTCAAGGACAAGCTGACCAAGAGCGGGCTCTCGCTCTCCGGCGGCCAGCAGCAGCGGCTGTGCATCGCACGGGCGATTGCCACGCAGCCCGAGGTGTTGCTGATGGACGAGCCGTGTTCGGCGCTCGATCCGATCGCCACGCGGAAGATCGAGGAGCTCATGCTCGAGTTGTGCAAGAAGTTCACGATCGCAATCGTGACGCACAACCTGCAGCAAGCGCAGCGCGTCGCCGACTACACCGGCTTCCTGTATGTCGATACGTCGCAAGGCGGCCGCACCGGGTACCTCGTCGAGTTCAACCAGACCGGGCCGCTGTTCGAGAATCCACAGCACGTGCACACGAAACAGTACATCCGGGGCGAGTTCAGCTAAGGGTGCCCTTGGCGCGGGCTCGCGATGGGCTCCCCACAGGTCCCAGTTCATCGGAGGAGTCGCCGTGTCTCTCCGGTCAGACCGCTGTCCACAGATCGCGCGAGCCACCCGTTCCTGTCTGCTGGTCGCTGGCGCGCTGATCGCAGCCTGCTCGCCGCCAAGCCCGGCGCGTCAACGCTTTGACACCACGACCGCCCTCCGGCCCGGGCAGCGGCTGCTGCGCGGCGCAGGCGCGACGTTCCCCGCGAGGCTGTACACGCGCTGGTTCGCGGCCTACCAACGGGCGCATCCCGACCTGGTGGTCCGCTACGAACCCGTGGGAAGCGGCGAAGGCGTGCGCCGATTCATGGGCGTCAGCGTCGACCCCGACGAGCAGGTGGACTTCGGAGCCAGTGATGCGGCGATGACTGACGAACAGATCGCCCGGACGCTTGGCGGGGCCCTGATGGTGCCGATGACCGCCGGTTCCGTCGTTCTCGCGTACAACCTGCCGGGCCTTGCCGGCTCCCTGCGGGTGCCCCGCCGAGCCTTGGCGGGGATTTTCCTGGGCGAGATTACGCGGTGGAACGACCCCCGGTTGGCAGGCGCCAATCCCTCACTGAAGCTCCCGCGACGCACCATCACGACCGTCGTCAGGCAGGACGCCAGCGGCACCACCTTCGCGTTCACGAAGCACCTGGACGCGATCAGCGCTGACTGGCGCGCCCGCTACGGTCCCGTCACGCTTGCGAACTGGCAGGGCAACGCGATTCGGGCCAAGGGGAATGAGGGAGTCGCGGCCGCCGTGCAGGCGTCGGAAGGCTCGATCGGCTACATGGGATACGAGGTTGCGCGACAGCTGGGACTGACGATCGCGCTGGTCGAGAATCGGAGCGGTCGCTTTGTCGCGCCGTCGCCGGCGAGCGCGGTCGCGGGGCTCGCGCCACTCGATCTGCCGCGGAATCTTCGGGCGTTTGTGCCCGACCCTGACGGCGCGGACGCGTATCCCATCGTCACCCTGACGTGGATCCTTGTCCGTGCCTCGTATTCGGATGCCAGGACGGCCGCTGCCGTACGGGACCTGTTCGGCTGGTGCCTCGGTGACGCGCAGGCGGAAGCGGAAACCCTCGGGTTCGTTCCGCTGCCGCCGAACGTGAGGACTCGCAGCCGGGCGGCGCTCGAGCAGGTGAAGCCGCGACAGGCCAGCGACGGGGGAGAGGTTCAATAATCGGGACACCAGCTCCGTCACCCCATTTACGTTCGAACCGACTGCTGCCGACGACGGCACGCCCACGCTCGTGTGCCGTGGACGACTGGTCGCAGTAGGTGGCGGCCTGTTCAAGGCGGAAGTCAAGGGGCTGTCGCTCGCCTGCCAGCTGTTGGTGCGACGCATCGGCTCGCGACCGGGTCCCGTTTGAGAAACCCGCAGGAACACGCCGTGCGCCACGTCCGTGAGTAGACCATGAAACCAGTCCGGACCTTCAGCGTCGTGCCGTCGTTGCCGTCCGAGATCGAGGCGCTGCGAACGATCGCGTACAACCTCCGTTGGAGCTGGAGCCACGAGTCGGTGGAGCTGTTCCGGCGCCTCGATCGCGATCATTGGGAACGCACGGAACACAATCCGATCCTGCTCCTCGGCACGGTCGATCACGCTCGGCTGGTCGAAGCCGCACACGACGATGCGTTTCTCGCGCACCTGCGACGCGTGGACGGAAACCTGGCCGAGTACCTAGCCGCGCGGGCGACTTGGTTCGGGCGGAACCACGAACGGAAGGACGAATCCCCGCTCATTGCCTACTTCTCCGCTGAGTTCGGCTTGGCGGAGTGTCTCTCGATCTTTGCGGGTGGACTCGGCATCCTCGCCGGGGACCACCTCAAGTCAGCCAGCGACCTGGGGGTCCCGCTCGTCGGCGTGGGGCTGCTCTACCAGCAGGGCTACTTCCGTCAGTACCTGAATCAGTCCGGGTGGCAGCAGGAAGCGTACGTCGACAATGACTTCCACACGCTGCCGATCACGTGCGCGACACACCCGGACGGCCGCCCTGTGGTCATCCAGGTGGATCTCGCGGGCCGGTGCGTGTTCGCGCTCGTGTGGCGCGCGCAGGTCGGGCGGGTTCCCCTCTATCTGCTAGACACGAACACACCGCTGAACGCGCGCGCCGAGGATCGCGACCTGACCGACCAGCTCTATGGGGGCGATCGCGAGATGCGAGTGCGACAGGAGATCCTGCTCGGCATCGGCGGGTACCGGGCGCTTCAGGTGCTCGGCATCACGCCGACCGTCTACCACATGAACGAGGGGCACTCCGCGTTTCTGGCCCTCGAGCACACCCGGTGCCTGATGACGACGCGGCGTCTGAACTTGACTGAAGCCCGCGAGCTGGCGTCCGCCAGCCTGGTCTTCACGACGCATACGCCCGTGGAAGCGGGGCACGACTATTTCCACGCCGAGCTGATGACCCGCTACTTCTCGGCGTACGCCCAAGGTCTTGGCGTGTCGATGAACGAGTTTCTCGAGTGGGGACGCAGGCCCGGCGGAGACGAGTTCTGCATGACGGTCCTCGCCCTCCGCCTGGCGGCCCGCGCCAACGGGGTCAGCAGGCTTCACGGCGACGTCAGCCGCAGAATGTGGCAATCGCTGTGGCCCGAGCTGCCCGTCGATGAAGTGCCGATCGGGCACGTCACGAACGGGGTGCACTTCCGCAGCTGGGTATCCGCCGAATTCAACCAGCTGTACGACCGTTACCTCGGGCCGAACTGGCACGAGGAACCGGCAAATAGCGACGTGTGGAGCCGGGCCTTCTCCATCCCGGCCGAGGAGCTGTGGCGCACGCACGAACGACGCCGAGAGCGGCTCGTCGGCTGGGCCCGCCGGCGCGTACGCGACCAGCGCGTCAAGCGCGGAGCGCCACCGGCCGAGGTCGACGCGGCCTCAGAGGTCCTGGACCCGGACGCGTTGACGATCGGGTTCGCTCGTCGGTTTGCCACCTACAAGAGGGCGACGCTGATCCTGCGCGACGGGGACCGCTTGCGCCGGCTGTTGACCGATCCGGCGAGGCCCGTCCAGTTGATCTTCTCGGGAAAGGCGCACCCGCACGATGATGCCGGCAAGGAGCTGATTCGGCAGATCACCGAGTTGAGCCGCGATCCGGCGCTCGGCCGCCACGTAGTCTTCCTCGAAGACTACGACATGGCCGTCACCCGGGCACTCGTCCAGGGCGTTGACGTGTGGCTGAACACTCCGCTGCGGCCGAATGAGGCCTCGGGAACCAGTGGGATGAAGGCCGCCGCCAATGCCGTGCTGAACCTCAGTGTGCCGGACGGCTGGTGGGACGAGGTCTGGAACGGTCCGGACACGGCGCGGCAGATCGGCTGGGCGATTGGGAACGGCGAGACCTACTCGGACCAAGCCTACCAGGACCAGGTCGAGGCGGGGGCTCTCTACGACCTGTTGGAACGCGACGTCATTCCGACGTTCTACGACAGGGGCGCCGATCGCATCCCGCGCGCCTGGGTGCAGCGGATGAAGGTGAGCATCCATTCGCTTTGCCACTTCGTGAACACGCACCGGATGGTGCGCGACTACGTGGAGGGCTACTACCTGCCAGCCCACAGTCACTTTCGCGCACTTGAATCCGGCAACGCCCACCGAGCCCGCGACCTGGCGGCGGCGCTCGCACGCATCCGGGAGCAGTGGCGCGAGGTCTCCGTCCTCGACGTGACCGACGGCGCGAGTCGCGTCATCTCCGTGGGCGAGGTGATGCACGTCGCCGCTCGGGTCTGCCTGGGCCGCCTGCAGCCCGACGACGTGGTCGTGGAGCTCTACGTCGGGCGCATTGACATGAACGGTGAGTTGAAGGATGGTGGCGCTGTCGTGATGACCTCGGATGGCCGGCTCGTCGATGGCGCATACCGCTACACGGTCGACACGGCGATCGCCCGAAGCGGTCTCCACGGTTTCACGGCGCGGGTGCGACCGTGCCACGCCGACATGCCGGCCAAGTTCGTACCGGGCTTGCTGCGTTGGGCGAGTCACGCGGGGGACGATTTCACCACGACCGGGTCAGATCCTCGGCCGAGTGGGGTGCGGACAGACGAGACGGCACCTACGGCACGATAGCCGGGCTCCCGACCCCAGCTACTTCAGGGCTTCGACCGTTGCGTCCGTGTGTCTCCCTCCCCTTGGCCTCGGCCGGGCAGGGTCTTCCTGGACCATGCCTCCGGGTCCAGTGTCCGCGTGCGGCGCGAGCCGTCCGGAGCGGTAGATTCCACCTTTTCTTCCAGAACTGGCGCCCGGTCGCGAGCCTCGTCTGCAAGCACAACACAAAGACGTTCCCGGAGATCGGTGGCGGGCTCTCCCAGGCGGTTGGCCGTCTCGCCGGAGCGACAGCGGAGGGAAAGCTCAGCAGGGCATGGCCCAGTTCTCCGCCTCGGCTCCGTCCCCGCGACGGGCAGGTGCCAGTCCGGGCGGTTCGGCGTCTGGCAGCCGAGACAGGACCCGATCCGGCCCACCCGATCCGGTCCAGGTTGCAGTTCCGTGGCCCGGCGTGACACACTAGAGGGGATTGTCAGATTGGAAACCGCCAGCAGCCACCATCAGCGTTGATCTCTTGGACCCACACAGAATTTCGACCGATATCCTCCGGCGCCGTCGTCGTCGTGCCCGGCGTGCGCTCCTGACCCCCGAAACTCCGGGGCGATCCCTGCGAGGCGCTGACGGGGTGGCCCCGACTCAGCCGGTGCCCTTCGACGAGCTGGGCCTGCCCGACGTTCTTCTGCAGAGCGTGGACGAACGGGGGTACCTGGCGACCACACCGATCCAGGCGGCGGTCATCCCGGTCGCCCTTGCCGGGAGCGATCTGATCGCCCGGGCCGAGACGGGCACCGGCAAGACGGCGGCCTTCGTGCTGCCGATTCTGGCGCGCCTGCTGGGGCGCTCCGCCTCGGAGGAGGCGCCCGGGGCGCGTACGACGGTCCTGGTCCTCACGCCGACGCGCGAACTGGCCGTCCAAATCGAGGACGACATCCAGGGCTTCGCCTACCACACGGCAACCACGAGCGTGGCCGTCTACGGCGGCGCGCCCGCCGATCCCCAGGAGCGGGCGCTTCGAGCCGGCGTCGACATCGTGGTCGCCACACCCGGCCGTCTCATGGACCACATGGGCGCCGGCGTGACCGACTTCTCGGCGCTCGAGGTCCTCGTGCTCGACGAGGCCGACCGGATGATGGACATGGGGTTCTGGCCGGACATCGTCCGCATCCTCGCCGACCTGCCCACCAAACGGCAGACGCTGCTCTTCTCGGCGACGATACCGGACGAGGTGATGACGAGGGCCCGAGCGATCACCCAGGATGCCCAGATGATCGAGGATGGCGTCCACAACGGACCGGCCCGCACGATCCGTCACACCGCGGCCTTCGTCCCGGGAGCGGACAAGGCCGGGTGGCTCGCCCGCTTCCTGCGCCACGAGGAAGGTCCGATCCTGGTCTTCGTGCGCACGAAGATCGGCGCCGACCGCCTGGCGTCGCGCCTGATCGCCCAGGGGATCCGCACGGCGGCCCTCCACGCCGATCGCACGCAGCAGCAACGCACGGCGGCGGTCGAGGGTCTCCGGAGCGGTCGCTACACGTCCCTGGTCGCCACGGATCTCGCGGCCCGCGGCTTGGACATCGAGGCCGTGACCCACGTGATCAACTACGAAGTACCGGCCACGCGCGAGGCCTACGTGCACCGGGTGGGCCGCACGGGCCGCGCCCGCACAACGGGCACGGCGGTGACCCTGGTGGCGCCCGAGGAACGGCGGGCGCTGGCCTCACTCGCCCGCCAGCTCGACATCGCGATCGACATCGCCGGACCCGCCGCGCCCGGCGGCGAGCATGAAGCACATGCCCATCGCAACGCAGAGTCCGCGGCCGGCGCCTGAGCGACCGACCCGCCGCCGAGCGGCGTCCACCGACGAGCGTGATGAGTGATGACGGCGCCGCCCTCGACGGCCTGTCACCGGCCCGTCGCGTTGGCCGCGGCGTCAGGTCGCTCCAGGTGGCTGGTTGGCGCGCGGGGCCCTCGCCGCTCCGGAGCGGCTACGTCCCGGCGGGGCCGTCCAGGTCGGGATACAGGCGCGCCGCGCATTCCGGACAGATCCCATGGCTCAGCTTCAGGTCGAGGTGGGAATCGAGGTAGGCCTCGATGTGCAGCCAGAGGTCGTCGTTCCGGACCTTCTGGCAGCCCATGCAGATCGGCAGGATGTCCGCCCGCGCCAGCAGGACGGTCAGGTCCTCAATGACGAGCAGTGCGCAAGGCTGGCCGTCGTGGTCGATGGGCGCCGCGGTCAGGAGAGCGTGCATGTCCTCGACCTGGCCTTCCCGGACCGCCTCGAGTCGCGTGCGGGTCCGAAGGGCATCCCGGTGCTCTGCCACGTACTTGACGCTGTTCCGCACCACGCAGCCCGAGCACGCGGCGGACCGCCCGCACCCGTCGCCAGCGTTGATGCAGTGGAGCGCCTCGCCCCCCCGCACCCGCACGGTCGCGCCGGATTCTGCACCGAGGAGCTTTCTGGCCGCCGCGTTCAGCTCGAGGATACGGACGTCGTCGTCCACCACGAACGCGGGATAGGGCAGGGCGTCAAAGACCGCCCGAGGCAACAGGGCTCCGTCGATGGCCGCCACGCTGGACCTCCTCTGAACGATGGCACATTCTACACTGCGCCGGTTCGATTGCGGGAATCGAGGCAGAGCAAGCTGGGCCTTTTCCATGGCCGGTGGCCAGAGTGACACGCCATTGAGCGTCATGTCGTTCGGTGACGCGATTTGGCGCTTGGGTTTCGGACGACTCCGTCCGATAAGACCATAAACAGACAAGATCGGGGGTCCGATCTGAATAGCCATCTTCACTGGCACGCGGAACGGGAGCGGATCCGGGAAGTGCTCGGTGCGCCGGAGGATGCCGACCTTGTCGAAGCCGTCAACGAGTTCCGCCGTCGGCTCGACACGCTCGAGGGCGAGAACAGCCGGCTGCGGGCACACCTCAGTGCCTCGCGCTACCTGTCGTCGGAATCTGTCCGGGGCACCGTTGAGATTGCGGCCGCCCCGCCGGCTTCGTCTGCGCCGGAGCCTCCACACGGCACTGCTCCAATAAACCTGCTCCAGCTGCTTGGCTGCCCGGACTGCCGCACCCACCTGGGGGCGGACGGCTTCGTGATCGAGGCCTGCACGTCCGTGGCGCTCGACGCCGGGCGGCCGGTGTCGCACGTGCTGACGGAATACCTCGAGCTCTTCCATGGGCGCCAACACCGAACTGCCGACCGACCCTCTGTGCCCAAACGCTAGCGGGGCCGAGGACACGCCGACCAGGCGCGAGCCGCCAGCTGGCGGCCACGCCCGCCCCGGTCCCAAGCCACAGCCCGGAGCCCGCCAGGTCTGCCCGCACTGCGGCGCGGCCCGACTCCTGGAGCTCGGCCAGACCGGTTACTCCACGGTCCGCCAGTGCCAAGCGTGCGGCTACCTCGTTCTGGACCCTCGGTAATTGGACGGCGCCAGTCCGGCGCGCGGCCAACCTTGCCGGCCGACCGACGCCGTCCCCTCCGCTTCGTGGCCGCCCTCCTTGCCGGCGCGAGCCACGGTGGCATCGCTTGACGGGTTTCCGGCCAAATGCCACGCTGGACACCTGTTCAGAGGAGGGACCGACCACGCTCAACGGGCGCGCCAGCTCGACTGTGCCTGACCCCGGCCCCCGCCGCCTGCGGTGGGTGGTCGTGGGCGTTCTGGTTTCATCGACCTCGCTGAGTTTCCTCGACCGCCAGCTGCTCTCCGCGCTGGCGCCGGCCATCAAACAGCAGTTCGGGCTCAGCAACGAAGGCTACGGCTACCTGCTCGGCGTCTTCTCGCTCGCCTACGCCGTGTGCGCGCCGCTCTCAGGGTTGGTCATCGACGCCGTGGGGCTGACGCTGGGGATGGCGGCGGTGGTGGCCCTCTGGTCCGCCGCGGGCATCGCCACGGGAATATCGGGAAGTCTCGGCAGCCTGCTCGCCTGTCGCACCGCGCTCGGGGCGGCCGAGTCCGGCGGCATTCCGGCCACGGCCAAGGGGTTCGCTCTCTACCTCGAGCCGGGCGAGCGCGCGATGGGCACCGCCCTGAACCAAACCGGCATCACCGTCGGCATGATGGGCGCGCCGCTGCTGGTCGGGTTGGTCGGGGCAGCGTGGGGATGGCGCGCGCCGTTTGTGTGCGCAGGTGTATTGGGGTTCGCGTGGCTCCCGCTCTGGCTTCTCACTGGGCGGCACGGCGCCGTGGCGGGCGGGGCCCACTCGGGGGGCACCACCGCGGGGCTCGCGCGGGACTGGCGGTTATGGGCCTTGGCAGGGGCCAACATCCTCATGATGCCGGTCTACAGCCTCTGGACCAACTGGACGACGGTCTTTCTCGTGTCCGAACGGGGCCTGACGATGGAGGTGGCCAACAGTCGGCTGGCGTGGATCCCGCCCGTGTTCGCCTCGCTCGGCGGGTTGTGGGGCGGCTGGTATTCGATGAGGCGCGCCGGGGCAGGCGACCCACTGTACGCCGCCCGGCTGCGCGCCTGCGTGCTGTCGGGCGGCATCCTCGCGGCGACCGCGGGCGTGCCCTGGGTTCCGGGCGCCGGGATGGCGACCGCGGCCGTGTGCCTCAGCTTCTTCATGGCGGTGGCCATGAGCGCCAACATCTACGCCATGCCGCTGGATCTATTCGGCGCCCGGCACGCCGCCTTCGCCGTGTCGTGGCTGACCACCTCCTACGGACTGATGCAGACGATCGTGTCGCCCGTGTTCGGCCGGCTCATCGACACCCACGGGTTCGCTCCCGTGTGCGTGGCGTGCGGCGTGCTGCCCCTGGGTGCGCTGGCCGTGCTGGTGGTGGTCGGTCGCTCCTCGACACGAGCAGACTCCTCCGCGTCGGGCTGACCACCACGTGGCGCGGCTCGAAGGGCCGGAGCGCGTCCTGGAGCCGCCGCCCGGCAGTTCAGGCCAGCATGGCCAGCACGGTGGCGCCGCTGCTGTTGGCCTGTGCGCGCGCCGCCTGGACGGGCTGCGCCAGAATCTGCGCGCGGAGGTCCTCGGCGGCACCCGTCGCGGCGTCGGCGTTGTCGATCGCGTCTGCTCCCCTCGCCCGCCGCCCGGCGGGCCCGTCCTCCCGGTCCGGTCGCGCACGGGCGGCCTCGACTTGGGCCCGAGCCGTCAGGTCGATGGTGTCGGCAGGAGACGAAGGCGCGGAACTCTGACGGGTGCGCGTTGATGGAGACGCCCCGGTTCGGTCATCCCGCGCGATGTTCTGAGCTGCGTCCAGACCGGAGGTGGTGCCATCGACCCCGGGTGTACCCATTCGTATCTCCCTCGAAAAGCTGATGTTAGCGGCTCGGCTCGCGTTTCGGACCGAGCGGACGCCGACGCGGCGAATTGCTCCTGATCAGCCAATCGGCCACCCGGCTGATTTCTTGAGCGGAATCTGGCGTCCGGGCAGACAGGAGTTGTCGGATGGGGACGGTTCCCTTCACGCCGGGCCGGGTCCTGGGAGGTCGACTACGGGGCCGAGGGCGACGGTGGCGGCGTCAGAGCTGAGGCCAGTGCTGGACCACGAAGTCGAGGCACAGCTGCGCCCACGACTCCATCTGCATCCGGCGCTCGAGCAGTTCCGGGAGGGTCAGGAATTGGAGGTCGGTGATGCACGCCTCGCCCTTCGCGACCTCAGCCTGGCCGAGATCGCAGAGGTGCACGATCCCGAAGTGGACCCGGCCGACCGGCGTCGAGTCGTCGTTGATCAGGGCGACGACCCGCGTCGGGAACCTCCCCTCGAGCCGCAGTTCCTCGTGCATCTCCCGGTGGACAGCCTCCTCGTAGAAGGCCAGGCCCGCGAGGAACAGGGATTCGTCGCGGTGGTTGATGTGGCCCCCGATGCCAATCGATCCTTTGGCCACGAGGCGCTTCTCGCCGGATCCTTTCCCGCGAACGTAGTGGAGCAGCGCGTCACCCCGTCTGACGAGCACGTACGGGATGATCTGCTTCAGCGACGGATCGTCCTCCGCCTGGGATCGGCTCACGAATCGGGTGTGTTGCGCTTCGAGGATCCGTGGCACGAAGCTGGCCACGTCGGTGCTGATGCCCTGGAACGCGCCGATCTCATCGAGGAGGGCGCGCGGAAAACAGAGTACCATCTCGTCGGACATGCCCGGTGCCTCCTTCCACGTGTTGGGGCCGCGTCGGCCGCGCCCGGGCTCTGCCCGCGACAGGCCCGGTCCGGCCAGATGCCGCCGACAACGCTCGGGCATCTTATGCACAGGGCCGTCGGGGATCAACAGCAAACGAGGCTCGTCCTCGGTGCGCGACGCCGGCGCGTGCGGCCGCGCGAGTCCGCCGCCTCTGGCCGACTCGCACGCGTCCTGGCGGCGAGACGCCGTTGATGTGGGCCGTGCCTCTATGGCATCGTCACCGGGGGCGCCTGGCGAGCCGAGTTTCGGGCTCGCTCGAGACCCTCAGGAAGGGTCGGGCGCATGGTGCCGCTCGCTCGTCTCGCCGAAGTCCTTGCCGCGGTCCTGATCCTCGCGATGGGCGTGCTGGCCCTGGTCGAGTCCCCGTGGCGCGGCCCCTGGAAGGACAGGACGGCGATTTGGTTCGGCCTGGTCGCGTGCCTCTACGGCGTGCGCCTCGCCGGCGAGTCGCCCCTTCTCCGTCCCTACGCGGGGGACCTGCTCTGCAGGTATGTCGACGCCTTCATCACCTACACCATCCTCGTTCCGGTCGGCCTCTTTGCCGAGTCCCTCCTCGGGCCCGGATGGAGGTTCCTGCTGCGCCGGCTCTGGCAGACGACCGGGATGTGTGCGCTGGCCTCCGTCCTCTGGGACCTTGGCCGCAACCGGCCGGGATCGCTCTTGTGGTTCAATCGGCCCCTCGTCCTGATCGCGGGGAGTCTCATCGTCGCCCACCTGCTGTGGCACTGGCTGACGGATCGCCTCAGGCCCGGGTACACGACCGCCGCCGCGGGAGCCGTGGTGTTTCTGGGCGTCGCGGTCTACCAGACGCTCGGCGGCGCCTACCGACTCGAACCCCTGGCCATGCTCGTGTTCGTGGGCTCGGTGGGACACCTCGTGGCTCGCCGGATGCTGGACGGCGAGCGGCGGCTGGTCGCGGTGTCCCGGGAATTGGAACTCGCTCGGGAGATCCAGGCGTCGATCCTGCCACGCGAGGTGCCCTCAGTCGCCGGGGTGGACACGGCCGCCGGCTACTTTCCCTGCGGCGAGGTTGGCGGCGACTTCTACGACTTCGCCCCCGCGACGGCGCATGGCCTTGGGCTCATCGTGGCCGACGTCTCCGGTCACGGCGTGCCGGCTGCCTTGGTGGCGTCCATGGTCAAGGTCGCCTTCGCGGCCGAAGCCGACGGGGTCGAGCAGCCCGGCCACGTACTCACCCGGATCAACCAGGTGCTGTGCGGCAAGTTCACGGGAGCGTATGTGACGGCGTGCTGCGCCCACGTGGAGCCGGGCCGGGGTGTCCTCAGGATCGCGTGCGCGGGTCATCCCTCCCCTTGGATCCTGCGACGCGATGGCGCGCTGGAGCGACTCCACCTCAGCGGTCTGCTGCTGGCCTTCGACCCGCGGGCCTCGTACGAGACGAGCGAGGTCCCCATCCGGGCCGGCGATCGACTGGTGTTCCTCTCTGATGGACTGGTGGAGGCCACCAACGCCACTGGGGAGTTCTTCGGAGAGAGCGTCTTCCCTCGATTGATCGCCGACGGCCGCCTTCTCGCCGCCAAGGCGTTTCTCGACCACACGGTCGCGTCTCTCCAGGCGTGGATTCCCTCGCCCCACCACCTGCAGGACGACGTGACGGTGATTGTGGTCGACGTCCGGAACGACATGCCGCCCGTCGCGGACCCGGCGCCGTGAGGCCCAACCCGCCCCGCTCATCACGGCGTTGTCAGCCTCAATCGAACAGGGGCAGCGCGGAACCGGGCCGTCGAAACCCCGCCGAGGAGAGTGGGCGGGCCTGTGCGGCGAGGCCTTCGCGGTCGCGCGCCCGGTTGAACAGCTGTGCCGTGAGGTCGGCCAGGGGTCCCTGCCCGCGCATGCGTCGGCCGTAGCAGCTGTCGGTGAGGCGACCATCCCGCGCCTGGCGCACGCGTCCGAGCACCTTCTCGCGCTGCAGCGGGGTGTGCTCGCTCAGCCACGCCTCGAACAGGGCAGCCACGCCGTGCGGCAACCGGAGCAGGCTGAAGCCCGCAAAGCTCGCGCCGGCTGCGCGCGCGCGCGCGAGGATGCGCGGCACCTCGTGATCGGTCAGTCCCGGGATCACCGGGGACACCATCACCCCGGCCGGCACGCCGGCCGCGGCAATCCGCGCGAGGGCATCCAGCCGCGCCTCGGCGGTGGCGGCCCGCGGCTCGAGGGCCCGCCGCAGGGTCTCGTCCAGGGTCGTGAGCGAAAAACAGACCTGCGCGGCCTGGTGGCGGGCCAGCTCGCGAAACAGGTCCGTGTCACGCGCCACCAGCGCGCTCTTCGTGATGACCCCGACCGGCTGCCGGCACTCCGCCATGATCTCCAGGCACCGGCGCGTCAGGTCCAGTCGCCGCTCGAGGGGTTGATAGCAGTCCGTGACGCCCGACATCGCGATCGGATGGCCGACCCACGAAGGGCGGCGCAGTTCGGACCGGAGCAGATCGGGTGCCGCGGTCTTGACGAGGATGCGGGTCTCGAAGTCCAGGCCCGCCGACAGGCCCAGGTACTCGTGGTACGGCCGCGCGTAGCAGTAGATGCAGCCGTGTTCGCAGCCGCGATACGGATTGATGCTGTAGTCTGTACGGCACGTCCGGGCTGTCGTTCCGGGTGATGATCGAACGACTCGTGTCGACAAGCGCCACGGTCGCCACGCCGAGCGCGGCGTCCTCTGCAGGGTCGGGTTCGATCACGAGGCGGTCGAACCGGCTGGACGGGTTCAGCGCCGTGCCGCGACCGCGGAGACCGGGGCGGGGCCGTGGGAGCATCGTTCACAGTATACGCGAGATGTTCGCTCTTTGTTCTCCCTCTCCGTCGGCGGGCATCTTCCGGAACCCCGGGCCTGTCGGCCCCGTCGGACCAACCACCGAAGGGTCGCGTCCGGGCGGGTGGAATCGAATTCCCGGCGGCGCGGCAAGATGCGACAATTGCGCGCGATCTCCGTGCGTCGGCTCTCCGATTCCCCACGGACGTGCCAGCCATCTTCGGCGGGACCATCGACGGGGTGAGACCACTATGACCAGGCGGACGTTCTACAAGAGCCTCTACGTGCAGGTGATCACGGGCATTGCGTTGGGCGTCCTGCTGGCCGTCGTGGCGCCTGAGCGCGCGGTGGCGATGCGCCCACTCGGTGATGGGTTCATTCGGCTGATCAAGATGCTCATCGCGCCGATCATCTTCACGACGGTGGTCGTCGGGATGGCGCGGATGGGGTCGATGCGGGAGGTCGGCCGGATCGGCATCAGGGCCCTGGTCTACTTCGAGGTGGTCTCGACCTTCTCCCTGGTGATCGGGCTGATGGTCGCCAACGTCCTGCAGCCGGGAGCGGGCGTCATGGGTTCGGGCTCCGCCGCGGACGCGGCCGCGGCGACCAACTACGCGTCGGCGGCCCACGCGGCGTCGGGCGTCGATTTCGTGATGAACATCATCCCCACGACGGTCGTGGACGCCTTCGCCCGGGGCGACATCCTGCAGGTCCTGCTGGTCTCGGTGCTGTTTGGCGTGGTCCTCCTCCCGCTCGGTGACCGCGTGGCACGGCTCGTGGAGCTCATCGACCAGGCCGGTCAGGCGCTGTTTGCGATCGTCGGGCTGGTCATGCGGCTCGCGCCCATCGGGGCCTTTGGGGCCATGGCCTTCACCGTCGGCCGGTACGGCCTGGGGACCCTGGTCTCGCTGGCCAAGCTCATGGCCGGCGTCTACATCACGTGCACGCTGTTCATCTTCGTGGTGCTCGGCATCATCGCGCGTGCCACCGGGTTCAGCCTCCTCCGCTTCCTCCGTCACATCAGCGAGGAAATCCTGATCGTGCTCGGCACCTCCTCGTCGGAGTCCGTCCTGCCCCGGATCATGGCCAAGCTGGAGCGCCTGGGTTGCAGCAAGGCGGTCGTCGGGCTCGTCGTGCCGACGGGGTACTCGTTCAACCTGGATGGCACGTCGATCTACATGAGCCTGTCGGCCCTCTTCGTGGCGCAGGTGAGCGGGGTGCACCTGTCCTGGCGCGAGCAGCTGTCGATCCTCGCCATTCTGCTCCTCACCTCCAAGGGCGCGGCCGGCGTGACGGGGAGCGGCTTCATCACGCTGGCCGCCACGCTCTCCTCGGTGTCCGCCATTCCGGCCAGCGGCCTCGCGCTGCTGGTCGGCGTGGACCGGTTCATGTCCGAGGCGCGCGCGATCACCAACCTGATTGGCAATGCCGTGGCGACCATGGTCGTGGCGCGGTGGGACGGCGCGCTGGACCTGCCGAGGGTCCGTCGCGTCCTCGGCGGCGCGGCGCTTCCGGACGAGCCGCGGCCGCTCGAGCCTGCATCGCCCACCGGGTAGGGCCGGAAGCCGGGTGCACCGGCGTCCGGCCTCCGCCGCCGCCCCCGGCCCTTGACGTGGTGTCCGCCAGCCGTGATGATGCAAGCAGTGGGTGTTCGATCGGATACCGCTGGCCGCCGCCCCGCGCGGCGGGCCATCGTACCAGCGAAAGGCAGACCTGTGTTTGTTCGCAAGCTCGTCGCGAGTGTGTTCCTCCTGACGCTCCTCTTTCTCCGGCTGGCTCCGGTGGCCGGCCAGGAGAAGCCGGTTGCCAATCCTGCCCTGACGGCGGCGCTCGATCAGGCCGTTCCCGTCGATCCGCGCATCACGGTCGGCTATTTGCCGAACGGGCTGCGCTACTACGTCAGGGCCAACGGCCGGCCCTTCCGGCGGGCCGAGTTGAGGCTGGTCGTCAGGGTGGGGTCGGTCGTCGAGGACCCTGACCAGATCGGGATCGCCCACTTCCTCGAGCACATGTCGTTCAACGGGAGCGAGCACTTCCCCAAGCAGGAGCTGGTGAACTTCATGGAGTCGATGGGGATGCGGCTCGGACCGGGGGTCAATGCCGACACCTCGTTCGACGAGACCGTGTACATGCTCCACGTTCCGACCGACAGCCCGGAGGTCATGGCCAAGGCGCTGCTCTTCTTCGCGGACATCGCGCACGGCCTCACGCTGGATCCGGAGGCCATCGACAAGGAGCGCGGGGTCGTGATCGAGGAGTGGCGGCTGGGCCGGGGCGCCGACGCGCGGATGCAGGACCAGCAGTTCCCCATCCTGCTGCACGGCTCCCGGTACGCGGAACGCGTGCCCATCGGCACGAAGGAGAACATCGAGCACTTCACGCCCGAGGTGCTCAGGCGGTTCTACGCCGACTGGTACCGGCCCGACCTCATGGCGGTCATCGCCGTCGGGGACTTCGACCGGTCCGCCGTGGAGCGGCTGATCCGGCAGCAGTTCACCCCGCTCCAGAACCCCGAGCACGAACGGCCGCGGCCCACCTACCAGGTGCCCGACCACGCGGACACGCTCTACGCCATCGCGACCGACCCGGAGGCGACGGTGACGAGTGTCGGCGTCTACAACATGCTGCCGCTGCGCGACCAGACGACGCTCGGGGCCTACCGTCAGCAGCAGGTCGAGCGCCTCTACACCACGATGTTGAACGCCCGCTTGGCCGAGCTGACGCTGAAGCCCGAGGCGCCCTTCATCCGGGCGGGGACCCAGCGCGGCCTGTTCGTGAACACGAAGGAGGCGGCGTCGCTCCAGGCGCTGGTCCGCGAGGACGGGATCGCCCGCGGGCTGGAGGCGCTGGTGGCCGAGTCGGTGCGGGCCGCGCGCTTCGGCTTCACGCCCGGCGAGCTGGACCGGGCCCGCAAGGAGATCCTGCGGATGTACGAGGGCGCCTTCGCCGAGCGCGACAAGGAGGAGTCCTCCGATCTGGCGGCCGAGTTCATCCGCAACTTCATCCAGAAGGAGCCGATTCCCGGCATCACCTACGAGTACGGCCTGGTGCAGCGGTTCGTGCCCGAGATCACGCTGGGCGAGATCAACCAGGTGGCCAAGGAGTGGAGCGGCGGCAGTCGCGTCGTCCTGGTGAACGCGCCCCGGAAGCCGGGCCTCGTCGTGCCCGACGCCGCCCGCCTCGCCACGGTCATGGCGAGCGCCGCCGAGAAGGGCGTGCACCCCTACGTCGACACGGGTTCGACGCGCTCGCTCATCGACCAGCCGCCGACGCCAGGGACGATTGTTCGCACGACCTCGAAGGACCCGTTCGGGATCGTCGAGTGGGAGCTGTCCAACGGGGTCAAGGTGGTACTCAAGCCGACCACCTTCAAGCAGGACGAGGTCGTCTTCCGCGGCGCGAGCCCGGGCGGCACGTCGCTGGCGAGCGACACGGACTTCGTGCCGGCCATGACAGCAGGGCGGGTCGTCGACGCCGGGGGGCTCGGCAAGTTCGACGTGATCCAGTTGCGGAATGCCCTGGCTGGCAAGGAGGCCGAGGTGAGCCCCTTCATCGGCGAGACCGACGAGGGGGTGGCGGGTGGCGCGTCGCCGCAAGATCTGCAGACGATGTTCCAGTTGATCTACCTCACCTTCACGCAGCCGCGCGCCGACGCGACCGTCTTCGAGGTGATGAAGTCGCAGATGAAGGGCATGCTGGCCAACCAGCAGGCGAGCCCCGAGTGGGCCTTCAAGGAGACGCTGCAGGCGGCGCTGACGCAGAACCATCCGCGGGCGCGTCCGATGACCCCGGCCATGGTGGACGAGATGGACTTGCAGAAGTCGTTGGCGTTCTACAAGGCCCGGTTCGCGGACGCCAGCGACTTCACCTTCGTCTTCGCCGGCAACTTCGACATCGACGCGATGCGGCCGCTCGTCGAGCAGTACCTCGCCTCCCTGCCTGCCTTGCACCGGCACGAGACGTGGAAGGACGTGGGCATCGTCCCGCCGAAGGGCGTGGTGGAGCGGGTCGTGCGCAAGGGCTTGGAGCCCAAGAGCGAGGCGGACGTGGTGTTCACCGGGCCGCTGACCTACGACTCGCCGCACCGCGTGGCGCTCGACGCGCTGTCGCTCGTCCTCGAGACGAGGCTGCGCGAGACGCTGCGCGAGGCGCTGCGCGGCACGTACGGGGTCCAGGTCGAGGCGGAAGGGGCCAAGATCCCGATCGCGAGCTACCGCCTCACGATCGACTTCGGCTGCGACCCCGAGCGCACCCAGGAGCTCGTCAAGACCTTGTTCCGCCAGATCGAGATGCTCAAGGCCACCGGGCCGAGCGACCGTGAGGTGAGCGACACGCGGGAGGCCCTGCTGAGGCGCCACGAGAGCGACCTGGCGCAGAATAACCGGCTCGTCGCGGAACTGAGCGAGCGGTACGAGCTCGGGGAAGACGTCCGGGAGTTCTTCAACCTCCCGGACCAGTACCTGGCAGCTGACACCCGCCGCCATCCAGGATGCGGCCCGGCGCTACCTCGACGTGGGCAACTACGTCCAGGTCACGCTGTACCCGGAAGCCACCGCCGCCAAGGAGGGGGCCAACGCGCCGGCGGGTCAGAAGACGCCGTAAGCCAGCCCGAGGGTGAACAGCACGCCGCTGCCGTTCAGGGTTTCGGACCTCCGGCCGAGCGAGCTGGTCGTCGTGACCGTCGGCCGGACCAGCAGGTAGGCCACCGAGGCGGACGCGCCAAGGTGGTGGCCCAGTTCGAACCAGATGGTGAGGTCCGCGCGCCCCGCCGGGCAGTTCGACACGTCGAACCGCGCGTCGGTCACGCCCAGACGGTCCGCGTACGCCGCCCGCGCTTGGTCCGTTTGCCGGAGCCGGTTGAACGAGTAGCCGGCGACCACCGCGGTGCCGAGCGCGAACCGGTGGTACTGGTGGGTGTACGAGGGACCGACCATCACCGGCCGCACGTTCATCGTGCCGAGCGCGACGCTCTGGCCGGCGACGGTGGTCTGGACGTCCGAGCGGTACCACTCGAGACCCAGGGTTCCCCCCAAGCCCGAGCCCCGGCGGAGGCGGCCGATGAGGCCGACCCCGACCGGCGCCCGCACCTGGCTGTCCGTCATGTCGTACAGCGTGACCGCAGCGCCCACGCCAATCGACGCGTCCGACTGGGCGTAGACCGCCTGGCACGCGAGCACGAGGACGGCGAGGCTGGCAAGGACGGCTCTCAACACGGCCTCGTCGGGCAGGGCGCTGGCCGTGGCCGGCGTCCGGGCAGGGAGATGGCCTCGGGGCTCGCCCACACGCCGCGGAGAGGAGGGCTTCCCGAGGCGCCGATCGTCTGGCTCATGGGCGGATTATAGTATCAGGTTCCGTCTCTGGCCGGGGACGGACCCTCGCGCGTCACTCCGCGGGCTTCTCGAGCACCGCTTCGACCTTCCGGCCCACGAGAGCCCGGTCGGTCCGTCTGAACCCGACGCGTTCGGCCTCCGCCATCGTGCGGCTGAACTCCTCGGCACTGACGTGCCCCGGCGGCTCGGTCACGAGCAGCATCCCGCCGGGCTTCAACGTGGCGTACAGCTGGTGCAGGAGTCGCCCCTGGTCGGGCACCTCGTGCACCATGTGGATCGCCACCGCCAGGTCGGCCGACCCGTTCCACCGGGCCAAGCCCAGGTCGTCGCTCCGGCAGATGACCGTGACAATCCGCTCCTCGAGACGGGCCCGAGCGGCCCGGCGCTTCAACCCCGCGATCATCTTCGGTTGGAGGTCCGCGCAGACGATCCGGCCGTCCGGCCCGACGAGCCTCGCGAGCGGCAGTGTGAAGAAGCCCATGCCGCAGCCCGGCTCGACGACGGTCATGCCCGGCCGGACGTACGGCGAAAGCAGGCGCTCGGGCGACTCGGCGAGGCGCCGAAGCGGGCTGGCGAGCAGGTACCCGATCCACCAGGGACAGACCAACCGCGGGGCTGGCGGCGCGGCTTTGGCACCCTCTGCATGTGGACGATCATTCATATTCATGTGAGCAGCCTCCGAGCTTCCGGTCATCTTGTGAACGCGCACCCGGCGCTGGCCCGCGCCGTCGAGGAGGAGCGGTCGCCCATGCGGCGCGCCCCGTGATCGCCGGCCGGGGAGGAGTCGATCCACCTGGCCGAATTCCCGCAGATCCTCCGCCGCCCCGGCGTGTGGGTGGCAGCGATGACGCGGTGATGGCGACGATCCTGTTCCGCATGGCCGAGGTGGTGCGCGCGCCGCTGGCGCACGGCCCGACCGGACGGGCAGGCCGGCGCACAGCCATGGACGAGGCGGCGGCCCCCTGCCGCTCCGGGGAACGCTGAGTCGGGCGCACGCGAAGGATGCCATAATAGGCGGATGAGCCGACAACCAATCACGTTCGCCCTGGCAGGGCTCTCCCTGCTCGCGCTTCCGGTGCGCGCCGGCCAGGCCCCGGCGCCCGCCGCCCAGTCTGCCGCCGCGGTCGACCCGGCCGCCGAACTGCTCAAGCAGGGGCAGCAGCTGCTCCGCGAAGGCAAGCACGCCGAAGCCTTGACGACATTCGAGAAAGCGGCCGAGGCCGCCCCGGCCCCATCGGCTACCCGCTCGAGCGCCAACGTCCAGGCGGGCATCGTGCTCGACCTGCTCGGCCGCTACGCAGACGCGCGCAAGCGGTTTACGCAGGGCATCGACGTTGCGCCCGGCCAGCCGGAAAAGGCCCGGGCGATGCGGATGATGGCGGTATCGTACGCGTTCGAGCGGAACTGCGACGGCGCCGCGAAGGCCGAAGCCCCGCTCTACGACGGCTATCTGTCGTCACACGACTTCTTCAACGCGGGCGAAATCGCTGACGAACTGGCACGGGTCTGCCTGGAATCGGGCAGCCTCGACCAGGCGGCCACCTGGTACGCGCGCGGGCACGACGCGGGCCTGAAGGAGCCCGACATCAAGCCGGATCGACGGGATCTGTGGGAGTTCCGGTGGCAGCACGCCCAGGCGCGCCTTGCGGCCAGGCGCGGCCAGTCCGCCGAGGCGCAGCGACACGTGGCCGCCGCCCGGGCGGTTCTCGACCGGGGGACGAACCCGGAGCAGGCCCAGTTCCTGCCCTACCTGGTGGGCTACGTCGCCTTCTACGGCGGGGACTACCGGACCGCGCTCGCCGAGCTGCAGAAGGCCAACCAGAACGATCCGTTCATCCTCGCGCTGATCGCCCAGACGTACGAGAAGCAGGGCGATCAGGCCAAGGCGGCGGAGTACCTACCGGAAGGTGCTGGCCTCCAACGCGCACGGTCCCACCGCCGCCTACGCACGGCCGCTCGCCAAGCAGAAGCTCGGCGCGCGGTGAAAGCGAGCCTTTCCGCACCAACGGCAGGGACGGCGTCAGCCCTCGGGGCGACCGCCCTCCCTGCCCGGATTTCCTTTCCCGGCGCGGACTGACTATCATCTCGCTAGGCTGCCCCCGGCCCGAGGGTGGCCGTCCCCTCCCACAATTGGTGCACGAGCTTCTGCGACGAGGTGACGCGTCATGACGTGGCGCATTCTGCTGGTGAGCGTCCTGGCCTTCGTGTTCCTGTCGGCACCTCACGCGGCCGACCGACCGGACGGCCGCCTCTACGCGGGCCTGCGATGGCGCCTCCTCGGGCCGAACCGGGCCGGCCGTCTCTCGACCGTCACGGGTGTGCCCGGCGATCCAACCGTCTACTACATCGGTACACCGGACGGCGGATTGTGGAAGACGACCGACGGCGGCACGGTGTGGAGGCCGATCTTCGACGCCGTGGGCGTACCGTCGATCGGGGCCATTGCGGTGGCGGCCTCCAATCCGTCGGTCGTCTATGTGGGCACCGGCCACAACCTGGTCGGCCGGGGGGTGTTCCGATCGGCCGATGCCGGGCGCACCTGGCAACCGGCAGGGTTGGGCGACACGAAGTACCTGACCGCGCTCCTGGTGGACCCGCACGATCCCGACACGGTGCTGGCCGGCGCGGGGTCGGGCGGCAACTTCGGGACGATGGTCTACTACAACAACGGGCCCACCGCCACGCGCGGCGTCTATCGGACGACGGACGGGGGGCGTAGCTGGACGCACGTGCTGGCGGTCGATCCCGCGCTGGGCGTCGTCGATCTCGCCTCCGACCCGGCTGACCTGCGCGTGGTGTACGCGAGCTTCGGACAGGCGCCCGGCCCCCCAACCGCCGCGCCGTCGGCCGCGGCGATCTTCCGTTCGGAGGACGGCGGCCTCACGTGGACGCGGCTGGCGGCGCAGGGACTGACGGCGGGCGCCGAGGGGCCGACCATCGCCGTCGCCCCGGGCACGCGAGCCCATCGCCTCTACGCCCTCGCCGGCGGCCGCCCGGGTGGGCTGTACCGCTCCGACGACGGCGGCGCCACCTGGGCCCTCGGGACCTCACGCATCGCCAGCGCGTCGGGCCACCTGTATGTCGCCCCGACGTCCCCGGACGTGGTCTACACGATGGGCACCTCGATTTACTGCTCGCGCGACGGCGGCAGGAGCCTGGAGGCCGTGAAGGGCGCCCCAGGCGGGGACGATCCGCGGTCGATGTGGATCGATCCCACCAACGCCAGGCGGATGATCGCCGGCGCGGACCAGGGGCCCACCATCACGGTGGACGGCGGGGCGAGCTGGACCCCGTGGTACGTCGTGCAGAACGGCGAGCACTACTTCGTCGAGACCGACAACCAATTTCCGTACTGGGTGTACGCCGCGCAGCAGGACAGCGGAACGGTCACCATTCGCAGCCGCAGCGACTACGGCGCGATTCGGCCGAACGACTGGTACCCGGTTGGCGGCTACGAGCAGGGCCACGTGTTCGCCGACCCGCTCAATCCGCGGTTCGTGTACTCACAGGGCGAAGGCCACGCCGTGGTGCGGTTCGATCGCGAGACCGGTCAGCTGGCACCCATCTACGTGCCGCGCGCCCAGGACCACTTCGGTCCCCGTCCGGCGATGGTGGTGTCGCCGAAAGACCCGCACCGACTGTTCCTCGGCGCGCAGTACGTGCTCGAGACGTTGGACCGCGGCCTGACCTGGACTCCCATCAGCGAGGACCTGACCGACGGCCGGGGCACGCTCGTGGCGCTCGCCCCCTCGCCGCTCGACGCGCAGGTGCTCTGGGCCGGGAGTTCCAACGGCCTCATCCACGTCACCCGTGATGGCGGAAAGACGTGGAAGCGCGTCTCGCCCCCGGGCCTCGTCTCGGCCTCGCCGATGCCGCTCTGGTCGATGGAGGCGTCCGCGCACGACGTGGGCGCGGCCTATGCTGCCGCGATTGACCTGTCCGACGCGCACGCCCCGCAGCTGTTCCGCACGCTCGATTTCGGCGAAACCTGGCAGCGCATCGTCTCGGGCCTGGCCCCCGACGTGCCGACGCGCGTCGTCCGCGAGGATCCTGTCCGGCCGGACCTGCTCTACGCGGGGACGCAGGCGGGGGCCTGGGTGTCGTTCGACCGCGGGGACCACTGGCAGCCGCTGCAGCAGAACCTGCCGACGGTGTCGGTCAACGACATCACCGTGCACCGGAACGACCTGGTGATCGCCACCTGGGGCCGCGGGCTCTGGGTCATGGACGACGTGTCGCCCCTGCGCCAGGTCGGAGCCGTCCAGGCCGGCACCGACCCCGCGTTCCTGTTCGATCCCGCGCCGGTCCCCCGGGTGCACTGGGACGTGAACCAGGACACTCCGCTGCCACCCGAGGTGCCGTCGGGACAGAACCCACCGGACGGTGCCATCCTGTACCACTATCTGGCCTCCTCGGCGGCCGGTCCCGTGCGGCTAACGATCACGGACGCCAGGGGAGAACTCGTTCGCGAGTACCTCGAGCCAGCCCGCGCCGCCCATCGACACGCCGATGCCGAACGTGCCCGCCTATTGGTTCAAACCGGCCGACGCGGACCAACTGCCCGCCACACCAGGCACGCACCGCGTCGTGTGGGACCTGCGCTATCCCACGCCGCCGCCGCTCAACTACGGGCGGGACGGCAATCCCGCTTCCTCCACCTCGTACGGCATCGTCGCGCCGGCCATCGTGGGGCAGTCGCCGCGCCAGCAGCCGCTCGGGCCGCTCGTCGTGCCGGGCACGTATCGGGTCCGGCTCGTCGTGGGCGACCGCCAGGTCCAATCGGACGCTCAACGTGTCCGCCGATCCCCGCGTGGCGGTCGGCGTTGGCGACCTCGAGGCCCTGCTCGCCGTACAGCGTCAGGCGACGACGGGTCTGGCGACGGCGCGCGCCGCGATCGAAGCCCTCCGGGGGCTCCGACGCACCGTAGCCGAACGGGTGGCGTCCGCCCAGCCGCCCGAGGCTCTCGTGTCCGCGGCGGGGGCCTTCGACCATTCGGCGACGGGAGCCACTACCGCCCTGGCCGGCGCTCGGTCGCTCGCGCAGTACCCTGGCGCTCCTGGAATTTGCCGACATGCGGCCAACGCCGAGCGCCTCGGCCGCCGTCGACGCAAGCTGTGGCACTCTCCGCGACGCGCTGGCGCGCTACCGCCAGGTGGTCGACCAGGACCTGGCGGCCGTCAACGCCGCGCTGACCTCCGCCCGCCTGGCGCCGGTTCCTCCGCCGTCCTCCGTCGTGGGACCTGGCTGCGCAGTTCCTGGGAGGTGACGGCCCATGTTCGGACGTGCACACCTTGGCGCCGTGTGGTCCGTGACGCTCTGGCTGCTCGCGTGGACGGGCGGCGGGCCGCTGTCCGCGCCGCTCCAGCAGGGGGTCCCGCCCCCCGCCGCGATCGATCCGGCTGTGCGCGGGGCCCTGAAATGGCGCAGTGTCAGCCCCGAACCCCACACGCAGCCGCGCCTGGGGGACGCGGTGCGCGGCCGCGGCGGACGCTCGATCGCCGTCTCCGGCGTCCGCGGGCGCCCGAACGAGGGGTATTTCGGCGCCACGGGCGGCGGGTTGTGGAAGACGACCGACCGGGGGGTGTCGTGGTCGCCGGTCACCGACGGACAGGTGCACAGTTCATCGGTCGGGGCGGTTGCGGTCTCCGAGACCAACCCCGATGTCGTGTTCATCGGGTTCGGCGAGGCGTGCATCCGGGGCGATGCCATGTCGGGCGACGGCGTCTACAAGTCGGCGGACGCTGGCCGCACCTGGACGCACGTGGGCTTCGAGGACGCCCCGGTCATCGCCAAGATCCGCATCCACCCGACCAATCCGGACATCGTGTTCGTCGCGGCCTTCGGGAAGATGAGTGCGCCGAGCGACCGGCGTGGCGTCTTCAAGAGTATCGACGGCGGCCGCAGCTGGCGCCGCACGCTGTTTCGGGACAATCGAACCGGTGCCGTCGACCTGGCGATCGACCCACACGACCCCAACGTGATGTTCGCCGCGCTCTGGGAGGCGTACCGGCTCGAATACACCATGTCGAGTGGCGGGCCGGGCAGCGGACTGTTCAAGTCGACCGACGGCGGGGAGACATGGGTCGAGATCACGCGCCGCCCAGGGCTGCCCTCAGGCACCGACGGCAAGATCGGCGTGGCCGTGTCGGGGGCCGACTCGTCACGTGTCTACGCGATCATCGAGAACGAGCAGGGGGGACTGTTCCGCTCCGACGACGCGGGGTCGACCTGGACCCTCGTGAACGGTGGCCGGAACATCCGCCAGCGCGCCTTCTACTACACCCACGTGGCCGCCGACCCGAGCAACCGGGACGTCGTGTACGTGTTGAACGTCGGGATGTTCAAGTCCGTGGACGGCGGCCGAACCCTGACCGCCTTCGCCTTCGGCGACTCGCACGATCTCTGGATCGATCCGGACGACGCCCGCCACATGCTGCATGCGATGGACGGCGGCGGCGCGATCACCTACACGGGCGGGGTGGCGAGCCCGGGCATGGCCGCCTGGACCGAGCGCGACTACCCGACCGCCCAGTTCTACCACGTCGTCACGACCAGGCACGTGCCGTATCACGTGTGCGGGGCCCATCAGGACGGCAGCAGCGTCTGCGTGTCGAGCGCCGCCGGGCTGCCCACAAAACGCCGGGGCCAGCAACGCGTGGTGCCGCCGTACGGCGTCGGCGGCGCCGAGCCGGGCTCGATTGCGCCAGACCCGCGGGACCTCGACGTGTTCTTCTCGGGCGCCAACAACGGCTCGTACATCGAGCGCTTCAACCACCGTACGGGCGAGTCGCGCGAGGTCGGGCCGTATCCGGTCGTCTTCTCCGGCGAGCCGTCCGGCGCGCTGGCGGAGCGGTTCCAGTGGACGTTTCCCATCGTCTTCTCGCCAGTGGATCCGCGCGTGCTGCTGACCGCCTCGCAGCACGTGTGGAAATCCAGGGATGGCGGCGAGAGCTGGCAGCGAATCAGCGGCGACCTCACGCGCCACGACCCGCGGACGATGGGTGAGTCGGGAGGGCCGATCACGAAGGACATGAACGGCCCGGAAGTGTACGGGACGGTCTTCGCGTTGGCGCCGGGCAAGCAGGATGCCGCCCTGATCTGGGCGGGGTCGGACGACGGAGTGGTGCACCTCACGCGCGACGGCGGCCAGCGCTGGACCGACGTGACGCCGCCCGGCATGCCAGAGTTCGGCCGCGTCAGCGCCATCGACGCGTCGGCGTTCGACAGCGGGTCCGCCTACGTGGCGGTGAAGAAGCCCCTGCTCGACGATTTCGCGCCCCACATCTTCCGGACGCATGACTTTGGGCGGACCTGGACCGCCATCGTGTCGGGGATCGCACCGGACGACTACGTGCACGTCGTGCGGGAGGACCCCACCCGCCCGGGTCTGCTGTACGCCGGGACCCAGCACGGCGTCTACGTGTCGTTCGATGACGGCGGGTCCTGGACGTCGCTCACGCTGAACCTGCCGGCCGCGCCCGTCTCCGACCTGGTGGTCGAAGACCACGACTTGGTCATCTCGACCCACGGCCGCGGCTTCTACATTCTGGACAACATCGGGCCGCTGCGGCAGACGGGCTTCGTGCCAGGGATAGCGGGCGTGTACCTCTTCCGGCCCAACGACGCCGTCCGCTGGGCGGGAGACGCCGAGATCCAGTACCGGCTCCAGGTGCCGGCCACCGCCGTCTCGCTCGAGATCCGCGACAGGCGCGGCGAGTTGGTGGCGGCCTTTGCAGACGCCAAGCAGGTGGCCAGAACGCCCGGCCTCAACACGGTCCGGTGGAACCTGCGCTATCCGGACGCCGTGAGCTTCCCGGGGCTCATCCTCTGGGGAGGCGAGGTGACCGGGCCGATGGCACCCCCCGGCACCTACTCGGTGCGCCTGACCGTGGACGGTGCGTCGCAGAGCCAACCCCTGGTCCTGCGGCGGCACCCGCTGCACGCGGCGACCGACGCCGACCTGGAGGCGCAGTTCGGCTTTCTCATCCAGGTTCGCGACACCCTCAGCGAGGCGCACCGCGCGGTGATCCTGATTCGGCGCATCAAGGGCGAGGTGGCGGACCGCCTCGCGCACTCACCTGATGTCCGGCTACGGACTGCGGGGGACACGTTGAATGCCGCCCTGGGCGCGATCGAAGGGGAGATCTACCAGGTGAGAAACCAGAGCGGTCAGGACCCGCTGAACTTTCCCATCAAGGTGAACAATCGCCTGGCGTCGCTGCTGTCGATGGTCGGCAATGGAGACGGCAGGCCGACGACGGAGGCACCCGCGATCTTCACGCGTTTGCAGGCTGAGGTGAGAGTCCAGACCGACGCGCTCACCCGGGTGCTGGCACACGACCTGGGGGCGTTCAACGCGGAAGCCGGCCGACTCGGCCTGGCCGCGATTGTCTTGAAGTGAGCCTTCTCGAGCGCAGGATGCATTCATGAACCGAGCACTCCTTCCCCTCCTGTGGCTGCTGGTCGGCGGCGGCATCGCGCTGGTTGCCCAGGTGACGCCGTCCGCCCCTTCCGTCGCACCCTTCACGATCGTCGAGGCGACCATCCCCGGCATGCGGGCCGCCCTGGAACAGGGGCGCGTCACGTCGAAGGATCTGGTGCGCCAGTGCCTGGTCCGAATCGCCACCTACGAGAAGCGGCTGAATGCCGTCATCACGGTGAACCCCAAGGCACTCGAGGAGGCCGAGGCGCGCGACCGTGAGCGGACCCAGAAGAAGATCCGCGGGCCGCTGCATGGCATCCCCGTGGCTGTGAAGGACAACGTGCACACGACCGACATGCCGACCACCGGCGGAGCGCTGGCGTTCGCCCTCTACGTTCCGCCGTACGAGGCCACCGTGACGAAGAACCTCCGGGACGCGGGGGCGATCATCGTCGCCAAGACGGTGATGACGGAACTGGCCAACTGGGTGGCCACCGGGATGCCGGGCAACTACAGCGCCCTCGGTGGCTACGGCATGAACCCCTACGATCCGCGCCGCGACCCGCGCGAGGCCACCGGCGACGGGCGACCGGTCCTGGCGACCGGCGGGTCGAGTTCGGGCATCGGTACCGCCGCCAGTTTCTGGGCGGCCAACGTCGGGACCGAAACGTCGGGATCGATCCTCAGCCCGTCGAATGCCACCATGCTCGTGGGGATCAAGCCGACACTTGGGCGCGTGAGTCGGTACGGGGTGATCCCGATCACGGCCGATCAGGACACGCCGGGGCCGATGGCGCGCACGGTGACCGATGCGGCCATCATGCTGGGCGTGCTCGAGAGCGCCGCGCCCGACCCGCACGATCCTGCCACCACCCGGTGCCAGCCGCCCCCCGCGCGCGACTACACGCGGTTTTTCGACGCCGGGGCGCTCAAAGGGGCGCGCATCGGCATTCCGCGGGCCTTCTTCTACGATCGGGTGACACCCCCGGGGGCCACCGAGCCGCGCGGGGGACTCAGCCCCGAGCAGGCCAAGGCCATGGGGGACGCGATCGACGTCCTGCGGCAGCAGGGCGCGGTGATCGTCGATCCGGCGGACATCCCCAGCGTGGTGGCCGCCGACGCCGCTCACAACATCCTGCTGTGGTCCACGTGCGGCGGGCTGGACGAGGCGAAGGGGAAGGACGCTGGCTGCTCGACCGTCTTCAAGTACGGCATGAAGCGCGACTTCAACGCGTGGCTGGCGACGCTCGGTCCCGGGGCGCCGGTCAAGACGCTGACGGAGCTGCGAGTGTGGAACGTCGCCCACCAGCGTGGCGGCGCCATCAAGTACGGCCAGGCCCTGCTCGACATCTCCGACGAGATGGATGTGCGCGGCGACCGCGCGCGGTACGAGGCGGATCGCGAGAAGGACATCCGTCTGAGCGCGACGGAGGGGATCGACGCCGTGATGACGCGCGAGCACCTCGACGCCCTGCTGTTCCCGGGCGCCAGCGGGGCCTCGATCGCGGCCAAGCCGGGCTATCCGACGGTCATCGTGCCGTTCGCCTTCGTGTCCACCGCGCCGTCTGCCGGACCCGGCACGGCCTCGGCACGCGGAGGAGGCGACCGGCCGCCATTCCCTGAGGGGTTCGATCCGAAGCCGGCGCCCTACGGCGTGAGCTTCACGGGCCTGGCGTGTAGCGAGCCCCGACTGGTCGCCCTCGCCTATGCGTTTGAGCAGGCCACGCAGCGACGCGTCCCGCCGCCGCTGCGGTAGCGGGCCGGCCGGCCGATTGGGACGCTCGGTGAGATCACCCGAGCAGGCCCACGAATAGCCGGCGATCCATCCGGAAACCCGGGAAGATTGTCGCCGTGTCGGTGACGCCGAGGTGGCGCTCCGCGATCTCGCCGAAGACGGTGCGGAAATCAGTCGTCACCGCGAGGTCCCGACCCTCGAACCGCTGCTCGGGTCGCAGGCCCGGCCACCGTCCGAGCACCCGCCCTCCCCGCACGTTGCCGCCGATGACGAACATCGCGTTGCCGTGACCGTGATCGGTGCCCCCGTTGCCGTTCTGACGGACGGTCCGGCCGAACTCGGACATGGTCAGGATGACGGTGTCACCGAGGCGGTCGTCGAGATCGGCAGAGAGCGCCGCGAGGCCGCGGGCGAACTCGTTGAACCGGCCTGCCAGCTGTCCGGCCGAACCGCCCTGGTTGACGTGGGTGTCCCACCCGCCCACATCCGCGAACGCCACCTGGAGCCCCACATCGGCCTTCACGACTTGGGCGATTTCGCGGAGCGCCGCGCCGAAGGCCGTCGACGGGTAGTCGGCGCGCGGCGATGGTTGATACGCCTGCGAGACGTGGGCCCGCAGCATCCGGATCCCCTCGAAGGCCTCGCGGCCGGTCGCCCGCAGGCGCAGGTTCTCGTCCCCCGCGTACGCCTCTTCGAAGGCGGTCGACAAACCCGGCGACCCCCCCTGGATGCCGAATTGCGCAATGGGCCCGATGGCCAGCGCCGGGGCGCGGCCGAGCAGTGCGCGTGGCAACTGCGGGGACACCGCCACCGCGCGAAACGGCGTTGCCTGGTCGGCCGGCGTGGTCTGCAGCAATCGGTTCAGCCAGCCGTCGTCGGTGCTCTTGACGCCGGGGGTGCCGCTCTCCATGAAGTCCTGGGCGTCGAAGTGCGACCGCGTGGGGTCCGGCGAGCCACAGGCGTGCACGACCGCGAGGTGACCGCGCCGGTAGAGCGGCTCGAGGGCCGAAAGGCGCGGGTGGAGCCCGAAGAAGCCGTCGAGATTGATCGCCGCGTCGGCCCCGCCGGACGTCGCTGGCCGGGGCACGGCCAACCCAGGCCGCTCCGCGTAGTAGGCCGCCTCGCCGCACGGGATCACCATGTTCAGCCCGTCGACCGCGCCGCGCTGGAAGATGGCGATGAGCGTCCTGCGGCGAGCAGGCTGGGTCGAGGCCTGGACCGTTCGCCCCAGGAACCGGGGTGCAAACCCCAGCGTGAGGAGGGCGACGGCGCCGTTGCGCATGAATGCCCGACGGGTGGTCATGCTTCCTCTCATCGTCGCTGGAACTCCGGCGATCCGATTGCCAGCGCCGCGACATCCGACAGACGGGTTTGCTGCGCGGGGAGGCGGGTCGACGGACCAGCGTCGGGGCCGACGAACCAGCGGGCGAGTTGGAGACGCGCGGCGGTTGGGTCGGTCGAGCCCGCCAGCGCGGTCAGGTCCACGAACAGGCCCGGGAGCCGGTTCGTGACGAGCGCGGTGGCGAAGTTCATCCGCGACACCAGGGCGCCGGCCGTGACCCACGCGTCGGCCCGATCCGGGTACCCGGTGGGCGGCTGGCACTCGTAGAGCGGCATGCCGAGTTGACGCAGCGTCAGGACCACCCGGGACGGGTCCTCGATCCTCGCGTCGGTCGCCCGCAAGGCGCTGACCACGAACTCGAGCGGTGTCTTGATCTTGTCCTCGCGCGAGTGGACGAACTCCGGCGACGTCAGGATGGTGCGGACGACCTCCCGCAAGGTGCCGCCGGTAGAGGTGAACGTCGCCGCGGCGCGGTCCACCAGCGACGGCGGAGGGTCGTCGGCGACGAGCCGGCGGGCGAGCTTGGTGGCGATGAACCGCGCCGTGGCCGGCTGGGCGGCGAGGATGTCGAGCACCTGCTCGCCGTCGCGCTGACCGCCGCCCGCCTTGATGTGGTGGCCGAGGACGATCTTCGCTCCCTCGTCGTGCCGGCGCAGGTCGAACGCGAACGCCCCGCCGTCCTGCGGCTTCGCGATGGTCCAGCCCGTGAAACAGCGCGCCACCTCCGTCACGTCCCGCTGGGTGTAGCCGCCGTCGACGCCCAGCGTGTGCAGCTCCATGAGTTCGCGCGCGTAGTTCTCGTTCAGGCCGGTTCGGGCGGCGGCGCGCGCCGCTGGCGGCCTGAGCGGGGGCCGAGCCAACTGCACGCGCCTCGCCTGCAGGGGCGTTGCCGGATGGATCCCGTTCGGGTCGGTGCTCATCCAGTTGTCGAGATAGAACAGCATGGCCGGGCTTCGCGCGACAGCCCCCAGCAGTTCACGGTAGGTCCCGAGCACGTGCGGCCGGATGGCCGACCGCTCGTAGTCGGCGACGTAGAGCCGATCGGCGCCCTTGCCGGCGAAGACGTTGAAGTGGTTGAACCAGAAATCCACGAGGACTTCTTGCAGCTGTCGTTCGGTGAAGACGGCCCGGAGTATCTTCTGCGCGGCCAGGTCCTTCATGACCTGCCGCTCGCGGGCGAATACCTCGGGGTCTGGCGCGGGTGGGGCTGAGCCGCCGGGTCCCTCGGGCCCCGCTGTGCGCCTGGGGCTGGCGGCCTCGGCTTGCCGTCTCTTCCGCTCCTGCTCGGCCGGCCTGAAGTACTCCTCGGCCAACCGCGGCGGTGGGACCGTCAGCGTGGGCAAGGCCGCGAGCCGAGCCTCGAGGCGGCGGTCGTCGATGGTCTCCGGACGCAGCTGTCGGTCGAGGAAGGCCGCCAGGCCCATCCGCTCGACCGCCTCGACGTCGCCAGGCCTCGGTCCGAAGGTGATCCGGTTGAGCAGTTGTCGGACGGTCGTCTCGTCGGGAGCCGCCGGGCTGGGCGGCTCTCCGCGCGACTGCGACGTGAGAGTCCCGGAGCGCGACGCGCAGGCGGTGAGCGCAACGCCGACGGCCACGAGGGTGGCGAGGATCCGGCCGGATCGAACATCCGTGTTCATAGCTGAAGGTGAGTGCCCTCCTAATTTTAGACAGAATGGGCGGGGGGAGGTTTAACGAGCGACGGACGGCCTGAGCGGCGGCACCGGGGCTGGCTGGGCCGGTGGGGCCGGGACACGAGGGCGACCAGAGGGTCCTCGCGCCGAGCGGGGGAGCGATGGGCGGAGGTGCGGCGGACGAGCGCCGCTCGACGGTGGCAGGCGGCGCGCGCGCTGCGCGAGGGGTTCCGCGGTCGAGGACACGGACTGGGCCAGCGGATCGAGGCCGGCTGGTGCGTCCCGCGGCCAAGCTCCGCCCGCGCTCGGTCTCACCGCACGCCGATCATCGCCAGGAACTTCCCGGCGGCGATGTTGAGCGGGTGTCCCCGATGCAGGAAGGAGAACGGCACCCTCTTCCGGATGCCCAGTCGCCGCAACTCGGTGAGGATCAGTGCGTGCTCACGGCTGTGACCGCGCGTGGGAGATTCGTCCGTCGCGTCCGTGCCGGCAGCCGCGTTCTTCGAGAGGCCTTTCCAGAAGCTCGAAATGGCCTTGGACTTGTCCTGGGCGACCAGGTACACGCGACCGAGGTTGAGGTAGTGGGCCGGGTTCTGGGGTTCCGCGCTGAGTGCCGTGTGGCACAGCCGGAGGGCCTCTCGGACCTGGCCCCGCTCCTTGGCCATGCAGTACGCCAGGTAGGAGTTCACGATCGGCATCGCCCTCAGCGCTGGTGCGCACTCCAGGGTCAGCAGGCCGTGTAACGTGTCACCCCGGTCGATGGCGAGGATGGTCAGTCGAGCGGTGTCGGTCTGGGTGGTATCGAACATGGGTTCGTGACCTTCCGTTGGCTCGGCGGAAAGACGGTATGGCATGATGCCCGCCTCCATGGAGGGAACCTGGTCGCTCGCCTACCGGACGTTTCGCCCCCCGCACCGCCGGCAGTCGGCGGGGGAGGAGCGATTCGGTAAGCGGCCATACAGATTCGTCATCGACCGCCGTGTCGTCGAGCGTTGACCCTAGCGAGTAAACAGACGCGTGAAGCCTGTCTCGAAACAACGGGTTCCGCGAGTGGAGGCGCGCCGGCGTGCCTGGGCCCTGTGCATCTCACGTGCCAGGTCTGGTCGGTGAGGCCCGGCCCCGCCGGCTGCTGGCCGGGCGGGCCACCGCCCTCGGGCGCGGCGGCGTCAATCGATCGACCGTGTGGCTCGGCTGAGGGCGCTGACCAGGCCGGTGAGCGCGATGAGGAAGCCCGCACCCGCAAAGAGCATCGGCAGGTGGGAAGCCGCCAGGGCTCCGGACACCAGGAGTGACACGGGCATGAGGCCCAGCGCACAGAACATGAACAGGCTCATGACCCGTCCGCGGTACGCGGCGTCGATGCGTTCCTGCATCCAGGCCGTCATGACGATGCTCGCAAAGCCGCCCGACAGCCCGATGGCTGCCATGGCGAGGGCGACTACCGGGAACACCGGCACCAGTCCAATCAACGGCATGCCCACCCCGAGCGCCACGGGGATGATGAGCAGAACCATGCCGCGGTGACGGAGGGTTTTCACGGTCCCGGCCAGGACCATCCCCGCCAGTGCCCCAGCCCCGTAGCTCGACAGGAAGGCCCCGTAGGCGGTCGCGGACCCAAACCGCGACTTGGCCAGCCACGCCAAGCCGACGTTGAACGGGCCCGTCGTGCAGAAGTTCAACGCTCCGATCATCAGCATCATGTTCCGGAGCGGTACGTCGCGGAGCACGTACCGGAAGCCGTCGTGGATCGATGCCAGCATGCCGGGGCCGCGCGCACTCCCGACCTGTCGCGGGCCAGAAGGCAGCCGCGCGAGCGCGACCACGACAGCCAGGAAGCTGGCCGCGTCGGCCCAGAGTGCGGTGGCGACGCCCCACCGTGTCACCAACCAGCCTGCCGGGGCCGGCGCCGCCATCGTTGTCGCTTGCGTGGTCGCCTGGGTGACGGCGTTGGCCTGGCGGAGATCCGCCGGGTCGACAATGGACGGCACGAGCGCATTGGCGGCCGGCATGGAGAAGGCGTCCGCGGTGCCGAACAGGAACTCCAGGGCGTAGAGGTGCCAGAGCGTGATGCGGTGCAAGGTCGTGAGGGCCGCAATCGTTGCCACCACCGCCGCACGGCCGAGCGCCGTCACCAGGAGGACGGTGCGTGCCGAGAATCGGTCGATGACGGCCCCGCCCATCAGCATGAGAGCTGCGCGGGGGATGGCTGCCGTCATCATCACCGCGCCCAGCGCGAAGCTGGATCCGGCGATCTGCAGGACGAGCCAGGGCAGGGCGACGAAGTAGTAGTAGTCGCCGAAGAGCGAGACCGTGGTGCCCAGCCACAGTTCCACGAAGCGTCGGTTGCGGAACACGGCACGTCGTGGCCGGGACCGCGGGACGGGGCTTCCGCTCATGGTCGATCCGCGCCTGTCGGCGCCTCGGGACTGGCGTGCGCGACGACAGACGGCGGCGTCTGGTCGCGGGTGGGCCTCGGACTCTGCCACTGGGCGAATCGTACCAGCCCGCGACGCGACGCTCCCCGGGCCGGACGTGGCGGCACGTTACCACGATGCCCTCGCGGTGAGAAGACCGGCATGGTCCCACCGGCGGGCGCGACGGGGTCCGGGCGGGCGTCGCGGCTGACGACGCCTGCGGAGGGAGGACGTTCGGCGGCGCGGAACAGAGCGGGGAGGTGGGAGGCGGGCGTCTTTGACACGCGCCTCCCGGCCGGTGGCATCGGCGGTTCGGGCGGGAGACCTGCGTTCCCGCGCCCGCGTTCGGGCGGTCGTCCACCCGGCCCCTCCGAAGGACCGAGGCAGCACCGCCAGCACACGGGGCCTACTCGCCGGCCGGCGGCTTCCCGGCGTCGGACTCGCCGCCTCCGAACGACTGGAGCGCCAGGTAGCTGGGGCCGAAGCGTTTGATGTTGTCGTACTGCTTTTCGTAGAGATTGAAGTGCCGCTCCTCGTCATGGACCAATCGTTCGAAGATCTGCTTGGTGGCCGCGTCGGCATTGGCCCCGCAGGCCATCGCCGCGTCGTTGTACGCGCGGACGCTTCCCTCTTCCATGCCCATCACCTTCTGGAGCATGGCTTCCGGGTCGAGGATCTTCTCGACAGGCCCGGCGGCCACCATCTTGACGTCGCCCTTGAGAAAGAGGATGCGTTCGGCCAGCAGTTCGACGTGGCCCATCTCCTGGACCGCGATCTGCTTGAACAGGTTGGCGAGTGGTGCGAACCCCTGGTCGGCAAGATGGAAGTGGAAGTACATGTACTGGTGAACCGCCTGGAGTTCGTCGCCGACCCCTTCGTTCAGGAGCTGGATGCTCTTTTTTCTGTCCATGAATCCCTCCTCGGTGACGTGATGCGCCTGTTCAGTGAATGGTCGTGGTCTTGACGTGCTGTTCAGACGAGACGACCACGCGGGTCACGGCCGACGTCGACGCTCGTTTCCACCCCGTTTCTGTCTCGCCGCCCGTCAGATTGCCTCCCACGTGGTGATTCGAATGGCTGTCGGGGCCCGACGGTTTCAACGACGGCTCACCGTGAGCAGTCCACGGCCGTCGGTGTCGCGCGTTCAGGTCGGTTCCGGGGCCTCCGGATCGCGGCGCCAAATCAGGTTGCCATTGCGCCAGACGGCTCGCACGCGGTGCAACGGAATGGTGCGCTGGGCGCCGTCGGCCTCCACCACCAACCGGTCGCCCCGCTCCACTCGCACGGCTCCGAACGGCACGCGAACCACGCGGCCGGCGACGCGGTCGAGGTACCCAATCTCGAACGCGGCCTTGCTGAAGTCGGGGTCCCACTGAATGCGGTGCAGGAGATCGTGGATGGGGAGCATCGCTTCGACGCCGCGCACGCGGCACCATCAGCTTACCGCACGGACGGGCCGTGCGGAATACGACGGCTGCTGCGTGCCGTGGCACGAGCAGCAGGGCCTTGGGGAAAGAAAAGGGGCGGCCCCGGGGCCGCCCCTGTCCTAAGCCCTGGCGTCGGCCTCACCGGTCATTCCTGTTCCATGGCCCCGCGGAACGGGATGACCTGCCCGGGTTCAATCGTCACAGTCCATTCCATGGCGCGGAACCCGGCATGCTGCACGACGATCTGGTGCGTGCCCGGGGTCAGGGTCAGCGGCTCCGCGTAGGGGCCGAAGGTCCCCACGGTCCCGACGTACTGCCCGTCCACCACCAGGTCGGCGTCCGACGGCTGGACGTCGAAGCTCACGCCTCCGTAGACGGGCACGCCGGGGGCAACGTCATACGATCCGGGCGCATAGTACCCGAAGATCCTCGGCCGGTAGCTGCCCAGATACCCAAAGGGGTACGGCACGGCGTCCCCGAGCCACAACCCGAAGCCGATGTACAGGTGCGGGCGGAACGAGTAGGTACGGCCTCGAGAAGTAGAACGGCCGGTAGGGCACGAAGTTGTACGGGCGGGCGTAGGGACGCGCGACGTAGGGACGCGCGAGATACGACCGCGAGGACTCCCCCCGGTAGCTGTTCCGCGGGGCCGCGTAGGCATACCGTGACGAGGGCGCCCGGTAGGCAGGCGCGCTGTACCGCGGTACGGCGCGCGTCTCGTACTGGCGGCTGTCGTAGGCACGGCCCTGACGGCTGTCGTAGGCGCGAGGCGACACAGAAGGGGCGGCCGGACGTGCCGCCTGCCTGGGTGTGGCTCGCTCCGCGCTGTACTGCCGGGGCGTTGCCCTCTGCGCGCTGTACTGCCTGGGCGCCGCCGCTCTGGCGGCCACGCGCCCGCCCTCGCGTGCCTGCCCGCTGTTCTTCCGCTCCTGGGCGCCCGCGAGTTGGGCCGAGGCGCACAGGGCGACCACGACGACGGCTGATGTGAACGTGCGCGTGCGGTTCATAAGCCACCTCTGTGTCGGTCCTTCACGGTGGCGGGCCCGTGCTTGTTATCCTTCGGAAGGACCGACGCCAGACTCCACCGCAACCGCGATGCCAATCGGAAAATGATGGAATTACCAGCCATTTCTTGCACAGGCGGGGCGATGCGCCGGGGAGCGTCCTCAATCGAGGACGCTCCCGCGTGCCGCTCACGTGTCGTCCAATTCGGTGGGCGCTCAGGTCGGCCGATCCTGGAGAAAGCCGTGGGCGCGTCGCCGAAACCCAAGGCTACCCGCAGCAGCCCCTCGCGGACGTGCTCAGGTCGGCCTCCCGGACCGCACGGAGGTTGATGCGCGGAGACGTCGCCTATCTGGAGCCGCCTTCGATCTCATCGGCCAGCGCGCCGGCATCATAGAGCTTCCGGAGCGCCTCCATGATGAAGGCCGTGTGCACAGCCACGGACCGGTTGTTCTCCGGGTTGTAGACGTAGGTGCCCGCCAGGCTTTCGATATTGCCGTCGAAGATGAGGCCCACCAGCTCGCCGTCCCGGTTCACGACCGGCGAGCCCGAGTTGCCGCCCACGACGTCGTTGGTGGTAACGAAGTTGACCGGGGTGGCGAGGTCCAGGCGGTCCCGTCGCTCCAGGAAGCGCTTCGGAAGCGTGAAGGGCGCCTTCTGGAAGAAGCCGTAGGCCCTGTCGTAGAGCCCGAACAATGTGGTCCGGGGCGGTGCGACGGTCCCATTCATCGGGTAGCCCTTGACAGTCCCGTACGACAACCGCAGCGTGAAGGTGGCATCCGGGCTCACCGTCCTGCCGTAGACTGCGAACCGCGCCTGGCCGATCTTCTCCTCGGCGGCCGTGAGCGGGCCCTCGATCGTGGCCTCGACCCGCTTCTGCTGGTCGCGGGCCAGCGGCGCCAACTGGCGGGCCCACACGATGAGTGGATCAGTGGAGGTCTCGACAGCCGCGCGCCCACCGCCGACCAGCGCCTGGCGGACTGCCGGATCGCCGAGCTTGGTGCCCGCCATCAACTCGCGGGCGACGTCGGAGGGCGGGCGTCCGTTCAGCGCGAGCTTGATGAACGCATCGGTGGGCCCCAGCGCGTCCAGGCCTTCCTGGAGCCAGGACGCCAGCAGCGCCCGGTCCAGGTCCGGGTAGACGGGGGCCGGCGAGAGCAGCAGGAAGCGCAGTGACTCGAGCTGCGAGTCGTGGAAGCCAGGCAGTCGGTCGGCGTCCGGCCTGGCCGACTCCGTCGCGTACTCCGCGATGGTCAAGGCCAGGTTCACCAGGTCGGCCTGGCTGCGTTCGACGGCGCTGTAGGACCGCGACTTGTAGGTCCGCCCGGCAATCTGCATCGTGCCGGCAACGGAAGACCACGCGTCCGCGTACGCCGCTTTCAGGTCGGTCCGCGCTTCGACCCGGGTCCGCAGGTCGCGCTCTTCCGCCTCCTTCTTGGCCATCACGCTCCTGTCGAGCAGGCCCGCGTACTCGCCCTGGACGGCCTTGAGCGAATTCTCGAGGTCGAAGATGTGGTCCTGCGCCTGGCGCGCCGGCTCCGGTCCCCCGGCCGCATAGGCGCGCAGGACCTGGAGGCGGTTCTTCAGGAAGGTGAGGGCCGTGGGGAGCCGGACGTCACGGGCGTACTCGAGTTGGGCCACCGTGTTGAGGCGGTCGGTCGACCCGGGGTGGCCGGACACGAAGACGAGTTCGCCGTCCGCGGCGCCCCGTGAATTCCATTTGAGGTAGTGGGTGGGACGGACCGGCTTGCCGTGCTCGTAGACCCGAAACACCGCGAAATCGAGATTGTACCGGGGGTAGGTGAAATTGTCCGGATCGCCGCCGAAGAAAGCCGCCTGCTCCTCGGGTGCGAAGACAATCCGGACGTCGGTGTACCGGCGGTACCGGTACAACCAGGTACTCCCCACCCTGGTACAGGGTCACGACGTCGCTGCGCAGGCCTGTCTGGGTGAGGCTCTCCTTCTCGATCCGCGCCGTCTCGGCACTGCGGGCGTCGAGCGCCTGCTGGGCGGTCATGCCGGGCTTGACCGAGCCCAGGACCTTCGCGGTGACGTTTTCCATCGACGCGAGCACATCGAGCTCGAGGTCGGGACACTTGATTTCCTCCGCCTCGGAGTGCGCGAAGAACCCGTCGGCGGCGTAGTTCCGCTCCGCGGTCGAGACCTTCTGCAGCTGGCCGCGCGCCACGTGGTGGTTCGTGAGGACCAGACCTGTCGGGCTGATGAACGAACCCGACCCGCCATCGTTGAACCGGACGCTGGCCTCGCGCAGATGGTCCAGCCAGGCGGCGGTCGGCACGAACTGGTATTGGGCTTGGAGCTGTTTGAGCGGAGGGTTGTCGAACGTCCACATGCCCTCCTCAGCGAGGAGGAGCGCCGGCAGCGCCAGCACGCCGGCGACCATCAGCCATCTGGTGCGGGAGGAGGTTTGGGTTGGCACAGTGTTCCATGTTACCGCCGGGAACCGCCGGAGCGCGGGCACAGGTCGAACGAGTCTGGCGTCGGCTGGCCCGCCCCTCCGACGCCGGCCGCGCTGAGCCTCCGGACCTCCGGGATGGGAGGTCGAGGCCGGACAGGGCCTATGCCCGCGAGCCGTCCCGGCCTAGGCGGCCGGAGCGGGTGCCCGCGCCGCCGCGCTCCGGTGACGGATGAGCAGCAGAATCAACGCGCCCGCCGCCACGGCCAGCAAGGAGACGGACAGCCACGGGCGGTACGCGAACCAAGCGACGGCAATGGTCACCAGCGACAGGCCGAGCGCGACGAGGAAGGCGACGATGCCGATGCCCGCCGACACCAGCGTCCCCAGGAAGGGAATCACCGAGCCCAGCACGGCCAGCGGCCCCAGGACGAGAGCCACTCCAATCAGCATCAGCAGGAAGCCGGCGCCGCGCAGGAGCCAGGTCCACATCCGGTTCGACGCCGCCGCCGCCTTGAACATGTCGGCGGCGGTCACGACCCCGGGCTGCAGGAGCAAGACCGTCGTGCCGCTCTTCGCGTGGAAGGCCTCGAAGGCCGTCCCGCGCTGTACGGCTAGGAGGCTTACGACCAGGGGCTTGACGACCTGGTAGCGGATCCGCACGTCGCCGACCTGAGGCGCCTCCGGGGTCTGGCCCCGGTAGTAGACGCCGTCGTGGACCGTCACCTTGATGCCCGGCGGGAGCGACCGCGCGTCCTGCTCGTCGATTCTGCGATCCTCCCGCTGGTCGATGAGCGCGACGATCGCTGGCGGGAGCGTGAATGCCCCGAGCGTCACCGTTTCGGCCGTCAGCGTGGTTGACTCCCACGGGAAGGTGTTCGGGTTCGTGTGTCCGGCGGGCTGACGGAACGACGACGAGTCGATCGCGTGGTTCGCCCACGTGGATGCGTACGAGTAGGTCGTGATCGTCTCCTCACCGCCGCCCAGCTTCTGCCGTTTTTCGGACCGCTTCTTCTCTTCCCACTGGTACATCTCGACCGTCCGAATGAGCTTGATGGCGTCGGCCGCCACGCCGAAGGTCTGGTCGGTCAGCGTGCCCCGCGTCGTGGCCTGGCCGGTCACGTGCACCAGTTCTCCGTCGTGTGCGGCATCGACGCGGTCGGGTGGCACCGACACGACGGCACTCGCTCCCTCGCGCAGGCCGCGGGCCGTCCTGACGGCTCGCCCCTCGTTCCACCACAGCAGGGGGAACGCGACGAGCACGAGGAGAATCCCGACAAACACGCGGCCGATCGACCCGATCACGCGCGAGAACCACGACTGACTCGTCGTCACGGTGAAGTCACCTGTCATAGTCTAAGTCTCCAAGAAGGGGCGAGACGGTATTCGTGTTGGCGATGAGCCAGAGTACACGACGGCTGAGGTCAGGGCAACAGGAGGCTCGTGACGAGACGCTTGGCCGCCCGCGCGGGTCTGCGTCCTGGGAGCCTTGACGGGACGGCGTCTGAACGGGGCTCGGAGGAGCCCTGGTGGCCGAGTTGGGGGCCGGCCCGTGGGCGCGCCCGCGGGTGGCGTTTGCACGGGGCGGCATTTAGGCCGCTCCCCGTGGCGGTGCGCCGGAACCCTCGTCAGGTTCCGGCGCGATCCAACCCGCGGAGGCGGGCCACTGGGGCGAATCCTACCACTGCCTCATCGACTGGCAGCGTGGATGCGGGTGATGAACTCGTCGACGTACTGCTTGATGTTCCGGAGGACCAAGTCCGCGTGAGTAGCCGGCGGGCCGCCAGTCAGCCCCCCCTCGTGGAGCAGGGACACTTGCACGAGTGTGGGCGTGGTCTGATACGACAGGGTGGTTGTCGTGTATGAGTACAGAAACGTATCAAATCTCGAGACGCACAGCGCGGGCGACACGCTCGTCGTCACGAGGTGGACGTAGAGGTAGGTATCCTCGTCAGAGTTGCGCCGGACCTTGAACCCGCCGTCCAGGAGTTGCTTCGCCACGGCCGACTCGAGTGGTCCCTCACTCAGACCGCAGGCCGCCGCTTGCGGGCTCAGGCCTTCGACCACCAACCCGAGCGTCGTCAGGCCTCTCAGTTCCGCGTCCGGTTTCGGCGCCCCGAGCGGGGCGGGCGGTGGCTGAGCGGGCGGTGCGTTGGGGGCGGCGCCGCGCGGAGCACTCGCCGATGCGGGAGCACCCGACGGCGGGGGGATCGCCGGTCGCAACCCCTCGGGCAGCGCCGGCAAGACCGGCTCGTTGGCCATCGTGGGCTCGTAGACGAGTGTCACCTCGTCGTGCCCGCCGCGCTCGATGAACTTCACCTGCACGGTGAGCTGCGGCGGAATCGAGCGCGCGCGAGTAGGTGTACCGCAGTTCCCGGTCCTGCTCGACCTTGTAACGAACCTCCAGGTGACCGGCGGTCCACCTGGTGATGGTCGCGACACCCACGTGGTCCAGCACCTGCGCTTCCTCCTTGCCGTCCGGATGGAGCGTGCGGGACCGTCCGCGTTCATCGGTGATCGTGACCTCGGCCTCCGTCTGCGCAATTGTCAGATGCCGAGACGGGCTGGTCACCTCGTCGACGAGCAGCTCCCTTCTCTTCGAGTCATCCACACTCTCGCGGAACGCGGCCAGCGCAGCGCCACCCGTGTCCCGTCCGCCAGTCCCAGTATCTGAGCCAGGACCCGTGACCAGGTCCATCCCGAATCCCACCTCCCGCGAGAGGTGGCCCAGCTTCGGATTGAGCGTCCACCGACCAGTCAAATCGGTTCGGTCCGCGGCCGCTACTGATCCGAGCGGCAATGTTCCCAGCACCGTTATGGCGGCGAACATCGCCGCCACGGTCGGTCGAGTCATGCGTGCTCCTTGCGGGCCTTCCCGCCAAACCACCGTGGGTCCACCAGCGCCCAGGCCACCGTGATCGTAGCGCGTTTCTGAATCGTCGCCTACGCTCCATCGGTCGTGCATCCGCGTCGACGCCGCTCTCTCCCGCGTTGGCGTTCGTGTCACACGGAGGCGGCACCCTCTGGCCGGCGGCCATCTGATGGCCCCAGAAATCGAGGACTTCCGTTCGGAACGATATGGCTCGGTATTTGCTGGCTGGCCTCGGTACGGCAGAGTCTGTCACAGGCCGGGGATTTCTCTCGGTGCCGCGCCGGACCTCTCCCGGGGCGGGTCGCAGGGCGGTCCGCGGGCGCAATCGGGTGCCGGAGGTGCGTATGGCGTCGGGGCCTCGCTCGTTGGGGCCCGTCCTGTTCGTCCATGCGCACGTCTGCACGCCAAACGGGAAGAACGCGGGGCCGAACCTCAGCGAATTGGCTTGCTCATGCAAGGCCGGTCAGGCGCGGCGGGCGGAGGTTGCGCGATGGCGGACGGCGAGGCGGTCTCGACACGTCCAGTGAGACACCATGAACGCCTTAACACCGTATCGTTCCCGGGGGGCGTCGACACCTGCTGGCGCGAGTCGCCCCGAGACTGCCCAGGCGCGCGCGACGCGTCCGCTGACCCCTCGTGCGGCACTCGCGGTCGCCGGTGCGAGTCTGCTGGCACTGGCGGTCGGGTGCCCGGCTCCGACCGTTCCACCCGCGGCGCCCTCCTCCACCGTCGCGACGTTCCGGTCGCAGATCCAGCACATCGTGTTCATCATCAAGGAGAACCGCTCCTTCGACAACTACTTCGGGACGTTTCCGGGCGCCGACGGCGCCACATCGGGCGTGATTTCGACGGGGCAGCGGATGTCGCTGGGCCACACGCCCAACCTCATGCCCCAGGACATCGGCCACAGCTGGGGTGACACTCGCACGGCCATGGACAACGGCAGGATGGACCGGTTCGATCTCGTGTCCGCGGCGACCGGCCCAAACGGCGAACTTCTGCCCATGACGCAGTACCTCGACGCGGACCTCCCCAACTACTGGAGCTACGCGCAGAACTTCGCGCTGGGCGATCACATGTTCTCGTCGCTGTCCGGGCCGAGTTTCCCGAACCACCTGTACACCGTGGCCGCGCAGGCGGGCGGCGTGATCGACGTCCCGGTGGACCCGAGCGGCCAGGAGCACCCGATCTGGGGGTGCGACACCGACGCGACGACGACCGTCAGTGTCATGGACGAGAAGGGCACCATCACCAGCCAGTTTCCGTGCTTCGATTTTCCGACCCTGGCCGACAGCCTTGAAGCAGCGGCGGTGTCCTGGCGTTACTACGCCCCCGTGGCCGGTCAGATCGGGTACATCTGGTCGGCGCTCGACGCCATCAACCACATCCGGACCTCTGCGCTCTGGCAGCAGCGTGTCGGTACCCTCCGGCCAGTTTCTCACCGACGCCGCGAACGGGGCACTGCCGTCCGTGAGCTGGTTGATAGCCGACATGAACTACAGCGACCACCCGCGAAGCACCCTTGGCGTGTGTGCGGGCGAGAACTGGACGGTGCAGTACATCAACGCCGTCATGCAGGGACCGGATTGGCCGACGACGGCGATCGTGCTGACGTGGGATGATTTCGGCGGCTTTTTCGACCACGTGGCGCCGCCCGCCGTAGACGAGTACGGCTACGGTCCACGCGTGCCGCTGCTGGTGATCTCGCCGTATGCCAAGCAGGGCGCCGTGTCGCACACGGTCTATGAATTCGGGTCTGTGCTGCAGCTGATCGAAACCCGATTCAACCTGGCGCCGCTGACCATGCGCGACACAATCGCGAACAGCATGCTGGACATGTTCGATTTCGGCCAGACACCCGCGCCGCCCTTGGTTCGGCCGTTGCGGAGTTGCCAGTAGGGTGGCGACCTACGCTGCGTCGCGTGATGGTGCGCCCTTCGCGCGGGCTACGTCGTGTTGAAGCACCCCTCGAACGTGTAGAGCAGGTTCCGTACGTCGCGGCCGCTGGCCGCCCTGAGCGTCGGCCCGCCCAGGTGCGCCTCGGCGCCGTCTACCGTGGCCGTGTAGCAGCCATCGGCGGCGACGAAGAGATCGTACCGGTCAATCAGGGCCGAACCGTTGGGGCCATACCATCCCAGCGTGCAGACCCACTCGCCGCTGCCAGTCCGGCCGCTCCAGGTGGCGAGCTTGCGACAGCTCGCGGTCACCTTGATCCTGGATGCCGCGATTGGCGGCAGCCCCAGGCGATCCAGCTGCAGGTGCACGAGGTTGGCGAAGGTCGGCGCGACGGCGCCCTCGAGACGAGCGGCCGTGACAGGGCTGTGGCCGCAACCCGTTAGGAGCACGGCCGCGATCGCGACGGCCAGGCCACAGGAGCCGATGCGTCGTCGGTGACCGCTCATCCGCTATCCTCCAATGTCCCGCGACCGCAGGATCCGGTACGCAGCCACCAGGCACACGGCGATGTAGGCGGCGCTGACCACCACGCTGTAGGTCAGCGGGCGATAGAAGGGGCGCTCGACCAGCAGACCGTGCCAGGCCTCGAAGGCTGAGGTGAGGAGCAGGCGTCGAACCAGGTCCGGGCTGTCGAGGGTCGCGAACAGCTGCATCGCCAGCCCCACGACCACCGGCAAGCCGACACCGGCCGCGCTGCTCCGCGTCGCCACCGACAGCAGCACGGACAGTGCGCAGAACCCGAAGACTGGCGGCAGGATTGACGTCCACGCGAGGACCACGTCTCCGAGCGCGCGCATGGGCGCACGCAGCGTGCCGGACAGGTCGACCAGAGGCTGGTACCCGATGCCGAGCAGGCCCGCGGCCAGGCTGCTCAGCGCCAGGGCGCACACGGCGAGCGAGGAGAAGCCGAGAGCGACAACTACCTTCCCGGCGAACACCTCGGCGCGGCTGCGGGAGCGCGTCAGCACCGTGGTCCAGGTGCCGTAGCGGTCCTCAGACGAGAACAGGTCCCCGCCGACCACGCTGGTCAGCGCGGGGAAGACCCACAGGGCGGCGAACCCGAGCACGACCAGGGGGGCCGCGAAACCCGACTCGGTGACCGACCGGCCGAACAGCGTGTCTTCCGGCAGGGCCGGCTGCAGCCGCAGGGCGGCGACAAAGGCAAACGGCCCGGCCAGACATACCCCGAGCACCGCGCGCGACTTGAACTGCGCTCGGAGCTTGGCGGCCTCCGCACCAACGACGGCCAGGATCCCGCCGATGCTCACGAGGCCTCCATCGAGCGAGGGGGCGTGGCGTCTCCAGGCGCCGGTGCCGGCCTGCCCGCGCTGGCGTGATCATCGGTCAGCTGGAGAAACAGCGATTCGAGCGAGCGCGGCTGGCGGCTTAGGCGCCGGACGGCCACCCCGGCCTGCCCGAGCGCGACCACGTACGCGTCGAGCGCCTCGACGTCGGCCGATACCTCCAACCCTTCTCCCTCGGGAGGGGTGGAGACCCGCACCAGGGGGTGACTGGCGGCGAGACCAAGTGCCAGATGGTCGTCACTCGTGTGCAGCGCGTACCCGGCGCGGGGCGCGTGCTGACGCAACTCGTCGACGGTGCCCGAGAACACAACCTCGCCGGAATCGAGAATCGTCAACAGGGTGCAGAGGCTCTCGACCTCCGCCATGTCGTGGCTGCTCAACACGACGGCGGCGCCCCCAGCGGCCAGACGCCGGACGAGCGCGCGCACGGCGTGAGCCCCGGCCGGATTGAGGGAACTCGTGGGCTCGTCGAGCAGGAGGACTTGGGGCGATCGGAGCAGCGCCGCCGCCACGCCAAGGCGCTGGCGCATGCCGGCCGAGTAGGCGGCCACGGCCACGTCGGCCGCCGGGGTGAGCTCGACCTCCCCGAGTGCGTCATCGATGTCGCCCCGCCCCCGTCCAGCCCCGGCATCGAGGCGCGCGACCAGCGCGAGGTTCGCCCGTCCCGACAGATAGGGATAGAAGGCCGGCGTCTCCACGAAGCCGGCGACACCGTCGGGCACCGGTCCGCCGGTCCACTCCAGAGGCTGGCCCAGGATGTGCACCGCGCCGGCGTCGCGCCGCGCGAGCCCGAAGACGATACGCAGCAACGTGGTCTTCCCGGCGCCGTTCGGGCCCAACAGCCCGTGCAGCTCGCCGCGCCGGGCCACGAGAATCCACGCCGCGCAGCGCGAGGCGATCCCCGTACCGCTTGGACACTCCGCGGGCTTCAAGCGCGATCGGCTCCACCATCACCGTCTTCTCACGCGACCGTCTGGCGGGCCCACGCGCGACCGAGAGGTGGTCGGCCGAGGGCGGGGCGGCTCTCATCTGATGCTACCTCAAGAGGAGGTGCATCTCGTTGGTGGTCGCGAACCCGAGTGTCTCGTAGAGATGACGTCCGGCCTCGCTGGCGTGGAGCGACACCCACCCGACGTGCGCTCGCGACACCAGCCCGTCATGGTTTCGACCATCGACCTGGCGAACCCCCGCTCCCGGTGCTCGGGTTCGGTGTACATGTTGAGCATCCGTGTCGACGAGCCAGCCGCGGTATGAGCCATCCGCCAAGCCCGCTCCGATGAATGGACGAGACGTTGCCTCCATGGCGTCGAGCGCCGTCTCGTCGCGGCAGCCCATCTCAGAGCACATGGGACGCCGATGCCGGATGATGACCGGCAGGTCCGAGACGGTCGCGACGCGCATCCGGGTGTTCACGGTCTCGCCTCCGATTCGATCGGCTCCGCAAGCGCGCACGCGTGGGCGGGACCCTCTCAGGCCGGTGGCGAGGAGCCTCGAACTATCGGCCCACCGGGCGCCTGGTCTTCCTGAGCACCAGCTTCAGGCCGGACCATGTCTCGTCGATGGCGCACACCTTGATGTCTACGAGGCCGAGTGGTAAAGCGATCTCCCGGACCACGTCTTCGGTGACGTCGGTGGGTACCTTCGCGGTCTTCTTCGGCCACGAGACCCATACCGCCGCGTCAGGCCTGATCGCCGAGACGAGACTGGCCAGCCGTTGCGCCAGGCTCCCGCGGTCGGTTGCGAACAGGTGCACGACATCCGTGTCAGGCGTCACCCGCGTGACGAATCGAACCTTCGGGGGCAGCGGCGCAAGAAGGGCCCTGTAGTGACGCGGTGCGCCCAATGGGCACAGCGTCCGGCCCTCGGTCACTCCCAGCTTCTGTGCCAGGGGAGTGCCAGAGTAGCCGACTCTCTTCGTGCTCTGATCCACGCCGGCCTGCCTTTCCCACGGCCGATGCCGGTTTCCGACTCCGCTCAGGGAGTCATCCCAAGGAACTCGAGCCGCTGACCCCCGAACGCGGTCATCCAGTGCCGACCTCGCCGGCCCATCCCCGCTCGCCAAAACAGCCCACGACGAACCGGTGCGGACAGTGTTCGGGGGTGGCGGATTATCCGGCTCCTCGAGGGTTACCGACCATTTTACCCGGAGCGCCCGGGGCGTGTCTGACGGCACCTCGGACCACGCCAACCGCCATGGCCGCGATACGGGCGCGTCAGGCATTCTTTGCGGGCTGCCAGGCGATGGTTCGGTAATGCGGGTGCGGGCCGAAGCTCCGCGTCCGTCGTCCTCTTGGCGAGCGGCCGAGGTCGTTTGTGGGGGTACCATGAGGGGGCCGCGGCCGTGCCGTTGCCGAGGCACACGGAAGGGCGCCGCGTCGCCCGAGGAGGACTTGTGGCCGAATCAGGTCGGTACCCGTACGCGACACACGTCGACATCCGGTTTCCTCCACTGACCGTGGTGGACCTTCCCTCGCTGGTCGCCGCGGTTACGGACCGCTGGTACAACCAGACCCTCTGCCGAGTCAATGACTCGGTCATCCGCCTTGGCGTCATGCAGGGCGAGTACCACTGGCACAAGCACGACCGGGATGACGAGTTCTTCTTCGTCCTTGACGGACGCTTCCTGGTTGACCTGGAGGACCGGACCGTCACACTGGGGCCTCGGCAGGGCTACGTCGTGCCGCGCGGCATCCTCCACCGCACGCGCGCACCCGAACGGGCCGTCATCCTCATGGTGGAAACGGCCACCATCGTGCCCACGGGGGACGCCTAGCATCCGTGGGAGATTCGTGCGCGCGACGGCCCTTCGCGCGGACCTTGCGCTCGACCAGCCCTCTGTCCGCTTACGTTTGACAAGGGGAGCGCTGTTCCCTGGGTCACGCACCTGTGCGCTGTCGGTTGGTCAGGCGTGCCCAGCCGGCGGAGCGTCTACACCTTCCAGTCTCTGGGGGGTGTGCTCACGCCCAAGGATTCCGCCCGACCGGCGTGGCGCTCCGCACGTGCGCAGGCGGCCAATCTCCGGTAGGCGCCAAGCGCCAGGAGCCCAACCATCGCTCCCAATCCGAACTGGGCCCAGAACATCGCGTCGAGCCCGGGCGGATGGGGAGGCGTGTGTCCGGCCGGGGCGCGACGCAGCCAGACGTAGAGGAACTCCAGGCAATCGCCCCCGGCATGAATCACCACGACCGGCAGAAGGGAGTTCGCCAGATAGGCGATCGCACTGTACCCGAGGGAGACCGCGAAGTAGTAGGGAAGGCGAGGGAGCGTGTAGGCCACGCCGTGGCTGAGGTGCCAGAGGCTGAAGACGACGGCCACGACGACACTCGCTGCCAGCGGACCGCACGCCCGCTCGATCGGGACCTGCATGTAGCCGCGAAAGCCGACCTCCTCGGTGAGTCCCGCGACGACGGCACTCATCACGAGCGCGCAGGACACGGTGATCGGCGGGTATTGTGAAAGGTCGGGCACGGGCGCGGTTGGTATCCCCGCGAGCCGGGCGTAGGCCACCTGCAGACAGACTGCACTGGTTACGCCCAGCGTGCCCGCGGTGATCGACCACATCCAGAGAGTCCCCGAAAGGCGGGGAGCCCTCAAGCAGGCTCGGCGGTACGCGGCGGTGCTGCGAGGCCACGCGGCGCCTCCGAGGTAGCGCCAGTAGGCGCACAGGAACACGGCCATCGCAACGACACCCCAGGGAACGGAGGGAGCGAACTTCAGATTCGACCCGATCAGGACGGTCCACACAGCGGTCCCGGCGAAGCTGACCGACAAGCCGACGACGACTGCGCGAACGGCTACGGAGGTCGGCGTCCACATCGCTCCGGCGGTCATCGTCGTCGCCTCTCCTTCCACGTCAGATCGAGCGGACTCTGAGGCCTGGGCGGCCAGGCAGTCCGTCGACCCGGCCGCCGGCAAACGTGGTCCCTGTCCTGTTACCGACCCGGCGCGGGAGCCAGGTGCCCGCGGCACTCCGCCAGGCGCCTCTCGAGCTCAGATCGGGCAGCGGTGTTGTCGTCGGGTACTGCTGCCGTCCTGCACGATCTGGGAGCGGACGCGGAAAGCTCTCCAGGCGCGCCTCGGCGGCGGCCGACCAGTCGGCAAGCTGACGGGCGAGCCAGAAGCGCGCCGAACTCCAGCGATGCGCGCTGGCCTGCTGCGGGTCTGCTGCAGGCGCTCGAGCGCGCGGTCCATCTCCAGAACGTCCGCCCCCGCCGCGCCCTCGGCGCAGAGGTCCTCGGTCAGCGCCAGGCGGACAGCGCGCCCCCCGCGCTTGGACGCTTGATGAAGCGCGGCGTGGTCGAGCAAGATGCGCCGCATCATCCGAGCCGCGATGGCCAGTAGCTGGGCGCGCGATTCTGCCAGTCCACCCGCTGGCCGGCCAACCGGAGGAACGCTTCGTGTACGAGCGCCGCGGGCTGGAGCGCGTGCTCCGGGCGCTCGCTCCGCAGGTACGAGCCGGCCAGCTTCCTTCTCTCGGCGTAGACCGCGGACATGGTCTCGTCGAGCATGTCTCGATTCCCGCCGGTAAGATCCGCCAGAGGGTCGAACGGAACACCGCCCACGGGTCCCCCCGGTGTTCCCGGATTCTATGCGAACGGAGCACCGCGCGGCAAAACGGCCCGCGTGGGGAGGCGGGTGACCGAGGCGCCATCGTTGGACGGCGTCGGTGATGCGGTGCTCCATCGGGTGACCGGGCGAATCCTGGCCCGTCTCTACCGCTTCGCCCCTCGAGCGCCGTACCCGAGGAGTGCTAGGTCGGCTCCAATGAGCGCGAGACTGGCTGGTTCGGGGACCGGCGAGGGCTGCGGCGGAGCGTCCTGAACGTCAGGGGCGCCGAGGTCGAACGGCCCGCGGGTGGTGTTAACCGGGACCGACAGGTAGCGCCTTCACGTCAGAGGCCGGGCGCGAACGACCGTGGGACACGTGGGCCCCGACGCGTCTCGGAGGGTGGCCCCCGCCGGTGCCGTGAGGGGTGGAAGGTGAGTGGGCCGCCCGGAAGGCGGCCCACGGGTCAAGCGATCATTCCTACGGCAGCACGTAACGGACGTCGAAGTAGACTATGTTCGCCTTGGCCTGTGTTGGCGTGCCCGAGGGCACGGACCAGGGCGTCCGCGTCAGGTAGGAGTACCTGGAAGATGAGCTGCAAGGCCCCGTATTTCGCATCGCGGAAGAGGGTCTGGTTCAGCCCGACCGTCGTTTCGTTGATCGTGTGGTTCGCGCCCGTGGCCCCAGTCGTGCCGTACCCGATCGCCTTGCCGTTGGTGTCCGTCGCGAGCACCTGGTCGAACTTGGCGATGCCGTAGTACGCAAACAGCGCCGTCTTCGGCGTCGCGCCGAATTCGACGCCGCCGATGCCCGATCGGGCCCCGACCAACGTGAGGCTGGAGTCCGCGTTGACGATGAAATCTGGGCCGAGGCCGTAGATGTACCGTCCGCCGCCGTTCGAGAAGAAGCTCGTCCCGATCAGGTGGAGATTCTTCACCGGCTCGACGTTGGCGTTGAGCGAGACGCCGGTGCCGGTCTCGGAGTACGCGGCGCCGGTCGTGTTGTTGTAGGTCTTGTATCCGCGGACGAGCCCCGCGATCTCGATGTGCTGATGGGTCTTGCCGGTCACCGGGTCGAAGGCGATCTTGCCGATCACATCCGGGAAGCGGTTGGGTGTGGACGTGTTACCGGACCCGGAGTCGACCTGCGTGGAGTCGAAGGCCGCCGGCAGCACGACGGCGCTGCCCACGTACTGCTGCGGGTTCTCGAGCGACAGCCCCGCGGCCACGGTCTTCGAGACGTGCGCGATGAACCGGAACTGGTTCTGACGCGCCCAGGTGAGGCCCACCTGGTAGTTCGTGTCCATGTCCTGGGTGAAGAACACGTCGCTCGGGTTCGGCGAGAGCCCATTGCGGTTGGGCGTCAGTAGACTCCAGGACTGCCCGCCGACGAACTCGAACTTCCCGTGGACCAGATCGACCCAGTAGAGGCGCATGCGCAGGCTGTTGGAGTTGCTCGACACAAACGCGTTGGTCGGCTGGTAGCCCAGGAAGTCGGCCTCGACGTACCCCTTCACGCTGGTGTCGCCGACCTTGCTGGTCGCGGCCAGGCTGACCCGCGAGTTCTGCGCGGAGAATCGGGTTTCTTCGAGCTGGCCCTTCGCCGTGTTCGAGAAGGGGATTCCGGAGAACGAGGTCCCAATCCCGCTGCCAACGTTGGTGGACCGCATGACCGCCGTCGCGTCCAGGAATCCGCCAATCAGGAAATCGGCATCGCCAAGATGGATGGTCAGCGGCGAGCTGCTGGTGCCGCTGGGCTGCCCGTTCGCCGAGCTGGAGGCAACCGTCGCTGCGGTGGTGGGCACGGTGGACCGATCATCCGGTCCCTGCGCGCCGGCGACGGACGCTACGGCCAGCACCAGCGGGACCATCAGACAGAATCGTGACACGAGAAACCTCCTTGCCGGAACAGTCGTCTCCGGCGTTATGCGGATACACACTGCAGCTTGCCGCGCACTTCAGAATGCCCGCGACGAGTTGTCACCGCGTATCGTATGGGAGGCGCTGTTTCCTCGAGGTGTCCCGTCAGTTTCGAGCGCGTAAATTTGGCGGGGCACCGGTGGGAGGCGCGCGAGGCAGCGCTAACTAACTGAGGCCAAACGGACGATCGGAATGGACGGCGCGGTGCGATCAGGCGCGCAGCCGCGCCGGATGAGCGACCGACGGCTCACACGAACCGGGTGTGGTGACCCGGGCCGCTCACACGCACGTTGGTTTGGAACGGGGGGAGGAGCGCCGGAACCGCCGGCGCCCCCAGCCAACATCCGCCTAGAAGGCAATCTGCAGCCGCTGCTCGAAGGCTTTCTCCGTCGGGCGGTTGCCAAACAGCGGGTGCGTCGCGTCGGCGACGTTGCCGCCCGTGAAGTCCGTCTCCTCGAAGTTGAACTGGAGCTTCACGAAGTAGTTCAGGTACCAGTTCAACCCGACCGACCATGTCTTGGCCTGGTGGGCCGATTTCGCCGGGTCGGCAAACTTGTTGTCGAAGGCCGCCTGATCGATCTTCAGGGTGGTGTAGCGCGCGGCCACTTCCCATGCGCCCTTCCCGAGGTCGATCTTGCCCCCTTCGAGCGCCTTGCGCGGGATCACGCCCTTGAACGTCTTCTTCTCACCGGTCAGCACATAGGACGCCGTCATCTGCCAGGCGTAGTCGCCGATCTCGCTCGCAACGGTCTTGCCGCTCTCGACAGCCGCGATGTTCTGAGTCATCTTGGCGTATTCGCCCATGAACCCGAAGGGACCGTCGTAGTAGGTGATCTGGGGCGAGTAGTCCGTGCGGCGCCCCGACGCAGTGGGCGCGATGGCGCTCGAACCGGACCCGTAGCCGTAGCTGAAGAAGGAGAGCTGGCCGCCCGTCGTGTTGAACGTGGGCAATGCCGACCCGGTCTCGAGCCCGGTGGAGGCGGACACGCCGAAGCTCAGGGCCTTCAGCGGGGCAGGGCCGGACTTGGAGAACGGCGTCAGGAAGACCCGTCCGACCCAGTCCTTCGAGTTGTTCGAGTCGGCGTCGATGTTCTGGCCGACGGGCGCTCCGTTGAGAAACGCCAGCTGGTACGTCACCTGCCCCTGGTAGTCACCCCAGAGCATGACGCCCTCATCGCGGTTCGGGACGAGGTCGGTCACCAGAGACCGCTCGATGAAGGTCAGGTCGGCATCGTTCTGCAGTTGTTCGAGGCCCAGCGGCGTCTTGAACTTTCCGGCGCGGACGACCGCGTAGGGCTTGGCCTTGATGTCCATGTAGGCGTCGTAGATCAGGGACTTCCCGGCGCCGAAGTCAGGCATGAACCGAATGTCGACGTACTTGCCGAGCCCGGCTTCGAGGATGGGTCGGACACGTCGCGGCTGGAACCCGTCGATGAGCTGGTGGGAAGTCGAGCCGTAGAAGCCGCCGCCGTCGTCGAACACCTTTCCGTCCTCCTGCATGTGGCCGCCGAATCTCAAGCGATACGCGCCGTCCGCGCTCGTGATGGAGAAGGTGTCGCGGCCCGTCTTCACAGTTGGCGGCTCGACCTGCACCTTGCCCACCGTCGCAGCGGGTTGTCCCGCCTGCGCCGCCGGGGCGGGCTGGCCGGTTGCCGCCTGCATCTCATTCAGCTTCTGCTCGAGGCGGGAGACCATCTGCTCGAGTTGCAGCACCCGCTTCTGGAGAGCTGCGACGTCGGCGTCCTTGGATGCCTGGGCGTAGGCCGCACCGACGCCCGTTACCAGCCAGATCACGGATAAGAGCAGCAATCGTGCACGCATGAACGACTCTCCTTGGCAATAGTCCAACTGCACTGAGGCTCGCCCGACGGCGCCGGCCCCGGCACCCGCCGAGTAAAACGGACGCGAGAACCCGGTATTGCTGGTTGAGTTCCTGGGGGTGAGTCACCCGGCGCGGCGGTCTTCCCGGAGGGCACCAGACGGGTAGCAGCCGAGGAGCCGGGCGACTCGATGATACACTAGTGCGGCTCAGTTAGCGCCGAAGAATCTGGAGCGCCGCCGTCCGCTCATCCTTATCCGGCGGCGGACCCGCGATCGCAGTCCCAGTGGGGGTCGACGGCGCGCCTGGGCGGCCGGCCGTGACCGCTTGGGCTGCCTGCCGCTTCACCTCGAGGCGCCCGTGCTCCACGCCGACGTCGCCATCAGCCCGCCACACTGTCCACCCATGAGGTCAATACTGGGCTGCGGCGGAGGCTTGCCGGGAGGCCTGCTGCAGCCGGCAACGAGCGCTCGGAGTATGCCCTTCCGAGCCGTGCAGACTCCGTCGTAGCTGTTCCGTGAGCTCCAGTCAGACGTCACGGCCGAGAATTCAGGGTGGGCAGGCGACAGCCCCCGCGGGGACACGGCCGGGGCCCGCCGACGCCTTCGGCTACGTGCGGGTCTCGGGACACTCCGGCAGGGGGTCGCCAGATGCCAGATGGGTCACTTGAGCGATCCGACCTGGAAGCGGAGCACGGCCGTACGGCGCTGGTACTGGTCCTGGGCCGTGGCCTGTTCGATCTGGGCGTTGGTCAGGTTCAGCTGTGCCTGGGTCAGCTCCACGATCGAGCTCAGGCCGAGGTGGTAGCGCTGCTGCGCCAGATCCAGGGCATCCGAGGCCTCGGCCAGCAGCTGGGCCGTTAGGGTCAGTCGCTCATAGGCCGTCCGCGCGTTCAGCCACGCGACGTAGACGTCACGGCTCACATTGTTCTCGAGATCCTGGAGCACCTGCTGCTCCTCGCTGGCACGGTAGTTGGCCTCCGTGCTCCGCGCCGAGAACAGATTTCCGTTGGTGATCGGGATGATCACGTTCAGGCCGATCGCGCCGTACTGGTTGGTGAGTCCGGTCTGGTGGAAGGGGTTGACGCCGGCAGCGCCGATGGCTGCGACCGTCGGGAACCACAGGGCCCGCTCGGCCGTGGCGAACTTCGCTGCGGACTGTTGGGCGAACCGCTCGCGGGCCACGTCCGGCCGATCGCGCAGCGCCTGCGCCACAAGGGCCGAGCCGTCTGTCGGCGGGGCCGGGGACAGCGGTTCGTCCGCCAGGTCGTAGGGGCCCGGCCTCGACGTCCCCAGGGCCGTGGCCAACGTGGCGAACGCGGCATCCACGTTGTTGCGAGCCTGGACGCGCAGCAGCTGCGCCTCGCTGAGGCTCACCTTGGCGAAGCTGAGGTCGAGAGCGGATTTCAGGCCCGAGGCGGCCAATGCCGACACCTGGTCCACCACGACCTGGCGCGCCTCGACGGTCTGGTCCGCGACACGGAGCACGGCTTGGGCGCCCAATGCGTCGAAATAGGCGAGGTCCACCGTTAAGAGGACGGAGGCACGCCGGGCGTCCAGATCGCGCTCTTGCTCGGTCACTCTCAACGAGGCGGTCGCCGACAGCCGGGCGGTCCGCCCGAAGTCCGTCAGAAGCTCCGACGCCGCGACACCAAGGGAGAAGCGGTCGAGGACGCCCGAGCTGTTCAGACCACCGGCTGCGAGGTCGGTGCCATGCTCCGCCTCGACGCCAGTCACGGCGCCGAAGACCGTCGGAAAGTAGGCCGACCGGGTCTCCCGCACGAGCTCGCCAGCCGCCAGCACGTTGTACTGGCCGGCCCGGATCTGCGGGTGGTTGACGAGTGCCTCCCGCTCCGCCTCCTGGAGCGACAGGCGTCGTCCAGCCTGGGCGAGCGCGGGACCCGCCGACGCGAGAACGGCCGCGGCCATCAGCACGCAAGCAGGCGCACGCCGAATCATGACTCCTCCTGACGGGCAGGCCGGCCGTAGATCAGCAGGTAGGCGGCCGGGACGATGAAGACCGTCAGAAACACCGATGCGGTCAGGCCACCGATGATGGCTCGCGCGAGCGGCGCATAGGCTTCGCTACCCGTGCCCAACTTCAGGGCCATCGGGACGAGACCGATCACGGTGGCGAGCGACGTCATCAGGATGGGCCGCAGCCGAATGCGGCATGCACTCACGACCGCGTCCCGGATCAACATGCCGCCCTCTTCCAGCCGGTGCGTGAACTCGACGATCAGGATGCTGTTCGAGACGACCATGCCGACCATCATGAGCACGCCCATCAGGGACTGCACGTTCAGGGTCGTGCCCGTGAGCAGCAGGGCCACCAGCACGCCGGTGAGCCCCGTCGGCACGGCGAGCAGAATCAGCACCGGATCCAGGAAGGAACGGAACTGGGCCACGAGGATCAGATAGAGCAGCACCAACGCGAGCAGCAGGCCGAGCCCGAAGCTCCTGAACGAGGCCTCCATGCCCTCCACCATGCCGCGCAGGTCGGCCTTGACGCCGCTGGCCGGCGGGGTGTCGGCCAGCAGGTGCCGGATGCCACTCGCCAACCGGCCGAGATCCTCGCCGACCGGCGTGACGAAGATGTCGATGACGCGCCGAATCTGGTAGTGGTCGATCTCGGTTGGCGAGTTCGTCGGCGTCACCGTGGTGACCGAGTCGAGCAGGGTGGGAGCCTTCATCCGCTGACCGTGCAACGGGATGGCGCGCAGGTCCACCACACTGTGGATCTGATCCTCCGGGTACTGCACGGTCAGCATGTAGTCGTTCCCGGTCTTGGGGTCCACCCAGTAGCTGGGCGCGATCATGCCGTTCGACGTCAGCGCCGTGAGCAGGTTGTCCACGACCTCCCGCTGGTTCAACCCGAGTTCCGCGGCGTGCTGGCGGTCGATGTCGAGCCGCAACGACGGGTAGTCGATGTCCTGCGGGATGTAGACATCGCTCGCGTCCGGAAGCTCCCGGATCCGCGCCGCCAGGCCGGTAGCGGCGGTGTACACGGCGTCCAGGTCGGAGCCGCTCAGCTGCACGTCGATCGGGGCCGGCATGCCCTGGTTGAGCACCGCGTCCACCATGCCGCCGGACTGGAAGAAGACGTTGAGCTGGGGCAGCTCCCGGCGCAGGACCCGACGCATCCGGGCCATGTAGTCGTAGCTCCCCACGCGATGGTCCTCTCTGAGCGCCACCTGCACGGTCGCGGTGTGCGGTCCCGAGTTGCTGGTGTAGATGGCGGAGAAACCCGGCTGCACACCGATGTTGGACAGCGTCAGTTCCAGGTCGTGTGGATCCACGACGCGCCGGACCAGCGATTCGACCTTTCGAACGTCGTTCTCCGTGACCTCGATGCGGGTACCCGAGGGGGCTTTGACGTTCATGACGAACTGGCCCGCATCGGTGCGCGGGAAGAACGCGATGCCCAGGAACTGATAGAGCGAGAGGCTGGCGACGAACAGGCCGGTGATGCCGAGGACGACGGCCCAGGGCCTGCGCAGGGCGGACCGGTCGACTCGCTCGTACCAGCCGAGGAACTGGCCGAACCGCGATGCGAAGGCCCGGTTGAAGCGGTCCGTCAGCGTCGAGTGGGACGCCTCGGCGTCCTCGGTCCGCTCCGGCGCCCTGATGAACCGCGCGCAGAAGAGCGGCACGACCGTGAGGGCCACGAAATACGACGCGAAGAGCGCGAGCACGACGGCGAGCGCGAGCGCCGAAAACAGGAACCGGCTCACGCCGTAGAGGAAGGTGACCGGGAAGAACACCACCGAGCTGGTGAGCGTGGCGGCCAGGACGGCCGCCGATACCTCCTCGCCGCCGGTCTCGGCGGCCACCTCTGGTGTTTCGCCCATCTCCAGATGCCGGAAGATGTTCTCGAGTACGATCACGGCGTTGTCGATCAGGCGCGAGAACACGAGCGCCAGGCCGGCCAAGATCATCGTGTTGATCGAGCTGCCCCCAAAGTACAGCGCGATGAAGGCGGCCAGGGCCGACAGCGGGATCGACAGGAAGACCCCGAAGGTCGCCCGCAGACTGCCCAGGAACACGAGCACCATCAACCCCGTCAGCACCAGCCCGATGCTGCCTTCGTCCACCAGGGTCTCGATCGCCCGCTTGACGAACAGCGACTGATCGAACACGACGCTCGCCTTGAGGCTGGCGGGCACGTCGAGCAGGGCGCCGATGACGCCCTTCACGCCGTTGACGACCGCGATCGTGTTGGTGTCCCCGCCTTGCCGCATCACCGGCAGGAAGACCGACCGCTGGCCGTCCACCACGACCGTGTTGACCTGGATCTGGTGGCCGTCTTCGGCGTGGCCGATGTCGGACACCTGGACCACGGACCCGTTGATGGTCTTGAGCGGAATCCGATCGATATCGCGGACGTCCCGAACCTGGCTGTTCGTGAAGATGGTGTAGTCGAACGGCCCGATCTTGACGTCGCCCGACGGGAGGATCAGGTTCGCGTCGTTGACCGTGCGCACGACGTCCATGGGGCTCAGCTGGTAGGCCTGGAGGCGCGCCGGGTCGACGTAGACCATGATCTGGCGGTACTTGCCGCCGAAGGGCGGCGGCACCGACGCTCCGGCCACGCTGGCGAGCTGGTTCCGTATCGCAAACTGGCCCAGGTCCCGGAGATCGGTCTCACTGAGCCCCTCCCCCTTGAGCGTGATGAGGCACACGGGGAGGCTCGAGGCGTCGAACCGCTCGACGATGGGCGGCAGGGTCCCGGGCGGAAGCCGCCGAAGATCGGCCATCGCCAGGTTCGAGATCTCGTTGACGTCCGAGTCCGCGTTGGAGCCGGGCTGGAAGATCACCTTGATGATGCTCACGCCGGGCAGGGAGCGCGACTCCATGTGGTCGATGTTGGCCCCCAGCGTGAAGAAGCGCTCGAACCGGCCGGTGATGTCGGTTTCGATCTGCTCAGGCGGCATCCCGGTGTAGAAGGTGGCCACGACCACCTGCGGGATGTTGATGTTGGGGAACAAGTCGATGGGCATCCTGACCACCGACGTGAGACCGATCACGGCGACCATCAGGCACACGACCACGATGAAGTGCGGATGGCGGATTGAGAAGCGGGACATCAGCGCGCCTCCTCGGTCGTTCCGTCCGTGCCTTCCCGTACGACCTTGGGGTTGACCCTCGTCCCCGCTCTCAGCTGCGAATGGTTGCCGACGACGAGCAGATTGTTGACGCTGACCCCCGACGCTAGCTCGACGCGGTCGCTCGCCTCGACACCGACCGTGACGGGATGTGGTTCGATGCGGTGGTCCCGGTTGACGACGAACACGTAGGGCGTCTTGCCCGCCCGATCAATCGCGTCCACGGGCGCCACGAGGACGTCCTTCGCTTCGTTAAGCACGATCGACGCCTCGACGTACATCCCCGGAACCAGCGCCAGGTCCCGATTCGGTACGTCCACCTCGACGTGCATGGTACGCGTGTCGATGTCGAGACGATCCGAGAACCGCGCGACGGTTCCGCGAATCACTCGTCGAGGCGACTGCACGGTGAGACCCACCGGCGTGCCAATGTGGATCTGGGTGACCACCGACTCGGGAACGGGAATGACGAGCCGGAGCCGGGAGTTCTCCGACAGCCGTACCACGGGCATCGCCTGGGTGTTCGACGCGGTGCCAGCCTGGATCATGGCCCCGGTGTCGGCGTAGCGGTGGGTGATGATGCCGGCAAACGGCGCGGTGATCTGGGCGTACGCGAGGAGCGTGGAGGCCTTGTTCTGCGCCGCCTTGGCCATCGCCAGCTGTTGGCGTGCCGCGGCCAGGGCCGCCTGGGCCGTGGCGATCTGCGCTTCAGCGACCCGGTCGCGGCCGGTGGCCTCGTCGATATCCTGCTGGGCCACGAGGTTGGGCCTGGCCTTCATCACGTCAGCGAGGCGCGTGGCGGCGAGGTGCGCCACCTCGTGGGCCGACTGCGTTCGTTCGAGATCGGCCTGGGCTCGATTGATTTCCTGCAGGGCGCGCTGCACCGCGGCCTCGTCCTGCCGGACCTCGTCCACCAGTTCCGGCACCTCCAGGACGGCGAGCAACTGGCCGGCCTTCACACGGTCGCCGACGTCCACGAGCATCGACCTCACGTAGCCCGCGACTTTGGCGTGCACCTCGATTTCCTGAAACGGCCTGAACTCGGCCGTGACCGTCAGTACCCGGGACACGTCACCGCGCGCCGCCCGAACGACGGCGACCCAGGGCGCCTTGCTTGACTCGGGGTCGCGCTCGGGTGAGCGGGAGCACGCGCCCGCCGCAACGCCCGTGAACGCCAGGCAGCTCGACACCAGTGAGGCCGTGATGAAGTGGTTCATGCCGGCTCTGTTACCTCGTGCCGGAGACGCGGAGGCTCCAGCGTTTTGCGGAAGGCCCGACCTGCGCGCTGGTCCACCGACAGCGCGATCCCGCGCGAGGGCCTGGGCGCGAGGGAGGCGGGGCAGGGGCAAGCCACCAGCCAAACGGCCGGAGACGGACTGACCGATTCGGAGGTGAGCCTGGCGCGGCGCACGCAGATCTCCAAGCTTCGGAGGGAAGCGTTGCGGAGTGTGGGGGCGACACCGGTCACACGGGAGCTACCTTGGAACGCCCCCACGACTGGCGGGACGACTCGCACGTCCCATCGGGCCGGAGAGGGAGGGTCGAGATCGAGGAGGGTGTCCCGGCGGTCCTTGCCACCGTACGGACGGCGGCCGAGCGGAAGGCGGGCGGGGCGGAGCCACCAGACTCGCGAGGACCGGAGATGTGCGCCGGCTCGCGGCGACCTACGGCACCGCCCTGTGCGGGGCGCGAGAACACCCACCCGCGAGGGTGCGGGTGGATGTCGGGCCGACCGTGAGCACGCCTCACACGGGAGCCCGCCTGAACTGGCGCGGGAAGCCTATGCCGAGTCAAAGACTGGTTACTCTCGCCGACGCCTCGACGCGAGCTGGCTCGGCCCTCGAGCCTGCCAACGACTACCACCCTTGACCTCCCGCCGAGGAGACCTCCGACATGCGCACGCCACCGGCTTGCGCCGTGACCTGGCGCCTTCACGGGGGTTGGGTCTACGCCGTGGGAGGTGCCACGTGCCGACCCACCAGGGAGCCCCGTCGTGTATGTGTACTCCTATTATATACGTCGTCGGTAGAGCCGCGCGGCAATTGCGGGTACGCGGGCCTCGTTCGCAGACGTCTTGGAGGTTTTCGGAAGCGCTGAGCTTGGCTTGGGGAAGGGACACGCGGCCATCGCCCGTCGTTCCGTCCGCGCGCTGGACGACGAGGTCTCGCGCGGAGGCGACGGCGATGGCCCGCGGGCTGGACGTGTCAACGCGCGGTCAACGGCGCCGGCTGCGGTACTCGTCGCTCTTGCGCAGTTCGACTTCGACCTGCTCCTGCGTCCAATGATCGCGCAAGACGCGGTCGACGTAACCGCGCAGCCCGGCGGGATCGGCCTCGCGATGCAGGACGTTCCGGTAGGCGCGACGGACAATGTCCTCCGCTTTGTCGCGCGTCATCTCGTTGCGTCGCCGGTACTCGGGGCTCTTCAGTAGCGCGTCACGAACGTCGTCTTCGTCCCAGCCGCGTTCGAGAATGGCTCGGCGGTACGACACCAGGCCGTCGGGGTCCGGCTCGCGTCCGAGGATCTCGCGGTAGGCGCGCCGGATGATGCGCTCGGCGGACCGTTCCCGCTGCCGTGCGTACTCGGGGCTCTTGCGAAGGTCCTCGCGGACATCCTGTTCGGTCCAGCCCCGGTCGATCATGGCGCGGCTATAGTCGCGCATCCCGGTCGGATCCGGCTCCCGGTCGAGGATGTCCGCGTAGGCGTTGCGGATGATCCGCTCCACGTCCGATTCATGGCCACGTGACCAGTGGCGATAGGAACTGCGGTTGCGCAGATTCCCGCGGACGTCATCCTCCGTCCAGTGGTCCACCGCCATGTGATCGCGGTAGCGCCGCAGCTCCCACTCCGTCGGGTCGCGCCTCAGAACGTCCTGGAACGCCCGGCGGATCGCGGCATCCTGCGAGTCGGGAATCGGCGCGGGCGCGCCCGGCATCGTCACGGCCGCAGGCGGGTCGTTGCGAGCCGGGGTGGCCGGTGTCGCGGTAGCCGGTCCAGCAATCAGCACGAGCGCGGCTGCACCGGCCAGTGCAACCGCGGCGAATGGGCTCGAGGCGACGCGTACCATCTGATTCCCTCCACCTCGCCCTCCGCGCGACGTTCCGTCGCAAACGTCCGGCGAAGTCTGTCCATGATAGGAGGAGAGCCTTCCGCCGTCCACGCCGAGCCCCGCTCCGCCCGCTCTCCCGGCCAGCTGCCGGATGAGGGGAGGGGTCGCTCCCGGTCAGATGGCACGCCGGGGCTTCGAGCCGGAGACGGTCGCCGCGTGCAGAGGCTCCTCCGCAGGCGTCAATCAGGCGCCCGCACCCATCTGTGCATCCGCCGCCCGAGTTCCTACTCCCCGGCCCGGCGCCGAATCCGGGTAGGAACGATCGGCGGAAATCCCTTCACCTCTTGCGGACGGCCCGTTCCGACATCAAAATGCCAGTGCCCAGCGACTGCCCGCCCGGGTTAAGGTAGTGCAGCGGCCGCAGGTGGTTGCCGCCGGCCGGCCGTCTTGGATGTGGGCCCGATCGCCGTGAACGGCGTCCGATCGAGGAGTGGTGGACGAGGAATCACCGAGGACACCGGAACTCCCGACGGGCGGAACCAACAACCGGGTAGCGCACTGGTCAACCCGCCATGAAGATGCTTTGTCACCTGCTTACGATTGTCGTTGTCGCCAGCAGTCTCGCGTTGGCCGAGACACCCGACAAGATCGACCAGTACGTGAAGGCCGAGATGGCCCTACAGCACATCCCCGGGCTCGCCCTCGGCATCTACCGCGACGGCCGGGTCGAGCGTGTGCAAGGCTACGGCTCGGCCAACGTCGAGCTTGGCGTCTCAGTGACGCCGGACACCGTCTTTCAGTCAGGCTCCGTGGGCAAGCAGTTCACGGCCATGGGCATCATGATGCTGGTGGAAGAGGGGAAGATCCGGCTCGACGACAGCATCTTGAAGTACTTCCCCGATGGCCCTGCCAGCTGGGCGAAGGTGACGGTCAGCCACCTGCTCTCCCACACATCCGGGATCGGCGAGTACGAATCGGCCGCGCGCACGGGTCCGAAGGGCCCCTTCTACCTCAGGCTCGACAACACGGAGGAGGAGCTCTACCGGAAGATCGCCGACTTGCCCATGGACTTCCAGCCCGGCGAGCGCTGGCGCTACACGAACACCAATTTCGTGCTGCTGGGGATGATGATCCACCGCGTCACCGGCATGTTCTACGGGGATTTCCTGGCCGAGCGTATCTTCCGTCCCCTGGGCATGAACGCGACCCGCATCATCAGCGAGGAAGACATCGTACCGCACCGCGCTGCCGGGTACCGGCTCGTCAAGGGTCATCTGAAGAACCAGGAGTGGGTGTCACCCACGTACAACTCGACGGCCGACGGCTCTCTCTACTTCAACGTGCTGGACCTGGCGAGATGGGACGCCGCGCTCTACACCGAGACGCTCGTGAAGCGGGCGAGCCTGGACCGCATGTGGACCGTGTTTCCGCTGCGCGATGGCCAGCCGAATCCTGGCCACTACGGATTCGCGTGGGCCATCGACAGCATGAATGGGCACCGCGTCATCCAACACGACGGGGCCTGGCAGGGTTTCACCACCTACATCGCGCGCTACGTGGACGACAAGCTGACCATCGTGGTTCTCACGAATCTGGACTCGGCGCACTCCAGCCCCGGCCGGATTGCGCACGGCGTGGCGGGTCTGCTGAAGCCGGACCTGACGCCGCCCGTCGCCACGCCCATCGAGGACCACGAGCCGCAGGTGACGACGGTGTTGCGGAACACCTTGGCCAAGCTGGCGGAGGGCAAGGCCGACGCCAGCGCCTTCACCCCCCAGCAGTGGGAGGAACTGTCGCCCAACCTCGCCAGCATCGCCGACCTCCTCCGGGAAGTCGGGCCACTGCAGAAGCTGGAACTGCTCGCCCGCAGGCAGGACGGTCAGGAGCGCGTGTACACGTACCGAGCGACGTTCAACGAGCCCCTGCGGATCGACCTGCGTCTCACCGCCGACGCGAAGATCGCGGACCTGGGACTGAACCGCGAATAGGCAGACGCCTGACGGCCAGCACGCCGGCGGCGGGCGTCATCAGGAGCCGGGTCCCCACTCGCGCCGGCCGGGTTCGAAGATCGCCTCGATCGTGGTGCCGAACGCCGCGGCGATGTCGAAGGCGAGCGGTAGGCTGGGGTCGTACCGCCCGGCCTCGATGGCGTTGACCGTCTGGCGTGAGACCCGGAGACGCACGGCCAGCTCGGCCTGCGACCATCCCCGCTCGGCGCGCAGCACGCGGATTCGGTTCGTCACTTGACGAGCCTGTACGCCCACATCGTTCCGGCCCCCCACAGCACGACCATCAACAGCGGGAGTGTCCGCCACGTCAGGATCTCGACGCCGAGGCTGGCGAGGAACCACTGGGCGAGGACGAGCGTCAGGGTTGCCACGAACGCGAAGGCGAGGGCGCGATAGTTGATCTGACGCCACATCTCGTCCAGCGCCTTGACGATGCGGACGGCGCCCACAATAGCCATGACGGCCGGCGTGGCGGCGAGGCACGCCGCAGCGGCCACCCAGGTCGGGGAGATTCCCGCCTTGGCGAGACCCTCGCCTCCGTCCGGGAGGGCCGCGACCACGAGCATCGCCGAGTAGAACATCCATCCCCGCTCGCCGCGCGCGAGCTGGCGCAGGAACAGGCAGCCCATCAGCGCGGCCGCGACGACCAGCAATCCGCCGGCGGCACTCGCATCCCAGTTGTGCCGCAGGGCTCGGAAGAGAAACGCCGACGCGAGGATCGCGGCGACCATGAGGGTCGTGTCACCCCAGACCTGACCCGCCGAGCCGACAAAGAAGCGCCCGACACTGCAGACCGATCCCGCCCGGCCTGCAGATCCGTTGACTGTGTCTGTCATCCCAATCCTCCCTGCTCATTGAATGTAAAGCATACTTGCCATAATGTCAAGCACGCTTTCCATATCGTAAGTTGCCCGTTCCGAAGGGGCTCGGACAGTTGGCCAGGGTCTTCTTCCACGGGAGGTATCGGGAACGGATTGCGAGGTCGCCGTCCCTACTCATGCTGCACGTTCAGGTCAGGGGATCTGGGCCGGCGCTCGATGCTGTCGCCGTCGGCGTGGCAGCCACCCGGCTCGGAGATATCAGGACCTGCGGCCGCCGTGGCGCGACCGGTAACCGACGGAGTCCGCGGCCATGCCTTCGAACGCCCGCCGGACCGGACCGGCGCGCCGACTCACTGGGCTCGTAGAGCCTGGACGGGATCGACGGCCGCTGCCCGGCGCGCCGGCACATAGGTTGCGCCCATTGCCGCTGCCGCCAGAAACACGACGACCACGCTCAAGGTCAGGGGGTCGTTCGGCGCGACCTCATAGAGGAATGCCGACAAGGTTCGAGTCGCGGCCAGGGACAGCAGCGTTCCCGCCGCGAGGCCGATCGCCAGCCACCGGCCGCTCGACATCAAGACCATGCGGCAGACCTCCGGCGCGGTGGCGCCGAGCGCCAGGCGCACGCCGATCTCCCGCGTGCGCTCGCTGACGATGCACGAGAACGTGCCGTAGACTCCAATCAGCGCGACCGTGGCAGCCAGGCCGGCCAGCGTGATGATCAACAGCGTCAAGAACCGGACGTGCCCGTTCGCGCCCGCGATGAAATCGTCGCCAGTTTCGACACCGACGATCGGCGCCTCTGGCAGCTCGCGCGCAATCATCGCCCGGAGCGCCGGCACGATGTGCGCGGCCCCGGGCCGCGTCCGCACGATGAGGTCCTCGTACCACCACGAAGCCGCCTGGAGTCTGGCCGTGTAGTAAGCGAGCGGGCCGAGGCCCTGATCGAAGCTGCCGTTTCGGACGTCCCCGACGACGCCGACCACGGTGAGCCACGGCGTTGTCACCGTTTCCCGAAACCGTCGTCCGACCGGTGTCTGGTGTGGCCAGAACCGTTCGGCAAGCGACCGACTGACGACGGCGACGGGTGGACCGTTCGGATCGATGCCATCGTCGAACCGCCTGCCGGCCAGCAGCGGGATGCGCAGCGTCTGGAAGAACGTGTCATCAACCCCGCCCGTCGACACGAAGCCCGCGTCCGAGCCCAGCACCGCATCCTCGGTCGTGAAGCCCGATAGCGGGCGCGACTCCAGGCTGGGCGGTACCGAATTGGTGATCGTCGCCCCGATCACGTCGGGCAGGCTCGCGGCGTGCAGGCGCAGTCGTTCGAGCGCGGCGCGCAGGGGTGGTTCGCCGTCGTACTGCCAGGTCGGCAGCTGCACTTCGACCGCCACGACATCGGCCGGGACGAAGCCGGGATCGGCGCGCGACAGCCGGAGGAATCCGTTGCCGAGCAGTCCCGCGCCGGCCAGCAACACCAGCGTGATGGCAACCTGCGCCGAGCTCAGAGCGGCCCGGATCCGTGCCTGGCGAGCCGTTCCGAAGCTCTGGCCGCGCAGCGACAACTGCGGGTCCACCCGCCGTACCCGGACCGCCGCCAGGCACGCGGAGCCGATCCCGGCAAGGAAGGCCAAGCCGGTCGCCACGACGAGCGTCCGCCAATCCACGCCGATGGGACGCAGTGCCTGGAAGGACATGAGGTACGGGACACGCGTCACGACCGCGGTGAGCGTCCAGGCCGCGATGGTCACGCCGGTGACCGCCGCGATCGCCGCCAGCAACACGCTTTCAGTCACGAGCTGCCTGGCGATTCTCAGCCACGAGGCGCCGAGCGAGGCCCGGAGGGCGAGCTCCGACTCGCGGCGCACGGTCTGCGCCTGGATGATGTTCGCCGCATTGGCCACGGCAGTCAGCAGCAGGAGCGCCACCGCGCCGAGCAACGCGCGCAGCGCCGAGGCGGTCGTGGATGCGACAGTGACGAACGGCGCGATCTGGAGATCAAACGGTCGGGAGTCGTGTCCGGCTCGGCTGGCACCAATCGCCGCCTGGGCCTGTTCGATGGTGACGCCTGGCCGGAGGAGGCCGAGCGCGGTCAGCCTCGTCGTTGAGGACGCCGGTACGAACGGCTGCCACAGTTCGACGCGGCTGACGGGGAACTCGAACCCGTCGGGCATCACCCCGACGACGGTGTGAGGCACGCCGTCGACGACCAGCGTCCGGTCGTCCGGCGAGGCCGCCGTTGCCTGGTGGTGCCGCCACAAACCCGCAGACGCGAGTACGGCAGACGTCCCCGCCGCAAACTCGTCGCGCGTGAACTCGCGCCCCCACATCGGCGCGACCCCCAAGGCGTGGATCAGGCCGGGCGAGATCTCGCCGATCGTCACCGCGCGCGGCTCGCTGCCCACCCTGACGATTGCCGAGTCCAGCTGGAACGGGTAGACACCTTCCAACGCGCTCGCGCCGGCTTCGGCAGCGGCCGATACGGGCAGCGGCCCACCCCTGGAACTGACGCGGACACGGACCAGGCGGCCGGCATCCCGGAACGGCATCGGATGCCAGAGGATCGCGTCGGCGAGGCTGAAGACGACGGTCGTCGCGGCGATCCCCAAGGCGAGCGCGGCCACGACCAGGGCTGAGATGCCAGGCCTCCGGTACAGCAGTCTGACGGCGTGACGCAGATCCTCGCGCACGAAGACAGTATAGCGAGGCCTGCGGCGATCCTCTTGCATCCGCCACCGCGACAGGCTATGGTTGCGCCGGTCGCCTTCCCGAAAGGACCAAATCATGACCCTGCTTCTGAGCCGCACGGACGTCTCGCGCCTGCTGACGATGGAGGATGCCATCGCGGCGGTCGAGGACGCGTTCCGCCAACTGGCGCTTGGCACCGTGACGATGCCACAACGGACGGCCATCAAGGTGACCCCGCACGGCGGCGTGCACCTGGGCATGCCGGCGTATATCGGCGGCGAGGTCGACGCGCTCGCGCTGAAGGTGGTCACCGTCTATCCCCAGAACCCGATTCGGTACCAGCTGCCGACGACCATCGGCCTGCTCGTGCTGAGCGATCCGAAGACCGGCGCGCCGCTCGCCGTGATGGACGCCAGCTACATGACGGCAGTGCGGACGGGTGCGGTGAGCGGCGTGGCGACCAAGCACCTCGCGCGTCCAGATGCCCGGCGCGTCGGCATCTTCGGCGCGGGTGTGCAGGCGCAGACGCAGCTGGCCGCCGTCGCCTGCGCACGGCCGATTGAGGGCGCGTGGGTGTATGACAGCGTTGGGGCGAAGGCACAGTCGTTCGCCGCCGAAATGACCGGGAAACTCAAGGTCCCGGTGGTGCCGGTGCAGACTCCGCGCGAGGTGGTCGCGGGCATGGACATCATCGTGGCGGCGTCGAGCGCCACCGAACCTGTCTTCGACGGGTCCTGGCTGGAGCCCGGGCAGCACATCAACGGGGTCGGCGCGCACGCACCGGCCACGCGGGAGCTGGATACCGCCACGGTGGTCCGGTCGAAGGTCTTCGCGGACTCGGTCGACGCGTGTTTCGTGGAAGCGGGCGAGTTGATCCTCGCGATGAAGGAGGGCGCGATCGGCCGCGAGCACGTGAAAGGCGGGCTGGGCGATGTCGTGGCCGGCCTCGTGAAGGGCCGCGAGCGCGCGGACGAGATCACCTTGTTCAAGTCGGTGGGCCTGGCGATCCAGGACGTCGCCACGGCCAGACTGGTGTACCAACGTGCGCGCGCCGCAAACGTCGGCGTCGAGTACACCTTCTGACGGAGCGGGCAGCAGGGACGACGCGCGGTCGCCTGTGAGGCCAGTGACAAACCGAGGGTGACCTGAAGGGCGGTGAAGGAGGTGGCGGGAAGACGCCAGCTCGTCGACGGGCGGCGGTAGCGTCGGATCGACGGCGAAGGGCCCGGGCGTCGCACCGCAGGCCTCGTTCAACGACGGACTGACCCAGCCCTGGAGGACCGTCTGGCGGAGGCTGGCGTGATCGCCAGTTGCGGGGCCAGGTCGAAGCTGCGCGAGAGCCTCCCCTTGCGCCAGGTGGTCAGGGCCCGAGCCGATGAGCGGTGTCGCGGCCGACCTACTCCTTCACTTTCCAGCTGATGTTGCCTTGGCTGTCGGTGATTGTCACGACAGCGACTGCTGTCCGTCCGTCGTTTGCCTTGACCTGGCAGTCGAAGACCTCCCCAGCCTGTGAAGCCCGGAATCGTCCGCCGCAGGTGACGGTCGTGTCGACGTGCGCCTGCTGCCTGAGCCCGTTGACCACGGCCCGCTCCGCGGCACGCAGGTCGATGAGGCCCTCCAACTTCGTCAGCTTCCACGTGACGTGGCCCTGGTCATCCTGCTGGGTGACCGTCACGGTGAGGCGCCCGCCCGCGGCGGGCACGGCCACGCAAGTGAACGCGTCCCCCGCCCGACGCGGGTGCGCTTCGGTCGGGCATCCGACGGACGCGATCGGCAGCGCCAACTGACTCTGTAAGCCCTCTGACACGGCGGTGCTGATACTGCTCATGTCGAGCGGCTGTCGTGCTGCCAACAACGCGGGGATCGCGACAGTGGCCAGGACGCCGAGCAGCACGAGGCCGGCGATCCCGAGCAGGATGGCGAGGACGACGCCGGGGACCTTCTGCACCGGTGGCGTGTCCGGCTTGCCAGGCGCGAACAGCAGGTAGAGGAACCAGATGAAGTTCGCGAGGGGGACCAGCATCAGCAGCATGGCCCACGGCGACACGCCGAGATCGTGGACGCGCCGGATCATGGCGCCAAGGCCGGCGAGCGTGATGCCGACAACCCAGACGATACCGATGAGACCGGCGACGACGGCGACTACGACGGACTGGCGCGCGAACGCGACGGAGAACGCGATGACGACCGCCAAGAGCATGCCGATGACCCAGGCGGTGATCAGGGCGACGAGGTACTCCCCGCGGTTGAACTTTCCCGTCCATGAGAAGGTACGGCCCAGTACCGTGAACGGGTTGAGGCTCGGCGTGTCCCCCGTCGTCTGAGGCGGAGATGGGGGAGGGGGAGAGGGGAACGAGGCGGCCAGCTCTGGTACCTGCCGCGCTGGCGTCCACGCCGCCATCCCTTCCCGCCAGACCAGGGTGTCCGGCGTCAGCTTGGAGGTCAGCAGGGCGATCAAGCGGGCTCCGTCCACCGGTCCTTGCTGCGTGCCGTTCTCGACGTAGTAGAACTCGTCAGCCATTCGAGCCTCCCGCGTGAATCCGAGAGCCCTCCGGCTTCTCGCGAACCTGGTGGCCCACATTGTCGAGGTGGTTCCGACCGGAGTCAAGGGCCGAACAACAGGGCCGAACAACAGGGCCGAGCCAGCCAGGGCCGAGCCAGCCAGGGCCGAGCCAGCCGGGTCGAGCCAGCCGTGTGTAGGGAATCCCTGTTCGGACCGCGAGCAACCGCGGCCGGAACAGGAGCCGCTACCCCGCCCAGCCGGAGCAGATTGTGTGGTGACGCACGAAGCGCCCGGCCGCGGCCGAGCACTCGGCCTGCACGTCCCCCGTCAAGATGAGAGTGATCGGAGCGGCCCGGCGCCTGGAGGCAAACGGTCGGGCCCGCTTCGCGGTCACGGGGTTGCGTGGCCTATCGACGTCGCTCGTACGGGTTGCTGTGGACCGTGAAGCGTCGTGCCTTCCCGTCCGGCCCTATCTCGAAGACGTATGGTTCGGCCAGCGTGCCGTCCTTTCGCACCAGGCGGAACGTGTGGTCGCCGACCTTCCGCAGCTTGGAGAGGGCTGCGAGGGGGTCAGCGGCCGGCAGTGCCAGCATGGCGAGGCCGTCCTCCCAGAAGAACACCGCGATTTCGGTGCCGCCAAACGTGTTCGCGTACGACCCGACGTAGGCTGCGAGGGCGGGGTCCGGCTGAGCCGGCGGCTTCTCCTTGTCCTTCATGGCTGCTGCGACCACGGGGCCGACGATATCGTAGAGGCGCTGGGCGTACTGGGACGCATTCACGCCTTGCGCGTTGGCCATGAACACCGTGGCCACTTTCTCGTCGGGCTTGATGAGCAGGTGCGACCGGAAGCCCGGGCAGGATCCCCCGTGTCCGACGAACGTCTTGTCGCCGCTCCGCCAGACCGAGAACCCCAGGCCGTACCGAGTTCGTGAAGTCGGGGTCGATCCAGTGCACGCGCTGCATTTCGCGAAGCGTCGTCGCCTTGAGGATCTCGGTGCCGCCCTTGCCCAGCAGGCGGAACTGCCATTCGGCGAACCGTGCCAGGTCCTCGACCGTCGACGCGTAGCCCGCCGCCGGGGCGATGCCCTTTGCCGTGAAGAATGGCACGGCCTGCCGTTTTCCCTCGCGCCCAAGGCCGCTGTATCCGGTCGCCAGGCGCTTGCCGCGCTCGCCGGCTGGCATCTCGGGTGTCGTGCTCAACAAGCCGAGCGGCCCGAGGATGTCCTGGCGCACCAGGTCCGCATACGGCCGCCCAGCCGCCGCGGAGGCGACCTCGCCGGCGAGCGAAAGGCCGAGGTTCGAGTACCTGGAAGACCGTCTCGGACGGGTAGAGCATCTGCTGACTCGACAGCCTGTCGATGACCTGTTCGCGCGTTGGGAAGTCGAAGGCCGGACCGGTCCAATAGGGGTAATCCGACTCGCGCGGCAGGCCCGATGCGTGGGTCAGCAGGCCTTCGATGCTGACGTCGGTCGACTCGCCCTCGGCCGGCTTGATCCGGAACCAGGGCAGATACTTGCGCACCGGATCGTCGAGCCGCAGCTTGCCGGCATCGCGCTGTTCGAGCACCGCGACGCTCGTAAACAGCTTGGAGATGGAGCAGATGCTGTAGATCGTGTCGACCCGCGCTGGTCGTCCAGCCTCGACGTCGGCAAGGCCGTAAGCGCCGGCCCACAGGATCTGCTGGTCGTACACGATGGCTGCGGACACGCCGGGAATCTGGTCGTAGGCGCGCTGCGCCTCGAGCCAGATGCGCGCGAGCTCCAGAGCCTGAGCCACCCGGGGATGTTCAGCCGGTGGTTGGCCCGCCACGGGCCAGCCGGCCACCGTTGCGAGCAGCACCGCGATGACAAACGCTCGGACGAGTCTCATCGGGCCACCCCCTGTCGATCCGCGGTCGAGGCGCCGGCGGCAGCCGGCGGCGACCGCGACGCGGGGCGCGGCCCCGCAGTGTCTGATGGAGGAGAGGACTATACTGCGTCAATCGGTGAAACGGTGAGACTTTCAACACGCGGCGGGCCCGCGCCGTCTTCTGAGGGCCACGCCCGGGAGGCGGTCACTCGGCAAGGCCGCCAGGCGACATCTGTTCTGGTCTGCGGTTGCCCTGAGGTCTGGGAAGCGGCCGGGCCAGACGGCATGCCGCGGCGGAGACGGACTCCGCCGCGGCGCTGACATCCGAAACGGTCGTTGCCACCGGGCACGGCGCCCCGGCACGGCCCTTATCCCTTGGCCCAAGTCGGGAGCGGCCGCCCGGTCTCCAGCAGCGACTTCAGGCTCGACAGCACCCTCGGCCATCCGTTCGTGATGCCCTTGAGCATGTCGGAGTCCGGCTCCAGGTCTTCGTGAGTCACGGTCAGGCGAGGCATGGTGTCCACGGCGTCGATTTCAAACGTGACGCGACTGTGCAGGTCCAGGTTGGCCTGGTCTCGCGGCCACGCCCACGAGATCACCAGTCGATGCGGCGGATTGGTCTCGACGACGCGGCCGAGAATGTCCACGCGCCCCGAACCGTCGGTGCGCGCGTGCTCCCAGGACGAGCCAACCTTCCAGTCCGAGACGTTGTCGTGCTCCCAGTACCGGCGCGTAAACTCCGGGTCGACGAGTCCCTTCCAGATTTGTTCGGGCTGGGCGGCGATGTAGATGACATAGACGAACTTCGATCTATTCATCGTCTGCTCCTTCGAGGCGTTTCTTCAGGTGGTGAAGCGCGCTGAGCCGCTGTCGCTCGAACTTCCGAATCCACCGGTCGTAGATCAGCTGCAGCGGGACCGGGTTCAGATAGTGCAGTTTCTCGCGCCCCCGCCAGGCGATGGTCACGAGGTTAGCGGCTTCGAGCACGCCAAGGTGTTGGGTGACAGCCTGTCTCGTCATCTCCAGGTGCTCACAGAGCTGACCGAGCGTCTGCCCGCTCTGCTCGTGCAGGCGGTCGAGGAGAAACCTGCGGCTGGGATCGGCCAGCGCCTTGAAGATCCGGTCTTCGTCGCGCACGTCTGTGGTCCGTCGGGCTGATTATATGCAAGTATATACTTGCATGTCAATTCCGTCCGCAGCGATCCCCGGGGGGAGCGCACACGGGAGGCGGCGGCGGAGGCGTGGGCCGAGGATCCGGTCCTGCCGCGGCGGTAGCGGCACGAGGTGACGCTGAGGGCAGCCGAGCGGTCAACCTGGGGGGCACCCGCTCGGAGCCGTGCCGCCAAGGGACGGCTCCGCCACAATGAGCGCTCTGCCTGTGGCGGGCGGAAAGCAGGTCCCCGTGTGGCTGAGGGACGACGTCGTTCGGCTGCGTGACCGCGTTGATCTCGGGGGCGTGTGAGCGGGGACCTCTCTGGTGAGTCGTTCTCCACCGACCGAGCAAACCTCGCTCTGGGCCGACACATAGCCCCTGCCCGTCACCAGGCAACCGGAGTCCCCGGGTCGGGACGATCCTCCCGAGATTCTCCTCAGGTCCGAACGCGGGGTTCGTACGGGCCCCTATAATGAGAGTCACGAAAGGACAAAGCCATGCGTGACCCTTATGGACCGCTGGCGCCCCTATATGACGGGATGGCTCGCGACTCCGGCATCCGGGTGTTCTACCCCCGATGGCGGAAGAGCCTGCTGGCCGCGGCCAAGGAACGCGGCGTGCCGGTCCGCGTGGTCGTGGACATTGCCTGCGGCACCGGCAATTCGGCGATCCCGTGGAGCCGCAGGCGTGGGTGCCGCGTCATCGGCGTCGATCGGTCGGCGGCCATGCTCCGTGTCGCTAGGCGGAAGTCTCGCGCCGTTCGCTGGCTCCGGCAGGAGCTGACGCAGTTGGACCCCGGGGTCCGCGCGGATCTCGTCACCTGCCATTTCGACGCGCTCAACCATGTCCTGCGCACCGCCGACCTCGGCCGCGTGTTTGCACGGGTGGCCGCCACGCTCAGGCCGGGCGGCCTGTTCCAATTCGACCTCAACACCGTGAACATGCTTCGGTGGCTCAATGGCCGTGAGAAGCTGTGTCGCGTCCGGCCCCACTGGTTCACGGCATCGAATACGTACGACGAGAAGAGTGGGATCGCGACATTCAGCCAGCACTGGTTCATCAGGAGGGGACGGCTGTTCGAGCGGCGCCTGGTGGTCGTGCACGAGCGGGCGTTCACCGATGTCGAGATCAGGAGGCGGCTTGCGTCCGTCGGGCTCAGGCTGCTACGCGTCAAGACACAAGTGCACATCGAGAGGAAGCCGGCTCGAAAGCTCTACTTAGCGGAGAAACCGCGCTGAGGCCGGGCGCGCCTCCAGCTCATCGCTGGGGAGATCCCGGCGCCAGCAGGGAGGGCGCACCCGAGAGGACGCGCCGACGCCTACCTGACCTTTGCGAACCGCATCTCGGACGCCTGTTCCCACGTGCGGCCGTCTAGCGAGATCTGCAGTCGATAGACAAAGCTCTGCCCGTCGGGGGCAAACACGCAAACTCCCTTCAGGTGCGCCTCCTTTCCACCGACGACTGTCGTTCCTGACAGGGACGCCGTGTCGCCCTCCATCGTGTAAGTCATCGTTTCGGTGCTGCCATCCGCGTAGTACGCATGCCAGAAGAACCGTTTGGTTGTGGGGTCATACCCGTCGACCTCGCGCCACGACGGTCTTCCGCGCTCCTCCGCCTGCCATTCGACGAAGAACCCGCCCAGTATCGGCCGCGCGCGGACCGTCCCTGCCGACGCACCCCCCGGCGGAAAGAACTGCGGGTTGTCCTGACCCTCATACGTCCAGTCGCCGACCCATTTCTCCAGGATCTTGTGCTCCGGACCCGGCTTTACGTCCTGCGCCTGGGCCTCCGGTTTGCCGCTCGGCATCGGCATCGTCTTGCCCCGCGCGGCGCCTCCAAGCAAGCAGCAGACGCCGGACGTCACGAACAGGATGAGAAGGGATCTGTTCTTCATTGGCGCTCCTGGTGGCGTCGGAGAAACAGCAGCCGGCGGTCAGGACCGATTCTAGTGACGATTGAGTGCCCTCAGGCAGAAAAAGCGACGAAGACACTCCCGCGAACCCCGGCATCCGCACCTGACGGTTCAAGCGTCGCGGCTTGACCCGTCTAGAACTGCAGGGTGCAGACTGGATCGAGTGGGGCGGACGGGCTCGTCCGACGGCCACCGTCGGAGGAGGAGGCAGGATGAATGGCTTGGAGCTGGCGGTTCTGTTAGTGGCGATAGGCTCAGTCATCCAAGGTGGGAAGCGACCACAGGAGCGAGGCGCAGGCGGTGTGGTGCGGGAGTTCCGAGGACGGCGTGCGGTCAGTCGTTATACGCAGACGATTGAGGCCGCACCCGACCGGGTCTTCCCGCTGCTGTGCCCGATTCGGGAGGCCGAGTGGGCTGAGGGCTGGGTCGCGCACGTGGTCTACGCGGCGAGCGGCGTCGCCGAGGCGGACGGCGTTTACGCGACGGAACACGAAGGAGAGCGGGACAAGACGATCTGGGTGGTGACAAGGCACGATTTGCGAACGCACGAGATTGAGCTGGTCTACTTCGTGCCGGGCCTGCGCGTGACAAAGCTCACCATGGCCGTCAGTTCGCGTCCCCTCGGCGGGTCGAGCGTGACGATCACGTACACGAACACAGGCCTCAGTGAGAAGGGCAACGCAGAGATCGCCGCGCAGTTCGAAGACGAGGCCGCGTTCGAACAACGCATGGTCGAATGGCAAGCGGCCATGAACCACTACCTCAAGACCGGCCGGATGCTGAAGCACGCGCGGTGAGCGGCAGGGCGCAGCAACATGCGATCACGGGCTCGGTCGCCTGCCTGGAAGCCAGCGCCGGGGGACAGATCGGTGAGCAGCTTGGGAGGTCGACGCGACTGACGTCCGCACGACCGGGCTCCCGCGTGGCGCCGTGAAACGAGAACCCGTGCCGACGGAGTAGCGGCGCTCTCCTCCTTGCTCTGCTGGCTGCGGCTTCGTTGGCCGTGGTCAGGTGCCTGCACCCGGGCGTTATACTCCCGCCGCCATGGTTCTCCAGGCTGTCGGGCGACCGGGGATCCCCGTTTGACGGGGCCTGGTTGGGCAGACGAGCACACCGATCCTGTCGGGGGACACGTGCCGACCGTGCGCGAGTCAGATACCTGGTTGACGCGGCGAACGAAGGCAGGTCGAGACGGAGGGCACGATTGAACGCGGCCACGCTGCACGGTGGCACTTCAGCCGCAGGTCTGACGGGCAGGGGCCCGCTAAAGCGCCGTGCCGGAGTTCATCGGGCAGCCGTTGCCGCCCGTGCCGACCTTTGTATCGCCTATCCCTTGCAGCGTGGTGTTCGGGGCCGAGGTGCCGATGCCGACATTCACCTCGGAGCCGCGGCCGTCTGGTCGGCCCGGATCTGGCCGAGCCGGACCAGAGGTACCGCATCCTCGGTGTCGGCCGTGTGGTTGACAAGCCGGCCCTGGATTCGACGCCGATGTTCACGCGTGCAGCAGGTCATCGACAATCTGCGCAGCGTCCCGCACGAACCCGGGGCAGGGGGCGAAGACGTTCTTGTCGAGTAGCGCCCTGAACGACTCGGGCTTGTCGAAGTCGAGCGTGCTCAAGTCGACGCCGCCAAGCAGGTCCGTGCAGTTGATCGAGGCGTGCTTCGCTTTGAACCTGTCGGCGAAGATCCGCGTGAGCTTCGCCGTGCGCACGCCGGACTGCATGCCGACGCCGCCGTGCTTCAGACCGATCGCCATGATCGCGCCGGTGACGGCGCCGCACACGCTACCAAGGTACATCCCGCCACCGAAGCCGGCCGACACCTGGACCGCTGTCTGATACTCCATGCCCATCTGCTCGGCAACTGCCGAGAACACCGACTGCGCTCAGGAATGGCCTTTCGCCATTCGGCCGACGGCCACGTCGACCACGTTCGCAGCCGGCTTGGCCCCGACCGTCTGGACGGCGGGCGGCGCGATCTGCGCGGACGCCGTTCGGGTCGGGTTCAGGGCCGCTGCCGCTCCGACGGCTCCCAAGGTCATCAGGGCCGACCGTCGCGATATGCTGCGCTCTTCGCTCATGTGCTACCTCCGTAAACAGAAGTCGGAGTCTACACGTGCAGACGAACGGAAGAGCCGAATATTGTGACTATTTGCGCGCGATCCGACCGCCGCGGCCGCGGATCGCCGTAACACTTTGACCCTAATTGACTTGCAGGTCTTGGGATTCGAACCTGCAAGGGACCAGCCCCGGGAACCGTAGGACCTGTGAGCGGCGACTTGAAGACAGGCACGGACGAACCCCGCGCTGTCGCCCAGGGTGTCTCGCCGCAGAACGGGGACATCCCAATCGACGCGGGTGAGCAGGGAGCGCGGCGGCGTGAGCTACGGCCACGGTCATGGCCGAAGGCCGGGTCGTCCCCGCCTGGACAGGGACTCTCACGGTTGGCGCCGACACCACACTCGTGCCGGCGATGCGCGTCGGGATTCCCATCCGCTCTGGCCGTCAGGCGCGTCCGGCGCGGGTGCTACTGCCTGCGCGCGTACTTGAACACGGCGGCGCCCGGTTCGGTCGAGTTGGTCCAGGCCTCCTCGTGGTGGTCGGCGTCAATGAACGTGAAGACCAAGCTCTTCATGTACGCCTCGCCGGGGCCGATGTTGGTGCCGTCAATGAACTCAAATGCCACTTGGTTGGCCGCCTTCGAAGGCACCAGCACCATGCGCGGCTGGTTGTGCGCCGCGCAGTAGTGGGTCGCCAGGAGGCGCTTCCCGTCCGGGTGGATCATCGTCACCATCTCGTAGGACGTGTCCTTGGCCATCACGTGCATGATGGCCGAGCCGTCCCCCGTCATCCGGATCTCGACCCTGGTCGGGTTCGCCTTTCCGCCCTGGTCCATCGTCCCTTCCCACTGGCCGACCAGCGACTTCAGCTTCTGCCACTCGGGCGTCTCCGGCACCACCGACTTCTTCCCTTCGCCCTTGCCCTGGGCGCTCACTGCGACCGCCACGACACCGACCAGCAGCAGCGCCACGCACGTCCGTGTTACGCGGTTCATGTCTCGCTCCTCCCTCAACGACGCCACAACGGAAACCGCCCCGGCCTCGTGCTTCAGTCTAACGCACCGGCTCTGTCGACAACACGATTCACGGGTACCCTCAGATCGCTGGGGGCAGTGATGTCGACCGAGCCCCTCGACAGCTCGCCGGTTGACTCCTCGGCAGCCTGGGCGTTTTCCCGACAGCGCTTTGCATTGCGGCCCACACCGCCAGGGTGCACGGGTGAGGACGTACGTCGCCTGCCGCGGCCAGATTCGGAACGATCTGTCGTCGGTCCACGCGGCTCCGCCCCGGCTACTTGCGGAGGTCGTAGAGGCCGAGCGCGACCCGGGCGGGGTTCTGCGGGTCGACGAACACCTTGACGCGGCACCCGGGCTGTACCTGCGGGATGTGCACGCGCGACACGACGCTCTTCTCGATCCGCGCCTCGTAGGCCGGCGCGTCCGGTGGCTCCACTCGGACGCGCAGACCGACGACCGGGTCGTTGTTGACCGTGATCCCGGTGTCCCACACCGTGAGGACCAGCGCCTCGCACGGCCGGCCCACGGTCTGGATGGCGCGCGCCTCGGATTCGCCGCTCATGCGGTCGACGATGGCGCAGGCGGGGCCGCCGAGTACGGCAGCCAGGAGGACGGCCAGCAGTGGCAGGCGCACGGGATTTCTCCTCGCACGAAGGGGAACGGGCGAGATTATCGCCCCCCTCTCGGACCGGCGCAAGTTGCCGGCTGGCAGTTGTTGGCTGGCAGTTGCCGGCTGGCGGCATCCGTCGGCGACGCAGGCGAGCGCAGACGGCCACACCGCACCTGAGCCGGCGCCCGCTCCGCATACCCGCCGCTCTCCGCTCGCAGCCAGGTCTAGCGTCTTGAGCATGGCATCGCCAGGACCGCCGTGGCGCCGGTTAGCGTAGCCTAGCCCACCTCGCGAGCGCCGGGTCTGAACGATAGATCCTGAACGTTCGCCCGATGGGTCATATCGAAGAGGAGTGTGCGATCGAATCGACTTCCAGGGCGATGTCCCTTGGTCGTTTCGGCCTGATGAGGTACGCTCTTGCCCGACCGTTACTGCTCGCGTCTCGCATACGCAGGAGGATCCACGATGAAGAATCGACGATGGGTGTTGGTCGCTGCATTCGTCCTCCTCAGCGCCTGGTCCGCCAGCGCGCAGGTGGGCTTCGATGTTCGCCTCCGGGTCGGGCCGCCACCGGCTCGGGTCGAGGTCGTGCCGGCGCCGCCGGGCCCTGACGCGTATTGGATCGCCGGCCACTGGGTGTGGGAGGGGGGACAACACGTGTGGGTTGGCGGCCACTGGGAGCGGTCCCGGGTCGGTGAGGTCTACGTACGGGCACACTGGGTGCACGAGGGTAACGAGTGGGTTTTCCATCCGGGTCGCTGGACGAAGATCGTTGCCCCCCCGGAGTTCACCGCCGTTTCGGTGCGAACGGCGCCACCCATGCTTCGGGTCGAGGCAATCCCGCCCCAGCCCTCGATCGAACACTTCTGGATCCCCGGTTACTGGCGTTGGGAGAACAACCGACATGTGTGGGTGTCCGGGCGCTGGGAACGCCACCGCGCCGGATATGAGTGGGCGCCCGCTCACTGGGTGCGGGCGGGCGCGGAGTGGCGCTTCGCCGGGGGACATTGGCAGCGCTACTGACCCGTGTGGGTGGTCTCCGCCGCGACCACACTGAGTCGGAGGGGGTTCTCTCGGAGTTCCGGTTCCCCGGGGCGGGGGGGTGCGGTTCGACCGGCCCCGCGCACGCCCCGTCTCGGTGGCAACCGGACCAAGACTCGGTGAGTAAACCGGCGCGCTCTGCCAGCAGCATCTCGGGCTGAGAAACGGCGCCACCCGATCTCCGCCGCAGAGGTGGCCGTCTGTCGCGCCGGTTCCTTCGGGCGACGATCGACCGAGTGCCCGGCGATTGATGGTAGAGCGTCACCGGCCGCGTTGAGGCTTGGCTCGCGGCGCCCGCGCGGGGCGCCCGGGTCGAATCCCATGGCCATCGGGCAGGAGATCCATGCCACTGCCCAGACGGGCCATGCGGTTCGCGCCGTTCTCGACCCTCGTCGCCGCCCTCCTCCTGTTGTCGTTTGTCGTGACCACCGGTCAGCAGCCCGCGGCGCGCGCGACGGCGACAAATCCGTCGCTCCGCCTGAGAGGCTCGCGCAGCACCGGCACCCCTTGAGCGGGGTCCAGAGGTTGCCTGCTTGAGATTCGCCAGTCCCACGACGGTCAGCGTCGACCGGGTCTCGAAGCCGGAGCGGAGTGAGACCTGTGCGTCACGCCTCGAACCTCGTCGTGAGGGTTTACGCTCATGGGGGCCAGTCTGCGGGTCCGGCTGCCTACTTGGTAGCAATCTCCACCAGTTCCACTCGCCGGTTCTTCGCTCTGCCCTCCTCGGTCCTGTTGGTCGCGACGGGCGAATACGGGCCGGCCCCATAGGGAGACAGACGCGCGGCCGCAATCCCATGCTGACCCACCAGAGCACTCACCACGGCTTGGGCCCGAGCCTGCGATAGCTTCAGATTGGTGGCGAGGTCGGCCACCATATCCGTGTGTCCGACAACGTAGAGCTTGAGCGTGGGGTTTGCTTTGAGCAGCTTGGCGATCTCGACGAGGGCGGCACTGGAGTCGGGCTTGAGGTCTGCCTTGCCCGTGTCGAAGTGGATACCGTAGATGGCCACCCGCCCGGTCTCGCCAATGTCCTTGGCCATCGCCTTGGCGTCGATGGTGACCTCCTGCTGCATGGCCTGTTTCTCGACGATGACCATCATGATGGGCGTCCCGCTGGGCGCGTTGCCCACCTCGATAGCGACCCACACTTCCTTCCCGGGCTGACGGAGGCGGAGAGTTGTCTCGTCCTCGGTGTCCCAGAGGACCTGACCGCCGGCTGACCGAGCCGCGTTCTGGTAGTTGCGCACGATCTGCAACTGGCTGGGCATCGGCGCGTTGGCCTTGAGGTTGTACCTGATTTCGAACCGTCGACCCTCGACCGGCTGTCCCTTCGTCGTATTACCTTCTGAGACCGTGAAGACGTGGGAATCGAAGGAGGTCACTTTGTAGTCGGCAATGTAGTAGCCCGGCATGCGAGAGATCCCCGGATAGTCCTTGGAGCCAGCGAGGTCTGCTTGCGCGTGCACGGATTCCACGGCGACAAGGGACAGCAGCACTGCGACGAGAGACGCGAGGAGTCGAGCCATGGGTTTCTCCTGGAGCTTCATCTGCGCCGATGACCACACTGGTTCGTGACGGCAGGCCGGCGACCGGGCGGCTGCTCGGTCAGGACCGCTGCGGTGCCGCGACGGGGCCGCCTTCCCTCATGCGATGTTCGGCGCCGTCCGTCCGGGCCCAAACAACGCGCCCGGTAGTATACGGCACTGGTGCCGTCCCCCGGGTGCGACGCGTCCGCCCTGGTCCCCGGGCTCTGCGGACTGCGCGGCCCTGACTGCAGGTCGCCTAGGCGCCAGATCATCCGCGGAGCCGTTAGCAACCGGGTCGCTCCCCGGTTGGGCGTTCTTGTGGCGGAGGGCCAGCCATGCGGTGCGCAGTGACCGTCTGGCCACGCCTGCGCTCCTCAAGGAGATCCAGCGTGCGGTCTGGTCGGTCAATTCGAATCTGGCGCGACTCGATGTCGGCCCACTGGCCGAATCTGTCGCTCAGTCGACCGCAAAGAACGCAGCGGATGGGGTGTGCGGCTCAACTGGCAGGAGTCGGCACCGAGCTGTGCACGTAGAGTCCCACCCCCACGGGCGGTCCCGGCGCGAGGGGCGTGAAGCCCTGCCGTCCGTGATCGAGCGCTGGCAGGGTAGTGCCCGCCCTTGGCTCGAAGGCTCGCCGGCAGACTCCGAGCGCGAATCCACCTCTTCAGATTTTCTCGCTTCTTCTTGACGCCTTCCTTCGGTCTTCCTAATGGGTCGCATCGTACCGTGAAGTCAGGCGATGGCCCGCGCATTGAGCCTCGTCGTCGAGGGGAGGCCGGCTCCCGAGGCGCGTGAGGTGCCGATTCAGACACCCGCGCTGGTTACCCCTGGCGCTGCCGTCGCAGGAGGAGGAATCGTGACACGCGCTACCTTTCTCACCGTCTCGATTCTCGTCTTGCCCGTCGCTCGCGCGTCGGCGCAGCCCGTCGTCGATTACGGCAACGTGACGGAGCTTAAAGGCCTCAAGAAGGTCTTCGTCTGTGCCGGAACAGAGACGGCCCGGCGGAACATCATCCAGCGCCTTCAGAAGGACCTGCCGGGCCTGATCGTCACAGAAGAGGCCCAGGATGCCGAGGTCCACTTGCTGTTGACTGCCGACGTCTCGACCTACAGCAACGGAATCAAGAACAAGGAGATCTACGACCGCACTGTGGTCCACTGCAAAGGTCTTGTAGCAACCTACCGACCGGACGGCCGGCCCAGAATCCTCATGACCTTCAACGCTTCAGCCGGGTCCATCTCCCAGCGTCGGCCGGGCACGAAGTTCGCGCAGGCCTTTGTCGAAGCCTACAAGGGCGCCAACGGCCTTCGGTGACCGGCAGGGTTGACCGCGCCAGGCGTGCCGACCGAGGAGCCTCGGCGTGCGTTTGTGGAAGGGTTGTCCGCGACCGGCGTGCGATAGAGAGAGGGCGAACAGTTGCTGCGCTGTCTGGTTTACTGACGGGGGTCTGTCAGAAAACTGTTCGGACCGGCTCGCTCTTAGCTCATGGATAAATTCTCTCAACCACAGCCAGGAGGCACCGGGCCGCCAGGTGCGAGTGACCCGCCGGCGCCCCTCCGGCCGACAGTCCCGTTGCCCAAGCGCCGACGATGTCGCCCTGACGCGCCACCGTATTCGGTCAGCCGGTAAGCGCGTTCCCTCTGGGGCTGTGGAAGGTGCCGGTCACCCGCATCGCGAGCACGTGTCAGGTCTGGAACCGACATCGTGAAGCGACGAGTCGACTTCTCGATCGACAGTCGTCACTGACATCCCTTTCGAGTCGTACGACCCGAGCTGTACAGGAACAGTACCCGGTTCGGCCTGAGCCCGCCGATCCCAGGCGTTCGCGATTTCGGGCCGGTCGGGCAAGCCGGCCAGGGCCAGCTGAACGAGCCGGAGGATCCGGTGGAGCCAACGGCTTGCGCGACCGACCGCGGTCGGCGGTGCTGACGGTATGCTCTCAGGCCGCGACTAGCGCTGCCGGCGAACCGTCCACGAGCCGACCAGACGGAGTGCCGAATTGGGGTCGCTGGCCGAGGCTTCGGCCACGCCGCGTAGTTCGTCGGTACCGACCACGACGCCGCGAAAGTCGATGCGCAGTTTGGCCGTGGCCGCCGATATCGGATCTGCAAATCGCACCTCGCCATTGGCGATGGCAAGACCGACGAGATCCAGAGATTCGGCTGGCACGTCCTTGGACGCGTATGTCACATCGAGATGTCCCGACCAGCTTCCGCCCACGTGTCTCAGCGTGAGGACGATGGTCGCAGGCCCGGACGGATGGAAGAGCAACACGCCGGACCAGCGGCCCTCGAGCTCCGACGGACTGGCTGCCGCGGGGGGCGGCAGCGGCGCCAGCGTCGGCGGCGGCACGCGCTGGACGTCGAGATAGCCGCCCTTTGCCTTGAGAGCCTGCCATGTGGCCCACGCCGCCGACTGCAACACCGCCGCGTGCGCTGCGGGTAAGTCAGCGAGCACTGCCACCTTCCCTGCCTCGACCTGCCCGGTCTCGAGGTTCACCGACTGTCCCTCGACCGTGCGAGGCAGCCCCTCGGGGCTTCTCTCGAGCAGCGTGGCGAGGAAGGTGCATGCAGCCAGATACGTGCCTGCAGGACTGGGGTGCGAACCATCGCCCGCGAACAACCCGATCTCGGGATGCTCCGTCCGCACGCGGCTCCACGCGAGTCCCACCGGAACGACGAGCGCGCCTCCCTGTTTGGCGGCGCTCATGTAGGCGTACGTCAGAGCTGCCTGGTCGTCCGGCGTCGCCTGCCGTGCCCACGTCAGGTAGAAGACCGGCCGCGCGCGGGCTTTCTTCACCTCCGCCACCCACTTGTCGGCGTACGGTCGAAACACCTCGTCACCGCCAACGCGCGTCTTCCCCTCGAGGTAGTAGGTGACGCCCAGCGTACTTTGGTCCTGCAGCACGACATAGTCCCACCTGGCACCGGTGAGCGCTTGCCGCGCTGCGCCCTTCTCCCAGTGGTCCTGGAGTCGCCAGCCGCCGGGCGCCACCATGCGCGTCTCGACATGCTGCCCGACGGCAGCTGCGAGTTCTCGGAACATCTCGGGGAGATTGTTGAAGTACGTATAGCTATTGCCGACGAACAGCACCCGAACGGGCGGAACCGACTGGCAGGGCAGAGCAGGGACGAAGAGCGCGATGAGGACACCGACGAGAGCGAGCGAGACGAGGAGCCGCTTGGAAGTGTTCATGTTCGTGTTCCGGGAAGTGCAGGGGCGATTCGATCGCCGCCTCGACGTCGATCTCGAACAACATCTCCCTCAACGGACCGCCTGACTCCGACCAACCTGGCGCGCGAGCGGATGTCGGCCAAGGACCGTGGTTCGCCCTCCCGCGAGAGAACGGTGTTCGTCACGCCCAAGAATACCCCCCTTCTCAGGGCCTGTAGGGAAGCAGTCGGGTGCTTCTGGCCACTCTTCCAAACCAGGCTGCGCCCTCGCGTTCCCTTGCGATGAGGCCGTGCGGTAACCTTCGTCGGTTCATTACCCGCGCTTCAACCCGGCGACCTCTCTCTTCGTGCTGTGGTGGAGCCAAACGACTTCTTCATCAACCCCAGCGGGGCCACCCAAGCGCGGCTGTCAACGACCTCACCAATAGACTCCTGGCGCCCTACGGAGTCGGGGCGCGGAACCTCCTCGTGCCGAAGATGCCCGACTTGGCTCGGGCTGTTTGCCAGCGTGGAGGCGAACCCGGCTGTGTATGGGTTCACGAACGTGACGGACCCGTGCTTCGACCAAGCGACCTCGTCCGTGTGCGCCAACCCGAACAGTTACCTCTTCTGGGATGGCGTGCATCCGACGGCACACGGGGCCGAGATCATCGGGGACGCGTTCGCGCAGCAGGTCGTGCCCGAGCCGACGACCCTGACATTGGTGGGATTGGGAGTGGCAACCCTCTCAGCCATGCGCAGGCGACGCGCGTAGCGTTGCTCATCGTCGTCTGTTCATCCGAGGGCTACGAATGAGTGGCCGTCCAGGCGCCCGCCGCACGTGCGCCACCCCAGCCACCCGCGAGCCCGGCGACACCGGACCCAGACGGCGCAGGCAGACTGACGACGACTCGGCGGACAGAACCACCTCGACGGACACCTGGAGACGCGGGGCAGCGAGTTCCCCTACGGTTCGTCCGCACTTGGCCCGTAGATCTGCGGAACGGTCGACCCCATGGGGCGCAGATATGTCGACAGCTGCCCTCGGTGGTGGATCATGTCAAGGAGAAAGCCCCAGGCGTTCTCGTAGCCCGGTGCGCTCATCACCTCCTGGCCTTGGTAGATGAACGGGATCTTCTGTTCCCACCGGGCGCCATCGAGCGCGTGAAGCCGGCGCGTGATGGCGTCGTGATGCGTGGCGTACAGGTCGAGCACCTCCTTCATGGTTGGCGGTGCCGGCACCTCCAGCCACTCGAAGAAACCCTTCTCCAGGCCGTCGGCGAGCGCAATCTCCTCTCGGACGATGAGATGGGCGATCTCGCGGGCCGTCCGCGACTTCGGGTCAGGCCGATAGCTGGATCCTTCGGGAATCCGCGACAGGACCTTCCTCGTGGCCGGAGCTTCTTTCTCCCAGTAGGTCAGGAACTGCGTCTTCTGGTCCACGGTCGCCTCCAGTGACGCTTCTCCCGGTCGCAGTCCGGCGCCGGGGTGGCGCGCCTCTCTTTCGAGAATACCGCACGGCGGGCGGCGTCAGAAACCAGAGTCCCGCGTCGGCGCTTGAACTACCGAGGCGCGTCGGCCGGGGGGTGCGGGCTCGCGGTGGTCGCGGCGTTCGGCAGGCGCCAGATGTCGAGCACGCCGCTTGTCGCGTGCGCGTTGGCGTTCCCCTCGGGGAGCGCGATTCTCCCGTCCACCACGATCGGGCTGTTCCAGTGTCCCGGCCCACATTCCAGGTCTTGGACCCACTGACCGGTCTCAGGCTGATACACGCGAAGCCCGCCGTTCGGGTCGTAGACGTAGAGCAGTCCGCCGGCGAACGCCGGACTGGTGCCCGAGTTGCGATTCTGCCATTTCGCCACCAGGCCACCGGGAGTGACCGACCACGCCGCCGTGCCGCCCCGGTCGGCAGTGAACACCCACGTGCTGCCCGTGGTCCGCAGCACCGCCGGCGCGGTGAAGAGGTCTGTCTCTGCGGCGACCGATTGCACCTCGCCACCGCGATGCGGTACCGCGCCGCCCATGGCGCTCACGCTCAGCAGTCGTATCCGCCCGTCCTTCCCGCCCTGAACGAGGAGGCCCCCTCCGAGGAAGACTGGGGCCGTCGACCCCAGATCCGCATCGCTCGCATCCAGTTGCTCAGTGTTGGACGGCGTGTAGTTGGCCAGGATGCGGGTCGCGTCCGAGTCGAGTTCGAGCGTGGCGTCGCCCCAGTTGGTGCGGCCGTCCCAGAGTCCGTTGCCGGTGGCCACGAAGATGTCGCCCGTTTCCGGGTCCAGGACCGCCCCCGCGCGTCCCCAGATTGCCGAACCGCTCTCCGGACACGAGTGGGGCTCGATTAGCCCCGCCCGGTCGCTGCAGAGAGAGTTCCAGACGTGCAGCACCCGTCCGCTGGCGCTATCGACGACCGCGACGTGCCCCTGGTAGGGCGGCTGGTCGCCGATGTAGCCTCCGGTTACGGCAATCACGCGGTCCCGGAAGAAGTTCAAGGCGGCGGCGATCTTCTCGCGAGCCGGCAGCAGGGTGATGGGCGTGCGCCACTGCGGCTGGCCGTCTCTCACCGACAGCTTCTGGATGTGGCCATCCGGTGACGCCGCATAGATGAACTGGCGATTAGGATCGGCGACGGGGGTCGCCGTGGTGATGCGGTAGGAACCGGCCCACGAGGCGTAGTCGGGGGGCGTGAACTCCCAGAGGGTGGACCCGTCGTTCGCATCAATGGCGATCGTCTTCCCATACGTCGTCGTGACGAAAAAGACGTCGTGTATCCCGGCTTTCACCCCCACACTCTTCAGGTAGATGGCCGACGCGTCGACCGTTCCGTCCATCTGGACCTGCTGTCGTTTGAGGGAGGCGACGTTGCGGGCGTCGATGCCGGTCGGCGTATTCAGGGCATTCGATCGACTGGGTTCGAGGCCGAAACTCGGCCAGTCCCGCCTGGCGGTCGGCAGGCGATTGTCTCCCCGCGTCTGCCTGGGGTTCAGCCAGCGGGGCACGGAGCCCGCCACCCAGGCGCCCGCGAACCCAGCAAGCACAACGAACGCGCCCGCCTCGAGGAGTTTGTGATGAGCCATGCTGGGGCGGACGCACGACTTGTGCCAGGGCCGGGCCCGACAGGCTATCGGGAAGGCGATGCCGCCACGTCCAGCCGCGACCGGCGACCGATGCTGGGAACCCATGACACCGACGGATGCGGGCGAAACTCTGGCCGCCAGACTCCTGTTCGGAAAGGCCTCCTGGACCTGTGGCTCCGACGATCACTCGCTGCCCGAGAACCACCACGCGAAACGTGTCAGCGATCGGACTGGCAAAGCCTGATGGCCCCGGTGTCTTCGTCGCGTCCGCCTGCTCGCGCGTCGGCCCTCGTCCCGCGCGGAACGGTGGTGCCTCACCGTTCCGCGCGGGTGACGCCTACCAGATTGCGGCGATCGCCGCACGGAGTTCCGTGACGTGGACGCCTGAAATGGCCGTGTGTCCGGCCGAGAGCACCGGGTCGGTGTAGGTCGGAGGGGTCCGCGCGGCCGCCGCGTAGACCCCGGCCAGGGCCGCCCGCAGTTCACTCACATGCACGGCCTTCACGGGGGTCGTGCCACTCGTCAGGCTCGCATCGGTCCAGGTGGCCGCCGTGAGCGCGTACCTGGCCCGCAGCGTGGCGACGGCCTGCCGCAGCTCGATGACATGCACGCCCCTGACCGTCGTGGCACGCGCGGAGAGCGGATTGTCCGAGAAGACGGGCGGGTCGGCGTAGGTGAAGCCGGCAAACGGGAGGCTGAAGTTCGTATCCGGGTTGGTGACCACGAGCTCGGCCGACCCGGCAGCGTGGGCCGGCGTGGTCGCCGTCAAGGTCGTCGCGTTGGTGACGGACACGCCGGTGGCCGCCACGCCGCCCACGGTGAGGCTCGCCCCCGTCACGAAGTTCGCGCCGTGCACCGTGATGAGGGTGCCGCCGGCCGTCGTGCCGCCGTTCGGCACGACGGACGTCACGCTCGGCGTCGCCACGAAGGTGAAGCCGCTCAACGTCGTGTTTGCGTTCCCGAGCTGTCCAGTCACGTTCACGGCGCCCGCGGCGTGCGCCGGCGTGGTCGCCGTGATGGTGTTGGCGTTCACGACGACGATGTTGGTGGCGGGTACACCGCCGAAGAGCACCGTTGCGCCGGACTGGAACGCGTAGCCGCTGATCGTCACCGGCGTCCCACCCCGGTCGGGACCGGACGTCGGCGTGATCGCCAGGTATTGGAACACCGTTGGGTCGGCGAACGTGAACGTGGGGGCCGACGAGTTGGACTGCAAGTCGGGATTCTGGACAGTCACGGAGACGGCGCCCGGCACCCACGGCGATGATCCGTCGGGCTGGGTCGCACCAATGGTCGCCTGCAAGGTCGTGGCGTTGACGAACGTGGTCGGCTGCGGATAGCTGTAGATGCCCTGCAGGAACACCTGCGCGCCGCTCGCGAAGTTGGCTCCAGTCACGGTGATCGTGTACCCGCCGGCAATCGATCCGTAAGGCGGCGAGACCGACGTCACCGTGGGCGGGGGATCTTCCGTGTACCCGCGGGCTAGCGTGCCCGTCTGGCCGTCGCCGTTGGTCACGGTCACGTCGTACGTCCCCGGCGGCTGCCCGTATCCATAGAAGTCTGCCTGAATCGTCGTGCCGTTGACGAACGTCAGGTAACTGCCGCTGCCAGATGGCGACAGCGTGGTGCTGCCAATCGTGAGGCTGACGGGGTACCGGAAGTCCGTGCCGGTAATCGTGAGGTTCGCGTCAGACGTCGCCGGTCCGTGGTTCGGCACGACGGAGGTTACCGTGGGGGCCACCCACTTCCCCGTCCCGCCGTCGGTCGTGTGGAGGATGACGCCGTAGTCGGCGGAGACCCACGCGTTGTTCGCATCGACGGCGGTGATCCCGTAGAGCGTCGACTTCGTCCCCGGGGGCTGATGTTTCCAGGTGGTGCCGCCATCCGCGGTGTAGTAGATGACGGGGAAGTTGTTGTTGTCGGTCCCGATGGCCCAGGCGACGTTGGCGTTGATGGCGGTGATCCGCTTCACGCTTCCGCTGCTGGACATGCGCATCTTGAGCGGCCACGTGACGCCGCCGTCGGTCGTTTCGAAGACGAGGTCCTCCGAGATGATCCACGCGGTGTTCGCGTCGATCGCCGCCACATCGTAGTAGTAGGTGTAGCTGCCGTAGCCCGAGCCCGACGGCAGGGTCAGCGTGTTCCAGTGAGCGCCGCCGTCGGTCGTCTTCAAGATGAGCCCGGAGCCGACGGCCCACACGACGGTCGAGTTCACCGCGGAAATGCCCGAGACACTGCTGGGAGTCGACGCCGTCCACTCCCGCGTCCACGTCACCGATGGGCTGGGTTTCCGGTGATAGATGGTGCCCAGGTTCCCGGCGTCCAGGTAGCCGGCGGTCCAGACGTGCTGGTCGGACGTCGCCGTCATCCCGTAGACCGGACCGTTCGGAATAAACGCGTTGTCGGGGACCCAGGTCTGGCCCCCGTCGGTGGTCATGCGGACCTGGCCGCACGGGCTGCCGTTGCAAGTGTAGGGGCCGTAGCCGGCGAACCAGCCGGTGGTCGATGAGACCATCTTCAGCCGGGTGGGGCCCGTGAGATCCGTCGGGCACGCCTCGGCCCAGTTGCTGCCGCCATCGGACGACCGCAGGACGCACGCGGTCCCACCGTAGTAGGCGGCACCAATCACCCAGACGTGGTTCGCGTCCAGTGCCGAGGCATCCGTCATGTAGTTGAGGCTGAGATCGAACGCGGGGACTTGGAACTGCCACCCGCCTCCCTGCGCCGCGGCGGGAGAGGCCGCCAAGAGCACAATGCAGGCGGTCAGACCTGCAACGAGGTTTCCCGTATGGACCAGACGGCCGGCGGGTGGACAACGCATGGCTGCCTCCCTCGCGAGTGACGTGGTCTCCGGGACGACGGTTGGACGTGTTTGGGCAAATACTACGCTGCCCGCCGTCCGATCACAACCGCTGAGCTGATGACCGTATCGGCGGCCCGTGGCCCCTCAGGTCCAAGCCCCTGGAGCGGGGCCGATGGGCCAATCAGGACAAATTCACTCCAGTAAACAACACCCACCACCCGACGTCGCAGGATCGCGCGGACTCGACATTTGGAAGACGCCTATCGGGGGCGTTGCCCATGTGTTCTCAGTGGTCGCCGCACTGGCCCACCAGGTCGGGCTCCCGGTGCTTCGCCACGACGAGGATGACGCACCCACGAATTGCCCCACGGTTGCCCCGCGGGCCTCTCTGCGCGCGGGACCCCGCGGGGTGTGAACCCCACGGGAGCTTGAGCTCGTGAGAGGGTTTCCGGTGTTGGTCGATCAGGACGCTTGCGGGCGTCTGCCCCGGTGATTTCGATTGCGACGTTTCGAAGCGATCTCCGAATTCGACCGATCCCGAACGTTCCATTGCCGTCAGCGCCTCCGCCCGCGGGGATCGACGTCCAACGTGGGAGAGTCGGTCAAGCGTAATCTTGGACGCCCTTCCGGTTCCGTTCCCACCGCGATGTCCGAGCTTGTCTGTGCACGCAATGTGGATACAATCTCTGCCGACGCTCTCGCGCGACCGTCCTTGAGAGTTCGGACCATGACCCAGATCAGCCGACGCGACTTCCTGGAAACCGCGGCCCTAGGCGCCGCAGGCATCGCGACCGCGGCCCGCCTTCCGCGGGATTCCCCGGCACGGCCGAACATCGTTCTGATCCTCACCGACGACCTCGGCTATGGCGACCCGGGGTGCTTCAATCCCGCCTCCAGAATTCCGACCCCCAATGTGGACAAGCTGGCAGCCGCCGGGATCCGGTTCACCGACGCGCACTCCCCGTCGGCCGTCTGCACACCGACCCGCTACGGCGTACTGACCGGGCGCTACTGTTGGCGAACCTGGCTGCAGCGCGGCGTGGTGGGTGGGTACACGCCTCCATTGCTTGACCCCGGTCGCGCCACGATTGCGTCCACGTTGAAGGCCGAGGGCTATGCGACGGGCTTCTTCGGGAAATGGCACCTCGGTCTTGGCTGGACCCGCACGAACGGATTCACACCGACCTGGCGCGACGCGGAGCGCCTGTGGCCTGGCTCTTGGCAGGACGCCGACCCCGCGACCGGGCTCAATGCCGACTTCCGCCAGCCGGTCACCGGCGGTCCGGCCGATCACGGATTCGACGAGGCGTACTTTACCGCTGCGTGCTCGACGATGGACGGCCCGTTCGTCTACATCGACAAGAACAAGGCTGTCGGCGTGCCCAACCGTCACGTCTCCGAGTTCTACGACATGACGAAAGGCGAGGAAGGCAGCCCTCGCCCGGGGTGGATTGCACCCGGCTTCAAGCTCGAAGAGGTCGATTTGGAGTTCACGCGGAAAGCGGTCGCCTTCATGGAGAACCACCAGAAGGTGGCTCCGCAGGCCCCCTTCTTCGTTGACCTCTGCCTGTCCGCGCCGCACACGCCGTGGCTGCCTCCGAGTTTCGTGACGGGGAAGAGCCAGGACGGTCCCCGGGGCGATCTCGTGGTGCTTGCCGACTGGTGCGTTGGCGAGATTGTCGGCGCCGTCGAGCGGCTCGGACTGTCGAGGAACACGCTGATCATCTTCACGAGCGACAACGGCCCCCATCCGGGAACCAACGGCCATCTGTCGGCCGGACCGCTACGCGGCCTGAAGTCGCAGATTTGGGAGGGCGGGCACCGCGTACCCTTTATCGCCAAGTGGCCGTCGAGAATCCCGTCCGCGGGCATGACCAACGAGCCCGTGTGCCTCGTCGACCTGATGGCCACCTTCGCCTCCCTCCTCGGCGTACAGCTCCCTCCAAGCGCCGGGCCGGACAGCTACGACATCTCGCCTGCGCTCCTCGGCGCGCGACGGGCGACGCCCATCCGCGAGGCGCTCGTCCTGCACTCGGAGAACGGCACCTTTGCCATTCGGCGCGGCGCCTGGAAACTCGTCCTCGACAACAAGACGTCCGGCGGATGGATGGCACCCGCCGGCACTCCGCCCCAGCCCGGGACGCCCGGGCAGCTCTACAACCTGGTCGACGACCCGGCGGAGCGGAACGACTTCTGGGAGAAGCGGCCCGACATCGTCCGGGAACTGCAGGCCCTGCTCGACACCTACAAACGGGAAGGCCGGAGCGCACCCCGTCGCTAGGACCGACCTCGGCCACCCTCGTCCGTGCTGTCGCCACCGGTCGGGAATTGACGCGAACGAGCGGCGTGACATTCCGGCCTGTGGGTTCCCCCACGCATCTGGTTTCACGGTTCCAAGCCGGGTGTTGGTTGAAGATCGACCGGGAGCTGACGGCCGCGGCGCCTACCAGACGGCCTGCAGCGCGGTCCGCAACTCCGCGATGTGAGTCGCACTTACGACAGTCGAGCGCAGGGTCAGCGTCGAGTACGTCGGTGCGGTCCGATGCACCGCTCCGTAGTGACTTGACAGGGTCACCGCGCGCGTATACATTCCTCTCGGCATACGAGAGGAGATGTCGTGCAGAAAGCCGAGTTGTTGCAAGGCACCCTCGACGTCGTGGTGCTCAAGGTCCTCGCCCTCGGGCCAAACCACGGGTGGGGCATCTCCCAGCGAATCCGCCAGATGTCCCTGGAGGCATTGGACGCCAGTCAAGGGTCGCTCTATCCGGCCCTGCACCGGCTTGAGCTCAAGGGCTTCCTGAAGTCCGAGATGGTCCCTTCCGAACACAACCGCCGCGCCCGCGTCTACACCCTGACCGCGGCCGGGCGCCGGCACCTCGAGCGTGAGACGGCGAGCTGGGAGCAGTTCGTGGTGTCGATGGGACGGATCCTGCAGCACACCTGACGGGCCACGCGGGGGTCGGTGATGTCCGGTCGAATCATTGGCTGGCTGCGGAACCTGCTCACGCGTCGTGAGGTCGAGCACGAAGTCGACGAGGAACTCCTGTTCCACGTCGAGATGGAAACGCGCGAAAACCTTGACCGCGGGATGACTCCAGCCGAGGCGAGGCGGTGCGCGCTTCGCGACCTTGGGGGTGTCGACCAGACCCGTGAATCCATCAGAGACCAGCGCGCCACTTGGCTCGATGCCGTCGTTCACGACCTGAGCCACGCTGGCCGGTGGTTTCGGCGCGACCTGGCCGTCACGGCCTCCACGGTCCTCACCATCGGGCTCGCCGTCGGACTGGCGACTACGGTCTACTCGGTCGCGGCAGCGGTCCTGCTTCGCCCGTTGCCATACCACCAGCCGGACCGACTGCTGTCCGTGTGGCGCACCCTTGAGGACGTGGACTTCGCCCCGCTGGCAGTCGCGGACCTGTACGAGCTTCGAGAACGGACGACGACGCTTGCCAGCGTCGCTGGCCTTGTGCGTGACGGCTTTGTGGTGACGACCGCCGGCGTCACGCAGTGGGCGGACGCCTTTCGGGTCACCCCCAATCTCTTCGATCTGCTCGGCGTGCGCGCGGTGCTGGGGCGGACGTTTCGGCCCGACGAGGAGCAACCCGGCCACGATCACGTCGTCGTCCTCACCGAGGCGTTCTGGCACCGGGCCCTTGGGGCAGATCGCGGCATCGTCGGCCGCCGCCTCTGGTTGAAGGCCGAGGATACTGGCGATGCGCCGCCTGAGGCCTACGAGATCGTCGGCGTCGTCGCTCCCGAGCTCGAGTTCTTTTACCCGAAGTCCCTGAAGGCCGACCTGTTCCTCCCGCGAACGATCAGGCCTTCCGACCGGACGGATGAAGGCCGGTCGTCGCCGACCTTCTTCACCATCGTCCGTGCGACGCCGTCGGCTACGCTGGCCGGGGCTGTGGCGGAGATTACGCGCGTGCTTCTGTCCAACTCGCGCGCGCACCCAGGCCTCCCGTTCTCGAACACCGGGGTTCGAGTCGCCCCCTTGCACGAGGAACTCGTCGGACGCACCCGCCCCGTCTTTCTGGTGCTCGCTGCCGCGGCGCTGGTGCTGTTGGCCATCGGGTCGATCAACGTGGGCAACCTGCTGCTCGCGGCCGGCCTCCGGCGCGCACCGGAGATGGCCACCCGGCTCGCGCTCGGATGCTCGCGGTGGCGCCTGTGTCGTCAACTCCTGCTCGAGCACCTCGTTATGACGGGGGCTGGAGGTGCCTGGGGCGTGGTGCTGGCGCTGTGGTTGACGCCCGTTCTGGTGCGCCTCGCGCCCGTGTCGATCCCCCGCATCGAATCAGCGACGGTGGATGTGACCGCCTTGGTCGTTGCGATAGCGGCCACGGGATTCGTCGCAGTGGTCGTCGCGATCGTCCCCGCGTTGCTTGCCTCCCGCCCGCGTGGCGCGTGGGACCACCTTCGTCCGACGCTGACTGCTACAGGACGTCGATGGCTCGTCAAAGACGTTCTGGTCGCCCTCGAGGCCACCCTCATGCTGGCCCTGCTCGGCGTGGCCAGCCTGGTTGGGCAGAGCACGTGGCGCCTGAACCAGGCGCCGAGGGGATTCGACCCGTCCGGCGTGCTGGCGGGCGCGCTCGTGATGCCTGACCGACCAGGCGGGCCTGGTTCGCGGGTGGCACTCGAGCGACGGGTTCTCGAGACGATTCGTGTCGTACCAGGCGTTCAGGCGGCCAGCATCGGGTCCGAGCTACCGTTCACCTGGGGTCTCCTCGACGCCATGACGGGAAGGGATCACGTCACGCATCGGTGCGTCGTGAGCGAGGTCGACGAGACGTACCTCTCGCTGCTTCGGATGCCGCTCCGCCAGGGCCGACCCCTGACGGCGGCGGACGTCGGGGATCGTCACGTGGTGCTTGTCAACGAGACGCTCGCTCGCCGTCTGGGGCCGTCGAACGTTCTCGGACAGCACGTGCAGGTTGACGACGAATGGAGGCAGATTGTCGGGGTGGTGGGCGACGTCACCGAGGTGGGTGCCGTCACTGGCAGGGTGATTCGACGGCCAGGCCTGCAGCGCCTCACCCTACCCGCTGCCTACCTACCGTTGGGTACCGCCGACCCTGTCAGGAGTTACCTGCTCGTGCGAACGACGCTGACACGCGCCGAGGCGCTCGCAGCGGTCGGCCGACGACTCCGGGCGCTCGACCCCCAACTCGCGCTCCGTCAGCCCGCTTCGCTGGAGGAGCGCGTGGCGGCCGCTGGCGCAGAGACGCGCTGGTGTGCCCTGGTCGTCGCCCTCTTCACCGGCGTGGCCCTGGCGCTGGCGGTCCTTGGCCTCTACGGCCTGCTCGCGCACACGGTGGGTCAGCGGACCCGGGAGATTGGCATTCGCATCGCGATTGGCGCGACGCCTCGTCGGGTCCGCTGGGACATCACCGGCCGCGTGTACGGACTGGTCGGCATCGGTACGCTTGCCGGGGCCGGTCTGTGGTGGGTCAGCGGGCGGGCCGTCCGCCAGTTCCTCTTCGAGGTGGCTCCAACCGATCCGTGGACGTTGGGCGCCTCCATCGCGGCGCTCGCGTTGGCGACCGTGGCCGCCGGATGGTTTCCGGCCCGCCAGGCCTCCCGGCTGGATCCGACCGTGACGCTCCGCTGCGAGTGACGGAAAGACCGAGGACCGCCCCATGCTTGAAGTGCGCCATCTGACGAAGCGATTCTCCGGGGTACCGGCCGTAAAGGATGTGAGCTTCACCATTCGGCCCGGCGAGGTGCTCGGCTATCTGGGCCCCAACGGGTCGGGCAAGTCGACGACCGTGAACATGATCGTCGGACTCCTCGAGCCCACCGCCGGTGAGGTCCTGTTCGACGGGTCGCAAGTCCAGACCGACCTGGTGGCCTTCCGACGTCGCCTCGGCTATGTGCCGGAGGAGCCGAACCTCTACCCGTTTCTGTCCGGCCGCGAGTATCTGCAATTGGTGGGACGGCTCCGCCACCTCCACGCGGCGACGATCGAGCGACGCATCGATGCGTTTCTACAGCTCTTCGGCCTGGGGAATGACGGCGACCAGGCTCTCGGCTGGTACTCGAAGGGGATGCGACAGAAGGTGCTGATCGCGGCCGCCCTGATCCACGACCCCGCCGTGCTGGTGTTCGACGAACCGCTGTCCGGCCTCGACGTGACGAGTGCGGCGGTATTCAGGCACCTCGTTGGCACGCTGGCTGCCCAAGGGAAGACCATCCTCTTCAGCTCGCATGTCCTCGACGTCGTCGAGCGAATCTGCACGCGAGTGGTCGTGTTGCACCGGGGGGCCGTCGTGGCGGACGATTCGGTCCGTCACCTCCGCGAGATGATGGCCCGCTCCTCACTCGAGGAGGTGTTCGGTGAGCTGGTTCGCCAGGAGGACCCCGAACGGATCGCCAGGGACATCGCCGACGTTGCCCGCCGCTGACCCGAGAGGCCATCGTGGACCAGACGACCGATGTCCGGCTGCTCAGGCAGCTGTTCTTCCGGAGATTCTTCGACAATGACCTCGTCGCGCCCAGCGGCGGCGGCGAGCAGAAGGTCGGCCTCCTCTACGCCGGGCTGATGGTCCCGGGACTCTTGGTTACGGCCCCGCTCCTCCTCAAGTACATGAACCCGTACCTCTCGCCCGGTGGTCGCCTCCTGCGCGCGCTCGACGACACCGTGCTGGGTCTGTCGATTTCCCTGATCGTCACAGCAATGGCCACGGTCCTGTCGTGGGATTCGTTGACGCTCGACGCGCGTGACGTCGCGGTGCTCGGGCCGCTGCCGGTGACACGACGGGCGCTGGTCACCTCGAAATTGCAGGCCATCGGAGCGTTCGTGGGGACGGTGCTGGTGGCGGTCAACCTGATCCCGAGCGTGTTGTTCCCTCCGATCCTCCTTGGTACGCTGCAAGTCAGCGTTGCTCGGATCGCTTGGCTGGTGGTTGCTCGCGCCCTGGTTTCGGCCGGGGCCGGGATGTTTGGGTTCTTTGCCGTACTCGCCTGCCGCCAGACGACGTCGATGATCCTGGGTTCGGCGCTGGCCCGTCGTCTGTCAGCCGTGCTGCAGTCGACTCTGCTGCTGGCGCTGGTGACGGCGTTCTTACTCCTGCCCACTCTTCCAGGAGTCTCCAAAGCCGCGAGCACCTCGGAGACCGGCCTGCCTTGGCTTGGACCGGCCGGGTGGTTCCTCGGGCTTCATGAGGTGCTGACCAACTGGGTCGTCCTCGATGCGCCCGTGGCACCGCTCGGGAAGATACGGGTCGTCCCGATTGACGCAGAGGGCAATAGGCGCCGCTATCTGGCCCACCTGGCAGAGTTCGAACGGCTGGCGCGTACCGGCGGACTCGCTTTCGCGGTGGTGACCGTGCTGGCAGTTTTCGGATATGCGGTTGAATTGCGCCGGGCGGCCCTTCGGGTCGAGCCGACTCGGTTGGCGCCGCACTGGCTGACACGGTATGCAGCCGGTCTGGCAGAAACCGTGGTCGTTCGGCATCCACTGGCCCGCGCCACGTTCTTTTTCACCCTCCAGACGCTGGTTCGCGCGCCCTCGCAACGCCTGTACCTGGCCACCGGGCTCGCCATGGGATGCGCCGGTCTGGTCGTGTTGCTTCCAGGGGGAGGCCTTGGCGGTCTGCTGCGTTCCTCCGCAGAACCCGTCCTGGGCTTGATCTCGCTCCAGACATTCCTGGTCTGCACCCTCGCGGGGACATTGCGGCTCGTCGCGGTCGTACCGGCCGAGCTGCGCGCGAATTGGACGTTCCGGGTTGCGCTGGTCCGGGAACCGCGCCCCGCTGTGGCTGGCGTGCGCCGCGCCGCCTTCGTGGCGGCAACCGTGCTGCTGAGCGTCCTCCTACCCGTTCACGCCCATGCGTGGGGCCTGCCCTTGGCGACGGTGCATTTGATGTTCGGCCTGCTCGCGTCCGTGGTCGCCGTCGAGTGGTTGTTTCGCGACCTGCGCTTCGTGCCGTTCACGTGTTCGGCTGATGCGACACAGTTTCGTGCGTTGGTCTTCAGAACCGCCACGTTCGTCGTACTGGCAACCGCCGTCCTTGGGAACCTCGAGTGCTGGGGGCTCAAGTCGCCAGGCCGCGCGCGGGTCGCCGTCGGCCTCGTCGGTCTACTCGTTGTCGGTCTGGCGATCTGGAGAGAACGGCGTGTGCGTGCGTGCGAGGCTCTGGTCTACGAGGAACCACTCACACTGCCCACACAACGGCTGGGCTTGAGCGGCACGGACTGACAGAACGGCCGGATCAGCGTCGAGCCGCGGCGGGGGCGGAGGCCATCGTTTCCACGTCCATCCGCAGAGTGCGGAAGCCGGGTACGCACGCGCTTTCCTGGCCGTCTGTCCCAATGATCACGGAGGGGAGCAGCGCGACGGCCAGCCCCACCTACCGCTTCCGGCACCATCAGGTCGATGTCGATGGTCACCTGGGCCCCGTCAACGTCCCTTTCGACAGTCCACGCACCCACCCGACGGCCTCTCGCGAAGCCGGCGGAGGTCAACGCGGCGACGAGGTCCGGAGTGTCGTGAAGGCGGGATGGGTCGAGGACCACGTCCGCATCCCACCGTGAGCGCCAGCCATGGGTGGACGCACCGCGCGATCGTGAATGCCGGGCGCGCCGGCCCGTGCGGGGTCCCGTCTCTCGGAGGGCCCGACGGTCAGGCGTCAACGGCCGCAGCGACTCAACAACTGCGCCGGAACCTGCTATTCTCTCGAACGGACGTCGCCAAACGTCTGGCAGGCGGGCGGAGTCGCGGGTGGCAGTGTCATCAGCCAGCGGGCGCCCGTCATCGTGTGACGCGTCGACGCCCGTCTTTCGCGTGCGCGGCCCGGCGCGAAATCACTGTCGATGGGAGGACCCGTGAACGCCGTCGGCCTCAGTAAATCACCCCCCGGAGGGTTCCGCCACGCCTCCTCCGAGCCGCGAGGACACCAGCGACGACGCCTGCTGATCGCCAGTCTGCTTGCCGTGGTCGTGTGTCCCGTGCCAGGTGGCGCCGCCGATTCGTCAGGCTGGGCGACCCGACTGGCGCCGGGCTACACCGCTGTGGACGGCGCGAAACGCATCTTCCCGGGCGGCCAGCTCGCCGGTGACGAGGTACGTGCTCGCTGTCGATAAGCAGTTGCGGATGCCCGGCACGAGCAAGGAGCGGGCCGAGCTTCCGGTAGGCACGCATCTGCATGCGCCGTCGGTTGGCGCCGTTCGCGCCGAGGGTCGCCGCTTCACGCTCCTGATGTGGGGTGGCATGCGCCCGGAACCGTCGGAGGACGGCGGATTCGGTGAAGAGATCTCGGTGCTGGCCGTATTCCCCGAGGGGAGCGCCGAGCCGACCGACGTCGCCGAGGTCAGGCTCGACCGAGAAACCTACCTCGGTACGGAGGGGACTCCGCAGCTGGGCCCGGACGACAGCTTCACCGTCCTCAACACGCATCTGAACGCCGGCGAGGAGTACGCGATCACCTCGATCTTCCACCTCCGCGACGGTCGGCTCCGCCGGATCGCCCAGATCTTCACCTACAGCACGGTGGGCGACGGGTGCAACGGGGCTGCCACCGAGAAGCTGTCGTGGAAGACGGTTCCTGCGAAGGACCGCGAGCTGCCGGATCTCGTCGCCGTCGTCGACGTCGTGAGGGCGCCGAAGGAGTACACACGCGACTGCGATGGCGTGGCCCCCAAGGAGCGTCGTGAGCGCTACCAAGAAGTCTACCGGTGGGACGCCACGAAGAAGCAGTACCTGCGCGTGAGCGGCGACTTGACGAAACGTCCGGGCCAACGACCCGGCGGGGCCCCCGACCACAGCGTCAGGCCGGTTCCCTGAGACCGGTTGGCGCGCGCTCCGGGCCGCTCTGCGAGTCGAAGGTCGGCAGGCCGCGCGGATCGAGCGAATAGAACGTGACGTTCGCACGGTTGGCGCGGTCGAGCATCGCCCGGAACAGGCGGAGGTGATAGTGGTCGTAGTCGGTTCTGGCGGCACGGGCGGCCGTGCCCGACGCATCCGGCGCCTCCAGACTGGGACGGTTGGGGGGGCTCCCGGGGCGATGCGGACACGACGTTCCTGGAGCGGTCAGAGCAGGGGCCTGTATCGCGCTAACCTATGATCAGTTTTTGTGATTGAGATGGTGTAGGAGGAGGGATTGAACCCATACTCCCCGTGAAGGGGACGGGATTGTGGGCTCTTGATCGGGTTTTCGGATTCGGTCGGTTCCGGCGCGATCCGGCGGTCTCCTGAAGGACTTCGCCCAGCGGCCGACGAGCCATTTCAAGCGGTGACCGCACCAATCCGGACGTTCCCTGTCAGACAAAGCGACGCAGGCGCCCCGGCGGCGTCCCTCGTTCCGCACACGCTACGGCCCGACTACGGCAGCAGTCCCGGGTTTCGCATAAGGCAGGACGGACAGCAAGGTCGGTACGAGTGGCCGGAGGTCTGCCAGTCGATTCGTGCGCCCCACCGACACGACAACCGCAATCGCGAGCGTGCTCAAGTTCTGTTGAGCGGGCAACTTGCGATCGACGGTGACGAACACCTCGAAGGTTTGGGACGCCAGCGCGAGCAACTCGCCGTTCTTGATCGTCGCCCAGCCCATCTGACGCGCCGTTTTGACATCATGTTCCACGAGGTCGCGCGACAGGCGCCAATCCACGCACTCGTCGAGCAGGATCTCATGACACCTTGGCGACAAGCAGCGCCTTGGCTTCTTCAAGGAAGGCGATTGCCTGTTCGCGCGTGACCGACGGGAACCCCTCGATAAAATCGTCGATCGACTCTCCGCCCTCGAGATAGTCGAGTAGCGTCTGGACCGGTACCCGGGTGCCCGTGAACACCGGCGTACCGCTCATGACGTCGGGACTGCGGGACACCGTTGGCGATTGTGTGGGGCTCATGACGGCAGGGTAGAGCGGCATCGTGCTCCGGTCAAGGGCGTGGATCACAGGTGTAGGGAGTACATGATCTGACCGCTTCCTTTAGTGGTGAGCGTGGGATGCGGCACCGGCTTGGGCAGACCAGCAGTCGGACCGGGTGCACCATCCCGATCACGACACTCTCTGCTCCGAGTTGACGTGCTCGTTCCTCTTCCAGTACTCGGTCAGACTCGGCTGGCAACTCGGTCTCTGACAGGCGCCGGGACAGCAGGTCAGCGCGCGGTGCGGGCGCAGTGGCGTAGGAAGCGCTCGAAATCCGCCGGCCGGATCTCCGGAGCGCGGTCCATCTCCTCGACGGAGCGAAACTTCTGCACTCGCATGTCTGCGCTCGTCCCACAGGTTCAACCGATCGCGCAACGCCGCTGCGCAGGTGTCTCCGATTCAACCGTCTCGAAGTGGCCCTCGGCCGATTCTACTGGAGACTCCCTGGCAGTCCGCGACCACCCGCCGACCGGCGACCTCTTCTTCGCTCGAGGGCGTACGAGTGACCTGACGCAACGCCGCGCGCAACCATTCCATATTATCCGGTGTTGCCCGGATGAGGAGGTCGAGATCCTCCGTGGCCCTCACGGTCCGTGGAATCCCGCTTGCGAACGCGCCGAACCGCAGACGGATGGCTGTCGCCGGTCCAGTAGGCGCTCGAGGATGCACGGCCTTGATGGGCGTGGTCCGGCCTGTAGGCGATTGACTCTATGGTGCCGGGGGTGAGACCCGAACTCACACGAGGCGGGACTTCTCGATGTTTCTTTGAGCAGGCTGCGACACGAGCCGCCACGTCCCCGATGACACCCTTGGCTGGTGCGCGGGCGGCCGGTAAGAGACTTAAACCGCGATCGGCGTAGGACTCTGGCCGAGGTCGACAGGGCCTGTGATACGCGTGGTGTGCTCAAGTGCACAGACGCCGGGCGTCGTGGCCCCTATCATTGGGGCACCGGAACACACGCGCTGTTGTGAAGAGCAGAGGTCACCATGTCGAAACTGAACGGCGACAGGGCGAGATTCCAGCGGCTGCGGAAGGCCGGCCTGCGGCGGCGTCAGCAGGCGCGTCAGGTTTGGGCCACGATACGGCGCGGCCTCATCCCGATTTCCCCCGGATCGGACGGCGAGCAATCCGGTGGAGTTCGAGGACGAGTCGGAACAATTCACCTGATGACGGGAGGAACCGTCATCGCCTGACATTCCCACCGTTGAACAGACACGCCTCGTCGCGGCTGGCAGGTGACTGAGGCATCGCATCCAGGTGGCGGATGAACGGGACAGATCGGGTAAAGGAGGGTGCCGAGATGCAGGTAGAGCGGATGAAAGTCGCGCCCGATACCGTTGCGTATGCCGACGGTGAGCACCACAAGCTCATAGTGGAATTCGCCATACCAGGAGCACCGACGGCGACCGTCGATGTGAAGATCCTCGAAGACAGCGTCTACCTGTTGGCGCCAGCCAGGGACATCGAGTACGTGTCGGCGCTGGCGTTGGGTTGGCCGGTAAAGCCTGAGAAGGCCGAAGCGACCTACGAGAACGGGTTGTTGCGAATCGAGGTGCCCTTCAAGGATCCGATGGAAGATGCAGTGAAGGTGCCCATCAAGGCAGGTGGGGAGGAAGCCAAGACCCAACTGCTTAAGGGCTGACGACCCGTTTCAGGACGAGCATGGCAATCGCGGCGCTGCCTCCTCTCCCAGCGCGAGGCTCACCCCGCTGGCCAGGGTGCCTGACGTGCGACCCGACCGGTCCCCGGAGGTCCGCCGCGGCCCGGGTCGGGTCACTCTGGCCAGCCTCGCCGCGTCTCCGAGAGTTCGAGGCAGCGTATGATCAGCGCCTCGGCAGAGGACTGGCACTTACGGAAACCACTCTTCGATATTCCCACTACGGTTCAGACGTCTCCGGCGGTCGCACGTGTTGCCTTGAAGGAGGTGGCCCGTGGTCGAATTCAAACGCATCCTCTGTCCGGTTGATTTGAGCGAACTATCGGTCCGGACCCTCGCCTATGCCGGCGCAATCGCGAAGTGGTACGAGGCCCACCTAACCACCTTGCACGTGGTGCCTTCGTTCACGCCGATGGACGTCCGGACTGGCGTCGAGCCTGTCAGCATGGTGTATCCCGTCCTAAGGGACCAGGTGCTCGAAGCGCTGCGGCAGACGGTGGCCGCCGCGGGCCTGGGCGCGAGCCCTGTCGCCTTGATGGCCGAAGCCGGCGAACCAGCGGCCACAATTGTGGACCAGGCTCTTGCGATGCGTGCTGACCTCCTGGTGATGGGAACGCACGGCCGCAGCGGGTTCGACCGGTTCTTTCTCGGGGCTGTGACCGAGAAGGTGCTGCGGAAAGCGCCGTGTCCGGTATTGACCGTGCCGCCGCACGCGCCCGCCACCCCGCCGTCCGAAATCACGCTCCGAACCATCCTCTGTCCGATTGACTTCTCGTCCGCCGCGTTGGAGGCATTCGGGTTCGCCCTCGATCTCGCGCGCCGCTTCGACGCGTCTGTCGTCCTGGTTCACGCGATCGAATTCCTGGCAGAAGAAGAACCACTTGAGTACGCGCATTTCAACGTCCCGGAGTTTCGAACGTACCTGCTCAAGGACGCTCGGCAGCGGCTCGAGAGCCTCGTCTCAGGGGAACCCCGACTCAACCGAGGCGTCAGAACCGTGGTCGTGGTCGGCCGCGCGTATCACGGTATTCTCCACATCGCGGCGGAGGAAGGCGCCGATCTGATCGTCATGGGTGCCCAGGGCCGCGGCGGTGCAGCACTGGCGCTCTTCGGGTCGACGACGCAGCAGGTGGCGCGGGGCGCGACCTGTCCCGGTACCGACGGTCCGCTAGGCTGAGGCGTCAGCACGCGGGGGCGGGATAGATCCAGTTCGATGGACAGGTCACCCACGCCGTCCTCACTCATCGCCGCTTGTTGATCTGTGGCGACCGGAACACGTACTCGATCTCGTCATGAATCCGCGGAGGGCCCCAGAGCGGATTGGCGGCGTGCATCTGCCGGATCAGTGCCCCAACGTCGGCGTCGAGGGCGGGCCGGCCTTGGCGGGACCGGAACTTCCAGCGCCAGGCGCGGGCGAACGCCCGGCTGTGACAGCGGACGACGGTATTGCCGGCGAGCGCGCGAAACTGACTGATTCTCGACGTTCGTCGAGCGCACATCGGCTCCCAGCCTGGTCCCGTCGCGTCTGTTGCCCGACGGCCCTCGGTCCGTCCTTGCCCGTCATCCGCGACGCGCTCGCGCGGTATCCACGGCTGCGGCCACGCGGCTGCACGACATGCTGCGCGTACGCGGCTATGCCGGGACGTGGGAGCCGCTGGCCATCGCTGACTGGCTGGAGGCGCTGACGCGGGGGGACCGTTTCACCGTCCCTGTCACCGTTACTCGACACCCTTCAAAGAACCAGCCACTCGTAACGACTAGGAGAGTGGCGAGTTGCGGCCGAGCCTCGCAGCAGCGTGACACCGGGCCACGTGAAGTGGCGATCTCTCGTCAGGCAGAAGCGCGTGAACCCCGGACGGCTCAGGGACTGCCGCGGAGGGGCGAACGCCTGGGCAGCTTCCACGTGCCCGTGGCGACCATGACGGCGACCACGGCGGCGACCATTGCGAAGCCCAGAAGGCCGGTCAGGATGGAGATCCAGGCCAGGTCGACCTCGCTCTTGATCGCCCCGTCGGCCGGACGGCCGACGAGATAGAGCACCCCTACCTTCGTGCCGATCGGCGCGACGTCCGTCAGGGCACGGAACACCTTCCCGCGAATCTTTGCCTTGCCGTCCGGTGTGTCGATGGCCACGATCGGGCTGAACGTGATCGTCGACCCCGGGCCGCTCAGCCCCCGCGTCATCGTCGTGCTGCTGGACCATTCGTGCTCGACGACGACGCCCACGGTTTCACGGCCGAAGAGCCGCAGTCTGACGTCGTCGACGAATTCGGTCGTCGCCCCCCACACGACGAGGCATCCGAACAGGCCGAACGCCAGGAGGAAGAACTGTTGGACGCCGTTGAGCCGGCTGCTGTCGCCCGTGGTGTCCGCCGGCGCGTCCTGGTCCGCCATGACGGCCTCCCGCGAAGGTCCATGCCGCGGTCGCAAGCGGATTCTAGCTCAGCGTGCAGAACGTGTCGAAGGCCCGTGGGCCGGATTAGCCCATCTATGCGGCGTGCGCCCGTCCATCATCAGCGACAGGTCGTCGGATTGGTGACACCGAGGCGAGTGACGGTAATTCTGCTGGCAGCCAAAAGGCGCATACGACATCTCTTGGCACCCTGCCGCCAGGCTGGTCTTCCGATGGTGACCTCTTAGGAGATTCGGCCCGCCCGCGATAAACCCAGCGATCGGTTATACTATCGGCGATGACCTGGGCAGAACTCATCCGTCGCCTTCGGTCTGCGGGTTTCGTCGAGGAGCGGATCGGCAGGGGCAGTCACCGGAGGTTTGTGCACCCCCTCACGAAGAAGGAAGTCTGGGTGTCCGTTCACACCAAGAAGGACGTTGGGCGGCTCGCCCGTCGCATATTGAAGGATGCGGGGTTGGAATGACGACAAGGTATCCTATCGTCTTCGAGGCCGAAGACAGCGGGGCCGTGAGCGCATATGTGCCGGGGCTTCCCGTGTACGCCGCCGCCGACACTTCAGACGAGGCCGAGGACGCCGTGCGCGAACTGCTCGCGCTCTACGTCGAGGACCGACAGGCGCGTGGCCTCACTCTGCCCGAACCGCAGACCGGCGTGAAGGTTGCTCGGGTGACAACGTCGCGCGGGCGATCCAGCGTCGCCATCGTCGGCCCGGCGGCGTTGCTAGGGCATCAGCGCTCAGCGCGGAAAGCGGCAGCCGCCCGCCGGAACGGCCGCCGCGGCGGCCGTCCAGCCGCAACCCGTCGCGCCCACTAGGAGCGTGTCCGAGAATTCCGCCATCTCAGCCTTGACAGCGATCGATCGGATCTTGGATTAGAGAGATGGCGAAGTCGTACAAGACGTATCTGCCCGAACAGAGCTTGTTGTTGCCGCCGAGCCTGCGCGAGTGGCTGCCCGACGATCATCTTGCGTTCTTCGTGAGCGACCTGGTGGACGTCTTGGATTTGTCGGCGATCACGTCGGTCTACGAGCGTGACGATCGGGGCCAGCCGCCCTATCACCCGGCGATGATGACGAAGGTGCTGGTGTACGGCTATTGCACCGGGGTCTTCTCGTCGCGCAGGATCGCGCGCCGCTTGGTGGACGATGTGGCGTTTCGCGTGTTGGCCGCCGGCAACACGCCTGACTTTCGCACGATCGCGGACTTTCGGAAGATCCATCTGGCCGCGTTGGAAGGCCTGTTCGTTCAGGTCTTGCAGATGGCGCGGGAAGCGGGCGCCGTCAGCGTCGGGCGCGTCGCGATCGACGGCAGTAAGGTGAAGGCGAACGCCTCGAAACACCAGGCGATGAGTTACGGGCGGATGCAGGAACGCGAAGCGACGTTGGCCACCGAGGTCCATCATCTGCTGACCCAGGCGGAGGCGACCGACGCGCAAGAGGACGCGACGCACGGGCGCGATCGTCGCGGGGACGAGCTGCCCCCGGAGCTGCAGCGCCGAGAGACTCGACTGGCGCGGATCCGCGAAGCGAAGCGGGTCTTGGAGGCGCGCGCGAAAGCCGAGGCCGCCCCGGCCGAGCAATCGGACGCGGTTCCCGATCCGAATTATGGTGAGTGCCGCGTTATGGGAAGCTGCGGCGGAGATCGTGATCTTCCGGAACGATCTGCTGGCAGGGGCGATCGCCGGCTTCCCATATCGGACTATAGCGACTCGAGCCAGGCGATGAGGCCTGACGGCAAGCGCAGGCGTCGACCGGGGACCGCATGGGGCCCGCCTGCGCCTGCGAGCGCCTGTCGTTTCATCTCCAGGTCGGCTTGGACGTACACCTCGGTCGACGTCAGGTCGACGTGACCGAGGAAGTCTTTGACGGTGATGAGCGGGACGCCTGACTGTAGCAGGTGCATCGCTTTGGTGTGGCGAAGCGTATGCGGGCTGATCTTGGGCCGAGCGAGACTCGGCATCGAAGCGGCGGCGCGATGGAGGTGCTTCAGCAGCAAGTACCGCGCACCGTGTCGGGTCAATCGGGCGCCTCGCCGATTTTGCAGCAACGGGCGTGCGTCTCCGGGAGTCCGCCGCTGCGCGGTCAGAAATCGTCGGATGAGACGGGCGGTCTGCGGAAGGAGCGGGCAGAGTCGTTCGCGACGTCCCTTCCCGCGGACGCGCACATAGGCCGGAGCGTCGAAGTGAAAGTCCTGAGGGACGAGGTCGAGGACCTCTTGAATGCGAGCGCCGGTGTCGTACAGCACGGCGAGCAGCACGTAGTCGCGTTCGCCATTGACACCGGAGCGGTCGACTTGTGCGAGGAGATGCGCCAGCTCCTGTTCGCTCAGGTAGCCGAGGACGGGGCGGCTCGTCTTCTTGGTTGGAATCGCGAAAATCGGATGGCAGTGGCTGGCCAGCACCGGCTCGCGTGTCGCGACGTACCGAAAGAAGGTCTGCAGGGCTGCCAGGCGAGCGTTGCGGGTCCGCACGGCATTGCCGCGATGCGTCTCAAGGTCGGCGAGGAACTCCAGCACGGCATCGGCGCTGAGGTCGCTGATCGTGAGCTCGTCGATCTCCCGGTGGCAGCGCATCGAGGCGAAGCGAAGGAAGAGTTTCACGGCATCGCGATAGGCGATCGTCGTGTGAGCGCTGACATTTCGCTCGGACGCCAGATGGCGAACAAAGAAGTCGGTGATCAAGGCGGAGAGCATCGGCAGCCTCACGAGGCCCTCCCTTCGCAAATGAGATGGCCGAAGCGCGCTTGATGGCGACGGGTCACCTCGGCGACGAGGTCTTGCGTCAGCTGCAGATACCGCTGGGAGCTGGTCAAGTCGACATGACCGAGGTACGTCGCGAGGAGTGGCAGCTTCGCCCCAAGGTCGACATTCTGCTCACACCACAACGTGAGGCGCAGCACTGCCCAGGAATGCCGAAGGTCGTGGAGGCGGAGACGGCGGCCACCGCGCACACGAGGAATTCCTGCGAGATCCAGAGTCTGATGAAATGCCCGGCGAAGTGCGGAGGGTCCGTACCGACGACCGGTGGACCGCGGAAAGAACGGCGTCTCCGGATCACGGGGTCCGAGGCGCGCTTGGACGACGCGTCGACATTCTGTAAGGCGTCGGGCGAGATCTGGAGCGACCGGAACCAGGCGCGACTTGCCAAACTTGGTGTGGTGAATCTGCAAGACGCCGGCATTCGGATCGACGTCGGCCAGCGTGAGCCGGAGGACCTCGCCGCGGCGCAGCCCGGTGAGATACAACAGCCGCAGGGCCGTGCCCAGCACCACGTGCCGGATCGGCGATCGGGGGTCTTGGGATAGGTGGTCGCAGGCCTGAAGGAACCGGCGGCCCTCCTCGCGACTGAGCACCCGCGGCACAAACGTGTGCCGTGCAATCGCGAGGAATCTCGGCCCTGGAACCTCCGTGCGCGGGTCTTCCAGCCGCAGGAATCGGCTGACTTCTCTGATGATCGTGAGACGATGGGCGCGGGTCGCATCGGATTCCTTCCCGCGACGGGCGACATAGTCGCGCGCGACCGCCAGTGTGAGAACCGGATCAGACATCGACGCCAGGCGTGCCGTGAGGAAATGATCCAACTCACGGAGCAACCGCGATTCATCGCGGTAGCGATAGCCCATCGCGCGCTTGAGCGCCAGGAATCGCTCGAGCTGCGACGCGAGCGGCGAACCGAACGTCGTGGCGTAGGCGGAAGCCGTCATGCATCCACCTCCGCTTCCGCGATGGCGACCGTGCGGAGATTTGAGAGCTCGATCCGCGCGTAGCCGTACGTCGTGTCAGTGGAGGCGTGCCCCAGGACGTCGGCGATCGTCTTTATCGGATGGCCGGCGGCCAGCAGACGCGTGGCGAGAGTGTGCCGGAACAGGTAGAGGCCGCGGCGCCCAGGTCGATCAGCCAGACCCGCTCGGTGCAGCGCCGCGCGCATGATGGTCGAGAGATTGTTTTCAGCGACAAACGGCTCAAAGGGCGCTCGATGCCTGATGAAGATGGCACGACTGAGAGAGGGCGGACGGCCGTCCCGGATGTACGTACTGAGGGCATCGGCGACATCCGGAAGCAGCGGCAATACCAGCGGCCGGCCCGTTTTGGCCTGCCGGATCTCAATACATGCCTGGCGCCAATCGAGGTGATCAAGCGTCAGCTGACGAATATCGCACGGCCGCAGCCCGTACCGTGCGGCCAGGAGCAAGACCGCACAATCGCGTCGCCCCACCGGCGTGGATCGGTCCACGGTCGCGACAATGCGCTCGACGTCCTCGTCGGTGAGCACGTCCGGGAGCGTCGCTAACCGATAGTGTCGCGGACGGGGAACCGCATCACTCAGCACCGCGGAGACCAAGTCTTGTGTCGCCGCCCACCGGAAGAACGCACGGAGGCTCGAGCTGTAGGAGCGACGTGGCCGGTCGCCGTCGGCGTTTTCGTAGAATGCACGCACGTGCCGGGGCGCGATCGCCTCGAGCCGCGTGCACTTCGCCTGCTCCAGGTACTGGGCAAACACCGATAGCTTGCGCGCATACTGACTCACCGTGCGACGGGCAAGGCCGCGATGTCGCTGAACGAAGTCGAGGTAGCGGGTCAGGATCTCGCCAAACCAGCCCGGCGCCACCCATGAGGCGGTCCCGACGCGGCGCCGGCAGTGACCGTCATCGTCCGCCTCAATGAAGAGACGGACGGATGCGCGGACAAACCGGCCGTGGCTCCCGCTCGTACCTCGCGTGCGCCGCGCCACGTACCGGCGCACGCACTCATCAGCGATACTCGTCGGGCGAGTCACGCCGCGTTGATCCAGGTACTGAGTGAATCGCAGCCACTCGTGGAGATGATGCCGGATCGCGTCATCGAGATACTGCTGCTGGCGAAGCCTGCTGCCGATCCGATCGATCCTGGCTTTGTGTGGGGAGCGTCGATAGCGGCCGCGCGCGTCGCCGGATACCACGTCGAAAACATCGCTCCTCCTTTCTGCTGGTGGAGGAACGACAATGCACCCGAGACCGGATTATGGAAAGAAGATCAACGGACGACGGCCTCTAACATGGCCGTGATTCCGTCGAGCATCGCCCGCGCGCAGCATAACGCGGCACTCACCATAATCTTCGTTATGGAGAGCTCTCCATAATCCGAAGGCGCAGTACAACTTCACCGACCCCGAGTCGCGCATCATGACGGGGCCCGACGGGTTTGTGCACGCGTACAACGCGCAAATCGCCGTGGAGCCCGTCAGCCAACTGATCGTCGGGCAGGCGGTGACGCAGGAGCCGAACGACAAGCAACAACTGCAGCCGATGGTCGAGGTGATCGAGACGCAATTTGGCGAGCGGCCGGCCGAGGTCTTGGCGGACAGCGGCTACTGCTCCGACGCGAACTTGGCGTACCTGGCCAGTGCGGGGATCGACGGCTACGTGGCCACCGGTCGGCAGCCCCACGATCAGCAGCCGGTGCGATGCCCCCGCGGGCCCTTGCCGAAGGCGGCGACGCTGACCGATCGCATGAGGCGGAAGCTGCAGACGAAGCGCGGCCATGACGTCTATCGGTGGCGCAAGGCGATCGTGGAACCGGTCTTCGGTCAGACGAAGCATGGACGCGGTTTCCGCCAATTCGTCTTGCGCGGACTCGAGAAGGTCCAGCGAGAATGGGCGCTTGTGTGCCTCGGTCACACCGTGCTCAAGATCCACGGACTCCTGCAGGCCTGCTGAGCAGCGGCGAGCCACGCGTGGCTAGCAGTCATTCACGGACGCGGGGCCCGTCACCGCCCTCGGCGACGCGATCGCAGGCCGCGCGAGGATGACGAGAATCATGAGCACGCCCGTCACTGGCTCGGACACGCTCCTGAGGAGCGCGTCGGCCAATACTCGGACGCGCTCCTAGCGCTTTTCTCTAGACGACCCGCGCCCGTCGCCGGTGGAGAATGAACCGAACTAACGCCGACACCGGGCGCAACCCGCCTGGGCTTCCCGGGTACTGGTCCTGGAAGTCGGCGCGCGCCGCCCCGTGGGTTGCCATCGCACCGACTGTTCGCCACATCCCGCTGGACCGAACGGCCCGCCCGGGGCCCGGTTCCCCACGGCGGAGGTGCCGGCCGTTGGCTATCCCATGGTGTCTTCTCTTGATGTGCAACCAACAAGGAACGGTGAAGACCCCTAAAATGATCCTTAGTTGATTAGCTGGTCAGACGCGAGGGATGCCGACGCGACGGGCGAGGTCATGGAGTCTGGGGTCGTCCCGGAGATCGTAGGCGCAGGGACGATGCGATACTGGTTGGCCACCGCGAGCAGCCAGAGCATCCAGTCGCGGTTGGATCCGGGCGACGAAGTGGCCTGGTACCGCCTCTCGCAGGCTGAGCGCGCCACAGGTAACCGGGAGGCGCAGCAAGAGGCCCGGGCCATGTTCCAAGAGCTCCACAGCACCAAGCCGCTGCACAAACCCGCTGTCAGCGATGAGATCACGCCGCAAAAGCTGGGTCCCGACGCGCCCGAATGATTCGCCGCCGCCTCAGCACACGCGCTGGAAGCCAATGCCCATGATGGCCGCGACTTTTTGCAGCGTTGCCGCCACATGCCCCACGCCCACAGCGCAATGATGCGCCGGTCCCTGCGCGTTCCACGCGTTCACGAATCCGCGCGCGCCCAGCGGGAAACGGTAGCGGCTGTTGGTGTTGCCGATCTCCAAGATCGGGCCAGCGACACACTCGCCTTCGGCGGCCAGCAGCTTGAACCGCGACTTCGCGTCTTCGACCACCGAGAGCAGCGTGACCGGCCCATACTTCACGCTCATCTCCACCGAAAGCCCGCGCCCCACCTTGCCGTGATAGACGTGCAACGGGCGGACCTTGGTCTTGCCTTCGGCAATGGCGATGTGGCCGGGTCCGTCGTGACCCATCAGCACAAGGTCGTCGTTGAAGTCCATCGCGTAGCACTCGGTGAACGAGCCGCCGGCGCCAAGGCAGTCCATGATCTTCATGGCCAGCGCGTTCTTCACTTCGTACTCGCCGGCCACAGGAATGTGCCGCGCCGTCAGCAGGGAAGTGCCGAGGATGATGGAGCTCATGGTGTCTTCGTTCGCCGGCACGCCCGAGCCCTCATAGTAATAGGCCATGGCGTCGAGCTCGTGCTGCGCGACAAAGGCATCGAGCGCCACGGATGTGCGCGCTGCCCGGCGCAACTCATCGGCGGGGCAGTCGGGTTGCACGTCGAAGCTGTCGTGGAACTCGGCGACGCGGCGATCGATGGCGGCCGAGTCGACCTCGGCCACGAGCGCACTGAGCTCGTCGACCTCGACGATCTCCGTATGCATGCCGAAGGCGATGGAGACCAGCGTCACGTCGGTCATGATGTCGAGCATGCCGCTGTAGTAGTGGCCCATCAGGCCGAGCCGCGCCGACGACAGCGCCGAGCGCACCCGCGCCGCCGCCAGCCACTGCTCGATCTGAGCCCGCGTCGCCTCTCCATCGAGCACGCCGGTTACCTGGTGGAAGGCGATTCCCGCGCGCGACATGACGTTGGCGATCTCGGGAACCGGGCATGCCGAGCAGTAGGCGAGCCAGGCGCCGGTCATCGCCGTGCGATCTTCGAGCTCGTTGAACGCGTCGTAGTCGATCGCGGCGCCCGGCTGTAGATTGAGCACGATCACGGGCACGCCGGCGCGCTGCACGAGCGGCAGCACGGTGTTGGAGAGCGCGTAGGTGGTGACGTAGAGGAACAGCACGTCGATGTCTTCGCGGCGGCACTGGTGCCCGGCGTCGCGCGATCGGTGCGGCGTATCGATCAGGCCCAGATTCACCACTTCAACGCCGGGCCGCTCCAGCCGCGCCGCCACTTGCGCCACGTAACCTTTGAGCCGCCCTTCAAGTCCCGCGAATTGCGGCCAGTAAGCGTCGAGACCGATTCCGCACAGGCCCACGCGGAGCGGCCGCTTCTCCGTGGTCGTCACTCGTCCCCCCAAATCGAAACTCTGTCCTCGACCCTCCCTGGGCATTTACCTCTTGCGGCTCGAGCGGGATACACGCTCACGGCATGTAGAAAACCTCTTCCATCATCGGGAAGCGCTCGCCGGGGCGCAACCCCTCGTGCGGCGCAAACTTGGGCGCCATGTACTCCTGCCAGCGCAGGTTCACCGGGTGATTTTCGAGCCGGCTCCACGTCGCCTCGAAATCCACCGCCTTGAACGTAAGGAACAGCAGTTCGTCGCGCCGGAAGATCGAATACTCGTGGATGCCTGCGCTCTTCAGCAGTTCCAGCATCTCCGGCCACACAGCGGCGTGGGCCTTGTCATACTCGTCGCCCACGCCGGGATTGAGCCGCAGGATGAAGGCAAACCGCTTCGGCGGCTCGCCTTCGGCGGATTGCATTTGAGGAGTTGTCATTGCCAGCTCACGACCGTCACGGCAAAGGGCTCGAGTTTGATTTTGCCATCGGTCACCGACACGCTGCGCGCCGGGCCGTCGCCGGTCTGCAGGTCCACCGTAACCGCGGTTGCCTTGTCGGCCTCTGGGAGAACCACGCTGATCGTCTGGTTGCGCTTGTTGGCGAGCAGCGCCTTGCGGCCGCTCGACGTGATAAACGCCTGCCCCTCCACATCCGACGAGTTCGCTCCGTCAAGGCTCCCATCCACCAGCTTGTCGCCCGCATGGAAGTTGTCCTTGATCAGCTTCAGTACCCAAAAGCGCGCGTTGGGCTTGTTGTCCGCCCAGTTCATCATGCTCACGCTGGGAAACTGCGTCGGGTATCCAACTAGCTGCGACTCGCCGATGATGTCGATCCCCTGCCGCGAGAGCTGCATGTAGAGGTAGGCGTAGAGCGACCCGGCCAGGTTCCAGTACTCCGGTGGCGGAGCCACTTTGTCCGCATCGGTGTTGTCGGTGGGCAGAATCACGCCCAACTCATCGGTATCCGTCTTGGTCGGTGGCGACAGGCGCTTGCGGATGCCCTCGATGTAGCGCACCGTGTGCAGGAATCCGTCCGCCTGGTCGAAGAACGTGTACTGCCACTGGTCGATGGTCTGCCGGCGCGTAGGCGTCGCGTAGAAGTGGTAGGAGATGAAGTCGAGCGGGATGCCGGCCTTGTGATGCTTGGGGTCGAGGAAATACTCCACAAAGTCCGGATGATCGCTCGGCCCTCCCAGCGCCATGCCCATGAACTTGGTGCTGGGGCTGGCGCGGCGAATGCCGTCCACGATGGCATCGTATTCCCTCGTGTACATTTCAGGCGTGGTCGTATGCTCCGACTCAACTTCGTTCAGCACTTCCCACACCGGGAACTTGTAGTGGTAGCCCGAGGTGTGCTGCACGCCGTTCTCGTCCTTGAATCCGCCATTCACGTACCAGCTCACTAGGCGGTTGTAGTAGTCGCCCAGCTCCTTCATGCTGGGGTCGCGCAGCTCCGTGCCTTTCTCGTAGTCCCACGTCACCCGGTCGGGGTCGGCAGGATACGCGATGGGCTTGTCGGTCTTGAACATCCACTGCGGAATCGTGGAGAAGTTCATCACTGTCGAGTGCCCTTCCTGGGCGGCGAGAAAATCCTTGGTCATGGGATCGATGAGAGAAAAGTCCCACGATGTCTTGTCCTTGGTCGGCGGCTCGAGCTCGGCCACGGCCAGCTTGGGATACGGCAGCCAAGGCACATAGCGCACGTAGTCCGCACCCAGGTCTTTCAAAGCCGCGTAGGCGCCGATTTGCATCGGCTGGCCATGCTCCAGCGGAGGGTTGACGACCACCTGCAACGTGGGCGTCGATTTCGAAACGACGATGGTTTTGTCCCATTTGACGGTGGCTTTCACGTCGGGCTGCGCCTTTTGTCCTGCCTGCTGCTCGGGGTTCTGCGTGCAGGCTGCGGCGCCAATCAGTCCGAGAGAAGATGAGAAGAGAATCCACTTGCGAATCGAGCCCATGGCCGATCTCCTTCCGATCGCCGAACGAACACCATCTTCCACGTTCCTTCCGGCACGAAGAAGGACGGAATCGGTCGGCGGCCAACGTATATCACCAGCGGAGTTCGGTTTGCAATATCCTCATGTATTGGTATTCCGCGCCCCGCTGAACCTGGGGATTCGAGCGTTCGATGTGCTTGGCTCCTCAGGTGGGACTCGAACCTCTAACCCTCCGGTTAACAGGCGCGTGGAAACGTCGATGCGAAGCGGTCAGACAAACACGCGAATCGGAAGAGCGGATGGCCCCGCCCTGACTGCCTTCCCGCCGCATGGTAGCATCAGACAAGAAGCGGTCAGCGCATCGATCGACCGACCCTTCCCATGACTGACACTCGCCGGTTCGATCAGATGGCGTCCACCTGGGACGCCGACACCGCCCGCGTACGCCTGGCCAACGCCGTGGGCGAGGCCATCGCACGCCAGATCGGGCTGACCCTGGCGATGGACGTGCTGGATGTCGGGTGCGGCACCGGCCTGCTGACACTGGCCGTGCAACCGTTCGTCCGTCGGGTGACCGGGGCGGACACATCGCAGGGCATGCTCGACGTACTGGCAGGCAAGCTGCGCGAGCGGAACTTGAACTCCGTGACGACGCTGTTCCTCCGGCCGGACGATGGCTACGCGCTCTCCGGAGTCTACGATTTGATCGTCAGCAGCATGTCCCTGCACCATGTCTCGGATCTCGCCTCGCTGTTTGCCCGTTTCCACGCGCACCTCCGACCGGGCGGGCAGGTAGCGCTGGCCGACCTCGACCGGGAAGACGGTACGTTCCACACACCGGACGCGACCGACGTGTTCCATCTGGGCTTCGACCGCCACGAATTGAAGACCCTGCTGGCCGCAGCTGGTTTCGACGAACTGGCGGATACCACGGCGTTCACCCACCATCGGAACGGCCGCGACTATCCAGTGTTCCTGATCACTGGACGCGTGCGTCCGGAGTCATGAACTGATGAGGTCAGTCGGTCAGCTCCACCACAATCGGGCTGTGGTTCCTGCCCGCCCGCGTCCTGGCCCCACTACCGCGTCCGCCCGCAGTACGTCGCGCAGGTAGGCTACGCAAGCTCGCGCGTGTCAGCGCCGACCGCCGATTCGTGTTCCACGGCACGATGTGCATAGGGCAGAGACGATCTGCACTCCGGACCGCGAAGCTGGTTTCCAGCCCGACAGGGTCAGCGCGATCGGTGCTTCTCAGAGGGCTTCAGGTCGTCGACCTACGGAAGCTTGGGATGTGGCGCTGTGCGGTAACCGGCTGCCTTCATGGCCCAGTAGCCGCGCGGCGGCTTGGGAATCCGGAGACATCGGCAGACCTTGGAATTCGCGAACCCGGAGACGCCGTATCGAGCGGCCACTTTCTCGGCTGGCTCCGACCAAATCTCCTCGTACAGCGTCTGACGGTCGAAGCGGAGCATCCACGGCGCAGGCTGCGGGCATCTTCTTCAGAACGGCGGCACCGCGGAGACGGTCGGACGTGAGCCCGAGCCGCGGGCATTCTCTCTCCAGTCTCTGGCCCGCGGCGCCGCGCGTGCATGCCTTGACGTGAAACCCGTCCGAGAGCTGGATGCGGGAAATCCGCACGTCCAGTTCGATGAGCGGAGAGGCGAAACGGACCGATGGTCTTCTCGGCGAGGGTGGCAACGAAAGACGTCGCTCGCACTCGGCGCCGCCGGACCTGCACGTCACCGCGCGCTTCCTCGACTCTACCGGCGCTGCTCCGAATAGCGGGCGATGGGCGTTCGCGCCTCAGCCTATCCGCGCGATGCGATCGCCACCCGCCTCGCCTCGCCGGCCGGCCGCGATCAAAAAGAGGACGGCGCCGCCAATCAGCGCCAGCACGCCTGCAACAACCTGCTGTTGAGACACTCCGGCCAAAATCCCAGCCGATAACAGCATTGCCAACACCGGAATGACCGGCCCGAAAGGCGTGACAAAGGTCGCAGGCCGGACGACATTGTCGAATTTCGGATGGCGAAGTCGCAAGGTCGCCGCAGAAACGCCAAGGTGCGTGATGAGGCGAGCGACCGCTGTGGCCGCAGCAAGCGCCGCGAAGGACCCGGACAGTGCGAGCACCAGGGTGACGGCAGAGGAGAACAGGACCGCATTCGACGGTGTACGGAACCGTGGGTGTACTCTGGCGAAGAATCTAGGCAGGTCACGGTTCTCACCCAACGCGTACAAGAGCCGCGATCCGGTCAGAATCTGTCCCGCGTTGGCGCCGATCATTGAAAGGACGGAACCGACGCCGATCAGCAGCGCGCCAGGCCTCCCCATGAAGATGGACGCCGCATCCGCCAGTGGCGTCTGGGACGACGCCAGCGACGGCAACGTCCCCTCCGCCGACATCTGGACCAGCGTATTGATGGCGGTCATCACGGCGACTGTCGCAAAGATGGCAAAGGGCACGACTGTGCGCGGGTTCTTGACTTCGCCGGCCGGAACCGCAATCACCTCGTAGCCGCTAGAGACGAAGAGCAGTAGGAGCGCAGTGCTGGAGAGTTCCGACCAGCCGACGTGACCCGACGGCGCCAGCCGTCCCGTGTCCACGAAGAACAGACCAACCACACCGAACGTGGCCAAGGGAACGAGCTTCCCGATAGTCAGGAAGTTGATCATCCACGCAGACAGCTTGATACCACGGACATTGATCCAGGCCAAGAAGCTGGTGAGCCCGACGAGTATGAGCGTTCGCTCAAGAGGTTCCCGAACGGCCGGCCAGTAGAAGCCGAGAGCAAGCACGAGGCCGTTCACCACCGATGCCTGTGCTGCGGCCCTGGTGAACCACGCCATCCATCCCACTTCGAACGCCGCGAATCTGCCAAAGGCGACCCGTGTATAGAGGTAGGGTCCACCGGTCCCGACGAATCGGCTACCGACTTCGGCGAAGCATAGGCCGACGATGAGGCCAGTGAACCCCAGGAACAGGTAAACGAGCGGCGCCCACGGACCGACATCGCGAGCGGCTTGGGCGGGCACCAAGAAGATGCCGCCGCCGATCACGATGTTGATGCCCATCGCGGTCAGGTCCCAGCGGCCCAGTTCGCGCTTGAGCGTGGAGCCTTGCTCACGGGACAGCGCTTCGCTCGCTGCCCCGGGGCCCCCTGCCTCGCCAGACTCGCTAAGGGCTCCGGACCCCGAGGCAGCGATCTCCTTCACTGTCCTGCCCCCGTCGGGGAGGGCGACTTCGCGGCCGTCTTCTTCTTCGCTTCCCGGACCATGCCCGCCACGTCAGCGAGCAGCTTCTTCGCGTCGTAGAGAATGCCGTCCTTGATCACATATTTGACGCCCCCGACACGCTCGATCTCGCCCGTCTGATCGTTCAGCCGCATTGCGCCGGTGCCGTACAGCACCTTGAAGTTCGCCAGAGGATTCAGCGGAACGATCACTAGATCCGCAAGCAGCCCAGGCCGGAGGATGCCGAACTCAATCGGTTTGCCCTTGGGTTCGACCAGCGTCTGAGCGCCCAGCATCGTGGCCGCACGAACCACCTCGAGGGGGGTAAAGCCCGCTTCCTGCAGCAACTCCAACTCGCGCACGTACTGGAAGCCGAACTCCTCAAACGGCCCTGCTGAGTCCGAGCCCGTCGTCACGCGCCCGCCCCGGTTCTTGTACTCGTTCAGGAAGGCCATCCAGAGGCGGAAGTTCTGCTTCCACGCGATCTCGTCGGCCGTCGTCCAGTTCACGAAGTAGGTGCCGTGTAGCTCGCGGTTCGGCATCCAGGACTGCCACTGCGATGGCAGCGCGTAGGTGTCGAGCCACTCGAGGTGCATGGCCCTGCTCACGTCACGGGCCTTCTCGTAGACGGTCATCGTCGGATCGAGGACGAAGTGCCGCGCGATCAGCTCCTTGATGACCTCGTTCCATTTCTCGCTTCCGGGCCGGGCCGCCTGCTTCCACGCCCGGCCGAACTGCGCAAACCGCTGCGACTCGTCGCCGTAGTTGAAGTCGGCGGGAAATGCCTGGATCGTCTGATCCTCGAAGAGCGCCTCGGGCAGCCCGTAGCAATGCTCCAGCGAGCCGAGCCCGAGCCTCGCGGCGATGACCGCGTTCATCCGCGAGACGCCCATCTGCGCAAGGTGCGCCATGCTGCCCAGATGGTGCTTGTTCGCCTCTTCGAGCAGTGGCGCCACGATCTCCGGATCCAGTGTGGTCAGCAGCTTGAATCCGTCCACGCCCTTCTCAGCCACCCAACTGACGTAGCGCGCCATTCCCTCGGGGGACAATGGCGGCGGTACGTTGCCTCTCTGCGTTTCCGCCGCTACCACCCCTGCGCGTGCTGATGCCAGGAAAGACGGCGCGGCACCCGCCAGGCCCTCCCCCTTGGGCACTTGGCCTACGGAAGGTTCGATGTAGACGAAGATGCGCGGGGCGACGATCGCGTTCTTCGCGCTCCGGTCGCGTTCACGGAGCGTCCAGTCGATGCCGTTGAACGACCCCGCCTCGCGGATCGTCGTTACGCCGTGCGCGAGCCAGAGTTTGTACACGAACTCGGCGGGCGCGCCCGTTTCGGCGCGCCCGATGTGCGCGTGGAGATCGATGAAACCGGGCAGCACGTACATACCGATCGCATCGATCTCCCGCGTCGCCCCTCCCGGCCGATTCGCCGGGCGAATCGGGACGCCTGGCACGCCCACCACCCGAATGTCCGCGATCCGGTTCTTCTCGATGACGATGTCGACCGGCCCTTCCGCCGGGGCGCCGGTGCCGTCGATCATCGTCGCCCCCCGGATGATCAGGCGGTCAAACGGGCCCTCCCCTTCGCCGGCCCGGCGATCCGGCGCCGGCTCAACCGTCGTCGGCCATCGCCACTGACGCTCGGCCGGGGACTTGGCCCTCTCCTGTGCCCAGCCGGTCGCCGTAAGTGCAACGATGAGCGCGACTGCCAGCAACGAACACGCGAGCCGACGGGACATGCGAGCCTCCTTTGTCGGAGCCGGCTGATCCACATCAGAACTGCAGGTCGAAACCGAAACGCACCATGCGCGGCCCGAGAATCTGCGATGGATACAGGTAGTGCCCACCGACGCCTGTAGTCAGCGCCGTGATCGCCGACGAGTTCCCGATGTTGAAGAGTTCGACCTGCGGGGTCAGCTGGCGGCCGCCCCCGAGCTTAATCGGACGCGAGATCCGCAGGTCGAGCATGGCGACGTTTGGCATCCGTTCGGTGCCACGCTCGGTCAGGTAGACCACCTGGTTCGCCCGGGTGAGTCCGGGGAACGCAGACCGCGTGATCGTGTACTTGGACTGGTATGGATAGCCGTTGTTGTAGAGAAAGGCCCCGCTGACGTTGAAACCCCAGGGCGCCATGTAGCTGCCGGAGGCCTTGGCCGAATACTTGGAGTGGTCGCCAACCGTCCCCTGCTGGTTGATCAGATTGTTCGGGTCGTTCAGGTCCCCGAAGTTCAGGCCGCCCTTGTTGCTGCTCAGCGTCAGGCCGGCCACCAGCTGCCACCGATTGGAGAGTCGCTTTGCGGCGGTCAATTCCAACCCGTTGTAGGTGGTGTTGAGCAGCGGGTCGGCGTTGAGCACGGTCTGCTGCAGACCGAAGTACGCCGGCAGCAGGTTGTAGAACGTAACGGTTCCGCCTGGCCCTTGTGGAGCTCCGGGCACGGTTACAGTCGCCGGAACATAGGCCGACGTCGGCACCGCCATGTTGCGCGTCCCGACCGCGTCGCGATTCGTACGATGGTAGTACATCAACGCAACGCGAAGGTCCTTGCGCAGCTCGTGCTCCACGCCGGCCGTGTATTCATCCGAGTAGGGCCACGGACCGCCGTTCGCGTCCGCATATCGGACGTTGGCCGCAGAGAAACCCGAAAAGGGGCCGAGCTCGTTGGGCTCGGCCATGCCATCATGGTTGAGATCTGTCCACGATCTCGTGCCACTCTGGTAGGTCAGCGGTTCCACGGCCGTCACGCGCTGGATCCCCACGCTGGAGCCGTAGCGGCTGGCACTCGCCTTGAGCGCCGTCTTGCCGTTCCCCATGACGTCCCAGATGACGCCCAGGCGCCAGACGCCGATCTGTTGATGGACCGGCTCGGCCGCAGTCAGTTGACGGTCGGGGACCCAAGTACCGGCCGGCACGTCGTATGTCGGCCATCCGCCGACCAGGTGATCATAGCGAGCGCCGATGTTCACGGAGAGCCTGCTGGCGGGCGTCCAGGTGTCTTGGATGAAGATGCCGATCTGATGTTCGTAGGCCCGCACGCTGGTCGGCGTGTTGAAGAGCACCACCTCGTTGGGAACGCCGTTGTTGTAGATGAGGTACTCGTCTCCGTTGATCTGATAGTCCTCTTCCCATTGCTGCCACGTAATCTGGACGCCGCCCTTGAAGTTGTGCTCTCCGGCCCACGACGGCACGTGGTACGCTAAGCTGTTCTCCCAGTTCTCGAGCCCGTTCGGCCTCGTGATGTTCCAGGGTCCGGCCGCGGCAGCCGTGCTGAGCGCGAGATCCTGGACGCGAATCGCGCCGTTCACGCCGTCCTGGTACGTGAAGTAACCGGTGCCCTCCCGAATGCTGAGTCGGGACTCGAACACCGCGTTGCCGAAGATACCCGTGTACTGCGGCCCACCCTGCCAGTGATTGCTCGTCTGGTTTTGGGTGGCGATGTTCGGGACGTACGAGGCAGGGATGCCAATGCCTGTGTCCGAATCAATCCGGTGAGGCCTGCGCTTCTGATCGAAGTTGACCAGCACGTTGATTCTGTGGCGCGAGGTGAGCTGCCAGGTGGCCTTGCCTGAGCCGTTCGTGATCCAGCTGTCGTCGATGGCGTAGCTGCCATCCGGGTTCCTCGCCCCCAACGTGAGCTGGGTGACCGCCCAGCGGCGGTACGAACCGAACCACCAGACACGGTCCTTCTTGATCGGGCCGCCGGCCGTCAGGTTGACGTCGTACAGCTTGGTCACCGGGTTTCCGCCGGCGAAGCCGTATTTCTGGAGTTCGGGAGTGCTCCAATTATTGCCCTGCAGGCTCTGATTCGAGTAGTTCACCCTGAGATCACCGGTAAGCTTGTTTCCGCCCTGCTTCGTTACCATGTTGATGAACACGCCACCGATGGAGTTCTCCGCCGGCAGGGCGGACGTCTGGTAGTCGACCTCGTCGAACATCCCCTGGTCGAAGTAAATGGCGTTACCGCCGCCGTTGCTTCCCACGAAGTTGGTGTTCATCCCGTCGATGGCGTAGACGACGTCGTCAGTGCTGGAGCCGTGGGAGCTGAGGTTGCTCGAATTCATGCTCTGCGTCCCCCCGACGTCGTACGTGGAGACCTGAACGCCCGGGATGATCTTGGCCAGCGACCACGGGTCGCGGCCGGTCGGCACGCCCTCGAGAATCTCCTGGGACATGACCGTCTGTTGCAGGGTGGACTTGGTGTCCACCGTGGGCGACGCCCCCGTGACCGTCACGGTCTCCGCGACCTGTCCGACCTCGAGAGGCACGTTGACAGTGGCAGTGAACCCGGCACTGATTCGGACCCCGCTCCGCTGAACCGTCTTGAAGCCCTGCATCTCGAACTTCACGTCGTAGAGACCTGGCGGGAGGCGGTCGAAGCGGAACACGCCTTTGACGTCGGTGGTCTCTGTCTGGATGCCGCCGAGCAATCGCTCGCCGGAAAGCGAGACGGCGACGCCGGGCAGCACTCCCCCCGTCGAGTCCGTGACGGTGCCCGCGATCGTCCCTGTTGCGGTCTGGGCCGCTGCCGTCGCCGCCAACAAGACCAACACGCATACTGCGCCGGCAAGTGGGCGCCCTATGACACCTTTCATCGCGACCTCCTGACTGTGCTTCTGAACATGCGTCGTTGGCCCCGGTGCTTCAGTCCGGGGCAGACACGTCGTCAAACACCGTTGCTGGCGCTTGCCCCTCATACTGGCTTCCTGGCTGTTGATCCTCCCGTGCGTCTGCTCTCCGTGCCCGTGCTTCAACCGTTGCCTCATCGATGCCCTCGGCGGCTGCCGGTCAGCCAGCGCCCGACCGTTCCGCTCACGCGCACTCGCGCACGTATCTCGCCGCCTCTAGGGCGGCGATCGTTCCATCCGCCATCGCAGTCGTCAGTTGCCTGTATCTCTTGGCAACCACGTCGCCAGCCGCAAAGACGCCGGGACGACTGGTGTGCATCAAGGCGTCGGCCACGATGGAGCCGAACGGATCGAGATCCAGCTTCCCCGCGACGATCGCGCTGTTTGGCGTGTGCCCGATGTACACGAACACGCCGTCCGCGATGACCGCGTCGCTCGAGCCCCTTCGAGCGTCGTCGACGGCTAGGTGTACCCGCTCGTTGTCGGGAACGAGGGCGCGAACGCGGCAACTCGTCCTCACCGTGATTCTCCCGGTGGACTCGGCTCTTTGCTGAATGGCCTGCGCGGCGCCGCAGGTCTCCAGGCACTCCAGAAGCACGACCGATCGCACGCCCAGACTGACGAGATACAGGCTCTCGTCGAACCCGGTATTCCCTCCACCGACGACCACCACGTCCTTTCCCTTGTAGGCAGGGCCGTCACAGAGCGCGCAGTAATGGACCCGCTCGTCGCAGGCGGCTTCGATCGGAAGTTGGTTCGGCGCACTGCCCGTCGCGATGATCAGCGTCCTCGCCCCGTATCGGCCGTCGGCCGTCGTGATCGTCTTCGTCCTGGATTCGAGGTCGACATGTTCGACCTCGGTCAGTTCCTCGATGGGAACGCCCAACGAGCGGACGTGGCTCTTGATTCTCTGCATCAGCTCCATGCCGCCGATGGCTCGGTAGGACGGGAAGTTCTCGACGCTGCAACTGGCGTTTGCGACCCCTCCGCACGTCGCCTTCTCGAGCAACAGGAGGTCGAGGCCCGCGCGCGCCGCATAGATCGCGGCCGTCATGCCTGCAATCCCCCCGCCGACGACGATCAGGTCACGCTCGGACTCGCTCATGGGTGTGGAGCTGCTGCCGACGCAATCAGACGCCGCAGCTCTGACGGGCTCATCACCCCGGTCCTGCGCGCGGACAACTCGCCGTTTCGGAAGACGAGGACGGTTGGAACCTTGCTGACCCCCATTTGCTCGAGCAGGGCCGGGCTTTCGTCTGCGTCGATGCCGGCGACGTCGAGATCCGGCCAGGCCCCGCGACACTTGTCGATGACCGCCATCAAGACCTGACAATTGGGGCAGCGCTGCCGAAACACGAGCACGACCCGATTCAGGCCGGTGGCGATGTGATCAGCGAACGTGTCCGTCGTGAGAAGCCTGATGTTCTCGGCCACTGGCGCCGCCCTCCCTGCGGTCACAACAGAGCACCGCTGTCCGACGCCCGCAGCTCAGCCATGAAGAGGCGAAGCCGCTCGAACAGGTCACGGGCGACGTCCGACTTCTCCGCTGCGACGTTCCTCAGCTGGAACGGATCCGCTACCCGGTGGTACAACTCGTCGCGTGCCGGCACCTCTCCGGAACTGGCCGCCGTGCACGTCCACTGGTCCTCGCCATCGAGGGTTGCGGCTTTCTTGTATTCCTCGTACGCTCTCGTGTAGAAGGCCGTGTCTCGATCCTCCACCGCATTCAGCCTCCTCGTTTGGAGCAGGTGCGCCGTGGATTGCGCTAGTTCGCGGCCGTACATGCCGAACCGCGAATCGGCGACGGTCTTCTCCTCGTCCTTGAGCCAGTGGATGAAGGACCAGTCCGGCGTGATGAGCGACCAGGAGTAGCGGAAGTACCCCGCGAGGGCGAAGTCCCTCAGCCGTTCGACCTCGCCCTTCGCGAGAGGCAGCAGGCTCTTGCCCTGCATCGAGGGATGAACGCCGATCCCGAGCCAGTCGACGACGGTCGGCGCGACGTCGCAGGACTGCACGAAACCAGACACGCGCGCGTCGTGCGGCAGGCCGGGACCGCGAACAATCATCGGAATGTGCGCGAGTTCCTCGTACGGCCACGGACGGCATTTGCGCATGATCCCGTGGCCGTGCTCACCGTTGCCCATGGGGCAGCCATGATCCGACACGAGTAGCACCAGCGTGTTCTCTTCCAGGCCGAGCGCCCGGATCCTGTCCATCAACCAGCCGAACCACTTGTCAACCATCGTGACCTTTTCGGCATAGAGCATCCGGATGTGGTGCAGCTCTGGCTCCGTGTAAAGGCCCCGCACGTGCCCCTGGATCGGCAGGAACATGTCCTTGCCCTGGTAGTCCGGGTCGTACGGACATCGCAGGGTTCGGTCGTAGACCGAGGGCGGGTCCCAGGGCTCGTGGGGATCGAAGCAGTCCACCCACAGGAAGAACGACTTGTTGCGGTCGGCGCTCTCCAGGTAGCGCGAAGCGGCCTTCATCACCTGCGCGGCGTGCTGGTCGTCGTCCGACTTCCAGGTACCTGGCGCTCCTTCAGGTGGCATTCCACCTGGTTCATGAGCGGACGGACGACCGTCTCGCCGAGGATCGTGTCCGCGCTCTCCATGACGTGGTCCTCGAAGTAGTCTTCCGCCCGGAGGCCGGCAAGCTCGTCCTGGGCGTAGGTACCTGGTGGTCGGTTTCGTGACCGTGGATAAAATGGACCTTATCGAAGCCGCGTGAGTAGCCGAACTTCGGAAGGCGAAGGGGTCCGGCGTCGCCCACCAGCGCGGTGTCGATAGGGTGGCCCCAGCACAGGTCGGCAATGGTCGTGTCGTCGATGTCGAGCTGCGACCAACCTTTCACGGGCAGCGTGTAGCGACCGGTGAACATGGCGCGCCGGCACGGGATGGTAGGAAGTCCCTCGGTGTACGCGTTCTCGAAGAGCACGCCCTGCTTGGAAAACCGATCGATATGAGGCGTGTGGATCCACGCGTTGCCGTAGCAACCGAGGTAGTTGAACTGTAGCGTGTCGAGCATGACCACTACGACGTTGCGTGACACGGTTCACCTCCCGGTGTGTTCCTGGGCGCCCGCCTGCATGAGTGCTGTGCGTCCCTATTGCGCGACCGAGTTGATGCCGGCCAATCCATGCTCAGCGAGCACCTTGTTGAACGCCGGAAGGTCACGCTCGAGTGCCTGCTTCAGCTGGTTCTCGGCGGCCGACAATTCGCCCTTGAGCTCCTGGTGTACCTGGAGCTGCTGGTTCGTGGGCTTGAAGTCTGCCGACATCACGTCCCCGGCGAGTTCAGCGAAGTTGGTAAACAACTTCGGCAGGGCGCGGAACGACTTGTCGTCCGCTTCGGCGAGAACCGGCTGGAAGAAGAGGGCCTCGACCTTGGCCAGCCGCTCGTCCACTGCGTTCGCGGCGGCGCCTACCGGCGCGAGCCGCTGGGTCTCGGAGGCCATCTCGCGCAGGTCCTGCACCTGCTTGCGCAGCCACTCAATCCGATCGATCGCGTGCACAACCGTCCGGAAGTCCGCTTGGATGTCGAGCACCGTGCGGACCTGCATCCGGATGTCGTCTTCAGTGCCGGCGCTGTGCGTGTCCTTCTTGATCAGGAGGGGCTCGCGCACGTCGTTTGCGCCCACCTTCAGGCGGACGGTGTACGTCCCCGGGACCGCCTGCGGCCCGTCGAGCCCGCCGTTGATCACCCGGACAACGAGCGGCCGCCAGCCGAGCATCGCGTAGCTGGCGAAGCGCTTCTCGTCCCAGACGGTTGGATTCCCAGGTGGTCGGACGCGCAGCTTGGGTCGCGGCGGCGCTTCGTGCCGGAGGTCCCACCAGATCCGGTTCATTCCCTGCCGGCCCGGACCGCGCAGCGTACGAACGACCTGACCGGCTGCGTCGACGATCTGCACCGTCACACCGTCAGGCTGCGCGGACTTCAAGTAATAGGCGATGGGCGCCCCATCGGGTGGGTTCTCGCCGGTGCTCTGGTCATTCGGAGCGGTCTGCTTTTCGCGCACGCGTTGAAAGCGGTACGTCGCGCGCGGACCAAACAGGTACGTGTCTTTGGCCAGCACCTCTGGCGAGAGCTGGCGTAGGGGTGTGATGTCGTCGAGGATCCAGAAGCCCCGGCCGTATGTGGCGACGACGAGATCGGAGAAGTGCTCCTGGATCGCCAGCCAGTACACCGGCGCGTGCGGCAAATTGAGCTGCAGCGGCACCCAGCGGGCACCATCGTCGAGCGAGACGTACAGCCCGTTCTCGGTGCCCAGGTAGAGCAGACCCTTGCGAACCGGATCCTCACGAACACAGTGGGCATAGCTGAAGACGTCACGCGGCAGGTTGGAGCTGATGGATTTCCACGTCTTCCCGAAGTCCGACGTCTTGTAGACGTACGGGTCGCGGTTGTTTTCCTGGTGGAGGTCGACCGTGACGTAGGCGGTGCCGGCATCGAAGCGCGACGGTTCGACGTTGCTGATCGTTCCCCAAGCCGGAAGTTCCGGAATGCTGCCCGTCACATTGGTCCAGTGACCGCCGCCATCGCGTGTCACCTGTACCTGTCCGTCGTTGGTTCCCGCCCAGATGAGTCCCTTCTGGACCGGCGATTCGGCAATGGCGAAGACGACCTCGCCGTACTCGACGCCGAGATTGTCGACGGTCAGGCCACCGGAGTCGCCCAACTTGCTCGGATCGTTGGTGCTCAAGTCCGGACTGATCACGGTCCAGCTCTGGCCGCCGTCCGTCGTCTTGTGGACATGCTGGCTGCCGACGTAAACGACGTTGTGATCGTGCGGGGAGATGGCGATCGGGAACGTCCAGTTGAAGCGGTACCTCATGTCCTTGGCCGCAGCACCTCGCGCAGAGCGCGGCCAGACACGCACGGACCGCATGTGACGCGTCCGGAGATCGAAGACGTCGAGGCCGCCATTGAAGCAGCTTCCCCAGACGATGTTGTTGTCCACGGGGTCCGGCACCGCGAAACCCGACTCGCAGCCTGCCACGTTGATCCACTCGCTCGAGCTGAGCCGACTGCCGCGTGGGATAGCCGCCCCCGCCGTCGGCGTGATGGGGGCGTCGAGGCTGTTGCTCGGGCCACGGTACGACTGGCCGTCCTGCCTGTTGCCGTAGACGAAGTACGGTGTCTGGTTGTCGACGGCCACGTGGTACATCTGGGCGATTGGAAGCAGGACCCGCGCCCACTCCTTCCCGTGCGTCGTTGAGATCAACGCGCCGCCGTCGTCGCCGATCATCATCCGGTCGGCGTTGGTCGAGTCGATCCACATGTCGTGGTCGTCGCCGCCCCAGCGCAGCTGTTCTGCTGTCTCGCCGCCGTCATAGCTGACGCTTACGCTATTGGAGAGAAAGTAGAGCTCGTTCTCGTCGATCGGCGACACGGCCATCCGCGAGTAGTAGTGCGGGCGCTCGTTCAGCAAACGGCTCGGATTGACGAGCCGCCACACGAGGCCACCGTTGTCGGATCGCCAGAGAGAACCGCGCTGCCCTGTCTCGATCAGGGCGTAGACTCGTGAGCTATCGCTCGGGGCAATAGCGACCGCGACCTTGCCGAGCGGGGGATCGGGCAGGCCTCGGCCGTTCAAGCGGGTCCAGGTCGTGCCGCCATCGCGCGACACGTAGAGGCCGCTGCCTGGTCCTCCGCTGGTCCGCCCCCACGTCTTGATGTCGACCTGCCACATTCCTGCGAAGAGGACGTCCGGACTTCTCGGATCCATGGCAATCTCAGAGGCCCCAGTGTTCTCGTCGACGAAGAGAACCCGCTCCCAGGTTCTGCCGCCGTCCCGGCTGCGATACACACCGCGCTCTTGCTGCGGACCGTAGCAGTGGCCCAAAGCTGCCGCGAAGACGATGTTCGCGTCGCGGGGGTCGACGACAATGCGACCGATCCGACCGGTCTTGTCGAGCCCCATATGGCGCCATGTCGTACCTCCGTCGGTGGACTTGTAGATACCGTTGCCGATCGAGATGTTGCTGCGGATGAAAGTCTCGCCGGTGCCAACCCAGACCGTGTTCGCGTGCGACGGCGCGATGGCGATCGCCCCGATCGACTGCGCCGGCTGCTGGTCGAAGATCGGCTGCCAGTGAGTGCCTGCGTCCACCGATTTCCAGACGCCGCCGGAGGCCGCCCCAACGTAGAGGACGTTCGGGTCGCCGGGAACGCCCACAACGGCAGACACGCGGTTTCCGGGTGGGCCGATCTGCCGGTAGCGCAAGTTGCCAAAGACCGTTGCCGAGATCCCCTGGTCGGGTGGCGGCTGAGGCGCGCTTCCGCCACCGACGGCGGCGACCAGGCCGATCGCGAACATGACGCCAAGCACCGTACGGATTCCGCTGTTTGAGATCATTGGTGGCCTCGAGTTCTCAGAGACCAGCGCCGACCTGACCGGCGTCCGAGGCTGAAAGGGCTGGCCCTGAAGGTCGGCCAGATCCCCGATTCCGCACTGCGCCATGTCGCGCCCGGGCGTCGTTTCCAGCCTTCGGAGCCTGTCCGCCCCTCATTGTGGAGCGTCACAATCCGGATATCGTATCCGATATCTGATAGCGGTGGAATATAGAACGGCCCAGCCTTCCTGTCAATCCCGTTCTTCCTACCGTTGTCCCGGGCCGTTGTCCGGTGCCCCGACCTCGTTCACACATGGATGAGTTTTCATTAAGCAAGACTGGAGGTGAACGCGATCCGGCGCTGAATGCAAGTCGTATATCGGATTCGGTTTAAGCTTGAGGCTCATCTTCTGCTGAAGCGCAATCGAGGGGCCGTTCCACGCGCGGTTGGACGTCTCGGGCGAATGGGGCGAAGTGGCGGTGCTGCTATACGGGCCGTTCCACGCGCGGTTGGACGTCTCCTCAATGGTCAGGCTGGGCGGACGCCGCGGTCCGGTGCACTCACCAAGAGACCTGAGTCGCCGCCACCTCCACGCTCGCCACAGGCCTATCGTCGACGCTCGTCGTGCGCGCGCGTCCGCGGCTCGTGCGGGCCCAGATTGTGCGTACCCCCTTGTTGTTGAAGGCCTCTGGACCTCAAGTTGCGAACCCGTCGGGAAGGTGGGGCGCGACACGCCGCACTCGATGTTGCCCATGCAGCGCATAGCGCGCGGGCGATTCGCCGCGCCGCACTGCCTGGCACTACGCTGCGAGCGCAGGGGTTGCGTCGAAGGCCGACGGACACGCCGCCGCCGCCCGAAGCCGCGCAGTGGGTCACCGAATCAGCGGTCGACGTTGGCGGCCGATTCGTCCAGCGCGATCTCGGACATCTGATACGATTGGCTTGGAGAGGAGTTCACGAATGGGTCTCTCACCTAGGTCGTTGGCCGGCTACCGGACCAAGACTGACCTGGTCTACGACGTGCTCCGCAAGGAGATTCTCGCCGGTCGGTACGGACCTGGCACCCGCATCGTCGTTGACCAGGTCGCCAGTCAACTTGGCGTCAGCAAGCTTCCCGTGCGCGGCGCAGTTGACCGCCTCATCGGCGAGGGCTGGCTTCAGGCAAGGGCTCACATAGGCGCGGTCGTTCCCGACCTGTCTCCCGAAGAGATCCTTGAGACGTCCATCATCCGGGCAGCCGTGGAGGGAGTGGCGGTCCGGATCTCGGCCATCCATATTGGGTCCGATGCCCTCACCGAGCTCCGAGAACTCCTTGACCGCATGGATGCCGCCGCAGCAGCCGATGAGCTGGGCTATCCGGAACTCAACTACCAGTTTCACGCGGCGACCTTCCGCGCCTGCCCATATTCGTCGCTGCGTTCGATGGCCATGGGGTTGCTCGGGAAGACCTGCCGGCTTCGAACAGTTCGCTTTCTCCCGTCGTACCTTCCGCGCTCGCAGCAGGAGCATCGCGCCTTAGTCGATGCCATCGGCGCTCGCGACGGCGATCGTGCCGAGCAGGTTGTTCGACAGCACGTGGATTACTCGGGGCACCTCCTCTGGCAGTACGCCGTCGAACTCCGGAAGTCGGAGACGACCAGCCGTTGATTGCACGACGTGACCATGTGAGACCACCCATGACGCGGGAGGCAAGGTCCTGCGACAGCTGGTCCTGGCGTCGGCCCCGGCACGTTAAGCAGATCCCGAATCAACGGACCTCAGAACTCCACAGCATTCCGGGAGTCCCGGACTTGGCCTGCCCGCCGCGGGGGGAGAGGAGTGGCACCCTCCTACGGACGTGCTGCCCCTCGTCGAACGCCCTAGGATGACGATGATCGGCGAGATCGACCACCGAAGCGGCGCGCTGTTATCGGGTCGGGGTCAGACCGTCGGCCGCAGGCCACTGATACTGATGGCGAACGCGACTAAAATAGTCGGTGGGTCCGAGTGATCTTCGCCGCTGATGGCGATCCAGCCGGGCCGTGGCGTGGGGCCATGCGGGCACACATCGTGTCGCGTTCGTCGAGGCGTGATCGGGTCTCTCGGCCGGGCCCAGAATCATCTTACCGACGGAGAGATGACGCTGCGCGGGGTCGCGGCGATCACGAACTCCTGCGAGGTGGTGGCGGACAGGCCAACCCAGACGATCAAGGTATAGGTTCCATCGCTGTCAAGATTGACGCCCTGCCGGAAGTCCGGCCCGGCCGCCTGGGTAACGTGGTTGATTTCCAACTGTGCCTTGGCCATGCGCCCTGGCCAGTTCTTGACCTCGAAGCACAAGTGGTGGATGGGATGGAAGGCGTCGGCGGCGATTTGAAAGCGCAGCGGCGGCGTCTGCGCCCAACTGAAGGCGTAGGCCCGGCGGGACTGATGGTAACCCTGACTGGTTCCGCCGGATACCTGGGTGACCGGCGGGGCGCTTAACCATGACCGGGCCAGACCGGCCAGCGAGGCGGCCGGCTGGCTGGTCATGCCTTCCATTAAGATCTTCTCCTGAAAGGGGACTTTTCCCCGCTGCTCCGAACTCAGCGGCAGGAAGAAATGGGAAGTGGAACAATGCGCCGCCCGGTCCGGAAAACTTGCGTTCCGACCGGACGAATTTACCTGCGCGGTCGGCCAATGGTTCCAGGTGGGAAACACCGAATACCAAGTGCGTTCGGTCAGAATGACATCGCCGTCGTCGAAATTCTGAATGGCGAAGGGATCATACTGTCCCGTGAGCCATATCTTCTGAATCACCTGTCCCTGGTATTGGGGTTTGGGCGGATTCGGGTTCCAATCGTAATTCGTGGCTTTGCCGGAGAGGTCCACCAACGTCATTACGGGGGATTTTCCAAGCACGCTTTCGGGGTGCTGTCCCTCGCTCAAAACGGTGATCTGCTCGTCCCACTCATGCCAGGCCTCCGGCGCTGAGGAATAGCAGCGCATGATCTTGGCCGCCACCCCGTCGGGATAGATGTAGTAATACCAGTCAGCGATGTCACCCCAGCCGTTGGCGTCATAGTTTGCCCAGTGATGGTCGGGGTTTTCCAAACGGTAGCGCCAGTGGACGACCACCCGCGCGCCGTTGTTTTCAATGACTCTGACATGAGAGTCCCAGCAGGCCTTGTCCGACATCGGCTCATTGTCTCCCGGCGCAGTGGTGGTCCAGCCGGTCTCATTGAATTCCTCAGTGAACCATTGGTTGGCTTCGTTCACCATCATGGGAACATAACTGACGCCCCGCCAGAAGACAAAGTGTGCCGGCGACCCATCGAATCCAACCACGACATCCGCGTAGTCGCCAAACCGCCAGAGATCATCCCAGGTCTCGTAATACGGCAAATGCGTGTACACCGCCCCGAACTTCCCGGCAGTTGCGGGAACGGGAAAATGGCGCCGCTGCATGTCGGGCGCCGAGATGAACGCGGGTCCCGGGTTGTCATTGGCGTAGGATTGTGAAACCTCACTGCCGGTCAACGCCACGTTGTAGATCTTCACTTCATCAATCAACCCATCAATGCCGAATTCACTGGGATGCGTGTCATGGATGGCTTCGGTCGGCACTCTCCGCACGCCGGCCTTCCCGACCTTGACATCGGCCAGGACCGTCTGCAGCCCGCCTCTCCCAATTGACCTGGAGGCGATCTCCCTTCCGTCGATGTATAGCCGCATCATGCCATCGCCTTTGTTGTAGGTGCCCACCGCGTGGTACCACCGGAACAACGCCAGATGGTTGGCATCGGTATAAGGAGGTTGGTTGGAGACGCCGAGCTCTTGCCAGACGCCGTCAACCTTCACCATAAACCCAGGATAGCCATGGCTGTCCACGCCGAGGAAATAACCGTCATTGTCGCCTTGTTGCACAATGGGCGCCCAGTTCCATGGATAAGCGCCCAGCGCAAACCAGCCCTCCAGCGTCAGACTGCCCCCGGAAAGCGCCGGCGCCTTGGCGGCTGGAACCGCGACAGCGGTGTTATAGCCGTCGAACTCCAGCGCCGTGCCAGACACGCCTCGCTTCCAAAATGTCTTCTGACCCGCAACCGGTGCCCATGACTTGGTGATTGCTTCCTGGGCTTCATCGCCCTGGCCCTCGTCAAATGTGAACCAGAAGACCGGCGCGACCGGGCCGGCCTTCTTGACGGGCGCACCTTTGACTGCCTTGGTCACAACAGAATGTTTCGAACCTTCAAGGCTGACTTGGACTACACCGTGTTCGCCCAACTGCAGCACTTGCCGGGTCCGGTTCAACGGATCCATCCAGTCATCAAATCGCTCGGTTCCTTGCCGGACTTCCCGTTGCACCCGCCCGCCGGGGGTGATGGTGAACAATTCTTCGACAAAGTCATCCGGGCTCACCCCACCGTTTGGATTGTCGCCGGTGAAAGTGGGGCAATAACGCCAGTGGACCCTCACCACGCTCGGTGTGCTCTCGATGATCTCAGCATGGGAATAGGCATTGACGCGGTCCGGCATGGACTGGGTGCCATCGCCCCTGCGCGAGACGATTTCGGTCAGGTTCCACTGGCCCTGACCGGTCTTCCAATAAGGCAAGTAACTGTTACCCCGCCAAAAGACCAGTTGCCCCCCGACGTCGGGAAGCCGCACGACGATGTCGGCAAACGGGCCGGTTCGCGAGTAGGCTTCCCAGTCCGCTCCCGTGTTCAAACTGCTGTAATAGGCGCCGAAATCGGCGATTGCTCGCGAATGGGAGTCCGTTGCAACGGGAGAGGCGGCGGGTGCAGCAAGGGAACGACAAAGGAGTAACCCGGCCAAAATCAGAGAAGCCCCGATGACTGCTTTTTGGCGTTGGGTTGAGGGGGGGGCAGTTTGAGTTGGGGCCGGTTTCATGGTGGCTCTTCGTGTTGGTGTCTATTTGACTGAAGTGGGTCAGCCCTCAAAGCGGGTTGCGAACCTGAGCACTGAACCAGAGAAGCCATCTTACTTGGAAGTATCCGTTCGGTGAAGTGCGTCTTGGGAGGAAGGACGCGACTGTAGTAGCCGAGTCCGGGACGGGCCCCGCCTGCAGACTGGACGATCGGAACATCGGCTGCCAGCCCTGCGTGAATCCGCGCCTACGGCTGCAAGGCCGTTCACCGCTGATCGAGGTACCGCGAGGCGTCGCCGGGCGGGAACTTCGGCGGTACACGATGGCCGCCCGGCGCATCTCGCGCGCGTTCACCCTCGACGTGCCGCGTTCGCCACTCCGGGGCCTGTCGTCTCGTATGTCGAGCTTGTCGTGCACGCCATTTCGGCCGCTCACCGCGCGGAGTCTGTCCCGAGGCGGGCTCGTGATGATCGATGACGCTTTGCGCGAATTATAGTGGACCCCGAAAACTGGACAGCCGCGTAAGTTAAGATCGTCGGCCCCGCGAGAGGGAGTTCGACGATGGCCAAACGACGATTGCAGAGTGCGGAGTTCAAGGCGAAAGTGGCCGTGGCGGCGTTGCGCGGCGACCGGACGTTGAGCGAGTTGGCGTCGGCCTTCGAGGTGCATCCGATTCAGGTCGCCAAGTGGAAGAAGCAGGCGGTGGCGGCCCTGCCCGAGGTCTTCGCCACCCGCCGCGACACGGAGGTCGACGACCACGAGACGCTCAAGGCGGCGCTCTGTCAGGAAATTGGCCAGCTCAAGATGGAGCTGGACTGGTTGAAGAAAAAACACGACCTGGTCGACCGCTGACCGACGCGCCGTCGTCGACCCGATGCACCCGAGGCTGAGCGTCGCGCAGCAGTGTGCCCTGTTGGAGCTGCCGCGGTCCTCGTTCTATTACCGGCCGGCGGTGGTCAGCGAGGCGGACCTGGACGTGATGCGCCTGCTCGACGAGCAGTACACCGCGACGCCGTTTTACGGCTCGCGGCGGATGCAGGTGGCCTTGCAGGATCGCGTGGGGCACGCCGTGAATCGGAAGCACGTCCAGCGCCTGATGCGGGAAATGGGGTTGGAGGCGGTCGGCCCGACACCGCGCCTGAGTGAACCGCATCCGGGGCACAAGGTGTATCCGTATCTGTTGCGCGACGTCCCGATCACGCGGGTCGACCAGGTGTGGAGCACCGACATCACGGATGTGCGCTTGCGCCACGGTTTCGTGTTCCTCGTCGCGATCCTGGACTGGTTCAGCCGCGACGTCTTGGCGTGGGAGCTGTCGGTGACCGTCGATGGCCAGTTCTGCGTCGACGCGCTCGAGGCTGCCCTGGGCCGAAGCCGCCCCGAGATCGTCAACACGGACCAGGGCGCCCAGTTCACGGCGACGGCGTTCACGGACCGCGTGGAAGCCGCCGGGGCGCGGGTGAGCATGGACGGCCGCGGGCGGGCGCTGGACAACGTGTTCGTCGAACGCCTCTGGCGCTCCGTGAAGTACGAAGAGATCTATCTGAAGGACTACGGCACGGTGCCCGAGGCGCGTCGGCAGCTGGCCCGGTACTTTCAGTTCTACAACGACCGCCGGCCTCACCAGTCCCTCGGCTACCGAACGCCGTGGGCGGTATACGCCGGGGCGAAGGCCGCGTAGCGGTTCACGGGGGGGCGCGTCGGCCTCTGACGAGGCCTCCGCGCCTGTTACAGGGGAGAAGATCTTAACTTCAGAGGCCCCGATATTTGTCTAGACTTTGGGGTCCACCTCAAATACCTCGGCCGATCGCGAGACCGGTGGACGCGGACACGATTAGGCGGATTGTACGGGAAGAAACTCCGGAAGACGGGATAACAACGGCCGCACCACAGCCTGTAGCCGACGGCGGCTGCCCGGATCATGAGCCCCCGCGGGTTGTGGTTCTCGCAGGCCTGAACCTCTCGTCTTGATCGGCGGGACGCGGTCGGCGCCCGGCGGCGGTGGTGGCTCGCAGTTGGCGGCGTCCCTCTGCGCTTGGCACGTGCCCCGGACGGCACGCGGCGCATCGTGTTGTGCTCGACGCACGGTGACGTTCTTGCTGCTTGCGGCTGGCTGTTGAGGCCGATTGGGGGGTGAACGAAGAAATCACTGGCTCCTTGTTGCCTCGGACTCAGCTTCGTTCTCGCGCCGGTCCGCTTACGGACGTTCGTACGTGGAATCGTGCTCCGGGTGGAGGGAAATGAGTCGGAGAAGATCTCCATCCCGGACTCCGACAGCACGAATGCGCTGACTGAGACGGAGCGAGTAGACCTTCCCACCGCCACCGGCCTTCAGATGCTCGATCGCTTCCCACCGGAATCCCGGATGTCGGTATAGGCCGTTCCAATCCAGCTCGCGCAGGCGACGGAGCGCGCTCACGACCTGCTTCAGATCGTCGGGTTCCAGACGACAGAAGACGTCCTGAAACTCCGGACTGTTGAGATCGAGGCGGAGCCGGTTCTCAGACGCGGGCACGTTTGCGTCCGGCTCTCGCGGTGCGAGGCTTCACGAGATCGTCGAGGTCCGTTTCCGCGGCTGCTGTCTGAGCTGCCCAGGCAAGGGCCCGCTCGATTCGGGAACGGTGCGGTTCCTGGAGCGTCCAGAGCTGGCTTTCTGGCACCATCGCCACGGCCGTCAGCACGACCGTCCCGTCTTGCCGACGCTCGAGGCGAAGCGTCTTGCCCGCATAGCGTTTTCCCAACGAAATCTGGCCACTCTTGCCCACCACCTTGATCTCGATCCGATCGTCCCGATCGTCAACCGCCGCTGCCGTCTGCTTCATGCCAGCATGCTATCATGCTATCCTGCGCTGACACAAGACACGCCTCGTCAGCGCCGGTACAGAAACAGCTGAAGTCGAAGCCGCCATACCAGCCGGCGTTCACCGGACAACGGGGCTTAGGGGGTGGATGGCGTCGCCCGCCAGTCTTGCCGTGTCAGACATGCACGCGGGCAGGTACATGGCTGGCCACAGGTATCAGCCGTAACTACTTGTTCAGCTGGTGTTTATATGGTGCCGGAGGACGGAATCGAACCCACACGTCCTTGCGGACACGGAATTTTGAGTTGGAAGCACCCGCTGGACGGGTGGGTACCAGTGGGTACAAAGAGGCGCTTATCCAAGGAAAATCGCCGATTCGCTGCCTACCATGTACCCGCATGTGCCGCCTGATGCCTCCTCGTCTGTGTCAGTTCTGTGTCAACACAGCGCTGGCCCCGAATAGCCGGCGATGGGCGTTCGCGCCCTCACCCTGTCCGAGCGATGCGATGGCCGTCCGGCTCGTCTCGCCGTCCGGCGGCCTGAAGCGACCAGCTCGATGCGAGTCGTCGAGTTCCTCGCCCACGGGACGCTGGACGAACCGAAGGTCTACGCGGCCGCGGGCATGCCCCGCCTTCTGGCGCCAGGTCCAACGCTCGTCGCGGTGTAGAACCCGCGACCAGTTTGGTTGAGGCGACCGTTAGTTCCTGCCGGGTCCCTAGGCGGTGGATGCGCGATTCGAGCGTGCTCGGTGGGATCCCGAGCGCCTCGGCGGCTCCTTCGGGGCCCGAGACCCTGCCCCGGCTGGCGGAAAGGGCTTCCTCGATCCGCTGACGCTCCGCGTTCGGTCCGCCGGGAGGTCTCGTCAACCTGGGCCCGCTGGAGCGGAGGCCCGGGATCTCGAGATCGGAAACGTCGAGGACGTGGCCTCGCGCGAGTATGATCGCCCGTTCCACGACATTCTGGAGCTCTCGGATGTTGCCTGGCCACGGGTACTGTACAAGCATGGCCATGGCTTCAGGCGCGATCCGCTGGATGGCTTTCCCCATCTTGCGTCCGTGAAAGTGCGCGTAATACTCGGCAATGAGAGGAATGTCGTCGACTCGGTCGCGCAGGGGCGGCAAGTGGATAGGAAACACGTTGAGTCGAAAGAAGAGGTCCTCCCGACGCTTCCCCTCGCGCACCGCTTCCTCGATGTTTCGGTTGGTCGCCGCCACCACTCGAGCGTCGGTCCTGAGGGTCTGGCTCCCGCCCACACGCTCGAACTCGCCTTCCTGAAGGACGCGCAGCAAGGACACCTGCACGGGGTGGGGCAGGTCGTCGACCTCGTCGAGAAGGATCGTTCCACCGTCAGCGAGCTCGAACCGCCCCCGGCGCCTTTCTGTCGCGCCGGTGAAGGCCCCTCTCTCGTGACCGAACAGCTCCGAGGCGACGAGCCCTTCCGCAAGTGCCGCACAGTTGACCTTGATCAAGGCCCGCCGGGCGCGCGCCGAGGCGCGGTGGATGGCCCGCGCCACCAACTGGGACAGCGTCTTTCCCAACGCCGGCTGTGCCGTCGCGCTCATCGATCGGCTCACGCACCACGCGGAGATCGTCGCGATCGACGGCGAGAGCTACCGCCGCCGCGACGCCCAGGCGCACCAGAGACAGCAACGGCCACCCAAGTAAGGGTGGCCGCCCCCATCTCACGCCGCCGTCGACAGCCGTCCAAAATCACGCGCTTTCAGACGCTCGCGAACAGCTGCCGAACACAAGGCGGCGGCGGTGGCCACGCTGGCCCGGTGAGGACTCCATGCAGCGAGCCCGAAGCATAGCAGAAAGCTCCGCAATATTAGGTTTGAGATTCGGCGCCGGCGGTCAGAATATGGGAGATGACCGGCCCGCCGTCGTGCCCTTGCCGCCGGCCCAATGCGCCTCCCCCGCGTGCTTGACAGCCCCATCCGACCGATCATCGACGCCCTCCGGCGAGCCGCGGGCCTCGCGCTCGAGCCCTTCTTGATGGGTGTCATCACCGAATGACAGGAACTGGTGCCGGCGGCTTGACTTTACTCAGAGCGTTGAGCACACTTACTCACGACAATGAGTACCCCTACGAGCTCCCCGTTCGAGCGCAGCCAAGCCGGCATCCTTGCGGCCAGGTTGGGCGAGCCACGCCGCTTCCTGCAGATCGTGGCGGGCGCCCGCCAAGTGGGAAAGACCACCCTCGTCGAGCAGGTGCTGGGCCGACTGAGTGCCGCCAGCGTCTTCGTCTCCGCCGACGAGCCGACCCTGGGTGACTCTGCCTGGCTCGCCGCCCAGTGGGAGCGGGCACGGATGGCGGCGGCAGACGCCGGCAGGACCGGCGCGGTGCTGGCCCTCGACGAAGTGCAGAAGATCCCGGGCTGGTCAGAGACCGTGAAGCGGCTCTGGGACGAGGACTCGCGGGCCCGCCGTCCGCTGAAGGTGGTGCTGCTCGGCTCGGCGCCCCTGCTCATGCGGCGGGGCTTGACAGACAGTCTGGCCGGCCGGTTTGAAGTGGTGCACCTGCCGCATTGGTCGTACGCGGAAATGCGTGCGGCCTTCGGGTTCTCGTTGGAGCAGTATCTGTACTTCGGCGGGTATCCCGGAGCTGCACCGCTCGTCCACGACCCGCGACGTTGGCGGCGTTACCTCCTCGATGCGTTGATTGAGACCACGATCGCGCGCGACGTCCTCCTGATGACGCGGGTGGACAAGCCCGCGCTCCTGCGGAGGTTGTTCGAACTCGGGTGCCGTTACTCGGGCCAGGTGCTCTCGTACACGAAGATGCTCGGTCAACTGCAGGACGCTGGCAACTCGACGACGCTCGCGCACTACCTCGATCTGCTCGGCGGCGCGGGGGTGCTCACCGGCCTTCAGAAGTATGCCGGTGAGGCCGTGCACCAGCGCGGGTCGAGCCCCAAGCTGCAGGTGCTGAACACGGCGCTCATGACCGCGCAATCCGGCCTCTCGCCCGCCGAGGCACGGGCCGACAGAGAATTCCGCGGACGACTGGTCGAGTCCGCTGTAGGCGCGCACCTCGCCAATGCGGCGGCCGGCGGCGCATGCGAACTGTTCTACTGGCGCGAAGGCAACCGCGAGGTGGACTTCGTGGTCCGTGTCGGCCGCACCGTCATCGCGATCGAAGTGAAGAGCGGCCGTGCGCCCGTCGCGCTTCCCGGGCTAGGCGCCTTTGCGGAGGCTTTCAAGCCGCGGCGCACGCTGCTCGTCGGAGGAAACGGCATCGCGCTGGAGGAGTTCCTAGCCAGGCCCGTTGACGACTTGCTGGAAGCTTGAATGGTCGGGGGGAATAGCCCGTATTCATGAGCGAGCGAGCGGCGCGATCAACTGGTCCATCCGGCGTACCAGAAACCCGAGTTACTGGCCACCGCGCCGAACCAGCTGTGGTCCTGGGACATCACCAAGCTGCTCGGCCCGGCCAAGTGGACCTACTTCTATCTCTACGTGATCCTGGACGTCTTCAGCCGGTACGTCGTGGGGTGGATGATCGCGCATCGCGAAGGCGCTGAATTGGCGGAGACCTTCATCGCCGAGACGATCGCCAAACACGCGATCCCGCCCGGCCAGCTCACGCTCCATGCCGAGCGGGGGCGCGTGATGCGGTCGAAACCAGTGGCCTTCTTCCTGGCGGACGAGCTGGTCAGCTTCGCGCGGTTAGCCCTCGGCGCCCGCCTCTCGCCTCGCCGCATGACGCGCTCGCTGAGCGACGTGGGCGTGACCGTGGTCCGCGTCCGGACCACGGGGCGCGGGCGGCGGCAGCGGCCTTGGGCTGTCGATTACTGGCGGTCGTACACGGTCTTCGTCTTCTCGTTGGCGCCAGAAGGTGTCACGACCTCAGTCAGAGTCTTGCCGTCAGCAGAAGCCGTGACGGTGCCCGTGTACACGACCTTACCCTTGATCTTCAGGACCTCGTCGAAGGATCGCGGGCCGGTCCTTTTCAGCGCCACCGTGGAGCCGGCGGGCGTGCTCGGGCCGGTCACGGTGTAATCTATGCCGTCAAACTTGGCGTTCACGGTGGCGTTCCCGGGAAGTCTCCAGGTGATGCCCTCACCCTCGTAGGGGGCAATCTCCATCACAAAGGCGGAACTGAATCTCCACTGGGTCAGCTTCCACTTCCCGGCGAGCCCAGGCCCACCGGCGACGCGCTGGTAGGTTCGTTGTCCTCAAAGGGTTCGCCGTCCGACCGCTTCCCCTTCTCAGTCACCATCAGGGTCTTGCCATTGGGCGAGAGTCTGGTCGTGGCTACCCAGTCCAGGATGCCGTTGGTCTTGCGGACCGTTTCCCATGTGCTCTCATCAACCTGTTTCCAAGCGACGAGGGAGCCGAAGCCGGTGGGGTATTCCTTTCCATCCATCCTGAACTTGTAGGAGTGACCCTCTGCGGTCACCTGCATCTCACCGGGGGGTGTCTGTTCGTAGCTGACGGTGGCGTCGACGTAGTCGTCCTGAGCGAGATTCTCTTTCCATTTGCCGACAAAGGGATTGTCGGCAGCCGCCAGCGTCGCGGCAGCCGCCAGAAGAAACACGCTCATGCTGCGAAGATGCATGTCCTCACCCTGTTTGAGGATTATGGCCCCCGGGGCACGCCCGGGCAACGGGGAACTCCGCGGGGAACTCCGCGCAGATCGCACGACGGTACGGGTTGTCGGCCGTCCAATGCGCCGGCATCGTTCACCAACGGCACTGCCTCAACGCTGCCGGGATGCTGGGGGCGACCGCGCAGCGAATGACCACCGCCGACGCTCCGCCACCCGGACCCCGCCGGTCGATCAGCAAGTTGAACGACAAGCCGGTCGACAAGCCCATCACCCAGTCAGTCGACAAAGCAGGATCACGAGGTGGCCGACGAGTTCTCCGTCCGGGATGACGCTGACGACCGCTCAGACGAGGCGGGTAAAGGATCGACCCCGTGGGGGTGTCGGGCCGGGACCCGGCACGAGCGATTCAAAGTGCTGAACAGGGGGGCGCTCTGCATCGGGGACCGCTGGTTCTCGCGGACGGCTCGGTCGCCATCTGCCGCACGGGGCGCCACGGGCGGCGCCTTCACCAACGACGTGTTCGCCCGGTCCCACGCACGCGTCCCCAGTCATGGCGCCCTCACGTCCGTAACCTGTAACGCGAGAGTGTAGGCGGCCCCTTCGCCTCGACCCTGCAAGCGCTACGCCCACCTTGCGCCCGGGAACCAGACCGCGGCCGGGTGATTCAGAACGCAGCGCAGACGACGCAGCTCCGGTTCACCTGATGGAGCCGGCTTCGCGTTTCCTGCTATGTTACGGGGACGGGAGTTACGCTCATGAAGCAGTTCACCGCCGTCGTCGAGCGCGACTTGAACGCGGGCCTGTACGTCGGATACGTGCCTGGAATGCCTGGCGCCCACAGCCAGGCTGAAACCCTCGATGAGCTCAACGCCAACCTGCGTGACGTTGTCTCCATACTGCTCGAAGATGGCCAGGTACCCGAAGCGGAATTCGTCGGCATTCAGGCGGTCCGGGTAGCCTGACCGTGACGAAACCGCCTGTTCTCAAGCCTCGTGAAGTTGTTGCGATGCTCGAGCGGGTAGGTTTCTCCGGGGTCCGCCAGCGGGATTCCCAGCACCGCCATCCCGACGGCCGCGCCACCACCGTTCCCTCTCCCGCCTGATTGCCTTCTACCAGGCCGGCCGGTATCCCGAGACCCCGGGGACCGACGCTGACCGCGGAACAGGCGCGCGGGCCGATCACCAACGCCAGCGAGGTGTTCCAGTGGCTGATGAGCGAGTAGTCGCCTCGGTCAAGCGGTGCCTCCGAACCCTCCAGAGCGAGTTCGGACTCGCCGCGCGGGCGGGCTGTTCGGCTCGTACGGTCGGGGCAGCGCCGACGAGTGGCGCGACATCGACATCATGGTGCTGGCCGGTCGTTTCGACGAGGAGACCACCCGTCAGGACGGCGAGGCGCGCTGGCGGGCCGCGGCCAACACCGATGGTCGCATCGAACCGATTGCTGTGGCAAGCACCGGTCGGAGGAAGACGACAAGAGCGCGGTCATCAAGAGCGCGCGACGGGAAGGGCAGATCATCCTCCCCGATGTCGCGCGAGCGGCGAGATCCGCTCCCGTCCGCCATGACCGTGCGCACAACGTCCCGGTGACCGGGACCGTGTCCTGCCGGTCAGCGCGGCGGCCCGAGAGCCTCGCCCCGGAAAACACCTGGGACCAGAAGGACGCGCGCGTGTGGACCGGAGACCGGTCGTTTCCAGGCGAGCCCGCGAGTCGCGGCCCGCCGCCCTCACCACACCCGGACGCGGTCACCGGGGGCCAGGTAGAGGGCCTGGCCCGGCTTCACGTCGAACGCGCCGTACCAGGCGTCGATGTTCCGGACGGCGTCGGCCCGGGTACTGCTCGGGCGCGTGGACGTCGGTGATGAGCTGGCGCCGCAACGCCGCCTCACGCGCCTTCCACCGCCAGCTCTGGGCGAAGGCGAGGAAGAACTGCTGGTCGCCGCTCAGCCCCTGCGCGACGGGAGCGGGCTTGCCCTTGAGCGACGCCACGAAGGCGTCGTAGGCGGCGGCGAGCCCGGCCACGTCGGCGATGTTCTCGCTGAGCGTCTGCCTCCCGTTGACGGCAGCGTCGGGGAACGGGCGGTAGAGGTCGTACTGCTTCGCGAGCGCCGCGCCCGACGCCTGGAAGTGGGTCCCGTCGGCCTCGGTCCACCAGTTGCTCAGCCGGCCTGCGGCGTCGAACAGCGCGCCCTGGTCGTCGAAGCTGTGGCTGATCTCGTGGCCGATCGTCGCCCCGGTTGCGCCGTAGTCCATGGCCTCCGGCCGCCCGGGGTCAAGGTAGGGCGGCTGCAGGATCCCGGCGGGGAAATTGAGGGCGTTCATCACGGGCAGATTCACGGCGTTGACCGTTTGGGGCGTCATCACCCACTCGGACCGGTCCACCGGCTGCCCCAGCTTGTGCAGGTTCCGCTCGAGGTCGAATCGCTCCACGCGCTCGATGTTCCCGAGCGCGTCGCCCCTGACGATCCGCAGTCCCGAGTCGTCGACCCACCGGTCCGGGTAGCCGACCCCGACCTTCAGCGCGTCGAGCTTGGCCTTCGCCCGGGCCTTGGTCTCGGGCGCCATCCAGGACAATCGCTCGATCCGCGCGCGGAACGCCACGAGGATGTTGCGCACCATCGCCTCGACGCGGGCCTTCTCGGAGGGAGGGAAGTACTTGCCGACGTACAGCCTCCCGACCGCGTCGCCGAGCGCCGCGCTCGTGGCGTCCACGGCCAGCTTCCACCGCTCCCGCTGCTCGGGCACGCCCGAGAGGGCCGTGCCGTAGAACGAGAATGCCTCCTTGTCGAACGCGCGGGGCAGGTAGGCCGCCGCGTGGTCGATCGCGTGGAAGACGAGGTAGTCCTTCCACGTCTCGAGCGGCTCGGACGAGGCCAGCGCCGAGAGGCCCACGATCGCGCTGGGCTGCCAGACGACGAAGGCCTGCTGCCCGCCCAGCCCGCACGCCTCGAGCGCGGCCGCCCAGTCGAGACCGGGAGCGCGCGCGTCCAGATCGGCCCGGGACCAGTGGTTGTTGCCCTTGGTCACCTCGTTCGTGTCCTCGCGGCTCCAGTGCACCTCGGCCATCCGGTGTTCGAGGCCGAGGACGCGCTCCGCCCTCGCGCCAGCGTCCGCGATGCCGGCCAGGCCGAAGACGGCGGCGATGTGGGTCACGTACTTGCTGCGCAGCTCCGCCATGCGCGGCGAGGCATCGAGGTAGTAGTCACGGTCGGGCATGCCGAGCCCGCCCTGGACCAGGAAGGGCACGTAGCGCGCTGGGTTGTCGAGGTCCTGGGCGATCCACAGGTCGAACAGGTTGTCGGTGTAGACGTTCGTTGCGTTGAGGATGTCGACGTCCGCCCGCAGGCGGCCGCCGATGTACCGCGCGAGATCACGCCGGCTCGCGATGGCCGCGATGCGATCCAGCGTCGGTTGGAGCGGCGCGAGGCCCTTGGCGTCGATTGCCGCGACGTCCAGGAAGGAGGCGTAGTAGTCGGCGATCTTCTGCGCCTCCGACCCGGCGGCGGCCTGCCCGGCCGCCGTCGCCGTGATCAACTCGGCCGTGCGCTGCGCCGTCACCTCCTCGACCTGCGTGTCGATGCCGTAACCGCTTCGGTCGGCGGGAATCGGGGTCTTCTTGACCCAGGTCCCGTTGGCGAACGCAAAGAAGTCGTCCCCCGGCCGGACCGCGCGGTCCATGCCGTCGAGGTCGATTCCCCTCGCGAATGACGGCAGCTGTGTCCGGGCACCGGTTCCGGCGACGACGAAACACGTGCACGCGATGGCCGTGGCGGCCCCCAGGGCCGCACGCCAGCGCCACCCGTGGAATCCGCTGCTCGACGGGATCAGCATGACGTTCGTTCCTCCAAGCGGGCGTTCCCGGTCCCACCGGCCGCCCGACCGGCCCCGGCAGCACGCCGACGCCGCGACGGCCCGCGGGCCGCGGCGAGTGTCGACAAAACCGCCCCCGGGTCCGCCCGGGAACCTCCCATCGTCTCCGGAAGGCCTGGCCCAATCAAGCATCCATTGGCGGGCCGCCGCGGGTTCTTCCATCCGCCCTGCCCCAGTGGGTCGATTGTCCCCGCCTTAACGAGTCCTTCCCACCTGGGTGAGACGCGCACCGGTGTCGCGAGTCGGAGAGCTCGCGCGTGCGATGCGACACCAAGTGGGCGGACGACCGGGGGCGCCGCGCAACCCGTCCGGGGGCGGTATCGACCCGTCCCGGAAACGGACAGTCGGCCAGCCGGGCGGAACGCCGCTCACCGGATCCCTGCAGACGGACGCCGGGAACGGCCCTTGCACGGACGCCGTGCAGTCTTCACCCGAGGGCGATCTGTGACTATGTCTCTCACCCTGCACGCGGCCGTCCGGCGCTGGCGTCGCAACCCCCTGTTCACGGCCAGTATCGTCGGCATTCTCGCACTCGGCATCGGGGTCGTCGGCCACACGTTCGGCAGCCTCGACGCCATGGTGCTGCGGCCGCTGCCGTTTGGCGACCCGAACCGCATCGTGTCGCTCTGGGAGTCCCAGCCCCGCCTCGGCAAGACCTGGGCGCTGGTGTCGCCGCCCGACTTCGACGACTGGCGGCGCAACAACCGGGGACTGGCGGGGATGGCGGCCTACGAACCGCGGCCCTTCAGCATCGGCGGCGACGACCGCCCTGAGCACGTTCCCGGCGCCCGGGTCACGGCGGGCTTCATCCACGTCCTGGGCGGCGCGCCGCTGCTCGGCCGCGGGTTCGAGGAGGGCGAGGACATCGCCGGCGCGCCTCCCGTCGCGGTGATCAGCTACGTGTTGTGGCAGCGTCGCTTCCAAGCGGACCCGCACATCGTCGGCCGGCACCTGCGGATCGACGGCACACCGCACACCATCGTCGGCGTCATGCCGCGGCGCTATGAATTCCCGGAATGGACCGAGATCTGGACGCCGCTGGCGCTCGACGTGCGGCATACGCCCCGCGATGCCCGGTGGCTGGGCGTCGTGGCTCGTCTCCGCCCCGGCTGGTCGCTCGACGATGCGCGGACTGACCTGCAGGCGGTCGCCTCGCAGCTGGCCGGGCGCTATCCGCAGACGAACCGCGACTGGAGCGTGTGCGTCCGGCCGCTCCGGGACGAGATGCTGCCGCCCGCGGCCCGCGCGGGGCTCGTCGGCCTGGCGGTGAGCGTGCTGTTGGTGCTGCTCCTGGTCTGCGCGAACGTCGCGAACCTCCTCCTGGCCGACGCCATCGGGCGCCGACAGGAGATGGGGATCCGGGCGGCCCTCGGGGCGTCGCGCGGACTGCTGATCAGGGAAACGCTCGTCGAAACCGTGGCCTTGGCAGGGCTCGGCGGCCTCCTCGGGCTGCTGGTGGCCGCGTGGCTGGACGATGCCATCGTCGCCATCGTGCCGTTCCAGGTCCCCCGGTGGATCGACCTCTCGATGGATGTCCGGAGCGTCGTGGCCATCGCCATCACCGCCCTGCTCACCGGCCTCGCTTTCGGCCTCGCGCCAGCGCTGCGCGGGTCGACGGTGAATGCCGTGTCCGTGCAACGCGGCGAGAGCGAGAGCCAGAGGCGCTCGGGCGGCGCCTGGCTGAGGCACGCCCTCCTCGGTTTCCAGGTGACGGCCTCGATCGTGCTGCTCGTGGGCGCGCTGTTGCTCGTCCGGAGTGCGGTCGTGTCGCGGGGTGCCACGCTCGGTCTCGACACGGCTCACTGCCTGACGCTCCGCCTCTCACTACCAGCCGCGCGGTATCCTGACGTGCTGCAGCGGCTCGCCGTCATCGACCGTTTGCTGGCCAGGTGCCAGTCCATCCCTGGCATCGAGCAAGCCGCCGCGGCCGACCGGCTGCCGGCAAGCAGCGTCGGGTTCGCGTCCCTGCTGCTCGAGGCCGAAGGGCAGCCTCGCACGGGCTCGACCGGCGTGCTGGCGTCCCGAATGGCGGGCACACGCGACTTTCCAGCGGTCCTGGGACTATCGTTGGTCGCGGGCCGCTGGCTGCGGCAGGAGGAGATCGAACGGGGTGACGCGCAGGCGCTCGTGAGCCGCACGCTGGCTCATCGCCTGTGGCCGGGAGCGGAGGCTGTCGGCCGCCGGATGCGGCCGGCCGGCAGTACGTCAGCCGACGACTGGCTCACGGTGGCGGGCATCGTGTCGGACGTGGCGCGCCCCTATCAGCTGAAAGGCATCGATGCGTGGCCCGACGCGCAGGTCTACGTGCCGATGGCCCGAATCGCCGCCGCCTCGCAATCACCGGTCCTCGCCGTTCGCACGACTGGTGATCCCCAGGCGGTGGCGGCGGCGCTGCGCACCGCCCTTCAGCGCGAGGTGCCCGACGCGCCGATCTTCGACCTGATGACGCTCGAGGCCGTGCTCCAGCGTCTCGTGTGGCTGCCCGTGCTGTGGGGACAGTGGTTCTCCGCCTTCGCGGCGCTCGCGCTCGCGATCGCGGCCCTCGGCATCTACGGGTTCGCCGCGTATTCGGTCCGCACGCGCTACCGCGAGTTCGGCATTCGCGTCGCGCTCGGTGCGTCGCCCCGCTCGCTCCTGCGCGTCGCGCTGACGCGTCTGCTCACCACCGGCACCTGCGCACTCCTCGTGGGGCTCATGCTGGCCCGCGCGATGGCCACCGCCCTGTCCGCGATGCTCGACGACGTCGATCCCTCGGATCCGATAGTCTATGTGGCGGTCGGTACCCTCGTGGCGGGCGTGCTCGTGGCCGGCGGGTGGCTGCCGGCGCGGAGGGCGGCCACCGCCAACGCGCTGTCGCTGCTGGGAACCTGACCCCGCGACACGGGGGTGCGGGTGGTCCGCTGCCCTTTCCGCCGGCTGCCGCCAAGGGGCCGGAACGATCTTGTACGTCAGTCTCGACACCAGCGACATCGCGTCGACCCATTTCGCGCGACACCGCCAGGGTCTCGACCGTGTGGCGGCGACGACCGACACTCCTGTCGGGCATGTTCCCAGCCGCTGGCACACCCTGTGGCCGCAGGTACGACGACTCGGGGGCCACCCGCCTGCCCTCACAACGATACCCGCCACGCCGCCCTCCTCCGGACGGCTAGAGAGCCGGCCCGCCGACGACGGGCCCGGCCCGCGGAGTCCACGAGGGAAGATCCACCGTCGCGGCATGTGGAGCGGAACGACCCACTCCCCGCACCCTTGCACGCAGGGTGCGGAAGACCGAGAAGCCGATCTCTTCATCTGCTGCGGGCGTGTGGAAATTGGTCAAGACCCCCTCACGGCACTCCTGAGGTTTGGCAGCGGCGTCACCTGGGTCGGAGAGCAGTTCGCGCTGCGCCACTGGCGGAGCGCCCGGGTGCAGTGGGAGATCATGGACAACGAGGACCATCACTCGATCCAGGCGCGCGGCCTCGCGGCGGGCCTGCGGTCGGTTCATCACGTGCGGCCGGGCGTCCACGACGAGGAGATCCGGCAGAAGCAGGCCGAGTTCGCGAAAGCGCTGGCCGGCACCGACTCCCACTGATAGACAGACGTCCGTTCGGTCGTTCGCGAGGCTTCTTGGTACATCTTCTCGGAACTGGAGTCCACATGGCAGGCCCGGGAGCAAGTGTCGTCGCTCTTGTCGGTGGCAGCGTGATCGACGGCACCGGAGCCACGCCCATCGCTAACGGCGTTGTGCTGATCGGCGGGGGCAGGATTCAGGACGTTGGTCCCGCCGGTCGGGTGAAAGTGCCGGCCAGCGCGACCGTCAGGGATGTCGCCGGCAAGACGGTGATGCCGGGATTGATTGACGCTCACCTCCACCTGTTCGGCATTAGGTCCCTGAACCAGGTCGGGATCATCGTCGAAGAACCGCATGTGCGGGCGATCCGCGCAGCCAGGGATGCGTGGCGCTGCCTCGATGCCGAGGTCACCACCATTCGCGACGCGGGCGGCATGTCCGCGCTCTACACTAAGCGTGCGATTGAAGAGGGCGGCGTGCCCGGGCCGCGCATCGTCGCATCCGGGCGGGCCGTGAGTCAGACGGGTGGCCACGGCGATGTTCATTTCGCGCCGGTCCAATGGGCGGAACGGCTTGAAATCAGTCGGCTTGCCGATGGTGTGGCCGAGGTGCAGAAGGCGGCCCGCCAACAGCTTCGCGAAGGCGCCGATATGCTGAAGATCATGACGACCGGTGGCGTGATGTCCGAGAAGGACAAACCCACCTCGTGCCAGTACAGCATGGAGGAGATTGAAGCGTTCGTCCAAGAGGCGCGCAATGCGGGTGTGCGGACAGGCAGCCACGCCCAAGGGACGCGCGGGATCAAGAACGCCGTCCTCGCCGGCGTGGACAATATCGAACATGGCATCTACCTCGACGACGAGGTCATCGAGCTGATGGTGCAGCGAGGCACGACGCTCGTGCCGACGTTCGCGATCGTCGATGCGATCGTTCAGAACCGCCGGAAGGTCGGTGTGCTGGAAGCGTCAGTGCGCAAGGCCGAGAGCGTCCAGGCGGCACACATCGTGTCGTTCAAGAAGGCGTACGCGGCTGGTGTGGTCTGCGGCAGCGGCACCGATTACGTGGGGGACACGACATCGCCGATGGGGCGGAATGCCGACGAGATCCTAGCCTATGTCAACAAGATTGGCCTCTCGCCGATGGAAGCCATCGTCTGCGCGACTCGCAACAATGCCATCGTGCTCGGATTGCAGGACCAGATCGGCACGCTGGAGGCCAGCAAACAGGCGGACCTTGTTGTCGTTGACGGCGATCCTTTGGCCGACATCCGGGTGCTCTGCAGGCGGGACAAGATCCTGACAGTCTACAAGGGCGGCGAGGTAATGCCCGGATGCCGTTCTGACGAGACCCGGGGATCCGGCGCTTCGTCGCCCCGCAGCGGATGCCTCGACGGCACTCGTTCGTAGGCCCACGACGTCCAGCGCCCGGCCGTGACGTCGACCGAGTCACCGCGCAGTGCCACGACCTCGCTCACGCGTAGCCCGTGACGAGAGGCCAGGAGCAGACGCGTGCGGTTTCGGTCTCCGGGCCGGCCGACGTGGATCGCGTCAGCGCGGAGCTCCACCGGTGCCGGTGGGGCGGGTACCGACAAGTACAGAGAGTACAACTGTCTGTACTCCTTGCGGCGAGCTGACTGTGTCAGTTCTGTGTCAGACATGAACGCGGTCAGGTACATGCCTGTCCACGGGTATCAGCCGGAAACACTTGTTCAGCTGGTGTTTATATGGTGCCGGAGGAGGGAATCGAACCCACACGTCCTTGCGGACACGGAATTTTGAGTCCCGCGCGTCTGCCAGTTTCGCCACTCCGGCACCGAACCGAGCAGCTTGAGTATATCGTGACGGGGATCGCGGCCGAAACCCTGTGAGAATCGTCGGCGAGGCCGGGGAATGCGCCCCGGCCCCCGCGACCTGAGTCGACCCTACTTCTTGGCTTCCTCGATCTTCGTCGCCTCGAGCCAGGTCTTCCCGTCCTTCTCCGACACCGCGCCCGTAACCGTCACCGCCTTTTCACCCTTGCACACATGCCCGAACTTCTCGGCCACGGCGTTCTTGGTGAGGTAGTACTCGGTGGTCTTGTCCCCCTCGCCCTTGACGACGAGTACGTCCTGGCATACCTTGGCGTCGGCCTTCTTCAGCGCGCATTTCGCGCACATGATGCTGCCAGTCAACGTCTTGTCGGCCGCAGTCGCGGACCCGACCAGGCCGAGGACGAGGACGACTGCCAGGGCGCCGAGCATGATGGATTTCATGCGCTGCTCCTTCTGAATCAAGGTGGTGTTCCCGAGCGGTCCCAGACCTCTGACTATAGCACGGCTCGCCGGTTCACACGATCCCGCGCGTTCTCGCCACATCGCCGGTGCTTGGGGGAAGAACGCCGAGGTCGCGCTCGATCTGTTCCAGGCTCCGACCTTTCGTTTCGGGCACCCTCCGCCACACGAAAACAAATCCTGCCAGGCAGATCGCCGCATACGTCCAGAACGTCGCGGCGATTCCGACTGCGCGTTGAAGCAGCGGGAACGCAAACGTCAGAACGAAGCACGCCACCCACAGGGCGGACACTGCGACGGATACTCCCGCAGCCCGAACGCGGTTGGGGAAGATCTCGGCGATCAGCACCCAGGTGACCGGGGCCAGCGACAAGGCGTAACACCCTAGCGACGAGAGGGTGAGCGTGAGAACGGCACTGCCGCGGAGCCCCCCGGCATACGCCGCACCGAGGAGGAGGTGCGACACGGCAATTCCACCGCACCCCACGAGCATCAGTTTTCGGCGCCCGAGCCGGTCCACGGTCGCGATGGCGATCAGCGTGCAGCCCAGGTTGATCGCGCCAGTAATCACGATGTTGAACATGATGTCGTTGATGGCGTACCCGGCCGAACGGTAGATCTCCTCCGCGTAGTTGAAGATCGAGTTGATGCCGCTCCACTGCTGCAACACGGCCAGGGTGACGCCTATGAGCAGAATGTTCCGCATCCCCGGCTGGGTCAGCGCCGCCACGGTTGTCCGCGCCGTCGCCTCGTCCTTCAGTGTTCGAAGCACCGCCACGGTTTCGGCTTCGGCGTAGGCGCCACCACCGATTCTTTCCAGGACTCGCCGAGCGCGATCGGCGCCGCCGTGGGCGGCCAGCCAGCGAGGGCTTTCGGGAACGAAGATCGCCCCGGCGAAGAACAGCAGAGACGGCACGCTGACCGCCGTGAACATCCACCGCCAGCCGACCGTGACGTTCCAGGCGTGCCGGACGGTTTCGGCAGCGCCGACCGCTCCGAACGGCATCCTGACGGCGATCCACCAGTTCACGATCTGGGCGAGGAGGATGCCCACCACAATCGTGAGCTGGTTGACCGCCACGAGCCTGCCGCGCAGGCGCGCCGGCGATACTTCGGCGATGTACACCGGTGACAGGTTCGAGGCCATGCCAATCGCCAGCCCGCCGCCGATCCGCCACACCACGAAGGTCGCAAAGGACGGCGCCCAGCCCGTCAGGACCGAGGACACCGCAAAGAGGATCGCGGAGGCGAGCAGCAGCGTGCGGCGCCCGAATCGCTCGCTGAGCGTGCCGGTCACGAGCGACCCAAGGAGACAGCCAAGGAGCGCGCAGGAGTTGGCCCAGCCCACCTGTGCGGGACCCGTCAGGGCGAAGTGCTCCTCGAAGAATGGCTTGGCGCCGCCAATGACGACCCAGTCGTACCCGAACAGCAGGCCGCCCATCGCCGCGACGAGAGAGATCGTCCACAGGTAGGCCAGGTGGACGTGCGCCGTGTCGGTTTCCTTCATGGACGCCTCGGGGCTACCTCCCGTACTCCGCCAGCGCCTCGAACATCGCGAGGACGTTGCCGATCGGCGTCCGGGCCTGGAGGTTGTGAATCGTGCAGAAGACGAACCCCCCGCCCGGCGCGAAGGTGTCGATCCGGGCCCGAACCTCGTCACGAACTTCCCGGGGCGTGCCGAAGGGCAACGTCTGCTGCGTGTTGACACCGCCGCCCCAGAACACCAGCCGGTCTCCGAAGCGGCGCTTGAGTGCCGCCGGCTCCATGCCGCGCGCCGAGCACTGCACGGGATTAAGAATGTCGAATCCGGCGTCCACGAAGCTCTCGAGCAGGGGCTCGACGCCCCCGCAGCAGTGCATGAAGGTCTTCCACGGCGTATGTGCGTGGATCCAGCCGTTCACCCGCTGCTGGTAGGGCAGGTAGAGCTGGCGGTAGCGGGCTGGGCTGCAGAACGGCCCGTTCTGCGTGCCGAAGTCCGTGCCGTTGGTCTGGATGACGGCGGCCGTATCGCCAATGGCCTCGTACAGGCGCGCGAGGTTGAGGAGCGCCACCTCGGTCTGCCGTTCGAAGACCGCCTCGATGTAGGCCGGCCGTCTCACCGTGCTGACGTACCACTCCTCGATGTCGCGAATGCCCCTCGGGTGCGGGAGGCTCGGCGCCGGCACGAGCGCGACATCCCCGAAACTCAGGCCTCCAAAGGTGCAGAACAGGGCGCGGTCGGTCATCGTGTGCAGGCGCCGCGCCTCCGCCCGGTAGTGAGCGAGTTCATCGTCGGTGACGAGCGTGAACTCCTCCATGTTGTCCGCCGGATCGAGGCGGGTCTCGTCGATGGGGTCCTGACGGATGATGCCGTCGAAGAAGTACCCGCCGGCCGGCATGCGCCCACTCGGTGGGACGCGGCGGTCGTTTCCAGGCCACTGGAGCAGATCGCCCTCGGTCTCGTACGTCGTGTTGAACTCGACGGGCACCAGGACCGGTGTGCCGTCAGCCATCTGCCACGCCTTGAACTCCCGCTGCGGGAAGCCGAACATCGTACCGGGGCCGCACAAGCTCACGGTGTCGACACCCAGCTGACGCGCCAGGTCGGGGGCGATCTCGCCGAGCATCTGGTAGGTCTCGACAACCTTGACCGGCGTGCCGGGCGGGTCCAGCCCGAGCGCCTGCCGCAGCTGGTAGACGATGCTGACATGCATGCCGGTCTGGAACCCGCCGCCGAAATCGACGGGCACCCGGTCCGGCTCCGTGTGGGCGCAGGTTGCCAGGATGCGCTCGCGCGAGGTCATCAACACTCTCCGTGTCGTCTCGCCTTCCTCCCGGCCGCGTCGCCGTGCCGGCGGGGAGACCCCCCTACTGGCCCGATTTGCCGGCCAGGTCCGTCACACGTTCCAGCACCACGGCGGTGCTATCGAAGTCGCCCGTGAGCTCGAAGGTCAGGCCGTGCGACCGGAGGTAGGCGCCGCTTGCCGTCTCGAGCTTCTCGGCCAGCTTGCCGTCGAGCGGCTGCACCCGGTACACGGCGGTGGGGTCCAGGCCGTCGAGGGCGACGGCGGGCTGGGGCCGCCCGTGTTGCTGGGCCTGGAGGAAGGCAAACACCACCGACTGGTGCCCGTCGAGGGACACGTATTGGTTGACGGTAGGACCGCGACTGCCGGGCGGCGCCAACCGATACAGCAGACCATCCTGCACGGTCGACCGAATCGTCTTGTAGAAGGCGATCATCTTGCCGGTGTACCCCAGGTCGGCCTCGGGCCAGCGGCGCAGGTCGGCGCCGATACCGAGGGCGCCCATCATCGCGACCAGGAACCGGAACTGCAGGGGAGTGGTCCGCCCGTTGAAGTTGGGGACGTCGGTGACCCACGCCATCATGACCCGGGGCGAGTAGGCGCGGCTGAAGCCGTCCTGGATCAGCAGCCGGTCGAACGCGTCCGTATTGTCCGAGGTCCACACCTGGTCGGTCCTCGAGAGGATGCCGAGGTCGACACGGCCGCCGCCGCTCGAGCACGACTCGATCTCCAGCGACGGGTGCTTGGCGCGCAGGCGGTCGAGGATCTCGTAGAAGTTGGCGGTGTAGCGCACCCACAGCATCCGCTGTTCGGCCACGGGGCGCTCGGGCCAACCCGGTTCGCTGAAGTGCCGGTTGGCGTCCCACTTGAGGAAGCTGATGTCGTAGGTGGACAGGAGCGTGTCGAGCGCGGCGAACACATACTCCTTCACCTCGTCGCGGGCGAGGTTCAGCACCAGCTGGTTGCGCGCCTCGGAGCGCGGACGCCCGGGGAAGTTGATCACCCAGTCGGGATGAGCCCGGTAGAGGTCGCTGTCGGGGTTCACCATCTCGGGTTCGACCCAGAGCCCGAAGTCCATGCCGAGCCGGCGCACGTGAGCGATGAGCGGGCCCAGGCCGCCGGGGAACTTCTTCTGGTTCGGCGTCCAGTCGCCGAGGCCCGCCCTGCTGCTGTCCCGCGCCCCAAACCAGCCGTCGTCCATCACGAACCGTTCGACCCCCAGGCGAGCCGCCACCTCGGCGAGCGATTTCTGCCCGGGTTCGTCCACCTTGAAGCCGGTGGCCTCCCAGGAGTTGTAGAGCACCGGGCGCGGCCGCGCGAGGCTCGCGCGCGGCAGGACGGCGGCGCGCTCGAACCCGTGCATGATGCGCGACGCCTCGCCGAAGCCGCCCTCCGTGTAGCCGGCATAGAAAGCCGCCGTGGTCAGCGAGTCGCCGGGTCGGAGGGGGTACGCAAAGTCGAAGGGGTTGTAGCCGCCAGTGACCCGAACCTGCTGCTGCGGCGTCTGCTCGATGGCAATCCGCCAGCTCCCGCTCCACGCCAGGGCGCCGAACCAGACCCTCCCGTGCTGCTCGGTGGCGCGGTCGCGTCCGTCGATCGCAAACCACGGGTTCATCTGGTTGCTGGTCGCGACGCCTCGCCGGCTCTCGAGCAGCTTGGTGCCGGCGTGGATGTCCTCCTGGACCAGTAGCGTCTCGCCGCCCCACCGTCCGGCCAGATACGAGAGGCGGTAGCCGTCGCCGGGGGGCAGGTACCAGACCCCCGACTGTGCGCTCTCGACGGTCACGACCTGCGAGGTCCGGTTCCGGATGGTCGCCTGCTTGCGCAGGATGCCCGTCGAATCCATGCGGTAGGACAGAAGGACCTCGAGATCGTAGGCGACGTCCTTCGTGTGGAGCGTCAGGTCGTTGCCGGCGATCTCCTGGCCCGTGTATTTCAGGACGAGGTCCCGCACGCCGTCGGCGAGCGTCACCTTGACGCAGGGCTCGAAGAACCGGGCGCCGCCCCACCCCGGGAACTCCTCGGGGGTCGTCGACGGGCTGGGATCGACCCCGTCGGTACTGGGGATTGGAATGCGCGGCGCGCAGGTCATCGTCCCGCCACAGCCGGGCGCCCCAGTAGACGTGCTGGAGCTCGTTGCGCTCGTTGACCCCCACGACATAGGTGGTCGGGCCGCCGTCGAGCACCCACAACTTGCGGTCGGCCAGGTAGCGAGGCGAAGGCGGTACGGGCGCGGCGGAGGCCAGCATAGGCGCCACCAGGAAGAGGATGGATGCAAACGGGGACACCCTGCTCATGGGTGCCCATCATAATCGCGCGGGCCGCCCGATCCGTCATAGAATCTCGCGGCCGGCGCGTGCCAGCTGCCCGCCGCGCTTCTGCCCAGGTTCAACCATGTCACACAGATTGCTCAGCTCGCGACGAGTGGTCCTGGCGGGGCTCTGCGCCCTTCCCCTTCTGGCCGGTGCGGCACCGCCCGATTTTCGGTCCGGCGGTTTTGCCCGCGCGCCCGACGGCGCCCTCGCCATCGAGCATGCGCCGGCGCCGTTGTTCCGAGACCCGATCTTCGACGGGGCCGCCGACCCCACGGTCGTCTGGCATGCGGCGCAGAAGGCCTGGTACCTCCTCTACACCCAGCGCCGCGCCAACCAGACGCTGCCTGGTGTGGCGTGGTGCTACGGGACCAAGATCGGCATCGCTCGGTCGACCGATGGGGGTCGCACGTGGGACTACGTCGGCACCGCGCAAGGCCTGTCACGCGGCACCGAGGCGGAGACCTTCTGGGCTCCGCACGTGTTCGAGGCGGGCGGCCAGTTCCACATGTTCGTGGTCTTCATCCCGAAGATCGCCGTCAGGGACTGGAGCGGGAAGGGCCGCATCTCGCACTACGTCAGCCGGGACCTCGTGCGCTGGGCCTTCGCCGGGGACGCCGACGTCAAGTCGGACAACGTGATTGACCCGGGCGTGGTGCAGCTGCGGGACGGCCGGTGGCTGCTGGTGTTCCGCGACGACAATGCGGGCGTCCGCACGGCCAAGGCCGTCAGCACGGACCTGGTGCACTGGACGCGTCTCGACGACGTCACCGGCGAGCAGGCGCACGAGGCGCCGGTCGTCCTGTTCTGGCGCGGGAAGTTCTGGCTGTTCGTCGACGCGTGGAAGGGCATAGGGGTGTTCGAATCCGCCGACGGCATTCACTACACGCCCAACGGCACCATCCTCGATCAGCCGGGCCGACGCGAGGACGACGGCTACCGAGGATCGCATCCGGGCGTGGCCCTGGCCGGGGACCGCGCGTTTGTCTTCTACCACTGCCACGCGGACCGGACGACGGCAGGGGAGTCGTCCGGCACGCGCCCCGACAGTTACGAGTTCAAGCGCTCGAGTCTCCAGGTCGCCGAACTGGAGCTCCGCGCCGGACAAATCGTCTGCGACCGCGACAAGTACGCGCGGTGACGGGGCCGACCGGGCGTGTTCGGGCGGCGCACGGCGCTCAGCGTGTCGGCCACATCCGGACCAGGGTCACGCCGTGGCGGGGCACCTCCGACGCGAAGGCGTCGGCGATTGTGCCGATCTCCCGCCAGCGCCACAGGTCGCGCACGCGCTGGACACCCGCGAGCCCCAGGTCGCCGAGCGCCACGGAGACTCGACGCGACGAGTCCGACAGGTTGAACAACCCCACGGCCAACGAGCCGTCCTCCATGGGCTTGGCGAGGATGCACTCGTCATCCGTCTTGCGGACGATCCGCCCCTGACGCCCGAGCACGTCCTGGTCGACCTCGATGACCTCGGCGTTGTCCAGCACGTTCAGCGTGAAGGCGTCGAGCCGCGTGATGTCGCCCGAATAGAACAGCGGGGCGGCCATCAGGACCCAGAGCGACATGTAGCTGTACTGCTCGTTGTGCGTGAGGGTCGTGAGCGTGGGCGCCCCGTTGACGTCGTCGCCGTTGCCGACGTAGCCGATGAGGATGTAGTCGGGGTCGTTCCAGCGCCCCGGACCTGCGAAGTCGGCGTGCTGCGCGTTGCTGAATGCGATGGCGTAGAAGCCAGGCAGGCGCCCGCCCTTCTCGTTGCCCAGATCACCGGTCGTTCGCCAGGACTGTCCGCCGACCTCGGCGCCCCAGGTCCAGACGTCGCCCATCCCGTATTGGCACAGGTTGAACACGATGTCGCGTGGCTGTTCGGCGAGCAGCTTGCCCATCACGCGGTACGGTTGCATCAGCCGCTCGCGTTCGTGTTCGGGGTCGTCCGCCTTGGGCACCACCTCGTCGTAGGAGCACCAGTCGTACTTGAGAAAGTCGAAGCCCCATTCCACGAACCGCGCGACGTCGAGCGCTTCGTGCTGATTGCTGCCAAAGTAGCCGGCGCACGTCAGGCCGCCCGGGGAGCTGTAGATGCCGGCCTTCAGACCGAGACCGTGGATGTAGGCCGTCATCGCCTTCATATCGGGGAACCGCCCGTTGCCGTTGATCCGGCCCCGCCCGTCGCGCGCGGCCCCCCGCGCCAACGGATCGCTCGCGCTGGGCTTCACCATCCAGCAGTCGTCGATGTTCACGTACTGATACCCGTGGTCGGCCATCCCCGAGTGGACGAGAACGTCGGCGGCCCGGCGCATCAACTCGTCGCTCGGGTGCTCGTAGAACGTGTACCAGTCGTTCCACCCCATGGGCGGAGTCAGGGCGATTGCGTTGCCGACGACGATCCGCAGGGCGCGTTCGGCGCGGCCGGCACCGTTACTGGCGGCCAGGGTCACGTTGTAGCGGGCCTGGCGGTTGGGCACCACCCCGCTGATGATGCCAGTAGCCGTGTCGAGCGTCAGGCCGGGTGGCAGGTTGCGGGCCCCAAACTGCATCGGCCGGTCACCCGTGGCCGGAATCCGGTAGAGAAAGGGGTGACCGGGCCGAACCCCGTAGACGGTGGGGCCGTTGATGCGGGGCTCGTGGGGGGCGGCCGGCGTGAGAATCCCCGTATCCGGCTCGCTGGGTGGAGCCGCCTGCCGGGTCAAGGCGGGCGCCGGGCCGGCCGCGGGCCGGGTTGGGGCCGTGTTGACCAGGGCTCCAGACCCCAGCAGTATGGACGCCGCGATGAGGGCGCTACGAGTCATCATGGCACCCATTCTACAAGATACAGTGCGGTTGCCGTTCGATAGCCCTAGGGGTATGGCGCCAGGGTCCGACCGAGCTTGGCTGGCGTAAGTTGAAGCGACGAAAGGGCTAGACGGCTGGCAGGCCGAAAACAACAGGGAGCTACGGGAGGGCGCGAATAGGGAAGATAAAGCGAAAATAGTGAATTTGTGGCCAATTCTCTTGATTCTCGCCAGACAGGGATGTATACTGCTCGTGAGTCGAGATCTCTGGCCTCCTAAGCAAACCCTTCCTAGAACGGGGGACACGTGACATTCCAGATCGGTGACAAGGTCATCTACCCGAATCACGGTCTCGGCGTCATCGAACGCATCGAAGAAAAGACCATCCTCGGTACCACCTGCGGGTTCTACTCCCTCCGCATCGCAGCGAACGAAACCACGGTGCTCGTGCCTGTGGGCAACGCGGACTGCGTGGGCCTACGCCGGGCCATCGGCGACACGGAAGTCGATTGGCTGTTCCGCATCCTCGGCGACGGCAAGATCGACAGCCAGCAGAATTGGAAGGGGCGTTTCAAGGACAACTCCGAGAAGATGCGCAGCGGGTCCATCTACGATGTGGCCGACGTGCTCAAGAGCCTGACGTTGTTGAGCAAGTCGAAGAACCTGTCGTTCCGCGAGAAGCGGATGCTGGATCGGGCCCGGTTCCTGGTCGTGTCCGAGATTTCGGAGGTGCTCCAGGAAGGTCAGCCCGCCATCGAGGTCAAGGTGGATCGCGCGCTCGACCGCTCGCTGAACGTGCGAACGCGCCAGGCCGCGCGGGCCAAGGCCATCAAGCCGCGGATACCGTTGCCGGCGGCCACGGCGCGCCGGACCGTGCGCGCGTCGTAGCGCGCGGCAAGCGGAGCTTTCCCCACGAAGGCCTGGATCGCCCCCGGCGGTCCGGGCCTTTCGTGTATCATGCGACCGCGATGGCCCCTGAGCCCATCCCCGGCGCGTCCCGGGCCGACTCCTCACCCCCGTTGCTGCCCCCGCTGCGAGGCGTGGCGCTCTGCGTCGCCGCGGTCCGGTCCCTGGCGACCTACGCGGCGGTTTCCACGTACGTCCTGCTGGTTGGCCCGCCCGCCGTGCTGATTAGCCGGCTGTTCGCGTGGCCGGACCTGCTCTTCATCCTGGCGCACGGCGGCGTGGGGCTCGGCCTCGCCCTGGCGGGCATCCGGGTGCGGGTGACGGGGCGGGAGCGTCTCCCGCGGGGTCGCACGGCTGTCTACTGCGCCAACCACACGAGCAACGTCGACGCGCCCGTGCTGTTCCACGTTCTCCACCCCCGGCTCCGTATGCTCTACAAAGTGGAGTTCGGCAAGGTGCCCATCCTCGGATTCGCGGCGCCGGTGGCCGGATTCATCCCCGTGGAGCGCGGGAACCCCGATCAGTCACAGGCCGCCGTGGACCAGGCGGCCGCCGCGGTGGCGGGCGGCCGTTCCTTCCTCGTGTTCCCCGAAGGCACGCGGAGTCGCACCGGCGACCTGCTACCATTCAAGAAGGGCGGCTTCATCATGGCGATCAAAGCCCAGGTGCCCGTGGTGCCTGTCGCGATCGTCGGGGGGCGCGCCGCGATGACCAAGGGCAGCCGCGTGATTCGTCCGGTGACGATCGACATCCACGTGGGCCAGCCGATCGACACCACGGGCCTCACGCTCGAGGACCGCGACCGGCTCGTCGCGCAGGCCCGCGACCAGATTGCCGGGCTTCTCGACGGAACGCGCCGCGTGTAGGCAGGCGCCTTGGCCCTGTTTGTGCATCGAGGCATCGACGGGCTCGTGTGTGCGTCGCCCACCGAGGACACTATGCGTTGCGCCCATCAGGCTGCGTCGCGTGGGGGTGCCGTCTGGCGGATGGTCGTGGCCGTCGCGATGGCCGGATCGTGTGCTCTCCTCCTGGCGCAGAGCCAGCCACCGGCCGCGCAGGGCGGGAGTCAACCCCAGCCGCCCGTGTTCAGGGCGGAGGCGAACTTCGTGCGCGTGGACGCCTACGCGACCAGCGGCGGCCACCCGGTCCAGGACCTGCGGCAGGAAGAGTTCCAGATCCTCGAAGACGGCGTGCCGCAGCAGGTCCGCACGTTCGAGCACGTGGTCGTGCGGGCCGCCAATCCGCTGGAAGCCGGGCCTGAGCCGAACACCGTTCGCGAATCGCGTGAGATGGCAGCCGAGGCGAAGGCCCGGCTGTTCGTGCTCTTTCTCGACACCTACCACATTACGCTCTCCGGGGCGGAGAACGTCCGGCAGGCGCTCGTGCGCGTGCTCGAGAGGACGCTCGGTCCCGACGACCTGGTGGCGGTCATGACGCCCGAGATGTCCGCCTCGAGCCTGACGTTTGCGCGGCGGACCTCCACGATCGACGAGATGCTCGACCGGGCGTGGCGCTGGAGCCGCCGGGACTCGGCCACCGGGTACGACCCGGTCGAGGAGCGCTACATCGCGTGCTACCCGCCCGGCACGTTCGAACGGGCCCGGGTCTCGGCCATCGCCCGCGAGATGATCGCGCGGCGGCGCGAGCGGTTGACATTCGACGCCCTGGAGGACCTGGTCGTGCACCTGGGCGGGTTGCGCGAGGAGCGGAAGGCCGTGCTGGCGGTCAGCGAGGGCTGGCTGATCTACCGGATGAGTACCCAGCTCGGGCGGCTGACGGACGCCCAGCAGCGTGGCGCGCTGAATACCGAATCGACCCGGTGCGACGGTGAGCGGGCGGCCCTGGCGCAGGAAGATCACTCCACGGACTTCCGCAACCTGCTCGACGACGCCAACCGTGCCAACGTGACGTTCTATCCGGTGGACCCGCGGGGCCTGGCGGTGTTCGATACGTCCATCGGCTCGGATGACTACGTGTCGATCTCCGACGATGCGGCCCGACTGGGGTCGAGGCTGGACTCCCTCCGGACGATGGCCAGCGCGACCGACGGCCTGGCCATCATCAACTCCAACGACATCGACCGCGGCCTCAAGCGTGTCGTGGACGACCTGACCTCCTACTACCTGCTCGGCTACTACTCCACGAACACCCAGCTCGACGGTAAGTACCGCGCGATCACCGTGCGCGTCACGCGCCCGAAGGTGGACGTGCGCGCGCGTCGCGGGTACCGTGCGGCGACCAAGGAGGAAGTGGCGGCCCGCGCCGCGGCCATCAATGCCTCCACCCTGACGGCGGCCTCGCCGATTGCCGGCGCCGTTGCCAGCTTGTCGAAGATCCGGACCGACGCCATCGTGCAGACCCGCGTCGGCTATTCGTGGCAGGCCGGTCCAACCGGTGCACCGCAGGCGTGTCTGTGGATCGTCGGCGAGCTGGACGCCAGCGCCGCCGCGCACGACGAGCAGTGGAAGAACGGCGCCGACGTCGCCATCGCCGTCTCCGGGCCGGACAAGGCCGCCGTCAAGACCCTCACCCAAACCGTGACGCACGAGGCCCGCACCTTCCTCACGTTGATCCCCTCGCCGGATGGGCTCGGGCCCGGAGACTACACGTTCCGCGTGACGACCAGGCCGGCCGGCGCTCCGCTGGGCAGCACCGAGACGCTCCGGGTCGCCGTGCCCCGGCCGCCAGGAAGCGGCGTGGTGGCCGTCGGGCAGCCGATGCTGTTCCGGAAGGGGCCGTACTCGGGACCCAACTGGGTGCCCGCCGGTGACCTGCGGTTCCACCGGCAGGAGCGCGTGCGGATCGAAGTGCCGTTGGTCGGGACGGTCACGGCGAGCGGTGTCCGCCTGCTGGACCGGGCCGGAACTCCCTTCAATGTCCCGGTGACCGCAACGCAGCGCCAGGAGGGGGGCGGCACCACGGTCGTCGGTGAACTGGCGCTCGCGCCGTTCGGCGCTGGCGAGTATGTCCTCGAAGTCAGCTTCGCGCAGGGCCCGACCACGCAGAACGTGCTCGCCGCGTTCAAGATCGTGCTGTGAGGAAGGGCGGAGCCGGTGACGGGCCACCGGCTCCTGGCCGATCAGACCTCGCCCCGCACTTGTGACCACCTCGATGCACCGTCTGGGCCGCCCGTCGATAGGGATCCTGCTGGCCGTCGCCGGTCCGGCCGTCGCGCTGGTGTCGCAGGGCCTGGGGCCGGAAGCCGTTCCGCTGCCATCGCCGAGCGCGCTGCACGACGTGCTGGCCGTCCTGACGCATGTCAAGCGCGACGTCCCGGTGCGCGTGCAGGTGGGCTACGCGTGGCGGGTTGGCGCCGACGGCACGCCTTCGGCGGCCCTCTGGGTGAGCAGTGAACTGGACCCAACCGTCGTGGTTCACGAGGACGAGTGGATGAACGGCGCGGAGTTCAGTGCGGACCTGATCGGCGCCGACGGCGCGCCGTCCGGTGGGGGACACTCCACGCTGACCCACGAGGCCCGCAGCGCGCTGATGCGCTTGCCCGTCGGGGGCACCGTGGGTCCGGGCGATCACGCCGTGCGCGTGTCGTCCAAGCCGGTCGACGGCGCCGGCACGCTCACCGAGACCGTGCACGTGCGGGTGCCACCCGCGCCCGTGTCCGGAACGCCGGCGGGTGCGCCGATGCTCTTCAGACGGGGCCCGTTCTCGGGCCCGACGTGGATGCCGGTGGGCGATCCGCGCTTCCGCCGGCAGGAGCGCGTGAGGGTGGAGGTGCCGGTGCTCGGCGCGTTTCGCGCCAGTCTCGTGCAGCTGCTCGACCGGACCGGCCGTCCCCTGCACCTACCGGTCGCCACGACCGAGCGCGAAGAGGACGGTGCCTGCATCGTCGCGGGGGACCTGGTGCTCGCTCCGCTGGCCTCCGGCGAGTACGTGCTGGAGGTGGCCGTGGCCACCGGCGAGCGGACCCTCACCGTGCTGGCCGCGTTCCAGATTGTGCCCTGACGGGAGGGCGGGGCCCGAGGGGTTCGGGCCCCGTCTGCGCACGGGTCGTGCCTACATGATGGCCGTCGGCGGCGCGGGTTCGTCGGCGGCGCCCGCCTTGCCGAGCGGGATGGCGATCAGGTACCACGCCAGGAACAGCAGCACCGGGATGGCGAGCCACGGCGCGATCGAGCTGAACCCGGACACCGCCCAGAAGGCGTGCTCCGAGCGGAGGCCGACGACGGCTGCAATGAAGAGTCCGACCAGGGCCTCCCCCGCGATCAGTCCGGAGGCGGCGAGCACCCCGGCATTCTCGACCCGCGCCTTCTGCGCATCGTTGTAACCCCGCGACTCGCGGACCTTGTCCACGAGGCCGCGGATGAAGCCGCCGCAGAAGATCGCGAACGTCGTGCCGAGCGGCAGGTACATGCCCACCGAGAAGAGCATGGGGCTCCGGACCTTGATCAGGATGAGGGAGACGCCCATCGCGATGCCGACGAAGACGAGCGGCCACGCCATCTCCCCGCCCACGATGCCCTGCGACAGCGCTGCCATCAAGCCCGCCTGGGGGGCGGGGTAGGTCTTCCCGCCGAACCCGCCGGCCGCGCCGAACTGCGCCACGTCGGCCGTGTGCATCATGTAGAGCGGCAGGAACATCACCAGGCCGGCCGCCACGACACCAATGAGATCCCCGACCTGCATCCGCCAGGGGGTGCCGCCGAGGATGTAGCCGACCTTGAGGTCCTGCAGCATCTCGCCGGCCACCGCGGCCGAGACGCAGCCGACGGCGGCCACGCCGAGCACCGCGAGCACGCCCTCGGTGCCCTTGGCGCCCACCAGGACCATCGTCAGCGCGGCCACGATCGTGGTGGCGAGCGTCAGGCCCGACAGCGGATTGTTCGACGACCCGATCATCCCAACGAGGTTGCCCGACACGGCGGCGAAGAAGAACCCCGTGACGAGGATGACCACGGCCGCCACCACCGCCGGCCCGACCGTGCCGGTGAAGTGGAAGTAGAGCAGCGACATCAGCACGAACAGCACGGCAATCCCGACGGCCACGACCTTGAGCGACAGGTCCTGCTCGGTGCGCTCGGTCGCTGCCGCGGCCGTCGCAGACTTCTTTACGTCCGCCACACTCCGCTTGATGCCCGCGATGAGGTTCTTGCGCATCTTGTAGAGCGTGTAACACGCACCGACGAGCATGCCTCCGACGGCAATCGGTCGCACGATGTACCGGTAGAGGTGCCCGACCAGCGCCGTCCACGCCGCCGCCTGGTCCCCGCCGTTGGCGGCCAGGTACTGATCGATGAGCGACGGGCCGAGGAAGAAGACGAGCAGCGGCACGAAGAGCCCCCAGGCGAGGACGCCGCCGGCGAAGTTCAGGGCCCCGAGCTCCGGGCCGATGATGTAGCCCACGCCGAGGTAGGCCGGCGTGACGTCGGGCGCCGAGAAGCTGGTGAGGCCGCCCGCTGCGATCTTGGTGGCCTTGTCGGTGAGGCCCAGCCGGACGAAACTCTGCTTCACCACGCCGACGCCCACCTGGAAGTCATTTTGGGACCGGAAGACACCGAGTCCGTCGATCAGCTTGATGAAGGCGCCCACCCCCATGGCCCTGAACAGCTGGAGGGCGGCGCTCGTGCCGCGTTGGCCGGCTTTGTGGATCTCGCTCGCGGCCACCGACTCGGGGAAGGGGAGCGCCTTGTCCTCGACCATGACCCGGCGCAGGATCGTGACGAACATGATCCCGAGCACCCCGCCCAAAATCATCAGCGCGGCCGAGACGAGGTATTCCTCCCACATCGTCTCCGGCGTGAACTTCCAGTGCTTCAGGATGACGAACGCCGGGATCGTGAAGATGGCGCCGGCCGCCACCGACTCGCCGATCGACCCGACGGTCCTGGCGAAGTTCTCTTCGAGCACGCTGCCCTTGAACAGACGGAGCACGGCCATGCCGATCACGGCCGCCGGATAGGTGGCCGCAATGGTCATGCCCGCCCGGAGGCCCAGGTACGCATTGGCGGCCCCGAGGACAACACACATCAGGAGGCCCAGAACCAGGGCCCGGATCGTGAACTCACGCATCGTGGAGTTCGCCGGCACCAGCGGCTGGTGGCCGCGCTGGTCCTGCTGATCGGAGGATGGCTGTGTCATGAGGGCGCATCTTAGCATGCACGGCCCGGAGTTTGGGGGCCGACCCGCGGTCCCGCCACCCCCCTGCCCGTCGTGGGGGTGGTGCGGGCTCGGCTTGACCTGCCAGGAAGCCGTCCGTACAATCCAGGGAACCTTGTGAAAGCAGCAGCCAAGCGCCGTTCGGGCGCCGAGCAGGTGTCCGAGCTCACGACCAACCGCCTGTCGATCTACCGGCACTGCCTGGAGCACCTCGCGGCCCACGGCGTCCGCACGGTGTCCTCGCAGTCGCTGGCCTCGCAGTTCCACCTCAACGCGGCCCAGATTCGCAAGGATCTCGCCTGCTTCGGGGAATTCGGCGTGCGGGGGGTCGGGTACGCGGTCGAGGGCCTGGCGGCCCACCTGCGGCAGATCCTCGGCCTCGGCACGCCCATCCGCCTGGCCGTGATCGGGGCCGGCAACCTGGGGCAGGCGCTGGCCGACTACCCCGGGTTCCCGCGTGACGGCTTCGAGCCGGTCGTGCTCTTCGATCGGGCACCCGACAAGATCGGCCTGCGCTCGCGCGGCGGGGTGCCGATCGTCCACATCCGGCGGCTGCGGGCAGTCGTGCGGCGCGAGCGCATCCAGATCGCCATGATCGCCGTCCCGGCGGCCGCGGCCCAGCAGGTCGTCACACTGGCGGCGGCCGCGGGCATCCGGGCCATCCTCAACTTCGCGCCGGGCGCCGTCACGGTCCCCGCCGGCGTGAAACTGAAGAACGTGGACCTGACCATCTCGCTGGAGGGCCTCGCGTACCACCTGGCCACCACCGCCGATGCCGAGCCAAAATAGACGCTCCCAGGCCCGCCTCTCGCACGTCGGCCGGGACGGTGCGGTCCGCATGGTCGATGTCAGTGCGAAGGCGGTGACCGCGCGCGAGGCGGTCGCCCGGGGCCACATCGCCATCTCGCCGGACGCCCTCGCCCTGGTTCGCGAGGGGCGCGTGGCCAAAGGCGACCCGCTGCAGGCGGCCCGGCTGGCGGGGATCATGGCGGCCAAGCGCACGGCCGACCTGATCCCGCTGTGCCACCAGCTTCCGCTCTCGCACGTGGATGTCACGCTGTCGCCGACCCGGTCGGGCTACGCGATCGAGGCGCGCGCCCGCACCTCGGGGCAGACGGGCGTCGAGATGGAAGCGTTGACGGCCGTTGCCGTGGCGGCGTTGACGATCTACGACATGTTGAAGGCTGTCGACCGGGCGATGGTCATCGGCGAGATCAAGCTGCTCGAGAAGCGGGGCGGCCGGTCCGGGACGTGGCGCCGGCCCCCCAGCGCACCGCAATGAAGGTCGTCACGTCGATCTTCTCGGATCCGACCTGGACGCTGCCGGGCGGCGAAGTCGACCGGCTCCGCGCCCAGTTTCCCCACCTGACCATCGTCGACGCCCCCTCCCGGGAGTCGCGGGCGCAGGAACTGCCCGACGCGGAGGTCGCCTTTCTCTCCCAGTTGAGGCCCGACGAGTTCGCCGTGGCCAGGTGCCTGCGGTGGATCCAGAGCCCGGCCGCCGGGGTGGCCGGGCTGCTGTTTGCCGAACTCCGATGCAGCGACGTCCTCCTGACCAATGCGCGCGGGATTCACGGTGAGGCGATGGCCGAGCACGTCATCGGCGTGGTGATTGCCTTGTGGCGCGGGCTGCACCGGGCCATCCGCAACCAGGCCACGCACACCTGGGCCAAGGACCCGTTGTCGTCCTTTCGGGTGCTCAAGGGCCGCACTATGGCCGTCGTGGGCCTGGGGGCGGTCGGCGGGGCGGTGGCCGAGCGTGCGGCGGCGATGGGCATGGACGTGGTCGGCGTGCGGCGCCGACCCGGTCCGTCCCCGCCGGGGGTGTCGGCCGTCCGCTCGCCCGCCGAGCTGGACGACGTGTTGGCGGGCGCGGACGTCGTCGTGCTGACCGCGCCGCTCACCGACGCCACCCGCCAGCTGTTCGGGGCCGCACAGCTGCGGCGGATGAAGCGCGATGCGCTGCTGGTGAACGTGGCCCGAGGCAAGCTGGTGTGCGAGGAGGCGCTCGCCGATGCCCTCGCCCAAGGCGTTCTCGGGGGTGCGGCGCTGGACGTCTTCGACCACGAGCCGCTCGATCCCGCGAGCCGGCTCTGGGACGCCCCGAACGTCGTGATCACGCCGCACACCTCCGCCCTTCGCGCCGACTACTGGGCGCTCGCGGCCGACCTGTTTGCCGCGAACCTGCGCCGCTATGAACGGGGCGAGCCGTTGACCAACCTCGTTGACAAGGCCGCCGGCTACTGAAGGAAGGCAGACGGCGCCTCGCCCGGCCAAGGCAGGGGCCGACCGGGCATGGCGGAGGGGGCGATCCGGGGGAGAGCCGTGTGGATTTGCAAATGCCGGGGTTTTGGGTAGAATTCGCTTTCCTGTGAAAACGACCGACCAGATCACTCTGGCTGACCTCGCGTTTCGCACCCTGGAGCTGTTTCCCAAGCCGGACGCCGTCTGCCGGTGCACCGAGGACGGGTGCCGTGCCCTCTCGAATGAGGAGTTCTTCGAGCGGGTCCGGGCGTTCAGCCTGGGCCTCTCGACGCTGGGCTTGCGCAAGGGCGACCGGGTGGCGATTGTCAGCGAGAGCCGGCCCGAATGGGTGATTGCCGATCTGGCCGTGCTCAGCGTCGGTGCGGTGACGGTGCCGGTCTACCCGACCCTCTCCGCCCCGCAGCTCTGGTTCATTCTGGCGGAGACCGAGGCGCGGTTCGCCGTCGTGTCGAACGCGGCGCAGGCGGCCAAGGTCATGGAGGTCACGCCTGGCACCGTGGCGACGCACGCGCTCGAGGCCGTCATCGTGATGGACGGTGAGGCCGAGGGCCGCCCGTTCCGCGTGCTGAAGATGGCCCAGGTCGTGGGGCTGGGCCGCGACGCGGTGGCGGCGGACCCGGCCGTTGCCGACCGCTTCCGGGCCGCGACGGCCGACATCGAACCCTCCTCGTTGGCGACGATCGTGTACACCTCCGGTACGACAGGTGATCCGAAGGGCGTCATGCTGACGCACCGGAACATCGTGTCGAACGTGATCGCCACCAAGGGGTGGCTCAGTCTCACGCCCAGCGACCGCATTCTCTCGTTCCTCCCGCTCAGTCATGTGTTCGAGCGCGTGGTGCTGTTCCGCTGCCTGTTCGACGGCGTCAGCCTCTACTTTGCCGAGAACATGACCAGCGTCGCGCGCGACTTGGAGCGCGTGCGCCCGACGATCATGACGGGCGTGCCGCGCGCGTGGGAGAAGTTCTACAACGCCATTCAGGACGGTCTCGGCAAGCTCAGGGGCGTCCGCAAGGCGCTCGCCGACTGGGCGATCGGCGTCGGTCGTCAGCACGCCGGCATCTGGCTGGCTGGGGGGAGGGCGCCCGCCCTGGTTCGGGCCAAGCGCGCGGTGGCCGACACGCTGGTCTTCCGGAAGATCCGTGAGCGCACCGGCGGCCGGCTGCGGTTCCTGGTGTGCGGCAGCGCCCCGCTGGCCCCGTTGATCGCCGAGTTCTACTACGCGATCAACCTGCCCGTCCTCGAGGCGTACGGCCTGACCGAGAGTTCCCCGGGGATCTCCGGGAACCCGCTCGATGCCCCACGATTGGGCACCGTCGGCAAGCCGCTGCCGGGCGTGGAAGTGAAGATCGAGGCGGACGGCGAGATCCTGGTGCGCGGGCCGAACGTCATGCAGGGCTACTACAAGCGGCCCGAGGCGACGGCCTCCACGCTGGCCGGCGGGTGGCTCCACACGGGCGACATCGGGGAGCTCAGCGCGGACGGCTACTTGACGATCACGGATCGGAAGAAGGACCTCATCGTGACGTCGGGCGGCAAGAAGATCGCGCCGCAGCCGCTCGAGAACCTGCTGAAGGCCGACCCCCTCGTCTCCGAGGCGGTGCTGATCGGCGAACAGCGGCGGTTCCCCGCCGCGCTGCTCGTCCCCGACTTCAGCCGTCTCGAAGCCCGGCTCCGCGAACTGAAACTCAAGGCGGCGTCCCGCGAAGACCTGGTCCGGCACCCAGAGGTGCTCCGGATCTATCAGGACATCCTCGACCGACTGAACGGCAGCCTGGCACAGTTCGAGCGCGTGAAGCGCTTTGCGCTCCTGCCGACCGAATTCACCATGGAACGGGGCGAGCTGACGCCGACGATGAAGGTGCGGCGCCAGGTAGTGGAACAGCGGTGGCGGCCGCTCATCGACGCCATCTACGCGACGGCGGCCGGCTAGGCCGCCGCCGCTACTGGAAGAGCCTCGCGTCGGGCAGGGGCCACCAGCGGAGCTGGACCTTCCCGATGATGTACTTCTTCGGAACCAAACCCCAGTGCCGGCTGTCGGAACTGTTGTTCCGGTGGTCGCCCATCACGAAGTAGTACCCCTCCTGGATCATCTGAGGGCCCCAGTCCTCGTGGCTCCGGGTACTCGGCGGGCACGTAGTCATCCTTGATCGGGACGTCGTTCACGTAGACCCGACCATCGACGATCCGGACCAGGTCGCCCTCCTCGGCGATGACCCGCTTGACGAACGACTTGTCCGGGTTGACCGGGTAGTACAGCATGACGATGTCGCCACGCCGGGGCGAGGTCAACCGGTAGATCAACTTGTTGACGATCAGGCGATCCTGATCCTCCAGCGTCGGGGCCATGCTCATGCCCTCGACGCGGGCGACCTGGAAGCCGAAAGTGACGATCAGCACGGCGTAGACGGCCGCCGACGCGACCGTCTTGATCCACGCCCACACCTCGTCCTGGATCCGGCTCAACACCGCGGCCCGTCGGGCCGCAGCCGCCCGTGCAGGGGTGGGCCCCTGGGGAGCCGCCGGATGGGCCTGATGTGCCAGGCGACCCTCCGGGGCAACCTCGGCCCACGGGAGCCACGGCTCCGGCTCGAGCGTCGCCGGGGCGGACGGCCCGCCCGGCGCAGACTGAGCCGTCAGAGCTTCAGGTACTCCCGCAGGCGTTTGGTCTGAGACCGGCTGACTGGAATCTCCGTAGCCTTCCCGTCCTTCATCCGGAGGATGTAATTCCTGCTGAACCAGGGCACTATCTCCTTGATCTTGTTGATGTTGACGAGATGCGATCGGTGAACTCTCCAGAACACGTCCGGATCCAACCGCGCGTGCAACTCGTCCAGGGTCCGGTAGTTGGACGCCCCGGCGAGCTGACCCGTCACAATGGATATCGTATCTCCATTCAGTGACGCGTAGATAATGTCGTCGGCCTGCACGAGGAGGTACCGCTCACCGACCTTGACGGCGATCTGGCCCCGCCGGTGCTGCCGGTCTCCCACCAGTTGGACGATCTTGTCCAGACGCTCGTTCAACGGCGCATCGGATTCGCGCCACCGACGCGCCCGCTGAATGGACTGCTCGAGCCGGGCCGGGTCGACCGGCTTCAGGAGGTAGTCGACCGCGTTGACCTCGAACGCCTCGAGCGCGTACTGGTCGTAGGCCGTCACGAAGACCACGTGCCCGTGGAGGCCGCGGGCGATGACCCGCTTGGCCACCTCGAACCCGCTCAGCCCCGGCATCTGGATGTCCAGGAACACCACATCGGGTTGCAGCCGCTCGATCGCCTCGAGCGCCTCGAGACCGTTGCCCGGCTGGCCGATCACCTCGACGCCGCCCAGCTGCCCCAGCTGGAAGCAGAGTTCGTCGCGGGCCAGTTGCTCGTCGTCCACGACAAGGACTCGCAGGGCCATAAGGTCTCTACGCCGTCCGCCGCGCCTCCAGGGAGATCTCGGGGATCTCGATGCGGGCGCACGTGCCCTCACCGAGCGCGCTCGTGAGTCGCAGCCCGTGGTTTGCGCCGTAGGTGACCGTCAGGCGTTCGTGCACGTTGCTGAGGCCGATCCCCGCGCTCAGCGCCGTCCGCAGCCGATCGGCCGACATGCCGAGGCCGTCGTCCCGCACCTCGATGACCAGCAGCCCCCCTTCCCGCGCGCTCCGGATGGTCACCGTGCCGCCCCCGACCTTGAGCGCCAGGCCGTGCTTGATGGAGTTCTCGATGAGCGGCTGGAGGATCATCGACGGGACCGTCGCCCCGAGCGTGTCCGGGTCGATCTGCTTCTGCACGCGCAGGCGGCTCCCGAACCGGACCACTTCGATGTCGAGGTACTGATCGATGGCCTCGAGCTCCTCCCGGAGGGCGACGAAGTTCTCCCGGCTCTTGAGCCGCTGTCGCAACAGCGCCGACAGCTTGCCGACTAGCTCGCGAGCGGTGTCCGGCTGCGACCGGATCAGCGACGAGATCGAGTTGAGGGCGTTGAACAGGAAGTGGGGGTTGATCTGGCTGGACAGCGCCTCGATGCGGGCCGCCAGCAGCAGCTTCTCCTGCTCGCCGAGCTGGTGCTCGATCCGGGCGCTGTTCCAGATCTTGATCGGAATGGCCACGGCGAGCACCGTCCCGATGATGAGCAACAGGTTGGTCCAGAGCGAGGTGCCGGCCAGGAAGAACAGCCGGTTCACGCCCCACCGGTGGCCGATGGCCAGCCGGATCAGCTCCATGGCGATCGGCGCCAGCACCAGGATTACCTGCCAGTCGAGCTGCAGCGTCCGCACCGTCTGCCAGACCCGCCGGTGCAGGTTCGTGAAGACGAATGGCGAGAAGTGCCAGATGTCCTGCTTCGGGCACAGCTCCCGCAGGCCGCCGCCGGCAAACCCGCACCCCACCGCGAAGGGCAGCGAGCCGAACTCGTGCGCGAAGAGTGGCGGGAGGCCGCACATCACGCCCACGATGGCGCCAGCATAGGGGCCGGCGATGAGACCCGCGAGGAACGTCGCTTCGAGCGTCAGGTCGGCGGCCTTGTAGCCGAGCAGCAGCCGCGCCACCACGCCGGCCCCCATCGGGATGCCCAGGCTGAAGGCGAAGATCAACCGGTCGGGCCACGCCCGGCGCTCGGTGAGCAGGATCGCCCGGAACCGGTGATAGCGGACCAGGACGATCGCAATGAGCGCGATGACCGCGAGCTTGACGACGAGCGTCGTCGCGAGGAACTGCTCCGCGGACAGGAAGCTTGGCTCGTGCGGCACTGGCTGTAGCTTGCGTCACGGCTCGGCCCGGTGTCAAACGACCGTCCGACGCCGTGTTATCATCACCTTACAATGATTAAGGCCCTCCTGGTCGGGTTTGGGACGACGCTTCGCTATATCTTCACCAAGTCGGTCACGGTCAACTACCCGGAGCAGAAGGTCCCGGTCTTCCCGAAGTATCGCGGCAAGCAAGTGCTCATGCGGGACGAGGCCGGGCTGGAGAAGTGCGTGGCGTGCGGATTGTGTGCCGTCGCGTGCCCGGCCGACGCCATCTACCTGGAGGCGGCCGAGAACGACGGCACCGTGCAAGCGGGCCCGCGCTACGCCCGCGTCTACCAGATTCACAAGACCCGGTGCATCTTCTGCGGGTACTGCGAGGACGCGTGCCCCGTGTCGGCGATCTTCATGGGGAAAGACTACGAGCTGGCCGTCTACAGCAAGGACGACTTCATCTGGGACAAGGCGGACCTGCTGGTCGCACCGAATTGAGGCCCCGACGGACGGTCGGGTCGACCGGCCGGCCTTCCCTTCGATGTCCTTCCGTGACCCCTGCACGACCCCCGGTCGGGCCAGCCGAGAATGAGGAAATGACCGCCTGATGCGCTCCTTCCTGGACGAGATCAACGACCGCGTGCTCGTGTGCGATGGCGCGATGGGCACGGTCCTGTACTCGAAGGGCGTCTTCGTCAACCGCTGCTTCGAGTCGCTCAACCTCACTCAGCCCGACCTCGTCGCCGAGGTGCACCTCGGCTACGTGCGCGCGGGTGCCGACGTCATCGAGACGAACACCTTTGGGGCCAACCGGGTCAAACTCGCCTCCTTCGGCCTGGCGGACAAGGTCGCCTCCGTCAACGTCGCCGGAGCCCATGTGGCGCGCCACGCGGGCCGCGAGCAGGCGTGGGTCGCCGGTGCGATTGGCCCGCTCGGCATCCGCATCGAGCCGTGGGGCAAGACGGGCGTGGACGAGGCCGAGGAGTACTTCCGGGAGCAGGTGCAGGCGCTGCTCGAGGGCCAGGTGGACCTCTTCGTCCTGGAGACCTTCCGCGATCTGAACGAGATCGGGGCGGCGATTGCCGCGATCCGGTCGCTGTGCGACCTGCCCATCGTGGCGCAGATGACGATCGAGGAGCAGGGCGACACGCTGGACGGAACCCCCCCCGAGAAGTTCGGCGCCGACCTGGTTCGGCGGGGTGCCCACGTGGTGGGCGTGAACTGCAGCGTCGGGCCGGCCGCGATGCTCGAGACCGTCGAGCGGCTGGCGGCGACCACCGACGCGCCGCTCTCGGCGCAGCCCAACGCGGGCAAGCCCCGTCACGTCGAGGGCCGGACCCTCTACCTGTCGTCCCCGGAGTACATGGCGTCCTACGCCCGGCGCTTCATCGCCAAGGGCGTGCGGCTGGTGGGTGGGTGCTGCGGGACGACGCCCGAGCACATCCGGCAGATCAAACTCGCGGTGGGGTCGGCCTCCGCCAGCCCGCGGGCCCTCGGGGCGCGCGTCAAGGCGGAGACCGCCTCCGTGCCGTCGGTGACGCCCGTGCCGCGGGAGCAGCGATCGCGGCTGGCCCACGCGCTGACGCGCGGCAAGTTCGTGTGCATCGTGGAGCTGATGCCGCCGCGCGGCCACGAGGTCGGCGCGACGATCGAGGATGCCCGCGCCCTGAAGATCCGCGGCGTCGATGCCGTCGCCATTCCCGACAGCCCCCTGGCGTCGGCCCGCATGAGCGCCCTCGCCACCGCCGTCCTGATCGAGCAGCGGGCGGGGGTCGAGACCGTGCTCCACTACGCGTGCCGCGACCGCAACCTGCTCGGCATGGAGTCGGACCTGCTCGGCGCCCACGCCATGGGGCTGCGCAACCTGCTGCTCGTGACGGGCGATCCCCCCCGCCGCGGCGACTACGCGTTTGCCACCGGCGTCTACGACGTGGACTCGATCGGGCTCACCAACGTCGTCTCTCGCCTGAACGGCGGGGTGGACATCGGGGGCGGGCCGCTCAGCCGCCAGACCGCCTTCCACATTGGCGTGGCCGTCAACCCGACGGCGCTCAGCCTGGACGACGAGCTGCGCCGGCTGGAGTTCAAGGTGGCTGCCGGCGCCGAGTTCGCCGTCACCCAGTGCATCTTCGACCTGAAGGCGTTCGACACCTTCATGGAGCGTGTCGCGCCGTTCCGCATCCCGATCATCGCGGGACTGTGGCCCTTCGACAGCCAGCTCAATGCCGAGTTCATGGCGAACGAGGTGCCGGGCGTCCGCGTGCCCGACGCGTACCTGCAGCGGATGAAGGGCCGGGAATCGCACGAGGCGGCTGCGGCCGAAGGGGTGGCGATCGCGCGCGCCATCGCCCAGGAGATCAAGGACCGCGTGCAGGGCGTGCAGCTGTCGAACGCGACGGGACGGATCCAGACCGCGCTCGAGGTGCTCGACGGGCTGCTCTGAGCGCGCCACCAGGCGATGGCGGGCCCGGCCTCGGGACGACGGGCGGGGTGCCCGCGGCAGTTCGGCCTTGTCGGCGTGAACGGCCGGGTATAGAGTAACTAGCTTGGCCGTGTCTGCGGAGTGGCCCGACGGCCACGGAGATTCTGAATGGCGCTATTCGACCGGAGCGAGTCTCACATGTCCGACGAGTACATCTCGTCGTCGGACGTGGCCACACGGGCGTTGTCCGTCACCGCAGTCGAGAACGACTTCGTCGAGGCCGTCTACGGCAAGCTGGCCGTGGTCTACGACTGGACCTTCGGCCCGACGCTGCACCCAGGTCGGCTCCGCGCGATCCAGCGGATGGGCATTGGCCGCAGCGATCAGATCCTCGAGGTGGGGGTCGGCACCGGCATCAACGCCCCGCTCTACCCGCGGGACTGCACGGTGACCGGGGTGGACCTGTCGGCGTCCATGCTCGAGAAGGCCCGCGAGCGCGTGCGGCGCAAGGGGATCACCAACGTCCGGCTCCTGGAGATGGACGCCGCCGACCTGAAGTTCGCGGACGACAGCTTCGACATCGTCTACGCCCCCTACCTGATCAGCGTCGTGCCGGACCCGGTGCGGGTGGCGTCCGAGATGCGTCGGGTGTGCAAGCCAGGCGGGCGGATCGTCGTCCTGAACCACTTCCGCAGCCCGACGTTCCTGCTCTCCCGTCTGGAACGACTGATCTCCCCGTTGACGATTCACATCGGCTTCAAGGCCGATCTCGACCTGCCGGCGTTCCTCGCGCAGGCGGACCTGCAGCCGGCGACGATCGAGAAGGTGAACATCCCCCGGATCTGGTCGCTCGTCACCTGCGTGAAGATCTAGCCGCGAGGCGGCCCGGGGGACGCCCTCCCACGCCGGGCCGCCTGCTGGCCTGGGACGCCCGGTGCCTCAGGGACGAGGTGTCTCTTGGGGGAGCCGCCGGGCGGGGTCACCCGGCGGCTCCCGCCTCGCCGCCTCAGGCCACCCCGGCAAACGGATCCTCGAGCGACGGACTCTGGGGCGTCAGCAACTCGGCGCCACGCTCCGTGATCAGCAAGTCGTCCTCGAGCCGAACGCCAAACTCCCCGGGGATGTAGATCCCGGGCTCGTCGCTGAACGTCATGCCGGCCTTGAGCCCCATCGACCTCGGCCAGCCGAACATGTTGTTGCGCACCAGGTACGGCCACTCGTGACCGTCCATCCCGAGCCCGTGCCCCAGCCGGTGCGTGAAGTACTTAAAGCCGGGCCCGTAGCCTCCGTTCGCGATCACCTGCCTGGCCGCCGCGTCCACCCCTTCGAGCGGCAGCCCCGGCCGGGCGGTGTCAACGGCGGCCTTCTGCGCCCGGTGGACCAGGTCGAACACCTGCCTCATCTTCTCGGTGGGTTTGCCGAGCACGAACGTCCGGCTGATGTCCGAGCTGTAGCCTTCGACGCTGCAGCCGCCGTCCATCAGCACGATCGATCCGGACTTGATGACCTGCGGCGTGAGGGAGCCGTGCGGCAGCGCGCTGTACTCGCCGACCTGGGCGCCCGCGCCGCCACTGAAGCCGAGCCGCGCATGTGCGGCGGCGACCAGCCCGGCGAACTGGTCCTGGGTCATCCCGTCGTGCAGCGCCCGGTAGGCCGCTGCATAGGCCGTCAGGGTGACCTTGGAGGCCAGGCGCAGCAACTCGATCTCGTGGGCGTCCTTGACCATCCGGCAGCCCGCGGTCACCGGCGTCGCGCTCACCAGCTTCACCCCCGGGGCGGCCGTGGCGATGCCGTCGGCGAACACGAAGGTGACCCGCTCCTCGATGCCCAGCGTGCCCGTCGTGATGCCGCGGTCCCGGAGCCCTCCGGCCACCAGCGCATAGGGATCCTCGTCCTCCTGCCAGGTCCGCACGTCGGCACGGACCCCGATCGGCCCGGCGGCGATCTGCTCGCGCGCGCGACCTTCCTCGAAGGCCGGGCACACGAAGAAGGGCTCGCCCTTGGCCGGCAGCACCATGACGAAGAGCCGCTCGCTGTTCCACCAGCTGATGTGACAGAGTACTCGAGGGTCGTGCCACCGATCATCAGGATGGCGTCGAGATGGGCGCCGGGCATCAGGCGCCGGGCTTTCTCGATCCGTGCCAGGCGCTCCTCGTTGGTGATGGGCCGCGCCAGAGCCTTCATCGAGGACAGCTGGGCAATCGAGGGCGGCAGCGTGGCGGAAGGGGCGAGTCCCTGGGCGCGCCCGGTGGTGGGCAGGGCCGCGACACCGGCGGCGATGGATCCGACGTGGAGGAACCGGCGACGGGACAGCATGATCACGCTCCTTGTGTCGGGGGCGGCACCTATTCGCAGTGCGTCAGAATGATGTCGGCGGCGACCTGCGCGCCGCTGACGTCCGGGGGTTCAGGGCGGTCCTGGGCCAGTAACGCCTCGAGATACGGCGCCCAGTCGCCACCGAAGAGGGCGTCCTGGGGGATGAATTGCGATCGCACGTAGCGTGGCATCTCCTGCACCAGCACCTCGGTACTCGACGAAGTGCCCGCGCGACGTGTAGAGGAGCGAGGTGCCGTGGGCGGCGCACTCGGCCACAATGCCGTAGCCCGGCTTGGTGGCCACCACATCCACGGCCGCCACCAGATCCTCGTACCGGTAGCCGGCATCGTACAACGCCCGCTCGTCCAAGTCGACCACGCCCCGATCGCTGAGGCGTGCGGCTTCGGCGAGCTCCAGGTGGCCGGTGACCACGGCGACGTACTCGCCGCCGAAGGCGGCGAACGCCTCGGGCGAGAGCCCCTTGAGACCGTGACCCCCGAACGAGAGCAGGACGAGCCGGCGGTCGCACGGGAGGCCGAGTGCGCGGCGCGTCTCGGATGGGTCTCGCCGGGACCGCCGGGCGATCAGCGGCAGGTCGCGCGTGACCTCCGGCCGGGCCATGTCGAAGCCGCCCCACATGGGCAGGCGCAGGAACTGGCCGGCGCGTCCGTACGCGTCGCGCAGGAGCGGCACGAGGTGCGGCGCGCCGTACCGCTCGGGCTCGTACCCCTCGTAGATCCAGTCCCACGTGAAGTTGGCCAGCGCGATCGAGGGGACGCCGGCGGCGTCGGAGGCGGCAAATGCGAGCGGGGGCACGTCGCCGACGACAACGGACGGGCCGACCGCGGCCAGCCAGGCGGCCTCCTCGCGGATCCTCGCGTCCAGGCCCGCGTAGAACTCCACCGCGCGGGCAATGGTCGCCGCCTCGTCCAGCCGCAGGCTGTCGAGCTGGACCACGCCGGTGTCGCACTCCACCATCTGGAGGTCGATCGGGGTGCGCAGCGTCAGGTCGAAGATCCACCGGCGCGCACCCGTGCGGACGATGACCGGCACGCCGGGCGCCGCGTCGCGAAGCGCGTTGATGACCTCGATGTCGCGGGACGCGTGGCCGAAGCCATGCCCTGAAATGTACCAGACGACGGGTCGCTTCATGCGTGCGCCGAGGGCAGGACACCGCCTGCCGTCCGCCTGATTCTACACATCGGGCCGCGCGGCCTCGTAGTGCGGGATGGTCTCGGGCAACGCCACGCGCAGGACCTCCTCGATCACCGCCGCTGGCACGAAGGTCATCGTCTTCCGCACCTCTTCGGGCAACTCGGTCAAATCCGACAGGTTCCGCTCGGGGAGGATGAAGGTGCGGATGCCGTGCCGCCGCGCCGCCAGCACCTTCTCCCGGATGCCGCCGACCGGCAGGACGAGGCCGCTCAGCGTGATCTCGCCGGTCATCGCGACGTCCTGCCGCACCGACTCGCGCCGGAGGGCCGAGAGGATGGCCGTGGCCATTGTCACGCCTGCGGACGGACCGTCTTTCGGGATCGCGCCTGCGGGTACGTGGACGTGCAGGTCGTGGCGGTCGAAGAAGTCCGGGTCGACGCCGAACTCCCGGGCGTTGGCCCGGATGTGACTCACGGCTGCTCGCGCCGACTCCTGCATGACGTTGCCGAGCTGGCCGGTGAGGATCAGGTTCTCGTGCCCGCCGGGGATGAGCGTCGCCTCGACGAAGAGCACGTCCCCGCCAGTCTCGGTCCACGCCACGCCGGTCGCCACGCCCGGACGCGACGTCCGGATGGCGACCTCGGCCTGGTTCCGGGGCGGCCCGAGGTACTCAACGAGCTGGTCGGCCCCGACGGTCACCGGGAGCACGTCGGCACCGTCCGGACGGGCGGACGCCGCCACGCGCGCGGCGACCTTGCGGGCCACGGTGCCGATCAGGCGTTCGAGGCTGCGCACCCCGGCTTCCCGCGTGTACTGGCCGATGATCCCGTAGACGGCCGCGTCGTCGAGCGTGATGGCCGCGTCGGGTAGACCGTGCTCCGCCAGCTGGCGCGGGATTAGGTACCGCCGCGCGATGTGCAGCTTCTCCTCCTCGGTGTACCCGGCGAGCGTCAGGACCTCCATCCGATCGAGGAGTGCGGGGTGCACGGGGCCGAGCTGGTTGGCGGTGGCGATGAACAGCACGCGCGACAGATCGCAGGGAATCTCGAGGTAGTGATCGCGGAAGCTGTTGTTCTGGGCTGGGTCGAGGACCTCCAGCAAGGCGGCGGCGGGGTCTCCCTGAAACCCCCCGGCGCTCACCTTGTCGATCTCGTCGAGCATGAAGACGGGATTGGCGGAACCGGCCTGTCGGAGCGCCTGGATGATGCGGCCGGGCAGCGCGCCGATGTAGGTGCGGCGATGGCCGCGGATCTCCGCTTCGTCCCGCACGCCCCCCAACGAGATCCGGACGAACTTGCGGTTCATGGCCCGCGCGATGGACTGGCCGAGCGAGGTCTTGCCGACACCTGGCGCGCCGACGAAGCAGAGGATCGGACCCTTCATGTCCCCCTTGAGCTTCCGCACCGCCAGGTACTCCACGATCCGGTCCTTCACCTTGTCGAGGTCGTAGTGATCGGCGTCGAGGACCGTCCGGGCCTCGACCGGGTCGATCCGGTCCTCGGTGGTGATCGCCCACGGCGTCTCGAGCACCCAGTCGAGGTAGGTCCGGATCATCTGGTACTCGGGCGAGGCGGGCGTCATGCGCTCGAGGCGGTCGACTTCGCGGTTGGCGACGGTCCGCACCGCGTCCGGCAGGGTCGCCTTCGCCACGCGCTGCCGCTGTTCGGCGACCTCCGCTCCCTCCTTCTCCCCGAGCTGCTCCCGGATCGCCTTGAGTTGCTGGCGCAGGTAGTACTCGCGCTGGGCGTCGGTCATCTCCTGCTGGGCTTGCGACTCGATCTTGCCCTTGAGCTCGAGCAGCGAGATCTCGTGGGCCATCGCGCCGGAGATGGCTTGCAGCTTCGTCAGGAGGCGGTCCGCCTCGAGCACCTGCTGCTTCTCCTCGGCCTTCAAGTCGAGCAGGCTGGCCAGCAGGTAGCAGAGGCGCAGCGGGTCCTCGATGCCCATGACCATCCCGCGCAGTTCCTGGGACAGCCCCGACGCGAGGCTGAGCGCCCGGTCGACCTGTTCGCGGACCGTCCGGACGTAGGCGTCGACCTCGATCGACTCGTCGATTCCCTCGGGCAGCGGCGTGAGCACGGCCGTCATCGTCGTGCCGCTCCGCACGAACGTGCCGCGGGCGCGGGCGATGCCCTCGATGATCGTATGGATGCCGCCCGGCGCCTTGGCCATCTGCCGGATGATGCCGACCGTGCCGACCGGGTTCACGTCGGCCGGCCCGGGGTCGTCCGCGTCGTTCGCCTGAAGCGCCGCGAAGATCAACCGGTCGGCGCCGAGCGAGCGGTTGATTGATTCGACGGACATCGGCCGGTCCACCGCGAACGGCTGCATGGTGAGCGGGAAGAGGACCGCGCGACGCAGCGCCAGAACCGGGAGCTCCGTCGGGAGCTGGGGGTGGGGAGTGCTCGCCATGACCGACATTGTCTCACACCCTCCGTGGTGCGGTGGGCGCGGCGGCGATCCGCCGAGGGGCCGACCGGGGCACAAACGAGGGGGAAGCACCTGCCAGGTGTCGAGTGGGCCGAGACGACGGGCCCCGATTCGGGCGATCTGCTCTACCATGAAGCCATGGCACCGACCGGACGGGACCTCTTCACCGAGACGATTGCGGTCACGCCGTCCACCTGCCGCCACCGAGACGATGGTGACGTGCGCTGGGTACGCCGAACCAGGAAGGACCGGATTCCGCCGGGGGCCGACGACCCCGATCGCGCGTTCTACGCCCAGCGTTGCGACGAGCAGTCGGTTGTGAGTGTCCGATGACGGGAGGTGCTGCTGCGGACGACCGGGGGTCGGCGAGCGGGTCGACGCCGGCGGCCCGGTGGCGGGAAGCCGGGTTGGTCCTGGCGTTGTTCGCGGTGCTGACGGTTGGGATGACGTGGCCCCAGGCCCGCCATCCCGGCTTTGTCGCCGACCTCGGTGACCCGTTGTTGTCGGTCTGGCGCCTGGCCTGGGTCGCGCACCAGGTGCCCCGCGATCCCGGGCATCTGTTCGATGCCAACATCTTCTACCCGGAACGCCACACGCTGGCCTATTCGGATGCCATGCTGGGGCCTGGCCTGGCCGCGGCCCCGCTGGCGTGGGCCGGCGTCCATCCGGTGCACGTCTACACGATCGTGCTGCTGTCGGCGTTCGCCCTGTCGGGAGCGGCGATGTACGCGCTCGTCCGATCCCTGACGGGCAGCCGACTCGCTGGCGTCGTGTCGGGCGTCCTGTTTGCGTTCTGCCCGTACCGTTTCGACCATTACAGCCACCTCGAGTTGCAGTGCGCGCTCTTCATGCCGCTCGCGCTGCTGGCCCTGCACCGCGCAGTCGACGGCGCGGATCTGCGGTCGGGCGTGGCGGCGGGGGCGGCCTTCTCGCTGCAAGCGCTCTGCTCGGTCTACTACGGCATCTTCTTCGCGTGTTTCCTGGCGCCGGTCGCGGCGGTGCTGGTGGCCGGAGGACGTCGCGTCTGGAAGACGGCGGCGGTCTTGCTCGCGGGGGCCGCGCTGGCCGCGGCGTGTCTCCTGCCGGTGCTGCGGCCGTACCTGTCAGCCCGCCAGGTGCTGGGTGGGCGCACGCCGGCGGAGATCGCGGAGGGCAGCGCCACGGTGCGCAGCTACGTGGTCACGTCGGACCGGATCGCCCTGTACCGGGGCGTGCTGTCCGACGCTCGCCCGCAGACCGATGAGCGTCGCCTGTTTCCGGGTCTGGTGGCGGTGATTCTCGCCGCGATCGGTCTCTGGCCGCCCTGGTCACGCGGGCGCTTGGCCTACGCCGCTGGCCTTCTGGTGGCCATCGACCTCACGCTCGGCCTGAACGGCGGGATTTATCCCTTCCTGCACGCCTGGCTGCTGCCGTTCCGAGGCTTGCGCGTGCCGGCCCGGGCCGGCATCGTCGTCGCCTGTGCGCTGTCGGTCCTGGCCGGCTACGGGCTGACGCGCGTGCTCGGTCGGCTCCCGTCGTCCTCGTCGACCTGGCTCGGGCCCTTGGTCGCCACGCTGGTGGCGTCCGCTGCGCTGGTGGAGTGTCGGCCCTCTCTGGCGCTCGAGCCGGTGTGGATGCGGCCGCCGTCGGTCTACGGCTGGTTCCGCGGCCAGCCGCCAGCCGTCATCATGGAGGTCCCCTCCGAGAGCGACGCCACCGGAGCGCTCGCGGAGATGAAGGACGTCTACTTCTCCGTGTTCCACTGGCAGGAGTTGCTCACCGGCAGCAGCGGGTTCTTCCCCCCGTCGCACGCCGAGCTGACGCGCGTCATGCGCGTGTTCCCCGACGAGGCGTCGCTCGGCTACCTGCGGCGGCGCGGGGCCACCTACCTGGTGCTGCACGGCGCGCTCTGCGACCCGGTGCAGTTCCAAGCCACCTCGGCCTGGCTCGTCAGCCAGCCCGGCGTTCGCCTGCTCGGCGGATTCCCATGGGAGGGCAGCGAGTCGAGGCTGTTCGCGCTCCAACCGCGGCCGACTCCGGCCGCCGGGTGGGATGGCCGGCCTGTCCGGCGCTGACGAGTGGGTTGGCTCGAGCCCGGGGACGGTCTCAGCGGTCGTGCCACCACTCGACGCGCTGGCGTTCGGGCCGCTTGAACGCGAAGACGCCGCCGACGCCCACGAGGAACCCGGCGACGTGGGCCCAGAACGCGACGCCGCCCTGCGACCCGGTGGTCCGCGCGATTGAGCCGGCACCCGCGAACAGCTGCATCAGGAACCAGAAGCCCAGTAAGAAGATGGCCGGGATTTCGATGATCTCGATGAAGATGAACAGCGGGACCAGGGTCAGGATCCGCGAGCGCGGGTACAGCACGAAGTAGGCGCCCATCACGCCGGCGATGGCGCCGCTCGCGCCGATGGTGGGAATGGCCGAATCGGGGTCGACCAGCGTTTGCGCGAGGCCGGCGGCCGCGCCGCACAGCAGGTAGAAGACCAGGTACCGTCCATGCCCGAGCCGGTCCTCGACGTTGTCCCCGAAGATCCAGAGGTACCACATGTTCCCCACAACGTGCAGCCACCCGCCGTGGAGGAACATCGACGTCAGCAGGGTGGACCAGGCGAACGACGCCGGGACGATGCCCCAGGTGCGGAGGAAGCCCTGGCGGATGGCCGGCGGCAACGACAGCTCGAAGAAGAAGGCCACCGCGTTGGCGACGATGATCATCACCGTGACGAAGGGGGTCGTGCGGGATCGGATCACGTCCCGGAGCGGGATCATACGGTGAGTATACGCAATTCGCGCCAGGCGCGGCGGCGAAGGCGAAGGCCGCGGCGCCGACCATCGTGCAGCCTGTCGGCCCGCGCCACGCGCGCGCCAACCGTGCGGGCGCGGCGGCCGTCCGTCCGCCGCCCGCGTCCGCTTCTCGAGGACGCACGCTATAATCACGAGAAGGTTCCAACGGGAACGGCGAGCCGCGGCGCGGCAGGCGCCGTCCGCCCGACGGCCTGGGTGCGTGCGCGTCCGACAGGGTCATCACCGCGTCCTGGGCGCTGCGCTGACGACGGTGCGTGCCGCGTCCCGGTTCGGTGTCACCTCGCAGGTCGACAACGGGCGCCCACGCGGCGGCGGGCCGACGAGCGCCTGGTTCCGCGCCCCTCATCGCTGTGCCCCGTCGGGGGTGGCCGCTGGCCTTTGTCCCCTTTTCTGTTATTTAATCGTGCCGGCCGTCGAGGGAGGCCGCGCGTCGGGGGGCGTGCCGTGTCGGCCGGTCTTCGGGTAGACTCGATGATCTGCAAACAGTGCGGTACCGAGATCGCGGACAAGGCGCTGGTGTGCTACCGGTGCGGCGCCGCGACGTTCGAACCACACGTGCGCACAGGCGGAGAGGGCCGGCGCGGGAGTCGGGTCCCCGTCGTGGCAGCGCTCCTCCTCCTCGTGCTCGCCGCGCTGTTCATGGCGCAGGCGGCGAGCGGGCAGACGCCTCGGCTGCTGTCCTGGATCGTGGCCGGTTTGGCGGCCATCGTGCTCGTGTGGCAGTGGTGGAGACGGCGCTGACGGCTTGGCCGTGAGGCCTGGAGGCGGGTCCCGCGGCGGAGAGGGAAGAGCGGCATGGCAGACGCGAGGCTGGAGATCAACGACGAGCTCGGGCGGCGTCTCGTGCCGATCGCGAAGGACGTGTTCACGATCGGGCGTCGCACGGGCAACGACCTTCGGCTGGTCGGGGCGGACGTCTCCCGGGAACACGCCGAGTTGGCGCGCGATGGCGACGCGTACGTGCTGCGGGATCGGCAGTCGCGGTTCGGCACCTTCGTCAACAACGAGCGGGTGACCGAACATCGTCTCCGGCACGGCGACCTCATCAAGCTCGGCCAGAGCGGCGGCGTCGAGATGGTGTTCCTCTGCGATGCGATTCCCGCCGCGCCGCATGCCGAACCGGTCGCGGACCGCACCTCCACCTTCGCCGGCAGCGAGCTACGGCAGGTGTCGACGCTGCTGGAGGGCCTCCGCGCGCTGGGGTCCGCGCGCGTGCTCGACGACGTGCTGGCGCTCGTCATCGATTCCGCGATTGAACTGAGCGGTGCCGAGCGCGGGTTCATCATGTTGGCCGACGGGGGCGGGAACCTCGAGTTCAAGCTGGCGCGATCGCGCGGCCGGGTGACGCTCTCCGGGAAGACCTTCGAGACCAGCCGGAAGATCCCCGAGGCCGTGTTCACGACCGGCGAGACCCGGGTGGTCGCCGACCTGCTCGACGGCGATCTGCCGGCGGTGCACACGGGCACGATCGCCCTGGGGATCCGACACGTCTTCTGCATTCCGCTCCGCCTGGTGCGCTACGTGGATCAGGCCGACGCCTCGAGCGAGGAGAAACGCATCGGCGTGCTCTACCTCGACAGCCGGGAGCGCGGCACGCTGGCGTCCTCGGCCGTTCGAAGCGGGCTCGATACCCTGGCCACGGAGGCCGCGGTCGCCATCGAGAACGCGCGGCTCTACCGCGAAGCGCTCGAGAAGGTCCGGATGGAGCACGAGCTGCAGATCGCGGCCGAGATTCAACAGGCGCTGCTGCCGCCGCCCTCCTGGTCGTCGACCTACTTCGAGGCCATCGGCAGCACGGTGCCGTGTCGGGCGATCGGCGGCGACTTCTTCGAGTACCTGACACTCGCCGACCAGTCGGCCGCCTTCGTGGTGGCCGACGTCTCGGGCAAGGGCGCCCCGGCCGCGTTGCTGACCGCGGTGACGCAGGGCGTGCTGGTCTCGCACGCCTCGTTCGGCGGCGGGCCCGCGCTCGCCCTCTCGCGCGTCAACGACGTCCTGATTCGCCGGGCAATCGGGTCGCGGTTTGTCACCCTCTTCATGGCCGCCCTCGTCGAGGACGGCCGCCTCACCTACTGCAACGCCGGTCACAACCCGCCGTTCCTCGTCAGCGGGTCGTCGGTTCGGCGCCTCACGGTCGGTGGCCTCATCTGCGGGCTGTTCGAGCACGCCACCTACGAAGAGGAGACGCTCCTCCTGCAGCCGGGGGACTTCCTGCTGATCTTCAGCGACGGCGTGTCCGAAGCGCTCAACGCCCAGGGCGAGGAGTTCGGGGACGACCGGATCCTCCAGTGCCTGCAGGGCGCTGATGGCAAGCCCGTCTCCGAGATCCTGGAAGGCCTCGTGGCACGGGTGAAGGACTTCGCATCCGGGACGGTTCAGAGCGACGACATGACGGCGGTCGTCGTCCGGTATGACCGAAGATAACCGCCGGCCCAGACGCCGCCTGGGCCCGTGGTGGTGGCCGCTCGGGGCGGCCTGGCTGGCCGGGGCCGTCATCGTGTGGAACGGGGTGTTCGACGCGTACATCACCGCCGGGGCGCGGGGCTACGTGGAACGCCAGCAGGCGTTCATCGCCGGCCGCGGGCCCCGCGCGGACATGGATGAGGCGATGGACGCCGCGCGCCGCGGGGGCCTCTGGGCGGCGACCGCCTGGACTGCGGCCGAACTGGCGCCGGCGTGTGCCATCGCCCTCTGGCTTGGCGTCCGGCGCCGATCCCCGGCCTCCTGAGTCCTGGTGCGTGACACGGACGGCGACGTGACGCCGTGGCGTTTCGGACCGTCTCGCCGAATTCGCCGCGTTGTGACACGACCGTCACCTCTGCCCGGTAGTGTCGCGCCATGCGCACTGCCACACCCTCGCCGGCCGAGGCCCGGCCCTTCAGCCTCCTTCCGTTGCTCAGTTCGCGGCTGTCCCCCTTCGGGGCCCGGCTCGTCGCCCCGGTGCTGGACGGGGCCTTGGCGCTGTCCCGACTGAACGCCCTGTACGCGGGCGTGGACCGCGGCAGACACCCGGGTGTGCCGTTCTGGGACCTCGCGCTCGAGACTCTGGGCGTCTTTGTCGATGTGTCCCCGCGGGATCTGGCCGCCATTCCACCGTCGGGGGCGCTGGTCGTGGTCGCCAACCATCCCTTCGGCGGGCTCGACGGCCTAGCCCTCCTGTCGGTGCTGAATCGGGTCCGGACCGATGTGCGGGTGATCGGGAACCACTGGCTCCACCAGATTCCCGACCTCAAGGCCAGCCTCGTTCCCGTGGACGCCTTCGGGGGGCGTGAGGCCTCTCCAGCCAACGCGACGGCGCTTCGGCTGGGGCTGCGCTGGCTTCGGGCCGGGCACGTGGTTGCCGTCTTTCCCTCGGGCGAGGTCTCGCACCTGGCTCTGCGTGAGCGGACCGTGACCGACCCGCCGTGGCATCCCGCGGCGGCGCGCCTGGCGCAGCTCTCCTCCGCGGCCATCGTTCCGGTGTTCTTCCACGGGGCGAACAGTCGTCTCTTCCAGGCGGCGGGTCTGGTGCATCCCCGCCTGCGGACGCTGCTGCTCCCCCGCGAGGTGCTGAGACGACGGGCCAGCGCCCTCAGGCTGTCCATCGGCGGCCCGATCCCGGTGGCCCAGGTCAACCGGTTCGACAGGAGCGAGCGGTTGATGGCCTACGCACGGCTCCGGACATTCGTCCTGAGCGGCCGGGCAACGGGCGGCTCGTCGCGGCACCGTTCGACCCTGACGGTGCGGCCGCTCGTTGCCGCACCGCCGCCGTCCGACCTCCGGCGGGAGATCGAGACGAGAGGTGTGGACCAGCGGCTCCTGGAGCATGCGCCGTACTCAGTCTGGCTGACCACCCGCTCGGCCACGCCGACCGTGATCGAGGAGATCGGGCGGCTCCGGGAGCTAACCTTCCGCCGGGCGGGGGAGGGCACGGGGCGCAGCACCGACCTCGACGAGTTCGACGATACCTACCAGCATCTGTTCGTCTGGAACGACCGGACGACCGAGATCGTCGGCGCCTACCGCCTGGGCCAGACCGACGTCGTGGTGCCCCGCTTTGGTGCCGCGGGCCTGTACACGCACACCCTCTTCCGTCTCGGCGCCGGGTTCCTCGATGAGATCAGTCCCGCACTCGAGCTGGGCCGGTCGTTCGTGCGGCCGGAATACCAGCGCGAGTTTGCGCCGCTGATGCTGCTTTGGAAGGGCATCGGCCAGGTCGTGGCGACCGATCCCCGCTACGCGCGGCTGTTTGGGGCCGTGAGCGTCAGCCGGGACTACACGCCGCTCAGCCAGCAGCTGCTGATGACGTTCCTCACCTCGACCCGGGCCGACGGGCGCCTGGCGAAGCTGGTGGTGCCCCGCCATCCCCCCGCCTCGCGGCGGGGCGGGGACGGCTGGCGCGCGCTGGAGTGTACCCGTGGATCTCGACATGGACCGGGTGGACGAACTCGTCCGCGAGGCCGAGGGTGGGGAGCGGGGCATGCCGGTCCTCTTGCGGCAGTACCCTCAAACTGAACGCCCGGGTCCTCGCCTTCAACGTCGACCAGCGGTTCGGTGGTGTCCTCGATGCCCTGATGCTGGTGGATCTGCGGCAGGTCGACCCCGGCATCCTGCAGAAGCACATGGGCCGGGCCGGTGCGGCGCGCTTCCTCGCGTTCCACGACTCGTGCCCTCAACCCCGCGACGGCCGGACCGCTCCGCCGATGACCGACCCGGCGCCGGCGGCGGCCTAGCGTACCGGGACAAGGGTGGGGACTGCGGGCGGCGTTCCGCTGATCCGGTGGGCGCCCGCCGCCGCGTGTCCGGCGGGCGTGCTCCGCGGCGCGCGCCTCAGGCCAAGGCGCTCGCTCGTGGCGTGCGAGGGTCGCTCGCTCCAACCCGACCCACCCCTGACGGCAGGTCCAGGGCCCGGTCGAGCAGGCTCAGGAGCTCGGGAAACGACAGCAGACGCTTCGCCTCGGTCGGCGTGCACCATCGCACGGCCCGATCCTCGTCGGCCGGGGCATCGCAGAGGAAGTCCAGCCGATAATAGGACACTTCGACCCGGCGCCTGCCGCGCAAGTAGCGGTCGCGCCCGAGGAATGCGCCGACGCGTCCGACCACGCCGGCTTCCTCGCGAGTCTCGCGGGCGGCCGCCTGCGCAGGCGTTTCGCCGGGTTCGGTGTGGCCCTTGGGGAACAGCCAGCTCAGCCCGTCGCTCGACCGCACGACCAGGATGCGGGGCGTGCGCCCGCCGGGCCGAATGACAACCGCGCCACCTTGAACGAGGCGTCCGTCGCGCTTGGACATCGTGGGCACCGACCCGGACTTGGCCGTCGGGCGCTGTGGGTCCTTGAGCTTCCCGCTCGGCCGGGCCTTCGGGGCGGCCTTGGCGCCACCCCCCGACAAGTGTAGACGGCGAGCGTGACGGTCTGAAGACATGCCCGTGACGTCCGTGTAAACGCGACCCGCGGGGCGGAACTCAACGCCGACGTCGCCTCACTTCCTGGTGGGAGCCAGGCGCTGCTCGATACCCGGCAGTGCCTCCAGCAGCGTGTCCCCCACGGTCTGCAGGCTGCGGGCGCTGACCTTGTCGAGCGTGTCCCCGGCCGTGTGCCACGGGGGATAGTCGAGGTCGATGATGTCCACCGCGGGCACGCCGGCTTCGAGGAACGGCACGTGATCATCCTCGATCCGCGTCGCGTCCGGCACGAACACGTCGCCGTGCCCGATCCGCTTGGCGGCGGCCCAGATCGTGTCGGTCAGCCACGGCGTGGACACCAGCTCCCGCCGAATTGTCAGGTCCCGATCGCCAATCATGTCCACGAGGATCATCGCGCGCAGGGTCGACAGGTGGCCGTCCCTCCGCGCGGTCTCGACGTAGTGGCGGCTGCCGTACCGGTTGTCGGGGTCCTGCCAGTCGGGCCGCATTGCCTCCTCGCCGTCGAGGAACAGGATCTCGCTCGTCAGCGCGTTCCGGCGGGCCTTCAGCACGCGCGCCCACTCGATCAGGAAGGCGGCGCTCGATCCGCCGTCGTTGGCGCCGACGAACCGGAATTCCCGGAACAGCTTCGTGTCGTAGTGGCCGGCGAACACCAGGCGGTCGGGCGAGGCACCGGGGATGCGGACGATCAGGTTGACCATGTGGAAGCGGCCGAGCGGCGTATCCGCGTCGAACGGCTGCTCGGTGACGACCAGGCCGAGTTCGCTCAGCTGCTGCTTGATGTAGCCGCGTGTCGACTCGAGCGCCGGGGAGCCGGCAGGGCGGGGGCCGAAGGAGACCACCTGCCGCAGGTACTCGTAGGCCCGGTTGCCGTCGAAGACGGACGGTTGGGATGAAGATGCCACCACGATGCCACACAATGCCACGGCTGCCGCCAGGGTCGCGACGCCCTCAGCGCCCGGTCTGATCATCGCCAGGATCCTCCTGCTCCTCGACCTGCTCCCCCGGCACGCGGTAGTCGCCCCGGACCCACCCGGCCAGGTCCAGCAGCTTGCACCGCTCGCTGCAGAACGGCCGCCAGTGCGGATCGACGGGATGTTCTCTGCAGAAGACGCAGACCGGGAGGGTCACCCCGTGATTATGGAACGAGTCATCCGAATTGAGAAGCCGAAGGGTGAGGGGGCCAGGCGCGCGCCAATCGCCGGCCCGGCTACCGCGCCTGCTCGGCGGCGGCCCAGTGGCGGACGTCCTTGGCCGACACCATGAAGATGATGTCCTCGGCGATGTTGGTCGCGTGGTCGCCGATTCGTTCGAGGTGCCGGGACACGAGGATCAGCGCCAACGACGCTTCGATCTTCGTCGGGTCCTCGAGCATGTAGGTGAGGAGTTCTCGGAAGATCTGCGTCTTGAGCTCGTCGAGCATGTCGTCCCGATCGAGCACGGACTGGGCCAGCGCCAGGTCCTTCTTGACGAACGAATCGAGCGCGTCGCGCAGCATGCCCTGCGCGATCTCGGCCATCCGCGGCAGGTCGAGCAGCGGCTTCACCGGCGGGAGGGCCAGGTAGCGGTGGGCCGCCTGGGCGATGTTGACGGCCATGTCGCCGACGCGCTCCAGATCGCCGTTGATCTTGATGGCCGACACGATGACCCGCAGGTCGGAGGCCATTGGCTGGTGGAGGGCCAGCAGCGTGAACGCCCGCCCGTCGATCTCGACGTGCAGCTGGTTGATCGGCTCATCGCCCCGCAGCACCCCGTCCAGCTGGTCGGGATCCCGGCGGACCAACCCGGCGACCGCCACACGAACCCGCTCCTCCGCCAGCCCGCCCATGGCGAGCAGCCGCGCCTTGAGCTGGTCGAGTTCCTCCTGAAAATGCCGGACGGGCTCCCTGGTCTCCATCGAGCGGCCTCACCTCGCGTCTCGGGCGTTCTGTCGCTGTCGCCGGCTGCGGTCCTCTCTCGTCTACCCGAACCGGCCGGTCACGTAGTCTTCCGTCAGCTTCTCCGTCGGGGCCGTAAACAGCTTCTCGGTCTTATCGTACTCGACAAGCCGTCCCAGCCAGAAGAAGGCCGTATAGTCGGAGACTCGCGCCGCCTGCTGCATGTTGTGGGTGACGATGACGATCGTGTAGTCCTTCTTCAGCTGGTAGATGAGCTCCTCGATCCGCTGCGTGGCGATCGGGTCGAGCGCGGAGGCGGGCTCGTCCATCAGAAGGACTTCCGGGCGAACGGCCAGCGCCCGGGCGATGCACAGCCGCTGCTGCTGCCCGCCAGACAGCGACAGGGCCGACTCCCGCAACCGGTCCTTGACCTCGTCCCAGAGGGCGGCGGACCTGAGACTCTCCTCGACACGACCCTGCAGATCCGACCGGCCCGAGGCCAATCCGTTCACGCGGACGCCGTAGGCGACGTTGTCGAAGATCGACTTGGGAAACGGATTCGACTTCTGGAACACCATGCCCACACGGCGGCGCAGATCGACAACATCGGTACCCGCGTCGTAGATGTCGGTGCCCTCGATCGTGATTCGCCCGTCGAGCCGGGTGCCGAGAATCGTGTCGTTCAACCGGTTGAAGGCTCGCAGCAGCGTGCTCTTCCCGCACCCCGACGGACCGATGAAGGCCGTCACGAGGTTGGCCCTGATGCCGAGCGAGATGTCGAACAGCGCCTGCTTGGATCCGTAGAAGAAGTTCGCGCGAGCCACCTCGATCTGCGTCGCGTGGTCGGATGCCGCCCGTTGCTCTTCGGCCGATCGACCGAATGCGGTCAGAACCGGCAGAGACACGGGCTGGCTCCCCGTCTGCGCCGATGAGACGACATGGGTCATGGCCCGAGCATAGCCACTGGGGGTTACGCCCGGGTTTCGGAGGTGTAAATTCGGCATGCCGGGCGCATCGGGCCCGCGGCCCCTTCACCGTTCCCGCAGCGCCGAGAGGGGCTCCAGGCGCGCGGCCCGGAGCGCGGGCGTCGTGCAGGCGGCCAGGGCCACCAGCGCGAGCGCGACCGCGACCGTCACGAAGGTGAGGGCGTCGGTCTCGGCCACGCCGACCAGCAGGCCCCTGAGGAGTCGGGTGAAGACCAGCGACGCGGAGAGCCCGAGCACCACTCCCGCGCCAGCCAGCCCGAGCCCGTGGCCGACGATGAGCCCGAGCACCTCCCGCCGCCCTGCGCCGAGCGCCGTGCGAATCCCCATCTCCCGGGTCCGCTGTCGGGCCGGGTAGCTCGGCGCGCCGGTACAGCCCCACCGAGGCCAGGGCCAGCTCGAGCAGGCCGAAGCCGCCGACGAAGGTGCCGGCTACCCGCTCCTGGACCGTCGCCAGCTGGATGGCCGATTCGAGCGTGGTCAGGTTGAACATGGCACCCCGCTGTTGAGGTCGCGCAGCGCGGCGCGCAGCTCTGGGGCCACCGACGCCGGGTCGCCCACCGTCCGCGCGTGGGATTACCATCAGGGGCTGGTAGTCCTGGAACGGCGGCACGTACACCCACGGGTCAATCTCGTCCCGCGTGCCGAGCTGGGTGGAGTTGGCGATGATGCCCACCACCCGACACCAGATGCCCGACACGCGTATCCGGCGGCCGAGGGCGTCGCCGCCCGGCCAGTAGCGGGCCGCGAGCTGGTTGACGACCACGACGCGCTCGGAGCCGAGGTCGTGGCGATCGGTGAGGTCCCGTCCGGCGACGAAGGGAATCCTCATCGTGCGGGAGTAGCCCGGGGAGATCCGGAGGACTTCGTGGGGGTCGAACCCCAGATTGACGCCCCGCGAGTTCGCCAGGCTGCGGACGAACAGACCCGCGCTCACCAGACGCATGGTCGACAGGGCGACTTGTGCCACGACGTGCGCGCTGGCCAGCCGCGCCTGGTGCAGGCTCCCGGAACCGCGGCCCGAGCGCCGTCGTTGGGCCCGTCCGTGTCCGCTTCTGGGATGGGCTGTGCGACGCTGGGACGAGGGCGGGGATCAGGTGGTGGCGTGGGGGGCAGGGGACCGCGCGCCGTCCTCAACGGCTCAGGCGACGGTCCCGTCGAGCACGATTCCCCACTTCGGGACGATGATCAGGCCGTTCCGGATGTAGTAGCCGTTCCCGTCGGCATGTTGCACCCCGGCTTCATTGGTCAGCCGGACGCCCGTTCCGATCCGGGCGTTCTTGTCCACGATGACCCGGTCGAGCACCGAGTCCGGTCCGACGCCCAGTTCCGGCCCGCCGTCCATCATCGGGGCGTCGTCGTCCTGCTCGTAGAAATCCGCGCCGAGCAGAACCGACCGACTGATGTGACAGCCGCGACCGATCCGCGTGCGGATCCCGACGATCGACTGGGAGATCGTGGACCGATCCGCGTAGCAGCCCTCGGCGACGAGCACCTCATCGAGCGTGCAGTCGTGGAGGCGCGAGCCGGGCAGGAAGCGTGGCCTCGTGAACACCGGGCGCCGCGGGTCGTAGAAGCTGAAGGGCGCCTTGCGACGCGTCAGCATCAAGTTCGCCTCGTAGAAGGACGCGACCGTGCCGACATCCTGCCAGTAGTCGCGGAACAGGAAGGCGTTCACGCGCCGCGAGGCCAGCGCGGCCGGGATGATCTCGTGGCCGAAGTCGACGCCCGGGTGGCGTTCGAGGGTCTCGAGCAGCACGTCCCGCGTGAAGACGTAGATCCCCATCGACGCGATGAACGGCTTGTCGGGGGAGGGCGAGAGGAACCGCGAGCCCGCCGCCAGGCTGGAGCCGATCTGCCCGAGGCGCTCGGCGTTGGGCTTCTCCTCGAAGCCGGTAATCTGGCCGCCGCTGTCGAACCGGAAGATGCCCATCGACGGCGCGTCCTCGGGGGTCACCGGCTGGGCGGCGATCGTGATGTCGGAGTGCCGCTCGACGTGCTCGTCGATCATCGCGGCGTAGTCCATCCGGTAGAGGTGGTCGCCCGCCAGGATCAGGTAGTACTCGGCGTCGTGGTACACGAAGTGCCGCGCCGCCTGGCGCACCGCATCGGCCGTGCCCTGGAACCAGTTGGGATTGTCCGGGGTCTGCTCGGCCGCCAGAATCTCGACGAACCCGCGGGAGAACATGTCCATGCGGTAGGTCTCGGCGATATGGCGGTTGAGCGACGCCGAGTTGAACTGGGTGAGGACGTAGATGCGCCGGATGTCGGCGTGGAGGCAGTTGCTGATCGGCACGTCGATCAGCCGGTACTTGCCGCCAATCGGGACCGCCGGCTTTGACCGGAGGTGCGTCAGGGGGAACAGGCGGGATCCGCGCCCGCCGCCGAGAATGAGGGCCAGGACGTGCTTCATCATGTGGAGCGTCCCGCGTGCGCGCGACCATCGGTTCGGCGCACGCGCGTAACGGGCTCAGCGGGGGAGCGCGACCGTGAACACGGCACCGCCTTCCGGGCGGTTGGCCGCCCAGACCCGGCCGCCGAGCAGATCCACCAAGTGCTTGACGATAGACAGACCGAGCCCGGTCCCGCCAGACTCGCGCGACCGCGCCTTGTCGACCCGGTAGAACCGCTCGAAGATCCGTTCCAGGTCTTCGGCGGGGATTCCCGGTCCCTCGTCCGAGACCTTCAGGATCACTTCGCCGTCGCCTTCGGTCGCTTCAAGCCGGATCCGGCATCCGGGCGGAGAGTAGTTTACGGCGTTCTCCAGCAGATTGCGCAAGACATCCTGGAGTTTCACCGGGTCGGTCCGAAGCGCGGCCGCCGACGGGGCGACGTCGACCTCGACCCGCTGGGACCGGGCGTCGATGACCGTCGCGAGGTCGGCCACGGCGCCCGCCAGCAGACTCTGTGTCGGGCACTCGCTCAATTCGGCCGACTCCTGGCGCGCGTCGAGGCCGGCCAGGCGTAGGAGGTCCTTGACGAGCCGTTCCATCCGCTGCACGTGCCGGGCGATGACGTCGAGGAAGCGGGCCCGGTCCTCGGGGCTGACCGGGTCGTCGGCCAGCGCCTCGACGTAGCCGCGGATGGCTGTGAGTGGCGTCCGGAGCTCGTGCGAGACGTTGGCGACGAAGTCGCGACGCATCTGGTCGACGCGGCGCAAGTCCGTGATGTCGTGCAGCACGAGTAGCGCGCCGCCGTGGCCGGGGGCGGGGACCGGGGCCGACCGCCCGACGATCCGCCGGCCGGGGGGGCGTGACGGCGAGAACTCGATGCTGGAGGGTTGCTGGCCTTCCAGGGCTCCCGTCAGGAGCGTGGCGACGTCGGGATGACGGACCGACTCGAGGTAGTGTGCGCCCGTCCGAACGTCCTGCAGGCCCAGGATCGCACGGGCCGCGGGGTTGACCAGCTGGACGTGACCTGCGCCGTCGACGACGATCACGCCCTCGACCATGCCAGCCAGGATGGCATCCGCCCGCGCGCGGTCGCGCGCCAGTTCCTGGGCCCGGCGCGCCAGCTCGGACACCGTCTCGTCGAGGGCCCTGGCGACCGTGCCGATTTCGTCGTTCTCGTAGTCGTGGAGGCGGAGCGTGAGATCGCCTCCGGCGATCAGTCGGGCGGCGCGCGCGATCTCGTTCAACCGCCTGGTCAATAGCATGGAGGAGATGCCCGCTAGTGCGAGCGCGCCGACCAGCGCGACCCCCAGCGCGATGATCGTGAGACGGCGGACCTCCGCGGTCTGCGCTTGCACCTCGGTCAGCGGCAGGGCCAGACGGACGGTCCGCACGACGGGGTGCACCGCGCGCACCGCGACGTACAGCATGTCGACCTGGAGCGTCTGACTGAACCTCCGCGCGCTGCCCTTGCCCTCGCGTGCCGCCTGCACCACCTCCGGGCGCGTGCCGTGGTTGTCCAGTTGCGGCAGGTCCGCTGCCGCCACCATCGAATCGCCGACGACCGTGCCGTCGGCGGCAATCAGCGTCACGCGGGCCCCGAGCGTGCGCCCGAAAACCTGCGCCTCGCGTTCGAGGCCCGGGGCGTCGACCTGGGGCTCGTGCCGCGCGAGGGTGTCGGCCACCAGGCGGCCCTCGTTGCCGAGTGCGGCTTCGAGGCGCCGGACCGTCTGGGCCGGCAGCGTGAAGGACTCGAGGGTCGCCACCAGCAGGAGCAAGGCTCCGGCGATGCCGAAGGTCGCCAGGAACACTCGGCCGCGGAATCCGATGTGCATGCTCGGGGTTCTCCGGGTCGGTCGTCGCCGTCGGCCCGCCCGCGCCAGGGGGCTAGACGTCGGTGGCCTGTGCCGGCGTTTCGGCCAGCTTGTACCCGAACTGCTTCACGGTGATCAGCGCGTCCGCGAGCAGCGGGAGCTTCTCCCTCAGGCGGCGCACGTGGACATCCACGGTCCGCGTGCCGCCGGTGTACTGGTAGCCCCAGACCTCCGAGAGCAGGCGGTCGCGGGACATGACGCGGCCGCGGTGCCGCAGGAAGTACTCGAGGAGCAGGAACTCTTTGGCCGTCAGCGGGACCTCCCGGGCAGCATCGGTGACGACGTGCTGGTCGTGGTCGAGCGCGATGGACCCGTACTGCAGGCTGCTCCCCGTGAGCGCCGCGCCACGCGTAGCCCGCCTAAGCAGCGCCGCCACCCGCGCCACCAGCTCCTTCGGGCTGAATGGCTTGGTCAGGTAGTCGTCGGCGCCGAGTTCGAGGCCGGTCACCCGGTCGGACTCCTCGGCGCGCGCCGTGACCATGATCATCGGCAGGTCCGCCGTCGAGGGATCGCTGCGGATGGCCCGGCAGATCTCCAGTCCGTGAAGACCTGGGAGCATCAGGTCGAGAACCAGGAGATCCGGCAGACGGGTCCTCACGTGTGGCAGGACGTCGGCACCGGAGCCGACGAGATCGACGCTGTGACCGGCTCTAACCAGGTAGTGTCGGATCAGCTCGGCGATGTCGCGGTCGTCTTCGACGACGAGGATGTAGCTCACGACTTGAATCCGTTCGCGACGATCGTGTCAGCCCGGCTGTGCGCTGTCAACAGGGGCGCCCAACCGTAACGTGCTTTTAACGCCCATGACATCTACCGGAAACTCCGGGTTCGTAGACTGGCCAGGCCTGTGGACCATAAGACCCGTCGCCCGGTCACGGCCGGGCCCCGCGTGCGACGCTGCAGTCCGCCCGTCACGGCCTCGTGCGGCCGGCTGTGCCGCGACTGGATGGGAAACCGATGACCGACGCGCCCGCGCTCCGCCGCAGCCGGCCCGCATCCGGGGCGATGGCCCGGTTCCGCGCACGCCTGCGCCGCGGGGATGGCCTCGCTCACTCCGTGGCGTTCGGCTTCGGCATGTCTGTGCTCGCGATCACCGGGCTGCTGGCCTGGGAGCTGTGGCGCAACTCGGCCTTGGCGAGGCGCCAGTTCGGCTGGCGGTTCCTCGTCACCCAGACGTGGGACCCGGTGGCGGGCCAGTTCGGGGCCGGGGCGTTCGTCTATGGGACCGTCATGACGTCGGCGATTGCGCTGCTCATCGCCGTGCCGCTCGGCGTGGGCGTGGCGATCTTCCTCGCCGAACTCGCACCGAGACGGTTGTCGAACATTGCGGGCATGCTGCTCGAGCTGTTGGCGGCGGTGCCGAGCGTCATCTACGGCCTGGTGGGCGTGTCGGTCCTGGTGCCGGTCATGCGCGTCTACGTGCAGCCCGCCCTGAAGGCCGCAACGGGCGGGTCCTTCCCGCTGTTCAGCGGACCCGCCTACGGTATCGGCCTGCTCACGGCCGGCATCGTGCTGGCGGTGATGGTCGTGCCATTCATCGTGTCGGTGGGCCGCGAGGTGTTGCTGGCCGTGCCGCGAGAACAACGCGAGGCGGCGCTCGCCCTCGGGTCGACGCGCTGGGAGAGCACCTGGAAGGTGGTGCTGCCCTACGCCGCGCCGGGGCTGTACGGTGCGATCTTCCTGGCGCTGGGGCGAGCGTTGGGCGAGACGATGGCGGTCACGATGGTCGTCGGCAACCGGCCCGAGATCGCCGCGTCGCTCTTCGCGCCGGCCTACTCGATGGCCGCGGTGATCGCCAACGAGTTCTCCGAGGCCGCCGAGGAACTGTACCTGCACGCGCTCATCGAGGTTGGCCTGGTGCTGTTCGTGCTCACGATGGTCATCAACGCGGTGGCCCGGGGGCTGATTGCGGCCACCGCCGACCGGGGGAGCGCGCGATGAGCGTCCTGGGCCGCAATCGTCGCCGGAAGATCGTGAATGTGCTGATGCTTGGGCTGAGCGCCGTGTTCACGGTCCTCTGCGTGTCGGTGCTCTTCTTCGTCCTCGGCTACCTGCTCGTGAAGGGCGGGACGTCGGTCAACCTGGCCTTCTTCACGGAATTGCCGAAGCCGGTGGGCGAGATCGGCGGCGGCATGGCGAACGCGCTCGTCGGCAGTGCGAAGTTGCTCGGCATCGCGGCCCTGACCGGCCTGCCGATCGGCTTCCTGGCTGGGTTGTACCTCAGCGAGTTTGCCGGCGCGACGGTTGCCAGCATGGTGCGCTACGCGGCCGACCTGCTCAACGGCGTGCCGTCGATCGTGATCGGTATCTTCGTGTACACGCTCGTCGTGCTGCCGATGAAGCACTTCTCGACGCTGGCCGGCGGGCTGGCGCTGGGGATCATGATGATCCCCATCATGACCCGCAGCACCGAGGAGTTCCTCCAGGGGGTGCCGCTCTCCCTGCGCGAGGCATCGCTCGCGCTCGGGGCAACCCGGACGCTGACGATCATCCGGGTGGTCGTGCCCGCCGCGACGCGGGGTGTGGTGACGGCGGCAATGCTCGGGCTGGCCCGCATCGCCGGCGAGACGGCTCCGCTGCTGTTCACCGCGCTCAGCAACCGCTTCTGGAGCCCGGGGTTCAACCAGCCGACCGCCTCGCTGCCGGTCATGATCTACAACTACGCGATCGCGCCGTACGACGACTGGCACCGTCAGGCCTGGGCGGCGGGCCTCGTCCTCCTCGTCCTGGTCCTCATTGCGAATCTGGCGGCGCGCATGCTCCTAGCGCCCCGTGCCGAGCGCTGACACCAGTCCACCCGCCGAAGCTGGTCCATCAACTGGTTTCCAGTCAATAGCTTACCGCCTTTCCCTCGACGCCAAGCCAGCGCTGAGGTCGAATCTGTTACAATTCGGCAACTTGGCCGAAACGTCGGCTCCTGGCCGATGGGGGACTGCGTGGCCTTCCGCCTCATACCGCGAGAAGAGAAGTTCTACCAGGATTTCCTGGCGATCGCCGACGAGCTGAAGAAGGGGGCCCGCCTGCTCGAGGCGATGCTGGCCCCTGACGTGCCCCTGTGGGACAAGGCTGAGGAAATCAAGGAGATCGAACACAAGTGCGATTTCCTGAGCCATGAGGTGTACCACCGACTCCATCGCACGTTCGTGACCCCCCTGGACCGTGAGGACATCCACGCCCTCGCCCGGTCCCTCGACGATGTAATGGACGAGATCGATGCCACGGCCGGCTACGTGCGGCTGTACCGGGTCCAGCCCATCCGGTTCGGGACCCGGGAACTGGCCCGGATCATCTCGGACTCCACCGCCGCCGTGCGACTGGCCATGGAAGGCGTCGAGCCCCGCCTCGGCGTTGCCGAGCACGTCGTCGAGATCAACCGGCTGGAGAACGAAGCGGACCGCATGCATCTTGAGGCCGTCAAGCGCCTGCTGGACGAGGAGAAGGACCCGATCTCGGTCTTCAAGTGGAAGGAGATCCTGGATCGGCTCGAGGACGCGACCGACCGGTGCGAGGATGTCGCCGACGTCATCGAGGGGATTGTTCTCAAGAACGCGTGAGGCCCGGATGCAGCTCTTCGTGGTCATTGGCCTGATTGCGGTCGCCCTTTCCTTCGATTTCATCAACGGGTTCCACGACGCAGCCAATTCCATTGCCACGGTGGTCTCAACGCGGGTCCTCTCGCCGGGCAAAGCCGTGGTGTGGGCGGCGTTTTTCAACTTCGTGGCGGCCTTCGGCTTCGGCACCGCGGTGGCGAGGACGATTGGCGCGGGGATGGTCGACATCCATGCCGTCACCTTCGGTGTGATCTTCGCCGGCCTGGTCGGGGCCATCGTGTGGGATCTCATTACGTGGTACTTCAGCCTGCCGACCAGCTCGTCGCATGCGCTCATCGGGGGGTATGCCGGGGCGGCCGTGGTGAAGGCGGGCGTCGCCGCCCTTGTGCCGTCAGGCTGGACGAAGACGCTGGCGTTCATCGTCGTCTCGCCGATGATCGGCCTGGCGGCCGGGCTGGTCCTGATGGTGGGGATTTACTGGGTGTTTCGCCGGACGCCGCCGGTCCGGGTGGACAAGTGGTTCCGTCGTCTGCAGCTGGTATCCGCTGCCCTGTTCAGTCTGAACCACGGCGCGAACGATGCGCAGAAGACGATGGGCCTCATCGCCGGCGTGCTGTTCACCGCCGGGTATCTGACCGGAGCCTTCCGCATCCCGTTTTGGGTCGTGCTACTCGCGCACGCCGCGATCGGCCTCGGGACGCTGTCGGGCGGCTGGCGGATCATCCGCACGATGGGCTCCCGGATCACGAAGCTGCAGCCCGTCAACGGGTTCGCGGCGGAGACCGGCGCCGCCTCGGCGATTCTCATCGCCACCCACTTCGGGATCCCGGTGAGTACGACCCACGCCATCACCGGCGCCATCGTTGGCGTGGGCGCCACCCGGCGGTTGTCGGCCGTGCGGTGGGGCGTCGCGGGCCAGATCATGTGGGCGTGGATTCTGACGATTCCCGCCGCGGCCCTGATCGGTGCGGCAACCTACGGGCTGCTGCAGCTGCTGCGGCTCGCGTAGAGGCGGTTGCAGCCAGTGCGTCAACATGACGATTTTTCGCCTCGCCACCACGGTCTGTGTCCCTCGGCGTCTCGAGGAAGTGTTCGCCGTTCACGCCGACGCGGCGAATCTCCAGGCGATCACGCCGCTCTGGCTGGACTTCCGCATCCTGACGCCGCAGCCGTTCGCCGTGCGAGAGGGGACGACGATCGACTACCGGCTGCGGTGGCACGGTGTCCCGATCCGCTGGCGGTCAGTCATCGTGGACGGGGACCCACCGCGCGCGTTCGAAGACCGGCAGGTGCGGGGGCCGCACCAACTGTGGGAACACCGGCACGCGTTTGAGTCGTGCGGCACCTGATCGCGATCACCGACCGCGTGCGCTACGCGGTGCCGTTCAGCCGCCTGGCGTACGGTGTGGTCGGCGCCGAACTCCGCCGGATCTTCGTCCACCGCCACGGGAGGCTGCTGGAGTTGCTCGGCGGGTCGGCGGCCGAGCAGCCCCCGGACCTCGTGGTGACTGCCGAAGTGGCGAATCTCCCCTGAGCGTGTGAACGACTCGGGGCGGGTCCGGCAGGGCCGGCCTGCGTTACACTGACCTGGAAACGACGTGGAGACGAGGTGTGTGATGAAGGTGAACGACAAGCGGTTTCGCGTGAAGCCGGACAGTCACGTGCGGCTCCGGCGGTGGGATCCGGCTGACACACGGCCGTTCGACTCGAAGGCCGACATCGACGCGCGCCTCGAGAAGGACCTCCAGCGGCTGTTCCACCTGCAGGAACTGCTGTACGCCGAGCGGCGCTGGGCGTTGTTGATTGTGTTCCAGGCCATGGACGCGGCCGGCAAGGACGGCGCGATCAAACACGTGATGAGCGGCCTGAATCCCCAGGGCACCACCGTGGCATCCTTCAAGGTGCCGTCCAGCCACGAGCTGGCGCACGACTTTCTCTGGCGGGTGAACGCCGCGTTGCCCGAGCGGGGGATGATTGGCGTGTTTAACCGCTCGCATTACGAGGAGGTCCTGGCGGTCCGGGTCCACCCCGAGTTCCTCGAGGCCCAGCGGCTCGCGGAGTCCCTGGTCACCAAGCGATTGTGGGACGAGCGGTTCGAGGACATCAACGCCTTCGAGCGGCACCTGGCGCGCAACGGGACCGTGATCCGGAAGTTCTTCCTTCACGTGTCGAAGCAGGAACAGCGCCGGCGGTTCCTGGAACGGCTCGACGACCCCGCCAAGAACTGGAAGTTCTCGCTCGCGGACGTCCGGGAACGCGACTGGTGGGACGACTACGTGCGGGCCTACGAGGACATGCTGGCGGCCACCAGCACGGATGAGGCGCCCTGGTACATCATTCCGGCCGACCACAAGTGGTTCGCGCACCTCGCGATTGCGCAAATGATCATTGAGGCGCTCGAAGGGCTCGACTTGGCGTTTCCCGAGCCGAGCGCCGACGAGAAGAAGACCCTCGTTCTGGCGAAGCGGCACCTCAAGGCCGGCAAAGGCCGGCTGAAGAACAACTAGACGGCCGGCGACCAGACCTCGCCCGGGTTCTTGGGCCGCCCGGCGGTCTTTCGGCGCGCGCGCTGCATGAGCATCTGGTGGGACCCTTCCTGCCCCCAGCGCTGGGGCGAGTCCTCCGGCCGGCGTTGCCGGTAGCTGCCGTCGGGCTGCACCTCCCAGGCGCTCCGGTAATCGGCGAGGTGCACCTGCAGGATCTCCCACAGCTCGTCCCGCAGGCGCGGTTCCGCCACGGGCGTGATCACCTCCACCCTGTCGTCCAGGTTCCGGTGCATCCAGTCGGCCGATCCGATGAAGAACTCCCCATCGGTCTCCCGTTCGGTGCCATTCCGGAAGTAGAAGATCCGGGAGTGCTCCAGAAACCGTCCGATGACCGAGAGGATCCGGAGGTTCGACGCCGTCGCCTCGTCCGGCCTCAGGAGACAAAACCCGCGGACGACGAGGTCGACCGGCACGCCTTCCGCCGCCGCCGCGTGCAGCGCCCGGCAGACCTCCTGGTCTTCGAGCTGGTTCATCTTGGCGATGATGGCGCAGGGGCGTCCGGCCTCCCGGTGCGACACCTCGCGGTGAATGAGCTCCAGGAACCGCCGCTTCATGTTGGCGGGCGCCACAAGCAGGGTCCGGTAGTCGTGCTTGCGGCTGCGGCCCGTGAGGTAGTTGAAGACGTGGCTCAAGTCCGTCGTCAGCTCGGGCCGGCAGGTCAGCAGGCCCAGGTCCACGTAGAGGCGCGCCGTGTCGTGATGGTAGTTGCCAGTCCCGATGTGGGCGTAGGAGCGCGTTTCGCCGCCTTCCCGGCGCACGACGAGCGTCGTCTTGGTGTGCGTTTTCAGGCCTTCGAGGCCGTAGACGACGTGGACGCCGGCCTTCTCCATGCGCTTGGCCAGCTGGATGTTCTCCTGTTCGTCGAACCGGGCCGTGAGTTCGACCAGGCAGGCGACCTGCTTGCCGGCCTCGGCGGCTTGAATCAGGAGCGGGACGAACGGGCTCCGCTTGCCCGTCCGGTAGAGCGTCATCTTGATGGCCAGGACGTCCGGGTCCTCGGCCGCCTCCCGAACGAAGCGGAGCACGCTCTCGTCGAACGAGTCGTACGGATGGTGCACCAGCACGTCGCCGCCGCGGAGGATCTCGAAGATGCTGCCGTGCGAGCCGCGCAGGCGCTTGGGCACGACGGGCCGCCACGCCGGGTAGTGGAGATCGGCGAGGGGGAGCGCAGCAATCGGCCGCAGACTCCGGTACTCGAGTAACGCCGGCATGACGTAGACGTCCTGCTCGCCGAGCTCGAGTTCCTCCATGAGCAGGCGACCGATATCGGGGTCCGCCGTCGCCGGCAGTTCCAGCCGCACGGCGCACTCCATCCGCCGCGTACGCACGCCGGCTTCCACCGCGGCCAGGAGGTCCGCCACGTCGTCGAGGTCGCTGTCCACGTCGGCATTGCGCGTGATGCGGAACGGTGTGACCGACTGGATGGTCATGCCCGGGAACAGCGACGGGAGGTGCGCTTCGATGAGCTCGAGCAGGTGCACGTAGCGCCAGGCGTTCGGCGCGTCCGGCGTGTCGAGGTGAATCCACTGGGGCAGCGAATCCGGGACCTTGACCCTGGCGAAGGCCCGTTCCCGCGACTCCGGATCCTCGAGCATCAGGCCGAGCGAGACGGACAGGTTCGAGATGAAGGGGAACGGATGCCCGACATCCACCGACAGGGGAGTGAGGACCGGGAAGATCGTCCGCGCGAACAGGTCCCCGGCCGCCTCACGCTCGGCGTCGGTCAGGTCCTGCCACCGTAGCAGCTGGATCCCGCGCCGGGCGAGCGCCGGCACGATCGACGTGCTGTAGGCGTCGGCCTGCTCGGCCAGCATCTCCGAGATCGTGGTGCGGACCGTCGCGAGCAGGGCAGAGGACTCGGGTGTCTGGTCGGTGTCGGCCCTCAGCTGTTCGCGCAGGCCGTAGACGCGCTTCATCACGAATTCATCGAGGTTCGAGGTGAAGATCGACAGGAAGTTGACGCGTTCGAGCAGCGGCGTCCGGTCGTCTACGGCCTCGTGCAGGACCCGCCGGTTGAACTCGAGCCAGCTGAGATCTCGGTTGAGGAGCGTGGGCTCCGGATGTCGAGATGTGCGCCGCCGTCGGGCGTCGGTGATACTCGCCGGATACTCCGCCATGGGCCACTGTCCTCCCGGATGGCCTGCCACCAAGCCTCGTCCTGTCGGCCGATCTTACATCAGGACTTCGATCGTCAGGGGGAGCGGACGAGCGGCTAGTGCGCGTGAAAGGCCCGGAGGCCGAGCGCCACGAGGCGGCCCGCGGCCGTCCGCTGGTCGGGGGATCCCGTCTGCGGTTCGCCCAGCGATGTCAGGCACCGTCGATAGGCATCGTAGACGCCGTCGAAGACGCGGGGCCACGACGCTTCCAGGGCCTGTTCGCGCGCCGCTGCCCGCATGGTGATGTGGCGCTCGCGGTCGCCAATCAGCGTGAGGAGCGCGTCCACGAATCCCCCGGCGCGCGAAGCCAGATAGCCCGATACGCCGTGCCGAACGATGAACCGGGGGCCCCCGCGGTCCATCGCCACGACCGGCGTCCCGGAGGCGAGCGCCTCGAGGACGACGTTGCCGAACGTGTCTGACTCCGAGGGGAAGACGAACACGTCCATGTTGGCGTAGGCGCGGGCCAGCCGCTCGCCCGACAGGACGCCGGCGAACTCGCCCGTGTGCAGGTGGTTCTCGAGCCAGCCGCGCTCGCTGCCGTCGCCCACGATCACGAACCGGAAGTCAACGGCGGTGAGGCCGAGCAGCTCCTGCTCGATCGCGGCGAGCAGCCGCACGTTCTTCTCGGGTGACAGCCGGCCGACATACCCGATGCGAAACGTGCCCGTGCGCGGGGTCGCCAGTGCTGGCGAAAACCGCGTCGTGTCGACCCCGCGGGGCATCAGCTCCACCGGGCGGCCGGTCGCGTGCGCGATGAGGTCCACCAGTTCCGGGTTGGGTGCCAGGATCCGGCGGGCGATCCGGTAGAAGTCGAGCACGAACCGCAGCGTCTGCTGCCGCGCCACGTCCCCGAGGGCGCGCCGAGCCGGTGACGGCACCCACCGCGCGAGCCGCTGCAGCCGTAGTGCGGCGAAATCGTGCAGGTTCGTGTGCCACGAGGCCATCAGGGGTGTGTCGGTCACGTGGGCGAGGTAGGCGCCGAGTTGCCCGAGATCGCCCGGTCCCGTAATGTGCACGACGTCCGGTGCGAACTGGCGCAGAAGCTCGGCGACGGCGCGCCGATGGCGCCAGAGCAGCAGATCGAAGCGCAGGTCCTCCTCGAGTCCGAAGCCCACGCGGCTGCGCTCGAGTGCCAGTCGCGTGATGGACCCCTCCTTCACGACGCCCGTGGAACCGCCGCCGTGGACGCAGAGCATGGGGTGCCGCCGCTCGGCGGCATAGGCCACCAGTGCACGGCTGGTTCGCGCCACGCCGTTGATCTCAGAGAAGGAATCGGTGAAGAAGGCGACGCGCGGGACTTCGGTCACACGCTGACTCCTGGTTCGGCCGCCAGTGCCAAACGGCGAGCCGGTTTCAGACGACGGGCCCCGATCACGCACATGATGGAGACTGCACATTTCAGCCAGAACGGTTCGCTGCCCGCCCAGTAGTGTGCGACCGGTACATCGCCCTGGTCGTCGGTGACGTGGAAGACACGGTGGCTCCAGCGACGGCCGAACGCCAGGCTCGGGTCGGATCCCAGTACCTCGGCCACGCTCTCAAGCGTGCGCGACAACCAATGCTCCCGGTACTCCGGCATGATGACAACCCGGCTCAATCCCTGCGCCCGCACCTCGCCCGCGAAGTCGGCGAACGTGCTGGAGCGCGTGAGGTTGAGGATCACGTTGGGGGCTCTGGCGTGCCGGTCGCCGCCGGAGACGAGCGGCAGCCGCCAGTGCCTCGCCAATGCCGCCACGTCCTGGTTCTCGGCCCAGGACCGGTAGCCGTTGATCTCGAGCGCGTCGACGAAATGCCCGTAGCGACCCAGCCACGCCTGCAGCACGGTCCTCTGCTGTTCTCCGATGCCCCGGCCGTCCCACAGCGGATGATTCAGGACGACGAGCGTACCGCGGATGCCCCGTGCCCACTCGAGCACCTCTGCCAGCCGGCTCTCGTCGCGACCGGCAGTGATCGCCGCGCATTCGCCGACAATTGCCGCCGTGTCGGCGCGGGGCAGGTTGTGGAGGCCCAGGTGGAAACACGTGCCGCCGTAGTAGACACTCCATTCGAACGAGACAGGCGCCTCGCACGGCACGGCGATCGTGGCGAGCTGGTCGGCTCCCTCAATCGTGTCGTGGTCGGTCAGCGAGACGATAGGCCGAAGCCCCAACCGGCCGACCATGTGACGGATTTCCGAGTCGAGCACGGCTCGAGGCGTCAAGGGCGGTCGCCAGTAGGCCCGGCCGAAGTCGAGGTCACGCCCGTAGTACCGTCGGTACCGCAACGTCTGGTACTCGACGAGTTGGCCGGCCAGCGGCACTCGCGCCATCAGCCGAGGCAGGAACGACAACGACTCGCGCGAGTAGCAGGTGTGGGCGTGCAGGGATACGGCGGACGAGTATCCCTCCGCCACCGAAGGTCCGTAGTCGACAATGGTCGTCTCATTCATCCTGTCCAGCCCCGGGCGATTGGCTGCCCTGGCGTGACCGATGCACGCGGTGGTTCGTCATTGGCGTTGGGCTCGACCGCCGGGTGCCGCGAGCCGACCGCGCGCCGCACCGCACCCCATGCCGTGAACAACAGGAAGTACAGCTGTGAGACGGCGGTGCCGTAGGATCCCGCCGTGAAGGCCTCGATCGATCCCGCCGCCTGCCCAGCCATCAGAGCGAGGGAGAAGACGAGGAATTGACGATCGTTCAAGCGACCTCCTCGCACCGAACTCCACGCCCACGCGACCATCGAGCACGCGATGGCGGGCCACAAGACGCGGCCCATCAGTGTCGCCTGTCCGCGTCGGCCATCAGCTCCTGCTCGGCCCGGAGCCAGTCCTCGATATCGTGGCCGTGCTTGGCGCCGCGCTCGAGAAAGAGCAGGAAGGCGCGGCGTGCGATCTGAATGGCGTCCGGGTGCTGGCCCAGTCGATCCCCGGAACGCCGATCGGGACGCCGCAGCGCTGTTGCCGACCGTTTCGGGGCGACGGCCGCCGTGCGCTTGGCGGTAGCCTTGTGCTCAGCCTCGGCCGCCTGCCGTGCGCTCGTCGAGGCCGCTGACCCGTTGCTCGGCGGCCTCGCAGAGCCTGGATGTCTGGCCATGTTGTGCTCTCCTGTCGGCGCGATGCGTCCGGCCGTGTTCAGGAGTAGTCTCGCGGTGAGGGGCGACGGACGTGTGACGCGTCCGGCACGTTTGTGAAAACACCCACAGCCCGCGCGGGAGTGCGCCCCGGCCGGCGGCGTCAGCGCCGCGATCGGCGGCGCCAGCCCGAGAGGGGCAGCACGACGAACGCCGCGACGAGGGCGGGCAGCCGCTTGAGGTCGTGGCGGAGCGTGTTGCTCTCGCTGCCGACGGTAAACGCGTGGCGTCGCATCGCGAACAGGTCGAACGCTGTCGTCGTGATGGTCGTGGCCACCGAGAGGACGACGGAGAGGCCGAGCCGGGCCGTGCCCGTGCGCCAGTGCACGAGCGCCTCGATGACGTGCGTGGCCACGGGCAAGCCCACGAGCGTGATCAGGTTGGCCAGGCCTCGGCGGGGCATCGTGCTGAGGCGCTGGATGAGGGCGCCGAACGCGCCGGCGAGCGCTCCGCGAAACGCGAGGTCGTGCCCCAGCGCCGACCACGCCGCAGCCGGGCCGGCAATGAGGTTGGCGTTGAAGAAGATGGTGCCGCGAAGCACCGAGCTGAGCACCGCGCACTTCCAGTTCCACCACGGCGCGACCGCGTCGACCGTCTTGCGGAATAGGTTCTTCACATCGCTGTCACAGGGCGTTGCTATAGTCATCCATTGTGCCGCTGGCTTGTGACATTCAGGTGTCGGCCGCCCAACGGGCGCGTGTCGATCCGTCCTCGGCCGGCACCGCCGAGTTGCCCGCGGACCCGTCCGCTCCTCCGCTGACTTTCTGTGACGTCAGTACGTTCTACAGTGACCAAGCCGGCGGCGTCAGGACCTACTACCGGGCGAAGGGGGACTGGTTTGCGGCGCAATCGCGCCACCGCTATGTCCTCGTCCACCCCGGCGAGCGGTTCCGCGTCACGCATCGAACGCCCACCGTGACGCACGTCGAGGTGTTCGGGAAGCTGCTGAAGCACGGCTACCGGCTAATCCTCGACGTGCGAAGAGTTGCCGAGGTGATCCGCGACAGTGCGCCCGACGTCCTCGAAACGGGCGATCCGTGGGTGAGCGGGCCGTTCGGACTCGTGGAGCGCGAGGTGGGGTCGCTCCGCGGGGTGCTGGCGTCCTTCTATCACAGCGATCCCGTCGAGACCTACCTGCGCCCCTGGGCACTGGCGCCGGGGGCGCACTCCGCGGTCAGGGCGCGAGTGGCCAGCCGCGTCGCGGCCGCCCTGAACCACCTCCAGCGGATGTACGACTGCACGGTGACCGCGTCGGCCGTCATGATGGACCGCCTGAGAAGCGCGGGCATTCGGCGCGTCTTCCGCGCGCCGTTCGGCGTGGATCCGGTCTTCCTGGAGCCCGTCGAGCGCGTCGCGGGCCCTCCGCGGCGCCTCCTCTACGCCGGCCGCCTGTCTCGCGACAAGGGCATCGATGTCCTGTTGCGCGCCCTGCCGGCGTTGCTCGAGCTGCCGGGCGTCACGCTGACCGTGATCGGGCGGGGGCCCTACGCGCCGTCTTTTGCAGACCTCGCCCACCAGCGCGTCCGCTACCTGGGCTTCGCGCAGTCGGCGGCCCACGTTCGGGCCATCCTCGGCGCGCACGACCTGCTGTTGGCGCCCGGCCCTTTCGAGACGTTCGGCCTCGGCGTGCTCGAGGCCCTGGCGATGGGTCTCGTGGTCATCGGACCCGACGCGGGCGGTGCGGGGGAGCTGCTGCGGGAACTCGGGTCCCCCTTCGTGTTTCCCGCCGGCGATGCCGACGCCCTGGTGGAGCGCGTCCGGGCGGCCGTGTCGACGGACTGCAGCTCGATCGTTCGGGCGGGTCGCGACCTGGCTCGCCAGTACGGGACGTGGCCCGACGCGATCGCGCGTCTGGTGGGTCTCTACCAACATCTACACGCGAGCCGGTGGCAGTGATGAGGCTGCTGGTGTCCCTCCACGACGTGACGCCGTTCCACGCCGTCCGGCTGGAGCGCGCCGAGCGGCTGCTGACCGACCTGGGCGTGCCGCGCGTGACCTACCTGCTCGTGCCGCGGTTCCACGGCTCATGGGACGTCCGCGCCGACTCGGCTTTCGTGCGGTGGTGTCACGCGCAGCGCCCGTTTGAGGTCGCGTGGGCGCTCCACGGGTTCGAGCACCGCGAACCGCCCGGTGCCGGAGCCTCGGACACGCCCGCCAATCGCTTCCGCCGACGCTGGCTGACGGACGGGGAAGGCGAGTTCCTCTCGCTCACGGACGACGACGCGGACGGTCGGTTGGCGCGCGGACGAGCGGCGTTCGGCGAGTGCCTGGGCACGGCGCCGCGCGGGTTCGTGCCGCCAGCGTGGCTGGGTGGCCAGGGCCTGCGGTTGCGCCTGCGCGCGGCCAGGTTCAGGTTCACCGAAGACCACCGGTACCTCTACGACCTGGCTGCCGACCGGCGCGTGGATTGTCCCGTCATCACTTGGGCCACCCGGTCGTGGACCAGGCGGGTGGGCTCGCGTCTCGTCAATCCCGGCCTCGCGCGGCGGTGGCGGACGGTCCCAGTCCTCCGCATTGCGTTACACCCCTTCGACTTCGACCAGCCCGACACCGTCCGCTCGATCGCAAGCGTGCTGAACGCGGCGCTCCGGGAGCGCACGCCCGCCCTGACCGAGGATGTCCTGGGCTCCTGAACCCGCACGGGATCCGTGCCGAACGCGACGTGGCACGGCCGTGCTGGCCGCGCGGGTCGGACCGTCACCGGGCGCGGCCTGGTCGAGCGCCGCTGGTGTCAGGCGGCTTCGGTCGTTCGCGTCTCGGTGCCGGCGCACGATTGCTCGGTAGGAGTGCGTTCGGACGTGGCGCCCGGTTTCCGTGCGACCAGATCGCGCAGCCGGCTGAGCGCGAGCCTCACCGCTGCGTGGGAGGGGGCGGGGAGCTTCGAGAGCCGTGCCTGGCCGACCAGATGGGCCAGCGTCGGCGGTCTGCCCGCCGCGTGGTCGTCGTCCATGACGTCCTCCGGACTGGGGCGGATGGTCTGGGCGCCGACTGGACCCGCCCGACGTGACAAGACCGGGCCGGCAGAGCGTCCACCGCAACCGCTAGGAGTGTAGGCGTCGGACCTGACAGCCGGGCGACCGTTCGGCAAATGCCGTGTGACGGGCGTCAGGCTCCCTCGTCGATGTGCGCGCACAGGTCGATCATTTCGAGGGCGGTGGCGGCGGCGTCGAATCCCTTGTTGCCCGCCTTCGTGCCCGCCCGCTCCATCGCCTGCTCCAACGACTCTGCCGTGATGACGCCGAAGATGACCGGGACGCCGGCGTCGAGCGACACCTGGGCGATGCCCTTCGTCACCTCCCCCGCGATGTAGTGGAAGTGCGGCGTGTCGCCCTGGATCAGGCAGCCCAGGCAGACGACGGCTCCGTACCGGCCGCTTCGTGCCAAGCGCTGCGCGGCCATTGGCAGTTCGAAGCTGCCAGGCACCCACGCCAGGTCGACGTCTCCGTCGCTGACGCCGTGCCGCCGCAAACAGTCCTGGGCACCGGCGACGAGCTCGCGGGTGAAGAACTCGTTGAAGCGCGACGCCACGAGCGCGACCTTCCGCCCGCGCCCATCGAACCGTCCTTCGAAGACCTTGCCCACGTGTCCTCCTCCAGAGGCGCCAGGTCGCAACCTGGCGCAAAGCGACCCCGCGCGGTTCCGTGCCAGCCGGCCTCAGACGCGTTCCAGCAGGTGCCCGAGCTTGTGCTTCTTGGTGCGCAGGTACTCGGTGTTCCGGCCGTTGGGGGGAATCTCGAGCGGGACCCGCTCGGCCACGGTCAGGCCGTAGCTGTCGAGACCGATGATCTTTCTCGGGTTGTTGGTGATGAGGGCCATCCGGTTCACGCCCAGGTCCCGGAGAATCTGGGCACCGATCCCGTATTCCCGAAGGTCATCGGCGAACCCGAGGCGGCGGTTGGCCTCGACCGTGTCGCTGCCGGCATCCTGCAAGGAGTAGGCCTTGAGCTTGTTGACCAACCCGATGCCGCGGCCTTCCTGGCGCATGTACAGGAACACGCCGGCCCCCCGCGCCTCGATCGCGGAGAGAGCCGCCTCCATCTGCTCGCCGCAATCGCAGCGCAGCGAGTGGAACAAGTCCCCGGTCATGCACTCCGAGTGCACGCGGACGAGCACCACGGGCTCTTCCTCGATGGAACCCTTGACCAGCGCGAGGTGGACGCAGTCGTCGACCGTGGTCGTGTAGGCGACCAGGTGGAAGTCCCCGAACCGCGTGGGGAAGGCGATATCGACTTCCCGGCGCACCAGTTTCTCGTGCCGCCGCCGGTAGGCGATCAGGTCGGCGATCGACATCATCACGAGGCCGAACCGGTCGGCCATCGCCCGAAGGCGAGGGGCGCGCGCCATTGAGCCGTCGTCGTCCATGATTTCGCAGAGCACACCGGCCGGGTACAGGCCCGCCAGGCGGCAGAGGTCCACCACGGCCTCGGTGTGGCCTGCACGGCGAAGCACGCCACCCGGGCGAGCCGCGAGCGGAAACACATGACCCGGCCGTGCCAGGTCCGCAGGCTTGGTGGCCGGATCGAGGAAGACCTGGACCGTGCGGGCCCGGTCGAAGGCAGAGATGCCCGTGGTGGTGCCGCGGGCGGCGTCGACCGACACGGTGAACGACGTGCCAAGCGAGGCCGTGTTCTCCGCCACCATCGGCTGCAGATCGAGTTCGCGGAGCCGCTCAACGGTCGCCGGCAGACAGAATCAAGCCGCGTCCGTGCTTGCTGAGGAAGTTAACGGCGTCGGGTGTGGTCCGGTCCGCCGCCACCACGAAGTCGCCCTCGTTCTCGCGGTCCTCGTCGTCCACGACGATGATGATCTCTCCCCGCCGGAGGGCATCCAGCGCCGTCTCGATGGAGTCGAGCGTGATCCGTTCGGTCATGAGTGAGCCCCGTCCGTGTCCGTCGTTGATGCGCCCGTTCGCCCGGCAGGCGGGCGGCTAGCGGTGCCCGTCAGTCGTCTCAGGATGGCGGGCGCCCCCTTCCGGGCCCCAGCCTCTCGAGAGAATGTGCTCGACCGTCAGCGTCTTCCGTGTGGGCGCGGCCCCAACAGTTGCGGCCTTGGCGAGCACGTCGAGCTCGATGTTCAGGCCGGCTCCGACCCGCAGGCTCGCGAACCGTGTCTCGCGCAGCGTATGCGGCACCAGCGTGACCGTGAAGCCGTCATGGAACGGACCTTCGTCGAGTGTCAGGCTGACGCCCTCCACCGCGATGGAACCCTTGGGCAGCAATCGCGCGCACAACGAGCGGTCCAGCGCGATCGTGAGCCGGATGACCCCGTGCTCGCGAGCGATGCGCGCGACGCGCCCGACGCCGTCCACGTGACCGAGCACGAAGTGACCGCCGAGCGCATCGCCGACGCGCAGCGCCGGCTCCAGGTGGACACGGTCATGGACCCTCCAGCGGGCCAACGTCGTCACCCGACGGGTTTCGACCGACACGTCGGCGCGGACGCGCCGCGCGGTGGTTGACGTGACCGTGAGGCAGATGCCGTTCACCGCCAGGCTGTCGCCCGGCGAGAGGCTGGAAGCGGTTCGTGGCGCGTCGAGTTCGAGTGTCGTTACGCCGGCGCGAGACCCCAGCGAGACGATCCGTCCGACCTCGCGCACGAGCCCGGTGAACATCAGGCCGTGGCCTCCTCGTCCGCGGTGAGGTTGTCCAGCAGGTCGCTGAACGCCAGCCGGTCGGCGACGACCTTGATATCGCCATCGCACTGGGTGACCCGGGTGAGGTGGAACCCGAGAGGGAGTCCCTCCGCCCTCGGCCGCGTCACCGAGGGCCAGGTCACACCCTCGCCCAGAAACGCCGGGGCGGTGTAGGACACCCACCGGTCGACCACGCCGGATGCCAGGAACGAGGCAGCCAGGGATGGGCCGCCTTCGACCAACAAGCAATGCCCGCCGCGCGCTGCGAACTCCCGGACGATGGACTCGGGCGCGAGACGCCCGTCGCGCTCCTCGCACAGCACGACCTCGCCGCCACGCGCTTCGATCGCGCGTCGGCCGTCGAGCGACGCACGGCACCGGCCAGCAAACGCCCAGAAGGTGCGGCCCGACCAGCCGGGGGTGCAGCTGAGATCGCCGTCGGCGTAGGCCGGCACTGGATTTGCCGCCGGGCAGGGAACGTCCGCCTCGACGAGGCGGCCGTCCAGGCACGGCCGATCCGCGTCCATCGTCCGCTCGCCGACCAGCACGACATCGCACCAGCGCCGGAGTCTGTGGACGTCCCGGCGCGCATTGACACCAGTCAGGTACCGCGGTCCGTGGTCCGACGTGACCGAGAACCGGCCATCGAGCGACGTCGCGGTTTTCAGGACCACGAAGGGGTGTTCGAACGCGCGCGTCGCGGCGAAGGGCCACATCAGTTCCAGCACGTCGCTTGCGAGGAGCCCAACCGAGACCTCGATGCCCGACGCGCGGAGAGCGCCGACGCCGCCTCCGCGCACGCGCGGGTTCGGGTCCGCGACTCCGACCACGACTCTCCGCACGCCGCTCGCTGCCACCTGCGGCGCGCAAGGCGGCGTGCGACCATGGTGGTTGCAGGGCTCGAGGGTGCAGTAGAGCGTGGCGCCGACAGCCTCCGGTCCGGCCTGCGCGAGCGCGAGCACCTCGGCGTGGGTCGTCCCGGCGCCGAGGTGGACGCCGCGCCCGACGATACGGCCGTGATTGACCACCACGGCGCCAACCGGCGGGTTCGGCCACGGCCTACGCGGGAGCTGTGCCGCGAGCCGCAGGGCGTCTGCCATGTACGCCACGTCGTCGGTTGCGGTCCTCTCGTTCATGCATCGTCACCCGGGCTGCGCAGTGCCCCCCGGCACTCGGCAAAGCCGCCCAGGCGGCGTGTCCCCGCGCCTGGTTGGGGGTGCTGCGTTGGTGGTGGGAGAAGAGACGTCGCGCGCGCAAACCGACCCGCGCGCCCGAGCGGGTGTCGTCGGACCTCAACTTCTCCCATCCAGACTGTCACTGTCGGCCCCGGAATCTCACCGGGTCGTGCCTGTGCAGGCTCGCGGGCTCTACCGCCGGTGGGGACTTGCACCCCGCCCCGAAGTTGTGGCTGACCAACGATACCGAGCGACGGCTGCAGGTGTCAAGGGACCACGCCGCACCAGCCGCACCAGGCTGTCGAATCGCCCACCAGACCGATCATCCGGCGGAACCCGCACGGTCCCGCACAGCTCGCCGCCGTGTCTCGAACGCGAGCGAGCCCGCAGAACGAGACTGCGGGGACCCGTCTGCGCAGCGTCTGCGGTTGGCCGACATCGGCCGTCGAAGCACGCGATGCGCCCTCGCTGGGCGGGCGGCGTCGCGATGCCGGGTGGAGAGTGTAACGCCAGTGTATCGTCTCTGTAAATTCTAGTGAAAAAGCCACTTATAGGCTTGAGCAGGTCTCATCTCGCCGGGCGTCGAGCCGAATCCTCCTACGTGGTATCGAACTCAGCTGTCCTGTCGCTCCAGTCGTATCTCCTGGTGTTCATCCTGGCTGGGAGCGCCCTAGCCGGGTTGATTGCCCGCCGTCGCATGGTCGCCTGGGCCACCCGAGTCAGGGAATCCGAACGGCTGTATCGCTGTCTGGTCGAGAGCTGTCCGGGCCTCGTGATGCTGATCGACGCCGAAGGGCGGGCGCGGTCGGTCAATCGCGTGGGTCTCGATCTGCTGCGGCTCGATGCAGACGAGGTCGTCGGTCAGCCGTTCGCCCGACTCTGGCCCGAGCCGAGTCGTCCGCAGATTGACGCGGCCATCCGGGAGGCGCTCGACGGCCGAAAGGGCGCGTTCGACGCCGAGTACGTCCGGCGGGACGGGTGGGCGCTGACGCTGCGTACGATGTTGAACCCAGTGCCCGCGGACACGCCAGGCGTGGCGCGGTTCGTCGCCGTCGCGTTCGACGTCACGGGCTCGGAGCGTGCGCGTTGCGTACTCGAGCGCAGCAACCGGCTGGCGGCGGCGATCCTCCGGATCTCCGCCGGCCTCCAACGCCTCTCGGATGAGGCGGTTGACGAGGCGGCGCGAGCGGCCCTGCGCGAGATTGGCACGTTGTTCGACGTGGACCGCGTCCAGCTCGCGAGACGATCCGAGAAAAGTGCGTCCTTCAGCGTGACGCACGAATGGTGCCGCGAGAACGTCCCGTCACGGACAGTCGAGCTGCAGGACGTCCCGGTCGCCCGCTGGCCGTGGCTCTGGTCCACCCTCCGCTCGAGCGGGTGTGCGCGAGCGAGCGACGTCGCGGTGCTTCCGTACGAGGCCAAGGCGGAGCAGGCGTCCTTGAAGGCGCAGGGGCTGACGTCGTGGATCTGCGTGGCCATCTCCGGGAGCCGGCAGGTGTCGGGGTTCCTGTCGCTCGACACGATGACCCGCCGCCGGCTGTGGCCGGACGACGAGGTGACCCTCCTGAAAGTCGTGGCCGACATCCTCGCCAGCGCGCTTGCCCGCCGGGAAGCGCAAGTAGCGTTGCTGGCTGCCAAGGAGGAGACCGACGCGGCCAACGCCGAGCTGCGGCGGGCCGCCGAACGAGCCACTCGGTTGGCGGCCGAAGCGGCCAGCGCCAGCGCCGCCAAGAGCGATTTCCTGGCCAACATGAGCCACGAGATTCGGACGCCCATGAACGGCGTGATCGGCATGAGCGGGCTGTTGCTCGACACCGCCCTAAGCCCCGAGCAGCAGGAGTGCGCCCAGACGATCAAGGCGTGCGGGGACTCGCTCCTGTCGCTCATCAACGACATCCTCGATTTCTCCAAGATCGAGGCTGGGCGGCTGGACCTCGAGACGCTCGATTTCGACCTCCGCACCCTGGTCGAGGACGTGGTCGACGTCCTCGCCATGCGCGCGCACGACAAGGGCCTGGAACTGGCCTGCACGCTGTCTCCCGACGTGCCATCTGGCCTTCAGGGCGATCCGGGACGCCTGCGTCAGGTGTTGATGAACCTGGTCGGCAACGCCGTGAAATTCACTGACCGCGGCGAGGTATCGGTGGCCGTTACCCTGGAGGGAGAGGACGCGGAGGGAACGTGCCTTCGGTTCACGGTTCAGGACACGGGTATCGGAATTCCACGGGAGAAGCTCGGGACGCTCTTCACGCCGTTTACCCAGGTGGACAGCTCGACGACCCGGCGGTTCGGAGGGACCGGGCTGGGGTTGTCCATCAGTCGGCGCCTGGTCGAACTGATGCAGGGGAGCGTCGGTGCCGACAGCGAGGAAGGCCGTGGTTCGGTCTTCTGGTTCACCGCGAGGTTTCAGAGACAAGCCCCGGAACGGAGCTCGGGTGCCCAGGCCGTTGCTCAGGATCTCGTCGACCTGCGGGTGCTTGCCGTCGACGACACCGAGGCGAACCGCCGCGTCTTCGCCGGTCTGCTCCACCAGTGGCGGTGCCGGCACGAGGAGGTCGCTGACGCGTCGACGGCGCTGGACCGCCTCCGGGCCGCCGCTCAGGCGAACGACCCGTTTCGTGTGGCCATACTCGACTTGCTGATGCCCGGGGTCGACGGCGAGCGGTTGGGCGCCCTAATCAAGGCCGACCCGGCGATCCGCGAGACGACCCTTGTGATGGCGACGTCGGCCGGGAGTCGGGGTGCAACTCCTGCCGCGGCTGCCTTGCCCCCCGTGTTCGCGGCCTACCTGAGCAAGCCCGTGAGACAGGCACAACTGCGGGCGTGTCTTTCGAGCTTGGTCCGGGGGCGGGAGGAGCCACCGAGCGCGGCGCCGGTCGAACCGTCGTCAACCCCGGAGGCTCCCGCACGGCGGAGGATCCGCATCCTGTTGGCGGAGGACAACCGAACCAACCAGATCGTGGCCCGGCGGTTCCTGGAGAAGGTGGGTTACCGGGTCGACGCCGTGGCCAACGGCGTCGAGGCGATCGAGGCGCTGCGGTCCATGCCGTACGACCTCGTGCTCATGGATGTCCAGATGCCGGAGATGGACGGCCTCGAGGCGACACGCCTCATCCGCGACGCCGCTACCGGCGTCCAGAACCCCCGGATCCCCATCATCGCGATGACCGCGCACGCCATGAAGGGGGATCGCGAGCGGTGTCTCGACGCAGGTATGGACGACTACGTGGCGAAGCCGGTCAGTCCAACGGCCCTGACCGCCGCCGTGGCCCGATGGGTGGTCGGTTCTTGCGTTGGTCCGCGGGCCGCGACGGACGAGGACCTTCAACGAACCGCGTAGCGTCGCCGCAGCGTTACACCGGCGTCGCGGCCCGGTGACGCGGCCGCCGTACGCTGCGGGAATGCGACTGACAACCGTGCTCGCCGAGATCGTCCTGCACCCGGTCCGGACGCTCGTGCGGCGCTGGAACTGGAAGTCGGCTGCCTGCAGTGCCACCACACGGGCTGTGGCGTTCTGCGCGGTCAACCTCGCGGCCGGCCCTGTGGCCGGTGCGCGGGCGTTTCTCACCGAATTCTGCTTGCGTGGAGCGACCGCCGGGTTCTACGGCGCGATCACTCAGGCGTTCAGCATGGCAACACCCCCCTGGGCGGCGTCGCTCGCCGCGCTCGTCGCCCTGCCGATCCTCGCCCACAGCGTGGAGTTCGTCGTGCACAGCCTCGCCGGGACCGCCCGGCTCGGCGCGAGCATCGGGGCGTCCGTCGTGTTCACGGGCGTGACGACCCTCTTCAACACCTTCGCCATGCGACGGGGCATCCTGGTGGTCGGCGCAGGGAGCCGACCCTTTCTCGACGACCTGCGCGAACTCCCGCGTGCCGTCCTCGCATTCCTGACGATCGTGCCCCGAGTCGTCTCGAGAGTAGGGCGGACGGGGGAAGCGTGATCAAGACCCTCCACCTCACGAACAACTGGCACGCCTCGTCGGGCGGCGTGCGGACCTGGTATCGCTCGGCGATTGAGGCGGCCAACCTCGAACGCCGCCCGATGCGGCTGGTCGTGCCGGGGCCGCGAACGTGGGTCGAGGAAGCCGGCGAGTTCGGCCGCATCTACCACTTGCGGGCGATCCCGACCGCTCCCGTCGACCGACGGTACCGGCTGCTGCTGCCCTACCGCTACCTGCTGCCCGCGGGGGCCGTCCGGCGGGTGCTGGAGAACGAGCGCCCGGACGTAGTCGAGATCTGCGACAAGTTCACCCTGAACTGGCTCGCTGGTCTGATTCGGAAACGTCGCCTTCCGACGATTGGCCGGCCGGTCGTGATCGGCCTGACCTGCGAGCGCCTCGACGACACCATCGGCGCCTTCGTGACCTCGAAGGCCGGCGCACGGCGTCTGGCAGCGGCCTACTGTCGCTGGTGCTACGTCCCGCTGTTCGACGCGCACCTAGCGGTGTCGGACTACGTCGGCCGGGAGTTGCGCGAGGCCATGCACCCGCTGCACCGGCGGCCCGTCAAGATCCTGTCACCGGGGGTCGATCTGGCGACGTTCTCGCCTGAGGTCCGCAGCGAGGCCCTCCGCAGCACCTACCTCCCCAGCCGCGCGGGGGATGGGACCGTGCTTATGTTGTACGCCGGACGGCTGTCGCCGGAGAAGAACCTTGAGCTGCTCGTGGAGGTCACGGACCACCTGAACGCGCCAAGCGACGGCACCGAGTACCTGTCTGCTCATTGCGGGCGCCGGGCCGCTTGACGGGCGCCTGCGGCACGAGGCCGATTGCCGGCCGCCCGGACGGCTGCGTCTGCTTGGCCACGTGGGCGCGCCAGCGGACCTGGCCCGGCTCTACGCGAGTTGTGACGTCTTCATCCATCCGAACCCGCGCGAACCGTTCGGGATCGGCCCGCTCGAGGCCATGGCCGCCGGCTGCCCGGTGGTGGTGCCGTCGACAGGTGGGGTGCTGAGCTACGCCAGTCCATGGAACGCCTGGCTGGCCGAGCCGTCCGCCGAGGGGTTCGCGGCCGCGGTCCGGGCCGTGGTCCGGGACCCGGGCGCGCGCCGGGCCCGAGTTGGCCGGGCCCGGGTGACAGCCGAGCAGAACGGCCGCGTGGAGGCTGCAAGCCGGAGCTTCCGGCTCTACGATTCGTTCCACGACGCGTTCACGCGGGACCAGGTGACCCCGGAGGTCCTCACCAGTGCGCGAACGTGCGCGGCCGGGCCCGCGAATTAACCGACCTGTGACTGCGCCGTCGTCGCGCGCTTACACTCGACGGCTATCCTGCACCTAGGTCGACGCCAGTTCCGTGCAGCTGGCGTTCCCAGGGTTCCCAGGTCAGAACGCGCGGCCCGGTAGTAGATGGTTGGGGCCGGAGCCGCGAGGTCGTCCGTCACGTATGTTGGCGGGCGGCCTTTTCTTGTCTCAGGCGCAGGCCGCCGCGGTACAGAAGAAGACCGGGCGAGCCGTTGCCCGCCCGGTCAGGGCGCAGACGCGGGAGTCTTTCCGCTACAGCCCGATCTTCGTCAGGGCGGCCATCTCCAGCTTGACCACGTTGGCAGGGAGGGGGGCGTAGCCGAGGTCCTTGGTGAACTTCTGACCGTCGGCGAGCGCCCACTTCATGAACTCCACCATCGTCTTGGCCGACACCTTGTCCTTCGGGTTCTGGTAGAAGAGCAGCCAGGTGAACGACGAGATTGGGTACGCGGTGCTGCCGGGTGCGTTGGTGATCGAGACGCGGAAGTCCGCCGGCATGGCGTTCGCAGCCGCGGCCGCTGCGGCCGTCACGCCGTCAATCGTCGCGCGGAGGAACTTCCCGTCCTTGTTCTGGACCGCGCCGTAGGCAATCTGGTTCTGAAGCGCGTAGATCAACTCGACGTAGCCGATCGCTCCCGGCGTTTGCTTGACCAGCCCGGCGACCCCCTCGTTGCCCTTCCCGCCCAGGCCGACCGGCCAGTTCAGCGCCGTGGACACGCCCACGCGCTTCTTCCAGTCCGGCGACACCTTACCGAGGTAGTCTGCGAAGATGTACGTGGTGCCCGATCCATCTGAGCGGTGCACAACGGTGATGTCCGTGTCCGGCAGCTTCACGCCAGGATTCACCTTGGCGATGGCCGGGTCATTCCACTTGGTGACCTTCCCGAGGAAGATGTCCGCGAGCAGCGGGCCGGTGAACTTCAGCTCGGCGCTCACGCCCTCGATGTTGTACGCGGGGACCACCGCGCCAAGTACCGTCGGGAGGTGCAGAATCGGGCCGGGCGCCGACTGGAGCTGCTCGTCCGTCATCGGACCGTCGCTGGCTCCAAAGAAGACGGTCTGTGCAGTGAGCTGACGGATGCCGCCGCCCGACCCGATCGACTGGTAGTTGATCTGCACGTTCGGGTGCAGCTTGTTGTATTCGCTGAACCACTTGGCGTAGATCGGGAACGGGAAGCTGGCCCCCGCGCCGTTGATCGTCTGCACCTGGGCGGCCACGATGCCGCCGAGGACACCCAGAGCCACGATCACCACGCAGGCGGCCGTGGCGCGGAAGCCGCGCGCCGGGTTGAACACTGACATCATTGCGTCTCCTCTGTTGTTGATTCCGCGATTCCAGACGGGACGGAACCCAGCCGCGGCACAGGATTCCCACCGGAGCAGCGAAAGGAACCGATGCTTTTCACCAGGTGCGGGCACTCCGCGGAGCCGCTTCCGTCTTGAAGCGCCGCCGGGAGTGGGCAGTCCCTGGCGGCGTCGGTCGTGATCGCTGTCCGCGCGGTTCGCGCAGACGGCGGCGCCTCGGACCTCCGATCTGCGGCGACATGCGCCCTCGCTGGGCTGGGCCCTGTCCTGTCATTCGACGCGCGAGCTCAGTCGTAACCTCCTGCGAGGATACGGACCGTCTGTATCGGCGAGTTGTCCGGGATGTTACGGAGCAGTTAATTCTCGTGCGGCAGGGTGTCCCGCCGGGGGGGCGAGCCACCCGGTCCGGGCGCGGCTCGCTCGGAGCGGCGAGCGCCGGCCCCGCCTGGGGACCAGGGCTGGCGCGTGGGGCACGGGTCCCCGCCGGCGCGGCGGCAGGGGGTCGAGGGCCGGGCTCAGCGCGGCGCCGGCGCGGCCACCTCCGCGTCGAGGAACGCCCCGATTCTGACGTCGCAGGTCCTGCTGGATCCGGTCCACGGGCTGACGCGCGTCGAGCGTGCGGAAACTGAACTCCTCCGCGAGCGAGTTGTACTCGCGCAGCAGCTTCGACTGGTACGTGCGGAAGCTGTCGTAGATGTCGTCGGCCAGCTTCAGGTCCATGCCGGACTCCCAGAAATCCATCCCGCCTGACTGCAGGACGCGACGGATGAGGGTGTCGGCGTCGATCCGGAGGTAGAAGACCAGATGCGGCGCGATCGCGAACCCGTAGAGGCTCCGGAGCCAGGCACGGTCCACGCCCCGGACGCGGGCCCGGGCGAGGGCCGTGAAGATGTAGCGGTCGGCCAGCACGATGAATCCGGCCTTCAAGGCGGGGATGATCTCCTTCTCGAGGCGGTCGGCAAAGTCCGTGGCGTACAGCAGCACGAAGGTGAGCTTGTTGAGCGTATTGCTCGCCTTTGCGAGGTCGATGGTCGGCTGCATCAGGACCGAGCGCGTCCAGCCGGTCTCCACGACGCCGTGTCCCTGCACCTCGAGCCATTCCCGCAGCAGCCGGATCTGCGTCGAGCGGCCTACGCCATCGGTGCCTTCAATCGCGATGATCTTGCCCGGGTACTGTCCCAGCGGCAGGTACGGGAGACCGGCGCCATAGAACTGGCCGGGCTGCACCAGATCGGTTTGGGTCGGTTCGGTGACGTCGCGGTCGTTAGCCATCGCTGCGCTCCAGTTCGCGGGCCACGAGCTGGCGCACCGTGCCCTGCTGGTCGTGGATGCCGATGGTCGCGTCGATGACCTGGAGGCCGAACTCGCTGACGAGGCGATCGTACTCCTCCAGGACGCGGCCCTGAAACAGCCTGAAGCTCTCGTTGACGTCGGTGCTCCAGCCCATGTCCATGCCGGCCTCGTAGAACTTCAGCTTCACACGGCGCGCGAGCAGCCGGTCGAGCGACACCTCGATGGGGACGCGGAAGTAGAGCACCAGGTCCGGCCGCACGGCGAATCCGTAGAGATCCCGCACCCACTGGCGGTCGACGCCGCGGGCCACGTCGCGGGTGAAGGCGGTGTAGGCGTATCGATCGGCGAGGACGATCATGCCGGCTTTGAGCGGCGGCACGATCTTGTACATCAAGCGGTCCGCGAAATCGGTGGCGTGCAGCAGGCTGAAGGTCGTGGGTGTCAACAGGTTCTTCTTCTTGCCCGCCTTGGTGGCCGCCTTGACCAGCGTGGACGAGTTCCACTCTGTGACCACGACGGGTCGGCCAGCTGAGGCGAGCCACTTCTCCAGGAGCCCCAGCTGCGTGGTCTTTCCCGAGCCGTCAATGCCCTCCACGACGATGAGACGTCCCGGGTACTGGTGGGGTGCTGCCAGCGTGTTGAGCATCGTCGTTCCGTCCGGCCGCTTCGACGTGCAGCGGCTTGCCGAGCAGTTTCTCCAGCGGTGCCGCCTGACGCGTGGCGGCCCAGCGTTCGAGTTCGACCGGAGCGTGGGCGTGCAGCACGAGCCGGAACCGGTCGCCGGCCGGCTGAATCTCGACCTGGTCGATCACCTGACCGTGGCTGCGGTCGAGGCTCTCGGCCATGCGGAGCACGGCCGCCCCGACACGCACCGCCCGCCGGACCGCGGGGGGCAGCGACGCGAGGGCGCTGTGGGACTTCCTCGGCCGGCCGCGCCGGTGGTAGCGGGCCATGAGCGCGATGGCTTCCACTTCCTCGGGGGCGAATCCCCGCAACCCGCCGTTTCGGACCAGGTAGTACGAGTGCTTGTGATGGCCCAGGTAGGCGATGTGACCACCGATGTCGTGGAGCAGGCCCGCAAACTCGAGCCATTCCCGCGCGCGTTCGTCCAGGTGGTGAAAGCTGCGGGTCTGATCGAACAGGGACAGGGCGAGGCGCGCGACCTGCTCGGAGTGTTCCGGGTACCACCGGCAGCGCTCGCCGAGTTCGACGACGCTGCGCCGCCGGATATCCGGGAAGCGGTCGATACTGGCGATGTGCTTCCGGTTGCGGCGGATGAAGTCCAGGACCAGCCCTTCCCGGAGCGCCAGATCCGACAGCGTGATCTCCTTGGCGCCGAGCAACCGGACGAGCGTGTCGAGCAGCACGGCGCCTGCCGCGACGAGATCGGCCCGGCGTGCGTCCAGGCCGGGCAGGCGGAGGCGGTGCGGGAGGTCGAGCGCGACCACCTGCTTGCGCACGCGGTGCAGTTCCTTCGCCGTGAGCTGGCTGTGGTGGACCGTCTCGTTGGAGGAGGACGGCCGCTCGCTGAGGGCAATCTGGGCCAGGCTGAGGCTCGTGCCGGAGGTCGCAATCACCCGGTCGAATCCCGCGGCGCGGATCTGCTCCGCGAAGGCCGCGAGTTGCTCTCGAATGTGGCGCACGAGCTTCCGCTCGTCTCCCCGCGAGAGCGGGTCGCTGTTGACGAACCGATCGGTCAGCCGGATGACGCCGAGCGCGAAGCTGCGGGCCAGGTGGACCTCGGAGGCGGTGCCGAGCGTCATCTCGGTTGACCCGCCGCCCACGTCGACGACGACCGTCGTGCCTGAACTCGCTTCGACGCCGTAGACGGCGGCCAGGTGGATCAGGTGGGCCTCTTCGACACCCGAGATGACCCTGGGGCGGATCCCGGTTCGCGTCGCCACCTCGGCCAGAAATTCCCCGCCGTTGCGCGCCTCCCGCACGGCGCTCGTCGCGGCGGCGACGATTTCGTCCACCTGCCGTGACTCAGCCAGTTGCTTGAACCGGCCGAGCGTCTCGAGCGCCGCGGCCATCGCGGCCGGGGCCAGTGCCCTGCCGCCGAGCCCGCCGGCTCCGAGTCGGACCATCTCTTTCTCGCGGTCCACGACCTCGAAGGACAGATCGGCCCTCACCTCGACGACGATCATGTGGATTGAATTCGTGCCGATGTCGATGGCGGCCAGGCGCATAGGCTGGTTCCGTTCGACTCGACTATACTATAGATGTCCGTCGGGCGGCGGCCCGGCCACCAAGCCACGGCAGTGATGACCTCCCATACCGTTCGCCGCGCTCTGACTCGCCGGATGCGGGTTCTCGAGCACGAGCTCCCCGCGGCCTTGGGGCACGACGTCGAGGCCCTGCATCGGGCCCGCGTGGCCACGCGCCGCCTGCGCGAGGTCATGCCGGTCGTCGCCGCTGATCCAGCAGCATCTCACGGGCGCAAGACCCGGCGGGCGCGGGCCCTGATCCGCCGGTTGACGACGGCGCTCGGTGGGGTCCGCGAACTGGACGTCGCGCTGGCCATGCTCGACGAGGCGGCGGCTGGGAGGCCGGACCTGGCCGAGGGCGCCGCCGCCGTGCGCGCCCTGATCGTGCCCGAGCGCGAGCGCCACCGCGACTTGATGCGGGCCTCCCTCATGAAGGTGACGCCGGAGAAGCTGTCACGGCACCTCGGCACGCTCGTCGAGAGCGCCTCCGGGACGACGGCCGAACTCCCCTTGACCCGTCTGCGGACGCGGCTCGAACGGCGGGCCGGCAGGCTTGAGACGGCGGTGGCCGCCGCCGGCGCTCTGTACGCGTTCGACCGCCTGCACCTGGTGCGCATCGCCGTGAAGAAACTGCGGTACGTGCTCGAACTGATCCAGGAACTCTCGCGCATCCGCACGCTGCGTCTCGTCAACCGGTTGCGACAGGTCCAGGACCTGCTCGGGCGGCTGCACGATCTCGAAGTGCTGGCGGCCTACGTGCGGCGCGTCTGCTTCGACCCCGATCCGGCCGTGGTAGCCCAGGCGGCCGTGCTCCTCGACCGGATGGAGCGCGAGACGCGAGACCTGCACGCCGCCTATCTGAAGCGTACCGCGGTCCTGGCGAGTGTAGTGGCGGCCTGCCGGGACGACCTGGCCATGCGGCTGCCGCAGGACCCCGCGCCCGGCGCGCTCGCGAGCTGAGTGTTCACCATGCCAGACGGCTACAGCCTGTATCTCGTCCGCCACGCGATTGCCGCCGAACGCGGCGACGCGTACCCTGACGACACCAAGCGGCCGCTGACCTCCGAAGGCGCCGCCAAGTTCCGCAAGGTCGCGCGCGGCCTTGCCGCGTTGGATCCCGGCGTGGATCTCGTCCTGACCAGCCCGCTCGTCCGGGCGCGGCAGACGGCCGAGATCCTCGCGCAGCACCTGCCCGGCCACCCGCCGATCGTGGACACCAACGCCCTCCTGCCCGGCGCCACGTTCTCCGACCTGGTGGCGGAACTGGGGCGCCACGCGCGCCGTTCCGGCATCGCCCTGGTGGGCCACGAGCCCGGCATGGGGACCAGCACGGCCCGCCTGCTCGGCCTCAAGGGCACGCTGGAGTTCAAGAAGGGCGGCGTGTGCCGGGTGGACGTGGACAGCTTGCCGCCGGCCGGCCCGGGCCACCTCGTCTGGTTTGCCCCTCCCAAGGTCCTGTCGAAGGCGGGCCGGTGAACCGCGCTCCACTGCGCATCGCGGTTCACGAGGATTAACACTCGCGACATGCTGCCGACACCGGCGCGTGATGTGTGAACGATAGCGTCACCGGCATGCGAGACCGCATCAGTGTGGTGGTGTGTGCGTTCAACGAGGAACGGGTCCTGCCCGCGTGCCTCCACTCCCTGTTTGCACAAACCCGCCTGCCGGACGAGGTGGTCGTCGTCAACAACGCCAGCACGGACCGGACGGCCGAGGTGGCCGCCGCGATAGCGGGCGTGCGCGTGGTGGACGAGCCGCGAAAGGGCCTGGTGATTGCCCGGGACACCGGCCGGCGTGCCACCTCGGGCGAACTGCTGGCGTACATCGACGCGGACGGCCGGGCGCCGCTGTTCTGGCTCGAACGTCTCGAGCGGCGGTTCGACCGGCGACCCGATCTAGTCGCGGTCTCCGGGTCCTTCCGCTTCTACGACTGGGACCTGCCCAGCCGCTTGCTGCTGCGCGTGTACGACTACACGCTCGCGCCGGCCACGCACCTGCTCGCGCAGCGCGTCCTGCGGGCGGGCGCGGTGTTCTACGGCGGGGGGTTCTGCGTCCGCCGCGCGGCACTCGACGAGATTGGCGGCTTCGACACGACGATCGACTTCCACGGCGAGGACACGAATCTGGGCCGTCGCCTGACGGCGGTCGGGCACGTCGCACTCTCCAACGCGTGCTGGGTCTATACTTCTGCCAGGCGCTACCACGCCTTGGGACGCGCGGCGGTGTTCCGGCTGTACGTCCGCAACTTCTGGTCGGAGACGATGCATCACCGGCCGAAGGATCGTGGACACACGGACGTCCACCGCCAAACATGAACGGCACGGGCCACATCTTGGGACGGAATTGAATGGACAACGGCAGTCCGCTGCGACCCCGCGTGTACCTCCCGGACACCAACGTACTCATCAACGACACGGACTCGCTCCCCAAGCTGGCCCGCGGCAACACCGTGGTGGTCCCCTACCCCGTCGTGCGCGAGATCGATCACCTGAAAGACGGCCTGAACGGCGTCGGCATGGCGGCGCGGCGCGTCGCGCGGCAGTTGGACAGCTACCAGGAGGGCGCATCGCCCTCGGATCTGGCCGCGGGCATTCCGATGCCCGAGGGCGGCCGCCTGGTCTTCGACGACAACCTGGTTCCCGTGGAAGACGCCTGGGACGGCTTCGATCCTCGGAACAACGACGACCGGATCATCTGCATCGCGCGGAAATGGACGCGCGTGCAGGCCTCCGCGCGCGTGAGCTTGGTCACTCGAGACGTCGCGATGCGGGTCAAGGCCCGTCCCCTCGGCGTGCTGGCCGAGGACTACCGCGACGACAAGAAGATCTCGTCGCTGGACGAGCTGTACCCCGGCACGGCCACGATCACGATTCCCGACGACTACCACGGTCTGCTCACCGACCTGCACCGTGAGGCGCGGGTGGAGGCCGGCCGCATCCTTGCCCACACCGAGGTGGCGGCGCTGCTGCCCAACCAGTGCTGCACGATCACGACGGAGTCGAGCGGCAAGGTGGCGCACGCGCTCTACAAGACCGACCCGGCGCCGTACCTTCCGGCTCGTGCGGAAGCCCGAGACGGACCGCGGGATCGCGCCGATCAACGCCGAGCAGCAGTTCGCGCTGGCGCTGCTGTCCGATCCGGAGATCCCCCTGGTCACCCTGGTCGGGAAGGCGGGCTCGGGCAAGACGCTGATGGCGCTCCTATCGGGCTACCAGCAGCTGCGCGAAGGGTACAGCCGGCTGCTGATCTACCGGCCGAACATCGAGATCGGCCAGTCGCTCGGGTACCTGCCCGGCTCCCTCGAGGAAAAGTTCGCGCCCTGGACCCGGCCGGTGTTCGACAACCTCGAGCTCGTGCTGCGCGGGCAGGTGCGGACGGGCATGGCGCTCGGGTTCGAGGAGCGCGGCAAGTCCGCCACGCGCGAGGGCCGGAAGGACGAGACGGCGCGCCACCACCTGGATCTGCAGGATCTGCTGGCGCGCGAGGTCGTCCAGATCGCACCCATCTCGCACCTGCGCGGCCGCAGCATCCACGAGGCGTTCATCATCGCGGATGAAGCCCAGAACATGAACCACCACGAGGTGAAGACCCTGCTGACCCGCAGCGGTCAGGGGACGAAGATTGTCTTCACCGGGGATCCCAATCAGGTCGACCTGCCCGACTCCAGCTCCATCGCGAACGGGCTCATTCATCTGGTGGAGCGGTTCAAGGGGCAGGCTGAGTTCGGCCATCTCACCATGACGACCACGGTCCGCTCGCGCCTCGCGGCGCTGGCCGCCAACCTGCTCTAGTCCGGTCGGGAGCGGCCCGTCCCGCGCGCCAGCTGGCGGGAGGGCCGCTGTCCGGATGCGCGTCACACCGCGTTTTCACCAAAATTGCCCGATGGCGACGTGGTTGTCACCAGCCGTTCATGCTGGGCCACTACGCTCGCTGCCATGCATCGACGCACGGTTGAGATCCTGCGCCCCTCGGTGACGCGGGGCTACCACTCGGCAGTGTCGCTGCACGCCCACACCTGGCACTCGAAAGAAACGCTCGGCTTCCTGCCCGGCTGGATGGCGGCGGTTCCCGTGCTGAACAGGCTGTTTCGCCGGGAGCTCAGGCGCTACCGGCTCGAACACGGGTGCGAACTCGACCTCGAGCGGGCGTTCTGGCGCCCGCCGCTGATGCCCGGTGCCGTGTGCGAGTCCGAGCGGACACAGATGGCCGGAGGGCTGGCCCTTGAGCCGCTCGTGTCGCTGACCAATCACGATTCGAATCGAGGCGCCGTTGAGCCTGCTCGCGTCCGTGCCGTCATTCGAGGTTCCCGTGTCGGTCGAGTGGACGGTGCCGTTCCACGGCACCACGTTCCATGTCGGTGTGCACAACCTTCCGGTGCGGGAGGCCCCGAGCCTCCTGCAGGCCTTCGCCGACTACACCGCCCGCCCCGTTGCCGCCCGCCTGAGCGAACTCCTCTCGTGGCTCGACGCCCTGCCGGAGGTGCTGGTGGTGCTCAACCACCCGATGTGGAGTGGGGATGTCAACCAGACGCAGAGCGCGTCGGCGCTCGAGGCCCTGCTCGCCCGGTGCCGCCGCTGGCTGCACGCCCTGGAACTGAACGGCTTCCGCCGATGGCCGGAGAACGACGACGTCCTGCGTCTGGCCTCCCGGCACGACCTGCCGGTCGTGTCTGGCGGGGACCGACACGGTCGGGCGCCGAACGCGATCCTCAACCTCTCCCATGCCGCGACCTTCGCCGAGTTCGTCTCGGAGGTCCGCCTCGATCGCCGCTCCCATGTCGTCGTCATGCCCGAGTACCTGGACCAGTCGCTGCGGGAGATCAAGGCGGTCTCCGAGATCCTGCGGTCGGACTCCGCTCTGCTGCCGGAGTGCCGCCACTGGTCTCAGCGCGTGTTCCTGCCGGGGCAGGACGGCGTTGTCCGGCACCTGGTCGACGCCTGGGACGGCGACCTCCCGTATTGGATCAAGGGACTCGTCGGCATGCTGCGCCTCATGGGCACCGCCCCGGCCCGCCCGGTTCTCCGGCTGGCGATGGCGGGCAGCTCCGCAAGACTATTCTGATCGGTAACGCACATTTAACGGGCGCGTGAAGCGTGCGCAACGTCGGCGCAGTAGGCTCCCAGGTGGAGGGGTCATGGCAACCCGCGTCCTGGTGGTCGAAGACGAGGCGGACATCGCCCGTCTGGTGCAGCACACGCTCGAGCGGGACGGCGACCTTCAGGTCCACATCGTCGAACGCGGTGACGACGCGCTCGAATGGGTGGCGAACGACAGCGCCGCCCTCATCATCCTCGACCTCAACCTCCCGGTCCTGAGCGGCTTCGAGGTGTGCCGCATCCTGCGGGCGCGACCGAAGACGGCCCATGTGCCCATCATCATGCTGACCGCGCGGGCGGCGGAGAACGACCGCGTGTCCGGTCTCGAGCTCGGGGCCGACGACTACATCACCAAGCCGTTCAGCCCGCGGGAGCTGGCCGCCCGCGTCCGGGCGGTGCTCCGCCGGGCGCCCTCGCTCGCGCCGCCGACGCCTGGCCTCTATCGCGGACGGCATCTCGTGGCCGATTTCGATGCCGTGGCGATCTCGGTCGACGGACGAGCCGTCCGACTGACCAAACGCGAGCTGGAACTGCTGAAGTGCCTCGTCGAGAACCGAAACCGGGTTCTCTCACGCGACCGGCTGCTGGAACGGGTCTGGGGCTACGACCGGACGGTTGAGACGCGCTCGATCGACGTCCACGTCGGGCGGTTGCGCAGCAAGTTGGGGCCGGCAGGCCAGCAGAATCGAGACCCTCGTCGGTCTGGGCTACCGATTCGTCGAGCCCGACCAGGATCGCGCCGCCGCGCCCTGAGGTCGCGCCTACGCCGCCCGGTACCGGCGCCGGGAGGCCGGCGCGGTGGTCCCCTCGAGGCTCCCGGAGCGCACGTAGCGGCCGTCTGGGGTGCGGGCCAGAAACCGCACGTCCACCAAGGCGGCCAGGACCGCCTCGCAGGTCACCTCATCGAGGGTGTAGAGCCGCTGCACTTGGTGCCGCGTCAGGCTCAGCCCCGGCAACTCCAGATACTCTCCGCGGATGCACCGCGCCGCCTCGGACACTGGAACCATGGGTGGGTCACTCCAGGGTCCAGCCTAGCGGCTGGCGGTGTCGCACGCGTGTCGGAAGCGTAAAACCCGTGTAACAGCCCACCCGTCCCGGCTCCGGACCGGGGTGATCCCCGCTCCGGCGAGACGGGCACTCCCGGTTGACGGCGGCCGGTCTCACATCTACGATCAGGCCCTCCCGAGGGGTACCGGTTCCGACAAGCCCGCGCGTCACCCCAAAGCGAAAGGACGCCTGTGCGCCTGCACGAGGCCTTCATCCGGACGGCCAAGCGGCACGAAAAAAAGGTCGCTGTCATCGACCGTGCGACGAACCAGCGCGTGACGTATCGGGCCGTCCTGCTGCGCGCCCTCATCCTGGCTGAGAAGCTCAGCGGCTGCGACGAAGGCTTCATCGGCATCATGGTGCCCAACACCGCCGCGTGCGTCTACGCCACGCTGGCGGTGCTCGTGAGCGGTCGCACACCGGTGATGATCAACTACTCGACCGGCGCGGCCGACAACTGCCGGGAAGCCCAGCGCCGGCTGGCCTTCCACACCATCCTGACCTCGCGTGCCCTGCTCGAGCGCCTCAGGTGCCCGAAGCTGAGTGGCATGGTGTGCCTCGAGGATCTGGCGGGCCAGGTGTCCGCGCTGGACAAGCTGCGGGGCGCGATGCGCGTCTCCAGTTCCGCGGACCGCATCGTCGGGCGGCTCAGACGGGGGAGCGAGGAGGATTACGCCGTCGTCCTGTTCACGAGCGGGAGCGAGAAGGATCCGAAGGCGGTGCCACTGACGCACCGCAACATCTGGGCCAACCTCCAGGCGATGGCCGAGGTGCTCGACTTCGGGGCCGACGACGTGATGCTGACGAACCTGCCGCTGTTCCACGTCTTCGGCCTGACGGTGAATCTCTGGCTGCCGCTCGAACGCGGCATGACGATTGTCACTTGCCCCAACCCGCTGGAGTTCCGGGCCGTCTGCCACGCCATCCGCGACGAGGGCATCACGGTGATGGTCGGCACGCCCACGTTCCTCGCCGGCTACCTGCAGAGGTCCGAGCCGGGTGAATTCCGGACCGTCCGCCTGACCATCACCGGGGCCGACAAGTGTCCCGAGTGGCTGCGCCGGGCCTACTGGGAGAAGCACCGCATCATTCTGCTCGAAGGCTACGGAACCACGGAGACGAGCCCGGTCATTTCCGTGAACACGCCGCAGCACAACCGGCCGGGGTCGGTCGGGAAGGCGCTGCCCAACGTCGAGGTGCGACTCGAGCATTACGACTCCGGCGACCAGTGCGCGGTCAACCAGATCGGGAAGGTCCTGGTGAAAGGCCCGAGCGTGATGAACGGCTACTTCGACGACTTCGAGGCGACGTCCCTCCACATCCGCCACGGCTGGTACGACACGGGTGACATGGGGTACATGGACAGCGACGGCTACCTCTGGCACGTCGGCCGGTTGCGCCGGTTCCTGAAGATCGGGGGGGAGATGGTGTCGCTCGTCCGGGTCGAGGACGTGCTCGAGAAGCTGCTGCCGCCGGATTGTTCCTGCTGCGTCGTGGAGGTACCCGACGCACGTCGCGGCGCGCGGATCGTGGCAGCCGTCACTGCGCAGGTGGACGAGCGGGCCGTCGTCGCCCAGATGGCCGACTCGCTGCCGAAGATCGCCATCCCCAAGCAGTTCGTCGTCCTGCCCGCCCTGCCGGAGATGGGTTCCGGCAAGCTCGATTTCCGCCGAATCACGGAGATGGTGCGCGATCTGGTCCAAGAGCGCGATCGCGCCGCGACGTGACGGCACGTTGGCGCGCTCCGGGCGGTGCCCCGGGACCCGGTCCGGTGGACCGGACCCCGACCACGCCGGCAATGACGGCAAGGCCGACGCTCATCAGCGCGGCCGGCACCAGTCCGGCCACCGGGATGATCGCGAGGCTTGCCAGCACGGAGGCGGCGCACCCGCCCGCCAGGTCTGCGGCGTAGAGACGGCCGCCCGCGACCTCGTCGGGTCGCCCGAGCACGGCGGTGGCGCCGGCAAACAGCGCGGCCGCCGACGCGCCGGTCGCGACCAGGACGAGGCACGTCCCGGTCAGGCCGAGCCGCAGCCCACCCGCCACGATTGCCGCCGCGAGCGCCCCCAGGCCGGCCAGCGCGGCGCTCGCCCGCAGAAGAGGCGGTCCGCCCCGCTTCAGACCGCGCCCGAACCACCAGGCCCCGAGCGCCAGACCGCCCATGAACGCCGTCATCAGCACGCCGATCTGTTCGAACAGCGCACCGCTCTTCGCCTGGTAGTCGAGCAGGATGACCGTTTCGAGCAGCATGCCGGCCAACCCGGGCAGGAAGGCCAGCGCGGTGGCCCGCGTGCCCGGGCGCCGGCGCGCCCCCACCACGACGACCAGGAGCATGACCGCCCCGCCCCACCGGACGTACCAGGGCCACCGCCACGCATCGCCCAGCACTGCCGGGTCCAGCCGGATCAGGTCCGGGAAGAACCTCGTCAGCCAGACGAGAGCGGCGTACTGGTAGCACGCGGGCCGGGCGTCGCTGTTGGGGGTGGCGTCCGACCGCCGGAGTTCGGAGGCCAGTTCGGCCCGGCGGTCGTTCTCGTAGAGATAGTGCAGGTAGGCGGGCGTGATGAGCCTCGCCCGGATGCCACGCTGCTCCAGCCGCCCGACGAGGACATCCGCGTCCTGGGGCAGCGGTGCCCGCGATGCCAGCAGTACGGCGGTCGATCCCGGCAGGATCTGGACGTACGGGAAGGAGGCCCGGAGCGCGCGCACGATGCTCGCCGTGCGCCGCACCAAGGGAGGCGCCAGCACGTTCTCGGCGAGCTGGAGACGCAGCCCGAGCACGCCGCCCTCACCCAACCGGGCCGCGCAGTCGGCGAAGAATTCCGCCGTGTAGAACCGGTTTGCCGCGCCCGAGGTCGGCTCCGCCATCCCGATGACGATCAGGTCGTAGGACGGGGCCGTCCTGATGAACGTGCGCGGGTCCCCGAAGACGAGGGTTCGCGGCGCCCCGAGGTGGCGGATCGCGATCTCGGCGAGCCCCCGGTCGAGCTCGACGATGTCGAGCCGGGACGGCGCATGCTGGCGTAGCGCCAGGTCGAACCGCTCGACGCTGCCGCCCAGCAGGAGCATGCGTCGGGGGGACGGGTGCTGGAGCGCCGCCAGGTGCGGGAGCGCCTCGTTGTCCGCTGTCTCGCTCTCGAACGTCAGCACGTCGTCCTGGAAGACGGATACCTGGTCGTCCGCCGAGGTGATCGTGATCCGCGCGTAGGGCGAGTCGACCGCGTCGACCACCCGTGGATGCGACCAGGCGGTCATCGCCCAATCGAGGCCCGGCGACTGCCACACGGCCAGCGTGCCGCACGCTGCGATGACCAGGCCGACGTACGGCCGACGCACCGGTCCCAGGGCACCCACCGTCCACGCCGTCAGGCCGAGGCCGATCGCCAGTGCCAGGGCGAAGGTCGGGAGACCCAGATGGAACGCCAGGGTCGCCGCGAGTCCACCAGCGGCGGCGCCGACGCTCTCGAGGGCGTAGGCGGAGGGAAGCGACCCGCCGCGCGACGCGTGGATCGCGGCGGCCCAGCGGAAGGCGAGCCCGAGGGCCGCCGAGAAGGGCAAGGTGGCGGCCAGCAGCAGGACGAGCTGGCGATCGAACGGAAGGTAGGCGCCCGGGACTGCGCCCAGCAGGAACCGGTGGCCGCGGATCAGGGCGACGCCGGCCGGCAGCGCGAACGCGCTCGCCGCCAGGAGCCCGCGCAGGCGGGCGGAGGTGGCGTGGAGACGGTGTGGGACGCACGCGGCGCCAGCCGCGCTGCCGGCCATCCAGGCCGACAACCCCAAGATGTACACGAGCTCGACGCCGTAGAAGGCGACATTCAGTTCGCGCAGGAGCACGACCTGCGCCGAGAGGGCGAGGACGCCGAGCGTGACGAGTGAGGAACGGGCGCCTGACACTGGGCACCTCGCGCCGTCAAGGCGCCGGCCGCTACCGACTCTCCTCCCCGAACACCTCGGCCTGGAAGGTCGAGAGCTTCGCGCCGAGGCGCCAGCAGCCGGCCGACAGTCCCCCCTTGAGGCACAGGTTGTCGAGCATCTCGTCGCGCCCCCAGTGCTCCTCGGTCGCCACCTGTGGCAGGAACACGGCCGCGTGGCGGTCCTTCTCGAGCAGCACGCCGTCGCGTCCGACCACAATGGCACCCGGGCCCGAGACCGGCTTGAAGGGCGTCAGCACGGAGATCTCGACCGTGATGTCCTTCAGCTCGGCGGCGCGGACCTGTTCGAACCGGGGGTCCTCCAGCGCGGCGGCGAGCGCCATGCGACCCACGAGCCGGCGCAGGGGTCCGGTGGGGACCATCTGGCCGATGCAGCCGCGCAGGTCTCCGTGCTTCCGGAGCGTGACGAAGACGCCCTGGGTCCGGTCGGCCGCGGGCGAGAGGCCGCGGGGGAGTGGGACCATGCGGATGTCCAGGTACCGGCGGATCGTCTCACGCGCCAGCTCGAGCAGGCGCCGCCGGTCGGCTTCCGGCGTCGGGAGGTCGGGCGCGACCGGCGCGGGAGGGACGAGGACGGTCGTGTCGGCTCCGCGCTCCCCGGCCGTGATGGTCACGGCACCGTAGCCGACGGCCCGGTCGAGGTCACCGAGCGGCAGGTCGCCCGAGTTGGCGTAGCTCAGGACACGAGCGCGCGAAGCGCCGAGGAGTTTGGCCGCCGCAATGGCGGCGAGCACCGGCGCCTCGCCGCAGGCGCAGGTTTCCAAGTTGGGGCGCGTGCCGACCTGGACGGAGAGGACCCCCTGGATGTGGCCAGGATCCAAGGTGGCGAAGGCCTCGAGCGTCCGACGGTCGGTTTCCCGCGCATCTCGCGAGGAGGGATAGTGGGCCAGATCCGAACTGGCGACGATGAGCGCTTTCCGTCCCGCGAGGACCTTCGCGAGGGCGCGGCCGAACCGCTCGATCTTGCCCAGATCCTGCGTGCCCACGACGGCGGCGACCAGGCTCACGCCCGGGAACAGGCGCTGGGCGAATGGCACCTGGACCTCGATCGAGTGCTCGCGGGCATGGACCGCGGCATCAGCCACGCAGTCGGCATCCTCTTTCATCAGGGCCGCCGAGAGCGCCTCGTCGATGCGGGCCGTTCCGAGCGGCGTCTTCAAGCCGCTGCCCGGGTAGACGCCGATCCGATCGAACCCCGCGGTCGTGTGGTTGGTTCCCAGGATGACGACCGAGTCGTACGGCCGCCCCTGGGCTTGCCGCCAGGCGTCGGCTGCGATCTGTCCCGAGTACACGTATCCGGCGTGCGGCGCGATGATGGCGATCGGGCTCTCGCTGGCAGGGGCGACCGCGTCCTTCAGGAACAGGTCGAGCGCCGTGTTCAGCGTCCGGGCATCGGCGGGATAGAACTGGCCAGCGACGGCCGGTTCGCGGACGTCCTGCGCGCTCCCACTGCCGACTTGTGCCGCACCTCGGCATCCCAGCGCGAGCGCCACGGCGACTCCGGCCCAGACGAACCTGGTGCGCGTGCTCATCGTGCCCCCCGTACGGTTCGGACGCCACTGGCGGGGACCCTGGCTCCGGAACGAGCCCGTCGGCCTCACGACCAGACGCCCGCGATCGGATGTGCGCAGAACCCGCACTTCCCGTTCTTGACGTTCATCTCGGTGACGAAGAAGTTGTCCCGGCGGATGACGGCTTTCTTGCACGAGGGGCAGTAGGTGTGATTGCCAGGATGCCCGGGCACATTGCCGACGTAGGCGTAGTGGATGCCCTTGGCCATCGCCGTCTCCCTGGCCCGCTCGAGCGTGGACACCGGTGTGGGGGGGAGGTTTTGCAGCTGGTAGTCGGGGTGGAAGCGGGTGAAGTGCACCGGCACGTCCGGCCCGAGTTCCCCCGCCACCCAGTCGGAGAGTTCCTGCAGATGCTTGTCCGAATCGTTCAGCGTCGGGACGACCAGGTTCACCAGTTCAAGGTGCTTGCCGCTCTTCGCGACCTGCGTGATGCTTCGCAGCACCGGTTTCAGCTCGGCGCCGCACACGGTGCGGTAGAACTCCTCGCTGAATCCCTTCAGATCGATCTTGATCGCGGCCAACGCCCGACAGATGTCGGCCAGCGGCGCTTCGGCGGCGAAGCCGCAGCTGACCATGACCGACCGGATGCCGAGCGGCTGCGCCTCTGCCGCCACGTCGAGCAGGTACTCCGTGAAGACGGTCGGCTCGTTGTAGGTGAACGCGATCACGGGCGTGTGGCGGGCCGAGGCCGCGTGGGCCACCGCGTCCGGCGCAGTGAAGGGCGCGTCGAGGTCGCCCGGCGTGGACTGCGACAGTTCCCAGTTCTGGCAGAACCGGCAGTGCAGCGGACAGCCGGCCGTCCCAAACGACAGGGCCGACGCACCAGGGAGGAAGTGGTAGAAGGGCTTCTTTTCGATCGGATCCACGTGCACGGCCGCCGGCCGTCCGTAGACGAGGCTGCGCAACTCCCCGTCGACGTTCATCCTCGCCCGGCACCGACCACTCTGCCCGGAGCCGATCGTACACTGCTGCGCACAGAGCTGGCACCGCACCTGGCCCTTCTGGTGCTCGTGCGGCTTGGCCAGCGCGTCGCCCGGGTTGTGACAGGCGAGGCAATTCGAGCCGGCCCGCGCCACCGAAGTCCAGTAGCGGGCCTTCGTCGCGGTGCGGACGTAGTCCTGCAGCCGCTCGGAGGCGAACCAGCCGAGTGGTCCGGCCACGGTCCCCGACAGGCTGGAGGCTCGAACGAGGGACGGCAGCAGACTGCCTCCCGCCGCCAGCGGCAGGACGCGCGCCGAGGCGAGCAGCAGACGCCGACGGGAGATCATCGGCCCAATCCTACACCCAAGGGGAAGGGAGGGAGGCATCAGGCCGCCCTCGGAGGCTGGACGGTCGGACGCTCTCTCGGGGCGTCAGGGCCGCCGCCTTCGGTCGGTCTCGACGGGCCGTGATAGCATCAGAAGCACCATGGCCGTCACGATCGACATCCGCTATACCGGAGACCTGCACACGCAGGCCACGCACACCCCTTCTGGCAGCGTGCTGGTGACCGACGCTCCAACCGACAACGGCGGCAAGGGCGAGCAGTTCTCGCCAACCGACCTGGTGGCCACAGCGCTCGGGTCCTGCCTGCTCACGGTGATGGGCCTGGTCGCCCAGCGCAGCGGGTTGGACCTGACAGGGACCCGGGTCCAGGTCATCAAGGAGATGACGGCGAGCCCGCTCCGGCGGATTGGGGCGCTCACGGTGGCGGTGGCCTTCCCGCCGGGCCGGGTGACGTCGGCAGATGACCGGCGCAAGCTGGAACGGACGGCCAACACGTGCCCGGTCAAGCAGAGCCTGCATCCCGACGTGCAGGTCCACTTGACCTTTCAGTACCAGTAGGGGGAGTCAGGTGCGCGGCAGCTTGCCGAGCAGCTTCCAGAGCCAACGGTGGACACTGTGGACGGAGGTGGTGGGCTCGGCGAACATCAGGATGCAGTGACCGTGGACGGCCTCGAGGCCGAGCTCACGGCAGAGTTGCAGCACCTCAGGCGACGAACTGCCCTGCTGCAGCCAGAGGTGACGGATCCCCGCCGCAGCCGCCTCCCGCACGATCCCCGCGGCCCGTGCCGGCTGGACCACGACGAGTAGCCGGTCGACGCGTTCCGGCAGGTCTTCCAGTCGCCGGTAGCACCGATCGCCCTGAATGGCGCCGGCGCTGGGATGGATCGGGAATGGACGGTAGCCCCGCCTCTTCAATTCCTGATAGGCAGAGTTGCCGAATCCTCGACCGCTGGCCGAGACGCCGATCACGGCCAGGGTGCGCTCCGATACGAACCGCTCGATCGTGCTCTTGGTTGGCTCCATGCGTCCTCACCCGGGGGCAGCCTAGCGGATGGCACACCGGGTCGTCAATCGACCCGGGCGTAACATCGGCGTGACGTCACATCCACGTGGCGGCGGGTGCTCGTGCCGGCCGTTCCTGTGGTATCGTTGAACCGCGGTTCGACAGTATTGGAGCGTCCAATGTTCAGAGTGGGTCTGCCCGAGCTCATCCTCATCCTGGCGATTCTCCTGCTGCTCTTCGGCACGAGCCGGCTGGCTGACCTTGGCAAGGGCCTCGGCCAGGCCATCCGCGGCTTCAAGTCCGAGATGGAGGACAAGGACAAGGATAAGCCGTAGACGCGGATGGACCGCCCGCCAGCGGTTTCTCTGGCGCTGTTCCGGGCCTCGCTGGCCGATGACGCCGTTGCCCTCCTGTTGCTGACCTCTCCCCGGTTGCGCCTCTTCCCTGGGCCGGCGCACAATCTCAGGCATGTTTCGCATCGGTGTCGACCTCGGGGGCACCAAGATTGAGGCCATCGCGCTCGCCGCGGACGGGTCCATCCCCATCCGTCGGCGCGTCGCCACGCCTCGCCATGACTACGGGGCCACGCTTCAGGCCATGGCATCGCTGGTCGCTGAGATAGACGCGGCGACTGGCGAACAATCGAGCGTCGGCATCGGTATGCCGGGCGCCTTGTCGCCAGCGACCGGCCTGGTGAAGAACGCCAACTCGACCTGGCTAATCGGCCAACCGCTCGCCCAGGACCTGTCGGCATTGATCGGGCGGCCCTTGCGGTTCGCCAACGACGCCAACTGCTTTGCCCTCTCGGAGGCGAGCGACGGCGCGGCGGCGGGTGCCGGGGTGGTCTTCGGCGTCATCGTCGGCACGGGCACGGGCGGCGGCGTGGTCGTGAACGGGAGCCTGCTGACCGGCCCGAATGCCATCACCGGCGAGTGGGGGCACAACCCGCTGCCGTGGCCGCGTGATGGCGAGGCGCCAGGGCCCGCCTGCTACTGCGGGCAGCACGGCTGCATCGAGACGTTTCTCTCGGGCCCCGGGATTTCGGCCGACCACCGTGCGGCGACCGGCGTGAGCCTGGAGTCCGCCGAGCTGGTGCGCCGGGCGATGAGCGGCGACGCGGCGGCCGCCGCGTCGCTCGATCGGTACGAGGACCGGATGGCCCGGGCGCTGGCGACGGTCATCAACATGCTGGACCCGGACGTCATCGTGCTGGGCGGCGGCATGTCCAACACCTTGCGCCTCTACACCAACGTGCCGGCGCGCTGGACCCGCTACGTGTTCTCGGACCAGGTGACGACCCGGCTGGTGCCACCCAAGCACGGAGACTCGAGCGGCGTTCGCGGCGCCGCTTGGCTGTGGCCGGCATGACGGCGGGGGCCGGCGGCGGCAGCCCCGCCACGAGGGCCCAGGCGGTCCGACGGGCCACGACCTGGACGGCGGCGGTGGGGGGGGCGTGGGCCGCCGGGGCAATCCTGCTGGGGGCGCAGGGGCCTGTCGGGCGGTCGATTGCCGCGTTCCCGGGACTTTTGGGGGTGTTCACCGAGGCGGCGCGCCGGGTGGATCAGGCGACCCCCGAACGGGCGGCTGCCGCCTTGTTCGATTTCGAGCAGGTCGTGTGCGCGGTCGCCGGGCCCGGTGCCCACCTGGGGGACCACTCCTTCGACGACTACCGCGCCGCCTTCGCTGGCGGGCCCGCCATCACGATTCCCGGCGACCGCGTGGTCCGCGTGCGAGACGACACGGCGTACCGTCTCCACAGCCTGGGCTATTCGGCCAAGGAGATTGCCGACGTACTGGCGGGGCGCATCACGAAAGCCGCGCTCGACACCGCACAGAAGATGCTCATGGTGGGCTACAAGGCCGACCAGGTCTCGGACTTTCTGGACCGCGAGTACCGGCGGCTCTCCGCCGCACGGGCCAGGCGAGAGGCTGGTCGTCCCGGCCCGTCCGCCACGCCCGGGCGGGGCGCGTTCTCGATCGAGCAGCTCGTCGTCACGTATGCAGCCGTGCACGGGGTGGATGCGGCCCTGGTGCGTGCGGTGATCGACGTGGAGTCGGGGGGGGACGAGACGGCACGTTCGAGGGTCGGCGCCATCGGCCTGATGCAGTTGATGCCCGGGACGGCGCGCGAGCTGGGGGTGGATCCCTACGACTCGAGGCAGAACGTCGAGGGGGGCGTGCGGTACCTGGCGTGGCTGTTGCGCACGTTCGGGGACGTCGAACGTGCCCTGATCGCCTACAACGCCGGTCCCGGGTTCGCCGATCGGTACCTGCGCGGCCAGACCGCCTTGTACGGCGAAACGCGAGAGTTCGTGAGAAACGTCCTGGCCAGGCTGTCGCACTGACCCGCGGGAGCGCTGGCCAGGTCAGGGTGTTCCGAGCGTTGTCTTCCGACGGAACGCCGAGCCCGAGAACGCGAACACCCACGGAGGCCAGGGCGAGGCGTATTGCAAGTGCCGGTCACGCGGTCGTTGCCGCGGCTCGGGACTGAGGGTCTGATCAAGGGAGCGTTCACCGCGGCTTGGCAGCCGGTTCCCAGGGGGGTGCCCGCACGCGAACTACTGGCTTCTCTCTGCGCCAGCGTTCCCTGGGGGCTGCAGCATGCGCTTGCTCTGGAAGCGCACAGCTGCCCCCGCTGCGCGCGTGAATTCCTACCGCTGCAATCCTCGGCGAATCAGCAGCAATTCCACGGTCGGGTGAGAAGGGGGCTGGGGCCACGTCACACCGCATCGCGTCCAGCCCCGGTTGCGCTGGGGCGCTGGAGCAGGCCGCCGAGTCGACCAGGCAACCGGCCGCGAAGCAGACCGCCCGCGCCACCCGCAGTCCGCGCAGACGGCCGGCGGGTGCGCCGTGGCATCCCATGGGGCATCCGTGATGAAGGGCTGAAAGGCCTCCAGATTCATCAACCAGAACTGGCGGGGCCGTCCGCTGCCGCCGGCGCACGACCACTCGCGCGCACCGTCGTCGCGGCGCGCGAGGTGACCAGTCGCCGCGAAGCAGTGGGGGTCTGCCCCCGGGAAGAGGGGCGCAAACCGGTAGCCGTCCGCGTGGAGCTCGAATTCTCGTTCACCGTGCGCAGCCGGTAGCAGGCCGTGCCCGTCGTCTAGAGCCGCTGGATCAGCGCCTCGAGATAGCGCGACCGGACCTGCGCACTGGCCAGGGCGCGCTTGACCGGCGGGAGCCGCAGGATAACGCCCAGGATGGCGGCCATGGCGCGGTGACTGGCCAGGGCATGGTTGTCGAAGATCAGGTTCGGGAGCATGCCGCGCTCGATCGCCTGCAGCACGACCCGGTGCGTCGAATCGAGGGGCGTGATGACGCGTTCGGGGCGCGGAAGGAGGCGGAGCCCGTTCTCGCGGCAGGTCGCGACGCACACGCCGCACCCGAGGCAGAGGTCCGCCGACAGCCGAGCCGCCTTCCGCCTCGGTTTCCGGGGATTGTTGGCCGAGACCAGCGACAGCGCCTCGACCGGGCACGCGTCGACGCACTTGCCGCACCCGTTGCAGGCCGCCGGGTCGATGTCGAGGATGAAGTTGCTCGTGTGGACGGGGTGCAGGAAGCCGAACCGTCGCGCCGCGATCAGCGCCTCACAACAGCAGCCGCAGCAGTTGCAGATGAACGACACGTGCTCCCGCGCGTTCTCGCCGAACTGCACGAGGCGCAGGTCGCGCGCTTGCTGGAGCAGGTCCAGGCATTCGGCTGCGTCCACCCGTCGTGTCACACCATGGCGGATCAGGGAGGCCGCCACGGTGTTGAAGGTCATGCAGATGTCGAGAGGCGCCGCGCAGGCGCGCCCGACGTGCCGCATCTTGTGGCGGCAGTAGCAGGCCCCGACGCCGATGTGGTGGGCCGTCTTGACGACCTCGCTGGCCCGCTCGTAGTCGAGCACGTGCAGCGAGAGTTCGGGGGGACCGCCTGCTCGTTCACGTACACGCGCCCGAGGTGGGTCTCGCCCTGGACGAACAGGTCCCGGATGAACTCCTCCTCGACGTTCAGGTACTGGTAGAAGAGCTCGGCCAGGAGCTGCTGGTCGATGTCCTGCCGGACCCGCATCATCGAGAACTCGAAGAAGCCGGCCATCGGCGGGGGCAGCACGTAGGTCCGCCCGGATGGGCCCTCGACGTCGAGGAGGATGGCCCGTTCCGCCAGCGCGTCGAGCGATCGCTGGGCGTCGGCCTCGGGCATCCGCCAGCGCGCGGCGGCGTCCGCGGCCGTGAACGGCCTGATCGGCAGCCGCGCGACCAGTGCGGCCTCCCGCTCGCTGAAGAGGAGCTTCAGGATCGCAAACAGCAGGTCGCCGGGCGGCGCACCCTGCGGGAACCGGTTGATCCGGTCGGCGAGGTCCCGGTAGGCGGAACGGGCAGTGTGGTGGGCCACGGTCCATCGCCCTCACAGGCGGTTAGCGACGCCGAATGGTCGACCGGGGCGGCGGCGCTGGCGCGCCGCCGCCCCGGGCTGTTTCGGGTTACTTGAGGGCCTCCTCCCCGCCGAACTCACGGTCGGGCCGAAGTTCGTGGAGGAGCGCTCGATCCTCGTCCGACTCGACCCCGCGGACCATGCGGCTCAGGACGGCGCCAACCCCGGGGCCGAGCATGAAGCCCTGGCCGCACATGCCCTCCGCGTGCACGTAGCCCTCGAGCTTCTTGGACCAGCCGAGGACCGGTGCGCCATCCGGCGTCATCGGGTAGAGCCCCCGCCACGTCCGCCGCACCTTGACGTTCGCCAGCTTCGGCATCAGGTTCACCATCCGGTTGGCGATCATCGGGAGGTACGCCGAGGTCTCGCGCCGATCCGTACCGACGATTGCCGGGTCGGGCGTGATGCAGAAGACGAGGCCTCCGGGCTTGTGCTGGTAGAAATAGTAGTTGCGCGCTCCCTCGGTGACGCGGATGTCGACCAGCATCGGCGTCAGGAACCGCGCCACCGGCTCCGTGATACCCGCCTCGTGGCTGTCGGGGACGACCGGCGTGTCGAGGTCGACCGACTGGGCGAGCGGCTTGGCCCAGGCGCCCGCCGCGTTGATCACGGTCTCGGTGGCGTAGCCGCCCTTGTCGGTGCGCACCCCGACCACGCCTCCCTTGCGCCGGATGATGCCCGTCACGCGTTCGCCGAACTGGAACTGGACGCCGAGCTCGACCGCGCGGCGGTAGAAGGCAGCCGAGGAGAGGAGCGGCGAGGCCGACCCATCCTCCGGTGAGTAGGTGCCGCCGCGCAGGCCATCGCGGTTGATGTCGGGCACGAGCGCGATCAGTTCGTCCCGGTCGAGCCACCGGATGTTCAGGCCGTAGCCCTGCTGGATTGCGAGCAGGTCCTTCAGCGACCGTTCCTCCGACTCCCGGTAGGCCACAAACACGTAGCCCCCCTGGAACCACTCGATCTCGTCGCCGTGGCAGGCCTTCCAGGTCGAGAAGATCCGTAGGGAGTCCAGGCAGAGGCGGATCTTGGCTGGCGAGGAGTGGGTCGCCCGGATGCCGCCGATGGCCGCCTTGTTGCTGCCCTGCCCGGGGCCAGGGAACTGGTCGATGACCAGCGGCCGAACGCCGGCTTCCGCCAGGAACAGCGCTGTAGGCAGGCCGACGCTGCCGGCCCCGACGACGATGGCGTCATAGACCTTGGCGCTCATCACATGCCTCCTTCGTGCGCGTCGGTGGCGTGTCGTCGCGGCACGTCCTTGATGGGCGCTTCTCCCGCCACCACGCCGGCAAAGGCGCCGAGCGGCACCTCCATGAACAGGGGCCGTCGCGTCAGATCGGCCACCTGATCGGGTCGCACGCCCTCCTCGCGGAACAAGCGTGTGATCAGGTTGGGGCAGGTCTTGCCGCCGCACGCCCCCATGCCGCACCGCGTGATCGCCTTCAGGTGGTTCATGTCGCGGACGCCGGACCGAATCAGTGCCCGCAGCTCCTTGGCAGTTACCCGCTCGCATCGGCAGACGACCTCGTCGTCACCGACCGGCTGCTCGAAGCGGTCGACCTTCTCGGCCTGCCACGGCTCCTGCACCCGGATGCCGGCGATGCGCGGCGCGATCTCGGCGGGCGCGCTCACCCGAACGAGGAGCGCCCGATCCGCGTCCCGCGGCGCGCGCACGCGCGTCACCTCGACGTTCCCGAGCACGACCCCCTCGGTGTCCAGCACCGTCACCGTGTCGCCCTTCTTGATCCGCTTGGCGGAGAACTCGTACGGAATGACGACGGTGGGGTTCGTCGGGTTCTTGCGGTAGTCGACGAGCGTCACGGCCAGGCCGGGGCAGATCGCCACGCACTTCTCGCATCCGTCGCAGGCGTCGCCGACAAACTCCGGCAGGCCCAGCACATCATCGCCCTCGATCCGGATGCCGTGGTTCGGGCAGATCGACGTGCACGGGTTGCACGGGATCTCCTGCGAGCAGTGAAACACGGGGAACACCCCGGTGGCCGCGTCGGGCAGGTCCTCGGCGATGGTCATCCCGGGCCGCGACTTGAGGATCTCCGCCGTCCGGTGCCACTCGGGCGGCACCTCGCCGACGTCTCGGCCCAGACGCTTGGCGATCTCCAGGCCACGGATGCGCCCGGTGAACATCGCGGCCGAGGCTTCCGCGATCTCTTCAGAGTCGCCTGCGGCAAGCGCCGGCAACCCGAACTCGCGCGCCTTGTGCAGGAACTCGTCCACCGGGTCGAGCCCGACGGCCACGAGCACCGTGTCGCAGTCGAACTGCTTCTCGGTGCCCGGGATCGGCCTCCACTGCCGGTCGACCTCCGCGATGACGACCCGTTCGACCTCGCGCGTCCCCTCGGCCCGCAGCACCGTGTGCGACGTGTAGACCGGAACGCCCATCCGGACGAGCTTGTCCTTGTGGACCTTGTAGCCGCCGCACTCCGGCATTGCCTCGCAGAGGCCGACGACGCCGATGCCGGCCTGCAGCGCGTGGTAGCCGGCGATGAGGCCGACGTTGCCGCCCCCGATGATGAACAACCGCTCGGTGGGCCGGACGAGATCCCGGTTGACGAGCGTCTGGAACGCGCCCGCCCCGTAGACGCCGGGCAGCGTGTTGCCCGGAAACACCAGCGATTTCTCGCGGGCACCAGCGGTGACCAGCAGGATGTCGGGCCGCACGATGACGTACTGCTGGTTGTCACGCAGGACGCCGACCCGGCGGTCGGCGAAGACCGCGAGCACCGTCGAGTTCAGCCAGATCCGGATATTCTCGAACTCGCGAACTTCATGCTCCAGCTTCGTCGCGATGTCGATGCCGCGGGTGCCGGCGTGGCACGCCTCGATCGATCCGAAGAACTTGTGCGTCTGGAGCACCAGCTTGCCGCCGAGCCGGTGCTTGTCGTCGACGATCAAGGCGCGGACGCCCGCCTTGCCGAGCTCGATGGCGGCCGTCAGGCCGGCCGGGCCCCCGCCGATGATCAGGCACTCGACGTCGACGGTCTCGATCGGATGCTGACGGGGTTCGCCGTCCACGTTCGGCAGGACGGGCAGGCCGTTGAGGGGCTGCACGTTCATGCCGGGGCGGACGACGACCATGCACGACTTCACTGGCAGGCCGTCGGCCACGACGGCACATTGGGCACACTGGCCGTTGGCGCAGAAGATGCCCTGCGGCGCACCGTCCTTCGGATGGTGGCCGAACGTCCTGACGCCGTTCGCGACCAGCGCGGACGCGATTGTCTCGCCCCGTCGCGCGGAGAACGGCTGCCCCTGCCACGAGAACGGGACCGCGGCCGGCTCTGCGGCAGGGAGAATGGGATGTTCAAGAATGCGGTGGTCGGACACGGAGATGACTCCTCAAACGGGCGAACCCGGCCTGGCGCACGCAGGCGGGCGCGCCCGCGTCCGCCGACGGCAAAGGCCCCGGACCTCGCAACCAGGGAATGGGGGATCAGAAACGGAGGCCCGCACAACCGAGAATGAAAAACGAGGGACGGCGTCCCCGTTCCAGGCGGCGGTTCTGAACGGCCGGCAGAGGGCTGACCCAAGGGCCGGAACGCGGCTCGTCTCGACGGTCACCGCATCCGGAAGGATAGCACAACCTGGCGCGCCTGGGAGCCCAGCGGGGGCCGCCCGCTGAAGACGGCGACCGGGGATGCGGACGCTCGGCCGGCGCTTCTCCCGGTCTATCGCTCGATGCTAGACTCGGCGCGTGGGCATCCGCGTGAACTATGAGCGGGCAACCCGCCACCTGAGCGCCGCGGATCCCGTGCTGGCGAAGGTCATCGACAGGCACGGGCCCTGCCTGCTCCACGCACGCCGGTCGGAACCACGCCTGCGCGCCCTGGTCCGCGCGCTGGTGTCGCAGCAACTGTCGGTGAAAGCCGCGGCGACGATCTTCGGCCGGCTCCTGGCGTTGTTTCCGGGTGAGAGCTTTCCGGCGCCCGACCAGGTGCTGGCTGTCCCGATCGACCAGCTGCGGGGCGTGGGTCTGAGCCGCCAGAAGGCCGCCTATCTGCGCGACCTGTGCGAGCGCGTGCACGCCGGGACGTTGCCGCTCGAGTCCCTCGACGACATGCCGGACGAGGCCGTGGTGCAGACGCTGACGATGGTCAAGGGCATCGGCCGATGGACAGCGGAGATGATGCTGATCTTCCAACTGGGCCGTCCCGACGTCCTGCCGGTTGACGATGTCGGCCTGCTGCGCGCCATCCAGCAGGTGTACGGCCTGCGCCGTCGGCCGACGGCCGCCCGGGTGCTTCGGATGGGCGAGTCCTGGCGGCCCTACCGGTCGATCGCCTCGTGGTATCTCTGGGCCGCGCTCGACGGGGCGTAGGCCATCCACGCGGGATCGGCCGACCGGCACGGGGTGAGCGGCAGGGAAGGGGACGGTGCGGGCGCCGGGGCGTGCCCGCTCGCGGAGGGCCTATAACAGTGTCGCTTGAAGACCTGCGGGAGGAGTTCGATCGCTGGGCACGTGAGGGCCGCGGCGAGAAGATGCAGGAAGGTCACCTGGCGGTGACCGAGCAGATACTCGGTCTCATGAGCTTGCGACCCGACAGCCGCGTGCTCGATCTGGGGTGCGGGACCGGATGGGCCACGCGCCTGGTCGCCTCCCGGGTGGGGGACGGCGTGGCGGTAGGACTCGATGTGTCGGCGGAGATGATCCGCCAGGCCCGCAATCACGGCGCCCTGCCGCCGAACGTCAACTTCCGCGTGCTCACCGACGCCCGGTTCCCGTTTCACGACGGCGTGTTCACCCACTGCCTGTCGATCGAGTCGTTGTACCTACCATCCCGACATCGAGGCGACGTTTCGCGAAGTGCACCGCGTTCTCGCGCCCGAGGGCCGCGCGTACATGATGGTCAACTTCTTCCGGGAGAATCCCTACGTCCACCACTGGGCGCAGCTGCTGCGCGTTCCAGTGCACTTGTTCGGCGCGGAGGAGTACGTGCACGCGGCCCGCGCCGGCGGTTTTGCCACCTGCCGCACCCTCACGATCCCGGATCCCACACCAGTGCCCGACACCTACCGGGGACCCCATTACGGCGACGCGGCGAAGATGCGGGCCGCCCGGGCCATCGGATCGCTGGTCATCATCGCCGAGAAGTGAGGGCCCGCTAGCCGGCCGCCGAGGCGGCCGGCGGCCGGACTAACGCTTCGGCATCTCCTCGGGCGTGGCGGGCGCGGCGACGAAGGCCAGCGGCTCGCCCTTGGTCGTCGGCGGCGTCCCGATCACGTACAGCATCTCGCCGGCAAACGGCGCGCGCACCTCCTCGAGCGTCCGTCCGTGGAAGTCGGTGACCCGACCCAGCAAGGCCCCTTCCGCGACCGTCTGGCCACGCTCGACAAGCGGGTAGAAGATGCCGCTATGCTGGCTCGTGATGACGAGGTTGCGGCCGAGGAACACGGGATGCTGGACGGGATCGGGGCCCGTCGTGCGCATCTTCAGGTGCTTGAGCACTCCCGCCACACCATCCTCGATCCGGCGGATGGAGACGTCGTCGGTCTGCCCCATGCCGCCGGACTCGATCGTCATGGCCGGCTTGCCCCGCGTGATGGCCGTGTTCTCGAGATACACGGATGCGGCCGGATCGGTCGGCCGCTCTCGATCCAGCACGATGTGGTCCATGCCGAAGGCGAGGGCCATCTGTCGAACCGCGTCGACCACGGCGGGCGGGGCGTTGACGGTCCAGTACAGATAGGCCCTCAGCGACTCGTTGGCGTCCCCGCAGTGGAGGTCGATGAGGTACTGGGCGCGCTCGATGACCTCGCGCGTCAGGACGTCAGCGATCCGCTCCGAGATCGATCCGTCGGCTCGGCCGGGAAACACCCGGTTGAGGTTCTTGTGGTCCCCCGGCGTGTAGTAGATGGCGCGGCCCAGGAAGGCGGGCATGTTCGCGACGTGGACCATGATGATGGTGCCGGACAGGTCCCTCGGGTCGATCGCGCCGCGCAGGCGCTGGAGGGCGAGGATGGGCGGATACTCCGCTCCATGCGTGCCGGCCACCAGCGCCAGGATCGGCCCGGATTTCGAGCCGTTGAGGATCGAGAATGGGATGACGGTGCCCGGGTCGGTCCCGCGCGCGGGAACCTGGAGCTCGCCGGACACCGTCGTGCCGGGGGCCGCGGTGACCCCGCCGATCGTGACCGGCACCTGAGCCGGAGCGATCGAGGCCGCGGCCAGCCACGTGATCAGAGCCATTGTGCAACTGGGAACAAGTCGCATGGGTCCTCCCGTGCCGGATAAGCAAGCCGGTTTTCTGCCCGGGCCGGAACGGCGGCTGGCTCGTATGAGCGGGGCCGTGGCTACGCCGTTCTCAGCTGGAGCCGCCAGCCAGCATCGCTTTCAGCGCCTGTCCGGTTGTGGACAGGCGGTGAACGCGGATGGCTGTCAGCGCCTTCTCCCACGACAACCGCACGCTGCGGGGCTACGGCGGCAGCGCGCTCGATTCCGCCTCGCCGAACGTGTCGTACGCGAAGAGATACTGGCTGAAGCAGGGGCAGACGACCGAGAGATGTTCCTGCTGGGCGATTCCGAGCAACAGACCCAGGAACCGCGCATCGAGCGGAGCCCAGAAGCTGAAGTTGTCCCGGTGCCTGGCCTCGCGAAGAGCGGCGTCCAGGCTCTGGTACAGAGGGCGGTATGGCGCCGGGACCTCGGTCTCGGTCCCGGTGGCCAGCCGCACGGCGCACGACAGAAGAAAGGACAGCGCAATCTTCATCGATCGGCGAGACAGTAGCATGCTTCCGGCGGACGTGCGCCCGGCACGAGTGGCTTCCGGCCAAGGGATTCCGACTGCCCGCCAGGCAGGCGACGCGGGAAGTCGACCCCGTCTCCTCGGATCGCGCTACCATCTCTGCATGACCTACCGCCTTCTCGGCCGTACTGGCGTGCGCGTCTCGCCGCTCTGCCTCGGGACCCTCAACTTCGGCGGCCCGACGCCTGATGACGAGGCCGCGCTGATCCTGCACGCGGCGCTCGACGCCGGTATCAACGTCGTGGATACCGCGAACACCTATCACGGCGGCCGCTCGGAGGAAGCCGTGGGCAAGGCCCTGGCCGGCCGGCGCGACCGGGTGATCCTGGCGACCAAGGTGCACGGGCGCACCGGTGATGGCCCGAACGACCTCGGCAATTCCCGCCTCCAGATCCTCAAGGCCTGTGACGACTCGCTCCGGCGCCTTCGCACCGACTACATCGACCTCTACCAGGTACATCGGCCGAGCCCGGAGATTCCGGTCGACGAGACCCTCGGTGCGCTGACCGACCTGGTACGGGCGGGCAAGGTGCGCTATATCGGCTGCTCCACGCATCCGGCGTGGATGGTGATGGAGGCGCTCTCGGTGAGCGAGCGCTACGGGTTCGCCCGGTACGTGAGCGAACAGCCCCCTTACAATCTGCTCGACCGCCGGATCGAAAACGAACTGGTGCCCCTGGCCGCCCGATACGACCTCGCGCTCCTGCCGTGGGCGCCGATCGCCCAGGGGGTCCTGGCGGGCCGCTACGCTTCGCCCGACGCGCTGCCGCCCGACTCACGCGCAGCGCGCCAGCCCGACAGCATCTACTCGCGGCGCGTGACGCCGCGCGGCATCGAGGCGGGGCGCACCTTCACGGCGCTGGCGCGCGAACACGGTGTGACCGCCGGGCAACTCGCGCTGCTCTGGTGCAAGGACCAGCCCGGCATCACCTCGCCCGTCATCGGGCCGCGGACGATCGAGCAGCTGCAAAGCCTGCTGCCGGTGCTCGAGATGTCGCTCACGGACGCCCAGCGCGCCGCCTGCGACGCGATCAACCCGCCAGGCGGCGTCCTGGTGAACTTCCACAACACCGCGCCGTGGATGAAGACGCCGATCTGAGGCCGGCGCCGGCGGGCTAACCGGGCTGGACGTCCCGCAACCGCCGGTAGGTGGAGAGGACCAGAGCGCCAACGGCCATCAGCATCGCACCGTTGAAGACGAGGACCGCCGGGGCGGAGAACACGTTGGCGAAGTAGCCCGCGGCCAGGCTGCCGATCGGCATCCCGCCACGGAAGGCCACCATGTAGATGCTCATCACGCGTCCGCGCATCTGGTTGGGCACCACCAGCTGGACGATCGAGTTGGCCAGCGAGAACACCATGATCTGGCCGACGCCCGCCGCGAACAGCAACGCGTAGCTAAGCAACGGGATTCGGGACAGCGCGAACGCGACGACGATCCCGCCAAGCCCGATCTGCACGAGCAGCGCGACCGATCCCATCCGGCGAAAACGACCCAACCAGGCCACGACGAGCGCGCCGCACACGGCGCCGGCGCCCTGGAACGCCATCATCTGGCTGTACTCCGCGACGCCGAGGTGGAAGACTCGCTGGACGAAGACCGGCAGCAGCGTGATCAGGGGCGTGCCGAGGAACGTCGTGAGAAACGCGACGATCGTCAGGCCGAAGAGCGGACCCTCGTGGCGGACGTAGACCAGGCCGCTCCGCAACTGCTGCAGCATCGGCTGTGGCGGCAGCTGGTCGCGCGGCGGGATGTTCAGGGTCAGCAACGAGATGATGACGGCCACGAACGAGAGGCCGTTCATCGTGAAACAGAACACCGTGCCGACCGTGGCGAGCGCGACCCCGGCGAGCAGCGGGCCGATGATGCGCGCCAGGTTGAACTGGATCGAGTTCAGCGCAATGGCGTTGGGCAGGTGCTTCTTGTCGACGAGGGCCGGCACGAGGGACTGGTAGGCCGGTCCGCCGAAGGCCTGGGCGCAGCCATTGAGGAACGAGAGTGCGAGCACGTACCAGACGGTCATCGACACGACGTGCGTGGCCCCCCCCGGGGTGGGATGCACAACCCGCAGATAGACCAGCAGGGCCAGTGTGAAGGCCGAGGTCATCTGGATGTACTGCGAGGTGAGCAGGACGCGCCGGCGGTCCCGTCGGTCGGCGACGACCCCGCCGATCAGCGTGAAAAGCATGATCGGGAGTTGGCCGAGGAACGCGTCGAGGCCCAGATAGAAGGCCGAACCGGTCAGCGTCAGCACGAGCCAGTTCTGGGCGACGTTCTGCATCCAGGTGCCGATGCTCGAGGTGCAGGCCCCGAACCACAGATTGCGGAAGGCCGGGTAGGTGAACGCCGCGGCCAGCCGGGCGAGGGGACCGGTGGAGGGCGGCGGCTGTTGAAGGGGAGGCTGGGCGGCGTCGGGACCGGGGGGTGTGGGCGGCAGTCCGGCGGCGCCGGTCGGCTCGGGCATGGGCTGTGGCGAGTCATGGTAGCACGCGTCCCCGGCCTGACGTCTGAAAGCCCGCGTGGAATCCCTTGACCTCGGTCAGTATTTTCGCTATATTTTCGTCACGAAGAAAAGGCGAATTTTCTATGGCCAATGCTCTTGCCCTTGCCGATCTCGAAGCGCTGTTGCGGGCCAGAAAGCTGGATCGGGTAGTCGCGAAACCCGGCGCGGACTCCTTCCCGTCCCTGTCTCGGGGAGGGGAACCCGCCCGACCCGATGGCACCGTGCCCACCGGGATTGCGGTGTTGGACGAACGGCTGGGAGGCGGGCTGCCCCGGGGGCAGATTTCGGAGATTGCGGGGGCTCGCTCGTCCGGCCGCACCACGCTGATGCATGCGGCGCTGGGGGCGGCTACCGCTCGCGGTGAGTTGGCGGCGCTCGTGGATGCCCTCGATATGTTCGATCCCGAATCGGCCGCGTCCTGTGGCGTGGTGCTCGATCGGTTGCTGTGGGTGCGGGGAGAGGCTACAGCGGTGGGCGGACGAGCCGGGGCGTCGCTCGGGTTGAACCCGCAGGCGTTGTCGGTGTTCGAACGCCTGCTCGATCGTGCGCTGAAAGCGGTGAACCTCGTGCTCCAGGCCGGAGGGTTCGACCTCGTCGTGCTCGATCTGGCCGAAGCGCCGGCGGCAGTGCTTCGGCGGCTGCCGTTCACGACGTGGTTTCGGCTGCAGCGAACCATCGAAGGCGGTCGCACGGCCTGCCTCGTGGTGGCGCCCTCGCCGATGACGCGGAGCGCAGACGGGGCCAGCATCCAGTTGGCCCCGGCGAGCGCGGGCGGCGGACCACGGTCGGCCGGGGGGGCACTGCGGGGCGTCTGGACGCCGCGGCTCTTTCGGGGGCTCGACATCGAAGCGCGAATCGTCCGGGCCCGGGATCCCGACAGCAACCGGTGCCGGATGGCCGCGAGAGCCTGAATACGCCGGCGTGCCGTGCCGGGGTGGAAGCGGGAGAGCCGAATGTTTGCGTGCTTGTGCCAGCCGGCGGTGTCCGGCAGCTTGTTCGAAGTTCCGGTGCGGTCGCGCGGGGGGCGTGTCGGCCGCGCTTCGCTTGAACCGCTCGCGCGCGAGTTCTCGCCGCGCGTGGAAGTCCATCAGCCGGGCCTAGTGACGCTCGACATCGCGGGGCTCGGGCGTCTGCTGGGTACGGCGGCGGACATCGGAGCGGACCTCCGTCGTGCGGCGGCTGAGCGGGGGCTGTACCCGCACATCGCGATTGCCGCCACGCGGACGGCCGCCCTCCTGCTCGCCCTGGGCCGCGCAGGGCTCACCGTCGTGCCGCCCGGCGGAGAACGCGAGGCGCTGGCGCCGCTGCCCGTGGGCCTGCTCTGCCGGCTTCCTGCGAGGGAGGGGTGCCAGGCCCAGGAAGGGCCGGCCATCGTGGCGTTGCTTCGCCGCTGGGGCCTGAGGACCTTGGGGGACCTCGCGGCGTTGCCAGCACGGCCCCTCTCGGAACGGCTGGGCCAGGAAGGCGTGCTGTGGCAGCGTCTGGCGCGCGGAACGGACCTGCACCCGCTCATCGCCACCACGCTCGAGGAACCGATCGAGCACACGCTCGAGCTCGAGTGGCCGGTCGAGGGTCTCGAGCCCCTGTCGTTCGTGCTGGCGCGGGTCGTCGAGCCGATCAGCGAGCGGCTGACGACGCTCGACCAAGCCGCGGTCGTGCTGCATGCGACGTTTCACCTGACCTCGCGCGAGGTCGAGACGCGGGAACTGCAGCTGCCGGCACCCATGCGCGATGCGAAGGTCCTGCGCACGCTGATTCTGCTGCACCTCGAGGCACACCCGCTTGGAGCCGGCGTGGACCGCGTCTCCGTGCGCGTGGACCCGGCGCCCTCCCGCATCACCCAGTTCTCGCTGCTGGCACGTGCGCGGCCGATGCCCGAGACGATGGCCACCTTGCTGGCGCGCTTGTCGGCGCTGCTGGGCGAGGCTCGCGTGGGCGCGCCCGGCCTGGTCGATTCGCATCGCCCCGGCGCCTTCGCCATGAGGCCGTTTTCCGCGGACGGTGCGCAGCCCGCCGCGGGCGCCGGGCGGCGCCCGACAGCCGCTTCCCCTGTGCTCGCGACGCGGGTCGGCGACGACATGTCCGCGCCCGTCGGGGTGTCCGGCCCCGGGGTGGCTCTCCGCCGCTTCCGCTGGCCCGTGCCGGCGATGGTGACCGCGAAGGACGGCCGCCCGGTGCGGGTGGCGACAGGACGTCGAGGGCTCGAAGGCGGCGACGTGGAAGCGTCCGCCGGCCCGTGGCAGACCTCGGGCGAGTGGTGGCACGTGGCCGACGCCTCCCCCGAGCGCAGCGAGCGGACCGCAGGCCGGCGCGACGCAGGGTGGGACCGCGACGAGTGGGACGTGGCCTTGAGCGACGGCGCCGTCTACCGCCTCTACCACGACAAGATGGGCGACGGCTGGTTCGTCGACGGGATCGTGGACTGAGCCGCGAACACCGCATCGCGAAGGCCTGAGGCACGATGACGCCTGCCCTGGTCGTCTCCCATGTACATCGAACTTCACTGTGGTTCCGCGTTCAGCTTTCTCGAGGCGGCGTCTTCGCCCGAAGCGATCGTCGATCGCGCAGCGGAACTCGGCTATCCGGCGCTGGCCCTGCTTGATCGTGACGGAGTGTACGGTGCGCCCCGCTTCCACAAGGCGGCCGCCGCGGCGGGGATCCGGGCCATCATCGGCGCGGAGCTGACGATTGATCGCGGCCTTTCAGCGATCGACCGGCGCCGACCGGCAGGCGGCGGGTCGCCGGATGCGGTGCCGGTGGCGCCCTCGAGACCAATCGCCGAGTTTCGCCTCCCCGTGCTCGTCGAGTCCCGCGAAGGCTACCAGCACCTCTGTCGGCTGATCACCGCTATGAAGCTGCGGTCGCCCAAGGGCGAAGGCGCGCTCGCCCTCGACGAACTCGAGGGACGCGTGTCGGGGCTCGTCGCGCTCGTCGGACGCGAGGCGCTGCACGGCGTTCGGCATGGAGTCGGCGGCCTGCTCGATCGGCTCGTCGGCCTCTTCGGCCGGCCGCAGGTCTACGTCGAGCTGCAGCGCCATTGCCTTCGGGACGAGGAAGCCGACAACCAGGCGCTGCTGGCGCTGGCCTCGGCGTTCCACGTACCGGTGTTGGCCACCAACGGCGTGCGCTTCGCCACGTTGAGCGACAGGCCGCTGCACGACGTGCTCACCTGTATCCACCACAAGACGACCCTCGAGGCGGCCGGGCGCCGACTGGCGGTCAATGCCGAGCGCTATCTCAAGACACCCGAACAGATGGCCGCCCTCTTCCGCGACATCCCAGACGCGGTGGCCAACACCGCGGCGTTGGCTGACCGGTTGCGTTACACGATGGCGGATCTCGGGTACCGCTTTCCGGACTACCCGGTGCCGCCGGGAGAGTCGATGACGTCGTTTCTCCGGCAGGTGACGGAGATCGGCGCGCGCGAGCGGTACCGGCCGTACCACGACCGCGCTCGGGCGCAGATCGCGCGCGAGCTGGATCTCATCGAGAAGCTCGGCTTGGCCGGCTACTTTCTGATCGTCTGGGACATCGTCAACTTCTGCCGGCAGCAGGGGGTTCTCGCGCAGGGCCGCGGGTCGGCGGCCAACAGCGCCGTCTGCTACAGCCTCGGGATCACCGCCGTGGACCCGGTCGGCATGGACCTGCTGTTCGAGCGGTTTCTGTCGGAGGAGCGCGGCGAGTGGCCCGACATCGACCTCGACCTGCCGAGCGGCGACCGCCGCGAGCGTGTCATCCAGCACGTCTACGGCAAGTACGGGCAGCACGGCGCCGCGATGACGGCCAATGTCATCACCTACCGCGGCCGCAGCGCCGCACGCGAGGTCGGCAAGGCCCTCGGCATCGATCCGCCGCAACTCGACCGCCTCGCGAAGGTGATGCACAACTTCGAGTTCAGGGATGAACAGGAAACGCTGTCCCGGCACCTCGGGGCGATCGGTCTCGACGCCGGCGATCCGCGTCTGCGCCTGTTCGGCGAGCTGTGGCGGCGGATCCAGGACCTCCCGCGCCATCTCGGCCAGCACTCAGGGGGCATGGTGATCTGCCAGGGGCGCCTCGACAGCGTCGTGCCGCTCGAGAACGCGAGCATGCCGGGCCGCGTGGTCGTGCAGTGGGACAAGGACGATTGCGCGGACGTGGGCATCGTGAAGATCGACCTGCTGGGCCTCGGCATGATGGCGGTGATCCAGGACTCGCTCGAGATGATCAACGTGCGGCGGCCCAGAACCCTGGCGCCGCTCGACCTGTGGAACCTGCCGCAGGACGATCCGGAGGTCTACCGGATGCTGCAGGCGGCCGACACGATGGGCGTCTTCCAGGTGGAGTCCCGCGCGCAGATGGCCACGCTGCCCCGTCTCAAGCCCGCGCGCTTCTACGACATCGTCGTCGAGGTGGCCATCATCCGCCCGGGGCCGATCGTCGGCCAGATGGTGCACCCCTTTCTCAACCGGCGGGCAGGGCGCGAGCCGGTGCGCTACCCGCACCCGTCGCTCGAACCGATCCTGGCGCGGACGCTCGGCGTGCCGTTGTTCCAGGAGCAGCTGTTGCGCCTGGCCATGGTGGCGGCCGGTTTCACGGGGGGGCAGGCCGAGGAACTGCGGCGCGCCTTCGGTTTCAAGCGGTCCGTGCGTCGGATGCAGCAGATCGAGGTGCAGCTGCGCGAGGGGATGGCGCGCAACGGCCTGGACGGCCAGGCGGCCGACGAGGTCGTCCAGTCGATTACGTCGTTCGCGTTGTACGGGTTTCCCGAGTCGCACGCGGCCAGCTTCGCCCTGCTCGTGTACGCGAGCGCGTTCCTGAAGGTGCACTACCCGGCAGCCTTCTACGCGGCGCTGCTCAACGACCAGCCGATGGGGTTCTATCATCCGGCGACGCTCGTCAAGGATGCCCAGCGGCATGGGGTCCGCTTCGGGCCGGTGGACGTGCAACGGTCCGAGTGGGCCTGCACGATCGAGAAGGACGGCTCGGTGCGCCTGGGCCTGCGATATGTCGCCGGCCTGCGCGCCGAGACGGGCCGGCGAATCGCCGCGGCCAGACCGCCGGCCCCCCCTGACCCGGCCGCTTCGCTGACCTGCCCCAAATGCCGGTGTGACGACCGGTCGATGCTCGAGGTCGTGTCCGACGGCCGCGGGCTGTCCGGATTCTGCAATACCTGCGCGCACGAGTGGGCGCTCGGCGACCGGCGGCAGGAGGAGGGGGCGGGGCCGCGCTTCCGGTCCATCGAGCACCTGGCGGCCGCCACGGGCGCCACCCGCGAGGAACTCTCGGTGCTGGCGGAGATCGGCGCGTTGCAGGCGTTCGATTACGCCCGGCGTGAAGCCCTGTGGCAGGTGGAGCGCGCCGTCCGGCCAACGGGCGCATTGTTCGCGGAGGCGGCCGAGGGACAGGACGAAGGCCCGTGTCCGCTGCCGCCCATGACCCCGTCCGAACGAGTGGTGGCCGATTACGACGGGACCGGCCTGACCATCGGGCCGCACCCGATGGCCTTGCGCCGCGAAGAGATGAGCCTGCGCGGCGCCCTGCGCGCCTCCGACCTCGCCAGGCAGCGCCACGGCCGCCACGTCCGGGTGGCGGGGGCCGTCATCACCCGCCAGCGTCCCGGCACGGCGAAGGGCTTCGTCTTCCTCACCCTTGAGGACGAGACCGGTATTGCCAACGTCATCGTGCGCCCCGATCTGTTCAGTGAGCAGCGGATGGCGATCGTCGAGGAACCGTTCCTGCTGGTCGAAGGGGTCCTGCAGAATCAGGAAGGCGTCACCTCCGTGCGCGCCGAGCGCCTCGAAGGCCTCGGCGGCACGCCGGTGGACGTGGGGTCACGAGACTTCTGCTGACCATCGCCGCCCGCTACCGCAGGCGGATGTCGTCGATGAGCAGCGTGCGCCGTTCGCGGAGGCCGCCCGAGAAGACGACGACACCGGCCACCCGCGCCAGGTCCAGCGTGCGACCGCGCGGCGCGGCGGCGACCTCGGAGAGCGGGATGTCGATCTCGCTGCGTCCCGGCGGCACCTGGAACGTTCGGTTGTAGCGGTCGGTGTACTCCTGGTTGTGCTGCCGGTCGTGGATGCGGACGGTCAGCGGCAGCGGCCTCCCGTCGGGATTCGAGCACGTGATCACCAGCCGACGCCAGCCGCGCCAGTCGCACGGAAAGTAGTCGAACGCGATGCCCGGATAGGCGCCGGGCAGGAGCGTCAGCCGCAGCGCGTGCTGACCCCCGTCGACCGGCTCAATCGCGGCGCGGGACTCCTCCGAATGACCGAACCGTTCGAGTTCGGACGCGGCGCCGAAATCCGCGAGGACCGGAAACTGCCGCCACGCCCGGACCTCGTCGGCCAGGTCGCTCAGCGGCGGCACGAGGAACCAGCTCAGCACGGCGACGGCCCCGGCGCCGAGGACCCAGCGCGCGCCCGCCACCCACTCGGGCCAGCGGACCATCGCCAGCAACACGCCGATGGCCGTTCCGCCCGCGTCCCGCATCACGTCCCCCGGGTCGAACGATCCCCCGGTGGCTGCCTGGGCCGCCTCCACAGCCACACCAACGGCCATGGAGACGGCCGCGACCACCGCCAGGTGCAGCAGCCGGCGAGGCCGTGTCTTGGCCAGCTCCGGCCACCCGAACAGGAGCGCCCAGGTGACCACAACGAAACCGGGCACGTGCAGGAAGTCGTGCAGGCTCATCAGCGAGCGGTAGTAGGGGCTGGGCCCGGGGGCAAAGACGGCCACCAAGAAACAGATCGCGACCGCGATGGTCGCCAGGACCTTCCGGTGGCGTATCAGGAACTCCAGCCCTTCTGGCGGGGTGTCAGGCATGGCGTCGCGGGGTCCGGTCAGTCGCGGAAGCCGTAGTCCTCGATCAAGGTCTCAATGGCCGCGGCCTGCTTCCGACTGAGGGCGGTCGTCCGGAAGCCGATGTCCCAGAAATCCGGGTTGACGTCGCGGCGGTGCCACAGACTAGTGGCCTCGAATTCGAGCCCCGTGCCGCCACCCCGTTGACCGGGGAGGGCCATCCGCAGCGTGATGGTGCGCCCCAGGCGGATGCGGCGCTCGCTCATGATCAACACCCCGTCGGGTGTGATGTCCACCAAGTGGCCGATCAGCCGTCCCGTGTGCGTGTCGGTGACGCGGAGGTAGTAGAGCAGGTGGCGCCGCTTGAGTCTCCGCCGGTCCGGCATCGCGTGGCTCCTCGTGCCGTACTACTCCCGGTAGTTGCCGAACTGCAGCTCCACGCCGAAATCCTCGGCTCGCAGCAGCGTGATGACGCCCTGCAGCTCGTCGCGCGAGGACGACGACACCCGGAGCTGGTCGCCCTGGATGGCGGGCTGGACCTTCTTCAGCTTGCGATCCTTCAGGAACTTCACGATCTCCCGGCTGGTTTCGGTCGGAATGCCCTGTTGAAGCGTGACCAGCTGGCGTGCGGTGTCGCTGGCGCCGCGTTCGACCTCGCCCCGCTTCAGGTTCTTCAGCGGGACCTTGCGGCGCACGAGGCGGACCTCGAGGATGTCCCAGAGGGCCCGGAGCTTGAAGTCGTCGTTGGCGACCAGCGTGAGGGTTCCGGCCGCCCGGTCGAAGTCGATCGACGCCTTGGAGTTCTTGAAGTCGAAGCGCTGCGCAACCTCCTTGCGGGCCTGGTTGACGGCGTTGTCCACTTCCTGGAGGTCGACCTTCGACGTCACGTCGAACGATGGCATCCACGTATCTTACCTCAGGGGGCCGCGCCCACCCCGCCCGCCGCCGGGGTCGGCACCCCGACGTTCTCGGGGCGGGGCGTCGGGTGCGGCAGCCTTCCCGCAGGAGCCTTCCCGGCGAGGGGCCGCTGGGGCCGCCGCCAGAAATCCATCGTCGAGACGCGGTGCACGCAGCCAATCGTGCAGTAGGGGGCGCAGGCCTTCGGCGCGTCGAATTCGGCCCGGAGCCTTGCCACCGAATACAGCTCCAGCGGAACAGCCGGGTAGCCGCGCTGCTGCGAGCAGAGGTGCACCAGCCCCTCTTCGCACACGTAGAAGTAGCGGGCTCCGGCGCGGCAGCGCCACGTGTTCGGCCTGCCGGCGGCCAGGTTGGCCTGGAAGCCGCGGATGCCCGTGTACAGGTTCTTCAGGAGCAGGCGAACGCCCTGGCCCCGGCGCGTGACCTCGTCCCACACGGCCCGCTCCGCGGGACCGAGCGGCTTCAGGCTCCCGGCCCCATCGTGGATGATGCCCATCGAGGTCGAGAAGCCCAGCGCTCGCGCCCGGTGGGCGATCGTCCGGGCATCCGCGGGGTTCCGGGTCCCGGCGCCAAGCACCGTATTGATGTTGACGTCGAACTCGGCCAGGTTGCTCAGCCATTCCAGCTTCCGATCGAGCAGCCGGAGGCTCTTCTTCGAGATGGCGTCCGGTTCGACGTTGTCGATGCTGATCTGCAGGAAGTCCAACCCGGCGCCGTTGAGCGCCTCGATCCGCTTCGGGGAGAGGAGATACCCGTTGGTGATCAGGCCGGCCAGCATCCCGCGGCGCCGGATCCGCCGAATCAAACGTTCCAGCTCCGGATGGAGGAGCGGCTCGCCGCCGCTGCACGCGACCACCGAGGTGCCGAGGTCCGCGAGCTTGTCCACCCAGCGTTCGAGCGTCGCGATGGGGACCGGCAGCGACACCTTGTCGTACTCGTTGCAGTAGCCGCAGTCGATGTTGCAACGGCGAACCGGCACGATGTGGACCAGCAGCGGGTGGTCCGTGCTGGCCAAGCCGCGCACAAACTCTCGCGTGGCCCGGAGGTTGCGGGTCACCTTCCGCAGGAATCTCATGTATGCCCTGCTTCGATTCTACCCGGCCGGGGTCGGGCGCCGGGCCGGATTCCCCCCGAACGGTCCCGAGGGGGTGGCGAACGGGCGCAGAGCGAGGTTGAACGGGCGGGGGCTGGCGAGGACGGCGTGAACCCGTTGATTCCAAAGGGTCTTAGAGCCTGATGGTGGCTTGCGCGCGAGGCACACCTCTGGTACCATCCCGTGCGTATGCGCAAGGTCCCGCTCCGCCAGTCCCTCCACATCATCCGGCAAGGGTCGCTCAACTGGCGGGCTGAGCGTCCCATCGTCGTGTCCTTCGAGGTCACCGACGCGTGCACCTGCTTCTGCAAGCACTGCGACCACGGCGGCCTGCGCGACACGTCCCGCGACATGCAGCCGGTCGACTACGGGCGCTACATGGAGGCGCTCAAGCCGGTGGTGGTCCAGATCTCGGGCGGCGAGCCGCTCATGCGGGACGATCTGACCGAGGTGGTTCGGGCCATCAAGCAGCCGAACACCCTGCCCTTCACGATCCTCGTCTCCAACTGGTCGCAGATGACCGAGGAGCGGTACGTCGAGCTCTGTCAGGCGGGAGTGGACCAGTTCAGCGTCAGTCTGGATTTTCCCGACGAGCGACACGACGAGTTTCGGGGCCACGCCGGGCTCTACCATCATCTGAGCCAGGTCGTCCCGCACGTCGCCCGGCTCGGTTACGACAACATCTGCCTGAACAACTGCATCACCTCCGAGAACGTCGCCTACGTGAACGCCGTGGCCGACAAGGCGAAGGAGTGGGGGGTCAACGTCAACTACAGCGCGTATTCGCCCCGCCGCACCGGATGCCGGGACTACTTCCTCAACACGCCGGCTGAACTCGATGTCCTGCGGCGCGAACTGGATCGCTTGAAGACGCGCATCGACAGCCGGTGGGTCACCAATTCGGTCACCACGCTCGACGCGACGCGGCGGTATTTCGAGACAGGCGGGGCCGCGGGCTGCAAGGCCGGACTCCGCTGGCTCGTCGTCACCTGCGACGGGAAGCTCCAGCCCTGTTCCATGCAGTTCAAGCGCTACGACCTCGGCGAACAGCCGCGGATGGTCCGCGAGTTCACCGCCACCAACACGTGCGACGAGTGCTACGTGGCCATCCGGTCGAGCCTCGACAAGCCCTTCCTGCAGTTGCTCGGCGAGAATGTGTCCGGGTTCTTCTCCTTCAGCAACGCCACGCCCGGCCGCTGATCGGTCGTCGGGGTGTTCGGAACAGGCGATGTCGCGGCTTCGCTTGGGCGAGCTCGCCTCGCGCCCGTTTGCGCCACACCCGCAGAGGTTACAGCGCGGCTCCAAGGCTGCACGCGGCGGGTGGACCGTCGTTCGACGCGCCGAGAGCAGCAGGAGAGCATCGGCGCGTTCCGCGACCGTCGCGAAGCCCGCGGCCGCCAACATGCCGGCGACCGCGGCGGCGGACCGGTAGTGCGACGCGTATCGGTGGCCAACCCGTTTGGCGAAACGCCACAACGAACCCGGCCGCCGCGGCGTGCGCGACCCGTCGCATGCGTCGCTGAGGCGTGCGCGATGCACGAGCGTCAGGCTCCCTCCCCCGCGAACGACACGCGCCAACTCTCGAACAACCGGCAAGGCACGGTTCGGCATCGACGCCGCCCGGCGGCGGATGGACTGTACGTCGTCCGGCGGCCCGCCCGTCGGCCCCGGCCGGTGACCTTACACATCTGTAATCCCTCCAGGTTCTCAGGCCATTCGCTTTAGGGACAACGGCCTGTTGCCGATAACGAGAACGAGGCCGGCCGTCTGAGCCAGGTGGCCCGGGCATCCGTGCGTGTACGGCGACGACGATGAAGAAACTGGCAATCACCGCCGTGGAACCGGGGCAAGTGGTCGCCCGTCCGGTGTCAACCCCTGGGGGGATGGTCTTGATGCAGCCCGGGGCCATGCTGACGTCCGATCTGATCGCGCGGCTGCTGAACCTCGGGGTCGATCAGGTGTGGCTCGAAGGCGTCGGTCCAGACGCCAAGCCCGTGGACACGCTGCTGGCTGAACTCCAGGAGCGCTTCACGGGACACGAGCAGGACCCGCTGATGATGGAACTCCAGCAGGTGGTCGCCAGCCGGATCCGACAGACGTGCATGGACGAGCGCGATGGATAAGAGCGAAATTCGCGCCAAAGTCGAGGGGATGACGAACATCTCCACCATTCCGGACGTGGTGACGAAACTGCGTCGGATGATGGACAGCCCCTCGATGTCCGCGGCGGCGGTCGGCGACGAGATCGGGAAGGATCAGGTGCTGGCGGCCAAGGTCCTGCGCCTGGTGAACAGCGGGTTCTACGGGTTCCGCTCGCCGATCACGACGATCACCCAGGCGATGGTCCTCCTGGGCTTCGACGTGGTGAAGACGCTCGTGCTCAGCGCCTCGGTCCTCGACATCCTCGAGCTGATGAACCGCTATCTCTCGGGTCTCTGGGAGCACTGTCTCGCCACCGCGCGCGTCGCGCACGCCCTGTCCGAGCGCCTGAAGCTGCCGAGCCCGGAGGAGATCGCCGTGTCGGGGCTCCTGCACGACCTCGGCAAGGTCGTCATCGCCCAGAAGTTCCCGGTCGAGCACCGGCAGATCCGGGCCTTCGTCGATCTCCGCGGGTGCCTCCAGATTGAGGCAGAACGGCAGGTGTTGGGCGTGACGCATCCGGAGATCGGCTTCTGGCTGCTCCGGAAGTGGGGTCTGCCGGCCAAGCTGGTGTACCCGATCGCCTATCACACGCAGTTCCACCCTGCCCGCGAGTTCGCGGACCGCACCGCCGTCATCCACCTCGCCGACGTCATGTGCCGCGCGCGCGGGTACGGCTACCCGGGCGACAAGCGGCTGCCGCGCATCAACCGCGAAGCCTGGGAGCTCCTGCGGATCACCATGGCCGATGTCGAGGCCGTCTACGCGCAGCTCGACGCGGAGCTGGCCGACATTCTCGCTCAGTGAGGCCATGGCCATGGTGGGCGACCTGCGCTCAAGCGAAGACCTCCTGGCGGCGTTGCCGAAACCCATCGCGGTCGTCTCCGCACGGCTGGACCTGCGGTTCGCCAACGAGGCGTTTGCCGAGCTCTTCCGCCGCCGCGGCGAGGGCCTTGACGATCTCGCCGACGCCCTCCGGTCGGCGCCGGCGCTCGGCGGGGCCCTGACCCGGGCCGTGGCGAAGCTGCGGACGGTCGGGTGGACCAGCGACTGTCGCTGGTCGCCGGCGGCCGACGACGGGCGCGTCTTTGACGTGCACGTCACGCGCGCCCGGCAGGACGTCTACGTCGTCGTCTTCGACGAGATTTCCCAGCACCTGAAGATCGAGGAGATCCAGAGCCGGGCCCGCGGCTACCTCGAGGCCGTCCTCAACCACCTGAAGCTCGGCGTCATCGTGCTCGACGCGGATTTCAACGCCACGTTCTTCAACAAGGACCAGGCCGCGCTGTTCAAGCGCGTCGGCGTCGAGAAGTCGATCTTCGAGGTCATCGGGAGCCCGATCTGGGAGACCTACCCGATCTTCACGACGTCCGAGTGGGAGAGTATCTACTCGCGGGTGCTGCGCAGCGGCGAGATGGTGACCTGGGCAAAGCTCCCGCACCCCCGTTCCAACCCGGTCAGCTACTTTCTCGTCAACGTCGTGCCGCTCAGCGCAGAGGAGGACCGTCTGCCGGGCGCCATCTGCATCACTGACGACGTGACCCGCACGGTCGCGCTCGAGAACGAGCTGATTAAGAAGGAGCGGCTGGCGCTGGTCGGCCAAATGACCATCGCCCTGAACCACGAGGTCAACAACCCGCTCACGGCGATACTCGGGACGGCCGAATCGCTCCTGTTCAATCACAACTTGCCGCCGGAGCACGCGAGCCGCCTCGAGACGATCCGGGCGAACTCCCTGCGCATCGTCGACGTGACCAGGCGTCTGCGGGAGATCGAGGAGATTCACCTCACCGAGTACATCCAGGGTGGGCCGATGATGGTGGACCTCCACGCTGGACCGTCGAAGCGGACGTCGCCGGCCGACGATGAACAGCCGGACGACCCGTCCGTGCCGCCCCCCGCTACCGCCTGACCGCCGTCAGCATGATCTCCACCAAGCCGTCGGGCGCCACCAGCCCCGCCTCGACCAACGAGCGCGCCGGGAAGCGGCCGGCGAACACCTCGCCGGAGGCCGCGTCGACCGCCGCGGCGCCGTCCAGGTCGGGGAGGTAGACCACGCTGTCCACCACGTCCGCCCAGCCGAAGCCGGCGGCCTTCAGTGTGCGGCCGAGCCGCGCCAGGGCCTCTCGGGTCTGGGCGGCCGCATCCCCCTTGGTGGCGGGCGTGGCCCCGAGGGCACCGGAGAGAAACAGACGACTGTCGACGCGGATGGCCGAGCTGAGGTACGGACTCGGGGTGCCCGGCGTGCCGTCCGCGTTGGGGGTCGTGAACGCCTCCCGGGTCCCGCCTTTCACCGCCACCATCGCGATCTCGACGACGAACGGCGGGGCCGTCAAGCCTGCACGGACCGTCGCCCGTGCGGGGGGACGCACCGGGAACGACTCGCGGTACGCCGTGTTCATGTCCTGGAACAGGGCGCTGTCGGTCAGGAACACGCGAGCCGAGACGACATCGGCCAGCGTCATGCCGGCGGCCGACAGAATGGCGGCGGCGTTCTGCATGATGGTCGCGGTTTGCGTCTTCACGTCACCGGCCACCACCACGTTGTCCTTGCCGCTGCGCGAGACCAAACCGGACAGGAAGACCGTGTCGCCCGACTGAATGGCGTAGCTGTAGGGACTCGACGGCCGGGGCCAGCCGTCCGGGTGCACGACGCGGCGGCCCACGCCGCTGCGGAGCGCGACCATGCTGATCTCGACCAGCGCATTGGGTGCTGCGAGGCGTGCGATCACGGTCGTGCGGGTCGGCGGGTCCTTCGGCCAGTAGGTCCCGTAGACTTCGTTCATGGCCGCGAAGTCCGACTGGTTTCTCAGATAGACGGTCACGGCGGCGACCTGATCCATCCGCGACCCGTGCCGGACGAGCAGGCCGGCCAGGTTGTCGAGGGCCCTCGCAGTCTGGGCGCGGATGTCACCCCCCACGATCTGCCCGCGTGCGTCGGTGGGCAACATGCCCGAGAGGTAGACGACGTCGCCAGCCACGACGGCTGGGGTGACGGGAAGGGGTCCCCCCGCCGAGTGCGCCGCAGCGGAACAGGCGGGAAGGAGCAGGGCAAGCGCAACCGCAAGTCTCTTCATAGGTGCCTCACTGGAACGGAGTCGGGATCCCGGGCGCGCCGGGATGAGGCGCGCGGGACCACTGCGACGGTCGCGGGTGTGCCGCGTGTCGGCGGAGTCATCGGGTACAATGCGGGTCGATGAGTGAGCGACGTCGTTCGGCGCTCCACGGATGGGGCGTGTTCGCCACCGCGCGCCTTCCCAAGAACCAGCGCATTATCCCCTACGCCGGTGAGAAGGTCACGCCCCGCGAACGCGCGCGCCGCGAGAGGCGCGACGCGCAGCCGGGCATGATCTGGTGCGTTCGCTTGGACCACCGCACGGCGATCGACGCAGCGGCTGGCGGCCACGGCGCGCGGTACCGCCATCACTTGTGCACGCCGGACCGTTGCGCGCCCGTCGACGGGGTCATCTGGACCAGGGCGGTCCGGACGATTCAACCCGGCGAGGAGCTGACCTACCACTCCCGGACCGAAGGCGGGACGACGGTGGCGTGCCGCTGCCGGCCCGATTGTCGGACGAGGCTCTGAGGTGCACGTCGTCTATCTGCACGGCTTCACGTCGTCGCCGGATTCCAGCAAAGCGCGGTACCTGCGCGACCGGCTGGCACGGGTCGGCATCGACTTGCACGTGCCCGACTTCAACCAGCCCGAATTCCGAACGCTGACGGTCACCCGCATGCTCGGCCAGCTGGACGAGACGGTGGGGGCCTTGACGCCGGGGCCCATCGTTCTGGTCGGGTCGAGCCTCGGCGGATACGTGGCCCTGCACGCGGCGGCGCGCCGGGCGAAGGCCGCGCCGGACGGGCGTCCAATCACGAGGCTCGTCCTGCTGGCGCCCGCCCTGGATTTCGGATCGGGACGCGACGCCTCGCTGTCGGCCGCGGAAGTGGACGAGTGGCGTCGGACGGGTTGGCGGAACGTGTTTCACCACGCCCACGGCCACGTCGCGCCGGTCCACTACGCGTTGTGGGACGACGCGAGTGGGCGCGACGCGTTCGAGGCGGCGCGCGAGATCCCTACGCTGATCTTCCAGGGCCGCCGCGACGAGGTCGTGCGTCCCGAAGCCGCCGAGGCGTACGCGGCCACCCAGCCGAACGTGACGTTGTGCCTGCTCGACGACGACCACCAGCTCGGACGCCATCTCGACCAGGTGTGGGCCAAGACCGCGGCCTTCCTCGGCCTCGAGCCATGAAGAGCGCCGCCGTGCGGCGCGAGTCGGTGACCTCCACATGGGGGCGCGCCCTCTCGCTGGCGGTCGGGCTGCTCGTGTGGCTCCCCGGGGGACAGGGGCCGGCGCTCGGGGCGAACGCGCCGGCCATTGCGTGCCGCGTCGTGGAGGTGGCTTCCGGGCGGTCGGTCGTGACGCTTCGCGACGACCTGCTCGGGACCAGCGTCCTGCCTGGGTCCGTGATCAAGATCGCCACGCTGCTGGCGGCGCTGGACAGCGGCGTGGTCGACGCGCGCACGCCGATCGTGTGTCGCCGGCACCTCGTCGTGGACGGAGAGCACTACACCTGTTTGCACCCGGACGTCGGCCGCGCGCTCAGTCCCGCCGAGGCTCTGGCGTATTCCTGCAACTGCTACTTCGCCACCGTGGCCCAGCGCCTGCGGCGCGACGCCCTCGACCACGCGCTCATTGAACTCGGCCTTCCGCCCACTTCACGCGAGGCACCACTCGTGCCGTCGGCGCTGGGCCTGCGCGGCCTGCGCGTCACGCCCGACCAGCTGCTCGCGGCCCTGGTACGGCTGACCACCTCCCGCGCCTCCCACTTCAGCGACCTTGCCCGACAGGTGGTGTTCGACGGGCTGCGTGGTGCCGCGACATACGGGACTGCCAGCGCGTTCCACGACGCGGGCCTGACCGCGCTGGCGAAGACCGGCACCGCCCCCATGCCCGGCGGCGGCTTTCACGGTCTCGTCGTGGCCGTGACTCCCGCCGACCATCCGACGCTGGCCGTCGTGGTCATGGCACCAGGAGAGGCGGGCCTGGATGCCGCCAGGATCGCAGCCGACCAGGTCATCGCGCGTGCGGCGGCAACCCGCGGGCCGGCACCCGTCGAGCGCCCGCCCCTCACGGCCGTGTCGACCCTGCGGGTCGGCCTGATCGGCCAAGATGGCCGGCTAGACGTCGTCACGATGCCCCTCGAGCAGTACGTCGCCCGTGTCGTCAGCGGGGAAGGGACGCCGGGAAGTGGACTCGAGGCGAGGAAGGCCCTCGCGATTGTGGCGCGCACCTTCGGGGTGGCCGAAGTGGGTCGGCATCACGCCGAGGGATTCGACTTGTGCGACCTCACCCACTGCCAGGTCGTGGGCCCGCCGACCACGAATGGGGACGAGGCGGCACGGCTGACCGAAGGGCAGGTGCTCGCGTTCGGAGGGTCCCTGGCCCACCTCTTCTACACGGCTTCCTGCGGCGGCGCGTCGGAGCGCCCCTCGGTGGTCTGGCCCGGCGCGGCCGATCCGCCGTACCTCCCTTCCCGTCCCGAGCCGGCTTGCCGGGAGGGGTCGGCCTGGACGAGCGACGTGCCGGCCGTCGAGTTGCTCCGTGCCTTGCATGCGGCAGGGCTGCACGGGGACCTCGTCCGGGACCTGCGCGTGGCCGACCGGAGCGCCTCCGGCCGGGTAGCGGGGTTGCGGGTCGAGGGCCTCGCGCCCTCTGAGCTGACGGGTGAAGCTTTCCGCCTCGCGGTCGGACGGACGCTCGGCTGGCAGGTGCTCAAGAGCACCTTGTTCGCGATCGAGCGGACTGGCGGCGGCTACCGGTTCCGAGGCCACGGGTCCGGCCACGGTGTCGGGCTGTGTCTCACCGGGTCGGCCCGGCTGGCCGCGTCGGGACAATCGGCCGAGGCCATCCTCCAGACCTACTATCCTGGTACCGAGAATCCGCCGGGTCGCCGGTGCGGCCGGCTCAGGGGTTCGGTTCGAGATCGAGGTTCCGGCCGGCGCGGAGCCGGAGCGGTCGCGCATCGAGGGCCTCGCCGCGGACGCGGTCCGTGAATTCGCACGTCACCCGCGGGTGGTGGTGCCTCCGCTCGTCCGGCTTGTCTTCCAGCCGAGTGCGGAGGCCTATCGGCGCGCCACCGGGCAGCCCTGGTGGACGGCCGGCACGACGCGGGGCACCCGCATCGACCTGCTGCCGCCCGCGTCGCTCGTCGCCTCCGGCCGACTGGCCCAGACGCTCCGGCACGAACTGGCGCACGTCGTCACCGCCGGACGGCTGAGCGACCGGCCGAAGTGGGTGCAGGAGGGAGCGGCGATGTACTTCGCCGGGGAGTTGGAACCGCGTGCCCGCGCCGCGGCCGCGACGGCCGGCGCGCCGGCGCGCTGTCCGGAGGACGGCGAGTGGCGCGCGACGCGATCGGCGGCCGACGCCGAGCACCTGTACCAGCGCGCCGCCGCGTGCTACGCCGCGCAGTTGGCTGGCGGCCGGGCCTGGGACGAAGTGCGATAGCAAGGGCCGGCGTCCAGGAGCCGCGTGCCGATGAGGATCTGGCTGGTGGCGTCGATTGTCGTCGCGGTCCTGGCCGGTGTCTGGCTGGGCGTGAAGCCGGTACGCCTGCTCCTGCCGTGCTTCAACGGTGTCCGCTGCGCCGGCCAGGTCTGCACCGACGACCCGTCGCGGTACGCCGAGGCCGCGCGGCTGTACGCGCAGGCGCTCCGCGACGTGGCGTCTGAGGTCGCGCCGATCGCCCGGCCTCCCCGGGCTGTCTTCTGCGCGACCCAGGCGTGTTTCGAGTCGTTCGGCTTCGGGCGGAGCGCGGCCGAGACGGTCGGGACGTTCGGCATCGTGGTGGCGCCCAGGGGCTGGGCGCCCCACTACGTGCGTCACGAGCTGATCCATCACCTGCAGAACGAACGGCTTGGCAACCTCAGGGCGCGCCTTGTCACGCCGCGGTGGTTCATCGAGGGCATGGCCTACGCGCTCAGCCGCGACCCCAGGCCGCAGCTCTCCGAGCCCTGGGAGTCCTACCGCACACGGTTCGAGGCGTGGCGCCGAGGGGTCGGCCCCGGTCGATTCTGGGCGGAAGCGGCCAAGCTGTGACGGGCCCACACGGCCGCACCGCCGCAGCAGGCTCGTTGACACGGTGTGTGGCCCAGCCTAGGATGCCGCTCAGGACTCGCCTGTGACACACGCTCAACACGCTCGCATCATCCTGTCGGTGCCGATGACGGTGGGGCTCCTGGCGCTTGCGGCCTGCAAAGGCTCGAGCTCCTCGACCACGACACCGTCACCGACCTCGGTGCCCACCTCGAGCCTCGCCTGCGGGGCGATTGGCAGCAGCGCCGCCCCCGTGCTCGCGATTCTCAACGGCACGGCCTGTTCAACGACGACCGCCTCGGTCCTGCTCGTCAGCCTGTCCGATAGCTTCAACGCGAAGATCGGGACCTGCTCCGGTTCGGTCATCGGACGACGCGCGGTGCTGACGGCGGCCCACTGTCTTTCGAACGGCACCGCGTCGGTCGCGGTCGCCCTCAGCGACGGGAGTCTGAACCCCGCCACGTCGTTCCAGGCGATGCCCGGCTACAGCGGGACGGGCAGCGGATCGGCTCTGGACGTCGGCGTGGTGCTCGTGACCAACGACTTGCCGGTGTCGCCCCTTCCCCTGCTCCTCAGCCGGGACGCGAAGGTGGGCGAACAGGCCGTCATCGCCGGCTTCGGGCAGGACCAGAACAACGCGGGTGGAACGCTCAGGGCGGGGACGACGACGATCAGCGTGGTCGGCTCGACGACGATTCAGGCGACCTATGCGCCCAGCAGCGGCGGGAGCGGCACGTGTTTTGGTGACTCGGGGGGACCGCTCCTGCTGTCGCAGGGTGGAACGTGGGCCGTGGCGGGCGTGACGTCCGGGTTCACCGGCGACTCGTGCGTGACCGGGACGAACTACTTCACGAATCTGCGGTATCCGTCCATCACCTCGTTTGTCGTGGGGCTCGTCCCGGACGCCGCCCAGCGTTGAGCTGTCAGCCGGGAGTACCGGGAAGGAAGGCGTGGCCGACCGCGTACGCGGATGGGCGGCCGAATCGCCCGACACCGCGGCGCGGTGGCCTGACGCGCGTTGGACCCGGACGTATCACATCTCGGCCGGCCTCCAGGCGAGCGCGAGTTTCCGGGAGATCGGGCGGGCGTTCGCGCGGGCGCTGGGCGAGACGCGGCCGTTCGACTATCGCCGCGTGACGCACGCCGATTTTGTGGCGATTCAGGACCAGTTCCCGGTCCTGTTCGGCCCGTGCAACAAGCGGTTCGTCCTGAAGTCTGGCCCGGTTCCCACGGGCGCGCGACGGCGCGGACCGGGTGCTGTCGCTCTTCGACCGCTACCACGACGGCGTCGTGCTCGGCTTCCAGTTCTTCCCCGGCACGTGCACCGTCGTCCCATTTGCGCTGGGCCTCTCGGCGATGGCCGGCCTGCGGTTCGTGCTGCTGGACGTGATGAGCGCGGTCCTCTGGGCGTCGGTCTACTCGACGGGCGGGTACCTGTTCGGGGCCGCCATGCAGGTGTTCGTGACGGACCTCCACCACTTCGACGGCTGGTTCGTGGGCGGGCTCGTGGTGCTGGTGCTGCTGGCGACGCTGGCGCGCCGCCGCTTCACGCGCACCCGCCGCGGCGTGGCGTCCGCGACCCCGCCGACGCCGCCCGCGCCCTCGTCCACCGCGCGTTAGCTCTCAGACGACTCCCGCAGGACGAGCGCCCACCCCACGTTCGCCGCGAGGTACAGGACCGACAGTTTCACGCCCACGAAGGCGACCTCCTGCCAGTTGGGGGAGAGCCGCGCGGGATGCCAATCCACCGCGCGCCACGGGAGCCAGAACAGGAGCAGCAGGGAAGCCGTGAGCACGGCCAGCCGGCGGAGCGAGAGGGCGCGCCGGAGCCAGGCCGCGCCGGCCAGGGCGCGGACGCCGCGGACCGCGACCGCGGCGGCGAGCGCGAGCGCGAGCGCGAGGCCGAGGACATACCGCACGAAGGCGATGGCCCAGCCCATGCCGGCATGCAGGCGCGTGGTCCGCGTCCAGCCCCCGTGCAGCATCAGCCAGGCATCGAGTTCCGTGCGGTGGGACGACCAGGCCGACGACGCGAGGGCCGTCAGATACCAGGCCACCCCGAACAGCACGGCCCCGGCGCACACCGCCGCCATGGCGCCCAGCGCCCGACGGGCGAGGCCACCGAGCGGACCCTGGTGACGCCAGGCCAAGAGCCCCAGCGCCTCAATCCAGCACGCGAGCAGCACGAGCAGGACGCAGAGCAGGGCCGAGACGCCGAGCATCACGACGTTGGACTCTGGCACCTGCAGCAACAGCCAGAAGATCCCACCCAGCACAGCGTGGCCAGCGGCCAGCCACCCGGCAACGGCAAAGAAGCGTGACATCATCTGCTTGGACCGGCCGCCGGCGGGCCCTCGGGCCCCACCGTCAGCGTTTGGGGTTCGCTCGACGCGGTAGCGCCGGGCACGTACATCGCCGAAATCTGTGCCGGCATCGCCCGGAAGACGCCCGGCGTGGTCACCTTCAGGAGATACACGTACTGGTAGTGGCCGGCGGTGAACGACTCCTGGAAAAAGACGATGCGATCGTCCCGGTACTCGCGGCGGCTGCCGTCCCAGAACTCCTGCTTCTGTTCGAGCGCGTACAGGCCGCGCTGCTGCACGGCCTCCACGCCGGCCGGCAGCGGATCCTCGATCATCAGGTAGCGCCAGTCCGTCGACCCGGCCGCGTCGAGGCGGACGAGCAGCAGGTCACCGGGTCTCGCCTGTCCGTCGAACGGCGTCTCCCGGTAGACGATCCGATCGCCCTGCCGCACCGGCGTGAGGGCAAAGTACTTGCGGACCAGTGCGAGGTGGCGGGATCCGGTCCGCGTGAGCGGACCAGCGGTGTCGAAGTACTCCGCGGTCGCCGCGAAGTAGACGGCGCCCGGTCCTTTCTGACGGATCGTCACCGTGTTGGCGCCGCTCGCCGCCGGCGCGGTGACGACTTCGGGATCCGGGGAGGTGAGCGACGCGGCCGTGAAGGTCCGCGTCCCGGCCGAGGTTCCGTTGACCAGGACCTCGACGGTGGAGCCGGCGGCGCCCTCCTTGCGGGCGCGCATGTAGTCGAGCAGGCCGTAGAGCGCCATCGCCGTCTGCTTCGTGCTCGACCACCATGCGCCGTAGTTGCGGTTGAGCAGGAGCCACCGCACGGCCGGCTCGAGCAGCGGGTGGGTCGGCGCGCGCGCGGTCAAGGCCTTGACGGCGAACGCCGTCGCCTCGACGCTCGTGTCGCCGGCATCCTCGAGCAGTGGGTCGTTGTCGACCTGCCACCAGGCGAGGTCGCCCTTCCGCTGGGCGCTGGCGATCAGCGATTGGGCCAGTGCGTCCCCGCGCCGATCCTTGACTGCATCGAGCGCGAGCAGGAGCAGGGCTTGGCCGTACGGCGACATCCGGTCCCGCGTCGGCCAGGTCTCGTCGATCGCCTGGGCCGCGGTCGGTGTCGAGAGGTCGGCACCCTCGCCCACCGTGGTGGACTGTTGGGCCAGCGCGAGCACGTAAGCCATGTAGGCCTTCAGGTCCGGGACCGCGCGCGGGTAGGTGGCAAACAGCCTCTTCAGCGCTGAGGTGCCCTGCTGGATGTTGTAGGCGTTCACCTTGTACCCGGCGAGCTTCGCCTCGATGAGGCCGTAGAGGGCGTACGCCGTCATGAACGGGTGATTCTCGTCGGTCTTCCACCAACCCCACCCGCCGTCCTCGTGCTGGAAGTCGTAGAGCCGGTGGAGCCCATCGGACACCTGCCGGTCCAGCGACTGCATGCGCTCGGTGGGCGCGATCTTCAGCTGGTCCAGCGCGCGCATCACCAGCACGTTCGGCAGGAACGAGGACAGCGTCTGTTCGGTGCATCCGTACGGGTACGACGTGAGGAAATCGAGGGCGCCGAGCAGCGGGCCGGCCAGCGACGAGGCGAGCGATACCCGAATGGTGCGGGCGGCCGGGTTGGCCGAGGGGGGGACCGTCAGCTGGACCACGCGCTCGCCGTCGCCGCTGAACGACCCGGCCGCGCCCGCCTGGCGCTTGAGGCCGAACGGCAGCACCGGGATGGACAGCTCCAGCGCGTCGGTGTCCGCATCGGTGACCGCGCTGGCCGTGAACGTCGCGGTCCCGACCCGGTTGGCCAGGAACCGCCAGTCGTCCCGGTGTTCACCCCCTTGGGGCACGTCGATCGTCTGCGCCTGCGGGACGGGTTGGCCGGTTCCCTCCGTCACGCCCGCGGCCTTCATGCTGATGGTGACGGGCTTGGCGGCGGCCAGGTAGTTGTGCACGATGGTCGGGACGACGACCTCATCGCCCTCGGTGAGGAAGCGGGGCGTGATCACGCGGACGATCAGGTCCTTGGTGACCGTGGTGCGGGCGATCGCGTCGCCGACCAGCGTGTCGGTTGTCACGGCGCGGGCGGTGAGTCGCCAGGTGGTCAGCGAATCCGGGTACGCGAACTGCACCCGGGCGGTGCCGTCGGTCCCGGTGACCACCGCGCCGGCCCAGTAGATGGCGTCGGGGAAGTCCTTGCGGACCTGCGGCTGCGTCGGCCGGTCGCCCTTGAAGTCAGCGAGGCTGCCGGGACGGCGCCGCTGCGCCAGCATCAGGCGCTGTGTGCCGGAGAAGCCCGTGAAGGAGTAGTCGCGCGAGAACTCGGTCCCGACCCGGCTGTACTCACGCCGGTAGAAGAAACGCAGCGGGTCTTCTGTCTGGTCCGGCCTCACGCCGTACACGGCCTCGTCGATCACGCCAAGACTCACCTGCGCGCGCACGGGATGGCCGGAACCGTCCTCCACCTTGACGGTGAAGGCGGCCGGTTGCCTCGGGCGGGACACCGCCTGATTGGCCACGACCGCGACGGTCAGCCGCTTGGCGGTCGCCGGCACGCCCAGACGTTTCTCGGCTCGGTAGAGGCGGTCATCCTTGAGGAACGCGATGTCGACGTAGATGTCCCCGAGGTCGCCGTCGACGATCGGCACGTCGATGGTCGAGGCACCCGAGGGGGACACGACCTGCCGCCACGACACCTGACGGGCTTCCTTGGTCACCAGCATGGTGGTCGGCGCGACGTTGCCCTTGAGGCCCAGGTGCGCGACCTCCCCCGGTGCGTAGCTCTTCTTGTCGGGGACGAGCTCGAGCTCGCGCTCGCCCACCTCCAGGCCCTCTTCTTCGTCCTTCCCGCGGACCCAGGCAGAGGCTTTGTCCGCGACCGTCCGGCCCTCGGATTGGGCCCGGGCCGACAGCTGATAGTCGCCGGCCTTGGGGAGCGTCACCGTCCACAGGGCCAGCCCGCCGGCGTCGGTCGTGACCTCGCCGTCGGCGATGCGCTCGGTGGTCGGCTTCTCCGAGTACCCCTGCGGGTACGCCAGCCGATCGAGGGAGACGGAGACTCTGACGCCGGGTTGTTCCGCGCCGACATAATCGAGGGCCTTGACCCGCAAGGTCGCCTGGCTCCCGGGCGCGTAGGCATAGTTGTCGGACCGCGCGACAAGCATGAACCGGCCGTACGTGGCGTGGACGATCGTATCCCCCGACACTTCCCGACTGCTCGCGTCGGTGACCCGGGCCTCGATGCGCACCGAGTAGTCGCGACTCTCGTCAGCGACCACGAGCGGCACGGCGATGTCCGCGACGCCTTGGTCGTTCAGGCGGAGCGTGCCCTGCTGGGTCTGGTCGCCGCCGTACCACCCGCCGCCGGATTCCTCGCCCTCGGTGTCATCGGACCACCGGAACGGGGAGTAGTAGCCCTGCTTGTGCACGACGTACTTCACGAGGCCGTTGGCGACCGGCTGCCCGAAGTAGTAGCGGGCGCTCACCGTCGCGGTCGCCTTGGTGCCTTGGAGCGCGAAGCGCGAGGCCGGCCGGACGATGACCTCGAACTCCGGTTTGCGGTACTCCTGGACCTCGAAGCTGCCCGTCGCCGAGTCATCCTGGCTGGCGATCTGGATGTTGTAGTAGCCCAGCGCGGCGCCCTTTCCGACCGGATAGCTGGCCAACACGGCGCCGAACTCGTCCACCTGGGCGGGCTGCCGGTAGACGACCTTGTCGTTGGGATCGCTGATGCTCACCTCGACCTGCTTCCGATCGAACGGCAGCAGGGCATCGCCGGCACGCCACCGGAGCACCGCCTTCAGGTTGACCGTGTGGCCGGGGCGGTAGACGGGCTTGTCCGTGTAGACGTAGGCGGTTAGGTCTCGAGACTTCTCCGTGAAGTACCAGCCGCCCGGATCGGCCGCCGCGACCTGCTGGCCGCAGCGGGCGATGGCGACGACGTCGTCGGGCTTGGGCTCCGGCATCTTCGCGTCGAACGTGCCGTCGGCCGCGAACGTGCCAGTCGCGATCACGGCGCGGTTGGCCAGCACCTCCGCCTGGCAGCCGGCGGCGGCCTGGCCGCTGAAGCGGTTGGCCGCGAACATCACGAGCTGTCCGGGCGAGGACTTCGTCACCAGGCCAAGGTCGGACACGATGACCACCGTGTAGGCGCGGAACGGCGGGCTGACCGCCTCGACGACGTACACGCCCTCACGGGGGAGGTCGAGCGGGATCTGGCGTCCCTCCGTTTCGCGCACCGACGGGAGGATCTCGCGCCAGCTCGCTACCAGCTGCGAGGCGTTCAGCAGCGGCACCTGCGCGAACTGGCGGGCATCGAGCACCTGGCGGAGGGCGATCTGGTGACGGGCCTCCGACTCCTTCCGGGCCCGGCGGAAGCGGTAGCTGAACTGCCCACGGACGAAGGTGAGGATCGTGTCGCGCCAACCGGCCTTCCAGCGGGCGATGCGTTCGAGCCAGGTCTGCTCCTGCGGAACGACCGGCGCCTCGCTCCCGAGGACGTGCGGGTCGCGGAGGCCGGCGAAGAGCTTGAGCGGGTCCTGCACGCGGTAGACCCGGAAGTCGAGCGACTGGACGCGCCGGAACATCAGCAGAATCGTCGGGCGTTCCTTGGTCGAGGCGATCTGGCTGGCGGAGAGCGAGAAAGCCGGCTGCGTCTCGGCCGGATCGCCTTGGGCGCCTGCCGCCGGCGCGCACACGCCGGGGACCGACAACAGCACCACGAGAAGCACACGCCACGCGGCTGGACGGATCGTCATAGGCACGCCAGTCGGAACACTCCGACGAAGACAGGGTTCTGCGGGCTTGGTCGCCACCGCGGATCAGGGTGGCGCAGCAGGTCGGCGAGGCGCACCTTCCGGACCTCGCCTGCCCGCCCGCCGTCCGGGCCGGTATGATACACGACCCAGTCGGTGGCCGATTGGTCGAAGACCGATGCGCCGACAAACACCATCAGGTGATCCGGGCTGCTCCCCGACGCCTGGTGGAAGTACAGGAGATCTCCCGGCCGCGCGGCGGCTGCGGACCGCCCGACGGCGACGGCATTGTACCGGATCAGGGTCTGCGCGTCGGCGAACTCTGCGTAGCGTGGGGTGTCGGCGACGCGGAAGAGCAGCCAGGCGCCCCCCTGGGGCCGCGGGGGGCGGCGCACGTCGGGGTAGGCCGGCACGCCCGGCACCGCGAAGTGGCGGAGCCATTCGGGCGTGTGCGCCTTCAGGGCCTCGCGGGTGGCGTGCCGCACGAGACCCGCGCAGTCGATCACGTCGGCGGTCGGCTGATAGAACTGCGCGTCGGCGATTACGACGAACCAGGCGCGAAACGCCTGGCGATCAGATTCATCGAGAAGCCGAAGCTGCGCGGACGCACCGTTGAACCCGCACGCGACCGCCACAGCGAGCACCGCGAGCCCACGCATCCGTGACAATCTACGCGCAAGCGACGGCATCGGCAACCACGAAGATGCCGCCCGCGCTCCGCGGGCTCAGGCCAGATCCAGCGGGTCGCGATCGCGAAGGCGGGCGACCAGGGGTTCGTTGAGGAAGCGGACCACCGGTGCCATGTGCTCGAACAGGGTGAGCACCTCGCGATAGAAGCGCCGGCCGCTCGCGAAGGCGGCCGGGTAGTCCCGGCCGCAGAGGAACTGCCGCAGCTTCAGGTATTCGGCCGCGGGGTGGTCCGGCGGGAACCCGCGCGGCACACGCTTGAGCGCCTCGCCGCTGATGGAGCCCACCACCCGGCGGAACGCCGGGGACTCGATCAGGCTCCGAAAGCGGCGGTGGTTCGAGGCCAGGTGCTCGCGAATGGCCAGCAGTTCGGACGGGCCGGGCATGTAGACGCCCCCCACGATCATGGTGCCGGCAGGGCCCACCTCGACGTAGAGGGCGGCGCCCTCGTGGCGCGGCAGGTCGCGGTGGGGGAAGACTGCGCCCACCTGCGTCTTGAAGGGCGCCTTGTCCCGGGTGAACCGCGTGTCACGGTAGATTCGGAACAGCGACGCCTTGGGCGACGCCTCGAGTTCCGGAGCGAAGCGCCGGAGATCGACGGCGAGCCGCTCCACCAGGGCGAGCGCCGGGGCGCGCACGTCAGCCTCGTAGGCCTGACGGTGGGCCGCGAACCACTCGCGGTCGTTGTGGCGCGCGAGCGCGCGCAGGAAGGTCAGCGTCCGTGGCGTGAACAGCGCAGGCAGCGGCGTCGGTGTCACAGCAGGAAAGTGTACACCAAGGCGACCCGTCCCACGCCGGCCCCGGTCAGGCCACGTCCGGCGCGGCCGGCAGCGACAACACGATCGACAGCCGGCCTCGAGCAGCCACCGGGGAGGCCAGCCAGCCTCCGTGCGCACGAACCACGCGCGACGCCGTGACCAGCCGGAAGCCGAGCCCGCCCCGGAACTCGTCGAAGTCGCGCGCGAGCCCGGCGTCGGCCGCCATCGTCGCGTCCACCGTCTCCCGATCGCCCCATGCCACCACCGCGCGTCGCCCGCCCGGAGGTCCCAGCGTCCGGCACTTCACGACGAGCACCGACGGGCCGACCCGCTCGCGCACGGTGGCGGCGAGCAAGGTGTCGAGCACGTCCCGCAGTCTGGTCGGGTCGCCGACGACCTCGGCGGGATCGTGCTCGTCGAGATTGAGCGTGACGCGGACACCAGGGTCCTCCGGCCCAGCCACCGGGACCGCCCGCACCAGCTCCCGCACGGCCACCCGGTCGTGCGCGAAGGCGACCTGTCCGGCCTCGAGTCGGGACAGCTCGCTCAGGTCGACGAGCAGGGCCGACAGCGCGCCGCACGACCGCTCGCTGTCCTCGATGATCTTTCGCTGCTGGTCCGTGAGCGTGTCGCCGAAGTGTCGCAGGAGGATTCGCAGATAACCCGCCACCACCGACACGGGCGTTCGGAACTCGTGGACCGCGAGCGAAAGGAGGTTCGCACAGGGATTGCCGGTATCGCCCATACGCATCGGCGGTCGCCGCTCTAGTTCCGATCCTAGCACGACGCCTTCCGACGGGGTCCCGGCCCGAGGGAGGGCGGACCGTGGGCGGTGACCTGCGGAGGGCGACCGACCGGAATAACGGCTGGCCGGCCCGTGTTCTACCACTAGCGCTGCGAACGCCGGTGCCGAGAGGGAGGACTCGATGCTCATCCGCCGAGCGACCGACATCCCGTCGTCCGAGATTACCGACGAGCGTATCTACCTGCGCCGCCGCGAGTTCCTGCGAACGCTCGGGCTGGCAACGGCCGGGCTGGCGGCCGGCATGCCGGCGCTCGAGGCCCAGACTGGCGGTCCTCGGCCTCCCGCATTGGAGAATGTGCGCAAGGGGCCGTTCGGCACATCCGAGCCGATGACCCCGTTCGAGGACATCACCACCTACAACAACTTCTACGAGTTCGGCACGGACAAGTCGTCGCCGTCCAGGACGGCCGGCGGGTTCCGGACCAAGCCGTGGACCGTGAAGGTGGACGGGGCGTGCAACCACCCGGCCGACTACCAGCTCGAAGACCTGCTCAAACCGTCGGCGCTGGAAGAACGGGTCTACCGGATGCGCTGCGTCGAGGGGTGGTCGATGGTCATTCCCTGGGTGGGCGTGCCGCTCGCCGACCTCATCCGGCGCAGCGACCCGACCTCGCAGGCGAAGTTCGTCGAGTTCACGACGCTCTACGATTCCCGCCAGATGCCCGGTCAGCACAGTTCGGTGCTGGAGTGGCCGTATGTCGAAGGCCTCCGGCTCGACGAGGCCATGCACCCGCTGACGATCCTGGCGGTGGGGCTGTACGGCGCGGCGCTGCCCAACCAGGACGGCGCGCCGCTGCGACTCGTCGTGCCGTGGAAGTACGGGTTCAAGGGCATCAAGTCGATCGTGCGGATCCAATTCGTCGACCGCCAGCCCGAGACGTCGTGGCAGCGACAGAACTCGTCCGAGTACGGCTTCTACTCGAACGTCAATCCGACGGTAGACCACCCGCGGTGGAGCCAGGCGACGGAGCGACGGATTGGGGAATTCCTCAAGCGGAAGACGCTAATGTTCAACGGGTACGGGGACCAGGTGGCGAGTTTGTACGCGGGCATGGACCTGCGGAAGGTACTTCTAGTGGGCGCGCGGGCCGTCCGGCTGTTCGTCAAACCCGCCGTGTTCGCCCTGGCGCTGGTGCCCGTTGCGCGGCTCGCCTGGCTGGCCGCCGTGCAGCAGCTCGGAGCGAATCCGCTCGAGGCTGTCACGCACGGGACCGGAGACTGGGCCCTGCGCTTCCTGCTCCTGACGCTGGCCGTGACGCCGCTGCGCGCCGTGACGGGCTGGAACGCGGTCGTGCGTGTCCGGCGGATGCTCGGGCTGTTCGCCTTCTTCTACGCGTCACTGCACCTGTTGACCTACCTCTGGTTCGACCAGTTCTTCTCCTGGCCGGACATCCTGCGCGACATCCCCAAGCGTCCGTTCATCACCGTCGGGTTCTTCGCCTTTGTCATCCTCGTGCCGCTGGCGGCTACGTCGACGGCGGGGATGATCCGGCGGATGGGCGGGCGGCGGTGGCAGGCGCTGCACCGGCTGGTGTATCTGGCGGCCGCCGCAGCCGTGGTGCACTTCTGGTGGCTGGTCAAGGCCGACATCTCCCAACCGAGGCTGTACGGGCTGATCCTGCTGGGCCTGCTCGCGGCGCGTGCCGGCGTCGCGGTCCGGCGTGCGGCGACCAGGGCGAAACCCTCGAAGGTGGCGTCGGCGGGTCCCGGGCTCTTTGTCTAGAAAAGTTCTTGACAGCCCTCGCGGCGGATTCGATACTGCTGGCAGGCGGGGCCGTGCGCGGTTCCGTCGAGGAGCGTCCATGCCGGCTGGGCCTGTCCCCTCGCTGAGCCGCCTGCCCCCTGACCCGTCTTCGATGCAGGAGCACGCCCTCGACCACCTCCGATACATCCGCGACACGATGGAACGCGCCTCGGCCTTCACGGCCGTGTCCGGCTGGGGACAGGTCGTGGTCGGGATCGTCGGGCTGCTCGCCTTCGCCTTGGCCCTCAGCCAGCCCACGCCTCTTGGTGTGGTGGGCACGTGGCTGGCGGCGGCGATGCTCGGGGCTGGGGTGGCGGGCCTGGCGATGTGGCGCAAAGCGCGTCGCGCGGGGGTTCCGCTGGTGTCGGGCCCCGGCCGGAAGTTCGCGCTCGGGTTCCTGCCGCCCTTGCTAGCCGGTGCGCTGCTGACGCTGGCGTTCTGCCGGGTCGGGCTGTTCTCGTGGCTGCCGGGCGCGTGGCTGCTCCTGTTCGGGGCCGGTGTCGTTGCCGGCGGCTCCGCGTCGGTCGGCGCGGTACCGGTGATGGGCGCGTGTTTCATGGCCCTGGGCGCCTGCGCTCTGCTCGGGCCCCAGGGCTGGGGCCCGTGGCTGATGGCGGCCGGCTTTGGGGGCCTGCACGTTGTGTTCGGCGTATTGATTGCGGTGAAGCACGGTGGCTAGAGCGAGTGCCCTTTCACGGAACCGCGAGGCCGGCTCGTCGCGCCCGGGCGAAGAGGTCCACCCGCCCCACGTGCGGGAACCCCACCTCCTGCCGGATCTCGACCGCCTCATCCACGAGCGCATCCGCCTGGGCATCGTGAGCGCGTTGGCGGTCAACGAGACGCTGTCCTTCAACGACCTCAAACAGGTGCTGGCGACGACCGACGGGAACCTCAGCGTACACGCGCGGAAACTCGAAGAGGCGGGCTACGTGGCCTGCAGCAAGTCCTTCGAGGGGCGCCTCCCCCGGACCGAGTACCGCCTCACGGCGGCGGGTCGCCGGGCCCTGGCCCGGTACCTCGACCACATGGAAGCCCTGATCCGGGCGACGCGACAGACGCCCTGACCGGCCCGGGCCGACACCCACCTGCCGGATTCCGCAACGACCGCCTCTGCTGTGCTGCGCCTAGGAGGGCCGACGGGACGGCGTCTGGAGCCTGGCTCGCATCCAGCCGATCATCGCCGGCAGCAGTGACAGGAAGATGACCGTGGCGACGACCAGGTGGATGCGCTTTTCGAGGTTCGGCACGGCGCGACCCAGGAAATAACCCAGCAGGAGCATCGAGTTGATCCACAGGACGGCGCCGATGACGTTGAAGCCGGCGAACCGCCGGTAGGCCATCTCGGCAGCACCGGCCACCACGGGCGCGAAGGTGCGCACGATGGGCATGAACTGCGCCAGGATGATCGTCTTCCCGCCGTGGCGCTCGTAGAACTCGTGCGTGCGCAGCAGGTGTTCGCGACGGAAGAAGAACGAGTTCGGCCGGCTGTAGAGCGCATGTCCCGCCCTGCGTCCGATCGTGTACCCGGTGGCATTGCCGACGACGGCCGCAACGAGCAGGCAGGGGATCAGCGCGGTCATGCTCAGGTCGCCCCGGGCGGCGAACACCCCGGCGGTCACGAGCAGGGAATCCCCGGGGAGGAAGAACCCGACCATCAGGCCCGTCTCGGCAAACACGATGAAGATCAGTCCGTAGAGGCCGACCAGGCGGATCAGCTCGGGGACGTTGTAGACCGTAGCAAAGAACTGCTGGATGAACTGCACCACTGCACTCCTGGCGGTCACGGGGCCCGCGCGAAACAAGAGATTATAGCCCACCAACGCCGATGCCCCGTCCTCGCGCCGTCCCGCGTTGGCGCGAATCGTGCTGCATTCGAGGCAGGTGGGCGGGGCGGCCCAATTTCCAGACAGCACAACAGGGACCTGGCCGGCAGGACCAGGTCGGACGCGCCCCGGTCCCTCCCGCACATGAGGCGGAAGAGGGAGATGGACATGGCGATGAGCAGTCAACCCGGTACGTGGCAGCCGGATCGGGCCGAGATTGTCGCGATGAGCGACGAAGTGGTGCAGATGATGCGGTTCGTCAAGGACGCGTTTGCCAAGCTCGACGCGCAGCCCGTGGACCGTGTGAATCGGCTCGCGGAGCTGGTACACCGCCAGGAACACGGGCTGATCGCCCGGCTTCTCAAGGGCGCGGGCACGGACGCCCGCGCCGCCGACGAGGGCGTGGCGTTCGTGCCGATGCACCTCGAGCAGCTTGCCGAGCACATCGAGACGCTCTCCGCAGCCATCGCGAAGATGGTGCACGAGGGAACGCTCTTTACCAACCGCGCGACACGCGAGGTGAGCGGATTGTTCGACACGGTCGTGGAGCTCCTCGAAGGGCTGCGTGACGCGCTCAAGACGGGCAACGCGACGCTCATCCGGTACGTGCTCGACGCGGGACGGTCGTGCGAGCTGCGGGCGAACGAATACGCCCTGGTGCACGAGCAGCGCCTGATCGAGGGCGTCAGTCAGCCGCGCGCCTCGTCGGCCTACCTGGCCATTCTCGATTCGGTGAAGGGGATCGAGTGGCACGCCAGGCAGGTGGCCGAGGAACTCCAACGCGCCCCTTGGTCCGTGCACCCCGATCGCGGCGAACCAATCGATCGGCTCGGACACGTCCGCGCGTAAGACGGCGAGTCCTGCGCCGGGGGGCCGAGCGGGCGGGCTATAATGGCGCCGCCGCGGTCCCGCCCAGATGAACCGGGCCGGTGTCGGCGCAGGGTCGTGCAGATGCGACGTGCTCGCGCGCCGTGGTGGATCTACCTGGGGGCTGCGTCGTTCCTTGGCTACTTTCTCCTCCTGGCCTGGTGCGACTGGCGGCGGCCCGACGCCGACGGGCTGTCGCTCGTGGCCGGCGCGCGGGGCGTGATCATCCGGCAGATCGCGCCGGATTCGGCTGAAGCCCGAGCGGGGCTGCGGCCTGGCGACGAGATCCGGACCGCTGACGGCCGCGTGGTCGACTCCCGCGTCGCCTGGATGGCGGTCGAGTCGAACATCGGGTTCGACCGGCCACTCGCGCTGGAGGTGGAACGGGCCGGCCAGCGATTCCGTGTGGCCGTCTGGATGCGGCCCGTCTCCTGGTCGCTCGGGGAATCGCGTGGGGCCGTCGAACTGCTGGTCACCCGCGTGGTCCAGCTCGTGACACTCGCCCTCGGCCTGGTCGTTGCCTTCCGGCGGCCATCTGATCGGGTGGCTCGGCTGGCGGCCTGGCTCCTGTCCGCGTTCGGCGTGGTGTGCATCGTCCTGCCGTTCCGCCTGGCCGACGTGTGGCGGCAGCTGCCACTGGCGGCGGGGATCCCCCTCTGGCTGCCGTTTGCCAGCACACGCGCGATCCCGGCGCTCCTCCTGTCCTTCTTCCTGGTGTTCCCGCGCCCGAGCCCGGTCCCCCCCCGGTGGTGGGTCGCGGTGTGGCTTCCGATGGCGGGGATGCTCGCCGTCGACCTCCGCTACTTTCTCGCGGTCGTGTACCGTCCCGACAGCCCGAGCCTGCCGGCGGCCCATCTCGGGTGGTTTCTCGCCGTCTCGGTCGGCTACCTCGTGGCCACCGCCGCACTCGTTCTGGTGAAGTTCCGGCGGGCCGATCCGGCCGAGCGGCGGCGCCTGAGCGTGCTGCTGCTGGGTGGGGGAGTCGGGTGCGTTGCGGGCGGTCCCATCGCCGTGGCCTACTGGCGCGCGCCGCATACCGCGCTCTTCGCGTCGCCGGCCATGGCGCTGGCGATGCTGCTGCTCCTGGCGGTTCCGCTGTCGTTCGCCTACGCGATCCTCCGACACCGCCTGTTCGATGTCCGCTTCATGGTCCGGCGAGGCGTGCAATACGCGCTGGCGCGCCGGCTGCTGTTGTCCATCGTGCCCGTGCTTCTGGCCGCGCTGGCCTTCGATGTGTCCTGGCACCGGGACCGGGCCATCGGCGAGTGGTTCGGCGCGCGGGCGTCGATCTACCTGGTGCTCGCGCTGGTCGCCGTCGTGGCGCAGTTCCAGCGCCGACGCTGGCTCGAAGCGCTTGACCGCCGGTTCTTCCGCGAGCGCTACGACACCGTGCGGCTGCTCGAGCGCGTGGTGATCGAGGTGGCGGCTGCTCCGAGCTTCGCGGAGGCGGCCTCCTGCGCCGTTGCACAGATCGAGGCCGCGCTCCATCCCCGCTACGCAACGACGCTCACGCGGCCACCGGGCGACGAGACGTTCCGCATGGTCGCCACCGCGCCGCCACGCGACGGCCCCCCGTACCTGGCCGGGAGCACCCGCCTGGTGGCCATGGCCCGGCTGCTCGGCAGGCCGCTCGACTTGTCGGCCCGCCACACTCTGTGGCTCGCCTCGGTGCTCCCGCCGGACGACGTCGCGGCCGTCGCGGCCCTGGGGCTCGAGATCGTCGTCTCTCTCGCGCCGGCGTCGGGGGGGAGCGAAGCGCTGCTGGTGCTCGGTGGCAGGCGGTCCGACGAGCCCTACGCGCGCGAGGATCTGGCACTGTTGGAGCGGGTCGGCCGCGCGCTGGCCGAGCGGCTCTCCCGCGACCAGGTCCAGTCGGGCGCCGCGCGCACGTTCGGCGAGTGTCCCGACTGCGGCGCCTGCTACGACGGGGACACCGATTGCTGTGTGCGCGACAGCGCGGCGCTTGCCCGCGTGACGCTGCCACGCGTACTGGCGGGGCGCTACCGGCTGGAGTGTCGGCTCGCTCGCGGCGGCATGGGCGTCGTCTACGCGGCCACCGACCGGTCGTTGAGCCGAGAGGTCGCCGTGAAGGTCCTTCGGGAGGACCTGGTCGGCAGTCGGGACACGGTCGACCGGTTCGAGCGGGAGGCGAGGGTTTCGGCGAGTTTTGCGCATCCCCACGTCGTGCGGGTCTACGACTTCGGGATCGCGGGAGAAACTCGCGCGTTCCTGGTCATGGAACGACTGCACGGCCGCACATTGCGCGAGGAACTGAACGCGTCCGGAGCCCTCGATCCTCGGCACGCGCGCAGCATCCTGGAAGCGATCTGCTCGGCGGTGGAGGCGGCCCACCGACGGCATCTCATCCATCGCGACCTGAAGCCGGAGAACGTCTTCCTGGCGTCGTCCGACACCGGTGTGTCGCCGAAGGTCCTCGATTTCGGCATCGCGAAGGTGCTGGGAGGCGACGAGAGGTTGGGGGGTGGGAGGACGACACTGGGCTCGCTGGTGGGAACACCCCAGGTACATGGCTCCGGAGCAGGTCCGCGGGGACGAGCCGGCGCCCTCCTGGGACGTCTGGGCCCTGGGCGTGATGACCTTCGAGGTGCTGACAGGGGTCCATCCGTTCGCCCTGATGGGCATCGGGGCCGTCGGGAGCATCCCCCCGACCTCTTCCGCCGGCCAGATTCCCGCCGTGGCGCTCGACGCTCGGTGGCGTGCGTTCTTCGCCCGGGCGCTGGCCGTCGACCCGCGCGATCGGCCGTCCTCCGCGTCGCAGCTGCTGGCGGCGTTCGATCAGGCGCTGGAGGAGGGACCAGCATGACGGGCCACGGGCCGCCCCGGGGCGCCGCGCGGGGCCGGAGCCAGTTCGCCACGACGCGCTGGAGCCGGGTCCTGGCAGCCGGTCACGGCTCGACCCCGGCTGCGCGCGAGGCGCTGGCCACGTTGTGCGAGCACTACTGGTACCCGCTCTACGCCTACGTCCGGCGCTGGGGCTACGATCCCGATCAGGCCCAGGACCTCACGCAGGAGTTCTTCTCCCGCCTGCTCGAGAAAGGGCTCGTCCGGGATGCCGACCCCTCGCGCGGACGGTTCCGGTCGTTCCTGCTCGCATCGCTCAAGCACTTCTTGTCCAATGAGCGCGACCGTGCAGCGGCCGTCAAGCGCGGAGGCCGGGCCGTGGTGCTGCCACTTGAGATTGAGACCGCCGAAGGCCGTTACAGCCTGGAACCGCCGGACGCCGAGACACCCGACCGCGTCTACGAGCGGCGGTGGGCCATGACGTTGCTGGGCCGGACGCGGGCGCGGCTGCGAGCCGAGTTCGCCGGCAAGGGGAAGGCGGAGCTGTTCGCTCGGCTCGAGGGCTACTTGACGGGCGATGCGGAGACGATGGCCTACGCTGACCTCGCGGTCGCGCTGTCGATGAGCGAGGGTGCCGTCAAGGTGGCCGTCCATCGCCTCCGACGCCGCTTCGGGGCGCTGTTGCGCCAGGAGATCGGCGACACGGTGACCGATCCGAAGCAGGTGGACGACGAAATCCGGGAGTTGTTCCGAGTCCTGCGAGGCGAGTGAGACGTGGCCGACGAGCGCGACGAAGACGCCTGGCCGCCGCCCCCGCGCCGGTGCCCTGCGTGCGGGGCGCCGCTCATCGACCTGTGCTGCCCGGCCTGTCTCATGGCCCTCGCGCTCGGCCCGGACGTCGAGAAGGAGACTGACGCCGACGCGGGACCGCCCGAACCGGGGTACCGGGTCATGACGGTCATCGCGCGGGGCCCCGATCGGACCGTGTACCTGGCGGAGGACGACCGCTCGCGCGCGCTGGTGACGCTTGACCTCGCCGAGCCCCAAAGCGCGGCGGCCTCGGCAGCTGCCTTCGCGGATCGGCTCGGTCGCCTCCTTCGATTGGTCCACCCCGGAATCGCCCGAATCCGGGACGGCCGCCTCACCGACGCTGGCGCGTTCTGTGTCGTGGCCGACTATATCGTGGGCCTCCGCATCGATCGGTACTGCGAGAGTCGCGGGCTGTCGCGCGTGGCTCGCACCGAGCTATTCGTCGCTCTGTGCGAGGCGATCGAGTGCGCGCACGATCTCGGCGCTCCGCATGGCCGGCTCACTGAGGAAGCCATCGTCGTGACCGGAGAGGGCGAGGTCGCCGTACCGGTGATCAGCGGGTTTGGCATGTGGACTGCCCGCCCGCCGTCCGCGAGTGACGATCTCGAGGCGCTTGGGCTGCTGGCCGTGCATTTGGGCGTGACCGGCACCGTGCCCCCCTGCGAGTCGTTGGGCGCCCTGCGCCGGGCAGTGACGCCGCATTGACGGTTCGGTGTGCCCACCGCGGCCTGCGGGTCGGCTGTGCTGAGTGGCAGCGGGCTTGGCGGCTTCGCGGGGAGTCGCGGGCGTGCCAGTGAGGAGCCAGTGTCGTGGCGGACTTGCTCGAGTGTCTGATCCAAATCAAGGGGCTTGCCGAGACGCCCGGGCGGCTGTCGCGCCGGATCGGAGGGACGGAGGCCTGCCGGCCGGAGCCGGACGGGACGAGGCTGGCTCGGTACGTCGCGGCGACTCTCGCCCTGGGGGAGACGTCGCTCCAGCAGCGCCTGAATCTCATCCTGTCGGTGGAGATGCCGTTGCTGCCCGCGCCCTTCGCGGCGGCCGCTGACGCGGCGTTTGCTGACGCGGGAATCGACGAGTGGGTGGACCGATTTGCCGTCGCTCGTCGCGAGACCATCCGCCTCCTCGAGCGATGCACGGCCGCGGACCTGAACCGATCCGGGCTCGATCGGCTACGGGGCCCCACCACCGTGGCGGACCTTGTGGCGCTCGCCCTGGCCCACGACACCGACCAGCTCGCACGCCTGCTGGCGCCCTCAGGCGGGGGACCGGTCATCCAGCCCGACACCCCCAGTCGGCGCCGCTCTGAGACGGGTCCGTGAGGCCAGCGTGCGTTCGTTCTCGTCGGCTGGCGCCACATCGGCGGCATCCGGCCGGGAAGAGCCTCGGCTCGGCAGCGCGCCGGTCGGACGGGTTCCGGCCCGGTGTCCCGACGACGATTCAATCAGCGGAACCGATGGGCTCGTGCAGCGTGCGGGTGCGCACAAGGGCGCGCACCACGGGGGAACCGTCGAGGGGTCCGACCGACTGAGGCCGGCGCCGCCCGGGGGGGCCAGTCTGCCGCGCGCTGGCTGGCTATTTGCCCGGACCGGCGACGCCGGTTCCATCAGCCGCGTCCTCCGGCTGATTGGCTTGGCCGGCGCGAAGATGTTCGAGGGCCGCCCGGCGAGCAGCCTCGCGCGCTTCTGGCGACAGGGCGAGGCGAATCCCGTCATCGGGCGGCGAGGCGCTGGCGCTTGACGGATCCTCGGAGCCAACCTGGCGGCTGACAGCCTGGACGCGCCTGGGCGGCGACTTGGCGGGTGGCGGCGCCACGCGGTAATAGGCCTGCGGGTGGACGTACGCCGGATCGAGAAGCTGCAGGATTCGCATCTCCGGTTCCTTCCAATGAGGCTACTTCGCCTCAACGACGTAATCGGCAGAGGGCCAGCGAACTTGAATCCGGCGGATCCGGCCGGCAGGCGACCGGCCCGGACGAGGCGGCGGCGCTCGAAGATCCCCTTCGATTCGCAGAACAGCGGCGGGGTCTCCCTGCGTCCGGCCGGCCGATGAGTGTTTCACCGGGCCATCAGGCAGGTGTGCCTCGGCTTGGAGAGGCGAGCAGCCGGCGCACGAGCGCGACAGCGCCGGCCGCAGTGTCGGCGAAGCCGTCTGCGCCAATCCGCGACGCGAACGCCTGGGTGATGGGCGCGCCGCCAACGATGACCGTGACCTGGCCCCGCAGCCCCGCCGATGTCAGCGCCGCGATGGTCGCCTCCATCGAGGGCATCGTGGTTGTCAGCAGCGCCGAGAGGGCGACGACGCCGGCCCCGTCGCGCACTGCCGCGACGAAGCGTTCCGGGGCGACGTCCACGCCGAGGTCCGACACGCTGAATCCGGCGCCCCTCAGCAGCGTCGCCACCAGGTTCTTGCCGATGTCGTGCAAGTCGCCCCGGACCGTGCCGATGGCGATGCGGCCGCGCTCGATCACGGGGCGGTCGGCCAGACGCGGCTCGAGGAGCTCCATCGCGGCTTTCATGGCGCGGGCCGAGACGAGCAGTTCGGGGACGAAGTAGTCGCCAGCCTCGAACCGACGGCCCACCTCGTCCATCGCCGGTACGAGGCCAGCCTCCACGAGGTGGCGAGCGGGTACGCCCTCGGCCAGGGCCTCAGCCGCCAGACGAGCCGCGGCGGCTTCGTCGCCGTCGATTACGGCGTGTCGCAATCGGCTCTCGAGGTCAGCTGGCGTGCTCATCCTCCTCCCGTTCGAGTCGCCGCCGCGGCTCCGCGCGGGCTCTCCAGTAGAAATAGACCGGCACGCCGAGCGCGAGGAAGCCAAGGCCCGCCCATGCCTGTGCGGGTCGGTGCACCAGGGTCACGGCGACGAACCAGGCCGAGGTGGCCACGAAGAACAGTGGCGTGAGGGGGTAGAGCGGGACACGGACGGTTCGCTCCGCATCGGGCCAGCGAACCCGGAACACGAAGACGCTGGCCGCCGCCAGGCCGAAGAAGATCCAATCGGTGAACACGACGTAGGAAATCAGGTTCTCGAAGGTGCCCCAGAACAGGATCAGCACGGCGGCCCACAGCGACTGGGCGAGGATGGCAAAGGCCGGCGTTCGGAACCGCGGGTGGATGGTCGCGACACGCTGGAAGAACAGTCCGTCGTTGGCCATCGCGAAGTAGATGCGGGGGGCGGTCAGCGTGTAGATGCCGACCACGCCAAACGTGGAGACGAAGATCGCCAGGGAGATCAGCCGGCCACCGATCGGTCCGAGCACGAGCGACACCGCGTCGGCCGCGACGTGGGGCGACGCGGCGATCTGCGAAGGCGTCAGCAGGTACATGTACGCGATGTTCACCAGGACGTAGATGATCGTCACGACGGCGGTGCCGACCACCATCGCCAGGGGGAGCGTGCGCCGCACGTTGCGAATCTCTCCTGAGGCGTACGTCGCGTGCTGCCACCCGCCCGTCGACCAGAGGACGCCGACCATCGCCGTCGCGAGCCCGGCCGCCAACCCGCCTGGCACCGCCCCGGCCACCAGCGTGAAGTGGGTGGTCGAGCTCGATCCGAGAGAGAACCCCACCGCGATGAGCGCGGCGATGCCGGCGATCTTGAGCAGGGTGAAGACATCGGAGAACACGGCCCCCGCCTTCACGCCGATCACGTTGATCGCGGTCAGCGCCAGCAGACCCGCGACCGCGACGGCCTTGATGCCACCGGCGCTGAGCGGCACGAGGTAGCCGAAGTAGGTGGCGAAGGCGACGCTGAGGGCGCCCAGGCCGCCCGCGTTGCAGACCAGGAAGTACGCCCACCCGAACAGGAACCCGACCAGACCGCCGTAGGCCTCGCTGAGGTAGACGTACTGGCCGCCGGCGCGCGGCATCAGGGCCGCGAGCTCCGCGAACGTGAGGGCGCCGGCCATCGCCAACAGCCCGCCGACCAGCCACACGCCGAGGATGAGCACGGCGGAGGGGAGGGCGTGGGCGATGAGCGAAGGGGTCAGGAAGATGCCGGATCCGATCGTTCCCCCGATCGCGATCATCGTCATGTCGAACAGGGTGAGACTGCGGCGCAGCTCCGCCATGGTCCGCCAAGCTTAGCACGTGGCATGGACGTTCCGGACGGTGACGCCGATACCTCCTAGAGGATGCGTGTGACACGCCGGGCGTGCCTCGGTTCGTTCCTCACCGGGTGTCTCGGAGTCTGTGCGGGGGTGCAGGGTCTGAAGGCGGCCACCACCAGCGCCGCCGACGTGGAGTGGCACGTCCTGTTTCTCACCAATCAGCAGCGGGGCTGGCGGCACCTGTCCCGCCTGACGCTTTCCGAGGAGTTGGCCACGGTCGCCCGTGCGCACAGCCGCGACATGCTGGCGCGGGGCTTCTTCTCCCACCAGACGCCAGAGGGGCTCGACCCCGGTGATCGGCTCGCCCGCGCCGGGCTGCACCTGGACACCTGGGGGGAGAACCTCTACTCGATCACGGACGGGCCGACAGATGCCGCCGAACTGGCCGCCCTCGTCGTGGCCGGTTGGATGGACAACCGGGGCCATCGCAACAACATTCTCAATCCCGACTTCCACCGCCTTGGTGTGGGCGCGGCCTTCAAGGGACGCGCTGCCATGTTTACCGAGCTGTTCGCCGGGTGATCAGACCGCCCGCCGGCGCGCCGGGCGGGGCGGCCGCCCGCGAGTACGCTCCCGCCACAGGTGGGTGAGCGCCAGGAACGGGTGACGGAACAGCATCTTCGGCCCGGCGTAGCGCATCACCTCCCGCATCGCTTCACGGCGGGCTGGCAGATAACAGTGGACCGGGCACTGCTTGCAGGCGGGCTTTGCCTCGCCGTAGGGACAGCGGCTCAGGCGCTCGCGCGAGTAGCTGAGCAGCTCCCGGCAGGCGGCGCACGGGGGGGCGTCCACACGGTGGTGATCGGCGCAGTAGATGCCGACCATTGCCGCAACCGTCTGCTGCTCCCGGGTGACTACGCCGCGCCTCGTCGACCGACCGAAGGGCATCCTATCCTTGTACAGTCCCCGCCACGGGGCGGCAAGCTGATCGGGACACGTGCCGGCGTGTCGCTCAGGACCCGGGCGGACGCACGATCTCGAACCTGACGGCCCGGCGCGCCACTCGCGATGGGTCCAGCCGTGAGCGCGCCTCGACCGTCAGAAACGTACGAACCCGGCGGCAGGCCCGAGAGGGGTACCATGGTCGCATAGGGGAGGCCGTCGTCGTGTCCCGAGAATTCGGCGCTCGAATGCTGATCTTCGTGACGAACGACCTCGTGCCCGCCCGTGTCGTTCACCCTGGTCGACACGTCCAGCGTGTGCAGCTCGGGGTCGCCGTCGTAGATCTGAGCCATCAGGCCGAGCACCTCCGCTGGGCGGAACGCACGCGCGACGGTCGGCGGGCCCGGCAAATGCCTCTTCAGCCCGTCGAGCTGATCGGAGGGGACGGTCGGTACCGTGCCGGCAAGGCTCGACGTCAGGACGAGGCCGCTCATCGTCAGCGCACTGGCGCTGAAGTCGGGCACGTCGAGATCGTAGTGGACCGACCCGACGCGCTGGCTGTCGACGTCCTGAGCCGCGATGCGCAGCCGGACGCGCCCGGGCGGTAGGTCGATCCGTTCCACGATCCGGATACCGTTCTCTGACACCTGCCGGTGGGACTCCGGGCGCAGCGGCATCGTCACCGTGCGAGTCAGCGAGGTCGTCGCCCGGCCCGACTCGTCGGTGGCCAGAATCGACAGGACGAGTCCGGCGTCGTACTGCTCGCCGGTCTGTGTGAACCGGATGTCTCGCCCGTCCACCTGTACCACCACGGTCACGCTGGCGTTCTGTGTGGGTCCCTTGAAGGGGGCCGCAAATGCGGTCAGCCTCAGCCCGGGGACGGGAAGGGGGCTGTCGAGCGCCTCGTGGACGAGCGAGGGGGAGGCGAGGTCGGCACTGGCGGGCGCCTGGCCGGGCCGCTCGCGGAGCGCGACGTACCCAGCCCGTGCCCGCACAGTGGCCCCTGGAACATCGACCTTCACATCGAGTCGGTGGAAGCGGCCATCCGGCCGGGTGGCGGCCGGGTAGTAGCCGAGCAGGTAGTACCGGCTGTTGTCTTCACGGATGCGACTGAAGGCCGACGCCAGGTCGTTGGTGTTGATCGCGGCAAACCCTCCCGTGTTGGTGGACAGCCGCCTCAGACTCTCCTGCTGCAGGCGTACCTCGCTCCCGAGGGCGTCGAGACTGAGCCTCGCGGTCGGATCGACGTCGGTCGGGATGGCGACGTCAGCGGTGCCCGCGCCTGGCTTGAGGCCGAAGGCGTCAATGCCATAGATGCTGACGTCGGCGCGGGTGGCCGCCGACATGGCATCCTCGGCGTCGCGCTGGATTTGACCGGAGGCACCAGGCAGGAGGTTGCCGACGTTGAAGTCCGTGCCCTCTCCCTGGGCTTCGCCCGCGTTGATGTTGCTGATGGCCGCGTCGATTCCCTCGCTGAACAGCACGACGGCCTTCCGACGACCGCGGATCGCGGCGAGCGACCCCGAGATGGCGCGAATCGTGGCGAGCGTTGCCTGTGCGTTGGTCAGGCGCTCACGCTCCTCGTCGTCCACCGTCGGGCGCGTCTCAAGGCTGGAGCGGTTCAGCGCGCCGGCCACGTTGTTGTTGTTGAAGCTCTCGATCCGGTTCCGCGTCGGCGAGTTGAGGCGCCGGCCCATGAACTGGTCGACGGCCGCGACGAGGAGCGAGCGATCGGAGGTGAAGTCCTGAGACCCACCGGTCCGGCCGCTGGTGCAGACCACCGCCGCCAGATCGCCGGTCCCGAGCTGGGTCTCAAGGAAAAGTCGTGCGGCCTGCCGTGTCGGCTCGGTGTGCGCGGCATCGACGTGCAGGTCGTCCATCAACACCACGTAGAGGCGACCGTCGAACGGCGCGGCGTTGGTTTGGACGTCGGGCGCGATTGCGCTCCGCAAGTCCACCGGCGGTTCGACGGGCTCGACGCCGGTCTTCACCAGGGTGAAGCTGGCAATCGTCTGGCGGCGGCCGTCTTCGTAGACCTGGAAGTCGCTCTGCTGGAGCGTGTCGACGAAGCGCCCGTTCGGGTCGACGACAACGGCAGGAATCTCCACGTAGTTGATGTCGACCTTGAACGTGACGCCCGGCGGCTGGCCGGGCGATGCGTCGTCCGACCCGCCCGCCAGCATCCCGACGGCCACCGCGGCGGCCAGTCCGCTGATCCGCCACCGCCGTCTCGCGAGGGCGAGGACCTTCATGGCAACACCCTTGGCTCGGCTGGCCGGCGCGCCAGGACGTACAGGCGTTCGCTCTGGTATTCGACCTCCGGGTAGGGCGGGCGCGTGAGGCTCTGGACGAGTTGGAGCCCGGCCGACTGCACGCGGCCTCCGAGATCACGAGCTGTGTAGAAGGCGAAATCCAGCGTCACGCTCCGACCCCACCATTCGTCAAGATGGACGACCTCCGCGCCGAGGTGGCATCCCAGCAGCAGGAGACCGCCGGGCCTCAGGACCCGGCGGCACTCGACGAGCGCGTCGACAACCCGGTCGCGAGGCACGTGGATCAGGGAGTAGAACGCGGCGATACCGCCGTACGACTCGTCCGGGACATCGAGGGCCAGGAGATTGCCCACCGCGAACGGGATCTCGGGGGTGAGACGCCTGGCCTCGGCCACCATCGTCGGGGACAGGTCGATCCCCACCACGTCCGCGCCGCGGGACCGCAGATAGCGGGCCACCTCACCCGGACCGCACCCCAGATCGCAGATCGGGCCCAGGCTGCCCACATCGACCACGAGGCAATCCAGTAGAGCGCGATCGAGCGGTTTGTGGTCGAGCTCCTCGAGATAATGGACCGCGTACTCGCGGGCGACAGCGTCGTAGCCCTCACGGGTCAGACGGATGAAGTCCGGCGCCTGGTCCGCCCCGTCGAGGCAGACGTCAGCCGGCGCGGACGAGGTGACGTTCGTTCGGTGGCCCGCCGGATTCCCGGCGCTCGGTCGAGACTCCACGGCCGAATTATGCCGTATTCCATCACCTCGCGTACGGCACCGCGGTTGCTCCCCGCAGGGGCGACGGGCCCATCGCGTGACCGGGCGCCAGCCGTTGGGGGCCGGCCGGTGCCGAGGTGGGCGATGGGCCCCTCGACTCCTGCCGCCGCCTTCGCCACCAGGTCACATGTCCTGGGCAGCCGCCGGTCCGTCGGATGCGAGTCGGCAGCCGGCCCGCCGATCGGCGTGGCACGTCAGTGGGCGGTTTCTGCGCTACACTAGACTACACCTGCCAGGTGACTCCCAGTCACCCTACGATTGCCAGCGCCCGTGATCCAATGCTCCGCCGTGGGGCATCGGGAGGACGTCATGTCACTCGCGCGCTCGATGACCCGGCTGCGCCTCGCGCTACCGCTCCTGCTGGTGCCCCTGCTGACTGCGGCGCCGACAACGGTCCTGCACGGGAGTGCGTCTCTGCAGGGTACTGTCCTGCTCGTGGCGTGATCGCGAGATCCGGATCGATGGGAACGACGAGGACTGGCGCGATCTCACGCGTCCGGTCAAGGGCCAGAAGTTCTCGCTGGGTCTCGTCAACGACGCCGAGGCCCTCTACGTCTGCCTGGTGACCAAGGACCGGGTGGCGTCGACCCAGATCACGCGCCAAGGCCTGATCCTCTGGTTCAGCCGGGGGGACGACCGGAAGCACGGCTTCGGGGTGCAGTTTCCGTTCGACGGGGTTGGTCCGATGCCCGTCCGGCGTGGGCGCGGCGTCGAGGAGGGCGCCCCGGAGTCCGCGGGGGGCGAGGCCGTCGGCATCTTCGGACCGGAACGCAAGAACGTGAAACGCCTCCCGATGGAGGAGACCGGGGGCATCCTCGCCAGCGTCGGCGTTCACGGCGACCTAGTGGTCTACGAAGCGCGGTTGCCGATCAAGCAGGGTGGCGGCCCGTACGCGATTGCCGCCTCGCCGGGCGACAGCGTCCGGTTCGAGTTGATGACACCCGAGTGGCGCGGTCCGGCGCCCCACATGCGATCGCCGATCAACATCGGTGTGGCCGCGGGCCCCGGCCCAGGGGGCATGGTCGGCTACCCGCCGGTCGACGCGGCGATGCTCAAGCCGCTCGATGTGGCCGCCACGCTTCGCCTGGCCACCCAGTGAGGCGGCCCGGGGCCCCGGCGGGTCGCGGGACCCGGGCGGAGGGCGTCTGCCCTCAGCCCCGCCATGCGCGAGACGGGCCGAGACCGCGGGCGAGCCGCCCTGCAATTGGAGCCCGGGTCCTACTGTCCTCGAATCTTCATCGCTACAACCTCGTCGAGGCTGAGATTTCGTCCCGCGCGCGCTTTGGCCCGCTTGACGTAGTCCGCCACGATGTCATGAATCCGCAGGGCGACCAGTTGGTCGACGCTGACACGGTCGTAGCCCAGGCTGAGGATGCTCTTGACATAGCCGGCGGTCACCTCGTGGATGCGGAGGGCGACGAGGTTGTCCGCGGTGAGGCCCTTGCCGAGCAGATTCTGCAGCTGGCGCGTGTCGTCCGGGGTCACCCCATGGATGCGCATCGCGATGACCTGGTCCGCGCTGAGGGTCGTGCCGAGCAGGTTCTTCATCGCCCGAACGTAATCCGGTGTCGCCTCGTGGACGCGCAGAGCGACCAGGTTGTCCGCCGTGAGGTCCTTGCCGAGCAGATCCTGCAGCTGGCGCGTGTCGTCCGGGGTCACCCCATGGATGCGCATCGCGATGACCTGGTCCGCGCTGAGGGTCGTGCCGAGCAGGTTCTTCATCGCCCGAACGTAGTCCGGCGTCGCCTCGTGGATGCGCAGGGCGACGAGGTTATCCGCGGTGAGGTCCTTGCCGAGTTGATCCTGCAGCTGGCGCGTGTCGTCCGGGGTCACCCCATGGATGCGCATCGCGATCAGCTGGTCCACGCCTGGCAGCTGGCCGAGCAAGGTCGCCATGGACCGGGCGAAGTCCGCGGTCGCGCCGTGAATCCGGAGCGCGACCAGCTTGTCGACCGGAACCGCCTTGTACCCGGCCGCGGACAGGTCCCTGACAAACTGGGTGCTCACGTCGTGAAGGGCGAGCGAGAACAGGGTCTCGAGGCTGAGGCCCGTGTACCCGAGCCCCCCCATCTCGGAGACGAAGGCCGCGCTTGGCGTAAAGACGAACGTGCCGGAGCCCTCGCCCGCCCGCATGGTGCCGTCACACGCGATGGTTCCCGCCGGCCGGCGAACCTCGACATGAACGGCGCCCTGTCGGGTCGCGGCGCCGGGATTGAGCCCTGCGAGCTGGTCGACGCTGACGGTATGGCCGGAGGTGCTCTCCCCGTGGCTCGTGACGTAGCGCAACTCAAGGTAGGCCGAGCCTGGATCCGCGGGGTCGAGGCGCAGGCGCCACTGTCCGGTGACGGTCCCGGCTGCCAGGGGCGGCTGGTACGGTTCGCTCCGCACGCCGGCCGGCGTGCCGACGGGAGATGCCGAATAGACCGAGACGGTCGCGATCACCGCGCCCGCCACGGCGGCGGCGATCGCGCACAGCGCGACCGACCGCGCCAGGGGCTGGGACTCCGGGAACACGAGGCGGCGGATCCGGTTCATGAGATATCCTCCCCGAGCGGTTTGGGCGAATTGGGGGGCTGCAGCCTGAAGACGGTCCAGCGCCTGGAGGGCCAGGGCCAAACGCCTGCGTTCGCCGAGCGCGGCGGCCGCCAGATCGTCGGCGACCTGTTCTCTCTCGGCGCCGATCCGCCGCGAGATCCACCACACGGCCGGGTGGTAGAAGAGGACGACCTCAGCGGCACTCTGCAGCAGGTTCACCAGGTAGTCGTAGCGGGCCACGTGGGCGAGCTCGTGCGCCAAGAGCGCCTCGAGCAGGGCGGGAGACATCCCCGTCAGCAGGCCGGCCGGGACGAAGACGACAGGTCGCCACCACCCGAGCGTGAGCGGCGTATCGATGGCCGCCGAGACTTTCAGGCGCACTGTCCGGTCGAGCCCCAGACGGTCGGCCAGGCGCCTGAGACAGTCGGTCCACTCTGACTCGACGGGGAGAGAGACGCTGCCGCCGAGGCGGGCGGTCCGAGCGAGACCTGCGGCCAGGCGGAGGGACAGGAGCGCGGCCCCCCCTGCCCACAGCGTGACGATGATGGGCAGCCAGGGCTCCAGCGAGACGTCGGCGTCGCGCACGACGGTTCGTGCGCGGCCCGGCAGAGCGGGCGGCCAATCCACCGTGGGGAGGTCGCGCGTCTGGAGCCGGCTCGCCGGCCGATCAAGCGTTGTGCCGACCACGGCCCGGCTCACGCCCACGACGGGCAGCGCTAGGCAGAGCCCCAACGCCCCACACGCGAGGCCGTAACGGATCTGTGGCCGCGCGCGGCGCAGCAGGCGCAGGGAGGCCATCGTCAGGACACCCACCAGGAAGCCCTGCCAGACAAAGTGGAGGAGCGCCCAGCCCAGCGCGTCGATCAGCGGACGACCTGACCCCGTCATTGCGCGTCCTCCGTTCCGTCGAGGAACTCCTGGATCTCCCGTCGCTCGGCCGGCGTCACATGCCCACCCTTCAGTGCCGCCAGCACCAGATCCTTGCCCGACCCCGAGAACGCCCGTTGGATCAGGTCACGAAGCAGTCGCCGCTGGAGGGCATCCTGCCGGTGAGCGGGACGGTAGACGTGGGACCGCTGGGCTTCGTCTCTGAGCAGGATCCCTTTGGCGTGCATCACCTGCATGAGGCGCAGGATGGCCGCGTAGGCCACGTCCCGGTCCTTCCGCAGCTCCTCGTAGACCTGCCGGACGGTGGCGGGCCCGGTCCGCCAGAGGACCCGGAGCAGGTCGAGCTCTGCGCGCGTGGGTCGGGGAAGCGTGGTCATGTCGAGGCTCCTGTGGGGCGAACCGTCACTGGCGACGAGTCTATGCCAAAGTAGACCACGATGTCTAGAACATTTGGTCTATGTCCAGTGGGCGCGATCCCGCTTTCGTACCGACCCGGGTTGGGAGTACAAGGTACGGCATGCCCGTGACGCTCGACGAGCTCCTGCCCGAGGACGGCGAGGTCTCCAGCGAGGCCCTCCTCGACCGGTTCCTCGATTACACCGCCGACCGGGGCCTGACGCTCTATCCGGCGCAGGAGGAGGCGATTCTCGAACTGCTCGACGAGAAGAACGTCATCCTCAACACGCCAACTGGCTCGGGGAAGTCACTCGTGGCCTCGGCGATGCTCTTCGGCGCGCTCGCACGGGGCCGTCGGGCCGTCTACACGTGCCCCATCAAGGCCTTGGTGAACGAGAAGTGGATGGCGCTCTGCCGGGAGTTCGGGGCCGACCAGGTCGGGCTGGCGACCGGCGATGCGTCGGTCAATCGCCACGCGCCCATCCTGTGCTGCACGGCCGAGATCCTCGCCAACATGGCCCTGCGGCTGGGTGAGGAGGCCGAGGTCGACGACGTCGTGATGGACGAGTTCCACTGGTACGCCGACCGCGACCGCGGCGTCGCCTGGCAGACGCCGCTGGTCACGCTTCCCCGCACACGGTTCCTCCTCATGTCGGCCACCCTGGGCGACACGGCGTTCTTCGAAACGGCGCTAACGCGGCTCAACGGGCGTCCGACGGCGACCGTCCGATCGACCGACCGCCCGGTGCCGCTGGACTTCGCCTATTCCGAGATCCCGCTGGCGCACACGCTCGAGCGGCTGGCCGAGGAGGCCAAGACGCCCGTCTACGTCGTGCACTTCACGCAGGCCGACGCGGCCGGCAGCGCCCAGGACTTCACGAGCCTGAAGATCTGCACGCGGGAGGAGAAGGCGGTGCTGGCGGCCGCCGTGGCCGACTTCTCCTTCTCAAGCCCGTACGGCGCGGAGATTCGCAAGTGGTTGAAGCACGGCATCGGTCTGCACCACGCGGGCCTCCTGCCGAAGTACCGCGTGCTGGTGGAGCAGCTCGCACAGCGGGGCCTGCTCAAGATCATCTGCGGAACCGACACGCTCGGCGTCGGCATCAACGTGCCGATCCGGACGGTGCTCTTCACGCGTCTGTGCAAGTTCGACGGGCAGAAGACGACCCTCCTCAGCGCCCGCGACTTCCACCAGATCGCCGGGCGTGCGGGGCGCCGGGGGTTCGACACGCAGGGCCACGTGGTGGTGCAGGCGCCCGAGCACGTCATCGAGAACCTCCGGCTCAGCGAGAAGGCCGCCCGCGAGGGCCGCAAGGTGGTCAAGCGCCGGCCGCCCGAGCACAACTTCACCAACTGGGATCTCGGCACCTTCAAGCGCCTCATCGGCGCGTCGCCCGAGCAGCTCGCGTCCCGCTTCGCGGTCTCGCACGGGATGCTGCTGAACGTGCTCAGCCGCCCGACCGACGGGTGCGCCGCGATGCGGCAGCTGATCCGGGATTGTCACGAACCGGAAGAGGCCAAGAAGGCGCACCGGCGGCGGGCCTGGCAGCTGTTCCGGGGGCTGGTCGGCCGGCACATCGTCGAACTGGTGCCCCGCACCGAGACCGGCTCGACACTTCGGGTCAACGTGGAGCTCCAGGACGACTTCTCCATGGACCAGGAGCTCTCGCTGTTTCTGCTCGAAGCGCTCCCGTTGCTCGATCCCGAGTCGCCGACCTACGCCCTGGACGTGGTGACGTTGGTCGAGGCCATCCTGGAGAACCCCGACCTGATCCTGCGTCGGCAGCTGGCCAAGATCAAGGACCGCGCGGTCGCCCAGATGAAGGCCGACGGGCTCGACTACGAGCAGCGCATGGAGGAGCTCGAGAAGCTGGAGTACCCGAAGCCCCTGAGCGAGTTCATCTACGCGACGTTCAACGCCTTCGTCGATCGTCACCCGTGGGTCGGGGAGGAGAACATCCGCCCGAAATCGATCGCGCGCGAGATGTTCGAGCAGTTTCGGTCCTTCGCCGAATACGTGCTGGACTACGACCTCGAGCGGGCCGAGGGCCTGCTGCTGCGCCACCTCAACAGCGTGTACAAGGTGCTCAGCCAGACCGTTCCGGACACCTTGAAGACCGACGAGGTCTGGGACGTGGAGTTGTACCTGCGCACGCTGCTTCGGGATGTCGATTCGAGCCTCGCCGACGAGTGGGCGCGCATGCGGAATCCGTCGTACCAACCGCCCGTGGCGGGCTCCCAGCCTGCACTCGACCGTCGCCCGCCCGGCGCCGCCGCGGAGCCGGCGGATGTCACAGCCGACACGCGGAGCTTCACCGCCGCCATTCGCGCTCGCGTCTTCACGTTCCTGCGTGCCTGGTCGATCGGCGACCACAGAGCGGCGCTGGCCGCCCTGGACGGACTGGGAGACGTCGACGGCGAGGCGTGGACGGCGGAGCGGCTCCGCGCCGCCTTCGACGCGTACACGGCCGAGCACGAGCGCCTGCGCCTGGACCCGGAAGCGCGCAATCTGCGCCACACCTACGTCGAGCGGCGCGAGGACGATGGGGTGTGGCGGGTGCAGCAGATGCTCGTCGACCCGGAGTCGCAGAACGACTGGGTCGCGGAGTTCGCGGTGGATCTGCCAGCCTCTCGGCAGGAAGCCAGGCCGGTGCTCGCGCTGCGACGCCTCGGCGCACTCTGATCAGACGGCCGTGGGGCGTGTGTGCGGACTGAGGTCCATCGTGGCGCGTCAGTCGACTCGCGAGAACACTCCGCTGGTTGCCGTTCTGGGCCGTGCAGCGCCACCACCTGGATCCTCAGCCCGGGCGCGGCCCGTCGCCGTCGCCCATGGAGAGCGCTTTCATCTTCGGCAACGGATGAGGTAGGATGCTTGGCTTGAGGCGCCCGCCCTCACTCCTAGCCCATGCCGCTACGTGCGCCGCGTCTTGTCCGCCTCTTGCTCAGGGATCCCATCGTCCAGCTCTATCTCCTGTCGGTCGGCTCCCTGCTCGCGCTCGTCGTTCTGCCCGTGCTGCCACACGCCGAGCGATCGAACCTGGGAGAGTACTGGCTTGAGCCGCTCGGGATGGTGTGGGCCGTCATCGCGTGCTGGGCCCGGGCGTCCCGGTCAGTTGAGCGCCGGGAGCGGACGCTCTGGCTGCTGCTCGGCGGGAGCTTCGCGTTCTGGACGGCCGCCCTGCTCGTCTACGCCATGGTGCCTGACCGCGCGTGGACGTTGGGGTGGGATGTCGCAGCCGACGGCCTGTTCTTCGGGTCGTATATCGCCATGCTGCTGGCGCTCGAGAGCGAACCGCAGTGCCGTCCCAGCGCAGCGCGACAGGTGCAGAGCCGGCTTCGCGTGGCCGCGTGGACATTCATCATCCTGAGTTGGGCCGCGTACGCCCTGGCGGTCCCCGTCCATGTTCTTGGCGCGAACTACGACTCGTTCCTGCCCATCTGGCTCAGCTACCTGGTGTTCGACGCCGTCGTCGTCACAAGGCTCGTCGGCGTGCTGCGGTTGAGACAGACGGCGCGGTGGCGTGTGGTGTACGGCAGCCTGCTTGCGGGAACCCTGGCCGGCGCGGCGACGGACATCCTCGACATGGCCGCCGGGTGGCGGTTGCTTTCGGACCGCCTGGGCGAAGCCGTCGTGTGGATGTACGCACTGCCGGCGCTCGGGTTCGTCCTCGCGGCGCGCCTGCCCGCCACCGGGCTGGCCGAGGTGACTCCCGCCCAGGCCCCGGATACTGACGACGCGATGAACGGCCTCCTCCCGATCGGGAGCGCGGTCCTGATTGCCGCGGTCAGCCTCGTGGGGATCCACGTGGTGGCTCTGGGCTTCGGTGCCATGCCGCCTGCCCTCCAGCCGTTGGAGAACGTCGTGGTGACGGTGGCTACGCTGGTGTTGGCAGTGGTGTCGCTCGTGGCCTACCGCACGCTCGACCGACATCATTCGGCCGCGCAACGCTGGCAGGACGATGCCACGCTTCAGAGCCTCGAGGTCGAGCGGATGGAGTCGATTGCGCGGCTGGCGGGCGGTGTGGCGCACGAGTTCAACAACGTGCTGACCGTGATCGGTGGGTTCGCGGAACTGGCGATGGACGGGCTCCCGCCGTCCGGACCCGTCTACGAGGCGCTCTCGGGTGTCCGGATCGCGACCGATCGGGCGACGGCGCTGACGCGGCAACTGCTCACGATCGGCCAGCGCGATTTCGTCAAGGCGCAACCGGTACGCCTGCACGAGGCGGTGCAGACGCTGGTCGGGCCGCTGCAGAAGATGATCCGGCCGGGCGTGACGCTCGTCACGGAGCTTGAACCTGGCCTCGAACCGGCGAACGTCGACCCGGGGCGCCTCGAACAGGTGCTGGTGAACCTGGTGGTGAATGCGAACGATGCGATGCCCGACGGTGGAACCATCACCATTGCGGCCCGGCCACACAGCCCGCCTCCCGAGAGCACGCGTGGGGCGTCGACCGTTCCACCGGGGGCCTTCGTGGAACTCCAGGTGCGAGACACTGGCCACGGCATTCCCCCGGACGTCCTGCCGCGGATCTTTGAACCGTTCTTTACGACCAAGGAACCCGGAAAGGGGACGGGACTGGGCCTGGCGACCGTGTACGGCATCGTGCGCCAGAGTGGTGGCACCGTCACTGCCTCGAGCACCCCGGGTGCGGGCACGACGCTCTCCGTCGTGCTGCCGACGGTGGCAACCCCTGACCTGCCTCACCCCAGCGAGCCTCATGCGATCGTCTCCCCGGGGACCGAGACCATCCTGGTGGCCGAGGACGAGGCGTCGGTACGCGATCTGACGGCCGCGATCCTGCGTCGGGCCGGCTACACGGTCCTGACCAGCGCGAACGGCGACGAGGCTCTCCGCGTCCACGAGAGCCATGATGGCCGCATCGCGCTTCTGCTGACGGACGTGGTCATGCCCGGCATGAACGGGCGTGTGCTGGCCGAACGCATCGTGGCCCGGCAGGCGGGGATCCGGGTCCTGTTCATGTCCGGCTATGCGGATGACGCGCTGGTGCGCCACGGCGTCCTCGACGGCCGGCTGTCGTTGCTCCTTAAGCCGTTTACCGCTCACGCGCTGACGTCCGAGGTCCGACGGATCCTGGACCGCCCGCCCCAGTGGCCGGCGGGAGACACCGCGTGACTGGGCGGCCGGCGGGGCGTGGGTTCTCGGTCGTCCGCGCGCTGGGCCGCGACGTCTTCGTGCGGCTGCTCGCCGCCGTCCTCCTCATCGAAATCGCCCTGTACGTCGCTCCGGTCACGCCTGGCTTCCGCAGCGCGTTCGGCACGTATTTCTATCAGCTCCCGTTCCTGGCTCTGCAGCTGCTGGCCGCCATCGCCGGGCTGACAGGGCTGGCGTCGACGGCGGAGCGCCGCTTCTGGCGGGATGTGGCCACCGCGTTCGCGTGCTGGTTGACGGGCACGACGATCGCCGCGCTGACGTCCAGTGCCGTGCCGGGCCGGTCGGCCACGGTGCTGGTCGATTTGCCGTACGTCGCGAGCTACGTTTTCCTGATGTTGGCGATCGAACGCCGCCCGCACTACGGCATAGCGGGTCCCCTGGTGCTCGACCGGAGGATTCGGACCATCGGCCTGAGCGCAATCGGGATCGGGTGGTACGTCTACTTCGTGTTGATTCCAGCATCGGAGGGATCGCCTGGCGGGCCGTCGGTCGCGCAGGCAGACTACTGCTATGTCGTGCTGGGGCTGGTGCTGATCGTGCTCGGTGTCCGATCCGTCCTGGCGTGCCGCGATCGGCGCTGGACCCGCATCTACGCCGTCTTCACCGCCGCCCTGGTGTTGAACACCATCACCGACGCCCTCGACCTGCTGTTGGAGCGCGGCGTTCTGAGCTGGCGGAACGGCCGGATCACCGACCTGCTCTGGGCTGTCCCGCCTGGGGCCTTTCTCTTGGCGGCACGGCTGCGCCACGTTCTGCCGCCGAGGCCGGCGGCCGCACCAGTCACGACGCCCTCCGCGACGGACGTCGTTCGTCCGGTGGCGACGGCCGGAGGCCTGCTGGCAGGGGCGTTCTCGTTTCCGCTGATCTTCATCTGGACTTCCGGCGCACCGTTTCGGAGTTCCGCCGCCACGGCCGGGCGCAGCGTGCTGGTGCTCGGCGAACTGGTCCTGCTGACGTCTCTGGCGCTGGTTGGGTATGTCGCCCTCGGAAGGCGCCAGAAGCAACTCGGGGCCAGACGACACGAAATCGAGGCTCGCCTTCGTCATGTCCAGCACATGGAGGCCATCGGCCAGGTCGCAGGGGGCGTTGCGCATGATTTCGCGAACTTGCTCACGGCCGCTCAGGGGTACACCGACACGGCCTTGAGGAAGCTCGGCGGCGCCGACCAGCGCCGCCGCCTGCTCGAGGAGATCCGGGTGGCGGTGGAGCGCGCCGTGAAGCTGACGCGCCAACTGTTGGCGTTCAGTCGGAGACAGACGCTGACGAAGAGGACCTTCGACATCAACGACGTCGTGCGTGAAGCCGCGGAGATGCTGTCGAGGCTGATCGGCGAGGACGTCGCGCTCGACGTCAGGCTCGCGCCGCACCCGCTCCTGGTAACGGCGGACCCGTCCCAGATCGAAGCGGCCCTGCTCAGCCTCGCGCTGAATGCGCGTGAGGCCATGGAGGAGGCGGGAACGCTGACGATCACCACCGCTCAGGTTGACGCCCCCCCGCCTGCCGAGGGGGAGGTACCGAAATCGGACGTGGAACTGATCGTTGGTGACACGGGAGCCGGGATCGCCGCGGCGGTGCTGCCACACATCTTCGAACCCTTCTTCTCCACCAAGGCACGCGACAAGGGCACCGGGCTGGGGCTGGCGGCCGTCTACGGCATCGTGACACAGTCTGGGGGCACCATCGCCGTATCGAGCGAGCCGGGCCATGGGAGCACATTTTCCATCCGCCTGCCCCAGCGTGCGGATGCAGTTCCGGAGTCCGACCTCACCGGCTCACCTTGAACCTGCCGGGCGGCGAATTGGACCTGCGGTGTGCGACTCCCGACCGGTCCCAGTTGTGTCAGAATCGATCAATCCGAGAAACCCGTCTCCTGAGACTGGAGGGTCCATGACTGGCGATCAGACCGGACCTCGGGGCTCCGCGACCCCGCTGCGACCGGCACGTACCGGCCCCACCGACGGAACGACGACGCTCGTGTGCGAGCGATGCGGCAACACCAATCTGATTCGGGTCAAGGGCTGCTGGTACTGCGAGCGGTGTCACTACAAGTTCGACTGCTACGGCTGGTAGCCAGATCCCAGCGCCGTGGTTGCGACCGCTCGGAAGGCGTGGGCGGGACAGGGATACGGTGCGCCCGGGCGGACGCACCCTTCGAAGCGGCTGTCACGGCGGCTCGTCAGGACGAGACCTCCTGGACGGCCACCGAGCGCATCAGGTGTTCGGCGACCTCGTCAGGATCGACGGCCGTCACCTCGTAGACCACCGTGTCTGCCGACCCCCATCTGGCCCGGACGGCGTCGACCACCGAGTCCCTGACGACGAGCACGACTCCACCGACACCATGCTCGGTCAGCGCATCCAGGGCCGACGCCCATCCCCCTCCCGACAGCTCGAACGGTCCGACCTCGTCCACCACGACGACGTCAGCGCCGTCCGTGTCGGCTCCCAGGGCCCGGCGCCCGAGCTCCAATCCCGCCGCACTGAACCCGAATCGGCTCCACCGCGCGTGGGGCCCGACCGTGGGGGGGTGCTCGCGAGCGAGTGGCACCTGCTCACCAGTCGCCAGGTTGACCAGGTCGAACCCGGTTCGCCGGCCGCCATCGAGCAGCCCCGGCGCCAGGATGCCAGCCACGCGCACGCCACCGGCGCGCAGGCGGTTGACAACCGCCAGCGCCAGCGTGGTCTTTCCGGACCCGGTCGGCCCGGTGAGCACAACCGTTGGGCGCGACGGGCCGCCGTCGCCGCCGGCGACGAACCCGTTGGCGATCTGGAGCAGGTTCGCGCTGAGCAGCCACGGCCGCCGCCACAGATGGCGGTACTCCGCCAGGGCCGAGGTAAACGAAGGCAGGGCACCGAAGGCGACGCCCAGTGCGTCGGAGAGTCCACGGAGGCGACGGTGTTCGAGCCACGCCAGGATGATCGGATTGCGCAATTCGACCGAGATTGCCGTGAATCCGAAGAGCACCATCGTCGCGCGAAGGACCATGGCCGCGCCTGCGGCCGCGCCGCTCAGGAGGCCCGACACGCCGTGTCGTACACCTCCGAACACCAGGCCCGCCAGCAGCATCACCCCGGCGAGTTCGAGCCAGAGCGAGAGTCGGCGAACCCGCGCCACCGCTCTTGGATAGGCGCGGAGGACGACGGTGGCGAAACTCGCGACGTAGAGACCGGCCACCCAGAGCGGAACCCATCCCAGGCCGGCCAAACCGCTCAGTAGCGCGGCGGCAACCAGCACCAAGCGGACCAGTGACCAGTTGCCCTCTGCCGTGATCGGAGGACCCGGAAACCAGGACCCGGAGGCGGTCCGAGCGGGCGGCGGCGAGGCCAGCAGCCGGGCGCGCCGGCTGACCCGCAAGCCGGCCACAGCCGCAACAGCGCCCGCGCAGACCTCCAGACCGACCAACGCCGCGATCAGGTTGAACGGACCGAAGGACGTCACGCCGAGCGAGCGGGACGCAAACCCGTACGCATCGACGTAGAGCCGTACGACGTCAGGGCCGAACGCGATGAGCGCGTTCAGCATCCGCTGGGCCATCGACCAGCCTACCGCCAGGGCGCCGCCTGCGAGGTAGCCGACGGCACGCCCACCGGCGAGCCGGACCATGGTCTCCAGCAGCACGCCTTCCATGAGGATGCCGATCATCGGGCCGAGGATGACGGCGCTCGGGGAGACGGATTTCATCAGCGCACACACGAGCGCCGCGCGCCAGATGAGCCCGCGCTGGGGGAAGGCCCGGTGACCGGCCGTCAGCAGCAGCACCCCGAAGGCCGCCAGCACGCTGCCCGCCAGCGGGATCCGCAAGTTGTGGAGGAAGCTTCCGACGACGATCTCGACCGACGCCCAGAGGCTTCCGTAGACGGCCGCGCGCCGCCACGCGCCCATCGGGTTCGTGCTCATAGCGTCATCGCGATGCGTCCCGTTCCCTCCCCGCCCGGCCCCTCACACGGTGCCGGCGGCCGTTCGACCGCCTTCACGGCTTTGAGACCATCACTTCGGTCGCCTTCACCACGGCCGACACGTGGTCACCAACCTCGAGGCCGAGTTCGTCCGCGCTCCGCCGCGTGATGACCGATTCGACGCGGTGGTCCCCGACACGGATGACCACGTGCGCGAGAATCGTGTCGCGCTGAATTTCCTCGATGACGCCGGGCAGGTGATTCCGGGCACTCAACGGCATGTCGATCCTCCCATCGGATTCCCTCGACGATGGTAACGTGGCCAGCCATCTCGGGCCAGAGCCGTCAGTCGTGGCGCAACGCGAGGACGACATCGACCCGCATCGGGGAGATGGTACGCGAAGCAGCAGGATCCCCACCGCGGCGAAGGTTCAAAATCGTACGACGAGTCCCACGCTGCCTCGGCCGAACCCGAGCTTGGGGCTGCTAATCGTGAAGCCGGACACGGGGGTGTCCCGAAAGCTGCGGAAGTACCGCACGTCGCCGCGGACTCCCCAGTGCCGGCCGAACGAGTAGGCCACGCCACCGCCCGCGTCCCACGTGAAGTCCTTGAGGTCGGTCGTGTAGAACGTGGCCTGCGTGAACTGGGCGTGCGTCTTCATGACACCGAGTCCGGCGACGGCATACGGCTGCCACCGCGATCTGCGTCGGATGATGAGGGCATTGGTCATCGCGGTCAGAACGCTTGAGCTGAAGCTCGGACCGGTGCCGAAGAAGTCCTTGGCGTACGCCACCTCTTCCTCGACGCCCAGGGAGCCGAATAGCCACCCGGCGGACACACCCACATTGTCCCGTCGGTCGGCGCAGATCAACACGTTGAGGCAGCCCGTGTCCGGGCCAAAGTCGTAGCCGATGAAGGGGCTGACGAAGGCCTGCGCTCGGACCGTTGGGGCCGCCCATAGGGTCAGTGCGACGGCCAACGCCGTCACCGCCGCGCCCCGGGAAGTGACGGCTCCCCGCTTGCCGCAACCCTGAGTGTCGTGCACGAATGGAATCAACTTCATGAGCAGCTCCGGAGAGGGCGGATCAACGGTGGGGCCGGGGACTGGTTGAAATCGAACATGTCGAGCAGGCTGTTGGCAACCGTGTCGCGCATAGTCAGCGCCTTCAGGTTGAATCGCGTCTCGATCAGCCGCAGCACCGAGGCGAACTCGTAGACCGTGTGGGAGACGGTTCCCTGTTTGGCGAAGGGCGAGATGACGATCAGCGGCACGCGCGGGCCGTAGCCGTACTGATCTGCAGCCGGTGGAGGCACGTGGTCGTAGAAGCCGCCAAAGTCGTCCCACGTGAGGACGATGGCGGTCGTCGCCCAGTCCGGACCTTGCATGACCGCGTTGATCTGCTCCACGGTCCAATTCTCGCCGTCACAGACACTGACCACGCGTGTCGTTCCCGCGAAATGACCGACCGTCGGATGTTCGCTCGCCTCGAACGGCGGAACCAGCCAGCTAACGGCCGGCAGCGCCCCGCTCTTGGCGTCCGCGGCGAACTGCCCGTAGGGGACGACGCGCTCGGCCCAGACAGACGTCTGGCGAATGTGGCGGATCGCGTCCAGGGCTGACCAGATGTACCCGTCCTGGCCGCGCGAGGGCGCGTAGTAGCGCCAGGAGACCCCCGATGCTTCGAGGCTGTCGGCCACGGTCGGAACGTCGAAGCAGGGGAACTGCCTGGTGACCGAGCCGTCCGGCAGCATGACGTTCACGTAGGCCGCCGCGTCCGCGTCACACCCCCAGTCGGACACGTTCGGGTTGGTGATGGCGTTACCCGCCTGGGCCGCCACCGTGTACAGGTGGTTGGGGAAGCTCGGTCCGGACAGCGAGGAGAACATGTGATCGGCCAGCGCGAAGTGCTCGGCGTAGCTCCAGTAGTTGGGGATGTCTGAGGCGAGGAACTGTGTCAGGCTGAGAAACTCGCCGTTGTCCCCGGCGGCTGACGACACGAGGTCGAACCGGTCCATCCTGCCGTCGTGCATCGCGGTGTGGGCATCGGCCCACTCGTGACCGATGTCGTGTGGCATGCGGTCCTGGGCATGGCCCAGGGCGATGTGCTGGCCCGTGGAGATCACGCCGGTTGTCGTGCCGTCTGCCCCGGGAAACGTCCCGAAGTAGTGGTCGAACGTGCGGTTCTCCTTGATGATGAACACGATGTGCTTGATTTGCGACTGGAAGGCCGCCACCGCCGCCGTTGGCGCCGATGGAGCACTCGCGGGTTGGCATCCGAACGACGGCCCCAGCAGGCAGACACAGAATCCGAAGGCGGCCACTCGCGCAATCACAAGCCTTGGCATGCCGTCTCCCGTCCTCCTTGAGAGAATGTGGCCACGCCAGCCGGAGGGCGTGCAGACGGCCCCGCGGTCCGGTTCGGGCGCCACCGAGGTCGCCCGTGACGGCGTGCGCAGCATCGACGTGGGACTCGGGCTACTATAGCCCGGCGGGCGCCGCCCTCAAAATGCCTGCGCGCACGTGGCGGCCTCAGGCCTCCGCCCGAGGAAAGCCGGGACGCTCTCGTTGGTGACGCCCCAGTCGGGTCGCCTCTGGTCCGCGTGAGCGTTGCGGTGCCGATGCGCGGGCGCTAGCATACAGGGCGCTGTTCTCCTTCGAGCAGCCTGGGGGCGATAATCATGCCTGAAATCCTGGGCCCCGCCCACGGCACGATGCCCGCGCCGCCGCTCCATCTGGTCGACCCGGTGGACGTGGACGGGTTGGTCGCGTGGCTGCGGAGCCGGTCTTTCGACCCCGGCGAGGCTGAGGCCACATCCGATCTCCGCCACCAGCTGTCCGCCGTCGTTCGGCGCGGAGGCTGCGCGGCCGAGGATGCTGGAGCGGTTCTGGGCGGCGAGCTGCTGCGGCATCCCCGACTCTACTCCCCTCGCCGGTTGCTTGGCCCCCTCATCGTCTGGTGCAAGCGACACGTCGCGTGGCGTATCATCCGGTTCCACATCGAGTTCACCGAGGAGAACGCGCGTCGCCAGGACGGATTCAATCGATCGCTGCTGGCGCTCATCGAACACCTGGCCGCGAGGATCGTCCGGCTCGAACAGGAGCTCGACGCCGTGAGGCAGCGGGACGGACTGGCTGATGACCCGTTCCGCGAGAGGACGCGTTGAGAATCGCTTTCGTCGTCCATCGGTACGGGCGCGACATTGTCGGAGGCAGTGAGACCCACTGCCGGATGATGGCTGAACGGCTGGCGTGTGACCACGCGGTCGACGTGCTGACGACCACAGCCTCCGACTACGTGACGTGGGCGACGGGCTATCCGGCGGGAATCGAGCGCGCCAATGGCGTGACCGTCCACCGCTTTCCGGTGGCGAAACGGCGGAACGCCCGTCGGTTCGCCGACTTGTGCGAGCGCGTGTTCGGCGGTGCCCACAGCCGCGCTGATGAGGAGGCGTGGGTCGAGGAGGACGGTCCCCGGGCGCCGGACCTGATCGAGTACCTCCGGAAGCACGACAGCTCGTTCGACGTCGTCGTCGCCTTCAGCTTCCGCTACTGGACGGCGTACCATGCCTGCCTGGCCCTGCCCGGGAAGGTCCTGCCGTTTCCGACCGCAGAGGCCGACCCGGCGGTCCGCGTCGGGGTTCTGCAGGAGCGGCTCTTGGCGGCGCCCGCCATCCTGTACAACTGCCCCGAGGAACGACGGATGCTCCAGGAGGCGTGCCCGGCGCCGCTGCCCGGCGGCGAGGTGGTCGGCTGTCCCGTCGACCCGCCGGCGCCGGCAGACCCGGCGGCGTTCCGGCGAGCGTTCGAGATCGACGGGCCCTTCGCGCTCTACCTGGGACGGATCGACCCGAACAAAGGCTGCGACCGGATGCTCGAACTGTTCCTGCGCTACGCGACCCGGCACTCCGGCCTCAGCCTGGTCCTCGCCGGTCGAACGGTCCTGCCCATTCCGGATCATCCGCGCGTGCGGTTCGTGGGTTACCTGACTGAGCAGCAGAAGCACGATGCCCTCTCGGCGGCCGTGTGCCTGATCATGCCCAGCCGCCTCGAGAGTCTCAGCATCGTGTTGCTGGAAGCCTGGCAGCAGGCGACACCTGTGCTGGTCAACGGGTCCTGCGACGTGCTCCGCGGGCAGACCCGCCGGAGCGGAGGCGGGCTCTACTACGAGACGGCGGACGATTTCGTCAACGGTCTCGCCTGCCTGGCTGAACGCCCGGGCGTGCGAGATGCTCTCGGCGCGTCGGGACGGCGGTTCGTCGCCCATGAGTACAGCTGGGAGACCGTTCGCGCCAAGGTCGAAGGGGTTCTGACCCGCGTGGCCGCCCCCTCTCGGGCTGTCGAGGTGTCGAGGGTCTGATGGCGATAGGGGGGAGACGGTTTCGCGGCCGGTTCGAGGCGGCCCGCACGACGCCGCCGGCGCCTGGCGCGGCCGGTGCAGGGCGGGTCTCGATGGTGGCGTGGGTGCGATTCGGTGTGGGGCTGGTCGCGTGGGCGGTGGGCCTGGCGGCCGACGGCGTGGCACAGGACGCGCCGTCGCTCCCGCGCTCGACGGCGCCGCTCCGCTTGACGGGACTCCTTGTGGATCAGCAGGCACCAGCACGCTCCCTCTGCCTGATCCATTGCACCGATGCCCCGGACCGGCACGGCGTTTTCGGCGCCGGAGAGCGGGCCTGCGACGTGGCGCTGATCCGGGAGGTGCGACAGGAGGGCGTCGTCATCGAGAACCTCCTGACCAAACAAACCGAGTACTTGGCCCTCCTGGGCGCTGCTGTCCCACCCCCGCCCCTTCCGTCCGCGGTGACCGAGCCGACGCCGGCCGTGACCGTCGAGCTGCCGAGAACACTGCTCCTGCAGTTCCTCACGAATCTGCCGGACCTTCTGACGGCGACGTTCGCAACGCCAAGATACCGGGAGATGCCAGACGGGCAGCGAGTCATCGATGGCTACCAGATCGGTGTCATCAAGCCCGGTACCCTCGTCGAACAACTCGGTCTCCGCAACGGCGACGTCGTGCTGGAGCTGAATGGCCAGACCCTGGACGGCCTGGCGACGGTCCTCCGACTGTTCGGCGAGTTCATCTCCGCGCCGCAGGCGACGATGACCGTCCTCCGGGATGGGCAGCGGATGACGCTCGTCCTCACGACGAGGTGAGAGGGCCGCGGGGCCTACCTGTCGGTTGGTCGAACGAACGAGCCTTCACGGGTCCGTACCAAGAAGTGCGTCTGGACAAGAGCGGCGAGCAGGCGGTCACACATCCCAAAGTCAAGGGCCCACAGCCGCTGGGCTTGGGCGGTCGTCAGCTTCAACCCTGGCATCTCCAGGAACTCACCCCGAATACGCGCGATGAGCTGGTCGAAAGGCACCTTGCGCACATCGGACCTCCCGATCCTGTCTGAACTGTCACCCCCGGTTGGCGCCCCGGCGCTCCCCGTTCCCCGGTTCTCGGTTGGGCCGATACAGCCCCCGGCCACAGCAAACGACGACGGAGAGGCTGATGCGTACTGCGCGTCGCGTGTGGGCCTTAACCGGTGTTCGCGAGCGTCTGAAACCGCGTGATTTTGGACGGCTGTCGACGGCGGCGTGAGATGGGGGCGGCCACCCTTACCTGGGTGGCCGTTGCTGTTTCTGGTGCGCCTGGGCGTCGCGGCGGCGGTAGCTCTCGCCGTCGATCGCGACGATCTCCGCGTGGTGCGTGAGCCGATCGATGAGCGCGACGGCACAGCCGGCGTTGGGAAAGACGCTGTCCCAGTGTTTGAAGGCTAAGTTCGTGGTGACCACGATCGACTTCTGCTCGTACCGCCGGCTGACGACCTGGAAGAGGAGGTCCGCGGCGTGGGCGTCGTAGGACAGGTAGCCGATCTCGTCGATCACGATGAGGGCCGGGCGCGCATAGTGCCGCAGCCGGCGTTCGAGGGCGCGCGCCGTTTCCTGGCCGTTGAGATCGAGGAGCAGCTCGGACGCGGTGGTAAACACCGCGGAGTGGCCGGCCAGGACGGCTTGGTGGACGATGTTCTTAGCGAGCATGGTCTTGCCGAGGCCTTGCGCGCCGACGAGGACGACGTTCTCGCCGCGGCCGATGAAATCGAGCCCCAGCACGCGTTCGAGCGCGGGCCGGTTGAGCGCCTTCGGCCAGTCCCACTCCCAGTCGGCGATCGACTTGAAGCGCCCGAGCCGCGCGCGTTTGAGCCGGCGCTCGACACTGCGCCGGGCGCGATCCTCGACTTCGGCGGTCACGACGGCCTCGAGGATCTGGACGGGGCTCCAGCGGCTCCGGGTGGCGCGGGCGATGAGGTCATCGAGATCGGCGGCGATGCGGTGGAGGCCCAGCCGGTTGAGGTGACTCGCCAGCGTCGTCGGGATCGGGGTCGGTGAGGTCATCGTAGCTCTCCAGGGTGTGGGACGGGACGGTGAGATCGCGGACGCCGGGCCGATCCGGCAGGATGAGCGGGACCGGGGGTCTGGCGCCGCGGCGGCGCCGTGCGGTGTCGAGCAGATGGGTGATGGCGGCGACGCTCAGCGTGCCCCGCTCGAGCGCGGCCGTGATGGCCGCGCTCAGCTCGTCGGGGCCATAGTCATCGAGCAGGCCGAGCAGCCGTCGGGTCACCGTGGTGAGCGGCTCGCCGCGGACGGCCAGGCGCTCGAACAGCGTCGCGCTGACGGGCACGGTGACGCGGAGGTAGTCCCGCTGGCCGTGCGCGTGGCGCTGGCGACTGGCCTCGAGCAAGGCCGCGACGTGCGCGGCGTCATCGACGGCGACGCCGGTATCGTAGCTGCGGACGTGCCGCCCGACGACGGTGGTGCCGGCCAGCAGGCGGACCTCGGTGGCGCTGGCGAGCAGCGTCAGCGGCTGGCGAGCCGCGTCGTGCGGAATCGAGTAGAGATTGCGGTCGAAGCGGACATAGGGTGTCTTGCCCGAGGTGACCGTCTTCACGAGGTCCGTCTCGAAGGGATGGAGGGGCAGCGGCAGGAGGCGCGGGCGCTCCTCGGCGAAGACCTCGGCGACGGTGCGCTCGCGGGAGGTGGGATGCTGACGGAGATGCGCCACCTGATCGCGCCAGGCCACAAACTGCGCGTTGAGGTCGTCGAGGTCGCGATACGGGCGGGCGGCAAAGAATGCGTGCCGGAGGTATTGGATCTGCCGCTCGACCTTGCCCTTCTCATTCCCGCGCGCCGGCGTGCAGGGCCGGGGCGCAAAGTGGTAATGGCCGGCCAGCTCCAGCAGCCGCGGGTGAAACTGAATCGCGGGGCCACGTCGGTCGAGGACCGCGCTCTTCAAATTGTCGTAGACCAAGGTCCGGGCCGATCCGCCGAGCGCCTCGAAGGCGGCGACGTGGCCGCGCAGAAAGCTCTCGAGGGATTGGTCCAGCGTAAACAGCGCGTGCATCGCCCGAGAGTACGACAAGACCATCACGAAGCCCGAGACCGGGCGGATGCCGTGCCCGATCCGCACCGTGCCGAAGGTGCCCCAATCGACTTGCGCTTCCTCGCCCACCAGCGTCTCCAGGCGCCGGTAGACGCCGGTGGACTGCGGGCGCAGCTGTCGCACGAGGCGCCGGACCTGTGTGGCGGCGCCGGTGTAGCCGCGCCCGCGCAGCATCTCGTGCAGTCGCGTGGCACGCAGCCGCGGGTACTGCCCGAGCGTGTCGCGGATGAAGGGCAGGTACGGATCGAGCGCCGTCGGACGGCAGGCGCCGCGGCGCACGCCGAGCGTTTCGCTCGTGAGGGCGCGGCGGACCGTGTCGTGGTGGACGTGCAGGTTATCGGCGATGGTGCCGACCTTCCAGTGCTCGGCGTAATACAGCCGGCGAATTTCGGTGCGGAGCTCCAGCGGGATCACGGACGGTCTCCTGACGCGGCCGCCAAGCCCGACCCACCCGGTGGACGCGGGACGGAATGAGGAGCCATCGACTCCGATGGCCACAGATCGCGCAGCAATCCAAGCGGGGTGGCGCGGGATCACGGGGGGCCTGCGCGGCGGCCGTCAGTGTGGCGGGCAGGGCCGGCTCGTTGGAAGGGTGATCCATCACGCGCCGGCGCGCGCGATAGCGGCGCTGATGATCGCGATGGTCGAGTCGCCCCTCGGTGCTCCGCTGATGGCGCCGGCGGGCGGCCGCGACCGACTCCCGCCGCGCGGCGGTCCGACAGGTCACCGAGCAGTAGACGTGGCCGCGGTCACAGCGGCGACAGACGGTGAAGGGCTGCGCGCACCGGGGACAGGTGCGGAGGCGCAGGGCGTCGTCCATGGAGCAGCACGAAACCGCTGCGGCCCCTGGACGGCGGTGCCGATTCGTGGCACAAAGGAGGCGATTGCCTTGGTCCCATGGAGCCCGAGGCGGTCACGGGGGCCCGGAGGATCAGTCCGGGTCCCCACCTCTGCCGCGGTCCTCGACAGCCTATCCCACACCCGTCGCCCCGCCCAACGCCAGCCCCGTGGCTGACACGCGACGCGCTGCCTGCAATCACGGGGGGGCGCCGCGGCGTCTTCGACGCCACGGCGCCTGTCACTTGAAGAAGGAATCAGACCGCAGGAGAGGAACAATCGACAGGCGTGCAGAAACGCGCGCTTTCACGCGTTCGCCGACACCGGCGGCGATGTCATCACGGGCCGACGTGACGCACGTGGTATGCCACGTCACGGTCTTGTCACACCATTCGACCTCCGAGAAAACGGGCGTCAGAGGGCCGTCGACACTGGCCGTGTTGACTCACGGGCTGCCGAGCCTCCGCATGGCCTGTGCTCGCGCGAGGGCAGTCTGTCATCGACGACGGACGAAGCCGTTGAGCTGCGACGGCCAGGAGGTCCGCCGGCTGGGACGGCCGGGTCTCCGCGCTCGTCAGGCCTGTCCACACGAGACGTTCAGCGTGTTCCATACGAGTGGCGGGTTGGCGGCTGTCGGACGGCACCAGTGCTGAGGCCGCCAAGCCAGATGTCCGCGCCGGGCGTGCTGAGACAACAAGGAGGGGATTCCAGCTCCGCCGGAACCGTTTCGGCCTCCGCGCTTCGACGGTGTCAGACCTCGTCGATCCGGAGTGCCGCCGTCGAGCCCGGTCTAGGACCTGCTGGACATCGGGGCGTCCCGGCATCCGTCCCTTCGTTCGACTGCCAGCACACCGCCCTCGGCGAGCGTGCCCGCGAACGCCAGAGAACTCAGCAGTGAACCTGTCGGCCTAGACTCCCAGCCACGCCAATGCCTCCTGCCGCTCGCGGAACACGCCGAGCGTGATCTGCGGGTGCTGCAGAAGATCTTGGTACATCCGGCCGAAACCAAAAGTGACGTTCCGGACCGCCAGGATGGCGACTTTCGCGTTGGTGGGCAGTATCACCTGGCGCCGGGCTTGGGCGAACCTGGCCATCTCCATGAAGTCGAGACGGATGCCTGTGACGGCAGTGGTGTCCATCAACCGAGGCAGCGTTCTCTGGGCGGATTCGAAATCCGCGAGACGGTCCTGGACACCGAACAGGTCCGCTACGGAGAGCTCACCTAAGAAGTGCACCGTGATCAGGTTCGGCTCGCAGTCGATGGTGAAAGCCATCGGTCCCCCAATGGATGTCCTCAAGACTCCCTCGCTCTGGATCTGCGCGGCTCGGCGTGTCTTCCAGCGCGATGCCATCCGCACCCCGGAACAGCTGCATTCGGTTTCCAATCCGGCGCATCCTTCGACTCGCTCGGACTGCCCTATCTTGAGCCTGCGTGATTCGTTCAACCGACCGAACCGCCGTGGTACGGACCCGTATGCCCGGTGGTCCGAATCGCGCGCAACACCGCGTCGTCGTCGTGGGCCCGTCGGCTGGCGGCCCGGCGATCCCACGCATAGAACCCGCTGGCGGAGACGCCCAGCACGCGGCTCATGGTGGCCACGGCATGCGCGACCCGGTTCGCCTTCAAATGCGAACCCTTCGGGGGGATCGCATCCGTCTCCCGCGCGAACCAGGCCGCGGCTTCTTCTAATATCTCGCGCTCCTCACGGAGCCGCGCATTCTCGCGACGCAACTGCTGGAGCTCGGCGCGCTCGGCGGTCGTCAAGCCATCGGCCCGCCGGCCGGCGTCGCGGTCGGCTTGCCGAACCCAGTTGCGGATGCACTGCGCAGACGGATCAAACTCGCGGGCCGGAACTCTTGTCGAATCTCGAGGGGAGCCGGCCCTCGGGAGCCGACCTTCGGCGGCCATTGCGGTGTGAAGCGGCCGCGGCAATAGGTTCACAGATTCGTGCAACTGTAATCAGAATGCCGCATTACCTCAAACTCCGTAGGACTGCGTCCCGGCCCTCGTCTGGTCGCGGTGAGGTCCGCCAAGTGTCGGCCGTGTGAGAGTATAATTCCTCTCGTCAGGAGAGGAACTATACCGTGTCGCGGCACTCTTTCGAAGATCGGCTCTACGCGGTGGCGGCGCAGCAGGGTGGGTTCTTCACCGCCCGCCAGGCGAAGGCGGCTGGCTACGCTGACAACAGGCATCCCCACCATGTGCGCGTCGGCAACTGGATTCGCGAGCGGCGCGGCATCTATCGCCTGGCTCGGTTTCCGCTCCCTTCGCGTCCGGACCTGATCCTCTGGCAGCTCTGGTCGCACAACCGCACGGGGGAGCCTCAGGGAACTTTCAGCCACCGTACGGCGCTGACCCTGCACGGGCTCTCCGACGTCATGCCGTCCAAACTCGACATGACCGTCCCTCCGGGCTTTCAGAGAATGGCCGCCATTCCAAGCGTTCTCCGCCTTCGGAAGCAGAGGCTCGACGGCGGCGACGTGGAGACGATCGACGGCGTCCGCGTCACGACGCCGCTCCGCACCCTGGTAGACACCATCGTGGCTGGCCAGATCGCGAGTGAGTTCCAGGTGCAGGCCGTGCAGGACGCAATTCGTCTCGGTCTCGTAACGCTTCGGCAGCTCGATGATGTGCAGGTAAGCCGCCGGGCAGCGCGGCGACTTGGAGCCATACTCAAGCAGGTGCGCAGTGCCGAACCCACGACAGGTCCAGCACGGCCGGAGCGTTTCGAACCGCTCTCGAAACACGGCTGCTCGAACGCGCAAAGCACGCCGACGGTGACATTCAACGTCTGCGCCGCCAGGTCGCGTTCGACAGACTTCTCGCGAGGATGTTCGACCCTCCCATCCTGCCCGACTCGACTGGGCATTGAAGGGCGGATATGCCCTCGAGCTGCGCTTCCAGCGTGCGAGGACCACGCGCGATCTGGACTTCACCATCAGAGCGATGGACGTCGACCGGGCCGAGCGCCCTGGCGTCCTCCTGGACCAGTTGCGCGCTGCGGCAAGTGTCCGGCTGCCCGATTTCTTCACGTTCATCGTGGGCGACGCGATGTCGACGCTGGACCAGGCGCCAGACGGTGGTGCGCGGTTTCCCATCGACGCTCGCGTCGACGGCAGGACGTTTGTGGCCTTCCACGTGGACCTCGGAGTTGGCGACCAGCTGCTCGAGCCACTTGAGGACCTGGTCGGCAGAGACTGGCTGGGGTTCGCCGGCATTGCGCCCGGGACCGCCCGCGCGGTCTCGGTGGAGCAGCAGTGGGCGGAGAAGCTCCACGCCTATACCGTCCCCAGAGCCGGCGCAGCCAACAGCCGCGTCCGCGATCTGTTCGACCTCGCGTTCCTGCTCGAGCGGAGGCCGCCCGTCCCGGAACGACTCCGAGAGGCGCTCCGGGTGACCTTCGCGCGCCGCGAAACCCACCGACTGCCGGTCGGTGTTCCCGCGCCTCCCGCCGGCTGGAAGACGTCTTTCGCGGCACTCGCGGAGGAGTGCGGACTGACCCTTGACGTGGACGACGCGTGGCGCCTTGTGGACGCCTTCTACGTGACCCTGGATATCGTCGAGAACTAGCCGACACGAGGTGATCACAGCGCAGGTAGGGGGCACGAGAGGGGGAACAATGACGGAAGCGCAGTGTTCCCCCCTCTGGTGCGCCGATCCGATCACGATGGCGATCGGCTGACACGCTTCGGCGACGCGCATGCGGTCGGCTCCTTCTCGAATTGGCTCAATGCCTTGACGGCTATCGACGCCAGTCCTTCACGGCGGCGTTCTTCGATGACAGGCCGAACCAGAGTGGTGGCGTCAGGAGCTGTTCGAGGAGTTCTGCGATGAGTTCACCAGGGAGATGAACCGCCTCGTCATGGAGTACCGCGCGGAGGTGACCGCGCTCAAGCGCGAGCTCCAGCGAATCGAGGACCGTCTGGCGGAGAGCGGCATCGCTCCGTCGGTGGGCAGCCAGGGGGACGCGTACGACAACGCCCTTGCCGAATCGGTCATCGGTCTTTTCAAGACGGAGGTGATTCAACGCCGCGGGCCGTGGCGTCATCTGGAGACCGTCGAGTGGGCCACCCTGACCTGGGTGGACTGGCTCAACATGCGGCGGCTGCTCAAGCCCCTCGGCTATCTGCCGCCGGCGGAGTACGAAGCGCGGTAACGCGGGGTGAACCTCCGGGTGATTCAGCTGGCGCTTGGCCACACGAGTATCACGACCACCCAGCGGTATCTGAACTTGACCGACCTGGAGATGGCAAAGGCGATGGAGCGGCTTTGGTCGGCCCCGGAGAGTGGGAAGGCGGAATCGGCAGACCGCGACCGGAAGGTGGCGGAAGGGGCGGGGTAGCGCCGCCGATTGTCGCCCGTTTGTCACCCAACGGCGTTGCAGCCTAGGTGGGGTCCCGCGGGTCTTCTCCCACTCGATGCCCGTAAATGACGAAAGCCACGAGGTTTGCCTCGTGGCTCTCATGGTTGCGGGGGCAGGATTTGAACCTGCGACCTTTGGGTTATGAGCCCAACGAGCTACCGGACTGCTCCACCCCGCGAACAGAAAGGTATCACTCAACAGTCGCCCGCGTCAATTCGCGGCCGCATCTGGGCACGAACCCACCCGTGAAGCTGGCCTACTTCGCCGGCTGGGGGACGTCGTGAATGATGAACAGCTTCTCTCCGGGCCGGATCAGCCCGAGCTCGCGGCGGGCGACTTCCTCAATGGCGGCTGGGTCGGTACGCAGTCGGTTGGCTTCCTCCCGCAGGCCCGCGTTCGAGCTGCGGATCGCCTCCAGGTCCTGGAGCGCCCGGTCGTACTGCTGTTGGGCCCGCCGATTCGCGAGCCAACCGTGCTCCCCGAGCACGCCGTCGACGACCAGTACGATGGCGAGGAAGAGCAGAGCCAGAGTGATGACAGGTCGACTCCGGTGGGCCGATGCTCCCCCGGGCTCGTGTCTCTTGTCGGCTCTGTCGTCTCGCACGTGGCCCATCAACGATAATAACCCCAGGCAGCGAGAGAGGGACCGTCTGCGCGTCACGACCTTTTTACCGCACTTTCGAAAAAACTCAACAGAAAAAGGACAATCTCACCTGGAGACCGCAGGGGAGCGCACCACCTATGGATCAGCCGCAGGCCGTCATTGTTCTGACCACTTGGCCGGCCGATCGCGACGCGGCGCCGCTGGCCACGCTCGTCGAGGAGCGTCTGGCGGCCTGCGTGAACATCCTGTCCGAGATGGACTCGATCTACCGCTGGGGCGGGGCCGTCGAGCGGGAACGCGAGCGTCAGGTCCTGATCAAGACTGCGGCGCCGCGCCTTGAGGCTCTGTTGGCCCGGATCCGCGAACTCCATCCGTACGAGGTGCCCGAGCTTCTGGCCGTGCCGGTGACGGGCGGGAGCGAGCCGTACCTCTCGTGGCTGGCGGCCTGCGTGGACCGACCGGGCCCCGTCCCTCGCGGTTGAGGCCCGGCAGCGACAAAGTTGATATCATGCGTCAGATCGCATGACGACGAGCTCCACGCTACCGCGCGACCCCGGCCTGCCAGCACCGCCGAGCGAGCGAAGGGCCGCCGCCGTCAGGCGCGTCCTGCTCGGCACCTGGGCGGGCAGGCTGTTGCTCTTCGGGGCGATCGTCAAGTCGGCTGGCGTGCTGACGCGCCTCGCCGTCGGTGGGCTGCCTCCGCCGTTCACCGCGGTCGAAACCCTCGGCAGTCTGGCCCTCATCGGAGCTGCCCTCGGCTTGCTGTACCGGCTGCTGGCTCGGGCTCGCCGGGGTCTGCTCTGGCGGGTACGCCAGAAGCTGATCCTCTCCTACGTCTTCATCGGGGTCATTCCCGCACTCCTGATTGTCGCCTTCTTTCTGGTCTCAGGTCTCCTGCTGTTCCTCAATGTCGCCTCGTTCCTCGTGACCAACGGGTTCAGCAACGTCACCAACGACGCGGTGTTTCTGGCGCGCACGACGGCGCTCGAGATCCAGCGCGGTCCCGGGCCGCGGGGCGCCGCGCCGATTCTCCAGCAGCGTCAGGCGACCTTGGCCTCCCGCTACCCAGGCGCCTCCATGGTGCTGGTTCCCACGGAGGGCAGTGAGCCGTGCGTCGGGGGGCCGGCCGCCGACGCTCAGACGCCGGGCTTCGCTGCTGCCAGCCGCTTTCTCCCGTCGAGGCCGATACTGGGCCAGCCGGGCCGTGACGCGGGGCCGGTGACCGTGATGGCGGTCGGGGCCTGGGAGCACGCGCCCGCGCCGACGGTGCTGCCGCGCTGGGTCAGCTGCGCCGGGTTCGGGGGCATCGTGGACGTGCCGTCCGACCGCGACACGACCGCTGTGGTGCTGGTCCGCGGGGTCGGCCTGCCCGACGCGCAGGCGCCCAGCTACGCGGTGATCGTTGACATCCCGAAGAACCCCAGCCTCGACGAGCGCCTGCGCGAGGAGACGAGCGTCAAGATCGGCGACATTGCAGTCGTGGACGAATCGCTCAAGGGACCGCCCGTGGCGCCCGGCAGCCGCATGGCGACGGGACCGGGTGGCAAGCGGCGGCTGCTCTGGGTGGCCGGCCTGCAGGGGACCAACTGGTTGACTGGGCGGCCCATCGGCGCGACCGCGCGGATTGAAGTCAACATCGGCGATATCTACGACCGGATCTCGACCGTGAAGGTCGGCAACTACGACTTCGCCAGCCTGTTGCTCATCGCGCTGCTGCTCGTCGCCGTCCTCTTCCTCTTCATCGAAGTTGGCGCCCTGGTCATGGGGCTGGCCCTCGCCCGGTCGATTACCGGGGCCGTGCACGAGCTGTTTGAGGGCACCCAACGCGTGCGGGAGGGCGACTTCAGCCACCGCATCCACGTGGCCACGCACGACCAGCTCGGCGAGTTGGCCGACTCGTTCAACCAGATGACCGGCAGCATCGAGGATCTGCTGCGCCAGGCGGAGGAGAAGCGGCGCCTCGAGGAGGAGCTGCGAATCGCGCGCGCCATCCAGATGTCGCTGCTGCCCCATGGCCAGGCCAGGGTCCCGGGCCTTTCGCTGTCGGCCTCGTGCCTGCCGGCGCGAGAGGTGGGCGGCGACTACTACGACTTCCTGCCGCTCGACGACGACCGCCTCGGCGTGCTGATCGCGGACGTGTCCGGCAAGGGCACCTCGGCCGCCCTGTACATGGCCGAGCTCAAGGGGCTCATGCTCTCGCTGTCGCGGAACTGCCGGTCGCCGCGCCAGCTGCTGCTCGCTGCCAACGAGATCATTTCGCGTAACCTCGATAGTCGAAGCTTCATCACGATGACCTACGCCGTGGTCGACCTCGAGGCGAGGACGATGACCTACGCGCGGGCCGGTCACACGCCGCTCATCCACCGATCCGGTGGCGTGACTGCGCCGCGCGTCGACATCCTCACCCCGGACGGGCTCGTTCTGGGGCTGCGCATCGACGGGGGCGAACTCTTCGAGCGCCTGCTCCAGGAGGTGACGCTGCCGCTCGCGCGCGACGACGTGCTGCTGTTCTTCACCGATGGCATCAGCGAGGCGATGAACGCGGACTCGGATCTATTTGGAGAAACGCGTCTGGCGGCCCTGGTCGCCGAGCACGGCCACCTTCCGGCCGAGGAGCTCCGGGAGCGGATCCTGCGGGAGGTGGACGCCTTCGTAGCAGGTGCGCCGCAGCACGATGACATGACGATGATTGTGATCAAGGTGGAGGACTTCGTGCCCGGCGCCATCCGGATGGGGTTTGACGATGGCCGGGTCTGAGTCGCCGCGAGGCTCGCCGCCGGCCGTCACGGTCGTGCTCCGGACGCACTCGGACATCGAGGCCAGCATTGTCCGCGGCCTGCTGGAAGCCCACGGCATCTTCGCCGTCCTGTCATCCGACCTGACGCACGCCGTGTTTCCGCTGAGCATCGACGGGCTGGGTGAAGTGCGCGTGTCGGTGCCGGAGGCGCAAGCCGAAGAGGCCGTCGCGATCATTCGCGAGCAGGGCAGGGAGGTCGGGCCGGGATCGGTCGTGCGGCTCGTCCCGGAGGCGCGCGATCTGTCTGGCCTCGAGCGCCGGCTCGGGTACCAGTTCCACGATCGACCGATACTTGAGCGTGCGCTGACGCACCGATCGAGAGCCAATGAGGACGCCAGCGGCGCGGCGCTCGACAACGAGTCGCTCGAGTTTCTCGGCGACGCGGTTCTCGGGTTCGTGATGGCCGATCTGCTGTTCCGCGACTTTCCCCAGTTCGACGAGGGACAGAAGTCGAAGATCAAGGCGTCGCTGGTGTCGACCGCCACGCTGGCGGCGCTGGCGCGGCGAGCGGACCTCGGCGCGTACCTGTCTCTCGGCCGCGGCGAGGAGAAGACCGGTGGCCGGCACAAGCAGGCCCTGCTGGCAGACGGCTACGAGGCGGTCATCGCCGCCGTCTATCTGGACGGGGGCATCGACGCCGCGCGGACGTTCGTGCTGCGGGAGTTCGCCAGCGAGATCGAGGAGGTCCGAGAGCCCGCGTTCTGGGCGCGCGACTACAAGTCCGCGCTTCAGGAGATCGTGCAGGCGCAGCAGAGTGCCCTGCCCGAGTACACCGTGGCCGCCGAGAGCGGTCCCGACCACCGCAAGGAGTTTCGGGTGGAGGTGCGCGTGCGGGGCGCGCTGCTGGGCGCCGCGAGCGGATTGAGCAAGAAAGCTGCCGAGCAAGAGGCCGCCCGGAAGGCCATCGCAAAGCTGTCCGAGGAGTAGCCGCCGGAGTCGCCGGCGGCTAAGGGATTTGGGAGAGTCGAGCGGCCGCGTACCTGCTGGACCTCGCGCCCGATGTCCTCGGTAGCGGGCGGCACCGGCCGGCAGTGCAGTCGCACCCACACCCGCATCAGCGGATCCCCGAACCGGTAGCGTTTCTCGTGCACGGCGACGAGGTCAACGTCCTCGAGCCAGGACAGGTAGTCCTTCGTCGACCCCGGAGTCCGGCGCAGCCGTCTGGCGACCTCGGTGAGCGTGAGCGGCTCCTCGCCGGCGAGGATGTCCAGCACGGCCTTGAGGGCCCCGTACCCGCGCGCCCGGTGAAGCCGCAGCTCGTAGCCGAACGCGCACAGCGCCGACACGCGACTCCCCGGCTCGAGCAGCGACGCGAGCGCCGCAACCGGGTCGATCGGGCCCCGTGCATCCATCGACCGCAGCTCGTCGACGAGTGCCTGCGCGTAGGACGGCCGGCCCCCGGACAACTGATGCACGACGAGGGCGGCCGGGCCGAACGGGTCCGGCTCGAGGCCGGCCGAGGCGTCTGCCCGCAGCATGTGGCGGATGTCGTCCACCTCGAGCGCCGGCGCGAACACGGGGGAGAAGCGCGGTGCTGCGCCGGCGAGGGCACGGTTGGTGCGCGCGACGTAGCGGGACGACAGCACGAAGCGGTTCGACGACGCCGCCAGCACGGCCAACAGTTCGGACATCGCGCGGCGTAAGCCGGGGAAGCTCTCGAACGTGCGGAACTCGAGGGCTTCGTCGAGCAGGAACGTCACGCGATTCTGGGCGGCGTCACGGGCGTCGGCGAAGAACGCCAGGACCGCGTCAAAGGCCTGGCGAGAGGTCGAAGGCGGTGCGACCGGCACGGTGCACTCGAACGGCGTGCTGGCCAGGAAGGAGGCCAGGAACCGCTCGGGCGTCGTGGCCGTCCGCTCCACGTTCACGTACTGGCAGCGGGCGGCGCCGAGCCGGTCATGCAGGGCGTGCAGCGCCGTCGTGCGGCCGCTCCCGCAGGGGCCCAGCAGCACTGGAATCCGGCCGCCGTCCTCGTCCAGCGTCGCCACCAGGCGATCGCAGACGGTCGGCAGGTGGGGGGTGGTCACCGTCTGCCGCTCCTGTCTGCCGGGCCGCCGCCCGGTTCGCGCATCGGGATTCTCACGCCACGCTTCTCCGCCGTGGCGATGGCCTCGGGGTACCCCGCGTCGGCGTGGCGGGCCACGCCGATACCCGGGTCGCACGTCAATACCCGTTCCAGCTTCTCGTCGGCCTCGCGCGACCCGTCGGCGACAATGACCATGCCGGCATGAATCGAGTAGCCGATGCCGACGCCGCCGCCGTGATGCACGGACACCCACGTCGCTCCGGACGACGCATTGAGGAGCGCGTTCAGGATCGGCCAATCCGCGATGGCGTCGCTGCCGTCGCGCATCCCCTCGGTTTCCCGGTTCGGCGAGGCGACCGATCCCGTGTCGAGATGGTCGCGCCCGATGACGATCGGCGCCCTGATGTGGCCGCGCCGGACCATGTCGTTGATTCGCAGGCCGAAGGCTGCCCGCTCACCGTAGCCGAGCCAGAAGATGCGGGCGGGCAGGCCCTGGAATGCAACCCGCTCGCCGGCCAGGCGGACCCAGCGACACAGCCCCTCGTTGTCCTTGAACATCTCCAGCGAGGCGCGGTCGGTGGCGCGGATGTCCTCCGGGTCGCCGGACAGCGCCGCCCAGCGGAACGGTCCGCGGCCTTCGCAGAAGAGCGGTCGGATGTACTCGGGGACGAAGCCCGGGATGTCGAAGGCTCGCGCGACGCCGGCTTTGACGGCCTGCGCGCGGATGTTGTTGCCGTAGTCGAACGTCACGGCCCCGCGCTGTTGGAGCGCCAGCATCGCCTCGACGTGCGCGCCCATCGCGGCCACGGCGCGCCGGATGTACTCCTCGGGGTTCGCCGTGCGCAGGGCGTCGGCTTCGGCCAGCGTGAGGCCGTTGGGTACGTAGCCGTTCAGTGCGTCGTGTGCCGAGGTCTGATCGGTCAGGACGTCAGGCGTCACGCCGCGGCGGACGAGCTCGGGCAGCACGTCTGCCGCATTGCCGAGCAGCGCCACCGACCGACCCCGCTGCTCCCGACGCCACGTGGCGACCTTCTCGAGTGCCGCGTCCAGCGAATCCGTCGATTCGTCCACGTAGCGGGTTTGGAGGCGCCGCTCGATGCGGTGGGGGTCCACCTCAACCACGAGGGCGGCGGCGCCGTTCATCGTCGCCGCGAGCGGCTGGGCGCCGCCCATGCCGCCGAGCCCGGCGGACACGAAGAAGCGGCCCGCGAGGTTCCCGCCGAATTTCCGGTCGGCCACCGAGGCCAGCGTTTCGAACGTCCCCTGGAGGATGCCCTGCGTGCCGATGTAGATCCAGCTGCCCGCCGTCATCTGGCCGAACATCGTCAGACCCCGATCCTCGAGGTCGCGGAACGTCTCCCAGGTGGCCCAGGCCGGCACCAGCATCGCGTTGGCGATGAGCACGCGTGGGGCGCCCGGGTGCGTCTTGAAGACCCCCACGGGCTTGCCGGACTGCACGAGAAGGGTCTCGTCGCCCTCGAGCGCGCGGAGCGATCGGACCAGCGCGTGGTAGCAGGGCCAGTTGCGCGCCGCCTTCCCAGAGCCGCCGTAGACGATCAGGTCGTCGGGGCGCTCGGCGACGTCCGGGTCGAGGTTGTTCATCAACATGCGCAGCGCGGCTTCCTGTGGCCAGCCCTTGCAGGAAATCGCGGAGCCGCGCGGAGCACGGATCGGGGAGAGGGTTGTCATCGCTCGTTCTGTGGCGGGCGCGAGCGCCCGAGATGAGAACTAGACGTTATGAACCCCGGCCGGGGTTGTCAACGTGAAATCGTCGTGTATCGAAGTTGACATCACCTACTTGACATCGATGCCGCAACTGGTCTCAATCTCACCGGCCGCCATCAGCCGGGCGACGGCCTCCAGGTCGGCCGACGGCGGCCGGTCCTCGTCGAGCGTCGGCACGGCCGCGCGGACGCGAGCGTGCACCCGGGCGAGCGGCGCCGAGGTTTCCAACGGAGCCAGCAGGTCGATGGCTTGGCTCGCGCACAGCAACTCCACCGCCAGCACGTACCGCGCCAACTCCACTGCCCGTTCGGCCTTGAGCGCGGCCCCCATGCTCATGCTGACGTGGTCCTCCTTGTTGGCCGAGGTCGGAATCGTGTCGACCGAGGCGGGGTGGGCCAGGCCTTTGAGTTCCGACGTGAGGGCGGCGGCCGTGACCTGGGCGATCATCAAGCCGGACTGCACGCCGCCGTTCCTCGTCAGGAACGCCGGCAGTTCGCTCAGCACCGGGTTGACGAGGCGCTCGGTCCGCCGCTCGCTGATCGTGGCGAGCTGCACGAGGGCGATCGCCAGCAGGTCGGCGGCCATGGCGACCGGCGCCCCGTGGAAATTGCCGCCCGACACGACCTCACCCGCGCCGCCTGGGCCGTCGGCAAACACCATCGGGTTGTCCGTGGCGGCATTCGCCTCGACGGTGACGACCTCGCGCACGAACCGCATCGCCTCCCGGGCGGCTCCGTGGACCTGCGCGGCGCAACGCTCCGAGTAGGCGTCCTGGACCTTCGCACAGTCGACGTGGGAGGCACGGATCGCGCTGCGTTCGAGTAGGGCCGCGAGGTTGCCGGCCGACGCCACCTGCCCGGCGAACGGGCGCTCGGCGTGGATGCGCGGATCGAATGGACGGGCCGATCCCCGGAGGGCGTCGGTGGTCAGCGCCGCGACGATGTCGGCCGCGCGCGCCAGCCGCTCGGCGCCGGCGACGGCCAACGCCAGCACGGCCGTGGACGCCTGCGTGCCATTGACCAGCGCGAGCCCCTCCTTCGGCGCGGGCCGTACCGGCGTCAAACCAGCCCGTCGAAGAGCCACCGCTCCCGGCACGCGTCGGTCGCCGTCCCAGGCCTCGCCCTCACCGACCAGGACCAGCGACAGGTGCGCGAGCGGCGCGAGGTCGCCACTGGCGCCGACCGAGCCGCGGCTCGGCACGACCGGGTGGACCCCCTTGTTCAGGGCGTCGATCAGCGCGCGAAGCGTCTCGAGGCGGATGCCCGAGAACCCCCGCGCGAGCACGTTGGCCCGGAGCGCCATCATGGCGCGCACGGTTCGCACCGGCAGCGGCTCGCCGACGCCGGCCGCGTGGCTCCGGAGGAGGTTGAGCTGCAACCGTTCGAGGGAATCCGCCGGAATCTTCACCTCCGCAAACGACCCGAAGCCGGTGTTGATGCCGTACACCGGCGCGGCGCCGCCTGCGATGCGGTCGACGACCGCGCGGGAGGCCTGGACCCGCGAAGCGGCACCGGGGTCGAGATCGACCGGCTCGCCGAGGTCGGCGATGCCGACTACTTGGGCGATCGTGAGCGAGTGTCCGTCGAGGTGGACCATGGAAGGCCATCACGCCAGCCGGGGAACCATCGAGGCACGGCCGAAGCGGCCTTCCATTTTACCGGAATCCGAGCCCGGTGCGCCGCGAGATTGCGAGCGGGCTATGCTACCATCAGCAGGTTTGGCGGCGGCGAACGGGCCGTCTTGCAGGCGAGGGGAACGCGACACTATGAACGTTGCGGTCATCGGCGCCCAGTGGGGTGACGAGGGGAAGGGCAAGATCGTCGACTTGCTCACGCCCCATTTCTCGATTGTCGCCCGGTACCAGGGAGGGCATAACGCGGGGCACACGGTCCTGGTCCACGGCACGAAGTTCGTGCTGCACCTGCTGCCGTCGGGGATCCTCCACCCGGACGTGACCTGCGTGATCGGCAACGGCGTGGTCGTCGATCCTGAGGCGCTCTTCCAGGAAATCGAAACCCTGGGACAGTACGGGATCGAGGTGGGCGACCGGCTCGTCATCAGCAACAAGGCCCATGTCATCCTGCCCTATCACCGCGACCTCGACCTGCTCCACGAGGCGCGCCGGGGCGACCGGAAGATCGGGACGACCTCCCGCGGCATCGGACCGGCCTATGAGGACAAGATTGGGCGCCGCGGCATCCGCGTGGGCGACCTGGCCGACCCGGTGGCTCTTGCCGAACAGGTGCGGGAAAACGTCCACGCCCGTAACCGCTTGGTCGGGGACTCCACTCTCGAGTGGCAGCCCCTGTTCGAGCACCTGCTGGCCTACGGCGAGCGGATGAAGCGGTGGGTCAGCGACGTGTCGGTGTTCCTGGCCACCGCCCAACGGGAGGGCCGCAGCGTCCTCTACGAAGGCGCCCAGGGCACGCTCCTCGACATCGACCACGGCACCTATCCGTTCGTGACGTCGTCGAACTCGACGGTCGGCGGCGTGTGCACCGGCCTCGGTGTCGGCCCGCGCGCCATCGGGGGCGTGCTCGGCGTGGCCAAGGCCTACACAACGCGGGTCGGCGGGGGACCGCTGCCCACGGAGCTGTCCGGGCCGATGGCGGAGCGGTTGCGGGAAGGCGGGCAGGAGTACGGGGCGTCAACGGGCCGGCCGAGACGCTGCGGCTGGTACGACGCGGTGGCGGTGCGTCACGCGGTGCGAGTGAACGGCCTGGATGCCCTGGCGCTGACGAAGATGGACGTTCTCGACGGCCTGCCGCACATCGAGGTCTGTTCGGCCTACCGGCAGGGCGACAAGGTCCTGACTGAGCTCCCGTCCGACATCCGGCAGCTGGCCGCGTGCCAGCCGGTCCTCGAACGGTTACCCGGCTGGACGCGGCCGACGCACGGCGCCCGGACCTACGACGATCTGCCGGCCGAGGCCCAGGCCTACCTCGCGCGCTTGGAGGCGATCACCGGCGTCCCGATCGGGATTGTGTCAACGGGGTCCGACCGCGAGGACACGATTGTCCGGGATGGTTCCGTCGTGGCACGCTGGCTCGGTGCCCCGGCCTAGGGCGCATCGGGCGGCGCGGGCCGATGCGGCTTCACGCCTTGTGGGCCGTGCAGAAGGCCTCGACCGCGGCGGTCTCGGCGGTCGTGAACTCGATGCCTGCCCGGTAGACGGTGCCGGACCGTGAAAGCTCCAACCGCGCCCACACGACAACCCCCGTCGCCTCGACCCGGTCCGCCTCGCCGGGCGTAAGCATCAGCACGACCTTCTCGTGCGGACGCAGCGAGGCGGGTGAGAGCACCTGCGCCCCGACGATCGACAGATCGACCAGGCGGGCCGCCCGGTCGTCGATGCTCACCTGCAGGTCGTCCTGCATCCGCACGCGGGGTGCCCGGCGCGTACCACGGTCCAGCACGGCGACCTCGCTCGCGCCGGGCAACGGTGCGAGCACCGCCTCCGGGGAGGTCCGACGCCGTCTCGGGGAGACCCGCTGGTAGTCGGTATTGTGCGACAGGACGCGAATCTCGGACTCGTCGAGCGCGGGGTCCGCCTTGATCCGGGCGATCAGGGCAGCGCCGCGGGGGCTGGCCGCGAACAGCCGTTCGAGGGCCACCACCCGGGGGCGCTGGCTCGTGATGGCTTCCAGAGCCCGCAAGGGCTCGGAGTCGGCGAACGTCAGGACGTTGTCGTTTTCCCCGACCCGCTCGCGCAGTGCCGGGATCAGCTCAGGGGCCGCGATGAGGATCAGCCTGGCCTCAGGCATCGGCAATCAAGTCTAGCAGAACCATGCAACGCGCGACAGGAACCCGCCGCACCTCCCGGCCGGCGGCGCCCGGCGCTCGCGGGGACCCGACACGCCCGTCGTGCAGGTGCGCTCCTGTCGGAACGCGGGTCGGAGGGCGCCGGGGTTGTGTCACAATCGGCTCGTGGGTGACCGAGCCCCGAGTCAGCTCGCCGTGGTTTGCCGCGGCCTCGAAAAGCGGTATGGCGACCTCGTTGCGGTCGCCGGCCTGGACCTCGAGGTACGGGCGGGCACCTGCTTCGGTCTGCTCGGACCGAACGGCGCCGGCAAGACCACCACCATCGAGATCCTGGAAGGCCTGCTCGATCAGGACGCGGGCGACGTCGAGGTGCTCGGGCTGCGGTGGGGGCGCGACGACCAGGCCTTGCGGCAGCGGCTCGGCATCCAGCTGCAGGAGACCCAGCTCAATGAGAAGCTGAGCGTCGAGGAGATTGTTCGCTTGTTCCGCTCGTTCTACCGACGCGGGCCGTCGGTCGACGACGTCCTGAAGATGGTGGCCCTCGAGTCCAAGCGGGCCAGCTGGGTGAACAAGCTGTCGGGGGGGCAGAAGCAGCGGCTGGCCGTGGCCTGCGCCCTCGTCAACGAGCCCGACCTGCTGTTCCTCGACGAACCGACCACGGGGCTCGATCCCCAGTCGCGCCGCCAGCTGTGGTCGGTACTCGAGCGCTTCCGTGGGCGGGGCGGCACGATCGTGCTGACGACGCATGACATGAATGAGGCGGGAACGCTCTGCGACCGCGTGGCGATCGTCGACCGCGGACGCGTGATCGCGCTCGGCACGCCGCGCGAGCTCGTCGCATCGTTGGGCGCCGAGCACATCGTCGAGTTCTCGCTGGCCGATGGGGGGACCATGCCGGCGTCCGAACTCGCGCAGCTGCCCGGCGTGACGGACGTGCGGGCGACCGACGGGGCGACCCGCCTCCGAGTGGCCGAGCCACACGTGGTGATTCCGGTACTGCTCGGTGCCCTCGACCGACGGCGGCTCGTCTTGTCACAGTTTGCCACCCACCACGCGACGCTCGAGGACGTGTTTGTGGCGCTCACCGGACGGCACCTGCGCGATGAGTAGACCCGTCGGCGTTCATCACCCTCTGGTCGAACTGACGCTGGCGCGCCTGCGCGAGTTCGTGCGCGAGCCCGAAGCCGTCTTCTGGGTGATCGTGTTCCCGATCGTGCTGGCCCTGGCCCTGGGGATCGCGTTCCGCTCGAAGGGCGAGACGCCCGTCTATTGCGGCGTGGTGCCGGGAGAGGGCAGTGGCGCGGTGCTCGCGGCGTTGCACGGGGCTCGCGGGATCGACGTCCGGACGATAGCCCGCGATCGGGCCGATTTGGCCCTGCGGGACGGAGAGGTGCAGGTGGTCGTCCTGCCCGGCCCGCCGCCGACGTACCGATTCGACGCGACGCAGCCCGAGAGCCGTCTGGCGCGCGTCCTGGTCGATGCGGCGCTGCAGCGCGCCGCCGGGCGGGCTGACCGTTTCCTGGCCGGCGAGCAGCGCATCGAGGTGGTCGGTGCCCGTTACATCGACTGGCTGGTTCCGGGCCTGCTCGGCATGAACATCATGGGCACGGGCATGTGGGGCATCGGCTTCGCTATCGTGATGGCCCGGAGCAAGCGCGTCCTCAAACGGCTGGCCGCCACGCCCATGCGACGGAGCCAGTTCCTGCTGGCCCAGCTCCTGGCGCGGCTCGTGTTTCTCATCGTCGAAGTGGGCGCGCTGGTCCTCTTCGCGCGCGTGGCCTTCGGCGTGCCGGTGCGCGGCTCGCTCGCGGCGCTCGGCGGCGTGGCGCTGCTCGGCGCGCTGGCCTTCGGAGGCCTCGGGCTCCTCGTGGCCAGCCGCGCCCGGACAATCGAGGTCGTGTCGGGGTGGATGAACTTCACCATGCTGCCGATGTGGGTGCTCTCCGGGGTCTTCTTCTCCTCGGCCCACTTTCCGGCCTTCGCGCAGCCGTTCATCCACGCGCTCCCCCTGACCGCGCTCAACGACGCCCTTCGGGGCGTGATGCTCGATGGAGCGCCGATGACCGCGCTCGGCCGGGAGGTGGCCGTGCTCGCGGCGTGGACGGCCGTGTGCTTCTCGGTGGCGCTGCGGGCGTTCCGGTGGAAATAGCGTGCGCGCGGGCCGTGCCCGGGGCTCAGTGGACGCCGGGGCTCATCTGCAGGGAGCCGGGTTCGGCGCCCAGACGCCGGATGGCCGTCTCCCACATCACCGGCGAGGGCACGTCGAAGATCAGGTCGACCTCGATCTGGCTGATCAGCCAGGCGGACTGGCGGAGTTCGGCGTCCAGCTGTCCTGGCCCCCACCCGGCGTAGCCCATCAGCAGGCGGGTGCGGGCCGGGGCGTCCTGTTCGAGCAAGTGGCGCAGCAGTATCGCGGAGCCCGAGATGAAGATGCCCGGATAGATCTCGACGGCATCCACATCGTGCGGGTCGTGGCCGAGTAGCAGGCATCCGCGTTCCGGCTCCACCGGCCCGCCCACCCAGAGTTCCAGCCCGCTGTCGTGAGTCACCGGCGGGTCCAGCCGGACGGCCTGGGCCGCGGGCGTTCCGGTCGGCCGGTTCAGCACCAGGCCCCAGGCGCCATCCGCGGTGTGCTGGCAGAGCAGCACCACCGACCGCCGGAAGTTCGGATCACTGAGTTGGGGCATGGACAGCAGGAACGCCGGGGCGACAGAGGCCGGCGAGCCGGACGAGGCGCTCATACTCTCCATCATACAGCGGCGCGGGCCGTTCAGGCAGTGGGCGCACCGCGGACGCCCCGGCTTCTCCCTGCGGTATAATTTCTGCCTCCGTCAGAGAGCACGATGTACGGGTGTGTCCCGCCCGCAGGTCGGCGGGCTTCCCGTCTCGCGTGCGCCGGCCACCGTCCAGAAAGGACACAGCGGATGGACACCAGCGCGGGGGGCAAGGCCGTCAAGACACTGCGGACGCTGCCGGGCGACGATGCCCGCCAGGTGATGTGGCGGTTCGCCGGCCGGTACGACCTCCAGATGTTCGTGCAAGCGGTTCGCGCCGTGGCCCGCGGTCCGGTGGCCCGGCTGGTCGCGCAGGGTGCCCGGCACACCCATGACTGGACGGCCGAGAAGCAGGCGCTGCTCGAGGAGTACGACCGGGCCGGAATCACGACTGCCCATCTCGACCCGTCCGATGGCGGCTTCCTCGACGGTCCCAAGAACCTCGCCCTGGCACTGGCCGCCTTTGAACTGTCGTGGGTGGACGCGGGAGCCGCGACCGGCAGTTTGGCTCATCAACTGGCGCTCGCGCCGATCCATTACTGCGGCACCCCCGAGCAGCGGGACAGGTACGTCCTCAAGGGGACAGACGGCCCTGGGCGGCCGCCGCTGCGCGGCGCATTCTGCTTGACCGAGCCGCTTCCCTATGTCGGCGTCGAAACCGGGCTCCTGAGCGGGCAGCTTCGCGTCGCGGAGTGGCAGGAGGGCCACGAGCCCATCCTGCAACTCGACAAGCGCGGACGGTTCATCACGAACATGGCGTTTGCCGACTTCGTGACGGTCGCCGTGGACTCGGCCGATCCGCGAATCCAGGGGAGTTGCCTGGTCGTCATCGAGGCGACGGACCCTGGCGTGTTCGACCGCGGCGTGCCGACCAAGAAGCTGGTTCACCAGCTAGCGTCGACCCGGGACCCCATGTTCAGCGTGCGCGTGCCCGCGAGCCGGATCATCGGCGGCTACACGGTCAAGAAGGGGACCATCGTCCCGCGCTTCCCTCACGGCCAGGTGATCGATGCCGTGTTCCGTCACACGCGCGTGACGGTCGGGGCGATGACGGCAGCCAAGCTGTTGTCGGCGGTCGAGCCGATCCTGCGCTACCAGCGCGGCCGCTTTCGCGGCGCCGAGGCTGTCACGCCGGGCACGCCACGCTACGACCTGGGGTTGCAGCAGCGCGAGGACTCGCTGCACCGCCTGGTCGACATCTGGGCCGCCGGGGAGGCTGCCGCGTCGCTCGCCTTCGCCGCCGCGCGGCTGTTCGACGAGATCGACCTGCTCGAGCCGCGCAAGGCGGCCCTGCTGTCGGAACGGGGGATTGCGGGGGGGACGCCCGAGTTCCGCGCGCTGCGCGCCCTGCACGAGGACGCCCTTGAGTACCTCGCGCAGTCGGTCAAACCGGAGGGCGTGCGGGACGATGATCGCCACGCGGCGCTTGCGGGGAACGATCTCGTGCGCTTCGTGGTGCTCGACGCGGTCGGCAACGTGCTCTGCCCGGCTGCGAAGCTGTGGAACACCGGCCACGGCGCTACGATGATGCGCGAAGCTGTCAGCCTGATGGGGGGCTACGGTCTGACGGAGGACTGCCCGGGGTTCCTCGTCCAGAAATGGGTGGACGCCCAACTGGAGGCCACCTACGAAGGGCCGGAGGCCGTGCAACGCCGGCACCTGAGCCTCACCATGACCGACGAGGTGTTCCTGAGCCAGTTCCGGATCTGGATCGCCGAGATGCGCCACCTGGCAGCCCGACGTCCGGGCACGGGCGCCTGCGCCCTGGCGAGCGCGATGGAACTCTGGCTCTGGGCCCTCGAGCACCTGCAGAAGACCGCCGACGCGAGCGGTGGCCGGCTCTATCAAAGCGAGCGGCAGGGCGTGACGTTTCCGCTGGCCGACGCGCTGTGCTGGCTGCTGGCCTCGCGCTACCAGATCCTCGACCTGCTGGAACTCGAGGCCGAGGGGCCCGCCCATTCAACGCTGGCGGAAGTCCTGCCCGGTTTGGTGCAGTTCCTGACCGACCTCTGTCACGTGCAGGCCGCGCGCGCCGCCGGAGAGGTCGGTCGGATCGCGGCCGAACTGGTGTTCGGGTACAACCGCCATCCCACGTGGGACGGCGCGGACTGCGCGGGCTGCTATGGCCGGGAGGACCTCGATGCGCTGGAGGCCGTGATGCCCGGGATCGGCAGCGTGGCCGGCGCGGTTTCCGACGTGTTGGAGGCCGACGGCTCGCACCGCCCCAAGGCGGGCCCCTGCGTCCGGTTCGACGGGCTCGACGAGTTCACCCGCCTGCGTCGTCGGATGGACGGCTGCCTCACGGGCTGCCGCCTCGCCAAGGACCGCGCCGCCGACGCGCTCACCAAGGTCATGGTGCCCGAGACGCTGGACTACCCGGTCTGACGATTCGGGGTTCTCCGAGGACGAGCGCGTTCCCGCCCGGTGAGCCGGCGCACGCGCCGGTACGATGCCGATGTCCGAAGCCCACGCTGCCGCCCCGCGCCAGGTGATGAACGCCGACATCGTCTGCGTCGGGTTCGGTCCCGCCACGGCTGGCTTCCTGGCGACGCTGGCACCTCGCCTCGTGGACGAGACCGGCGCGGCGCGGTACGGCAGTCTCGCGTCGCCGGGCCAGCCGCTGCAGGTCGTGTGTTTCGAACGGGCGGACGGTCTCGGCTTCGGCGTGTCGGGCGTCGTGACCCGCGCACGCGGCATTCGCGCGACCTTGCCCCGTGCCGGCGCGACCGGCCTTCCGGGCGCGACTCCCGTCCGGAAGGAGTCGGTCGTCTACTTGCTGGACCCGGTTGGCGCCAGCCGACGTTCGCGTGCCGTGCGCGCGGTCGACGCGCTGGTCCACACGTTCAGTCGGGTCCTGACCTACCGGGACTGCGCGGTCGACCTACCGTTCGTCCCGCCGTTCCTCCGCAAGGACGACGGGCTCGTCCTCTCGATCGGTCGCGTCTTGCAGTGGGTGGCGGAAGAGCTGATGGCGACCGGCGCCGTCCAGGTCTGGCCGTCCAGCCCGGTGGTGGCCCCGCTGTTCGACGGCGAGCGCGTGGTCGGTGTCCGCCTTGTCGACCAGGGCACGGACGCCCTGGGCCGTCCCGAATCCGGATTCATGCCGGGCCTCGATGTGCACGCCGCGCTCACCGTGGTGGGAGACGGTCCGGCGGGTCCGGTCGGACGGCAGCTCGACGACCGGTTCGGGCGGACGGCACGGCCCGGCGGGCACGACTGGGCGGTCGGCGTGAAGATGGTGGTGGACCTGCGGGGCGACACGCCGCTCGAAGCAGGAACGGTCCTCCACACGTTCGGGTACCCCGAGCCCGAACTCTTCGGGTTTCTCTACGTCCACCCGGAACGGGTCGCCTCGATCGGCTTGTTCGTGCCCTCGTGGTTCGAGAGTCCGGTGCGCACGGCCTACCGGTACCTCCAACACTGGATGCTCCATCCATATCTCTGGCGGTACCTCGAGGGAGGGAGCCTCCGGTCGTGGGGTGCGAAGTCGCTCATGGAGTCCGGGCAGGGAGGTGAACCCGTCTTGGTGGGCGACGGCTATGCGCGCATCGGAGAGGGATTGGGGAGCACCAACGCCCTCGCCGGCTCGGGTGTGGACGAAGCCTGGACCACCGGATCGCAGCTCGCGGCGGCGGTGCTCGAGCTGCTCGACGGGGGACGGCCGTTCACGAGGGAGAGTCTCGAGCGGACGTACGTGGCGCGCCGTCGTGCGAGTTGGATTGAGTCGGAAGGCCGCGTCGCGTCCCGCGCGAGACACGGCTTTCACCGCGGTGTGATTCTGGGGCCTCGCGGGCATGGGCCTCGCCGCTCTCGCGGGCGGGCGGCTGGCGTTCCGGCCGGACGGGCGACCCCTCCACGGGCGCCTGCCCAGTCTCGAAGCCCACTACCGCGGACGGATTCCTGCTGACGAAGTCGCGCGCATCAGCCTCGCCTGCCGGGAGAATGGACGGCCCAGTCACGACGCGCTGATGGACCGGAGCGGGTGGCCGCCGATTCCGTACGACGGCCGGCTGCTCGTCTCCCACCAGGACGCCCTGCTGGCGGGCGGCAAGGTGCAGGCGCCGCCCGGCTACGCGGACCACGTCGTGTTCGTGTCGAAGGACCTGTGCCGGACGTGCGACGTTCCCATCTGCGTTGAGGCCTGTTCAGGGCAGGCCCTGGTGCCGGTCGGCGACGGTGGACCGAGGTTCGACCGCGAGCGGTGTGTGCACTGCGGGGCGTGCTTGTGGAACTGCTCCCGGGTCGACGACCGGACCGCCCGAACCAACATCGAGTTCCGGGCGGGTGCGGGCGGGCTGCACTCGGGGGAGAACTGAGCGGGTCCCGGTCGGCGCGGCCGGGCGTGTCTCCGGGCTCGCTCGGCCTCCCTCTGGCGGAGGCGTGTGGATGTTTCACATCGTCGTGTGCGGGTCGATCGTGCCGGATCCGCTTCAGACACTCGAGCCCGTCGTCGGGCCGACCGGGCCCGCTCTGAAGAACGAGCTGGCCCTGCCGGCCATCTTGGACCCCTGGGCCGCGCACGCGCTCTACGAGGCGGCCCATCTGGCCGCGTCGTCGCCCGGCACGAAGGTCTGGCTCGTGAGCGTCGCGCCGAGGGCGAAGCTCCAGCAGGTGATGATGACGATCGCCCAGAAGGTGCCCTTCGAGCTCGTGGCGCTCGACGGCCCCTCGGGGGGATTCACCGACGCGCACCCCATCGGGACGGCGCTCGCCGATGCCATTGCCGCCATCCCGGGACTGGACCGTACCCGGCTGCTCGTCTACGGTGGCTGGGAATCGGCCAGCCGGTGCGCCGGCGCGACGCTGCAGATGGTTGGTGAACGCCTCGGCGTCACGGACCAGTTCCAAGGGGTGGACCAGGTGCGGGTTGGTTCGGACGGCACGCTGCGGGTCCTCGAACGGGTCGAAGGGGGACGCCACCAGGTGTCGGTCTGCGCGGGGCCGCCGGCAGTCTTCGGCTGGGCGACGGGCAGTCTGGGCGAACCGCCCAACAACCCGCAGCTCGGCATGGCCAACATGCGGGCGATCATGCCCGCGCTCCTGCGGGCGAAGCCTGCGAATCTCGCGCCCGACCAGGCACGGGTTGAGCAGGTGAGCGGGCCGGCGCCGCGTCGCGAGACGCGCGTCGTCACCGACGCTGGTGTCGACGACATCGCCCGTGAACTCGTCGAGTGGATTGGGAGGGCGTAGCGGTGGAGAGGATTCTGTTGCTGGCCCACACGCAGGCGGACGGTGCCCTGCCGGCAGCGGCGGCAGAGGCGCTCGGCGTTGCGATTGACCTGGGCCGCGCCCTCGGCGGCGCCTCGATACAGGTCGGGTTAGTGGGCGCCGAGGTGCAAGCGGCCGCGGACGCCGTAGCCCCAGCCGGCCCGACCCGGATCCTAGGCGTTCGCGGCGAGGCGTTCGGCCAGGCCCGATATGCGACAGACAGCGCGTCGGCCGAGGCCCTCTGTCGCCATTCGGACGCCACGCTCATCGTCGCACCGGCCACATCGCGATGGAACCGGGTCCTCCCTGGCGTCGCCTACAGGCTCGGTGGGCGGGCCGACACTCACGTGACCGGCATCGAGGTCGACGAGGACGGCATCCTCGTCGGCCGGTGGTTCTACCGTCAGCGGATCGAGGCCCGTGTGCGCCGTGCGCATCGGCCGTGGGTTCTGCTGGTCGAGCCGGGTCTGCATCCCCCGTTTGCGGGTGGTCCGACGAGCGCGGTGGTGGCGAGCGTCGAGGTCGGCCTGGATCCGACCCACACGAGGACTCAAGTGGTGGGGTTCGAGACGCCCACCCCGGATACGCAGACCATCCGGCCAGACGCCGAGCTGCTGCTGGTGGCCGGTGCGGGATGGACGAAGAAGCAGCGGGATGGCGAGTCGCATGTGCCGGAAGCCGCGGCGGTCATCGACGAGTTCCTCCGCCGAACCCGGGCATCGCTTGGCAGCAGCAAGTCGCTCGTCGACCTGGCCAGCGAGGGCCATGCCGTCCTGCCCTTCATGTCGCACCTCAATCAGGTGGGCCAGACCGGATCGTCGCCCCGCCACCCGAAGGGGCTGGCCACCTGTTGTCACGGCGAGGAGCCGCACGTCGTCGGGTGGCGGTTCATCGCCGAGCGCCGGGCGATCAACCTCGACCCCAACTGCGGGTGGGTTCGCGGCAAGGCAGATGTCGTCTACGTCGCCGACGCGTTTGCCGTGCTCGCCAGAGTGAACGCGTTGCTGGCCGCCGGGACGGGCCGCGAGCCCTGAGCCCGCCGTGCCTTCGGCGTGCGAGCGGTGTCCGACCTTGGTCGACCGCGCGGTGATCGACGGACCTCGACCGATGCCTTGTTCCCTGATCGTTCACGGCGGTAGCGGGGCCGTCCCGTCGAACGCCGACATCCGGCAGGCGGCGTGCGACCGCGCGGCAAACACGGCCTGGTCGCGGCTCGAGCGCGGGGCGAGCGCCGTCGAAGTCGTGGAGTTGGCGATCGGGTTGCTCGAAGACGAGCCCGTGTTCAACGCCGGGACCGGCAGTGACCTCCAGGCTGACGGCCAGATCCGCATGGACGCGTCGCTGATGGCCGCAGACGGCCGCGCTGGGGCCGTGGCGCAGGTGCCCGGCCTTCGGAATCCCATCCGCCTCGCGCGCTATGTCCTGGAGCAGGATGCTCACGTGATGCTCAGTGGCGAGGCGGCGTTCCAGCTGGGCCTCCGGATCGGCCTCGAGCAGGCCGTGGTGGCGACCCCCGCGAAGGTCGCCTACTGGCGGCGCCACCTCGACGACGCCGGGCGGCGGCTGGACTACGCGGCGATGGCCACGGCATGGAAACGGGACAACGCGGTCCGTCTTGGCACGGTGGGGTGCGTGGCGCTCGACGCGGCGGGAGGGTTGGCCGCAGGCACGTCCACAGGGGGGACTGCGCTCTGCTATCCGGGGCGCGTGGGGGACACGGCGGTCATCGGCGCGGGCACCTACTGCACACCCAAGGCGGGCGTGTCGATGACGGGTCTGGGCGAGCGCATGCTCCGGCTCCTGTCCGCGAAACGTCTGTGCGACCTCGTCGCCAACGGTCTGACCCTCGACCGGGCGGCCGAGACCGTCGTGAGCGAGATTGCGCACCTCACCCCGGGCGTCGGCGGTCTGATTGCGCTCGATGTCGCCGGCCGCGCCGTCGTCGTTCATGACACGCCGTATCTGGTGAGCTCCCAGCGCCGCGGCTAGACGCTCCGGTCAGGCCGGCCGCACCCCGGCCCGCCCGAGGTCACCGCTTCCGGGCCGCCGTCCACAGAAACAGGCAGCTCGCCACGACGGCGACTATCGTGGCCAGCGTGCCCCACCCTCCGTCGAGGAGCGGGCCCCTGGCGCGCGGGGCGAGCCCTGACGCGACCAAGCCGGCCACGAGGACGCCGGCCAGGCCCTCGCCGGCCACGAGGCCCGACGCGGCGAGCACGCCCGGGTCTCCGCCCGCCGAGTCCGCGCGCCGACCCCGGTCGGCGACCCGCCGCACCAAACCGCCGACGTAGATCGACGCCATCGACGACAGCGGCAGATAGACGCCAATCGCAAATGCCAGCCCGGATGCGCCGCACAACACCGCTCCGAGCGTCAGGCCGCCCCCGGTCAGCACCAGGCCCCAGGGCAACGCTCCGGCCAGCACGCCTTCCACGATCGTCTTCATCAGCGTGGCCTGCGGAGCCGGCAGATCCTTGGAGCCAAACGTGTAGGCCGTGCCGAGTAGGAGCAGGGTGGCCGCGACGGCCCAGCAGGCCGACGACGCGCCGATCAGCTGTCCGAACTGCTGGCGCGCGGGAGTGGCACCGACCAGGAATCCCGTCTTCAGATCCTGCGAGATGTCGCCGGCCTTCGAGCCGGCGATGGCCACGATCGTTCCCACCGTCAGCACGGCGGCCCGCGCGCCGATTCCCGTCCATCCCATCGCGGCGAAGACCGAGGCCACGCCGAGCAGCGTGACGAGCGCGATGCCGGAGGTCGGCTGCGAGGTGACGCCCACGATGCCGACGATACGCGCGGCCACCGCCACGAACAGGACGCCGAAGACGCCCACGCCAAGAGCACAGATCGCACGCGGCAGCGGTCCCAACCCGCCAGCCAGCACTCCGGGCACCAGGGCGGTCACCGCGACGACGGCCACCAGGCTCCCGATGACGAAGGACGCGGGCAGATCCCGGTCCGTTCGGTTGCCGGCGGCGGCGCTCCCTCGAAGCGCGCCGCGGCCCATCCCGCGTGCCACGGCCGCGAAGGCGCCTGCCATCGTCGGCAGACCGCGAATCACCGTCAGGAGGCCCGCCGTCGCCACGGCGCCGGCGCCGATGTAACGCACGTAGCGCGCCCAGATGTCGTCGGCCGTCATCTGGGATACCAGGCGCACCGTCTCGGGGTAGAGCGGCGCACCAAGGCTCGCCCCGAGCCAGGCGATGAGTGGCGTGAGAGCCAAGGCGGAGACCAGCGATCCGGCCACGCAGATCGCCGACTGGCGGTACCCGAGAATGTACCCGACCCCAAAGAGCGCGGGCGCGAGCGCGAGGGCGACCTCCGCTTTCGGCAAGACGGCGGGCAGCGCCGCGTGCACTTCACCCGGCAGGAGGAACACCAACGAGGTCAGCAGCTTGACGAGGGCGCCGACGGCGATGCCGCGGAAGATCCAGACGCCGCCGCTGGCGCCCACGGCCGTGGCGCGCAGCACTTCGGCGCAGGCAGTGCCTTCTGGATAGGGCAGTTCATCGGCTGCCTGGACGATCAGCAGGCGCCGGAGCGGGATCATGGCGGCCAGTCCCAGCACGCCGCCCAGAAAGCACAGGCTGACCACCTGAAGGTACGGTGGAACGATGCCCCACAGGAAGAGGGCCGGCAACGTGTAGATGCTGCCGGTGGCGAGCGCGGTGGAGGCCGATCCGACGGTCTGAGAGAGGTTGGCCTCGAGGATCGTGCAGCGTGCGCGGCACGCCCGGAAAAACGCCACCGTCATGACCGCCGCCGGGATGGACGCGGACACGGTCATGCCCACTCGGAGGCCCAGATAGGCGTTGGCCGCGCCGAAGACGAGGCCCAGCACAGCGCCCGTGGCGACCGCCCTGACGGTGAATTCCGCGAGAGGGGGCGAATTGGCGTCGGTCATGACATGCGGTGGTTCGGCCCCTCGTCAACGCGTGTACATGTCGATGATCCGCGTGATCGCCCGCTGGCAGACCCGGCAGAAGCCGACCTTGTCGCGCGTGAACATGATGCAATCGGCTTCAGGGCGATACAGCCCCTTCGGTTCGTCACGACGCTCCCTCGAAGGCCCCGACCTTGTGCGCGTAGGTCATGCCGCCGAGGAACCGCGTCGCCCACTCGAGTTCGGTGGCGAAGAGTGCGTTCAGCTCGCTCTCGGGCGCGTTCTTGGCGCGCAGCGCCCGCCGTGTGGCCTGGATGTCCAGGCTCTTCTTCTCGAACGCAACCTTGTCCCAGGGCGTGGGCAGCGGCGTGCCCGGCTCGACCAGGTCCTTCCACTTGAGGGTGGACGGGTCCTTGAGCGCCGTGATGTTCGGCTCCCACGGCTCAGGCCGGTCGGTCACGCCCGTCTCGTAGGAAACGTCCGACGTGTAGTACTCGTCAGCGAGGCCCGCGAAGTGGTGACCGAATTCGTGGACGAAGATGTAATCGGCAAAGGCAGTGTCGACCGACGCCGTCGCGTGGTCGTGGAACACGCCGCCGCCCCCGTACTGTTGCTCGTTGATGAGGACTTCGAGGAAGTCGTACGGGGCCGCCGACGCCACGTCCCGCAGCGTGCGATTGTCGAGCGCCAGGGCGTAGCGCTCCGAGTCGAACACGTTGTAGGCGACCCCCAGCGCGGTTCGCCGGAAGTCACCGGTTCGCGGCCGGTTCACCCCGCTCCGGGGAGTCGGCAGGTCGATCGCGCGGACGTTGAAGTCGGTCCGGCGGCTCTTGAACGGCTCGGTCGCAAAGAGCACCTCGACCAGACGCTTGACGTCGGCATGGAACTTCGGGAGGTCCTTCTCGGCGTAGCCGTCGCCGAGGATCAGCAGGTCGACTTTCGCCGCCGGCGACCCGTTCTCGAACACCGTCCAGACCTTGCCGGGCGGGTGTGCGTCAGCGGCCGTGACGAAGCGAGACGCGGGGTCGACGAGCACCGACCACGCCTCGCGGAAGGCGTTGCTGCGATCGCGTTTCTTGACCACGACCTGCACCGGCGACCTCGGCCACGGGAACCGCAAGGACTCGTGGAACGTCCGGTGGATGCCCATCTTCGGCTCGTCGGTGGTCTCCCACTCCGAATAGATTGAGCCGTAGCCCCGCGAGTAGATCACCTGGTTCGTCTTCGGGTCGATCACCTCGAACAGGTAGGGCCCGAGGTTGGTGTCATCGACGAGGTGGGTCCGGCTGCCGGCCCACGGACCGTCGGCCACGACCTGGTCGAGCGCGAAGATCTCTTGCCCGCCACCGGTGTGGTAGTAGTCGACTCGCATCGTCTGATCGGTGAACGTCGAGGCGTACGGGAGCTGTGCGGAGGCGGGCACGGCCATCCCGAAGGCGGCCACTAGCGTGGCGGCGGCGGCGAGGCGAAGGCGATCAAGCATAAGGGCTCCAGGTTGACGGGGCACAAGCGTAGCACGGCTGCACGCTCGCTTGACATGGCCGGTCCGGGATCGGAACATGGGCGACCCATGTTGCGCCGCGTCGCCGCTGCGCTCGCGTCGGCCGTCGGTCGACCGGCGGTCCCCCCGGAGCCGGACCACCCTCTGGAGCCCTGCACGGTCGTGCCCACGGGGTGCGCCCACAACTGCGGCGGTCGCTGCGTGCTCAAGGCGTGGGTGCGTGACGGCCGGATCGTCCGGCTCACCACGGACGACCGCCCCGACACCGCCGCCGACCCCCAGCTCCGGGCCTGCGCGCGCGGCCGGGCCACGCTGCGCCGCGTGTACCACCCCGACCGGCTGCGGTATCCGCTCAAGCGCGCCGGCGTCCGCGGCGAGGGCCGGTTCGAACGCGTCTCGTGGGCAGAGGCCGTCGACTCGGTCGCCGCCGCCATGGTCCGCGTGCGAGAGATCCACGGGCCGTCAGCCTTCCTGAACATGCACGGGACGGGTGGCGGTGGCCTGCTGTCGGGCAGCCGGATGTCGGAACGCCTCCTGAACCTGTTCGGCGGGCATCTCAGCCACTACAACTCCTACAGTTCGGCTGCGGCCCGGTGGGCGACGCCCTACAGCCTCGGCACGGACGAGAGTGGTCACAGTCCGGACGACTGGGTGAACGCGAAGCTGATCCTGCTCTGGGGCTTCAATCCGGCGGAGACGGTGTTCGGGACCAACACCAGTCTGTACCTCAAGCGCGCCCGGCAGGCCGGGGCACGACTGGTCGTGATCGACCCTCGGCTGAGCATGACCGCGCAGGGCCTGGCGGACGAGTGGGTGCCGATCCGGCCCGGTACCGACAATGCCCTGATGGACGCGATGGCCTTCGTGATGATCACGGAGGGGCTCCACGACCAGACGTTCCTCGACCGCTACTGCCTGGGGTTCGACGATGAACATCTGCCCGCTGGCGCGCCGCCAGGCAGCTCCTACCGCAGCTACCTGCTGGGTGCCGGCGGCGACGGACTGGCGAAGACGCCAGAGTGGGCGGAGTCCTACACGCAGATCCCGGCCGCGCGCATCGTCCGGCTGGCGCGGGAGTACGCCACGACCAAGCCCTCCGCGCTACTGGTCGGACTCGGCTTCAACCGCCGCGCGTTCGGCGAGCAGCCGGTCCGCGGGAGCGTGGCCCTCTGCGCAATGACGGGGAACATCGGCATCGCTGGCGGAAGTGCGGGCGGCCTCTCCTACTCGACGTCGCGCCGCCTGCCGGTGGGGGAGTTTCCCTGCGGACCCAACGCGGTTCCCGAGGCCATTCCCGTGTTCGCCTGGACGGACGCCATCGTCCGCGGAACCGAGATGGGCGCCGCCGACGGGGTCGTGAACCTGCCGGCGGGCCAGTCGACGCTCCGAACGAATGTGCGGTTCCTTTTCAATACCGCCGGCAACACGCTCGTCAACCAGCACGCCAATGTCAACCGGACGCGCCGGATCCTGGCCGACCCGGCCCTGGTGGACTTCATCGTCGTCGCCGACCAGTTCCTCACGCCGAGCGCACGGTTCGCGGACGTGGTGCTGCCTGCCGCGACTTGGTTCGAACGGAACGACGCGTGCACGGTGTGGGGCCACGGCAATTCTCTGATCTTCATGAACCAGGCCATTGCGCCCCTCGGTGAGTGCCGGTCGGACTTCGAGATATGCGCCGCGATCGCGGAGCGGCTGGGCCTCCGGGCGGCCTACACGCTCGGCAAGAGCGAACTCGACTGGCTCGCCGACCTGCTGGCGCCTGCCGTCCACGAAGACCCCACGTGCCCGCCGTTCGACGAACTGCGCCGGCGCGGAGTCCACGTCTTCCCTCAGCACGGGCCCCACGTGGCCTTCCGCGAGTTTCGGGAGGACCCGGGCGCCCACCCGCTGCAGACGCCCTCGGGCAAGGTTGAGATCTACTCGGCGCGGATCGCGGCGATGGGCATTGCCGGTCTGCCCCCGGTCGCGCGCTTCATCCCCGAGTGGGAGGGCGGCCCGTGGGACGCGGCGTACTCCCGCTATCCCCTGCAGGCGTTCGGGCACCACTGCCAGCGCAGGACGCACTCGATCTACGACAACGTGGACTGGCTCGAGGAGTCCCAGCCACAGCGCCTCTTCATGAATCCCGTGGATGCGGCCCCACGCGGCATCAGCGACGGCGACCAGGTGCGCGTGTTCAATGACCGCGGGGAGATCCGGCTGCCCGCCCGGGTGACACGTCGGATCATCCCCGGCGTCGTGAACATCCCGCAGGGCGCGTGGTGGACGCCGGACGCCGACGGGGTGGACCGGCGCGGGAACGTGAACGTCCTCACCTCGGAGCGCCCGACTCCCGGCGCCCACGGTAACGCTCAGCACAGCATGCTGGTCGAGGTGCAGCGAGTGGAGGGACGACGAAGTCGCACGGCGCCGCGGCGGAGCGGCGGGTGAGAAAGGGCGGGCGACGGCAGGCGCCGCGCCGGTGAAGATGCAACTCGGATTCTACGTCGACGTATCGTCCTGCACCGGCTGCAAGGCGTGTCAGCTGGCGTGCAAGGACGCGCACGACCTCGAGACGGGTCGGCTCTATCGGCGCGTGATCGAAGTCGAGGGCGGCGACTGGGAGCGCCAGGGGCTCGCCTGGGCATCGACGGTCTTTGCCTATTCGGTCTCGCTCTCCTGCCTGCACTGCGAGCGGGCGCCGTGCGTGCGTGCGTGTCCGTCGGGCGCTCTGACGAAGGACGCCGACGGCGTCGTCGTGGTTGCCGACCGGGATTGCCTCGGCTGTCGGGTACTGCGCGTGGGCGTGCCCGTACGGAGCCCCGCAGTTCGAGCCCCGCACGGGCCGGATGAGCAAGTGCGACCTCTGCCGCGACGAACGCCGTCAGGGCCGGCCGCCGGTGTGCGTCGCCGCCTGTCCGATGCGTGCGCTCGACTGGGGTGCGCTCGACGACCTCCGCGCGCGGCACGGCACGCTGGCCTGCGTGGCGCCGCTTCCCGATCCCTCCCAGACGGCGCCCGCCGTCGTGTTCAGCCCGCCGTGTGGGGCAGCGGCGCCGACCTGCCAGGCGGTCGTGATCGCCAATGCCGAGGAGATCCAGCGATGAGGAGGTGGCGCGAGTGGCCGCTGGTCGTCTTCACGCTGCTCACCCAGACGGCGGTCGGGGCGTTCGTGGCGTTGGGTCTCGTGTGGTCCGTGCTGGCGCCGCACGTCCCGGAGCGTGACGTCGCGGCGGTCGTGCGGGGTCCCTTGATCGTGCTCGAAGCGGTGTTCTTCGCCGGCGCGCTCGCGTCGCTCGCGCACCTGTCCCGCCCGTGGCAGGCGTGGCGCGCGATCTTCAACCTGAGACAGTCGTGGCTGAGCCTGGAGATCCTGCTGGCGCTCGGGTTCGGCGCGCTGAGCGTCGGCTACCTCCTCGCGCAGTGGTTCACCACGGTGCCGGCCGGGCTCGCCGAGCTCATCGCGGGGGCGGCGGCCGTGTTCGGCGTAGGACTGATTGCCGCGATGAGCCGGATTCTATCGCCTCCCGACCCGACCGGCCTGGAACCACGTGTCGACTCCTGTCGGCTTCTTCGTGACGTCGGCTCTTGCGGGCGCGACACTCGCCGCGGCGGGCCTCGTCGCCTTTCCGACCGGCGCGTCACGGGAAGGCCCGGCCGCCGCCAGCGCGGCCGCCGTGGACAGCGCACTGCGGGTGGTCCTGTGTGTGACGGCGCTGGCCGCGTTGCTCGAACTGCTGCACATCGCGTGGCAGTCTCGCGTCTGGCGTCAGGCCAACGTGTCGGCGAGTCTGCCGGCCACCAAGCGGTCGCTGACGCGGCAGCGGTGGACGGCGATCGGGCGGATGGTGCTGACGGCAGCGGCGGGCGCCTGCGCCGCGGCGTACGCCGCCCCCCCGTTGCCGCCGACCGCAGCCGGGCCGGCGCGGACCGGCCTCGTTGTGTTGGTCCTACTGCTTGTCCTTACGGAGTCCGTCGTCGGTCGGACGTGGTTCTACCAGGAGCGCCCGATGACCGGCGTGTGACGCAGGCTTCAACGACGGCGGATCGGCGGGCGGGAAGGAAGAGCCCAGCGTCAACGAGGTCGCACGGTGCCGGGTGGACTCGGCGGGGCAGGTGATGCCTGCCCCTGCGGGGGCGCGCCCTCGTTGACGAATGAGAAATGAGTGCGGAGTGGGAACAGGCGGCGCTGCGACCGAGCCGGCTACGCCTCGAGCTTCACGATGCAGCCATCCACCGGGCAGACCTCGACGCACTTGGGAGAGTCGTAGTGGCCGACGCATTCAGTGCACTTCGCGGCGTCAATCACATAGATGGTGTCGCCCTGGGTGATCGACTCGTTCGGGCACTCCGGCTCGCACGCGCCGCAGCTGATGCAGTCTTCCTTGATCGTCATCGCCATCGGTATCGGCTCCTCTTGTGCGACGGCCAACATCAGCCGTCGCGATAGGTTGGTGCAAAAGGCGATCCCGCTTTCGGCTGGCGGAATTCCGGCGGTTTTTGTGCCATGCCCGGGGGGGACGACAACATCCCGGCGGTCCTGCCGGGAAGCCGTTAACCCTGCTATTCGATGCGACCAAACGGGTCTGGTATAGGAGCGGTGACCTCGGATCGTCCCTGAGGCTGCGCTGGGCGAGTCCCCGCACGTTCAGGCCGCGTGCGAGGCCGCACGCGCGCTCAGCGCAGCAACCGCAACCCTCCCACGACGGATGCCAGGACGGACAACGCCGTCGCAGCCAGGCACAGCAGCGCTATCACGACGTGGTCGATCCGCTCGCGTTTCAACGGATCGAGCCACATGGCCGCGAGGTAGCCGCCGGCAAAGCCGCCCGCGTGGGCCCAGTTGTCCACGCCGGGCATCAGCAAGCCGAACACGAACAGCGTCGCGGCGTAGCCCCAGGCCTGCCCGCGAACCAGGCTGCTGCCGCTGCGATGCCCGTAGCGGACGAGCGCGCCGAGCAAACCGAAGATCGCGGCAGACGCTCCGAGCGTCAGGCTCGCCCCGCCGAGGATCGGGACGCCGGGCAGGAGGACGCCGGCCATCGAGCTGGCCAGAAAGCCCGCAGCGCCCGCGAGGGTGTAGATGATGACGAGGCGGGAGGGTCCGAAGAGTCCCGCCGTCGCCGGGCCGAGTTGCCGGATCCAGAGCATGTTGAACAGGATGTGCAGCAGCCCGCCGTGCAGCCAGCCGGCGCTGAGGACTGTCCACCATCGCCCGTAGACGAACACGGGCACGGCGCCGCTGGCCCCGAAGATGAAGAGGACCTGGCTATCGGGCGATAGCAGCGAGAACAGGCCGTTCATGGCGATGTGGCCGCCGGAGGCCGCCAACGTGCCCAGGTAGAGGAGTGAGCAGACGCCGATGACGAGCGGCGTGAACCCGAAGTCGTTGCCCAGGCGCCTGAGGAGCGGCGCAAACCCCCACATGCCCGGGTTCCACCGTCCGCACGTGTAGCAGCGTGCGTCGTTCACGCCGACCAAGTTCCCACACGACGGGCACACGACCGAGCCCGTGCGTTGACGACTGAACATAGCTGGCCTCGACTCGATTCCAGCCGGCCACTCGCGGCGCGGACGCCCCGCACGCGCCGCCGGGGCCCGGCGGTGACCGACCGCACGAGTTCCGATCATAATCCAAGGCACGAGCCACCCAGACGTATAATCCGGCCCGCGCCCCATCCAGGAGTTGCGACATGAGAAGCGTCAGACTCGTGTGGTTCCCGTTCTTGCTCGCGTGCGTGTGGTCAGGTCCCACCCGCATCACCGCCGCGCCCGAGCCGGCCCGTCCCAAGGCGCCGATGACGCTGGCGGACGTTCTGGCCTGGCAGAACATCACGACGACCGTGCTGTCCAACGATGGCAAATGGCTGGCCTACCGCTTGTCGCCGACGCAGGGCGACGCCGAGATTGTCGTGCGCCAGACGCAGGGCGACAAAGCGTACCGCTTCGGCTGCGGTGAGTCAGGCGGCGACGGGCTCGCCTTTTCGGGTGACTCCCGGTGGGCCGTCTTCCTCGTTGCACCGACCAGGAAGGAATCCGCGCAGCTCAAGAAGCAGCACAAACCGCTGCAGAACAAGGTGGCCCTGGTCGATTTGTCGACCGGTCAGGACACGCAGATGGCCAAGGTGCGCCGGGCGGCCTTCTCCGGCGGCACCGGCGCTTGGGCCGCGTTCCAGAAGTACGCCGCCGAACCGCCTTCCGGTGCCCCGCCGGCGGCCCCAGGCGGCCCCGGGGCGCCCGGCCCACCCAGCGGTTCACCGCGTGCGGGCGAGCATCCAAGGCCTGCGGACCTCATCCTCCGGGACCTGGCGACCGGCGCCGAGCAGAATGTCGGGAACGTGTCCGATTTCGCCTTCGACAAGACCGGTCGCTGGATTGCGTGGACGCTCGAGGCTGACGAGCAGGACGGCAACGCCGTCGTTGCTCGGAACCTCGAAAGCGGCGTCGTGCTCGTGCTCGACAGCGGCAAAGCCTCCTACGAGCGTCCGACGTGGACCGAGCGGGGCGACGGCCTCGCGGTCGCCAAAGGAACCGAGGACAAGGCCTACCAGGACAAGCGCTACACCGTGGTCGGCATCACGGGCCTGGGGAGCGGCAAGCCTGTCAAGACGGTGTTCGACCCCGCGTCGGACAAGGCGGTTCCCGCGGAGTACTCGATCAGCGCGGAGCGGAGCCCCTTCTGGACGGAAGACCTGAAGGCGCTGGTGTTCGGGATCCACAAACTCAAGAAGAAGGACGATGACGCCGGCGCGGCGAAGGCAGGCACCAAGCCGGGCGAGGACAAGCTCGCCGCGGCTGGTGACAAGGGGGACGCGGCAAAGGGCGATGAGGCGGCGGAGGAGAAACCCGATCTGGTGCTCTGGCACTACCGCGACCATCGCCTCCAGACGCAGCAGCAGGTGGACGAGGACCGCGACCGGCGTTTCTCGTCCGTCTGCATCTACCACGTCGAGACGCGAAAGTTCGTCCGGCTTGCCGACGACGCGGTCCGCGAGGTGGAGGTTACTCCTCGAAGCCGCTGGGGCATTGGGCGCGACGAGAGCCCGTACGAGCGCGAGGCGAGCATGGACGGCCGTCAGGCCCAGGACGTCTACGCCGTGGACCTGGCGACCGGCCAGCGCACGCTGGCGGCCCGCAAGGTACGGGGAGCCGTCATCGCATCGGTCGACGCCAGCCGGGTCCTCTACGGCGAGGACGGCCACTATTTCGTCTACGACATCCCCTCCGCGAAGGCCACGAACCTGACCGTCGGCGTGCCGACGTCGTTTGTGGACGAGCGGGACGACCACAACGTCGTCAAGCCGCTCGTCCCCCCGATCGGCTGGAGTTCGGACGGTCGCGCCGTCCTCCTGTCCGACGGCTGGGACGTCTGGCAGGTGCCGGTGCCCTCCGGGCTTGCCGTCAACCTGACGGCCAACGGCCGGACGTCGCAGGTCCGCTACCAGCGCCGCTTCGTCCTCGACCAGGAGGAGAAAGGCATCGACCTCAGCCAACCGGTCTACGTGAGCGTGTACGGCGAGTGGACGAAGAAGGGCGGCATCGCCCGACTGACGCCGGGCAAGCCGGGAGCCGACACGCTGCTGTGGGACGACGCGTCGTTCGCCCGGTTGAGCAAGGCGAAGGAGGCCGGCGTGTTCGTGTACTCACGGGAGACCTTCAAGGATCCCGCGGACCTCTATGTCGCGGATGCCGACCTGAGGAGCGGCAAGAAGGTCACCAGTCTCGACGCCCAGGTCGGCCGCTTCGAGTGGTCCTCGGGATTGATGCTGGTGGAGTACGCGCCCGACGAGAAGACGATCAAGGCCCGGAAGCTGCAGGGTGCGCTCTTCCTGCCAGCGAACTACCAGAAGGGCAAGACGTACCCGACGATCGTGTACATCTACGAACGGCTGTCGCAGAGCTACAACGCGTTTGCCGTGCCGACCGCGAACGGGTTCAACAAGTCTGTCTATACGAGCAACGGCTACGCTGTCCTGATGCCGGACATCGCCTACAAGCTCAACGACCCGGGCCGGTCGGCGGTGTGGTGCGTGTTGCCCGCCCTCAAGGCGGCGGCCGCCACGGGCGTGGTCGACCCGAAGCGGGTCGGCCTCCAGGGTCATTCCTGGGGCGGTTACCAGACGGCGTTCCTGGTGACGCAGACCGACGCGTTCGCGGCGGCGGTCGCGGGCGCGCCGCTGACCGACATGGTCAGCATGTACAGCCTGGTCTACAAGAACACGGGAGGCACCAACCAGGCGATCTTCGAGAGCAGCCAGGGGCGCTTCCTGGGCGGCTACTGGGACAACTGGGAGGCCTACTACCGCAACTCGCCCGTGTTCTTCGCCAAGAACGTCAAGACACCGCTGATGATCCTGCACAACGACAAGGATGGCGCCGTCGATTTCACGCAGGGCGTGGAGTACTTCAACACCTTGCGCCGCCTCGGCAAGGCGGTCTGGATGCTCGAGTACCCTGGGGGAAAACCACGGCTTGAGAAAACCGGCGAACATGCAGGACTACACGGTTCGGATGAAGGAGTTCTTCGATCACTACCTGATGGGGGGGCCCGAGCCCGGTTGGCTCAAGGAGGGCGTGTCGCGGCTGGACATGGAGAACCATCTGAAGGAGCGGACCGGGTCGACCAAGACGGGGGAGAGCCGGTAGCGCCGTGTCGCCTGCGCACCCCGCCCCGGGGAGCCCTCTCCGGGGCGGGGTGCGGTGTAGAATGGCAGAGCCCCCCGAGCGCGGCCTTCATCGCCGGACCTCCCGACCCAGAAAGGACTCATCGTGCGAAAACCCGTCGTCCTCATCACCGGTGCCAGTGGCGAGATTGGCCACGGCCTGATTGTCCGCCTGGCCGGCGACGGCCGCCGGCCCGTCATCACCCTGGACGTGAACCCGCTGGCGCCCGATTCTCGCGAAGCTCGTGCACCGGGAATTCGCGGGCTCCATCCTCGACACCAACCTCCTGGACCGGATCCTCGCGGAGTACGAAGTCGACCTCGTCTACCACCTGGCGGCCCTGCTCTCCACCCGAGCGGAGTTCACGCCGATGACCGCCCACGAAGTCAATGTGGGGGGCACGCTGAACTTGCTGGAGTTTGCCCAGAAGCAAGGGGAGTCGCACGGGCGACCAGTCGGGTTCCTCTACCCGTCGTCGGTGGCGGCCTACGGCATGCCGGACCTTGAGACGAAGGGCCGCGCCGGCGAGGTCAAGGAGGATCAATACAACCACCCGACCACGATGTACGGGTGCAACAAGCTCTACTGCGAGCAGCTGGGCGACTATTACACCAAGCATTACAAGCAGCTTGCCAAGGATCCGGCTGCCGGCCGGGTGGACTTCCGCTGCGTCCGGTTCCCGGGGCTGATCTCGGCGGTGACGATGCCCTCGGGCGGGACGTCGGACTATGCGCCGGAGATGATTCACGCCGCCGCCAAGGGCGAGCCCTACGCGTGCTTCGTCCGGCCGGACACCCGGATTCCGTTCATGGCGATGCCGGACGCGGTGGACGCCCTGCTCCAGCTCGCTGCCGCGCCCCGCGAACGGCTGCGCCGCACGGCCTACAACGTGGGGGCCTGCAACCCCTCGGCCGAGGAGATCCGTCAGGTCGTCGTCCGGGCGTTCCCCAACGCCCAGATCACCTACGAGGTGGACAAGCGCCGCCAGGGAATCGTGGATTCGTGGCCGGCCGACGTGGACGATTGCGCAGCCAAGAAGGACTGGGGTTACGCGCCGAAGTTCGACTTCGAGCGGGCGTTCGCGGAGTACCCGATCCCGACGATCCGGCAGCGCTACGCCCGCTAGGGCGCCGCCGGCGCGCTCAGCAGGACCGGCAGGGAGCTGGAGGGGAGGACCTGCCGGTTCTCCCCCGTCCCTGCCTTCGGGCGCGGTCTCACACCTTCAGGACCACCTTACCCCGGGCTCCGGGCGACATCACGGTATCGTGCGCGCGAGGCGCCTCGTCGAGCGGGAACTCGTGGGCGACGACCGGCCTGAGCGTGCCGCTGGCGAGGCCGGCGCCGAGCGCGGCGTGGATCTCGGCCATCTCTTCCGGGGAGGTGTTGAACAGCATCATGCCCCGGATTTCGGCGTCCTTGGCCATGGTCTGGCGCGCGTCGATCTCGATGGTCCCGCGGTTGCCGATCACGATGACGCGGCCGCGCCGGGCGAGCAGGCCGAGGTCGCGGTTGAGATTGACGTTGGCCAGCATCTCGAGGATTACGTCCACGCCGCGGCCCCCCGTCAGCTCGATGATCTGCTCGAGGTAGTCGAGCGTTCGGTGGTTGAACGCGTGCGCGGCCCCTTGGGACGTGACCAGGTCGAGGCCCCGATCGGAGCCGGCCGTGGCCAGGACCGTCATGCCCGCTGCCCGGGCCAGCTGGATTGCCGCCGTGCCGACGCCGCCGCTTGCGCCGTGGATCAACACAGTTTCGCCTGGCCTCGCCTGAGCCCGCTGGAACAGGGCTCGGTAGGCGGTGCCGTACGGCACGCCGACGGCCGCGCCTTGGGAGAAAGACACCAAATCAGGGAGTCGGTGTACTTGGGCGAGGTCGCACAGCGCCAGCTCGGCGTAGGCCCCGAACGGACCGGCGCTGGTGCCGGTCAGGTAGATTCGTTCGCCCCGCGCGAACGCCGTGACCTTCGGGCCGACGGCCTCGATCGTGCCCGCGGCGTCGGCGCCCGGCGTGTAGGGTAGCTGGGGTCGGCGCGCGTAGGCCCCCTTGCGGATGTAGACGTCCACCGGATTGACGCCGGCTGCCCGGATGCGCACCAGCGCCTGACCCGGGCCGGGTGAAGAGGGCGCGGGCACCTCTTCGAGCCGCATGACCGACGAGTCTCCGAACTCGCGGACCACGATTGCCCTCACAGCGCCTCCTCAATTGGTGCAGCAGGTTCGGTCCATTGTCGCTCTTTTCCGTCCGGCTGGCGATTTTCGCACCCGCGTCGGGCCAGGTGCGCTCCCCGCTGTATCAACCATGAACACGACCGCCCGGCACGCACACTTCGGAACGGCCGGCCGGTCGCGCGAAGTGTGTAGATCCTGCACAGTGCGGAGCCGCGCAGCTCCCACCGGGCGACGGCCCGAGGGACGAGGGGCCGCGATTGGCGGCCGGTTCCGGCCTTCCTCGCTTGCGGCGAGCTTCTTGCTGGCCCGCTGCCGAGGAGATCCTGCCGAATGATTCCGTACTCAGCGGTCGTGGTGTGGCAGCTGCGCGGGCTCGTGGAGGATGTGCACTGCTTCTTCCTACGGTGCACCGGCGGTTTTGTCCTCCACGTTGAACGCGCCGGCGAACTCCTGCTGCGCGAGGACTTCAACAGTTTGTCCGCCCTGATGGACCGGGCTCTCGAGCTGCGGCGGAACCTGGTCGGTCTCGGCCTTCGGGCCGCCGAACCCGCCGGAATCCCGGATTCCTCCTCGCCACTCGAAGCGCTGCTCCAGCGCTTCGTGAAGAACGGCACGGCGGCGCTCTACGAAGGCCCGTCGGCCTGACCGCGACACAGCCCTCCGGCTCCTGTTCGCCCGCTCGGCCGATTCCGGTATGATGGCAACGGTCCTGAGGACCGCTGTCACCCATTCTGGAGTCGTCACCATGAGTTCCAGCGCTCCCGTCCCGCCGTCCCCCCGCATCATCATGGAAATCGCGATGGCCTTTCAGCGGAGCCGGCCGCTGCTGACGGCCTTCGAACTCGGCCTGTTCACGGCGCTCAACGAAGAGGCCCGGACCTCGCGCGAGGTCGCCGATTCGCTGGGCACCGACCCGCGAGCGACCGACCGCCTGATGAATGTGTTGGTGGCGCTGGGCCTGCTCGAGAAACGAGACGGCGTCTTCACCAACACGGCGGTGGCCTCGTCGTGCCTGGTGCGCGGCAAGCCCGGGTACTTGGGCGGCCTCGGCCATACCAGCCACCTGTGGGAGCGGTGGAGCACGATGACGGGCGCGGTCCGGACCGGGAGGCCCAGCGGCGTGGGCGACATGAACGATCGCGGGGACGACTGGCTGCGACCGTTCATCGCGGCGATGCACTTCCGCGCGACCCAGTCGGCGGCCGAGGTGATTGGGCTGCTCGAGCTCGACGGCGTGACGCGGGTGCTCGATCTCGGCGGCGGGTCGGGGGCCTACGCCATGGCCTTCGCCCGTGCCCGGCGAGGAATCTCCGCCGTGGTGTTCGACCTGCCGAACGTCATTCCGCTGACTCGCGCCTACATCCAGCAGGAAGGCCTGGCGGCCGAGGTGACGACTGCGACCGGCGACTACCTGAGTGCGCCCATTGGGGAGGGGTTCGACCTGGTCTTCCTCTCGGCCGTCATTCACAGCAACGGTCCCGACGACAACCGCCTGCTCCTGAGGAAGGCGGCGGCCGCCCTGAATGCCGGCGGCCAGGTGGTGGTCCAGGACTTCCTGATGAACGAGGACCGCACCGGTCCGCTGCCCGCCGCACTCTTCGCGCTCAACATGCTCGTGGGCACACCCGAGGGGGACACCTACACCGAGTCCGAGGTGCGTGCCTGGCTGGGGCAGGCCGGCTGCCGGTCGATTCTGCGCCGGGACACCTCGTTCGGGACGAACCTCATGATTGGGCGGATTCGACGTGGCCCCGCGCCGGTGGTGGAGGGCGCTCGGCGACGTGATCCGCGGGATGAGTGTTGCGGGCTACCGTCGGCAGCTGCGCGGGCAGGCGGTCGAGCTGCAGGACCTGTTCTTGCTGCTCTGGTACATGGATCTGATGGGGCTGCCGAACCCGGCCGCGCTGTACCTGGTCGACATCTACCCGTATTTCCTCGAGGAATTCCATCTCTGGCACCGGCGGATGGGCATGGACCGGTCGCCGTTGGCGACCCTGCCGTGCTGCTAGACCGCCGCCCACGCGCCTAAGGACGTCGAATCCGTGCGGGACCTGCTTTCGCGACGCGTCGTGCTGTTTGGCGGCAAGGGCGGCGTCGGCAAGACGACCTGTGCCGCCGCGCTGGCCCTGGGGGCGAGTCGCAGCGGCCGTCGGGTCCTGCTGGTCTCGGTCGACCCGGCGCACTCCACGGCCGACGTTTTCGGCACGCCGCTCGGGGCATCAGAGCGAGAGATCCTGCCGGGACTGTCGGGCCTGGAGATTCGATCCGGAGGCCGAAGTGCGCCGCTACCTGGCCGACGCCAAAGAGCGGATGAGCGGGTTGTTCGCCCCTTCGGTGCTCCGCGAGGCGACGCGCCAGATGGAACTGACGGCGTCGATGCCGGGCGTGGCCGACGTCGCGGTGTTCGACCGCATGAGCGAACTGATTGTGGGAGAGGGTCGGGCCTTCGACCTGGTGGTGTTTGACACGGCGCCCACGGGCCACGCCTTGCGCCTGCTCCGGATGCCGGAGCTGATGGCGCCCTGGCTCGACGCGCTGCGCCGCCGTCGGCGTCAGGCGATCGACGCTGGAGCGGTGGCGGCGGGGGCGTCCGCAAACCCTGTCGATCCGGTGCTCGCGTTGCTGGACCGTCGGGCCAGTCGGCTGGGGGAGGTGCGGACCGAGCTGACTCGCGGGGACCGGGTGTCGTTCGTGCTGGTGCTCATCGCCGAGCGCCTGCCGGTCGAGGAGTCGACGCGCGCCCTCGCGCAGCTCAGAGAGGCAGGCGTGCACGTCGGCGTCGTCGTCGTCAATCGGCTTCTGCCCGAGGACGAGCCGGGCGAGTACTTCAGAGCCCGGAAGGCACAGGAGCGCGCGTACGTGGCCGAGATCGAGCGGCGCTTCCGAACCTTGCGCCGCGTGAGGGTGCCGCAGCTCCCGTCGGACGTGTCGGGCGTCGCGGGTCTGGAACGGGTGGCGGGATGGTTGCTGGCCGATTCGGTCGCGGGTGGGTAGAATAGCCGCAACATCCGGAGCGAGTGTGCCCGGGGCGGGACGTGCGACGACGCGGATCGGCGTCCCTCCGCCGCGTGTGGAAGGTCCGTGAGCGCGACGAGGGCGTATGACGAAGACTCGCCGGCAGACCGTCATCCTCGAGCTGATTGACGCCGAGCAGGTCTCCAGCCAGGAGATCCTGCAGCGTCGGCTGCGCGTGCGGGGCATCGACGCGACCCAGGCGACGATTCTCGCGGGACCTCAAGGAGCTGAACCTGGTCAAGCGCGCCGGCGACGGGGCCTACACGCGGCCCGGGCAGGACGCGCCGAACCTGGAAGCCGCCCTCGTGCAGCTCCAGAAGGTCGCCGTGCGCTCGCTGACGCGTTCGACGCGCGTCGAGCAGCTGGTCGTCCTGCGCACGCCGCCGGGGGAGGCGCAACACCTGGCATTCGCCATCGACCGCGCGTCGCTCTCCGACGTCGTCGGCACCATCGCGGGCGACGACACGATCCTCGTCATTGCGACGACTTCCCGCCACGCCGCGGCCTTCGTCGAACGGCTCGAGCGCATGACCGCCCGGTAACGCCAGCCAGCCCACGAACGAGGTCGCGGGACGGTCGGGTCGGTCGGCGCTCGACCGCTCGCTGGCATCCTTCGCTCGTGTCCACGAGTAGTGTCGTCCCTGCCAGCCGCATCGCTGGACGGGTGGGCGTCGCGCTGGCCGTTTGTCGGCACCGGCTGGCTGGTCAATGGCCTGCGGCCCTACCTCTTTCCGAATGCACCGCTCGGGTTCATTCGCGTCCTGGGTTTTGGCGAACTCGCCCTCCCGCTGTGGCTGTTGATCAGGGGGTCGAGGATCGGGCGATGGCGCGCCTCGTCGGCTCTCAGCCGGCGCGTGGGGAGCCGCGGCCGCTCGCCTAGCCGCCCCGGGTCCGCCCCGCAGTTCCCGCGCGCCAATCGGCGCGGTGCCGGTTTTCCCTTGCGCCCGGTCCCCCGGGTATGCATAAATATGATGCGATATGCATAGCTATCCACGCGGCGTGCTGGCGCGCGACGTGGCAAGGGAGGCGAGATGGAGCGGATTGTGCTGGCGTACTCGGGCGGACTCGACACCTCGGTGGCCATCCCCTGGCTGGCGGAACGGTACGACGCGGAGGTCATTGCCGTCACGCTGAACCTCGGCCAAGGCGAGCACCTCGACGCGGCGCGCGAGCGCGCGCTGGCCACCGGCGCGGTCAACGCGTACGTGATCGACGTCCAGGAGGAGTTCGCGCACGGCTACATCCTCCCCGCCCTGCAGGCCGGGGCCATCTACGAGGACCGGTACCCGCTCGCGACCGCGCTCGGCCGTCCGCTGATCGCGCAGAAGCTCGTCGAGATCGCCCACGTCGAGGGCGCCGGGGCGATCGCTCGACGGCTGCACCGGGAAGGGGAACGACCAGGTCCGCCTCGACGTATCGGCCCGCGCGCTCGATCCGCGCCTCAAGGTGATCGCGCCGGCGCGCCTGTGGGGCATGACACGGGCCGACGAGATCGAGTACGCCAGGGCGCGCGGCATTCCGGTGGGGGTCACCAAGCAGAGCCCGTACAGCGTCGACGAGAACCTCTGGGGCCGATTCGATCGAGTGCGGCAGGCTCGAGGACCCCTGGCAGGAGCCGCCCGAGGACGCCTTCGCGCTCACCCGCGCCACCGCCGATTGCCCCGACCTGCCGGTGTACCTGGAGGTCCGGTTCGACCACGGCGTGCCGACCGAGATCAACGGCGTCCAGATGCCGCTGACCGAGTTGATTCACAGCGTGGCGACCATCGCCGGCGTGCACGGCGTCGGCCGCATCGACATGGTGGAGAACCGCCTGGTCGGCATCAAGTCGCGCGAGGTCTACGAGGCGCCGGCCGCCGTGGCGCTCCACGCCGCCTACCGCGAGTTGGAGAGCATTGTCGCGCCCCGCGACCTGATCCGCCTGAAGCGGGAGCTCGGTGGGCGGTACGCCGACCTCGTGTACAACGGGTTGTGGTTCACGCCGACGCGGCAGGCAATCGACGCCTTCGTGGCCACGCTGCGGCCGAAGATCACCGGCGACGTCCGGTTGCGGCTGTTCAAGGGCGACTGCCGCGTCGTAGGTCGGCGGTCCCCCTTCGCCCTGTACGACCACGCGCTGGCGACCTACGACGCCGGGGACACCTTCGACCACACGGCCGCCGAGGGGTTCATCAAGCTGTGGGGCCTGCCGGTGGAAACCGTCGCGCGCCAGGAGGCAGCGCTCGCGCGGGCCGGACGCCCCGCCCAGGCGCGGGCGGCGGCCGACACGGCCGGCCTGGCCGCGTGCAGCGACCACACGCCGCCCGCCCTGCTGGCCGGGTCGGCCGGGCGCTAGCGTATGCCGACGCTCTGGTCGGGACGCTTCGCTGCCGAGCCGCACCGCGAGGTGTTCGAGGCCGGTCGCTCGTTCCCCTTCGACCGCCGGCTGTTCGAGGACGACGTGACGGGCAGCCTCGCGTGGGCGGAGGCCCTCGCCGCGGCAGGGGCGGTGGGGGCGGACGATGCCGCCCGGATCGCCGGCGGGCTGCGCGCGCTTCTCGACGAGGGACGGCACGATCCCGCCGCGGTCGACGGGCCGGACGAGGACGTCCACACGTTCGTCGAACGCAAGCTCATCGAGCGGATCGGCGAGGCGGGCAGGCGATTGCACACCGGGCGGTCGCGCAACGAACAGGTCTCGGTGGACCTGCGCCTGTACCTGATGCGACGGATCCCCGCCCTGCGCGCCGGGGTCGTCGGCCTCGTCGCGTCGCTCGGGGCGCAGGCGGAATCGGCCGGCCAGGCGGTCATGCCGGCCTACACGCACCTGCGGCGGGCCCAGCCGGTGCTCGTCGCCCACTTCCTGCTTGCCCATGTCGCCGCCCTGCGTCGCGACGACGAGCGCCTGGCGACCGCCATGGGGGAAGCCGACTGCCTGCCGCTCGGATCCGGGGCCGTGGCCGGGACCAGCTATTCTCTCGACGTCGCGCTGCTGGCCCGGCGCCTCGGGTTCTCGCGGATCGCGGCCAACAGCATCGACGCCTCGTCGGACCGCGATTTCGTGGCCGCCTTTCTCCACGCGTGCGCGCTGAGCATGGTGCATCTCAGCCGGCTTGCCGAGGACCTCGTCGTCCTCACGAGCGAGGAGTTCGGGTTCTTCGGCCTGGCCGACGAGGTGGCCACGGGCAGCAGCCTCATGCCCCAGAAGAAGAACCCGGATCCCCTGGAGCTGATTCGCGGCAAGGCGGGACGGCTGATCGGTCGGCAGACCGGCTGGCTGGCGACGATGAAGGGGCTGCCGAGCGGCTACAACAAGGACCTGCAGGAGGACAAGGAAGCCGTCTTCGAGGCTGAAGCCACGCTGGGGACGTCCCTCGACACGGCGTCGACGGTCGTGGCCGGCCTGACGCTGGACCGCGAGCGAGCCCGACAGGCGGCCTCCGGCCTGCTCCTGGCGACCGACGTCGCCGAGTATCTCGTCGCGCACGGCGTGCCGTTCCGGCGGGCCCACGAACAGGTCGGGGCGATCGTGCGCTGGCTGACCGAGCGGGGGCGGGATTTCGCCTCGCTGTCGCTCGAGGAGTGGCGGGTGTTCAGCCCGGCGTTCGACGCGGACGTTTGTCAGGTCGTCACCCCGGAATTCGCCGTCGCGGCCCGGCGCACACCCCAGTCCACGAACCCGGCGGCGGTGGCTGCCGCGCTCGCCGACCTCCGGGCCTGGCTGGCTCCGCGCACGGTGCCGTGAGCGCGCCTTGCGCCCGGCCGCGGGGCTATGTATAGTGATGGATAGTTATGCATGCGGTGGGCGTCCCGACGACGGCGCCACCTGGGACCGAGTAGGGGAGAGATGAGCGACCGACCATCTGCCATCAACGGCCGCCGGCACCGGGCGTGGGGCACTCTCGACGCGTGCCCCGCCTGCGGGCGGTGTCTCTGTTTCGGCTGCCACCCGTCCGGCCCGTGCCTCGATGAGGTCGACACGATGGGTGCCGTCGGGGCGGCGCGCGCGCCACGGCCGCTGCGCGGGGCACGCGAAGGCGGCTGGCTGGTACCCCCCAGGTCCGGCCTTCCTGTGATTTTCTCCGGTCGTTCCGGTGACGGGCCGCCCGGCCCATGAACCCCTGCAGGAGGCGGCCCTCGCGGCGCCTCTGTCGGTGAGTCGGCCTGCGGACCTTCCGCCTGAACGGGCGTCGCCGTCAGGCCGTCAGCCAGCCCCACAACGCATCGACGAGATCCAAGACGGCTGCGGCCACCGCTGGCGAGAGTGGCTCGTCGGGGGCGAGCGAAGCCGGCTGGATCCCGACTAGGCGGATTTCACAGCCGAGCTCGGCGGCCAGGAAGGACGCGAGCACCGACGGGGGCAGCGTGTGGGTCGACGCGCTCAGGCCGTCGGCCTCCCGCCAGTCAATCCACGTCGCGGTGCCCGGCGGCGCGGCCTGATCGGCCGCGTCGATCTCAAGAACCAGATCGGGCCCGAACCGCCGTAGCGGTCCCGTAAAGTTCTCGGGTGCCGTGCCGGCCTCGATCAGCAGGAGGTTCGGGGCTGCCGGCGAACGCGCGGCGAGGTGCCGCACGACCCAGACGCCGGCGCCGTCGTCGCCGTGCAGGTCGTTGCCGACCCCGAGGATGGCCACCCGGGCCGGCCGTGGTGCGGGGAAGGAGAGCTCGAGGGTCATGCGCGTGGGCAAACGGCGCGTCGCCACCGTCGACGCGGGTGCGGTGGGCAGGGACGGGCGCGGTGGCTACCGCGCACAACGCGGGCCCGTCCCGGGATGTTCGGTGTCGGTCAGGCCGGCGCGACGCTCGGGACCGGCGGTGCAGCCGCCGCGGGCGTGGCCTGGCAGCCGACCTGCTTGAGCAGCGCGTCGACGTCCTCGGCGCGACCGAGCTGGACGACGAACGGTTCCTTGCTCAAGGCGGCCAGCTCCCACTGCTCGTGCGACATGCCCAGCGCTTCGAAGTTGCAGCTGACCACGCACTGGGCGCAGTACGTGCAGCGATCCGTGTGAAAGCGCATCACGAACCGCTTGTTCACCTTGTCGACGACCATCAGCTCGATGCCGTTGGCCGGGCAGTCGCGCACGCAGATCTTGCAGCCCGTGCACTTGGCAGGGTCGAACGTCAGCTGTCCCCGAAGCCGCTCAGGCGTTGGCCGCCGTTCGAACGGATAGCGCTCCGTCACTGGACGCTTGAACAGCGACCGCGAGATGTCCCCCAGCATTGCGCCGATTCTCATAGGGTACTCTCCGAGGCGGGTCGGTCGGACCCGCGCACGACGTCGAATCCGGGGCGGCTCGGTGTCTTGCGCCGCCCCGGTCAACCCGCCCGCCGTCTACCGCACGAGGACGAGCAGGAACAGCTGCGCCAGCGCGAGCAGGATGCCGATCCGCCACCACATGCCCACCGTCTGGTCGATCCGGAGCCGGCAGAACAGCGACTGCAGGGCGGCGGTCACCAGCAGCAGGCCGCCGGTCTTCAGGATGAACTCGATCGGGTTGGCGATACCGCCGAGGTAGAACGTCGCCATCAGCGTCAGGCCGACGAACAGCTCCACGTCGCGCCCGATCCGAAACAGCGCCCACCCGCGTCCGCTGTACTCCGTCATGGGGCCGGCCACGATTTCCGTCTCCGCCTCCGGCGAGTCGAAGGGCGGCAGTTCGAGCTTGCCCATCAATCCGACGACGGCCACGACGAAGCCGACCGGCTGGGTGAGGATGATCCACCAGTGGCCGTGGGCCCACGTGTTGACCTCGCTGATCTGCCAGGTGTTGGCGACGATCGCCGGCCCGAGCAGGGCGAGGAGGAACGGCGCCTCGTACGAGAAGAGCTGCGTCAACGCCCGCGTCGCACCCACCAGCGAGAACCGATCGAGCGTATTGGCCCCCGCCAGCCCCATGCAGAGCGTCATCAGGCTCAACAGGTAGAGCGTGACGACCAGGTCCCCCCTGAAGCTGTAGGACGGTAGCAGGCCCGCCATCGGCACGTAGAGCGCCGCGGTCAGCGAGCCGACCAGCGCCACGACCGGCAGGCCGTGAAACAAGTACGGGTTGACGCCGTCCGGGAGGATTTCCTCCTTGGCGAGCAGCTTGACCACGTCGGCGATCGGCTGGAACCAGCGCGGGCCGATACGGTTCTGGAACTGCGCGACCAGCTTCCGGTCGGCCCATTCGTAGATCGTCCCGCTGAACAGGAGGAACAGGCCGCCCGGGAAGAACAACAGTGCGACGAGGGGTGGCAGCTCGAGGTTCATCGGTAGTACTCGATTCCGTATTGGCGCAGCCTCGCCCAGGTCCACGTGTCGGTGGCACCACGGCGCTGGATCGTGACCAGGCGGTCGTTGCACGAGAAACACGGGTCGATGCCGGCAATCAGCATCGGCACGTCAGCCAGCTTGTGGCCGGGCGCGGTGACCAGCACCGAGGCCCAGTTGCACAGGCTCGGCGTGCGCACCTTCACGCGGTCGGGGTTCAGGCCGCCGTTGCTCTTGAGGAAGTAGAAGAGCTCGCCGCGGGGCGCCTCGACCCGGCTCACCGTCTCGCCGGCCGGGACGCGCGGCTTGACGCGCACGGTGAGGTCGCCCGGGGGCAGCTTGTCGAGGATCTCGCGGATGACGCGGTACGACTCGAACAGCTCCTCGAGTCGGACGATGAACTTGGCCTCGAGGTCGCCGGCCGTCCGCGTGATGGTCTTGACGGGGAACTCCGGATACGCGGCGTACGGCGCGTCCACGCGGATGTCGCGCGCCACGCCGGACGCGCGCGCGGTCGGACCCACCGCGCCGAGCGTCGCCGCCTGCTCGGCCGTCATGGTGCCCACGTTCCGGGTGCGGCCGATCATCGTCTCGTCCGTGGTGACGACCTTCATGTAGTGGTGCGTGCGGGGCTCGAGGAAGTCGACCGCGCGGCGGATCGCGTCCGCCTGCTTCTCGTCGACGTCGAACTTCACGCCGCCGAGCACGTTGCACGAGTAGTTGACGCGGTTGCCCGTCAGCCCTTCGAGCACGTCCATGATGACCTCGCGGTCGCGCCACGAGTACATGAACAGCGTGTCGAAGCCGCCTTCGTGCGCCGCCACCCCGAGCCACAGGAGGTGGCTGTGCACCCGCTCGAGCTCGGCGACCAGGACCCGGATGGCCTGGGCGCGTGGCGGCACCTGCACGCCCGCCAGGGCCTCGACGCCCAGGGCGTAGGCGGTCGCGTGCACGTGCGAGCAGATCCCGCAGATCCGCTCGAGCATGTACATCGACTGCGCCCAGTTGTGCTGCTCAACGCCCTTCTCGATGCCGCGGTGTACGTAGCCGAGCCGCGCCGAGGCGGCAGTGACGATCTCGCCGTCCACGGTGATCTCGAAGTGCCCGGGCTCTTTCAAGGCCGGATGCTGCGGCCCGATCGGCACGACGAACTTCTTGCGGAGTTCCTGCTGGGTGTCCATGCGTCCCTCGCTACGCTTTGGTGGCGGTGTGGAGCCCGGTGAACGCTTTCCGGAGGGGGAAGACGCCGTCCGGCCAGTCGTCCGGCAACAGCAGCCGGCCACCATCCGGCGTGCCCTCAATGACCAGCCCGAACATGTCCTGCAGCTCGCGCTCGTAGAGCGTGGCTGACGGAATGACGGGGCAGATGCTCGGGATCCGCGGGTCGTGATACGGCACGCTCACGCGGATCGTCGCGACGGCAGCCTCGTTGACGAAGTGGTACAGCGCTTCGAGACGATCCTCGAGCGGGCCGCCCGTCTCGGCGGGCGGCGCGGCGGCCGGGGCGGCCGGGGACGCCGGCTTGGGCGGCGTCTTCGGCCACGGGAGGTCGAGGCCGGTGATGGCCGACAGGTAGCCCCATCGCGCCTCCACCAGCGCACGCACCGCCGCCGGGAGATCCTCGCGTTTGACCACGACGTCGAGCCGGTTGTTGACCCGGCTGGCGGCGCCAACTTCGAACGGTTGCAGCAGCCGCGCGGCTGCGTCCAGGGTTTCGGTCAGGTCCATCGACGTCTCCTCAGGCCACGGCTTCGGCATCGGCCTTGCGGGCCTCGGCCGCCGGCGCCGGTTGCTTCAGGCTGTTGAGCAGCGCGACCACGCCATAGATGATCGCCTCCGGCCGCGGCGGGCAGCCGGGCACGAACGCGTGCACCGGGATCACCTCGGCCAGGTTGCCCACGATGTTGTAGCAGCCCTGGAAGGCGCCGCCCGAGATGCCGCACGAGCCAACCGCGACGACGAACTTCGGGTCGGGCATCTGCTCGTAGATCCGGATCAGCCGGTCCTTGGCGAGCCGCGTGACCGGCCCGGTGCAGATCAGGACGTCCGCATGGCGCGGGCTGCCCTGGAGCTTGATGCCGAACCGCTCGAGGTCGTACCGCGGCGTCAGGGTGGCCAGGATCTCGATGTCGCACCCGTTGCAGGACCCGCTGTTGAAGTGGATGGCCCACGGCGAATTGACACGCGCCCAGGTCCTGATGGGGTTCAGGACGGCCTGGATCAGCGACTGGGTAGCCATACCTCGCTCCTATCCGAGAATGAGCGCCACGAGGGCGATGAACAGGCCCGCCAGATAGACGGCCGCGGGCATCGGCAGGTTACCGATGCCGAGGACCAGCATGGCCAGATGCACGACCGCGAAGAACAGGGCGATCAGGAAGAACGGCTGGTAGCCCGGCGCCGCCTCGAAGGTCGGTGACGCCTCGCCACTCCCATAGACGCTCGACTTGACCGGGTTGGCGTGGGCCGGACCCGCCAGCATCCTCCCGACCGCAATCAGGAGGAGCACAAGAGGAATATACGCCAGGAACGCCACCGGAGGAGAGAGCAGCAGAGTCATGGGCGCCTCACAAGGGCTCGGGGCCTTCCACCGCCGGGCCGCCTGAGGGCAGACCCGCACGGCGCGCCGCGGCCCGCTCTAGAACTGGGCCAGCACCGGGCCGCCGCTGAAGATCGACACCAAATGCACCCCGGCCGGGTGCGTGATGAAGTCCACCAGCCCGGGCCAGAAGCCCAGGACCACGATGAGCAGCGTCAGCACCACGAGCGGCGCGCCCATCAGGAAGGTCACGCGCCCGCCGGCCTGCACGACGGCCGAGGGCTCGTGCCGGTACATCCGGTTCACCAGCGGCGCATAGTACGCGAGCGACAGCACGCTGTTGAACGCGGCGAAGACCACGAGGAGTTCGACCCCCGTGTTCCGGGTCTCGAAGCCCGCCACGAAAATCTGCCACTTCGACATGAACCCCGAGAGAGGCGGCAGGCCGCCCAACGCCAGGACCGCGATGCTCAGGGCGAACGCCGTCACCGGGTACCGGTTGGCCGCCCCGTTCAGGTCGTCGACCGTGAGCGGGTCATGGCTTCCCCGAGCCACGTGCAGCGTGTAGAGCAGGGCCCCGGCGGCGAGGAAGGCCAGTCCCTTCATCAGGGCGTGGTTCAGCAAATGGAAGAAGCCGCCCGCCGCGCCGTTCGCGATGCCGTAGCCCACGGCCACGCCGAAGCCGAGGAGCATGTACCCCATGTGGCTGACGCTCGAGTAGGCGAACATCCGCTTGACCTGCGTCTGCCGCAGTGCCATCAGATTGCCGACGATCATGTTCAAGGCGCCGAAGCCGAGGAGGAACGCGCCCCACGTGCTGCCGAGCGGTGCCAGACAGCCGAGCGACCGGAGCATCGCGACGAGGCCCGCCTCGATGACCACGCCCGACAGCATGGCACTGATGCCGCTGGGCGCCTGCGAGTGGGCGTCCGGCAGCCACGTGTGCAGGGGCACGAGCGCGGTCTTGACCCCGAAGCCGATCAGGAACAACGCCCCGGCCGCCAGCATCTGCGGTGTGGGATGCGTCGCGGCGGCGAGCACCTGTTGGAGGTTCAGGGTGCCCGTCTGGGCGAAGACCAACGCGATGCCAATCAGGACGAGCGCCGAGCCGACGGCGGACTGGACGAGGTACTTGACGCCGGCCTCGAGCGCCGCCCGCTGCTCGCGGTAGAAGGCCACGAGCAGGAACGACGTGACTGCCATCGCCTCGAACCACACCCAGAGATTGAACAGGTCGTTGGCGCAGCCCAAGCCGATCATGGTCGCCGACATCGCGACCAGCAGCGCGTAGTACTTCTCTTCGCCCTCTTCACCGGCAATGTAGGGGATCGAGAAGATGGCGACCAGCAGCGTCAGGACGAGGACCGTGGCGGCCACCACCAGCGCCACCCCGTCCATCCTGAGCGACACCGCGCCGACCGCGATCGCGAGGGGGCCTCCCGACAGCACCGCGGTGCCCACGATCCACAACGGAACGCCCGTGGCGGCCACCGTCAGCACCGCGAGCCACCGTGCGGCAGCCGCCGACGCGCCGAGCCGCACGCCAATCCGGCCCGCCAGGTAGATCAGGGGCGCAGCGACCAGCGGCAGGACCAGCAGCCAGGTGAAAGCCAATGTCGGATTCATGGTTCTAGGCTCCTCCGAACGCCAGGATGGCCAGCACGACAACCAGCCCGACGAGGATCGCCAGCACGTTCCAGTTCAGAATGCCGTTCTGGGTCGAGCGCAGCGACTCGGCTGCGTCTTCGGTCATCCAGATCACCCCGCGGTTGATGGCCTCGAACCCGAAGCTGGCCGACGCGGCTGCGCCGACGCCCCGCAGGGCCCGGGCCACGCCGCCCAGCCGCTCGCGTTGCCACCAGGCCACCAGACCGAGCGCCACCACACAAAGGGCCAGCGCCGTCGCTGGCGCCGTGGCGACCTTGAGCAGCAGCGAGGCCGTCGAGCCGACCTCGGCCCCTTCGGGCAGCGCCTTGCCCAGGAAGCGCCCGAACTCGCCCGCCACCAGCCAGGTCGTCAGGGTCCCGAGCGCCAGCGGCACGAGCGCCACCTTCATGGCCGGACCGGCGTCGTGGACGTGCTGCGGTCCGCGCGGGTCGCCGAAGAAGACCATGGTGAGGAAGCGCAGCGTGTAGAGTGCGGTCAGGCCGGCGCCCACCAGCATCACGGCCCAGCCCCAGAGCGGCCCGCCCTCGCGGCCCGCCTCGAGCACCAGCTCCTTGCTCCAGAAGCCGTTCAGGATCGGGATGCCGGCCAGCGCGAGCCCGCCGATGATCATCACCCACTTGACCAGCGGCATCTGCGCGCCCAAGCCGCCCATCTCCCGCATGTCGCGCGTGTGGACCGCGTGGATCACGGCTCCGGCCGACAGGAAGAGGAGCGCCTTGAAGACGGCGTGCGACAGCAGGTGGAACTGGCTGGCGAAGATGCCTCCCGCGCCGATCGCGTACACCATGTAGCCCAACTGGCTGACGGTCGAGTACGCCAGCACCCGCTTGAGGTCGTTCGACACGATCGCCATCAGCGCGGCCATCAGCGCGGTGACCGCACCGACGACGAGGACGGCGAGCCTCCAGCCGGGCACGTTGGCAAAGGCCGGGTAGAACCGGGCCAGCAGGTAGACGCCCGCGTTGACCATCGTCGCCGCATGGATGAGCGCGCTGACCGGCGTGGGCGCCTCCATGGCGTCGGGCAGCCACGTCTGGAACGGGAACTGCGCCGACTTGGCGGCCGCGGCCACCAGGAACCCGAACGCCATCACGGCGAGCACGGTCGGCGGCAGCTTCGGCGCGTTGGCGAGAAAGGTCGGCACGTCGTAGCTGCCCTGGTAGGTCCAGAGGAGCAGGGCGCCGGCCAGCAGGCCGATGCCCCCGACCTGGGTGATGATGAGCGCCTTGATCCCGGCCGCCACCGCCTTCGGATCATCGTTGTAGAAGGAAATGAGCGCGTAGGAACAGAGCGCGGTGATCTCCCAGAACACGAAGACGAGGAGGAGGTTGCTCGAGAGCACCAAGCCGACCATCGCCCCGATGAAGAAGAGCACGTAGGCGTAGTAGCGGCCGAGCTGCCGCTCGCCCTTCATGTAGTCCACCGAGAAGATGACCGCGAGGCTGCCGATCACCGTCGCCACGACCGCCAGGAACACAGCCAGGCCGTCTGGCAGGAAGGTGACGTGGCCGAAAACCGCCCCCAGGGGGAAGTCGAGGACATTGGCGTCGAGCCGGTGCGGAATCATGGCGACCGCGGCGACGGCGCCGGCCAGGGCGAAGAGCACGGCCAGCGTGTGCTGCAGCTGCGGCCGGCGGTCCTGGACGAGCCAGACCGCCAGCGCGCCCAGCCAGGGCAGGCCGATCGAGAGGAGCGCCAGTGTGGAGACGTTCGACATGGCCTACCTCCGCAAGGTCGACAGGGCCTGGAAATCCAGGGTGCCGAACTGTCGCCGTACCTGCACCGCGAAGGCCAGCGCAACGACGGAGACAATCGTGTCGGCCACGATCACGGTCAGCGCGAGCGTGGCACCGGTCTGAAGCTGTCCAGAGAGGCGGCCGGCGAGCACGAGCGCCAGCATGGCGCCCTTGACGGCGACCTGGAGGCCGACGACGACCTTGATCAGGTTCCGCGTCACCAACAGCCCCAGAAACCCGATCCCGAGGAGGCCCAGCACGGCCACCGCCGTGAGCAGGGGTAATGAGAGCGACATCACTGGTTCTCCTTCCGGGCGTGGGCGCGCCCCTCGGACAGCAAGCCGAGCACCCCGAGCACGCCGCCGAGGATCAGCACGATCTGGAGCAGGACGTCCAGGCTCCGCTGTTCCCAAAGCACCTTGGCGAAGCGGTCCGGCTGGACGATTGCCGACTCGGCGCGCAGGTTGGGCAGTGCCAGCCAGCCGCCGAGCGCCACGGCCGCGAGCGCCGTCGCCCAGGCCAGCGGGGTGGGCACGAGCGAGCGGAGGGAGACGGGCGGTTCTTCGCCGGCGATGTTGATAGCGAAGACGAACAGGACGGTGACCAAGCCCGCCCCGACACTCAGCTCGATGACCGCCACCTCGGGTGCCCCGAGGCGATACATCATGAGGGCCGTGAGTGCGGACGCGCCAGCCAGCCAGAGCGCGGCAATCAGCAGGCGAGTGCCCCGCACGGCCTGGAACGCACACGCCAGGACCGCGGCCACGATCAGCAGGTCGAACATGAACGAGTCCCCTGTTGAAGGATGAGGATGAAAAAACTGCGCCTTCCCGAAGGGGCGACACAACTGCGCTACCCGGCGGGGCAGCGCTTCACCCGACGTGGAACGGCAGCAGACGGCAGGACGAACGAACCTGGTCCTCGACGAGAGCCACGAAAGCAGACACTGATGAAGACGTTCCCGACCGAATATAAACCGAAGTGGCCATCGACACGCTCTGCAGCCGCGTCCGATCCTGCCCATTGTGCCCGAACCGTCCGGCCAAGACAAGCGACTTTGTGAATACCTTCACAATTCTCTGCTGCCTAAGAACAACACAAACATTCAGCGAAAGTTGCGTTGCTGGGCCGTCGAGAATTTCAACGCTCCCCGCGCACCGCGGCTCGGCCGTGGAACGGTCGCCGTCACGGCTGTCGGACCAGGTGCACCCGCACCTCGATCTGGCGTCCGCTGAGCGCGGCCACGCCGAACTTGTGCTCGTAGTCCGAGAACACCAGACGCGCCGGCCCGCTCGTGACGGGCGTCAGGTACTTGTCGAGGTGCTGGCGGAGGTTGGCGAAGGCTCGCCCGGCGGCAGCCGCATCGGGGTAGCTGACGAGCAGCAGCGTGAAGGCAGTGCCGGGTGGATCCGCGTAGTTGGCCGCGACGCCCGTGACCCGTCCGCCCATCAGCAGGATGTCGTCGTCGCCCAGCGTGTAGAGCGCCTGCAGCCCGTAGGGCCCGCGCACGAGGCGTTCGCTGCCCGCGAGCAGGCCCTTGGCGGGCAGCCGCCCGAGGTCCGCCGGGACGTGGTCCGCCGGCAGCTTGGCCGCGACCTCGGCGGCCATAGCCACCAGGTCGTGCTGCAGCGCGTCGGCTCCCGACAGGCTGCTGACCGAGACGTAGAACCAATCCCGCGTGAACAGGCACTGGTGGGGATTGGCCGTGTGCCGCGCGGCGAAGCCCGGGTCCCGCGTCTCCTTGCCCTTCCTCATGAGGTAGAGGCCGGTGGCGGCGACCGGGTCGACCATGCGGTAGACCTCGACGGCCACGTCGCGAGCGCCGTTGCGGTACTTCTGCAGGGTCAGCTGGTCGAACCCGAATTCGAGGAACAGCTCCGCGCCCCCATCGATATAGCCGTACAAATCCGCCCGGGCGAACACGCGGGGGGCATCGGCTCGCTTCCATCCGGGCACCGCGTTGTCCGCCGGCAACAGGGCCGCGTCGCCCGAGGGCCGTGGGCCCGTCTGCCCCGCGGCGGGATTGGCGAGCCACAGGCCGCCCAGCAGGACGGCCAGGGCGGTGGCAGCGAGACGTCTCATGCTTGCACCCGCAGGACGGTCAGTTTCTCAGCGGAGACCGCACCGAGACCGAGCGACTCGGCGTAGCGGAGGTACTCGGTGAACCGGGGGTTGTCGTTGACCGTCGCGCCCATCTCTCGACGCTTGGCGGTCAGTTCTTGGTGGCACATCATGTCCAGCGCGAACGGGTCCGTGGCGAAGTAGAGCGCGTAGTTGTCGTACACGAACTGCGCGTCCTTGTCCGGCCCGCCGTCGTACTGCCCGCGCAGGCCGTCGGTGATGTTCAACGCGAGCTTGTCTCGGAGCACTGGGGCCGCCAGCACCTCGGTGTTGACGCGCAGCGCGAGCCCGCCGTGCAGGCGTCCCGTGTTGCAGATCGCCCCGTAGCCGAGGTTCTTGGTCGCCATCGAGATTGCCTGGCCCGTGTTCTTGTAGGCCGCGAGGTTGATCAGCCGGGTCAGCCGTTTCGTGAGGAGTTTGCCAAAGAACGACAGCTCGCCGTTGAACACGTGCTGGTTGAGATAGCCGTCCTCGTTCTTCTGGTTCTGGTCCGACGTCCAGAGCGCGCCCGTCGCGCGGTAGTACACCTCCGGGTCGAAGTTGGCCACCGACAGGTGCTTGCCGTCCGGCCCGCGCCAGCGGTTGCCTTCTTCGTCCATCGTCTGCAGGCCTTCGATGCCAATGCCGGGGAACCGCTCCTTCGTGAAGCCCGCGTCCTTCAGCATGTAGTCGAAGCGGTCCCAGATGATGATGCGGGATTTGGGGATGCCGTTGTCGACGAGCCACTTGATGACGGCTTCGGCGACTTCAGGTCGGGTGTTGATGAGCGGCGGCCCGACCGGGTTGACCTTCAACCCCACCACGTCGGCTGGGTCGATCAGCAGGCGGAAGCTCTCCTTGAGGTTCTTCCCGGTCAATGTCGCGATGCCAGTCTCGACCATCGACGCGATGGCCTTGCCGTCGAAACTGCCGTTGACGAGCGAGCGCTTGTCGGTGACCTTGACGACCTTGCCGGGGAAGGGGCCAGGCAGCGACCGCGCGGTCTTCGGCACCTTCATGAAGTCACCGATGTTGGTGACGATTCCCGGAGCGGGTGCGGGGCTCTGGCCGAACGTCGGCGGGGCGAGGACGAGGACGCCCGTGGCCGCCGAGGCGGCGCCCGCCGCCTTCACGAACTCGCGCCGGCTGACTCTCGGCGCCAGATCCAGGGACCGGTACCGCTGCTTGTGCATAACGAACACCTCTGCTGTGTGTGGGAGCCGCCGCGGCTCCGCTGCTGCCCGCCTAGCGCCTCGGCGCACTCGGCAGGATGAACTGGTTCGTCCTCGAGCGCGACTCGCCGACGCTGGTGACGTACACGGCCGGCCGGTCCTTGACCGGACAGGCGTACCCACAGGCCCCGCACCCGATGCACCGCTTCGCGTCCACGTGCGGCTGGCGCACCGCCTTGGCGTGGCCCTCGGCGTCCACGACCTCGGCCCCAACCAGGTAGATGGCCTTGGGCGAGGTCGGGCACCACTCCTCGCAGACGATGCAGTCGGTGGCCATGGCCCAGGGGAGACAGCGTCCCTGGTCGTAGAAAGCCGTCCCGATCTTGATCGGTGCACCGCCTCCGGTCGCGCTTCCACCGGGCCGGCCCAGCTTTTCGGCCTCCGTGATCTCCCAGATCGCTCCGGTCGGGCACACCTGGCCGCAGAGCACGCAGTTCGGTTCGCAGATACCCGATCCGCGGCACGAGCACCGGCGTCCAGAGGCCCTCGAGCCCGCCCTCCAGGGCGGTCGGGTGCAGGGCGTTGTTCGGGCACACCTTCATGCACTCGCCACACCGGATGCAGCGCTCCAGGAAGTGGACCTCGTCGAGCGCGCCCGGGGGGCGGATGAGCCGCGGGTCGGCCTCGACCTTCAGGCCGGCGGTCGAGCGCAGCACCGGCAGCAGCGCGGCGCCCGTCGCCAGGCCCGTGATGAACTTGCGGCGCTGCAGCTGCGGGGCGTCCGCCGTCGTCGCGGCGGCCACCCCCGGCCGCCCGAGATGGAAGCCAATGCCGGACGTCGGGCAGTCGGCCACGCAGTTGAAGCAGAGGTGGCACTCGGCCCGCCGCCACTTCGCCCCTGGAATCGGGTCGTCGCCGCCCTGGCAGTGGAGCAGGCACCGGTTGCAGGTATCGCAGCGCGACGGATCCTTGGCCAGGTGCAGGACCGACCAGCGGGACGCGAACCCGAGCAGCGCACCGAGCGGGCAGAGCGCCCGGCACCAGAATCGCGTCACGCGCAGGTTCAGGGTCAGCAGCGCCGCGAAGACCGCCGCCAGCCAGGCCGCCTGGCGGTAGTGCGGCTGCCTGAAGGCGACCAGGGTGCCCTGCAGCAGGAACGACGCGACATCGGCGCCCGCGCGCGCCCATCGGAACGGGCTCTGGTACCAGACGTCGAGAACAGCCCCCGACGCGTAGGTCGCGCCTGGCATCACGGCGAGCCCGAGCGACCGCACCGTCAGCGGGATGGGATCGACGAGTCCGGCGACGAGCGACCCGAAGACGGCGGACACGAGGACCGCGGCGAGCACGTAGTACTTGACGGCCTGCCACCGTTTGTACCGGTTTGACGCGAGGAGCGCCGGTCCGCGCTTGCGTTCGGACTTGAGGCTGCCCACCAGGTGGTGCAGCGTTCCCAGCGGGCAGATCCACCCGCAGAAGAACCGGCCGACGAAGAAGGTCGGCACGAGGATGACGAGGCTCCACCACAGCCCGCGGTAAAGGGTGCGTGTCGACAGGGCCGTCGCCACGGCCGCCAGCGGATCGGCCTCGAGGAAAATGGACACAGGCCACGGCAGGCGGATCGCGCCCGACACCCCCCGGAAGGAGCCGGTGAACTCGGACCGGAACAGCAGGAACAGGAAGCCGGCCAGGAAGGCCACCTGCGATATCCGTCGGAGACGTGCCAGGGTTGCGTGGGACACCGTTCGCGTCTTCCCCTCGGTCGCCCGTCCGTCGCTCACACGGAAACGACGGCTGTCCGGACCTCCTCGAAGTTCATCTTGCCGAGGCCGCGCGCCTCGGCGATCCGCAGGAACGGCAGGCGCTGGTAGTCGAGGTCCCACCAGGCCTTGGCCGCGTAGGCATCGATGGCCACCGGGTCGGTGCCGGCCAGCAGGGTCTTCTTGAACTCGACGTCGGCGAGACTCCCGCCCGTCGGACCGCCGCGCATCAGGACGCGGTAGGCATCGACGATCGTCAGCGTCGGGCGCACGAAGGCGGTGAGGTCGACGAGGCTGTCGTGGATCCGCTGGTGGAGCCGGCTCCGCTGGCCGCCGATGATGCCGTAGAGATTCTTCATCCCGAGCGTGCAGCCTGTCAGGCTGTGGTGCTTGGCGATCGGGAGGTTGATGAACTTGTCCGCCGTCAGGAACGGTTCAAGCACCGGCCAGGTGGTGAGGACGTCGCCACGGAGGTTCACCTCCCGGAACCGTCGCTCGTCGGGCAGGACGACGTCGGCCCCCTCCGCCTTCGCGGCGGCGGCGATGCCGGACCGCTCGAAGCAGACCCGCGGATCGTTGCAGCTCACGTCGGTGACCACGACGCGCCGGGCGCCGGCCTCGAAACAGAGCCGCACCACGGCCGCGACCAGCACCGGGTTCGTGTTGGCCGCCTGCTCGGGTGACCGGTCCCACCCGATGTTCGGCTTGACGACCACGTTGTCGCCGCGGGCGATGAAGCGGCGGGCCCCCCCGAGTGTTTCGACCGCGCGGTTGAGCAGCGCCTGCGGCGACTCCCCCTGCACGACCACCAGCTCCGGCAGGCTCGGGTCCGCCACCACGCCGGTCCGGCGGTCGGCGACCGCCACCTGAACTTCGCGCGGCCGCGCACTGCGCCCGTGCAACCAGGCTCCGGCGCCCAGCGTCGCGGCCGACAGCCCGCCGAGCCGCAACACGCGCACGAGGAACTCACGCCGATCGGAAGGCGTCCGTCCGTCCACCATAATGGCCAGATCGCGGGAGCACTGTCGGGGGGCAGGGCTATGGTAGCATCACCGCGCGCATCGCCATACCCGGAGAATGCTCATGACACTCCTGCTGCGTCGGCTCAGGTGGCCGGTTGCCCTGGCGGTCCTGGTCGTGGGGGGCCTTTACGTCATCCCTCGCGGTCAGACGGCGGACTACGCCAAGGCGCACTACACGAAGTACGAGTTCGAGATCCCGATGCGGGACGGCACGAAGCTCTTCACGTCGGTCTACGTGCCCAAGGACACGACGCAGACCTACCCCATCCTCCTGACGCGCACTCCGTACAGCGTGGCGCCCTACGGTGTCGACAACTACAAGACGAACCTCGGACCGTCGGACCTGTTCATGCAGGACGGCTACATCTTCGTCTACCAAGACGTTCGCGGACGCCTGATGTCGGAGGGCGAGTTTGTCGACATGCGGCCCTACAAACCGACCAAATCGGGGCCGACCGACACCGACGAGAGCACGGATACCTACGACACGATCGACTGGCTGGTCAAGCACGTGCCGAACAACGCCGGAAAGGTGGGCCTGTACGGCATCTCGTACCCGGGGTTCTACACCGCGATCGGGATGATTGACGCGCACCCGGCACTGAAGGCCGCGTCACCGCAGGCGCCCATCACCGACTGGTTCGTCGGCGACGACTTCCATCACAACGGCGCGCTCTACCTCCCTCACGCATTCGGGTTCTTCTCGGGCTTCGGGTGGCCGAGGCCCAAGCCGACCACCGACGCGTGGACCCGCTTCGACTACGGCACGCTCGACGGCTACCAGTTCTTCCTGCGTCTCGGGCCACTCTCCCACATCAACGAGCGGTACTTCCACGGCCAGGTGCAGTTCTGGAACGACCTGATGACGCACGAGACCTACGACGACTTCTGGCAGGCGCGCAACCTGCGGCCGCACCTACGGAACATCACGCCGGCCGTGATGACCGTGGGAGGCTGGTTCGATGCGGAGGACCTGTTCGGGGCGCTGGAGGTCTACAAGAACACCGAGAAGCAGAGCCCGGGGGCGTACAACATCTTGGTGATGGGGCCCTGGTCCCACGGCGGATGGGCCCGCACGGCCGGCGACGCGCTCGGCGACGTCCGCTTCGCCGCCAAGAACAGCGAGTTCTACCAGTCGCAGATCGAGTTCCCCTTCTTCGCCCACTTCCTCAAGGGCCGGAGTGACCCCGGCCTGCCGGAGGCCTACGTCTTCGAGACGGGGCGCAATCAGTGGCGGCAGCTCGACGCGTGGCCCCCGAAGACCGCCTCCCGGCGTTCGCTCTACCTGCAGCCGGGCGGTCGGCTCTCGTTCGAGCCGCCCGCGGACGTGGTCCCGCCCTTCGACGAGTACACCAGCGATCCCGATCACCCCGTGCCGTACACCGCCACGATCACGCCGGGTATGACCCGGGAGCACATGACGGACGACCAGCGGTTCGCCGCGCGCCGCCCCGACGTGCTGACCTATCAGACCGAGGAGCTGGCCGAGGACCTCACGCTGGCCGGGCCGATCTGGCCGTCGCTGCAGGTTTCCACGAGCGGCACGGATTCGGACTTCGTCGTGAAGCTCATCGACGTTTACCCGGACGCCTACGCGGAGGCGCCCGACGCGTCGGCCGCCGGGCTGTTCGGGCCGACCGAGTACTCGCGGATGGGCGGGTACGAGCAGCTGGTCCGCGGGGAGGTGTTCCGCGGCAAGTTCCGCACCAGCTTCCAGAAGCCGGAACCGTTCGAGCCGGGCAAGGTGACGAAGATCGAGTACGTGATGCCCGACATCTTCCACACCTTCCGCCGCGGGCACCGCATCATGATCCAGGTGCAGAGCACGTGGTTTCCGCTGGTGAATCTGAATCCGCAGAAGTTCACGAACATCCCGCAGGCGACGGCGGGGGAGTTCCAGAAGGCGGTCGAGCGCGTGTACCGGAGCGGGAAGACCGCGTCCCGGATCGATGTGTCGGTCCTGCGGTAGGCCGGGGCCCTGGCGGCCAGGCCGTCGGCGTCGCGGGGCTCAGTGTGGCGGCGGCTACAGTCGCGCGGCCAGTCCCCGGCCGTGGCCATTGCCCTCGCCGTTGAGGCAGGCGTCGAGCCAGGCCGGGAACTGCCAGCTGACCTGGTGCTGCGTCAGATAGGGCTCATCTGCCGTGGACGCGCCCCCCCCGTTGTCCTCAGGGTGCGCTTGGTGCTCGATGACATCGGCGACGTGGACTGTGCCGAGCGGGCAGAAGTCGGGCGCGGGACACAGCGACGGGCGGTGATGCCAGGCCACCGATTCGACGATTGGCTCGGGGAGCCCCCAGAGACTGAGCAGGTAGGCGCCCACCTCGGCGTGCGTCACGCCGAGCATCTCTTGCTCGACGGTCCAGACGGGAGTGCGGTCTGCCTGCGCCTGATCCACGACAACCCCGTAGTCGTCGTACAGCGAGCTGGCCAGGACCAGCTTGCCGATGTCGTGCAGCAGTGCGGCCGTCACCGCAGTGCTCACCGCTTCCGGGCCGCACTCCTGCATAGCCGCGATCACGCGCGAAACCCCCCCGGCCGCCAGGGAGTGGCGCCAGACCTTGCCCAGACGGAACCGGGTGACGGTGCGCAGGTCGAGTTGCTCGAAGACATGGAGTGACAGCACCAGGCCGCGAACGGTCTCGAGTCCCAGCAGCTGGACCGCGTGTGCCGGATCGGCGACGGGCATGCGCAGACCGAAGAAGGGCGAGTTGACCAGCTGGAGGATCTTCGCCGCCATTCCGGCGTCCTTGGCCACGAGCTGGCCGACCTTGCGGGCCGACGCCTCTTCGTTGCGCAGCTCGGCCATGATGGCGAGGTAGACGGGAGGGAGACTCGGCACGGCCTTGAGCCGGGACACGAGGCCCTTCAGGAGGGGGTCCGCGAGCAGGTCGCCGAGCGCCAGCGTTTGGGACAGCCGCACGAACAGCCGGTCGGGACGAATGGGCTTGCTCAGGTGCTGGTGAGCCATGCCCCCGGCGCGCAGGATCAGGCTGCGACCGATGCCGTCCGAGAGCAGGAACCGTGCCGCGGCGGGCTGCCGGGCGGCCACTTCGTCGAGGAAGAGGCCGGCGTCCAGTCCGCGGGTCGCGACGTCCGCTACGACAAGGTCAAAGGTGTGCCGGTCCAGCTGCTCCCGCGCGTCCGGCAGCGACGCGACGAAGGAAGCGGCCCATTCTCCGGGAGTCGATTCGCAGGCCTGTCTCCAGATCGCTCAGCAGGGCTCGCTCGTCGACAAGGAAGAGAACACGTCGTTCCACCTGGGCCACCCTGGGACCGGGCTACTGGCACGGCACACGGCCCCCTCCAGGAGAATCGGCGTGCGCGTCGCCCGGATGAGCGGCGGCGTGGTGGGCGGTCGGGCCGACCTTCCTACGGTCCGGCGCGGCGGGGTTCGAGGCGGGCGACGCGCGCGCGCCAGGTGAGGACGAGCACGAGGGCGATCGAGATCAACCCTGTCGACAGGCCGACCCAGAGCCCGACAACACCCCAGCGAAAGGTGAAGCAGAGCAGGTAGCCGACCGGCAGTCCGACGAACCAGTGCCCGACGAGGTTGCTGAACATCGCCGTGCGGGTGTCTCCCAGGCCGCGAAGCACCCCGGTCGAGACGCCCTGGACTCCGTCGAACAGCTGGAACATCGCGGCGACGAGCAGCAGCCGCGTGCCGAGCGCGAGGACCGGGCCGCTCGAGGTGAACAGCCGGAGCAGGGGGCGGGGGACGAGCGCAAACGTCAGCCCCGCCATCGCCATGAAGGTCGCGCCCAGCGCCAGAGCGGTCCACCCGGCGCGGGCCGCCCCCTGCGGGTCCCCGCGGCCGACGGCTTGACCGACTCGGACGGCCCCGGCCGACGCGACGCCGAGGGGCACCATGAAGGTCAGGCTCGCGAAGTTGAGGGTGATTTGGTGTGCGGCCAGAGACACCGGGTCGAGTCGCCCGGCGAGCGCGCTGGCGGCGGCGAACACCCCGAGCTCGAGCGTGACCTGGCCCGCCGCGGGCAGCCCGAGGCGAACGAGCTGGGAGAGCTTGCGCCGGACGGGCCGCCACGTCACGTCGAACACGCTGATGTGGTGTCGTCGGTCGTAATACAGCACGGCTCCGAGCAGCGCGCCCGCGAGGTACACGCGGGAGATGAGCGTCGCGAGGCCGGACCCCGTCGTCCCGAGCGAGGGCAGACCCAATCGGCCGTAGACCAGGCCCCACGCAGCGACCGCGTTGATGATGTTCGCGCTCACCAGCGCGACCGTGACCGGTCGCACGAGGCCGACCGCCTGCAGATACCGACGGAACGACGCGTAGAGCAGCAGGGGGAGCAAACTCCACGTGATGACCCGCAGGTAGGGAACCGTCAGGCGCAGGACCTCGGGCGGGAAACCCCACTTCGGCAGGAGGAGGATCGCGAGCAGTGCGACGGCCGTCATCACGGGCGCGCACACCAGGCTCAGGGCGACACCGTGCAGCAGCCAACGGTGACACTCGTCGAGCCGGCCCGCCCCGAAGGCCTGCGACACGAGGGTGTCGAGGCCCAGCAGCAGGCCCATGCCGAAGATGGCGAGCGCCTGGAACAGGATGCTGCCGATGCCGACCGCGCCGATGGCCGCAGGCCCGAGCGGGCCCACGACGATCGTGTCCACGATGCCCATGGTGACCCATCCGAGTTCGGCCACCACGACGGGTACGGCGAGCGCCAGCATTGGCTTGACCTGGTCACGCAGCGTCACGCCCGCCACTATATCAGCAGGTGTCGGGCCACGCGGACGGTGCCCGGCGCAGAGGCGAGGGCCGTGACGGACGCGGTGCCAGGTGGCCCGCGTGAGACGCGGGCGTCAGAAGGGGCGTGATGCCCGGCGCACGGACCCGGTCTATGATAGGGCCGCTCAGCGTTGAACTGGAGGTCTCGCCATGATTCGACGAATGGTGACCGTGGTGGTGGCAGTCGTGTTCCTCGGGTCGGCGGTCGCGCTCGCGCAGGAGTTGGTGCCCATCAAGCTGCCGGCCCCACAGACCGACGGTGGCAAACCCCTGATGCAGGCGCTCAAGGTGCGGCAGTCCGCCCGCGACTACAGCGGGGAGAAACTGCCGCTGCAGGTGCTCGCCAATCTCCTGTGGGCCGGGTGGGGCGTCAACCGGCCGGATGGCCACCGGACCGCGCCGTCGGCCAGCAACAAGCAGGAAATGGACGTCTACGTGACGCTACCCGATGGCGCCTATGTCTACGACGCCAAAGCCCACGCCTTGAACCCGGTCGCCGCAGGCGATCTGCGCGGGGCGACCGGCACGCAGCCGTTTCCGGCGACTGCCGCGCTCAACCTGGTCTACGTGGCCGACACGACCAAGGTCGGACGCCCGGCGACCGACCCGCAGCAGGCCTTGAATCTCGGCGCCGACGCCGGTTTCATCGCCGCCAACGTGTATCTCTACTGCGCATCGGAAGGCTTGGCGACCGTGGTGCGCGCCTCGGTCGACAAGGCGGTCCTCGGCAAGGCCCTCAAGCTGCGCGACACGCAGCTCGTCGTCCTGGCGCAGTCGGTCGGGTATCCCAAGAAGTAACTGCAGGGTGCCGTCGTCGGCCGGAGGGTCCGGCCGGGCGACGTCCTCATCGAGGAGTCCGCCATGAAACGTCTGTCTGTCCTGCTCCTGTGGCTCGGGTTGGCGGTCTGGCCGCTTGCGTGCGGCGGCGCGGACTCGGCCGGGGCGAAACCCGCCGTCGCCCCGCCGTTCCCACCGATTGACGGCAACCGCGTGCTCGAACACATCAAGGTGCTTGCCTCCGACCAGTACCAAGGGCGCCTCCCGGGGACTAAGGGCGAAGAGCTGACCGTCGCCTACATCACCGACCAGTTTCAGAAGATCGGCCTCAAGCCCGGCAACCCCGACGGGACCTACATCCAGAAGGTGCCGCTTGTCGGCATCACCGCCGACCCCCACACCTCGCTGGTGTTCCGGAAGGGGGGCCGGCAGCTGACGCTGAAGTTCCGGGACGATGTCGTGGCGTGGACCAAGCGCGTCACCGAGGACGTGAAGCTCGACAAGTCGGACGTCGTCTTTGTCGGCTACGGGGTCCAGGCCCCTGAGTTCAATTGGGACGACTACAAGGGCATCGATTCCAAGGGCAAGACGATGCTGGTCCTCATCAACGATCCGCCGGTGCCCGATCCCGCCGACCCGACGAAGCTCGACCCGAAGGTGTTCGGGGGCAAGGCGATGACCTACTACGGGCGCTGGAGCTACAAGTTCGAGATGGGCCAGAAGATGGGGGCAGCCGGGGTGCTCATCGTCCACGAGACCGAGGCGGCGGTGTACCCGTTCTCGGTCGTGCAGGGGAAGACCGGCGAGCAGTTCGACCTGATGGCCCCAGACAAGAACATGAGCCGGTCGGCCATCGAGGGCTGGATCACGCTCGACCGGGCGAGGCAGCTGTGCGCCATGGCGGGCCAGGACTACGACGCGTTGAAGAAGGCCGCCGCCACGCGGGAGTTCAAGCCGGTCCCGCTTGGCGTCACGGCGTCGATGGCCCTCAAGAGCACTATCCGCACCATCGACTCCCGCAACGTGGTCGGGCGGGTCGAGGGCAGCGACCCGCAACTCAAGGGAGAGTTCGTCATCTACACGGCGCACTGGGACCACTTCGGCATTGGTGCGCCCGTCAACGGCGACAGGATCTACCACGGAGCCCAGGACAACGCGAGCGGGACGGGAGCCCTGATTGAACTGGCCCGAGCGTTCACCCAGCTGCCGACGCCGCCGAAGCGATCCGTCCTGTTCCTCTCGGTGACGGGCGAGGAGCAGGGCCTGCTCGGGTCGGAGCACTACGCGCGCAATCCCCTCTACCCGCTGGCCAAGACGCTCGCCGTTGTGAACATGGACGTGGTGAACGTCCATGGCCGCACCACCGACATGACCATTACGGGCTACGGGGCGTCGGATCTGGACGGCATCGCCGAGACGGTGGCCGCCCAACAGAAACGCGTGATCAAGCCCGACCCGATGCCGGAGCGCGGTGGCTACTACCGATCAGACCATTTCCCCTTCGCGAAACAGGGCGTGCCGGCCCTCGCGCTCGGCGCGGGGATCGACTACGTTGGCCGGCCACCGGGGTGGGGCCGGGAGCTCGCCAACGCGTTTGTGGCCAACGATTACCACAAGCCCTCCGACACCGTGAGGCCGGATTGGGACATGAGCGGTGCCGCGCAGGACCTGCAGCTGTACGGGATGGTCGGGTACCGGATCGCTCAGGGGACGACCTTCCCGCAGTGGAAGGCGGGGAACGAGTTCAAGGCAAGGCGTGACGAGATGATGAAGGCGGCCGCCAAGCAGTAACGGGCGTGACCGCCGTCGCGCACGAATGGGGGATGCACGCCGCCCGATATCCCCCGTTCGGCGCCCGGGTCGGCTCACTCGGATAGGCTGCGGTCGGAGGCACGATGCACACGGCACGGAGAGTCGCGATCCTGAGCGTGGCATTCGCCGTCGTGTTGGGCGGGTGCCGGGGCGCTGCCCGACCAACGCCATCCGTGTCGCCTGCGATTGACGCGGGCACCCTCTTGCGACACGCTCGGGTGCTCTCGTCCGACGAGTTCGAGGGGCGGGCGCCGGGAACACCGGGCGAGGAGAAGACGGTCGTGTACCTCGCGGATCAGTTCGCCAAGTCAGGGTTGAAGCCCGGCCCGGACGGGAGCTATTTCCAGGCCGTCCCGCTGGTGGGCATCACGCCGGATCCCCACGCCTCGCTGGTCTTCGCCAAGGGGCGGGAGCGGGCCATCCTGACCTTCAAGGACGACTTCGTGGCCTGGACCAAGCGGGCCGAGGAGTCGGTCAGCCTGGATCGGTCCGAGCTGGTGTTTGTCGGCTACGGCGTGCAGGCGCCGGAGTTCCGCTGGGACGACTACAAGGGGGCCGACCTCCGCGGCAAGACGCTGGTCTACCTTATCGGAGACCCGCCCGTGCCGGACCCGGCCGACCCGACCCGCCTGGACCCGAAGACGTTCGGCGGCACGGCCATGACCTACTACGGACGCTGGACCTACAAGTTCGAAATGGCGCAACGGATGGGCGCAGCCGGGGCGCTCATCGTCCACGAGACGGAGCCGGCCGGCTACGCGTACTCGGTCGTCCAGGTCAAGACGGGCGAGCAGTTCGACATTGCCCGGCCGGACGGCAATCGGACGCGTGCCGCCGTCGAGGGGTGGCTTCCCCTTGAGCGGGCCCGTGCCCTGTTCCGGATGGCCGGGCAGGACTTCGAGGCGCTGAAGGCCCGGGCGGTCACGCGTGCCTTCGCGCCCGTGCCACTCGGCGTGACGGCCTCAATCACGCTGAAGAACCACCTGCGGCGGGTGCCCTCGCGCAATGTCATCGGGAGGGTTGACGGGACTGATCCGAAGTTGCGAGACGAGTACGTGCTGTACACGGCGCACTGGGATCACTTTGGGCGCGGTGCACCGCTGGCCGGCGACCCGGTGTATCACGGGGCCGTGGACAACGCGGTGGGCGTGGCCGGCCTGCTCGAGATCGCACGGTGCTTCGCCGCGCTCCCGCGCCGGCCGCGGCGCACCGTGCTGTTTCTCTCGGTCACGGCCGAGGAACAGCTGATGCTCGGGTCGGAGGACGACGCCGCCCACCCGCTCTACCCGCTCCAGCGGACTGCCGCGGTGATCAACCTGGAGATGCTGAACGTCCACGGGAGGACGCGCGACCTCACCGTCGTGGGTCTTGGCCAGTCCGATCTGGACGACTATGCGCGTCAGGCGGCGGCCGAGCAGGGCCGCGTCATCAAGCCGGACCCGGAGCCGGAGCGGGGCATGTACTACCGGTCGGATCACTTCTCATTCGTGCGCCGCGGCGTGCCCGCGTTCGAGCCGGACCACGGGGACGACTACGTCGGCAAGCCTGCAGGCTACGGGCGGGAGGTGCGCCGCGACTTCTTCACGAACTTCTACCACAAGCCGAGTGACACGGTGAAGCCGGATTGGGACCTCAGCGGCGGTGTCGAGGACCTCCAGCTGTACTGGACGGTCGGCTACCGGGTGGCGCAGGCGTCCACACGCCCGTCCTGGAAGCCCGGCGCGGAGTTCGGCCGGCACTAGACTCGTATGATGCGGGGACCGTCGGTTCTCTCCGTCCTGTTGTGCCTGACGCCGCCGCAGTACCTGCCCGTTCGTGTACGGCGCGGTCTGGCGAAGGGGGCGCGATGGCGGTGAGCTGGGTATCGTTGCCGCTGTGGGCATGCCGGACCACCTCGCGGGCGCCTGCTGTTGGAACCGGGGCGGGCACTACGGCATCCATACCGTGGGATTGGCGATGCAGGTGGGCCCACAGGGGAGCGTCGCCTCCTTTGAGCCGGACCCTCTGAGGTTGCGTCGATTGGCGCGGTGCGACCGCTCAGGAGTCCGAAGGCGTGGGCCCTCGCGTCGGCATTCGGCCTGGTTGAGGCCGACCGCGCGGGTGGCCCTGTTTGCCTGTAATCTGGCGAGGTATGGCGAGCTACCGCTATCGTCCGGACGTGCTCGACGCCCTGCGGCAGCACGGCGTCGAGCCCGGTCCGCACACGCCGCCCTCCCTCGTGCGGTCGTTTCTCAACGACCTGTACCGATACGAGCTGCGGCGCCTCAGACGTGGCCTACTGGACGGCCTGACTGCTAAACCGGACTACGCCGAGCACGTGATCCGGCTGCGCGCTCGCTATCCTCTCCTCTCGTTGCCCGAGCGCTTCTGGACCATCCGGTGACCGACTGGTCCGCGTGCACGTGAGAGGCCGGAATCTCACCGCATCGCGGAGGCGGTCCAGCTGGCGAGGATGGCCGTTTGCAGCGCCGAGGGTGTTCCCATCTTCTTCATGTGGAACGTCCGGTCGACGCCGTGGCCGAGCGTGAGCGACAGTCCGAGCCGGGTTCCCTTCCGCTCGACTGTGAGCGTGACGCGGTCCCCCGGATGGCCGGCCGCCACCGCCGCGTCGAACGCCTCGGCGGTGGCTCTGGCTCCGTTCAGCTCGACGACCGCGTCGTCCCGCTCGAGCGTCGACGCGGCCGGCGCGTGCGGCTCCACCGCGGCCACGACCAGTCGGCCGTCACGATCCTCCACGAACGCCCCGGCGTACGCCTCCGGCCGCTCGGTCGGCGGGTCCATCTCCAAGCCGGCGTACGCGAGGTACTTGGCATAGTCAATCTCCCGCGTCGTCGAAGCATACGCAAACACCTCGTCCAGCGAGGTGCCGGCGATCTGCTCGCACGTGGCGCGGAATTCCTCGTCCGTCCACCCCCGCCCGAGGGTCTTGTAGTACTTCCGGTAGAGCTCGCGCATCACGGTGTCGAGCGATCGCTCGTTCTGCGTGCTGTGACGAATGGCGAAGTCGAGGAGCATGCCGAGCACCGGGCCCTTGTCGTAGTAGGAGATGGTCTTCTTGATCCGGCCCTCGGACCGCCCGAACGGGCCCTGGGCCCACGTCTCGCGGCTCGACCCGGTGGCCGACTGGAACAGATGGCCGGGGTTGTTCTCGTAGGCAGCCATGTTGCGCCCGAGCGCGGCCAGCAGCTCCTCGAGCGTCATCCTGCCGCTGCGCGCCAGCATCAGGTACTCGTAGTAGACCGTGAAGCCTTCGCTCACCCAGAGCATATTGGTCTCGTTGGCGCGGTCGTAGTCGAATGGGCCCAGCGCGATCGGGCGGATCCGCTTCACGTTGAAGTTGTGGAAGTACTCGTGCGCGAGGAACGACAGCTCCCGGAGCTGCGCCGCCCGGTCCAGGTTGGCCTTTCGGGCGAAGGAGACAGAGGCTGAGTTCAGATGCTCGATGCCTCCTGGGCCCGGCCCGATGCCCAGGAAGACGTAGTGCGAATACGGCACATCGCCGATGATGTCGACGCCCGCCTCCACGACCGCCTTCAGATCCGCCATGAACGCACCGCGGTCGAAATCCCCGAGCTGGTACCCGATGAAGTCGTGCCGGACGCCACGGATTTCAAAGGGCGGGAGCGACTCGAGGTTGCCCATGAGGATTGGGCTGTCGTAGAGGGCGTCGAAGTCGGGCGCTACGAAGGTCTGCGGGTCGGCCGGCCCCGCAACGTCGAGGCCGGTCGCAATGTTCGCCCATGCGGGGGGGAGCACCACCTTCACCGTGGCCGGCTCCCGAAGCCGGCCGGGCAGGTAGAGGAACAGCGCACCCGGCAGGATGTAGCCCCGGCTGTCGTCTAGGTAGGCCGTTGCCACGAACGGGCGGGCGGCGACCACGTCGTAGGTGAGGTCGACCGCCGACGCGCCGGCGGTGTCCACGCTCCAGGCGTTTGGCCCCGTCTTGCGCCACGTCAGTCTCCGGCCGTTCCGGTCCGACGCGTCGAAATTCCGGACGTTCTGCGCGAAGTCCATCAGCATGTAGTAGCCCGGCGTCCACACCGGCATGCGGAACTCGGCGTGGTCTGGCGGCACCGCGTCGCACCGCATCGCGACGTGGAACAGGTGCTGGCCGGTGTCGGCAGCAGAGACGGTGAACGCGATCTGCACCAGCGGAGTGGGCGCCCGCAACGCGGACGCCAGGGCGGGCGCAAGCGCCACGAGAGTCAGCCAGGCGATGACAACACGCGTCGTGCGGATGCTGCGAGCGGATCCAGGGTGGTCGTTCACGGGTGTGTCTGCTCCTTGACGATCGGTCGAACAGCCTGGCTGGCCGCACGGCGCGGCCGCACGCTGAGGCGGCCAGGCAGACGGAGGCGGCATGTCGCCCGCAAGCGCGAGCGGGGGCTATCGTGGCCTCGGCCACACGCCGCTGTCAATCGTGGTGTGTCCAGGGACTGTGTCCGGGGGCGGGCCCGGCGCTCCCCGGCTCGACCCGCGCTGAGTCTTGCGCCTTCACGGCTACAATGGCGCCTTGGTCCCGTCGGGTGCTGCCGACGGATTGCACGGCGAGGCTCGGGATGTTCGACGCCCGGTACGTCACCTTCGCTTCGATCTCGGCGCTGCTCGTGATGAGCCCCGGCGCCACGATGGCGGTGGTCTTCGACACGGCGCTGCGGAACGGCCGGCTGGCCGCCCTCGTCACGGTCCTCGGCGTGAACATCGGGAACTCATGCCTGGCTCTGGCCTCCGCGCTCGGCATGTCGCTGCTCTTCCGTCAGTGGCCGTGGATGCTGCAGGCGGTCAAGGGGGCCGGGGCGCTCTACCTCGCGTATCTCGGCGTGCGCGCGCTTGGCTCGGCAGCTGGCCGAGCGCCGGCAGCCAGCCCGGAAGGGCCGGCGCCGGGCGGGGCAGGTCCGGACGGATCGTCCGGGTGGCGCGACGCCCGCGACACGGGCCTCGGCGGGGCCCTGATCCGCGGGGTGCTGACCAACCTGCTCAACCCGCCGGTCATCCTCTTCTACATGACGTTCCTGCCGCAGTTCATCGGCCCGCAGGATTTGTTCTTCCGACGGTTCCTCGTCCTGGCCGCGACGCACGTGTCGATGAGTGCGGTCTGGCTGGCGTGCTACGCGCTCGCCCTGGGTCTGCTCGCCGAGCGCATGGCGCGACCGCTCGTCCGCCGGGCGCTGGCAGGGCTGACAGGACTTGCGCTGGTCGGGTGTGGCATCAGGCTCTTGTTGCGGTAGGTGCACATGAGTTTCACGGTCCGCGTTGTTCTAGGACTCGTCCTGGGCCTGACCTGCGGCATTCTCGTGGCGGTGGCCGGGCCGGGGGCCTGGCAACGGCTACCCGGCCTGGTCGAGCCGATCGGCCTGGTCTTCGTGAACTTGATCCGGATGACGGTCATTCCGCTGGTGGTGTCGGGCCTGATCGTCGGTGTCGCCTCGATGCGGGACGCACGGCAGGTGGGCCGCCTGGGCGCCCGCGCGCTCGTGCTGTTCGTCGCGCTCGCCTGTGCGGCAGCGGTCTTCGCGGCCGTGTCCGCCTTTTCCTTGCTCAGTCGCGTGGTGATCGACCCGTCGGTGGCCCGTGGTTTGCGGGAGAGCGCGGCCCAGCCCGTGGGTGTAGCGGCTTCGCCCGCGGGGCTGCCGGACTGGACGACCTGGGTGGTCGAGTTGGTGCCGGTCAACGTGCTGAAGACGGCGTCCGACGGGGCGATCCTGCCGCTCATCGTCTTCGCGCTCGGCTTCGGCCTGGCTTTGACGGTCGTCGAGGCAGGTCGGCGCCGAGCCGTGGTGGAGTTCTTCCACGGCATTGCCGATGCGATGTTGGCGCTGGTCAGTTGGGTGCTGCGGCTCACGCCGCTGGGTGTGTTCGCGCTGGCGCTGCCCCTCGGGGCCCGAATGGGCCTGGCCGCCGCCGGCGCGCTCGCGTACTACATTGTAGTGCTCTCGCTGGTCAGCGGCGCGTTCATCGTCCTGGTGCTCTACCCGTCCGCCGCCTGGATCGGGAGAGTCGAATGGCGCGCGTTTGCCCGGGCCGCCGGCCCGGCGCAGGCAGTCGCCTTTTCCTCGCGGTCGTCGCTGGCAGCTGTGCCAGCCACCCTCGAGGGCGCACGCGTGGCGCTCGGCTGGCCAGAGGGGATGGCTGCCTTCTTCGTTCCGTTCGCGGCGTCGATGTTCCGGGTTGGCGGCGCGATCGCTCAGGTCGTGGCGGTGCTGTTCGCGTCGCGGCTCTACGGGGTCGCCCTGACGCCGGTGCAGGTCGTCACGGTAGTGCTGACCGTGGTCGCGACCAGCTTCACGATCCCCGGCATTCCAGCCGGGGCGATCATCACCATGGCGCCGGTGTTGGCTTCAGCCGGCGTTCCGGTCGAGGGCATTGGCGTGCTGGTCGGCGTCGATACCATTCCCGACATGTTCCGGACGCTGGCCAATGTGACGGGCTGGTTTACCGCTGGGAGCATCCTCGCGCGCTGGTCGGATCGCGAGAGCCGTGGTCCCGCGGCCGGACCCGCGGCCTAGCGGAACCTCCACCCTGCGATTGCGCGCGACTACGCGCTGTACTGGGCGAGGACCTTCTCGAGGCGCTTGCCGACCTGCTTGCACAGTCCATCGAACCCCTCGGGCGTCATCTTGAGGCGCTGGATGGACGGTGCGTGGAGTTGGCGGTCCTCTTCGACCACCCAGTGACCGGCGCCAACCTGCTTGGCGGCGATGTTGGCCAGGTGCACAGCATCGGCCACCAGATCGCGGGCGTCGTCGGGCGTGTGGTGGTGGATGATGCCGGTCACGAGCCGGTCCGGCAGGTGCCAGCTCTGGGCGATGAGGCCGCCCAATTCGCCGTGGTGCACGCCGAGCAGCTCGGACTCGGCGCGCAGGCTCGAGAGATGATCTTGCTCCTGCGCGGCGGCCAGTAACTGGAGGACGCTCGGCTCCAGGAACCTCGCCAGCACGAGCTTGCCGACGTCGTGGAGCAGCGCCGCCGCGTAGGTCTCCGGCGGGAGCTCGATGTCGCAGAAGGCCGGAGCGGACTCGGCGGCCAGGGCAGCCGCGACCGAATGGCGCCACAGCTCGCCCTCGCTCAATCCGTACTCGGGGATCGCCGTGCGCAGCCGCTTCTGGACGCTGGTGGCCGTCGCTAGCGACAGGAGCGACCCGATCCCCAGACGCACGACGGCATCCCGGATGGTGACGATTGGCATCAGGCTGGCGCTCGCGGCCGAGTTGGCCATCCGCAGGAGCCGGAAGCTGAGCGCCTGGTCCAGGGACACGACCTCCTCGACCTCCTTGACGTTCCAGCTGTCCTTGGCGGCGATACTCGCCAGTCGACTGACGCTGGCGGGCAATGCCTCGAGATTGTTCGCCGCCCGGGTCAACGCCTGCAAATCGATCACGATGCCTCCTGGCAGATTCCGGCCCCCGGCTGTGGACCAGGTGCGCAGAATTCGGGCGAGACTCGCCCGTCTCCTGAGTTATCGGCATGAGACCGGGGCGCTTCAACCGGCCCGCACGCGCGAACGCAAGGCGAAACGCATGTTCTGGGGCCGTTGTACCGGTGCCCTCCCACAGCCGTCCCCGCCGCTATTCCCATACAATGGGCCCCAGTGTCGGCGGCGGCCAGAGGACGGCCAGTCGCAGCGTTCTGGTCGGGCTGCCCCGGTCCGGCCTGTCCGAGCTCCTAGCGCCCGGTTCATCCGTGGGCACACCGCCGACCCCGCCTCAGATGGACGGGACCACCTGCATCTGTCCGCAGCTGGTAGCGGGGGCAGGATAGCCGGAGGAGGTCATGGCGGTCAGCACCTCTTGGGCCAGGAGGGCGTAGCCTGAATCGTTCGGGTGGAAGCCGTCGGAGGAGAAGATCGCCGGGTTGCTGAACCGGCTGTCGCAGAGCAGGTCGATGACCACGATGCCTTGGTTGGCCAGCGGATTGATGACCTGCTGGTCAAAACCGACCGACAACTTCTGCGCGAACTGCTTGCGGGCCGTCGAATAGGTGGCGGTCATGGGGATCACCGCAAAGTTCGGCAGGTTGATGGCCACAAAATAGGCGCTCGGCGCGCGGCTCCGGATGCCTGAGACCAGGTTGGCGTAGTCGGCTCCGAAGGCCTTGATCTGCTGGTTGGCGTAGCCGACGGGGTCGCTGCCGCCCGCGCCCCCGTCGAGGGCAGCCATGACGGTGTCGACGTCGTTGCCGCCGGCGAAGATGGTCACCACGGTCGAGTTCCGCGGGACAAACGGCATCTCCGAATCGATGAAATTGCCGGGAATCGTCCGGTTGAACTGCAGGCCCAGGGACTCGAAATCGGGCCCGATCACCGCGGCCGGCAGCCCGAGATTGCTGAGGCTGACCGTATACCCCTGGGCTTTGAGCTGCCGCACCACCACTTGGACGTAGCCCATGCCGTTGGGGCAGTTCAAGTCATACGGGGCGCACACGACGCTGGAGCCATAGCCGATGGCGTCGCTGGCACCGATGGCCGTGTAGTTGACGGGGCTGCCGGGGGTCACGGGTCCGCTCGGCGCGGTCGGGCTTGAGGCCTTCGAGCAGGCGGCTGCGGCCGTCAAGCTGAGGACGCACAGTATGGAGAACCATCGGGTCATGGGTACGCTCGGGCGAGGAGTGAACGAGCCCCGGGATCGCCAACCCGGGTCTTCCCCGGTCTTATCGGCTCCGCGGCGGCAGGTCCTTACGGGCCTCCCTGCCGGCCGAGGGCGCGGGAGGGTGAGATGAGTGCGGTTCTGGCCGCGCGGGCCGCCACCTGGCCCGAGCGCCTCGCCATTGTCGAGCCCGGCGGCGAGACCAGCTACCAGACACTGCTGGACCGGTCGGCGGCAGCAGCGGGCCGCCTGCTCGACGGCCGCGCGGATCTTCACGGGACCCGGGTGGCCTTCCTGGTCCCGCCGGGCGCCGACCACGTCGCGCTGCAGTGGGCGATCTGGCGGTCGGGTGGCGTGGCGGTGCCGCTGTCCTCCGCGCAGGCGACGGCCGAGTGGGAATACGTCATCCGAGACGCGGCGGCCGAGATCGTCGTCGGCGCGCGGGTTGACGCGCCGTTCTCGCGCGTGGCTGCGGCCTGTGGCGCCCGGTATCTGGCGGCTGACAGGCTGACTGGGTCGCGTCCTGCAACGTCGCTGCCGCCGGTCGCGCCATCGCGAGACGCGATGATCCTCTACACCAGCGGGACCACCGGGCGCCCCAAAGGCGTGGTGGTGACGCACGCCAACATCGAGGCGCAAATCGGCTCGCTCGTCGAGGCCTGGGGTTGGGTGCCCGACGACCGGATCCTCCACGTCCTGCCGCTCAACCACGTGCACGGCATCGTCAATCTGCTCGGCTGCGCTCTCTGGTGCGGGGCCACGTGCGAATTCCTCTCCCCGTTCCGCCCCGACCCGACGTGGGACCGGCTGGCGTCCGGGGACGTGACGATCTTCATGGCCGTGCCGACCATCTACGCGAAGCTGCTGGCGGCGTGGGACGAGTCGCCCCCTGAACGCCGCCAGGCGTGGTCGCGAGGGGGCGGACATCTGCGGCTGATGGTATCCGGTTCGGCGGCGCTGCCGGTCACCCTCTCCGAGCGGTGGCGCGAGGCGACGGGGCACGTGCTGCTGGAGCGGTACGGAATGACCGAGTTCGGGATGGCGCTGTCGAACCCGCTTTGCGGCGAGCGGCGGCCGGGCAGCGTGGGCGTGCCGCTGCCCGGCATGGAGGTGCGCCTCGTGGACGAGCAGGGGACCGCCGTCCCGGAAGGGGAACCGGGGGAAATCGAGGTCCGCGGTCCGGCCGTGTTCCGCGGGTACTGGCGGCGCGACGAGGAGACGCGGACGGCCTTCCGCGACGGCTGGTTCCGCACCGGCGACGTGGCCGGGGTCGAGTCGGGCCGGTACCGGATCCTCGGGCGCCGGTCGGTCGACATCATCAAGACCGGCGGGTACAAGGTCTCGGCCCTCGAGGTCGAGGAGGTTCTACGAACCTGTCCCGCGGTCGGGGAGTGCGCCGTCGTCGGCGTAGCCGATCCGGAATGGGGGGAGCGGATCGCGGTGGCCGTCGAGCCGCGGGCGGGCGTCTCCGTGACGCTCGACGGCGTGCGTGAGTGGGCCGCCGGGCGTCTCGCGCGATACAAGCTGCCGACGCGTCTGGTCTGTGTCACCCAACTCCCGCGGAACGCCATGGGCAAGGTGACCAAGACGAGGGTTCGGGAGCTTTTCACCTAGCGCCGGTGGTGGCCCGGCAAGCCCGGGGCGACGTGTACGATAGGCGCCCGGGAGGATGAAGGTTGGCGAAGGCACCGGAACCGGAGTCGCGTGAACGCACGCTGTTCGAACTCGAGGAGTACGTCAAGGGGCCGTCCGGCCAGGCGCCGACGTGGCCGCCCGTCGCGTCGCGGACCTCGAGGACCGGATCGAGCGAGGGCGATGTCGTGGCGTTGCACGAGGCGGCGCAGAGCCGGTACCTGAGCTACGCGCTGTCGGTCATCACGTCGCGCGCACTGCCCGACGTGCGCGACGGGCTCAAGCCGGTGCAACGGCGCATCCTCTACACGATGTGGCAGCAGAACCTGACCGCGTCGGCCAGGCACCGAAAGTGCGCGAAGGTCGTCGGCGACGTCATGGGGAGTTACCACCCGCACGGGGACGCGGCCCTTTACGAGACCCTCGTGCGCTTGGCGCAGCCCTTTTCCATGCGCTACCCACTGGTGGACGGGTCGGGCAATTTCGGCTCGCTCGACGGGGACAGTGCGGCGGCGATGCGCTATACGGAGTGCCGGCTGGCGCGCGTCAGCGACGAGATGCTGTCGGAGATCGATCAGAACACGGTGCCCTTCCGCCCCAACTACGACGGGACGCGCACCGAGCCGGTGGTGCTCCCGGCGCGGTTGCCGAACCTCCTCGTCAACGGGGCCACGGGCATCGCGGTCGGGATGGCGACCAACATTCCGCCTCACAACCTCCACGAAGTGTGTACGGCGCTCGTCAAGCTGCTCGACAACCCCGACCTGAGCAGCACGCAGCTGTGCCGTTACGTGAAGGGGCCGGATTTCCCGACCGGCGGGCAGGTGCTCAATTCGGCGGAGGAACTCAAACAGATTTACAAGACCGGGTCCGGCTCGATCCGCCTCCGAGGCACGTGGACGGAGGGTCCCACCACGCGCGCCGCGAAGACCCTCTACATCACCAGCGTTCCGTACACGGTCAACAAGGCCCAGCTCGTGGAGGCGATCGCGGAGATCGTCCTGAGCCGCAAGCTCGCAGCGCTCGTGGACGTGAAGGACCTGTCCACCGAGGACGTCCGCATCGCCCTTGAGATCAAGCGCGACGCCGACGAGAAGATGGTCCTGGCGTATCTGTTCAAGCACACGCCGCTGCAGACCAACTTCATCGTCAACCTGACCTGCCTGATCCCCACGGAGAACGCGGAGGTGTGCCGGCCCGAACGGCTCGACTTGAAGTCGATGCTCTGGCACTTCCTGCACTTCCGCATGGACGTCGTGACGCGGCGGCTCGAGCACGAACTCGCCGCGCTGCAGAAGCGGATCCACGTCCTCGAGGGCTTCGACACCATCTTCGAGGCTCTGGACGAGATCATCCGGCTGATCCGGAAGTCAGAGGGTAAACAGGACGCGGCGCGCCAGATCATCAAGCGCTTCGCACTCGACGAGGAGCAGACCGATGCGATCCTCGAGCTGAAGCTGTACCGGCTGGCCCGCCTCGAAATCCTCGTCATCCGCAAAGAGCTGGAGGAGAGACGGAAGCGCGGACGCCAGATCGGCGCGCTGCTGCGCGACGAGGCCGCGCGCTGGAAGGTCGTTCGCGGGGAACTCATCGAGCTGCAGCAGCAGTACGGCGATCCGAAGGTCGACCGGCGCCGGACGGTGCTGGAGCCGGGTGGGGAGGAGGTGGAGTACAGCGCAGACGACTTCATCGTGGACGAGGACAACGTCGTGATCGTGTCGCGCGACGGCTGGGTGAAACGCCAGAAGGAAGTGCGCGACCTGACCACCACGCGGTTGCGCGAGGGGGATACCGTGCTCGCGGTGCTGGCCGGAAGCACGCGGGCGACGGCCGTCTTCCTGACGAACTTCGGCGTGGCCTATACCTGCCGGGTGGTCGACGTGCCGGCGTCCACCGGGTACGGCGAGCCCATCCAGCGGCTGTTCAAGTTCCGCGACGGCGAGCGGGTGGTCAACGCCTTCAGCCTCGACCCGCGCAGCGTGGGGGAGATCACCCAGTCCCGCGACGGCGAGGCGCCCCCGACGCACGCGCTGGCGGTCACGAGCGACGGCTACAGCCTGCGCTTCTCGCTGGAGGCGTTCGTCGAGCCGAGCACGCGGGCGGGCCGGCGGTTCGCGCGGCCTGCCGACGGCGCGGAGGTGGTCGGCGTCGCCGTGGTGCGGGGAGGGGAGACGATCATCGCGGTGACCGAGCAGGCGCGCGCGATTCTCTGCCGCCTCGAGGAGGTGAACTACCTGTCGGGTCCCGGCAGAGGAGTGATCCTCCTGAAGCTGACGCCGGGCGAGGACCGAGTCCTCGGGTTCCTCGCGTCGAGGGGGGACCGGGACCTGCTGACCGTCGAGACCAGCCGCGGCGCCGAACAGACCGTCAGCACGGCCAAGTATGAGGTGACGGGCCGGGGCGGGCGCGGTCGCGAGTTGTTGCAGCGCGGCCAGTTCACGCGGGTGATCTGGCCGACGCCCGAAGTGCCCGCCCCCTGACGTCACGACGCGGGGGAGCGGGCCGCCCCGCTCGCGCGGCGGGGAACTGGCCTTATACTCGGCGCGTGGAAGCACCCGGCCGATCCCGCGAGCCGCACTGGGACGTGGTTGGCATCGGGGCCAGCTCCGTCGACAGCGTCTACCTCCTGCCCGCCTTTCCCCAGCCCGAGGGCTGGCACTCGAAGCTGCAGATTGGCACCCGCCTCACCACGTGTGGCGGCCAGACCGCGACCGCGCTCACGGCGTGCGCGCGGTTCGGACTCCGCGCGGCCTATGTGGGCGTGGTCGGATCGGACGACAACGGGGCGCGCATCGCCCGGGAACTGCCCCGACACGGCGTGGACGTGTCCGGTCTGGTCGTCCGTGACGGCACCAGCCAGTTCGCCCTCGTGCTGATCGACCGACGGACGGGCGAGCGCGCCGTGGTGTGGGACCGGGACGAGCGGCTCCGGCTCGGCCCAGACGACCTGCGGCTCGACCTGATCGCCTCGGCCCGGCTGGTTCACGTGGACGACGTGGACGAGGAGGCGGCGATCCGCGCCGCCCAGCACGCGCGGGCGCTGGGGATCCCCGTCACGAGCGACCTCGACCGGATCTCGGGGCGGATCGAGGCGCTGGTCGAGGCGGTGACCTACCCGATCTTCGCCGACGGGCTGCCCGAGCTGTTGACGGGTGAACGTGATCACGAGCGAGCGCTGCGCAAGCTGCGGCGGGAGCACCACGGCGTGCTCTGCACGACGCTCGGGCAGCAGGGTGCCGTGGCACTCGCGGGCGATCGGTTCGTCGTGGCGCCGGGCTTCCGCGTCCAGGCGGTCGACACCACCGGGTCGGGCGACGTGTTCCGCGGGGGATTCATCTATGGCATCCTGCAGGGGTGGGACCTGGCTCGGACCCTGCGCTTCGCGAATGCCGCCGCGGCGCTGAAGTGCACGCGCCTGGGGGCCATGGCGGGCGTTCCGGACCTGGGCGACGTGCTGGCACTCGCCGAGACGAGAGGTGCATTATGACGACGCGTGCGATTGCCGCCACTCTTGCGGCGTTCCTCCTGGCCTTCTATACCCCAGCCGGCGCCCAGTCCGCGGCGCGGCGGGGCGTCATGCTCGAGGACCTCACGTGGAAGGAAGCCGAGCAGGTCCTGACCAAGGACACCATCGTCGTGATTCCCATCGGCGCGGAGTCCAAGGAACACGGCCTGCACCTCAAGCTGCGCAACGACTGGACGATGGCCGAGTACCTGAAGCGCCGCGTCGTCGAGCAGACGGACGTCGTCGTGGCGCCCACCGTCAACTACCACTACTACCCGGCCTTCGTGGAGTACCCCGGCTCGACGACGCTCAGGCTCGAGACCGCGCGCGACCTGATGGTGGACATCTGCCGGAGCCTGGCACGGTACGGCCCGCGGCGCTTCTACGCCCTGAACACCGGGGTGTCGACGCTGCGCGCGCTGACACCGGCCGCCGAGATCCTCGCAAAGGACGGGATCACGCTGCGCTTCACCAACATCCTCACGATCACGGAGGACGTCGAGAAGCGCCTCGCGCGCCAGGAGGGCGGCACGCATGCCGACGAGCTCGAGACCTCGATGATGCTGTACATCGATCCCGCTTCGGTCGACATGAGCAAGGCCGTGAAGGACTACCATCCCGGTTCCGGCGGGCTCACGCGCGACCCCAAGGGCCCAGGGTCGTACTCGGCCAGCGGTGCGTACGGTGATCCAACGCTGGCGACGAGGGAAAAGGGCCAGCAGCTCGTCGAGACGCTCGTGGTCCGCCTGGTGAAGGAGATCGAGGACCTGCGCCTCGGCCGCTAGAGGACGGGCAGCCGGCCGGGCCGCCACCGCTGGACCGCCAGGGTCCGTCCGGGGTGCACCGGCGGAGGAGCGGAACGATGAGGGCCGACGCCATCCGCGCGTTCTGCCGGGGGTTGCCTCACGTGACCGAGGACATCAAGTGGGAGGACGACCTGGTGTTCTCGGTGGGCGGGAAGATGTTCGCGGTGGTCATGCTCGTGCCGCCCCACCGCGTGTCCTTCAAGGTGGCGGCCGAGGACTTCGCGGAGCTGACCGAACGGGACGGCATCATTCCGGCCCCCTACCTCGCGCGCGCCTCCTGGGTGTCGCTGGAGCGGGGTGCAGAGATCATGGGCGCGCGGGAGTTGCAGCAGCGGTTGCGGGACTCCTACGAGCTGGTGAAGGCACGCCTGCCGAAGAAACGCCGGGACGCCCTCCGCTAGGGCGGCCTCGCCGCCTCCGATGCCGCGCGACCGCTCCGGGTGGTCATCCCGCGGGCGGGTGAGCGAGCAGGTGGGCGTTGGGAATCAGGTCGAAGTACGTCGCGTCCGGCAGCGTGGTGTGCCAGTGGCCGGACAACCGCGCGTAGGTGACGAGGCCCGCCAGGACCAGGCCGATGCCCGCGGCGACCGCCCCGTACGACACCACCCATCGGTGCCCGATTTCCAGATCCAACGCACCCGCCGCAGGGCACGCGGCCACGCACTCGAGACAGCCCGTGCACTCGGCCGAGCGGACGTCGACCAGGCGGTCCACCTTCAGCAGGGACGGGCACGCCGTCGCGCAGCGTCCGCAGTCGATGCACGCCTCCGACCTGCGGTGGATGTGGGTTGGGCCGGGCAGGGCCACGAGGCCCAGCAGGGCACCGTACGGGCAGAGGTAGCGGCACCAGACGTTCTTGATGACGAGCGAGAGGCCAGCCAGCGCCAGGAGGACCGACAGCCCGACCGGCCCGAGGTCCCGGAAGAAATCCAGCATCTTGACGTCGGCGATCAGGCCGTACGGGCTCCGGAGGAACTCCTCGATCGCGTCGGCCGACATGTCCGCAATGGCCCAGACGAAGAACGCGAGCAGCAGGTACTTCAGGCTGCGCAGCGCCACGTCGAGCCAGGCCGGCGGGGTCAGGTTGCGCCTCCACATCCGGCGCCCGGCCTGCCAGAGCCACTCGGACACGGTGCCGACCGGGCACAGCCAACTGCAGAACGCCTTGCGGAATCCGAACGACACGGCCAGGAAGGCGATCAGCAGGAACAACCCGGCAGGATGGAGCGCGGGCACGCGGCCGGTCAGCAGCACGACCTTGAGGCTCATCAGCCCCGCAATCGGCAACCAACCCTCGACGCCAGGCGGTCGCCCCACGCGGATGGCCGCACCGCCGGCCTCGTAGTAGTGGACGAACAGGTAGAACTGGACCCCTAGCCACACGTTCAGGAGCAGAAACCCCGTCTGAAAGGCGCGCCGGGCGCGGCGGGAGCGGGCGGGGGCGCGGCGGGCGAAGGCGCGCCGAGCGGCTCGGGGCGGCCGACGGTCGATGGGCGGGTCGGCGTGGCGGAGTGCAGTCTTCACGACGGGCTCGGCGAGGTGTGCGTTGCACGGCGGGCGCGGGACGACGCCCCCGCCCTCGAGTGGCAGGATAGCCTCCGGCCGAGGCGTCGCACTATGATCTGGGTCACATCGTCGTGACGCTGCCGAACCTCGTCCGGTCGTTTCTCGCCTGGCTGCGCCGCCATGAACGGGTCCTGTGGGGGCTTCACAGCCTGTGGGCGCTCGCGCTCGGGATCCTGGTCATGTGGGCCGGCGCGCGCAGCTACGCGTGGTTGCGGGTCACGCTCCTGTACATCGTCTTCCTGTGGGCGACCAGCCTGTTCGTGCCGGCGCTGGCCGACCACCCGGGCCCGCGGTGGCGCGTGTGGCTGCGCCTCGCCCTCAACTACGTCACGAAGAACTTCTACCAGCAGGTGCTCTTCTTCCTGCTGCCGCTCTACTACGCGAGCGCCACCCCCTGGTCCCCCAACATGCTCTTCGTCGCGCTGGTGGCGGCGTCGGCCGTGCTGTCGACGCTCGACGTGGTCTACGACCGGCACCTCTCGGTGCGGCGCGGCCTGACGGCCATCTTCTTCGCGTTCAACCTGTTTGCGTGCATCAACGTGATGTTGCCGGCGCTGTGGAGCCTCAGCAACCGCGTGGCGCTGCCCGTCAGCGCGGGGCTGGCGGTCGTCGCCTTCGCCACCATCCGGTACCGGTTCCGCGACCTCGCCCGATTCGAGGTGCGACTGCAGGTGGGCCTGGCGGGCATCGCGCTGGTGCTGCTGGTCGCCCTCGGCCGTCCCATCATCCCCCCGGCCCCCCTGCGCGTGCTCCAGACCGAGTTCGGTGAGGGCATCGACCGGCGCGCGTTTCAGGTCGTCCACCCCCTCGGCGCGCTGGAGGAGGGCTGGACGGGCCGAGTCTACGCGGTCACGTCCATCTACGCCCCGCTCGGCCTGCGCGACCGGATTGGCCATCGCTGGTACCAGGACGGGCGCCTGATCTACGCGTCGCCGTACTACACCGTCGAAGGGGGCCGGCTGGAGGGCTTCCGGCTGTGGACCAGCGGGCTCGCGCGTGCCGTGCGGCCCGGAACCCGGCTGCGCGTGGACGTGCGGACCGAGGCCGGGCAGCTGGTGGGCCGCGCCGAACTGTCCACCGGGCCCGCCCGGTCCGGCGGCGGGTAGCCGGGTCCAAGAGCCCCGGCGGGAGCATCAGATGACATCGCGCTTGACATCAGATGTACATGGATTGATCATCAGATGTCATGCGGACGACGGTGGACATCGATGAGCCCGTCCTCAAGGAGCTTCGGCGACTCCAGAAGCGGGAGGGACGGCCCCTCGGCCGCGTGATGTCCGACCTGCTGGCCGACGCCCTCGGGCGCCGCCGGCAGGGCCAGGCGGCCCCGCCAGGCTTCTCGTGGACCTCCCGCTCGATGGAGGCCCGCGTCGACCTGGCGGACAAGGACGCGGTGCAGGCCGCGCTCAACGCGTCACAGGCGGCGGATGCGCCCCGAGGGGGCGCGGCGTGAGCTTCGCCATCGACGTCGACGTCCTGCTCCACGCTTCGGACCAGTCCAGCGCGCACAGCGGCCGGGCCGTGGAGTTCCTGGCCCGCTGCGCCGAAGGCCCCGAGGTCATGTGCGTGGCCTGGCCGACGCTGATGCGGTACCTCCAGTTGTCCACGCACCCCGCGATCTTCTCGCGTCCGCTGTCGCCGGAGGAGGCCGTCGGGAACGTCGAGGCGCTGCTCAGCCTCCCGCACGTCCGCGCGCTCGGCGAAGAGGAAGGATTCTGGCGCATCTACCGCGAGGTGGCGGGCCCGATGCCGGTCCGGGGCAACCTGGTGCCCGATGCCCACCTGGCCGCCCTGCTGCGGCAGCACGGCGTGACGACCCTGTACACGAACGACCGCGACTTTCGGAAATTCGAGTTTCTGCGCGTCCGCGATCCCTTCGACTCGGTCCGGGACCGCTGACCCGGCCTGTGCGTGGTGGGCATGACGACCTCCTACACCGCGAAAGACATCACCGTGCTCGAGGGTCTCGAGCCCGTCCGCAAGCGGCCCGGCATGTACATTGGCGGGGTCGGTGCCGCCGGCCTGCATCATCTCGCGTGGGAGATCCTCGACAACGCGATCGATGAGGCAATGAACGGCTACGCCTCGACCATCCAGCTGACCCTGCACGCCGACGGGTCGTCGATCACCGTCACCGACGACGGGCGCGGCCTGCCGGTCGACAAGCATCCGCAAACCAAGAAGAGCGGGCTCGAGGTCATCTTCACGATGCTCCATGCCGGCGGCAAGTTCGATCACGGGGCGTACAAGACCGCCGGCGGTCTGCACGGCGTGGGCGCGAGCGTGGTCAACGCCCTCTCACGGGACCTGGTGGCGAGCGTGAAGCGCGACGGGGCCCTGTGGGAGCAGCGGTTCAAACAGGGGAAGGCCGTCGGCCCCCTGAAGCGGCTGGGACCGGCCCGCGGGTCGGGGACCACGGTCTACTTCCATCCCGACCCGACGATCTTCCCGAAGATCGAGTTCGACCCGGCCGTCCTGCGCGAGCGGCTCGAAGTCGCCAGCTACCTCCACAAGGGCCTGCGGGTCCAGTTCGACGACCAGGTGAGCGGGCAGAAGCAGGTGTTCGAGCACAGCGAGGGGCTGGTCGACTTCCTGAAGCAGATCGTCCGTGACCGCCCGCTCAAGCCGGTGCACGAGACGCCCTTCGTGCTGTTCAAGGACAACGGCCTGCGCGCCGAGATCGTGCTGCAGTGGACCGAGTCCACCGACGAGCTGGTGAGGAGCTACGTCAACGGCATTCCCACCGGGTCGGGTGGCACCCACGAGAACGGGTTCCGGGCCGGCCTCGGCAAGGCCGTCCGCAACTACGTCGAAACCCACAACCTGACCCCGAAGGGCGTGACCATCGCCGCGGAGGACATCCGTGAGGGTCTCGTGGCCGTGCTCAGCGTCTTCATGGCGGAGCCGCAGTTTCAGGGCCAGACCAAGGACCGACTGAACAACCCGGAGGTGCCGTCCGCCGTCGACGGCATGGTCCGACCCGCGCTCGAGCAGTGGCTCAACGAGAACCGCAGCATGGCCGAGGCGATCGTCGCGCGCATCATCCTGGCCGCGCGGGCACGCGAGGCGAGCCGGGCGGCGCAGCAGGAAGTCACGCGCAAGAGCGCCACCTCGGGCCGCCTGACCTTGCCCGGCAAGTTGGCGGATTGCACGTCGCCGAACCGCCCGGACAGCGAGATCTTCATCGTCGAGGGCGACTCGGCCGGGGGGTCGGCCAAGCAGGGCCGCGACCGGGCGCGGCAGGCCATCCTCCCGCTGCGGGGCAAGGTGCTCAACACCGAGAGCGCGTCGCTGTCCAAGGTGCTCGAGAACAAGGAGCTGGCGGACCTGGTGACGGCGCTCGGGTGCGGTCTGGGCAAGAACTTCGACGCCTCGCGCCTTCGCTACGGGAAGATCATCATCCTCGCGGACGCCGACTCGGACGGGCACCACATCGCGACGTTGCTGCTGACGTTTATCTACCGCCACATGCCGCAGCTGATGGTCCGTGGTCACGTCTATCTGGCGCAGCCACCGCTCTACCGGATCGACATCGGCAAGCAGACGCACTGGGCCCTCGACGAGGTCCAGCGGGAACGCATTCTCGCCGAGCACGGGCCGCCCGGACCCGGCAAGGCCACGCCCGAGATCACCCGGTTCAAGGGGCTGGGCGAGATGATGCCGAAGGTGCTCTGGGAGACGACGCTGAACCCCCGGACGCGGCGGCTGCTCCGGGTGGAGATCGGCGACCAGCTGGTGACCGATCGCGTGATCAACGAGTTGATGGGCCGCGATGCGTCGGCCCGCTTCCGGTTCATCATGGAAAGAGCCGAGGAAGCCGAGGAACTGGACGTGTAGGCCGGTTGGGGCCGCGGCGGGGAAAGATGCTAGAGTCGGAGGATGGCGGACGCGACACCCCGAGCGCCCCTGTCGTTCTCGCTGGTCTGGCAGGAGGCTCGTGACCTGATCTGGGTCCATCGCCGGCGCCTAGCCGTCGGCTTGGCGCTGCTGCTGGTGAACCGGCTGGCGGGTCTGGTGCTGCCGGCCAGCTCGAAGGTCCTGATCGACGACGTCATCGGCCATCGCCGCGGGGACCTGCTCGTCTGGCTGGCCGCCGCGGCGGGCGCTGCCACGCTCCTGCAGGCAGCGACCTCCTTCGCCCTGTCGCAGGTGCTCGGCGTCGCGGCCCAGCGCGCCATCACGGACATGCGCCGCACCGTCCAGGCGCACGTCCTGCGCCTGCCGATCACCTACTTCGATTCCACCAAAACCGGCGTCCTCATCTCGCGCATCATGACCGACGCCGAGGGGATCCGGAACCTGGTGGGCACCGGCCTGGTGCAGCTGGTCGGCGGATTGGTCACGGCCGCCATCGCCCTCGGCGTGCTCTTCTACCTGAACTGGCGGCTCACGTCGGTCACCCTGATCGTCCTCCTCACCTTCGGCGGCGGCATGGCCGTGGCCTTCAGGCGGCTGCGGCCCCTGTTCCGCGAGCGCGGCAAGATCAACGCCGAGGTCACCGGGCGCCTGGGCGAATCGCTCGGCGGCATTCGAGTGGTCAAGTCCTACATCGCCGAGAAACGCGAGGAAATCGCGTTCACGCGCGGCGCCCACCGCCTCTTCCGGAACGTGGCCCAGTCGATCACGGGCGTGTCCGCCATCACGGCCTTCTCGACGATCATCGTTGGGATCATCGGCATCTTGATGATCGTGGTCGGTGGGAAGGCCATCCTCGCGCACACGATGACGCTCGGCGACTTCGTCATGTACCTGTTCTTCACCGGCTTGGTGGCCGCGCCGCTGGTCCAGATCGCGTCCATCGGGACGCAGGTGAGCGAGGCCTTCGCCGGTCTCGACCGGATCCGCGAGATCCGGGCGATGGCGACCGAGGGCGAAGCGGACCAGTCGCGCGAACCGCTCGGGTCGCTCCGCGGCGACGTGACGTTTGAGCAAGTGTCGTTCGAGTACACGCCCGGCGTGCCCGTGCTGCGTGACGTCTCCTTCGTGGCGCCCGAGGGGACGACCACGGCATTGGTCGGCTCGAGCGGCTCGGGCAAGAGCACGCTCATCAGCCTGGTCATGGCCTTCAACCAGCCGCGGTCCGGGCGGGTGCTGGTGGACGGCCGCGATCTCACGGGCCTGCGCCTCCACGACTTCCGGGCGCGCCTCGGCGTGGTGCTGCAGGAGAACTTCCTCTTCGACGGGACGATCGCCGAGAACATCGCGTTCGCGCGGCCGCACGCGTCGCGCAGCGAGATCCTCGAGGTGAGCCGGATCGCCCACTGCCAGCCCTTCGTCGAAGGCTTCCCCGACGGCTACGACACGGTGGTGGGGGAGCGCGGCGTCAAGCTCTCGGGGGGCCAGCGCCAGCGCATCGCCATCGCGCGCGCGATCCTGGCCGACCCGCGCATCCTGATCCTCGACGAGGCGACGTCGAGCCTGGATTCCGAGAGCGAAGCGATGATCCAGGACGGCTTGCGGTCGCTGCGCCGGGGGCGCACCACGTTTGTCATCGCCCACCGGCTGTCCACCATTCGGAGCGCCGACCAGATCCTCGTGCTCGAAGGCGGCGAGATCGTCGAGCGGGGCACGCACGAGCAACTGCTGGCCGTCGGCGGGCGCTACCGCCAGCTGCACGACAAGCAGTACCGCTTCGAGCTGGATCGGTTCGTCAACCCGGGGGAGGACTTCACGCCCGAGCCGGTACCCCCGCCAGTGGCGCACCCGGCCGCGGCAGCCCGCCCACTCTAGGGCTGCCTCGGCGTGGGCAGATGGGTGGGCCGGCGATCGGTCGTCCCGCCTGGAGGCATATGGACACGAAAGGGCTCGGCTTCAACACGAGGATGGTGCACGCCGGTCGCGAACACGACCAGTTCGGCAGCGCGGTGACGCCGATCTACCAGACGTCGACCTTCGCCTTCGAGAACGCGCAGGTCGGCGCGGACCGGTTCGCGGGCCGCGCGGAGGGGTACATCTACACTCGGATCGGCAACCCCACCGTGCGCCACCTCGAGCGTCAGGTGGCCGCGCTCGAACAGGGGGCCGACGCGGTGGCCACCTCCTCGGGAATGGGGGCCGTGACCACGGTCTACATGACGCTCCTTTCACAGGGCGCCCACCTGGTGGGCACGGCCTCGGTCTACGGGCCCTCGCGCGGGCTCATCGAGCGGCAGTTCAGCCGCTTCGGGGTCCAGTACACCTACCTGGACACCTCGGACCTCGAGAGCGTCCGGTCCGCCATCCGCCCGTCGACGAAACTGGTCTACCTCGAGTCCCCGTCGAATCCGGCCATGCTGGTGACCGACATCCGGGCCGTCTCGACGCTGGCGCACCAGCACGGGTGCCTGGTTGTCGTCGACAACACGTTTGCGAGCCCGTACCTGCAGAAGCCCCTCCAACTCGGCGCCGACATCGTCTTCCACTCGGTCACGAAGTTTCTCAACGGCCACGCCGACGTCGTCGGCGGAATCATCGTGGCCCGGGACCCCGAGCTGAGCCAGCGGCTGCGCGCGATGATGGTCATTCTCGGGTGCAACATGGATCCCCACCAGGCGTTCCTGGTCAGCCGCGGGGTCAAGACGCTGGCCTTGCGGGTCGAGCGGGCGCAGGCCAACGCCATGCGGATCGCGCGCTGGCTGGAGGTGCACCCCAAGGTCGAACGGGTGCGCTATGTCGGCTTGGCCTCGCACCCCCAGCACGACCTGGTGCGGCAGCAGATGACGGGGTTTGGCTCGATGATCAGTTTCGAGCTCCGGGGTGGGTACGAGGCGGGGCGGAACCTGATGGACAACGTGCGCCTTGCCACGCTGGCCGTCTCGCTCGGCGGGGTCGAGACCCTCATCGAGCACCCGGCGTCGATGACGCACGCCGGAATGTCTGAGGCCGATCGTCTCGAGGGGGGCATCACCGCCGGGCTCGTGCGCTACTCGGTCGGCATCGAGGACATCGAGGACCTGATCGCCGATCTCGACCAGGCCCTCGCCAAGGTGTAGCGGCGCGGCGAGGGCTGGCGTCAGTCCAGGCGGAACGTCATGCCGGCCTTCAACACGCTCAGCGTCAGGCCGCGGCCCGTGGACGCCTGGCCCGGCGCGGCGGTGTCCACCGCGGCCTTCCGGGCGTCGATCACCACGACGCTGCTCTTGCCGAGCACCTCGAATTGGGACCCGGTCACGAAGACGGCCGTGGCTTCGTCGATGCCCACGCCCACCAGGGTCGGATGGTCCAGCACCGCGCTCACCAGCCGGTTTGAGCGCTGCCGCTTCAGGAAGTGCTGATCGACGATGACCTCGGGCCAGAGCCCGAGGCCGTCCGCCGTTTCGGTCTTGGCGGCGGTGATGCTCTGCAGATCGGCCTCGCCGGTGATCATCACGGCCGACATCACCGCGGCGCCGGCGCTCGTGCCCCCCACCAGGGCCCCGTCCCGGTAGCGCGCCCGGATCGCCTCGGGGATCGCGGTGTGGGCGAAGGCCTTCATGAGGCGGTTCTGATCTCCGCCGGGGAACCAGATGAACGTCGCCTCCGCGAGCGCCCGGAGGGCGGACGTCGGGTCCGCGGGGTCGAGCACGACGGCCTTGCCGATGCCGGCCTTGGTCCACATCGCGACCGCTTCCCGGCCCGTGTCGGGGAGCTCGGAGGCCTGCGGGAAGATCACCACGACGCCCCGGGCCCCTCCCGCCGCGTCCACGGCCCGTCTGACAATGTCCTCGGTCGTGCCGTTCCCCCCGATAATGAGGAGGTGCCCCTTCGCGGCCAAGCGGGCCTCGGCGACGAGCGGGCCGGCGAACCCCAGAGCGAGCAGGCAGACAAACAGCGGCATCAATCGGCGCATCGGCGTGGCTCCGCGTGGAAGTGGGGGACAAAGGGGCGCAAGGATGGTACAGACAGAACTCCGGCGGTCTGATCCCCCGCATGCTCCTTGCTGATCTGGAAGCTCGTCTGCGTGTCGCGCTTGCCGGACCCCTGCCGGGTCTCCAGGCCCAGCTGCGCCTGGCGCCGCAGCCGCGGCCGGGATGGCAGCCGCGCCGCGCGCCTCAGGAGTCCCGCGCAGCCGGGGCCCTGCTCCTGCTGTTTCCCGTGGACGGCCTTGCCCACCTCGTGCTGACGGTCCGGTCGGCGCAGTTGCCGAGCCACGCCGGGCAGATCTCGCTGCCCGGCGGGGCGGTGGAGGCCGGAGAGACGGTCGAGCATGCGGCGCTGCGTGAGGCCCACGAGGAAATCGGCCTGGACCCGCGCGGGGTGCAGCTGCTCGGGCGCCTGACGCCGCTGCACATCCCGGTGAGCGGGTTCATGCTGCACCCGGTCATCGGGATCGCCGACGAACGGCCGACGCTGCACCCGGCGGACGCGGAAGTCGAGCGCGTGCTCGAGGCCAGCGTAGGGTGGCTGAGCGACCCGGCGTGCCTGCGGCGTCGGCCGCGCGAGCGCGATGGCCTGTTCCAGGACGTGCCCTACTTCGATCTGGGCGGCGGCGTCCAGGTGTGGGGCGCCACGGCGATGGTGCTCGCCGAGTTCTTGGCGCTCGTCGTGTAGACCGTCTGCCCGCGCGTCACCGCCGCCCGTCCGCTCGCTACCCGCCGAAGCCGAGCGCTTTCAGACGCGCCACCACGTCCTGGCCGTGCGCCGCAGGATTCACCTGCTTGTCGATGTAGAGAATGCGTCCATCCACGCCGATGTAGAAGGTCCACCGCGCCGCGTACGCCCGGTCGCCGGCGACGACGCCGTAGGCGCGCGCGACAGTCTTCTCGGGATCGCTGAGGATCGGATAGTCGAGGTCCAGGGATTGGGCGAACTTCTGATTGGTGTCGGGCGTGTCGACCGAGGCGGTGAAGTACATCACGCCGGCCTTGCGGATCGCGGCGCCGCTCTCACGGAGCGACTTGCACTCGGCCGTTCAACCACCGGTAAACGCCTTGGGGAACCAGGCCAGCACGACCGCCTGCTTGCCTTTGAAATCGGCGAGCTGGTAGGTCTTTCCGTCCGAGCCCCGCAGTGTGAAGGGCGGCGCCGGATCGCCCGGCTTCAGCTCGCCGGTCGCCTGGGGGGTCGCCGCCGCCGCCCAGCCCAGCATCAGGCCGGCGGTCGTGCACAACGTGACCAGACCATGCATCGGAGTCCTCCTCTCGCGTGTCGGGCCGGTGGCGTCCGGCGCTGACCGCACGCGCCGGGCGCTCCACTGTGCGGATTGGACCCATTCTACGCTAGTTTCTGGCCCCGGCTGTGCGGAGGCCGGCCCGTGCGGCCGGGCGTCGGGCGAACGGTCAAGAACCGGTCGTGCCGGCCGATTGTTGTGGATGAAGCGTGACTGGTGGCCGACGTGGAACATGCCTGCAGCCAACTTCTGGGCGTGGTTCGGTTTACGCGGTCACGCTTCCTTCCCCGCCGCGGGGCCATCTGGAGGCCAGCGGCCCAAAGGTTCAGGGGCGTCGAGCCGACACATAAGTAGATCGTATGCCAGCCTCGGCGCCTGACTCCTCCAGCTCGGTGGTCCACGACCCGCTCGGCGACCGGGTCGTGGTGTCCCAGCCGTCCGGAGGGCTGGTCGAGCACCTGCAGTTTGCGGAGGCACTGGCGCGCACGCCGTCGTTCGAGACGACCCTCAAGGACCGGATCGCTCGGCTTGCCAACTTCCGGCATTCTTCGTACGCGCGCGTGCGTCGCATCCACCACGCCGTGGAGAACGACGGGCGGCCCATCCTCGTGTCCGCGCACGTGCCGGGCCGTCGGCTGGTCGAGATCCTCGAGGCCAGCGAGCGCACCCGGACCCACCCCACGACGTCCGCGGTCCTGGCCGTGACACGCCAGCTGATGGCGTCAGCGGCCCTGCTCCACGACTTCGGTCCGGACGTGTTCCATGGAGCGCTCGGGCCCGAGCGTGTGGTCATCGGAGCGGACAGCCGAGTCATCATTACGGAGTACGTCCTCGGTCCCTCAGTCGAACAAACGGCTGCGGCGTGGGGTGCGCGTCGGCTGTGGGCCGAGCTCCGCATCGCGGTGCTGCCGGACCAGTCGCTGCCGCAGTTCGGGCGGCGGAGCGACATCCTCCAGATCGGCCTGATTACGCTGGCCGCGCTCCTCGGCCGCCCGTTGCGGCACGACGACTTTCCGGACGGCGTGCCGCACCTGCTCGAGGTGGCGGCGGAAACCACGGCGGGCGGCGCCCCCGTGCCGCTGCGTTCCGGCCTTCGCTCGTGGCTGGAACGCGCGATGTTCGTGACCCCGGTTACCAGTTACAAGTCGCTGTTCGAGGCACAGAAGGCGTTCACCCGTCTCATCCAGGAGGACGGCTACGGGGCCTCGGTGAACGCCTGGAACGCGTTCGTCGAGGAGTGCGATGCGGCCGAAGTGCGTCGGACGACCGTCGTCGTCATTCCCGGCGGGCCTGCGCCGGAGGCCGACGCGCCGCCGGTCGGCGTGCCGGACGCCGCCGCGCTCGCCGGCGGGCCCGAGCGCGACGCAGCCGGCCGTGCGCCGGCCGGCAGTCTCGCGGTGGAGGCCCCGCCATCCCCCGCGGACGCCCTGACCGCAGTGCCCGCGCTGATCCCCGAGCGGCCCGGTCCGCAAGCCGATGCCGCCGAGGGGGTGCCGGGCGCTCCAATCGCGGAAGAGCCCGCCCCTCCCGGCGACCCGTCAGTTGCGGGGAGTCCCGAACCGACGGTATCGACCGAGGCCGCCACCGAGGCGGTCGAGGGGCACGCCCGGCCGGCTGCCGGTCTCGAAGACGCGTCACCCTCCGCGCCGCCCGAGCCGCCGTCCCCGCTTGTGGTGGACCCGTTCGGCCCCTGGCCCGTCGCGGTCCCGTCGAAGAGTGCCGCGACACTGCTCGAGGCGTTCGAACCGATGGCGCCGAGTCCCCAGCAGAGCTACGCGGACGCGTTGACTGCCGCCGCGGTTCCCCCACCCCCGCCCGCGCCGGACGCGCCTGTCCCCTCCTCCTCCCCGCAAACGCTGGAGACAATGGCCGCCGCCTCCGTGCCGGACTCACAATCCGGGGACACGACGGGGGCGCGTTCGCAGACAGCCTACGGAGCCTCGTTCCCGCCGGCCCGGGAGACCAGCGTCGAGGTCGTCACGGTCGGCGAGAGCACCGTGAAACCTGCGGTGGAGCAGGCCAAGCCGAGCGCCCTCAGCCCATCGTCGATGGCCATCGACTGGACGGCGGCCATTGGGAGCGGGTTTGCGTCAGAGGCGGACGAACAGGCGAGCCGTCCCCCCGAGCCGCTGGCGGCCCCGCTCCCCCCGCCGCGCGTGGCCCCGGGTCAGTCGATGCGGGTCGTCCAGCTGGGCATCCTGGCCGTCCTGGCTGTGCTGGCGACCGTGGCGGCGCTGTACGCGCCCGCAGCGTGGACCTATCTGCTCGAAGGCCCCCGGAGGTTCGGCCAAGCGATCATCCGCTCGGACCCGCCAGGCGCGACCGTCACGGTCGACGGTATCGTCCGCGGCAAGACCCCGGTCGACCTGACGTTGCGCGCCGGGCCGCACGAGGTCGAGCTCCAGAGCGGGGGCTCGGCCTCCACGAAGATGATCGTGGTGCCGGCCAATGCGTCGGTGTCCGAACGGAGGCTCTTCCCGAACGCCCTGGAACGAGGCGGCGTGCGGATCACCACGTACCCGACGACCGGCAAGGTCGCCATCGACGGCACGCCGCGCGGGGAAACGCCCCTCAAGGTCAGCGACCTCACGCCGGGTGAGCACGTGCTGCTCGTCGAGACGCCCCTCGGTGCGCAGGAGCAGGACATCGTCGTCGAGGCCGGCAAGATCAGCGAGGTCGCCGTGCCGACCGCCGCCTGGGTCCGGGTCGTGGCGCCCTACGAGCTCAAGGTGACCGAAGAGGGGCGGATGTTTGGCACCACGGGTAATGCCCCCGTGATGGTGCCGCCCGGGCCGCATGGGTTCGACTTTTCGAACCAGCAACTGGCGCTCAAGCTCACGAAGTTCCTCGACGTGCCGCCCGGTCAGCTGGTCACGATCCCGCTCGACCTCCCCGTCGGGATGATGAACCTGTACTCCGACCAGGTCGCCGAGGTGTGGCTGGACGGAAAGGTCGTGGGCAACACGCCGATCTCCAGCCTCCCGACTCCACTCGGTCCGCACGAGGTGTCCTTCCGCAACAGGCAGTACGGCGAGGTGCGGTACTCCGTCATGGTGACCTTGACCGCTCCGGTCAGTCTGACCGTGACGTTCCGGAAATAGCCGCCGGGTCTCCCCTCGCGTGCCCCCCAGACGAATGGCGTTCGCCCCCGGTGCGCCGACCGACAGTCGTCCCGGCGGCGCCTCGTGGCGGGAATGGGCCGTGGCACCTCCGGCAGCCATCGTGAGCTGACATTCGGTGAGTGCGGGGTGGGTGCCCTCGACGGCCGGTCCCGACCGGACGACCAACGGCCTTCCGTTCACGAGGCACGAACCGGTTGCGCGTCGTCACGGTCGGAACCGGGCTGGGCGTAGCGCAGGGCCGCGCGACTCAGCCGGCCCTCTCCATCTCCGCGCGGTAGGTCACGGTCTGGTCGGGTGGGATGCGGACCTCGACGCTCAGCGGCCGATAGCCCGTGGCCCGGACCTCGATCCGGTGCGCGCCGGGCTCCAGCTTCAAGTGGTGAAAGGTGCCGTTGAACTGGTTGACCGTTCCAGCGAAGCCGCCGTCGACGTACACGTCAGCCCGCTTGGGCGCAGGTCCCGTCACCTCGAGCCGCAAACTGCCGTCCGGCGGATACCCGTAAAGCGGGCCGCCCCACGGGCCCCAGTACGCGTAGCCAAACCCAGGCCAACCCCAATCCCACCACACCGGTCCGTAGAAGCCGCCGTAGCCGAAGCCGCCGTAGCCGAAGCCGCGGTAGCCGAGGCCGCCGTGGCCGAAGCCGCCGTGGCCGAAGCCGCCGTGGCGCTGTGCCGCGTACGCCGGTGTCGAGACAGCCAGCGCCGACACGAGCGCGGCTCCCACGAGGCACGTGCATGTGCGTCTCAGAACTCTCATAGCACAGAATCCCTCCGGAGCGTCGCGAGGCGGGATGCTGGGCAGGCTTCCGTGGCAGGCTCGGAGGTTGGTCCTCGATCCTCACCCCGAAGCTCCACCGACCAAGGCTGCAATTTGCTCGCCAGCCGGCCAGGCGCAGAAGCCCTGAGGACCGCCGCGCAACCGCGTTCCGGAGCAGACGGAGGTCTGCCCAGCCGTCGCCATCCGGGCTCGGCCGTGCAGGGGTACTGCAGCGCTTCGATCGGATTGAGCGACGCCGCCTCGTGTGCGGGGTGGCAGGCGAAGCGCACGCCCACCGGCGCGTCAGAACCTGAAGGACACCATCGGAGCCCAGGGGGACACGACGACCGGCCATGCCCGGGGGGTGCACGGGTCATGGCCGGCGTCGAGCCCGCCGCGGCGTTCACGGACTCGCCCGCTAGCCCTTCTTGGCGACGATAGCCTCGAGATGCGCCAGGTGGTGGAGTTCATGACCGGCGAGCAACGCCGGAATCTCCTCGACCGTCATCCGGCCGCGCTCGGGGTGCTGGAAGGCTCGGGCGCGGTCCGCGGCGCTCAGCGAGCGGAAGAGCGACAGGTTCAGGGCGCGCAGACTTTCGTACAGCACGAGGGCTTCGAGTGGCTTGACGTGGCTTTCCCGGGCCATCCAGCGGTCCTGATCGAACGGCTGGACCACGTAGTCGTCCGACGTCAGGGCCATCCGCGCGCGGACGCCGAAGGCGAGTTCGGCGTGCGCGAGGTGCAGCAGCACCTGGGCGGCGGACCACTTGCCGGGTGCGTGCGCGCGTTCGAGGTCGGCGCTCGACATCCGCGAGACCAGCTCGCGGACCCGGGGTGGCGTGGACGAGAGCGACGAGAGGGTGTCGCGCTGACCGAGATCGGCGGCGTACGGGTTCATGGCAGCCTCCTGCGGGCGGGGGGCCGTCCGCACAGGTCGTGGGGTTGCGTCTCGCTTGTGCGATCATTATCGCCCGGAGGAGGGAACGATGAGGCGTGTGACCATCGGATTGTGGGCGGCGGGGTGTCTGCTGGCCATCAGTGGTGTCGGCGAGGCCCAGCCTCGCGTGGACGAGGCGGCGGCCGGGCGGTTTGCCGCACTCGCCTTGGCGTGCGTGCACAAGGAGTATCCGAACAAGATTGCCCACGTCCTCAACGGTCCCGGCGACGTGCAGGCGCCCCACGACCTCACCCCGGCGTTCTACGGGTGCTACGACTGGCACTCGGCCGTGCACGGCCACTGGCTGCTGGTCCGGCTGATCAGGGACTTCCCGACGGCGCCTTTCGCTGCCCCGGCGCGCGCCGCGGTCGGCGAGAGCCTGACGCCGGAGCACATCGCCGCCGAGGTCCGTTACCTGACCGGTGCGGGCCGCGCGAGCTTCGAGCGACCGTACGGCCTCGCCTGGCTGCTCCAACTCGCGGCGGAACTGCGCGAGTGGGACGACCCGCAGGCCAAGGTCTGGTCCGCCGCCCTGAAGCCCCTCGAGGACGCGGCCGTCGCTCGGCTCACCGACTGGTTGCCGAAGCTGCCGAAGCCCATCCGGATTGGCGAACACGACCAGACGGCCTTCTCGTTCGGGCTGATCCTGGACGCCGCCCGGCAGAAGGGCGATCGTGCGACGGCAGATCTCCTGGACTCGCGCATCCGGAGCTTCTACCTGCAGGATCGCGGCTGCCCCCTGACGTGGGAGCCGTCGGGCCAGGACTTCCTCTCGCCGTGCCTCGCGGAAGCCGACCTGGTCCGTCGCGTGCTGCCGCCAGAGGCCTACGCGCGCTGGCTGACCACCTTCTTGCCCGACCTTCCGCTCAGCCCCTCGTCCTCCTGGCTGGAGCCGGCCGTGGTCACGGACCCGACCGACCCGAAGCTGGCCCACCTGGACGGACTCAACCTTAGCCGTGCATGGATGCTCGAGGGGATCGCCGACGGCTTACCTCCGGGTGACCCGCGCGTGCCGACCCTGCGGCTGGCGGCAACCCGCCACCGGGAGGCCGGACTGCGCGCCGTGACCGGCGAGCACTACGAGGGCGGCCACTGGCTGGGGAGTTTCGCCGTTTACCTGACGACCGGGCGTGGCCGGGCGGGACGATGAGCTGCCGGAGGTCGGCGTGCCGGTTCGGCGCGTGACGCGCGGGCGAGCTGGCGGTGGCGGTAGCACGTCGTGAGATGGTCGTTCACCAAACCGACCGCCTGCATGAAGGCGTAGCAGATGGTCGACCCCACGAACCGGAAGCCGCGCGCCTGGAGATCGTGGCTGAGGGCGTCGGATTCCGGCGTGCGGGCTGGGACCTCCGTCATCGCGTTCCACCGGTTCACGCGCGGAGCGCCCCCGCCGAACGCCCAGAGGTAGGCGTCGAAGCTGCCGTAGTCCTTCTGGACGGCCAGGAACGCGCGGGCGTTCTCGACCGCCGCGGTGAGCTTCAACCGGTTTCGCACGATTCCCGCGTCCTCGAGCAGCGAGGCCATCTTGGCGTCGCCGTAGCGCGCCACCCGTCGCGGGTCGAACAGGTCGAAGGCCTGGCGGTAGCCATCGCGCTTGCGCAGGATCGTGATCCAGCTGAGCCCCGCCTGGGCCCCCTCCAGCACGAGCATCTCGAACAGGTGGCGGTCGTCGTGCGAGGGGACGCCCCACTCGCGGTCGTGGTACTCCACGTACAGCGGGTCGGAGCCGGGCCAGGGGCAACGCTTGCGAGTGGTCATTGCTGTGCTCACGGGGTCGGGGAGGACGCCCCCCCGGGACTTACTAGCCCAGGTTGGGGCCGAGCCAGCGCTCGACGTCCTCCAGCGCCATCCTCTTGCGCCGGGCGTAGGCGTCTAGCTGGTCGCGGCCCACGCGCCCGACCCCGAAGTACCGGGCCGAGGGATGACTGAAGTACAGTCCGCTCACGCTGGCCGCCGGGAACATCGCGCAGGTCTCGGTGAGCGAGATGCCGAGCGAGGGCGCGTCGAGCAGCTCGAACAGCCGCCGCTTCTCGCTGTGGTCCGGGCACGCCGGGTACCCAAACGCGGGCCGGATGCCGCGATAGCGCCCCGCGCGCAGGTCGTCCGGCGCGAGGTTCTCCGCGACACCGTACCCCCAGTCGCACCTCGCCCTCCGGTGGAGCCATTCGGACGCGGCCTCGGCCAGCCGGTCGGCGAGCGCCTTGGCCAAGATCGCGCGGTAGTCGTCGTGCTGGTCGCGATAACGGGCGACGAGCGGGTCGAGTCCCAGCCCCGCGGTGACCGCGAAGGCGCCAAGGTAGTGGACCGCATCGGCCGCCCTCGGCGGGACAAAATCAGCGAGGCACCGATTGGGTCCGCCGTCGGGCTGCGCTTCTTGCTGCCGTAGCATCGGGAAGCGCGTCAGCTCGCCGGTGCGTGACGCGTCGGTGAAGAACACGAGATTGTCGTCCTCCGAGGCCGCGGGCCAGAAGCCGGTACACGGCGCGCGATTCCAGCAGACCGTCGGTGACGATTTCATCGAGGAGTCGGCGGCCGTCGTCGTACAGCTCTCGGGCAGCAGCCCCCCGCACCGGGTCCTCGAGCACCGCGGGGAAGCGGCCCTTCACCTGCCACGCCGCAAAGAAGTAGGTCCAGTCGATCAGGGGCACGAGGTCGGCCAACGGGAGGCGAGTGATGCGCTGGCGCCCGACACGGGCGGGGATGTCCGGCACCGCGAGGTGCCAGTCGATCCGTTCCGCCCGCTCGCGCGCCTGCGCGTAGGAGAGCAGGGGGCGCTCGCGGCGGGCCGCGTGCCGTCGGCGGAGGGTTTCCTGCTCCTCGCGGTTCGACTGCTCGAACGCGGGGCGGAGCTGCGGATTCAGGAGCTGGCGCACCACGTCGGTGACGCGCGAGGCGTCGGGCACGTAGGTGGTGGAGCCGCTGTAGGCAGGGGCGATCTTGACGGCCGTGTGTTGCCGGCTCGTGGTGGCGCCCCCGATCAGCAGGGGGACGGTGCCGCCTCGGCGCTCCAGCTCCGCAGCGACGGCGGCCATCTCGTCGAGCGACGGCGTGATGAGGCCACTGAGGCCGATGACGTCCGCCTGCCGGGCCTCGGCTTCGTCCAAGATGCGCGCAGCCGGGACCATGACGCCGAGATCGATCACTTCGTAGTCGTTGCACCCGAGCACCACGCCGACGATGTTCTTGCCGATGTCGTGAACATCGCCTTTCACCGTCGCGAGCAGGACGCGCCCCTGCGGGCGGTGGCCGGCCGCCCGGTCCGCCTCCATGTAGGGCAGCAAACAGGCGACGGCCGTCTTCATCGCTCGGGCGCTCTTGACCACCTGTGGCAGGAACATGCGTCCCGACCCGAACAGGTCGCCCACCGTCTTCATCCCGGCCATCAGCGGGCCCTCGATGACGGCGAGCGGGGCGCTGTACGCCGCGCGGGCCTCCTCGACGTCCTGGGCGATGAAATCCAGGACACCGTGCACGAGGGCGTGGGCCAGTCGCGCCTCGACCGGTCCGGTGCGCCACGCCAGCTCGGGTCCCGCCTTCTTCGTGTCGCCCTGGATCGTGCCGGCCAGCTGCACGAGCCGTTCGGTGGCGTCGGGCCGCCGGTCGAAGATCGAATCTTCCACCCGCTCCAGCAGCAGGGGGGGAATGTCCTCGTAGACGGCCAGCTGTCCCGCGTTGACGATCCCCATGTCGAGGCCGGCGCGGATCGCGTGGTAGAGGAACGCGGCGTGTATCGCCTCGCGGATGGCCTCGTTGCCGCGGAAGGCGAACGACAGGTTGCTGATGCCGCCGCTGATCTTGGCGCCCGGACAGCGCGCCTTGAGCTCGCGCGTGGCCTCGATGAACGCCATGGCGTAGCGGTTGTGCTCCTCGATTCCGGTGCCGACGGTGAGCACCGCTGGATCGAGCACGACGTCGAGGGGGCTGAAGCCCGCGCGGTCCACCAGCAATCGGTAGGCGCGTTCGAGGACCGCGACCTTGCGCTGGGCCGTGTCGGCCTGGCCCTGCTCGTCGAAGGCCATCACGACCGCGGCGGCGCCGTACCGGCGGATCAGGGCGGCGCGGCGGAGGAACTCCGCCTCGCCCTCCTTGAGGCTGATCGAGTTGACGATGGCCTTGCCCTGGACGCACTTGAGCCCGGCCTCGATGACCGACCAGCGCGAGCTGTCGATCATCACCGGCAGGCGAGCGACCTCGGGCTCGGTGGCCACCAGGTTCAGGAAGCGCGTCATCGCCTGCTCGGAATCGAGCAGGCCCTCGTCCATGTTGACGTCGAGGATGTTCGCGCCCCCTCGCACCTGGTTCAGCGCGACGTCGATCGCGGTGGCGAAGTCCCCGTTCGTGATGAGGCGCCGGAACCGCGCCGACCCGGTGACGTTGGTCCGCTCGCCGATCATCTGGAACGTGCTATCCGGCCGGATCGTGAGGGTCTCGAGCCCTGCGTACTGCGTGAAGCGGAATGGCGCGTCGCTCCCGCCCGCCTCGGACCCGTCGTCGGGTCCACCCGCCTCGCCCTCTGCGCGATCGGACGGGAGCCGCCGGGGCGGGGCGCCCTCGACCGCCGCGACGATCGCGCGGATGTGGTCCGGCGTGGTGCCGCAGCACCCCCCGACGAGGTTGACCAGGCCGGCGGTCGCGAACTCGCGGATGAGGGCGGCCGTCTCAGCCGGCTGCTCCTCGGTACTGCCCGAACGCGTTGGGCAGGCCGGCGTTCGGGTAGCAGCTCACGTACACGTCGGCGACGCGAGCGAGGTCGGCAAGGTAGGGCCTGAGCTGCTTGGCCCCGAGCGCGCAGTTGAGGCCTACGACGAGGGGCCGCGCATGGGCGACCGACACCCAGAAGGCGTCGATGGTCTGGCCGGACAGCGTGCGGCCGCTGCGGTCGGTGATCGTTGCCGAGAGCAGCACGGGGAGCCGGACGCCCAGGTGGGCGAAGGCCTCCTCGGCCGCCACGATCGCCGCCTTCGCGTTGAGCGTATCGAAGATCGTTTCGATCAGCAGCGCGTGACAGCCACCTTCGATCAACCCCTCGATCTGCGTCAGGTAGGCCGCGCGTACCTGGTCGAAGGTGACGGCGCGCGCCGACGGGTCGTTCACGTCCGGGGAGATGGACAGCGTCTTGTTGGTGGGGCCGACCGATCCGGCGACGAATCGCGGTCGGTCGGGGGTTCGTGCCGTCCAGGCGGAGGCCGCCGCGACGGCCAGGCGGGCCGCCGCGAGGTTGAGTTCTCGCACGTGCGCCTCGAGGCCGTAGTCCGCCTGCGCGATCGCCGTCGCCGTGAAGGTGCACGTCTCGATGATGTCGGCCCCCGCGGCCAGATACGCGTCGTGAATCGACCGAATCACGTCGGGCCGCGTGAGCACCAGGACATCCGTGTTGCCCGCCAGGTCGCGTGGGTGGGTGGCGAACCGCTCGCCGCGGAAGTCAGCCTCCCGCAGACCCTGCCCTTGCACCATCGTGCCCATCGCCCCGTCGAGGACGAGGATGCGTCGGGCGAGCAGGTCGGGCAGGGCCGCGGAGAGCTTGGGCATTGGTGGAGTTGATTGTACACTTCCCCCATGCCCATCCGCATCCTCGTCACAGGCGGGACGTTCGACAAGGAATACGACGAGATCAACGCCCGGCTCGCCTTCAAGGAGTCACACCTCGGCGAGATGCTCCGGCTCGGCCGGTGCCGGCTCGAGGTGCGCCTCCGCACCATCATGATGGTCGACAGCCTCGAGATGACCGATGCCGACCGCGAGGTGATCGCTCAGAACTGCCGTCAGTGTGAGGAGTCGAAGATCGTCATCACCCATGGGACCGACACGATGGTCGAGACGGCGCGAATGCTGGCCACGGCGGTCCAGGGCAAAACCATCGTCCTCACCGGCGCGATGATCCCGTATGCCTTCGGCAGTTCGGACGGCATGTTCAACCTCGGATCGGCCCTCTCGTTCGTCCAGGTCTTGCCGCCGGGCGTGTACGTGGCGATGAACGGGCAGTACTTGGGGTGGGACGAGGTCCGAAAGAACCGGAGCACCGGCATCTTCGAGCGGACCGCCGCGAGCCAGCCAGGCGCCTGAGCGGCCGATCTGCCGGCGGGTCAGCCGTCGAGCGGCAGCCGCGGCGTGGTTGCCGCGACGGCCTGTTCGATGCGCTCGACGAGCAGCGCGGCCTGATACGGCTTCTGCAGGTAGCTGACGCGCCGCCCTTCGAGCGCCTGCGGGTTCGGGGCCTGGAACCCGCTCGACAGCAGCACGGGCAGATCGGGCCGCGCGGCGCGAAGCCGTTCGAGCACCTCCAGGCCGTCCATGCCGGGCATCGAGAGGTCGAGCAGGACCACCGAGATGTCGCCCGCCCGCTCCGCGAACAGTTCCAGGGCCCGCTCGCCCGACCGGGCCACCTGCACGTCGTAGCCGGCTCGCCTCAATACGCGTTCGGCCACCGTGGCCACGGCCTCGGTGTCGTCCACGACCAGCACGAGGCCGCGCGTGTGCTGCAGGCCTTCGCTCGCCTCGGCCCGCGCGGCGGTTTCCGCGAGGGCCGGGAAGAAAACGGTGACGGTGGTGCCCAGGCCCGTCTCGCTCTCCACCCGGATCGCGCCGCGGTGCCCGCGGACGATGCCGAGCACCGCTGCCATGCCCAGCCCGCGGCCGGGGAACTTGGTTGAGAAGAACGGGTCGAAGACGCGTGTCCGGGTCGCGGCGTCCATCCCACACCCCGAATCGCGCACCTGCAGCATCACGTAGGGCCCCGCCGGCAGGTTGTCGTCCAGGTAGGTCGCGGAGAGCGCCGCCCGGTCCATCGGTCCCGTGAACGTGGCGATGGAGACCTGGCCCCGGCCCTTCGAGAGCGCGTCCGACGCGTTGGTCACCAGGTTCATCAACACCTGCCCGAGCTGCGCCAGGTCGGCCAGGACGGGCGGGAGCCCGGCGGCCAGGTCCAGCGTCAGCCCGGTGTCCGGGGGCACCGAGGACCGAAGGAGCGCGTCCATCTGGCCGACGACCTGGGACAGGTCGAGGGGCTGGACGAGGAAGTGGCCCTTGCCCGAATAGGCCAGCATCTGTTTGGTCAGCTCGCTCGCCCGCAGGGCGGCCACTTCGATCTCGCGCAGGTTCGCCCGGGCCGGCGAGTCGGCGGGCAGGTCCATCAGCGCGAGGCCCGCGTTCCCCAGAATGCTGACCAGCAGGTTGTTGAAGTCGTGCGCGATCCCGCCCGCCAGCACTCCCAGGCTCTCGAGCTTCTGGACCTGTTGGATGCGGGCTTCGAGGGCCAGGCGCCCGCGTTCGGCCTGGCGGCGGTCGGTGAGGTCGCGGGCACTCGTGTGCCGGTATCGCACGCCGTCGACGACCAGGCGGCGGTTGTTGAACTCGACGTCGACACTCGTGCCGTCGCGGCGGAGGACCTGGGCCTCAGTGACCGTTTCCTCACCCGCGAGGATGCGCTGGTGGATGGCACAGAGCGCGGCTGTGTCCCCGTCCCGGAGGAGCTGCGGGATCCGCAGCTGGAGCAGTTCCGCGCGCGAGTAGCCGGTGAGGGTGCACGCCGCCCGGTTCACGTCGACGACCTGACCGTTCTCGTCGCTGACGAAGACGGCGTCCCGAGCCTGATTGAACACCGCGTCGAGCCACGACAGCGTTCGGTCGACCGGCGGCAGCAGGGGTGAGGCCATGGCGCTCGATGCGCGCAGGGGCGAGCACCGACACTCCGACGTCGGAGTTCGGCCGGCGCGAACGACCGGTATGATAGCCGACCCGCGCCGGACGCGGGCGGTTTCTTGCCCGCCCGATCGGCCGGTGCCCCCCCGCGCTCTGCGGTATCATGGAGCGCACAAGGGGGAGAGGAGGTGCGCAGGGTGACGATCGAACAGGCCATCAAGACTGGGATCGAGTACGAGCTCGAGGTGCGCCACGTGGTACTCGGAGGCGGCGAAGAAGTTCAAGGATCCGGTGGCGCGGAAGATCTTCGGCGTGCTGGCCGACGAGGAGGACCGGCACCTGCAGTACCTGGAGAGCCGGTTGGAGGAATGGGAGCGGACCGGGGCCGTCACGGCCGCAGCGCTGGAGACCGCGATTCCGTCCCGCGACGCCATCGACGGCGCGCTCGCCAAGCTCGGCAAGCGGATGTCCGAACAGGATTTCGGCGTCGAGCTGGAGATGCTGAAGAAGGCGCTGGCGCTGGAAATCGCCGCCACCACGTTCTTCCGGGACATGGTCGGGCAGCTCAAGAACGAGGAACAGAAGCTCTTCGCCCGCTTCGTGGAGATCGAGGCTGGCCACGAGGCCATCGTGCAGGCCGAGATTGACGCGCTGACGGGTCTGGGGTTCTGGTTCGACTACACCGAATTCAGGCTGGAAGGCGCCTGAGCCGGTCTGCTCGCCCCCCCACAGCGGCCGGTGGCATGCGCGCGGTATCATGGAGAGCGGGAGGACATCGATTCATGGTCACGCCGCTCCTCGTCGGCGCCTTGATGCTGGGCCTGCGGCTGCCGGTCGCAGCGACAGCGTCCCCGCCTGTCGAGGTCGGGTCGGTTGTGCCGAAAGAGGCCGTGATCACGGACCTCGACGGGAAGGCCCGCCCGTTCGGCGAGCTCCGAGGCCGGATCGTCTTCATTCACTTCTACTCGATCGTCTGTCCGTCCGAGAGGGCGGCCGAGCCGAAGTTCATTGAGTTGCAGAAGCGGTACGCCGACCAGGGCGTCGTGCAGATCGGTGTCGACGCCAACCAGAACGAGCTCGCTGAGGGTGGCGCCGCCTACGCGAATCTTCGCGACCACATGGCGAAGGCCGGCGTGAACTTCCTGGTGGCCGTCGACCCCGGCAACAAGCTGACCGACGTGCTCGGCGGGGCCAGCACGCCGCACTGCTTCGTCATCGACCGCGACGGCGTGCTCCGTTACAGCGGGGCGCTCGATGACGATCCGCGTGGGAGCAAGGGCTCAGAGGCCCGGGCGTACGTGCGCGACGCCATTGAGGCCTTGCTGGCGGGCAAGCCAGTGGCCGTCACGGCCACCCAACCCTACGGTTGATCCATCAAGCGATAACCCTCTGGTCCAGAGGGTCGTCACCGGGTATTCATGACTCCTCGCCTCGTCATTGGACTCGTGCTCTCGCTCGTCGTCGCGGTCCTGCCTGAGTGGCCGCGGGCGGCCGAGCCAGACGTCCGCGTCGTCGACCTCGCCACCCTCGACGCGGCCCTGGCGGGGCACCGCGGACAGGGCGTGCTCCTGAACTTCTGGGCCATCTGGTGCGAGCCGTGCGTGGACGAGCTGCCGGCGCTGCTCGAGGTCGGCCGCGAGTTCAAGGACCGCGGAGGCGTCGTCCTGACGGTGTCCTACGACCTGATGGTGCCGGGCGTCACCCGGGAGGAGGTCGTGCGGCAGATGCGGGACTTCGTGGGTGCCCACAAGATCGACGCGCCCGTGCTCATCTACGACGCACCGGACTACGATGCCATCAACGCCCGGTACGGACTGCCCGGCATGGTGCCGGCGACGCTCGTGATCGACCGCGCCGGGACCATCGTGGAGCGCCACATGGGCCGGGCCGGGAAGGACGCCTTGGTCGCCATGATGCTCAAGGCGCTCCACTGACGCGCGCGGTCACCTCGCCGTCCGCCATCCCGCCGGCCAGCACGTGCTCAGCCCCGGTCGAAATGAGGCAGGTCGTCCGGGATCGGCACCGAGATCTCGACGAAGCCGGCGAAGACGCCTCCCGCGAAATACGGGACCTGGTGAATCATCTTCTTCTGGCCGGCCTTCCGGATGGTGTAGTGGTTGGCTTGCCGCCGCGCGTAGAGCACCTCGGCCTTCTGCCGCGCCGCCCCGGGATGGCAGTCGAACAGGCTCTTGCCGACCAGCGCCCCGCCGCCATCGGCCGCGAAGACGGCGCGGGATTGCGCGTTCATGGCCACGATGGTTCCCGAGGCATCGGTCACGGTGACCGACGCCGGCAGTTCTTCGATCCAATCAAGGTTCTTCACGTACTGCCTCCTGACCCCGATGTGCCCGGGCTCGTCGCGGCGCGCCCGCTCCGCGACTCAGTCCCACCGGTGGTAGCCGGGGTGGTCCGGCCGGACGGCCACGAACGTGCCGCGGCAGGTCGCACACACCGCGCCGTTGGCCTCGAGCGTCGCCTCGATGGTGGCGCGGTCGTCCCTGATCTCGACCGCGTGCGCGCGGAGCGTGAGAGGACCGCCGGCAGGCGCCGGGCGTTTGAAACGCACGGCGTAATCGGCCGTGACCGTCGCGGGGGGCGCGTCGGCCTGAGCGCGCTTCATCAGGTGCCAGGCCGCCGTCCAGTTGCAGTGGCAGTCGAACAGCGTGCCGATGATCCCGCCATTGATGACGCCCTCGAACGCCTGATGGTGGGGGGCCGGCGTCCAGACGGCGACCATCTCCTCGCCCGACGGGAAGCTGCGGATCCGGAGACCCTGTGGGTTGGCCGGCCCGCAGCCGAAGCAGATGCTGTGCGGCGCGTACCTGTTCCTGCACGCTCGACGACGCAGGTGGGTTGATCATCTCGTCTAGCATAGCCGATGCGGTGGGGGCCTCCCTCGGACGCCCCCCGCCGGGACGGTCGAGCAATCGGCGTCTTCGCCAGGCGCGAACGGCTACGGCGCCGGCGGGGCCGTTGCAGCGGCCAGGTACAGCGCGTTGAACAGCAGTGGGAACGTCGCCTGGGTCTGCGCGCGGTGCTGCGGCCGGAGGCCGAACAGCAGCAGGCATCCGGGATTCAGGTCCACCTGGACGACGGCGGCGCGGCCGGTCATCAGGTCCTCGCCCCTGAGCCACCCGGAGGCGACCACGTCGGTGTTCGGATAGCGCGCGACGACCGACACCCGCTGGGACGGGAACCCGCCGACCACGTCGAAGAACGGGCTGTTGTTGTAGAACCCGTAGGTGTCGGTCGGCACGCCGTATGAGAGCGGATTGGCGGTGTCGACCTGGACGTGCACGATCGTCCCGGGCGCGAAGTGCTGGTCGCGCGTGAGGCCGCGTTTGATGTCGCGGATGGGGATCGGCCACTTCTGGATCGCCAGACCCGTGCTCGCCCCGAGGGTGACCAGCGTGCCACCGTCCGCGACGAACGACTTGAGCGCCTGAAGCCCCTCCTCGCCGATGCCGCCCCGGTACTCGGGTCTCGTGGTCCGGGCGTCGTTGCCGTCGAGGATGTCCCGGGGCGGCTCGTCGGGCAGCACGATCACGTCTGTACTGCCCGTGGAGGTGTCCGGCCCGGATGTCCGTATTGTGCAAGGTGTTCGGGGCGAACTCCCACTGTTCGAGGACCCACCGCGTCCAGCCCTCGTCCAGGTTGGCGGTCCAACTCTGATAGAGGCCGACCCGTGGGGGCTTGAGCACCAGCTCCCGGTCGCGGCCGGCGGGCGGCCGCCCCGGGGCCACTGCCCGCACGTCCAAGCCGAGCTGCGACGCGAGGGCCTCGATCCGCGGGCGCGTCACGAGGGTCACGCCGACCTCGGCCCCCGCGCCCCTGCGTTCGAGCGTCACTCTCGCGCCCTCCTTGAGCAGGCGGTTGATGGCGAGGGCCGTGTCCGGTCCCCGGTAGTCGAAGAGGAAGCGCGTGCCGCTGCCGTGCACGCGGCCCGGCAGCAAGGGGACGTCGGCCAACCTGGCGAGCTTGGCGTCAGAAGGCACGGCCTGTTTCACGAAGACGACGTCGGCCCCCATGAGCATGCCGAGCGACCAGGCCGTGACGTCATAGGGGGGTTCCGGGGGCGAGGCCGGCGTGCGGCGGACCTCCGGGTAGGTCTGCCGCTCCAGCAGGTCCTTGGCGTACCGGGCAAACACCTGGGCCAGGGGCACGACCAGCGTACCTTCCTCGTAGCGTCGGCCGTCGGCCTCGAAGGCGTTTCCGGCGCGCCAGACCTCGACACCGCCCAACTGGAGCTTCTCGGCCAACCGCACGGCGGCTCGCGGATCGAACTGGCTCCCGACGGGGATCAGGATGGCACCCTTGTCGCTGTTCTCGACCGTGACCCGGTTGACCTCGTAGATCTGCCGGAGCAGCGCCTCGCGTTGATCAGCGGCGGTTTCGAGCAGGCCCATGGTCGCAATCAGTTCGTAGTCGACGATGTCGCGGAGCGTCCATCGGCCACCCATCCAGGGCCTCGGGTATTCGGTACGCGGCGTGATGTCACGCGGTGGCGGCAGCGGTCCGCCGGGCGTGTCGGGGGCGCGCCGGCCCTCCGGGCTGTCGGGTTCGGGCGGGACGGAGGCGCCCGGCGTCGCCCGACGCTGCTCGAGGGGGGCCGCGACGCGGGCGCTCGCCACCTCGGTGAGGAGCCCGACCTCGTTGTGCCACCAGCCGCTCCACGCCATCGCGCCTTCCCAGAAGTTCGTGTAGGTGGAGTTGTAGATGATCCCGTCTTTGCCCGCTGCCTCGAGCGCGGCCGCCTGCGCCTGGCCGAGGATCCCGTTCCACCGGTAGATCAGCGGGTGGACGTTGGGGTTGATGGGGTCGGTCGCGGGCATGACGAAGATCCGGGCGCCGGAACTGCCTTGCTGATGCTCGTCGAGCCAGACGGTCGGGAACCAGTCGTGCCAGAGCAGCCGTGCGGCGAGCTGGCTCTCCTTCTGGGTGAACATGTACATGTCGCGGTTGTTGTCGTGCCCGACGTAGGGGTGGTAGAGCCAGGGCATCGGGCTCCCGTCAAACTCGGTGCCGAGGTTCTTGTTGAACCAGTCGACCACCATGATCTGGCCGTCGGGATTCAGGCTCGGCACGAGGACGAGGACGACGTTGTCCAGGATCTTGCGCACGCGCGCCGAGTCGTCGGTGGCCAGGCGGTACACCAGGTCGAGCACCATCTGCGAGGCGCCGATCTCGGTCGAGTGGATGTTGCACGTCACCAGGACGACGAGCTTGGCGGCACCGAAGATCTCGTCGCGCTCGGCCGCCGTCGGGACGCCGCCCTGGAAGTAGAGCCGACGTTGGAGCTGCTTGACCCGGTCGACGTGAGCCAGCGTGTCCGGCGCGCCGACCTCGACGGCGATGAAGCTGTTGCCTCGGGTCGTCTTCCCCAGTTCGCGGACCCTGACGCGCGGCGAGCGCTCGGCCACCGCCTGCAGGTAGGCGACGATCTTGTCCCAGCGGGCCAGCTTGTTGTCGGCGCCGACCGGGAAGCCGAGGAACTGCTCCGGCGTCGGAACGGCGGAGGCGAGCTGTCCAGGCACGCTGCGGGCCTGGAGCCGCTCCCCGGGCGGGTGAAACGGGAGGCCGAGGCAGAGCAGGGCGATGACCGCAAGGCGGCGGATGCGCATCGAAGAGTCCTTTCTGGGACGGCCGGCGCGTGAGCGCCGCATGGTGGGAACTATATAGTAAACTACATAACTTCCTGCCGCTCGCGCGGCTGCTACCACCGCAACATCCGGGATCGTCGTCCTGGAGGTACAAAGAGTCGTCATGGGTCTGCTCGACCACTTCCGCGCCCAGCCCCGATGGAAACACGCCAACCCGGCCGTCCGGACCACGGCCGTGGAGCAGCTCCCGCTCGACCAGCAGGACACGCTCGCGTGGGTCGCTCGGGAAGACCGGGACCCAGGCGTCCGGATCGCCGCGATCAAGAAGGTGATCGATCCTGCGACCATCGCCGCGGTCAGCCAATCCGACCCCGACGCCCGCGTCCGCGACGAGGCGGTCGCGTTGCTGGTCGACCTGGCGCTGGGCGCGTTTGAAGGGACCACCCAGGCGGAGAGCTTCGCGGCACTCACCGGCCTCACGGAGTCGAGGCACCTGGTGGCGGTCGCGCGCGGGGCGGCCAGCGCGGAGGTGGCCGAAGCCGCCCTGGCGCGGGTTCCCGACGACGTCGGCCTGGGGGCGGTTGCGCGAAAGGCCGGGCATGCGGCGATCCGTCTCGAGGCGTTGCGCCGGATCGCGTCGCCGACGGAACTGGCGGCCGTGGCCGTCCGGTCGGATTTCAAGGACGTGGCGCTCGCGGCGGTGGAGCGGCTGTCCGACCGGACCATGCTCGAGGACGTGGCGGCCCGCGCGAAGAACCGGACGGCCTCCAAGCGGGCCCGCGCACTGGCGCGCCAGTTTGGAATCGACGAAGCGGCGGCCACCGCGGCGCCGCACGAGGACGCCGAGCAGGCGGCGATGGAGAGTCGACGGCGCACGGCCGCATCGCTGTGTGAGCGCCTCGAGGCACTTCCGGGTGCCGGGTCGGACGAGGGCGACGCGGTCCTTTCCGAGATCGATCGGGACTGGCTGGCCCTGGGTGCGGACTCCGGCCCCGAGATGGCCGCGCGGTTCCAGGCGGCGCGGGAGGTGGCGAGCCGGGCCCTGGCCCAACAGGCTGAGGAACGCGCCGAGCGGGCGCGGGCGCTTCGAGCGAACGCGGAGGCGGCTGCCGCGCGCCGTGCGGTGTGCGATCAGGCGGACTCGAGTGGCGGTGAGGAGACCGTCGCCGACCTCGCGGCAGCCCGGGCAGCCTGGGCGGCGTTGGCGCCCATGGCGGACGCTGCCGAGGCCGCCCGTTGGCAGCAGCGCTTTGCGGAAGCGTGCCGCGGGGCTGAGACGCGCCACGCGGCGCTCGCCCGGCAGCGGGCGACGCGGGAACGGGCCGAAGCCGTGTGCGCGGAACTCGAGCGCCTGGCGGGGTCTGCCCTCGCCGAGCGCAGCGAACGAACCAGGGCCCATGAAGTTCGACGGGCCTGGCAGGAGCTGGTGGGCGCCGGTTGTGACGACGCGGGGCTCCTGGCGCGCGCCAACGCGGCCGAGACGCAACTCCGTGCTCGCGAGGCCGAGGCCCGCGACCGCCGCGCGCGGGAGCAGCAGGAGCACCTCGTCAGGCTTCAGGCGCTGTGCGCCGAGCTCGAGGCGATGGCAGGCTCGCCGGCCCTGACGCTCAAACAGGCCGAACGAGGGCTGCGCGACGCGAGAGCGGCGTTGGACGACATGGGGGTGCTGCCGACCCGCCAGGACCACGACCAGGTCACCGACCGCCTCAAACGCGCCGGTGCGGCATTGTCTCCGAAGGTCCAGGAACTGCGCGACCTGGACGAATGGCAGCGGTGGGCGAATGCGGGGCTCCAGGAGGAGCTGTGCCAGCGCGTCGAGGCTCTGGCGCAGCTCGAGGACCTGGCCGCCGCCGCCGCGCAGCTGCGCGACGCCCAGGCGCAGTGGAAGCGGGTCGCCATCGCGCCGCGCAGCCAGTCGCAGGCGCTGTGGCTCCGCTTCAAGACCGCCTGCGATGCGGTGCGAGCCCGCTGCGACACCTACTTTGCACAGATCGCCGAAGCGCAGGCCGCGAGCCGGGCGCGCAAGCAGGCGCTGTGCGAACAGGCTGAGTCGTTGTCGGGCTCCAGCAACTGGATTCAGACCGCCGAGGCGATCAAGGCCCTCCAGGCCGACTGGAAGGCTGCCGGCCCGGCGCCGCGGGCCGACGAGAAGGTGCTCTGGGATCGGTTCCACGCTGCGTGCGACCTGTTCTTCACGCGTCGGCGCGAGGACCTGCAGAAGCGCAAGGAGGAGTGGTCGGCGAACCTGGCGCGCAAGGAGGCCCTTTGCCAGCAGGCCGAGGCGCTTGCCGGAACGACGGAGTGGCAGAAGGGCCTCGAGGAGGTCAAGCGACTCCAGGCCGACTGGAAGGCGGTCGGTCCGGTGCGCAAGAGCCGGTCCGACCAGATCTGGCAGCGTTTCCGATCCGCCTGCGACACGTTCTTCGAGCGATACCAGCAGCGAGACCAGCTGGCGACCTCCTCGTCCGTGTCGACCGCGGAGACCGCCTGCGAGGCGCTGGAACAGCTGCTGCCGGCGGCCGGCGAGGGTGCCCCGGACGTCCCGGAGGGACTCGCCGATCGGGTGCGGGAGTGTCGCCAGCGGTTCGGCGAGGTCGCGCCAGCCCTGCCGCGCGAGCGCGCCACCCGCCTGGGGGATCGGTTCCAGCACGCGCTCACCCGTGTGGCCGAGGCTTGGCCCGCTCCCTTCGTCGGGACGGACTTGGACGTCAGGGCCAACCTCGCCGCGCTCGAGGACCTGTGCCTGCAGGTGGAGCGTCTGGCGGCGCCCGACTCGAAGGCGGTCGAGGACGGCGGGCCATCGGCGACGGCGGGCGAGTCGCCGGCAACCTTGTTGGCGCGCCAGCTGCGGGAGGCCCTCGCGAACAACACGATCGCGGGGCGCCCGGATGACGCCGCGAAGTGGAAGGCGATGGTCGAACAGGTTCGCAGCGCCCAGGCCTCCTGGAAGCGCGTGGGGCCCGTGCCCGAGGCCGCGGGGCGCGCCCTGTTGGCGAGATTTCAGCGCGCGTGTAGCCGCGTCAGCGACAAGGCGGAGCAGGCGCGGCGAGCGCCCGCGAGGCGGTAGAGCCTCCCGCCGCCTCCGGGCGACCACGGCGGTCGCTACGAGATCACGCGCCGGTTCCTCGTGTTTCCGGCGACGTCCGCGGAGCGCCGCGTCAGGTGGTCCAGGGCCAGGTACACGCTCACACTCACCGCCAGCGAGGGCAGCGTTCCCCCGACATGCCGGGCCAGGTAGTAGGTCAGCCCGCCGGCCGCCCATGCCGCCAGCCCCGCCAGGTCGAATCCGCCCGACCGGCCGAACTCCCCGTGCGGGTCGTAGAGCGCCTCGACGTGCACCTCGCGCCTGATCAGGAAGAACCGCGCGAGCAGGATCCCGCCGACCGGCAGCAGGACGCTTCCCAGCACCAACATGAAGCCCGAGTAGCGTTCGAGCCACACGGTCGAGAAGAAGCTCAGTGCGGCGGCGATGAGTCCAGTCGACCACACGGATGTCTGGTCGCCGGCCGTGGGCACCAGGCTGCGGAGCGCCAACGAGGACATGTAGATGTTCACGAAATTCGTCGTCACGGTCGCCACCGTGATCAACAGCGCGCCCGACGCACCCAGGTGGAGGGCCGCCAGCATGGCGCCCGGATCGCTGCTCATGGCGGCCCGGGCGGCCATTGCGCCCAAGGGCATCAGCCAGAGGCTGGTCAACGCGAGACCGAGGAACACGGCCAGGCCGCCGGATCGCGGCGAAGGCGTGTAGCGCGAATAGTCGGCAAACATCAGGATCCACGACACCTGGTAGCCGACCACCACGTCGAAACCCTGGACCCACGACATCCCGCCCGTCGCCGGACGCCAGAGCAGTGTCGGTGGGATCGCGACGCAGGCTGCCGTCACCGCGACGCCCGCAATCGCCAGCACCGGCACCGCGACGCGGTCCGCGCGGGCGACCAGGCGCGGCCCGCCCGCAACGACCAGGGTTGAGAGGAGGCCGAGGCCGACCGCCCACGCCCGCATCGAGCCGGGGCCGCCCACCGCGCGCGCGCAGGCCGACGCGGCGATGACGTTGTTGACGGCGATCCAGGCGAAGTTCGTCGTGTAGAGCAGGACGGCGACCAGTCCGGCGCCCCGCAATCCCAGCGCCGCGCGGGCCGCAATCACCGACGGCACGCCGAGTCTCGCACCAAGCGCCGAGAGCACCGCGATGAGCAGCGACCCGGCCAGCGTGCCCCCCACGATGAGGCCGACGGCGGTCGGCAGGCTGAAGGCTGGTGACAGGCTCGCACCAGTCTGGAAAGTCGTGGCGACGATGTTCGCGCAGGCGAAGATCAGGAACAGGTCGAGGGCCGGTTGCCGCCGGTCGGAGGGCGGAATCGGTCGGATGTCGACGGCGTTCATCGGGACCGGCGGCGCTCGCGGCCGGGGGAGGGTCGGTCGTTCGCCGCGCCGTCCTGTGAGCCCTCGTCGGGGAGGAAGGGCGCGACGAACAGAATCGCCCGCCACTCCTCGCGCCCGCTCGTGTCGGAGGAGCCACTCCTTCCTGTCGAGCCCTCCGCCGTAGCCGGTGAGCGACCCGTCCGCCCCCACGACCCGGTGGCAGGGGACGATGAGCGACACCGGGTTGGCGCCGACCGCCGCGCCGACGGCCCGCGCCGCGTCCGCGCGGCCGAGGTGAGCGGCGATGGCACCGTAGGTGGAGGTCTGGCCCGGGGGGATCGTCATCAGATGGCGCCAGACGCCGCGTTCGAACTCGGTGCCCAGCAGATCGAGCGGCACGTCCGCACTGTCCGGCGAGCGCGAGGCGAAGTAGGCGTCGAGCCAACGGCCAACCGTCGCAAACACCGGAGACCCTCCCTCCGCAACGTCCTGGCCCGGCAGATAAGTATGGAACCGGTGCCACAGGCGCGACACGCGCTCCGGTCCGTCGAATTCGAGGGCGTACAGAGACTCGTTGGATGCGACACTTAGCATCCGGCCGATGGGCGTGGTCACCAAGCTGCGGTACAGCATCTGCCGGTCCTCGTCGGGGGACGACGTGCGTGCCCGGACGTCGCCGGAACGCACTCCTCGGTTAGATCCGGTCCAGATCCTCGCGCCCGGTCGCGACGGCCCAGGTGAGCAGTTCGGTACTGCGCAACGCCGGCCTTGACGTAGGGGTCGTTGTCGCGGATGGTATCGAGGATCCCCGGCATCTGGTCATCCGGCACGCGGAGGAGGAGGGCGCCGCCAAAGCGGGGCTCGAGTGGGCCCGAGCAAATCAGCAGCCCTTTCTGCTTGAGACCCTGCAGGTACTCGCGGTGCGCCGGGTGATGGTGCAGCACCTCGTCGACTGGACGCCGGTAGCGGATCACGCCGAGCGCGTACATGGCACCTCCCGTGAGCGGCCAATTGTACTGCGAATCCGGACCCCGGCGCCTAGCCCGTCGGGCGATTCCGGCCTCGTGGCGGCGGGCGGAAGCCATGAAGATCGTACAATCACCTCATGGTGTTGCTGCTAAGCTTTGCCCACCCTGACGACGAGACGTTTCTAGCGGGGGGGGTGGCGTGCCGGTGCGCCGCCAGCGGTATCGACGTCGTGCTCAGCACGGCGACACTGGGCGAGTCGGGGAAGACCGGGGACCCGCCGGTCTGCGCGCCGGGTGACCTGGCGGCGACCCGGGAGCGGGAGCTGCGCCAGGCCGTGGAGCTCCTGGGGATCGCCGAGCTCCACCTGCTTGGGTACCGGGACCGCGAGCTGGCCTCGGCGCCCGTGGACCGCATGCGCGAGCAACTGGTCGGCGTGGTGCGTCGGCACCGCCCGGAGGTCGTCTTGACGTTCGATCCGAACGGGGCCAACCAGCACCCGGATCACATCGCCATCAGCCGCTTCACCAGTGACGCGGTCGCGGCTTCGGCCGACCCGCGTTTCTTTCCGGACCTGGGGCCGGCCCACGTCGTGCGGCGCCTCGTGTGGGTGCCGGGACGTCGGCCCTGGGAACTCCTGCGGCGGCCCGACGTGGCCAGCCAGCCGGGCGTAGACTTTGTCATCGATACCCGAGAATGGCGGGCCCGCAAGGCCGCGGCCCTGCGGGCGCACGCAACCCAGCGTCAGAGCGCGCAACGGAACTTCTTCGGGCAGGCGGACTGCGACCTGCTGCTCGGGGCCGAGCTCTTCCGTCAGGCGTGGGGGCCTGCGCTGGGCCGGCGCCCGACAAACGACCTGTTCGACGGCGTGTGACGGCGACGTCCCCTTCCGGGCAGGGCTGAGGCGGTCGCGCCCGGGAGCCGCAGGGGCGAGACGCGGCCCGGAGGTGTTCACGGCGGTTCGGCGCATCGCCTGAGTCGGGAGTGGCTACGGTGTGTCCAGGGCAGGTGCGTTCCCGTGACCCGCTAGGAGGGCGCGCGCATCGGGCGGGCCTGGGATTCCTGCGGGGCGCCGTCGTGGCTGCCGCGGCCCAGGTCATGGCGGCGCCAGCGGCCGGTGCCCTTCTTGCGGTGCCTCCGCTGGCGTTCCTGGTGCCGCTGGTCCGCGGGCTCGTCTCGGTCACCGGCTTCGGCCTGGCGGGAGCCCTGGGGGGCGAGACGCTCGGGACCTCGCCCCGCGGGCCCCTGGCCTTTGCGGCGGGGGGCCTGGTGGGCGGCACGGCCCTGCTCGTCACCTCGCCGAACCTGGCCGGGTTGACCGGCTTCGAGGACCCGCGGCTTGTGGTGGCGTACAGCCTGGTCACGTCGTCGGTCGCCTTCGCGCTGGTGGGGCTGGTGGGCGCGGGTCTGCTGGGGCGCTCGGTCGTGGTGCCTTCGGTGGAGGGCTTCGCGGTGGGCGGCGCACTGGGTGGACTATTGGGCGTGGGGCCTTTTCTCGCGGCGCGGTTCGTCCCGCTCAACGCGCCGCCGCCGATCGTCGCGCAGCTACTGACGGCCGCGTCCGGGCTGGGTGCGGTCGTCGTGCCGCTGGTCCTGGGCGGCATCTGGACGGCTGCCGCGCTGGACGGCTCGGACCGGTGAGGGAGCACCGCCCGCCTGGGTCGTCGTGACCTGTTTCTGTTCTGGGGGGAGGCATGACCGACTGCTCATCGTCCCGTACGCTACCGCCCGCCAACGTGGACCTGATGGCGCTGATCGAGAGCCTGCCGGGGGCCATCTACTGCGCCGAACTCGCGCGGCCGTGGCGGGTGCGGCGCGCCAGCCCGGGCGTGCTGGCGCTCACCGGGCGGTGCGCCGCGGACTTCCTCGAGGGTCGTGTCACCTGGTCTGACATCGTCGTGGCCGACGATCTTCCGACGCTCGAGGTGGTCAGCCGCGGCGCCGCGGCGGCCGGCCGGGCGTACGCTGCCGACTACCGGATCGTCCACACGGACGGCTCGGTCCGCTGGCTCCACGAGTGCGGGCGGGCCGCGACGGGAACCGACGAGGACGCACCATGCCTGCAGGCGGTCGTCGTGGAAGTCACCGCCGACAAGCACGCCGAGGCAGCCCTTCGTGAGACTGCGCGGCAGTTCGCCGTGATGTTCGACCATTCGCCGATGGGGGTCGTCGTCGTGGCCCCCGACGGGCACTTCCTCAGAGCGAATGCCGCCTTCTGCCGGTTGGTGGGCTATACGGAAGCCGAGCTGCGCGAACGGACCTTCGCCGACATCACGCACCCGGATCACCGGGAGCGAGATGTCCAGGAAGTGGGACGGATCTTCCGCGGGGAACGCGAGGGCTACGAGATTGACAAGCAGTACCTCCACAAGGATGGGCGCGTCGTGTGGGGGCGGCTGTCGGCCGCCCTGGTGAGAGACGGTCAGGCTCAGCCGCGGTACTTCGTGAGCGTGGTCCAGGACATCACCGACAGAAAGCGCGCTGAGCAGGCCCTTGCCGAGAGTGAGGAACGCTACCGGCTCGCGTTCCGGACGAGCCCGGACGCGGTCGTGCTCACCCGCTTAGCCGACGGCCTGATCCTGGACACCAACGAAGGGTTCACACGCATCACGGGCTGGTCGTCCGGCGAGGTCATCGGGACGCCGGCGGATGCCGTCTGGCACGATCCGCGCGACCGCCGGCGCCTGCTGGACGCGCTGACGCGCACCGGGGTCTGTGAGAATTTGGAAGCCGAGTTCTGCACGAAGAACGGCGCGGTGACGATCGGCTTGATGTCGGCGCGGCTGATGACCTACCAGGGTGCCCCCTGTATCGTCTCGGTCACGCGCGACATCACGGACCGAAAGCGCGCGGAGGCGGATCAGAAGCGGCTCGAGCATCAGCTGCAGCAGACACAGAAGCTGGAGAGCCTCGGCGTGCTCGCGGGCGGGATCGCCCACGACTTCAACAACATCCTGATGGCGGTGCTCGGCCACGCCGAGCTGGCACTCGACCAGCTGTCGACGTCCTCGCCGGCGCGGGCGAACCTGCACGAGATCGCCACCGCCGCCCGGCGGGCGGCCGACCTCTGCCGGCAGATGCTGGCGTACTCCGGCCGCGCGCCGTTCGCCTCCGAACGCGTCGACGTCGCCGATCTGCTCGACGAGATGCTGCACCTGCTGAAGGCTTCGATCTCCAAAAAGGCCGTCCTGCGCCTGCACGCCGAGCGCGGCCTGCCACGCATCCAGGCCGACCCGAGCCAGATCCGGCAGGTCGTGATGAACCTCATCGTCAATGCGTCGGAGGCGATCGGCGACCGCAGCGGCGTCATCGCGCTGTCGGCCGGTGCCACCCGGTGCGACGAGGAGTACCTGCGCGCGACGGAGCTGGCGACGGACCTGACGCCCGGCACCTACGTGCACGTCGAGGTGACCGACACGGGCTGCGGTCTGACGCCGGAGGTGCGTGGCCGGATCTTCGAGCCGTTCTTCACGACCAAGTTCTCCGGTCGGGGCCTCGGACTGGCCGCGGTCCTAGGCATCGTGCGGGCCCACCGGGGCGCCATCAAGGTGTACAGCGAACCGGGCAAGGGCACGACGTTCAGACTGCTCTTCCCGGCGGTCGACTCCGTCGACGGGATGGCGGTCGGGGGCGAGCGGAAGACGGGAGCCTCCTGGCGCGGTCACGGCACGATCCTGTTGGCCGACGACGAAGAGAGCTTGCGGGCGCTCGGAGCCCGGATGCTCGAGCGACTCGGGTTCTCGGTCGTGACGGCGGCTGACGGCCGGCAGGCCGTGGAACTCTATCGGCAGCGGCGCGAGGAGATTGCCCTCGTGGTGCTGGACCTCACCATGCCGCATCTCGACGGCATCGAGGCGCTTGCGGAGTTGAGGCGCGTCGATCCTGGTGTACGCGTGGTGCTCGCCAGCGGCTACAGCGAGGAGGACGTAACCTCCCGCTTCACGGGCCAGTCGGTCGAGGGCGTCTTGCAAAAGCCCTACACCCTCGGCCGGATGCGGGAGTTGCTCTCCGGCCTGCTGCCTGCCTCCGACGATCGCTGACTCGGTCGGGTCGGGCGGGGCAGGCGCGTAGGCCCACCCCGCCCTGGTGACTCGTCCCCGGGCACTACTTCCGCGTCGTCCCGAGCGTCACGGGTGTCGCCGATCCGTAGTAGAGGCCGTTGAACAGGAGCTTGAACGTCCCGTGGGGCTGGCCCCGGAACGTCACCTCGGGGCCGAAGAGCAATACGTGTCCCTTGCCCACCGTGGCTTCGGCCATGGCGACGCCGCCCTTGAGGTACTGCTGCCCCCAGGCCCAGCCGCTGCGCAGCGGCGTGGCCGAGTCGAACCAGGCAATCGGCCTGACGCCCTTCAAGGCGGCGTCGGGTTCGAGCCGGAAGACCGGACTGTTGTCGAAGAACACGTCCACCTTCTCGGCCATCCCGTAGGCGAGCGGGTCCGTGTTGTCGAGCGCGACCTGCAGGACCGAGCCCGGCACGTAGAACTTCTCGTTGCCCAGCGGATGCAGGGCCCCCGACGCCAATCGCTCCGCCAAGTGGTTCCCGATGGGCAGGCCGAAGTGGGTGGCGAGCGCCGTCGCGCTGCCGATGGCGATGATCGTCCCGCCGTTCTCGACGAACTTCTTCAACTGCGGAACGGTCTTGTCGACGGTGACGGCACCCGTGTGCGTCCGGAACTCCTCAGGTACCGCCGCGCCGCCTGACGGCCCGAACGGCCCCCCGCCGCGACGGCCCCCGCCATCGGCCACCGGGACGCTGCCGCCCGGGAGGATGATCACGTTGTACTTGGCGTTGAGATCGCCGGCATCCAGTTCCTGCGGGTACACGACCGTGAAAGGCGTCGGGAACGGTTGCTCGAAGAGCCAGCGGATCCAGCCGGAATCCATCGAGCCGCCGTACCGATCCCAGAGGGCGACGCGGACGGGTCTCAGCTTCAGCGCGTCACCGGCGGGCCGCACGGTTACGGCGTCGACACCAATCCCGAGCTCGGCGGCGATCCGATCCAGTACGGCCTTGGTCGACGGCTTGGCCGGCACGTAGATCGTGCCCGGAGCGTAGGTCGTCGGTCCCGCCGTCAGCGGCGTCCTCAGCCAGAACACGTCTTCCTTGGCCGCCAGCAGGCGGGTGGTGGCGACAAAGGCGTCGTTCTGCTGGTGGCTGATCAGGTAGCCGACCGCGTTCTTGGGCGACGCCACCTTCCCGGCCGCGGGCTTGACCAGCCCGTGAATCGGCTCGAAGGGCCCGTCGAATGCGTCGAGGATCCGGTCGAATCGCACGCCCATCTGGAACGCCAGGGTGTAGCCCGTGGAATCGTACGGAGGCCGCGGCGGCCCGCCCGGGTACGGGATGTCATCGGGGTGGTCCTGCGGCTCGAACATGTCCATCACGTGCGGCCGGAACGCCTGGGCCGCCTTCACCACGTAGGAGCCCGCCGGGTAGGACGTGCCGGCGACCGCGAACGACGCGGTCGCCCGATGCACGACGACACCCGACTTGAGCAGCGCGTTCACGAAGCGTGTCGCCGTCAGGAAGTCCGGCTGATCGGCGGGGAGGATGAAGCCGCGGGGGTCGCGGGTCGCCGGGTCGCGGAGCATGTCGAAGTACTTCACGGGGACGCCGCCCGTCAGTCCGCCGCCCAGCTGGCCGGCGAAATCCCCGGACGGAGCCAGCGCAGCCGCCTGCGGTCCGAGGTCCTTCGCGATCGCCGCCTGAACCGCGGCGATCTTCTTCGGCGTGATCGTCCAGGTGTCACGGCTGCCGCGCTCGATCGAGTTGCGGCCCATCACGTAGCTGCGGTAGAGGAACCCCTCCCGGTCCTTCGAGGCCAGGTCGAGGATGGCCCGGTCGGCCGTCAGCAGGTACTCGATCGACTGGCGCTGGTGCCAGACCTGTTGCGGGGCGATCGGGTACGGCTGGCTGCCGTCCGGCAGTTGGCGGGCCGGCACGAAGGGGATGCTGATCGGCGTCGGGCTTCCCACGATCTCGCTGAGCAGGCCGATCTGGTTGTGGAAGCCAGTGGTCGTCCGGACGCCGCCGTTGAACCACGTCGAGTAGGAGCTCGCCGTCCGCTGGACCGCGCCGGGCTTGCCCTCGACCATGAAGCGCTGGTGGATCGCGGCGCCCACCAGCTCGATGCCTTCTGGGACGAGCGGGTCGTAGTTGTAGTTGAACGGGTCGCGGAACGGCGCCAGGAACAACACGGTGCCGGCCGGGCCGGTCTGGTGCTGGTTGTACACGATGCAGGGATGCCACTCAATGAACTGTTGACGCGAGATGGCCTCGGTTTCCGGCTGGTTGTTCGCGTAGGAATCGCGGTTGTTGTCGTGGCCGACGTACTTCTGGTAGAGGCGCGGGATGTTCATGTTCCGCTTCTTCGGGTCGGACTCGCGCATGTACCAGTTCGAGACCAGCTCCATGCCGTCGGGGTTGACCGGCACCAGGAGGAGGATGACGTCGTTCAGGAACCGCAGCGTCTCCGGGTCCGTCCGGCTCGCCATCTGGTAGGCCAGCTGGAAGAGGTGCTGCGCCGGCACGGTCTCGGTCGCGTGCAAGCCGCCGTCGATCCACACCACCGCCTTGCCTTCGGCCGCCAGCTGGCGGGCCTGCTCGTCGGTCAACCCCTCGGCGCGGGCCAGCGTCTGCGCGATTTCCTGGTAGCGCGCCAGGTGCTTGTGGTTCTCCGGCGACGTGAAGATGGCCATGATCATCGGCCGGCCCTCGGCCGTCTTGCCGATGTCGACCAGCGTCATGCGAGGCGTCTCCTGGGCGAGCTTCTCCCAGTAGCCCTTGAGCTGCGTGTAATTGGCCAGCAGGTAGTCGTCGCCGGCGTCGAAACCGAGGAACTCCTTGGGCGTCGTGATCTTGCCCTGCGCCAGCGCGGGGGCCACGGCTAGCAGCGCTAGCAGCGGCACGACCACGGCCACGCGCCGCAGCGATCTCGCGTTCATCGATGAGACCTCCCACGGGGGCGCGCCTACAATACCCCAAAGGTCCCGCCCGCGGAAGGCACCGCCAGATGGCAGGGGCGCTGCGGGCCGCTCACGAGCGAGCGCTGCGCGGCTGGTATATGATGGGCATCCTATGACCGTCACGTTGGCTGGAGCCCGAGTCCGGCCGGCACAGCCGCGTACGAACGTGCTCGCGACATTTCCGGACGGCCGTGTGTTCGAGGGTCCCATCGGGACGCCGATCGGCGAATTCATCCGGAGCCGGGAGAAGTTGCCGCCGAGCGCGCTGCCGGTGCAGAGCACGCCGTCGCCCACTGCCGGGGCGCCCGTCGTCGCCGCCCTGATCAACGGCCGTCTTCGCGAACTCACCACGCCCTTGACCGAGGACGCCGAGGTCGTGCCCGTGACCACGGCCGAGGGCGACGGTGGCCGCATCTACCGCCGGTCGCTGGCCTTTCTGCTGATGACGGCCGCCGCCGAGGTGTTCCCCGGCGCTGACGTGAGCATCGAGCACTCGGCGTCCACCGTCGGCGGGTACTTCTGCACGGTGAGCGGCCACGATCCGTTCACCCAGCTGGAACTGTGGCAAATCGAGGCGAGGATGCGCGAGATCGTCGCGGCCGACGCGCCCCTGGCGCGCACGCCGATGGCGGTCAGCGAGGCGATGGCGCTGTTTGCGGAACGGGGCGAAGACGAACGCGTCCGGCTGCTGGCGCACCGGCAGAAGGACACCGTCGTCTGCTACACGCTGCGCGGACGTCAGGACTACTTCCAAGGCTACATGGTGCCGTCGACGGGGTGCCTCAAGTACTTCGCGCTGCACGCCTTTCCGCCGGGGTTCATGCTGCAGTTCCCCCGCCGGACCCGGCCCACGGAACTGGCGCCGATCACGCCGTACCCGAAGCTGTTTCAGGTGTTCGAGGAGGCCAACCGCTGGTTGGACCGCCTCGGAATCCGTGGCGTGGGGATCCTCAACGACGCGATCGCCGCCGGTCGGCTGCCCGAGGTGTCGCTGGTGGCCGAGGCGCTGCACGAGGCGCGCATTGCGAAAATCGCCCAGGACATCGCCGACCAGGCGGAGCGCATCAAGGTGGTGCTGATTGCCGGGCCGTCTTCCTCCGGCAAGACGACGTTCTCCAAACGCCTGGCCGTCCAGTTGCTGGCCAACGGCCGGCGCCCGTTTCCGCTCGGTCTGGACGACTACTTCGTCGATCGGGACCGGACGCCGCGCGACGCCAACGGGCAGTACGACTACGAGTGCCTGAATGCGCTCGACGTGGCCCTGTTCAACGAGCACCTGCTCAGCCTGATGGCGGGACGGACCACTCCCTTGCCGCGGTACAACTTCAAGACTGGCATGCGGGAGCCGGGGTCGGACATCTCGCTGGGCGCCGACAGCATCATCATCGTCGAGGGCATCCATGGCCTGAACCCCGCCCTGGTCCCGGGCCTGCCGCCCGATTGCGTGTACCGGATCTACGTGTCTGCGCTGACGCAGCTCAACTTGGACCGCTACAACCGCGTGAGCACCACCGACGGCCGGCTGATCCGACGGGTCGTGCGAGACGCCGCCACGCGCGGCTACACCGCGACACAGACGCTGGCACGCTGGGATTCGGTCACCAGCGGCGAGAAACGGCACATCTTCCCGTTCCAGGAGAACAGCGACGCCATCTTCAATTCCGCCCTGGTGCACGAATTAGCCGTCCTCCGGCCGCTGGCCGAGCCGTTGCTCCTCCAGGTACGGTACGGGGCGGCGGAGTATGTCGAGGCCAACCGGCTGCTGTCGTTCCTCCAGTGGTTCCTGCCGGCGTCGCCCGACCCGGTGCCCGACAACTCGATTCTGCGGGAGTTCATCGGCGGGTCGATTCTCGAGACGTTCCGCCTGTGGCGGGAGCCGTCCGCGTAGACGGGGGTCGACAGCCTGCCGCCACGGGGCGATTGACCCGGCAGCCTCACCTGGGTTCTTCTATACGTGGGGTGCGTGACACCCACGCAGCGCCCCCTCGGGAGGAGCGGCTATGGCGGAGAACCCGGCGCGTGAGGCGACCATCAAGACGTTCGCGGCGATGATTCACGGCATCCCCGTCGCGATGCTGACGACGACCGGCATGGGACGGCTGCGAAGCCGGCCCATGGTCGTGCAGCGCCTGCCCTTCGACGGCGACCTGTGGTTCCTCACGGCGCGGTCGGCGGGAAAGACGGGGGAAATCCGTGACCGACAGGCGGTTCACGTGACGTTCGTGTCCCCGTCGGACGGTCGCTACGTCTGGGCGTCCGGTACGGCCGCCCTCGTCGAGGATGCCGCCCAGGTGGCGCGGCTGTGGCACGAGGGATACCGGCAGTGGCTTCCCGGCGGTCCGGCCGACCCGACCGTGGCGTTGATCAGAGTGCGCGTCGAAGAGGCCGAGGACCTGGGACCCGAGGGCCAACCGGATGGTCTCGCTCTCCACGTTCCTCGAACCGGGAACGGCCCTCCGGGACGTCGCGCCGGGGATCGGGATTTGACTCGCCGCGCCCGTCGCCCGCCGTGCCCGCCCCCGCCGCGGGGCGAGATCCTCGGTGTGAAGCCGAGGCGCGTCCCGGCCGTGAGACAATGCGGCTGATGACCGAGAAGCCTGCCGTCGAGATCGAGCCTCTGGTGGAGAAGGCGCGGACCGTCGGTGTGCCGGTGGCCAGGCGCCACATCTTCCTCTGCTGCGACCAGACCACGCCGAAGTGTTGCGAGCGAGAGGAGGGGCTCGAGGCCTGGGGCTATCTGAAGCGCCGCCTGGAGGAGCTCGGCCTGACGGGCGAGGGCGGAGTCCTGCGCAGCCGGGCGAACTGTCTGCGGATCTGTGCGGGAGGGCCGATCGCCGTCGTGTACCCCGAAGGCGCCTGGTATCACCACTGCACCCCTTCCGTGATTGAGCGCATCATCCAGGAGCACCTGCTCGGCGGTCGGGTGGTCGCGGACCACCTGATTGTCGCTCACCCTCTGCCGGGCGAGTGACGCGGCCGCCGAGGTGCCTGACGGCCGGATCTGCCCATGCCCACCGACCCTGCGACCCTTGAGCTGACGTCCGCGGACATGCGCCGGATGGGCGAAGCGGTCGTCGACCGCGTGGTTCGTTTCATCGCAGCCTTGCCGCAGCAGACGGTCTGCGGCGACGTCGATGCCGCCTCGCTATGTCGGTCGTTGCGCGGCCCGGTCCCGGCCGAGGCGGCGAGGTTCGAGGCCGTGCTCGACGACCTGTTCGACAACCTGATTCCCCGGTCGTTCAACACCGCCTCCCCCGGCTATCTCGCCTACATCCCGGGTGGTGGCTTGTATCCCGCGGCGCTGGCCGATTTCGTCGCGGACGGCGTGAATCGCTTCACCGGTGTTTGGGTGGCCGCGCCGGCGCTGGTCCAGCTCGAGGCGAACGTCCTGGAGTGGTTCCGCGACTGGATGCTGTTTCCCCCGACGGCCCGCGGCCTGCTGACGACGGGCGGGTCGATGGCCAATTTCAACGCCATCGTGTGTGCCCGCGAGCGACATCTGGGGACGGGGTTGCGCGACGGCGTGCTCTACACGTCGACGCAGGCCCACCACTCGGTCGGCAAGTCGGCCAAGTTGGCCGGGATTCTGCCCGACCGAGTGCGGCCCATCGAAGTGGACCGGGCATTCCGGATGGACGTGGCCGCGCTCGAGGCGGCCGTGCACGCGGATCGGTCGGCCGGGTTGATCCCCTTCATGGTCGTGTCGGCGGCTGGCACGACCAACACCGGCGCCGTGGACCCGCTGCCGGCGATCGGTGAGTTCTGCCGCTCCGAGGGCCTGTGGCACCACGTCGACGGCGCGTACGGCGCCTTCTTCCACGCCGTGCCCGCCTTGCGGCAGCTCCTCGCGGGCCTGTCCGAAGCCGATTCCCTCACCCTCGACCCGCACAAGGGCCTCTTCCTGCCGTACGGCACCGGGGCGCTGCTGGTCCGGGACGGCGCCGCCCTGCGGGCGGCGCACCAGGCCACGGCCGGCTACCTGCCGGACCTGTCCTATGCCGACGAGTTCTACGACCCGAGCCAGCACGGTCCGGACTTGTCGCGGGGGTTCCCCGGCCTGCGCGTCTGGCTGTGCCTGAAGCTGTTTGGTGCCGATCGGCTCGTGGCGGCGATTGCCGAGAAGCGCGCGCTCGCGGTCGAGGCCGCCGCCCGGTTCGCGCGAATTCCCGGGATCGTCGTCGACGCCGAGCCCCAGCTCTCGCTGTTCCCCTTCCACGTCCACCAGGCCGGGATGACGGAAGCGGGACAGTCGCAGGCGACGCGGGCGTTGATCGACGGCGTGGTCGCCCGAGGGCGAGTCATGCTGTCGGGGTGTACGGTCAACGGTCGGTTCCTCGGCCGAGTCTGTGTCCTCAGCTTCAGAACGCGGCAGGAACAGATCGACCAGTGCGTGGAGGACGTGACGGACCAGGCGCGACGGGTGCTGTGCGCGTGAGCGTTCGGCGACGGCGTGGCTAGGTCGCGACCAGGTGTTTCTGCCGTCGGTCCCACCGCCACGCGGCGTCGGCGCCGTGCAGGTGGACGCCGCCAATCCACCGATCGATCCCGTTCCACTGGACCGCGTCGGCACCGCCGCGGGCAACGTCGCGCCCCAACGCGGTGACCACGACCCGGGCGCCCTCGGGGATGGCCCGCGCTCCCGCAGCGATTGGACCGACTCCGGGCAGGGTTCCCTCGAGCTGGAGCAGAGGGTGGGGGAGGGCGGCGAGCCGGCGCAGCAACGAGTAGAACGGGGCGTCGCCGAGAAACGGCCGCTCCTCGCGACGACCGACGGCTTGAAACAGCGCGTCGGGCGGCAACGGGGTCGCGGCCTGCTCGAGCGCCGCCTGTTCGGTTCGTCCGAGGCCGTTGGCGGTCGACGGGTACTCGTCGAGCAGGCGCTCGAGCGCGGCAGCGAGGAACGGCAAGGCGGGGCACCCGGAGGCGCTCAGCCTTTCGAGGGTCGTTGGGTCCGACGATCGGAACGCGGTCCAGGCCGTTCGGGCGAGTTCGAAGGCGGCCGTCCCGACCGACGCGCGCGCGGGGAAGAGCGACGCCAGCTGCGGCGAGGTGAGCTGGCCGAGGCCGACGAACCGCTCGACGCCTGGGAAGTCGCCAATGCAGACCAGGTGGACCCGCTCGGGCGGGCATCTGATGGCGAGCAGCCACGCCAGCATCCGGACTAGGATCAGCTGGTCGTAGAGGTCGTGCTCGCACCACAGGACCACCTCGTCACCCGTCGTGACATGACGGCGGAGGGCCTCATCGCGGCGACGGAACATCCCGAGCGCCTCGTCGAAGTCGGCGAAGCCGCTCTCCGCCAGGTAGCGAGCGCGGAGGACGTAGAGCTCATCCTCGTCCGAGGTGGCCGGCACGGGGCCCTCGTGGAGCAGGTCGAACCAGTCGGTGACCGCGCCCCCTAGTCCGGCGGCGCCCAGGGTCCGGGCCGTCGATGTCCCGTTTGTGACGTGAAGGTACACGAGCGATCATATCAGGGGTCGGACGACTCGGGCCCGCCAGCCAGGCAGGCCGCGAACCGGCCTCACCACGGTTGATGCGTTCCCGACCCCGGAGGGTCCCCATGGGCCGCGTGTGCCGCTGGCGTGCGGTGGCGATGGCGATCGCGCTCGCGTGGATCACGCCGACACTCTCGACGGCCCAGTATTTCGGCCGCAACAAGGTTCAGTACCCGGACGTTCGCCTTCGAAGTGCTGCGAACGGAGCACTTCGACATCTACTTCTACGCCAGCGAGCGCGAGGCGACCCTCCAGGCGGCCCGCATGGCCGAGCGCTGGTACGCGCGGCTCGCCCGCATCTTCAACCACCAGATCATCTCCCGCCAGCCGCTGATTCTGTACGCGAGCCATCCGGACTTCGAGCAGACCAACGTCATTGAGGGCGTGCTCGGTGAGGGGACGGGCGGCGTGACCGAGGCCCTGAAACGGCGGATTGTGTTGCCCCTTGGGGGCCCGCTCGCCGAGAGCGACCACGTGATCGGGCACGAGCTCGTTCACGCGTTCCAGTTCGACATCACCGCCGAGATGGGGATGGGCGGAAACGGCACCGGGAGCGGCGTTCCGGCGGCCGAGCGCCTCCCGCTCTGGTTCATCGAGGGGATGGCGGAGTACCTGTCGCTCGGGCCGGTCGATCCGAACACGACGATGTGGATGCGGGACGCGGCCAGCCAGGAGCGGATGCCCACCATTCACGAGCTGACCAACCAGCAGTACTTCCCGTACCGCTGGGGGCAGGCCCTCTGGGCGTACATTGCGGGGCGCTGGGGCGACAGTGTCATCGGGCCGCTGCTGAGCAACGCGGCCGCGGGCGCCAGCGCCGAGGCCGCGCTCGGCGTCGTGCTGCACGTATCCGCCGATCAGCTGTCGGCCGAATGGCAGGCGGCCCTTCGCGCCGATGCGTCCGTCGTCCGCCAGCAGACCCGGCCCCTCTCGGCGTTCGCCACGCCCCTCGAGACGGACGCGGGTGCATTCCCCGGCCTCAGCGTGTCGCCGGCGATCAGCCCCGACGGCCGCCGCTTCATGTTCCTCTCCGAGCGGAGCCTGATCGCCGTGGACCTGTTTCTGGCCGACGCCTCCACCGGGAGGGTCACCCGGAGGGTGACGAACACCGCTGTCGACCCGCACTTCAGCAGCCTGGAGTTCATCAACTCGGCTGGCGCGTGGTCCCCCGACAGCCGGCACTTCGTCGTGCCGGCCGTTCACGGCGGAGCGGCCGCCTTGGCGATCTACAGCGGGGACGGTGGGGCGCTCGAGCGGGAGATCGACTTCGCCGATCTGGGCGAAGTGTTCAACCCCGCCTGGTCGCCCGACGGCCGGTTCCTGGCGTTCGCGGGCCTCGAGGGCGGGCTGACCGACCTGTTCCTCGTGGATCTCGAGACCGGCAGCACGCGGCGGCTGACCCACGATGCGTTCGCCGACCTGCAGCCCGCCTGGTCGCCCGACGGTCGGACGCTGGCGTTTGTGACTGACCGCTACTCGACCCACCTCGAGGACCTTGCCTTCGGCAACTACCAGATTGCGCTGCTTGACGTGACGACGGGCGGCGTTCGTCCGCTTGCCGGGGCCGACTTCGGGAAGAACATCAATCCCCTGTGGGCCAGCGATTCGGAGATCCTCTTCGTATCCGACCGGACCGGGATCAGCAACATCTACCGCGTCGGCATCGCGAACGGTCGGGCCGTGCCGGTGACCAACGTGGCGACGGGCGTCAGCGGGATCACGGCGCTCAGCCCCGCGATCTCGTTGGCGCGCGAGCGACGGCGGCTGATCTTCAGCGTCTACGAACACAACGGATACCGGATCTACGGCACGACCCTCCAGGGCTGGTCGCAGGGCGAGGGCACGGCGCAGATCACCGGGCTCGACCCGGGCCGCCTGCCGCCCTCGCATCGGTCCGACGACGACCTGCTGGCGACGCTGCGCGCCGACGTCACGCTCGGCCAGGCCGCCGCGCGGGACCCGAAGGTGGCGCCCTACGCGGCCCGCCTGGCCTTGGATCTGGTCGGGCAGCCCCGCGTGACGGCCGGCGTCGGCTCGTACGGGACGTTTGTCGGCGGCGGTCTCTCGCTGTTCTGGAGCGACCTGCTGGGTGACTACAACCTCGGCACGGCGCTGCAGGTGAACTCGGGGTTCGGGGGGCTGTCCGACACCCTGCGCAACACCGGCGTGCAGGTGGCCTTCTCCAGCCGCAAGCACCGGTGGAACTACGGGTTTGCCGCGGGCCAGACCCCGTACCTGGCCGGCGGGATTTCCGAGAGCACGACGAGCGTGAATGGCACGGCGGCGGGCCAGGAACAGCTCGTGATCTACCGCCAGGTGGAACGCTCGGCGATGGCTGTGGCCGCCTATCCGATCAACGAGGCCCTGCGCCTCGAGTTCGCGGGCGGCTACAGCCATGTCAGCTTCGACCAGCAGGTCGAAACGCTGACCTTCGATCCGACCACGCTGAACGTGCTGAGCGATCAGACCAGCGACACGCCCACATCCGGACCGCTCAGCCTGGGTGAATTCAGCGCCGCCGTGGTCTACGACACCTCGATCGTCGGGCCGACGAGCCCCATCACGGGCCAGAGTGCCCGCGTCCAGCTGTCGCCCACGATCGGAAACCTGCGGTTCGACACCGTGCTCGCCGACTACCGGCGCTACGTCATGCCGGCACCGTTCTACACCCTCGCCGTCCGCCTGTTGCACTTCGGGCGCTACGGGCCGGACGCCGAAGATCCCCGGCTCGTGCCGCTCTATCTGGGGTATCCGGGCCTGGTGCGCGGCTATACGTTCGACTCATTCGGCGCGGGGGAGTGTACGCCCGCCCCGAACGGCCTGTGCGAGGAGTTGGACCGGTTGGTCGGGAGCCGGGTCCTGGTGGGGAACCTGGAGTTTCGTTTCCCGTTGCTGCGTCCGCTTGGCGTGAAACCGAAGATGTACGGTCCGGTGCCGATCGAACTCGGCGTGTTCGCCGACGCCGGCGTGGCGTGGAGCCGGGGACAGACGCCGCGACTGTTCGGTGGCGATCGCCGAGGCGTGTCGAGTACGGGGCTAGTCGCCCGCGTGCGGCTGTTCGGCCTCATTCCCGCTGAGTTCGACGTGGCCAAGCCGCTTCAGCGCACCAGCCACGGGTGGGTGTTCCAGTTCTCGATTCAGCCGGGGTGGTAGGCGCCGGCGCGGCGCGCCTACCAGCGGACCTCGGAACCCCAGACGCTGTGCGGGATGGCGAAGACGACCAGCGTGACGAGGGCGGCCAGGCCGACGGGCACGCGCGCCGGCGCGTGACGCCGCAATCGCCACGCCGCGAGGATCCACGCCGCCCCGGCGATGAGCGTCTTGTTGTCGGTGAGGTCGTAGCCCCAGGGGATGCCGGTCCAGTACGCACCAAAGGCGAACTTCTGGACGATCGGTCCGAGGACCAGCCCGCCGAGGATGAGCAAGGTCATGGTGATCAGCCCGAGCGCACGCGTCCTGCCGCCCCACACGGCCGAACAGGCGGCGCGGTTGGAGAACAGCATTCCGAAGAACATCGCGACCACGTGCGGGATCAGGATCGCGGCGGGTACGTCGCCCTTGAAACGGGTGACCACCGGCCGCTCGGGGAAGACGACGATGTGCCCGGCATTCTGCAGTCGTACCTGGTATTCCAACTTGCCGGCGGGGGGCATCAACGGCAGGGGCGAGGGCGGCAGCACGGCCTCGAGGACGCCACCCTTCCGCTCCATCGGTTCGTCTCGCCAGTCGTCCCGGCTGGGGAACCGGCGCCAGCGCACGGTGCCCGTGACCATCCGGTCCACCACGGCGACCGTCACCGGCTGGCGCCCGGTGATGCTGTACGACCGTTCCAGCCTCAGCGGAATGTCGACGCCGCCCACCTGGACGTGGCCCTTGGCGGGATAGGTGGGGCCCGACGTGCGTTGCCACACGGCCGACACGAGCGTCAAGGCCACCGCGAATACCCACTGGACACTCGACCTGTGCATCGTTTCTCCACGGCCGGGACCGCTACCCAGCCCATCAATGCAGTGTAGCCGAGAACCGCCCACCGCGCCTCCGCCCGCCGACCCGCGCCCGCAACGGGAGCGCGCTGGTGTGCCGGCGGACGCGTGGGCAGGCGACTGGTGGGGGATGCGGGCGCGCAAGGCGACGGCGCGGCAGCGGGGCGCGCCGCGGGCGTGCCCCGCCGCCACTCGTCGGGGGCGATCACTTCACGTTCTTCAGGATCGCCAGCAAGTAGGCGTAGAACTTCTCGACCGTGTCGATGTACAGGTGCTCGGCTGGCGAATGCACTTCGCGCATGGTCGGTCCGAACGACACCATGTCCATGCCCGGGTACTTCTCGCCGATGATCCCGCACTCGAGGCCCGCATGGACGGCCTTCACCTCGGGCTCCTTGCCGAACAACGCGTGGTACGTGGACTGGGCCAGCTTGAGGATCGGCGACTCGAGATTTGGCTTCCAGCCCGGGTAGCCGTCCGACCCGGTGGCCGCCGCTCCGCCCAGCTCGAACACGGCGCGCACCATCTGGCACGCCTCCTCGATCTCCGAGGCGACCGAACTCCGCTGGCTGGTCTGGATGCTGAGGTCCTTCTTGCCCGTCTGGATGATCGCCAGATTCGTCGACGTCTCGACCAGGCCCGGGATATCCGCACTCATCTTGAGGACGCCGTGCGGCAGGCCGGCAAGCGTCAGCAGGACCTTTTTCTGCAGGCCCCGTGAGAAGACCTTGCGGACGCCCTTCTGCGGTTCGCACGCCACCCGGAGGCCGGGCTCGACCGTCGAGAACTCCGCCCTGACGACCTCGTTCATCTTCTCGACGAGCTCGGCGGCCTGTGCCGCCTTGGCCTTGGGCAGCCAGACGACCGCCTCGGCTTCGCGCGGGATCGCGTTCCGCTTGTTGCCGCCCTCAACCTTGGCGACGCGGACGCCCTGGGCGGCGAGGCCGAGGAGCACGCGCGTGAGGAGCTTGAGCGCGTTGGCCCGGCCCGTGTGGATCTCGAGCCCGGAGTGGCCGCCCTTGAGACCCCGGACGGTGATGAGGAAGCCGGTCCCGCCCGCGGGTGCGTCGTCCCAGGCGGCCGCCCAGGTCCCGGTCGTGTCACGCCCGCCCGAGCACCCGACGTACAGCTCGCCCTCGTCCTCCGAGTCGAGGTTCAGCAACGTCGAGCTCTGCAGGAAGCCGGGCTCGAGGCTGTTGGCGCCGGTCAGCCCGGTTTCCTCATCGACAGTGAAGAGGAACTCCAGCGGGCCGTGCTCGACGTCTCTGGCCGCCATCAGCGCCAGGCAGGTGGCCACGGCGATGCCGTTGTCGGCGCCAAGCGTGGTCCCCTTGGCCATCAGGAAGTTGTCCTTGCGCACCAGCTGGAGCGGGTCTTTCAGGAAGTTGTGGACCGTGTCCTTGTTCTTCTCGCAGACCATGTCCATGTGGCCCTGCAGACACACGCTGGCCACGCCCTCGCGCCCGGAAGACGCGGGCTTGCGGGCCAGGACGTTCCCGGCCGCGTCCTGCGTGGCCCAGAGCCCGAGTTTGCGGGCCGTCTCGACCAGGTACTTGCCGATAGCGGCTTCGTTCTTCGACCCGCGCGGGATCAGGCTGATCTCGGCGAAGTACTTCCACACCAGTGCGGGCTTCAGTCCCTCGATCGCGTTCGCCATGTCATGCTCCTTCGCTTGCCGGGACCGGCTTCACGCGCCGGGCCTCCTTCTCCATCGCTTCATCGTGGGCAGCGCAGGCGGCGTCCATCTCCCCGGCTGTCCCGCGGGCCTGCTACACGCCGAGCGGTCCTCCTTGACTGGAGGCGGAACCCTCTGCGCGCAATCGGCCCCGGCTCGTCGGCAATTCGCAGAACCTCGCAAGCGTAGGGCAAATGGGCCTTTCAGGGCAAGGGCACGGGGCCGCCCTGTCAACGCTCGTTCAAAGTGTCCCCATCCTCAGCTCGAAGAAAACGTCCCCTTCTTCGCGGTCACCTCAAGGCCGCGAGCAGGCCCCCCCACCCCTGGAGCGGGCCGCGCAGGCGGCCGGGATCTAGACGACTCCGCCGTAGAGCAGCGGCGGCACGTGGCCCGGAATCCACTCGCCGGATGAGAGTCGGTCCGGTAGGTCCCGGAAGGGACGACGCTTCCAGAGATGCGGCCCTCCGGAGCGACCCGAGGGCGTGTCGCCTCGGCCCGGGCAGGGCCACGGCGTGGGACCGTGAGGGGACCTCGTCGGTGATCTCGCGCCACGGCACCGCCTGCCCGCGGTACCAAACATCGAGATGGCCGTCAACGTCTGGCCTCACCCGCTGGCGGTCGGGAATGCACCCGCGCCGGGGGGTTGCAGGCCCTCGTTATGCCACGTGGTGTCCCCGGAACAGCTTCAGCGGCGCATGCCTCGCAATCGCCTCAAAGTCCTCATCGACGGCGAAGAGTTCATGGTGGCCGATGATCGTACAGGCGGCGATCAGGCAATCGCCGCCCGACACGTTGAGCCCTTTGCCCAAGCACACGTTCTTGACCCGTGCCGCCTCGATGTGTTCCGCAATTCCCTCGGGGACAATGGTGAACGCGGCGAGCAGCTTCGCCGCGAGGTCGCTGACCTGCCGGTGAGATTCGAATTCCGCTCAGTACCTCTTGCAGGACGAGGCCGGGCAGACCGAGGGGCGCGTCACTCGCCATCAACTCTTCGAATATCACCTGAAGCCGACGCTCTTCCGGACCGGGACGTGTTCGCCGGAAGACGCGCGAGAGAACGGACGTGTCCAGGAGAATCACCGCGCCCGCCGTTCCTGCTTGTAGTCGTACTTTGGATCGTATTCGACTTTGCCGGCGAGTTTCGCCAGTTCAAGACGCTGGCGTCGTTGAATGAACTCACGCAGCGCCTCGTTCACCGTTTCGCGTTTGGTCCGGTACCCGCCTACGCTGCGGGCCTGATTGAGGAGCTGATCATCGATGGCGAGGTTCGTTGGCATACACATGAATGTTACACACTGACACTGTGTGACGCAAGGTCAGCTCGCCGTCGTGTCCCCCGATCACGGACGGTCCCGGGGGGCAGGCTGAAGCTCTGTCCGTGCCACACACCTGAGCCGGATGACGCGCACCACGGCGACGGGGTGGTGGGTCAGTTCGAGGCTGGCGCACTACCGGGGCGCCGGCACGGCGGCCCAGAGTGGCTCGCGGCGTGGTGCGACGTGCACCGGGGAGTGGCTGCCCCGCACGGCGACGGGGTGGCGGGTTCCGTGGCCAGTCCTCTGCCCTCGTCTCCCCGGCGACCGGCCACGCGCGAACGGGCCGGCGTTCGGCCGCGCGGGGCGCCTCGCGAGGGGGCCGTCATACCGCCAGCGGGCATGGCTTGCGCTATAATCCGGCAGCCCCACATCGGTTCCCGCGGCTGTGCCGGCGGACCCGGCACGGCATCCTGGGAGGTTCCTATGCCCGACGATCCCAAAGATCCCCCAAGCCAGGGTACCGGGTTCACGCGACGCGGCTTCATCGCCACGCTCGGGACCGGCGCCGTGGCCGCCGCCGCCGCGAGCCACGCCGCGACCGCCGAGGCCGTGCCGGGCGCCGAGTTGCCTGAGGGCGCCGAGATGGTTCGCGTGACCCTCACCATCAACGGCCGCCCACACCGCCTGCTCGTCGAGCCGCGCTGGTCGCTGCTCTACGTCCTGCGGGAGCGAATCGGCCTCACCGCGACCAAGCTCGGCTGTGAGCGCGGCGAGTGCGGCGTCTGCACGGTGCTCGTCGACGACAAACCGCAGGTACTCGTGCCTGATGCTGGCGGTCGAAGCGGAAGGGAAGCGCATCACCACCGTGGAGGGCCTCATGCACGGCGAGGACCTAGGGGCCGTGCAACAGGCGTTTCTCGAAGAGGACGCGTTTCAGTGCGGGTACTGCACACCCGGCCAGATCATGGCCGTTGAGGGCCTCCTCCGCGCCAACCCGTCGCCGACAGTCGACGAGATTCGCGTGGGGGTCAGTGGCAACCTGTGCCGCTGCGGGGCCTACGCGCACATCTTCAAGGCTGGCCAACGCGCGGCCGACCTGAAGAAGCAGGAAGGTGGGCGCCGATGACACCAGACGACACCTACTACCTGACCGCGCCGACGCCCCTGACGCCCGAACCAGGCGCTGACCCGCCGGCGTGGAAGACGACCACCGTGGTCGGCAAGCGGCTTCCGCGCATCGACGCCTATGAGCGCGTCAGCGGCCGGGCGGTCTACTCGGCCGACGTCCTGCTCCCGGACATGCTGTACGCCGCCGTGCTGCGGTGTCCGCACGCCCACGCGACCGTCAAGAAGGTGGACACGACGAAGGCCGAGAAGATGCCGGGCGTCGCGGCCATCCTCGTGGACAAGACGCCAGGCGCTGACATCCCCTGGTTCAGCACGCGGACCGGCCCGCTCAGCCGCCTGTTCGACCCCCGTTGCCGCTACGAGGGCGAGGAGGTCGCCGCCGTCGCGGCCGAGACGCCCTACCAGGCCTGGGACGCCGTCCGCGCCATCGCGGTGGAGTACGACGTGCTGCCGTTTGTGAGCGACGCGGAGGACGCGCTCAAGCCGGACGCACCGCTCGTGCACGTGACCGGGAACCAGTCCGGAGAGGTCGTGACCTACAGCCGCGGCACCATCGAGGCGGGCTTCGCTGCGGCCGACGTCGTCATCGAGCAGACGTACACGACCGCGTGCGAGATCCACGCGCCGACCGAGACGCACGCGTCGGTGGCCCGCTGGGAAGGCAACCGGCTCGTCGTCTGGGATTCCACGCAGGGCGTGTTTCCGATCCAACAGGGGCTCGTGCAGACCTTCAAGCTGCCAGCCTCGAACGTGCGGGTGATCGGCCACTACATGGGTGGCGGCTTCGGCTCGAAACTCGGCCTCAGCAAGCACACGGTGATCGCCGCACTGCTCGCCCGCAAGACGGCCCGGCCCGTCAAGCTCCACCTCACCCGGGAGGAGAGTTTTCTGGCCGTGGGCAACCGCCCCGCGAACAAGCTGACGCTCAAAGCCGGCGTGAAGAAAGACGGCACGCTGACCGCACTCCAGGCGACGGTGCTCGGCACGGGCGGTGCGTATCCCGGCGGCGGCGTCGGGAGCGTCGACTGGGTCGTGCGGGATCTGTACGCCTGTCCGAATGTGAAGACCGAGCTCACCGACGTCTACATCAACGCCGGCCAGGCTCGCGCGTTCCGGGCGCCGGGGCACCCACAGGGGGCCTGGGCGCTCGAGCAGATGATGGACCAGCTCGCCGAGAAGATTGGCATGGACCCGATCCAGCTGCGCCTCAAGAACGCCCCGGCGGTCAGCCAGGGGACGCCCGGCACGCCGCCCTACTCGACCACCGGGCTCAAGCCCTGCCTCGAGGAGGGCGCCCGGCGGTTCGGCTGGGCCGAGGCCAAGCACCGCGCCAAGACCACCGAGGCCATCCGGCGTGGCGTGGGCGTGGCCGCCGGACTCTGGCGGGGCGGCAGCGGCGGGCCGCCGTCGACCGTGATCGTGAAGCTGTTTGCCGACGGCAGTGCCAGCCTCAATATGGGCGCGAGCGATCTCGGCACGGGGACCAAGACGGTGATGGCGATGATCGTGTCCGAGGAGCTCGGCGTGCCACTCGACCGGATCCAGGTCGAGTGGGCCGATACGGCGACCACGCAGTACGCCACGGCCAGCGGCGGCAGCAAGACCGTGCCGACCGAGGGGCCGGCGACGCGGGCGGCTGCCCTCGACGTCAAGCAGCAACTCCTCTCGATGGCCGCCGAGCAGCTGAACGCCTCGACGCGGGACCTCGTCCTGGCCGACGGCGACGTGTTCTCCACCGTGGAGGCGGCCAAGCGGATGCCACTGACCTCGGTCAACGGGCTTCGGAACCGCGGGCTCATCCTGGGGGTCGGCTACCGCGGGCCGAACCCGCCGGGGAAGGTGACGTGCCCGTTTGCCGCGCACTTCGCCGAGGTGGAGGTGGACACGCGTACGGGCGAGGTGAAGGTGCTCCGCTACCTGGCGGTGCAGGACAGCGGTCGCGCCATGAACGAGCTCACGTTCGAGAACCAGGTGCAGGGCGCCATCGCCATGGGGATCGGCTTGGCGGCGACCGAGGCTCGAGTCCTCGATCGCGGTCAGACCGGCAAGATGGTGAACCGCAACTGGCACGACTACAAGATCCCGACAGCCCTCGACGTGCCGGTGGATCCGGCGGTGGTCGCCGTCGACCTGCACGACCACGAGGCGAATTCGATCGCCGCCAAGGGGCTGGGCGAGCCAGCCCTCGTGCCGGTGGCGGCGGCCATCGCCAACGCCATCTACGACGCGTGCGGCGTGCGGACGCCCGATTCCCCCGTCAACCCGCCGCGGCTCGTCGAGCTGCTCGCCGCGCAGACCAGGAGGTAGGCATGTTGCCGGCATTCAACTACGTTCGCGCGAAATCGGTCGCCGACGCGGTGCGGCTGTTGGCCGTGCCCGGCGCTAGGGTGCATGCCGGAGGCACCGACCTGCTCGGCTGCCTGCGCGACGGCGTCTTCAAGGCCGACCGGATCGTGAGTCTCGCGGGGATCAAGGAGCTGCGCGGCATCGCGCCAGTCCTCGGGGGTGGCCTGCAAATCGGGGCCTTGACGCCCAATGCCGAGGTCGCCGTCGACAAGACCATCCAGAGGCAGTACACCGCGCTTGCCCAGGCCGCCGCCGCGGTGGCCAGTCCGCAGCTGCGGAACCAGGGCACCATCGGCGGCAACCTCTGCCAACGGCCCCGCTGCTGGTACTTCCGCGGCGAGTTCCATTGCGCGCGGAAGGGCGGCGACACGTGCTTCGCGATGGGTGGGGAGAACCAGTATCACTGCATCCTCGGCGGCGACAAGTGCGTCATCGTTCACCCGTCGGACATCGCTCCCGCCCTCGTCTCCCTCGGGGCGCGGATCCAGGTCGTGGGTCCGGGCGGGGCCCGGCTGGTGCCCGCCGGGTCGTTCTTCCTGGGTCCGGCCAAGGCGCTCACCAAGGAGAATGTTCTCGAGAAGAACGAGATCGTGACGACGGTCTTCCTGCCGCCGCCCGAACCATCGCTCAAGAGCTCGTACCGGAAGGTGCGGGCCAGGAATGCCTGGGACTTCGCCCTGGCCGGCGTGGCCTTGGCCCTGCTGATGAAGGGCGACTCGGTCGTGCGGGCCCGTGTGGTGCTGTCGGGTGCGGCGCCCATCCCGTGGCGGTCCGAGCCGGCCGAGCGGGCGCTGACGGGCAAGACCCTCTCGCCGGAGGTGGTCACGGCCGCCGCCGAGGCCGCAGTCCACGACGCGACGCCGCTCGAAAAGAACGGCTACAGAATCCCCATGTTCAAGGGCCTCCTCACCGAGGCGCTCCAAGCCCTCGCCTAGCGCGGGGGCGGAGCCGCCTGACCCCGGTCTCGGTCGCCGGGCCGGGGTCCGGGCGCCCGCGACGTCAACTGGTAGTTCTCCGGGGCGTCCGAGCCGCTATGTTCACGCCATCGACCGAGCTCCTGTCTGCGGCCACCATCGCGGTCCGCGACTGCATGGGTGCCCGCGCCGGCGAGCAGGTGCTGATTGTCACCGACGAGCCGCTCCGTCCGATTGGGTATGCCCTCCAACGTGCGGCGAAGGACCTGGACCTGGAGGTGCTCCTGGTGGACATGCTGCCGAGGCGGAGCCACGGCGAGGAGCCGCCGCCTGAGGTGGCCGACCTCATGCTGAAGGCGGACGTGGTGCTCTGTCCGACGTTCTGGTCGCTCACCCACACCGACGCCAGGCGCGCCGCCAGCGCGGCCGGCGCCCGCGTGGCCACACTGCCGGGGGTGACCGAGCCGATCATGGTACGGTGCATGAACGCCGACTATCACCGGATCGCGGCGCGCACGCACCTGCTCTGCGACCTGCTGGGGCGGACCAGCGAGATCCGGGTGACGGCCCCGGCTGGGACCGACATCGTCATGGCCTCCAAAGGCCGAACCGCGCACGCCAGCACGGGCCTGTTCCACCAGAAGGGCCAGTGGGGCAACCTGCCGACGGGCGAGGCCTACCTCGCGCCGCTCGAGGGCCAGTCGAACGGCGTGGTGGTGGTGGACGGGTCGATCGCCGGCGTCGGGATGGTCTCCGAACCGGTGCGCGTCGTCGTCGAGCGAGGCTACGCCACCGAGATTACCGGGGGGGCCGAGGCACGACGACTGATTGAGCTGATCGACCCGCACGGGCGGGACGCGCGCGTCGTCGCGGAATTCGGAGTCGGTACCAACGATCGGGCCATCCTGACCGGCGTGATCCTCGAGGACGAGAAGGTCCTGGGCACGGTCCACATCGCGTTCGGCGACAACAAGTCGATGGGCGGCACCGTGCGCGTCGCGAGCCATCTGGACGGCCTCATCAAGCGCCCGACCGTGTGGTTCGATGGCAGGAAGGTGATGGAGGACGGCGTCCTCCAGGTGAGTTGAACCCGCCGCGGCGAAAGGGTGACACTGGCCCCGTGGGCGACGACGTCCGGCTTCCATCGCCGAATCCGGCCGATCCGTCGGTCGACGACCTCGAGGCGCTGCTGGCCGACCCGCCGCGGTGGGCGCGCCTTGAGTCCGCCCTGCTCGGCCAGCTGTACCGCTACCAATGCCTGTCGGTTGCGGCCGGAGCGCGTGGGGCGGCGTCGGCTCGCCTGATGGCTCTCGCACGGGTGGCCGCCGAACAGCTCGTCCCAGCCCACCGCCTGCAAATCGTCGTCGGCGTGGGCCGCGCCATCGAACAGCTCCACCGCCGCCGCCAGGTTCACGAGGGCGCCGGGTGCACGCCGGGCCTGCTGCCGTTCCTGCTCACCGATCCGGACCCGTCCGTTGTCGCCACGGCGGCCATGGAGATGGCGGTGCTTCGGCCGCTCGAGAGAGACAACGCGCTTACCGGCCCCGCGTTTGTCGCCTCGCTGGCCGATCAGACGTCGGGCGACGAGGCGCGGGCCGGCCTGATCGCCGGTCTGCTGCAGCTCGGAGACGACCGCGTTGAGCCGCTGCTCGCGGGAGCCTGGGGCCGGCTGGGTGGGGAAGGCCGACAGACCCTTGCGCTGTTGATCCAGGGGTTCAGAGGGCTGACGACGATGACGGCCCGGTTTCTGCTCGCCTGGCTCGAGGCCGAGGTGCACGACCCGCTCGCGGCGTCGTTCGGCATCGTGGCGGCGACGATGGCCCGAGCCGGAGGCCACGCCGCCGAACACGGCATCGTGGAAGTGCGTCGGGTCTTCCCTCTCGTCACCGCACCTGAGGGCCAAGCCGTCGCAACTGTGCGCCACTGGACGCTGCCGGAGTGGCTTCCGACCGTCTCCGCCCGCCTGGTCCGCACGGCCCGACTCGAGCAGCCGCCGCAGCTGATGCCGCAGGTCCTGAGCCACTGGGGACTTGTCAGACAAGGCTACGACATCTGTGTCGAGGCGGTCGCGGCTGAGGCCAGGGGCCGACCGCTTTCCGAGCCGGCCGTGCTCGAGGTCTCACCCGCCTGGGACGATCAGGACGGGATGGTGGCGGAGTGGGGCGGAATGCTGGGGGAGAGCCCGGCCATCGACAGATTGCGCGTGACCCGGCTCCCGCGCCGGAGCGTGGCCGCGCTGGTCCAGACGCGGTACTCCGCCGCCGGAAGCGCCTCCTGGCTCCTCGGTGTCGTGGCAGGCGACGCCGGCCGACCCGTGCTCTCGCAGGTCGTGGGCGCGGCGTGCACGGGACGGGCCTGGACGGGGACGCGGCCCCTCTACGTGCACGTGCCGGCGTGTCCGGCCCTGGCCGCCGCGGATGTCGTCGACGTGGTGATGCGCGAACGCGGCACGACGGACCCGGCGACCTTCGCGGCCGAGCGGCGCGAGTGGATCGGGCGAACCGCCGCGGGCCATGTCCAGGAGACCCGCCGCCGGTTGTTGGCGGTGATCGACGAATCCCGGGAGCGCGGTACAATGGTCGGGGACGACTGAGGGCCCAAACCGTCGGGCGCCCTCGCTCGTGCGACTCCCGTCGGGCGGTCTCGTTTTCGTGTGAGCCGGGTGTCACTGATGCGCAGTGTGTTCAAGCCCCTGGTGCTCCTGCTGGCCGTGCCGGTGGTCGTCTCCGCTCTGGCGGCGTACGGGCGGACGCAGTGGGAGGGGCGGTGGACGGTCCTGCTGGCCCGGCAACTGGTCGCCCAGGGTCAGCGGCCCACCGCCCCCTTCATGCGCCGCTTCTCGCTGTCCGTCCTGTGCAGCGACCCGCGGGCCGGGCGCCAGATCGGGCCGTGCCGCCCCTACAACCTGGCTTCCCAGGCCAGTGCGGGTTCGGCGATCGTCGCCGGCGTCGGGCTCATGGTCCTGGGGCTGGCCGGCGGCGCCGGCTGGCTGGTGCGTTTGTCGAGTCGGTTGCGTGCCCGGGCGTTCCGTCCGGCCCTGATCGCGGTTTCCGGATGCGCGGTCGTCCTCGCCCTGGCGCACGCCGTGCTGGCGGTGGTCGGATTCAGTCTGGCCGGGCAGGTCGTCGGATGGTGGCCGACCTCGCTGACCCTTGCGGCCGCCCTCGGGGCTTTGGTGTGGGTCATAGGTGTCGGGAGCGTGGCGGTCGGGGTCAATCGGACCTCGTCGGTGAGCGTGGTGGGTCGCTCGCTCGACCTCGCCGCGCAGCCGCGGCTGGCACCCCTGCTCCTGCACTTGGCCGATCGGGTGGGGGTGAAACCGCCGGACCGCGTGGTGGCCGGCCTGACGCCGGGCGAGTTCCTCACCTCGGCACCCTTCTCCTGCCTCGACGGCACCTTTCATGGCCGAACGCTCTACGTGTCGCTCGCGATGTGCCGCATCCTGACGGAGCGCGAGTTCTCGACGCTGGTGGCCCACGAACTGAGGCATTTCGACGGCGGCGGGGCACGGGGGGCCTTGCCGTTCGAGCGCGGAGCGCTCACCGCGATCGAGACGTTCCGCGGCAGGGCGCACGGGATGGCCGCGCTGGTGATCCTGCCGGCACTGGTTCCGATTGCCTTCGTCACGGACCAGTTCCGCGCCGACGTGCAGGACATGGCGTCCTCCGAACTGTCCGCGGACCGTGCTGCGGCGGCACTCGAAGGGGCCGCGGTCTACGGGGCGGCGCTCGTGAAGGCGCACGCATTTGCGCCGGCGTGGCAGACGGTGCTGTTGGGCATGACCACGGCGGTGGACACGGGAAGCCAGTACGCCAATGCGAGCGAGGTGTTTGCCGAGACCGTTCGGGCGGATCGCGAACCCTCGCGCCTGGCAGGCCTGGGGGCGCTGTGCGCGCCCCACCCGTTCGACACCCATCCGCCGCTGTCGGTCCGTCTCGCGGCCATCGGCACGAGCGTCGAGCAGGTGGCTGGGGCCGCGCTGCAGACAAACCCGGCAGACTCGGCGATTGGATTGTTCGAGGGGGTAGGCAACCTCGAACGGGACCTCTCGGTCGCCGAGCACCACTTGACGGCGCTCGTCGACCGTCAGGACAGTTCGAACACGCCACGCGCCCAGGCGATGGCCTCGGGATAACAGCGCGAGAGAACCGACTCGTCGAGGTGCGCTGCGCAGGTCAGCGCGGGCACCTGGTCCCACTCACCGCGCTCGTACGCCACGACGCAGTCCATGATCGCGCGCAAGGGGTTCTGCCCGCCGAGCAGCGCCTCGCGGACATCGTCGGCCAGGGGCAGCGAGCCGACGATCTGGTCCATCGGCTGCTCCAGGATCGTGTCGAGCATCGAGAACAGTCCCACCAGGAACAGGTCGGAGGCGCGGTCGGCGTGCCCGGCTGGGCGGGCGAGCAGTTCGCAGAGTCGCGCGCGGAGCGTCGACGACACGATGAGCTCTGACGGCAGGCCGCGCGCCAGCTCGGCCAGACTCCACACCGTCGCGCACACGCGGATCTCCCGCTCGCCCAGCAAGACAAGGGCGTGGCTCAGCGCCGAGGTGGTGACCCGGAAGCCGTAGGCCACGGAATTGACCCGCCGCAGGATCCGCAAGGCGAGTGAGGCGTCCTGTTTGATGACCTCCTCGAGACGCCGAAGGTCGACATCGGGCCGGTTCAGCTCGCGGAGCAGGCGCAGGTAGTTCAGGCGGTAGCCGGGCACCGTCTTGGACGCCATGATGACGGGACGACTGAAGAAGTAGCCCTGGAAGTACCGGTAGCCCTGGCCGGCGGTCTCGGCGAACACGTCGCGGGTTTCCACCTTCTCCGCCAGGAGGTGACACCGGTCCGTCGCGTAGCGCTGCACGATGCCCGCCCACATGCCGGATGGCGTGGCGAGGATGTCCACCTTGATGACGTCGGCTATCGCCACGAGGCGGTCGTAGCCGGGTTGAGCGCTGAAATCATCGAGGGCCACGCGGTAGCCGGCCGCCTTCAGCCGATCGCAGGCTGCCAGGACCTGGTCGTCGGGCTCGACGGTCTCGAGGATCTCGATAACGACCTCCCGGGGCGGCATGACGAAGGCGAAATCGTTGACCAGCGCCGTGCGCGAGAAGTTGAGGAAGGCCGGCTTGCCGTCGGTGAGGCTGGCGAGGCCGATCGTCATCCCGTTGTTGATCACGTGGGACGTGGCCACATCCGGGCTGACGCCGGCGCAGAAGTTGTCCATGCCCGATCGGAACAGCAACTCGTACCCGATGACTCGCAGCCGGGCGTCGAAGATCGGCTGCCGCGCCACGAAGATGTCGATCCCGTTCGTCGGCACGGTGCTCATTTCCTTATCGGGGACGGCCGGTGCCGGGGGCAGGCGCCTTCCGCCGACGACCTTCCTGCGAAGGCCGCGGGCCGACCCGGGACCCCGTGCACGGGGCTGTTCCTGGAGCGGCGGCGGAGGCGTGCTTACGCAGCCCCCTGGAAGATCTCCCGCGTCCATTCGACGGCCTCGAGGTAGTGGGTCGGGATGCTGTGTTCGAGCACGCCGGCGCGCTCGGCCAACACGCGGACCTGATCCCACACCCCCCGCTCGGTACGCGACGACGCAGTCGAGCAGTGCTCGCAGACGGTTCGATGCGCCCAGCAACGCCTCGCCCACGTCTGAGGCGAGCGGCAGCGTCGGGACGATCTGCGCCAAGGGCTGTTCGAGGATGGCGTCGAGCATCGAGAACATCCCCAGCAAGAACACGTCCACGGCGCGGTCGCTCAGCTGCGCCTCGGCGGCGAGCAGCTCGCAGAGCCGCGCCCGCAGCGTCGAGGCCACGACCAGTTCCGACGGCAGGTCGCGCGAGAGGTCGGCGAGTGCCCAGACCGTGGCGCACAACCGGATCTCGCGTTCGCCGAGCAGCACCAGGGCGTGCTGGAGCGCCGAGGTCTCGAGGCGAAAGCCGTACGCCGCCGAGTTCACGCGCCGCAGCAGGCGGAATGTGATGGAGGCCTCCTGCTTGATGACGGCCTCCAGGCGCCGGAGGTCCACCTCCGGGCGGTTCAGCTCCCGCAGGAGCCTGAGGTAGTTGAGGCGGAACCCGGGGATGGACTTCGCGGCTGCGGATGGCTGGCTGAAGTAGTAGCCCTGGAACAAGTGGAACCCCTGGGCCGCCGCTTCGGCCATCGCCTCTCGGGTCTCCACGTGCCCGGCGACGGTTCGGTGCAGGCTGTCGCGGTACCTGCCCGCGATCGCAGCGCGTTCGGCGGAGTTCACCTTGGAGACGTCCACCTTCAGGAAATCGGCGAGATCGACCAGCGGTTGGCGGTTGAGCCCGTCGGGGTGGTGATTCAATGCCAGCCGGTAGCCGGCCGCCTTCAGCTTCCGGCAGGCCGCCACCACCGCGTCTTCCGCTTCGACCGACTCCACGACCTCCACCACGACCTGTTTGGGGGGGAGCGCGAGGGGGAGGTCGCAGAGTAGCGGCTCGCGGGAGAAGTTGATGAAGGCGGGCTTCCGGTCGGTCAGATTGCCCAGTCCCACGACGATGCCGTTGCTGATCACATGGGACGCGGACGCGTCTGGGCTCTGTCCGGACGCGAAGTGGCTCTCCGAGCCCGATCGGAAGAGCAGCTGGTAGGCGAAGACCCTTTGCCGGGCGTCGAAGATCGGCTGCCGGGCGACGAAGATATCCGCGACGGATGACGGGGTGGACGGCATCTCGTTCCGACGATTCCCTTCCGTAGCAGGTAATCGGCAGCAGGCCCGGCCGACTGAAGCCGAGGGGGCGGTCAGCGGCGGGCCGCGCCGTGAACGGCGTCACCGACCCGTCGCATCCAGGCCAGCTCGACTGGGGGCAGAGGGCCCAGGCGGGCCGCCTCCAGCGCGGCTTCCACGTGCGTGCGAGAGGCCGGACCGGTCATGCAGACGTCGACGGCGGGATTCGTCAACACGAACCGGTAGCAGTCCGCGGCGGTGGGCGTTCTGTCGCCAGGGGGAGTGCGCCGGGGCTCAAGGAGCCGGCCCCAGCACGTGGCGGTGAACGAGACGATACCCGGGCGCTGCTGGACGGGAAGGCGCGCGAACACGTCGGTCTCGGCGCCACGGTGAGCCGCGTTGTAGCGGACATGGAAGATGTCGATGCCCGCACGCTTCGCGGCCAGCTCCGGTACGAGCGCGCGCCGGTGGGTGGACAGCGCGACGAACCGGGTGAGGCCACGAGCCTTGAGCGCCGCGCACGCGTCCATCACCCGCGCCGGCGGCTGCCGGTTCCACATCCCCAGCAGCAACACGTCGGCGTGGTCGAGCCTGAGCGACCGGAGCGCCCGCTCGAGACTCCGGACGACTCCCCATCCGAACGGCGAGTACAGACTGGACGACGAGCGTGAAGGAGGACCGCCGCGGAGCGAGGTGCCGGATCGCCTCGGTGAATCCCCGGCGGCGGAGCGAACCGTAGTAGAGGTAGGTCATCCCGGCCTCGACGGCCCGTTCCACCTCCCCGGCCGGCACGCCGTAGCTGGCGGAGATGCCGAGCCGTCCTACCGTCAAGCCGGTCTGTCCAAGGGAGCGCTGCTCCATGGTGGCCTCCTGCGAGTGCGGCACGCTGTGGCGGGGGCCCCGCGCGCACACAATTCTAGCCCGTTCGCCCTCCTTTCCCGAGCGGCTGCCGATCGGCGCGCGGCGTAGCATCCGTCCCGGCTGGTATACTGGGCGGATGCCGATGCACCGAAAGGGCCCGTCTACGATTGCCAACCCGCGGTGTCGCAATGTCGCGATCATCGCGCACGTCGATCACGGGAAGACGACGCTGGTCGACGGAATGTTGCGCCAGTCGGGTGTATTCCGGGCCAATGAGCGGGTGGCCGAGCGGGTGATGGACAACACCGACCTCGAGCGGGAGCGCGGCATCACCATCCTGGCGAAGAACACCGCGGTCCACTACCACGACTACCTGATCAACATCGTGGACACCCCAGGCCACGCGGACTTCGGCGGTGAAGTCGAGCGCACGCTGTCGATGGTCGACGGCGTCCTGCTGCTCGTCGACGCGTCGGAGGGTCCGCTCCCGCAGACGCGCTTCGTGCTCCGCAAGGCGCTCGAGCGGCGCCTCCCGCCCATCGTCGTGATCAACAAGATCGACCGAAAGGACGCCCGGTCGCAGCAGGTGCTCAACGAGGTCTACGATCTGTTCATCGACCTCGACGCCCCGGAGGACCTGCTGGAGTTCCCGGTGCTCTACACGAACGCCCGATTGGGGACCGCCAGCACCGATCCGGCCGCGCAGGGGCCGGATCTGCGCCCGTTGTTCGACGCCATCGTGCAGCACGTGCCGCCGCCGCGGGGGGACGCCGACGCGCCGCTCCAGGTGCTGGTCGCCAACCTCGATTCGAACGACTACCTGGGGCGAATCGCCATCGGGCGCGTGTTCAACGGCCGGGTCCGCATCGACGACCTCGTGGCGGTCTGCAAACTCGACGGCAGCGTGCGCCCGACGCGGGTCACCAAGTTGTTCGCGTTCGACGGCCTGCGGCGCGTCGACATCGAGGCGGCGGCGGCCGGCGACATCATCTGCCTGGCCGGCATCGAGGACATCACCATCGGCGAGACCATCGCCGACGTGGAGCACCAGGAGGCGATTCCCCCGATCGCCGTGGACGAGCCCACCGTCTCGATGATCTTCGGCGTGAACACCTCGCCGGTGGCGGGGCGCGAGGGCCAGTACGTGACCTCGCGCAACCTGCGGGACCGGCTCGCGAAGGAGCTGCTGGGCAACGTCTCGATCCGCGTCGAGGACACCGAGTCGCCGGAACGGATCAAGGTCGTGGGCCGCGGGGAGCTCCAGCTCTCGATTCTGATCGAGATGATGCGGCGCGAGGGCTACGAGCTCGAAGTGTCCCGCCCGGAGATCGTCACGCGGGAGATCGAGGGCCGCACCGTGGAACCCGTCGAGGACCTCGTGATCGATGTGCCCGAGGAGTTCCAGGGCGTGGCGATCGCGCAGATCGGGTCGCGGCGCGGCGTCATGACGAAGATGGTGAACCACGGCAGCGGCCGCGTCCGCCTGGAGTTTCGCATTCCGACGCGCGGCCTGATCGGTCTCCGCTCGCAGTTCCTGACCGACACGAAAGGCACCGGCATCATGAACCACCTGTTCGCCGGGTGGGAGCACTGGCACGGCCCTATCCCGAGCCGGACGACCGGGGCGCTGGTGGCGGATCGGGCGGGTTCGGCGACGGCGTACGCGATCTTCAACCTGCAGGAGCGGGGGGCGATCTTCATCGCGCCCGGGACGACGGTCTACGAGGGGATGATCGTCGGGGAGAACGCCCGTCCCAACGACCTCGACGTGAACGTCACGAAGGAGAAGAAACAGACCAACATGCGGGCATCCACCGCCGACGAGGCGATCCGCCTGGTGCCGCCGCGGGTCCTCGGCCTCGAGCAGGCTATCGAGTTCATCAAGGACGACGAACTGGTGGAGGTCACACCCCGAGGGATCCGGCTGCGGAAGCGCGTTCTGCCCGCCCGCGAGCGGCCCAAGCCCTGGGAGAGCGTCAACGCCGCCGGGTAGCCCCAGCCCGTGCGGATTCCTCCTTCCGGCACCTGCCCGCCGCTACCTGCACCGCACGCCTACCGCGCGACGATCACGAGATCGCTGGACTGCGTGGCGCTGTACGGCAGCTCGCCGACCGTGCCGTACAGCTGCCGATCGGTGAAGCCGGCAGCGTCAAGCCCGGAGTCCAACTCGGCCCGTCGCCAGCCGCGGAGCGCGACGTTGCGCGCCGAGACGACCTCGAGGGGCGGGTCGCCGTCCGGACGGTACCGGAGCGTGGACGGCGTGAAGATCACCGAGCCGTCCGCGTGCGGCGTCATCAGCCTGAGGAAGACGATCTCCTCCCCGGGCCCTTCGCCCCGCCTGAGGTTCACCGGGAGGGCACGCTGACCCTGATCGAGGATCCGGTCGTAGTTGAGGACCTGGAGGAGGAAGGGTGCGCCGGCGCGAAGGCGCCTGCGCAAGCCGCGCAGCAGGGTCGACATCGTCGCCGAATTGGTGAGGTGGGGCAGCGTGTTGCCCAAGCAGATTGCCCCGTCGCAGGGCTCCGTGACGAGCCGGTCCACCTCGGCGATGTCGCCCTGGATGAACCTCAGGTTCGAGGGCACCGGCGAATCGGTGGCCTTCTCAATCATCGCCGTCGAGGCGTCGACGCCGATCACATCGAACCCCTTCGACGCCAGGAAGCGACTGTGTTCGCCCGTGCCGCATCCCAGATTGAGCACTCGGCCCCCGTTTCCGAGGACGTGCCGGAGGAACGGCCACTCGCGCTCGATCCGTTCGGGCCAGGCGATGAGCCGTCGATAGTCGACGCGAGAGTAGGGATCGTCGTGCTGCACCAGTACCTCCCAGCCGCGCCACCCCGGCAGTGTGGGCGCGCGCAAGGATGCTCCACCGCACGCCGCCACCTCGCCGCCCAGAATCAGCCACCACGCCAACGTCGGGAGTTCTCAGGTCCCCTCCAGAATACCTGCAAATTGGTTCTCGGTCTCCCCGGCCCGGGCGCCAGCAGGGAGGTCAGACTGTCGGCCAGGTAGCCGACGCAGGCGGCGATCAGGAGGACGCCCAGAAGGCCGGGCAGGAAGCCCGACCGCATGACCAGGAGACCGAAGGGGACGAGCCAGAGTCCCCAGAAGATCTCGACGACTCCCACTCCCTGCCCATGCAAATGGAGGAACAGCATGGCCAGGGCGTCCAGCCGCGGCCGTTCGGTGTCTGGCAGGACGGGGCCTGGCCAGCTGGCAGGCGGCGGCCCAGTGAGCGGGAGTTGCCTCGCCGCGCCGGCCGGTCGTGCACGGCTCTTCCGGACCAGCCGACCCGGGTGGGCACGGATCACCCCTCCGGAAGGACGGGGTCGACGGTCGGCTCGGCAGACCTGCCGTCGCCGTTCGGCGGGTCGGCGCGTGGCGAACGAGATGGACGGCGCGCGTCAGGCTTGGTAGTCTGAGGGCATCCTACGCAGGCCCCCGGGGCAGCAGGCCGGGATGGCGATCGCCATGACCGATGAACGTCGCGGGGCAAAACGGGTTACCTTCTTCGCCGAGGCCGAGCTCGAGGGGATGGATGTCAGCCGCCTGTCGGTGCGGCTGGCGGACATCAGCGCGAGCGGTGCCTTTGTCGACGCACGGACCGTCTACCCGGTGGGGACGACGGCGCACCTGCGGTTCACCGTGCTCGGCCACGAAATCGACGTGCTTGCCGAAGTCCGCTACGGCATGCCGTCGTTCGGGATGGGGATGCGATTCCTGAACCTGCGGCCGGAAGACCGGCGGGTTCTTGAGGAGTTCATCGCCCAGATGGGTTGACCGCCCGCTCTCGCGACCCTCGTCCCAGGACGCCAGACCCAACCCCACGCCGGAACCGACAGCCAACCCGTCGTCGGGCCGGGTCCAGGGTCTACGTGCCCCATTACTGGCTGACGGCGATCAGTTCTACCTCGAACGTCAACTCTGCGTTCGGCGGGATCACGCCGCCCGCCCCCCGTTCGCCGTAGGCGAGAGCCGGGGGGATGATCAGGCGGCGCTTGCCGCCCACCTTCATGCCGGCCACGCCCTCGTCCCAGCCCTTGATCACGCGGCCCGCACCGAGCGGGAACTGGAATGGCTCGCCGCGGTCCAGCGATGAGTCGAACTTGGTTCCGTCCTTCAGCCAGCCGGTGTAATGGACCTTCACGGTCTGGCCCTTGCGGGCCTCCGCCCCGGTGCCCGGAACGAGATCCTCGTACTTGAGGCCTGACGGCGTCGTCACCATCTTGTCACCCTTGCCCCCTCCTGCCTTCGTCGCCTGGTACGCGCCGACGGCGACCACCGCCAGCACGACCAGCACGGTCAACCAGTACTTCATCGGTTACTCCTATTGAGAAAAGCTCCGGTATCGTACGCGCTCCGGCGCAGGGGTGTCTACCGTGTGCGGGGAACGGCCGGGCAGACTCGTCCTCCGACGCCGCTGCCTACCGGATGCGGGTGGCCAAGGCGCAGGTGCCGGCGGCCCAGTGGATGCCGAGCGCGTCGAAGTACATCGCCCGCTCGACGACGATCTCGGCGCCTGGAGTGCCGAGACTCTCGACGACGGCCGCAAAGCGTCGCCCGGCGGCCTCCGGGAACTGGGCGGCGCTCCCGGCATGGATGGTCAAGCGGCTGGTGGGCAGCAGCGAGAAGGACCGCTGGGTGCTCGTGCCATCCTCGAACAGGAGCGTCACGCGCGCCGTGCCGCCGACCGCCGAGGTGTTGCCGATGAGGATGTACGTGTCCGCGTTCCGGGTGCCACCCTGCTCGCCGTCGGCCAGGACCCAGGCTGTTCCGGTCATCGTCGAGCCCATCGACGAGTGCCCTTCGAGCCAGGTGGCGGGTGAGTTGCCGGGCCACCAGACCGCGCGCTCTACGACGACCGGCAGCGTGGACTGCACGCGGGTCGAGACCGAGGTGCTGGCCAGGCGCGCGTCCTCGGACGCCACGTGGACGGTCATCCGGCTCATGGGCTGGGCGTGGTGGACCCGCGAGATTCTGGGTGCCGTCGGGCAGCAGGTACGTGAGCGTGACGTCGGCTGCCGTGTTGTTCGGGTTGGCGACGAGCACGTACAGCGCAAAGAATGAGCCGGTCGCGCCTTCGGCCAGGAACCAGTTGGTGGCGGGCTCCACGGCGCCCGCGCTGGCCGTGCCGGCCTTGAAGGTCAGCCCGTCGGTGGTGTAGTAGAGCGCCCGCTCGACGACGATCGGCACGTTGTTCGCGCTTGTCAGGATGGCCGAGACGTCGGTGCGAAGGAGCGAGGGGTCGACACCGTTCACATAGAGGTTGTAGCGGCTGTGGGCCGGGACCGTGTAGCGGCGGACGAGCGGGGCCGCCGGGGATGGGCGAAGATAGGTGACGTCGACCAGGGCGTCGGTCGCCCCCGGGTTCTGGATCAGGTAGTACAAGGCGAACCCGGTGTAGGTGGCGCCTTCGGCCAGGTACCAGACGGTCGACGGGTCCGGAAGCGACGTCTCGGCGTGGCTGCCGTACCCGTTCGAATCCCACCACATCGTCCGGTCGGCGGCGATCGGCACGTCCGACTGCACGATGGTCGAGAACTCGGCCGCGGTCATGCCCGGGACCGTGTTGACGTCGAGCGTACGCCGGCTGAGCGCCGGCACCCCCACCGGCTGCGTCACGGACGTGCCGTCCCGTTTGAGGAAGCGAAGCAGCACGTTGGCGGCCGATGCGGTGGGATTGGCGAAAGCCAGGCGGCAGTTGAAGAAGCTGCTGGTGGCGCCCTCGGCGAAGTACCGGTTGATCGTGACGGGTGGCTGCCACCCGAGCTGGATGACCTCGAAGTCGCTGGCCGTCAGCCCGGCGAAGGCCGGGTTGAGGACGCTGTTGTCCCAGCGGACGTCGTAGGTGCCGCTGATGTACATGTCCGAGCCGTTGTCGGCCACGATCAGGCCGTAGCGCTGCATGGCGCGGAAAATCTTCTGCGCGTCGGCCGGGAAGCGCGACAGGTCCACGCTGGCCTTGAGCCGGAGCCGCGCCCCCATGGGCAGGGCCTGCGGATTGGAGCCGGCAGCGTGCGACGCGGGGTACACGTAGCCGTTGGTCGCCCGCACGGTCACCCGGAAGGCGTGCTCGAATCTCGCCAGCCCCGTAGACCTCGTCGTAGCGGACCAAGCCGGGAAGGATGGCGAGGCCCGCGGCATCGGCCGAGGTCCACCCGTCCGGCCGACGGTCGCTGCGCGTCAAGTCGAACCGGGCGCCGGATCCCGCCACCCACTGCTGGCCGTCGTAGAACACGTTGTAGAGCTCGTACAGGTACCGGTTGTCGTGGTCGACGATCAGGAGGTGCCGGTCCTGCTGCGACCGAAGGTCCACGTTGCCCGGGTCGCCGCCCTCGACCCAGTGTGCCTGTGTGATGGCCTCGTCGGGAATCGGGTAGAAGGGGTAGCTCTGCCCGGTCGTGTGGTCCACACCGTCGCTTTCGTCCGCGTAGTCGAACTGCACGGCCTTCTTCGGCTGAGACGCGTCGACGACGGCATACGGAAACCCGTAGATGGCCACACTGCCGGGTGCCTCGTCCCCGCCGAAGTCGGGATGCAGCTTCCGCGTGCCGCCGTTGTTGATGAATGCGATGAACGTGGCCGACCCCGGGTCGACCGGGGCCGCGCTGACGTCGGTGTTCCACCAGTTGTACGCGGGAAACAGCGGCAGTGGGCCCGGCAGGCCTGTGCCGAGCTGTGGTGGGGCGGCCGAGAGCGGGCAAGCCGCCAGCACGAAGGCCGTCAACAGGACGGTCCGGGTGGACGAGACCATGGCGCACCTCTCCGCGATCCACTTCCGCAAGAGACATGCCTGCGGCAGAGCCGTGGGGCCGGAGGGTTTTCCTCGGATTTTCCGCCCTCGGGCCCGACGGGGATTGGCAGACCGCCTGGTCCTTCCGACAGTTCAGGCCCCCCGATCCCGATTTGGTGATCGGTCACTCCCACGGGTAGCCGGGGCTCAACTGCAGCCGGGGATCTTCAACCGGGCGGCCCGCCGTGAAGTGATAGAGGCTCTGGAAGGTGGTTCCGCGGAGCCCGAGCAGATCGTGCATGGCGGAGTCGAAGAAGCACCCAATGCCGGTGCCGCGCACGCGGGCAGCCTCGGCCTCCAAGTAGAGCACCTGCCCCACCATGCCGGCTTCCCAGAACAGCCGCCGGTAGCTCCACGGGCCGTCACGCGTCAGCGCGTCGTCGAATCGCGTGACCATGCCGAGGCTGAACGCGCCCTCGCCCGCAATCGCCTGCCCGCAGCTCACGCGCTCGGCGAGCAGGCGGACGTCGCCCTCGACGAGCTGGAACAGCGACAGGCCGGGCGCGACCTCGTACGCCGGCGCCCAGGGGAACTCGCCTCGGGTGGCCGCGCGAAGCGGCGCAAGCGCGTCGGCTGAGCGCGGCAGGGCGTAGAGACCTTCGGTCACGCCCTCGACGCGGTGCACGAACAGGAACAGGTGGACCTGGGCAGGTGTCGACAGGACCGTCCACGGCGGCGTTTCCTGCGGGAGGGTCCGTTCGAGCATCCGGAGGAAGCTCTCGCGCGACAGCGTGAAGCCCGGGTCGAAGTCCACGGCACTCCGGCGTCCACGCACCAGCGCCCGGGCGTCCTGCCGGCACGAGGGGACCGGCGCACGCGGTGGGGGTAGCGCCCCGAGGTTCTCGATCCACGTTGTCCCACGCGGTTTGGCGGCCGCCGACTCGGCCGCCTCGAGAACCGACCACTCCTGGTGGCCTCGGCTGAGCGGTTCCGCGGTTCCGAGCCACCGGGCCATCCGTGCCGCGGCGAGGAGGCCATCCGCCTCGGTTGGCAGACGCGTGCGGTCCAGCATCCCCGGCGCGACGATCGCGAGACACGTCGGAGTCTCCCGCTCCGGCCCCTGACGGCGGCCGGCGAGGCCGAGGAGTGTCGAGACAGCCTCATCCGACCACGCGGGCAGCAGTGCGAGGTCCCACCCGAGCAGCGCGGCGGAGAAACTGAGTGCCGCCAGCGCGTGGCCGGCATCGTGCTGGCAGTACCGGTAGGCGCGCTCGCCGTACTTCCATGCCTCCCGCCACGCAATGGTCGTCAGGCCGACCAAGAAGCTGCCGTCCGGGGTGTCGCTCATGGCGTCGGCCCAGGCGGCGTCTGCAAGGTGACCGCGGAGTTCCAGGGCGTGGAGATCCGCGCGGTAGTGGCAGACGGCGGAGGCTGGCTGGACGGCGGACCCCTGCGGGGTGACCACGTACGCCTCGGTCGGGTGGAGGTTCCCGCTGGACGGGTTCACGCGAAGCGACCAGCGCTCGCCCGCCACCTCCTTCCAGGCGGACAGCCCGAGCGCGTGCCGCAGAAAGGTCGCGACCGTCCGCAAGGTTACCGGTTGCGGGACGCGTTGGCCGGGGTGGTAGACCGTATCCCACGGACAGGCGGGCCACTCGTTCGCCCGCTCGTGCGGTAGGTCGATGAGAGGGGCTCCCCGGTACGCCAGGAAGGGGGACGGCATCGTCGCCCAGTCCAGGAACCCGGCCAATCGTGCGAGTCGCCCGGAGTGGTGCACGCTGCGCGCATGGTACTGTCGGATGTCCACCAGTTCGCAGGTTACCACTGAAGCGCGGTCCTAGGGGACGCGCGTTGCCCGCTCGAGCAGGAACAGGTAGGACCGGTACACGCGGCCGGTTGCGCGCGCGAGGCCGATTTCGCACGTGCGGCTGCTCGAGTAGGCGCCCGCGTCTATCTCCCGCACCTCATCGGCCTCGCGTGTCGTGGCCGACGCGGTCAACGCCGGGACCAGCCAGCCCCAATCGCCGGCAAACCCGCAGCAGCCGGCGTCGATGGGCACGATCACGTCAGTCGCGCAGGCCCGTGCAATCCGCTCGAGGTCGGCCGAGAGCCCCATTTTGACCACCGAACACACCGGATGGAGCACCACTCGAGCCTCCCGGTGGCGCGCGTCGAGCCGCGGCAGCAGCGTGCGCGCGACGAACTCGATGCTGTCGAGGATCGTGAGGCAATCGAAGCGCGCGCGGGTCTCGGCGTCGAGGGTCTCCCGGGACTGCTTGAGCCCGTAGGCGCAGGGGCTCGTATCCAAGACGACGGGCAGTCGCCCCCCGTCTGACCACCGCCAGAAGCTGTCAATCGTGCGCGTGACCATCGCGCGATGCGCGTGCGCGTAGCCCTTCGAGGAGAAGGGTACGCCGCAGCAGTGACCCTCGGCATCGGGCGGGATCCAGACCGGCGTGCCGGCGCGGGCGGCTAGCTGCACCAAGGTTGCGACCAGCGTCTGTTCCTCCGTCTCGCCCGGCAGCGCCCCCATGGTCCGCGACACGCACGCCGGAAAATAGACCGCCACCGCCCCCTCGCGGCGGGTCGGCACGCGCACCGTCCCCGCCGGGCGGGGCATCGGGCGAAGCCACAAGGGGGTGGGGCGTCGCAGCACGAGTCGCGGGATCCGGCTGAGGTTCGTGAGCACGCCGTCGCCGACTACGAGGCTGGCAATCCGACCCAGCCGGAGTCCGGTCCGAACGGCCCGTTCCGTGAGGGTGAAATGGGTCGCCACCCATAAGGCCGCGCGATGGGCCAGCGGGAGGTGGCGGGCCGCACGGAGGCGTTTGGTGAGTGTGCCCGTATCGATACCGACCGGGCACGCGGTGGCACACAGGCCATCGGCCGCGCAGGTGTCGAGCGCGTCGTAGCCGAAGGCGGCCTCGAGCGCCGCCACCGCCGCACGGTCAGTCGTCCTCAGGCGCTCCATCTCCCGGCGCACGACAATCCGCTGCCGTGGCGTCAGGGTCAGGTCCCGGCTGGGGCACCGCGGCTCGCGGTACCCGCACTCGATGCACCGATCGACCTCCTCTTCGACCTCCGGCAGTGTCTTCAGGTGGGCCAGATGAGCCGCGGGATCGTCGCTGATGATGACACCGGGATTCAACACCGCGCCGGGATCGAACAGGTCCTTGAGGCGCCGCATGACGGCGTACAGGTCGGGCCCCCACTCGGCGGCCACAAACGGCGCGATGTTGCGGCCGGTACCGTGCTCGGCCTTGAGCGCGCCGTCGTACCGACGGACGACGAGGTCGACCACGTCGTCCATCAGTCGGCGGTACTGCTCGACGGCTGTGCCGTCGCCGAACGACTGGCTGAGGACGAAATGGAGATTTCCGTCCTTGGCATGGCCGAAGATGATGGCGTCGTCGTACCCGTGTCGGGCGAACAGCGCGCGCAGGTCGACCACGGCGTCGGCCAGCCGGTCGATGGGAAAGGCGACATCCTCGATGATGACCGCCGTTCCCCGGGCCCGTGCGGCCCCGACCGAAGGAAACATGCCCTGTCGCACCCTCCACAATTGAGCCTGCTCGTCCGGCGCGTGTGTGAAGGCCGCGGGCTGGACGAGCGCCAGCCGGCCGACGGCGCCACCAGCGCGACGCTCGAGGAATCGGGCCGGGCGTCCTCGCCCTCAGCCTGGAACTCGACCAGCAGCCCGGCCGCCTCAGCTGGCAGGTGGCGAATGGCCGCGGGAACGCCGTTCTGGTGGTCCACGGAACGCAGCGCGGCGCGGTCCATGACCTCGAGCGCCGCGGCTCCGGCGTTGGCCAGCGGCACGATCGCCGCACAGGCGTCGCGCATGGTGGGAAAGAGGAGCAGACCCGTGTACTTGACCGGGAGATCCGGGACCGTGCGGAGCACGGCGCTGGCGATGAACCCCAGCGTACCCTCCGATCCGATCAGGAGGTGCGCGAGCAGGTCGGCGGGCCGATCGTAGTCGAGCAACGCGTTGAGAGAGTAGCCGGTCGTGTTCTTCGTCCGGTACTTGTGCCGGATGCGGTCCGAGAGGGCGGGAGTCGCCTGGATCGTGCGCCGCAGTGCGAGCAGCCCGTCGACGAGCGCGGGCTCCAGGCGACGGAGTTCGTCGTCTGCGGACGCGTCCGCCGTGTCGACGCGCGTCCCCGAGGGGAGCAGGCACACCAGCGAGTCGAGCGTGTGGTAGGCGTTCTGGAGCACGCCACAGCACATCCCGCTCGAGTTGTTCGCCAGGATCCCGCCCATCATGCACGCGTGAAGCGAGGCCGGGTCCGGCCCGATCTTCGCGCCGAACGGCCGCAACCGCGCGTTCACGGCCGCGCCGACGACACCAGGGCCCACGCGCACGCGCCGCCCGCGGTCGAGCACCTCCACGTCGCGCCAGTGCCGCGACAGGTCTGCCACGATCCCCTCGGTGACCGCCTGCCCCGACAAACTGGTTCCGGCCGCGCGGAACGTGAGCGACTGACCTCGCTCTCGGCAGAGCGTGAAGAGCCGTCGGGATCTGTTCGGGGGTCTGCGGGCGCACGACGGCCGCGGGGACGATCCGGTAGATGCTGGCGTCCGAAGCGTACGCGGCTAGGTCGATCGGCCGGGTGAGCACGTCCTCGGCACCCACGATGGCGGCGAGCGCCTCGTGCAGCGGGGAGCGGGTCATCGAGGGCTGAGTATAGCCCGCATCGGTGATATGATGCGCGGGCACCTTGGAGCTCAACCAGAGACGATCGAGGCCGATCGGCGGGGCCGACGGGCCCCCAGCCGTTCCGCCCTCCTGACCCGAGGAGAGGACGATGCGGACGTTGGTCATCGCACTCGCGTGTCTGATCCTGTTGCCGATGCCCGGCGAGGCGGCCACGCTCGCCGGCGTCTCGCTCCCCGACACCATCACGGTCGGGCCGCAGACGCTCGTGCTCAACGGCCTGGGACTGCGCACGAAGCTGTTCGTGAAGGTGTACGTGGGGGGGCTCTACGTCGAGCGGAAGTCCGCGGATCCCGCGGCCATCATCCGGGCGGACGCGACCAAGCGGGTCGTCATGGAATTCCTCTATGGCCAGGTCTCGCGCGATCAGATGGTCGAGGCGTTCACCGACGGCTTCAGGGACAACGCGCCATCGGTCCTCCAGTCACAGCGCGACCAGTTCCTGAACGCGCTCGAGACGATGAAGAAGGGTGAACACCTGGTCGTGACCTATGTGCCGGGGACCGGCACGACGCTCAGCCTCCGCGGGAAGGACAAGTTGACGATCGCGGGGCTCCCCTTTGCCCAGGCGCTCTTCGCCGTGTGGCTCGGGCCGAAACCGCCCACGGCGGATCTCAAGGCCGGGATGCTGGGGCAGAAGTAGGGCCGGATTGGACGAGCACCGCGCGAAGGGCCGCCTCGAGGTCCGACATCTGGAACGGCTTGGCGAGGGTGGCGTCGGCTCCCAGGCTCGCGGCGACCGCCAGGTAGGGGGTTGGTGACTGCCGCCCCCCGCCCGACATCGCGATGATGCGCACGCCGGGCCAGCGCTTGCGGATGGCGCCAATCGTCTCGATGCCCTCGCTCTCCGGCATGATCAAGTCGGTGATCACGAGGTCGAAGGCGCCCTCCTCCAGCCGCCGCAGGGCCTCCTTGCCATTACCGGCCGTCGCGCTCTCGTGCCCCAGCTTGCAGAGCATGCGCTCCAGGATGGACAGGATCGCCGGCTCGTCGTCAACGATGAGAATGCGGGACATAGGACTCGACTGGCTTCACGGAAACCCGGCACCGGTCCGACGCCGCCCGACCGAATCGCATCGGCGCCCGCGATGGCGGGTCCGTCGTCTGGATTAATCGGCGGGCCCCCGCCAATCCTTGAGGGCCCGCCGGCATCCACCTCTACTTGGCAAACACGTCCGCGACGGGTGTCACCTTCACCTTGTCGGCGGTCAGGCCCAACTTGCGCGCCCCGATGACCTTGTCCTCCTCCAGCAGGGAGGCCGGCTTCTCTCCATCGTACTTGATCGGGGAGAAGGCGTCGGAGAGCAGTCGCCGACGGAGGCCGGCGGCGTCCTTCGTGATGATCACGACCGACAAGTCCGTGGCCGACCAGTGCTTGCGGATGGCCGCGTTCACCTGGTCGACCGTGAGGGCGGCGAGGGCCTTCCGCATCATCTCGGTGAACTCGCCAGTTCGGTACCAGAGGGAGTCGAGCGCGTAGCCGAGCTGTTCGTCCTGCCGCGCCGTCATCAGGAAGACGTTCCTCATCAGGTAGTTGCGTGATTGTTCGAAGTCGTTTTCCGTGAGGCCCTGCGTCAGCAGGCGGTCGAGCTCGTGGATGGCCACGCGCAACGCCATGTGGGCGTTCTCGGGGACCACCGGCCGGATCCAGACCTCGAAGAGCTGCGCGCGGCGCACGACGTTCGGGTCGGGGAAGAACTGGAACATGCCACGCGGAAACGCCTCGATGTAGGCGTAGTCGCCGTAGTTCATGCCCCGTACCTCGCGGATCCGCTGATAGAGGCGGCCGCTCGATGCCCGATGCTCGCCGAGCCAGACGCGGGCGACCGACAATGCCGCGAAATCGGGGTGCGCCCGCGTGACCGCGATCGGCAGGCCAAACGAGATGGCCGTGCTGCGCGTGTCCTTCTCGACGATCTCCACTTCGAGCCCGGACGGGCGTCTTCCCACCGCGGCGGGCCGGGACGCCTCCTCCGGAGTGCCCGCCGGCAGGCGGCCGAGCTGGAGCTTGAGGAGGTCGAGGCACTCATCCGGGACGTTGCCGCTGACGCCGAGCGTCAGGCGCGCCTGGCCGTACGCGCGCTGGACGAACTGCCTGACGTCGTCGAGCGAGATCGCCGTGAGGCCGGCGACCGTGCCGAGGGCCGGGTGGCCGTACGGCGTATCCCGGAAGATGTTGGTCTGGAGCCGCTCCTTGCCCAGCTCCTCTTCGTTGCTGGACCGGAGATCCTCGACGAGTGCATTCAGCTGCCGCTGCTTGACGCGCTGGAAGTCCTCCTCGCGGAGGCCCGGCTCGAGCAGCTGCGGGAGCACCGTGCTCAGGAACTTGCGCCAGTTGTCGCGGTGGACGGTGCCCGTGAAGGTCGTCACCTCCTTGTCGACCTGGTTCACGAACGACCCGGCCATGGGGTAGAGCACCGCGTTGATCTGGTCGACGGTGAGCGTCTTCGATCCGGCGTCGGTGATCATGGCCGCGGCGAGCGCGGCGAGGCCCTCCTTACCCGGTGGATCGATCGCCGAGCCGGCCCGGAAGAACAGCTTGATGTCGAGCTGAGGCGTCAACGTCTTCTGCAGGACGAGCGGAGCTGAAGTCGGCTTCGCGCCGGGTACGGCCGGGAGCGACCGCGGGTTGACAATCGGCGGCAGCGACGACGCCGCATGCGCGAGGGGAGCCAGGCTGGCGAGCGCCGGCGCGGCGCTGATGCCGGCGGGCAGGGGCTCGCTCGACAAGGTCGTCACGACCAGGCCCGCATCCGTGAAGTACTTCTCCGCCGCCTGCTGGAGGTCGGCCGGCGTGAGCGAGTCGTAGGCGCGGTAGAGGTTGTTGATCGTGCTGTACGACCGGGCGTAGTGGACGAACTCCGCCAGCAGGCCCGCGATGCGCTCGGTGCTGTCGAGCCCGCGCGTGAGCCCGTACCGGCTGTTGGCCTTGGCCTCCTCCAGCCGGCGCGCGGGAAGCGGGGTCGTCTTGGCGAGCGCGATCGTCTTCAGGATCTCGTCCCGCACGTACACGGCATCGGCGGCCTGTCGGACGCGGGCGAGGACCGTGAGGATCCCCGGGTCGACGTTGCCGGGGTTGCCCGCGCCGAACTCGTCCACCTTCTGCTCGGCGACCACCAGCTTCTTGTAGAGGTCGGACGTGTTGCCGAAGTACACGTTCGCCAGCATGTCGAGCGCCGCGTAGTCCTTCTCGGTGTCCGAGAACGCCGGCGCCCGGAATCCGACAGTCACCCAGGAGAGCGTGGGCGACGGCCAGGCCACGTGCGCATAGAGGGGGCCCCCGGGCGGCGGTTCGGTCGGGATCACGACCGGTGCGCCGTCGCCGGCTTTCCACTGGCCCCAGTACCCGCTCGACCATCGGCACCACGACTTTCGGGTCGACGTCTCCGGCCACCACGACGGTCGTGAACTGCGGACGGTACCACCGGCTGAAGAACACCTTCGAGTACACGTACAGATTGGGCATGTCCTCGATGTCCTTGAGGAAGCCCATCGTCGTGTGCTTGTACGGGTGAACGGAATAGGCCTTCTCGCGCTGGACTTCGAAGAGTTTCTCGAGCGGGTTCGCGCTGTTCTTGTTGTACTCGCCCAGGATCGCCCGTGACTCGGTCTTGAAATCGGCTTCCGAGGTACTCGAGGTGCTGGAACATGTCCGCATAGACCCGGAGGATGGTGTCGAGGTCGTCCTTCGAGAACGTGCAGTAGAACGTCGTGAAATCGTCACTGGTGCTCGCGTTCTCGCGCGCGCCGGCCTTCGTCATGATGTCGACGTACTTCTCCGGCGGGTAGGTCGGTGTGCCGCGGAACATCAGGTGCTCGAAGAAGTGGGCGAAGCCGGAGCGGCCCGGCTCGACCTCGTTCCGGGAACCGGTCTGCACCGGAATCTGGAGCGACACGATGTTGGGGAAGCCGGTCGGGACCACGATGACCTTGAGGCCGTTGGCCAGCGTCGTCTCGGTGGCCTTGAACGGCAGTAGGTCGGCCGCGGGCTTGCTTGCAGCCGGGCCGGCTGGCGGCGGGGCCGATGGCTTCACCTGGGCGTTGCCGAGCGCCGTCAGGCAGACGAACAACGTGAGGAACGCCGCCAGAACTCGCCGCATGATGCCTCCTGTCTGGGACCGGGCTACGCCTGATCGCTCTGGCGCGGCGGCAGTGGTCCGCTGGTCGAGCCGCGCGAGACCGCGCCTCCGCCCCCGAGGGGGTCGGGAGCGGCCGCGCGCCCGATGCCCGGCCTACTGGTTGACCACTACCCGACGCCCATCGTATTCGGGGCGGATCGTGCCTTTCTGCCGGATGTACTCGATGAGCACGTTGAGGCGGGGCTTGCCCGTGTCCTGTCCCGCCACGGCCTTGAGGACGGTCCCCTTGAAGTATGAGTTCGTCACGCCCGTATAGGTACGGTCATCGTCGAGCGGCTGGCCGTTGAGGGTGGCCTCCACGAGGCGATGATCCTGCACCCGGTACCGCAGGCCAGACACGGTCGGCGTGTGCTGCTGCAGGATCTGCTTGATCTGGCGGCCCGTCAGCGTGAACAGCACGACGGTGTTGTTGAAGGGGTCGAGCGTGACCAGGTCGGCCAGCGTGATGGGCCCTCGCAGCAGGGGCGACCGCACGCCGCCGGTGTTCTCGATGGCAAAGTCCACCTTGAAGGTCTCCCGGAGGGCATCCGCCATCAGGTTGTACTCCGCCAGGTCGTTGCCGCGGCTGGCGAACTCGCCCGCCGCCTGGCCAATGACCTCCCCGTACCGGGCGGCGATCGGCTGCCAGAACCGGTTGACGACCGCCGCGACGTCCGGGTCCTCCGGGATGTCTTCGGTCACCGGGATCAGCCGGGCGCGATAGCGTTCCACGTGCCAAGCGCCGTGAGCGTCCTTGTCGAACAGCAAGTCGAGGCGGCCAAGTTCGCCGCCCCACTGGTGCGCCTGGACGATGACCGTGCCGTTGACGTCGGTCCCCCGCAGATCCTCCGAGTGCCAGACGAACTCGCCGGAGGGCAGCCGCGAGTGCGAGTGGCCGCCGACGATGATGTCGATGTCGGGCACCTCGGCCGCGAGCCGCTCGTCCATCTGTTCGCCGGCGTGCGACACCACGAGGATGACGTCCACCTGCTTCCGCAGCACGTCCACCATCTTGCGGGCGGCATCCACCTCCCGCACGAAGTCGAAGGCCTCACGGGCGGCCGGGTACGTGGCGGCGTCATAGGTCGTCAGGCCGAAGATCCCGATGCGTATCGGGCCGACGTGCCGGATGACGTACGGCGTCCCGAGCGGCTTTCCGCCGGACCGGTCGCTGATGTTGGCGCACAGCACCTGGTACTGGCTCGCGTTCACCAACTTCCGGAGCTGGGCCGCCGTGTTGTTGAACTCATGGTTTCCCAGCGTGCCAAGGTCGTAGTGGAGGGCGTTCATGGCCGCCACGTCCGCCTCGCCGTGGTACTCGACCGAGAACGGCGTTCCGTCGGAGTAGTCGCCCGCATCCACCAGCCAGGTGGTCACCCCGTGCTTGGCCTGCTCTGCCCGGATCCGCGCGACGAGGGTGGCGCGTCGCGCGATGCCGCCGATGTTCTTGTATGTTCGCAGGCCCTGCAATTCCCGACCTTCGACGGCCGCATCCGGGTAGCTGAAGGGCTGCAGGTGTCCGTGGGTGTCGTTGGTGTGGAGGATGGTCAGCGAGACCGGCTGCGCGGCGGCGAGAGTGGCCGCCAGCAACACGCCGGCAAGGAAGACGACCGAGCGGATCAGGCGGTTCACGTCCGTACCCTCACTTGCCAGTAAGTTACGACACGAAGGGCCGTCGCCCCCGGCCGGTCCGGAGGACGGGCGACAAGCATCCTAGCGCAGGAGCGCGCCGCCGCAAAACGGCAGGGTCCGCCCTGGTTGGAGGCGGAGAACTTGCGCAGGGGCATCTCGCACCCCCGGCGGCACCAGCGGGCCCCGTTTGCCTGTGCCCTTCCCGGGCCGGAGTGTCGTTCGTGCGTGGACGGCGCGGCATCACAGATGGACCGGCCGCCGCCCCCGCCCGCGCGAGGGCGCTTCGGGACAAGCACGTCCTGGCCGCGCGCCGGACATGGGCGGGCTCGCAGCACACGTCGTGGCGAATGTCGATCGGCGCGCGTCCGCTCGCCTGCGTGCGGCACCGGCTACGTGACTCGTGCCCCGTCGGATGACCTAATCGCCGCTGGGGTACAATGTAGGGTCCTGATGCGGCCGCCGGTCGTGAGATGGGGCTGCCTCCGTCGGGTCCTCGGGGAACGCCCCCGCGCCTCGAGCCGGTGCCATCACGTTCGCATTACGACCAGCCTGAGGTCACCGATGCCTGCAGACTTCCAACGCGTGGCGATTGTCAATCGCGGCGAGCCCGCCATGCGGCTGATTCATGCGCTTCGCGAGTTCAACCTCGAGCGTGGCACCGCCATCGCGACCATCGCGCTGTTCACCGAGCCGGACCACCGCGCGCGGTTCGTGCGCGAGGCCGACGAGTCCTACTCGCTGGGGCCGGCGACGTTCGTGGACGTCGCGGACGGACAGCGGAAATCGAGCTACGTGGACTACGCGCGCCTCGAGCAGGCCCTGGTGGCGGTCCAAGCCGATGCCGTCTGGGCTGGCTGGGGCTTTGTCGCCGAACGGGCGGACTTCGTGGAGCTGTGCGACCGCCTGGGAGTCACCTTCATCGGCCCGAGCGCCCTGAGCATCCGCCGGATTGGCGACAAGATCTCGGCCAAACGGCTTGCCGAACAGGCGAAGGTGCGGGTCACGCCCTGGGGCGGCGAGGCGGCGTCGACGCTCGACGTGGCCTGGGTGCACGCGCAGCGACTCGGCTACCCGGTCGTCGTCAAGGCCTCGGCGGGGGCCGGCGGCCGCGGCATCCGACGCGCGGCCACCGAGGCGGACCTCGAGGCGGCCTTCGACGGCGCCCGTCGCGAGGCCGGACGCACCTTTGGGGACACGACCGTCTACGTGGAGCGGTGGCTCGAGGGCGTCCGCCACGTCGAGGTGCAGGTGCAGGGCGACCATTTCGGGACGCTGTGGGCACTCGGTGTGCGCGACTGCACGGTCCAGCGTCGGTTCCAGAAGCTGGTGGCCGAGGCCCCGTCACCGGCGCTGATGGTGAGCGAGGAGCAGGCACTCAAGGATGCAGCCCTCCGGCTGTGCCGCGCGGCCGACTATCAGGACGCCGCCACCGTGGAGTTCCTGTTCGACCCGTCGACCCGACAGTTCTCGTTCATGGAGGTCAATCCGCGCCTGCAGGTGGAGCACCCCGTGACGGAGCACACGACCGGGGTTGATCTGGTCAAGCTGTCGCTCCACGTGGCGCGCGGCGGGCGTCTCGAGGGCAGCGCGCCCCCGACGTCGGGGCACGCGATTGAAGTCCGGCTGAACGCCGAGAACGTGGGGGCCGGATTCGCGGCGGCCCCCGGCGAGGTGGAGCTGTTTCGCCTGCCCACCGGGCCCGGCCTGCGCGTGGACTCGGGAGTGGAGGAGGGCGACCTGATCCCGCCGGAGTTCGGGACGATGTTCGCCAAGATGTCCGCCGTCGGTCACACGCGCGAGGAAGCCATCGGACGGTTGAAGCGGGCGCTGGCCGAGAGCGCGATCGCCGTCAAGGGTGGGAGTACCAACCGGACCTTCCTGTTGCAGCTGCTCGAGCGCGACGAATTCAGGGCGGGCCGCGTGGACGTTGGCTGGCTCGACCGGGTGAGCCCGGTCACGACGTCCGAATCCGGCGAGCATGCCGGCATTGCCCTGTTGCAGGCGGCCATCGACGTCTACGACGCCGAGGCGGATGCCGAGCTCGAGGAGTTCTTCTCCTCGGCGGCCAGGATGCGGCCCACGTGCCGGGCGGACGTTGGACGCCAGGTGGAGGTCGGATACCTGGGACACCGCTATCAGTTCCGCGTCCAACGCCAGGGCCTCCAGGAGTACCGGGTCGACGTGGGCGGCACGCCGATCGACCTCAAGGTCGAGAAGGTCGGCCCGCGCGAGCGGTGGATCACCCACGGCGATCACCGCTACCGCGTGCTCTCGCTTGCGCAGGGGTACACGCACCTGGTCGAGGTCGAGGGCGTATCGTACCGGATCTCGCGCGCCGACGCCGGCATCGTGCGGGCGCCAGGCCCGGCGATGGTGGTCTCGGTCAACGTCGCGCCGGGCGCCCAAGTGCCGGCGGGAGCCCGCTTGGCGGTGCTCGAATCGATGAAGATGGAGCTGGCCATCACCGCCCCGTTTGGCGGCGTCGTTCGCCAGGTGATGGTCACGGCGAACGCCCAGGTCGGCGCCGGCACGCCGCTGGTCCACGTCGACGCGTTCACCGAGCAAACCGGACTCGCCGCCGGGGCCCGAGTGACCTTCGGCGGAATCACCCTGCGGCCGCAGGCCGAACGGCGGGTCTCCCGCGCCCGGGCCATTCTCAAGGGCGTGCGGGCGGGGATCGGCGAGCTGAAGCGCGGCCCGGGCCTTCGCGCCGCGGTCCTGCTGCAGAGCCTTCGACGCCTGATGCTCGGCTTCGACGTCGATCCGGCCGAGTCGAAGCGGCTCGTGAGCGAGTACGTGCGGGCGTGCCAGGCCCTTGACGATCCCGACCCCGATCGCCGGCGCACCGAGGATGAAATCCTCACCATCTTCGCGGACGTGTCCGCGGTGTTTGCGCGCCATGCGGCGCCCGAGGGCGACGACGAGCGTGGCGCGCTCAGCGCCGAAGAGTATCTCTTCTCCTATTTGCGGTCGGTCGACGCGCGCGGCGCGGAGTTGCCGCGTGTCTTCGTCGAAAAGCTCGAGCGCGCGCTCGCGCACTACGGCGTGGATACGCTGGCGCCGACGCCCGCGCTGCGCGAGAGTCTCCTGTGGATGTTCAAGTCCCACCGCCGTGTCGACCAGCAGGTGGACGCCGTGGTGGCCGTTCTCGAGCAGCGCTTGCTGCGCGGAGACGGCGCTCAGTCGCCAGGCTTCGGAGCACTGATCGACCAGCTGATCGCCGGGTCGCGACAACGCCATCCCGCCATCTGCGACGTGGCGCGGGACGTGCACTACCGGGCGTTCGATCGCCCGGGTTTCGAGCACCTGCGGCGGGCGGTGTACGCCACGATGGAGGCGCACCTGTCGACCCTCTCGCGAGATCCGTTCCGCGCGGATCGTCGTGCGCGGGTGGCCGCGCTGGTCGAATGCCCGCAGCCGCTCAAGGAACTGTTCGCGTCCCGCTTCGAGCAGGCCTCGCCCGCCGTGCGCGAGGTGATGCTCGAGGTGCTGACACGGCGCTTCTACCGCATCCGCCGGCTCAGCTCCTTCACCAACATCGAGGTCGGCGACCGGAGCCTCGTGCTGAGCGAGTACGCGCACGAGGGCCGGCGCATCCAGGTCGTCGTCACCCACGCGGGCGAGGAGACGCTGCGCGAGGCCCTCGACGCCATCCGGCAGGTGGCGGCGTCGCTCCCGCCGGACCACGACGTCGTTGTCGACGTGCACGTCTGGACCCGGAGCGTTCTGGACGACGCCGATGCGGCCTCCGACGAGATTCGGGTGATGCTCGACCGAGCGGGCTTCGACCGGCCGATTCGGCGCGTCGTGATGATGGTCTCGGGGCCGGGCGTGGCGGCGCCCTCCGGCCAGACGCAGTACCCTGACGTTCCGATCCGGCCCGGCAGGCTTCCGGGAGCAGAAGCTGTACCGGGGCATGCACCCGATGATGGCCAAGCGTCTCGAGCTCTGGCGTTTGCGCAACTTCTACGTCGACCGCCTGCCATCGGTGGAGGACGTCTACCTGTTTCACGGCGTGGCGCGCGACAACCCGAGAGACGAGCGGCTGTTCGCGGTGGCGGAAGTCCGCGACGTGGCCGCCGTCCGAGACCGCGACGGCGCCCTCCTCCAGGTGCCCCACCTCGAACGCATGCTGATGGAGGCCATCACGGCGATTCGCCGCGAGCAGTCCCGTCGCGTGCCCGGAGACCGGCTGCAGTGGAACCGCGTGCTGCTCTACGTTCGGCCGGTGCTCACGCTCTCGCGCCAGGAACTCGAAGCCATCGCGCGGCGGATGGGTCAGGAGGCCGAGGGATTGGGCCTGCAGAAGGTGGTCCTGCGGGCCCTGATCGCCGACGAGCAGGGGCGGCCGCGCGACACAGTCCTGCGGATAGGCGTGGCGGCCGGGCAGGCGGCTGCCCTGCACTTCTCCGACCCGTCGTCCGAGCCGATCCGCCCGCTGAGCGAGTACGCGCAGAAGGTCGTGCGCATGCGGCAGCGCGGTCTGACGTATCCATACGAGCTCATCCGGATGCTGGCGCCGTCGCGCGACTCCGTGCAGGCGGCCCTGCCGCCCGGGGAGTTCATCGAGCACGACCTTGGTCCCGACGGACAGCTCGTGCCGGTGGACCGGCCCTACGGCCAGAACACCGCCAACGTCGTGGTCGGCCTCGTTCGGAACGTTACCGAGCAGTACCCCGACGGCATGACGCGGGTCATCGTGCTCGGCGATCCGAGCAAGGAGGTCGGCTCGCTCGCCGAGCCGGAGTGCGCCCGGATCGTCGCCGCCCTGGATCTGGCCGAGCGGATGCGGGTCCCGCTCGAGTGGTTCGCGCTGTCGGCCGGCGCCAAGATCTCGATGGAGAGTGGGACTGAGAACATGGACTGGATCGCCCGGGTGCTACGGCGCCTGGTCGAGTTCACCCAGGCGGGCTTCGAGGTCAATCTCGTCGTCATCGGCATCAACGTCGGCGGCCAGCCCTACTGGAATGCGGAAGCCACGATGCTGATGCACACGCGCGGAATCCTCGTCATGACGCCGGACGGCGCCATGGTGCTGACGGGGAAGACGGCCCTCGACTACTCGGGTTCCGTGTCGGCGGAGGACAACCAGGGCATCGGCGGCTACGAGCACATCATGGGTCCGAACGGCCAGGCGCAGGTACCTGGGCGCGCGATCTCGGTGAGGCGTGCGAGATCCTGATGCGACACTACGCGCACACCTACGTGGCACCGGCCGAGCGCTTCCCCCGCCGCGCGATCACGCGCGACCCGCTCTCACGGGACGTGTGCGCCTACCCGCATGGCGACGTCCAGGGGACGGGCTTCGCGCTGGTCGGCGACGTGTTCTCGGACGAGAAGAACCCCGGACGCAAGAAGCCGTTCGACATCCGCAAGGTCATGCGAGCCGTCAGCGACCTGGACCTCGAGCCCCTGGAGCGCTGGCCACACATGCGTGACGCGGAGAACGCGGTCACCTGGGACGCACACGTCGGCGGCTATCCGGTCGCCCTCCTCGGTTTCGAGTCTCGGTCGGTGCCCCGCGTGGGCATCGTGCCACCGGACGGCCCCGAGCAGTTCACCTCGGGCACGCTGTTCCCCATGGCGTCGAAGAAGGTCGCCCGCTTCGTCAACGCCGCGAGCGGCAACCGTCCATTGGTGATCCTCGCGAACCTGTCCGGGTTCGACGGGTCACCGGAGTCGATGCGACGCCGCCAGCTGGAGTTTGGCGCCGAGATCGGCCGGGCGGTCGTCAACTTCCAGGGTCCGATCGTGTTCGTCGTCATCTCCCGCTATCACGGGGGCGCATTTGTCGTCTTCTCGAAGGTCCTCAACGAGAACCTCGCGGTCGTGGCGCTCGAAGGGACCTACGCCTCGGTCATCGGCGGTGCGCCGGCCGCCGCGGTCGTCTTTGCCCGTGATGTGGACGCCAGGACGCGGAAGGACCCGCGCGTGGTCGCGCTGCAAAAGGAGTTCGATCAGGCCACCGACGCCGCCAAGTCCGTGCTGCGGGCGAAGCTGTCCGAGATGACGCGCGCGGTGCGGTCCGAGAAGCTCGGCCAGGTGGCCGACGAGTTCGACCGCATCCACAGCGTGCACCGCGCGCTCGAGGTCGGGTCGCTCGACCGTATCATCAAACCCGCCGATCTCCGCCCGTTCGTCATCGAGGCGATCGAGCGCGGGATGGCGCGAGACGAACAGCGGCGGCGCTCCACCTCCTAGCCACGTCGGCCTGGTCCGAGCCGCGCCGTCCCGTCCCTCCGACCGCCTCAGCCATGGTGCAGACGCCCTGAACTCGCGTCGCCCGGCCCAGGTGTCTGGGAGTGGGACCCGGCGTTATGCCGGAGCAGATGACCGGGGTCGAGCTGGCCGACCGGCTGAGGGAACTGCGCCCGAGGCTGAAGGTGGTGATCTCGAGCGGGTATTCGACCGACGCGACCGGCCGCCCGTTGGTGTGGCCCGACGGCATCACGTTTCTGGCCAAGCCCGACTCACCCCGGGACCTCAGCCTGACGCGCCGTCGGTCGATTGAGAGCGGTGTGGACGAGCGGGCGTGAGAGGCTCGGGCTGCCCATCAGGGCGCGGAGGGCGGGTCTCCGTTCTTCACGGTTTCGGCCAGCAGCCGTCGCGCGGCGGCCTTCACGGAAGCCTCGCCGCCCAGGACCGCCCGGGCTGAGCCCGCGTCGGCGCGGAGGCGCGCCGCCGTCTGCCGCAGCCGGCCGTTGGCCTCTTCCAGGATCGCTTCCAGCACTTCGTCCTCGACGGCGTCGAGTCTCTGCTGCTGCCAGGCCTCTGCATGGCGCGCGCCGAGAGAGTCAAGCGTGTCAACGAGGTCCGCCACGCCGGTGCCCCGTTCGGCCGAGACCAGGAATGCCTGTGGTTCGACGAGTCCCCCCGGCCGTCGCGCGAGCAGGGAAACGTCCTCACCGGGCTCGTTGGGGAGTCGCGGCGGATGATGGCCGCCCGAATCGTCTCGGGCGAGTTTCAGCATCGCGAGCAGCTCCCCGTGAAGTCGCGCGGCATCCGGCTTGTCGGCCTTGTTGACGACGAACAGGTCGCCGATCTCCATCAGTCCCGCCTTCAGGAGCTGGATGCTGTCGCCTTGGCCCGGGGCCAGCACGATCAGGACGAGGTCGGCGACCCCGGCCACTTCCACCTCGCTCTGGCCGACGCCTACCGTCTCGATGAACACCACGTCACACCCGATGAGGCCCATGACGCGGATGACGCCCTTGACGCCGAGGGCCAGACCGCCCAAATGGCCCCGTGAGGCCAGGGACCGGACGAAGACCATTGGGTCGGTGGCGTGTCGCATCATGCGGACGCGGTCGCCCAGCACCGCCCCCCCCGTGAAGGGGGAGGAGGGGTCCACGGCGACCACGCCCACGCGTCGGTCGGGCCATCGTCCCCGTGCCTCGCGGACCAGGGCGTCGGTCAGTGTGCTCTTGCCCGAGCCCGGCGCGCCGGTGATGCCGACCAGCACGCGCGGCAGCCTGAGACGGGCACGCTGCCCGTCGCCGAGATCGAGCACCGCGTTGAACACCTCGGGAAGGCGGCGGGGGTCGTCGGCGAGCACGGACATCAGCCGGGCTGCAGGCCTGGCGGCCGAAGGGTCACCCGACGCCGCCGCACGGACCAGATCCGCGATGGTAGTGGGCATGGCCTCGGAGCCAGTGTAGCGGAAGAACAGGCAGGAACGGGAGGGGGGACGGTCGACAACACCACCCTGGCGGGCAGGGCCGCCCGGCGAAGGCGGCCCGACCGGTCGAGGGGTTAGTCGACACGGGGACAAACCCCGTGTCGACGGCACCTAGGCCTGGCCAACGACGGCAGGCGTCTCGGCCACCGGGGCTGCCGGGGCAGCGGGTGCCTCGGGCGCGGCCGGCGCAACGACGGGCGGCTGCACGGCGGGCTTGGGGGCCGCCTTCTTCCGCGGAGCAACCTTCTTGACAACCGCCTTCTTCTTCGGGGCGGCCTTCTTCTTGGCCGGGGCCGCCTTCTTCGTCACTTTCTTGGCAGCCGCCTTCTTCTTCGGGGTGGCCTTCTTGGTCGCTTTCTTGGCAGCCACCTTCTTCTTCTTCTTCGGAGCAGCCTTCTTCGCCATCTGTGCCTCCTTAACGCCGAAGAGATGTGATCGGCCCGCGTGGCCGGCGCGATTATAGCGCAAGTCCCACACCACCGGGTCCGCTTCGGTGGGGAAATTCGACGGGCGCGCTCGCATCTCGCCGAGTGCGGCGGGTCCCGCCACGCAGCTATGCTATTCTCCGGCTCTGGACGCCTGCCCCAGCGGGTTGGCGGCGGGTCCCGGGCTGGCCGTAGCCAGGGGGGGCGGGACGATGGCACCAGACCTGACCAGAGCGGTCATTCTCGCGCGGGGCCTCGGGAGCCGGATGCGGCGGGCGGCGTCCTCCGTGGCGATCGATGGGCGCCAGGCCCGGGCCGCGGACAGCGGCGTCAAGGCCATGATCCCCGTCGGGCGGCCGTTCCTCGACTACGTGCTCGGCGCGCTGGCCGACGCAGGGTTTCGGGACATTTGCCTGGTCATCGGGCCCGAACACGACGCCATTTGCGACTACTACCGCGTCCCCGGACGGCTGTGTCGCCTCTCGGTGGCGTTTGCCATCCAGGAGAAACCGCTTGGCACGGCGGATGCGGTCGCCTCGGCCGAGGGGTTTGCGGGGGAGGAGGAGTTCCTCGTCATCAACTCCGACAACTACTACCCGGCCGCAGCCCTCAACGCGCTGCGGACGCTCGGCCGCCCCGGCCTTGCTGGCTTCGAGCGCGACGCGCTGGTGCGCGACGGCAACGTCGACGACGACCGGGTCCGGCACTACGCCGTGCTGGAAGTAGCTGAGGACGGAACACTTACCGGAATTCTCGAGAAGCCGGACCCGGGGATTTGGGCCCGCCTGGGGCCTCGAACCCTGATCAGTATGAACTGCTGGCGGTTTGGGCCGGCGATCTTCGGCGCCGCCCGGTCCGTCGGGTTGTCACCGAGGGAGAGAGTACGAGCTGGCGGACGCGGTCAAACAGGCGATCTCCCGGGGGGAGCGCTTCCGCGTGGTCCCGGTGAGCGCGGGCGTGCTCGACCTGTCGATGCGCGGCGACATCCCCTCGGTCGCCCAGCGGCTCGCCCAGGTGGAGGTGAAGCTGTGACGTCGTTGCTCGACAGGGTACGGCGCGCGCTTCACGGCGCGGGGGCCGCCCGGGAGGCTTGCGTGTTTCGGGTGCCCGGCCGGATCGAAGTGCTCGGAAAGCACACCGACTATGCCGGCGGCCGCAGCCTGGTCTGTGCGGTTGACCAGGGGTTCGTGGTGTCGGCCTCCCCACGGTCGGATGACCGCGTACGGGTGTTGAACGTGGCCGAGGGCACCGAGGTCCTCCTGGGGCTCGATCCGAGCCTGCCGACGCCAGACGCGGCGTGGGCGCGCTATCCCGCAACAGTCCTCCGGCGCGTGGCGCGCAACTTCCCGGACGCGCGGAGGGGCGCCGACCTGGCGTTTCTCAGCGACCTGCCCCCGGCCGCCGGGATGAGCAGCTCGAGCGCCCTGATGGTCGCCATTTTCCTGCCGTTGGCCGCCCTCAACCGCCTGGAGGCGGCCGAGACCTACCGGCGGGACATCCGTTCGCACGAGGATCTGGCTGGCTACCTAGCCACCGTGGAGAACGGCCAGAGTTTCGGAGCTCTGACGGGGGACCGTGGTGTCGGGACGTTCGGCGGCAGCGAGGACCACACGGCCATGCTGTGCGGCCGGGCCGGGGAGCTGAGTCAGTACTCGTTCTGTCCCGTGCGGCACGAACGCCAGGTTGCCTTTCCGCCCGACTCCAGCTTCGTTGTGGCGGTGAGCGGCGTCCGTGCGGAAAAGACCGGGGCCGCCAAGGACGCCTACAACCGGGTTTCGCTGGCGGTGCGGGCGCTCGTGGACGTCTGGCGCCGCGCGTCCGGCCGGGATGAGAAGTCGCTCGCCGAGGCGGTCGAGCGGGCAGGGAGGGGAGCGGTGCGCGAGGCCGTGTCCCGTGCGGAGGTCGATGGGTTTGACACGCGCGTCCTGCTCGACCGGTTCGATCAGTTCGTGGAAGAGAGCGACGTGATCGTGCCAGCCGCAGGCGACGCGCTCGGTCTCGCCCGCCTGACGGACTTCGGCGTGCTGGTCGACCGATCGCAGGAGCTGGCCGAGCGCCTGCTCGGCAACCAGGTCCCCGAGACGGTGGCGCTCGCGCGCGAGGCGCGTGAACTCGGCGCCGCGGCGGCCTCGGCCTTCGGCGCCGGCTTCGGCGGCAGCGTCTGGGCCCTGGTGCCGACGCCCGGGGCCGAGGCGTTTGCGGGGCGCTGGCAGGACGCCTACCGCGTCGCGTTTCCGGAGCGCGCCGCCGCCGCGTTCCTCGTGACGCGCCCCGGTCCGGCCGCCTCTCAAGTAGAATGAGCTCAGGTGGGCACTCCGATCAGGCCGGGTTCCCGGAGGGGGCGATGATGCAGCAACGGCTCGCGTGGGCGGTTCTTGTCGGCCTCGTGTTGGCCGGTCCGGTGAGGGCACAGACGGGCGAGGAGGCCCGGGTCGATGATGCGGCGACGGTGTTCACCGAGATCATGACGGCCCCCGACAGCGGCATCCCCAAGGCCATCCTCGACCGGACCGAAGCGATCGCCGTCTTCCCGGGTGTCATCCGCGCCGGCTTCGCCGTCGGCGGCCAGTGGGGACGCGGCGTGATCTGCGTGCGCGACCGTTCGACCAACACGTGGTCGGCGCCGGCCTTCCTGACGATTGCCGGTGGCAGCTTCGGTGCCCAGATTGGCGCGCAGTCGATCGACCTCATTCTCCTCATCATGGACCCGACCGGTGTCCAGCGCCTGCTCGGGAACCAGTTCAAGATCGGCGGGGAGGCGTCGGTGGCGGGCGGTCCCGTCGGCCGGTCGGCCGAAGCGGCGACCGACGTCCAGCTCCGGGCCAAGATCCTGAGCTACTCGCGCAGCCGCGGGCTGTTTGCCGGGGTGGCCGTCGACGGCTCGAGTTTGGCTGCGGACCGGGACGCGAACGAGCGCCTCTACGGCGAGCGCTACACGAGCCGGGAGGCCGTCGACAAGGGGTCCAAGCGCGACAACCTGCCCGCTCCCGTCGTCCGTCTGCGCAAGGTGCTGAAGGACTGGGTCGGGTAGCCCGGCATGAAGCCACTGAAGATCGGGGTCAGCGGCGTGCGCGGCGTGGTGGGGGAGACCTTCACGCCGGAGCTCGTTGTCGGCTTCGCCCAGGCGTTCGGGACCTACCTCGGGCCCGGCCGCGTGCTGGTGTGCCGTGACACGCGGCCCTCGGGCCCGATGGTGGCGTCGGCGGTGATGGCTGGCCTGCTCGCCACGGGCTGTGACGTCGTCGACCTGGGCGTCTGCCCGACTCCGAGCCTGCAGCTGGCCGTCCGCTGGCTGGGCGCCCAGGGCGGGATCTCGATCACGGCCGGGCACAACCCGGCCCCGTGGAACGCGCTCAAGTTCGTCCGCGACGACGGGCAGTACCTCACGCCGTCGCAGGCCGAGGAACTGCTCGACATCTACCATCAGGGGCGATTCGAGCAGGCGCGTTGGGACCGGATCCGAACGCGCGTCGAGCCAGGCGAGGCCATTCAGCACCACCTCGACGTGCTGACGGCGAGCTTCGACGTCGCTGCCACGCGGGCGCGCCGCCTCAAGGTGGCGGTGGACTGTTGCAACGGGTCGTGCTCGCTGCTGGCGCCCCGGTGGCTCGCCGAGCTCGGGTGCGAGGTGCTGTCGATCAACGACGACCCGTCGACGCCGTTTCCGCATCCTCCGGAGCCCAAGGTGGAGACGATGGGCCAGGTGCGGGCCCTCGTGAAGGCCGGGCACGCGGACATCGGCCTGGTACACGACGCGGATGGTGAGCGCCTCGGGCTGGTCGACGAAACCGGTCGGGCGCTGTCCGAGGAGGTCACCCTGGCGCTCGCGACCGATATCGCGCTGCGCCGCCACGTCGGCCCGGTCGTGACCAACGTGTCCACCTCGATGGCGGTCGACCGGATTGCGGCCCGCTACGGGGCGACGGTGGTCCGGACGCCGGTCGGGCAGGCGCACATCTCGGAGGCCATCCTCGAGCACGGTGCGGTCATCGGCGGAGAGGGCAACGGAGCGGTGGCGGTGCCGCGCGTGCTGGCGTCGCACGACAGCGCGGCGACGACCGGGCTGCTGCTCGGCTATCTGGCCGCGTCCGCGACTCCCTTGTCCGCGCTGGTCGGGGCCCTGCCGCAGATGGTGATGCTCAAGGAGCACGTGGCCGTCGAGCCGAGCGTGATCTACTCGGCGCTGCAGGACTTCAGGGAGAAGGTGGAGGCGGAGCCGGTCCTGAGCGTCGATTTGGCGGACGGCGTAAAAGTGCAGCTGGCTGACGGATGGGTCCACGTGCGTGCGTCGAACACCGAGTCGATCATCCGGGTGATCGTCGAGAGCGACAGCGCGGTCCGCGCCGCCGAGCTGCTCGACTGGGCCAGGGACCGACTCCGACGCTGACCCGGGCCGGCAGGGGACGACGCGATGCGTGCCATTCCAAGCCTCAAGATCAGCATCTCGGGCGTCCGCGGGATCGTGGGTGAGTCGCTGACGCCCGGCCTGCTGACGCGCTTCGCACAGGCGTTCGGGACCTACGTCGGGTCCGGGCGCGTGGTCGTCGGCCGCGACACCCGCACCTCCGGCGAGATGGTGCGCCAGGCGGTCGTGTCGGGCCTGCTGTCGGCTGGATGCCGTGTCACGGATGCGGGCGTGTGCCCGACGCCGACCGTGCAGCTGCTGGTCCGGCGGCTCCGGGCGCGCGGGGGCATCGCCATCACCGCCAGCCACAACCCGCCCGAATGGAACGCCCTCAAGTTCGTTGGGCCGGACGCCCTTTTCCTCAGCGGCGCCCGGGGCCGGGAGCTGCTCGGCATCTACCACCAGGGGGAGTACACGACCGCGCGCGCCCACCGTCTGCGTGCCGTCGAGCGCGTCGAGGGTGCCTTGGACCTGCACGTGGCGGCCGTGGTCGACGCGGTCGGGCCCCTGTCGGCCGCTCGCCGGCTCCGGGTGGTACTGGACGCCTGCAACGGCGCCGGCTCGATCGTGGGCCCGCGGCTGCTCGAGGCGCTTGGGGCCGAGGTGATTGGCGTCAATGTCACACCCGACGGCACGTTCCCGCGGCCGGCCGAGCCGACCCCCGAGAACCTCTCGGCCCTCTCGGCAGCGGTCCGGGCGCACGGCGCAGACATTGGCTTTGCGCAGGACATGGACGCCGACCGCCTGGCGATCGTGTCGGAGCGCGGGGATCCGATCGGCGAGGAGCGCACCCTGGTGCTGGCCGTCGCCCAGGTCCTGGGCCGGACGCCCGGTCCTGTGGTCGCCAACCTCTCGACGACGCATGCCCTCGAGCCGGTCGCGGCCCGCTACGGCTGTCGGGTTTTCCGCACGCCGGTTGGCGAGGCGAACGTGACCGAAGGCATGCAGCGACACCGCGCCGTGATCGGCGGAGAGGGGAACGGCGGGGTGATCTACCCGGCCGTGAACTTCGCGCGCGACAGCCTCGTGGGCATGGGGCTGATCCTCCACCTCCTGGCCGGGTCGGGGCGGTCCGTCTCCGCCCTGGTAGCCGACCTCCCATCCTTCGAGATGGTCAAGATTCAGTTTCCGTTCCCCTCGCAGCGCCTCGGGGAGGTGATCCGCAGGGCGCGCCGCGAGTTTGCCGACCACCCGATGGACCTGCGGGACGGGGTGAAGGTCACCCTTGGGGAGGCCTGGTTCCTGCTGCGGGGTTCGAACACCGAACCGGTCCTGCGCGTCGTGGCGGAAGCACCGACGCAGGCCGCAGCTGCCCGTCTGGCCGCCGAGACCCGGGCCCGGGTCGAAAGCTGGCTCGCCGCCTAAGGTGATGGCGGGGGCGGCGGGGTGCCCGCTCCAGCCGCCTCGTCAGGTGCGGCCCGTCCATCCACCCCCTGCGGCGGGGAGTTCTTCGACCGTCCTCGCTGGGCCCGTCGCGTCGCGGCCGGCGGCCTCTTCGTCCCACGGCTCGCCGTACAGCGATCGGGGCGAGGAGTTCTTGGTCAGCAGCAACTGGAAATCGCCGGTGCGGCGTTCGAGGAACGCGGCCTCGCACGAGGCCAGGTAGTAGTCCCACATCCGCACGAACCGATCGTCGAACCCGAGGGCGTAGAGGTCGGCTGTCGCGTGGTGGAAGCGCTGCCGCCACGCGGCCAGCGTCCGCGCGTAGTGCGTGCCGATGTCCTCGGCGTGGTGGAGCGACAGCGTGGTGGCGCGGGCGAGCGACCGCAGGATCTCGCCGACCGATGCCAGCTCGCCCCCCGGGAAGATGTACTTCTGGATCCAATCGACGCGGTGGCGATACGCCGGAAACGCCTGCTCGGTCAGGGTGATCGTCTGCAGCAGCATGCTGCCGTCAGGACGGAGCAGTTGGTCGCAGGCGCGGAAGAAGTCGTCGTAGCGGGGGAGGCCGACGGCCTCGAACATCTCGATGCTCACGATCTTGTCGTACCGGCCGTCCAGCTCGCGGTAGTCTCTGCGGAGCAGGTGAATGCGATTTCCCTCGGGGATCGCGTCGAAGCGCGCCCGGGCGTACTCGTGCTGGCGGGCGCTGATCGTCGTCGTCGTCACCCGGCAGCCGTAGTGACGCACGGCGTGCTCGGCGAACCCGCCCCAGCCGGTGCCGATCTCGAGCACGTGATCGTTGGGCCCCAGCCGGAGCTTCTGACACACGCGGTCGAGCTTCCGGGCCTGCGCCGCCTCGAGGGGTTCGTCGTCGGCCGCGAAGATCGCGCACGAGTACATCAGGTTCCGATCCAGGAAGCGCGCGAAGAAGTCGTTGCCCAGATCGTAGTGCGCGCGGACATTGCGGTGGCTGCCGGCGATGGAGTTGGCGCGCAGACGGTGACGCACGGCTTCCACCCTCCGCCAGATCCCGGTCAGGTGCCGGAGCGGGCCGTCGAGTCGGGCGAGGTTCCGGACCGCCAGCCGAACGACCGCCACGAGATCCGGCGACGACCAGTCCCCATCCATCCAGGCTTCGCCCAGGGCCACGTCGCCCCCGAGGACGGCCCGACGAAAGAACCGATCGCGATGCACGCGGACCACCGCGCGGAGGGGCGCATCTGGCTCGCCGAACGTCCGGGTCCGACCGTCCGCGACCAGGTCCAGGCGGCCCCCTCGCAACGAGTCGAGGCTCTTGAGGAAGACACGCTCAGTGAACGTCGGGTGAGAGGTGTTCATCGGTCGTCTCGGTGCGGCCCGGATGGGGAACGACCGGGACCCGCTTGAGGTAGAGGCGTAGAGCCTCCCAGTGGATGGCGGCGATCACCTTGAGCGTCACCCAGGGGAACCGCCGCAACGCCCGATGCAGGGCCGGGGCGCTCCAGGGCTCCCGGTGCAGGGCGAGCGTCGCGTCGAGGGAGGGACGTGCGCCCTCGAGCGTGCGGATGTGGGCCACCAGGCGTTCCCCCGGCGGCGGCAGCACGAAGCGGTAGTCGAGATGCATCGGCATGAACGGCGAGACATGCATCGCCTTCGCGCACCGATAGCGGTGTGGGCGGAACGGGTCCTGCCGGTTAGTGGCGGACAGCCAGTAGTTGTGCCGTTCGCCGAACGTGTTGTGGACCTCCGCCAGCACGGTCTCGAGAGTGCCGCGCCGGTCGTAGCAGTAGAAGAGCGAGATGGGGTTGAAGGCGTATCCCAGGTAGCGCAGGTGCGTGAGCAGGAAGATGGGACCGTCGGGAACGGCGAGGCCGTGTGCGGCGGCGTCCGCCGAAAGTCTCGCCCGCAGGGGCGCCGAGGGATCGCCAAGGTGGTCGCGCTCGTCGAACGTCGCCCAGTTGAACCGGTTGTAGCTCGTCCACCTCGAGATTCGCATCAGGTCGGGGAGGCGGTCGATGTCCAAGAAGACCATGAACAGGGCGTAGGTGAATTCGTGTCGCACGGGCCCGACCCTGCGGTGCCGCAGAGAACCGGAGTAGATGGCGGATTCCATGGCCTCAGCTCTCCGTTTCCAGGGTCCTGACCACCCGCAGGGCGGACCGGACTCCGTCCTCGTGGAAGCCATAGAACCAGTACGCCCCGCAGTAGTGCGTCCGGTGGACGCCGCTAACCTCCGCCCAGCGCGCCTGTGCTTGGATGGCCTCCCGCGTGTACAGCGGATGGTGGCAGACCATCCGTCGCAGGGTCTTGGATGGATCCACCTCGGCGTCGACGTTCAGGCTGACGCAGTAGTGCTCGGGGACCTGCAACGACTGCAGCCGGTTCATGTGATAGGTCAGCGTGGCACCCCGGTCCGGATCGCCGCTGAGGTGGTAGTTCCACGACGCGCGCGCCGGGGGCCGCCGCGGGAGGAGCGACGCGTCGGTGTGCAGGCAGACCTCGTTCCGGCTGGTCGAGAAGCGGCCGAGCACCTCCCGCTCGGCGTCCGTCGGGGCGTCCAGGAGTGGAAGCACCCGCGTCGCGTGGCACGCGAAGACCGCGTGATCGAACGTTCGCGGCGGGCGGTCCGCGAACCGGAGGGTGACGCCCCCTGCGTGGCGGGCGACGGCCTGGATGGTGACGCCCGTGTGAACGCGGTGCCGGTAGGGCGCCGGTGATCGGCTCGAGGTACCGACTACTGCCCCCACGGATCACCTTCCAGGTCGGGTGCCCGGTGAGCCCGAGCATTCCGTGGTTGTCGAAGAACCGCAGGAGCGCGAGCGCTGGGAAGGCCCGAATGGCGCGGGTCGACATCGACCAAACGGCTGAAGCCATCGGGTACAGATAGGCATCGGTGAACAGGGAGCTGTAGCCGCCCTGGTCGATGACGTCGCCCAGGCTCAGGCGTTCGGCGGACGGATCGTCGAGGACCTTCGGCGCCTCCCGGTTGAACCGCACGATCTCCCACAGGAGCCGGTGGTGACCGGGTCGCAGCACACGCGCGCGCTGCGCAAAGAACCCGTTCAGGCCACGGCTCGAGTACTCGAAGTCCGGGTTTGTGCCCGAGACGGCGAAGGACATGTCGCTGGTCTGCGTGTCGACACCCAACTCCTTCAGCAGCCGGACGAAGTTCGGGTACGTGCGGTCGTTGTGCACAATGAACCCGGTGTCCACGGCCAGGGGTCCCCGACTGCTGTCCACCGGGACGGTGTGCGTGTGCCCGCCCAGCCGCGTGTCGCTCTCGAACAGAGACACCTCGTGCTTGCGACTCAGGTAGTACGCGGCCGAAAGTCCCGAGATGCCACCACCGATCACTGCAATCTGCGCCATAGGGAAAGGGCCAGGCCCTCGCTGCACGTGCCTCTGCTGTGTCAACCGTTTGTCAATAATATATCATGGACAAATGATTGACAAGACCGTGTCTGTCCGCTAGGCTGTAGGGCAGGACGAAAACGATATGCCCGTTCAATACCCGATACGCGCCGCGGCACGGGCGGCCGGGCTCACCCCCGACACCTTGCGCGCCTGGGAACGTCGCTACGGAGCTGTCACGCCGGCGAGGACCGACCGCGGACGGCTGTACGAGGAAGCCGACGTCCGCAGGCTTCGGCTGCTGCGACAGGCCGTCGAGAGCGGGCGCGCCATCGGACTGGTGGCGTCGCTGTCCGATGCGGAACTCGAGGACCTCGTACGCCGGGCGGAGACGTCGAACCCGGCGCTCTCCCCATCGACCGATCGTGGAACCACGCCGTCTGTGCTGCAATCCCTGGTGGAGGCCGTCCAGGCCTACGACGCCGCCAGAACCAGCGACGAGCTGGGGAGAATAGCGCTCCTGTTGGGGCCTGCCGCGCTGGTCCGCGAGGTCGTGCTGCCGCTGATGCGGCTGGCGGGAGACAACTGGGCAAGGGGCGTGTTCCAAATCGCGCATGAGCATGTCCTCTCGGTCTGCGTGCGCAACCTGCTCGGCGGCCTCCTGCGGCTGGAGCGGGCCGGGAGGCCGTCCGGCCGGCTCCTGCTCACAACGCCCTCGGGCGAGTTGCATGAGTTCGGCATTCTCGCGGCGGCGCTGCTGGCCGTCGCGCACGGATTCGACGCGGCCTACCTCGGTCCGAACCTGCCCGTGGGCGAGATCCTGTCGGCCGCCCGCCGGCGCGCGCCGCAGGCTGTGGTGCTCGGCTTGATGACGACGAACGCGACGCCGGCGGTTCGCGACGACCTGGGCCGGCTCGCGGCGGGGCTGCCACCGGCGACGGAACTGTGGGTGGGAGGCAGTGGTGCCGCCGAAGCCCTCGCATCGGTGGGACGAAACGGGGTCCTCGCGCTGGACGACTTCGAGGCGTTCGAGCGGCATCTCGACCGACTGGCGGCTGCTCGCACGCGGGAGTCCAGACGATGAAGCTCGTCCTGAGGGTGCTGTTCGGGGGGATCTTCCTGTGGATGACGGTGGTGACCGTCCGCGCCGGCCTGACCGTGGGACTCGCCGAGGCCTGGCCGAGCTATGCCGCGAACCCCTGGGCCATGGCGACGCTCCATGACGTCTACTGCGGGTTTCTGACCTTCTACGCATGGGTGGTCTACAAGGAGCGCGCGATCTGGGCGCGCGTGGTCTGGTTCCTGCTCATCATGGGCCTCGGCAACATCGCGACCTCGCTCTACGTGCTGATCCAACTGGCACGGCTCGGTCCGGACGAGCCAGTCGAAGCGCTGTTGTGGAGGCGCGCGTGATGCCCGGAGCGTCACGTCGCGCCGTGTCGGGGGCCGTCCGCGCCCAGCTGGGCCAGGGCGTCACGCCGGAGAAGATCGCCCTCAGCATCGTCCTGGGCCTGGTGCTCGGCGTCACGCCGGTGCTCGGCTCGACGTCGCTGCTCTGCCTGGTGGCGGCCGTCGTCTTTCGCCTGAACCTGCCGACCATCCAGGCGGTGAACTACCTCGTGGCGCCGCTGCAGCTCGCCCTGCTCCTGCCCTTCTACCGGATCGGTGAGCGGATGTTCTCGGTTTCGCCCCTGCGCCTGTCGCTGGCCCAGCTCCTCCAGCTGGTACGCGGCGACGTCTGGCACGCCGTCGGGACGCTGTGGGCCGCGACGCTGAGGGCGCTCGTCGCGTGGGGCCTGATTGGTACGGTGGCATCCCTGGTGGCGTACGCTGCGTTGACGCCGGCGCTGCGTCGCCTGCGCGCAATGAAGCTGGGAGGGTGAAGGGATGGGGCTCGCGCTGCACGCCCTCGCCGTGGGGGCGGCTTCGATCGGCGGGTTGATGCTGGTGCTGTGGGTGGTCCACCTCCCCTTGCGGAATGCCGCGATTGTGGATGTCGGATGGGCCGCCGGCATGGCACTGCTCGGTCCGATCTACGCGGGCGTGGCGCGCGGCGGTTCGGGACGGGCGTGGATCATGGCGGCGATGGCGCTCGTCTGGGGGGTGCGTCTGGCCGTCTACCTGTTGATCACGCGCGTCGTCGGCCACGAGGAGGAGGGGCGCTACCGGCAGCTGCGACGCTCCTGGGGACGCCACGTGGCGGCGAAGTTCCTCGTCTTCTTCGAGGTCCAGGCGTTGCTGTGCGTGCTCCTGTCCGCACCGTTTCTCCTCGCCGCGTTGGATGCCCGCCCCGGACTTTCGCTCGTCGAGTACGCGGCGATCGCCGTGTGGCTGGTCGCCTTCGCGGGCGAGTGCACCGCCGATTTCCAGCTGCGAGGCTTCAAAGCGCGAGAGGGGCACCGAGGCCAAACCTGCCGCGTGGGGCTCTGGCGCTACTCGCGGCATCCGAACTACTTCTTCGAGTGGCTCGTCTGGGTCGCCTTCGCGCTGTTCGCCCTGCCATCGCCGCACGGGTTCTGGGCGTTGGGCGCGCCAGCGCTCATGCTGTTCTTCCTCCTCCGCGTGACCGGCATACCGGCGACCGAGGCGCAGGCGTTGCGGACCAGGGGCGACGACTACCGGCAGTACCAGCGGACGACGAGCGCCTTCGTGCCCTGGTGGCCGAGGGGGTAGCGCCATGGACGCCCAGACGATCCACGCCTCGCCGGTGCGTCAGGCCGGCTACATCGGGTGGCTCGAGCGCGATGTCCTCCCCGACTGGCTGATCAGGCAGGGCATCCGGCGCGTCATCTCGTCCCGACTGCGCGAGGAGCGGGCGGGAGGCGCCGACCGGCAGGCCGAACGCCTGATGCGGCTCGTCGAGCAGCTCCGGACCAGCCCGATCGCCATCCGCCCGGAGGCGGCCAACCTCCAGCACTACGAGGTTCCCGCGGAGTTCTACCGCCTCGTGCTGGGCCCGCACCTGAAGTACAGCTGTGCCTTGTGGTCGAGCCCGGAGATCGATTCTGGGGCAGGCCGAAGAGCAGATGCTCGACCTGACGTGCCGCCGCGCACGGGTGGACGACGGGCAGGACGTGCTCGAGTTGGGCTGCGGCTGGGGGGCGTTCTCGCTCTACCTGGCGGCTCGTCACCCGCACAGTCGCATCCTGGCCGTGTCCAACTCGCAATCGCAGCGTGCGTACATCGTGGGCGAGGCGGCCCGCCGCCACCTGGGGAACCTCGAGGTCGTGACGGCCGACATGAACGACTTCGACACCTCCCGACGGTTCGACCGCATCGTATCGATCGAGATGTTCGAGCACATGCGCAACTACGGAGAACTGTTGCGCCGCATTGCCGCGTGGTCGCACCCCGGGGCGCTCCTCTTCGTCCACCTCTTCGCGCACCGGGCGTTCGCGTACCCGTTCGAGGTCCGCGGCGCGACGGACTGGATGGCCGAGCACTTCTTCACTGGCGGCCTGATGCCGAGCGACGACCTGCTGCTGCACTTCCAGGATGACGTGCGCCTCCGGGACCGATGGCGGATCAGCGGAGTCCACTACCGGAAGACGGCCGAGGCATGGCTGGCCCGACTCGACCAGCACCGGGACGAGGTGCTGGCCGTGTTCGCGCGTGTCTACGGCCGGGACGACGCGCGCCGGTGGTTGGTGCGGTGGCGGGTCTTCTTCATGGCCTGCGCCGAGATGTTCGCGTGCGGCCGGGGGCAGGAGTGGATCGTGTCGCACTACCTGTTCGAGATACGGCCCGGCCTTCACACTGGAGTCTGGAGATCATGAGTTTCGTGCCATTCGTTCTGGTGGCGTTGTCAGGGCTGCCCCTGCTGACTCCCGCCGCCCCGATGCCCACGTTGAAGGGGGAGTTCCTCACCGGCCGCCCGGCGGTCCTGCCCGACGCCGCGTCGGGCCGGGTTGCGCTGCTCGCTCTCGGGTTCACCTACAGCTCGCGCTACGCTGTCGAGGCGTGGGTTGGGACCTTCCGGCAGGACTTCGGAGGCAACCCGCGCGTGACGTTCTACGAGATCCCGATGATCGGCGGCATGGCCCGCCTCGGCAAGTGGTTCATCGACAGCGGGATGCGCCGAGGGACGCCCGAGAAGGACCGGGAAAACGTCATCACCGTGTACGGGGGCACCGACCCCTGGAAGGCGCACGTGGGCTTCCGGTCGCCGGATGATGCGTACCTGATCCTGCTCGACGAGCACGGCATCGTGCGGTGGATCCACGGAGGTCCGTTCGACCAGGCGGCCTACGCCGACCTGCGGTCCCACGTGATCGCCATCCTGGCAGCGTCGTAGCGCCAGGGGCCCGCTCCCGGCCGTTGCGGCGTCGGGTCGCCCGCGGCGGCGTCGCAGCGCGCAGGGCGACCGTGTCCCGATCCGGACGAAGTCCCTGGCCCGCGCGCCGACCGCCGCGGCGGGGCCCCCGGCGTTCCGGGGTCACTGGATGACGAGGAGCCAGCCCTTGCCGGGATCGACCGGAATGGCCTGGGACGGCGCGAAGGTCCGGGCCTCCTGGAAGTTCTCGATCGCGGGCGCGGAGATCTGCGCCCGCGAGACGTCGAGCCCGAGCGCAGCCCAGTCGATCGACAGCGTCACGTCGACGCGCGACGTCGCCCAGCTCGCCACCGCGACCATCGTCTTCCCGTTCTTGACGTAGCTGGTCGCCAGCACGTCACTGTGGTCCGTCTTGACCGGTCGAGTGTCGACCCAGAATCCGATCATCCGGCTGTCGGCGATGCCGAACGCGTCCCACGCGTGCCAGAGCGGACGCGGGTCGCCCGCCCAGGGCAGGCGGCCCGTCATGCCGAACACCATGCCCCGCCAGGGGTTGCCGTTGTCCTGCAACATCTCCCCCATCAGGCCGAACGGGATGCCCGAGATCTCCACCAGCCAGTAGTCCGGCGCCGAGTTGTAGTCGAAGTACTCGCCGAACCACAGGCGGTTGAGGAAGGGGAAGTGCTCGAGGTAGAGGTTCGCGCTGCTCGCGAAGCCGTCCCGGGGGTTGTACTGATTGGCCGAGTGGAGGTCGATCAGGGCGCCGGGCCGGTTCCGATCCAGGACCTTCCGCACGCGCTTCATCGTCGTCCGGTCGAAGGCCACGTCGTCGATGTAGAGGCCGTCGATGCCGACGTGCGTCGCCAGCCAGTTCAGGCCCTCGATGTAGTAGTTGTGCCACCGCGACACGCCCGAGTTGATGACCGCCGCGTCCTTGAGCTCGGGCACGAACCAGGCGGCGATGTAGTCGGAGCCGAGGTGCTCCTGCAGCCACGAGAAGCCCCCGCCGGGGCCCTCCGAGAGGATCTCGTGCCCGAGGCTCCGCAGCGCGAAGATCTCCGGCGCACGGTTCGAGAGCTCGCGGACGGTGTAGTAGATCTTCACCTTCACGTCCCGCGCGTGCGCCTCGTCGATGTACGCCTTCATCTCGGCGGGTCGGAGGAACGGGTAGTTGATGTACGGGTTGATTGGGGTCGCGTGGTGGATGTTGAGCGTGTTGGCCCCGGTCGCGGCGGCTTCCGCGACGCTCTTGTAGGCGTGGAAGTAGCGCGTGGTGAACTGCGCGTGCGTGTCGAGCGTGTGGAACGGCGTGAGGAGCAGCCGGAAGTCGTAGCGCTGCGACTCGCGCGCCTTCATGACGCGGGCGCCGCTCGAGCAGGAGACCAGGAAGCTGGCGTCCCGCTCCGAGAACACGCAACCGCCCTGGCCGTTGTTCGCCCAGGAGGAAGGCATGACGAGCGGTTTGGAATGGTAGAAGTTCGTGTTGAGCGGACGGAGGTACTTCTCATCCTTCAGCGTGAACTGGAGACCCGCGTTGACGTCCCCGATCCAGGCCGAGTCCTGGTTGTACTCGACGTTCCATTTCCACGCGTACGAGGACGGCCGGCTGCCGCCTTTCACGTTCATGCCCATCATGTACCTCGCGACGTTGCGGGCGATGGGGATCTCCAGTCGAACGTCTCGGAGCGGCGTCTCGCGGCTCGCGCGTATCTCCACCTCGAACTCGATGTTCCCGTCGCACTCCATCTGGGCGCGCGTCCGCATCGTCAGCGGGCCGGCGGCGGCGTCTGCCTCCCAGGCGACTGCGCCCGGCGCGCGCTTGGTGAAGCGGACCCCATGCTCCTCCCACCGGCCGAGAGACGGGTCCGTGCCCTCCACGACGAAGCGGATCGGCCCCGCCAGCACGTCGCGGGATGTGTCGGTCAGCCGCGTCATTTCCGGGGCGAAGCGGCTCTCGATCCGATCCAGCAGACCGCTCTGACCGACCGTGACGCGGCGTCCGAGCACCGTCACCGCGTCGCCGGCCACCTCAACCGGCGTGTACGGGGCGATGACTTCGTCGTCCACGGCCAACGTCGAGTCGAGCCACCGCAAGCGGGAGTGGCGCCAGGGCTCGTCGTCGCCCGCCACCGCGATCGGGTGATCCGAGACGGCGACGGTCACGCTGACCGCGGTTGGGGGAAGCCCAGCCGGCACGATGGTGACCGTGCCGCGGTACTCCCCAGGCGCCGCGTCCGCTGGCACCTGGAGGCCCATCCAGAGGGCTTGGACGTGGCCCGCCGGGACCGTCACCCGCTTGGTGAACGTCTTGCTGGTCCAGTCACGCCCGCCCACGTTGAAACACCGGGCCGCGGCGGCGGGGATCGCCCCGGTCCCGCGGAAGTCGCTGAAGCGGACCTCGACCAGGTCGACGGTGCGGCGCGCCGCGTAGAGGCCGACCTGGAACGCGTAAAACTCTCCCCGGTCGGACTGGCCATGGAACGGACGGTTGGCGCCGGCCGCAATCCAACGCTGCGGGAGGTCGTCGGTCATCTTGATGGGATAGCGCCGGTCCTCGGGGAACACGAGATAGGCGGCCGACGGATGGAGGGCCAGCAGGGACCGCGTTTCAGCGGCCGTCGCGATCACCTCCATCGGGTAGAACGAGTTCAGTTCGTCGATCGCCTGGAACTCGACGACCCGCGCTGAGGGAAGCGTGGCATGCCCGCCGGGCCGCGGCGTCCCCGGAGGCCCGGCGGATGCCTCCACCTTCTGGAGCCAGTCCTTCTGCGCGGTGTCCTCGGGCCCGGGGTACGTGACGGTCGGGTAGTTGGCTCGCCCAGAGCGGACATTCTGGAGGTAGTAGACGAAGTAGCGGCCCGGTCCCGACACCGGCTCGAATGCGATGACACCCCGCTCGCGGGTGACGTCCAGGCGCGCGACATTCCGCACGCGGCGTCCGGACTGCGCATCGAAGACCAGGAGATTCTTCCCCTCGGGACTTGCGTCACGGCGGCGCCAGGGTATGCGCACCACCACGGCCTCGGCCGGCCCGTCCACCTGAACGACGGCCCGGTGATTGCCGAGTGCGTCGGCGTCCCATGTTCCCGTCCCGTAGGGAATCGCCTCTTGAGGTACCACCCTGGCAGGATGGTCGACGACCCGCCCCGGCGCCTGGGCCATGAGCGGTTGTGAGAGCAGGCAGGCGAGAACGCACACCGATCTGCCGGTCCAATGTGGTGTCATAGCTGGCCGGGGATCTTAGCGCACGCGGGACTGGTGGGCCAACGGGACCACACCGGGATGGCCCGAGTTCGACAACGGACCCGAGCCGCGAGCGGTCGGGGCGAGCGCGGCGACGGCCGCCCGCGCCATGACCGCGGCGCCGACAAATCCTGGTGCAGCGGGTTTCACGGGCTGTTGGCGACCGACGAATCGCCTCCGCCCGCCGGCGGCTCAGCGCCGCGCGTAGCGGCCCATCCACTCCCCGCGAGCCAGGACGTGACCCTGCGCGGCGCGGTCGATCTCGCTCCGGGTGGCGCCAGGTCGGAGGCCCAGCCGCGTATCGAGGGCGAACAGCCTGAAGAGGTACCGGTGTCGCTGGCCGGCGGGCGGACACGGCCCGCCGTAGCCGATCCGGCCGAAGTCGTTGCGGCCCTGTCGCGCGCCGTTGGCCAGCTGTCCGTCTCTGGGCACCTCTCGGCCGAGTGTCCGCGTTCCGGCGGGCACGTCGAACAGAACCCAATGGACCCATGTGCCGCCCGGGGCATCGGGATCGTCGGCGATCAGGACAAAACTCTGCGTCGCCTTCGGCGGCTCTCCCCAGTCGAGCGCAGGTGAGACGTCACCTCCATCGCACGTGAACCGTGGCGGGATGTCGCCTCCGGACGGGAAGTCGGCGCTCCGCACCCTGAGCGCCGCCGTGGCGGGTCCCTGCGAGCCCGACCCCCAGCCGGGGGCGAGGGCCAGGCAGCCGGTCAAGACCGCTGCCCGGACGACGATGCGGTGTCGGCGGGAAATCATCGGGACGCTCCTCCGGGCGGCTCTCATTCTACGCCGGCGGCGCACGGGCCCCGCGCATCACGACCCCGGCCAGACGGAATAGCGCTCCCGCCCCCAACGCCCGAAGTTGTTAGACGAGGGGTGGGGTTGGGCAGGGAGTGGGTCCGTGTGGCCGCGTGCGCCCAGAATCTGTCGCCGGTGGCCTGACCGGAGTGCCGAGGAGCCGCGCACACGAGATCGAGACGTCTCCCCTCGCGTCCGTGTCGCAGCCGGCCCCGATCGACTACGAGACGGCCACCGGCGAAAGAAACCGAGTCGCCGTGAAGCCTCCGCGTGGCCGCCTCGCGGTGGCCGCCGGACGGCTGTTCCGCCGTCCCCACGCCGAGGCGACCACTCTCCGGTCTTTGCCACCAAGGGGCCCGGCCAGGGGACTGGCCTTGGCCTGGCCACCGTGTACGGCATCGTCCGGCAGCACGGGGGCTTCGTGACCGTCGACAGTGATCGGGGACAGGGTTCGGTGTTCTTCGTGTATCTGCCGGCCTTCGTGGGCGAGGCCGCGGCGGATGAGGTGCCAGAAGCCGGGGAGGGCATCGTCGGCGGGACGGAAACGATCCTGGTCGTGGAAGACGACGCCGCCGTCCGCCGCCTCGTTTCTGTGCTGCTGCGACGCCGCGGGTACGAGGTGATCGAGGCTGCGGACGGACAGGAGGCCGTGGAGCAGTACCGCGAGCACGCGGACCGGGTCCGACTGGTTATCCTCGATGCGATCATGCCCAGGATGAACGGCAAGGAGGCCGCCGAGCAGATTCGCCGGATCGAGTCGGGGGTGCGCACCCTCTTCATGAGCGGCTACGCGGAGGACGTGCTCACCACGCAGGGGGTGCTCGATGCCTTCATCAACTTCCTCCCGAAGCCAGTGACGCCATCGGTGCTGATCCGGAAGGTCCGGCAGATCCTGGATTCCTAGGGGCGTCGACCGGCGCTGCCGGGCGTTCGCGGAGGGGCCCCCCGGCGAGGCGGGCCGTGCCGTGAGCCCTGGCTCGCGATCGGAGTACCCCACCGAAGGCCTGATCCGTTACGATGGGGCACCTATGGTCGAGTGTCCCGCGTGCCACGGTCCCGTCCCCGGCAATACCACCCGCTGCCCGGCGTGCGGCGCCATCGTCGCCGACCCCCCCATCACCGACGACGTCGCGACGCGGTGCGGAACCGGGAGCGGGGAAGAGGCGGCGACCGTGATGCCGCCGACCGAGCCGGGCGTGCCGCCCTCCCGCGGCGGCCTGTTCGCGTCCAACGCGGCGGCCCGTGTCGGGGGTCTGGATCTCGCGCCCGGCGTGCTCGTCGCAGACCGGTACCGAATCGTCGCGCTCCTCGGGCGCGGCGGCATGGGCGAGGTGTACCGGGCGGACGACCTGCGCCTGGGCCAGCCCGTCGCGCTGAAGTTCCTCCCCGGCTCGCTCGATCGGGATTCCGCCCGGCTGGAGCGGTTCTTGGGTGAGGTGCGAACGGCGCGACAGGTGTCTCACCCGAACGTCTGCCGGGTGTACGACATTGGGGAGGTCGCCGGTCACCACTTCCTGTCGATGGAGTACATCGACGGCGAGGACCTGGCGTCCCTGCTGCGTCGGATCGGCCGCCTGCCGGCCGACAAGGCCCTTGAGATCGCCCGCCAGCTGTGCGCCGCACTCGCCGCCGCCCACGACAAAGGCGTGCTGCACCGGGACCTGAAGCCCGCCAACGTGATGCTGGATGGGCGAGGCAAGGTGCGCCTCACCGACTTCGGCCTCGCGGAGCCGCAGGGCGGCAGCGTGTCCGGCGAGATCGCGGGAACGCCGGCCTACATGGCGCCCGAACAGTTCGCCGGGCGGCCGGCCACCGTGCAGTCGGACTTGTACGCGCTCGGCCTCGTGCTCTACGAGGTCTTCAGCGGGAAACGCGCGTTCGAGGCGCCGTCGCTGGCCGAACTGCGGCGGCTGCACCAAGAGTCGCACGCGCCGCAGCTGACCTCCTCGGTCCGCGACGTGGACCCGGCCGTCGAGCGTGTCATCTTCCGGTGCCTGGAAAAGGACCCGGTCAACCGCCCGGCGTCGGCCATGGTCGTCGCCGCCTCCCTTCCCGGCGGTGATCCGCTGGCGGCCGCGCTCGCGGCTGGCGAGACGCCGTCGCCCGAGATGGTGGCGGCGGCCGGCGAGGCGGGCGGCATGCGGCCTGCGGCGGCAGCCCTGTGCCTGGCGGGCGTCGTGCTGGGCCTCGTGGGCGTCGTGTGGATTGCCGCGAGCTTCAGCGCCCTTTCCCGGCTGCCCCTGGAGGACCCGCCCGACGTCTTGAGCTTCAAGGCCCGCGACATGCTCACCCGGATCGGCTATCCCGGTCCCGTCTCCGACTCCGCGCGGGGCTTCCAGTGGGACACGACCTACGCCAGCTGGACCGAAACCCACGACCGCCGCCTCGATCGCTGGGCCGACCTCGCCAAGGGGCACACGCTGCTGCAGTTCTGGCACCGGACGAGCCCGGAACCGCTCGAGCCCGAGCGCCTGCTCACGGACCGGCTCATCGAAAGCGGAGATGTGCGGCTGACCGATCCGCCCCCCGATCTGGCCGGGATGACGACGCTCGTGCTGGACGTGCGGGGACGGCTCCTGTTCTTCGACGCCGTGCCGGACCTGGTCGAGTCCGGCACGCCGGCGGCGGGGACCGGGATCGACTGGTCACGGCTGGTCGCGGAGACCGGCATCGACCCAGCTACGCTCGTCCGCGTCGAGCCGCAGTGGACGCCGCCCGTCTTCGCCGACGAGCGCGCGGCGTGGACCGGGACGTACCCCGATCTGCAGCACCTGCCGCTTCGTGTCGAGGCCGCAGCCTTCCGGGGACGGCCGGTGTACGTCCGAGTCATCAGGCCCTGGACTCCACCCGAGCGTCACACTCCCCGGTCGGCTGCCGGCACCGTGCAGGAGGTGGTCGGCATCGCCGTGCTGTTGTCGCTCACGCTCGGGGCTCTGGTCTTCGCGCGACACAACGTCGCGCTCGGCCGAGGCGACCGGAGGGGCGCCCTGCGACTCGCGGTCGCGATTGGCGGGGTCATTCTGACCGCCCTGGTTCTGGAGGCGCACCACGTCACCGTCATCGGGGAGATTGTCGTCCTGGTGCGCATCGTCTGTTGGACGCTCTTTGGCGGGGCCTTCGTGTGGGTCCTGTACCTGGCCCTCGAGCCACCGATTCGCCGCCGGTGGCCGACCACGCTCATCACGTGGAATCGCCTGTTGACGGGGCGGCTGACCGATCCGCTCGTAGGACGCGACCTGCTCATCGGATCCCTGGTTGGGACGGCGATCAGCGCACTGGCCTATGGAGGCGATCTGTACGAGCGCTGGCGAGGCGGTCTGCAATCGGCGCCGAGCCTTCGGCTCATCGGCCCGCTGCTCGGGGCGAAGCTCGCGGCGAGCTGGTTCCTCCTGCTGGTCTTCGACGCGACGTTCGGGGCCCTGGCGGTGTACTTTCTCGTGTTCCTCCTGCGGCTGCTGCTGCGGAAGGACTGGCTGGCCGCCGCGGCGTGGATCTCGGTGGCGGTCGTCCAGAACGTGCTCGTCAACACGAACCAGTGGCTGGCGGGCGTGTTCAGTGCCCTGGTGGTGACGGCCCTGATGGTGGCGCTGTTCCGGTTCGGCATCCTGAGCTTCGTCGTGGCGATGCTCTTCCTGACCGTGCTGACCGAGTTCCCACTGGCCTCGAACCTGCCGGCCTGGTATGGGACCGGGTCGGTGGTTGCGCTGGTGGGCCTCGTGGCGATTGCCGGCTACGGCTTTCGAATCGCGCTCGCGGGCAAGCCGCTGCTTGGAGCCGACGTCGAGTGAGCGCGCACCGCTGGAGGACTCGAACGGCCGGGCGATCGGCCGACGAGGAAACGCGGTTCTGCTTACCCGCAACACCCGGGGAACCGGCGCGGCCTCCCGCTGCGATTGCTGAGGGACCGCCCGCCACCGCGCTCCTGGTTCAACCGCCACCCTTGCGCCGCGCGATGGGTCCGGTCGTTCGGCCGGGCGGCGGCCGGTGACGTCCGAATCTGCCGCACGCGCGAGCGGGAGTGGGGCGCCCCCGAGGATGGCTCCGCGATGATGGGTCGATGAAGCGCCTGTGCTACGATCGGAACTTGCTCTAGCCGTCGAGGAGACGACATGGCCTATCCTTACCAGACGCCCACGCCAGGCCGCCGAGAGACGGTCGGCGGTCCAGGAAAGCTGTGGAAACGCATCCCGGTGGAGCGGAAAGCCCAGGCCGCCGCTGCCTTCTGGGACGACGCCGAGTCGGCCGAACAGCAGGCGGAGGCGCTGCTGGCGATTGCGCAGTATTTCCGGTTCCGTCCGAAGACGGTGCGCGGTTTGCCGCTCGACCAGCGCGCCCGACGCCTGGCGGCACTGCCGGCGCTGTCGGACGCGGTGGCGGGCCGCGTCCTTGTGGCCTACCACCTGGCTCACCACCGGCCCATGCTCTCGGCGTTCCTGGATGCCCTGGGCATCGAGCACGATCACGGCGTGCTGACCGGCGAAGGCCTCAAGCCACCCGCGGCCAACCTCCTCAAGGAGGCGGCCGCGAAACTGCGCGAGCAGTTCCCCGCCGAGGACGTCGACCTCTACTTCGAAACGCTGCTGGTCCAGGACCCGGAGACGTGGGCCGGCCTCGCCGAACTCGCGGTACCGGCGAAGTAACGTCGGGTTCCGCCCCCGGCGTCGTGTGGATGTCGAGAGCAGACCATGTCCGACCCCCAGCCTCCCGCCGACGCCGAAGGGCCCGTCGGCGGGGTCCGCGAACCGCGCCGGGCGCTCGAGCCGCCGGACATCAGCGAGCGCGGCGGGCTGAAAAATGGCCAGCCGCAGCGATCCGATGAGCGCCTGTTCATGCAACTGCTCGCCTTCGGGGGGTGCCGCGAGGTGACGCGCCTCGCCGAGCGCCTCCAGCAGGTGGGCCTGACGGGCGTGCTCTATGAGGATCTGAACGACCCCTACGGCGTGGCCCTGCTGGTCCTGCACCGGTCGCCGGCGTACTTTGTCGACGTCCTGCGCCCAGCCCTGCTCGAGCCGCCATTCGCTGGCCTGGTCCCGAAGCCGGCCTTGACGATGTTCGGCCGGACCTACGCGCTCGGGTACGAACCCGATCTGGCCGAGGTCCTGTTCCATCGGCCCACCCGCACCGTGCTCAATCCAGCGTGGAGGTGGGCCGTGTGGTATCCGCTGCGGCGCAGCGGCCAGTTCGCGCAGCTGCCGCCCGAGCAGCAGCGGGTCGTCCTTGCCGAACACGGGGCGATCGGAATGGCCTTTGGCGCGGCCGACCTGGCGCACGATATCCGGCTGGCCTGCCACGGCCTCGACCAGCACGACAACGACTTCGTCGTCGGGCTGGTGGGCAAGGATCTGCACCCCCTGTCGGCCGTCGTGCAGGCGATGCGGAAGACGCAACAAACCTCGCGGTACCTCGACCGGCTGGGCCCGTTCTTCGTCGGCCGCGTCGCGTGGCAGAGCCGGCAGTGATGAAGGCGAGGATTCGCCGCCTCGACCCCTCGGTGTCACTTCCCGTGTATCACACCCCCGGCGCGGTCGGGTTCGACCTGGCAGTCAGCAAGGACATGGTGATCCAGGCCGGTGAGGTCCGGCTGGTTCCGACCGGTCTGGTCATCGAGGTCCCGGAAGGGTATTTCCTGGGCGTGTTCGCCCGCAGCAGCACACCAATCAAGCGGGGCCTGATGGTGGCCAACGGTGTGGGGGTGGTGGACCCCGACTACTCGGGTCCGACCGACGAGGTGCGGATCGAGGTGTTCAACTTCACCGGGGCCCCGGTCGCGCTCCGCAAAGGGGACCGCATCGCCCAGGGCATCATCCTGCCGGCCACACGGGTCGAGTGGGAGGAAGTCGACGCCATCCGCGACACCCCGCGCGGAGGGTTTGGGGCCACGGGAACGTAGGTCCTGCCGGCCTCGACGCGCTCCGCCTCGCCAGCGGGCGGCTCCTGCCGCCCATCCGTCGGTGTCCCGCTTCGCGCGTCCTCGGTTTCAGCGCGGTCGTGCGGGGGCGGGCGTAGGGGTGCTCCCCTTGGCCGGCATCACGGGCCTCACCCGCAGCATCGTGAGCACCGAGCCGTCCCGGACGCTGCCCTCCTCGACGCGCACCACGCGGTACTCGCCCTCGGCCAGGTACTTGACGTGCGCCATGAGGAACGAGAAACCCGCCTTCGTCACCAGGGAGAGCCATTCGCCCTGCGCGGTTTCGTCCGGGGCTTCGGTCATCCCGCTCATAAAGGTCACCTGAGGCCAGGCGCCGATCGGTGTCCGCCGGCCCGAGGACCCGGCCGGTGCCGCGGTGGCTCGCCGGGGCCCGCGCGGCTCCGCCGTTTCCGGGTCCGAGTAGTAGATCATCGTGTCCTTGTAGACCTCGACGCCGTAGACGTGGGGGCCGAACCCGTAGGCCCAGCGACGGTAGCGGTCCTGATGGCGCAGGTCCATCGCTCGCACGTCCGGGTTGGCGTTGATCTCCCGCACGATCGCTTCCCGGAGCGCGGCGGTGGCGTCCGCGTGGTCGGGGTACCGCGGGTCCCGGAGCCCGCTGACCATGGTGTACCACCCGCGCGGCGTCCAGTAGGCGCGGAAGCCGGGCGGGACGTAGCCCGAGAACGGCTGGACCCACTCGTGGGACGGATAGCCGTGCGGGTTCAGGTAGATGTCGGGCAGCCACTCCCGCCAGAGCCTGCCTTCGACCTCCGCCTCGGGCAGCAACCCCACGGCGCGCGACGTGACGTCCATCCCGAGCGCGCTGTAGCGGCCGGCATGGAGCATGTTGGTCGGGGTGAGCTTCTGCAGTTGGTAGGCCATTTCGGCCCCGTCCGGGTTCAGAACCGGGCAGAGCACGACGTTGACCTTCCTGAGCATCGCGCGATAGGCGGGATCGGTGGCCAGCAGCTCGGCGAGGCGGAGGATGTGACTCGTCGAGGAGACCTCGTTGGCGTGCTGGCGGCCGATTAGGAGAATCGTCGGCTTGTAGGCCGTGCACTTGGCGACCGAGATCAACTCGCTCGCGGTGGGCAGCGTCATCTCGATCGCCGAGATGTCGCGGCCGCGATACGACCGGCCGACCTTGTACGCGCGAGCCTCGGGGTACGAGCCGATCTTCGCCACGATGTCCTCGGACTCGTCGGGGCCGATGACGTGGTCCCATGTGACCAGACGAGAACCCGCCGAAGGCGCCTGGGCAATGCGCACGTTACTCGGGCTCGAGACGCCCGTGTAGCGGACGACCCTGCGAGTGCGCGCATCCTTGAGGAGGACGGAGACGGCCACCCGGTCGACGTGGTCGAATGACAGCGTGCTCCGATACAGCCCCGCCTCCTGCAGCGCGACCAGGCTGTCGAGCGCATCGACGGCGCGCGTGGCCTCGCGGTCGTCCTTGGCTTCCACCTGGAGCTCGAGTTCACTGACCCCGTCCGCCCGTACCACGGCTCTGGTTGCTGTCGGCGCCGTCGTCTCGATCCGCGTCAGGTCCGTGGACATGCGCGTCGGCTGGTCGGCGCCCGTCTCCCGGTAGCTGATGTCGAGTCGGGGCCTGGTCGCCGCGTTGCCGACATACCGGACGCGAGCCTCGCCGGGCGCGCCCGGCCGCGAGGGGTGCACGATCGGGAACACCTTGCCGGGCGCGTTCAGGCGGTTCTTCGTCAGTGTCCGCCCCATGGCCGCGAAGAAGTCGAGCGTGACGAAGTAGAGGTCTTCGTGGAGCGCCTCGAGCGAGGAGACCTGCTCCTCGTCGATGCCGATGCGATCGTCCGGTTCGCTCATCCAGACCTCAATGTCCAGGTCCCGGTGGAACGGCTGCTTGTCGGCGGTCGGCTTGCCGCCGGTCGTGCGCATCACATGCTCGTACACTCGCGGCAACACCTTGCCCTGGTAGTAGTCCCAGAATCGTTCAGGGTCGGTCTCGATTCGGGCGTCGACCACCGTGTGTTCGGCGACAGCTGCCTGCAGCCAGCCCGTGGTGACCTCGACGCGCGACCAGCCGGGGAACTTCTCGAGATACTCCCGCTCGACGAACTTGGGACTAAACGACGCCCGGTACACGACGCGGCCGGCACCGTCGACGGCCTCGAGCGCGTAGATCTCCTTCGGGCCGTCCACCAGCTCCATCGTGAAGGCGCTCGTCGGGATGCCGAGCTCTCGCTGGACGATCTCGTCCACCGGGTAGAGTTCGTGCAGCCACCGCGACGGAACCGTGTAGAACTTGAACTTCTTCGAGAGGTCGGGCTTGAACGCCGCGATCCGCACCCGGATCGACCGGGCGCCTCGGCCGCGCAACGCCGGGATCACGTCCTCGGTGAGCCACGAGTACCCCTGCTTGTAGGCGCAGAGGATTTGGACGCTGGGGTTGAGGGCACCGGCCCTGGTGAGCTCGGCGCGGACCCGCTCGGCCAGGGCCTGCCGGACCTCCAGCGGCTCGCTGAGCCTCGCCTCCACGGTGACGGCGGCCCCGCGCGTCACCGCGGGGATGACCTCCGATTGGAGCTTCGCCCAGAACTCGTCCACTTCCCAGGGGATGTCGATCCGCTCCTCGAACACCGGGTCGGGGTCGGTGACCCCCACGCTGGCCACGCTCACCGACGCCGCTTTGCCGAGGGCCGCCTGCACCCTGGCCGCGATCAGCGCGTCCAGAGCCTTGTCGCCACGCTCGAGGAACAGCTTGACGTCGAACGCTTCGACCGTCTTCCCCCGCAAGGTGTCGAGCGTCGAGCGCAGCTGCTGCAAGGCCTGGGCGGCCTGGCCGCCAGCGCTTCTGGCCGACAGGAACGCCGAGGTCTCGGTGACCACATCTTCGTAGGTCGGCGCGCCGCGCCGCACCTGCCAGAGGTAGGGCACCCGTCCGGCCAGGTACTCACTGGCGGCCATCGTCCCCGCCGGATCGGCGCCAGCCACGACCGTGGCCGTGGCGTTTCCGAATGCGCGCGGGACGATGTGGAGCAGGCCTTCGCCCGGACGCAGGTCGTCGAGCCGCGTCTTGCCGATCTTCACGAGCTGGCGGACGAGCGCGTTGCCGCGTCCGACGAGAATCGGGCTCGGCTCGTTGCCCGGTTCGGTGACCTTGTCGTCCCGTTTGGCGATGGGCAGGGAGATGCCCGTCGTTTCGAGGCCGAGCCGGGCCGCAATGTGCGCCGCGCCCAGAGCGTCGTCCGGGTCGCCGAGGACGATCGACGTGTCGGTGCGATCGGGGATCAGGTCCTGGTACGCGTTGCCGTACCAGCCGTCGAGGGTGTAGGTGGTGCTCAGATCGAAGGACTTGGCGGGCGCCAGCCTGGGTTCGATGACCCCGCTGGCATTGGGTTCCGGAGCGTACTCGTCCGGGTCGACCGGCGGGGTCAGCGTCCGCGGGTTCAGGCCCGATCGTCCCACAGCGATGCTGGCGGCCGGCCTGCCGCCGGCGATCAGGTCGACGCGGGTGAGGGCGGCCTCGGCGAAGTTCAGCGCCTGCGGGTGCTGGCCGCGGCGGTGGGCCGCGTCCAGGCCGTTGAGCACCGCAGCACCCTTTGCCACGTCCGCGGCCGCGACCTCGACCTCGACGCGCACGACCGCGATGCCCCGCCGCTCGGCGTCCACGGTGAGCGCGACGACACGCGTCGAGTGCGCGGCAACCCCCGACGCCTGCAGGAACCGGGCGACCTGCTGTTCGACGCCGCCGAGCGTGATGCCTGCCATGTTCCAAAGTCGCGGCACGCGTGCGGCGAGTTCCACACCCGCGGCCAGTGTGCCGGCGTCGTCTGCCCCGACCACCGCGACCGCCGTCCGGCCGGTCTCGGGCAGCGTGACCAGGCTGAGCAGGCCTTGGCCGGGCCCCACCGACGACAGGTCGAGGCGTCGTTGGTCGAGCAGGTCCCGGATGACCCGGTTCCCGCGGCCGATGAGGATCGGGAGGTCGGTGGCCCCGAGGCCCTCGTCGTCCCGGCGCAGCAGGGGCAGACTCATCGCGGTGGTTTCAAAGCCCAGGCGGCCGGCGATGTTGGTCGCGGCCTCGACGTCCTCGGCCGTCGGCCGTGTGGGGACGACGATTCGGGATACAACCGCGTCGGCCAGGCCGTCACCGTTGGTGTCTCGCACCGCGCCCTGCGCGGGATCGAAGACGCGCGCGAGCGTCTCGAGACGCGGGGCGGGCGAGGCGGGCGGGCTCGGCTGCCCGGACAGGACGACCGTGGCCAGGCCAAGAAGGAGCGCACACGCGGGCTTGATCACCGAACGCCTCCTGGAGTGCGCAGAGGTATCTCAGAAACGACCGGTCGTGTCAAATGCCGGGCGGGGGATACGCGGAAGGGAGCGCCGGGTCCCGGGGAGCGCGAATCGCCGGCGGCGTGCGACGCTCAGGGCCTGGCCGGGGCCCTCACAGCCACGGGCGACCGTCCTGCAGCATCGGCAAGGGGGCGGTGTCAAGACGCCGCATGAGCGTTTCCCGCTCGGCGGCGTCCATCCCGATGAGGACGACCGCCACGCGCGCGGCGACCGGCAGCGCCACCGAGTTGGGGATGCCGGCCGACTGGTCGAGCGCCTCGAGGAACTCGTCGCGGTCCAGGGGCGTGTCCCACGCGGTGACCCAGACGCCCTGGAGGGATTTCAGCGAGCGGCCGGCTTCGGCTGCGGTCCGGCCGGCGGAGAGCAGGAAGAAGCGGTCGCCGCCCCAGCCGGCGGCGCCCGTGTTCGTCCACGCGGCCGTCGACTGCAGCTTGGTCAGGTCGCGCGGCGCGCCCCGCGGGTCGGTCAGGATCGCGATCAGGATTTCGCCCAGCGTGTCGCGCGCGACGACCCAGCGGCCCGGCCTGGCCAGCCAGCGGTCGGCGGCCCGGTCATCGATGAGGACCGGTTCGTCGCGCCGGGTCGGGTCCCAGGTACTTCTCGGCGTGCAGGATCTGCTCGCTCGACCGTGGGAGCGCGCGGCGCGCCCGGAGCAGGTTCTCCCCAACCGAGCGGTTGTCGGGGAGGGTCAGCAGGGTGGCCAGCTCGCCCTTCGCCAGGAAGGCGGCTCCGACAATGTACGACCCGAACATGGCGGAGAAGTAGCGGGGCAGCTGTTCGAGCGTCTTCGCGCGGTCGAGCTCCTGCGCGACGTACCTGCGACAGGTCGGCCATGGTGAACCGGCCCGACTTCTGCGCCGCGACCATGCCCTGAAGCATCAGGGCCGTCGCCGACCCTTCGCTGAGCGCCGTGACCACGAACTCCATGTCGTGGCTCGCCCGGCCTTGGCGCATGAGGCGCGTCAGGTCGATGTACTGGTCGTCGAGCGCGTGGGTCAGCTCGTGCGAGAGGACCATCCGCTCGACGAACTCGGGGCTCGGCGTGGGGCGCTCGACGAGCCGCAGCGTCCGCATCGACGGCACGTAGTAGCCCGCCACCTGTTGTTCGAGGAACGTCAGGCTCGTGGAGACCAGGTTGCAGTCCGGCGGAATGAGGCCGACCGTGCGGAGGAGCGCCTCGTCGCGGGCCCGCTCGTCGGGCGATTCACTGGTGAGCAGCGTGGCGCGGAGGTCCTGGCGCGCCTCGGCCAGCGAGATGCGCGACTTCCTGACCGGCCGCTTGAAGCGCCAGCCGCGCAACTGCTCCACCTCGCGGGCCGTCTCGTCGGCGAGGCGCGCCAGGTCGAGGCGCGGCGCGGGCGCCTGAGGGGCGGGCTGACGCGAGGCCAGCGGGCCGACCGACCCGAGAAGCAGCCATGCGGCGGCGACGAGGAGGCCGGCCCTCGCGCTTAGCCCCCTCACTGTCGCGCCCGCCTGGGCGCCACCGGGCCGAACAGGCGTTTGAGCCGTGCCGGATCGGACGGTTTCCACGCGCTGCCCAGATCGCGCCGGATGAACGCCGCGATCTGGTCGAAGGGCAGCGTGTCGGCGACCAGCAACAGCTGGCGGGCCTCCTCGTCCAGCCGCTGGTTCTCCTTCGTGCTCGCATCCAGGCGCCACGCCCGGAGCGCGCCCTCCGGCGAGCCGTGATCGACGACGTAGTCCTCGTGCAGGTAACCGCTGAAGAACGACTCGAGGTGCGGGAACCGGGCTGCCGACAGCGAAGGTGGGGACGAGCGGCCCTTGGTCATCGACGCGACTCCGGGTAGGAGGTCAGAACAAAATAGTCGCCGCGCCGGTCGTCCCACCGGAGGACCACCACGGCATCGACGCAGCGGCGTGGCGTCGTATCGCCGCGCTCGAGGGACCGGCCAATCTCCTCGCCCGTCCGGGCGTGATAGTGGAGAGCCAGGTTCGGCCTCGGGCCCCGACGGGCCAGCCATTGGTTGACGCGTTCTGCCAAGCTCTCCAGCGCCGCGCCCACGACCCGCTCGGCAGTCGCCCGGTCGGCGTAGGTAGACGCCGCCGAGATGCCGGGCTCCTGCGCCAGCCGGTCGCGCAGCTGGGCATCCGTGCGGCCGACGTGCTGCGCCAGCGTGTGCCCCCCCATCGTCTCGTCGCGACCGAGATCGCGCGAGGTGGCAGCGAGGATGGCACCGAGGAGGCACACGAGCGTGAGCGACAGGGCTCTTCGCATGGCGATTCCCGCGCGAGACGAGAGGGCCTACTGGACCGGTTCGGGCTTCGCGGCGCGCACGGCGAGCAGCACGGCCGCCCCCTCGCCCTTCCAGTGGTACCCGAACGAGAAGCTCAGCGGGCGGACCTTGTCGGTGGCGTACGCCTTGGCGAGGTCGTCCTGGTAGCCGTAGTTGAAGTCCTTGACGGGCTTCTGGTACTTGCCGTAGAGCGTGACCGACCAGTCCGGTGCCTTGAGGAACCGCAGGGGAATGCCGGAATCGTCCTCCAGCACGAGACGCGAGCGCGACAGCAGGATGTTGCGGACGACGGTGAACTCCGACCCGTGGAGCAGGTAGGACGCCGACTTGAGGAACGTCGGGAACGTGCCCGGCTGCTCGAGGAACGGCACGATGCCCGGACGCTGCTTGATCATCTTGTCCTCGACCTGCCCGCGGAAGTAGACCGCTGTTTGCGGTTCCTGTCCCTCGCGCACGAACACGACCTCGACGGCCGAGGCCGTCTTCTTGGTCGGCGCGGCGGGCGTGCGGTCGCGCAGCCGGCCCGTCTCGTCGATTTCGGCGTCGCGGATGCTGACAATCCGCGCGTCGAGACGTGCCAGGAACAGCACGATGAGCGGCACGGTTCCGTGAAGCTCCTTGGCGGACGTGTCCTCGAGCATGTGGCTCGTGATGAAGTAGTTCCGCTGGAGCAGGTCGTTCATGGCCTTGCGGGTCTCGTCGAGCAGGCGCGCGACCCGCTCGGGCGGCAGCTGATCGAGCGACGGCAGCGCGCCGACCGGCTCGAGGCCGAAGAGGATGTACCGATGGCAGCCGGGGAACAGGAGGACGGCGTTCAGGATGTCCGGGCCGGCGAAGGGATACATCAGCGTGTCGCACGGCCCGGTGAAGGGGGCGAGCTCACGGTCTCTCCAGGCGGACATCTGCGCAAAGCGGTCCCGCGTTGCCGTCGTCCACTGGGCGTCGAACTCCTTCTGCCACGCCCGCCACTCGGGCTTCGCGGCCGTCTCAGCCAGTGGGCTCGACGGATCGACGCTCAGGCCGGCCAACAGGCGCGACGTGTCGGTCAGGCGGGCATCGAATGAGGGCGCGTCGGCACGAGGCGCCGGTGCCGGCGAGGACGGCGGCGACGCGGCGGATGTCTGATGGCACGCCAGGGACGGCAGGGTTAGGCACGCGGACAAGGCAAGCAGGCCGAAACGAGATCTCAGCATGGGAATCAGGAACCTCACGGGAGGGCAGGACGAATCCCCCCATCCTACCAAGCCCGGCGTCGGGCGTCAGCAGGAATGTGCTGCAGCGGTTGGTGATACGCTTCCGCATCGACCGGTGATGACACAGACGAGATGGCGCGTGACGGCCCGCGAGCGCGACCTGCGCCTCGATGACCTGGCGGGAAGCCGGCTGGAGACGGCCCTCGGTCGGCCGCTGTCTCGCTCGATCGTGCGGAAGCTGATCATGGCCGGTGCGGTCCGAGTGGAGCGGCAAATCGTCCGCCGCCCCGGCCTGCGCGTGGCCGAGGGCCGGCTGGTCGAGGTGCTCGTCGACCCGCGCCGCTTGCCGCCCGTCGACGGGCCGGCCCGTGAGCGCGCCGCGGCCGACCAGGTGCGAGTGCTGTACCGGGACAGCCAGCTCCTGGCGGTCGACAAGCCGGCCGGCGTGCCGATGCACGCGACGGCCGACGCCACGCGCCGCGATCTGTTCTCGGCCGTCCGGGACTGGCTGGCGCGCGAAGACCCTGCCGCCGCGCCCCAGGGGCCCTACCTCGGGTTGCACCACCGGCTCGATCGCGAGACGTCAGGCGTCGTGCTGTTCACGACGGACCCCGTGGCCAACGGCCCGCTGGCCCGGGCGTTTGCGGGCCGTTCGGTGTCGAAGGTCTACCACGCGCTCACGGTGCCCGGACGAGCGTCGCGGGAGGGTTGGACGGTCAGCGTCCCGCTCGGGCGGTGCGGCACTGGCCGGCGGGCGCGCATGGGCGCGACCGAGCACGGCGCCGCGGCAGAGACCGTGTTCCGACTCCTGCAGCGGCTGGGCGGCGCGGACCTGGTCGAAGCACGTCCGCTGACCGGGAGGAAGCACCAGGTGCGCGCCCATTTGTCGGCGAGCGGGACCCCGATCCTGGGCGACGAGCGGTACGGCGGGCCGTCCGACGTCTCGGGCGTCGAGGTTCCGAGAGTGATGCTGCACGCGTTCAGCCTCGCGCTGCCGCATCCCCTGAACGGCCGACCTCTGCACATTGAGTGCCCGTATCCCTCTGACTTCGCCCAGGTGCTCTCGGCGCTGCGGTCGGGCGCGCGCACGGCCTGAGGGTGGGGGCCCGCTGCCCCGTTGGCGGACCTGCCGGAATCCCCGGGGAGCGAGCCGACCGCGAGGTGCCGACCCTCGTGCGCCGAGTCGGGCCGATCCGCGGCGCCGCCGGCGCCCGCCGGGACGCGGCTTGACACCAGGGGCCCGAGCCGATAGGCTCCGACGCGACGATGAAACTCGCCTTCATCGGAACGCACGGGGTCGGCAAGACCACGCTCTGCTACGACTTGGCGGCTGTGCTCAAGCGCCAGGGCATCAACGTGGACATGGTGAAGGAGGTCGCGCGCCTCTCGCCGCTGCCGATCAACCGGAAGACCTCGCTCGACGCCCAGACCTGGATCCTGACGACGCAAGTCGCCGAAGAGATCCGCTCCGCCGCACAGCACGAGGTGGTGGTCTGCGACCGGAGCGTGCTCGACAACTACGCCTACCTCACGTTCGCCTGCGGCCGGCAGCGCGCGATCGAGAAGTTCGTTGACTACTGGATGAAGAGCTACGCCCTGCTCTTCAAAGTGCCCATCTCGGGACAGGCCGCGGCCGACGGCGTCCGGGACACCGACGAGTTCTTCATGCGCTCGATCGATCAGATGGTCGAGACGCTGCTGGACGAGAAGAAGTTGCCGTTCGAGCGTCTACCGGAAGGCCGGCGGGACGTCTGGATCGACATCGTCAAGGACGTCGTTCTCAAACACCCCGAATTGAACGCCCGCCTGCTTTGACACCCCGCCGGACGCCCCAGCCTGGCCGTTCACCATCGCCCGATGGCCACCTCCCGCGCGTCGATCCAGTCGGGCTGCTGGCCCTGGAGCAGCGTGGCCATCAGCTCGCCGATCGCCGCGCTCGTCGTCATGCCGAAGCCGCCCAGGCCGGAGAGGTGGAACAGTCCGGGGACCTGCGGGTCCGCCCCGATGACGGGCCGGCGGTCCGGCGCGAAGGTGCGCAGGCAGGCCCAGGCGCGCCGCACGGGCAGGTCGGTGAAGACCGGGGCGTAGGCGGCGAGCTTGTCGGCCAGCAACTCGGCGGCCGCCGGGTCGACGGGCGGATCGCCTGGCGGCATCTCCGTCTCATCACAGGGCGAGAGGAGCAGGCCGTCGCCCTCCGGCCGGAAGTAGAAGCCGGCATCCTCCACCCACGCGAACGGCGAGTCGTGGTGACCGCCAGGGGGCGCCCCGGTCACGAAGAGGTGCCGGCGCAACGCCCGGAGGGGCAGGGGGCGGTGTGCGCGGCCGAGGCGCCCGGCCCAGGCCCCCGACGCGTCGATGACGACGTCGGCACGGATATCGCCGGCGGTGCTGTGGACGCCAGACACCTGGCCGGCCGCCATCAGCAGGCCGTCGACGTGGCAGTTGGTGTGCAGGGTGAAGCCCGCCTCGCGGGCCAGATGGATGTACGTCGTCAGGAGGGCGTGGATGTCGACGATGCCCTCCTCCGCGCAGTACAGGGCCGCGTCGAAGCGCACGCCGGAAAGAAGCGGGTACGCCGCTCGGGCCTCGGCGGCGGTTAGCAGCGTGCTGCGCAGCCCGCGCCGGACCATCTCGTCGTGCAGCTTGGCCAGCCGCCATCCGTCGTCCGCTCCCGAGAGCGTCAGGCCTCCCTGCGTCTGCAGCAGCGGGACGTCCGGGCAGGGCAGCCCGCGGGTGTGCGCGAGCGCGCGAAGCGCGAGCGTCAGGACGACCTCATCGTCCTCGACGATGCGGAAGATGGCCGCGTTCCGCCCGGATGCGTGGAACCCGTAGGTCGGTTCCTGCTCGAGGATGACCCCCGGGCCAAGCCCGGCACGCCCGAGCGCCCAGGCGGTCGCCGCTCCGGCGAACCCTCCGCCCACGATCACCCACCGCGTACTCTCGGGAACCGCTTTCATCGGAGGATCATCCTACCACGCGGCAATTCGCCCGAGCCTCAGGCCGCCGGCGCGTGCTCGCCACCGGCGGCCCAGAGCCGGGTGATGATGCGGAGTAGGACCAGCCCGGTCACGAGGAACACACCAAAGAGCCCGAGGGCGTAACCCCACCGGCCGTACAGGGCATTGCCGACCGTGAAGAGGGCGGACCAGATGACCGAGCACCCGGACACCCAGCCGAGCAGCGCCAGGGGGATGTTGTCGGCGGCGACCCAGGGTCCGGCGTCCTTCAGGCCCGCCTCGCGTCGAATCCGGCGCCACCCCGGTCCGACCGGGCGCACGCGCGTGTAGAAGTCGATGAGCGTCTTGCGGTCGGTCGCCGGGCCGAGGTACGCGGTCAGGACCCAGCAGACAGTCGTGATCGCCACCGTCAGCATCAGCCCCAGGTGGGTGGAGATGGACACGCCGTGGCGCCCCAGCACGAACAGCACCACCGACACCGCGAACGAGCTGACCATCGCGACGATCTCGCACCAGGCATTGACCCGCCACCAGAACCACCGCACCAGGTACAGCAGGCCGGTGCCGGCGCCGACCTGGACGATGAGGTCGAAGGCGTTCTTCGCCGTGTCGAGGACGAAGACGAGGCCCGACGCGCAGAAGAACAACACCACCGTCACGAGCCGACCGACCGCCACGTAGTGCTTCTCGGTCGCGTCCCCGCGGATGAACCGGCGGTAGAAGTCGTGCACCAGATAGGAGGCGCCCCAGTTGAGATGCGTGAGGATGGTCGACGAGTTCGCGGCGATCAGCCCGCCCACCATCAGGCCGATGAACCCGACCGGCAGGAACTTCAGCATGGCCGGAAAGGCGATGTCGTGGCCGAGCAGTCGCGGGTCGAGGTGCGGGAACGCCGCCTGGATGTCCGAGAGCTGCGGGTAGACGAGGAGCGAGCACAACGCGACCAGCACCCAGGGCCAAGGGCGCAGAACGTAGTGCGCCACGTTGAAGAAGAGCACGGCGCCGAGCGAATCTCGTTCGGACTTCGAGGCCAGCATGCGCTGGGCGATGTAGCTGCCGCCTCCCGGCTCGGCCCCGGGGTACCAGACCGCCCACCACTGGACGGCGACCGGCATGATGAAGACCGCGACGGCCAGGTCCCAATTGCTCCGGAAGTCCGGCAGGATGTTCAGGTAGTGCAGCATCGTCTTGCCGTCCGGGCCGACGTGGGGCTGCGAGAGCTTCTCGACCAGAACGTGCAGCCCCCCGACATGTTTGACGGCGAAGTAGGCCGCCGCGATGACGGCCGTCATCTTGATGAAGAACTGGATCATGTCGATGACGAGCACGCCCCAGAGGCCCGAGTGGGCGGCGAAGACCACGTTCAGTACGCCGACGATGGCGAGCGTCTGCCACCGCTCGAGACCGAAGAGGACCCCGGCGATCTTGCAGGCTGCCAGGTTCACCGTCGCCATGATGATGCAATTGAAGAACAGCCCGAGGTAGACGGACCGGAACCCGCGCACCACGCTCGCCGCCCTGCCCGAGTACCGGATCTCGTAGAACTCCAGGTCCGTCATCACGCCCGACCGTCGCCAGAGCCGCGCGTAGAAGAACACCGTGGCGACGCCCGTCAGCGTGAACGCCCACCAGACCCAGTTGCCCGCCACGCCGTTTCTCCGGACGATGTCGGTGACCAGGTTGGGCGTGTCGCTGCTGAACGTCGTCGCGACCATCGACAGCCCCGCCAGCCACCACGGCACGGCGCGGCCGGACACGAAGAACTCGGACGTGCTCTGGCCGGCCCGGCGGCCGAAGAAGAGCGCCGGAACGAAGCAAATCAACAGCGACAGCGCGACGATGACCCAGTCAATCCACTGCAGGTGCATGGGCGTCTCTCTGGGCGGGGCCGCTTCGCCCCGCGAGGTCCAAGGGTCCTTCAGGTCGGGTCACGATAACACAGGGTGGGTGGCGCCGCGGTACCCAATCGGTCTCCGCGCGAGGCCTGGCCGCTACGAGGCAGCTCCGGATCGCCGAATCGGCCCGCACGGTGTAGGATGTCGGCCGCGAGGTGCCCACCATTCGCGGCCGACGCGGCGACGGACGCCGGTCGTCGGGGCCTGTGGCACCGGGAGATCACCCATGACGAGCCTTCGACGCGCCTGGTTGGTTCTGTTCGCTCTCATTGTGACGGCGTCGGTCGGGTGGACCCAGGTCCTGCCCGCGGCCACGCCCGAGGCAGTCGGTTTGTCGAGCGCCCGCGTGGGCCGGCTGACGGGCGTGGTGAAGGACTACGTCGACCGCGGCCAGATTGCGGGCGTGACGCTCGTCGTCATCCGGAACGGCAAGATCGCCGTGTTCGAGCCGATTGGCCGCCAGGACGTCGAACGAGACGTCCCGCTTCGGAAGGACGCCATCTTCCGCCTCGCATCGATGAGCAAGGCCGTGACGTCGGTGGCCGCCGTCATCCTGATGGAGGAAGGCAAGCTACGGTTGTCCGAACCCGTCTCCAAGTACCTGCCCGCGTTCAAGAACACGACGGTGATCGTCCCAGGCCCCCCCTCGGGCACGCGGTACGGGGCAGTGCCGTCCAAGCGCGAGATCACCATCCGGGACCTGTTGACGCACACGGCCGGGATTTCGTACGGCGACGGAGTGGCGGCTGAACAGTACAAGGCGGCCGGCCTGCTCGGCTGGTATCTCGCCGACAAGGCCGAACCAATCGGTCCGCTGATGGAGCGGCTGGCCGGCTTGCCATTCGCCGCCCAGCCCGGCGAACGGTTCGTCTACGGCTACAACACGGACATCCTCGGGGCCGTCATCGAGAAGGCGTCGGGCACGCCGCTCGACGAGTTCTTCCGCACCCGGATCTTCGAGCCGCTGAAGATGACCGACACCTGCTTTTTCCTGCCGAAGGAGAAGCGCGACCGCCTGGCCACGGTCTACTCGCGTGACGCGGACGGCAAGCTCTCGCGTGCCCCCGAGCCGAAGACCGGCCAGGGCGAGTACGTCGATGGCCCGCGCGTGTGTTTCGGCGGTGGGGCCGGTCTGCTGTCGACCGCGACCGACTACGCGCGGTTCCTGCAGATGCTGCTGAACGGCGGCGAGCTGGAGGGTGTGCGGATCCTCGGGCCCAAGTCGATCGACATGATGACCTCGAACCAGGTCGGCCGGCTGTATCGGGAGGACGGGGGCCTGGGATTCGGCCTTGGCTTCGAGACCACCGAGGACGTCGGGGCCGCGGGTCGGCCCGACTCCAAGGGCGCGTTCGGGTGGGGAAGCGCCTACTACTCGACCTTCTGGGTGGACCCCCAGGAGAAGCTCGTGGCGCTGTTCCTCACCCAGTTGATCCCGAGCGGCGGTCTCGACCTGCAGGACAAGTTCCGGTACCTGGTGTACCAGACGATCGTCCGGTAGGCGGCCGGCGCACGGGTGGCGACGGGCCGACCGTGGCGGAGGGTGGTTCCACCACGGTCGATCTGCCGCTGAGGGACGAGCGGCGCGAGGCCGCCCGGGCTGCGGGCGGCGTCCGCGCGGCTATCGCGCCGATGGCGAGGCCTGCGTGATGAGGGCGTCGGCCGCTGCCACGATCGCCGAGGTGGGGACGACGTCGGCGCCCTGGATCTGGCTGTACACGCCGAGGAGCTGACTGTGGAGCCGGCGCAGCCGAGCGGCCGGCCCGCCAGGCCCGGGCGGGCCGAACTCGCCGCGCCCCTCCGCGGCTGCCGCCCCGGACCCACCGAGGCGGACGATCTCGTCGTGGACGCGGGCGACGGCGTCGCACAGCCGCAGCGACAAGGTGAACTGCTGCTCGAGAACGGTGCGAGGCGCCTGCACCCGCGGGTCCATCTTCACGACCAGCGGCTGCGTCTGCGTCACCCCCCCCGATATCAGCCGGACCGTGTAGGTGCCGGGCAGCGCCCAGGGGCCTTTCGGTTCGGGCGCCGTATCGCCGGGAACGGCGGCCATCCCGTAACCGAACTGGAACACCTTGGGCGGCTCGTAGTGCAGGTCCCAGACGAACCGGTGCATCCCGGCCCCGGCCGACGGCACGCGGGTTGGCCGGATCCAGTAGGCCGGCCAGTTCAGCGTGTCCCTCACCGGCGGCACGGGGTCTGCGCTCGAGTAGCGGCGCACCATCCGCCCCTCGGCGTCGACGATCTCGAGGACGACCGGGTCGGTCGACGGCGACTTCAGGTAGTAGTCGATGATCGCCCCGTCCGGGGGGTTCTTGCCGGCCGGTTCCTCGGGCGGGATGGGCGTGTCGGTGTACTTGCTCCACCGGACCCGCCACGCGTCCTCAGGCTTGTAGAGGTGAACCTTGGCGGCCACGACGGCTCCGTCCACCTGTCGCAACGGCGTGATGTCGTCGAGGATCCAGAAGGAGCGGCCGTGGGTGGCAACGACGAGATCGTCGTCCTTGATGACCAGGTCCCGAATGGACGTCGCCGGCATGTTGAGGCGCAACGACTGCCAGTGGTCACCATCGTCGAACGAGACGTACACCGCCTGCTCGGTCCCGGCAAACAGCAACCCGCGCCGTCGCGGATCTTCGCGCACGGCGTTCACCGTCATCCCGTCGGGCAGACCCGCGGTGATGTGCGTCCAGGTGCGGCCGCCGTCGTGGGTCCGGTAGATGTGCGGACGGAGGTCGTCGAGGCGGATCGTGTTGACGGCGGCGTACGCCGTCAGAGCGTCGAAGTGCGAGGCGTCGATGATCGACACCTTCGCCCACGGCGTCAGCTGGGGCGGCGTGACGTTCGTCCAGGTCTTCCCGCCGTCGGTGGTGACGTGGATGAGGCCGTCATCGGTGCCCGCCCACATCCGGTTCGCGTCCAGCGGCGAGGGCGCGATCGTGTAGATGACGCCGCGCTGCGTCGACTGGGCGGCCGGCGTGCCGCGGTACTTGCCGACGCACGGAGGCGCCTCCCAGCTCGGCCGCGTCAGGTCGGGGCTGATGGCGGTCCAGTGCTGCCCGCCGTCGGTCGTCTTCCAGATCGTGTTGGCGGCGAAGTACAGGGTCTTCGGGTCCACCGGTGAGAAGAGGACTGGCTGCGTGCGCAGCACGCGGTAGCCGGACCCCTGGGTCGCCCGCACCACCGGCGCCACGTTCTGCGCCACGCCGGTCCGCCGGTCGTAGCGCGTCACCTTGCCGCCGTAGACGATGTTCGGGTCCATCGGGTCGGGCGCCGCGTAGGCGTACTCGTCGATCCCGACCGGATGCCAGTCGCGGATGGTGATGCGCCCGTCGTCCCCGCGGCTCGAGACGCAGGCCGACCCGCTCTCCTGCTGGCCGCCGCACACGCGGTAGGGGAAGGCGTTGTCGGTCGCGACGTGGTAGAACTGCCCGGTCGGCTGGTTGTACCAGGAGCTCCAGGTCTGCCCACCGTTCACGGTGACGTTGGCGCCCTGGTCCGACACCAGGAGGATGATGTCGGGGTGGTCCGGATTGATCCAGAGGCGCTGGTAGTCGTCGCCGCCCGGCGCGCCCTTGAGCGCCGCGAAGGTTTTCCCGCCGTCGAGCGACTTCCAGGTGACGACGCTGGCCGTGTAGACGATGTCCTGGTTCTTCGGATCGACCTTGACCTCGGCGAAATCGTCTCCCCGCTCGGTGACCAGGGGGTTGTCGTTGACGAGCGTCCAGGTCTCGCCGGAATCCTCAGACCGGTAGAGCCCGCCGTTGTGGTCCGCCTGCACGGTGGCGAACAGCCGGTGGGGGTTGCTCGGCGCGACGGTCACGCCGATTCGCCCCAGGCCATCCTTTTCGAAGGTCGGGAGGCCCGCCGTGATGTGGCGCCAGGTCGTGCCGCCGTCGGTGGACTTGTAGAAGCCCGACCCCGGGCCGGTAAACACACCGTTCTCCCAGGGGGCCTGCCGGGACTCCCAGAGCACGGCATAGACGGTCTCGGCGTTTGACGGGTCGAGGACGACGTCGGCAGCGCCGGTGTTTTCATCCGTGTAGAGCACCTTCTGGAAGGTCGCGCCGCCGTCGGTCGAGCGGAAGATCCCGCGCTCCTCGTTGGGACCGTAGGGATGACCCAACACGGCGACCCACAACCGGTCCGGGTTCTTCGGGTCGATGGCAATCTGCGGGATCTGCTGGCCGCCCCGCAGCCCCAGATGCGTCCAGGTGTGCCCAGCGTCGGTGGACTTGTAGAGGCCGTCGCCGGTCGACAGGTCTGGACGCTGCATGCCTTCGCCGCTGCCGACGTAGAGGACGTTCGGGTTGGATGGGGCGACCGCGACCGCGCCGATCGACCCGGTTGGTTGGTCGTCGAAGATGGGCGTCCACACGTGCCCGTAGTCGGTGGTCTTCCAGACGCCGCCGTTGCAGACCCCGATGTAGAAGACGTTGGGCTGACCGGGAACACCGGCTGCCGACTTGGTGCGGCCGCCGCGGAACGGACCGATCATCCGGTATTGCAGGTCTCGGCAACACGCCCCGTGGAGGTCCTGGGCCGACGCCGGCGTAACCGGCGCTTGCTGCGCCACGGGCTGCAACTCGGCGATGAGGAACCCGGCGGCCGTGAGCGAGAGCAGACGAAGAGGTACGCGCATCGCAGCAGTGTATCCGCGTTGTGCAGGAAGAGGTAGTCCCCTCCGGCGGGGGCCGTTGGCGGACCCGAGCCCCGTCCGGGCGCCGAGCCCGGGCGTGCAGGCTCGCCCGGGGGCACCCTCCGAGGTCTCGGCCATCTGCCCGATGGCGGACACGCGGTGTTCAGCGGCGGGACGGTCCGGCGGCGCGCGGGCGGCGCGGGGTGCCAGAGACGCACAGAAGAGGCCCGGTTCACTCAGCTCCTCTCTGGCACGGTGTTATCATGCGAAACGGCAGGGGCCTATGAGCAGGCAAATTCGACCCGACGAGCTGGAACTCGCCGCCGCGATTCGCAGCGGGGCGCGCCGGCGGCACGAGCAGTTGTTTGGTGCCTACTTTGAGGGCACCGATCGGTCGGACGCCCTGGGGTCGGCCTACGAGGGTGTCTATCGCCTGCCGGCCGACGCGACCGGGATACGACCGAAGGGGATCTACAAGTTCTTCAGTTGCCTCGATGACAGCATCCGCCGCTGCCCGGAGCGCGGCTGCGGGAAGCTGCACCTGCTCGACACACTCATCATCCACCTCAACGACGACCACCATTGGAGCCGGGAGCGCATTGCGGCCTACGTGGCCGGCGACGACGCCGGCGCGGCCAATCCAGGGCCCGTCGAGACGAGCGGGGGTCAGTAGCCGGCCGCCAAGCCGTGCTTCCGCGGGTCGAACATGCCCTCCCAGCCGCCTGCGGCCTTCTCGATGGCCGTGAGCGAGCCCGTTGCCCCGGCCTGGGTCTTGTATCCCATCGCCTCGAGCGCGGCGACGACGTCGGCCGGCACGCCGCCCTGCTCGTACTCCAGCAGATCCGGCAGGGCCTGGTGGTGGACGCGGGGGGCGCCCATCGCGTCCGCCAGCGACATGCCATGGTCGATCACGTTGACGACGGCCTGCACCACGGCGGTGATGATGCGCGGTCCGCCCCGGCCGCCCACCAGCAGGAGCACATGCCCGGACGGGTCGAGCACGATCGTGGGTGCCATGGCGGAGAGCATGCGCTTGCCGGGCGCGACGGCGTTGGATTCCCCCTGGACGAGCCCGAATTGGTTCGGCGTCCCGGGCTGCACGGCGAAGTCGTCCATCTCGTCGTTGAGGAAGAAGCCCGCCCCGGGCACCCATACCCCTGAGCCGTACAGGCTGTTGATGGTCGTCGTGACGACCACGGCGGAGCCAGCCCGATCCACCACGCAGTAGTTCGTCGTCTCGGTGCCCTCGCGAATCCCCCGAACCTGACTCGTCGGGGTGGCCCTCCGCTCGACGATGCCCGCCCGGAGCGTCCGCGCGTACTGCTTGCTCATCAGCCGCTCGAGCGGCATCCGCACGAAGGCGGGATCGCCGAGTGTGCCGTTGCGGTCGACGAAGCTGCGCTGGAAGGCGCTGGCCAGGCGGTGGATCGCCAGCGCGCTGTTCCACGTCGCGATATCGGACCACGTCTCCAGGACGTTGAGCGTCTCGATCACGGTAATGCCGCCCGACGAGGAGGGCGGCATGGCCAGCAGGGTGCGCCCCCGATAGGTTCCCGTCAGGGGGGCGCGCCACGCCGGCGCGTAGGAGGCCAGGTCGGCGGCGCCGATGGTGCCGTGTCCCCGCTGCATCTCGGCGACCACCGCCGCGGCGACAGGCCCGCGATAGAAGCCGGCGACGCCGTCGCGGGCGATCCGCTCGAGCGTGCCCGCCAGGTCCACCTGGACGAAGCGGCTCCCGACCGCCGGCGCATGGCCGTCGGGCAGAAACAGCGCACGGCCCCCGAAGCGCCCGATCAAGCTGGCATTCTGTTCAACCGACGCGTGGAATGTGGCATCGACGATGAAGCCGTCACGAGCGAGGCGCAGCGCCGGCGCCAAGACGCGCGCCCGGGGCAGCGAGCCGTACCGTTCCAGGAGTTGGAGCAGGCCGGCCACGCTTCCGGGAACACCCGACGCCCGCTGCCCGACGAGGCTTTCGTCGGTCACCTTGCCGTCCGGGCCGATGAACATGTTCCGCGACGCCGACGCCGGTGCCGTCTCGCGGTAGTCCAGCGCTGCCGCACGGCCGTCGGCGAGGCGCAGGACGGCGTACCCGCCGCCGCCCAGGTTCCCCGCCTCCGGGTAGGCGACTGCAAGGGCGAAGCCGACGGCCACGGCCGCGTCGACGGCGTTCCCCCCCTGGCGCAGGATCTCGACACCTGCCTCGGTCGCCGCCGGACAGTTCGACACGACCATGCCATGGGGGGCCGACGGCGCCGTCGCTCCGGGACGGTAGGTCCACGCCGACGGGAAGGTAGCCAGCTCGGCGTTGGCCGGGCGCCGCGGCTGCCCGGGCGGCTGCGACGCCCCCGCCTGAAGGACCGTTGCGGCGGCGACGAGCGAAAGAGCCAGAGCGGGGCGCACGCGACCCCGGGTGAGAGTGTGCATCGTCATCGCTCCGATCGCGACCGCCTACCGGGTTGCGCCCCTGGCGGCCTTGTCCATCACCAGGTTTTCGATGAAGAATTCCATCATCCGCTCCGGGCGAACGGCGGAATGACCGGCGTCGGGTCCGACCTGGACCTCGAAGCTTTTGTCTGCCTTCTGGAGCGCGGCGATGAGCTGCATCGAGTTGGTCGGGTGCACGTTGTTGTCCGCCGTTCCGTAGTAGATGAGCAGACGACCATTCAACGCGGCCGCGTAGGTCATGGCGCTGCCGGCTTCATAGCCCTCTTTGTTCTCCTCCGGAATCCACATGTAGCGCTCGGTGTAGATGCTGTCGTAGTGGTACCAGGCCGTCGGAGGCGACGAGGCCGAGGCGGCCCGGAACACCTCCGGATGGCGGAGCAGCGACAGCAGCGACGCGTAGCCGCCGTACGAGGTCCCGTAGATGCCCACGGCGCCCTTGTCGACATAGGGGCGGGACCACAGCGCCTTGACGCCTTCGGCCAGATCGTCGATCTCCACCTGCCCGAGTTTCAGGTACAGCGAGTCCAGTTGCCGTTTGCCCATCCCCGGTGACGCCCGGGTATCGAGATTGAGGACCAGAAAGCCGGTACTCGGCCATCGGGTTGGGCGGCACGAACGTCTCGCGCGCGACATTGCTGGCCGAGGCGGGCCCGCCGTACACGCTGACGAGCACCGGGTAGGTCTTCGCCGGGTCGAAGGTCGACGGGAAACTGATCAGACCGTGCAGCGGCGTCGCGCCGTCGGCCGCCCGGTAGCTGAACATCTCCGCCGTCCGCAGCCCCAGCTGGCTGAACTTCGTCGTGTCGCTGGCCGCCAGCTCCGCGACGACCGTGCCCCTCGTGTCGATCAGCCGGGTTGAGGGAGGCACGTCGTGGGTTTGGTAGATGTCGATCACGTACCGGCTGTCGGGCGAGATGGCGCACGATCCGCCGAAGGGCGAACCCGGGCCGCCCCGCGCACCCGCGGGCCGCGGCATGCAGCTGCCGATCGTGTGGTGGAACGCCGGGTCGGTGAGCCTCGCGTCCCCGCGGCCGTCGAGGCCGACCCGGTGCAGCTGGAGCTTCATGTGGTTGTCGCCGTCGCGGGCCGTGTAGAAGACGGTCTGGGTGTCCTCGTCCACCTTGACGAGGGCGGCGACCTCATACGCCGCCCGGGTGAGCGGCGTGATCAGCCTGCCGGACAGGTCGTACAGATACAGGTTCTTCCAGCCGGTGCGCTCCGAGTCCCAGATGAAGCGCTTGCCGTCCCTGAGAAACACCATCGTCGGGCTGTTCTCGATCCAGCCGGTCGGCCACTCCTCGTGGAGCACGACGCGGCACTGGCCCGTCGCGGGGTTGGCGGCGACGAGCTCGAGGATGTTCTGGCGCCGGTTGGCGCGGTTGAACAGCAGTTCGGTGCCGTCTGGCGACCAGGCGACGTGGTACACGTAGTGGCCGACGACCGCGTTGTCGAACGGGTGGCCCTGGCGCACGTCGACGTGAATCGACTTTCGCGCCGCGCGGTCGTACACCAACAGGTCGACGACCGGGTTCGGGCGACCGGCCTTCGGATACGCCTCGGTGTCGATCCGGCTGTAGAGCTTGGTCTGATCGAGCTGCAGTGGGTAGTCGTCCACCTGGCTCTCATCGAACCGGAAGTACGCGAGGCGCGTGCTGTCGGGCGACCACCACATGGCCGTCGTTTGCGCGAGTTCCTCCCCGTACACCCAGCTGGCCGTTCCGTACTTGATCCGCGTCGCCCGACTGCCGTCGGTGGTGAGGGGCAGTTCGTTCGCGCCCGACGGGTCGGACAGGAAGAGGTTCTGGTCCCGGTAGAACGCTTTCAGGGTGCCATCTGGCGACAGGGTCGACGCCGCCTGCCGGCCGCGCTCCGGCCCGCCCGCCTGCCCGCGCCCGCCCTGGGCGGGTCCTGAAGGCGGCTCGGGGGCCTTGCCGAGGCTCGTGACGGTCCGCGTCCGGATGTCGTACCGGAAGAGCTCAGCGTCTCGCCGGTACTCGAAACTGGTCGGGTCTTTCCACGTGACGTCGAGCGCGCCGAGGCGCACGGCGCCCGACAGCTCCTTGCTCATGCGCTCGTGCTGTTCGTACCCGGGCATCGACTTGATCCGGTCCTGCGCGGCCGGTCGTGCCGTGAGGATGCTGCAGCAGGCGAGCAGGGCGAGCGTCGCCAGGGTCGCGCGACCCGTCGTTCGAATGGGCATGGTCTGGGACTCCCTTCGCAGGTGGCCCTGGACCGCGATGGCGGCCCCGGGCCGGCAAGCCTTGTACCTGATCTCGTCGCGAAGGGCAACCCCGTCTCGCGCCGGCACGTGGTTAATTCGCGGGGGGCGGCTGGTAGCGACGGTAGCCGGAATACTCGTAGGTCACGTCGATCCGCTTCCAGCCGACCAGGAGCAGCCTCACGTCCGCGCGGACCTCGACCAGCGTCGGGAACCAGAGCTTGTCGAGCGCGGGGCCGCGGGTCATGCGGAGGGTGGCGCCGGGCTGGATCCGTGCCACGATGCCCCAGCCTGAGGCGAGCGTGTCCACGAGTTGGAGCTCGACCCTCACGATCTCGTAGTCCGTCTCGTCGATCCAGAAGCGGCCCTTCGCCCTGGCGAGGACGCGCCCGACCTCGGTCGTCGCCGCCGCGCCCGGCTGCGGCGACAGTTCGAGGGCGACGGCCGAGTGGCCGTCGACCTGGGCGCGCGGGCCGAGCCCGAAGCGGACGACGCGGAGCACGTCGTCAATCACGTAGTCCAGCGTCCGGCGATCCTGGATGCGCCGGGCGGCGATTCGGGCCGGGTCGAAGGCGCCCTCGTGCTGGCGGGAGGCGAACGCCTCGTTGGTCCGGCGTTCCTGCGCTTGCTGCAGGCGCGCGGATTCGGCCGGCGGGACAGGCACACCGTCGCGTTCGATCAGCCGCGCAAAGCCCTCGCCGTCGCGGAAATCGGGATAGACCTCGCTCAACCGCGTGGTCTGGCCGACGATTCGCCCGGTGCGATCGCGCTCGCGCTGGGTCTCGCGCTCGAGGTAGCACACCCGCCTCATGCTGATCTCCTCGACGTCGAGCCGGTGGCGGACGTGTGCGACGAGTGCTGTGACGTCGTCCTGCGCCCGGCCAACGCCGTCCGGTCCGGACGCGGACCCGCAGACGACGAGAGCGCACGAGAGGGCGGCGATGAGCGGCGGAAGGACGGACCTCATTCGAAACACCAATGGCAGAGTCCTTCTGGGGGGCCCCTCGTCTATGATAGTCCGGGCCGCGTCACTCCAGGAGGCAGCATGCGATACCGCTGGACCGTGCTCCCGACCGCGCTGGCCATCGTCTGCTCAACGTCCGGACACGCGCAGTCCCCGTCGCTCGACGACGTGCTCCAACGCGCCGGACAGCTCCTCGGCCGCTACGCCGTCGAGTCCGCCGCGCTGCTCAGCGAGGAACGCTGCGAGCAGAAGGCGTTCGAGGAACACATCGAGGCCGGGCGCGTCGAGATGGGCTTCGGCGGTCCCGCCATGCAGCGCATCGACCCCCGGGGCCGGCGAACGTGGCGCGCTGAGTTCGCCGTCGTTCGGACGCCGGAGCTGGCAGCAACCGGACTCCCGTGGATGGAGGTTCGGGACGTTGTCGAGGCAGACGGGCAGCGTGTGCCCGATCGCCCGGGCCGGTTGGAGCGTCTCCTTGTCGAAGCCGACACCTGGTCGGCGCGCGACGCTCGGGCGATTCTCGACGAGAGCAGACGCTTCAACCTCGGCGCCATCGAGCGGGTGGTGGATACCCCGACCGTCGCGCTGCTGGTCTTGCACCCGGCCAACCGCGGCCGCTTCACCTTCCAGCGAGCGGGGGACGAGAAGGTCGGCGGGGTGAGGACCTGGAAGGTGGCCTTCCGCGAGACCCGCGGCCCGACGCTGCTGCACGGGGACCAGGACTGGGGCGCGGAAGGCACGTTCTGGATCGACCCCGCCGGGGGCGAGGTGCTGCGCGCCACGATTCGGAGTTCCGCTGCGACCGGTGCCGCCAACCTCGTCACGGTCACGTTCAAGGAGGATGCGGGGCTCCGTCTCTCCCTGCCCGCTGAGATGGTGACGCGGACGGAGCTGGGGCGGTACTTCGTGGAGCAGAAGTGCGGGTATGCCGCCTACCGACGCTTCGAGCGCGGCGCCCGGTTCGTGGCCGAGAAGTGAGGGGGCCGCACTGTTCGGGGTGCATGAAGCTGGCGCATGCTTCGCGGAGGACAGGCCGATGGCAACACGGTGGTCAAGGCGCGCATTTCTGGCAATCGTGGGCGGAACGGCCGTCGTCCGGGCGGCGCGGGGGTCCGCGCCGGGCGCGACGAGGTCGCCGTTCCAGGTGTCGGTCTTGACCGACGAGATCAGCCAGGACTTCGGCCATGCCCTCGAAGTGGCCCGCGAGCTCGGGCTCGGCTTCGTCGAGCTCCGGGAGCTGTGGAACAAGAACATCACGCGTCTCGACGGCAAAGAGGTCGAAGAGGCGGGCAGGCTGCTCAGTCGGTCCGGCTTGCACGTGACCGCGATCGCGTCGCCCGTCTTCAAGGTCGCCTGGCCCGGCGCGCCGTCGTCGAGCTTCCAGCCGACGCATCCCGACTTCACAGTGGACTTCACCTATGAGCAGCAGGACGGGCTGCTCGACCACACCCTGGAGCTGGCCCGCACGTTCGGGACCGACCAGGTCAGGATCTTCGACTTCTGGCGGATCGATGACCAGGCACCCTACCGGGCTTTGATCGACGAGCGGTTGCGCCAGGCTGCCGTCCGTGCCGGAACGCGCAAGATCACGCTCGTGCTCGAGAACGAGTTCGCCTGCAACACCGCGACGGCTGCCGAAGCCGCCCGCACGCTGGCGGCCGTGCCGTCTCCGCATCTGCAGCTGAACTGGGATGCGGGAAACGCGGCGATGCGCGGCGAGACGGCGTTCCCCGATGGGTACGGTTTGCTGCCGAAGGCGCGGATCGGGCACGTGCACTGCAAGAACGTCGCACGGAAGGCGGACGGCGGGTTCGAGTGGGCCGAGATGGGGCACGGGATCATCGACTGGACGGCGCAGTTCCGCGCGCTGGCCGCCGACGGGTTCCGGGGCGCGGTGACGCTCGAGACGCACTGGCGCGGGGCGGGTGGCCCCGAAGCCTCGACGCGCGTCTGCTGGACGAGCATGAGGCGGCAGCTCGCCGAGGCGGGCATCCACCCATGAGGGTCGATCCGGGCACCATCTGGAACCGGCGGGACTTTCTCGGGGCCCTTGCCTTGGCGGCATTCTCCCGCGGACAGGCCGGCGAGGGTGCCGGGGGGAGGCCGCCCGCCGTGCCGAGCCTTGTGGACTTCGTCTCCTCCCACCGGGGTTCAGCCGGTGACGTCCCCCCGACGCTCCTGACGCGCGCCGACTACCTGCGCCTGACCGCGGGGATCACGCGGTTCTTCGCCGCCCACCAGGACGTTCGCGGCGCCATCCTCGACCCGTACGACGGGAGGGAGCGCCAATACTCGACACCGGCCTTCGCGCTTTCCGGCGCCGTGCTGGCCGCGTCCGGGCACGACCCCTCGCTTCTGGGCCCGGCCTTGCGAGCCATGGAGGCCGCCTGCGCCGATCTGGCCGACGGCACGGCGGCCGACCTCCACGCCGACTTCTTCACGGTCTTGCTCATGCACGCCGACCGCGTGTTGCGGGCGGCGGCGCCACCCGAGCGGGCGGCGCGGTGGCGGCGTGACTTGGCGCGCGTCGTGCCCGGCCGCGTCTATCGCCAGCAGCCCACCGGTGAGGAAGTGTCGAACTGGAACCTCGTGGCGGCCGCCGGCGAGCGACTGCGGACGCGCGACGGGCTCGGCCAGAGCGACGCGTGGGTGGCCTCGTCGCTCGCTCGCCAAGCGGCGTGCTTCACAGCGCTCGGCATGTACCCGGGACCCTGGCGATCCGATGGCCTACGACCATTTCGCGCGGCTGTGGGCGCTCGACCTGCTGGAGGATGGCTACGACGGGCCGGTCGCCCCGGCCCTCCGGACGGCGGTGCACGACGCCGCCGAGCTGTCGCTGTTCATGCAGTCGCCGCACGGCGAGCTCCCGTGCGGCGGCCGCAGCGCGCACCACCAGTGGAACGAGGCGCAGCAGGCGGTGACCTTCGAGGTGTTCGCGCGCCGGCTGGCCGCCCGCGGGGACGCCGACACGGCCGGTGCCTTCAAGCGCGCGGCCCGCCTGGCTCTGAGGTCGATTCCGGGCGTTGGGTCCGGCCGTCCGGGGAGCTGTGGATCCTCAAGAACCGCGTCGATCCGAAGGCGCGCCACGGATACGAATGGTACTCCTTCCACTCGCAGTACAACCTGCTCGCGGCGGCCATGCTGGCCCTGGCCTATCTCAACGCCGACGACGCCGTGCGCGAACGCAGTTGCCCGGCCGACGCGGGCAGCTACGTGCTCCCGCTCCAGCCCGCGTTCCACAAGGTGCTGGCCTCGGCGGGGGGGTGGTACGTCGAGATCGACACGAACGCCGACCCGCACTACAACCCGACCGGCATCCTCCGCGTCCACCATCGCGGCTTCGTTCCCGAGACGCTGTCTGATGGCGCGACGCCTGACTGCAGCTACACCGTCCCCTTCAGGCCCTCTCGGCCGCTGGCCCTCGGCCCAGAATGGCGCGCGCCGGACGGCACCTGGCACGCGCTGGCGGCGCACGCGGGGAGCGCGCTCTCCCCGCCCGACATCCGTATCCTCGACCAGGTGGCCGGGCGAGTCGCGGTCGAGATTCATTACACCGGGCGCTTGCGGGGCGGGGCCATCAGCGTGCGCGAGCGCGTGCGGCTGTCGGCTGCCGGGGTGGATGTCGAGCACGTGGTCGAGGGTGCGGTGACGGCGGTCCGGGAGGTGGTCCCGTTCCTGACGAGCGACGGACAGAGCGACTCCGACGTCTCGGTCGTCGAGGGCGGCGCGACGATTGGGCGCGGGGGCGGTCGCCTTCGCATCAGCGGGCCGAAGGGGACCCGGTGCACGCGGGCGGGGGCATCGGTGCCGTGCCGGAACGGGTTCCTCGACGCCGTGCACATCGCGGGAACCGGCGCCACGGCGCGGTGCCGCCTCGGGGTGTCGTGGAACGACGAGATGCGGGAGTGAGGCGACTTGCTCAGGCCACCCTCGCCGATCGCGCGCGAGGAGCGTGGGCCGATTCCCAGGAGCGAGGGCAGGGCCGCCTCCCGCGCTGTCAATGGTGGCGGCCCGGGGCCCCAGCGTGTGTGGCGCCTTGCCGTCCTCAGAGCGTGGCGATCACGCCACGGACGAAACCAACCGACTCGGCCACGCCTGGCAGGGGGTCCGCCTCGTCCTTCTCGTACTCGAAGTGGAGCGTCCCCGCGTAGCGGAGGCGCGCGAGCGTCCGCATCAGCGCGGGCGTGTCGATGGTGCCGCTGCCGATCTCCACTGGCGCGCCCGTCGCGTCGGCCGCGCTGACGTCCTTGATGTGGAGGTCGAGGAGGCGGTCGAAGAACCGTTCGACCTCTCGGGCCGGGTCGAGGCCGCTTCGCCGCGCATGCCCGACATCGATACACAGGCCCATCCGAGGGTCCATCCCGCTGATCAGGCGATAGGCGCTCTCGGGCGTCGGAAAACGCGCGTCGGTCGGTCCGTGGTTGTGGACGGCGAGTGCGATGCCCGTCTCCTTCACCATCCGCTCGGCCACGCCGAGCAGAGCGACCTCGGGCACGCCGACCATCATCGGGATGCCAGCCAGCTTCGCGTAGGCGAATGCCCGCCGGACCTCCTCGTCGTTTCGCATGTAGACCACGCCGCAGGAGGACAACTGGAGCCCGGCGGCGTCTAGGCGGTCGCGCACCGCCCGCACCTGCGCTGCCGTGACCTCCATCGGCAGATGGACGTCCTTGAGAGCGATCCGCCGGATTCGCAGGCGGCGCGTCATCGCGATCGCTTGGTCGAGCGTGAAGGCGCGAAACGTGTAGGACGCCATGCCCAATTCGAGTGCCGTGGCTCCGCTCGTCGTGATGGTGGCCGGGGTGGCAGCGCGGGCGCCAAAGAGCGGCCCGACTGCTGTGGTCGCAGCCGCCAGTTTGACGAAGTGGCGGCGGGACGGTGCGGACATGATCGACCTCCGGGGGGACGCTCGGCGCCCCACGGGCGCCAAAAGGCCGGCTGGCGTCGCATGATACCCGACTTCGGTGCGGACGGGGTGTTCGGGGCGAAGAAGAAATTGATCTGTCCAATCAGGATGAGAGCGGATGCTGCGTCGATCGGCCGTCTAGGCCGAAATACCGCAATATTCGACAGTCGCCAGGTGGCTTTGCCATTCGACCTGGTGTCCACCCGAGCGGCGTCGCCTGGTTGGTGGCGCCCTCGGCGACGCTCTCGCGGGGTCCCCGTTCTGGGCGGGCAGGCGGTGCCAACCTCGGCCGCGAGACGGCTCGGCTCAGGTACCGTCGGTTGGGCGGTCGAGTGCTCGCGCGAGCCGTCGGAGAGGCGGGCGATGGTACCGATGGCCCTTGGATCGCCCCCAGGAACGCGGTGTTCTTGGGTCGGCGTGCCGCCGACTGGTTCTGCCGGGTGAGCCGACCGGACCGGACACGGGGGGAGGGCAGCATGCAGTGTGACATCGGGGTCGTGGGACTCGGAGTCATGGGCCGCAACCTCGCGCTCAACATGGAACGTCACGGGTTTGCCGTCGCCGGCTACGACCTCGACCCGGCCAAGTCGGGGGCCTTCTCGCGCCTCGCCGCGTCGGGCCAGCGCGTGGCGGTCGCCGACTCGCCCGCCGCGCTGATGGCGATGCTCCAGAAGCCGAGGCGCGTGCTCATGATGGTGCCGGCGGGGCCACCCGTCGACAGTGCGATCGCGCATCTCAAGGGGCATCTCGAGGCCGCCGACATCCTGATTGACGGTGGCAACTCCTTCTTCCTGGACACGGAACGCCGCGGTCGAGACCTGGCAGCCGAGGGGTTCCACTACGTTGGCGCCGGCGTCTCGGGCGGCGAGCAGGGCGCCCTCTGGGGGCCGAGCATCATGCCAGGTGGGCCGAGCGAGGCCTGGGAGGCGCTCGCTCCGATCCTGCGGGCCATCGCGGCGCGGGCCGAGGATGGGGAGCCGTGCGTGGACCACATGGGGCCGGGCGGGGCCGGTCACTTCGTCAAGATGGTCCACAACGGGATCGAGTACGGCGACATGCAGCTCATCGCTGAAACCTACGATCTGCTGTCGCGGGGGCTGGGGTTGTCGGCCGCCGAGCTCAGCGTGGTGTTCACCGAGTGGAACGGGGGCGATCTGAAGTTGTACCTGATCGAGATCACCGCGGCGGTGCTGGCCAAAGTCGATCCCGAGACCGGACGGCCGCTGGTCGACGTGATCCTCGACGAGGCCGAGCAGAAGGGCACGGGGAAGTGGACCACGCAGAACGCCCTCGACGTGGGCGCGCCGACCCCCACGATTAACGCGGCGGTCGAGAGCCGGCTTTTGTCCGCGCTCAAGCCGCAGCGCGTGGCGGCGAGCCGGACGCTGCGCGGTCCCACGGCCACCTACACCGGGGGGCGCCAACGCCTGATCGACGCGGCCCGCGACGCGCTCTACGCCAGCAGGGTCACCTCCTATGCCCAGGGATTGAGCCTGCTGCGGCTGGCGTCGGCGCAGTACCGGTACGACCTGCGTCCGGCCACCGTCGCCAAGATCTGGCGGGCCGGTTGCATCATCCGGGCGACGCTGCTCGGCGATATCATGGCGGCGTTCCAGCGCGCAGCGGACCTCGAGAATCTGCTCGTGGACCCGGTGTTCGCCGAGGCGATTGCGCGCAGGCAGGACGCGTGGCGCACGGTCGTCCAGACCGCGGTCGGGCTCGGGATTCCGGTTCTGGCGCTGGGCGCCTCGCTCGCCTACTTCGACGCGTACAGAAGCCCGCGGCTGCCGGCCAATCTGACCCAGGCCCAGCGCGACTACTTCGGTGCCCACACCTACCGGCGCGCGGACAAGCCCGGCGTGTTCCACACCGAGTGGTGAGTCGGCCGCCGTCGGGCGGCCGAAGAGGCCGGTCCGTTCGGTCCTCGGAGGTGCTGATGAGGAGCCCGTGTCGCGGTCGCGCGCCCCTTCGCTGGGCGCACCCTCTCCTGCTGCTGCTCGCCGTCGGAGCAGGCGGCGCCGCGGCGGTCTCGCCGCGGGGCACCGACCAGCCAGAGCGCGCCGCCGGCATCGATCTGTGGCCGGAGGGCGTGCCCGGCGCGCTGACCGGCGGGGGAGACGAGGTGGAAGTGGACGGAGAGGTCAGCGGCGTCCATCGACCGACGCTGACGCCGTATCTGGCGCCGGAGAGCCGGCGCACCGCGACCGCCGTCATCGTCTGTCCCGGAGGCGGCTACGGCGTCGTCGCGATTGACCGCGAGGGCACGGAGGTCGCCCGCCGGCTGAACCAGGTCGGTGTGTCGGCGTTCGTGCTGAAGTATCGCCTCAAGCAGTACGGGCATCCCGCCCCCCTGCGCGACGTCCTGCGCGCGGTCCGGCTCGTCCGGTCACAATGCGCCGCGTGGACGATCGCGCCGGATCGGATCGGCGTCATGGGGTTCTCCGCGGGCGGACACCTGGCTGCCTCGGCCGGGACGCTATTCGACGCGCCGGAAGGCCGCACCGGCGCCGAGCTGGACCGCGTGAGCGCCCGGCCCGACTTCCTCGTGCTCGTCTACCCGGTTATCACCATGGCGGGGCCGTTCACCCACGCGGGATCGCGCAACAACTTGCTCGGTCCGCAGCCCTCGGCCGCGCTCGTCGCGCACCTGTCGGTCGACCAGCAGGTGACGCCGCGTACGCCGCCGACCTTCCTGGTTCACGGCGGCACGGACCGGGCCGTCCCCCTGGAGAACAGCCTCCTCTTCTACTCCGCGCTGCGCCGGAACGGCGTGCCGGCCGAACTGCATCTCTACGAGGAAGGTCCCCACGGCTTCGGGCTGGCGCCCACGCGGGGACCTATCGCCGAGTGGCTGACGCGTTGTGTCGAGTGGCTGGGCATGCGAGGATGGCTGGCCGCGCCGCACGCGTAGACCGCCTGGCGAAGGCCAGCGGGGTCGCGGTCGCGGTGCCGGAGGAGCGATGCTGACCCTGGCGAGGATCCTCGGCTTCTGCGCCGGCCTGCTGCTTGTCGTGCCGGAAGCTCCTGGCGCGCAGGCGGCAGGCACCGGCAGCTCGCCGCGGGGCCCGTTCAGCGCCGCGCTCGAACCCAAGGCCGTCCTGCGCGTGCTGACGGCGGTCGCCGACTGGCAGCTGGCCCACCCCTCGCCGCACGAGCCGTGGGACTGGACGCAGGCGACCTTCTACACCGGTCTGACGGCGTTCGTCCCGCTCAGCGGCGATCCCAAGTATCTCGCGGCGCTGAGGGCCATGGGCGAGCGCAACCAGTGGAGACCGGGGCCCCGGCCCGGTCATGCCGACGACTACGCCGTCATCGCCACCTACGCGCGGCTGTATCAGCGGGACAGGGACCCCCGGATGATCGGGCCCGCCACGGCGTTGTTCGACTTCCTCCTGACGAGGCCGTACGACGAGGGGCTGGCCTGGGGGAACGCGATCGAGGCGCGCGAGCTGGCCTGGTGCGACGCCCTCTTCATGGGGCCGCCTTCGCTCTCGGCCATGGCGGCGGCCACGGGAAACCGGCGGTATCTGGATCTGGCCGATCGCCTGTGGTGGAAGACCACCGCGTTTCTCTACGACCCGGACGAGCATCTGTTCTTCCGCGACAGCCGGTACTTCGCCTCGCGAGAGCCAAACGGCAGGAAGGTGTTCTGGAGTCGGGGCAACGGCTGGGTTCTGGCGGGGCTGGTCCGCCTGCTGGACGACATGCCGGCCGACTACCCGTCCCGCCCCCGCTACGTGGCGCTCCTCCGCGACATGGCGGCGGCGGTGGCCGCGGTGCAGGCTGAGGACGGCTATTGGCGGGCAAGCCTGCTCGACCCCGCGAGCGTGCCGAACCCGGAGACGAGCGGGACCGGCTTGCTCACCTACGCGCTCGCGTGGGGCGTGAACCGCGGCATCCTGGATCGCGCGGCCATCGAGCCGGCGGTGCGGCGCGGGTGGACCGCTCTCTCGGGCGCCGTGCACGCGGACGGCATGCTGGGGTGGGTGCAGCGCATCGGTGACAGCCCCGGCGCCACCAGCGCGGACACGACCGAGGTCTACGGTGTCGGGGCGCTGCTGCTCGCCGGCAGCGAAGTCTCGCGTCTGGCCGGGCGGCAGTAGGGCGCCACCGCACCTTGGCGGTCCGAAACGCTTCGTGGTAGGGTCCGAGGATGGCGCTCGTCTCGCTCGACCGCGTGTGCCACGCGTTCGGTCACGTGCCGCTCCTCGATGGGGTCGGACTGCAGATCGACGCGGGTGAGCGCGTCGCCCTCATCGGCCGGAACGGCAGCGGCAAGTCCACCCTGCTCAAGATTGTCAACCAGGAACTCGTGCCGGACAGCGGGGGGGTGTGGAGGCAGACGGGCCTTCGCTCGACGCGTCTCGACCAGGACGCCCTCCTGTCCACCGCGCGGTCGGTCTTCGAGGTCGTGGCCGACGGGCTGGGGGCGCTGGGCGAGCTGGCGGCCGCCTACCACGACGCGGCGGTCCAGGTCGCCGCGGACCCGAGCGCCCGGCGTCTCGATTGGCTTGGCCTCCTGCAGCACGCGCTCGAGGAACAAGACGGGTGGCGCCTGGAACAGCGCGTCGAACTCGTGCTGTCGCGCCTCGCCTTGCCCCCGGACGCGCCGGTCGACACGCTGTCGGGCGGCTGGCAGCGCCGCACATTCCTGGCGCAGGCGCTGGTGGCACAGCCCGACCTGCTGCTGCTCGACGAGCCGACGAACCATCTCGACATCGAGGCGATTGTCTGGCTCGAGGCCTTCCTCGTGGACTTCTCCGGGGCGGTCCTCTTCGTGACGCACGACCGCGCGTTTCTGCAGCGTCTGGCCCGGCGCATCGTCGAGCTCGACCGCGGGCGTCTGACGTCGTGGCCGGGCGACTACCACACATTCCAGCGGCGGAAGGAGGAGTGGCTCTCCACCGAGGCGGAGCAGCGCGAGGAGTTCGACAAGCGCCTCGCCGAAGAGGAAGCGTGGTTGCGACAGGGGATCAAGGCCAGACGCACGCGGAACGAGGGCCGCGTCCGGGCGTTGCTGAAGATGCGTGCGGAGCGGGCCGCGCGCCGTGAGGTCATGGGCACGGTCCGTCTGCGTGTCGAGCCCGCGGCCTCGTCGGGCCGGGTGGTGTTCGAGGCGGAGGGCGTGAGCAAGGCGTTCGGCGACCGCCGGATCATCCGCGACTTCTCGGCGCGCATCATGCGGGGAGACCGTGTCGGCCTGATCGGCCCCAACGGCGTGGGCAAGACGACGCTCCTGCGGCTGCTGCTCGGCCAGCTGCCGCCTGACGCCGGGGTGGTGCGCGTCGGCGCCAACGTGCAGATCGCCTATTACGACCAGCAGCGCGAACAGCTCGAACCCGAACGCACGGTCTTCGACACGGTGGGCGACGGGAACGAGACTGTGACCCTCCATGGCCGCTCGCGCCACGTCCACGGGTATCTTCGGGACTTCCTATTCTCGCCCGAGCGTGCCCGCTCGCCCGTGAAGTCCCTCTCGGGCGGCGAGCGCAACCGGCTCCTGTTCGCGCGCCTGCTCGCGAGGCCGGCCAACGTGCTGGTGCTCGACGAGCCGACCAACGACCTCGATCTGGAGACCTTGGAACTGCTCGAGGCGCGGCTGGCCGAGTGGCCGGGCACGCTGCTGCTGGTCAGCCACGACCGGGCCTTTCTCGATGACGTCGTGACCTCCACGCTCGTGTTCGAAGGAGACGGCGTGGTCACCGAGTACGTCGGCGGCTACCAGGACTATCTGGCGGAGCGGGCCGCTCGCGTGGAGACGCAGAGGGGCGCGCCCGGGCCGCCCGCTGACGGTCCCGCGGGCGGCGCCCTCCGCCGGGCCGAGCCGACCGGGTTCTCGCAGCCGGGGCGCAGGCGCTTGTCCTACAACGAGCAGCGGGAACTCGAGCAGCTGCCTGCGCGGATTGAGGCGCTCGAACACGAACAGCAGGACCTGCACGACCGCGTCTCGGCTGCGGACTTCTACCGGGAGCCTCCGGACGCCATCCGGCAGGCGCTCGGTCGCCTCGACCAGCTGCAGCGGGAGCTGCTGGCGGCCTACGGACGGTGGGACGATCTCGACTCCAGGTCGCGTTGACCGGTATGATGACAGCTGAGGTGTTTTCGGGACTGCCTCCCGTATAATCAATATCGTGGCTTTTCGCACACGCTTCTGCCTTTTGGCGCGGCAGGCGCCGGCCGCGTTTCGCCGGCTCCGTTGTCCTCAGTTGTTCCTTTCCGGCCTTCTCCTGCCGCTGATGGCGGGTTGCGGAGACAGCCGCGGCGGGCTGGCGCGGATGGCGCCGCCGCCGACACTCGTGGTGCTTCAGACGGTCCACGAGGTCCCCATCGAGGACGCGTCGGAGTACGTGGCGTCGATCCAGTCGCTTGCCTCCACGGCGATCAAGCCGGAAGTGAGCGGGGAGATCACGCGGATCCTCGTCCGGTCGGGCGACCGGGTGTCGGCGGGGACACCCATGTTCGTTATCGACCCGCGGCGCCAGGAAGCGAGCGTGAACACCCAGGACGCCGCCCTGGCTGCCCAGCGGACGGCGGCGACGCTGGCCGACCAGCTGCTGCAACGGGCGCGCATGCTCTTTGCGGCCGGTGCCGTCAGCAAGCAGGACCTCGAACAGGCGGAGGCCAACGCCGAGTCGGCGCACTCACAGCTCGCCGCCCAGGAGGCCCGGCTCCAGCAGGAGCGGGTGACGCTGCAGTACTACGAGGTCAAGGCGCCGGCAGACGGCGTCGTGGGCGACATTCCCGTGCGCGTCGGCCTGCACGTGACCTCCGACACGGTGTTGACGACCGTGGACCGCAACGCGATGCTCGAAGTGGACGTGCCCGTTCCGGTGAATCGGGCACCGGGACTCCGGCTCGGTTTGCCCCTGACCCTGCTCGACACCCAGGGGCAGGTGCTGGCGCGAACCACGGTTGTCTACATCTCTCCGAGTGTGGACGAACAGACCCAGTCGGTGCTCGTCAAGGGCCGGCTGCCGGATGGCGGCGGCGTGCTCCGGTCGTCGCAGTTCGTGCGGGCCCGCCTCGTGTGGCACACAACCGAGGGGCTCGCGGTCCCGGTGCTGTCCGTCGTGCGAATCAACGGGCAGCCCTTCGTATTCGTGGCGCGGGACCAGGGTGGGCGCCTCGTCGTCGAACAACGGATTGTCCAGGTGGGCGCCATCGTCGGCAACGACGTGACGGTGCTGGGCGGACTGGCTGCCGGAGAGCGGATCGTGGTCTCGGGCGTGCAGAAGCTCGTGAACGGGGCTCCGGTCCAAACCGCATAGCGCCGACGAAGGCGACCGCAGGGAACAATCATGTTCGTGGACCTCTTCATTCGGCGGCCGATCCTCGCCACGGTGTTCGCCGCGGTCATCGTCCTGGCGGGCGCCATCAGCATTCCCACGCTGCCCATCGCGCAATTTCCGCAGCTGGCGGCGCCCCAGGTCATCGTGTCGGCGGTCTACACGGGGGCGAACGCCAGCGTGGTCGAGACGGCGGTCACCCGGCCGCTCGAGGAGGCCATCAACGGCGTCCAGGGCATGGCCTACATGTCCTCGACGAGCGGCAACGACGGTAGCTGCAACATCACCATCACCTTCGACGTCACGCGCGATCCGGATCTGGCGGCCGTTGACGTGCAGAACCGGGTGAACCAAGCGTCCGGGCGGCTGCCCAACGAGGTCAAGGCCGTCGGGATCACGGTGAACAAGGCGGCGAGCGGGTTCGTGTTCGGCGCGGCCGTCTTCGCGGACCACGACCAGTACGACCCGCTGTTCATGTCCAACTACGTGGACGTGTTCGTGCGGGACTCGCTCAAACGCATCAACGGCGTCGCCGACGTGATCATCTTCGGCGAGCGCCGCTACTCGATGCGGCTGTGGCTCGACCCAGACCGACTCGCGTCCCGCCTGCTGACGGCGGACGACGTGGTCAACGCGCTGCGCGATCAGAACGTACAGGTAGCCGCCGGACAGGTCGGCCAGCCGCCGGCGACGCCCGGCCAGACCTACCAGATCAGCGTCCGGGCCGTCGGGCGAATGTCCGACCCGGCGGAGTTCGACAACATCATCCTCAAGCGGGCCGCCGGCGGCGACCTCGTCCGCCTGAAGGACGTGGGCCACGCCGAACTCGGCGCCGAGAGCTACAGCTCCGACCTGCGGTTCAAGGGCCGCCGGGCCGTCGGTCTCGGGCTGAGCCAGCTGCCCACGGCCAACGCGCTCAGCGTCTACCAGGCCGCGACCGCCGAGCTGAAGCGGCTGTCGGGACGGTTCCCGCCCGGCATGCACTACGAGCTGGCCTTCGACAACACGATCGTGGTCTCCGAGTCGATCAAGGAGGTTCTGATCACCCTGCTCGAGGCGATCGGGTTGGTCATCCTCGTGATGTTCGTCTTCCTGCAGGACTGGCGGGCCACGGTCATTCCCGCGTTGACCATTCCCGTGTCGCTCGTCGGGACGTTCGCCTTCGTGCGGGCCTTCGGCTTCTCGATCAACACGCTCACCCTGTTCGGGATCACGCTGGCGACCGGCTTGGTCGTGGACGACGCGATTGTCGTCGTGGAGAACGTGCAGCGGCACCTGCACGAGTACGGCAAGCAGCCCCAGGAGGCGGCCTCCGAGGCGATGGCCGAGGTCGTCGGGCCCGTCATTGCGACGGCCCTGGTGCTGGCGGCCGTCTTCGTGCCCGTCGGTTTGTTTCCGGGCACCACGGGCCGGCTCTACCAGCAGTTCGCGCTGACGATCGCCTGTTCGGTCGTCATCTCGGCCTTCAACGCGCTGACGCTGACGCCAGCGCTCTCGGCCCTGCTGCTGCGCGGGGAGCGGCCGGTCTCGCGCTTCTGGGCCCCGCTCAACTGGGTGATCAACGGGGGAACCCGGTTCTTCGTCACGACCGTCCGGCGCCTGGTCCGGCTGGCGCCGGCCGTCATCGTCTTGTTCCTCGCGGGGCTGGCGGCCACCTGGTACGCCTACACGCACGTGCCGACTGGCTTCGTGCCGGACGAGGATCCGGGCAGCTTCATCGTCACGCTCCAGGGGCCGAGCGGCGCCTCGCTCGAGTACACCGGGAACCTGGCCCACCAGGCGGAGACGATCCTCTCCTCGGCGCCGGAGGTGAACGCGGCGTTTGCCGTCACCGGCTTCAGCTTCCTCGGCACGGGCGCCAACCTGGGGACGATGTTCGTGCGGCTGCGGCCCTTCGCCGAGCGCCCGGGCGAGGAGCACTCGGCCATGAGCGTCATCCAGCGGCTGTACCCGCGGTTTGCCGCGATTAGCGGCGGCGTCGTGCTGCCGTTCCTGCCCCCGCCAATCCAGGGCATCGGACGGTTCGGCGGGTTCCAGTACGAGGTGCTCGACGAGACCGGGGGCCGCATCGAGGACCTCGCGGCAACAACCAACGCCCTGGTGGCGCAGGGCAACCGCACGCCCGGGTTGACGGGCCTGTTCTCGAGTTTCACCGCGAACGACCCGCAGCTCCTGGTGACGGTCGACCGTCAGGCGCTGCAGGCGCTCGGGTTGCGGTTCGGCGACGTCGCCGACACGCTCCAGACGTTGATGGGATCGAACTACGTCAACGACTTCGACTTCGGGGACCGGTCGTACCGCGTCTACATCCAGGCGGACGCGGGATCCCGTAGCCGGCCCCAGGACATCGGTCGCTACTACGTCCGGACGTCGGCGGGTCAGATGGTGCGCCTCGACACGATCATCCACGTCGAGAGCACGACCGCGCCGCAGGCCATCACGCACTACAACTTGTTCCGCTCGACCGAGATCAACGGGCGCTCCGCGCCCGGCTACAGTTCGGGCCAAGCCATCAGCCTGATGGAGGACCTCGGGCGGCGGACGCTGCCCCAGGGCATGACCTTCGCGTGGTCGGGCTTGTCGCGCGAGGAGATCCAGGCGGGCGGCCAGGGCGTCGTGATCTTCGGCCTCGGCCTCGTGCTCGTCTACCTCACGCTGGCCGGCCAGTACGAGAGCTTCGTCCTGCCGTTCATCATCCTGTTGTCCGTGCCGCTGGCCGTGCTCGGCGCGCTCGTCGCGCAGTGGGCGCGGGGGCTGATCAACGACGTCTACTGCCAGATCGGCCTCGTGATGCTCATCGGGCTGTCGGCGAAGAACGGCATCCTGATCGTCGAGTTCGCCGAGCAACTGCGGCGCCGGGGCCTCGGCATCGCCGAGGCGGCGGTCGAGGCGGCACGAATCCGCCTGCGGCCGATCCTGATGACGTCGTTCGCCTTCATCCTCGGCGTCCTGCCGCTGGTGTTCGCGACCGGCGCGGGACGTGCGTCGCGCCATTCGGTCGGGACGTCGGTCGCCGGCGGCATGCTGCTGTCCACGATGCTCAACCTGGCGATCATTCCCGTGCTCTACGTGGCGGTCCGCAGGCTGGGAGGCGGAGACCGCCAGGCGCCGACCCCGGGCGGTGAGTAGCCGGCAATCGCCGCGCGCGCGAGAGCGGCGCGCGGGACACCAGGGTTCGATCATGCTTCGATCTGTGTTCGTCACGGTCTCGCTGGTCGTGCTGCCGTCGCCGCTTCTGGCCCAAGGGGCGGCGCCGAGCACGACCGCGCCCTCCCGCGTCACCTTCACCCAGGCCGTCGATCTGGCGCTCCAGCGCAACGTGACGGTGCGACAGGCGGCCGAGGAGATCCTGCGGGCCGAGGGGCTGCTGCGGGAGGCGACGGCGAACATCCTGCCGACCTTTTCGGGCAGCGCCGTGACCACCACCCTGAACGAGGGCCAGCAGTTTGCCGGCCAGGTGACGACGGCGCGCAACCAGTTGGTGGCGAGCCTCACGGTGTCGGGCTTGGCGTTTGCGCCCGTCCAGTGGGCGATGCGGGTCCAAGCGACGGACAACGTGCACGTCACCGAGCTGGCCGCCGCCGACATCAAGCGCCAGATCGCCCAGACGACGGCCGAGGCGTACCTCGCCGTCATCGCCCAATCGCGGGTCGTAGATGCGGACGTCCGCGCTCGCGACGTGGCCCGCGCGCACTACGAGCTCGCCAAGCAACTCCGGGAGGCCGGGGGAGGCAGCGTGCTCAATGAGCTTCGCGCCCAGCAGTCCCTCTCGGGCGACGAGGTGCTCGTCCAGCAGTCGGAGCTGGACCTGTACCGAGCCGAGGAAGCCCTGGGCGTGCTGCTCCAGAACGACGGCCCGGTGGCGGCGGCCGACGAGCCGGCCCTGGACATTCCTCCAGACCTCGAGCAGGCCACGCGGGCGATGCCGGACCTCCGTTCGGATCTACTGCTGGCCGCCGGCCGGGAACAGGCCGCGACGCGGGTCGCCAACGACAGCTGGAAGGAGTGGCTGCCGTCCGTCTCGGCGCTCTTCCAGCCGGTGTACACGGCGCCCGAGACGCTCTTCCAGCCGTCCTTCACCTGGAGCCTGCAGTTCCAGGGCACGATGACCTTCTTTGACGCGGGGTCGAGGAGCGCGCGGAAGGCCGAGCGGCAGGCGCTGGTGCGGGAAACGACGCTCGCCCGGAGCGGGCTCCTGACACAGGCCCGCTCCGACGTGCGCGCGGCGCGCGAGGCGTTGCGTCTGGCGCTGCTCGCCCTGGACAGCGCCCGGGCGGCGGCCGACCAGGCCACGCGCGTGGTGGGCATCGTGAACATCTCCTTCAAGGCGGGCGCGGCGACCAACATCGAGGTCATCGACGCGCAGCGTGTCGCCCGCGACGCCGACACGGCCGTGGCCGTGGCCGAGGACCAGGTGCGTCAGGCGCGCCTCGCGCTGCTCATCGCCCTGGGCCGCTTCCCCTAGACTGCCGTTTCGGGTTACTCGTCGTCACTCCTGCGTTGTTCGCGCCGCCGACAACGGGCGCTGGCGTTGCTGAAGCGGGTCGCGCAGACAGACTCGGCGCCGAGCCGTTCCGACCACGGTCCACGAGACCGCGAGATCCCCGCGCTCCGTCGTGGAACGTCAGCCCACTGGGCCAGCCTCGACCCGTCATCCGGTTGACCCGGCGTGCCTGCGGGTTCATGATTTTCCCGGAGAGTGCGGACATGGATCTTCGCTGCGCGAGCGCCTGTTTTCTGGCCGCTGCCGCTACGCTCGCGGCTGCCGACAATCCCTTCGTCGGCAAATGGAAAGAGAATCTCGCCAAGGGCGACTACGTCGACGCCACCGTCAGCTACGAACAGACGGCCCCCGGTGAGATGCAGGTGACCGCGGAGGGCCAGTCCTACAGGTTCAGGATGGATGGACAGGACTACCCAACCGGCGTCGGCTCCGTCGTCACCTGGAAACAGGTTGATGGGAGCACGTGGGAAACCGTCCACAAGACCAACGGCATCTTGGACTGGATCACCACGACCAGACTCTCGGCCAATGGCAGGATGCTGACGGTGACTGACAGGGGGACGCGGCCGAACGGCGGGCCCTTTGAAGACCACGAAACCTACCAGCGCGTCTCCGGCGGGCCGGGGCTCTCCGGGAAGTGGAAGCTCACCCAGTGGAGATTCAGTTCCGCCTTTGTGATGGAGATTGCCCCGTACCGAGGGTGACGGCATCACCTGGAGATTTCCATGGGACGCCACTCTGAACGCCAAGTTCGACGGCAGAGACTACGCCGTGACCGGCCCGAGCGCGCCCGCCAACTCCACGGTGGCACTGAGGAGAACCGGCCCGCGGTCCTTCGACGAGGTCCAGAAGGTCAACGGCAAGGTCGTGTACACAGGCACGGTCACGGTTTCTGATGACGGCAGGACTCTAACCGAGGTTCTGGCACCGCCTGGCGTCACCGAGAAGACCAAGACCGTGTACGACCGGCAGTAATCGACAGCCCACGGCCGCTGCCGCCGGGAGTCACTCGGGCGCGCGGCGTCTCGGGGAACAGCGCGGGTTGGGGGCGGCCAGCGCCACGTTGGCCGCCAGGTCTCGCGCCCTCACGATTCCCCCCGGCGCGACCTTGCACCGGCTGGTTCGCCCGGGTCTCCCGAGCCTGGACGGCGACCCGCGCGGCCCGTCTGAGGGGTCGTCCCGGCCGTTGCGGGTGGGCGCTGGTCGAAGCGGCCGGCGGCAGCACGCCCCGGGGCCAGGGTTGTCAGCCGCCCCCTGACGGACATGCAGGGCGATCGACGCCCGTGCGATCAGCGTTGCTCGACGTCCGGCGGCCTGCGGGGCGGTATGCGTCTGAGTCGGGGAGGGCCGGGTGGGCCGAACGGTTGGTCTGGCGTCGGAGCCGGGGCGCCGCCGGCTGCGGCGCCCCGGCAGATGGTCACTTTGTCACGCCCGGCGTGGGAGTCGCTGGCGCACGCGGCGCGGGCGCCGGCCCGAGGTCTGGCGCATAGAACACTCCCGCCGCCTTGGCCGTGCCGCCGGGCTCCGCGGCCACGGTCGCGGCGAAGATCCGGACGCGGGCGTCGGTCGGCAGCACGAAGGCGGTAGCCCCTTCCGGCAGGTCGATCGCGTACCTGAAGATGTAGCCGAAGACGTAGGGCTCATTGCCCTGGGGCGAGTGCCGGTGCGTGGCCACCCAGGCGATCTCGTCACGCTTGGCGAAGCCCGCCCGGATCTGGTCGAGACCCTTCGGGCTGCCCATCGGCACCCAGAGGTTCTCGGGCGGGGCTTTCTGGCCGGGCGGCACCGGCGGTTTCGGCACCGGGACCCACGTGACGAGCATCTGGGCCTCGATGCCGGGGAGCGTCCAGGACTGGTCCTCGTCGAACTTCGGCGCGACCACCTCGCGGAGCATTCGATCGTCCCGCAGCCGGTTGTTCCACTGGCCGATGGCGCCGGTCCAGTCCTGGATGGTGAACGCGGCGCGGAGGGGCGCGCCGCCGCGCCGCTCGATGGTGAACGTCGCGGGCACGTCCCCGCCGACGGCCGATGCCAGCAGGTACAGCCGGTTGAACGTCCCCGCCGGGAGCGCGACCCGCTGCCCCTGGGCCGCGACGACGTTCAGGTCGTCGGCGGCCGTGGGCCCCGTCTTGAACGCGACGCTGCCCACGCGGAGGATCTCCGGGAACAGTTCGGCCGGGTAGGTCCGGCCATGCCCGTCGAAGTCGCCGTCAGCCTGCCTGTCGTCCGGGGAGAATCCGTCAAGGTTGTACGGCAGAGTCACCCCCGACGACACCACGGCGGGCACCCGTGACGGCGAAGGGAGCGGCACGACGGCGAAGGTCCTCGGCTGGTACGGCTTGAGGTCGAACACCAGCTTGTTGCCGCGGAGTCGCGCGTCGCGCACCTTTTCCTCGGCCGCATTGATCTCGCGCGCCTGCGCGAGGCCGCTACCCAGACTGAGTTGCACGCCGGCGGCGGGCCGCCCGTAGAGTTCTTGGACCCTCACCACGATCTCGTCGGAGTCCTCTGCTTTCTTCACTGCCCGCACGGCCACCTGGCCGGACGCGTCGCCAAGGTCGAGGAGCGCGAGGCTGCGGCCGAGCGGTCCGTCGTGCGCCGGCGCCACGAAGGCCATCAGCGGCTGGTTGAGGCGCGACGCGCGCGACGGCACGCGGCCGTCGCGCCACGTCCCGGCGTGTCCCGCGATTGCGTAGGTGAAGTGGTGCCGGCCGATGTCGTTGCTGCTCTGGTACACGTAGTGCGAACCGGGGCGAGGCGTGTGAATGAGCGTCAGGCGCAACTCGTGGTCCCCGGGCTTGTCCCAGCCGTACTTGCTGTCGTTCAGGATGGCCGCGCCGTAGCGTCCGCTCGCGTCGGTGAGATCGGCCCACTGCTGCGCGGGCACCTCGTACTGGTCCGGTGTCTCGTTGGGGCGGTCGATGGTGCCGAGGCCGAGGTCGAAGGTGGCCAGTGGCGCGCCTGCCGTCAGCGGGAAGGAGGCTTTGAGCAACGTGCCGGGCGAACGCCAGTCGACCCGGGTGTCGAACTCCACGCGGTCGCCGCCCTGGGCCAGGCTGATGCGCTGCACGAAGGTCGAGCCGGCCGCCTTGCGGGTCACCTCAACGGCCACCCGGGCGGGTCCCCGCTCGACGACGGTCACCACCGGCGAGGTCGGATACTCGCGGGGCGGCCGGCTGACCGTCTCCCAGAGGACCTCCCAGGCTGGCCAGCGGTACGAAGGGTCCTCGAACAGCTCGAGCCGGGCCGGGCCTTTGAGCAGTTCGGTGCCGGCTTCCTTGTCGTACACGGACGCCACGTCGCCGTTCGCGTCGATCTTCACCGCGTAGCGGCCGTTCTCGAGCGAGGACGACGTCACCTTCAGGCCGGAGGTGGCCGAGATCGACGGCCCGACGGGCGCGGCCTCGAACACCTTGAACGCGACGGCAGGGACATCAGCGAGGAAGAGGAGGCGCGTGGAGCCGGCGGTGCTCTCGAGGACCTGTGCGGGGACGGCGCGGCCGTTCGTCGTGTCGACCACTCGGATGCCCGTCACCACCGGGCCAGGTGTGGGCACCGTCGCCTCGACGAGGTCGGTACGGGCGATGCCCAGCGGATTGTAGACGACGAGCGACACGCGGCCTGCCGGTGCGGTGAGGGAGGTCGCGCGGGTGTCGAGGCCGCTGGCGACGGCGCTGAGGGCGTCGGTGGTCATCGAGGCGAACTGGTTGAGGGAAATCAGCTCGTCGTTCCACGAGAACTGGTACGCCTGCGGGATCGAGGTGCCGGTCACGTCGTCGTGGAACTGGTGCCAGAGGAACCGCGTCCACGCGGTGCGTAGGCGCTCGCGCGGGTAGGCGGGGCCGCCGACCCACTCGGCGGCCACACTGGCGCGCTCGGCGGCGTCGGCCAGCAGCTCGTTCCTCCGGTTGAACATCTTCATCGCGGCCTGCGACGTGTAGCAGCCGACGCCGTGCGTCTTGAGGAGCAGCTCGCCCTCGTAGGTGGGCAGCGACGCGCGCTCGGCATCACCGAGATCCCGCGCCAGCTGGTCGGCCGAGGTGTTTCGCACCTCGACGGCGCCGCCCTTGTTGGCGAGCGCCTTCTCGACCCACTCCACCGAGGCCGCGTCGGGCGCGCCGCCCTGGTCCCCGGTGCCGAAGTACCGGAGACCGATCTTCTTCCCGTCGCTGAGGGTGACCAGGTCGCCGTTCCATTTGGGGTCGGTCGACATGTCGGTGGTCACACTCGCCACGTAGTCGCCCGGGCGCAGGGCCGCGACGAGCGTCGACCCATCGACCCCCTTCCAGAGGCCGACGGCGAACGGCGCCGGCTTGGCGGCGCCCCACGTCAGCTTCTGCGTCGAGAAGGCCCGCAGTCCGGAGTGGGCGCCGATCGACGGCAGCGCGAACCCGAACCCGAAGCAGTCCGGAAGGTAGATGTCCTGGCTGGTGTGCCCGAACTCCTGCCGGAAGAAGCGCTTGCCGTACAGGGCCTGGCGCATGAGCGCCTCGGGGGACGGCACGTTGGTGTCCACGGCGTCGATCCACGACCCCGCCAGCTTCCAGCGCCCGCGCGCGACGTACTGTTGCACCGTGGGCCAGTCGGCCGGGTGGTACTCCTTGAACCACATGTAGTGGATCACGCCTTCCCAGGTGAACGTGTAGTTGGGAAACCGCTCGAACAGCTTGAAGTTGTCGTAGAAGGTGGCCGGCACGAACTGGCGAATGGTGTCCTGGACGGTCCAGTTCCACTGGGTGTCGAGGTGCGAGGTCGACACGACGTAGAGCGTGGGCTTGGGGGGGGCAGGCGGCTGCTGCGTGTGCACCCCGGACGTGCACAGCCAGATCCCGGCGAGCACGGCAACCAGCGAGCGGCGGAAACGGATCATGGACGGGACCTCCATTAAACCGCGATAGGGTACCGCACTTTCGCCCGCACGGGGGCCAAAATCCCCGCGGCGCCCGGCCGGTCTTGACGGCCTGAGACCGCCCTGACAGTATTTCGACATGAGTGAATCTAATACGAAGGCGGTCGAAGAACCGAGAGGGCGGGATCTGGGGGATCTGCTCGCCTTCTTCAAGGCCCTCTCCGATGAGAGCCGCTTGAGGATCGTCGCCCTGCTGGCCCGGCAGGAGATGACCGTGGAGCAAACGGCTCGGTACCTCGGCCTGACCTCGTCCACCGCGTCGCACCACCTCGCCCGGTTGTCGGCCGTCGGACTGGTGACCGCACGCGCCGAGAGCTACTACAGCATCTACCGGTTGGTCCCTGGTGCGCTCTCCGGGGTGGCACGTCGCCTCCTCCGGGAGGACGCGCTCGGCGCGGTGGGCGTGGGGGCGGATTCCGATGTGGCCGATCGGAGGGCCCTGGGGACGGTCCTCGACGTCAATGGCCGGATCAAGGCGTTTCCCGTCCACCAGAAGGCACGGCTCGCGGTCTTACGTCACGTGGTCCGCGTATTCGAGACGGGGCGCCGCTATCCAGAAAAGCACGTGAACCGGCTGCTGTCACGATTCATGGCCGACACGGCGCGGCTGCGCCGCGAGCTCGTCGAGGGAGGCTTCCTGGAGCGTCAGGGCGGGAGCGGGGACTACTGGCGCGCCGAACTGACCGCACCGCCGCGTCCGTTGCGCGCCCGGTAGGCTCGTGCGTGGAGGCGACGCTCGTAGGGGCCCTCCGGGCGGCGCGCCGGCCGGCGGGCGGGTCGGCCGTCGTTCCGCGGCCAGGCTGCCATCGCGACACGCTCCGCGTTCGCGGGCGGATGGTCGATCGGGCCGAGACGCGGAGCGGCTGACCGCCTCGGGAGGGACCCGTTTCCAGCCCTCCCGGCCGTCGGCCATCCGCCCCGGCCCGTCGCTGGCGCCGCGCGCCTCACTGCGACACGAGGATCTCGCAGATCGTCAGGTTGTATCGATCGGCGGAGGGCGCCGTGTCGTTGAGCGTCACACTCGTGCCGCTCAGGGCCACGGGGGCGCTCGTCCGCTGCACCCAGGACGTGTCGCCCACGGTCGCCAGGTACTGGTGAACCAGTGTCTGGCCGCCCCCCAGCGTCCGCGCAGTAGCGGCGTCCCAGTCGTTGCCGGCCCCCACCACCAGGGAGTTGTTCCGGGTCGTCTTCAGCGTGGCCGTCGGGGCACCCGGGTTGGCGTTCCCCGACGCGATGGCGCCGATGGCCCCCGAGCCGTAGGTGCCGGACGTGTCGACGCCCCTGAAACTCATCACGGTGAGCGAGGCCGCGACGCTCTGGGACAGCGTGGCGGTCACGGTGACACTCGAGAGGGTCGTCGGGGCGAACGCACGCCAGATCTCGGCGGTGCCCGCCTGGGTATTGGTGCGCCCCACCAACTGCCAGGTCAGGCCCGCGCCGGTGACCCCCTTCACCGTCGTGTTGGTGCCACTCAGGTAATCGGCCCCGACGAAGGCCAACAGCAACTCGTTGGCCGAGGTCGTGGAGAATGCGCTCGTGGCGATCGACGTGCTCTTGGTGGATCGGTCGGTCGACGTCGTGACGTCGATGCCGATCGAGGAGACGGCCTGGGCCGTGAAGTTGACTCCGGTCGCCGGCGCGCCCGCAATCGTCGCCGGCTGACTGGCCGGGGTGAAGGCGTAGCCGCTCGCACTGGGCGTCACCGTGTACGCGCCGTTCCCAAGTCCGCTGATCGTGTAGTTGCCCGAGCTGTCGGTCGTGGCCGTGCCGCTCCCGGCCCCGCTCGCCGTCACCGTCATGCCGCCGCCGAAGGCGGGACTGACCGTGCCCGAGATGCTATAGGTCGGCAGTGGGGACGCGGTGAAGTTGACGCCGGACACGGCGGCGTTGTTCACCGTCACGGGCAGGCTCGTCGGACTGATCGAATAGCCGGGTTTCGACGGGGTCACCGTGTAGGCACCGTTCAACAGACCGGTGAAGCTGTACGCCCCGGAGCCGTCGGCGGTCGTCGTGGCGCTCGCGGCTCCGCTCAGGGTCACCGTCTCCCCGCCCGTGCCCGAAATCGTACCGGAGATGCTCCACGTGGGCGCCAACGAAGGCAGCACTTCTGCGACCGTCAGGTTGTAGCGGTCCGTCGTCGGCGCCGTGTCGTTGAACGTGACGGTCGTGCCGCTGACGGGAATAGGCGCCGTCACCTGCTGCGCCCAGTAGGTGTCGCCGGTCGGCGACAGATCCTGGTGGATCAGGACCTGTCCGGCCCCCGCCGTCCGGGCGATGGCCTGGTCCCAGTCGTTGCCGACCCCCACCACCAGGGAGTTGCTCCGGGTCGTGGTCAGCGTGGCGGTCGGGGCCCCGGACGACGCACTGCCCGAGCCCGTCGCGCCAATCGCCCCCGACCCGTTTGCCCCGGACGTGTCGACGCCTGCATAGCTCACGACGGTCAGCGAGGAGACCACGCTCTGTGACAGTGTCGCCGTGACCGTGACGTTGCTCAACGCCGAAGGCGCGAACGCCCGCCAGATCTCGGCGGAGCCGTGCTGCGCGTTGGTCCGTTTGACCAGCTGCCACGTCAGCCCCGCCCCGCTCACCCCCGTGACGGTCGTGTTGGTCCCACTGAGGTAGTCGGTCGCGACAAACGCCAGCAGCAGTTCGTTGCCGGCCTGCGTTGAGAAGGTCGACGTGGTGATACTCGAACTCGCCGCGGCGCCGTCACCGAACGCCTTGGCATCGACCGTGATGGTCGCCCCTGTTCCCCCGACCGAGAGCGTCACCGGGATGGTGGCCGGTGAGCCGGCCGCCCCAAGGCTCGTGACCGTGACGTGTCCGGTGTAGGTGCCGGCGGCGAGGCTGCTCGAGGCGGCTGATACCTGGAGCGTAGCCGGAGCCGGCCCGCCCGTCGGCGACACGGTCAGCCAGGTGCTGTCACTGCTGGCGGTGAAGGTCAACGTCCCGCCACCCGTGTTGGCCACGCTGAGGGTGGCCGGGGCTGGATTGGCCCCCCCGACGGAGGCCGTGAAGGAGAGGGTCGAGGGCGTCACCGACAGGGTCGGGCCGATGCCGGCGGGCAGGGCGAACGCACCCACCAGGCCTCCACCGCTCAGGCTGGACCAGGAGCCCGCGAACACCCTGCCCCCGGCCACGATCGGCGGAGAGAACGTGGCGGCCGCCTGATAGGGGGTGCTGCCGCTCTGCCACAACTGCACGCCGGTCTGGGCGTCGTAGGCGTGGATGACGCCGGTCGTGTTCTCGCTGATGTACGCGACGCCGTTGGCGATCGTCACGCCGGAGTTCGGCGTGTCGTTGCCCCCTAGGGCGTGGCTCCAGGCCACCTGGAACGTGCAGGCGCCGGTCGCGCTGAGCGCCACGATGCCGGCCGGAATCCCGGTCACGCCCGGCCCGGTATCCCCGATGTAGAGCATGTTGGTCGCCGACGAGAAGGCCGGAACACCCGCGACGGCGCCCGACCCGATGGAATCATTGGCGGCGTTCAGCGTGAGGATCTGCCAGGGCTGGCCGCCGGCCGCGAGGTCCGAGGCTCGGAACACGTACAGGTTGCCATTCTTGTTGCCAGCGGCGAGCATCGTCGGGCAGCCGGCGGGCTGGAAGACCACCGGGGTGGAGGCGAAGTCGAGGTCGCACGGAGCAGCGTCGCACCCGTAGTTGGAAGGCTCGGACGGCTGATAGTACCCGAGCAGGGCGAGGTCGGCGCCCAGCGCCAGCACCGCGTTCGAGTAGGGCAGCGTCGTCTGATTGGAGTCCCAGGCACTGGTCGCGTAGATGTCGCTGGTCGCCAGGTCTGCGGAGACCCCGCCGTATCCCCAGATGCCACCGCCGCCGTTGGGAGAGGGAATCGAGGGGACGACCACGAAGTCTGCCGTCAGCGCCGGCGCTCCGGAGACGTCCACCTGGTAGACCTGGCCCCGCCACGGGGCCTGGTCGCCGCCGTTGCTCCCGGTCGCGACGTACACCTTTCCGCCCACCAGGTTCAACGCGCCCCAGATCTTGTTCGTCGTCGGGTTGGCGACCAGCGCGAGGGGCGTGTAGAGGTCGGTGCCGTCGTACAGCGAGAGGGCGTGGAAGCGTCCGTCCGTCGACACCGTGTACACGCGGCCCGCGACACGGTCGATTGCGGGGGGCGCTTCGATGCCGAACCCGTCGGGCAGGCCGTAGGTGTTGGGCGTCGACGCCCCGAAGTTCCTGGTCCACAACACCGCGCCGCTGGTGGCGTCCAGGGCGTACAGGGAGTTCCCGCCGGTCGCCACGACCAGCACATCGCGCGTCTGTCCCGCAATCGTCACCGCGTGCAGGAAGAGAGGCTGGGCCACGACCGAGCCGTCCACCGTCGTGGACCAGACGAGCTGGAGACTGCCGACGTTGGAGGTGCTGATCGTGCTCTCGTCAAAGGCCTGGCCGCTCCGGGCGGCATCGTGAAATCCCGTGATCCAGTCGGAGGGCTCGCCAATGGTCAAAGCCACCGGAATCGTCGCCGGAGATCCCTGTGCGCCGGTCGACGTGATCATGACATGGGCCGTGTAGGTGCCGAGCGTCAGCCCGGCGATGGACGCGGAGACCTGCACCGACTGCGGCGCGGTCCCCGCGGTCGGCGTGACGCTCAGCCACGGACTATCGCTGCTGGCCGTGAACGTGAGTGTGCCGCTGCCGGCGTTGGCCACGGCGATGGTCGATGCCGGTGGATTCGCGCCGCCGAGCACGGCGTTGATGACGAGGCCGCCAGGCGTCGCCGAGAGGACGGGGGTGGACTGCGCCCTCGCTGCGACGAACGAGAGGGCGATCACAACGGCGAGGCACGAGAACCAGCCAAGACGCCGGAGAGCGACAGCTCGGTTGGGAGCGGTGGTTGTGTGCATGGTCAAGGTTTCCTGGATCTCCATGGGTGGGCGGCCACCGGGGACGATGGTTCCCCGCACGTGACAGTCCGAAGCACTCGCCTCAGGACCCGCCCGCGGCAACATGGCCAAGGAGCCGACCCACGGCGGATATCTCGTGTGATGCGGGAGAGCCTGCATAGTGTGTGCCGCGCAGCGGCAGACGGCACCTCGGTGGCCGGAGTTGCGAAGTGGCCGGCGGCCCTGCTGGAACGTGGCCTTTTGTGGCGTTCGCGCCGGAGGACGCGGAGCCATCCCGCAATGGAAGCGCCGTAAACAACGAAAAGCAGAATTTCTTCCTCTGCGGGCGCGGTCGCGGGCACGTGAGCAGTCACTGCCCCCCCGGGGCCAGCTCGTCAGGTTCTCGCCTCCACTGGGGCAGGACGAACACCGAGTCGGTGGTCGGAGCGCAGGCGCACGCACGGCGCCGAGGACTGGGCTCTGGCTCGTGACGCGATACCCCTCGTCTTAACCGCTGGAGAGTCCGCCGTGGCCGGCGGGCCGTCTCCACCAGGGCTGCCCCCGATGGCGCCGAGCTACGGATTGCCCGGCGCAGATGGTCCGATCGGTGCACCGTCCGCGCCTGTGTTAGCGTGTGCGGCGTTGGGAGGTGTGATGGCTGTCATCGAGACCGCGCGCCTCGTGCTGCGGTGCCTCACGGATGCCGATGCCGCGTTCATGCTCGATCTGCTGAACCAGCCGTCGTTCATCGAGAACATCGGCGACCGCGGTGCCCGGACACTGGACGAGGCGCGGGCGTACATTGCGAAGGTTCCCGTGGCCAGCTACAGGCGGTACGGCTTCGGCCTGTACCTGGTCGTGGTCAAGGACTCCGGTGAGGCGGCGGGCATCTGCGGTCTCGTCAAGCGTGACGGTCTCGACGACGTGGATCTCGGGTTCGCGCTCCTGCCGCGCCACTGGAAGAAGGGCTACGCGGTGGAGTCGGCGCTGGCCGTCAAGGACTATGCGGCGAGGGTCGTCGGCCTCCGTCGGCTCGTGGCCATCACGGCGCCCGCCAACTGGTCATCGATCCGCGTCCTCGAAACGGTCGGCTTCTCGTTTGAGAGGATGGTGCGCCTCAGGCCGGAGGCCGAGGAGCGGAAGCTCTTCTCGTGCAGCCTCGCCGAGCCTGCCCGACCCAGCGGCAGGTCCAGCTAGGCCTGCTCGATCGTCTGGTGCAACCCGATCCGGAGACGCCCTGTCCTTCGCGCACTCCTCAACGAGGGCTCGAATCGGCGGTTCCACGGACCGCGGGAATGATTTACTCCGGCACGAACCCGTCTCGGAGTGTCCGCCAGATGCCGTACTGTCCGTAGTGGCCGGCCGTCGTGACTAGGACCAGATCGAGCTCGGGAAGGACCATCAGGAACTGGCCGCCGTTGCCGCTGGCCTCGGTACTCCCGGTAGCGTCTCCCACCGGCCTGCAGAACGTGACCGTGCCACCCGTAGCCATCCGACGCCCCGTCCCCGGTGCCGATCTGGCCCGAGGTCGAGCGTTCGACCCATCCGCGGTCGACGACCCGTCGGCCGTTCCACACCCCGCCGTCGAGGTAGAGCTGCCCGAACTTTGCGAAGTCGCGCGGCCGCAGGTAGAGCCCTCCGCCCGCGTACGCCTCAAGCGAGGGCATGAGATTCACGTGGTAGCCGGAGATCTGCAGCGGGCGCGCGAGGTAGCGATCGAAGAAGTCGGGCAGCCATAACCCTGTCGCCCGGCCGATGACGGCGCCGACCAGGTTGATTCCCCCTGAGCAGGACGCGTAGACGGTCCCGGGCTCGTGGACGAGCGGCAAGTCCAGGACATACCGGTACCAGTCGGGCTGGGCGGATTGGTCCTGCATCACGTCCTCGTTGCCCGGGGAGTGATCATCGGTGTCGTCGCAGGCCAGACCGGAGCTGTGCGTGAAGAGGTGGCCGACGGTGATTCGGGACTTGCGCGGGTCTTCGGCTCCCGTGAGCGGTCTACCGAGGAACGCGTAGACTGGGGTCTGCTCGGTGAACCGCGCTGTGCGCCCCATCGCAATTCCCGCCATCACCGACGTCATGGTCTTCGACGCCGAGCGAAGGTCGTGGGGGCGTCCGGCTATGAACCCGAAGAAGTACTCCTCGAGCACGAGCGTGCCCCTGCGCGCCACCAGGAGCGAGTGGACGCGCAGGTCCCCTCATCGGTCGGATTCACCAGGATAAGGTGCTCGACCGCCGCCTGGAGTCGAGATGCGTCCAGGCCGACATCGATCGCGTGGCCAACGCGCCACCCGTCACCGGCCGGGAGTGGTGGCCGGCACCGGTAGGCGGTGGAGGGAAGGGGCGAGCGCGGGAAAAGGCCCACCGCCTGGTCGGGCGTTCGGGGCGTCAGGGCCAGCGGCTCGCCGAAGTCGAACTGGATGCGGCGCTGTCCCTCGTCGAACGGTTGGACGAACCGCTCCTTCCCCGTGCGTGGATCCACGAAGATCACGTCGTCGCCCCGTCGGCCGACGCGGAACCAGGGAGCGCCCCCGTGCCAGTTGACCTCCGGGTTCCGGAAGATCCCCCGGAGCGATCCATCGTCTCCCCTCGCCACCGACAGGTACAGCGAGAACTGCTCGTCGAGCGGAACGACCTCGCCCCGCCAGGCGTGTGGGCCTGCCGGGCGGAGTTCGACCGGGGACGCGAACGCGCTGAGGGCGCCGCGAGGCTGAACCCAGAACGCTCGTGGCGAGGACGCCGCCTCGTCGGCGAAGACCCGGACCTCGCCCTGGCCACCGGGGAGAACCAGATGAACCGCCCGAGTGTCGGAGGGCGCGGATACCTCGAAGCCCCCGACGCGAACGCACCAACGATGGTCGGTCAGCTCCAGGAGGAGGTCGCCGCGGACCTGCGGTCCGGGCCATGTCTCGGCGCCCCATAGCCCGAGCAGCGCTGCGTCGGACGACTGCGGCAACCCTGGCAGGAGCGCCCGGGCGGGCGGTGTCGTCAAGGCGACCAGCAGGGCCATCAACGAGATGAGGCGCGCCATCGGCATGCTCCCTGAGATGGTGGATCGCGTCCACCGCGGGTCGAGCGTCCTGCACCAGCGACCGGGCGGTCTTGTCCGTGCGCAACCGGTTGGTCTTCTTCAAACATCCTGGCAGAGCAACTGGCGAAAGCGCGAGGGCGTGACGCCGCGCAGGCGCCGGAACGTCTTGCTGAGGTGGCTGTGGTCGGCGAATCCACTGGCGAGGGCCACCTCGCTGAGGCTGGTCCCTCCTTCGCGCAGCAGCGCGGCGGCGCGGTCGAGCCGGCACTGACGCAGGTAGGTACCCGGCGAACACCCGACGTGTCGCCGAAACACCCGTGCCAGATGTACGGGGTGCACGCCGCAGGTCCGCGCGACGTCGTACACGGTCAACCTGTCGCCGCAACAGTCGTGCAGCAGTTCGCGTGCCACGCGAAGCCATCCGGGCGGTGCGGCGATGACCGGCGCGGCGGCTCGCGCCACGCAGGCCGTGAGTTCCATGCAGATCGCCTCTGCGACCAGCGGCGAGCACGGCGCCCACGCCCGGCACTCACGCACGAGGCGTGCGGCCAGCCCGACGGCCTGCGGTTCTCGCCCGCACGTGGCCTGATCGACGAGCGGCACCTGTTCGGCGATGCGCCGCATGCGCTCCGGGTCGATCGAGACCGACCAGAACCGTCCGTCGAATTGCCCGTCTGTGCGGCGAAACCGGTCCTGGTGCGTCGTACCGGGCGGGTTGTAGATCAGCGTGGGCCGTGTGCATTCGGGCCCGGCCCCCCGCGCCGCGGTCAGGTAGGCCCCGCTCACCAGGAAGATGAAGTGTCCCGCGTCGTGGGTGTGCCGAGGGACGTCCCCCCTGGGATCGGCTCCCACACGTGCCACCGTGAAGCCGTCGACGTGCACCTCCTGCCGGAAGCAGCCGAAGAACACGCCGTAGGGCAGCCGAGCGTGCGCGCCGTCCGGTCCGGTCGCGCGAAGCTTCGAGTAGTCTGTCGCCATCGCTGTGCGGTCCCCGGGTAGCGAGGGGTCGATCCGGCCCGTGTCGTGTGCCCTGAGCGAGCGAGGGGGGCGCGGCCGCTGTTCAGCGAGCGGTGGGCGACTCGATGGCGCCCCACAACCAGGCGCGCAGTCCCTCAGAGCCAACAAACACGCCCTCGGGAGGTCGCCGATACGCGACCATGTCGTTGTAGATCACGCCGCTCTGCCGCAGGTTGAGGCCCATGCCGGCGAGGTACTGCAACCGCAGGTCGCGGTCGCGCGTGAGGGCGGCGTCCCGGAGCCAGCCGCGCAGGTCCCGCGCGTTCCCCGCGTAGGTGGCCAGCAGGTCGAGCCCGGTCGGAAACCCAATCTCCCGGAGGGACTCCGCCACCACGCGGTACTCGGGGCGCTGGAGCTTCGCCTCCCACCGGTCGAGGTCAATCGGTTCGGGGTCGAGCTGCCCGAGGAGCACGAGGTCGTAGCCTGCGTTGTTCACGGTGTTGGCGAACACCACGCCGCGGGGGAAGGCGTGGAAGAAGGTTCCGAATCTCGCTCTTCACCGCCTCCTCGTTGCTTTGATAGAGCTGGACGAAGAGCGTCACCACGCCGCCGCGGTTCAGGTGGCGCTTGACCAGTTCGAAGAACTCCTGGGTGTAGAGCATCGCGGCGCCCTTCACCCATGGGTCCAGCGGGTCGGACGTGACCGCGTCGAACCTCTCGGTGGTGGTCACCAGGAAGTGGCGGGCGTCATCGATGTGGACTCGGACCTTCGGACTGTTGATGACGTCGAAGTTGTACCGGCTGAAGTAGGTGGAGACCGTCCGCACGACGAGCGGCTCGATCTCAGCGATGGTGACCCGCTCGACAGCCGGGTCGACCGTGACGGCACCGGCCGTCACGCCCGCGCCACAGCCGATGACGAAGACCGAACGCGGGCGGGCCACGGTGAGCGTCGTCAGGTGGCCGAGCATCCGCTGCAGACGCATGTCCTCCGGATCGCTCGATGCCTGGACCTTGCCGGCGTTGTGGTAGGACAACGTGCCGTTGGCCAGACGCGTGACGGCCACCGAGGAGTTCAGCCCCTCGCCCTTGTAGAGCACGTCGCCCTGCCCGGTGCGCGTCGCGGTAAAGCGGCCGTACGCCACGAGCAGCCCCGGAACGTCGGGCACGGCTCTGGCCATCAGCAACCCGCACGCCACCATGACGGCCACGACCACCCCGGCGAAGCGGAGCCAGGGCCGTCCCGGCCCGGGACGCTCGTCGGACGGCTCCAAGGCGAGCAGGGCCGAGATGCCGCTGATGAGGATGAGCAGTTGCTGCGTGTGCTGGCTGCCAATCCACGCGACGAGCACCAGACCGGTGCCGAGCGATCCAACAATGGCGCCGACCGTGTTTGCCGCGTAGACCGTACCCACCATCCGGCCCGAGTCCTGTCCCGGCGCGACGGTGGCGGCCAGCGCCAGGGGGAAACTGGCGCCCCAGAGCATCGTGCTGGGCAAGACGGCCCACAGGCACCGGACGAAGTCGAGCTGGAAGTTGAACCAGGGGTTGTCGGAGATCGATGGGTCGATCGGCCAGAAGGGGAGCGACGCGCAGAGCATGTACGCCGCCCACGCGATGCCCGTCGCGAGCAGGGCCTGGGCCCACCCGAGTGCGGCTCGGGGCCGCGTCAACGAGCGCGCGAGGGCCGCCCCGGCCGCGCTGCCGAGGCCGAGGCCGAAGAGAAAGGCGGCCAGGATGAGCGAGAAGGTGTAGGTGGTGCCGCCCACCAGGAGCGACAGGAGTCGCGTCCAGACTACCTCCGCGGCCAGGCCGGTCAGGCCCGACAGCGCCACCACCGCGTACACGGAGCCCGCGCCCGAGACAGCCCCTTGTCGGGGAGACGAGGGGGGCACTGCCTCGTACGGCGCGTGGCTGGCCAGCGCCAGCGACAGCAGGGCGACGACCGCGTTCAACGCGATGGCGACGTAGGTGGCCGTCGCCATGTCGTACACGCGCAGCAGGTAGAAGCCAGCCACCAGGCTGCCGACGACGGCGCCCGTCGTGTTGCCTGCGTAGAAGAAGCCCAGCCAGGACGCGCCGCGCGGCGTGGACTCCACCCACCGCGCGAGGGCAGGAAGCGTGGCGCCCATCAGCAGCGTCGGGGGGAACAGGCAAATGCCAGTCGCGACGGCCCGCAGCAGCAGGCTCGCCCGGCCCGGCCCCGCCCAGGCCGTGTAGACCCCGCCGACCAACGGGACCCCGAAGAGAACGAGGAACCCGATCACGCCAATTCCCGCCTCGAGCGCCGCATAGATCCGCAGCGGGTGATGGCCGGGCCCGACGAGGCGCGGGAACAGGAAGCTCCCGAGGCACAGGCCACCCATGAAGGTGCCCAACAGGACGCCCAAGGAGACTGCGGACGACCCGATGACGAGCTGGAGCAACTGGAACCAGACGACCTCGTAGATCAACGCCGCGCAGCCGCTGCCGACGAACAACGCCAAGAGCAAGGGGAGAAACCGCCGAGGATTCATCGATGTCACCTTGAGGATCCACGCCGCCAACCTCGCGGCAATCGCGGGATTATAGCCCCTCCGGCGCCTTGCGCCGGGGCCGCTCCAGTCACGCCGCGGGTTCCGGCGCCGGAAGTCGCCGCCCGCGGCCGGTCGCGTCCTCTTCCGACGACGCGTTGAAGGCGGGTCGTCGCTCGGGCCGCCCGGGCCGCCGTCAGTCGGCAGGCACGACGATCTCGACCGCGATCTGTCCTGGCGAGGGACGAATCAGTACGTGGTCGGTTGCCGCCTCGACTGTCGGTCCCGTGTCGGATCGCACGCGGGTCGTCGGCCGCGTGCAGGCCGGATCCCGCGTCACGTCGACGAGCAGCGAGCCCGTGCCGATTGGGAATCGGCCCCGGGCCTGGTCGATGCCGGGCAGTAGACGCGGATGGATGTGGAAATGGTGCTCCGTGGTTTGAACGCCCAGGACGTGGTCGACGAGCAGCGTGAGCAGCTCCGACCACGTCCAGGGAACGACCCCGACCTGCGGGACCGGTGGTGACTCCGGTTCGGCGTAGAACTCGAACCACGAGCCGGCCGGCGCGCCCGGCGCCTGGTCGAGCCAGCGGAGGACGCGCCAGGCCACTTCGGGGCGCCCGACTTCGAGCGCGGCCCTGGCGACGAAGAGCGACGCGAAGGGCCACGCGCCGGCCGCCTTGGGCTCGGACGTCACGTGACAGCGGCCGTAGCCGCCGTCCTGCCACCGCTGGTTCCACAGCGGTTCGATGAAATCCAGGGTCCTCCGGGCGAGAGCCGAGTCCGGCGCGAGGACCCGCATGGCGATGGGCAACGCCGTGGAGGTGTCCGGGTTCAGCAGGTGCGGACCAGGCTGGAGCAAGGGCGCCTGGCAGGGCACGAGGGAGTCGGGTTTCGGCTCGATGAGCTTCTGCACGGTCCCGTCGAGGTTCTTGCGCTTGATCAACGCGCCATGCGACACCAGCGCATAGTTCGGGTCGGTGAGCATGGCCGCGCGCAGCCGCGCGGACGCCTCGCCCCACCGTTCGGCCTTCTCGCCGCGCCCCGTGCGTCGGGCGAGGGACGCGGCGGCCGCGAGGCCGACCGAGACGAACAGCTGGTGGGCCAGCTCAAACCCCGGCTCGATGCCGTGACCGGCGTGCCGTTCCCAGAACTCGCGCGAATTGGAGAGCAACCCGCTCGGCGTGTGCATGAAGGCGGGCTTGAGCGGGAACTCGGCGAGCGACGCGACCCGGTCCCACGCCTCCTGGACGACGGACAGGTCGCCGGTCCACCGGACGTAGTGCTCGAGCGCGTGGAGCAGGACCCCGTTCTCGTCGAGTTCGACACCCTCGGCGCCACCCGCTACGCCCAAGCCGCCCACGCTGCCGTCGGGGGTCACTGACTCCCGCAGCAACCTGCGCAGGAGGGAGGCAGCCGCCTGGCGGTCGCCCGCCATCAGCAGCCCGATCGCGACAAACGCCTGGTCGCGCACCCCATCGCGCCGGTCCTGCCAGATCCCCGCGTCCATCCGTCCGCCTGCCGATACCGCGGCGCCCAGCTGGAAGCACGCCACACGCGCCAGACGATCCACCAGCGGATCGGAGAACCGCAGGTCGGTTCGGTCCGCCCACCGTCGACGGGCGTTGTCGGTGACCTCGATGGCCGGTCCCGGTACCAATCTCGAGACGCCTGCGGTCGCGACTCAGCGTGTACGCGAAACAGGCCCTGCCGCCCGCGCCCGTCACGGCCGCTTCCGCGACGCGGCCGGCGCCGCCGGCACGCAGACGAATAGGCGTTCGCAGCGCGGGTGATGCCGTCACGACAACTTCGCGGGCCAGACGCGGCGTCGTCGTGTCCGGACAGAAGAACACCTCGGTGACTTCTCCGGACTGCCATTGCCACACGGCTTCGACGGCCGGCACCGAGGACCGGCTGGTCCAACGCACCCGCAGGTTGGGCGGTCGGGCCGACTCCTCGCGTCCTCCAGCCAGAACCCGAAGGGCGGTTGCCGACAGGCCGGCCACCGGGTCCATCGTGAGGGCATCCCGTTTCCGGCCCAGGCGCTCGGGGTCCATCACCAGCAGGCCGAGCGGCGTGGCATCGCCCTGCGGGGCCCACTGGACGGCTGCTTGGATGAGCCCGTTGCCGAGAAAGAAATAGGACGCGTCGGCCAGCCGCGTGCGGACGTCGGGGTGCCCTGTGTTCGGGTCGTCGTTGGACAAGTGGTCAGACGGGTCGATCATGGGGCTCGTGTTCCTTCGGAAGTACCGGCGTTGAGTCCGAGCCGTAGGAATCCGGGACCGTCGCCAACTTCACGCATCGTCTCGCTGGCGAGGCGTCCGGTATCGTGCGGCCCCAGGACCGTGGCGTGCGTCCGCGGTGGCGGGAGAATCGACAGGAGAGGGCGCCCGGACCTGCGTGGATCGCGCCCCTGGTGAGCGGAGAGGTCTCGTCGGGACTGCCGGCCGGTGCACTGCGGGGCGTGCCGACTTGGGAAACCGCGGCGTCGACGACCGAATCCGAAACGTACAGGTCCCAGAGCGGCATGCGGCTCCTGGACACGAGGGCCGGGGGCTGCGGCATTCTCTTAGACCAGCCGCCGGAAATCAATGCCAATCAACCCGGGCAGGCTGGCGGCGTGACGCGCAGGCCGTCCATGTCGAGCGAGACGGGGATGACGCGGGCCCCCGACATCTCGCGCTCAATGGCGGCCCGTAAGGCCTCGACCTCAGGTGCCGGCTTCGGGCCGAGCAGGGTGAGCGAGCCGCCCTCGCCGCCGGCGCCATTGACCTTCCAGCCGGCAGCGTTGTGGGTGCGGGCCAGGCCGATGATCCGCTCGGCGTCCGGTCCCACCAACGACGGATGCAACCGACGCTGCGCCTCGGTGTTGTCCACCATGGCCTGGCCCAACGCGGCCAGATCCTCGGCGCAGACGGCAGCGGCGGCGGCCGTGGCGGCACGCCGCAGGGCCTCGAGGTCGTCGCAGTTCGGGCCGCGTGCGGTGAGGCGTTGGATGACCCGCTCGTGGATCGCCGACGACTGGTGACCGCGCCCAACGAACACGACCAGCAGGCGGCGTTCGAGCTCGGTCCGGAACGCGCCGCGCACGGGCAAGGACTGGACTGTCGCGTCGGGGTACGACGTCATCTCGATGAGGTTCACGCCCCCCATCGCGGAACAGAGTTGGTCCTGGATCCCGCTCTGTTGGCCGAGGCGGTCGGTTTCGACCGAGTGTGCCGCCCGCGCGATGTCATGCCGGGTGAGCGTGCCGCCGCGTGCGCGGTCGAGCGCGCCGAGCAGGGCGACCGCGACGGCGGCCGACGTTCCGGTCGACGCGCCCGGTGGCACCGCGCACGAGACGGTAACGTCCAGGGCCCAGTCGCCAGGCGTCCACATCGACTCGATCGCGGCTTCGAGCAGAGGATGCCGGTCGAACCCGCCCTCCCGGCGGACCGGCGCGTAGGACTGGCGGAAATCGACGGCATGGATCACCAGGGGGGGCCGGCCCGGGTCGGTCGGGAAGGTCTCGACCCGCACGGCGGCGCCCGGCTGGACCGCGATGTTGAACACGCGGCCATGGCGGGCGAACCAGGTGTCGGTCCAGCCTCCGCAGTCACAGACGCGGATCGGGGCGGTTGCCGTGATGATCATCGGCGCGGGACGACGGGCACCGGCCCTGCGGGCCCGGTACGCGTGCCATGATATCCTGCGACCTCGAGGCGCCGCCGGTTTTCGTCTGCGCCGTCGCACACCATCGAGGGACGCCATGCGCCGGATCCTCTCGCGCGCCGCGGTGCTCGTCGCGGCGGCGCTGACGTTGACCTGGGCCAGCCTCGGAGCCCAGCTCAAGCCGTCCTACGGCAACGCGGATGCCATCACCGAGGACGAGCTGAAGACGTTCGTCTATTTCCTCGCAGCGGATCAGCTGGAAGGGCGGAACGCCCCTTCGCGGGGCTATGACATCGCGGCGCTCTACGTCGCGAGTCACCTCAACGAGTGGGGGCTGCGGCCGGGTGGAAGTCCCAGCGGCACACGCGGCCCGCTGCAGCCGTACCTGATGCCGATCGAGCTGGTGAGCCGCCAGCCGGTCTCCTCGGAGATGAAACTGTCGCTGACGCTGCCCGCCGCTCCCCAACGCGACGGGCGGGGGGGGCTGACGGCGTCGGCCGGGGCCGGTGGGCCTCGCAGTTTCGAGTACCAGCGGGACTGGGTCGTCGGAGGTGGCGGCGCCGGCGGACGGGGCGGCGCTGTCGCGGCGCCTGCCGACGTCTCGAACGCCCGCCTGGTGTTCGCCGGGAATGGCTATGTCATCAGCAAGGCGAACCTGAATCCGTACGAGGGCCTTGATGTGCGCGGCAAGGTGATCGTCGTGGCCGGCGTACCGCCGGAGCTGGCGGCGGTCCGCTTGGCCCAGGCCGGGGGGCGGGGTCGTGGGAACGCCTCCAGCCCGCTGGGCGTGGAGAACACCGACTTTGTCACCCCCCAGGGCTATGCCGCCAAGAACGGAGCCCTCGCGGTTCTCCAGGTTCCGACGTTCCAGCAGCTGTCGGCCATCAGCGCCGGCGGGTTCGGGGGACGGGGACCCGGACCCAACGGGCCGCCCTTCCAGGTCGTCCAGTTCCAGGGCAGTCGTCCACCCACGGTTCCCGTGATCACGGCCGGCGTCGAGCTGACCAACGCTTTGTTCCAGGGTGAGAGACTGAGCGGGACCCAGGTCTTCGAGGCGGCAACGGCCAACGCCCACCTCGACTCCTTCGAACTCGGTGCAGAGAAGGCGATCACGCTGCACGTGGCCGTCGGCTCCGAGAAGGGCCACACCGAGAATGTCGTCGCGATGGTCGAGGGCGGCGACCCGGTCCTGAAGAACCAGTACGTGCTCTTCACCGCGCACCTCGACCACGTGGGCCTCGGTCTGCCCGACGCCACGGGCGATACGGTCTTCAACGGCGCGGACGACGACGCGTCTGGTTCCGCCGCGCTGATGGCCATCGCCCGTGCCTTTGCGGAGGGCGCCTCACGCGGGCTGCGCCCCAAGCGCACGGTGGTGTTTCTCTGGGCGGCCGGGGAGGAGAAGGGCCTCTGGGGCTCGCAGTACTTCGCGCAGTTTCCCCCGATCGACATCAGGAAGGTCGTCGTGGACCTGAACATGGACATGGTCGGCCGATCGAAGACCCCGGGCTATGTCGACCCGCCCCAGTACAAGCTGGTCGAACCGGGCGAGGTCTTCGTGGTCGGCCCGCGCATCAGCAGCTCGGACCTCGGGAAGTCGCTCGAGTCGCTCAACGCGGCCTACCAGCGGCTCAAGATCAACGACTTCTACGACGTGACCGCGCCCGACGCGACGCACGACAATCTGGGGCCTGCGCCGAGCGGCCAGCGGATCTTCTACCGCAGCGACCATTACAACTTCGCCAAGATGGGCATCCCGGTGGCGTTCTTCTGCGACGGCCTGCACGTCGACTACCACCGCCTGACCGACTCGCCGGAGAAGATCGACTACCGGTCGATGCTGGCCATCGCCAAGACGGTGGCCGCCCTGGGCTGGGTGATGGGCACCACCGCGGCGGCGCCGCGACTGAACGCCACACTGCCCGAGGCGCTGCTCCACGACATGAAGGCGGTCGAGGCAGCTGGCTGGGGCAAAGTGACGCCGGTGCTTCCGCCGCTGCCCGGAACCCCGTTCTAGGCCCCTTCGGCACCAACGAGGCGTGACGGCGGAACGACCCGCCCGCGACTTACGCCACCGAACAGCTCGCAGACGGACCATCTGGCGACAGGTGGCCCGTGCGCCCTGGCCGGTCGGCCCCGCCGCTGTCGCTCCGACGTTCGGAGCTGCCGGCGTTTCGACAGCGCCGCCCGCCACTTCCCGGGCCATGAACCAGTTGGGTCACGTACTGACCAGTAGAATCAGACGGTCAGGCGGTCGTCAGACCCGGACCGTGGATGGCACGGTCCTTGATGGTGGCTCAACCGTTCTCGCCCGGTGCTCGCCGGCGGCTTGTCGAGCCCACCGGAGGCGAGGGCCTTCCGCGAGGAGCCGATGAACGCCGGGTCGCCAGTCACCCAATCAGACGTGCGTCGAGCCCGGGCCACGCTGCAGGAGGCCATGGCCGTCCTCGGCGCGATGGCCAGCGGCATTGAGCAGGCGGTTGGCCCGACCGCCAACAGCATCACCTACATTGCCGGCAAAGACCTCGGCAAACGGCTCTCTGCCGGCGCACCAAAGACGGACGACATCGAGCGCGCGCTCGCTCTCGTGCGCGCCGTGCTGGACGAGCACCACTGCCTGTGGGGCTACGAGGCGTTCAAGCCGAAGGCGCAAGCGGACCTGATTCAGCACTCCAACGACGGCGACGAGGTGATGCTGGTCTTTCGCGACTGCATGATCCGGCAGTCGCTCTTCTACTTCGGGCACGAGCAGAAGGGCTCCCTCTGCAACATGATGTTCGGGTTCTTCGCCGGCGCACTCGAGACGATCATGGGCTGCCAGTCGAACCTGCAAATCGTCCATGCCGGCGAGAACGCCTGCTACAAGCGGCTGACGATCGCCCGCCAGCCGCGCGCGAAGTGAGGTCCGAATGGGGAGCAGCAGCACCGTGACCCTGAACCTCGAGTGGCTGAGCGACTGCGGCGGTTGTCACGTCGCCATTGTCGATCTCCACGAGAAGATCCTCGACGTGCTCGGCGCTGTCGAGATCCAGCATTGCCCCGTGCTGACCGACATCAAGGACTACCCGCCCGCGCGCGTGGGCCTCGTCTCGGGGGCGATCCGGAACGCGCACGACCGGCAGATGGCCGAGAAGATGAGGGCCTCCTGCGATCTGATTGTCGCACTCGGTACCTGCGCGGTATACGGCGGCATTCCGGCTGCAGGAACGGTGCACTCTCGCGCCGAACTGCTCGAGGCGGTCTACACGCGGAACCGCACCACGAAGCGCGGCGCGGCGCCGCCCGACCGAGCCGTGGCGGGTCTGGAGGAGGCCGTGGTGCCGCTCGACGAGGCGATTCCCGTCGATCTCTATCTGCCGGGTTGCCCGCCGCACCCGACGTTCATCTTCCAGGCACTGCGCGCGCTGATCGAGAGGCGGGCGCCGGTGGCGACCGGCGAGAACGTGTGCGCGCACTGCGACCGGAGAATGACGAAGTCCTCCGTCACGGCCGTCCGGTACAACCACGACGGCGTCTCGGAGCCCGAAACCTGCCTGCTGACGCAGGGGTACGTGTGCCTGGGCTCCGTCACGCTCGACCGTTGCCTCGCACCCTGTCCGACCAACGGGATGCCGTGCACCGGGTGCGCCGGGCCGAGCCTCCAGGTGCTGACCGAGCCGAATCGTGACATCCGTACGGAGGTGGCCGAACGGATGTCGCGCTTGACGAGGATCCCGCGCGACGCGGTCGTCGCCCACATCGAACGCGGCGCGAAGTCGCACTACTCGTACGCGATGGCGTCGAGAATGATCGGCGGCAAGCCCACCTTCCTGATCCGCCAGTGGATTGCCGACGCGGAGGCCGAGGCATGAGCCAGACGCTCACGATTGATCCGGTGACCCGAATCGAAGGCCACGCCAAGGTGTTCCTCGACCTGGCTCCCGACGGCTCACTGGTGTCGGCAGGCCTCGTCGTGAACGAACTGCGCGGCTTCGAGCGGATCCTGGTCGGCGTCGAGGCGGATCGCGTGCCGCTCATCACGGCGCGCATCTGCGGCGTTTGCCCCACGGCGCACCACCTTGCGGCCGCGAAGGCCCTCGACGCCGCCTGCGGCGCGCAGATTCCGCCGGCCGCGGGGCTGCTGCGCGAACTGCTGTTCATGGGGCACTACCTGCACTCGCACGCGCTGTCGTTGTTCGTGCTCCAGGGACCAGACCTCGTCATGGGTCTGGACGCGAACCCCTCCTCGCGCAACATCGTGGGAGTCGTGCAGAAGGCGCCGGACGTCGCGCGGAAGGCGCTTCGGTGTCGGACGATTGGCCAGAAGGTCAACGAGTTGGTCGGTGGCCGCGGCGTGCATCCGGTGACCGTCGTCGCCGGAGGCATCTCGTTTCGTCTCGACCACGAGCGGCGGCGCACACTGACCGCGTGGTTCGACGAGGCGCTGGCGCTGGCGCGCGAACTGACGGGCGTCGTCCGCGACCTGCTGTTCAGGCAGATCGAGAGGCACCCGGCCATGCTCCGCGACTGGATCGTGCCCGCGTGGAGCATGGGGACGGTTCGTGGGGGGCGGCTGAACCTGTACGACGGTGCGATTCGCGTGGTGGACGAGACCGGCGCCGCTCGCGTCGAGTTCCCCTCCGCCGACTATGACCGACACGTCGTCGAGTCGTCCCTGCCGTGGTCCTACATGAAGCCGGTGCGGCTCGCCTGCGATGGCGGCGAACACCTGTTCCGCGTGGGCCCCATGGCACGCCTGAACGCGGCGGACACCGTCGGGACACCGTTGGCGGACCGCGAACTGCTCGCGTTCCGCGAGGCGCACGGTCGCCCCTGCCATGTGACGGCCCTCCAGGCGTACGCACGGGCCATCGAGCTGCTCTACGTTGCCGAACGAGGCCGGCAGATCCTCGACGATGTGCAGCTGTCCGGCGAGACGCGAGTGCCGGTGCGCTTCCGCGGGGGGCGGGGCGTCGGACACGTCGAAGCGCCCCGCGGCGCGCTGTACCACGACTACGAGATCGACGAGCGCGGCATCGTCCGCGCGGCGAACCTGCTCGTGGCCACGCAGCAGAACTACGACGGGATCAACCGGTCGATCGAACAGGCGGCGCGCACGCACGTCGTCTCCCTCGGAGACAGGGGCCTGCTGAACGCGATCGAGTTCGCCATCCGCTGCTACGACCCTTGCCTGTCGTGTGCGACCCACGCCGTCGGCCGGATGCCGATCGACATCATCATGCGCTGCGGCGGACAGGTGCTCCGGCGGCTGAGGAGGAACTCCGATGGTTCACGTTGAGATCGCCGAGCAGTCCTGCCGCGGGTGCGAGATGTGCGTGGACATCTGTCCGACGAAGGTCTTCGAGTTCGACGCGGCCACCGGCCGGGCGCGGGTGTGCGAGGCCAGCGATTGCATCGCCTGCCTGACCTGCGCCTACCTCTGCCCGTCGCGTGCGATCCGGCACGACGACTACCCCGTCGTGCGGAACTTCTACCGCGACCTCGACTTCGTGACCCGAATGGAGCGGTTCCTATGAGCACAGCCACGGGACGGGCGGGTGTTGCGGCGGCAGCCGGAGAAGCCACCAGGGCTGCGGCGTTGACGGTCGCCGATCACGAGCGCGCGATGACCGAGGTCTCCTTCCTGCTCAGCATTTTCGCGACCACGGTCCACGACCTGATGGGCGGCGCGACCGCCCCGGTGGGCCGGGCCGCCGGGCGGCAGGCGGCTGCGCGCATGCCGCTCCACCTGCCGGAGCCGACGCCGCAGTCGGTCCTCCAGGCGCTGACCGCGCAACTGGTCCGGGGCTTCGACATGACGTTCCGGCTGGACGGGCGAACCGCCGAGCTGTCGTTCGGCCGGTGCGCGATCCGGGACGCGTGCCGCGCGCAGGGGCTCACGCCGGGCGGCGACCTGTGTACGTTGTTCCACTTCTATCTGGACGGCGTGGTCAACGGCTTGCTCCAGCGACCCGCGAAATCCACGCTCGTGGCCAGCGGGGAGCATTGCGTCGCCCGCCTCGAGACGCGATGACGACGGCACGTCGCCGCGCGATCGTGGCCTGTGTTGGCAACGCGCTCGTCGCCGACGATGGAGCCGGTTGCGAGGTGTACGCGCGGCTTGCCGTCGATGCGCTACCCCCCGGGGTTCGCCTGCTCCGCCTGGCCACGTCGGGCCTCGCGCTCGTGGACGAGTTCGACGGCGACGACGTGTTGATCGTCGTGGACGCGGTGCAGTTCGGCGCTCCGAGCGGGACCATCCACGTGCGACGCTGGAACGAACTGCCGCTGTCCGAGGGCGGGGCGGTGTCGGCGCACGGCATCGGTGTGCGCGAAGCGATCGAGGTCGCCTCGCTGCTGTACCCCGAGCGGACGCCGGCCCTGGCCTTCCTGGTCGGCATCGAAGGGCAGAACTTCGCCGGTCTCGGGGACGCCGTGTCCCTGCCCGTCGCGGCCGCGGTCGACACGGCTGCTGGAGTCGTGAAGCAACTGCTGGAGACTCACCTGACATGATCACCGAACTCGAAGCTGCCACCACGACAGGCGCCGTCTTCTCGGAGCTGACCCGGCTCGTCGAGGCGGTCACCGCCGGGCAGTTGAACGTCCGAGGAAGGACGGACTTGTTTTCCGGTTCGTCTGCGGAGCTGATCGCCCTCGTCAACCGGATGCTCGATGCCCTCGTCAAACCCACGCGGGTGGCGACGCACGCGATGCAGCAGATCGCGAGCGGTGTCATCCCCGAGTTCGTCACCGACGACTATCAAGGCGAGTTCAACGAGATCAAGCGGAGCGTCAACACGTTCCTCGCGACGATGTACGGCATCCATTGTGAGATCCAGACTCTGGTAGACGCGGTCAAGGCCGGCAAACTCGACACACGCGGCAACGACTGGGACTACGAGGGCCGGTGGCGCCAGTTGCTGGCCGGTCTCAACGACGTGATGGACGCGTTCGTCGGCCCCTTCCGGGTCGCGGCCGACTCGATCGGGCGGATTTCACGCGGCGACATCCCCGCGAGGATCACCAACCGCTACCGGGGCGACTTCAACGAGATCCGCCGTCGCCTCAACGCCTGCACCGACAACGTCAGGGCCCTCGTCGCCGACGCCGACCTGCTCGTCCAGGCGGGCGTGGAAGGGCGGCTGGACGCGAGGGCGGACGCGGAGCGCCACGGCGGGGACTTCCGGCGGATTGTCGAAGGCGTCAACCGGACGCTGGACGCGGTCGTCGAACCCGTCAGGGAATCGGCTGCGGTCATTGGAAAGATCGCCCAGCAGGAGCTGACGGCCCGCGTCGCAGGCGACTACCGCGGCGACCACGCCCTCATCAAGGACAACATCAACCGCATGGCCGAGGATCTGGAGCGCAGCATCGTGGAGATCCGGCGAAACGCACAGGCCCTCGCGGCGGCGGCGACCCAGCTCACCGCCATCAGCGCTCAGTTGACCGCCGGCGCCGGCCGGACATCGAGCAGCGCGGAGGCGGCCCGCGCGGCGACCGAACGCATCTCGTCGAACGTCTCCGTGATCGCGGCGAGCAGCGAGCAGATGCGGACGTCGATCAAGGAAGTCGCAGCGAACGCCGGAGAAGCGGCGCGGGTTGTTCGGGAAGCCGTGTCGGTGACCGAGCTGACCAGCCGGACGATCGGCGAGCTGAGCGTCTCGAGCGGCCAGATCGGCAATACGGCCAAGATGATCGGCAAGATCACGGGCCAGACCAACATGCTCGCGCTCAACGCGACGATCGAGGCCGCGCGGGCCGGCGCGGCCGGCAGGGGCTTCGCGGTCGTCGCCAACGAGGTCAAGCAACTCGCCAAGGAGGCCGCTCGCGCGACCGAAGAAATCGAAGGGAAGACCGACACGATCAAAAAGGACACGACCCGGGCCGTGGAGGCCATCGACAGAATTAGCGACGTGGTCTCGCGGATCAACGTGATCTCCGACACGATCGCGGCAGCCACCGAAGAGCAGACGGTCACCACGGCCGAGATCGGCCGCAATCTGGCGCAGGCCGCAAGCGGCGCGGCCGGCGTCGTGGATCACGTGGGCCTCGTGGCGCAGGCGGCGCAAGATGCCGCGCGCGGGGCGGCGGACACCGAACACGCCGCGAACGAGCTGAGCCAGATGGCCTCGGATCTCCAGGCGCTGGTCGGGCGGTTCGTGGTCCGCGACTCGGCCGGCGCTGACCGGGCATAGGTCGCCCACCAGCCGCGGGGCTGGGCGACGCGAAGACGACCCGGCCCCCGCAACGTGGACGATGTTGACTGGAGGCGGTCACAGGTCCGGTTGGGACGGCCGATGATGCGCTGGAGGCCTGACTCAGACCATGTCAGGGATCATGTATGGATAATGCGATCCGGCGCGCGCGGGGCGAACGGACGGATTCCGTGGCACGGCGCGGCGGGGTGGCGCTGGCTGTCGTGTCCCTCCTGGCCCTGGCCACGGCGGTGTCTGCGCAGCCGCCGCGGGACCTGTCGAAGCTCAGTCTCGACGAACTGCTGAACGTTGAGGTCGAGACGGTCTACGGCGCGTCGAAATACCTCCAGAAGATCGCCCAGGCACCGGCCTCGGTGAGCATCGTCACTGCCGAGGAGATCCGGCTGTTCGGCTATCGCACCCTCGCCGATCTGCTGCGCGGCGTTCGCGGGTTCTACATCAGCAACGACCGCAACTACAGCTACGTGGGGGCCCGCGGCTTCGCGCGGCCGGGGGACTACAACACCCGCGTGCTGCTGTTGGTGGACGGTCACGTCATGAACGATAACGTCTACGATCAGGCGGCCTTGGGCACCGAGTTCCCCGTGGACGTCGATTTGATCGAGCGCGTCGAGGTCATTCGTGGCCCGAGTTCATCGCTGTATGGAACCAGCGCGTTTTTCGCGGTCATCAACATCGTCATGCGCACGGGTCGTGACCTGTCCGGCCTCGAGGCGGCGGCCGAGGCCGGGAGCCTGGGCACGTACCGCGTCCGTGGGAGCTACGGGGCACACACGGCTCGGGATCTCGATTGGCTCGTCTCGGGAACGATGTACCGCAGCGCCGGGCAGACCAGCCTCTACTTCCCCGAGTTCGACAGCCCGCAGAACAACAATGGCATTGCGAGCGATCTCGATCGGGACGCGTTCGGCAGCGCCTTCGCCCGGTTCGCGTTCGGCGGTCTCACGGTCCAGGCCGCGTACGGGTCGCGCGACAAGTACGTCCCGACAGCGGCCTTCGACACCGTCTTCGATGATCCACGGTTCCACACCATCGACCGCCACGTGTACGTGGACGCCCGTCTCGACCGCCGGATTGGCGCGACCGACGTCACCGCGCGCGTGGCGTTCGACAGCTACCGCTACTTCGGCCAGTACCCGGTCAACCGCGGCACCCCGGATGTCCCGGTGGCCGTCCTGAATCCCGACTATGCCAACGGCGACTGGCTGACGGGCGAGCTGAAGGTCAGCCGGAAGGTCTGCGGACGGCACCAGTTGACGGCGGGCGCCGACGTCCGCTACAGCCTGCTTCAGGAGCAAGGCAACTACGACGTCGACCCGTACGTGGTCTACCTCGACGATCGCCGGCACCTGAGCAACATGGGCACGTACATCCAGGACGACTTCCCTGTCGGACGCCACCTGGTCATCAGCGCCGGCGTGCGGCAGGACTACTACCAGACGTTCGGGGCCACGGCCAATCCTCGTGGTGCGGTTATCTACAACCCCAGGGAGACGACGGTCGTCAAGCTCTTGGCGGGACGGGCGTACCGGGCCCCAAACGTCTATGAGCTCTACTATGAGGTCCCGGGCGAACGCTCCAACCCGGGCCTCAGGCCCGAACGGATCGCGACCTACGAAGCGGTGCTCGAGCAGCGCATCGGGCGACGAGTCCGGGTGACGGGGTCCGTGTTCCGCAACAACATCTCCGGGCTGATCACCGAGCAGATCGATCCGACCAGCGACGCGATCGTGTACCAGAACCTGACCGACGTCCGGGCCCTGGGCGTTGAGGGAGAATTCGAAGCCCGGTGGCCAAATGGCGGACGGGTGAATGGCGCGCTCTCGGTTCAGCGCGCCGACCAGGAACCGAGTGGTGACCACCTCACCAACTCGCCGCGGGAACTCGGGAAGCTGGCCTTCCTGCTGCCGCTGCGCAAGGACACGCTGGCCGGAATCGAAGTTCAGTACGTGGGGAGCCGGCTGACGCTCGGCGGCGCCGAGGCGGCCGGGTACACGCTCGCCAACGTGACGCTCGTCGATCAACGACTCGTCAAGGGGCTGGGGTTGACCTTCGGCGTCTACAATCTGTTCAACCAGCGCTACGGCGACCCGGGAGCCGAGGAGCACGTACAGGACATTATCTGGCAGGACGGCCGGCGTCTTCGCGTTGGCCTCGTCTATCGATTCCGCACCGGCTCCTGACCTCCTATGATCACTCTCGCCGTCACGAGGCACGCGGCGTCCGCGGGTAGTCGGCGCGCCGAATCCGTCTGGAGGACCGCGTGGCGGCGGACCAGCCTGTTCTGTCTGATTGGGCTTCTCGTCGCCGTCACGCTCCGGGCGGAGCCGCTGGAGGGCAGCGCCCCCCCCGACCAGGTCGCGTTCACGGAGTACCGAGGTCAAAGCGGGGTTCCTCTTCAACTTCGCGAAGTTCGCGCAGTGGCCGGCCACGGCCTTCCCGAGCCTGGAGGCACCGCTCGCCGTCTGCGTGATTGGCGCCGACCCGTTCGGGCCGACCCTGGACGACTTGGTCAAGGGCAAGACGATTCGACGGCCACCCCGTCGTCGTACGGCGCCTACGACGCGCCGACGACGCGGTGGTCTGTCAGATCCTGTTCGTGCCGGACTCGGAGACCAAGCGCCTCGAGCCAATCCTGCGCGCGGTGGAGCACCGGAGCGTCCTCACGGTGGGTGAATCGGCCGACTTTCTGGCCCGCGGGGGGATGATTCGGCTGGTCGTGGTGGAGGGCAGGGTGCGTTTCGCGGTCAATCTGGGCGGGGCGGAGGCCGTCGGGCTGAAGCTCAGCTCTCGGCTGCTCTCCTCGGCACTCGCCATCACCGACGAGCGGAGACGGTAGATGCGCCGCGTCCACGACCCGTCGATCCGGCACCAGTTGTTCCGCATCACGGTGGTCACAACCAGCCTGGCCCTGCTGCTGGCCTGCGCGGCGTTGGCCCTCTACGACCGGACCACCTTCCGGGCCGGCCTCGCCCGCGACCTGTCGACGCTGGCCGCGGTCATCGGGTCGAACAGCACCGCGGCGGTGGCCTTCAGCGATCCGAAGTCGGCCGAAGAGGTGCTGGCGGCCCTCAAGGCCAAGCCACGCATCGTCAGGGGCTTCATCTTCACGGCCGGCCGTCGCCCGTTCGCCAGCTATTACCGGGCGGGCGAGCGTGCCGTCGCGCCCATCGCGCCGACGCGCGACGGGGAGTGGTTTGTCGGCGACAAGCTGATTCTCGCACGGGGCATCCTCCTGGCCGGCGAACGGATCGGCAGCGTCGTCGTCGAGTCCGACCTACAGGAGGCCAGTCAGCGGCTCAGGAGCTACGGCGCCATCATGGTCGGGGTGTTCGGCGTCTCGATGCTGTTGGCGCTCCTCGTGTCAATGCGGATGCAGCGGGTGGTGTCCGGGCCCATTCTCCACCTGGCGCAGGTGGCCCGCGTCATCTCCACGGAACGTGACTACACCGCCCGCGCGGTGGCGCGCGGCGGGGACGAGACCCGGCTCCTCATCCAGGCCTTCAACCAGATGCTGGATCAGATCCAGCGCCGCGACGACGAATTGGAGAGCCAGCGAGTCGACCTGAAGCTCGAGATCACGAAACGCATCGCGATGAACGAGCAACTGGAGGTGGCCCGGCTGAAGGCCGAGGAGGCCAGCCGCGCCAAAGGGGAGTTCCTGGCGAACGTCAGCCACGAGATCCGCACGCCGATGAACGGGATCCTCGGCATGACCGAGTTGGCGCTGGGCACCGACCTGACGGAGGAACAACGGGAGTACCTGGGGATGGTGCACCACTCGGCCGCGTCCCTGCTCTCGGTGATCAACGACATCCTCGACTTCTCGAAGATTGAGGCGGGTCGCCTCGACCTCGACCCGGTCGAGTTCAGCCTCCGACGCGACCTCGGTTCCATCATGCGGCTGGTCGGGCTGCGGGCGCACGAGAAGGGTCTCGAGCTGATCTGCGACATCGCGCCGGACATCCCGGACATGCTCGTGGGCGACGCCTCGCGCCTGCGCCAGGTGCTCGTCAATCTCATGGGGAACGCCATCAAGTTCACGGACCTGGGCGAGATCGTGGTGCGCGTGGCGGGGGCAGGGATGGAGTCGGACACGGTGCGCGTTCGCTTCTCGGTCACCGACACCGGCGTCGGCATCCCGCGCGAGAAGCAGGGGCTCATCTTCCAGCCCTTCACCCAGGCGGACGGAACCACCACGCGTCGCTTCGGCGGCACCGGGCTCGGCCTCACCATTTCGTCGCGGCTGGTCCAGATGATGGGGGGCACGCTCGACGTCGAGAGCCTCCCGGGCCAGGGCAGCACCTTCGCCTTCACCGCCGTCTTCGGCCTGTCGCTGGCGCCCGCCCCCGCGTGCGAATCGCCGGTCGCCCTCGAGGGCCTGCCCGTATTGGTGGTCGACGACAACCGCACGAACCGAATCCTGCTCGAGCGGATGCTGGCGGGCTGGAAGATGGTTCCCACCTGCGTGGGGTCGGCACCCGACGCCCTCACGCTGCTGCAGGCCGGCGCCCAGGATGGGGCGCACACGTTCCGCCTCGCGCTGCTCGACATGAACATGCCGGGCATCAGCGGTCTGGAATTGGCGGAGCGCATCAAGCGCGACCCGACGCTGCAGTCGATGACGCTGCTGATGCTCACCTCATCGAGCATGCCAGGCGAGAGCGCCCGGTGCCGGGCCATCGGCATCAGCGCGTACCTCACGAAACCGATCATCGAGTCCGATCTGCTCGACGCGCTCCGGTGCGCCCTGGCAGTGGGCGGGAGCCGGGCCGCCGCGCGGTCCAACGCGCCGGCGACCGCGACCCGGATGCCGGCGACGCCGTTGCGGGTCCTGGTGGCCGAGGACAACCTCGTGAACCAGAGGCTGGTCGTTCGCCTGCTGGAGCGGCGGGGACACCAGGTCACCCTCGCGACGACCGGCGTCGAGGCGGTGGCCGCGTGGGAGCGGAGCAGGTTCGACGTGGTGCTGATGGACGTGCAGATGCCCGACATGGGTGGCCTCGAGGCAACGGCGGCCATCCGCCAGCGAGAGCAGACCGCCGGCGGGCACGTCCCAATCGTGGCGATGACCGCCCACGCGATGAAAGGCGATCGCGAGCGCTGCCTTGAGGTCGGCATGGACGGCTACCTTGCGAAGCCGGTCAATACCAGCGACCTCGACGTCGTCCTCGACTCGGTCCAGCCTCCGGCGTCGCCCGCGTAGGCGCGCGTCCCGTCGAGCGGGTCCCCGCTACGGGTCGGCCGCGGCATCCGTCGGCGGCTCGGCAGGGAGGCTCACCTCGAAGGTCAACCCGACTCCGGGCGCGCTCTGCACGGTGATGCTGCCGCCCGTCATCTGAGCCAGCCGCAGGCTGATCGCGAGGCAGAGTCCCGTTCCTCCGTGCCTCCTGGCGGCGGAGCCGTCGGCCCGGGTGAACGCCTCAAGGATCTGCGCCTGGTCCTCGGCCTTGGTCCCGACGCCCGTATCCTTGCGCCGGAATCCGATTCGGTCTGCGCCATCGCTGACCCGGCGGCTCGCCCCGAACCAGACCGTGCCCCCGGCGTGAACTGGCCGGCGGTGGCTCTGCGAGCGCGGCGTCGGCCCCACTGGTGGGCGCAACCACTATCTGGCCTGGCTGCCGGCCTCCGCCTCGCTGACCCAGCTCATCAGACGGGCGCATCAGCGCTGGGCGATCGAAGAGCACACACAGGACCTCAATATCGACCTTGGCATCGACCATTTCGAAGGCCGGACGTATCCGGGCTGGCACCCCACATCGTCATCGGAGCGGTCGCGTATGTCTTTGTCCAGCGTGAACGGATGCGACGCCACGACGGACCCCGCCTCAGGTTCGCGCAGGCGCGCGCGTTCGTGCACGGGATCTTCACCGGGCTGCTGTTGGTCAGTCGCCCTCGCTGCATGCAGTGGATGAGGTAAGCCGAACAGGGCTTCTCTCAACTGCAGATGTGACACGTCGTACCGGGCAGACGCCGAATCGAGTTGGGGGGGGCGCCGGTCGGCGGTCTCCCCGGCCCTGGCCGGGCGGTCACTCGATCCAGTCGGCGATGAAGACGTTCGTCTCGCCGGGCTTGGTGTCGTGGCGGTTGGAGGCGAACACCAGCTTCGTCCCATCGGGCGAGAACATCGGGAACCCGTCGAACGTCTCGTTGGTCGTGACGCGTTCGAGGTGCGTGCCGTCCAGATTCACCAGGAAGAGGTCGAAGTTGCGGCCACGCGGGTCTCCGTAGTTGGAGGCGAAGATGATCCGCTTCCCGTCCGGGGTGAAGTATGGCGCGAAGCTCGCGGCCCCCAGGGCCGTGACCTGTCGCATGTTGCTGCCGTCGCGGTCCATCGTGTAGATCTCGACCGCGGTCGGCCGCCAGAGGGCCTTGTTGAGCAGCGACCGGTAGTCGTCGAGCTCCGCGCCCGGCTGGAGGTGGCGGCCGCGGAACACGATCATTCGGCCGTCGGGCGAGAAGAACGGTCCTCCGTCGGGGCCGGGCGCGTTGGTCAGGCGGCGGACGTCGGAATCCGTCGCCGTTCATCGAGTAGATCTCCAGGTCCCCGTCACGGACGCTGGTGAAGACGATGCGGCCGTCCCTGCCGATGGTTGCCTCGGCGTCGTAGCCGGGAGTGTTCGTCAGCCGGACCAGGTGCGACCCGTCCGGGTCCGCGCGGAAGATGTCGTAGGTGTCGTAGATCGGCCACACGTAACCCTGGTCGAAGCTCGGCGTCGGAGGGCAGGCGTCCCCACCGAGGTGCGTGGAGGCGTAGAGGATCGACCGCCCGTCGGGGTAGAAGAACCCGCACGTCGTGCGACCCTCGCCCGTGCTCACCAGGCGGCGGTTCGCCCCGTCGATGTTCATCGTGTAGATCTGGTCGCACCCATGCCCGGTGGTGCTTTGGAAGATCAGCTGGCGGCCGTCGAACGAGAAGTAGGCCTCCGCGTTCTCGTCGCCGTTGGTCAGTTGGACCACGTGACGCAGGTGCCGCTCGTCGGGACGGTTGACCGGGCCCGTGTCGGCGACCTGCGGGCCCTGTGCGAGGACCGGCACCAGGGCGGAGAAGACGAGCGGCGCCAGGAGGAGGCGTGGGGGCTGTCCCATCTCTCGATGATAGCTCGACCGGGGGTATTTGCGCGGGTGTGCCTCACACACCCGCCGGGGATCCCGCCACGGCCGCGTAATCGCGGACCGCTTCTTTGCCCCACAGCACGCGCAGCGCCCCCTTGGCCAGGGCGGCCATCTCGTTCTCTCCGGGATAGACCGTGACGCCGCACGGCATCGCCTTCAGGTACCGGGTCAGCTCGCCCACGAGTCTCTCGGACCGGGCCATGCCACCCGTCAGGATGATCCGGTCCAGAAGGCCCCCTTCGAAGGCTGGCAGCAGGGCGGCTGCCGCCTTCGCAATCTGGTAGGCCAGCGCGTCGAAGACCTCCGAAGCCTCCTCGTCAGAGGCCGCGATGCGCCGTTCGACCTCGCGCAGATCCGACGTGCCAACCAGCGAAATCAGGCCGCCAGCCCCCTTGATGAGCTTCCGCATCTCGGCCAGCGTGTAGCGGCCCGAGTAGCACAGCTCGACCAGCTGGCCCTGCGGCAGGCTCCCCGACCGCTCTGGCGTGAAAGGCCCTTCGCCATCGAGCGCGTTGTTGGCATCGATGTAGTGGCCGTGGCAGTGGGCGCCCACCGAGATCCCGCCGCCCAGGTGGCAGACAATCACGTTCACCTTCTCGTAGAACGTCTCGCTCTCCTCGGCGTAACGGCGGGCGGACGCCACCTGGTTCAGGGCGTGGCTGATGACGCGCCGGCGGATCGACTTGATTCCCGTGATCTTCACGCGGGAGGGGGTTTCGTCGACCACCACGGGGTCGACGATGAACGCCGGCCGTTCGGCCGGCGCCGCCAGTTCGTGGGCGATGAGGCCGCCCAGGTTGGAGGCGTGGTCCCCACCGACGCCGGATCGGAGGTCGGCCAGGATCGCCTCGTCGACGCGGTAGGTCCCGTGCGGGATTGGGCGGAGCAGTCCCCCGCGCCCGCACACCGCGTCCAGGTCGTTCGGCGTGAGGCCGTGCCCGGCCAGGGCGCCCAGCACGGCTTCCTTCCGGAACTGGTACTGCTCGGTGATCCGCCTGCCGGCGAAGGGGGCGAGCTGGGAAGGCGCGTGCTGGATCTCGGTGACGAAGCGTTCCTGCTCCCCCTGGTACACGGCAATCTTCGTCGATGTCGACCCGGGGTTGACGGCGAGCACGCGGAAGCGGCGGAAGAAGGTGTCCCTCGGGGTCCGCGTCCAGCGTCCGTCGCGCTGCAGCCGCACGATGGCGGCCTTCACCGCAAGCCGGACGTCCTTCGGCGTGCAGTCCATCGCCAGGTCCACGCCACGGAAGGCCACGCCGAAGATCGCGGGGAACTTCGTGGCGGTGGGGAAGCGCGCAGCGTAGAGGTGGTAGAGCAGGTTCCCGGTCTCCAAGTTCGGGCAGATGATCACGTTCGTCCCGCCGGCGAGACCTTCGACGCCGTACAACTCCGCCGACCGTCGCGAGATCGCCGCGCTGAACTTCACCTCGCCCGTGATGCGGATGCTGGAGTACCGGGGACCCATCGCGATGCGCTTGGCGAGGACCTGGGGCACCAGGTCCAGCGCGCGCCGGACCATCTCGGGCGACGGCCCCTCGTCCGACCCGCGGTGGGAGTACGAGACGATGGCGCCCCGGATCTCCGGCAGGATTTCTTCGGGCACCAGGTCGCGCGTGACCGCGCACGTTCCCACGGCGACCTCCGCAAGGACGTCCGGGGTCATCACCGCGTTCACCCCCACGTCGCCGAAGGCCACGATGTTGTGCGGGTAGTGGCCCTCGGGGAAATCGTCTGGCAGCAGGAAGATGCCCACCTCACAGACGACGGCGCGGTTCGCCAGCAACGCGAGCATCGGGCGGAAGTACTCCTTCGGACTGTGGCAGGCCCCGCCGACCACCATGTCCGCGTGCCCCAGGTGTACGGCGTAGATGCCGAACAGCCCGGGCTCGGCGATCGCCCGGCGCGCCTCGTCGGCCGTGCGGGCCTCCTTGCGGCACCGCGGGTGCGACAGGCAGTCCAGGGTGAACTGCTCCACGAGATCGGGACGATCCCCGATGTTCACGAACGCGCATTCGCTGAGCGTGAACTCCACGCGAGACGGATCCAGGTGCCCGAGGTGCCGGGCGGCCGCCGCCCGCACCTCGTCCTCGCTCGCCAGCAGCACGGGCTTGGCGTAGCGCGTCAGGTAGCACACCGCCTCGAGGACGCGGGCATCGAGCGGCTCGGTGAACACGATGACCGGCCGGCTCCGCTGGGCGACGAGGATTCTGCGAATCGAACGCGGCCTCGATGTCGAACATGGTGTGTGACCTCGGGTCTGGTGGGGTCTGAGGTCCGGTCCGACCTGCAGCCACCCGGCACGCTACATTATCGCAAGTACGTCGGATGGGGTAGCGGGAGCGACGGGTCTCCGGACCTGAGCGGGGCGTCCGGCGGAAGGCGAGGCGCGACTCCGCGCGGTCCAGACCCCGACGCCGGAGGTACGCCGGCTCGGCAGCCAGCCGGCTCCGGGGATCCCGCGTCGCGCGGGGCCTTGGTCCAGAACTCGACGGACGCCGCACGGACCACCTGCGCGTGAGGCGGTGGCGACGCGCCTGGGGCCCCGGCTATGTCGAAGACGCCACCTGGTGGACGACCGTGATCTGGTAGGTCATGACGAAGCTGGGCGCAAAATTGCCCGGGTCGTAGATCCTCACGCACAGGTCCGTCTCGATGGTTGCGGTCCCGGTCAAGATGGTACCTGTGGTCGCGGCCGCACTGCCCAGGATCGCCGTGCAGGTCGTGCCATCCCAGGTTCCGATGTCCAGGCCCACTCCGCCGGTGAACACGGTCGGCGAAATCGACACCAGCGTGGTCGTCACCGTTCCGGGCAGTGTGTGGAACGTGTAGAGCTGCGAGCCGCCCGCCCCGAGCGAACCCGTGTAGTTCTCCGTGGTCGACACACCGCTCGACGTGGTCGTGGTCGTCGTCGTCGCGGTGGGCGACGTGGTGTTGCTGTTGCACGTGGTCAGGGAGACCGACAGGGCGAGGATGAAGGCCAAGTGCCAGGCAGGCAGCGATCGCGTCATTAGTTGCTCCTGAAGAACGTCGGGTGTCGACGTCGAGCCAATCTGACACACCCGTGCAGAAGCTGTGCCAGACAAGCCCTCTCAATTCTCGTTGTTCTTGCCACTCAGCGCAACACCCGCGCGCAAACTCGTAGCCTGGCAGGGACATCTCCGCCCGCCCGGCCCGTCGTACTTAGACGTCAGAGCGTGCGCCCCGGCCGTTTCCGGGCCGATGCGACGGCAGGGGCCGGGAGGGGGGCCGCGCCTCGTCGAGGGCGCCCTACCCCTCGTGGCGCAGGGCGAGCAGCGGGTCGGACCGCGTGGCCCGCCGCGCCGGGATGTCGCAGGCAAGCGCGCCGACGAGGCTCAGGGTTGCGGCGACCGCCCCGATCGTCAGGGGGTCGTGGACCGTGACGCCGTACAGGAGGCTTCCGATGACCCGCCCGAGGGCGAGCGCCCCGCCCACGCCGACGCCGAGGCCCGCCAGCACGGGTTTCATCCCTTCCCGGACCACCATCCACCGCACCGCACCGCCCGGGGCGCCCAGGGCCATGCGGAGGCCGATTTCGGGGCGGCGTCGGGTTACGGACCAGGAAACCACCCCGTAGATGCCGAGGCAGGCCAGCAGGAGGGCCGATCCGGCGAACAGCCCTGTCAGGAGCATCTGGAAGCGGCGCGCGGCCACCGAATCGGTCATCACGTCCTCAATGGTGCCGACATCAGCCACCACGGTGTCCGGGTTCAGGCTCCACACCGCGCGTTCAAGGGACCGGACGACCGCTGGGGGGGGAGCAGCAGTCCGCAGGACGAGGGTCATCGAGAGGCGATCGCTGACGTCCCAATAGGGCAGATACATGGTGGCCACGCCGGGCTTCCCAAGGCCGATGCTGACGTCATGGGCCACGCCAAGGACCTCGATGGGGGGTTCCTTCGGATCGTTTCGGGTGAAGCGTCGTCCGATTGGGTTCTCGTGGGGCCAGACGATCCGCGCGGTCATCTCGGACACGACGGCTACGCGACGGCCCCGGTCGAGGTCCGTGAACCCGCGGCCCGCGACGAGCGGGATGCCCAGAGCTTGGAAATAGCCCGGACTGCAGAAGCGGTAGTTCACTGGAGGCAGCTCCACCATGGGCCGGGTGTCCCCTTCCCGCCGGGCCAGGTCCACCCAGTCCTCGCCCTCAAGCGGAAGGCGGGACACCAGGCCGACGCTCGTCACGCCCGGGATCGACGCCACGCGGGCGAGCAGGTCCCGGTAGTAGGCCTGGCGTTGGTCCTGCGTGGGGAAGGCCTTCGGCGGCAGCGTGAGGGTCGCCTTGACCTGGCGTGCGAGCTCGAAGCCTCTGTCGAGGTTGACTAGGTGGAAGAAGCTGGTGATGAGCAGTCCGGCGATCGTCAGCAAGACGGCGCTCAGTGCCGACTCGAGCGCGACCAGCGCGTGGCGGGTGACGCGTCCACTCCGTCCCTCGGTGGAGGTGCGCGACCCGTCGCGGAGGTATTGCTGGGGGTCGAAGCTCGCTGCCCGCCAGGCGGGCAGCGAGCCAAACAGCAGCCCGCTCAGGATGGACAGGCCGAGCGCGAACAGGAGCACGCGGGTGTCGAGGTGCACTTGGTAGAGCCGGGGCAGGTCGATTGGCGCACGGGCGAGGACGGCCCCGAGCCCCACCCAGGCCAGGGCCACGCCGAACGTGCCCCCGGCGACGCCAAGCGTGAGGCTCTCGATGAGCAGCGGCCGAAGCAGTTGCCGGCGCGCCGCGCCGAGCGCCCGCCGGATCGCCACATCGCGCGAACGCGCCGCGCCACGCGCGAGCGCCAGGTTGGCCAGATTCACGCAGACGATGAGCAGCACGCTGCCGACCGCGCCCAACAGGACGAGCAGCGGGGCGCGTGCGCCGCCGGTGACTTCCTCCTGAAGGTCCTGGATGAGGACGCCGAGGTGCATCTTCTCCGGGAGGTGGGTGGCGATGCCCGCCTCGAGCGTGTTCAGCTCGGCGCGCGCGCGCGCCCGGCTGACACCGTGCCTGAGCCGGCCGATGACCGAGTAGTTGAACGGACCCCCGAACTCGAGGGCGTCCCGCCGGAAGGCGATCGGGACGAACACTTCCGCCTTGGTGGGCAGCGCCACCAGCTGCGTGGCCGCACTGCTCGGCAGGTGGAATCCCGAGGGCAACACCCCGACGACGGTCCGCGGTACCCCGTTGAGCATGATTGACCGTCCGATGACGGCCGGATCGCGGTGGAAGCGGCGGGCCCACAGCGCGTCCGACAGGACGGCGACGCCGTCTCGCCCCGGCTGATCCTCTTGGTCGCGGAAGGTGCGCCCGACTTGTGCGGCCCCGCCCAGCATGGGCAGGAGGTTGGATGACACCTGTGCCACCTCGATCTGTTCGGGTTGCCCCGTCCCGGTCAGGACCGACAGGGTCCCGTCGAGGATGGCGAGTTGTTCGAACGCGGTCGTATGGTCCCGCCACTCGAGGTAGTGGAGGGCGGCGACCGGCAACCGCGGGTAGGTTCTGACCAACTCGGAGACCACCTCGTTCACCACGACAAGCCGGCCGGGCTCGCGGTAGTCCAACGGCCGCAACAGCACGCCGTCCACGATCGAGAAGATGATGGTGTTGGCCGCGATGCCCACGCTCAACGTCAGCACGGCCACGCTGCTGTAGGCTCGGTCGCGGAGCAGATTGCGGACCGCAAACCGGATGTCGGCTGCCAGGGACATGCGTCGGGCCTCCTGCCGGACAGAGACGTGCGGACGGCGTCCAGGGTTCCCCGCCCCTCGAGTCGACGGCAGGGCACGTCTCGGGCGCCGGGCCGATTCGGACGGCCGCGAACGGTCGAGGTATACTCGGGGGTCATCACTCTAGCCGCGCAGACTACGCCCGAGCGGCCGGGCCCGGATGCGGCTGGTCGCACGCGGGAAGGCGGCCTCCACCCCGCGACCCGTCGCGACGCCCGGCCGCGAGGCCCCCGGACGGAGGCCGGGTCGGTGCGGCGGGCTCAGAGAAGGGCTCGGGAGCCTCATGCCCACGTACTCGTTGCTTGTGACGACGCCGACCGGCCAACTCCAGCAGTTCCGGATTTCGAAGCCCCGCGTGACCGTCGGGCGTGCCGCGCTCAACGACATCGTGATCTCGGACGAGACCGCATCGCGGACACACGCGCGCTTGCACGTCGACGAGCAGGGCGTCCTGCTCGAGGACCTGGCATCCGCGAACGGCACGCGAGTCAACGGGACGCGCGTGATGTCGGCCCGCATCTCCGGTGAAGATGTCATCACGATCGGCGGGCACACGGCGCGTCTCGCCGCCGCCGTGGCGGACGGGGACGAGGAGAACCGGACGCAGGAGGTCCCGGCCGCTGGCGCGGACTCGACGACCCTCATCCAGTCCTTCGAGACAATCGTCAATGACACCAGCCTCCCGCGACTGGCCATCGCCACCCCAGGCCGAATCTGGGAGGTGATGCTGCAGCCCGACGTCACGGTGATTGGCCGCGCCCCGGACTGCCACGTCGTCATCGATTCCACCCAGGTGTCCCGCCGCCACGCGCAGATCGAGCGGGAACACGATGGCTTCCGGGTGCGCGACCTCACCAGCCGCAACGGGACCTGGGTGGCCGGACGCCGGGTCAGGGTCGAGGTGCTGCGCGACGGCGACACGTTGACGATTGGACACGCTCGGTGCGTGTTCAAGGCGGCCTTCTCGGGGGAGGACCTGACGACCGCCGTGCATGTCCCTTCCGCCGAGGGTCGACGCCCCGTCGTCATCGTCCCGGGCGTGATGGGATCGAACCTGTACCGAGGGGAGACGCAGGTCTGGCCCAACGTCCGGCTGATGCTGACCGACCCGGATCTGTTCCGCTACCCCGGGACGGTGAGGCTGGAGCCAAGGGGCCTGGTGAGCGAGATCGTCGTCATCCCCAACCTGATCAAGCAGGATCAGGTACAACCGCCTCACGGAGTTCCTCTCCGAAGGCCTCTCCTACGAACCCGGGCGGGATCTGCTGGAGTTCGCCTACGACTGGCGCCAGGACGTCCGGCAGTCGGCTCGGGAGTTGGGGGCCGCCATCGAAGGCTGGGGAATCCGGCGGCCCATCACCATCATCGCGCACAGTCTGGGTTCGCTGGTGAGCCGGTACTGACGTGGACTGTCTGGGCGGCAGGAAGCGCGTCGAGCGCATCGTCTTCCTCGGCGCCCCGCACGTGGGAGTCCCGAGGGCGGTGGCCGTGATGCACCAGGGGCCGGACCTGTTCCCCTTCGGCATCCTGAACGACAAGGCGCGCGAGATCCTGACGACGTTTCCCTCGGTGCACCAGCTGCTGCCGGCCTACCCCTCGGTGAAGGACCAACGCGGGCACCCCGTCGACGTCCTGGCCGACGACCGGTGGGTGCCGGACCGCCAGAAGGCCTGCCATGCCCTCGCCCGCGATTTCAGGCGCGAGCTGCCCGAACGCTGCGGCGTGTCGACGATCAGCATCTTCGGGTACGGACTCGAGACGGTGACCAGCGTGACGATGACGCGCGACAGCGAGGGCCGCTGCCGGCACCTGGATCTCGTGTCCGAGAACCTGGGCGACAGCGGGGTGCCCCAGGCCGCGGCCATACTCCCGGGTGCCGAGATCCACCCCGTCCGCCAGCACCACGGGGCCCTCTACACGGACAAGGACGTGCAGATGCGCCTCAAGCTGGAACTGGGGTGTTGAACGTGGGCGACCGCCATCGGTGACCGACGGCGCGGCCGGGAGGCGCGCGGGCGCCCCCCGGCCGCGCCGTCCTCACTTGGCGGCAATCACGGGAGGAACGCCGCGTTCCGCCATCGCGCGGTTGAACGCCGGCAGGTCCTGCTCCATCACCGTGCGATACGCCTGGCGGGCGGCGTCCAGGTCCTTCTCGATCGCGGCGAGCACAGCTTCTGAGGTCGCCGTCGGGTGGAAGTTCTCCCCGCCCGCGACATCCCCGGCGCCGGGTCCGACTTCGCTGTTCAGCCAGACCAGGTTCATGTAGACGTGGTACGCCTGGACGAAGTACTTGTCGTCGCTCAGGCGCGCCGCGGGTTCGATCAGCCGATCCTCGACCGCCGTGAGCTTCTGCGCCATGGCCGAGACCGCCTTGACGGCGACGTCCTGGCTCACGGGGGAGGCGGTGAGGCCCTTCTGCGCGTCCTCCAGCTGCTTCCGCATGCTCTCGATCCGGTTGACCATGTCGGCGGTGGCGGAGATGTCCTCGCGGATCCGCAGCTGCAGCGTGAGCGATGCCTGCAGATCGGCGTCGCTGGTCGCCAGCCTCGGGTCCTTGAGGATCTCGAGGGGCGCCGTCGCCGTCTGCCCATCGACCGTCAGCCTGACCGAGTACCGGCCCGGTGTGACGATCGGGCCCGCTCCGGCCGCTTCGAGCCCCCAATGGGTCACGGGCCGGGTATCGGCGCCGCGGAAGCGTGGTTCCTCGAACAGGTGGGCGTTCTCGGGCGGCGTGGCGCGGAGCGCCACCAGACGCGGGCCCTCGTACCGCAGATCCCAGCGCACGCGGTTGAAGCCCGCCTCGCCCGCGGCGTGGAGCGTGCGGATCACCTTGCCGCGCTCGTCGAGGATGTTGAGCGTGACGGGCGCCTTCGGTGCGGCTTTCAGCGAGAAGTTGAGGAAGACCTCGCTGCCGTCGATGAGCCGGTAGGTGCGTCGCGGGGGGAAGAGACGGACGGCCGAGCTTTCGGTGCCGCCGGCCATCTCCTCGAGCGGCGTGATGTCGTCGAGGATGTAGAGCCCCCGGCCGTAGGTGGACACGACGACGTCGTGGAACGGCTTCTGCACGACGACCCAGGACACCGGCGCGTGCGGCAGGCCGGCCTGGAGGGCGGTCCAGTGCGCCCCGTCGTCCAGCGAGTAGTAGAAGCCGTGGCCCGTGCCCGCAAACAGCAGGCCCTTGCGGTTCGGATCCTCCGCGACGGCGCGCACGTAGGAGAGCGGGTGCCCCGAGGGCAGACCGTCGCTGATCTTCTTCCACGTCTGGCCAAAGTCGATGGTCCGGTAGATGAACGGGTCGCGGTTGTCCATCAGGTGGTAGTCCACCGCGATGTAGGCGGTGCCGGCCTCGAAATGGGACGGCTCGATCTTCGTGATCGTGCCCCAGGGCGCCATGCCCGACACGTTCCTGGTCACGTTGACCCAGTGCGCGCCGCCGTCGCGCGTCAGCCACACCTGGCCGTCGTTGGTCCCGGCCCAGATGAGGCCCTTCTGGAGCTCCGACGGCGCGATCGCGTAGACGACCTCCCCGTAGAACTGGCCCAGATTGTCACCCACGATTCCGCCCGACGGCACGATGCGCGTCGGATCGTTGGTCGACAGGTCGGGGCTGATGGCGGTCCAGCTCTGGCCGCCGTTGCCAGTTTTGAGGATGACCTGGCAGCCGTAGTAGACACTGTTGTGATCGAACGGGTCGACGGCGATCGGGGCGGTCCAGTGGCACCGGTACTTCGCATCGTTGGGCGGCGAGTCGAGCGTGATCATCCAAGGGGCGACCGACCGAGCCAGCTTGGTGCGCGCGTCGTACCGGCTCACCTTGTTTCCGTAGCAGGTCGCCCAGACGATGTTGGAGTCGGCCGGATCGGGCACGGTGAAGCCCGACTCGCACCCCCCGAGGTGATGCTCCCACGCCGCCCCCGTCGAGTAGGCGCCGGCCAGCACCTCCGGCGAGTTGCTCGGCCCCCGCATCGTGCCGTCGTCCTGCATGTTGCTGTAGATGCGGTACGGCACGTCGTTGTCGACGGCGACGTGGTACATCTGGCCGATGGGCAACAGCGGACGGCTGAAGCTGCGGCCGTGCTGCGTGGTGAGGTTCACGCCGCCGTCGTCGGTGATGGCGAACCGGTCGGGGTTGCGCGGGTCGATCCAGATGTCGTGCGTGTCGCCACCCCAGTCGCGTTCATAGAAGGTCAACCCCCCGTCGGTGGACTGCCAGAACGAGCTGTCGGCGACCAGCACCTCGTCCTCGTTGTTGGGCGAGACGGCGAGGCGGATGTAGTAGCCGGCCCGTCCGATCAGGCCCCGCTGCCAGTTGACGACCCGCCACGAGACGCCCCCATCGTCCGACCGCCACACCGAACCGTGATCCTTCGTCTGGATGAGCGCGTAGACGCGCGTGGAGTCCGACGGGGCGACGGCCACGTCGATCTTGCCGACCGGGGACTTCGGGAGTCCGTCTGCCTTGATGCGGCTCCACGTCGTCCCGCCGTCATGGGACACGTAGAGGCCGCTGCCCGGCCCGCCGCTCAGCATCGCCCAGGTGTGCATTTCGACCTGCCAGGTCCCCGCAAATAGGGTCTGCGGGTCGTGCGGGTCCATGGCCAGGCCCGAGCACCCGGTGTTCTCGTCTACAAACAGCACGCGGTCCCAGTGCTGGCCCCCGTCGGTCGTCCGGTAGACGCCGCGTTCGGCCTGGGGGCCCGTCATCCGGCCCGCCGCGCACACGAACACGATCTCCGGGCGGCTGGGGTGGACGACGATCCGGCCAATCCGTCCGGTCGCGTCGAGGCCCATGTGCGTCCAGGTCTTGCCGGCGTCGAGCGATCGGTAGACACCGTCGCCCATGACGTCGACGTCGCGAATCGCCCACGCCTCGCCGGTGCCCGCCCACACCGTATTGGCGTCCGACGGCGCGATCGCCAACGCGCCGATGGCGGCGACCGGCTGAGTGTCGAAGATCGGCTGCCACCGGATGCCGCCGTCGGTGGTCTTCCACACGCCGCCGGACGCGGCGCCGACGTAGTAGATGTCCGGGTCGCCGGGCACGCCGGCGACGGCCGCGATGCGATTGCCGACGGCCGGGCCCATGAACCGGAACGCCCACCCTTCGTGCGGGGACGAGGGCGAGGGCTGCTGCGCCACGCCCGCGGCGCCAAGGAGCAGCACGAGAGCTAGACCTGCGACCAGCTGCCGATATCGACGGAACGTCATGTCCAAGGTCCTCCTAGGATCCGTGAGGATGCACCGCCTTGCGGACTCGGATGCCGACCATCAACCGCACGCGCGAGGGACTCAGGCTGACGGCGGCCGCACCTACCGACGCCTGCACGCTCTCCAGCGTTGGCGCGGCGTGAACCGCGTCGTCGCTGCTGGTGAGGCCCGTGATCGCGACCTGCGACTGGAGGGCGGGGGCGCCGAGGTCGCGTAGGTCGGCGACCACGCTGATGCGGCGCGTGCACGGGACGTCGACCTCCGCGCCGCCATCGAAGCCGACCCCGCTGCTCGGTTCCAGTGCGAAGCGGGCCTGGTAGTTGGAGACGGCGAAGTAGGATGGAATCGAGGGCAACAGCACGTCCGTATAGTACGCCTCGGAGAAGCCGAGGGCCTGTGCCTCACCGCTCAGGTGGACAAACAGCAGGCCGCCCGACAGCGTGACGGTCGTCCGGTGCCCGACGAGCCGGCGTACCGCTCCGTTCACGCCAACCGACACCTGCTGGACGGATCCCTCGGTGGGCGGCCACGGCAGCGTGCGGTCGTAGCTCAAGCCCCCGCCCGTTGCGCTGACCCGGTAGCCGCTGTTGGCTCCGCCGAGGCGCAGACGGTCCCGGTCCACGACCACCTCGAGTCCCAGTCCCTGCAGGGGAAAGTAGGTGGCGCCCACCTCGAAGCCCGCCCCGTGCGCGTCATCGAGCGCAAGGGTCTGCGCGGCGCTGCCCTGCGCCACCCCGGAGGGCGTGCTGACGGAGGGAAGCGCGAAGCGGGAAGTGACCGAGCCGGACGTGGTCGGGGCGTCGACCGTCGGGCCGCCCCACACCGACCATCGGCTGAGGGCGGACGCGGACGACTGTGCTGCTAGTGATGCAGGGGTGAGCGCGCCGAGGGCCAGCGCGAGGAGCAGGTTCGACCAGTGAACCATACCGTCCTCAACTGGGGCCACCCAAGCATATCGGAGAACCAACCGGAAAAGCCAACCGGGCCGAATTGACCCAGCGCGGCTGCCGGGTGTACAGGGGTACGAGTGCCCGGAGGAGGACATGGCTGAAGAAACGTCTGCGGTGAAGGGCCGATACCGCCGCGCGGCCCGAACCGTGCGGACCTGGTGGGGCGCGGCCTGGGGTGCCGTGTCGCCTGGGCCCACCGCGCGGCGCGGCGCGGCGATCGGCGCGGCGATCGCGGCAGCGGTGGCCGGTGGCTTGGTCACGGCGAGCTGGAAACCCGGCTTCGGGGCCGTCCTGGACGTGGCGGCCTCGCTGGGCGTCGCGCTCGTGGCGCTCCTGATCCTGGGTTTCGTGACGGTGGTGATCGCCAGGCTCCTGGCCCTCGTGCCCCGCGTTCTGTCGTGGGCCGGCATCGCGGCGACGGGGGCCCTGATCTTCGCCCTGACCGGCTGGGGACTCCCGGGCCTCGGCGCGGAGGGCATCGCCATCATGGCTGGCCTCGCGCTGGCCGAGTTGCTGCTCGGCGGCGCCGTGGCGCTGATGGTCACCGGCACGTGGCGGTCCGCGCGCGCGCCGAAACGGATCTGGCTGGTCCTGGTGGTTTGCGTCGGAGTCCTGGTCAATCTGTTCGTGGTCGGCTGGCTTGTCTGGCCGGGCACGGATCGGGACCTGGTCCATCTCGCGCCGGACACCGCCCCGGTGACGCCGCTGGACATCCCCGACCCCACACGCCCCGGGCCCTTCAAGGTCCTGACGTTGAGCTATGGGTCGGGGACCGACCGCTGGCGGCCCGAATTCGGCCGGCGTGCTCGCCTGCGCACCACGCCTGTCGATGCCACGCCGTTCCTGAAGGGGTCGGAGGGCTGGCGCATGACACTGCGGCACTGGTACTGGGGGTTCGATTTCAAGCATTTCCCGGTGAACGGCCGGGTCTGGTACCCGGACGGAGCCGGCCCCTACCCGCTCCTGCTCGTCGTGCACGGCAATCACAGCATGGAGACCTTCTCCGATCCCGGGTACGGCTATCTGGGCGTGCACCTGGCGAGCCGGGGGTTCATCGTGGTCTCGGTGGACGAGAACTTCTTCAACGGCAGCTTCCGCGGATCGCTGACCACGGAGAACGACGGCCGCGGCTGGATGCTGCTCGAGCACCTCAAGGTGTGGAAGGCCTGGAACGACGCGGCCGGCAACCCGTTTCACGGTCGGGTCGCCATGGACCGGATCGCGCTCGTGGGCCACTCGCGCGGTGGGGAGGCGGTGGCCATCGCGGGGGCGTTCAACCGCTTGCGGTTCTACCCCGACGACGGTCGCGTGGAGATGCCCTCCGGGTTCGGCATCCGGAGCATCGTCGCGATCGCCCCGGTCGATGGCCAGTACTCGCCTGGGGACCGCTACACTTCGCTCGAGAATGTGAACTACCTGACCCTGCAGGGCGCCCACGACGCCGACGTCTCGAGCTTCCACGGCATCCGCCAATGGGCGCGCGTGCGGTTTACCGACGGGGCCTACCACATCAAGGCCGGGGTCTACGCCTACCGCGCGAACCACGGCCAGTTCAACACGGTCTGGGGTGACGATGACGCCGGGTTCCCCATGGGCCTGTTCCTCGACCGCCGGAGTCTCTTGTCGGGCGCCGCCCAGCGCCGCGTGGCGACAGTGTTCATCACCTCGTTCCTCGAGGGCACCCTGCTCGACCGGACCGCCGAACTGGAGGTGCTGAAGGACGAACGCGGCGCGCGCCGGTGGCTGCCCGACGACATCTACGTCACCCGGTTCGCGGACACGACCGCGCGGACGATTGCGAACTACGAGGAGGATGTGGACCTGACTACGGCCACGCTGCCCGGGGCGCACATCGAGCAGCACGGCTTGACGCTCTGGCGGGAGCGGTTTCTGCCGTTCAAGAGCGGGACGACGCGAGACGCGGTGGTCTACCTGGGGTGGCAGACCTCGAATCGGAAGGACGCGCGCGCGAGGCCGGATCCCCCGTCCTACACGATTCGGCTCCCGGCTGGGTTCGGCGCCCAGTGGGCAATCTCCGGCGACAGCGAGGTGCGTTTCGCGCTGGCACAGGTCGACGAGAAGCCGTCGGACGACGAAGCGAGCGGCGAGACGACACGCGCCGGGCGCTCGTCGGACAGCCGCCCGCCCAATCCGACGCGCCCCGAGCGGCTCGACCTGTCGGTCGAGCTGACCTCGGAGAACGGTGCGGCGGTGAGCCTGCCGCTCAGTCGGTTCCGGGCCGTGCCCGCGATCCTGAACACGCGGATGACGAAGTTCTGGAACGAACAGGCTCTCTTCGAGAAGGCCTCGGAGCCGGTCCTCCAGTCCTTCACGCTGCCGCTCTCCGCATTCGCGCGGGCCGATTCGCGTTTCGCCCCGTCCGCGCTGGCGGGCATCCGGTTCGTGTTCGACCGGTCCCGGACCGGCGTGGTCGCGCTCGACGACGTCCAGCTGGCGCCCGTGCCCCGTGTGCCCCGGCTGTAGGGTGCGTGGGTCTGGCGGCTCCCGGTTGGTGTAGAGTGGGAGCGAGGGATCTCCAGGGCTGGAGCGCAGGCGATCAGGTCGCGACACTCGGTGTCCGCGGAGTGACCTGGCCGCCGCCGGCTCCGACGGCGAGCAGCAGGAGCGGTGTGACCACGCGGTCCGCCCGCCCAGGGACGTCGCACCGATGAACGGTCCACCGATTGATCGCAGCGAGACCCCGATTCGGCTGTTTGAATCGGACTTTCTCGAGTTCTTCACCCACGTGACGCCGACGGCGATCGTCGTCCTGTGGCTGCCGATTGCGACGTGGCTGATGGTTCGGGCCCTGCAGCACCGGGTCGGCCCGGGACTCGGCCTGCTCGTCGCGTTCGTGGGAGGGCTCCTGGCCTGGACGCTGACCGAGTACGTGGTGCATCGGTTCGTCTTCCACTTCGAACCACGTACCCCGATGCAGGAACGGCTGCTGTTTCTCTTTCACGGCGTGCACCACGCGCAGCCCCAGTTGAAGACCCGGCTCGTGATGCCGCCAGCCGCCAGCATTCCCGTGGCCGTGTTGCTCTACGCCATGCTCTGGACGACGCTGACCCTGCTGGGGCTCCGGCCGTGGTTGAACGCGACCTGCGCGGGGGCGGTGGTCGGCTACCTCGTCTACGACCTCACGCACTACGCGACGCACCACCTTCCGATGCGCCGCGGCGTGTTCAAGGCGCTCAAGCAGCACCACCTGCGGCACCACTACCAGACCGAGGACTGCCGCTTCGGGGTCAGCTCGCCCCTGTGGGACTACGTGTTCCGCACGATGCCGCCGTCCGCGCACGCTCCGGCGGGAGCCGGCCGACCATCCCGGTTGTCGTCCTGACGGTCCGGCGTCGGCCTATGACCCGACCGCCGCCGAGACGGCCCGCATGAGCGTGTCCGAGGAGAACGGCTTGGCGACGACGGGGAAGGGCCGCGCTTCCCCCGGGCCCGGCTGGCCGGCAAGCCCGGTCATGCAGACGACCGGCGTCTGCGGCTGCCGCTCCAGAAAGCGGGAAACCAGCTCGAGACCGTGCATGCCCGGCATCACGAGATCCGTCAGCAGCAGGTCGACCCCGCCCGGCTCCGTATCGAGGATCGCCAGCGCCGCCTCACCGCCCTCGGCCTCGAGGACCAGGTACCCGGCACGTTCGAGCATGCGCCGGACCACGGTTCGCACGCCCGGCTCGTCGTCGACCAGCAAGACGCGGCGGGCCGTGCGCGGCAGCGGGGGCGGCGTCGCCGCGCCGGCGACGATCGGCGTCTCGGCGGATCTCGGCAGCAGGATCGTGAACGAGGTGCCGAGCCCCTCGGCGGTGTCCACGGTGATGTAGCCGCCGGACTGGGTGACAATGCCGTGGACCATCGCGAGACCGAGCCCGGCGCCTTGCTCCGGGGCCTTGGTGGAGAAGAACGGTTCGAAGATCCTGAGCCGCACGTCGTCCCGCATCCCCACGCCGTCGTCGCGAATGGCCACCGAGGCGTAATCTCCCTCGGCAGCTCCGGCAGGCTCGGTCACGGGCGAGGACAGCGTCCGGTTTGCCGTTGTGATCAGCAGGTGACCACCGTCGGGCATGGCATCCCGGGCATTAGTGGCCAGGTTGATGATCACCTGTTCGATCTGACCCCGGTCGACCTTGACCGGCCAGAGCGTGGGGTCGCCGTCGACGCGCACGTCGATTCTGTCCGAGACGATCTGCCGCAGCAGCGGCACCAGGCCCGTCAACACCTCGTTCAGGTCCAGGACCGAGCGATCGACGGTCTGCCTCCGGCTGAACGCGAGCAGCTTCGCGGTCACCGCCGCCGCTCGGTCCACGGCCTCCGCGATCCCCTGGAGATCGGCGGCCGCGGACGACCCCGGCGGGACATCCTCGAGCAACAGCTCCGTGGAGCCGCGGATGGCAGTGAGGATGTTGTTGAAGTCGTGGGCCACGCCGCCGGCCAGGTGGCTGACCACCTCGAGTTTCTGCGCGTGGCGCAGCTGGCGCTCCACGTCGTTGCGGTCAGTCACGTCACGGCCGTTGAGCACGATGCCGCGCACGGCGGGATCGGCGCGCAGGTCGGTGGAGACGATTTCGATGTCTCTCCAACGCCCGCTCGAGGTGCGCATGCGACAGTCGAGGTGATCCGCCTGGCCCCTCCCGCCGCGGAGCAGCGCCTCCAGACTCTCCACCTCGTCTGGCGGAACGAGTTGCTGCAGCGTGCTGCCGATCTCGATCGCGCCGTCTCCCAGGATGCGTCCCACCGACGGACTGACGTAGAGGACGCGTCCCTGTCCGTCGGTGACCAGAACGATGTCCGAGGAGTGCTGGACCAGGGACCGAAACCGCGCCTCCCGTTGGAGCTGGTCCTCGAACAGGCGCCGGCCCTCGCGTAGCGCGGCGATCTGTCTGAGCACGAGGAGCGTCCCCATGGCCGCCGCGGCGTAGACGAATACTGAAATCGTTCCCGTGGGCTCGGCAAACACCCGGTAGACCAGCAGGGCGAAAGAGGTCGCCACGGTCACACGGGGCAGTGCGGACGTGTGGAGCTCGCCGGCCGCATCATCCCGCGCGCCGCGCCCCCGGTACTGGTGCCAGGCATACCGGGCCGCGGCGGCCTTCAGGATCCAGCCGCTGAACCACACGACGTCGTTGACATCCCCCGGCGTGTAGACCGGCCGAGTCGTAAGCAGCCAGTTGCCCATCAGGGTGCAGACGCTGGCTCCCAGTAGACAAGCGGCCACCACGCGGGTGGTCCGGTCGCGCTTGTGGAACACCCCCACCGAGAGCGTGAAGAACAGCGCCCAATCGAGCGCCGCTTCGACCAGGATCAGACCGTGCCAGGCGCGGGCCGCCGAGGCCGCGGCCACGACGATTCCGTAGGCGACGGCGAGGGCGCCGGACGCGACGAGCATCAGCGCGACGTCCAGCCAGAACCGGACCCGCGTCCGCGGAGCGGGTCGCTGGGCGGGGAACGCGAGGCAGGCCGCCAGCATCAGCCCCAGCTGGACGTACTCGATGACGTCGATCCATCGCGGCGTGGCGGACGGCCCCATCAACGCGGCCGCAATCGCCCAGGCGTTGCCACTGATCCACAGCAGCAGGGCCGCCAGGGCCAGCAGGGCCCAGGCCACGCGCGTGCGCATCTCGAGTCCCGCTCGCGCCGCCGCGCGCACGTTGCCGGACGCGAACCAACAGACCGTCAGGCCCAACGGGTAGAAGGCCGCGTCCGCGATGGCGTTGTTGACCCGGGTCCCGGGGGTGTGCACGACCGCCCAGACGAGGTACGCGGCGGTGTAGGCGGCAGCCACGCTGTCGGCGAGGTAGGGAAGGCGCCGCGCCGGCCCGGGAGGCGTCATCGTTCCGCTCCAGGCGCGACGCTCCCGGTCGAGGGTCGCTCGGTCACCCCCGCCGGGTCAGTCGAGCGGGGCAGGAGGACCGTGCACGTCGTGTCGTGATCGGCCGCGCTGTCGACGACGATGCCACCTCCACAGCCGGAGACGATGCTGCGGATCATCGCGAGACCCAGTCCCAGGCCCTGGTCCTTCGGCTTGGTGGACAAGAACGGCTCGAACATCCGCTGCTGCGGCTGGTCGGGCAGGCCGACGCCCTGATCGCTGACGGCCAGCGCGACATAGTCACCCGCGGGCAGGTCGGCCGTGGCGGGGGTCCCGTCGGCAACGGGCCGGTTGGCGGTGCGGATACGCACGCGGCCACCGCCAGGCATGGCGTCCCGCGCGTTGTCGACCAGGTTGACGATGACCTGCTCGATCTGGCCCTGATCGGCTCGGACGGTCCAGAGATCGTCGGCCGCGTCGATGTCCACCTCGATCCGATCGGGGAGCAGCTGGCGCAGGAGCGGCATCAGATCGCGCAGCACCAGGTTCAGGTCCAGCTCAGTGCGTTCCACCGCACGGTCCCGGCTGAAGGCGACCAGCTTCTTCGTCACCGCGGCAGCCCGATCGACGGCGTCCTCGATGGTCCGCAGGTCTGCACTCTTCTGCGACAACGCGGGGAAGTCGTCCCGCAGCAGCTGCGCATACCCGCGGATGACCATCAACACGTTGTTGAAGTCGTGGGCCAGGCCGCCGGCCAGGTGACCGACGGCGTCAAGCTGGAGGGCCTGGCGGAGCTGGCGGTCGAGTTCGTCGCGCTCGGTCACATCGCGACAGTTGAGGACAATTCCCCTGACCGCAGGGTCGTCCCGCAGGTCGGTGGACGCGATCTCGACCGCGCGAGAGTCGCCCCTCGCGGTGCGCAGGCGGCACTGGCGCCGGACCACGGGGCGCGACGGGTCGGTGGCGGGCGGAGCGAGCGCGTCGGCATCTTCCTTCGGCAGCAGGTCGGCCAAGCGTGCCCCGGGCAGAATGGCGCCCGGACCAAAGACACGGTCTGTCGAGGGACTGGCGTAGGTGACCCGTCCTCCGGCCTCGACGATGAGGACGATGTCCGTGGCCTTCTGGACGAGCGAACGGAACCGGGCCTCCTGGGCCAGCTGCTCTCCGTACAGGTGCCGGTTCTCCCGGATCTGGACCGCCTGCCGAAGCAGGAGGAGGCCGGCCATCGCTGTCGCCGAAAGGACGAACATCTCGAGGTGTTCGCGCTCGGCCATCGTGACGCGCCCGATCAGCACCGCGAAGATCACCGCCACCAGGGTGTACGAGAACATCCCGCCTCGACGCTCGGTGACCGGGGTCTCGTCGCGCGTGGCATCCGCGTCCTGCTCCCTCTGGTAACGGTGCCACGCGAACCGGGCGCCCGCCCACCGGCAGACCCAGGCCGCGAACCAGATGCCGTCGACGCTGTCGCCGACGCGGTAGTCGTGCAGACCTGCCAGCCGGTAGTCGGCAAGCTGGTACAGCGTGTATGAGAGCAACAACCAGAGGAAGACCCCACGCGTAGTCGCGTCTCGCTTCTGCAGGATCCCCACGGCGATCGTGACGAACACCAACCAGTCGAGCACGGCCTGCGCCAGCGCCGCCTCTGGCAGGTGTGACGGCAGCACACGCCCGGCGGCCCGGAACCCGTAGTGGTGGGCGAGCACGAAACCGGCCACCAGGACGAGTCCGACATCGGCGAGCTGGGGTCCCGTGCGCCGCCAGGCCGGCGGGCGCCAGGGAAAGACGAGCAGGCCGAAGAGCAGGAAGACGAACCGGACCGTCTCCAGCGTGCCGGCCCAGGCGGGAGGGGTCGATGCGCCGAAGTCACTGACCAGCGCGGGCCACGTGTTGCCAACGAACCACAGGATGAGTGCGCTGACCGAGAGGCTCGCCCACCCGAGTCGGGTTCGGCGGTCGAGAGAGCCGACCCCGGCATTCCGGAGGTACTGCCAGCCGACGGCGAGGCCGAGCGGGTAGAACGACAACTCCGCGATGAGCAGCGAGGAGGGCTGCCGGGGTGTGCGAAGGGCGAGCCAGCCGTAGTAGGCCAGCGTGTAGGCGACAGCGACGTAGTCGGCGGTGTAGGAGGAACGGGCGCGAGTCATGACGATGGTCTGGGAGCGCCGACCGCCTCCTCGGAGGGGGGACACCAAGAGGCCGTCACTCTATCGTATCGGTCGATTTCGCGCCAACCCAAGAAAGGGGGGACCGTGTCTCGGGAGGACACCTGACCGGGGCCGTTCCTGGTTCAAGTTTTTCCGCCACCTGCCGATTCCGTCGACAGGGAGGGGTGGTTCCTCTTCCTGGGGGACTGGGGTATGCGCATCGTGGAAGTCATCGGGCCGGGCATCGCCCGGCTACCGGTCCAGCAGGCGGCCAGCGCACCAAACGTCGCGTTGCGCCGGGCCGCGGTGGCCGTGGCCCGCGGGTCCACACTGGCCACCCGGGACGCGGTGCCGTCATCCGACCAGAACGCCGCCGATGTCGTGCTGTCCCCAGAGGGCCTGGAGGCGGCACGGCAGCTGGCTGCCGGAGCAGGGGCCAGTTCGGTCGGCCCTGCCGAGGAGTCGGCCCAGACCGGCTCGGCGCCTGATCTGGTGGCTCAAGCGCCCGTCGTCACCAGCGACATCGACAGCCAGGCGGCCGCGAGTGCCCGCGACCCGGCGGAGCAGGTGACCGACACGGACCCGGTCAACGCCGCGAACATCACCTATGAACTGGGGCCCGACGGCTGGATCTATGCGGTAGTGAGCGGCGCCGACCAGGCCGTCCCGGCGTCCGACGACGCGCAGGGCACCACGGGTGGAGACGGGTCGGTCCGCTCCACCTCGAGCGCGGGGGCGTCGGCTGCCGCAAACAGGGCTGCAGCCCAGCCGAAAGCCACCCGCGCCTGAAGGCGCCCCCGACCGAACTCGTCGGGTCCGGGCCGCGACCGCCGTGTCGCGCGGCAGCACCCGTGCCGGTTGGCTTCCCGCCGTACATCCCCGCCTGTCGCTCGGCCGACACCGACCGCGCCAGGAATCCGATACCCAGGACGGCCGTCGAGCCTCCCGCCCGGGTGCAACCCTTGGGTTTTCGCGCAGGGCTAAGCAGGACGAGCCGGATCGCTTCTTGCTCGCGCGGATGAGGTGCCTGACTCTCCGGTGCCAGCACAGAAACGTGTATCCATCGTCAGAGGCGACCGCCAGCCGGGGGTTGAGCACGTAACCCGGTCGGAGCGGACCGCGAGGACCCCGGTGCCCTTTCGGCAGGGTCGGCGGCGGTCGCCGGTCGGGGGGCCGGAATCCACTGTCAACGGGTCGGGCGACCGGGGCCGTTCCTGCGTGCGGTCCCGAGGTGGCTCATGAGGCAGACGGTCTCGACCCGGTCGACTGGGCGCGAACCCGTGCCCAGGCGCATCGAATGGTCGATGACGTGCTGGACCACCTCGCGACGCTGCGTGACGGGCCGGTGTGGCAGCCCATGTCGGAGGCCGTCAGGGCCCGATTTCGGGAAGCGGTTTCGGAGGATCCTGCGGCCATCGAAGACGTCTACGAGGAATTCTGCCGGTTCGTGCGGCCCTACGGTCCCGGCAACATCCATCCGGCATTCATGGGGTGGGTTCAGGGTGCGGGCACCGTCGAGGGGGTGCTCGCCGAGCTGCTGGCCGCCGGCCTGAACGCGAATGTCGGCGGGCGCGACCAGGCCCCGCTCGAGGTCGAACGCCAGGTGCTCGGGTGGATGCGCCGGTGGTTTGGATTCCCCGACAGCGCCAGCGGGCTGTTCGTGACCGGCGCCTCGATGGCCAACTTCATTGGGGTGCTCGTCGCCCGAAACGCCGTGTTCGGTGATGAGGTGCGCGCCAACGGCCTGCTGGGCAGTGGGCGCCGTCCGGTCGCCTACGCGTCGATTGCCCTCCACAACTGCGTGACGCGCGCCATGGAGATGTCTGGGCTGGGCAGCGACGCGCTGCGGCGGATCGCGGTCGACAGCGAGGGCCGGATCGACCTGGCCGCGCTCGAGCGGGCCATCGAGGCGGACCGGGCCTCCCTCTTCGAGCCGTTCCTGCTCGTCGGCACGGCCGGCACGGTCGACGTGGGCGCGATCGACGATCTCGCGGCCCTCTCGTCCCTCGCGCGCGCACACAGGCTCTGGTTCCACGTGGACGGGGCGATCGGCGCGCTGGGCGTGCTGGCACCCGGCGTCGCGCCGTTGCTCGCCGGCATCGAGCGTGCCGATTCGATCGCGCTCGACTTCCACAAGTGGGGCCAGGTGCCGTACGACGCCGGCTACATTCTGGTGCGGGACGGCTCGGCGCACCTGCGGACGTTCACGTCGCCAGCGGCCTACCTGCGGCGCGAGCGCCGCGGCCTGGCCGGCGGCTCGCCGTGGCCGTGCGATTTCGGTCCCGACCTGTCTCGAGGATTCCGCGCGCTGAAGACGTGGTTCACCTTCAAGGTCCACGGCACCCGGCGCATCGGCGCGGCGATCGACCAGACGTGCCGCCTGGCGCAGCACCTCAAGGCGCGGGTCGAGGAGCATCCGGAGCTCGAGCTGATGGCGCCCGTTCCCTTGAACATCGTCTGCTTCCGATACCGCGGGGCGGATCCCGACCATCTCAATGCCGGGATCGTCGCCGACCTCCAGGAATCCGGAATCGCGGCGCCGTCGACGACGACGCTCGACGGCCACCTCGTGATTCGCGCCGCCATCGTCAACCACCGGACGAGAGTCGAGGACGTCGACCGCATGGTGTCGGCCGTCCTGGCGCTCGGTGCGGCCGCCACGCGCCGGGCCCGCTGCGGTAGGGCTGCCCTGTGACGGCGGGTGCGTGCGTCCCGCCCGAGTGCGCATGGCCGCCAACGCTGGTCGGCCAGGCGCGCATCATCGAGATGGCGTTCCACGACGAGGACCTCGGTCCGCTCATCCAGGGCCTGGTCGATCGGCTGCGGCACGATGCCCGCGACGCAGGGGCGCTGATGGATCTGGCGTCCATCTGCATCGTGCGGCAGAAGCGCGCCGACGGCCTCGCGCTGCAGTCTGCCGCGCTGGGCCTCGAGCGCGTCTTTCGCCAGCAGACGGCCGCACCGACCCACGCAGCCCTTCGGGTTCTCATGGTCGCCGGCCCCGGGGACTTCATGGCGAACCTCCCCATCGGGTTCCTGCTCGAGGACGCGGACGTCTCGCTGGACCTCGTGTATGCGCTGCCAGGCGAGCCCTTCCCGCCGCGCGTGCCTGCGCACGACCTCGCGATTATCGGCGTCGGCGAGTCGGACGAGAGCCGGCCGCTGCTCGACATGCTCGCACCAGTGGTCGATGGCTGGCGGGTGCCGGTTCTGCTCGATCCCCGCCGGATCGTCCGGTTGTCTCGCGACGCGTTGTGGACGACGCTGTCGGGCGCGCCCGGGCTCCAGATCCCGGCCACGCGACGAGTCGGCCGAGACTCGGTGGCGAGTCTCGCGCAGCGCGCGCGGGCGCTCGACGATGTCGTGCCGGGGGTCCGATACCCGATCATCCTGCGGCCGGTCGGATCGCATGCAGGCCACGGGCTTGAGAAGATCGACGGGGTCGCGCGATTCGCGGGCTACCTCGAGGAGCAGCCGGCCGGGCAGTTCTACGTCTCGCAATTCGTGGACTACCGCAGCGCGGACGGGCTGTTCCGCAAGTACCGCGTGGCGCTCGTGGACGGTCGCCCGTTTGCGTGCCACATGGCGGTCGCCGATCACTGGATGCTGCACTACCTGAACGCCGGCATGGAGCAGCGTGCCGAGAAACGTGCCGAGGAGGCGCGATGGTTCGACACGTTTGACGACGTGTTCGCGCGCCGCCACGGCGACGCCTTCCGGGCCCTCTATGACCGTGTCGGGCTGGAGTATGTCGTCGTCGATTGCGGCGAGACGCCGGGAGGGGACCTGCTGATCTTCGAAGCGGACACGGCGATGGTCGTGCACGCCATGGACTCGCCGGCCCTGTTTCCCTACAAACCCCCGCAGATGCGAAAGGTGTTTCGCGCCTTCCAGGCCATGCTCCACGAACACGCCGGACGCACACCCCCTCGGGCGTGATCTCCGCCGGTCCGGGCGCTTGTCTGGATGAGGGTTCTCGTCTGCCTTGTCGTGCCCCGCGCCGCCGCCGCCGTCACGCGCGAGGAGTGCTGCCTGTTCGTCTACTCGCGGAGCACCGTCGAGGCCTCGACCCGTGAGGCCCGCTGCGCGGGCAGCCACAACGCGGCGATGCCCACGCCGGCGAGCAGGCCGAGGGTCGATACGTAGGTTACCGCGTCGGCCGGCGGGACGCCGTACAGGAGCCCGGAGACGAGCCGGCTCAACCCGAGGGCGGCCGCCAGGCCGAGGGCGACGCCGATGCCCAGCTTCGCGCTTCCCTGGCTTAGGACCATCCACGTGATCTGGCGGGACGTGGCCCCGACGGCCACGCGCACGCCAATCTCCCGCCGGCGCTCGATGACCGACCAGTTCGTGACGCCGTAGACGCCGACGGCGGCGAGCGCCAGTGCCAGGGCGCTGAACCCCGTCAGAAGCCAGGCCAGGAAGCGTGCTTGTGCGAGGCCATCCTGCAGGTAGGCCTCCATGGTGCGGATCTCGGCAATGGGCTGCGTGGCGTCGAGAGAAGCGACTGCGGCCCGGATGGCCGGGACCAGGCGCTGGGGGTCTCCGGTCGTGCGCACGACGAACGACATCATGGGAAACGGCTGCTGGGTGCACGGGACGAACACTTCCGATCGTGCGGGCACGCTCGGGCCAAAGTGCCGGACATCCTGCACGACTCCCGCGACCGTCAGCCACTTCGCCCGGGGCCCACCCCAGAGACGCAGCCGTCGTCCGAGCGCGGTCGTGTCCGGCCAGTGCCGCCGAGCGAACGTCTGGTTGACGAGGACGACGCCAGGGGAATCGGCGGCATCGGCAATCGCGACGTCGCGACCGGCCACCATCCGGAGACCCAGGGCGGAGAAGTACCCCGGCGTGATCGACTGGAATCCGACGACCTCCTCTTTGCCGGGCTCGGGGGGCGGCGCACCTTCGAGCCAGACCGGGGAGCCGTTGTCGTCGCCTCCCATGGGCAGCGCGAGGGCGGCGCCAGCCGCCCGAACCTCCGGCAGCGCGGTGATCTTCCCGAGGAGCTCCCGGTAGAACGCCGCCTGCTGGATGGGATCCTTCGTCCGCTCGCCGCCAAGGGACAGCCCGAACGTCAGGATGTCCTCCGGGCGCGTAATGCCAACGTCCACGCGCTCCAGGGCCACGAGACTCCGCACGAGCAAGCCCGCCCCGATCACGAGCGTCACCGCCATCGCCACCTCGCAGACGAGCAGCGTGCCACCGCGCAGGCCCCGGTGCCGCTGCGTGGCGCGCGCAGTCTCGTGCAGGAGCAGCGCCGGTCGGCGGGCCTCGACGGCAGGCACCACGGCGAGTACGAGGGAGGTGGCGACGGCGGCGGCTGCGGCGAAGGCGAGGGCACCGAGGTCGATCCGGGCATCGCGGAGCCGGGCGACGTCGGCCGGGCTGAGGGCGAGGATCGAGGGGAGTGACCAGCCGGCCAGGAGGGCGCCGAGCGTGGCTGCCACCCCCGACAGGAGGGCGCCCTCGACGAGGAACTGTCGCATCAACCGGGCCCGCCCGGCGCCGAGCGACAGGCGAATCGCGATCTCGGCCCGCCGGGCCAGCGTTCGGCCGACCAGCAGGTTCGCGACGTTGGCGCAGGCAATCGCCAGGACCAGGCCGACGGCCCCGAACAACAGCAGCAGGGGCGTGCGCGCATCGCCCGCGATCTGGTCGAACAGCGGAATTGCCCGCAGCCCCCGCCCCCTGTCGGACTCGGGGTACTGGGCCCCCAACCGGTCGGCCAGCACCTTGAGGTCGGCGTTCACCTCGGCCAGCGAGTGGCCAGGCGCGACCCGGGCCACGGCTCGCAGGTACTTCACGTAGCGTGACTCCGTGAGCCGATCGCCGCCCATCCCCAGGGCCAGAGGCGGCACGTCGAGGCGTGGTGCCGGGAGCCAGAGATCCGGCTGCGGACCGTGGTACGGCGACGTGACCAGCACGCGGGACATGAAGCCCGGCGGCATCACGCCGATTACGGTGTAGACCCCGACGTCGAGATGAATCCGGCGCCCGACGATGGTCGGGTCGGCGTTGAACCGGCGCGTCCACAGGGCATGCGTGAGGACGACCACCCGTTGCTGCTCTCGACCGACGTCGAAGGCGTGCCCGAGGCGCGGCGGCACGCCCAGCACCTCGAAGAAGTTGGTGGAGACCGAGGCGCCCATCAACCGTTCCGGTTGGTCGGCCTCGAGGAGGTTCACGGGCAGGTAGGCCACCCCGGCCACGCCACCCAGCGCGGCGGCGCGCCGCCGCAGGTCCAGGAGCCGGCCTGGGCTGAACGTCGAGAGCGAACCATCCGGATCGGTGTCCCAGACGACGACCAGACGTGAGGGATCCGCGAACGGCAGCGGCCGGAGGAGCACGGCCCTGACCACGCTGAAGACGGCGACCGTGGCGGCGATGCCAAGCGCGAGCGTCAGGATGGCGGTCGCGGCGAATCCGGGGTTCCGGCGCAGTCCGCGTGCGGCATGTCGCAGGTCGCCGAGCAGCGACTCGACGGCGGCTCCAAGCCTGGCATCGCGCACCTGCTCCTTCACTTGCTCGACCCCGCCGGTGTCCAGAAGCGCCGCCCGCCGGGCGGCGTCGGGGGCCATCCCGGTCCCCTGATAGCGCTCGGTCAAATCCTCGACGTAGCCCCGGACTTCCTCGTCCAGCTCGCGCTCGACGCGGGCGTGGCGAACGAGTGTCCGCCAAACGGTGACGAGACGAGAGAACACGGTCATGACTTCTTCCTACCCGGCCTCCAGGACCTGCCCGACGGCGAGGACAATACGCGCCCAGTTGCGGCGTTCGGACGAGAGCCGTCGGCGACCGGCGGCCGTGAGGCGATAGAACTTCGCGCGCCGGCCGCGCTCCGACTTCGTCCAGGTGCCTTCGATGTAGCCCTCCTGCTCGAGGCGGTGGAGCGCGGGGAAGAGCGAGCCCGGCTTGACGTGGAACGTGCCGCGCGTGATCTGGGCGATCCGCTCGGCGACGCCCAGGCCATGACGGGGTTCCAGCTCGAGGGTGCGCAGCACCAGCAGGTCGAGGGTGCCCTTCAGCAGGTCGGTCGAATGGCTCGTCATAGGTCTTGTCGTACTAATATAGAATATCTATATAGAATGTCAATATCGAACGTCGATACTGCCGTCGCCTCGCGCCCGATCAGCCCTCGCGAGACGACGGCCGTGGCGCGAGCCGCCCGGTCTTGACCAGGCGCGGCCGCCAGTGTAACGTCGCGCCGACAGGCCCGCGGCGAGGCCGGAGGTCCGGGCGGCCTCGCGCCGAGGTCCTCGCGGCGAGCGTGCTGGCGTGATCCGCCCATCGACGGCGCGCCGCGCGGGCCGCGGGACGACCACCCGGTCATCTGCGATCTGGCAGGGAGCGCTCTCATATGACCCGATCCACGCTACGTCCCATCCTCGGCGGCGCGCTGCTGGCGCTATCGTTCGCCGCGTCCGCCGTGGCCGCCGACAACTGGTACGCCGTCACGAAGCTCCACAACTCCACGCCGTTCGAACTGCGGTTCCAGTATCGCTTCGGTGCCGAGGATGTCTGGCGCCACGGTCGCGTGCGGCCCGGCCACACGGACACCTTCTGGTTCAAGTACCGGCATGCCAACGCTGACAACTCGCCCGGCCTCGACATCAAGCTCGATGTCGACATGACGCGTGACCTCGAGGTCCGCGAGTACCACCTGGTGGCACACGCGTGTCCCGACCACGAGGGGCGGTGCGGCGGCCATTACGGGTTGGTCTTCGAGCGGGGGGAGCGTCGCCTGAGGGTCGTCAGCGAGTAGGCGCCCGCCCGGCGCTGATAGGCCGCCGTCGTGACCACGCGGCCCGTTCGGCCGCCAGCGGATGATGGGGGTGCCGAGGGACGCCGGATCCAGGTCTGGTGTCCCTGGGCCCGGCGTGCGGCACTGTGGTCCAATCCGAGCCGGACCTGCACGCTCCGGGAAGAACCCGTCCCTTCCGCCGATCGCCTAGGATTGGCTCGCCGGTTCGGCTATCATCCCCCGCAGTCCATCAACTGGCTTCCTGGAGGCACTGTGATGACCCGTGTGCTCCGGCTCGCGTGCGGAACGGTTCTCCTCGCGCTGCTCGTGGCCGCCCCGGCCCTTGCCATCAACACCGCCGACACGCGGCTGCTCAGCCAGCCCGCGATCAGCAAGTCGAACGTCGCGTTCATCTACGCGGGGGACCTGTGGGTGGCGGGCCTCGACGGCAAGGACGTCCGGCGGTTGACCACGGGCCAGAGTGCGAGCAACCCGGCATTCTCGCCCGACGGCACGCTGGTGGCCTTCACGGCGCAGTACCGAAGGCAATGCCGACGTCTACATCGTGCCGGTCGCCGGGGGCATGCCGACGCGGCTGACGTGGCATCCGTTGCGGGACGTCGTCCAGGGGTTCACGCCCGACGGGACGGCCGTGCTCTTCACGTCGCCGCGGGCGGTGTTCACCGGCCGCTACACGCAGCTGTTCACGGTTCCCGTCAAGGGGGGGTTCCCGACCCAGATCGAGTTGCCCAACGCGTTTCGCGGCACCTTTTCTCCCGACGGCAAGCGCATCGCCTACAACCCGTTGTCCGACGCGTTCCTCGAGTGGAAGCACTACCGTGGCGGCACGCACTCGACGATCTGCCTCTACACGCCGGCCACTCGGGACGTCGAATGCGTGCCGCAGCCGCCGGATCGGCCGAACGACGTCTACCCGATGTGGATGGGCGACGTGGTCTACTTCGTCTCGGATCGGAACGGCGAGTTCAACCTCTTCTCGTACGACACCAAGTCGAAGGCCGTCCGGCAGCTGACGAGCCACGACGACTTCCCGGTGCTCTGGGCGTCGGCTGGCGGCGGCAAGATCATCTACGAACAGGCCGGCTATCTCCATGTCTTCGACCCGGCGACGGGGAAGCACGTGAAGCTGACGGTGGGCGTGACGGCAGACCTGCCCGATAGGATGCCGCGCTTTGTGAAGGGTGTGCGGTACATCCGGTCGGGAGCCCTCTCGCCCTCCGGCGCGCGGGCCGTGTTCGACTTCCGCGGCGAGATCGTGACCGTCCCTGCCGAGAAGGGCGACCCGCGCGACCTGACCAACACGCCGGGCGTCCACGAGCGCGGGCCCGCATGGTCGCCGGACGGTGTCTCGATCGCGTACTTCTCGGACGCCGGCGGCGACTACCACCTCGTCGTCGAGCCGCAGGACGGCAAGGGGGAGGCCAGGATCTACAGGCTGCCTGGCACGGGCTTCTACGACCTGGCCGTCTGGTCGCCCGACAGCAAGAAGATCGCCTACACGGACAACGCCTTCGCCCTGTGGTGGATCGATTTGGCCACCGGCGCGTCGAAGAAGGTCGCGTCGGAGGTCGTGTACGGCCCTCGCGCGACGATTACCGCCGCCTGGGCGCCCGACTCGAAGTGGATTGCCTATACGCTCAATTCGCGCAACTACATCCGGCAGGTGCACGTCTACGCGCTCGACCAGGACAAGTCCTATCCGGTCACCGACGGCCTGAGCGACGTCTCCGAGCCGGCCTTCGACGCGAGCGGCAAGTACCTCTACTTCCTGGGGTCCACCGATGCCGGCCCCGTGCAGGACTGGTTTGCCATGTCGAACGCCGACATGCGCACGACCAATGCGCTCTACCTCGCCGTCCTCCGGAAGGATCTGCCATCGCCGATCGCCAAGGAGAGCGACGAGGAGCGGCGGAAGGAGGACAAGCCGGACAAGATGGAGAAAGCGGCCACCGCGCCCACCGCACCGAACGTCACGATCGACTTCGAGGGCCTGTCGACGCGCATCCTGGCGCTGTCGGTGCCGCCTGGCGAACTGGGGCATCTCGCAGTCGGCGAGGCGAGCCAGATCTTCTTCACGCGGTCGATCGACGGGAAGGCCGCGCTGCACCACTACGACCTCGCGGCCCGCAAGGACGAGACCCTGCTGCCGGAGGTGGACACCTACGTCGTGTCCGCAGACGGGAAGAAGATCCTCTACCAAACGGGTCCGACCTTGGCCATCGGGCCGGCCAAGGGCAAGATCGAACCCGGCCAGGGCCGCCTCAACATCGAGGCCATCGAGGTGCGGATCGAGCCGAGCGCCGAGTGGCCCCAGATCTTCGACGAGGCCTGGCGCATCAACCGCGACTTCTTCTACGACCCGACGATGCACGGCGTGGACTGGGCGGCGATGCGGAAGAAGTACGCCGCGTTCCTGCCGGACCTGGCCGTGCGCAGCGACCTGAACCGCGTGATCCAGTGGATGTGCAGCGAGCTGGGCGTCGGTCATCACCGCGTGGGATTGGGCGACGTGCGAACGGAACCGCCCTCGGTTCCGGGGGGCCTGCTCGGGGCCGACTTCGCCATCGAGAATGGCCGGTACCGGTTCAGGAAGGTGTACGGCGGCCTCAACTGGAACCCCGACCTCCGATTGCCGCTGACCGAGCCGGGTGTGGACGTCAAGGCGGGCGAGTACCTGCTGGCGGTGGCCGGCAAGGACCTGAAACCGCCGGCCAACGTGTACGCCGCCTTCGAGAACACGGCCGGTCGCCTCGTCGAGATCACCGTGGGCAGTAGCCCGGACGGCGTCGGGTCACGGCCCGTCTCGGTCGTCCCGGTGGCGAGTGAAACCGCGCTCCGCAACCGCGCGTGGGTCGAGGGCAACCTGAAGCGGGTGAATGAGGCGACCAAGGGCCGTGTGGCCTATGTGTACGTGCCGGACACGAGCACGACCGGTCACGCCTACTTCAAGCGCTACTTCTACCCGCAGGCCAACCGCGACGCCATCATCGTCGACGAGCGCTTCAACGGCGGCGGGTCGGTGGCCGACTACTACCTGGATTTGCTGCGCCGTCCGCTGGGCGCCTACTGGGCCACGCGCTACGGCGCCGACATCCGGACGCCGACGGCGTCGATCCAGGGCCCGAAGGTCCTGCTGATCGACGAGACCGCGGGATCGGGCGGCGACCTGTTCCCGTGGATGTGGCGGAAGTTCAAGGTGGGGCCGATTGTCGGAAAGCGGACGTGGGGCGGCCTGGTCGGCATTCTCGGATTCCCGGTCCTAATGGATGGCGGTATCGTGACGGCGCCCAACCTGGCCATTTGGACCGAGGAGGGCTGGGTCGTCGAGAACGTCGGCGTGCCGCCGGACATCGAGGTCGAGCAGAATCCCGCCGACGTGATCGCCGGCAAGGATCCGCAGCTGGACCGGGCCATCCAGGTTGCCCTCGACGAGCTCAAGAAGCACCCGTCGACCGCGCCGCCGCGCCCGGCGTGGCGCAGCATCCCGCGGGAGCGGCAGCAGAAGTAGGCGCCGCCCTCCGACCGAGCGTCGGGCACGCGTGGCGTCGGCCGCTGGCCGGATGGACACCACGCGGCGCAGACCGAGGGGCCCGGGATGACTCGGGCCTCTCGCCGTCCAGGCGGCGACCGACCTCATCGGTTCCCCGCTTCTGCGGGCCGCCGGGCCTTCCGTTCCCCTCGTGGCCCGTGACCCCCGTCGTCTTGATTGCCCTCCAGGTGCGGCGTATCGTAGCGCGGTCGGCGCTTCGGCCCACGAGCGAGAGCCTTCCGCGCCCGACAAGGGGACACTCATGGCACGGCGAGTTGCGGCGGTCGGTGCGCTCCTTCTCCTCTCCTGGGCCTTCTGTCAGGCCCAGGTGACGTCGCGCGTTCCGTCACTCGATCGGGAGGTTTCCGCTGCCGAGATCGAGCGCACGCTGCACGCCATCGACACCGACCGGACGGCGGCGGGCGACGGCGAACGTGCCTCCATGACGTACCTCGAGCGCAAGCTGACCGAATACGGCGTTGCCCACACGGTTCACGACAGCCGCCTCTACCTCAGCTGGCCGGGGCGAGCCGACGTGGAGATGCCGGGGCTCGGCACGCTGCACGGCAAGACCGCCGCCTTTTCGGCCGCCACGGGCCCGGGCGGACTGACCGGACCGGTGGTCGTTGGCGCCACGCTCACGCGGCGGGTCGATCGGACGCTGTTGTTCGGCCCCGAGGTTCGGGGTGCGATTCCCCTCGTGCGGGGTATCCCAGACACCGAGGCGCTTGTGCTGGCGGGCCAACAGGCCGGTGCGCTGGCCGTCCTCCAGGTCGACTCGACCGACACGCTCCACGAGGACATCGTGACCACCATCTGGGGTACGCCAACCCCGGAGAGCGCGGCCCAGATGCCGCGGATTCCCTATGTGTGCCTCACGAGGTCGGACGGAGAGCGCCTGGCGCTCGCCGCGTCGAAACCGCCGACCACCGTCACGCTCCGCGTCGAGGTGTCCAGGGCCTGGCGACACGAGCCGATCCTCGTGGCGGATGTGCCCGGGCGGACGTCCGACTTCGTGCTGGTGGCGACGCATGTCGACGCGTGGTACCGGGGCATGACCGACACGGGTGGGTCGGTGGCCTCGATCCTCGAGATGGCGCGCGTGCTGCAGCAGCACCGCGGCGAGCTGGAACGCGGCGTGCGGTTCGCGTGGTGGACGGGTCACTCCTTCGGTCGCTACGCGGGGTCCGGCTGGTACGTCGACCGGTACTGGGCCGATCTCGACCGGCACTGTGTCGCCTACACCAATCTGGACGGCCCGGGACGGCGACGATCCCGCGTCGAGGCCGTCGCGGCCGGCGGCTGGCCGGGGCTGACCGAGTATGCCCACGAATCCGCCCATCGGCTCACCGGGAAGATGCCACTGGGCGGGGGAGACCGACGCGAGGTGTTCAGGCCCGGACGGGACTCCGACTCGGCGTTTCAGGGGCTCGGCATCCCGTACTTCTTTGTCGAGGTGCCGAACCCGGGCGAGGGCGACCCCGACGTCGACGGCGAAGGCCGAATCGTCTACTGGCACACCGCCGAGGACACGTTCGACAAGCTCGACATGAACGCGCTGGCGCTCGACACGCGCTACCGGCTCCTGCAGATCCACGACTTGGCGACCCTTCGCGTGCTGCCTCACCGCCTGGCACCCATTGCTTCCGCGTACGTCGCCGCCCTGACGGATTTGGCCGCCGCGGCCGGTCCGGCATTCGACCTGGCGCCGACGCTCGGGCTCGCCTCGGCCCTCGAGCAGGCGGCGTCGCGGTTCGACGGCGCCGCCCGACCCTCCGCCGAACCTGGCGTGAGCACCTTCAACCAGGTCGTCGTGCGTCTGACGCACGAGCTGAACTCCACGCTCTACACCCGCTCGGGGCCCTTCAACCAGGATCCGGCGGCGGACCTTCCGGTGCTGCCGCTCCTCTCGCGCGTGAAGGACCTCGCCACGCTGCCGCGTGAGGGAGACGAGTTCGGCTTCCTCGAGGCCGAGCTCATCCGTGGGCGCAATCAGGTCGAAAGCCGCCTGCGGGACGCGGCTGACGCGATCGACACGTATTTGTCGGGCTTGTCGGAGGGTGAGAGGCTCCGCCGCTAACCGCCTGCCGATCGAGCGCCCGGGAGCGCCGCATGAAACGACGCGTGTTTGTGCAGTTGGCCGCTACGGCTGTCCTTGCGCCGCTCGACCGGGTTGTCTGGGCCGGCGAGGAGGCGATTCTGCCCGCGGCGAGCGTCGAGACGCTGCGCGCCCTGGCGCCTGTTGTCCTGCCGGCCTCGCTCGGCCGGAGGGCGGTTGCGCTGCTGACCGACCGGTTTCTCGCGCGTCTGCAGCGGCACCGGGGGGGCGTGGAGCAGGACTACGCGTACGGCCATCCCGTTCTCGGTCGCACGGCCGAGTCACCCGCTCCGCGCTATGTCGAGCAGTTGGCTGCTCTGGAGCGCGACGCCGCCGAGCGAGGCCAGGCGTTTGGGCGTTTGGCGCCCGACGCCAAGCGGGCCGTGATCGAGCGTGCGTGGCGGCAGGCGAAAGTCGAGGACCTGCCGGAGCGTCCCGACGGGGGTCACGTCGCCAGTGACCTCATGGCGTTCTACTTCCAGAGCAGCGAGGCCAACGATTACTGTTACCTGGCGGAGATCGGCCGGGAGCAATCGAGGCCCTTGTCGGCGATTACCGTTCGCCCGCGTCCGCTGGCCTAGAGGGACAGGGGCATGCCCAGATTCGAGAGCGACGTGTGCGTCATCGGCAGCGGGCTCTCGGCCGCGATGTTGACCGAGAAACTCGCCGAACGGCGCCCGGGACTGTCCATTACCGTGGTCGAGGCGGGCCGCGCGCTGTTCGACGTCGGCGGCCGGGTTCGGACCCGCGAGCGCATGCTCGCATACGGTGAGAGCGCCTGGCCCGGCGACATCATCGAGGATCAGCAGGCCGAAGGCATCATCTGTCCGACGATGGCCGTGGGCGGGCAGGCGCTGAGGTGGGGCGGCGCTTGCAACCGGTTCTCACAGGAAGACCTGCGCCTCAAATCCCTTTACGACCTGGCCGTCGACTGGCCGCTCGAATGGGACGATCTCGAGAAGGCGTACTGTGAAGCCGAACGGCGGCTCTTCACCTCGGGCGAGCCGAGCCCGTATACGGAGGACGCGCGGTCGGAGCCTTACCCCAGGCCCCCGATGCCGATGAGCTACAACCTCCGGCGCCTGCGAACGCTGGCCGAGAAGAGCGGTTTCAAGTGGGTGGTCCTGCCGGTCAGCCGAAACGTCGCGCCGACACCGGACGGGCGCAATGTCTGCCGGGTGTTCGACACGTGTACCTCGGTCTGCCCGGTCGGGGCTCGCTACTCGCCGGACTGGACGTTCCGCCGCCTGCTCGCAGGCCAGCGCATCGTCTTGCACGACCGGACGCTCATCCGCAAGCTCGCGCTCGACCCCGGGCGGTCCTCCATCGCGGCGGCGCACGGAGTCCACCAGGACCGGCCGAACGAAGTCGCCGAGTACCGGGCGCGGGTCTTCGTGCTCGCCGCGGGCTACGTCTGGAGTCCGCACCTGCTCTTGCTGTCGGCCTGTGCGGCGTTTCCGCAGGGGCTGGCCAACCGCTCCGGCCTGGTCGGCCGGTATATGAACGGCCACCGGTTCTTCAACGCGCAGGCGACCATTCCGACGCAGATCTACGCCGGGCTGTGCGGTGCCGACAGCCTGCTGTCCCGTGAGTACCTGCGGTGCCCGGTCGATCAACCCTACGTGCGCCACGACCTGCGGATCTGGGAGAGCGCCGTCGGCCGCCAGCCGCAGTTGCGCGATGAGACGGGCCAGTACCTGTTCGGAGACCAGCTGATGAACGACTGGCGGTCGCGCGTGAAAGGCGGCACGATGCGGCTGCGCGCGTACTACGACGTGCACCCGTCGATCGACAGCCGGATCACGCTGAACCCAAGGCGGACGAACCGGTACGGAGACCCGCTGCCGACCGTCGAACACCGAATCGACGAGGCGAGCGCCTCGCGCGAGGAGCGTGTCCAGCAGCACATCCGAGGGGCGTTCGAGCGGATCGTGCGAGCTGCCGACGGGCGACTCCTGTCGACCGGAGTCGGCAGCTACCTCGATCATCCGGGCGGCGGCTGCCGGATGGGAGCCGACCCGGCTCACTCGGTGTGCGACAGTTTCGGTCGCGCCCACGATCACGAGAACCTCTTCGTCGTCGGGGCTCCCACGACCCCGACGGCGGGGTGCATCAACGGCGGGTTGACGTTTGCCGCCCTGGCCCTCCGGTCCGCGGACCGGATCCTCGAGGCCCTCGGGTCTTAACCGAGGCGCTCGCAGGGGCGGGTAGGAAAGGAGCCGACTCGATCATGACCCGCGTCACTCGTCGCACGTTCGTCGAAACCTCGATGGCGGCCGCCGGCGCCGAGCTCGTTGCATCGGCGCTCAGCCGTCTGGAAGTCCCCCTTGGAGCGGCCGCGATCCCGATGCGGAGTTTCGGGCGCAGCCCCGTGCAGGTGAGCCTCGCCGGGCTGGGCGGCGGCGCCCGGTACTACGAGCCGGTCCCCAACGACGAGGTGGGCGCGGAACTTGTCCGCCAGGCGATCGACCACGGTGTGACCTTCGTCGAGACGGCCGCCAACTACGGGCCGGACGGGGACAGTGACTGCAGCGAGCGGCGGATTGGCCTGGCCATGAAGACGCACCGCGCCAACGCGTTCCTCGAGACCAAGACGGACGAGCGCGGCTACGACGGTGCCATGCGGGAGATGGAACGCAGCTTGACGCTGCTTTGCACCGACCACATCGACCTGATGCTGCACCACAACCTGGCCAGCGCCCAGGAGCTCGACCAGATCGCCGGGCCCAAGGGTGCCGACCGGGCCATCAGGACGCTGGTGGACCAGAAGGTCGTGCGGTTCCGCGGGTTCTCCTGCCACGACCCGGCGCTGACGCTAAAGGCGATCGCGCGGCTGGCGCCCGATGCCCTGCAGGCTCCGATCAACGCGACCCGGAATCCCGATTTCGAGACGGCCGTCCTGCCGCTGGCCCGGGCGCGCGGGATCGCGGTCGTCGTCATGAAGGCCGTCGGGCATGGCTTTTTCCTCAAGGGCGCACTCGGTGGCGCCTTCGATTCGCGCTCGAAGGCCGATCCGAAGCCCGAGTCGCACCAGTACGCTCCGCCCGCAGAGGCCTTCTCCCATCCGGTGCCGCAACCCGAGGAGTACCTCCGCTACGCCATGTCGCTGCCGGTGACCACCGTCCTGGCGGGCATGGACTCGATGGCGACGCTGGCTGGTCTGGTCGATGTCGGTACGGCCTTCCGCCCGATGACGCCCGCCGAAGCGGCCGACATGCACCGCCGGGCGCAGGTGTTTTCGGGCACGGGCTATTGGATCCCGCGGCCACGGTGAGCGACGGAGAAGGCCCGCAGCCCCCGTGGTCCGATTTTTGCTACCGCCCGTCGGACGGGGTATTACTGTCCTGTGGCCGGGACGGACCGGCCGCGTGGTGGCGTTCGCGGTCTCCGTGTGTGTCATCTCCGGAGTCCACCTTCGAGGTGGATTCCGATCCGACAGGAGGGGAGCGTGAGACGACTGGTAGCGAGCGCGTTGCTCTTGGCGGGCGTCTTCCTCGCGTCGGGGTGCAACAACAGCTCGTCGTCTTCGACTTCCACGACCGCCCCGACATCGACGACGAGCGTGACGGCGACCTACAGCGGCAACCTCAACCAGAACGGGGCGGTGACCTTCCCGTTCACGGCGCAGTCGGGGGCGGTGACGGCCACCCTGACCACGCTCTCGGATCCGACCGTGACGATCGGGATGGCCCTCGGCGACTGGACGGGATTGTCGTGCGTCATCGACATCACGAACGATGCGACCCAGGTCGGCGGGACAGTCACGGGTTCGCTGTCGGCGACATCGAACGTCTGCGTCCGGGTCTATGACGTGGGGAACGTGACGACGACGCTTTCCTTTACCGTGACGGTGACGCACTTCTAAGGAGCGGCCCGCGCACGGGCAGGGCGCGCGAGCGGGCCGCGACGCCGGCACGCCCGACCACCCCGTGGCCAGGCCGTGGACCGATCTGGCTGCCCCATCTCCCGCGGGATCATCGAGCCGTCCGGGCCTCTGACGACCCGCCTTGGGGACGGCCCCATCCGTTGACTTTGCGATGTCCGGCCCGGGATAATCCGGCCGCACCCGTGCCGCGGCGAGAGCCGTGATCGTATGGCGGGGGGACGGCATGCCGGTCTTCGACGATCTGCGGATGTTCGCGCGCTTCGGGCTGGGCCTGCCGAAGTTCCTGCGGTGTCCCATCACGCCCGACGAGGCGAGGGCGCTGCTCGGTCAGCGTCTTTCGGACCGGGACGAGAACTTCCTGCACGTCGTCGAGAAGGGCGTGTTCGGGTTTCCCGGCAGCCCCTACCGGCCGCTGCTCGAGGCGGCGGGGTGCCAGCTGGGCGACCTCACCCGAATGGTCCACAGCCGCGGGCTGGACGAGACGCTCCGGCAGCTGCGGCAGGCGGGCGTCTACGTCACGTTCGAGGAGTTCAAGGGGCGAACGCCGATCGTCCGGAACGGGCGCGCGTTCACCGTGACGTCCCGGGACTTCCGCAACCCGTACGCGGCGGCGTCCTTCAGCGCGCAGAGCAGCGGGACGACCGGCGCGGGGACCCGCGTCGACATCGACCTCGACAACCTGGCGGTGCAGGCGTCGCAGCTGCTCGTCGTCCAGGAGGCGCACGGTGTGGCGCGTGTCCCGATGGCCGTGTGGCGGTCGATCCTGCCCGACGGCAGTGGAATCGCCAATGTGCTCCGGGCGGCTCATTTCGGTAACGTGCACGAGCGCTGGTTCTCGCCGTTCACGACGCGCGACCTGCGGCCGGCGCTCAGGTTCCGCCTGGCTATGACCGGGATCCTCGCCATCTCGCGGCTGGCGCGCCGACCGATTCCCCGGCCCGAGCTCGTGCGGATGGATCAGGCCGAGACGGTGGCCCGGTGGGCGGTCGCCGCGCGGGACGCCAGGGGCGCCAGCCTCGTTCGGGCGCACGTCAGCATGGCGCTCAGGGTGGCCCTTGCCGCGCAGGAGCAGGGCTGGGACCTCACGGGCGTGACCTTCATGAGCGGTGGCGAACCGCCGACGCCGGCCAAGGTGGCCGCGATCCAGCGGACGGGCGCGAGCTGGCTGCCCGTGTACATCTCGAGCGACGTCGGGTGTATCGGCGCCGGCTGTGCGCGTCCGGTGGACGGCAACGACCTTCACCTCTTTAAGGACGGGCTGGCGGTGATCCAGTCGGCCCGGCTCGTGCCCGGGTCCGACGTGCCCGTGCAGGCGTTCTGCTTCACGAGCCTGCTGCCCTCGGCGCCGCTGCTGCTCCTCAACGTCGAGAGCGACGATTGCGGGGTGATCGAGCCGCGGCGCTGCGGCTGCCCGCTCGACGCCTGCGGGCTGACCGAGCACGTGCGTGAGGTTCGGAGCTTCCGCAAGCTCACCGGAGAAGGCGTGACGCTGGTGGGCACCGACGCCGAGCGCGTCCTCGAGGCCGTCCTGCCGGCGCGCTTCGGCGGCAGCCCCCTGGACTATCAGTTGCTCGAAGAGGAAGATGGACAGGGCTACACGCGACTCTTCCTGGTGATCAGCCCGGCGGTACGGATCGACGACGAGGCGGCGGTCGTCGAGACCGTGTTGACTGCGCTCCGGCAGAGTAACCTCGCCGCGGGGATCGCCGCGGCGATCTGGGACCAGGCCGGCACGTTGCGGGTCCGACGGGCGGTCCCCACGTGGACGGCCAGGGGGAAGTTCATGATCCTCGAGCGGACCCAGTCCGCACGGAGTGCGGGATGAGCGGCCGTCGATGGGCTGGCGCCACAGCCACGCTCGCCGCGCTCCTCTGCCTGCAGGCCTGCTCGTCGCCGCCCCCGTCACCGACGCGGCGCCCGCCCCCGCTCCCGCACGTCAAGCTGCGGGTGCTGCTGTTGCCCAGATTGTCGTCGGCGCCTTTCTTCATCGCGGCCGACGCCGGCTACTTCGCCGAACAGGGGCTGGACGTCGAGTTCGTGCGGATTGTCAGATTGGCCGACGCCCTGACCGCGCTCGCCCACGGAGACCTCGACGTCTGGACGGGTGCCGTGAGCTTCGCTCTCCTGAACCTGATCGCCAGGGATACGCGGGTCAAGATGGTGTCGGACAAGGGCTACTTCGCCCCCGGCGGCTGCAGCTACGGCGCCCTCATGGTCCGGCGCACGCTGATTGAGACGGGCCAGGTGCTCGAGGCCAGGCAGCTGCGAGGTCGGCGCGTCGCCATGAACCCGATGGCCTCCTTCGGGTTCTTCATGGACAAGCTGCTGGGTCCGGCCGGACTGTCCCTGGCGGACATCCGGGTCGTCGACATCCCCGAGGGTGAGGGCCAGGTGGTCGCCGACGCCCTGCGCTCCGGCTCAGTGGATGCCGCATTTGTGCTCGAGCCGTGGGTGACACGCATCCGTCAGAACAACACCGCCGAGGTGTTCGCCTCGGGCGTGCAGGTGATGGCTGGCTACCAGCACATGGTGACCGTGTTCGGGCCGTCGCTGCTGGTGAAGAACCCCGGGGTGGGCAGGCGGTTCATGGCCGCGTACCTCCGGGCCGTCCGGCAGTACAACGAAGGGAAGACGCCTCGCAACCTCCAGATTCTCGCGAAGGGCACCGGGTTCGACGCCGGATTGCTGCAGGAGGCCTGTTGGCCGTCGGTGCGCGATGACGGGCGCGTCGAGCCGACCAGCGTGACGGACTTCCAGCGCTGGGGCATGCGGCGTGGGTTCCTCGACCGCGTGCTGGCGCCGGCTCGGTTCTACGATCCGGCGTTTGTGGACTACGCCGCGCGGGCGAACGAGCAGCAATGAGCGCGGCCCAGGCGACGCGTCCGCGGGGACGGTGGGCGACCACGCCTGCAGGGGCCCGGCCCGTGTTCGACGCGTTCGCTGACGGGTTCGACCATTGGGCTGCGAGCTTCGGCCTCGAGCGCTACGACTATTTCGTGGGCCACCTGCCGCCCCGCGTGCGGGTGGTGCTCGACGTCGGCTGCGGCACCGGCATTCTGGCGGCCCATCTGGCGGATCACGTGGGACGGGTCGTCGGCGTGGATGTCTCGACGCGCATGTTGGCGATTGCGCGCCGCCGGCGGTCCGAGCGAGGCCAGCAGAACATCGATCTGGTGGTGGGCCGGGCCGAGGCTCTGCCCTTTCCCGACGCGTCCTTCGACTGCGTGGTGAGCACGGCCGCGCTCTACAACACGGACCTCGACGCGTCGGTCCCGGAGCTGCGCCGCGTGGTGCGGCCCGGCGGGCGGATTGTTCTCTCGGACACCTTTCACCGCCACCCCGCGCTGGATCAGCAACGGGCGTGGGCCGTGGTCAAGGCGCTCAAGAGCCTTCCGGGCCACGCCGCGCGGCTGGGCGTCTCCACGGCATGGCGGCTGTTCGCCTTCCGGACCAGCCCGATGTACCTCGCGCACAACGTGCAGCCGAGACTGACACCCGTCGAGCTCGCCGCGGCCTATCGCCGCCTCTTGCCGGGGTGCCGCATCGATCCCCGCCGCTGGGACCTGTGCGTGTGCTGGGATGCCGTGGGATGACCGGGAGGGCTCCCACGCGACGACCGCTGAGATCGGCAGACGGGACGATGGAATTCACGCTCCACCACCTGGCCAAGACGTATCCGACGAGCAACGGGGGCGTGCGCGCCCTGGCGGATGTGACCTTCAGTGTGGCCGCCGAGGAGTTCGTGTGTATCGTCGGGCCGAGTGGGTGCGGCAAGACGACGCTCCTCAAGATCCTTGCCGGGCTGATCGAGCCGACCGCCGGAGCCGTCGAGTTCTTCGGTCCGGTGTCTGGGGACCAGCCGCGGGCCGCGCTCGTGTTCCAGGACCACGGCCTGTTCCCGTGGATGACCGTGCTGGACAACGTCGCGTTCGGGCTCGAGATGCGCGGCGTCCGACGGCACGAGCGGTACGATCGGGCCCGCGCCTTCATCGAGAAGGTGGGCCTCGGGTCGTTCGCGCGCAGCTATCCGCACGAGCTGTCGGGCGGCATGCAGCAGCGTGTCGGGATCGTGCGCGCGTTCGTCTCCAATCCCCGCGTGCTGCTGCTCGACGAGCCGTTCGGTTCGCTGGACGCGCAGACGCGGCTCGTCCTGCAGGACGAGCTGCTGAAGATCTGGCGCCAGGACCGGAAGGTGGTCGTCCACGTCACCCATGACATCGAGGAGGCGGTGCGTCTGGGTGACCGCGTTCTGGTGATGACCGGCCCTCCGGGTCACATCCAGGAAGACATCGCCGTGCCGCTTGATCGCCCGCGCGAGGAGACCGGCGCGGCGGGGCCCCACATGGCGGATATCCGGTGGCACATCTGGCGGATTCTGGAGCACGAGGTGCGAAAAGGCCTGTGGATACCGCAGTGACCGGGGTCGCGTCGAGGCGCGGGTGGCGTGACGTCCTGCTGGGCGGCGCGGCGGTGTCGGCCGCTCTCGTCGCGTGGGAAATCCTTGCGCGGCGGGACTGGCTCCCGACGCTCGTGTGTCCTCCGCCTTCCGCGATCGCCGCGAGCCTGGCGGCCCTCACCAGGACCGGCGAACTGCCGGCCCACACGCTGGCCACGCTGACCCGCACGTTTCTGGGCCTGGCGCTGGGTGCCCTGCCGGGCGCGCTGGTCGGCTTGCTGATGGGCCGGTCGCGGCGATGGCGCAGGCTGCTCGACCCGCTGGTCGCGGCCCTGCACCCGGTGCCCAAGATCGCCCTGCTGCCGCTGTTTCTGATCGCCTTCGGGATCGGCGAATCGTCGAAGGTCGTGGTGGTGGCCGTGTCGGCGTTCTTTCCCATGCTGATCAGCGCGATGGCGGGCGTTCGGGAGATCAGCCCCAGGCACTTCGAGGTCGCCCGAAGCTACGGGGCCAGCCGCCTCAAGGTCCTCACCCGGGTGGTGCTGCCGGGCAGCCTGCCGCTGCTGCTGGCCGGCACCCGCCTCGCGCTGAACACGGCGCTCCTGCTGACGGTGGCCGTCGAACTGATCCTCACGCAGAATGGCCTCGGGTCGCTGATCTGGCGGGCCTGGCAGACGCTGCGGGTCGAGGAGTGCTACGCGAGCCTGGCGGTGATCGCCGTCCTCGGATTCGTCTTCAACCTCGCGCTCGACCGCCTCGCGGCGCACCTGGCGCCCTGGCGCGTGGAGCGGAGCGTGTAGCGGGCGCGACGGAGTCGGGCCGGTGGGGCCGTCGACGGCGTCCCGCCGCCCGCCCGCTCAGAGCGGCAGCTCCACCCTGTCGTCGCGGCCCCTCGCGCCGCGCACGATCGCCACGACGTCGGCGAACGCCACCTCCCCGGTGGCGACAAGGCCGAGGAGGGCGAGGGTGCCGACGCCGAGGAGCTTCGGCACGACCATGAGGCCGTGACCGGGCAGGTGCGCGGCCAGCACGTAGGCGACGGCGGCGATTAGCCCCGTCCGGACCCAGGTGGCGAAGCCCGTGGTGGCGCCCGTCCCGCGGCGCACCGTCACAATGGCCAGGCACGCGACGAGGACCGCGACGGCGGAGGTGACGACGGCCGCGCCGACGCCCCCGAACTGAGGGATGACCTGGAGGTAGCCGACCAACGCCAGCGGTACCAGGGGGGCCGTGACGATGAGGGCCAGCGCAGCCCGGTTGAAGGCCGCCAGGAGCGTGGAGGTCAGCGCGAGCACCACGTTGGCGAGGCTGGCGATGCAGAGGATGGCCAGGATTGGGGCGGCCCCCGGGAAGTTGTTTCCGAAGACGACGCGGACCACGTCGGGCGCGGCACCCGCGATGGCAGCCGCCACGGGCGCCAGCCAGAGCACGCAGCGGAGCGCCTGACTGGCGACCCGGCGAGCGTCCTCCGCCTGACCGGCCGTGAGTAGGCGGGTCACGATGGACAGCAGCACCGGGGCGAACGCCGTCGTGATGAGCGAGGGCAGCGTCGCCAGGCTCTGGGCCGCGCCGTAGGTGCCGGTATCGGCCGGGCGGCCACAGAGCGCCTGCAGGCAGAACAGTCCCATCCGCTCGAAGAGTCGCGAGGAGATGCCCGCTGCAAACAGCGGCGCGGCCAGCTGGACTAGCTCGCGCCACGCCAGGCCGCTGGGGGCAGTCAAACGGGGCCGGACGAACCAGCGCGCCACGGCCAGTTCGATCGCCCATGCGGCAATCGTCGCCGCCACCGCCCCCCTGACACCCCAGCCGGCCCAGACCAGGATCAGCACGAGCACGAGGCGGCCCGTCGAGCGCGCGGCGCTCGCGACGGCCCGGGCGCCGAACCGTCCGACTCCGGTGAGCACGAAGCGGTGTGCCAGCGCGAGCGCGAAACACGGGGCGTTGAACGCGGCCACCCGGAGCACGCCCCGGAGGGCGTCCTCGCCCATCACGTGGGCGATCGGCGCGGCCAGCAGCCACATGACGGCGCCGGTCGCGAGGCCGACGGTCAGCGACGCCCGCAGCAGCGTGGCGGCCGGCGTGCGCCAGTCGGATGCGGCGGCGACCTGCCGGATTGAGGCCCGGGCGAACAGGGACGCCAGGGTCCATTCGATCCAGGTGGCGATGGTCGTGGCGAGGACGAACAGCCCGTAGTCGGCGGGTCCGAGGCGCCGGGCGAGGAAGGCGGCGATGACCAGGGAGGTCGGGACGTAGAGTCCGTCGGCCGTGAGGATGGACAGCCCACCGAGGAGCGTCTCCCGGGCGAGCCCGAGCGGGGACGCCGGCCGGGTCATCGGTGGCGTCAGGGGTTCGAGGTCAGCGCTCACGATGGTTGGCAGGCGAGCGCTCGAGATAGGCGTGCTCGGTGTTGACCGCCCAGACATCGTGCCGCTCGCCGAGCACGTTGCGCGCGGCCAGCTGGCCGGTGATCATCGAGTGATCCTGGTTGTTGTAGCGGTGCAACCCGTTGCGGCCGACGGTCTGCAGGTTCGTGAAGCCGGCCAGGTACCCGCGGAGCGTCTGCAGGTGGGTGCGGTAGTCTCGATCGTAGGCCGGATAGGCATTCCGCTGCCGGATCACGCAGCCGGTCTCGATGCGGGCTCCCCGGGCCAGCCCGAGCGTCTGCAGTTCCCGCGTGGCCAGGTCAATCAGCTCGGCGTCCGAGCGGGACCACACGGCGTCGCCGACCGAGCAGAAGTACTCCATCCCGAGACTGGCGTGCCCCTGTTCGGGCACCATCGCCTGGCTCCAGTTGGCGAAGCCCTGGATGCGGCCCACGTGGACCTCGGGCCCGTGGATGTAGAGCCAGTTGTCGGGGAAGCTGGTCGGCGCGTCGAGGATGAGGCCGACCAGAATGAAGTCGCGATGCCGGAGCCGCTGCGCCGCCTCGATCACCGGTCGGGGGGGAGGCGGATCGAGCCGGTCGATCAAGTGGCCGAGCGGCATGCTGGAGATGACAGACGAGACGTCCAGCCGCTCGGCCCGGCCATTGTCGACCTCCACGGCCGTGATCGTGCGCCCGTCGTGGCGGAGTCTGGCGACCTCCGTGCGCAGGCGCACCGAGCCGCCTGCCGCCGCCACGATGTCCGCGAAGCGATCCCACATCTGTCCCGGGCCCAGGCGGGGGTAGTGGAACTGCCGGGCGAGGGAGGCGGCGCCGTTGCCGCCGCCGAGCGCCTCGGCGACCGCCGTCCGAAACGTCAGGCCGCGGATGCGCTGCGCCGCCCAATCGGCGCGGATCTCGGTGCAGGGCATGCCCCAGACCTTCTCCGTGTAGGTCTTGAAGAAGGTTCGGTAGAGACGGTAGCCGAACCGATGGGTGACCCACTGCTCGAAGGTCTCGTCCGGGCCCGACGGGCGCACGCGCGCCCACAGGTAGCTGGCCACTAGGCGGGTGCTCTCCCAGAGGCCGAGATTGCGCGCGGCGTTGACGGGACTGATCGGGTAGTCGAAGAACCGTCCCCTGTAGAAGATCCGCGACAGGCGAGGCACCGTGAGAAAGTCGTCGCCGAGCGTCTCCTCCCACAGGTGCTGGATCTCCGGGATGCGCGTGAGGAACCGGTGGCCGCCGATGTCGAAGCGGAAGCCCTGGAAGGTCTCCGTCCTGGCGAGCCCGCCGACGGACGGACCCTGCTCGCAGACCACGACCCCGACCCGGTGGTCGCAGAGCACGCGCGCGGCGGCCAATCCGGCCGGCCCCGCGCCGACGACGAGGACGGGGCCGTCGGTCACTCGCGCTCTCCGTCGCCGGACAGCCGGCCGAGGGGCTCGCGCGCGGGGAGGCCAGCCGGGCCACGGCCGGCATCGAGCAGGTGCCAGGCGACACCGGTGGAGAAGCCCGCCGCGCAGCAACCGTAATGGACGGCCTGAAGAAGGAAGGCGCGCAGCGTGAAGAGCAGCCCGCGTTTGGCACGGAGGAACCGCAGGAGGGGGAGATCGAATCCCGCCAGCAGCCCGGCGGCGGCGACCGCGATCGGCCAGGCCGCGGGCCGCCGCGCCGTGACGGCGAGCGAGGCGACCAGCAGGCACGCCGTCAGGACGGCCGCACGACCGGACCACCGGAGGTTGAGGTCGTTCGGCATGCGTCCCGTCTGCAGGATGAGGCGGGTCCACGGGATCGCGCGATCGCGGACCTCCGACTGGAGCAGACCGAGCACCGTCCAACGCTTCAGGTGGGTCACCTGAAGCGACTTGTCCAGTCGGATGCGGCAGCCGCCCGCCACGAGTCGCGATCCGAGCTCGATGTCCTCGATGCTCGGCCGCGCGTACCGCTCGTCGAATCCGCCTGCCCGCAGGAACGCCTCCCGCCGGATCGCTCCGCAGGCGCCCCAGAACGTCCAGGCGTCTTCGCGCGACGTCTGGTGGACGAAGTGGTGCGCGAGGTTCTTGTCCTGGGACAGGAAGTTCGGCGCACCTGGCGCGTCGTCGTACGACCCGATCACCGCCTGGTAGTCGGGGCCCTCGTCCAGCGTGGCGACGACCCGGCCGACGGCGTCGCCGGGCAGCGCGACGTCCGCGTCGACGAAGAGGAGGAGATCGCCCTTCGCCAGGCGGGCGCCGGCGTTGCGGGCCACGGCCGGCCCGCGTCGGTCGGCCAGCGTCACCACCCTCGCCCCCGCCTGCGCGGCCAACGCCGCAGCGGCTGGATCGGCGCCGTCCACCACCACGACCAGGTCGCCGCAAGGCGGGTCGAGTCGCTTCAGGCTTGCCAGGCACGTCCGGAAGGCGTCGTCCGCACGGACGACCGGCACGATGATCGACAGCCGGCTGGGCGCGCCGGCGCGGTTCGCGTCGGCCGAGGGCGGCGGAGCATGGTCCGGGGTGGGAATCATGGCATGATGGGCCGCGCGTCGACGTTGCCGAGGGAGCATCATACGTCAGGTGCGGGTGCGCCGCCAGCGACGCGTGCCGTGAGAGTGCCGAGGCGACCTCCATGAAGCTCTGCATGGTGACGACGTTCTACCCACCGTATCACTTCGGGGGAGATGCCACGTATGTTCGCCGGCTGGCGGTGGAGCTTGGCCGGCGCGGCCATCAGGTGGATGTCGTCCACGACCTGGACGCCTACTACCTCCTCCACCGGGCCGAACCGGCGCTGCACTATCCGGACGCGCCGAACGTGACCGTCCATCGGTTGAAATCGGCGGTGGGGTTCCTCTCGCCTCTGGCGACGCACCAGAGCGGACGGCCGCTCTTCAAACCGCAGCTCAGACGCCTGCTGGAGTCGAACGCCCACGACGTCATCCATTTTCACAATGCTTCGCTCATCGGGCCAGGAGCGTTTGGATACGGCCGGGCGGTGAAGCTCTACACGACCCACGAGCAGTGGCTCGTGTGTCCGATGCACCTGCTGTGGAAATTCGGCCGTCGGCTGTGTGACCGACGACACTGCGTGTGGTGCAGCCTCCACGGCCGTCGTCCCCCGCAGCTCTGGCGTGCCACGGGGCTGCTGCGACGAGAGCTCGGCGCCATCGACCGGGTCCTGGCGCCGAGCCGGTTCGTCCGCGATCTGCATCGCGAGCGGGGCCTGGACCTGCCGACGACGGTGTTGCCCCACTTCCTTCCCGACGGTCCGCCGCCACCGTCGAACGACCCCTCGCCGCATGGTCGTCCGTATTTCCTGTTTGTGGGGCGTCTGGTGACGATCAAGGGTCTCCAGACGGCGCTGGCGCCGTTTCGGCGGCTCCCGGGTGTCGACCTGCTGGTGGCGGGAGACGGCGACCAGTCGACCGCCCTGCGCGCCGCGGCGGCGGGCATGCCCAATGTCGTGTTCCTCGGCGCCCAGCCGTACGAGCGTCTCCGGCCCCTTTACCGCCACGCGCTTGCCCTGGTGGTGCCTTCGATCTGCTACGAGGTATTCCCGATGGTGATGCTCGAGGCATTTGCCGAAGCCACGCCGGTCATTGCCCGCGATCTGGCGGGCATGGCCGAGCTGGTCCGGGACGCCAACGGCGGCCTCCTGTTCCGCGATGCGGGAGAGCTGGCCGCCGCGCTTGACCGGATGCGGGCTGACCCGGGCCTGCGGGCCAGGCTTGGCGAGAACGGGCGACGCATGCTCCGCGACGAGTGGTCGGCCGACCAGCACCTGCATCGGTACTTCGACGTCATCGAGGCGTGCCAAGATGCCAGGCGCGCCCGTCCGGGCGGGCCCGCATGAACGGCGCTGATCCCGGCCGGTCGACCCTGCCCCGCCTGCCCATCCTGACCTACCACGCGGTCTCGGACGGAGCCGCACCCATCTGCCTGTCGGCCTCGAGATTGCGCGAACACCTCGCGTCACTTTCCGCCGGCGGCTGGCACGTGCTGACCCTGGACGCTGTGCTGGCCGGCTATGCCCGAGGCGTGTGGCCCCAGCGGAGCGTGATGCTGACGTTCGACGACGGGCTCGCCAGCTTCGCGGACCGCGCGCTGCCGCTGCTGGGCCAGCTGGGGCTTCCGGCCACGCTCTTCGTCGTGGCGGGCCGGTTGGGCGATGCGGCTGACTGGCCGGGGTGGCCGCGACGGGCGCTTGCCGAACGGCTCCTCGATGCCGGCGCGCTCCGGGAGGCGTCTGCGGCCGGCGTGGAGGTTGGAGCGCACTCGATGTCCCACGCCCGCCTGTCACGACTCCCGCGTGATGGGGTCGCCCGGGAGATCCTCGACAGCCGCGCCCGTCTGGAGGACATTCTTGGACGTGCGGTCAGGGTCTTCGCCTACCCGTTCGGTGACGCGCCCGACTCGGCCACGCGTCTCGTGCGCGACCACTTCTCGGCAGGGTTCGGGACGCGACTGGCCTACGTGACGGGAAGCAGCCGGATCGAACTGCTCGAGCGGATCGACGCCCACTATCTGCGTCACCGTCCGTCGCTCACGGACCTCGACGCCGCGACCACGCGGGCGTACCTGTCGGTGCGCGGCCTGCTCGCGGCGCTGCGTCGGAGCGTTCGTGCCGGGCCGGGATCATTCCAGGCGGAATCCAATCGATCGCCACGCCTAGCACCCGCAAATCCGCGCCGAGGCCGGCGGCATGCGGCACGAAGGTGTCGCTCGCGACGGTGAGGGTGGTCGCCCGCTCGGTCAACAGCGTGCTGGTCGCCTCGTCGAGCCTCAGGCGGTAGACCCCAAACGACGGGCCCGGACTCATGATGGTGCCGACCGGCGCGCCATCGAGTCGGAGCCGGACGGTCGGCGGGGGCAGGCCCGGCGGTCGGTAGGCGGCCAGGCGCAGCACCAGACTTGCGGGTCGAGCGCCCCGCCCGACCCGCGGCAGCGCGACCGTGCCTTCGCCTCCCGTCCACCGGGCGCGGGCCGATGGCATGGACTCGGCCGCGTAGAATCCCCCCAGCATCGATTCGAAGCCGGTGTCGCCGATGTTGATGACGACGGGAAGCGCCGCGCCGTGCCCGTCGGACCCCGGCGTGAGTTCATACAGCTCCACGAATACCGAGGTGGTAGGCAGGGCGCGAGGCATCTCGCGTAGGACGGGGACCAGCTGCGTGTAGTGGAGTGGGACGACGTCCACCTGGCGAAGACTGAAGTCGACGAAATCGGTTCGTCGCAGACGCTGGGGGACGATGCCGGAACTCGCGACCATCACGTACGCCGGGCGGCCGCTCGCTCGGACGTGTTCGACGAACGATCGCAGCGCCGCGGTGGACCCCGGGCGTTCGATCAGGGGCAGGGCGATGCGGCCGAAGGACGACTGCAGGGCCAACGGAAGGTGGCTGGGCACCGACCGGTCCGAGATGACGACGGCACCTGGCGGAATCCGGCCGGCTAACTGCGCGACTTGGTTGTGCAGGTTCTGCAGGGGCGGCTGTCGCAGCACGGGCCACACCTGCCAGATCCACAGCGATCCGATTCCGCCGGCCACTGTCCAGGCGGCGATGCGCAGCGCTCGGCGCGGGTGGGAGGCGCCTGTCGCGACGAGAACTCCGGTGTAGAGCGTCGCCAGCGGGAGCATCACGGGCACGACACGCCGAAAGTCCGCCGACAGAGCCACGGTCTCACGCCACGTGCCCAGCAGGACCGCCTCGGCCACAAACGGCAGGACCATCGGCAGCGTGCGCAGTCCATCGGTGCGCCACAGCAACAGTACGAGCCCGCCGAATGCGGCAACCAGGCCGGGTACCGAGAGCAGGCGGTTTGCCGCGATGACGGCGGCCGGGCCGAATATCGCCAACGCCACCGCCGCGCCGACCGTGGCCGCAATCCGAGCGCCGGTGTCCGGCGGGCATCGCGGTGCACACCGGCGGTGCCACGCGACGCCAAGCACGGCGCAGACAGAGACGGCGGCGATCAGGCCTCCGATGAGTCCGAGGATGACACCACCCGACGGGTGCGGCAGGCCGTTCCAGGCCGCCCGGCAAAGACGGACCGTGTAGGGACCAGACACCAGCAGGGCGTGCGCAACGGCGTGGAGCCCGACCACGCCGAGCGTCGCCGCGTACCAGCCCCAGGCCGGGCCGAGCGCGCGCCGCCGCCGGGCGACGGCCAGCCAAACGGCCGCCAGCGGGAGGAGCACGCAGAGTTCGTCGATGCGGCTGAGGGCGGCCAGGCCGATCGCCGCGCCGGCGCAGGCACCCGCGAGACGCGACCGGGTGTCAACGGCCAGCAGGGTGAAACAGAGGCCGGCCAGCAGCAGGAACTGGGCCAGGATCTCCGACACGGCCAACCGTGCGTACACGACCTCGCCGAAGCTCACGGCAAGCAGCGAGGCGGCCACCACGCCTGCCACCGGTGACCACACGCGCCGTCCGACCAGCCACAGCGCGAAGACGGCGAGCACGCCGAACACCGCATTGACTCCGTACGTGCCACGCGGGCCCAGGATCGCGAAACCGGTCGCCGCCAGGGCGGGCAGGAGGTGGAAGAAATTGGGAGACAGGTGCGGGTCGCCGTTCCGCATCTGGATTCCGCCGGGGAAGCGGTTGAGCAGGTGGGGCCACAGCGGGTCCCGGGCGAGTAGCGGCTCGACGGTCGCCGCTGGCACGACGTTCAGCAGCGGATCGGTGGAGACGATGCCGCCCGTCTGCGCGATCGTCCGTCCGATGGCGACGTACACGGACCCGTCGCGCCCCTCGATGAGGCATTCCGACGGGCGGAGGTACAGGAACGTGGCAGCGATCAGCGTCAGGGCCAGCGACACCCAGGAGAGGGTCGAGACCGCGCCACGCGACGCGAAGCGAGCCCGGAGCTCACCCCAGGCCCATACAAAGGCCGCGCCGGCGACGATCGACGCCGCCCAGAGCACGCGGGTGAGAGAGAAGGCGCCGAACTCGGCCAGCAGGAGTGCCGACCATGCCACCGCAGCGAAGACGACGAATCCCACCGCGAAGAGCCACTCCGGCAACGACACCGCCTCGCTGTTCGGTGTGACCTCGGGGCTCCCAGTTCGGTGAGTCATGGGGTTCGTGGCATGACGGCGTCGACCTCGTCGGTCCTGCCGTACCCGGTCGGGCTCAGCCATCTTACACTCGGGCGGGCCGGAGGAGGTCGTGTGATCGGCGGTCCTCCACGGCCGCGCACCCGGCAAGGGGGGAACGTGGCTCATCGACGAGGAGGATCAGGCGGTCCACGTGACGCGCGGTGGTCGGCGGACGAGGCGCCGGCTGAGCCAACTACGCGACAGGCCGATTGGCAACGGTCGAGACTACTGGACCCGCCGGCGCGTGACGCAGAATCCGGGCCGTGTGGGCCGAGACCGCACGCTGCTCGGTCGAACAGCAGTCGAATGACCGGCGGTCATCGAAGGTCGTCAGCGGCGCCCCGCAGGCGGCGCAGTGCATCGACGCATAGGCGTAGGGTGGGTGCGGGATATCTCCCCCCAGCCGTCAACGCCCGGTGGCTCGCCCGGATTGAGGGGCACGAGGCGATGGTCGTAGGCGTGGGCGTCCGCCCGGAGTCGGGCGTGACACCCGGCGCACACATCGTACGTCGTGCCGACGTCACGGCGCTGACCGTCGCACCACACCTCCACGTTTTCGCCCAGGTTCTCGACACGGGGCATGGTCGGCAGTATAGCAGCACGGCCAGCCGCCGTGTGCGCGAGTGTCGCCGTCGGGTCTGGACACCTGGCGGTCCGTGTCCCTGCGTTCTCGTCGTGCCGCGATTGCGTCGGAGCCGCAGCCTGGCCGTTTGTCAGGCTCCGAGGCGGTGCGCTACGATTCGGCGATGTACCGCCAGCCAGGTGGGGTCGCGCGTTCCCACGGTGTGCGGGCAGCATGATGTGAGGGGACCATGCCGGCGGCTAGGAACTGTGCGTGGAAGCTCGTCGCCCGGCCCGAGGGGCCATTCAAGCCCGGGGATTTCCAATGGGTGGAGGAGCGGGTTCCAGAATCTCCCGGACAGCCACGTGCTCGTTCGGCAGATCCTGTTGTCGCTCGATCCCGCCAGCCGCGGGTGGGCAGGCCCGTCGCCGACCTACCTGCCGCCCGTGCCGCTCGGCTCAGTGATGCGGGGCCTTGGGCTTGGCGTGGTTGAGGAGTCGCGCTACGCGGGGCTGGCGCCCGGCGACTACGTCCAGGGTCTGCTCGGGTGGCAGACCCACGCGGTCGTCGACGGAGCCGGGCTCGGGCGCATCGAGCGGGACCCAGCGCTGCCACTTGAGGCATATCCAGCGGTGCTCAGCTACGTGGGGGCGACGGCCTATTTCGGCCTGCTGGAGGTCGGCCAGCCCAAGCAGGGTGACACGCTGGTCGTGTCCGCGGCGGCGGGCGCTGTGGGTTCGCTGGTCGGCCAGATTGGCAAGATCGTCGGCTGCCGAGTCATTGGGATCGCCGGCAGCGAGGCCAAGTGCGCGTGGCTGAGAGAGCTCGGGTTCGACGCCGCGATCAACTACAAGCAGGAGCCAGTGCTCTCCAGGCTCCGCCGCCTGTGCCCAGACCGGATCGACGTGCATTTCGAGAACGTCGGCGGCGCGATCCTCGACGCCGCGCTGGCGTTGCTCAACACGCGGGCCCGTGTCGTCATCTGCGGCCTCATCTCGCAGTACAACGAGGCCGTGCCGCCGCCCGGCCCGCGGTTCCTCGGCAACGTGCTGATGCGGCGCGCGCGGATCGAGGGTTTCATCGTGACGGACTACGGCCACCGGTTCCGCGAGGCGTTCGGCCCGCTGGCGCAGTGGATGGCCGAGGGCCGGCTCCGCTATCGGACCGACATCGTCGACGGCCTCGAGCACGCGCCCGTCGCGGTGAACAGGCTCTTCGAGGGCTCCAACGTCGGGAAGCTCCTCGTACGGGTGTCCGAGGACCCCGTGGCGTGAGGGCATCGGCGCACCTCAGTCCCTCTTCACGGGCCAGGCCACGTCCACGTTGTCGCGCCGTCGAGGGAGGTTCCCATGGACCACCCGTTGTCTCCGGAACGCCGCGCGTTTCTCTCCCTGCCGCACCGGCCGCCGATGCGGCTGGTCGAGGAGGTCGTCAGCCTCACGCCCGGCGAGAGTGCACGCACCGCTCGGGTCGCCCATCCCGACGATTTCTTCTTCCAGGGCCACTTCCCCGGCCAACCGATCGTGCCAGCGGTGATCCTCGTAGAACTGCTCGCCCAGACCGGCGGCCTGGCCGCCTGCTCGGGAGAGGTGGCGCCCCCCGAGGGGGGACTCCGTCTGGCGGCCATCGGCAACTTCAAGTTCCCGGCAGCTGCTGGCCCCGGCGACCATTTGGAGGCCTCCGCTCGTGTGGCGGCTCGATTTGCCGGCCTGATTCGGATTGAGGGCGAGGTGACGGCCGGCGGGCGATGCGTCGCGGTGGGGTCGCTGACGCTGTCACCGGCACCCGGAGCGGCCGGACAGGCCACGCGCTAGATTGAGGAATCCGCCGGGCCGCCGCCCGGGGCGGCAGCGGCTTTCGCGTTCGCTGGTCGCGCGTCGCAGGCCTGCCGACGGGCCACAGGGCCGAGCGTGCCGCCGCGTGGCCTCATCCGCTCGCGCCATCACCCCAGTACCGGGTAGAACTGGTACCAGAGGTGTGGGTGCGCGGCGACCTTCGCCTCGAGGATCGACGCGAAGGCCTGCATCGCGGATTGCACGTTCGCGTTGAAGTCGCCGTTGCGCACCACGCGAATGGGCTCGGCCGCGGACCCGAGGTACCGGCCGTCGGGCTGTCGCAGGATGAACGAGGGGACCATCGGCGCACCGGTCAGGTACGAGAGGAGGGCCGGGGATCGCAGGAACCCGGTACGCCGCCCGAAGAACTCCACGTTGATTCGGTCCCTCCCGAGCGCTCGATCGCACACGATCACGACCACCTGGTTGTCGGCCAGCCGCTGGCGGATGCTCAGGGCGCCATCGGCCGCATCGCGCACTTCGAGGGTCTCGATCCCGATCGACGCCCGCATCCGACGGCGCTGTTCATTGACCGACGGATCGGGCTCGGGCAGGACGACGACCGTGAGGCGCAGGTCGTGCCGGACCCGCAGCAGCACGGCGCCGAGTTCGAGATTGCCGAGGTGCCCCGTCACCAGGAGCACGCCCTTGCCGTCCCCTTTCAGCCCGTGGAGCGTGGTCAGGGGGGATTCGAATGCCGCCAGCTCGTGCCGGGTCATCGAAAGGCCCCGAAACAGGTCACCGACCTCCGCCGTGTAGGTCCGGTAGGTGCGCAGCGCCAGCGCGCGTCGCTCCGGTTCGGAGAGTCCCGGGGTCACGACGCGCTGGTTGGCGATGAGCGCGGCCGTCGTCGTCTTCGCGAGATGGAAGGTGAGCCAACTGCCCGTGCGGCCGATCAGGTCGCTCAGTGCACGGGGGAAGTGGCGAACACCCCAGTGGGCGAGGCCGAACACGGCCCCCGTGTTCAGGCCATGGAGGTGCCACCGAACCTGTTCGTGCTCGCGAAGAGCGGACATGCCGTTCCCCCCAACGGAGCCGTTCCCGGCGACGGCTGGGCCTACGACCGGGTGAGGTAGCGGTATCGCAGCGCCATCATGCACGTGCGAAACGTGTCGCGAAACGACCGCAGCTTGCTCTGGGCCCCGTCGTAGCGGGCGGGGATGGTGACCCGGCCCAGCGTGGCGTGCCGGCGCATCAGCTTGATCAGCATCTCGGTTTCGATCTCGTACCCCGTGGCGGTCAGCTCAACGCCCCGCAGGCAGTCGGTGCGGACCAGCCGGAACCCGCACTGCGTGTCGGCGACCGGCGTACCGATGAAGTGCGACAGAATCCAGCTGCCGATGCGGTTGCTGTAGAACCGCGCGGTCGGCATCGAGCCTTTCACGAAGGCGCGCTCGGCGAGGACCAGGTCGCAGTGTCTTGCGTCGGCCGCCGAGAGGAGCAGCGGAATGTCGTCGGGGTTGTGCTGGAGGTCGCCATCGATCAGCAGCACGTGTGAATCATCGAGGGTTAGCGCGTGCGCCAGCCCCGTGCGGATGGCCGCCCCCTTGCCCTGGTTGTGGGCGTGGCGCAGGACCGTGGCGCCGGCCGCCGCGGCGCGCTCGGCCGTCCGGTCGGTCGACCCGTCGTCGACGACGACGACGTCCGGGCAGAAGCGGCGCACCCCCGCGACGACGGGTGTGATGGCCGACTCCTCGTTGAACGCGGCGATGAGCGCGCAGATCGTCATCGGTCGCCCATCTCCTGCAGCCAGGCGGGTAGGACGAGGAGCGCGGCGACCAGGCAGCTGGCAATCGTCGTCACTGCGGTGATTCCGAACGAGCGCAACGGCGGGTAGCTGGAGTTGATGAGCGACCCGAAGCCGATCAGGGCCGTGCCGCACGCGATCAGCACGCCGGTGCCCGTCCGGGTCAGGACCTCCCCAACCGGACGGGTTCCCTCGATGTTGTACCGGTAGAGCACGTAGATCCCGTAGTCGGTGGCGATCCCGATGAACGTCATCGCGGCGAACAGGGAGAACAGGTCGAGATCAGCGCCGAACACTGCCAGCAGGCCGGCACTCCAGACGAACCCGAGGAGGGTGGGCACGAACGCGAGCAGGCAGAGGCGGATGCTGCGGAAGACCGCGTACATGAGGAGCGCTACGACCAACGTGCCGACGAGGACGCCCTGGAGGAACTGGGGGAGGGCGCGGTCGGCCAGTTCGCGGTCGACGGCCGGGACGCCAGTCACCTGGAACGACGGGGCGTGGCGCGCCACCAGCGCGGCCAGCGCGTCGAGATCGCCGGGCTTCTTCGGGTAGAGGTAGACGACGACCAGATAGCCCCGCGGCCCGCGGACGACGTGCCGCGAGACGAGCGCCGCGAGATTGTGCTCGACGTACCCGTCGAAGGTGAGACTCTGCGAACGGTCGAGCATCCGCGGCAAGCGGTCGAGGAACGGCTCGAAGGTTCCAGGGCGGAACCCCGCTCCGGCCGCTTGGCGCTCGAACTCGGCGGCCACCTCAGACGCGTCCAGACCGGAGCGCGCGAGAACCTGTCTCACCTCGGCCTGTTCGGGCGCCGGCGGGAGGAGCGTGTCGGGAGCACTGACGACTGCCGACGGGAGGTCGCGCGCCACCGCGCCGGCGAGCGCCGAGGCCGCTCTGAGGAGCGGATCGAGCCGCGGGCCCTCGCCGAGCGCCAGGACCACGTCGCGCGGGAGGGCGAAGCGATCGGCGACCCGTTCCTCGAGCATCGCCCCCGCCGTCCGCGTCTTGAGCCGGTCGAGACTGGTGTCGAGGCGCAGGCGCGAGCCGGCCGCTCCAAGGACGAGCGTGACGATGCCCGCGACGATCAGGATGGCGCGGCTCCGGCGTTTGACCAGCCGACTCAGCCCGGCTACGACGATCGTCCTGCCCCCCGTCCGCGGCGCCGTGACCCGGATCAGCGCGGGCAGCAGGGTGAGCAGGAGCAGACAGCAGACGAGGATCCCAAGCCCCACCAGCCGGCCGAGATCCTCGAGGCTCGGGAAGTCCACGGTCACGAGCGCCAGGAAGGTGGCGGCGGTGGTGCCGTAGGCCAGCATGATGCTGGTCGCGGTGCCCGAGGTGCGGGCAATGGCCGTGCGCTCGTCGGCCCCGTGTTCCCGCTCCTCCATGTACCGCAGGAAGAGCAGCACGATGCCGTCGATGCCCAGGCCGAAGAGCATGGCGGAGGCGCCGGACGTGGCCGGGGACACGGACCCGCTCAGGCCGTTGACCCCGAGCGTGAAGAGCGCGGCGAGGACGAGCGGCACGGTGCCATAGAGCAGGATCCACGGCGTCCGGAAGACCACCAGTACCGAGGAGCAGGAGCGCGACGAGGGAGAAAGCCGCGTTGACTATCATCTCGCGCCGGATCACGCCCTCGGCGTCGAGCGCGATCCGGTATCCGCCAACCGCCTGGACGGTCACGTCCGCCTCGCGCGGGGTGCCGCCGTCCTCCTCCTCATCGCGAGCGGCCCGGGCCGAGGCCTCGACCGTGGCCAGCCTGGCGAAGAGGCGCTTGCAGAAGTCCGTGTCGAACGGGGGGCGGACCGGGCTGGCCACCACCAGCCGGCTCCGCCCGTCACGCGAGACGTAGCCCCGCTTGGTCGGGTCGAAGGCGACCAGCGATCCCCCGCGCCCGAGCCGATCCCGCACCAGGCTCAGCAGGCCGAGCGGATCCTGCTGGACGTAGGCCTTGACCTGGGGCGAGGATACGGCGAGGAGGCTACGCGACTGGGCCAGCTGGGACGCCATGCCGTGGGCGCTGAAGCGGGCAAGGGCGTCCTGCGCCTGCTCCGGGCCCAACAGGAGGAGCGCACGATCGAACAGGTAACTCCAGTCTTTGACGTTGTCGAAGAGCTCGGCGTCGACCGACGCGATTTCCGGGGCATGCCGCAGGCCCTCGACGTACCGATCGATGAAGGCCTCCCAGTCGGCGATGTCGTGGCCGCGCGGGACCTCGAACAGCAGGTAGACACGGTCGACCGTGCCGAACTGTCGGAGGTAGAGGCCGAAGCTTCTTGCGGCCGGGGCCTGGCGGGGCAGGAGGCGAAGGATGTTGGCATCGAACGACAGCCGCGCGACGAGCAGCCCGCTGACGGCCAGCACGACGCCTGCGGCCACCAACACCGTCTTGGGGCGGGCATAGCTGGCTCTGAGCAGGCGCTCAATCATCGTTGCGGTGGTCCGGATGGCACAGCAGATCCGCTCCGCGCGCCAGGCGAGATTGCCGCGCGTCGTTGGATCTGGAGCAGCCAGTCTAGCAACAAGGGCGGCGCAGTCGCAACGCGGAAGGGGTCGCACCGACCGGAAGAAGCCCGTGGTCGATGCTGTCGTGTCAGGGGACGTGTGCCTTGATTGCGCTCGGGAAACGATGGTATTCTGCCGGCCCTATGGACGTGCTCTTACTGCGGCCGCCCCCCCTCAACGAGCGCTTCGGGGCTGCCCCGTTCTTTCGTACCGAGCCCTTGGGGTTGGAGTACGTGGCGGCGGCTCTCGAGGCCCGCGGTCATCGGGCCACGGCGGTGGACTTGCGGTTCGGCGGACGCGTCGAACGCTGGATTGCCAAGGTCCGTCCTCGCCTGATCGGCATCACGTGCATGCACTCGCTCGAGGTCGACGAGGCCATCGATCTGGTCCGTCGCGTCCGCCGTGCCGCGCCGGACGTCTTCCTCCTGCTCGGCGGGCACTCGGCGGCGGCGTTCCCGGCGCCGCTGAAGCTGGCGGAAGTCGACGCGATCTCGGTCGGTGACGGCGAACGCGTGGCCCCGGACCTGGCGGACGCCCTGTCCCGCGGCGCAGCCGCGCAGACGGTACCGGGCCTGCTCGTCAACACTGGAGGCGGGGCGTTTGTGGCGACCGGCGACGCTGAAGCGATCGGCCTGGACCAGGTGCCGCTCCCGGCCCGCCACGCGCTGGCCACTGGACACCGCCACTACTCGTGCCTGCAGTTCAAGCCGGTCTGGGTCGTGGAAACGGCGCGGGGCTGCCCGTACCGGTGCTCGTTCTGTTCGGTCTGGTCGCTCTACCACCGCTCTTTCCGTTTCCGCGCCATCGACGCGGTCTGCCGCGACTTCGCCTCGGTGGGCCCGTACGTGTTCATCGTCGACGACCTGTTCTGGCACGGCGCCGAGCGCAGCCTGGAGCTGGCCCGCGAACTGGTCCGGCGCAAGATCCGGAAGGACTGGATCGTGGTCCAGAGCCGCACGGATCTCGTCGCGTCGCATCCCGAGCTGCTCGAGGCGTGGAAGCCCTTCTCGAAGGTGTTCGACATCTTCTTCGGCCTCGAAGCGGCGACCGACCGAACCCTCGATCGCCTCGACAAGGACAACTCGGTCGAGCAGACGCTGGCGGCGGTGAAGGTGGCCCGGGAGCTGGGGTTCGGCGTGACCGGGAACTTCGTGATCGACCCCGACTGGGACGAGGACGATTTCCACCGGCTCTGGGCATTCGTCGATGAGCACCGGCTGCACCGCGCCGGCTACACCATCCACACGCCTCTGCCGGGCACGCCCTACTTCGAGACGGTCCGCCACCGCATTCGGGCCCCGAAGTGGACGCAGTTCGACATGAGCCACCTGCTCTGGCAGCCCAAGCTGGGTCCGGAGCGGTTCTTCGAGCTGTACTGCGAGACGTGGCGGCGTTCGGTTTTGAACCTGAGCGGCAACAAGCCCTGGTACAAGTGGCTCGCGCAGATCAAGCTCCGGCAGTTCCCCCTGCTGATGCGGGCGCTCTTCCGCACCCAGCGCCTGATGGATCCGGCCTACTACCTCTCGGAGCATTCCCTGCTGCCGTCGGCGGAAGGCGCCTGCACGGACGTGGGCGATCAGCAGCGGGCGGAGCTGGCCAGCTAGGAGCGCCTACCGCTTGCGGGCGGGCGGGGGAAGGTTCACGTCGAACGCGTGCTCTGGCACCGGGGCGTTTGGCTGGGCGTCCTCGATTGCGATGGTGTCGCTGTCGCCGCCTGGAAACGTCATCTTGATCTGCGACAGCAGCAACGACTCTCTCCCAATCCAGACCTGCAGGCGTTCCAATCCCTGCCGGATCTGTTTGCGCTTGGCCACCAGGTCGATCTGGTACGTCGGGGGCGTCATCCCGGGATCAAGAAAGGCGTGGACGGTGAACGACTTCCGCAAATCCTCCGGCGTGGCGTTGACGAAGTAGTGGTTCACCTTCTTGACGATGTCCGTCACGTCGGTCTGCTCGGCCGGCCCCTCACCCCGAAACACGGCGACGCGCGTACCATCCATGATGATCGTCTTGCGCTCCGGTGACGAGTAGGTCATCAGCAGACACGCAGGCTTGGCGCCGACGATCGTTCCCTTGGCCACGACCGGCTTGACGAGCAGCGACGAGACGGTCGTCTGTGTGAACCGCGCTCGGATTGTGCGCCGCATCGCCTCGGCGGCCTTCGCGCGGACGTAGATGTCATCGAACAGCTCGGACGGCGCAGGCGCCGCCACGCCGCCCAGCGCGAGGGCTGCGAGCGCGGCCGCCGTGACGACGCGGCACCACGCGCGACGCACACCCCGCCGACCCGCAAGAATCCTGAGGAAATCTGCCATCTCTGGTCCGTCGGGCGTTTGAGCCCGTTCGAGCATGATGATACTGTACTGGCCGGATGCGCGACTACGCTGTCGTCACAGGACTGGGCTGCCTCTCGAGCCTTGGGGCCGGGCCGGACACGTTCGTGGACGGCCTGATCGCCGGGCGCTCCGGAATCGGGCCGGTGTCGACGTTCGCCACCCAGGGGTGCCGCTCGCATCAGGCGGCGCTCCTCCGCGACTTCGAGCCGTCGCGCTACATCGATCCGTTGAAGCTGCGGCGCATGGACGAAGTCGGCCGCCTCGCGCTGGTCGTCTGCCGCTGGGCCGTGGAGGACGCGCGGGTGGCGGCGGGCACTGACGCGGTAGGCATGGTGCTCGGCAGTGCCACGGCCGGCCTGCACAGCACGGTGAGGCACCTGGCTGGCCTGTCGACGGCAGGACCTGCGATGGTGCCGGCCCTGGGCTTCAGCAACACGGTTGGAAACGCGGCCGCGAGCCTCTGCGCGATCGAGCTCGGGCTGCGGGGGCCAAACCTCACGCTGGCGCTGAAGCAGGCGTCCGGGCTCGCGGCGGTCGAGGTCGCGGTGGGCATGCTGCGGGAGCAGCGGGCATCGGCGTTCGTCTGCGGCGGAGTGGACGACATCGAGGAACACGCCTTCCGCGTGTACGATCGGTTCGGCGTGCTGTCCCCGACCAACCAGGGGAAGGAGGAGAGCCGACCCTTCTCGGTTCTCCGCAACGGGTTCGTCCTTGGGGCCGGCGGCCATGCGCTCGTCGTCGAGCCGGCATCCTCCGCCGCGCGGCGCGGGGTGTCGCCGTATGGCGAGGTCCTAGGCGTCTGCTCGGCCTCGTCGGCCTGCCGGCCGCATGCCTGGCCGGAGGACCCGGACGGCCTCGTGCGCGCGATGCAGGGCGCGCTCGCCGACGCCGGCCTGGCGCCCGCCGAGGTGTCGGTCGTCTTCGCCTGCGCGAACGCGACCCGGGGGCTCGACCTCGTCGAAGCGCTCGCTCTGGAGCGCGTGTTCGGAGCGCGCGGCGTGCCTGTCGTGGCGATCAAGGGTGCCACCGGGGAGTGCGGCGCGTCGGGAGCGGCGGCGCTCACCGCCGCGCTGTTGTGTCTGCGGCGCGGCGTGCTGCCCCCGACACTGGGCTGCGAACCGCTCGACCCGGCGTGCCGGGTCGACGCGAGCGCGGCGGCCCGACCGACGCGCGGGTCCATCGCGCTTGTCAACGCCGCCGCGGACGGCGGCGCACATTGCAGCGTCGTGGTGCGCGTTGCCGGGGGTCGCTCCGATTGAAGGCCAGCGGCCCTTTGCGCTATAGTGCGAGGACGTGGCCGGCACCGGTCGCAGGCGTGCCGATACCCACTCGCCGGAGGCCATCGACGCCGGACGGGCGCTGGGGTTTCCCGCATCAGACCTTCTGGTGCGATGGCGGTACGAGGCTCATGCGGAGCAGTGAAGCCGGCATGAGCGCGTGGCTAATCCTTGGCGTGCGGCGACTGTGATGGATCAACCACTCCCGATGCAGGTCAAGACCGCCATCGTGCGCTGCCTGCATTTGCCTCTCACCCCCCAGGAGATCGCCGATGATGTACCGTTGTTCGGCGATGGTCTGGGCCTGGACTCGGTCGACGCGCTGGAGCTGGTCCTCGAGCTCGAGCGTGAGTTCGGCGTCAAGGTCAGCGACGATCAGCTCGGCAAACGGGTACTGCGCACCGTGACGACGATCGTCGAACTCATCGAGCAGTCCAAGGGGCAGGCCCCGGCCGCCCAGGGCTGACACCAGGTGACGGGCCGCGTGTACAACTTCCTGACGGTGGATGTCGAGGAGTGGTTTCACGTGTGCGGCGTCGGGGGACCACTGGCCCCCCAGTGCTGGCCCGATCTTCCGAGCCGCGTCGAGTTCACCACGGACCTGACCCTCGACCTCCTGGCGCGCCGCAACGTCCGGGCCACCTTCTTCGTCCTCGGGTGGGTCGCGGAGCGTCACCCCCGTCTCGTCCACCGCATCCTGGCCGCGGGCCACGAGGTCGCCTCGCACGGCTGGGCACACCGCCGGGTCTACGAGCTGGACGAACCGTCGTTCGACGCCGACCTCCACCGGGCCGTGGAGGCGCTCGAGGCGGCCGGGGCGCCGCGTCCCGTGGGGTTTCGTGCCCCTGAGTGGTCGATCAACGATCGGTCGTTGTGGGCGTTGGAGGTGCTCGCCCGGTCGGGCTTCAGCTACGATTCGAGCATGTCGCCGCTGCGCGTCATCGGGAACCCCGCCTATCCACAGGTCCCGCACCGCCGCGACACGGGATCCGGGACCTTGCTCGAGGTGCCACCGCTCGTCGGCCGTCGGCTCGGGCAGCAGTATCCCCTGGGAGGCGGGTGGGGGCTCCGCATGAGCCGCCCCGAGACGGTGGTCGCCGAGAATCGCACGACGAAACCGGCGGGGCGAACCTGCGACGCTCTTCGTACACCCGTGGGAACTCGATCCGTCGCCCCCGCGAGCGGCGTTGCCGTGGCTGCTGCGGTTCAGCCACTACTTCCGGCTGGGGGGGTTCGCCGACCGGCTGAGCACCGTGTTCGACCGCGTCGAGTTCCACCCGATCGGTCCATGGGCCGTGAGCGGAGCGTGCCCGTGACCGCTCGCGAGCGTCGAGTCGACGGGCCTTTCCCCGGCTCGGGAGCGGAGCCCCGTGGGCGGCGAGGTAGACGCACGGCCATGCTGGAGTTCCCGTCGATGCCTTCGCTGCGGGCGGACCTGCACGTGCACTCGCTGCACTCCGGGTTCACCTCCACCATGCCGCTGTTCCGCAGCCGCGACTGCTACTCCGCCCCGGAGTCCATCTACCGGACTGCGCGGGCGCGCGGGATGGACCTGGTCGCCATCACCGACCACGATTGCATCGACGGTTGCTTGGAACTGCTCGACCACCACCCGGACGCGACCGACATCCTGATGGGCGAGGAGATCGAGTGCCGGGTGGCCGGGGCCGGCATCCGCGTGCATCTGGGGGCGCTGGGGCTGACCGAGCGCCACCACCGCGAGGTCCAGGCCCTCCGGGGGAACGTTGTGGAGGCGGCCGCGTTCCTGCGGTCGGAAGGCGTGGTGCTGATCCTTCATCACCCGTTCCATTTCTTCCGCGGCGAGATGGCAGTTGCCGACTACCTCGACCTGATGTTGCCGCTCGTGCATGCCGTGGAGGTCCGCAACGGCACGATGGCGGCCGTGCACAACGAACTGGCTGCGGCCGTAACGGCCTCGTGGAACGCCGCGCATCCGCTGACGCGTCTCGGCGGGACCGGCGGGAGCGACGCGCATGTGGTCGGTCACGTGGGTGACGCGTTCACGGAGGCGCCTGGCCGGACACGCGAGGAGTTTCTCGAGAGCCTGACACGCGGAAAGACCCGCGGCCTGGGCCGGCACGGCACCTACCCGCGCTTCGCCTACGAAATCTACGGGGTCATCTGCAACTACTGGGGCGGCCTCGCCGGGCTCCGCCCGAGCGGTCTGACCGGGAGCCAGCGGGCGCGCGGGGCGATCGCGTCTCTCCTGTCGCTGCCGTTCCAGATCTCACCGCTCGTCGTGACGTTCATCCAGAAGCGGGGCGAACGGCACCGCGTGGCCCGCTGGGCACGGGAGTGGGGAACGGACCGGCGTCCGGGCGCGGGCGGGGCCCTCGAACCGTCCAAGGTCATATGAGCCGACGTCGCGTCGCCATCACGGGCCTAGGGTTGGTGTGCGCGCTCGGGCTGGACCGGGAATCCTCCTGGCGGGCCATGTGTGCCGGGCGATGTGGCATCGGTGAGCTGACCCTGTTCGAGAGCGAAGGCTACCGCAGCCGGATGGTCGCCGAGGTGCCAGCCTACGATGCCGCGGCGTTCTTCACACCGTGGGAGCGACGGCGCTACTCGCGCGCCGACCAGCTGGCGGTCATGGCGGCTGCCGAGGCCCTCTCCGACGCGGGCCTGCTCGACACAGAGATCCCGCGGACATCGATCGGCGTGGTGTTCGGCGTTGGTACGGGCGACCTGCTCCGCAACGAGGCGTACTACAGGGAGATGCTGGCGCGGGGGATCCGGCGCGCGCGCCCGTCCCAGATCGTCAGCTACCTGAACAGCGGGGCAGCCGACCCGGTGGCACAACGGTTCGGGCTGCTGGGCCCGCGCGCCTGCCTGAACTCGGCGTGCTCCTCGAGCGCCATGGCCATCGGCTACGGCGTCGACCTCATCAACAGCGGCCGGACGCGCGCGGCGGTGTGCGGCGGGGCCGACGCGCTCTGCCGTACCGTGCTGAGCGGTTTCAACGCCTTGCGGGTTGTCGACGCGGAACCGTGCCGGCCCTTCGATGCGAACCGCAACGGCATGAACATCGGCGAGGCGGGCGCCGTGCTGGTTCTGGAAGAGCTGGAGGCGGCGCTCGCCCGCGGCGCCCACGTCTACGCGGAACTCGCGGGCTACGCGGCCTACTGCGAGGCGTTCCACGCCACGGCGCCCGAACCGGAGGGCCTCGCGGTTGCCGCGCTGCTGCGCGCGGCGCTCGCCTCGTCCGGCGTGTCGCCGGACGACATCGACCACATTAACGCGCACGGCACGGGCACGCCGCTCAACGATCGCGCCGAGGCCAAAGGGATCCGGCGCGTGTTCGGTGAGCGAACCTCCGCGATCCCAGTGACTTCGGTCAAGTCGATGCTCGGGCACTGCCTGGGCGCCGCCGGGGCGGCCGAGGCGGTGGCCCTGGCGCTGACGATCGAGCGCGGAGTGATCCCGCCGACCATCCACCACGGACACACCGACGAGGCGTGTCTGATCGACGTGGTGGCGAACCAGAGCCGCCAGCAGCCCGTGCAGTGTGCGGTGTCGATCTCGCTGGCCTTCGGCGGGAACGACGCCGCTCTCGTGATGCGCCGCGTGAAGGGCGGGCAGACGGACGCCTGAGACACTGCCGAACGGGCCAGCAGGGAGGCTGCGGCCGCCGGCCGGATTGCCCGGGCGGGTCTACCCGTCCGGCTATTGTGCCGGCGTCGCGCTGGACAGCTTGTGCATCTGCTTGTACAGGATGTAGCCTCCCGCCAGGCTCCCGGCCAAGCCGACGAAGGCGTAGGCCATCCACACCTTGCTCGCGCCGCCGCCGCCACCACCGCCAGCGCCGGTCCTGCGTAGGTAGGGGGCGTCGTGACGTCGGTGCGGGGTGGTCGACCCGTCGCGCGCGGGCGTCGCCGCTGCCTGGGCCACGGCCCGGTCGATCGACGCGCGCAGGCTGGCCGTCGCCACGGGTTTGTCGCCCGCCCGTGCCGAGAGGGGTGCCAGGGTCACGAGCAGGGTCGCGATCAGCGATGCCGACACGAATCTCCTGGGGATCATCGCAGTCTCCTTCGGCCGGCCGAGGTGGACGATAGCGGGCGGCGCCGATCGTCTCGGGTGGCCGTCTCTTGAGCGGGTTGCCTCAGTTTTCTAACGCGACAACCGGGGAGATCCGGGCTCAGATCGACCGTGCGCTGCCAGCGCGCAGGGGTCAGGTCGAGGACCCGTTGCCGCGCTCGTGGGGCCGCCTCGTCCGGAGCGCAGTGATGTCAAGGGCGGGTCATTCGTCCGGCCTGTGCGGACGAGTCGGGGCGAGGGGGCTCATCCGCCGACGCGCATCCTCTTCCGGAGGGAGGGCACCTCGGGGACGCTGCTGCTGCGGTCCTTGGCCGCCATCCCCGACCAGTGGCCGAGCACGTCCAGTTCCCGCGATCGGGAACCGGATCGAGAGGGTGATCCCGATCACGGCCCGGCGCGCTTTCAGGGCATCGGTGTTCCGGGTATAATCTGGCACCAAGCCTCGGCAATTCCACACCACTTCTGGTCGGTTTACCCGCTCGGAGAAGGCGGTCTGAGGCTGGGACTCGCTGGAACCCATGCGAATAGAGTTGGTGTGCCCGGCGGCCGAAGACTCGGCCCGCCTCAAGAGCCTCGCCTTGGCGACCGTCGCCGGACTGACGCCTGACGACGTGGAGGTGTCGCTGCGAGACGATACGGTCAAGCGGATCGAACCCACGGAGATCAATGGAGGCACTGACCTGGCGGCCTTCACCGTGTCGACCAAGACCGCGTTTCGCGCGTACGAACTCGCAGCCGCCTACCGGCAACGCGGCGTCAAGGTGGTGATGGGCGGCATCCACCCGACGGCCGTGCCAGACGAGGCGCTTCAGCACTGCGACGCCGTGGTCGTTGGCGAGGCCGAGGGGCTCTGGGAACGCCTCGTGGCCGACGCGCGCGCGGGGCGGCTGCAGCCCATCTATCGGCACGAGGCCCTCCCCGACTTCCGGACGCCGCGGTGGGCGAACCGGCAGATCTTCCCGCGGTGGACGTACATGCCGGTCCACATCGTGCAGGCGTCCCGAGGCTGCCCGTTCACGTGCGAGTTCTGCTCGGTCACGCCGTTCTTCGGCCACAAGACGCGGCTGCGCGATCCGGCCGACGTGGCGCGGGAAGTTGCGACGTTGCCGGCCGGATTTGTGATGTTCGCCGACGACAACGTGGCGGGCTACGGGGAACATTCGCGGGCGCTGTTCCGCGCGCTCGCGCCGCTCAAGCGCCGCTGGGTGGGACAGGCGTCCCTGCACGGGATGCAGGACGCTGAGACGCTGCGGCTGATGGCGGACTCGGGCTGCCATGCGGTGTTCGTCGGCTTCGAGAGTGTGAGCCGCGAGAGTCTGCTGGCCTGCGGCAAACGGCAGAACGACCCGGCGCTGTACCTCGAGACGGTGCGCCGCCTCCACGACCACGGCATCTTCATCTGGGCCTCGTTCGTGTTCGGGTTCGATCAGGACGGGCCAGACGTTTTCGAGTCCACCGTCGAATTCGCCCGCCGGGCGGGCTTCCTGATGGCGTCGTTCTCGGTGCTCACGCCGTATCCCGGCACGCGGCTTTTCGAACGGGTGCGGGCCGAAGGGCGGCTGCTCGACGAGCGGTGGTGGATGAGAGACTGGCGCGACGGGTACCCGTTCTTCCACCCGACGCTGATGTCGGTCGACCAGCTGTTCGAAGGCTGGCAGAACGCGTGGAAGTGGTTCTATAGCGGTTCGTCAGTCCTGTCACGGCTGCCGTACGCGGCCCGGACGTCGTGGTTGGCTCTGGCGAGCTACCTGCCGATCAACCTTTTCCAGCGGTGGCTGACGGCGGAGAAGATCATCGGCGGCAAGAAACTGTTCCTGCGAGACGGATAGTCCCTGGTGGCCGCACGACGGAACGTCGGTCCTGAGCGGTCCTCCCGGCCAACCTCAGACCGTGTCATCCGCATCAGAGGGAAGTTCGGCCGGCGTCCGCGCCTGACCATTGTTCCAAGGACCGCTCGTCGCCGCTTCGTCGGCAGTCGTTCCGGGACCGTTGCAGTCGCCCTCGGCTGCTGATCTGTCTGCCGTGGACCCCGCAAGGCCTATCTTCTGCGGCCATAACCTATTGTTCTGAAATATCTTATCTACTTGTGTCTGGTGGTTGTCCGGTGGCGGACGGGTCTGGGGCTTGAAGGTGACGAATCCCGACGACGAATCCCGACGACGGATCCCGCCCCTTGACGTCCAGCAGAATTGGTGCATATTGGATGACATCTTGTACGCGGTCCTGTACACAATAGTGATGGGCTAGGTGCTGCGACAGAGCGCCCGACCGGCGCGGAGGTGTGCACACTGCTGGCGTGGTAGGGAAGAGGGAAATGGTGTGAGGGTCCGGCGGTCGGAGGCCCTTGCACGAGGTTTTCACGACGGATGCCGCCACTGGCGGCCAAGGAGGGTTCAACCGTGAGGACCAGAATCATCCGTTCGAGCCTGCTCCTGTTCCTAGCGGTCCTGGCGTTTCCCGCCTGGCTGGGGGCCCAGACGGAAACCGGGACCATCACGGGAACGGTCACGGACCAGAGCGCTGCGGTGTTGCCCGGCGTGACCGTGACGCTGTCGAGCACCGCGCTCATCGGCGGCAGTCGGACGACGACGAGCAACGAGCTGGGGCTCTACAAGTTCATCGCGCTGCCACCCGGATCGGTACGACGTGAAGTTCGAGCTGTCCGGGTTCGGGACCGTCAACCGGGCCGGGATCCGCATCACGGCGAACTTCGTCGCCAAGGTGGATGGCGTGCTCGGCGTCAAGAGCCTCTCGGAGACGGTCAACGTCACCGGCGAAGCGCCGGTGGTGGACAGCAAGAGTTCGCTCGTCGCCACCTCGCTCGACAAGGGCCTGCTCGACAACATCCCGACGGGTCGCGACATCTGGGTGCTGACCGAGGAGGTCGCGGGGACGGTGCCCGACCGCTACAACATTGGCGGAACCCAGAGCGCCCAGCAGAGTCTGATGTCGATCCACGGGGCCACCGCCCAGCAGGACTACAGCATCAACGGCCTGAGCATGAACTGGCCGGGCGGTGCCGGCAACTACACGATGTTCTACTTCGACTACGACAGCTTCGACGAGGTCCAAATCGAGTCGGCGGGCGCGCCGGCCGAGGTCAGCGTGGGCGGCCTCTACATGAACATGATTACCAAGTCCGGCAGCGCCAACTTCCACGGCGGGGTGACGGCCATGTGGGAGCCCGGCAAGCTGCAGGGCAACAACGTGACCGACGCGCTCAAGGCGCAGGGGATCACCACCGCCAACCCGATCGACCACATCGTCGATTTCGAGCCGACGCTCGGCGGTCCGATCACCAAGAACATGTGGTTCTTCGGGTCCTACCGGATGTACCTCATCGACACGCAGATCCTCGGCCTGCCGGCCGGCGAGAATGTCGACATCAATCACCAGACGAACGTGCTCGGCAAGGTCACGACGCAGATCAACCCGAAGAACAAGGTGATGGTGCAGTACTACTTCAACTACCAGAACCGGTTCTACCGCCGGGACAACGGCTATTCCTTCACCACGCAGCAGGCGTCGTGGCGGCAGATCGAGCCGGCTCACCTCATCCAGGGCCAGTGGACGTCGGTGCTGTCCAAGTCCCTCTTCCTGGACACGCGGTTCGGCTACCTCCACCAGATCTTCCCGCTCGGTCCGCAGTCGAATGTGTCGAGCGGGCCGTCCCTGATCGATGACATCTACTCCACGGTGAGCGGCGCCGCCCCCGACTACCAGACGAACCTGGCCACGCGCCACCAGGCCAACGCTTCGCTCAGCTACTTCAACGACCACCTGCTCGGCGGCACCCACGACTTCAAGTTCGGCTTCGAGCTGGCGCGCGCGCTGAACGGGTACGACTATTCCGCCAACGGCGACATGGACGCGCACTTCGAGGCCGGGGTACCGTCCTACGTGGTGACGTACAACACGCCGATGTACCAGCAGAGCAACATCCAGAACATCGCCGTCTACGCGCAGGACGCCTACGCCGTCCGGCGCATGACGCTGAACTTCGGGGTTCGCTTCGAGAACTTCAAGGGCTGGAACCCGGCCCAAGGAGCGCCGGGCGGGGCCTTCTACGGGCCGCGTCAGTTCTCCGAAGTGGACAACATCCCGAACATGAACATCACCGTGCCGCGCGTCGGCGTGAGCTACGATGTGTTCGGCAACGGGAGGACGGCCCTCAAGGCCAGCTATAGCCGCTATGCCATCCAGGAGGGATCCCGCTTCCCGGAGACGCTCAACCCGAACGCGCTCAGCGGGGACACCCGGCTCTGGACGGACCTGAACGGGGACGGCATCCCGCAGGCGAACGAGCTGAGCACTCCGGTCAGTTTCTTCGGCGGCGCCAGCGGGATCACGCTCGATCCCAACATCAGCCGCCAGTACTCCGACGAGATCACGGCCGGCATCCAGCACCAGCTCGGGAAGGACCTGGGCGTGTCGGTCACCTATTACTACCGGAAGAACAAGAACCTCCTGGGGCAGGTGAACAACGCCATCCCCAGCAATGGCTACACCCCCGTTCAGGAGGCCCTGCCGGACGGCAGCTCGATCACCGTCTATAACCTCCTCCCGCAGTACGTGGGCATGGTCCAGCGCGAGATCACCAACATCCCCTGGTTCTACGAGAGGTACAACGGCGTCGAACTGACGCTGCGGAAGCGGCTGTCGGACAACTGGCAGGCGATGGTCGGGTATACCTACAGCAAGGCCACGAGCAACTATGTCGAGGTGCCGTGGAATTTCGTCGACGCCAACGACCCGAACAACCTGATCAACATCAATGGTCGCGTCCTGGGGAACGACGTGCCCAACATCCTGAAGGCGTCCGGCACCTACTTCCTGCCGTGGGGTCTGAGCGTCAGCGGCAACTACCGGTACTACACGGGAGCGCCGCTGGTGCCGTCACTGACCGTCAACCTCAACCAGGGCCCGGTCACCGTGTTCACCAACCTGCGCGGCGAGACGCGCTACCCGTCGGTTTCGCTGCTCGACTTCCGTCTGAGCAAGATCTTCTCGGTCGGGCGGACCGCGAAGATCGAGGCGATGTTCAACCTCTTCAACGCGTTCAACGCGGCGACCGTCACCAGTGAGGTCACGACGGTCGGGCCCTCGTTCGGCGCCCCGACGCAGCTGCTGACGCCGGTCGTGGCGGGCTTCGGCGCACGGCTGACCTTCTAGTCGGTCGGTCTGCACCATCGCCAAGCGGAGGCGGGCGCGACCACGCCCGCCTCCGCCCGTACGTCTCGGTCTTCCTTGCCCTCACGACTAACCGCCCCGAGGAGGGTCACATGCGCACGTGGCTACCTGGCGTCGTCTGCCTGGTCCTGGTCGGTCTGACGGTTGGGTGCGGCGGCCGGCCCGGCAACGCGCCACCGCCGGCCTCCGGGTTGCTCACGATTGACCGTCTGCTGGAGTTCAAGCATCCGTCCCAGCCGACCTGGGCGCCCGACGGACGACGCGTGGCATTCGTCTGGGATCGCGCCGGCGTCCAGAACATCTACGTGATCGACACGGCGGCGACAGGGCCACTGGCGCCCCGCCCGCTGACCGCCTTCGACGCCGGCCCAGTCGACAACCTGTTCTGGAGCCACGACGGCCGCACGCTGTACTTCGTGCGCGACGGCGACCTCTGGCAGGTGGCCGACGACGGCCGCGCCTCGGCCGTGTGGACCACACCCGTGCTCGAGAACCAGGTGGTCCTGTCGCCCGATGGCACGCGTGTCGCCTTCGTGCGCGGCGGCGGCGCCGGGCTCCCGGACTGGCAGCGCACGGAAGGCGATCTGTGGGTGCGTTCGCTCACCGATGGACGAGAGACGCGGTTGACCCACGACCTGGGCGTGGTCGGTTCCCCGGCCTGGTCGCCGGACGGCAGCCACCTCGCGTTTGCCTTCACGGCGGTCACGCCCAGGTCGGAGGCCCCCGCCTACTCTGGCGGGAAGATCCTCTACACGTGGGTCGATCACGGCCCGAGCACGGCGGCGTTTGTTTCGGCCATGGGCGGCGCCGTGACGAAGCTGCCGTCAAGCCCGGGGTGGGACAGCGCGCCGCTGTGGCTGGACCGTGCGCGGCTCCTCGTCCACCGGGTGGCCGACGACAACAAGACGCGCGAGCTGCTCGTGGCCGACGTGCCGTCCGGACAGACCCACCTCCTGTACCGCGAGGTGGACCCCGTGTTCTGGAGCCTGGGCTTCGTCGCGCCCGACCCGAGCGTGTCCCCCGACGGGCGGTTTGTCGCCCTCGTGAGCGATCGCGACGGCTGGGACCACCTCTACGTCGTGCCGACCGCCGGCGGCCAGCCGATCCAGCTGACCAAGGGCCGCTACGAGGTGCGACACCTGGCCTGGTCGCCCGACGGGCAGAGCCTCGCCTTCGACCGCAGCGTCGAAGACCATCCCGGGGTGCGTCACGTGTCGGTTGCCGCAGTCGGCAGTGACCCGGGCGGTGCCCGCGTCGTGGACCTGACCTCGGGTCGCGGCACCAACATCGCCGCCGTGTGGGCGCCGGACTCGCATCACCTGGTCTATCAGCACACCGACCCTCAGCACTCCGCCGATCTGTTCCTGGCCGAGACGCCGGCTGCTGCGGCGACGGGGCACCGGCTGACCGATTCGATGCCCGAGGGCATCGATCACGATGCCTTGGTCGAACCCGAGCTCGTACACTACAAGGCCCCGGACGGCCAGCAGGTGCCGGCGTACCTGTTCGTGCCCAAGGGGCTGGATCGCACGACCAAGCACCCGGCCATCGTGTGGATCCATGGGGACGGAATCAACCAGAACTATGACGGCTGGCACGTCGAGCGCAACTATGCCGTCTACTACAGCTTCCACCAGTACCCTCCTCCAACACGGGTACGTCGTGCTGGCGCCTGAGTACCGTGGCTCGATCGGCTACGGCCGGGCCTGGCGCCAGGCGGTGTACTTCGACGTGGGAGGCAAGGACGCTGAAGACGCGGCCGCGTCGGCCGGCTACCTCAAGACGCTGGACTACGTGGACGCCGAGCGGATCGGCGTGTGGGGCCTGAGTTACGGGGGGTTCTTCACGCTGATTGCCATGGCCGACCATCCGACCGCCTTCCGTTGCGGGATCGACGTGGCGGGCAGCGTCGACTACAAGATGTGGTACGAGGACCCCGGCGGCGCGTGGGTCGTGGCCAGGATGGGCACGCCCACGCAGCAGCCCGCCGTGTACGAGAAGGCGGCCGTGATCGACCGCGTCGGGCACATTGCCCGGCCGCTGTTGATCCTGCATGGCACGGCTGACGGCAACGTGCCGTACATCGAGTCGGTTCGACTCATCGACGTGCTGCTCAAGGCCGGCAAGCAGATCGACTTCATGATGTACCCGGGGGAGTTCCACTACTTCCAGCGGGCGCACGTGCTGCGCGATGCGTGGACCCGGGCGGCGGCCTTCTTCGACCGCCACCTCCAGCCCGAGACGGCGACGGCCGGACGGTAGCGGCGGCCCCTGACTCGCACCTTTGGAGGATGGTATGCAACGTGCCGGCAGACTTGCGGCTCTCGTGGTGTGCCTCGTCGTGACCGCCTGCTCGGGGGCGCCCCCCCCGCCTCCGGTCTCGGGCCTTCTGACCATCGATCGCCTGACGGAGATCAAGCACCCCTCGCTGCCCACCTGGTCGCCCGACGGGGCGCACATCGCGTTTGTGTGGGATCAGGGAGGCGTCCAGAACCTCTATCTCGCCGCCGCCAGTGCGACCCCCGGCCAGACGCCCCGGCGGCTGACGACCTATGAGACCGGACTGGTCGACAACCTGTTCTGGAGCCGCGACGGGCAAACGCTCTATTTCGTGCACGACGGGGACCTCTGGCAGGTCGCACCCGACCAACCGGGCGCGGCGCACGCCGTCTGGACCACCAAGGAGGTCGAGGACCAGGTGGCGCCGTCACCGGACGGGACGAAGGTGGCATTCGTGCGCGGGGGCCAGCTGGGCGTGCCCGACTGGCAGCGCTCGGAGGGGGACCTCTACGTACGCTCGCTCGTGGACGGCCGCGAGACGCGCCTGACCTCTGGGCAGGGCGTCGTGTCGGGGCCGTCCTGGTCGCCTGACGGCACCCGGCTGGCCTTTGCCCTGACCAAAGTCACCGTCCGCTCGGACGCGCCGGACTACTCGGGCGCGAAGATTCTCTACACCCGCACGGAGCGCCAGGCGTCGGTGCCGGCCGTGGTGGCCGCGACGGGCGGTTCGCCGACGCTCTTCGCTCCGAGCCCCAACTGGGAGGCGGTCCCGACGTGGCTGGACAAGGCGCGGCTGCTGGTGCAGCGGGTGAGCGCCGACAACAAGGTCCGTGAGATCGGCGTGATCGAGGCGGCCACGGGGCACACCCGCGTCCTCGTCCGCGAGGAGGATCCGAAGTTCTGGAGTGTCATCGCCGGCGCCCCGGTGCCGTCGCCCGACGGCCGCCAGGTCGCCTTCGTGAGCGACCGCGACGGCTGGGATCACCTCTACGTGGTGCCCGTCGAAGGCGGGGCGGTCCGCCAGATCACGCAGGGGCGGTTCGAGGTCCGGAACATCGGGTGGTCGCCCGACGGCACGCGGATCGCGTTCGACAAGAACCTGGACGGGAAGCCAGGCGTGCGGCATGTCGCCGTCGCCACCCTGACGGCTGCCTCGCCCGCGATCGCGGACGTCACGAGCGGGCGCGGGACCAATACGGCGCCCGTGTGGGCGCCAGACGGGAAGCGCGTCGCCTACCAGCACACCGATCCGGAGACGTCGGCCGAGCTGTACGTGTCGGAGGCCGGGGGCGGCTCCCCGATCGCGGCGAGGCTGACCAGCTCGATGCCGCCAGGCGTCGACTCCCAGGCGTTCGTCGAACCGGAACTCGTCCACTACGCTGCGGCGGACGGACAGCAGGTGCCGGCCTACCTCTTCGTGCCCAAGGGGTTGGACCGCACGGCGAAGCACCCGGCCATCATCTGGATTCACGGCGACGGGATCAACCAGAACTACGACGGCTGGCACGTCGAACGCAACTACGCCGTGTACTACAGCTTTCACCAGTACCTGCTGCAGCACGGCTATGTCGTGCTCGCGCCGGATTACCGCGGCAGCATCGGCTACGGGCGCGACTGGCGGCAGGCGGTCCACCTGGACGTGGGCGGCAAGGACGCACGTGACGCCGCGTCGGGGGCCGACTACCTGAAGACCCTGCCGTTTGTCGACGGGGAGCGGATCGGGGTGTGGGGCCTGAGCTACGGGGGGTTCTTCACGCTGGTGGCGCTCACCGACCGGCCGACGACGTTCCGGTGCGGCATCGACGTGGCCGGCGTGCCCGACTTCGGCATGTGGTACGTGGATCCCGGCGGGTCCTGGGTCACCGCCCGCATGGGGACGCCCGCGGAACACCCGGCGGTCTACGAGCTGGCCGCCCCGATTAACCGGATCGACCGACTGGTGCGGCCGTTGCTGATCCTGCACGGAACCGCAGACGTCAACGTGCCGTACGTCGAGTCGGTGCGCCTCATCGACGCGTTGCTCAAGGCTGGCAAGGACTTCGAGTTCATGGTGTACCCGGGCGAGTACCACTACTTCCAGCGGGCGCACGTGTTGCGCGACGCCTGGACCCGGGCGGCGGCGTTCTTCGACCGTAACCTGAAGGCGCCGGCCGGGCCGGCGCACTGAGGCCTCGGCGTGGGGCGCAATCCGTCCGCCCCACGCCTGCCCGTCCGGTCAAGGTTCGAGGTGGCAGGCCGAGTGCCGAGTGTCGAGTGTCGTCACGCCACCGTTTCCAACAGCTTGAGGAAGTCGTCGTAGGGGAGCGCCTGCCAGCTCTCCGCCGCCAACGCACCCTCGGCGCGGGAGATGATCGAGATCTTGTGCGCCGTCTCGATGTCCGGAGCGTCGTAGATGTCCATGAAGTCGTAGGGCCCGAGAATGGCGTAGTGCGCCTTCCATTCGACGTGCGGGCAGCACTCCTTGACCTTGGTCAGCCACTCCTTGCCCATCGCACGGCGCCCACGCGCGTCGTGCATCGTCGCCGGCGCGAGCTTGGTCATCAGCACGAACAGCGGCATCGCACACCTCCGCGGCAGCCTGGTTGAGGACACCGTCATCAGCATAGCGCCGATCTCTGTTTGTGGCACCGCTCACCCCTACTCTCCCGGCGCCGGATCGTCGGGCGGGCTGGCGTCGCTGGGGGCCGGGGCCGGCAGCCCCAGCGCTGGGCCGGCCAACTGCCTGAGTGGATAGGCCCCGTGGTCGGCAGGCGCCCGACTCTGTGCTTGAGGCAGGCGAAGGCCGGGGATAGAATCGCCGCGTCGCTTGCCTGCCGGGAGGCGCGGGTTTCATGACAACGACGCTGCCAGCTCGACTCGGTCCCTCGTTGGGGCGTTTCTTCGCGATCTTCGCGGTGTTGGCCATCCTCATGGTGCTGCCGGTCGGACTGATGATGCTGGCCCCGCCCGCGTACGTGTTCGCCCCCTCGGGGTTCGATGCGCAGGGGGAGGGCCGACACCGCCTGCCGGGGCAGATCACGGTGACCACGACGCGATTCGAAACCGCGCAGGCTGCGCGGGCCGCGCTGGCGCGGACCGCGCGGGCGCTTCGGACCACGTTTGCGTCGACCAATCGCGAACTCCACCGCTACACCCTGGCCCGCACACGGCGGGAGGGGCTGCTGCTGGCGGTGGACGGCTTGTTCCTGCAGATCGAGGCCCCAGACAGGGAGGGCGTCGACCGGACCTTTGCCGGCTTGCCGTTCATCAGGCCGAACGATTCGCCGGGCGCCCGGGTGGCCGACTGGTTCACCCTTCCCAGGCTCCTCCTGTGTCTCGGCGTCTACGTGCTCCTGTGGTTCCTGGCCCTGCCCCGCGCTGGGGCATGGGCGGCGCGAACGTCTCCCGCGCCGGGGACGTCGCCCGTGTCCGGCGACGAACTGCGGGCGCAGCTGCTCGCCATCAATTCCCTCGCCGTGCCGCTTCAGATCCGTGAAACCAAGCGCGGTCACCTGGTGGCCGAGTGGCGGGTCGCCGATACGCGGTGGACGTCGATCTTGGAGAAGGGCGGTCTGACGGTGGCGGCCTCAGTGACGATGCAGCTTGACGACCGCAACCACATCGTGAGAAACATCGATACGTCGAGGACCGTGCGCTGGTCGGCGGGCGTCGCCTCGTTCTCGTGGTCGTTCTCGTTCTTCCGCGGCATCGACTTCGGCAGCTTCGATGCGGCGGCGCAGTACGGGCTGGTGCACACGCCGGCAGGGTGGCAGGTCGGCCCAACCTACAAGTACCGGTACTCGCTGGTCGAGCTGCAGCAACCCATCGTGGTGGCCGTCGTCAGCAGCGGGTGGACGTGGCAGCCCGTCCTGACCTTCTTCAGGCCGATCGGCGGGTAGCCCCAGGGGGACGCCGCGGCGTTCATGCCCGGGCGGCGCCGGCACGCTCACGTGCCGCGATCGACCGTCTGGCCCCCCTCGGATACGCCATCGAGCGGGAGCCTGACAACGAACGTGGCGCCCTCGTCGATGCCATCGCTCGAGACCCGCACCTCGCCGTCGTGGAGTTCGACCAGACGCTTGACGAGGGCGAGCCCGAGGCCCAGTCCGCCCTGCGTCCGAGCGAGCGTCGCGTCTGCCTGAACGAACGGCTCAAACACCCGCCCGAGCATCTCAGGTGCGAGGCCCACGCCGGTATCGGCCACGCGGATCTCCGCACGATGGTCGGGGGTGCTGCGCACCGAGACGGTCGTGCGCCCGCCAGGAGGGGTGAACTTCGCCGCATTGTGCAGCAGGTTGCCGACCACCTGCGCCACGCGAGTCCAATCCGCGTTGACGATCAGCGGCTCGGGCGCGGGTTCGAGCTCGAGGTGGAGCCCCGCCTTGTCAAACAAGGTCGCGTGATCCTCGACGGTCCGGCGGACGAGCTCGTTCAGATCGCACCGCCGTCGCTGCAGCTGGAACTTGTTGCGAGTGATCCGTGTCACGTCCAGGAGGTCGTCCACCAGGTGGACGAGCTGATCGACCTGCCGGCGGATGACGGCCAGTGCGCGGTGGGCCTGGTCGCTGTCGGGGGCCACGCGGTCGAGCACGTGCAGGCCGTTCCTGATCGGCGCCAGCGGGTTCCGGAGCTCGTGGGAGAGTACCGCGAGGAACTCGTTCTTCTGTTGGTCCGCGTTGCGAAGGGCCTGCTCGGCGCGAATCCGCTCGGTCACGTCTGTGAAGACCACCACGGCGCCCGCAATGCCGGCGCCGGTGCGGATCGGGGCCGAGCTCGTCGAGAGGTGGAGCGTGGTCCCGTCGGGTCGCGGCAGCTGTTGCAGTACCTCCGTGGACGGTTTCGCCCCTGAGCGCGCGGGCACCGGGGGTCCGCGCCGGGTCGACCGGCGTCCCGTCGGTTGTCCGGAGCCCCACGGCACGCACCCTCGCCGCGACGTCGAGCGTCGCCCAGTCCTCCGGGGCGCCGAGCACGCGGTGGAAGGCGGGGTTGGCCCGTACGAGGTTGCCGTCGGCATCGCTGACCAGCAGGGGCTCGGCCAACGAGTCGAGCACGGCGTCGAGTTCCGCCGCGCGCTGCTCGGCTTGCTGGCGCTGCTCGCGTTCACGGGCCTCGGTCCGGCGCCGCTCGCTGATGTCCCGGACGACGCTCACCAGCGTGCGGGTGCCGCCCACCGTGGCGCCGCGGGCGCTCACCTCCACAGGGAACGTCGACCCGTCCTTCCGCCGGTGCACGGTCTCGAAGAGGATGCCGTGCGCGTCGGCCTCGGTCATCTGCGGCTCGATGAGGTTCCGCGTGGCGGGGGCCCGCAGGTCATCGACGGACAGTTCCAGGAGTTCCTCGCGGCTGTAGAGATAGGCTGTGGTCGCCGCCGGGTTGGCCTCGAGGATGCGGCCGTCCTGGCGGCGCATGAAGAGAATGATGTCGCGGCTCTGCTGAACCACGAGTTCGTAGCGGCGGAGCGTGTCCTCGGCACGGATCCGCTCGGTGATGTCCGTGATCGAGCTGATGATGACGGTTTCGCCCTGGAGCTCCGTGACCTCCGAGGAGAGCAGGCCCACCCACTCTTCGCCGTCGGCCCGGGTGAAGCGGTACTCCGCATTCCGTAGCATGCCGTGCGCCTCGAGCGCTCGCGTGAACTCCTGTCGATCCTCCGGCCGTCTCCAGATCCCCAACTGGGGGCTCGTTCGTCCGACGACCTGGTCGCGACGAAACCCCGTGACCTCCAGGTACCGGGCGTTGACCTCGAGGAAGCAGCCATCGCTTGGGCGCGTAATCGCCATCGCGGCCGTGCTGCCGTGGAACACGCGTTGGAAGCGTTCTTCCGATAGACGCAGGCTCTGCTCGGCATGCCTGAGCCGTTCGGCGAGGTTCGCCCGCTGACGCGGACGACGCGGCGTGGGGTGCTCGCTCGTTGCCATGTGACGACACTCCCGCCCGTGACCGATGACCGGGCAGGATCCTACCACCCGTCGTCGGACCCGCGGCGGGATTCTGGGAGGACTCCGCGTCGCCCGCTGCCCAACTCCCAGGACGAGGAACCGGGCGACGCCGGTGAATGGACGGGCGGACAGGCCTGGTGGTCGGGGTGGTCGTTCCTTGACACGGGCTCCGGGCGATGGCATCGTCAGCCGTCGCCCGATCGGGGTGACAGGAGGCTCCGCGCGAATGGTCGTCGAGCCATTGTTCAGCGATCTCACGCTCGCGCGGCGGCTCGAGTTGGCCGAGGGCTACAGCGCGGCGGGTGCAATCGATGCGCGGGCCGCCGTCGTTCCAGGTTCCGGCGCGGCGTGGAGAGAGGTGGGCGGCGTGTTGGCCCTGTTCGACGGGGTCGACTCGCCGTTGACGCAAACCTTCGGCCTGGGGGTGTCCGGTCCGGTCGAACAGGCCGGGTTGGATGCGCTCGAGCGCTTCTTTCTCGAACGGGATGCGAAGGTCCTCCACGAAGTCAGCCCGTTGGCCGGCCCGCCGGTGCTGGCGCTGCTGAATGCGCGCGGGTACCGGCCCGTCGAGTGGACCAATGTCGTCGTGAAGGCGATCGGCGGGGCAGAACCCGCGAACGCCACCAGTCCAATCCGCGTCCGCTTGTTGCGGTCCAGCGGGCACGACGAGTGGGCGGAGATTGCCGCCAGGGGTTGGAGCGAGGTTCCTGAGGCTGCCCGCATGATGCGCGATCTCGGTCCCCTCCTCCCGTTGTGGCGTCACGCACACTGCTTCCTGGCCGAACTGGACGGCGTGCCGATCGCGACGGGCCTGTTGACCACTCGCGAGGACGTCGCGCTTCTCGCAGGTGCCAGCACCGTCCCCGAAGGCCGCCACCGCGGCGCCCAGCTGGCGCTACTCGGCGCTCGCCTGCGACATGCTCGGGAGTGCGGGTGCACGGTGGCGATGATGGGGACGCTACCCGGCAGCACCTCTCAGCGCAACGCCGAGCGTCAGGGCTTTCGGGTGGCCTACACGCGTACCAAGTGGCGCTTGGGGCCTTGAGACGAGCTGAAGGGGCAGCCGGAGCGATTGGTTGCACCGTTGGGAGGACGGGCCTTGCATCCGCGGCGCCGTCGTCCGGCCCTGAGGATGCGAGGCGTTCGCGACCGCGCATCGCACCGAGCACGGCGAAGCTCGGCCCGTCGTGTCGGTCACGGTGAATCCTCACCCAAGGGTCCTAGTCCTTCTCGTCGAGGTGGAACGCCTCCCCTCGGTCGCGCCCGGAACCCGACCGCGGAAAGGCCAGCAGTCGGAGCAACGTGGCCAGGAACGGGACGACGAGGGCCACCGCGACGGCCGAAAGCCAGTCTTCGGTGAGGAAGGTGACCGTGACCGCGATCACCCACACGCCGCCACTGAAGATCCAAAACCCACGCTGGTTCCGCATGGTCCCCCTCCGGCGCTCAGCCGGCGACTGGCGTGGCGGTCAGGCCGAGCCCTTTCAGCTCGCCTGCCTCCCGCTCACCTGGCGGCGAGGACCACGCCTCCGTTCGGGCACGAGTCTACACCGTGCAGCCTTCGGCGCGCCGGTCGCTTGACTTCCAGCGTTCTGGCAGTAACATCCTTCGTCGCCGGAGCGGCACCGGATTGGGCGTGACGCCGGGCCACAGGCGAACGCGAAGACCGCAATCATTGTCGCCCCACAGGCGAGACTGTCTTCCGATCCCAAGGAGCGCTCGATGTCCAAACCCCGGCGTGGCGGACAGAGGCCCAGGCGAAAAGCCCCTCGGAGTTCAACCGGCACCCGCCGCGAACGGACCGTGCCCACCCCCCGCGGCCACAGAGAAGCGCCTCGTGGCCCGCTGGCGATGCAGCTGGCGGTGTTGCAGCAGCACTACCGCCTGATCGCGGACAGGACATCGGACGTCGTGTGGCTGCTGGACCTGGACGGCAACAGCCTGTTCGTCTCTCCCTCGGTCGTCCAGTTCACGGGTTACAGCGTCGACGAGTACCTGCGGCAGACGGTCTCGAGCCGGTTCACCCCGGAGTCCGCCAAAAAGGCCAGGGCCATGCTGGGGCAGTACGCGCAGCAGGTCCGAGAAGACTCAGGCAGTGTGCCGGACCGCGTCGCCACCGAGCTCGAATACCGGTGCAAGGACGGCAGTACGAAATGGGGCGAATTGCTGGTCACGCCCTACCACGACGATCGCGGCCGGGTGGTCGCGCTTCACGGCGCAACCCGGGACATCACTGACCGGCGGCGGACCGAGGAGGCGTTGCGCCAGTCGGAGGAGAAGTACCGGCTGCTTTCAGACAACGCCACAGACGTGCTCTGGACACTCGACCTGGCCACCGAGCGGTTTACCTACATCAGCCCATCGATCCAGGTCCTTCGCGGGTACACACCCGCCGAGGCTCTGGCCCTGACGTTGGACCGGACGCTGTCGCCCGAGTCCTACCGCCGTGCCAAGCGGCTGATCAAGGAGAATCTGGCGGAGGAGACGCTTCCCGGCGTCGCACCCGACCGCCTCCGGCTGGTGCAATTCGAGGAGTACGCGAAGAACGGTACGGTCGTCCAGACCGAGGCGACCGTCAAGTTCACGCGGGACGAAGACGGCCGGCCCACGGGCGTGATTGGCATCAGCCGGGACATCACCGCCCGCAAGCGGGCCGAGGCCGAGCGCGAGCAGTTGATATCCGAGTTGCATGCCGCACTCGATCAGGTCAAGCGCCTGAGCGGGCTGCTGCCGATCTGCGCAGCCTGCAAGAAGGTCCGCAACGACAAGGGCTACTGGGAGCAAATCGAGGCCTTCATCCGCGACCGGTCGGAAGCCGAGTTCAGTCACAGCATCTGCCCCGAGTGCGAGCGCCGCCTGTACCCGGATCTTGTGACGCCCGCGTGAAGTGGGCTGCGGACCGACGGGACCCGCACCTGCCCCCCGTCGAGGTCCGCTGGCCGGCCCTCCGGGCCGGCCCCGCCGGTAGGCAGAGACCAACCCGGCGGTTGCGAGGTCGAAACCGCGGGAGGGGAACGGTCCGGCGAGCACGGGACCGGGTTCTGGGGGCGTTGACGGCCCGGGCGACCTTACTTGACTTCGGTGTTCGGCGACAGCAGTCGGACCTTCTCGACCCAGAACGTGGTCCGTCCACGGTCGTTGATCGTGATGTAGACCTTCGAGTCCTTCTTCAGTTCCTCGGCGAGGGAGGCCGTTGCGGGCTTCGGGTCGTACTGGGTCTGGGGTGTGTCCCCCCGCTCCCAGGCCGTCTTCGCGTCCCACGTGGCGACCGTTTGTTGCCACGCGCCCTTGTCATCGGTGTGTTTGACCGTAATCGTCTTCGCCTTGAGAATCGCACGCCACGACGATGGCTCGTGTGGCGAAGATCTTGTCGGCGTGGGCGAGGCCCCCGAGCATGACGCCGAGAACGGCTACGGCGGCGCAGAATCGCAGCATCACATCCTCCTCTCCGCCAACACGGACCGACGGCGGACCCCCACTGTGGTCGCTAGGGCCCGGACTCCGTTTTGCGAACTGCAAAGAGCCGGCGCCGGCAGCTGTCGATTGATGTCGAGCTAGGTATCGCCGACACATCGTAGCACAGCTCATCAGCGACACAGGGTCCCCGTGCCCGCTCGTGGGCTCCCGACTCTCGTCGCCGTCCCGGGTCAGACTGGGGTTGCCGGGACAAAGGGCCGTCGCGCCACTTCGCCGCTCTCCGACGCCTCTCGCGGCGCCCCCAGGGCGTGCGCGCGGGCCTTCGGCCCGACGTCCGGAGCCTTCGTGCCGCGCAGGAACCGCTGAACCCCCAACGCCTTCCTCGGCTGGGAGGCGTCGGTCGGCCGTGGAGCCTGCACGGGGAGTTCTCCTCGGATCGGTTCCCCCGACCACGAGTTGACTCGCCGCCGGTCAGTGCGGCGGCGCCAGGTCGGCCGTCCGGCACCCGGCACCGCGGCAGGTGCGGAGGGCGTCGAGCCACGATCCGAGCCTCGCCACCAGTGCCGTGTCCGTCGCGGCCAGGTTGTGTAGCTCGTACGGATCGGCGCGCAGGTCGTACAGCTCGCGTTCCCCGGTCGCGTACGCCACGTAGACGTGCGTCGCCGTGCGCAGGGCGTTGTACGCCGGCACGCCCTGCTGCTGCCGCCTCGGGGCGATGGCCATCTCCTCCTCCTGGAGGTCGAGCGGCTCGAGCACTTGACGCGCCTGTTTCGCGCTCCCGGGCCCGAAGTGGACTTCTGCCTGCTCGACCAGAAACGCCCCGCGCCACTGTGCCGCGGGCACGGTGTCGTGCAGCAACGGCAGCAGTGACCGGCCGTCCACGAAGTCCGGCACCGCCGCGCCCGCCAGAGCCGCAACGGTCGGCGCAAGATCGATGTTGCCGACAATCTCCTGGCGCGCCTGGCCGCGCGGCACGCCTGGGCCGCGCACGATGAGGGGCACCCGGATGTCCTCCTCGTAGGCGGTCAGTTTGCCAGCGTGCAGGCGGTGCTCACCCAGGTGGAACCCGTTGTCCGATGTGAAGAAGAGGTACGTGTTCTCGAGCTGCCCGTTGTCTCGGAGCGTCTTGACCACACCGTCGATGAGTTCGACGACCGCCAGCATGGATTGAAGGCGACGCCGGTACAGCGCATCGAGTTGGACCTGTGCCCGCGGCCCGAGCCGTGGCTTCATCCGGATCCAGGCTGGCTTGGCCGACACGTCTGCTTCGTTGAACGACGGCGGCTGAGGCGCGTGCACGCCTGGGAAGGTGTCGGCGTGGCGGGGGGCCGGGGTGGCGGGCTGGTGCGGGGCGTAGGTCGACACGAAGAGGAAGAACGGCCGTTGGTCGTTGACGGCCTGCTTGATGAACCGGGTGGCCTTGCCGGCCAGCACGTCCGTCAGGTAGTCCTGCGGTCTGCGCGCGTAGCGGGTGAGTGTACCGTTCTCGTTGAGCGTGTAGTGGTACTCGCCGTAGGCGTTGCCGGCGGCGGGGCTATCCCACTCGTCCCAGCCGGCTGGCACGTACGACGGCTGCGCCGTGTCGGGATACCCGTTCAGGTACTTGCCCATGAACCCGGTGCGATAGCCGGCGGCGTGAAGCCACGTCCCGACGGTCGACTCGTCCTCCTTCAACGCGTGAAAGCGTTCGAATCCACCATCGGGCGGTTTGTTGCCGAGGACCTGGTGGCTGTGCACCCACTGGCCGCGCTGGATCGACGAGCGCGACGGGCAACAGAGCGACTCGCTGACGAAGGCGTTTGGGAACGTGAGGCCCTCGTCGGTGAGGAGCGACTTGAACCCTGGCAACGCGTCCAGCGTTCCGAGGTTAGAGTCGAGATCGTCGGTGAGCACGACCACGATGTTGGGGCGGCTGGCAGCGGCGGCCGCCGCGCCGCTCCCACAATCAGGGGCCGGGTCTGAGGACGCCGGTGGAGCTGCCGCCCCGGCTCCGAGCGCGCACAGCACGGCGACGGCGCTCGCGCGGACGAGGCGCATGGCGAGAACCGGCCATGCCTGATTCATCTCGACCTTTCTGGCACAAGGATGGAGCCGCCAGGAACCCGGCCGACACGGAGCCGGAACGGCCGTCGTCGTCATCGAAACCTCTCCTGACTAGAGTGGTGAGACCTCTACTGTAACATTCACCCGGGCCGCTGGCTGAGACAGGCCGCGCCAAGGAGGCTCACGCCAGCCGGCCCAACCATCCGTCTGGCCCCGGTGGAGGCGGAGCGGCCATCGCTGATTGGACGCCTCCCCTGAGGTGCGCACGGTGCCGCCCCGATCCATGACGAAGTGTCCAAGGAACCCGTGAGAATCCGGCCAATTGCTGGCGCTTGGAGGGTCCTCCGGGCCGGGGGATGGACTGTCACGAGACGGGTTTCCGTCCTGCCGGTCGCGGCGCGCCGGGCGACTGGTTGGTCAGAGCCGCCGCCGACCCTATCGGGACCGGCGGAATTGCCAACCCAGTCCGGCGCCTATGTAGACGGCTACTGGCCCGATGCCGGGCATCTGGTGATAGGGCAGCGCATTCTCCGGCCGGTCGATCCGGTGGATGCGTGCCACCGTCGTCACCGACAGCGCCCCCCTGGCCAACAGGCGGAGGTCGATCCCGGCGACGGCGCCGTAGTGGGTGGTCGCAGCCGACACGTCAGGTTCGTCGTAGGGCAGCGTCCCTCCATACCAGGTATAGACGCCGTGGCGGTCCGTCAGCGACTGGTCGGTTCGCGACACGCTGACGCCAATCACTGTTCGCACCTCGAGCCGCGTTCCTACGCGAGCGTGTCGGCTGAGGACGAGCGACAGCAGGGTCTGACGCTCCCTGTAGGTCGTTCCCACGGTCCAGAACTCGGAATGCGACCGGGCCTCCTCTGTGATCGCGGCGGACTTCGGCCAGTGCGCAGCCACCTCGGCGCCTACGCTCCAGTGCCTCGTGAAGAACACACCCCCGCCCGCCAGGATGCCGACGGCTGGCCAGGTTGGCGAGCCGTGGAAGCAGGGACTCAGGTAGCCGGGTCCAGATGGGTCCTCGGGAGCACCGAAGGACGCCCACAGGTACTCCCGAGACGTTGACGAAGCCTCGCACCCTCGCCGGTTCGTCGTTCTGGGCGTCAGCGACACCGGCGAAGGACGGCACGGTCAGGATCACCAACATCAGGAGGAGCGTCGGCCAGATGGCTGAACGGCAGTCGAGGCGACCGGGCGGACGCGTGAACATGAACCGGCTCTCCGTTCCGCCGGGGGGCACCCCATCGACGCGATCTGTCTGTTGCAGCGTTCCGCCTCGAAATCGGCCGAAGCCTGGAGGCCTCGGAAGCCGCGTCGCGAGCGCCGCGGCCACGCCACTGACGGCGTGGGTGGCCGGAACGCGCTGGTCGAGACACTACCGAGGTCAGTCCGCGCGCTCGACGCGCCGTCGCTGGTCGTCCCGCAAGGGGCACCTCGCGCCCCGCCATGGCCAGCTCGTGACCGACGCTACGGGGCCCAGCCGCCCGCCTGCGGCCGGGCCTCCTACTTCCGGTAGTCGAATGGCGGCTTCCGATCGCCGACCACTGACGTGTACCTGAACTCAGGGCCGCGCTTCGAGAGGAATTCCTCCTTGGCTTTGGCGATCGTCGATGGACTGCGGAACAGGTCCGCCATCGTCAGCGCCATCGCCTTTGCCGCGACGATCATGCCCTTGAAGCCGATCGACATGCCCGTGCAGGCCGTCGCTTGCCAGCTGTGTGCCGAGACACCCGGCACGAACGTCGCCGTGTTGAGCCCCACCGTGGGCACGTTCCAGCTGATGTCGCCGACGTCGGTGGACGCGGGCCCCACGAGACCCGTCGTGAGCGGACTGACCTCCCGGTGTGCCCCCCTCGGGGTTCCCGGATCGATGACGGTGGCGCGGAGCTTGTCGGCGAACGCCTGTTCCTCGGCTGTGTACTCGACGCCACCGACCGTCACCAGGTTGCGATGGGCCACAGCCGCCAGGGTCTCGTTCGGCAGGACATTCCAGTAGGACATCAGGATCTCGTGTTCGACCTGCGTGCCGGTGCCGAGGGCCGCGCCTTCGGAGGCCTTGACGATGCGATCCCAGATTGTCTGGAGGATCCGCATGTCCGGGTGCCGGGCCTGATACTCGGCCTCGGCGAAGTCCGGCACGATGTTGGCGGCCACGCCGCCTTTCTTGATGATGTAGTGGATGCGCGTTTCCTGCGGCACGTGTTCGCGCATCATGTTGACCATGTAGTCCATCGACTCGAGGCCATCGAGCGCCGAGCGGCCTTTCTCGGGAGCGGCCGCCGCGTGCGACGCGATGCCGTGGAACCTGAAGTAGGCCGAGATGGTCGCGAGCGAGCTGGCGGGGTCAGCGTCGTTGCGGTCTCCGGGGTGCCAGCTGACGACGACGTCGACGTCCTTCAGCAACCCTTCCCGCACCATGTAGACCTTGCCGCCGCCGCCCTCTTCGGCCGGGGTGCCGTAGTAGCGGAGGGTCCCTGGCTGCTTGGTCTGGGCCATCCAGTCCTTGACCGCGATGGCCGCCGCCGCCGACGCCGTGCCCAGCAGATTGTGGCCGCACGCATGGCCCGGGGCGCCGGCGGTTACGGGATGCCGGACCGGCTCACCAGCCGCCTGGGAGAGGCCCGGAAGCGCGTCGAACTCGCCGAGCACCCCGATGACCGGCCTTCCGGTCCCGTAACTGGCCGTGAAGGCGGTTGGCATCCCCGCAACGCCCCGTTCGACGGTGAAGCCGGCGTCGCCCAGTGTCTTCTGGAGCAACGCGCTGCTCTTCTCCTCCTGGAATCCGAGTTCCGCATAGTCCCAGATCTGCTTGGCGACTGCGGTGTAGTGGTCTTTCCTGGCGTCGATCGACTTGAGGAGTCCGGCGGTATCCGCGGCCTGGTGGCCGGGGATGGTAACGAGGGAGAGCGTGACCAGCGCGAAGGTCGTGGCGGCCTGTTTCAGCATGGTGAACTCCCGTGTCAGGATGGCCCAGGGGATGTACCGGCTCCGCATGATAAAGGAGTTTCAGCAGCCACGCCAGTCCTGACGCCGGCTGTTCGAGTCCGCGGGAGCCGGACGCGCAGCCTGAAGAGACGGGTGGGGAACGAACCTCGGCAGATGGGCGAGCAGTGGCCATCCGACGTGTGTCGAGGGCGAGTGGCCCACCGAGACACGCACGTCAACGGGTCCAGGGTTTCCGACGCCCGCGAGGCTCGGCCAACGGCGGCACCTGCCGGCTGCGAGCCGTCGTCCGGACGATCGCCCGCGCCCGAACGCCCCGGGTGGGCCGCTGCTACTGGATCAGGCGCCGGGGCCGAAGGCCTGCGCGTTGGAGAGCGGTGGGATCAGATCACCCCCACGACCAGCGGTTTCGGCGCGGGACTCCGGCCTCACTTGGTGTCCTTCCGCGAGCCAAACGCGCCACGCAGCTGGTCGGCCAGCGAGCCCAGGCCGCCCTGCGGAGCGCGATCCGGTCGTGTGGTGTACTCGCGCACCTCCTCCGCCTCTTGCGCTTCCTGAACGGCCTTGGCGCTCAGGCGGATGCGATGAGCGGCCGCGTCCACCTCCAGGACGACGACCTCGATCTCGGCGCCGATGGGAAAGGCCCGTCGCACGTCCGCGTCGTTCTGCGCTCCGGTTTCGCTCATCGGTATCAGACCGGTGTGACCGGGACCGAGGAAAACAAAGACGCCGAACTTCGCGTGGCGCTCGACGGTTCCCTTCAGACGCGCGCCCGGCACGATGTCGGCTGGGGCAGCAGCGGCGCTGCCCTCCGCCGCCTGGCCCCTGAGGACCAGCGCGACACCGATTCGCTTGCGTTCGAGGTCGATGCTGAGGATCTCAAACGCCCCCGTCGTCCCTGGTGTCACCGACCGCGTCCAGCCCCCTGTTTCCGCGGTCGGCGTAAACGTCGAGCGGTGTGCGAGCCCCTCGACGCCCGCGTCGAGTTCGACGAAGGCCCCGAACTCTGCGACGCGTGTCACGCGACCGACTCGAACCTGGCCCACCTCGAACGTCTCGCGCACCTTGTCCCAGGGGTCCGCGCTCAGCTGCTTCAGGCCGAGCGAGATCTTCCCCCCCTCATCGTCCACGCGGAGGACCTTCACGGTGATCTCGTCGCCAGGCTTGGCGAGATCCGACGCGTGCGCCACCCGAGACCAGCTCATCTCGGACACGTGGAGCAGGCCCTGCACGCCGGCGCCTAGGTCCACGAAGGCGCCGAACTCCCGAACCGAGGCCACGCGTCCGGTGAGGACGGCGCCAGGGACAATCGATCGCTTGGCCTCAGCGACCTGCACCTGCTGCGCCTCCTCGACCAACACCCGTCGCGAGACGACGAAGCGTCTGCCACCCTCCCCGTACTCGATGATGCGGAACGGGTACACGTGGCCTTCGAGCGCAGAGGGATCTGGCGGGTGCAGGCCCATCTGCGAGAACGGACAAAAGGCGCGCTGCCGCCCGACGCGCACCTCGTACCCGCCTTTCACCGCGCGCTCGACCTTCCCGTCGACGGGCAGACCGGTGTGAAACGCGTCTTCCAGCTGGCGGTCGGTTGCGGCCCTGCGCGCGAGCTTCCGGGAGAGCGTGAGCCCGCCGGCCGTCGACACGACGACGGCCTGGATTCGATCGCCGACCCCGGCCTCCAGCTGGCCGGCCTCATCCTTCAGTTCGTCGAGGTCGATCGTCGCTTCGCCCTTGGCGCCAATGTCGACGAAGGCGACGTCTGCGGCCAGCGCCACGATGGTGCCCTCGATGGTCTGTCCGCGTTCGACGCGCTTGGCATGGATCGACGCCTCGAACAGGCTGGCGAAATCTTCATCAGGTTCGGTCAGGGGATTCCCTCCGTGTCTTCCTACAGCCTACCATCCGCCCGCCCGCGCCACACCCTGGCGGCTCTGATAGGGCGGATCGTCGCCGGCCGGGCTGTCTTCAACCTGTCGGAAGGCGATGAGGTCGGCGAGGGCTTTGCTGCTCCCCCGACGCACGCCGACGCGGGAGGGGAGCGACGCGCCGGCCGCGAGGTGCGCGCACCTCGCGCTGGGGGCGCCCCGCTCTCGAGAGGCTGGGCCCATCGCCGGCTTCGGAGCGTGGTCTGGTGGATCGATGCGAAATCGACGGCATCGACGCCCGACCGATGTTACCATGCCGCGACGATGGGTCTTCTCCGCGACCGGCGGCTGTGGCTCGCGACGTTCCTCGTCGTGGTGGCGGTGGTGTCGTTCCAGGTCCGCGTGACACAGAAGATGGCCGACCTCGAGGTCCTTCGAAAGACCGGAGCTCGGGCGCTGGCCGGCGAGCCGCTCTACCGGGTGGACGACGGGCACTGGCAGTACAAGGTACCTGCCGGCGTTTGCGTTCGTCGTCATACCCGTTGCGCTCGTTCCTGATGCGGTGGCGCGGGCGACCTTCTTCGGAGGGTCACTCGTCCTCCTCGTCGTGCTGCTCGCTTTCTCCGCGCGCCTCCTCCCTGCGGTGCCGGCCCGCTTCCCGCGGGGACCGACGCGCGCGATCGTCATCGCGCTCACCGTCGTCGCCCTCGGCAAGTTCTACGCCCACGAACTCGTCCTGGGCCAGACCAACGTCCTGCTGGCCCTGCTGATCCTGCTGGCGGTGGGGGCCTGGTGGCAGGGGCGGAATGTCGGCGCCGGACTGCTCTTCGCGGCGGCCACCGTCGCGAAGCCCTACGCAATCCTCTTCCTGCCGTACCTCGCACTCCGGCAGCGGTGGCGGATCATCGTGGCGTTCGGCGCAGGCCTCGCGGCCGCGCTGGTGCTGCCTGCGCTTCGCTACGGCGTGAGTGGGAACGCGTCGCTGCTGGTCGACTGGTGGACCACGGTGACGGCGTCGACGGCACACACGCTGGCGTCGGCCGACAACATCTCCCTCGCCGGGATGTACGCGAAGTGGTTCGGGCCCGGTGCGCTCGCCGCCACGCTGGCCCTTGGCAGCGCGGCGGTGCTGTTGACCGCAGTGGCCACGATGCTCTTCCGGCCGACGGAGTCCGAGCACCCGGAGTACCTCGAGGCGGCGGTCCTGCTGACGCTCATCCCGCTGTTGTCGCCACAGGGATGGGACTACGTGCTGGTGGTGTCGACGCCGGCCGTGATGCTCCTCGTCAGCCGCTTCGGCGTGTTCGGGCGCGTCGCGCGAGTGCTGGCGATAGCCTCTCTGGCCATTGCCGGGCTCGTCGTGTACGACCTGGTGGGCCGCGACCTCTACCGGTCGTTCATGGCCGCGTCGATGGTCAGCGTCTGCGCCTTGGTCGAGGTCGGGCTGCTGGTGCGGCTGAGGAACGTTCGGGCGGCGTAGGGTGCGGGCCCGAAGCGTGTGGGCTTCTGCAGGTTGGGAGAACGGGGAGCTCTAGCCTCCTGGGAACCCGTCGGAAGAGACGGCCAGGTGCCCCTGCCGGAGGGGTAGAGCGCAGGCACTCTTGTCTGCGGCGGTGTCCTGTCGGTGATCGCGAGACCTCGGTGGGTGCGATCCGACGCACGCACCCGTCGCTCGCGCCTTCTCCTAGGAGCAAGCCGCGGATGAGCCGAGGTGGCCCGCGGCGGCATCTGGTCAGTGCAGCACGGCCAACGTTTGGACCTGCACCCTCCGGTAGACGCGCTCCGGTGGTAGGCGGGTGCCGTCGAAACTGAGCAGGCGGTCAACCGGGATGCCGAAGGCCGCTTCGTTCGTCCGCAGGCACGTTTCGAGCCGCGACCAGTCGGCGGCCTGGAGCTGGGCACACCTCCCGCCGTTCAGCTGGCTGGCATCGACGACGCCCCGCAGGTCCCGCAGATAGATGGCTCCTCCGGACGCCAGGGAGAACAGATGACTGCCAGGGTAGGGTGTCTCTAGCTCGCAGAGTTGACCATCGTCCTCGAATCGGATGCCGTTGACGACGACGAACCCGCCATCGTCGCGGGGGTCTCCCGCCATGAACGATTCGGCGAGGTAGTCGAGAATCCGCTCGATGCCTTTTGACGGCACTACTCGAACCTGAGCGCCTCGACCGGAGGGAGGAGTGCTGCCCGCCGCGCGGGGTGTGCCCCGGACACGAGTCCCACAGCAATCGAGACGCTGACCGAAAGGAGGAGTGCGAGCGGGGACATGCGAGTCGGCCAGCCCGCGTAGCTTGCCACTGCGCCCGCCGCAAGGCCACCGAGACCCATGCCCAGCACCGCGCCGCTAAGTGCCAGGAGGAGACTCTCCGTGATGAACTGAAGGCCCACCGCCGACCGGGTTGCTCCCACGGCGCGGCGAAGGCCAATCTCCGCGGTCCGTTCGACGACGGCCGCGAGCAGCACGTTCATGATGCCCAGTGCGCCAACGATCAGTGATACGGCGGCGATGCTGCCCACGACGATGTTGAAGGTCCGCTGGATCCGGACGCGCTGATTGAGCAGTTCGTAGGGCACCAGCACAGCCACGTCCGGAACGCCGTGATGCAACCGTTGGATGGCAGCCGCCAGGAGTTCGGCAGCGTCCTCGAGAGCACTGCTGTCCGGTCATTGATCTAGTCGGCGGCTGTAATCAATACAGAACGCAGGAGATAAGTGCTGTCCGAGCACTTTTCGATATCTCTGACGATCAGCGCCTTTCCCGGCACAACGGGCTGCCGGGGCAGAATGCGGCATGCAGCCAGGCCGCACCGTCTTCGCCCAGGTGATGGACCACGTCTCGCGCTTCGAGTTTCAGAAGTGCGTCACGCGATATGACGGTGAGTACAAGACGTCGCGCTTCTCGTGCTGGGATCAGTACTTGTGCATGGCGTTCGCCCAGCTCACCTACCGCGAGAGTCTTCGCGACGTCGAAGCCTGCCTGCGCGCGGTGCAACCGCGGCTCTATCACCTCGGGTTTCGCAGCCGCATCGCACGCTCGACGTTGGCCGACGCCAACGAGGGTCGCGATTGGCGCATTTACGCCGACCTGGCCCACGGCCTCATTCGAACCGCGCGGAGCTTGTATGCCCATGACGCGCTCGACGTCGATCTGGCCGAGACCGTCTATGCGCTCGACGCCACGATCATCGAGCTCTGCCTCTCCGTGTTTCCGTGGGCGCACTACCGCCGTCGGGATGCCGCCATCAAACTGCACACGCTCATCGATCTGCGTGGCTCGATCCCCACGGTCGTGCAGATTACGGCCGGAAAATGCCCCGATGTGGCGGCGCTCGATTCGCTCGTGCTCGAAACCGGGTCCATCTACATCATGGACCGCGGCTACGTCGACTTTGAACGGCTCTATCGTTTTACGATCGAGGCCGCGTATTTCGTCACGCGCACGAAGCACGGCATTCGTCTGCTCCGACGCACGTCGCAGCCCGTCGATGCGTCGACCGGGTTGATTTCGGACCACATCGTCGTCCTGGCTACCAAGGAGAGTCGACGTCACTATCCACAACCGCTTCGACGCGTGCGCTACCGTGATCCGGACACGAAGAAGCAGTTCGTCTTTCTCACCAACAACCTGATCTTACCGGCCCTCACGATCGCGCTCTTATACAAGTCGCGTTGGCAGGTCGAACTCTTCTTCAAATGGATCAAGCAACACCTGCGAATCAAGGCCTTCTACGGTGTCAGCGAGAACGCGGTGAAGACGCAAATCTGGATCGCTTTGTCCGTCTACGTCTTGGTCGCCATCGTCAAGAAGCGTCTGGGCCTCGACGTCAGCCTCTACAAACTTCTCCAGATTCTGAGCGTCACGCTGTTCGAGAAAATGCCCATTTCTACTGCTGTTTTCGATGTGGCCCCCAAATTCGACGAGATCGACGACGGCAACCAGCTGCAGCTGTTCGACTTATGACCGGACACTAGTGCCTCGAGAGAACCCCCGCCGATTTGCAGCCAGATCTCGTCGACGGGCTGCCGCGGCCTGAAGTCGGGCGACGGGCCGAGGACGACTGATATGGGGAAGATGACCGCACGATTGAGATCACGTGAGGCGGGTGAGCCGCTCCAGGTGGTCGCCGACCGTTCCCGGAGGACTCCCGCTACAGCGAACCACTCCCCGCCGAGTCGAACGTGCGACGACACCGGATGTTGTGTGCCGAACAGCTTGCGGGCAAGCGCGGCCCCAAGGACGCACCGCCGAGCGGCCGTTCGCAGATCCGCCGCTGACAGCAGCCGGCCCTCAGCGACCGAGAGCCCCATCAGATCTTGGAATGTCTCGGTGACCGAGAGTGCGGAGACGAACGCCGTGGCTCGTGGGCCGACCACCGGTAGCGTCCGTTCGATCAGAGGTGAGGCCAGGGTGACGGGGGGAACCAGAGCCATGAGCCGGCGCACGTCTTCGGCTTTTAGGCCGTAGGGACGCCCGCTCCGACGGTCGGCCACCGATAGCGGTTGGTTGGCCAGCACGAGGTTGCGTGCACCGAGAAGCTCCACTTGACGCAGCGAATCGGTGCGCGCCCCCTCCGCAATCGACAGCATCGTCAGCACGGATGCAACGCCCAGCATGACTCCCAGCACCCCGAGCACGCTGCGGAGTCCGTAGCGGCGCAGTCCGTCGATCCCCTCCCGACAGGTCTCCAGGACGGTGACCGTGGCCCGCGGCATCATGCGACGGAAGAAGCGGTCCATCGCTTGGACTCATTGACCGCGCGGAACAAACGCCGGGGGCGGGGTGGCGCGGTCGGCGCCTTGCGGACGTTGGCCCGCCAGCAAGACCTGCTCGCCTTCGTTCAGCCCTCGGATCACTTCGATATCAACGTCGTTGCTCGCCCCGACGTCTACGGACCGGGTCTCCGTTCCCCAGGCGTGAACAACCTCGACGACGAGTGTGCCCGCGCGGTCCTGCACGGCATTGATCGGGATCACCAGCGCCGACGGCTTCTGCTCCACAACCAGTTCAACCCGAGCGGTCATCTCGGGTCGGAGATCGACATCGTCAGACTCGACGGCCAGGGTCACGGCGAACCGCTTCTCCTCAAATGCGCGGTCAACGGAGGTCTGCGCCAGCGTCCCAATGGTGAGCACGCGAGCCGCCAACCGCCGGACTGGAAACGCATCAAGGGTCACCACAGCGGTTTGACCGGGGTGAACACTGTGAACGTCGGTCTCCCGAACCGACGATTCGACCAACATGTGGGAGAGATCGGGGATCGTGACGAGTCCTTGGCTCGGCGTGACGCGGTCACCCACCCGGATCTTTCGGCGGGGGGCTGTCGTGAAGTTCTCCTCGTAGATCACGAGGCCGGGCCGGCGCGCGCGGAGGTCGCAGGCCGTGATCAGCGTCTGCAGCGCAGCCACCCGCAGGCGGACATCGGCCAGGCGCTCGAGCGCGTTCTGACGTTGCGCCTCGCGCTCGGCGGCCTGTAGGCGCGCCCTCTGCTCCTCGCGGGGATGGCTGTGGCTGACGAGGACGTCGTGGCGTTTCCTGGCTAGGCGCAGGTCGGCTTCCGCCTGTTCGAGAGCGAAACTGGTCCTGTTCAACTCCTCGCGTGTGATGAAGCCGCGATCCAGCAACGGTTGCAGTGCCGTGTACTCTTCACGCAGGCGGGCCGCTTTGCGTTCCGCCAGGTCTAGGCTGTTCTGGGCCTCCTCCAGACTGAGAACACCTTCACCGTCGGTCACGGCCGAGACCGCGGCTGTCGCATCCTCTGACTGTGCGGCGGCGAGCTTGACGTCGAGTTCCGCCTGCCTCAGTGCCTGACTTGCCCGATCGAGGTCGACCTGCAGGGCCGTCGAGTCGAGCCGGACCAGAAGATCGCCGACATTGACACGCGCGCCTTCCGTTGCCAGGAAGGTGATCTCCGTCTCTCGCCCGTCGATCGGCGATCGGTATGTCGTCGATTCGGCGGCCCCGAGGGTGCCGGATTCTACGAGCCGGACAACGAACGCACCGCGGCGCGCCGTGACCCGAACGCGCTCGTCATGCGGCGTGCCTCGGAGAGCGATGGCCGCCGCCGCGCAGAGCACGACGGCGGCCATCGCGGGGAGCCAACGCCGAAACCGACGTGGTGTTTGCGGGCTCACAACTGCGTGTCCAACGCGGTGAGGCGCCTTCCGCCTCTGAACCAGGTCAACCGATGTCGGCGTCCGGATCCAGCACCCCGAGGGCCGCGCGCAACTTCAGCCCTGCCAGCATCAAATCCGCCGTGGCGGCCATGCGGCGGCAGTCCGCGGCTAGCAGGTCAGCCTCGGCCTTCACGACGTCGAGATTGTCCGAGAGCCCGCGCTGATACCTGAGGCCGGCCACCTCGGCTTCCTCGCGCGCGAGCCCGACGCCAGCCTCTGCCATCTGGCTCGAACGACGGGCGAGGTCCAACTGCCTGAGAGCCTGGCGTACGCCTGCGATGATGTGAGCGGACGTAGCGTCGATCGCGCGCCGCCGCCGCTCGCGTTCGAACAGGGCATTTTGAAGGTCGATCTGCGCCGCGGTCCGATCGATCGGAATCGAGACGCCGGCGAACGTCGCCAGGTGAAAGTCGTTCACGCCGAAACTGGAGCGCAGGTCCGTCGCGGTGCCGTAACGAGTGAGGGCCAGTCCGAGGTCGAACTCCGGGAGCAACTGGTTTCGACGAAAGGCCACTGCGCGGTCGGCCTGGGAGAAGTCCTCCTTGGCCGTGCGCAGTTCCTCCCGGCGATCGAGTGCCGTCCGGACCGCCTCTTCCGCCCCAATCGTCAAATCCGTTGCGTGCAGGTCTATCTCGACCCGGAATGGCCAATCGGGCGGACGTGTGAGGAGCACCCGGAGGGCATCCTTGGCATCCTCGACAGCCGCCAGGGCGTTGAGCTGTTCAGCCTCGGCTTGAGCCACCAGTTGCTGTGCACGTAGCACATCGAGTCGCGAGACGATTCCGGCCGTGAGCTTGGCCTGGGCAGCCTCCCGAAGGGTGGAGGCCCGTTCCAGTGTCTTCTCCGCCACCGCCGCAACCCTGGTGGCCGTGACGACCTGGAGGTACGCGGTGGCCACTTGAAGAGCCACGTCACGACGGGTTTCCGCCCCCTTGGCCTCAGCGCTCCGCAGCTCGCTCTCTGCGTCCTCCAGTTCGCGCCGAGTTGGCCCGCTGCCACGACCTCTGAGCAGCGGTTGCGTGAAACGGAGGACCGTGTCGGTGGAGTAGTAGCTGCCGATCTGGTTTCTGTTGTTGACCGTACTCAAGGAGAGGTCGACCTGTGTGCCGGTCACGAATCGCTGCGAGACCGTGGTGCCGACGGCCTGGTTGCTCAGGGCTGTGCCCGCCAGGGCCCCCAGCGCGTTCCCGACGGCTTTCGGCGTGAACTGGCTGGCCGCCGACCGGACCGCGAGCTTGGCTGACTCGACCGACTGAGCCGAGTCGAGCACCTCGGGGTTCTTCTGCAGTGCCTCGGCGACGGCGGCCCTCAGCGTGATCAGAGGAATAGCCGCCTCCCGCGACGGAGACTGGGCCGCGAGGCTTGTCGCAGTCAGGAAAACGGCGGCCGCCACCCGCGCGCACACGCGACCGGCGAAGGCCGGAGCAGCCGGGGTCTTGCGGACGGACGCGTAGGGAAGATGTGGCACAGGACCTCCGTCCAGTGACGCTAGGATCGTCACGTTTCTCGCTGCCGGGTTGCCCTGTCCGCCGCCAACTGCCTCGAGCCGTCAGCCCTCCTATTGTCGCGTGAACGTCAGCGTCTGGCCGTTCGCGCTGGATCCGGAGGCGACCCCAACGAAGGTCTTGACCGCCGAATCGATCACGGCATTCGTCATGCTGAAATTGCTCGTGAGCCCCTGGGTGGTGAAACTCAGGGTACGGTTGGCGGCCACGTTGGCCGTAACCGGGTGCTGCAGTCCGCCATCCAGGACGTCGTTCTGATACGTCCCGCTGATCGACGCGCCGGTCCCGGTGAATGTCAGCGTCCGAGTGGTTCCGGAAAAGGTACTGACCCACGCGCCGGCCATGCTGGCCACGGTAACGGTGCTGGTCACGGAGGCGGTCTTGCCCGCCACGTCGGTCACCGTCAGCTGCACGGTGTACGAACTGCCGTTGGCGTACGCGTGCGTGGTCGTGGCGCCACTGCCCTTGGCCGAGTTGTCGCCGAAGTCCCAGCTGTAACTCGAGATGGCGCCGTTCTGGCTCGTCGACCCGCTACCGCTGAACTGCACCGGATCGAGGATGAACGGCGTGGGGGATGTGGGCACTTGGATCAGGGCGACTGGAGTGTAGGATGGTGTCGGCGTCGTCGACGTGGAGGTGCTAGCCGATGTACCACCGGACTTCGCCGCCACACCCGCAACCACTGCGGCAGCTCCGCCGGCGAGCGGTAGCACCCACTTCAGTGCGCTGCCGTGGGACTTCGTCGTGCCCGTGTTCCCGCCCGTTGCTGCGGGCGGCCCGGTAGCACCGGCCTGATCCTTCACCGGGCTCGCCTGGCCGGCGATGGCGACGACATGAAAGGCGAACTGGCCAACGCCGACCGACTCGACATCCTTACCCGCATCCCAGACGATTTTCTTGCCCACCCCAGCCAGGACGTTTGGCCCTACGTCTCCCGAGAGGCTCGCGGGTTTTATGGCGTAGGTCTTGCCCGCGTCGGTCGACACCTCGAGGGTCACCGAGAAGACCGCCTTGGCGTCGTTGGAGAGCAGGTCGTAGTAGATGCTGATGACGCCGCCGTCGCCAACGCTGAACCTGACGTTCTCGACGTGGCCCTGTGGAGGCTGGAACACCTGTCGCTGCGGAGCCCCCGGGACGCCCGCAGCCGTCAGCGAGAGGATTGCCGCCGTCGCCACGGTCCGACAGCTTGCCGAACGGACCTGCCAAGTGGGCATCATGGTGCAGCCTCTTTTCGGATGGACGGGTTCCAAGCTGCGAAATCAGCCAGTGCGGGGCCTTGGCGCTCCTCGACTCCAGTCTCACCGCTGTTGTGGGGAACCTGCCGACAGGGCGCAGCGAAAGCCCACGCGGTCCGATGTTGTGACGGGTGCCGCGTTGTTGCGATTGGCGGCACGCAGAAAGCTCGCCGATTGATTCCAGGACCCGCCCCGGATCACGCGATCGCCGGGAGACGCATCGGCTTCCCGACCGTCGCTGCTGTCATAGGGGTAGGGGCGGTACAGGCTCGACGACCACTCCCAGACATTGCCCAGCATGTCGTACAGGCCCCACGGGTTCCGATGGCTTGCTTGGCGCGACGCGACGATCGCTGGCCCGTTGTTCGCCCGCGCCGCTTCGAACACATCGCCCCACCAGTAGCGGGTCGTGGACCCCGCGCGGCAGGCGTACTCGAACTCGGCTTCGGTGGGCAGGCGTTTGGCCGCCCACGCCGCGTAGGCTCGCGCCGCGTGCCAGCTGACATAGATAATCGGCCAGTCCGCTTTTTCCCGAGGGTATGACGTTCCGTTCCAGTCCAGCAGATATCCACCGTCGTGGTACCGGCGCTCGATGTGGTCCCTGTCCCAAACGGGATTGGCCTCGACGAAGCGGGAATAGGCCTCGTAGGTCACAGGCATCGCGTCGAGCCAGAACCCCCTTTCAATTCGGACGCTGTGGCGGGCTTCGTCCGGATCCCGACCGACCTCGTTCTCGGAACTGCCCATCACGAACGTTCCCGGCTCGACCCACACCATTTCCCGCCGGTCGATTGGTGAGGTCCACTCTTGACCCTTGGTCGGGCGGGGCGGCGGTCCGAGCACGTCGAGCAGCCCGTCGGAGGCGCCCATGGCGTGCAGGCGTGTTCTTGTCTTGTCGTCGAGGATGAAATCCACACCGCAGCTCGCGACGTGCTGCCGTATGCGCTCGTTCTCGACGCCGGCGGACACGAGTTCGATGATCTCACTCAGATTTAGGGGCGGTCGGCCGCACTTCGAGGGTTCAGCCTGCCCCCCGGCGCGTGGAGCGCGTGTCATGGCGGCCATGACGACGGCTACTGCGACCGACGACCTGAGAACGCTCCGCGAGAGACTGGTTCCCATTGGCTAGCGGCTGCTCCGACCCCGCATGACCTTTGCCTCCACCGCGTTTCTCTTGCCCGCGATGGCTTTCTCGTTCTTCGGATTGACGGCCAGGACGCGGTCGTACGCGGTGACGGCCGCTGCGTAGTCGCCCGCCGTGAAGAGCCGGTCGGCCTCCCGGACCAGACGGGTTTCCTCGTCGATCCCCTGCTGGCCGGACCCTCGCGACCCCGGGGTCTTCGACGTCGCCATCACCTTTGCGTCGACCGCGGCGGCTCGTCCGACTTGTGCCCGGCGATTCGTCGGGTCGGCACTCAGCGCGGCGTCATACTCGGTGATCGCGGCCTGGTCCTGGCCCTGGGCTCGAAGGCTGTCTCCGCGTGCCAAGTGGTCCTCTATGGTCGCGGGGTGGTTGACGGTTGGCACTGGTGTTCTGTTGGCGGCCGGTGCACTCGCTCCACGTGGGGGGCCTGAGCTCATCGATGTGTCGCGGGCCGGGCCGGCGGGCGCGTGATTCGTGGGGCCGCCGCTGGCCGCCGGTTCTCCTGCCGGAGTGTTGACTCGCAGGGCCGGCGCCGCTGGACCGGGCTTGGCCGGCCTGGGCGACAGGCGCGACCAGACCAGGCCTCCGACGATCAAGAGCGCGGCGGCCGCCAAGGCCGCCGCTGGCACCCCAAGACGACGTGCCAGCGAGTACCGACGTCGGTGACCCGCCGACGAGTGATCCGGCCGGGATAGAGCCGGGATCGTCGGCGCCACCGCCTCCGCGCACCAGCGCCGAATCTCCAATGCCTGGGCATTACTCGGATCCTGGGCGAGCGCTTCGTTCGCGTAGCTCAGAGCATGGTCATACAGGCCGTCGGCGTAATAGCGTTGGGCGTGCTCGCACGCCTGCCGTACGGCGTGCTCCTGCCAGCGCGTGTCCTCATGGGCTTTGCAGGCCAGGTCGACTTCGGCACGGAGGGCGACCACGTCGGGATCGCTCTCATCGAGGGCGGACGCCTCGCCGACCAACGCGGCGGCCTTGGTCAGGTTCCCGGCGGCGAGGTTCTCTCGGGCCTGCGCCACAAGGTCGAGCTTGTGCCGCGTGTCCTTTGCCAGCCGGATGTCCCGCATCAATTGTGCGGCACTGGCATCAGCCGAGTCGATCAGGACGGCCTCCCGGCAGGCGGCCATCGCCGTGTCGTAGTTTCCGCTAGCGAGTGCGGCGCGGGCGGCGGTGAGGAGTGGGGCAAGATGGAGCGGGCCTTTCTGTTCGAGCGTGTCGAGGTCGTCCCCGCCATCGGCGCTGGGCAACGAACGCTGAGCTGCGTCACGCGTCGGCTGTTCAGCGGGCAAGGGGTGTTGATCCGGGCCCAACTGCGACATGACGGATTGCAGGGCGGCCTGCATCAGCCGGACGTCTGGAAAGCGGCGTCGGGCGTCCTTCTCCAGGGCGCGGCCGACGATCGCGTCGATCGCCGGCCCCGCCTCGGCACAGAGGGAGGACACCGGCGGCGGGTTGTATTCCTGGACACGGCGCATCACTGTCCGCGCGGTGTCTCCGGAGAACGCGTCGGAGTAGGTGAGCAGCTCGAACGCCACGACTCCGACGGAGAAGATGTCGCTGCCAGCACCGACCTCGCCGCCGTCGATCTGCTCGGGTGACATGTAGCGGGGGGTCCCGATCGCCGCGACCGTCAGGTGCGTCTGTGCGTCCACTAGACGAGCGATCCCGAAGTCGAGGATCTTCAAGAGACCGTGCTGGTCGACCATGAGGTTGGCCGGCTTGATGTCACGATGGACAACCCCGACGGCGTGGGCGCTTCCGAGGCCGGCGCAGAGCTGTTCCAGCAACTGGAGCTTTCCACGTAGAGGGACAGGCGCGCGGCGCTTGATCAGCGCTTCGATCGTCTCCCCGCGGATGAACTCCATCACAAGAAATGGCGCGCCTTGCCATTCGCCGAAGTCGTGGATGGTGACGATGTTGGGGTGACCAAGGGCCCCGGCCGCCCGCGCCTCTCGCGTGAAGCGCTCCCGAAGCTCGCCGGAATCCAGATAGCGCGGAAGCAGCTTCAGCGCGACGAGGCGATGGATGTTCGGATCTCGGGCGAGGTAGACCTCACCCATTCCACCCTTGCCCAGCCGGTCGAGGACCTCGTACCGTCCGATGACCAGAGGCGGTGCCATGAGCGTCCGGCCTCCGCCGTGCGAATCGTGTGAAGCGAAGGTACGGCGGCAACCCGCTGCCGCCTTCAGGTTAGGGCGATCTGAAGGCACATTATGGATGAACCATCGGATCGTTTACAACCTCCCTCCAACACCTCCCTCCGGCACCTTCGCGCTTCTGACTCCGGGGGTCGGACGGGCGCACCTGTTTTCGACCAGGAATGTCGTCAACGGCGCCGCGCAGGCCGCCGGTCGGGGGCACGCTCGAAGAGATCCGAACGGCCATTGGTCGATGCCCGCGTCCGAGAACGCTCCGACGACCACCGACAGACGTCCGCTGCCGACAACACGAGGTTGGCCCCCCAAGTGTCCGGTCCCGCCCCCCCCGGGGGGGACCGAAGGCCCTACCTATTGCGACGGCCGTCGCATGGGCATAAATCTCGCCGGGAAAGGTCCTGTTTCGCTGCAGCGGGCGGTCGTACCCCCCTTCCTCGGCGTGCTGAGAGGCCTCGATGTCTGTGGAGACCACCGCCTTCGCGCCGACTTGGGTCTTCTCTCCGCGGCCCTTTCGTCCGCCCCTTACGCTCCACCGCGTCGTTGCGCGTCGGGGGGCCCTGGCAGGACCAGGCGGTGAGCTCAACGCTCGGAACTGACTGTGCCGGCCGTGTCCGTTGCTCCGGCGGGATCGCTGCATCGGCGTACCGTGGCGCGGCCCGAAGGGTGCGGTAGCCCCTTCAACGGCCGTGAGGCCATCAACCGTGAGTCGCGGAGGTCTGCCGTGCTCCAAAGAGCCCCCCTGACGATTCCGCTCCTGGTGCTTGCCTGCGGCTCAACACCCACCCCCACCCCTTCTCCGACGGTCCGCACGCTGGCAGTCTCCTGCAACCCCCTGACCCTGTCGGAGGCCGGCCAAACGTCGACCTGCACGGCCAACGCCACGATGTCCGACGGTTCCCAGCAGAATCGAACGTCGAACGCTTCCTGGACGATAACGCCAGCTTCAGTGGCTACGGTCTCCGCGACCGGGGTTGTGACGGCTGTGGGTCGGGGCAGCGCACAGGTCACCGCCACGTCCGACGGTGTGAGCGGCACCGCGACGGTCCCGTGCAACGTCATCGCGGCCGTCATTCGCAGTGTCACGATGAGCACGCGGACGTCCTTTGCCATCAAGGGGGCCACGGTCGTGCACTTCGATGTGCTAGGCACACTCGGCAACATCGTCCGTATCGACTTCGGAGATGGGACAATGAGCTCGTCCCCGAGCGGGTGCTTTCCGACGACGTGCCTGTACTTCGAGCATACCTACTCAGACCCGCTCGGCGGGCGGACAGTCGTGGTTGCCGCCATCGATGGCAGTCGCCAGCAGACTGCGACCACAACGGTTGGCGTGGGCGACCTGACGGGGACGTGGGCCAATACCATCGTCAATCCGACCAACAACCTGACCGAGACGCGCCTGCTGGTGCTCACCGGAGGCGGTTCCCTGACTGGGACCTACGTCCATCCGGCCGGCGACAGCGAGCCAGTGAGTGGCAGTGTGAACAGTTTTGGATCAGTCTATCTCCGGTTGAGCACGGGCTCGATTGTGATGGAAGGCGTCGATTTGGACAGCGCGGGAATTCTCAGCGACACCACAATGAGACTCTACGTGACCGGAGGATCGGCCGACGGCATGGTATTGATCTTCACGAAACGCTGAGACCTCCGGGGGTGCGTTCCGACGCGCACGCAGCCATCGCCCGCGCCTTCTCTTAGGAGCGAGCCGCGGATGAGCCGCCGGGCCCCGCGGCGGCATCTGGTCAGTGCAGCACGGCCAACGTTTGGACCTCCACCTTCCGGTAGACGCGCTCCGGTGGTAGGCGGACGCCGTCGAAACTGAGGAGCCGGTCAACCGGGATGCCGAAGGCCGCTTCGTTCGTCCGCAGGCACGTTTCGAGCAGCGACCAGTCGGCGGCCTGGAGCTGGGCAAACCTCCCGCCGTTCAGCTGGCTGGCATCGACCACGCCCCGCGGGTCCCGTAGATAGATGGCTCCGCCGGACGCCAGGGAGAACAGATTACTGCCAGCGTAGGGTGTCTCTAGCTCCCAGAGTTGACCATCGTCCTCGAATCGGATGCCGTTGACGACGACGAACCCGCCATCGTCGAGGGGGTTTCCCGCCATGAACGATTCGGCGAGGTAGTCGAGACAGGTGCCGTTGATGACCGCACGCGGGCGACCCACGGCATTGATCAGCGGTCGGCCCGCGGCAGAGCCGAGGACGAAGACAGTGCCGCCCTTGGCGCCGTAGAGGAACGTCTGCCCGACGTCGCCGTGAATGACGAGCCTGCCACCCTTCAGGATCTGTCCGACCTGATCCTGGGCATCTCCGTGCACCACCACTTCGGGGCCGTCGATCCCGGATCCGAGGTAGTCGCCCGGATCACCGAACACGTCAATGCGGACGTCCTCCAGACAGCGCCCGAGACCACAGCCCAGGAAACGGCCCCCGCGACAGTCGAACACGATGAACTGTCTCCAACCAAGGCCGTACGCCCGGCGTAGCAGGTCCGACGCCGAATGCACGCCCTCGGGCTCACACTCGCGGCCATCCACGACGAGGATCGACTCGCCGCCATCGGGGGACCGTAGCGCGTCCTCGGTGCTCGCGTCGATTCGCCGGGAACGCGAAGGTCTGGCTTCGCTGAGGACGGGCACGTCGCGGAGCATTGCGCAGAGCGCCCGGTCTACCGCCGAGAGCATGGCGGAGCGTTTCTTCGGCCCGACGTCGAACCGCCGGTCCCGCAAGATTGTCAGTGCGCCGAAGTTGCCGGCGCCCACGGCGTGGAGGCCCTCCCGGCTCTCCTGGACGAGCCGCTCCAGCCACTCGACCAGGGACGGCATGTCCGCGGCGGTCAGTGCGGTGACGGCGCGGTTGAACCAGCGTTCGGGGGAGCCGTCCGGCCTGGGGATCGTCGGGGCCCCCGTCACAGGGGCGGTCGTGCCCACAGCCTGCCTCGGTCCTGTCGCCGGCCCTTCGGTCGAGCGCGCCGGCACCGAGGGTCTCGCCGCGGGAACCTCGGCGCCAAACTTGTTTCGGCAGACGAGCGCCGTGCCGTGATCGGCCCGGCTGACCGTGAACGTGAACGCCCCGCCGTCGGTGTAGGACCCGCCACGTGCCACCCAGTAGTGGTCGGCCAGTGGTTCGAAACGGCTGTCTTCGGCTGACAGACTGCGCAGGCAGGCGTTGATGGCCTGTCGCTCCGAGGCGATTAGGCCAATCCGGACGCGGTTCGCGCCCGAGCCGCCTTCATAGAGTGCGAAGACCTGCGGCCGGAGCATCGACGTGTCCGTGATGCCGAGCAGCTGCCACTCTCCGGCGTCCGGGCGGCTGCGTGCAATGATGAAGAACCAGGGTCCGTCCGGGCTCCCCTGCAGGTGCGTCTGCTGCACGGCCCGGTAGAGCCGCTGTTTCTCCGCCGGCAGCATGTCGAAGTCGCGCTCGCTGGTCGGCGCGAGGGCTTCGAGCACGACCTCGAGCGGGTAACCGTAGACGCGGTCCCACAAGTCGAAGAGCAGGACGCTGACCTCGGTGTCCGTCAGGAACAGCGGGACGATGTTGCGCTGGCGGAGGTATTCGCTGACCCGGTGGTAGTTGGCGAAGTCGCCGTTGTGCACGAGCGCTTCGTTGACGCCGATGAAGGGGTGCGCTCCGCCGGGATGCCAGACCCGGCCCTTGGTGGGGTAGCGCTGGTGGGAGATCCACACGTGCGCGCGCAGATCCTCCAGGCAGTAGAAGCGTGCCGCGTGCTCGGCATAGCCCACGATCTTGAACACCAGCAGGTCGCGCCCGTGACACAGGACGAACGCGCGTTTACGGCCGAGGCTCGCGTAGTACTTCTGGTTGAGCCGGAAGGTGTTCTGGTAGACGAACTCGTCCTCGACCTGCCGGGCGGGGAGATGCCGCAAGCCGCTCTGCTCGGCAAACCGCGCGAGCGCCTCCGGCTTGACGCGGCAGAAGTAGCGCACTACCTCCGGCGGCTCGGTGTCGAGGCCTGGTACGGCGCGCCAGTCGCCGACCGTGTCGATGAGGTACGCGGTCGTACAGTCGAACTGGCTCTCCAAACACTCGCGTTCAACCGCACTCCGCGCCCCGGGATCGAGGTACGCCACCTGGATCAGGGAGTGGGTGCGCAGGACGTCGGCCGAGACGCGCATCTGCGCCGGGTCCAGGCCGGCCGCCGCCAGGCCGCCACCCTTGCCGTTGCCTCGGTTGTGCATCTGCTCACTGGCGGTGATCAGATGCCGCCCGGCGATCCGCGAGTCGGCCGCGATTCCGAGGACGCCGCAGCCACCCTCCGCCTCGTCGGGACGTCGCGGGCCAGCCCCCGCGCCTGCGACCGTCCAGTCCCTGGATCCCAGCAGTGCCTCGACGTCTCGAATTCGCATGGCCATCGTTCCGCGTCCTGAACCTTCGTTGTCGTCCTCGATCCTGGGTGGCCCCGTGGATACGCAGAGCCGTCACTCCAGGTAAACCAGCGCGTCCGTCATGCCCCGGAGCTCCCGGATACTGCGGATCCCGACCGCGCGAAGGATGCCGGCGAGCTGCCACGACCAACTCGTGTAGAGGTTCACGATCTGGCGCGCGGCCGTCTCGATGACGATCAGCTTGCTGCGCTCCGGATCGGTCGTGGTGATCCCGACGGGGCACCCGAGCCCCTGCTCGCAGCTCCCGAGGCGCGAGCAGCCCATGGCCGCGAGCTCGGCGGTGCCGATGACGCAGCCGTCGGCACCGAGTGCGATCGCCTTGGCTACGTCGTAGGCGCTCCGAATGCCACCCGAGGCCATCAGCGTGATGCGGTCCCGCAACCCTTCGTCGACCAGGAACCGGTGCACCTTCGGAATCGCGTACTCGATCGGCATCGCGATGTTCTTCTTCGCGATTTCCGGCGCCGCGCCCGTGCCTCCGTAGGCGCCGTCCAGGTGAACGATGTGGGCGCCGGCGAAGTAGGAGCCGACAGCGACCATGTCCACGTCGGTCGGGGTGCTCACTTTCACGCTCACGAGCGCGCGCGGGTTGATCTGTTTCAGCCAGTCCAGGTGTTTCTTGTGGTCTTCGACGGAATAGACGCTGTGGAAGGGGAACGGGCTGAAGAGCGAGGTGCCTTCGACCGCTTCCCGCTCGCGCGCCACGACCGCGGTGTTCTTGCCGCCGAGCAGGTGGCCGCCAAGCCCGGGCTTGGCGCCCTGCGCGTACTTGACCTCGATGAGTCGCGCGCGCTGGACGGTCTCCTCGCGGACCCCGAACAATCCGGTGGCGACCTGGGTGATCACATGGTCGGCGTACCGGGCAAGCTCGTCGGGATACCCGCCCTCGCCGGTGGACATGAAGAGACCCAGCTCCCGTGCCGCGATCGCCCGTGCGAGCATCACCTGCAGACTGATGCTGCCGAACGACATCCCCGCGCCATACCAGGGGAGGGGGATGCGGAGTTCAGGTCGGCCATCAGCGCGTCGGTTCAAGAGCAGGCTCAGGTCGAAGTCGGCCGGGTCCGCCAGCCAGCGACTCTCGGTCACCCGGGCCTCCGGGCCCTCCTGGTTCGCGGCCACGAGCGCTTGGCGCTGTTCGTGCCAGCCGTCGTCCAGCTCGAACCTGAACGCGCACCGGTCGAATCCGCCGCCCGAGGCGCCCACCCGAAACTCCAGATTGCCGCCCGGCCGGGTCAACCGTGCCTGCTCCCGGGTCGCGAGCAGGAGCCCGTGCGTCCAGCGCATGTCCCCTTCGGCGCCGGTTCCCTCGTTCAGGCGCCGGTAGGCGGAGCGCGGCGCGCTCGCCGGGAACAGCCGGCGGAACGCCTTGGACTCCACCTCGTCGAAGATCACGCGCCCTGTCTCTCCCCGCAGTCGCCGTACCTCGCGGATGCCCATGGCGCCCATGGCTTCGAGCAGCTGGTCGCGCCAGGCCGCCATGAGGTTGACGAGCCGGGACGCACCCCACGCAGCGTCGATCTCCGTGGTCTCGACGTGGCACGTGGTGTGGTCGGCCCACAGCGCGCACCCCCAGGCGATCTGCGGCACGAGGTCGAGCACCGCCACGTCGGCGCCGCACGCGATAATCTTCGGCACGTGCTCGGCGGCGGCGATGCCGCCGCTTACCAGGAACGACAAACTGTCCCGCCAGCGTCGCTCCACGGTGTGCGTGTGAACCGCGCGCAGCGAGTCGGGCAGTGGACGTCCCGCGGTGTCGCGTCCCTCAATGTCCGCGTAGAGGTGGAAGACCCTGACCCCGCGCCGCAGCAGGCGCTCGACCTCGCCGACGCTGTCGGGACCGAGCGCGCGGCGGATGGCCACCAGCGCGCCCGGAAACAGAATCGCGCGCGCGTGTCCAACGCTCGAGATCCCAGGGTTCTTCCTCGATCTCGACGTAGACCGGCGTGCGTGCCAGGACGGCGTCGATCGTGCCCGGCCGGTCGAAGTCCTCGGCGGTGAGTCGGAGGGCGAGCCGGCCGGCCTGCGCCTCGTGGATCGCGTCGGTCGTGTGGATGGCCAGCGTGTCCAGCCGCTGGGCGGCGTCGGTCAGCGCGCGCAGCGGCGCGCGGCCCGGAAGCGGCCAGGGCAGCGGACCGAATGCCACGGGCAGCGCCAGCCCGAGGGAGGCCGGGAGGTCCGAGAGGAGCCTGCCGGCGCGGTCGAACTCGAGCATCTCCGGCGCACCGCCCAGTACCACAGACGTCGAAATGTACTCGCGGCCGTGGATGCCGTCGCGCGTCGGCCGGACAATCTCGGACATGTCGAGCCACATCCCGTCGAACCCTTCGCCGGCAAAGGGCCCGCCGTAGCCGGCGCCGCTGATCGGGATGCGGCCGGTCTCCGCCTGGAACCAGGTCTGGCTGATGATCTCGGCGGTCCAGTACGGGTCACCGCGATCGGCCGTTTTGGGGAAGACCCGGTGTCCGTACTTCACGTACAGGTCCGTTTCGTCCTTCTCGAAGCGGGCGGGATAAACAAAGGGCGGGGGCGCCGGCGTCGTCGCGATGTGGTAGCGAGGCACGCGTGTCTCCTCGAGAATCCGTCGTTCGCAGGCTGTCCGGCGCCGGGTTGCGTCCGCCTCGACGCCGTCACGAGCATTCCGCGTGTCGGTGTCCGGCGTACGGGGTCAGGCGTCGGGATCTCCCGGGGACTGGTCGTCGGCTCGGGACGGCGCGGCAGCGGCCGCGACCTCCTCGGCGACCTCCAGCAGTGTCCGCCGCTCCCGGCGGGCCCGCTGCTCGAGGTAGCTGTGGGCGTCGAGTTCGCTCACCCCGTCGCGCTGCATGATCAGCCCCTTCGCGCGATCGATTATGCGGTCTTGGGCTAACGCCGAGAGCGCGGCCGCGGCACCCTGAGCGCTCCGGGCATGCTCGCTGAACCGGCTGGTCGCGACCTCGATCATCGCGAGCAGCTCCGCCTCATTGAGCGGCTTGACGAGGTATCCCATCACCGGCAGTCGCGCCGCCCGTTCCACGAGGTCACGGTCGCTGTAGGCCGTCAGGAAGATGACCGGCACCGGCGAGCGCTCGTACAGCCGCGCCGCGGTCTCAAGGCCGTCCATCCTGGGCATCTTGATGTCGAGAATGGCGAGGTCTGGCGTGCGCGAGTCGGCGAGGGCGAGCGCCGCCTCGCCGTCCGCCGCCGCGTACACGGTATGGCCGGCCTCCTCGAGAATGCGCGCGAGGCCCAGACGAATGATCGACTCGTCCTCGGCAACGAGAATATGCAACTGCTTCACGATTCGCCTCCGTCGGAGGCCGCCGCCGGGAAACGGACGACCGCCCGGCTGCCGGTGTCGGCGAACGTCATCTCGAAGCGGCCTCCAAGGTCGTGCGTGACCAGAGTGCGAACAATCTCCAGACCGAGCCCGCCGGTGCCGGACGGCTCGGGTTCGGCTCCGCGCCCGTCGTCCACCACCATCAGGACGTGTTCCTGCCGGCCGGCCTTCAGGCTCAATTCGATCCGTCCGCGGTCACGCCCGGTGAAGGCGTGCTTCGTCGCGTTCTGCACGAGCTCCGTAGCCGCCAGAGCGAGGGACGTCGCGGCGCGAGACGGCAGCAGCAGCGAGTCCCCGATGACGTCGATCACAACGCTGTGGCCCGGCGCCAACTCCGCCACGTGGCGTGCCACGCGCGTGAGGACCTCTTTGACGTCGACCAGCCGCATCGGCTGCTCGCCAAGCGTCTCGTGGACGGCGGCGATGCTCAGGATCCGCGTGATGGCGTCGCCCAGAATCTGCTTCGTCCGCTCGTCCGCGGCAGCGCCCAGCTGAAGCCGAAGCAGCATCGCGACCATCTGCAGGTTGTTCTTGACCCGATGGTGCATCTCGCGGACGATGGCCGAGCTGATCACGAGGCGCGCGTTCTCGATGGCCAGCGCCGTCTGGTTGGCCAGCATGGAGAAGAGCCCCACCTCCTTCTCCGTGAACTCGTGCGGGGTATCGGTCAGACACGAGAGGACACCGACCGTGCGGCCGCGTACCGACCAGGGGCACGCCGAGCAGCGACACCAGCCCTTCCGCCTCGGCGACGGCCCGGCTCCGGTAGCGCGGGTCGGCGCGCACGTCCGGCACGATGATCGGTGTCGCCGACCTGGCGATCTCGCCGACCACGCCTTCGCCCAGAGAGAGCGAGACGGCCGCGTGCGCCTCGACGCTGGTGTTGTGGGCCGCGCGGAGCACGAGGCGCTCGCCTCGCTCTTCCAGCAGGTGCAGGGTGACCGCCTTGGTTCCCATCACCCGGGCGGCCATCTCGGCCACGACCTGGAGCATCTGGTCCAGATAGAGCGGCGAGATGATCGTGCGGCTGACCTCGAGGAGCCCTTCCAGCTCGTGGATCTGCTGGCGCATGTGGTCGTGGAGGGCGGCCTTCTCGAGCGCCCCGGCAGCGAGGTTGCCGATGAGCGAGAGCAGCTCGACCTCGTCGTCGGAGAAGTCGTGCGGATGAACCGTTTGCACGTTCATCGCGCCGATGGTCCGGCCCTTCACGGTGAGCGGGACGGCGAGCAGGGAGGACAGTGTCTCCTCGAGCGTCTCGGGCAACAGCTTGAACCGAGGATCGGCTCTCGCGTCGGGCGCAGCGACCGGTCGGCCGTGAAGGACGGTCCACCCGGTCAGGCCCTCGCCGGTTCTGAGCGACGCCACGCCGATGGCCGACCTGGCGAGGCCAGTGGTGGCCTTGAGGACAAGCCGGTCGCTCTCCTGCAGGTAGATCGAGCACGAGGCCACGTCCATGACCTCGGAGGTGATTCGGGTGATGACCTCGAGGGTGGTTTCCAACTCCCAGGCTGAGGCGAGCGCATCGGTGATCTCGCCTACCGCTCGGAGCTGTTTCGTCTTGCGCTCAAGCTGGCGACCGGTCGCAGCTCGACGCGCCGACGCGCCGGCGGTGGTCTGGGTCGACCTGGGCCGCGGGCTGGCTGGGGGATGTCGGGCCATTGGAAAGAACTATTCTCGTCACCGACCCGACCCGACTGCAAGTCCGATCTTGAGCGCCGACGGGCGGGGAGACTCGCACCAACCGGCGATGCCGGGTGCGAGTCCGTGCGTCGGACTGGACACCGTGTATGGCCCGAGCCTCACCGCACGCGTCCGTGGCGCTCGCCACGGGCCCCGAGGCTGCATACAATAGGCGCCGACAAGGGCGGCACTGTTCGACGGACGACATTCGTCAGGAGGTGGGTCGTGGACCGACGAGGCTTCATCCAGACGCTGGGCTCTGGCGCGTTGGGCGTGGCGCTGGGAGCGCGCAGCGCGGACGCCGCAGGTGCCGAGCAGAAGCGGCGACCGAACGTGCTGCTCGTCATCACCGACGACCAGGGGTACGGGGACCTCTCGTGCCATGGTAACCCGCTGCTCCGGACGCCGCACCTCGACGCCCTGCACGGCGGGTCGGCCCGGCTGACCAACTTCCACGTCGACCCGACCTGTTCGCCCACGAGAGCCTCGGTCCTCACCGGACGCTACTCCGGCCGCGTCGGTGTCTGGCACACGATCATGGGGCGGTCCCTGCTCTGGCCGGGCGAGGCCACCATGGCGGAGGTGTTTCGGCACAACGGGTACCATACGGGCATCTTCGGCAAGTGGCATCTGGGAGACAACAGCCCGTACCGGCCCGAGGACCGTGGCTTCGATGAAACGTTGGTGCTCGGCGGGGGTGCGATTGGCAATACCCCCGACTACTGGGGCAACGACTACTTCGACGCCACCTATCGTCACAACGGCAGCTGGGAGCGCACCTCCGGCTACTGCACGGACGTCTTCTTCGATCGGGCCATGGGCTTCATCCGTCAGTGCGGAGACCAGCCGTTCTTTGTGTACCTGGCGCCGAACGCACCTCACTGGCCGCACCGGATCGCCGAGGAGTTCGTCCGCCCCTACCGCGGTGCGGTCCCCGACAATCGGGCGACGTTCTACGGGATGATCGCCAACATCGACGTAAACATGGGGCGGCTGGTGCGTTTCCTTCGGGAATCCGGCCTCGAGAACAACACGATCCTCATCTTCATGGCGGACAACGGCACGTCCTTTGGCGTGGAGGTCGACGACCGGGAGGTGGTCAAGGACGGCTTCAACGCGGGCATGCGCGGCAACAAGGGATCGGTCTACGACGGGGGGCACCGGGTGCCTTGCTTCGTGAGGTGGCCGGCGGGCAGGATTGGCGGCGGCGTCGATGTGCCGCACCTCACCGCGCACATCGATCTGCTCCCGACACTCGTCGACCTGTGCTCGCTCGGGACGCCCGAGATCCGTTTTGACGGGCAGTCGTTGCGGCCGATCCTGGGTAACCCCGCTTTGCCGATGGAACGGGTGCTGCTCGTCCACAACCAGCGCGTGGACCTCCCGATCAAGGGGAAGGACTTTTCGGTCATGACGCCCACGTGGCGGCTGGTCAATGGCCGGGAGCTCTACGACATGACGCGTGACCCCGGGCAACAGCGCGATGTGGCTGCGGACCATTCCGATGTCGTCGGTGCGCTGGCGTCGGGCTACGACCGGTGGTGGGCGGAGATCTCTGGACATTTCGACCAGTACGTGACGGTTCCTGTCGGCAGCCGCTACGACGATCGGGTTGCCCTGACGAGTCATGACATGCACGGCCAGGTCGCGTGGGATCAGACGCATGTCCGGCGAAACACGCGATGCGACGGGTTCTGGGCCGTCGAGGTCGCCGAGGCTGGACAGTACGAGATCGAACTGCGACGCTGGCCAGTCGAAGCCGATTTGCCGCTGAACGGGGGACCGGAGGGCACGACACTGATGGCGCCGACGCACGCCCGTCTGAAGATCGCGGGTTGTGATGCGACCACGCCCGTCCACCAGGGAGATACGGCGGCACGGTTCGAGGTGCGACTCGAGCGGCAGTCGACGAGGCTGCAAGGGTGGCTCGTTGACGGACGCGAGAACGGCCTCGTGAACTGTCCGTTCTACGCGTACCTGAGGCGTCGGTGACGGAGCGCTCCGGCGCCCGCACACGTGCCCGGCCCTGGGTGCCCGCAGGCTGCCCCCGTGGCCGCAGCGGCGCCCGTTCGGCAGGACGGCGTCGCCGCTGACCCCCGACTCATCGACCACCTGAACCCTCAGCATGGCGGGGAAGTGTCCGTGACGCCATCCGCGAGGGCGCGTCGCCGGTCCGAGCGCCGGGCTACACAGGCCGCGTCTTGACCCGCGGCGCAAGCGTGAGGCCGATCCAGCAGCTCACCGGCCACGTCAACAGCCACGACAACCAGTACCAGTGCGGCCAACCCTTGCTCCAGTTCGGGATGGTTGTGGCAATGCCCATCGCTTCTCCGAGGATGAAGAACCAGAGAACGTGCAGTCCCGGGCGGCGCGGTGCGAAGCGGGCGCAGACCCACCCGCACGCGATCGACACGACGACGAACAACAGGGTGCTCGTCGAGAGCGCGATGGTGGAGGGAACGCGACCTGCCACGAAATCGCCCGGAAACACGCGCGACAGCAACGGGTCAGTCGCGAGGACGAGCAGCACCGACAACACGTAACTCCCGACGACGACGGCAATGGACTTGAGCATGCCTCCGCACCTCCGTATCGGACGGGAGCCGCGTCCCGACGCGTTCAAGAACCTCAAGAGCTGAGCCTAATAGCCAGTATATCCGGTTGAGGTCTCCCCTCCGCTGAAACGGCACGGTGCGGGCGTCAGTGGTGCCCGTCACGAGCACCGGCAAGTGCTACGTGAGAGAAAACGGCCGTGCAGGCATCGTGTCGGTTCTTCCCGTCCGCAGCCCCTCGAACCGCGCTCGGGCCGATTGTCGTCTCCGCACCGCCCCTTGCCTCACCCTTCGCCCAATTCACGCCCTCCGCTCTGTCGCTCGCCACGGCGAAAGCCTCATCCGAAACTGGGGGGTGGCATGGGTTTTCACGAGGTGGACGAGCTGGTTCGAGTCGCAGTATATTCTCGGGCTGGTCCGCTGCTGCCGGCGTTGGCAGGCTCGCACAAGTCGCGCCGTGGGAGGGCTGGCTCACCGACGGGCGCGGTGGCTCGGGCCGGAGCCGGGGGCTGGGGCAGCCGGACGCTCGGGTTCGCCGTTGCAGGAAGCCCGTCGGGACCTTGACGAGCGTACGGGTCGAGCGTCGACGTGGACTGGGCTGTCCGCCTCACCGGCGTGGATCCGATACGGCTGACGCCCGCCTATACGTCGCGCCGGCGGCAACCGACACGCCGGTCGTCTACCGTGCGGCTTCCATTCTTCCGCTCTCCGGCCGGCCAGCGGCCCGGTGCTGATGTCACGCGTCGGGCCGAGGCCGAGGGTCAGCCGGTTTTCCCTGGGCCAGGATCCCCTCGCGTTCTTCAGCTTTGCTGCTCACGTCTCGAGAGGACGCCATGCAGACCACGACTGTTCGTCATGGGGTCCCGGCCCGTCGCGGCACCGGATCGCGCGTGGGGCCGATCGGCGCGAGCCGGCGGAGGGAGGGCGGCGACTGCGCGGTGACTGGCCGGTCCGCATGGGGCGGCCGGGGCATCGCGGTCGTTCTGATGGCGCTCTCTGGCCTGCTGGTGCCGCGCGCGGGTGCGGCCGGTGGTGCCACAGCCGTGGCCGTGGGCCAGGAGCACACGTGCGCGGTGACGAGCGGGGGGCGTGTGCAGTGCTGGGGCGCGAACACCCACGGGCAACTGGGCGACGGGACCACCACCAGCCGCAGTTACCCGGCGGACGTCAGCGGCTTGACCTCGGGTGTGCTCGCGGTCGCCGCCGGCGACAACCACACGTGCGCGGTGACGAGCGGGAATGGGGTGAGGTGCTGGGGCGACAACTCCTCCGGCCAGTTGGGTGACGGGTCGACGACGCAGCGCACGGCCCCGGTCGACGTCAGCGGGCTGACTTCAGGTGTGGTCGCGATCGCCGCCGGGGGCGACGTCACGTGCGCGCTGACAAGCGGCGGCGGGGTGAAGTGCTGGGGCGAGAACTACTTCGGCCAGCTGGGTGACGGGTCGACCGACGGCAGCTCGACGCCGGTGAATGTGACTGGCCTGACGAGCGGGGTGACGGCCATCGCGGCCGGGGGACTCCAGACGTGCGCGGTGACGGGCGCCGGCGGCGTGAAGTGCTGGGGCGATAACAGCTACGGCCAGCTGGGCGACGGGACGACCAACGGCAGCTCGACGCCGGTGGCCGTCAGCGGATTGATGAGCGGCGCCACGGCGGTCGCGGCCGGGAGCACCCACACATGCGCGGCGACGAGCGCCGGCGTGAAGTGCTGGGGCGATAACAGCTATGGCCAGCTGGGCGACGGGACGACCAACGGCAGCTCGACGCCGGTGGCCGTCAGCGGCCTGACGAGCGCGGGAGCCGCGGTCTCGGCGGGGTTCTTCTTCACCTGCGCGGTGACGGGCGGCGGGGTGACGTGCTGGGGTCTGAACAACTTCGGCCAGCTGGGCGACGGCACGACGACGCAGCGCACGGCGCCGGTGGCCGTCACCGGCCTGACGAGCGGGGGTGCCGCGGTCGCAGCCGGGACTTACACCACGTGTGCGGTGACGAGCGGTGGCGGGGTGAAGTGCTGGGGCGACAACGCCTTCCGCCAGCTGGGCGATGGCACCTCTACGAACCGCGCGACCCCAGTCGATGTGAGCGGCCTGACCGCCGGTGTGGGTGTGATCAGTAGCTGGGAGGACCACACGTGCGCGCCGATGAGCGGCAGTGGGATGCAGTGCTGGGGCGCGAATGACCAAGGCCAGCTGGGAGATGGCACGACCACGGCCCGCTCGACCCCGGTGGCCGTCAGCGGCCTGACCACGGGCGTCTCGGCGGTCGCCACGGGGTTTCAGTTCAGCTGCGCGGTGACGAGCGGCGGTGGCGTGAAGTGCTGGGGCACCAACGCCAACGGCGAGCTGGGTACCGGCACGGTGACCAGCAGCACGACGCCGGTGGACGTCGCCGGCCTGACTGCGGGTGTAGTGGCGATCACCGCCGGGTTAGAGCACGCGTGCGCGGTGACGAGCGGCGGCGCGGTGGCGTGCTGGGGTGGCGGCACTTTGCTCCCGGTGTTCGTCAGCGGACTGACGAGTGGAGTGGTCGCGCTCGCGGCGGGGGACTACCACACGTGCGCGCTGACGAGTGGCGGCGCGGTGCGGTGCTGGGGTTCTAACACCGGCGGCCAACTGGGCAACGGCACGACCAACGATAGCTCGACGCCGGTGGATGTGACTGGCCTGACGAGCGGGGTGATCGCCGTCGTGGCGAACTCCTATTACGCCTGCGCGCTGACGAAGAACGGCGGCGTGAAGTGCTGGGGCGACAACTCCTACGGCGAGCTGGGCGACGGCACGACCACGGAACGCACGTCGCCGGTCGGTGTCAGCGGCCTGTCGAGCGGGGCCACCAGGCTGGCCGCCGGCCGATACCATGCGTGCGCCGTGACCACCGCGGGCGGGGTAAGATGCTGGGGCTCCAACTCGTCAGGGCAGCTCGGTGACGACACGACGACCGACCGGTGGACCCCGGTGGCCGTCACCGGCTTGGCGCGGCCGATTGTCGCCGTAACGGCCGGGCTCCACCACACCTGTGTGCTGACGAGCGGCGGGGGCGTCCAGTGTTGGGGCGACGACACGTCCGGACAGCTCGGCGACGGGCGGCTGTTGCTGAGCACCGTGCCCGTCGGCGTCGTGGGGTTCGGCAAGACGGCCGCGACGGTCACGCTGACGAACCTCATCCAGGTCTACAACGGGTCGCCGAGGCCGGCAACCGCGACGACGACGCCTTCGGGCCTGACGGTGACGGTGACCTATACCGGAATGGGAAGCCCGTCGTACGGCCCGACGACGACGGCGCCGACGGCGGTCGGGACGTATCTCGTATCAGCCGCCATCGCCGACTCCGTGTACCAGGGCACGGCGTCGAACACGATGAACGTGGTCTGGCGAGCAATCCCCGCGTTCACGGACAACCCGCTGACGCCGGACCTGACTCCCGTCCGGTCGGGGCATCTCACCGATTTGCGAACGGCGGTCAACTACCTGCAGACGCGATTCGGCCTGACGCAGACCGTGTGGACGGACTCGTCGGTCGCTGTCCGTTCGACCGTGGTCAAGGCGGTGCACATGAGCGAGTTGCGGACGGCGCTGGCTGGCATCTATGCCGCCGCTGGACGGACCGCTCAGACGTACACGCACCCGGTTCTTACGGCAAAGACGACGGCAATTACGGCCGTAGACATCGCGGAACTGCGGGCGGCGGTGCTGGCGATCTGGTGAGCGTGACGCGCGAGCCCTTGAGGCTAAGCTCTCCATGGCGTCCCCTCGTGCGTGGCGGTGCTCGGGACTCGGGCGCGCCCGAGGGACGAGGTGCGCCGTCGGTGGACAACGGTTCAGTGCGCGACCTCAGTGGGCGCGCCTGATACCAGGGCTGGCAAGGTTGTTTCGGCCAAGAGACCGCGGACCCGCCGACCCCAAGAAGCCGCTCCGAAACGCCCTGGAAGGCTCGTGAGGATCGTCGAGAAGCCCACTCACCCAGCGGGACCAATGGATTCGACCCATTGGGTCACAGCGAATGGGTGATTTCCGTTGTTATGCTCCGCCTGTCCCAATACCCGGGGCGGTCACGAATCTGCCGGGTGGTCGGGTGCTGCGGAGTGGCGGGGCGCCAGTCACATGGCCAGCGTCGTGGCGGAACCCGGTTGACCGGGCGGGCGGCGTATCGACTCGACGCGTTCGCGACGAGTCCGGCCGCGGTCGAACGGATAGAACGCAACGTCGCCGAGCGTCGTGTGGATGAAACGGCGCAGGTTCTCGACGGTCGACTCGATCAGATCTCGCGTAGGGGTCGTCGGCCGACCAAACGTCCGCCAGATGACCGTTTCGGTGTCAGGGTCGTAGTCCCAGATGCCGATGAGCCTTCCCCCGAGAACGATGGCGTGGTGGTGGAGGCTGTCGAGCTCGGCGACGATCGCGGGGCGGCGCGTCGAGTCGAGCACCGTCGCGTTCCGGGCGTCCTTGTCGAGGAAGACGCGGAGGCCGCGGCGAAAGTACAGGAAGTTATCCCGGAACGGCAGCAGCGCCAGCGATCCGTCAGCCGGCCGCTCGCGCGCAGTGGCCGGACCCGCTGCGGCCTTGATTGGCATCCAGGCTTCCTCGGTCCATCCTTCGACGGCAACTTGAGCCAGCGCGAGCCGGGCGGCTATTCGCCGTGCCTCCGGGCGTCCGATACCTGCCCACCAGACATACTCGTCGAGCGTTGCCGGTGCCGCCCAATCGAAGAACCGCGATGCCAGGACGAGGTCGGCTTCCTCCCGCGATAGGACCTTGCGAGGTCCCTCGGGCCACAACCGGTAGGCGAAGGATTCGCTGTCGAGCCGGCGATCCGCCGCCACGCGGCGCACGGCCATGTCTTGCTGGAGGAATCGCAGCGCCACGGTGAGCGTTGACCGCTCACCCAGCCGCCTGCCGGGATCCCCCAGGTCGCGGACATGGCCGCGGGGCAGCTTGGCGCGGATGGTTTCGAGCGACAGGGGCCCGTCCACGAGCAGGTCCTTGACGTCCGTGGCGAGCCTGTCAATCTCACGCGTTGTGACTCCGCACACCCGGCGCACCTGTTTCGACCATCTGTCGAACCAGCGGCCGCCGCCCGCGATGGCGGCCGGGACGTCCTCGCGCGGAACGAGCATCGTGCAGCCGCGAACGGACGGCACCGGAAGAAGGTCGCCGTCGTCAAAAACGGCCGCGTCGACCGCGGCTCGATCGCATCCGCATCTGGCTCGGATCGTGAGGTACGGCAGGGTCGACCCCGCCGAATAGGGCCAGCCCGTAGCCCGGACCACGTCGCCAGCCGTCGCCCATCGCTTGAGTGACAGGCCTTGGTGCGCGGCCCAGTAAGCGCGAACGTCGTCCCTGGTGAGCTTCAACGCTATCGATGCCATGTCAGGCCGCCCGGGCGGAATCGTCCTATTGTCCCATGTCCGGAGGGCGGCCCGTGGGAACTGTCACCTCAACCCCGTACGCATCTGAAGGGGTGGTCTTCTACGCCAGCCCGATTGGCCAGCCGCTCTCCCGGCCATTGCGACCGACCCAGCGATGCCTGGCAGTCCGGTCCTCTCGCCGAACCTTCCGAGCCCGCCGGACCCGCCGCACTGCGGTGACTTCACAGTCGTGTCCCCTGCAGGGGCCACCGATGCGTCCTTCCAGTCGGGGTATTGGGACGCCCCAAGCGGAGCTTTCGTCGAAGTTGGTGACCCTTCTTGGGACGTCGTCACTCACGGGCGACTCCCGTCATCGTCGGTAGCACGCTGCCGGTGCTTGAGGACGCGAAGACGACCGGCATTAGCTTGGCATCGAAGGCAACACGCGCGCGAGAGCGACGTCGACTACTGTCGCGACCTTCGGCCCCGATTCCTGTCTTGACTTTGGGTCCACGTCACAGTACAAGAGCCTCGCTTTCACCCGCGTCCTGACGCACCGGCCGGCCTGACGGCTCCATCACCGGGCAGGGCAGCGCTTCGTTGGGGCACGCAGTGTGCCGTCAGATTCTTCTCACAGATGCTCGATGTGGCGTCACGACACCCCAGGTTCTTTTCCGGAGAGACGCACTCTTTGCCGGTAGCGCGCTCGTGACGGCCCGGAATCGCTCGTTAGACAGAGGAGATACCTATGACGCCGTCTCGGACCACGCGGTACACTGCGGGCGGCGCTCGCTGGCGCCAGATCGTCGTCCTCGCGGCGCTGGTCGCGCTGGGCTCCGCCTGCGGCGGCTCGTCCACGACCTCACCGACGCCCCAGACGCCGGCCACCTCGGTCAGCTCCGTCGCGCTGTCGGGCACACTGGCGCTGCCGGCCACTGGGCAGACCAGCCAGCTGACCGCCACGGCGAGGATGTCGGACGGGACGAGCCAGGCGGTGACGAGTCAGGCGACGTGGCAGTCGTCGAATCCCGCCGTCGCCACCGTGTCGGCGACCGGCCTCGTGAGCGGGGTGGGCTATGGCACCTCGACGATCACGGCCACGTACCAGGGAGTCAGCGGTACGGCCACGTTCACCGTCGCGATCAACATGACGGGTAAGTGGACCGGTAACGGCGTCGATTCGTACGGCTCCGAGCAGTTCACCAGCGTCGTGCTCACCCAGACCGGCCTGAACATCTCGGGAACGGTTGATGCCGGTACTGGGCGGACGGCCGGCCAGCGGATCGTTCTCGGGCACGGTGGGGCCCGCCGGCACGAGCGTCGGGTTCACGATCACCGGCACCTTCTCGGTCGCCAACCGAACCTGTGACGTCACGCTCAACGGAACGGGTCAGCTCGCCAACACCACCTTCACCGCCACGTACTCAGGCTCGAGCCCATGCGTCGGCGCAATCACCGGCGGTCAGCTCACCTTGAACCAGTCGACCACCGGGTAGCCGGCTGCGGTCCTCCGGCGGCTCGACCCGACTCGGTAGGAGGCCCAGAGGCTGATGCCGCTCGATGCGGCTCTGCCGTCGTCTTTGGTCCGGACGGCTCGTGTCGGTCGAGCACGCTGGTCCGGTGCCGGGAACGACGCGGTCGTCTAAGTCGTGAGTCGGGAGGGAGTGCCTTGTGGGCGTGCAGTCCGACGCCCGCGTCCGTCATCGACTCATGGGCGCGAAGCCCGCGTACCGCGAGGGCAGTGCCGACCAACCAAGCAGCCAGTGGAGCAATCAACCCGACGAATCAACCTCGGTACTACGACGCGCCGCTTCACGGAAGTCGTATCAGTGATCCCGGTGGAACCACGTCAGTCGCTCGTTCAGTACCGGGAATTGCTCGCGTGGAATGAGCGACGTGCAGGCGCGAAGCCCTTCGGTGTGCGCACTCCCCGTCGTGCTCAAGGCGATTGCACTGACGCCGTAGTAGAGTAGCTCGCGCAGCAGTTCCTCGCCAGACAACCCCGGGTAGGAGAACGTGAAGTAGAAGCCGTCAGCGATGGGCTCATCGAGGTCCCTGTCGTAGACGATCCGAAAGCCGTTGTCGGTAAAGATCCGCTTCATCTCGCGGGCCTTGTCACCGTACTCACGGACCCCGTCCACGAAGTCAAGGTCGCCGTCGTTCACCGCTTTCAGGACCGCCGCCAGCGCGTACTGCGCCGAATGGGACGTGCCAGACGACAAGGCGTAGATCGCCCCGAACACCAGCGCGTACCCCAACTGGTTCGAGTTGTAATAGCGTTTAAGGTCCGGAGCCCGCCGGTTCCACAGTTCGTCGGACACGACCAGCATCCCGATGCGTTCGCCGGCGTAGCTGAACACCTTCGAACTGGAGATCAGCAGCACGTAGCGGTTGGTGTGCCGCGCAACGGAGGGTTGAAACGGCGGCACGCCCCCCCGCGAGTAGTGTTTGCGGAAGTCCATCCCGAAGTAGGCGAGGTCCTCGACGACGACCACATCGTACTCGTCCGCCAGCCGACCGATCGTCTCCAACTCGGGCTCGGTGAGACAAATCCACGCCGGGTTGTTGGGATTCGAGTACCAGGATCGACGACACCTTTCCCGTGTCGAGGTGGCTTCGCAACTTCTCCTCGAGCTTCGGGCCTCGGTAGTCGTACACGTCGAAGGTCATGTAGCTGTGACCGAGGACGCGGCACTGCTGCTTCTGGACCGGGAATCCCGGGTCCAGAAACAACGTCCCTTCCCGGTTCGCCCACATCCGGTTGATGGTCAGGAAGCACGCCATCGCGCCCATCATCGAGCCGACAGTTGGGAGGCAGTGGTCGGGATGGACGTCGACGTTCAGGAAGAGTTTCACGAAGCGCGAGATCTCTTGCTTGAGCGGGGGAATCCCCTGGATGTCCGGGTAGACGGCCGCCACGCCACGTTTCAACGCCTCGATCTGGGCGTTCACCGCGATGGCGTTCGGGGGCAAGCCGGGAACCCCCATTTCCATCCGGACGTATTTCTGGCCGGTCTCGCATTCGATGTCGTCGATGAGTTTCTTGACCTCTCGAATCGAGGCCAGGGACACGCTTCGGAGCGCAGAGGCTTCGAGCGCGCGGCTGACGACTTCGGCATCCATTGGCGTCGGTCGGTTGGTCACGCGGGCACTCCAGTCGAGTCCAGAATCCTAGAATCCTAACTCAAGCACGGCCTGAATCGAACGGTCGCGACACGTTACATCGAGTGAAGACGCTGGCGACGGCATCGATCACTTTCCGCCGCCGCAAACTAGGTTGAGATTGACGTCGACCCATTTCGCATTCTCTTGATGGCCCCGCGGTTCGAGTCCGGCCAGGAACCGGACCGTCGGCACCAGAGGTGTGCGACGGATCTGCCCCTCGCTCGTCACGGTCTTGGTTCCCGCCTCACTGAAACTCACCTTCCCCTCACGGTTTGCGCCCACTGCCCCCGCCTGGAACTGATAGTAGGCTTCTCCCGGTCCGTCGGTCGTGATCTCAGCCACCAGTTGGACTGGGCTCGGGCAGGGACCGGCATAGCTATCAGGAACGACCCGCAAATGCACGGCCGTCACTTTTGCCAGCCGTGACGGGGCTCCGACACCAGACGCTTCAGTGAGGCGGCCCGCGGACTGAGCCGATGGATTCGTTTCTCCGCTCGTCACCGGTGCTGACCGCCCTATCGGCCAGACGGCCACGAAACTCGGACTGTGCAATTGGGTGTTCGGACCCTTAATGGTCCGGCTTGGCGGGGTGGTCCCGCCCGCGGCCGGCGGATAGACTTGCACGGCGGCGCCGTCCAGATCATTCATGCAGATGTTTCCCGCGCCATCCACCGCCGCGGCGTCGCCAATGTTCCCCGCGTCATGCATCCGGGGACCTTGGAGCGTCCGCGCCGGTCGCGCGTTGCCGCTCGCACCCCGAGCATAAACGGTGATGGTTACGTAGCCCGTGGAGCCCGCCAGATTCACGACATACAGGTTGCCGGCCGCGTCCAGCGAAAGACAGAACGGTCTTTGCAAGCCGGTATCGGGGCCTTCGATGGTGCGGATGGGTGCAGCGTTTCCATCGGCGTCCGGAGCATACACCGTCACGCGCATGTTCGCATCGCGCCCGTTGATCGGCTCGCCGGCGTTGGCGACATAGAGATTTCCCGCCTCGTCCAGCGCCAGCCCCCGGATACCGTCCATGCGTGTCGCGTTACCCTTGATTGTCCGACGGGGTCTCACGTCGCCATCGGCGCCGGCAGGAAAGACCAGCAGACTGTCTGCATAGATGGTCTTGGCACTGGGGCCATTCACTGCGCTCACATCGAGAGACTCGCTGACATACACAGTCCCTGCACCATCCACAGCCAAGTACTCTGGGCCGTTCTTGAGCTGCGTGCTGAAACCGGCGATCGTCCGGATGGGACGCGCATTTCCACTGGCACTGGGCGCGTAGACGGTGACGCTTCCCATGAACCCCTTGTTCAACACGTAGACGTTCCCCTGAGCATCGAACGCGACGGCACGCGGGTCATTGAGCGTGGTCTCGGTACCTGAGATCGTCCCCGCAGGGCTTACGTCCCCACTCGAACTTCCGCTGAATATCAGCACCTTGTTCTGAAGAAAGTTGAGGACATAGATCTTCGCCGCCGAGTCTGTCGCCGCCGCGCCCGCGGACATTGCAAGCACCGCGAAGACTGCGGACAGGCCGAGCAAGAAGCAGACTATGAATCCCGCGCGAATGAGAACTTTCATGCGCCCCCTCCTCACGTGTCGGCAGCCCCAATACGGTGACCCTATCGGTCGGGATGCCTCCCGTCGATGCCCGGCGGCCAACTCAGCGGTGACGAAAAGTCGGTCACTGCGCTGCCGGCAGCCGTGGCCGCGGCACCCGCCGGTACTCCAGATCGATAATTCGTGATGCCATTTCGTCCATCTCGTTTGGACGAGGACTGGCTTCGAGAAGAGCGGCCAAATTCACATAAACGACCAACGGGTTCTTGATCGTGCGACACTCCACCCAAGCCGTCGGATTGTGGACGGAAGCTCAACCAGAGTCAAGGGCACCGCATCGCCTCCGACAGATCACTCGGGGCCGGGTCAGCGTCGGGTCCAGAATTGATGAGTCTGGCCGCCGCTACGAGTTCAGCGGACCGGGGAGCGTGGGGTCAATCTTGGTGGGCACCTTGGCCAGTAAAGTGGCGTGCCCAACGAGTGACGCGGCCTTGTGGCAGGAGGCGCGAAGGGCCACCGCGAGGGTGGCCGTGTAGGCACCTCACGACCTGCAAACCCCAGCCCTACGACACGGCGCGCACGGCACCGATCATCCCAGTGCCGAGCAGGAGCAATGAGGCAGGTTCGGGAACTGTACTTGATGCGGGCGAGTAGTCGTATGTGACCGTGGCGGTTCCCGCCCAATCGTACTCCAGCGATGCGTCGACCCAGTCGTACAACAAATCGCCCTGCTACCAGATCGCCAGGACGGCGGCGCGCAGTTCGGCCAGGTGCACGGCCGAGACGACCGTTGATCCCTGCACGATCGTCGGGTCAGTGTAGACGGGAGGCGGCACTCCCGCGTCGGCGTAGACGTCCCACAGTGCCAAGCGCAGGGTTTCCGGGTCGTGCGCAGAGATCACCGAGACCCCTGGGATCAGCGTGCAGCAGAAGCCCGACGGCGGCAGCCCCCAGCGCGCGCGCAGATCGTCCACCGCCTGCCGAAGCTCGCTCACGTGTACGGCCTTGATGATGGTTGTCTGCGGTTCGAGAGGGTCGTCGGAAAAGGTCGGCGGCGTCGCGTAGGTGAACCCGCCGTCCGGCGACGCGGTGCCGCCTAGGGTTGCGACCACGACTTCCACCCTCCCGGCCCAGTGGGCCGGCACAGTGATCGTCAGCTGCGTAGAACTTACGAAAACCACCGGCACCGGTATGCCGCCGACCGTCACGACCGCGTCCGACGTGAAGTTTGAGCCGCTGATGGTGACGACCGCTCCGCCCGCCGTCGTGCCGCCATGCGGCAGGATGCCTGTGATGGTGGGTGGTCCGTCCGCCGGCTGCCCGAGGATGCCCGAAACCGTGCCGCTCGCTAGGCCGCCGAGGATTGCCGCCCGCATCTCGCTGTCACTGACGGGCTCGACAGCCGCGCCTGCGGCCTGTTCGCCAGTCATGATCCGCGGGATCGGTGAGAAAGCTGACAGCGACAGGCACGCGCCGATCAGGGCCGACACAACGACGCCTGGGCGTTTCGCGATCATGATGGCTGCCCCTGGCGCCAGATTCTACCCTGGTTCCTGCCGCGTCGGCGTGGCAGTGCCCTCCGGTAGCCGTCACCGGCTTGGCGCGGCCGATTGTCGCGGGGACGGTCGGGGACGCCCACACATGCGTCCTGACGAGCGGCGGCGTCGAGTGGTGGGGCAACGACACGTCCGGAGAGCTGATGAGCAAAACGTTGTCCGGCCCGGCGACGGCGGTCGGGACGTATCTGGTCTCGGCGTCATCGCCGACTCGGTATACCAAGGCGCCGTGTCGAACACGATGAACGTAGTCTGGCGGGCAGTCCCCACGTTCACGGACAACCCGTTGACGCCGGACCTGACTCTCCGTCCGCTCAGTGCATCTCACCGATTTGCGAGTGGCGCTCAACAACCTACAAACGCGATTCGGTCCGACGCCCACGGTGTGGACCGACTCGTCGATCGTCGCCCGCACGACGGTGCTCAAAGCCGTGCCGTGGGCGAGCATTCGCCACCACCAGCGACTCTAGATCCAAGCGGATGGCGGCGAGTGTAGTCAGAATGGAACGACCGGCTCCACATCGTCGATCGCGGTGGCGGTGGCCGACGCCGGGCGTGGGGAGGCGACGGCGCTGGGCACGATCCCGAATCGCCCGGACGCGGTGGCGCGGCTGATGCGCACGCTCGGTCCGGCGACGCGGCTGCGGGTGTGCGACGAAGCCGGCCCGTGCGGCTATGGCTTGTATTGGCCGCTCACGCACCTGGGGATTGCGTGCACGGTCGTCGCCCCGACGCGGGTGCCGGTGTGCACGGGGGATCGCGTGAAGACGGATCGACGGGATGCGGTGAAACTGGCGACGCACCATCGGCACGGGACGTTGACGGCGGTGTGGGTGCCGAGTCTGGGGCAGGAAGCGTTGCGCGACGTGGTGCGCGCCCGAGAAGCCGCCAAGCAGGACCAGTTGCGGGCGCGGCATCGGCTCGGCAAGTTTCTGCTACGCCAAGGCCGCCGGGGGCCGGGGCCCGGGAAGGCGTGGACGCTGGCGCATCTGACGTGGGTCCAGACGCAGACGTTCGCCGAGCCCGCGCAGGAGGCGGCATTCCAGGATGATCTGCACGACGTCGATCATGCGGCGGATCGGATCCGGCGCCTCGACCAGGCGGTGGCCGCGGCGATCGCTACCGCCGAGCCGAGGCCGCGAGCGGTCATCGGCGCGCTGCAGGCGTTGCGCGGGGTGTCGCAGCTGACAGCCGTCACCGTCGTCGCCGAGGTCGGAACGCTGACACGGTTCGCGCGGCCCAAGCAGCTGATGGGATATAGCGGGATGGTTTCGCGGGAGGATTCCAGCGGCCCACGGGTCCGCCGCGGGGCGATGACCAAGACGGGCAATGCCCATCTACGGCGCGTGGTCGGCGAAGCCGCGTGGGCGGCCCGGTATCGGCCCGCCCGCTCGCCCTCGCTGCGACGCCGGCAGGCGAGCCTGTCGCCCGAGGTGGTCGCCCTCGCCTGGCAGGCGCAAGTGCGGCTCCATGCGAAATACTGCCGGTTACTGGGCCGCGGCAACGTGAAGGCGCAGGTCATCACCGCGGTCGGCCGCGAGCTCTTGGGCTTCATGTGGGCGATCGGGGTGTGGGTGGAACGGCACGCCCCCGCTGTCCCCGCCAGCGGGACGCGGGCGGCGTAGCCAGCGGCACCGCGCCGCGACAGCGGCCACGGCGTGGATGGTCGAGCGGCTCGCGGAAAGGAGGGCCCTCGAGCATTCTATGTGGGCCGGGCGCACCCGGTAACCACGCGCGTAGTCGGAGGCAGCTCCCGACGGATCACGACCATGACGGCGGGCGTGCCGCCCGATCCGCGTATATCAGAGTGATCAACCGTCGACCTGGCTGTCTCGACCATCCACGCCGTGACCTCCAACGTGGCACGCACCGGAGACCGATGATGCACGAAGACACCGACGCACAATAGACTTGACCGGTCGTTCCATATCAGAATGGTGCTGCGGTCCGGTGGACAAATTGGGAAATGTCGGCCTATAGGAACCTCGCGGGAGGGCCCATCATGCGCCGAAGCCCGCACCTCCGGAGCCTCTTGGTGCGTCTGATACTATGCTTCAACATCAGCGCCCTGGGCGTGACCTGCGGCAACGACCAACCGACAGTCACCGGACCGTCAGCCGGCGCCGACATCACCTTCACCCAGCAGTCACCGCCGTCGGGTAGCACCATCATCGTTGGCAACGGGAACCCGCCGGGTGCATTCATCCTCAGAGGCTCGGGGCAACTCACCGTAGGGCTGACCATCAGCGCAGTTCACACCGTGCCGTGGGCTCAACTGCGGGTCTACCTGCTGACCGCTACCGGCTATTGTGGGCAGAATCTCCCGGACTCGCCGGTCTGGGCACCGCTCGAAGCCGGCGAACGGATTGACTACGCTGTCACCGGCTTTCAAGTCTTCTCCCTCCCGTGCGACGTGGTGGGTCTCCGCGCCCTGCTCGACACGAGGGGCGACATAAATACAGGTTCGCCGCCCGCCGCCGGCCTGGCGGCGGCCGACATGACCCTGCCATACAACCTTGCGTTGCGTCGCTGACGTGCGCACGTCGGCATCGCCGGCGGTTCACCGGACGCATCGCGCGCGCGTTCCAAGAAATCAGCCTGGACCTGTCTGAGGTCTACTCCGTGCCTCAGGAAGCTCGCCTCGATTGAACTGCCGGCAAGTCGTCCGGGTGAAAGGTAGCCCAGACGGCGACAAGACGATTGTGGAGGGGGTTGGAACGCTAGAACGGCTGTTTGCTGTCACAGGCGGTGGCGTCCCCCACGGGATTCGACCGGATTTGGCGTGTGACGGGAGGCTCCCGAGAGCGGGCCGCGTGACAGTCGACCAGGCCCCCCTCACGGTTGCGGAGGCGAGCCGATTGCGGGCGACCGTGACGGTCTTCGCCAACGACATAGCCGAATACGCGAAGGGCCACCGCGGCGGTGGCCCTCAGGCACGCTCGGTCGAGGCTGGTGGACGCCTATCCCTGCCCCTTCCGCCACGCGGCGAGGCCAAGAAGGCCGGTGCCGCGCAGGAGCAGTGAACCGGGTTCGGGGACAGGCGCAGTCACACCTGAGTTCAGAGTCACCTGGCCCGGCAACGGCATAGTGATGTCAGACGCAAGCGGCGGTCGGGGAGGCATGACCGTCAGGGCGGGCCAACACAGCAGGAGCAGCCTTCGCATGGTCGCTCACCTTCGAGCCACGGCGCCACACGCTCCGCAGGCCATAGACGCGATAGTGCGCGTCCCACACGCGTTGGATCGCCACGCGCCGGGCGTGAGCGATCTGTTGGTCGTGCCGGACCTGATCCAGACAGATGCCGAACCGGCGCGGCTCGCCGAGGTGGCGTGGCCAGACCCGTTCAGTGTCCCATTCTGGGGACGCCTCAGGAGCCAGCTCGAGCGGCGAAAATGGGGGAGAACCACCCGGGTAACGGTTGGTACCTCCCGTTGCACTCTGAATCACCGTTGTAAGGCCAGAGGCTTCACGTCTGGGGGCCGGCCCAGTATTCCTATTCGCTGGTGAAGGAGGATTCCCATGCAGTGCCCTGAGACCGATACGTCTCGTGGCTGGCGCGCCATCGTCTTGGCGGTCATTGCCGTCTGCGTCTGGCTGCTGCCAGCGAGCGCAAGCGCGCAGGGCGGGAATGACCCAAGCACAGTGTTCCAGGCGACTGTCGCGGTGCCGAACACTTCCGTCGACCAACGCTCGACGCGTGAAGCGGTCGGCGCGGTGGACGATGTTCAGGCGGGCAGTATCCGCAGGTCGTTGGAGAGGGTTCGCTTCGACGCTTTGCTGACGGATTCCGGGGGGCGCGCCAGCAGGTTCTCAGAGAGCATCGCCACGCCAGCCGCGCAACGGTGGTATGGCGAGCGGCCCGAGCGCCGGCGTCACCGCGACCGCGGCGTTGTGGGCTTGGTCCTCGGTGCGATGGGCGGCGCGCTTGTCGGTGGCGCCATTGGAGTGGCGGCGGAGGGTTCGTGCCAGTGCGACGATCCCACCCTCCGAGGCATCGCCATCGGCGTGCCCATCGGCGCCGTGATAGGCGGATTTGTCGGCTACGCGCTTGCGCGATGAAGTGTGATTGACACGGGCCGGCGCCCCTGCAAGAGGTCGATTGCGCCAGCCCGGCCCAAACCCACGGACAGACCGAATTCCCCAGATACATCTGCCCGCCCTCGGAAGATTCGTGGATGGCCTAGAGACCCGAGAATGGCGCGGCGGATCTACGACGCGGAGGCTCAGCCCGACAATGAAAGGGCCACCTCGCTTCGAGGTGGCCCTGAGCCGTCGGAGATACGGGATGTGACGTCCGCCGTCCGCATCGAGTGGCGATCGCTTCACGGCTTGGCTCCCCCGAGCCCGACTGTGCTTCGCCCTCGCCAGCGTCTTCGTCCGAGACCGCCACCTCCCCGAGGACCGACCGGATCTGCGACTGGAAGCGCCGGCGGCATTAGTGCCCGCTCGTCGACGTCACGCACGATACGGTTGGAGTTCGTGTAGATGAGCGTGTCCAGGTACTTGACGACCTGACGGTCGAGTACCCGGAGAAGAGCCTGAGTATTCGGTCCTGTGTGATGATGCCGTGCGTGAGCCTGAAGAGCGCCAGATCGTTCCGAAGGTGAACCAGGTCGACATCATCAACGTGTAGTACCCACGCGCCTTGTGGTCCTGCCTGAAGCGCTTACGATTGGGACGAGGCCAAAGAGGTTCGTCGCGAGCTTGCCGCTGAAGAGCGCGCTGATCGGATCGTGAGCGTACGTAGCCGCCGGATGAAATGGTGGTCGCTCGCAATTATGGTGGCGTCCCCAACGCGATTCGCAATTATTCAGAAGGGTCCTCTGTCCGGGACCCTCTGGCTCGGCGAACGACGGTCGAGAACGCCTGCCGGCGGCCGCGTGGACCGAACCTGACCACCCCGTTCCACAGTCGGAATGCCCGGCGCCGAGCACGAGCGTCGTCAGTACCAACGGTTACCGCCGCCGGGAGAAACTCCACTCCAGCGCAGGCGGCGTGACCATCGTCGTGACGATGACCATCATGACGACTGCAGAGAACGTAGACCGTTCGACGATCGGCTCTCCGGGGACCGACCGGCCGCAGCGAACTGGGGCAGGCTGCCTCATTTGGACACCTCCCTCGGTGTGGGGTCGTGCCAGCAGCCGTCTGCTGCAATGAGCGCGTCCGCCTCTCGCGGGCCCCAACTGCCGCGCCTATACGGGCGGGTGCGGTGATGGGCGTCGAGCACCGGCTCGACCGCCGACCATGCGGCTTCGACCGCATCCTCGCGGGTGAAGAGCGCTCCGTCGCCCGCCATCGCATCCCCCAAGAGCCGTTCATAGGGCAGTTCCGCGCCCGGCAGCTCTTCTGCCAGGTAGAGCTCTCGTTGTTCGCCGACGAATTCCTTCCCCGCGCGCTTGACGCGAGCGGCCAGCGCAATGCCTGAGCTTGGAGACAACCTGAAACGCACATAGTTGCCGCCGGCGGTGCCTGTCGCCGAGTCGGCGAAGAGCCGCTGCGGCGGCGCCTTCAGCTCCACCACGACCTCAGCCGCGGTGTAAGCCAGGCACTTGCCGGAGCGCAGGTACCACGGCACCCCTGCCCATCGCCACGAGTCGATGAACAGGCGCAGGGCGCAGAAGGTCTCGACGTCGGAGCCCTTCGCCACGCCCGGCTCCTTCCGATAGCCGGCGTACTGGCCCCGCACCACGTCCTCGGCCGTGAGAGGGCGCATGGCCTGGAAGACCTTGGCTTTCTCGGTGTGCACGGCGCCATAGCCCCTGTAGGCCGGCGGCTCCATGGCGAGCAGCGCGACAATCTGGAAGAGGTGGTTCTGGATCACGTCGCGCAGACAGCCAGCGGTTTCGTAGAACGCGCCGCGGTTCTGCACGCCGAACTCCTCGGAGAGGGTGATCTGCACGCTCGCCACGACATTGCGGTTCCAGAACGGCTCGAGGAACGAATTGGCGAAGCGGAAATAGAGGATGTTCATGATCGCCTCCTTTCCCAGGAAGTGATCGATGCGGAAGATCGAGTCCTCAGGGAACACCTGGTGCGCGACGCGGTTCAGCCGGCGAGCCGAGGCCAGGTCACGTCCGAAGGGCTTTTCGACGATGACGCGGGCAGAGTCGGCCAGATCCGCGGCGCCCAGCCCTTTGATCACCGTCTCGAAGAGCGACGGCGGGATGGCCAGGTAGTGCGCCGGGCGCTGGTGGCTGTCGAGCGCCGTCTTGATGGCCGTGAACGTGTCCGGAGCGTTATAGTCGCCGCCGACATACGTCAGCAGAGATAGAAGCTGGCGGAAGGCACGCGGGTTCGTGATCCCGCCCGATCGCTCGATGCTGTCCTTGACGCGCTCCCGCAGCTGCGCCAGACTCCACTTGGGGAAGGCCACGCCCACGACCGGGAACTTCAGTGCGCCTCGTGTCGCCATCGCATAGAGTGCCGGGAAGATCATCTTGTGGGCGAGGTCGCCGGTTGCACCGAACAATACCAAGGCGTCCGAGTGGAACTCAGGCATGATGTTTCCAGAGGCGATAGCCGCCGGCGAATGCATGGGCGTTGGAGCCGAGCCTGACGGCCTGGGGCAGCGTGCGCAGCCGCTTCGCCTTGACGCCGCCGCCGTCGTCGACTTCCAATGCGGCCGTCAGTCGCGTCACGACGTCGGCGACGTGGCGACGCCATTGCTTGTTGCCGAATCGTCTCAGTGGCGCCTCTTCGGCGTGATCGTCATGTGTCCGGCCGTTCGGCAGACGCACCAGTTCCATCGGTTGCCACGTACACATCAGAGGTTCCGTGTTCGGCGGGACCGCCACGGGTGGAGTATCGGCGTCTCACACTGACGGTGGAGTTGTGTCAAACACACGCCAATTGCCGTTTCGGAACGGGGCGAAGCCCACATGGTTGCCAAGAACGACCGACGTAGCGAGGGTCAGATTCACCAGTTGATGGAGCGGTTCGGGAGAACCCCGCATGTTCGCCTTGGCTGACGGACGGGTGTATCGCCCTCCGGCCTCCACGGGCGTGGCGGCATGAGAATCAACGACAAACGACGTGTAGTGATTCGGTGTGGCCATTGCTGTATCCCCTTATTTCCGAGGGGAGTGGCACAAATGCCAGTCGTGCCCACGCATGTGTCGACGCCCGTTCACGATCATGCGCCGGTGTGACGAGACCGGCTGTCCACTCTTGAACACCCTGCTCCTCGGGCCGTCGCTCTAGAGACCAACCTTGTGTCTGGCCGTCATCGTCGGACCTGAACCGTACCGGGTTTGTCGGAGGGTCCATTCCTTGAGAGGATGGCTCTATGGGACGACCGAGTCGGTACTCTCCCGAGCTGAAAGAGCGAGCGGTCCGGATGGTCCGGGAGCATGGTCCTGAGCATCCCTCGCAATGGGCGGCCATGGAGGCCATCGCTCCGAAGCTGGGGTGCACCGGTGAAACGCTGCGCCGCTGGGTGCGCCAGGCGGAACGGGACACCGGCCAGCGGGCGGGTATGACGACGGACGAACGGCAGCGGGTGAAGGAGCTCGAGCGCGAGAATCGGGAGCTGAAGCGCGCGAACGAGATGTTGCGGAACGCGTCCGCGTATTTTGCCCAGGCGGAACTCGACCGCCGAGCGAAGTGATGGTCAGCTTCATCAACGACCACCGCGGCACCTACGGGGTCGAGTCGATCGGCAGGGTGCTGCCGATCGCTCTGTCGACCGATGTTCGGATGTTCGCCGCCACGCCGAGCACGTCGACCCAACCCGTCGCGCCGCGCGGGCCCAGCTCAGTTGATATTGTTATGTCCTAACGCCGCCTTGGTGGACGACCACATGTTCGCCAGCGGGCAACGCTGTTTCCTCGTCAACCGCGGCAACGACACTGTCGGCATGATGACGCTGCATCGGATCAAGGAAGTGGCGCGTCCCGAGTGGCGGACTACGAGCGCCGCCCAGGTGGTGCTTCCCCTGGATCTGTTGAAACGCATCGATCCAGACACCGAGCTGTGGGTCGCCCTCCAGCGAATGGATCGCGACGGGGTCAACCAGCTGTCGGTCACCCGGGGTTACCGGGTCATCGGCATGCTGAGCCGCGACGATGTCATCACATTCCTGGGCACGCTCCAGGAATTGGGAAGGTAGAAGACGCACCGATGATGGGGAACGCGATGCCGACCAGGCCGGGGCCCCCGAATCGACTCCGGGCCTGCACAGGCTCCGAGTCTCTCCCCGTGCCGGGGTTGATGGCACCGCCGACAGTCGCTCCGCCTTTGAGCAATGCGGGCCTCAGGCCTGTCAGCGCCGTCAGTGAATTTCGTAGCGGTTCGTCCGCGGGAAGATGAAGCTATCCGTCGCGGGACATCTGACGATCTTCCCGACGCGTACCGCGGGCCCGCTCTGGTCGCACCGTCCGGTGAGGATCTCGTGGATGGAGGTCGTTGGCACGGACGTTCCGGCGACGGTGAGTGCGGTGTGTCTGGCGGCGCTCGGCTGGGGTTGAGCGCTGTTCGTGTGGGGCTATACCTGGCCTTGGTTCATCGAGGACGACCGCGTGAGACTGCTGACGCATCGGATTGTCGATCCCGCCAATGCCACGACGTGGCTTGCGGTGACAGGCGGGAGTGGCAGGCAACGCTGTGAACGACCAGAGGGAACCCTGTCGCGCGGTTCAGTCGACGGACGGTGGATTGCGACGTACAATGCTGTACTGCCATGCGCACGACCACCCACGGGCATGCGGTCGGTGGACTGCAAACGGTGGCGGTGTTCGAGGCCGCCAAGGGCCTGATCGTGTTGGTGACGGGACTCGGCCTTCTCTCCCTCGTGCATCACGACGTCCAGCGGGCGGCAGAGTCGGTCGTCCGCCATATCCACATGAACCCTGCGCGTCACTACCCGCGGGTCTTTCTCGAGGCGGCCGCGCGCGTGACCGACGGGCGCCTCTGGGTCCTGGCCTCTGGAGCCTTCGCCTACGCCGTCGTGCGGGCCGTGGAGGCCTACGGCCTCTGGCGCGGGCGCGCTTGGGCACAGTGGTTTGCGATCCTTGGTGGCGGCATCTACTTGCCGTTCGAGTTCTACTCGCTGGTCCATCACGCCACAGCCTTGAAGGCGGTTGTCGTTCTGGTCAACGCGGGGATCGTGGGGTACGTCTGTTACGTCCAACTGGTCGCCGGCCGGACGTAGGGTTGTCCGTACCCCCCGTGCCGAGACTGTACGGCCGAGGGACGGCGCGGCCATTGCGTACGGGCCGACGATCGCCCTGGGGCGATCAGACACGCGACCCGGGTCAGCGCCCGGTCGGGTATCGAGAACGCGGACGCGCGGAGTCCCAGGCGCGACCCGTCGCACAACGAGGGCGATAGCGACAGTTGACCGGGAGAGGATGCCATGATCCGGAGCATGAAGGAACTCCACGGCGCAACCATTGGCGCGACCGATGGGGACATCGGCACGGTCAGAGAGTGCTATTTCGACGACGTGAGCTACACGGTCCGCTACGTCGTCGTCGACACGGGCAGGTGGCTCTCGGAACGCAAGGTGCTCCTCTCGCCGCTCGCCTTCGGCGCGGTAGACTGGGAGCACAAGCGGATCACTGCGGCACTGACGAAGGCCCAGGTAGAAAAGAGCCCGGACATCGACACGGCTCAGCCGATCACTCGGCAACACGAGACTGACTACTTTGGCTACTATGGCTATGCTCCGGTACTGGACGGGGGCTAGTCTCTGGGGCGGTTCTCCCAATCCACATCCAGGTTCCGGGGCGGCCGTCAATCGCGCGAGTTTTGGACCGCAGCGGCGCTGGGTGTGGGCGGCGAGGCAGGGCATGGACCCGACGCTACGCAGTTCGCACGCGGTGACCAACTACCGCATTCGCGCGACCGATGGCGACATCGGGCACGTGGACGACTTCCTCCTGGACGACGACTCCTGGGCGATCCGTTACCTGGTTGTGCGCACAGGCCGGCGGTGGGCAGGCAGGAAGGTGTTGCTCGCGCCCGCCTGGATTGAGCGGGTGGACTGGCACCATTCCGAGGTGCACGTGACTGTGACTCGCGCTCAGGTCGAGAAGAGTCCCGAGTACCAATCCAGCTCGGTCGGTTGAACCCGCGTACGAGGACCAGTTGCAGAGTCATTACGGCCGGCCCAGTGACTGGGGTGAGTAGCCGCTTCGCGCCCGCGGGCTGCGGAGGCCCGTTGCCATCTCCTGGGGCGGCCCGGGCCCGGAGCCGCTTTTCCTCCAGCCGATGGCCCCCGGGTCGGGCGCCGCAACCCCTGGCCGCCAGTCGCCGCAACAGTGGCTTCCGTCACGGCTACCACCCGCACGCTCCGACCCTTGACCGATCTTCGACACTTCGAAAAGTCAAATGCCTGACGGGTAAGGACTTACGGCGACGGTTTTTGTGTAGTGACACGTCGATCCGGCGTCTTGGACGACTTCTGGTGAGCCGTTACGCGGGGCGCAGGGCGGGCGGCACGGCGACGCCGCACGCCTGGAAGACCTTTCCGACCGTCCCCTTCGTTTCGCTCCGGACGACATACGAGTGGCGTCCAATCTCGATGGTCGTCTCGTGCAGCTGACTGAGATCCTGAACGATGTCGGCCCATTCGAGCTTCCACCCCTTCGCGGTCAATCGCCGTTGCAGCTCCTGGCGAAGGACCACCGCGAGGAACGAGCAGAACACGTGCCCGCGAATGCCGTGATCGGTCTGGTGATACACCGGCCGCGTCTCGAGCACCGACTTCATCGTGCGGAAGAGGTCCTCGACCATCCACAGCTGCTTGTACGCGAGCGCCACGACCATCGGCTCGAAGTCTGTGTTTGTCTGCAACGCCCACAGTCCGTCGTACCGCGCCTCCGCCTCCACCTTGGCGTCATCGATCTCGAAGTGCGCGCCCTGACTCTTCAAGAAGCGGCGGTAGCCCTTATTGCCGACCAACGACTTGTCGCCGTGGGGCAGCGCCAGGCGCAGCGCCGCCACGATGGCCTCGCGGTCGTGACGGTCCTTGCGCGCCTGCTCCGGATTCAGACACACGATGTATCGCTCGTTGCCGCGAACGACTTCTCGCACTTTCAGCGGGGACGGGTCGTGGCTGGTCTCGCGCTCGGGAAACACCTCGTGGAAGCGCCCGCTGGTTTCAAGGACCGCCTGTGCGTCGTTGGAGCTCCGCATCCGCACGCCAAGGATGTAGAACCACTCGCGGTCTTCGATCGCCGCGATCGTCTCCCGGCTGATCATGCCGCGGTCGGCGACGATACACACATCCTCGATGCCAAACGTCTGCTTCAACCGGTCCACGATCGGCATGAGCGTCTTCACGTCCGTCGTATTCCCGGGCCACACCTCGCTGCAGACCGGCCGGCCGTCCATGTCGAGCACGACACCGACCACCATCTGCGCGAGGTCGGGCCGATGATCTTTGGAATGGCCGCGCCGGCCGACCTGGGTGCCACCGGCACCTTCGAAATAGATCGACGTGGTGTCGAAAAACACCAGCGACAACGACCGGTCGAGCAGATCGCGTCGCGCCAGGAAGAGGGTTTCCTCGATCCGGTCCTTGCGAGTGCGCGGCGCAAACGGTGTGGCGCCGGCCTGCTCGGTCGGCGGCAGCGGCGCGCCGAGCCAACTCATCGCGCGATACAGGTGCTGCAACTGCAGCGGCTCGGCGCCGGCGATGGCTTGGTCCTGCTTCCACCGCTCCGCCGCGCGGTCACTGCCTGGCGCCATCAAGCGGTGCAACACCGTCAGAAAGATCGCCCGCTCGATCGCGCAAGCAAACCGCCGCTGAGCGAGCTCGCGCCGCAGGACGTCGCCGATCCCGCATTCCTGCCACAGCCGCTCGAAGACGAGCGCGGGACCCACGCAGGTCGTCGACGTCTCGGTCGCCAGGCCTTTGGCGTGCGCGTCGAGCACCACCAATTTGTCGGCAAAGCGGCCCAGGCTGCGGAGGATCGCGTCGATCTCCCCAGAGGCCTGCAGCTCGTCGAGCCGACCGAAGCGGTGCAGGACGCGCTGCACCAGGCGCCCCTCGACGCGCTCATTCTCGACCAACATCAAGTACGTCCGGTCGCCGTTGGTCTGGGTGCGGATGAACACGATCGATCCTTTCGTGACACCCGCATTGTACCCTTCATCAGCCGATGATCAACATCGACGTACGCTCTCACCTCAGAATTCCGTGACACTACATCTTGGCGAACACGCGCGCCGACGTGGCGACAACACTAGGAAATCTGACGGTCAGTCAGAAATCAAGGGGCCGAACTGTCGAAGATGGGCTTGAGACGACCTCGCGATGCAGAGCGGTGTCGACACGCCTCTATCACGACCAGGACCGTGTCGTTCTTGTTCGTTTGCGTCTCCTTCTGACACTCCGGCGTGGCTGGCTGCTCTCGGGCGCACGCAGCCCCCATGCCCACCATCGGCCAGACGCGAGGGCGGCAATATCCGACTGGTGCACAGGCTCGAAGCGGACGTCGCTGCTGTCGGGCTCGTCGTCATCCTCCGTGGGCTCGTGTGGCTCCTCGGCGTGCCGCCGGTCTTTCGGGCGCTCCCGTCCGCCGACGATAGCGCGTGATGAGCGCGTTGGTCGAGCTGTCGTGCGCGAGCACCGGGTCGGCGACGTCTGCCAGTTCTGGAACGATGCGCGAGGCCAACACCTTGCCTAGCTCGACGCCCCATTGATCGAAGGAGTCGATCTGCCAGATCGCCCCCTGCGTAAACACGCTGTGCTCGTAGAGCGCCACGAGCGCGCCAAGCGTCTCCGGCGTCAGCCGTTCGGCCAGGATGGTGTTCGTGGGACGGTTGCCTTCGAATGTGCGATGGGGCACCAATCGTTCCGGCGTGCCCTCGCCGCGGACCTCCTCCGCGGTCTTGCCAAACGCCAGCGCCTGAGTTTGCGCGAAGACGTTGGCCATCAGGAGATCGTGATGCTGACCCAGGGGGTTCAGCGTCTGGGCGAAGCCGATGAAGTCACAGGGAATCAGTCGCGTCCCCTGGTGGATCAGTTGATAGAACGAGTGCTGCCCGTTGGTCCCCGGCTCGCCCCAGTAGATCGGCCCGGTCTGACAGTCAACGCGCACGCCGTCGCGCGTGACGTGTTTGCCGTTGCTCTCCATCGTGAGTTGCTGCAGGTACGCTGGAAAGCGCTTCAGGTATTGGTCGTAGGGCAGGATAGCCACGGTCGAGGCGTCGAAGAAGTTCGTGTACCAAATCGTGAGCAGCCCCAGGAGGACGGGCAGATTGTGCTCGAATCGGGCCGTCCGGAAATGCTTGTCCATCGCGTGGAAGCCCGCCAGCAGGGCGCGGAAGGCCTCCGGACCGATGGCGATCATCGTCGACAGCCCGATCGCCGAATCCATCGAGTACCGGCCACCAACCCAGTCCCAGAACCCGAACATGTTGCCCGTGTCGATGCCGAAGGCGGCCACCTGCTCGGCGTTGGTGGATACCGCGACGAAGTGCCGGCTGATGGCTCGTTCGTCTGTCAGCGCGTCGAGCACCCATCGACGCGCCGTGTGCGCGTTCGTTATCGTCTCGAGCGTCGTGAATGTCTTGGACGACACGATGAACAGGGTCTCGGCCGGGTCGAGACCGCGCGTGGCTTCGGCGAAGTCGGTGCCGTCCACGTTCGACACAAAGTGGAAGGTCAGGTCCCGGGCGCTGTAGTGCCTCAGGGCCTCGTAGGCCATGACCGGACCGAGATCGGAGCCGCCGATCCCGATATTGATGATCGTGCGCACGCGCCGGCCGCTGTGTCCCCGCCAGCGGCCGTCCCGGACCTGATCGGCGAACGCGGCCATCCGATCGAGGACGTCGTGCACATGGGGCACGACGTTCTCGCCGTCGAGGACGATCGACTCGCCCCGCGGCGCACGGAGCGCGACGTGGAGCGCAGCGCGCCCCTCGGTGGTGTTGATTCTCTCCCCGCGGAACATCGCCTCGATGCGTTCGCGCAGTCCGCACGCGTGGGCCAGAGCCACGAGGAGGCGGACAGTCTCGTCGGTGATACGGTTCTTCGAGTAATCGAGGTACAGGCCGGCGGCCTCCACGGCGAAGCGCTCGCCACGCGACGGGTCGTTGGCGAAGAGCGATCGCAGGTGCACGTCGCGCACCTGCTCGGCGTGCGTGGCAAGCGCCTGCCAGGCTGGGAGCGCAGTCAGCGCTGACGGCTCAGCCGACGATCTTGTGGTCACGACGACGCCTCCGTGGATCGGGCCGTGTGTGGGGACGCGGCGCTCTTCGACGCCAGGCTTCGCATCAACTTGTTCCACGAGTCGTCAAACGACTGGGCTCCCTCGCGCTGCAATTGGGCGGCCAGCGCGGCCACGTCGACGCCCGCCGTTGCGAATCGACCGAGCACGTCCTCCGCATCGCCGCCGTCAGCCCGCATCGTCCTGGTGACGTGCCCATGATCGGCGAAGGCGCGCAGCGTGTCCTCCGGGATGGTGTTGATCGTGTCTGGCGCGGCGAGGGCTTCGACGTAGAGCACATCTGGGGCCGTGGGGTCTTTCGTGCTGGTGCTGGCCCAGAGGAGCCGCTGCGGCTGGGCCCCGGCGTTCGAGAGCGTCTGCCACTGCGGCGAGTTGAGCAGGTCGCGGTAGGCGGCGTAGGTGCGGTGTGCGACGGCGATCCCGAGTCGATTGTGCATCTCGGACGGTACCTGGCTCATCACGGCCTTGTCCCACCGACTGATGAACATCGAGGCAACGGAGCCCACCTTCGGATCGAGCCCGGCGGCGATGCGGCGCTCGATCCCTCGCATGTACGCGTGAGCCGCCGCCAGATACTGCTCGCGGGAGAAGAGCAGCGTGACGTTCACCGGCACGCCCGCGGCGATCGAGGCTTCAATCGCCGCGATCCCCTCGGGAGTGCCGGGGATCTTGATTAGGAGATTGGAGAGCTTCGCTCGTGCGTGGAGTTCGGCCGCTTCCTTGGTCGTAGTGGCCGTATCGTTCGCCAGTAGCGGCGACACTTCGAGCGATACCCAGCCGTCCAGACTCCGCGTTGCGTCGTGGATCGGACGGAACAGCTCGGCGGCTTTGCCGAGATCCTCGAGCGCGAGGTCGAAGAACAGCGCCTCGCCCGACGTGCCATTGCGGGTCTTCTGACGAATCGCTTCGTCGTAGAAGTGGCTGTTCTCGATGGCGTGATCGAAAATCGTCGGGTTCGACGTCAGGCCGGTCACCGTCCACTCGTCGATATATCGACGGAGCGTGCCGCTGGTGAGGAGCCCGCGGGTGATGTTGTCGAGCCACAGGCTCTGGCCGAGATCGTGCAATCGCGCGGTCGCCTTTGCATGCGTATTGGTCGCCATAGGAACCTCAAACCTCAGATCGTTGCCGGACAAGATGGCAGCCGCAGCGAACTGGGGCAGGCTGCCTCATTTGGACACCTCCCTCGGTGTGGGGTCGTGCCAGCAGCCGTCTGCTGCAATGAGCGCGTCCGCCTCTCGCGGGCCCCAACTGCCGCGCCTATACGGGCGGGTGCGGTGATGGGCGTCGAGCACCGGCTCGACCGCCGACCATGCGGCTTCGACCGCATCCTCGCGGGTGAAGAGCGCTCCGTCGCCCGCCATCGCATCCCCCAAGAGCCGTTCATAGGACAGTTCGACTCCTGGCGATGGGCAGGGGTGCCGTGGTACCTGCGCTCCGGCTAGTGCCTGGCTTACACCGCGGCTGAGGTCGTGGTGGAGCTGAAGGCGCCGCCGCAGCGGCTTTTCGCCGTCTCAGTGGCGCCTCTTCGGCGTGATCGTCATGTGTCCGGCCGTTCGGCAGACGCACCAGTTCCATCGGTTGCCACGTACGCATCAGAGGTTCCGTGTTCGGCGGGACCGCCACGGGTGGAGTATCGGCGTCTCACACTGACGGTGGAGTTGTGTCAAACACACGCCAATTGCCGTTTCGGAACGGGGCGAAGCCCACATGGTTGCCAAGAACGACCGACGTAGCGAGGGTCAGATTCACCAGTTGATGGAGCGGTTCGGGAGAACCCCGCATGTTCGCCTTGGCTGACGGACGGGTGTATCGCCCTCCGGCCTCCACGGGCGTGGCGGCATGAGAATCAACGACAAACGACGTGTAGTGATTCGGTGTGGCCATTGCTGTATCCCCTTATTTCCGAGGGGAGTGGCACAAATGCCAGTCGTGCCCACGCATGTGTCGACGCCCGTTCACGATCATGCGCCGGTGTGACGAGACCGGCTGTCCACTCTTGAACACCCTGCTCCTCGGGCCGTCGCTCTAGAGACCAACCTTGTGTCTGGCCGTCATCGTCGGACCTGATCGAGTGGGGAGGCGTGGGCGATCACACGAGATAGAACGTCAGCCCACAGAGGTCGTAAATCGACAACAGCAATACACCATCGACCCATGTCGTCCCTCCGTCGTGAGTCACGGCATTCACCGCGAACGCCACCGCAGCAATCGCGACGTGTTCGAGCGGACCGGAAAACACTCGGCCTCGCCATCCCAGACGTCCACGACGAACGTTGTCCCGTGGCATAGGCGAGCGCCCACGAGCCCGGCACCAATACAAGCAGCCAAGCGAATGTCGACGGTCCATCACCCCGGCGACTCATGCGGCCTCTGCCGGCGGCAGCGTTGCGCCGCGATTGACGCGACGGCGGCCAGCGAAGGCGGCGCCAGAACTACGCCGGAGTGGATGGCATGTACGTCCGACTCTGCTTTCGGCGCGGCGTCATGCCCTGCCTTCCAATCCGCCGCTACGTCATGTCGACCAGCGCGAGGGTATGCGCGCGTCACTCGCCGAATCCGGTCGCTGCCTTCTCACGCAGGTCTGCTACTTGTCCTCGGGGCGCTCGAGATGGCCACCAAATTGATAGCGCATCGCCGACAGGAGGCGGTTCGGAAGGTCGTCTTCGCCGCGGGAACTGAACCGCTGGAACAACGCCGCGGTTAGGACTGGCGCCGGGGCGGAGCTCTCGATCGCGGCGCTGGCCGTCCAACGGCCCTCGCCTGAATCCGACACTCGACCCGAGTACCTGCTGCAGGCTCGGGTGCTCGGCGAGTGCCCGCGCCGTGAGATCGAGCAGCCATGAACCGATGACGCTTCCGCGACGCCACACCTCGGCAACATCGGGCAAGGGGAAATCGTATTGGTAATACTCTGGATGAGGGAGAGGAGCGGTCTCGGCATCCTCCGGCCGTGAGCGCGCGCCGACGTTGGCGTGCGCCAGGATATTGAAGCCTTCCGCGTAGGCAGCCATCAGGGCATATTCGATGCCGTTGTGGACCATCTTCACGAAGTGCCCTGCGCCGGGTGGGCCACAGTGGAGGTATCCCTCCTCGGCGGTGCTGCACCTGGCGTCGCGTTTCGATGTGCGCGCTGCCGCCTGAACGCCCGGAGCGAGAGTCTTGAAGATCGGGTCGAGGCGGGCCACCGCCACATCAGGGCCGCCAATCATCAGGCAGTACCCGCGATCGGTTCCCCAGACGCCGCCGCTCACGCCGACGTCAACGTAGTGAACTCGACTGGCCTCGAGCCCGCCAGCCCGCCGGATATCGTCGACGTAGTGTGAGTTCCCGCCATCGACGACGATGTCACCGGCCTGCAGGTGCGGCAACAGTTCGCCGAGCGTCGCGTCCACGACAGCTGCGGGGAGCATCAACCACGCCACCCGCGGCGTCTCGAGCGTTCTGACGAACTCCTCGAGTGAGCGCGTGGCGGTCGCTCCTTGGTCTGCCAATGGCGCCATCGCCGCCGCCTGCGAGTCGAAGACCACGCATGTGTGCCCGCCGCGCAGGAGGCGACGCACCATGCTGCCACCCATCCGTCCGAGGCCGATCATCCCCAGTTGCATGCTGATGAACTCCTTCCCATGACTGTCGACGCAGGTGACAGCCACATCGGCGGGTCGTCGGGGCCGAAAAGCGGTCACCTCACCTAGCCAGCATCGCGAAACGCGTAGATCGGCGCTGTGTCGTTTCGCACATTCGTCGCTTCGACGAGTCGATGACTCCGCCCGCACGTGGCCGGCCATCGGAGCGTCTCGTTCTGAACAGCGCCTTTTGTCGGGCCTGCGTATCGTGCACAAAAGAGCGTCGTTCACCGCCGGGCGCATCGATCTCGAATGGTGCCCCAGGGGTGCAAAACGAGATGCGGATTCGGAGACTGGAGGAAGGCTCATGCTGCGAAACGTCAAGGATCTTCGGGGCTACGCCATTGCCGCGAGCGACGGCGTCATCGGTAAAGTGGACGACCTGTACTTCGACGACGACGACTGGGCGATTCGTTACCTTATCGTCGACACGGGCAACTGGCTGTCCGGCAGGAAGGTACTGATCTCTCCGCTCGCCATCGGCCGTCCCGATTGGCTGGGTCAGCAGCTGCCGGTGTCACTCACGAAGGCGCAGATTGAGCGCAGTCCTGACATCGACACCAGAAAGCCGGTGTCGCGACAGTACGAAACCGAGTACCCTCGGGTACTACGGTTACCCGCACTACTGGGGCGGTGCCGGCTTATGGGGCATGGGCGCGTACCCGGGTAGCCTGACGACGGAGGGCACGTTTGAACAGGAAATGCGGACGCGACGGATGCCGGCACGGACAACGCACGACGATTGCCACCTGCGCAGTTGCCATGTCGTCATTGGGTATCACATCCACGCGAGCGACGGCGACATCGGCCATGTGTCGGACTTTCTCGTGGACGACCAGTCCTGGGCGATTCGCTATCTGATCGTGGACACGAGCAACTGGTGGGGCGGCAACACCGTGCTCGTCGCGCCGCAATGGATCGAGGCGGTGAGCTGGCCAGATGCCAAGGTGTCTGTCCAGGTGACTCGCCACGCCGTTAAGGAAGCGCCCCGGTACGATCCGGCGGCACAACTCGACCGTCAACAGGAAGAGGGGATGTACCAGCACTACGGCCGCTCCGGCTATTGGACCACCACAGCCATGAAGACGCCGAAGCATGGTCCGGAAGGTGAGGCTGGCCCCGAGGCCTGAAGCAACGTGCGTGGGCGACGTGGCGAGGTGTCGACGACGAATGATCAAGAGCAGCTCTGTGTCAACGCGATCCGCATGCTGTCGATCGATTCGGTGCAACAGGCAAACTCCGATCCTGTGGACGCGCCACCTGCGCCACAACCCCAGGAATCCGGCCTGGCCCGACCGCGACCGGTTCGTGCTCTCGGCGGGGCCCGCCAGTGCGCTGCTGTACAGTCTGCTATTCCTGAGCGGCTACGACCTCGGGATGGACGACCTCGAACCGTCTCGACAGTGGAAGAGCCGCTTCCCCGGCGATTCCCAGCGCGGCTCCACGTCGGGTGTCGAGGTCACTACGGGACCGCTCGGCCAAGGCATCGCGAACAGTGTCGGGCTGGCCATGGCGGAGCGGTGGCTGGCAGCGACGTTCAATCGTGAAGCCGACGACGTCGTCGACCACTACACCCACGTGCTCGCGAGCGACGGGGACATGATGGAGGGGGTCGCGGCCGAGGCGATCTGGCTCGCCGGTGCCTTTCGTCCCGGTCGCGTGACCGTGCTCTACGACAAGAATCTGATCACGCTCTCCGCCACGCGTTCTCGGAGGACGTCTATGTGCCCGGCGACGCATTGGCCGCGTTCCGTGTGTCCATCGGGAGAGGCGCCGAACTCGAGGCGGCGTGGCAGTGCCGCGCGGACGCCTGCGGGATCGCCCGCCCCGGTCTGGCCGACCAGTTTGCGGGCGTGTTGGCGGGTAAGCTGCCGGAGGATCGTGACGAACCTCGTCGGCGGTTCGGCGGACCTCGATCCGTCGACACACACAGCGATGGAGGATGCGTCAACTTCGAGAGTCCGCTCGCGCCGGCGGCCCGTGGTGCGCTGCCGACCCAGGACACGGGCCGTGCGGATGGGGAGCGACATCGGCACTACTCCCGCCCGGCTGCAGGCCTTTCTGGGCAAGGAGCGCGCCTCTCCTGCCGACGGTGTCCGACCAACGCGCGCCGCTCTCGCTCGTCGAGCCGGGTGACGGCGGTCTGGACATGCGCGTGAATCGTCTGCGCAACTGGCACAGCAGGAGGTTCCCCACGCTCAGTGCGAGCTGGCGCGGGCGTCGGATCAACGGCAAGCATCAGAAGGCGAGGACGTCACATGAAGAAGAACAGCGCGTTTCCAGCGTTGGTGTCCATCGTGATTCTGGGCGTGGGCGCAGCACTGGCCTACGCGGCGCGTCGAGCGTCGGCTGACATCCAGGCCTTATGGATCGTGGGCGGCGCGGTGGTCCTGGCTCTCATCGCCTCTGCAGCCATTCAAGTCGCGGATCAATGGAGTAAGGCGGTTGTGTTGCGGCTGGGCAAGTTCCGCTCCCTCGAGGGGCCGGGCCTGTTTGTGATCGTCCCGCTCATCGACACGATTCCCTACTGGATCGACGTCCGCGTTCTTACGAGTTCCTTCAAGGCGGAAAAGACCCTCACGAAAGACACGGTGCCTGTGGATGTGGATGCGGTGCTCTTCTGGAAGATTGTGGACCCCAAGAGGGCAGCCCTGGATGTTGCGGACTACCGCAGCGCGATCAGTTGGGCTTCCCAGACGGCGCTACGTGATGTCATCGGCAAGACCATGCTTTCCGACATGCTCGAAGGCAGGGACAAGATCAGCAAGGCGCTGCAGGAGATCATAGATGAGCGCACCGAACCATGGGGCATCAACGTCATTTCGGTCGAGGTCAAGGATGTGTTGATTCCCCCGGCTTTGGAGGATGCGATGTCGATGCAAGCCCAAGCCGAACGGGAACGTCAAGCCCGCGTGATTCTGGGAGATTCAGAGCGCCAGGTTGCCGAGAAGTTCGGCGAAGCGGCCAAGACGTATGCCAATGACCCTGTGGCATTACACCTCAGGGCCATGAACATGCTCTATGAAGGGTTGAAAGCGAACTCAACAATCGTCATTGTCCCCAGTTCGGCGGTGGAGTCGATGCAACTGGGCGGTCTTGCGGGAATGACCGCGCTCACGATGGGACTGGGCCAAAGACGCGCGAGCGCCCACAGGGACAGTGAACTCACAGGCAACGATGGCACCGACAGTAGGACCTCTGCGGTGTAGGTGTTCCGGTGTTCCAGGGGGAGACGTCCGTCCACGATGGGCCCGTGCACTCGTTGGAGGTAGTCTGGACGTCTGGCATGCGAAGACATTCAGAGAGACAGGACGGCCGATGAATGCCGTGACCGTGGTGGGCGTGGTGGGCCTAGCTATCGTCTCCATTACGACCCACGAGGCCGCGCACGGCTTGATGGCCGACCGTTTGGGGGATCCCACGGCGCGCGAACGGGGGCGGCTCACGCTGAACCCGATTCCTCACATCGATCTGTTCTTCACGATCCTGCTGCCGCTCTTCCTCATCCTCTCGCGTTCGGGCTTCATCTTCGGCGGGGCGAAGCCGGTTCCGGTGGACGTCTCGCGTCTCAGGAACCCGAGGCGGGACTGGGCGCTCGTGGGAGCGGTCGGGCCTGGGGCGAATGTGCTCATCGCCCTTGGTCTGGCCGCCATGCTGTCGGCCGCGACGCTCACGGGGCTGGCCGATGCGTCATCGAGCCTGACGGAGATCCTCGCGATCGGGATCTTCCTGAATGCCCTGCTCGCCGTCTTCAACCTGATCCCGATCCCGCCACTCGACGGCTCGAGGGTCGTTCAGTATTTCCTCACTGGTGAGGCCCGCGCGCTGTATGGCCGGCTCGACCGGTTCGGCCTGCTCCTCATCCTGGCAGTGGTGTACTTCGTCCCGCAGCTTCAGGTCCCGATCAGTGGAGCAATCTTCTGTCTCATCGAGATCATCACGACCCCATTCGGCGTCGCGGCCGTGGTCGAGGGCGTGCTGCGGAGCACGCGTTTCGGTTGAACGCCAGCTACGATTCCGGGTCGCGTCATGCAGATGCGCGGGACCAGGGGTGAAGCGGGCGCGAGTATTGTGCGCGCTCTGCCAGCCGCCCACACTCCATTGCACGCTTGCAGCGGCGAGGGTCTCGATGCGGAGGACCGAGCCGGCCGCTATCTACCGACATTCCGGGTGTTCGCACTGGCAGCGAAGCTCTGTCATCGCTGCATTCTCCTTGCAGTACTCGCTGCAACAGTCGCCGTACTTCCCATTGGCGGGGACCAGGCACTTGCAGCTGGGGTGGGCGCATTTCACTCTGGTGGTGCCAACGTTCTTGTGGCTCTTGTCAGGTGTCATGGTGACCCTCTTGTCTCACTCGAGCGCTTCGTTGACGGATCGACGTCTCACAAGACCATGTCATTTCGAGCGCCAGTTCGTCCGTTCAATACTGCACACGCCAGGCGTGCCGCGACGGATGAGCCCTCTCGCGCCTGCCGGCCACGGCAGCGAGTTCGGTCCGAACGACCCTTTGGCGTGAATCTTCTGACGCTCCACGAGACGTACATCTAGGAAGGCTCCGATCTCACTAACACGTTCGCCGCCGGCGGCGCCGCCGCACCCGCGCAACATCTGAACACGCTATCACCCCAGCACGACCTCGACCTGGTGGGTGGCCCCGTCGTCAGCTAGGGGAATCGGTGCGTCGCTCGTCGGCAACGCCTTCCCGTCAAGACAGATGCGCGACACGCCATGGCTGACGCCGCGCGGGTTCTCGACCGCGATCTCGTAGCGGGCTGACCGGTGCTGGAACGCGATCGTAAAGCCCGGCCACGACTTCGGCACACACGGATCGATGACCAGCGTCGCTCCACGCTGACGAAATCCGAGGATCCACTCGAGCCCTGCACGATACATCCATCCCGCCGAGCCGGTGTACCAGGTCCATCCCCCGCGGCCCACATGGGCCGGCTCCGCGTAGACATCGGCGCACGTGACATAAGGCTCGACCTTGTACCGATCGACGCCGGCCGGCGTGCTTGCGTGATAGATCGGGTTCAGCAGCGAGAACAGCTCACCGGCCCCGTCTCCGTCGCCGAGCATCGCACGCGCGATCACCGACCAGACCGCGCCGTGCGTGTACTGGCCGCCGTTCTCTCGAATGCCGGGAGGGTACCCCTTGATGTACCCGGGTTCGAGCGCGGTCCGATCAAAAGGCGGCGCGAAGAGCAGGACCAGCCGGTCATCTCGACGGACAAGCTGCTCGTCGACCGCCGCCATTGCCGCCGCCGCCCGCGCGCGATCCGCAGCGCCGGAAATCACACCCCATGATTGCGCGATCGAAGCGATTCGACACTCGGTGTTCGCGCTTCCACCGAGGGGCGTGCCGTCGTCGAAATACGCCCGGCGGTACCAGCCGCCGTCCCAACCGTCGCGCGCGAGGGAAGCCGCGAGCGCGGCGGCGTGCCGTCGCCAGGACGCTCCGCGTGCGCGCTCACCCCCGCGATCCGCCAACGGCACAAAGGCCGACAGCGTGGCATGAAGAAACCAGCCGAGCCAGACGCTTTCTCCCTTGCCCCCGACCCCGACCCGGTTCAACCCGTCGTTCCAGTCTCCGGTTCCGATCAGCGGCAGGCCGTGGCTGCCGACCGGAAGACTGCTGTCGAGGGCACGAGCGCAGTGGTCGAACAGCGTGCCCCGCTCGTGCGATGTCGTCGGCTGAAAGTACCGATTCCTGCTGGCCGTCTTTGAGCAGCGGCCCGTCGAGAAACGGCACGGTTTCATCCAGGACGCCAGCGTCGCCGGTAACCTCGACGTAATGGGCAATGGCGTACGGCAGCCAGAGCCGGTCGTCGGAGATGCGCGTGCGGACCCCCTGGCCCGACGGCGGAAGCCACCAGTGCTGCACGTCGCCCTCGACGAACTGCCGCCCGGCCGCGCGCAGGACGTGCTCTCGGGCGACCTGGGGCATCGACACGCAGAGCGCGAGGACGTCCTGGAGTTGGTCGCGAAAGCCGTAGGCGCCGCTGGCCTGATAGAACGCCGCTCGCGCCCAGACGCGGCAGGCCAGTGTTTGGTAGAGCAGCCAGTGATTCAGCAGCACGTCCATGGCGCGGTCGGGCGTCTTCACCTGAACCGTGCTCAGGATGCGCTGCCAGGCGCCGGTGGCTGCGCTGAAGACGGCGTCGAGGTCGGCTGTCCGGTAGCGCGTGACCAACGACAGCGCTTCTTCCCTCGTCGCGGCCTCGCCGAGAAAGAACACGATCTCTCCCACGCCGTCCGGCTCAAGCTGCAGCACGGTCTGGAGAGCGCCGCATGGGTCGAACCCGCCTCCGACTGCATTCCTGAGGGGTGCGCGGCCGGTCAGAGAGGCGGGACGATCGAGCGTTCCGTTCAGGCCGAGGAACTCCTTTCGGTCTCCGGTCCAGGACCGTTGGCGTCCGCCGAGATCGGCAAACGCCACACGGGTGCCGAACCCGGTGGCCCAGTGGTTCCGCGCGAGCATCGTGTGCGTGTCTGGATCGATCTCCGTGACGACGAATGGCGCGGAGGCGGCGCGGGACGCGCCAAGCACCCATTCCACGTACGCGGTGATCGACAGCCGGCGCGACCGGCCCGACCGATTGGTGATCGTCAGGCGGGAGATCTTGATCGGGTCGTCCGGCGGCACGAATTGCAGAAGCGCGAGCGACACGCCGTGCGAGGCGTGCTCGAACCGGCTGTACCCCTGGCCATGGCTGACGACGTAAGGGGAGGCGTCCTCGCGAATCGGCAGTGCCGTCGGCGTCCACAGCGCCCCATCGTCTTCGTCGCGCACGTAGAGCACCTCGCCGGGCCGATCGCTCACCGGATCGTTGGACCAGGGGGTCAGCTGGTGCTGTTGACTGTTCACTGCCCAGGTATACCCTCCACCTTCGACGGACGCGAGGAAACCGAAGGCGGGATTCGCGATCACGTTGATCCATGGCATGGGCGTCCACTGTCCCTCACCAAGGATCGTTACGTACTCGCGCGCGGCAGCCGCGAAGCCGCCAAGTCCATTGAAGTACTCGAGTTCGGGCCGCCGAAGCGCAGGTGGCGGCACCTCCTTGGCAAGCGCGCGACTCTTGGCCGGCGGGGCGGACGGCGGGCCCACTTCCTCCAGGCGTCTCAGCTGCTCGAAGAGGCTCCCGCGGCGGCCGAAGAGTACGGCTCGCGCGACACTTTCGAGGAGACTCCGCACTTCAACGGAGACCAGGTCCGCTCGCAGAACGAACAAGGCTCCGCGCGCTTTCGCTCCTCCCAAGGGCTGCCTCGCCTGGATGGCTCGCACCTCCGCCTCCAGGGCCGCCTGCAGATCCTGAGCGTACGACGCTGGGTGTTCGTTCAGAATCACGAGATCCACAGGCAACTGCTTCATCCGCCAATACTCATGCGCGCGGAGGAGGTCGCGGACGATCTGCAGATCCCCGATGTCGTCGATCCGGCACACCACGATTGGCACGTCGCCAGAAATGCCGTATGCCCACAGCGCGGGGGGCTCGCCCTCGCTGCGTGAAAGGACCTCGGATGCCGGACGGAGCCCAGGATTCGTGTATAGCAGGTGGCCGGCCAGGCGTTGAAACAGGCCGGCCTCGTCCAAGTCGATGCCGAGGTGGAACAGCAGCGCCTGGGCCTGTGTCCAGGCGAGCATGCTGGCGCGCTCGAACGCGGCGGAGGCCTGATGCTTCCCCGCCAAGTCGATCACCTCGCCGCGCGAAGAGGCGAGCGAGGTCCAGAACGTGACGCGCGCGGTCGCCCCCGGTGCCAGCCTGATGCGGCGCCGAAGAGCGAATATCGGGTCGAGGACGACGCCGGCGGTGTTCGAGAGTGGCCGATCGTCCATGACCGACATGGCGGTACGAATGCCGTGCCCGCGTCCCACAAAGCGCGCCCGGTCTGTTTCGAATTGGGCGGGACCGACCACCTCGCCCTCGACGACGGCCAGGTGGGCTGCCCAGACCGCCGGCTCGTCGGGTGATCGGCGCCGGCGCGTGGCCAGCAGCGCACCGATGTTGGCGACGAACTCAGTCTGCACGAACAGATTGGAGAAGGCCGGGTGCGAGGTATCGGCTGCGCCGGAGGCCAGGACGACCTCGGCATAGGACGTCACGTCGATCTCACGGGCCCGACTCCCACCGTTGGAAATCGTGACGCGACGCGCCTCGGCGTCTTCTTCGGGCGAGACGATGACGTCCAGCCGGGTCGTGATCGTTCCGTCACGCCTGAGGATCTCGACTCGATCCTCGAGGAACGTCGCCTCGTAACGATCAGGTTCGACTCCACTCGGCTGGTAGCCTGCCGACCAGACGCTGCCGCTGTCGGCATCGCGAATGAAGATGTACATGCCCCAGTCATCGCACGTCGCATCCTCCCGCCAGCGCGTCACCGCGAGATTCCCCCAACGGCTGTAGCCTGACCCGGCCGCCGTCATCATCACGGAATAGCGGCCGTTGGAGAGAAGCTGCGCGTGCGCGATGGGCTGATGAGCCGACAGGAGGCGGCGCGAGCTCGGCGGGACCAGTTCCTTGACACGGGCGCCAGCCCGGGCCTCCTCGCGTCGTGGAATGGCGGCTTCCACATCGCGCGGTGTTCGTTCCTGCAGGAGGAGTTCCGTCGCCTGCACGATCGGATCGGCATGGAAGCGGGCACGCATCGCGCCCTGGTGAAGCGCGTTGGCGAGTGCGATCAGCGTCATGCCCTGATGGTGCGCCATGTAGGAGTGCACGACTGCGACCATCTCGCCCTCGGGGAGACGGGTCGGCGTGTAGTCGAGCGCCTCATACCAGCCATACTGACCACACCCGCCTGCGCCGGCCAGATTCGCATAGTTTCGGACCGCAGCGTGCGGCGTGATCATTGCGGCCAGCGCCGTGGCATACGGAGCCACCACCGCATCGTCGCCGAGTCCGCGCCTGAACCCAAGGCCGGGGACACCAAAGCTCGAATACTGGTACGTGAGCTCCTGATTGCGCGCGTTGTACGCCGATTCCGACACGCCCCATGGGAGGCCACGGGCCGCGCCGTATTCCGCCTGCCGCCGCACGACGACCTGGCATGTCTCGTCGAGGAGGCTCCCCGGCGGTGGGCGCATCACGAGGCTGGGCATCAAGTACTCGAACATCGATCCGGACCATGAGATCAATGCCGCACCGCTATGTACCGGCGTGACGGTCCGCCCAAGGTGGAACCAGTGCCGAGTGGGCACATCGCCCTTGGCGATGGCCACGAAGCTCGCCAGCCGCGCTTCCGACGCCAGGAGGTCGTAGCAGGTGGGATCGAGCGTGCGGTCATCAACCAGGTAGCCGATCGACAGAAGCTGGCGGTCGGAGTCGAACAGCAAGCCGAAGTCCATCGCATCGACCATTGTCCGCATGAGCTCGATCAGCGCCTCGAGACGCGCACCGAGTGACGGCTCGGAGGCAGCGCTGCCGGCGTCGCCCGGCTCCGTGCCGAGCTTCTGCGCGACGTGCATCTGGCGACACGCCGATCCGAGGGCGATCAAGTGCCCGGCGAGATTCCCGCTATCGACCGCAGAAACGTACTTCGGCTCCAGCGGGCGAAGGGTCCGCGTGTCGTACCAGTTGTAGAAATGGCCGTGGAAACGCTCGAGGCTGTTCATGGCTGCGAGCGTCGACTCGATGCGGCTCACGGCGTCCACCGTGCCCAGCCATCCGAAATCGCGTGCGGCGATGACCGACAGCAGGTAGAGCCCGATGTTGGTGGGAGAGGTTCGATGGGCGATCACGAGCGTCGGGTCGTCCTGGACGTTGTCCGGCGGCAGGCCGTGATCCTCCGTGGTGACGAAGGTCTCGAAGAAACGCCATGTACGACGGGCCGTCAGCTTCAGGACACGGGCGTCGGCGCCAGAGATCGGCTTCGCGCCGGCGAAGCCCCGAGGCAGGCTCGCCCTTTGTGCGACGACCGGCGAGAGGGCCCAGAGGATCAGGAACGGCGCGGCGATCGGCCACGAGTGCGGCGCCAGGTACGCGACGACCACGGCGGCGAAGACCGCCAGCACGACACCGCCGCTCATCCACCGGTACATGCCGCGAAGAGTGAGCCGACCGCTGGCCGTCAGCCTCGCCGCCGTCATCCATGCGAGCCTTCTCCGACGGCTCACGAACAGACGGAACAGCGTCCGCGTGATGGCATCGGCCATCACCCACGCCTGGTGGGCGACGAGCGTCAGCAGCAGCGCGATCTGCAAGATTGCCAGCGCGACGTCGCTACCGACCGCGTGCCAGTGCCTCCGCTGCGAGAGACCGAGCCGGCGCGGCACCAGCCCTGCCACAACCGGAAGCAACGGAGGAATCGCGGCCGTGGCGACAATGAACCCGGTCCACATCACCGTGGCTGCCAGCGGCAGGGTCCATCCGGCCAGCAACGCGAGAAACACGGCGGGCGGCGGCAGCGTTCGAGCCAGATGGGTGAGCATGTGCCAGCGCCCGATCAGCGGAATCGCTCGTCCATCGGGGCCGCCGCCGGTGTGGAGGCCGCGGCCGAAGATCCAGGGCAGCAGCTGCCAGTCGAGGCGCGCCCAGCGGTACTGGCGAGCCGAGGCGACGTCGTAGCGTGAAGGAAACTCTTCGACAACTTCGACGTCCGGGACGAGTCTGGCCCGCGCGAAGGTCCCCTCGAGCAGGTCGTGGCTGAGCAAGGCACTCTCCGTGCCCTCCTCGCCGAGCGCCGCTTCGAACACGTCGACGTCATAGATGCCCTTCCCGATGTACGACTCTGCTCCGAACAGGTCCTGGTCAACGTCGGACACCGCGAAGGCGTTCGGGTCCAGTCCGCTCGGACTGGTGAACACGCGCTGGAAGAGCGACCCATCCCGGCGCGTCGGCAGCAACGGGGCGACTCGCGACTGAAGGACGGCATACCCCTCGGCCACGCGGCCGCGGACCAGGTCTAGCCGCGGACGGTTGAGCGGATGCGCCATCGTGCCGACCAGGCGCCTGACCATTTCCCGCGGGAGGCGTGTGGCCGCGTCCAGTGTGATCACGTACCGGACAGCGGATGGTGCGACGGGAACGGCCCCGTTGACGGGCACGAAGGCGGTCTCGGTGGCACCGCGCAACCATCGGTTTAGGTCGTGCAGCTGCCCTCGCGTACGGTCCCACCCGACCCACGTGCCTTGTTCCTCGTTCCAGGCCCGCCGGCGGTGGAGGAGAAAGAAACGGGGGCCTTCCGACGGGCCACCGTAGCGTCGATTCAGTTGCGCGACGCCGTCGACTGCCGCGCCTAGCAGTTCATCGTCGCCGGGTGCCGTCTGGGTGGTGGAGTCCGTCCAGTCCGACAGCAGGGCAAAGTAGAGCTCGCCGTCCCGACTGGCCAGGTAGTGAACCTCCAGGCGCTCGAGCAGATCCGCCACTGCCGTCCGCGTGGCCAGCACCGCTGGAACGACGACCATGGTGCGTAGATCCGCCGGGACTTCGTCGCGGAGCTCCAGCGCGGGGAGCGCCTCGTGACGGGCATCGTGCGCGGTCGCGCGGTTGAGGACCGCGACAGCCAGGTCCGCCGTCGGGGCCAGGCCAAGCACCGCGATCAGGAGGAGCGGCCATCCCCGGACGCCGTAGGCGGTCAGCGCCAGTAGGGGCGGAGCCAGGATCGAGACCGTGATCAGCGCAATCGCCCCGACGCGACCAACAGTGCCCGCTTGCGCCCCGGCACGTCGCAGCCGATCGACGACCGAGATACGAAAGCCGATTTCCTTCTCGAAGGCCCGACGACCCTGCGCGATCAGGTAGTAGCCGGGATCGTGCTCGCGGGAGCGGTGAGCCTCGTCGTGTCCATCCGGCTCGCTGGCTAGCCGCGTGGCGGCTGCCATCGCACGCCGTGCGACATCCAGCTCCGTGCGGTCCGACCCTCGCGCGAGATCCTGGATCGCCTGTCGATACCGATCTCGAGTCGGGAAGTCCATGCGCGCGAAGGAGCTGCCGGCGCCGAGCGCGGCATCGACGAGGCTGACTCGCTCGCAGATCTTCTCCCAATCCAGCGTGGAGACGAGTCGCATGCTCGTTATCACGTTGCAGACGGTCACATTCAACCCGCCCTGCCGCTGATACTCCTTGCGGACGATCTCGTCGGTGGTCGTGTTCTCACGGGCGAGGCGTTCGGCCAGCCATACCAGCACCGGCGTGACCCGCGGATCCTGATCGCGAAGGCGATGCTGGAGTCGCACGACGAAGGCCGGCGGCAAGGCCGTCGCGGGGGATCGTGGCAGTGCCGTCTCCGGGGGCTCTCTCTCTCGACCGCCCAGGCCGAGAAGCCGGTCGGCCAGGGTGTCGGCCTCTCGGCAGGCCGCTCGCCCACTGGTGATCTGCTCGGCCGAGCGGCGCAAGTTTTCGACGAGGACCAGGCGTAGCATGACCGCCACGGCCCACAGTTCGCTCATCGTCAGCGGCTGCACGCGCTGGTAGGCGCTGACGAACCGGACCAGCGTCTCTCGATCCAATCGGCTGTCGGTGTGCGCCACAAGCGCCCACGCGACTCCGAAGACCCGAGGATAGCCCTCGAGCGGGCCCTCGGCCAGCGTGGGCAGCGCGCGAAAGAACCCGCGTGGAAGATGGTCTTGGACTTGGCGAATCTGCTGCTGCGCGACATAGAAGTTGTCGACCAGCCACTGGTCGGCGGGCGTGATGACGCGCTCTTCACGCACGGCCGTCTCGACGTCTCGATACGCGTCGACCAGCGCCCGACCGTTGTCCTGCAGACGCCTGGCAAGGTGCTGACGGGCGCACGGCCTGATGGTGACCCGATCGGCAGCGGCGAGGCGCTCGGCTTCCTGCTCGAGGCGCTCCATGCTGAAGAGTTCGCTGCGAATCGACAGTTCCGCGTGTGGTGGAAACACCATCAGGTTATGATCCCGCGTCGCACCGGGACGGGCTGTGCCCTTCTGCACAGCGTCTGGTCTGCCGTCTCAGCTCGCGGGTCTCATTGGAGAGGGCTTCTGAAGCACTTGCGGCTGCGCTCCGGTCAGCGCCTCGAAGCCAGAGATCACGTCGAACAGTTCCTCGTCGATGCCACTCTGGCGCAGACGGTGGAATGTCCGGTTAAGGTCCTCCAGCAGCTCGTCGATGTTCTTGTCTGCGCGCTGCATCGCCGCGAGGCGGCTCGCGTTCTCGCTCGCGAGAGATTCGGCGCACGCCCTGAAGAGCGAAACGAAGAGATACTCGCGGATGAGCGCACGCAATGTCTCCGTGTCGGCGCCCATGACCTCCGGCAGGGTCTTTGTCGGCCAGGGAAGGTCGGCGAGCTCTCGTCGCCAGGCCCCGTCCAACGGTAGCAGCCGCTGATTGACGGGCTCATAGACCGATCCGGATATGGGGCGGTTGTAAAAGAGGTGAAGTTCGACGACCTCGTTCTGGCTGCGGCGCGGTTCGGTTTCCACGAGGATCTGGCCGACGAGGGGACTGATGGCCGTGACGGAATTCGGCACCGGAAAGAGACCGACCACCGGAAGGCCCGCATCCGCCAGGCGCGCATGAACACGCTCACCGACGGCCCAGACTTGGGGTTTGGCGGACAGAGCTGTCAGGGTCTTCAGGGCACAATCGGCCACCACATCGTTGAACTGGCCCACCAATCCCTGGTCGGAGCCGAACACGACGGCACCGATCGCACCGGCATCGGTTCGTCCTGTTCCCCTGATCCTCGAGGCTGCTGGGTCGCCTTCGCGGAAGCAGGCGCCCAACCCCAACTCCACGGTCCGATAGTAGTCGGCCAAGGCGCGCACCGATCTCTCGGTACTGCCCGATACTCGAAGCAGCCAGCGCTTTCATCGTGCGGACGACGGATTGGAGATCTCCGGCACTGTTGATCTGTCGTCGAAGGCTCGCAGTGGTATCGCTCATGACTCTTCCTTGAGCGGTGCCTGGGGCTTGGATGTGACCCCCTTTCGGGTCTCCGGTTTGGACTCGGGTTCAGGCGTGGGCTCGACTTTGGCTTTGGGTGTGGGTCCCGGCTTGGGTTGGAAGCGTGCGAGCGATTTACGGGCGATTTCGATAATCGTTCTACGATCCTCGGCACCCAATGGTGCGGCGGTGTCGAATCGGGCGCACACCTCAGCCGGGATGTTCGCCGCCGCCTCATGCACGGCGTGCTCGGCGTCCGTCATCTGTTCGATCGGTACCGGATCGAAGAGTCCCGCGGTCAACGCCAGGAGGATGGCGATTTGTGCCGGAACCGACACCGGGGCGAGTTCCGGCTGTTTGAGGCAGGCGCGAATTCGCCGTCCGTGCTCGATGATCTTGCGGGTGTCTTCATCCAGGCGGGCGCCGAACCGGGAAAACGTCTCGAGTTCCTCGAACTGCGCGTAGGCGAGCTTGAGGTCGCCCGCCACCGCGCGATAGGCTGCCCGTTGCGCCTTGCCGCCGACGCGCGAAACGGATTTGCCGACATCGACCGCGGGCAGCACTCCTAATTCGAACAGCGACGGCGAGAGGTAGATCTGCCCGTCGGTGATGGAAATCAAGTTCGTCGGAATATAGGCGGAGATGTTTTGCGCTTCGGTCTCGATGATGGGCAGGGCGGTGAGCGAACCAGCCCCGTGTTCCTTTCGCAAGTGCGTTGCGCGTTCGAGCAGACGCGAATGGATGTAGAAGATGTCGCCGGGAAAGGCTTCGCGACCGGGTGGCCGGCGAAGCAGAAGGGACAGTTCGCGATAGGCACGGGCGTGATGCGTGAGGTCGTCGTACACGATCAGCACATCACGCCCCGCCTCCATGAAATGCTCGGCGATGCTGGTGGCGGCGTAAGGCGCGATGTAGGCGAGGCCTGGCGGGTCGTTGCCCTCGGTCACGACCACGACGGTGTGATCCATCGCGCCCTTTTCCCGCAAGGTCGCCACGGCCTTCGCCACGGCGGATGCGCGCTGGCCAATGGCGCAATAGACGCACAGGACATCCTGGCCGCGCTGGTTGAGGATGGTATCGATCGCAATGGCGGTCTTGCCCGTCTGCCGGTCGCCCAGAATCAACTCGCGCTGGCCGCGCCCGATGGGTATGAGCGCATCGATGACCTTGAGGCCGGTCTGGAGCGGCACCGTCACCGGCGCACGGTCCATGATGGGTGCAGCGGGGCGTTCGATGGGCAGGTGCTGGCTGGAGGCTACCGGCCCGTTGCCATCGAGCGGCCGACCGAGCGGGTCGATGACGCGTCCCAGCAATCCGTCGCCCACGGCCACGTCCATGACCCGCCCGGTGCGCTCGACTTCATCGCCTGCGTGTAGATGCCAGTATTCGCCGAGCAGCACGACGCCGACGTCGTCGTCGTCGACGTTGAACGCAATTCCGAGCACGTCGCCGGGGAACTTCACCAATTCCTCAAAACCCACGGTCGGAAGACCGAAGACCTTGGCGACGCCGGTGGCGACACTGGTGATCGTGCCCACCTCCCGTGGCAGGAGTTGCGGCGTGAAGGCTTCCCGCACCTGGCGTATGCCAGCGAACGCGCGGTCGAACACGTTCTGGAGACTCTCAAGTTCCATGTTCATTGGCTCTTTGTTTCGAGCCTAGGTTCTTCAGGCTTCGGCTCGGCCCTGGTTTCAGGCTTCGACTCGACCTTGGCGTGAGGCGTGGACTCGGCCTTGGCCTTAGGCTCCGGCTCGGCCTTGGCCTCAGGCGTGGGCTCCGCTGTGGCTTCAGGTGTGGACTCGGCCTTGGCTTCACCTGTCCGAATCTCCCGCTCCGCCTGACTCCAGTCCTGAACTGCCGAATCGGTCTTGCGGCCACGTTGCTCGTACAGCTCATAGGCGCGCTTAGCGATCTGCGGCGCCAAGTCGGCCGACGTCTTGGCCTTTCCTTTACGTGTGTCCTTCTCTTTCAGAAGTTCATCGACGCCTTTTTCCAGCGATACCAGATAATCCGCGATGCTCCACGCCACTTTGTGGCCATTCGCCGTGAGTTCAATGCCGCTGATCACCTCTGGCGCGGTCTCGAACCGTAGGTGGATCTCAGCCGAGAAGGTCTCGTTGACCGCATTCTGTATCGCCGCGCGTTGTTTCGCAGGAAGGTCGAACGCGCTGCGCACGAGTGCCGGTTCCGGCGCTGTCTTGAGGGCCTCGCCGAGGCGTTCTTTCGCCTGGCCACCCATCTCTCGCAAGCGGCGAGTGAACACCTCGCCAAGGCGTTCTTCCAAACTCGTCGTGGTGAGGTCCATCAGCGCCTTCCGTGCGATCGCAAACACTTCCTGCTGGGTCCGGCGAGTGATCGCTTGATTGAGGCTACGGGCGTCGCTTCTCAGCGCTTCCTGTCGCTTCGCACTCAGAGCGTCAGCCGCCTTCCGAGCGTCCTCGAGGAGCCGCTGACGCTCGGCTTTTGCCGCGTCCGTCGCCTGGCGCAAGAGCGCGGCACGCTGCTTGTCGAATTCCTCGTTCTTGTGCTGGAACTCGTCGCGGTCCTTTTGGGCTTCGACCTTCTTCGCGGCGGCGTCCGCGAGTTCCGCGGCGACCAGCTTCTCTCGGGCGTCGATGGCGTGAAGGATGGGCTTGTAAAGAAAGCGCCTCAGCAGCCACACGAGGATGACGAAGTTGAGCGCCTGTGCACCGACGGTAAACCAATCGATGAGCATGGGTTATTTTCCCGCGGTGTGGGCAATGACGTGGTTCCAGAACGGATTCGCGAAAATGAGAATCATCGAAACCACGAAGCAGTAGATGGCCAGAGATTCGATCATCGCCAGCCCGACAAATAGAGTCCGGGTGATGGTGGCGGAGGCGTCGGGTTGCTGCGCCAACGCCCTGAGCGCCGTCGCGACCGACCGCCCTTCGCCCAGCGCCGGCGCCATGCACCCCAGGCCGATGGTGAAGCCGGCGGTGACGATTGAGGCGATCGCGACGAGGGTCATGCTATCCATGGTGTGTCCTTTGGCTGGCTCGCTGTTATTTTAAGCATTGGGCGCCGGCGTCGGCTTGCGAGTGCGCGTGGCGGCCGCGATGTACACCGCGGCTAGGATGCTGAAAATGTAGGCCTGCACCATGCCGGTGAGCAGACCCAGCACCGTCATGACGATCGGGAAGATGAAGGGCGTGATGGTGAGCAGAATACCGATGATCATCACCCCGCTCATCATGTTGCCGAACAGGCGGACGGCCAGGGCCAGCGTGCGCGACAGCTCACTGACAATGTTGAACGGCAGCATGATGACCGTCGGCTGCGCGTAAGACTTGAGGTACGCGCCCACGCCCTGGGCCTCGATGCCAAAGAGCGGTACGGCCACGAACACGCACAGTGCGAGTGCCGCCGTGGTCGAGAGCGAGCCCGTGGGCGGCTGGTAGCCGGGAATGACGGTGCAGACGCTGGCCGTGGCTACGAACAGGAAGAGCGTGCCCAAGAAGCCGAGGTACGTCTCCGGATGGTGGAGGCCGACGTCTTCGATCTGTTTATCGATAGCCGTGACGACGATCTCCAGGAGGTTCTGCCAGTGGGACCGTTGCAGAGCGGTGGACAGATTGCGCGTGATGAGTCGCGACCCGACGGCCAGCACGAACATCAGTCCCCACGTGAACACAATGGTGGCGTTCAGTTTGAGGAACCCGTGCTGCCAGAAGATGATCTCATCGGGACTAAGGTGCATAGCCGGCCTCCTGAGCCGGGCGGCTGTGGTCTTCTCCAGTCGGTCGGGTCAGCCACGCCACGACGAAGCGTGCCATGACAAATCCGACGAGACACAGCATCAGTTGCTTCCAATGACCGCCCGAGACAAGGTAGAACCCGGCGAGCGCAGGTACTCATCCGCAACAGCAGGCTGCCGACGAACCACAGCGCCGGCTGCCGGGACGACACACCCTTGCGAACCGTCCACCAAAGGCCCCCGAAGAACATCGCACCGAGCACGCCCCCGGCCCCCCACGCCAGCACCAGTCTCAGCGTGTCATTCATCGGGATCCTGCTGTTCCTCCCGCATCGCCTGGTCTTCCTTGGCGACCCAATGCCACGCATTCACACAGCCGATCGCGAGCCCGGCCACCAGGAGCGCCAGCGTCCAGGAATGGGTGCCAGAATGCCGATTGTCCAGCCAGAGACCGAGCGCTGCGCCCAGCAGCGTCGGCACCGCCACCGACCAGCCGATGAGCCCCATCATGCCCAAGCCAAACCAGACGCCCTGCGTGGGGTGACGCCGCGCCTTGAGCTTGCGCGCCGCCTTCGCGCCGACCTCCAGACTGAACGCTGTCTGGCCCGTCTCGCCCTGGAGTTCCGATGGTTCAGTCATGATGAAACTCGGCCAAGCGGCGGATGAAACCGCTCTCCAGCTTCGCCATCACCGCGCGGACGCTCTGCTCCCGGTCGCTCAGGTTCAGAAACTCCCGCTCCACGGCCTCACGCAGTTGGCCGAGGTCCGTTCCGCCCATAGCGTTGCGCACCGAGACAAGCACGTCCCAGCCGGTCTTGACGAGCACCCCTTCATCCACGGCCACGTACACTTCGCTCTCTGCTTGGGGTTCGTAGATCAGAATCCCGGGTGCGAGCGCCGCCACACAATCGAGTCGGTGTGGCAAGAGTCCGAACGAGCCCTCGCGGGTCTCCGCAACGATGCGCGACACGCCGGTTCTCTCGGCGAAGATTCCGAACGGCAGGAGAACCTTAAGATTCATGAGTGTCGGGTGCGGCATGTCCGACCTCCGGTTTAGGGTTCGGCTCGGGCGTGGGCTTAAGCTGCGGTTCGGATTCAGTTGCGGGCGTGGCGTTGACGGCGGACTTCGTGTCGCCCTTCGCTGCACTGTTCGCCCTGTGTGCGGCCTTACCGGCTGGCTCGTCGGGCGCGGTCTTTCTCTTTGCCTCGCCAATCGCCCCGATCATGTAGAGCGCGCTCTCGGGGTAGTCTGTGAATTCATCGCGCAGGATTCGCTCACAGCCGTCCAGCGCGTCTTTCAGGCTGACGAGCTTTCCCTTGAGGTTCGTGAACTGTTCGGTCGTGAAAAAGGGCTGAGTGAGAAAACGCTCCAACCGCCGGGCGCGGGCGACCACCTTGCGGTCCTCCGGCGACAGCTGCTCGAGGCCGAGCATGGCAATGATGTCCTTGAGATCGGCGTATTGCGCGAGCGTCCGCCGGATTTGCTGCGCCAGGCCGTAGTGCCGTTCGCCGACGATGCCAGGCGTAGCCATCTTGGAACTAGACTGCAGCGGGTCGATGGCAGGAAAGAGGCCTTCGCTCGCCCGCTTGCGCGAGAGCACGATCGACGCGGAGAGATGCGAGAAAGTATGCACTGCCGCCGGATCAGTGAAATCGTCGGCCGGCACATACACCGCCTGGATTGAGGTAATGGCGCCGGTATCGGTGTTGGCGATGCGCTCCTCCAACCCCGAGAGCTCGGTGCCCATGGTGGGCTGATAGCCCAGACGCGACGGCATTTGGCCCATCAAGCCGGACACCTCCATGCCGGCCTGGATGAAGCGGAAGATATTATCGATGAGCAGCAGCACATCGCGGTGCTCGTCGTCCCGGAAATATTCAGCCATCGTCAGGGCGGCGTGGCCCACGCGGAAGCGGCTGCCAGGCGGCTCGTTCATCTGGCCGAAGACCATCACCATGTGCGGCAACACGCCGGCATCCTTCATGCCGCGGTACAACTCTTCGCCTTCGCGGCAGCGTTCGCCGATGCCGCAGAAGATGCTGACGCCCTCTTCATGCCCGACCATGTTGTGGATCATCTCGGTGAGCAACACGGTCTTGCCCACGCCCGCCCCGCCGAAGAGTCCCGCCTTGCCGCCGCGCTCCAGCGGCACGAGAACATCGATGACCTTGATACCCGTCTCGAAGATCTCCGACTTGGTGGATCGTCGGGCCAGCGGCGGCGGGGCCCGGTGCACAGAGCGCCATTGGACATCGGACACCGCCGCTCCGCGGTCGATGACGCTGCCAAACACGTCGAACATGCGGGAGAGAATCCCTTTGCCGACCGGCGCCTTCAGCGGCCCGCCGCAGTCCTCCACCGCCATGCCCCGGGCAAGACCTTGCGTGGGCGTCAGCGCAATCCCGCGCACGCAGTGCGCATCACGCTGCTCCAGCACTTCGAGGACGATCTGTTTGTCCGCTCCTGCGCGCAGCACCGAATAGATGGGTGGCAAATGCTGATCGAACGCGACGTCCACGACGCTGCCGCGCACCGAGACCACCGCGCCTGAATTCGCCCGGCCGCTTCCGGCTGCTGGCAGTACCCGTCGGTCATCTGGGTCAGGCGTGCTCATGTGTTGCCCCTATGCCTCGCCCAGCCACTTTCGCGCCTCAGCGGCAATGGCGTGATCGAAGTACCGTCTCGCCGGTGTTGTGAACGACTTGCAGAATGTTGCCATCTTCTGCTGCCACCTCTGTCCCGCGACCATCGCCAGGCGCTCACTGTCGGCGAAGCTCTGGGTGGCGAACGCGGTTTCGTCCGACAGTGCGACGATTTCTTAGCCGTGGAAATCGGTCACATCGAACAGTACGTGCAGGGTGTTGCTGCCGGACGAGTCGCTCGACGTCGGGCACAAGTTGTTCGCAATCGGCTTGTTCGAGCGAGCCAAACCGCCCATTCAATGATCAGAATGGCGCCAAACCCTCGAGAACCGATGTACCAAAGTGGACAGGGCGAGGCTGGTGGGGATGTGAAAACGGCTCTCGAATCCGCGTGCTTCGAAGCCGCAGGGCGTTCGCGATCACCGAGACCGAACTGACCCTCATCGCCGCTGCGGCGACCGTGGGGCTCAGGAGTAGACCCACGAAGGGAAGGAGCACGCCGGCCGCCGCCGGAACGCCCAGTGTGTTGTAGACAAAGGCGAAGAACAGGTTCTGCTTGATGTTCGCCATCGGCGCCCGGCTCAGGCGTCGGGTCCGGACGATGCCGGTCAGGTCGCCCTTCACGAGCGTCACGCCGGCACTCTCCATTGCCACGTCGGTGCCGGTCCCCGTCGCGAGCCCGACCTGCGCCTGCGCGCGGGCGACGTAGGTCTGGCTGATCTTCTACACCGTGGATCCGCAAAGTCCTTCCGGTGAGCGACTTACGAGAGCCGGGATCGCGTAGTGGTACAGCGCACCTCAGCCGGTGTTGGCGTCCGTCGACGGTTTACAGCGGCCGAAGGACGGGTGGCAACGCCGCACCGGCGGCTTGGCACGCCTTGCCCACGGTGCCGCGCGGATCGGTCCGCAGGATGTACCCCTTCTCGCCGACGGTGATGGTGACCTCTGCGAGGCGGTCGAGGTCGCCGACGACCTGGTCCCATTCGAGTGTCCACTTCCGGGCGGCCAGCCGGTCTTCGAGTGCCTTGCGCAGCATGAGCGCCAGGAGCGAGCAGAAGACGTGGCCACGGGTCGTTTCGTCGCACGTGTGATAGACCGGCCGCGTTTCCAGCACGCGCTTCATCGACCGAAAGAGCGCTTCGACCATCCACAGGTGTTTGTACGCCAGTGCGGTCGTCCGCGCGGTGCCCCGTGCTCTTCAGGTACCGGCGATACCCTTTATTGCCCACGAGCGCCGTGTCGCCCGCGCGCAGGGCGTCGCGGAGCGCGGCCACGATCGCCTCGCGATCCTTGGCCGCTTCGTCTTCGTTGAGACACAGCACGTCGTCGCGGCCGTCGACCTCAACCGCCCGGACCTTCAACGGCGCGGGGCCCTTCGGGTCGGTCGTGCGGAAACACCATGTCGTACGGCCCGTGATCGGCCGCGAGCAGGTCCCGCATCGCCGTCACCGCGCGCATCGTCTTTGGCATCCGGCTTCGGTCCCGCCGTCGCCTCGGGGGCCTTGGTCTGGTCAGCCTTGGGGTTCATGCTGGATCTCGATACCGAAGCGGCCACACCGGCGCCTCGAGCGCGCGCACTTTTGCCAGTCGCCGCTGGTGCCGCGGGGCTCCGCTGAAGTGAGCGGTCAGGAACATCTCAATCAGTTCCATCGCGAGCGCGCTCCCGATAACCTTCCCGCCAATACAGATCACGTTCATGTCGTCGTCTTCGACGCCCTGATGGGCGGAGAACACGTCATGGATGAGTCCCGCGCGGACGCCGGGCACCTTGTTCGCCGCCACCGACGCTCCGACGCCACTGCCGCAGATCGCCACTCCGCGGTCCACCTGCCCCGCGGCCACGGCCCTCGCGAGGAGGATGATGAAGTCCGGATAATCATCCGCAGGATCCAGGCGCTGTGCGCCGAAGTCCACGATCTCGTACCCCGAGTCGCGCAACGACGTCGCCACCTCTTCCTTCAGGAGGAACCCGCCATGGTCCGCGGCCACTCCCACGCGCATCATGGATGCTCCGATGCGTCAATGGCCCTGACGATGGCCTCGAAGTCAGCGGCCTTGAGGCTGGCCCCACCGACCAGGGCGCCGGCCACGTCCGGCAGCGCGAGGATCTCGCGCGCGTTGGTCGGGTTGACCGACCCGCCGTAGAGGATACGCACCGCGTGCCCCTCCGCGCCCAACCGCGCTGTCAGGCACAGGCGGATATGCGCGTGCATCTGCGCGATCTCGTTCGGGTCCGGCGTACGCCCGGTCCCGATGGCCCAGAGTGGCTCGTATGCGATCGCGACCGAGGCGATGCCGAGGGGCACGCTGCCGGCGATCTGGTCGCCGCAGACGCCCAACGCCTTCCCGTCCTTCCGCTGCGATTCGGTCTCGCCGATGCAGATGATCGCCAGAAGCCCCGCCCGCCTTGCAGCGTTCGCCTTGGCCGCCACCATCGCATCGGTCTCGCCGTGATGCTGCCGGCGTTCGGAATGGCCGAGGATGACCGCGGAGGCGCCCGCGTCTCTCAGCATCTCCGCGCTGATATCTCCCGTGCATGCGCCGGCGCTGTCCGTGTGGCAGTCTTGCCCTCCGATGGCGAGGCGGCCCGCCGCCGTCTGCACTGCACGCGCGAGCAGCGTCGCCGGCGGACAGATCAGCACGTCGGCACGTGGCGGCGTCAACGCCAGCGAGGCGGCGATGGCGTCGATCTCGCCGAGCTGCGGCGTCAGCCCGTGCATCTTCCAGTTGCCCGCGATCAACGCACGCATGTCTTCCTCGTATGCAGAATCGGCGTACACCCGCCCAGGGCTCTCGAGTGCGATTCCATGGCTCGCCGGCACTTTCACAAGCTACCTGATCGTCACGGCGAGCAGGCATTCCACAGCGTGATGACCTGTACCCCGGGGTGGTCGGGTTCGTGGCCGAGCATGCTGAGCGATGCCGGGCTGAGCGCAAAATGCTGCCCTTCGATGGTCGGCAATCCGATCCACCGCGCGGCCAGGACGCACCCGCACTGGCCACGCGAGAACAGCGCGACGTTTCCGTCCAGCGTGCCGAGACGTGTGATGAGCCGGTCGGCACGGTCGGACACGTCCGCGGGCGTTTCTCCTCCAGGACAACCGTCCTGCCACACATTCCAGCCCGCGTGCCTCTTCCAGATGTCGACGGTGCGCTGTCGGGGCATTCTGCCGCAGGGCGCCAAACCGGCGTGTGTTGGCAGAAAACGGCGATCGGCCAAAGATATCGTTGCGGTCACGTTCCACCAGTATCTCGTGAACAGTCAATGCGTTACGACGGTTCCGCGTGACGATGACGGGACACTGCCGGTGCCCTTCCTTCTCGAACCCTCTTCTCGATCATGCAGGCGGGCGCGCCACCAAGACGGTACTGGAGCGTGCGCCTACGTGATACACCTGCGAATCGTCCAGCAGCGGCTCCTCGTTCGCGCCGAAGAAGTCTTGCGGCGTGTCCTGCGCCGTGTCCACGGCGAGGCGCCAAGAGGCACCGTTCGGCGCCTCCGGCACGTGGAATGCGGCCTCCTCACCGCCGGCATTGAACATCAGGCACAGCGCGTGGTGCTCGCGTTCGTGAATCAGGCAGGCCAGTTGCTTCTGTTTCGGGTCGGTCCATCGCGGCCCGTCCCCGTGGGGGGCAAACCACTGGATCTCGGCGTCCGTGTAGAAGCGCTCGGCGCTCAGGATCGGGTGGGTGCGACGAAAGGCGATCAGGCCACGCGTGAAGCGGAAGATGTCCTTGTGCTGTTCCAGACGACGCCAGTTATACCAACTCATATCGTTGTCCTGACAGTAGGCGTTGTTATTGCCGCCCTGCGTGCGACGACATTCATCGCCGCTGAGCAGCATCGGGACGCCGCGCGAGATCAGCAGGGTCAGCAGGAAGTTCTTGATCTGGCGTGTCCGCACGGCCTCGATCCCGGCATCCGTGGTCTCGCCTTCCACGCCATAGTTGTCGCTGAAGTTGGCGTCGGTGCCGTCGTGGTTGTGCTCGCCGTTGGCATCATTGCGCTTGTCGCGATAGCTCACCAGGTCGTGTAGCGTGAATCCGTCGTGGCAGGTGACGAAGTTGATGCTGCCCTCGGGCCCTTTGCCGGATTTCGTATAGATGTCGGCACTGCCACAGATGCGGCTGGCGAACAGACCGAGCATGCCGTCATCGCCGCGCCAGAAGCGGCGGACGTCATCGCGGTACCGGCCGTTCCACTCCGCCCAGCGGCGCTCTGAAAAACTTCCGACCTCATACGCGCCGGCGCTATCCCACGCTTCGGCGACGATCTTGACGTCTCTCAAGATCGGGTCCTCGGCGATTCGTTCGAGCAGCGGGGCATTGGCCAGCAGCCGGCCGGTGCGATCCCGCCCCAGTACCCGACGCCAAGTCGAACCGGAATCCATCGACGTGCATCTCGACCATCCAATACCGGAGTGCGGCCAGGATGTGGTCCCGCACCACGGGATGGTTGGCGTTGACGGTGTTGCCGGTGCCCGTATAGTCCTTGTAGTAGCGTTGGTCATCGGCTAGCGTATAGAAGATCGCGTTGTCGATGCCGCGGAAGCAGACCGTCGGACCCCGTTCGTCTCCCTCGGCCGTGTGATTGAACACCACGTCCAACATGACTTCGATGCCGGCCTTGTGACAGGCCCGGACCATTTCCTTGAACTCCAGCTTCTGCTGACCCACGCCTCCCGCGCCGCTATAGGACGCCTTGGGCGCACGGAAGACCACGGGATCGTATCCCCAGTAATTGCTGAGTGGTTGGTGCGTGTGCGGATTCGTGCGCGTGACCGACGCGTCACTGAACTCCTGCACGGGCATCAATTCCACGGCGGTCACCCCCAGGGTTGTGAGATGCGGAATCTTCTCTATGAGTCCCCGGTAGGTGCCCGGATGGTCCACGCCCGACGTGGGATGCCTGGTGAAGCCGCGCACATGGGTTTCGTAAATGACGATCTTCGACCACGGATGCCGGGGTGGCTGGTCTCCCTCCCAGTCGAACGCCTCATCGAGAAAGACGCTTTTCGGCATCGACCCGGCATTGTCCAGCGTCGAAGGCGCGACGTCTTCCGGTGCCGACGAGTCGTAGCCGCGGCCCGATGAGAAATCCCACGGGGGCAGCCGCGTGATCGCGGTGGCGCACGGATCGAGCAGCAGCCTGTGGATATTGAAGCGATGTCCTTTGCTGGGTTCGTACGGGCCATCCACGCGGTACGCATAGAGCTGACCGGTGCCGATCCCCTTCACCCACACGTGCCAGACGTCGCCGGTGCGGTTGTGCGCGGCATCCAGCTCGATGACCCGTGCGGGCACGGCGTCTTCGGCACGGGTGAACAACTCGAGTCGGACTCGGCTGGCGTGTCGGCTGAACAGGGCAAAGTTCACCCCGCCCGCGGTTTCCTGGGTGCCGAGCGGCAGAGGAGACCCTGCCCGAACGTCCGCGCGCTCGGAGATCGCCGCAATACAATCGTGCAGATCGCGTTCGAGCGTCGCCATCATCGTTGCCAGAGGATCCGACCGACTTCCAGGGGAACCGCCACGCCGGAGCGCTGAGGGATCACCCGCGCCGTGTAGTCTGTCGGTGGACGTGTCCTGTCTACCCTCACGCGATAGACACACGGGCTGTTGGCGTCAGGTCGCGGCCGCGCGCAGGTCATTTCTTCCCGTACGGGATCCGCGCCGTCGAGCCCGTCCGCGTACAGCTCGACGCGCACCGCGTCCGGGTCGAGGTCGTTCAGGAAGATGTCAACTTCGAACACGCAGTGGTCCGCGTGGGTGTCGACCCGTACGTCTCCGAATCGCAGCGGGCCCCATTGCTGATCTACCGCGCGCTGCCAATCGACCAATTGCCTGCCCAGGGCGCCCTTGTTCGCCGCACGCGCACGGTAGGCGGCTGCAGCGGGGAGGTAGTGCTGCTCGGTATATTCGCACACCGTCCGGTTGGCGGAGAAGCGCGGCGTCAACTGCGCCATGCTTTCTCGCATCCGTGCCACCCAGGCTGTCGGAATGCCGTGTTCGTCGCGGGCGTAGAAGTCCGGAATTACCGTCCGCTCGAGCAGGTCGTAGAGCGCCTCCGCTTCAGCCGCGTCCCAGGCCTGATCATCACCGTGCTCCCGACCATCCCCCAACGCCCACCCCACTTCAGGGAGGTACGCCTCTGCCCACCAGCCGTCCAATTCCGAAAGATTGAGGCCGCCATTGACGAGCACCTTCATGCCGCTCGTCCCACACGCCTCCCAGGGCCGGCGTGGTGTGTTGAGCCAGACATCCACCCCTTGCACCAGACGCTCGGTCAACTGCATGTCGTAATCGCTGAGGAAGAGGGCATGCGGACGGACCTCGGGCCGGCGAATGAAGTGGATCCACTGCTGGATGAGCGCCTGTCCCGCCGCGTCTGCGGGATGAGCCTTGCCCGCCAGGATGAGCTGTACCGGACGCTGAGGATTGGACAAGAGACGCAGCAGTCGCGCCGGATCGTGCAGCAGCAGGTTGGGTCGTTTATAGGTCGCGAAGCGCCGCGCAAAACCGAGAGTCAACGCGTGGGGATCGAAGAGATGCTTCACCTCCTCGACCGCTTCGGGCGATGCGCCGACAGCGACGTAGTGACGGGCGAGGCGTTGGCGAGCGTAATCGATCAGCGACGTGCTGGCGGTCGTGCGAAATTGCCAGAGCCTGGCATCGGAGACGCGGCGAATGCCCTCCGCCAGATGGGCGGTTGGGCCCAGCCAGCGGTCCTTGCCACAGGCGTCCGTCCAGAGATCATCGGCCGCCGCCGAGTCCCAGGTCGGCATGTGGACGCCGTTGGTCACATGTCCGACGGGCACCTCGTCCTCCGGCCAGCGGGGAAACAGCGGGGCGAAGAGGTGTCGGCTGACTCTCCCATGCAGGCGACTCACGCCGTTGACCGCTCCGCTTCCGCGGATCGCCAAATAGGCCATGTTGAACGTCTCCGCCGAATCGTCCGGATTCTGGCGGCCAAGGGCCAGCAGATCGTGGCGCGTGATGCCGAGCTTCGTCTCGGCATAATCCCCAAGGTAATGTTCGATTAGGGCAGGCGAGAAGCAATCGAAGCCGGCGGCCACCGGCGTGTGGGTGGTGAAGAGGTTCCCCGCTCGCGTCACCGCCAGCCCAACGTCGAAGGGTTGCCCGGTGCCTTCCATGAAACTTCGCGCACGCTCCAACACAGCGAAGGCGGCATGCCCTTCATTCAAGTGACACACGTCCGGCTTGATGCCCAGCGCCTCGAGCAACCGCCAGCCGCCGATTCCGAGCAGCAGTTCCTGCCGGAGGCGCACCTCCGGCCCGCCTCCATACAGCTCGCTGGTGATCGTTCGATGAGCGGGGATGTTCGCGGCGTCATTACTGTCCAGCAGGTAGAGCGTGACTCGACCGGCCTGGACCTGCCAGGCGCGCAGCCAGACCGCGTACCCCGGCAAGACGATCTCCAACCGTAACCACTCTCCGTTCGGACGGCGCACCGGCGTGATCGGCAACTGTCCGGGGTCGTTGTACGGGTAGAGCGCCTGTTGCGCGCCGTCGGTGTCAATCACCTGGCGAAAGTAGCCTTCCTGGTAGAGCAGCCCCACGCCGACCACCGGTACGCCCAGATCGCTGGCGGCCTTGAGCTGATCGCCCGCGACATTGCCTAGCCCACCCGAGTAGATCGGAAGCGCCTCGCTCAGCATGAATTCCATGCTGAAATACGCGACCGACGTCAAGGGAACGCGCGGATGCGCGCGCCGAAACCATGCGGGCGTCTCCGCCGCCTGACGTTTGGCTTGCAGCAGATCGTCCACGTTCTGACGAAAGCCAGGATCGGCCAGCTGTCGCTCGAGCGTGTCTCGCGAGACGGTCTGCAGGACCACCCACGGGTTCTGCGTGAGCTCCCACAGGATGGGATCGAGCGCGCGCCACAAACCGTCCGTGGCATGGTTCCACGACCAGCGCATATCCAGGGCCAGCGCGGCCAAGGAATCGAACCCCTCGATCTCCGTGGGGAGAAGGTTGTAGATCGGGTGGCCGACACGGCTGTGTGTGGTCATGATGTGACGTCTCCATCCTTTCCGGACGACGCCGCCAGCGTCGTGGTGACGATCGTCTGGGCTTCCTCCAGGATGCGGCGCAGATGGTCCGCCCCCCGGAAGCTCTCGGCATAGATCTTGTAAATGTCCTCGGTCCCTGACGGGCGCGCCGCGAACCATCCGTTTGTGGCTATGACCTTCACGCCGCCGAGGGGCGCGCGGTTGCCCGGCGCATGGGTGAGGACCGTCTGGATCGTTTCGCCGGCCAGCTCGGTGAGCGTGACCTGCTTGGGCGAGAGTTGTGCCAACAGGTCCTTTTGCCCCGGAGTGGCTGGCGCCTCGACGCGGTCGTAGGCCGGCTCACCGAACTCGCGCGTGAGGTCCTGGTAGATCTCGCCGGGATCACGGCCGAGCCGGGCGGTGATCTCCGCGGCCAGCAGGGCCGGCGCAATGCCGTCTTTGTCCGTCGTCCACACCGAGCCGTCGAGACGCGCAAAGGAGGCCCCCGCGCTCTCCTCGCCCCCGAAACCCAGCGACCCGTCGAGCAGGCCGTTGACGAACCACTTGAAGCCCACCGGCACCTCGTAGAGCGTCCGGCCCGCCTTCGCGGTCACGCGATCGATCATCTGGCTGCTCACCATCGTCTTGCCGACCGCCGCGTTCCGGCGCCACTGTGGCCGGTGTTGGAGGAGGTACGAGATGGCCACCGAGAGGTAATGGTTGGGCGGCAGCAATCCCGCGCTTCGGGTCACAATGCCGTGCCGGTCGTGGTCCGTGTCGCAGGCCCAGGCGATGTCGAAGCGATCCTTGATGTCGATCAACCGCTGCATCGCATAGGGTGAGGAGGGGTCCATGCGAATCTGGCCGTCCCAATCCACGGTCATGAACCGGAAGGTCGGATCGACGACGTCGTTGACGACGGTGAGGTTCAGCCGGTAGCGTTCGGCAAGAGGCCCCCAGTAGTGGACGCCGGCGCCTCCCAGCGGATCCACGCCGAGGCGGATCGTCGCGCCACGAATGGCGTCCATGTCGATCACGTGGCCGAGGTCGCCGATGTAGGCGGCCTGGTAGTCGTGCCGATGCGTCGTGCTGGCGCGAAGCGCCTTCTCATACGGGGTCCGGCGCACTCCCCGAAGACCGGCGGTGAGGAACTCGTTCGCCCGGGCGCCAATCCAGTCCGTGACGTCGGAGTCCGCCGGCCCGCCGCTGGGCGGGTTGTACTTGAAGCCGCCGTCATGGGGCGGGTTGTGCGACGGCGTGATCACGATGCCGTCGGCAACGCCGCTCAGACGCCCGCGGTTGTACGTGAGAATCGCATGTGAGATGACGGGTGTCGGCGTGTAGGCGTCGCGCTCGGCGAGCATGACGTCCACGCCGTTGGCCGCCAGGACCTCAAGTGCACTTGCGAGCGCCGGCACCGAGAGCGCGTGCGTGTCCATCCCCAGAAACAACGGCCCGTCGATCTGGTGCTGTGTCCGGTACAGGCAAATCGCCTGGCTGATGGCCAGAATATGCCACTCGTTGAACGCCGTGTCGAAGGACGACCCGCGGTGTCCCGAGGTCCCGAACGCCACCCGTTGCGCCGGCACCGCCGGGTCGGGCACGTCAGTGTAGTACGCCGTGATGAGCTTCGCCACGTCGACGAGCGTTCCAGGCGCTGGTGGTTGTCCCGCCAATGGGCTGATGTTCATTGATCTCCTGTCCGGTCGATCACTTCGCGAGCTGTGTCCGGATCACGCGCAATTCGTGCCGGCGGGCGGCATCCGCTTGGGGATACGCCATGTGCAGCGTCTCGAGCGCGTCGAGCACGATCTGGGACACGATCAATCGCGCGTTGTCTTTGTCGTCAGCGGGTACGACGTACCAGGGTGCGTGATGGGTGCTGGTTGCGCTGAGGCACGCTTCATAGGCCTTCCTGTACTGCGTCCAGTAGTGCCGCTCGTGAATATCCGAGCGGCTGAACTTCCAGTTCTTGTCCGGCTCGTCAAGGCGCTCGAGAAAGCGCTTGCGTTGCTCCTCCTTCGACAGGTGGAGGAACAGCTTGACGATCTGCGTGCCGTTCCGATGGAGATGCGCCTCGAGGTCCACGATGGAGCGAAACCGCTCCCGCCAGAAGTGCTTCTCGTGCAGCGACTCGTCCGGCAGGCCCTGGCCGCGGAGGATCTTCGGATGCACGCGCACGATGAGCACCTCCGCGTAGTAGGAACGGTTGAAGATGCCGATCCGCCCGCGTTCCGGCAGACAACAGGTGGTGCGCCACAGAAAATCGTGCTTCAACTCCTCGGCGCTGGGCTGTTTGAAACTGAACACCTCGCAGCCCTGCGGATTGACCCCAGACATGACGTGCCGGATGGCGCCGTCCTTGCCGGCCGCGTCCATGCCCTGCACGATGAGCAGCAGGGCATAACGGCCGGACGCGTAGTGCAGGCGTTGCAGCTGGCTCAGAGTGTCAACGTGTGCCTCCAGGAGCTTGCGGTACTGTTTCTTCGACGTGCAGACGGGCTTCACGCTCGTCGGCCACCTGCTGAGTGTGACCGTCGATCCAGGGCGCACGCGGAAGTCCTTTGAATCGATTTTCATCGTCGCCCCCTCGGCAGTATCAGCCTGGTTGATCGCGTCGGCTCACTTGTGAGGTTCCCCTTTTGGAATCTTCCGCTCCGCCTGTTCCACTTCCTCAACGGCTCGAACGTCCTCGCGCCCCAGCTCCTCGTAGAGCTTGCGCACTCGCTTGACGAGCTGCGGTGACACATCAGACGGGGTCTCGACCTCGGATTCCGGCTTCGGCTCGACTTGTGATTCAGGTTGAGGCTGGACTGCAGGCGTGGCTTCAGCCGCAGCTTTGGTCTTAGGCTGAGGCTCGACCTTGGTTTCAGGCTTGGGTTCGGTCTTGGCTTGATCTTTCCGAATCTCCCGCTCTGACCTGATTGACCGTCCCGACGGCCCTGCTGCTCGTAAAGTTCATACGCCCGTGTGGCGATCTGCCGTGTCAAGTCCGAAGTTGTCTTGGCTTTGGCTTCAGGTTGTGCCTCGACCTTGATCTCGGACCTAGGTTGAAGTGTTTTGACTTCCGGTTCCGGCTCGACTGCGGGCTTGGCTTCAGCCCCAGCTTTCGCGCCAGGTTTCGGTTCGGCTTTGGCCCCAGGCTCGGTTTCTGCTTCAGCTTCACGCGCAGGCTCGGTCTTGGCTTCAGGTTTTGGTTCGAGTTCAGCTGCGGGCTTCGGCGCAGCTTTGGGTTCAGCTGTAGGTACTATTTTGGCGTCAGGCTTGGCTTCAGGCATGGTCTTGGCTTTGACGGGATCGAGAATCCGATACGCGAGCAGTTTGACGCGGTCGTTCAGGAGGAACCACGCCAGCGCGTAGGCCCACACGAATCCGGCCCAACCCCAGCCGAGGGGCGTCATGAACAGCCCATACACCGCGATCAACGTCGCCACGGCTTGCGTGCCGACCACTGCTGCCCACAGGACCCGCACGGGACGTATGGACCAGAAAGGGCCGCGCGTGCGCGTCAGGAAGATCGTCAGATGTCCGGCCACGGAGAGCTTCAGGTACATCAGCGTCTGGATGTGCACGCGGTCGAGGTGAAATACGCGCTCGCCAAGATAGAACAGGCCAAACGCGGCGACGACCCCGATGAGGCCCAGCACCGTGGAAATCCCCAGCACCACGCGCATGTTCCAGGCTTCGGGCTTGTCCTTATAATGAACCGGTCTTCACCGTTTTGAGTACACGCCGAACCCGAGGAACCGAGCCAGATCTCTCGACGAACGAATGGGATGCGCGGTGGCCCATTTGAGCTTCAAGAGCAGCATCTGTTCGTTGCGCATGCCCCGGGCGCGCCGTAGGACCCCCTTGATCGTCGTGTTGATCGCCTCCACGACGCCGAAGCGTACGGGATGGTCGCAGTAGGCGGCGATGCCCTCGAGATGCCGGAAGAGGAAGTCGCCGAGCCGCTCCATCTCGGGTAACCGCTGCCAGCGCAGCGCCTTGATCCACCCCAGCACGAACCGCAGGACGCCGGGGCGCGTCGTGGAGGTCCACAGCCGATCGAGCTGCTCGCGCAGCACGTAGGCTTTGAACAACCGGCGATTCGCCGCGAAGAGCGTCCGCAACTCGGCGCGCTTCGATCCGCGAACCGTCTTCCACCGCCGCAGCAACAGCCACCGCTTGCCGCGGCCGTACGCGCGCATCACCGCCCCGGCCCGAAAGAACTCCTGCCGGCGGACCTCGTCGAGGGCCGCACTGGCGTGTTGGAGCACATGGAACTTGTCGAAGATCACCTCCGCCCGGGGCAGCACCGCGGCCACCGCGTTCAGATACGGCCGGTGCATGTCGGTGCAGACCGCCGTGACCGCCGCCCGCTGGCGGACGCTGAGGTCCTCCTGCAGTAACGCCGTCGCCGTCGCCTGGCTGCGGTCCTGGCGCAGGCCGAGCACCTCGCCGTGCACGACATCCGACAGCACCGTCCAGAACCGCTGCCCTTGGCCCCGCTGGATCTCGTCCAGCCCGAGGTGCCGCGGCTGATGGTGGACGCGGGTGCGGTCCCAGTCCGCCAGAAAGGCCTGCTCGGCCCGCCGGGCCTTCCCCCAACTCACGCCGTGTCGCACCGCCACATGACTCGTCGGCATCGACTGACAGTCCACGCCGATCTGCTGGCGCAACCGGCGCGTCACCCGCGCCTTCGGGTCGGCGAACTCCACCCGCTCCGTCCGGAGGCCGCACCGCCGGCACCGCACCCGGCGCTGCCGGTAGACCAGGGTGACGGGGTGCCCCGCCCACGGCAGATCGTCCCACGTCCGCTCCCGGCTCGACCGAACCCGGCCCGTCCGCCGTCCGCAGCCGCCACAGGGATACCCGCGGGGGCCGCGACGCTCGACCCGCACCCGCAGGCGGCTGGTCCCCACGCTCCGATCGCCGTCCAGTGCCTCGACGCGAAAGCCCGGCAATCCCAGAATCCAAGTACAATCCTCTCGCGATCCCACCCGTCCTCCCTTGTTGGTTGCACATCAAGAGAGAACACCATCCAATCCTGGGTGGCCAAGTGGGATCGCGCTTCAGCTTCGAGGCCGCCGAGCAGACCGCCCACCCCAACTGCGGTCCGCGCAGGCGGCCGGAATCCCCTCACATCGCGGTACTCAAATCGACGAAGAGCCTCAAATCGGCCTTCGCATTGGGCGCCGATCCCGGCTTCGATTCGGGATTTGTGATTGGGTGTCCGTGTTTCTCCATAGGAGGCCTCTCGTCATGTGCCCTGTGGATTGTTGCCCATGCCACACCTCTCTGGATTTCTGGGTTGAGATAAGTCCCCGACTCCCGGCCGGAGAACCAAGACGCCAAGAGGCGGAATGGTCAAAGTTAGTGAATACGGCCTACCATGCAGTGATTGCGGAACTGCTTGGACACTGCCGCTGTTTCCCTGACCGCTGCCACCGTACGACAGAGCGTCGCTATTCAGGGCCTCTCTCCAGCAGCCGTTCACGGGCGCCCCGACGCGATAGTTGTGCCGAGGCACGGGAGTGAAGTTGCAGATGAAGAGAGTCACGTCCACAGGGTTCTTCGCCCGTCTCAGGAAGGAGATGACACTCCCCTCGAAGTCCCCGCAATCTACCCACTCGAATCCGGAGGGTTCGAAGTCCACCTCGGTACAGTGACGGGTGCTTCCTGTAGAACATGTTGAGATCGCGCACCCACCGCCGCAACCCGGAATGCAGCGGACGCTCCAACAAGTCCCAATCCAGGCTGCGATCGTGGCTCCACTCGCTCTGTTGTCCAAAGTCGCCGCCCATAAACAACAGTTTCTTTCCGGGATGGCCCCACATATAGCCGTACAGAAGCCGCAGGTTCGCGAACTTACACCAGTCATCGCCTGGCATCTTGGCCACCATCGAACCCTTGCCGTAGACCATTTCATCGTGTGACAGCGGCAACACGAAATTCTCAGAGAACGCGTACACCAAGCTGAACGTGATCTTGTTCTGGTAATACCTGCGATAGATCGGGTCCTTCGACATGTATTCCAGAGTGTCGTGCATCCAACCCATGTTCCATTTCAGGTCGAAGCCGAGACCGCCGAGATATGTCGGCCGCGACACCATCGGCCAGGCGGTGGATTCCTCGGCGACCATCATGGCATCGGGAAATGCGGCGTACACTTGTTCGTTCATTTGCCGCAGGAACTGAAGCGCGTCGATATTCTCTTTGCCGCCGTACTGGTTGGGGATCCACTGTCCTTTGCCCCGTCCGTAATCAAGGTATAGCATCGACGCCACCGCATCCACGCGCAGCCCGTCGATGTGATACTTGTCGAACCAAAATAGGGCATTGGCGATCAGAAAACCCCGAACCTCGCAACGCCCGTAGTTGAATACGAACGTGTTCCAGTCGGGCTGCTCGCCCTGTCGGGGGTCCGAATGTTCGTACAGATGCGTACCGTCGAAATAGCCGAGTCCAGCCTCGTCTTTGGGGAAGTGAGCCGGGACCCAATCCACTATGACTCCGATCTCACGTTGATGAAGGCAATCCACCAGGTACATGAAATCCGCGGGCGTGCCAAACCGGCTGGTTGGTGCGTAATAGCCGATGACTTCATATCCCCAGGAGCCATCGAATGGATGCTCCATGACGGGGAGAAACTCTACATGCGTATAACCCGCCTCATGCACGTAGTCTGCGAGTTGCACAGCCAGTTCCCGGTAAGTAAGGGGGCGGTATCCGTCCTCCGCGACTCTTCTCCATGAGCCGAGATGGACTTCATAGATCGAGACCGGGCAACCCAGACCGTTTCTTCTTGCGCGGTTGGCCATCCACTCGCTGTCGCCCCACGAATAGGTCCTGAGATCGCATACGCGGGAGGCGGTGTGCGGCCGGATTTCTGCGGCAAATGCGTACGGATCAGCTTTGTCGACCTCATAACCCCGGTACCGGGACGTGACGTGATACTTGTATCGCGCCCCCGGCTCTATACTCGGGACGAAGCCTTCCCATACCCCAGCCGCTCCGCGCGATCTGAGGGCATTCGTTCGCGGGTTCCATCCGTTGAAGTCCCCGATTACGCTGACCTGCGTGGCGTTCGGCGCCCAGACGGCGAACTGAACGCCTCGCTGCCCGGCCACCCCGCCCAGGTGGGCGCCCATCTTCTCGTAGGCATGGTAGTGCGTGCCTTCCGCGAGTAGATAGAGATCGTAGTCGCTGATCCAGGGAGTGTGCGTTGGGTGTTCCATGGCTTGTAACCTAGGCAGTCGGATCCAATCCATACCAGGCCGCGCCGGCCAGAACAGGGCGGGTCACGATCAGGTAGATTGGGATCTGCGCCATGAATTCTGCGAAGCGTCCTTTGTGTGAGAAGGACTGCATGAACAGCGGCCGCTCGAGTGCGGGCATTACATGAGTGGCGACGCCACCAGCAAGATAGACACCTCCGGTTGCCAGCACCTTGAGCGCAAGATTGCCGGCTTCATCGCCGAGAATCGAAATGAGGATGTCGAGTGTGGCGGCGCACAGCTCGTCGGGGTGGGCCAAATCGAGCCCGAGTCGGATGATGGTCCGCGACGGGTCTGGTGCAGCGGCAATGGCCTCGGCGACCGCTGGCGTGTCCTGCGCATAACGGCTACTGCGAAGATATTCGTAAATATGTGGGATGCCGATGCCGGAACAGACCCGCTCGTAGCTCACGTGATCGAAGTGCTTGAGCATGTATGCCAGCAGTCCCATCTGGATCTCATCAGTCGGGGCGTAGCTGGCATGGCCGCCTTCGGAGCCGTGGCGGATGTAATGGGATCCGTCCCAGGTCAGAAACGCTTCGCCCAGACCAGTCCCCGGTGCGATCACACCGATAGCACCGTGTGGCGCGGGTGTCCCGCTGTTCAGTGTGCGCACGTCGCTTGGCCGCAGTTTCGGGATGGCAAAGGCGATGGCCTCGAGATCGTTCATCAGATGAACGGATTCCACTTTGAGTTCTCTTGCGATCGTCAACTCCTCCATGACCCACGGCAGATTGGTAATCTTCGCGCGCCCGCCGATCACCGGCCCGGCGACAGCAAAGCAGGCTCGGTCGATCGGTTCCTTGACGTGTGCCAGAAACTCCCTGGCTATAGCCGTCAGGCTGCCATAGTCGGCGCTATGCACTTCTGTCTCGGCGAGCGGTGCATAGGGCCCAGCCTCACTCGAGTAAACCGCCAAATCTGTCTTGGTACCGCCGATGTCGCCGGCAAGTAGCATTGCCCCTCCTCAGCTCCGGCAGTCGTCGTGCGCCAACGCGCTACCAGGAGGTCGAAGTCCGCGTTTCGCCTGTTAAGTTCCATCGTCAGCGACGCGCTCTCGCCGAATGTGTAACGCCATGGTGTTATTGTCCCTGAAGAGATGAACTCCACTTGGAGCCCAAGGTCCGTTCGATGTCCTCCAAAGTGCGGTCTTTCGTCTCTGGAACCACAACATAGGAGAACACGAGAGACCCAATGGCGAGCACACCGTACAGCCAGAACGTCCAGCTTGGTCCCAGCGCCTGGACCAATGACAGGAACGTGAGTGACACCAGGAGGTTCGCGGCCCAGTTCGTCCCCGCCGCCGTCCCTTCCGCGATGCCGCGGATCTTCAAGGGGTAAATCTCGGCGATGAGCAGCCAGAAGATCGGCCCCAGGCTAATCGCGAAGGAAGCCACGTAGGCCATCAAGATGAACACGGCCAGCCAGCCCTGTGTGCTGCCAGGCGCATGCGCGCGGAAGACGAAGCCCAGGATGCCGAGACTGACGGCCATTCCACTGATACCTGTCAAGAGCAGAGGCCTCCTTCCTACACGGTCAATCAGCCACATGGCCACGAGCGTCATGACAACGTTGACCACGCCGATCCCCGCAGTGGCCAGAATCGCTCCGGTTGCTGACGGGATGCCCGCCGACTGAATGATGGTGGGTGCATAGTAGATGACGGTGTTGATTCCCGTAATCTGCTGAAAGACAGCGAGGCCGATTCCGACAGTCAACGCAGGGCGGACATAGGGGGCCAGAAGATCAGAGAAATGCCCGCGTTCTCTTGCCTGGGAAATGGTGTCCTGGATCTCCGCGTATTCCGCCTGAATATCCTGTGTTCCGCGAATGCGCGCCAGTACCTTCTGCGCGGCGTTGCCTTGGCCATGCGTAGTGAGCCAACGAGGCGTTTCCGGCATGGCCAGCATCCCCAACCCGAGCATCGCACCGGGTACTACTGCCAGACCCAGCATCCATCGCCACGAGCCGCTCTTCCCGAATCCGTAATCGACGACGTAAGCGCTTAGAATTCCGACCGTAATGGCAAGTTGGAACAAAGACACCTGCCAGCCGCGCGCCCCGGCTGGCGAGACCTCCGAGATGTAGACGGGAACGGTGGTCGAGGCGAGGCCAATCCCCAAGCCGACCACGATGCGGCCGACAATGAGGGTCCCGACCGAGCCCGCCGACGCGCACACGATGGCTCCGGCTACGAAGATCACGGCGGTCACCAGCAGCATCAGGCGGCGGCCAAAGGCGTCCGCCAGTTTTCCCCCGCTCAGCGCGGCGACCGTGGCTCCGATCAGCACGACGCTAACGACGAGCTCCTGGCGAAACACGGAGAGGTGAAACTGCGTCTTGATGAAGAGCAAGGCGCCCGAAATGACGCCCGTATCGTACCCAAACAGAAGCCCTCCCACTGCAGCAAGCGCCGCTGCAACGAACACGAATCCAGTGCTGCTGGTCTGCCCGGTCAAGGCACTCGAGTCTGTTGATCGGGGAGTATCCATCGCTGTCGCCCTCCCTGTTCATGGCGATATCGCCTACCACCACGTTTCCATTTGCACGCCGTAGGTGAGGCCGCTCGTTCTGTTCGCGAATGGGACCCCTCCGACGGAACCTCGAAGTCCATCGGACCAGTCGGCATACGTCGCAAAAAGGCGCAGGACCGGACGGCTCATGTATAGGCGTCCCGCGCCGATCTGCGGGGCGATCGTGAATTTGCGGAGCCAGCCGGTTTGGAGGCCGCTGCTCGTGGTCACGCGATCGACGCCGGGCTCTAGAGCGAGCGAAAGGTGCTTGGTGAAGAAGAACTCCGGCCTGGCGCCGCAGGAGTACCACTGCGCCGGGCCGTTCTGAGGGTTCCCGTCGCGCGACCGTCGATAGATGAAGAGCGCCATGATGCCGAAGTTCGGGTTCGGCTGGATTAGAAGATTGTCCTGGATTAGCAGTACCTTTGTGTTCTTCAGGAATGGAGTCGGGTCTTCGAGTGAAGTGCTAGAATCACTTGCCGCGCCCTTCCCATACTGCACCGAAAAGGTGTTGAAGCCTCCGTGAAGTTCTGTACGTGTGTGGCGGATTCCGAAATCCGCGCCATCCGCTGCCGCAATTGCGGTGCCATTCGGCTCAGTACCGCCCTTTGCATAGGCATAGTCGTACCAGAGAGCGAGTCGCCCCGCGGGTACTGCCACGTCGTAGAGCCTCACATCGATGTTGCTCTTGGCGTAATTGCCAAAGTTCGTCAGAATGTCCGGCCGTGCGCCCGCCAGAAAGGCTACTGCCAGCTTCCCGATTTTCATATCAAGATCCTGGACGCCGGCGCCGTAGCCGCTCATGTCTAGAACATAGAAGTCGTCGATATCGATGTGATAGCGGCGGTAATACTGCTCCCCGGCCCAGAACCTGGCGCCGGGGTTGCTCGCGATGGCGTTTCCCACTTGAACGAAGGCTTCACGCAGCCTGAATTGGTCGTTGCCGATTCCGTTGGTGAAATTAGCGTAACTGGCGGAGTTGGATGTATTCGCTTCAATCGTCGCCTGGGTCTTGATCCACGTGTTGCCCGGAGCTTGATTGGGATTCAGCCAGTTGTTGACAAAAGTGAACTCGCCGTATGTTTCGGCTTCATTCCCCAGGCGGAATTTTGCCCCCGCTCCAGGAGCCTGGAAGGCCACTTGCTGGCCGCCAACGCTGTTGAGGCCGAAGCCTGAACGCAGGTACCCGTGAAACTCGAAAGCTCTTGCCTGTTGCTCGAGCCCCGCGATCTTGGCGTCTGCACTCATCAACTGACCATAGGTTGTATCAGTCGTCGTTTGTTCCTGAAGCTGTTTCACATCCTCGTCCGACATACCCCCAAGAGACTTAGCGATCTCTTGGGCTGCCTCGTTTACGGTTATTGTTTGTTTCTCGGTTAACGCTGCCTTCGGCGCCGCTGCCTTCCGCTCGAGAGCTGCGAGACGCTTCTCAAGCTCAGCGATCTTCTGCTCGTATTCTTGTTTGAGTTGCTTGATCTGCTGCTGCAGATCGTCACTGTGCTGAGCACTGACGGCTGGCGTCCGAATGAAACTCAGTACAGCCAACCAGGCGAAAAGTGCCGCCACCCGCAACGCCGTCGTGCTGCCGTTACGCGATCGCATGCTACCCCTCTAAAGGCGTATTCATACACCGCTTTGCATCACCCACTTCGATCACTGCTTGCGTTTCGCCGCGCTCCCAACGCGAGCGTTCCACCGGGACAGACGAGATTCGTGTTGCCGGCCTCTGAGGTGGACCCCAAAGTCTAGACAAATATCGGGGCCTCTGAAGTTAAGATCTTCTCCCCTGTAACAGGCGCGGAGGCCTCGTCAGAGGCCGACGCGCCCCCCCGTGAACCGCTACGCGGCCTTCGCCCCGGCGTATACCGCCCACGGCGTTCGGTAGCCGAGGGACTGGTGAGGCCGGCGGTCGTTGTAGAACTGAAAGTACCGGGCCAGCTGCCGACGCGCCTCGGGCACCGTGCCGTAGTCCTTCAGATAGATCTCTTCGTACTTCACGGAGCGCCAGAGGCGTTCGACGAACACGTTGTCCAGCGCCCGCCCGCGGCCGTCCATGCTCACCCGCGCCCCGGCGGCTTCCACGCGGTCCGTGAACGCCGTCGCCGTGAACTGGGCGCCCTGGTCCGTGTTGACGATCTCGGGGCGGCTTCGGCCCAGGGCAGCCTCGAGCGCGTCGACGCAGAACTGGCCATCGACGGTCACCGACAGCTCCCACGCCAAGACGTCGCGGCTGAACCAGTCCAGGATCGCGACGAGGAACACGAAACCGTGGCGCAAGCGCACATCCGTGATGTCGGTGCTCCACACCTGGTCGACCCGCGTGATCGGGACGTCGCGCAACAGATACGGATACACCTTGTGCCCCGGATGCGGTTCACTCAGGCGCGGTGTCGGGCCGACCGCCTCCAACCCCATTTCCCGCATCAGGCGCTGGACGTGCTTCCGATTCACGGCGTGCCCCACGCGATCCTGCAAGGCCACCTGCATCCGCCGCGAGCCGTAAAACGGCGCCGCGGTGTACTGCTCGTCGAGCAGGCGCATCACGTCCAGGTCCGCCTCGCTGACCACCGCCGGCCGGTAGTAGAACGAGGACCGCGGCAGCTCCAACAGGGCACACTGCTGCGCGACGCTCAGCCTCGGGTGCATCGGGTCGACGACGGCGCGTCGGTCAGCGGTCGACCAGGTCGTGTTTTTTCTTCAACCAGTCCAGCTCCATCTTGAGCTGGCCAATTTCCTGATAGAGCGCCGCCTTGAGCGTCTCGTGGTCGTCGACCTCCGTGTCGCGGCGGGTGGCGAAGACCTCGGGCAGGGCCGCCACCGCCTGCTTCTTCCACTTGGCGACCTGAATCGGATGCACCTCGAAGGCCGACGCCAACTCGCTCAACGTCCGGTCGCCGCGCAACGCCGCCACGGCCACTTTCGCCTTGAACTCCGCACTGTGCAATCGTCGTTTGGCCATCGTCGAACTCCCTCTCGCGGGGCCGACGATCTTAACTTACGCGGCTGTCCAGTTTTCGGGGTCCACTATCCTCGCCGCCATCTCCGGCCGGCTCATCGCTCACCTGATGATGACGGCCAGCAGGCGTTCCACAGCGTAATGACGCGGACCGCGGGGTGGCCGGGTTCGTGGCCGAGAATGCTGAGCGATGCCGGGCTGAGCGCAAAATGCTGCCCTTCGATGGTCGGCAATCCGAGCCACCGCGCAGCCAGGACGCACCCGAACTGGCCGTGCGAGAACAGCGCGACGTTTCCGTCAAGCGTGCCGAGACGGGCGATGAGGCGATCGGCACGGCCGGACACGTCCGCGGGCGTTTCGCCTCCAGGACAACCGTCCTGCCACACATTCCAGCCCGGGTGCTTCTTCCAGATGTCCACGGTGCGCTGTCCCTCGAGCTCACCGTAGTCCCATTCCGCCAGGTCCGGCTCGACTTCGGGCACCAGTTCCAGCCGGGCCAACTCGCACGTTTGCCGTGCGCGTTGCCGGGGGCTGGTCAGGACACGGGCAAACTGGACCCCCCTGAGACGGACGCCAAGCTCGCGGGCCTCGTGCTCGCCGCGCTCGGTCAACGGAATGTCGGTGCGGCCGGTATGCTGGCCGGAACGTGTCCATTCGGTTTCGCCGTGCCGGATGAAGTACAGCTGCAAGAACGTGTGCCGGGCGGTCGTCATGTGATCGCGCTCCCTGTGATCCCTGGTGTGGGCACGCGCATCACACCGTCGCCGCGTGTGCGCGTCGATACCGACGCCGATCCGGCGACCTCGGGCCGGCCGGCCTGTTCCATGGCCGCGTCGTATTCGCCGCGGAGCGCCGCTCGATTACACCTGGCTCGGTGGAGCAACGCCTGCTGCGCCGCCACCCGATGCGCCTCGTCGCCCCCCCAGATCCCTAACGCCGGTCGCTGGATAGCGCGACCAAAGGAAAACGTCAATGCCCAGGGCGGTCTCGACAGCGGTGCCTTGAATCTGACGTGCATGGCATTCAAACGGGCCGAGGCCAGCTCGCCGGACTGGCCGCCCGACAGGAACGCAATCCCCGGAACGGCGGCGGGGACGACTCGCAGGAGACAGCTCACCGTCGCGTCGGCCACCTCGTCCACGCTCTCTTGCGTGGAGCAGGTCAAGCCCGGAAGCACCATGTTGGGCTTCAGGATCATCGCTTCCAGCGTCACCTGTTGGATGAAGAGCTGATCGAACACCCGTCGCAGAACGTTTTCCGTGACCACGCGGCAGCGCTCCTGCGTATGGTCGCCTGCCATGAGCACTTCGGGCTCGACGATGGGGACCAGCCCGGCTTCCTGACACAGCGCGGCATAGCGGGCCAGCGCCTGCGCGTTGGCCTCGATGCAACCTCGGCTGGGAATCCCGTGGCCCACGGCAATCACCGCGCGCCACTTGGCGAAACGGGCGCCCATCTGCACGTACTTCTGGAGGCGGGCACGCAGTCCGTCCAGGCCTTCGGTGATCCGTTCTCCGGGATGGCCGGCGAGGGGCTTGGCGCCGAGGTCCACCTTGATGCCGGGCATGATGCCCGCATCGGTGAGGACCTTGACGAAAGGGGTGCCGTCGATCGTCTGCTGGCGAATCGTCTCGTCATAAAGGATCGCGCCACTGATGCACCCACTCAGATCCGGCGTGGTCACAATCACCTCCCGGTAGGCGCGTCGGGCCTCCTCGGTCTGGGGAATTCCCGCTCGGGCAAAGCGCTTGTTGCAGGTGCCATTGCTTTCGTCAATGGCCAGCAAGCCCCTGTCGCCGGCGACCAGCGCCCTCGCGGTCTCGATCATCTCTTGGACATTCATGTGGAGTGCTCCGCTCCCGGGCCGCATGTGCCGCCGTCACGCTTCGTCCAGCCATGCCCGCGCCTCGGCGGCCCGGCCGTGATCGAAGTAGCGGATCGTCGCGCGGGTGAACGGCTTACAGAACGTCGCCATGCCGTGCTGCCATTCCTTCTCTCCGACCATCGCCAGTCTCTCGATGTCAGCGAAGTGATGAATGGCGAACTTGGTGTCCTGCCACGCCGCGCCGACGTCCCAGCCATGGAACCCGGTCATGTCGAACAGCAGACGCAGGTGCCCGTGCTGCCGGACGAGCCGCTCGAACTCGGGCACGAAGTGCTCGTAATCGGCCTTTTCCAGTGTGCCGCTGACATGAACGGCCAGCACCTTGCCGCCGTGTTCTTCGGTGAGTCGGATCGGCATCTCGAACCTCTATAGGGTTGCGTGTGTCGCCGCATCGCCGTGTGGCCACTTCCAGTTCCGGATCTCCGGCAGGTCCTGGCCGTGTTGATCGATGTAGTGTTTGTGCTCGATCAGCTTGTCCTGCATCATCTGCTTCAGGTAGGCGCCCTGGGAACCCAGATGCGGCAGGCGATCGACCACGTCCTGCACCAGGTGGAACCGGTCCAGGTCGTTCTGCACCCGTATGTCGAAGGCCGTCGTGATTGTGCCCTCTTCCTTGTAGCCCCGAACGTGCAGGTTGCGGTTGGTCCGGCGATAGGTCAGCCGGTGGACCAGCCAGGGGTATCCATGAAAGCCGAAGATGATGTGCTTGTCTTTGGTGAAGAGCGAGTCGTAATCCTTGTCGGACAGCCCGTGCGGGTGCTCCGAACTGGACTGTAGCTTCATGAGGTCAACGACATTGATCACCCGGATCTTCAGATCCGGCAGATGCTGACGAAGGATCGACACGGCGGCGAGAATCTCCAGCGTGGGCGTGTCTCCGCAGCAGGCCATGACGATGTCCGTTTCGGCGTCCTGGTCGTTACTGGCCCATTGCCAGATGCCAATGCCTTCCGTGCAGTGCACGACCGCCGCGTCCATGGTCAGCCATTGCGGGAGGGCGTGTTTGCCGGCGACCACCACGTTGACGTAATGCCGGCTACGCAGGCAGTGATCGACGACCGATAGCAGGCAGTTGGCGTCGGGCGGCAGGTACACGCGCACGATATCGGCCTTCTTGTTGACGACGTGGTCGAGGAAACCGGGATCCTGGTGCGTGAAGCCGTTGTGGTCCTGCTGCCAGACGTGGGAGGCGAGCAGGTAGTTCAGCGACGCGATCTTCCGGCGCCAGGGCAGTTCCAAGGTGACCTTCAGCCACTTGGCGTGCTGGCTGAACATCGAGTCGATGATGCGAATGAAGGCTTCATAACTGTTGAACAGCCCGTGCCGCCCGGTCAGAAGATACCCTTCCAACCAACCCTCGCACTGGTTCTCGCTGAGCATCGAGTCCAGCACGCGTCCGGCGGGCGCGAGGAATTCGTCATTCTCCACTTTCCGGGCATCCCACTGCCGGTTGGTGACTTCGAACACTGCGCCCAGGAGATTCGAAACCGTCTCGTCGGGACCGAAGATGCGGAAATTGCGTTGATCCTGATTCAGCTTGACAACATCACGCAGGAACGCGCCCAGCACGAGTGTGTCCTGACCGTCGACGGCACCTGGCGACGGCACGTGCACCGCGTGGACGTGGAAGTCCGGCATGCGCAGATCGCGCAGCAGGACGCCGCCGTTGGTGTGGGGATTGGCGCCCATCCGGCGGTCGCCCGTCGGCGCCAGCTCGGCCAACTCGGGCCTCAGTCGGCCTTGCTCATCGAAGAGCTCTTCTGGCCCGTAGCTCTTCATCCAGCTTTCGAGCAGCGCGACGTGATCCGGATGCTCGGCGTCTACGAGGATCGGCACCTGGTGCGCGCGGAAGGTGCCCTCGATCTGCAGGCCATCGACGACTTTCGGCCCCGTCCAGCCCTTGGGTGACTTGAGGACGATCATGGGCCAGCGCGCCCGCGACGTGTCGTTCTTGCTCCGGGCGTTCGCCTGGATGTGCCGGATGTCCTCGATGACCTGCTCCAACGTGGCGGCCATGAGTGCATGCATCGTGTCGGGTTTGTCACCTTCCACGAAGTAGGGCGTCCACCCGCAGCCTCGGAAGAACTGCTCCAGCTCCTCGTGCTCGATGCGCGCCAGAACGGTCGGGTTGCTGATCTTGTAGCCATTGAGGTGCAAAATCGGCAGCACGGCGCCGTCGGTCACCGGGTTGAGAAACTTGTTGGACTGCCATGAGGTCGCCAGCGAGGCCGTTTCCGCTTCACCATCGCCGATGACGCAGGCGACGATCACACCGGGATTGTCGAAGGCGGCCCCGAAGGCGTGGCTGAGCGAGTATCCCAGCTCCCCGCCTTCGTGAATCGATCCCGGCGTCGTCGGCGCCACATGACTGGAAATGCCCCCGGGAAACGAGAACTGTTTGAACAGCTCTCTCAGCCCAGCCTCGTCCTGGGTGATGTTCGGATACACTTCGCTCCATGTGCCTTCCAGGTAGACGTTGCCCACAATCGCCGGGCCGCCGTGGCCGGGGCCCGCGATGTAGAACATGTCCAAGTCATACTTCTTGATGACCCGGTTGAGGTGCACGTAGATGAAGTTCTGGCCCGGCGTCGTACCCCAGTGTCCGACGACCAGCGGCTTCACGTGCGACAGCTTCAGCGGCTCCTTCAGCAGCGGATTGTCGTAGAGATAAATCTGGCCGACCGACAGGTAGTTGGCGGCGCGCCAGTAGGCATCCATCCGGTGGAGCAGGTCCGGCGTCAGGGGGTTGGTGTGCATGGTTCAGGCCTTTCGAAGTGATCCGAGATGGAGGAGGCGAGTGACGAACGTGGCGATCATGAGGTCCTCGTTCGTATGGATGACCCGTACGCGGACGCGACTAGCGTCCGACGAAATCAGCGCCCCATTCCTGGCGTTGCGGGCCGGGTCGAGTTCGATGCCGAGAAAGCCGAGGCCGTCGCAGATTCGCTCCCGAATGAGCGGCGCATGTTCCCCAATCCCTGCGGCGAAGACGAGCGTGTCGAGACCGCCGAGCGCGGCCGCGAACGAGCCGATCCACTTCTTCGCCTGATAGCAGAACAGCGCGATGGCTTCCCCCGCCCGGACATCGGCTGCTTCGCCCGCGAGCAAGTCGCGCAGGTCGGAACTGGTCCCGGAGACCCCCAGCAGCCCGGCCTTGTGGTTCACCATCTGCTGAAAGCGCGCCGCGGTCATGCGTGCTGCGCGGGCGAGGTAGTAGACCAGGCCGGGATCCAGGTCTCCCGTGCGAGTGCCCATCACCAGGCCGGAGGTGGGCGTGAAGCCCATGCTGGTGTCGAGGCTCTTGCCGTCGCGCACGGCGGCCAGACTAGCGCCGCTGCCGAGATGGGCGAGGATCACACGGCCTTTCGCGCCCGCGGAATCGAGGCGGCCGAGCTCCTCCATCAAATAGGCGTAGGACAGGCCGTGGAAGCCGTAACGCTCGACGCCCTTGGCCCCGTAGCGCCGTGGGATAGGCAGGAGTCTGGCGACCCGCGGCATCGTCCGATGAAAGGCGGTGTCGAAGCAGGCGACCTGCGCCAGGTTGGGATGCCGCTTCGAGAACGCCTCGATCAGGCGGAGTTCGCGCGGCAGGTGATCAGGATCATACGGCGTGATGCGGCGCAGTTCCGCGACGAGCCTGGGCGTGATCCGCTCGGGCTCGGAATGCGTCATGCCGTGCACCACGCGGTGTCCCACGGCGTTGACCGACGCGAAAACCGGCTCCGCCTCGAGCCAGTCCAAGAGAAACGCGACGGCCGCGTGGTGGTTGGCGGTCGCAAGACGGCGGGGAACCTGCGGTGTTCCGGCCTGATCGGTGACGATCAGATTCGTCCCACTCAACCCGATGCGATCGATCTTCCCATCGAGCTGCCGCCGCGGCGTCTCGCCAGCCTCATACACCGCGAAACGGATGCTCGACGAGCCACCGTTGATCGTCAGGACGCACGGCGCCCCAGATGTCATGGGTCGACTCCCGAGAGGCCATCCATGCTGGTTGCCGGAAGCGGCGGCTCGCGGGCCGTGGCTGCGCGTCGCCACCGGCACGGTCGCCGGGCACCGACATCACGCGCAGCAGTTTTCCTTCTTCCCGTCGTGAAGCTCGGCCCCCGAGAGAATCGACTTGCTCTTGGCGACTTCGTCGCGGGTGCCGTGGGCGATGACCACGAACTTGCCCGCCTTGACCACTTTGACTACGATGCCGCCCAACCATCGGACGCCGATGTACCAAAGTGAACAGGGCGAGCAGCAAATCTGCTCGCGACGTGGTCCGGGCGTGGACCGCGACCGACGCCAGGTGTCGCACGCGGTCTCTTCATCCGGACTGGTCCGGGCCAATGGTTCGAGACAAGGCCGACTACCAGGATCTCGGCCCAGACTACTACCTCCGCCGCGACAGCGCCCGCGTGGCCGAACGCCTGGCGCGACGAATTCGGGAGCTTGGCTATGCGGTCGAGATCCACAAGGCGGCATGGCACGTCGCGCGCCCGCTCTGTGGGTTCGGGCGCGAGCGCGTCGGGAATGTAGAGTGCCACTCGCCGGCCGCGATGTCTGAAAGCGCTGGGCCTCGAGGGGATCTCGAGGTCTGAGGTGTCGCGCATCTGCGCGGAGCTCGATCCCGTGATCGACGCGTTTCGGACGCGCCCCCTGACGGACTATCCGTACGTGTGGCTGGATGCGACCTACCACAAGGTGCGGATCGACGGGCGCGTGGTGAGCCAAGCAACCGTCGTGGCGATCGGTGTGACCCTGGACGGCGAGCGGCAGATTCTCGGGGTGGATGTCGGCACGTCGGAGGACCGGAGCTTCTGGACGGCGTTCCTGCGCAGTCTGGTGAAGCGCGGCCTGGCCGGCGTGCGCTTGGTGATCTCGGATGCGCATGAGGGGCTGAAGCACGCGATTGGGACCGTGCTCAGTGGCACCGCCTGGCAACGCTGCCGGGTCCACTTCATGCGGAATCTGCTGGCGACTGTGCCGCAGGCGATGCGGGAGCCCATCGCGGCGATCGTCCGGACGATCTTCGCCCAGCCCGATCACGCGAGTGCCCTGACGCAGCTCCACAAGGTCTCGGACGGCCTGCGCGCGCGGTTTCCCCAAGCGGCCGCGCTGCTCGAGGAGGCCGCCGAGGACATCCTGGCGCACAAGCACGTTCCGGAGGAGCATCGCCGGCAGCTGCACGGCACGAATCCCTTGGAGCGGCTGAACAAGGAGATCAAGCGGCGGTCGAACGTCGTCGGTATCTTCCCCAACGTTCGCGCCGCCATTCGCTTGGTGGGCGCCACCCTGCTCGAGCAGGACGATGAATGGGCGGTCGCCGAGCGACGCTACTTCAGCGCGGAGTCGATGAAGCGCCTGCTGGCGCCGCTCGTCGCCGCCAATGACCAGGAGCTCTTGATGGCGATTGCGTGAGACCACGCCGAACGGTGACTCAAGAACTCAGGAACAGACGCGATTCAGATTCCACCACTACAAAGAAACTCTCCCGGTTACGCCGCGGTGAGTTGCACCGTAAACCCGAGCGCTTCCAGGCGCTTCGTCAGGCGCGCAGCCGCCCGGGTTGCGTCGTGGCGGTCAAAGTAGTGGACCCCCAGATCGCGGTATTCCACGTCGTCTCTGATAATGAAATACGCGGCTGTCAGCATGGATGCAGCGACGGCGACGATCGCCTTCTTCGGTCCGCGCTTGGCCTTGAGTCGCTGAAACTGCGCGTGCAGGTAGCCATCCCGGTGCCGGATGGCCGCCCACGCGGCTTGGACCAACACGGTCTTGAGCCACGGCGCGCCGTGCCGCAGTCGTGTGGACCGCCGCTTCCCGGCGCTCTCGTCCAGGCGCGGGCACAACCCGACCCAGGACCGGAGGTGGCCCGGAGTAGCGAAGCGACGCATGTCGTCGCCAATCTCGGCCAGCAGGGTCTGTGCCACGAGGGTGCTGACCCCGGGCATGGTACACAGACGCGCCGTCACCGCCCGGAAGGGGCTGAGCAGGACCTCGAGGCGCGCGTCGAGCTGCTCGATGCCCTTCTCAACCGCCTCGATTTGCATGAGGTGCAACCGGAGCAAGAAGCGATGATGGTCGGTGACGCGCCCTTCCAGCGCGGTACGCAGCTGCTCGGGGTCAGCCCGGAGCAGTCCGGTGGTTCGAGCGAGGAGTTGTGCAGGGGTGCGCTCGCCTGCGATCAGACCGTGGAGAATCGCGCGGCCACTCACGCCCAGGAGATCGCTGACGAAGCTGGCGATCTTCAGGTTGGCGTCTTCCAGCGTCTTCTGCAGCCGCAGTGAGTGCTGCGCGATCTGTCGGCCCAGCTGCTTTCGGGTACGGGTCAGATCCCGCAGTTCCTGGATCGCGGGCGGTGGAACGAAGCTGCCGCGGATCAACCCGTGCGCGAGGAGATCCGCCAGCCACGCCGCGTCGTTCATGTCGCTCTTGCGGCCTGGAATGGCACGGACGTGCCCCGGGTTGGCGAGCACCAATTGCGCTCGGGCTTCCAAGATGTGCCACACAGGCTTCCAGTACACGCCCGTCGCCTCGAGTGCGACCACGTGACACCGGTGCTCATCCAGCCAGTCGGCCAACGCCAACAGTCCGTGCGTCGTTGTCGGGAACCGCGCGGGCGTACGAACCACCCGCCGCCCAGTCACGACGCGCGCGCACGCCACGACTTCGTCTTTGTGTACATCCAGACCGGCACACTGCTGATGGACGATGTCCACTCCCCACCTCCAGGGGGCGTGGCGTGGAGCTGACGATTCTTCAGTCTACAAAGCGTGCTCCGGCGCGTTCCGCATAGTGCGGACACGCGCGTGGACACAGTATGCGGTGCGACGCCAGCTCCCGGTCCAACTTGACGACGGGCTCCCAGCACCAAAGTGGTGGCCGACCTCTGTGCCAACGCCCGTCACAACCTACTCCGTTTCATCCGTCGCGGTGTCGATCGACATGCTGAACTTGACGGGACATGACCAACTGCGGTCCGCGCAGGCGGCCGGAATCCCCTCAGATCGCGGTACTCAAGTCGACAAAAAGGCCCAATTTTATCGCCTTAGCATGAACCAGGAGCTTGCGGCGTGGCTGTTCCGCATTGGACAGTATTCGAGAAAGGTCTTCAGCAGGATATGAGGCGGAAGGCCCAGTCATTGCAGTCGAGTGGTTGCGGGTGATATTAGCTCGGCAATAAGAAAGTAGACATTCTACACGGCCGTAGCGCGTGTCCGGGAGTAGGAAGAACATCCGGATCAACCACGGCGGCTTCTGAATCCGGCGCAGACCCGGCTGAAGCCCAGCGCCTGGATGACCGCCTTGGGATTCTTCCCCGCCTGCGCTTGTTCCACGGCGCGCGTGCGGATCTCCGCCAAGTTCTTGTGATCGAGCGACCGGGCATCGCGATGAGGCATGTGACCGCGTTAGTATCACCACGATTGTTCGATAGGCCTTCCGGTACGATGGCCACTTCCTCCTCCTCCGGCGGCCGCTCGGGAAACGGCATCATCGGTTCGATGCCTCGTGATGAGCAGGCGGACCCGCAGACCGATTCGGCGTCTCGCTTACTCGACCGCGCGTTTCGACGCGCGGGCGGGTTGCCCCAACGCGGGGGCAATCGTGTCCGCCTCCTGCGCGACGCCACCGAAAACTATCCGGCATGGTTCGCGGCCATCCGGTCCGCTCGGCACACCATTCACTTCGAGATGTACATTATTCACGACGATGAGGCCGGTCGCCGGTTCGGGAAGGCGTTGGTCGAGCGCGCGCAGGCGGGAGTCCGGGTGCGCCTATTATTTGACTGGTGGGGAGCGCGTGGCATCGCGTCACGTCATTTTTGGAGGATGCTTCGGAACGGCGGCGTCGACGTGCGGTGTTTCAACCCACCGTGCGTGGAGAGCCCGCTGGGCTGGATGCGGCGCGACCACCGAAAGATGATCGCCGTCGACGGCCGTCTCGCGTTCGTGAGCGGCCTCTGCATCGGTCAGGCGTGGCTGGGCGACGCGGCGCGCGGCGTGGAGCCGTGGCGCGATACTGGTATCGAGATCGAGGGGCCGGTCGTGGCCGACGTCGAGCGCGCATTCGCGTCGACATGGGCGATGACGGGTGGTCCTCTGCCGCCAGAGGAGACGCAGTCCGGACCTCAACCGCCCGCCGGCGATGTGACGGCATGGCTCATCGCCACCGTGCCCGGTTCCGCCGAGCTCTATCGGGTGGATCACGTCATCGCCGCCGCCGCCACGCGTACGTTGTGGCTCACCGACGCGTATTTCGTGGCCACTACGCGGTTCGTGGACGTGCTACGTGTCGCGGCCCGCGACGGCGTCGATGTTCGGCTGCTCGTGCCAAGTGCGAGCGACATTCCGGGATTGAGGGCCGTCTCGCGCGCGGGCTATCGCCCGTTACTGGAGGCGGGCATCCGTGTGTTCGAATGGAACGGATCCATGCTGCATGCGAAGAGCGCGGTCGCGGACGGCCGGTGGGCACGGGTCGGCTCCACGAACCTGAATCCCGCGTCCTGGATCGGCAACTGGGAGCTCGACGTCCTGATCGAAGACGACGCATTCGCCGGAAACATGACTGACATGTATCTTCGCGACCTTGCGCTCGCCACTGAAGTCGTCTTGAGCAGGCGGCGCCGCGTGACACCGGTTGAGGCTGGGCTTGACGTCACGAGCCGCCATGTGAAAGGTGCGGGGAGTGCGGGGCGAGTCACGGCAGGCGCTATCGGGATCGGCAGTGCGATTGGCGCGGCAATCACGGGGCGTCGCGAACTGGGACCGGCGGAGGGCCGTGTGCTGGCCGTCTGCGGAGGAGTGCTCCTGTTACTCAGCATGGTCGTGGCCTATTGGCCGCGTGCCCTCGCCGTGCCCGTTTCCATCGCCAGCCTGTGGATGGGGCTTGCGCTGCTGTGGAGAGCGCGCAGGCTGCATACTGAATCCTTCCGCGCGCAGGCGAGGCGCCCGTGATCGGCGTGTCTGCTCCCGGCCCAGCAACCTCGAATACGGGGGGCACGCCGCGAGCGGAGAGGGCGGGCCGCGCGGTGCGAACCGGTCTCCGGATCGCGACGTACAACATCCACAAGGGGCGGGGCATGGACGGGCGTGTCCGGATCGAACGCATCCTGCGGGTGTTGCGTGAAATCGATGCCGACATCGTCGCGCTCCAAGAGGTGGTTAATCATGAGGGCCGATCACCTGAGGAGCATCAGGCACGGTACTTGGCCGACGAGCTCGGCTACTTCTTTACCGTCGGCGAGACCCGCAAGCACCGGACGGGCGTCTACGGAAACGTGACGCTGAGCCGGTGGAAGCCCGAGCTCTCGCGCCACGTGGATCTCAGCATTCTGGGGCGAGAGCCGCGCGGCGCGCTGCGTACTGACATCCGCGTAGGCGACGGCGTTTTACACATCTTCAATGTGCACCTGGGAACCGCAGTTCGCGAGCGCCGGGCCCAGGCCAGACTGATCGACGAACGCCTGCTCAAGGGCATCGACATCTCAGGACAACGGATCGTCATGGGCGATTTCAACGATTGGAACCACGGTCTCGTGACCAAGACGCTGTCCGACGCGTTCGATCTCACCGACATCGTCACGCGTCTCCCGCGCCTTCGCGCGTACCCGGGTCTCCTGCCTCTCTTGCACCTCGACCATATCTATGTCGATCACGAGCTGAGAATCGACAAGGCGCGCCTGCACCGCAACCGGCTGTCTCTCATGGCGTCGGATCACGTGGCGTTGGTCGCCGAGGTCGTGTTTCGCAAGCCGACGGAGCGTGACCTCAAGGGCGTCGTGGGCGACGATCGGAAGGGCTCGGCCGGACGCACGGATCAGGGCCCGGTTCCGAGACGCTGAACAGTCGGCGCCAAATCGCGTTCAGACGTTCCTACTTCGGCGGCTTCAAGCCGATCGAGCGGGTTCCGTCCGGACCACCAGTCGTCGACGTGGTGACCTGGTTCGCGGGCACGGGCAAGGTAGAGGTCATGAGCGCGACGGCCGAACGGCGTGGCACTGCTCGTGCCCGCCCGCAGGTCAGCTGTTTTCAGCACCTCGGCGGTCTGCACCACCACTACGAACGCCGCGCCGCGTGGGTTTCGAAGCCCAGCTGGTTGTAGGGGGTGGCGTTCGCCGACCCTAAGGCGCGGGTGACGCGCCGGTTGCGCCAGCAGATCGGCGTGGACTGTCAGTCGATGCCGACGAGTCATGTGGCGGTGCGGCACGGGGTGAGTTGGGGGAAGGCCCGGCGGGCCCAGCAGGCCTGTCTGGCTGATCTTCTACACCGTGGATCCGCAAAGTCCTGCCGGTGAGCGACTTACGAGAGCCGGGATCGCGTAGTGGTACAGCGCACCTCAGCCGGTGTTGGCGTCCGTCGACGGTTTACAGCGGCCGAAGGACGGGTGGCAACGCCGCACCGGCGGCTTGGCACGCCTTGCCCACGGTGCCGCGCGGATCGGTCCGCAGGATGTACCCCTTCTCGCCGACGGTGATGGTGACCTCTGCGAGGCGGTCGAGGTCGCCGACGACCTGGTCCCATTCGAGTGTCCACTTCCGGGCGGCCAGCCGGTCTTCGAGTGCCTTGCGCAGCATGAGCGCCAGGAGCGAGCAGAAGACGTGGCCACGGGTCGTTTCGTCGCACGTGTGATAGACCGGCCGCGTTTCCAGCACGCGCTTCATCGACCGAAAGAGCGCTTCGACCATCCACAGGTGTTTGTACGCCAGTGCGGTCGTCCGCGCGGTGCCCCGTGCTCTTCAGGTACCGGCGATACCCTTTATTGCCCACGAGCGCCGTGTCGCCCGCGCGCAGGGCGTCGCGGAGCGCGGCCACGATCGCCTCGCGATCCTTGGCCGCTTCGTCTTCGTTGAGACACAGCACGTCGTCGCGGCCGTCGACCTCAACCGCCCGGACCTTCAACGGCGCGGGGCCCTTCGGGTCGGTCGTGCGGAAACACCATGTCGTACGGCCCGTGATCGGCCGCGAGCAGGTCCCGCATCGCCGTCACCGCGCGCATCGTCTTTGGCATCCGGCTTCGGTCCCGCCGTCGCCTCGGGGGCCTTGGTCTGGTCAGCCTTGGGGTTCATGCTGGATCTCGATACCGAAGCGGCCACACCGGCGCCTCGAGCGCGCGCACTTTTGCCAGTCGCCGCTGGTGCCGCGGGGCTCCGCTGAAGTGAGCGGTCAGGAACATCTCAATCAGTTCCATCGCGAGCGCGCTCCCGATAACCTTCCCGCCAATACAGATCACGTTCATGTCGTCGTCTTCGACGCCCTGATGGGCGGAGAACACGTCATGGATGAGTCCCGCGCGGACGCCGGGCACCTTGTTCGCCGCCACCGACGCTCCGACGCCACTGCCGCAGATCGCCACTCCGCGGTCCACCTGCCCCGCGGCCACGGCCCTCGCGAGGAGGATGATGAAGTCCGGATAATCATCCGCAGGATCCAGGCGCTGTGCGCCGAAGTCCACGATCTCGTACCCCGAGTCGCGCAACGACGTCGCCACCTCTTCCTTCAGGAGGAACCCGCCATGGTCCGCGGCCACTCCCACGCGCATCATGGATGCTCCGATGCGTCAATGGCCCTGACGATGGCCTCGAAGTCAGCGGCCTTGAGGCTGGCCCCACCGACCAGGGCGCCGGCCACGTCCGGCAGCGCGAGGATCTCGCGCGCGTTGGTCGGGTTGACCGACCCGCCGTAGAGGATACGCACCGCGTGCCCCTCCGCGCCCAACCGCGCTGTCAGGCACAGGCGGATATGCGCGTGCATCTGCGCGATCTCGTTCGGGTCCGGCGTACGCCCGGTCCCGATGGCCCAGAGTGGCTCGTATGCGATCGCGACCGAGGCGATGCCGAGGGGCACGCTGCCGGCGATCTGGTCGCCGCAGACGCCCAACGCCTTCCCGTCCTTCCGCTGCGATTCGGTCTCGCCGATGCAGATGATCGCCAGAAGCCCCGCCCGCCTTGCAGCGTTCGCCTTGGCCGCCACCATCGCATCGGTCTCGCCGTGATGCTGCCGGCGTTCGGAATGGCCGAGGATGACCGCGGAGGCGCCCGCGTCTCTCAGCATCTCCGCGCTGATATCTCCCGTGCATGCGCCGGCGCTGTCCGTGTGGCAGTCTTGCCCTCCGATGGCGAGGCGGCCCGCCGCCGTCTGCACTGCACGCGCGAGCAGCGTCGCCGGCGGACAGATCAGCACGTCGGCACGTGGCGGCGTCAACGCCAGCGAGGCGGCGATGGCGTCGATCTCGCCGAGCTGCGGCGTCAGCCCGTGCATCTTCCAGTTGCCCGCGATCAACGCACGCATGTCTTCCTCGTATGCAGAATCGGCGTACACCCGCCCAGGGCTCTCGAGTGCGATTCCATGGCTCGCCGGCACTTTCACAAGCTACCTGATCGTCACGGCGAGCAGGCATTCCACAGCGTGATGACCTGTACCCCGGGGTGGTCGGGTTCGTGGCCGAGCATGCTGAGCGATGCCGGGCTGAGCGCAAAATGCTGCCCTTCGATGGTCGGCAATCCGATCCACCGCGCGGCCAGGACGCACCCGCACTGGCCACGCGAGAACAGCGCGACGTTTCCGTCCAGCGTGCCGAGACGTGTGATGAGCCGGTCGGCACGGTCGGACACGTCCGCGGGCGTTTCTCCTCCAGGACAACCGTCCTGCCACACATTCCAGCCCGCGTGCCTCTTCCAGATGTCGACGGTGCGCTGTCCCTCGAACTCACCGTAGTCCCATTCCGCCAGGCCCGGCTCGACTTCGGGCACCAGCTCCAGCCGGGCCAACTCGCACGTTTGCCGTGCACGTTGCCAGGGGCTGGTCAGGACACGGGCAAACCGGACCTCCCTGAGACGGGCGCCAAGTTCGCGCGCCTCGTCCTCGCCGCGCGCGGTCAACGGAATGTCCGTGCGACCGGTATGCTGGCCGGAACGCGTCCACTCGGTCTCGCCGTGGCGAACAAAGTAGAGCTGCAGGAGTCGGTTCTGGTTAGCGATCACCTGTCTGTTTCCCATGACGCCTAGGTTGCTTCGACGCCGTCATGAATCGACTGTTCCGTCACACTCCCGGACCGACGGTTACCGCTGAATGTGTCCAATGGCCGGGCTGACTCCGGCGCGCTGGCTCAGCAGCAGTTTGAGCGCATCGAGCGCGGTCTGCGCTGCGGCGAGCTGACGCTGAATCTGCTCCGTCTCGGTGCCGGGATGGCTTCCTCCCGCAACCGCCGGCGCTGCGGCCTGCACCGCTGCCGGCGCGCTGAAGAGGGCGGACAGCGCCTCGTCAAGCGTCGGCTGCATGACGACCTTGTCGCCAGTGGCCACAATGACTCGCTTGAGTTGCGGGAAATTCGTGCCTTCCGCGCGGAGATACAGGGGCACCACGTACAGGAACGAATTCTCAATCGGAATGACGACGAGCTTCCCGCGAATCACGCCCGAGCCCTTTTGATCCCAGAGGGTCAGCTGCTCGGAGATGGTCGTACTCTGATCAATCATCGCCTGCACCTGATTCGGTCCGTACGTCAGCTTGTCCTTCGGGAGCTGGTAGAACAGCATCTTCCCGTAGTCTGGGAAATCGGACCGCGCCGCCAGCCACGCAATCATGTTGTCCCTGTTGTGCGGGGTGAACGGACTCATCAGCAAGTATTCCAGTGTGTCGCTTCCAGGAAGTTTCATGAGGATGTAATACGGCTCCATAGGACTCATCTTCCCGTCGTACTTCTCCTGTGGCGGCACCCACAGATCTTCCCGGTTGTAGAACACCTGGGGGTCGGTCATGTGGAAGATCTCGTATTGCGCCGCCTGCATGGCAAACAAATCCTGCGGGTAGCGTAGGTGTGCTTTGAGGTCGGCCGACAGTTGACCCAAGTCCTTGAAGACTCCGGGAAACGCGTGCCGATACACCTCGAGGACGGGGTCGTGCGGATCCATCACATACAGCGACACCGTGCCGTCATACATGTCGACCACGGCCTTCACTGAATTGCGGATGTAATTCAGGCCGCTGCCGAACTCCGACGCATGGGGATTGGAATAGGGAAACTGGGTGGACGTAGTGTACGCATCCTGAATCCAATACAGCTTGCCATCGCTCAAGACGGCATAGGGATTCGCGTCGAGTGTCAGAAACGGCGCGACCTGCGACACGCGGTCCTGCACGGTCCGCCAGATCTGAATCCGGCTGGCTGGGGTTAGAGACGACGTCAGCAGGATGTTGATGTCGGCCTGCGTCCACGCGAACAAGAGCCGCTTGCCGAAGCTATCGATCGGGATGCCGCCCTGTCCGCCGTAACTCGTGTACACGTTCTGATTGCCTTGCGGGTAGTCAAATTCCTTGACACCGGTGCCCACGATCCGCGAGCCCGTCATTCCCTCGCCGTAGTAAATGGCCGGCTGCGTCACGGTCAGGCCACCGGAGGGCTGCGGGGGCACATTCTGAATCAGATACTCCGGGAATCCGCCGCCGATGCTGTGGGACACGAAGTTCATCACCAGACCGAAGCCATGCGTGAACTCCAGATGTTGATTCACCCACGTCTGCGCCTCGGCGGGCAGCTCCGGCGAGAGCTCGCGCGTGGAGAGCATCACTTGGTGATAGCCATCCGCCAGATGGTAGCGATCCACGTGCACGGCGTAGAACGTGTAGTACAGCCGTATGGCCTGCGTCTGCTGATAGGTTTGTAGCAGCGGCCGTTTGTCCCAGAGCCGCACATTCTGGATCGTGTCTTGATTCCTCGCCAGGATAGCGGGCGTCAGATCCGTCATCGCCGGATAGGCGGTTTCGTGTATCGAGTCCAGGCCGTAGGCCTTGCGCGTGAACGCGATATAGTGCTTCAAATAGGGCGTTTCGAGGGTCAGCTCGTTTGGCCGCACCACGAACTGTTGGACGAGCGGTGGCACCGCCATTATGCTGATGATATACAGCGTCGCGTAGGTAACCACACCGATGGACAGGGCCCTCCAGTTCGGTCGGACCACATTGAAGACGAGCAGGATACCCCCCACGGCCGACACGCCGATCATTGCCCACAGGGCGACCAGCGTCACGTGCGCCGCGGTGTACCCCACGCCGTAGACGACGCCCGTGGTTGAGTACAGCAGATCGAACCGGTCGAGGTAGAAACCCCAGGCGAAGGCCCCGGTCAAGACGCAGAGGAGTACCGACACATGCTGAACGGCATGATCCGTGGTCGCACCTGTTCGGGGTCCGGTGAAACGGACGCCTCCACCCGACACATATTGAGAGACGGCGGCCGCAATCGCCAGCACGGTCACAAGCACGAGGCTGCCCTGGAGCCGCTCGTACCACGGAAGGCGGAACACATAAAAGCCCAGGTCCACGCCGAAAAACGGGTCGGCCAGTCCGAAGGAGGCGCCATAGTGAAAGCGCAGATAGGTGTCCCACTGCGCATAGAGGCCGGCCGCAAATAGTGCGGCGATGACCGCGATGATGAGCGCTGTACTCCGTGTCACAAGATGGCGACCAAGAGCCGTGACCTTCAGGCCGAGGTGGCGCGCCCTTCGGGCGGAAGTGGCTCCGTGTGCAGTGTCAGAGTGGACACTCGGGACGTTGCTTCGGGTGGCCTGTCGCACATTGATCCACAGGAACAAGAACGCGAACACGAATCCAGCGCTGGCCAATCCGAGCTTGACCGATACCAGCGTCCAGAAGATGCCCGTGTAACCGAGCTGCCGCATCCATAGCCACTCTTGCAGAAACCCAGGAATCACGATCGTCGCGATGAACAGCAGCGCGGCGATGGGAATGATCCATTTCAGCAGCTTCACGAGCCAGGCCGGCGCCGCGGGAACCGTTGCTTCGTAAACTGCAGGCCGACCCTCGGTGGCTGCAGCGGGGACGTGTGACGTCTCCTTCGGTGTCGGGGCGGTCTTGTCGGTCATCTTGTCCTCCACCACAGAATCTTGTCACCTGACGGTACGACCGATCGCGTGAGGGTTACACGACAGAAGTGGAGCAGCGCGTGCTGTGCCGCCCCTCTACGCGGCTCGTGGCCCCCCAGATCCCCAGTGCCGGTCGCTGGATCGCGCGACGGAAGGGAAAACTTCAACGCCCACGGCAGTTGCGACGCCGGCGCCCTGAAGGCGCTGATGGCCACTTTGATGCCGGGCATGTCGCCGGCGACGAGCGTCCTCGCGGTGTCTGCCAGGTCTTGGGCCTTCATTTGGACTGGCTCATGGTCAGCCATTGCGGGAGGGCGTGTTTGCCCGCCACCACGACGTTGACGTAGTGCCGGCTGCGCAGGCAGTGATCGAACACCGACAGGAGACAGTTCGCGTCCGGCGGCAGATACACCCCTACGATGTCGGCTTTCTTGTTGATCACATGGTCGAGGAAGCCCGGATCCTGATACGTGAACCCGTTGTGGTCCTGCTGCCAGACGTGGGAGGCGAGCAGATAATTCAGCGACGCGATCTTACGAAATCGATTCCAATAACGATAGGGCTGGCAGCCATGGTGCGACTGTTCAACACTGAACACTATTCACAAACTATCGGTACTGTCTTGGCGTACATTCCGCACATCTGGAGGCAGATTTGCTGATCCGATAAGCCGTTGGCGGCAAACCGCGTGCGACGTAGTGTGAGCCGACCGCTCTCATCGATTGGGCTTCTTACGCCCGCAAGAGACGGAGGACGCGCCGGTAGCTGAGGATCGCCTGCCGGAGGAACCGCGCTGGGTCGGCTGACACCATCCGGTGTCCCAACTGTCGGCGCGGGCTTGAGGTGGGTCCACTTCGGCGGCGGCGATCTGGGCCATGGGTGAAGTTGCCCCGGTTTCGTGGACTCCTGCCCCTTTGGGGGATCATAGGAGGACACGATGCCGAAGACCCATCCGCCCTATCCGCCGGAGTATCGAGAGCGGATCATTGATTTGGTCCGGGCGGGCCGCTCCCCGGAGTCGCTGGCCCGCGAGTTTGATCCGTCTGCGCAGTGCATTCGCAATTGGGTTCGGCAAGCCGACCGGGACGCCGGCCGGCGGGCCGATGGCTTGACGACCGCCGAGCGCGCCGAGCTCCAGCAGTTGCGTCGCGAGAATGCGCGGCTCCGTGAGGAGCGCGAGATATTAAGAAAAGCCGCGGCCTGGTTCGCGCGGGAGACGGATGCGATCCCCCCGAAGGGTTCGCATTCATGAAGGCGAACCGGGTCGCGCATGCCGTGGCCACCATGAGCCGCGTGCTGGGCGTCTCCGCCAGCGGGTTCTCTGCGTGGGATCGACGGGCTGCCAGCCGACGGGCCCACGACGACGACGCGGTGCTGCGTGCGATTCGGACGTCGCATGAGCGGTCGCGCGGCACGTATGGGGCACCGCGGATTCACCGCGATCTCCGGGAGACCGGGGTCCGCGTCGGCCGGAAGCGGGTCGCCCGCCTCATGCGCCAAGCGGGCTTGCGGGGCGTCAGTCGCCGGAAGTGGCCGGTGACGACGATCCGCGCGGCGCACACCCGGCCGGCGCCGGACTTGGTCCAGCGGGTCTTTACGGCGACGGGGCCGAACCAGCTGTGGGTCGCCGACATCACGTACATCCCGACGTGGGCCGGGCTGCTCTACCTGGCGGTCGTCTTGGATGTCTGGAGTCGGCGGATCATCGGCTGGGCGATGGCGACCCACCTGCGGACCAGCCTCGTGCTCGCGGCGCTGGAGCGGGCCGTTCGCCAGCGGCAGCCGCGGGGCGTGATTCACCACTCGGACCAGGGCTGTCAGTACACCTCGCTTGAGTTCGGCCGCCGCTGCCGGGAGGCGGGCGTCCGCCCCTCGATGGGCTCGGTCGGCGATTGCTACGACAACGCCCTGTGCGAGAGCTTCTTCGCCACCCTCGAGTGTGAGCTCCTCGCGCGGGTGACGCTGCACACCCCGGCCGAGGGCCAGCGCGCCGTGTTCGACTTCATCGAAGGTTGGTACAATCCGGCGCGCCGTCATTCGGCGCTCGACTACCGCTCGCCGGTCGAGTTCGAACGCCTGGCCGGCGCGGCAGTCCCGCGGCCCCCGGCGTCGACCGAGGAGGCGGTCGCATGAGCGGTCCCCTGTGGAAGCTGCCGGAGCCGTGGACGCCGAAGACGGCGCCCACCGCTCCTTGCAAAACCACAGAACAGGTTTTGCACAGCTTCCACAGGTCATCATCATCACGCTTGTCCGATCCGGAGACCGAAAGCGTTAACCTGTCCACGAAACCGGGGCAGCCTCATGGGCGCCAGTGGGGACGGGCGGTTGGGGCTGGTCCAGCCCGTGGTGGGCGCAACAGCCGGCTGATGTGTTCCGGTAGAGTAGGCAGCGAGGCGGGCAGAAGCGCTGAGAGAGACGTGTGGTCGCCTCGAAGGAGAGGTGTAAACTCTCCTCCGAGACTTGACCCGGCGGGAGGTACGGCCCCTCCGGTGAGCCCATCCCACCATCGATCAAATCCTCCGCAACAGCTGCAGCGATACAGGCAGACGGAGGGCGGGCGGGCCTGCCGAGGGCGCAAAGCCGGCGTCGGCGGGTCACCTGGCTGAGAAGAAGCGGAGACGGAAGAGAGCCCCGATGGCGCCACGGCGACCGCGCGTGGGTCATCACCCCACGAGAAACCTCCACGTGAGGCACACGGCTCGTGCACGTGCGATCGGCCGGGGTTACTACGAGGAGTTCGAGCCGACCCGCCGCTCGCCTATGCAACGATCTTCTGTTCACACACGTGTAGGCGCGCGTCGTCACCGGCCCGGCGGGTCCGGGTGCCACAAGCGTGTACAAAAGTGAACAGCGCGCACTTACGGCATTCTCTAGATTTCCTAGAATGCCGTACTAGGTGACCCGGTTGCGGAGGGCTTCGAGCGGGAGCGACGGTGGCTCTGGGAGACCAGTAAGGGAACCGACACGCATCTGCGAAGCTCGCGCGCGGTGACCGGCTATCACATCCAGGCAACCGACGGCGACATCGGCCATGTGGCGGACTTTCTCCTGGACGACCACTCCTGGGGGATCCGCTACCTGCTCGTGGACACCACCAGCTGGTGGGCAGGCAGGAAGGTACTGGTGTCACCCGACTGGATCGATTGTGTGGACTGGAACCACTCGAAGGTGCACGCGACCGTCACGCGCGCCCAAGTCAAGAACAGCGACGTCCCCAAGAGTGTCAGCGTCAGCAGTAGAAGAAGGCGCGGACGCTAACCGTTCTCTTGTGGGCAAGGGGGCTCCGCCGTCCGCGGCCTCGGAGGGTGCATCCCCGCCGGGTCCGGCCGGGCTGGAACGCGCAAATGCCGTTGTCCCGTTACTCGCCCCAGCCACGCCCGGGGAGATGGAGGCCGCCATGGTCTGTCGGGCGTTGGCCATCGGAGTTCTCGAGGCATTGGTCATGGGCAACATGAAACCTGTAGGGCTCCCTGGCGAGGCGCTCGTCCGAATCGAGGAAGGGCACATGCGGTGTGCCGCCATCCAGTCCACGGCGACTCCGGTGCCAGTGCAGGCGCCGCAGCCCTATCGTCTGCGGGCGTGGATCGGCCATTACAGTCCCTGCGTGGCAGCGGTCTTGTTGGGTGCGCTGCCGGTTGGGTGGGTGGCCCAGACGTCTCCTGCCGTGCGGGACGCTCACGCGTTTCTTCAGCGATACGTAAGCGTGACAGCTCAGGATATTGCGGCACTCGATCGCGGCGGTGTGGTCGTCCAGACCCTCAAGACAAACGCCCCGACAGGGGTTGCCATTCTCGGCGTGATCCGAATCGCCGCATCGAGCGAGTCGTTCCTGGAACGCTTTCGCGACATCACCGACTTCAAGAAGGGACCGGAGATCCCACAGGTAGGAAGGTTCGCGGACCCACCGCGGCTCGAGGACGTCGAGCCCCTTGTCGTCGACGCCGCGGACCTGGAGGCATTGCGGAGTTGTCGCGTCGGGAATTGCGATATCAAGCTGACCGGCCAGATGGTCGGTCGCTTTCATCAGATTGACTGGGCCGCTCCGAACTGGCGAGACCTTACAGCCTCGCTCTTTAAGCGACTCCTCGTCGAGCGCGTTGTCGCCTACAGCCGGTCCGGCAACACGGCGCTCGGAGCGTATCGCGACAAGGGGCGCGCGGTGGAGATCGCTGACGAGATCCACGCGGTCGTCGACGCATCGGCACGCTTGTGTGGGCACGCACCGGAGTTCTTAAAGCACGTCGAATGTCCGTCGAGCCAGGTTCTGGCGGCCTCCGAACACTTCGTCTATTGGTCTAAGGAGAAACTCGCCTTCAAACCCGTGACTAGCCTGACCGACGTGACTATCTATCGGAAGGCCTACGAAGCTACCGCGGCCACCTTCATTGCTTCGAAGGACCTGTACCTCAAGCCACTATTTCCTCACGTCGCTCGGCCTGACGCTACTCGTCGACACTGGCTCCAACGAAGCTCCGGCGTTCTACCTCGTGTATGCGAATCGCTCGCGCGTCGACGCGCTCGGCGGCACCTTCAGCGCTCTGAGACGGTGGCTGGTCGAGCGTCGGGCACGCGCAGGTGCGGAGAAGTACTTCCTCGCGATCAGGCTCCGAATGCAACGGGATCGCAATGCACAACGAGCGCTCCAGACGTGTGGCCTGTTCTGGCCGCCGTGGGTCGCAAACGTCTTGAGGCCACAATGACCTTCGCTGTCCAATGAGGTCAAGACTTCCAGGTGTGCTACTCGATCATCGACGAATCATCTGGAACGTGTGCTCAGTTCGACGCGGATTGTGGCGAAGCTCGGGCATGACGTTTCCAGAGCCGATAGCCGCCGACGAAAGCACTGGTGTTGGAGCCGCCTGGGCAGGGGCTTGGGCAGGGTGCGCAAGCGATTCGCATGGCCGCCGTCAGACACCCCAGGTGCCGAGCATTGGGGATCGAGTCGAACGGCGCCGCCTGTTGTTCACATGGTTAGGCGCCGGGGCCATCGTCGAGCAAGCGCTCGACCTGATGCCGGGTGGGTCGATCCCCGCGGGCGATATCTTCGCGGGCCCGGCGAGGCAGTCATGCGGAGCGGGGCGCCGCGCGGTGAGGTCTTCTACTGCGTCGCGTCAGACGGCGGCGACACGCCGACGCGGGTGAAGATGCGCACGCCGAGCTTCGTCAACATTCCCGCGGTCGCGGCCATGGTCCAGCGCAGCGACCTAGAGCCGATGTGCCGCTCATCCAGGCGGCCGTCGATCGCTGCTACTCCTGGACCGACAGGTGAAGGGGTAGACCAGGCAGATACCCTGACGCGCTACCCCGACGCGGCTGGCGTAACATACCACCCGTTCTCCGTTCGACTCCTCGCTGCCGCTAACGGAGGGTGCGCAAGAAACCGCGGACGCCTGGACGACGTGCGGACGGTGCGACTGAGGGTACGGATACTGACCCTAATGAACTGCGCCACCTGATGGAGAAACTTCTGTGGTGAATCACCCGCGCTTTCCGGCCCCGTTCCGGCACGAGCACCCGCCTGTCCGGGACGTCAACGAGATGATGGAGGAGACGCTCACCCTCGGCCAGAGGGCCTCCGACCGGGTTGCGAGGGTCGTGGGATCGTGGCCGTTCATCATCGCTCAGACGGCGTTGCTCGTACTGTGGGCGGCGCTGAACGTCACGGCATGGGTGAGGCAGTGGGATCCGTACCCCTTCATTTTCTTGAACCTCCTCCTCTCGCTGCAGGCTGCCTACACCGCCCCCATGATCATGATGAGCCAGAACCGGCAGACTGTGCAGGACCGCATCGAAGCTCACAACGACTACATCATCAATGAGAAGGCGGAGGAGGAAATCCGGGCGATCCTCGATCACCTTGCCGCCCAGGACGAGGCACTCGTCCACCTCCGGGAGGCCATCACGCCACTTTGGGAGGCCCTCGCCGCAACCAGACCGACCGTGCAAGGCGAGTAGATTCGCCGGGCGGTCTCTTGTTGTCTTTGGGCTGTGTCGAGTGTGGCGCGCCCGACAGGACTCGAACCTGCGCTCTCCCGGCTTAGCAGGCCCGAATGCCGCGGAGGCGAGGAGGGACTCAGGCCAGGTGCCCGAGAAAATCGGAGCCGGTGACGCCCGACTTTGACGAGATCCGTGTGCCTTTTGGGGCCCGGATCTTGCCAGTCAACAACCTACGGTCGTCGAAGGCCCGAAACACATAGGCACACGACTCGCTGGATGGCGAACGACGTCACAGCCATCTGTCCGCACACTCCTAGCTACTTTCCGGTGAAGAAATCGGCTCACGGTAGCTGACTGTGCGCCGCGGGCCGCGAGGCCGCGGCCGTCACCTCACTCTGGGCCCCGTTCGCGAAGCCCGGACGCCGGGGCCTCGGTTGCCCGGGCAGCTTATGGGCTGGCCTTGGCGATCGCGACCAGGTGGGCGGCGTCAACTACTTTTGCCGGTCAACGACAACTATTTCTGCCGGTGCTGGGGCGTGAAGGAGTGCGGTGCGACCTGACCGCACTCGGTAATTGACGTTGACGGGTCGCTCGCCTGGGTAGCCTCTCTCTCCGGTCGTTCTTCGTTCTCCGTCGACATGATGATGGGCTGTGGGCGGTGTGGGAAACCGCGGAGCGGTTTTCGTGCGTCCAGCTAAGGCTGGCGCGTTCAGCGGGAGACAGTCCCGCCGGGGCAACAGCCGGACGCCCCGTAGCTCGGATAGCAGGGAGGAGAGAGATCGATGCCCTGAAGCCTATCGACAAAGCCACCAGAGGGTGGTGAGCGAGTCCCCGGGCCGCAGTGTGAGCGAACGCAGGGGTAGCCCCGAAACAAGGAAGCCCCGAAGGCCGAGCCTCTGAAAACCGGGTGAAGGCAGCATCGAACGGCACACGCTGGCTGACGTGCCGGGCGACTTCGGCGGGGTAGCAGCGGCGGCACGGTGACAAGGACGCGCTGAGCAACTGGAGAAGCCCTCCTCGTCCCGCCTCCAAATGGGGCGGAGCTAGGTACGCCGTATAACCGGGCGAACCGGGAAGTCGGCGGAAGACGAGAGGGTGACGGATGGGTCCGTAGTAGTGAAGACGCGGGGTAATGCCCGCCGAGCGAAGGGACCCTACTGAACGGCCACTCCTTCGACAACACTGGGAGGCAGGGGCGAGATGATAAAGGCGCCCAGCAATCTGCAGGACCTGCGGCGAAGGATATACGTCAAGGCGAAGGCGGAACCGTCTTGGCGCTTCTGGGGCCTATACGTCCATGTCTGCAAGATGGACACTCTGCGAGCGGCCTACGCCGCCACCAAGGCCAATGACGGCGCTCCGGGCACTGACGGAGTGACGTTTGCGCGCATTGAGGCCGAAGGCCTGGAGACGTTCCTCACGCAGCTCGCGGACGAACTGGCCACCCGTCGCTATCGGCCGCTCCGGAACCGGCGGCAGGCGATCCCCAAGGACGGCGGCAAGGTGCGCGTCCTGTCGATCCCGGCCATTCGGGACCGGGTGGTCCAGGGAGCCCTCAAGCTCATCCTGGAACCCATCTTCGAAGCCGATTTCCAACCAGGCTCGTATGGATACCGGCCCAAGCGGTCGGCCCATGCCGCGGTACACCACGTCGCGCGGGCACTTTCGCTCCACAAGACACGCGTGATCGACATCGACTTGCGCGCCTACTTTGACAACGTCCGGCATGACGTGCTTCTGTCGAAGGTGGCGGCGCGGGTCGACGACCGAGACGTGATGCGCTTGCTGAAGCTGATCCTGACGGCGTCGGGGACCAAGGGGGTCCCGCAAGGGGGCGTGATCTCCCCGTTGCTCAGCAACCTCTACCTCAATGAGGTGGATCGGATGCTCGAGCGGGCGAGGGTGGTCACGGCGGACGGCAAGTACACCGCGGTAGAATACGCGCGGTTTGCCGACGACCTCGTCATCTTGGTCGACGCGTACCGGCGGCATGACTGGCTGGTGGAGGCCGTCCAGCGACGCCTCCGGGAGGAATTGGCAAAACTCCACGTCGAGGTCAACGACGAGAAGTCACGGGTAGTGGACCTGGCGAAGGGGGAGAGCTTCGGATTCCTGGGGTTTGATTTCCGATGCGTCCGCAGTTTGCGGGGGACGCAACGGCCGCAGTACACGCCCAAGCTGAAGAAGCGGACGGCGCTGCTGCGCGAACTCAGGACCATCTTTCGGCACTTCCGCTCGCAACCCGTCCACCGGGTGATCGCCGAGATCAATCCCATCCTGCGAGGGTGGGTGCAGTACTTTGCGATCGGGCACGCCCATCGGTGCTTCTCGTTTGTCCGCGAGTGGGTCGAACGAAAGGTCCGACGACATTTGCGACGGAACCAGCAGCGCGGGGGCTACGGCTGGCGGCGACGGCGTCGCGCGTGGCTGTACGGCACGCTGGGGCTCTTCCGGGCCTACCGCGTGCGGTACACCGGGCCGATAGTGGTCGCCGGTCGAACCGTCACATAACCCTTGGGGCGAAGCCGTCAGGAGAGCGGAGTGCGGGAAACCCGCTTGCTCCGTTCGACGTGGCGGGGACTGGAAACCGATTCACGGTGCGGCTAGTGAGGCACTCCCAGAGGAAACGGGGAGCTAACGGATAGGCCGCACCCTCGGACACGGCGCCAGTCCTCGACCCTACCAAGGACCGGTGGGCGCGTCTGCGCGTCCACGGGTCCGGCACCGTCCACAGCCTCGGCGTCACGGCGTGGCCTCGGCACTGCGGGCGGCCTTGCGCTTCCCGCGGGTCTCGGCCTCTTCGGCGCGGAAGCTGGGGACGTTGAACTCCAAGATGGCGGAGTGGTGAATGAGTCGGTCGATGGCAGCGGCCGTCGCCATCTCGTCCCGGAAGATCCGGTTCCACTCGCCGAACACGAGATTGCTGGTGAGGATCACGGAGCGGCGCTCGTACCGCTCGGCGAGGAGCGTGAACAGCACCTCGGCCTCCTCGGCGCTCTGCTGGATGTAGCCGAGATCGTCGAGGAGGATCACGGCGAAGTTATCGAGCTTCCGGAGCGCCCGTGGCAACTCGAGATTGCGTTTTGCGACCAGCAGATCCTGGACCAGGCTGTACGTCGGCACGAAGAGCACCGAATACCCACGGTCCACGAGGGCGTGCGCGACGGCACACATCGCATGACTCTTGCCGACGCCGGGGAGACCGAACGCGAGCACGTTGGTCGCCTCGTCGACGAAATCGCCTTCGGCCAACTCGTGGAGTCGGCGCACCAGACTCGCCGGAAACCGACTCTCCTTCAACGTGTCGAACGTCTTGCCGGGCGGCAGCCTCGAGGCCCGACGGAGGCGCGTGATGCGCCGCTCGCGTCGCTCCTCGGCTTCGAGCTCGAGCACGTCCAGCACCAGCGGCAAGACGGCCTGCTGGTCGGCTTGCACGAATCGCGAGACGAGCTCGCGTGCCGCGGTGGTCAGGGTGAACCCGGTGAGCAACGCCGTGATCTGATCGCCGACGGTGTCGGGCGTGCGGGGGCGGCTCATGCGACCGCTCCTTCGAGCAGCGCGTCGTAGCCGCGCAGATTCGGTCGCGCGATGTGCACTACCGGCACCTGCACGACGGGCGGCACGACGAGGGCTTCGACGCTCGCGTAGTCGAAGCGGGCGGCGTGATTGAGGACGTCGATGAGCACCGGTTCGACCGACGCTTCGCCGCTCCGGGCGGCCAGCTTCAGGATGCGCAGGTACTCGACATCGGCCCGATCACCGTGGCTCTCGACCAAGCGATCGTACGTCCGCCGAAACGTGACCGACGGAAAGAGGTCTTCGCGGTAGCGATACCGGGCGAACGCACCGGGTTTGCGCACCAACCAGCCAATGACATGGCGGTAGTCGATCCGGTGCTCGTCCTCTTTCCGCAGCCGCGGCATCGTCTGCACAACCTGGCCGCGATAGCGGACCTCCACGTGATCCGCGTAGAGTCGCGCGTCGATCGTGTGCCCAATCAATCGCGCCGGCACCGAGTACGTCCGATGCGCAACCCGGATGGTGCTCCACCGGCGGACCTTCGACTCATAGGTCGTATAGCTGGGAATGGGCGCCGGCGGCAGGCGACGGAGCGACGACCGCTCGGCCGTCAGCCGCAGGGCAGCCGGCCGATTGCGCCATCGCTCGACCACCTCGCCGACGAACCGCTCATACGCCGCCTGGTCGTCGAAATCCGCGTGGCCGCGCATCAGCAGGGCTTGCGCGAGTAGGGCTTTCACGCGCCCATTCGCGTGCTCCACGATGCCGTTTTCATGCGCCCGTCCCGGCGTGATCCGACTCGATTTCAGTCCGTAGTGATCGAGGACCGCCCGAAACCGCACCGTCAGATCGCGTCCCGCACTCCGCTTGAGCTCGTGCGTCGCGGCCGACAGATTGTCGCTCCGCACGACCTCCGGCACCGCCCCCAACGACCAGAGCGCCCCTTGCAGCCCGGCCACCAGCGCCTCGAAGGTCTCGCCGAAGGCGATCGACGTCCACGTCCACCCGCTGTACGACAGCACGAATTCGAACAACAGGTGTGGAAACGGGACGCCGGCGATCGTGACGCCCAACTCGTCGGCGTGGGTGAAGTCGATCGCGGCCTCGCGGCCCGGCACCGCGACTTGCTCGAAGTACACCTCGGTGTCCGGGCCGTGCAACGCACGCCAGTCTCGGAACCGTCGCTGCAACGTCCGCACTTGCCCGTCCTCGAACCGATCGGGATGCTTGTCGCGGAGCCACGCCAGCACCGTCTTCGCCTCGAGCACGCCCTTCTCGTCACTGTGCAGCAACGGCTCGATCTCGGTCGCCCACACCTCCGCAAACGGATCGGCGCGTGTCCGCCAGTCGCGGACGCGCTGGGTCGCCGACGGCAGCGGTCCGGTCTCCCACTCCCGCGCCGTCCGCAGGCTGATGCCCGCTGCCGCCGCGGCCGCCTCTTGGGTCTGTCCTTTCATCCGCTTGTCCCTCAGGAGCCGAACCTGCGCATCGGTGACCATGAACCCCATATCGGGCCCATCGTCCCGGGCCGGTCAGCCGCCTGCCCCAAGCGGCAGATCTAATGGTCGTCAGGCGGCAGATTTAATTGTCGCCGCGCACCAGGTTGTTTGCGATCACGCCGAGACCGACCCAGCGCTCGGCACCGTCCTGACCATGATGGAGACAGCGTCGCAGTCCGAACCGCCGCCTGAGGACGCTAATCCGTCCTTCGCAGCCGACGCGCCAGCGCTGACCGCGGCGAAACCAGCGTTGCCGCTCGAACGGACGGCGACTCGGCGATCTCGCGCCACACGCGGGCAAGATGACGTGACGCACGCCGCGTTCGAGCGCCGTGCGTTCATTGCCCGCGGAGGTGAAGCCTCGATCCGCCGCGGCCAAGTCCGGCATGCGCCCGAACGTGGCTTCGTGGACGTCGAGTGCCGGCGTCCACAGGGTCACATCCGCCGGTCGCCGATCGTGTACCGCGTCGGCCGTCACGATCTGGTGCTCGGCTTCCTGGACCGTGACGAGCTTGCCGAATTCAGTCAGCTTGGCGATCTTGCCCTTGCGAATCGCTTCGGTATGCGGCTCGAACATGCTTAGCACTTTGTCGGCCACGTGGGTGTCACCACCGAACACGCGACCGCGTGTTTGATCGATGACAGGCCGCATCAGCGGCAGCATCGTGGCAAGGGTCTCCTGCAGGGCCTCCAATTCGCCTCGCTGCCACAGATCCACGTGCCGAACGTACTGGCTGGCTCGGCGGCTCATCCTCTTCGCTTCCCGCATCGTCGCCCGGCCCGCCGCGATCAGGCGGCGATAGCTCCGTTGCAGGACCGGCTGCGTCTTGGTAGTGCGAGCCGCGCGCGTAATCTCGAGCCCGCGAAAGTAGCTAGGTCAAAGTCCGGTGACGTCGCGCTACCTTGAAGCCGTACTGAGGAAAACCCGCCGTACGGAAGTGCGTCCAGCGTCCAGCAAAGGCTGGCGCATTCAGTGGGACGTAAGCCCACCGAGGCAACAGTCAGACGCCTTGTAGCTTGGGTAGCAGGGAGGAAGAAGACTGAATTCCTGAAGCCTACCGACAAAGCCATCTCGGGGATGGTGAGCGGGCCCTCGGGCCGTAACGAACGTGAACGCAACGGTGACCTCGACAGGCGGAAGCTCCAGAGGCCGAGCGCCCCAGATGTCATGGGTCGACTCCCGAGAGGCCATCCATGCTGGTTGCTGGAAGCGGCGGCTCGCGGCCGTGGCTGCGCGTCGCCACCGGCACGGTCGCCGGGCACCGACATCACGCGCAGCAGTTTTCCTTCTTCCCGTCGTGAAGCTCGGCCCCCGAGAGAATCGACTTGCTCTTGGCGACTTCGTCGTGGGTGCCGTGGGCGATGACCACGAACCTGCCCGCCTTGATCTGCGTCTCGTAGGTGAGAACGCTGTCCTTGGGGATTCCGATGCTGTACAGTCCCGCTCCCAAGGCGCTCATCCCACCGACCACCGTCGCCCCTTCCAGTGCCCCGACAATCCAGGCCACAAGCGGCCCAGCCGCGAAGAGTGGCCCAATACCAGGAATGATGAACAAGGCGGACCCGAACAACATCCCCCAGAGTCCCCCCCAGAAGGCCCCTGTCTTGCCCCAGGCCTTCATTCGGTCACCCATGTTGTAGTATCCGACGACCCCTTCCTCTGTTGAGTAATCCCTGCCGACGATAGAGAGCTTGTGCATGTCGAAGCCTGACTTGGCGAGCGTCCGAATGGCCTCTTCGGCGGCGCGGTGGCTCTCGTAGATCGCGACGGCGCTGTCGTGTGCTGACGTTCCGAGTCGGGTTGGTGTGTCCGGTACGGGGGTCGCGTGTGCTGCCATGACTTTGTCTCCATTTCGCCGAGTGAGTCGGGTGGCCGTCCGGCCACCACGTTCCCTAGGATGCCCCCCAGCCTCGAGGACGGATGTACCCAAGTGAACAGTGGGAAACGCGAAGCTGAGCGCGATCGCGCTCACCGTGAGGACCGGGCGTCGGCGATTACGCCACACATTGCGCCAGGCCATCGTGAAGAGCATGCGTCTCTCAATACGCACGTTTCAGATTCTGCTGCGTGAAGATTCGAGGTAGTGTCTCGATAGTGGTGGAAAAGTAGAAAACGCGTCATCATCCGGCGCTGAGCTTCAAGGACAGCGCGCCCGCTTGGCGGCGGGTGCCGGAGGATGACGCGATGGCTGACGATACCAAGAAGCGAGTCGAGACGGAAGCGAAAGTCCGGTGGAATCGGGAGACGATCGAAGAGGCGATCCGGGAGCGGATCCGGGAGACGATCGAGGCGGTGCTCGAGGAGGAGCTGGACGCGGCGTTGGGGGCCGCTCCTTCGGCACGGGTCGGGGAGCGGCGACGCGGCTATCGGCACGGCCGCCGCACCCGGACGCTGACGACGAGCGTCGGGCCGACGCGGGTGGAGGTCCCCCGCGCCCGTCTGCAGACGGACATCGGCCGCGCCGAATGGCGCAGTGCGACGCTGCCGCGCGACCAGCGGCGGACGGTCCGGGTGGATGACGCGATCCTGGGCGTCTACCTGGCCGGTGGCAATAGCCGCCGCATACGTGCGGCGCTGGCGCCGCTGCGGCGTGGCGGGCCGCTGTCGAAGGACGCGGTGTCGCGGCTGGTCGGCCGCTTGGCGGACGACTTCGCCGCGTGGCAGACGCGAGACTTGGCTGAGGACCAGATTCGCTATCTCCTGCTCGACGGGTGGTATCCCAAGGTGCGGCTGGGCAAGCGGCGTGTCCGGGTTCCGGTGCTCGTCACCATGGGGGTCCGCGCCGACGGCGAGCGGGTGGTGGTGGACATGCGGCTGGTCGGGGACGAAAGCACCGCCGCCTGGCGCGATGTCGTCCAGCAGTTGCCGGCGCGCCACGTGGGCACGCCGGCGCTGGCGATCATCGACGGGAATGCGGGCTTGGCCACCGCGCTCCGAGACGCGTGGCCCTCGCGGCCGATCCAGCGGTGCACCGGGCACAAGCTCCGCAACCTGATCGCGAAGGCGCCGGTCCGGCAGCGGGAAGAAGTCGCCGAGGACTACCGACGCGTCGTCTACGCGGAGACGGCGGCCCTGGTGCAGCAGCGGCGCGCGGCCTTCGTGAAGAAGTGGCGGCTGCAATGCCCCGCCGTCGCGCAGAGTGTCGAAGAGGCCGGTGACGAGTTGTTCACCTTCGTGCGGTTTCCGCGGTCGCAGTGGAAGGCGCTGAGAACGACGAACGCGTTGGAGCGCATCAACGAGGAGTTCCGCCGGCGAACCAAGACGCAGGCGAGTCTGCCGAGCCAGGACGCCGTCCTCTTGTTGCTGTTCGGCCTGCTCCGCGCCGGTCACATCAGGATGCGGAAGATCGATGGCTGGCAGGAGATGCCGCAGGTAAGCGCCGCCGCCGTGGCGGCCTGAACGGTGGAGGTCAGGCGCCGGATGTCGCATTCAGACTTTTCCACCAATTGACAGACACGACCAAGATTCGATCCGGGATCGCGCGGTCGAACACAATCGAGTGAACCACCAACACTGACTCCAGAACTCCTGACACATACCCCTGAGAGATCCCCTCATTTTCCCGGTCTTCACCGTTTTGAGTACACGCCGAACCCGAGGAACCGAGCCAGATCTCTCGACGAACGAATGGGATGCGCGGTGGCCCATTTGAGCTTCAAGAGCAGCATCTGTTCGTTGCGCATGCCCCGGGCGCGCCGCAGGACCCCCTTGATCGTCGTGTTGATCGCCTCCACGACGCTGAAGCGCACGGGATGGTCGCAGTAGGCAGCGATGCCCTCGAGATGCCGGAAGAGGAAGTCGCCGAGCCGCTCCATCTCGGGCAACCGCTGCCAGCGCGGCGCCTTGATCCACCCCAGCACGAACCGCAGGACGCCGGGGCGCGTCGTGGAGGTCCACAGCCGATCGAGCTGCTCGCGCAGCACGTAGGCTTTGAACAACCGGCGATTCGCCGCGAAGAGCGTCCGCAACTCGGCGCGCTTCGATCCGCGAACCGTCTTCCACCGCCGCAGCAACAGCCACCGCTTGCCGCGGCCGTACGCGCGCATCACCGCCCCGGCCCGAAAGAACTCCTGCCGGCGGACCTCGTCGAGGGCCGCACTGGCGTGTTGGAGCACATGGAACTTGTCGAAGATCACCTCCGCCCGGGGCAGCACCGCGGCCACCGCGTTCAGATACGGCCGGTGCATGTCGGTGCAGACCGCGGTGACCGCCGCCCGCTGGCGGACGCTGAGGTCCTCCTGCAGTAACGCCGTCGCCGTCGCCTGGCTGCGGTCCTGGCGCAGGCCGAGCACCTCGCCGTGCACGACATCCGACAGCACCGTCCAGAACCGCTGCCCTGTGCCCCGCTGGATCTCGTCCAGCCCGAGGTGCCGCGGCTGATGGTGGACGCGGGTGCGGTCCCAGTCCGCCAGAAAGGCCTGCTCGGCCCGCCGGGCCTTCCCCCAACTCACGCCGTGTCGCACCGCCACATGACTCGTCGGCATCGACTGACAGTCCACGCCGATCTGCTGGCGCAACCGGCGCGTCACCCGCGCCTTCGGGTCGGCGAACTCCACCCGCTCCGTCCGGAGGCCGCACCGCCGGCACCGCACCCGGCGCTGCCGGTAGACCAGGGTGACGGGGTGCCCCGCCCACGGCAGATCGTCCCACGTCCGCTCCCGGCTCGACCGGACCCGGCACGTCCGCCGTCCGCAGCCGCCACAGGGATCCCCGCGGGGGCCGCGACGCTCGACCCGCACCCGCAGGCGGCTGGTCCCCACGCTCCGATCGCCGTCCAGTGCCTCGACGCGAAAGCCCGGCAATCCCAGAATCCAAGTACAATCCTCTCGCGATCCCACCCGTCCTCCCTTGTTGGTTGCACATCAAGAGAGAACACCATCCAATCCTGGGTGGCCAAGTGGGATCGCGCTTCAGCTTCGAGGCCGCCGAGCAGACCGCCCACCCCAACCGCGGTCCGCGCAGGCGGCTGAGATCCCCTCAGATCGCGGTACTCAAATCGACGAAGAGCCCATTTTCCGGGCAGGGGGGATTCTGCACCAACTAACCCGCGACGTGCCGGTCGAACGTCTCCTGAGAGAGCTACGTCCAGAGCGTCCAGTCCTCCTGGTGCTTGACGTTTCCGAAAAACAGCACCCACCTCACCCGTAGCGGCGGATTGTTCAATAGAGGACAGCGTGCAGTCCACTCGTCCCGCTATCCTCAGGCGTCGCGCCGCTCTAGAAAGGCTGACCCAAGTGATGCGAATCCCGCCCCGGCCACGCCCTGTAGTGCTGGTTGTGGATAGCGACGCGGACACCCGCGAGATGCTGGGCATGTGTCTGAAGAACTCCGGCATCGAAGCGGCGGAAGCCGCCGACGCGCATGACGCACTGGAGAAGGTGTCGGAATCCCTTCCGCACGCCGTTCTGCTCGACATGGCGCTTCCCGGCATTGACGGCTACGACCTGTGCCGCATGCTTAGGGAGCGTCCCGACACGCACCGGACCCCGATTATCGCGGTGACCGGCTACGCATTCCCGGCTGACGTACAGCGGGCGCGTGACGCGGGCTGCAATGCCGTGCTGGTCAAACCGATCTTCGACACTTCGAAAAGTCAAATGCCTGACGGGTAAGGACTTACGGCGACGGTTTTTGTGTAGTGACACGTCGATCCGGCGTCTTGGACGACTTCTGGTGAGCCGTTACGCGGGGCGCAGGGCGGGCGGCACGGCGACGCCGCACGCCTGGAAGACCTTTCCGACCGTCCCCTTCGTTTCGCTCCGGACGACATACGAGTGGCGTCCAATCTCGATGGTCGTCTCGTGCAGCTGACTGAGATCCTGAACGATGTCGGCCCATTCGAGCTTCCACCCCTTCGCGGTCAATCGCCGTTGCAGCTCCTGGCGAAGGACCACCGCGAGGAACGAGCAGAACACGTGCCCGCGAATGCCGTGATCGGTCTGGTGATACACCGGCCGCGTCTCGAGCACCGACTTCATCGTGCGGAAGAGGTCCTCGACCATCCACAGCTGCTTGTACGCGAGCGCCACGACCATCGGCTCGAAGTCTGTGTTTGTCTGCAACGCCCACAGTCCGTCGTACCGCGCCTCCGCCTCCACCTTGGCGTCATCGATCTCGAAGTGCGCGCCCTGACTCTTCAAGAAGCGGCGGTAGCCCTTATTGCCGACCAACGACTTGTCGCCGTGGGGCAGCGCCAGGCGCAGCGCCGCCACGATGGCCTCGCGGTCGTGACGGTCCTTGCGCGCCTGCTCCGGATTCAGACACACGATGTATCGCTCGTTGCCGCGAACGACTTCTCGCACTTTCAGCGGGGACGGGTCGTGGCTGGTCTCGCGCTCGGGAAACACCTCGTGGAAGCGCCCGCTGGTTTCAAGGACCGCCTGTGCGTCGTTGGAGCTCCGCATCCGCACGCCAAGGATGTAGAACCACTCGCGGTCTTCGATCGCCGCGATCGTCTCCCGGCTGATCATGCCGCGGTCGGCGACGATACACACATCCTCGATGCCAAACGTCTGCTTCAACCGGTCCACGATCGGCATGAGCGTCTTCACGTCCGTCGTATTCCCGGGCCACACCTCGCTGCAGACCGGCCGGCCGTCCATGTCGAGCACGACACCGACCACCATCTGCGCGAGGTCGGGCCGATGATCTTTGGAATGGCCGCGCCGGCCGACCTGGGTGCCACCGGCACCTTCGAAATAGATCGACGTGGTGTCGAAAAACACCAGCGACAACGACCGGTCGAGCAGATCGCGTCGCGCCAGGAAGAGGGTTTCCTCGATCCGGTCCTTGCGAGTGCGCGGCGCAAACGGTGTGGCGCCGGCCTGCTCGGTCGGCGGCAGCGGCGCGCCGAGCCAACTCATCGCGCGATACAGGTGCTGCAACTGCAGCGGCTCGGCGCCGGCGATGGCTTGGTCCTGCTTCCACCGCTCCGCCGCGCGGTCACTGCCTGGCGCCATCAAGCGGTGCAACACCGTCAGAAAGATCGCCCGCTCGATCGCGCAAGCAAACCGCCGCTGAGCGAGCTCGCGCCGCAGGACGTCGCCGATCCCGCATTCCTGCCACAGCCGCTCGAAGACGAGCGCGGGACCCACGCAGGTCGTCGACGTCTCGGTCGCCAGGCCTTTGGCGTGCGCGTCGAGCACCACCAATTTGTCGGCAAAGCGGCCCAGGCTGCGGAGGATCGCGTCGATCTCCCCAGAGGCCTGCAGCTCGTCGAGCCGACCGAAGCGGTGCAGGACGCGCTGCACCAGGCGCCCCTCGACGCGCTCATTCTCGACCAACATCAAGTACGTCCGGTCGCCGTTGGTCTGGGTGCGGATGAACACGATCGATCCTTTCGTGACACCCGCATTGTACCCTTCATCAGCCGATGATCAACATCGACGTACGCTCTCACCTCAGAATTCCGTGACACTACATCTTGGCGAACACGCGCGCCGACGTGGCGACAACACTAGGAAATCTGACGGTCAGTCAGAAATCAAGGGGCCGAACTGTCGAAGATGGGTCAAACCCTGCCCACCACAGCATGTCCTTCTGGAACTTCAGCGGCTTGTGCCGTTGCACTTGAGTCCCCTGGTTTCGGCTACAGGCTCGCGCACGGGGTAGGCGTCGGATTCGTGGTGACCGGCTGGTCCTTTTGCAGGCATGACTCAGGTCTGATCGAGTGACAGGGTGGCCGCAATGTCTGCCGAGACGCTAGGCACTCACTACGAGACTCTGCAGCGAATCAAGGGCGAGTTCTTGGAGATGCCCGGTATGCGGCTGACGCTTGGCCAAGCGCAGCGTCTATGGGGATTGCATCGGGAATCCTGTGACGCACTCCTTGAGGCTCTTGTTCATCAGCGGTTCCTCGTCAGGACGCGCGACGGTTCGTTCGCTCGATACGACTCCGACCGGTAACGGTGTTCCTGTGGGCTCTCGCGACGGAGACACACGGCCATGCTGACGACGCCCACCCGCACACCCACGCGTCTCTCCGATTCTCCGCCCGTGCGGGTTGTCATTGCAGATGCCCTCACCATGTCCCGCATCACCCTCCGGAGCGTGCTGGCCGCGAATGGGGGATGCGCAGTGGTTGAGACCTTCGACTGGGCCGGAGCGGTGAAGCTTGTCCTTGAACAGCGGCCTCACGTTCTGATCTCTGGATATGGCAATGCCCCGCGTCCTTGATGCGCTCCGACAGGTAATCGACAGTGCCGCAGGCGTTCGTCCAGTCGTTGTCTCCGCCACCATCAGGAGCGAGGCGGTGGTGACCGCGCTCGCACTCGGCGCACGGGGCGTCCTTCACGGGCACGTACGACCATCGGTGCTGTCTGCGTGCGTGAGGGCGGTTACGCAAGGCTTCTACTGGGTTGGCGACGAGTGCGTCGGGGACGCGGCTGCCGCCTACTCCCGTGTTCGCGTCGATACCCCCCCCGTTGGCGGGCGATGCCATTCGGTAGCAGTCACAGATGTCGAGTAGCGATTCCCAATCGCGACGCGCTCGTCTGAACGACCGAGGTCTACCGTGATGTCCGTCGAAGAACGTCTTGTGAGCGAATCTGCGCCGACCAAACCGCGAGTCCTCGTGGTGGATGACGACCGACGCCTGCTGGAGGCATTGGCGACGTTCCTTGAACGCGCTGGCTTTGACGTGACCACGGCGGCTGACGGCGTGGAAGCCCTGCGGGTCGCCTTACACGGGTTCGACGTAATTACGACAGACCGCGACATGCCGCACATGGACGGTTATGAGTTCATCCAACGGCTTCACGACCTGCCCATCCCGCCAATTCCCGTCCTGATGCTGACCGGCCAACTACAGGACGGGTCGTTCGCTGAATGCGCGGAACCCTGCCATGTCATGACGAAACCCTGTCGGCTAGGCGAACTGGCTACGATGCTTCACCTTCTGATGACGATGTGCAGCCACGACCGATTCTCTTGTTCCGCCTGTCCCGGCTCTTCACGGCTACCGTCAGCGTAGGTCTGGCCCGCTCCTCTCGCTATCCGCGGACCGCTCTTTGGAGGTTGGCGCTCCTCGAAGGCGCTAGGCAAGGGGAGGGCGCCAGCGGGCCTGAGGCCGGTGCGCGCTAGACCACACGGAGAGGCCACCTCGGCTCTGCATCGAACGCCGGGAGCAGAGCCGCGACGCTTGCGCTAGCTATTGCGCCACGAAGGCGTGGCAGAGGGGGAACGGTGATGAGCACGTGAAACCTCTTGGTGGAATCCAGCTGGTGCAAATCCAGCCCGGTCAACGCCGTAGTCTCGCAACTCGCGGAATCGCCCACCAGACGCTCCTCACATACGCGCGTTACTGTCTGGCCGTCGCGCACGTGGTGCAGTCGACGTCACGCGATCGCGTGTTCACCACTGCCGAGATTGAGGTCCTGGCGAGGACGTGGGCGGCCGGCCGTGTCCGGCGTCGACGGGCCGCGGGACCACGCTGGCCCCAGCAACACTTCCGCGCGATCGCCACCGCGTTTCTCCACTGGTTGGGACGCTGGACGCCGCCCCCGCCGACCGAGGGGTTTCTGGCCTATCTCACGCAGACCAACGGCACATTGGCGACCGTCACGCCGGAGCAGCTGGATGCCTATTTCAAACACGTCGCCCCACGATGGAGCCGGGTGTCGTTGCGATCGGCCGCGCTGGCGTTGCGGATCTGGTTCCGCCATTGTGAGGCGAGGGGCTGGGTGCGGCCCGGGTTGGCCGCCGCGATTCTCGTGCCTCGCATCTATCGTGAGGAGAGCCTCCCGATCGGCCCGACGTGGGATACGGTGAACCGGTGATCACTGACGCCGACGGCGACGGCGAGACCACGCTGCAGCGCCTCAACGGAGCGATGCGGCGATTGGCGGCCATCTATGGCTTGCGGTCGGGCGAGATTCGTCGGCTTCGGGTGCACGATATCGACTGGGCCGCCCACCGTCTCTGCATCATCCGGTCCAAGAGCGGGCATCGGGCCCTCCTGCCGCTCGAAGCCAGCGTCGAGCACGCGATCCACCGCTATCTCCGTGACGGACGGCCGCCGAGCGAACAGGCGACCCTCTTCCTGACGGTGCGCGCGCCCTTTCGGCCGCTCTCTGCAGGGGCTTTCTATGACGTGGTGGCCTCGCGGATGCCGAGCGCAGAGGGGCCGCGGACAGGTCGCGGTCCCCATGGGCTGCGGCACGCGTGCGCTCTCCAGCTGATCGAGGCGAGGCTGTCCTTCAAGGAAGTGGGCCGTACACCTCCTCCGCGCGGGCGTGGACACCAACACCATCCGCGCGTGGCTCGGTCACGTCTCTCTCGCCACGACCAATCGATATGCCGAAGTCGATCTCGAGATGAAGGCCAAGGCTTTGGCGGCGTGCGCGGTCCTCGGCCACCCTCATCGAGGTGATCCAGCCGCCGCGCCGCCGAAAACGCCGGACCTCATGCCATTCTTGGCGTCGTTGTAACGGCAGACCGCTTCAAATGATGTGGCGAGGACGTACCGGCAACACGAGCCTGACGCCCCCGGTTGCCGTCTTCGCCACATCATTGACTTGGCCACCTTACGCACTTGATGTGGTTAGCCACATCAAGTGCAGCAATTCCGCACGCTCGGGTCTGTGAGGGGAGAGGCGCGACGGACTGTGGCGACCCTACCCTGGCACGAAGCTGGAAACGGCGGACACAGCCAAGGGCCAACCTACGGTCACATCGCGGCCTCTCCTACTCGGAGTCAAAATCTGAGGAGGAGGTTCTCGCGCGAGTCCGAGCTGTATTCGCTGACTGGCGAGGGATGCTCCGTGCCCACGCGCCAGAGGTCCGGCCTCGTCTCCGGTCGCTCATTCAGGGGCGGATCACGACGTTCATGCCAAAGGTGGACGCCTCCGGCCGGCGCTACGAGTTTAGTGAGCTGGCCTCGCCGCTCACGAAGAATGACCCGGTTCTGCTCTCCGAAAACACCCCACCTTAAAATCACGATTTGAGATCGTGATTCCGTCAGGCACGCTGTGGTCGCGGGCGGCTGTCCGGCATTTCCGAAAGACATCAGAGGATGAGGGCGGTGGCCGCTTGTGGAAAAGCGTCTGCGCTTTTCCAAGGATCGGTGGGCGCGTCTGCGCGTCCACGGATCCGTCAGCGTCCACCGCCGTCGGGCGAGACGTTAGCCTTGCGGGTCGCGGAGCGAGGGGCCGTCGATGCGCACCGTGTGGCATTGATGGCGCAAGCGACTGAGGAGCGCATCGACCAGCGCCTTGTTGCCGAGGAAGCCCTGCCAGTCGGCGTAATCGAGGTTGCTGGTGATCAGCGTGGGCCGGCGGCGATAGCGCTCTTCCATCAGCTTGAAAAAGATGTTGGTCTGTTCGGGCTTGAGATTCACAAACCCGAGTTCGTCGATGAGGAGCACGTCGATCCGGATGAGTGTGTTCAGCAGCTTGCGCGTCGAGCGGTCGGCGAGCGAGGCGTACATTTCGTCAAAGAGGTCCTGGGCGCGAACGAAGCGGCCCCGGTGACCGTTCTGAATCGCTTTGAGGAGGAGCCCGGAGGCCAGGCCGGTCTTCCCGACGCCGGTCGGGCCGATGAAGACGAGGTTCTCGGCCTTCGGGATGAATTCGAGCTCGGCAAACGTCCGGATCTGTTTGGCGGAGACGCCCGGTTGGCGCTTGAAGGGAAACGATTCGAGCGTCCACGGCTCGGGCAGCCCCGCATGCTTGATCCGCCCGGCGAGCGCGCTCTCCTGGCGAGCGTGGGACTGCGCTCGGAGCAGACGAGCCAGGAAGGCACTGTAGGAGAGCTGCTCCTTCTCGGCCTGGGCGATCTGCTCGTCGGCGATCTCCGCGATGCGCGTGAGATGGAGATTGCGCAGCAGCTGCTCGAGGTCGTCCGTCATGCGGGTCCTCCCGGTCGTCGTCGGTCAGGACGAAGTACTCGCGGGCAATCAGACGGAGGATGAGGCGCTCCAGGCGGTCGAGATCAAACAGGCCGTATTGGAGCGCGGTGGCCACGGCTTCAAGGACGGCCGGACGCGGATACTCGCGGCGCAGCGCGAGCAGCCGGCGCAGCGGCATCGTGCCTCGCGCGACACTGCGAGCCTGCAGGGCGGTGGCGTAGGCGCGAAAGGCCGGTTCGGTGTGCTCGACCTCCTGCTCCTCCGGTGACGGCTTGCGCGCAAACGGACCCTCGCCGCGCGGCGGCCGGTGCTCGGGCAGCGCGACGCGTTGCGGCGTGCGCATGACGGCGCGGGTGTGGGAGGCGACCAGCCGCGGGCCGGCATAGACGTCGATGCGGTCCTTGCTCTCGCGGACTTCGAGCGGCCGTCCGATCAGCGCGTCGGGGACCGAGTAGCGGTGCGCGTCGACGCGCACGTACCCCTCGACATCGACGATGCGATGGTGGAGCCGGTACGGCTCAGGCACAAAGAGCGGCAGCGGATGGAGATGGGGGCGCTCGGCCGCGAAGAGCTCGCGCGGGCTGGCGTGCAAGTGACGCTTCGGGGTGCCGTTGACTTTGTCGCACCACTCGAGCGCCTGGCGGTTCAGATCGGCCCAATCCGCGAAGGGGCGACCGGCCAGGAAATTTCCCTCGATGAAATCGAAGGGGCGTTCGACCCGGGCCGACCGGTTCGCGTGGCCTTTTTCGTGCGCACGAAAGACGAAATTGAAGCGTTCGGCGAACGCGGCCATTTCCGGCGCCGGGACCATACGAGCGCCCGTTCCGCTGGCGACCACCACGTGCGTGTTGTCGATCATGCACACGTCGCCGCTGCCGCCGTGGTAGCGCAGCGCATCGGTCAGAAACACCTTGCAGATGAAGCGGTTGAATGCCGGATAACACTGGAAGAAGAGCATGCGCGAGTAGCACAGGACCAGCGAGGCCGTCTCGATCCGCTGCTCGACGGCGCCGATCGGCGCGCGATGCGGCGAGGTGTCGTGCTGCATCTCGACGCCGGGAGCAAACGCATATTGGCCCACCGGCTGGGGCGGCGGGTGCCCGACCCCGTGGCGTCGGCAAAAGCCAGTCAAGGCCTGGTACGACAGGCTTGCGCCCTGCGCCCGGAGCTCCTCGTGCACCCGCACCAGGTTGCCGCGGCAGCGCGCGAGGAGCTCGAGGATCTGCTCCCGGTACGGCTCCGCCTTCTCCGCCCGGTCAAGCGGCGGCACCTGGGCCTGGCCCGTCGCCAGCACCTTGCGGATCGCTCCACGGGAGAGCTGGAGCGTCCGCGCAATTTGCCGGACACCGTGGCCGCGCGTCCGCAGTTCCAGAATCGCCGTGCGGGTCGCGTGATCGAGCATCGCGAAGCACCTCCCGACACTGCTGCGCCAGCTGGTCGACATCCTCCTGGGCGCGGCAGCACGCGCGCCAGGCGCGGTCGCGATCGGCGGCGATCAAGACCAGCCCGGCCGGGACGCGTTCACGGGCGCGCCGGGCGACCGCCCCGATGACATGGAGATCGCTCAGGAAAGCGACGGCGGCGCCCGGGGCGTCCGGAAGGCCAGCGGCGGGACGCTGCGCTTCGGCATCGAGGCGCAGCACGAGCCCCGGATCGGTGAGCACCACGTCGCGCACCGCGGGCGTGCCGGTGACATACGCGTCATAGAGCCGGCCGACCTGTCGGGTCGTCAGGCTCCGCGTCGTGATCGCCTCGGCCAGGCGCACGCAGGCCGGCGCGTTGGCGCGCGCCAAGGGCACGAGGTACTTCATCGCCGCGTGCGCGGCGAGCCGGCCTTCTTGCACCCGGCGCTGCACGAGGTCGGGCAGCTCGCGCACCAGGCTCAAGCGCCGTGACACCCAGCTCACGCTGCGGTCGAAGCGCCGCGCGAGCAGCTCCATCGCCACGCCGTGGTCTTCGTGCAGCGTGCGCAAGAGCCAGCCTTCTTCGATCGCACACGCCGGTCCCTCGGCATGCAGGCGATGACGGAAGACCAGGGCGTCCGGCTCGGGCATCTCCCAGCTCACCGCCTGCACCGTGTCGCGATGCAGCCGCTCCAGGCCCCGCACGCGCTTGTACCCATCCACCACGACGTGCGCGCCGGCAGGCGCTGCAACGACCACGATCGGCATCTGCTGCCCGAGCTCCGCGAGCGACGCCAGGAGCCGGCGTTCGCGGGCCGGCTGGCGCACCCGCAACGACTCGTAGCGCCGATCGAGTTGGTGGAATTCGAGATCCACGGGTGCCGCTCCTCCAGCACCGACTACCGTGGCACCAACGCGATCGGGTCTTTCACGGCATCCCGGGGAAGTCGGCCCATAAGCCCCACGACATCAAGCATTTGAGCCCTGCACTCGTCTTTCGCGATTCACGGGGGAAGTTGGCCGCTATCCTCAATACCATCAACGACTTCAGCTCGCCTCTGGTCTTTCGCGGACACCAGCAGGACTCGGCCCACCTGACCCAGAAAGTCCGTCCCGGTCAGCCCAAACTCCTCGCGGGCCCGCTCCCACGCCAGGGCACTCAAGGGCGGAGGCATCGCCAACGACGCCGGTGCCCGGCCAGCCGTCTCCTCGGCCCGGCGGTGGTCCAGGCGCCACTCGTTCATGTACTCGGGATTCCGTCGACGCCACGCCGTCTGCGTGCGCGCGCGTCGTACCTGCTGGCACTCCGCCGACGGGCACGCATGCTGGCGGGCACCAACCCGACGGTCAGGCACGAACCATCGACGGCAGACCCGGCAGGGACGCTTCCTGAGCATCCGCAGATGCTCGCGCGGTCGCCAGGAAATCGAGTGGGCTCTTTCTCAGGAGCAGAGGCGGGTCAATTCTGGAGAGCGGTCAAGCGCTTGGTGGGAGAGGGACCCTACAACCGATCCTGGCGGGAAACCTAGCCAGTAATTTGGCGTCCCCAATGGGATTCGCAATTATTCAGCCGGGTTCGTTGTCTGGTACGCTCTGGCTTGGCGAACGATGGTCAAGAGCGCCTGCCGGCGGTCCCCCGGACCGAAGTTGACCAACCCATCCCGGAGTCCGAATGCCCGGGGCCGAGCGCGAGCGTCGCCGGCACCAACGGTTACCGCCGCCGAGAGAAACTCCACTTCAGCGCAGGCGGCGTGACGATCGTGGTGACGATGACCACCATGACGACTGCAGAGAACGTCGACCGGTCGATCATCGGCTCTCCGTGGACCGACAACGCCAACCCGATATTGGCGAAGATGAGTTCCACCTCGCCGCGGGGGATCATGCCGATGCCCACGCTCAAGCGGTCGACCCCGGTCCCCAACACGCCCAGCGAGCACGCCTGCTTTCCCACGACGGCAGCTACGGTCAGGGCGGCTCCCAGGCCCGTGACCTCGGGACGAATGAGGGAGCGAAGGTCGGTGTGCATGCCCATCAGGACGAAGAAGATCGGCACCAGAAACGACGAGATCGGGTGGATCAGATCTTCCAGATTCCGTTCGCCGCGGTTCACGAACTCCCGATAGTGCGTCTCTTCGAGCAGTAGACCCGCGGCAAGTGCCCCCACGATCGGAGCCAGGCCGATCGCGTTGGCCAGCCAGGACAGAATGAAGCAGAGGCTTAGCCCGAGGCCCAGTAGGACCCCGCGGGTGCGGAGTCTCGACGCCACGCCGAAAAGACGGGGAGCGAGCCGCACGCCCAGGACCAGCGCGGAGACGAGGAACCCGGCGGCTTTCAGCAGTGTGAGCACCACGGTGCCGTACGAAAACGTGGTCCCCCTGCCCGCCGCCACGATCACTCCGGTGACGACAGCCAGGATCACGAGTCCGAGGACGTCGTCCACAACCGCGGCGCCGAGGATGATCCGAGCCTCGCCGGACTCCGACCGTCCGATGTCCTTCAGGACTCGAGCCGTGATTCCGACGCTGGTGGCGGTGAGCGTTGCGCCGAGGAACGCGTGCACGTACGGACTGGACCCGGGCAGCAGCCACACTCCAACGGTCCAGCCCAGCGCGAAGGTGGCGACGATGCCGAGGCCCGCCACGAGGACCGCCGAGAGCCCGACCTTGAGCATCTCCGACACCGTGGACTCCAGGCCCACCTCGAAGAGCAGCAACAAGACCCCGAGACGTGCCAGCAGATCGACGGAGGCGTCCGCCTTGATCGGCTCCAGCCAGGGCACTCCGACCAGGCTGAGATTCCCCAACACGACGCCGACGAGCAGTTCTCCGAGGACCGCCGGTTGGCGGACCCGCGCGGCCAGATCGCCACCGCACAGGGCGGCAAGCAGGATGACCGCGAGCCACAAGACGACGGCCGCGTCGAGATCGGCATGAGCCGATACCTCGCTCGCTGACAGCGTGGCTTGAGCCCCGACGACGAAAGGCCCAAGTAACAGCCAGCGGGCAAGTGTGATCGGACGGTGAGCCATAACGTTCTGCCGAGCCGTTCTCGGCGGCAGCCGATCAAGGACGGAGCCCCTCATACCCCTCAGAGCCGTCGTGCGGCCCCGTCTTCCGCGCCGAGTCTATCATTTGAAATGCACGTCGAACTGCGCCAAGAACAGCCCCGGTAGGCCCTGGAACTCACCACGAGCTCCGCTTGCCGTCAACTGCGCCCCGATGGCGACATCGATGTTCGTGGTCGCGTTGTAGCGAAGCATCGGGTTCACGAAGACGCTCGAGCCGGAGAGATCGGTAATGAGATACGTCTCCAGCCTCAGCAGCGGCGTTAGGGCGTAATGAGCGCCGACGGAAGCAAAGTGCCGACGCAGAGTGAAGAGCTCCGTTGTCGGACCGAAGGCCGTCGTGGCGCATGTGACGATCGACCCACACGGCGGCTGTGCCTGGTTGTAAAAGTACTCGCCAACGACGTACAGCCTGGACCACGAATAGTCTGCGCCCGTGGTCAGCCGCAGTGCGTCACCGCCGTTGGCGGTGTCACCTCGCCACGTATAAGTCACCTCGGCACGCACGCCGGCGCCGCCCCATTGGCCCGCCGCGTCTCCGCCTCCAACCCAATCCTGACGAAACCGTCCACCGAATGCGGCAATATCCCAGCCGGCCACCGTGCCGCCGACACGAATCGCTGCGCTGGAACGACTCCAGGTTCCCTGTGGCGCATAGACTGCTGTCGCCCGCCACTGGTCACGGCTGGGTGCCCACTCGACCTGGAGGGCATCGACGCCCTGCCTCACGTCGCCCTCGACTTCGAGCGGATCGACCGGATTGAAGAGGTCCGCCGGGCTCCAGAACCGCGCCGTGCCCCACGCAATTCGCTGTCGCCCCACAGTTATCGTCATCGAGGCAGTGCGGAAGCTGGCCGATCCACGGTAGACGGACAGGTCGGAGTACATATCCGGTCGATCCAGCACGACGTGTTGAAGATCCAGCCAAGCCACATCTTGGCGGCGCCGGACAGCGGAAAAGTCTGGCAACCCGACCCGATTGCCCAGATGTGTCTCGCTATCGAGAACGATCTCGGTACGAGAACCCATACCCGCGCGCGCCGGCCAGCTTCAGCCGCAATCGGTCGAGGTCGTCCGCGTAGCTCTCCTGAGTGACGAGCGACCGGGAGGTTGTGAAGAGACTCCGAAATGTCCCGGACACCTCATGCGTCCAGGGCGCTGGGGAGACCGGTGCGGCCGATTCTGCCTGTGTCTCCAGGCATAGCCAGAACAGCACGAGAGAGAGGGCACTCATGGCGCAAGACGGCCCGTAGCCGCGGATCGCTTTTCATCGGCTTCTATGCGACCGTCCTTGAGTCGGACTACCCGTTGCGCACGCGCCATGACGTGCGGGTCATGAGTGGAAAAGAGGAAGGTGATGCCCCTCTCGGCATTCAAGCGTTCCATGACATCGAGCAGGTGCTTGGCGTTTGCCGAATCGAGGTTCGCCGTGGGCTCGTCGGCCAGCACGACCTCGGGTTCGGTGAGAATCGCCCGTGCGACGGCGACGCGCTGCTGTTGTCCGCCACTCAGGTCGTTCGGTCGTTTCTCGCCCAGACCGTCCAGTCCGACTACCGACAGCAACTCTCTAGCCCGACGTCGACGCTCGCGGGCCGCCGTCCCCCGAAGCGCGGCCACGAATTCGACATTCTCGAGGACGGTCAGAGCGGGGAAGAGATTGAACGTCTGGAAAACGAAGCCAACGTGAGCCCGCCGGAAAACGGCAAGGGCCCCCGCCGACATTGCGCTGATCTCCGCATCGCCGATCCTGACGCTGCCCTGATCGGGCCGGTCGAGGCCACCAATCAGGTTCAGGAGCGTCGTCTTTCCCGAGCCAGAGGGGCCGGAGAGGGCCGCGAAGGCTCCAGGGTCGATCGCCAGAGAGACGTCGTCCACAGCTCGTACGCTCACGTGATTCGTGTAGGTCCGGCTCACGTGCTGAAGCGTCAGTATTGGATTCGGTTTCTTAGACATGACGAATTGCCTCTACCGGTCGCAGCCGGGCCGCGTGAACCGCGGGGTGGAGCGACACCAGTAGCACGAGCACGAAGACAGCCGCGGTCGATAGCAGGACGTTGGCTCCGGTGAGCTTGCTGTAGATCGTTGTGGTCGTGATGCCGATGGACGCCGCTCCCTCCGCAAACGAGGCCAGGTTGATTCCGGCCTCGGCGAAGTAGAGTGTCGCTAGGCTTCCGAGGGTCCCACCGACGGCGATGCCGACCAATGCCAGGACGGCAGCCTCGAGGACCACGAGCAGCACGACCTGACGTGGGCGCGTCCCGAGCGCCATCATGACGCCGAATTCGCGAACTCGCTCAAACACTGACATCAGAATCGTGTTGAGAATACCGACCGAGATCACGATGAACAGGATTGCGACGATGATGTAGAAGAACGCGTCGTCGAGGACGATGAACTGTTCGAGGAAGGGCTCAACCTGGTTCCAGGTGAGGACCTCGTACGGCCCGGCTGACGCCGATGAGAGTGCCGTGTCGAGCGATCGGCGGGCGACAGGGACGGCGGCCGACGAGTCCAGGAGGACGACCGCCTCGGTGACCCGATCGTCCAACGCGAAGAGCGCCTGGGCGTCCTTGAGGAGGATATAGGCGACGCCGCGGTCCAACTCCGGTGCGCCGGACCGGAAGATACCGGTTAGTCGGAAGAGCTGGGCGCCCATGGAGCCGTCCGCCGCCTGCACGAGCAGGACCACCTTGTCGCCAAGCGCTACCCGCAGCGTTGCGGCGAGGCGCTCACCGACGAGTAGTGGTCGTTCGTCGTCTCCGCGGAGATAGCTGCCCTGGACCACTGCCTGGCGAATCGCCGTGACCGTTGGTTCCCGTGTCGGATCGATCCCGAGAATCGCAATGCCCACCGAGTTCTCCGACGTGCTCGCCAGGCCGTCACCCAGCACGCGGAGCGAGGAGCCTCGCACATGGGGCAGCGCCCGGATAGCACGGTCCACCGCCTGGGGATTGGGCAACGTGCGGTTCAGCCCGGGGTCGTTGTGGTACCCCTGCCGGTGAACCTCGAGATGGCCGATGTTCGCACGAACCGAGTTGTCGACCATCTGCTCGTGAAAGCCGTCTCCAATGCCGCGCATGAGGATGTTGAAGGCGAGGCTGAGCGCGATCGCGCTCACCGTGAGGACCGAGCGTCGGCGATTACGCCACACATTGCGCCAGGCCATCGTGAGGAAGAGCATGCGTCTCTCAATACACACGTCTCAGGTTCTGCTGCGTGAAGATCCGGTCTGGGATCGCGCGGTCGAACACAATCGAGTGAAACACCAACACTGACTCGTGATTTGGCTTGGCGACCGAAGTCATCGTCCATCGCATCGGGTAGCTCCGGTCGCCGGCGTTGCGGATGTCGTCGAACGCAAGCGTCTTGCGGAGCGCCACATGCTCGTCGTAGGTACTCCTCCCGGCGGGGGAGGGCGTCGGACGTGCGCACCCACACGACCAGACGGCCCCAAACGACCGGTGCGCCCGGCTTCGGGGTGGCCACCAGTTGGTAGCAGGAATCGCCGCCCACCTGCTGCTCGCCCTCAATTTGATGGGTGTAGTCGTCGACCAAACTGCTTTCCTTCACGAGATCGTCGTTGCTGAAGTCGCTGCCCATCCAGGGCTCGAGCATCAGCGACGGCGGCACCTTGATGACCCGCTCGACCTGTGGCAGGTAGTTCCACATATCGCTGCTGAGCCGTAGTGTCGCAGTCCCCGCGTCTTTCGGAGGGGCCGTGATCCGGATGAACGTTCGACCGGGGGCCGCGTACCAGGTGTCGAGGTCGAGCGTGCGCTGCCAGTCGGGTGTGCGCACCGTCATTGAGAGCCGGGCCTGTTGGGTCCGCCCTCTGAGAGCCTCATCGGTTCGGCGCGCGAGCGCGAAGGCGTCTGGAGAAGGGGCGGGCGGGTGAATGTGCTGAGTCGAGCGGGCCGGTACGCCAGAGGCCAGGAGTAGCAGGCCGCCGATGGCGGGAAATAGTCGGTTCATGTGAGCCGGGCCTGTCAAGAGGGCGTCCACGGTCCTGCCCGCCCTGATCGGTCGATGTCAGGGAGCGACGTCGGATCAGTGATGCCGGTGCGCGCCGGTGTCATCGCATCACCGACCGAGTCGTGCGAGCACGCTGAGGACGGCCGCGTCGGTCGTCTCGCCAGTGCACGTCGGCGGCCGGCTGGCCCAAAGTTCCTCGGCCAAATGGATGTTGTCGTCAGTCGCTTCCGACATCAGCGGCGGTCGTCGTGACGACGCTAGCAGCCGCCGTGCGCGGGCCGACGGAGTCGTTGGAGCGCTAGCTTTCTCCGACGGCGAGCAGGCTCCCACGGCCGATAGGACGTGACTGAGAAGCTGCCGACTGCGCTCGTACCTCTCGGCCGACCGCAGCCCCTTCGCGGTCGGGTCGAGCGCCAGGACGCGTTCGCACAGCGCCGCCTGCGCGCGAGCGGATTCGTTCGTCGGATCCAGTCTCACCGCCTGTTCGAGAGCCGTCCGGGCTGCTCGGTAGTCGTCGCGCGCCATCTCGGCCTCGCCGAGCCCGGCAAAGGCAGCCGAGTCACTCGGAGACGCCCTGAGGACCTCGTGGAACACGTCGACCGCCGCGCCGGGAGATCCTGCCGCCAGCAAACCGCGACCGATCCGGGTCAACACGGCCGAATCAGTCGTCTGATCCGTCAAACGGAGGAGTTCGGCGACAGCCTGTCTCCGATCGCCGATCTGGTCGAGCAGTTTGGCCAGTTCGAGAGCGGCGTCGACGCGCTGTGGCTGTGCCGTCGGCGGCCAGGTTCCGCCGAGCGCGCGCCGGTACGAGGCGATGGCGGCGGCGCGGTCGTTCGCCGCCAGGCCGAGACGCGCCATCGCCAGGTTCGCGGGGCCGTTGTTCGGCTCGGTCCGGAGCACCTCGCCCAGATAGAGCTTGGCCTCGATGTCGCGACCCGCGCGCGCCAGGGCTAGGCCCAATGCCAGGCGCAGGTCGTCGCGAGGGGTGAGGGACAGCGCGGCGCGGAACCTTTCGATGGCTTCTCCATTCTGGCCGACGCGAAGAAGGTCGTTGCCGGTCCGGAAGAACATCGCCGCCTTTTCCTGCCGAGCGGACGCGTACTGATTGGCGAGGAACCCTCCGAGGAGGAAGAGACCGATCACGCCAACGACGACGCTCGCCAGGAGCGCCTTGCCTGAGGTTGTCTCTTGGCGGTGCGCCTCGACCGCCGACTCACTATCGGCGGTCTTCCCATAGGCCTGCGGCATGTCGGCGAGCGCCACAACGCCGAGCAACTCGTGGACGTCGGTTCGACCCACCACGGGTAGGACGTCCAGCCCCGCTCGGCCCATCCGCTGGAGCACGACATCCACGGACTGGTCCGCGTGCACGTGCGGAAAGGTGTCCGCCGTCACCGGGTCGGGAGGCGTGCCCACGAGATCGCGTAAGGTCATTCCCCCGCGCCCGTCCGCGGCGGCCTCTAGTAGTTGCCGCCTCGTGACCATGCCGAGATACCGCCGGTCGTCCAGGACAGGCCACGCTCCGGGACTAGCATTGCGAACTGGTGGCCGGAGCTTCGACGCGCGGTCGGCGACACGTTCGCCGGCCAGGGCGACCTCGATGGGCGCTCGCATGGCCTGTTCGACGGTCAGCCCGCTGATATGGGTTCGCGTGGGCGGCAGCCGGATGTGGTCCTGGTGGAGCAGGGCCTCGTACACCGGCTCCGGCTGGAGGCGCTGCGAGATGAAATAGCTGAGCAGGTTGGCGATCATCACCGGGACGATGATCGAGTAATCTCGGGTGATCTCGAAGATCATGATGACCGACGTCATCGGCGCCCGCACGATGCCCGCGAACGCGGTTCCCATGCCGACCAGCGCATAGACACCTGGGCTTCCGGTGACGTCGGGGAGCCCCGCATGGGCGAGACTACCTATGGTGCCGCCAAGCATCGCCCCGATGAACAGGCTCGGTCCGAAGATGCCGCCCGCATTCCCCGACGCGTAACACGTGGCCGTGGCGACCACCTTCAGCGCCAGCAGCAGTGCCATCATGCCGAGCACGAGTTTCCCGTTGAGCGCCTCGCCCACGTGACCGTACCCGACGCCAAGGACCTCGGGAACGAACCACCCGAGGAGGCCCACGACCAGACCTCCTATCACCGGATGCCACCACTGCGTGGACGGCGGGAGCGCCAGGAAGCCGCGCCGCATGCCCAGGAGGAGTTTCACGAACGCCACGGACACCACACCCCCGGCCACACCCAGCACCGCGTAGACCGGCAATTCCACCGGGTGAACCAGCTGATACGCGGGCACATGGAAGAGCGGCTCGTCGCCGAGCACCAGGTGCAGGACCGCCCACGAGGTGGCGGAGCTGATCACGACCGACCCGAGGACGGGAGCGTGAAGGTCGCCGAGAATCTCCTCGAGGGTGAACAGTACGGCCGCGATGGGCGTGTTGAAGGCCGCGGCCAGGGCCGCGGACGTGCCGATGGGGATCAGGGCCTGGATGCGGCGCGGGCCGAGGCCGAGGCGCCGACCCAGTACCGAGGCGATACCGGCCCCCACCTGCACGGTCGGCCCCTCGCGTCCCAGCGCGATCCCGCTAGCCAGGGAAAGCGACGAACACCCGAACTTCCCGAGGACCGTACTGAGACGAATGTACCCACTGTGGAGGAATAAGGCGGTCTTGGTCTGAGGGATCCCGCTGCCACGGGCATTTGGGAAGTACCGGGCGAGCAGCCAGCCACTGAGCAGCGCCCCCGCGGTGGGAATGGCGAGCCGGTGCCACGGGGGCCCGTCGGCCGGATACAACCGTGCGCCGAGCCGCTCGGTCAGCACGATGAACGCCACGACGACGAGGCCTACCACGGCGCCTATGAGAAGCGTCAAGACCAGGAGCAGCGTGTCCTCGTGGCGCTCGGGATCCGTCCAGCCACGCAGCCGCGATGCCCAGAATCGTCGGGGGGTAGCCTCCTGAGTGTCCATACGCGTCGCGCTTCGGATCCGGGTGGCGGGAGCTGTGCGCCGCCGCACGTCTGAGTGTACAGTCTAGATGGTTTGAACTCAAGACGTTTGACCACAAAACATTGGGGTAGTAGACTCCTTCCCGTGAGCCCACTCCATTCCGTCCCTGTCGCCTCGAGGAGGGCGACCGCCATGCGCAGCCACAGCTCTACTCCCGTGTTCGGTCTCGGTCTCCTGGCTCTCGCCGCCTGCGTTACGGCCTGCCACCACCGAGCTCCCGTCGTCAGTCCATCAGTGACGCCGGCTGCGCCGATGGCTCCTGCTCGCGTTGCACCGCCTCCACTCCCGCCCGCTCCCGCTCCTGCCCCCGCCCCTCGACCACTCACCGAGGAGGAGATCTTCGCCCGTGAGTCCCTAGAACAGCTGAACAGCGCGAGACCGCTGACCGATGCGTTCTTCGACTACGACAGTGCGACGATCCGGCCAGACGCGCAGGCCAGCCTCGCGAAGGATGCCGGCTGGTTGCAACGGTGGCCGACGACGAAGATCACCGTGTCGGGGCACTGCGACGAGCGCGGAACGGCGGAGTGACAATCTGGCCTTGGGCGAGCGTCGCGCTGACGCCGTGAAGGCCTACTTGGCCTCGCTGGGGATCGCGGCGGACCGAATGTTGACGGTCAGCTACGGCAAGGAGCGGCCCTTCTGCACCGTGAGCGATGAGAGTTGCTGGTCACAGAACCGGCGAGGTCACTTCCTCGTGACGGCAAAGTGACGCCGCGAATCGTTGTGGCTCGGCCTTGCTCCACGGGGGCTAGTCATCACCGCCGGGGAGATGCCGTGAAACGAGAACACGGTGGCGCGCCGAACGCGGTCGCCGCGAGAACTCGTGAGATCCCGGTTCTCGGGAGCGTCCTCGAGTTTATGCGACTGATCTGGGGCGTCAGCCACGGCCTCCAGTCTGCCTCGAAGCGAATGGGGACGGAGTTGGGGATCACTGGACCTCAACGTCTGGTCGTTCGGATCGTTGGCCGCTGTCCCGGAGTGTCCGCGGGTCAACTCGCGGAGATCCTGCAACTGGATCCCAGTACCCTGACGGGCGTCCTTCGTCGGTTGGAGGACCGTGGAGTGCTGGAGCGCACCCGCGGGGAGCGCGACCGGCGTCAGGCGCGCCTCCGTCTGACGCCGGTGGGCCGCGGCGTCGACCGCCGGCACGCCGGGACGGTGGAGGCTGCTGTGCGTCGGGTGCTGTCGGATCTCGAACGGGAGCGGATCGCGGCCGCCGCCGACGTCCTCCGCGCGCTGGAGCGCGCCCTGGGCCGCGGCCAGCCGAGGCGTGGACGTGCCGCTGCGGCAGGTAGGGTCACGGTGGGCCTGCGTCGAACCTGATTGGCGCAGCGACGTTCGCCGGTGCGGTGTCGTGGACGGTCTACGGCATGGTAAGGGCGCGCGGCTCGAAAGGACTGCTGCCGTCTCCGGACGCCGCCGGCTCAATCGTGAACGATACGTTGGCGCGCCAAAACGGCACCCCGGCAGACCGCCTAGTTCGGGCGGCAAGTACTTGCTCACCGGGCTGCTCAAATGCGGCGTGTGTGGGGCGGGCCTTGAGGTCCAAAGTCGTCCGCACGGGAGCCAACGCCGTTTCTTCTAGGGGTGCTCCACGTACCGCAACAAAGGCAGGGCCGTTTGCCCCAATGGCCTGATGGCACCAATGGACCAGACAGATCGTGAAGTGCTCGGGGCGCTTCGGAACCAGTTGCTGGCACAGGAGGTGATCGACACCGCTTGGAGTCGGCTTGTTGCCCACGTCGCTGATGGCAGTGCAGATCCAGAGACAGCCGCTCTCCGTCGGGAACTGGAGCAGACAGAGCGCGAACTGGCAAACCTCGCCGGGGCGATCGCGCAAATGGGAGGGCCCGACACCCTCGTCCGACAGGTGACCAAGCGCGAAGAGGCTGCGCAGGGCATTCGGCGGAAGATCGCAGCCCTCGAAGCGGTGACGATGGCCGGCGTTCCGACGGAGGAGGTTCTCGCGCGAGTCCGAGCTGCATTCGCTGACTGGCGAGAGATGCTCCGTGCCCACGCGCCTGAGGTCCGGCCTCGTCGCCAGTCGCTCATTCAGGGACGGATCACGCTCATGCCAAAGTTGACGCCTCCGGTCGGCGCTACGAGTTCAGTGGGAGAGGGACCGTAGAACCGATCCTGGCGGGAAACCTACCCAGTAATTTGGCGTCCCCAACGGGATTCGAACCCGTGTCTTAGCCTTGAAAGGGCTATGTCCTGGGCCTCTGGACGATGGGGACCGGAGACACGAATTCTCAATGCTAGCACGCCGGGTGAGCTTCCAGCAACGAACGCCCGGGCGGCGGTGCGGATGGCCCTCGAGATGTATTTCCTTCGGTAACCGAGGGCCTTCTCTGCGGTCACGCACAGGTCGCTCGGTCTGGCGCCAACCAACCGCGTCCTCGGTCCGCGCGTCTTCGAGACCGACGCCATGGCGGCGCCGACAGTCCATCGAGGTGGGCCGGGCTGGGAGTGGGTCTGGTATGCTAATTGAGCCCGCCCGTCCGTTGACGGTGAGACGCCGAAGACGTCATCCTGCCATGTTCAAGGGGGAAGCGCTTACGCTCTGGCATGTCCCGCGAGCCGGTGGCGACCTCACGTGCTTTGTTGTCGACGAGATGCCGCACGGGGGCTTCTGGCTCGGGGTTCACCGCGGCGATCAGCTGATCATCAGCGAGACGTTGCCGGGGATTGAAGCGGCAGTCCGGCGGGCCGATGAACTGCGGTTCGAACTCGTCGGCGTTCACGCGGACGGTTCGTAGTTGTTCTCAATAGAGAAACATCGGCTTCCCCAGCATGTCGCGGACCCGTGGCCGGTAGGTCTGCGAGTCATAGAGGGCCGTCACATCCACACGCTTCTTGCCCGCCACCACCATGTCGAGCGGGACGGTCGTGTAGATTCCCTGCTGCAATGACACCATGCGCCCCGTGTGGCCCATGGCCACCTGGTCGCACGCTAACGTACCGAACGACACCGCGACCATCCGGTCCAGCGAATCAGGCGCGCCCGACCGCATGATGTACGCGAGCTGTTCGTACATGACGTTCACGGCACTTCGCCGGCGGATCTCCTGGGCCACCAGATACCCGATGCCCCCCAGCTTCTTGTGGCCGAAGGAGTCTTCTTCTCCTGTCTCGACAATCGTGCCGCCTTTCGCGTGCGCACCCTCCGAGATTGTCAGCATGGCGTAGTTCGAAGGGTTCCGCCCTCGGTCCTCCACCAGGAACCGCACGAGACGGTCGAGATCGAAGGGAACCTCGGAAATGACAGCCCGGTCGACGTCGGCCAGGTACGCGGCATAGAGGGACGTTTCACCCGAGTGGCGGCCAAAGAGTTCGACCACCCCGATGCGCTCGTGGGATCCGACCGACGTGCGGAAGTTGGTGATCGCGTCCACCGATCGCGTCACCGCTGTCGAGAAGCCTATGCAGTAGTCGGTTCCGAAGACGTCGTTGTCCATCGTCTTCGGAATGGCGACGATGCGGAAGTCTTCCTGATGCAGGCGGCTCGCGAAGCTGAGCGTGTCATCCCCGCCGATTGGGATCAACGCCTCGAGGCCGAGGCGATCGAGCACGCGTAACACGTACCGAGTGCAGTCGATCCGGCCGTCCGATCGTGTCACGCGGTCCTCGTCGGGAACGAAACTCGGGACATCCTCGGGGCTGACGCTGCTCGGGTTCGTCCGGGATGTGTGGAGGATGGTCCCGCCTGTTCGGTCGAACGTGCGCACCCGGTCGGGCGGGAGGGCCATCGTCCAGGTCTCGGTTGAGGCGGGGTCGTCGGGGTTGAGCTCAAGCAAGCTCCGCCAACCGCGCCGAAGGCCGACGACCTCCATCTCGTAGTCTCTCGCCCGCAGGGCAACGGCCTTGATGGCCACATTCAGACCGGGCACGTCACCTCCACCGGTCAGGATACCGATGCGTCTGGCTGCCATGCTGCTCTCCAGGAGTGGATGCCTCGGTCATGATAGCAGACGTTCACCGATCAGCTCCGTCGGTCGTATCGTTCAGCCTGTCGGGGGCGCCAGGTCTGTCTCTGACGTTCTCGGACCGGGGGAGTGTGGAAACGTGCCAGCGCAGGGTCGTAGAAGGTCTTCGGGCGCGCGTCAAAGGGCACCGGGATCCTCCGCGAGCTGTGTTAGAGTCTCGCGCATGCATCGGCGGGTTGAGCGGGGTTCCGTACGGGCGTGTGACAGCCCAGAAGACAGGGGTACCGTGATACCATCACGCGAAGCGTGTTTCCTCCCGAGGGCCGGTAGCTCAGTGGTAGAGCATCGCACTTTTAATGCGGTGGTCGTGGGTTCGATCCCCACCCGGCTCACCAGATAAAGCCAATAGTTACAAGCAGATAACGAGATAGCCCGTCAGGGCTTGGCAAGGCTGCGCGTGCTGGTGGTGCGCTGGTGGTGCAAGCGGTACTGGCTGGCCTGTGATGTGGGCGGTGGCGTGGTTGCCGCCAACCAGCCTGCTCCCGCTACTCACGTCGCCCGGCTTCCGCTACGATAGGCGCACCATGGAGCACGGACCATCGTCACGACGGCTCGACCGAGCCCGAATTGAGTTCATCTTTGCGGCGTTCGGACTGAGCACCGAAGAAGAACGGGCCCGCTTTACCCGGTTCCGGGACACCAAACCCCAAGCGGCAGACAGTGAGCCGGTCTTCATCGATGTGGCAGGTTCGACAGGCCCGCCCGCCGAGGAGGGGGCGCAAGATGCCGAGTTGGCATGATCTGCTGGCAGAGATCGGCACGGCCGGCAGTGCACACGACGTGGTTCGGCGTCGCTACCTTGCCAAGCTCTCCAGACTGACCCGCCGGAACGTCATCATCTACTACTCGGGATGGCTCCAGAAGCCAGGGGCCCCGGGGGCACACGTCAATGACGCCGACAAGAACGGTTTCATGACGGTGATCTACAAGATGGACCGAGCCAAGGGGCTCGACCTCCTGTTGCACACCCCAGGCGGCGAGACCGCAGCCACCGAGTCGCTGGTTGACTATCTGCGATCGATGTTTGGCACCGACATCCGAGCTATCGTTCCGCAGCTTGCGCTGTCGGCCGGGACGATGATCGCATGTGCTTGTCGCGAGATCATCATGGGCAAGCACTCCAGCCTTGGCCCTATCGACCCGCAGTTCATGAACCTCCCTGCCCACGGCGTCATCGAGGAGTTCACGAGAGCGTTCGCCGAACTCTGCCAGGATCAGCGCAAGGTGGCGGTGTGGCAGCCGATCATTGCCAAGTACAACCCCACTCTGATCGGCGAGTGTGAGAAGGCCATCAAGTGGTCGAACGACATGGCGGGTGAGTGGCTCCGTAGCGGGATGCTCGAAAAAGACCCGGACCGGGAGACGAAGATCGCCACGATCCTGAAAGAACTTGGCGACCATGCTCTAAACCTCTCGCACGCCCGGCACCTTGCGTTGGACAGGTGCCGCGCGATAGGTCTGAACGTTGCGGCGCTAGAGGACAAGCACGAACTTCAAGAGGCGGTTCTCTCTGTTCACCACGCCTGTATCCACACTCTCGGAGCGACAAGCGCGATCAAGATCATAGAGAACCAGCGCGGTGTAGCGTACATTCAGGGCGTGGGCGTGCAGCACGTCATGGTGCCCACGGCGTAGTGTCGACCGTGCTGGGCGCCGGACAGCCGCCGGAGGCCGCGATGAAGCAACGGGTGTTCCTCGCCGTTCTGCTCTCGCTGTTGGCTGCCGGCCGTGGTCGCGCGCAGTCGCTCACCGGGATCGTTCTTCTCCCCGACGGCACGCCAGCAGTAGGCGTCACCGCCACCTGCACGCACCCCACACTGATGCCCGCTGGCGTCTCCGCGACCACCGACACCGGCGGCGTCTTTCGCATCAGTCTCCCGCCCGGCCGCTGGACCGTCGCGGTGTCCCTGCGGTCTATCGGCAATGCTCGCGAAACAGTCGAGATCACCCGAGATGCTCCCATCAACATCCTGTTGAGGCTCTCGCCGCTCACCCCGCTGGCGGAGGAGGAGTTGAAGGGACTACCGCCGCTGCGGTCGTCCTTCCATGTGCCGGGCATCCAGCCGTTGACCGAGGCCACCTACCGCGAGGCCGTCGCTGACGGCGAGCGCGGCGACGACGGCCTCGCCTATACTGCCCTCCTCGCGGTCAGGCTCGGCGCGAGAACGCCGACGCAGCAGGCGATCCGGGAAGCGATGCGGACCGTCGACCCCAAGCGCCTCGCCGAAGCGGTGGACTTTCCGTACACGCTCGCGCTCTACACGCCGTACCGCCGCCTCCAGTGGATCGCCTATGAGGCCGGCCGCCGCTACGAGCCGTTGAACGCTCCGCCGCTCAGCGCCTTCGCGCCCTGTCTCGCCGAGGTGGAGGCCAGCCCGTCGAGCAGCGGACCGCTGTCAACGCTGACGTCGGTCGAGCGCGTCGTGCTCCGACGCGCGGGCCAGGTCCTCCAGCCAACGGCGGCCCAGACCGTGCCGACCATGTACCAGAACGGGTTCGGCGCGGTGCGGACGGCCGACGCAGGCCGCTTCTTCTTCCCCTGCGACGCCTTCGACCCGGCGGAGGACGTGACGATCATCATCGTCGGCTCCGGCCAGAACCGCGAGTGGACGCTGTACCGCGACGAACTTGCACAACTGAAGTAACCCGCGCCTTCTCGCCTGTTATACGTATAACGGGCGTACCCAGGTGCCTCATCCCCGAGGCCGCAGACGCATCGCCGCCAGCTCCAGGGCGCGCACCAACTCTACCAAAGCGTCGTCGATCCGCCGGCGCCGGGCAGCGGCGCGGCACGCCGCCGAGCAGTACCGACTTCGACCGACGCGGGATCATCGGTCCGCCGCAGTAGGCACACGCCGGAGTGGCCGAACGCACGCTTTGCTGGCCCGTCCCGGGCCGTTCCACCGCCTCCGTGGTCATCACATCCCCCCCGAGCCCTCGGGCCGGCACGGGGCGTCAGGAGCGTGTGGCGAGGGGCGCCGCCGACGCCGGCAGGGGCCGCAGCGGCGCGGCCGGGCGAACCCGAGGGCCGCAAACCTGCGCGCCTCACGCGCCGTGAAGATGAACCCGGCGCCGCAGTCGCAGCAGATGATCCGAACGGCGACCACGTTGAGGTCCGTCATTGTAGTACTCCAAGGTGCCGGGTCCGGCCCGCGTGCGCTCGCGGGGGAGACGCGCGAGCGGGCCGCTTGCGGGCCGGTCAGAGAGGGCGCCCGGCGCGCCCCCCGAGGTGTTGCGGCCTTTCCAAGTGCCGGGTCCGGCCCCGCCCCAATGACCTGCACGCACCGCGCAGGCGGGCCGCCAGCAGGGTCAGTTCAGGGCGCCCGGCGGCGCCCCGGAGAATAGGCGGCCCTCAGCCTCAGAGATAGCCTTCGTTTCGCAGCGCTCGCTTCCACAGGTCGACCTGCGACTCGCGGACCTCCGACGCGCCCATCGCCTCGCTCCCGGAAAAGCCGATGAAGTGCAGCGTCACCGGCAGCCCTCGGCCGCTTGCCGCCTCATACTGCTGCACGCGCTGGACGACGGCGAGGTTGGCCGCCTCGAACGCCTCAGCCGCCGCGCTGAGCGCCTTCAGCATCGGCCGCAGATCACGCCGGAGTTCGGCCTCCAGCGCCTCCACCTCGGCGGCCCGCAGCGCCTTCCGTTCTTCGATCAGTTTTTCGAGGGTCGTCTCCACCTCGACGGCCTCGCGCTGAAGCTCGGGCCAGCGCAGCTGCGCCGCCAGCGCCGCCAGCTTTGTCACGGTCGGATGGTCGACCCCACTCGCCCTATCGGCAAGTGGCCGAGTCTCCAACCACTCCCGTTCGACCTGCGCACGGCGCGCCCGCGTCGCGTCTAGGTCCGCATCCACCTGGGCAACCGTCCTCATGGTTCTTCTCCCTGCCGTGAGGGCCGGCGCATAGCCGGCCCGGTTGAACTACTCCACGCGCCCACGCATTTTGGCAACGACAGCCCCTACCTGCTCGTGGACCAGCTCCTCCAGCGCGCCGACAGTCGCTTCGCCCAGCGCAGCCGCGACCGCCTCGGCGTCGGGCAGCGAGATCGGCGTGTCGTCGTTGTCCGGCGCGCCGTCCGGCTCGGCCCGCGCCGCGCTCAGCACATCGTGCACGCGGACCGTCGCGTGCCCGGCATGCTCGTGCGCCGTCTCGACGTGCGCGTGGGCCGCCCGCAGTGCCCGCTCGTTTTCGCCCGACAGCACGCGGCCGGCCTTGCTACCGCTCCCCGCCGCAGCCCCGGCCTCGGCCAGCACGTCCGCCACGTGCCGCTTGGCGTGGGTCAGGTGTTCGTGCGCGGCGTCGAGGTGCTCGTGCGCGCGGGTGAGGTGCTCGGCGTTCCGTTCGCTCAACACGCGCCCGGACCGCGCCACCGGATCGAACGCCGCGCCGAGCACGTCGGGGATGTCCTTCCCGAAGGCCTTGTAGTGCCGGCGCAGGTGGGCCTTGATCTTGGCCACGTCGGCCGCCGGCAGGTCGGTCTGGTTGAGCCGCGCCGCGCAGTTCGTCAGCCCGTTCCAGATCACCTTGTGCGTCTTCGGGCTGTGGTGCGGCAATTTCAGGTCCGCAAACTTGTCGGGCGGCAGCGCCGCCGACCAGGCATAGTGCCCAGCGACGCGGCGCTGGTCCGCCTCGGACAGGTCCTCCCACACGCTCGTGGTGAAGTCGCCCAGGCTCGGGGCCGACCAGCGCGTCGAGAGGTCCGTCTCGATAGTCGTCGATACGTCGGGCGGCGAGACGCCCTTGGCCAGTAACCGAGCGCGCCGGTGTAAGGCGCGGTGTCGGGCGTCGAGGTACGGCTCGTCGATGATCTCGATGACCGGCTCGTCGTCAAGGATCTCGATGATCGGCTCGTCGACCGCGAGGCCGAGCCACTTCCACACCGCCCCGGCATCAGTCGGCCGCAGAGCCCGGCTTACGACCAGCGAGTCCGCATTTGCCGGAACCGGTACGGCGGAGAATTCGAGCAGTTCCTGCTCCGAGAAGTGCTGCCCACCCGCGCCGTTGTCAGTGGGCGGGACCAGGGGCCGAAAGCCAACCGAGAAGCCGGTCAGGAAGCCGGCGTGGATGTGCTTGTACACCTGATCGCCAAATGGGTACAACTCCGCCGTCGGGAACTCTGCCACCGCACCGAGCTGCCCGGCCCGCACCTGAATATCCACACATTTCGCCACCGGCAGCGACGAGTAGTCGTGCGCCCAGAGCACGACCGGGTTCTTGCGGAACGCGTCGAGGTGCCACCCGTTCGGATCGATGGTGTCGCCGTCTCTGTCGATGGCGCCGGTCGACACGACGAGCTGGACCTGATGGTCGCCGACCGGTGTGATCGTCGTCGGCAGTTGCTTGCGAATAAGGTCAGGCATGAGGTGCCCCCTTCATGATGATCCTGTCGATGAACCGCACCGGCGGCCTCGGCCGCTTCGGTTTCGGGCGCGGTCGCTTGCTGCTCATACTGTCGCCTCCGTCAGTCCCCCGGAAAGTACGACCCGGTGCGGCGCACCTGGCTCTCGAAAGTCGCGCCGATCCGGCGCAGCCGCGCCGCATCGGGCTCGGCCGGTTCGTTGGCCCGAGGCTCGGCCGGCACCTGGCTCGGGTCCGGCTCCCCACTGCGCAGCGCCCGCCAACCCGCCAACGCCGCTGCCCGAATTCGTCCCAATGGGCCGTTCATGCTGTCCTCCGCACCGTCGACGCCCAAGAGGGCGCCGGCTGTCTCCGGTTCCTCGGCCGGCGCCTCGGGCCGCTGCACCGCCGCCTCCCGCTCGGCCCGCTGCTGCTCGGCAAGGCGCGCCAGGCGTCGAGGCGTAAACAGCAGCAGGTCTTCGTCGACCTCGGCCTCGGCCAGCGCCCCGACCAGCGCGAACGCGGACGCCGCCGCGAGGTCGTCGTGTCCGCGCAGCGGGTGCGTCACGCGATCCTTGCCCGCCGCACCGCGACGCCGCTCCAGCCCGCGCAGCTCCCGCAGCAGGGCCGGGTGGTCGAGCAGCTCGACGCGCCCGCAATTCACCGCCGCGACGAGCTGGAGGTACGCACTTGACGTGTCCATCGCGGCCGGGCGCACGTCGACGCCGTGACGCCGCATCAGGTCATCAACCAGCCCGCCCGCGAACTGGTCGCGCGTCACCTCGACCACGTGGTAGCTGCGGAAGAACTCCGCGCACTCGCCGGCGACCACCGACGGGTTGAAGGGCGGGCGCCACGTTCGCACCGCCAGCAGCGCCGCGCCCTCGCCCCGCGTCTCCGCGACGGCCGCCGCCCACGCGTCCTCGCCGCTCCCGGTCGACGCGTCGACGTGCCCAGTCCGCACCCCGGCGCTCGCCCCCGGCGCCCGCTCACGCACGCCCCCGACTACGCACGCCGCGAGGGCGGCGTCATCAAACAGCGACCCGACCCCGCTGAGGAACTGCGCCCCGTACTCGCACTGCGCCGACACGGGATCGTCGCGCTGCGCCCGCTCGACCTCACGGGCGTCGAACGCCGGGTTGAGCACCAGCGTCGGCCCTTGGACGACCAGCACGTCCGGGTCGTCGGTGCCGAACTTCTCGCGCCACGTCCGCCACAGCTCGCCCCGCTGCGCGTACGGTGAGCCGATGACACACAGCAAGCTGCCGGGCACCCGCGCGAGACCGGGCCGCACCGCGCGTACCAGTTCGCTGTCCGGGGTCGCGCTCGTGTCCTGCGGGAGCTGCGCGGCCTCCTCGATGATGACCACGCCAAACGCAAACCCGCGTTCCGTCGCCGGGTCCGCCGTGCCGACCTCGATGACCACGCCGTTCGACAGCTCCAGCCCGTCGCGCACCTCGCGCACGATCAGGCGCGCCAGCGCCGGGACGCTCAGGAACAACCCTTTGACGTAGCCCAGCGTGATCGCCGCCTGCCGCTTGTCTGGGCCGATGACGTGGACGTGGATCTGCTCCCCCGGCGCCCGCGCCCACGCCCGGCCCGTCGCCATGTAGACGGCGAGCCGCGCCGCAGTTCGGCTCTTGCCCGATCCGCGCCCGCAGATCGCCCAGAACTCGCGCACTGGCCGCGTCGGCAGCGGCCGCCCGCCCGCAAGGCGGCGCACGAGCGCCACGTCGTCGGGTCGCTCACCGAACACGCTGTCCTCGACGCTGGCCCACGGCTGCCACGAGGGCGCGTCGAACTCGCGGAACAAGCGGCGAAATTCACGAGGCGTCACGGTTGGCCGCCTCCACGGCCGCCCGCACGTGCGCCAGCGCGTCGGCCGGCGGGCCGTCCTCGGCCCTGCCGTCGAGCAGCACGCCGGCAAGCCGCAGCACCACCGTCAACTGCGCCTGGTAGTGCGGCACCAGGCGGCGCGCCCTCCGCGTCGCCGTCACCACGCCGGCCGCGACCAGCTCACGTTCGAACCCGTCGAGCACCTGGACCGCGACCACGAACCGGCGCGCCAGCATCGGCAGCACGGGGTCGGTCACGCCGGGCCGCGCCCGCAGGATCGCCGCCGCCTGCTCGGTAAGCTGCGCCTCGACCTCGGCGAGCCGGGCCTCGCGCGACACCTCAGCCCGCGCGCCATGCACGAACGCCGCCTCGTTCCCTGGCCGCCAGCGGGTCGCCGCCCCAAGGTCGCCGCCGGGCCAGCCGTGCCCCTTCGTGCACCTTCCCGGCCGCGCCGGATGCGCCAGGGCGCCACATCGGCACGTCGTAGGTGTTTCGCCCACGGCCTAGCCTCCCCATGCAGCCAGGCGCAGGCCGGCGCCGCTCGACGTCGCGCAAAACGCGCAGCACTGCGTCCGCATTTGGTCGAGGACAAGCGTCTCGGATGTGCGCACCTCGTAGCCGCTCGTCGACGCGACCGTGGTCGTCCACGTCCAGTACGTGCTCTTGCTGCTCCCATTGGCGATGATGATCTTGCTGGCGATGAAGCCAAAGTCGAGCGAGTCGCCGGCCGCCGCGAACGTCTGGTCGGCCCGGCTGAATTGCAACGCGCGCCACTGAATGGCCATACTTGGTCCCTCCGTTACTTGCTTCCGTGCCGTCCTCGGTGCCGGAGCACCTGCTCGGCCTCGTCGGTCGGCACACAGACGAAGCGGCGCAGCTCCGCCTGAGTGAGCCCGCCTGCCGGCGCGTGCTCGGAGTCGGGCGGCGCGCTTGCCGCACCACCAGTGCACCACCGGCTTGGACACCCGGCCACGACGAGGCGGTGAGCGTGCGAGTACGCGTCCGTAAACACTGACGAGACTGCACCTAACGTGACGGGCCTGAACAGACGACCTCCGCATCCTGACAGCGTTGACGTCCGTCTCGTCGACGTTCCCGCCGTCTGCCAGCGCGGGCGAAGCCAGGTCGACGTGTGCCTAACGTGCCCCTCGTGTTGTCCGTTCGTCTCTCGGTTCTCTCTCGTCTCTTTCTCACGCTGGACACTCTTACGAGTGTCCAGCAGCGTGAGAACGAATGAGAAACGACGTGAGAGGCGATGAGAAATGCCCGAGAACATTGTGAGAAACGCGTGAGAGACGATGAGAATGCCCATGAGAAACGCGTGAGAAAACGGGGTAGCGGAGTGAGAAATGAGAATTCGGCTCATCGGGGGCCTCCGGCGGGCCGGTAGCGCGTGCCAGTCCGAGTCACGAGGTGTCGCTCCGCGAGCGCATGGACGCAGCGATAGAATGTCGCGGGCGCGAGCCCGGGCGCGGCGGCAAGCCATTCGGCGCGGCTCGCGCCGTCGGCGCCGAAGCTGGTGGTAAGGATGCGGAAGGCGCGGGCTTGGGCCGGCGTCAACTCGCCTGCGGCTGGCGCTTCGTCCGCCAGCGCGACGGTCGCGCCGTCGGTGCCTGCGACCGGCGTGAGTGTGAGCCGGACCGGGGCGAAGGGCGGCGCGTCCTTCATTTTCAGGCAGCTCAGCTCAAGCAAGTCGTCGGTCTTCGTGACGGCGAGCAGGGCGTCGGCGGCGCCCCTAAGGGCGCTGCTGCCGCGCTCGCGCGTTTCGGCTGCGTTCAGGTGGTGTACGAGCGTGATGGCGGCGCGCGTGCGGGCGCGAATGTGATCGCAGTGGGCAACGACCAGGCCGAGGTCGCGGGCGGAATTCTCGTCGCCGCCCGTCATCGCGCGGGCGAGCGTGTCGACAATGATCCAGACCGGGTGCAGGCCGTCGATGATGGCGAGAAACGTCGCGACCGACGCCGGGTCGAGCAGGTTGACCGGCGCGGCGAGTGTGTAGAACCCGATGACGCTCGCGAGGTCGAGGCCAAGATCGACCTTCGCGGCCCGAACGCGGGCGGGCACACCGGCCTCGCCTTCCTGCGCGACGTAGATCACGGTGCCCGGTTGGTCGACGGTCCGGCCCAGCCACGGCTGTCCACTGGCGACGGCGACGCCGCCCCCGATGAGCAGTAGACTCTTGCCGCACCCCGGCGGGCCGACGACGGCACTTAGGCTGCTCGCGGGCAACCAGCCGCGCACGAGGGCGCGCAGGGGCGGACACCGCAGCACGCCCACGTCGTCGTACAAGCGCGCGACCATGCGTTCTTCGGCGGACTGGCGCTCGACCGGGCGCGGCCCCCAGTCGACGAGGGCGTCGGCGGGCGGCGACGGTGGTAAGCTGGTTGGGTCTCGCATCGCTCTGGTCGTCCCGACGCCCGGCCGGTTGCCCCCGAGCCGGGCGTCGCTGCGTACAGTTCTACCGGCCTACCGGCGCACGCGGGCGTCGGTCCACGACACGAGGTCGTCGAGGCGATACCTGATGTTGCGGCCGACCTGCACGAAGTGCGGGCCGCGCCCGTCGACGCGCCAGCGTCGCAGGGCGAAAACCGAAAAGGCGAGGAGGCGGGCCGCGTCGCGCTCGTCCAGCAACGGTGACGGCGCCAGGCCGATGGTGGGGCTTGATGCGGCTGCTGCAGTGCTCATGCCCCCACGATAGGGCTCGGTGAGCACTGCGTCGAGGTGAACAAGTCGCCGGTTATTTCACCCGCGACACGGGGGCGAGCAAGGCGTCGACTGTCGCGGACCGCACGGCGTAGAAGCGCCCGCCCTCGGTTCGCAGCCGCCGCGCGACGCGCTTGTGGCCGCTTCGGATCGTGTCCGGGCTGGCGCCCAGCCCGAGAGCCTCAAGACTCCGGGCCGCTTCGGCCATCGCTCGCTCTTTCGTCCGGCCGATGCGCCGCCACGTCTCGACCTCAAGGTAGCGCACGAGGTCGATCTGGTCTTGCACGTACCGCGCGCTGGCGTTCGCGGTACGGCCTCGGCCGGCGCCGGGGCGATGCCCGTTGAGCACGTCGAGGACCGCCTTGCCGGCCGCCTCAACGGCCCAGCGCGGCAGCACGAGGAGTTCGTCACCGGTGCCCGACGCGCGCCCCCGCGTCGCCGGCTGGGCCTCGGCGAGCGCGTCGACCAGGCCCGCGAGGTTGCCCGCCTCGACCGCCGCGCGCTGGGCGGCCAGCCGTTTGCGCTTCGCGTCGGCAATTGACCGGCGCAGCACGTCAGGGTTGGTTCCGGGTTTCGCCCACCATGGGAGTGCTTTCGTCATAGCCTCACCTCGCCAGCGTCGCGACCGCCGCCGCCTTGTCGGCGGCGGCCAAGTGGGCGTACCGGAGCGTCAACGCGAAGTCGGAGTGGCCGAGTAGTTCGCGGACCACCGCGAGACTCACGCCGCGCTGAACGAGGTGCGACGCGAAGCTGTGGCGGAGATCGTGAAACCTGAAGTCGGCGAGCTTCGCGGCCTTGGCCACGGCGAGCCAGGCGGTCTTCAACGTGGTCAGCTTCGCGCCGTCGTCGCCGGGGAACACGAGGCCGTCGGCCTCGGGCTGCTCCGGTTGCCACGCCTTCAGCGCGTCGACCGCCTCGGCGTTCAACGGCACGTGCCGGGTGCGCCCGGACTTGGCGCCCTCGCCGCGCACCGTCAGGTTGCCGTGCACGAGGTCCACGTCGCCCCACCGCAGGCCGAACAACTCACCGCGCCGGCATCCGGTGTTTAGGGCGAGCAGGACCATCGGCGTCAGGTGGTCGGTGTAGGTGCCGAAGGTCGGCAGCTCCGGGTAGTGGCGCTCGCGGCGCCATGCGTTCGCGTGAGCACGTTCGGTGCGGTACTTCTCGTCGCGAGCGGCGAGGACTGCGCGCAACCGAGCTTCCTCCTCGTTCGTCAGGAACCGGACACGCGCGTTCCGGTCGGTCCGCGCCAGCTTGACGCGGCGCAGCGGGTGCTCGGAGAGCAGTCCCCACTCAACCGCCTTCGATAGCGCGGCCTTGAATTCGGCGAGGTCGCGGTTGACGGTGCCGGCGGTGACGGCGTGCTCGCCCTTCAGTCGGCCCGACCGCCACCGCTCGACCGCGAAGCTGGTGATCTCGCCGAGCGGCTTCGCGCCGAACAGCGGCCCGAAGTGCGTGGTGAGCCGGTCGACCGCGCCCTGTCCCGTCTTGCGGTTTGCGACCGCCCACGGGCGGTACCGCTCGGTGAGGAACTGCGCGAACGTCAGCCCGCGCCCGGCTCGCCGCTCGGCGATAGGGTCGGCGCCCTTTTCCTGCGCGACGAGCTTCGCGCGGCACACCTTGCGCGCGTCGTCGAGCGGCAGCTTCTCGGGACGGCCGAGCGTGAGCCACCGGCCGCGCCCGAGGGCTGCGAGGTAGGACCTGACGCCCGAGGGGCGCACCCGGACCACGAGGCCGGGCTGCCCGAGGTCGTACACATCGAAGCTGCCGGCGCGAGGTCTGAGCTGCCCGATCCGCTTCTCGGTGAGCATCGTCTTCATGGCCGCTCCATTTCTGGTGGTGCACTGGTGGTGCACTGGTGGTGCAAGACGTGCTTACTCGCTGCACCACCAGAGAACATGGTCCAAGTGTAACTCACTGAATACAATGATGCAATAGGCAGTTAGTGTGAGCACGACGATGCACGTCTCACACCGGCCGGAGGGACTTTTAATGCGGTGGTCGTGGGTTCGATCCCCACCCGGCTCACCAGATAAGGCCAATTAGATCAAGCACATATCGCGCTACGCTGCTGAGGTTCCCTGTCTGGTCCTCGCATCGGGGATGTATTAGGGATGTAGCCGCGAGCGACGAGGTGCTGCCGGACACTGGTGAGCGACCAACTATCGATGCGCGTCGGGTTGCACCGCACCCTCTTCGAGCGGAAATGCGAGGTCCGACACATTCATGGAGCGGCGGCCGCCACGGAGAACTCAAAGGCTCCGTCCAAGGCAAGCTTGGCGAGCCTGCGGAACGGTGACCAGCACTCGCGGCACGCGTCGTATGTCTCTCCAGGTTCGGAGACACCATGACCCGAGTATCGCTTGCCGTTCCCCTCTACAACGAAGAGAGCGTGCTGCCGGCACCCCTGTCTCGAGTCCGCGATGTCATCGACTGCCTGCTGGGCGGTCCTCACGAAATGGTCTTCGTTGATGGCGGAAGCTCCGACCGATCGCCTGCGTTGCTCCGCCGCGCCACGGCTCTGGATCCGCGCCTCCTCGTCATCTCCCTCTCGCGTGACTTCGGGCACCAGGCGGCAATCAGCGCTGCCCTCGATCACGCCGCCACCGGGCACGGCGTGATCGTGATGGGCGGCGATCTCCAGGATCCCTCCGCCGAGGCCATCCCTCAGCTGATTGGAGCTGTGCTCGTCTGGGTGTCAAGACGATGGGGACGGGCGAGCCGGATAATCGGTTCCGAAATCCCTTGCCCAGGAATCAGTGCCCCGAACCGGAAACCATGATGAATGCAGGTGGAAGCTCGTGGGGATCCGGCAAGGATCCATCCGGATTCCCAAGAAGCTGTGGGGGCGTTCTCTGCCTCCGCAGCTTCGGCAGCTTCCACATGCTCTGGGCCAATTCGCAAGCCCGGACACGGACACACGGCCGTCGAATTGACTGGACTTGGTCAGCCGTGACGACGCCACGATTGCCACGAGCCCGGTGCCCCTCGCCCCACCCGGGACGGTTCTGGGCTGGGAGACCACCGCGGTGAGGAGAATCGGGCCGCACATGACGCGGCCCGCACCACGAACGACGAGTCGCTGGACGTACGGCTGAGGCAGCCGGGACGGCGCCGGCGGAGCGCTCGGGTCCACCCCCGCCGGTTCGGCTGCCGCGACGGGACGACCAAGCGCCTCACGCGGCGTCCTGCGCGCGGCCGACAAACGGGTACCGCTGCTCCAGCACGAACGGGACGAATCGCACGTCCGCGCCCACGCCGCGGCCGTGCGCCGACAGCGGCTCAGGTGGGGGCGCCTCGTCTCTGTGGAGGCACCACTGCTCGTACCGCTGCTGATAGGCCGGGCTGGCGAACCGCGCCAGGTCGTGTCGGAGTTGCTCGCGTTCCGCGTCGGTGAAGCCCGGAACTGTCGCCGTTCGACGCGTTTGCGGGCGCGAAAGTGAGCCAGCACCTCCTGACGGCCGTCCGCCAAAGGGCCAGGTTGACGGGGTGGGAACGGGCGTGCGCACATGCGCCGCGCTCGATCGAGGACGGCCACTTCGGCGGTGGCACAGCCGGGCCGCTCGGCGGCTGACAGCGCTACGACCCGGTCAGCAACTCGTCCACCGAGAGCCCAATGTCTCGCGCAATCTGGCGAAGCAGTGTCGGAGAGATGTCGCGCCCCGGATGGAACGGAACGGTGGTGACGCGGCCGTCGGGATGGCGGAACTGCTTGTGGGAACCGCGCTGGCGGACCTCGGAGAAACCTGCCCGCTCGAGCAGCGCGACAACTTCACGAGGCTTGAGAACAGGCGGTTTCGTCACGGTCACGCTACTCGGACCGTCTGAATGCCGACGAATTCCGCTTCGGGTACCTGGTCGCCATCTTCGAGCAGCATCGCGACGACTTCACGCAGGTTGGCGTTGAGCTCATCGAGGGTTTCAGCCTGGCTGTGGGCGCCAGGCATTCCAGGCACGTATCCGACGTACAGGCCGGTGTCCGAGTCGCGCTCGACGACGGCGGTGAACTGCTTCATTCGCGTAACTCCTGTCTCCGTACCATAGCAGAAAACGCGAAGCCGGCTCCATCAGGTGAACCGGTCCGGAGCTGCCTGGCCCCAGCCGCGAACCTCGAGGTCCTGTTCACCTTCCCGTCCACCCATCAAATGACTGGCGGATCGAATCTAGCGCTTGTTCGAGCGATCGCGCCGGCTTCTCGACCCGGTGGACGAGGTCAACAGGGCGGTCGTCGGCACGACGGTCTGGCGGACAAAGGCGCACGCGGATTTGTGGGCCGAGGAGAGAGAGAAATGAGGGGCCGTGCCACGGCCGATGGAAGCTGCCCGCGCCGTGGACAGCCCAGACCGCCGCCTGCCGCGCGTTGGAAGACGCTCCCGCGTCTTCCTCGTGGCTTCTCCGGCTTTCATCGTCCCGGGAAGGACAGGAGCGGCGAGCACCTGCGGCGGATTTGCGTGTCAGGCCGTCTTTGAAGTAGATCTCACTGGTCTCGGCCGCCGCTGCTGTGGTGGCCGGTGTTCACACGTCCACAACTGGCCGGTTTTGACCCGCCCCCCGAGGCTCTTCGAGAGTAGAAGGACACACACCATGGACGTTCAATCGATCCTCCGCCCAGTCGGGCTCGGCTTGTTCCTGGCCGGTCTGGCGTTCGTGGGCACGGCGTCGGGAGCCGAACCGAAGGTAGTCCGGCTCGAGTCGCGAACCTTCCCGAACCCCATGGTCTGGGACTCGAACTACACGGCCTGCCTCGTCGCCTCGGACGGCCGGGTCTACGTCGGCCTGAACTACCACGGCGCCGGGGCCTCGGTCGCCGTCTACGATCCCAAGACCGACACGATGAGGCTCCTGGGCGACATGAACCGCATCACCGGCCAGACCAACCTGGCCGTCGAACCCCAGGCCAAGGTCCACTCCCAGATCTCCGAGGGGCCTGACGGGAAGATCTATTTCGGGACCCACCTCTCGGCGTTCTACGGGTTCGCGACCTTCCCCAGTCCCGACGCCTACCCCGGCGGCCACTGGATGGTCTACGACCCCAAGACCGACGCCGTCACCGACCTGGGTATCGCTCTGAAAGGGAACGGGCTGCTGACGATGACCATGGATCCGAAGCGGGGCCGGCTCTACGCGGTGACCTATCCCCAGGCCCACTTCCTCTACTTCGACCTGGGAACCGGGAAGACGACCGACATGGGCCAAGTCCAGAACTGGGACGCCGTCGGCCGGACCCTCGTCGTGGACGACCTCGGCCGAGTCTATGGCTGCTGGGGCCGCGGCCGGCTCTACCGCTACGACCCGGAGAAGGACGCGATCGAGAACCTCCAGGTCCAGCTCCCCCAACGGGAGGTTGGCGTCCCTGTCCACCGGGCATATTGGGAGACCGAGCAGACGTTCACTGCCGTCGCCGTATCGCCTGACCGCAGGAAGATCTACTTCCTGGAGACGGGTAGCTCGTACCTGGTCGAATACGACCCGCACAAAGGGCCTGAAGGCGAGATGAAGCTGCTCGCCCAGCTCGCGGCCGATCGGTACCTTGGAAGGCGCGACGTTCCTTACGCCATGATCTCGTTCTGCCGGGGCCCGGACAATGTCCTCTACTACGCCACCAACTCGGCGGCCGGGTCCGAAGACGTCACGCCCTACTGGGGAGGCGGGATGGCCGCCGAGCTCGTGACCTACGACCTCAAGACCGGCCGGCGGGAGGACCGGGGGTTGATCCAGGTGGAGGGCGGCCTGACGGCGGTCCATCCCAACGCGGCCAGCGCCGCGCCCGACGGGACCATCTACTTCGTGGCCCACGTCCTGGAGCCGGAGGGGAAGGGACGGAGCGTCTCGGGCCTTCCGGCCGATCTTGTCCTCGAGAAGGAGACCGACAGCAAGAAGTCGATGCACGATGGCCGGACCTACACCCTGAGACTCCTGATCTACCGGCCCGACAAGAACCGCTGAAGAGGAGGACGGTTATGAATACGAGAACGAGCATCACGCTAGCGATCGTCCTCCTGACCCTCGCCCCGGGCGGACTGGCGGCCCAGGAAACGACGCTGTACTCGGCCGCCCCGCTGCGGCTGGATCTGCGGGAGCTGGGCCACCCGCCCCTGGACGTGATCCCGCCCGGCGAGTCCGCGATCACCTCCCTGGTCGTTGGCGCCGACGGCAACCTCTACGGAGGGACGTCCGGAAAACGGGCCCACCTCTTCGTCCTCGACCCGAAGTGGGGCCACGTGTTTCCGCTCGGCTATCTGCCCGGCCAGGAGAGCATCTTCCACGCACTAGCCGCGACGCCCGACGGGTCGATCTACGTCGGCACGTCGCTCCTGAACCAGGGCCGGATTGACGAACGGGGGAAGGATGTCCTGGCGCGCTACAAGGGCTATCCCGGCGGACACATCTTTCGCTTCGAGCCCGGGAAGGAACTCCAGAGCCGCCAGCGGATGCAGACGCCCGACCCGTCCCGGCCTCTCCCGTTCGCCACGGACCTCGGCGTGGTGATCGCCGGCGAAAGCGTCGTGTCGCTGATCTACGGGCACGGGGCGCTCTACGGCATGACCTTTCCCGGCGGACATTTCTTCGTCATGGACCTCGCGACCGGGAAGACGGTGGACAAAGGGCCGGTGTGCGGGGCCCCTCTCAACGAGGAACCATTCCGCAGCATCCCGCGGGCCCTCGTGCTCGACGCGAAGGGCCGGGTCTGGGGAACGGGCGACTACGGCGCACTGTTCGACTACTCACCCGGAACGGGGGTCCTCACCCAACATCGTGATCGCCGCATCCCGGCCGAGATGGGGCGGGAATACAAGGCCATCGTCGACGCCATGGTGCTGAACCGGGACGGAATGATCTACGGCGGGACGTCCGATGGCTTCATCTTCCGCTTCGATCCCGAGACGATGGTGATCCAGAACCTGGGGAAGCCCGTCTGGCAGCAGCGGATTCGTGGGCTGGCCTTCAGCCAGGACGGCGACCTCTGGGGAGTCGGTGGCGAGCCGGGCGGGTCTGCCCGCGTGTTCGTGTACCGAATGCGGACGGGGTCGTTCGAAAGCGCGGGCATGCTCCACGTCAACCGGACGCCGTACTACGCCTGGCTGGCCTACGAGGCCGAGTCGATGATCGCGGGACCCGACGGGACCCTCTTCATCGGGGAGACCGGCCGCCTGGCGCATCTCTACCTGCTGTTTCCCTGGGAGTAGTCGGGGGCGGGCGGCACGCGAGCGTCCGCCGGCGGCGGCCCGGGCCGCCGCCGGGGGCTGGTCATCACTCTGCACCCGGCCGACCGCCTCGTGGTGGACGGTCTGACGGTCGGGGTCGTGCCCGCGTGGCGATGGATGACCGATCGGAGCTCACACGGCCCGTATGAACGATCTGACAACGCGAAGGTAAGGAAGGCCCAATGAAGCGAGCGGTGCTGCTGCTTTCTCTTGTTCTTGTCGGCGCCGCGCCTGCGGCGCTGTCCGCGCAGACCGTGATCGACCCCGAGAAGGGCTTCACGCTGCAGAACGAGTACGCCCAGTACGTCTTCGAGCCCCGCGGCATGGGATTGGCCGGCCTGATCGACCGTCGGACCGGGTTCAACCACATCAAGGACGTCGGAGGGAGGCACCTGCTGTGGGAGGTGACGTTCGGCAAAGGCGTCATGCGGCCCAAGATCGACAACAACTCCAAGCCCTGCGACTACATCAAGCTGCTGCGAAGACCCAACGGCGACCAGATCGCCGTGCTGCAGTGGAACAACCTGCGGTTCTGGGAAGAGGACGGCATCGTCACCGTCCAGGTCAGCGTCGAACTGCCGCACGGGGACGGGGTGGCCCTCTGGAGAATCTTCGTCAAGAACCTGTCCAATTACTGGGGCCTGTGGGAGGTGGCCTGCCCCTCGGTCAACGGGTTCCCGGCGGAGGGCGCCTATGACGTCGCTCTACCGGTGACGGGCGCCGGGGGGCGCCTGATGAAGAACTGGAAGGGGGCGTTCAGGACCCGCTCGCCCTCCGGGTTCTTCCCCATGCAGTTCATGTCGCTCAGCGCCGGCACGAACGGCGTGTATTTCGCCAGCCAGGACGGCGAATCCCGGGCCAAGGACTTTTCGGCAGACGCGGGGAAGAAGACCCTGGCCCTGATCCGCTATCCGGAGAACATGGGCGTCACCGGCTCAAATCTCCCGGATCACTACGCGGTCGCCTTCGGGCCCTACCAGGGCGGGTGGCTGGACGCCGCGTACCGCTACCGGCCCTGGGCCCTCAAACAGATCTGGACGCAGAAGGGTCCTCTCTCGCAGCGGCCGGACTTTCCCAAGGCCGCGCTCAATGTCGGGCTGTGGATCCGCGACACGTGGGTCTGGGACCTCCCGCCCGACGTGGACAAGAACACCGGCGACCCCAGGACCTGGACGCGAGACAATCGGGACCCGCACGAGATGGACCTGCCGTTTCTCGACGCGCTGAAGAAGATGGGCGTGCCCATCGCCTTCCAGTGGTACGGATGGCACGAGACCCTGTTCGACAACAACTACCCCCACTTCCTGCCGCCCCTGCCGCGCTTCAAGGAACGGATCAAGGAACTCGTCGACGCGGGCGCCGTGATCGTGCCCTACATCAACGGCCTGAGCGCCGACAGCAAGATTGCGGACTGGGACACGTTCGACCCCTACGCCATCAAGGACGAACAGGGCGGCCTGCGGCAGAAGTTCTACTGGGACGGCGCGGGCCGGCTCACCCCCATGTGCCCGAGCCAGGTTCCCTGGCACTACACGATCGCCGGGCTGGTCGATACCCTGGTCGGCGAGTATGGCGCCAACGGTATCTATATCGACGAAGTGTCCTGCAACTCCCACGAGCTCTGCTTCAACAAGAACCACCTGCACCCCTTGGGCGGCGGTCGCTACTGGGCCGATGGCTGGCGGGATTTCTACCGGACGATCCTCGATGTGGCCCAGCGCCGAGGCAGGGAGGTCGTGGTCACGTCGGAGGCGGCCAACGAGATCTTCTTCGACCAGGTCTCGGCCAATCTCTACACCGGAAGGCCAACCGACGAGGAGATTCCCCTGCAGGAGGTCGTCTACGCCGGGTACACGCTGTTCTACGGCAGCGTCTGCGACTTCCGCAAGAGCGACCGGCTCTTCAACTTCGCCGTGGGCCAGGGTTTCATCGACGGCAAGCAGGTCGGCTGGATGGATTTCGATCTGTTCCGCCGGCCGCAGTTCGCGGCCAAGGTGGAGTTCCTCCGCCAGTGTGCGCAGCTGAGGATGGCCAGCCAGAAGTTCCACACGTTCGGACGCCTGTGGGGACCGATCGCGCCGACCACTCCCGTGCCCCTGTTCGAGGAGGAGTTCCAGGAGGGGGGGCTGCACAGGGGCCAGGTCCCGTCGGTGGAAGCCCGGCTGTGGCAGTCGGAAGACAGCCACCTGGCGTTGTTCCTGGTCAACTATACGGACAAGGAGGTCCCCTTCTCCTACGTACTCGACCCGGCCCGATACGGCCTGGCGGCCGACGGCTTCCAGTTGACCGAGATTCTGCCGGGAAAGACATTGCCCCTCGGCCGGGAGGGCCGGACGATCAGGCGGACGGAGACGATGGCCCCGAACACGGTCCGGGTCATCGAGATCGCGTCGCTGCGATAGCCAAGGCCGACGGATCGCCGGGCGCGGGCCGCCTCTCCAGCCCTCCGTCCGTTGGCCGTCCATCGGATGACGACGAGAACCGCGAACCGACCCGGGCCATCTGGGACGGGGGCCGCGGACAGCGGCCACGAAGTCGCCGTCCCGTCTGATCCTCCGGGGGGTCGCACCGCCTGGCGCCGCCGTCCGGATGGGCGCCACAACTGGTGGCGGCGTGCTACGTGCGCGACGCCATCAGCCGCTCCAGCTGGATCCGGTGCCTCATCGGATGCACGACGGCGTGTTCCAGCATCTGTTCGACGTTGTAGTCCTCTCCCCAACGGGATTTATAGACTGCGGGGGCGAGCTCAGCGTCCTCCAGCACCGCGAGATGGCGGCGCCAGGCCGCGGAGACTTCATCGAGAAACGTGCGGCCCTTGCGCGCGACGCTCAGCCGGTTGTCGTCCAGGTCGAGATCGGTCACGGGTCGCCTGACGCACTCGCCGATCCAGGTCAGGTAGTTGCGTGCGCTCCGGAGGACGTGGCCGCAGAGATCGTCGACCGACGCGTAGGCAGGGTCGGTCGTGGCAGGCAGCGCGATGCCCGAATCTCGGAACACCTTCCAGGTCTCGAAGAACCGGTTGAGTTCGATCTCGTGAAGCTCTGCGCAACTCCGCACGGCGTTGCTTCTGAACATGATCACTCTCCTGGAGTCGTCAGCGGTACGGTTGGAACGATCGCTAGGCCGTCAGCGCCTTGAGGCTTCCAGGTCGGTGTCGATGGACCGGAGGGTTGGGACCGACACGCGCGTGCCGGTCACCTCCCACGCCCGCCTGGCCGGTCAGCGAGATGGCGCCCGGGAGTGATGTGCCCCGGAGCGACCAGCGCGACGGACGTGATCTCGAGCACGGCGAGCGACGGCGGAAGCGCGGCCAGACGGCCGGACAATTCGGCCGGGCGACGCCCTACTTCCAGCCGCTCGACTTGCGCGTGAACCGCGCGGGCAACGCCGGCTTGGTTTCAGGTGCGCGTTCGGGCTCCCCTGACGCGGCGGCGATCTCTCTTTCGAGGGCCTCGGCGTCTGGCAACCCTCCGAGCTGGTCCACGAACATCAGAGAGTGCTGCGAGGGGATCTCGAACTTCTTCCCGCAGGTTGGGCACGTCACCTCGTCGTCGAGCCGGAGCAGGTAGTCGCGCAGTTTTGCGAACTTGGCCCGGTCGTTCTCGTCAGCTCCGGCCGGCGGCCTGTCCCGCTTCGAGCGCCGGACCCATCGAATGCCGTATTCGCCGGTCCGCCGGCACTTGGGACACTGATACCGGGCGCGCCGCGTTTCCGGCTTCTCCGTGAAGAATGCGCGTTCGTCGATCATCCCTCTATGCTAGCAGTGAATCGAAGCCGATGCGGCGCGGGAGGCGTCGAGGCCTTACTCGCCCAGCGGGTTGACGACACGCACGCCGCCGTACCGCTGGCCGTCGGCGAGATCCTCCGAGTAGAGGATCTCGGCACCAGCCACCTGGGCGGCGTGGATGACCAGCGCGTCCCAGAACGACACCTTGTAGCGTTGCTCGATGTCGAGCGCGCCGAGGACAGCCTGCCCGTCGTTCACCACCACGTGCCAGGCTAAGTAGTCGGCAATCAGCTCCCTGGTGGCCTCGAGGTCGAGGGGACTCGCCGCCTTCCTCCGCACGTTGACGCTCAGCTCCTGCAGGACCTGCGTGCTGACGACCGCGGAACGAGACTGCCAGAGCGCTTCCACGAGCGCCCGCGCGCGTTCGTGTTTCTGACCGGCGGACGCGTCATGGGCGTAGACCAAAATGTTCGTGTCGACGAAGCACCTAGCGCTCATGCAGCTCATCCCGGGATGCGGGGCGGCGCCAGCCCAGGTCTCGCGCGTGCCGGAGACGGGCGAGCGCCCGCCGCCTGGCGCGGTCGAAGCCGCGGTGTTCGCGCACGAGGGCTTCCACGCGGCCGGCCAGCATGGCGCTGACAGACGTCCCTTCTTCCGCAGCGAGGATCCGGGCCTCGCGCAGAAGGTCGGCGTCCAGCTTGAGGGTGACGTTGGTCTTCATAGCGGCGACTATTGTCTGGACAGCTCCGCGTGCTGCACAATGTTACGTGCTCGCGCCGTCGCCTGTCAAACCGCACCAGCTCCTCGCCGACAGCGACCCCAGAGTGGCCGAAGTGGTCGATCGATGGCGGCCGGGCGGCGTACTCGGCGTTGTGGCAGGCCAGCCGAACAAAGGAGAGCACCAGCGCAACATTCTGCCTGGCCGGCCTGGGGTGGCGATCTGGAGGCCGCGGGCCGTCTCAACGCGACGCGAGCGTCGCTCGGGCACCTGGATCGGCATCGGTCGTCTATCCACCGCCATGTGTGCACTTCGTCGACGTTTCGTCCCCCTCATCCACGGCGCGGCCACCACTGGGTCACCTGCGGACGAACACGACAGGCGACGTGTCAGCGACGCGCACCTTCTCGATGAACGCGCGAACCACGGCATATTCGGTTGCGGGAGCCGTCGTGCGCTGTATCGCCAGCGACCGCTCGACGATCACCTGCATGCCGTCCGTCCTCAGGCCGGTGGGTCAGTGGAGAGAGAGAGACGCTGGTGCCCGGCTGGACACCGGCGCGTATTCGCCCGTCGGCGTCACCGGCACGTAATCGAGACCGTTGGCGACGCCTGACTGAGGGGGTGTTGCGGCCGCTTCTGCCGGACGATGTTGCCGCCAGCCAGGCCGAAGCGTGGCCGACGTCGGCGACGAGTCCGCCCGCAGTCAAGAATCTCCGGTTCTAGGAGAGCGCCTGTGGCGAAGCAACCGTGTCGCGCAGGGCTCGCGTGACGGTGCACGCCGAAAGGACGAGTGCTCGTGCGTCCGTCCGACGTGCGGCGACTCCTGTCAGGCCGATGGGTGTCCAGGCGGTTGGTCCACCTCAAGCTGGCGGATCACGTCTTTCAGTGCGGCCGCGCTCGCCGAGAGGCGCTGCCGCTCGTCGTCGCTCAGCACGATTGGCAGGACCTCGCGGACGCCGTCCCGCCCCACCACCGCCGGCAGGCTGAGGCACACGTCGTTGATGTCGCCGAAGCGCTCGATGTAGGTTGAGACGGTGAGCACGCTCTTTTCGTCGTCGAGGACGGCCTCGATGATGCGGGCCACCGAGAGCGCCACGGCGTAGAAGGTGGCCCCTTTGCGCTCGATGACTTCCTTGCCGGCCGTCACGACACTCCGGTGGATCCGCTCCCGCGCTGCGGCGTCCAGCGGCGCCCGGCCTGGGGGCGCATAGCGCGTGACCGGAATCCCACCGAGGCTGGCCATGCTCCACACGGGTACCGACGAGTCGCCGTGCTCGCCGATTACGTAGGCGTGGATGCTCCGCGGGTCGATGCCGAACTCCTGGCCGAGCAGATAGCGGAAGCGCGAGGAGTCGAGCGCCGTTCCGGAGCCGATGATCTTCGACGGCGGCGCCGGCAAGCGCCTGACCGCGAGGTAGGTGAGCACGTCCATCGGGTTGGCCACGACGATGACGACGGCGCCGCGGTAGTGAGGCGTGATCCCGGCGAGCACGACGTCCATGATGGCCGCGTTGCCGCGCGCCATGTCGAGGCGCGACTCCCCGGGCTGGCGTCCGCGCCCGGCCGTCAGGGCGATGACGTCGGCGTCTTCGACGCCCTCGTACCCCTCGACGCGGATCTCGGCATTGTCGAGGAACGACGCGCCGTGAGCGAGGTCCAGCACCTCGCCCAGGGCCTTGTCGCGATTGAGGTCAATCAGGCTGACCCGCGTGGCGATGGCTTCCACCAGGAGCGTGTAGGCCAGGGTGGCTCCGACGTTCCCGGCGCCAATGATGGCGACCTTCATTCAACCCTCCAGCTGAGCGTTCTCCGGTCTCGGTCTCCGGGCCGCGCGTGCGCCACGCGAGCATGCCGCCTCAGCGTGGCAGCCATGTACCGAGCCCTCGCGCCAGGGCCCGGCGGTAGATCTCGGGGGCCACGGCCATGTCGTCGAGCGCCAGCCCCAGGTTGATGGCCATCGTGCGCTCGTCGTCCTGCTGCCGCCCGCGCTTCAGCCCAGCCACTAATTCGCCGAGGTCGGATTCGGGGTCGGGTGTCTGCGCGAAGTACCCGGCGTGCCGGTAGGTACCTGAAACTGCGCATGGTCGTCGGTGGTGATCCGGTCGAACTCGGCCAGCGCCTCCGCGGACCAGTAACTGTCGAAGTCCACGGCGCTCGCGAACGATCCCGGCCGCAGCCACCCCTTTTGGATCCTGGGCGTCGGGTGCTTCACGATCGGGCCCGAGGTGACGACGAGATCGCTCTCGGCGACCGCCTCGCGGGGGCCGCTCACACCGACCACGTCGATGCCGAGCTTGGCCCGCATCTCCTCGACGTAGCGTTCCTGCGCCTCCCGGAGGACATCGTAGGCATAAGCACGGCTCACGGGAAACTGCGTGGCCAGCGCCTCGAGATTCGTGCGGCCCTGGACGCCGCAGGCCAGGATGCCCACGGTTCGGCTTGCCGGCCGCGCCAGGTAGCGCGCCGATAGGGCCGAGGCCGCGGCCGTCCGATAGGCCGTGATCCACGTGCAGTCCATGACGGCGTAGGGCAGGCCGCTGTCGACGTCGTTCAGGACGAGCAGACCGCTGATGTAGGGGAGGCCGTGGCGGAAGTTGTCGGGGTACCCGCTCACCCATTTCACGCCGGCGGACCGAAGCGCCGGAACATAGGCGGGCATCGCGTGGATGAACGCGTCGGGCTGCGTGTGGATGCCGGGCTTGGGTGGCATTTCCACCCGGCCCTCGCCCTTCTCGCGGAAGGCGGTTTCCAGCAGCTGGACGATCGTCTTGAAGTCGAGTGCCACGGCGCGAACGTCGGCGGCCGACAAGTAGAGCAGGCGTCCGGTGTCCATTGGTTCCCCTCCCCGGGTCTAGTCTACCTCGGGGGCCGAGGTGGCACCTGCGGCTGGGGCGACCTGTTACACTGATTCGGCCGCCTGGACCCTCCGCTCCGGCCAGTGCAGGCGACGCGGGCACGCCACCCGGGGGGTGCCAGACAGGAGAACGTCGGATGTACGGGACGAGTGCGCAGATGGGTGGATGGGCGACGTGGGTCGTGTCGGTCGGATTGATTGGGCTGTCGGTGGGGACAGGATCCGGGCAGGTCCGCCGGGACGAGCCGGTGACGCCCGGTTGGTGCCAGCGCCCGCCGCGGCCCGAGTATGCGAGCCTCGCGCGGGTGGACAGCGCCGATCCGTGGTACGAGGTCTACCGGATCCGCCCCGGCGTGTTTGCGATCTACGAGCCACATCAATGGGAGGAGGCGATTTCCTACCTCATCGTGGGCGAACGGCGCGCGCTGCTGTTCGACACCGGTATCGGTGTGGGCAGGATGCGGGACGTCGTGTCCGGCCTGACCGCTCTGCCCGTCACCGTCCTCAACTCCCACACGCACTTCGACCATGTCGGCGGGAATGCCGATTTCACCGACATCCTCAACGTCGACTCTGACTACGCGCGGAAGAACGCCTCGGGCGCCGTCAACCAGTACGGCGCGTGGGATGCCGTGTCGCCGGAGAGGGTGTGCGGGCCGTTGCCGCCCGGCGTGACCCGGCAGACGTATCGGATCCGTCCGTGGAAGGCGACCGGAATCGTCCACGACGGCGACCGCCTGGATCTCGGCGGCCGGACGCTCGAGGTGCTGCTCACGCCCGGCCACACGCCGGACTCGCTCTGCCTGCTCGATCCGGCGAACCGCCTGCTCTTCACCGGTGACACGTTCTATCTCGGCCCGATCTACCTCTACGTCAGCGAGACCGACATGGCCGCCTACACCCGCTCGCTCACGCGGCTGGCGGCCCTTGCCCGCGGGCTCGACCTGCTGCTGCCTGGTCACAACGTGCCTGTCGCCGCCCCGGCGTATCTGGGGCGCGTCCTCGCCGCGCTCGACGACGTCAAGGCCGGTCGCGTGAAGCCGGTCGTCACCGAGGACTACCGGGAATTCCCCTTCCAGGGGTTCTCGTTGTTGATGGCGCCAGACAAGAAATAGCCGGGCCGCCCGTCGGCCGTCGTGTCCCCGCGCGAGTCGCGGCCGCGCCAGGACGAACGCGACGACGCGGCCCGAGATCCGAGCGGATCAGGGTGTCGCCTGCGGTCCGGCCAGCGTGGCGATGGCCAGCACGTCGGCCGCCGTTCCCGGGACGGGTGGCGTGACGCTCGGCCGAAACGCGACCTTGAAGTTCACCCGGAGGCCATCGACCATGAAGGTGGGCGTCAGCCCGCCCACCGGCACGTAGTTCTGCCCGCCGTGGCCGGCGGGTTCGTAGTCGATTTCCTCCCACGTGTCCTGGCCGACGTCTCCGATGACGAGCGCGCCCGTCCCACCCCGTGCCGGATCGTCGAAGCTCCACCGCCACGGGTTCCGGAGTCCGAAATCCCAAATCTCAGCCAGCACCGCCTGACCCACAAACGGGTTGTTCGGAGGAATCCGGTAGCCGCGCGGGTCGGCATCGGTGACGTTGACATCGATCCGCAGCATCTTGCCCAACAGCGTCTGCGGATCCTGTGCGCGGTTCTCGGGGTCGTTCGCCGACCCGCCGTCGCCCATGCCGATATAGAGGTAGCCGTCCGGCCCGAACGCGAGGTTGCCACCCTTGTGGTTGGGATAGGGCTGGACGATGTAGGGGAGGCCGTCCGACCAGACGAGGTCGAACCGGCTGGCCGGGTCGGCCGTCAGCGGATTGGACGCCGAACGTGTGAACCGGGCGATGACGGTGTTGCCGGCCAGGTCGACGAAATCCGCCCACAACCGGCCGCTCGTCGGATAGTCGGGCGCCAGGGCGAGGCCCAGCAGACCGCGTTCCCCGTCGAAGGTCACCGCGTTGCTCAGGTCGAGGAAGAGCGTAGGGAGGACCGAGCCGCCCTGGACAACGTGAATTCGGCCGCCTTGCTCGACCACCAGTCGCACCTCGGGCTGGCCGGGGACCTGCACAACCGCGACCGGCGCCGTGAACCCCGACGCCACCAGCTGGGCGTGTATCTCCCCGAACGCGCACGGCGGGAAGACGAACACGAGGACGGCAGCGAGCGCCGCCGCAGAATGAACGGTCAGTCATCTCATGAGTGGCCTCGAATCCAGTGTGAGGGTGTGCCCGGCCCGAGCGGTTCGACAGCAGAGGCCACACCAGGGCCCTCCGGCCGGTCACCGAGCGATCACGCCGATTCGAGCGAGGCCGTGTCGGAAATCTCGACGCTGGTTGTCTGACTCGACGACAGCGGTCTGGCCGGCGGCCGTGGAATCGGACCCGGCGTCCACGTCCTAGCCACCCCTTCTGTGCCTGGGCTATGGCGGGACCGCTGTTCGGCGTGCCGTGCGCCCGTGGGCTCCTCACGTCCGTTCGGTTGATGCCTTCCCGCGAGGTGTCAACGCTGAAGGGCCCTGACATGGGGCGTCCTGGACCGGCCATCGAGGGGCTCGAAAGGGACCGGCCAGGAGCTGCTCGGATGCCGAGCGGGGCGCGTCGACCGAGGACGATGAGCTCGCCGTTCAACGGGCTCCGCCTCGACTTGACCCCCTGGAGGCTGGCCGATAGGCTGGTGGCATGCGGAGGTCCTGTTTCCTCTTCGGCGTGCTCGTCTGCAGTGTGGCGCTTCTGGGCGTCGCGGTCACACGCGGGCGGGAGGCGCCGCGCCCTGGGGACAAAGTGGCTATCGTTGGCATCGACGCCGGCGATTGGCGCGTCATCGACCGGCTGGTCGCCGGCGGGCGACTCCCCACCTTCGCCCGGCTGGGGAAGGTGGCGTCGCGTGGGGTGTTGAAGGCCGATCCTCCGTTGCTTTCGCCGATCATCTGGACGACGATTGCGACCGGCCGCTCGCCCGAGGACCACGGCGTGCTCGATTTCATGGTGGACCTGCCGGGCGGCGGGCAAGCGCCCGTCAGCGGGGGAGCGAGACGCGTCAAGGCGCTCTGGGAGATCTGGTCGAACGCCGGGCGCCGGGTGCTGGTGACGGGGTGGTGGGCGACGTGGCCGGCGGATCACGTGCGGGGCCTGATCGTGAGCGACCGCGTGGCGACGCCGCACCTGCGGGTCGACGATCGGCCGATGACGGACCTGGTCTACCCTCCGGAGGCGTGGGCGCGGCTTCGGGCCGGCGTGGTGTCGGCAGACGCCATCTCCTACACGGAGCTCTCGCGTCTGCTGCCGCTCTCACGGTCGGATTTTGATCGGGCCGTGGCGGCCGAACGGACGTCGACCTCGCGGCTCTACCAGGATCCGGTTGCCCACTTTCGGGCGGCGCTCGCCGCCACGCGGACGTACCGGGCGCTGAGCACCATGATGCTGCGCGACGTCCATCCGGATCTCTGGGCCACCTACTACGAGATTGTCGACACGACGTCGCATCTGTTCGTCAAGGACGCCAACCGTGGTGACTGGGCGATCTCGTCGGCCTACGACGAAGTCGACGCGGCGCTCGATCAGGCGGCGCGGGCGCTCGATCCGGACTCGTGGCTCATCGTCGTGTCCGACCATGGCTTTCAGTCGGCTGACTCCGGCATTCGTGAGAACCCTGCCGATCTGACGGGCGGGGCGTCGGCCTGGCATCGGCCGTACGGCATCGTCGCCGTCACCACGGCGGGCGCCCTGGCCGGAACGCGCACGCCGCCGCCGGTCAGGCCGCTCGGCACCGTGTCGCCGCTCGACATTGCGCCAACGGTGCTCACCCTCGGCCGCTTGCCCGTGGCCTCCGACATGCCGGGTCGCGTCATCCCGGCGCTGCTGCCGCAAGGACAGCTGCCCGCGCGCGTGCCGAGCTACGGGGCGCACGATTTGCCAGTCGTCGCCCGATCCGGGGGCGGGGCAGCGGCGCAGGCGGAGTTCGACCGGCTGCGGGCGCTCGGCTACGTGACCGGGTCCTCGGCGGCGACGTCCCTGGCGCGGGTGAACCTCGGCGAGATCCTCTACCGCAAGGGCGACGCGCGGGGTGCCGTTCGGGAGCTCGAGGCGGTCCTGCGAGCGAACCCGCTGAACGGACAGGCGTCGCTCTGGCTGGCGCGCAGCTACGTCGCCCTCGGGCGCGAAGACGACGCGCTGCACGTGTACGACCGGCTGATTCACGCCAACCTGACGACAGCCGCCCCACTCGACCCGGTCGTGTTCCTGGCCGCGACCGACCTCGACCTGGCAGCCAAGCGCACCGGGCCGGCGGCCGAGCGCCTGTTGCACGTCCCAGACCCGTTGGCCAGGGCTCCCGAGGTGCTCGTTGCCCGGGGCGCAGTGGCTCAGGCCCAGGGTAGGGTCCAGACGGCCGAGCGACAGTACCTGGCGGCGCTCGAGGCGTCGCCGGGTGACGCGACCGCGCTCGAGCGGGCTGTCGACCTGTTGCTCGCCGCAGGCCGGCCGGAGGAGGCCATCAAGCTGACGAACATGGCGGCCCGGGCGTACCCGTCGTCGCCGACGCACCTGTCGCTAGCGGGCGAGGCGTCGCTCGCGGCGAAGCGGTATCGCGAGGCCGAGCGCTATTTCTTCGCGGCGCTCCTGCTCGCGCCGGACACCGTGTCGGTGTCGGTCGAGTTGGCGCGGGCGCAGCTGCTCGACGGGCAGCCGGACGGCGCCCTCGAGACGCTGCGCGACGTGCACGGGCCGCGCGATGCCGAGATGATCCGCGGCGCGGCGCTGTCGGTGAAGGGCGATTGGGCGGCGGCCATTGACGCGCTCGAGCGGGCGCTGGCCGCCTCGGCGCCGTCGACCGACGTGCTGAACGCTCTCGGCCGCGCGCAACTGGAGGCCGGGCGGACCGCTGACGCCGTTCGGACGTTGGAGCAGTCGGTGGCCCTGGACGGGTCGCAGACCCAGATCCGGGCGCTGCTCGAGGATGCCAAGCGGAGGCTGAAGACCTAGGCTGTATGTCCCATCGCCGTCGTCCCAGGGCGGTCGCCACGCCCCCGGTCGCCACGCCCCCAGCTGCCCAGCCGCCTCGCCGTCTCGCGCCGGTCCTCCGGGCCGTCGGCCTGGCAGCCGTCGCCCTGGTCGGGATCGTGGGCGCGGCCGCGTGGATGTGGCGCTGGCGCGCCGCGCCGCCTCCGCCCGAGGGGAGCTCGCACCCCGACGTCCTGCTCGTGACGATCGACACGCTCCGCGCGGACCATCTGGGCTGCTACGGCGATGGGGGCGCGGCGACGCCAGTGGTCGACGCGCTGGCGGCGCGGGGCGTCCGGTTTCCGAACGCCGTGGCCCACGTTCCGCTGACGTTGCCCTCGCACACGTCGATTCTCACCGGCCTGACGCCGCTGCGCCATGGGGTTCGCAACAACGCCGGGTTCGTTCTCGGCTCCGACGTGCCCACGATCGCCGAGCGGTTCACGAAGGCCGGCTACCAGACGGCAGCCTTCGTGTCCGGGTTTCCGGTGCACCACCGGTTCGGCCTCGGTCGTGGCTTTGCGGTCTACGACGACCGGTTCCCGCGCGGCGACGACACGGCGCGGCCCGCCTACATCGAACGCCGCGGAGACCAGACGGTGGCCTCGGCGTTGGCGTGGTTGCGGCAGGCGACCGCCTCGGGGCCCGTCTTCGTGTGGGTGCACCTGTTCGACCCTCACGCGCCGTCCGATCCGCCGGAGCCCTTCCGGACGCGTTTTCACGACCGCCCGTACGACGGCGAGATTGCGTTCACGGACCAGCAGCTCGGCGTGCTGCTGGACACCTGGCGCCAGGTCCGACGCGGAGGGGAGCCGGTCGTGCTGGTGACGGCGGATCATGGGGAGGGACTCGGCGAACACGGCGAGCCGACGCACGGGCTCTTCATCTACGACGCCACGATTCGGGTGCCAGCTGATCGTCGTCGGGCCCGGCGTGGCTCGCGGCCTCGCGCCGTCGACGCTGGCTCGCGGCATCGACGTCGCGCCAACCCTGCTCGATCTGGCCGGCCTGCCCCCGATGGCCGGGGTCGACGGGCGGAGTCTCCGGCCGTCGTGGGTGGGGAAGAAGGAGCCGGACGAGCCCGCGTACGTGGAGTCGCTCTTTGGCCGCCTCAGTTTCGGCTGGGCCCCTCTCTACGGGTGGCGCGAACCAGGACTGATGTTCGTCGAGGCTCCGCGCGTCGAGCTCTATGACACGTCGGTGGATCCTGGTCAGCTGCGAAACCTGGCGGAGGAACGCGCGGATGTTGCCTCGCGGATGCGGAGGGCGGTCGAGGCGGCTGTCAGCCGCGGCCAACCTGCGCGACCGACGGCGCGCCCGGCCTCCGAGAGCGCGGAACGCCTGAGGAGCCTGGGGTACGTCACGGGAGGGCCGATCGCCCGGCCCTCCCTCCGTGACCCAAAGGACCTGGCGGCGGTCGCGGTGCGCATCGAGAACGCGATCGCGGCGGAGCGGGCCGATCCCCCCAAAGCGGCCCGGGACCTGCGCGAGGTCCTCCGCGCCGACCCGGACAACGCGCTGGCTCGACGCCATCTGGCGGTGGCGCTGGTCGCCGGGGGGCATCCCGACGAGGCTGTCGTCGAGATGCGGAAGGTGGTGGAGGGCGGCGACGACAGTGCCGACTCGCTGACCGAGCTGGGCGACAGCCTGCGCCGGGTCGGTCGGCTCGGCGAGGCCCTCGACGCGTTCACGCGCGCGGCGGCGAAGGCCCCGCAGATCCCAGACGCCTTCAGTGGCCAGGGCAAGGTGCTGACGGCCATGGGACGTCTGGACGAGGCCCGGGACGCGTTCGCGCGCGCGCGGGCCCTCGTTTCCGATGATCCCGACTCGCTGGCCGGGCTCGCCGACGTCGCGCTGAAAGCTGGGGATCTCGAGGGGGCGCGGAACTGGTTCGAGGCGCTCCACGCGCGGGACGAGGCCGACCCGGACGCCTCGTTCAAGCTCGGGGTGGTGCTGGCGCGGCTGGGAGAGTCGGAGCGGGCGATGGGACTGTTGAAGGCGGCGATCGACGCGCAGCCGGGCAACATCGATGCGGTGGCGGCGCTCGGCGGGTTGCTCGCGAAGACCGGTCACCCGGCGGACGCCATCCCGTATTTCGAACGGGCGATCCGGGCGGGCGCGTCGAGCCCCGTCGTCTGGAACGGCCTGGGCATGGCGCGGCTTCAGGCCGGCGACCAGGCGGGCGCGGTCGCAGCGCTGCGCGAGTCGCTGCGCCGCCAGCCCCACCAGCCCAACATCGAGGACCTGCTGCGGCAGCTCGGGCGATAGACGGCGGAGAAGACGAGGCACCCGGATGTCCAAGGAGAGCGCACGTCGGGCCCGGTCGGTCGGCCGCCGGGCCACCCCTCCGCCCCGTCGAGCGCAGGGGTCGCGGCGGCCACTGGGGATCGGGGTGGCGCTCCTGTGCTTGGCCGGCCTGGCCGTGGGCGTGTATTCCTATCTCCGCCAGGCGACGCCGGCGGCGGGGGTCCCGCCCGCCCCCCTGAACCTCCTGCTCATCACGCTCGACACGACGCGGGCGGACCACTTGGGCTGCTATGGATACGGCCGAGCGCGGACGCGGCACCTGGACCAGCTCGCCTCCGAAGGCGTTCGCTTCGCGCAGGCCTTCAGCCCGGCGCCGATCACGCTGCCGGCCCACGCGTCGATCCTGACCGGCCTCTATCCGTTCCACCACGGCGTTCGCAACAACGGCAATTTCTATCTCGGCGACCAGGTCCCGACGCTGGCGACGCTCCTGCACGACCACGGCTACAAGACCGCCGCGTTCGTCAGTTCGTTCATCCTGGACCGGCGATACGGCCTGGCCCGCGGGTTTGCCGACTACGACGACAAACAGGAAGGTGCCAACCCGCAGGTCATCAGCCTCGAGGCGGAGCGGCGCGGCGACCGGACGGCCCTGGCCCTGACGGCGTGGCTGGACCGGTACGCGAAGGACCCGCACCCGGCGCCCTTCTTCATCTGGCTGCACCTCTACGACCCGCACGAGCCGTATCGCCCGCCGTCACCGTTCCGTGAGGCCTTTGCCGATGCTCCGTACGACGGCGAGATCGCCTTCGACGACGCGGTCATCGCGGCCGTGATGGACCGGCTGGGCCAGCTCGGCCTCAGGGACCGGACGCTGGTGGCGGTAATCGGCGACCACGGCGAGAGCCTCGGCGATCACGGTGAAGAGACGCACTCGATGTTCGTCTACGACAGCGCGATCCGGGTGCCGTTCCTCCTCTGGCGGCCAGGGCTGGTGCCCGAGGGGCGCGTGGTGGACGCGCAGGTGCGTGCGGTCGATCTGGCCCCGACGGTGCTCGACCTGCTGGGCGCGCCGGGCCTCACGCGTGTGGACGGCCGGAGTCTCGTGCCGCTGATGGGCGGCCGCGACACGATGCCCGCGCCGATCGTGTACGCCGAGACGTTCCTGCCGAAGTTCTACATGAACTGGGCACCGCTGCGAACGGTGCGCGACGAGCGGTGGAAGTACATCGACGCGCCTCGCCCCGAACTCTACGACCTGGCCTCCGACCCGGCCGAAGCGGAGAACCGGGCGGCCGATCGGGCCCAGACGGCCCAGGGACTGCGGCGAGAGCTCGACCGTCTGACGGGCGGCGGGGGCGGCGAGATGACGCCGGGCCGGATGGACCGCGAGACGCTCGAGAAGCTGGCGGCGCTCGGATACGTCGGGGCCGGAGCGGAACCCTCGCCGGCCGATGTGGGTGGGTCGAAGGCCGACCCGAAGGACATGATCGCCGTCTTCAACCGGTTGCGCCGCGCCAACAGCGCCGTCCGCGACCATCGCTTCGCCGAGGCGCTGCCGATCCTGCACGACGTGCTCAGGGAAGACCCGCGGAACGCATTCGCCCAGCTCGTGCTCGGCAGCGCCCACATGGGCATGGGTGAGTACCGCGAGGCCATCCTCCAGTACCGCCGCTACCTGGCGCTGGTGCCCACCAGCGCCTACGCCCATCACTGGATCTCGATCTGCACGCTCCGGTCGGGAGATCAGGCGGGGGCCCTCCGCGAGGCAGAGGCAACGCTCGCCATTGACCCGCGTTTCACGGACGCGCGCATCATGAAGGGCGGGATTCTGGCTTCGCGCGGCGACTACCCGGCCGCACTCGCCGAGTTGCGGACCGCGGTGGCGACCGATCCGGCCAAGCCGATGATACGGCTGGACCTGGCCAAAGTGCTCGCCGAGGCCGGGCATCCCGTCGAGGCCCAGGCGGAATTCGAGGTCCTGTTGAAGCTGCAGCCCGACTTCGAACCGGCGTTGACGGGACTCGGTGCCCTCTACGCGCAGCAAGGACGGCTCGCCGAGGCCGCCTCCGCACTCCAGCGTGCCATCGAGATCGAGCCACGCGACGACGATGCGCGGCTGAATCTCGGGCTGGTGTACCAGCGCCAGGGGCAGCGAACCGACGCCCAGACCGAGTACCGGCGCGTGGCGGGCACCGGCATGACAGACAATGCCCGCGCCGAAGCGCGCCGCCGATTGGCCCGCCTGCAGTAGACGGCCGCTCTGTGGCGTGCCCCGGCATCGTCTCCCTGGAACGCCGGGCCTGGCTGACGACCAGCCCCGAACCTCCTCGTGGGCCGTCCTCACACCGGGTGGCGACCCGTCTCGGCTTGACGGCCGACCCTCCGAGACGCTCGAGGGGACCCGTCGATCCATCGTCGTCGGTGTCCAATCGGCACGGTCCGCGATCGCGAAAAAAAGGGGCGGACGCCGTTGATGGCGTCCGCCCCGCACGAGCAGCGAAGGAGGAGTCCCCGGCGGGACACCAGCCTTCACAGCTAGAACTTGTATCGAAGGCCGAACTCCGCCTGCCGGTTGCTGCCGGGCACGATCTGCGTCGCCTGGCCGAAGCCGGACTTGGGGGTGCTCCCCGTGCCGTAGTCGTTGTTGAAGCCGTACGCCGTGTCACCGCTGAAGTTGACGTGGTCGGTGAGGTTGAAGACCTCGAAGAGCACCTCGAACGCCTGCCCCCTTGCGAACTTGAAGTCCTTGGAGAGCCGGGCGTCCCACGTAGCGAAGCCCGGACCGTAGAACGAGTTGCGGTCGAAGGGCAGGCCCGTCGACGGATTGATCGCCCGGATAGCGTTCTTCTGGCCCGCGTAGCCTGCCACCGGGTTGTAGGGCTTGCCGGTGTTCGCCTGGACGGAGCTCGACAGCTGGAATCCCTTGCCGAGCGGAATGATCCCGGCCAAGGTGAACCGGTGCCGGATGTCGTTCGGCATCGGACCCCAGTCGCTCTCCCAGGCGATGTTGTTCAGGTTTCCCGGGTAGGAGCCGAAGTCATTCGCGATGTTCAGCCCCTTCGTCAGCGAGTAGGTCGTGATGAGTTCGATCTGCTTCATCCGGGCCTTGCCGGTGACGTAGAAGGCGTCGATCCGCGAATGGCCGCGGTTGCCCTCGACGTTGATGCGCCCCCACAACGGCTGGAACTGCCCGGCCGGAGACAGCTCCGTGTTCAGGTTGTAGGGCGTGTCGATGGTCCACCGGGCGATCTCACGCTCACCCAATGCATGGACGTAGTCGAGGTCGAGAGACACGTTCTTCGTGAGGGAATGGGAGAACCCCACGTTGAACTGGTTCGAGTACGGCTGCTTGAGGTCGGGCGAGGTCAACCGCATGACTTGGCCGGCGAACGTCGGGTCGACGAGCGAGTTGCGGATCGCGTTGCGGTTGGCCTCGTAGTAGGCGGGCGTCCAAGGCGCGGGCGAGAAGGTGATGAAGTTGACAGGGGCCCGGACGTCGCTCCAGTGCTCGTAGAGCGTGATGTTCTGGAAGATCTCGTCGTAGTAGATGCCCCACCCGCCGCGGACGACCGTCTTGCCGTCACCCTTCACGTCCCAGGCAAAGCCGGCGCGCGGACCGAAGTCTTTCAGGTCCTGCTTCCGCTGGTTGTTGTAACCCAGCTGCCCGAGGAGCGCGAGGACGGGCGTGTCGACGTCGTTCTTGTACGGGCCCGCCTGCATCTCCCAGCGGAGACCCAGGTTGATCGTGAGGTTGCTTCGGGGCTTCCAGTCGTCCTGGAAGTAGGTGGCGACGTACGTCCAGTTGTCGTTGAACGTGGTCGTGCCGGCCGACCCGCTGAAGGTGTCCGCGACCGCGTTCAGGTAGCTGTTGATGGAGTTTCCCGGGAGCCGGTTCTGGAAATAGAACATCCCGTAGAGCGTCGGTGTGAAGAACCCGCCGAAGTGGGACCGGAGGAGCTCGCCGCCCAGCTTGAAGTCGTGGTCCCCGCCCCAGCCTTCCTTGCGGAACGAGAAGTCGTCCTTGACCTGGAACCGGTTCTGGATCGTCTGCTGCGGCGTGTTGATGTTGGCGCCGAAGGTGAAGTCCGGGGTCACGATGCCCGGCTCGCTGCTGTTCTCAGCCGTGATGTCGTTCTCGAAATGCTGGAACAGGAAGACGAACTCGTTCAGCTTCGAGTTGCCGAACACGGCCGAGTCCTTCGCGATGACCGAGTGGATCAGGTTCGTGTTCGTCGCGCCGGCCGAGGCCAGTGTCTTGCCACCGATGAAATCGTGGTCGGTTTTCTGGTCCTCGAGCGCGTACCGCACCAGCAGGTGGTTGTTCGACGCCAGCTGGAAGTCGGTCTTGGCGGTCACCAGCTGATCGCGGAACGGCTTCGGGAACGCGCCTTCCTGGTCGGGCAGGACGCCGTCGGTGTACACCGTGGCGTAGTCGTTCCGCCGGTTGTATCTCGTAGGACCCGAAGAAGAACGCCTTGTCCTTGATGATCGGGCCGCCGAGCGTGGCACCGGGCTGCTGCTGGCTGAACGGCGGCTTGCCCGCGCTGGTCTGTTGCTCGAAGTAGGTTTCAGAGTTCAGCTTTTCGTTGCGGGCGAAGAGGAAGCCGGACCCGTGGAAGTCGTTCGTGCCGCTCTTGGTGATGACGTTCACCAAGCCGCCAGTGGACCGGCCGAACTCGGCGCTGTAGCGTTCGGTGGTGACCTTGTACTCCTGGATGGCGTCAGCGCTGAACTGCTGCAGCAGGCCGCGGACGACGCCGTCGTTGTTGTCGCCCCCATCCACGCTGATGTTCACGGACCGGCCGGTCAGGCCGCCGTAGCTGATGCCGCCAACCTCGGTCTTGGTCGGGTCATAGTAGTTCGACGGCCGCGTGCCGGGGACCATCAGCGACAGGTCCTGGAACTTCCGGCCGTTGAGCGGGATGTTCTCGACCATCGTGTTCGTGATCACCTGGCCGACGTCGGACTTGGTCGTCTGCACGAGCGGCGCTTCGCCAGTGACGACGACGGTCTCCGAGAGGTTGCCGACCTTCATCGTGAAGTCGACGGTCACCGAGGAGGCGACCTGCACGACGATGCCCTTGTGGACCTGCGTCGAGAACCCCTGGATCTCGGCGGTGACGTCCCAGGTGCCGACCTCCATCGACTCGAAGTGGTAGCTTCCCGTCGAGCCGCTCGTCGTCGTACGCGCGCGCCCGGTGGCCATGTGCTTGGCCGTGATGGTCACGCCCGGCATGCCGGCCTTCTGCTCGTCGAACACGCGCCCATCGATCTTGCCGGTGTCCGTCTGGGCATAGAGCGGGCCGATGGCGGCCGCGACGGCGAACGCAAGGACGAGGGCAACTAGCCTGGCGACTCGCATTCAGACCTCCTTTGCAAGAAACCTATCGAACCTGGCGGAACGGCGACCCGTTCGCGGGGCCGGAGAAAGCACAACGTTCACGACTCGACCGAACGGCGCAGGGACCAAATCGAACAGCCAAGCAAACGGCGGACCAGCAGGCTGAAAAATATTCGGTCCTTTGTATCATCGCAAGGTATTCACCTGAAAGGTGTTACGGCTCACGTCGCTTCACGCGGCTGGGCAGTTGTCCCGAGCGATCCAAACAGTCGGAAGAATCGTGCAAGATCTTGGATGCGTGGCGCTTGGGCTGAGACCTTGGCCGAAACGGCCGACGCGGCGGGTCTCTTTTTTGGACTCCCGGGGGCGGGTATTCGCCTTCCGTCGCGGTTGGGCTCGGTGGAGGCCCGAAGCGGGTCGGGCCGACCGGGCGATGGAATAAGCTGGTTGGCAGTCATGTCTAATCGGGCAGGGGACAACGACGGGAGCCGGTGGGTGGATCCAGACCGAGGGCTGGTCGAGAAGGCCCGCGACGGTGACGAGGACGCGTTTGCCGAGCTGGTCGCGCGCTACCAGTCCCGGGTCTTCAACCTCGCGCGGAGCCTCACCGGGAACGACGCGGATGCCGACGACCTGGCGCAGGACGTCTTCGTGCGCGTGTTCAGGGGTCTGCGCGGGTTCCGCGGAGACAGCGCGTTCCGCACCTGGCTCTACCGCGTGGCCGTCAACGTCGTCCGTTCCCAGCTGCGGCGGCCGAGTCTGTTCGCGTTTCTCCGCCGCCGCGACGCGGACCAGGCCACTCCGCCGGGAGACCCGCTGGACGAGCTGGCCGATCCCGGAGACGTGGAGACGAGCGTCGTGCGGCGCGACGCCATCGACCGGGCGCTCGGACAGCTGACGCCCGCGCTGCGGCTGGCGGTGATATTGCGCGACATCGAAGGGCTCGAGTACCGCGAGATGGCCGACGTGCTCGGCGTGCCGATCGGCACCGTGATGTCGAGGATCGCGAGAGGACGGGAGAAGCTCAGGCCGTTGTTGGCGGATCTGGTCGGCGTGTCGGCCTCGCCGGCCCGACGCCCCGGGGGAGGACCCACATGGTCACCTGCAGCACAGCGGAAGCGTTGATCGTCCGCGATGTGGACGGCACGCTCGACGCGTCCGAACGCTCGGTGCTCGACGACCACGTGGCGCGGTGCGCGCGGTGCGCGGCGCGGCGCCGCGCCAACCTGACCGTCCGGGCCGTGCTGGCGTCGCGGGTCGACGCCGACGTGGCGCCGGGATTCCCCGCCCGCCTCGAAGCACGCCTGCGCGCTGGGGGAGGGCGGTGGTTCTCCGAGGTCGACTGGCGGTGGTGGACCGAGTGGATGCTGCCTGTCGCGGCGGCGCTGCTGCTGTTTGCCGCGTACGCCGGCTCCTCGGTCGACAGTCCGATGCCCACCCGCGTCAGCGTCGACGCGGCAGTGGTCGACTCCTGGGCCCTCGGGTCGGACACCGCGCCGGCGAGCGGGATGACGAGTCTCTCGCAGGACGTCAGCAGCGACGACGTCCTGGCGGCCATGCTGGGCGCGTCGGCGCCCGCCATGTCGGGAGGAACCGGGAATGGACGATAGGCGGACGCTGATTTGGTTCGGCGCGTTCACGCTGGTCGTGGCGCTGGCTGGCGTCGCCGGCGGTGTCCTGCTCGATCGGTTCGCGCTGCACCCGCCGACTCGCGTCGGACGGCAGGCGGGGCCTGCGCCCGGGCGCGGCGGCGGCCCGCCCCTGATGCGAACGGGCTGGCTGAGCGAGCGGCTCAGCCGGGAGCTCGACCTGACCGCGGCCCAGCGGGACAAGCTGGCCGGGATCCTGGCCCAGCGTCGGTCGAAGCTCGATCAGATCAGGACCGAGATGCAGACTCGGATGCTGGCCGAACAGCAGGACGTGCGAGCCGAGATCCGGGCGATGCTCGACGACAAGCAGCAGAAGCGGTTCGATGAGGTCATGGCCACGGCACCGGGGCCGTGGCGACCCGGCCTGCCGCCGCGCGGTGCGCGCCGCGGCCAGGGACCGGAGTGAAGCAGGCCGGCGGGGCCCGGGTCGATCGATCGTCCCCGACCGGAAGATCAGAAGGAGACGTGACCATGCGACGGTTTTCGGGTTACGCACTGTTGGCGGCGGTGTTGGCAATCGGGCTGGCCGTGGCCAGTGCCGCGCAGGCACAGGCTTCCGGCCAGGCGCCCCAGGGGCAGCGGATGGGACCTCGGGGCGGCGGCATGGGCGGGGCCATGGCCGCGCTCAAGCTGACCGACGATCAGCACCAGGCGATGCAGAAGTTGATGGAGACCTTCCGCACGAACAACGAGAGCCTGATGCAGACGCTGCGCACGGCTCAGGACGCCTACCGGACGGCGTTGTACGGCACGGACCCCACCGGGGCCAATGACAAATTCGATGCGGTCGTTGCCGCTCAGGATAGCCTGCTCAGGGCCCGGCTGGCCCTGCAGGTGCAGTTCTCGCAGCTGCTGACCACGGAACAGCGCCAGATTGCCCTCACCAATCACATCGACCTGCCGCCAATGGGTCCCATGGGGCCGGGTCGCATGCGGGGGCCGGGCAAGTAGGCTCTCGCGCCCGGCAGGGCGGCGACGGGTCGACGACACTCGACGGATACGGCGGGGCTGGTCCGTGCTACGCTGGCGCGGGATCAGCCCCGTTGTGCTGTCGAGGTCGACCGATGAGCCCTGCCCGCCCACTCGTCCTGATCGTCGAGGATGACCCGTCCGTGCGGCACGCCCTCGAGCGGTTCCTCGCGGTGCACCACTTCCCGACCGTGAGCGTCGAGGACGCGGACGCGGCGCTGGACATCGTGCGGGAAGGCCACGTGTCGGCCGCCATCGTGGACCTGCAGTTGCCGCGCGGATCCGGTCGGGACGTCGTGGTGTCGATCCCGCAACCGGTCCCCGTCATCATCTTCTCCGGCGCGCCCGACGAGTCGTGCGACCTCGAGCGCCTTCGGCCGCGCACCCGTTTGATTCAAAAGCCCTATTCTCTCGTCATGCTGGTGGAGCTGCTCGAGCGGATGCTCGGTGCCCCAGGGGAGGTCAACGGCCGGAGTCGGGTCCCCTGACCGGCCCACCCCCGTCCCCGGTCCGGTCGACCGGGCGGCGGCCTGTCTGACGGACCCGACGCCGTGCCACCGCCCGGTAGATCGCGCTTCCCACCGCGCGAGCGCCCGGGAGGTAGAGCAGGGGCAGGCACGGCCACGCCGGGACCAGGGCCCACGCCAGCGCGCGGCACGCGTCGAAGCCAGCGAGCCGGCGTCCGCGCGGCGTGACCACGTGGACGTGCTCAAGGCTCTCCGCAGGGCGAAGGTCCGGGCACAGCCGTGCCACCGCGTTCCAGTCGTTGGTGACATCCACAATTGCCACCCGGTGGCGCCAGTCGAGCCGGAGGACGAGCGCCACGCTCCGCCGGCACATCCCGCACGCGCCGTCGAACAGGAGCCGGTACGGAAGGTCCGCCATCAGAGGATGTTGAGGCCGAGCGCCGAGAGGGCCAGCTCGGTGCCGAGCGTCGCCGTGGCGTTGCGCACGTCGAGGATGGGGTTGACTTCGACCAGATCCAGCGACGCCAGTCGGCGCGAGTCCGCGATCATTTCCATCAGCGTGTGCGCCTCGCGGTAGTCGAGCCCGCCCTTGACGGGGGTCCCGACGCCGGGGGCGATCGAGGGATCGCACACGTCCAGGTCGAACGACACGTGGAGCCGCGCGCCCCCTCGGCCCACGGCCTCAAGCGCCTGCCCCGTGACCTCGGCGATCCCGCGGCGGTCGATGTCCTTCATCGTGAACGCGTGGACGCCTGACGCCCGCACCAGGTCGCGCTCGCGGTCGTCGAGGTTGCGGATGCCGAGCAGGGCTACGCGCTCGGGGGGAACCATCGGCCTGCCCGCGCCCAGCGTCGCAAGCTCCTCGGGGTCTTGCCCGAGGATCGCGGCCAGCGGCATGCCGTGCACGTTGCCGCTCTGGCTGCTCGAGGGCGTGTTCATGTCGCCGTGCGCGTCGACCCAGATCAGGCCCAGCGGTGTGCCGGCCTCGCCTGCGGCCGAGGCGGCAGCCGCCACGCTGCCGGCCCCCAGGCTGTGGTCGCCGCCCAACACGATCGGCAGGGCCCCTGCGCTCAGACTCTCGGTCAAGGACCGGTACAGCTGCGCGCAGACGGCGGCGATCTCGGCGATGTACTTCTTCCGCAGATCGCCGGGTCCGCGCGTCTCCGGCGTCGGCACCGGCAGGTCGCCCCTGTCCACCACCGAGTAGCCGAGCGCGGCGATCTTCTCGTCGAGGCCGGCGATGCGGAAGGCCGAGGGACCCATGTCCACGCCGCGGCGGCCGGCGCCCAGGTCCAGCGGAACGCCGAGGATGTGGATCGGCTGGTGCATGGTCACTCTCCGCTCAGGCGGCGTCAGCGTCGCTTGAGCGACATCGAGATGCCTTCCCCCCACGGCGTCACGATCGCGGTCAGGAGCAGCGGGTTGTTCTCGATCGCGCCGAGGAAGTCGGGCATCTCCTGGCGCTTGTTGACCACGTTGTGGGCGAGGAAGAGACCGCCTGGATCGAGGCGGGGCAGTACCAGGTCGAGGAAGTGCTTGTAGTCCTTCTTCCAGGCGTCGAGGAAGACGAAATCGAACGTGCCCGGGAGCTTCGGAATCTCCTTGAAGGCGTCGCCGTGGACGACCTCGACGATGTCGGCGAGGCCGGCACGGCGGACGTTGTCGGCAGCCTCCTTCGCGCGGACCGGGTCGAACTCGATCGTCACCAAGCGCCCGCCCGTCTCGCGCAGGCCCATCCCAATCCAGAATCGCGCTGTAGCCGCTGGCGGCGCCGATCTCGAGGGCCCGCTTCGCACGCGCCGAGGCGGCCAGCACGCGGAGGAAGCGCCCGTCTTCCTCGGACACGGCCAGTTGCCCTTTGTCGGCGTCCTTGATCTGCCGGAGCAACTGCTGGACGCTCGGCGTAAGCGGCTCGCCGACCGCCTGGGCCCAAACGCCCTGAGCCGCCGCCAAGACGCTGAGGGCGGCGAGCGCCGCCGCGCAAGACACGTGGGAGATCATCCTGGAGAAGTGCATAGTGATCGACTCGCTATCCATTCTGCGACCTGTCGGCCGGTCTCGCGCCCGTCGGCCACGCAGTCCGGCACGCCGACGCCTCGGAAACCGGAGCCGGTCACGAACAGCCCGGGCCACTGTCCAAGGCGACAGTCGATGCGCGCAACCAGATCGAGGTGCCCCACCTCGTGCTGCGCGTTCGCTCGGTCCCACCGGTGAAGGCGTGTGAAGAGCGGCTCCCCCTGGATCCCGAGCAACCGACCCATCTCGGCCACGGCGGCCGACACGAGATCCGTGTCGTCCCGGGACATCGCCTCCGGGTCGCGCGCCCCGCCCACGAACGCGCGCAGGAGCACCGCGCCGTCGGGTGCGCGGTCGCGCCACTTCGACGACACCCAGGAGCCGGCCATGATGGTCGTCTTCTCGATCCGCGGGACGACGAAGCCAGACCCGAGCAGCGGGTGCGCCACCGCGCTGCGCGGGTAGGCCATGGTCACCGTGGCGCTCGACGCGTACGGGACGCGGCCGCAGAGTGACGCGAGTTCGGCGTCGAGCGCGTGCACGAGGGTCGAGGTCACGAACGCGGGCGTCGCCAGCACCACCACGCGGGCTGAGATCGCGTCTCCCGACGCGAGCCGCACCTCGTAGTCCGTGGACCGTGCCACATCGCGCACGCTCGACCGCAGCACGAGTGACCCCGAGGGTAGCACCCGTGTCAACGCCTCGACGATCTCGGCCAGACCGCCGGGCAACGACATGAACGCCCCGTTGCTCGACTTGGGCTGACGGACCTGGCGGAAGGCCCGGAGCACGCTGCCGTGGCGGCGTTCGGCTTCGAGGAAGCGGGGAAACAGGGCGCGCATCGACAGTCGCCGCACGTCGCCCGCATGGATGCCCGCCAGCAGCGGCTCGGCCAGGTAGGTCACGGCCTCCGCGCCAAAGCGCCGGCCGATGAAGGAGGCGATCGACTCGTCCCCCTGGCCGTTCCGGCGCGGCGGAACGAGCAGTTCGGCGGCCATGCGGGCCTTGCCGGCGATCGAGAACAGCCGTGTGGTGGCCAGCGCGCCGACGTTGCGCGGGATGCCGAGCACCGAACTCTCCAGAAGGGGGTGGAGGCGGCCCGCGCGCAGGATGAACGCGGCCCGCGGCAGGCTGGTCGGAAACAGGCGCGGGCCGAGGCCCAGTTCGCGGCACAGGTCGATGGCGGCGGGCTTCTGGATGAGGAGCGCATCCGGACCGGCGTCGTACGTGAAGCCGAGACCGCGCTCGGTGAGGATCACGCCGCCTGCCCGATCCGCGCCTTCCAACAGGCGGAAGCCCACGCCGCGGCGGGACAGTTCGTACGCCGTCGCCAATCCCGCGATGCCCCCGCCCACGATGACCACGTCCACTGGGTCCAACCCGACTCCTCTCGATCAGGACGCGTCCGGCGTGCTCGTTCCGGTCGCAGGCTCCGCCAGCGCCTCGCGCACGAGGGCGACGAGCAGGTCGACGAAGGGGGCGGAGACGTTCAACGACTCGGTCCGACGCAGCCTCGCGCCGCACGCCCGGGCGACTGCCTGCGCCTGCACGTCGAGGTCGTACAGGATTTCCGTATGGTCGCAGACGAAGCCAATCGGGGCGACCAGCAGCCGGTGGGCGCCCGAGGCCGCCCGGGCGCCCACGACCTCACCGATGTCCGGCCCGAGCCAGGGTTCGGGGGTGCGCCCGGCGCTCTGAAACGCCACCTCGTACGCGTCCAGGTGCGCGGCCTCGGCCACCCGGCGCGCCGTCTCCAGGACCTCGTCCCGGTATGGGTCGCCCTCGACGATGACCCTGATCGGCAGCGAGTGGGCGGTGAAGATGACGCGGTCCGGCGCCTCCGCGTCGAGCGCTCGGCGGAGCGACAGGGCGAACGCCCGGATCAGCAAGGGATGGGCGTGATAGGACGCCACGCAGTCGAAGCGTACCCCGGGAGGGAGCGCGCGCGTGGCCGCGTCGACGTACTTCGCAACGCTGAGCGAGGAGTACTGCGGGGCGAGCGGAATGCCGATGACACGGTCGACGCCGCGCCCGGCCAGATCCTGCAGGACGTCGGCGATGAACGGTTGCCAGTTCCGCATGCCGGCTTCCACGTGGAAGGCGTCGCCGAGCCGGTCCCGCAGCGCGTCGCGCTGCCGGAGCGTGATGTCGGTCAGTGGCGACCGTCCGCCGATCGCGGCGTAGTTCCGACGCATCTCGGCGACCAGCGCCTCGGACGGTGGGCGTCCGCCCCGGACCTGGGTCAGGTAGGCCGGCATCTCGTCGAGTGTCGAGGGCGTGCCGTGCGCCATCAGGAGGACCGCAGAGGGCATCTCAGCCGTCCCCTCACTGCGCCGGGAGACCCGGGGCGCAGGCAGGCAGCGCGTGCGCGTGGACGTGGTGCACCAGGGCGTCGACCTGTTCGACCGACGTCGCGGGCAGGATGCCGTGGCCGAGGTTGAAGATGTGCCCCGGCCGTCCTCTGGCCCGCGCCAGCACGTCGTCAGCCCCTGCCCGCAGTCTCGGCAGGGGCGCGAGGAGCAGGGCGGGATCGAGGTTCCCCTGGATGGCTCGATCGTGGCCGATCAGGTGCCAGGCATCGTCGAGCGGGATCCGCCAGTCGGCCCCGATCACATCGCCGCCCGCCTCGGCCATCAACGGGAGCAGGGTCGATGCGCCGGTGCCGAAGTGAATGGACGGGACCCCCGTCGACTTGAGTCCGTCGAAGATCCGCCGCGTGTGGGGGAGCACGAACTCGCGGTAGTCAGCCGGGGAGAGGACGCCCACCCATGAGTCGAACAGCTGCACGACGTCGGTTCCGGCCTCCACCTGGGCGCGGAGAAACTCGAGCGCCGTATCGGCAAAAAGCGCACACAGCTGGTGCCAGGCCTGTGGCTCGCCGTTCATCAGGGCCTTTGTATGTGTGTAGTGGGTGGAGTGCCCGCCCTCGATGGCATAGGACGCCAACGTGAACGGGGCTCCGGCAAAGCCGATCAGGGGGACCAGGCCAGCCAGCTCGGCCTTGACCAGCCTGATGGCCTCGAGGACTGGTGCCAGGGCTTCGCGAACCTCGAAGCCGTGGAGGCGACCGATGTCGGCCCGCGTGCGGACCGGCTGATCGACCATGGGGCCCTCGCCCTTGATGAAGTCGAAGGCGACGCCCAGCGGTGGCAGCGGTAAGAGCAAGTCCGAGAAGATGATAGCGGCATCGAGCGGAAAGCGGCGGATGGGCTGGAGCGTGACCTCGGTCGCCAGCTCAGGCGTTCTGCACAGTTCCCACATCGAGTGCCGGGCCCGCAACTCCCGGTACTCCTTCATGTACCGGCCCGCCTGCCGCATGAACCAGACCGGCGTCGTATCGACGGGCTGGCGCCGGCACGCCCGGACGAATCGGTCGTTCAACAAGGTCACTGGCGCCCCCATGCGTGGCCGAATCTCCCTAGTATGTCACGGCTGGACGACCGCCGGCGACGTGGAGGGGCGACTTCCAACTGGCGTCCTGTCGGGACGGTGCTATAATCTCGCGTTTGGTCGGTCAGGCTCCGTCCGCAAGTCTCGATGAGGGAGGCCGTGTGTCGCCCATTCTTGTCCGGCCGGTCCGTGAGCAGCTTGAGCACGACCGCGTCATTCGCCTGCTGCAGGCTCGGTGGCGGCGCAAGTACCCTCGTGACGATCAACCCCGGTTCCGAGACAGCCGGTTCGGTGTCTGACGGCAACGCTGTGTTGTATCCGGACGTCATTCTGGCGTCCACGAGCCGGGGACGCCGGACTGAAATCGTCGTCGAGGTGGAAACCGCCGAGTCGGTCAACAACCTCGAGGCTCTGGCGCAGTGGGCGCCCTTTGCCAGGCTCAAGGCTGAGTTCCACCTGTACGTGCCCGCCGGTTCGGTCGACTCGGTTCGCCGGCTGTGCCAGGACCATGCCATCGACGTCAGCGAAATCTGGACCTTCCACGCCATCGGGGACCAGATGCGCTTCACGATGGTCTACCGGGCGCCGGCGCCGGCGCGACCCCAACGGCCGGCTCCCGCTGCTCGATCGTCGCGACCCTCTCCATCCCGGCGTGCCCCGGGAAGCGCTCGGACGGGCAAACCGGCGGCGTCCCGTCGTCCGGCCAAGCGTGCGACCGCCAAACCCCGGACCCGGCCGCGAAAGCCAGCCGCCAAGCCCGCGCGGAGCCAGAGGCGAAAGTAGGATCCCTGACGTTGCGCGAGGCGGCCGGACTCCGGCCCGTTTTGCCGCTGGGATTCTGCCCGTCCCTCGAGGTCGCTCGTTCGTCCAAAGTACGGAGTTCCCACCGCTGCCCACGTTATACTGAGGGCATCATGAAGAGAGCAGTACGCGCGATTGGCTTATTCCTAGCGGCCACGGCCCTGTCGGCGGGTCTCTCCGCGCAGTCGAGCCCGCAGGGCAGCAAGCCCGCCGGCCAGCAACCGCAGGATCATCCGCAGAACCGGGTCGACATCGTGCCGAAGGACGTGGCCACCTTCAAGGTGCGCGTGGACCTGGTGACCACCGATGTCATCGTGCGCGACTCGAAGGGGCAGTTCGTCTCGGACCTCAAGCCGACCGACTTCGAGGTGTACGAGGACGGCGTCAAGCAGGATATCTCCCAGATGACCCTGTTTCACGGGGGACGTCAGTTCAACGCGCTGACGGCACCGCCGCCGCCGGTGGAGGAAGGCATCGTGTTGCCGCCCACGCGCCCGACCAACGACGCGGCCGGCCGGATCTTCATCTTCTTCGTGGACGACCTGCATCTCGACTTCCGGAACACGGGGCGCATCCGCGAGCTGTTCAAGAAGATCCGCACGTCGCTGGTGCACGACGGAGACATGTTCGGGATGGTGTCCACGGGGCCCTCGTCGATCGCGGTCGACATGACCTACGACCTCAAGCGCTTCGACGAGGCGGTCAAGAAGATCGCCGGCAACGGCCTCCGGCCCCAGGACATCCTCGAAGGCGGCGAGACGTCGGACGGCCCGAACGAGGTCCGCTACCGCGCGCACGTGGCGTTCTCCACGGCGTCCGACCTCATGCAGAATCTCGAACAGGTGCACAATCGCCGGAAGGCCCTGATCTACGTCAGCGACGGGTACGACTTCAACCCGTTCCCCGACTCGCGCGCCAAGGCCGAGGCGGATATGCAGGGCACCTCGAACGCTCAGGCCGCCGGCACCGCGTCGGACTACGGCGGGGCTGCCTCCGGCACCCCGGTCGACGACTCGGACCTGTACAACAAGCAGATGCAGGAGTTTGCGGACGCGGACCTCATCCGGGAGCTCTCCGACCTGACCAATACGGCGAACCGCGCCAACGTCACCATCTACACGATCGACCCGCGCGGGCTGGTCGGTATGCCCGACCTGGACGAGACCATCAGCCAGTCGGAGTGGCAGGACTACGTGCGGAAGTCGATTGACAGCCTGCGCGTGCTCGCCGATGAGACCGGCGGGTACGCCATGGTGAACACCAACGACTTCGACAAGGGGCTCAAGCGCATCGACGCCGAGACCAGCGACTACTACGTCCTCGGCTACTACTCGAAGAATCCCGACCCCCTCAAACGGAACCGCAAGATCGAAGTCAAGGTGACACGCCCCGATCTCCAGATCTGGTCGCGCAAGGGCTACAGCATCAAGAAACCGCCCAAGCCGGTCACCGACACCAAGAAGAAATAGACGATTGACCGCCTGAGGCCACGCCCGCCGGGAGCACGAACGAGCCAGACGGTCTGACGGCCGCCTGGCCCGTGTCTGGCGCTGGGTGAGCTTCGACTCGCGGTGGGCCCGCGCGCACGGCTCGGCGGCCTGGCGGAGATCCGCCCCGACGGGCGCGAGCCTCGAACAATCCGATACCGCCGCGAGTCTGGCGCCGCGCCGCCTCGCCCTTGCTCAGGTCGTAATTGAACCCGATACGCAGCGACCACCTGGTCGGAGCCGGCGCCACGGTCGTCGCGTAGCCGAATTCGCTCTGGGCGATCGGGTCGTCGTGCGGCGTGTCCGGGTACCGTGGGAGGTCGAACCGCCGGCCGTGGGTCAGCGTGAGGTTCGGCCTGACGCGCCACTTGTCACCGGTGTAGAACCAGAACTGGTAGACCGAGGAACTCGGCCCGCTGCAGCGGGTTCGCGGTGTTCGAGAAGGTGTGGGCGTCGGACTGGGCGGTGCCGGCCGCGAAGTTCGCGATGCTGTTGAACCGGTACGCGCCGTAGAGGTTCTGCATGAACAGATTGTAGAAGTGGTGGAACTCGCCCGACGACGACCTCGTGCTGACGCGGTCCAGAGCGCTGCTCGCTCAGTCCGCCTCGAACGCAGCACGCAGCGACCGGAGGGCTGATTCCGCGCGCTCCACCGCGACGTCCAGATACGACTGGTCCATCTCGATCCCGGCGAAGTCCACCCCGAGCCGCGCGCAGGCGACGGCCGTGCTGCCGAGCCCCGTGAACGGATCGACCACGAGGCGAAGCCGCTCCAGCCCGTGCAGCCGGAGGCAGTACTCCGGGAGCCGCACCGGGAAGGTCGCCGGATGGGGACGATCTTTCTCGCGACTGTTGATCGTGTCGTAAGGCAGGAACCACGCGTTGCCGCGACACCGTCGGTTGCCCGCGCCCGCCTTCCACCGTCCCACGTTTGACTGGTCCTGGTAGGCCACGCCAATGGCCGTGCGTTCCAGGGGCACGTCGCCTGACTTGGTGAAATGGTAGATGAACTCGTGGCAGTCGTTGAGGAAGCGTGGACTGTTGATGGGCTTGTAGTGGCCGACGGCCAAGTCCCGCGGCAGGCGCGCAGCCTCGCCCGCGGCGTTCTGCTCGATGACGATCGACTTCACCCAGTGGATGACGTTCTGCAGGGCCAGGTGCGGCCGCACCGCCTGGGCGATATCCATGGCGACCCATGGGTCCTTCGGCTTCGCGCCAACGTTGAGGAACAGCGAGCCAGCCGCGGACAGGGCAGCCGCCACCTCGGTCACCCACCGGCCGGTCCACCGCAGGTACTCGTCGCGGGGCAGCGTGTCCTGGTACGCGCGGTACTTGATGCCGAGGTTGTAGGGCGGCGACGTCACGACCACGTCCGCACACCCCCGGTCGAATCGCGGAAGCCAGTCGAGACAATCCCCTAGGTAGAAGCGCAGCGTCACGCCTCGATGCCGTAACGTGGCGTGCGGCGTAGCCTCGCGTGTGTTCACCGGGACGGCATTCTACGAGGCTTTGGCAACGACCGCAAACCGGGGCGACGCCTCGCCCGCGACGCGCGACCTCGGAATCGGGTGGTTCAGCCGGTGGGCATGGCTGACGCACGCCGTACCCTTCTGCTCGACGTACACGACTTCGCGGTTGCCGGCCAGCTCGAGATAGCGGCCGACCAGACATCCGCATGCCAATGTCGCGAAGCCGAGGAGCCGGACGAGACCCATGACGTGACTCCTTGGACGGCAACCGAGAAGGGGGGACCTGACGACCTCATGAACGGCTGCGGGCCCGGCACCCTCCATGGTGCTCGTCAGTTCCGGGCGTGAGCAACCGGCGTGCCGATTGTCGGCGCGCGGCGGCGACGCGCGATCGGCTCCCCTGGCCGCACGCCTTCCACCATAATCGGCAGCTTCCTGAAACCCCGCAGGCCGGCCACCAGGGGGCAGTGTTCTCGGCCGCTCGGGCCGGTTCCTTCCTTGGATTGACGGGCCAAGAATTTGGATCCCCGACGGGGAAGCGCGCTCCTTCCGCGAGCGAGGTCTCGGACCCTCATCGCGCACTTGACAGGAACCCGCGCGGATTGGATAGTGCGTCGGAACCTCCGAGCACGTGCCGACCGTACCGGCGGGCTCGACGCGGCGGGATGCCGCATGCGGGTGGCCACACCATGAATCACCGTTTGTCCGTCTCTGTCGTTCTCGCCAGTCTCGCCGTCGCCATCGGCGTCGCGGCAGGCTGGTCTCCCGCCGACCGGATCGGGGCGCTGCTCGAGGACCCGGCCGTCGCCGCCGCGCGGCGCTTCGTCGCCCAGCACGAAGCACGCGTGATCGCGGACCAGGTGGAACTGACCGAGATTGCAGCCCCGGAGTTCCAGGAGGCGACGCGGGCGGCGGCCGTCAGGCGCAGGTTCGAGGAACTCGGTCTGAAGAACGTGCGTATCGACCGGGTCGGTAACGTCCTCGGCGACCGCCCCGGCCTGACCTCTACGCCGCACGTTGTGCTGGCCGCACACCTCGACACGGTGTTTCCCGAGGGCACCGCCGTCCACGTCACGCGCGACGGACCCGTGCTGAAGGCCCCGGGGATCGGCGACGACGGGCGAGGCCTTGCGGTCCTGCTGGGCGTGGCCCGTGCGCTCAACGAGGCCCACGTCCAGACACCGGGGACGATCACCTTCGTGGCCGACGTCGGGGAGGAAGGGCTGGGCGACCTGCGGGGCATGCGGGAGTTGTTTGGCGCGACCTTGAAGGGGCAGGTGGACTCGTTCGTCTCGATCGACGGCACGGGCCCGAGCATCACCAACGTCGCCGTCGGCAGCCACCGGTACCGCGTCACGTTCCGCGGGCCCGGCGGGCACAGCTTCGGCGCGTTTGGCCTGGTGAACCCGATTCACGCCCTCGGGCGCGCCGTGTCCAAGATCGCCGACTTCACGGTACCCCGTGAACCCAAGGTGACCTTCAACGTCGGCCGCATCGGGGGCGGCACGTCGGTCAACTCGATTGCCTCCGAAGCCTGGTTCGAATTCGACATGCGGTCGGCCGATCCCGCCGCGCTCGCCGCGCTCGATGGGACCTTTCAACGGGCGGTCGACGAGGCGGTCCGCGAGGAGAACGCGCGGTGGCAGACTGGCCACCTCAGCGCGACCAAAGACCTGGTCGGCAACCGCCCGGCTGGACAGACTCCGCCGAGCGCGGCGATCGTGCAGGCGGCGATTGCGGTCAACCAGGCGCTCGGTCTGCCGGCGAGTCTCAGCGACGGGTCGACCGACGCGAACTGGCCGATGAGTCTGGGTATCCCGGCCATCACCGTCGGAGGGGGCGGCACGGGACACGACGCGCACGCGCTTTCCGAGTCGTTCGACACGACTGGCTCGGAGAAAGGGACGGACCGCGTGCTGGCCCTTGTCCTCGCCCTCGCGAGGTAGGGGAGGCTCACCCGCTGCGTGGCCGGGCCGTCCCCGGCGAGTTGGTTCGATTCTCAGGGAGTCCACCGATGTCCGAGCCGCGGATCGTCTTCTACGCGACGTCGTCCTGCCCGCACTGCGCGTCCGCCCGGGAAACCCTGCGTCGGTTCGGCGATCCGTTTGTCGAGCGGGATCCCACGCGCGAACCCGAGGCCCTACGGGACCTGCTCGTGGCGGCTGTGACTCCGACGGTGCCGACCATCATCGTCGGGGGCCGGGCCCTCGTGGGGTTCGACCGCGAGCGGCTGGAGGAGTTGCTGCGCGAGCCGCCCCTTGACCCCGAACCGGACGACGCCGCGGAGATCGCCGAACTGCTGCGGGAGGACGAGGGAGCCTGACAGGGGGGTGGGGCTGCCGGCCATCCGTGACCAACGCCGGATTGTCGGCGGCCCGACAGTCCATTGGCGGCCGATTCACCGGATGGGTCCGTGGCACGCACGTTGAATAGAGTCGTAGCCCTCTGCGGGCGGCGGCTTTCGACCAGGACTGGACAAGTCCTGCCGAATGACCGAGATACACTAGAGAGGCCACTTGCATGGGGCAGGTGACCTGTTACAATGTCGTCGCGTTTCTTGCCCCGGGTGTGAGTCGTTCATGACATCCGTCCGTCACTGCCCCGGCCTGGCCGCCCTACTGGCGGCCTTCTGCCTGGTGGGCGCGCTCGGCGCGGGCCCGGCGTTCGCTGCCGAGACCAAGTCCAAGCCGGCATCCAAGACGCCCCCTAAGCCTGCCTCGAAGGTCGCCTCTGCGCATGCCTACTCGTCCCAGGCGTCCCGGGCGCGGAGCGCGAAGCTGGCACAGGCGCGGGTGGCGGCGCGGGTCCGGCTGGCCCGCGAGGAGGCCATCCCGCGCTTCAAGACCGATGCGACCGGCGCACTGGTGCCCGACCTCCACGCGGCCGCGGCCATCATCTACAACCCCGAGACCCACCAGGTCATCTGGGAGGAGAATTCCCAGGACAAGCGGTCCATCGCGAGCATCACAAAGGTGATGACCGCGGTCGTTTTCGTCGAGAGCGAGCCGGACATGGCACAGGTCGTCGCCATCGACCGCTCGGACACGCTGGCCGCGTCCGTCACCCACCTGCGGTCGGGCTACGAGGTGAGCATCCGCGACCTGTTCCACCTCCTTCTAATCTCGTCCGACAATGGCGCCGCTCGCGCCCTCGCCCGCGTGTCTCCATGGGGGCCGGCCGGATTCGTCGCCCGGATGAACGAGAAGGCGACTGAACTCGGCCTGGAGAGCACCACCTACGCCGATCCGTCTGGCCTCGACGCGTCGAACGTGTCGTCGGCCTACGACATGGCGCGGCTGATCGCCTACGCGGCCGGCGACGACCGGATCTCCGAGGTCATGCGGAAGCCCGAGTACACGCTGACGCTCGGGGGGCATCCGTTGACCATTCACAGCACGAACCAGCTGCTCAACCGTGCCGAGATGGAGGGCAGCGTGCTCGGCGGCAAGACGGGCTTCATCGGCCGGTCGGGCTACTGTCTCGCCACGCTGCTCAAGATGCCGCAGGTCGACCAGCCCGTCGCCGTCGTGGTCCTGGGCGCCCGGACGAATGCGGCCCGTTTCACCGAGGTTCGGAACCTGTTCAGTTGGATGTCGACCCGGGCCCATGATCTGTTGGAGAAGAAAGACCGACCCTGACCGCTGCGCCCCCGCCGTCTTCCTCCCAGACGCTTCCCAGAGTTCCGAGCTTGGCCCGCACCCCCATTGGCGGCTCCCGAGTCCCCTGGGACTCGGTGCCATCCCTGAGCCGGAGGGTCCGCGGACTGACCGGGACATCTCGCGAAGGGCGAGCGTCAGACCCTCTTGTTGACGGCAGACCCGTGGTCGGCTGGTTTCACGCCTGCAGATCAGCCTCTCCAGATCGGTGCAGGTCCGTTCCTCCGTTGGGTGTGGCACCTGCGGGTACGCCACAGACGCTCCCTGGGCGCACGCGTCTCGGGCGAGAAGGCTGAGACGGCCAACGCGGCCCCAGCAGCCGGTCCTCGCCCGTTGGGCGCCGGCATCGACGACGGGGTGCGCCAGGTCTTGGGTCATCAGGGGTCAAGGCAACCCAGAATCCACCGCCCGCCGGGTGTGCGACTGCCAGCCCGTCACCCTCCAGGCTCCGGACGATGCAGCGCCGCTGTCGGACCCGGCCGGGCCGGGCCCGACGATGGCGTCGCAACCCTTTCGTCGGACAAACCGTCTAACAAACCAGCCCGTGGAGCCGGTCTTTGAGGGACGGAGCACACATGTTCGACGCGATCCTGAGGGATCTGAGACACGCCGCTCGGCGGTTGAGGCAGGCCCCCGCATTCGGCGCCACCGTGATCCTGACGCTGGCCCTGGGCATCGGGGCGGCGACGGCGATCTTCAGCGTGGTCTACGGCGTGCTGCTGCGCCCGCTGCCGTACCCGAATCCGGACCGCTTGGTGGCAGTCTGGGAAGTGAACCACCGCGGCACGTATTCGCGCCTCGCCGACCCGAACTTCGACGACTTCCGCGACCAGAACCGCACCTTCCAGGCGATGGCGAAGTACGCGGACATGGTTGCGAGCGTCGCGGGTCCAGCCGAACCGACGCGCACCGGGGTGGCCTTCGTCACGCGTGACTTCCTCCCGGTGCTGGGCGTTCGCCCGGTGATGGGACGCGGGTTCTCGGCCGACGATAGCCGCGTCGGAGCCGCCCCGGTGCTGCTGGCCAGCTACCGTTACTGGAAAGACCACCTCGCCTCGACGCGGGACCTCTCGACCGTGAAGCTGCGAATTCAGAACAGGGTCTACTGGGTCGTCGGCGTCCTGCCGGACCGGTTCGAGTTCCCTCCCAAGACGGACCTGTGGCTGCCCGCCGAGCTGGACCCCGAGAATCCCAGCCGCACCTCGCACAACTACTTCGGCATCGGCCGGCTGCGACGGGGCGTGTCCCCCACCCAGGCGACGGCCGATTCTTGGCGCCATCGCAGGGCGCATCGTGCAGCAATCGGCCGAGCAGAACGAGTACCTGCTACAAGGTGCGGCAGCGGTTCCGCTGCAGGCGTCTCAGACGGGCAACGTGCGTGCCCCGTTGGGCGTCCTGCTCGGTGCCGTGGGCGTCCTGCTGCTGGTCGCCTGCGCCAACGTCGCCAACTTCCTGCTGAGCCAAGCGTCCGGCCGCGCCCGCGAGTTGGCGGTGCGGCACGCGCTCGGCGCGGGCCGCGGACGACTCGTGCGGCAGTTCATTACCGAGATTCTGGTGCTGGCGTGTCTGAGCGGCGTCCTCGGCGTGCTGATCGCGCTCGGCATGCTCCGCGGACTGCTCGCGCTGGCGCCACCGGAGCTGCCGCGCCTGGAGGAAGTGACCGTCAGTTGGCCGGTGCTCGCATTCGCGGCAGGGGTGTCGTTCCTGGCGGCCCTCGGCCTCGGCGTCCTCACGGCCGTGCGGGCGACCTCGCGCGCGCCGCAGGCGACGTTGCTCGAGAGTGGCCGGGCGAATGCCGGGACCCGGCGCGGTCAGCGTCTCGGCCGCGCCATCGTCGCGGCGCAGCTCGCGATGACCCTGGCGTTGCTGACCGCCGCCGGATTGTTGGGCCGAAGTCTCCTGCGGGTGCTCTCGGTGGATCCAGGCTTCCGGATCGATCATGTCGTGGCGATGGACCTCGAACTCGCGGCGCCGGGAGACCTGGGGCCCGAGGCCACCGCCGCCTTCCAGGCGCACGAATCGCAGTTTGTGGACCGTCTCATCCAGCGCCTGCACGGTATTTCCGGCGTCCGGCAGGTGGCCGCGGTGAACGCCGTGCCGATGGACGGCGGCCTTCCGGACGGCATGTTCCTGCTGGTAGGCTGGCAGGAGAACCCCAAGGACTTCGCACGGTATGAGCTGCTCGCCCAACAAGCCTGGCGTCGCGGCACGGCCGACTTCTGCGCGGCGTCACCGGAGTATTTTCAGGCGTTGGGGATTCCGCTCCGTCGTGGCAGGCTGTTCAACCGACGGGACGACTTCGACGCGGCCCACGTGGCGCTGATCACCGAGTCGCTCGCGCGGGTGCGGTGGCCGAACCAGGATCCCATCGGGCGGACCATCCAGTTTGGTAACATGGACGGCGACCTGCACCTGCTCACCATCGTCGGCGTGGTGGGCGACACGCACGAGTACGGGCTGGAGCAGCCGCCGCGTCCGACCGTGTACGTGAACCTGCTGCAACGTCCCCGGCCGCAGTTCACCGTGGTGATGCACGCCGAGGCCGAGTCCAGCCAGGTGGTCGCCGCCGCACGGGCCATCCTGCACGACGAGGCCCCGGACGTGGCGCCCCGCTTCCGGACCTTCGCGCAGATCTACTCCACCTCGCTGGGGGCCCGTCGCTTCAGCCTGACAATGGTGGTGGTCTTCGCGCTGACGGCGCTGATCCTGGCTGTCGCCGGAGTGTACGGCGTGGTGACGTACGCCGTGACGCAGCGGACCCAGGAGATCGGTGTGCGCATGGCGATCGGGGCGAGAGCCGGGGATGTCTTGGCCCTGGTCCTCCGCCAGGGCCTGACGATGACGCTCGTGGGCGTCGCGATTGGAGTCGGCGGGTCGTACGTGGCCGCTCGCACCATCGCGTCGCTGCTGTTCGGCATCGAGCCGGCCGATCCCCTCACGTTTGCCGTCGTCGTGGTCGCGCTGGTCAGCATCGCGGGTCTGGCGTGCTACGTGCCGGCTCGTCGCGCCGCGAGAGTGGACCCGATGGTCGCCTTGCGAAACGACTGAGCCGTCGCGGAGTAGCGTGCGCCCCCCCCCGCTGACGGAGCCAAGAGAGCGGCGGCATCCGAATCCTGGACGGACTCGTGTCTCGGTGACCGCCTCGCTGAGCCCCTCGACTTGCCGTCCGGTGCCGAACGGACGCGGCCGGCTCGTCCGCACGGCCACACGTCATGTTCGACGTCCCACGCCTGGAACCCGCACCGTGTCACTGGCGGCTTGTCGCTCGGCGCCCGCGAACCGGAGGCCTGCGTCCCGCCGGTCGGTGAGGCTCCCGGCGCAGCCGAGGGCCTCAGGGTCGGACAGGATCGCCTGCCAGTAGGCTCGGACATCCGAAACTTAATCGCGCCAGCCCAGGTCGAAATCGCGTTGACAGCGCCCGCCCGGGCGCCTTGGTTCTGGCGCCGTCTGCCGTCGGAGCGTATTCACGCTCGCCTTCGCGGTCCGGCGAGCAGGCTGCGAGGGGAAGGGCCGTGAGTCCGCCGCGCGCTCACGCCGCGTAGCCGCGCTGGATGGCGGCCGCGTCGAGCGGCAGCGTCGCGACCTGATCAAGTGCGAGCATCAGCGGGCGCCCACCCTGCCTGGCGTCGTACGCCTTGATGTAGCGGTGGCAGGCGTCGCACGCATAGAGGCGGTAGATGCCGTCGCGACTCGAGAAGGACGGGAGCAGGCGCCGATCGGCGTTCAGGCAGAAGGGGCAGGCGCACGGGTCGAACCGCCACCGCGCGGTGCAGCGGCCACACACCAGCAGGCGATCACCCCCTGAGGTCAGGATGGCAAAGTCCGGTTCGCCCCCGCACAGGGCACAGTGCGAGCGGGTCCAGGTCGTGAGGTCGATGCGCTGCTGGACCACCTCGGCGCACCGTTCGAGGAAGGGGCGCATCGCGAGGCCGAGCACCTGGTCGAGTGACGCGGGCAATGGAGCGGTGCGTGGGGCCGCCTCGCTGGGGGCGACATCAGGCGTGGCCGCCAGATTGAACCACCGCACCGCCAGCGGCTCGAGCGTGTGACCCTCGCGGGACAGCGCCTGGATGGCCTGGTAGTCGCCGTCCTCCAATTCTCCGAACCGCCGCAGCACGTCGGCGGTCTGCCGGAAGACGAGCCGGAACTCCGTCCAGTCGAGCGGAAGATCTGAAAAGCGGAGCAGGGGGCGGCCCTCCTCGTGCTGCTGCTTCAACCACTCGGGTGCCGCTTCGACCCAGGGCATGGGGGTGCGCGCGAGGACCCGCCGCTGCAGGTCCAGCAGCGCGAGGTGCAGGTCGACAGCGTCGCCCAGTTCGGGCTGGCGTGCCTTGAGCTGCTTGAGCTCGACCACCTCCCGAGATTCGGCGCGCGGCTGGCGCGTACGGGATTCGACCACGCGCCAGATTGTAGCAAAAGCGCCGGACACGATCGCGGATTAACGGGCCCGGCGCCCGAGGGCGCGCCCGAGGTCCACCTCGCGTGCCGCGTCCCGCGGGCGGCCGACCCGGTTGTACAGGTCCGCCAGGACGTAGTGGGCCAGCGACGCGAGGTCCGGGCGCGGGTCGAGCGTCAGCCCTTCGCGCGCCAGGACGATGGCCTCGGGGAAGTTGATGCCGGCGTCGAGGTAGGCCTTGGCCAGGAAGATCTTGCCTTCCGGGAAGCGCGGGTTCTGCTCGACGGCCTGCTTGAGTGCCGCCACCTGGCCGGACGCGTTGCCCAGGCGTTCGCAGAGTCGCCCCAGGTTGAAGGCGGCCTTGTACGCGTTCGGATGCAGCTCCAACTCGGCGCGGTACTCGGTCTCCGCCGCGCGCAGGTCGTTCCGTTCCTCGGCGATGAGCGCCAGGTTGTAGTGGGCCAGTCGCACGTCCTTCTTGATCTCGAGCGCCGCCCGGGCCTCGCGCTCGGCCGTCACCAGGTCGCCGCGCCTGAAGGCGAGCACCCCCAGGGCGTTGCGCGCTGACGCCTCGCGCGGGTTGAATTCCAGCGCCTTGGCGAAGTTCGCGGCCGCGCGGGGCTCGTCGCCCCGGTCGAGGTAGATCTCGCCGATTCTGGTACCACACGTGGGCGTTCTTCGGGTCGATGGCGAGGTAGTGCTGGTAGCCGGCGAGCGCCGCGTCGTCGTTGCCCATCTGGCGGTAGGCGTTGGCCATGTTGATGACGGGCAGGTCGTAGTCGGGCTTGAGTTCGAGCGCGTGCTTGAAATACTGGATCGCCTCTTCGTAGCGGTGGAGCCGCGAGTGCACGTTGCCGAGGTTGAACCAGGCGTCGATCACGTTGGGGTCCTCGGCCACGACCTTGCGGTACATGGCGATGACCCGCTCGAGCGCCTTCTCGTCCCGACCCGTTTCCCGCGCGTCGGTCATCAGGTTGAACACCTCGATCTTGTCCTTCGGGTCCGCCCGGCCCTCCTTGGGTTCGGCCGTGGTCGCCACGAACGACCCGACGTAACCCAGGGCCGCGAGCCGCGCCCGCGCCTCGGGGTCGACCTCGGGCGCGGGTTTCGCCGCGCCGCTGCCGGTCGCTTCGTGCTCGACCTGGCGGAGGCGAGCGATCATGCCGTCGGCCAGGGTCCGACGGTCGGCGTAGAGATTGGTCGTTTCGTTGGGATCGCGCTCGAGAATCGTAGAGTTCGGGCCGCGGCGCGTCGATGGCCTTGTAGCGGCCCACGCGCCAGGCGCGCAGGTCGCTCCAGCCGAAGTGATGGAGCGGGTACATCGCCTCGGCGTAGCCCTCGAGGTCCATGGTGCGGACCAGGCCGGTCATCAGGGGCACGAGGCTCTTGCCCGCGATGGCCTTCGGCGGAGAAATGCCCAGCAGGTCGAGCACCGTCGGCAGCAGGTCCACCGACCGCACCGGGTCCACGACCCGGCGTCCGCGCAGCCGCTCGAAGGGCGCGCGGACGATGAAGGGCACGCGGATGGTGCTCTCGTAGATGAAGAACGCGTGCGTCCCCTCGTTGTGCTGGTTCAGACTCTCGCCGTGGTCGCCCATGACCGCGATGACCGTCCGGTTCAGCAGGTTGTTCTGTTCGAGGAAGGCTACGACGCGCGAGAGCTGGGAGTCGGCGAAGGCGATGGACCCCGAGTACGGGTGGTCGCGGTACCGGGACTTGAAGGGCTCGGGCGGTTCGTAGGGCGAGTGGGGGTCGTAGAAGTGCAGCCAGGCGAAGAACCGCCTGGACTTGACCTTCTCGAGCCAGGGCAGGGCGCGGTCCACGACTTCGTTGCCGGGACGGCGGACGTCGCCGAGTGCGAACCCGGACAGCTTCGTCAGGTCGAAGTCGTCGACGTAGGTGTCGAATCCCTGGTTCAACCCCCACTTGCCGTCGAGCACGTAGGCGCCGACGACCGCGCCGGTGGCAAAGCCGCGGCGCTTGAGCATTGCCGCCAGTGTCGGCTGGTCGGGCGACAGGAAGAACCCGCCGTTGTCGCGGACACCGTGTTCGGGCGGGAAGCGGCTCGTGAAGATGCTGCAGTGCGCGGGCAGGGTCAGCGGCGCGGTCGCCATGACCTGATCGAAGAGCACACCCTCGTCGGCCAGGCGGTCGAGCGTCGGCGTCTCGATAGCGGTGTACCCGTAGGCGCCGATCCGGTCGGCGCGCGTCGTGTCGAAGGTGACGACCAGCAGGTTGAGCGGGTCACCCGCGCGGCCCGTCGTCGGGCGGCCAAGGTCGACCCCACCGGCGCTGAACGCCGGTCGGGTCGCCTCGTAGTACCAGGCTCCAAAGCCTGCGATCCCGACGACGACCAACGCCCCGCACACGAAGCCGGCGATGCGGAGTCGCCGGAGACGGGCGGCGGCCTGGCGCACGCGGGCGGGCGGCGGCTGGGAGAGGGGCGACCGGTGCTTGCGGCGTGCCATGGCTGTCGAGCTGACCGTCGCGGGCGGGGGCGGCCGTCCACTCCACGGCCTGTGGTCATGCTCTCTGATTGCTGCCACCACGTCAACCGCGGCGGCTGGCCGAGCCGCCTCCGGCGAACGGGCTCGACGGGGCCCCGCAGCGTCGTGAGGTGATCGGATGCGCTCGAGCGGGACCGGCGGTCGGCGCCCCGCCTCTTCAACTGGTTGGATGCTGAGCTTCGGTTTGTTGGATCAGCTGGAGCCCTATGCGGCGCGTCGGATGACTATGCGGGGAAAACCGGCCGGAATCCGCCTCCCTGCGCCCGTCCCGTTGCGCTCTTGGGATTCCGGTGAGGTGGCAGAGCGTTTGGAGTATACTCCGGCACTATCCTCGGCTCGGGGGTACGCGTTCGAGCTTTGGGCTGCCCTGCTAACAAGGAGGTTGTCAACGTGAAAGTTCAAGTCTGCTCGTGGCGGCTGGGCCTGCGGGCACTTGCGTTCGCGCTGGTCCTCGCTGCCGTTCCTCTGCCAGGTTTGGCGGAGGAGTCCACTCAACCGGTCGCCCGCCCGGGCCTGAAGGCGTCGATCGCGAGAGCGGCGGCGAACGCGGCCGTTCCCGCTGCCCAGGCGCAGCAGAAGGCCGCTCCGCCGGACAAGTCCCAGCTCGGCAAGGCCTCGTTCTTCAAGACTCCGGCAGGCATCATCGTGCTGGCCGTGGTGGCCGCCGGCACGGGCTACGCCGCCTATTCGGCGAGCCATGACCGTATCCACTCCGTCATCCGCCAGAACCAGTAGTCGAGGAGGACCAGCATGAGGCGAGTGATTCTCTTGACCCTCCTCGTTGCGTTCGTGGCCTGCGGGGTGAGCGCCCAGACATTGACGGGCACCATCACGGGCAAGGTCACCGACGAACAGGGAGGCGTACTGCCCGGCGTGACCGTCACGCTCACGGGCAAGACCGGTGCGCAGTCGCAGGTCTCCGACGCGAAGGGCGAGTACCGGTTCATCGGGCTCGCGCCGGGAACCTACAACGTCAGGTCGGAACTCCAGGGGTTCCGGCCGAAGGAGCAGCAGGGGATCGAGATCGGGCTCGGCAAGACGGTCGACGTGAACCTGGCAATGGCCGTCGGCGGACTGAGCGAGACGGTCGACGTCGTGGCCAACGCCGTGATGATCGACACCACCTCAACGGCGACCGACACGAACATGTCGCAGGACCTGCTGTTCAGCATGCCGATCAGCCACAACAACCCGGCTGTCAACATCCTGCAGTACATGCCGGGCGTGACCGACGGCTCCGCGTTCGGCGGCGCGTCGGACGGCGCCAACTCGCTGATGCTCGACGGCGTCGACACGCGCGACCCCGAGGGCGGGACGGCGTGGACCTTCTACAACTACAACATCATCGACGAGATCCAGGTCGCCGGGCTGGGACAGCAGGCCGAGTACGGCGGCTTCACCGGCGCGGTGGTCAACACGATCACCAAATCGGGCGGCAACCGCTTCTCGCACCTCTCCGAGTTCCGGTTCACGAACGACAGCAGTCCGCTCTTCTCGGACAACTCCGACCCCGCGGTCGTGGCGCTCAACCCCAACCTCGGCTCGCCGGTGCGCGTGTCGAGCATGAAGGACTACACGGTGCAGCTCGGCGGGCCCGTGAAGAAGGACAAGATCTTCTTCTTCGCGAGTATCCAGCGCTACAAGATCGAGCAGTACATCCCCCCGGTCCGCACCGAGGTCAGTCCGCGCTTCAACATCAAGTTCACCTTCCAGCCGACGCCCAACGACAGCATCATCACGTCGCTCCAGTACGACCAGTACAACCAGACGGGGCGCACGGGGATGATCCCGGGCTACGCGGTCTCCTCGCATAGCCAGACGATCGACCAGGACTCGCCGGAAGCCATCTGGAATGCGCAGTACCGCAAGGTGTTCAATCCGTCGACCTTCCTCGAGGTGAAATTCACCGGCTGGTGGGGCTACTACGACCTGAACCCGGTGAGCCAGGCGGAGACGCACATCGACGGGGCCACGGGCGCCTACTCGGGCGGCGCGGGCTCTGTGTCGCAGTACGACCGGACGCGCAACCAGCTGAACGCGGCCTTGTCGAAGTACGCCCAGGCGGCCGGCTCGCACAGCTTCAAGTTCGGCGCGGAGATCGAGCGCAGCACCATCCGCGACCGGTCCCAGTACGCGGGCAAGGGCGTCTACTACTACGACTACGGCGGGCAGCCGCTCTACGCGTACGGGTACTCCTACGACCTCCAGGGCCGGAACATGCGCGAGTCGTTCTACGCCCAGGACCAGTGGAAGATGGGATCGCGGTTCACAGCGAACCTGGGCCTGCGAGCCGACCACATCACGGGCACGGACGCTCGCACGAACCAAGAGCTCTACCACACGCTGTCGTTTGGTCCGCGCCTCGGGGCGGCCTTCGACCTGTCGGGCAAGGGCACGTCGGTCATCCGCGGCTACTACGGGCAGCTCTATGACGCCGCCGTGTTCTCCTCCTGGAGCCGCGCGGCCACCGGCGTCGGCGACTACGTGACCTACGCCGTGGGCCCGAACTGGAGCTCGCTCACCGAGATTGGCCGCGTGTCGGGCGCGTCGAAGTACACGGTGGCCGACAGCATCAAGCAGCCGAAGGTGGACGAGGTCAACTTCTCGTACGAGCAGCAGTTCCTGAAGTCGTTCAAGTTCACGGCCACCGGGATCTACCGGAGCTGGCACAACTTCATCAACTCCGTGCTGCCGGACGCCCAGTGGTCGAGCGGGTCGTTCGCGCTGCCGACGTGGACGGGGGCCGGGGCGAACCCGGTGGCGGCCTCGGTGGTCGACTACTACCGGTGGGCCAACCCGGACATCGGACAGCACTTCCTCATCCAGAACACCGACACGGTCACCTACATGGTCGACGGGAAGCCGGTGACGGTCAACGGCTACCGCGACTACAAGGGCCTGATGCTCGTGCTCGAGCGCGCCTACAAGAACCGGTGGCAGGCTCAGTTCTCGTGGGTCCTCTCGAAGACGACCGGGACGATCAGCAACAGCACCTATGCTGGCATCGTGAGCGGCCAGTTCGAAACGCCGAACACGATCCTCATCAACGCGGACGGGCCGACCGCCTACGACCGCCGCAACATGGTCCGGTTGTTCGGCGGCTACCAGATTCCGAAGATCGAAGTGTCGGTCAACGGGTACTGGCAGTACGGATCCGGCGAGCCGTACGCGGCGTACTACCGGGTCTCCACCAGCCGCACGGACTGGACGAGCTCGATCTACGTCAACGTGGACTCCCGCGATATGCACATCTCCAACGCCTACTCGCAGCTCGACCTGCGGTTGGAGAAGGTCATCAACGTCGGGATCCACCGCTTCGGCTTCTACGCCGACATCGCCAACCTGTTCAACCAGAACACGGTGGTGAGCAACAACGGGCGGTACCCGAGTACGTCGCTCAGCAACATCACCACCGGGGCCAGCTACCCGGTGTACTTCGGCGGGCCGCTCACCACGCTGGCCGGCCGCCAGATCACGCTCGGCGCGCGCTGGTCGTTCTAGCGCGCCTGTCGGTTCGTCGCGGTGGGGCCCCACCGCGCCGTCGGCCCCGGGGGCTTCGGCCTCCGGGGCCTTTTTCGCGTACGATGGCCGAACGACGGGGCCGAAAGGAGCCGGCGCGCGCGATGAAGACCTGGACGGTCGACCGGACGGACGCCGGGATGCGGCTGGACGCGTGGCTGGCCGCCCGGACGGAGATCGGGTCGCGCGGGCGCGCCCGCGCCGCGCTCGAATGCGGCAAAGTGTTCCTCAACGGCACCGAGTTGGTCTTCTCCGATGCGGGGCGGCCCGTGGGCGAGGGCGACCGCGTGGGCTACTGGCCGGACCGCCCCGGCAGTGCGCGTCCCCGCGACCGTGAGGTCGTGAGCGCCCGCGCGGCGCTCGACATCGTGCACCAGGACGAGGCGGTGCTCGTCGTCAACAAGCCCTCGGGCTGGCTGGTCGAGCCCCTCCCCGGCGAGGCGCAGGGCGAAGTCACGCTCGTCGACCTGCTGGCCGACCACCTGCGTTCGGGACGGCGGACGCGCCCGTTTGTCGTGCATCGTATTGATCGCGACACGAGCGGGCTGGTCCTGTTCGCGCTGACGGTCGTGTCGCGAGACGACCTCAAACGCCAATTCGAGCGGCGGACTCCCGAGCGGGTGTACCTGGCCGTGGTGACCGGCCATCCGGAGCCGCCGTCGGGTGTCTGGCGCGACCGGCTCGTCTGGGACCCGACGCGGCTCGTCCAGAAACGCGCCCACCTCGACGAGGCCCGCGCGAAGGATGCGGAGGCGTCCTACCGCGTCCTCCAGCGCTTCGCGCACCACGCCCTCCTGGAGGTGTCCCTGGTCACGGGCAAGCGCAATCAGATCCGCGTGCAGGCGGGTTCGCGCGGGCACCCGCTGGTCGGCGAACGGATCTACCGGTTAGGCCACCCGACCGGGGCGGGGGAGCCGCCCTTCGACCGGCAGGCGCTCCACGCCGCGCGCCTGGCCTTCCGGCATCCGACGACGCGCCGGCGCGTCACGTTCACGGCCAGTCCGCCAGCCGATTTCCAGGCCCTGCTGGCCCGGCTCGCCGGCTCACGCCGCGACGGCCGGCCGGCGGTGTAGACTGATGTGCTGGTGAGGAGGGCTGACGTGCGCGCACGCCACATCCTGATGATTGCGTCTGAGGCGGTTCCCTTCGCCAAGACCGGCGGGTTGGGCGACGTCGCCGGGTCGCTGCCCCGGGCGCTTGGACGCCTCGGGCACGACGTGACGCTGGTGCTGCCGCGCTACCGGGATGCCGCGCGCGAGCCCGTCGTGGAGCGTCGACCGATTACCACGGGGGGCCGCGCCTTCGACGTCGCGTTTGTCGAGCGCCCCATCGGCGACCGGGTCCGCGCGGTGCTGCTGGACTGCCCGGAGCTGTTCGACCGGCCCGAGATCTACGGCGTCGGGAGCACGGATTACCCGGATAATGCCATCCGCTTCGCCCTGCTCGCCCGCGCCGCGCTCGAGTACGCGGGGGCGGCGGGTCGCCGGCCCGACGTCGTGCACGGCCACGACTGGCAGGCCGGCCTGGCTTCCGTGTACCTGAAGACGATCTACGCGGCCCACTCCGTGCTCAAAGGGGTCGCCTCGGTCTTCACGGTCCACAACCTCGCGTACCAGGGGCTGTTTCCCCCCGCCTGGATGCCGGCGCTCGACCTGGCCTGGGAGACGTTCGGCATCGAAGGGCTCGAGTACCTGGGGGAAGCTGAGCTTTCTCAAGGCCGGCGTCAATTACTCGGACTTGGTGACCACCGTGAGCCGCCGGTACGCGCTCGAGATCCAGCAGCCGGATTCCGGGTTCGGGTTCGACGGGATCCTCCGGCGGCGCGGCAAGTACCTGACCGGCATCCTCAATGGCATCGATGTCGATGTCTGGAACCCGCGGACCGATCCGTACCTGGCGAAACCCTACGGTCCCGACACGCTGGACGACAAGCAGGCGTCCAAGCGCCTGCTGCTCGAGTCGTGCGGCCTGGGCGTCGCGCCCGCGATGTTGCACCGCCCGCTCGTCGGCATGGTTTCGCGCCTGATCGAGCAGAAGGGATTCGACCTGCTCGAGGCGCTCGCGGACCGGTTGCCGTCGCTCGACGCCACCTTCGTGCTGCTGGGCAGTGGGGAGGCCCGCTACGAGGAAGGGTGGCGGGCCCTGGCTGCCGACCACCCGGACCAGGTGGCCGTGCGCGTGGGGTTCGACGAGCGCCTGGCCCACCTCATCGAGGGCGGAGCCGATCTGTTCCTGATGCCGTCGCGCTTCGAGCCGTGCGGACTGAACCAGATGTACAGCCTCCGCTACGGCACCGTGCCGGTGGTCCGCGCGACGGGCGGGCTCGATGATACGATCGAGAACTGGAATCCCCGCACGGGGTCGGGCACTGGGTTCAAGTTCCGGGACCACACGCCGGACGCGCTGTTCCGCTGCCTCGAGAAGGCCCTGGCCGTCTTCCGGAGACCGACGACCTGGCGGGCCGTCCAGCTGGCGGGGATGAGCCAGGACCATTCCTGGGACGCCTCAGCGGCCGAGTACGTCAAAGTATACGAGCGGGCCATCCGGATGAAGGCGTGAAACCAATCCGGGGCGAACCGCATCAAAGGAAGAGCCGGGCGGCGAGGGCCGAGCCCGGCGGTCAACGCGACGGAAGGAGCGGCAATGGCATCCGACAAGATTCAGACCGTGACCGATTCCACGTTCGAGCAGTCCGTGGTGAAGTCCTCGACGCCGGTGCTGGTGGACTTCTGGGCAGAGTGGTGCATGCCGTGCAAGCGGATTGCGCCGACAGTCGACCAGGTGGCCAACGACTTCGCGGGCCGTCTGACGGTCGCCAAGATGAACGTGGACGAGAACCCCGAGGTGCCGACGCGGTTTGCGGTCCGGGGGATCCCGACCCTGATGCTCTTCAAGGGCGGTGAGGTGGCCGACATCATCGTCGGGGCGGTCGACAAGGACACGATCCGCAAGATGGTCGAGCGGCATCTCCAGTAGGCCGCGTCATGAGCGAACTGCGCAACGTCATCATCATCGGGTCGGGTCCGGCAGGCCTCACGGCGGGGGTCTACACCGCGCGAGGGAACCTGCACCCGCTCCTGATCGAGGGGCTCGAGGCCGGCGGGCAGCTGATGCTCACCACGGCGGTCGAGAACTACCCGGGCTTCAGCGACGGCATCATGGGGCCCGAGCTGATGGGCGCGATGCGGGCGCAGGCCGAACGGTTCGGCACCGAGTTCGTTCAGGCCGAGGTGGTCGGCGTCGACTTCGCGCGTCGCCCGTTCACCGTCAAGACGACCGAACACGAGTACCACGCGAGGGCGGTGGTCATCGCGACCGGCGCATCGGCGCGGCTGTTGGGCCTGAAGTCCGAGCGCCAGCTGATGGGCCGCGGGGTGTCGACCTGCGCGACGTGCGACGGCTTCTTCTTCCGCGACAAGCCGATCGCGGTCGTGGGGGGTGGGGACTCGGCGCTCGAGGAGGCGATCTTCCTCACGAAGTTCGCGTCCAAGGTGACGCTCGTGCATCGGCGCCACGCGTTCCGGGCGTCCAAGATCATGCAGGCCAAGGTCGCCGCCAACCCGAAGATCGAGGTGCGGTGGAACGCGGTCGTCGAGGAGATTGCGAGCGCCGGGCAGGGAGGCGTCCGCGCGCTGGTGCTGCGCGACACCGTCACCGGCGCGCGGAGCGAACTGCCCGTCGACGGGGTGTTCGTGGCCATCGGCCACACGCCCAACACCGGGCTGTTCGCCGGGCAGTTGGAACTGGACGCGACCGGCTACCTCGTCACCAAGAACGGCACGGCAACAAGCGTCGCCGGCGTGTTTGCGTGCGGCGACGTGCAGGACCACGTCTACCGGCAGGCCGTCACGGCGGCCGGCTCGGGCTGCATGGCCGCTCTCGACGCCGAGCGATTCCTCGAGAGCGCCTCGGAGCCCGTCGTGCCGGCCGAGTCCGCCGTCGACTCGCGGTGAGGCGCACTCCCACGACGCGGCGCGGCCGGGCCTTCAGCCCGACCGCCAGGCGGGCCGCTAGTCGATCCACCCCCCACCAACCAGGTCGTCCCCGTCGTAGAACACGGCCGCCTGCCCGGGCGTGACCGCCCGCTGGGGCACGTCGAAGGTGACGCGCGCGCCTGCTCCGGCCAGGGCCTCGACGACGCCCCACGCCGGCTGGTGGCGGTAGCGGATCTGGACCGTCAGGCGCGCGGCACGTTCGGGTGGTTGGCCTGCGACCCAGGACACGCCCGAGGCGGTCAGCGTGGCCCGCGGCAGGTCCTCGCGGGCGCCGACGGTGACCTCGCCAGACCGGGCGTCCAGCTTGGTCACGTACAACGGCACCTGGGAGGCCAGGCCGAGTCGCCTGCGCTGCCCGACCGTGAAGTGGTGGATGCCCGCGTGCCGACCCAGCTGGCGGCCGTGCGCGTCGATGATCGATCCCGGCCGGATTCGGTCGGGCGCCCGGCGCTCGACCACCGCGGCGTAGTCCCCTCCCGGCACGAAACAGAATCTCCTGGCTGTCGCGCTTGTCCGCGACCTCCAACCCACGCTCGCGGGCCAGGCGCCGGACTTCTTCCTTCCGCAGGGCGCCGAGCGGGAAGACGGCTCCGGCCAGCTGCGCCTGCGTCAGCGAGAAGAGGAAGTAGGACTGGTCCTTGGCCGGGTCGACGCCACGCCGCAAGTGATAGCGGTGGGTGAGCGGGTTGGACGTCACCCGGGCATAGTGGCCCGTGGCCACCGCGGCGGCACCAAGGGCGGCGGCGCGGTCGAGCAGCGCGGCGAACTTCAGCTCGCTGTTGCAGTGCGCGCACGGGAGCGGGGTTCGCCCGGCGAGGTACTCGCCGACGAAGTTGGCGACGACCGTCTCGTCGAACCGTCGCTCCAGGTTCACGATGTAGTGCGGAATTCCGAGTGCGGCGGCGACGCGCCGCGCGTCGTGCAGGTCGTCGATCGTGCAACACGACCCGAACGAGGCCTCACCCTCGCGCTGGTCGTAGAGCTGCATCGACAGCCCGACGACATCGAACCCCTGCTCCTTGAGCAGCGCCGCGGCCATCGACGAGTCGACCCCGCCGGACATGGCCACCACCAGGCGGGAGCCGGGCGCCAGTCGCGAGGCGGTCGAGGTCTCGGGCTGTGGCGCATCGGGCCACGTGGTGGTCGGGTCGACGCCGGGGCTCATGGGTGTCCTGCCGCGGCCGCGCGCAGTCGCTGGGCCAGGCGCGGCAGCACGTCGAGCACGCGGGTGATCTCCTCGTCGGTGGTCGACGGACCGAGGCTGAACCGGATCGAGCCCTGCACGCGGGAGGGAGGCAGCCCCATGGCGCGCAGCACGTGGGACGGCTCGAGCGTGCCGGACGAGCACGCCGATCCGGTCGACACTGCGATGCCCTCGAGGTCGAGCGCGATGAGGAGGGATTCCGCTTCGATGCCCTCGAACGACACGTTCGACGTATTCGGCAGGCGTGGCGCGCCCTCGCCGTTGACCACGGCGCCGGAGACGGTCCCGACGAGGCCGCGCTCGAGGCGGTCGCGCCGTGCGCCGACGCGCGCGGCGAAGGCGTCGAGGTGCTGGAGACCGAGGGCGGCGGCCACGCCGAACCCGGCGATAGCGGGCACGTTCTCGGTGCCCGCGCGTCGGTTGCGCTCCTGGCGGCCGCCGGTGACGGGGCTGAGGATCGGGATGCCGCGCCGTACCCAGAGGGCCCCGACGCCCTTGGGGCCCCCGAACTTGTGGGCGGCGACCGACACGAGGTCCGCGCCGATCGCGCCGACGTCGAGCGGGATCTTCGCGGCCGCCTGGACGGCGTCGGTGTGGAACAGCGCACCGTGACGGTGTGCCGCCGAGGCGAGCGCCGTGACGTCCTGCCGGACGCCAGTTTCGTTGTTGGCGGTCATCACCGAGACGAGCGCGACGTCTTCGCCGAGCAGCCCCGCCAGAGTGTCCGGCGAGACGACGCCGTCGTCGTCGACCGGCACGATCGTCACGTTGCACCCGCGCCGGGCGAGGGCCTTGGCCGTGTTGAGCACGGCCTCATGCTCGACGGCGCTCACCACCAGGCGAGTCCGCGGCCCCGAGGCGGCCGCCTCCATCACGCCGCGCAGCGCAATGTTGTCGGCCTCGGTGCCGCCGCCCGTGAACACGAGGCCGTCGGCACTGGCGCCGAGCAGACGCGCCACCGAGGCCCGGGCCTCGTCGAGCAGGGCCTTGGCGCGCTGGCCGAACGCGTGGATGCTGGACGCGTTGCCGAAGTCGGACCGGAGGGCACCCAGGACGGCGTCGACGACCTCGGGAGCAGGCGGAGTCGTGGCGTTGTGATCCAGGTAGACGCGGCTGACCATAGAGGGATGACCGCCCGCTTCGAATGATAGCATTCCCGCTAACCATCGACAAAAAAGGGACTAGACAATCCGGAATCCGCTTACATATACTGGCCAAGCCTCTGCTGCATCAGCACTCAATCGGTCGCTGCGCCGACCGCCGAGATCCTCTTCGGACACGCAAGCTCGGAAGGCAGGTCTATCATGTGGAAACGCGACGACAACGTGCGGCCACCCGCGGGCGCACCCGCTCCGCCGCCCGTCTCGACAACTCCCGGTGCGGCCGCGCCGCACGCGCCGGAACCAGAAGGCAGACGTCACGTGGACAGGGATGTGGTGAACATCGGCAAATCAGTTGTCATCAAGGGCGAGCTCAATGGGAGCGAAGACCTGACCGTCGAGGGGCAGGTCGAAGGCAAGGTGGAGTTGCGGGAGCACGTGCTGACCATCGGTCCGCACGGGCGCATCAAGGCCGCCGTCTTCGCCAAGTCCGTTGTCATCTTGGGGGAGGTGACCGGAGACATTACCGCCTCCGAGAAGGTCGATATCCGCGACAACGGCTCGGTCGACGGCAACATCGTTGCGCCGCGCGTGGCGATCGCCGAGGGCGCCCACTTCCGCGGCAGCGTTGACATGGGCAAGAAGGGCGAGACCGCCAAGCCGGCCGAACCGCCGAAGGCCGAGCCGAGGCCCGCTCCTACCGCCGCACCCCCGGCTGCGAAGGCCTGATTGGCCGTTCCGCTGCCACTCTGGCCGCCCGGGGCCGGATGCGTCTCCGCCCCGGGTGTGCTTCGTTCGATCCGCGCAAGGAGTCGTTTTGTCCGGTGAAGGGAAGGTGACGGGCTTTTTCTCGCGCTTCACGCAGCGTCGCGCGCCAGGCCCGACGACCGAGCCGGCGCCGCCTCGCGAGGAGCCGGAGCCTGCCGTACCCACGAAGGCTCTGAAGAAGTTCATCGCGGCCGTGCGGATGTGTCCGTCGCCGCGCATCCTCGACCTCGGCCCGGTGGTGGGCACCAACATCGCGTTTTTCGGCGAGCGGCTCGGCTGCAAGATCTTCATCGAGGACGTGTTCGCCGACCTCGACCGCCACGTGCGCGAGCATCGCCTGGCGGAGCTGCCGGCCTTTCTCCAGACGCGCTTCCCGCAGGAGACCGAGAGCGTCGACGGCGTGCTGTGCTGGGACCTGTTCGACTTCCTCGACAAGGCGTCGGCCCAGGTCGTCGCCCGGCAGCTCATGCGGGTGCTCGCCGTGAACGGCGTCCTGTTTGGCTTCTTCTCCACAGCCCAGCCGGCCGAGGCGCGGTTCTCGAAGTTCATCGTGAGCGATGACGGGAACCTCCGCCACCGGCCGTATTCGGTCCCGCGGATGCGGCAGGCCGTCCTCCAGAACCGCGACATCATTCGCTTGTTCGAACGGCTGCGGGTGTCCGATTCGTTCCTGCTGCAGACCAACGTTCGCGAGATCCTGTTCCGCAAGCCGGCATACCTGTCGACGCAGTAGTCCGTCCGTTCATGCGCCCAACTATCGCGCTGCTCACCGACTTCGGCGTCCGCGATCACTACGCCGGCACCATGAAAGGCGTGGTGCTGAGCCTGTGCCCCGACGTCACGCTGGTCGACATCTCCCACGACGTGCCTCCCCACGACGTGCTGACTGCGGCGCTCGAACTCGCCGCCTGCTACCGGTACTTCCCGGCGGGGACGGTGTTTCTCGTCGTCGTCGATCCAGGTGTTGGCTCGTCGCGGCGGCCCATCGCCGCCGAGGCCGGCGACTACCGGTTCGTCGCGCCCGATAACGGGGTGCTCTCGGCCGTGTTCAAGGACGCGGCGCCGCGCCGTGTCGTCGAGCTGACAGAGCGGCGGTACGCGCGGCCCACGGTCAGCCGGACGTTCGAGGGGCGCGACCGCTTCGCGCCGGCCGCGGCGTGGCTCGCCAAGGGCGTCGAGCTGCGGGCCTTCGGCCGGACGCTGACCGACTACATCCGGATCGAGATCCCCGACCCGGTCGTGACCGATACGGCGGTCGACGGGGAGGTACTCCGCGTCGACCGGTTCGGGAACCTGATCACCAACATCGACCGCCGTGCCTTCGACCGCGTGTGCCGGACGGGGGAGAGCGTGGAGATTGCGGTGGGCGGACGGCGGGTCGATCGCCTGGTGACGACCTACGCCGACATCGCGCCAGGGGAGGTCTGCAGCCTCTTCGGCAGCACGGATCATCTCGAGATTGCCGCCAACAGCGCGAGCGCGGCTGAGATGGTCGGCGCCGGCCGTGGCGCGCGCGTCACCGCGACGCGACTATCCTAGCGGACACCGGTCCGCCGCGAGGAGCCTCCATGGATTTCGACCTGACCGACGAACACCTCCTGCTCGAGCAGAGCGTGCGCGAGTGGGGGGCGCGCGAGGTTGCGCCCCGCATCCGCGAGTTGGACCGGCAGCACCGCTTCGACCCGGGCCTCATCCCGCAGATGGCCGAGTTGGGCTTGCTCGGCGTCTCCGTCCCGGCCGCCTACGGCGGCAGCGGGACCGACTACATCAGCCTCGGTCTGGCCAGTGAAGCGCTCGAGTACGTCGACACGTCGCTGCGGGTGATTCTCTCCGTCCACGTCGGCCTCAACAGCCTGACGCTGCTGACCTGGGGCACCGAGGCGCAGAAGCAGCGCTACCTGGTGCCGCAGGCGCAGGGCCGGCGCCTCGCCACGTTCGGGCTCACCGAACCCGCCGCGGGCAGCGACGTGCGCGGCATCCAGACCGTCGCCCTCCAGCAGGGGAGTGTCTATCGGCTCACGGGCGAGAAGATGTGGATTCTCGCTGGCCGACGTGGCCGACCACTTCCTGGTGTTTGCCTGGACCGATTCGGAGAAGAAGAAGCGGCGCGATCCGTCGGGCCTCACCGCGTTCATCGTCGAGCGCGCCTTCAAGGGGTTTGCCAGCGGCACACTCAAAGAGAAGTGGGGCATCCTGGCCGGCAACACGGGGTTCTTCACGATGGACCAGGTCGAGGTGCCCGAGGAGAACGTGCTCGGGCGGCCGGGCGAAGGCTTCAAGATCGCGATGTTCGCTCTCGACCAGGGGCGCTTTACGGTCGCGGCGGGCGCCACGGGCCTCATCCGCGCGTGCCGGGACGCCTCCGTGAAGTATGCCAAGGAGCGAACGGCGTTCGGCGTGGAAATCGGCCGCCACCAGCTGGTCAAGGAGATGATCGCGCAGATGGAGTCCGACTATCAGGCCGCGCGCCTGCTCTGGCTCCGCGCCGGCTGGCTCAAGAACCAGGGGCGGCGGAGCACGCGGGAGACCGGGCTGGCCAAGTGGTTTGCCACCGTCGCGTCCGAGCGGGCGGCGAGCGACGCCGTCCAGGTGCACGGCGCCAACGGCTATTCCGACGAGTACCCGGTCGGTCGCTACTACCGCAACTGCAAGGGCGCCGTGATCTACGAGGGCACGCGCGAGATCCACAAGCTGATGCAGGCCGACTACCTCCTCGGGTACCGGGAGGACCGACCGACGCGCTGCGAACTGCCTCCGTTTTCGCCGGCGGCGGAGGGCTGAGCGGGTGAACCAGGACCTGTCACTCGAATTCCTGCGCGTCGTCGAGCGGGCGGCCATCGCCTGCGCCCAGACCATGGGCCAGGGCGACCGGCCCGGGGCCGACCAGGCGGCCGTGGAGGCGATGCGGCGCGACATGGATGCCCTGCCGATCGACGGCACCGTCGTGATCGGCGAAGGGGAGCGCGACGAGGCGCCGATGCTCTACATCGGCGAACGGGTCGGCCGGGGCCGCTCGCAGCCCGGCGGGCACGGCTACCCCCCGATCGACATCGCCGTCGATCCGCTCGAGGGCACCAACCTGTGCGCCCTCGGGATGCCGGGCGCGATCTCGGTGCTGGCAGCCTCGGGGCCGGGCGGCCTGCTCCACGCGCCCGACCTGTTCATGGAGAAGCTCATCGTCGGCCCGCGCTCGAAGAACGTCGTGGACCTCGACGCGCCGGTGGCCGACAACCTGGCGGCCATCGCCCGGCGTCTCGACCGGCAGGTGGCGGACCTGGTGATCGTGGTGATGGACCGCCCCCGCCACGAGAAGCTGATTGCCGACATCCGACACGCCGGTGCCCGCATCCGGCTCATCACCGACGGCGATTTGTCCGCGGGCATAGCGGCCGCCGTGGTGGGCAGTGGCGTCCACGCCGTCATGGGCATTGGCGGTGCGCCAGAGGGCGTGCTGACGGCCGCCGCGATGCGGTGTCTGAACGGCGAGATCCTCGGCCGGCTGGTCGTCCGTGGGCCCGAGCAGGAGCGGCGCTGCCACGAGATGGGGATCACCGACGTGGGCCGTGTGCTGCGGACGGCGGACATGGCCTCGGGTGCCAGCATCATCTTTGCGGCCACGGGCGTGACCGACGGCGCGCTGATGAAGGGCGTGCGCTACTTCGGCGACGGGATCCGCACGAGTTCGCTGGTGATGCAGACCAGCCCGCACCTGATCCGGTTCATCGACAGTATCTACGTCAAGGACGGTCAGGACGTCCGGATCCGGTTCTAGGGGCACGCGAGCGCCTGGATTCGCCGCGCAGACGGCACAACCCGCTCGCTCGTCGTCGCCAACTGTCCCACCGCCTCGCCGGCACGCGCGCCCAAGGTGAGCCTCGAGGGCGACCCTCGCCGACGCGCGGCGCGGCCCACCCGACATCCACCGGAACGCGGCCGCCCTCTCCGCTTGGGAGCACGGCGCGGCAAGGGCCGTTGGCCCTTCGGTCTCTGCTGGCGCGCTGCCGCGTTGGTGATAGAGTGAACGACGTGCGACGCGTCGTGATCTCGGCCATCGCTCCGGATCCCGCCCTGATGGCCCAGGCCGCCACCGTCCTGGCTGGTGGTGGGCTGGTGGCGTATCCGACCGACACGCTGTACGGCTTGGCGGCCGACCCCCGCAACCCGGAAGCCGTGGCGCGCGTGTATGAGGCCAAGGGCCGCGGGCCCTTTGCGCCCCTGCCGCTGATCGCCGCCAGCCTGGAGCAGGTGGAGGCGTCGGCGGGTGTGTGCACCGCGACCACTCGCCGGCTGGCCGCCCGCTTCTGGCCTGGTCCGCTCACCCTGGTGGTCGATGCGGCGTCCGGGCTGGCGGAGCGCGTGCATGCGGGCGGCGGCAGCGTGGCGATTCGAGTGCCGGACCACGCGGTGGCGCGTGCGTTGGCCCGGACCCTGGGGGCACCCATCACGGCCACGAGCGCCAATCGATTGGGCTGCCGTGCGCCGTCGGACGCCGACCTGGTCGTCGCCGCGCTCGGCAACGAGGTCGACCTCGTCCTCGATGCCGGGCCGACGCGCGGCGGGCCGCCCTCGACGATTGTCGACGCGCGCGGCGATTGCCCGCGCCTGGTGCGCGAGGGCGCGATCGGATTCGCCCAGGTCCTGGAGGCGCTCTCCTGACCCCCTCACCGCGCGTTCCACCGGCGCGGCCGCAGGCCGAACGCGCGGCCCTGGTCGGCCTGATTGCTGGGCCTGTCCGCCGCTTCGACGCTGAACGCTCGCTCGATGAGCTCCAGGGCTTGGCCCGCGCCGCCGGCGCGCAGGTCGTGCTGCGGATGCTCCAGGAGCGCGACCGCCCGGATCCGGCCACGTTCATCGGGAGTGGCAAGCTGGCCTCGCTCTCCACGGCCTGCGGGGAGTTGGCGGCCGAGCTCGTCATTGTCGACCACGAGCTCAGTCCCGTACAGCTGCGTCAGATCGAGTCGCGGCTGGCGCTCAAGGTCCTCGACCGCACCCAGCTCATCCTGGACATCTTTGCCTCGCGCGCACGGACGCGGGAGGGCAAGTTGCAGGTCGAGCTGGCGCAGCTGAAGTACCTGATGCCACGCCTGGTGGGGGGGAGCGACTGGCTGTCGCGCCTCGGCGGCGGCATCGGCACCCGGGGGCCAGGCGAGACGAAGCTCGAGGTCGACCGCCGGACGATCCGGGCGCGCATTGCCCACCTCAACGACCAGCTCGAGGACGTCCGCCGCCGACGGGGCCAGCTGCGCGAACGCCGGCACAAGGCTGCGGTGCCCACCGTGGCGCTCGTTGGGTACACCAACGCCGGGAAGACCACGCTCTTCAACCTTCTGGCCGGCGAGCGCGCGCCGGTTTCCGACGCCCTCTTCGTGACGCTCGACCCGCTGGTGCGCCGGATCCACCTGCCGGATCGCCAGGAGTTGCTGGTCTCCGACACCGTCGGCTTCATCGATTGGCTGCCGCACACGCTGGTGGCCGCCTTCCGGGCCACGCTCGAGGAGGTGGTGGCGGCCGACCTCCTGCTCCACGTCATCGATGCCGCCAGTCCCGGCATGGAGCGGCGCATGGCGGCGGTCCGTCGCACGCTGGAAGAGGTTGGGGCGGCCGAGGTACGATTCCTCGAGGTGTTCAACAAGTGCGACCGGGTCGAGGCCGCCGAGCGGGATCGGCTCCAGCGGCGCGAGCCGGACGCCCTGCTCGTGTCGGCGGCCACCGGCATGGGGCGCGCCGAACTTCTCGACGCGGTGACGGCCCGCCTCGCTCTCGACTCGTGCCGCATCGTCGTGACGCTCGACCCTCGGTCCGAGGCCGACCGCCAGCGCCTGGCCCAGGTGTACCGCTTCGGCCGCGTGCGGCAGCACGTCGAGCGCGACGGTCGCGTGTCGATCGACGCGGACATCCCGCGCCGGATGCGGGAGCGGCTGGCTCCGCGAGAGGAGGCGGTCGATGAGTAGCGGCCTGGCGAGATCAGCCGCCGTGGGCGTCCTCGCCATACTCGTCGCCTGCGCGCCGGCGATCGCGCCGCCCGCGTCGGTCACGTCGCGGTATTCCGATTTCATCTACCCCTTCGTGCCGCCCGGGCTCGCCGGCGGGGACCTCGCGCTCCGGCAGCAGCGGGGGTGGCAGTTCCTGCAAGCGGGTGATCTGCGGAACGCGCGTCGGGAGTTCCAGGCGGCGCTCAAGTCCAAGCCCGGCTTCTTCCCGGCCGACGCAGGCCTGGCCTACGTGGATTTGGCGGACCAGGCCTACGCCGAGGCGGCGAGGATCTTCGACAAGGTGCTGCGCGTGTCGCCGTCCTACGTGCCGGGGCTGGTGGGCCGCGGGGACGCCTGCATGGGCAGCGGGAGGACCGAGGAGGCGATCCGCAGCTTCCAGGCGGCGCTCTCGGCCGACCCGAGCCTGGGCGTCGTCCGCCGACGCCTCGACGTCCTCGCCTTGCGGCACCAGCAGGAGCTGCTGAAGGCCGCGCGCCAGGCGGCTGAAACGGGGCATTACGACCAGGCGGCCTCCGCCTACGAGCGCGCCATTGAGGCCTCGCCCGACAGCGCGTTTCTCTACCGTGAACTGGCGGGGGTGGAGCGGGCCCAGGGGCGGACGGACGCGGCGCTCGAGCACCTGCGCAGAAGCGCCGCACTCGATCCGGGCGATGCCCGCGCCTTCGTGCAGATCGGCGTGCTGCTCGAGGAGCATGGCGACGACAAGGGGGCGCTGGAGGCCTACGAGCGGGCAAGTCAGATCGATGCCGGTCCCGATGCGGCCGCCGGGCTGGCGCGGGTGCGGACGCGGCTGGACTTGGCCCGGCTGCCGGAGCAGTATGCCGCGATCCCCGACGCGCCGCAGGTGACGCGCGGCGAGTTGGCCGCACTCATCGGGGTGCGGCTGGCCGCCTTGGTCGGGCCTTCCGCGACCCGTGGCACGGCGGTGGTCACCGACGTCCGCGCGCACTGGGCGGCGCCCTGGATTCTGGAGGTTGTGCGAGCAGGCGTGATGGAGCCCTACCCGAACCACGCCTTCAGCCCGCACGCGATCGTCCGACGGCTCGACCTCGCTCAGGTCTGCAGCCGGCTCCTGGCGTTGATTGCCGCGCGCCGGCCCGATCTGGCTGGGCACTGGCGGGAGGCACGGCCGCGAATCGCTGACGTGCCACAGACCCACCTGGGGTACCCGGCCGTCGCGGTCGCCGTCGGCGCCGGCGTGATGCCGCTCGCCGAGGGCGCCACCTTCCAGCCGGCGCGACCCGTGACCGGACGGGAGGCCATCGACGTGCTTGACAGGCTTGAGGTCCTGGCCCGATGACACTCACGGTAGCGAATCAGCTCACGCTGCTCCGGATGCTGTTGATTCCGGCCTTCGTCATCCTCGTGGTCTACGGGCACCACGGCTGGGCGTTGGCCGTGTTCGTGGTCGCGGGGATTACCGATGGCCTCGATGGGCTCGCGGCCCGGCGAGCCGGCCAGAAGACGAGCCTGGGCGCCTGGCTCGATCCGATGGCCGACAAGCTTCTGCTGGTGACGACCTTCGTGGTGCTGACGGTGCCGGGCACGGGCATCGTCAACCGCATCCCGCTCTGGTTGACGATCCTGGTGATCAGCCGTGACGTGGTGATCGTGCTGACCGTGGCGATCGTCACGGCCGTGATGGGCCCGAGGCAGTTCAGGCCTTCGGTCTACGGAAAGGTGGCGACAGGGGTCTACGTGGTAACCTGCGTGGTGATTGTGTGGTTCAACTTCCTGGGGCGCACGTCCTGGCTGGTGGAGGCCGGCATTTGGGCGTCACTGGCCATCACGCTCGTCTCCGGCTTCCACTACATCGCCCACGCCGCGCGGATCATCGACGAGTCCCAGGGCCCAGCGGCTCAGGCCCCCGCCGACGGGGACCCGGTACCCCCGCCGAGCGTGAGCGGGGGAGGCTCGGGTCCCCCGGGCCCGGCCTAGACGCTGAGCTTCCGTCGGAAGTAGTCGATCGTTCGGGTAAGCCCTTCCTCGAGGCCGACTTTCGGCTCCCAGCCGAGCGCTGCCCGCGCCTTCGTGATGTCGGGCTGGCGGACCTTCGGGTCGTCGGTCGGCAGCGACCGGTACACGAGCCGGCTCGAGGCGCCCGTCATCCGGATGATGGTGCGCGCGATCTCCTCCACGGTCATTTCGTGGGGATTGCCGATGTTCACCGGCTCGTTGAGGTCAGACGTCATCAGCCGGATGACGCCGTCCACGAGGTCGCTGATGTAGGTGAAGCTCCGTGTCTGGCCGCCGTCGCCGAAGATCGTGATGTCCTCGCCGCGCAGCGCCTGCGAGATGAACGTCGGCACGGCGCGCCCGTCGTTGACCCGCATCCGCGGACCATAGGTGTTGAAGATCCGGACGATCTTCGTGTCCACGCCGTGGTAGCGGTGGTAGGCGACCGTGATCGCCTCGGCGAACCGCTTGGCCTCGTCGTACACCCCGCGCGGCCCGATCGGGTTGACGTTGCCCCAGTAGGTCTCGCGTTGCGGGTGCTCGAGCGGGTCGCCGTACACCTCCGAGGTCGACGCCAGCACGAAGCGGGCGCCCTTGGCCTTGGCCAGGCCCAGCGCCTTGTGCGTGCCGAGCGCCCCGACCTTCAACGTCGGGATCGGCAGCTCCAGGTAGTCGATGGGGCTCGCCGGGCTCGCCCAGTGCAGGACGACGTCCACCGGTCCGTCGATGTAGATGTAGTTGGTGACGTCGTGCTTGATGAAGAGGAAATCGCGGTTGACCAGGTGGGATACGTTCGCGATATCGCCCGTCAGGAGGTTGTCGATGCCGACGACCGTGTACCCGAGATCCAACAGGGCATCGGCGAGGTGCGAGCCGATGAACCCGGCGGCCCCCGTGATGACGACGCGTGGTTTGCTCATGGCGTGTGACCGTCCGCGTGTGTCCGATGGAGCGTTCGACGAGGTCTGGCGCGCCGAGCGCACCACTCAGTACGCGTGCTTGAAGAAGCCCCTGACCAGGGTCAACCACATGATCTTGAGGTCGAGCCGGAGGGACCAGTTTCCGATGTAGTACAGGTCGGTACTCGATGCGCTTCTCGAGCGAGGTGTTACCCCGCCAGCCGTTCACCTGGGCCCAGCCGGTGATGCCGGACCGCACTTTGTGGCGCAGCATGTACTGCGGGTACTGCTGCTTGAACTGCTCGACGAAGTAGGGGCGCTCGGGCCGCGGCCCGACCAGCGACATGTCGCCCTTGAGCACGTTCCAGATCTGAGGCAGCTCATCGAGATCGAAGCGGCGCAGGATGCGCCCGAGCGGCGTGCAGCGCGGGTCGTTGTCCCGCGCCCAGACCGGCCCAGTCTCCGCCTCGGCGTCCATGTACATCGACCGGAACTTGACGACGGTGAAGGCGCGGCCGTCCAGGCCCATCCGGACCTGGTGATAGAAGACCGGCCCACGGGACGTCAGCTTGACGAAGGCGGCGATGAGGGCGAGCGGGAGGGCGAGGCCGACCAGCGCGATGGAGGACAGCACGATGTCGACGGTGCGCTTCAGCACGCTGTTCAGGCCCTGAAGCGGGATGTCGTTGATGCTGATGATCGGGATGCCGTCCAGCTCTTCGAGCCGCGCGCGCAAGGCGATGAACTGGAGCAGGTCGGGCACGACCTTGATGTCGATGCCTTCCCGGCTCGCCCCTTCCACGACCTCGACGACCTTGTCGTGCTCGTCGAGCGGCAGCGCGACGTAGAGGTGGTCGATCCGGTCCCGCTGCGCGATCTCGCCTGCCTCGCCCAGCGTGCCGACCAGTGGCAGGCCGCGGTAGCCGAGGTGGTCGGTCCCGGCTCGATCGTCGAGGAACCCCACGACCTGGAACCCCAACTCGCGGTGCTCGAGGAGCCGGTCAGCGACCAGCCGGCCCAATTCGCCGGCCCCAGCGATCAAGACGCGCTTGAGCCCGATGCCCGCCCGCCACCGCCGGCCCAGCCACTGGCGGACCAGCTCCCGCGAGGCGAAGGTCAGCGAGACGTTGAGGCCCAGGAACAGCGCCCACACCAGCTGCGACACCTCGAGGGCGCCGACCTGCTTGAGCGCGTCGCTGACGTAGTAGGCCTGGAAGTACAGCGTGGAGTAGACGCCGAAGACCACCGCGACGATGCTGCCCACGAACACCGCGAAGAAGTCGTCGACTCGCGACCGGCTCCGCCGCAGTCGGTAGAGGCCTTGCAGGTAATAGGCGAAGACGACGACACCCGCAATCAGCGGGAGCACGTTGGCGTACTGCCGGAATGGGGGGTAGCCCTTCGGGACCGCGAGCACGCCGGTCTCGAAGCGCAGCACGTAGGCCCCGATGAACGCCAGCGCGGCCAGCGCCGCATCGGACACGATGTAGAAGGCCACGAGCAGACGGTTGTATCGCTTCACCATCGGATGTCGCCAGCGGGGGCGGTCAGCGTCTCCTCGATGACAGCACGAAACTCGGACTCGAAGCGCGGCCGCCCGAAACGCTCGGCGTGCCGGCGGATGGCCGCCGGGTCGAGACGTCCCTCGAGCGCCCGACGGATGCCGGCGGCGAAGGCCTCCGGGGTGCCTTCGGGGACCAGGACGCCCGTGACGCCGTCCACCACGGTCTCGAGGGCGCCGCCGCAGCGAAGCGCCACCACGGGCCGCCCGCAGGCCTGCGCTTCGACGGGCACGATCCCGAAATCCTCTTCCCCCGGCAGCAGCACGACGCCAGCCTGACGGTAGAGCCCGCGAATGTCCTCGTCGGAACGGGTTCCCAGGAACTCGACCCCGCCGTCCGCGCGAGTGCGCAACCGCGCCTCGTCCGGCCCCCGCCCGACGATCTGCAGCCGCACGCCGGCGAGTCGGCATGCCTCGATTGCCAGGTCCACGCGCTTGTAGGGGACCAAGGCCGATACCACCAGCGCGGTGCCCGTGCCAGGCGTGCCGTCCGGCTGGAAGAAGTCGATGTCGACCGGCGGATGGACCACGGTGGCTCGGCGATTATAGTATCGCCCGATCCTCTGCGCAACGTGCTGTGAGTTCGCGAGATAGCGGTCTACCCGGTAGGAGGTCGCCGCGTCCCACCGCGCCAGCCAGGCCAGCACCGGCCGGAGTGCCCGGCTGGCCCGTCGCCCGATGCGCGATGGGCCGAAGTAGGCCTCGCGCTGGTCCCACACGTAGCGCATCGGCGTGTGGCAGTAGCAGAGGTGGCGGGCGCGGCCCGGCCGGACCGCCGACTTGACGGCGCAGTGGCTGGAGCTGATGACCAGATCGAATCCGTCCAGATCGAACTGCTCGACCACCGCCGGGAAAAGCGGGAGCAGGTGCCGGTAGGCGCGGGCGACGCCCGGAACGGCCGACAGGATCGAGGCCTTCGGGTGCAGGCGCTCGATCGGCGCCGACACGCGGCCCGGCACGTGCACCAGGGTGAAGAGCGTGGCGTCCGGGAACATCCCGCACAGGACTTCGAGCACCCGCTCGCCACCCCGCATGCCCGTCAGCCAGTCGTGCACCAGGGCGACCCGCGGAGGGGAGGTGGACAGACCGCTCACAACGGCTCCGCCTGCTCCATGACCTCGCCGTACACGGCCCGGATCCGCTCGACCGACTGCTCCCACGAGAACTCCCGCGCCCGCGCCATGCCGCGCTCGCGCAACGAGGCCCGGAGCGCGGTGTCGGTGAGCGCTTTCTGCATGCCGTCGGCGATGGAGTCCGGGTCGTAGGGGTCCACGAGCACCGCGGCATCGCCCACCACCTCGGGCAGTGACGACACGTTGGAGGTGACCACGGGCGTCCCGCAGTGCATGGCTTCGAGCGGCGGCAACCCGAACCCCTCGTAGAGCGACGGGAAGACGAAGACTCCGGCCAGCCGGTAGAGGACCGAGAGGGTCTCGGGCGCGACGAAGCCGAAGAACCGGACGTGCTTGTGCAACTTGTAGCGGTGCACGGCCCGGCGCAGGCCCTGGTAGCGGGTGATCTCGTCCCCGATGATGATGAGCTGGAGCGACTCGAACGCGCTCTCCAGATGCAGGCGGTGGAACGCGTCGATGAGCCGCTCGAGGTTCTTGTGCGGCTTGATGTTGCCGACGTACAGGGCGAAGGGGTCCTTCAGCTGGTAGCGGGCCCGGACCCGCTCGAAGTCCTCGTCGGTGGGCGTCGCGGACAGCGACTCGTCGATCGCGTTGTAGACGACCGTCACTTTGTCGGCGGGCACCCGGAAGCGCCGCAGGATGTCGAGCTTCGAGGTCTCGGACACCGTCAGGACCCGGTCGGACCGGTGCGCCGCCGTCCACAGCTGCGCCTTGGCGTAGAGGTGGGCGAACCGGTTGGGCAGGTACTCCGGGAACATCAAGTGGATGCAGTCGTGGATGGTGACCACCGACCGGCAGTGAATCAGGGGCGGCAGGACGTAGTGGGGAGCGTGGAACAGGTCGATGTGCTCGCGGCGAAGGGCCATCGGGATGCTGATCTGCTCGTGCAGCGAGTAGGGCGCAGCCGCTTCGACGATGGCGCGGAAGTTGGGGCCGACCACCCCGGCGATCCGTTCGCGATCGCCGGGCCGGCACAGCAGCACGTAGGCGGTCTCCCGGTCGATGCGCGTCAGCTGCCGGACCAGGTTCCGGATGTAGGTGCCGATGCCGTAGTCGTTGTACTTCCGGACGTCGATGGCGATTCGCACAGCGTAGTAATGATACCGAACTCCGGGTCCCGCTCAGCCAATCCTTCGTAGGGGGGGTCACCTTCCGGGCAGCTGGCCCTTCAGCCGCAGGTAGAGCCGGAGCAGGCGGTGCCAGCGGGGGTGGTGCTTGGCGTAGAAGGCCAAGTGGCTCAACCGGTAGGCCCTGTTGGCGGTCCCCGGGTCATGCGCCCGCGAGCGGCCGCGGAGGTGGCAAATCGCGACCGTCGGAACGAACCGTACGAGCCGCCCGTTGGCCCGCAGACTGGCGCAGAAGTCCACGTCTTCGGTGTAGAGGAAGAAGCGCTCGTCGAGCAGCCCGACACGCTCGGCGTCGGCGCGTCGAACGAGCAGGCATGCACCGCTCACCCAGTCGACGACCCGCGCCCGACCCAGGAGGTGCCCGACGTACCAGCGCGCCGGGGGGACCCCGGCCTCATAGAGCGCCGTCAGGGTCTTCTGCTGCAGTTCGTGGAGGGGGCTCATCATCCGCCCGAACGACAGCTCGGGTCGGCCGCTCGCGTCCACGAGGCGAGGGCCGACCGCCGCAGCCTCCGGGTGGCGGCGAAGCTCGTCGACGAGCGCGTCGATCGCGCCGGCCGGCACGACCGTGTCGCTGTTGAGGAGGAGCACGAACTCGCCCGTGGTTGCCCGGATGCCGAGGTTGTTCGCGCGGGCGAAGCCCAGGTTGGCGCCCGCCTCGATGGCCAGGACGCCAGGCCAGCATCGGCGGACCTCGCCCAGACTACCGTCGGACGACGCATTGTCGATGACGACCACCTGGTGCGGCGTCGCGGGCGGGGCCTCGAAGATCGAGGCCAGCGTGCGGCACAGGTCGGCCCTCGCGTTGTAACTGACGATGACGATGGCCAGCTCGGGGGTCACCGGCCCGCCTCGAGGAGGGTGTCGAGCGTCGCGCCCCCCGCCTCTTCCCACGAATGACGGCCGAGCACCTCCGCGCCGCGGGCGAGCGCCTGGCGTCGGGTGTCGGCGTCGAACAGCCGAGCTTCGAGCGCGGCCGCCACAGCCCGGACGTCGGTCGTGCCGACAAGAGCGGCGGCCTCGCCGTAGACCTCCCGGGCGACCGGCGTGTCGCCCAAGACGATCGGCACCCCGCACGAGAGCGCCTCGAGCGGCGTCAGGCCGAAGCCTTCGTAGTCGGACAGGAACGCGAACACCCCGGCGCGGGTGTAGAGCTCGGCGAGAACCTCGTCGGTCACATACGACCGGATCGCCGTCCGACCGGCTAGGCCGGCAGCTGCGACCGCTGCCTCGAGGTCCTGGCGAGGGTAGGTCCGGTTCTCACCGACGAGTTCCAGACGCACCTCGGGATGCCGCGTCGCGACGTCGCCCACGGCCCGGATCAGTTCCAGCACGTGCCGTCGGTTGAAGACAGAACCGACAAACAGGACCAGCGGCTCCCGCGGAGTCTCCTCCCGGAGCCGGCGTGGGGCCGCGACCGGCGAGGTGAGCCCCAGCGGGATCATGCGTACCCGCGCCGGCGGGACGTGCAGGTGCCTCTCGATTTCGCGGCGCGAGAATTCCGAGATGGTCACCACCATGCGCGCGCGCCTGGCCGCCAGCGTGGTGACGACCCTGCGCCGGAGCCGCATGAGCGGGGGAAACCACTCCGGGTGCGCGAGAAAGGAGAGATTCGTGTACGGCCAGGACGACCGGTGTCCGGACCAAGAGCGGACTCGTGTAGGCCGGCGCAAAGAGGACGCCGGGTGTGTCAGTCCGGAGCGCGCCGGCCAGACGCACCTGTTCCCAATACGTGCCGCTCCCGCCCCGCACCGACCGCACCGTGACGTCGAGCCCCGGGGCGGCCGATGCCACATCCACGTGGTCGCCGGGGTGGACGGCCGGCGCGTAGAGCACGAACCGATGACGGGAGGCCTCGGCCAGGCCTGCCCAGGCACGGAGCAGATGGGAGAGGTACCGGCCCACGCCGGTCGGGCGCCCGTACAACTCCCGCGCGTCGATGCCGATGACCACCGGGTCAGCCCCTGTCGCGATCCATCCGGGTGTCGATGGCCCGCTCGTAGGCGGCCCGGTGCAGCTGGGCCGCGCGTGTCCACGTGAACGCTTCCGCCCGCCGCCGGCCGTCGTAGGTCAGCTGCCGGGCAAGGCCGCCGTCGGACAGGATGCGCTCGATGGCCTGCCCGATCCCCGCCGGGTCGTCAGGATCCACCAGCAGCGCCGCGCCGCCGGCCACCTCTGGCAGGGCTCCGCGGTCGGATGCCACGACGGGCACGCCGAGCGACATGGCCTCCACGACCGGGAGACCAAACCCCTCGTCGAACGACGGGAGCACGAGCAGCCGGGCCCCCTCGTAGAGGGCCTGCCGGTCGGCCGCCTCGACGTAGCCGCGGAACTCGACCCGGCCCGCGAGCGGCGGCTGCTGGGCCAGCGCCTGCAGGGGGAGGACGTCGGGCGTCAACCCGCCGCCGAGGACGAGTGGGGGAGTCTCGGGCCTCCGGGCGCAGAGCGCCGCGTAGGCCTCGAGCAGGCCGCGGACATTCTTGCGCGGTTCGAGGGTGCCCACAAACAGGATGTAGCGACCGTCGGGCTTTCCCGGCTCGACCGACACGGGCTGCGTCCAGGGGGCCACCCCGTGTGGGCACACGCTAATGCGTTCCGGCGGGACGTGAAGGCAACGCTCGACCTGACTGGCGACGAACCGGGAGACGACGATGATGCCGTCGGCGCGGGCGGCGTGGCGCGCGACCAACGCCGGGTAGTCCCGGCGAACCTCGGCGCGTGTGCGTTCGGGGTGGAGGAGAAAGTCCAGGTCGTGAATCGTCACCAGGCGCGCGGCCCGCCGAGAGGGGATGAGCAGCGGGTGGGGCGAGTGGACGACGTCGTAGGAATGGCGAGTCAGCCACTCGACGGGGGGCCATTCCAGGCGGTGCCAGGCGGCGTTCAGGACGCGGACGGGGATCCGCCGGTCGACCACACGCGTGGCAGGCCCGAGTTCGGCGACCTCCGCAGGGGAGGGACGGTCCTTCCACGAGCTGGTGAACAGCTCGAGATCGTCGGCATGCGCGAACGCACGGCGGTCGCCGGCGCGGCGCTCGGCCGAGCGGTCCACCCGCTGGGCGGCCAGGGCGCAGGCCAGCTGGTGGACATATTCTCCGACCCCTGTGCGGCGCCTGAGGGCTGGCCGGTAGTCGATCAGGATGCGCACCGGCGCAACCCTACCCCGCGCGGGGACGCGAGCGCAAGTGTTAAGTGCTTTCCCATCAGTATCTTGACACGCTTCGGCTCTTGTGTTAACGTCGCGACTTTTGGGGGGGATCTGTACCCTCACGGTCTAGTCGCCCAGGAGCCGACCTGAATGAAACTCGCTGTCATCGGCACAGGGTACGTGGGGTTGGTCGCAGGGGCCTGCTTTGCCGAGAACGGCAACGAGGTCGTTTGCGTCGACAAGGATGAGGCGAAGCTCCGGCTGCTCAGGCGCGGCAAGATCCCAATCTTCGAGCCGGGGCTTGAAGAACTCGTGCGCCGCAACCGCGCCGAGGGCCGGCTGAAGTTCACCAGCCAGATTGCGACGGCCGTCCGGGCATCCGGCATCATTTTCGTCGCCGTCGGAACCCCCCAGGGAGAGGACGGGTCGGCCGACTTGCAGCACGTGATGGCGGTGGCCCGCGAGGTCGCCAGGTCGATGAACGGCTACAAGGTCATCGTGGACAAGAGCACGGTGCCGGTCGGGACCTCGGTCCGGGTCCGGGAGGTGATCCGCCGGGAGACGACGCATCCCTTCTCGGTGGTCAGCAACCCGGAGTTCCTCAAGCAGGGCGCCGCCGTCGAGGACTTCATGAAGCCCGACCGGGTCGTCGTCGGTGCGGAGGATCCCCGGGCGACTCAGCTGATGACGGAACTCTATGCCCCCTTCACCCGCACCGGCGCCCCGATCATGGTCATGGACTGCGCGAGCGCCGAGATGTGCAAGTACGCGGCGAACGCGCTGCTGGCGACGAAGATCTCGTTCATGAACGAGGTGGCCCGGGTGTGCGAGTTGTACGGGGCGGATGTCGACCAGGTCCGGCGGGCGGTCGGGTCGGATCGCCGGATCGGGTCGGCCTTCCTCTTTCCGGGCGTGGGGTACGGCGGCAGTTGCTTCCCGAAGGATGTTCAGGCGATCCTACGATTTGCCGCCGACCGGAACTACCACTTCGAGATCCTCGACGCCGTCGAGCGGGTCAACAAGGCCCAGAAGGGCCTGCTCGTCGACAAGATGCTGACGCATTTCGGGTCGCTCGAAGGCCGGACCATCGGCGTCTGGGGGCTCGCCTTCAAGCCGAAGACCGACGACATGCGCGAGGCGCCGGCCATCACCATCATCGAGAAGCTCCTGGCGGCGGGAGCGAAGGTCCGCGCCTACGACCCGGAGGCGATGCGGATCGCCAAGGGCATCTTCGGGAACCGCATCACGCTCGTCTCGCGCAGCTACGACGCGTTGTCGGGCGCGGACGCGCTGGCGCTGGTGACCGAGTGGAACGAGTTCCGCGAGCCCGACTTCGCCAAGATGCGCAAGCTCATGCGCGCGCCGATCGTGTTCGACGGCCGGAACATCTACAACCGTGAGCAGATGAAGGCCGATGGCTTCACCTACTACGCCGTGGGGCGCTAGCGCCGGCGCGGTTCTCGTGACCGGGGGAGCCGGCTACATCGGCAGCCACGCGGCCAAGGCGCTGCGCGGTGCGGGTCGGCGCGTCGTGCTCTACGACAACCTGTCGGAAGGCCACCGGGCGGCGGCGCTCGGTGCGCCGCTCGTCGTAGGCGACACGAGGGACATCGCGCTGCTCCGATCCACCCTCCGCGAGCACCGCGTGAGCGCCGTCATGCATTTCGCGGCCTGGGCCGCCGTCGGTGAGTCGGTGCGGGACCCGGCCGGCTACTATCGCAACAACGTGGAGGTACGCTTTCGGTGCTCGCCGCGATGGCCGAGGAACGGGTGACGGCGTTCATCTTCTCGTCGACCTGCGCCGTGTTCGGCGAGCCCGACGAGGTGCCCATCACCGAGACGCACCCAACGCGCCCGATCAATGCCTACGGCGAAACCAAGCTCGCCATCGAGCGGGCCCTGCCGCACTTCGAGCGGGCGTACGGGACGCGCTGGACCTGCCTCCGCTACTTCAACGCCGCCGGCGCGGATCCCGAGGGCGAGCTCGGGGAGGACCACAACCCGGAGCGGCACCTGATCCCGCTGGCGCTCGAGGCGGTGGATGGCGGGCCGCCGCTCCAGGTGTTCGGCGATGACTATCCGACGCCCGACGGAACGTGCCTGCGCGATTACATCCACGTCACCGACCTGGCACAGGCCCACCTGCTCGCCCTGGCCGCGCTCGACGGAGGGGGGGGCTCGACGGTCTACAATCTGGGCACCGGGAGACCCTACTCCGTGCGCGAGGTCCTCTCGGCGGTGGCCCGCGTGACGGGCCGGCAGGTTCCGCACGCGGTGGCGCCGCGCCGTCCCGGCGACCCGGCGGTGCTCTTCGCCTCGAGCGATCGTATCCGCGAGCAGCTCGGATGGCGGCCCACGTTGGGCGAGCTCGAGGTGATCATCAGGACAGCCTGGACATGGCGTCAGTCGCGCCCGCGCAAGTACGGGGACCGGCCGTGACCGTCGGGCGCTCCTCGGCGTTGCGGGGAGGCCTCGTCGATCCGCTCCTGTCGGTGGTCATGCCGGTGTACAACGAGTTCGGCACGGTCGAGGAGATTGGTACGCCGCGTGCTGGCGGTCCCGCTCCGGATCGAGCTCATCGTGGTCGACGACGGCTCCACCGACGGCACCCGGGACTTGCTGGGCGCGCTGGCGCGGGAGTTGAGGTTCAAACTCATCCTCCAGGAACGCAACCAGGGCAAGGGCGCGGCGCTGCGCCGGGGGTTCCAGGAGATGACGGGGGATCTGGTCGTCATCCAGGATGCCGACCTGGAGTACTCGCCGGAGGAGTACCCCGAGCTGGCCGAGCTCATCTGCCAGGGGCGCGCCGACGTCGTCTACGGGTCGCGGTTCCTGGGTCGTCACCGCGTGTTCATGTTCTCGCACTACCTGGGGAACCGGATCGTCACGCTGCTGACCAACGTCCTGTACAACACGATGCTCACCGACATGGAAACCTGCTATAAGGTCATGCGGTCCGAGGTCGTGCGCGGGATGCGCCTCGAGTCGAACGGGTTCGGCATCGAGGCCGAGTTGACCGCCAAGATCTTCAAGCGGGGCTATCGCGTGTACGAGGTTCCGATCACCTACGACGGGCGTGGGTACGAGCAGGGGAAGAAGATCACCTGGCGCGACGGGTTCGTCGCGCTGTGGGTGCTTCTCAGGTACCGGGTCATCGATTGAACGCGCTGCAGAGGCTATTTCGCTTCTCGCGCCCCTACCGCGGTCGGCTCGGCGCGGCCATCGCGTGGATGCTCCTGTACGCGGCCGGCTCGGCCGGCCTCGCCTTCATCATCAAGGACGTCGTCAACAAGGTCCTGCTGAGCGGCGAGGGGTTTGGCCTGGTGGCCGCGTCGATCGTCGTGGCGAACCTGGCCAAGGGCGTCGGCGGGTACTTCTCGGCCTACCAGATGGCCGACGTCGGCCAGCGGGTAGTGCGGGACGTCCGCAACACGCTCTACGGCCACATCCTCAACCAGTCGGCTGCCTTCTTCGCGCGGCGATCCACCGGCCAGCTCATCTCGCGAATCACCAACGACGTCGGCCAGATCCAGCAGGCGGTCTCGGAGACCTTCGGCGATCTGCTGCGGGAATCACTGGCCCTGGTGGGCTACGTGTGGCTCCTGTTTCACTACGACGCCAAACTGGCGCTCGTCTTTCTGACCGGCGCCCCGCTGGTCGTCTACCCGCTGGTGCGGCTCGGCCAGCGGCTGCGCAAGACGACCCACCGGAGCCAGGAGGAACAGGCCCACCTCTCCCACGTGAGCGCCGAGACGTTCACGGGACACCGGATCGTCAAGGCGTTCGGGGCGGAGGCCCGAGAGAGCACCCGCTTCGCCGAGGCGGCCGAGCGGCTCTACCGGGCGAACATGAAGGTGACGGCCGCGCTCTCGGTCCTGCCGCCGATCATGGAGGTGCTGGGCGGCATCGGGATGGCCGGGGCGCTCTGGTACGGGATGCGCGAGATCTCGAGCCGGCAGCTCGACGCGGGCGAATTCCTGTCGTTCATCGCGGCGCTGTTCCTGATGTACGGCCCGGCCAAGAAGCTGAGCCGGGTGAACGCCAACCTCCAGCAGACGATGGCTGCCTCCGAGCGGATCTTCGAGATACTCGACACCCACTCGGAGGTCGTCGACCGGTCCGGCGCGACGGTGCTGCCCCCGGTTACGCGGGGGATCGAGTTCCAGGACGTCAGCTTCAACTACGACGACGACCGCAGCCGCCGGATCCTGCGGCGGATCTCGCTGAAGGTACCGGCGGGCGAGATGGTCGCGATCGTCGGGCGGAGCGGGGCCGGCAAGACGACGCTCGTGAACCTGTTGCCGCGTTTCTTCGATGTGACCGGCGGCGCGATCACCATCGACGGGGTGGACATTCGCGACGTGACGCTCGCCTCGCTGCGCGGCCAGATCGGGATGGTGACCCAGGAGACGGTGCTCTTCGACGACTCGATTGCCGACAACATCGCCTACGGGTTGCCGGGGGCCAGCCCCGCTGCGATCGAGGCCGCGGCCCGCGCGGCGCATGCGCACGAGTTCATCGTCGCGATGCCGCACGGCTACCGGACGATGATCGGCGAGCGCGGCCAACGATTGTCGGGCGGCCAGCGCCAGCGCGTCGCGATCGCGCGCGCGCTGCTCAAGAACTCCCCGATCCTGATCCTCGACGAGGCGACCTCCTCGCTCGACTCCGAGTCGGAGCAGCTGGTCCAGGAAGCGCTCGCCAACCTGATGGCGAACCGCACCGCCATCGTCATCGCCCACCGCTTGTCGACGGTGCGGCGGGCGAACCTCATCGTGGTGCTCGAGCGCGGACGGGTCGTCGAAATGGGCCGGCACGACGAGTTGCTCGCCAGGCCCGCGGGCGCCTATGCGAGGCTGTACGCGATGCAGATCGTGGCGGGCCGGCGCGGAGTGGAGGTTCCGGCCGGTCAGCTCAACCAGTAGTCGGACATCGGCCGCGGGTGGCCTTCGGATGACAACGCTATGCTGCGAAGCATGACCGGTTTCTCGTCGCTCACGTGGGAGAGTCCGCGGGCGACCATCGGCGTGACGATTCGAGCCGTGAACCACCGCTACCTCGACGTGCAGGTGCGGGTGCCGCCCAGCCTGGCCACCATCGAGGCGCGTGTCCGCGCGCTCCTTCAGCGCCACGTCGCCCGCGGGCGGATCGACGTCAGCGTCTCGCTGCAGCTCAGGGAGGCGCCCGCGCCCGAGGTCTCGGTGAACGAGGAACTGGTGCGCCGGCTCGCCGAGGCCGTCGAGCGCGTCCGGGAGCGGGGCCTGGTCACCGGCGCGGTCACGGTGAGCGATCTGGTCCGAATCCCGCAAGCGATCGTGGTCAAGGAAGGGAGCGTCGACGACCCGGCGGCGAGCGAGGAGTGTGCCCGGACGGTCGAAGCCGCGGTGGAGGAGACGGCGCAAGCCCTCGATGCCATGCGCAACCTCGAGGGCGAGCACCTGCGCGCGGACCTGGACGGGCGCCGCGCCACGCTCGCCGACCTGATCGGGCGAGTCGAGGCAGCCGCGGCCGAAGGGCGCGCCGGCGTCGAGGCCCGCCTCGCGGAGCGGGTCCGGGAGCTCAGCCGGGACCTGCCCGCCGACCCGGCGGCGATTGCCCAAGAGATCGTCCGCACGGCGGCGCGGTCGGACATCTCGGAGGAAGTGGTCCGGTTCCGTGCCCATCTGGCCCACTGGTCGGCGCTCTCGGACGCCGAGGAGCCTTGCGGCCGCAAGCTCGACTTCCTGCTCCAGGAGATGAACCGGGAGATCAACACGATCGGGTCAAAGGCCGACGGCCTGGGGGTGACCGAGCTGATCGTCACCGCGAAGGCGGAATTGGAGAAGATGAGGGAGCAGGTGCAGAATGTCGAGTGAGCGTCGGGGCCGTCTGTTCATCGTCTCGGCGCCGTCGGGCGCCGGCAAGACGACGGTCGTCCGCCGCATGGTGGCCCTGACACCGCGCATCGCCGTCTCGCGCTCCTACACCTCGCGGTCGATTCGGGCCGGTGAGGTCGCTGGCGTCGACTACACCTACGTGTCCGCCGAGCGGTTCATCGAGCTGCGCGATGCGGGCGGCTTCCTCGAATGGGCAGAGGTCTTCGGAGACCTCTACGGGACAGGTCGAGCCGACACCGTGCGCCACCTGGAGACCGGCGAGGACCTGGTGCTGGTCATCGACGTCCAGGGTGCCGAGAAGGTCAGGGCGTCCGGCGTGCCGAATGTCAGCGTCTTCCTGTTGCCGCCCTCTCTGGCCGTACTCGAAGCCCGCCTCCGCGGGCGGGGGCGTGACGGCGAAGACGCGATCCGCCGGCGGTTGGCGACCGCGACGGGCGAGGTGTCCTCCGTGTCGGAGTACGACTACGTGATCGTCAACGACGAGGTCGACTCGTGCGCCGATCGCCTTCGGGGCATCGTGCTGGCGGAACGCGCCCGCCGCGACGCGATGGCTGCCGAGATCGCGCGGATTGGCGCGACCTTCGGCGTCTGACCTCAACCTGGGCGCCCGGCGCCCCAGTCCAGCGTTCGAGCGGGTGGTCGCCATGTCCTTGATTGCCCTCGGCGTCACAGGTGGCATCAGCGCCTACAAGGCGGTCGAGATCGCCCGTCTCCTCCAACAGGCCGGACACGAGGTCGTGGCCGTGATGACGGAGGCCGCCACGAAGTTCGTCGGTCCGCTGACCTTCGAGGCGATCACCAACCGGCGGGTCGTCACCAGGCAGTTCGATCCGGGGGCCAACGCGGACATCGAGCACATCTCGCTGGCCTCTGCGATCGGTGTGCTGCTGGTTGCGCCAGCGACGGCGAACATCATCGGCAAGTTCGCCGCCGGCATTGCCGACGATTTTCTCAGCTCGCTCTACCTGGCCACGCGCGCCCCAGTCGTCCTCGCGCCGGCCATGAACACCGTCATGTGGGAGCACGCCGCCGTCCAGCAGAACCTGCAGACGCTCGCCTCACGCGGCGTGCACGTGGTCGAGCCGGGTGTGGGCTTCCTGGCGTGCGGCTGGACCGGGAAAGGGCGGTTGGCGGACCCGGAGGCCGTCGTCGCCGCCACGCTCGCCGCCCTGCGGCCGCCGCAGACGCTCGCCGGCCGGCGTGTCCTGGTGAGCGCGGGCCCGACGCTCGAGGACATCGACCCGGTCCGGTACGTCGGGAACCGGTCGAGCGGACGAATGGGGTTCGCGCTGGCCGAGGAGGCGGCGCGCCGTGGCGCGACGGTCACGTTGGTCGTGGGTCCCACCGTCCTCACACCACCCGCGGCGGCAGACACCGTCCGCGTGCGGAGCGCGGCCGAGATGCGCGAGGCGATCCTGGAGCGGGCCAGGCAGGTCGATTGCCTCATCATGACGGCCGCCGTGGCCGACTACGCGCCCGAGCGGGTGCCCGAGAAGATCGCCAAGGACGCCGACGAGTGGCTGCTCCGCCTGAGGCGGACCCCGGACATCCTCGCCGAGGTGGGTCGGTTGCGCGCCGCGGGCACGTTGCGCGTCCCCGTGCTGATCGGGTTCGCCGCCGAGACGGGCGATCCGGTTGCCCGGGCGCGGGACAAGCGACGGCGGAAGCAGGTCGACCTGATCGTCGCCAACGATGTGTCGCGTGCCGACGCTGGATTCGAAGTCGACCAGAACGCGGTGACGCTCGTCTCGGCGGACGACGAGCGCGAGGTGCCACTGCAGTCGAAGGGCGGCATTGCCCGCGCGATCCTCGACCGGGCCGAGGAACTGCTCGCGCACGCAGAGGGTGCCGCGGCCCGTCCGTAGGGGGACTCGCACGATGGACGACCGGTTGAACGAACTGGCCGAGCACCTGGTGTTCCTGGGCGACTTGGGAGTGGACGGCGTCAGCCGCGATCCCCTCTGGCGGCGCGCCGGATCCGCCGCGGACGAAGCGGCGGCTCCCGCCGAGACGCTGGGTGCGCCCGGTCCAGGCACCGAGAGCGCTCCGAGTGCGGCGCCGGCGGATCTGCCGTCCATCCGCGCCAATCTCGGGGACTGCACGCGGTGCAAGCTGCACCGCCTCGGCCGGCGCCAGATCGTGTTCGGCGTCGGGAACCCGCACGCGCGGCTCATGTTCGTCGGAGAGGCACCGGGACGAGACGAAGACGCCCAGGGCATTCCCTTCGTCGGCCGGGCGGGACAGCTGCTCACGAAGATGATCGAGGCGATGGGGTATCGCCGCGAGGAGGTCTACATCGCCAACGTCATCAAGTGCCGGCCGCCCGAGAACCGGAACCCGCAGCCGGACGAGGTGAATGCGTGCGAGCCCTTCCTGGTCCGCCAGGTCCAGTCGATCGCGCCGCGTGTCATCGTGGCGCTCGGGACCTTCGCCGCCCAGGCGCTGCTGAAGACGACCAATCCCATCTCCCGGCTCCGCGGACGGGTCTTCACCTACGGACAGGCGCGGTTGATTCCTACCTTCCACCCCGCGTTCCTCCTTCGGAGCCCTGAACGTAAGCGCGACGCCTGGGAGGACCTCAAGCGGGCGAAGGCGCTCCTTGAGGAGGGCGACGCCCCAGCCCGCGCCTAGGCGGTCCAGCCCGCGGGACCGGGCTCCCCGGTTTCCCGGGTTCCTGTTCTTCGCGCTCCGGTGTACGCTTCCCGCATGTCCCGTCTCGTCGCGGTAGCCGTTCCCGTGCCCAGTCTCGGCCTGCTCACCTACCGGGTGGGGGACGGTCTCGAGGTGCCCGGGGTCGGTGCCCGCGTCCTCGTCCCGCTCGGTGAGCGGCGGGTGACGGGCGTGGTGGCGGGCACTGGCGCGGCGCCAGGGGCGGATGGGCCCGACGCGCCAATCAAGGACCTGCTGGACGTGCTCGATCCGTCGCCGTTTCTCCCGCGGCAGGTCGTGGAACTGGCGTGCTGGGTCGCCGACTACTATCTGTGTGGGCCGGGCGAGGCGATCGGCGCCGCGATGCCGCCATTTGCCTGGGTGGAGGGACAGTGGCGGGTGCGCCTGACCGCCGCGGCCAGCGCCCGCGCGGAGGCTGGACGTCGGGGTGGGCGCCCGACGCAGCGCGAGGCCCTGCTCGTCCTCCTGGAGGCTGAACGCTGGACGCCCCTCCGTTCGGTGGCCTACCGGCTGGAGCACGCCGACGGCCGACGCGGCCGCCCCGTTCCGGCTCGTGCGCTGGTCCGCGCGCTCCAGGCCGAGGGGCTGGTGGAGATCGAAGACGTGCTGACCGGGCAGGCGGAGGCGTTTCGAACCATCCGGGTAGCCGCGATTACCGCGGCTGGCCTTGAGGCCTTGACCGGACTCGACCGTGGCGTGACCTCTGGTGCCGGCGTGGCCCTCGGCCCACGGCAGCGCGAGGCGCTGGTCGCGCTGGCAGGGACTCCGCAGGGGATTGCGCTCACCGCGCTCCGGACGCGCGGATTGTCCGGCGACGTCGTCGCGCGCCTCGCCGGACGGGGTCTCGCCACTATCCGACGCGAGCGGCAGGAGCGGGATCCGTTCGCGGCGCCGGGCGGTTCGCTCCCCGGCGCAGCCGACAGCAGCGCGCCGCGCACGCTCACCGGGGAGCAGGAGGCTGCGCTCGCGCGGCTCGAGGCGCTTTCGGCCGCCGGAAGCTTCCAGACTGCGCTCGTGCACGGCGTGACGGGGAGCGGGAAGACCGAGATCTACGTGCGGCTGGCCGCCTCGGTGCGGGCGCGCGGGCGCTCGGCCCTCGTCCTGGTGCCCGAGATCGGGCTCACCCCGGCGCTGGCCGCCAGCTTCCGAGCGGTGTTCGGCGAGCGGGTTGCCGTGCAGCACAGCGGGCTATCTGACGGCGAACGCTACGACCAATGGCATCGGATCCGTCGCGGCGAGGTGGACGTGGTCGTCGGGACCCGCTCGGCCGTGTTTGCCCCGCTCGCCTCGCTCGGCGTGATCATCGTCGACGAGGAACACGACGGGTCCTACAAGCAGGAGGACAGCCCGCGCTACCACGGCCGGGACGTGGCCGTCATGCGCGGGAAGCGCGAGAACGCGCTCGTCGTGCTGGGGTCGGCGACCCCCTCGCTCGAGAGCTACCAGAACGCGTCGGTGGGGCGCTATCAGCTGCTGACGCTGGAACGCCGCGTGCTCGACCGCCCGCTCGCCGGGGTGACGGTCGTCAACATGCGCGAGGAGATCGCCGAGTGTGGCCCGGAGGTCGTTCTGAGCCGGGCGCTGGTCGAGGGGATCGGCCAGCGCCTCGCGCGTGGGGAGCAAGTGCTCGTGCTGCTCAACCGGCGGGGGCTGGCCACGGCGGTGTTCTGCCGCCAGTGTGCATCGACGATCGACTGCCCGAACTGCAGCGTCTCGCTCACCGTCCACCGGGGGCCTGGCGACTCCATGCGTGGGCGGTGCCACTACTGCAACTACTCGACGCCGGTGCCGAAGGCCTGCCCGGCCTGCGAGGCGCCCTACCTCGCGCAGGAGGGCTACGGCACCCAGCGCGTCGAGCGCGAGGTGGGTTCGGCCTTCCCGACGGCCCGGGTGGCGCGTCTCGACCGCGACGTCATCCATCGGCGGGGCGCGCTCACGGCGCTCCTTGCCCAATTCGGGGAGGGCACGATCGACGTGCTGGTGGGGACCCAGATGATCGCGAAGGGACACGACTTCCCGCGCGTCACGCTGGTCGGCGTAGTGTCGGCCGACGTGGGGCTCGGCCTGGCGGACTTCCGGGCGGCCGAGCGGACGTTCCAACTCCTCACCCAGGTGGTCGGCCGCGCCGGGCGCGGCGACGAGCCAGGGGCGGCGATCATCCAGACCCTCTACCCGGAGCACTACGCGATCCGCCACGCGCGGTGCCAAGACTACCGCGCGTTCTTCGACGAGGAACTGGCCTTCCGGCGCGCCATGCAGTACCCGCCGCTGTTCGCGCTCACCAACGTGGTGGTCCGCGGGCGCACGCTCGGCGAGGCGATGGCCGACGCCGCGTCGCTGGTGCAGGCGCTCGGGGTCGGGCCTGCGCCCAACCGTCTCCGCGTGCTCGGTCCCGCCCCCGCCCCGTTCGTGAAGCTGCGGGGGGAGCACCGCGCGCAGTTCTTCGTAAAGAGCGCCAGCCGGTCGATCGCTCGCGAGGCGGTTCGGCGCGCCGTAGCGTCCCGCCCGGACCTCTCCCGCCGCGTCGTCGTCGACGTCGACCCGATGATGGTGCTCTGAAGGGAAGGCGCCTACTTCTGGATCAGGTCCAGCGGCTCGATGGGCGCGGGCGTGAAGCACAGCACGAAGACCGCCAGCGCGACCACCGCGAGCACGACCCGCGTCCGGTCGAGGGGCTCGGCTTCATCGAGCGTCGGCGGGTGCCGGAACCCGAAGACGTTCAGCATGACGACGACGAGCGTCGTCCAGCCGATCCAGAAGTACGAGAAGAAGCACAGCCCGATCAGGGCGGCTACCGCGGCCAGCGTGACGTAGTAGGCACGACGGCCGAACACCGCGTACGTGATGTGTCCACCGTCGAGCTGGCCGGCGGGGAACAGGTTGAGCACGGTGGCGAGCAGGCCGAACCAGGCGGCGTAGGCCATCGGGTGGATGTTGATCGTGTAGCCGTTGCTGAGGTGGCCCCACACCACCCACGACACGAACTTGAAGATCAGCGGCTCGCCGAGCGACCGCAAGCCCTCGAGGTGCTTGGGTTCGGGGACCACGTGCGAGAGCGCGACCCCGACAAACAGCGTGGGGACCGCCACGGCGAACCCGGCCAGCGGTCCCGCCACGCCGATGTCGAACAGGGCGCGCTTGGACGCGATGGCCTGGCGGATCCGGATGAACGCGCCTGCCGTCCCGGTCTCGAAGGGCGGCGGCAGGGGGATGAAATAGGGCAGCGACGCATTCACGCGGTAGCGCAGGCAGGCGTAGTAGTGGCCGAACTCATGCGTGCCGAGGATGCCGAGGATCGTGAGGCTGTACCAGAGGCCTCGCGGGAAGAGCGCTCCCCAGCTCAGGGCGATCGGCCGCGCCCCGAAATCCAGGATGAACCCCGCGTACTGCAGCGCACCCATCAGCGTCGTCGTGAGGACGGTCAACGCGAACAGGCCCACGTGGAGCCACACGCGGTCGCGCGGGTAGGCGGACGGCAGGATTCGGTCGGGCAGCCGTCGGGCGCTCTCCACGTCGAACGGAATCCGCGGTACACTGGCATCGCTCAAGCGAAACGGGGGCGAGCCGGCCGGCCGCGTGGGCAGGGGCGCGGCGGCCGAAACCTCCGGGGCGGATCCGGTGGCGGCGGGCGAAGCATCCGCCGGGAGCGGAGCGGGAGAGTCGTCAGGTAGTGGAGGCAAGGGACGGTTCAGCTGATGTTCTGTAAGTCTTTGCCAGGCTTGAACCTGATGGTCCGGCCCGGCGGGATCCGCACCTCTTTGCCGGTGCGGGGGTTGCGTCCGATGCCTCGCTTGCGGGGCTTGACCTGGAACACGCCAAAGCCACGCAGTTCAATGCGATCGCCGCGCTGCATCGAGACGCGCATGGCGTCGAACACGGCGTCCACCGCCAACTCCGCCTTCACCTTGGTGATGTCCGCGGCTTTGGAGACCTCGTTGACGATGTCGACCTTGATCATGCTGGGGTGCTCCCTAGAAACTGCTAACCATCATAGGTAGTGATATTTACACTGTCAAGCTCGTTCCGGGTTCTCGCGGAGCGAGTCCTGCCCGGCATTCGTGGGCCGGCGACCGATGACAGAGGCAGAAGCGTGCAGAAACGAACTGGACCCGTCGTCGTTCTCGCTGGCCGACCCAACGTCGGCAAATCGACGCTGTTCAACCGCATCACGGCGTCGCGCCGCGCCATCGTGACGTCGGTGCCCGGAACGACGCGCGATGTGATCGCGCAACCGGTCGTCTGGCGTGGCGTCGGGTTCGAGCTCACCGATACCGGCGGGATGCAGGGCGCGAGCGAAGACCCCCTCCACGCGCTCGTCGTCGAGGGCGGGCGGCGTGCTGTCGAGACGGCCGACGTCATCGTGATGGTCGTCGACGGGCGAGAAGGGCGAACGACCCCCGACGACGAGATCGCGAAGATCCTCCACCAGTGCGGCGTGCCGGTGATCCTCGCGATCAACAAGACCGACGACAAGCGTGCGCAGGCCGGCGCGATGGAGCTCTTCCAGCTCGGCTTCGATCCCGTGGTCGAGATCGCGGCCGAGCACGGCCAGGGCGTCGGCGACCTGCTCGACGAGATCGTCAAGCGGCTTCCCCCAACCTCAACTGCCTCGTCGGCCACTGGCGAGATCCCCGCGGGCGAGGGCACGGCGACGGTGGACCTGCCGCGACCGGAAATCGGCGTGGCGATCATCGGGCGGCCGAACGTCGGGAAGTCGTCCCTGGTCAACCGCCTGTTGCGCGAGGAGCGCGTGTTGGTGAGCGAGCTTCCCGGCACGACGCGGGATGCTGTCGATGCCGTGCTGCGCTGGCACCGGCGGGAGTTCCGGATCGTCGACACGGCCGGCATCCGGCGTCCCGGGCGGGTGGGCCGGGCCGGGCCGCTCGAATCCCTGAGCGTGATCATCGCGCGCCGCGCGGTGGAGGCGGCCGATGTCGCCGTCGTCGTCATTGATGCCGTCGAGGGCCCGACCGAACAGGACGGCGCCATTGCCGGTGCGGCGGAGAAGGCCGGGTGCGGGATCATCGTGGCCGCCAACAAGTGGGACCTGACCAAGGGGAACGGGCCGACCTTCGCCAAGACGTTCGACGAGGAACTCCACCGCCGCCTGAAGTTCCTCGAGTACGCACCCCTGGTGCACCTCTCGGCGGCGACCGGCGAGCGGACACCGAAACTCCTCGAGACGATTGATTGGGTGGCCGAGGCGCGGAAGACCCGGGTGGGCACGGGGGAGTTGAACCGGTTCATCGAGGCCATCACGGCGGCGAACCCTCCGGTGAGCCCGGGCCGCAAGGCGGTGCGGATCCTCTACGCGTCGCAGGTTGGCGTCGCGCCACCGTCGTTCGTGTTCTTCACCGACGTCGCTACGACGTTTCATTTCTCCTACGAGCGGTTTCTCGTGAACCGGTTGCGCGAGGCGTTCGGGTTCCTCGGGACGCCGATCCGCCTCCAGGTACGGTCGCGGCGCGACACGGGAAGAAAACGGCCGTCGTAGGCTCGTACGGCTGTCCCGTCCGGGCGGCTGACCAGCGACCTCGAGTGTACGGGCGAAACGACGTCGGACGTCCGAGGCGCTCCACGGCTGCGTGCTATACTCGCGGCTCAAAGACCGTGCCGGAACCAACCGTCGAGATCCCGGATCGCGCCTCGTTCAAGGCGTCGGAGGTCTGCGAACTCGCGCAGATCCCTTCCTATGTCCTGCGGTCGTGGGAGAAGGAGTTCCCGCACCTCGGGATCGAGGCACGGCCGGGCGCGCCTCGTGCCTATCGCCGGTCCGACGTCGAGCAGATCCTGAAGATCAAGCACCTGGTGTTCAGCGAGGGACTGACGCTTGCCGGGGCGCGGCGGAAGCTCGAGGAAGGGGCCCAGCCGGAAGAGGACCCGCCGCTTATCCTTCCGAGCACCGCGCGCGACCGCGTGGCGAAACTCAGGCGCGACCTCCGCTCCTTGCTTGAGATGCTGTCCAACGTCCCCCCGCCGGCCCTGGCATCGTCAGGCGGGATGACGCCGCAGCCGCCGGGCCCGCCACACGTCACGCCTGAAGGCTCGTGGCCGCCGGTACGCGGAGAGCACGAGCGCAAGGACCTGCCGCCTGAAGAGGAAGTCTTGCCGCTGCTCGAGGGGGTGCCGGACAGTCCGCCCAAGAAGGGCCGGCGCCATCGGCGCGGCGCGAAGGATGGCGACGTGCCGAAGACCAATCCGATGGTAGAATAGCCGGATGAGGTCGGGGCGTAGCGCAGCCTGGTAGCGCACCTGAATGGGGTTCAGGGGGTCGCTGGTTCGAATCCAGTCGCCCCGACCAACTGCAAGCCTTCCTAGTTCAACGACTTACCCGAACAACGTGACGCGGGAGCAGGAAGGGCCGAAAGGCTCGCAGAGGCCGTTTGTGCAAACCGTGTGCAAACTGCGCGGGGCAACGCCGGAGCTGGCTTGCGGCCGCCCGCTTTCGCGCGCTGTCGACCTTCGCGCACCCGGCCTGCAGCTTCGCAATCGTGGTGCTCAGGTACGTGTTCGTCATGTCGATAGTCCGATGGCCCAGCCAGTCCCGCACGGCGGTGAGCGGGACGCCGGGTGTCTCAAGCAGCCGCGAGCCGCACTCACGCCGCAAGTCGTGGAAGTGCAACCCGGTGATCCCCGCGCGTCGGCACGCCAGCTTCCACGCGGTCTTGATGCTCTTGACCGGCTCGCCCACCTCGTTGCCGAACACGTAGGCGTCCGGGCCGAACGTCTGGCCGTCCGGGTCCGCGCGCCGCATGTCGGAGCACGGCCCGCAGCCGCGCCGTGCTCGGGATCGTGCGGTCCTCGGCCGTCTTCGTCTTCGCCGCTGGCAAGAAGATCGTCCCGGCGCCCGGATCCACCTGCTCCCACTGCAACGAGAGCAGCTCACCCCGACGGCAGCCAGTCTCCAACGCCGCAATGACGAGCGCCTGCAGATGTGGCCCTGCCGCCGCGACCAGCCGCGCCTCCTCGTCGCCCTCCAGTCGCCGGGACCGGGCCGTCTCCGCTTTCCGGTTCAGAATCTTGTCCCGGCCCTTGTGGCCTGATTGCTGCTGCCGTCCACTGCAGCCATGTCTTCCCTCGAACGGGTCACTCGGATGAGGAACCTCAATCGAAGTGGCACCAATTCGGGGAGACGGCTCACGTGTTGCGCTACTTGGGGACGGCCACATGTAGCAGGGCTTCTCGGTCGAGCACGTGGCCGTCCAGGATGAGGCTCCGAATGCGTCTCAGGTTGGCGATGTCACGCGTGGGGTCGGCGTTCAACACCAGGACATCGGCATTGTAGCCAGGTTCCACGTCACCGACGGTCTGCCAAGCGAACACCTGACCGACGTTAGCCGTAGCGGCGGCCAGAGCTTGGCGCGGCGTGAGGCACGCCTTCACCAGCATCTCCAGCTCGATATGCAGTGAGATTCCTGGCATCGTGCCGAACGCGGTTGTCCCGCTGCCGGCGAGGTACGTCGCCCCCGCCCTGCAGTAGGCCGACTCAATCGCCGGTAGACGCTCTTCAGCCCCCGGGGGGAACCCGTCGCGGACGACGTCCGCCGGCCGCGTCTGTTCTCCGGTCTCTGGAACCGCCGGCAGGTGAATGTCCTTCGGGTCCAGAAGGGAGGCGGCCGCCTCTTTCCACGGGTTTCGATGCCCGGGCAGCTGCAGGTAGTTCATCGCGAGCGTCGGAATGAGGGCGGAGCGACCCGACGCAAGGACCTTGGCGTAGCGAATCAGCGCGGGGTCGTCGTCCCGGACTCCAGCGAGGAACTCGTAGAACAGGCGCCTTGGCGGGCCAAACGGCGCCTTGGCCACTTGGTCGCGCAACTCCGAAGGAGCCAGTTCGAGCGAGTAGCGACTCGTGTGCACGAACGCCATGACGCCTGCAATGATCGCGTCGGGATAGGTGGTGGCGCCGAGTTCGCCGATGGTGGCCAAGCCCTGCGCGCGGGCGCGGCTGGCAACGACCCGAACCTGGTCGGGACTCAGCGTGTAGTAGAGATGCGCTACCTTGACCCCACTGCGCGCTAGCCCGTCGACCTGTTCGCGTAGTTCCCCGTCGGACAGCCGGCGCCCTTTCGACAGCAGGTCTGTGACCGTCCTCTGCCCCTCTGGGAGCGCGGCGGGGTCGTAGCCGGTGATGCTCTCCATTAGCCACACGCGCGGACCGGGCGAGGCACCGAGGAACAGTCGGCCACGGCGCGTAGGGTCGTTGAGCCCGACAATCGATGTCACGCCCATGTAGAGAAAGGCGTTGGCTTGGCCCTGATTGTTGACGGTGGCGTAGACATCGCTCAGCCCGGGCACGATGAACGCCCCCTTGGCGTCCAGGACGCGCGCATCCTTCGGAATCGCCACGTTCCGGCGTGGACCGACGGCCTCGATGCGGCCGCCACGAATCAGGACCGTCGCGTCGGTCAGGTCATGACTGGACGTCCCGAACGCCGAAACGTCCACGACCGTGCCACCGACAATCGCCAGTGGGGGATCCTGGCCCGCTGATAGCAGGACGGCGGAAAGCAAAAGGGGGAAGAGCGCGCATGTTCTCTTCATGACGTCGGGCCACCTACTTCACGTAGCGTCTGAACCACTCGATGGTCTGCCGGTCGGCGTCCGCGCCGTTCCGCGAGAGGCCATGGTCGTCGTCCGCATACACAATCAGCTGGTAAGTCCTGCCGGCTTCCTGCAGTTTCTGGGCGAAAGCCAACGCGTTGCGCTGCGGCGCGACGCGCCAGTCCGCGCCACCTGCCAGGATGAGCAGCGGCACTCTGATGCTGTTCGGCCAATAGACAGCGGACCGATCGCGTAGCGCCTCGTCGGCGTGCGTCGCGAAACTCGGAATCAGCTCCTTGAAAACCTGGTCCATCGACGCGCGCTGCGCTCTCTCCGAGACGAGATCGGCGAGGGCACCTCCCACGGCGGCCGCGTTGACAGGGAGGCCGCGCTTGAGCGCCAGCAGCGTCATCATCCCGCCCCTCGACCACCCGAGGACGAAGACGTTGTTCAGGTCCACGTAGCCAAGCGACTTCGCGAGCGGCACGAGGTTCATCACATCATCGACATCGGCGCCACCGAATTCCTCTTTCCCCTGTCCCCCGTCGTTGCCACGGTACTGCGATCCGATGACGACAAAGCCGCTGTTGACGTAGTCGAAGAAACCCCACTTGGTTTGTGGGGTGAGCTTGCTGAACTCGCGGTTCCCGCCGCGGTTGTAGATGATCAGCGGGAGCTTCCTTCCGGCGACGTCTTTCGGTTTCCAGATGAACCCCGCCACCTCGAGGCTGTCGCTCACGTAGGTGATGCGGAGGCATTCCGCGCCGGCAGAGGCCTGCCGCTTTTCGTAGTCGTCGCTGCGCAGGAGCAGCGGCGCCCAGTCCGCGGGCGGCTCCCGGTGATAGCCGTCGCGCGCGGCCTCGGCGAGATCCTGGAGGATTCCCGTCTTTCGCTGCGCGACGTACTGCTCGTAAGTTCTGGCCGGGCCCGGCGCACAGGGAGCCTGGCTGACGATGGTGCCATCGGGTCGAGGCATCGCCTGGGCGGCGGCGCCGTACGGACACGCGACCAGCAGGAGTACGGGCGCCAGCACTGTGAAGTTCCTCACGGGCAGTTCCTCTGCGTCCTGGGCGCGTTACCCGCGCGCGCCGCCGCGGCGAACGCGTGCGCCAGCGCGTCTGGGGCCGCCCGATTGAGCGACGTGTTCACGATCATCCGGAACGCGCCGGCTTCAGTGGGATGGAGGAGTAGGATCTGCTAAGAGGCGAGCCGCTCGGCGAACTGGCCCGGCACGACGCCGCGCACGCGAAGTGTGAACGCACTCGTGCCGTTCGCCACCCTCTCGACGACGAAGCGGCCGTCCATTTCATGGGTAGAGGAGGATGTTCAGCGATAGGGCAGAGTAGCGCAGTCTCGTGGGCTCGGTCAACAGAACGGGCCTTCCGTTAACCGCCGCAGCGGAGACCCCGTTCATGCGTCCGGCTGTCGGTGACGTTCGGGACGGGCCACCTTCCGATGGCCGCTCGAACGTCTTCGTGTGTGTGGCCGCCGTTCGGCGCAGATCGTGCCGGTGCGCGCTCCTCCGCTTCTATGGCCCGATGTTCTTCGCGTGGACTCTTGCCTCGTTCAGAGCGGCGCAGCGCAGCGGGCGGCTGTCGTCAGGCGTGAGCACCGGCTTGGGTGTCGCGTTCGCGACCTTCTGCGTGTTCGACGGCTTGAATCTGCTTCGGGTCAACCTGTTTCTGAACGATCTGACCGGTCGAGCCGACTGGCAGAAGATGATCTGGCCGTTTCGCGCCAGCGGGCTCGACAGTCTTCGGCTCTTCGTCGACATCGACGACATCAAGGGTGCGCCTCTCAGGATCGGCGTGGCGTCCGTCATTGGCGCGGTAGTCGGCGCATCGGTGGATGTTTGGGTCGACTGAGACACGGCCGGACACCCGCCAGCACCTGACCTCGGCTCAGGCGCCGATCGGTCGTTTTCCGCAGTGGAGCCAACCAGCCGGAACGGCGGCGCCTTCGGAGCAGCCGCGCCGGACCACGTCAGTGGGGGACGGCGGGAGCCTGGACGTCGAGCCGATTGAGCAAGGCGAGGAGTACATCCTCCTCGTGTCGGAGGCCAGTCCTGAAGCTCCGGCTGTCGGTGTGGTGGATTTCGTGGCGAAGCTCCTCGGACCTGAGGGCCAACAGCTCACGGAGCACGGCACGCTCGTCCTCGGTGAGGTCAAGGTGGACCATGGGAGCCTCCTTTCGCGAGAGCCGACCCTATTCTAGCGCCGCACGGGCTCGCGCAGGACGAGAAGTGGCGGGAATCACGGACCGTCGGCTGGAGATGGCGTTGGTCGGCGACGCATCGGAACGAAGCGCACCTCGGTGATGGTCTGAAGGCGTTGCTTGCCGTCGAGTGTCTTGGAGACGACGACGAGTCGTTGAATCAGGCCGGCACTGCCCAAAGGGATCACGATCCGGCCGCCTGGCCTGAGCTGCGTCCAGAGGGGCTCCGGGAGGTCCTCCGGTGCGCAGGTCACGATGATCGCGTCGAACGGTGCCTGCTCGGGCCAGCCGAGGTGGCCGTCGCCGACGCGCAGGTGGACGTTGCGGTAGCCCTGGTCGGCAAGGTTCTGCTCGGCCAGCTGAGCAAGCTCCTGGACCAGTTCAATGGAGTAGACGTTCGGGGTAAGGTGGGCGAGCACGGCCGCCTGGTACCCCGACCCGGTCCCGATCTCCAGGGCCTTGTCGCCCGGTTGCAGGTGGAGCAGCTCCGTCATCAGGGCGACGATGTACGGCTGCGAGATAGTCTGCCCATGGCCGATCGGCAGGGCTCTGTCGGAGTAGGCGTCGTCGCGGTCGGCTTGCGGCACGAAGGCGTGCCGCGGGACCGCGAGCATGGCGTCCAGGATGCGCGGATCGGTGACAGCCTCCCGACCGTCCCAGGGATGCGCGATCTGGTCCTCGACCATCCGCCGGCGCTCGTTCGTCCGCTCGCGGATGGAGCGGGCGACCGGCGGACGCCACTCCGGAGGTTGGGACAGCTCGGCAGGAGCGCCGGCGGCGACCAGAGCCAGCACGAGCAGGCCGGGCCGGGTCGGCCAGAGGCGTCTGAGGAACGAAGCGGTCATCACCCGCTTCTCCAGGAAGAGACGCGACGATTATACAGGGCCCTCCATCAACCCGCTCGCGGCCGGCCTGATGGCGGTCATTGATCCTCCAAGACGAGCACCTGGCACGCCGCCAAGGGTGATGACGCACTCCTGGTTGGCGGCGATGAGCCCAGGCGCCGGTTTGGGGAACCCGACTTGATCTCACGCACGGGATGTGACACAACGGTGCGGCGTGACCTAGCGCAGAAGCCGTTGTCCCGAACCTGAGAAGGTCGGGCAGAGGCCGCGGTGCCGTCCGACACGTTCTACAGGGCGATCGCGCGCCAGCCTTCAGACAACGACCAGTGGAGTCGCCGGATGACACCGTCACCTAGCCAAGGCTCATCGCTGCGCCGTGTTCTGTGGAGATTGTTGGTCGGATTGCCGGTGGCCGCATGCCTGCTCCTTGCTGCCGCCGCCGCGGTCAACTTCCTCACCGTGCGCCACTACCGGTCGGCATACCCGCCGCCCGGCCGGATGTACAGGGTCGACGGCTACGCCATGCACCTGTTCTGCGTCGGGTCGGGCTCGCCGACGGTCGTGCTCGAGTCGGGGCTCGGCGACAGCTTCCTCTCCTGGGGCCTGATCCAGCCGAAACTCGCGCAGCTGACGCGGGTGTGTTCCTACGATCGCGCCGGCCTTGGCTTCAGTGACCCGCGGCCCGGCCTCCGCGACTCGAACGCGGTCGTGGAAGAGCTGCACGCACTGTTGCAGCAGGCCGACATCAGTGGTCCATTCGTCCTGATGGGACACTCGATCGCCGGTCTGCACATGCGCGTGTACGCGGCCCGCTACCCGCAGGACCTGGTGGGCATCGTCTTCGTCGATCCATCGACGCCGGAGCAGTACATGGCATTTCTTCCGGAGGGCGAGGCCTTCAATGCCCAGGCGCTCGCCGGCCTCAGGAAGGAGAAATGGGCGGCGGCGTTGGGGTGGTCGAGACTGCGAGGGCGATGTGGCGTCGTGCCACCTGGTTACGACCGGTGGGCCGGTTGGATCAAGGCGTTCGATTGCGATCCCTCCCAGGACGCGGCTGCCGAGCAGGAGTTTCTCGGATTCCCGGACTCGCGTGAGGAGACCTCCCGCACCGGCACGATCGGCGCCGTGCCGGTCCTGATCCTGTCCTCTGATCCGGCGGTGTGGGGCACAGAGGGAATCGGTGTGCCCGAGAGCCTGCGAAGGAGGTGGGCCGCTGCCTGGAACAACCTCCACGAGGCGCTCAAGCAGCGACTGTCGACCCGAGCCCGTCGCGTCGTGGCCAAGGGCAGCCATCATTACGTCCAGAACGATCGTTCCGCCCTGGTCCTCGAAGAAACGACGCGGTTCATCGAAGAGATCCGGGGCACGCGGGAGGCCGGGGCCTGGGGTTCCACGGTGACGCGTTGAGTTGGCGGTGAAGCGGACGGCGAGACGCGCCGGGCTCGTCGCGCCCCGGCGTCTGGCGGCGCGGTGTGCCGTGTTTCCGAAAGTGAGCCCGCAACGATGGATGCAGTCCCTCAGTGGCTGATCTGGGCGCGCGAGATCCAGGCGTTGACGCAAACCGGCCTGACCTTCTGCCAGAACGAGTACGACATCAAGCGGTACCGTCGTCTGCAGGAGATCGCCGCGGAGGTCGTCTCCGCGCATAGCACGCTTTCGCGGGCCGACGTGTTGGCGAGTTTCCGTGTGCAGCCGGGATACGCGACGCCGAAGGTCGATGTGCGGGCCGCCGTTTTCCGGGACGGACGCATCCTTCTGGTCCAGGAGCGGGCCGACGGCGGCTGGACGATGCCGGGCGGCTGGGCTGATGTCGGGGAAGCCCCGTCACGGGTTGCGGCCCGCGAGGTTCTCGAGGAGAGCGGCTTCGAGGTCGCGACCGAGCGTCTGATCGCCGTGCACGACGCCAACCGCGTGCGGGGCGTGCGCCTCGAGTTCTACCACGCCTACAAGCTTGTTTTTTTGTGCAAGCTGACCGGCGGTGAGGCGCGTCCCAGTGACGAGACCGTGGCCGTCGGCTTCTTCGACCTGGACCATCTGCCCGTGCTGTCCCAGAATCGTACCAGCCGACAGACGCTCGAGGAGGCCTTCGCGCACGCCGCGAACCCAACCCTACCGACGGGATTCGACTAGCGGACTGTCGGGTGGCGATGCGCGTGACCTGGGCGGTGTGCAGGACCCGCTGGCCGTGTCGGCGTTCCCTGGGTCCTTCGCGCAGCTCTATGACCGCAGCGACTCCCAATGGTCGGCCGGAGCGAACTCGAACATCTTATGGCCTTCGCCCAAGTAGCCACAGAGTGCCTGCCTGTTGGACACCACCCTCACATCATCCCCGCTTTGAGAGCCACCGAGCGATAGGCCTGCGCGCAAGCCCTCCCGAATACTCGGGACCCGCCGCCAATCGAATCCCATCACGGTTGCCATGACCGCATCAACGGCAGCTGCGGAGAACCCTGCGATGATGACGCCGGCAGGCCTCGGGGTAGCTGCCAGCGGACCATTCCCTTCTCCTGCGACTATCCCATCAATCAGGAACAACACCTTGCGCTGAGGTTCCTGGCGAATCCGGCCATCCTTGTCGGCGAACAGCAGGATTCGGTTGACGTCGATGATCGTCCTCCATAGAGTGTCGTTACCCGACCAAGCGCCTTCCCTTGTCGTGTCTGCGCCAAATAACCCAGCCACGCTCCAACACACTGCCGACGCGCTGTGCAAAGCCGGCTTGAAGATCCCCACCCTGCAATTCCTCGAGCAGTCGAGCATCCTGCTGGCACAGCGTCTCCACGGGCTCGCCGCTCGATATTCGTCGCCGCCATCGGTCGGTGCGCCCGACCGATAATGGGGCAAACACTCCCGCCTGGCGTTGATCCCGGTACTGTTCTTCAGAGCGCCCGTGACGCCTGCCTTGGAATGCGTCTTCATTTTCGCGACACCGATGACGACATCGGCGTCAAGGACACTTCGGGCTACGAGATACCGGTGATGACCATCGGCATGGTACCTGGCCATGGCATCGGGATCATGGCGTGTCACCCTATAGTGCGGGTGGCGCCCATCCATTGGACTGAGCGAACTGAAGTGGCCAAGGTCCACCAGACGGGACCCTCCGTCGGGATTGGAGACGTGTGTCCAGGTCTTGAATGCCCCCCGCTTCTTCAGCACCTCTCGGAAGTCCTTCACGGTGAGCGCGACGCCGTGACGGCGATAGAAGTCAATGACGGCGCCAAGGCCAGACACTTGGAGCACCGTTTCAAGGGAGCTCGTCGGAATTGGCGCATCGCCCAGAATGAGGCGGCCCCTCCCCTGCATGGCGAGGATGGCATAATCCGCAATTGCTCTGACCACCGCTCCGTGTGTGACCACGCATTCGGCGCCGCTGCCTGACTGGGTAAGCTCGGAGACAAGATTCGGCTTGATTAGAACCTGATCGCCCGGCTTGATGAGACTCGCCAAAGGGTTCCACCGCCGGTCGCCGTGGTGCGCCTCGTCGAGATCCAGGAGAACGAGTGCCTGTCGCACCATGTCATAGACGTGATTCGGATCCGCGTTGGACGCGCACGATGAATCACTCAGCCGCCACGGATACTCGGGATAGGCGATGTGAGGGGAATAGGGTGGGGACGGATATGGAACGGCGTCCTTGTCCGCCACTACGAGGACCGTGGTTCGATCGTCAGTCACAGTGCGGCCCCAGGCTCTTGTTGCAGATGGCTCCTCCTTCGCCTGGCAAAGGGAAGGGGGACCGTCGTTTGCGGAGGTGTCGCGATCGTCACGGCCGCCTCTTGAGCGAAACGCGGGAGGCTTCCGGCAGCGTTAGATGCCAGGGTACAGGAAGAGCCTCCGTTTCTTCAGTCCCGCGAGGATACTCGCCAGCATGCAGGTCAGATTGATGACGTAGGTCACACCGACGTAGGTGGCCAGTTCTCTGGCCGGGAGCCTCCTGAGAGGGCTCTTCCGGAACAGGAAGCCGAAGGAGAGCACTGAGAGAATCCCGAGAAGGAGCGCCGTGACCAGCCGTCCGGTGCTCGCAGCGAGGAGGGCTGCCAGTGCCGAGCAGTTCAGGAGTGGGAACGGAGAGAGGAAGAGGAGTGCGGGCACGGGGAAGTAGCGGGTCGCCAACACTCGGCGGTACCGGTACATTTTGGGCGTCAGTTCGAGGTCCAGATATACTTCCAGCCGCTTCTCCTGCAATTTGAAGAAGAAGGGGCTCGATCCCTGCGCATACCAGATCCACTGCCGGACCAGAGCGGTGAGACTCGGGCGCGCCTCATGATAGACGTGGGCTGAAGGTTCGAAGAACTGGGCCCACCCTGCGTGAACTGCCCGAGCCGAGAGATCGGCGTCCTCTCCCGGATTGCACGCTTCGTCATAGCCGCCGACGTCCTCAACCATGTCCCGCCTCAGAGCCAGGTTCACATTGGGGAAATAGGGGGGAATCGCGTTCGGCGTGGGACCCGGCAGGTAGCCGGGGGCATAGTAGTCCTTCAATATCGGGATCATCATCGCGCTTTATCCTCTCCACGATTCCCATGAATCTCCAGACCAGATCGTTTCTTCCACAGTCCAGGTTTAGCACCGGCCCTCCTGCCAGTCCAACCGTCGGATCGGCCAGGAAGACCCGTTCGAGGCTCTCGAGCCAGTCACGAGAGACCGTGGCGTCATCATCCACAAAGGCGATGATCTCTCCCCTGGCAGTCTGCAACGCCAGATTGCGGGCGGGGGCCACTCCCGCTTCGGGAATCGTGACGTACCCGGACGGGAAACGGGACGTGGACGCGGTCGATGACTGGCCGAGCCGCCATCCGGTGTCCGTTGTCGACCAGAATCAGTTCCTCGGGGGGGCGGCTGAGGCGCGCGAGCGAGTGGAGGCAGCGTTCCAATTGCAGTGGTCGATCAGCGGTGATAATGGCGACGGAAATCCCTAGGCGATGTTCATCCGGCGTCTCATTCAGCGTCTTCAGGGCGTCCAGCGAGTGGCCGTCCCGGGAGACGTCCAGCATTCCGCTCAGGAGGGCACGACTCTTGGGCAGGAGTCGCTCGTCGAACCGGCCCTCCCTCTGGGTGACGCGTTCGAACTGCTCCGCCACCCTCGCGGGAAAGGAGGGCGACAACGGGGTCTGACCGATCAGATACTCCGCTACCTGAACAGGCGTTCGGGGAAGTAGCCACTGTCCCTTCCGAAATTCGACGGCGAAGATCGCCATCCGCAGCGCGTTGAAGAGGAACAGGGGAAATGCGGCGCGGTCCAGCCTTCCGAATTCCCGATGCGACAGGGCCGCCAATCCCTGCTCCAGACAGGCCTCGGTGCGGCCCAGAATCCTCTCGCGGACCGGCTGCGTGAGGGGATGCCCCAGTCGGTGATCTACGGACAAGTGCACGAGGTCCGACGAGCCGGGAAAACTCCCCCAGTGGTCGAGCAGGTCGGAATCAAGGGAACTGACGAACTGGGGATACTCTCGCAACAGCACCACGGTTCGGTTTCTGAGGTTGGCGCGGTAGTAGGCCTTCAGGTTGTGAAACTCCTCGAGACTGAGGGGCCGGCAGCAGTCCACGAGGAAGACGGGTCTGTTGAAAAAGCGAAAATCGAAGGGACTGAGCGGCAAGTGCGGCCAGACCAGGACACCGACATTCGAGATCTTGGCCGACAACTCCCGCAGGACCGCCGCCTGGGCCAGATCCTCAGCACGGCACGGCGGGTCCGAGGGGGTGAAGGACACGGAGGAGAAGCCGGACTGGTCCCGAGCTGCCGCCGTTTCGGCGCAAGAGGCCACCATCCGCTTGAACAGTTGGAAGCTCTCATCCGAGCTGTTGATGCGGATGCGATAGAGCGCCTCGTGTTCTCGAATGAGATTGTCCAGCAACTGCCTGTAAGGGTCCTCCAAGGCCGACGCGCTCGCCCGTAGCACCTCGGCCCGGCCAGAAGCGGGGGACTTCGGATCCACGAGCCGGTGGGTCAACAGGCCGATATCCCTCACCGCCTTGAAGAACAGGTGCTGTTCCTGAGCAGGGCTGAGTCGGCCACAGTCCGCGAGGACGTACACTTTCTCGAGCCAGTACTTGAGGCGGCTGAAGGCACATTCCACCCGATCCAGGCTGTCCCAGCTCTTGAGAGGGAGCGTAGCGATCAGCTCCTCTCCCCACACGAGCTGGTGCGTGAAGCAGGTGGGCTCGAAGAGGTACTGCACCAACGGGTAGTGGCGGTAATCCGCTTCAAAGGCATCAAGAAAATAGATCCCCTTTTCGTCCGGCGGACCCAGCACCGGGAAGAAACGGCGCAGGAAGGCAAAGCAACGACGAATTCTCTCGTGCGTCTGCCGGTCTCTCTGCCCGGCAACAAAGATCTTGAAATCGATGTCGCTCAATCCGTAGATCGCCTCCCCCCGCGCCAGTGAGCCGACCAGATAGATGCTCTTCACGCCTTCCACACGACAGACCAGCAGGCAGCTGAGTCGAATGGCGAGCCAGTAATACGCCTGGAACAGCCAGAGGAAGGGGGGGTAGTACAGGCGTGCGACCCAACGGATAATCAGTGAACGCAGGATCATGCCGAATCCCCCGAAGCGGGGTGACGCTCGGTGCGTCTCACGGTCCCTAGGCCTTCCGCTTGCAGAAAGGCGGCTATTTGCGCCAGGTTCTCGCGAGGAACGCGACCCAACTGGATGACGAACACGTCCGCTCGGCCGAGCATGGCCATCCCTGCCACCAGGCGTGAGAGGAACAGGCCCCCGTATCTGAGCAGATCCAGGATTGACGTGCGAAGCAGGAATTCTATCCCCTGGTAGAGACCCACTCCGACGACCATGTGGCGCAGGAGGGCCTTGAGTCCACGGAAGCGCCCCGCTCGGCGGACGACGCAATTCGGGGCGAGGGTCCTCTCGCCGATGAAGATCATTCTCGGTAGGACATCCCCTTGAGCGATCCTTCCCGTGAAGGCCCCCAACGACACGAGATACTTGGGTTCGAACTCCATCCGTTCGACGTACGTCACGTGCTCTGGTGCCACGTCCGGTCTCTCCCTGGCGACGACGCCCAGGCGAAGAGGGAAAGGCCGCACTCTGCCCGTTCGAGTGATCAGGGGGCTGTCTTCCGACACGAGTCGGTACGGTGTGCCCTCACGGAGGAGGCCCAGGGCGATCGTTGTCTTCCCGCCGCCGGACGGCAGAAGAAACAGGGCACATTCGTCGTGCCGTTCAATGGCCAGGGCATGGACACGGTGGAGTCCCCGACGTTCGAGTCTTTCGCCTACGCGCGACAGAAGGGACAGGTAGATGATCTCGTGAAGAAGGTGGGGACGATCACTATAGATCTCCAGGGTGTTCCGGGCCCGGTTGTAGATGCTGAGGGCCTCGCCGAAGTAGTCGATATAGGTGATGTCGCCGTCCGTGAAGCAGATGTTCCGCGGCGAGAGAACAGTGGCGCGGATGGGAGGGAGCTCGTTGTAGTCGAAGCAACGGAGATGTGCGTCAATCGCGATGTCGCACCGTGCTTCGCCTACGGCCCGGTCTCCGCGCCAGAAGTAACTGAAGTCCTCTCCGACGCGATGCAGGACGGCGCCATCGCTGCAGGTGACGAGGGCCACGATCCCATAGAAATCGAAGCACTTCGCGCGTGTCTTGGTCGTTTCTGTGTTGGTCGCGGGCAGGTCCGTCAGCACAGGCATCGTGTCACGTGTCTCCTACTCTGAACGCTCCGGAGGTGTCTTCCGCAGCGGCACGGCGCCGCCGATGTCAGGGCTATCGGCGCGTCTCCGGGCGCTTCGCGGCCTGGCGTGTCAACCGGAGGAACTCGGGGTCGTCCGTCAAGGACTGCAGCGCCGGCTCGCCCGCGAGGTTGTCCGCCCAGGGGGGGTAGATCCGCACGGCCTGGCCGAGGTGGGCCAACGCGGCACCTCTCCGGTGCTGGAGCGCCTCGACCTCGGCGAGTCCGACGTAGCACCAGGCATTCGACGGGTGATCGGCGCCGAGCACCCGCTGCGTCCGCGCGAGCGTGTCCCGCCATGCGCGGTCTGCGTCGTCGAGGCGCCCGAGCGTCACCAGCGTCGTCGCCAGCCCTGTCCGCGTGACGAGGGTGTCGGGATGGTCATCGCCGAGGACGCGGACCTGCGTCGCGAGGACTTCGCGGAGCATCGCCTCAGCCCGCTGCGCCTGGCCCAGGCCCCGCAGGGTGTTCGCGAGTCCCACTTCAGTCCCGAGCGTGTCCAGGTGATCGGGACCGAGGACACGCCGGCGGGTTTCGAAGAGCCCCTGGTAAAGGGTCAGCGCCTCATCGAGCCGCCCGCGATCTCGGTTCATCGCGGCCAGCAGGTCTCGTGCCATCAGGGCCGTCGGGTGGTCGCCTCCCATGACGCGTGTCACGGAGGCGTCGACGTCGCGCAGCAGGCGCTCGGCATCGTCGAACTGCTCGGCCCGGTACCGGGCGACGGCCAGGTTGTACTCGGCCGCCCAGGTGTCTTCGTGATTGGGCCCGAGCACGTGGCGGCGGCGCTCGTACACGTCCGCCATGATCGGCGCAGCGTCCTTGAAGCGGCCTTCGTTGTCGTACACGTTGGCCAGGTTGGCCAGTGTCTTGAGCGTGTTCGGGTGGTCCGGGCCCAGCACGCGCCGCTCGACGGCCAGCGTGTCGGTCAGGATGCGCTCGGCTTCCGGGCGCTTGCCGCGCAGATCATAGACGACGCCCAGCAGGCTTGCGGCCCGAAGCGTGTCCGGTGCCTCGGCGCCGAGCGCGCGCTTCCGCAACGCCTGCGAGCGGCTGATCAGCTGCTCGGCGGTATCGAGCGCACCGAGGTTCCGATAGACGTCCCCCAGCGTGAACAGCAGGGAGGCCCGAAGCACCGGGTCGTGGGCGAGCTCCGTGTCGACGCGTGCCGCACCCTTGTCGAGGATTTCGCGCGCCGTCACCGGGCGGCCGCGCGACTGTCCGGGATCGGAGACGGCGAAGAGCCCCGTGAGGAAACGGGCCACTTCGGCGGAGACCACCGCCTCCTGGTTGGCCCGCGCGGCCTCGCGGTTCGCCCGATCGCGTTCGCGCGCGATTCGCTGAGCCTGTAGCGTCATCGCGACGGCGACCGCCAGGAGGAGCAGCGCGGCCGTGCCGGCCACGGCCACGCCGAACCGGTGTCGGCGAACAAACTTCCCAGCGCGGTAGCCGGCGCTGGGCGGGCCGGCGACAACAGGCTCGTCCGCCAGGTGCCGCCGGAGATCCTCGGCCAGATCCGACGCCGACCCGTAGCGGCGCGTCCGATCTTTGTCGAGACACTTCATGGTGATCCAGTCGAGATCGCCCCTCAACTGGCCCACCAGCCGAGTGGGTTCCGTCCGACGGTTCCGGGCCGCCTCGGCGGAGCCCTCGCCGAGGGTGCTCACCCGCGTGCTCGGACTGGGGGGATCCACCTCCCGAATCTGTCGGCGGATGGCGTCGAGGCCCGCCTGGCGGAGCGTCTTCGGGTCGAAGGGCAAAACGCCCGCGAGCAGTTCGTACAGCATCACGCCGAGCGAGTAGACGTCGGTCCGCGTGTCGACGTCGAGGCCGGTCATTTCGGCCTGCTCCGGGCTCATGTACTCCGGCGTGCCGATGAGCACGCCCAACGCCGTGAACGCCGTTTGCTCCGTGAGCTCGTACGCGGTCGCCTTGGCGATGCCGAAGTCGATGATCTTCGGGACGGGGTGGCCGTCCTGGATGGTCACGAGGACGTTCGACGGCTTCAGGTCGCGGTGAATCACGCCCTTCTGGTGGGCGTGCTGCACGCCTTCGCAGACCCGCGTGAAGAGAGCGAGGCGGTCCTCGGTGGACAAGCGCTGGCGATCGCAGTACGCGGTGATCGGCTCGCCCTTCACGTATTCCATGACGAAGTACGGGCGTCCGGACTCCGCGGTGCCGGCGTCGAGCACCTTCGCGATGGCCGGGTGGTCCATGACGGCGAGCAGCTGCCGCTCGGTCTCGAAGCGGGCGACGACCTGGCGCGTGTCCATGCCGCCCTTGATCACCTTGACCGCCACGACTCGGCGGATGGGCTCGCGCTGTTCGGCCAGCCAGACCTCGCCCATCCCACCCTCCCCGATCTTCTGCAGGAGGTAGTACGGGCCGATGCGGCCGACGGCACTGCGGGGAGCTGTCAGGTCGAATGTGGAATCGGGGTCGCTTGGTGTGGACACCGTAACCTCCGTCGCGGCGGATTGTAGCACCGCCGCTGCGAGGGCGGACGACCCGGCAGGCGACCTCATCCGGAGTGGACGAGGAGTCGGCCAGCGGCGCTCGGTCAGCACGGCGCCTACGGCCGTCCTGCAGCCACAATGAGCTGCCACTCAGGCTGGGGTGTGCGGAGGGACTGTCTCGAGGCCGTCATTCCTGCCGCGGCGCGGGGACCACGTCCAGGCGCGCCGTGCGACCCGCGGGGACATAGCTACTTTCCGGTGAAGAATTCGGGTCACGGTAGCTGACTGTGCGCCGCCGGCCGCGACGCCGCGGCCGTCACCTCACTCTTAGCCCCGCTCGTGGGGGCCTGCACCCCGGGGCCGTGGCCCGCGTGCCACTTACGGGCTGGCCTTGGCGATCGCGACCAGGTTGTTCGCGATGACGCCGAGGCCGACCCACCGCTCGACACCGTCGTGACCATGATAGAGACAGCGTCGCAGACCAAACCGCCGCTTGAGGACGCTGATCCGCCCTTCACACCCGACGCGCCAGCGCTGACCGCGGCGAAACCAGCGTTGCCGCTCGAACGCACGGCGACTCGGCGATCTCGCGCCACACACGGGCAAGATGACCTGACGCACGCCGCGTTCGAGCGCCGTGCGTTCATTGCCCGCGGAGGTGAACCCCCGATCCGCCGCGGCCAAGTCCGGCATGCGCCCGAACGTGGCTTCGTGGAGGTCGAGTGCCGGCGTCCACAGGGTCACATCCGCCGGTCGCCGATCGTGTACCGCGTAGGCCGTCACGATCTGGTGCTCGGCTTCCTGGACCGTGACGAGCTTGCCGAATTCAGTCGGCTTGGCGATCTTGCCCTTGCGAATCGCTTCGGTATGCGGCTCGAACATGCTCAGCACTTTGTCGGCCACGTGGGTGTCACCACCGAACACGCGACCGCGTGTTTGATCGATGACCCGCCGCATCAGCGGCAGCATCGTGGCGAGGGTCTTCTGCAGGGCCTCCAATTCGCCCCGCTGCCACAGATCCACACGCCGACCGTACTGGCTGGCTCGGCGGCTCATCCTCTTCGCTTCCCGCATCGTCGCCCGGCCCGCCGCAATCAGGCGGCGATAGCTCCGTTGGAGGACCGGCTGCGTCTTGGCCGTGCGAGCCGCGCGCGTAATCTCGAGCCCGCGACGCCACGCACTCCGCAGCCGATTGCGCACCGGGTGCCGCCCCACCCCGATCGCGTCCACGATCCGCGCCGCCGTCCGCGTCAGCACGCGCACGCCGTCGATGAGCAGCGAGCTGTCGGTCGGGTAGTGGACGTTCGTTTCGACCACGGTCGTGTCGATCCGCAACCGCCGGCCCTTGGCCACGCCCGCGGCGACCGCCAGGGCGACCACGCGCTGATGCAACGTCTGAATCACCTCAGGGCCGAGCGCCTTGGCGATCTTCAGAATCGTCTTCGCGTCCGGCACGCGATCGCAGCTGATTCGCGCGAACGCGCGGTACACGAGGTTCGCGCGGACCTCCCGCTCCAGGTCGTCGTAGCTCAAGCCGTACAGGTGCTTGAGCACGAGCATCCGCAATACCACTTCCGCGGGGGTGCCCGGCCGGCCGCGCCGCCGACTCGCCGGCCATCGCGCCTCCAGGCCGCTGGCGATCACCTCGACGACGTCCTCGTCATCCAGAAATTCGTCGATCCGCCGCAGGTCCGCCGGCCACAGCTTGTCGGCGTCCGGCAGGACGACTTCCCAGAGGCTCCGCTCACGGTGACGTCGGCGAACCATGCGCGCTCCTCGACGTCATCGGTGGCTGGCCGGCGGGCGCCGGGCCCACGCGGCCTCACGATTCAGGTCCCCCAACTCACGCGCGACCACCTGGAACCGCTGCCAGGCGGCGACGCCGGCTCGCACCTGCTCGGCGATGGCGACGGGCACGTGGGAGCCGGTCGTCTTGCCGGCCTCCCCGCGATAGCTGATCTGCAGGTGCGGCCCATGCTTCGGGCCCTCATGGTGGCAGCGGCAGGTCGGCTGACCGCAGGTCCGGAGCGTCTCCGACAGGGTGCCGAAGATGATCCGGCGGCTCAACCGCTGCAACTCCCGGAGGAGGGCCGCGCGCTTAGTGGACTGCCTAATCGATGACATCGAGTATGAATACTAGCTCATCCGCGCGTCACCCGCAACCTGAAAACGCGTCGATCTGCCACTGCCGGACACGGCCGGGGCACCATTGTCAGTGAGTTGCGTGGTCACTTCTTCACCGGAAAGTAGCTAGCCAGCAGCGTCACAACGAACAGCAGCAGTGACACCGCGAGGACGACCCCCCAGTCCATGTCGACGCCAGGCAGCAGGGCCGTCAGCAGCCGAGCGGGGCACCCGAGGTTGCGTTCGGGACGTGGGGGCGGGAGGTGGCGAGCTGCTGAAGGATCGTCCCGAGAGACTTCATGGGGCCCTTCGGTCTTCGATGGCTGGCGGCCGGGCAGCCAGACGAGAGTGCCCTGCTGAAGCCGAACCGCCGGACGCGGCCGCTGGCGCAGTTGAGACGTTGTCAACACACCCTACGGTTGACTCATCTTTCGTCGCTGACCCGGGACCTCGTATTCCCGAGGTGGCGGTTGGCGATCAGTCGGTAACAGAGGCGGGGTGTGACCCCGTCTTGCTGTCGCCCAAGGACCGCTGTCCGTGTCCGCCAACGGTGTGGTGTGAGCAGGCCGCAATCGGAACCGCCGACCCCGGCGATTGGTCGCACGCCAGCTCTACCCCTCCCGGTGCACGCGTTCGCGATAGTCCATCAGGTCGTTCCACCACCCGCGGTTCAGGAACGCTCCGTCGGGGAACGCGACCATCTGGGCAAATCGCTGAGGGGTGACCGACAGGGTCAGGATATCCGGAGGCAGGTAGCGGCGCATCGCGATGTCCGTGGCACCGAGCACCGCATGATCCTGCCCGTCCTCGGTCAGCGCCCGCCACAGGAACGAGCAACCGGACCCGAATGGCGCCGAAACGACGTTGTCCGACGACCAGTAGCCCGCCAGAGTCATCACCGCGCCGAGACGATCGGGATCGACGAAGAACGTGATGCTCCGCAGAGTGTCCCATTGCTCCAGCCGGAGTGGGCCCACGAGGACCGAGTCTGAGCGGAGGTCTGGCGGCTTGGCGCGATCCAGGTACGCCTGGGCGATCGCGGGCTCCGCTTTGAGCCCCTCGCCCTTCGGGGCTCCGACGCCGTCGGTCAGGAAGTGCGCCATGTGAGAGGGGTAGGTTTTGACGAGGCCGAGCGCACGGCTGGCGCCCTGGCACCCGCCGCCACCCTTCTTGAGTACCGAGTGTCTCGCCTTCGCGCCACCGCTGGTAGTACGCGAAACAACACGCCGTGTCCTTCGTCTCGACGAGGGGCGCGAACGCCTCGGAAGGCGGCGTGTCGTAGACGCCGATGAGCGGAGTTGTCAAACGCAGCCTGGCGATCAGCCGATTGACCGCCTCGTTGGTCACCATCGCACCGACTCCTTTCGAGGGCCTGCGTTCTGCATGCTACGACGGCGAGCCACGAAGCGCAAATGCGTCCGGGTCTTTCCGGGCGCCCGCCGTGCACCGCCCAGAGACAAGCCCCGGCCGTGGCGTGGACGAGGCGTGCAACGGCCCGTCTATTGGCCTCCTGGTCGGCCGGTTGCCCGTCTGGCCCGCGCGGCGCTCCCCGCTTCGCGCCCGACCCCAGTCGGTGGGACGTCGCGTTTCCGAAGAGCACGGAGCACGCCAGCCGACAGACAGTCGGCGTCGAGCCTTGGCGTGAGGATTGCACGTCGCGGGCGTGACCGCGTCGCTCGGTGCCGTCTCGGCATTCTGGATGCGGCGGGTGGGCGGCAGGGTCGGAGGATTGGGCGGCTGGCACCGCGCAGGTTCGGACCTCACGATACCGCCGTTGGTGACGGCCTCGATCGGCACCACCAATCGATGGCCCGACTCGTGGACCCTGGTGACGGCGATGTACCTCTGCAGACAATCCTCGGCCGCCGTGGCTCGCTGTAGGCATGGAGAACACCTTCGCGTCATCGGCTGCCCACGCGACAGGGATCCGGGAAAGCCGGAGGCAGAGGGACTCCGTCTCAGCGACCAGACGCGCTCGAAGGACTGTGATGAGGGCCATGTTCGTCGGTCCTCGCGCTCGCACGACCGGCACCGTCCCGGCAGCGGTCCGCGCGACGACCTAGTTCGAGCCCTCGGCGCCTCGCGCGGCCGGACGCCGACCATCATCCGAAGACCCGATGACCCCGCTGGAGACGTATGACCCTCGCCTCGCCCCAGGTTCGCCCTTACCTTCTCTCGGCCCGACGTCCTGAGGTTCCCAGTCGGGGCGTTCGCGGCACGCCAATACCGGAGATCGCGACGCTGCTGATGCGAGCCGGGCCCTCGCCGTCCCTGGCCGACCTGGTCCGTCAGATCGAGCCCATCCTCCGACACGTTGCTGCCATCCGAACCCTTCACGTGGAGCACGCACCGACGTCCGGGCCTGCGCCGGTAGTGGGGTTTGCCTCGACGACGCTCCCAATTCCCCGGCCGCCTGGTGCTCGTGCCCTGGCGCTCACCGTCCAGTTCGAGTCCGGCTGTCGCCCGGACGGTCCGACGCACCAGTGGCTGGAGGCTCTGGCGTGCCTGCTCGGCGTCGCCTGTCGGCACGAGTTGGCCGACGTCGCCGAACCTGGACCGAGAGCGGGGGAGCCTGTGCCGGCCGGGGTCCTCGACCTGATGCTCGGTCAGAGCCCGGCCATCGAGGAAGTCCGGCGCCGGGTGAGCCTCTACGCGTCGAGCGATCAACCAGTGCTGATTCTCGGCGAGTCTGGAACCGGCAAGGAGCTGGCCGCGCGAGCGATCCACGAGCAGAGCGCCCGTCGTGCGGGCCAGTTTGTGATCGTAAACTGTCCGGCGCTGGTGGCCTCGCTGCTCGAAGCGGAGCTGTTTGGCATCGAGGACCGCACGGCGACCGGGGTTCGCGGACGGAAGGGCAAGTTCGAGCAGGCCAACGGCGGCACGCTGTTTCTCGACGAGGTTGCCGATCTGTCGCCGCAGGGACAGGCCAGCCTCCTGCGCGTCCTGCAGGAGCGGGCAATCGAACGGGTGGGCAGCCACCGCACGATCCCGGTCGACCTTCGGATCGTGGCCGCGACCAATCGGCAGATCGCACCCACGGACGAGCAGCCCTTTCGCGCCGAGCTGTTCTACCGGCTCCGCGTCCTGCCGCTCCGGATGCCTGCCGTCCGGGAGCGGGGCGACGACGCGGTGGATCTGGTTCAGGCGTTCCTGGCGCGAGACCCTCGTGGTTGGCGGTGGGACCTGCGTCCCGAGGCCGCGCGCACCCTGCTCGGGTGCACGTGGCCCGCCAACGTCCGGGACCTGCAGGCCGTGGCGGAGCTGATTCGGCTGTTCGCTCGGGATGAGGTGGTCGATGACCGGCTGGTGCGGCAGGTGCTGGCCGAACTCGACGTGGCGGCGTGTCCAGCCGTCGTCGGACGTCCGTTGACCCTCCATGAGGCTGCGGCCCAGCATGCCCGTTCCACTCTCCTGTCATGCGACGGGAACAGGACGCGAGCCTGCAGGCAGCTGGGGATCAGCCCCAAGACATTGCGGACGTACCTGCGAATGCCGAACGAGGGGACAGGAGTGGACTCCGGGCGACCGGCGGCGTAGCGCCGAGGGTCCAGGCGGGCCCTGAGGTGTCGGCCGGCCACCGCCGTTTGCGGGCAGAATTTCCCTAGTCCTGAACTGGGACCAGGGAATACTTCCCTGGTTCCCGTCGAATCCCGCCGGCCCCTCGAGGCCGCTCACCAACGCCAAACCCCATTCGCACCTCAAGATACCGCTCGCGATTCGACGTTCGATAGGACGTGCCGCCTTCTGTCACGCGCTTTGCCTAGCTCCCCGCTGAACCGCGTTTCGTGGTGATCGAGGGGTCACGCCCAGCTGTCGCTGGTCCCGTCGGCCTCGCGAGGAGGAATCTCTCGTGTCAGTCGCACTGTTCGACCGGCGGCCCGGAGGCGTAGGCGCGCCCCGTTGCCTCCGTAGCCGTCCGCGCTGGCCGGTGGTGGCGACCGTGCTCGTGGCGGTCGTTCTTCTGCCGCGCATCGCGCTCGCGCAGGGCGCCTCCCCCTGGGAAAACGCCGTCGACGTCCTGCGCACCGCCTTCACCGGGTCGATTGCCCGGGGCCTCAGCCTGGTGGCGATCGTCGTCGGTGGACTGGCCTTCGCCTACGGCGAGGGGCAGAGCAAGCGCCTGATTGCGGGCATCGTGTTCGGCGTCGGGATGGCCATCGGTGCCGTCAACTTCATGGCCTGGCTCTTCCCGTAGGGCATGTCCATGGCAGGCGAGCCCACGTTTCACGCGGTCTACGCATCGATCGAATCGGCCCCTGACCATCTGGGGCGCGGACCGACGGCTGTTCCTGCTCGCGCTGATGCTCGGCGCGGCCGTCTTCAATTTCTTCGGCAGTCTCGCGGGAGGGGTGCTGATGTTCGTGGCCCTGTACCTGGCGGCGCGGTGGCTGACGACCACCGACCCGCAGCTACTCCGCATCGTGCTGAACGGAGGCCGCCTGCGCGCGGAGTACGACCCGCTCACGCTCGATCCCCTCTCGGTCAGGAGACAGCCGCGTGCTCAGGCGTAACCGGCTGCTCCGGCGCTACCGGGAGACCGGGGCCCTCAACGGTCTGCTGAATCTGTACGGCTTTCTGGACGATGCCGTGTTCCTCACCAAGAGCGGCGACGTGGGGGTGGTGCTCTCGGTGGCCGGGGTCGATGAGGACGGAGTCGACCCCTCGCAGCGCGACCTGGTGGCGCGCCGGTTCGAGTCGGCGCTCCGGCTGCTCGACGGGCGCTTCCGACTCCTGCAGTACCTGATCAAGCAACGCGGCCCCGCGTTTCCCGCCGCATCGCACCACGATCCGGTCGTCGACCTGACGCTCCGGGCCCGCCAGGTCTATCCTGAACGCCCGGCGGGCCGATCTCTACGACGTCGACCTGTTCTTCGTGGTGCTCTACGAGGGTGCCGGGCGCCACCGCCGGCTGGTCGATCGCGTGGCCGACGGCGTGCGCCGCCCGTGGGCCGCCGCGCGCGACTGGTTCTCGACGACTCGCACGCTCCGGTTGATCGACGAGGAGATCGTCCGCGCCCGCCAGCATCTCCTCGCCAAGGTCGACGCGTTTGTGGTGCAGCTGGCCGATACGGTGGCGCCTCGACTGCTCACCAAGGCCGAGGCCTTCCGCTTTCTGCGCCGTCTGCTGAACTACCGCCCCGGACGGGCCGCCTTGCGACGGCTGTCCGGCGACACCTTTCTCGACGAGCAGGCGGCCGACTCGACGCTCGAGTGCCACCGCGGGTTCCTCCGCCTGGACGACGACTACGTGCAGGTGCTCACGCTGAAGGATCCGCCGGCTCGGACCTGCGCCCACCAGCTGCGTGGGCTGTTCGAGGTGCCGGCGAACCTCGTCGCCGTGAGCGAGTGGCACCGCGAGGAGCCCGGGGCCATCCGGCGCGCGATCCAGCGGAAGCGGCGCCACTTCCACAACGCGAAGGCGAGCCTGAGCAACTACGTGAACGCGGCGCCGGTCTCCCCGCAGGATCTGTTGATCGACGAGGGCGCCGCGGCGCTCGTGTCGGACCTGGGGGCCTGTTTGCGGGAGATCGAACTGCACGGGCGGTTCTTCGGCGAGTGCTCGTTGAGCGTGGTGGTTTGGGACGAGGACCGGACCTCGCTCACCCGCGCGGTCGCCGAGTGTGTGAAGGTGTTCGCGGCCCACGACGCGACGCTCGTCGAGGAACGGCCGAACCTGTTGAACGCCTGGCTGGCGACGATTCCTGGCGGGAGTGCCACGAACCTCCGCTACCAGTACCTGCTCAACACGAACTACGCCGATTTGTCGTTTCTGTTCTCGCTCCACGGTGGGTCGACCACCAACCCGCACCTGGGCCGGGAGTACCTGGCCATCCTCGAGACCACCCACCAGACGCCGTTCTACCTGAACCTCCACCACCAGGACGTGGCGCACACGGTCGTGCTGGGAGCGACGGGTAGCGGGAAGTCGTTTCTGCTGAATTTCCTTCTCGCGCACGCCCAGAAGTACGACCCCTACACGGTCGTGTTCGATCTCGGCGGCAGCTACCGCCGCCTGACCCGCCGGTTCGGCGGGCGCGACATCCACGTCGGCCTCGAACGCCGGACCTTCACCATCAACCCGTTCACCCTGCCACCCACCAAGGAGCACCTTCAGTTCCTGTTCTCGTTCGTGAAGGTGCTCCTCCAGTCCCACGGTCAGTACACGCTGACGCTCGACGACGACCGCGACCTCTACGACCAGATCGCCAATCTCTACGAGGTCGACCCCGACCAGCGTCGCCTCTTCACGCTCGCCAACATCCTCCGCCGTCCCTTGGGCCACCACCTGCAGCGGTGGGTGCAGGGCGGGCAGTACGCGGAGTTGTTCGACCACGTCGAGGACACGCTGACGTTCGCGCGGTTCCAGTGTTTCGATTTCGAGGGGATGGACCACTACCCCCAGGTGCTCGAACCGCTCCTCTTCTACGTGCTCCACCGGGCGAACGCCGCCATCCACGACCCCGCGCAGGCGTCCGTCTTCAAACTCTTCGTCCTCGATGAAGCCTGGCGTTTCATGCGCGATCCGACCATCAACGCCTACATCACCGAGGCGCTCAAGACCTGGCGCAAGCAGAACGCGGCGATGATCCTCGCGACGCAGTCGAGCGAGGACCTGACGCGCTCGGCCATGTTGCGCGTGGTCGTCGAGAGCTGCGCCACGAAGATCCTGCTCGCCAACCCGAACCTCGACCGGAGGGCGTACCGGGGACCTCTTCGGGCTCACCGATACCGAAATCGAACTCGTCGCCAACCTGATCCCCCGCCAGCAGTTGCTCCTGAAGCGGCCGGATCTCGCCAAGGTGCTCAACCTCCACGTCGACCCCGACGCCCTGGCGCTCTACACCAACACCCCTGGAGACGACGAGCCTGGTGGGGGCGCCGGCCGGCCGTCTCCCCCGTCTCCGAACGTCCCCGCATCACGGAGGTCCTGACATGCGATCGTTCCGTGCCTGCTCCCTGGTGGCCTCGTGGCTTGCGGCCACGACCTTGGCGGCCGCCCAGTCGGCTACCGTCCGGACGGCCCCCGAGCCGTCGACCGGTTTCACCTCGCGGGTGGTCACCTATAGCCCGCGCGACGTCGTGGCGCTTCGGGCCCACGTGCGCTTCACGACGCTGATTGTGCTGCCGGCGACCGAGCAGATCCTGGAGGTCACCTGCGGCGACAAGGACCTCTGGCTGGTCAACGCCGCCCAGCACCTCGCATCCGTGAAACCCGCGAGACCCGGTTCGGAGACCAACCTCAACCTGCTGACGGCGAGCGGCGCCGTGTACTCGTTCGTGCTGACCGAGGTGTCCGCCCTTTCCGGCGTCCGGCCGGATCTGAAGGTCTACATCGAGCGCAAGGACGGGGACGGCGACGGTGGGGGAGTGCGTCGCCCGCTGTTTGTCTCCACCCAGCAGGTCGAGGAGTTCCGCGTGCAGGCGGAACTCGCCCGAGAGGACGCGCACCGCGCGCGGGAGCAGGCTCAGGCGAACGAGGAGGGAGCACGCCACGCCGCTTCGGACGCCAAGGTCCGGTTCGATCGGGAACTCTCAGCCTACCGTGCGACGTACCCGACGACGCTCCGGTTCCCCTACGCCTACACGGCAGGCCGCAAGCCGTTCCTCGTGACGGCCATCTTCCACGATGACACCTGCACCTACATCCAGGCTGGCGCGACCGAGCTCTCCGCCGTCTACGAGCTCACCGAGAGCGGGCCGAGCCTGGTGACGTTCGAGTACCGACACGGGACCTACGTGGTGCCAAAGGTGCTGGACGCCGGGTACCTCGCGATCGGGAATGCCCGATTCCTCTTCAAACGGACCCGCTAGGAGGTCGCCATGCCCGAGCCCACCGCCCCTTCTGCCGAGCCCTCGCCGCCACCTGAGGTCCGGGATCGAGCCTCCCGCCCCGCCGGGCTGATCCCGCGCCACCTGCAGACGTGGGTGATGGCTGGCCTCGCGGCTCTCATCGTCGGCGTCATCCTGTTTACGGGCCCGGGGCCAACGCGGTCGACACCAGCCGCGCCCAGGCCGCCCGTGACCGTCGACGCCAGCCAGGCGCGCATCCAGGAATACCGGGATCGCCTGGAAGAAGAGGTGCGTCGCCTGCGGGCCGAACAGTCGGACCTGGCGGCCGCCAAGCGGTCACTGAGCGGTACGGCATCGAGCGCTGCCGAACCGCCTACCGCCGCTCCGGCAGAATCCACCGAGGGCGACGGCGCGACGGCCCGAGCGGCGATCGCCCAGGACCAGGCCCAACGTGCCTACCGTGCGCTCTACGCAGACAACCTCGCGTGGTCGTCCCGCGCCAGGGAGCAGCCCTCGACATCGCGAACCGACGTGGCCCTTGTCGATGCCGCGCCGCCAGGCCACCTGCCAGTAGCCCTCGGTGTTGGACGGCCGGCGTCCTCGCCGACTCCCGGCAGTCCGGAAGCACCCGCTGGATCACCGGCGGGGGCGTCGCCGTCACAGGGTTCCTCCCAACCCGCGCCGCCATCTCCTCCTTCGAAGGCGCTGAATCCGGCTCCCGCGTCCGGCGGGTCGACCTACACGGTCGTCGAGGGGACGTGCATCGAAGCCGTCCTCACCAACCGACTCGACGGGTCGACGGCGGGCCCGGTCAATGGCATGGTGACCACGCCGGTCTACGCCCGCGACTTCCAGCACGTCCTGATTCCGCGCGGGAGCCGGGTGCTGGGCACCTCCAGCCCGGTCAGCCAATTCGGGCAGTCTCGGCTGGCCGTCGTGTTTCACCGGCTGATCTTCCCGGACGGCCGGTCGATCAGCCTCGACCGACTGCCTGCCCTCAACGAGCGCGGGGACACCGGACTGCGCGACCGAGTGGACCAGCATCTTCTGCAAGTTTTCGGCACCTCGCTGGCCATTGGCGCGCTTGCCGGGCTCGCCCAGGTCAACACGGCAGTCGGCCTGGAGGAGTCGTGGACGGACGCCTACCGCCAGGGTGTCGGCAGCAGCGTGACGCAGTCCTCGATGCGGATCCTCGATCGGTTCCTCAACCAGCTTCCGACGGTGACCATCCGGGAGGGGCATCGCGTGAAGGTCTACCTGACGTCAGACCTCGTCCTGCCGGCGTATGCCGAGGCGTCTCCGGAGGCCGACGTCCGTGAGCCGCTGCCGTCGCCGAATGGCGGCCAGGAGGGTCGGCGATGAGGACGGTACCTGGTCGTCCTGGTGGTTCTGGTCGTGCTGGCGAGCGTGCCGCTGCGCGCCCAGTGGGTCGTGTTCGACCCGACCAATTACGCGGTCGCACTCGAGCACCTGACCGAGCTCATCCAGCAGTACCTCTCAGCTCGTCCGGACGTATCAGCAGATTCGCGCCCAGTACCGACGAGTGGATCTGGCTGGCCCAGCACCTGTCGCCCTCGGTGCTCGCCCGGTACCGGATGCTGCCCAATACGTGGAACCTCCTCGCGGCGGGCAACACCTACGCGACGCTCGGCGCCTGGCTCTCCGCGGTCAATACCGGCACGGGCGGCGTGGCGGGGTACCGCCAGGCGACCCAGCTGCTCGGCGGCTACGGCGGCGCCGCGGAGCAGATGGCCCCGGACGCGTGGGGCCGTGCCAGGGCCCGGTATGGCCAGGTGGAGCTCTCCGACGCGACGACGGCCCAGGGCCTCGAGACGATTGGCCAGCTGCGGTTCCACGCACCCGACGCGCTGCGTGCGACCAAGGCCCTGGAGGACGACGCGCTCAGCGGGTCCGACGACCTCCACACGCTGATCGCCGTCCTCAACAAGATCAACGCCGGGACCGTGCTGGCCGTCCGGACCGCTCAGAACACCAACCAGTTGCTTCTCTCGGTCCTCGAGTCCCAGCTTGTGGACGCGACCAGACGCCGCGAAGCCGACGTGTCCTCGATCAACACGCACATTGCGTTCGTGCAGGACGCGTCGCGCTTCGCAGCCCAGTTCACCGACGGGACGACCTCCGCCATCGTCGGGTTCCGCCTGCCGTAGGGAGGCCCCCGCATGAATCCTGACAACCCCTTCGCCACGATTGCGCAGGCCGTCGTCACGCTGGTGACCCTTCACGGCGACCTGTTCGTCTCGCTCGGGACGCACCTGTTCCGGGGCTTCGCCGTCATCCTGCTCGCCTGGTTCGGCATTGAGACGGCGCTCGCCTCGAGCGAGGGCCGGGGGCCCTTCCCGATGGCGCGGCTCGCGGGGCTGCTCATGACACTCGCGTTCGGCTACGCGATGATCACCTACTACACGACCCCGATCCCGGGCTTCGGGGTGAGTTTCACCCACCTGGTGACCGATCAGGCCCACGCGCTGGCCCAGCAGCTCGAGGCGTCCCAGGCGCAGGAGATCGACGCCCGCCTGACCGAGCTCTACGTGACGATGGAGCAGCCGTCGCTGCTCGACACACTCGATCTCGTTCGGTACTACCTGATCGTGTTCACCCTGACCGGCGCGCGGGCCGCGCTCCTGGCGGTCATCGCCTTCGGGTGGGCCGCGACGGGCGTGGCGGTGCTGGTCGGGCCGATCTTCGTCCCCTTTTTCATCGTTCCGCACCTCGAGTGGCTGTTTTGGGGGTGGCTCAAGGCGTTTCTCCAGTACGCCTTCTACCAGGTGGTGGCCCAGGCGTTCGTGTCCGTCTTCGGGACGCTCCTGCTGCACTTCCTCATCCTCTACCAGCCCCCCTTCACAATCGACCGGCTGACGGTCGCCGGCCTCCACGTCGTGTTCCTGCTCCTGGCCTTTACCTACGGGCTGCTCAAGGTGCCGTCGCTCGTCAACTCGATCTTCGCCGGCCGGTCCGGCGAGAGCGTCGTGCCGTCGGTTGTCGCCTGAGGATGCCATGACCCCGATTGAGCTTCCGCCGCCCGGCTACGAGTTCGGAGAGGCCCGCCGCCGGTATGTCGAACACTACGGCGGCGCGATCATGCTCGCCCGCTACCAGCAGGTCGCCCTGGTGTGTCTGGCGGTGATCGCAGCCGGGCTGCTGGTGGTCACCGTCCGGGCGCAACAGGCGCTGCGGGACCTCAAGCCGCTGGTGATTCGCATCGACGACGTCGGGCGGGCGACCGCGGTGGCCTACGACCACTTTGCCTACAAGCCCCAGGCCCCGGAGCTCAAGTACTTCCTGACGCAGTTCGTGGCTGGCTACTACGGCCGGGTGCGAGCCACCGTGCGCGAGCAGTTTGCGGCGTCGCTCTACTTTCTCGACGGTCGGCTGGCTGACGGGGCCATGGCGGCTGCGCAGAGGAGCCGAGCGCTCGAGACGTTTCTGACCAGCGGCTCCGAGGAGATCGAGGTGGTGGTCCGCAACGTCGCCCTCGAGGACCTGCGCGAGCCGCCCTTCAAGGCGACGGTGGACTTCGAGAAGGTCTACCTCGCCCCCGGTGACCGCGCCGAGCGGCGGCGCGAGCGGTACGTCGCCCATATCGTGTTCGTCGTCAAGGACCGGGTACCCAACGCCTTCATCCCGATCAACCCGCTGGGCCTCACGATCACCTACTTCCGCGAGGACCAAGCGTTTCAGTAGGAGGCGCGTGTGCTCGCCAATGCGCTGCTCGCGGCCACCCTGGTGATGGTCGCGACCCTCTTCACCGTGATGGATACCTGTCGGTGTCTCCAGCCGTACCGCTGGGTCCTCCTTCACCGGCACGGCTGCGTGATCGGCGGGTGGAGCCTCGTCCTCTTCTGCAACCTGGTTGCCGGGTTCTACCTGACCAACCGGCTGTTCTTCCTGAAGGACACGGGCAGGAAGCTCGCCCACGTCGAGAAGCAGCTGCGCGGCCGGTCGACCATCGCCCAGGAACTCTCCGACCGGCTGGAGGATTGAGATGGGCCGCGGGCTCGAGCTCGATGACGCCCGGCCGGGCCACGCGAGCGCGCCAGCCGACCTCCGCTCGGGAGGAGGAGCGGCCGAGGCGCCCCGTCGGCCCGGTCGCCTCCGTGCGGACCGGAGAGGCGATCCGGCCCGGCCGCGCGCGCTCGTGCCGCTGCCGTCCGGCCGCCACCGGGACCCACTGGTGCACGAGGGCCGCTGCTACCGCCTCCGCGACACGGAGAGCCGCACCCTCGAGACACTCGCCACCTTCCGCCTCGCCATCGACCGGGACCTAGTTGAAGGGGTGTACGCCGGCGACCGTGGACGGTTTGCCGGCGATCTCCGATCGCTCACGGACCAGGGGCTCATCGCACACCGCGCGTATGCCGCCGATCGGCAGGGACACTCCGTCCGGGTGCTGACGCTCACCCAACGCGGACAGCAGTTGCTCCGGCACCGGCGCGGGTCGCCGAGTTCTGCAGCCGGGTCCGATCGCCCCGTGTACGGCGGGTGGGGCAAAGCGGCCGACCTCGTGCACGAGGCGAGCCTGTACCGGATGTACCTGACGGCGGTCGGCCCTCTGGCGGAGCAGGGCGCGAGCGTCCGCCGCGTGGTCCTCGACGCCGAGTTGAAGCGGCGACTCTATCGCGAGACGAACCGTGCGCGGGATTTGACCGAGGAGACACGCCGCCAGCGCCTGGCGGAACTCGCCCACCGGGAAGGGCTGCCGGTGGTCGACGGTCACGTCCAGCTGCCGGACCTTCGGATTGAGTACCGACACGACGGCCGGTGAGCGCGCGCACGTGGACCTGGAGCTCGTCACCTCGGCCTACCACGGCGAGCGCCTGAACACCAGGCAGCAGGCTGGTTTCACGCTGTACAGCGCCGCCGGCCACGCCGGTCGGGGCATTGCGTCCCTCCGGTACGAGGGGCGCGGGTCCGCCTTCGACCCGCGGCACCTCTCGGGACTGCTTTCCCTATGACAAACGAAGACCGACTCGCCGCCCTCGAGCGGCGAGGCTACACGCGCCGCCAGGCAGCGTTCCTTGCGATGGTGCTGATTCACAGCGGCTGCTTCCTCCGGCGTCAGTTCACCAGCCTGCTGCGCGTTGCGGACGGGTCACGGACGACGAGGTTCGTGCAGCGCCTGGTCGGACAGGGGTTCGCCACCCGCCATGCCTATGCCGGCCGGACGATCGTCTACCACGTCGTGGCTGCTGCGCTGTACGACGCCGTGGGGGAGCCGGACAGCCGGCTGCGGCGGCCAGTGGAGCCAGCCGCCATGACCCAGCGCCTGATGACGCTGGACGTCCTGATGGCGCATCCAGATGCCCAGTGCCTTGGTACGGATGACGAGAAGGTGGACTACTTCGTCCGCGTGCTCGAGGTTCCTCCTGAGGTGCTGCCGCGACGGCCGCTGGGCCCGGTCCTCCCGGGCGGGGAACGCGCGCGCTGGTGTTTCGCGGACCGAGTGCCGGTTCTGGTGGGGCCCGACGGCCCGACGTTCGTCTACGTCCAGGGCTGGGCGCCGCTCGGGGCGTTCGCCGCGTTCCTGAACGCCTATACGCCGCTTTTCAGCCAGGTGCCGTGCTGCCGGGTGCTCTTCTGCACGGCCGACACCGCGGTTCTGGAGCGCGCCGAGCGAATGTGCCTGCGGCGGTTCGGAGCCGCGTCAAACGCCGGCCCAGATGCGCTCCGGCAGGAGGTCCTGACGCACTTCGAGGCGCGCCGCCGGTTCGAGGCACGGCAGTTCGGGAGCTTCACCGACGAGGAACGCGCACGGCTCCGGCGCGATCTCCAGCGTTTCGGCGGACCGCGCTACGAGCGGTGGTACGACGAGTGGCGCCTGCACGGCGCCGCAGCCGCTCCGTCCTCGGGTCCACCCCTCGGAGGGGCGCCTGGACGCCCCGACGTGCAGTTCGTGCCGTTCGTCCTGTCGGAGCGCTACCCGTTTGCCGGCCAGGCGAGGGAGGCGGCGTAACGCGCCACGGTCGAGGGCGACTTGCCGCTCCAGTCACGCGCGCCGCTCCAACATGAGCCCGGAACGGGACGACCACGACCATGACCCAGCAGTGGCGGTTCGGCGAGCTCTCCACACTCCTCATGCTGGCCGCCAGCCTCCTTCTGGGAGCCGTGTACCTGCGCGGCCACCCCTTTCCGGTCGCCTCGCCGCCGCTGGTGCTTGTCGCCGACTCCGCGCCGCGCACCTACCAGGCCGTCCGGGCCATGTACGTGATCCTGGCCTTTTCGACACCGTGTCTCCTGCTGGCGGTGGCCCGGTCGTTTGCGTACATATTCCTCGTCCGGATCGGCCAGAGACTTCGGCCGGGCCGCCTGCCACCCTACCCCGAGCCCGCCCGCCGGAGCGAACTCTTCCTCGTGCTGGGCGAGGTCCACGACGCGACCCGGCCGGTGCCCGCCCCGGCACCGCGGTGGCTGACACTTCCAGACCGGGGCCTCTTCACAGGGGTGGCGATCGTCGGTGCCGTCGGCACGGGCAAGACCAGCGGCTGCATGTACCCGTACGCCAACCAGCTCCTGGGATATCGGGCATCGGATCCGGGGCGGCGGTTGAGCGGGCTCGTGCTCGAGGTGAAGGGGGATTTCTGCTACAAGCTGCGCGAGCTCATGGCCCGGCACGGCAGGGAGGAAGACTACCTCGAGGTCAGCCTCCACGGCGCGTACCGCTACAACCCGCTCCACAGCGATCTGGAGGCCTACGCGCTCGCGTACGGCATCGCCTCACTGCTCAACAATCTCTTTGGCCACAGCGAGGAGCCCTTCTGGCAGCAGGCCTACACGAACCTCGTGAAGTTCCTGATCCTCCTGCACCGGGTTGCCGATGACTACGTCACGCTCTTCGACGTCTACCAGGCCGCCATCAACCCGGACCGGATCGCGGAGCTCCTGGTGGCCGCGGAGCGGCGGCTCTCCCGCAGCGGGGTGGCCGTGGTCGTCGACCGCGAGGCCGTCGAGGCGTGCCCGGAGGTTGCCGCCTACGGCTGGGTGCGCGATCCGCCGAGCGGGCGGCTCCTCTCGGAATGGACACCGGCCCTCGAGCGGGCCCTCCAGGCCAAGAGCATTGCCTACACGACCGAAGGCGACGCGGCAGGCAGCGGCGCGCCCGACAGGCGCCGCCTCGAACAGTGGGAGGCCGTTCAGCGGTGGTACCAGCACGACTGGATGCGGATCGAGCCGAAGCTGCGCACGTCGATCATCGAAGGGATCTCCGTCTTCCTGTCCCTCTTCGACGACAACCCCTCGGTCAAATACACCTTCTGCCCGCCCAAGGCGTGCTACGACCCCGTCGCGAACGCCGACGGACGGCACGGGCGTCCGCTGCCGTCGTTTGCCGACCTGATCGAGGAGGGTCGGGTCGTCGCGCTCAACTTCCCGGTGGTGGCCAACCCGGGCCTGGCCCGGATGATCGGCACGTTCTTGAAGCAGGATTTCCAGCGGGCCGTCCTCGGCCGGATCCCGCGCATGGCGCGCGAGCCGGACCGGCCGTGGCGGGAGGTGCTCTTCCTGTGCGACGAGTACCACGCCTTCGCCACGGTGGGGGAGCACGATCCGACCGGGGACGAGAAGTTCTTCGCCATGTCCCGGCAGGCGCGTTGTGTCCCCATCGTCGCGACGCAGAGCCTGAGCTCCCTTCGCTCCACGCTGCCCCGGGATTCCTGGCGGACGCTCCTCCAGACGTTCCGGACCAAGGTGTTCCTGGCGCTGAGCGACGATTTCAGCGCGAAGATAGCCAGCGACCTGTGCGGACGCAGGGAGCACCTGGTCCCGCAGTACAGCATCTCGGAGAACGCGCAGGGCGCGGGCGTCAGTTTCCTGACCGGGCGGACCACGGCCAACCGGGCGAGCATCTCGGCCAGCAAGACCTACCGCGTCGAGCGCAACCCGGTGTTCGAGCCCAAGACGTTCGCGGAACTGCAAAACGCCCAGGCCGTCGTCCTCGCCTACGACGGGTTGAACCCCCAGCCGCCGACGCTCTGCTACCTCAAGCCGTACTACCTCGATCCGAACGAAACCTACTTTGAGCAGCGGGCCCGGGGAGCCCTGTGATGAGCTTCGAGGTGATTCTGCCGTTCCTGCGACCGATCGCGCCGCTCCTGCTCGACCCGCAGGTCACGGAGATCATGGTCAACGGGTCCGGTGGCGTCTTCATCGAGCGCGACGGCCGGCTCGAGCCCGCCGTGGGCGTGACGGTCAGGGAGAAGAGTCTCCAGGTCGCCGTCCGAAACATCGCGCGCGCGCTCGGCGACGACATCTCCGAGGACAAGCCGCTCCTCGACTCGCGGCTCCCGGACGGATCGCGAGTGGCGGCGGTCTTCCCGCCGTGCAGCCTGGGCGGGACCACCCTGACGATCCGGAAGTTCCAGAGCCGGCGTTTCACCGCCGACGAGCTCGTGCGGACTGGGACCCTGCCGCGCCCCGCGCTCGAGGAGATCCAGCGGGCGGTGGAGGCCCGCGACAACGTCCTCATCAGCGGGGGCACCGGGACGGGGAAGACCACGCTGCTCAACGCGTTGGCTGAGTTGCTTCCGGTTGAGGACAGGGTCGTTCTTATCGAGGAGACGGCGGAACTTCAGCTTGAGAAACCGAACCTCGTGCGGTTCGAGGCACGTCGCGAGCAGCCAGGCGTCCAGGCGGTCACCATTCGAGACCTCCTCAGGGCCACGCTACGCCATCGCCCGGACCGGATCATCGTCGGCGAGGTTCGGGGCGGGGAAGCGTTTGACCTGCTGCAGGCCCTGAACACCGGACATTCCGGGACGCTCTCGACCATCCACGCCAACTCGGCGGTGCAGGCTCTCGCGCGGTTCACCTCGTGCGTGCTGCAGTCCGGCGTCGAGCTGCCGTACAAAGCGATTCGTCACCACATCGCCGATTCGCTGCACCTGCTCCTGCACCTCGAGCGACGCCAGGGCCGGCGGGAAGCGACCGAGGTGCTTCGTGTCCGAGGATTTGACGACCAGAGTGATCGGTACCTGACCGAGACACGCTACAGACGGGACGCGGGGCTGCCGCGGATGTGACACGAGGCCCGCGCCCAAAGGCATCCGACCGAGGCCAGGCCTGTGTTGCGGGAGCCGCGTGTGACGGTCACGGTCCGGCACGAGGAACCATCGGCCGCAGCAGGGAGGGCGGCGTCACCGTTGCCAGAGAATGCGGGCGATTTCCAGGGGAACTGCAAGTCCATCGTGGCGAGGGACGACGCGTACCGTATAGTCCGTCGATGGACGCGTCGCGGCGACCCGGGCGCTGTAGGCGTAGCTGCGGTCCGGGCATTCGATGCCGCGAACCCGTGTCATCTCCTGCCGAACCACGCCGTCGCCATCTGCCCCGTCGGCGTAGAGCTCCACGCGGAGTGTCTCCAGGTCGAGATCATCGACGAACAGCTGAACCTCAAACACGTAATGCGTCCCGTTGGCTTCGACCTTCACGGGGCCGAACCGGAGCGAAGCCCATTGCCGCTCGACGGTGTGCAGCCAATCGACCATCCGCGAGCCCAACGCGCCGTTGTCGGCGGCCCGTGCACGGTACGCTGCGGCGCCCGCGACATAGTGCTGCTCGGTGTACTCCCGCACCGCGCGGTCGGCGGAGAAACGTGGTGTCAGCCGCGCCATGCTCTCGCGCATCCTCGCGATCCAGGCGGTCGGCAGGCCCGTCTCGTCGCGTGTGTAGAAGTCGCGCACCACCTCCTGTTCAAGCCGGTTATAGAGTTCCTCGGCCTCGGCCGCATCCCAGGCGGGATCGTCACCATGGTCCCTGCCGTCCCCGAGCTTCCACCCGACGTCTGGGTCGTAGGCCTCCGCCCACCACCCGTCCAACTCCGAGAGGTTGAGGCCGCCGTTGGCGAGCACCTTCATGCCGCTCGTCCCGCAGGCTTCCCACGGTCGCCGGGGCGTGTTGATCCAGAGGTCGACGCCCTGCACCAGGTGCTCCGTGAGGAACATGTCGTAGTCGCTGAGGAAGATGATATGGGGCCGCGCCTCGGGTCGCCGGATGAAACGGATCCACTCCTGGATCAGCGCCTGCCCGGCCTCGTCCGCCGGATGGGCCTTGCCGGCGAGGATGATCTGGACCGGGCGCTCAGGATTCGTCAGGAGCCGGAGGAGCCGTTCCGAGTCGTGCAGCAGGAGGTTGGGTCGCTTGTAGGTCGCGAACCGGCGCGCGAACCCAAGCGTCAACACGTCGGGATCGAACAACCGCTTCGCCTCGTCGACGGCGTCGCTCGCTGCGCCGCAAGCGGCCAGCTGCCTGGCCAGTCGATTGCGAGCGAATTCGATCAGGGACGCGGTGGCGGCCGTGCGGAGCTGCCATAGCCGGGCATTGGAGACGCCGCGAATGGTCTGACCCAAGCAGTCAACGGTTCCCCGCCAGCGGTCCTTTCCACACGCGTCCGTCCACAGGTCGTCGGCCGCCGCCGAGTCCCAGCTCGGCAGGTGAACTCCGTTCGTGACGTGTCCAATCGGCACCTCGTCCTCCGGCCAGCGCGGAAACAGCGGCGCAAAGAGGCGTCGACTGATCTTCCCGTGCAGGCGGCTGACGCCGTTGGCCCTGCCGCTCCCGTGGAGGGCCAGATATGCCATATTGAAGCGCTCGGACGAGTCCGCAGGGTTCTGGCGGCCCAGGGCCAGCAGCTCGTGGAGCGTGATGCCGAGGCCGTTTCGGGCGTACCCGCCGAGAGTACTGTTCGATGAGGTCCGGCGCAAACCGATCGAACCCGGCGGCGACCGCCGTGTGGGTGGTGAAGAGATTGCCGGCCCGCGTCACCGCCAGCGCGACCTCGAAGGACTTGCCGGTCTCCGTCATGAAGCCCCGGGCGCGTTCCAGCACGGCGAAGGCCGCATGCCCTTCGTTCAAATGGCAGACGTCCGGCTGGATGCCGAGCGCGTCGAGCAGACGCCATCCGCCGATCCCCAGGACGATTTCCTGCAGGAGCCGTAACTCCGGCCCGCCTCCATAGAGCTCGCTCGTGATCCCCCGGTGCGAGGGCACGTTTGCCGCGTCATTGCTGTCCAGCAGGTACAGCTTCACTCTGCCAACCTGAACCTGCCAGGCGCGCAGCCAGACCGAGTAGCCGGGGAGCGCGATCTCCAGCCGCAGCCACTCCCCGCTTGGATGGCGCACCGCCGTGATCGGCAGTTGGCCCGGGTCGTTGTACGGGAACAGAGCCTGCTGTGCTCCGTCCTTGCCGATCACCTGTCGAAAATAGCCCTGCTGATATAGCAGCCCGACACCGACGATGGGTATCCCGAGGTCGCTCGAGGCCTTGAGCTGATCGCCGGCCACGTTGCCAAGGCCTCCCGAGTAGATCGGGAGCGCCTCGCTCAGCATGTACTCCATGCTGAAGTACGCCACGCGGATTGGCGGAGATGACGGAGACGGCGGATGCGTCAGTTGAAACCACGCCGGTATCTCCGCCGCCCGCCGCCTGGCCCGCACCAGGTCGCCGATCCTCGCGCGCAACCCGGGGTCGGCCAGCACCCGCTCGATCCGGTCGCGCGAGACCGTCTGGAGGACGCCCCAGGGGTTGGGTGTGAGAGCCCACAGGTCGGGATCGAGCTGCCGCCACACCTCGTCGGCGGCGTGATTCCAGGACCACCGCAGGTCCAGCGCCAGTTCCGCAAGGGAATCGAGTCCCTCGATGTCAGTGGGCAGAAGGCTCCAGATCGGGTTGTTGACACGCAGTGTGCTGCTCACGCTGTCGTCCTTGCAGCTCCGCCGCCCGGCACCCTCTCGGGGGCTGCGGCCAGAGCGTCGTCGACGATCTTCTGTGCGTCTTCCAGGATGCGGCGGAGATGGTCTACCCCGCGGAAGCTCTCCGCGTAGATCTTGTAGATGTCCTCGGTCCCGGAGGGCCGGGCTGCGAACCATCCGCTCCCGGCCACCACCCTCACCCCGCCGATGGGCGCGCCGTCGCCGGGCGCGGCGGTCTGGACGCTCAGGATCCGCTCGCCAGCAAGCTCTTTGGTCGGGATGTGCCTTGGCGAGAGTGTCTCCAGCAGCGCCTTCTGTTCGCGAGTGGCGGGGGCATCGACGCGGTCGTAGGCAGGCTCGCCGAACTCGCGCGTGAGTTCGCGATAGACCTCGCCAGGATCGCGCCCTGCGCGAGCGGTGATCTCGGCCGCCAGCAGGGCCAACACGATGCCGTCCTTGTCCGTCGTCCAGACGCTGCCGTCCAGGCGAACGAACGACGCGCCGGCGCTCTCTTCGCCCGCGAAGCCCAGGGAGCCGTCGAGCAGGCCGTCCACGAACCACTTGAAACCGACCGGTACCTCGTACAGCTTTCGGCCGAGCTTCGCGGCGACGCGATCGATCATCTGGCTACTCACCACCGTCTTGCCGACCGCCGCATCAGGACGCCACATCGGTCGATGCTGGAAGAGATAAGAGATGGCAGCGGACAGATAGTGATTCGGCGGCAGGAGTCCCCCGCTGGCCGTGACAATGCCATGACGGTCGTGGTCAGGGTCGCAGGCGAAGGCGACCGCGAACCGGTCCTTCATGCCGACCAGCCGCCGCATTGCGTACGGCGAGGATGGATCCATCCGGATCTGGCCGTCCCAATCGACCGTCATGAAACGGAACGTCGGATCGACGCCGTCGTTGACGACGGTGAGGTTCAGCCCGTAGCGCTCGGCGATCGGTTCCCAGTAGTGGACACCGGCACCGCCGAGCGGGTCCACACCCAGCGTGATCCCGGCGCCGCGGATGGCGTCCATGTCGATGACGTTGATGAGATCACTGGTGTACGCCGTGACGTAGTCGTGGCGGTGCGTGGTGGGGGCGCGGAGGGCCCTTTCGTAGGGGATCCGGGACACCCCCTGAAGGGAGGCGTCGAGCAATTCGTTCGCCTTCGCCTGAATCCACCCTGTGACCGCGAGTTCCGCCGGCCCTCCGTGCGGGGGGTTGTACTTGATGCCGCCGTCGCGGGGCGGATTGTGGGAGGGGGTAATCACGACGCCGTCAGCCAGCCCGGTCGTGCGCCCGCGGTTGTACGTGAGAATCGCGTGCGAGACGGCCGGGGTCGGGGTGTACTCCTCTTTGTCCGCAATCATCACGACGACGCCGTGTGCCGCCATCACCTCGAGGGCACTCGCGCGCGCCGGGACGGACAAGGCGTGCGTGTCCATGCCGAGGAACAGTGGGCCATCGATCCCGCGCTGCGTCCTGTAGAGGCAAATCGCCTGGGCGATGGCGAGGACGTGCGTTTCGTTGAACGACTTGTCCAGTGCCGAGCCGCGATGCCCTGAAGTGCCGAAATCGACGCGCTGCCCCGGGTCAGAGGGTGACGGCACGTCGGTGTAGTAGGCCGTCACCAGCGCAGGGACGTCCACCAGCATCGCGGGGTCCGCCATCATGCCGGCGCGGGGAGTCAGGGGCATGGCTCCTCCTCAGGACCGCTGCGGACCATCGCCGTCGAAGGCGACGTCAGTTCGTCAGTGCTCAGTGGAGCGGCTGCAAGTCGAGAATCGTCGAGAGCACCGCACCCAGGATGGTGTCCCCGACGGTCTGATGCTCGCCGTATCGATAGCGGCCGTAGTAGCCGTCGTCATAGCCGCGACTGAAGCCCTCGCGGAAGTAGTAGTTGTAGGCGTCCCGCTGTATGTAGAACCCGGCATACCCGTAGTTGGCATCCTGATAGGCGTACGAGTCCTTGTAGTTGAACGCCCAGCGATCCTGCCGGTCCGCCTGTCCGGCGGCGAACCCCTCCTCATAGCCATAGTTCACGGCCTGCCGGAGCACAGTCACGCCGTATTCGTTCGTCTCGTAGGCGTGGCCTGCACGAGAGTACCGATAGCTGTTGGGCGTGTAGAAATAGGGATCCCCACCGTAGTTGTAGGTCGGTGCGTTCTGCATGCTCAACTGCTGCTCACGCAGATGCGCCACGTACCGCAGCTGAAAACCGTACTGCGCCGTGCGCTTCTGTCTTTGTAGCTCCTGGGCCTGCTGCGGCGCCTGGTGCTGTTCCTGATTTAGCTGGTCGCGATACTGCACCAGCTGTTGTTGCTGCTGGCCGATCAGCTGCTGTTGCTGCTGTTGTGGCAGGCGCCCTTGCGTCTGTTGGGCCTGGGCCTGGACCTGCGGTCTCGCCTGGGCCTGGACCTGCGGTCTCGCCTGGGCCTGCGGCTTCGCCTGAGCCTGGACCTGCGGTCTCGCCTGGGCCTGCGGCTTTGCCTGGCCCATCTTCGACAGTTCGGCCCCTTGATTTCTGACTGACCGTCAGATTTCCTAGTGTTGTCGCCACGTCGGCGCGCGTGTTCGCCAAGATGTAGTGTCACGGAATTCTGAGGTGAGAGCGTACGTCGATGTTGATCATCGGCTGATGAAGGGTACAATGCGGGTGTCACGAAAGGATCGATCGTGTTCATCCGCACCCAGACCAACGGGGACCGGACGTACTTGATGTTGGTCGAGAATGAGCGCGTCGAGGGGCGCCTGGTGCAGCGCGTCCTGCACCGCTTCGGTCGGCTCGACGAGCTACAGGCCTCTGGGGAGATCGACGCGATCCTCCGCAGCCTGGGCCGCTTTGCCGACAAATTGGTGGTGCTCGACGCGCACGCCAAAGGCCTGGCGACCGAGACGTCGACGACCTGCGTGGGTCCCGCGCTCGTCTTCGAGCGGCTGTGGCAGGAATGCGGGATCGGCGACGTCCTGCGGCGCGAGCTCGCTCAGCGGCGGTTTGCTTGCGCGATCGAGCGGGCGATCTTTCTGACGGTGTTGCACCGCTTGATGGCGCCAGGCAGTGACCGCGCGGCGGAGCGGTGGAAGCAGGACCAAGCCATCGCCGGCGCCGAGCCGCTGCAGTTGCAGCACCTGTATCGCGCGATGAGTTGGCTCGGCGCGCCGCTGCCGCCGACCGAGCAGGCCGGCGCCACACCGTTTGCGCCGCGCACTCGCAAGGACCGGATCGAGGAAACCCTCTTCCTGGCGCGACGCGATCTGCTCGACCGGTCGTTGTCGCTGGTGTTTTTCGACACCACGTCGATCTATTTCGAAGGTGCCGGTGGCACCCAGGTCGGCCGGCGCGGCCATTCCAAAGATCATCGGCCCGACCTCGCGCAGATGGTGGTCGGTGTCGTGCTCGACATGGACGGCCGGCCGGTCTGCAGCGAGGTGTGGCCCGGGAATACGACGGACGTGAAGACGCTCATGCCGATCGTGGACCGGTTGAAGCAGACGTTTGGCATCGAGGATGTGTGTATCGTCGCCGACCGCGGCATGATCAGCCGGGAGACGATCGCGGCGATCGAAGACCGCGAGTGGTTCTACATCCTTGGCGTGCGGATGCGGAGCTCCAACGACGCACAGGCGGTCCTTGAAACCAGCGGGCGCTTCCACGAGGTGTTTCCCGAGCGCGAGACCAGCCACGACCCGTCCCCGCTGAAAGTGCGAGAAGTCGTTCGCGGCAACGAGCGATACATCGTGTGTCTGAATCCGGAGCAGGCGCGCAAGGACCGTCACGACCGCGAGGCCATCGTGGCGGCGCTGCGCCTGGCGCTGCCCCACGGCGACAAGTCGTTGGTCGGCAATAAGGGCTACCGCCGCTTCTTGAAGAGTCAGGGCGCGCACTTCGAGATCGATGACGCCAAGGTGGAGGCGGAGGCGCGGTACGACGGACTGTGGGCGTTGCAGACAAACACAGACTTCGAGCCGATGGTCGTGGCGCTCGCGTACAAGCAGCTGTGGATGGTCGAGGACCTCTTCCGCACGATGAAGTCGGTGCTCGAGACGCGGCCGGTGTATCACCAGACCGATCACGGCATTCGCGGGCACGTGTTCTGCTCGTTCCTCGCGGTGGTCCTTCGCCAGGAGCTGCAACGGCGATTGACCGCGAAGGGGTGGAAGCTCGAATGGGCCGACATCGTTCAGGATCTCAGTCAGCTGCACGAGACGACCATCGAGATTGGACGCCACTCGTATGTCGTCCGGAGCGAAACGAAGGGGACGGTCGGAAAGGTCTTCCAGGCGTGCGGCGTCGCCGTGCCGCCCGCCCTGCGCCCCGCGTAACGGCTCACCAGAAGTCGTCCAAGACGCCGGATCGACGTGTCACTACACAAAAACCGTCGCCGTAAGTCCTTACCCGTCAGGCATTTGACTTTTCGAAGTGTCGAAGATCGGCCTGGGCCTGCGCCTGCGGTCTCGCCTGCGGCTGCGGCTTCGCCTGAGCCTGGACCTGCGGTCTCGCCTGGGCCTGCGCCTGCGGTCTCGCCTGCGGCTGCGGCTTCGCCTGAGCCTGCGCCTGCGGTCTCGCCTGCGGCTGCGGCTTCGCCTGGGCCTGCGCCTGCGGTCTCGCCTGCGGCTGCGGCTTCGCCTGGGCCTGCGCCTGCGGTCTCGCCTGCGGCTGCGGCTTCGCCTGGGCCTGCGCCTGCGGTCTCGCCTGCGGCTGCGGCTTCGCCTGGGCCTGCGCCTGCGCTCTCGCCTGCGGCTGCGGCCTCGCCTGGGCCTGCGCCTGCGGTCTCGCCTGCGGCTGCGGCCTCGCCTGGGCCTGCGCCTGCGGTCTCGCCTGCGGCTGCGGCTTCGCCTGGGCCTGCGCCTGCGGTCTCGCCTGCGGCTGCGGCTTCGCCTGGGCCTGCGGCTTCGGCGGGGCCTCCTGCTTCGGCGGGGCCTGCTGCTTCGCGTCCTGCTGCGGCTGGGCATTGGCCGGCACGCTCGATCCGACCAATGACACTGCCCCGATGACGGCCGCCGTGATGAATATCCGGTTCAGAATGCTGAGGTTCATGACACACCAGTTCCTGTCAACGAACGGCTCTCCCGTGCCCGGATGAAGGGTTGTTCATCGCGGGACAGCGTCCGCTCCCGCGTGGCGACTCGCTTGAGAACACTCTAGAAGAGACGTGAACGCATGTCTGTTCACTTGCGGACATCGTGTGCCGCGAGAGCGGGATGCGATGCTGACTTGAAGCTGATCGGGCAGCAGCCACAAGGCGCATCACCGAGAGCCGGGCGAAGCGGTTCAGCGACGAAGCTGCGGTCGGCACTGGATTCCGGCTACTGGCCGGCCAGTGACGAACGATCAGCGCCAGCTCGGCCTGCGCGAGCGACGCCCGGCGGGAGGCGAGCCTGCTGCGGTTCTACATGCTCGGCGAGCGGTCGTGACCGAGCGGCATGAACACATCAGGCTCCTCTCCATTCAGAGGGAGATCCACGAGCGCGAATCGCGGCGCGGACTCGCTGATCCGGTTATCGGGGTTCACTGACTTGGACTGCGTGTCGGCGCCAAGACCGCAGGCGAGAGCAGCTTCAGACGGCTCAGGGCGTCGAGGATGATCTGCCAGCGCGCCCTATCCTTCTTCGTCGAGATCGGAGCGGCCAGGTCGGAGTAATACTCCAGGATGTTCGTGCGCATGGCGGCTGTGGTCAGATTGAAATTCCGGTCGGACTGCCGTACCACCAGCTGTGCGTAGGCGTCGTCTGCCAGCGAGTACTCCGCCGCGCTCGTTCTCAGCTTCTCGCACGGCCCCTATCCCACCAGCGTTGGAGGCTGTCGAAGTACAGGTACACCACCGGTGTCGTATACAAGGTCAGGAGCTGGCTCATGATCAGCCCGCCGATGATCGTGAGGCCTAGCGGACGGCGAAGCTCGGACCCCGTACCGGTTCCGAGCGCGAGCGGCAGGGCTCCAAGGAGCGCGGCCATCGTGGTCATCAGGATCGGGCGAAAGCGCAACAGGCACGCTTCGACGATGGAGTCGTACGAGTTCTTGCCTTCGTTCCGCTTGGCAGCCAGAGCGAAGTCGATCATCATGATGGCGTTCTTCTTCACGATGCCGATCAGCAGGACGATGCCGATGATCGCGATGATACTGAGATCGGAGTGGGTGAGGCGGAGCGCCAGCAATGCGCCGACGCTTGCCGCCGGAAGACTCGAGATGATGGTGATGGGGTGGACGTAGCTCTCATACAGCATCGCGAGTATGAGGTACACGGTCACCAGCGCCGCCGAAATGAGGAGCGGCTCGCTCGCCAGCGCGGCCTCGTAGGCCTGCGCGGTGCCAGCAAATTCCGTCTGGATCGTCGGCGGAAGCCCGACCTGCGCCGCCACCGCTGTGGTGGCGTTCACCGCATCACCCAGCGCGACACCCGGCTTCAGGTTGAAGGACACCGTCACCGCCGGAGAGAGGCCCTGGTGAGTAACCGTCAGCGGAGCAGTAGTGGGGACGAAGCTGGCGAAAGCACTCATGGGCACTTGTCGCCCGCCCGGCGACTCCACATAGACCTGCCGCAGGAATAGGGGATTCTGCCAGAACTCGGGTGACGCCTCCATCACAACATGGTACTGGTTCAGCGACGAGTACATGGTTGAGACTGGGCGCTGGCCGAATGCGTCATAGAGCGTATTGTCGATGAGCTGCGGCGTGATGCCGAAGCGCGCGGCAGTCCGACGATCGTACTGAATCAGCGCTTGCAGGCCGCGATGCTGTTGGTCGCTGCTCACGTCGGCAATGATCGGAATCCTCTTGAACTGTTCCACCATCCTGGGGGCGAACTGATCGAGATCGTTCAGATTCTCGCCGTTCATGGTGAACTGATACTGGGCGTTGCTCTGACGGCCGCCGATGCGCAGATCCTGCGCGGCCTGCAGGTACATCGTGGCACCCGCGACCCCGGCCAGTTTCGGGCGCAGCCGCGCGATGATCAGGTCGGCTGAGATTCGCCGCTCGTCGAGGGGCTTGAGGGAGATGAACAGGCGCGCCGTGTTGTAGGTGCTGCCCCCCGTGAAGCCTGCCACGGTGTCGACGGCCGGATCGGCCGCGACGACCTTGATCATCGGCAGCATCATCTTGTCCATGGCCTGGAACGACGTGTCCTGGTCGGCTGTAATCGATCCCTGAATACGTCCGGTGTCCTGTTGCGGGAAGAACCCCTTCGGTACGCGAATGAACAGGTATCCGTTCAGTCCGACCGTGGCCAGCAGGACGAGCAGCGTCATCGCTCGAAACCGGAGCGCGACGGACAGGGTCCTCCCGTACACGTCTACCACCCAGTCGAAGGCCCGCTCGCTGGTGCGGTCCATCCAGCCATGCGGTCGTTTCGCCCGGAGGAGGTGAGCGCACATCATGGGCGTCGCGGTCAGCGAGACTACCATGGACACCGTGATGGCGACGGACAGCGTTACGGCGAATTCTCGAAACAGGCGCCCGACAATGCCCCCCATCAAAAGCAGCGGAATGAACACCGCAATCAGCGACACGCTGATGGTGAATACGGTGGAGCCCACTTCCTGCGCGCCCTTCAGCGCGGCTTCGAACGGATGCATGCCTCGTTCGAGGTGGCGCGTGATGTTCTCGATGACGACAATGGCATCGTCGACCACGAAACCGGTCGAGATGGTCAACGCCATCAGGGACAGATTGTCGAGGCTGTAGCCAAGGAGGTACATCACGCCGAATGTTCCCACCACCGACACGGGGACGGCGACACTGGGAATGAAGGTCGTCCGCAGGTTTCTCAGGAAGACGAACACGACCAGGATCACCAGGATGACTGAGACGAGCAGGGTCCTCTCGGTGTCGTGGACGGAGGCGCGAATCGTGACCGTCTGGTCCATGGCGACCTTGACGGCAATCGAATGCGGAATCGAGGATTCAATCTGTGGGAGGACTCCCCGGATGCGATCCACTGTATCGATGATGTTCGCGCCGGGTTGGCGGAAGATGATGGCGAGCACGCACGGCTTGCCGTTTGCGTAGCCCGAGTTGCGCAGGTCTTCAACGGAATCCTGCGTTTGGGCGATGTCAGAGATCCGTACAGCCGATCCGTTGCGGTAGGCCACTACGAGCGGCCCATAATCGCTCGCCTTGAAGATCTGGTCGTTGGCACCGACTTCCCACATGCGAACGCCGTCCGACAGGTGCCCCTTGGGCGTATTGGCATTCGCGCCGCTCAAGGCAACTCGGACCTGCTCCATGCCAATGCCATACTTGTTCAGAGCCGTCGGGTTCAGCTCGACGCGAACGGCCGGAAGTGAACTTCCTCCCACGACGACCTGTCCCACGCCGCTCACCTGGGCCAGCTTCTGCGCCATGATCGTCGAGGCGGCGTCGTACATCTGACCTCGGGTGAGAGTGGGCGACGTGAGGGCCAGCATGAAGATGGGAGAGTCGGCCGGGTTCACTTTCCGGTACGACGGGTTGTTGGGGAGATTGGAGGGCAGCGACCCGCGGGCGGCGTTGATGGCGGCTTGCACGTCGCGAGCGGCCGCATCGATGTTTCGATTCAGATCGAATTGCAGCGTGATGCTGGTCGACCCGAGGGCGCTCGAGGAGGTCATCTCCGTGACCGCCGCGATCCGTCCGAACTGTCGCTCCAGCGGCGTCGCAACGGATGAGGCCATCGTGTCGGGACTTGCTCCCGGGAGTCCGGCGCTTACCGAGATGGTTGGAAACTCCACCTGCGGCAGCGGCGACACCGGGATCAGGCGGTATGCCGCGGCGCCAGCCACCGTAATCGCGACCACCATGAGCGTGGTGGCAACGGGCTTCCGGATAAACGGTTCGGAGACGTTCATCGCTTAGGCTGCCGGCAGCGGGTTCTCGTTCACACGGATGTCCTGGGCCGCGAGAATCGCCCCGCCAGGCGGTCGAACCAGATGTAGATGACCGGCGTGGTGTAGAGCGTCAACAGTTGGCTGATGAGCAGGCCGCCGATAATCGTAATCCCGAGAGGCCGGCGCAGCTCAGAACCGGAGCCTGTGCCGAGGGCGAGCGGTACCGCGCCGAGCAGCGCCGCCATGGTGGTCATCATGATGGGCCGGAAGCGCAGGAGACACGCCTGATAGATGGCCTCTTCCGGTTTCATGCCTTCGTGCGCTCCGCCGCCAGCGCGAAGTCGATCATCATGATGGCGTTCTTCTTCACGATACCGATGAGCAGGACGATGCCGATCAAGGCGATCACGCTGAAATCGCTGCCGGAGGAGGATGAGAGCCAGCAGGGCGCCGACGCCCGCTGAAGGCAAGGCTGACAGGATCGTCATGGGATGGATGTAGCTCTCGTAGAGAATGCCCAGGACGAGATACACGGTAATCAGCGCAGCCGAATCAACACGGGCTCGTTTGCCAGGGATGCCTGGAACGCCTGGGCCGTCCCCTGATAGGCAGCCTGGACGCTCGGCGGCATGTTCATGTCGTCGCGCACCGCGTCGACGGCCTTGACCGCGTCACCCAGCGAGACGCCCGGAGCTAGGTTGAACGAGAGCGTCACCACGGGAAACTGGCCCTGGTGGTTCACGGTGATGGGAACGCTCGTGGTCTCCATGTGGGAGAACGCATTGAGCGGAATCTGGCCGCCATTCGGGAACGCCGACGAGGATTGAATCGAAGGTGCGCCCGGGGCTGCTGCGCCCGTCCGGATGAAGAGGTCGCTCAGGTCCGAGGGATGCCTCCCGAACCCCGGCTTCACTTCCAGGACCACGTGGTACTGATTCAGCTGCGTGAACATGGTGGACACTTGCCGCTGGCCGTACGCGTCATACAACGTCTGGTCGATCGCGGCCGTCGTGATGCCGAACCGGGCCGCAGTGTTGCGGTCGAACACCAGCTTCGCCCGCAGGCCGAGGACCTGTTGATCACTGGCGACGTCGCTCAACTGCGGTAACTTCTGCAGCCTGGCCAGCATCTGACGGCGCGACGGTATTCAGTTCGTCGACGTTCGGATCCTCCAGCGTGTACTGGAATTGCGTTCGGCTGACGCGGTCTTCGACCGACAGATCCTGCACCGGCTGCATGAACAGCGTGATGCCCGGGATCTTGCCAGCGCCGGCTGCAGGCGGCGAATGACGTCGCTGGCGCTGATCTTTCGTTCCGCGATCGGTTTCAGGTTGATGAGAATGCGCCCGCTGTTCAGGGTAGTGTTGGTCCCGTCGACCCCGATGAAGGAGGAGAGGCTCTCGACGGCCGGATCGCGCAGGATAACGTTGGTCAACTGCTGCTGCGGCCTGGACATCTCCGGAAAGGACACGGACTGGGCGGCTTCCGAAACCCCCTGGATGACGCCGGTATCCTGGATGGGGAAGAACCCCTTGGGAATCACGAAGAACAGGATAGATCGTCACGCCAAGGGTCGCCGCCGCGACCAGCAGCGTCGCCACCTGCCAGCCGAGCACCCACCCTCAACGTCCTGCCATAGAAGGCGATGACCGCATTGAATGCGCGTTCCGATGCGCGATAGAAGCGTCCCTGGCTCGCCTCGGGCGTGTGCCTCAGCAGTTTGGCGCACATCATCGGCGTCAGGGTCAGCGACACCACGGCCGAGGCCAGAATGGTCACGCTGAGCGTCACGGCGAATTCACGAAACAGGCGGCCCACGATATCGCCCATGAACAGCAGAGGGATAAGCACCGCAATCAGGGAGACGGTCAACGAGACGATCGTGAAGCCAATCTGCGCGGAGCCCTTGAGCGCGGCGTCGAGGGCGGGCTCGCCGGCTTCGATATAGCGGGTGATGTTCTCGATCATCACGATCGCATCGTCCACCACGAAGCCGGTCGAGATCGTCAGGGCCATCAGGGTCAGGTTGTTCAGGCTGTAGCCGAGCAGATACATCACCCCGAAGGTGGCGACGAGCGACAGCGGAACGGCGACGCCCGGGATGATGGTCGCGGCGAGGTTGCGCAGGAAGAGGAACATGACCATCACGACCAGCGCCACCGTGAGCATCAGCGCGAACTGCACGTCGGTGACGGACGCCCGGATGGTGGTAGTCCTGTCGGTCAGGACGGCGACGCGGATGGAGGACGGCAGGGACGACGTGAGTTGAGGTAGCAGTGTCTTGATTCGATCGACGACCGAGATGATGTTCGCGCCGGGCTGGCGTTGGATGTTCAGGATGACCGCAGCCGTCCGGTTCATCCAGGCGGCCTGGCGGACGTTCTCGGCGTCGTCGACGACGCTGGCGACATCGGTCAACTTGATGGGGGCGCCGTTCTTGTACGCGATGATGAGCGGAGCATAGTCGCTGCTGGAGAGCAATTGATCGTTGGCTCCAATTTGGTACGCCTGATGCGCCCCGTCGAAGTTCCCCTTGGCCTGATTCACATTAGCGGCCATGATGGCGGCCCGCAGGTCCTCCAGATTGAGGGCATACGATGCCAGTGCCGTCGGATTGGCTTGAATCCGGACGGCAGGCTTCTGTCCGCCGCTGATGCTGACCAGCCCCACGCCGGGCAACTGCGAGATCTTCGGTGCGAGCCTGGTGTCGGCGAGATCCTCGACCTTCGAGAGCGAGAGATCTGTCGACGTCAGGGCGAGTGTCAGGATCGGGGTATCGGCTGGATTGGTCTTGCTATAGGTCGGAGGGGCCGGCAGGTCCGCCGGCAGGTACGTCCCCGAGGCATTGATCGATTGCTGCACCTCCTGCTCGGCCACGTCGATACTCAGGCTGAGGCTGAATTGCAGGGTGATCACGGAGCTCCCGTCGGAACTCGTGGATGTCATCTGCTGGAGACCGGGCACCTGTCCGAACTGACGTTCCAGCGGAGCGGTCACCGACGACGCCATCACGTCCGGGCTGGCGCCCGGATAGAACGTCGTGACCTGGATCGTCGGATAGTCCACCTCCGGCAGTGCCGACACGGGTAGCTGCGTGTACCCCACCACGCCTGCGAGCAGGATGCCCACCATCAGCATCGTGGTGGCGACCGGCCGGTGAATGAACATCCGGGACGGGTTCATCTAGCTCCCCTGTTCGGGTCGTGGTGGCCTTCTCGGAGAAGTCTGGCCGTCGCGGCCTGTCGCGTCGTCCGTGATGGGCGACTTGGACGTTTCCCACCCTCCGCCGAGCGCTTCAATCAGCAGCACGCTCGCGGTCAGCCGGCGGGTCCGGAGGTTCAAGGCTGTCACTTCGGCGCTGAGCAGCGATGCCTGTGTGATGATGACCGTGAGATAGCTGGAGGTTCCGGCCCGGTACTGCGCGGACGAGATGTCGAGCGCACGCCGGGCCGCTTCGACTGTTTGCTGCTCCTTGTCCGCCTCCGCCGCGAGGATGCGTAAAGCGGCCAGGTTGTCTTCGACTTGCTGCAACGCCGTCAGCACGGTCTCCCGGTACGCGGCGACGGTCGCGTCATAGGCGGCCCGCTGTGCCGCCACCAGCCCCCGCCGGCGGCCGGCATCGAATAACGTCTCCGCCAGTTGCGGCCCGACCGACCAGAAGCGGCTGGGCCAGGCGAACCATTTGGCCAGACTGGAACTCTCTACGCCGGCAGTCCCCGTCAGGCTCAGGTGAGGATAGAAGGCCGCCATGGCGATCCCGATTTGCTCGTTCGCCGCAGCGACCTGTCGCTCCGCGCTGGCAACGTCAGGTCTTCGTTCCAGCAGTTCCGAAGGAACACCGAGCGGGACCGATGGCGGGAACGTGGTTACCGGGGCGGACGGAATCGTGAGATCCGCGGGTGCCTTACCGATCAGGATAGCGATGCCGTGTTCAAACGCCGCACGCTGCACGCCCAGATCCATCAATTGTGACTGCACTTGGTACAACTGCGACTCCGCCTGGGCCACGTCGAGGCCCGACGCGACTCCGGCCGAAAACCGGCCTTGTGTGAGCGTGAGGTATTCAGCATACGAGGTCTCGGTGCGAGTGAGCAGCTCCGCGGCTCCGTCGATGCCGTGGATGCCGAAATAGTCTTGCGCGAGTTCGGCCTGGTAGAGCAGTCGGGCGTTCCCCACGTTCGCCGCCAGAGACTGGGCCGTCGCTTTACTCGCCGTCACACCACGACGGATGTTCCCCCAGAGATCCGGCTCCCACGAGGCGTTGAACGGTAGACCGAAGCTCGTCTGGCGCGTTGAGGCGCCCGAGATGTTCCCGGTGGTTCCGGCTCCCGCGCCTGCCGTGGAAATCGCCGGAGACGCCGTGACCGTGGGGGACAGTGCAGCTCTGGCGACGCTGACCGCAGCCGTGGCTTGCCGGTACTGCGCCTCGGCTTGCACCACATTCTGGTTCGACAGGCTCACCTGTTCTTCCAGGGCATTCAGGGCTGCGTCGTTGTACAGTTCCCACCATCGGCCCTTGGAATACGCGTCGCCCGGTTCCGACTGCTTCCAACCCGCCGCTACGGCTTGCACGAGACTCGCGGGTGGCGCCTCTTTGAACGCCGGAGGCGAGGCCACCGACGGTCGTCTGTAATTGGGCCCCATCATGCATCCGGCCGAAACCAGCAGCAGGGTGAGGAGTGCGGTGACCGATACGGCGACCGGGACTCTCGAAGACGAGTTCATCTACCGTCCCTTGCCGGCCTTGCGGCCCTGGGCGGAGGGGTTCGTCGCCGCAGGACCGACCGAGCGGCTCACTGACAAGCTGGTCGGGGCGTTCGCGGGGGGAAGGATCTGGACGCGCACCTTGCTGCCCTCCTGGAGTTTGTCCACGCCGGTCATCACCACGACTTCTCCCGGCGTCAGCCCCGAGGTCACCTCCGAGTCGTCGCCCTCGGTCGTACCGAGGGTGATCGGCCGCACGCTCACCGTTGAATCCGCCTTCACAACATAGAGATAGGTCGCTTGCGAGTTGCGCTGGACGGCGGCCGATGTCACCAGAGTGACACCCTGTTTCTCCTGGACCAGCAAGCGGGCGTTGACGAACTGGTTGGGAAAGAGTGCACCATTCGCGTTCTGGAATGTCGCTCTGAGCTTGAGCGTGCCAGTGGTCGGATCGATCTGGTTGTCGAGCGTGGTCAACGACCCTTGCGCGAGCTTCGTGTTGGCGGTGCGATCATAAGCGTCCACCTGGAGCATCTGCCCGGCAGCCTTCTTCCTGAGCACGGCCTGGAGTTGATCCTCAGAGATGGTGAAGATCACGCTGATCGGAGCGATCTGTGTGATGATCACCAGTCCGTCGGTGTCGGCGGCGTGAACGATGTTCCCGGAGTCGACCAGCCGCAGGCCGACACGTCCGGTCACGGGAGCCGTGATCTTGCAGTACGCCAGATTGACCTTGGCGCTTTCGATTTGTCCCTCGTCGAGCTTCACCACCCCCTCGCTCTGATGCACCGTGGTCTGTTGGGTGGCCAGTTGCTGCTCGGGGACGGCCTTCAGCGGAAGCAGTTCTTGATAGCGGGCGAGGTCAATCTTCGCGTTCTCCAGGGCCGCTTGGTCCCGAATCAGCTGCCCTTCGGCCTGGGTCAGTGCCGCCTGATAGGGCCGGTCGTCGATTTCCACCAAGAGATCGCCTTTGTGGACAATCTCGCCTTCACGATAGCAAACGCTCACCAACTGCCCGTCAACCCGGCTTCTAATCGTGACCGTCGCGAGAGGCGTCACGGCGCCGAGCCCGGAATAATAGGCGCCGATGTCTCCTTTGCGGGAGAGCGCTGCCACTACCGGGACGGGGACCTGACCTGTCCCGGCGCCTTTCGAGGCCCCGCCACCCGCTGTCACGAGAGGAGCCTTCGGCCACAGAAGATAGGCGCTCACACCCAACAGGAGCAGAGCGGAGAGCGACAGCCACAGCCACCGTCGGCGGGAATGTGCGGTGTCCGCGGAGCGGGTGCTGTCCGCTGGGGACGCGGTGGTAGGTGCGGCAGCGGATGGAGTTGGCACCCGCTCAAGGGTGTCAGGAGGTTGTGGCGACATCATCACGCTCATTCCAAGTTCGCAAACTGTACGATTCCCGGCGTCTGCCGTCATCCCTGGGTGAGGCGGGGTGTCACTGGACGTTTGGGAGAGCTCCGAGACGCGCTGGTCCGCGCCTGGACCTTGCTGCCAAGTCGCGGCCCGGCCAGAGCGGAGAACGCGTAAGGCGTGTACTCCAGCCCTCCTTCATCACCTCCACCCTGACGTGGGCGTGCTCCTCGCTCTCTCAGCCGGCTCCGAGGTAGATCACGTGCACGTATGTCCCAAGTCTGACGTTGTACGCGAGGTACCAGCCTACATGGTCGGGGTCCCGTAGATCACGATGTCGTCGGAGTTCCAGAGCCAGGTGTCGCAGAAGCCGGTACCTGGTACGGCGTCACGCCGAAGTAGTTGCCGCTGAACCAGAAACGTTCCCGGTTCCCTCCCTGCAGGCGGAAGACATGGCCGCTGCCGAAGCCGCCGGCAAAGTGCCCGTGCGACCACGGATCGTCGAGGTGGAGGTGGGGATCCGCCGGGCCCGAGTCGTGCCCGATCCACTGATCGTTCGCGTGGACGTGCGGCACGTTTGGGTGTCCGGGACATGTCCAGCGGCCACCGCGTGGCCGCCCCCGGACGGTCGCGCCTGGGTCGCGGCCGGCTCGGGCGCCAACGCAGGGGTACCAACGACGATCGATACGGCCAGAAGAGTCGTCGCTATGTTCATGCAGCTTCCCTTGTCGCGATACCCGGGCACGAGCGGCCCGACCGCGAACTGCTGATGGTGAGCCCGATTACCTCATCGGCCGATCAGAAAACCACCTTACGGGTCTGGACCTGAGGACCGCTGTACCGAAGGGAACAGACGGAAGCGGAGGCGTTCCCGACGCTTCACCGTGGCGTCCTTCAATCCCGCCATGGAGGAGACCGTCAAAGTGGGAGATCGTCCGAGGCGCGGCCCGCGAGGGCGTACGGTCGCCGGTCCAGGGTCCCGTCCCAGTGATGGACCGTCCCCGGTGGGCAGCGAAGTACGCGAGGCTTTCGCGCGCATAGCTGGCTGTTGGCGAGCGACAGAACATCGGCTGCTCCCACGCCGTGCCCGAGCATCTCGTGAGCGTCTCCACCGTATCGAACCAGGATCGAAACGTCTGTCCTGGAACGCAGAGTTCGGTGGGCGGGGCACGCCGTCGGGTCGGTCGCCATGCGAGGCGCCGTCGGCCGCCGTGTTCAAGAGAGGACAGACGTTCGGCCTCCTCTCCCGGCATGCTGAGGCGGGCTGGAACAGGAAGGAACCTTCACATGCTGTCAGGTCGGACATGACCGCGCCGCATCGGGTTGACCGCGACTCGATCGAGGGCCGCGAGGCGGCGGGCGGCCGCGCCGCCCCGACGAAGGTGTCCAGGCTCGTCCGCGCCGCCCGGCGTTTGGCGGGCCGGCTGACGGCGACTCGGCGGCGGCGCACCGGGCTTCTCGCTGTGGCCTTGTGTCCGGTGGCGCTGCTGCTGTTCCCTCTTGTGTGGTTGGCCTACCACGTGTACTTCGACCGCACGGGCGTGCCAGACCTCGAGGCGTTTCTCCGGTTCGAGCCCCCCAGGACCGGCGCCGTCAACGACGTTCACGGCAAGGTGCTGATCGAGCTGGCGCGCGAGTACCGCCGGGTCGTGACCTACGACGAGATCCCGGTCATTCTGCGGCAGGCCGTTCTGGCCGCGGAGGACCAGCGCTTCTTCTCCCATTCCGGCGTGGACTATCGTGCGCTGCCGCGGGTGGTCCAGAAGACGGTGGTGCGCTCCCTCGGTGAATGGCGGAACGGCGGTCGGTTGCGGTTGCTCTTGCCGCAAGGGGGCTCCACAATCACCCAGCAACTCGTGCGCGGGTACTTCCTGGAGGCCCTGACGAGCCGCAAAGACCGGGCTGCGCTGTTCCATGCCGGGCTGGCGCCGCCGCGGCTTATCTCCCTGGTCCTGGGGGCCTCAGCGACGAACAAGCTCCTTCGGAAGATGGAAGAGGTGCGGCTGACGCTCTGGCTCGAGCGGGAGATGCGGGAGCGATTTGGTTCCCAGGAGATGGCGAAGCGCGAGATCTTCGCCCGCTACGCCAGCTTCATCTACCTGGGCAACGGCCGCTACGGCTTCGCTGCCGCATCCGAGTACTACTTTGGTAAGGCCCTGTCGAGCTACACGCTCGACGACGCAGGCAACGCCGCGCTCCTGGCTGCGATCAGCAAGGCACCACGGGATTACGCGCCCGTGCCAGGCAACCGGCGGGCGATCGGCCGCCGCAACCAGATTCTCGCCCTGATGGTGCGCCACGGGGACATTTCGGCGAGCCTCGCGACGCACTGCCAGAGCGAGCCGATCCGTGTCGCCGCGATCAGCCCGACGAAAACGGAGGCTCCGGCAGCTGTCGAGCACGTTCTCGACGAACTGACGAGGCGTGGCGACCCGCGCTTCGGCGTTGAAGACCTGTTCCAGGGGCGGATCGTGGTCCGCTCGACAATCGACGCGCGCGTCCAGGCGATAGTGAATGACGCCCTCGAACACGGCCTGGCCGCCTACGACAAGCGGCATCGCGGGGAGAAGGGGTTGGTCCAGGGCTCGGTGGTCGTGCTCGCCAACGGCACTGCGGCGATCTTGGCCGAGGCAGGCGGGCGGCGGATTTACCGAGCCCGCGACTCACGCTACTCGGACTACAACCGCGTCACGAGTTCCCTGCGCCAGCCGGGCTCCGCGATGAAGCCGCTGGTCTATCTCGCTGCGTTCGAGTCCGGCATGGGTCTCGATACCGAGGTGCCCGACGAGCCGATTGAGGTGCCGCTGGGAGGCTCCGGCGGCTTCAAGCAGATTGCGAACTACGACAACCAGTTCAAGGGTCCGATCCCGATTCGCCAGGCCCTGGCCGAGTCGCGCAACGCCGTGGCCGTCTGGATCACGCGGGAGATCGGAGTCGGCGCGGTGATCCGGACGGCTCACGAGATGGGCATCCGATCCCCGCTTCAACCCTACCTATCCACCGGACTCGGGGCATCGGAGGTGCGCCTGCTGGAACTGGCGGCCGCGTATCGCGCCATCGCCTCGGGTGTTCTGGCGGACCCGCATGTCATCGATCGCGTGACCGATGTCTCTGGCGACGGGCTGTACGACGCGCCGGGCAACACGCGGGAGATCGGGTCCCTGGCCCTGCGGGCAATCCAGGAGGGGCTTCGGGGAGTGGTTCGCCTGCCCGGGGGCACCGCCCACAGTCTCGACGGCGGCGGTTTCCCAATCCCGGTGATGGGTAAGACCGGAACGACGAGCGACTTCCGAGACGCGCTGTTCGTGGGCTCCACCTACGGGACACTGGGAATCACCGTTGCGGTGCGGATCGGCTTCGACGACCACCGTCCACTCGGGGAGAACGAGACCGGCGGCCTGTACGGCGCTGCCGATCTTCCGCGAGGTCATGCTTCGCGTCTACAAGGACCAGATCGTCGGCGCGGCGCCGCCATTTCCTCGCGAGATCGAGGACGGGATCGACCAGTACCCTGGCGACGCTAGCGGCGGTGGAGGTGAGCCGCGCCGACCTCGCTCCCCGGGCGCGCCTCGCTGACCTGGGCCAGAGTAGAGTCGGGCCGCCTTCTGCTTTCAACAACCTCGGGCCGCTTCCCGATCTCGTCGGGATGCACAGGAGAAAGTTGCCATGAACGAGCAGGCGACACAGGCGCGTGATTATCGTTTTCTCGCGGGACTCGTGCTGGGCGGCATCGTCGGCGCCGGCCTCGCGATGTGGCTGGCTCCGCGGGCGATCCACGCGGTCGGTGAACGCTATCGGGACGCGAGGCTTCGCGTTACGGACGCGGTCGACGGACTCACGCGCAAAGGACAGGAGCTTCGCGACGGCGCATGTGACGCCGCGGTCCGCGCTGCGCAGGTCGTCGAGCAGGGCGCGCGGGAGGTCGAGCACCGCGCCGCCAACGCCAAGACCAAGGTCGTCTAGTCCCGGGCCAGCGCCTCGATGGGCTCGAGGTGGGCGGCCTTTCTGGCTGGAAGATAGCCAAACGCGATGCCCGTCAGGAACGCACACCCAAAGGCCAGGGCGATCGGCGCGACCGTGAACATGACGCGCCAGCCGACGATTGCAGCCGTCGACAGGCCGCCTCCGATGCCGACGACGACACCCGCCAGGCCGCCGATGAAGCAGACCATGACGGCCTCGGTGAGGAACTGGAACAGGACATCGAAGCTACGCGCGCCAATCGCCATGCGGATGCCGATTTCCCGCGTTCGTTCCGTGACCGAAACCAGCATGATGTTCATCACGCCGATGCCGCCGACGATGAGCGAGATCACCGCAATCGCGGCCAGCAGGTAGGTGAGCGTGTTCTGCGTCTCGTTGGCGGTTTCGATCGTATCCGCCATGTTCCGGATATTGAAGTCCTCCGTGCCATGGCGATGGATCAACAGCGTCCGGAGTCCCGCCTGCACCACGGCCATGTCCGCCCCGGGTTTCACTCTCACCACGATGTGCCTGAAGAAACGCTGTCCGAGAACGCGCGCGCCGGCTGTTGTGTAGGGCAGCCAGACGGTGTTGTCCTGATCGGTTCCCTGGGGGGTGGATCCTTTGCTGCTCAACACGCCAATGACCAGGAACGGCGCGTTGCCAATGAGCACATACTGGCCCAGCGGATTGGCGCCGGCAGGGAACAGGTTCTTCACCACGGTTTGGCCGATGGCGACGACCTGGGCATAGCGTGTCACGTGTTCCGCCGTGAAGAACACGCCGGACTGCAACGGCCAATCATGCACCTGTGGAAAATCTTCGCCGGTGCCAACCGCCGTGATCATCAGGTCCTCGTGGCCAAAACGGACCAGCGACGACAACTCCGTTTCCGGAATCGCCATGGCGACGCCGGGCACGCTCACGATGGCGGGCAGATCCTCGGGCAGGAAACTGGTCACCGTGGCGCCCGACGCGCGAACGTTGGCCAGGCCGCGTTCGATGGTCAACAGGTCGGTGCCCATGGCCTGGATGCGATCGAGGACATCCTGCTTGGCGCCGTTTCCGATGGCCATCAGCGCGACCACCGACGCGACGCCGATGACGATACCCAGCATGGTCAGGGCGGTCCGCAACCGGTTGTGCAGCAGCGAACTCACCGCCATCTTCAGCGCTTCGCCGAGGACCGCGACACCGGCCGTGGCGTCCTTTGCCGTGTCGGCAGTCTGCGCCGGATGAGTGGCCTCCCCCTTCTGTTGCTGCAGCTCGTCGGAGGTGATCCGCCCATCTGCAATGCGGACGATGCGATGGGCGTACGCGGCGATGTCGCTGTCGTGGGTCACGACAATGATCGTGTGCCCCTGCCCGTGCAGTTGTCCCAGGATGGCCATGACCTCCTTGCCGCCCTGGCTGTCCAGCGCGCCAGTCGGTTCATCCGCCAGGATCACCGGCCCGCCGTTCATGAGCGCGCGGGCGATGCTGACGCGCTGTTGCTGCCCGCCGGAGAGCTGGTTGGGATGGAATTGCAGGCGGTCGCCCAGGCCGAGGTCCCGCAACAGGTCACTGGCGTGCGCCTCTCGCAGAGCTTTCGCCATGCCGCAGTACACGGCGGGCACCTCGGCGTTCTCGACGGCGCTCAGGTCGGGCATTAGGTTGTAGCGCTGGAAGATGAAGCCAAAGGTGTCGCGCCGGAGAGCCGCCAGCGCATCGCCGCTGAGGCTGGCGACGTCGATGCCGCGGACGGAGTACGTGCCGCTCGACGGCTTGTCCAGACAGCCGATGATGTTCATCAGCGTGGACTTGCCCGAGCCGGATGCGCCCATGATAGCGACGAACTCGCCGCTCTGCACGGTGAGGGTGACGCCTGTGAGCACGGTGAGCGGTTCGCCGCCCGACGAGTAGGTGCGGCTGACACCATCCAATTCGAGGAGTGTCGGCGGCATCAGAGGCCTTTCCGAGCGGTCAGCGCGCTCTTCGTCGTGCCTTGCGCCGACGGTCCCCTGATGATGACCTGTTCGTTCGCCTTGAGACCAGCCGTGACCTCCGCCGATATCTCGCTCTTGATGCCGATCGTGATTGTGCGCACCTCGACGGTGCGATCGGCTTTCAGTACCTGCACCTTGATTGTCGAGCCTTCGCCGGCGTTGCCGACGGCCGCGGCCGGTACCAGCAACACGCCCTTCGCCTGAGCGAGGACGATGAACACCTGCGCCGTCATCTGAATGTTCAGTTCACGATCCGGATTCGGAATGTCGAACAGCACGTCGTAGAACACGACGTTGTTGATGAGCTCCGGAGTGGGCAGAATCTGCCGGATCGTGCCGTTCCAGCGTCGGGGCTGGCCCAAGACCGTGAAATAGACGTCCTGGCCGACCTTGACACGGACGATGTCCGCCTCCGAAACCTGCGCCCACACCGTCATGGTGCTCAGGTCGGCAATCCGCAGAATGGTCGGTGCCTGCTGGTTGGCGTTGACGGTCTGCCCTTCGAGCGTGGTGATCGACACGATCTCACCGGCCATCGGTGCCGTGATCTTCGTATAACCCACGTTCGCTTTGGCGGTGTCCACCGCTGCCGTCGCTTGCTTCATCTGTGCCGTGAGCGAAGCGACGTCGTCGACCGCGACAGCGTAGTTGGCCTGGGTGACGTCATGGTCGGCAGCCGAGATCATCAGTTTCGCAAAGAGTGAGTCGTTGCGGGTCCGCTGCGCCTGAGCGAGCACGAGTTGCGCCTGTTTCAGCGAGTGCTGTGAGGTCATGTTCTGAAGCGTGGCATTAGCTGACGTGAGCGCCGTGTCCGCCAGAACGGGATCGATTTCCGCGAGCAACTGGTTCGCTTCCACGTGATCGCCGCGGTTGACCTTCAGCGACTTGAGCTTACCGGAGGTCTGAGCGCCGACATCCACGTACTTGATGGGCTGCAGGATGCCGGCCGCCACGACCGTGCTTTCGATGTCGCCGCGTTCAACGGTGGCCGTCGCATAGACGGCTTTGGCTGTGCCAAACGCCCAGTGGTACCCGAACGCGGCTGCACCCGCCACGAGGAGTGCGGCGACCAACCACAGGCTGCGTCGCTGGACGAGAGCTGCCAGTGCCGAACGCCTGTGCTTCGACGGCGCCGCCGGCCCATCATGAGGTGCTGCGCCGGGTGCGGCTGCGGGGCTGCTATGTAGTTCCATATGTCGCCACGTGCTGTTCCTCTTCTCGGCGCCGACTTCCACCGCCCTGAGACGAGGTGCGATTTCGTGACAGGCGGGGCGGTTCTGGTCTTCGTCGACCGTGCGGTGGCACGTTCCGGTGGCGCCCGTCCGACGAATACGAGCCACGGACTCCAGGACCGGACCGGCCTACCAGCGTCTGGAGAACAGGTGAATGATGGCCACGAAGATGGCAGCGCCGATGATCGACCACAGCACCGGGAACGGATGCCCGCTGATGTGGAGCGTCAGGGGTTCTCCCAGGCTGAGCCGCGCCGCGACCCAGGGCCCAAGGAGGGCGCCGATGAACCCAAGGACCGTCGACACGATGAGCCCTCCACGGGCTCCGCCCGCAATCGCCTTCCCGATGGCGCCGCAGACGGCGGCGATGACGACGAGGATGAGGAGCCCGGGCAGTGTGTAGTTCATGACAGGTGATCCTTTCGTGACCAGTCTAATGGGACGACGTCGGAGGGTCTGTTCAAGAGCGCACAACGACATCCGTTTCCGGCCAGGGACGCGGACACGGACAGCGGATGTCCTCAATCGTGCAGACGCCGGCCAGCGCGCGCCTACGCTGTCGGACAGCGGCGGTAGGTTGGCCTCCGTCCGTCTGGTGGATGCGAGGCGTGCTGGGCCGATCGTGAGCGGTTCCGCGCTGGCAGGTCCGCAACGTTGGAACTCCCGATGTCAGGAAGAAGGAAGACAGCCATTTAGAGATTCAGCCGTGTCGTCGCGGTCTACGAATCCCACGCCCAGGCGGAAGACGCAGTGAAGGAGCTTCAGCGATCGCGCTTCGAGATGACGACGATCTCCATCATCGGCAGGCGGTCAGGATCGCGTCCGCCGCCTCGCAATCACCGTGACGTCTTCCGGCTGATGGGGCCCGCCACCCACCACCGCGAGCGCCATTACCACCCACACCAGGGCGTTGAACCGGTTCTTCTCGCCGGCGAAGAGCTCCAGCACGCACCTTGACTTGGCGGGCCTGTCTGGCATTGCTGGCTCCGCCGTACGCGAGGGCTAGACCCCCGGCCCCCAGGACCGCGATTCCGATCACCTCGCGTGTCAGCCTCATCATCCACCTCAACCACGCGTGCGCGGCAGCCCGGCGGTTGATACCGCCAATTGGGCAGGCCCTACCGCCGGAATTGCACCCGCAGGCCGGCCCAGGCCTGGTAGTTGTTCGCGGCGCCGTCGAGGCGGTCGAGGAACAAGCTGCCCTCGGCGACGAGGAACACCGGGCGCCTTGCGCTTCTCGACAGCGGGAAGCCGACGTGCAGGAGCCAGGCCGGCGTCCAGGTGTCGCTGTGCGTCAGGTCCCAGCGCGTCAGATCCCAGAGGGAGAGCCCGGTGCCGATGAAGGAACCGCCGGCCAGGTATCTGTTCACCTCGGCATCGGCGAAGAACTCCCGCTCGTTCACCTTCCGGCTATCGGAGACCAGGCTGATGGCCACGCCCAAGGCCCCGGCCATCTCATAGTGGGTCCGAAACCGTTTCGCGATCCCGATCTTCAGGCTGACGAGCGGCGAACACTGGGCGAACGCCCGGTCGGTGTCCTCGAATGGGTGCACGTGGCGGTCCTCGCCGCCATGAACGTCGAACAAGATCATCGTGCCGCCCGTGTCTTGCTCAATCGTGACACTAGCTTCACAGGTAGCGGTGCCCTCAGAGCGGTAGGCGCCTACCGCCACTCCCTGCGGCGTGGTCACCGTGGCCGTTCCCAGATAGGTGCCGGGTCGGTGCACCGTGATCGTCCCGTTGAGACTGCTCTCGAGCGTCAAGCGTTGGCTAGCAGCCGCGACAGAGTCCTTGCGGATGTCCACCGTGACAATGGGAGCGCCACCGCCCGCTCCCGCCGTGCTGCGCGTCGCGTCGACGTCGATCTCGTAGGCGCCCGCCACCTTGACCGGCATGGCCGTCAACACGAGGCTACAGGTCGGTCCCACCTCCTGCTGAGGTTGCATCCACCCCTCCCCGATGATGCCCCTTCCGGCCGCACCCGGCTCCCGGCTGGCCGCTGCTCGCCAGGGTGGCGTGGAGAACGCCATTGCCGCGTCGAGCCGGCGGAGGTCGTGCACGACGTCCGCCGGCCCGCCTTGCCCGGGAGCCACGGCTGCCAGCGCGAGCTCCAGCAGTAGCGCCAGCGCCGGTACGACGATGGGTCGTGTTCCGGGTCGCGGCATGAGCCTCCACTTCGGTGACGCCCGCTCAGTAATCTCGCGGTCCAGACCACCTTATCAGGCGGGTCTCGCGGCGTCTGCTCTGGAACGCACACCTCTCCCCGCCGTCGAGGACTCTGCGCCCGGGACGATCGGCCTCCGCTCGTGTGCAATCGGGGACAGCGCCGCTGGCGTGCGTGCGCGAGACTGCTACGGGCTACCGAGATGGATGACACGAATGGTGTCCCGCGCGTCGGCGTACCAGTGGGCCGTGGGGCCTTGTCACCAGGAATCTTCCACGTGTGGTCGGCGTGCAGGTGTCCGCGAAGAAGCGCAGGAGAACCAGCAACGAACGCCCCGGCACTTCGCGATTCCGGCCATCGGTTCCTCACGGGACTCGCGATGGGCGTCGTTGGCGGAGGTCTGGCTCCGTGGATGGCTCCCCGGGCGGCTGTGGAAATCAAGACGCGGGCGGTCAACTCGGTGAGGCAGGTTGGTCACGCGGTCTCGGGACCGATTGTGGGACGCCGGGCTGCGCGTTGCGGACTCACCCTCAAAGGGCAGAAGGTCCGCGACAATCGGTGTGACACCGTGGTCCGGACCGCGGAGAACGTCGCGCTGGGTGCGCAGGACCTCCAGCGCTACATGACCGACGCCAAGAATGCGAGGTCGTCGTTATGACGGGTAACCTGCCGAAGGCCGGAGACGGCGCGCCACCTCGGGTGGGACCGACGGCGACGTGCGCCGCCATCGCCATCGCGCTGCTGGTGGTGTTTCTGGGCGGGTGGCTCTTAGGCGTCTCCGGTCGGTCAGAACTCGATCGCGCGCTCCGAGCCGCCGAACTACGTAATGATCTGCTGGAGGCGCGCGCCTCGGTGCTTGCCGCTCGTGTGAGTCTCAGCGACGGCGATTTCAACGAGACGAATCGGCGTCTGCGCGACGCCCGGGGGTTCGTCCGTCGCGCCCTCGCTCGAACCGGCGCCGGCGGTCTCGACGGTGAGCAGCAGCGGCTGGAATTCGCGAGCTTCGGCGCCGAGATCGACGAGGCGCAGCGGCTGGCGGCCGTCCTTGATCCTTCTCGGTAGACCGTCGACGACACGGACGGGTGGGGCCTTCATCGGCTCTGCTCAGGCGGGGCGCCAGCATGACAATGAACGATATCCGCGCGAATACCACGGCCATGCCGATTTCGGACCGCGTGAGCGCGTTCCTGAGCGCCGTGTACGGCTGGATGTGCACCGGCCTTGCGCTTACCGCCGTCACCGCCTGGTTCATCGCCGCCTCGCCGACGCTCGTTACGGCGATCGCTGCGAACCGCGTCCTCTTCTGGGGCCTGATGATCGCCCAACTCGGCATCGTCTTCGTTCTATCGGCCCGCGTTCAGCGTCTCGGTGCGTCCACCGCGTCGCTCCTGTTCATCCTGTACCCAGCTCTGACGGGCGTGACCATTTCGTTCGTCCTCCTCGTGTACACGGGTGAGTCGGTGGCGACGACCTTCCTCGTCACGGCGGGGATGTTCGGCGGGCTCGCGGCGTACGGCACGATGACTGGGCGCAGCCTGGCCGGACTGGGTCAGTTCTTGTTCATGGGGCTCATCGGCGTCGTCCTCGCGTCGGTCGTAGGCCTGTTTTGGCACAGCGACGGGCTCCAATTCCTAGTGTCGTTCGTTGGCGTCATCGTGTTCGCCGGCCTCGCGGCATACGACGCACAGCGGCTAAAGACGATGGCGCTCGCCACTCAAGATGGCCAGACCGGGTCCTACGCGATCGTCGGCGCGCTGACGCTGTACCTGGACTTCATCAACCTCTTCCTGTTCCTGCTGAGGTTTACCGGCAGCCGCCGCAACGACTGATCGTCAGGAGGCGCCATCAGCCTCGCGGTCGGGATGTGGATCGACCAGAACGGCGGTCACGGCGTCGACTTCAGCCGTTCGGGTGACCGCTGCCTCCTGGAGTCGGAGCACCGGGCGAGGGAGCGGTGACACGAGGGCGTCTGAGTTGCACCCAGGCGCTGTTCAAGGCGGACGTCGGACTCGAGACCACGGACGAGCTGGCCGTTTCGTGGATCGTCGGTGAAGCGGAGATAGGGGATCGATCGCTGAGGCGGAACTCGCCAAGGAGGAGCGATGCTCACGATTCTGCTCGTTGTCGTTGTTCTGATGCTGCTGGGAGCCCTCCCAGCTTGGCCACACAGCCGCAGATGGGGTTATTACCCTAGCGGTGGCCTCGGTCTCGTGCTGTTGGTGCTGGTCGTCATGATGTTAACGGGTTGGCTCTGACGCCGTGGGTGCCGATCGCTCTCGCCACCGCCCAGGCGGGACCCTTCGCCCGGATGAGAGCCAGGGGCCATCGTTGAGCGCGGACGCGGTGCGCGTTCTGCTGATCGCGCGCGATCCCTCGCTCGGTCGATCGGTTCGCGACGCACTCGCTGACGTTCGGAGCGGCTCATTCATTCTCGAATGCGCCACGCGCCTCGCCGACGGGCTCGAACGCCTTCGCGGGAACCGCGTCGCAGCGGTGGTGCTCGATGTGCGCCTTCCTGGGAGCCGGGGAGTCACCGCCTTCGAGCAGGTCAGGCGGGCGGCGGCCCACGTTCCCATCCTCGTGGTCGGCTCGTCCGATGACGAAGTCGTGGCCTCGCAAGACGGCACGTGCGACGCGCGTGACTACCTCCGGAGGGATCGCCTCGACGGCTGCACGTTGCCGCGGGCCCTCGCGCGGATCATCGGGCGAACCGCTGGGGAGGCGGCGGCTCTGTTCGAACAGCACCGCGCGGAGGTGACGCTCGACTCGATTGGCGACGCGGTGGTCAGTACCGGACATCTGGGGGCATCTGACCTATCTGAACCCTGTGGCCGAGCGCATGACTGGCTGGGGGAGCCAGGAGGCGCTGGGCCGCCCGCTGGCCGAGGTATTTCGCCTCGTCGACGCCATCACGGGCGAACCCGCCCGGAACCCGATGGAGCAGGCCATTCGGCTTGACAGGGTGGCCGGCCTGACCCCGAACTGCCTCCTCATCCGGCGCGACGGTCTTGAGACGGCCATCGAAGACTCGGCCTCACCGATTCACGACGGGGGAGGACGGATGGTCGGCGCGGTGATGGTGTTCAGAGACGTGAGCGAGGCGCGGGCGCTGTCCCGGCAGGCCGTCTACCTGGCGCAGCACGACTTCCTGACGGAGCTGCCCAACCGCATGCTCCTGAACGACCGGCTCACCCAGGCGATTGGTCTGGCCCGCCGCTACGGCCACCGCCTTGGCGTGCTGTTCCTCGACCTGGATCGTTTCAAGCGCGTGAACGACAGGCTCGGACACGTGATCGGCGACGGGCTGCTGCAATCGGTGGCACGGCGTCTGGTGACGTGCGTTCGGGGATCGGACACGGTGACCCGTCAAGGTGGTGACGAATTCGTGGTGCTGCTGTCGGAAATAAAGCGCGCGGCGGATGCGGCCACCAGCGCTCGGAAGATCCTCGCCGCCTTCGCCGCGCCTCACGAGGTCGCTCGCCACCGGTTGCAGGTCACCGTGACCATCGGAATCAGCATCTATCCCCACGACGGTCCGGACGCGGCGACGCTGCTCACGTGCGCCGACGCCGCGATGTACCACGCCAAGGAACACGGCCGAAACCAGTACCAGTTCTTCGATCGGAAGATGAATTCTGTAGCCGCCGAGCCGCACGGGACCCGAAGCGGGCCGGGAACGCACCCCCGCCCCGCGCGAGTTCACCCTTCGGTGCCAGCCGACGATCGATCGTGAGATGCACCGAGAACTGGCCCGAAGCGCTGATTCGGTGGCTGCCCAGCGGAGAGATAGAAGACGGAATACCGCTGCTCCTCGCCGGACCCCGCGGGCGCCGCGCACTCGCCACGCTCCGGGCAGCGCTCGAGACTCATCTCAATCCAGCCACGACGACAGCGACCGCGTCGGTTTAATGCCGACGGGGGAGTGATGGCCGAGTATCGTGAAAGCGCGCACGCGGTGTCCTCTGCGCGCGCGGGTGCTTCTGCGCGACATGGCCACGAAGCTGGAAACGGCGGATACAGCCACGAGCCCACCTACGGTCCACGTCGTGGCCTCTCCAACTCGGAGCGCTTTCCGGATCAGCGCTTGCTCGGTCTCGGCGGCCCTCAGAATGGGGTTTGGCGTGTGCCGGCCGGTATCGGCCGACGGGACGATATCGTCGGCGAGCGAGACGTGGCCCGCGCGTTTGCGAAACGCGGGCCACGTGGTGTGGTACGGTGCAACTCCATCGTGTTGACGACCAGGGGCGATTCCGCAGTTCGTGGATCCCGTCGGCTGTTGGCGACGGCAATCAGCGCTTCGAGAGAGGCGGGCGTTTGCCCGGCAACCTCGTGTCCTCTTGCCCGGGATCCTCAAACACCCCGGGTCCGAGGACCGCTGATCACGATCTCACTACGCTCACACCCCTCGGTCATGACGCCGACGCGTCGGGCAGCGTGCTCTTCGCCCGCCGTGACGCCGACTACCGGTACAAGTCCCACCGTGTCGATGGCGCATACATCGCCGCGATCTCCGCCGGGCTGAGGGCCACGTTGTAGAACCGCAGGTCGCAGAACATCCCCTGCCACGGATTGCTCTGGCCGTCGTCGTCGCTGCCGATGTACATCGCGAACGGGTTCGCGAGTTGATTCGGCGGCACGACGGTCGGCGACTCCAGTTCGGCCATCGCCGTCCTCGTGCTGTCGAGCACGCCGTCGATGTAGATCTGTGCGGTGCTCGCCGGCGTCGCGGTTGAGGCAGCAGGCGTGTAGGTCGCGACGATCAGATGCCACTGGCCATCGTTGATCACCTTGTTGCCGAACATCGTCTCCTGCGCCTGGTGACCATCGACGTCGAGTTCCGTGGTAATCGGACCGTTGTCGGCAAGGGTCGCTGCGGCGCCGAGCCCGTAGCCCGGCCACGCCCACGCGATCGTGTTCGCATCAAACGCCACGACATACATGTTCTTCGGATTGTCGTTCGGCGACAACGCGGACGACGATATCGTTACCTTGACCCACGCTGAGATGCTGAACGGGCGCGCCGTGTCTCCGGGCTCTGCGAAGTCCACGCTGGCGTCGTACGGCACCGCGAAGTGGCTGTGACCGGCGGACGCAAACACGTTGCCCATGGTCGGGTCGGTCTGCACGACCACCTGCGACGGTGATCCTGAGAGTCCGCGGACGAGATCGATGGCCGGATCCGTTGGGCTGGTAATCCAGAGCGGCCAAACGGCCACGAGATCCTGGTACTGACTCGAGGCGGTATTGAGTACCGTCGGCTGTGGACGGCTCTGGAGGGTGACCGCGGTGGCCGTAAACGTGGGCACGGTCAGATTCGCACCAGCGACGGAGACGGTCTGGGCGGCCGGGCTGAAGATGAACCCTGCCTTGCCGGGCGTCACGGTATAGGTGCCGTTCGCCAGAGTCGCAAAGACGTAGTTCCCCGACGAATCCGCCATCGTCGTTGCGACTGTCGCCTGGTTCTGAGTCAACGTCACCACCGCACCGCTGCCGTTGGCCGGCGGACTGATCGAGCCAGCAATGGCCCAGGCGGGCGTGGCGGCAAATGCCGGAAGCGTCGCGCTGGCGCCGTTCAGCGTCACCATCTGGCTCCCCGGGGTGAACAGGAACCCGGCGCGACTCGGTGTGACCACGTAGCTGCCGTTGGCCAGGCCGGTGAACGTGTAACTCCCCGACGCGTTGGCGGTCGTCGTCGCGCTCGCCGTCCCGCCAAGGTTGACCAGGGTGCCGTTACCGGCGCTCGCCGGCGTGATCGTTCCGGAGATGGTCCACGCCGCCGCCGTCGCAATCGTCGCCGTCGTACTCTGCTGGGCGCTGTTCTTGGCGGCGTCGGTCACGGTCAGCGTCACCGTGTACGTGCCGGGCGCGGCGAAGGTGTGCGCGGCAGCTGCCCCGGCGGCCGATCCTCCGTCGCCGAAATTCCACGAATACGCATACGGAGTGGTGCCTCCCGAGGCTGAACCGCTGAAAGTCACGGCCTGACCGACGGTCCCCGAGACCGGAGCGCCTGCGTTGGCAGCCAGCGGGGCCGCGGCCAAGGGAGCGAGAATCTCGCAGATGGCCAGGTTGTACCTGTCCGATGTGGGAGCCGTGTCGTTGATGGACACCGGTGTGCCGCTCGCCGACGTCACATTCGCTTGCCGCTGAACCCAGTAGGTATCACCCACCGGGGCCAGGTCTTGGTGGACGAGGATTTGGGCCGCACCAACGGTGCGAGAGATGGCGCGGTCATAATCGTTACCCACGCCGATGACGAGTGAGTTGCTCCTCGTCGTGATCAATGACGCCGCGGGGGCTCCAGACGCCCCATTCGCGGAAGTGACGGCACCAATCGCTCCCGAACCGTTCGTGCCCGACGGGTCCATTCCTGTGAAGCTCATCACGGTAATGCTCGAGACGACGCTCTGAGAAAGCATCGCCGTGACCGACACTCTGGTGAGCGGCGACGTGGCAGAGGCGCGCCAGATCTCAGCGGTCCCACGCTGGGTATTGGATCGCAAGACCAAGACCCAGGTCAGCCCCGCTCCGGACACGGCCCTCACCGTCGTGTTCGAACCCGAAGAGTAGTCGGTGGCGACAAAAACCAGGAGCAGCTCGTTGCCGGCGGTCGTCGAAAAGGATGGCGACACGGCAGAGGCGTTCGCTTGAGACGCATCGGCTGAGACGGTCACGTCAATCGCGATGCCGGCGTAGGCAGTTGGACTGAACAGCAACAAACACGTGAGAATCAGCGTCGCGCTGATGGCCGAATGTTTCGTTCTCATAGCAGGTCAACTCGTTTCGTTTGATATCGCTCGAACCAGGGATTGGTGGCTGAGGTAGTGTTGCACCTTGCAACTGCGCACTACGATAGCAGCTCGATTCGGAAGGCGTCTGGCCAGTATTGAACACGAATAGACCTAGGATTCTGTGTAGGGCCGTCCCGATCGGCACGGCCCTACACCGAGCGCCCTCCGCGTTACGCTGCGACTCGTGAAGTCGTGCGGGTTCACGCAGCCCAACCGTCGCGTCGGGCCTTCCCGCGCGCCGGAACGGCCAGTCGATTCCGCTCGATCACACCCGCGTTGGGGCGCACCTCGTCGATCTCTGCGCGCGCGTCACGGTGCACCACTGCCTATCGTCACACGGAGGACGTGCCACTCGAGGTGGTCTACATGGTCCCAACCGATGAAGGCGCGGCCGCGTGGGGGTTCGAGGCGACGGTGGACGGCGTCCGGTACGTGAGCCGGGCGATGGTACGCGACGAGGCCCTCAGGCAGTACGACGACGCCCTCGAGGCGGTCCGCGGCGGGTTCCTGCTCGACGAGGAGCGCGCCGACGTGGTCATCGCCAGCCTAGGCGACCTGAAGCCGGGCGCCGTGGTGGCGCCGTCGATCACCTACGCGACGGAACTCCTCGCGGAGGGTGCTGCCGCCAGGTTCATGCTGCCCACCCCCGTGTCGTCGCGCTGCGCACCCGCGTCCGACCGCACCGGGGTCGTTGCCGACGCCAGCCGAGGCTCTGAGCCCTCCCGTGGCGATGGAAGTGTCGTCCGCCCTCACGTTCGAGATGGACGTCATAATGACCGGACTGATACGCGCGGTCCGGTCGCCATCGCACCCGATCGAAGTGGAGCAGGAAGGCGGGCGCGCACTCGTGCGGCTGGCATACGATATAGTCCGGCGCCACGCGGCCACCGCGCGGTTCTTCACCTGCCACAGGCCGCGTCACGCGGCGTGTCGCGTCCCCACGGTCGTCCGTCAACGCGCGCGCGAACACCCAGCCCGGTATCGGGCCTTGGCTCGAGTGGGAGATGCTGGCAGGGAAGGCGCGGCGGACCACCTCAACGCCGATTTGCTGGCCTTGCTCCGCGCCTGAGGCCGCTCTCGCTGTCGCGCCCCGCGGCTCTCGAGGAACGCGCGTAGAGCGTCAAGCTTGTCCTTGTGGCGCACCGAAGCCGCGAGACGCACATGCAGTCCCGATGCGTGTACGCGAGGCCGTGGGACGTTAGCAATGCAGCGAAAGCCGCGGGAGGCCAGGAACAGCACTTGGCCCTCCCAGCTGTCCCCATTGACGGGCCAGCCATGACTGAACACCACCGGCTGGCCCGTGCCCCAGGCCTTGTAGTAGAGCTGCGGTCTGTCGTCGTGGCCGTGCTCATCGTGCGAGCGCTCCTTCGGCGACATGACGTGCCCGGCGACATCATCGACGCCATTGAACTCCCGGCTGGCTATCCCACGGGGCCTTTCTCCTGCCTCGCCCTGACGGCTGACAGACTCCCCATGCCCAGTAGGACGACGGCGCCCACCAGGATCCAATGCGCCGGCATATGCGCCGTCGATCAGCCCGCCGGTCACCTCTCGCGCACCGAATCGAGAAGAGGCTCGCCTACTCCTACCGCGAAGAGCTGGCCTTCTGGTTCTTGACTTGGAGGTCGTTAACAACCTGCGTCACGTTGGGCACCATGATCGCTACCTTCTCGGCGTACTCGCGCAGGTCCTGTGACACCACGTCGCCGGTCAGCGTGACGACACCGCTCTTCACCGCATATTTCACGGTGTCGTGCATCTTGCTCTGGACCAGTGCGGCGTCCAGGTTCTTCTCGATGCCTCCGTCGAGGTCGGCGTTCACGAGCCTGGCGTCCTTCTCGGCGCCGACGGGAATCACCGCGATCTGGTCCGCGACAACCTGCCCGCCCGCGAGAGCCTTAGCCAGGGTTTCGGCCTGCGCCTTCTCGCCGTCGCTGGCCACCTGACCTCCGAGGGTCACGATGCCCTTGTCGCGATCCTGGCCGACAGACACGGCCTTGAGACCGGCCTGGTCGAGGGCCGTGCGGATGCTGTCTGCGACATCCGGTGATTTCGCCGCCGTCGAGGCGCACCCCACGAGGGTTCCAGCCACGAGCAGCGCGAGCACGGCAACGGATAGAGTGACCGTCTTCATCTGTCTCCTCCAAATGAGCGTGGACTGCGCCCTCCCACGGCGATGGAGCGGGAGCGGCGTCGAATCAAGTGAATGGCTCGCATCCAATATGAGGCGAGGCGCGATCGTGTTTCTGTACACAACCGAACACGACGCGGTGCACTCGCTGCGGACTGTCCCCTTCTAGACAGACAGCACGGCGCCCCCGCTACCACGATTGACTGTGGCTCCCAGGACGCTCCAGTGCCCCTCGACTCGCTGGGCCCCCATCGATCCGGTCGTCGTGTCGCGAGGGGCGCAGCACATTGACTTCGCAGGACCGGGTCGCCGAAGCAATGCGGGGTCGCAGCGGAGCGGAACCGTGAACAAGGTCACCTTGGATTTCTCTTGGCAGTCAGTTGCGGTCAACCACGTTCCCTTACTCATGGCCCGTTGATGGTGTGGTCTGTGGAACAGCGCGTGCCGCCGATTTAACGGGCGCGATATCGAGAAGGAGGTTGGCGTGAGAAAACTCCTCGTCCTGTCAGTGATCCTCATTTGCGTGACCGCTCAGGCGCAGGCTCAGCAGCGCGGTGGGAAGCCATCCGGCGGCAGCCACCCCGCGGCCGTTGGCGGCGGACACATTCCCGCCCATGGTCCGGCGCCCGCGAAAGTCTCCAGGCCTGCGGGCACCCAGACCCCTGCACGAACTCAGCAGCGTCCTGAGATGACCGCGAACCACATTGCCGTGGACAAGAGAGGCCACCCGGACATTCCGCACGTTCACGCCAAGAACGATCAATGGGTCGGCCATGGTAGTGGCGCCAACGATCCGCACTACCACCTCGATCAGCCGTGGGCACAAGGCCGCTTCACCGGCGGCTTTGGACCGCAACATGTGTTCAGGATAGCGGGAGGAAACCGAGAGCGCTTCTGGTTCGGGAACTTCTACTGGGGCATCGCCCCGTACGATTACAACATTGTCGCAGACTGGGATTGGACTGGCGATCAGATCGTGATCTACGAAGACCCGGACCACGTCGGCTGGTATCTCGGATACAACCCGCGGTTCGGCACGTACGCCCACGTTCAGTACTTCGGAGGTTGACCCCCGGCCAGCCGGCAGGGTGTTTCGAGCGGGACGAACGCGGCCGGCGTAGTGCAGATGTCGATAGGACGCTGGACGAGGTCATCAGGACCGCTTGCGGCTTTTGTCGCTGGTCCGCGGACGGGATAACGCCGTTCAGCCACACGCGGTTGCGGGGGATGCGGTTCGTGCCCCGCGTCAGGTAGCGATGCCTTTGGATGCCAGAAACAGTCGCCCGGCCGTGTTCGGGCGGGCGAATTCGGAGGAGAAGACATGCGATCACTAATTGGAGCGGTAACGCTCGTCGTTGTCGGGGCCGTGGCGGTCGGTGCGCAAGTGTCGAGTCAGCAAACTGATCGGATTAAAGCCTCGGCCGATGTGCTCGGCGCGATCGGCGGCGAACCGGACAAGGACATTCCTCACGATCTGTGGCAGAAAGCTCAATGCGTCGTGGTCGTCCCGTCGCTCAAGAAGGTCGCGTTCGGCTTCGGCGGAGAGTATGGCAAGGGCCTGATGAGTTGTCGGCGCGACGGCGTGTGGAGTGCCCCCGTGTTCATGGAACTCGAGAAGGGAAGTTGGGGCTTTCAGATCGGCGGCGAGTCGATCGACCTGGTGCTCCTCGTCATGAACGAGTCGGGGATGAAGAAGATGCTCCAAGACAAGGTGTCGCTCGGCGCCGATGCGGCGGTAGCGGCTGGTCCGGTGGGCCGGAGCGCGACGGCCTCCACGGATGCGCAGATGAACGCCGAGATCCTCTCGTATTCGCGCGCGCAAGGGCTCTTCGTGGGCATTGATGTTTCGGGCGGTGTGCTGCGACCGGACGTCGAGGCCAATCGCGACCTGTATGGGCATGACGTCTCGACGCGCAGCGTGCTCAGTGAGGGCGGCCAGGCCCCGGCCGCGACCCAGCTGTTCATGGCCGCGTTGCAGCGCGAGCGCCAGGGCGTCCGGTGATCTCGCGGGCCGCCGGTCGGTTGTTGATCGACTGGCGGTCCGTGTGGTGCGAACCGGTGCCACGTCTCGCCGACTGGGGTCGCGCGCGCAGGACAACGGCGCCCGGCTGCAGCCACCGGGCAGCGGTGCTGCTCTTCGCGCCACGCCTCGCCGGTGCCCCCATTCCGATTAGCTCGATCAGTTGGCATGGGCCAATGGTCCGACCGGTGAACGGCGAGGGCACCGAGGTACGACCGATCGTCACGTCGCTCGGCATAGGTTCATTCAGCCCACGCGGGCGGTCCGCAGGATTTCGGGGCACGCATTCTGTCCAGAAGAACATCGAGGACACGCGGAGGGGGCGGCGGAGGGAGAGGCGACATGAAGAGCAACACCGCGGTTGTCGTGGTCGGTGCGGCGGTCCTGGCACTGTTGGGCGGGCGATCTGTGGCGTCGCCCCTGGCGTCGGAAAGTGCGAGGCGTGCCGAGTTGCCGGGTGGGTTCGTCCGAGTCTCCAGTCCCGACAGGCAGGACGACGCTATCAGGCGGGCCTTTCAGGACGTGCTGAAACGGGAGCCGACCGAATCGGAACTGCGGCGATACCGAGGCCGCATGGAGGAAGACGGCTGGTCGGAAGAGGACGTCCGCAACAACCTTCAGACGAGGAGCGATTACCGCCGCTTCTCGGGCGGACACGACTCCGAGGTGGATCTGGTCGTCCGCAGGGCATACGAGGACATCCTCAACCGCCAACCGGACCCCCAGGGGCTGCGTGAGGACCGCAGCGCGATGGTCGACAGTCGACAGGGGTTGGACCGAGCAGGACGTGCGAGAAGACCTCCGGAAGAGCCCCGAGTACGCGAGCCAGAGGCAACAGTCCGCCGACCGCATCATCAGGCGCGCGTACCTGGACACGCTCGGGCGAGAGCCCGACCCTGGCGGTTTCGCGAGCTACCGCGACCAGATCGTCAATCGTGGCTGGGACGCGGACGATGTCCGCGAGGCGCTCCTGAAAAGCCCGGAGTACCTTCAGCGGAACGAGATGACCCGCCAGAAGGCCGAGGACATCGTCAGGCGCGCCTACCGGGCCGTGCTGAATCGCGAGGCCGACAAAGCTGGGATGGAGGGCTACGTCGATCACGTCCTGAGGGACCACTGGACCCAGGCGCAGGTGGAAGCGGAACTGCGCAAAAGCACGGAATTCAGGAACCGGCGCAAGTAAGCGTTGCTGGGAAGCGCAGCACCGATGTGGGGCTCTACCCGGTCGTTGTCCAAGGCAACCGGACGCTCCCTGGTCTCTTGGTGCGGCGGGGTGCTCCGGGTGAGCGCGCCGCGCTGGCGTCCAGATGCTCCGGCGTGACGGTTGCCAACGTGCCGTTGCCGATCTTCGACAGTTTCAAAAGTCAAGTACTGGTGCCTGAAGGACTTACGGCGACGATTCTTGTGTAGTGACACGCCGATCCACCGACTTGGACGACCTCAGCTGACCTGTCCGGCGGCACGCAACGCGGGGGGGATGGCCACCCCGCACGCTTGGAATACCTTGCCGATGGTTCCCTTGGTTTCACTGCGGACGATGTACCGGTGGCCGTCAATCGCGATCGTCGTCTCGTGGAGTTGCTGAAGATCGCGGACGACGTCCGCCCACTCCACCGTCCAGCCTTTCTGCGTGAGCCGGCGTTCCAGTTCCTGACGGAGTACCAGGGCGAGGAACGAACAACACACGTGGCCCCGAATACAGCGGTCCGTGCGGTGATAAACCGGACGGGTCTCGAGCACGGACTTCATCGTGCGGAAGAGGTCCTCCACCGTCCACAGATGTTTGTAGCCGAGGGCCACGACCATCGGCTCGAGCGTCGTGTTGGTGCGCAGGACCCAGAGCCCATCGTACCGCGCCTCGTCCGCCACCTTCGCGTCGTCGACCTCGAAGTGCGCGCCCTGACTCTTCAGGAAGCGGCGGTCGCCCGTATTGCCGACCAGGGCCTTGTCGCCGTGCGGCAGCGCGGCGCGGAGCGCGGCGACGATCGCCTCACGATCGTGGCGGTCCTTGCGGGCCTGCTCGGGATTCAGACAGACGATATAGCGGGCGTCGCCCCGCCGGACTTCTCGCACCCGCAAGGGCGACGGGTGGTGATGACTCGTCTCGCGCTCCGGGAAGACCTCGTGGAAGCGCCCGGTCGTATCGACCACGGCGCGCGCCTCGTGCGAGCTCCGCATCCGCACGCCCAGGATGTAGCACCAGCCGCGGTCTTCGATCGCCGCGATCGTGCCCTGGCTGATCATGCCGCGGTCAGCGACGATGCAGACCCCTTCGATGTGAAACACCTGGGTCAGTCGGTCGACGATCGGCACCAGGGTCGTGACGTCGGTCGTGTTCCCCGGCCACACCTCGCTGCAGACGGGACACCCATCGGTGTCCAGCACGACGCCCACGACCATTTGCGCCAGGTCCGGGCGGTGGTCCTTCGAGTGCCCGTGCCGGCCAATGGTCGGGCCGCCCGCCCCTTTGAAGGAGATCGACGTCGTGTCGAAGAAGACGAGTGACAAGGTCTGGTTGAGCAAGTCGCGCCGGCGCACGAACAGGGCCTCTTCGATCCGATCTTTTCGCGTGCGGGGACCGAACGGGGTCGCGCCCGCCTGCTCGCGCGCTGGCAACGCCTGGCCCAGCCACCCCATCGCGCGATACAGGTGCGGCAACTGCAGCGCCTCGGTGCCCTCGATCGCGTGGTCCTGCTTCCACCGCTCAGCGGCGCGGTCACTCCCCGGCGCCATCAGGCGGTGCAGCACCGTGAGGAAGACCGCCCGCTCGATCGCCGTCGTGAACCGGCGTCCGGCGAGCTCTCCCCGCACGACGTCCTGGATGCCACAGTCCCGCCACAGGCGCTCGAACACCAGGGCGGGTCCCACACAGGTGGTCGACGTCGACGTGGTGAGACCCTTGCCGTGGGCATCGAGTACGACCAACTTGTCCGCGAAGCGGCCCAAGCTGCGGAGGAGGCCGTCGAGCTGCCCGGAGGCCCGCAATTCGTCGAGACGGCCGAATCGGTGCAGGACGCGTTGCACCAGCCGCCCGTTGATGCGCTCGTTTTCCACGAGCATCAGGTAGCTCCGGTCGCCGTTGGTCTGGGTGCGGATGAACACGGCAGCCCCATTCGTGACATCCGCCTTGTACGCCAACTCAGGCTGAATGCAAGACTCAGATCGGCCGCTCGCTCACGATTCTGTGACACTACATCTCAACGTCGGACCGAGTCGACCGCGCGATAATATGAGGAATTCTGATCGTCAGACAAGAACTCGGGCGTCACACTGTCGAAAATCGGCGTTGGTCTGCGTGAGATAGGACAGAAACCGCTCGATCTACCACGGGCCCCAGCCGACGACGAACTCGCGACTCAAGGGATCGCCCACCAGACGCTCCCTCATTGTTGGCTTCTACAACCAGCATCGTCGTAGCACGCGACGCTGGGCCAGGTCAGCCCGGCGGCGTTCGAGCGTTGCCCGCTGCGTAAGGGCGCGGACGCTGCCATCCCGGGGGACGCCCAGAACGCGCCCACCGGGATTTGGACGTCCTCGCACAGAACGCGAGATTCCCACAGCCCACAACCCGTTGTACAGTTCGTCAAGAAGAGACGGAATGAACAGACCTCAGCCAGCGCTGTTAACCTGTCTACCAAATCGGATCAGGGTCAGGCTCGGGTCTATGAGGGGAGAGGCGTGCACGGCCATGGCGACCCTATACGGGCGCCCGACGCTGGAAACGGCGGACACAGCCAAGGGGAGACCTACAGTCTCACGTCGCGGCCCCTCCTACTCGGAGCCCTCCTGTACGGCGGATTCAGTGACTCCAAGGCAGACCCGCGCTGTAGAAGTGGGCACACTGGAAGTCTCACTCCGTGAAACGCCGCCTGGACTATCGGGCGATCGCGCGCCGGCCTGAAGGTCAGGCCTGGTTCGCGGGGCGGATGCCGCCGCGGGCGGCGTGGCGACCGGGCCGTGTGGGGCTTGGTGGTCAGTCTCCTCGAAGAAACCGCGGCGGCCGCGCATCGGCCGGTGAGCCGGCGTTCCTGTCGGACCACCGGCCCCTGTCGCGGCGCCTTCAACGCGTGCTACCGCCGGAATTGGACTCGCACTCCGGCCCAGAACTGGTAGTTGTTGCTGATGTCGTCGATGTGGTCGAAGAACAGCCGGCCCTCGCCGACGAAGAACACCGGGTGCCTCTCGCTTCTCGTTAGGGGGAGGCCAAAGTGAAGGAGCCACGCCGGCGTCCACGTGTCGCTGCGAGTCAGGTCCCACAGGGAGAGTCCAGTGCCGATAAAGGAGCCGCCCCTCAGATACCTGTTCACCTCGCCATCGACGAAGAGCTCCGATTCCTTCACCTTCTTGTCGTCGGTGACCAGGCTGACCGCAACGCCGACGGCGCCAGCCACCTCCCAGTCGGTCCGGAACCGCTTCGCAAGCCCGAGTTTTAGCCCAAGTAGCGGTGAGCACTGGGCGAACTCCAGGTTCGTGTCTTCAAGCGGGCGGACGCGCCGTTCCTTTCCGCCGAGGACGTCGAAGAAGAAGGCCGGCCCGCCGCCAGTGGGTTTCTCAACCGTGACACTCGTCTCGCACGTGGCTGTGCCCTCGTAACGGTACGCGCCCACCTCGACGGTCTGCGGCGTGTTCACCGTCGCCATCCCACGGTAGATGCCCGGCGTGCGGACCACGATCTTCGCGGTTAGGCTGCTGTCGAGTGTCAGCGTCTGGCCAACCGCTGTGCCGGCGCCGTCACGAAGTTCAAAGCTGACCGTCGGAGGGACACCACTCGTTCCTGTGGTGCTGTGCGTCGCATCGACAGTGATCTCGTAGGCACCCTTCACGCGAACGAACGACATCACGACGCCGCACGTCGGCCCGACCACGCTCTTGGGCTGCGGCGGCAATGGCGGCGGACATGCCTCCACGTGGATCGCGCGCCGCGAGCTGGGATAGGGCCTGCCCTTCGTATCGGTCGCCTCGAAGGCGTAGTCGCCGGGCTTGTTGGAGGTGAACGTCCAGGACGGCGCGGTCAACTCGCCCGCCGGCTGGCCGTCGATGGCCACGCTCACCCGCCGCACGCGTTCGAGGTCTTTGCTGACGGCCTTGACAGTCGCTCGCAGGACGCCCGTCGCCGGATCGCACACGCGGTCCACGGAAACATCGACTGGCTCGCCCTCGATCTCCTTGACCGACATGAGCGACAGATTCGAGCACGCCATCGGCAGGATGAACGTGTAGATCCGATAGTCGTTCGTGACGCGGAAGAGCAGCGCCTTGAACGGCCTCTCGCCAGCCCACCGCACGCTCTCGATTCGGCCAGGCGCGCGGTTTCCCCTGATAGCATTGGGCCGGTAGGCCATCCACAGCAGGGTCGTTCCAGGCTGGAAGTCGCACTCCACGATGACGCCGTCGGCTGGCGTCGCGTCGGCGCAGGAGCCGACCCTGACCGACGACATGGCCCCCGTGAGCGTCGCCAGCACGGCCTCAGCGGTTTCGGGGATGCCGCTCTCGCGGAGCACCGCCCGGATGTCCTCCGGCATGCCCTTTCTCGCCACCATCTGCTTCAGGCTGCCGGCCGTCCTCAAGGGAGGTGTGTAGAACGCGGTCGCCCCACCCAGCCGATGGGCGTTGTGCACAACACCCTGACCGCCCTGCGCGGCAGCCGCTGATGCCAACGCCAGCCCCAGCACCAGTGCCAGCCCCGGTACGACGCACCGCTTCGAACCTGATCCTCTCATTGAGCCCCCTCCATGGTCTACAGAACACGTGAGACACCCGTGAGCGATACCGCCGTATCAGGGCGATATCTGGTCGTCTGTTCGACACCGAACAACCGTTCCGCTGAGCGCCAGTATTGACGTCACCGTGTCGCGGTCCGCCGAGACCTCTCAGGCTGTCATCGTTAATGACCGCGCCGCCCCGGGCGTGCGGTCGTCCTCGCTGTGACCCTCGAGTCCGGGCCGACATTCCTGCTTCCAGAGGCGTGGCCTGTCTACCACGAGTGTTCTGGTCGTACCGGGTTGCCCGACCTCGGACCGTTCATCTGGTTCGAGCCCCCTACGATCGGCGTCGTCCGCGAGGTTCGCAACCCGATCCCGCGCGAAGCGGACGCGAGTACGTCGGGTCGTGACGAACGATGGACTGCCCGGCATCCTGGGGCCGGCGATGCGCAGGGGCTGGCAGCGAGGCCGAACACGCGGACGCAGCCTCGTCGCAATTGGCAACAACCCGGCATCGGCCACGAGACCCTCCGGGCGGAATCAATAGTCCGTGTACCCGTGCTCTCCGGGTGTGTAGAAGGTGCTCGAGTCAGGCGCCATCAACGGGTGTCCCGTTTCCAGTTCGCGCACGAGATCCGGGTTGGCGATGAACGCACGACCGAACGCAACTAGGTCGCCCCGCCCGGCGTCGAGATCGGCGTTCGCACGCGCCAGATCGTAGCCGCCCGACAGGATGTACTTTCCCCTGAACGCCGCGCGTAGCTTCGCTTTCAATGCCGGGCCGACTGGCGGCGCTCCCATCGAACTGTGATCTACGACGTGGATGTATGCCAGGCCGATGTCGTTCAACCCGGCGAGCAGACGTTCATAGACGGCATCCATGTTCGCGTCGGGCGACATGCCATTGAACACGCCGTACGGCGAAATGCGCATGCCGATTCGCTCCCCACCGACAGCGCCTGCGGAAGCTGCTGCCACTGCCAGTGCGAAGCGAACGCGGTTCTCGATGCGGGTGTCGCCGCCCCAGCGATCGGTGCGCCGGTTGGATGCGGTGTTCAGGAATTGGTCGATCAGATAGCCATTCGCTGCATGCAGCTCGACGCCGTCGAATCCTGCTTCGATCGCGCGCTGGGAGGCCGTCGCGTATTCGGCAATGGCCTGCGCGATGTCGGCTTCATCCATCAGGGTCGGGACCGGATGCGCCTGGAGCCCGGCGCTGTCCGTCCACATCTCGCCACTAACGGCGACGGCCGACGGCGCCAGTATTCGGGCGCCAACCGGCATGTTCAGTGGATGGCTGACACGTCCGGTGTGCATCAGTTGCACGAAGATCGTCCCACCTGCCTGGTGCACGCCGTCCGTCACCCGGCGCCAGCCTCGCACCTGCTCATCGGAAAAGACTCCGGGGATCCGCGCGTAGCCCAGGCCATTCGGGGAGGGTGACGTGCCTTCGGTGATGACCAGTCCGGCCCCGGCGCGCAACCGGTAGTACTCTTCCATCAGGGCGTTAGGCACGTTGCCGATGGCGCGAGAGCGCGTCATCGGCGCCATGACGATGCGGTTCTTGAGCGACAGCCCGCCGAGGAGGACCGGGGTGAACAAGGTGGTGGTCATCGTGTCAGCACCAATCAAAGGCCGGCGGCGTGCCGTACGGCCGCTCTCGAGGAGCGCATCGCTCGCGCGCTTCTTCGCAGGCGGTGCAGCGAACCGCGAAAGGCTGCGCTTGCAGCCGCTTGTCCGAGAACTCGCCGTCGCACTCGGCCCAGTGGCCATAGCCACCCGCGGCGGGGTGGACAAGCGCCTCTGGGACTCGTCGGAACGCGTCGCCCTTGACCCATCTTCGACAGTTCGGCCCCTTGATTTCTGACTGACCGTCAGATTTCCTAGTGTTGTCGCCACGTCGGCGCGCGTGTTCGCCAAGATGTAGTGTCACGGAATTCTGAGGTGAGAGCGTACGTCGATGTTGATCATCGGCTGATGAAGGGTACAATGCGGGTGTCACGAAAGGATCGATCGTGTTCATCCGCACCCAGACCAACGGCGACCGGACGTACTTGATGTTGGTCGAGAATGAGCGCGTCGAGGGGCGCCTGGTGCAGCGCGTCCTGCACCGCTTCGGTCGGCTCGACGAGCTGCAGGCCTCTGGGGAGATCGACGCGATCCTCCGCAGCCTGGGCCGCTTTGCCGACAAATTGGTGGTGCTCGACGCGCACGCCAAAGGCCTGGCGACCGAGACGTCGACGACCTGCGTGGGTCCCGCGCTCGTCTTCGAGCGGCTGTGGCAGGAATGCGGGATCGGCGACGTCCTGCGGCGCGAGCTCGCTCAGCGGCGGTTTGCTTGCGCGATCGAGCGGGCGATCTTTCTGACGGTGTTGCACCGCTTGATGGCGCCAGGCAGTGACCGCGCGGCGGAGCGGTGGAAGCAGGACCAAGCCATCGCCGGCGCCGAGCCGCTGCAGTTGCAGCACCTGTATCGCGCGATGAGTTGGCTCGGCGCGCCGCTGCCGCCGACCGAGCAGGCCGGCGCCACACCGTTTGCGCCGCGCACTCGCAAGGACCGGATCGAGGAAACCCTCTTCCTGGCGCGACGCGATCTGCTCGACCGGTCGTTGTCGCTGGTGTTTTTCGACACCACGTCGATCTATTTCGAAGGTGCCGGTGGCACCCAGGTCGGCCGGCGCGGCCATTCCAAAGATCATCGGCCCGACCTCGCGCAGATGGTGGTCGGTGTCGTGCTCGACATGGACGGCCGGCCGGTCTGCAGCGAGGTGTGGCCCGGGAATACGACGGACGTGAAGACGCTCATGCCGATCGTGGACCGGTTGAAGCAGACGTTTGGCATCGAGGATGTGTGTATCGTCGCCGACCGCGGCATGATCAGCCGGGAGACGATCGCGGCGATCGAAGACCGCGAGTGGTTCTACATCCTTGGCGTGCGGATGCGGAGCTCCAACGACGCACAGGCGGTCCTTGAAACCAGCGGGCGCTTCCACGAGGTGTTTCCCGAGCGCGAGACCAGCCACGACCCGTCCCCGCTGAAAGTGCGAGAAGTCGTTCGCGGCAACGAGCGATACATCGTGTGTCTGAATCCGGAGCAGGCGCGCAAGGACCGTCACGACCGCGAGGCCATCGTGGCGGCGCTGCGCCTGGCGCTGCCCCACGGCGACAAGTCGTTGGTCGGCAATAAGGGCTACCGCCGCTTCTTGAAGAGTCAGGGCGCGCACTTCGAGATCGATGACGCCAAGGTGGAGGCGGAGGCGCGGTACGACGGACTGTGGGCGTTGCAGACAAACACAGACTTCGAGCCGATGGTCGTGGCGCTCGCGTACAAGCAGCTGTGGATGGTCGAGGACCTCTTCCGCACGATGAAGTCGGTGCTCGAGACGCGGCCGGTGTATCACCAGACCGATCACGGCATTCGCGGGCACGTGTTCTGCTCGTTCCTCGCGGTGGTCCTTCGCCAGGAGCTGCAACGGCGATTGACCGCGAAGGGGTGGAAGCTCGAATGGGCCGACATCGTTCAGGATCTCAGTCAGCTGCACGAGACGACCATCGAGATTGGACGCCACTCGTATGTCGTCCGGAGCGAAACGAAGGGGACGGTCGGAAAGGTCTTCCAGGCGTGCGGCGTCGCCGTGCCGCCCGCCCTGCGCCCCGCGTAACGGCTCACCAGAAGTCGTCCAAGACGCCGGATCGACGTGTCACTACACAAAAACCGTCGCCGTAAGTCCTTACCCGTCAGGCATTTGACTTTTCGAAGTGTCGAAGATCGGCTTGAACTGAATCATGGCGACTCCGATGTCGTCCTGGCGTCCACGTCGGCCCGCTCGGTTTCGTCTTGTCCGCCGTTCGGTCCGTCCGGGAGCGTATGTCGCACCCGACGGTGTAGCAGGCTCTGCCTCTCGCGCTGGCCCTCGCGCAACATCGCCTTCAGGCCGTCGTGTCCGGCCAGGCAGGCGCGCGAAGCGGGTGGTGTCCTCGGTTGAGTTCTCATGACGGGGGCGTCCTGTGGCTAGTCGCTGGTTCCTGGTGCAATCGCGTGCGCGACGGCCATTTCACTTGACGGCGTTCTCGATCTTCTCGATTGCCCGCCCTGCTGTGCGACGGACCTCGCCGATCGTCTGCTGAGCACTTCCGACCACCTCGTCGTGGCGGCCGTGGGCGGTCAGGTCGTCGTTGTGAAGCAGTCGGCCGATCGCCCGCTTGATCTTGCCTTTTGCCTGAACGATCTTCCCGTGTCGCTCGTCGCTGCCCCACATCTGTTGCCTCCAGCCTGATGATCCGATGCCGATGACTTAACGAGTCTTTGGATCTCAGCGGTCACGCTCACCGGTTTCGCGTGTGCTTGGATAACGGATCCGTGCCGGCGTGTGCGGCCAGCGCGGATACGTCGTCTACGGCCGGAATCGTGCTCGGAGCTTCGAGCAGGAACTTGGGATCAACGCGGGCGTCGTGCCAGCGGACGCCGAAGAACAGGTGCGGCCCAGTGGAGCGGCCCGTCGATCCAGATAGCCCGAGTGGTTGGCCCTTGGTGACCTTCTGCCCGACTACGACCTCGATGCGTGAGAGGTGGAAGTACATCGTGATGAGGCCGTTGCCGTGGTTGATGAACACGGCGTTGCCCTCGAAGAAGAGCTCCTTGGCGAGCACCACCGTTCCGGCGGCAGCAGCCAGGACCGCGCTGTCGGCGGGCGCGGCGTAGTCGATCCCCATATGGGGTTGCGGATCCGGTTTGCCGTTGTAGACTCGCTTCACGCCGAAGGCCTTCCCCTCCGGCAGCGGGCTGACCGGTGCGCCGATCGGGAGGGTGAACTGCGCTGGGCCCTCCGCGCGTGCACAGATCTGGCTCACCAGCGTCTGGTCGCGCCAGTCGCGATTGAGGTCCTCCCGCGAGGGGTGGGCCTGCGGAATGTCGGGAAGGGTGATCTCCTCGGTTCCGTAGGCGAAGGGCCCCACCACGATGCTGGCGAGCTCTCTGCGCCCGGAGACCACGCGGGCGATCGCGATGACAGCCGGCTTCTGCAGGAGGTCGATCGGAAAGTAGCAGGTCTCCTGCAGTGCCACCCACGTGCGTCCCAGCATGCCGCAGCTCGTCGTGCCGGGCGCCGTCCAGCGGACCAGGGTGCCCGGCGGCGCCGTGATGCGGGCGCCGGGACTGTCCGCAGCCAGGGCGTGACCCGGGATCGAACAGAGGACGGCTAACAATCCGAGGCCGAAGTGGCGGAGCAGCGTGTTCATGTCGATTCTCCCCTCGGCGTTGCCCCTGTCCAAGGCGTGTAGGTCGGGACAGCGGTGACCAGTGAACACATACTAGGGCTGCGACCCAGGACACGTCTGTCCACTTGGGGACAGGCTCCGGCAACTGAAGCGACGCGCCTGAGGCCGAAGAATACCCAGACTGAAGGTCCACGACTAAGCGCCGAGGATCTCGCCGTCTCGTTACGGGTCGGCCGGATTTCTCGGCGCCGGTCCTGTCTACGCGATCCGCTTCAGCAGATCCAGCGCCCGCCGTTGGCTGGATGTCGGCGTCGTGACGACCGCAAAGGTGGGCGCGTCTTCGTCACACCGCGTCCGACACAGGTCTTGGACCATCGAGCTCAGATCCTCTAGCGGCGTGCGGAAGACGTGCACGCTCGCCCCGTTCGGCAGGCGGTCTCGATCGGCCTGAGGCATGCCGGATCCCAAGACGAGGCCGGTCAGGAGCGTACAGTCGACGGCCGGAACGATCGGCACAACCGTGAACCTCCCACACCGGCCCATCATCGCGGATGTCGAGAGTCCGCCCCGATGCCGACGACGACATCCGCCAGGCCGCCGATGAGGCGGACAACTCTGGCTCGGTCTGGAGCCGAGACCACACCTCGAAGCAACGCACGGCAATCGCCATGCGGATGCCGATGTCACTGGGCCGTTCGGTCGCCGAGACCAGCAAAAGGTCCTTCGTGCCATGGCGATGAACCAACAGCGTGCGGCGGCCGGCTTGCAATACGCACACGGCGACGCCCGGCTACACCGTCACGCTGATGATGGGAGGAATCCGCCTCGGAGATCATCGAGAGCCTCACCTCACCCCTCTTGATGCACATCGCCGACGGTCTCGATGGCCCCATGCCACTCGACCCAGTGCCGGTAGATGACCGATACGATGGCCACGGCAGGGATCGCAAGGAAAATGCCGCCGACCCCGCCCAACTCGACGCCGGCCAGCACGGCGACGATCACCGCGAGCGGGTGCAGGTGGATGGCGCGGCGAACGAGACGCGGGTACACCACGTAGTCTTCGACGACCCGGAGAACCGCGAGAAATCCGCAGACCCAGAGGGCCGTTAGCGGGGTATGCAGTGCCGAGAGGACTGCCGTCACGACCGCCGCCGCGACCGGGCCAATCAGGGGCACGAATTCCAGGACGCCCGCAAGGACGCCGAGTAAGGCGGGGTAGGGTACACCGAGTAATGCGAACCCGACTCCGCAGACGGTTCCGACGAACAGGCACGCGAGAAGTTGCGCGCGAATATACGCCGCGAGGGTCGTGTTGAGGTCCTGGAACAGGTTGTGCCCGCGCCGCCGTACGCGGTGCGGAAGCGCCGCAATGACGGCACGGCGGAAGCCGTCCGCATCCTTCAAGAGGAAGAACGCGAGGATCGGGACGAGGACCAGCCACGGAATGTCCGAGGCGACGCCAACAACCGCAATCAAGAAGTCCCGCACGTACTCCACGACGGTGTCACCGACTTGGCCCGCCGATCGGTTGATGCCCTGCCGCACTTCCTCGGGCAGCATGAAGTGCGCGTACTTCTGAGACCACACCGACGTCCAGTTGCGGACCGATTCGGCGTAGACGGGAGCCCGTGACACCATCGCGCCGAGTTGCTCGGTCAGTGTCGGCGCCAAGATCGCGGTGCCACCGCCGGTCCCACCGAGAATCGCGACGTAGACGAGTCCGATGGCCAGCCCTCTGGACAACCGGCGCGGTCGTCCGGCGATGCGAATCGGATGCTCGGCACACCGCACAAGGGGCGCCACGACATAAGCGAAGAGCATCGCCGCCGCCAGCACCAGAAGGACCCGTTCGAGCTTGTACACCACCCAGGCGGCGGCCGCTATCGCGAGAACAGTCAGTATTATCTGCAGGGCCGCTCGCGCCTGGGGTGTGACCACGGTGCGCGTAGGCTCAGGTTCCATGAAGCACTCGCGGGGTTCTTACGCCCACGTCCTTCGGCGAATCGACTCGAAATGGAGGATCCTTGACCACTCGCCTCCAGCCTACGGCAGTCGCCGGCACGCGTCTGTTCAGTCACGGACACCCCCCCGGTGCCTCGCCGATCCGAGACAGACGGCGTCCGCGCCAGCGTTCGCCATGGCCACAGGGACACAAGCCTCCCAAGCGCCGCAGGCTAACAGGTAAGTTCGTCGTTTTCGCCTTTCGCCATGCTGCTGCGAGTCTTCATGACGGACTTCGCGAAAATCGGTCTCGCCACAGACTGCGTTCGGCTGCCCAAGAGGCCGGAGACGTGGAACATCGGGGGCCTCATTACCGTTTCCATGGTGCCGGGTATTGCAATGCTCGCGGAGGCGCTCTTCCTCCTGAGGATCGGCTGGTTTCGTCTCGGTCTGGCGACCGATGACAATGCCCAGTGCACGTTCAGGTTTCTGACGCCGCTTTACTTCGCCGTGTTCTCCGTCCTCTCTGGGCGAGAGCGCCGCGGCGAGTGGGGCGAGGGGCGGTCCATTTCCACGAGCGACTGGAGTTCGTCGGTGACGAGTGCGCCGATTCCGCCGCACGTTCTGGATGCCTTAGCCGGCGCCCTCACGGACGTGCTAGCTGCTGCGTGAGAGCGACCGGCGACCACCGGTGACGCACCGCCCAGCAGTGCATGTCGTAGGACTGCGTTTGGCGTCTGTTCTCTACCAGCTGAGCAGCCGGACAAGGGCCGGCCGACCTGGACACGCCGCGACCTCACACCGCGGTGGTGCGCCTGTGTTTCCACTCTGTCGCGCACGAGGCGATCGGTGAGAGAAGCACCTGCTGGTCGGTCGCCCCAAATCGCGAATCCGTGCAGGTCCCTTATGTCCCACGAGATCGCGTCCTTCCCGTGGAGGTCCCGCCCCAGACAATGTCCTCAGTCAGTAACGTCCGAGCGGCAATGTGCGCAACAACTCGATGACACACAGCAGAGCCACTGCGACCCAGAGCGGGACCTTGCCCGGCTTCAGGAGATGGACGACAAGACAGACGGACGCCGCGATGGCCAACAACATCAGGATCGTGATCATCGATACCCCCTTCTGCGAGTGAACGCGCCGTCCACCGTGACTCTCCGGCACCGCCCAACACGACCGCTCCTCGGCTCGATCATCGGTCCCCACGCGGGGCGCGGCTGTCCAATACGGCACTAGGCGGCGAAAATACGGGTGGACTCGACCAGTCGCCGCCGTTTCGCGTTGAGAAGAGACCAGGGGGAGGGGGCCAGGTGCAACGTCTGCCGAGCCCAGGGTAAACGGACGCGCCAAATGTCTCACAGCTCGGAGATGTTCGTTTCCTCGTCAGGAGTAGCGAGAGCCGTATGCGCGTTCAGCGTCGGGGCGGTGCGGTTCGCTCGGGCGACCATGCCGAGAGTGTCAACGCCGTCCAGCACGGCAGGCTTCGCGAACGAAGCGCGACTTCATCGCTTGTTCCCTTCTGAACAGACTGGGGACGGCCGGCCTGCCACCATGAAGCATGCCGCCCAAGAGAGTCCGCCTCTTCGATCTGGAGGCCTTTCTCGATTTGACGGGCCTCTCGACCCAGGTGGCGGCATACACAAACGGGCAGCGGATCTACGCGCGGGGTGGCGCCTGCGAGACCGTGCTGTGCATCAAGGCCGGCGAGGTCGAGCTCCCGGTGGTCGCGAAGACTGGCAGGGAGGCGACCGTTGCGGTGCTGGGCGCGGGGGAGTTCTTCGGCGAGGGCGCCCTGGCCGGGCAGCCGCTCCGCACCGGGAGGGCGACCGCACACACGGACGTCACCCTCATTGCCATTGACAGGGCCGAGCGGCGGTCGCTGCGCGAGGAGCATGGCCTGTCGGACGAGTTCACCACGCACCTGCTCACCAGGGACATCCCTATCGAAGAGGACCTGATCGAGCAACTGTTCAGCTCGGCGGAGAAGCGGCTAGCGTGCGCGTTGCTTACTGCTCGCGGACCACGGCGAGGAGAAGACGCCCCAGCGGAGCATCCCGCAGATCTCGGAACAGACGCCCGCAGAGATGGTGGGCATGACGCGACCGCGCCTGAACCTTCTCATGAACCGGTTCACACAACTGGGGTTCATCAGTGCCGTTCGGGGCCTGACGATTCACGACTCGCTCCTGAGCGTCGTGCTGACCCGCTGAAGGACCGGTTCACTCTGGGTGCAACGTGGTCGACGAACGCGACACTGTCTAAGGAGACGGCAGACGATGAAGACAAGCACTGAGAACGAAGCCGCAGGCGCGGTCCACGCCGTCGAGGGCAAGATCAAGGAGAAGGTGGGCCGCCTGACGAACAACCCCGGCCTGGAAGCCAAAGGCATTGGCGAAGAGGCAGCCGGGAGTGTCCAGAAGAAGATTGGCGAGTTGGAGAGAGTCGTCGAAAAGCCGTGACGTCGTACCCGGCGCGAACGACCGGGCCTCGACGTCGGCAAGCTGTGGGTAAGGTATCAGCCAACCCCCTGGAGTTCAGTTCATGAACCTATCAGCAGTCAACGCAACGCAAGTGATCATCGTCCTCGTTGCCGCCGCGGTCGTGGCCGCAGGCGTGGTCATCTGGCTCTCCATTCGCAAGCGCCGAACCGAACGACTGCGCAAGCAGTTTGGCGGCGCTGAGTATTCCCGCGCTGTCGCAGAAGGCGGGAGCCGGCGGCACGCCGAGGCGGCGCTCGACAAGCGCGCGGACCGGGTGGTCAGCCTGCACATCCGTCCGCTCGCTCCCGGCGATCGTGCGCGGTTCGTCGACTCGTGGGCCAAAGTCCAGGCGCGGTTCGTTGATGGCCCCGGCGGCGCCGTGACGGACGCCGATCAACTGCTGGGCGATGTGATGTCGACACGCGGGTACCCAGTCAGCGATTTTGAACAGCGTGCGGCGGATATCTCGGTGGACCATCCATTGGTTCTCGAGAACTACCGCGCCGCCCACGAAAGTGCGCTCCGGCAAACGAGGGGGCAGGCCAGGTACCCGAAGACCTCCGGCAGGCGATGATTCACTACCGGACCCTCTTCGAGGAACTGGTCGGTGAGCCTCAGCCGGCGGGTTCCTAGTCCGGCAGTGTCAGCGCCGTTGAGAACGTCGCCACGGCAGCACAGTCACCGCCGGCCGGGGTCACCCTCGCTACGACGACCGTCATGTCGTCGAACGCACGAGGTTAGCCTCACCGACGCCGACCCTGTTGGACGCATGGGGCTGCTTTCCTGCGCCTCTGGTGGGCAGCCCCTCGTATTGCGACCCGCCCCGGCCACAGCGCCTCTCCGGCGTTGCGCAGTTCACCATAGCGCCACGATCGCGGTCCGCAGTTTCGGCAGTCTGCCCCGCCGTAATGGGAGTCACTCGTGGGAGGACGTTGGTCGGGTCGCCGTAAGTGGGCGGCGCCAGGCCCGGCGCGACATATACGGCGTTGATCGGCGAGCGTAACTCCGTCAAGGGAACGGTCTTGATGGGCGTGACTCCTGGAACGAGCGACGCGTCCGTTCAGGCGAATGCGCCTATCGCGTGGCGCGTCAGCGCGCACGTCTGCCACTCGCCAGTGTTGATTGCCGCCCCGCCGTTGCCAAGTCCGGTCACTCATGTCGGCGCCAATCGGCTGGCCGTGGTCCCGTCCCCCAGTTGACCGAACCCGTTGTCCCCCCAGCGCAGGATGCTTTCGAGACTCGTCAGCGCGCAGGTGTGGGTCTCGCTGGCGGTGACGGCCACAAGGCCGCTCCCCAGGTCGGCGACCGGCACGGGTGTCGATCGAAAGGACGGAGATGTCGTTTTGCCCCCCAGTTGGCCGTTGGCGTCGTTTCCCCAGCACTGCAACCGCGCCACCCGTGGTCACCGCGCAAGTGTGGTACAGACCGCTGCCCACTGCGAGCGCCCCGTTCGTGATCCCGCTTACCGACACTGGGTTCGTCCGGTCAGTCGTCGATCCGTCGCCAACCTGGCCGTCGCAGTTGGCTCCCCAGCACGACACCGCGCCGCCGGTGGTGAGCGCAACGCGCAGGTGTGGTGGGCGCCGGCCGCTACCGCCACCATGACGCTGGAGAGTCCGGTGGCCGGTCCCGGCGTGGCCCGATCGCTCGTGGTCCCGTCTCGGAGGCGGCCGTTGAAGTTGGCGTTCAGCCCCGCCCCGCCCCGCCGATCATCAGGGCACACGTATGGTAGTAACCGGCCGTCAACGCCAGCACGCCGCTCGTGAGGCCGGTCACCGCCACCGGGGTCAGCCGGTTGGTCGTCGTCCCGTCTCCTAGATGGCCGAACTGGTTTCCGCCCCAGCACAGCGCTGCGCCACCGCTCGTCAGAGCACAGGTGTGATAGGGGCCGGCGGTCGTAGCAGCGCGCGAACGGTTCGGCGCCGGGCCGGAGCGGGCGGGCGTCAGCGTCCCGCTTCAGCCATCCGCCTGATGGCCGCCAGCGCTCGCTCGAGGCCGTCGCGAGAGCCATCGCGCGCTTTCGACTTGATGAGACCTCCGAAGAATCCGGTGAGGCCGTCGGACCGGGCCATATTCAACACGACGAGGTAGACGCCCTTCCCGGACCGACGCCCGTCGCTCAGCACGGCCCGGACTTCGAATGCCGTGTGGAAGTAGTGACTAGCGTAGAGCTGCTTCACGGCGACGACGTAAAGCAGCCCGCTCGTGCGTCCGGTCTTGTCGACGACGACGTGATTGATGCGGAAGACCGGCTTAAGGCCGAACTCCGCCAGCGACCAGTAGAAGAAGTTGCTCGTGAGGCGCGACCGCGCCGCCGTCGGGTAGCCGCTAAGGTATTTCGCGAGAGGCGTCAGCACGTCCGGCCAGAGATCGGCGCGGTGGATCATCTGCGCGAATTCGCTGGCAATGACTTGAGGCCTGTCCGAGTCGAGATAGACGGCCAGGTCACGGTCACCGCCTTTCCGGTAGGCCAGCACATAGTCGAGCGCGGCCTGGCGTGCAAGGGCGTTGATTCGTGCCGTTGCGTCGGGCGCCACCCAGTCGACCTTCGCGAGCCGATCGAATCCACTCTGGCCAAGTTTCACCTCGCATCGTCCGGGACGGCAGTCGCGCAACGATTCGACATCGGCAGGCGGCAACTGGAACCCGGCGAAGTCGCTCAGTCGCGGCGGCTCGCTCAGCCTCTTCGTACGAATGAACCCCCCTCCCGACTCGAGCCGCTCGACATCCTGGAGCACGGACACCAGCCGAGCGGCGGTCGCATGGACGAAGACACCTCCGGCGACGACAATCTCGCCGTCCACGCTGGACGGCAGGACCACGGCGATAGCCGTGCCGGCGTCCACCGACGCCAGTTGGTCTCGCGTCAGGCCGAATCGTTGGCCAAGCACCTGCGCAGCCGACCCCTGTGATTGCGCGTCGACGGAGGCGTGCGGCGCCAGGATGGCGGCGGCGAGCACGGCGGCTGATATGGTCAGAACGAAAGCCGGCGCCACACCGGGTGTAGGTGGGCAAGTGGCGGATCGAAACATGCGGCCCCCGGGGCTATTGCGACAGGTCCTTCCCCCCGTGGCCCGGACACCATGAGCGATTCCAGGCAGGGGAGAAACACTATCTTCATTCGCGGAGAGGCTTTGACTGGCATGGTAGAGGTGGACCTGAGCGCTGTCTGTGCACTTATGTACAGCCTCTTCGACGGGGTGTCCGTGCCCGGCCGATGCGAAAGCGAAACTCGGTGGGTTGACCGAACCCCGTCGTATCGCCGACCACCGTTGATTCGGTGCGTCGGCGGTTCAAACGGACGAGAACTGGCAATGTGAGGCCGCGATTCGTCCTCGGCTGAAGGTTCTGCCTGTCGGGCAACGCGACGGACGTCAACGGCCAACGCGGCGGTGATTGGCCCACCCGAGTCTGGACTCCTCAGACGTGTTGGAACAAGAACCGGAAGCGCGACCAGGCGCTGACAGAAGCAGCGGCGCCGGCCCGACGCCGAGTGGTGCCTCGCGATGCCGGCGACGATACCCGCGACGCCGCCGCTGGAGCTGACCATGACGGACGCCATCCCGGTGGGACGTCACTCACAGCCATAGACAGACGGTCCTCCTCCTCCGGCCGACACGGCCGTCGCCGCCCTGACGTCAACGCTGCCCGGCCGGGTTCGTTGGCGTGTTCCTTGGGTCCCCCGACATGATTGTCAACTGCGTGCCGCGTTGCAGATCGAGCCTGTCCCGCCCCTCGACGATGACCGACGCTGCGCCACCGCCCACGCCAATCACAGCGCCGATGGCGGCCCCTTTACCGCCGGCCACGACCGCGTCGATAACGGCGCCAAACGTCGCACCGATGACGCCCCGCTCCACGGTCTGCAGGACCTCTTTCGCGGGTTTGTCGGCCGCACCTTCGCGATCGACCCTGATCGTCACTCCGTCGGGTGTGCGGATATCCTCGATGACGCCGTCGAACTGATACGAGTTGCCGTTGCGAAGGCGGATGCTCCGCAGGTTGAGCGTGATGGCCGTCCGCCCGCTTAGCCGCGAGGAGTCGTTCACGGCGGACACGAAGCCCTCAATGACGGCTCCTTCGTATAGAGATGGACTGCGGGCTGTCATTGTGTAGAGGTCGTTCTCACGCGCAGTCGACGTGCTCAAGGCGTTGTCCAGCACGACGACGAAGCGTGTGCCATCCGCCACGGCCGCCTCGTCGGCCGGAGAACCGATCTTCAGGTCGAGATCTCGCCGGCCGCCGGCATCGATGTTCCACCGGGCGTCATCCGACAGTCGTCGATACGAGCTTCGGACTGTCACCGCTTGACGGAGTCCATCGTCGTCAATGGTTCGTGTCATCTGCAGGGTGCGGCCGTCCTCCAACGGGTCGAAAGTGACCGTGAAATCACGTCCTCGATTGCCGGTGGTCGCCACCACCAGCCGCTCACCCTGGAGCGTCGCACGGGTGGTCACGGTTCGTTCGGCGGACCACCGTTCTACGTGGTCCCGGCCATCGGCCTCGACGGTCACACGCCGTCCGCGCGTGGACGCCATCGACACGTTGCTGTCGTTGCGCTCGAGCGCGATCAGCTCCGGCGCCTGCAACCGAGTCAGGAGGCTTTGATACGTCAGCTGCCGCCGATCGGCGGGCGCACCGCGGACAGCCAGTTCGGCCGCCTGCCGCGGATCGTCGCCTTGGGTGTTCTCGAGTTGATAGGTTCCGGTGAGCCAATGGTGGAAGCCCGCGCCAGGGAGAGTCGGCGTGTACCCGGGATTGCCCCAGTCCCACGCGACGTCGTACGCCCGCGCCAGCGCATCCAGATCACCTCGGAGCGAGCGCCAGTTCTGTTCCACCTGGGGACTCAGTTGGTGCCGCTGCATGAAGCCTTCGATGCTCACGGCACGTCGCAGCACCTCTTCGACGTCGAGCGCATTGGACAGCCGTCCCTCGACGCGGTCCCGCAGCCGCTCGAGGGCCTGACTGAAGTGATTCACGGACTCGTGAATATCGTCTTCGCGGCGGGGGTCATCGAGACGGCTCCGATCGAAGGCTCGGTCGAGGCTCTTGTCGAATCCGTCGGCCTTCTCCAGCATTCCCTTCAGCAGCTGAGGGACCTGCTTCTCGTCGACGCGGTACAGGATGTTCTGCGACGCAGGGCTCCAGTTCCACATGATGCCATAGGCGCGCGCCAGGTCGTCTAGGTCGGACCGCAACGCCTGCCAGGCCTCCTGAGCGGGCGCGTCGAGCCGATTGCGCCTCAGGATCACGTCGATGGACGATGCGCGGCGTAGGACGTTCTCGGCGTCTGCCGCTTCGGATCGCCGGTCGCTTACGCGGTCGCGAAGGAGGTCGGTGGCCTGCTCGAAGTACCTGACGAAGCTGTCGATCTCGTGTTCCGCCGGGCTAGTGTTGATCGGGCTGCGATCGATCGCCCGTTCGAAACATGCGTGGAAGGCCTCTTCGTCGGTGGCGATCCGATTCACGAGGACTGTCCGCTGCTGGTCGCTGAGGCGAGAGGACGGTGGCTGACCGGCCATCGCCACACTGCCAGTTGCGACCACGAAGGCAAACGCGACTGCGAACGCGTGCCCGCGGGGGTCGAAGGGTTTGTATTCCATGCGGCCATGATGACAACTGGCGTTTCGGCCGTCTGTTCCACATCGAACAGGCATCGGCGTGTGCTTGACTGCACAGCATCGATCCAGACGCGAGGCGCCACTGTCCAAAACCGCACACAGTCGACGAGGATACCGCTCATGCCGGGCGGGTGTGGTGCGATTCGCGGCGCGACAACCCATGGGGGAGAGGGGGCAGGAATCCGGTCTGCCCAGAGCCGCAGACGCGCCGTCTCGTTTGACATCTCAGCCAGGCGAATGCCGAATGAGGGCGCCGTTCGATGACGGAGTGGTCACCTTCCGGGCAGGAGTCGCGAGAGCCGTGTGTGCGTCCATCGCCGGGTCGCGGGGCCTGTGCCAATGTGAACAGGCGTGGGTGTCGCATCCGTTGCACGATCGGCGGCAGGAAGACGTGAGACCCTCGCAGTTCGCCACACGGTGGGGTGAGATCCTTAAGCGTACCGGCCGCGCCATCTATGTCGACGACTGTCTCGGCTGGGCGGCCGAACTGGCCTTCTTTTGGTTTCTTGCCCTTTTTCCCGCCCTGCTGTTCGTGGTCGCCCTCGCGGGGTCCCTTCCGGTGCAGCACCTGGTTGACCTCGTCGTAGACAGCCTCGCGCGCGTGGCGCCCAGCGACGTGCTCGTCCTGGTTCGGGGGCAACTCGTCCAGATCGCTCACGAACCACCCCGAGGCCTCATGACGCTCAGCCTGCTGGGAGCCCTGTGGAGCAGTTCGTCGGCGATGACGGCGATCATCGATACCTTGAACCTGGCATACCATGTCAACGAGAGGCGGGCATGGTGGCGAGTCCGCCTGCTGGCCGTCGGCCTGACCGTGGTGCTGATCGCGTTTGCGCTGGTTGCCGTGGCCGTGGTGATGATTGGGCCGACGCTGGCGGAGTCGCTCGGGCGCGGGCTGGCCGTTCCGCGTCGCTTCGCGTGGATGTGGGCGATCGCCGAGTGGCCGCTCGCCTTCGGGCTGCTGGTGACAGCGCTCGGGTGGGTCTACTACTTCGCGCCGGACGTGCGGCGACGGTGGACGTGGTTTACGCCTGGTGCAGTCGCAGCCACCGTGTTGTGGATACTCGCGTCGCTCGGGTTCAGGTGGTACGCGAGCCATTTCGGAGAGTACCAGAAGACGTACGGCGCCCTGGGCGGCGTCATGGTGGCCCTGCTGTGGTTCTACGCGTCGGGCCTGGCGATTCTCGTCGGCGCTGAATTCAACGCCGCCATCGAGCATACGGCCGCGGCGCACGCAGTCTCGGGTCGACCGGCGGAGCCCGGCGCCTGATCCATACCACACACAAAGCAGTCTGGCTGGCGGCCGTCGCGGCAGTGCACCCGGTCAACCACTGCTTTCCGGAGGTAGGCGCATCAAAGGCGAGCCAGCCTGGAGCCCGTCGTTCTGGACCAAGCGCATCCACTTCGTCTCCGCGCTGGTGCCGGTGGATGGCGCCTGGATGCAGGTGCGCACGCAGGCCACCGTTACGATGCGCGTGTTCGGCGAGTACGGCCTGCAGGCCGAATGCGGCCCGTATCTGATGTCGGTGACCCCAGGTCGTGCAGGCCAGCCGGTTCTGATTCCTCCTGGGCCTGGCCCATCCGGCCGTTGATGTGAAGAACTGAACAGATCCTCGCCGCCGACAGACTCTTGGACGACGTCCCAGGCCGCCTGGCGAAACTGGGGCGTGAGCGACGGCGGTTCTGTTCCGCCGCCGCATTCCGCGGCCAGGCGGCAGCACTGCAGTCGTTGGGCCGTGGAGTAGTCAGGGTTCGGTCGCCGCCAGGCGGGCGGTGTCCGCACCCTTCGGGCAACTCGATGCCGAGCCAGCACACTGACGGCCCCGGACGTGTCGCTCCGACACCGGCCAGCCCTTCCCGCCCCGCAAGTCCTCGGCACATTCTTGAGGACAAGTGGGTGAACTCCTTCTCACGAGCAAGGGTGGCTGCGCGCGTCGGCTACCGACTTCGCAGGAAATGCAGCACGAGCACGATCAGGCCCACCACGAGCAGAACGTGAATCACACTACTGGATATGTGAAACGCAAAGAACCCGAGCAACCACAGGACGATCAACACCACGGCAATTGTCGCCAGCATGTCTTCATCTCCTTACCCGCGGGCATGAGAAAGGACAACCGTTTACGGAGACCGGACTCTCGGTCGGGAGGCGTGAGGCACGGGATCCCGAGCCTCGGCCGCCGGGCACGAACAGCGCAAGGAGGACAATCATCAGCGATTCCATGTCTTCCGCTTCGGCGAGCAGGAGCCGCAGGGTGTGATCGACATCGTCCATGCACGTTCGGATACTTCGTCGGCGGTGTGCCGACAGGTCCTCGGCCGACGCTGAGTCGCTAGAAGCCGCGGTTGGGCGCTATGCCGGCCCCCGACCGGGCGAGGCGTCCTCTCGCCGCTCCTGGCCATCGTGGGTGGGCACTGGCCTCTCGGGGTGGTCGGCCGCATTCTCGATGCCTTCCTGGACCCCCGCCTCGTAATCCTGCCCCGCGTCGGCAAGTTCCTCGACGCTCGCGTCAGTGGCGTCGGCTGCTTGCGAGAGTCCCTGCGTATCGCCCGATTGTCCGCCGCTGTCCGGCCCGCCATGGCCGGATTGATCGGACCGATCGCGGGGCTCGTCCAGAGGTGCGCTGCTCTCGGGGAGGTGACGTGCCATGATGTGTCTCTCTACCAATCCAGCACTGGCGCGGAGCCGCTGGCGCCCTTGCCCGCCAGGGCCGCCACGATCCCGCCACATGCGACGGCGCCTTCGGCTGACCTCGTGGCCTTCTCGTGACTGATTTCCTTCGAGGCGGCGCTCCGCGGAAACGGGACGGAGATGTCGGAGCTGCGGAACTCCTTGGTTCCAAACGAATCAGCGGCCGCGTCCGCGCTGTCGTGTATCGGATAAACGCCGAATACGCCGGTTCTCTTGCCAGACATCTCGCCTTCAGTGACCGAACCGATGCGGCGCCCAACAATTTCAGCGACCGATCTCGAAGTGCTCCTTCACCTTCGCTACGATCTGCGGAACGGTTAGCTTGTCCGCCGTCTCGACTCCGACGAGTTCTTCGGTCAGCGCCTTGGATCGGCTGAGACGCTCCTTGAGTTGCAGCTTCGCCTCACCCGGCCCGAAGATCAGCAGCGCATCAAGCTGCCCGAGATGACTGATGACCTCGTCGTAGTACTGATCGAGATGCCGATGGTACCGTCCCTCGTATTTCATCTCGCCTCCGCCCTCCTGCGGGCCGTCCGGCGTCGGGTACCCGGCCCGGTCCGAGTAGCGGGCGTGCGGCCCGACTTCGGATTCAACGGTCGTCGCGGTCACGGCCCCCGCTGATGCGGACACGATGACAGCCCTCTTGTGGTCGATCCAGACGCCGACTCTGTGGTTCATGGCACCTCAGCGGGGCGCTCTTCTTGTTGAGCGCGGGTTCGTACGAGGTCGGAAGGACGCTGGTTGAATCCAGTGTGGCAGCGACGCCGGGGGCTCCGCTGTCCCGTCTTGAACAGGCGTTGCTGTCCGGTTTGGGACAGCCAGGGACCGCAAGGGCGTGCCACGGTTGAGTGTCGGTGAGTTGTCTTTTGGAGCGAATCTGGCGTGGCGACATCCTGATCGTGTTCACGGACATGCGCATGCCGGGAATGGCCGATGGCCTCCGTCGCGGTCCGGCGGTCGATGAGATCGTGGCGGTGGTCCACAACGTACCCTACGGCGGGGGTGAAGCGAGGGCGCTCGAGCGGTCCGGCGCGGCGCCATGCGTCCCAATGAGGCCCGCCGGGCCGCGAGAGCCCAGCGGCATCCGTCGGCGGGCGGTGCGTGGCGACACTCCCAGCGGGGACCCAGCCTGGGGCTGCTGCCGGTGAGGTATCAGGGCTCAAGGGCTTTGTCGCCGCCGCCTATCGCGTCGCCTGCTCACCACACGTCAAGTCTCCGGCTCTCTCCGGCACCTTCCGTCGAGAGGAGCGCCAGCCGTGCCTTCGACCCGTCACGTCGAGCGTCACTTCACGTCGGGCGACACTGTCAGGGACGTCGTCATTGGGATGTCCGACGGATTGACCGTTCCGTTCGCGCTGGCGGCGGGACTTTCGGGCGCAGTCGGATCAACTGGGATCATCGTCACGGCCGGCCTCGCGGAGATCGCCGCCGGGTCGATCGCCATGGGACTCGGCGGCTACCTTGCTGCCCGGAGTGATGCCGAACACTACGCCAGCGAGCGGTCGCGTGAGGAGCTGGAGGTGCGCGAGAAGCCGGCAGCGGAGGCGGCGGAGGTGCAGGAGGTCTTCGCGTCCTATGGACTGACGGCTGAGGAGAGCGCGCCGATCGTGCAGGCGCTGAGCGCGAGGCCGAGCGCCTGGGTCGATTTCATGATGCGATTCGAGCTTGGTCTCGAGACGCCTGATCCAAAGCGCGCCCTGACCAGCGCGCTCACGATCGCGGGGGCATACGTGCTGGGAGGGTTCATCCCGCTCGGGCCCTACCTCGTGTGGGCCTCAGTTACGACGGACCTGCTGGTGTCGGTTGGCGTCACGTTACTAGCCCTTGCGGTCTTCGGGTACATCAAAGGGCACTTCACCGGTACCGGTCCTGTTCGCAGCGCCCTCCAGACCGTGGTCATCGGCGGTCTGGCGGCGGCCGCAGCGTTCGGCATCGCCCGAGCAATCTCCTAGCTCGCGGTCGGCTGTGCCGACGGTTGGCCGCACTTCGGTGCTTGGAGGCTGGCTTCAGCCCCCGTCCACCCGCGCCACTGGGATGGAAACTCCGAAGCACGGCAGCCCGTGGGCGCCGAGCCGAGAGGTCCCGGTGAGCAGGACGAGACTGTTTGGGGCATGGGGGACGCAGCGCCGACACCCTCCGGCGGGTACTCGCGGGTGAACGAGAAGAAGGGCTCCCTCCGAGCAGGGTTGTGACGTTCGGAAAGGGGACGCACTGGGACCAGGATGAGGTCTTTGGTCGCTTCAACCCTGGCGGGCCCGAACGAGCGGCAGATGACCTCAGAAGGGAGCCGCCCCGGCGCCCAGGGTGCCGAGGCTCTCCTAGGTGCAGGACATCCGCGTCTGCTGTTTGACTCGACGGCGAGCCAGACGACGGAGCCCCTGTCTTGTTCCCTGGATACGTGTAATGGCTGAGGTCAAGGGCTGGAGCATCGAGCATTGCATTTCGGCTGCCGAGCAAGCAGCGCTACAATAACCCAAGGGGTCCGTGTCCGCGCCGCGGCGGTGCGCCTTGGGTGGTCCATGGGGGCGCGAAGCCTCAGAGATGCCGAACCTGCCTGGCCATCCTAGTGTCCCGTAACAGAAATATGTGAAATAAATACTGGGTCGCGGTCGTATAGTCCAAAAGAGGAGGACGCATGCGAACCGGGCGACCCAAGGCGACCTTGATCGTGACGAACGACGAACGGCAGCACCTGCAGTCGCTGGCTCATCGCAGCCGCACGGCGAGCTTCGTCGCCCGTCGCGCGCGCATCATCTTGGCGTGCGCCGACGGCCTGACCAATATGGCCGTGGCCCGGCGCCTGCGCGTTGCGCCCGGCACGGTCTGCAAGTGGCGACAGCGGTTCGTCGAGCAGCGGGTGGACGGCCTCCTCGACGAGCCGCGGCCGGGGACGCCGCGCCGCATCACTGACGAACAGGTCGAGGCCGTCATCGTGCGGACCCTGGAAACCACGCCGCGCGGCGCCACGCACTGGAGTACCCGGAGCATGGCGAAAGCCAGCGGGCTCAGCGCCATGGCCATCAGCCGGATCTGGCGCGCGTTTGGGCTGCAGCCGCATCGGGCCGAGACCTTTAAGCTGTCGCCAGACCCCCTGCTGATCGACAAGGTGCGCGACATCGTTGGACTGTATATGTCGCCACCCGAGCACGCGCTGGTCCTCTGCGTGGATGAGAAATCGCAGATTCAGGCGCTGGATCGCACCGCGCCGTTGTTGCCGCTGCGGCCCGGGCAAGCCGAGCGGGGCACGCATGACTATCGCCGCCACGGGACGACGACGCTCTTTGCGGCCCTTGACGTGAAGACGGGCCAGGTCTTGGGCGAGACCCGCGCGCGGCATCGCGCCGTCGAGTTCCGGAAGTTCCTGGACCTGATCGACGCCCATGTGCCGGCGGACTTGGAGGTTCATCTGATCCTGGACAACTACGGCACACACAAGACGGCCCTCATTCGGCACTGGTTCGCGAAGCGTCCCCGGTACCACCTCCACTTCACCCCCACGTACGGGTCGTGGCTCAACATGGTCGAACGGTGGTTTGCGGGGCTGACGACCAGGCAATTGCGCCGCGGCGTGCATCGCAGCATCGCCGCGCTCGAGCGCGCGATTCGGGACTACATCGAAGCGCAGAACGTCGAGTGCCGGCCGTTCGTCTGGACCAAGAACGCCGACGAGATTCTCGCGAGCATCGCCCGGTTCGCGGTTCGCACGCTGCCGGCCCAGGCGTAGGACTTATCATGCGAACCACTGGTACGGGACACTAGCTACTAGGAGCCGCGAGCCGACCGCGTGAGGGAGGGCGCCGCGAGGCCAGGCTAACGCCGGCGGCGGTCGATGACCGCCCGATGGCCAGAAACGGAGTTCCCTATGGTCACGGTAGAGAGGCGCGCGAAACTTGCGACGGAGCCTCCGTTCGACCTGCAAGACTTTCTCGAGTCGGGTGGCGTGGTCGGGAAGGTCGTCGAGCATCGAGCCCGAGACATTGTCTACGCCCAGGGCGATCCCTGCGACAGCGTTCTCTATATTCGGACAGGCAGCGTGAAACTCGGGGTCGTCTCTCCGGCGGGCAAAGAGGCGATCGTGGCCCTGCTGGGGCCCGGCGAGTTCTTTGGCGAGGGGGCCCTTGCCGGACAGCCTCGCCGCCTGGGCACCGCGACAGCCCTCAAGGCCAGCACCCTCCTCGTCGTCGACAAGCAGCAGATGCTGCGGCTCCTCCACGAGGAGCACGCGCTCTCAGACCGGTTCCTCTTCCACCTCCTGGCGCGAAATATCCGCGTCGAGGCGGACCTCGTGGACCAGTTGTTCAATTCCAGCGAGAAACGGTTGGCCCGCACGTTGCTGCTCCTCGCCCGGTACGGCAAGCAGGACGGCCCACATCGGGTGATTCCCGCGATCTCGCAAGAGACGCTCGCGGAAATGGTCGGGACGACCCGGTCGCGCGTGAACTTCTTCATGAACAAGTTCAGAAAGCTCGGGTACATCGAGTACAACGGAGCCCTCAGGATCAACAATTCTCTGCTGAGCATCGTGCTGCATGAGTGACACAGGTCACTCATCCGCGTTGCCTGGTCTCCCAGAGGTCTCGCCCGCCGCTGCCGGCGCGTCAACGTCTCCTCAGCGCCGAAGCTCTTGAGATCCAGCCGTGGCGTTGACGGGGCCGGCCACGCGCTGCCCGACAGGCGGTGCCAACAGTCACGCACCGTGCGCAGCGCGACGCGCGGGCACTAGGCGACCGCCGCGTCCGACAGTCCGTCAAAACACTTCTCCGGACGACTCGGCGGAACACCTGGCCCGCGAGCAGGAACAGGCCATGCTCACCACGACGGCCGTCCCGGCTACAGGCAGGCCCGGAATGGGGTCTGCCGGCCGCACCGCATTCGGTCGACACGATCCGGATTGCGTTGACGCCGCGCTGGTCCTCTATGCTCGAGACCTCGCGCAGGCGGTCGCCGGGCATTCCAGCATGCTGACGGGCAGGGCCACCATGGCCTAACGCGAGATTCCCGTCCATGTCCAGTCACGAATCTCCGGCATGTCCTGCCCGTGCTTGCTGATGTACTGCTTGTGCTCGATCAGCTTGTCCTTGAGTTGCTGCTTCAGATAGACACCCTTATCGCCGGTCTGCGGCAGGCGGTCAATGACGTCCATGACGAGGTGGAAGCGGTCCAGATCGTTCAGCACTGTCATGTCGAAGGGCGTGGTGATGGTGCCCTCTTCCTTGTAGCCGCGTACGTGGAAGTTGTCGTGGTTGGTGCGGCGATAGGCCAGCCTGTGAATCAACCACGGATACGCATGAAAGGCGAAGATGACGGGCTTGTCCCTGGTGAAAAGCTCGTCGAAATCCGTGTCGCTCAGCCCGTGCGGGTGCTCGGTGTGAGGCTGGAGCTTCATGAGGTCGACGACGTTAACCACTCGGATCTTCAGGTCGGGCAGGCGCTCGCGCATGATCGAAACAGCGGCCAGCGTCTCCAACGTGGGCACGTCGCCACAGCAGGCCATCACCACGTCCGGCGCGCTGCCTTGGTCGTTGCTGGCCCAGGGCCAGATGCCAATGCCTTCGGTGCAGTGCGTGACGGCAGCGTCCATCGTCAGCCACTGCGGCGCCGGGTGTTTGCCCGCGATTACCACGTTGACGTAGTGCCGGCTGCGCAGGCAGTGGTCGATGACCGACAGCAGGCAATTCGCGTCCGGCGGCAAGTACACGCGCACGATTTCGGCCTTCTTGTTCACGACGTGGTCGATGAAACCGGGGTCCTGGTGCGTGAAGCCGTTGTGGTCCTGACGCCAGACATGCGATGCGAGCAGGTAGTTCAACGAGGCGATCTTCCGCCGCCACGGCAGATGCGCGGTGACCTTCAGCCACTTGGCGTGCTGGTTGAACATTGAATCGACGATGTGGATGAACGCCTCGTAGCAGTTGAAGAGTCCGTGTCGGCCGGTGAGCAGGTAGCCCTCCAGCCAGCCCTCGCATTGGTGCTCGCTGAGCATTTCGACCACCCGCCCGGAAGGCGCGAGAAACTCGTCGTTCGGCGCCGTGGCGGCGTCCCATTGGCGTGGAGTCTCCTGAAAGAGGGCCTCCAGACCGTTGGAGAGCGTCTCGTCAGGGCCAAAAAACCCCGGAAATTCCGCTGCTCACGGTTCAGCTTCGCTACATCGCGCAAGAAGCCTCCGAGCACGTGCGTGTCGCCGATGCCGCGGACCCCGGGCACGGGCACCTCCACGGCGTAGTCGCGGAAGTCCGGCATCCGCAGGTCGCGGAGAAGCATGCCGCCGTTGGCGTGCGGATTCGCGCCCATGCGCCGTTCCCCGATGGGCGCCAGTTCGGCCAGTTCCGGTCTCAGGCGGCCGTCGGCATCGAACAGCTCCTCAGGGCGGTAGCTCTTCATCCACGCCTCAAGCTGCTGGAGATGATCGGGATGCGCCGCATCCACGGACAGCGGCACTTGGTGCGCGCGGAAGGTGCCTTCAATCTGGACCCCGTCGACGATCTGCGGACCTGTCCACCCCTTGGGAGAAGTGAGGACGATCATCGGCCAGCGCGGGCGCACAGGGGCGCCGTGAACGCGGGCTTCGGTCCGGATGGTCCTGATCTGCTCGACAGCGGTGTCGAGAGCGGAGGCCATGGCCTCGTGCATGAGCACGGGCTGGTGGCCCTCGACGAAGAGGGGCGTCCACCCGTAGCCGCGGAGCAACTGCTCCAGTTCCTCGCGGGTGATGCGGGCGAGAAGGGTCGGGTTGGAGATCTTGTAGCCGTTGAGATGGAGGATCGGCAGCACCGCGCCGTCGGTGGCCGGATTGAGGAACTTGTTGGAATGCCACGCCGTGGCCAGCGGCCCGGTTTCGGCTTCGCCATCGCCGACGACGCAGGCGACGACGAGGTGTGGATTGTCGAACGCCGCTCCGAAGGCATGACTGAGCGAATAGCCCAGCTCGCCGCCCTCGTGGATCGACCCAGGACACTCCGGCGAAGCGTGGCTGGGAATCCCGCCAGGAAACGAGAACTGCAGGAACAGCTTCCGGAGCCCGGCCTCGTCCTGGCTGATATCGGGATAAATCTCGCTGTACGTGCCCTCGAGGTACGTGTTGGCCACGACCGCCGGACCGCCGTGCCCGGGGCCGGACAGGTAGATCATGTCGAGGTCGTATTTCTTGATGACTCGGTTCAAGTGCACGTAGATGAAGTTCTGGCCGGGAGTCGTCCCCCAGTGCCCCAGCAGCAAGTGCTTCACGTCCGAAAAGACCAACGGCCGCTTCAGCAGGGGATTGTCGAACAGGTAGATCTGGCCGACCGACAGGTAGTTGGCGGCCCGCCAGTACGCGTCCATCTTGCGCAGCAGTTTCGGCGTCAGAGTCTTGGTAGTCATGGTTCACGTGTCTCGACCCGAAAGGAGATTCGGGACGCAGGTGACGGACGTTCCGATGTGAGTGTCTCGTCGGTGCGAATAACCTGCACCCCGGCACGGGGAGGAGGCTTCGGGATCAGTCGGGCATTCTTCGCGCTACAGGTTTCGCGCAGTTCGATCCGGAAGGATCCGGCGCCGTCGCAGATTCGCTCGCGGATGAGCGGCGCATTCTCCCCGATGCCTCCTACGAGACGAACGTGTCCGGACCACGGCGCGCGGTCTTCTCCGACGCGAAGGTCAGCTGGGCCCCGAGCCAGCCCAGCGCAAGAGCCCTGGCCGTGCGGTGGCCGGTGACGGCGACGGTGGGGGAGACCTGCGGTGTTCCAGGCGGATCATTGACGATGACCCTCGGGTCGGTCGACCCGATGCGATCGATCGTCCGACCGGGCTGGCGCTGCGCCGTCTCCGCCCCACAGGTCGCGAACCTGATGCTCGAGGAGCCGCGGTTGGTTGTCAGAACGCAGGGCAACCCAGATGTCATGGGTCGGCTCGGAGATGCCATCTGTGCTCGCCGTCGGATTGGGACGGTGGATGCGAGTCGCAACCGCCACGGTCGCCTGGGATCACGCGCAGCAGTTCGGTGCCCTCCCGTCGTGATGTTCGGCCTCGAGCAGAACCGTCCTAGACTTGGCCACGTCGTCGCGGGTGCCGTGGACGATGACCACGAACTTGCCCGCCTTGATCTGCGTCTCATACTTGAGGACGCTGTCCTTGGGAATCCCGATGCTGTACAACCCGGCTCCCAAGGCGCTCATCCCACCGATGACTGTGGCCCCTTCCAGGGCCCCGACGATCCAGGCCACGAGCGGCCCAGCGGCGAACAGTGGCCCAACGCCAGGGATGAAGAACAATGCTGACCCGAAGAGCATCCCCCAGAGTCCGCCCCAGAACGCACCCGTCTTGCCCCACGCCTTCACGCGGTCACCTGCGTTGTAGTATCCGACGACACCCTCTTCGGTCGAGTAGTCTTTGCCGACGATAGAGAGCGTGCGCATGTTGAATCCGGACTTCTGGAGCGTACGGATGGCCTCTTCGGCGGCACGGTGGCTATCGTAGACGGCGACGGCACTGCCATGTTCCGAGGTCCCGACATGAAGCGGCGTCTGCGATACCGGCGATGCGTGTTCTGTCATGGGTTCTCCATCTTTGTCCAAGAGATTCGGGCCGCCATTTGACGACCACCATGACTACGATGCTGCCCGACTCTCGAAGGCCGATGTACCGAAATGAACAGGGCGAGCAGCAACGCAGTGCCCGCTGTGGTCAGCGTGTCGATCGTCCGGCTGGGCGGCAGCCCGGCCGATGGTCGGCGTTGGCCGATCTCGATGCGTCGATTGGTAACGACGTAACCACGGCGGCCACGGTCGCAGTCCGGTCCAGGAAGGGGTCGACGTTCGGTTGACGGCCCGGGCGAGTCGGGCGAAGCCACTGAGAAGGGTAAAGCCGCCCGTCGGTCGGTCCGTCGCCGACACAGGTGAAGCTCTGGCCACACGCTCGGACCGGTCGCGTGGATTGTGGAGCCCGACAGTCGCCAATAGCTACCATGCGCGCGGTCTTCTCACGCCCCTCGCACGCGGTGCCAAGCATCCGTCCCGAGGCTCGGCGCGGGCGGGGGAACGCGACGTCGATACGAGCCCCGACAGGCCTCAAGGGGCCATCAGCGCGACAGCAGCGTCGTCAGACTGGGTCGGAACAGAATGATGATAAATGAGCGATACACGCTCTGATCTCATGATACCTAGCGGTCGTGATTGCACGCTCCGCCCACCTCGCCGCGCTCCTCCGCCAGTCTCCCGTCGTCGCGAAACGCCGGTTTCTGGTGCTCGGCAGCGCGTCCGCCGACCTGCTGCGCCCAGACGGCGGCGGAGGGCCTGCGTCTATCCAGACTTCATGTAGTTCATGCAGGCAGGCGATCCGGCGAACTCGCCACCGGCATCCGAGCCGTGGCGTTCGAACGGCCGCTCGGTGACCTCACGCCTCTTCCGTAGGAAAGGGACCGCAGAGCCTCTTGAGTCTCACACGAAGCCGAACTCGAAGGCCGTCGCCGCATTCAACGGACGACCAACGCGGCGTGAGCGGAACTTGTTCGGTGATCCTCGCGACGCGCTGCTCGTGGTCAGCCGAATCCTCCCGTACCGCCAAGAAACACCAGTGCAGACATGCACAACTCCGAAACTCGGTCGTGCTTCCGAACGCCAAGTTGGCCTATGTCAGAATCTGCCCCAAACGTCTCGGCGTTGGAGTTTGCCTTCCGATAGCAGGCGGTCAGCTCCGACCATCTTGGGGGTCATCGGTTCAAGGCAAACGTCACGACCACCCCGAAGGCCGGACGCCAGGGTACTGCGCGTTGGAACCGCCTGCAAATCCGCCGGCTTGGTGTCGTTCTCATTGAAGCCGCCGATGATGTCGGTCCGCTTGCCAACGTGAAGGGCGGGCGTCAGAAAGACCACCCGCTTGAACGCTAGGGTGGGGCCGAACAGGTATTCGACGGCCGTCCCGTCACTCCGGCTGGTTACCGCCGCTCCAACCGTGGCGTGCACGGTCCAGTTGGCTGACACTGAAGCGAGTGAGGCGTTGACGAGACCCACGTAGATGGGCCGCAGGCTGTTGTCGTCGGTGAACCCGATCTTCTGCACAGTAATTCCGTTCGGGCCTGCCGAGTAGATGAAACCAGCCGTACGCTGGGGGAGCGTGCTGAAGCCGACCCCCACGGATATCGACAGGACTGGTGCGCAGGCAACTGTTACCGTGCCGACGGAGGTCTCACTTGCGGTGCCGAAGAGATCCGTCACGGTGAAATTGACTTTGGATTCCTTGCCGCGGCCGAAGGCCGTCGAACAGTTCGTATCGACTATGAGCGCAAGATCCTCCATCGTCACTTCCCGCCCCGGTGAGCTCCTACCGTCGGGCACAGGCTCATTGATCTTGAGCCGTCCAAAGCCGGCGAAGCGCGCCCGCCAGTACGCAATCTTGTCTTGCGCGGCCTTTGCCTCGGTGTCTGGCGCGCTTCCTGGTGCCTTGGCTGCCAGCCCGCTCTTGACATCCATCAAGCCGCTCCTCTGGTCCGTGTACCGCTTCATGTTGTCGGCAGCGGCGCTCCACTTTGCGAACTCATCCGTCTTTTCCAACAGGGCAAGGGTCGCGAGGAAGTTGTCTACGCCGGTGATGACGGCACGAGCGTGGTCGGCAGGGAAGGGCTGACTCAGTGCGAGGCTCAGGACGCTATTCTCGGCGCTCAGACCGGCTGCGCGACTGCGCAGCTCCACGGCCTGGGGTAGCGAGAGGATTGCCGGGTAGAAGTTCAACAGCTCCTCATATGCCGTCTTGGCATTCGAGATCGCGGTCGTGACGGTCACTGCGTCGGTGTTGACCTCATCCTGCTCTTTCTTGTAGTTGTCGATGCACGCCGTGATGGAGGCGAGCTTCGCCTCGAAACCTGTCTGTCCCTCCGTCGGTGGCGCTGCTGCGACAACGGTGGTTTTGGTGCCCGCGGACGCAACAGGTACAAGGCTCGACGCGACGAGCGCCTGCGGAAGGGAAGGATTCTGGACGAAAGTGACATCAACCGACGCCCCGAACGAGTACCTCAACCGATTGAGATAGAGCAGGACCACGCGCCGCGGACCCTCGATCTGGTCCCCTTTCGTGACGATCGAACCCAGCAAGTAGTCGGTCGCATGATTCACGCGGACCGGGTTAGACGCCAGCGTCGGCGCGGTCTGGTCTTTGTAGCTGTGGACGAACTGACCTGGTTCTGGACACGTCACCGCCGCCGATGCGCCGCCAGGAATGACTGTCCCCGACGACTGGGCGGCTGGAATGGTCGACGGGCCCTGCCCGATAGCCTCGATGGAACGGACGAACAAAGGGAGCAACACGGAGAGGATGGTCACCACGCGCCGCCCACACGTTGCCTTCATCGTCCGCCTCCTTCTCAAGCCGCGGCAGGGCCCGTCCACCGACTGGAGGAAACGTGTAACCAGTTTCAGTTTCCGGTGGCATCCGTAGTGGCAACTGTCAAGAGCAGCGACATTGTCTCGAAAACAGCAACGAGGGTTGTCCGCCGATCAGCAACGAATTTGTCCCCTGATCGCCAGCCCCTCCCGCTCCCCCGCTGTGGGTGAGGGAGCGGGAGGGGCTGGCTTCAGCAGGGCGCGTTAGGCCGCATCCACCTGCTCTTCCTCGGCAGGCGTTTGCGGCGGACGCCGTCCGAGCAGTCCGGCCTTCCGTTTCTCCCGGAGCCGGTAGCTGTCGCCCTTGATGTTCACGGTCGTCGAGTGATGCAGCAACCGGTCGAGGATGGCGGTCGCGAGCACCTGGTCGTTGAAGACCTCGCCCCAATCGGTAAAGCCCTTGTTGCTGGTGACGATCAAACTGCCTCGTTCGTACCGGCGGACCAGCAGCCGGAAAAACAGACTGGCTTCCTCGCGCGACAGCGGCAGGTAGCCCAGTTCGTCGAGCACGACGAGTTTGGGATACGTGAGTTGCTGCAGAATGCGGTCGAGGCGATTCTCATGCCGCGCCCGCACCAGCCGGGACATCAAGGCTTCGAAGGTGAGGAAGAGCACCGAGTAGCCGGCTTCGACGGCCTTCACGCCGAGGCCGATCGCCAGGTGGGTCTTCCCGACGCCGGGCGGACCCAGCAGGACGACATTCTGGGCGCGTTCGACAAAGGTCAAGCCCGCCAGTTCCCGCAGCGCCTTCCGGTCGATCGACGGCTGGAATTCGAAATCGAATTGCTCGAGCGACTTGACCCAGGGAAAGCGCGCCTGCTTCAATCGACTTTCGACGCTCTTTTGGTACCGCCCGCGCCATTCGGCTTCGAGCGCCTGCGCCAGGAAGCCCTTGAAGTCGACGTCGCCCTGGGCCGCGTGTTCACAAATCCCGTCGAGTTGCGCGGCGAGGTGCTCGAGTTTCATGCGGTCGAGGAGCGTGGTCAGGTCCATTACGCCACCTCCTCGTAGGCCGTCAGCGGCCGATGCTCGACGTGGAGCGTCTCGGCCCACAGGCGGGCATGATGGGTCGGGTCGACGCCCCAGCCGTCGGCGACGGGCCGCAGGCGATGCTCGGTGACACACTGGCCGTCGACGTACACCTGCAGACGGTCGTCGAAATCGATCCGGATGCGGACCGTCTGGCCCCGGAGCGGATCCGGCACCGTGTAGCGATTCCCCCGGACGTCGATGAAACCATCCCAGGCGACCTGGCGTGACTCCCAGTACGCCGTATCAAACCGCTCCGGCCGCAGCGGCTGCAAGTGCGGCACTTCACGAGCGAAGCGCGTGGCAACCACTTCGTGGACCGTCGACTGCACTCGTTGATCCGCGTCGTCGCGGAGCCACTGCTCGATCAGTTGCTGCAGATGCGCCCAGCTCTCAAACGTCCGATACCGGACGAAGAAGTGGTGCTTGAGATAGCTCACCATCCGTTCGTCTTTGCCCTTGGTCCGGGCCCGGTACGGCCGACAGGCCCGCGGCTGAAAGCCGTAGTGCCCTGCCATGTCCAGAAAGCGTGGCGTGAAGACCACGCCGCTCGGGCGATGAGACAAGACTGCCGCCTTCTGGTTATCCACCAAGACCTCGGTGGGCACGCCGCCCAACCACTCAAACGCCCGAATCAGGGCCTCGTACGTGTGCTCGGCGTCTTCGCTGGCGGCGCACCACGCATGAAAGCGACGCGAGTACGCTAGCAGGTTCACCGCAAAGTGAATCGCCGTCTCGACGCCCGCAATCGGGCGCACAATCGTGCCCCAATCGCTCTGGAGCTGACGGCCCGGCAACGTTTCGAAGCGCACCGTCGCGCGACTCACCCGTTGCGGACGCTTCGGCCGGATGTAGCCGCGCAGGGTGGAGATTCCGCCGGTGTAGCCGGCGGTCTGCAGCTCGCGCAGAATCACCTGGGCGTTCCAGACGCCATCGTTGAGCAAGGCATCGATCTGCGGGCGATAGGCATCCACCAGACTCCCACGTCGCGCATGACCGACGGGCGCGCTCCCGCGCGCCACGGCCCGACTGACCGTCTTGGGCGACACGCCCAAGTCGGCCGCGATGTCGCACTGGTAGACACCGCGTTTGACGAGTGCTTCAATCATCAGGAAGTCCTCCATTCGCACCACGGTTGTCCCTCCGGGTTGGTCAGACCACGAAGGGACATTTTGGCTGCTGATCGGAGGACTTCGTCGTTGCTGTTCAGGAGACTTCTATCACTGGCGCTGACAGCAACCTCCCTGAACTTCGCGGTGCCCACGTGCTGCCCCCGGGGACCTGAGGTGGGCGCATCGACTTTGCCACCTCCAGCTGCCGGCCACCTGATAGAGGACGTGTTGCTCTACTTCGCTGACGCTTGCGCCTTCAGTGTTTCTGAGCAGTCTAGGATGACGAAGAGATGCTGAATCGATGAGGTGATCGCCGGCTGGATGACGGCGACCCGTCGTCCGTCCGGCGTGAGGGCTCCAAAGGAGTCCAGGTCCGGATTCACTTCAAGTTGGAAGGGGAGCGCGATGGTCAAGGTCGGTGGCGACGGGTGCAGCACCGGCCCTGGTCCGACGACGGTGGTCATGATCCGGTTGCCGTCGAGGAACAACACCTCCCGCCCATCGCGCGACCACGTCGGGGCCATGCCGCCATTGGCCCCGGAGATCCGATTTCTCGGCCCCGGTCCCGGAAACGGGCGGACGTAGGCCTCCCACTTACCAGACTCAAGCGACGCGTAGGCGATCCACCGCCCGTCCGGGGAAAACGCCGGCACTGTCGCGTCGACGCCCTGAGGTCCCCAACGCCACGCGGGTCGGCCTTCGGGCAGGGGCAGGATCCACGTATCAAAGCTGCCTTTAGAGCCTACTTCCCGGTAGGCAAGAAAACGGCCGTCGGCGGACCACGAGCAAGGGTACTGCAGATTCGCAGACCGTGTCAGTCTGTCCGGCAGTCGATCACCGTCTGCCGCGACCACGTAGACGTTGAAGGCGCCGTCCCGGTTAGACGCAAAGGCGATGCGGTCCGCGGTGGGCGACCAAACCGGGTAACTGCTATCACCTGCGAATGTCAGTTGCTGCCATCGGCGTTCGCGCAAATCGAACGTCCAGAGATTCTGGGTGAAACTCGTATCCTCGATGGCCACGGCGAGGCTGTGGCCATCTGGCGCAAGCCTCGGTTGCGACGCGTAGGCGCGACGCTCGGAGGTGATTGGTTCAGCCCGGCCGTCGCGATCCACCCAAACCAGGAGCCCCAGTGGCTGGGGCGACGGGTCGTGGGCGTAGGCTAGGCTGCCGGATGAGGACGTGGCAAACTCCGCGTTGAGCCAGCTGTTCCTTCCCATCACAACACTGTTTACGAGGGCAACCGGACTGCCGGTCGTCTTCAACGTCTGGGGGTCGAAGGAGACGGCCAAGAGTGTGCCGTTGCGCGCGTACACCAGATGTGCAGGCGGAACGTACCGCCCGTAGGAGCCTCCGTGCACGATCGTAGTGATGCGGCCGGTGCTAAGCGACACAGCCGCGACCGTGCTCCGATCCTGGCGGTCTGACTCGTGAAGGATCGTGAATAGCGCGGTCTGACCGTCTGGCAGGAAGCTCGGCCAGCGGTGGGATCCCTCACCCTTGGAGGGATCAGGTCGCGTCACTTCCCTCGGCTGGCCGCCGTCCGACGAGACTCGCCACAGCCCCGTGTCAGTGCCGGGAGTGTACAGGATCGTGCCCCTATCGCCCCAAGTGACCCCCCTCCCCTTAGGAGCGTCCGCCAGTTCAATGGCAGGACTGCCTGCTGCGATCTGACCGCCATGAATCTTGACCTTCACCACTTTATGATTGCGAATGAAACCAAGCCACTCCCCTCCGGGAGAGAAGAATGGTTCGGTGGCACCGTCGGTGCCTGCGAGCGGGCGACCCTCCTGTTGGTTCAGATCGTGCCAGTACAGACGAGTGCCGCCTTCGTTCCCGGCCTCGTAGACGATGGCCGTGCCATCCGGCGAGAACGCTAGGCTGGCGTTCCTCGCGTACTCTACGCCATCCGGCAGTGCCATCGCGAAGCTGCCGGACGGTGGTCGTCGCGTCCCCTGGAGGAACCAGCCGGCCCCGACCACAGTGCCAACGAGGAGAGCCGCGCCCAATGCCAGGGTTTTTGGCCGCCGGTGCCGGGACGAGGAGGTTTCGGAGCCGCTCAACGCGGCACGTCCTTCGGCCAGCCACCGAAGTTCGAGAGCCGCATCCTGCGCGGACTCCCATCGGCAGTCGGGGTCCTTGGCTAGGCACTTCGTTACCAGGCGCTCCAAGATCGGAGGCGCCGCCGGCTGGCGTTGGGATAGTGGCACCGGCTCGGATGACAGGACCGCCGCCACGACTGCGGCCCTAGAAGGCCCGTCAAAGGCGCGGTAGCCGGTCAGCATCTCGTACAGGACGCAGCCGAACGCAAAAAGGTCCGCGCGAGCGTCGGCCTTCTTGCCTTCGAGTTGCTCGGGTGCCATGTAAGGAACCGTGCCGAGAATCTCGCCTGGCTTTGTCGCAAGTTCCTGTGTCGTCAGCGTCGTTGTGTCTGCGCCGGACGTGTCAGCCAAAGCCTCCGGCTTGGCGAGGCCGAAGTCGAGCAACACTGCGCCTGCCTTCGTCAAGATGATGTTGCCCGGCTTTAGGTCACGATGGACAACCCCGTGCCGATGGGCGTGGGCCAGCCCATCAGCAATCTGCGCGCCACACTCGAAGACCTCCTCGATCGGCAACGGGCCTCGGCACAGTTTGTGTGCAAGCGTCTGGCCCTCGAGGTATTCCATCACGAGGAAGGGAACGGCTTCAGCGGTGGAAGCGGCGCCGGTGGGGGCTTCGTATCCGACGTCGTAGAGTGTGCAAATGTGTGGGTGCCTAAGCGCAGAGATCGCGTGCGCTTCTCTCTCAAACCGACGGCGCTGCTCGGGGCTTGCGCCCGCGCCTGCGTGGAGGGTCTTCAGAGCGACTGTCCGGCCGAGGCGCAGGTCGCGGGCCTTGTAAACCTCGCCCATGCCTCCTACGCCAATCGGCGCAATCACTTCGTACGGGCCGAGGCGGACACCAACGGCGAGAACCACGGTCACCTCCTGAACCGGAGTGAGGCGAGTTCGTGACCGTGACAACGAAGCGGAGAGATTGTAGCACTTCGGCGCGTAGCGGTTGACGATCAGGCAGTGCCGACTGGCCGGCGGGTGGCGCCAATTGGCCTGGCATCTCCCGGTGTGTCATGGTGGTCCCGGGTTCAAGAAACGCATCCAGGTTGCTCTGAAATTGGCCGATAACTGCCTTCTTGGCAAGGGCTTTTCGCGCTGCCCGTTGCTGTGACCCAATCGACCGCGGCTAGGCTCCCACCAGAACGGCGTCCTCCATGTATCGAATGTGCTACGGGTTGCTGGCCGGGTGACGAACGGTGTAGCATATATCTCGCCTACGTGGCCGGCGCCGTGCATGCCCAATCTGGAGGCTTCCCGCCGCGTTGTCCGGTTGCCTGGTCACGGCAGTCGGAGAGACGCGCACCTCCGGCGAGCTTTGATTCCTGAGCGTAGCCGGACCTTGAGCGCGAGGCTCCGGGAAGACAGACCCCCTCGTTGCGAGCCTAGGCTGGCTGTCCCACCTGCGTTACTCCTGGTTAATGTGTTCGTGAGGTGTACAAGCACCGAGACGAAGAACCACTGGTTCGTCGCCTTTGAGAATAGTACGGGGCGAAGACCTTTGTTGGTCACCCAGAGCAAAGACCGGACCGACGCGGAGTTGTGTGGCCGGGCGTACGACTCCTTGAAAGCTCCTCGGTCGGCGTAGTCTGCGAGGCCACCACGCCTGTCGGTGTCGGTTGTCTAACTAAGGCTTGACGATACCTGCCGATGAACGGCCGGACCGGCATGGCGGTGCGTCTAGAACCCGTTGCGAGCCCGCTTGCGGGCATTTCGCGTGGGCCGACGCGAGCGGGAGCGAGCGGCTGTCGGACGGAGAATGTGTCGGAGTGGAGCGGTACCGCCGAGACGATGTGCGCTCCTGTAGCGTTTGAGAGGAACGTCGACATGGTGGTCGTCCCGCCATGGGCACCTTTCAGCGCGTCTCGACCCGTGTCGGCCGCTAACGCCAAGGTCTTGATCGGCCTTGGGTCCGGCTGCCGTAGCCCCCCCGGTGTACTGCGCCAGGGAGGAAGCCACAGCTAGCAGTATGTGATCAGCACTGTGCCCCAGCCGGCAAGAGAGACGTGGCGTTCACGTCGGCGCTGCATGCCTGACGACGGGTGTCTTGCTACGTTCGCTTGATCGCTTCAAGGGCCGTAGCTTACGCCAGCATCCGCGAGCGGCGCACCGGGCTTACGTACCATCAATCCAAGGAGGCGCCATGCCGGTCAACGAGCAGGACATCGTCAAGACGTTGAACTACATCAAGCAGTTAATCGACGCGGTCATCTCGTATTATGAGGAGGAAACTCCAGGACACGTCTTAAACCCCCACAGAGCCAGTTGCACGACCCCTACTAAGAAGCACTGCCCGTCTGCGCATCCACACCACCGCAAACGTCCGGGACGGAAGGTCGCCAAGCCTCGCTGAGGAGCCCTGCATTGGCATTCGAAGCCGATCTCCGGTCGATGAGCCTGATCCTGACGTCGGACTGCAATCTGAGGTGCGACTACTGCTATCAGGGGCGGGTGAGCCCAAAGCGGATGAGCTGGAAGTTCATCCGGCCAGCATTGGACTTGGTACTCGGCTCCAAAGGACGTCGAGTATCCCTGCTGTTCATTGGGGGGGAACCGCTGCTGGCGTTCCCCCTTTTGTGCCGCAGCGTGGAATACGTCGAGAGACGGAAGCGAGCCGACCAATGGGTCAGGTTCGAGATCTCGACAAACGGAACTTTGCTCGGTTCTCGGGAAGCCGAGTTCCTGGACGATCACGACGTTGACGTTCAACTCAGCTTCGACGGCACAGAGCCTGCACAGCGCCTCCGCGGCCCCGGCACCTTCCGCCTCCTCGATGCATTGCTCGGGCGGATGCGACGCGAACGCGCGCTCTATTTTGCGCGCCGCTTTAGCGTTGGCCTGACCGTCACACCGCGCAACGCTTCCTACCTCGCGGATTCGGTGGAGTACTTCATCGACAGCGGCGTGCCGAGAATCTCCTTGAACCCGGTGCTGACCCAACACGCAGGCTGGCGGGTCAACGACATGGTCACCCTCGACGGGCAGTTCTCTCGGCTCGTTGCGGTGAGTCGCCGGCATTACGATCAGACTGGCGAGGTGCCCCTCGGACTGTTCCGTCGTGTAGGGGGTCGTGAGCGTTTGCCGATGTCGAGCTGGCTGTGCGGAGCAGGCGGAGGGGAGTCGTTGACGGTCGACGTGGACGGCGAGGTGTCCGGGTGTGTGCTCTTCGCTCGTTCCTACGAACGTTTCTCAGCGATGCCTCTCGGTCGCTTGCTCGCTGGGATCCGCCTTGGGAGAATTGACGATCCTGCGTTAGCCGCTCGGCTGGCCCGCTACAACCAGATGCTCAAGGCCACCGGAGTCTTCCACAACCGCGGCCGGAAGCACTCGTCTCTCGGACGCTGCGCCGCGTGCTCCTGTCGGAGTGAGTGTGTGGTGTGCCCGATGTCCATTGTCTTCCAGCCGGGAAACGCCAATCCCAATCGGATACCAGATTTCATCTGCGCATTCAACCGAGTCGCTGCTAAGTACCGGCGCTGTCTCCCTGCGCTGCCCGATCCATCGGCGGTGGCCACCGGACGGGAGCAGGTGCCTAAGGCGGTCCGGAGAGTCGTGACACGTGCCAACGCTGCTGCGCGTGCGGCTCGGGCGGTGCGCTTGTGACCTGCATGGAGAGACACTATGTCCGCACCTTACCGTATTCGACGCGTCACTCGGGCTGTGCCTAGTGCGCAGGACAGTTTCAAGGACTACTTGGAACGCTTGATGAAGTTGATTCCAACAGAAGTGATAGGGCTTTATCTGGTCGTGATCGGCGTGATACCAAGTCGGTACGGCATGCTGGCTTGGGGCGGGTTCTGTCTGATAGCGGTGATCATCATTCGCATCTGGGGCACCGCCGACGCGCCAGCTCACGAACCTCCTGACTGGAGGCATGTCTTGATTTCTGTCGTTGCCTATGTCGTCTGGATCTACAGCACCGGCAGTGGCCCATTCGACGCCTTCAAGCTGTATGTGCCGTGGGTCGGTACCGTTCTGGTCACGGTAGTCACCTTCATAGCTCCCTACGTTTATACGGGGGCATGAAGAAAGTTGCCCGGGTGTCGCGGGCACGTGTCGCCGCGCCCTGATACCGATGACACGTGGTGTCCGCGACGTGCGGATGTCGGCCTAAAGCCACGGAGGCGAGCGATTTAGCTGCCGATGGCCGTGGTCGCGGCGGCCAGAAACGCTCGGAGCGCGGGAATGCCGGGCTGGGCCCTCCGTAGCCCTTTCGTGACCGAGCATCGCGTAGCCGTTGGCATTCCGGGCCCGGAAACCGACGGCTGAGGGGGAGGATGTTAGCTATCTGTTGGGAAATGACGGTGCGGCGGCCAGGCCTATCAAGGGCCGACCGAACCCGCGAACGCCGCCCAGCGCAGGAGGAGCGGGGGTGCTGAGTCGAGCGGAATAAGATCAATCAACCTGTCAGAGAGGTCGCTGTTCCCGCGATCTAGTCTGGCGGCCGAAGCCGGCTACTGGGCGCCATTCCGAGTCAAACGTCAGCACGCGCGTCGGCGAGTTACGGTTCTCAAGGCTGCGCCGGCCAGCCCGGTCGCCATGAAAACCAGCGGGACAGGCTGGGGCCTCAATCCCGATGGAGGGGTGCGCTGACACCGTTGCCCCCTCCGGCCTCGACGTCCCGCCTCCGAATACCGTCTTTGTCATCGTCGATGCACCCAGAGCCGCCGCCTTGGAACACTATCTCCTGGCGTTTCAACACCGCTATGAGGCGATGGCCCAACCCTTCCGCTGGACGTTTACTCGGGCGGACCTTCATCGGCTCCTCGCCAACCTGAGCGCGGTGCGGCCGGCCGCATGACGGAAGATACGTCACCGTAATTCCGAAATGGAGTACTAAGGCAGAGGTTACGGGGTCACCAAGAAAGGGCCGGCGGGGGCCGGGTTTCAATCTCCGGTGCCGACTCGTTCAATCTCCACTTGGGCCGAGAAAGCGCTCTTGCCTCTCAGAGGCGCCTTCCGCGAAGGTCGTTGGGCCGTGCACGGACGTGGTATCAACCAGCGGGTCAACGGTGCGCCAATGGCCCTACAGCCAACGGCCGGCTGCCAACGGCCCGCCAGCCAACGGCCCGCCAACGGACACGCCAACGGCCCGCCTGTTGCGGGACGCGCCTAGCGATGCCACAATGCGCCAGTTCATGCGGTCCGGTCTCTGTCGACACCGGCCGCACCTTCCAGCGAGGTCGCTGATGCGTTCCCAACTTCCATCCATCACAGCGACGGCAATTGCCACCTCCCTGCTCGTGGTGGTCGTCTGCGGCCAGGCGCCCGAACAGGGCACCAAGCCGGTTGCCACCGCCCCGAAGGCCATGGTCTCGACCTCGAATCCCGAGGTCACCAAGGCGGCGCTCGAAGTCATGAAGAACGGCGGCAACGCCGTCGACGCGATGATCACGGCCCTCATCCTCCAGCCGATCCTCGAACCGCAGATGAGCACGTTGGCCGGCGGGATGGGCGCGCTGATCTACGAGGCGAAGACCGGGAAGGTGTACTACCTCGATGCGGAACTCGACCACACCAGCAAGGGGGCACCGGTGACGTGGATGCTGGGAGCGCCGAGCGGCATCCCGGAAACCTCCGGCCGACGAATCGGTGTCCCTGGCACGGTAGCCGGCCTCAAGGCCGCGGCCGACCGCTTCGGAACGCGGAAGTGGGCGGAGTACTTTGAACCGGCTGTGCATCTGGCCGATCAGGGCTTCCCGATGTACTCCTTCCTGTACTCGGAGATGGCGGAGGCGACGCTGGGGCGCCTGTCGGCGTACTCGTCCGGGCGGGAGGAGTACCTGCCGCAGGGCTACGCCCCGCCCGTGGGCACCATCGTGCGCCGCCCGAACCTCGCCAAGACGCTTCGCCGTCTGGCCGTCGAAGGGCCGGACTATTTCTACAAGGGCGAATGGGCGCACCACTTCGTGGACGCGGTCGCGTCGACTGGCGGGACCGTGACGCTCGAGGATCTTGCCGCCTACCGGGTGCGCTGGGAGGAACCGGTTCGCACGACGTATTACGGCGACGAAGTCGTCAGCGCCCCACCGCCTTCAAACGGCGGCACGCTCATCGAGATGATCCTCAACCTCGACGAGCAGTTCGACCTCAAGTCGATGCCGCACTACACGGAGTCCGCCTCCACGCTCGCCCTGATGCGGCGCATCTTCGAGGCAGCCGAGGCCAATGTCCTCTTCTATGTCAAAGACCCGCTGTCGGCCAACGTGCCTACAGCCACGCTGCTCTCGAAGGACTACGCCAAGACGCTCGCCCAGCTGATCCGGGGCAGCGAGCCGGTCGCGCCGTCCGCGGCGCCGACCGATGCGCTAGCGCCCCGAACCTCAGCCTGGCACGACCCGCTCTCCTCGGACACCAACCACCTGGTGATCGCAGACCCGATGGGCAACATCGTCTCGGTCACCCACACGGTCTACGGCAGCACGTTTGCGACGGGCCTGGTGGTGGACGGCGTCGGCATGAACTCCGGCAACGAGTTTCCGGGCACGGGCGCGGGGCCGGGCCGGCGTGTGGTGTCGCCTTTCCCGGCGACCATGGTGCTGCGGGGCGGCAAGGTGTGGATGGCGCTCGGGTCACCGGGGTTGTCCTCGCGGGCGGTCTCGATCATGCTGACCAACCTGCTCGGCTTCGGGAAGGACGTGGTGGCCGCCGTCGACGCGCCCCGCTTCCAGGGCAGCCTGCCGTTCGACACGTTCCTGGTCGAATCCCGGGTGCCCGAAGCCGTGCGCGCGGGCCTCGCCGCAGAGGGCGTCCGCGTGCAGCCGACTGCGCCCTACAACTGGCACTTCGGGTCGATGCAGGTGGTCGTCCGCGACGAGAAGACCGGCGGCTGGATTGGGGTGGCGGACCCGAGGCGGGGCGGGTGGGCGGCCGGGTTCTAGGCGGCGCAACGTAACGTGTGATTGTCCGGGGGGAGGGGGGGATGAGTGCAGAGGCGGTCCATGTGGTCCGGGCGTTCATCGCGGCGATCAACCGGCGGGGCATCTCCAAGATTCTCAGGCCTGATGACGGCCGACCACACGTTCGTGGACTCCACCGGCACGACGGTCACGGGGCGAGACGCCATGGCCGCCGGGTGGAGGCAGTACTTCCGCATGTTCCCCGACTACCGGATTGAAGTGGACGCCATCCTCAGCGAGGGCGACCTGGTGGCCATTTTGGGGTCGGCCATGGGCACCTACGTCGGCACGAGCGGGCCCGTTGCCGAGAACCGGGTCGAGATGCCGGCGGCCTGGCGGGCGGTGGTGGAGGACGGCAAGGTCAAGCGTTGGCAGGTCTACGCGGACTGGACCGAAGGTCGGCGGATTATCGAGGCGGACCGTCGGGGGCGCTAGCCGCGGATGGGTCGGGCAGTCGTGCCACAGGCCTCGGCGCGCTCGTGATCCGGCGAGCGCGTCGGACCGGCTGGGCTCGCGCACGGCGCGACCGGGCGCTGCGGAGCGAAGCTCGGTGGGTCGCCAGGGACCGGCCGGACTGGTTTACACTGGGCACGTGCCACTCTCGAGGCGTTTGAGACCGGCGCTGGTCCTGACGGCCGTCGTGGCCGCGGCGCTTGCCGGGATTGTCGCGGCGCAGACCTTTCATGGCGGCGTCGATCTGGTTGTGGTGTCCGCCACCGTCAAGGACCACGATGGACGGCTCGTGGTCGGCCTGAACCGGGACGATTTTCACATCTTCGAAGACGGGGTCGAGCAGCGCGTGGCGCAGTTCTCGGGCGAGCGCGTGCCGGTGAGCCTCGGCATCGCGGTGGATATCTCCGACAGCATGTTCGGGGAGCGCATCGCCGACGCGCGCAAGGCGATCGACCGCTTCGTGCTCGACCTCCTCGATCCGGGCGACGAGGCCTTCCTGATGGTCTTCAACCACACCCCGCAGGTGAAGACGCAGTGGACCTCGCCGCCGCGAGCGCTCGCCGGGCGGCTGGACAACGTGGTGCCGTTTGGCGGGACCGCGATCTACGACGCGCTCATCCGCGCGGTGCCGATGTTCGAGAAGCGGAAGCACCAGCGCTGCGGTTTGGTCGTGATCTCCGACGGCACCGACACGGCGAGCGACGCCTCGCTGCAGGACGCGCTGCGCCACCTGAATACGACCGACGCCTTCGTGTTTGCCATCGCCATCGACGCGCCCGCCGGGCCGGCCATCGCCCGGCATTTCTCACCCGAGTCGCTCAGGGAGATTACGGGTCAGACGGGCGGCTACACCGAGGTCATCACGTCCAGCCCCGAGCTGGTCGGCGCCACCGAGCGGATCGCCAACGAGCTCAACCACCAGTACACGCTGGCCTACGCGCCGTCGCACGGTGCCGATGGGCTCTACCACACCATCCGCGTGAGGATGGGCAACCACGACTACGTGGTGCGAGCGCGCCGCGGGTACACCTTCCTGCGCGGGCACGCCTCGCCCGGCATCTCCGACGATTCTGCGCGGTAGACAAGCCCCGCCTCACGCCAGCCCTTGGTCCCCGCTCGCCGTGCGCGTCGTCGCCTACGTGGCAGTTGTCCCTGCGTGCTATCCTGCCCGCGACATCCCAACCTGGAGGGCCTCGTGCGTGTCACCCCTTCGGACCGCCGGTTCGGACTGGCCGTGGTGGTCGTGTCTATGGGTCTCCTCGTGGGCGCAGGTGCGCTGGCCCGGTCGGTGGTTCTGCCGGCAGGGCGGGCGGCCACGAACGCCCAGGTCCGCGACGCGCGGCTCGACTGGTGGCGCGAGGCCCGGTTCGGCATGTTCATCCACTGGGGCCTCTACGCGGTGCCGGCCGGGGCGTGGGCGGGCCGGACCGACTACGGGGAGTGGATCCGCAACACCGCGCACATTCCGCTCGACATGTACGACCTGTTCCGGTTGCAGTTCAACCCGACCGGCTTCGATCCCACGGCCTGGGCGCGAACGGCGAAACGAGCGGGCATGCGGTATCTCGTGCTCACCACGAAGCATCACGACGGCTTTGCGCTGTTCGACTCGAAGGTGTCGGACTTCACGGTCATGGCGACGCCGTTCCGGCGGGACGTCGTGGCGGAGGTCGTGCAGGCCTGCCGTCGCGAGGGCCTGCGCATCGGCTTCTACTACTCGATCATGGACTGGCATCACCCCGACTACCTGCCGCGGAGGGACTGGGAGGCCACCAGGCCGACCACCGGCGCCAACTTCGACCGCTACGTGACCTACATGAAGGCGCAGCTTCGGGAACTCCTGACGCGCTACGGTCCCGTCGACGTGCTCTGGTTCGACGGCCAGTGGGAAGGCACCTGGTCGAACGAGCGCGGGCGTGACCTCTACGCCTACGTCCGGGGGCTCCAGCCGTCGATCATCATCAACAACCGCGTGGGGCGGACGGGTGGCGACTTCGGTCTGGACGCCTCGGAGCGGCTCGGCGACTTCGGGACGCCGGAACAGGAGGTGCCGCCCACGGGTGTCCCAGGGGCGGATTGGGAAACCTGCCTGACGATGAACCGAAACTGGGGCTACAACCGCGCCGACAAGGACTTCAAGTCAGCTCGGGAGCTCATTCGGACGCTGGTCGACGTGGTCTCCAAGGGCGGGAACCTCCTCCTCAACGTGGGCCCGGACGCGGACGGAGGCTTCCCGCCCGAGAGCGTCGACCGGCTCGAGGCGGTGGGACGGTGGATGGACGTCAACGGCGCGTCCATCCACGGGACGACGGCGAGTCCGTTCCCCCACCTGCCCTGGGGCCGGTGCACCACCGAGGCCCTGGCCGGCGGCGGGACCCGGCTGTACCTCCATGTCTTCGACTGGCCGGCCGATGGGGCACTCAAGGTCGACGGCCTGCTCAGCCGTCCGACGCGGGCGGTCCTGCTGGCGCGCCCGTCGGCACCGCTTGGCGTGACCTCGGTGGACGGGGCCGTGGTCGTTCGCGTCCCAACCGAGCCGCCCGACACCGTGGACACCGTGGTCGCGCTCGACATCGACGGCCGGCCGGACGTCGCGCGTTCGCCGGGCATCACGGCGGCGACGCCCGTGTTCGTGGACACGCTGGACGTGCACGTCACCACGACGCAGGAACGGGTGACGCTCCGCTACACGCTCGACGGCACCGACCCGGGTCCGATCCTCGGCCGAGGTGACGGACCCGGTGCGGCTCCACGCCACGACCACGCTCTCGGCGCGTGCGTTCCGGCGCCTCACGCCCGTCAGTCCCGTGGCCCGCGCCACGTTCACGAAGGTCGTGCCGCGCCCGGCCGTGTCGGCGGACCATCTGGCGCCGGGTCTGCGCTTCGAGTGCGTGGAGGGGGATTTCAAGCAGCTGCCGGACTTCGACACGTTGCGGCCGACCGTGTCGGGCATCGACCCGCGCTTTGGCCTCCTGGCCCGGACCAGGGAGGACCGGTTCGCGTTTCGCTTCCGCGGCTACCTGCGCGTGGGGACAGCGGGCGTCTACCGGCTCTTCGTGCGCTCGGACGACGGGAGCCGCCTCTGGATCGGGGACACCCTGGTGGTCGACAACGACGGCCTGCACTCCGCGCACGAGGAGTCAGGGGTCATCGCGCTCGCCTCGGGGCTGCATCCGCTCACAGTGGCGATGTTCGAGCAGACGGGCGGGTTCGAGCTCGAGGTGTTCTACGAGGGTCCCGGCCTCGCCAGGCAGGTCATCCCCGCCGCGGCGCTTCTCCACAAGGAGTGACGGCGTCCCAGGACCGAGGGAGGCCGACACGACGGAGGGCGCGCTCGGTGCGCACCCTGGTGGACGGGAGCGGGAGAGCAGCCGGGTTCCGGTCGCTACTTGGGCGACTGGAGGAAGCGTTCCGTCATCTCGGCCCACTGGCTCTCGGTGAGGAGCGAGGGGCCTGGCGCCACGAGTTCGCCGCCGTCGGCGGCCGCCATGCCGAGCTGGTGCTCCAGGAACTGCGACAGCTTGATGGCCTCGGCCGAGAACCAGCCGCGCGATTCCTGTCCGTACGGCAGGCGCGTGTACGCGGCGTCGGCCGGCTCGACGGCAAACAGCCAGCCGCCCGTATACGGGCTGTTGTGGACCTTCGCGGGGTAGTCCAGCAGCCGGCGGTTGACCTCCACCACGCGGCCATCCACGGGCGACGGGATCGTCGCCCGCCGCCTGCCGCAGCGGATGACGGCTGCCACCTCGCCCACGTGCAGGGTCCGGCCCGGCTCGGGCAGCAGGACCTCGGTGATCTTCGCCAGGACGTGCTGCGCCAGATCGTCGAGCCCGACGCGGAGCGCCCCCTCGCCGACCCACTGCAGCCACGAGTGGCCCGGCGCGTAGTAGACGCCCGGCCGCCACATCAGGCCTTCCACGCGAACCAGGCCGAGCGCGCGGCGATGCAGCCGCTCGGCCAGGCGCACCACGGCGAGGCCCGCCAGAAATACGACCGTCAGGGCGGCGATCACGATGAGCAGGACCGCGAAGCGGGCCGCCAGGAACGCCACGAAGATGCCGACGGTCTGAAGCGTATGCAGTAGTCCTTGCATGGCTGGTACTCCCCCGGCTACGACTTGTGGCACGTCGTACAGTCGTCGAATCCGTGCGCGTCCTTGCCGTGGCACGCACCGCACGATTGTCCTTTGAGCATCCGCGCGTGAGTGATGGGCTCGGTCTTGGCCGCCTTCTGTCGCAGGATCGGCGCAAGCCTCGGGTGGCAGACCGTGCAGTCGGGCTTGGCCTGGACCGCGAGGTGGTTCTGATGGCTGAAGACCACCTTGCCCGGGCTGTCCGCTGTCTGCGGCAAGGTCATGTCGGCAGGCAGCCGGCCGAGCGCCTGCGCCGATGCCCCGATTGTCCCGCCGAGCAGGCCGGCGACGGTCAGCGCCAGGAGTACCGGTGGTCCCGCTACGCATGGCGACGCTCCTCGGCGGTCAGGAAGAACCGCCGCGCGATGTCGCCCCACGCCTCGGACGACAGGTGACGGGCGATGCCATCGACCAGTTGGCCGCCGTCCTGGCACACCTCGCCCAGGCGCCTCGTGGCCATCTCGGCTCCGAGCGACTCGCAGACGGTCTCCATCCACCGGCGGGCCAGGGTCCCCGAGAGCAGGCTCTTGAGATTGCCGGACAGCCGGTGGCTCTTCACCGTGAAGAGCCACCCGTCGCCGTACGGGGCGTCCTTGGCGAGATTGGACGCGGCGGAGAGCCGGGGATTGACCGCCACCACCTCGCCGTCGATGGGTGAGAGCATCGGGATGGCGGCGCCCGTGGCATCGACGACCAGGGCCGGCTCGCCTTGCACGAGTGACGCACCCACCTCCGGCAGCTTCAGCGTGCCAAGCGGGCCGACCAGTCTTCCGGCGAAGTCGCTCATGCCCACGACGGCGGTGTTCCCGCCCGAGGGGCGCGCCCACAGATGTCCCGGGTGGAAGAACACGTCGCCGGGCACTTCGAAGAAGGCCGCCAGCTGGTCGGCCCAGCCAGGTGAGGTCGCGACGACGGAACGGGTGGCCGGCTGCTTCGGGCTGCTGAACTTCCAGAAGAGCACGAACAAGGGCAGGTACGAGAGCGCCAGGGTGTACTCGAGGGCCTTGATCCAGTAGATCGTGATGAGGTCGTGACCCATGACCGTTCTCCCAACCTAGTCGACCGACGGATACGACGGGTCGTCGCGCAGCACGGGCATCCGGTTCACGATCCACCGGAAGGTGAGGATGCCGATGCTGATGATCGTCAGCGAGATGACGATCTCCATGAACCCGGGCACGTAGCGCTGCGGCGCGTTCCAGTTGAAGGCGATGACCGACAGGTTCAACCGGTTCACGACGATGCCGAGCACCGTCCAGGCCGCGACCCACCGCGCCAGCCGGGCGTTGGCGCGGCGGACGGCGATCGCGTAGAGGAAGGACGGCGCGAGCACGAACCCGAGCATCTCGAACAGGAACCAGTAGCCGTAGGGGGTCAGCAGCAGGTCGAAGCGCCCGCTGTCGACCAGGCCCTGGAGCTTCAGGAAGAAGTAGGCGAACAGGACCACCGCAGCCCCGCGCGAGAGGCCGAGCGTCAGTTTGTCGAGCTGCTCCTGCCCGTGCGGATCCACCTGGCTTCGGAACACCCGGTGCGAGAGTCCGCTCTCGACGATGACCATGCTCAGGCCAGCGGCGATCGCGGAGATGAAGAAGAAGATCGGGACGTAGCCCGAGTACCAGAGCGGGTGCACGCGGTGCGGCATCATCAGGAACAGGGCGCCGAGCGACGACTGGTGCAGCGTCGAGAGGCACAGCCCGAAGATCGTCAGCCCGAGCGTCATCCGGATCGCCCAGGCCCGCGCCCGCCTGAGGCCCAGCCACTCGAACACGGTGGGGCTGAACTCCAGCGCCAGCACGATCAGGTACAGGCACACGCACCAGCCCACCTCGAACATCACCGAGCCGGTGCCGAACGAGTAGACCATCGGGACCGGGAGCTTCCAGGGTCGCCCCAGGTCCGCGCACAGTCCGACGACGACGAACAGGTAGCCGAGGAATCCGGTCAAAACCGCGGGCCGGACGATCGCGTGGTACTCCTTCAGGCCGAGCACGTAGACCGCCGTCGCCACCGTGAAGCCGCCGGCGGCCAGCGCCACGCCGCTCATCACGTCAAGGCCAATCCACAGCCCCCAGGGGTTCATCTGGGTGAGGCGGGTGGCCGCGCCGATCCCGAACGCGAAGCGGTAGACGATCATCGGGATGCCGGCGGCCAGGATGATCGCGAACACCGCGTTGCCCGGGGTGACCAACGAGCGCAGGTAGTCGCGGAGCGGCAGGCCGAGCAGCAGTTTCTCGCTCACGAACGCCTGGAGGTCGAAGCCGCGGTCGCAGGTCGCGTCACTCATGGTGGGCCTCCCGCTCGCCGTGGCCCAGCGCCGCGGCGCGCCGCTTGGAGAAGGTGTAGAGTCCCATCAGGAGTGGCGGCCAGAGCGTCAGGACCAGGGGGACGGCGGCCAGGGCCGTCCGGGTCAGTTCGGGCGGGGAGGTGGGCCCGAGGTCGGTGCGGAACCCGAGCGACTCGAAGGGCACGTCGGTCACGTAGAGCCAGCTCGTGCCGCCGGCCTCCTCCTCGCCGTAGATGTGGTGCACGTAGGTGCCGGGGTGCTGGTAGATCCGCGAACGCGCCTCCTCGATGAGCGCCTCGCGGCGGCCGAACTGGAGCGCGCCCGACGGGCAGACCGAGGCGCAGGCCGGCGGGAGGCCGTCGGCCTGACGCTCGGCGCAGAACGAGCACTTGGAGATGTACGGGTTGGCCGACTGGAACTCGAACTTCGGCACATCGAACTGGCAGGCCACCATGCAGTAGCGGCAGCCGAGGCAGCGCTCAGGGTGGTAGACGACCGGGCCGGCGGCGGTCTTCTCGAGCGCCTTGGCCAGGCAGGCCGAGGCGCAGGCGGGGTCGAGGCAGTGCATGCACTGTCGCTTGACGTACCGCTGTCCGCCCGTCTTGCCGGCCACCTGGCCCCGGTTGACGATGGTGAAGACCCGGACGTCGGTCGTGCGCCGCGCGTCGAACACGCCGTCCTCGCCCGCCTTGGCTGGCGGGGGCAGGTGGTTCGCCTCGCTGCAGGCCGCCTCGCAGCCGCGGCAGCCCACGCACCGGGTCGTGTCCACCAGGACCGCCGGGGTGTTGACGGAGTGGAGCAGCGAGGCCTCGGCCTTCTCCGGCCGGGCCACGACGCTGGCCGCCCCGGCGGCTCCCGCAATCTTGATGAACGTCCTGCGACTGAGTTCCATGGGTTCCCTCGGACCTGGCCCTAGGTGGTGCGGGCCGCTCGCGAGGACATCGCCAACAACCAGAGCCCGATGAGTGAGAGCGGAAGGGCGAGAATCATCGCAGCACTCCTTTCGGGCCCGGCTCGGGCTGGTCGAAGATGGCCTCGTGCTCGGGGCAGGCCTTCAGCCGTTCGGATAGTTCCCGGAACAGCGGGCAGCCCTGGAAATCTCCCCCCAGGCACGGGTTGGCCGAGGCCAGGCGGTCAAGCGGCACCATCTTCTTGACCGGATAGGCCCGACAGAAGAGCATGACGACTTCTTTGAGGTGTGGACAGGACATCGTAGTCTCTACCCCGGCTTTCGCAAGGGGGGTGCCAGGCATGAGTGCCGAAGGTGGCGAGAGACAAATCGCTTACCATCAATGAGTTAGTGGATTCCTGTGCGGACCGTCGTTGGGTGGGACCAGGGCGTGCTGGGGAATTATTCAGCGGTCAAAATTGGGATGAAGCGAACGTGGGAGCGAAACGACGGCAGAAATCACCGAAAATCGTCAATTCGCTGGAACTGTTGAAAAAGACCACGCGCTGCCGAGATACTCACCACATTTCAAGAGTCTGGAGGCCAGTCGGGGAGGCCTAGACCCCCTCGGGCTCCTCGTTCTCGGGCTCCGGCTCGCCGTCCTTGCGCAACTGGTACTTCTTCATCTTGTTGTAGAGCGTGGCCCGGTCGATGCCGAGCGTTCGGGCGGCCTGGCTGATGTTGCCCCCGGTCTCCTGGAGCACCCGTCCGATGTGGTGGCGCTCGACTTCCTCGAGGGAGGCCAGCCCGCCCCCCTCCTCGACCTCGGCGCAGGGCGGACGGCGAAGCCCGAGATCGGCGGACCCGATGACCCGTCCCGACACCACGACCATGGCCCGCTCGATGATGTTCCGCAGTTCCCGGACGTTGCCCGGCCAGGTGTGGGCCATCAGCACGGCCATCGCGTCGGTGGAGACCTGGTCCACGTGGATGTTCATCTCGGCGCCGAGCTGCTCGAGGAAGTGATCGACGAGCAGCGGCAGGTCCTCGAGCCGGTCCCGCAGCGGCGGCAGCTGGATCGGGATCACGTTGAGCCGATAGAAGAGATCCTCGCGGAACGTCCCCTCGGCCACGGCCTTCTGCAGATCCCGGTTGGTGGCCGCGATGATGCGGACGTCCACCTGTACCGGTTCGTTTCCCCCGACGCGGAAGAACCGCCGCTCCTCGAGCACGCGGAGGAGGTCGACCTGCAGTTTCGCGCTGATGTCCCCGACCTCGTCGAGGAAGAGCGTGCCCCCCTGCGCCATCTCGAACTTGCCCTTCCGCCGCGTGGCCGCGCCGGTGAAGGCGCCCTTCTCGTGCCCGAACAGCTCCGACTCGAGCAGCGTCTCGGTCAGCGCCGCGCAGGAGACCGCCACAAACGGCTCCGCGTTCCGCGGGCTCTCGGCGTGCACGGCGCGGGCCAGGAGCTCCTTGCCCGTGCCACTCTCGCCGAGGATCAGGATGGTCGAGTTGCGCCGGGCGGCGGTCCGCGCCAGATCGAAGACCTCCTGCATCCGCGGGCTCTTGCTGAGGAGATCCCGGAAGTGGTACTCGCGCTTGAGGACCTTGCGGAGGAGCACGTTCTCGCGCACCAGCGCCTGCTGCGTGACGATCTTCTGGATCATCAGGCTCAGCTCTTCGGGGTCGAAGGGCTTGGTCAGATAGTCGTACGCCCCGATCTTCATCGCGGCGACCGCCGTGTCGACCGTCGCATAGGCCGTCATGATGACGGTGGCCGCGTCGGGCTGGACCGCGCGCGCCTCGGCGAGCACCTGCAACCCGTCGATGCCGGGCATCTTGAGGTCCACGAGCAGGATGGACCACCGCTCCTTCCGGATGCGTTCGATGGCGTTCTCGCCGTCCGGGGAGGTGGCCAGCGTGTACCCGTCCTTCTCGAGCCACGCCGACAACGACTCGCGGACGATCTCCTCGTCGTCGACGATGAGGATCCGAGTCCGTTCCTTACTCATGGTCGTGGTGTCCTTGTTTCCGGAGCTCGCGGTACCGGGTCCGGCAGTCGTGGCACAGGGCGCCGTGCTTGGCGTCGACCTGCACCAGGTTCACCGAGCGCGCCATCACGCACGTGGGTCGTGGGCAGTGGAGCAGGCCGAAGGTGTGCCCGAGTTCGTGCACGCACTCCTTGGTCGCGCGGGCGCCGAGTTGGTCGAAATCGGGCCGGACTCCGTCGCTCTCGGCGACGAGCCGCGCCGTCGAGACCACGGCCGCCGTGCCGCCGAGCTGCGCCTCGCCGTACACGAAGGTCAGGATCGGGATGAACAGGTCCAGGTCCGTGATCCCGATCACCTTGCCCGGGTGGGCGGGCCGCCGGTCGAGCAGCCACCTCAGAATGCGCGTCGAGGAGTGCTGCTGGCGGCGCGGGTCGTACGCGTCGGAGGGCCGGTCGTGCCCGTGGAGGATGTGCGTGCCGACCTCGAAGACCTCCTCGGTCGCGCGGCGGACCGCCGTGAGCAAGCCGTGGTCCGCCGGCGCCGACCCGATCCACCAGAGGTAGACGTCCACGCCGTTCACACCGCCTGCGCCGGGACCGCCCCCGGCGCGATCGGCAGGCGGACAGTCACCTGGGTACCCTGTCCGACCTGACTCGTGACGTCCAGGTGGCCGCCGTGCCGCTCGATGATTCCGTAGACCACCGACAGGCCGAGCCCGGTGCCCTTCTCCTTGGTGGTGAAGAACGGGTCGAAAATGTGCGACAGGTGCTCGGGCAGAATCCCCGGACCCGTGTCGGCCATGACCACCTCCACCATGCCGTCCGCGACGCGGGCGGTCACGGTGAGGGTTCCACCCTGGCTCATCGCTTCGCACGCGTTCATCGCGATGTTGACCAACGACTGGCGGAGCTGGCCGAAATCCGCCCGGACGAACGGCATCGGCGGCAGGTTCGTCACCAGAGTCACCTGCTGCATCATCAACCGGTGGGCGATGAGCGCAAGCGCCTCCTCCGCCACCGCGCTGAGGTCGATGTCCTTCAGGCTCGGCTGACGCTGGCGCGCGAAGTCGAGCAGGTTGCGGACAATCGCGGTGCACCGTTCGGTCTCGCGCTGGACGAGGCGCAGGTTCCGCGTGCACCTCTCGCGGACCGTCTGGCTCATCTCCCCCTCTTCGTGCAGGCGGATGAGCAGCTTCGCGTAGGTGAGGATGCCCGCCAGCGGGTTGTTGATTTCGTGGGCGACCGAGGCGGCCAGTTTCCCGAGCGACGACATCTTCTCGGACTGGACCAGCTGCGCCTGCGCCTCGCGCAGCTTCGCCGTGCGGTCTTCGACCTGCCGCTCGAGGCTTTCGTTGAGGCGCTGCAGGTCGCGGCGCGTGGACTGCAGCGACGAGGTCATGTCGTTGAACGACGCGGCCAGGCGGCGGGTTTCGTCGGTGCGCCGCAGCGCCACACGGTGCGTGAGGTCCCCGCGTGCGATCCGCTCGGTGGCGACCATCAGTTCGTTGAGCGGTCGGATCACGTACCCGCGCACGAACAGGCCCACCGTGCCGGCGAGCAGGAGGATGCCGACGCCGGCAAACAGCATGGTGCGACTCGTCAGGGCGTCGATATTGCGGTCCTCGGCCTCGAGCGACATCGCGATGTCGACCACGCCGAGCACCTGCTTGTCCGGCGGATGCTCGTGGCACGGGGCGGCCGAGCAGCTCGGCTCGTTGTAGATCGGCGTGATCATCGCCAGGACGCGGTGGCTGTTGCGCCGGAAGATCCGGCTGCGCGACGGGACATTGAGCCGCACGAGCGGCTTGCCGGCCGCGTGGCAGGCGTAGCAGGCCTCCGCCCGCTTGTCCACGAGCCGCCCGATCTCGCCCCGGTCCGTCGAGAAGGTCACCTGCCCGTCCTTGTTGAGGATCCGCACACCCTCGATGCCCTGCAGGCGGCCGATCATCTCCATCGTCCGGTAGGCGCCCATCCGCTCGTCGCTCAGCATGAAGTGGTAGGTGCTCGCCTTGATCGTGTCGCTGAACTGGGCGGCCCCGCGAAGCACTTCCGCCGTGAGATACTCCCGCTCGGCCCGGATACCCATGACCAGCAGCGCCCCGCCGCACCCGATCGTGACGAGCGTGATCACGGCCGTCGCCTTGACGCCCAGGCGATTCCACCACTGCACCCGCAGGAGGTCGGTCCGCTCGTCGGGGTCCGTCGGCTCGTCGGGCCGTGACATAGGCAAATGCCTGGCCGTTCTGGGGTTATCGACGTAGTGTCGGTGCGGTGGAGGCTCGGCGGCCGCTGGGCGCCGCCCGCTGAGAGGTCGCGCCTAGCTATTCTACAGCGTTCGGAGGCGCTCAACAGCGAGGATGTCGAAAAATCCCACGATCGGCTGGTCCAGGCAGAGGCCGGCATCGGGTGTTTTCCCGACGGGTCTCGGGCGATTTCCCCCGGGGAGACGGGCCGACGCCTGATTGCGGGTCCCAGGGGGCGGGCGTACATTGATGCTTAGAACACGACGCCGACTTGGCATCACGAGTGAGGGCATCATGACGAAGCGAATGGGCGGCACGGCGGCAAGGCACGGATTCTACTGGAACCTCGGGAAGTGGCAGATGACGATGGTGCCCAAGCAGGGCGGGATCCTCCCGGGCGATGCGAACGACCGCTACCTGCGCATGCCGGTCGTGGGGCTCCTGGTCATCGCGCCGCTGATGGGCGCCGTCTACGCCATCTTCCTGCCGTTCATCGGCTTCGCGATGCTCTTCGGCTTCCTCGGGAAGAAGGCCGTCGCGGGGGTCCGCGCGGGGGTGGTGGGTGTCGGCGCGACGCTCAGCTCCAGCTGGCGACCCGGGGAGGCGCACTTGGCCGCCCGCCCCAAGGTCCGTCCCGACGCGGAGGACGGTGAGGCCGTGACGCCCGAGTCGCTCGGCCCCTCGGTCCAGGGCAAGCAGCGCGTCGAGCGCCGCCAGCCCGACCTCCACGACTAACGCGTCGGCCGATGCTGCAAGCTCGACCGTGACGTGCGGTCGCAGCTCGTCGGGGGGATGGGCAGGGACCGCCCTCCCTCCCGGTGAGCTGGTTCGCCTCACGGTCCGACCCGGATGACCCCCTTCTGCAGGGCGAACTTGATCAGGTCCGTGCGGCTGTGCAGGTCGAGCTTCTGCATGATGTGCTCGCGGTGCGACATCGCCGTCTTCACGCTGATGTCCAGCAGGGCCGCCACCTCCTTGTTGCTGTGGCCCTCGGCCACCAGCTTGAGCACCTGCTTCTCGCGATCGGTGAGCGCGTCGTAGGGGTCGGTGGCCTGGCCCTCCGAGGCCACCCCCGCCCCGTCCCGCATCGCGTCGCGGGCGACCTCCGGGTCGAGGACCAGGCCTCCGCGAAACACGGCGCGGATCGCCGCGGTCAGCTCCGACCCGGCCGCCTTCTTCAGCACGTAGCCGGACACGCCCGCCTTGAGGAACCGGCGGATGTACTCCCGGTCCTCGGTACTGGCTGAGGACGAGCACGCGGGCGCCCGGATTCTCCCGCCGGATGGCGAGCGTGGCCTCGAGGCCCCCGAGGCCCGGCATCGCGATGTCCATGAGGATGACGTCGGGCGAGAGCGTGCGTGCGAGCTCGACGGCCTCCAGGCCGTTGGCCGCTTCGCCGACCACCTCGATGTCGTCCGAGAGGCGCAGCAGCGCGCGCACGCCCTCGCGCACGATCGCGTGGTCATCCGCGAGGAGGACCCGAATCTTGGACATGGCTCGCCTCTTGTGGAACTGGGACGCTGATGGCGATTCGTGTGCCGCTCCCGGGTGCCGAGTCGATCTCGATCGTTCCCCCGAACAGCTCGACCCGCTCCCGCATTCCGAGCAGCCCGAGGCCGCGTTCGCGGGCCGCGGGCGGCGGCAGGGATTCGGGCGAGAAGCCGCGCCCGTCGTCCTCCACCTCGATGACGATCTGGTCGCCGCGTTCGAAGCACTGGATGAGCACCGTCTCGGCCCGGGAGTGCTTGGCGATGTTGGTGATGGCCTCCTGCGCCACGCGGAATAGCGCGGTCTCCAGTTCGGGCGGCAGGCGGGCGTCGATGCCGCTGAACTCGCACCGGACGGCGATGCCCCGCGGCTCGAGGTGCCGCTCGGCGTACCAGCGGATCGCCGAGAGCAGGCCGAGGTCGTCCAGCACCGAGGGCCGCAGGTCGAAGATCAGGCGGTGCAGCTCCTCGAGGATCCGGACGGTCAACGCGCGGGCCTCGGTGAGGAGATCCCGCGAGGACGTCCCCGGCCAGGCGGCGAGCGCGGTTTCGATCTTCATGGCCAGCGCGCTCAAGGTTTGGCTCGTCTCGTCGTGCAGCTCGCGCGCCAGCCGCTTCCGCTCGTCCTCCTGCGCCGAGATGACCTTGCGCAGCAGCTCCTCGCGCCACGCCTCGCGTGCCTGCAGCTGGGAATAGAGATCCTGCAGCTCCCGCGTGCGCGCCTCGACGCGACCTTCCAGCTCCTGGTTGTGCCGCGCGATCGTTTCGAGCGACCCGCGCAGCGCCACCCGCATCCGCTCGAGGGAATCTCCCAGGCGACCGACCTCGTCGTCGGCGAAGGCCGGAATGGGCCGGTCCAGATCTCCGGCGGCGATGCGCTCGGCCGAGGCCGTGAGCGCGACAATCGGCCCGCGCACGCTGCGGGCGGCACCCCACGCGAAGAGGAGCGACAGTGCGAGCAGCGTGGGCGACAGCCAGAGGAGCGTCCGCCGGAGCGTGCGGGCTTGGGCAAACGTCTCCGCCTCGTCCTGCTGGATGACCACTGCCCACGGGGCGCTCGCCAGCGGGTAGAGCGCGAGGACCGACCGTCCCATCCCTCGCGCGACGGCTTGGACGAACGGCTCGCGCGCGCGCAGGTGGGGCGAGAGGTCGTCCCAGTCGTCGATCCGCCGCGAGAGGCGCGAACGGTCCGGGCCCGCGATGATCCGGCCCTCGGCGTCGATGAGCGTGGCGAACCCGGTCTGGCCCAGCCGGAAGGCGTCGACGAGGGTCGAGAACCGCGTGCTGCGGGGATCGATGCACCCGCCAGCCAGGGCGGCCACCTGCCCGCGCCAGTCGCGCAGGGGGACCAGCACGTAGAGCCGAGGCATCGGGCCCGCGACCAGGTCGGAGACGACCGGCCGCCCGGACTCGAAGGCCACCTCGACGTCACGGGCCGTCGGCGCGGGGTCGGGAAGGTCGGGGACGCTCCGGGGCTCCGCCGTCACCACCGCGCGCGAGCGGGCGACGAGAAACACGCTGGCGAGCAGGTGCGAGCGCAGGTAGGCCTCGCGCAGGACGGCCTGGTCGGGGCGGGGGTCGGCTTCGGCGAGGCCGATGCCGGGCGCGCGGGAGAGGCCCTGGAGGATCTCCAGGTCACCCTGCACGACGTAGTCGAGGTGTGCAGCGACCGAGCGGGCCAGTGCCTCGCGCTCGGCGGCCAGCCGAGCGCCGAGCGAGCTGAGGCCGACAAAGCTCGTGCTGCCGAGGATCGCGAGCGAGGCGATCGTGCCGACGCCGACGAGCAGGAGCACCCGCGTCTGGATGCTCCGGCGCGTCGGGGTCGCGACGGGGCGGTCGGCGTTCATCGGTGTCCCTGCTCCACGCCTCCGGCGACTTCCAGCAACCAGTCGACCGGCCCGCCCGACCGGAGCGTGATGTGGCGCGACCCGAGGTCCCACCCGAGCTCGTGCCACACCCGCCCGTCATCACCGACGAGCCTGGCCAGGTGGGCCGGCCGGCCGCCGACCTGGATCTCGGCGCTCTCGAGCGTCCGGCCCGGCGGGAGCAGGACCTCGGGGGCCGCGCGCGGCACTCGGCCCATCGACTCGCAGAGCAGGACCTCCGGCTGGCCGGCCACCCGCGCGGGGAAGTGGATCGCCAGCGTCGGCGGATCGGCCGCATCGGCTTCCACGCGGTCGGGCGGCCAGCCGAGCACCACGCCGGCCGACGGCAGCCAGACCCTCACACCGAGCTCGCGCTCGGCCGAGTCGATCGAGTCGAACACCCGCACGCCGTGCGGGGTCCCGGAGGCCACCGACGGCAGGCGGTCGAGCCCGGCCAGCGTCGTGGCCGCCAGCGCCATGACGGCCAGCCACGCACCCAACGCACGGAGAGGTCCGTCGTTCATCGGTCAGACCACGAAGAACAGTACCGACCAGCAGACCCGCCGTGGCCAGGCACAGCCGAAACCCTCGGTCCGCGAGCGCTGGGGGCGGGAAGGCGCCCGTCAAGCGCCGGCACCGGTCTTCGATGCCCGCCAGACGGGTCCGCCAGAACAGCCGCTCGAACGACGCGTCGCGATCGATAGGGGCCGGGTCACCCGCCAGAAACAGCAGGCGGATGGCCCGCGCCAGCGCATGGGGGTCGGCGCCGATCCGCACGCAGGTCTGGTCGGCCCGTCGCTCCATCTCGTCGACCAGCATCCGCCCGGTCCATTGTACGGCCGGGTTGAAGAACAGCACGGCCCGGGCTGCCATCAGCCCAAGGCTGAACGCCGGGTCGCCGAAGGCGGCATGGGCCAGCTCGTGGGCCAGCGCGGCGTCGAGCGCGGCGTCGTCGAGCCGGTCGAGCGTGCCCGTCGAGATCACCAGCGCCGGGGGAGTCCAACCCGTGCACAGCAGCAGAGGCGCCGAGTGTCGGACCAGCCGAACAACGGGCGGCGCGATGCCCAGGCGGCCCGACAGATGCCTGATGCGGGCGTCGAGGAGGCGGGACACCACCGACCACGGGCCGGAGGGCGGGGGCGTGGATCCGCGCATCTGGTCGAGCAGGGGAGGCACCGCGTCGCGCAGGAAGAGGCCCGAACCGAGCCCGGCACTGAGGAGCAGGAGCAGCGCGCCGAGGCCCATCGGGCCGACGTGGAGCAGGTTCCATCGTTCGCCCGAGAACACCGCCCACCCGGCCGCGAACCAGGGCGCCTGCCGCCACGGGGCGACGACCAGCAAGGCCGGGATCCAGACGACGGGCACCAGGATCGGCAGCAGGCGCAGGCGCAAACGCCAGGCCCCGTCCTCGAGGCGCCACGCGCGCAGGAGGGCCTCGACGACCACGGCCGCGATGAGCGCGTGCGTCATCGACTGGGAGAGCAGCGAGGCCAGCCAGCGCATCGGGGTGCCCCTCCCCTCAGCTACTCCGATTCCTTCAGCCGCTTGAACTCCAGCTCGTGCTCGTGGCGGAGGCGTTCCGTGCTGATCTTCCCCGTAAAGATGGCGCTGTCGAACGGAAAGACGTCCGGGTTGAGGTGGGCGTTGTAGATGTGCCAGAGGATGACGACGAGAAACGCCATCAGCCCCTCGTTGCCGTGAGCCAGCTTGGCCGCCGGCACGATCTCGCCGGGCAGGAAGCGGGTGGCCACGATCGGGAAGAGCAACACGAGCCCCGTCGAGATCACGATCACGGCGCCCAGCAGGAGCCCCCAGGTACTCGAACTTCTGCTTGTAGTCGAACTTGTCGAACTTCGCGGGCACGTCCGAGACCCCGAGGTAGTAGCGCAGCTGGGTGATCGCGTCGGTGAAGTCCTGGCGCGTGGGAACGAGCGAGAGCGCGGCCCGGCCCGTCACGACGAGGGCCGAGACGATGCCGAGGTGCGCGAAGGTGAACACCGTGAACGCGAGGCCGGCCGCCCGGTGGATCCACCGCACGCGATCGATGCCGCCGAGCCCGAGGATGATGATCTGCGCCCAGGCCGCCTCGTAGAACTTCTGGGGTAGACCGGTGACGGCCAGCACGACAAACAGGGTCATCACCGACAGGTGCTCGACGCGCTGCTTCGGGGTGAAGCGGACGACGTAGGGTCTCATCGGTTGACCACGACCCGCCACAGATGGAGGAGGATCTGCAGGACGAGGCCTCCAATCATGAACGGGATGAGAATCATGTAGGCAATCCGGACGGAGTAGACCAGCGGGGCGCGCCTAAGGCTCGGCTCGTAGTGGGAGAGCCAGGCCGACGAGAAGTTCGCGGTCGCGTCCGGGTGGCACTTCCGGCACGTCTTCAGCAGGTTCGCCCGCATGACGCCCGAGTTCTGCGCGTCGGTCCTCGTGATGTCGTGCACGCCGTGGCAGTCGATGCACAGCGCGGTCAGGCGGGCCCCTTCCGTCGTGCCCTTCCGCTGGAGCGATGCCGTCATGCCGTGGAAGTCGGCGAGATAGGTGCGCATGACGTCGGTCGACAGCTTGTAGCGCGCCATCTTCGCGGGCTGCGTGTGGCAGTTCGCGCACAGCTCCGGCGTCCGGAGCCGCCAGCCCGGCTCGTGCGGGCCGCCGATGTCGTGCGCGTGGTGGCAGTCCGTGCAGGTCGGCACGTCGGCATTGCGCTCCTCGATGAGCGCCCGGCCGTGCACGCTCTTGGCGTAGGTGGCGAACACGCCGCGGTGGCACCCTGCGCAGGTCGACGAGATGCGCGAGCGCGGCTGGCCGGGCGCCGTGATGTTGTGCGCCCCGTGGCAGTCCACGCACACCGGCGCCGTCTTGTCCCCCCGGGCAATCGCCGCGTAGTGCACGCTGTCCAGCGTCTTGCTGTAGTTCGCGAAATGGCAGCGCTTGCAGGCCTCGTAGTACGCGATGGTGAAGGCTCGACGCGTCGGGAAGCTCTTCGGCGCGTGGGGGATCTCGGAGATGTCCGTGTGACAGTCGGTGCACCCCAGCTTGCCGCCGTGCACGGACTGCGCGAAGACCGCCCTGTCGACAAACAAGCTCTGGGACTCACCGTCCGCCAGCGTCACCGACAACGTCGCCTCGCCGTGGCAGGCCAGGCAGGTGTCGACGCCCTCGTTCTTCGGTTGGCCGGACGACGGCGCCTGGACCGCGACGGCAACGACGAGAGGCAAGAGCAGTGAGTGCAGCATGCGACGTGGTCGCCCGAAGCGGCACGCGACCCTGACCGCGAGGTGAGCAAACCGGTTGCCAGCGCAGCAGTCTACCAGAAAATTCCGCAATTCCGGCAGGGTGCAGACCGGCGACTGTGGAAGCTGCCGACAATTCGGCAGCGCGGGGAGAGACCAACGGTGCTGAGATTTTCAACAACTGGGAGCGCCGTTACGGCGTTTGGCCGAAGGCCAGCACGTAGGCCGTCAGATCGCCAATGGCGGTATCGCCGAGCGGTCGCCACCCAGGCATGGGGGTCCCGGGCAGGCCGTCGCGGATGGCGCGGAAGACCCGCGCCGGCGAGGTCGACCGCCGCCAGGCCGTGTTGGTGAAGTCCCGCGGCGGCGTTGCGAACGCCGAGCGGCGCACGCCCTGGCCGTCGCCGCGCTCGCCGTGGCAGAGCACGCAGGTACCTGGGCAAACAGCTGACGTCCGCGCGCACGTGCGGCGGCGCTCTGCACACGGCCGTCGAGGTCCGGCGGCAGGTCAGCGGGCGGCCTGCAGGACGCCCAGACACTCGACGCCAGGGCGATCGCGCCCAGCGTTCTTGGAACGCTCCACATCGCCAGGCTTCTTTTCGAGCGGGAATCCCGCGCGGCATGCCTCCTCGCAGACCCGGTCGACGAGGTTCGGGAGCGCGGCCAGGACCCCAGCCGACAACCCGACCCCGAGCTCGGTGGTCTCGGGGACGAGGCCGACGAGCACGAGCGAGGGCGGGACCCGCTCCCGCCACCGGGCCGCCTCGACGAGGTCCGCCACGCCGACCTGGTGCACGGACAGCCGCGAGGCGACGGCGGGCCCCACCTCCTCGCCTTCGAGACGGACGAGGGTGCCGGCCGGGGCGTCGGCCTCGATCGCGTCGACGAGGATGGCCCGGTCGGCATCCTCCAGATAGGGGAGCAGCGAGAGGCCGAGCGTGCCGCCGTCGAGCACCCGCACCCCGTCGGGGACGATCCGGGTCTCGGCGATCGTCTGTGCCACGACGGGCCCGACGCCGTCGTCCCGGCACAGTAGGTTGCCGAGACCCAGGATCAGGAGCGACGACCGGCTATCCATGGTGGTCCTTGTGGTCGATGAAGCGATAGCCGGAGTAGATGAGGTCCTCCCGCGGCACGAACTTGTAGCCCGAGAAGATCGACTCCACCGTGGCGTTGGCCTCGACCTGGGACATGAGGACCGCGCTGTAGACGTGGTGCACGGCGAAGCCGATGAGCATCCACATGAACCCGTGGTGCAGCCACCGCGCGGTCGACAGCCCGCCGAACAGGGGCACGAGGAACTGGAACCACCGGAGCGGCGAGCCGATGTGCGCACTGACCGAATAGAGCGCGAGGCCGGTCCCGATCATGATGAAGTAGATCAGGAACACGAACGTGTAGGTCAGCCCGGCGAGCGGGTTGTGGCCCACGAACCCCGGGGGCTTGCGCATCCGGAACAGGTAGTAGCTGACGGTCTGTGGGAGCGCGCGCCAGCGCTTCCGGCGGGCCGGCACGAACTTGTCCCACCGGGCGTAGTTGTTGCCGGCCAGCATCCAGTACAGGCGGCTCGCCACGGCGATGCCGAACACGATCGCCCCGGAGTAGTGAATCAGCTTGACGAGCCCCATCAGCGACCGCTGCGTCACCACCCCCGTCGTGACGAGGGAGGGGTTGGCGATGTAGAGCCCGCTCATCGACAACACGGCGATCGAGCCGGCGATCAGCCAGTGGCAGACGCGCACCGGCCACTCCCAGACGTAGACGCGCACGGTTTCGGCGAGGGCTTTGTCGCCAGTCATGGCAGCCTCACGCGCGCGAGCTCGCGACGCCGCGCGTCAAGGACGTGGACCCCGCAGGCAAGACAGGGGTCGAACGAGTGGATCGTGCGGAGGATCTCGACCGGCTTCGCGGGGTCGGCCACCGGCGTGCCCAGCAGCGCCTCCTCGTAGGGGCCGCGCTGGCCCGTGGCATCGCGCGGGCCCGCGTTCCACGTGCTCGGGACGATGCACTGGTAGTTGGCAATCGACCCGTTCCGGATCTGCACCCAGTGTCCGAGGGCGCCGCGGGGCGCCTCGTGGAACCCGGCGCCGGAGGCCTCGGCCGGCCACGTGGCGGGGTCCCACTTCGAGTTGTCGTGCGTCCGCAGGTCGTGCCGCGCCATGTTGTTGGCCAGCTGGTCGAGCCAGGCCGCCTGGTGCTCGGCGAGGACCAGCGTCTCGATCGCCCGGGCCGCCACGCGGCCCAGCGTCGAGAAGAGGGCCTCGGGTCCGACGTCGAGCTTCTGGAGCACCACGCCGACCAGTTCCTTGACGCGTGCGTGGCCCGACGCGTAGGCGACCAGCATCCGCGAGAGCGGTCCCACCTCCATCGGGAGTCCGGCGTAGCGCGGCGACTTGAGCCAGCTGTACTTCGCGTTGGTGTCGAGTCGGTCGTAGGGCGGCCTGGGCCCGGTGTACTTCGGGGCCGTCTCGCCCTGGAAGGGATGCAGGGTGGCCTGGTCGCCCCCGCTGTACTCGTACCATGAGTGGCGGACGTGCTCGGTGATCTGCGCCGGGTCGAGCCGCTCGACTTTCGAGAGGTCGCGGCCCCGGATCACGCCCGACGGCAGGAAGAGCGCGGGCTTGGGCCCGTCGTCCTCCGGGTACTCGCCGTAGACCAGGTAGTTGCCAGGGCCGGCGCCGTAGCCGGCCCAGTCCTTGTAGAAGGACGCCACGGCCAGCACGTCGGGGATGTAGACGCGGGCGACGAAATCGTGGGCTTTCGCGATGAGGTCCCGGACCATCGCCAGCGTGTCGGCGTTGAGCGAGGCCTGCTTGTCGGGGTCGACCGGCGTCGCCATGCCGCCCACCAGGAAGCTCTGGAGATGCGGGTTCTTGCCGCCCAGGATGGCGTGCACCTTGATGACCTCGCGCTGCCACTCCAGCGCCTCGAGGTAGTGCGCGACCGCCATCAGATTGGCCTCGGGCGGGAGCTTGTAGGCCGGGTGGCCCCAGTAGGCGTTGGCGAAGGGGCCGAGCTGCCCACGGTCGACGAACCCCTTGACGCGGTCCCGCACGCCGGCGAAGTACTTCGCCCCCGAGAGCGGCCAGTCCGAGATGGACTCGGCCAGCGCGGCGGTCTTCACCGGATCGGCGCCGAGCGCCGACACGATGTCGACCCAGTCGAGCGCGTGCAGGTGGTAGAAGTGCACGACGTGATCCTGCACGGCCTGCATCGCGATGATGAGATTGCGCAGGAGTCGGGCGTTGGGGGGCGGAACGGCGCCGATGGCGTTCTCGACGGCCCGAATCGAGGCGATGGCGTGCACCGTCGTGCACACGCCGCAGATGCGCTGCGTGAACACCCAGGCGTCGCGGGGGTCGCGCCCCTTGAGAATCAGCTCGATGCCGCGAAACATCGTGGAAGACGACCAGGCGTCGTGCACCTTGCCGCCGTCGACCTCGGCCTCAATCCGCAGATGGCCCTCGATCCGGGTCACCGGATCCACGACGATGTGCGTCATACGGTGTCTCCTTTCCGCGGCTCAGCCTTCTGCGGTGGCGCCGGCTCGGGCTCGGGCGTCTGGCGCGCGCGCTTCACGTAGGAAATCACGCCGTGCGTGGCGAAGGCCGCGGCGATGCCGAGCGTGGCGGCGACGCCCACGCGGTCCACGGTGTAGCCGGGGCCGAGCAGCGGCGGACCCTGGAGGTGGATGTAGAAGGGGGTCATCTTGTCCCAGAAGTCGGCCTCCGCGCACCCGACGCACGGGTGGCCGCAGCCGATCGGCCAGTTGGTGCCTTCGTTCCATCGCACCCGCGGGCAGTTCTGGAACGTGACCGGACCCTTGCACCCCATCTTGTACAGACAGTAGCCCGTCCGGTGCCCTTCATCGCCCCACGCCTCCACGTACTGGCCGGCGTCGTAGTGCGCGCGGCGCTCGCAGTTGTCGTGAATGAGCTTGCCGTAGGCGAACAGCGGTCGCAGGTACTGGTCGAGGGGCGGCCAGTCCTTGAAGGTGAGGTAGTGGACCAGCAGGGCGGTGATGTTCTCGGCGTTGGCCGGGCAGGCCGACAGGTTCACCAGGCTCCGGATGCCTGGCACGGCGTCCCGCACGCCGAGCGCGCCGGTGGGGTTCGGCGCGGCGGCGGGCAGCCCGCCGAACGCCGCGCAGGTGCCCATGGCGATGGTCGCCGCCGCGTTCCCGCAGACCTCGCGGGCGATGTCGATCGCCGCCCGTCCGCCCACCGTGCAGTAGGCCCCGTTCTCCCCGGTCGGAATCGCGCCTTCGACGACCACCAGGTACTGGCCCTTCTTGTCGCCGACGACCTTCTCGAGCGCTTCGTGCGCCTGGGCCCCGGCGGCGGCCATGATCGTCTCGTGGTAGTCCACCGAGAGCACGTCGAGGACGATATCCGCCACCGTCGGGCGGGCGGCTCTGAGGAACGACTCCGTGTTGCCGCAGCAGTCCTGGAACTCGAGCCAGACCAGGATGGGCTTCTCCGTCTGCTGCATGGCCTTGGCCACCTTGGCCGACAGTGAAGCCGGCAAGGCGAGCAGGGAGGTCATCATCGTGCAGAACCCCAGGAACTCGCGGCGACTCACGCCACGCCGTTCGAGCTCGCCGACCAACCAGTTCTCGCGGTCGCTCATAGCTCACGTCCTTTGATGACAGTCGTCCGCCCACGCCAGGAGCTTCCCACTGCTCCCGCGTGGCGAAAGACCGTGGCCTCCACCCGCCCGAACGATGGACCAAAGACGCCCGCCGCCGTGGTTTGTCGAAAGGGAAACCTTGCGGCGCTTCGAGCGAGTTGCGTGCCAGGTGCAACAACCTCTGGACTATCAGAGTCTTAAAGAGGAGGCTGTCGAGGGCGGGCCGGAAAACCGCCGGGATTCCGGCGGCTAACGGGCCGCCGCGCCCTCGCGGGCGGCCAGCGAACTGGCGACCATGGGCAGGCGGAGGACCGCGCGGCATCCCCGCGCGTCCGACCGGTTGGCGAGCGCGAGCGTCCCGTTGTGACCCTCGGCAATCTGCCGGCTGAGGACCAGGCCGATGCCGGACCCTCCGGGCTTGGTCGTGAAGAACGGGACGAACAGGTTGGTGGTTTGGGCGAGGCCCTGGCCCTCGTCCTCGATCCAGAGTTCGAAGTAGCCGCCCGACGTGCCCCAGCCGACCGTGACGCCGCCGTGGGTCTCGAGCGCCGCGTCGACGGCGTTGTGGAGCAGGTTGATCAGCAGCTGTTCGAGCTGGTCGGAATCGGCGTGGACCGTGAGCGACGGACCCGGGTGGACCGTCACCGCGAGGCGCGTTTCCAGGCCGACCGCCCGGCGGACGACCTCGTCGATGGCCAGGGGCGCCAGGCGCGGCTGGGGCAGGCGGGCCAGCCGCGCGTAGGACGCGGTGAAGCGCGTCAGGGCCTCGGCCCGCGTCGAGATGACGTCGAGGCCCCGGCCGGTGTCGTCGCGCCAATCCGGGGGGAGTTCCTCGCGCCGGACCAGCCGGGCGAGGCTGCCAGCGATCGACTTGATGGGCGCCAGCGAGTTGTTGATCTCGTGGCCGAGCACGCGCATCAGGCGTTGCCAGGCTTGGCGTTCCTCCTCACGAAGGGGGCGGCTCACGTCGGTGAGCACCAGCAGGTGGTGGGGCAGTCCGCCCTGGCGGAAGCTGGTGTGCCGGACTTCCCACCGTCCCGCGCCGCCCGGGAACGCCAGGTCGGCGACGCGCGGCGAGGGCTGGCCGAGGCAGTCGCCCAGCCCCAGTTCAACCGCCGTCGCGTTCATGACCCGCTCGGCCACGCGTCCGAGCAGCCGCTCGCCGGCCCGGTTCAACAGGCGGAGTCGGTTGGCCCCGTCGAAGGTGAACACGGCGACGTCGATCTCCTCCATGACCTTCCGCAGCAGCGCGGTCGCTTCCAGCGCCCCGAGGCGTTGTTCGCGGAGGGTCCCGGCCAGCAGGTTCGCCTCCAGCATCACCTCGCCGAGCGCATCGTCGGGCGCCGCGTCGCGCGCGCGCACCGAGGCGTCGCCCTCCCGAAGGCCGGCGAGCAGGTTCGACAGCGTTTGCAAGGGATAGACGACGCGGCTCCGCAGGGCGAACGCGGTGCCCCACCAGCAGAGCACGACCAGCGCCGTCAGCGTCCAGATGGTCTTGGGTGCGTGGTCGCCGCTCCAGAGGAGGACCAGCGCCACCACGACGGCGGGCAGGCCCGAAAGGAGGGCCATCAACAGCACGCGCCGGTCGTGGCTCAGCCAGCGGTGGCGGCGCAAGGGCAGGGTCATAGGCCGTAGCGCTGCAGCCGGCGGTACAGCGCGCTGCGGCTCAACCCGAGCGCGCGCGCCGCGTGGCTCACATTGCCATCGTAACGCGCCATCGCCTTCTTGACGAGGAAGCCTTCGACGTCCTCGAGGCTCATGTCCTCGAGCCGCGAACTCGCTTCCCGCGACGGCTTCAGGCTGAGGTCGCCGTAGCGCACCGAGGGTCCCTGGGCCATCAGGACGCCCCGCTCGACGGCATGGTCGAGCTCGCGCACGTTCCCGGGCCAGTTGTGTTCCGCCAGGGCCTGGAGGGCGGGCGGGTCGAAGCCGGTGAGGTGCTTGCGGTAGTGGCGGGCGTGTCCCTGCAGGAAGTGCAGCGCGAGCAGGGGGATGTCCTCCCGCCGGTCGCGCAGCGGGGGCAGTCGGATCTCCACCGTGTTGAGGCGGAAGAGCAGGTCCTGGCGGAAGCGGCCCGCCGTCACCTCGTCGAAGATGTCCGCGTTGGTCGCCGAGATGACCCGGACGCTGACCTTCCGGGTCCGTGACGATCCGACGCGCTCGAACTCCCCGGTCTCGAGCACGCGCAGCAGCTTCACCTGTTGCGGCAGGGCCACGTTGGCGATCTCGTCGAGGAACAGCGTCCCGCCGTCGGCCAGCTCGAAGCGCCCCACCCGGTCGGTCTTGGCGTCGGTGAACGCGCCCTTGACGTGGCCGAACAGCTCGCTCTCGAACACGCCCTCGGACAGCCCGCCCGCGTTCACGGTCACCATGGGCCGGTTGGCGCGCGGGGAGGCGGTGTGGAGCGCGGCGGCGACCACTCCCTTGCCGGTGCCGTTCTCGCCCGTGATCAGCACGTTGGCGTCGGCGGGGCCCACGCGCGCGATCATCTGGAGCACGGGCTGCATGGCCGGCGCCTGCGCGATCAGGTTGGTCGGCGCCTGTTCGCGCAGGGCGCGGTTCTCGGCCTCGAGCCGCTGGCCCCGGCGCAGCGCCCGCGCCAGCTCGGCCTGGGTGCGGAGGATCGTCAGGAGCCGCTCGTTGTCCCACGGCTTCTGGATGAAGTCCCGCGCCCCGCGGCGCATCGCCTCCACCGCGATGTCCACCGAACCCCACGCCGTCATGACGACGACCGGCAGCGACGCGTCGATGGTATGGATCTTGGACAGCAGGTCGAGGCCCTCGCGCCCCGACGTCGTGTCCCTTGCGTAGTTCAGGTCGATCAGGACGACATCGAACTCGCACCGGTTGACGGCGTCCAGCACGGCGGAGGGCGCGGTCACGGTTTGGAGGTCCCAGCCCTCCGCCTTCACGAGGAGCCGCAGCGCCTCGAGCACGTCGGCCTGGTCGTCGGCAATGAGGATCCGGGAACGCAGATCGGGAGGTCTCATGAGTCGGTGCTTCCCCGAAGCCCGCCCGGGGCGTCACCCGGTCGGGGCAAAGGCGCCCTGGGCGCGGCGGGACCAGGCGGCTCGGAAGCGGCGGGTGCGGCGGGTCGACGGGCTCCGCCCGGCCGACCCGCGGCGGGCGGTCAGTCGGTGACGACCCAGCCGTCCCGGAGCTGGATCACGCGATCGCCGTACGAGGCATTCACCTCCGAGTGGGTCACCTGCAGAATCGTCGTGCCCTCGCCGTTGAGCCGCTTGAACAACTCCATGATCTCACGACCCTGCGCCGAATGGAGATTGCCGGTCGGCTCGTCGGCCAGAATCACCTTCGGGCTCGCCACCACGGCCCGTGCGACGGCCACCAGTTGCTGCTGGCCACCCGACAGCTGGTTGGGATAGAGGTCCTTCTTCCCCACGATCTGGAAGCGATCGAGCACGTCACACACGATCGACTGGCGCTCGCTCTTCTTGACGTCGCGGTAGGAGAGGGGGATCTCGAGGTTCTCGTAGACGGTGAGGTTGTCGAGCAGGTGGTAGCTCTGGAAGACGAACCCCATGTTCTGCTTGTGCAGCGCGGAGCGCGCCTTCTGGTTCAGCGAGTGAACCGGTTCGCCGGCGAAGAAGGTACTCGCCGGTCCACTCGCTGTCGAACATGCCGATGATGTGCAGCAGCGTCGACTTGCCGGCCCCCGAGGGCCCCATGATCGACACGAACTCACCTTCGGCGATGTCGATCGCCACCCGGCGCAGCACGTACGTCCGGCTCACGCCGTGCTGGTAGTACTTCTCGACGTGGCGGAGCGAGATGAGCGGCGTCACGCGGGCGTCGACTCCATGCTCTCCTCCACCACCTGGCCGTCGAACAGATGGATGGTGCGGTCGGCGTGGCGCGTGAAGCGTGGGTCGTGCGTGACCATGCAGATCGTCGAACCCTGCCGGTGCAGCTCGCGCAGCAGGTCCATGACGGCTTCGCCGTTGCGCGAATCGAGGTTGCCGGTCGGCTCGTCGGCCAGCATGATCAGCGGGCTGCCGACCAGGGCCCGGGCCACCGCGACCCGCTGCTGCTGACCGCCGGAGAGCTGGCTGGGCAGGTGCCGGGCGCGGTGCGCCATCCCGACCTTCTCGAGCGCCTCGTTCGTACGGGTCTTCCGCTCGGCGGACCGCATGCCGCGGTAGGTCAGCGGCAGCTCCACGTTCTCGAAGACCGTGAGGTCCCCGATCAGGTTGAAACTCTGGAAGATGAACCCGATTTCCCGGTTCCGAATGCGCGCGCGCTCGGCCATCGTCAGGTTCGTCACCGGCTGCGCGTTCAGCGCGTAGGTGCCGCCGGTCGGCGTGTCGAGCAGGCCGAGGATCGACAGCAGCGTCGACTTGCCGCAGCCCGACGGTCCGGCGATCGAGACGTACTCGCCGCGGCGGATGTCCATGTGGATCCCCGACAGCGCGTGGGTCTCCACCTCGTCGGTGTAGAAGATCTTCGTGACGCCCTCGAGCTGAATCAGCGGTTGCTCGTTTCCGTTGCCGTTCATCGCTCCTCCAGAAACTCCTGAGTGTCGTGTGGGGGCGCGCAGGCCCGCCGGCCGGCGCACCCGTCGCCCCGTCCGGCCCTACTTCAGCCTCACGCGGTCGAATGCGTCGGTACTGCGCCATATCCGACAGGATCACCTGGTCTCCCGCCTTGAGCCCGCCCCGCACCTCGATCGTGTTCACCGACGTCTTGCCCACGGTCACCTTCGTCCGCGTGCAGTTGACGCCGTCCTCGTCGATGCGGAACAAGCTGATCACGCTCTGCTCCTGCCCGTAGGCGGGCCGGCCCACATAGAGCACGTCGACCAGGTGCTCGAGCTCGATCGTGCCGTCCACGCTCAGATCGGGCCGCGCGCCCTTGGGGAGCTCCCCTTGGAGCGCGACGTCCACCGTGACCGTGCCGTTGAGCACGGCCGGGTCGATCCGCGACACCCGGCCCGAGATGATGCCGTTGCGCGTGTCGATGGAGGCCGCCTGGCCGATCTGGATGTCCTTGGCCTGCGTCTCCGCGATCTTGAGCTGGGCCTTCAACTTCGTCTGGTCCGCCACGCGCGCCAGGTTGGTCCCCGGCTCCACGTGAGCGCCCACGTCGACCGGCACCTGCTGCAGCATCCCGGCGATGCCGGGCCGCACGTTCAGCTGGTCGACCTCGCTGTGGCGCAGCACGACCAGCGCCCGCAGGCGATCGACCTCGGCCTGCTGCACGGCCAGCTGCGCGGGCCCCGTCTCGCGCAGCTGCACGTAGCGCTTGCGTTCGATCTCGTCCTTCGTCTTGAGGCTCTCGGCCTTGACCTTCGACAGCTTGCTCGTCAGGGGCGAGACGAGCCCCTCGTCGGCCAGCTGGGCGTCGGACTCCGCCTGCATCTGCGCCTGGCGGAACTCCGCCGCCGCGCCCGAGGACTCCGCCTCCTGCGCCAGCAGGTTGTTCTGCACCGTGACCCGGAGGTTCGTCAGCTGCGCCTCGGCCGCCTTCAGCTGCTGCTCGGCCTCGAGCAACTCCTGCGTCTGGGTCGGGTTGCTCAGGACGAGGACCACGGTCTCGGGCTTCACCTCGGTCCCGGGATAGACGACGATGCGCTCGACGCGCCCGGAGGTGACCGCGGGAATCCAGCGGATGTCCTCGGGAACCAGCGTGCCCAGACCCCGCACCTGCCGCTCGATGTCGCCACGCTTGACCGTGTCGATATACACGGTCGCCCGCTCGACCGTCGGTGCGGCGGGCTTCAGGCGGGACAGCGCGACCGTGATGAGCGCAATGGCCACCAGGGCAACGGCGCCGATGACGATCCGGCGGATCTTCTTGTTCCTCGCGACACTCGATGGGCGTTGAATGTCCATGCTCGATAGCCTTAGACGTGAATCATCCCCAAATCGATCTCCCGTCCAGGGACAATCGGACGAGGGACGCCGCCTCCACCCACAGCCAGAGACGTGCCACCCTCGGGACAAGCCCATAAGTCACGACAGATGAATTAATTATACGCGTGGTTCGGCCGTGGCGCGCAGCCGATGCCTGTGCGCCGATGAACTGGCCCGTCCCAAAATCGGACACTCGGTCTGGGGCCGCGGTCGCGGTGGGGCGAGGGGGCGGGCCCGCCGCCGGAACGGGGCGAACGGCGACCTTCGCGGTGCCGACCGAGGTCGCCACGTGTGTCAGGCCTTTCGTGATCGTCGTGATGGTCGTCCGGGTGTCTGAGCTGCGGGCCGAACCCGGTCGGGGCGTCGCTGCCTGTCGTCCTTCCAGGCGGCCTGCTGGGGCGTCTGGACCGACTGGATGGTCACAGCCGCGTCAATCGCGGTGCCGTCGATGTGGACCGACTGGTTCTGGAACCTTGGCCATGCGCCCTCCGGCAGTCCCGGGCACATGGCGAAGGGCTGCGCCATCTGGGGACGGTGTGGCCTCCTGGCCCGGCTTGCGGGCGACGCGCGGCTGGAAGGCCTGGATCTCCCGCACAGCGGCGATCCGCGGCGCGCGCCACAGATCGGGGGTCCTCAGCATCCCGCCGGATTGAGTCTCGCCCTTCTCGTGCCCGTGAGAAAGGCGGCGAGCGTCGGTCGGCCGAACAGGACGGGGCAAGGCCTTCGGCGTGCCCCCGGGCCCACCCGCCCCCTGCCAGGCAGGGAGCGGGTGAGGGGGTGCGAACTCGCGGCGGCTACTTTTCGTCCCACTTCCTGCCGGCGTCCAGGTGGTCGAAGTTCAGGATGGCGTTGAAGACCATCGCGTAACTGCCCTGCGTCTCGGCGCGCCACACCGGGTTGGGCGAGAAGAGCACGACGTGGCCCTTCTGGTGCGGGACGTCGATGACGGCCGGGTGCTGCGCGATGTCGGCGCCGCCGTCGAGCAGGCCGGAGACGAGCAGATCGCGGGCCTCACCGTAGCGGAGGATCACGCGCGGGCGCTGCTTCACCGGAATCACGTTGATGCCGTTCCGCAGTTGTTCGTCGGTGACCGGAGTGGCCTGCCAGACGTCCACGTGCGGCTCCTCGGGCGCCTGGGCCGCGGCCCGACCCTGCGGGATGTCGGGATCGTCGACGGTGCCGCGTCCGGTGGGACGCGCCGAGTCGTCGCCGAAGAAGCGGCCGCCCCGCCCGGCGGCCGTGTTGGAGACGGAGAACACCAGGCCGTTCGACAGATACACGGACAGGTTCTCCCCGTAGCCGTAGGCGATGGGGCTCGTCCCGTCCACGAACTTCGCGCGCACCACCGTGCCGGGAGCCTTGAGGCGCTGGCCTCGCTGACAGCTGACCCCCTGGGTGAGGCCGAACGTCACGGCGAGATCCGAGGTGTCATCGGCGGTGATGAGCAGTCCGCCCTTCTGGACGAAGGCGTCGAGGTTGGCGAGACCCGTCCACCCGAGCCCCGGGCGCATGTCGTCGGTGGAGTCCTCGCCGCCGATGTTCGGCGTCAGCTCGGTCTTCTTCCAGGGCAGCGGATTGCCCCACATCGGCATGCCGGAGACCGTCTGCTGGGCCGGCCGGCCCACGAGCGGGAACACGATCACGTCGTACTTCGCGCCAAGGTCGGGCGTCTTCGCGATGGTCTGCGTGCTGATGTAGTCGTAGGGAACGCCGCGCTTGTCGAACTCCATGCGCCACCAGCCTTCGTCCTGGGTGGCGATCCAGGTGTGCACGAACCCGATTCGCGGCGCCTTGACCGGGTGCGTCTGGACCTTGGGCGCGGCCGGCAGGGCGTAGACCTGGAGGCCGCAGTCGGCGGCGGCCTTCTGCAGGTCGTCGGTCGAGACACCCCGAATGAGGAAGCTGCCGCGGTTGAACTTGTGCCCGGCGGCTTCAAACGGCTCCTCGGCCGTGTCGAAGAAGGCCGCCTTGAGTCGGTACCGCAGGGAGATCAGGGCGGGGTCGGCGTCGTGGTTGACCGCGAACACCGTGCCGGTGCCCGTGACCGCGCCCGGCGCCTTCACGGCGCCCGCGACCGGCGTCATCGCGGCGTCGAGCACCGCGGGATCGACCACGCGCACGACCTCGACGTTGAACAACTCGCCGAATGTCCAGCCGGTGTCGTCGTAGGGCGTCTTCTGCGGGTCCGACGGGCTCCAGGTACCTGGTAGTCGAGCAGGGCGTCGGCGATTCGGCTGTAGGGCTGGTCCATGCGGACGATGTAGGACCCGGCCGGGAACTGCTTGGTCTCGGAGGTCGGCTTCTCGGTCCGCCGTCCGGGTTGGTCCTCGCCGCCCCGTGAGGCGCGGCGCTTGGCGGGCAGCGTGACGGTGAAGGGGGCGGTGGCCCGCGAGACCTCGCAGCGCTGGATCTGGAGCACGTGCAGCAGGTCGGCCTGGGCCCCGGGGCGCGGGTCGTCGGCGGGGAAGACATAAGCCGCCGGGCCTTCGGTCTTCGCCTTGAGCACCGACCGCTTCGCCTTGAGGTAGAAGTTCTTCAGGAACAGCTTGTTGTTCGTCGCGTAGTAGGAGAGCGCCGTCAGCAGGCCCGTCTGCTCGTAGTTGTTGTTGTTCCGCTGGGACCACATCGCCTTCGGCAGGGGCGGGTTCGGCTTGAACCAGGTCCGCGCGTACTCGCCCGGCCTGAGCGTCCGCTCGAGCGTGTCGGCGCCGCCGTTGCCGAACGTCTCGTACAGCCGGCTCGTGCCGTTGTGCATCGCGGCGATGAACATCAGGTAGCCGGGCGACCAGGTGTCGAACGTGCCGTGGGTGAACACGCCAGGCATGCCGAACTTGGTCATCTCCGACACGTTGTTCCAACCGATCAGCTGCCATTCGTCGACGAGGATCGGGTCGACCCAGGCGTTGTAGGGCTCGTCCCCGACGGTGTTGTCGTAGAGGTACGCCACCGACTCGTGGAGGTCGTGGAGCAACTGCGCCTTCTGGTCCACGAAGGCGTTGATGACGTTCCGGGTGAGCGCGAGCGAGGCCCCCATGGCGTCACGGTTGTTGTCGTGGACGATGTACTTGCCCCAGTAGACGAGCGGCGGCCAGTTGTCCGCGGGGTGCGCCAGGTGCCAGTTGTAGATGTCAACCTGGCGGTCACGGCCGTCCACCTCGACGATCGGCGTGATGAGCGTGATGACGTTCGAGCGGATCGCCTTGACGTAGGGCGCCTCGTCGACGGCGAGCCGGTAGGCCAGTTCCATGAGCGCCGTCGGCGCGCCGGTCTCCGGCGAGTGGATCGTGCCGGTGATGTAGTAGATGGGCGTCGAGAGCGCCACGAGCCGGTCGGCTTCCGCGTCGTCCAGCTTGATCGTCCGGGGGTCGGCGAGCTGGGCCAGCCGGGCGCGGTTCTCGTCGAGCTTCGCGATGATGGCGGCATCGGCGACCGCCACCGCGATCATCTCGCGTCCCTCCTCGGTCTTGCCGATCGAGAACACCTTGACGCGCGGGCTGTTCTTCTCGAGCAGCCGCATGTACTCGTAGACCTGGGTGGAATACGGGAGCTTGCCGGGCGCGCCCGCGATGTCGCCCAGAACGGCCTTGGGCGTCGGCACCGTCTTGGACGCCGGCAGGTAGTCCACCAGCGGCGAGGTGAAGTACGGCGCCGTCGTATATTCCTTGATCTTCTTCGTGTACTCCTCGTCAATGGGCTGCTTCGGGTCACGGGCGTACTTGCCCTGGCCTGTCAGCGTCGCGGTGGCCGCAAGGGCCACGAGCACGGTCGCCAGGAATCGGAGCGAGAGAAAGCGCTTCATGAGTGGTCCTCAGGGGGCAGTCGTGCACCGACCAGAACCGAGTCGGCCGGATTCTACTACGACAGAGGGCTGAGACACCCGGCGACCTCTCGGCGCGCCGATGTGGCTCGCACCTCGCCCGGCCCCCTCCGGGGACCGACTCGCGCCGCCTCCGCGTTCGAGAGAAACGCCAGAACCGCTGGTTCGCGAAGCCGGCGCTGGAGGCGCACCCGCTACGGCTGTCGGACGCCGACGCTGAACGGCGCAGGCGCACGGCTGGTCTGCGCCGACGTCGCAGAACAGGCAAACCGCTGTGACGCTGACGGCCTCCTCCGCCTTGCCGGAAGTGGCGATCACCGGTGGCGCTCAACTGGGCCGGCGCGGCGTCACCGCGGGGCTCACGGGCGGCGCGTGCAAATCGGTGCAGACCGACGGGTCGTAGGTGTCGACGGACGTTTGGTGATCGAGGGTACGGTGCGACTGAACGCGAGGACAGGTGGGTCAGCGACCTGCAGCGGGGACGAGAGGCGTGGACGCGCGGTGTCGCACGGCCGAGCGCCGGCCGTGCAGGCGTCGTGGCCAAATTGGTGTCGGCCGGCAGTGTGGAGTGTGCCGGACGGAGGCTACCGGCCCATCAGTGATTGCCGCGCGATGTCAAACAGACCCTGCGCCCTCGCGTCGTTCTCGGCCTGCCACGCGGCGTCGATGTGGAACTCCTTGGCGATCGGGTCGCCCACCAGGTTGTAGGCGTCCGGGTCACAGCCGAACCCGTAGCGGTGGCTCAGGCGGTCGGCCAGATACGCAATCATCGCCATCCGGGGGTCGCGCGTGGCCGAGGCCGGATCGTGGTGGCAGTGGATGGACTCCTCGAGTGTCGAGGGCAGGTGCCACCGCCGGAGGGTGGTGGCGCCGAAGCTGGCGTGATGTTCGGCCAGGGCGTTGGCGACCTCGTTCTCCGGCACGCTCGTCCCGCTCCGGCGCTTGTAGTCGTAGGCCAGTTTGAGGATGAGCAGCTTGCCGATGTCGTGAAGCAGTCCGACGAGGAAGGCCTCATCCTCGGGCTCGCCCGCCTGGTCGGCGAGGATGCGCGCCATGTAGGCGGTGCCGATGCCGTGCTCGATCAGCAGGCGCCCCTGCTCGCCGTAGATCGCCGGGTCGTACATCCGCGAGCTGAAACAGACGGTGAAGACCAGGTTGCGCACGCCGTCGGACCCGATCCGGACGACGGCTTCGGGAATGGTGGCGATTTCCTGCATCGGGGCGCAGTAGGCCGAGTTGGCCAGCTGCAGCAGGCGGGAGGCGAGCACCTGGTCCTTGGCGATCAGGTTGGCCAGTTGGACGAGCGACACGTCCGGATCGCTGGCCACCTCGATCACGCGGCCAGCCAGCGTGGGAAGGACGGGGATGGCTGTGTTCTGAGGCGTCAGCCATTCGCCGATCGGGCGGGGCGATCCGACGAGAGCAGCTCCGTCCATGTCGCGACAGTCCTTGGGCTCGGCACCCGCAGCCCCGGCAAAGGCGCGGGGCTACTTCCCGAGCACGGCTTCGATCTTCTCTTTGATCACGTCCGGCGTGAACGGCTTAACGACGTAGTTGTTCACACCGGCCTTGAGGGCTTCGACGATATCGTCCTTGGCGGCGTTGGTGGTGACCATCAGGACGGGGATGGTCTTCGTCTTGTCGTCGGCCCGCATCCCGCGGATGAACTCGATCCCGGACATCTCGGGCATGTTCCAGTCCGTGATCACCAGGTCGACCGGGCCCGCCGCGAGACGATCCAGTCCTTCACGCCCGTTGCAGCCTTCCACCACGTCGGCGTACCCGAGCTTGTTGAGCGTGTTAATCAGGATCCGGCGCATCGTGGTCGAATCATCCACAACGAGGATTCGCATGAGCGGCTCCGTCACGGAAATTGCCTACGCTGTGCGGCACGGGCACTCGCCCGCACACTGTCATAATCGGCACAGGGGCCCACCGCTTGAGGGGGGCCTGGCTCCGCAGGGTGGGTCCCGAAGGGGTGGCCGGGTCCGCCCGTGGGCGGCCCCGGGGGGTCGTCAGGCGGCCGAAGACCCTTCGTCGAGATTCAGGCGGTGCAGCTTGTCGATGAGGGTCGTGCGACTCAGCTGCAGCAGCCGGGCGGCCTGGCGCTTGTTGCCGCCCGTCTTCTCGAGGCAGCGCAGAATCAGCTCGCGTTCGAGCTGCGAGACCACCGACGTGAAGTTGATGCCTTCGTCGGGGATCCGGACGGCGGGCAGCAGCAGCGAGCCCGACGGCTCGACCACCTCGGCCGGCAGGCCGGAAGGCGGGATCTCGCGCTCCAGGCCGGTCAGGGCGACGGCGTGCTCGATGGCGTTCTCCAGCTGCCGGATGTTGCCGGGCCAGGGGAAGTTCATCAGGCAGCGCAAGGCTTCCTGGCTGAGGCTCTTGGCTGGCAAGTTGTTTCCCCGGCACGCCTTCTGCACGAAATGGCGGGCGAGCAGAGGAATGTCCTCCGGACGGTCGCGGAGCGGGGGGAGCGTGATGGGGATCACGTTCAGCCGGTAGAACAGGTCCTCGCGGAACGCCCCTTCCTTGACCATCTTGCGCAGGTCCACATTGGTGGCCGCGATGACGCGGGCATCGAACTTGATCGGTCGCGACTCGCCGACGCGCTCAATCTCCCGCTCCTGCAGCGCACGGAGCAGTTTGGCCTGGAGCGCCGGCGACATCAGGCCGACCTCGTCGAGGAAGATGGTGCCGCGGTGCGCCAGCTCGAAGCGGCCGACCCGGTTGGACACGGCGCCAGTGAAGGCGCCGCGGGTGTGGCCAAAGAGCTCCGCCTCGGCGAGCGACTCGGGGATGGCGGCCGCGTTGAACGCGACGAAGCGCTGGTCGGCTCGCGGGCTGTTATGATGGATCGTTCGCGCGATCAGTTCCTTGCCCGTCCCGGTTTCGCCCTGAATCAGCACGGTGCTGTTCATGGGGGCGACCAGTTCCAGCGTTGCGAAAATGTGCTGCATCGGGGCGCTCTGGCCGATGACCGCGTCGAAGCCGAATCGGTCGCGCAGCTGGACGCGCAGTTCCGCGTTCTCCTGACGGAGGCGGCGGCGTTCCAGTTCCGCCCTCAGGATGCGGGACAACTGCGTGATCTGGAAGGGCTTGATGAGGAAGTCGATCGCTCCCCGCTTGATGGCCGCCACAGCTTCGGTTACTCCCCCGAAGCCCGTCATCACGACCGCGGCCACCTCGGGATAGCGGGTGAGCGCGAAATCGAGGACCTCCATGCCGTCGGCGTCGGGGAGGCGCAGGTCCACGACGATCGCGTCGAAGGCGAAGGTCTTGAGCCGAGAGATGGCTTCCGCGCCGTCGGCCGCCTGCGTGACGTCGAAGGCTTCGCTGGCCAGCGAGTCGGCGATCAACTCACGAAGGTCCGCTTCGTCGTCGACAACGAGTACGCTCAGTTGAGAGGTTCTCATAGACCAGACTCGCGTGTGACCGAACTATCCTCGCCTCTGGAGTCAGCGTCAAGCGAAGATTCATGAAAACCGGCATGATGCCGATTAGTCGTCAAGGAGCAAGGTCGCCACGGGCCTCGCAATCCCCATGCCACAGCATCCGCACACGGCCCTCAACGTCCTCGTCGTCGATGACGAGGCCGAAATCCGGGAACTGCTTGTCGAGTACTTCCACGATCACGGGTTCGAAACCGCCACGGCCGGCGACGGCCGGGCGGCGATCGCCGCCATCGAGCGCGACCCGGCCCGGTACCGACTGATCCTCACCGACCTCCAGATGCCGGGGGCGGACGGCCTGGCCGTCCTGCGCGCGGCCAAGTCGGCCAACCCGTCGTGCTACGTCGTGATCATCACCGGCTACGCCTCGCTCGATTCGGCCATCCAGGCCGTGCGTCTCGGGGCTTACGACTATCTGACCAAACCGTTCTCGATGGGCCAGATCGATGTCGTCGTGCAACGGGTGAGTGACCGGCTCGCCCTCGAGGCTGAGAACCGCCTGCTCGCCCGTCAGTTGGGGAGTCGCCCGAGCGGCGACCGCGATGCGTTCGGGGACGGCCCGCTCTCGGTGGCGGCCCGCCTCGACGCCATCGAGCAACGCCTGGCCCGCATCGAGGCGCTCCTACGGGAACCCGGCGAGCGCTCCGACCGCGGTCGTCTCGGACCGCCTCGCTGACGCGGTCCCGTCGGCACTGTCGGTCTTCCGACTCTCTGCGCCGTCCGTCTCCTGGCACCCACCCGCCTTTCTTTCCGTTGTCTGCCATTCATCATCGCGGGCATCGTTCTTGCTCGGGTGACGGCCAGGCGGCACCTGAATTGGTTATCGACCTCCGCCGCCCAAACTTCAGGACTTGTCATGAGTGACATGAGCGACGCGGCGGTCATCACGGCGCTGCGGCGCGAGATGAATCGCGCCGTGGCCCGCCAAGTCTCGTCGGCGAGCAACCTCGCGAACCTCGAGACACCCGGCTACAAGGCCCGCGAACCGGATTTCTCGACCACCCTCGACAGCCAGCTTCAGGGCTCGGTCAGGCTGGTCACGACACAGCCCGGGCACATCGCCGGCGGGTCGGTCGACCCGACGGCCGGCACGAAGGAGACCGACGGACTGGCGTCGCGACGAGACGGTAACAACGTGCAGCTCGATCGCGAGTTGCTGACCATGGCGCAGGCGTCGACCGACTTCGCCAAGGCGCAGACGGCGCTCGCCGCGAAGTTCAAGCTCGTACGCTACGCCATCAGTGAGGGTCGCTAAGTGTCCACGCTCGACACCGCCATCGCCGCCGCCGGCAGCGCCCTGAGCGCCGAACGCGTCCGACTCGAGGCGTCGATCTCCAACCTGGCCAACGCCGAGTCCACCCGCGGGCCGGACGGCCAGCCGTACCGGCGCCGCAGCGTCGTCCTCGCGTCGAGCACCGTGGACAGTTTCGACGCGGCGCTCGGGCAGGCGGGGCAGAGCGCGGTGGGCGTCAAGGTGGCCAACATCGTCGAGGACCAGTCCCCGCCGCGGCGCCAGTACGAACCGTCGCACCCCGACGCGGACAAGGACGGCTTCGTCAGCCTGCCGAACGTCGACCCGGCCGAGGAGATGGTCGACATGATCACGGCGGCCCGTGCGTACCAGGCGAATCTCTCGGCCATCGGGATGATTCGCGACCTGGTGCAGCGGTCGCTCGACATAGGGAAGTAGGCGATGGCCGTCAACGCGATCGGAACGATCGGGACCCTGCTCCCCCAGGCGCTGCCGGGTGTCGGAACCGCGACCGGCGGCGGCGCCGAGAACTTCGCCGACTCGCTCGGCCGGCTCGTGAACGCCGTCGAGAGCACCAATTCGGACGCCAACGCCGCCGTTGGGCGGATGCTCGACGGGAGCGGGGACGTGCACGAGGCGATGATCGCCCTGCAGCGCGCCGACATGACGCTGCAACTCACCATGCAGGTTCGCAACAAACTCGTGCAGGCCTATCAGGACGTCATGCGGATGCCGATCTAGCGCGCGCGATCGCAGCACCGAGGCCTGGGCGGGCGGACCGGCACTCTGGGTCCACGAACGGGGGCGGAAACCGCCCCAACTCGCGGGCCCGTAACGACTAACCGGCGGATCGAGCGTCGCAGAACCTGTGGACCCCAAACAGTTCCTCGCCCGGCTCAAGTCGCTGACCTCGTCCCTGTCTCCGACCCAGATGGTCACCATCACTGGCACGTTCGCCGTGGTGGTCGTCCTCATCGTGGGCTCGGCCTACTGGCTGAACACCACCGACTGGGTGCTGCTCTTCTCGGACATGGACCCGGAGGCCGCCTCCGACGTGGTGTCGCGGCTCAAGGCTCAGAAGATCCCCTACCAGATTGACCAGGGCGGGCGCGCCGTCCGGGTGCCGGCCGGCCGGGCCGACGAACTGCGGCTGGAATTTGCGGGGCAGGGCCTGCCGTCGTCGGGCCGGATCGGATTCGAGATCTTCGACCGGACCGCGTTCGGGGCCACCGAGTTCCTCGAGCAGATCAACTTCCGGCGGGCGCTCGAGGGCGAGCTGGCGCGCACGATCTCGACCATCACCGAGGTGGCCGGCGCGCGCGTCCACGTCTCGCCCGCGAAGGACTCGCTGTTTGGCGCCAACCAGCAGCCGGCGAAAGCCTCGGTCGTGGTCAAGCTGAAGAATGCGAACCGCCCGCTGTCGAGTGCCACCGTGCACGGCATCGCGAGCCTGGTCGCGGCGGCGATCGAGGGGCTCCGGCCCGAGGCGGTCGTGATCGTCGACAGCTACGGGCGGTCGCTGACGCGCGCCCCCGAGGGCGAGGAGGGGCCGCTCGACGGGTTGCAGGTCGAACGCCAGCAGCGGATCGAGCACGACCTGACGACGAAGGTCGTGAGCCTGCTCGAGCCCGTGGTCGGGACCGACCGGGTACGCGTGAACGTGTCGGCCCGGCTCAACCCGCAGACTCGCGAGGAGACCGAGGAGCACTGGGATCCGGACGGCTCGGTCGTCCGCAGCAAGCAGACCACGCAGGACGGGACGGCGACGGCGCAGGGCGCCCAGGGCATCGCCGGCGCGCACGCCAACATGCCGCCCCCGCCGCCCCCGGCTGGCCAGCCCACCACGACCACGCCGCCCGCGCCCGCCACGCAGATGGCGAACGCGGGACCGATGCTGATGCGCAGCGCCGAGACGACCAACTACGAGATCAGCCGCACGACGCTGCACACCATTCAGCCGCGCGGCGACATCGCCCGTCTCTCGGTGGCCGTCATCGTGGACGACGAGCCCGTCGTCAAGAAAGACAAGGTCGGACGGGTGACGCGCACCAACCGGCCGCGCCAGCCGGCCGAGATGCAGAAGATCCAGGGCGTCGTGGCGGCCGCCGTGGGCCTCGACACCGCGCGGGGCGACCAGCTGACGGTCGAGAACGTCGCCTTCGAGCCGACGGCCACCGAGGAACCGCTTCCGCCCTCGGTGTGGCAGCAGTACACGCCGGTGGTCACCGATGTGGGGCGCGTGGTGGCGATCATCGCCCTGGGCCTGATGGGTTTCGCGTTCATCGTGCGCCCGATCATGCGCCGGAGCCTCCCGGCCCTGCCGACGGTCAGCGTCCAGCCGACGCTGCCGCAGCAGTTGCCCCGGAGGGTTGAGGACCTGCAGAACGAGCTCGAGGCGCAGCTCGAGGCAGCCGAGGCCAAGGCGGCCGAGCCGCGGAAGATGGCGGTCCTGACCAAGCGACTGACCGCCTCGGTGCAGAAGGAACCCGAACACGCGGCACGCCTGATTCGCACCTGGCTGGCCGAGGACGATGGGCGGTAGACCATGCAGATCCAGCAGGCCATCTCCGGTCCGCGAAAGGCCGCCATCCTCGCGCTGGTCCTCGGCGAGGAGGCCGCCTCGCAGATCTTCAAGTACCTGCACGAGGACGAGGTCGAGAAGATCGCGAAAGAGGTGGCGGGTCTCGGGGCCGTGCCGCCGGAATCGGGCGAGCACGTGCTCGAGGAGTTCCACCAGATGACGCTGGCGGCCTCCTACGTCGCCCGGGGCGGGGTGGACTTCGCGCAGCAGCTGCTCGTCAAGTCGCTCGGCCAGGAGACGGCGCGGCGGGTCATCGAGCGGGTCGTGCGCTCGTTCCAGTCCACGGCGGGCTTCGCCTCGCTGGCCAAGTCCGACCCGCAGCAGCTGTCCAAGTTCATTCTCGCCGAACAGCCGCAGACCATCGCGCTCATCCTCGCCCACCTCGACTCGACGCACGCCGCCCAGCTGCTCAGCCTGCTGCCCGAGACGCTGCGCGTGGACGTGCTGACGAGGATGGCGAGCCTCGACGAGATCTCCCCGGACGTGGTCACGCGGATCTCCACGGTCATCGAACAGCGGCTGAAGAGCCTGGGGACGTCGAGCCACGAGTCCTACGGCGGCGTCCGCGCGGTGGCGGAACTGCTCAACCGGCTGGACCGCACCGTCAGCCAGCCGGTCATCGAATCGCTGGAAGGCCAGAACCCCGAGCTCGCGATCTCGATCCGGAATCTCATGTTCGTGTTCGACGACCTGATGAAAGTCGAGGACACCGCCCTCCGGGAAATCGTCCAGCGCGCCGACCGCAAGGTGTTGACCGTCGCGCTCAAGGGCACGACCGACGAGATGCGCAACCGGTTCTTCCAGAACATGTCGAAACGGGCTGCCGACATGCTTCGGGAGGAGATGGAGGTGCTGGGCGCGATCCGGTTGCGCGAGGTCGAGAAGGCACAACACGAGATCGTGGCGATCGCCCGGAAGCTGGAGGAAGAGGGCCTCCTGTCGACGGGCGCGGCGGCGGGGGAGGCGTATGTCGTCTAGGGCACGGCGGCTCGTCGGCCCGCAGCAGGTGGAGCCGTTCCACTGGTCCGGGCCCGAGCGGCAACCCTCGGCCGTGGCGCCCGAACCGGCCGGCGTCCTGCCCGGTGGAGTGCCGGGCGGCCAGGCCCAGCCGGCCTCCGTGGCCGACCCGGCGCAGCAGCAGGCCCGGTTGGCCGCACTCGAGCGCGAGGCGTTCGCCAAGGGCTACGAGCAGGGCGAACGCGCTGGTGCGGAGGCGGGGTTGAAGCGCGCCGACGCGATGCTCCGCCGGCTGGCGCAGACCATCGAAGAACTGGCCGACGTCCGCCGATCGATGATCCGACAGACCGAGCGCCAGATGGTGGAGCTCGCCCTGGCCATCGCCCGGCGCATCGTCCGCCGCGAAGTCGCCCTCGATTCCGAGCTGACCGTGGCGATGGCCCGCGTCGCGCTCGAGCGGTTGGGCGACAGCACCTCGGTCACCATCCGGCTCAATCCGGACGACTACGAAACGACCGCGGGCCGCCGCGAGGCGCTGCTCCCGGGCAGCCACGTCACCGTCGTCCCCGACACCGCGGTCAGCCGCGGCGGGTGCCTGGTGCAGTCGGACTTCGGCTACGTCGACGCCAGCATCGACGCGCAGTTCCAGGAACTGGCCCGGGCCCTTCTGGTCGAGGAAGGCCAGGAACAAGCGGTGGCGCACGGTGGTCGCTGAATCCTTCTCGCTCTCCCGCTACCTCGACCGCGCCGCGAGCGCGGACACGTTGCCGGTGGTCGGTCGCGTCGTGCGGACGGTCGGCCTGCTGGTCGAGTCGAACGGGCCGCGCGCCCGCGTCGGCGATCTCTGCGAGCTGCAGGGCGCGCCGGGCGAACCCCCGTTGACCGTCGAGGTCGTCGGCTTCCGGGAAGGCCACCTGCTCACGGTGCCGCTGGGCGGCACGGCAGGGGATCCGCGCCGGCGACCGCATCGTGGCTCGGGGTTCGACGGCGGTCGTGCCGGTGGGAGAGTCGCTCCTCGGCCGCGTGATCGACGGCTTGGGCAAGCCCCTCGACGGGCTCGGACCGATCGAGGCCGGCAGCGAGTACCCGCTGCACCCCCCCCCAATCAATCCCCTGGCCCGCGACCCGATCATCGCGCCGATCGGCACGGGCGTGCGCGCCGTCGACAGCATGCTCACCTGCGGCCGCGGCCAGCGCCTTGGATTGTTCGGCGGCTCCGGCGTCGGCAAGAGCACGCTGCTCGGCATGATGGCGCGCGGCACGGCCGCCGACATCGCGGTGATCGCCCTGGTCGGCGAGCGCGGCCGGGAGGTGCGGGGGTTCCTCGAGCACGACCTCGGGACCGAGGGGCTGCGCCGCGCCGTCGTCGTGGTGTCCACCTCGGACAACCCGCCCCTGCTGCGCATGCGCGCGGCCTACGCCGCGACGGCGATCAGCGAGTACTTCCGCGACCGCGGCCGGAACGTCCTGCTGATGATGGACTCGCTGACCCGGTTCGCGATGGCGCAGCGCGAGGTGGGACTGGCGGCCGGCGAGCCACCCACGGCCAAAGGCTACCCCCCGTCGGTGTTCGCCCTGCTGCCCAGCCTCCTCGAGCGCGCGGGCAACATCCGGGGCCGCGGCAGCATCACCGCGCTCTACTCCGTGCTCGTCGAGGGGGACGACACCACCGAGCCGATTGCCGACTCGGTTCGCGCGATCCTGGACGGCCACGTCGTGCTCGCCCGCGAGTTGGCCGCCCGGAACCACTACCCGGCCATCGACATCCTGCAGAGCGTGAGCCGCACGATGCCCGACGTGACGAGCGTGGACCAGCGGATGAAGGCCGGGCGGGTTCGCGACTGGATGGCGACGATCAAGGAGAACGAGGACCTGATCAGCGTGGGCGCGTACGTGGCGGGCAGCAATCCCCGCGTGGACGAGGCCTTCGCCAAGCGGGACGCGATCGACGCGTTCCTGCGGCAGTCCGCCGACGCCCTCTCGACGATCGAAGACGGGGTCGCCTCTCTGATGGCGCTCTGACGATGGCAGCCTTCCGCTTTCGCGCACAGGCGGCGCTCGACCTGCGCCGCACCCAGGACGAGGAGGCCCAGCGGGTCCTCGCGGCGGCCCAGGCGGCCACCGCGGCCGCCCGCGGCGACGTGGAGCGGGCCGTCCGGCGGCTGGCTGAGGCGGCCGAGCGGGCGCGCGAGGAGGAGGCGCGGGCCGCGGACACGACGGCGGCCATCTGGTACCGGAATTGGATGAAAGGCCTACAGCGAGCCATCGCCCTCGCGCAGGTTGCGCTCGGGGAGCGGCTCGCCGCCGAACGGGCCGCGACGGCCCGCGCCCTGGAGGCGCGGCGGCGCCTGCGATCGCTGGAACGCCTGCGAGATCGCCTGTGGAAGGCCGCCCAGCGCGCCGAATTGCGGGCCGAGCAGAAGGAATTCGACGTGCTCGGCGGGTTGGGTTACGTGGCACGGCACAACGTGCCGGGAGGAATCTGAATGGCTATCGATTCGACATCGGGCGTTGGCAGTTCGACAAGTGGCGCTGCCGCAACGTCGTCGACCTCGTCGTCGCTGGACGCGAGTGGACTGGGTGAGGACGCATTCCTGCAACTGCTGGTGACGCAGCTCCAGAACCAGGACCCGATGAACCCGATGGACAACACGACGTTCGTCACCCAGCTGGCCACCTTCAGCTCGCTCGAGCAGCTCACCACGATCAATCAGCAGGTCACCTCGATCAACACGCTGTTGACGAATCAAAGCACGACCGCGTCGGCGAACACCACGCCGTCGACGAACACCACGCCGTCGACGAACGGCACTTCGGGCCAGTAGTCGCCCGACAGAGGAGCAACCATGGCCGTTGGCTCATTTTCTTCCGCGTTGTCGGGACTGAACGCGAACTCCGTCGCACTCGGTGTCATCGGCAACAATCTCGCGAACATTAACACCATCGGGTTCAAGGCCAGCACGGTCTCGTTCGAGGACCTGGTGAGCCAGTCGGTGGGCGGCACCAGCGCCGACCCGATGCAGGTCGGCCTCGGCGTGACGACGGGAGCCATCACCCCGACCTTCAGCCAGGGCTCGGTCCAGAACACGGGCGTCGCCACCAACGTGGCCATCCAGGGCAACGGGTTCTTCGTCGTGTCCTCGCCGGACGGCCTGTCGTACACGCGGGCCGGCAACTTCACCTTCGACAGCAACGGCGCGCTGGTGACGCCCGACGGCCAGAAGGTCCAGGGCTACACCACCCTCGATGCGAACGGCAACGTCGTGACGACCGGGACGCCCACCGACATCATCGTCCCGCCCGGGACGCTGCGTCCGCCGGTGGCGAGCACGAGCTTCACGGCGCTCACCAACCTCGACTCGTCGGCGGCCACCGGCGCGACGTTCTCCTCCTCGGTCCAGGTCTACGACGCGCAGGGGTCGGCGCACATCATGACGGTCACCTACACGAAGACCGCCGCAAACACCTGGACCTACGCCGTCACGGTGCCCGGCGCGGACGTCACCGGCGGCACCTCGGGCACGCCGTTCGCGATCACGCAGGCCAACGGCGGCACGGGCACGCTGGTGTTCGACTCGACGGGCAAGCTGACGACCGTGAACGGCGCCACGCCGGCCGACGTGACCATCAAGACGCCCACCTGGTCGGACGGGGCCGCGGCCAGCTCGGTGAAGTGGAACATCCTCGACGCGACGTCGAGTGCGCCCACGCTGACCGGATACGCCTCGTCGTCGGCCACTTCCTCGATCACGCAGGATGGGTCGGCCGCCGGGTCCGTCAACAGCGTCAGCATCACGTCGGACGGGTCGCTGATGGCGACGTTCGGGGCCGGGCAGTCCGTCAAGATCGGCCAGGTCGCCCTCGCCGTGTTCAACAACCCCGACGGACTGGTGAAGCTCGGCGACAACTGCTACGGGAGCAGCGAGGCAGCCGGCCAGGCCAACGTCGGCACCGCGGGTTCGGGCGGGCGCGGCACCCTCATTGGGAGTGCGCTCGAACAGTCCAACGTGGACATGGCGCAGGAATTCACCGCCATGATCCTGTCGCAGCGTGGGTACGAGGCGAACTCGAAGTCGATCACCGTCGCCGACCAGCTGCTCCAGGACACGCTGAACCTGAAGCAGTAGGCGCGAGCGCCGCCTGAGGGCGGCGCGTCCCGTGACCAGTCGAGAGGGGAGCCGCCGTGCAGGCAGTCAGTCTTGGTGTCGTGGCAGGGGCCGGAAGCGTTCCGGTGCCCGGCAGCCGTGTCCGACCGTCCGGGCCCTCGGCGACCGACTTCGAGTCGTTACTGGGCTCGGGCGCGGCGCAGGGCCCGGCGGCAGGGGACGCCCCGGCGGTTCCCGCCTCGAGCGCCGGGACGGCCGGAACGAACGGGCCGGGCTCACCATCGCGGCGACCGTCGGTCAGCGGGCAACCAGGGGGAACCCGTGCGCCCGGCCGTCCGGCGACGGCAGACCAGTCAGCCGCGCCGGCCTCGTCATCGAGTGCCGCCGGACCGTCGTCGGCTGCCGTGCTCACGGCGCCCGCCGCGCCTGCCGAGGCGGCGGCTTGTGCAGCCCAGCCCCCCGGGGAGAACGGCCAGAGCGCCGGGGCTGCGGCGTTCGACCCGACCGCCCAGGCTGCGCCCGCCCCGGATGCGCTTCCGGTCGCCCCGCCACTGCCCGGAGCCAACGTCGCCGTCAGGACCAGGCCGAAGGCGGTGACGAGCGGGGACGCCGGGGGCGACACGCAAGCCCAGGACGAGTCCGCGGTTCCTGCGGCGGCCGCACACGCCGCCCTGCTCACCTCCGACGCGGCGAGCGTGCTCGCCGGCCAGCTCGTTCAGTCTCCCGTCCCCGTGCCGCCCGTCGGGGACCCGGCTTCCTCGACCGGCACGACTCCTGCTTCTGGGCAGGCCCCGGGCTCGCCGGTCGACCCGGTCGTGCGTCAGGCCGACCTCGCCGCCTCGCCCTGGGCCACGTCGCGGGCCGCGCTCAGGGGGCAGGGCCCCGCCGCCATGCTCACGCAGGTGGATGCGGCCGGCGCAACCGCCGTTCCCGCCGAATCTGGCGACTCCGACCGACCAGAGCGAGCCGGCCACCCCGGACCCGCTCGCCAGTTCGGCTCGACCCGCGGCATCCGCTGCGGACGCGACCCCCCCCGTACATTCGCCGTTCCGGCCAACGGGACGCTCGTCGAGCCGCTGCAGTCCGCCCGGCAGGCAGCCAGGATGATGCTCGCCGCGGCGATCGCGGGAGACGGTGCCTCCCAAGCCAATACGCCGACCACCCCCGCGCCCACCCAGGCGTCCGATTCGACCGGCGCTCAGGCGACTTCCGCGCCACCCTCCCCGGTGGGGATGGTTGGCGCCGTCCCGCGCGTGTCGTCCGCGCCGGCCAGTGCCTCGGCCACGAGTCCCGCCGTCAGTGCTGATCCGGTGCCGCCCACGCTCCCGACACGGCAGCCCTCCGCTGGGGATGGCGGTGCGGAACAGCGAGCCCCGCGAGGGGACGGTCCTGAGGATCAGACCGGCCTGGCGGCCGGCAAGTCTTCGACGCCGACCTTCTCGCCCGTCATGGCGGCGCCCTCCTCGGCGCTCCCGACCGACGCGTTCCGTGCGGCCGACGTGTCCGCGCCGGCCACGCCCCTGGGCTCGACGGCCGGGACCGGGCCCGCTCTCACCGACCAGGTCGTGCGCGCGGTCTCGCTCGCCTGGCGGGGCGAGATTGGCGACGCGCAGATCCGCCTGACGCCCGAGCACCTCGGCGAGGTCAGCGTGTCGCTGCACGTCGAGAAGGGCCAGGTGACGGCGCAGGTGCAGGCCACCACGTCTACGGCGCGGGACTGGATCCAGGCGCACGAGCAGGATCTCCGGTCTGGCCTCGCTGCGCAGGGCCTCCAGCTCGATCGACTGGTCGTGACCGCCGACGGCCAGCGCCAGGGGCAGCAGGACGGCGAACAACCCAAACAGCGGCGGCCTTCGCCCGCCCGGGCGCCGGACGCCTCCGCCCCCCAGTTCCAGGTGGACGCCTGACGGCGGGTGAACCCCTCCCCCGGCATGCTGGTCGACCCCTGATGTCGGACTGACGTCACGACGTCCGGGCCGCCGTCCGCCGGCCCGGCGGACTTTCACGAAAATCCTCGGGTTTCCTCCGTCCGATCCGCCGGCACGGCGGCACTTGGCTTGCTCGCCTCTCATCCGGGAAGGAGTACGACCCGCGAGGTGCGCAGATCCCTATGAGTGACACCAGTGCAACGCCGGCCGCCGACGCGGCCCAGCCCAAAGCCAAGAAGTCCGGGGCGACGAAGTGGATCATCATCGCGATCGTGGCGCTCGTCCTGCTTGGCGGCATCGGCGGCGCCGCCGCGTGGTGGTTCATGCGGGCCACGCCCGCCGAGGAGGCCACTGACGGGGAAGGCGGTCAGCCAGCCGCGGCGCAGCCGAAGAAGGTCCGAGCGCCCGCTGGCGACGGCATCCTCACGCTCGACCAGTTCCTGGTCAACCTGGCCGACAAGGACGCCACCCGCTTCGTCCGGGTGAAGCTGTGCCTCGTGGTCGAGACCAAGAAGCAGGCCGAGGAACTGGCGAAGAACGAGGTCGTCAAGGCGCGCGTGCGGTCCGCCATCCTGGAACTGCTCGCCCAGCAGACGGCCGACAAGCTGGTCACCCCGGAGGGGAAGACCGACCTCAAGAAGGCGATTTCCGAACGGGCCAAGCCCGCGTTGGACGGGACCAAGGTGCTCGATGTCCTCTTTACCGACTTCGTCGTCCAGTTCTAACGAAAAGGACGGGGAAGGGGGAACGCCGCCCTTTCCCTCTCTGCTCGACGTGATCTGCGAGTTGTCCGTGACGCTCGGGACCGGTACGGTGACCGTGCGGCGTTGCCTCGGCCTCCAGCGCCACAGCGTGCTGCGTCTCGAGCAGTCGGCCGGCGAGGACCTGCAGGTCATGGTGAACGGGGTCACGATCGCCCGGGGCGAAGTGGTGATCGTCGAGGACAGCACGGCGATCCGGATCTCCGAGATCCCGCAACCCGCCCTCGCGGAGGCGTGAGATGTGGATCCTGGTCATGGCCCTCTCGGCGCCCGACCTCGGGCCCCTGGCTGCGCCCGACGTCGGAACGGGTCTGCGTGGGCTGACGGCGGCCGCGGTCGTCCTGGGCCTGGTCGCCCTCTTTGCGTGGCTGTTGCGCCGCGGGCTGTTCGGCCCGCTCGGCCGCCGTGGACCTTCCGGGATCCAGGTCGAGACGGCGGTGTCGCTCGGCGAGCGCCGCTCGCTCGCCGTGGTGGCGGTCGAAGGCCGCCGGCTGCTGGTCGGCCTAGCGCCGGGCCACGTGTCGCTGGTCGCCGAGCTTCAGAGCGCCTCACACGCCTTCTCGGGCACGCTCGAGCGGGCCGTCGACGAGGAAGGGCGGGGCGCGGCGTGAAACGGATGCTTCTCCCGCTCGGCGTCGTCGCCACCGTGCTGCTCGCGGCGCCCGTCTCGGCCCAACCCCTGCCGGCGCACCTCGACCTGACGGTCGACGGGGTGGGCAAGGTCTCCGCGCCGCTGCAGATCCTGCTGCTCCTCACCGTCCTGACGTTCGTGCCGGCCATCCTGGTGACGATGACCTCGTTCACCCGGATTGCCATCGTGTTCCATTTCCTCCGCCAGGCCCTGGGCACGCAGGATGCCCCGTCGAACCAGATCCTGCTGGGCCTGACGCTGTTCCTCACGATCTTCATCATGGCGCCCGTCGGCGAGCGCATCAACGACGAGGCGGTGCAGCCGACGCTCGCCGGGCAGATCGGCATCGGCGAAGCCCTGGGCCGCGCGGCGCCGCCGCTCCGGACCTTCATGTTGAAGCAGACGCGCGAGGCCGACCTCGCGCTGTTCGTGGGGTTCGCGAAGCTTCCGCAGCCCAAGACGCGCGAGGACCTGCCCATGCGCGTGGTCATCCCCGCGTTCGTGATCTCGGAGCTGAAGACCGGGTTCGAGATGGGGTTCTTCCTCTTCGTGCCCTTCCTCCTGATCGATCTCGTCGTATCCACCACGCTGCTGTCGATGGGGATGATGCAGCTGCCGCCCGCGATGATCTCGCTGCCGTTCAAGGTGCTGCTGTTCGTGATGATCGACGGATGGAACCTGCTCGTCGGGTCCGTCGTCCGTAGCTTCTTCTGAGGACTGGGAGTCACCGTGCCCGAAGCGCTCGTCGTAGGGACCGTGCGGCAGGCCATCGAGATGGCGATGGTCGTGAGCCTGCCGATGCTGCTGGCCGGGCTCGCGGTCGGCGTGCTGGTCAGCGTGTTCCAGACCGTGACGTCGATCCAGGACAACGTTCTGGCATTCATCCCGCGCGCGGCCGTGATCTTCGTCGTCTTCGCGCTGACGTTCCCGTGGATGTTGCGCGTCATCACCGGCTTCTCGCGGCACCTCGTCGAGCGCCTCCCGGAGTTCATCCGCTGATGGACCTCGCGTTCGTGACCCGCCTCGGCCTGCTGCTGATCCGCCCGGGCCTGCTGGTGGCCACGGCGCCGCCCTTCGGGGCGCAGGTACACGCCGACCCCTGTGAAGATCGGGCTGTCGGTCGTCCTGGGCATCGTCATGGCGCCGCTCGCGACCATGCCCAGCTCGGTCACCCTCGCCGTGCTGACCGTGATCGCCGCGCGGGAGGCGGCCATCGGCCTGGCGCTCGGCATGGCCGTCCGCATCCTGATGGCCGGCGCGGAACTGGCGGGACAGCTCGCGGGCTTCCAACTCGGGTTCGCCTATGCCGCGACCGTGGACCCGCAAACCGGGGCGCGGAACAACGTCGTGGGGTCGCTCTACGGCACGTTCACGCTGCTGATCTACCTGCTGCTGAACGGCCACCACGCGCTGCTCAAGGCGCTGGCCGAATCCTACCGTGCCCTACCCATCGGGACCGGCCACGTGACGCCCACCATCGCGGCCTCGATCACCTCCATGCTCGGCGTCGTGTTCGTCTTCGGGGTGCAGGTCGCGGCGCCCATCGTCGTCGTCCTGCTGGTGGCGGAGCTGGCGCTGGGGTTGGTCTCGCGCGCGGCCCCGGCCCTGCACCTGATCGTGGTCGGTGCCCCGCTGCGGCTGATGGCCGGGCTGTTGGCCTTGGCGGCGGCGATCGGCGTGCTGCCGAACGCGGTCGCCCGCCTGGTGACGCCGACGCTCGAACTGGCTGGCCGGCTGGCGCTGGCATTCAGGTAGGCCGGGGATGCCCAACGACCGCACCGAGAAACCCACCCCCCGACGGTTGCGGGAAGCCCGCCGCAAAGGGCAGATCGTCCGCAGCCGGGACCTCGTGCACGCGGGGTCGCTCGCCGCGGTGCTCCTCGCGCTGGCGTGGGCGGGCGCCTGGATGGTCGGCCTGCTCGGGCGGGCGATTGGCGGCGCGCTCGAGCAGCTTCACCGCTTCCCCGCGCGGGACCTGGGCCAGGAGGAGATGGGCGCGCTGGCGCTGGCCGGGTTCGGGCGCCTCGTGCTGATCGTCGGCCCGGTGGCCCTGACCGCCATCGCGGCGACCGTCGCGCTGTTTGTCCTGCAGGGCGGCTGGGTCGTGGCGGCCGAGCCGGTCCACCTGAACTTCGGCAAGCTCAATCCCGCCAACGGCTTCAAGCGGCTGGGCTTTTCGATGAGCGGGATCGACACGCTCAAGATGCTGGTGCTGGTGACCGTCCTGAGCTTCCTCAGCTACCGCATCGTCATGGCCTCGATCGACTCGAGCGGCCAACTGGCGCGACTGTCGCCGGTCCAGGCCACCCTGGCCGGCTGGGTCGATGCCGAACGGCTCTTGCGGCAGTGCGCGCTCGCGATGCTCGTCGTCGCTGGGGCCGACTACGCCGTGCAGCGCTGGCGGTTCATGCGGTCGCTGAAGATGACCAAGCAGGAGGTCAAGGACGACCTGAAGATGACCGAGGGCAACCCGGAGATCAAGGCGCGCATCCGTCGGCTGCAGATGTCGATGGCCCGCAAACGCATGCTCTCGGCGGTGCCCAAGGCGACGGTCGTCGTCACCAACCCGACGCACTACGCCGTGGCGCTCGAGTACCGCCGCTCCGTCATGGCGGCCCCGCGTGTGCTGGCGAAGGGCCGCGGGCTGCTGGCCGAGCGCATCAAGGCGATAGCCCGGGATCACGGCGTGCCGACGGTCGAGAATGTCGCCCTCGCGCAGGCGTTGTACAAGACGGTGGAGGTTGGCGAACTCATCCCGGCGGCCCTCTTCGAGGCCGTCGCCGAGGTGCTCGCCTACCTGATTCGACTCAAGCAACTGGTGCTCTAGAGGCAGGGCTCAATGGCAGACGCGAAACGCGCCATGCGGTTCACGCACCTGATCGCGCCCGCCGCGGTCGTCGCGGTGGTCATGTTGATGATCGTCCCGCTGCCACCGCTGCTGCTCGACCTGCTGCTGTCGGTCGACATCGGGCTGGCGGTCGTCCTCCTGCTCACCTCCCTTTACGTGCGCCAGCCGGTCCAGTTCTCGGTGTTCCCGTCTCTGCTCCTGGTCCTCACCCTGCTGCGATTGTCGCTCAACGTCGCCTCCACGCGGCTCGTGCTGCTGCACGGGTCGGACGGGATCGATGCGGCGGGCAACGTGATCATGTCGTTCGGCCAGTTCGTGGTCGGCGGCAACTACGTCGTCGGTGTCGTCATCTTCCTCGTGTTGATCGCCATCCAGTTCGTCGTCATCAACCATGGCGCGGTGCGCATCTCGGAAGTTACCGCGCGGTTCACCCTTGACGCCCTGCCCGGCAAGCAGATGGCGATCGACGCCGACCTGAACGCCGGCCTGATCGACGACCGCGAGGCCAAACAACGCCGCGAACAGATCCGCCGCGAGGCGGATTTCTACGGCGCGATGGACGGTGCGATCCGGTTCACGCAGCGCGACGCGCTCGCCGCGATCATGATCACGGCCGTCAACATCGTCGCCGGCCTGATCATCGGCGTCATCCAGAACGGCCTCGACCTGGCCACGGCCGCCCGGACCTACACCATCCTGACCGTGGGCGAGGGCCTCGTTACCGCCATTCCCGCCCTCCTCGTCTCGATGTCCGGCGGTCTGATCACGACCCGGGCGGCGACCGAGTCCAATCTGGGCGAGGAGGTCGCCGTCCAGCTGCTGGCCCGCGCGCGGCCGTTGGCCATTGCGGCCGGCGTGCTGGTCGGCCTCGCGGTGATCCCGGGGTTGCCCAAGCTGCCCTTCATGGTGGTCGCCGCCATGCTCGGTGGGGCGGCGTTCGCCAACCGCGGCGCCGACACGCCCCCCGTCGAGCCCCAGAAGCCGGAGGGCGCGCCACCGGCCGACACCGTCGAGTCGGTGATCGGCGTCGACGCGCTGGGCATCGAGGTCGGCTACGCGCTCATCTCGCTGGTGGACGAGAAGCAGGGCGGCACCCTGCTGACCCGCGTCCGTGCCATCCGCCGCCAGATCGCGACCGAGACCGGCGTGCTGGTCCCGCCGGTCCACATCGCCGACAACCTGCAGCTCGGGCCGCGGATCTACTCGATCCTCGTCAAGGGGGTCGAGGTGGCGCGCGGCGAGCTCTATCCAGATCGCCTGCTGGCCATCAATCCCGGCACGGCCGGCGGGGCGATCGAGGGGATCTCGACGCGCGAGCCCGCCTTCGGCCTGCCCGCCTGGTGGATCCCGCAGGACCACCGCGACCGGTCCGCCAACGGGGGCTACACGGTCGTCGATCCGACGACGGCGCTGTCCACGCACCTGTCGGAGGTCATTCGGACCTACCTCCCGGACCTGCTCAGCCGGCAGCAGGTCAAGGAGATGGTCGACCGCGTGGCGCAGACCTCGCCCCGGCTGGTCGAGGACCTCGTGCCCAAGATCGTGTCGCTCGGCGAAATCCAGCGGGTGCTCCGGCAGCTGCTCCGGGAACGGGTGCCGGTCAAGGACCTGACGACGATCCTCGAGGCCGTCAGCGACGGCGCGTCGGTGTCGAAGGACCCCGACGCGATCACCGAGTCGGTCCGCAGCGTGGTCGGACGTTCGATCTGCAGGCAGTTCCAGAACGAGCGAGGAGAATTGCCCGTTATCAGCCTGGCGCCCGCCCTGGAAGAGCGCCTCCTGCAGTCGGTGGTCAAAACGGACCAGGGGATGGTGCTCGCCGTGGACCCCACCGACGCCCAGCGTCTGGCCGCCAAGATCGCGCGCGTGATCGAAACGGCCGTGGCACAGCCTGTGCTTCTCTGCACGCCAGCACTGCGTCCGCATCTCTGGCGGCTCTTCGCCCGAGTGCTGCCGCAGGTCGCGGTGTTGTCACACAACGAGGTGCCGTCGCAGGTGCGCGTCACCGTTCTCACGGTGCTTGATTGAGATGCATCTGAAGCGATATCGGATGCCAACGGTCCGGGAAGCGCTGGCCGCCGTGCGTGCCGACCTGGGGCCGGACGCCCTCGTGCTCTCAACCCGGCTGGTGGCGAAGCGGGGCATTCCGGGGTGGCTCGGCGCCCGGGAGGTGGAGGTGACCGCCGCGGCGGCCCGACCCTCCGTGTCGGAAACCCGACCCCCCGCGGCCCCCCCGAGGCAGGGCGCGCGGGCTGCCGAGCGCGAGGTCGTTGCCCGGTTGAAGGCGGCCGGACTCGACCCGGACCTGGCGAGCGAGGTGTTGGCGAATGTGCCGCGCGCCGGGCGCCGGGCAACCAGTATTCAGGCCCTCCAGCAGGCACTGGCCGACGTCCTGGCGGCGACGGCCGCCGGCGACGAGGTCTTGGGCCCGATTGACGTGTTCGTCGGCCCGCCGGGAGCCGGCAAGACGACGACCATTGCGAAGATCGCGGCCCAGGAGCGCGCGCGCCACGGACGGAAGGTGGGTCTGGTGGCGGCCGACGGCTACCGGGTCGGCGCGGTCGAACAGCTGCGGCTCTACGCCGACATCATCGGGTCGGCGTTCCAGGTGGTCCGGGCCGCGGCGGAGATGGAGCAGGTCCTGACGACGCGGTCGGCGTGCCCGGTCCTGGTGGACACGGCCGGACGTTCGCCGCGCGACCGAATCGCCCGGCAGATGTTCGACCAGGTCGCCGGCCGCCAGGGTGTCCGCACGCATCTGGTCATTCCCGCGGCGACCAGCGTGGCCGGTCTCGACCGCCTCCTCGGCGCCTTTCACCACGTGCGGCCCGACCGGGTCGTGTTGACACGGCTCGACGAGAGCGAGTCGGTGTCGCGGCTGATCGCCTCCCTCCGGCAGCGGCAACTGCCGGTGTCGTACCTGGGAACGGGGCAGCGCGTGCCCGAGGATCTCGTGCGGGCGACACCGCCGGCGCTGGCGGCCTGCCTGCTCGGCGAGGGGCCGGTCCAGGCGGGAGAAGTGGCATGACGGCAGCGAGGGAAGCGACCCCGAGTCGGCCGAAGAGCGCGGTGACCATCGCCGTGACGAGCGGCAAGGGCGGCGTCGGGAAGACCAACGTCGCGATCAACCTCGCCGTGGCGCTGGCCCGCCTGCGGAACCGCGTGGCGATTCTCGACGCCGACTTCGGCCTGGGCAACGTCGACGTGCTGCTCGGTCTGGCGCCGCCGAGCCATCTCGGTCACATGCTCGCCGGCGAGAAGGAGATCGAGGACATCATCGTCGAGGGCCCGCTCGGCGTGCAGATCATCCCGGCCAGCTCCGGCCTTCGCGAGCTGGCGTCGCTGCGCCCCGATCAGTGGATCCGCCTCAACGAGTCGCTCGAGCGCGTCTGCCGGAAGGTGGACTTCCTGCTGGTCGACACGGCCGCGGGCGTGTCGGACAACGTCGTGCACCTGCTGGTCGGCGCCCAACGCGTCATCGTGGTCACCTCCCTCGAGCCGACAGCGATGGTCGACGCCTACGCCGTCATCAAGATTCTCTGGTCGGCGGATCCCAGCAAGGAGATCGCGGTCTTGGTCAACGGCGCCCGCGACGCCGAGGAGGGCGAACTCGTCTTCCGCCAACTGGACGTGGCGGCGACTCGCTTCCTCGGCCGCGAATTGCGCTACTACGGGCATGTGCCGTTCGACCCGGCGGTTCGCGAGGCCATTCTCGTGCAGCGTCCAATCGTCGACCACCGGCCGCAGTCGCCGGCGAGCCGGTGCTTCCGGATGCTGGCCTCCCGCATCGTCGGCCTTGGCCCGGGCGACGGCCGTGGATTGCAGTTGGTGCCGCCCGGACCACGGACGGTGCCCGGTGGAGGCGGGGTGGAGGTGCAGCGGTGCGCATGATGACCCCCCAACAGACGGACGTCGCGGAACGGAACCAGCTCGTGCTGCAGCACGTGGGGTTGGTGAAGGCGATGGCGCACCGCCTCGCGCAGCGCCTCCCCTCGCAGGTGGAGCTGGCGGACCTGATCAGCGTCGGTGTCATCGGCCTGATCGAGGCGGCGCACCGGTACCGCCCGTCGATGGGCGTGCCGTTCGACGCGTTCGCGCGCCGGCGGCTCCAGGGCGCGATGCTCGATGCGCTGCGCGATCTCGACTGGGCGCCCCGGTCCCTGCGCAAGCTGCGGCGCGACCTGGACGGCACGATTGCACGGCTGCGGCACGAACTGTCGCGCGAACCCGCCGAGCAGGAGATCGCGGCGGCCATGGACCTGTCGCCGGAGGAGTACGCACGTGTACTCGACCAGCTCAAGAGCCTGGAGATCGGCGCGGTGCGCCAGCTCGACACGGCCAGCCCGGACGGCACTCCGCTCCTCGAACTGTGCATCGACCCGGACGAGGGACCGGAATCGCGCCTCGCCCGCAGCGAGCTCAGACGGTTGCTGGCCGAGGCGCTGGTGGACCTTCCGGAGCGTGAACGCCACGTGCTCGCCCTCTACTACGAGGAAGAGCTGACGATGGCGGAAATCGGCGAGGTGATCGGCGTCAGCGAGTCGCGCGTCTCCCAGCTGCGGTCGTTGGCCCTGTCGCGTCTGCGGTCCCGTTTGCGCAAGGCGCTCGGGCTTCCGGAGAAGCACTGATGGGCAAGATCCTGTCGCAGGACGAGATCGACGCGCTGCTCGGCTCGGCCCGCGAGATTCGAGCGCGAGGCGGCGCGCGAACCCGCGGAATCGGCCACGGGCGAGGCCACGCTGTACAACTTCCGGCGCCCCGACCGCGTGTCGAAGGAGCAGATTCGCTCCCTCCACTTCCTCCACGACCGGTTCGCCCGCAACATCGGCACGTCGCTGTCCGCCTACCTGCGCTCGGCGACCGAGGTCAGTGTGGTGTCGGTCGAGCAGTTCACGTACTCCGAGTTCCTGATGTCGCTGCCCGATCCGACGGCGTTCTACGCCCTCAGCCTCCCGCCCATCGACGGCCTCGGCGCGCTGGAGCTGAACCCGAGCATCGCCTTCGCCATGATCGACCGGATGTTGGGGGGGTCGGGCCGCCCGCCGCAGTTGAGCCGCGCGCTCACGGAAATCGAGCAGAACGTCATCGATTCGGTCGTCAAGCTGATTCTCGAGAATCTCACTGAGGCCTGGGCGCCGATCGTGAGCGTCCACTTCCGCATTCACGGCCGTGAGACGCGGCCGCAGATGCTGCAGGTGGCCGCTCCCAACGAGGTCTTCATCCTCCTGGTCTTCGACATCAAGATCGCCGAGGCCCGCGGCATGTTGAATCTCTGCGTGCCGGCCTCCGTTGGCGCGGGCTTCGCGCAGGGCTGGCACGGGACGCACCGCGAGCCCACCGCCGGCGAGCGGCGCCGCCTCTTCGAGAACCTCTCCCGGGTGCCCGTCGAGGTGTCCGCGTCGATTGGGACGCGGATTCAGGCGCGGGACCTGCTGGTGCTGCGAGCGGGGGACTACTTGTCGCTCGGGCGGCTGATCCGGATGCCGGTGGAGGTCTTCGCGGGGAAGGTCATGAAGTTCAAGGGACGTCCAATCCGGGCCGACCGGTACGTCGGCATCGACATCACCGAGTGCCGCGGGTTCCTGCCCGAACAGCCGGAGTAGTGGGTCATGGACGACAACCTCGCCGACCGTCAGCAGGAGTTGATCACCGGTCTTGCGGCGGAACTGGCCACCGTCATCAGCGCCCTGCTCGGCAGCAACGCCGCTGCCGTCGCCGGCAACGAGCCGCCTCCCGCCGGATGGACGGTGGCGTGCAGCCTCGCCGGCACGCTGTCGGGACGTGTCGTGCTGGCGATCGGCGACGCCGACGCCACCGCTCTGGCGCGCCGCCTGATGGGCATGGACGAAGACCCGGCCCGGGAGGCCGTGCTCGACACGCTCGGGGAGATCGTGGGCCAGGCGGTGGGCGGCCTGAGCCAGAAGCCTGTCGCTGCGGGCGCCAAGATCCGTGTCGGGGGGCCCGCCGTACGGGGCGGGACGCGGCCGGGGACTCCGCCGTCGGTGTTCGACGTTGCGATGGAAGACGGCACGAGCCTGCGCTTCGCCGCATGGGCCGAGCTGGAGGCGAGCGAGCAGCTCGCCACCGCACCGGTCCAGATGCCGGCTGCCGCCGCCCCGCCGCCGCCGCCCCCAGCCTCCCCGGCGCGGCCTTCCGCTCCGGTTGCGCCGCCCGGAATGGAGAACCTCGAGGTCATCCTGGACATCGAGCTCCCTCTGACCGTGCGGTTCGGCCGCACGGAGATGACGCTCCAGGCCCTCACGCACGTTGGGCCGGGCTCGGTGATCGACCTTGACCGCTCGCCGGACGAACCGGTCGAGGTCCTGATCAACGACAAGGTGATTGCGCGCGGGGAAGTGGTGGTCGTGGCGGGCAACTACGGCGTCCGCGTGACGGAGGTCATCAGCGCCGCCGACCGGATTCGCTCGCTGGGAGTCTGACGGCGCCCTTCGCCGTCCGGCGCGACACACCCGGTCGCGCGGACTTGACGGGCGCCTGCGGGAATCGGCTAACCGACTAATCGGCTACTTGGGGAGACACATGAACGTCGCCATCATCGCGCTGATTCTGGTGGGGGTCGTCGAGACGGCCGTCCTCTGGTTCGTCGTCCGAGACCTGCGCCGCCTCGACCGGGTTGAGGGCCGCCTCGCCCACCTCACCGATGCGCTCGCGCTGCTGACGGAGACGGCCGAGGCGGGCTTCCGGGCCAGCGCCCAGGAGATCGCCCGCGCCCTCGACCTGGCCGCCCCGAAGCAGCCGGCCGGTGCTTCCGGCACGGCGCGGCGGATGGCTGCCTCCTCGCGCAGAGGGAAGACGACGAGCGACATCGCCGCCGAGGAGCTGATGTCGGAGGGCGAAGTGAACCTGCGGCTGCACCTGGCCAAGGCGGCCTCGGCGCGGACCCGGGCGCGCCGCGCCCAGGAGGGCATCCATGCCGCGCTGCGCCCGTAGCAGCTGTCGGCGCTGGCGGCCGGCCGTCATCGTGCGTCTGGGCGGCCTGGGCTTCCAGCTCGACGATCGCTGGTACTGCTCGACGGCGTGCCTGGAAGCGGCCGCGCGCACCCGCCTGGCCGGCACGCCGCCCGCCGTGCCCGTGACGCTGACCACGGTTCCGCAGGTGCGCCTCGGCGGCCTGCTGGCCCGGCTGCACAAGCTGCCGAAGGAGGTGGTGGACCGCGCCGTGTCTGCCCAGGCCGAGACCGGCCTCCGGCTGGGCACCCAGCTTGTCCGCCAGGGTGTCGTGACGAGCCTGGACGTTCTGCAGGCGCTGGCCACCCAGGGGGGCGTCGCCTTCCTGACCGTGATTGACTCTGGCCGGCTGATGGCCGCTCCGGGCAACCTTCCGAGAGACGCTGTGCGCCGCCTTCGTGTGGTGCCCTTCGAAGTGGATGCCGACCGGCAGGTGGTGAGGGTGGCGTGCACGGCGCCGGTGCCGCGCACCCAAATCGGCGCCCTGCGTCAGTTGACCGGCTGGATCATCCAGCCGTATCTCGTGTCGGACGAACAGTGGCCGGCGCTCGTCCGGGCCTACGGCGCCGCCCGCCGATCGGAACGGCCGGTCTGCTCGCTGATGCGCGACGTCGAGACCGCAGCGTCCCGAGTGGCGGAAGTGGCGAAGCTCTCTGGTCCCGTGCGGATGGTCGAAACGCGGTGTGAGGACGACCTCTGGGTGCGGCTCGAGTCGGCCGCCGGCGTGGAGGACCTGTGGCTGACGCTCGCCGACGGCGCCGCCCACGGCGACGCGCAGGCCGACGACCGCGCGCGTCCGGCCAGTGCCCGGCCCTCCCTCGATCGCGGCGCCGTCTCCCCGGCGACCGTTGCGGCCGCACCTGTCGCGCCCGTCAGCCGGCGACGGCCGCGCAAGCGCGCGGGAGGACCCGTGTCGAGCACGCGAGACACGCTGGCGTTCAAGCCGAGGCGGCCAGCCCCAGCCGACGAGTCCGCGCCCGCCAGCGCGCGCGTCGGGACGGGGACCAGCAAGGCCACGAAGGACCGGGCGTTTGTCGACCCAGGGCAACTCGAGGTCTGGGACCGACGCCCCCAGACCATCGGTCGATAGGAGGGGAAGGCCGTGGCAGGAGTCATGTACGTGGCGCTCAGCGGCATGCGGACGCGGATGGCGCAGCTCGAACGGGCGGCCGCCGACATCGCCAACGAGGGCACGGCTGGCTACAAAGGCGAGCGCGCCGCGACGGTGGCCGTCAACCGGCCGTCGTTCGGCGAGGCGCTCGACGCGGCCGTGGACGCCGCGCCGGCGCAGGGCCGGATCGACTTCCGGCCGGGCGTCATCCTCGGGACTGGACGGGACCTCGACGTTGCGATGGACGGACGGGGCTTCTTCTCCGTCCAGACCTCGACGGGAACCCGGTACACGCGCAACGGCCACTTCTCGCGGTCCGCCGACGGCACGCTGGTCACCGGCGACGGGATGCCGGTTCTGGGGCAGAACGGCACCATCAAGCTCCCCGACGGCGAAGTCGGCGTGAACCCGGACGGCACCGTGTCGGTCGACAAGGCGCCGGTCGACAAGCTCCAGATCGTAGACTTTTCCGACTATTCGGGCCTCTCGCGTGAGGACTACGGGCGCTTCCGGGCCGCCGACGGGGCGCAGACCGTCGACAAGCCACCGGGGCTCGTCCGCGGCGGAGCCCTCGAGCAGTCCAACGTCTCGGTCCCACAGCAGCTGGCCAACCTGACGGCCACAACCCGGGGGTTCGAAGCCCTCCAGAAGGGCGTGTCGCTGCTGGCCAACGACGTCGACGCGCGGGCGATTACGGAACTCGGGCGCCATTAGCGGGCCCATCGAGGAGAGCAGTCATGATACGCGCGCTCTATACGGCGGCCAGCGGCATGGACGCCCAGCAGACCAACATCGACAACATCGCCCACAACCTGGCGAACGTGAACACCACGGGCTTCAAGAAGAGCCGTGTGGAGTTCCAGGACCTGGTCTACCAGCAGGTGCGGCAGGCGGGGTCCCCGACGTCGACCTCCGGCGAGGCGCCCGTGGGGCTCGAGACGGGTCTCGGGACCCGGCCCGTGGCCACGGCGCGGGACTTCGGGGCCGGGAACCTCAAGTCCACGGGAGCCCCGCTCGACATGGCCATCGAGGGCCGCGGCTTCTTCCAGATCTCGACGCCGGACGGCACGACGGCCTACACGCGGTCGGGCTCGCTGCACCTGAACGGCCAGGGCATGCTGGTGACCGCCGACGGCGACGCGGTCGAGCCGGCCATCACGATCCCGACCAACGCGACCAGCGTCACGATTTCCAAGCAGGGCATCGTCTCGGTCGCCGTGCCGGGTCAGACGACCGCCCAGCAGGTGGGCACGATCGAGCTCGCCTCGTTCCAGAACCCGGCGGGGCTCTCGGCGCTCGGCGGCAACCTCTTTGCACCGACGACCGCATCGGGCGACCCGACCACCGGCGTGCCGGGGGCCGACGGGATGGGGACGGTCGCCCAGGGATTCATCGAAGAGTCGAACGTGAGCGTGGTCGAGGAGATGGTGAACATGATCCTCGGCCAGCGGGCGTACGAGGCCAATTCCCGTGTGGTGAAGGCCGCCGATGACATGCTCCAGCAGGTCAACAACATGGGCCACTAGCCTGCTGCTGGTCCTCGCCGGGGGGACGCTGAGCGGGCCGGCCCGAGCGGGCGCAACCGGCCAGGCGGCCGACGGGCAGGAGTCGGCCGTCCGACAGGCCATCGTGCAGGCCGTCACGGCCAGGATGGGGGCGGGCGCCGACGTGCGGATCGAGGCACTGCACGCCAAGGTGGCCGCCGGGAATGAGGACATGACGCTGCTAGCCACGCCGGAGCCGGGCGCGCGGTTCGCTCAGCCCTCCCGGTTCACGCTGTCGCGCGTGGTCCCGGGCGGCTCGGGCCCGAAGACGGTGCCACGGCCGGCCGGGTACGCCGTCGCGACGGTGACCGTCGCGGTGCCCCACGTGCGAGCCGGCCGGTCAATCGCCCGGGGCGACGTCTGTGCCGAGGCGGACCTCGTGCCGACCGACGGCGAGGTGGGCGCGGTGCTGATCCAGCCTCTGCCCACCGTCGACGAGGTGGTGGGGGCGCGGGCCGTGCGCGATCTGGCGGCCCAGGAAGTGCTGACGCGTTCGGTGGTCGCCGCCCGGCCGTTCGTGCAGAGCGGCGACGTGGTGGCCGTTCGGGCGACGGCCGACGGCGTGACGGTCCGCGGCCAGGCGGTGGCGGAGCAGAGCGGGCGCGCGGGCGACGTCATCCGGGTGGTCAACCGTGACAGCCGCCGCGCGTTGCGGGCTCGCGTGATCGGGCGGGACGAAGTCGAGGTGGTGCAATGAGCGCAGGGATGTGGACGGTGACGCGACGCGCGCTGCTGGCGGGGGGACTGGCGCTCCTGGCGTCCGGCCTGGCGGCGGGCCAGTCCGCGGGCCAGTCCTCGGACCGGTCCAAGCCGCAATCCGCGTCGGCGAAGGACTCGGCGACCTACGAGGAGCTGTACCAGAGATACCTGGAATCCGCCCGGGCCGTGAAAAGCGCGCCGGACGCATCGATTCGGTGGATGACCGCCCTCTACGACGACCCGCGGGCGCGGCGCGTGAACGACCTCGTGACCGTGAAGGTGGTCGAGAGCATTACGGCGTCGGGCAAGGCCGACTCGACCCTGGCGAAAGACAGCGCCGCGACGGCCGGTGGCAACCTCTTCGGCCTCGAGACGAAGCTGCCCTCGGCGGTCGACCCGACCAAGATGGCCGGCGTCACCGCCGACTCGAAGTTCACCGGCGCCGGCGCGACGACGCGCGCCGGCGAGCTGACCGCGGTCATGACCGCGCGGGTGGCGGAGGTGCTGCCCAACGGCGACTTGGCCCTCGAAGCCGTGCGGGAGATCGAGATCAACGGCGACCGCCAGATGGTCGTGCTGACCGGCGTCGTCCGTCCCATCGACATCGCCTCCAACAACACGGTGCTGTCCACGCAGATCGGACAGCTGAGTATCCGGTACTTCGGCAACGGCCTGATCAAAGACAGCCTGAGACCGGGCTTCCTGGTTCGCCTGCTGAACAAGCTGTTCTAGGGTCCTATGATGCTGCGCACTCGCACCATCGCGACGCTGATCGTGACGACGCTGCTGTGGCCGGCGGCCGTGCAGAGCCAGTCCCACGCTTCCGCGCGGCTCAAGGACGTGGCGCGCCTCGACGGCTACCCGTCCATTCCGCTGGTGGGCTACGGCCTCGTCGTCGGGCTCAACAAGACGGGCGACCGGCGCCAGACCGTCTTCTCCGCGCAGTCGCTGGTGAACATCCTCCAGCGGTTCGGCGTCGTCGTGGACGCCACGCAGGTGAAGATCGAGAACGTCGCGGCCGTCATCGTCACCGCCGAGCTGCCACCCTTCGTCCGCAGCGGGTCGCGGCTCGACATCATCGCCTCCTCGGTGGGCGACGCACACAGCCTGCAAGGTGGCACGCTGCTCCCGACGGCCCTGCGGGGTCCCGACGGTGCCGTGTACGCGCTGGCCCAGGGGCCGCTGACCCTCGGCGGGTTTGGGGGCGGCAAGGGCGGCAACAGCATCCAGGTGAACCACCTCACCGCGGGGCGCGTGCCCAGCGGCGGCGTGGTGGAGGCAGGGCCACGCCTCGACCTCAAGGCGACCGACCATATCGTGCTGTCGGTCAACGAGCCGGACTTCACGACGGCGACCCGGCTGGCCAAGGCCATCAGTGCCGACCTGGGGGCCGGCGCGGCCCAGGTGCTGGACCCGGCCAGCATCGTCGTCAAGGTCCCCGATCAGGTACAAGGCCGCGCTGCCCGACCTGATGGCGCGTCTCGAGCCGCTGACCCTGGAAGTCGATGCTCCGGCCCGCGTGGTGATCAACGAGCGGACGGGCACCGTCGTGGTCGGCGCCGACGTGCGCATCGGGGCGGCGGCCGTCGCCCACGGCAACCTGTCGGTGAAGATCTCGACGAAGTACAACGTCTCGCAGCCCGCCCCGATGTCGAAGCAGGGCGAGACCATCGTGACGCCGGAGGAAAAAGTCGACGTGTCGGAAGGCGGCGGACAGCTGGTGGCGCTCGAGGAGGGCACGACCCTGCAGGCCGTGATCAAGGCCCTCAACGCGCTGGGCGCGACGCCGCGCGACATCATCGCGATCATGCAGGCCTTGAAGGCGGCCGGCGCCTTGCGCGCCGAGATCGTGGTCATCTAGGGTGGGCCAGAGGTGAAAGGGTGAGCACCAATCCTCTCGCGACGACCGTGGGCAGCCTGACCGGAGCGGCGAGCGCAGCCGCCCCCACGGGCCCGACGTCGGCCGAGCGAGCCAAGGTGGCCGAGCTCTCCCAGGAGTTCGAGGCGTACTTCGTGGTCCAGATGCTCCGGCAGATGCGCCAGTCGATGCTCGACGACCAGGAGCACGACGGCCTCGGCGCCGACACGATGACCGACACGATGGACGTCGAGGTGGCCCGCCAGATCAGCCGGACGGGCGGCGTGGGCCTCGCGCAGATCCTGCAGGACGCGATCAACCACCAGGTGCTCGGGACGAGCAGCGCCGCCGGCACGACGCCCGTCGCGGGCGCCGGCGCGCCGATCGGGGGGACGAGTGCGCCGGCCCCCACCGTGCCTGCGTCCGCTCCCGTCGCGGGGCCGACGGTCGGCCAGGCCTCGGGCCACCCCGCTCTGCCGTTGCCGATCGCGGCGCCGATCAGCTCGGCGTACGGCGTGCGCACCGATCCCATCGACGGGTCGACGCGCTTCCACGCCGGCATCGACATCCGCGCGGCCTACGGCCGGGAAGTCCCGGCTGCCGGCGCGGGTGTGGTCGCCTTCTCCGGGGCCCAGGGCGGGTACGGGAACACGGTGGTGATCGACCACCAGGGCGGCGTGCAGACGCGGTATGCCCATCTGTCCTCTATTCAGGTCGAAGCGGGCGCCCGGGTCGATGCCGGGACCGTGATTGGGCGGGTGGGCAGTTCGGGTCGGGCGACCGGCCCGCACCTGCATTTCGAGGTGCTCCAGAACGGGCGTCCGGTCAACCCGGAGGTCGCGGCCTCCAGGTATGCGGGGTTGTTAAAGTTTGGAGGGATGGTTGCCGATTTACCTACCAGCCAGCCCTCCCAGCTCGGAGTGGCCGTGGGAGTAGATGATGAAGATTCAGGGCAGTAGCCCGAACCACGAGGCCTCGGCCGCCACGCGTCTCGACCAGACGCGCCTGGAGCGGCAGGGGCAAGCCAACCGGTCGACCGGCACCGGGTCGGACCGCGTGGAGTTGTCGTCGGACGCACAGCTGGCCGACAGTGCCGTGCGTGCGGCGACCAACGCTCCGGCGATCCGGCAGGATGCGGTCGATCGCGCCCGGCAGAAGCTCGCGGCGGGCCAGGTCGGTCAGGACGTCAACAGCCTGGCCGACCACTTGATCGATCACCTGCTCGAGCGGTAAGGGCGAGCCGGTTCGAGCGGCTCCGACCGGCCGGGGGCCTCGGCCCCCGGCGCGGCGGATGTCCGCCGGGGCGGTCCCCGCCCGGAAGTGCGGGGCTGGCAGTGAGAGGTTTCTTCCTTCCTCGAGGCGACCGGCGCGCCTGCGGTCCGCACGATCGCGTGCGGCCCGACGGGTGCGGGCGGTCGCTGTCTGTACTGTCTGCCTGGCTCCGCCCGCCTCGTTCGGAGGACGCGTATGTCTGAGTACGGGAGGACGCTCCTCGCCGCCGTGACGCAGTTGCGCACCGCGCTCGAGGAGACTGGCGATGCGCTGGCCACGGCCCGCCTCGACGGAATGCTGAGCTCGGGGATTGCGCTGGCCGCCGCACTGGCGGTGCTGCCCTCGGAGCGAGGCCAGGTGGATGGGGAGCGGGACTTGGTGCTCCAGGAGCTCGTGCGCGCGCGGGCAGCGCTGACGCGCTGCCGCCGGCTGGGCGGCTCGATGAGCGGCCTGGTGCGCCGCTCGCTCGGGGCCTCGGGGAGGATGGGCGCCTACGGGGCGGACGGGCGGCAGACCGCCAGCTGTTCCGGCGGCACGCTGGAGGCGAGGGGCTGATGTCGGACCTGTTGAGCTTGCTCTCGCTGGCGTCCCGGTCCATGGCCGCGCAGCAGATGGGCCTGGGCGTCGTCGGCCAGAACATGGCCAACGCCAATACCCCGGGCTACGCGCGCCGAGAGGTAACGCTCGTCTCCGTGCCGCCGTACGGCGCGACCAGCGCCGGTGACGGCGTGGATGTGCAGGGCGTGACGTCGACGCGGGACCAGATGATCGAACGGCAGCTGTTGCTCGAGCAGCCGGCCGAGGAACGGGAATCGGCGCTGGCCAGTAGCCTCGGCGTGGTCGAGACCTCGCTCGGGACCTCCGGGCAGTCGGTCGACAGCCAGCTGAGCGCGTTCTTCAACGCGTGGTCGACCCTCTCGCAGGATCCCACGTCCTCCACCGCGCGGCAGGGCGTGCTCGTCCAAGGCCAGTCGCTGGCGACCGCGTTCAACAACATGGCGGCCAGCTTCCAGAGCGAGCGGACCGACGCCGACACGGGAATCCGCAACGCGGTGGATCAGGTCAACGCGCTCGCGCAACAGATCGCCTCGCTGAACCAGCAGATCGGCCAGTCTGGCGGAGCCTCCACGCTCGACCTGCAGGATCAGGAGACGACGGCCGTCGAGAGCCTCTCGAAGCTGATTGACGTCGACGTCATCAAGAATGCGTCGGGCGGCGAGGACGTCTCCATCGCCAACGGGCGCGCGCTGGTGATTGGCACCAACACGTACGCCATCGGCGTGACGACCGACGCGCAGGGGTATGCCGACCTCCAGGCCGGCGGCGTGTCGGTGACCAACGAGATCACCGGCGGGCAGATCGGCGGCCTGTTGCAGGCCCGGGACGTGCTCATCCCCGGCTACCAGTCGCAACTCGACGCGATTGCCTACGGCGTCGCGCAGCAGGTGAATGCGGCCCACGAGGCCGGCTACACGCTCAACGGCAACGGGACGCACGGCAGCGCGTTCTTCACGCCGCTGACGACCCAGACCGGCGCCGCCGCGGCGCTCGCCGTCAACCCGACCGTGGCGGCAAATACCGACCTGGTCGCCGCGGCGAGCGGGACGGCGGGCAGCGACAACGGCAACGCGAACACGATTGCCGCGCTGGGGACCGCGAAGGTGCTCGACGGCAACACCACGTCGTTCACCGACGCCTGGGCGGGGCTGGTCTACCAGGTGGGCCAGGATTCGGCCAATGCCCAGGCGGAACAGACGAGCCGCGGCGAGATCGTGACCCAGATCAACGCGCTCCAGAGCTCGGTGTCCGGCGTCTCGCTGGACGAGGAGGCGACGATGCTGACCAAGTTCCAGCGGGCCTACGAGGCCAGCGCGGAGTACTTCACGGCCGTCAACACGACAATCAGCACCCTGATCACCATGCTGGGCACGACGACGGGAGCATGACATGCGCGTGACCTTTGGTTCGACCACGGCCATCTCGTTGGCCGACCTCGAGCGCGTGGCCAGCGATCTGGCGAAGTACCAGCAGCAGGTGTCGTCGGGCAAGCGGGTCTCGGTGCCCAGCGACGACCCGGGGGCGATGGCCGACTCGGTCCGCCAGAACGCCGACATCGCCTCGGTCGACCAGCTGACGCTGACGGCGGACTCGGCGAACTCGCGCCTCACCGTCGCCGACTCGGTGCTGACCGACCTGGTCAACCAGTTGACGACGGCACAGTCCACCGTGGCGGCCTCGTTGGGGAGCACGCAGACGGCCTCGCAACGGGACGCGCTCGCGCAAGAGCTGGCCGGCCTGCGGGACGCCATCTTCTCCGACATGGACACGAAGTACAGCGGGTCGTACCTGTTCTCGGGCGGGCTCGGGGAGACGGCGCCGTACGCCAAGAACGCCGACGGGTCGATCTCCGCCTACCACGGGGACAGCAATCCCATGTCGGTCGACGTCGCCCAGAACCAGTCCGTCCCGATCAGCTTCGACGGCGGCGCGATGATGCAGGGCAGCGACACAGAGGACCTGTTCACCGCCTTCCAGTCCCTGATCACGGCGGTCCAGACGGGTGACCAGGCCGGCATGACCGCGGGCCAGACGGCCCTCACCAACGCGTTCGACCGCGTCACCGCCACCCAGAGTGCTGTCGGCGCCAACCTCAACGCCATCAGCAACCAGAAGGCGCGGCTCTCGTCGATGAAACTGGCCGACCAGTCGCAGCTCTCGACCGACGTTGACGCGAACATGGCGGAATCGATCTCGAACATGCAGCAGGCCAACACGGCCTACCAGGCCGCGCTCAGCGCGGTCGCCTCAAGCTCGAAGCTCTCGTTGCTGGACTACCTGAGATGAACCACGCAGAACGTCTCGAACAGGCGAATGACACCCGGATCCGGGTGCACACGCGGTTCGGTGAATTCGACGCCGACCCGCGCGATGTTCTTTCCTTTCCCGACGGCCTGCCGGGCTTCGAACAGTGCCACCGGTTCGTGGTGCTCTCGTCGCCGGCCATGGCGCCGCTCGAGTGCCTCCACGCGGTGGACGGACCAGCGGCCACGTTCCTCGCGGTGGATCCGCGACTGGTACTGGCGAAGTACCGGTGCGTGCTCACCCCCGGGGATCTCGCCCGACTCGGCGCTGACGGGAAGACCGTCCTGCTGTGGCTCGCGCTCGTCGCCGTCGACGTGGCCGGGGAGGCGACCGTCAACCTGCGCGCGCCCGTGGTCATCAACCCCTCGCGCATGGTCGGCTACCAGGTGGTGCCCTCCAACAGCCTCTATCCGTTGCGCTATCCGTTGACGGTCGGCTAACGCGGGGGGCCACGTGCTCGTATTCACACGCAAGCGGAACGAAGCGATCATGATCGGCGATGGCGTCGAGATTCGCGTCCTGAGGATCGGTCGCGACGGCGTCCGCCTCGGCGTCGCCGCGCCGCCCACCGTGGCCGTGCACCGGCGAGAGATCTACGATCAGATCTGTCAGGAGAACCGGACGGCCGCCGGCATTCCGGCACCGCCCCTGTCCCTGGTCGAACGGCTCCGCAAGGTGACCGGCCAGGCCCGTCCGCCCGCGTCCGACCAGGCGCAGACCGCCTCGGCCGGACCCGCGCCGTCGGCGCACCGGGACACGCCATGATCCTCGAGGACTGGCGGGATGCACCCGCCGCGGACCTGGCGGCCCTCTACGAGGCCGAATGCGACCGCTACCGGTCCCAGCTCGGGTGGGAGCTGGGGCCCTCGTGCGCGATCATCGAGGAGGCCCGGCACTCGGGACGGCTGCCCGGGCTGATCGCGCGGAGACCGGATGGCACACCCGTGGGGTGGGCGTACTTCCTCGTCCACGAGGGCGTGCTGCAGATCGGGGGCTTGGTTGCCGACACGGCGGCGCGGCTGCGCCGCCTGCTCGACCGCGTTGTCCAGGCGCCCGAGGCCCAGTTGGCCCGCGCCCTCACCGGGTTCCTCTTCCCGGTGTCGCCCTCGCTGGTCTCGGCGTTCGTCCGGCAGCGGTTCCTGGTCGAACGTCACCCGTACCTGTCGCGTCCGCTCACGCGCGGCGCGAGTCCCTTGGAGGGAATCCCAAGTCCGTTCCGCGTGCGCCTCCTGATGGAAATCGACCCGGCCGACGTGGTACGTCTGGCGGCCAAGGCCTATGCCGGCCAGGCCGAGGCCCGGTGTTTCGCCCCGGACAACCGGCTGGAGCAGTGGGCGCACTATCTGGGCCAGCTGCTGGCGACGCCCGCGTGCGGCACCTACCTGAGGAACGCCAGCTTCGCGATCGAGCGGCGGGACACCGGCCAGGTCCAAGGTGCCATCATCACTACTTCCGTGTCACCGGCAACCGCCCACGTCGCCCAGATCGTCGTCGATCCAGCGTGCCGGCGGCTCGGGCTCGCGCGCCACCTGGTCGAGACCGCCGCGCAGGCCGCCGCCACCCAGGGTTTCGGCACGCTCACGCTGATCGTGGCCGAGCAGAACCTCCCGGCGCGCCGCCTCTACGACCGCCTGGGATTTGCCGAGACCACGTCGTTCATCTACGCGAGCCGCCCGGCCTTGATGCGTCGCTCCTTCGAAGTCACGGCGCCCCCCCCGAGGGGCTGGGCCGAGATCGGTCCGCGTCCCGCCCGCTGACGCTAAGCCTCGAGATCCTGCTGCCCGCACTCGTGTAGACTGGCCGCCGTTTCTGGCCGCGGCGCGCTGCGGCCGAGACTCAGCCGTCGGGTGAGCAAGGGGCTCTGCGTCGCCCCCTTCGCTGCGCACGTGGCGGGAACGGGAAGGGTCCCAGCCGGAGAAACGGCGCCAGTGTGCCCCCCAACGGGGGCCGCCGCACGCCGGTGGTCGCTGTCGCAAAGAGGCGCCCTGGCGATTCACGCGTTCAGCGGCGCTGGGCGTTCCGTGCCTGGGCGGCGCGTTGCGCGGCCGCCGCTCGTTCCGTTTGTGCCGACTCGGCCGACGCGGTCGGCGACGTCGGGGCGGCCGGTGGCGCGAGGGCGGGCGGCGGCGGCGTGCTGGCCCACTCCAGCGCTTCGGCGACGGCGTCGATCTGGGAGCCGAGCGCGCGCAGCCCGTCGCGCAGCTTTCCGCCGAGTTCTGGAGCGCCGATGTCGGTGCTGCGCGCGCGCAGGAGCTGCATGTGCAGGTTTTCGAGCGTGTAGAGGATGCGCGTGTTCTCGGCTTCCAGGCGTGCGGCGGCCGTGGTGAGTTCGGCGCGGTGCGCGAGTTGCTGTTCGAGCGCGCCGAGCGCCTGGCCCAGCCGGTCGTGGACAATGGCGTCGTGCTCGGCTGCGAGCCGCGCGGCCAGCGCGTCCCGCTCGGCGACGAGCCGTGCCTCGTCCTGTGACGCCAGCACGCTCCGCAACTCGCGCTCGCGCCGGGCGGTCTCGAGGCACGCCTGACGCAGCCCGCCGATGGTCGCGTGGGGCTCGGTCACCACCTCGCGGACGATCGGGGGACCGGATTCGAGCTCCGCGAGCAGCTTGTCACACAGGCTTTGGATCCGCTCGACCCTGGGATCGGCCGCTTCGGCGCGCGGCCGCGGGGCAGCCGGCTCCGGTGCACCGGTCGCGGTCGTCGTCCCGGCGGTCTGGTCCGCCACCTCGCGCTTGACCTGGTCCGCGGCCGTCGAGGGGAGGCCTTCGGTCTGTCGCGCGCGTCGGGCGGCCCGACTGAAGGCGGAGGCCGCAGACAACCCGAACCCGAGGGCGACAAACACCATCCAGAACAGCCCAGGCTCTCTCAGGGCGAATCCGACGCAGATTGCCGCGGCGATGGCGAACACGATGCCTCTCGGCACGTCCGCCCCGGCGTGGCGCTCCATCTGCGCCAGTCGCGGGGCGCGCCGCTCTTCGTGACGTCGCCACCGGTCGAGCCGGCGTTGGTGCCGCTCGGCGAGACGAGCGGTGATCCGCGCGGTTTTCGCCGACATGCGCTCGGCGACCTCGGCGCTGGTGGCCGCCAGGATCTCTCCGACCATCGCGGCGTGCTGGCTGCGATGGTGATCGAGCGCGTCGGTCATGCGCCTGAGGCTCGCCTCGAGCTGCGCGTCCACCTTCAACGGAGGCCGAGTCATGTCCCGCTCCTCCCAGGCTATCCCCCGACGGCGGTGGCCGGAGAGAGCGCTGGTGTTCCGCTCCGGCTGCCTCGATCCAGTGTGCCCTATATACCGCCGGCCGGGAACTCCGGGCAAGTCCTCGGTTCGGGGGAGACGGGCAAGACGGCGTGGCCGCCCTCGTCGGCCCGATCGATTCCGAGCCAGGTGTACGGCCGCCGCCGTGGCCGGAACGTGCGCCCAGCGAAGGGGTGGCCGTGTCTGTGAACCCCTGGATTCTCCCGCCCTCGAGGACCGTGTGCACGGCGCTGCCACGGCCTCCTCATCCGGGCGGCCAGCCGGAGCCCCCGTAGACTGATGCCGACTTCGGAGGTCCGGTTGACAGGAAGAGGTCGGCGACGGCGCAGTCGAGGGCGCTGGCGCGCTTCGAGGGCTACGCTTCGGCGGCCCGACTGCCCCCCGGATTGGTGAACGGATGTCCGTCAGGGACGCGGCGGGCGCCCGGTGCCCCGGCGCTAGCCGCGGAAGCTGACCAGCGTCGGGCTGGACGACGGGGTCACCACGCGTCGATACGCGGCGAGCGTGGCTTCACCTTGTTCAAGGACCTGCGCGGCCGCGCGGCGGGCGAGATTGGCGTCGCGCAGGGCGCGGACGGTCTGCTCGTCGGCGCCGAGGATCATCGTGACGAGGTGACTGGCGACCTTGTGGAGGGCGGACACCTCGGCAAAACCCGACAGGCGGGCTGCCTCCTCACGGTTGGCAGCCAGGATCTCGCGAAGCGGTCGGATCTGGTCCTCGAGGGTCAACAGTCCGGTCATCAACCGCCGGCGCTCGTCGGAGATGCGTGACAGCAGGTCGTAGTCGAACGGTCCGTCCTGTTGTTCCTGGAGGGCGAGGCGGTGAAGCTGCCGGAGCAGCGAGAGCTCGGCTTCCAGGCCGGCCCCGTAGGCTCCGAGGGCTGCGTTGAGGTCGTCGGTGGTCACCACGCCGTCCCAGACTGCGCGACCGTCGAGGAGGTTGCCAGCTGGGCCCACGCGTCGCGCAGCGGCTTCAAGAGGCGAATGGCTTCATCGACCGGCGCCGGGTCCCGTCGGACGTTGGCGTCGATGAGGCGGCCGGCGATGTACGCGTAGAGGGCATCGAGGGACTGGGCGATTTGACCGCCCTCGTCGAGGTTGAGCGTGTTCTGCAGTTCGGAGATGAACGCGACGCTGCGGGACATGCCCTCGCGTTTGGCGACCAGGTCGTCGCGTCGAATGGCGTCGGAGGCCATCTGCATGTACCGGAGGGCGCCGTCGTACAACAGGACGACGAGTTCCAGCGGCGACTGGGACTGCACATGAGTCTGATGGTAGGCCTGCGCCGCGCGTGCCATGGTCGTCTGCATGCGATCGTGCCTCCGAACCGTTCTCCGCGCCCTAGAACAACTGGTACCCGCTGTTGATGCTCGACAGTGAACTCGCGGAGTTGTTCATCGTCGCAATGGCCTGGTCCGTGGCCGCATACTCCTGCTGGAGCGAGGCCTTTTCGGTGGCCAGCCGCGTCTGCTCGTCGGAGATCTGGCTTGAGAGCTGCGTCATCTGTGTCGTCAGCCGCTGCGTGGCGCTGCTGAGGAGGCCACCCGCGTCGGTGTACTGATCGATCGCCGCCTTGATGGCCGCAAACGTCCCAGGGGTGGAGTCCGTGCCGCCCAGCAGTTTCTCGATGTCGGCCTCGTTGGTGTCGGACTGGTCGCTGAACGTGGTGCTGTTGAGCGAGAGTGTGCCGTCCTCCTGGAATTCGAGTCCAATCTCCGCCAGGTTCGTGAAGGCGCCGCCCACGTTGACCGAGCCGAGGACCGAGGAGCTGATCTGGCCTCGCAGCGACCGAAGCAGAGAGTCGTCCCCGAGCGACCCCTGGTCGCCGTTCATCGACGCCGTGACCTGGCTGTTGACGAAGGTCATGAGGTCGTTGTACGCGGAGACGAAACTCTGGAGGTTCGTCTGGGCGCTCGAGGAATCCTCTGCGATGGAGACGACCGTGTCGCTCTGGTTCGGCTTCAGGAGCGTCAGCGTCGCGTTGGGGACGACGTTGGTGAGGGTGTTCGACGAACTGGTGACCTCAACGTTGTTGACCGTGATGTCGGCGTCGGTGGCATCGACGGCGTTCGTGCTCGCGAACTGCAGCGTGCTGCCCGTGAGCTGGTTGCTGATGGTGAAAGCGCCGGCCTGCCCGGTCGACGTGCCCGTGAGGACCAGGCGGTACTCTCCGTTGGTCTCGACGACCGTGGCCACGGCCGGGACCCCGGACGTATCGTTGATCGCCGTGGCGAGCTGGTCGAGCGTCGTGCTGCCCGACAGCTGCACCGTCGTGCCGCCGATCACGAGCGAGCCGCCCGTGGCGACGACGGTGTCCTTGCTGGCCACCGCACTGTCGACGGTCGTGGCGCTGACCTGGGCGCGCGCGAGGTTCTTCACGACGATGTCGTAGGTGCCGATCATCGCATCGGTCGAGGCCGAGACCGAGACCGTGCTGGTGTCGGTGCTGCTTCCGGTGCGCCCTGCCGCCGCGCCGGGTGTCGCCAGGTTGGCGGCAGCCGCCTCGAGGGCGGTCACCTTGGTCGTCAGGGTGGTGTAGTTGGTCGACTTGGACTGCAGGTTCGTGTAGTTCGACTGCATCGTCGTCAGCGGCTGGGAGTCCTGCTGCATGACGGCGTTGAGGATCGACGTCCAGTCGATGTTGTTGTACCCGGTCATCGTGATCGTGCCCATAGATCCTCACTCCCACCGGGCGCCGGTACGCGGGCTTCTGGCCCGCCGACGGACTCACCCGGCGGCGCCCTGACCGCTGCCGGGGGCAAATCCACCCGGGCCGTGCCGCGTGGGGCGGAACGCCCCACCCGGGATGTGCGAAATCCGCGCCAGCCCGTTCCGTCCGCGGCAGACGCCTCGGGGGCGCGTCTGGCCGCGGCAAGTGTCGCCGTGCCGACAGGGTCGGCCGCCCGTCCGGCGGCGCCCGTGCCGGCCCGCCCGGGGCCTTACCGGAGCAGAGCCAGAACCGCCGACGAGGACTGGTTGGCCTGGGCCAACACCGCGATGCCGCTCTGGTTCAGGATGTTGTAGCGAGTCATGTTGGCCGACTCCTGCGCGATGTTCGCATCCCGGATCCGGCTCTCGGCGGCCTGCAGGTTGACGGCCTGCGACTGGTCGAGGGCGATCGCGTACTGCAACCGATTCTCCAGCGTGCCGATGTTGCCCTGGACGCTGCCGAGGGTCGTCACTGCCGTGGAGAGGAGGGACACCGCGTTCTCGGCGGCCGTCGACGTCGTGATGCTGAGGCCGTTCAGGCCCAGGGCCGTCGAGGTCACGGCGCCGATCGTCCCGCCGACCGTGCTGCCGGTGCCCACGAAGACCGAGAAGTTCTGCACCGTGCTGAGCCCCGCCACGCCCGACTCCCGGTCGATTTCCTGGACGACCGACTGGAACTCGTCGTCGAGCGTCGTGCGGTCGCCCTGGAACCCTGCCGACGCGGACTGGGACGCGAGCGTCGCCAGGCGGTCGAGCAAGGTCGAGATGTTGTTGAGCGCGCCATCCTTGATCTGGAGCGTGGACAGCCCGTCGTTCGCGTTCTGAATCCCCTGGTTGATGACAGCCTGGTCGGACCGGTAGCCATTGGCCACCGCGAGCCCTGCCGCATCGTCGCCCGAGTAGTTGATGCGCAGGCCGCTCGACAAACGGTTCAACGTGCGCTGCAACCCGACGTTGTTGGTCGTCAGGTTGACCTGGGCTTCTGCCGAGGCGATGTTGGTGACGACGGAAAACGACGCCATGACCGTTCCTCCTTGAAAGTGTCAGCAGGCGTCCCTGCCTGCCGTGGGCAGCTGCGCTACCCCGTTCCAAGGAGGTAATCGGACACCGCGCGCATTCCTTGAGCGCGTACGCACACCCCCCCGAACGCGCCGACGGTCGCGGCCCAGCGCTCGGGTGGAGGTGGGGAAGCCGCCACGGCGGCTTCCCCGACGGACGACACGCCGACGAACGAGGCCGGACGGGCCGCCCCCGGGGCCCGTCGCGGCGAACTGCCTACGCCTACCGCAACAGCGCGAGGACCGAAGAGGCCTGGGAATTGGCCTGGGCCAACGCCGCGATGCCGCTCTGGTTCAGGATGCTGTAGCGGGTCATGTTGGCCGACTCCTGCGCGATGTCGGCGTCCCGGATGCGGCTCTCGGCCGCCTGGGTGTTGACCACCTGCGACTGGCCCAGCGCCACGGCGTACTGGAGCCGGTTCTCGAGCGCGCCCACCGCGCCCTGCACCGTGCCCAGGGTGCCGACCGCCGTCGCGATCGTGTTGACCGCGCTTGCGGCGCCCCCGGCCGTGGACAGGTCGATCCCGCTGACGCCGAGGGCCGAGGAGTTGGCCGCCCCGACCGTCCCGCCGACGGTGTTGTTCGTCGTGCCCGTGCTGACGAAGACCGAGAACGAGGAGCTGCTGGTCAGGCCGGCGACACCCGCCTCACGGTCGATTTCCTGAATGACCGAGGTCGCCTCCGAGTTGATGGTCGTCCTCGACCCGGTGAACCCGGCCGAGGCCGCCTGCGTCGCCAGCGTGGAGAGCCGGTCGAGCAGCGTGGAGATGTTGTTGAGCGCGCCGTCCTTGATCTGGAGGGTGGACAGCCCGTCGTTCGCGTTGCGGATGCCCTGATTGAGCACCGCCTGGTCGGTGCGGTAGCCGTTGGCCACCGCCAGGCCGGCCGCATCATCTCCCGAGTAGTTGATGCGCAAGCCACTCGACAACCGGTTGAGGGTCCGGTTCAGGCTCACCTGGTTCAGTGACAGGTTCGCCTGCGCGTTTGCGGACGCGATGTTGTTGACGACAGAGAACGATGCCATAGCGAGTCCTCCTTGAGGAACGTGAGCCGACGTCCTTGCCGGCTCGCGACAGCCCCCGGCTGCCGCCCGACGGTTGACGAAGGGGAGGCGGGTCGGTCATCTGGCCGCCGCCCCAGTGCACGCGATTGCCTCGCCGCGCGCGACCCGGCGGGCCGGCGTCGCGGCGAACCGCCTACGCCTACCGCAACAGCGCGAGGACCGAAGAGGCCTGGGAATTGGCCTGGGCCAACGCCGCGATGCCGCTCTGGTTCAGGATGCTGTAGCGGGTCATGTTGGCCGACTCCTGCGCGATGTCGGCGTCCCGGATGCGGCTCTCGGCCGCCTGGGTGTTGACCGCCTGCGACTGGCCCAGCGCCACGGCGTACTGGAGCCGGTTCTCGAGCGCGCCCACGCTGCCCTGGACGGTGCCGAGGCTGGTGACGGCCGTCGCGATCGTGGTGACCGCGTTTGCGGCGCCGGCGGCCGTGGTGAGGTCGAGAGCGTTGATCCCGAGCGTCGCCGAGTTGGCCGCTCCGATGACCCCCCCGACGGTGTTGTTCGTCGTGCCCGTGCTGACAAACACCGAGAACGAGCCACCGAAGGTCAGACCGGCGACGCCCGCCTCCCGGTCGATTTCCTGGACGACCGACTGCGCCTCCGAGTTGATGGTCGTCCTCGACCCGGTGAACCCGGCCGAGGCTGCCTGCGTCGCCAGCGTGGAGAGCCGGTCGAGCAGCGTGGAGATGTTGTTGAGCGCGCCGTCCTTGATCTGGAGGGTGGACAGCCCGTCGTTCGCGTTGCGGATGCCCTGATTGAGCACCGCCTGGTCGGTGCGGTAGCCGTTGGCCACCGCCAGGCCGGCCGCATCATCTCCCGAGTAGTTGATGCGCAGACCACTCGACAACCGGTTGAGGGTCCGGCTCAGGCCCACCTGGTTCAGTGACAGGTTCGCCTGCGCATTCGCGGACGCAATGTTATTGACGACAGAGAACGATGCCATGACCAGGTCCTCCTTGAGTCTCCTCAGGTGGCGTCCCTGCCACCGAGCCGCGGCGTGCGCCGCGGTACGTCATGTCAGCTCAGTAATCGGATGGCTGCCTGATTTCTTGAGGAGCTTGGCACGACCTTCGCGCTTTATAACTTTTCCCCCCAGAGGCAATCAGACGGGATCGAGGGTTTTCGGCGGGAAAAGGCCGTACGGCGGGGCCTGGCCCCGGCCGGTAGGCCGACGATGGTGTCGGCGCACCGAGCGGTGCGGACGCGTCCGCGAGCGGACGGACACCGGACGCCTGGCACGGCCAGGCCTTCTCGGACCCGGACGGCAGGCGACATGAGCCGGCCGGCGACAGCCGATCGCCCGCGCCGGCAGGCTTCCGCCCGTGGCAGGTCGGCGCCTGCGCCTTGAGGGTGTGCGGCCGGGACGACGGACCGGTTGCGAGCGGTCGCGTCGTCGCCAGGAGCCACCCAGGCCGCCCAAATCCCGCGCGCGGCAGCCCGGGGGTGCGCCGCGCGGATTGCGTCCGCGCGAGCGTTGCCCTCGGGCGGCGCACGTGCCGGTTCGAACGGACTCGGCGCGTCCCCGCCCACGAGTTCGCGGTCCCGCCTCTTTGCGAGACCGGTCACTCTCCTAATCGGAAACTCTCCCGCGAGCGTGAGTCGGACGTGTGGGCGACCTGGCAAGCATCTCGCAAGGCCTCGTGGCTGGAGGACCCTCGATGCCTCGTATTCTCGTCAACCACCGGGAACAGCCGTCCGATCTCGTCCAGCACCATTGGGGTGACACGCTCGAGCGGCTCGACCAACGGTTCGCCGGACTCGGTCAGGTGCTGACAGCGGTGCGGTTCGACGGTGTGGACCAGCCGTCGTTTCGCGACCAGGGGAGGGCCTTCGACACGCTGGACGGCATCCGGGCCATCGACATCGACGCCGCGTCGCCGGACGACTTGCTGGCCGCGACGTTCAGCGAGGCCAGGACGGCGGCGGCGACGCTGGCCGCTGCCGCGGGCCACATCGCGGCCGCGTTCAGGGGCGTCGACATCGGCGATGCCCGCCGGGAGCTCGGGGAGCTGGCACAGGGCCTCGCCACCCTGGTGGCGATTGCCCAGACGCTCAGCCAGGCCACACGCGTGAGTCTCGAAGCGGTCGAATGCTCCGGGGCGTCGGGTCTCGCCATGATCGATCAGCTCACGGCCTGCGCCGACACGCTCATCGGCGCACAGCAGCGCGACGACTGGGTCACAGTTGCCGATGTCATCGAGTACGACCTCGCGCCCGCCCTGCGCGAGTGGCCCCCCCTCTTCGATGCGCTCCAGGCGGGCATGTCCTCGCCATCCGCGGCGTAACCCAGCCGTGGTATTCGCCTTGCATCCTCGCCCCGCGTAGGTGCGTGCGCCTTCCTCGGACCGCCAGAACAGGCGCGAAACCGTCAAGTCGCCCGGTGTGCCGGGCGTCGGTCCGGCGACCGGCGTGTCGTCGGGACGTCGTCCCGCTCATGGAGGAATGCGTGGGATCCACTGCCCAGCTCGCGTATGACGCGACCGGCTCCGGCACGCCGTGCCGCGCGCCGGAACCGGTCATTCACGACGTGCGCGGCGCGGGTCCGATCTATGCGGCCGCCACCGACCGGGACGGCCACCGCTACCTGGCTGACGAGTTCCACCATCGGGTCGTCATCGAGGAGCGCAACGGCTACCGTTGGAGCTTCGGCGGGCTGGGAAGCGGCCCCGGCGAATTCCGGCATCCCCGCGGCGTGGCCCTGCTGCAGGGCGCAACGCCGGAGAGCTCGCGGCTCTTCGTGTGTGACGCCTGGAACCACCGGGTGCAGGTGTTCGACCTGTGCGGGAGATTCGTCACCGCGTTCGGCGGGGCCGGCACCCGGGACGGGCAGTTCGACGTGCCCTCGGATATCGCCCTCGTGCGCCCCGCGTTCCCGGGCGAGGAGCTCGACGGCGACACGGACAATGTCTGGCTGGCCGTCGCCGACCGGTGGAACAACCGCGTCCAGGTGTTCGAGCTCGATGGAGCCTACGTGGGCACGATCGGCGGCCGGTCACGGAGCGTCTCCTCCTTCCCCGGGGCAACGGCCCGCGAGACAGGGTGGCCCTCGTTCCGACTCGGTGCTGGACCGGCGCTGTGGTTTCCCGTGCGTCTCAGGTGGGAGGCGCCCTGGCTCGACGTCGTGTCTGCTGACGGTCGCATGGCGCAGGTGGACCTCGCGTCGGCCCTCTTGCCGGACTTCGAGACCTGGCGCCGCTCCTCGTCCACTCTCGAGCTGGCCGCGGCACGTGAGCAGTTTGCGCGCGCACCCTCGCGCGCGGGACTCCTGGCACCCGACATCGTCGCCGTCATCGACACCTCGCTGGGCAGGGCGCAACTGGCCGAAGGCCGTCTGGCCGATGCCGCTCGGACTTGGTCCACCCCGTGGCCCGAGGGCCTGTCGCCCCAGGCCGTCGAGCACCAGCTGTTCGAACGCGTCGCGGAGGCCGAGAAGGCGGCGGCGCGATGGGCAGGCCGCCGCCGCCACCACACCGATCGCCTGTTGACCAGCCTGCACCGCACCGTCGCGCTCGAGCGGCAGCGACGCGCACGGCAGGTCGTCCTCCGCCAACTCGACGCCGAGCGTGCGGGCGAACCGCCGCGCGCCGGCCAGCCGTGGACGTGGCGAGCGCCGGCGCATCGGCTGCCCGGCAAGACGGCGCACGCGCCCATCGCCCACCTGGCGTCGCTGCGCCTTCGACTCGAACGCGCTCTGGGCCGCCGCCCCGTCCAGGCGGAGGTCGCATGGACGGTGCCACCCGGTGAGGGCGATCTGCAGGGCCCGGCCGTCGGGCACGGCCGACTCGCCGTCGTGGCGGCCACCGAACCGGCACTGTGGCTGTTCAACGCGCGGGGCCTCCCTCTAGGACGCTTTGGCCTGCCGGCGGGGACGGAGCCGCGCGGTTTGGCGCCGGCGCCCGCTCGCGGATGGTTCATCAGCGACGTGGCCCATGACTGCCTGCTGCAGGTGAGCGAGGACGGGAAGATCGTCCGACGGTGGGGGCGGCGCGGCACGGGGGCCGACGGCCTCCGGACCCCGCTCGGCCTGGCGACCACGGCCCGACGCCTGCTGGTCGCGGACCGGGACAACGACCGCGTCCGGGAGTACGACCTGGAGGGCAACGTGCGCGGCGACTACGCGCAGTTGTCGGCGCCGACCTCGCTGGCCGTAGACGCCCGTAGCCTCTGGGTAGGGGAGTGGCACCGTCACGGCGTGCGCCGGCTGTCCCGGGCGACGGGACAACCGCTGGCAGAGCTCCAGCACCCTGACCTGGCCGCACCGGTCGCCGTCGCACTGACACACCGACTGGTGCTCGTCGCCGACTACTTCGGGTGCGTTCATGCGTTCACGCCGGGGGGCGTCTGGATGGGCTGCCTCGCCTCGGCGACCGGCGAGCCGCTCGGGCGGCTCGGCGGTCTCGTCGTCATCGGTGGTCACGGCATTGCCATCGACCACGAACACGGGCGGCTGCTGCGGTTTGCGCTGCCCACCGGAGCGCGATCATGGCGGTACGAGCCAGCGTAGTCACGCATCCGTTCGTCGAGTTCTGCCGGCCGTCGATCGGCGATGCGGAGATTGCCGCCGTCGTCGAGTCGCTCCGCTCGGGCTGGCTGTCGTGCGGGCCGCGGGTCAAGGAATTCGAAGCGGCGTTCGCCGCCTTCGTCGGTGCCCGGCACGCGGTGGCCGTCAACGCCTGCACCTCCGCGCTGCACCTCTCGCTGCTGGCCGCCGGGATCGGTCCTGGCGACGAGGTGATCACCACGCCCCTGACGTTCTGCGCGACGGTGAACGCGATCCTGCACGCCGGCGCCACGCCGGTCTTCGCGGACATCGACCGCGCGACGATGAACATCGATCCGGCGGCCGTGTCGTCGGCGATCACGCCGCGCACGCGCGCCCTGGTCCCGGTGCATTTTGGCGGCCGGCCCGTCGACCTCCGGGCGCTGCGCGCGCTGGCCCGACGCCACGACCTGGTGGTTGTCGAGGACGCCGCCCACTGCGTGGACGGCGCCGTCGGATCCCGGCGAATCGGCGCGATCAGTCCGTTCACGTGCTTCAGCTTCTACGCGACCAAGAACCTGACGACCGGGGAGGGCGGGATGATCACCACGCCGTCCCGCGAGCACGCCGACTGGTTGCGCATCGCCTGCCTGCAGGGCATGAGCGCAGACGCCTGGTCCCGCTACTCCCCGACGGGCGGCCGCCTCTACGACGTGGTGATGGCCGGCTACAAGTGCAACATGACCGACCTGCAGGCCGCGCTGGGGCTGCAGCAGCTGCGGCGGCTCCCTGAGCTGCAGGCCCGACGCGAGGTGATCTGGCGGCGGTACGACGGGGCCCTCAAGGACCTGCCGGTCACCTGCCCGCTCGAACCGGCTGCCGGGACGGTGCACGCGCGTCACCTCTACACGATCCTCGTCGACCCGAGAACCGCCGGACACACGCGCGACAGCCTGCGAACGGCGCTCCTGGAGCGGGGGGTCGGAACCAGCGTCCACTTCACGGCGCTGCACCTGTTCCCGTACTACGCGGACCGCCTCCGCGTGTCGCGGGGCATGTTTCCGAATGCCGAGTTCGTGTCCGACCGCACGCTGTCGCTGCCGTTCTCGCCGGCCCTCAGCGATGCGGACATCGACCACGTGATCGAGAGTCTCCAGGCGTCGCTTTCCTGACAGAACTCATGAGGCCCACGCTATCGTCCTCGCGTCGCGCGCCCGTCCTGTTCCGAGTGGCTGCCGGTCCCCGGACCGGATTCGGCCACCTCGTCAGGGCCTGCTCGCTGGCCGAGGCGCTTGGCGTTCCGCCCGTTGTGTCGGTGCGCGGCGGGGGACTCGCCCGCCGCACCGCCCGCCGCCTCGGGGCGCGTGTGGTCAATGGTGCCAGCGCCGCCGCGGTACTCGCCGCCGAGCGTCCGGCGCTGCTCGTCGTGGACGACCGCGTCGCCTCGGCCACCGCCGCCTGGCGACGGCGGGCGCGCGCGCTCGGGATTCCCATCGTCGGCATCCACGACCTGGGGCTGGGTGTCGGCGACGCCGACCTGATCGTCGACGCGAGCATCGGTGCGACCACCGCGTGGGCGGGTGTGCCGGCCCTGCTCGGGCCCGCGTTCGCCATCCTGAATCCACGCGTGGCGCACACGAGCGTGCCGCGCCGAAATCCGGATCGGCCGCGCGTCGCCGTCGTGCTCGGCGGCGGCGCCCGCCGCGTGGTCGCCCTCCGGATCGCCCGGAGTGTGGCCCGGCTTCATGGCCAGGCCGAGGTGCTGGTGGCGGGAGGGTTCATTCCTCCTGCCGCGCGCCGGGAGCCGAACCGCGTGCGCGTGGTGCCCGCCTCGCGCCTCGGTGAAGCTCTGGCCGGCGCGGACGTGGCCGTTGTCGCTGCGGGCGTGACGCTCTATGAGGCGTGCGCCCTCGGTGTGCCCGCTATTGCCGTGGCCGTCGTCCCGTCGCAGCGCCCCGCGGTGGCCCGGTTCGCCGCGTGCGGCGCGGCGGTCGACGGCGGACTGGTCCGGCCGGGGCGTCGGGATGAGGCGGCGCACGGCGTGGGACGCCGGGTCGTCCGGCTGCTCGAGGACCGCGTCGCTCGGCAACGCTTGACGCGCGCCGCGCGCGCCCAGGTGGACGGTCAGGGCGCCACGCGCGTCGCCCTGGCCATCTTGAGCCGGTTCGACCTCGACGCGGGTCGGAGGGCAGCGCGATGAGCTGTCGCGCGATCGTCTTCGATCTCGACGACACCCTCTATCGCGAACGCCGGTTCGCCCTCGGCGGCTACGGTGCGGTTGCGGCGTTGGTGGAGCAGCAGTTCGGCGTGCGGCGCCGCCAGGGGTTTGCGACGCTCGCCCGGGCGCTGCGGCGCGGCCATCGGGCCCAGGCGTTCCAGCAGTTCTGCACGCGGTACGGGCTGCCTCCGTGCTGCATCCCCACGTGGGTGGATGCCTACCGGCGGCACGCGCCGCGCCTGCGGCTCCCGCAGGCGACGCGCGACGTGCTCGGCGCCCTCCGCCCGGCGTGGCGCTCGGCCATCCTGACCAACGGGTTGAGAGACGTGCAGGCGGCCAAGGTGCGGGCCCTCGGCGTGGACGCCCTCGTGGATGTCGTGCTCTTCGCGGACGACTTCGACGGCGGCAAACCCAGCGCGGCGCCGTTTCTCGAGGTGCTCGCGCGGCTGGGCACCGACCCGGCCACCACGGTGTTCGTGGGGAACGACCCCGTGCTGGACATCGCCGGGGCGTGCCGGGTTGGGCTCCGGACGATCCTCCTCGACCGGACCGGGCGGCTGCAGCGGGGGAGGGACGCGACGGCGGCCGACCTCGTCGTGGCGTCGATCCGGGACGTCCCCGCGGCCGCCGCCTCCCTGCTCGGCTGCGCGGGTCGGCGCGCCGTGCCCCTTGTCCCACTGGAAGGGTGCGTGCATGCACATTGAAATTGGCGGTCGCCGGGTCGGCGGCGGCGAACCCCTGTTCGTCATCGCGGAGCTCGGGTTGAACCACAACGGGTCGGTCGAGCGTGCCTTGGCGCTGGTCGACGCGGCCGCGGATGCCGGCGCGTCGGCGGTCAAGCTGCAGACGATCGAAGCCGACCACCTGGTCACCCCGGGATGCCCGGCGCCGGCGCACGTGGCCGCCGCGTCGCTGCGCGACTTCTTCAGGCAGTTCGAACTGGACGAGCGCGCCCACCGGGCCGTCGCGAAGCGGGCAGACCACCACGGGTTGGCGTTCATGTCGACCCCGTTCAGCGAGCACGCCGTGGACATGCTCGACGCGGTGGGGTGCGACGCCCTCAAGATCGCCAGCGGCGATATCACCAACCGGGCGCTCATCGAGCACGCGGCGGCCACGGGCCGCCCGCTGGTGGTGTCGACCGGCATGAGTGACCTCGACGAGGTCTGCGCGGCGGTCGACTGGGCGGTCGGCGCCGGGGCGCGGGACGTCGCGCTGTTGCACTGCGTGTCGGCCTACCCGGTCCCATCGGGGAGCGAGAACCTGCGAGCCATTGCCGAACTCTCGCGCGCCTTCGACCGTCCCGTCGGGTTGTCCGATCACACGACCGAGAGTTTGGCCGCCCCGCTCGCGGTCGCGCTGGGCGCCTCGCTCTACGAGCGGCACTTCGTGCTGGATGACGAGAGTGCCGGCGTGGACCGGGCAGTGTCCGCGACGCCCGCAGAGTTGCGCCGGATCGTCGTTGAGGCCGAGCGCGCGCGTCGGGCGCTCGGTCACGGCAGGAAGGAGTGTCTGGCCGCCGAACAGGGCAACCTGACGGCAAGTCGCCGGGCGCTCTACACCCGACGCCCCATGCGCGCGGGGGAGGTCGTGCGCGCGGACGCCGTGGTGGCGCTGCGGCCCGCGGCCGGGCTGTCGGCATCGCGGTGGCGAGAGTTGATCGGCATCACGCTCACGCGCGATCTGCCGAGCGGCGCGGCGTTCCTCGAATCAGACATCGAGGCCCATGATGAAGCAAGGACGTTCGTTGATGTCCCTTAACGTGTTGATGACCGCTGGTTCGCGGCGGGTGCCGCTGCTCGAGGCCTTCCGGCGGGCGTTGCGCGACCTGCGACTGGCGGGCAGCGTGCAGGTCACCGACGTCAACCCGCTGTCGCCCACGGTGCTCGTCGCCGACAAGGCCCACCTCGTGCCCTTGTCGAGCGATCCGGAGGTACGTCAACCACATGATCGCCATCTGCGAGGCCGAGCGCATCGGCCTGCTGGTGCCGACCATCGACGATGAGCTGCCCATCTTCAGCGAGGCGCGGGATCGCTTCGCCCAAATGGGTGTCCGCGTGGCCGTGTCCGATCCGTTCGTGACTACGCTGTGCAACGACAAGTTCGCCACCTGCGCGTACCTGCTCGACCGGGGCGTCGCGGCGGCGGAGTCCTACCTGCCGGACACGCTGCCGGCCGACCTGCGCTTCCCGGTGTTCGTCAAGCCGCGGTTCGGGCGGGGCAGCGTGGGGGCGTTTCGGGCGGACGACGCGCGGCAGCTGGACTTCTTTCTCACCTATGTGTCAGGACCGGTGATTCAGGAGTACCTCGACGGCCCCGAGTACACGATCGACCTGTTCTGCGACTTCGACGGCGCGCCCCTGTCCGCGGTCCCGCGCGAGCGGACGGTCATCCGGGCTGGCGTCATCGACCGGGGCCGCACCGTACGGGACCAGGCCCTCATCGACTTGGCGCTCCAGTGCGCGGCCGTCCTGAAGTTCGAGGGGGCCTGCAACATCCAGTGCCGCGTGGTCGGGGGCCGGCCGGTGATCTTCGAGATCAACCCGCGGTTCTCCGGGGGGATTCCGTTGACGATCGCGGCCGGGGCCGATTTCCCGCGGATGCTGGTCGAACTGGCCCTCGGCCGCGGCGTGCCTGCCGCCATCGGGGGCTTCACCGACAACCTCTGGATGACCGCCTACGAGACCGCGTTCTTCCTGGACGCGGCGCGCGTGACCGCCCTCAACGAGCGGACGTCGCGCGCGCGCTCCATGAGAGACGTGGCGTGAGCATCCCCGAGGTGCCCATCGTCCTCCAGGCGAGGATGGGGTCGACACGCCTCCCTGGCAAGGTCCTCGCGCCGATTGTTGGTCGGCCGCTCGTGGAGCACTGCCTCGCGCGCCTGGTCGGCGCCGGGGTCGGTCCCGTCCTCCTGGCGACCACCGTCCAGCCGGCCGACGACTGTCTGGTGGATCTCGCCAAGCGGCTGGGCATCCGGGTGTTTCGGGGTTCGGAAGACGACGTGCTTCAGCGTTTTGGACTGGTTGCCGATTATCTGGACGCCCGGTACTTCATCCGGGCGACGGCGGACAACCCGGCCGTGGATCTGGGTGCGCCCGCGCGGGTGATTGCCGCCATCGAGGAGCAGGGGGCGGACTACGTGGTGGAACAGGGGCTTCCGGTCGGGGCGGCCGTCGAGGCGGTGCGGACCGCCGCCCTGTTCCAGGCGGTCGTTCAGGCGAGGGACCCGTACGACCGGGAACACGTGACGCCCTATCTCTACAGGAACCCGCAGCGGTTCCGAGCGATCGCGCCTCTGGCCCCCGAGCCGCTCCGGCGGCCCGACGTGCGGTTGACGGTGGACACGGCCGAGGACCTCGCGTTTCTCCGCGAGGTGCTCGGGCGCGCGGCGCCCTCTGGTGAGCTGGCGCCCCTGTCCGCGATCATCCGGGCAGCCGACGAAGTCCGACGCCCGGGCAGGGTGGCCTGAATGATTGCCGTGACACGTCTCGACGGGACGTCGCTGCTGCTGAACGCGGACGTCGTGGAGTGGATCGATCAGACGCCCGACACCCTGATTGGCCTGGTCAACGGGGATCGATTCCTGGTTCGCGAGTCCCCAGAGGAACTCGTGCAGCGGGTCATTGACTTCAAGCGGGCCGTCGTCGGAGGGCCGATCCTGCGATCGACCAGCCCGCGGCTCGCCGTCTCGCGGTAACCCTGTATGGCTCCACGTACGTCCCCGGCACGACGGTTCGACCTGACCTCGCTGGTCGGCATTCCGATCGGGCTTGGCCTGGTGCTGCTCGGTCAGGTGCTCGAGGGGGGCAACGCGCGCTCGATCCTCCAGGTGACGGCGGCGGTGATCGTCTTCGGCGGCACGTTCGGCGCCGTGCTCGTCAGCTTCCCGTTCGCCGACGTCAAGGCGGCCTTCCGCAGCCTGCACCGAGTGTTCCTGGAGGAGGACGACCCGGCCGAGGCGACGATCGGCAGCATCCTGCGCTACGCGCGGCTGGCGCGGAAGGACGGCATCCTCGCGCTCGACGACGAGGCGGCGAACGCCAAGGACCCGTTCATGCGCAAGGGCCTGATGCTGGCCGTGGACGGCGTCAACCCCAAGACGCTCCGGGAGATGCTCGAGATCGACCTGACCGCTGCCGAGGAACGCGACCTCGTGCCCGCCCGGGTCTTCGAGTCGGCAGGCGGGTATGCGCCGACCATCGGCATCATCGGCGCCGTGCTCGGGTTGATCCACGTCATGGAGAACCTCAGCGACCCCAGTCGCCTCGGGAGCGGCATCGCCATGGCGTTTGTCGCGACGGTCTACGGCGTCGGCGCCGCCAACCTCCTGTTCCTGCCGATCGCCAACAAACTGCGCGCGCGGGCCAGCGAGGCCGCCAGACGTCGCATCCTGATCTTCGAGGGCGTCCTGGCGATCCAGGAAGGCCTCAACCCGCGCCTGATCGACCAGAAGCTGCGGGGCTTCACGGGTACTGAATCCACGCGGTCCTTGGAGGCGGGCGGCCGGGCGGCGTAGGTGCCGAGCCGGCCGACGGAATAGAGCGTGACGAGCCGAGTCGGAACACCGAGAAACGGAAGCCGCGGACGCGAGTCGTCGGTGAACCAGCACCGATGGCTGGTGTCCTACGCGGACTTCATCACGCTGCTCTTCGCGTTCTTCACGACCCTCTATGCGATCTCGAACGTGGACCTGCAGAAGATGAACCGCCTCGTCTCGGCCCTGCAGGTCGCCTTCGACGCCCGGGGCGTGGCGGGGCTTCCGCGCAAGACCGGCCTGACGACCGACCTGGCGACGCCGCCGCCGCTCAAGACGGGGCTGACCGCGCCGCCGGCGCTGCCGTCAGCCAACAACCTGTCGACGCTGCCGCTCCCGGTGCTGGCCGAGCTCGACAAGAACTACCTGGAGAGCTCGCTGGGGCAGGTGAAGAGTGAGTTGACCCGCCAGCTGGCCGGCCCTATCAAGGAGGGCCGCGTGGCCCTCGAGATCGACCGGCGCGGGCTGGTCGTCTCAATCCGGGAATCGGGCTCCTTCAAGACGGGAAGCGCGGACCTGCCCGACACGACGCGCGCCTTGATTGGGGAGGTGGCCAGGTCCTTCCAGAACCTCCCGAACTTCGTGCGCGTCGAGGGCCACACCGACGACGTGCCCATCCACACGCCGCGGTTCGCGTCGAACTGGGAGCTGTCGACGGCGCGCGCGACGGTCGTCGTGGCCTTCCTCGTCCAGGAGTTCGGATTGTCGTCGGACCGGTTGTCCGCGGCGGGCTACGCGGAATTCCATCCCCGGGTGCCGAACGACAGCGAGGAGAACCGCGCTCGGAACCGTCGCGTGGACATCGTGATCCTCAACCAGACGACGACCAAGGCGGAGGAGCCGGCGGGTAACGGCCGGGAAGTCCGATGATTGACCTTCGGGACGTGCGGACGCAGGAACTGCTGCTGGGACGGCGCGTGCAGGAGGTGCTGACCGCCGACGACCGGCGCGCCTGCGCGGGCCAGCGGGTGCTGATCACCGGGGCTGGCGGGTCGGTCGGGTCGGAGCTGGCCCGGCAGGTGGCGCGGTGCCGACCTGCCCGGCTGACGCTGTTCGAGCAGTCCGAATACCAGCTCTTCCGCATCGAGCAGGAACTCGTCGAGGACTATCCGGGGCTCGAACTCGAGCCCATCCTGGGCGACGTGCGCCGGCGGCGGTCCGTTCGCGGCGCCACGCGTGCCGCGCGCCCGCACGTCCTCTACCACGCAGCCGCCTACAAGCACGTCACGATGACGGAACGCGCCGTCTGCGCAGCCGTCGAGGCCAACGTGCTCGGGGCGATGACCGTGGCGCGGGCTGCGGCCGACATCGGTGCCAGGTTCGTGCTGATCTCGTCGGACAAGGCCGCGCAGGCACAAAGCGTCATGGGGGCCACCAAGCGCCTCGCCGAACTCGGCGTGCTGGCGCTGGCGAGCGCGACCTTCCGCCCGATTGTCGTCCGCTTCGGTAACGTCCTTGGCAGCAGCGGCAGCGTCGTCGAGGTGCTCATCGACCGCGCGCAGCGCGGCAAACCCCTGCCCGTCACGCACCCCGACGCTACCCGGTACTTCATGACCGCCCAGGAGGCGGTCTCGCTGGTGATGAAGGCCGATCTCATTGGCCGCTGCGGCGAGACGTACTGGCTCGACATGGGCGCGCCCGTCAAACTCCTCACCCTGGTGCAGCGGCTCGTGGCCCTGCTCGAACAGAACGGCTGCCCCAAGGCGCCGATCAAGCTGGTCGGCCTGCGGCCCGGCGAGAAACTGCACGAGGAGTTGACCACGCACGGCCTGGAACTGCGCCATACCGCGCACCGCCGGATCTGGGCGGCGCGCCAGCCCGAACTCGACACCGCGACCGTCCGGCGCGTGATTCGAGCCTTGCGGGCAGACGTCGAGCAGGACGACGCCCTGTCGGCTCTGTCGGACCTGTGCGCCGGGGTGCCGGAGTTCCGCCCCAGTCCCGACGCGTGGAAGTCGGCGGCCTCCTACACGGCGTCGACCAGCAGGACGGCCGCCCCCCTTGTCTCGCTCGTCACCAGCCGGACCGCCTGAAGGTCGGTTCCGAGCGTCCCCAGCCGGCGCGCGCTGGGTCGGGCGCGCCCTCCACGGCCCGATCCTGGCGCGGCCAGGCCTGTCGACGGTCCGACCCTCTGTCGCCTCGTCGACGCCCGCCTGCCCCCCAAACCGCCCGCAGTCGGGGCTCCCGGCCACAAAGCCTCGGCCCGATGCTTGCAGGTTCGACCACCGCGGTCGACCCGCGGGCACCGGACCTGTCGGATTCCGACGCCTGACGTGCCGCCGCCACGCGCAGAAGGAGATCAGCCGCAGATGTTGGCGGACCCGTGTATCCCCGTCGCCGACGAGGGTCAGGCGCTCGGCGGCTTCGAGGCCATGGTCGCGGACAACCTCGAGGGGCGACGCGTCCTGAACCAGCCGACGTGCGACATCGAGCCGGAACCTGCCACGTTGGCGCAGCTCGGTGCGACCGCGCGCGTCAACGAGATAGTCAGCCGGCTGCGGGAGACGGGACACGCGATGGCTCATGCGGCCGAAGAGGCGGCCGGCACGATCCTCGCCGCCCTGATCAGCGAGGCCGCCGCCCGTCCGGAGCTGCGCGTCGCCACTTGGGCGCCGGCGCACCAGGCCATCGGGACGCTCGGCGACCTGCTGGAGCAGCTCGCCGCGGCCGTGCCGCCGGCCGACCCGAACGTCGGGCGCGGCCCGCACTGAGCGCTATGCGCATTGCCCTCGTCACGCGATCGTGCCCGCTGGCCGCCGTGGATGGCATCGCGCGCCAGCGTCAGACGCTCGCCAAGGCTCTCGCCGCGCGGGGCCACGACGTGCACCTCTTCACGGTGGGCGACCGGCCTGGCCGCACGCCGATGCACGGCGCGACGGTTCATGCGACCGTCCGCTCGCGCTATCCCAACCCGTGGTTCCCCACGCTGCCCGTGCTCGACTGGCCCCTCACCGACAGCCAGATCCTCTACGAGCTGGTCGTGCGGGAGCACGCCGCCTCGCCGTTCGACGTGATCGACGTGCCCCTCTGGATGGCCCAGGGTGGGCTGCTGCTCGAGCGTCCGCCCGCTCCCGTGGTGCTGTGGCTGCAGACGAGCCTGCGCCACCTGATCACGCTCCAGGCACGCGAGCCGCGGGCGCACGAGCGGGTTCTGCTGGCGCTCGAGGCCCGGGCGCTCGACCGGGCCGCCCTCGTGCTCGGCGACTCGCGCGTCGTCCTGGACGACCTCCAGCGCCTGTGCGGACGGACCCTCGAAACCTCTCGTGTGCGCGTCGCCTGGCCGGGGCTCGAACCCGCCCGGAGCGAGTCTGCTGCGGCGCGTTCGTCCCGCCGAGGGACGGAGGTGCTGGTGGTAGGGCGTCTCGAGCACCGGAAGGGGACCAGGGAGCTGCTCGACACCCTGCCCGTGCTCCTCGGGGCGCGACCCGATGTGCGCGTCACCTTCGTGGGCGTCGACAACAGCGAGAGCGACGGGTTCAAGCGGGGCCAGGGCTGCACGTACCGCGAGTACTTCCAGCACCGGCATCCCGAGCTGGCCGCCCGCGTCACGTTCGCGGGCCGCCTCTCGGACGACGACCTTCGTGCGGCGTATGAGCGAGCCGATTTGTTGCTGCACGCCGCTCGCTACGAGTCGTTCGGGCTCGTCTATCTCGAGGCCATGCGTGCCGGCCTCCCGACGGTGACGTTCAACGTCGCCGGGGCGGCCGAGATCCACGACGCCACCACCGCGCGGTTGGTGCCCGCCGGCGACTTCGAGGGCCTGTGTCGTGAGACGCGGGCGCTGCTCGGCGACCCGACGGCCCGCGCGCAGCTCGGCGCCGCGGCTTGCGCGCGCTTCGCCGCGCGGTTCACCGACGATGCGATGGCGGACCGCACGCTCGAGGCCTACGCGCAGGCGGCATCGGCGCTCCAGACGGGCGCCGCAGCGGGCTTGCCGCGGCGGGGACGCATGCCAGCGGGGGCGGGGCCGAATGCCGGCCGTCCGCGGTGCCGGATCTTCCAGGTCACCGAGGCGCTGCAGTCTCCCGATGGCGTCGGGCACATCATCCGCACCCAAGCGCGGCTGTTGGCGCCGCTGGGCGGCGTCACGCCGGTGCAGACCATCTACGTGCAGCCGGACCTTGCGCAGGAGACCGGCCGGGTCTCGGCCACGCCGTTCCTGGCGGACGACGTGGCGATGCTGCACTTCTACGGCTATTCGCGGCTCGAGCGCTGGTTCGCCGGCCTTTCGTCGCGCCGGATCGTCCACTACCACAACATCACGCCGCCGGCCTACTTCTCGCGCCTGAGCGGTGCGTTTGAGATGACGACCCGCGGGCTGGCCCAGCTCCCGCGGCTGGCCCGGCTCGCCGACCTGGTGACGGGCGACTCGGAGTTCAACGTCCGGCAGTTCGCCGCCCACCTGCCCTCGCCGCGGCCGGCGATGGCCCTCTACCCCCTGGTCGACCGTGACAGGTTGCTCAGCCTTCCCGTTGATCGCGCCTTTCTCGCCTCCGAGGAGGCACGCAAGCGTCAGGCCGGGGAGATTGTGCTCCTCTTCGTGGGCCGCCTCGCGCCGAACAAGCGGCAGGACCTGCTGGTCGGCGCCGCCAGCCGGCTCGCCACCGACGGCAGCCGCCCCGTGCGCCTCGTGCTCATCGGCGGCGGGGATGCGGACCCCGCCCTCCGGGCGCGCTTGGATGGTGTCAGGGCGCGGAGTCGTCAGCTGACGGTCGACCTGCCTGGTGCGATCGCCGACGACCGCCTGTACGCGTACTACCGCGTCGCCGACGTGTTCGTGTCCGCCTCGGAGCACGAGGGCTTTGGCATCCCGCTGGCCGAGGCGATGGCCTTCGGCGTGCCGGTCGTCGCCCTCGCGCGGGCCGCCGTGCCCGAGACGCTGGGGCCCTCCGGCGTGCTGCTGCGCGAGTGGGACGAGCTTCGCGCGTCCGACGCGATCGCCCGGATGCTGGACGACCCGGCGCACCGCGACGAGGTCGTGCGCGCGCAGGATTGCAATCTCGACCGGTTTTCGGCACGCACGCTCCGGGCGCGGCTGCGCGAACTGGTGCAGTACCTGCGGGACGGCTCGCTCGGCGCCCATCTGGTCTCGAGCGATGTGCTGCTGGCCCAGGAGGTTTCATGAGTGACTCGGCCGCCGTGCGGGCGAACCTCTCCGTGTCGGTGATCGTGGCCACCCGGAACCGGGCGGACTGCCTCCGTCGCCTCCTCCCGTCGCTGTGTCAGCTCACCTACGACCCGCTCGAAGTCATCGTCGTGGTCGGGCCGAGCGAGGACGACACCGGGGACGTGATTGAGGACTACCGCACGCGCATGAAGGTCGTGCCGTCGCCGGTCGCCAACATGTGCCTGTCCCGGAACATCGGGCTCGCGCAGGCCTCGGGAGACATCGTGGTCTTCATCGACGACGACGGCGTCCCCGCCACGCGTGGCTGGCTCGAGGGGCTAGTCGACGCGTTCGCCCGCAACCCGCGCGTCGCCGCGGCCGGAGGCCCGGTGCTGTACCGGGACTCGGCCACGTTCCAGTTCCGTGACGGCGCCGTGTCGGAGTACGGCGAGCACGTCTTCGTGACCGACCCGGGCCAGACGCTGGTGACGGGACCGGGTTGGTTTCCGCGGGCCATGGGGACCAACGCCGCGTTTCGTCGGGACGCGCTCCTGCAGATCGGCGGGTTCGACGAGCGCATCGGGTACTACGGCGACGAGTGCGACGTGTGCGTGCGGCTCTGCGCCATCGGCTACACCTACGCGTTTGTCGACCGCGCCGCAGTCCGCCACTACCCCGGTCCGTCCGCCCACCGGGACCTGGTGGGCCGGACGCGCGCTCTGGTGCACGACGACACGTACTTCTGTCTGCGGAACGCCAAGGCGGCCTGGCCCGTGCGGCTCGCCGTGACCACCGCGAAGGCCTTCGGCAAGCACTATGTCCGCGAGGTGGTGGAGGCGTGGCGGGCCCGGCGGGTCGGTGCCTGGGCCTTTCTGCGGTTCTTGGGTCTGGCCCTGTCCGGGTACGCACGCGCCGTTGCCGAGGCCCTGCTGACCAAGCGGCCCGTGATGGCCATGCCGCACGCGCCGGCCGCGTTTCTGCGGCTGCCACGCCCGACGCCTGTCCCGCGGCGGTCGATCGCCCTCGCGGCGCGACAGCTCGCCTGTGACGGACCCGTCGAAGGACCCGCGCGCTACACGTGGGATCTGGCCCAGGCGCTTCACGAGCTCGGTCACGACGTGCACGTCATCGGAGAGAGCCGGGCGCGGACGCGGTACCTGAAGCTTGGGTTCACCGTTCACGGCATTGGTCCGGACGACGTCACCGAGCGTTTCTTCCCGGCCCAGCCGATCCTCGACGGGAACGTCGCCTACGCCTTCGCCCTCGGCGAACGCGTCCGGACCCTCCGAGAGTCCGGGACGCGCATCGACGTCGTGCACGCCACGAACTGGAACTTCGAGGGCCTGGGCGTGCTCATCGACCAGTCGGCTCCGGTCGTGCTGATGCTGGTCACCTCGCTCGGCGAAGTGATCGAGTACGAGCGCTGGGCGGTGAACGACGACCTCGAGGCCGGCCTCTGGCTCGACCGCGCGCAGATGCGCGCGGCGGCGGCCCTGGCCGCGCCGACACGAGGGTTGGTCCGTAAGTACGTGGAAACCGCCCTGGTCGACGAGGCGCTGGCGGGGCGGATCGCCGTGGCGCCACTCGGAATTGTGCCGCGTCGGCTATCGCCGGCCCCTCCCGGTCGGGCCGCCGCGGCATCGGTGCCGACGATCGCACACCGGCTGCTGTTTGTCGGCACCCACGTCCGGCGCAAGGGCCTCGACGATCTGCTGGCGGTGTTGCCGGACGTGCTGCGTGCCCACCAGGACTGGGCGTGTGACATCGTGGGCGACGACTCCCGCGTGGTCGAGGACGGCCGGACACTCAAGGCCCAGTTCCTCGAGCAGTATGACGGCGAGCCCTGGCTCGATCGCGTCGTGTTCCACGGCAGGATTCCCGATGAGGCCCTGTGGAGGCTCTACGCGTCGACCAGTGTCTACGTGGTGCCGAGCCGGTTTGAGTCGTTCGGCCTGACCTACCTCGAGGCCATGCAGTTCGGCGTCCCGGTGGTGGCCACGCGCGCCGGCGGGATTCCCGAGGTCGTGCGTGACGGCGAGACGGGCCTGCTTCCCGAGGTGGGCGACCGGGAGGGTCTCCGGGCCGCGCTGCGCCGCTTGATGACCGACGAGGCGCTCCGCTCCCGTTTGGGGCGGGCGGCGCGGGAGGACGTACAGGCTCGGTGGACCCACCTGCACATGGCTCGGCGGCTGTTGCCCCTCTACGAGGCGTCGATCGACAGCTGGGCCACGCGGCCGGCCGCTCCCGCGCGCGCGCCGGTGGGGGAGCCGATCACCGTGCGCAGCCTCGCCTTTCTGGACCTGCTGGAGGCGTGCGGGGCGCCGGCCGGCCTTCTCGACCGCCTGCGGAACTCCATGGCGTTTGTCGGCGGCGTTTTCGGACGCGACCGGCTTGTGAGCGCGGCCACCGGACGGCTGCCCTCCCTGTCGCTGTACGTCGCGGCTGTGGAACGGTGCCTGGAACTCTCCGACATCCCTCGCGCCCTGCGACTGGTTGGCGACGCGCACGAGTTTGCGCCCGACATCTCGCCCGAAACGATGGCTGACCTGACCGACCTCGAGGCCCTGGCCCGTCGGCTGGACGGTGGACGCGCCGTTCGGCTCGCCGGCGAGGGGATTGAGGCCGGGGAGCGGCGCGAGGTCGGCCGCGGCCAAGGGACCCTGGCGCCATCCCGGCGGATGGCCGACGCGCTGGCGCTGGTCCGGGCAGGACGGGTCGCGCTCGGTGCAGCCCGACTGCTGGGCCTGGTCCTCGAGAACGGCCTCGCGCGCGTCGACCGGCTGGCCGCCTGCTATCACCTCGGGTCGGCCTTGAAACGTTGCGGGTTCTCCCACGAAGGGGCGGCGTGGCTCGAGCTGGTGACCGCCGACGCCGGGTTCCCCCGCCTGCCGGTGGACGTCCGCGCGGCCGCGTGGTTCCACCGGGCCGACCTGGCCCGTGAGGCGGGCCGCAGGGAGGAAGCGGTCGACGCCTTTTCGCGGTGTCTGGCCCTCAATCCCCGGCACGGCCGGGCTGCGTCGCTGCGGAGAGAACTGCTGGCCGCTCCAGAGGAGGTGGGCGTGCTCTCATGACGACGGGTGCTGCCTCGCTCGAGCGGCCGGGCGTCTCGATCGTGCTGCCGTGCTACAACCGCGGGGCCTACCTGGCGGACTGGCTGGCCAGCTGTGCCTGGTGGCAGCCCTTCGACGTCCCGGTCGAGGTCCTGGTGGTTGACGATGGCGGGGTGGATGACACGGGGGCCATCGCCGAGTGGTGGCGGCGCCAAGGCCTCGACGTCCGCTACCTCCGACTGCGCGGGCGGGGATCTCCCCGCAACAACGCCATCGCGAGAAACGCCGGCATCCGCGCCGCGCATTTTCCGCTCGTCCTCAACTCGGACCCCGACATCGTGTTCGTGACCGACGTGGTGCGCCTGCTCCTCGACCGGTGGCGACCCGGTGTGTTCTGTTCGGTCGGCCGGTACTACCCGCTGACGAGGACCGCCTCGCGGGAGATCCGGCAATGCCGGGTCGAGCGGTCGGTCGGGCCGTCCGACTATCTGGCACGCGCCGCCGGCCGCCAGAACCTCGTACACCGGCCCGACGGGGTCCACGGGCTGCACGGGGCGTATCTGTGCGACCGGGCAGCCCTGCACCGGATTCGCGGCTACGACGAACGCTTCCGTCTCTGGGGCTGGGAGGACCGCGATCTGCTCACCCGTCTCGAGGAGGGCCTCGGGTTCCAGCGGATTTACGTCCCGGACGCCGTCGTCATCCACCAGTGGCACCCGCCGCTGAGGGCCGACACGGAGACACAGAACGATCGCGACCGTGCCCGGACGTTGTGGCAGATGGGGTGGCAACAAGCCTGTGCGTCCACGCTCCCCTCGATCAGGCGCAACGAGGACGGGTGGGGCAACGCCCCGACGAGCCCGTCGGCGTCCGCCGGCCAGGAGCGCGGGTCGGACCGAACGGGTGCGGCGGGTGCGTCAGCGGTAGACCGCCAGCTGCATTTCGACGCCTACGTGCACGAAGCACCGGTCTGGAGGCGGGACGGGAGGCCGCGCACGGCGATGGCGAGGCTGCGCGTCGGGCTCTCGCGTTGGTGGGAGCAGGGAAGCTGCGAGCCGCCCTGGGGAGACGACGACTGCGACCCTCTGCCTGACGCGACGTTCGAAGCCAGGGTGGCCGAGGCCCACGCGGCCGGCTATGGGCACGCGCGCCAGCTCGCCCTGGGCTACGCCGCGGCGGCGTTCGAAGCCTCCGATCGACGGGCGGCCGAAGGGGCTCTGTCCGCCGCCGCGCGCCTGCCGGGGCCGAAGGCGCCGGTCGCACACCAGCGAGCCCGGTGGTTGATCGAGGACGGGCAACCCGAGCAGGCGATCGACCTGCTCGAGTCCGCCCTGACGGCCGACGGGATAGAGGCTGCGAGGGCCGATGCGGAGTCGGTCGACGCCATGGCCCGGCTCGTCGAACTGCTCGTGTCGATGGGCCGGGACGACCGGGCCCGCGTCTGGCTGGCGGCCGCGTCTCCAGGACTCGGCGTCTTCGAGGACCTGCTGTTTGCCGGATACCGGGCGCGCCTGCTCGACTCGCGGGACCCGGACCGCGACGCCTGGCCGCCTCGCGTCGCCGGGCAGGCGGCGGGGGAGTTCCTCTTCTCGGTGGCGATGCGCGCGAGGCGGGCCGGGTTGTGGATGGGGGCTCAGGCGTTGTTTGACGCTTACCTCGCCTCGGGTCCGACAGACGATGACGAGCTGTCGGCAAGGGCTGCGCACCTGCGCGAGGAGGTCGCGCGGGCATGGGAGAGGGCGTGGCTGCGGGCTGCCGAGCGAGCGGGAGTCGCGCCGTGAGCGCGTCGGCCCGGACTTCGGGATCGGTCTCGGTGATCGTCTGCACCCACGGCGACCGCCACGCGTCGCTGCGGCGGCTGTTGGCGGCGCTCTCCTGGCAGACGCACCCCTTCGAGCTCGTGGTCGTGCTCGGGCCGGCGAGCCGCTCGCTCGGGTCGTTGGTCGAGTCGCTGCCGCCAGACGTGCGGCGCGCCACGTGCGACCGCCCGAACATCAGTCGGGCGCGCAACACCGGCGTCGCCGCCTCCTCGGGGGACATCGTCGTCTTCGTGGACGACGATGCCGTGCCCGTCGGCCGCGACTGGCTCGAGGAACTGACCGCGCCGCTGCGCCACATCCCCGATCCGGACGTGGCCGCCGTCGGGAGCACGGTCTACCGGGGCGAGGGCGACTTCGCCGAGTTCGCCGGCGGCGCGACGTCCAGGACCGGCTTCCAGTACTTCGGCGGCGACGAGCCACAGAGCTGTGCGCCGGACGGCACGCGGTGGATCCCGCGTGTCCCCGGGGGCAACTGCGCCATCGCCCGGCACGCGCTGCTCGAGGTGGGGGGGTTCGACGAGCAGTTTGCGTACTACCTGGACGAGACCGACCTGTGCACCCGGCTTGACGAAGCCCACTACCGCGTCCTCTATACGCCTCGGGCGCCCATCCGGCACTTCGCCGTGCCCTCCGCCCACGGCCAGCCTGGCAAACGGCACCGCTACCCCGTAGCCCGCTCCGACGCGTACTTCGTCCTTCGGCACGCGCCGGGTTCACGCGCCAGGCGAACCTGGCTGGCCGTTCGGACCCACCCGGTCAAGCACTTCGTCCGCGAGGGGCGGTCGTTGCTGCAGCGGGGCGAACTCACGCGCACCGGGCTGGTCAAGTTCCGACTGGAGTGCTGGCGGGGCCTGGTGGCTGGAGTCTGGGCGGGCCTGGCGCAGCGTCCGGTGCTGCCGTTGGCCGGCGGCGACGGCCGCGGACCCTGGCGGCCCTTCGCGGACACGCGCCGCGTCCTCGTCTTCGACCCCGGGCCGAGCGAACTTCCGGACGAGGCCGCCTCCCGCACCCTGCGCGAGGTGGCCGACGCGTTCACCTCCGGGCACGGCGGTCGAACGATCGCCGTGGCGTCGAGCCGGCTGACGCTGCAGGGCGCTGGCCCGTGGTGCGCGGTGCCGCCCGAGGCGCAGGACGAGGAGGGGCAGGCCGAGGACCTGTCGGCCCACTGGCAGACGGCGCCGCATCTGGACGTGCTGGCCGGACAGGCGCGGTCCCATCTGGCGACACTGCGTGCGCTGGGCGTGCGGCCCCGAGTGGATGAGGTCGTCTGGCCGGGCTCGGCGGCCTCGGCCCTGTGTCTCTCAGTCGCTCTTGGCTCGTCTCTGACCGGGATGAACGGGTGCTCGGGCGACCGGGCCTTTGTGATCGGCGGGGCGGCACCCAGCAGGCCGTGCGACAGTCCGGCGGGTGGTCCCGTGTCGACGCTGGATCTGTCGCTGGCCGCACTGTGCGCCGTCTTAGAGGCACCGGCCACAGACCTTGGTGCCACGTGCCTGGGCCCGCGTGAGGTGCTGACGGCGGCGGCCTTCGAACGGATCGTCTGGAGCCTGCGTCACCACCGCCCGGGTGTCGCGCTCACGCTCGCCTCGGCCGTGCGGGCGCAGGCGACGATCACGCCGGCGCAGGGCGTCGCCCTCGACTACTACACCGCCCACGCGCTCCGTCTGCTGGGCCGGGGCCGAGAGGCCGCGACCCATTACGAGGCCATCCGTCGGGCGGCCGACGGATGTGCCCAACCTGCCTTTCTGGCCGGCGCGTGCTACCACCTTGCGCTCGGCGCCATGGCTCGAGGCGAGGAAGGGGCAGCCCTCCAGCTCCTGCTCGAGTGCGTCGGGCACGAACCTGCGCACCAGGCAGCCCGACGCCTGCTGGACGCGCTCGCCGCGTGACCACCGGGTGCCTTTCGGCCCTCTGTCGCGGGGGCATCCCCTGAACCCGGGCGACGCTGGTCGCGCCGGCGCACGCGGGGCGTGGCGTGGACGTGGTGGTGGCTGCGACCGGCGCGTGCGGGTGCGTCGGGACGCCGGGCGTCGCGATGCCCGAGGGCTTCCGGGGGGCGATGGCGATGGGGGCGCGCCTCACCGTACCGAGGAGCCCGGCCGCGCACCGACCCGGGCTCGACGCCCGTCTACGCGGCCTTGGCGACCATCCGGCGGACCGCCCTTCGGGGCGGCCGGCCGTCCTACACGACGCAGTCGAACGCGGTCGCCGGCCCGCAGGGCGTCCGCGCGACGACGTGGAAGCCCGCAAACTCAATCATTGCCGCCCAATCGTCGGGCGCGAGGTTCCAGAACCGGTTGTTGGCGCCGCCCCAGGGGATCGTCTTCTCGTAGTTGAAGTCGTTCTGCTGTGGGAGGTTGGGGTACGGCGTGAAGATGCGTCCGTCGGCCTGCAGCGTCCGGAAGTCCGGGATGTTGATGATGGCCCGCTCGCCGGTCGCGAGGAACAGGTTCCGCAGCGCCGTGACGGGATTGTAGGAGTGATAGAAGAGCCCCGCGCAGAGGACGACATCGATCTTCTGCTGATGCGTCAACCGGAACACCGAGTCCACGAAATCCGGCGACTCGAGGTCCTGGACCAGGCGGACGACGCGGGACCGCTTCAGCAGGCGCAGCACCTCGAAGATCAGCATCATGTTCTGGGCGCTCGGCTTGCCCCAGGGGTCGGCCTCGCCCGTGCCGTACTTCCAGCCGTGCCCGTCACACCCGACGACGAAACGCGCGCCCTGGCTCTCGGCGTAGAAGCACGCGTAGCCTTCGGCGCACCCGACGTCCATGAAGGACTTGCCCTCGAGGGCGACGCCACCCAAGCCGAGGTCCCGGATGTAGTTCTGTTGGTCCGCTTCGGGCCAGGTGACCCACCAGCCGGGCTTGTAGAAGCCGTCGACCTGCGTGGGCTGGTAGGTCGGCACGTGGGCCAGCAGAATCGCGGAGCGTGGAGTCCAGGGTCAGGATGGTGGTCGGGTCGTGCGGGTCGGGTGTGGGCATGGCGTCTCCAGTGTTGTCCTCAGCGCTACCGGGTGTAGAGATGGTCAAATGCCGCGACCGTGCGCGCCCAGCTGTACCGGCGCTCGACCAGCGTGCGCGCCCGACGGGTGATGGCCCGAAGTTCGGCGTGCGTCGAAAACGCGCGAGCGATGGCAGACGCGGCGCGGCGCGGCGAACCGCTCTCCAGCGCGAAGCCGGTTCGCCCGTGGACGAGAAAATCCGCGATGCCGGCCACGCGCCGTGCCACGACCGGAACCCCGATGGCCATGGCTTCGAGCGCGGCGAGGCCTTGCCCCTCGTCGGCGGACATCGACACGAAGAGGTCCCAGCCGCGCACCTGGCGAGTGACGTCGCGCACTTCCCCCAGCAGCGAGACGACCCCGTCGAGGTGGGCGGAGGCCACCGCCGCGCGCACGCGGGCGAAGTACGCCTCGTCGGCCACCGGGCCCACCAGTTCCAGTCGCGCGTCGGGGTGCGTCCGCGCGAGGTGCGCAAAGGCCTCGACCAGCGCGAGCTGCCCTTTCCGTGGCTCGATGCGGCCGACAAAACCGATGACGGGCCCCGCGTGCCCCGCGGGACGGCGGTCGCCCCGCCAGGGCAGGTCCTCGAGCGGCAGCCCCCACGGCAGGTAGGCGAGCTTGCGCCCCGGAACGCCGTAGCGGACGAGCAGGGTCCAGTAGTCGCGGGCGGAGCAGACCACGCGATCCGCCCGGGCAAAGCCCCACGCGTCCTGGCGGTTCATCCACTCCGGCCGATCCGGCCCCCAGCTGTACATCTGGCCAATCACACGTGCGGGATGACCGCTCAGGTCCCGCGCGACAACGGCGCCGCAACAGGGCACGCCGGCGTGGGCATGGACCACCTCCGGCCTCAACTCGCGGAGCAGCGCGGCCAGGGCCGTGGCACCGGACCAGAACGCCCCGGCTTCCCGGTGGTAGAAGTCAATCGTGCGGTGCAGCACGCCCGCGCGGCGGAGCCGCGCGCGGTAGGTGGCCCAGTCGGGCCGATCCCCGCGCGTGCCGGCCGTCACGATGGCCACCGGGCCGTCGCGCCGCTGCGTCTCGCACAACCGCGTCACGACCGCACCGGCGCCGCTCCAGAGATACGGAATGACGTGCAGGGTCAGCCCGCGCGTGAGAGTTGCCCCACCTGCGCGCGCCGCGCGTCGTGGCCACCCGGTCAGCACGCGGGCTCCACGGCGTGCTCGCACCTGAGCCGCACCTCTCCGCCCCCTTCCCCGATGTTCCACAACCGCGTCCGGAAGCCGAACGGCTCGTCCCGCTCGGTCAGCCGCGTATCGACTTCGACCATGCCGACCTCGTCGCCGCACGCGAGCGTGGCGGAGGCGACCGCTACTTCACGGTCCCCGGCGCCTCGCGTCAGGTCCAGGCGCACGACGCACCGCGCGGCGCTCGGCTGGCCGCGGACCTTGAACCGCAGGCGGGATCGGCCGGGCCGCAGAGGAAAGAGCGGGCCCTCGGCGACCAACCCGCGGGCTCCCGCGACGACCAGGGCCCAGGGGCCGTCCGGGCCGACGCGTGTCGGGCCGGGAACCAGGAACCGGTCGAGGCGTTCGGGCCACGCGGCGGCGAACATCCGGGTGAGGGCTGCCGACAGCTCCGCCGGACGCGGCGCATGGCGCTTGCGCGCCTCGGCCCACCAGATGAACGACGCTTCGGGTCGCGTGCGGGCCTCGGCGGCCCGCCGCAGCACGTCGTGCGAATCGGCCGGGCCGGTGTCGAAGGGCGAGAGCGGCAGCAGGCCGCGCCGATCGCGGCACAGCCAGATGCCGTGGACCGCGATGTCGGCGAACCCCGAGCGATCGAGCAGCTCGTGGATCTCAGGGACCGAGGTACTCGACGGTGTGTTCGGGATGCGTCCAAACGAGCGGGTGCGTCAGTTCGCGGTTGGGGCTGTCGATGACGATCCACCCGCCCGGCGCCAGCACGCGGTGCGACTCGAGGAGAAACCCGGCGACCTGATCGGGCCAGAGATGCTCGATGTTCTGCCCGGAGAACACGAAATCCACGCTCCCCGACGCCACCTCCGGGACGTGCGAGACGTCGCGCGGCAGCCACTCGACGTTGCCCGGCAGGTCGGCGGGACGCGGCATGTACGCCTCGACGCCGATGTGACGCTCGACGCGCCCGTACCGCTCCTCGATCCAGTCGAAGTACCAGCGGCCCGAGCAGCCCGCGCTCAGCATCGTGCGGGCGCCGGCGGGCATGTCCGCCAGAGCATGGCTGCGCAGCTCGTGAAGCAGCGCGTAGAAGTTCGGCGCAGCCGGTTCCCCGGCGCTCGGCATGGTCTCCGAGGGCGTCTGCCACACCGACAGATCTGCGGCATCGGCGAAGCCGAGCGCGCTGGCTTGGCCGGCGATCTCGGCCGCATGGACAGAGGCGATGAGGACGAAGGGCGCGGTGCCGGCCTGGCGCAGCGCGACGAGTCGAGACGGCGGTTCTACGCGCAGGCCTTCGGTCAGGACGGTCTGTTTGGTGGCGGCCGAGTCGATGAAACCGGCGGGCTCGATCGCGTGGTCGCGCAGATACCGGATGGCGGCGACGCCCGCGCGTCCAGCACCCCAGATGAACACAGGGCGTGACAGGGCAAGCGCCCGGAGGCGACCGAGAATGTGAGCCTGCTCCATGTTCAGTTCGGAAACCCGTCGAGGCTTGACGACCTCACCGGCCCGGGTGTTGCCGGGCCTTCACGCGGCGGCCACGCTCAACCTCCCCGGCGATCCGCCGCACGCGCCCCCGTGGCGCGAACACCTGAGAGTCGGGCCCAAACGCGGACACACGGCCTCACCAGGCCAGGTGCCGACCGTTGGCAAAGCAAGGCATATGCCGCAGAAAGGGCCTGGAACACCCGCGCCAGGGCTGGCGTCTGGCCTGTTTGTGCGGCGCACCGGCGCATCCCGCGCGGCGACAGGCCGGTGGAGGGTGCCAGGTCCGGACGCCCCTGTCGTTGGACCGACATCCGCCGGGCGAGCGTCCCGTCGTCGGCGGGCCGCCGTCCCCGCCTTCCCTGCGTGTGCGCGGGCGTCAGGGGAGGGATGGGCCCGGTTTCGGGCGTTTTGACCCTCGAGCGGCGACCTCGCCGGCCCGGGCCTCTGTGGGCTCCCGCCCCTGCGCGTCGGGCGGGGCGCCTCCTTGGTGGCTGACGCCTTGCAGGCGCAGGTCCTGATGCGAATCGCGGTGGCGGTGGGTACGCGGCCCGAGGCGATCAAGCTCGCGAAGGTCGTATCCGCTTTGCGGGCGCACCCGGGCTGGGACACGGTCCTGGTCGCGACGGCGCAGCACCGGTTCCTGCTGGACCAGGCGCTCGAGCCGTTCCGGCTTCGGCCTGACGTCGATCTCGACCTGATGGCGTCGGGTCAGTCGCTGCCGGATCTGACCGCGCGCGTGATCTCGGCGATGACGACCGCGCTCGGCACGCTGAAGCCGACGCTCTTGATGGTGCAGGGCGATACCACCACGGTCTTCGGGTCGGCGCTGGCGGCCTTTTTCCTGGGTATTCCGGTCGCCCACGTGGAAGCTGGCCTGCGGACACGCGACATCAGGCGGCCGTTTCCCGAGGAGGCGAACCGGCGTCTCACCTCGGTCCTGACCCAGCTGCACTTCGCGCCGACTGCGTCGGCCCGCGCTCACCTGCTGGCCGAGGGCGTGCCCCCCGAGCGCATCGCCGTCACCGGCAACACGATTGTCGATGCGCTCTTGGAGTTTCCGCTCCCGGCGGCCGACTGGTCGAGCCTGCCCAACGGCCGACGTCGCATCCTCCTGACCTCGCATCGCCGCGAGACCTGGGGCCCCGACCTGCGGAATATCTGCACGGCCGTGCGCCGCCTGATCGAGCGGTTCGACGACCTCGAGGTCATCTACCCGGTCCACCTCAATCCGCAGGTCCAGGCCGTCGTCGCGGGGCAACTCGGCGGCGTCCCGCGCGTTCGTTTGCTTCCGCCCCTCGACTACGGCGCACTGCTCACGGAGCTGGCCCGGGCGACGCTGGTGCTCACCGACTCGGGCGGCCTCCAGGAGGAGGCGCCGAGCCTGGGCAAGCCGGTCCTCGTGCTCCGCGATGCCACGGAACGTCCCGAGGCCTGCGAGGCGGGGGTCGCGCGAGTGGTCGGCACGAACGTGGACGCGATCGTGCACGAGGCGTCACGTCTGCTTTCCGATCCCCGGGCGTACGCGGCGATGGTCCCTCGACGAAACCCGTTCGGAGACGGCGGCGCGTCGTCCCGCATCGTGCGCGCGCTCGAGCGGTGGGCGAATGGCGAACCGACCCTGCTGCGGAGCGACGAGGAGTTCGACGCCGGGGAGGGTGTCGACCCCGTTGCCGGGCGCGCGTACGAGGCCGCGCGGTCGTAACACGCCGCCGTTCGCTCGTGGCGCGAATCGTCAGCGCCCGCCGGCCGCCCGCTCCGTTTGACCGTCCTCGTGCGCGAGCCAGCCGAGCAGCGTCGGGGGGACGACGACGTAGTCGACATTCTCGCGCCAGCCCGCCTCGTTCAAGGCACGTTGGATCGCGTCGCGACCGACCGACGCCACGACCACCCCGACACCGGGCCCTGCGAACCTCAGGCCGGCCAGCCCGGCGGGCGACACCACCGGCACACCGGCGTGGGTGGCACCGTACCGCGCAGGGTCGCTGTCGACAAAGAGCGAGGGCTCGATGCCGAGCCGGTGCAGCAGGCGCTTGGCCAGCAGCCCTGCGGCGCCAGCACCCCAGATGCACATGTCGGCACTCCGCGCCCCGAGCAGGCGCAGATGGTCGACAGCGAGGCCGTCGCGCGCATCGCGTCCCGTCTGGTCGCCGAGCGGGGAGGGGACCGGCGTCGGCAGGCACGGGACGCCAGGGCTCCGCCCTCCGGCCCAGGAACGACCGGGCGCGCGGTCCGCGAACGCGTCGCCACAACCGAACGCGTGGGTTCGCGCGCGGCGCCGGTCCTCCTCGCGCTCGAACAGGTCGGAGCGCGGGCGCAGTCGCCGTGGGAGGGGGCAGAAGGGCAGCACCACTCGCGAGCCGGACGCGGCGAGTTGGGTCAGCCGGTCCGCGGCTGCCGCAATCGCGGGCTCCGGGCTGTCGATCCGGGCGAGCAGCGCACGTGCGGCACCCGCCTCGCCGCACGCGAGAATCGACACCCGCCAGGGCCACGCGAGCGTCGTCTGCCCGAGGGTGCAAGCGGTGGGCGGTACCTGATGAACTCTCGGGCGACGTCCGGCGCCCCGTGCGGGGAGGCGAGGATCCGCAGACCGAAGTCGAGGTTGGCGTCGAAGCGCGCGGCGTCCCGGTCCCGGCAGTCGCCGATCAGCGGGTACAGCCGATCGAGCACCGGGCCAGGACCGGCCACCAGCCGCGCGATGGCACGGCGAAACGTCTCCGAGGAGGCCCGGCGGATCTGATCGGTGCGCCTCCCGGTCAGGCTGTCGCCGTGCAGCCGGTAGTAACAGAGCGGCGAGTTGACGTAGACGGGCTCGGCGCGTTCGCCGATCCGGATCCACATGTCCCAGTCTTCGGCGCCCTCGAGATCGGCGTCGTACCACCCGGCCAGGTCGTGGCATGCTCGGCGGTACATGAACGCGGCGATCGCCGGGTTCATGCAGAGCATGCTGGGGTAGGTGGCGTCCTGCCACGCCGACACGCTCGTGACGCGATCAGTCTCGTCCATCCAGTAGAAGGCGGAATAGGCGAACAGGGCATCGGGGAAAGCCTCCAAGGCACCGACGAGCGCCTCGAGCAGCGTGGGCTTGGCGTAGTTGTCGGAGGAAACCCACGTCAGGTACTCGCCCCTGGCCTGCCGGAAGCCCGCGTTGAGCGCCCGCGGGAGTCCCTGGTTCGTCTGGCGAACCACTCGGACTCGCCGGTCGCGCACGCCGGCGAGAATGTCGGGCGTGGCATCGGTCGATCCGTCGTCGACGATCAGGAACTCGAAGTCGGGACACGACTGGGCCAACACGGTGCCGACGGCCCGCTCCAGGTGTGGGGCGTGATTGTAGGTCGGCATGACGACCGAGACGCGGGGCGGGCCGGTGCGGACCGCCCTCATACCGGCCTGCACGCGAAAGAGAATCCGGAACAGAGCGACGGCAGGACGCTGCCGAGCCAGCAGAGCGCGGTACACCCCGCGTCCGAGGACAGCAGCCCATAGAAGACCGCGTCGCTGGCGAAGTAGGCAGGATCGCGGTGGACCCCGGTGATGGTGAAGCCGCCCTTCCCGATGCGGCTGCGGATCAGGGCCTCAGTGTAGAAATGGACGTGGTCGGTCGTGTCGAAGAGGCCCAGCCTCGCGTTCCGGCGCTGCATGAAGTAGTTGCCTTCGTTGGGCGTGCCCAGCAGCAGGAGCCCGCCGTCTCGGACGGTCCGCCGAATCGTGCGCAGGAGGCGAGTGTCGTCGATGGTGTGCTCGATGACGTGATGGCAGAGCACGATGTCGTACTTTGCATCGAAGGCGTAGTCCTCGATGTCTCCCAGGTGCAAGTGGACTCCGGGACCCAGCAGCCGTTCGGCCCGGTCCAGGCGGAGCGGGTTGTAGTCGATGCCCTCCAGTCGAAGGGTGGGGAGCCGCAGTTGCTGCAGCTGTGCGAGCCAGTAGCCGTCCCCGCAGCCGACGTCGAGGAGCCCGGCCTGAGGCCTCTCGCCTGAGAGGTACTGGGTGATTTGTTTGGCCAGGAACGCGAAGCGCCGCTGGTAGATGCGTCGGATGCAGGGGCGTGCGGCCCACTCGAACTGGTCCGACACGTACCAGGCGTTCTGGCTGGCGATCTGTCGGGCAACGTGCGCCTGGGACGAGGTCATCGCTGGTGCCTGCTGGAGATGACGCTTGCCCCGCGCGGTCGCGTCGATCCGCATGGTGGGGGCACCGCGCCGGTTGTGGCGAGCAGGTATCCCTGACTGAGGCGGTCGGCCTCGCCGGGGGGCAGCTGCTCGAAGAAGGAGGCCAACAGCCGCGCGGCCACCTGCAGTTCGGGGAGCGTCAGGAAGTTCAGCGCGTGGAGGGCGCCGATGGAGGTCTCCCGGATTGCCGCGAGGCCCGCCCGTCGGAACAGGGGCGCCAGCGTGTCTCTCGGTTCCTCGTGTCCCCAGAGCCACTCGCTGCGGCTCTCCTGGACCCACTTGCCGAGACGGTAGGCCAAAGACCTCGCATTCGGGACCAGGCTCAGGACCGTCTGGCGGCTGATGCGCCGCGACTCGCGGAGGATGCCGACAATCTGCTGGTCGGTGAAATGCTCCAGCACCCCGCTGCTCCACACCAGATCGGCCAATCGGTCCTTGAGCGGGACGCCGCCCAGGATGTTTGCTTCAACGAACTGGGCCTTCAGGCCGAGGCGCGCGAACACCTCCCGGGAGAACCGCAAGGCGGAATGGCTGAAGTCCACGAGGATGGGGTAGCGGCCCTCGGCCGCCAGAAAGGCGGACAACTCGCCGGTTCCGCTGCCGAGCTCCAGCGTCGTGTCTCCCCGCCGGCTGGTCGCCAGCAGGGGTTGAAGCCACGACGGGGACGCGCCGGCCTGGATCCGCGCGGCGACCTGGTTCGGGCTCTGGCCACCGACGAGGCGATCGTGCCAGGCCTCGGCGTCGAGGGGGGCCTCGGGGTCGAGCGGGTGCCGCGACGGCTCATCGCATGCCGTCATGGGTGTCCTCGGGCCACCGCGCCCCGAGCAGTTCGGCGTAGAGGCCGACCTCCAGCGCGTCGATCGACCGCCGGTCGAAGGGCAGCGCCGCCCTGGGTGCGTGCTGGCGCAGGTGACGCGCGAGGGCTGGGTCCTCGCAGGCTCGGCGGATGGCACCCGCAATCGCGTGCGGGTCCTCGACATCGGCAACCAGCAGCGCGTCGCGACCGTGGCGCATGTACTCGTTGAGCGGCGCGATGTCGGACGCCACGACCGCTGCGCCGCTGGCCAGCGCCTCGATGAAGACGATGCCGAAGCCCTCCCAGCGGCTTGGCATGCACACGCAGCTGGCGGCACCGTAGTAACCCGGCAAGTGGTGGTTTTCGACGCTGCCGAGCCAGGCGCAGCGGGACGCGACCCCCACCGACTCGGCGAGCGCCCGGTACGGGGCGTCGTCGCCCGGTCCGACGAAGACAGCCCAGTAGCCCGCCTCGAGTTCGGCGAGCGCCCGGATCACGCCCTCGAGGTTCTTCTGGACAGACCGGCGGCCCACGTGCAGCACGATGTGCCGTGCGCCGCGAGTGCGCAGCTCGTCGAACAGCGGTGGGGCGGGCGCCTCTGGACGGAACGTCCGAAGGTCGAGACGGTTCGGCAGCATCCGCAGACGGTGAGGGGCGACCCCACGCTCGACCAGGCACGCGCGGACCGCCGCGCTCACGGCGAAGACCCGGGCCGCGAAGCGGACCTCGTCGTGGAGCAGGGCTGGGTTGGTGTCGTGCACCGACACGACCCGGGGCACGTCAACCGCGGCGATGCCACAAAGGTAGGTGCAAGGCCAGTAGCCGCCGTAGGCCCGGATGATGTCGATGTGGCACTCCCGGATGCGGGCCGGCAGCTCAGCCTGCAAGGTGGGAATCACCTCCAGACCGTGAGTGACGCGCGCAACCGTCTCGAGCGGCGACAGGCAGTACACGCGCGCAAAGGCCCCGAGGGGGTTGTAGTAGTCGGCGAGCAACGCGCCGAGGCCTTTCTCTTCGTACGCATCCAGCGGATCGGACGGCACGACGCCGAGGACGGCATCGAAGACCGGGCGTCGTGTTCGCGCGCCGAGTGCGTGAGTCATACCGCGACCTGAGTCGTCTTCCCGACCGGATGTCCCGGCGATGTCAACCAATCAGTCGTCTGAGATCCTCGAACAGCAGGACAGCGCCGTGTGCGGTGACGACCACGAGCGAGTCGCCCGCCCACGCGACGTCCACGGGCCAGTCGCACGCCAGGTCGTAGCTTGGGCCGCGGGCGTCCCCGACCCGGACGATGTCGGCGGCCGGGTGGGCCACCGCCCACGCGCCGCCTGACTCGGCGCGCCGCCATATCTGTCCGAGCGGACCGAGGACCACCGGGTCGAGCGTGCCGGTGTCGGCTCGCCAGCACCATGCGTCGTGCAGCAGGCAGCGGTTCTGTCGGCCCATCACGTCGGTCCCGACCGGGTCGAGACGCACGGCGTCGCCGCTCACCGTGAGGCCGACGGCCGGCGGCGTAGCGGCGAGCAGAGCGAGAATGCCGCCGGGGCTCCAGCGCCAGAGGCCACCAGTCGTCGCGCTCCAGTACCGAGGTGCCGTCGTCAACCACGGCGGCCCGCGCCGGGCGGAATGGGGCAACAACGGTCTCGACCGGGCCGTCCGCCTCGGCGCGCCTCATGAGGTACCAGGGCCCGGCGTTCGACCAGGCCACGCCTCCCGTCCCAGGCCCGCGGTGCTCCCCGACAATCGGATTGGGCCACTCGGCCAGTGCCTGCACCTCGCCAGTCGCGTTCACCGTTCGACTGCACCGCTCCAGATACGGGGTGACAAACGCGACCGACGCGTCCACTTGGCCGGCGGTGTACGACCCGGGGAGCGCGAGAACTCGGGGTTGCACGAAGGCGTCGCGCCTCCGCAGGAACCGGACTCGAGGGTCGGCGGGGCCGCCGGCACCCGCCTGGTTCGCTTCGAGCGCCGCGCGGATCCGCACGCCACGCCGGTCGCCTTCTTCGGGCGCCACGTCGACAAGCGGCGACCACTCGTCCGGCTCGGCGGCCGAGTCGTTGTCGGGGTCGGCCGGATCCCGCACGCGGACCACCGCACCTGTGAGCGCGCGCATCAGTCTCCACAGCGGCGTCGACAGGTCGAACCGGAAGGCGGTTGGTGCGCTCGCGGCTAGGCCCGTGGCCTCCGCCATCGATCCGGCGACGACGGCCGAGGCCTGATCAAGCCCGGCCGGGGCGGACGCGTCCGAGAGCGCCCTCAGCCACTCGCCCAGATGTGCCGTCCTCCCGGCGTCCGCGTCGGTTGTCGCCTCGGGAATCGCCTTCAGCACGTTGGTCCACTCGACCAGTAGCGCCCGTCGTGCCCACCACCTAAGCGCCTCGCGCGGCATGCTCAGGCAGAGGCTGGTCGCATCCGACGTTTGCGGCGGGGTCGCAGAGAGGACGGTCCATCGAAACGCGTCGAGCGGAGACTGTTCGGATCGCTCGTCTACGAATCCCGACACGATCCGCACGCAGCGCTCGACGACATCCACGTCGGACCTGGCCGCTGGCGACCAGTCGAACGATGCGGTGAGGCTCAGCGAGTCGGCCAGCGACCCAACCAGGCTCTCCTGGCCGGGCAGCAGGCCCCCCACCAAGTCTGGCAGCGCGAACAGGCGGCACAGGGCGGCCGTCGCTTCGTGCAGCACCGCGCGAAGGAAGGCGGGTTCGCCCGGCAGGGTCGGCCGGGGCGTGTCGAGCGTCCAGGTTGGCATGTCAGTACCCGTGGCAATCGCGCGGATGGCGGCAACGCGCTCCGGCGGTCGGGAAGTGGAGGGCAGGCGCCGCCGGGGGCGCAGCGTGCTCGTACCCGCGAGCTGGGTCAAGAGCTGGGGTGTGAGTGTCACGCGCGTGACGGCCGCGCAACCGGAGCGCGTGTCGGCGACGGGCGGCTCGAGCGCAGCCCGGAGGTCGTCCGGCGAGACGGTTCCGGCCGCGAACTGACGCCAGACGTCCACCTGGTGGACAGGCTCCCCGGCCCCGATCGACGTGGCCATGGTCCTGGCGGCCGCGGGCACCCGCCCGCCCCCGCGCGGGGTCGCCTTCCTGGCACACGCCAGGGTGGCAAACGCGTCGAACGGGGGCACGGCAAGCGGGATCGCCGTTATGAGCGACGCCTGTTCCAGGTGCGGTCCGAGGAGGACGCCCGCCCCGGTCGCGTTGATGAAGCGACGATCCGTTCGGCGCGCGCACTGCTCGGTCAACCAGTCGCGAAACGCGAGGAGGGCCGGCGTGGTGGGCGTCGGGCGGCCGTGGATGTCGGGAGCCGGCTTGGCGGACTGCATCGAGGGCCAGCCGGCCCACAGACCCGGGAGCGTGGATCCGTTGGCGACGGCGGTCGCCCAGTCGATCTCGAACGTCGTTCCCCGGCAGTAGGGGCGTCCTCCCGTGTACGCGAGATCCTGACCCGCGAACACGATCGGGTCGCAGCCCAGATTGAGGGCCAGGTCGAACGCCGAGGTGGCAACCGAGCCCCAGGCCCGCAGCAGGGCCCGGTCGAGACCATGAGAGCGAAACCAGGGCCACGGCTCGTGATCGCTGACCTTGAAGGTGAAGACGCGGTCGGCAAAGGCATCGAAGGCCGCCGGGTCGAGGCTGCCTTCGGCGACCAGATGCGTGCGTCCCGTGTCGGGCAGATCGCGCAGATGGCGACCGTTCGTCTCGCTTGGGTCGACGGCCACGACGAGATGCGGCTGAATGCCGGCGAGCAGCAGCGGGCGGAGCGAGGTGTCGACCGCGATGATGACCGTGCGCCCCGCGAGGGCTCGAAGATCGCGGATGTTCTCGTCGAGCGACGGTCCCGCCGACACGACCACGCCCGGCACGCCGCGAAAGGCCCCAACGAGCGCTCCGACATCGCCCGAGCGCCCGATGACCCCGAGATTCCGCAACGTGTTCAACAGGTAGCGTCCCGCGAATTTCCTGCGCGCTTCGGCGTTGGCGCGCGCGCCGAATGCCATGCGGTCGACGACCGCGGTCGCTGCAGCGACGGCTTCGGGAATCTGGCGGGCGAGTACCCGGATGCGTGACCACCAGCCGGGCTGCATCCGCGTCGCTCAAGAAGCGCCAGGCCTCTCCGCCTCCCCGGTACTCGGGCCCCCAGAGCAACAGCAATCGGCCGGTGGAGAGCAGGGAGGTGAAGTCCCGGCGACCGAGCAGGGGCCGGACGCAGGACGGCTCGGGCTCGAGGGCGAGGATCTTGGCATTCGGGCACCGCTGTTCGACGGCGTCGATCAGGAACCCGAGGCCGAGCCCGACGATCACGACGAGTTGTGGCGAGGAACAGGCCTGCAGCGCCGCGTCGAACACGCCGAGCGCTTCGCCGAGCGGATTGCGCCGGCTGTTGAGGGCCACCGAGGCGCCCTGAGGCGTCGTCAGGTACAACACCGGGCAGGCGCCCGCGGTGTCGTACCGCGCCCGTCCGTCGCTCTCCGGCAGCTCGGGCGTCGACCCGAGAGCGGCGGCCATCGCGGAGAGGTTGGCGGACAGGTAGTCCATGGACAAAACAGTTGTCGGATCTCCGACACCAGAGGTCGTCCGACCATCCGCGGGGGGCCCGGGGCGGATCGGTCGGGCGGTCGAAACGCCCGGAAAACGGCAAGTCTCGGCGGTCCTGTCGTCGCCTGCTCCGGCAGGCGAGGACCAACCTCGCCTGTAGCTGGCAAGAGCACTGCCAGCCGCGTTGCCCTCTCTGCGTGCCTTCGGACCGTTCTTCGCTGGTCTGGCGGGACGAGGACGCCGGGGGGCTTGGCGGGTGGCCGCGTCGAGGTGGTCCACAGGGCGACGTGCGGTCCGCTGGAAACTCAGCTGTTCCGTCCGAGCAGGGCGGCCAAGGCCTGGCGGGCCCCCCGCTCGCACTCGGAGTCGGAGGGGTCGGCGGCGGCTGACCCGGGGCGCTCTTGGCGCGCGTGGCGGCGCCGCTCCTCGGCCAGACGCACGCGAAGGCGGATCTCTTGCAGGCGGAAGGGTTTGAACAGCAGGTCGGCGGCCCCGCAGGCGAGCACGTCCTCGACTGAGTAGCGAGAGCCGAACCCCGTGACCAGGATGGCCACGAGGTCGGGCTGGAGCTTGCGGGCCGCGCTCACGAGCCGGAACCCGTTGGGTGGCGGCATCACGATGTCGGCGATGAGCACGTCAACCGCCCGTGTGCCCAGGTGGGCGAGCGCGGCCGACGAGGACGTGAAGGCGTCGACCGTGTGGCCATCGGCGACGCAGGCGGCGGCCAGCACGTCGAGGATCGCCGGTTCGTCGTCGACGAGGACCAGGTGCATGGCTGGTGGCCGTCCGGAGGGGGAGGAACCGGCCATCGAGATAATCGGCGCGGACGGATTGAAGTTTAGCGAGGTGCTGCCGATTTACCCGGAGACGTACCAGGCCATGGGCCTGCACCTCGGGGGACGAGGCTGGCCTCTCCGCAGGCGACGCGACGCGCGGGGAGTCGAGCGTGGTTCCTTCGATGGCTCCCGTCGGGCCAGGTTGTTCGCGGCGGAGCCGGTGGCGCACGGCCAAGGAGCGGTGATGGGCGCACACATTTTGGTGGTGGACGATGAACCCGACATCCGGATGTTGTTCAGTGAGTGGTTGCGGGCGTCGGGCCACACCTGTGTGAGTGCCGCGGATGCGGCCGAGGCGCTCTCGGTGGTCGAGCGCGAACGGGCGGACGTGGCGCTGCTCGACCTGCGGATGCCGGGCAACAGCGGCGTCTGGCTGGCGCGGCGGTTGCGCGAGGCCCGTGACGACATGGCGATCATCATGGCCACCGGCGCCCAGAGTTTCGATGCCGCCGTCGAAGGCATGCGCCTGGGGGTCCTCGACTACCTGCTGAAGCCGTTTTCCCAGCAGCAGCTCGTCGCGGCGGTCGATCGGGCCGTCAAGTGGTGCGAAGCGGCCGCGAAGGACCGCGCGGAGCGGGAGCGCCTCGAGGCGGAAATCGCGCAGCGGCGCGTCGAGCTCTCCGAGGCGTTCGAGGAGGTCGAGATCACCACGACCGGTGCCCTCGAGGCCCTGCTGACGGCCTTCCACCGTCGCAACCCGGAGGCGAGCGACCACGCCAGGCGGGTGGCCGAGTCGGCCGTCATGCTGGCGAAGGCCATGGGCGTCACACCGGGCGAGGTGGCCGACATCGAGCGCGGCGCGTTGCTCCACGACATCGGCAAGGTGGCGATGCCCGACGACCTCATTCACAAGGCGGGCAAGCTGACCGAGGAGGAGCTGGCGGTCATCCGCACGCACCCGCAGGTTGGGCACGAGATCCTCTCGTCGGTGCCGTTCCTGCGCCACGCGGCCGAAATCGTCCGGGCCTCGCACGAGTGGGTGAACGGGAACGGATACCCGCTGGGCCTGCGGGGGGAGCAGATTCCGCTCGGCGCACGCATCACCTCGGTGGCCGACGCCTTCGACGCCCTCACGCGGTCGCGGATCTACCGGGAGCCGGTGTCGTCCGTCCAGGCCAACCTCGAGCTGCTGCGCTTCGCGGGCAAGCAGTTTGACGCCGCCATCGTGCGCACCTGGCTGGGGCTGACTGAGCGCCCCCTGAAAGGGCTCAAGAACTGACGGCAGGGACGTCTGGCAGGGACTCCGGGGCATGAAACTCGACGCGGTTGCGGCGCTCGGCGTCAGGCTGAGTCAACTCACGGAACGGACCGAGGCCGGTCGGGTGGCCAGCCACGACATGGTCGAGGCCTTCGAGGCCGATGCCGTGGTCGTGTGGCTGCCAGGCGCGTCGGGGCCGTGCCGCGCCGACGATCTGTTCGCTGGCGGACCCCTCGTGCTGGCCGCCGAGATTGAGGATTTGGCGGGCGCCATTCGCGCGGGGGCCCTGAAGCGGTGGTTGGGGGCCTGCGGCGCCGCCGTGTCGACGATGGCCTCGGTCGGGACCGCCGGCGGGCCGTTTGGGCTGGTGGCCGTGGCCTGGAGGCAGTTGCCGTTCAACGCCGGCCTGATCGAGGCTTTCCTCGCGCTGGTGGCCGAGCAGCTTCGCGTCACCCTGGTCGGCCGGCGCGTGAGCGCGCCACCGCCCGACGCCGCCCACGATCCGGAGCGCCACCCCCTGGTTCGAGAACTGAGAGCCGAGGTCGGCCGGCTGCAGCAGGACGTGGCCCGCCTGCAGCGGGCAATCCCCGAGGACGGATCGAGCGAATCCCGTCAGCGGACGATCCTCCAGTCCACGAGCGACTATGTGTTCGTCAAGGACATCTGGGGCCGCTACGTCGAGGTGAACCGCGCGTACGCCAGCGCGCTCGGCGTGTCGGAAACCGACGTCGTCGGACGGCGCGACACGGAGTTGTTCGGGGCGGAGGTGGCTGCCGAAATCACGTCGCGCGACCATGTCGCGCAGGTCTCCGGCCAGACGATCGAGGACGAGATGGGCCTCGCGCTGGCCGGGCGCCGCCGACACCTGCTCGTGCGACGGTCGCCGTGGCGCAACGCCCAGGGGTACACCGTCGGCGTCGTGACCGTGGCCACCGACGTGACGGACCGGCGGGAGGCCGAGCTGCAGCGCCAGACCGCGCTCGACGACCTACGGCGCGCGAACGAGCGGATGCAGGGCCTGCTCGCGGACCAGATGCGGCTCAGCCAGCGGGGCAGTGCCCTGCTCGAGCTGGCGCGTCGGCTGGCCGAGGAAATCGACACGGAGGGTGCCTACCAGACGGCGCTCGACTTGGTCGAGCGCCAGCTGGGGGGCGGGTGCGCGCTCGTCGCCAATTGCGATTCTGTCGGGGCCCACCTTCGCTCCGCGTCTTGCCGGCGCCCGCGGCGCACGCCTGCGCGGCGTCCACGCGCTCGCCGAGGCTGTCGAAGCCGGCTTCGGTGCCGACGTGCTTGGCGGTGGCGGCGCTGGATCCACGCTCCTCGACCCCCGCTGCCGGTTCGACGCGGCGCTCACCGAGGACGGGATGCGGGCCGCGACGGCCGTCCCAATCGACGTTCCGTGGCGACCCCAGCCCGTTCTGCTCGTCGCCTGGCCCGACCTGCACGCGTGCCCTCCCGAGGACCTGTGGTTCCTCGAGAACGTGGGTGCCCAATTGAGCCTGGCGCTCAAGCGGGCGCGGCTCTACTCGGACCTCAAGCAATCCCTGCTCTCGCTCCAGCAGGCCCAGCAGGAGCTGGTGCGGGCCCAACGGCTCCGGGCCCTTGGCGACCTGGCCTCCGGCATTGCGCACAAGTTCAACAACCTCCTCACCACCGTCGTCGGCTTGGCCGACTGGCTGCTCTTCACGCTGCCCGCCAACGCCAGGGGCCGCCACGAGATCGAGGCCATTCGAGCCGCGGCCGACGAAACGGTGGAACTGGTGAGAGGGCTGCGCGGTTTCGGGCGGGTGACCCCCGTCGCCGAGGGGGCCGAAGCCGTCGATCCGGCGGCCACACTGCGCCAGGTCCCCGAGATGGTGCGGCGTCGGCTCGAGGAGCTCGCGCGTCGGCGTCAGGTCACCTACGACCTGGTCCTGGACGTGACGGCGGCGCCGACGGTCCGTTTCGCGGCTTCGGAACTGCGGGAGCTGCTCCTGCACCTGGCGACCAACGCGCTCGAGGCGATGCCCGACGGGGGCCGCATCGTCCTCCGGTCGGGGGTGGTAGCCGGCGGCGTTCGCCTCTCGGTCGTGGACGAGGGCGAGGGGATCGTGCCAGGCGTCCGGAAGCGGCTGTTCGAGCCGTTCTTTACGACCCGCGGGCGCGACAACCTGGGCCTCGGCCTGAGCGTGTGCCGCGGCATCGCCGAGCGGTACGGGGCCACCGTGGAGGTGGTGAACAACGCCGAGCGGGGGGCCACCTCGTCGGTGCTCATCCCGATCCCCGCCGTGGTTCCGGGGCCCGCGGCGGGCCCGGCCGGTCCCTCGGCCTGCGCGAATGGTCCGGGGCCTGGCGACCGGATGCGCGTCCTGCTGGTGGACGACCAGGACGACGTGCTCGAGGCCGTGGCGGAGATGGTCAGCGCCCTGGGGCACACGGTCGAATTGGCGGCGAACGGCCAGGAAGCGCTGGCCGTGCTGCGCCGCGAGCCGGTTGCCGTCATGCTGACCGACCTCGGCATGCCCGGGATGGACGGCCGCGAGCTGGCCCGGCGGGCCAAGGCCGTCTCGCCGCACACGCGGGTCGTGCTGCTGACCGGCTGGAGCGGCGAGTCGGACGAGCCGCTGCCAGCCGGCGTGTCGGACGTACTCCCCAAGCCGGTGACGATGAGCACCCTACGCACCGTGCTCGCCTCCGCGCCGTCCGGCGCCGCGGCGGCCTGAACCCCCCGGCCGCGTGCGCGGCTGTGCGGATCCGCTCAAGTTTCCCGGTCGGCCGACGATTCTCGGGTCGTGGGCGGTGCCGTCTGCGCGGCCCCGCCCGCGGGTGACGATTCGGGAGCTGCCTGCATGTTGATCATCATCGGTGCGGTCGTGGTGCTCGGGGCCGTCGTCAGCGGGTTTCTGTGGGAAGGCGGCAAACTGCCGGCCCTGATCCAGCCTGCCGAGCTGCTCATCATCGGCGGGGCCGCCGTGGGCAGCCTTTTGATCAGCACGCCGACGAAGGTGCTCAAGGGCATCGCAGACCAGCTGAAAGGCGCCTTCGGGGCCGGGACGACGAAGGCGCAGTACGTGTCGCTGCTTGCCATGCTCTACCAGCTGTTCAAGGTGATCCAGCAGGCGGGCGTCATGGCCCTCGAGGCTCACTTCGAGAAGCCGGAGAACAGCGCGATCATGTCCAAGTTCCCGGACTTCCTCGCCCGTCACGAGGCGCTCGACTTCCTGGCGGACTCGGTCAAGGTCATCATCGTCGGCGGCATCTCGCCGCACGACCTGGAGAGCCTGATGGACGAGGACTGCGAGATTCACCATCAGGAGGCCATGAAGCCGTCGGCCACGCTCACGCGGATCGGCGACGCACTGCCCGGCCTCGGGATCGTGGCGGCCGTGCTGGGCGTTGTCATCACGATGGCGGCCATCGACGGCCCGCCCGCCGAGATCGGCGAGAAGGTCGGCGCCGCCCTGGTGGGCACGTTCCTCGGCATTCTCCTCTGTTATGGGTTCGTCGGCCCGCTCGGCGCGAAACTGGAGTTCTACGTCAACGACGAGGGCCACTACCTGCAGTGCATCAAGACCGGCGTCCTGGCGGTCTACAAGGGCTTCCCGCCGGCCATTGCCGTCGAGTTCGCGCGCCGCGTGATTCCCGGCGACGAGCGGCCGACGTTCGACGAGACTGAGCAGGCCTGCAAGGCCCGCCCGGAGAAGGACGCCGCGACGGCTGCGGCCTGAGACCGATGAAGAACCAGCCCGTCATCGTCGTCAAGAAACGGAAAGCCGGCCACGCCGGCCACCACGGCGGCGCCTGGAAGGTGGCGTACGCCGACTTCGTCACGGCGATGATGGCGTTCTTTCTCGTGATGTGGATCGTCGGGCAGAGCGCACAGGTGCGCGCCGCCGTCGCCGGCTATTTCCGTCATCCCGGCCTGTTCGACTACGAGAAGTCGGACAGCATGGTGCCGGGCGGCCAGAAAGGCCTGCTCCCCGAGCCGAAAGCCGGAGAGGCGGAGACCGCCGGCGACGCCGAGAAGCTTGAGGCCGCCGCCGCGCGAATTCGCCAGGCGCTCGGCGGGCTGCCCGTGCTCAGTGCGGTGAAGGACCAGATTGAGATTAAGATGACGGCCGAGGGGCTGCGCATCGAGCTGCTTGAGTCGCCCGTCGGCGGGTTCTTCGACTCCGGCAGTGCCACGATGAACGAGGCGGGCGAGAAGGTGATCGCCGCCATCGGGCGGGAGCTCGCGAAGGTCGACAACGGCGTGGTCTTCGAGGGCCACACCGACAGCCGGCCCTACCAGAGCGCCGAAGGGTACACGAACTGGGAGCTTTCGGCGGATCGGGCGAACTCCGCCCGGCGGGTCATGGAGCGGGCTGGCCTCCAGGGCCGGCAGGTCCGCGGCGTACGCGGGTGCGCCGACACCCAGCTGCGCACGCCGGACGATCCGTTCAACGCCCGCAACCGTCGGGTGAGTATCATCGTCCAGCACCAGAAGGCATCGAAGACATGACCGCCCTCTGCCTCTCCACCTCCGCCGCCCTCGGCACCTACCCGGTCCTGGTCACCGCCGTGGCGCTCCTCACCGTGTGCCTCGTCTGGGCCCTGCATCTGCGCAGCCTCCGTCGGTGCGAGCGCGATCTGCTCGGACTGGTCGATCAGCGCACGCGGCAATGGCAGAGCGAGGTCCACGCGCACGCGCGGCTCCGTCAACAGGTGACAGCGCTGTCGGTCATGGCCGACCGGCTCCTGGTCGAAGCCGTCGAGTCGGCGGGCGCCTGGTCGCAAAACGACGGGCCCGACCGGCCGGCCGGGGACACGGACGGCGGGGACGGCACCGACGTGCCGGGCCGACCGCCGCAGTCGTCCATCCGGGTGCTCGTCGTCGAGGAACGGGTCGATTGGCGGGGAACCCTGGAGGCGCTGTTCGATCGGCTCGGCGTCGCCTCGTCGTTCGCCGACTCGGCGTGGGCCGGCGCGGTGGCGGCCGGAGAGGCGAGAGGCCAAGGGACGCCGTACCATCTCGTGCTGGTCGGCCCGGGGGTGGAACGCGTGACCGACGACGCCGTGGCGTTGCCAGACTCGCTGGACCAGGGCCAGTTCGCCCGGCTGTTGAGCGGCGAAGGGCAGGCACCGGGCCACGAAGGGAGACCGTGATGGATGCCGGTAACCGGCTGGTCGACGTGCCGGCCCTGATGGACCGCCTCGAGGGCGACAGGGTCCTGCTGAAGGAACTGGTGGACCTGTACGTCGAGGACGAACCCAGCCAGCTCGCCGAGATCGCGCGTGCCATCGAGGCACGCGACGGGGAGGCGCTCAGGCGGGCCGCCCACACGCTCAAGGGCGCGGTCGCGAACTTCTGCGCCCCGTCGGCCCAGGCCGCGGTGCTCGCGCTCGAAACCGTCGGTCGCACCGGGGCGCTCGACGAGGCTCCAGCCGCGCTCGCGCGAGTGACGGGTCTGTTGGCCCGGGTGAGAGCGGAGCTGGCAGAGCTGACGCGGAAAGGCTGATGGGCACGGTCCTGACCTCCCGTTTCGCGGTTGTCATCGGCGTGCCGGTCGCGCTCGCGGCGGCCTCCGCGTCGATGCTGGCCGCGTATGGCTGGGCGGGACGCACGCTGGCGATGGGGATTGCCGCCGTGCTCGTCGGACTGGCCGCCCGGGTGTTCCACCGCTCCGTGGCGATGCCGGTCGAGCACCTCCACCACGAGGTGGGTGCCCTGGGCGGAGACCTCGCGCGGGACCAGCCGGCCGCCGCCCACCAGACGCTTTCGCTCGACGAACTGTCGCGCAGCCTCGGCACGCGACTCCGGCGACTCGACGCCGAGCGCAGCCAGACGGCCGAGGTCAACGCCCGCCTCGCTTCCGCCCTCGCCCACTCCGCCGAGGCCGTCATGATGACGACCGTCGACGGCACGATCGATCTACGTCAATCCGGCCTTCGAGCGCATTACGGGCTACACGGCCGAGGAGGCCGTCGGCCAGACCCCCCGCCTGCTCAAGGCCGACCGGCAGGATCGCGGGCTGTACCACGACATGTGGCAGACGATCCTCCAGGGGCAGGTCTGGCGGGCCGAGATCACGAACCGTCGGAAGGACGGCACCCCGTTCACCTGGGAGGAGGCGATTACCCCTCTGCGCGACGAGTCGGGGCGCCTCACGCATTTCATCGCGGTCGGTCAGGACATCAGCGTCCAGCGGCAGTTGCAGGCGCAGCTGCTCCAGGCACAGAAGATGGAGGCCATCGGGCGGCTCGCCGGCGGCGTGGCGCACGACTTCAACAACCTGCTGACGGTCATCGCCGGCTACAGCGAGCAGCTGCTCAACCGCCTGGAGGTACACGACCCCCTTCGGCGGAAGGCCGAGGCGATTCGGGGGGCCGCGGACCGCGCAGCGGCCCTGACCCAGCAGCTTCTGGCCTTCAGCCGGCGCCAGATGCAGCAGCCCCGGGTGCTCGAGCTGAACGACGCGGTCCAGCGCATGAACCGCCTCCTCCGCCGGCTGATCGGGGAGGACATCGAGTTCGTGACGCGGCTGTCGGCCATCCCGGCGCGGGTGAAGGCGGACCCGAACCAGCTGGAGCAGGTGCTGATGAACCTGGCGGTCAACGCCCGGGATGCCATGCCGCAGGGCGGCACGCTGACGATCGAGACGGAGGTGGTCACGCTCGACGGGGCGCAGCTGACGGCCCACCCCCAGATGCCACCCGGCACCTACGTGCAGCTGTCGGTGACCGACACGGGTTGCGGAATGGACCCGGCGACCCGGCGCCGGCTGTTCGAGCCGTTCTTCACGACCAAGGAGCAGGGCAAGGGCACCGGCCTCGGCCTGTCGACCGTCTACGGCATCGTCAAACAGACCGGCGGGTACATCTGGGTCTACAGCGAAGTGGGCCAGGGCACCGTGTTCAAGATCTACCTGCCGGTGGCCCGGGAAGCGGTGGACGAACTCGCCGCGCCGTCGGCGCTGCGCGCCTCGCCGCGGGGCGTCGAGACGCTGCTCGTCGTCGAGGATGACGACGAGGTCAGGCGTCTGCTCAAGGACTCGCTCCAGCAGTCGGGCTACACGGTGCTCGATGCGCGGAACGGCGGTGAGGCCCTGCTGTTCTGCGAGCGTTACACGGGTCCCATCCACCTGCTCATCACCGACATCGTCATGCCGCATATGGACGGCTACCAGGTCGCCGATCGGCTCCGCGAAGTGCGCCCTGGCCTGAAGACGCTGTTCATGTCGGGCTACACCGAGCAGACCACCGCCGGCCGGGGCCGCCAGCTGCCCGGCGCGCTGTTCCTCGCCAAGCCGTTCACGCCGGATGCCCTGGCCCGGAAGGTCCGGGAGGTCATCGAGGTGTCAGCCGCTGCTTGACGCGTCGGATTGGATGTGGTCTGCTGCGGTTCTGACGAAGGCCGAATGATCACCGACCGACCTGTTGTCCTGCTCATCGAAGACGACAAAGTCTACGCCGCGTTCGCGCGGGCGTCTCTGCTGAAGTCCGACCTGCCGCCTTCGCGGATCCTCCACGCCAGGACGCTGGCCGACGGGCTCCAGACGCTCTCGTCGGAGCCGCACGTCGACCTGGTCCTGCTGGACCTCGGCCTGCCCGACAGCGACGGGCTCGACACCTTCGTCGCCGTGCGCGATCACGCGCCCGAGACGGCTATCCTCGTCCTCACCGGCCGCGACGATCACACGCTGGCCCACCGCGCTGTCCAGGAGGGCGCGCAGGACTACATCGTCAAGGGGACTGGCAGCGAGAAGCACCTCAGCCGCGCGGCTGGGTACGCGGTCGAGCGCAAGCGCGCCGAGCGCACGCTCAGGCGCGTGGCCCGGCAGCAGGCCGCCGTGGCCGGCCTTGGCCAGCGGGCGCTCGAGAGCGACGACATCCCGAGCTTGCTGCAGGATGCGGTCGACGTCATGGCCAAGACGCTCGGTATCGAGTTCGCCGAGATCTACGAATGGCCCGGGGGGCAGGAGGCCTTCGTCATGCGCGCGGCCACCGGGTGGGACGCGCCGCTGGTGGGGCACGCCACCCTGGCGTGTTCCCACGGGACCGACGCCGGGCGGGCGCTGGAGCTGAACCGGCCGGTGGTCTGCGCCAATGCCGACGAACGGCGCCAGTTCGACGTTCCGGCCTGGGAGCTGGCCGCCGGCGTGGCGAGTGCGGCGTGCGTGGTCATCCACGGCGATGACCGTCCCTACGGCGTGCTAGCCGCCCGCAGCCGGGAGGTGCGGGCATTCAGCCACGAAGACGTTCAGTTCCTCGAGCTGGTCGCCCACGTCGTGGGGGCCGCGGTCAGTCGCCATCAGGTCGAGGAGGTCTTCCGAGTCAGCGAAGCCGGGTACCGCCACATCCTCGACACCGCGTCGGAGGGCATCTGCGCGTTGGATGCGAACGGCCTGCTCACCTACGTCAACCGCCGTGGCGCCGAGATGCTCGGCTACGACGGACCCGACCGGATCCTGGGCCGGCCGATCTTCGAGTTCATGTTCGAGGAGGACCGCGTCGGCACGCTCGGCGCCCTCGAAGTGCTGCGGGGCGGCGTGCAGAACCAGTTCGACTTCCGCTTCCGCGGCCAGGACGGCGCCGAGCTGTGGGTCCTGGCCTCCACCAGCCCGATCCTCGACCAGGCCGGGGATTTCGGCGGGGCCCTGGTCATGTTCACCGACGTGACGGCCCGGCGCAAAGCCGAGCGGGGGCTGCGCGAGAGCGAGGCGCGCTACCGGCGGATTGTCGAAACCGCGAACGAAGGCATTTGGATGGCCGATGCGGCGTGGACCACCGCCTACGTCAACCGGGTCATGGCCGAGATGATGGGCTACCCGGTCGAGGACATGGTGGGCCACAGCCTCCTGGACTTCGTCTTCGAGGACGACCGCGAGCACATCCGAGAGGTGCTCGCGCCCGAGCGCCAGGGCCCACGCGACCCCGTGGAGTTACGGCTGCGCCGCAAGGGCGGCGCCGAGATCTGGGTGATCGCGTCCACGGCGCCGGTCCTGCGGGAAGGCGGGGAGGTGGAAGGCCTGCTCGTGATGTGCGCCGACATCTCGGCGCGTCGCCGGGCGGCGGCCGAGCGCGCCCGGCTCCACTCGGCGGTCGAGCAGGCCGCCGAGGCCATCATGATCGCCAAGCGCGACGGGACGATCGTCTACGTGAACCCCTCGTGGCAACGCCTGACGGGGTACACGTCACGCGAGGTGCTGGGGCGGACGCCGCGCCTGCTGAAGGCCGACGTGCAGGACCCCCGCGTGTACCGGGAGCTGTGGGAGACGATCCTCAGCGGCGGAGTCTGGCGCGGGGAGATCACGAATCGGAGCAAGAGCGGGGCGCTCTACGCGTGGGAGGAGACCATCACGCCGGTGCGCGACGAGTCGGGGCGAATCACCGAGTTCATCGCCTTCGGCCAGGACACCGCCGACCGTCGCGACCTCGAGGCCCGGCTCCGGCAGTCCCAGAAGATGGAGGCGGTGGGACGACTCGCCGGCGGAGTCGCCCACGACTTCAATAACCTCCTCACCGTCATCACGGGGTACAGCGAGCGGCTGCTGCTCGGCCTGCCCGAGGACGACCCGCTGCGGAAGGGGGCGGAGGCCATCAAGCGGTCCGCCGATTGGGCGGCTTCCCTCACGCAGCAACTGCTGGCCTTCAGCCGGCGCCAGATCCTGGCGCCCAAGGTGCTGGACCTCAACACGGTCGTCGCGAACATGCAGAAGATGCTCCAGCGCCTGATCGGCGAGGACGTCGAACTGGTGACCAGGCCGGCGGCCGACCTCGGACGCGTGAAGGCCGACCCGAACCAGATCGAGCAGGTCCTGATGAACCTCGCCGTCAACAGCCGCGACGCCATGCCGCGCGGGGGGACCCTGACGATCGAGACCGCGAACCTCGTGCTCGACAAGGGGTTTGCGGCTCGCCACGTCGGGGTGCAGCCGGGTTCCTGCGTGATGCTGTCGGTGGCCGACACGGGCTGCGGCATGGACGAGGAGACGCTGTCGCACCTGTTCGAGCCGTTCTTCACCACCAAGGAGCAAGGGAAGGGGACCGGGCTCGGTCTGTCGACGACCTACGGGATTGTCAAACAGAGCGGCGGCTATATCTGGGTCGACAGCCACGTGGGCGCGGGCACTACGGTCCGGATCTACCTGCCCCGGATTGACGAGGCCGCCGAGACGCCGTCGGCCGCGGTCGACATGCGCGGCGCGCCGCACGGGTCCGAGACGATCCTGCTCGTCGAGGACGAGGAGGCCGTGCGCAACCTGCTCCGGGACATCCTGCGCCGATACGGCTACTCGGTGCTCGAAGCGGAGAACGGGCCGCTCGCCATCGAGATCTGCCAGAGCCACGCGGGACCAATCGACCTGGTGATCACCGACATGGTCATGCCGCAGATGAGCGGGTGGGAGGTGGCCGACGCCGTCTCCCGGCTCCGGCCCAAGGCAAAGCTCATCTATATGTCGGGCTATATCGAACACGTCGTGGTCGAGCAGCGGGTGCTCGAGTCGGGCGTGGCCTTCCTCGGCAAGCCGTTCACACCAGAGGCCTTGGGTCGCAAGGTCCGCCAGGTTCTGGACGGCGAGCAAAGCAGCTGACGTCCGCAGGGCCGTGTCACGGCCTGCGGGCGACGGCCCACCCGCGGCTGACGTGTGCGGAATCGGCCCCCTTCGCGCACCGAAATCCTCAAGAGTTGGCCGTCCCTGACGATTCCTTAACTGCGTGGGACTGCGACGCAGCGCGCCGCACCATGTCGGTCTGCCCTGCCCGGGCGCTGGCCGGGCGATGGGGTGGCCGGCGGCGCAGGTCCACGAGGCGCCCACTCCCAAGGGTGCTGGGCCTGATCGGCACGGCCGTCGCAGTGCACGGATGCCCTGTCCGCGTCGGCCGCAAGTGGGAGCGCGGCCATCGGGGCGAGGTGCCCCGGGAGGGACGAGATGGACGACAACGAGGCTCTCGACCTCATCAAAGAGTTTCTCATCGAGAGCAACGAGAACCTTGCTCGCCTGGAGCAAGAGATGCTGGCCCTGGAGCAGCGGCCCGGCGATCTCGCCCTGCTGGGCAGCGTGTTCAGGACGATCCACACCATCAAAGGCACGTGCGGATTCCTGGGGTTCGATCGCCTTGAGAGCGTCACCCACCTGGCCGAGAACATCCTCAACCAGCTTCGGAGCGGCGAGCGTGCGCTCACGCCGCCTCTGGTGTCGCTCATCCTCGAGGCCGTCGACGGGGTCAAGACGATCCTCGCCAGCATCGAGGCGACCCAAAAGGAGGGGGCCGAGGAGTGGGTCGAGCTGCGCGCGAAGCTGCAGGCGGCCTGCGAGGCTCCCGCCACCGCGGGGGCCGAAGGCCACCAGGCCGACGCGCCGGCCGAGGCGGAGCGGGCGCCGAGCGTCACGCCCCCGAGCCCGAGTGCGCCGGCCCAAGCGGCCGCGCCGGCACCGCCCCCCCCGGCCGCCGCGGCCAGCGCGAGCGCGCCGCCGGCCGCACCGCGCACCGCGCCGGCGGACCACGCCGCCGAGCGTCAGGGTGCACCGCCCGAGGCTGCGGAAGCGGCGGCGCAGAAGACCGCGTCGGTGGTCGATTCGACGATCCGGGTGGACGTCGGCCTGCTCGACAAGCTGATGAACCTCGTTGGCGAGCTGGTCCTCGCGCGGAACCAGGTCCTGCAGGTCACGGCTCGACGAGAGGAGACCGCGCTCACGGCCACGTCCCAGCGCCTGAACCTCATCACGACCCAGCTGCAGGAAGGCGTCATGAAGACGCGCATGCAGCCGATCGGCGTGGTGTGGAACAAGCTGCCGCGGGTGGTCCGCGACATGGCCAGCGGCCTCCAGAAACAGATTCGCGTCGAGATGGACGGCGCAGAAACCGAGCTCGACAAGAGCATCATCGAGGCGATCAAGGACCCGCTGACCCACATCGTCCGCAACTCCTGCGACCACGGCATCGAGATCCCGGCCCGCCGGGTCCAGGCCGGCAAGCCGCCCGAGGGCCGGCTCTTCCTGCGGGCCTTCCACGAGGGCGGCCAGGTCAATATCGAGATTTCCGACGACGGCGGGGGCATCGACCCCAAGCGCCTGAAGGAGAAGGCCGTTCACAAGGGCCTGCTCCGGCCCGAGCAAGCCGAACAGATGGGTGACCGCGAGGCCGTGAACCTGGTGTTCCTGCCGGGTCTGTCGACGGCCGAACGGGTCACCAACATCTCCGGCCGCGGCGTCGGGATGGACGTCGTCAAGACCAACATCGAGAAGATCGGCGGCGGCGTGGACGTTGTCAGCCGCCTCGGCGAAGGCACCACCGTCAAGATCAAGATCCCGCTGACGCTGGCCATCATCCCCGGCCTGATCGTCAACAGCGGCAAAGAGCGGTTCGTGATCCCGCAGGTGAGTCTCCAGGAACTGGTGCGACTCGAAGGTGACGCGGGGCGGAAGCAGATCGAGATGATTCACGGCACCCCCGTCTACCGCCGACGGGGGACGCTGCTGCCGATCGCCTACCTCGACGCCCTGCTCGGGCTCGGGGCCCAGGACGCGAGCGATGTGGTCAACGTGGTCGTGCTCCAGGCGGACGGGCACGAGTTCGGCCTGGTCGTGGACCGGATCGCGGACACGCAGGAGATCGTCGTCAAGCCGCTCGGCAAGCAGCTGAAGAGCGTGAGCGGGTACGCCGGCGCCACCATCATGGGCGACGGCCGCGTGGCGCTGATCCTTGACGTGCACGGCCTGGCCGAGATGTCGGGCGTCCTCAGCGCATCGCGCGAGACCGCGCGGGCGCAGGAGGAGCGCCACGCGCAGGCGGGCAGCGGCCGGCAGAACTACCTGGTGTTCCGCTCGGGGTCGTTTGAGCGCCTGGCGGTGCCCCTGTCGCTCGTCGCCCGCCTGGAAGAATTCCCGCGGTCGCGCGTGGAACACGCGGCGGGCCGGCTGTGCATGCAGTACCGCGGCCAGATCCTCCACCTGGTCCAGCTCTCGACGCTGCTGGAAGGCCGGACCGTCGATCTGGAATCGCTGCAGGATCCGGTGCAGGTCGTGGTCTTCAGCGACCGCGACCGGGTCATCGGTCTCATCGTCGATCAGGTGGTCGACATCGTGGACGAGGCGATCGCGGTTCGCCAGACCACCGACCGGGCGGGCCTGGCCGGGGTGGCCGTGGTCGGCAAGAAGGTCACGGATTTCCTCGACCTGGCCTCGGTGATTCGCTCGGCCGATGAGAAGTGGTTCGGCGAGGGCGTGCACGAGGACCTGTCGGTGACCGTGCTCGTCGTTGACGAGTCGACCTTCTCGCGTGCCCTGATGAAGAACACCCTCGAACTCGCTGGCCACCGCGTCGTGGAAGCCGGGTCGGCGCGGGACGCGCTGGCCCGCCTGGAGCAGGTCGACGTCGACGTCCTCATCGTGTCCACCGACCTGCCGTCGCACGGGGCCCAAACGCTGCTGCAGAAGGTGCGCAGCGGCGAGCGGGGGCTGCGTCCGGTCCTCGCGGTGACGACGAAGCAATCCGAGGTGAACGGCGCGAAGACGGGCGACGACTTCGACGAGTACCTGTTGCGCGCCGATCGCGACGGCCTGCGACGCGCCGTGCAGCGCGCCACCGTGCGGCCGTGCGTCGACGGGTGTGCCGCGGAGCTGGCGGCACAGAGGAGTTGAGCCATGAGCGCGACGGACCACGGGCGGGCGGAGGCGGGGCAGAGCGACCGCCAGTTTGCGACCTTCTTCGCCAACGGCCTCATGTTCGGCGTCGAGGTGTTGCGGGTGCAGGAGGTGCTCCGGTATCAGGAGATGACCCCGGTGCCGCGAGCGCCCGAGGTAATCGAGGGGCTGATCAACCTGCGCGGCCAGATTGTCACGGCCATCGATGCGCGTCGGCGCCTGGGCCTGCCCCCGCGGGGGGCGGACCGGACGCCGATGAACATGGTGATCCGCAGCGACGACGGCGCGGTCAGCCTGCTCGTGGACGAGATTGGGGACGTGCTCGACGTGGAGCAGGCAGCCTTCGAGCCCGTGCCGGAGAACGTCGTGCAGACCATCCGTGAGCTGACGACCGGCGTCTACAAGCTCAAGGACCGGCTGCTCCTCGTCCTCGACACCGCCAAGGCGATCGACGTCGGTTCCTCTGGGACGCGGGCCCGGACCCACTGACCAATCGAACACCGCGCGTCGAGCGGGCGTTGGGAGCGATTGTGGCGTTCACCTTCTTCTTCCGGGACCAGCACGTTCTCGACCTCGTCGTCAAGAACGTGACACCGATGCTCGTCGGCCGCCGAAACGCCCGCGTCTGGGACGCGGGCTGCGCCATGGGGCAGGAACCGTACTCGTTGGCCATTCTCCTGGCGGAGGCGATGGGCTACTTCGCGTTCAACAACCTGCGAATCGACGTCTCGGACCTCGACGACTGCGGGTTGTTCGGGCCGATCATCGCCAAAGGGACCTACGCCTGGGAGGAGCTGGAGCGCGTGCCGAAGACCCTGTTCGAGAAGTACTTCGAACCCGACGGTCCGCGGCGCTTCCGCGTGGCCGACCGCGTCCGCAGTCGGCTCCACTTCCACCGCCACGACCTGCTGACCCTCAAGCCTGTCGGCGAGGGCTACCAGCTGATCGTCTGTAAGAACGTGCTCCTGCACTTCCAGCCCGCCGAACGGGTGGCCGTGTTCAAGATGTTCCACGCGGCACTGGCGCCGGACGGGCTGCTGGCGACCGAGCAGACGCAGAAGCTGCCGGCGGAGCTGGAGCCGATCTTCGAGCGGATCGTGCCGGATGGTCAGATCTTCCGGCGGGTCGAGATACGTGCCGCGACGGCGGCGTAGCGTTGCTGGCGGTCGGAGCCCCCCGGACTGGCGTGGGGCGGGAGGGGAGGAGACCTCGGGCGGTCAGAGCGGCCGCGGCCGTCGGACGGCGAACGCCGACCGCTCGCGGGCCGGTCAGCGTCGACAGCGGACGGACCTCGCGCGAACGGGCCGCGTGGGGCGAATGAGGCATTATGGCGAAAGCGATGGTCGTGGACGACTCGCGGACGATCCGTCGGATCCTCGGCGGCGTCCTCGGGGAACTGGGCTTCGAGGTCTGCCAGGCCGAGCACGGCCGGGACGCCCTCTCAGTCCTCGCGCGGGAACGGGCGACGGGTGTTCCCGTGACGCTGGCGCTGGTCGACTGGAACATGCCCGAGATGAACGGGCTGGAGTTCGTCAAATCCATGAGGGCGGATGAGGCCAACGCCAGCGTCACGGTCGTCATGGTGACGACCGAGACCGAGGTGGATCAAATGGTGGCCGCGCTCGAGGCTGGGGCGAACGAGTACGTGATGAAGCCCTTCACCAAGGATGTCATCCAAGACAAGCTGCGCCTGCTGGGCGTGGTGCAGTAGGCGGGGAACGTGGCACATCCACTCCGACGGGTCATTCCCTCGACCGCGCGCATTCGGGTCCTAGTCGTCGACGATTCCGTGGTCATCCGCCGACTCGTCTCGCAGGCGCTCGCCGAGGACCCGGCGATCGAGGTCGTCGCCACGGCTGCCAACGGCGCCATCGCGCTCCAGCGCATCCCGCAGGTGAACCCGGACGTGGTCACCCTCGACATCGAGATGCCGGAGATGGACGGCATCGAGACGCTGCGCCGGATTCGCCGGGACTACCCGAACCTGCGCATCATCATGTTCAGCACGCTGACGCAGCGCGGCGCGACGGCGACCATCGACGCGCTGATGCTGGGGGCCGACGACTACGTCACCAAGGCGGCCAACGTCGGCAAGCTGAACGAGTCGCTGGCCGCGCTGCGAAACGAGCTGGTGCCGCGGATCAACCAGTTCTTCGTCCGCTCCGACGGCAGCCCGCCGGCCGGAACGGCCCGGCCGTCCGGTGTGTCCAAGCCGCTCCACGCGCTGCCCAGGGTCCCGGCGTTCAGGCCGCTCGTGCTGCCGAAGGTCGTCGCGATCGGCGTGTCGACGGGCGGGCCCACCGCGCTGTCGACCATCATTCCGCAGTTCCCGGATGGGTTTGGGCTGCCGATCCTCATCGTGCAGCACATGCCGCCGCTCTTCACGCGTCTGCTCGCCGAACGGCTCCAGAAGCAGACCAGCCTCACCGTGGTCGAAGGCACCGAAGGGGACGTCGTGGAGCCGCAGACGATCTACATCGCCCCCGGCGACCACCACATGCGGGTCCGGCGGCAGGGGGACCGGGTGGTGATCGCGCTGGACCAGGCCCCGCCCGAGAACTCGTGCCGGCCCGCCGTCGACGTCCTGTTCCGATCGGTCGAAGAGGTATATGGGGGGCAGGTCGTGTCGGTCGTGCTGACCGGGATGGGGCAGGACGGGTTGCGCGGGGTCGAGCTGCTCAAGGCGGCAGGCGCGCGCGTCATCGTCCAGGACGAAGCGTCGAGCGTCGTCTGGGGCATGCCCGGCGCCATCGCACGCGCGAATCTGGCGGATGCGATCGTCGGAATTGATGATATTGTGCCGGAAATACTCCGTCACGTGTGAGAGCGGGTGCTATGACGCTGCAGGTCGGAGGTGCTTCGCGGCCCGACGGCGGTCCCTGGGAGGGCATCAGTGCGGACACGTACCAATTCCTCCAGGACTTCGTCTACCGCGAGTCCGGCATCGTCCTCGAGGAGGACAAGCACTACCTGCTCCAGGCCCGGCTCATGCCGATCCTGAAGAGCCAGCAGCTCCGCACGATCGACGACATCTGCTTCCGCCTCCGGTCGGGCAACGCGGACCTCGGCCGACGGGTCGTCGAGGCCATGACGACCAACGAGACGCTGTTCTTCCGCGACCCCACGCTGTTCGACTCGCTCAGGACCACGATCATCCCGGCCCTGGTCAAGCAACGGGAGGCGCTCCGACGGCTGAGCTTCTGGTCGGCGGCCGCCTCCTCCGGACAGGAAGCCTACAGCCTGGCGATGCTGCTGCTGGAGATGGGACTGCCGGCGCAGGGATGGAGCATCCAGATCCTGGGGACGGACCTGTCGGCCCAGATCCTCGACCGCGCGCGGCAGGCGCGCTACATGCAGATCGAGGTCAACCGCGGCCTGCCGGCCCCCTACCTCGTCCGCTACTTCAACAAGCAGGGTCTGGAGTGGCAGTTGAAGGACAACGTGCGGTCGATGGTCACCTTCGACCGCGTCGATCTTCGGCAGAGCCTCGCACCGCTCGGCTTGTTCGATATCGTCTTCTGCCGCAACGTGCTGATCTACTTCGACACCCCGACGAAGAAGAAGATCCTCGCGGAGATTCGCCGCGTCCTTCGCGATGACGGGTGCCTCTTGCTCGGGGGCGCCGAGGCAATCCTCGACCTGGACGGCAATTATGCCCGCCAGGTCATTGGCCAGGCGTCGGTCTACCGGAAGGCTGCGACCTGGAAGTGAGCGCTCATATGGAGTCTGCCGTGGACGCAATCGAGTTCGGACCCGTCGTCAACCAGATCGTCGAGCATGTCTTCCAGACGATGCTGGCGATGGAGGTGAAGGCCACCGACGTGCCTGTCCCCAAGGGCGATCTGATCACGGCTGTCATTTCCCTGTCCGGCGCCTGGAAGGGTGCCGTCCTGGTGGAGTGCGGGCTTCCAGAGGCCTTCCTCTTCACGAGCCGTATGACCGGCATCGACCTGCCCAGCGCACTCAACGACGATGTGCGCGACGCGCTGGGGGAGCTGGCGAACATGGTGGGCGGCAACCTGAAGTCGGTGCTGCCGGGTGGGGTCGGACTGTCGCTGCCCACGGTGGTTTGGGGCAATGACTACAAGATGCAGATCTGTCGCGCCGGACGGGTGAGCCGGTGGACCTTCGGCGGCGACGGGGCGGTCTTCGCGGTCGAACTGGTTGAGGTGAGCGATTGAGGATCGCTGAACGGGCCAGGCCGCACGCCTGGACGCGGACGTCGCCGGAGGGACGTCGGTCGGCCGCGGCTACGGGCGGTGGATCGGTCCCCGCCCGGCCAGCTGATCCCGACGTCGGGCGAGCTGGGCGGAAAAGCCTGGGCCTTGAGCCGTCGACCCGACGAGCCGGCCGAGCAAGGCGACGAACTCATCGGTCGTCAGCGTGCCGGGCTGGTCGGGTCCAAACGTCCGGGCCAGCGACCTGGCAATTTCCTGCAACGGGTGGTTCCAGAAGTTCCTTGGGCTCATCGTCGTAGTCCGCCGAGTGGCGACACGCCGACAGACAAGCAAGAACAGAGCCAACCTCGTCCGCACGAATTTCTAAGCTGAACTGAGCCAAGCGCCGGCCCGGATGGTCGGTCTACCGACATGCCGCGTCAAAGGTCCCGCGCTTGGCGCCGGCTGCGGCGGCCTCGGCCGGCGGCTTCGACGCCTGGCGGGGTGTCCCCGTCGCCGCTTCAACTCTCGCCCGCCGCCTTGTCTCCAGTTATCAATCGAACACTTCGCTGGTAGGTGGCATACGCCCATGCCCACTGCAGGACCACAGCCAGCCGGCTCCGGAAGCCCACGAGCTTCAGGATGTGCAGGCTGAGCCAGGCGACCCAGGCAATCCAGCCCGACAACCGCAACCAGCCGAGGTCCGCGACGGCCGCGGCCCGACCGATGGTGGCCATGTTGCCTTTGTCCCGATAGCGGAACGGCAGGGACGTCCGGCCCTCGAGTGAGCGGAGGATCTGCAGGGCCGCGTGGCGGCCCTGCTGGATGGCAACTTGGGCCACGCCGGGCAGGACCGCGCCGTCCTGCTCGAGCACCGCCAGGTCGCCGGCCACCCACACGTTCGGATAGCCGGGGGCGGTTAGGTCTGGCTGAACCCGGACGCGGCCGTTGCGGTCGAGCTCCACACCCAGAGAGCGCACGACAGGGGAGGCGGCGACGCCGGCCGCCCAGAGCACGGTGCCGGTCGGGAGCGCCGTGGTTCCCGCCACCACGCCCTGCGCGTCGACGTGAGTGACGGGCGCGCCCTTGCGGACCTCGACCCCGAGGCGGGCCAACGACCGCTCGGCGGCCGCCTGCAGAGTCGGCGGATACATCGCCAGAATCTGGGGCCCGGCCTCGAGCAGGATGACGCGGGCGGAACCGGGGTCGAAGGCACGGAATTGGCGCGCTAGGGTGTGGCGCGCGATCTCGGCCAGCGCGCCGGACAGTTCCACGCCCGTCGGCCCGCCGCCCACGACGACGAAGGTCAGGAGGCGCCGCCGTTCGGCCGGGTCCCGCTCACGCTCGGCCCGCTCGAAGGCCATCAGCACCGCCCGCCGCATTCGCAAGGCGTCGTCCAGCGTCTTGAGCCCGGGTGCAAAAGCCTCCCACTCGTCGTGACCGAAGTAGGAGTGTGCGGCACCGGTGGCGAGGACCAGGTAGTCATACGCCAGCTCGCCGATGTCGAGGTGCAGTCGCCCTCCGGCCAGATCCACGGTCTGGACCTCCCCCAGCAAGACGGTCGCATTGGCCTGGCGGCGCAGCATCCAGCGGATCGGCGAGGCGATGTCGCCGGGCGAGAGCCCGGCGGTCGCCACTTGGTAGAGCAGGGGCTGGAAGAGGTGGTAGTTGTGGCGGTCGACCAGCGTGATCCGGGCGTCGCAGGACGAGAGCGTTCGGGCGGCCGCGATCCCCGCAAACCCGCCGCCCACAATGACGATGTGCGGTTGAGCCAACGCACGCCTCCGCTCCGGACGGTTGCCCCGACAGGAGGGCCTAGCCGCCGCGGGTGTGCATCTCCAGGTGTGGGTCGCCCCTGAGCGCCGCTGCCGGGACGAAGGCACCGCGCTCACGCTCGGCGGCGCGAAGCTCGGCGCCGCGATCCGCGCGCTGCCGCCAGGTGTCCTCGATGAGGCGCTTGATCGTCCCAGGCGGCGCGCCGGCCCGGAGCGGGCCGCGCAGGTCGAGGCCGTTGCGCGCGTAGAGGCAGGTGAACCAGACGCCGTCCGCCGTGAGGCGGGCGCGGTCGCAGGTCCCGCAGAAAGGCGTCGTCGTGGAGGCAATCACGCCGACCACATTCCCGTCGGGCAGGCGGAACCGGTCGGCCGGGGCCCAGATCGATTCGTCGACGGGCTCGACGCTGCCGTAGCGAGCCGCCAGGCGCTCGAGGATCTCGGCGCGCGACACGACCTTGTCGGCCGACCAGCGTGTGGCGCCGGCCACATCCATGTACTCGATGAAGCGGACCTCGGCTCGCCGTTCGCGCGCAAACTCCACGAGGGCCGCCAGCTCGTCGTCGTTGACGCCGCGCATCAGGACCGAGTCGATCTTCAGGCCGCCAAAGCGCCGCGCGGCCGCGTCGACGCCGGCGAGCACCCGCCCGTGCGTCGTCAGCCGTGTCAGCGCCGTGAACCGATCGGGGCGGAGCGTGTCGAGGCTGACGGTGATCCGCTTCAGTCCGGCTGCGTGGAGCGCCTCGATTTGGTCGGCCAGCAGGACGCCGTTGGTCGTGAGCGCCAGGTCGGCGAGGCGGGGTTCGCGAGCCAGCAGGCGCACCAGATCCGCCAGGTTCCGACGTAGCAGTGGCTCGCCGCCCGTCAGCCGCACCTTGTCGACGCCGAGGTCGCAGAAGATGTCGACGAGGGTCGCGATCTCTTCGAACGACAGCAGGTTCTCCCGGGGGAGCCAGGTGTACTCCTCCTCGGGCATGCAGGTACTGGCAGCGGAGATTGCACCGGTCCGTCACCGAGACACGGAGACTGCGCAGGGGTCGTCCGAGGAGGTCAACGAGCGCCATCTGTCAATCTTACCGCACGTTCTCGCGCGGCTGAGCGGCCGGCCTCGTGGGCCAGAGGCTACCGGACGAGCTGCCGGCGCAGGACGTTCCACCTCGGGCCCCCGTGCCCGTCGAACCGCCGGCTCCAGCGGCCGGGTATGGCGGCGCCGCAGGACTCGCAGGCGCCGTCCGGTGTGAGGTGGTACGAGCGGATGTGGTATCCGGTGCGTTCGACGAGCAGCGCGCGGCAGGCGGGGCAGTACGTGTTCTCGAGGTCGGCGACCAGCCCCGGCGCGTTGCCCGCATAGACGAATTGGAGGCCCGAGGCCCGGCCGATCTCGATCGCCCGCAGCAGCATCTCGGGCGTCGTATCGCCCGTGCCGCTCATCTTGTAGTCCTCGTGGTAGGCCGTGACATGCCACGGGATCGCCGGCGAGACGCCACAGATGAACGCGGTCAGGCGTCGCAGCTCGTCGGGCGAGTCGTTGAAGTCCGGGACCAGGAGCGTCACGATCTCGACCCACACGCCCGCCCGGTGCAGCCACTGGATTGTCTCGAGGATCGGCTGTAGCCGGCCGCCCAGTTGGCGGTAGCGCCGGTCGTCGAACCCCTTCAGGTCCACCTTGAACAGGTCGATCCAGGGCCGGAGGTACTCGAGTGCCTCGGGCGTGCCGTTGCCGTTGGAGACAAACCCCGTCACCAGGCCTGCCGCCCGCGCCCGTCGGAACGTCTCGACGGCCCACTCGGCGGTAATCAGGGGCTCGTTGTACGTGCTCACCACGGCCTTCGCGCCGAGTCGGACAGCCTGCTGGACCATCGCGTCGGGGGACGCGGGCTGGGCGTGCAGCATGGCCCGCGGATTACGCAGCGCCTGGGACGTCACCCAGTTCTGGCAGTAGGCGCAGTGCAGGTCGCAGCCCAGCATGCCAAAACTGAAGGCGAGGGCACCCGGGTAGGCGTGGAAGAAGGGCTTCTTCTCGATGGGGTCGCACTGCGCCCCGGCGACGTAGCCCCAGGGCACCATGAGACGGCCGCCGCGGTTGAAGCGGACCTTGCATACCCCCGACGCGCCGTCCGGGATGGGGCAGCGGTGGCCGCAGGCCACGCAGCGGACCCCGTTGTTCTCGGTCCGCTCGTACAGCTCACCCTCGCGCGTCAGAGCGATGAGGTCGTCTGTTAGGGAGGCCATGACTCCGCCCGGTCCGCCCCTCACTTGCTAGGTATAGCGCCGCACGCTGCGCGATGCAACCTGCGCCGTCAGCGGCCCGGCTTCCCGATCTGGTCGAACGGGACGTTGAGGACCGCGTAGCGGGCGCAGTCCCGGTGGTCGAAGTGCCACCACTCGCTGGAGTCGACCGTGAACCCCTCGGCCTCCATCGTGCGCCGGAGCAGGTCCCGCCGCTCGCGTTGTGCGGCCGTGCCGCCCGCGTAAGTCGGATACGCGCGGGGCGACATCTCGTCGTAGGCGCTCGGCATGTCGGCTTCCTGACCGGTCGCCAGGTCGTACAAGGACAGGTCCACCGCGCAGCCTCGGTTGTGCCGCGACCCGTGAGCCGGGTCCGCGACGAATTCCTTCTTGTCGGGCGGCGTCAGGTCCCAGAAGACCTTGGTGACCGACCAGGGTCGGTAGCCGTCGAAGACGACCAGCCCGAACCCGAGGGGTTCGAGCTTGCCTTCCGCACGCGCCACGGCGATGGCCACCGGGCGCTGCAGGAACGCCCGGGCTTCGGTGTAGAGCGGCCGTCCGGCCAGGTTGTTGGCCGTTGCGTAGCGGATGTCGAGATGGATGCGGGGGTTGAGGCTGACCAGTTCCACGAGGTCCGGCTTCAGGAACTCTCCCGTCTCGACGGGGGGGTGGGTGGGGGAGCTCGATGGCGGCGACGTCGCCGCCTGGCCGCGTCCGACGGCTCTGATGCTCACCCCGAGGACGACCAGCAGGACGCCCGCCGCCGCTCGGGCGGCTGCCGTTTTGCGCATGACGGTAGGATACGCTAATCTCTCACGCCATGGCACAGACCACCGGGAAGGCGACGGCGCTGTCGGCCCGCCTCGTGTCGTTGGATGTGTTTCGCGGTTTGACGATGGCCTCCATGGTGATCGTCAACAATCCCGGCGACTGGAACCACGCCTACTGGCCGCTGCTGCACGCCGAGTGGAACGGCTGGACACCGACCGACCTCATCTTCCCGTTCTTCCTGTTCATGGTCGGGGTGTCGATGACGCTCTCGAAGGCGACGATGGGCTCGGGGTGGCGGATCGCGCGCCGGGGCCTGACCATCGTGGTGATCGGGTGGCTGCTGGCGGGTTTCCCGTACTTCCACCTGACGATGCTTCGGCTTCCAGGGGTGCTGGTCCGGATCGGACTGTGCTACCTGGCCGCAGCCGGGATCTTCCGCCTGACGGTGCCCACTGGCGCGCGGGACGACTGGCGGCACGGCCTGCGCCTGATGGCCTGGGTCGTGGGTCTGACGGTCGCCTACTGGCTGGCGATGGTGTTCGTGCCGTTCCCGGGCCACAACCCCGGCGACCTGACGCCGGAGGGCAACTTGGGCGCCTTCATCGACCGTGCCCTTCTGGGCCGCAACCACATGTGGGGCAAGCGGCCGTGGGACCCTGAAGGCCTGTTGAGCACGGTGCCCGCCGTGGCGAGCACGCTGATGGGACTGCTGGTGGGACTCTGGCTCCGCGCTCCCGCGTCGGGCCGCGCGAAGGCCGGTCTGCTCGCGGTCGCAGGCATCGCGGCGATGGCCGTCGGACTCCTCTGGGACCTGGCCTTTCCGATCAACAAGAACCTGTGGACCAGTTCATACGCCTGGTTCACGGGCGGCGCGGGCGCGCTCGGCTTCGCGGTGTGCTACTGGGTGGCCGACGTCAAGGCGTGGCGGTGGTGGACGAAGCCGTTCGTCATCCTCGGCGTGAACGCGATCGCCCTGTTCGTGCTCTCCGGCCTCAGCGAGAAGCTCCTGATCCTGATCAAGGTCCACGACGCCGCAGGCACGCTCGTGTCGCTGCAGACGTTCATCTACCGCGCGTGGTACGAGCCCCTGGCCTCGCCCGTCAACGCCTCGCTGCTGTTTGCGTTGACCTACCTGGTCGTGCTCTACCTCATTCTCTGGGGCATGTACCGGCGCCAGATCTTCCTCAAGGTGTGACGCGTGGCGCCCCGGCACGGTCCAGGCGGGCATGGTCGAGCCGGTGTCCCCGACGCCGGCCGGGGCAGCAGCTACGCCAGGCGCGAGGGTGAATCTCAGCGTATTTTTCCGTGCAAGTTGTCTTGCGTTGGACGTTTCTTGCCCTATACTCTGTTCGCTTCCGGCGGCGCGGTGACGTCGTTCCAGGTTCGCGGCGGCGACCGGGTTGGAAACAGGCGTGGCGGTGACGGGGGGCGCGATGACGGAGCGCGAGTCGTTCGGGGTCGATCTTCGCCGGGCACGGGAGCATCGAGGCCTGACGCTCAACCAGATTGCGGAGCAGACGAAGGTGAGCGCGGCGCTGTTTGCCGCGATGGAGCGGAACGACTTCTCCCGCTGGCCCTCGGGGCTGTTCCGCCGCGCGTTCCTGCGAAGCTACGCCGAGGCCGTCGGGTTGAATGCCGACGACGTCGTCCGGCGGTTCACGCGTCTGTTCCCAGAATGCAACCCTGAGCCCCCGGCTTCGCCCGCGCGCACGGCCGAAATCGTGCAGACGCCGGCTCAACGCTCGGCCCCAGTTGGGGGCGTTCCCGCCCGCGGGCGCCTGCCCAAGCGCTCGACGGCCGCGGTGATCGACATCTTGCTGGCGGTGATTCCCGGCGCCGTGGTCGGTCTCGTTTTCGGGTTCCAGTGGTTCTGGGTGACGGCGACGTGCCTGGGAGTGACCGGGCACTTCCTCGTGCTCAGCCTGACCGGGACGACGCCCGGCGGACGACTCGTGCTGGGTGTGGCCGGAGGGCTGCACCCTGCGCGGCCACTCTCGCGGGCGCTGCGTGTCCAGACGCCCGGGCGCCCCGCTGGCCCGCGCGTGACGACGGGCGGGGCCTTGCATGAGGCCCCGGCCCGCTGACCGGCCCGGCACCCTGTGCGCGACGCCCCGGTTTCACGCTCTGCGTGCCTGGATCTGACCCCGTGACCGATCCTCCCGCGCTTCCGGAACAGCGTCCGCTCTTCGGTCTGACACGCTCCGTCTGGCTGCTGGGCCTGACCAGCCTGTTCACCGACACGGGCAGCGAGGCGATCTACCCCGTCCTCCCCGTCTACCTGGCTCGGGTGCTCGGCGGCGGACCGGCCGCGCTCGGCCTCATCGAGGGCTGCGCCGAGGCGGCGAACAGCCTGCTGAAGATCGTCTCGGGTCGCCTCTCGGACCGGTGGCCCCGCCGCCGCCCGATTGTGATTGCCGGCTACAGCCTCTCGTCCGCGGTTCGCCCCTTGGTGGCGCTCGTCCAGTCGTGGCCCCAGCTGTTCTTCGTTCGGTTTGCGGACCGGGTTGGGAAGGGGGTCCGGGGTGCGCCCCGAGACGCGCTGCTCGCGCAGTCCGCCACGCCGGACACCCGAGGTCGGGTGTTCGGGTTCCATCGAGCGATGGACCATGTGGGCGCGATTGTGGGCCCGCTACTGGCCTCGCTGTTTCTGCTCTCCTGGCCCGGCCACTACCGCACGCTGTTCGCCCTGACCATCGTGCCCGGCGTCCTGGCGGTAGGGACCCTGTTCCTGGTGCGCGAACCGCCGCCCCGCCCGACGGCCGCGCGTCCCACGACCCTTTCCGGGGCCGTCGGATCTCGCGCATTACCGCCGACCTTCGTCGTTCTGCTCGCCGTCCTCCTGGTGTTCTCGCTCGGGAACTCGGCCGACGCGTTCCTCCTCCTCCGCCTGAGCGATGCCGGCGTGCGCACGGCGTTCATCCCGCTGCTCTGGGCCGCGCTGCACACGGTCAAGGCCACGGTGTCCGTTTGGGGCGGCATCACGTCGGACCGGTGGGGCCGACGAGTCGTGATCGGCCTCGGCTGGATGATCTACGCCGTGGTCTACGCAGGCTTTGCGGGGAGCACGTCGGTCCATGCGCTCATCGCCTGGTTCCTGGTCTACGGGCTCTACTACGGGCTGTCGGAGGGGACCGAGAAGGCCCTGGTGGCGGACCTCGCGCCCCCCTCGCTCCGCGGCACGGCGTTTGGCATCTACAACGCGGCCATTGGACTGGGCTCGCTGCTGGCAAGCGTGCTGTTCGGCCTGGCCTGGAGAGCCTTCGGGGCGAGCGTCGCCTTCGGCGTCGGGGCCGGCCTGGCCTGCTTGGCCACCGTCCTGTTGGGCGTGCTCGTCCGGCCGGGGCCGCGACCCTGACGTCGGGCCGGGGTATAGTAAAGACACGCATGCCGCGAATCCTCATCACGAATGACGATGGCGTTCGGTCGCCCGGCATCCGTACCCTGGCTGACGCGCTGGCACCGCTCGGGGACGTCATCGTGGTGGCTCCGGCCCGTGAGGCCAGTGCGATCGCGCACGCGCTGACCCTTCATCATCCGTTGCGGTTGGAACACGTCAGCGAGGCGGTCTTCGCGCTGGACGGGACGCCCACCGACTGCGTCAACATCGCAGTGGCATCCGTGCTGCGGGGGCTTCCGGACCTGATCGTGTCCGGCATCAACAAGGGCCTGAACGTCGGCGACGACGTGACGTACTCGGGCACCGTGTCTGGCGCCCTGGAAGGGGCGTTGCTGGGTGTTCCAGCCGTCGCGGTGTCGTTGCAACAAGGCCCCGGCGAATGGGACTTTCGCGACGCCGCCGCGATCGCACGGCGTATTGCCGAGCGGGTTCTGGCCATGGGCTTGCCACCGCGCACGTTTCTCAACGTGAACGTGCCGCGGAGCCGGCCGAAGGGCACCCGCGTGACGGTGCAGGGCAGACGCAACCACGCGACGACCGTGACCGAGCGCCACGACCCGCGGGGTCGACCGTACTACTGGATCGGGGAAGGCCAGGACGAATGGGTGCCGGATGGCAACTCGGACTTCGAGGCGGTCCGCTCGGGGTACGTCTCACTGACCCCGCTGCAGTCCGACTTGACCGCATACCAGGCCCTGGAGTTCACAAAAGACCTTGGCGTCGGGGATGAGGCTGAGATAAAATAAACATCTTCGGTCGGGGCGTGGCTCAGCCTGGTAGAGCACTCGGTTCGGGACCGAGGGGTCGGTGGTTCGAATCCACTCGCCCCGACCAACTTTCGCCACCGAATGTGCAACGGGGGCGGCAACGGCCAGCGCGAAGCTGGCCGTTTTCATGTACATCGCCTGTCAACAGGGGCCGGCATGACAGGCCAGCGTCACTCCATCCACGTCAGTTACTTCGATGCGTCCGCCCTCGTGATGCTCTACGTGGACGAGGCTGACGCCAGCTACGTGCGGGACCTCTACCGCAGAAACCCGCACTGCCAAACGACTTCACTCTGCCTCGTCGAAGCGCTGGGCGTCCTGAAACGGAAGCGGTCGAAGAACGAGAACGGTCTGACCGACGAGGCCTATTACGCCCTGAGCAGTAACCTCCTGGTGGAATGGCGCCTCCGGATCTGCAGGACCGAGCCTGATCTCGGCGAAGCGGAAGTACACCGCGCCGTCGAGACACTCGCCCGAACCTACAAGCTCGATCTGATCGATGCGCTCTAGCTGTACACCTTGAAGCAGGCACCGTTCGCGTTCTGTGGAGAGTCCGCCTCAGTCCTCATCACCGGCGACAAGGGGCTTGCAATAGCAGCAGACGCCGAGCGTGTCCGGGTGTGGTATTGCCACGATGGCGCCGCGCCGCAGTGGGCATGAGCCTCAGTCGCCGGAGCGCCTCTGGCAAGCACTCAGGGCGAACCGCCGCGTAAGCTGGTCCGTGTTACACTTGGCCGCGCCCAGCACCGTAGATAGCCCGCCACATCGTCGCAGGTGGCCCAGTTTCACCAGGAGGCCTCATGCGAGTCCGAGAATGTTCGCGAGCGTCTGAAACCGCGTGATTTTGGACGGCTGTCGACGGCGGCGTGAGATGGGGGCGGCCACCCTTACTTGGGTGGCCGTTGCTGTTTCTGGTGCGCCTGGGCGTCGCGGCGGCGGTAGCTCTCGCCGTCGATCGCGACGATCTCCGCGTGGTGCGTGAGCCGATCGATGAGCGCGACGGCACAGCCGGCGTTGGGAAAGACGCTGTCCCAGTGTTTGAAGGCTAAGTTCGTGGTGACCACGATCGACTTCTGCTCGTACCGCCGGCTGACGACCTGGAAGAGGAGGTCCGCGGCGTGGGCGTCGTAGGACAGGCGGCCTTTCATGGTTGCGGGGTTAGTAGTTGCGATCGGGATCGTGGGTCTGGTTGTGACTGGGGTGTGGTTCTGGTACTACTACTCTAGCGTCCTTGAACGACCCTACGTCCCGGGACTGCAAGTTACCGATCTGAGAGAGCGCGGTCAACAGATTGTGCTGGTGTCGGGAATGGGGCCGGACGGCGTCAGGTCGGTCAAGGATGTAGAGGTTCATCGGAGCGGATCCGCCCAAGTCGTCCTCGTTCGCCTCCGCCTAGCACGCAGCCCAACGGGCCCTTACTTCCGAGTCCACGTTCCCATTTCGGGTGGGGTCGAGCAAATCAGGTTTGGGGAGGCGCAGGCGATCATCTGGAGTAGGCGGTAAGAGAAGTGCATCTGGCGCCCCGGCGGCGCGGGAGAAGGGCCGCCCTTCAATGAGAGAGAGGGGGACATGCAATGAGACGGGTGGTCAGGGAAGCGGCGTTAGCGGCGGCGATCGCGATCATCGGTCCGGTCGTAGCTGTGGTGTGGGTCTTCTACCACACAAGCGTCGTCGAACTACCAGCCGTGGGGCTCCGGGTCACCGATTTGAGAGATAACGGTCAACCGGTCGTGCGGGTGTGGGGAGTAATGGCAGACAGCTACAGGTCGATCAAGAAAGTAGAGGTTCATCGGAGTGGACCCGCCCAAGTGGTCGTCGTCCGCGTCCGCCTCGCGCACGCACCAATGGGCGCTTGCTTCCGGGTTGACGTTCCCATTCCGGACGGAGTCGAACAGATTCGCTTTGGCGAGGGGAAGGCAATCATCTGGAGTCGGCGGTAGGAGAAGTGCATCTGGCGCCCGACGGGCGCGGGAGAATAGCGGCCCTTCACAATTGGTCGCGCCGGTCCTGCGCTCGCCCGTGACATCGACCGCGTGCAACGGCCGACCGCCGGCCAGCGGGCGCAGGTTGGTCAAGGTCGCCGGTACGGCCTCGGAGATGGCCAGCGCCCGTCACTCGATCAGTCCCTGTTCCCTCAGCGCCGCCTCAAATCGGGCCAGCCGCGGTTGGAACGCGGAGGTTTCCGGCGACAGCTCGTGCCACGCCAACGGATCGGCAATCGACTCGCCACAGAGCTGGCGCTCGTTGTCCTCCAACTCCATCAGCTCCCGGTTCGGGACCGCCGCCGCACGCAGCGCGGGCACGAGCCGCTTGAGGATCGCCCGCTTCTGTTCCCGCAGGACCGCCAGTTGCCGGGCCACGTCGGCGTCCCGCGCCGCCTTCAGCGCCGCCCCGGCCGCGCGCAGTTCCCGCGTCAACCGGGCGTGGCGTGGCCGCGCCACCAGCAACTCGCTCAACGCCTCCAGCACCTGATCCTCAGTCGCCGTCGGCGCGTCGTCGGCTTGGTGGTGCGGGTTAGTCAGCGCCTCCTACCGCCGGATGCGCTGGCCAAGTTCATCGACTTCAGCGACAGTCTGCCGCCAGATATTCAGCGCCGCCGCCACCTCCGGCGTATCATCCACGGGCCGATCTTCGATCTTCGTCATGGTCGCCTCCCGTTCGCTCCGATGGGGCCGCCGCCAGGCGGCCCCGGTTGTCTCCTACTCGCCGGCCATCACGCCGTCGATCAGCCTGTAGGCTTCCTCGGCCAGCGAGAGCGGCAGATCCCAGCGTTGGAATTCGCCGGGGGCCTTCCAGACCACCGGCCGCATCGGGCCAACGCCGTGCCCTGCGCGGCGAGTTGCACGTGCAGGTGAAGGCCCGGCTGGTCGGGTTCGTAGGGACCAGAGCGCCTCAAGCGCACCGGGTCGGCGGTCCTGGGATCATCCGGAGCCGACCGACCAGACGGATTCTCAAGGCTTGGCAGTCGTACAACCGGTAGACGGTCGAGGTCCTTGCCGGATGGATGAAGCTCCGGCCAAGGGATAGGGCCTTGAGAATCCATCTACCTCTACCGCCGACTCCAGGACGATGCGCTCGCTGAGGTGGAGGGCGTAGCGCTCGTAGAAGAGCGGCTTAGACTGGCCGCCGCCGACTATCCCGGCGACTGGTCCGGGTCCTCCGCGGCGGCCACGACGCTGCTCTCGAAGGGCTGGCGACCCGCGGGCGCCCTCGAAATCGCGCAAGACGCGCTCGCCTTGTACGAGAAAGACCGTGTGAACAGCACGGAGAACGACAACCGCGGCGACGCCGACCTGGCGCTGCAGAACAAGTACGAGCCGGGGCGGCTAGCCTCGGTTCAATCGCTCGTCTTGAAGGCGGCGGTACTGGCGGGCCAGCCGGAGGCAGCAGCGCACCTGGCGACGACGATCGAAGCCCCCGCTCCCGAGGACAACAGCCAGCTCCCGCTCTACTGGCCGACCGGGCGCGCCTCGCGCGGCTTCAGAGGCGCCAGCTGACGCGCTCGTCTACTATCAGGCTGCGCTGCAGTCGCGAGCCACCAAGCCGAAGCCCTACCAGGGCAGGGCGCGCGACGCGCTTAGCGACGAGGCTCGCGACCAGTTGCCGCACCTCCAGAAGCGACCGGAGTGACATCCAGGTCCTCACCTTCGACGTGGACACCGATGTCGGCCTGGTGGCGCCGTTCATGAAGGAGAAGGGCTACACCCTTCGTTCTTTCGTACGGCCTCCCCGTGCTGCCGACGTTCGACCCGGTGATGGGCCTGCTCGACACGGGCCTGGCGGTGCCGCAGAACTGGCTGGTCGATGGCACTGGTAAGTGGCTTTGGGCGCAGCTCGGGTTCAACCCGGCAGCGACCGATTGGGAGGACGAAATGCTCAAGAGGCTGGAGGGATTGAAGAAATAGACCATGATAGGCAGTGCTTTGCTGTGACGCGGAGGGCGGTTCTACCTACACTGGTACCCAGGAGACATACTGTTTGTGACTGCGCCGTCGGCGCCTCGTCGCGGCTCTCCTGGGTCAGGTTGTGTGCTCACAGCTGCTAGTGTCATCACGCTTGGGCCGCTCGCCCTGGTCGTCGGCATCCTGGGGGTCCGAGCTCCAGCAGCGCTAGCGGTCCTTCCGCTGGCCCCAGCTTTTGCATGCCTGGCAATTGCCTTGGCGCTATGCGTAAACGTTGCCGACGAGGTCGACCAGAAGCTGCCAGGTCGGCTGCAGCAGCTCTTGTGGAAGTACCGCTATCCGCGGTGCCGCGGTCTCCTGGTCGAGGTTGGGCAACTTCACCGCGAACTTTGTCCCTCAAGTCCATTGAGGAGGATTCAACTGGTGCTTGTCGGCTTGGCCGTGGCCTGTTTCCTGCTCTCGGGATTGCTACTCATCGTGGCGCACTCTTGAGAGAGTAACCCAGTGGCGCGATCCCGCCTTGAACATGAACTCTTGTGTGCGAGCGGAGACGGCCACAACCACGACGGAACGGATCAGCGCGATCCTGGCCCATGCAGGGTTCGAGGCGCAGTCGCAAACAAAGCACGTCAAGACGGAGTCTTCGGCCGGCGTCTTCGCGAACGCACCACCGGACTGCACAAGCCGCTTCAGTCATGCCGGGAAAGCAGCAGTGCAATGCCGGCGGCGCAGGCCAGACATGTCGCCGCGGAGGCGAGCCTTCATCTGGACAAGAGGGGCATCCCATCCGGGCGCGTCCCTGCAGGCTCGAGAAGCCGCCCCGACGCGATCTAGCGCCCCTCAAGTACCATGCGCCCGTCCGGCTGGCCGCGATAGTCCGCTTACTTCCCGCCCACGTCGTCGCAGAGTGGCCTAGGTTGACCAGGGAGGCGCTCATGCGGACCCCGAGAATCGTCCCGCTTCTTGTCACGGCTGGCCTACGGCTCCCCCCTACCGCTGGTAATCGGCGGTTCAGAAGGCCATCATGTATTCCGGCCATGATCTCTAGCGGGCTTGTCGCCCGTCTTAGAGCCAAGGTCGGAAAGGCAAGATACGGGTAGGCGGCTGCCGACGTCGACACTCCCGATCGTGCAGGTCGCCGTGCAATCCGGTCCAGCAAGCTGCGGAGGCCAGGGATTTGGTGGTCGCCGTCGGATCAGCCCCGAGCGAGGCTCGGCGGACCGCCACCGTCGTCGCGAACGCGCCTATCTACATCGGAGCCGAGGTCTCACAGACGCCGCGGTCGCGTCGCGGCACGTGGCACACTGCTGTACGTCCTCCAGCAGCGGGGGGACTGGATCGACCCGCAGTGGAGCTCGCGTCTCGGTCCAGCAGTCGGCCGGTCTCGGTGACAGCACCAGAGCCGGGAGAACGGACGATAACCGCGCCACGTCACGGCGCGGTGGCACAGGTGGAAGACGATTTGGGAGCCCTGCGGATGGCAGACCTAAAAGCCCCCGTGGCAACGCAGAAGCCGCCAGAACCCGCAAAGGTCTGGTCGGCACTGAGCGAACTCGCCTCGACAACGCGCGGCGTCGTCCGAGGATTGCGCGGCGGTCGAGGATTCATGAGCCGCATGGCGGCGCTCGGCTTTACGGTGGAGGCCGAGGTGGAGGTCACTCAAAACCTCGGCCGTGGGGCGATCATCGTCGCCGTCCGCGGAACGGAAGTCGCGCTCGGGCGCGACGAAGCGGCCAGGGTGCAAGTGCAGGTGATGCCGGTTGAGGCCCAGCCCGAGGCACTGCCCAGCGTGATCAAGGTGGCGCTGGCCGGGCAACCAAATGCTGGCAAGTCTACGGTCTTCAATCTGCTGACAGGTCTGTCACAACATGTGGGCAACTGGCCGGGCAAGACCGTCGAGTACAAGAGTGGCCTGTATCAGCATGGAGACAGTGCGCTGCAAATCGTGGACCTGCCGGGCACGTACAGCCTGACCGCCAACTCGCTCGAGGAGCGGATTGCGCGCGACTATATCCTCACCGAACAGCCTGATGTCGTCGTCGATATTGTGGATGCGTCGGCGCTCGAGCGTAACCTCTACTTGCTGTGCGAGTTGCTGGCCCTGCCCGCGCCGGTCGTGTTGGGCCTGAACATGATGGACGTGGCGGAACAGCAGGGTTTCCATGTCGAGCCAAACGTGCTCGAGGCCGCGCTGGGGCTGCCGGTGGTGCCCATGGTCGCCACCAGGAACAAGGGCGTCGAGGATCTGGTCGAGGCCATCGAGGATGTCGCACGGGGGCGAGGTGACTACGCCCCCCAGCGCCCCGCGATCCGCCAGGACCATAAGGCGGTGCTGGCACAGCTGCAGCAGATGGTCGCCGGTCACACGCCAGCGCCCTATCCCCCGAACTGGGTTGCCCTCAAGCTGCTCGAAGGGGATGCGCAGATCACGCAGATGATGCGGGAGCGCCTGGGCGAAGCGGACTGGGCACGGGTCCACGAGATCTTGAAGGCGCACGAAGATGCCATCCTGGCGATCGCCGGCGGACGCTATGAATGGATCGAGCGCATGGTGCGTGCCGCGGTGACGCGGCCTCGCGCGGGGCAGATCACGCTGACGGAGCGAGTGGACCGGTTCGCCACCCATCCTGCCTGGGGCCTGATGCTGCTCCTGGGCGTCTTGGGCGTCGTCTTCTGGCTGACCTACAGTGTGGGCGCGCCGCTGCAACGGTGGCTGAACGAACAACTGGTACTGGCTGGGCCAGCGGCCGTGCGCACGGCGCTGACCGGCGCACCCTGGTGGCTCACCGGCCTGCTGACGGATGGCGTTCTGGCAGGCGCTGGGACGGTCGTCACGTTCCTGCCCATCTTGCTGGTGTTCTTCGTGGCGCTGGGACTGCTCGAAGACATCGGCTATATGGCGCGCGCCGCCTATATCACCGACCGCTTCATGCATTGGATGGGGTTGCACGGCAAGTCGTTCCTGCCGCTGTGCCTGGGCATGGGTTGCAATGTGCCGGGCGTCTTATGTTCGCGCATCATTGACTCGCCACGCGCGCGCCTGCTGACCATCCTGCTGACGCCTCTCGTGCCCTGCCCGGCCCGCCTCGCGGTGCTGGCGGTGCTCGCGCCCCTGTTCTTTGGCGCGGCGGCGGTGTGGGTCTCTGTCGGAGTCATTGGGCTGAATCTGCTCCTGCTGATGGGGATCGGGTTTGCGCTCCACGAGCTGGTGCTGGGCGGCGAACACGTCGCCTTCATCATGGAGATGCCGCTCTATCACCTCCCTAACGCGCGCACCATCGGCATCTCGGTCTGGCAACGCGTCCTCGAGTTCTTGAAGAAGGCGGGAGGTGTCATCGTCGTCGTGTCGGCGCTGGTGTGGCTGCTGTCGGTTCTGCCCCACGGCAAGCTAGAGAGCAGCTACCTGGCAAACACGGGGCGACTCCTCGTTCCGTTTGGTGCCTGGATGGGCCTGGATTGGCGGATGATTGTGGCGCTGCTGACCAGTGTCGTCGCCAAAGAAAATACAATTGCGACGCTGGGCGTCCTGTACCAAGGCGACGGCCTGCGGGCCCTGGCTGCGGCGATTACGCCGGCTGCGGCGCTGGCCTTTCTGGTGATTCAGGTCACGTTTGTCCCGTGCGTGGCCACAATCGCGGCCATTCGCCAAGAGACGCGCTCGTGGAAGTGGACAGCATTCAGCGTGGGACTGCTGTTGGTCATTTCGCTTACGACTGGCGTGGTCGTGTATCAGGTCGGGCGTTGGCTGTAGGACGTCACGAAGAGATGTGACGGGAGGGACTCATGAAGGGCTTTCATTCCAACATCGAAACACTCACCCTGGAAAATGACAAGTTCCGAAGAGTGCTGTACACGGGCAAGCACAGTCAACTGGTGCTGATGAGCCTGAAGCCAAGAGAAGAAATCGGCATGGAAGTGCATCCGCACAACGATCAGTTCTTCCGTGTTGAACGAGGCCAGGGCCGATGCATCATTGATGGCCATGAATACACGGTGAGAGACGGCTCCGCCATCGTGGTACCGGCGGGGGCGAGACACAATGTCATCAACGCTTCTGGGTCCGAGAGCTTGAAGCTCTACACCATCTATTCTCCGGCGCACCACAAAGACGGAATCGTTCGGGCGTCCAAGGACGAAGCGGAGGCTCATGAGGCGGAATTTGACGGGGTCACGACCGAATAGCCCTGTGTCCGTGTTTGGCGGGCCTGTCCTCGGGCGAATCACGCGAGATGCGCGGGTCGCGGTCGTGAATCGCGGTCGCGGAGATTGGTACCAAGCGACTGCTCTGCCTTGGTGCGCGGAATAGGCGCGCCGCGATGACGCTGGAGACGTCGGCGCCGACGGCGATGGGCCGCGCTGCCGTGGGCGTCGCGCCGGCCGGCTATAATCGTCCCAGCGCGACGATCGCCTGCGTCGGCCCACTCCCTGGAGCGTCCGTTTCAGATGCGTCTGCTCGACACGCTGCACGAACAGTTGCCGGACACGTCCGTGCGTCGTGTAGTCGTGATCGCGCTCGTGCTCCAAGTCCTCACCGCGTGGTTCAACGCGGGTCACTTGAGTCCGGACGAGCACTGGCAGATCCTCGAGTTCGCGTGGTACAAGCTGGGCCACGCGCCGGCGTCGAGTCTCCCATGGGAGTTCGCTGCCCGGATGAGGCCCGGTCTTCAGCCCTGGCTGGCCGCCGGTGTCATCGCCGCTCTCGAACGCCTGGGGGCGTTCACGCCGTTTGTCGCCACCTTCGTGCTGCGCCTGGCGTCGGGCCTGCTTGGTCTGTGGGCGGCCCTCGCGTTGTGTGCACGCTGCCTCCCGGAAATCCGGCGGCCTTCCCTGCGGCAGCTGGCCCTCCTCGGAACGCTGTTCCTCTGGGCGGCGCCGTTTCTGCGGGGCCGGTTTGCCTCAGAGACCTGGAGCGGCGCGCTGGCCATCGCTGGCATCTGCCTCGCGCTCGACGGGGTCGCGGCCTGGACAGGGCGAAGGGGCAGGAGCCTTGTGCTCTCTGCCGCCGCAGGTTGTGTCTGGGCGTTGGCGTTCTACTGCCGGTTCCAGATCGGGTTCGCCGTGGCCGGCGCGGCCGCGTGGTTGCTGCTCGTGCGACGGCCCCATCCTTCGCTCCTGCTCATGATGGGGATCGGCCTGGTCGCAGGCCTCGCGTCCAATCTGCTCATCGATCACTGGCTGTACGGCGCATGGGTCCTGACGCCGCTGCAATACTGGTCGCAGAACGTGCTCCACGGGAAGGCGTCGTTGTTCGGAACCGCCCCCTGGTGGGCGACGGCACTGCCGTTCCTGATCATCCTCATCCCGCCCTTCAGCGTGCCCCTGGTGGGCGTGCTCCTCGTCGGGGTCTGGCGCTGCCGTCGCCATGTCCTCGTGTGGACCGTCGTTCCGTTCGTTGTCGCCCACGCGCTTGTCCCTCATAAAGAACTGCGCTTCATGGTTCCGGTGGTCGGGGCCCTCGTGCCCCTGCTGGCACTGTCGCTCGACAGCCTCCCCGAGGGCTTCCTTAACCGCCTGCTCGGCTGGTGCCGGTCCCGCGTCGGCCGGGCCGTGATGGGATCGGCCCTCCTCGTTAATGCTGTTGCGCTCGCCGTCTTGACCGTCGTGCCGAGCCCGTACCCCGACGACCCCTCTCCCGTCCTCCGGCGGTTGTGGGACGCGGGCAGCGCGGGGCCTGTGCGACTCTACTCGCTGACACGGTCGCCCTACGCGACGGGCGTGCTGCGGTCGCACTTCTACATGGCGCCACACCTCGTCGAGACGCCGGTCAGACGTGCCACCGACTTTCTCTCGTTGCACGAGGTCTGGCACGGGGAGCGGATCTTCCTGCTCCACGCCGGCTTCGATCCGCCGCCCGCGCTGGGGAAGGCAGGCCTTGCGTGTGTGCCGGTGGCTCGCACGGTGCCGCCGTTCCTGCGCGATGTCCCCGGGTTGGACCGGGCCAGCAATAGCCTGGTCCGGACCTTGTGCGAACTGACAAGGTGAAGGCACGGGCCCGGGGGATTACCGAGATCGACCCCTGGCGCGCACTGCGGCGAGCGTGGTGTCGACGTGGTCGTCGTCGCGCCTACCGCTTCGACAGGGGAGTCTCCGCCCGGGCGCGGGTCGAGTGCGTGGAGACGGAGGTTCTGAGCCCCGACCCCCACGCAGCCGTGGCAGGCGGGCACCACGACGTTGAAGCACTGGCAGCAGACTCACAAGCGGGACGAGGCAGGGGAAGCAGGAGGTCCCGGGTCCGAATCCCGACGCCCCGGCCATGACCACCGGCATGACCAGGAAGTCAGCCAAGCCTCTCGCGGCGTATCTTCACCGCCCGCTCTGATTCGGAGACTCGTCGAGGTCGGGTTGAGTCGTCGCGTTTCTCGGGGCGGCGCCACGAAGCGCCAGGCGCGCCTTAGGACCGGCTAGGCGCCGCGAGCGCCACCGATCGCCCGCCGCACCTGTTCCGCCAGCTGCGCAGTCGAGAACGGTTTCTGAATGAAGGCGGCGTTTTTGTCGAGGAGGTCGCGAGGGGCGGCCAGTTCCCTGGGGTAGCCGGACATGTAGAGCACCCTGAGCCCCCTCGACCGGGAAGCCAGCGTGTGAAAGAGGGCAATGCCGTTCCCGCCTGGCATCACGACGTCCGTCAAGAGCAGGTCGATTCTGGCCGGATAGGCGGTCGCGAGCTCGACGGCCTCCTTTGGGCTGCCCGCAACCAGTACGTGATAGCCGAAGCTCTGCAAGATCGTCGCGGTCAGCTCGCGGACCGGCTCGCAGTCCTCGACCACGAGGATGGTCTCCGCACCGCCGGACGCGATGCCGGACCTCCCGGTCTCGGCCGCCGCCGGCTGGAGCACCGGCGCCAGCGGCCAGAACACGCGGAAGGTCGTCCCCTGGCCTGGAGCGGTTTCGACGAGGATCTGCCCGCCGTGCTGCCGCACGATCCCGTACACCGTCGCAAGCCCCAGCCCAGTGCCCTTCCCCTGCCCTTTGGTCGTGAAGAACGGCTCGAAGGCGCGGTCGCGGGTCCCTGGGTCCATGCCCAACCCGGTATCAACCACGCTCATGCACGCGGCCCGCTCCTCCAGCCGCCCTCGGGCCTCTCCCGCCCCAAGGACCATCGCTTCAATCTCCTCGGTGGCGATCGTGAGCCGTCCGCCGTCTGGCATCGCATCCTGGGCGTTGACCGCGAGGTTCATCAGCACCTGTTCGACCTGGCTCGAATCCGCCAGCACCAGCGGCAGGCGGTCCGCCAGGGACGCGACCAGTTCGATGTCGTCGCGCAACGTGCGGCGCAGGAGCTTCAGGAGGCGACCGATCACCTCGTTCAGGGACACGGGCTTGATGTGGAGAATCTGGACACGACCGAACGCCAGGAGTTGCCTGACCAGGTCGCGGGCCCGCTCGGCCGCCCCGAGGATCTCCTGCGCCGGCTCCGCGAACGGAGCGCCCGGCCCGGCGTCGGCGGCGATCATCTCGGCGTACCCGATGATGGGCGTCAACATGTTGTTGAGGTCGTGCGCGACCCCGCCGGCGAGGCGGCCCACGGTCTCCATGCGCCGCGCCTGTTCCGCCTGCACCTCGCGGTCAATCTCGGCCGTGACGTCCCGCTCGATGATCACGTAGTTGGGCGTGCCCGATGCCCCGCGCACGGGCGAGATCACGGTGTCCTCCACGACCCTGGCCGCGTCCTTGCGCCGTCTCAGCACCCGGCCATGCCAGGGCTGGTTCGACGCGCGGACCGCCGCGAGCCCCTCCTCGATGGCAGGAGCCCCGAGGGCAGCCGCCGCCTGGCCGATGGCCTCGCTCCTGGGCCAGCCGGACACGGCCTCGAACGCGGGGTTGGCGTACTCGATGACGCCGAGGGCGTTGGTGATGGTGATCGCCTCGCCGGTCTGGTCGACGGCAGCCGACAGGCGCCGCCGTTCCTCGTCCACGCGGACGCGCTCGGTCACGTCCATCGCCGCGACGCGCAGCACCCGGGCGTCATCGCCCCCGAAGGGAACGCCTTCGAGCCGCAGGTGGAGGGCGGGTAACCTGTCGGGAGTCCGGCGGACCTCGCACGTCGTCTTCGCCTCACTCTGCCACGCCGCTTCCAGGAATGCCTCAAACGCGGTCTTCGAATCCGGCGCCAGGAGCGCGCCGAACTGCCGCCCGCAGAGCTGCCCGCGAGCCTCGCCGAGGAGCGCGGCCCCCGTGAGGTTACACTCGCAGATGGCGCCGCGGCGGTCCAGTGAGAAGTAGCCGGTGGGCGCAAAGTCGTAGAGGTCGGTGAATCGCTGCAGGGCCGCCGCCAGCTCCCCGCTCCTGAGGCGGAGCTCCTCGTTCTGCATCTCCAGCTCGACGCGGTGAACCGCGAGCTCGTGGGCCAGCCGCCTGAAGTCCGCGTCTTTGGCCGGCACGCTCACGAGGTGCCCGACAGGCTCACGCGCAACGACAGCCTCGGCCCGCTGTCGGAGGGTGCGAGATCGGCGACCGCCGGGAGGCTTGCGTGGCATGGTGTGACCTCAGCGGAGCCGGGGCGTCTTCAGGGGACTGGCCGCTGCCGGGCCGCTCTTGGGGCGCCGCGCCGGCTCGACCCGTTCACGCTTCAGGCGTTCGCACTCATCCCGCGTCTCTCTGAGTTCGTTCTCGAGCACCTTGAACGACGTGATCTCGGTGAACGTCACGACGACGCCGTCGATCTTGTTGTCGAGCGTGCGATACGGCATGACGCGCGCGGTGAAGAGGCGTCCGTCGGTGGTCGCGACTCTCCGCTCCACGAACGCGAGCGTCCGCAGCACGTCGCCGACGTCCGCGCCGAGGGCCGGGTACAGCAAATCCGACGCAATGTCGGTGACAGGCCGGCCCACGTCGGCGGGGATGAGCTTCATCAGCCTCGCTGCCTGCGTGGTGAACCGCCGGACGTGAAGGGCCTCGTCGAGGAACAGCGTGGCAATGTCAGTGCTGTTCAGGAGGTTCTTCATGTCGTTGTTGGCGCGCGACAGCTCCTCCACCTTGGCCTGGAGCTCGGCGTTCACCGTCTGGAGCTCCTCGTTCAGCGACTGCATCTCCTCCTTGGCCGTCGTCAGCTCCTCGTTGGTGGACTGGAGCTCTTCGTTGGTGGACTGCAGCTCCTCGTTGGCGGACTTCAGCTCCTCGTGGGAGCTCTGCATCTCCTCGCGCGTCGTCTGCAGCTCGGTCTCGAGGCGCTGCACTTCCTCGTGGGTCGAGTCCTCGGCGGCCGTGGCCCGGAGCCGCCGGCTCCGGCCGGCGGGCGCCGGCTTGTCGGTGAACACGACGAGGAACGCGCCGCGTTCCGCCTCGGACAGGGCCAGCGGCTGCACGGTGACGTCCACGACCTGCACACCGCCGTCTACGCGCACGCGCAGGGCGGCGAGCGTCATGGCGGCCGGCGCGTTCTTCCGCAGCAGCGTCCGGAACGCAGCGGCGATCTCGTGCCGAAGGCCGTCGCGCGCCATCGCAAACAGGTTCCAGTTGGCGCGCCCTGCCGCCGGCTCGAGGTACCTGCCCGTGTGGCCGCTCACGTAGAGGATGTCCCCCTGTCTATCGACCAACACCGCCGCCGGGGTGAACGACCGGAGGAGCAGCTGCTCGGCGAGTGTGTGAAGGTTCGGCATCGGCCTCGCCCCGTCGGGCTCGGCTGGTCGGCGGCCCACGCCCGAGGGCCCCAACGCGGGGAAATCAAGGCTCCCCGGTCGCACCGGTGTGGACCGCCGGCGGTAGAGGCGCCACTTGGCGTCGACTACCGTGAAGAGATCTGAATGGTGGCCCACCGTTTCCGCCGCGCCCAGGAACAGGCAGCCGTCCGGGTTGAGGCTGTAGTGGAACAGGCGCAGCAGCTTGGCCTGCATTTCGGTGGTGAGGTAGATCAGGACGTTGCGGCAGACGAGGAGGTCGAGCCTGGTGAACGGGGGATCGACCGTGACGTTCTGGGACGCGAACGTCACCATCTCCCTGACGTCCGTCCGGATCCGGTAGCCCCGCCCCTCTTCGGGAACGAAGTATTTCGCCAGGCGGTCGGCCGGAACGTCGGCGACGATGTTCTCGGGGAAGAGGCCCCCGCGCGCGCGCTCCACCGCGTCCGGGTCGAGGTCGGTCGCAAAGATGCGGAGCGATACGCTGTTGGGGGCGGAGAGCACCGACACCGCCTCCTTGAAGGCGATGGCGACGGTGTACGCTTCCTCCCCGGTCGAACACCCTGCCACCCATGCCCGCAGCTCTCCTCTGCCGGCACGGGCGGCACACATCGTCGGCAGAACCTTGTCTTGCAGCTTCCGCCACGCCGCGGGGTCCCGGAAGAATGCGGTCACCCCGATGAGCAGCTCCTTGAACAGCAGGTTGCGCTCCTGGGCGCTCTCGCGCAGCAGGCGCACGTAGTCGGCGATGCCGCCGAGCTGGTGGAGGCCGACGCGCCGCTCGATGCGACGGTAGAGGGTGCTGGGCTTGTACACGGAGAAATCGTGACCGGTGTGCTGGCGCAAGACCAGGACGACCTTCTCGAGCCCGCTGAGCACAGGCTCTTCCAGCCGCGGCGCGGCCTGCCCCAGCACCGGCTGGGCCGCCAGAAAAGCGGTCAGCCGCGCACAGAGTGCATCGGGAGCGGCGACGAGATCGACGACGCCGGAGTCGATGGCGCTGCGAGGCATCCCGTCGAAGCGCGCGGTGGACGGGTCCTGGACGAGGACCACACCCTGCGCCTCCTTGATCGCCCTCACGCCCAGCGTGCCGTCGGTACCCATCCCCGACAGGACCACACCGATGCTCCGCTCGCGCTGATCGTCAGCCAGCGCGCGGAAAAAGAAGTCGATCGGCAGGCGCAAGCCGCGCGGCGCGACGGGCTCGAACAGATGCAGTGCACCCCGGAGGACCGACATGTCCTTGTTGGGCGGAATCACGTAGACACGGTTTGGCTCAGGCCGTTGGCCGTCGCGGACCTCCGCGACCGGCATCGCCGTGGCCCGCTGCAGGAGCTCCGCCATGAGCGCCTTCTGGTTGGGGTCGAGGTGCTGGACGATGACGAATGCGAGACCCGAGCCGGCAGGTACGTGGCCGAGAAACTGTTCGAGAGCTTCGAAACCGCCGGCCGATGCGCCGATGCCGACAATCTGGACCGCCGGGGCGCTCGCCGAGCACACCGCATCAGCACGCGGTCGGGTGGCTGGTTGCCGGACGGAGACCTTGAAGCCCAGCTGATTGGTCCTCTCAGGGAACTTTAGCCGGCGACGTCGGCAGGCGTCTGTGTCCTATTGCACAGGTAGCCCGCCAGACGCCGAGCGCGGTCGCGACCAGCGCCAGCATCGACGATTCGGGCACGGGAGAGGCATCCATCTGCGCCAGGGCGGAGTCCTTACACCTGCCACGTCGAGCGCGTCTGGAACGGCGAATGCCGACTGGCGCTGCCCTGACATATCCTGGTTTGGGGGAAGCCACGCAATCTACATCGCGCGTGTCGTGCGCTGGTTCCGCTCGCGACGAGAGGAAGGTCGCGCGGGCATGGCCCCGATCAAAGGGAACCGAGTCAGCGAGAGGCGAAGGTGGGGACGCATGAGCGACACCAAGAAGCAGGAGCGGACCGCCCTCGAAGCCGTCGCCAGACGGTTCTCGGCGACGTGGGAACAGGGCAGTGATCCCCCCGGCGCCCATCTCATGGTCGCTGGGAAACCGGTTGCCGTTCAGGTCGCAAACCTCAAATCGCGCGGCAGTGGCCAAGATGACGCCGCCAAGCCTCGGTTGAGGTTCGACAAGGTTGCGACCAGGCTCCTTGATCGTCTACAAGCCGCGCTGGGCGAAACCGTGCCGGCGGGCATGACGGTGGTGCTGACCGTCACCGCGCCCATCCGTTTGGCATCGAAAACCACTGCGGCGCTGGAAGACAGAGCGCTGACTCTGCTCGGGAGAGGATCGGCGCGTCGAGACGTCACATATTTGATTCACGGGAATCGTGTCCGGATTCGACTGTTGCGGGACCAGTCGGAGCGAGCGCCAAAGGTGATTGGGTTCGTGCACAATTCCGATTCAGACCCACTTCGACTCTTGAACATGACACGTGACCTGCTTCAGATCATCAGCGCCGAGGTCGGCAGGAGGGCGACGAGGCTTGCGTGTGATCGATGGCTGGTTGTGATAACCGCCGGGGGGATTGGATGCGTGGAGGCGTATCGCTACATCTGTTCACAGGTGCGCATGGCGACCGAATTCAGGAAGATTCTCATGGTGTTTGGCGATGGGCGTGTCGAGGTGCTGGCCGAGTGAAATCCGTCTACGCGTGCGGTGCCTCTCGGTGTATCGGTCGACGGGCATGGCGTCCCACCATCGCTCGATGAACCTCTGCATCGATGTTCCCTCAGCGATGTCACCCACGAACCCCTCCTAGGACCAGTCAGAGCTTCTTCCCGCGCCGCCGCCGGGTCGCCAAGCCCACCAGGGCCGTCCCGACCAGCGCCAGGGTCGAGGGCTCCGGCAGGGTGTAGGTGTCCACCTCCGCCAGGGCGTAGTCCTCGTACCCGGCCACGTCGGGGGCGTTGGGGAACGTGGTCGGGGCGCCGGTATTGAAGACCATGAGCAGGTCGACGTAGGAGGCCGGATTGGCTGGGTCCCCAATCGTCTTGGCGTAGACGGCCGTCTCGATGGTCGAGACCTGCTCGTCCGCGTGGAGCAGGAGAAAAGTCTGGAGCTCCTGGTCGAGGAGGGCGTGCCTCTGGCTGGGCGCGCAATTGCCAGGACACCGCGGATCCACCAACGCGAGGGTACCGGTCGGATCGCTGAGGATGGTGTCGGCGAGGGCCGGCGATGCGACCCCACACATGACGACTAACCCCACTGCGAAGAAGAGCTTCCGCATTGGCGTCTCCTTCCGATCTCAGGCGGTCGGTCAGGTCCCGGCTGGCTGTCAACGACTAACAGGGCGGCGGCATGTGCGCGGCGGCCGGCGTCGAGTGCTCGTTCGGCAATAGCGTGTGAGCATCCCCGCCGGGGCAAGGCCGGCTACCCGTCCGCTCGCACCCGGCTCACCTGCTATTGAACGGTGAGGTGGTACGTCACGCTATACGAGCCCATCGAGGGACCGAAAGCCCCTTCGAAGTGGATGACGTGATGGCCCCGACGCAAGGGCTTCAGCATGATGGCATACGCATCGACCACGGATGAACCCTCCGTCACTCCCTCCAAGCCGAGAATGTTGTCATGGGCCGGCATCACGAAATTGTACAAGGGACCCTGAACGCGAAAACGCGCCACATCGCGGATGCCCCGGCCGTCAACGACGAACTTCACGGTGGTGAGGTCGATTGAATCAGTTCCCGCCAACGCACATTGCCGCAGCTCCTGCGGGTTGTCGCCGTGATAGGGAGGCGGCTCCACGGTCGAGCACTCGTTGAGCAGGTTCGGGACCCACAGCGGCTTTCCCGCAGGCACGGTGCAGGTGCGCGTGATGGGAACGCCGTCGAAGCCGCTGGCGTTCAAGAAGTACACAGGGCCGGAACCCTGGCTGAGGTTGCAAGAAGCACCGGTCATGTCCCCGAAAGCGGGGTTAGTGCTCAGCGGAATCGAGAGAAGGGTACTGCCAGTACGCCACCGCCCAGTCGCCGTAGGTCATCCCGTAAACACTGGAGTCGGGCGGATAGACAAGTGAATCGTCATCGTCGCGCTGGGCGAGCAGTGAAGGTGGTACCGTCACGAGGACCGTCAGAAGGCCAACTGCGACAGCCGTTCCGAAGACGGATTTGTTACTCCCCAAACAGCAGTTCATGATCGTCCTCCCTTCTGTTCGTTCATGCGAAGCTCGGTCGTCCACCTTACAATCGAACGAACTGCCGGATTCCCCTCACGTTCGAGCCGGATCGTGGACAGATTCGTCCGCAGGTGCGCCGATGCGAGGCCGGCGCCCACCCGTCGCGCTTGCCCGAATCAGAGCCCGCGGGCGGGCTGGCTGTGGTTGCCCGACCGGCGGATCCTCCAGACGGAGGACGTCCCGCAAGCCGTGCTCGGACAACCGGGCTCTCGGATGCGGGGCGAGGGGCCCTGCGTTCCAAGAGGTCCGTGCGCGATCGCCGCCGACCGACGCTTGGGATACCGCGTTCGGTCTGGCGACCCGTCGAATTCAACGGCCGCGACCCAGCCGGTGGTGAGAGCTCGTATCAGGAGGCGCATGTCCGGCACACTCCAGGCGGATTCGTTCGCCTGTTGGTCCAACGGGGCTGTCGAATCCCCTCCCTTGCGGTCGAGCTTTCTGGTAGATTCGTGGCCATGGTTCGCGGACAGACGCCGGAACACCCGGATGGGGGGCAGGCACCCCGCATCCGGGCCGCGGACGTGCTGACTGCGGATGCGCTCGAGGACCTCCGCCGCCGGGTCGTCGCCGCCGTGGTCCGGACCTGCCCCGCCCGGCTCGCCTCCCAGATGGAAGACATCGTGCAGAGCGTGCTCGGGCAGCTGGTGCTCTCGCCCCGTCAGGGCGAGGGAAACCCCAGCTTTTCGTCGATGTACCTGGCAAAGGCGGCCTACGGAGCGACGGTCGACGAATTCCGGCGCTTGGCGCGCCGTCGGGAGGAGTCGTTGGAGGCGCTGTCGTCGGCGGACCTGGTCGCCGCGTCCGGCGTCGGCCCCGAACGGGACGCGGCGTCGACTGAGATCGCTCGCGGCATCCAGGCCTGCCTTGCGGGGTTGGAGCGGCCCAGGCGGCTGGCGGTAACCCTCTACCTGCAAGGCTGCACGGTTCCCGAAGCGGCGGATCTTCTCCGGTGGTCGGCCAAGAAGACCGAGAACCTGGTCTATCGGGGTCTCGCGGACCTGCGCCGGTGCCTCGTGAAGAAGGGACTGCGACCGTGACGGACAAGGTGACCGACCTCTCCGACGGCGCTCTCGCGCGGCTGCGCGCCGCCGTTGCCTCCGTGGGTGAGGTCGCCGGCAACGGCGCGGCGTGTCCGAGCGCCGACCACCTCTGGGCGTCCGCGACGGGACAGGCCGACCGCCACGAGGTCGAAGCCGTGGTCCTGCACCTTGGCGAGTGCGGCGCCTGCGCCGCGGCGTGGCGGCTGGCGCGTGACCTTGGGCGCGAGGAATCCGGCGTCCGTGTGCTGGCCGGGCCGGTGCGGTGGTACCGGCACAGGTGGGTGCAACTGGCCACTGCGGCGGCGCTTGTGATCGTGGCGGGATTGGCGGGGCAGTTCTGGATGGCCCGCCGGGAAAGCACGGCGGAGTTCCGAGGCCAGCCTGGCGACTGGATCCGATCGCTCGTGCCCGAAACGGAGGCCTTACCGCGCGACCACTGCGTGCTCCGCTGGACGGCCGGGCCGACGGGGACCGTGTTCGACGTTCGCGTGACGACCGAGAACTTGACGCCGGTCGCTCGGCACGTGGGCAGTGACCGGGCCGAGTTTGTCGTCCCACGGGCCGCCCTGGATCCCGTGCCGTCGGGCGCCCGCATTCTCTGGCAAGTGACGGCCCACCTCCCGGACGCGACCTCGGCCGACTCGAAGAGCTTCACCACGCGTATTCGCTAGGCGAAGAGCGATGACACCAAACCTGGTGCCGGTCGCGTGCCTTGTCGTTCTCGTAGTCGTCGGGTCTGGTACGGCCAGAGGGGCAACCGTCCCGCCCGCCCGCCAACCCGATTTCACGACCTGCGAGGCGGCCGTTCGCGATCACCCTGAGCGCAAGGAGTCGTTTCGCTGTTTCTGGGAAGTGGCCCGCGCCCGCAAGGCCTGGGACGAAGCGGCCCGCCGGCTGGCGGTGCATCTAGCGACCGATCCCTCGAACCCGCGCGCCAAGCTCACGCTGGCCTGGGTCGAATGGGACCGGGGCCGGAGCGGGGTCGAACGCCTGTTCAGCGAGGCTGCCGAGGGGTTTGTCGCCGCGCACGATGCCAACGGGGAGGTCTTCGCGAGGTTGGGGCTCGCGGAGTTCCTCCGCAATCACGGTCAACCGGCCGTGGCGGCTCCAGAGGTGGAACGCGCTCTCACGGCTGCCCGTGGCGCCGGCGACGCCATCTTGGTCGCGCGGGTTCGCCTCGACCAGGCGTCGCAGGCCTACGCGCGGTCTGACTTCGGTGAGGCGCTCGGCGACCTCCGGGAAGCGGAGGAAATCGCCGTGGCGAAGGGTGCACGGGACGTGCTCGCGATTGTTCTGGGAAGCAAGGCGTACGGCTGGTGGGCCCTCGGGATGTACCGCCAGAGCCTGGACGCGTACGAGCGCCTGGCCGTCCTCTATCACGAGATGGGCTCGCAGTGGGGCGGGACCTACCGGGAGAGTCAAGCTCGGTACAGCATCGCCGTGCTGTCCGGCCACCTCTTCGCGCAGGGACAGCTCGAACGGGCCGAGGTGGTCAGGCGCTGCCGGGAGGCCGTAGAGTCTGCGGTCTCGTCGGGGAACCGTGCGGGGGAGGCCGACGCGCGTCTCCTCCTCACGCCGTGGCTCCCCGTCGCGGACGCGGCGCCGGAAATCGAACGCACGCTCGCGCTGGCGAAGACGACGGGGGTGAGCCAGACCATCCGATTCGGGATGCAGTTACTCGCGCGGTCCCTCGCATTCGGGGACGCACGCCGCTGGGCGGAGGGCTACAGGACGATTAACGAAGCGATCGACGACGCCCGATTGGCCGGCGACCGTGAAGATGTCGCCCGCGGACTCGTCACGCGCGCGGTGATGCGGTTTCAGACGGGGCCCCGGCGGGACTGGCGCCAGGACAGCGAGGCTGCCCTTGTGGCGATTGAGCAGATCCGCGATCTCCAATGGGACCGCACGATTCGCGCCCGCGCCTTCAGTCCGTGGGCCTACGCCTACTATCGCTTCTCCGGGCGACTGCTGGCGGGGCTGGCGGTGTCGGAGGAGCCGGCCGGCGATCTGCGCCTCGCCTTCGAGACCATCGAGCGGCTACGTGCCCGGGTGCTTCTCGAGTGTCTCGACCGCGCCGGAGCCCGCACGGAGCCCAACGACTCGGATGCCGGCGTCCGGAGGCGGACCGAGGTCATGTCCCGGCTGGCCGATCTCCACCGAGCACTCGCGTCAGGCCTGCGGCGGGAGGCGGAGCGCCGCGCGGCCCTTGAGAGGCTCGACCGCCTCGAGGCGGAGGAAGCCTCTGCCAGAGCCCTGATTGCGGGCACGGTGCCGGCATTTGCCCGGGCTCGCCCGACGGCATTTGCCACGCTGGCGGAGATCCAGTCGCGGCTGGCGCCCGACCAGGCGCTCCTCTCGTTCCAACTCGCACCCACGGGGCCCGACGCCGAGGATCCGTCGGCGAACGGGGGGTCGTGGTTGGTGCTGATCACCAAGGCTGGTGCGCGCGCGTATGCCCTGCCGCGCCGTGGCACGATTGAGGATGCCGTCGCCATCTTCGTCGGTCTGTGTCGGCGCCGGGACGGTTCCGAGGCCCGTGCCGCCGCAACGTTGTATCGCGAACTCCTCGCCGTGCCGCTGCGCGAGGCGGGTCCGAACATCCGTCGGCTGGTTGTCATTCCGGATGCCTGCCTCAATCGGTTGCCGTTCGGGAGTCTCCGCGAGGGGCCGGAGCCAGGCCCCCCGCTGGCCCTGAGGTGCGAGATCACCGTCGCCCCATCGGCGACGCTGTGGCTGCGCTGGAAGACCGGGACAGGGCGGGCCCGGTCCGCCCCGCGGGCCCTCGCCCTGGCTGACCCGGAGACTGACGATCCGACGTCGCCACGGGCCCGTGACGTGGACGCTTCGCTCGCGCGCCTGAAGTTGGGCCGGCTGCCCCGCGCGCGCAGTGAGGCTGCAACCCTCGCCCGAGGGATCGGACCCGGCAGTCTCGTTCTCGTCGGGGCTGAGGCCAGCGAAGCCGCGCTCAAGCGCGTCAACTTCGACACCTACGACGTGCTGCACTTCGCGACCCACGCGGTCATCGACGAGGGCCACCCGGATCGGTCGGCGATCCTGCTGGCACCGGGCAGCAAGACCGAGGACGGCCGGCTCGAGCTTCGGGAGATCGTGCAGCTACCGCTTGACCGCCAGGTGGTCGTGCTCTCGAACTGCCGGAGTGCCTCCGGCACCGAGATTGAAGGCGAAGGCGTCCTCGGTCTCGCGCGCGCGTTCTTCCAAGCCGGGGCGGCCGTCGTCGTCGGAACCCTCTGGCCCGTGCGCGACGCCGACATGGACGCGTTCATGGGGGTGTTCGCGCGGGAACTGGCGCGCGGCCGCAGTGTGGCGGCCGCGCAAAGGGAGGCCGTCGGATTGGCCGTACGCGCGGGCCTTCCGGCCGAAGCGTGGGCGGGCCCGGTCGTTCTCGGCGACGGGGACGTCGTGCCAGTGTGGAACGGACAGGCGAGGCACGACTCGCCCTGGGTCCTCATCGCCGTTGGAACAGGCCTGGCGGTCCTTCTCGTTGGGTTCGTTGCCTGGATGTGGGTCCGTGGGGCCAGGGCCCGGCGGGTGTTCGCCGCGGGAGGGGAATAGGCGTCAGGACTCCGGGCGCCCGGCTGGGGCGGGCCGCGGTGCGGCGCGTGGTGTTGGCCACGCCCGACCTGCCAGCCGAACCGTCGACCCCGTCCGCGGGCCAAGGCGCTCGCATGGGGTTCCCGCTCTGCGTTCTCGCTCTCCGCGATGCCGCCCAACCGTAGGTTCGACTCCGGCGTCGCCCCTCCCCGGGGTCGACTTGACTCGGGCGGTGCGCGGTCCTGCGTCGAATCCCCAATCAGTTCCCACCCGGCGCGAGAGGACGTTCCGAGACCAGCTTGAGTACCTCGTCGGTGTTGGCCACCTCGCCGAGCCTGGGGAAGATCTTGCCGACCGTATGACGATGCGCCTCGGCGTCGCGGTCGGTCATAGCGTCTACGACGGGCACGACGTTGTAACCGTGATCGCTGGCGCTGCGGGCGGTGGACTCCACGCCGATGCTCGTGGCCACCCCGGCGAGAAAGAGCTGCGTGACGCCGCGCTGGCGCAGCTGGAAATCCAGAGCCGTGCCGATGAACGCATCCCAGCGAGGCTTGGTGATGACGAGGTCCCCGGGATGCTGATCCAGAGCGGGCACCAGCTCGCTCCAGTCTGCCGGACGTGGGTACGGCGACATGCCCAGGTCAGTGCGGCCCCGGCCGGGTGTCGTGCCCAACACTCGGACGAGCACGACCAACAACCCACGCTCACGGAACGCGCGCACGAGCCGGGCGGCCCGGTCGATGATCTCGCCCGGAGGATGCGCCGTCCCGCCTGGCACCGCGAAGATGAACTTCTGGAGATCGACCACCACGAGGGCCGGGGCGGGATCGAGCCGGGTGAGGGCCATAGCTGTTCCTTTCGATCAGGTCAGTGGGGTGGCGTCCCGTGCGGGCAGCAGCCCCCGCTCTCGGTAGATGGGCCACATGACCGCTCGGAGCTTCGGCAGCTCGAGCGTGAACCACAGCGCGCCCGCGAGGCAACACAGGCCGGTCGCGATGGCTGTTCGGGGCGCGCCGATCCGATTGGCCAGTGCGCCGGCCAGCAGGCTGCCGAAGGGCGCGGACCCGAAGAAGGCCATCGCGTAGTAGCTCATCACCCGCGCGCGCTTCTCCTCGGGCACCAGGGACTGGATGATCGTGTTCGAGGCCGCGGTGCCCTGCATCAGGCCGAAGCCGACCACGACCATCAGCGCCAGGGACAACCACAGGATCCGCGAGATTCCGAACAGGATGAGGGCGCTTCCGAGCAGAACGGCGGCGACCTGGACCATGCGCGTGAGTCCGACGACCGACTTGCGGACGGCCAGCGACAGCCCCGAGACCAGGGCTCCGACTCCCGACGCGCCCATCAGCCAGCCCAGCGTCGCGGGCCCGCCATGCAGCACTTGGCCGGCGAAGAAGGGGAGGAGCAGGGCGTAGGGGTAGCCCATCAGGCAGAGCAGCGAGAAGAGCAGGAGGATGGTACGAATCGGCCGGAAGGTCCGGACGTAGTCCCAGCCTTCCCGGATCTCGGTCAGCATGCGACCGGGCTCCCGGGGGGCGTCGGCCGCGGCGATGCTCATCAGTTGCAGGGAGGCAATGACCCCGAAGTAGCTGATGCCGTCCAGCAGGAAGCACCAGCCTTCGCCGAACGCGCCGATCACCAAGCCGGCGATGGTCGGGCCTGCGAACCGCGCGCCGTTGGCCATCAGCGAGTTGAACGCGATGGCGTTGCTCAGGTCGCGGCGGTCGTTCACCATCTGCACCAGGAAGGATTGTCGCGCGGGCATGTCGAAGGCGTTGATCACCCCCTGGAGGGCGGCTAGCGCGACGATCTCCCGGAGGGTGATCACGTGGGCCAGTGTCAACGCCGCCAAAGCCAGGGACTGGGCGGCAGCAGCCGCCTGCGTCCACGTCAGGAGCGCCCGGCGGGGGAGTCGTTCGACCCAGACGCCGGCGACGGGCCCGATCGCAAACGACACGATCTGGCCCGCGAAGCTCACGACGCCGAGCAGCAGGGCCGACCGGGTGAGGCGGTAGACGAGCCACGTGGTCGCCAGCCGCGTCATCCAGGTGCCAATGATCGAGACACTCTGGCCGGCGAAGAAGAGCTGGAAGTTGCGGTGCCGGAGCGCCCGCCAGGCATGGGAGATTCGATTGGGGGGACGGGGCGGACTCCCGGGCGTCCCGAGGACGCGCCGCCCCGGGCGCGCACCGATCCGGCCCCTCGATCGTGGTCACTCCTGCACCAGGCGCCTGATGATCTCGCCCGCCCTGAACAGCGTTTCCTGCTCGGTCCCGTCGAGCCTGGCGATGGCCTGGGCGAGCCAGGTCCGCTTCGCTTCGCGTGCGCTCTTGCGCACAACAAATCCCTTGGCCGTGAGGCCGATGTTCACCTGGCGGCCGTCGGTCGGGTGCCTCCGGCGCTCGACCAGACCCATCTCGTCCAACACCGCGATGGTCGTCCCCATCGACTGGGGCCGCATCCGTTCGGCGCGGGCCAGGTCAGCGATGGTGGCAGGGCCGTCTCGTTCCAGACGCGAGAGGATGGCGGCTTCGGTCAGGGACAGCTCGTGCGAGGCGGCCGCCGCGCGGACGCGGCGCACCAGGAGCCCAATCGCGTGGGTGAGATCGAGGACGGCACCATCGCGGATCCTGCGCGACATAGTGGGACCATGATGGCAGATCAACAGGTAATCTGGCAAGATACACTTGGCAGTTCACCTGTTCAGACGGCTCGCCCCCTCAGGTGCGCCGCCACCTCGATGGCAAGGCCGGGCGGCATCGGGTCCGCACCGCGGCGTTCCCGGTGGCCAGCATGACGCCGTGGGCCATTGGGGCGGCCCCGACGAGTCACGGCCACGGCCTCACGGGCGTTCGTGCGCGAGGTGGGCGCAGGTCCCGTGCGCCTCACCATCGCGCCGACGGGGGGCCGCCGTTTGCGTGACGGCTCGCGAGAGGAACCGGGCGGTCGTCCCATCGACGAGGGTGGACACAGGCGGCCGTCCCCCGCTCCCTGTCGGGACCGTCCCCCCTCCGTGCCAGCCGACCGGCGCCGGTGTCTAATCGTCTAAGCCGCTCAGGGGGCATGATGGGCAGGTTCTGGCGCGAAGCCCTGTTTGGCGTCCGGCAGTTCGGGCAGTCGCCTGGTCTGGCGGCCGCGACGGCCTTGACCATCGGGCTTGGCGTTGGGGCCAACCTGGCGATCGTCGCGCTGGTTGCCGACATCTTCTATCCGGCGACGCCGTACGCCGATCCTGCGCGCCTGGTCCTGCTCGAGAACACGGGCCCGTATTTCTTCGGCGGCACCCTGCGCGAAGGCCTGACCGATTCCCGGCTGTCGCTGCCGGATTTGGGCGACCTCCGCGCGGGCCAGCGGAGTTTCTCGGCTCTTGGCGCCTTTGCCGACGACCATGTGGCGGTGTTGGCGGGCGGCGACCGACCCACCAGCGTCAGGCGGATCTTCGTGACAGAAGGCCTGTTCGACGCGCTTGGCACACCGGTCCTCCGGGGCCGGGTGCTCGCCCCGACGGACTTCGGCGCCGGGACGCCGCCCGTCGCGCTGGTCAGCGACAGGCTATGGCGCTCGTCACTGGGCTCGGATCCCGGCGTCATCGGACGGGTAATCCGTCTCGACGAGCAGCCGTTCACGATTGTCGGCGTCCTCCCCAGTGCGGTGTTCGGGTTGCTCCAGCGGCGGGAACGGCTGCTCGACGAGGGCCAGGTGGACCGCTGCGTGGTCACGCCGCTCGTGGCGGGGAGGGCGGGGGAGTCCGAGGGCCTCCTGAAGTACGTCCGGACGCAGCGTGACAGTCCCGCGGTGCGGGTGGTGGGACGCCTGGGGCCGGCGCGAACGCTCGACGCGGCCAATGCCGATCTTGCCAGCCTGGCGCGGCGCGTCCGCGAGCAGAACCGCGCGACCAACGCCAAGCGAGGCCTGCGCGTTGTCTCGCTCGACGCCTGGCGGACGGCCGAGGTCCAGCCGCTGCTGCTCATGTTGGCGGCGGCGGCGGTGCTGGCGTTTCTTGTGGCCTGCGCCAACGCGGCGGGCCTCGTGCTCACCGACGCGATTGGTCGCCAGACGGAGCTCAGTGTCCGAGAGGCGCTTGGCGCCGGGTCGCTCCAGCTGGTCGGCGTCGTCCTGATTCGCGCGGTCCTTTGGGCGTCGCCCGGTGGGCTCGTCGCCTATGTCTTCGCCATCGCCACGGTGGCGGCTGTGCGCTGGGGGGTCGCGGCGGGAGTCGATCAGGTCGCCGACGTCCGTTTCGGCGCCATGGTCGCTGGCGCCGCGCTCGTGCTGACCCTGGTGGCGGGACTGGCGACCGGCGGGGTCGCCGCGTGGTCGCTGCGGCGCCGCGATCTTGCGCAGGCGCTTCGTGACGGCGGCCGTTCCCACGGGCGACGCAGCCACCGGACCACGCGGGCACTCGTCGCACTCCAGGTGGCGGCGGCGACCGCGCTGAGCATCGGCGCCGCCCTGCTCATCCACAGTCTGTGGAACCTGGTGGCGGCTGACCGCGGCTTCGATCTGGACCGCGGCTTTGTCGTGCAGGTCCGCCTGCCGAGGTCGAAGTACCCGACGACACTGGCCAATGCGGCCTACTTCCAGCAGGCACTGACCCGCCTGCGCGCCCTCCCGGGCGTCGGGGCGGTTGGCGTGAGCGTCTCGCCGCCGCTGACCGACACGGCTGTCATGCTGGGGGGCGACCTGGAGGTTACGACGCCTGTCGGCCGCCAGACGTTCGACCGCCTGAACGGCCAATTCGTGACCCGCGGGTATTTCGAGTCGCTCGGCCTGCGCCTCGTCCGCGGCCGGTTCTTCTCGGTCGCCGACGAACAGACCAACGCGCCGGTTGTCGTGGTGGATGAAGCCTTTTGCCGGACCCACCTGAACGGCGCCGATCCGCTGGCGTCGAGGCTCGGGTTTGGACCCGACGCCTTGGCGATTGTGGACGTCGTTGGCGACGTTCGGGAAGCGACGGAGAGGCCGTCCAATCTGCCCCATCCCCGGATGGTGGCTGGGACGGCCTACCTCCTCTATCAGAGGTTCAACCGGCCGCCGGCCTGGAGCTTTCTCGTGGTGCGGGCACTGGGCAATCCGGCCACGCTGGCGCGCGCAGCCGTCCGGGAACTCCTGCTGGTGGACAGCCTCGCGTGTCTGGACGACCCGCGCACGCTTTCCCAACTGTTCGCCCGGAAGGTCGCCGACCGCCGGCGCATCCTCGGACTGGTGGGGGGGTTCGCGGCCATCGTCGTGCTGATCACGGCCCTGAGCCTGACGTCGGCCCTCGCGCAGTTTATTGCCGCTCGTGCGCACGATCTGGCGATTCGCGTGGCGCTCGGCGCCGACCGGGCTCGGATCCTCGCCTTCACGGCGCGGCATCTGCTGCTGGCCGTGGCGGTCGGCCTGGTGATGGGAGGCGCGGGAGGCCTGGCGCTCGGGGAGGTGCTGGGCACCCAGCTGTACGGGCTCGAGCCGTGGGACCTGCCGACCATGGGGTCTGCACTCGCCGGGCTCGCTGTCCTCGCCGTCGTTGCTGCGGCGGGTCCGCTGTGGAAGGCCTGCCGGGTCCGGCCGGCGACCGCGCTGCGCGTGCTGTAGACCGAACGCGGCGGGGTCGTCGGCGCGGCCGCGGTTCGGTCTAGAGTTCCCGGAGCGCCGTGACCACCGGCAATCGCATCGCACGGATGGCCGGGAAGATCCCGCCCACGAAACCCAGCGTGAGCGCCCACCCGATCCCGAGGCGCAGCAACCGCGGCGTCACGCGGAAGGCGAACCCGATGCTGCTCATGGTCTGCCAGTTCATCGTGGCGGCCTGGTAGCCGTTGAACGCGACGTAGGCGGCGAGGCCTCCGATCAGGCCCCCGATCGTCGCGAGGAGCATCGACTCGGCCACCACCGAGGCCACGACCGGGCCTCCGCGGAAGCCGAGGGCCCGCAACGTCGCGATCTCGCGGGTTCGGTTCGCCACGGCGGAGTACATGGTGTTGACGGCGGTGAACAGGGCGCCCAGGCCCATGATGATGCCGATGATCCAGCCGATCGTCGTGATCGTCCCGTAGAGCGCGTCGGACTGGCCCGCGTAGTACTCGCGCTCGCGCATCACCTTGAGTTTGACGCGCGGGTCGGTCGTCAGGTGGTCCTTGAAGGTGGTGAAGGCGTCGGGCGTCGCGAGCTTGACGTACACGGCCTGGCGGCTGTTCCCGCGGCGGTACAGAGGGGCGAGCACGCCCGCGTCGCACCAGAGCTCGGAGTCGGGCACGGTCCCTCCGGCGTCGAACATCCCCACGATGGTCCACTCGTTCTGGCCCAGCCGGAGGTGGGTGCCGACATCGAGGCCGCGGTACTCCGCGGCGGCCGCGCGCCCCACGATGATCTCGTTGCGCCCGGGCACGAACCGCCGCCCCTGGACCATCTTGACGCCTCGCACATCGAAGGCTGCCACGTCCACGCCGCGCAGCGGCGCGTTGGCCGTCGTGCCGGTGCTGGCCTTCACCAGATCCACCACGACGAACAGCTCGGCCGAGGCCAGGCTGCCCTCGTGGGCCCGCGCGATCTCCGGTGCGTCCTCGATTACCGTGAGATCGTCCCGCATGAGGATGCTGGTCATCTCCGCGTCGGAGCCCGACCGCAGCACAATCGCCGTGTCGGGCCCACCCGTATTGGCCATCGTCGCCTTGAGGCCCTCGGCGATCGAGAGGACGGACACCAGGACCATCACGACGCCGGTCATGCCGATGACGGCGACGGCCGAGGACCCGAGGCGCGCCGGGATCGTGCGCAGGTTGAGCAGCGTGACGACCGCCGTCTGGAACAATCCGGAGTAGATCGACATGGGCGTCACACCTTCCGGAGGGCATCCACGATCCGCAGGCGCATGGCCTGCAGCGCAGGGAAGAAGCCCGACACGATCCCGAGGCCCGCGACGAGCCCGACCCCAACGACGATCGTCCGTGTCGGGACGAAGAGGTCCGGCAGCAGGTTGCCCGTCGGGATACCGGGGACGAGGATCCAGGCGAGGAAGAGGCCGACCAGACCACCAACGCCCGCGATGACGCAGGACTCGACCAGCACGAGCACCAGCACGAGGCGATCGGAGAAGCCGAGCGTCTTGAGGACCGCGAATTCGCTGGTTCGCTCGCGGACCGCCTGGGCCATGGTGTTGGCGGTGACGAGCAGGATTGTGAAGAACGCCATCGCCATGATGCCGCGGACGATCAGGGCGATGTTGCCCACCTGGTTCGCGAAGGCCTGAACGAAGGCCTTTTCGGTCGAGGTCTTGGTCTCGGCGGGCGAGTTGGCGAACAGGCTGTCGATCCGCTGGGCCATCTGCGGGGCCTTCGACGCGTCGGCGATCCGGATCACGTACCAGCCGACGTTGCCCTGTCCGAAGAGTCGGGACTCGTCGAAGTACTTGTAGTGAAAGAAGAACTGCGTGGTGTCGGTCCCCTCTTGGGCGCCGTCGTAAATGCCGTCGAGGTTGAACTCCCAGGACGTCGAGTTGTCCTTCTTGCGCCAGATGGTCGCCTGCAGGGGGATGCGGTCGCCGATCTTCCAGCCGTACTTCTCCGCAGTCTTGCGCCCCGCGATCGCGCCCTGCCGGTCGGCGAACCACACCTTCTGCTGCGCGACTGGCAGCTTGAACTCGGGGTACATGCGGAGCAGGCACTCGGGCTCCACCGGCACCTGCATGAAGAAGTTCTTCGGATCCTTGTAGATGCCACCGAACCACGTCTGGTGGCAGGCGTCCACCACGCCCGGCGTCTGCCGGATCCGTTCGAGGTAGCTCTCGGGCAGCAGCTGGATGAGGGAGACCTTGTGGATCAGCACGAGCCGTTCGGTGCCGGCCAGCTCCACGCCCCGACCAAACGCCCCCTCGATGGCCGCCAGGAAGCCGAAGAGGCTGAAGGCCGCCAGCACGGACAGCAGCGTGAAGGTCGTGCGCACCTTCCGCCGGACAAGGTTCCTGAGGAGCAAGGGCACGTACTTCATACGGCCGGCTCCGTCGTCAGGACGCCCTTGTCGAGATGGAGCACGTGCTTGGCCCGGGTGGCGGCGTGGGGGTCGTGCGTGACCATGACGATGGTCTTGCCGTTCTCCCGGTTGAGCGCCTGGAGCAGGTCCAGGATCTCATCGCCGGACTTGCGATCGAGGTCTCCGGTCGGCTCGTCGCAGAGCAGCAGCGTCGGGTCGATCACGATCGCGCGGGCGATCCCCACGCGCTGCTCCTGGCCGCCCGAGAGCTGGCGGGGGTAGTGCCGAGCCCGGTCCGTCAACCCGACCACCCCCAGCGCCGTGGCCACGTGGGCTTTCCGTTGGGCACGCGAGAGCCGCGTGAGCAGGAGCGGGAGCTCGACGTTGCGTTCCGCCGTCAGCATCGGGAGCAGGTTGTAGAGCTGGAAGACGAATCCGACGTGCGCCGCCCGCCAGCGCGCCAGGGCTCCCGACGACATCTGGTCAATTCGCTGCCCGCCCACCGTGATTTCCCCCCGCGTCGGGGAGTCCAGACCGCCGAGCAGGTTGAGCAACGTGGTCTTCCCGGAGCCCGACGGTCCCATCAGGGCGAGGAAGTCCCCGGCCTCGATCTCGAGGTGGACGCCCTGCAACACGTCGATCCGCTCGCTTCCGCGGCGGAACTCCTTGTGCAGGTCGGTGGCGCGGACGAGCACGGCATCGGCCACGGTGGGCTCCTGTGTGTTGGACGGGTTGGTCTACTTGACCGCGATGCGGTCGCCGTCTTTCAAGGGACGCGACGACTCGGTGACGACCCGCTCCCCGGGCGAGAGGCCGGCCACGACCTCCACGCGGTCATCCTTGATGGCGCCGACCCGCACGGCCCTCCGCTCGACGCGGTCGGCGCCGGTTGCCACGAAGACCACTTGAGAGCCTCCGTCGGCGTGCAGAGCAGCGCGCGGCAGCAGGAGCGCGGGACCGGCGGCCGACACGCGCGGGGCCTCGGTACCCGTGAAACGCGACCTTGACCCCCATGTCCGGCAGGATGCGCGGATTGAGCTGGTCGAATGCGATGCGGACCAGGACGGTCGCCTTCTGTCGGTCCGCGGTGGGGACCATCGTGATCACCTTGGCCGGAATCTGCCAGTCCGGGTACGCGTCGAGTGTCGCTTCCACGCGCTGGCCGGGAGAGACGCGGTGGATGTAGCTCTCGTTGACGTCCACCTCGATCTCGAGGGAGGACATGTCGACGACGGTGCAGATGCCGGTGCGCGTGAACCCGCCGCCGGCCGACACTGGCGAGATCATCTCGCCAGGCTGGGCGTCCTTCGAGATGGCGACCCCGTCGAACGGGGCGACGATGATTGTATCGGCGACGTCGTTCTCCCGCAGCGCGACTTCCCGCTCGCTGACGCGCACCTGCTCCTCGGCTTCGGCGAGGCGCGCCTCGTACGCCTTGACGTCGGCCTCCGCCGCGTCAAGATCCGCTTGGTTGACGATGCCCTCAGACTGCAACTGCTGCGTGCGCTTCAGGGTCAGGCGGGACAGTTCGAGTCGGACGCTGGTTTCGGTGACGGCGCGCTCGGTGGCGTGCAACTGCGCTTGCGCCAGCGCCAGCGCCCGGTCCACGGTCGTGCGATCGAGGCGGGCGAGGACTTGGTTCCGCCGGATGGCCATGCCCTCCTCAACGAGCACTTCGGTGACTCGGCCGGTGACTTTCGACGAGACCGTTGCCCGTCGGCGTGCGGTGACGTACCCGGATGCGTTCAGCACCGTGCCGCCCGTCTGCTCCGGCGCGCCTTGCTCGAGCGCGACGAGCTTGACCTGGACGGGGCCTGGCAGACGGGACCAGGACCAGCCGACGGCCGCGGCGGCGACGACCAGCGCGAGGATCGCCCAGGCGAGCCACCCCGCCCGCCCAGGGTCCTTCGCCCGGCTGTCGATTCGCAGATCCTGGACCGACCGCGTGTCGCTCGCCATGACTCCCACCACCCCGGGGACTGATCGGTTCAGTCGCCTATTGTATCTTCTACGTCGGGCGAGCTCATCGGGTTCCTGCACTTCCGGGGGCGAAGCCACGCGGACCCGTCACTACCCTCGAGGCAGGCGGCCGCGATGACACACCAGCAGTAACCGCGGCGGTTCCGGTGACAGGTCCCAACACGCGCGCGCGACCGGCCGTCGCCCCTCACGACGAATAGCCGGCGGCACGGAGGAAGGCAGCTCGCTCGGCCGGGTCCGGCAGGTTGTCGGCGAGCAGGCGGTAATAGTCTCGCTCGTCAGCGGCGCGCCCGGCGGTCCGCTTGGCCACGACCTTGGCGATGGGCCCGAGGTGCGGGGCCAGCCGCTTGGCCGCCAGTTCGACGACCTCCGGCGGAATCTCTCGCGTGGCGACCGACAGCTGCGACCGCGGCGAGGACGGCGTCGCCACCGCCGGTGCGAGGGCCCCGATCTGGCTCAGTCGCGTGCGTCCCTCGGTGAACGTTCGCCGGTCATCTGGCCGGTCGAGTTCATCGACCAGCATGCTGTACAACAGGTCGATGTTCCGGGTCGTCTTGGCGGCCTTCCGCACCATCACGCGCGCGAGCGGCCCGACGAACACCGCCAGTTGCTGTTCGATCTCCCTGAGCGTGCCCGCATCCCACCCGTCGGGCACCGGGCTTCGGCTCGCGCCGGAACTCCCCGGCGGCGGAGTGGCGTGGGGCAGTTCGAAGGCCGGGGTCGCGGGGGCCATCCGCGTCTCCGACGACAGCGTGCTCTCGACGGGCGCCGCAAACGCGGCCCGGAGGGCGTCGCGAAACGCCTCGGCGTCTTGGTAGCGCCGATTGGGGTGTCTGGCCAGGGCGGTCTCGGTGATGCGGTCGAACTCGTGCGGCACGTGGTCCGGCGCCAGCTGCGAGGGCGTGGGAGGCCCTTCGTGGCAGACCTGGTACACCATCTGTTCGTATGACCCCTGGAAGGGCCGGCGGCCGGTCAGGAGCTGGAACAGCACGACGCCGGCCGCGAACAGGTCCGTGCGGCGGTCGACCGGTTCTCCGAGGTACTGTTCGGGCGCCATGTAGCTCGGCGTGCCCATGACGACGCCGGACTGCGTGAGCTCGGACATCTCGATGCGCGCGATGCCGAAGTCCGCGACCTTCACCCGGCCGTCCAGCGTCAGGATGATGTTCGAGGGCTTGACGTCCCGGTGGACGACGCCCTTCGAGTGGGCGTGACCGAGTGCCTCGAGCAACTGCACCATCAGGCTGACGGTGTCCTTGAGGGCGAACGGGGTGCCGCGGGCGAAGTACTCGGCCAGGTCGTGGCCCTCGACGTACTCCATCGCGATGAAGGCGAGGTCCTCGACTTCGCCGTAGTCGAACAGCGTGACGATGCCCGGGTGGAACAAACGCCCGGCCGCCTGCGCTTCGTGCTTGAACCGCTCGGTCAACGCCTGGTCGACGTGCCCGTGGAGGTCCCGGCGGATGGTCTTGAGGGCGACCGTGCGCTGGATGAACGGGTCGTAGCCCTTGTAGACGACGCCCATGGCCCCCCGGCCGAGCTGGGCCGTCACCTGGTATTTCCCTAAGTGCGAGGGCATCTCCATGGAGCGCGTCACTCCTCGAGCATCTTCATCGCCTTGACGAGGCTCTTGTGCATGCGACCGAAGGCGGCCGCAAGCGCACCGATCTCATCTCGCCCCGTCGGAAACTCCGGCACTTCGAGATTCCCGAGGCTCACCTGGTCGGCCAGGGCGGCCAGTCGGGTGACTGGGCGAATCACGATGTACGAGAGCATCAGGTTGAGGGCGACGAAGATGAACACGAACACGCCCGTCAGCGAGAGCAGGAACACCTTGAAGGCCTGGTCGGCACGCGCCAGCGGAACCTCCGTCGGGACCGACACCACCTGGGCGCCGACGATCTCGTTCATCTGCCACCCGAACCCGTTGGCGTCCCCGTAGCGGTCGAGCAGCGTTCGGGGCGCCGTATCCACCGTGCTGTGGCACAGCAGGCAGCCGCGGCTCGTCACCTGGATGGGTCGCGCCATGTAGAGGGATCGCCCCGTCGGCGTGTCCCGTTCCCCGACGATCTCGTTCTTCACGCGTCCCTGGCGGAATTGCTGGATGATGTCGGCCTCCCAGTCGCTGGCCCGGTCCCTCGGGTTCGAGGGGTTGAGCGTCGCCTCCTTGTAGGCGTACTGCGGGTACCTCGCCCGCAGGGCGTTGAAGGCCTCGGTGGCAGCGTAGGCCGGGACCGACTGGGGCAGGAACGTGTAGCGCATCTGCGTGTCGAGCAGCGGCTTGATCTGCGTGTTGGTGTAGGTGCGCTGCGCGAGCATCGCCTCCATCATGATCCGCGCGTTCTGCAGGATCTCGTCCCGGGCGTTGGCTTGGAGCAGGCTGTAGGAGACCCGCGCTGCCACCAACAGGCCGACCAGGAAGACGCCGACGAACACGAGGTTGAACTTCACCATCAACTTCATCGGGGGTCTCCGTCAGCGCCCGGTCTGCTGCTTGTCGGGAAACAGGACGCCGTACCATTCGGGGTGGTTTCGCAGGTTGGCCAACAGCGCCTTCCGGAACGCCGGGTCGTTGGCCTTGGACTGCCAGCGGGCGACAAGGATCCGACGGATGGCCGGGGAGGTGCCGAGCCACGCCTCGACCTGTTCGTAGGTGAACTCCCGCGGCCCCTTCAGCGGGGCCTCGCGGTCCGCGAACTTGCTCCAGCGCGCCGGAAGCGCGTCGAGGAACGGCCGCGGCACCGCGGCCACGAACGACGGGTCCGGGCGGTTGGCGATGAGGGGCCGCTGGTCCCCACGGCGCGCACAGAAGTCCCCTCCGCGAAGCCGGCTCGGCCCTCCGGGGCCGTCCATGACCACCTGGCCGGTCTCGTCGAACAGGGCGACCGCCCCCGCCGATTCCCTGATGACCATGGTGCCGCCCGTTGCGGCGGCGTCGAGGTGGGGGGTCGTGACCTTGAGCTGAGCGGTGGAGGGCGCGGCACCCTTGAAGAAGCCGGACAGCAGGAAGACTTCAACCGGAGCCCGCGACGCCGCGGCGCCGAAGGAGAGGAGCATCGCCCGACCTGGACCGGCAATCGACACCGCGACACCGTCTGGGAACTCCACCTGGATGAGCGCGCCGTCGTCGACTTCCAGGATGTCGCCAGGACGGACGCGCGAACCTTCCGCCGGCGCATACAGCGACACGCCCCGGATCAGGCGCGAGGGGCCGTCCAGCACGGTGACGATGCCCGGCAGGGCCGACGGGCCGGCCGGCTGGGCCAGAGCGAGTGGACCGGTGATCAAGCAGACAACAAGCGCAGGCAGAGCGTGACGCACGTCGCTCCCGTGTGGCGCTGGGCCGGGCGCGAGGCGCCCGAACCGGTTACCGTATTCTGGGAGAACCCATCTGTCATGTTACGCCGCGCGCGGGCCACCGTGCAAGGGCGGAGCCGCGTGAGGACGGCGCGGTCTGGGCGAGCGGTGGGGCAACGGGGTTGCCCCGGCCCCTCCGGTCCCGCCGGCGGCGCGGCCGGCCGGGCGGGACCGTTGCCGGCGCAAGAAGCGGCGGCTTTCCCGTTCCAAGGACAGAAGGAGGTCGTCATGACCAGCATCCGCCCGGTCGTTCTCGCGCTCTCGGTCCTGTCCGGTCTCACCGTTCTCCCCGCCGTTGCCCGGGCCTCGGAGGCGTGCCGGGGCGTCACCGTGGACGTCTTGATCGACGGGCAAGCCGTGCGCCAGTATGCGGCGTTCGGGACCCGGTACATCGAGGCACTGCGCGGCAAGGAGTACGCCATTCGCCTGACCAACCCATTCGACGTGCGGGTGGCCGTCGCGCTCGCGGTGGACGGCCTGAACACGATCGACGCCCGCCGGACGACGGCGTTCGACGCCAGGAAATGGGTCATCGGGCCGCACGAGACGGTCGTGATCTCCGGCTGGCAGGTGTCGATGGAGCAGGCGCGCCACTTCTTCTTCACGACGGAAGGGCAGTCCTACGCCGAACGTCTCGGCGCAGGCGAGAACCTGGGCCTCATCAGCGCCGTGGTCTTCCGCGAGCGGCCGGCGCCCCGACCCGTTCCCGTGGAGAACCAGGAGACGCGAGGCCGTTCCGACCAGGCCGCGCCGCCCGCGGCGGCGGGCGCACCGTCGGCGGCCGGCACGGCAAAATCGGAGATGGCCCGGCCGGCCGGCCCGGACGACTACGCCGCGACCGGCATCGGGAGCCGAACCGAGCACCGCGTGGAGTACGTGCACCTCGAACTCGAGAGCCAACCCACGGCGTCGATCAACATCCGGTACCAGTACCGCTCGCAGCTGGTCCGCCTCGGCGTGATCCCCCCCGGGCCGGCCTCCGAGGATCCGCTCGACCGGCGGCAGAAGGCGAGCGGCTTCAACACCCGGTTCTGCCCGGACGTCAGGTAGCCAGGTGAACGGCCGGGCCGTCGCGGCCCGGCCGGCTTCGTGTAGGATCGGGCCGGAGGTGCCGCGATGGGCGTGCTCGGAGAGGGTCTGGTGGGATACGTGGAGTGGGTGGCTGACCAACGGCACGCGGCGACCGCGTGGGGCAGCGGTGCCGTGCCGGTCTTTGCGACACCCAGTCTCGTGGCCCTCGTCGAGGCCGCGGCGGTGGCGGCGCTCGAAGGGCATCTCAGTCCTGACGACACGTCGGTCGGCACGAGAATCGACCTCGCGCATCTGGCGGCAACACCCCTCGGCGAGCCCGTGCGCGCCGAGGCCCGCCTGGCGCAGGTGGACGGGCGGCGTCTGGTGTTCGAGGTCGTGGCCCACGACGGGACGCGCAAGATTGGCGAGGGCCGTCACGAGCGGATGGTCGTCAATCGGGAGCGCTTCCTCGCGAAGCTCGGGAGGCGGTAGATGCGCATCTACTTGGCCTGCACGGTTCGGGGAAGTCGGGCGGGCGTGGAAGCCGCGCGGCGAATCGCCACGCGCCTTCAGGCCCTGGGGCACGACGTGCTCACCTCACACCTGCTGCGGGACGACGTGGAACAGGTCGAGGCGAGCGCCACCGATCGGGACGTCTACGCCCGCGACCTCCGCTGGCTGGAGTCGTGCGATGCGCTGGTCGCCGAGGCCTCGGGCTCGACCTACGGAGTCGGATTCGAGGTCGGGTACCTCACCGGGCGCGCACCGCTCACCGGCCAGCGAGTGTGCGTGTTCTACGAGGCGGCCGCGCGGGACCGGGTGTCGAGGCTGGTGACCGGGTATCACAGTCCGCACGGCGATGCCGTCGCCTACGGGTCGCTCGACGAATTGGACGCGTTGGTGTGTCGCAGGTTCGGCCCCGCGCCCGCCGGGACGCTCAGAGCGAGGTAGCCGCCGGGTCCGGGGGAGGGCACCCAAGCAGCCTGCAGATGACGACGTGAAGGTGGTCTGGCGCGCACGGCTTCTGCAGCACGACGTCGCACCCCGCGTTCCGCGCCAGCTTGAGGTGCTCGAGGTTGTCGTCACCGGTGAGCGCCACGATCGGCACGTGGCGGGTCTGCGCGCGGTTTTTCAGCAGCCGCACGGCCTCCCACCCGTCGAGCTTCGGCATCCGCAGGTCCATGACGATGACGGACGGTTGTCCTTTGAGGGCCTTGTCAAACGCCTCGAAGCCGTGACTCGCCTGGTCGGTCGCCCACCCGACACACCCGAGGTATGTGGCGTAGAGCTGGCGCATGTCCGGGCTGTCGTCAACGAGCAGAACGAGCGGGCGCGGTTCAGATGGCCCAGTCATAGTGGACCTCGGTCATCTTGCATACGACCTTTGTGCCAGCCTCGCTCTCGGGCTCCTGCGGCGCATCCTGGCGCATTTACGCCCAATTCCCGTGGTGGCGCGGGTCGGCCCCCCGTCAGCGATCGGTGGTTACCGAGATTCCGGCAGGTGGCTATTCCGCATGACGACAATTCGGTAGGTGCCGACCCGGCCCGTCGGTGACTTCGCGGGCGCAGCGTGGCGTCGTCACGCCGAGCAGACGGGGTCCCGTTCACCGCTTGCAGCAGCGATTCTCCCGGATTAGCCTTGTGAGGACTCGGTTCCGGCCCCCCTGGTGACAACACGCTCATCGGAAGGAGATAGCGGAATGCGCCCACTGGTTCGGCCCCTCGTCATCACCACCGCCTGCGTGCTGGCCCTCGTCGGCGCACGAGACCTGCGGATTGTCCTGTCGGCACAGGCGACCGTCCAGGCGTCCAGTGGCCTCGAGGCGTCGTTCTTCAGTGGCCTCAAGTGGCGGAGTATCGGCCCGAATCGAGGCGGGCGGTCGATCGCCGCAGCCGGCTCGTCAGCGCGGCCGCTGGAGTATTACTTCGGCGCGACCGGTGGCGGGCTGTGGCGCACGCAGGATGGCGGCACGACCTGGAAGGCTGTAGCCGACGACGCCCTGAGGACGTCCTCGGTGGGCGCCGTGGCGGTGTCGGAGGCGAACCCGGACATCGTGTACGCGGGGATGGGTGAGGTGGAACTGCGCGGCGACGTGATCCAGGGCGACGGCGTCTACAAGTCGGTCGATGGCGGGAAAACCTGGAAGGGGGTGGGTCTAACCGACACGCAGGCCATCGGGCGGATCCGGATCCACCCGACCAACCCCGACATCGTCTACGTCGCGGCATTGGGCCATACCTACGGCCCGAATGCGGAACGCGGGGTGTTCCGGAGCACGGACGGCGGGGCGACGTGGACCAAGGTGCTGTACCGCGGTGACCGGGCCGGGGCCGTCGACCTGTGCATGGACCCGAAGAACCCGAACGTGCTCTTCGCCTCGCTCTGGGAGGTGTTCCGGACGCCGCACTCCTTGTCGAGCGGGGGCCTGGGCAGCGGGTTGTTCAAGACCAGCGACGCCGGGAAGACCTGGACGGAGATCACGCGGAATCCCGGCCTGCCGGCCGGCATCCTCGGGAAGATTGGCGTTGCGGTGAGCGGGGGCGACAGCAATCGCGTCTACGCCGTCGTCGAAGCTGAGGCCGGCGGCATCTTCCGGTCCGACGACGGCGGGGCCACGTGGACGAAGGTCAACGACGAGCGTCGTTTCCGCCAGCGGGCGTTCTATTACAGCCGCATCTACGCCGATCCGCGCGAGCGCGACACGCTCTACGTCCTGAACACCGGCGTCTACCGGTCCACCGATGCCGGCAAGACGTGGAAGCCGATCCGGGTGCCCCACGGCGACAACCACGACTTGTGGATTGCCCCGACCGACCCGCGCCGCATGATCAACGCGAACGATGGCGGGGCCAACGTGTCGGTCAACGGGGGACAGACGTGGACGAGCCAAGGGTACCCCACAGCCCAGCTCTATCACGTCACGACGACCGCGCACGTGCCCTACCATGTGTGCGGCGCGCAGCAGGACAACAGCACGGTGTGCGTCCCGGTCAACGGGGGCGGGGACGAGTTCTATGCGGTCGGGGGGGGAGAGAGCGGCTACATTGCCGCGGACCCGCGCAATCCGGATGTCTACTACGCGGGCAGCTACGGCGGCCTGCTCACCCGCTACGATCGGCGGACCGGGCAGATGCGTGAGGTGAACGTGTGGCCCGACAACCCGATGGGGCACTCGTCGAACGCGATTGCCGAGCGGTTCCAGTGGACCTACCCGATCGTGTTCTCGCCGACCGATCCGCGCGTGCTGTACGCGGGGTCGCAGCATCTGTGGCGCACCTCCACCGAGGGCCAGCATTGGGAGCGGATCAGCCCCGACCTGACCCGTGCCGACCCGTCGACGATGGGGCCGTCGGGTGGGCCCATCACCCTCGACCAGACCGGTGTCGAGACCTACGCCACGATCTTCACCATCGCCCCTTCGCCCAAGGACGGGGCGACGATCTGGACGGGTTCGGACGACGGCCTCGTGCAGGTGACCCGGGACGGAGGCAAGACGTGGTCGAACGTGACGCCGCCCGAGTTGCCCGAGTTCGCCCGCATCAGCCTCATCGACGCGTCGCCGCACAAGGCCGGCACCGCCTACGTCGCGGCGAACCGGTACCAACGCGAGGACCGGGCACCCTATCTGTTCCGGACGGACGACTACGGCCGGACGTGGACCAAGATCACGGCCGGGATTCCCGCGTCGGACTTCACGCGGGCGATTCGCGAGGATCCCAAGCGGTCGGGCCTGCTGTACGCGGGCACGGAGACGGGGTTCTACGTGTCGTTCGACGACGGCGCGCACTGGCAGTCGTTGCGTCTGAACCTGCCAGTGACCCCTGTGCATGACATCGCGGTCACCGCTGACGACATCGTCGTGGCCACGCACGGCCGCTCGTTCTATGTCCTGGACGGAGTCACGGTCCTCCGCCAGGCGACGGCCGAGATCGCGCAGGAGCCGGTGCACCTGTTTGCGCCGTCGGACGCCACCAGGTCGGTGAGTCGAGGCCTTATCATCGATTACTACCTGAAACAGGCCGCGGCGAAGGTGACCCTCGAGATCAAGGACGCCAGCGGGCACACCGTCCGGTCGTTCACTGGCGTGCCCGAGGAGAAGAAGACCGAAGAGGCCCCTCCCTCGGAGGAGGAGTTCTTCCGGGGCCCGGAACCGAAGGTCGCGATCAAGGCCGGGTTGAGCCGGTTCGTGTGGGACATGCGGTACCCGGGACCGACCACGTTCCCGAAGATGATCCTCTGGGCCGGTGGGACCCGGGGTCCGAAGGCGCCGCCAGGGCGCTACCAGGTGACGCTCACCGCGGTTCCCGCAGGGGGTGGCGATGCGGCCGGCACGACGCAGACGGCGACGTGTGCCATTCGTCCGCATCCTTGGCTGACGCAGGTGACCGAGGCCGACTACCAGGAACAGTTCCGGTTCGGGTCGCAGATCCGGGACCGGGTCAGCCAGGCTGATGAGGCCGTCATTCGCATCCGCGCCCTCAAGGACCAAATCCAGGAGCGCGAAGCCAAGATCCAGGAGCGCGCAGGCAAGGGGAAGAACGCCAAGCTGACGACCGCCGCCGAGAATCTCGTCGCGGCGCTGACCGGTGTTGAGGGCGAGATCTACCAGTACCGCAACCAGAGCAGCCAGGATCCCCTGAACTACCCGATCAAGTTGAACAACAAACTGGTGGCCCTCCTGGAGGTCGTCGACAGCGCGGACGGTCGTCCGACGGACCAGAGCTACGACGTGTTCAAGGACTTGTCAGCCCGGCTCGACGCGCAGTTGGAGCACCTGGCGGCAATCGAGAAGAACGAGCTGGCAGCCTTCAACAAGGCGGTGGTGACGGCGAAGCTGCCTCCGGTGAAGTAGGGCGCTGACGGCCGCGCGGCGACGAGCGTGCCGGGGCGCCTGTGTGGCTGACACCGCCCGGTGAGCTTCGGTATAATCCGCCGGCCGCGGCTTCCCGCGGCGGCGCGAGATGGGCCATGCTGATCGCGCGCAGGTTCATGATGGCCGGCCGTGTCCAGCGAGTGGGGTTCCGGTGGTTTGTCATCGAGGCGGCCTCGCGAGAGGGCATCACCGGCTGGGTGGCCAATCTGCACGACGGACGGGTTGAGATCGTCGCCGAAGGGGAAGCCGAATCGATGGACCGGTTCGAACGGTCCGTGCGACGTGGCCCATCTGGCGCGCGGGTGGACGACGTCGCGACGGACATGATGCCGCCGACGGGGCGGTATCCGACATTCACGGCGCGCTACTGACCCACAGGACGACGCTGATGGACGAACTCAAGTCACGCATCCGCTCGGTTCCGGACTTTCCGAAGGCGGGCATCCTCTTCTACGACATCACGACGTTGCTCCGCGATCCGGCGGGCTACAAGGCCGCCCTCGACGGGTTGTGCGCCCCCTACGAGGGCAAGGGGATTTCCCTCGTCGTGGGCATTGAAAGTCGGGGCTTCATCCTCGGGGCGGCCGTGGCGGATCGGCTGGGTGCCGGATTCTGCCCGATTCGCAAGCCGGGCAAGCTGCCGGCTCGGACGATCAAGGAGACGTTTCAGCTCGAGTACGGGTCCGACGCCATCGAGATCCACGAGGATGCCATCGACCGGGGCCAGCGCGTACTGATCGTCGATGACGTGCTGGCTACGGGAGGCACAGCCCGGGCGGCCACGCGGCTCGTGAAACGGCTCGGCGGTGAGTTGCACGGCCTGGCGTTCTTGATCGAGCTGGTTGCGTTGAATGGCCGGAGCCAGATCGAGGGAGAACGGGTGTTCTCCCTGCTCCGCTACTAGCGTGTGGCAGCCCCCGAACGGTCCGGGGCCGGCCCGGGTGACGGGTTGGTCCCTCGATTCTCACTGCGTTCGATTGTCCGACGAGAGGCCTTATGACGATGTCGTCAGTCCGCGTTCCGCTCACCGTTGTTGCGTTCCTGGCGGCGCTCACGCTGGCGTCGCACGTCTACGCCCAGCAGGAGTTCCCTCCGCCCGACGGCAAAGGCCACGTCGTCGTCCTCGTCTCCGGAACACTCGGACCGAAACATGATGAGGCCTTTGCGCGTGCGCTCGCCAAGCTCGGGTACGACGTCGTGCTCTTCGACGGCAACCAGATGGTAGGGAGGTACATTCAGTCCCTGAAGGGCGCGATCGACCAGGCTCAGCAGATGCCGCACGCCCTACCGGGCAAAGTCGCGCTCATCGGCCTGTCGCTGGGCGGTGGCATCTGTCTGGGCTTCGGGATCATGTGGCCCGACCAGGTGGCGGTCGACATCGTCTGGTACCCGGCCACCAGCACCTTCCACGATGTTCCGGGGTTGGCGAACCGTATCCGCGTCCCGGTGCTGATGTTCGCCGGAGAGTCGGACACCTTCCAGGACTGCTGCCTCATCTCGACGGCCCGCGCGCTCGCCTCGGCCGCCACCGCGGCGCACCGGCCGTTCGAACTGGTCACCTATCCGAAGACCGACCACGATTTCATCGAGGGAGGCACCCACTACAACGAGAAGTCCTACAAAGACGCCTTGAACCGCACGGCGGCCAGGCTCAAGGAGGTCTTCGGGCAATAGGTGTCGGGTCGCGTGAGGCAGCGGCTCCGGCAACCTGCCCGAGGCTCACCAGGCTGCGCCGGATGTCGGGCGCGCGCTCATCGCGACCCCGACGTCCGGCAACGTTGGCTCGTGCCATAATGTCTGCTCAGGCGCCCGTAGCTCAGCAGGATAGAGCATCGGTTTCCTAAACCGGGGGTCGCGCGTTCAAGTCGCGCCGGGCGCACCACCTAACAGCAATATAATCAAGCGGATAGATGAACGGCCCGGCAGAACGTCGCCTGGCCTTTGGTATCTAGGGATGCATTAGGGATGCACGCCGTCTGCTAACGACCTATAAGACAACCCCCGCACGGACAGGGAAGGGACCGCTTGGGAGCAGAGTCGGGGGTCGTTTGGCACTGTGCGACGGTCCAGCGTCGCTTCGAGCCGGCCGGCGAAGTCGGATTGCGTAGCCCAGTTGCGTGGATCCTCGAGCCCATGGGCGCTGTCGGAGGCATCGTGACTGAGCCCTAGGCTGTCTAGTCCCGTCGGAATGGCGCTTCGTTAGGCCGGGCAGCCAAGACCCGCCCCATCCGGCGGTTCGTCCATGAGGTCGCCGCGTGCATGGGGTCGCCCCCCACCATGAGGGTGGCCGGGCTGTCATGGGCTGGCCGAGCATTAGGCCGCCCCTTCAATTCGTGTATCGGGGCTTGTCCTTCACGCCTGGGGTCGCGCCAAGCTGAACCTCGTGTACACTCCAGCTGGCTGCGTTAGGGAACCCGCGTCCGTCTTCTTCCGGCCCATGTCGTCGCAGAGTGGTCCAGGTTCACCAGGGAGGCGCTCATGCGGACCCGTAGAACCGCCGGTACTCGTGACCGCCGTCGCCGTGGGGATGCTGGTCGTCACCGCGAGTGTGTCGGCCCAGACGCCGCCGCCGCTCGTGCGCTTCGCCGGGGTGGTGCCGGCCTCAGCCGGTGCGGGGCCGGGAAGCACGGCCACGCTGACGTTTGCCGTGTACGCGGACCAGCAGGGCGGGACGCCCCTGTGGACCGAGACCCAGACCGTGACGCTGGACGCCGAGGGGCGGTACGCGGTGGTGCTGGGGGCGACGCAACCGGCGGGGCTGCCGGTGGAACTGTTCACGAGCGGCGAGGCGCGGTGGCTGGGCGTGACCGTGGCCCAGGGCCCCGAGGCTCCGCGGGTGCTGCTGGTGAGCGTGCCCTATGCCCTGAAGGCGGCCGACGCGACCACCGTGGCCGGCAAGCCGCTCTCGGCCTTCGTGCTGGCCGGGGACAAGACGGGCACGGGAGCGGACGGGCTGACCTATGTGAACACGCAGGCGCTCAGCACCGGGCTCCAGGCCGCCGGCGGGCCGGTGCAGACCACGAACGGGACGGCGAACTACCTCGGCCTGTTCACCGACGCGACCGACCTGGGCAACTCGGTGCTGTACCAGTCCCCGACGAACGCCTACCTCGGCGTGAACATGACCTCGCCCCTGGCGCCGTTCCATGTGGTGGCGGGGTCGGCGCCGGCGGCGTTCTTCGACGTTTACAGCTCGACCCTGACGGCGCTGCCGGTGGTCTACCGCGCAGCGCGCGGCACACCGACCGCACCGTCGGCCGTGCAGACGGGCGACATTCTGGGCGGTCTGGCCGTGCGGGGCTTCGGGGCGTCGGTGTTCTCGGCCGGGGGGCGGGGCCAGGTGGCGTTCCTGGCGGCCGAGAACTGGACGGACACGGCGCAGGGGACGACCTTGGTGATCAAGACGAACCCGACGGGGACGGCGGGGGCGCCGCTGGAGCGGCTGCGGGTGACGCCCGCCGGGAACGTCGGCATCGGCACGACGACCCCTGGCCAACTGCTGAGTGTGGCCGGCACCATCGAGAGCACGACGGGCGGGGTCAAGTTCCCGGACGGGACGACGCAGACGACGGCCGCGACCATCAGCGCCTCCCTCGGCAACAGCGCCTTTGGGATCAGCAGCCTCGCCGCGAATACCACTGGCAACAACAACACGGCCTTCGGCGACTACACACTTCTAGCCAACACGACCGGTGGCAGCAACACCGCCAGCGGCTATGGCGCGCTCTACTGGAACACGACCGGCTCCTACAACACCGCCAGCGGCTATCAGGCGCTCGCCGCCAACACGACCGGCATCGAGAACACCGCCACCGGCGCTTTCGCGCTGCAGGCCAACACGACCGGCTCCAACAACACCGCCAGCGGCGTGCAGGCGCTCCAGGCCAACACGACCGGCGCTTACAACGGCGCCAGCGGTTATCGGGCGCTCGCCGCCAACACGACCGGCTCTTACAACACCGCCAGCGGTCATCAGGCGCTCTCTGCCAACACGACCGGCTCCAACAACACCGCCAGCGGCTATCAGGCGCTTGCCGCCAACACGACCGGCTACGACAACACCGCCAGCGGCCTTCAGGCGCTCGCCGTCAACACGACCGGCTCCCTCAACACCGCCAGCGGCTATGGTGCGCTCTACTGGAACACGACCGGCAATAACAATACCGCCACCGGCTTGCAGGCACTCCAGGCCAACACAACCGGGGGCGACAACACCGCCTTCGGCATGGGGGCGCTCCAAGCGAACACGACCGGCAACGGCAACATCGCCGTTGGATCCGGGGCAGGCACTTATCTCACCACTGGCAGCAACAACATCGACGTCGGCAATGCTGGGGTCGCGGCGGAAAGCAACACCATGCGCATCGGCAATGGGCAGACCCGGACCTTCATCGCCGGTATCCGCGGGGTGACGACGGGGCTGACCAACGCGGTTGCGGTGATGGTCGACAGCAACGGCCAGCTCGGCACCATCAGCTCGTCCCGCCGCTTCAAGGACGACATTGCCGAGATGGCCGGGGCCAGCGGCGGCCTCATGAGGCTGCGGCCGGTGACGTTCCACTACAAGAGCGACCAGAACCCGGCGGGCCGCACCCTGCAGTACGGGCTCATCGCCGAGGAGGTGGCGGAGGTGTATCCGGGGCTGGTAGCGCACTCGGCTGATGGCCAGGTCGAGACGGTGATGTACCAGTTCCTGCCGCCGATGCTGCTGAACGAATACCAGAAGCAGCAGCGCACGATCGAGACGCAGCAGCATACCATCGAGACGCTGCAAACCCAGGTCGCGGCGGGCGACGCCCAGGCGGCTCGTCTTGACGCGAAGACCCAGGCGCTGCAGGCGGAGAACGAGGCACTCCGCGGCCGCGTCGAGGCTGGGGACGCGCAGATTCGCCGGCTGACCGAGCAGTTGGCGGCGTTGGCGCAGGCGGTGGCCGCGCTCGGCGATCACCGGCAGTGACCGAAGGCCCGTAGGGCCGAGCGCCAGGCGGGAGTGGTCCGGCGTTCGTGGTGGCCGGCACGGGGTGCGCGCCGTTCGGCGTGCAGGGCCTTCACCCCGTCGGCCATCGCTGATCCGTCGCAGTTCCATCGCGTTATCACAGGGACCGCGCCCCGGGAAGCCCCAGGACCGCCCGGACGACCGCACCAGTGGCCCTGTACGGCCCCAACGACGCTCCCCCGGCTGGTCTACCTTGGGCGCGAGGCGGCTCCCAGGCGGCAGCGCCGCGTGCGCCAGGACGGCCCTGGCCAGGGTCGCCCAGGCTACGGCGCCGGCGTAAGCTCATCCCGCACCGTGATGCGCCATGAGGAGGAGGCATGATCGAATGGTTCCGTTCGATCGACTGGCGGGAGATCATCATCGTCACCGTCGTCATCGTGGGCATGAACATGTTGTCCAACATCGTCAAGCCGCTAAGCCGCATCGCAGTGATTCTCGAACGGCGATTCCCCGATCCCGACGACCACCTGGACGAATAGCCGGACCATCCGGGTCACTCGCCGTTCTTCGGCTTGATGGCTCCGGAATCATTGCCGATTGCAGGAAGGAAGAAACGCAATGGAGTGGACACCTGAGGAACAGGAGGTGGCGCGGCGGGTCATGGCTGAAGGCGCCGCCAGACGCGAGGCCGAACGTGTTGCCAACCTCAAGCAGCAGCGAGAAATTAGACTTACTTTGATCCGATGGGCCGTCTACGCAGTCCTAATAACCCTTGGTGCAATCTACCTGCTGGTGCGGTTCGTGAAGTTCGCCTGGACCAACTAGTGACCGGCCGCCCTGTCCAGACGATGGCGTTCCATCGCGTTCTCGTCGCGTTCTGCCAACTAGCGGTCCGGCCAGCTGACCCGCCGCAAGGCATCCCGTTGCGCGGCCAGCATCGTGGCGAACATCCGCGACAACTCGCGGTCGGCCGCCCGCTGCCCGCCGCGGTAGGCATTGCGGGCGCTCCGGGCCTTGCCTTCAGGAGTGCGCGGGCCGGTCGAGGATTCCCACGGGCGCCAGCGCCGGATCATCTGTCGTTGCCGGCGACGTCGGACCGGCGTCCAGCCGTGCATCGGCTGCCCCCAATAGTTTGGTCGGCGCACTTGCTGGAATCTCCGCGGGCGCGAGACCGTTGTTCACTTGCTGCGGCCCGCTGGTGATGTTCGCCTGACGGGCAAAGACCGGCGGCGGGTTCTTGATGGTCGCGAGTGTCTCGAGGGTGGCCCGACACTGTGCCTGCGCTCTAAGGGCGAGCCTCATATAGCAGTCGAATTGGTTGATGTAGTCGCTTACCCGCGCCCGCTCCACGAGCCGCGTGTACAGGGCGTTGAGGCTTGCCGCTTGCGCCATCAACAGGGTCTCTGCGTCCGCGAGGTCCCCCCTCGCACGGCCGGCGGTCGCCTTCACGGCCTCCACGATTGCCGTGATGTCCTTGCTTTGGGAAAACGGCCCTTCGGTCCAACAGAATAACGTGACGCCATTCGACACGATCCCGCGGGCCAGCAGGTCGGCTTCAATCGCTCGCGGATCGTCGCCGGCCGCTCTCTGAATATGCAGCGCCCAGGGGTTGCGGGCGGCGCCAGGAGCCGGAACCGGGCCGGCCGGCGGCTTAGCGGCTTTTGCAGGGCGTGACGATCGCGGCTTCGATTTCGGCTTCATCCTGACACCCAGCACCTTGATCCTGGCTGCGACGCCCCTCGGTGTCTACCGAGGCCATCCGTCTCGACCTGCCGGACCAATCTCGCGCCTGAATTCGCTTACTGGCCCGGTGCCTCATTAGGCACGCCCCGCTCGAGCAGGATCACCAGCGATTGCCACCGCCGGCCAGGCATCTGCCGCTTGGCGGCCAGGATGGCCTTTCTGACCGCGGCGGTGACGCTCCGCGCGTCTGTTTCGACCCGAACGGTCGCCGGGGCGGCTTGGGTAGGGTTCTCATAGGTCACGGCACAAGACCACTTCATGCGGCCTCCTCATGAGGCTGTCGGGAAAGCGAACCGCCTGTAACGCGTAACGCTGAGAGTGTTCTGTACACTACGTGTTCCGTACTTCTTGAAGACGTTCTGTACACTCTCGCGTTACACCTCATGCGGCCCACCGGACCAGGGCGACACTGACACTGGAACAGGACGCGCCTCGCCGTTTGGCCCGGTACCGTCGTACCCGTGCGCGAGTCAGTTCCCGTCGGCGAGCGATCGGGTCCACCGGCGCCCACTCCGCGGTCGAGTTGATCAACGCCCGCAGGTCGTCGGCCGTGTGTCCGTGCGTGGTGAGCCAGTCGTAGACGTCCTCGCCGTGGTGCAGGCCAGGCAGGGGCACAAGGCGGACGCAGAGCGGCGCCGCCTCGAGGTCCGTGGCCTCCAGCGTCACCTCAGGCACCGGGTCATCGGCCGTCGAGGCAGGTGGCAGCGGGCGCCAGGCGTAACACGTTGCCGCGACCCGGGCTGCGTGCTGCTCGCCCTTCACGTCTTGGTCCGGCAGCACCACAACGCGCGAAACGCCGCTTTGCCAGAGGGCGGCTGTCCAGGCTGGAACCCATAGGTTCGCGCCGCAGGGTGGGGCGACAGCGACGAACCCGAGTTCGTGCAAGAGTCGGGCGGCCTTCTCGCCTTCCACGATCAGCACGTCGCGCACATCCACCAGGCGCTCCAGACCGAACAGGCCCGGCTTGAGCCCGTCCAGCCCTCGCTGCCAACCCGATCGTGCCATGGGGTCCCACCGGTCCCAGCGAAACGCCTTGACCGGGCCGAGCCGGACCTTGCGAGCGTAGACGGTGCCGTTCACCGTGGCGTATTCGTACCGGTCGATCACGGTCTGAGGTCCGGTGACAGCACGCAGCGGAGCGTGTTCGTGAAGGTCCGCCCACGTCAGGGAAAGGTCCGCGATGATGGTCTTGATTGGGCACCCCGCGAAGCACTTGAGGAGCACGCGCCCGTCGCGCACGTCGATGGAGAGAGAAGGTCGCTTGTCCTGGTGACTCGGGCACTGCGCCCGCAGGCGGAGCGGTCCACGACAAAGCACAACACAGTGTCGGCTGCGCAGCGCGTCGGCTACGCGGCTGAGGGCTGTCGCCGCCCAGCCGGCGCTCATTTCCGGGCCCGCCTAAACATACTCGGCGCTATACTTGCGTCGTTCATCGCATTCGCCTTAGCGCCTCGCAAGCTGCAACCGAGCGGGGCGTTTTGCTGAACGGCCTACGCTGCGTCCCTGGTGCGTACCACGCGGGCCTCGAGCCAGGCGTCCAAGTCGCGCAGCCGGTAGCCGATGGCGCGCGAGCCGAGCCGGATGTAGTCCGGCCCGCGACCGTGCATACGCGCGATGCGGAGGAAACTGCGCGACCGGGCGAGATACCGCGCCGCGTCGCGCTCCGTCAGGATGTTGGTGAGTTCAGGCCAGGTGTTTGGGGTGGCTGTCGGTGTCGCATGTGTCATGCAGACACTATTAGCGCGACCGCGCGTCTCAGTTGCTACACTATCGGCGCCTTTTTTCGGCGAGGATTGTGCGCCTTCGGTCCAGAGAGTTCGTACATGGCAAAGACAAACGCAACGTCGCGGAACATGTCCGTTGGCACGTCGAATCCAGCCGCCTCGTAAACGACGGCGAGAGTCTTCGCAAAAATGCCGTCCGCGCTCTTGCGGAGTGGCACGCCCGCCTCTGCCAAGCGCCACGCGACTTGTACAGCGAGGACGCGCCGCTCCATCGCACCTTTTCGGCCGGGCCTAGACTTGGTCCAATGTGACGCACGAAGTCTGCTCAGGCTTCGTCCTATGACCTGCTCGGCGTCTTGAAACTCCATTCGCAGTTCGTCAGCCCACTGGTGCGGCCCTCGGCTGTAGACCTCCCAGGCGCTCGAGGCCTCCTCGCCGAGCGGGTCGAGATCTTCCGTTCGGTGGAGGGCGTCCACTGCGACCCGCATCCACTCCTCGTCGGCAAATGCATCGCAGAATGTGGCCAGATCCAGCTGCTCACTCACGTCATCGAGCGCTTCCACGCAAGAACGAAGAGCGAGAAGCAGGCGTCGAAAGGCAGCCACGGTCCGCTTGAAGGGCTCACTGCTGAGAGATTTGGAACGCTGGCGGTGTTCGCGGCCTTCGACGACATCCACGAGTAGGGAAGGAAGCATTGCAGGGAAGGCGGGACCAAGGAGCGCTCTTAGTTGCTTTCGCTGGTCGTCGTGGAACACTGCGTCGACTTCAGTCCGGTCGAGTATGGTCTTCCGCCGCTTTGCTAGGTCGTTCATCCCACGGTCCAGCGTCTTACGCGTGGTCATCGCGCGGACCCTAGTTTTGCGACCGCAGCCGCCTTGTTCTCTGCGGCCAGGTGCGCGTACCGCAGGGTCAGCGCGAAATCCGAGTGCCCGAGTAGCTCGCGGACGGTGTTGAGGTCTACGCCGGCCTGGACGAGTTTCGACGCGAACGAGTGGCGCAGGTCATGAAACCGGAAGTTCTTCAGGCCAGCGTCGCGAGCGACCTTCAACCATGAGGTCTTCAACGAGAACATCCTCTCGCCGTTCTCGCCAGGGAACACGAGATCGCCTGTTGCATGGGCCTGCCACGCCTTGAGTACGGCGACCGCCTCCGCGTTCAACGGGAGGTAGCGCGTCCTCCCAGACTTTGCGCCCTCGCCGCGCACGGTCAGGATCGCATGGCTGAGGTCCACATCGGCCCATTCGAGGCCGAGCATTTCACCACGGCGCAGGCCGGTATTGAGGGCCAATAAGACGATTGGCGTCAAGTGGTCGCCGTACACGCCGAGGTCGGGCAGCTCAGGGTAGCCGCGTTGGCGGCGCCAGTCGTTCGCGCCGGCCCGCGCCGCCCGTCGCGTGTCGTCTCGCGCGGTCAGTGCCGCCCGCAGCCGTTTCTCCTCGTCGGCGGAGAGGAACCGCACGGTCGCGGAGCGATCCTCCTTACTCAGCTTCACGCGTCGAAGCGGGTGGTCGGGGATCACGTTCCACTGGACTGCCTTCGAGAGACAGGCCTTCAGCGCCGCCAGATCACGGTTGGCGGTCGCCTTCGTCACCGTCTTGAGCCGGCCGGAACGCCATGACTCAACTGCCCAGGGCGTGATCTCCGTGATCGGCTTCTCTCCGAACTTGTCATCGAACTGTGCGTGGATGCGAGCGAGAAGCGCGCCCGCGTGCTTCAGGTTGGCAACGGCCCACGGCTCGTACTGCTCATCGAGAAAGGTCTTGAACGTGGCCGCCTTCTTTCGGCGGATTGCCAACATCGGATCGGGCCCGAGTCCGAGTTCGAACTTGCGTTGCTCGTCACGCTTGGCACTGGCAAGCCCGCGTGCCGTCGTCGGGGTCAACTGGTCTGCCGACCCGAGGGTCACGAACCGGCCGCGTCCGAGTCCCACGCGGTAGCTGTGCACGCCGCTCTCCCGTAGCCGCAGCATCAGCCCCGGCTGCTGCGTGTCGAAGACCGCCAGGTCTCGACAGCCAAGCGATTTGATGAGCTCTCTTGAGATCTTCGCTTTCACGGGCCCCCCTGTCGGCGTGGCGTGTGTAACCGGGTTTCGGGGATGCTCAGGGGATGCTTGCCGCGTGAATCTGTTGCATCCCCGGAAAATCACGAAGACGCTAGAGATCAGTCTAAATCCATGTAATTACGGCCGCAAGATGTTTCTTGAGGTTTCCCTTGACTGCGCGTGGTTCTTCGCGCGAACGGTTTCCTAAACCGGTGGTCGCGCGTTCAAGTCGCGCCGGGCGCACCACCTATAGCACTTAAACTAAAGACGATAGCAGCAAGTCCAGGCTGGCGTTTGCTTGGCTTAATCTACTGGTGGTCCAATCCGCGGCTCGTCGGGCCCGTAGGAGCGACGACTGCGTCATCCATGCTCTTGCGGACGGGACGGACCTGCATCTACCAAACGCGCAGATGTGGGGCACTTTGTGGGCGTGACGGGAGACATGCGACTTGGACGTATCTTGACGCTCCCATGCCGCCACGGCACTCTGGCGGCACTTCCGACAACCTTTCCCTGGCATCGCTGCGACCCCCGAAGCGCCACTTCGATCTACTCGTGAGGAACTGGCTTGGTTATGCGTCCATCCACCGCATTGCTTGTACTGCTGACGTGCGTATCACCCCTGGCGCTGTCCGAGGCAGCCGCGGGAAAGCAGAAGGCCGCTTCTTCGAATGGGACAGCTGACGACAGTGCTGCTTTTGCGGAGACTGTCTGGAGGGGACCGAGTGCTCTAAGAAAAGAAGGCGGAAAGGTGTATCCGGAACAACAGGCGAACCTTGAAGCAATGGAGCTCACGCTCTTCCTGAAGAAAGACGGCAAAGCAAGACTGGATGCCAGGCGCGGCTTGATGCAGGACCTGCTTCTGGGGTACGGAACATGGTCGGCGAAGGGCCCCGAACTGAAGGTGAAGATCCCGCGTTCGAAGATCGGCTGCCAGATTACGATTGTCGCAACCCGCCAAGGAGACTCCCTCTCTGGGACCTATCGGACGTTCAATGGCGAGACCTGCGCTACTCCCATCGAACGGACGCTGAAAGCGAAGAAACACGAGTAACCCGCCGGTTGCATCGATTGAGGCACTGCGACGGGTGGCCGCGCGCGCGGTGCAGGACGGGCCAATGCGACGCGGCGCTTCGCGCCATCACCGGTTCGGCCCGCGGAGGTCTTGGGGGTGTGAGGCAGACCGGCACGCCGGAGCCGGGCGGGTTGGCGAGGAGTCAGTTGGGAATCAGGGCCCGGGCACGCAAGACGCAAGACGACGGGCGACAGGGACCAGGCGGTAGCCCGCAAACGCAGCAGTCGGAATTCGACCCAAGAGAGACGACGCAAGACGACCGGTCGCGCAGCGGTCCCCGCGGCGGTCCTCAGCGGCTGGCCGCTTTCCTCAGTGGTCGCCCCGTCGGTCGCAGGTTCACGCCCGCCCCGCCCTCCACCAGGAACTGCACCCGCATCCGGTCCCCGTCCGCGACGGCCATCATCAGCGCGGTGCGCCCGTTCGACAGCTCCGGCGGTATCGTCACCGCTGGATCGTTGAGCGCTTTGCGTGGCTCGGCAGCTTTCGGCGTTTGCTGGTCCGTCACGAACGTCTCACGTCGGTGTATTGGACGCTACTCTATTTCGCCGCGGCGCTCATCGCGCTGCGGAGGTTTTGAAACTACTTCTAGTGATTCCATCAGCAACTGGGCGGCGTCAACTACTTTTGCCGGTCAACGACAACTATTTCTGCCGGTGCTGGGGCGTGAAGGAGTGCGGTGCGACCTGACCGCACTCGGTAATTGACGTTGACGGGTCGCTCGCCTGGGTAGCCTCTCTCTCCGGTCGTTCTTCGTTCTCCGTCGACATGATGATGGGCTGTGGGCGGTGTGGGAAACCGCGGAGCGGTTTTCCAAGGACCGGTGGGCGCGTCTGCGCGTCCACGGGTCCGGCACCGTCCACAGCCTCGGCGTCACGGCGTGGCCTCGGCACTGCGGGCGGCCTTGCGCTTCCCGCGGGTCTCGGCCTCTTCGGCGCGGAAGCTGGGGACGTTGAACTCCAAGATGGCGGAGTGGTGAATGAGTCGGTCGATGGCAGCGGCCGTCGCCATCTCGTCCCGGAAGATCCGGTTCCACTCGCCGAACACGAGATTGCTGGTGAGGATCACGGAGCGGCGCTCGTACCGCTCGGCGAGGAGCGTGAACAGCACCTCGGCCTCCTCGGCGCTCTGCTGGATGTAGCCGAGATCGTCGAGGAGGATCACGGCGAAGTTATCGAGCTTCCGGAGCGCCCGTGGCAACTCGAGATTGCGTTTTGCGACCAGCAGATCCTGGACCAGGCTGTACGTCGGCACGAAGAGCACCGAATGCCCACGGTCCACGAGGGCGTGCGCGACGGCACACATCGCATGACTCTTGCCGACGCCGGGGAGACCGAACGCGAGCACGTTGGTCGCCTCGTCGACGAAATCGCCTTCGGCCAACTCGTGGAGTCGGCGCACCAGACTCGCCGGAAACCGACTCTCCTTCAACGTGTCGAACGTCTTGCCGGGCGGCAGCCTCGAGGCCCGACGGAGGCGCGTGATGCGCCGCTCGCGTCGCTCCTCGGCTTCGAGCTCGAGCACGTCCAGCACCAGCGGCAAGACGGCCTGCTGGTCGGCTTGCACGAATCGCGAGACGAGCTCGCGTGCCGCGGTGGTCAGGGTGAACCCGGTGAGCAACGCCGTGATCTGATCGCCGACGGTGTCGGGCGTGCGGGGGCGGCTCATGCGACCGCTCCTTCGAGCAGCGCGTCGTAGCCGCGCAGATTCGGTCGCGCGATGTGCACTACCGGCACCTGCACGACGGGCGGCACGACGAGGGCTTCGACGCTCGCGTAGTCGAAGCGGGCGGCGTGATTGAGGACGTCGATGAGCACCGGTTCGACCGACGCTTCGCCGCTCCGGGCGGCCAGCTTCAGGATGCGCAGGTACTCGACATCGGCCCGATCACCGTGGCTCTCGACCAAGCGATCGTACGTCCGCCGAAACGTGACCGACGGAAAGAGGTCTTCGCGGTAGCGATACCGGGCGAACGCACCGGGTTTGCGCACCAACCAGCCAATGACATGGCGGTAGTCGATCCGGTGCTCGTCCTCTTTCCGCAGCCGCGGCATCGTCTGCACAACCTGGCCGCGATAGCGGACCTCCACGTGATCCGCGTAGAGTCGCGCGTCGATCGTGTGCCCAATCAATCGCGCCGGCACCGAGTACGTCCGATGCGCAACCCGGATGGTGCTCCACCGGCGGACCTTCGACTCATAGGTCGTATAGCTGGGAATGGGCGCCGGCGGCAGGCGACGGAGCGACGACCGCTCGGCCGTCAGCCGCAGGGCAGCCGGCCGATTGCGCCATCGCTCGACCACCTCGCCGACGAACCGCTCATACGCCGCCTGGTCGTCGAAATCCGCGTGGCCGCGCATCAGCAGGGCTTGCGCGAGTAGGGCTTTCACGCGCCCATTCGCGTGCTCCACGATGCCGTTTTCATGCGCCCGTCCCGGCGTGATCCGACTCGATTTCAGTCCGTAGTGATCGAGGACCGCCCGAAACCGCACCGTCAGATCGCGTCCCGCACTCCGCTTGAGCTCGTGCGTCGCGGCCGACAGATTGTCGCTCCGCACGACCTCCGGCACCGCCCCCAACGACCAGAGCGCCCCTTGCAGCCCGGCCACCAGCGCCTCGAAGGTCTCGCCGAAGGCGATCGACGTCCACGTCCACCCGCTGTACGACAGCACGAATTCGAACAACAGGTGTGGAAACGGGACGCCGGCGATCGTGACGCCCAACTCGTCGGCGTGGGTGAAGTCGATCGCGGCCTCGCGGCCCGGCACCGCGACTTGCTCGAAGTACACCTCGGTGTCCGGGCCGTGCAACGCACGCCAGTCTCGGAACCGTCGCTGCAACGTCCGCACTTGCCCGTCCTCGAACCGATCGGGATGCTTGTCGCGGAGCCACGCCAGCACCGTCTTCGCCTCGAGCACGCCCTTCTCGTCACTGTGCAGCAACGGCTCGATCTCGGTCGCCCACACCTCCGCAAACGGATCGGCGCGTGTCCGCCAGTCGCGGACGCGCTGGGTCGCCGACGGCAGCGGTCCGGTCTCCCACTCCCGCGCCGTCCGCAGGCTGATGCCCGCTGCCGCCGCGGCCGCCTCTTGGGTCTGTCCTTTCATCCGCTTGTCCCTCAGGAGCCGAACCTGCGCATCGGTGACCATGAACCCCATATCGGGCCCATCGTCCCGGGCCGGTCAGCCGCCTGCCCCAAGCGGCAGATCTAATGGTCGTCAGGCGGCAGATTTAATTGTCGCCGCGCAGCAACCCGTGCATTCCGCGAGACGACTGCCTGGTCCTCATGTTGCATCTCCGGATGTGGAGGCACGACAGGGTCCCAGCGGCGCTCCGCCGGAGTCGTTCTTCAGGCCGGACTGCAAGATCGGCCGCCCGCCCTACTCTCGCGACCGTGGCGCAACTCGGTGCAGAAGATGTTCGAGTCTGGCCTGCGCCGCGTCGCGAAGCTGCCCGAGCGTGAGCCAACGGTCGTCGACCCGAGAATGAGCGAGGTCGAACACATTTCCGCGGCGTGATCGAGTGTTGACCCGATAGCGCCTTGCTGGTGTAAAATCTTGCGTTTTGGCGGTGACCAAATCGAAGTGCGCGATCCGTTCGGAGGGGAGACATCGATGATTCGACGTTGTTCGACGTTCCTCGCAGGCGTGTGTCTTGGCTTCATGGTCGCCGGGTGTGGCAGTTCGTCGCCCTCGGCACCGACACCTGCACTGACGGCGGTCCTCACGGTATCTGCGCCAGCGAGTGTCGCTTGGAGTGCGCCGGGGGCCGCCAGCACCTGCGCGGCCGGCAGCGCCAGCGACTTCGTGTGGACGGACACGATCAGCGAGTCGGGTGGCGTCCAGGTCTCCCTTACGAGCGTTGTCTTCACGATCGACTCGGTCGCCTCCTCGCCCACGGCCGTGAACATCGTTGTGCCTGCAAGGGGCCAGGTCGCGAGCAGCCACGAGCTGTGCTTCTCGACGACGGGCGGCCATACGGTGACGTGGCAGTACAGCGGCAAGGACGCAAACGGCCACGCGGTCAGCACGTCCGGCGCGACGGCGCTGGCTGGCAAGCCGATCACGACGACCGAGATTTCCCAACTCGCCAGCGCAATTGCTTCGACCGGCGTGCCGCTCACGTACGGCACGATCGCCCAGGTCGTAACCAAGGTGCAGGGAGTGTCAGGTACCTACACGCTGGATGTGACCCAGTCGTGCTCCGGAGGCGGCACGGCACGGTCCACAGGGCCCCTTGTTGTTGTCCTGGACGCTTCCGGGACGAACGGCAGCCTCACGCCAGACACGCTCCTGACATACGCGAGCTGCGTGGTCGGCCCCGTCGTGCTCGACGGCGGACCGCTCGAAATCAAAGGCACGATGAACGGCGTCGCGGGTGTGGTTCAGAATCCAGTGAACTTCACGATCACCGGTACACACAGCTTCACCGTCGACGGTCAGTCTGGCAGCGTGACCTTCGGGTGCAGTAACGCGATGGTGGTCGATGTGGCCGCGTTCGCCGTGCGGTCGCTCGTGGCGACCGGAAACGCCACGATCCAGTACCCTGCGGGACAGGGTTCGACGACGACGGTGCCATGCCAGACCTTCGCGGACGCGTTCGGCTTCGGCACGGGCCGGTGAGGGCGAGGCGTGGCGTTCACGGCAACGTGCCAGTGACGGTGATGTGGCTCTAGACCGTCTTGGTGATCGACCTGGCCGCCCGGCGCGTCCAGATCCTCGGGTCTACGCCGTATCCGACTGATCTATTCATGCGGCGTACTCTGTGTCGGTCAGAATGGAGGTGACCGCACTCTCCGAAACCGCCGCGCCTCGCCGTCGAGGAGGATAGGGCTCCGCTGGCGCCCATGAGGCTCTCGCGCAACGCATCGTCGTCCGGGACCATGTCCTCCCGCTCACCCGCGACGAACTCCCGGCCGACCTCACGCATCGGCTCCGCACCCGTCTGGTTGGCCTGGTCTCCGTCGGTCACAAGCGGTTCTGGTGCCGCGAGCCACGCGTCGGGCCAGTCGACACTGCCCTTCCGAAGGGGCCGGTGTCGTGAGCAGGTCCGGATCTACCGTCCCTGGTCCACGGCCTTCTGGAGATCATCTGCGGCCTTCCCAATGGCGGCCGCGACTCGTTCCAGCACCTGGCCGACTGCGGGCACCTGGGCCTCCGCTTCCTTCCACTTCTCCTCGTCCATGTACTCACGAACGGCCGCAATCGGCCTGGCCCCGTAGCCCGTGTAGGCGCCGGGGGCGTAGACCTGGTTCTTGAACCACGGACGCTCCGGCAGACCCTTCTCGGTGAGGAACACCCGCTGAATTTGAATCAGCTCCGCGTTCAGCGCTGTGGTGGTCTGGGCCGGCAACTCGAGGCCGCCCGTCTGCCATTTGGTGAAGGCCGACTGGTAACGTTCCGCGCTCTTCTTGATCGCCTCGACTCCGTTCTTCAGGGGTGCGAAGGTCAGAAAGGGGGGAATGGGTTTCGCCGGGGGAGGGACGAACGTCTGACGGGGGTCGGCGATGGCCGTGAACACCCCTTCGGTCAGCTCCAGATTGCGCTCGGTGACTTCGTCCTGCTTGTCCTTGAGCAGCTTCTCCAGGTCCTTCACGTACCGCTCGATGGCCTGGGCCTGGGCGTTGTACTCGTACGGGATCACATCGGCATCCGCGAGTCGCATGACCGCGCTTCCCCCGGTCCGCGCCAGCGCGCGGCCGTAGGAGAAATCCGTGTCCACGAACCTGGTGTACCAGGCGACATCGTCGTAGATGGAATGATAGACGTCGCCACCGGCCTCGCCGCCGTAACCGATGTCGAGAGAGGAAACGCCCGCAAAGTCCTGGAAGGCGGTGTAGTCCGAACCGTCTCCGAGCATGTGAATTTGCACGTCGTCACTTCTTCTGACCTCGGCTCGTTCCTCGGCAGTGGGCGCCCTGGCAATGAGCGCGAGGCGCGTGCGCTGCTGAACGGAGAGGTGCGTCTCCGGGTCCTGAATGTCACGGGCGACATCGTTGATGAGGCGCTGCAGGTCCTGCGTGCCGCCAGCTTCGAAGAAGCCTCTGTCATTGCTGTCAGAGTTGATGTACGCGACAGCGTGCTTCTGGAGTTCGTCACGATGGGTTTCGACCCATTCGGTCGAGCCCAGCAGCCCCGGCTCCTCCCCATCCCACGCGCAGAAGATGATCGTCCGCTTCGGGTTCCACCCTTGTGCATGCAGCTCGCCGAGCACGCGAGCTTCCTCCAGCACCGTGACCATGCCCGAGACGGGGTCCTCGGCGCCGTTGACCCAAGCGTCGTAGTGATTTCCCCGGATCACCCACTGCTCGGGCGCACCCGACCCGCGCATGACGGCGATCACGTCGTTGACCGGCTTCAGGTCCCAGTTGGAAGACACCTTCAGATGGACCTTCGCCGGCCCGGGGCCCAGGTGATAGGTGATCGGCAGGGCGCCTCTCCAGCCTTCCGGCGCAACCGGCCCCTGCAAGGCGGACAACAGGGGGAGCGCATCGCCGTAGGAGATTGGCAGGACGGGGATCCTGGTGATGGTCTTCGCGTCCTTGACGTCGAGCCGCTTGGCGTCGGAGGTCGCGCCCACGCCGGGGGTCAGGGGGTCGCCCGGATAGTCCGTGTCCATGACGCTGCCACGCTGAACGCCGTCCCGTGGCCGCCACCCGCCCTTGGGATAGTCGTCGCCGTTGAAGAACCCGTCTTCCTTGGGATCGGAGTAGATGATGCACCCGATCGCCCCTTGCTCAGCGGCCACCTTGGGCTTGATCCCGCGCCAATCTCCGCCGTAGCGGGAGATGACGATGGCGCCCTTGACGGAAATCCCCAGGCGGTCGAGCTGCTCGTAGTCCTCACGGCTGCCGTAGTTCACGTACACCAATGGGGCCGTCACGTCCCCGTCGATGGAATAGGCGTTGTAGGTCGGCAGCTGCTCGGCAACCTGATTCGACGTCGCGTCGCCGGGAACCGTCGGCTCCTGCAGCGTGGCTCGGAACCTGGTCGGTTCGATCATCTCGACGATGCGCTCCTTGGGTGTCGGGAACAGCACTTGGAAGGTCTCGATACGGGCGTCGAATCCCCACTCCTTGAACCTAGAGAGGATCCAGTTGGCATTCTCCTGCTGGTAGGGAGAGCCGACGTGGTGGGGGCGCGCGGTCAGGCGCTGCATGTACTGGCGCAGGTTCTCGGGCACGATGCCGGCCTGGAGTCTCTTCTCCCAGTCGCGCTCGGCCTTGGAGGACTTCGGCGAGTAACCAGCCAGACGGGCAGGCTCGGGAGTTGGCGCCGTTGCCCCTTGCGCGAAGGCGAGATGACCAACGGCGAGCAGCGCGACAAATGCGACGAGAGTGCGTCGTAGCGTCAAGAAGACCTCCTCAAGCGGCCACCTTCCGGCCTGGCCCGCATTCTATACCCGTGTGTGCCCGGTGCGCCGAGCGGGGTGCAGAGGGCAAGGAAGGTGCGCCACGGGCGGAGGACCTTGACTTCGTGGTCGCCCTGTCGTTGGTCACGGCCCCCGCACGCGCCACCCCGCTGGTGTGGATGAGCGTCGAGAAGACGCGGTTGAAGGGGCATCGGCACGAATATGACGATACCGTGGTGCTCCGCCTGCACGACGCGCTGCCCCCTGGGGTGCGGGTCACGATTCTGGCGCACCGGGGGGTTGGCGAGCAGAACCTGTATGCGGTCCTGACCAACCTGGGCTTTGCCTTCATCATCCGGTTTCGCGGCGTGGCGTTGGTGGAGAGCCGCGCCGGCGAGGTCCGGTCAGCCCACGCGTGGGCGCCGCCCAACGGGAAGCCCCGGCTGCTGAAGGACGCGACGGTCACCGCCGACCGCGACGCGGTCGACGCGGTGGTCTGCGTCCAGGTGCGCGGCATGGATGAACCCTGGTGCCTGGCGGTGGTACCCGCAGGGGCGCACCGGCCGTGACGCTCTACGCCCGCTGCTTCACCATCGAGGAGACCTTCACCGACACCAAGGACCCACGCGATCGCTTGGGGTTGTCGGCGACGCATGTGCGCGACCCGCGACGCCGCGACCGCCTGCTCTTGATCTGTGCGATGGCGATGACCTTGCTCACCCTGCTCGGCGCAGCCGGCGAGAGCCTCGGGATGGACCGCATGCTCAAAGCCAACACGGTCGAGACCCACCCGCACTCGCTCTTCCACCAAGGCTGTCATTACTAGGCGTCGATCCTAGCGATGAAGCGTCGGCGCGTTGAGGATCGCTGGGCGCGTCGGTCTGTGCGTCGCAGTTCTGGGATTGGTCGGCGTGGCGGTCGGGTTGGTCATGATCAGCACGCGCAAGGTCTGGCGCTGCGATGGGTGCGGCTAGGTGTTCGACCGCGCGTGATCCGACCGCCGTTGCCGAGCGCGCACCCTTACTACCAGCTGCTCGACGTGTTCCGCCGCTCGCTACTGCTGGTGCAAGAGAGAGCGGGAACGGGCATGTCAGGCCTGACTGACCTTGGGTGAACGTAGACGCCGGTCGATTTCCTTGAAGCGCCGTGTCAACACATCGCTCCAACCGGGAAATTCTGGAGTCAATCGGTCCCGCAAGTTGAAATTCAACGAGCATGCGGACAAATTGCTGCCCCGCGTGGAACTTTGCCGCGCGTCGGTCGGGATCTGGCCTAACTCGTTTACTTGGAAGGCTGGCACAGCCTTGCAGGTGAAGGTCAACCCCGTTCGCCGTCCCGCGCCTAGCACACCGTCGTACCGTGCCCCGGGTTCAACAGCCTCGGAGGTGTCATGCGACTGGCAATCTTGGTGAAGAGCGTGGTTCTGGTGCTCCTCCTCAGCGTTGCTGCTTGCGGCGGCAGTGGCAACTCCACTCCGGCCGCTCCTTCAACTCCCGTGGTCACAACGCAGTCGATAGCCGTTACGTTGCCGAGCCCAATGGTGGTCGGTAGTTCGGTCCAGGCGACCGCTGTTGCCACGCTCAGCAATGGTTCAACTCAAGCGATCACGTCCGGCTTCAAGAGCGATGTGCCGAGCGTGGCAACGGTGACCGACAGCGGCATGGTCACGGCGGTGTCCGCTGGCGCCGCGAACATCTACGTGGTTTCCGGGGGGCAACAGGGCACGAGGAATATCACGGTCATCCCTAACTACGCTGGCAACTGGTCCGGGAGCTACACTGTCACGAGCTGCTTACAGACCGGCGACTTCGCGACCGCCAGCGTATGCGACGACTTTCCGACGTCCAGAGTGTTGCCCTACAACATGGTTCTGACCCAGACGGTCAGCACGGTGACAGGCACGTTCTTTCTCGGCACGGTAGAATTCAGTCAATCGTCAGCGACAATTGACGGAGGAGGAAATGTCGCCCTCAGCGGCAGCTACAATTCGGGAACAACCTCCTTCTCCTGTATCTGGAACGTGAGTTCTCCAACCGCAGGCCGACTCTCTGGTACGGTCCAACTCACGTGGACCGATAGCACGGCAATTGGACGGATGATTGTCACGGGCACGATTCGCGACTCGATGAAGACGTTCGGCGCGATGCGCAGCACGGATGCGCAAATCGACAATATTCTCCGCAAGTGGCAGCAGCGTGTTCGCCGGTAGAGATGTTCTAACGCTCCCCGTGGCACACAGGCGCTGACGCCACGGAGGCGTGGGGATGCCGCTCGCACAAGGTCAGCGGCTGCCACGTCATACCCGTGCGCCGGTTCCGCGCCTGCCCATGACATCGGCCGTGCGGCCGACCGGCACGCGCGGGTTCGGAAGGTCGCCGACGCGCGACCTTGGGGATGGTCGGCGTTCCGCTAGCTCAGTCCCTGCTGTGCCAGGCTGGCCCAGGAGTGACCGATCGTTGACGTGCACGTGTCTGACTCCGGCCGTCCAGCCAGACAGCGCGTCGGCCTCGACCCGCCGGAACGCGATCATGTCAACGAGAGAGAGGAGGACACCCGCGCCAGCAATGACCGCGACGCGACCGCTCCGCACTGATGCCACTTCTGGACACGGAGTGACGCGTCGGGCGCGACGGGCACACCGTGCGATCCTCGGACGTGCCAAGGGCGGCGGCTTGTCTACCGGGCGTGCCTGTGGGCCGGCGGCTGGCGCCGGCGCATGCAGGTCGGTCGTCCGGCTATTTCACGGATGAGGTATACTGCGCGCCCGACCTCGCCCGCGCGGTGGTTCCGGCGTGGCGGGAGAGGCAAGGAGGATTCTCGTGGCGCTCAAGGACAGCAAGACCGTCTCTCGTCGGCACCTGCTTCGTGCAGCGACGATTGCCAGTGGTGCCGTCGCCGCCGCCACCGCTCTGCCGAAGCGGTGGACCCGGCCCGTCGTGGAGCACGTTGAGGTGCCTCTCCATGCCCAGGGGTCGGTGCAGACCCTGAGCTTTACCCAGCCAACCGAGGGCAGCTCGCCCAACGGTCCGGTCTTCACGTTCACCGTCCAGACGACGCCAGCGACGCCGGGGCTTCCCCTGACCGTCACAAGTTCGCCGAACCTGCAAGCGAGTGGCGGAGGGAATTCCGTCAGCGGCAACGCGGATGGTCTGGGCAGGTTTACGGGTCAGTTCAGGACGGTCGGGATTCCGGCTGCACGGGCTGGGGTCTTGGGCATCACCTCCCTGTACAACGGCTACTTCTACCGGCTGACGGTGACGAGCAGCGCCTCAGGGTGGTCAACGGCGCAGGTGGACTTCAACCTGCAAGTCAGCACCTAAACCGCAGCGAATGCGGGACTCGGGGGACGACGATTGGGCTGCGCATGCCACGACAGCTGGCGGTCCCGATCGCGAACACCACGTCGAATCAGACGGTGGCGGGCGGCCTGACACCCGCCGCCGGACTGAGGGGCTGGGCCAGCCGGTGCGGGCCCGCCCTGGCTTGGTTACGGGCATTGGGGCATGCCCACGGAGGACGACATGCGGAACGCGATTCGACTCGTTGTGACCTGCGCGCTGATGAGTCTGCCCGGAACGCTGGTGGCCGCCGACCATTTCGACGGGGCGTGGCAGACCAAGCTCACCTGCCCGCCAAAGGGAAAGACGGAGGGCTATACCTGGCAGTTCGCGAGCACCATCCAGAGCGGGAAGCTCCGGGGAGAGCGCGGCACGGCAGGCGAGCCGGGCTACCTGCTGATTGAGGGTACGATTGCCGAGGACGGGAGCGCGAAGCTGTCGGCGAACGGCATCGTGGCGTCCCGCAAGTACGCCCCCGGGATCTTCACCACGAAGGGCGAGGAGTACAGCTACAAGATCAAGGCCCAGTTCAAAGAGGGCGAAGGACACGGCGTGCGCGACGAAGGCCTCGGCATCGTCGGCCGGCCTTGTACCTTCGACTTCGTAAAACAGGCGCCAGGGAACACGCTCCCTCCCGCTGGCCGCTGACCGGCTGCCTGATCAGTCGGCCCACATTCACGGAATGCCGCCGCGCCGCATCCAATCAGCCAGCCCCCGGCGGGGGTCGGCTGATTCGGTAGCTGAGCCGCACACACAGGCGACATCCTGCGGCAACCTCTTAGTACGCGAATCTTCTCAGCGTTCCGGCCGCCGCGCGTTGGGGGGGGCGCGAGGCGTTCCGCCACCGCCCGGCCGACATGGACCGGCCGGGCGTCGCCGATGGGCCGAAGACGTGGGTGGACGGCTGAACTGGCGAGGGAGCGTCCAGGGGCATTCTCGTTGCGGACCCGAAGCGGTGGCGCCTCAGGCGGACGGTCAGGGCCGGCCGGATTCCGGGCGCGCAACACGTAATGCACGAGCCAGGGAGCTGCCGAGGCCGGGCCAACAGGTGTCGAGGCAATCAATGTTTGACACCGTGCAACACCTGGTGCATGGTACCGGACCATTCGTTGCAGTGACTTCGCGGGCTGCCTCAAGTACCTCGTCTTTGGCACAGCGACCATGGGGAACAGGTCCCTGCGGGTCCCCGCCTTCAACACCACGCGGCTGACGTGTCGGTCAGCCATCCTCTGGTTGTTCACCATTACATCTGTGGCCCGCGTCGCCTTCGGGGCGGGGTGGCGATTGCGGCCTGGAGGGACAGTATGAACTCCCGTCGCGGTTTCATCCGGTTGGTCTTGGCGGGCCTCGGGGGCCTAAGCATCGGCGTGCGCGAACTCTTCGCGCAGCCGATCGCGGCCGTTAAGCGGTACTTGATGGAGGGGCCGCCGGGGACGGAAACGGTCATCAACGGGAAGCGGTGCCTGTATTTTGGCGGGACGAGCTACTACACGCTCCAGAGCAATCTCGAGGTCATCAAGGCCGCGCACGAGGCCCTGGACCGCTACGGCATGCACTCGTCCACCAGCCGGGCGAGCGGGGGGTACGGCAACACGCCGCTCTACGAGCTGGTCGAGAGCACGGCGGCGAAGTTCTTTGCCACGCCGGACGCCGCCTATATGGCGTCGGGCTTCCTCACCAACGTCGCGGCGCTACAGGTCCTGCGCGACCAGCAGGGCTTCGACGTCCTGTTCCAGGACGCCATCGCCCATTATTCCCTGGCCGACTTCTCCCAGTCATTCGGCCTGCCGGTCGTCACCTTCGCGCATTGCGATCCGGACGACCTGGCGAAGAAGCTGAAGGCGACGCTCAAGGCCGGGCAGAAACCGATCGTGATCAGCGATGGCATCTTCCCGGTGCCCGGCGAGATCGCGCCGGTGCCCGACTACATCAAGGTGCTCGAGCCGTACGGCGGGCTGCTCTGGCTCGACGACTGCCATGCGATGGGGGTCATTGGCGCGAACGGCCGCGGCACCTATGAGCACTTCGGCGTCAAGGGCGACCGCCTGTTCTACGGTGGGACGATGAGCAAGGCGTTCGGCGGGTACGGGGGCATCGTGCCGACGACGACGGCGGTGGCCGGGGCCGTGCGGGGCGGGCACATCATGTCGGGCGCAACCATGGTTCCGTCGGCGGCGGCCGCGGCGGCCGTGAAGGGCATGGATCTGCTGCTGGCGCACCCGGAATGGCGGACGAAGCTGTGGGACAACGCCAAGCGCCTCAAGAACGGCATCCGGGCGATGGGGTTCGCGGTCAACAACACCAACGTCCCGGTCGTGTCGATCGCGCTCAAGAAGGCCGAGGACATGGAGCGCGTGCACGAGGAGCTGACCAAGCGCGGCATCATCATCCAGCTCTCGCACTACGTGGGTGCCGGCGCGGCGGGCGTGCTGCGGATGGTCGCGTTCTCGACGCATACCAACGAACAGATCGACCGGCTGCTCGGGGAACTCAAATCGCTGGTCTGAGGAGGAGTCATGACCTTGTCTCGGAAAGAGTTTTTGAAGGGTATGGGTGGCGTCGCCGCGGCGGGAGCCGCCGGGCTGGCGCTGACCGGGCGGCTAGTGGAAGCGGCCGGGCAGGCCGACGTCGGGAAGAAGCCGAAGAACGCGATCGCCAGCGTTGAGGTCTTTCCGATGAACATGACGCTCAAGAGCGTCATGAAGATCGCGCTCGCCACGCCGTTCAGCGCGGATAACGTCTGGGTTCGACTGCGGACGGCGGACGGCGTCAGTGGGTGGGGCGAGTCCTCGCCGTTCTCGGCCGTGATGGGGGAGACCCAGGCGAGCGATCTGGCCCTCTCCAAGCCCCTGGCGGCGCTAGTGATGAACCGCGATCCCTTCACGCTGCCGCAGATTCTCTCGGCGATGATCGCGTTCTCGCCAAGTTCCACGGGCATCGTCGCCGCCTTCGAAATGGCCCTATGGGACATCTGCGGGAAGATCGCGGGCCAGCCGGTGTACCACCTGCTCGGCGCGGCACGCGAGTCGTTCGAGACGGACCAGACGGTCTACATCGACACGCCCGACGCGATGAAGGCCAAGGCGCTGGACATCGCCAAGCGCGGATTCAAGAACATCAAGGTGAAGCTCGGCGAGACGCCGGAGCGGGACATCGCACGGATCAAGGCCGTGCGGGAAGCCATCGGGCCGGATATCGCGATCCGGACGGACGCCAACCAGGGATGGCCGGTGACCGAGGCCATTCGGGCGCTCCGCGGGCTGGAGCCGTACCGAGTCCAGTTCTGCGAGCAGCCCGGGCCGTTCTGGGACTGGGCGGGGATGAAGCAGGTGAAGAACAACGTCCCGGTGCCGGTGATGGCCGACGAGTCGGTGCACTCGCCTCACGACGCGATTCAGGGCGTGCGTGAGGAGGCGTTCGACATGATCAATATCAAGGTGATGAAGACCGGCGGCCTGTTGGAGGCCGTGCGCGTCGCGCACATTGCGGCTGCAGCCAACATCCCCTGCATGTTGGGCTGCATGAACGAGACGCGGATCGCCCTGACGGCGGCGGCCCACGTCGTCATGTCGCAGGAGATCATCCGCTACGCGGATCTCGACGCGTTCTTGGAGCATGACGTGGACCCCGTGGTCGGCGGCATGCAGGTCAAGGCCGGCATGGTGACGTTGCCGGACACGCCCGGCCTCGGTCTCGATATCGACCCGGCGTTCCTGAAGAAGCTCAAGCCGTTCGCGTAATCGCGCGGGCGGGGTGCGCCGCAGCGCACCCCGCCCTCATTTCGCAGAGTCGACCGTCCATCGACGGTGGACACGCCGTCGTCAGGGTCACCGAGCTTGACGCGGGACAAGGAGGTTTCGATGAGTCGCACGAGGGTCGTTCTGGCAGTGGTGCTCTTGCTTCTTCTGACTGCAGCCTCCATCACCCAGGCCCAGGTCATCACCGCCACCATCCGTGGCAAGGTGGTGGACCAGCAGGGGGCGGTTCTGCCGGGCGTGACCATCACGGCCCGGGAGACGACGACTAACCTCACGCGGTCGACCGTGTCGACCTCGGTCGGCGAGTTCTTCCTGCCGAACTTGCCGGCAGGCAAGTACGAAGTCTCGCTCGAACTCACCGGCTTCTCGACCGTGAAACGCGCCCTGTCGCTCACGGTCGGCGAGGTCACGACGCTGCCCGACTTCGCCATGAAGGTGGGCACGCTGACTGAAAGCGTCACGGTCCAGGGCGAAGCGCCCATGATCGAGACGACCAAGACGGTTTTAGGCTCCACCATTCAGAAGGACCAGGTCGACAATCTGCCGACGGTCAACCGTGACTTCACGAGCCTCGCGCTCCTGGCACCCGGCGTCACGGGGAGCGCGACCGGTCACGACAGCACCGACTTGGCGATGAACGGCCAGCAAGGCTATCAGAACAACATCTTCATCGACGGGGCCTCGAACGTGTGGCAGTACTACGGCACGGGAGCCTCGACCTTCTCCCAGGACTGGATTCAGGAATTCCAGGTCATGACGAACTCCTACTCGGCCGAGTTCGGCACGGCCTCCGGGGGCATCCTGAACGTCATCACCCGCAGCGGCAGCAACGCTTTCCACGGTCGTGGGTACGGGTTCTTCCAGCGGAAGGGCTGGGACTCGATGCCCTTTGCCGGAACGTTCAACAACAACGACGTCAGCCAGCCGCAGTTCCTGAGCCCCGACGATGTGCCCGAATACACGCAGCGGCGCCTGGGCGGCTACCTCGGCGGGCCGGTCATGAAGGACCGCGTCTTCTTCTTCGGCGGCTACGAAGACCTGCTGCGGAACTCGATCTCGCCGTTGGCGATCTCCGACTACTGGCGTGCGCAGGGGGTCCCGACGACCGTCCCGGTCTCGACGACGGACCACCCCTTCATCGTCAAGGTCGACGGGAACCTCAGCGCGAAGAACCGGCTGTCGATCCGCTACGACCGCACGATCAAGAAGCTGGTCAACGAGGCGAACGAGGGTGGCGACGCCTTCACGCCGCTGGCTGGCCGCGACACCTTCGGTGGGCCGGTGTGGAACGTCGTCGCGAACCTGACGAGCACCGTCAGCAACACGAGTTTCAACGAGTTCCGCGCCTACTACATGTCGAACATGCCGCCCATCGTCTGCCACGCGTCGGGGACGGGTGGCATGGGCGACCTCGCCCTGGGGCCTCCGGGAACGTTCGCCTGGAACGAGTGGCCGACGATGATGACTGGGTGCCCGGTCTTCGACGGGACGGAGGGCGAGCAGAACCTCTCGCTGTTGGACCACTTCTCCTTCATCAAGGGCCACCACCAGATCAAGTTCGGCGGGCAGGCGAGGCGGAACGTCCTCAACGACAACATCACGAACTTCCACAACGGCGAGTGGCGATTCGCACAGGACCTGGCGTTCAACGTCAACGATCCCAGCACGTACCCCTACCGGTTCGTCGGCAACGTCGGGCCCGGACAATTCAAGATCCCGACCTGGGAGTTCGCGGCCTTCGCGCAGGACACCTGGCAGGTCCGTGACGATCTGACGCTGACGCTCGGCGTGCGCTACGACCTTGACTACAGCGTGACCGCCGGCAACCAGTACATCGACCAGAAGAACGCGTGGATCGTCCAGAACTTCGGCGGCTCTCCTCTCCTCCAGAAGACCAACGTCGACCCGGACGAAATCGCGCCGCGCGTGGGCTTCGTGTGGACGCCGACCAAGGACAAGAACACGACGGTCCGCGGCGCTGCCGGGATCTTCTACGATGAGAACCACGGGAACTTCAACGCGATCTACATCATCAACACCCTGGTCGGGAACCTGACGTCCATCAACGCGAATCGCCCGAACCAGAACCCGTTCTGGAACGCGGCAAACCCCGCCCTCGGCATTGCCCAGTGCGAGGCCTGGTTGGCCGCGACCTATCCGTATTTCCCGAACCTGGCGCTGGCGCCGAAGTCGGTCACTTCGCCCGATACGACGGACCCGAACCTGCAGGTGCCGTACACCGCGCAGTTCTCCTTCGGTGTGCAGCACCAGTTCCCGAGCAACCTGACCCTCTCGGCTGACTTCATCCACTCGCGGGGCCAGGGGCTCCTCTACTTCGATGGGAATCACCAGATCGAGGCCGACGGCTCTGTCATCAACACGGACCCGAGGTTCGGGACCTGTCGGTGTCCTCAAGCGGGCCGGGTTCGTCCACTACACCGCGCTCCAGCTGCAGGGACACTACCGGAACAAGAACGCGGCGCTCGGCATCTCGTACACCCTGTCGAAGGCGGACTCGGACCTCAGCCCCGGCGGCGGAGACATCTTCGGCAGCAGCCCCACGAACCCGTTCGACTTGAGCTACGACCTCGGCCCGGCTGACACCGATCAGCGGCACAACGTCGTCTTCAACGGGTCGTACACCTTCCCCTGGGACATCCAGCTCAGCGGCATCGCGATCTATCGGAGCCCGTTGCCCTGGACGGTGGTCACCGACCTTAACCCGACCAACGCCTACTATCCCGCCCTGCCGGAAGGCAAGAACACCATGCGGGCGTATGCCTACAAGGACGTCGATCTGCGGATCGCCAAGTCCGTCAAGCTGGGGAAGGGCATGAAGGCGAGCATCTTCTGGGAGATGTTCAACGCGTTCAATACGCTGAACCTGAACTCCATCGACAACCTCTTGCAGTCGTCGACCTTCGGGCTGCCCACCTCCGCGAGCGACATGCGGCGGGAGCAGCTGGGCATCAGGTTCGACTTCTAGCGTCACGATTGGCTGAAGCTCTGGCGTTACGCGAATTCGCTTGGCGGACGGTCCACCGCGCCATCGGCGCGGCGGGCCGTCCGGCTGCTCACACTTGAGTTGTCGCTCCCGGAAGGAGCCATCATGAGGAAGGTTCGACCTTGGCACGTCGCGGTGGGACTGCTACTGGCTACCACCGTGGCGTTCACGATGCAGGCGCCGCCCAAAACGGCGCCCGTCAGCCTGGAGCCACAGGCGCTCAGCACGTTCCTGTCGCAGCAGGTGGCCAGCCAGCATCTGGTCGGCTTGTCGCTGGCCGTCATGCGCAACGGGCAGATTGTCTTCGCCGGCGGGGCGGGCAAGGCGTCGATCGACGCCAACACGCCAGTCATGCCCGAGACGCGGTTCGCGATCGGGTCCATCACCAAGCAGTTCACCAGTGCCTGTATCCTGCTGCTGGCCGAGGACGGGAAGCTCGCCGTGTCCGACAAGGTGGCGAAGTGGTTCCCCAACCTGACGCGGGCCTCGGACGTCACGGTGCTCGACCTGATGAACCACGTGTCGGGCTACCCGGACTACTACCCGCTGGACTTCGTGGACCGGCCGATGCAGAAGCCGATCGCCGTCGAGGAGTTGATCAACCGGTTTGGCACGCGCCCGCTCGACTTCCCGCCGGGCAGCCGGTACTCCTACAGCAACACCGGTTTCGAGATCCTCGGTGCGATCGTCGCCCGCGCGAGCGGGGAGAGCTATGCGAGCTTCCTCGACCGCCGCATCCTGAAGCCCCTCGGCCTGGCTCACACGGTGTTTGAGCCGAAGCCCGCGCGGGGGGCTGGCTTCGCCGATGGCTACGTCACCTGGGCGCTCGGTCCGCCGGAACTCGCCGTTCCCGAGGGGCCGGGCTGGGTGGGTTCGGCCGGCGCGATCTTCTCGACCCCGACCGATCTGGTGAAGTGGGACCTGGCGTTGATTGAAGGGAAGCTCCTCAAGCCCGCGTCCTTCGCGCTGATGACGAGCCCACGGAAACTGACCGACGGCACGATGTCCCACTACGGCTGCGGGTTGGGCATCGGGAAGCGGGGCGACCAGCCCCTGCTCACGCACAGCGGCGCGGTCGCCGGCTTCTATGCGCAGAACACGATGTTCCCGGCGACCAAGTCGGCCGTCGTCCTTCTCTCGAACTTCGATGCGTACGAGGCCGTGAACACCGTCTACGCGCAAGTGATCAACGCGCTCGTGCCGGCGCCCGCTCCAGCCAAGCCTGCCGAGCCGGCCGCGGCGAAGAAGGCCCCCCCTGCCGAGGCCTTACCGACGATTGCCGGCCCGTCGGCCACCGAGGCCGCACGGTTGCTCTTCCTCGAGATCCAGAAGGGGAAGGTCGATCGAACCAGCCTTGGTGAGGAGTACAACGCCTACCTGACCGACGCGAAGGTACAGGCGGCCTCGGTCAGACTCACGCCGTTCGGCGCGCCACTTGACGTCAAACTCGATTCCGCGAGCGAACGCGGGGGCATGGAGGTCGCGCGGACGACGCTGGTTTTCGGGAAGGGGACGCTCAAGGGCTTGATGTACCGCACGCCGGACGGGAAGGTGCAGCAGTTCTTCATCCTCAAGGACTAGGGCCGACTGGGTGATCGCGGTCTGGCCTGTCCGGTGGGCGGGCCAGACCGTTTGCCAGACGTGGCCTCGGACCGATGCCTTCTCGCCGTGGGGGTGAGTCACCATGCGCACACCGACTCGACTCGAGCAGCGGTGCGCGGCTGCGCGGTCGCGGCTCAACGAGCGGCGCCGCCGGCTCGTGCACGCCATGCTCGAGAGTTCGGAAGAAAGTGTGTTCCTCTCGTCGCGCGAGCTTGCGCGGCGTTACCACGTGGACCCGGCCACCATCGTTCGGACGATCCAAGCGCTCGGCTACCGTCGGTTTGCCGACTTCTCGTCGGATTCTGCGCGCCCACTTCGTGCTCCGCCTGACACCCTATTCCCTCAACACGAGGGCCGGCGACAGATCGACACCGGGGAGTCGGGTGCCGCGCGCCATCGAGCAAGACCTCGAGAACACCCATCGCCTGATGGAGGACATCGACACCGAACGCGTCCTCGACCTCGCACGACGGATCCGGGCGGCCCGCCGTGTCGTCGTGATCGGTCTGGATGCGGCATACGCACTGGCTGGCTACTTTGCGTTCAAGCTCCGGATTTTGGGCATCGACGCGGACGCACCGCTTGGCAGCGAGGGCAACCTCCTGTACCGTGTGCGGCTCCTCAGACCAGACGACCTGCTGATTGGGTTCAGCTTCGGCCGCTGCCTCAAGGAGGCCGTGCTGGCCGTCCAGCGGGCGCACCAGCGCCGCGTGCCGACCTTCGGCATCACGGACAGCCACCTGACGCCGGTCGCGGAGTTCTGCGATGCGCACCTAGTCGTTGCGGTTCGCAACGAGCTCGCGAGCGGATTGTTTGCCGCCGTGATGGCGCTCATTTCGGCCGTTCTCGCGGCCTTCGTGGGGCTCTATCCTGACGATGCGCTGAGCATGCCCTACGAGGGCGAGCCGCCGTTCCAGTCCCACCGCTGGTATGCGCCTGAGAGCGAACGGCCGCAGGCGTCGGGCCCGGGGACGCGCAAAGCGCGCGCCGACGTATCGTAAGCCGGGGGACGGTCCGTTCGCGACGAGCGGTGGTTCTGGCTCGGCAGCCGGCTTGGAGGAAACACCCTGGGGCACCGACCGCGCGGCCCGAACAAGGCGCGGGTCGGGTGACGGGCGATGTTGTGCGTTTGCGCCCGGTCGGGACGCCAGAGTTGAACCCGATGTGACGTTCGCGGGCGGGGGAAGGGGCCTGCCCGATCCTTGTTTTCGCCTCATTCGGAAAGGACGCGCGACCTCAACCTGCGCGCCCCTGGCCCGCCATGGGGGTCCTTGCCATCCGCCCTCAGAACACCGCCCGCCCCACCCGAGCGCGATCCGGGACGAGCGTGGAATGACGCGTCTGATCGACCTTGCGAAAGGCCTTGGTGTCGGCGCGATGATGCGAGAGACGCGTGTCCCGGGCGCCGCTCCCGTGAGAGACGCAGCGCGACCTAAAGGAGGAGGGCGCTCGGGTCTCACAAGGGGGGGGTGATGGAGGATCGCGACTCGGATTTGCGGAACGGTCGCGAAGCCGCTGCCGAGGCTGGGACGCGCCTCGGCAGACGGCCCGCATCCAAAACACGCTACTTCGCGTTCTTGTTGGCCGCCTCGGCAGCCTGCTTCAGTTCCCTGTTGGCCTGGTCCAGGAGCTCCTTGGCCTTCGCGGCATGCCCATCCATGTCCCACTCGTTCGCCTTCTGGGCATCCGTGATGCGCGTCAGGGCCCGATCGCACAGGTTCTGAGCGGCGGCAAGGTTGGGATGTTTCTTCTCGCTGATGTTGTGGGTGGCCTTCTGCGCGAAAACCGCGCCGCTCAGGAGCAACGCTACGGCAAGCACACTACTCACCAGGGTGGTGCGGAACGTCATAGGCTCTCTCCTTTGGTTTTCTGTTAAAGGACCGGCTGGCCGAGAATATCACGGCGTCGCCCCGAAGGCCAGTCGCGCGCGGGGCGGCCGGCCCTCTCTGTGCCCTCACGACGTATCTGGTCGCCGGATTGTCCAATCCCGGCCACCGCACCGGGCGGGAAACCGGCCTTCCCGACACGGGGACCCACGCGCGACCCGGGCCACGATGGCCCTGGTGTCGTCTAGCGGGGGAGCGGCGGCCAGTGCGCCCGCTGGCGTTTGGGTCCGGCGGCTGTACCGCAAGGGACCCGCGTGGCTTCTCCGTTCGGGATCCAGAGGTGTCGGGTATAATCGAGTGGCTTTCTTGCCGTCCGGGGCGCACGCCGGGTCTTGTGCAGGCCTCCTCAGGCCTACAGGCTGGTTCGACTTCATGAAGAGAACAGAACGCCATCACCTGAAAGAAAACGAGCTCGTTTCGACCGTCGCTCGTGCGAAGGAAGTGTTCGAAACGCACCGGCGGCCGCTGGTGGCGGGGCTCGTGGCCGTCGCCGTCATCATCGTCGGCGCCATCGCCGTCCTCGTGTGGCGCTCCAACATCGACAGCGAATCGAGAGTGATGCTGGCCGATGCGCTGGAGACGGCGCAGACCCAGGTCGTGCCGGCAGCTCAGCCTGGCGTGTCGACTCCGGCCCCCGTTCCGCCCGGCAGCTACCCGACCGAGCGGGCGCGCGACGAGGCGGCGCTCGCGAAGTTCATGGGCGTGGCGAACGCCTACCCGTCGTCTTCGGCTGGGATCACGGCGCGGTACAACGCCGCCACGCTGCTGATGGCGCTCGGGCGCGGCCCCGAGGCGCTGCAGCGCTACCAGGACGTGGTGGACCGCGCCGGCAACTCGATCTACGGCCAGATGGCCAGGCTTGGGATGGCGCAGGTCCACGCCGCGGCCGGGCACTACGACCAGGCCATCGCCCTGTTCAAGGAGATGGCGGTGCGCAAGGACAGCCAGCTCCCGGTCGACGGCATCCTCATGCAACTCGGGCGCGCGTGCGCGGCCGCGGGCAAGTCGGCCGACGCAAAGCAGGCCTTCAAGCGCATCGTCGACGAGTTCCCGCTCTCACCCTACTCGGCCGAGGCGAAGAAGGAACTGGACACCCTCAAGGGGTAGGAGAAGGTGGGGGAGGGGTGCGGCTGAGGGCTCCTCTCCCACGACCCTCATGGCGTCGGTGCGAAGCGGTAGCTTAGGATCTTGTAGACCAACTTCGCACAGAGGAAGTTCGGAGCAGCCAGCCCCGGAATCGGGCACAACTCGACGACGTCACACCCGACGACGTGCCTCCGGCTCATCACGGCCTTCAGCAGCGCCAGCGTCTCGTGCCACGACAGTCCCCCGGGTTCCGGGGTGCCCGTGGCGGGCATAATCGCCGGGTCCAGACCGTCGACGTCGACGGTGAGGTAGACCTGGTCGGTCAAGCTGTTGACGACGGCGTCGATCCAGTTCGGATCCTGCCGCATGTTGTGGTCCCAGAACACACGCGTCCGGAGGCCTGGCATGGCCTGGGACTCCTCTTTGCACAGGCTCCGGATGGCGACCTGCGTGCAGGGCGCGTGCTCGACGATGCGACGCATCGCACAGGCGTGGCTATAGCGGCTGCCCTGGTAGGCGTCCCTGAGGTCGGCGTGTGCGTCGATTTGCAGGACGGACAGGCCTGGCGTCCGCTCCACCATCGCTTCGACGACGGGCACGCTCACTGAGTGCTCGCCGCCGAGCACGACCAGGAACTTCTCGTGCGGCGTCAACTCGCCGACCACGCGCTTGATCTCGTCGAGCGCGACGCGAATGTCGTTGTAGGGCAACACGAGTTCCGGTAGGGTGAAGATCCCGCGGCCGTAGGCCTCGCTGCCCGTCTCCTCGTCCCACAGCTCGACCTGCCCGGAGGCCAGCAGAATCTCGCGCGGACCGTTGCGCGTGCCCGGCACGTAGCTCGTGGTGCGCTCGAACGGGATCGGTAGCACCACCGCCCGCGAGTCCTCGAAGCTGCGCGGGTGCTCGAACCCGCCGAAGTTCAACGGAACCGGGTGTTCGTACTCAACAGGCAAACGCATGCGGATCCTCGCGTGGTCGCTGAATCGATGCTCCAATTGTAGCTGGCCGAACAGCTGAGCGGTCAACGATTTCGGACCAGGGTTCCCTCCACCACGCCGGCCGAATCCGACACGCGCGATCGACGGAACGTCCCGTCGCGACGGCCGATCACCGCGGACGCCGGCGTCAGGACTCCCGCGCCTCCCGCTTCAGTTCGGCCAGCAGCGCCAGGGCCTCGAGCGGTGTCGTGCGGTCCGGGTCGATCGTCGCCAGACGCTCCAGCACGCGGTCGCCGGCCGGAGGCAAGGTCTGGAACAGCCCAAGCTGTTGTTGGGGAGCCGTCGGTGTCGGGCTGACCGATGGGCGCCCCCCGCGCGTGAGCTCGTCGTGCTCGAGTGCCACGAGGATCTCCCGGGCGCGGTCGACGACCGGTGTGGGCAGACCCGCCAGGCGGGCCACCTGGATGCCATAGCTTCGGTCCGAACGCCCAGCCACGACCTTGCGAAGAAAGATGATCTCGTCGTGCCACTCGCGCGCATCGACGTGGTAGTTGACGACGCCGGGGATCCCGTCGGCCAAGTCGGTCAGCTCGTGGTAGTGGGTCGCGAAGATCGTCTTAGGCCGCACCCGGGCGTTGGTGGCCAGGTGTTCGGCCACGGCCCACGCGATGCTCAGACCGTCGAAGGTGGCCGTGCCGCGCCCAATTTCGTCGAGCACGACCAGACTGCGTGACGTCACCGAGTGGAGGATGTTCGCGGTCTCCTGCATCTCGACCATGAACGTCGACTGGCCGCGCGTGATGTTGTCCGAGGCGCCGACCCGCGTGAAGATGCGGTCGACGATGGCGAGCTTCGCCTGGCGGGCCGGGACGAATGATCCGGCTTGGGCCAGCAGGCAGATCAGCGCCGTCTGTCTCAGGTAGGTCGACTTGCCGCCCATGTTGGGGCCGGTCAGGATGAGGAGCTGGCTGGTGGTCGCGTTCAGCAGTGTGTCGTTCGGGACGAACGGCTGGGCCGAGTGTCGCTCGACCACGGGATGGCGGCCATCGACGACGTGGAGCTCGTCACCCTCGTGGACATGCGGCTTGACGAAGTTGGAGAGGGTGGCGGTCTCGGCTAGGCCGGCGAGCGCGTCGAGGGTGGCGAGGGCGCGAGCGGAATCCTGGATGCGCCCTGCCTGCGACGCGACCTCGCGACGCAGGTGCTCGAACATCTCGAGCTCCCGATCGAGAATCCGCTCGTCGGCGCCGAGGACCTTCTCCTCGTACTCCTTGAGGGCGGGCGTCACGAACCGTTCGCCGCCGGCGATGGTCTGCTTGCGCTGGTACTCGGCCGGCACCGCGTGCAGGTTCGTCCTCGAGACCTCGATGTAGTACCCGAAGACGCGGTTGTACCGGATCTTCAGGGATGGAATGCCGGTCCGGGCCCGTTCTTCCTCCTCCATCGAGGCGATGACTTGTTTGCCCGACCGGCTGATACCGCGCAGCTCGTCGAGCGCTGCGTCGGCTCCGTCCCGCACGAAGCCGCCCTCCCGGACAAGCGCGGGTGGGTCGTCGGTGAGCACGGCCTCGATTCCCGACCGAACCTCGGGGACGTCGTCCAGCTGGGCGGCCAGGCTGACGGCGAGCGGCGCCTGCATGTCGCTGAGAATCAGTTTCAGCCGTGGGACCGCGCCGAGCGATTGCTTGAGGGCCACGAGATTGCGCGGCCCGGCCGACCCGAGTACCGTCCGCGCGACCAGACGCTCCAGATCCTGCACGCCCTTGAGCAGGTCGCGGAACCGGCCCCGCTCGGTGGTCCTGAACGCGAAGTCCTCGACCGCGTCCAGGCGATCGCGGATACGCTCCAGCGACACGAGCGGCCGGAGCAGCCACTCGCGGAGCAGCCGGCTGCCCATCGACGTCACCGTCCGGTCGACCGTGTCCAGCAGCGAGCCGGTTCGCCCGCCGCTGGCCGCCTCGACGACCTCCAGATGCCGTAGGGTGATGGCGTCCACCACGAGGGCTTCGGCCGAGAGCCGGAAGCTCGCGGCCCGGACGTGCGCGAGGTCGGCCTTCTGGGTGTCGCGCAGGTAGCGGACCAGCGCTCCGCCGGCCCGCACGGCCAGCGGGTGCGCCTCGAGGCCAAAGCCCTCGAGGCTCTGTGTCCGGAACTGCTCGACCAGACAGCTCCGGGCCGACTCGGCCTCGAAGGTCCAAGGGTCGACGGCCGTTGTCGGGATCCCCAAGGCCGCGACGCCGCCGAGGCCATCAGTCAGCTTGAAGTCGCTCGGGACGACCAGCTCACGGGGGCGAAGCACGGCCATCTCGTCGACCAAGGCCTGGCGACCCGCCTCGCCGTGGTACTCGGCCGTCTGAAACTCCCCGGTCGACAGGTCGATGAGCGCGACGCCGACGTCCTCGGGCGGGGCCTGGAGGTCCCGTGCCTCGGAAGACCGTGCCGTCGGCGCGAGAGCCATCAGGAAGGCCGGCTCCCGCGCGTCGAGGTAGGCCGCGTCGGTGAAGGTGCCGGGGGAGACGACGCGCACGACCTCCCGCCTGACGAGGCCCTTGGCCTTGCGGGGGTCTTCGACTTGCTCGCAGATGGCGACGCGGAAGCCCTTCCTGACCAAGCGGGCCAGGTAGCCGTCGACCGCGTGGTACGGGACGCCGCACATGGGGATCGTCCCGCCGGCGGCGTCCTTGCTCCGCGAGGTCAGCGTGAGCTCGAGCACCCGGGAGGCGACCAGGGCATCCTCGTAGAACGTCTCGTAGAAGTCGCCCATCCGGAAGAGGACGATGGCATCACGGTACTGGCGCTTGGCCTCGAGGTACTGGCGCATGGCGGGTGTGGCCTGGCTAAGGGCCCCCGCCGACGAAGCGTGCTCCGGAGGAGGTGCCATGGATTCGATTCCAGACAGTCTACAATGACCCGTGCAGGTCCGTTCCGCCATTCCGGCGTGTTCGAGAGGGCCGAGGTCGGAAGCGGACGCCGGTGGAGCCCCTGGGATGCTGATTCTCGCTCTTGACACTACCACGCGAGCCGGGAGCGTGGCGCTCGTCAGGGACGGAGTGCCGCTGGACGTGTTCGTCGGCGACGCGGGGCGCACCCACGCCGCACGTCTGCCTGGCGACTTGCTCGACCGCCTGGGGCGGCAGGGGCTACGCCTGGCCGATGTGGATCTGTTCGCCGTGGCGGCGGGCCCGGGGTCCTTCACGGGGCTGCGCATCGGCATCGCCACCATCCAGGGTGTCGCCTTCGCGCTCCGGCGGCCGGTGGTCGGCGTCTCGGCGCTCGACGCCCTGGCGGTCGCCGCGGCGCCGACCCCCGACGAACCAGCTGGATTGATCGCTGCCTGGATGGACGCCCAGCGGGGCGAGGTCTACGCGTCGCTGGTGCGAGTCCTCGGCCGCACGCCGCAGATCCTCGACGGGCCCATGGTGGGCCGCCCGGACACGGTCCTCAGCCGGTGGGCCGGCCACGTCGCGGAGGCCCGGGTGACCTTCATCGGCGACGGGGCACTGGCGTATCGCGATCATGTCCTCGAGGCTGCGCCGTTCACCACGCGGGTGGTCGAGCGGGTTCCGCCCCTGGGGCCGGCCATCGCGGACCTGGCAGCACAGGCGGCAGCGGCGGGCGCAACCACCTCGCCCCATGCCATCCGCCCCCTTTACGTACGCCGGCCCGACGCCGAACTAGCCCGCGAACGCCGGGGACAGGGCGCATGAGCGACACGTCGCGGTACCGGGCCGACGAACCTCCGGGTGCGCAGACGCTGCCACCGGGCTGGTCGATCGCGCCGATTGAGGAAGGGGATCTCGACGACATCCTGGAGATCGAGCGGATGTCGTTCACGAGTCCTTGGTCCCGCCAGATGTTCGAGTGGGAGTTGCAGAACGTCGGCGTGTCGTACGGCTACGTGCTGCGGACGCCCGAATGGCGGGTCGCGGCCTTCTGCACGATCTGGCTCATCCTGGACGAGGCTCACATCAACAACCTCGCCGTGCGCCCGGAGTGCCGACGCCGGGGTGTCGGCCGGACAGTGCTGTCGGTCGTCCTGCGGCTGGCGGCCGGCATGGGGGCTCGGCGCGCCACGCTCGAGGTGAGGCGGTCGAACGAAAGTGCCCTTAAGTTATACGAACACTTAGGGTTTACTGTCGCAGGCACTCGTCGGAACTACTATGCAAACCCCGTTGAGGATGCCCTTATCCTCTGGTGTAATCGCCTCGAATCGTAACGGGGGAGCGGGCTGCCGAGGTGCAGCTTGAATCGCCTGGAACGATGTGGTAGCGTGCGGGTACGTTGCCGGGGATCTGACCCACTGGCAACGACTTGACGGGACAGCCGAGGCAATGATGGGACCCCCGGGTGCAGCGGCGTGCGTCACTCGGATTCCCACCGAAGGAGGCGGAGAATGGCAGACTCACAGGATCTGAAGCCCCTGTTGCTCGAGACAGACGAGGAGTTTCGCCAGCTCGCCAGCAAGCACCACGAACTCGAGGACCGCCTGCACGAACTTTCCAGCAAACATTACCTTTCAGGTTCCGAACAGGTCGAAGAGATCACGTTGAAGAAGCGGAAGCTCCAGTTGAAGGACAGGATGGAGGCCATCGTGCGCCGCTACCGCGAGGCCCCCGGCTCGGCCAGGGTTGCAGGCGCCGCCCCAAGCCTCCAGCAGGGCTAAGACGCGGAGTGCCCGGAAAGGACTGACGGTGAGGGTGAGGGCCGGCGGCGGATCGCCGGCTCTCGACGTTTCTGGGGGTCTTGACCCCTCTGCTTCCCGGCCCCATCGCAGGTCCCGATGAAGATTGACCGAGCAGGTTATCCGTTTGTTGCCGCGGCGATGGTGCCGGCCCTCGGCCTGGCGCTGCTCGAGTCCTATCTGTGGGCCCTGCCGTTCCTGGGGCTGGCCGCGGCCCTGGTCTTCTTCTTCCGGGACCCCGAACGGTCGGCGCCTCCAGGGGTGGGGCAGGTGATCGCGCCGGCTGACGGGCGTGTCGTCGTGGCGGGTGCCCCGCAGCCCAGCGCCGCACCGCCCGGAACGTGGTCGCAGCTGAGCATCTTCCTGTCCCCCTTGGACGTCCACGTGAACCGGATACCGGTCACGGGTCGTGTGTCGAAGGTGGACTACCACAAGGGAGGCTACCGGGCGGCCTACCGACCGGAGGCCGCGACGGAAAACGAGCGAAACGAGGTCTGGATCGAGAGTAAAGCCGGGACCGTCGTGTGCCGACAGGTTACCGGGGTGCTCGTCCGGCGCGTCGTGTGCCGGGTGCGGTCCGATGAGGCCGTCCGGGCGGGCGACCGATTCGGTATCATGAAGTTCGGATCGCGCATCGATCTGTTCGTGCCACCGCAGGCCAGGCTGCTGGTCCGCGTGGGTGACCGTGTCCGGGCCGGGGAAACGCCGGTGGCCGAACTCGCGTGAGGGTCCATGCGTCTTGACATTCATCCCCAGGAGCGGCCGAGGATTCTGCAGCCATTGCGGCGACGCACCGAGAACCAGCGGCGGCGGCTGCGCCGGGGCGTCTACGTGCTGCCGAGCCTGCTGACGCTCGGCAACATGTTCTGCGGCTACGCCTGCGTGGTCTACGCCATGCGGGGGGAGTTCGAGACGGCCGCGCCCTTTGTCGGCTTCTCCGTCCTGCTCGACATGCTGGATGGCCGGATTGCCCGCCTGACGGGCACGACCAGCGCGTTCGGCCTCGAGTTCGACTCGCTGGCCGACGTCATCTCGTTCGGCATGGCGCCGGCCGTCCTGGTCTTCAACTGGGGCCTCGAGCCGCTCGGCCGCCTCGGGTGGGCGGCCGGCTTCCTGTTCGTCACGGCGGGCGCCGTCCGGCTCGCGCGGTTCAACATCCAGGCCAATACCGACAAGCGTTATTTCGTGGGCATGCCGATTCCGGCCGCCGCGGCCGTCCCGGCGGCCACCGTCTACCTGTATCCGGCTGGCTTCAGCGACTACCGGAGCGCCCTGCCCGCGCTCGCGCTGATGCTGATCCCCGCCGTCCTGATGGTGAGCACCGTTCGGTTCCGGAGCTTCAAGACCATCGACCTGCAGGCCCGGCGCTCCTACAAAGTGCTGCTCGCCCTGGCGATCGCCATGGGCGCCATTGCGACTCATCCTCGCTGGGCCCTGGTCGGTCTGGCGTACGCCTACCTGCTCTCCGCCTTCGTGGGCATGGCCATTACTCGCCTCCGGCGGAGAGGTTCCACCGAGCCGGTGGAGGGGCAGGGGGCCGCTGAGGAGCTCGGGGGTGGCGGGCCAACCGACCCGGGTGCTCCCCCGCCGGACCGGTAGTACCCGTCGGGCAGCGGAACCCCTCGACACAGGGCATTCGCCGTTCCACGAGACCACGGGCCGATGCGTGAGGGACGGTTTACCTCCCGACCCGCCACAACACGACCTGTGACCCCACCCTGAGACGTTCGCAGTGGCTCGCACAGTCCCACGGGGGCCAACCCCGGGTGCTGCTCGGGTCTTGGCGGGCCTTGGCGAGCTCCGCCGCCGGCCGGAGAGGATGGAGTCTTCTCGACGCCTCCGCCCACCGACGTCCGGGATCGCTCCATCCGCCGCCACCGCCGGCCTCCGGACTCCGACTACGTCTTCGATGGCCCGCGGACGCGGTCGACCACCGTGCCGGGATCATCGACGCCGTAGTGGAACACGCTTTCGAGGGGCTTGCCGAATACGGCAGCAATCCGGAACGCGGCCTCCAGCGTCGGCGAGTACTTGCCAAGTTCGATCGCATTGATCGTCTGGCGGGTGACGTGGACCCTGTCGGCCAGTTCCTGCTGCGTCATCTCCCCGTGCTCGAAGCGCAGTCGTCTGATTTCGTTGCGGATCGTACCCATCTCACGCCCCACGCCGGTACTGGGCGACCTGGCACGCGGAGCGCAGGACCTCGGCCACCACGAGCACAAACAGGAGCGCGTTGGTGCTGAAGAGGATCGGCGGCTTGAACGCGCCGAAGAAGCAGACGCAGGCGATGCTCCCAGCGAGCGCCGCATACGAGAACCGTGTGGCGTGGAGTTCGATGGCCCGGTCGCGTTCGTCGCGCGGCGCCCTCGCGTCCCGGGGTGAGAAGACGGCGACGGCCACCGTCAGCACCGTCTGGACCACCACCAGGGCGACGATTGTGCCCAGCAGGCCGACGGATCCCGGTCCAACATGGGCAACCGACCAGAAGTAGTAACCGTATATCCCTGACATCGACAGCAGCGATATCCAGGCGATCTTTTCACGAAACGACATCGATGAACCTCCTCCGTGATGTCTATGTTCCATGACAAAGAGTATGAAATCTTTTACATGATGTCAATATATTTTTACGTTGCATCCGGACCCCGCACGTGACGTCCCTGAGTCGTGGATTCGATCGCCAGCCGGCCCACGACCTACTTCGCACTACAGCAAGCATTTTCAGGATCGGCCAACTTGGGCCGATCGACTTCGGGGCACCGCCGCCTCACCTGCGGACGAACACGACGGGTGACGTGTCAGCGCCTCGAACCTGCTCGACAAACGCGCGAAGCGCCGCATAGTCGCCTACCGGCACTGTCACGCGCGTCAGGGCCAGGGACCGCTCGACAATCACCTGTGCGCCATCTTGTCGCGCTGACAGCGTGTACCGGCCGAACGGCGACTCGATCGACGCCGCCTGGGGGAGTTCGTCGAGCACGAAGCCGGCCGGTATCTCCAGCCGCAGCGAGTCCGACGACTCGCCCCCTTGAAGCACGACCGGCTGCGTGCGGGCTGCGGTCCGGACCGCGGGCAGGACGCGACTGAGGCCAAATGGCGGCCTGAAGACGAGCAGCCGATCCTGCATCAGCTGCGCGTAGCCGGCCGCAGCGACCGTCATGGACAGCTCGAAGACGTCGTCTTTGTCCCGCTGGAGAACCTCCGAGACCTGCGCCGCGGGAATCTCCTGGGCGATGGCGCGTTCGAGGGTCTGCTGGTATTGGAGACCAGTGAGGACCGCTGCCGCGCCACGTTGGACGCTGGCCGGCTGACCGTGACTGGTCTCGCGAACGCTCGCGCTGAAGGCGCCGTCGGCTCGGAGGGTCGCTTCCACCACGCGGTCGACGCGATGGGCTCCTGCCGCCGCGGGCAGGCGAACGAGCGGTCCGCCCTTTGGCGTCTCCACCAGCGCGAGGCTGTCTTCCTCGGCGATCGGCAGCGTGCCGATGGGCGTGTACTCGGCCGTGGGGTCCACGATGAGCAGGCGTCCGAGCCCGGCGGCCTGGATGACCGCGTGGCCCGCCGGCGCCATGCCGGTCAGCACGACCGCGAGGATGCAGTGGTTGAACTGCTGTGGCGACGGCCAGGCCTCACGGACGTAGTCCCGGTCGCCGGCGAACACCGTCACCAGGAAGGACCGGACGTCAACCGCCGCCAGCATGGCGCGCATCAGATTCGCCTTGTCCTTGCAGTCGCCATGGTTGCGGGCAAAGACTTCGACGGCCGGATGCGGACGGTAGCCGCCGCCGCGCCCGAGGCCGGTCTGGATCGAGATGTAGGTGACGCGCTGGACGTAGGCGCCGATGGCCCGGATCTTCTCGAATTCGTCGGCGGCGTTCGCCGTCAGCTCCCTGGCCCTCGTCGCCAGCGCCGCGTCGGGCGTGGACTGTCCGTCGCTGATCGACGCGAGCCAGTGCGACACGTCCTCCCAGGTGGAGAAAGCGGGCAGCCCCGGCAACGGGGGGGACGGGAAGTAGCTGACGACCACGCGGGGCACGAGGCTGGTCCGCGGCGGCTCGTTCGGTTCGTTCCCGATCGCCGGAGCCTCCGCGAACTCCCATGTCCAGGATGAGCCCGAGACGGCCGGCTCAATCCTGGCGTGATTGAACGTCGTGGAGGTGACCTTCCAGCCGGAGGCGACCGTCAGGCGAAGCCTGGCTGTCTTGACCGGCCATCGGTCCAGCGGAAACCACTCGAACTGCGTGAACACCGAGCGCTGCTCGCTGACGATCTCGGCGCCGAACACCGAGCCGGGCTCGGCATCGGGCGCGCTGACGACGCGCTGTCTCGCCTCGTTATAGACGTCGTTCGCCGCCAGTGTCATGTCGAGGACCGTGTTCTTCTCGATGTCCCGCACCTCGCCGGATGGACGGATGATCCAACCGCGGGCTTGGCGCACCTTGCCGCCGTCGGTCCAGTACGACTCCGAGAGGACGGCGGCGTGGCGCCCCTCCCGCGTGTTGACCTTCACCGCATAGATGTGGCGCGTGCTGGTATCACCGTCCGGTGAGACGGTCACCGTCCGCTCGTCGAGAAGGACGACGGCCGGAGCCGACGCCTGGGCCGGACTGAGCGCGGCCGCTGCCGCCTCCCCCAGCCACGGCGGACTCGTGGCTCCGCCAATCGCCGGATGGGCGGCCACGAGGACCGCCAGCACAGTGAGGGCCGCGGCCGAGAAGGCGGCCGACGCGGGCGAGCCGGGGGGACGCGGCGTCATGGCCGACCGTCCGGGCTGGCAATTGTCCTCAGGGTCAGCGTGTGGGTGTCGGCCTTCGCCACGGCGTCGAAGAACTGCTTCAGCGCCGCATAGCCGTTGACGGGAAACTGCAAGCGGTTCCCGCCGCCGAAGTAGCACTCGCGCCGCATCTCGATCCAGCGGCCGTCTGCCGTGGTCCTGAGCGTCATCGAGTACGCCCCGAACGGCGCCAGCGTGACAGGAGCGGGCGCGTCGGGGGATTCAAGCCGGTAGCGAGCGGGCAGCTCGATCCGCACCACGTCCACGTCCTTCCAGGCGTGCTGGAAGAAGATGGGGTATCGCCGCTCCGCCGCCGGGAACTCCGGCGGAAGCCCCTTCTGGAACAGCGCAGGCTGGAGGAAGAGCCGGGAGCCGGTGCGCTGCGCGTAGGCCGGGACCCGCAGGTGACACCGGCGGACGTACGCCTTGTCGGGGTCGAGCACGTTCTCGACGCGCACGTCCGTCAACTCGATACCCGGCAACCGCGCGGCCATCTGTTCCTTGTAGGAGGTCTCGCGCTCGGCTGGCGCGATGCGGCCCTCCTGCTCCTTGGCGGCCATGCCCGCGTGGCCACCGTACTCGGCCGTGACGTCCCCCTCGAGCGTCCCGTCCTCGGAGAGGTGCAGCGTGGCCGTCCGCGAGCAGAGCGTCCACTCGGGCGGCGACATCGGGGTTGTCTCCGTCACCAGCGCGTCCTGGTCGGCGATGAGAGCCGGCACCAGTTCCTCGGTCCAGGCGAGATGGCCGCCCGGGGCGTAATCGTTGGTGGGATCGACGAACCGCCAGTGGGCGCCGTCGCGGACGGCGACCACTGTGATCGGCATCAGCTGCGGGAGCATCCACCCGCTGGCAAACGCGATGTCGTTACGGTTCGGCAGCCTTGTGGCCTGCGCGTCGATCCCGGCGGCCCGGCACATCGCCAAGAACACGGCCATGACGCCGGTGGCGGTCCCGCGGCCGGTGGACAGCGCCTCGACCGGGGGCTTGTCGAAATCGAAGTTCTTGCGGTCGTCAGGCGTGGCCGAGGCGAGGTCGATCCGTTTGATCTTCGCCCGGCAGAATCCGACCAGGGCGGAGAGCTTCTCGTCGAGCGACAATTTGCCGAGCGTCAGCGAGTCGACAGCCTGCTGGATGTTCGGCGTCAGCGTGGCGGTGTTCTTCCAATTGGCCGCGACATCCCTGCTGAAGTCCAGCCAGAACTGGGTGGGAGCCGCCGAGGTGGGCCCCGACGCGTAGTAGATCAGGATCCATGGCCGGATGTCCCATGCGGGCGGGGCATGCGGCTCGTCGATGTCGGCGGGAACGTTCCTCATCACGACCATTGCGCGGTCGTTTTCCTGCTCCACCTTCAGCGTGTCGTTGGCATGGAACGACCTGGCACGGAACGACCCGGCGCGCATCTTCGCCACGGCCCGGAACTTGAGCGGGAGGATGCGATACGTGACCCGCTGAACGGGGATGTTGCGGCTGAGCGGCAGGCGGAGGTTCTGGGAGCGGGCGGAATCGTAGGTCTCGCGCCAGCGGTACTCGACGATCCCACCGGTCTCGACGGCTGGCAGGGCGAAGGAGGTGGCCTTCACGTTGACCCCGCCGACCTTGAGGAGCGTGCGCTCGAAGATGTCGGCCTGCTTGAGTTCTACGAAGGAGCCGTCGCGCCGGACACTGCGGCCCTCAACCTTGCCGATGCTCACGAGACCGCCTGTCAGGAGGTTGACTCGGCTCTGCTGATCGCGCCCGCGGTCCGTGTAGATCTTGATGCGGAGGTGATGGGAGCGGACCGACACGGGCACGCCGAAGGGGGCGTCATCTTCGATGGCGACGTCCCAGGCGAGCGCCTCCGCGTCGGCCCCTTTCTGGACGATGGGCGTCATGGAAGCCAGCTCACTCGGGTCGATTGGGTCCCACTTGGTGGCGCTCGAGGCGGGTCCCGGGCCGGCCGGCAGGACGACGGTGAGCACGGAGGCGGCCACGAGCAGACGGACAACAGCTCGCATGACTCCTCCCTGGTGGTGGTGCCGGGATGGAGAGCCCGAAGGCGTGCGCGGTGAGTATTGCACGCCCTTGGCGCTGCGGCAAGAAACCCATCCCCGAGGTGGATCGACACGAGCGCGGCGTGTGGCGGCGGGCAGTGGGGAAGGGACCGGCGCCGTCGCGGAGGGATCAATCCGGACGTCGGCCAGCCGGCACGAGCAGGCGCGCGACAGCGTGGCATCGCCGGGCAGGGGTCACGCCCCTGCCGTCCCGTCGTCGAGAGGGAGGGTAATCGTCACCCGGGTGCCCTGTCCGCGCCGGCTGTGTACGGCGATCGTGCCGTGATTCAGTTCGATGTTCCGCCGGGCGATCGACAATCCGAGGCCGGTCCCAACGGCCTTGGTCGAGAAATACGGCTCGAACAACCGGCTGAGCGCCTCCTCGTCCATCCCCACGCCGGTGTCGGTGACGCTCAACTCCACCTTGCCCGCCGGCGTGATCTGGGCCCCAATCGTCAACGTCCCGCCGCCCGGCATGGCATGCAGGGCGTTGTCGATGACGTTGGTCAGGGCGCGGCCTACCAGCATGCGGTCGATCTGGACCTTCGGCAGGGACGCGGGGACGTCGATCTGGAACTGCACGCGTACACTCGCGCCGGGGGTGTAGGGACCGGCGACCTCGTCCACGAGGTCCGCGAGGCTGCACGGAGCGATCCGCGCGGTGGGCGAGGAGGCGAAGCTGGAGAACTCGGAGGCGATCTGGCGCAGCAGGCGCACCTGGGACAGGATGGAGTCCACGCAGCCGTCGAGGACTGGACCGAGCGGCCTGCCCCGGTCGGCGTTCACCCGCAACAGGTGCTCGGCCGACAGCTGGATGGGCGTCAGGGGGTTCTTGATCTCGTGGGCCACCTGGCGGGCCATCTCGGCCCAGGCCTCGAGCCGGTGCGTGCGTTCGAGCTCCGTGCGCTGCTGCTGGAGCTGGGCGAGCATCAGGTTGAACGCCTCCATGAGTCGCCGCAGTTCGTCCGACGAGGTGGCCACGATGCGGGCGTCGAAATCGCCCCGGGCGATCCGGCGGGTGGCGCGCGTAAGGCGGTTGACGGGGTCGGCAATCCGCTCGGCCATCGTGTAGCCGATCGCCGCGCCGACCAGGATGAAGAGCATGGCGGCGAGGACGATTCGCCGGTTCAGAGCATCGATCTCGCGCTCGATTTCCTGCTGGCGCAGCGTCAGCGGGATGGTCAGGATGGCGTCCCGCCCGGCGGCCCGGACCGGCGCGGCGGCGACCATGTAGCGGAACCCCGCGACCTGTTCCTCGGTGATCCGCGTCGGCATCCGGTCGAACACGATGGCGCGGTAGATGTCCGCGGGCGTGCGGGCGGGCAGCAGGCCGGAGGCGAACAAGTCGCGCTCGCTCGTGGCCTGGAGGCGAGCGCCAAGGAAGATGTTGACGTCCTGCCCGATCACCCGGCTCAGCCCGACCATGGTGTCGTCGGTCACCAGGGCGGCAAACGCCTCCGGCTGCAGCAGCCGCACGTCCTCCATGGTCTGACGGGCGACGACCGTGTAGTCCTCGATGATCTGGCGAGCGATCATCGTGGTCTTGTACGCGGCGGACTCGACCTCGTGACGCAAGCGGTCGGCGATGTACGCGCGGGTAACCAGCGCGAGGATGACCACCGGGATGACCGAGGCCGCAACGAAGGCGAGGAACAGTTTGCGGTAGAAACTCTCCCGGATCTCGCGCAGCAGGGCGCGCCCCGGCCGAGCGCGACGCAGGCCCATCACCCGGAAGCCCACGCTCCCGACCAGGGTGGCGAGATAGGCAAGGCCCACGAGGGCCGACAGCTCCGCCAGGTTGATGAAGTGGCCAATGGGCGCAGTCCGCGGATAGCCGAGCGCATAGAAGCCGGCCCGGTCGTTCTCGACGTAGACGGCGGATTCGCCGTCTCCCGCGCTCAGCCGCGTCCAGAACGGCCGGCGTGAGGCGTAGATCCGCGCAAACAGCGCGTCGTCGATGGGCCAGGCCTCGTTGCCCGACAAGTACAGGGGCGTGCGGCTCCAGCCGTAGTGGACGAACTCGACCTCGCCGCCAGGAGGGACCTCCTCGTGCCCGCTGTTGGCGTGCCCACGCAGCAGTTCGAGATAGGGGTTCTGCGACGAGATGAAGGACAGCGTACCTGCTGTCGAGGATGACGTGGATGACGATGGTGCCGAGGACCCGACCGTCCGGCGAGCAGACGTTGCGGCCAGCGTGCAGCAGCTGGCGCTCGTGCGCGCCGAATGGGCTCACCTCCCCGAACACCTTCCACGTGCACGTCGGCTCGTGCCAGCCCTGGCGCCGCGTCAGCTCGGGCAGATTGAGCGCGAACCGGCTCACGAGCATGCCGTCGGCGTTGAACAGCTCGACCGCCGACGACACGCGATACCGCTCGAGCGCCGTGCCCTGCCAGGTGAGGAACGCGCTGTCGGTGCGGATCCCGACCTCGGGCGACGGCGCCGGGACCGACACGTAGGCTTCGAGCGCCGATTCTCGCCCGTCAATCTCGACCTGCGCCCGCTGCAGCCGCTGCTGGAGCATCTCGCGCTGCTTGAGCACTTCGGGCCCATAGACCGTCTCGACGACCCGCTGGTGGGCGATGGTCGCGAAGTGCACCAAGGACGGATAGGCCAGCAACGCCGGCGTGAGCAGGGCCAGGAAGGTCGCCGTGAGGCGGAAGCCCTGCGAGGCATGCCGGAGCCGGATGAGGCTCCGCGGCGCCAACAGGGCGGCGAGGGCGAGCGCGCCGAGGATCAGGAGGGCTTCGAGCCGGGGGAGATCCGACAACGCTCCCGTCCAGGCGGCCAGCCAGACGCTCGCGGCACCGACGATCCAGCAGGCCGCCACGGTGGATCCGACCGCCACGTGGCCCCGACGGAACCGGCAGCGGGCGAGCAGGAGCCTGAGGCCGAGCACGGCGGTCCACGCGAAGGCGGCGTGCGCGAAGACCAGGCCGAAGGCGATCGCCATGCGCCCGCTGTGCCAGGGGTGGGGAGAAAAGTAGAGGATGTCCACCGACGTCTTGCGGAACGTCTCGGCCAGGAAGAGCTCGTCGGCGATGACGGCCAGCGCGAGCAGGGCCCCGGCCACCACCTGGGAGACCACAAACAGCACGCGCGGGTGGTGGCCGGAGAAGGCGGCGCGCCGGCGCCCGCGCCAGGCCAGGCGGATGCGCTCGGCCGGCCCCGTCAGCAGCCCGATCAGGGCGAGCGCAGTCAGGGCCGTCAGGAGAAAATCGACGGGATGCCGGCCAAAGGGGCCGAGGGCCGGCCAGCGGTAGACGTCTCCCGAGAAGAGTGGCGTGCTGTCCGGAGGTGTCGCCAGGCTCAGGAGCACCCGCGCCCCGACAACCAGGCCCATGCTCCACGCCGTCAGCCGGAGGTACTGGCCCGGAGCGGTCGCCAGGGCGCGTCGATCGAGGAGCGGACCCACCAGCAGCACGACGGTCAGGCCCAGGACGGCGATCGCCAGCTCGAGCACGGCCTGGCGGTGGTGGCCCCGGGCCTGCCGCAGGGCGTCCGGGTCCACGGAGACTTCAACCAGTGGCTCGCCGGAGGGCGAGTTGATGAGGAAGGCGAAGGGCCCGGGGCGTTCGCCCGCCCCCTCGTACCGCGTCCGCAGCGAGACCTCGACGAGGGACGTGTCGAAGCTGAACTCGCGGGGTCCCGTGTGGGCGACGGCCTGGTCGGAGAAGACCCACTCGCACACCACGACCCCGAGCCGGATCGGCGGGCGGGTCTCAGGGATGGTGATCGGCTCGAGCCAGACGAGGCGGAACCCGAGCGGCCCCGGCGCCACAAACAGCGCGGCCGGTCCCGTCATGCGGTCCTGGGCCTGCGCGAGTTCCGACGGGCGGCCGGCCCAAGCCAGAGGCCTGCCGTCGTTGCTGTAGACGGTGAGGGCGAGCGGTTCGGCCGGGTCCCGAGACACCAGCGCGTGGGTGTGATCGAACAGCGGGCGGAGGTCGCGCTCCTCCGGGGGAGCGCGGAGCACCCGAACCGCCGAGGCGGCCTGGTCGCGGGCCGTCGCCGTCAGCGAGGCCGCGATGCGGTCGAAATCGGACCGGACCTCCGCCTGGACCTTCGCATACGACGTCCGCTCGTCCGCGCCCAGGCGCACCCGCTCGGTCACCCACCCTCCCGCCAAGACCAGGACGGCGCAGGAGAGGCCCCCAAGCGAGATGGCCAGGAGAGGACGCTGACGCAGATCCGCGCGCATGTGCTGCCGTCAGAATACGTCAGGCGGCCTGCCGGGGAAAGGCCCGCGTTCAGTGTTATAGTGGGCGGGCGACCCGCGTACGGTCCGAGAAGACGCGGCGCACGCCCGCACATGACCCATCCCGGGAAGGCTCGGACGGCACTCAAGCGTGGGGCGCTGGTGGCGGCGGCCAATTGGCCGGTCGTGGCCATCCAGGCGCTGTCCGAGACCACATTCAAGCTCCTGCTGGCCGTGCCCATCGTCGGCGGGGCCTTCCTGGTCACGACGCTCCTCGGTCGCGACCTCGGAGAGGTGCTGACCGGCGATTTGCGCCAGATTCTCTTTGGTGTCGCCGGCACGCTGGTGGCCCGCCCGATCGCCCTGGGGGCCTACCTGGTCGGGTTCTTCCTGGTGCTGGCTGGCGGGGCGATGTTCATGTTCCTGGTGAAGGGCGGGACCGTGGCGGTCCTCGTGCATGCGGACCGCACCGCAGGAACCGTGGAGCGTCCCCCGTTGCGGTTGGCCGCCTTCCGGCGCGCCATGCAGTTTTCCATCGAGGGCTTCACGGGCGGCGCCGCGCGGTTGTTCCGCCGCTACCTGGCGCTCGGGCTCCTGCTGACCGGCCTGTACATCGTGCTCGCGGCGCTCTGCCTGCTGTTGGCCTACGGGCTCTATCGACTCGGCGGAGAGCGTCCGCTGCTGCTCGGCTCGATCGCCGCGCTCGCCATCACGATCTTCATCGGCCTGGTGACGATCGCGAACGTGCTGTACCTGCTCGTCCAGATCGTCATCGCGGTCAAGGGCAGCGCCGTCGGGGCGAGCCTGCGCGAGGTTGGCCGGTTCGTGGGCGGCGAGTTCTGGAAGGTGACGCGCGTGTTTGGCGTCACGATCCTGCTCCTGGTGTTGGCGACCGTCCTGTCGCTGGTCGCCACGTGGGGGTTCTACCTGATCGCCTACGTGCCGCTGGCGGGCCTGATCGTGCTGCCGCTGCAGATGGCCGCGTGGCTGCTGCGCAACCTGGTCTTTCAGTACCTCGGCCTCACCGCGCTCACCGCCTATCTTTCCCTGTACCGGTCGTTCACGGGCGACCGGGCAGAGAGCGGTGGGACCTTTCTCTCCCGATGAGCCACCGCATGATTGACTACGAGCAGTTCCTGTCGAAAGCGGCCATGCGGTCCCAGGGGTCGGCGATCCGGCAGATGGGGGTGATGGCGCTCCGGGTACCCGACATGATCTCGTTTGCGCCAGGGTACCCCGACCCGGCGGTGTTCGCGTGGCCGGAGTTCCGCGAGATCACGGCCGAACTGCTGACGGGTGGCGATCCCTCGGTCCTGCAGTACGGGCCGACACGCGGCCACAAGTCCCTCGTGGAGGCTGCCATCGAGATTCTCGCGTCGCGGGGCATCCGCGCGACGCCCGAACAGGTTCTCGTGACGACCGGTTCACAGCAGGGCATCGATCTGGTCGGGCGCGTGCTCCTCGACCCGGGCGATGCCGTGCTGGTGGAGCTGCCCGCCTACACGGGGGCGATCAGCGCCTTCAGGAACGCCGGCGCGGCATTGGTCGGCGTGCGCCAGGAGGCGGACGGCATCGATCTGGGCGACCTCGAGGCGGTGGTGACGCGGGTGCGGGCCGAGGGCCGGCGGGTTCGGGCGCTGTACCTCGTGCCGAACTTCCAGAACCCGACTGGCCTGCTGCTGTCGCTGCCGAAACGGGCGGGGCTGCTCGACATCGCGGCACGGCTCGATCTGCTCATCGTCGAGGACGACCCGTACGGGGCCCTGTACTTCGAAGACGCCGCGAGCGAGCGCGAGACGCGGCCGATCAAGGCCGACGACCGCGAAGGCCGCGTCATCTACCTGAGCAGCTTCTCGAAGACGCTTGCTCCGGGCTTCCGCGTGGCGTGGCTGGCGGCCCCGGAGGCGGTGGCGGCCAAGCTCGACTTGTTCAAGCAGACGCAGGACCTGATGCCGCCGGCGCTCGACCAGCACATCATCTACCAGGCGTACCGCCGCGGCATTCTCACCTCGCGCCTCCCGATGCTCCGCAAGGTCTACCAGGACAAGCGGACGCTGATGCGGGAACAGCTGCGGGCGCACCTGGGGGACCTGCTGACGTGGCCCGAGCCGAAGGGAGGGTTCTTCATCTGGGCCACCCTGCCGCCGCAGTTCAAGACCGGCGAGATGCTGGCACGGGCCGTCGAACAGAAGATCATCTACGTGTCGGGCGCGGCGTTCTTCGTGGACGGCTCGGGGCAGAACACGCTGCGCCTCTCGTTCTCCCTCCCGACCCACGAGCGGATCATCGAGGGCGTCCAGCGCTTGACGCGCGTGGTCAAGGCGGAGCTGGCGCGGCTCGCGACCCCGGCCGTGTCGTGACGCGGCGGCTACGACGCCTCGGACCGTCCAGCCGGGAGCGCGGGCGGCCGGATCGGGAACCCCGGGTAGCTCTTGGACGGTAGGGGCGGCAGCCCCGGCACCATCAGCACGACTTGGCGCTCGCCGGTGACCAGCAGCAGCCGACCCGGGCCCTGGTCCGACGAGGGCAAGAGCACCGGGGGCCACTTGGGCTCGGCTGGGAGCTTGGCGCTGCCAGCCGTGGTTCCGTCCACGAACTGAAACGCTGGCACCTCGGCCGCCTGGCCCGGGACGAGCAACAGGCGTCCGGTCAGGAAGGGACCGCCCGAGGGACGGAGCGGGAGCGCCGCTTTCCACTGCTGCTGTCCGTCGCTCCAGTGCAGCGCGCGGAGCACGTTGTCGAGCGACACGAAGTACACGCTGGTGTCATCGACGGTGGCCGTGCCGATGAGGGGGGCCCCGGTCCGCCACCGCCATTTCACCTTCCCGTTGTTCGCCGCGAGACAGTAGAAGAACTTGTCGTCCGCGCCCACGAAGAGGCGGTCCTCGAGCGCGAACAGCGTCGTACCCTTGCCGCGCAACTTCCGTTCCCAGATCGGATCGCCGGACTCGAGGTGCCGCGCGGCCACGCGCCGATCGTCGAGCAGCAGGTAGATGGTGGTCGCCGACAGCGCTGGCGCGACATGGAACGGGGCGCCGAGCGTTTGGCGCCACAGGACCTCGCCCGTGGCCGCGCGCAGCATGACGGCCTGCCCCTGGTCGGTGCCCGCGAGAAGCCAGCCGGACACGGTGACCAGGGGTGCCGACAGCTTGCCCGAGAGCGGCGCCGCCCATTTCTTCGCACCCGTTGCCGCGTCGAGGGCGATGATCCCCGAGGCGTCGGGAACGAAGACGAGGTCGCCGCCGGCGGCCGGCGCCCCGGCGTGCTCGACCTCGGTCGTCCACTCAACCTCGCCGGACACGAGCGACAGGGCCACGACGTGGTCCGAGTCCAGCGGGACAAACGCCCGCCCGTCGGACGTGGCCGGAGCGGCGGAGGCCGCCGAGTCGAGCGTGGCCGTCCAGCCCACCTCCATGAGCAAGGGGGGCCGCTTCTTGGCCTCCTTCTTCTTGTCGATGTGCCTGCGCCCGGGCGCCGCTGGCGCTTGGCCTCGCGACCGTCCAGGGTCCTGCTGCGCGGGTGAGTTGATCGCGCAAGCGGCGAACGCCATGACGAGGGCGGCGACGCGAGGAAGGGCTCCGAGGTGGCGTGCCATCTGCACGCCGCTATAATACCGTCAGGCGCACTCCACGATCACCTGTGGCGCGTACTCGTTCCCGAACCCAGCTTGCACGAGATGGCAGAGTTCATCCACCTTCACCTCCACACGGAATACTCGCTGCTCGATGGCGCCTGCCGCGTCGACGAGCTGGTGGACCGGGCGGCGCGCCAGCGCGTGCCGGCGCTGGCCGTCACCGAGCACGGCAACATGTTCTCGTCGGTCGTCTTCCACGACAAGGCCAGGCAGAAGGGAATCAAGCCGATCCTCGGATGCGAGACCTACGTGGCCACGGGCAGCCGCCTGACGAAGAGCGGCGCGATCGGGGAGAGCAACAACCACCTCGTGCTGCTCGCCGAGACGTTCGAGGGCTACCGGAACCTGATCAAGCTCGTGTCGGCCGCCTACACCGAAGGCTTCTACTACCGGCCGCGGATCGACAAGGACCTCCTGGCCCAGCACGCCCGGGGGTTGATCGGCCTGAGCAGCTGCCTCAAGGGCGAAATCCCCAGCCATCTCCGGAGCGAGCAGGAGAAGCGGGCCATCGAGGCTGCCGGCACGTACCGCGAGATCTTCGGGCCCGGAAATTTCTTCCTGGAGATGCAGTACCAAGGGATCGCCGAGCAACGCCCGGTCAACGCCGGACTCCAGCGCGTGGCACGGTCCGTCGACCTGCCGCTGGTCTGCACGAACGACGTCCACTACCTGCGCCAGGAGGACTTCAGGGCGCACGACGTGCTGCTGTGCATCGGGACGGGCAAGACGGTGGCCGAAGCCGAACGGCTCCGGTACTACGGGGACCAGTTCTACCTCAAGACCCCTGAGGAGATGGCGCAGGTGTTCGGCGACTTCCCGGAGGCCCTGGCGAACTCCGTGCGCATCGCCGAACGGTGCAACGTGGATTTGGGCCGGACCACTCACCAGCTGCCCGAGTTCGACGTGCCCGCGCCGTACTCGCTCGACGAGTACTTCGAGAAGATGGTCTGGGAGGGGTTTGAACGGCGCCTCCCGCGGCTCGAGGAGATGCGGGTGCAGGGACAGCTGCGCCACACGATCCAGGAGTACCGGGACCGCGTGGCGTACGAGATCGGGATGATCCGGCGGATGCGGTACGCCGGCTACTTCCTGATCGTGTGGGACTTCATCCGCTACGCGCGGGACCAGGGCATCCCGGTGGGGCCGGGCCGGGGGTCGGCGGCTGGCAGCGTCGTGGCCTACTGCCTGAACATTACCGATGTCGACCCGCTGCACTTCGACCTGATCTTCGAGCGCTTCCTCAACCCGGAGCGGGTGTCGCTGCCTGACATCGACATCGACTTCTGCGAGCGCCGGCGCGGCGAGGTGATCGACTACGTCACGCGGCGGTACGGCCGGGAGAACGTCGCCCAGATCATCACGTTCGGCACGATGAAGGCGAGGGCCGTCGTGCGCGACGTGGGACGCGTGCTCGACATCGCGTACGCGGACGTCGACAAGGTCGCCAAGCAGATCCCCGCCGTGCTCGACATGACGCTCGACAAGGCGCTGGCCGAGAACCCCGCGCTACGGGACCTCGAGTCGAACGACCCGCGCGTGAAGGACCTGCTGGAGGTCGCCCGCCGGCTCGAGGGCATGACGCGTCACGCCTCGGTGCATGCGGCCGGGGTCGTCATCGCCCCCAAGCCCATCACCGAGTTCGCCCCGCTGTACAAGGGGGCCCGCGACGAGATCACCACGCAGTGGGGCATGAAGGAGATCGAGCGGATCGGACTCCTGAAGATGGACTTCCTGGGTCTGAGCACGCTCACGTTGCTCGCTGACGCCGTGGCCGAGATCGAGCGAACGACCGGAAGGCGACTCGATTTGGCCAACCTGCCGCTCGATGACGCGCGGACGTACGAGCTGTTCTCCAACGGTCAGACGCTCGGCGTGTTCCAGTTCGAGAGCTCCGGCATGCGCGAGATCCTGCGCAAGGCGAAGCCGCAACGGCTCGAGGACCTCATCGCCCTGAACGCGTTGTACCGGCCGGGTCCGCTGCGGGGCGGGATGGTGGACGACTTCATCGCCCGGAAGAACGGCCGTGTCGAGGTGCGGTACCAGTTGCCGCAGTTGGAGCCGATCCTGCGGGAGACCTACGGCGTGATCGCGTACCAGGAACAGGTCATGCGGATCGCCAACGAGGTGGCCGGCTTCTCGCTCGGCGAGGCCGACATCCTCCGAAAGGCGATGGGCAAGAAGAACGCCGAGGTCATGCAGGCGCAGCGGCAGAAGTTCCTCGACGGCGCGGCCGCCCGCTCGGTCGACGGGAAGAAGGCCGGCGAACTGTTCGATCTGATGGAAGCCTTCGCCGGATACGGCTTCAACAAGTCCCACTCGACCACCTACGCGCTCGTCGCCTATCAGACGGCCTACCTCAAGGCGAACCTGCCGGCGCACTTCATGGCCGCGCTGCTCACGATCGAATCGCAGAACACCCCGAAGCTGGCGATGTACCTGGGCGAGTGCCGGGAGCTCGGGGTCACGGTGCTCCCCCCCGACGTCAATGCCAGCGACTTGGCCTTCACGGTCACGCCCGAGGGCGTGCGCTTCGGCCTGGCGGCAGTGAAAAACGTCGGGGAGTCGGCGGTGCAGGCGATCCTCGATCTGCGTCGGCGGGACGGCGGCATCCGGTCGCTCTATCGCCTCTGCGAGGAGCTCGACTCGCGGTACGTCAACCGGCGCGTGATTGAGAGCCTCGTGAAGGCCGGCGCCCTGGACTCGATGGGGGCCGCGTTGCCGTCGGGCGCGGGGTTGCCGACTCCCGCCCTCCGGGCGCGGCTCTTCGCCACCATCGAGAAGGCGATCGAGCATGGCAACCGAGTGCGCCGGGACCGCGACCAGGGCCAGGCCCAGCTGTTCGGCGACGCGGGCGACGGGGGGCCCGACGGCGGCGCGTCGACCGAGCTGGCCGATGCACCACCCTGGACCGAGGCGCAGCAACTCGCCGGCGAGAAGGAGGCGCTGGGTCTCTACTGGAGCGGGCACCCGATCGAGCGCTTCGCCGCCGAGCTGCGCGTGGTTGGGGCGAAGACGCTGGCCGAGCTCGACGCGGTCGAGGAGGGCGAAGGGGGAGGCCCGCGCGCGTTCGAGACGACCATCGGCGGGATCGTGGGCGCCGTGCGGCCGCTGAAGACCCGGAAGGGGGATCGCATGGCGGCGTTCTCCCTCGAGGACCCGCACGGCTCGGTCGAGGTCGTGGTGTTCCCCGACGCCTTTGCAAAGTCCGCGACGCTGATCCAGACCGACAGCATGGTCCTCGTCAAGGGCCGCTTCGAGCGGGACGAGGAGTCGAGCCGGCTGCTCGCGACCGAAATCGTGTCCATCGACGTGTTGCGCGAACGCGCGGCCCGCGGCGTCTCCATCCGGCTGACCATGCCGCCCCACGGCCGATCGGTGGTCGAAGCGGTGATCGGCGTGCTCGCGAAGTACAAGGGGGACCGCAAGGTGTCGCTCGAAGTCGAGCTGCGGGGGCGGGTGCAGCCTGTCCGCGTGCGGGCGGACCTCCTTGGCCAGATGCGCGTCAAGCCGTCGGCGGAGTTTGTGGCGGAGATCGAAGCGCTCTGTGGCGCGGGCACGGTGACGCTGCGGTGAACGCGAGGGAAGCATGCCGAAAGCGAGTGAGATCCTGGACTTCGAGGCGCCAATCGGAATCCTGCTGAAGGAGATCGAGGCGCTGTCGATGCTGCCCAAGACGGAGCAGCGCGATCGCGACATCGAGCAGCTCCGGCGCCGCATTGACTCGGTGCGCAGCGAGATCTACGCCAACCTGACGCCGTGGCAACGGGTCCAGCTCGCGCGCCACCCGGGCCGGCCCTGCATGCTCGACTACGTGGCGCGCCTCTTTACCGAGTTCACCGAGCTCCACGGCGACCGCCGGTTCGCCGACGACCACGCGATCGTCGCGGGGATGGCCCGCTATCACGGCGATCCGGTGCTCGTCGTCGGCCACCAGAAGGGCGGGGCCGACACCAAGCAGAAGATCTACCGCAACTTCGGCTACGCGCGGCCCGAGGGGTACCGCAAGGCGCTTCGCGCCATGAAGATGGCGGAGAAGTTCGATCGCGCGATCCTGATCCTGGTGGACACGCCGGCCGCCTATCCCGGGATCGAGTCCGAAGAGCGCGGCGTGGCCGAGGCCATCGCCTTCAACCTGCGCGAGATGTCGACGCTGCGGGTGCCCGTCATCATCGCGATCTGCGGGGAGGGGGGCAGCGGGGGAGCGCTTGGGATCGCGATCGGCGACCGCGTGCTGATCCAGGAGTTCGCCATCTACAGCGTGATCCCGCCGGAAGGCTGCGCGGCGATCCTGTGGCGGGACGCGGGGCGGAAGGTCGAGGCCGCGCAAGCCCTCCGGCTGACGGCGCCCGACATGGACAAGCTCGGCATCGTGGACGCCATCGTGCCCGAGCCCGTCGGCGGCGCGCACAACGATCCGGACGCGGCGGCCGGACTGCTGGACCGCGCAATCGCCGGCGCGCTGAAGGCGGTGTCCGCCGATTCGGTGGAGACACGCCTCCAGCGGCGCTACGAGAAGTTCCGATCGATGGGCCGGCTGGGCCTCGACTTCGTGGAGTGAGCCGGGTCCTTCGCGTCATCGAAACGGGGTCGCGTCGAGTCGGCGGGGATCGGCCTGGTGCTCGACAGTGGAGGACAGAGCGGCGTCGTGACAACCTTGCTATGGGATTTCCAGCCGTGTGACGAGGCCGCGGCCGCCGAGCTGGCGGCCGCGGCAGGGATTCGTGTGGTCACGGCGCGGCTCCTGTGGCAGCGCGGGATTACCACGGCGGAGGCCGCCGCGCGATTCCTCAAGCCGTCGCTTGATGATCTGCACGATCCCTTCCTCCTGACGGACATGGCCCCAGCTGTCGAGCGGCTGCTCGCTGCGGTCCGGGCCCATGAGCGGATCGCCGTTCACGGCGACTACGATGCCGACGGCGTCACGTCCACGGTCATCCTGGAACGGACGCTCGCCTCGCTTGGCGGCGACGTCACGCACCTGATTCCGGAGCGTCTGCGGGATGGCTACGGACTCCAGCGCGCCGCGGTGGAGCGGCTGCACGCCGACGGCGTGCGGGTGATCGTGTCGGTGGACTGCGGGATCCAAAGCCTGGACGCAGCGGAACGGGCCCGCGAACTGGGCCTCGACCTCATCGTCACGGATCACCATGAACCCGACCGGATCCTGCCGGCGGCCCTGGCCGTGATCAACCCCAAACGAAGCGATTGCCCCTATCCGGACAAGCACTTGGCGGGGGCGGGCGTCGCGCTGAAGCTCGTGCAGGCGCTCTGCCGCCGGACCGGCCGCGACCACTGGCTCCCCGGGATGGTCAAGATCGCGGCGATTGGCACGGTCGCCGATGTGGTCCCCCTGGTCGGGGAAAACCGGGTCATCGCGAAGGTGGGCCTGGACCTGCTGTCGAGGGGGCCTCACAAGGTGGGCCTGCGAGCCCTGCTGGAGGTGGCGGGTCTGGCTGGGCGCCCGATCGACTCCTACCAGGTGGCTTTCGGCCTGGCGCCGCGCCTGAACGCCGCCGGCCGGATGGCCTCGCCGGAGGTCGCGGCGAGGCTGCTCCTCGCGGTGGACGAGACTCGGGCGGACGAGGCCCGGGCGCTGGCCGGTCAGCTCAACGACGAGAACCTGCGTCGCCAGGAGGAGGAGCAGGCGGTCCTCTCGGAGGCGCGTCGCGCCATCGAGGCCGATCCAGACATCGGCGCGCATGCGGTGCTCGTGGTGGGCGGGGCGGGCTGGCACAGGGGCGTGGTCGGCCTGGTGGCGTCGAAGCTGGTGGAGAGCTTCCACCGCCCCGCAGTGGTCGTCGCCCTCGAGGACGGTGTCGGCTACGGGTCGTGTCGGAGCATTCCGGGCTTCGACATGCTGGCCGGCCTTGAGGCCTGCCGCCCGTACCTGCTCCGGTTCGGCGGACACCGCCTGGCGGCGGGGCTGACGATCGAGGAGGCGCAGTTCAAGGCGTTTCGCGCTGCGCTCCAGGGCCGCGGCGACGATTGTCTCGGGCCGGATGACCTGAGGCCGCGGCAGCGGGTGGACCTTCGGCTCGACTTCTCGGCCATCCGGGGCAGCCTGGTCGAGGAACTCTCCGCGCTCGAGCCGTTTGGCCTCGGGAATCCGCGGCCGGTGTTTGCGGCAGGCCCGGTGCAAGTCGTGGACGGCCCGCGCCGCATCAAGGACCGCCACCTGAAGATGGCCCTCCGCCAGGGCGGCCGGATCTTCAGGGCCATGGCGTGGCGCGCGGGGGAACGCGAGGCCTTTTACGCCGAGCACCGCGACGCGCTGGACGTGGCGTTCTCGCTCGCGCAGAATACGTTCAACGGCGAGACGTACACGGAACTGACGCTCGCTGACGCGCGGGTACCCGAACCAGCCCCGCAGGACGCGCGCTGACAACCCGCGCGAATCGGGGACCGCGTCGCCGAGCCTGACCTCATGACTTCCTGGCAACGCCGGCTGCGCCTCGTGCTCCTCGTCTTCATCATCGGGCTGGCCGTCGGCCTGTTTCTGGCCCTGCGTCGGCCGGCCCCGCGCGCCGCGACCCAGCCGCTCGTCAGCAAGCGGGACCCGAGCTCGGTGCTCGAAAGCGCGGCTGGCCGGGTGGTGAAGGCCGTCGGAGCCAAAGAAGACCTGGTCGTCGACTACGAGCACATGGGCCAGTACGCCGACGGTCGGACCAGGCTGCTGGGCGTCAAGACGAAGGTGCTCCAGCGGGCCGGGCGCGACTTCCTGGTGACCGCGCAGGAAGGCGAGGTCCTGGGTGATCCCCCCACGGTCGACGTGAAACTCTCGGGCAACGTGACCATCACGACGAGCGACGGCCTCGTGTTGCGGACGGCCGACGCGTCCTACGCGAACCAGGAAGGGGTGATGCGGGCGCCCGGGCCGGTCGCCTTCTCCAGCAGCCGGATGAGCGGGACGGCGGTCGGCTTGACCTACGACAAGACGCGCGATGTGGTCTGGCTGCTTGACCAAGCCGTCATCCACGTTGCGCCAGACGCGAAGGGCGGCGAGGGCACCGAGATCACGGCCGGCGCGGCCGGGTTCGCCCGCCAGGACAAGTACATGCGGCTCGAGCGGACCGTGCGGATCGTGCGCGGCTCACAGGTTATCACCGCCGACAGTGCGATGGCCTACCTCACGCCGGACGAGAAGCACATCCAGATGGTGGAGTTGCGCGGTTCGTCTCGCCTGATGGGCGCCACCGGCGCTGCCGGCGGGCTCCGGGCGATGAGCGCGCGCGACATGAACCTGAGCTACGGAGGCGACGGCCAGAAGCTTCAGCGCGCCACGTTGAACGGAAACGCGGTGATTGACCTCGCCGGCGCGACCGGGGGAGGGGGGCGGCGTCTCGCAGCGGAGTTTGCCGACCTGGGCCTGGCCCCCGACGGGGTGACGCTGATCTCGCTCGCCGCCCGCGAGCGCGTGCAGCTGGATCTGGCCGCCGACAAGACCGGCCCGGCCCGGGCCATCCGGGCCACGAGCCTCGAGTCGAGCGGTCCGGTCGCGACCGGGCTGACGTGGGCCAGTTTCCACGACAACGTCGAGTTCCGGGAGATGCCTGCCCCCAAGGCACCGCCGCGCGTGGCCACCTCGGCGACGCTCGACCTGACGCTGAAGAACGGCTTCGCCAGCATCGACGCAGCGCGGTTCACGGGTGGGGTGCGGTTCGAGGAAGGCGCGATGGTGGCGGTCGCGCGGGAGGGCCGCTACGCGATGGCGGCAGGCACGCTCAGTCTGGCGGGCGCCGACGAGAAGACGGGTCGGTCGCCGCAGGTCATCGAGGAGCGTGCGGCGATCGAGGGGCGCCGCCTCGACATCGTCCTGGACGCCAAGAAGATCACGGCCGCCGATTCGGTCAAGAGCGAGATGCGTCAGCAGAAGAAGGAGGGCGACGGAAAGACCGCCATGCACGTGCCCGCCATCATGAAGGCGGACCAGCCCGTCTTTGCGACCTCGGACACCCTGGTCTACGAGAGCAGTGCCTCCAGAGCCGTCTACACCGGGCACGCGCGGCTGTGGCAGGGCGAGACGCAGATCAAGGGCGACCAGGTGACCTTCGACAGCGACAAGGGCGACCTGGGCGCCGAGGGCAGTGTCGAGAGTCGGATGATCCTGGAGCAAATCAACGACAAGACGCAGGCACGGGAGCGGGTCATGTCCGTGGCGACGGCCAAGTCTCTGGCCTACGAGGACTCCCGCCGCCTCGCGACGTACACGGCCACCGCGCACCTGAACGGTCCGCAGGGCGACCTGACGGCGGACAAGATCGAGGTCTATCTGAAGGAGAACGGCAACGAGGTCGACCACCTGGAGGCGTACTCGGCCGTCAGGCTCAAGACCCCAGACGCCCGCGCGGCGACCGGGGACCATATGATCTATCACGGCAATGACGAGAGCTACGACATGACGGGCCGGCCGGTCCGGATCGTGGACCAGAACTCCTGCGAAACTGAGGGCAAAACGTTGCATTTCTTCAAGTCGACTGATAGGATCATCATCGACGGACACGAGGAAAAACGCACCGAGACGAAGGGTTGCGGCAAGGGCTCGGGCCTCTGATCCGATGACGGAATGGCGACCCTCCGGACCATTGAACTAACGAAGTCCTACAGCGGACGGACGGTCGTTCGAGGCGTGAGCCTCGACGTGGCGTCGGGCGAAGTGGTCGGGCTCCTGGGGCCCAACGGCGCCGGCAAGACCACGACCTTTTACATGGCCGTCGGGCTCACGGCTCCGGATTCCGGGCGGGTGCTGCTCGACGGGTCGGACGTGACCAGCGACCCGATGTACGTGCGCGCGCGCAAGGGCATCGGGTACCTGCCACAGGAGCCGTCGATCTTCCGTGGCCTGACGGTCGAGCAGAATATCCTCGCGATCCTCGAGACCCTGGCCATCGATGGGCGGACGCGGCGTGAGCGGCTGAGGGACCTTCTGGCCGAGTTGAACCTGACGCCGCTGGCAGGGGCGCCGGCCTACACGCTATCGGGCGGCGAGCGGCGGCGGGTGGAGATTACGCGCGCGCTGGTTGTGTCCCCGCTGTTCATTCTCCTCGACGAGCCCTTCGCGGGCATCGATCCGATCGCGGTCTCGGACATCCAGAAAATCATCTTCCACCTCAAGGAGCGGGGGATTGGTGTCCTCATCACGGACCATAACGTACGCGAGACCCTTCGTATCACGGACCGCGCCTACATCGTGCACGACGGGGTGATCTTCCGGAGCGGGACACCGGACAGCCTGGCGAGCGACGAGGAAGTGCGGCGGATTTACCTCGGGACCGACTTCAGGTTGGACTAAGATGGATCCGGGTCCTGTTGCGGCGGACCAGTAGGCCATGCCCATTCAGCAGAAACTTCACACGAAGCTCGTTCAGAAGCTCATCCTTACGCCATCGCTCCAGCAGGCCATCAAGCTGCTGCCGATGTCCACGCTCGAGCTCAGTGAACTGTTGACGCAGGAGATGGTCGAGAACCCGATGCTCGAGGAGGTGCCGGCCGAGGATCTCCAGGCGACCGAAGCGGCGGCTACCCCGGAGAAGCCGGAGGAGCCAGCCAAGGAACCGAAGACCGACTCGTGGGATGACCAGGACTACGAGTACTTCTTCGGGGACTACCTGGACGACGGGTATCGCCCGCGCGCGCAGCAGGAAGTCAAGGAACTGCCGCCGATCGAAAACACGCTGTCCACGACGACGTCCCTGTCCGACCATCTCCTCTGGCAGCTGTCCCTGCAAACCGACGACGAAACGGTCCGGGACATCGGGACGGCCATCATCGGCAACCTCGATGACGACGGCTACCTCGTCGCCTCGGTCGACGAGATCGCCGCCATGGGCAGCTGGCCGGTGGCCGAGGTGGAGCACGCCCTCGCGGTCGTCCAGGGGTTCGATCCGATCGGGGTCGCCGCCCGCGATTTGCAGGAGTGCCTCTCGCTGCAGCTCCGACACCTCGGGCTCGAGGGCACGCCCACCGAGCGGATCGTCACCGAGCACCTGCGGCTGCTGCAGAACCACCAGGTGCCGGAGCTGGCCCGGAAACTCGGGCTGTCGGTCGAGGAGCTGAAGCAGCACATCGCGATCATCCAGCACCTGGACCCGAAGCCCGGCAGCCGCCACAACCGCCCCCAGTCGCAGTACGTGACGCCGGACGTCACCGTCGTGAAGATCGAGGACCAGTACGTGGTCCTCCTGAACGAGGAGGGCCTCCCGCAACTGCGGATCAGCCCGGCGTACCGCCGGCTGCTCGAGAAGGGGTCGGAGAACAACGACGAGACGCGGGCCTACGTGAAGGACAAGTTCCGCTCGGCGCTGTGGTTGATCAAGTCGGTGGAACAGCGGCAGAAGACGATCTACAAGGTCGCGACCAGCATCGTCAACTTCCAGCGTGACTTCCTCGACCACGGCATCGAACACCTCAGGCCGCTGGTGCTGCGCGACGTGGCGAACGACATCGGCATGCACGAGTCCACGGTCAGCCGCGTCGTGACCAACAAGTACATGCACACGCCCCAGGGCGTGTTCGAGATGAAGTTCTTCTTCCACAGCGGCATCAGCAGCTCGTATGGCGAGAGCGTCTCGTCGGTGACGATCAAGCAGCGCATCCGGAAGATCATCGAGGCCGAGGATCCCCACAAGCCGCTGAGCGACTCCAAGATTGTCAACATGCTCCAGCGCGAGGGCCTGGTGCTGGCCCGGCGAACGATCGCCAAGTACCGCGAGGAGCTCAAAATCCCCACTTCCAACCAGCGCAAGGTGCTGTACTGACGGCTGCCTATGCGACTCGAACTGACCGGTCGGCATGTCGACATCACGCCCGATCTGCGCCAGCAGATGGAGCGGAAGCTCTCCAAGCTCGACCGTCTGCTCAAGGGCGGAATCCTGTCCGGGCAGGCGGTGCTGACCCTCGAGAAGTACCGTCACAAGACGGAAGTGACCGTTCACACCCGCGGCGACCGCTTCCTGCACGGTCTCGGCGACACCAACGCGTGGGACACCTCGATCGGTGAGGCGGTGGAGAAGATTGAGCAGCAGCTGGTCCGGGTGAAGGGCAAGTGGCAGGAGCGGAAGCGCCGGGCCCCAGCGCGCGAGGTGCCTGCGGAACCCGAACCTGTGGGCGCGGACTCGTCCGCGCGGCGCCCGCGGCGCGTGCGCCGGGTGCCCCGCTACCCGGTGAAACCGATGACGGTCGAGGAGGCCGCGCTCACCGTGGACGCCGGCGACGACACGTTCCTCGTCTTCCGCAACGCCACGACGGACTCCATCAACGTGGTGTACCGGCGGAAGGATGGAGACCTTGGCCTTATCGAGCCAGAAGGCTGAGCCCTCAGCAGGTCGCCGTACCGATGGCCACCGCGACTTCCGGCGTGAGCGTGGGCGCCCTGCTGCGCAACCGTCCCGAGACGCTCGGGCTCCCCCTCGAGCTCGTGGCCGGCGCCAGCGGCCTCGATCGGCGGATTACCAGTCCCCACATCCAGAAGACCGGCCTCGCCCTGGCCGGCTTCGACGCCTATCTGTCAGCGGGCCGCATCTTGGTGCTCGGCGAGAGTGAGGTGCGGTACCTCGAGAGCCTCGTCTCGTCGTCCCGCGTGGATGCGCTGCGACGCACCTTTGCCCACGGCATCCCCGCCGTCATGATCACGGGCGGCTTCGCGGCGCCCGCGGAACTGAACATCGAGGCGGACCGGGCGAACGTGCCCCTGCTCGCCACGTCGGTTCCCACGCCGATCGCCATCGCCAAGATCAACGCGATCCTCGAGGACTCCCTCGCCGAGCGCACGATCGTGCACGCCGTCCTGATGGACATTCTCGGGCTGGGCGTGCTCATCGTGGGGGAGAGCGGCATCGGCAAGAGCGAGTGCGCGCTCGATCTGGTGGTGCGCGGGCACCGGCTGGTGGCCGACGACACGGTCGAAATCCGGCGACGTGCCGAGAGCGTGCTCATCGGAACGTGCCCGGACCTGACGCGCCACCACATGGAGGTGCGGGGGCTCGGACTCATCAACATCAAGGACCTGTTCGGGGTGGCGTCGACCCGCACCTCGAAGCGCGTGGAACTGGTGGTCCTGCTGGAGCGCTGGGAGCCCGGCCGGGAGTACGAGCGGCTCGGCCTCGACGACGCGCACTACGAGATCCTGGGCCTCCAGGTCCCCCTGCTGCGGATGCCCGTCGCGCCTGGCCGCAACCTGGCCATCCTCGTGGAGGTCGCCGCCCGGAACCAGTTACTGCGCTCCCGCGGCCACCATGCCGCGCGGAAGCTCGCCGCGCGCCTCGAGCGGCAGCTGCGCGACGAGGAGGCGTCGGAGGATCCCATGGATCGCGACGAGGGCGAGGGCGAACCTTGACCGTCACGCGCAGCCGAACCCGACGGCCCCGGCACCCGAATGGCAGCCGGTTCGTCGTCCTGACGGGGCTGTCCGGCGCGGGGAAGTCGCAGGCGATCCGGGCGCTCGAGGACCTGGGCCACTTCTGCGTTGACAACCTGCCGATCACGCTCATCCCGACCCTCGCGGAACTGTCCCAGCGGGCCGGGAGCGACATCCCCAAGGTGGCCATCGTCGTCGATGTGCGTGAGGGCGCCTTCCTCCGCCGCTTTCCGAAGGCGCTCCGAGCGCTGCGGGCCATGCGTGGTCTCAACCCCTCGCTGATCTTCCTCGAGGCGACCGACGCCGCTCTGGTCCGCCGCTTCAGCGAGACGCGCCGGCCGCACCCGCTGGCCCACGATCGGCCGGTGATCGACGGGATCCGAGAGGAACGAGAACGGCTCGGGCCGATCCGCAAGCTCGCCGACGACATCGTGGACACCTCGGATCTGACGGTCCACGAGCTTCGCGAGGCCTTCATGGCCCTCTCCCGGGGCCGTCCGGCCACGGGCCGCCTGCTGATTACCTGTACCAGTTTCGGGTTCAAGCACGGGCTGCCCGCGGAAGCCGATCTCGTGTTCGACGTGCGGTGCCTGCCGAACCCGCACTTCGTGCCGGAACTCCGCAGCCGGACCGGCCGCGACAAGGCCGTCGTGCAGTTCATGGAGGCGCACGAGGCCACGCGCGCCTTCCTCGGTCATCTCATGGCGTTCCTCCGCTTCGTGATCCCGCAGTACGTGGCGGAAGGCAAGAGCTACCTGACGGTCGCCATCGGCTGCACGGGGGGACGCCATCGGTCCGTCATGATCGCCGAGGCGCTACGCCGCGGTCTGTCCCAGTTGGAGGGGGTGCGGCTTCGCGTGCGGCACCGGGACATCGACATGGGCAACGACTAGCAGGAGGGGATCGTGATTGGTGTTGTCGTCGTGACCCACGGGCAGCTGGCCACCGAACTGCTCAACGCCGCCGAAACGATCGTCGGCGACCTCCCGCAGTTTGCCGCCGTGTCGATTGGGTGGCACGATGACGTGGACGACGCCCGCGAAGAGATCAAGCAGGCCATCGCGCGCATCCAGAGCCCGGACGGGGTGTTGATCCTGACGGACATGTTCGGCGGCACGCCCTCCAACCTCGGCCTCACCTTTCTCGAGGCGGACAAGGTCGAGGTGATCACGGGCGTGAACCTGCCGATGCTGATCAAGCTGGCGGGTGCCCAGAAGGCGTCGGGCCTGCTCGCCGTCGCGCGCGACATGCGGGAGCACGGCCGGAACGCGATCTGGGTGGCGTCGGACCTCCTGCGGGCGGACTCGAAGGCGGAAGGCTGATCATGGTGCAACGCACGGTGACCGTGAGGAACCAGCTCGGGATTCATGCCCGTGCGGCGGCGCGCTTCGTCCACGCTGCGAGCACCTTCGAGTCGCGGGTGCGCGTCGGCCGCGGCGGCCGCGTCGTGGACGGCAAGAGCATCATGGGCATCCTGTTGCTGGCCGCGCCGCGCGGCGTGGAGATCACGATCTCGGCGGAAGGGGTCGATGAGGGGCTGGCGCTCGACGCGCTCTGCGGCCTGGTCGAGTCCGGCTTTGGAGAGGAGCCGTGCACCGCCTGACGGGCATCGGGGTGTCGTCGGGGATCGTCGTGGGGCGGGCGGTGCTGCTGCGCCAGCACCCGCTCGTCATCCGTTTTCCGATCCCGGGCGACCGCGTGCCCACCGAAATCGCGCGTCTCGAGGAAGCCCGGGAGCGCTCACGCCAACAGCTGCAGGAGATCAAGAACCGCGTGGCCCGGGGCGCCGCCGCCGAGCTCGGCTATCTGTTCGAAGCCCAGTTGCTCATGCTCGACGACCAGATGCTGGTGACCCGTGCGGCCGAGGTCATCCGGTCCCAGCAGGTCAACGCGGAGTGGGCGGTTCAGCGAGCGTTCGACGATCTGGCGCGCGTCTTCGACGGAATCGAGGACGCCTATCTGGCCGAGCGCAAGGGAGACGTCGCAGACGTCATCGGCCGCCTCCGGATGAACCTGGAGCGCGCGCGGGGGCGTGGCCGGGAGCTGTTCCGCGACGTGGAGAGTGGGGCGGTCCTGGTCGCCGACGAACTGGCGCCCTCGATGGCCGCCCAGGTCGACTGGGACAAGATCCTGGGCTTTGCGGCCGACGTCGGGTCGCGTACCCACCATACCGCGATCCTGGCGAGATCCCTGCGCGTCCCGGCCGTCGTCGGCCTGGGCCAGGCGAGCCACCGCATCGCCCCTGGCGCGACGGTCATCATCAACGGGACGACCGGAGAGGTCATCGTCGACCCCCCCGACAGCCTGGTCGAGGAGGCACGGCGGCAGTCGGCCCGCTGGCTCGGTCAGGAGCGGAAACACGCGACGGCTTCGAGCAGCCACGTGCTCACCTCGGACGGCACGCCCATCGCACTCCAAGCCAACATCGAACTCCCGGACGACATCGCCGTCGCCCGGCGCTACGGTGCAGCGAGCATCGGGCTCTACCGCTCGGAGTTCCTCCTGGCGATGCGCGGGGCCGAGCCGCTGAGCGAGGAGGACCAGTTTGCCGCCTACCGTGCCCTGGCCGAGGGCATGGCACCGGGGTCGGTCACCGTGCGCACGCTGGATGCGGACGAGGAGCAGCTCCAGCCGTGGGTCCGGGGCGGGCCGGACCCGCCGATTGGAGCGGGCGGGACCCGGTCGTCGCGGGGCCCACTGGGACTGAGGGCGATTCGCCTGAGCCTGTCGCGGCGGGAGGTCTTCAAAGCGCAGTTGCGGGCCCTGTTGCGCGCCAGCCGCTCCGGGCGGTTGCGCATCATCTTTCCGTTCGTGTCCGGCCTGGAAGAGCTGCGCGAGGCCAAGCGCGTGCTCGCCGAAGCGGCCGAGGAGGTGCGCGCGCGCGGCATCTTGCTGGCGGACCTGCCGCCGGTCGGCGTGATGATCGAGATCCCGTCAGCGGCGATCACGGCGGATTTGCTGGCCCGAGAGGCGGACTTCTTCAGCATCGGGACGAACGACCTGACCCAGGTACTGCCTGGCCGTCGATCGCACCGACGCCACCGTGTCGCAGCTGTACGAGCCGCTCCACCCGGCCGTGCTGCGGACGATCCGGACCGTGGTCAGGGCGGCCAGGCCGCGGGCACTTCCGGTGTCGCTCTGCGGGGAAATGGCGTCCGATCCCGTCGTCCTGCCGCTGCTCATCGGACTGGGTCTCACCGAGTTCAGCATGAGCCCAGCGGCGTTGCCGACGGCCCGCGAGGTCGTCAAGGCTCTGGATGTGACCGCGGCCCGTCGCCTAGCCGCCCGGGTCATGCGCCTGGCGACGGTGGCGGAGATCGAGCAGGTTCTGGCGCACGCTCACGAGGAAGCCTCGTCGCGGTACGCCACATCGACCCGGGAGGCCGGGACTGGAGGTACACGTGGCAAGCAGTGAGATCGTGAAGGTGGACAAACCCTGGGGGTATGAGCTGCACTGGGCCAAGACCGACCGTTATGTCGGGAAGATCCTCCACGTCAACGCCGGGCACGCCCTCAGCCTCCAGTACCACAACCGGAAGGAAGAGACGATCCTGCTCTGGTCGGGGCGGTTGCTGTTCGACATCGAACGCAACGGCACGTTGGCCCGCATCGATATGAAACCCGGGGACCGGGTGCACGTCATCCCGAAGACGGTCCACCGCATGACTGCGGTCGAAGACAGCGACATCTTCGAGGTGTCCACGCCGGAGATCGACGACGTGGTCAGACTGGAGGACCGCTACGGGCGCGAGGACGCCAAGAAGTCCTGAAGACGCTCCTGACTGGAAAACGGTCGGTCCGCCAGGCGCCCCGACCGTCCGATCACCAAGGCTCGATGTCAGAACGGCACGTCATCGTCGGTCGGCATGGAAGGGGGAGGGGTCTCGGGTGCCTCTTGCATCGGTTCGGGCGTCTGGCTGGCCCGCGCGCCGCCACCGCCGCCCAGCAGCACCACGCGATCGGCCCGAACCTCCGTCGTATAGCGGTCCTGACCTTCCTTGTCCTGCCACTTGCGCGTCTGCAGTCGGCCTTCCACGTAGACCTGCTTCCCTTTGACCAGGTACTGCTGGACGGCCTCGGCCTGCTTGCCCCACAGGTTCACCCGGTGCCACTCGGTTTCCTCCCGGCGTTGGCCGTCCTTGTCCTTGAAGACCTCCGAGGTGGCCAGACGGAACTTGGCGACGGCGGCGCCGGCGCCGGTATAGCGCAGCTCGGAATCCGCGCCGAGGTGGCCCACGAGGATGACCCGGTTCACGGTACCCATCGGAGAGTCCTTTCGAAGTCAGAGGTCAGGTGACGGATCGAGCCGACGAGGGTGGCGGGCGGACGCCGCGAGGGCGCCCGTCCGCCGCGCAGGAGCCTAGTCGGGCTCCCGGCGGTTGAGCTGCTCCAGGCGCTGCTTGGCCAGGCGGCCCGCGTCGGAGTTGGGGAAGTTCTTGACGACGAACTCCCAGCTGTCCCGGGCGCGCTCGGTCTGCCCGAGCGCGTTGAGCGCCATCCCACGCTTGAAGTACATGTCCGGGATCTTCTTGTTGTTCGGGTAGTCGGAGATCCCGCGGTCGTAGGCGACGACGGCTTCGCGGAACATGCCCTGCTGGTAGTAGCTCTCACCGATGAAGGTACTGGGCATCGCCGGCCTGCTCGGTCTTGCCGAACGTCCGGATATAGTTCTCAAAGCCTGAGATCGCCAGGTTGTACTGCGCGGCGGCGTAGTCGGCCCACGCCATGTCGTATAGCCGCTGGGGAGACACGCCCGGCGGCGGCGGGGTGGGAGGTGGCGTCTGCTGACCGCTCGTCGGGGCCGCCGAGGGGGTGGGCTGCTCCCCGGTGGGGGTGCTGGATTGTCCGGGCGTGCTCTGCGGCATCGCCAGACGTATCGCCTCGAGTTCCTGGGACAGCGAGCTGATGCGCACGTTGTTGTCGTCGACCTTCTCGCGTACGACGCGCAGGTCATTCGAGAGCGTGTCGCTCAACAGCTTCTGGTCGGCGAATCCCTTCCGGTTGCCGCCGCCCTGTTCGTCGAGCTTCGCCGAGATGGCGCGCAGCGCCTCGGTGAGCGCCGCCAGGTGCGCCTGGAGCTGCGCCGTCTGCTCCTGCAGCATGCGGATGTCCGCCATCATCTGCTGGTGTTCCTTGTTGGCGGCCGACGCCCCGCTAGTCACCGCCACGACCAGCGCCGCGGCCAGAGCGAGGCGCCCGAGCAATTCTCGTGACATACGCGTTCAACCTGTCCCTTGATCTTCACGGGCTGGCCCAGCCGATGGGGCGGTGACAGCACCGTCCCCGGTCCTGCGGCCCCTATTTCTGCGTGACCACGAAATGGGCGCGCCGGTTCTTCGCCCAGGCCGCCTCGGTGTGCGCCGGGTCGAAGGGGAACTCCTTCCCGTAGCTGACGGTCCGCAGGCGGTCGGCCGCGACGCCGAGCGACATCAGGTACGACCGGGCCGCCACGGCGCGGCGCTCTCCAAGGGCCAAGTTGTACTCGGCCGTGCCCCGCTCGTCACAGTGCCCTTCGATGGTGATGACCCACGAGCCGTTCTTCTTGAGTACGTCGGCGTCGCTCTCGAGGACGTGCTGGGCGTCCACCGAGACCTCGGCGCTGTCGTAGTCAAAGAACACCGGCTTGAGCGGCGATTGCTTGTTCGATTTCATCGAGCGTGCGTTCGGCCAGCCCCTCCTCCTTGACCGGGGCGGCCGGCACCACGGCCGGCTCGGCCACCGATTCCGGCGGCGCGGCCGGCTTGCCCGGCGTCTCGACGGCGGGTGGAGGAGGAGGCACCGGTCGGGCGACGGGCGGAACCTTCTTGTGGCAGCCGCCGACCACCAAGAGCACCCCCAGCAGGATTACCAGTTCGGCCACTTTCCCGCGCGTGCGCATGTCATTCCTCCCAGGCCAGGCTGCCGGCGACCAGGCGCCGGCCCGCCGAACCATCCGGCATTCCTCGGAAACGATCCTATCGTGACCAGTCCGGCGTCTGATTGTTGCCGAGCTTGGTCAACTGCCGCAGGTCCTTGCCGGTCCGCTCGATCGTGTAGATCTGGCGGGAGCCGCTGCGCGTCGAACTGAACGCGATGTGGCGGCCATTGGGGGCATAGGCTGGGCTTTCGTTGCTGCCTTCCCCGAACGTCAGCTGGCGACGCTCGCCGGTGGCCAAGTCCAGCACCTTGATGTCAAAGGTGCCAGCGGGCGTGCGCGAACAGTACGCGATTTCGTTGAACGGCGGCGGCGACCACGTCGGCCGGTCGCAGGACCACTCGGACGTCAGGGCCCGCAGGTTCCGGCCGTCGGTGGCGTCCATCACGTAGATCTGGGGCGTCCCGCGGCGGTCCGAAACGAAGGCAATCTCGGTGCCAGAGGGCGACCAGGTCGGCGACGTGTCACTCATCGGGTGGTGCGTTAGGCGCACGACGTTCGACCCGTCGCGATTCATGACGTAGAGTTCAGGGTTCCCATCCCGGTCCGACATGAACGCAAGCTTGGTTCCGTCCGGCGACCACACGGGGAGGAAGTTCTCGCCCTTGCCCCGCGACGGATTCTCGTTGGTGCCCTGGTAGATGTTCGCGATGAAGATGTCCGGGAGCCCACGGCGGTAGGAGGTGTAGGCAATCGACCGGTCATCGGGCGACCACGTCGGGTTGATGTTCAGCGTGCGGTTGACGGTCACGCGCTGCTGGTTCGCCCCGTCGTAGTCGCAGATGTAAACCTCTTTGACCGACCGTTGCTCGATCGTGCCGGTGAGCCGCTCGCCGTCGCGATCGGAGACGAACGCGAGCTTCGTGCGGGCGACGCTGTGCAGGCCCAGCTGGGACTGGAAGATCTCGTCCGCGATCGTGTGGGCGTACAGGCGCGGGTTCGTTGCCGGGCCCGAGTATTCCTTCGGGAAGGGGGCCACCGGCTGGCGGCTGCGCACCGAGTAGAGGTGGACCTCAACGCGCAGCGCGTCGCCGGTGCGCCTGACGGTCCCGAACACGAGACCGTCGGCGCCCAGTTCGCGCCAGCGGTCGAAGGGGATGTCGGCCGGCGAGCGCGGTGTGGGAATCGAGGCGTACGTATCGCGCGGAATCATGTCGAACTCGCGCTCGTAGTTGAGGTCGTCCCAGAGGACGCGGCCGACCGTCTTCCCGATCTCGACCTCTGCCGGGTCGCCGGCTGTCGCGAGGAAGTCGGGCACGGCGTAGCGCGGCATAGCGCCCGGCTCACCTCGGATCGTCAGCGAGACCGCCGGCGGCGGCTGCTGCTGAAAGGCGTGTGCCGTGATGACCAGCGCGGCGCAACCTGCCGCGAGGCACGGAACCAGGGCCGGGTGGGTTCGTCTCATCAGCGTAGGTAGTCGAACTTGAGGTAGACCGTCAGCGTGGGATAAGTATAGGCCGCCGGCAAGGGCGGCAACTGCCTCAACATCTGCAGGGCCCGCTGCGCCGTGAGATCGAGCACGTAGCCGGCCGACTGTTCCACAGCGATGTCGGTAATCCGCCCGTCGCGCTGGATCGTGAACCGCATGACCGTCGTTCCCGCCAGCCCCTGCCGGTAGTTCCAGTTCTCCCGAATCCGCCGGGCCATCACCGTCAGATAGTCGGGGCAGCAGAAGTTGCCGACGTCCAGGTCGCTGCCCGTGCCGGCGCCGCCCGTCGACAGGCCCATTCCGAGACCGCTCACGCCGGTGTCGGCGAAGCTGGAGCCGAACCGCTCCTGCGGGCCGGTGGCCGGCACCAGGCCGTGGGACCCTTCCGGCGCCGTCTTGACCTCTGGGGTCGGTGCCGCCTTCACCGGCTTCGGCTTCGTCTTTGGGGCCGGCACCGGCAGCGTCATCTCGGGGGTCTTGGCGGCCGGAGCCTGCAAGGTCTCGGGTCGCGCCGGCGGCTGCGTCACGACCTGCTGAACCGGCCGTCCGCCCAGGGGATTGGCCCCACCCGTGTCCGGGCCGGGGGCGCCGCTGAGGCTCACCGACATCACGATCTTCGGTACGGCGCGTGCGCCGCGAAGAAACCCCGGTCCGGCAATCACCAGCGCCACGACGATGGCGTGGAGCACCACCGAGCAGACGGCCATCGGCGTGAGGCCGCGCGGGTCGTGATCACGGTCGAGCAGGACGGCAGTGACGGCTTCCATCGCTTCACCGTTGTTCGGGCCACTTCGCGACAATGCCGACTTTGTCGACCCCGCCCTCCTTCAGCTTGTCCATCACGTCGATCAGATCCTGCACCCGGAGGCCGGCGTCACTCTGCAGGAACACCTGTTTGTCGGTCCGCCAGCGCATGGCCTGCCGGATGCGCTCGGCCAGGAACTCGAAATGGACGGTTTCCTCGCCGAGGTGCACGATGTGATCCTTCCGGAACGACAGGGGCACGCTGACGAACACGCGCTGGTCGTTGATCTCCTGGGCGCGACGGGACTCCGGGAGGTTGACGTCGATGCCCCGCTGCATCATCGGGGCGGTGACCATGAAGATGATCAGCAACACCAGCATCACGTCGACGAGCGGCACAACGTTGATTTCGTTCAGCGTGCTGCCCACGCGACGCGTGCGAGAGCGCCCCCCGCTGCTACTTCCGGTCTCGATCGGCTGAACCTTCATGGCCTGCGCGAGCCGCGCGGCCGGTTGCGGCACCCTCGCCGCGTAACCCGTTCGCCCGGCCCCCTCTTGTCGGCGCTCCTAGGTGAAGTTCCGCTCCGCGATATTCAGGAACTCCAGCGAGAAGTCGTCCATCTGCGTGGCGAACTCCTTCACGTGCTGCGCCAGCAGGTTGTAGAAGTACACGGCCGGAATCGCGGCGAACAGCCCGGCCGCGGTCGCAATGAGGGCCTCGGCAATGCCCGGGGCCACCACGGCGAGGCTGGTGGACGCAGTCTGGCCAATGCTGTCGAAGGCGCTGATAATGCCCCACACGGTGCCAAACAGCCCGATAAACGGCGTGATGCTGGCGGTCGTCGCGAGGAAGGGCACCCGACGTTCGAGCTTGTTCACCTCGACGCTCGACGCGCGCAGCAGGGCGCGGTCGACGGCCGACAGGCTCCGCAAGGTCGGTCGCGAGGGCACTGTTCCCGGCGCCAGCGTCTGCGCGGTCACGGGCAGCGAAGACGTCGAGGTCTGGCGCAGCTGGGTGTTCAGCTCGGCATAGCCAGACTGGAAGATTCCCACCAGCGGGCTCGCATCCAGCGATCTGCAGACGGCGTGCACCTCGGAGAACTTCGTGCTCTTACGAAACACGTCGAGGAAGGCCGCTGACTGGCGTGCCGCGCGGCGAAACGTCCAGACCTTGTAGAGGATGACGGCCCAGGAAGTGATCGAGAAGACGACAAGAATCAGCAGGACGGCCTGGGCGACGTGGCTCGAGCGGGCCACCAGGCCCAACAGGTTCCCCCCGAGCCCTCCCCCGGGCGCTTCAGCGCTCTGCACCTGGAGTGCAAGCGCCAAGTATCCAAGCGTGCGCAAACGAGCCTCCGCTTCATCTGGGACGCGCCGCTGGGACAGCGCAGTTAGCCTAGCCTAACACGCGTCGAAAACAGCTGTCAAACATATGATAGTATTACATTTCCAGGCTTTTCTCCACCTCGGAATCGTGGGGACGGCGCATGCTCCGATTCCTCGCCATCCAGAACCTCGCAGTCATCGAATCCCTTGAGGTCGACTTCGACCACGGGCTCAACGTCCTGACGGGCGAAACCGGCGCTGGCAAGTCGATCCTCGTCGAGGCGGTCGGCCTTCTGCTGGGTGGCCGCGCCTCGCCGGAGCTGGTCCGGACGGGGTCTGACACGGCGACCGTTCAAGCGATCTTCGGCATGGTCGACGGAGACGAGATCGTGATACGGCGGGAGGTAACGGCTCAGGGCCGGAGTCGCGCCTTCGTCAACGGCGAGCTCGTGACGGCGTCGGCACTGCGTGAGATGGGCCGGGGGTTGGTCGACCTCCACGGCCAGCACGAACACCAGGCGTTGCTAAACCCGGACTGTCATCTCGACCTGCTGGACCGGTTCGCCGGCCTGGATGCCGAGCGCGGCCGGACCGAGAGCGCGTTCGCACGATTGCAGTCGGCGCTGGCGTCGCTCGAGGCGGTCCGCGAACAGGAACGGCAGCGGTCGTCCCGCCTCGAACTCATCGAGTTCCAGCTCGCCGAGCTTGACCGCGTTCAGCCCCGGCCCAACGAAGACGAGGAACTCGGCACGCTTCGGACCCTCCTGGCCAGCGCGGAACGCGTCCGGCGTCTGTCCGACGAGAGCTACTCCATCCTCTATGACCGCGATGACGCGGTGTTGGCCGGCCTCGGGCAGGTCTGGCGGAGAGTGGGGGAGTTGGCCCAGCTCGACGCCAGGTTTGCGCCCTACCTCGAGGGGCGCGACGGCATCAAGTCTCAGCTCGACGATTTGGCGACGTTCCTCCGCGGCTACGCCGCCAGCCTCGACACTTCGCCAGCACGACTCCAGGAAGTGGAGGACCGGCTCGCCCTGCTCGAACGGCTCAAACGCAAGCACGGGCCGACACTCTCCGACGTGCTCGCCAAGCACGCGTCCCTCCGGGCGGAACTCTCTGCGCTGTCGTCACTGGCTGCGCGGGTCTCCGAAGCCGAACGAGAGGAACGCGCGGCCACCGAGTCGTTCCTCCAAGCGGCCGGCGAGTTGTCCCGGCTCCGGCGCGTGGCCGCCAGACGGTTCGCCACCTCGCTCGAGCAGCAGCTGGCCGACCTGGCGATGGAGAACACGCGGTTCGAGGTCCGGTTCCAATGCGAGCCCCTGCCGCCCAGCCACTGGGTGAGCCGGGGCACCGACGTGGCGGAATTCTACGTTTCTCCGAACCCGGGCGAAGACCTGCGGCCCCTCGCGCGCATCGTGTCGGGCGGCGAGATGTCTCGCATCATGTTGGGGATAAAGACGTTAGCTTCACTCGATCAGCCAGGGAAGTCGCTGGTGTTCGACGAGGTGGACGCCGGCATCGGTGGGCGAGTGGCCGATGTCGTCGGCAGGAAGCTTCGCCACCTCGGTGGGGCGTTCCAGGTGCTGTGTATCACGCATCTCCCCCAGATCGCGGCCTACGCGAACCTCCAGTTCCGGATCGAGAAGCGGGTGCGGAACGGGCGGACCGTCACGAGCGTCGAGCGGCTGGATCGGGCTGGACGGGAGACGGAACTCGCCAGGATGCTCGGAGGCGCCGACGTATCGGCTGCAGCCAGGGAGAGCGCCAGGGAGCTGCTGCGAAATCGAACAAGCGAAAGAGAAGAAAAAGCAAAAGGCGAAAGCGAAAGTCAGAACTCCAGAGCGCGCCGGTCCTAGCCCCCATGTCCAGGAAATACCTGATTGAGACGTTCGGCTGCCAGATGAACTTCCACGACTCGGAGCGCATGGCCGGTCTGCTCGAGCAAGCCGGCTTCGAGCCGACGGACGATGAGGCCGACGCCGACCTGATCGTGCTGAACACCTGCAGCGTCCGGGAACACGCCGCCGAGAAGGTATACTCGCGCCTGGGCAAACTCAGGCAGCCCACGGATCGTCCGCCAGTCATTGCCGTCGCTGGCTGCGTGGCGCAGCAGGAGGGGCCGGCCATCTTCAAGCGCGCCCCCAATGTCGATGTCATCGTAGGTACACAGGCCGCCAGGCGGCTCCCGGTGCTGGTCGAGCAGGCCGCGTCGACCAGGCAGCCTCAAGTTGACCTCGGTGCGCACGATGACCTCACGTTCCCGCTCGGGATCGCGAGACGAGGCGACCCGGTCAAGGCCTACGTCACGATCCTCGAAGGATGCAACGACTACTGCAGCTTCTGTGTCGTGCCGTATACGCGCGGCCACGAGCGCATGCGGCCGGCGGGCGACATCCTGGCGGAGGTTCGCGAAGCGGCGGGGAGCGGAAGGCGGGAGATCCAGCTGCTGGGGCAAATCGTCAACCACTACCAGGCGCCGGATGTGCCGGGCTGTGATTTCCCGGCTCTCCTGGCTGCCGTGAACGAGGTGGAGGGCGTCGAGCGCATCCGTTTCGCCAGTCCACACCCGCGCCACGTCTCGGACCGTCTCGTCGCAGCTATAAGGGACCTGCCGAAGGTCTGCAAGCACCTACATCTGCCGGTGCAATCGGGCTCCACCCGGATGCTGCAGGCGATGAGGCGCCGCCACACGCGCGAGGGCTACCTCGACCTCGTAACCCGCTTGCGCGACGTTGTTCCGGCGATCGCTCTTTCGACCGACATCATCGTCGGGTTCCCGGGAGAGACGGAGGCCGACTTTGCCGAGACCCTGAGCCTGGCGCAGACGGTCGGATTCAGCTCGATGTTCTCCTTCAAGTATTCCGAGCGGCCCAATACGCTTGCGGCCAAGCGGCTGTCAGATGATGTGCCGGAAGAAGAGAAGTCGAGGCGGCTGCGTGTCCTCCAGGACCTCCAGCGCCAGATTCAGCTCAACATCCACCAGCAGTCGGTCGGCCAGGTCGTTGACGTCCTCGTCGATTCCCACAGCCGACGCCGAAGTGAGGAACTATCCGGTCGAACCACTGGTAACGCCGTTGTGAATCTCCCCGGTGATCCCACCTGGCTCGGCCGCACGGTGCCCGTCCGCGTCAAGAGGGCAGGCCCCAACTCGCTATGGGGCGAGGCGGTCGACCCGCGCGGTTGACAGCCATAGCCCGGCCGCCTACGTTGTAGACACTGAGGACGGTCAGCTACAGGATCGTGGCGGGGGAGTGCATGCAGATTGAGATGGCAATCAAAGGCCTGATGGTGGACCCGATCACGAACATGCCCATCATCATCCTACGCGACACCGATGGCCAACGTGTCTTGCCTATCTGGGTCGGAATTTTTGAGGCGAACGCCATCGCCCTCCAGATGGAGAACATCTCAACCCCTCGCCCGATGACGCATGACTTGTTGCGCAACGTGATCCGGGACCTCAGCGGGACGGTCACCAAGGTGGTCGTTTCCGACCTCCGCGACAATACGTTCTACGCGCTGATCTACGTCCAGACGCCGACTGACGTCGTGGCCATTGATGCCCGGCCCTCCGACGCCATCGCCTTGGCGCTGCGCTCCCATGCACCGATCTTCGTCGAGGACACGGTCATTGACAACGCCAAGGGTGTGGATTTCTCGACCGAGAAGGCAGATTCCGACCGGCTCCAGAAGTGGCTCGAGAGCCTCGATCCAGAGGAACTTGGCAAGTACAAGATGTAGTAGTCTGCCGGCGCGGTTTCCCCCACCCTGAGTGTACTCATCTCCGTTGACAGCCCGGCGGGCTCTTCCTAGAATAGCGAAGCCTTCCGTTTGTTGACACGGCGACTCGGTGTCCTTGTGACATCCTCCATGATCCTCGCGATTGCCAACCAGAAAGGCGGCGTCGGAAAGACCACCACGGCCATCAATCTGGGCGCTGCGTTTGCCCTGAAGGGTATTCGGACGCTCCTGATCGACATGGATCCGCAGGCGAACTCGACGATGTCCTACGTGGACATCCACCGCGTCGAGCGGAGCTTGTTTGACGTGATGACCGACGATGCCTGTCCCTTGGCCGACATCATCCTGCCCTCGCCGATCGAACGTCTTTCACTCGCCCCATCGCGTATCGGTCTGGCCAAGCTCGAGGCCAAGCTGGTGGGGGAGTTGGATTCCCATTTCAGACTCAAGGATCGGCTGGTGCCAGTCCTCCCAGCGCACGATGTCGTGCTGATTGACTGTCCCCCTGCACTGGGTCTCCTCACCGTAAACGCCCTCGTGGCGGCCACGCACCTACTGATCCCGATCCAATCCTCGTACTTTGCCCTCGAAGGAACTGACGATCTCCTGGAAACGGTCGAGAAGGTGCAAAGCCGCGCCAATCCAGGCCTCGAACTTCTCGGCGTGGTCATAACGATGCACGACAAACGCACATCCCTCGCAAGGGACATCCGCGGCCAAATCGAGAAGGTGTTCGGGGACAAGGTCTTCAACACCGTTATCACGAAGAGCGTCCGCCTCGAGGAGAGTCCGGCTTACAAGGAGTCAATCTTCACGTTCGCCCCAGACTCGAGTGGTGCCACCGAGTACTACTCGCTCTCGGAGGAGGTAATGGAACGTGCCTAGGCGAGGACTCCCGGAGACCGTTCGCATGCGCCACGACCAGCACTACGTGGAGACGCTCTCCGCTTCGTCCGGCGCGCCAATTGGCCGCATGGTGCCGATTGACGTCGTCGATCCGAATCCGACGCAACCGCGACAGATGATGGGCGACCTCTCCGAACTCGTCGCGTCGATTTTGGAAAAGGGCATCTTGGAACCTCTGCTTGTGCGACAGAGGGGTGACCGCTATCAGATCGTCGCGGGGGAGCGCCGGTACCAGGCCTCCGTTCAAGCCGGGCTCAAGGAGCTTCCCGTCATTGTCCGAGAAGTGGACGATACTGAGGCCATTGAGCTGGCCCTGGTTGAGAACCTCCAGCGGAAGGACCTGACCGCCTTTGAGGAGGCGGAGGCACTGCAGGGGCTGGCGACGCGGTGTGGATACACGCACGAGGACCTCGCTCGGCGGCTGAGCAGGTCGAGGTCGTCGGTCACAGAGTCGCTCTCTCTACTGAAGATGCCGGAAGACGTCCGGCAGCTTTGTCGGCTGGCCGACATTTCATCTAAGTCATTGCTTCTAGAGATAGTTAGGCAAGGCAGTCATGAGAAGATGCTGAGCCTCGTAGAGCGGATCGCGTCCGGCCAGGATGCCACACGCGAGGCGCTTCGCCGGGAGACTGCCAAGCCCCGTACCGCGGCAGGTCGGCCAAGAGCGTTCGTCTTCAGCTATCGTCCTTCCACGAAGGCGTTCTCACTGAAGCTGCAGTTTCGGAAGCGGGACGTAGACCGCTCCGAGATCATCGAGACGCTTGAAGGGATTCTCGCCGAGCTACGCGGGTCATCTTGAAAAGGGAGGGTCCGAGGTAGCAGAGGTAGGACCAATGCGCTGGCGCCGGCAGGACCATATTCGATGGTAGTTAACATAACATTGCTTATCAGACATTATATGAATGCTTCGATGAATGACCCTGTGCATGCTTTGTGGATGCTCTGGCCCGTGTCCGCCCCAGCCCAGACCGCCCCCGACGGATCCCGTCCAGGTTCGTGCCTAGGCCATCGGCGACTGTGCTATCTTTCGGGCTGACGCATGCTCCGAATCCTCGACCGCTACACGATCCGCGAAGTCGTCCCACCGTTCTTCATGGCGCTCGTCGTCTTCACCTTCATGCTGATGATGGGACCCATCGAGCGGGATGCCCAGGCCCTCTTGGCGAAAGGGGTTTCTGCCAGCCTTACGGCGCATTTGCTGCTCCTGCTCGTGCCCCAGGCTCTGGCCGTCACGATCCCGATGGCCTTCCTGCTGGGCTTGCTGGTGGCGTTTGGGCGGCTCTCTGGCGACAGCGAATGGGTCGCCATGCAGGCGTGCGGCGTGGGCATGCCCCGGATGTTGGTTCCTGTATTGGTCCTGGCCGCCCTAGCGTGGGGGGCGACTCAGTGGGTCATGATCGTGGCCGTCCCCTGGTGCAACCAGGCCTACCGGGAGATTGCCTACGGCTTGGTGGCCACGCGGGTCGAGACGGAGATCAAACCGCGGATCTTCTTTGACGACTTCCCGAGCCTCGTCCTCTATACCAAGGACGCGCCTCCATCGGGCCACGGCTGGATTGACGTCTTCGTGGCAGACACCAGCAAGGCATCCGGTCCGGCCCAGGTGACAGTCGCACCGCGCGGACGGATGCTGGTCGACCGGGTGAAGCACCGCGTGCAGATGGAACTCGAGGAGCCGATCAGCTACTCGGTGACCACCAACACGCCGGACGCTCCGCCGGCCTACCAGGTGAACCCGTCCGACAGCATGACGCAGGAACTGGACCCGAACAAGGTCTTCCCGCAGAGCGGCCCGTCGAAAGGTGAACCGGAAAAGAACATCGCGGAACTGCGAGAAGAGATCGCCGACCTCCGGCACCAGAAGCTGGCCACCGAGCGGCCGGAGTACTACCTGCATCAAAAGTTCTCGATACCCGGGGCGTGCGTGGTGTTCGCGCTGCTGGGGTTGGGCCTCGGCGTAAGCACGAGCCGTGGCGGCAAGCTGGCCGCGTTTGCTCTCGGAACCGGGGTGATCTTCGGATACTACGTGGTCATGTTCGAGGCACGCTCGCTCTCGCTGGGTGGCGTGATGCCGGCCTGGCTGGCGGCCTGGCTGCCGAACATGGTGCTCGGCCCGCTCGGCGTGATGATCGTGTTCGGACGCAGCCGCTCCGCCGGCACGTCCTTCCAGTTGGCGGGCCTGACAGCCCCGGTGCTGCGGTTGTTTCGCCGAAAGTCGCAGGCCGTGTCCGCTGTGCCTGTGCAGGGCGCATCAGGGCGCGTCGTCGTGGTGTTGCGCGTGCCCCAGCTGGGCCTGCCGAAACCGGGGATCCTCGATCGCTATATCTCCAAGAGCTACTTACGCTTGCAGCTGTTGACGTTCGCCAGTCTCCTGGGGGTGTTTTACATCTCGACGTTCATCGATCTGTCGGACAAACTCTTCAAGGGCAAGACGTCCGGGGACCTGGTGCTCCGGTACTTCGTCTTCCAGACGCCGCAGTTCGTCTACTACGTGCTTCCCCTCTCGGTCCTCATCGCCACGTTGGTCACGATCGGCGCGCTCACCCGGAACAGCGAGCTCATCGTGATGAAGGCCTGCGGGGTCAGCCTCTACCGTGTCGCGCTTCCGCTGGTCGCCTTCGGTGTCTTCGCGGGAGGGCTCCTGTTCGGCCTTGAGGAGTACGTCTTGGCGTCGTCGAATCGGGAGGCGATGGATCTCGATCACCAGATCCGGTTCGGCACGGCGCGCATTACTAGCCTCCAGAACCGACGGTGGGTCGTCGGCCGGAACGGGGAGATCTTCCACTACATGTTCCTGGACCCGCGCCGCGGTACCCTGACGGACCTCACGCGCTACGAATTCGATGCGAAAGAGTGGCGACTGACGCGCATCACGTTCATCACCTCGGCGACCTTTGACCGGTCGTCCTCCATGCCCGACTCCCCCACCGGCCGCTGGAAGGCGGCCAGGGGGTGGACGCTCGAGATCAACAAGTCCGGGGTTCCCAGCGCCTACCGCCCGTTCACCGAGCGGATGTTCACCTTCGAGCCGCCTGACTACTTTGGCAGCGAACAGCCGGAGGCCGTTTCGATGACCTACGGTGAGCTGAAGCAGTACATCGACTCGATGCAGGGCTCGGGCCTGAACATCCTGCAGCAGCTGGTGGACCTCCACCGGAAGATCTCCTTCCCCTTTGTCACGCTCGTGATGACGCTCATCGCGGTTCCCTTTGCTGCCACCACCGGACGCCGCGGCGCCATGTACGGCATCGGTGTCGGCATCGTGATCGCGATCGTCTACTGGACGGCGACGAACCTGTTCGGCCTAGTCGGGAGCGCAGGCCTCGTCGCCCCGATCCTGGCCGCCTGGGCCCCTAACCTGCTGTTCGGCGCGGCGGCGGGCGCACTCCTACTGACCGTGCGGACCTAGTGGCGGGCGATGTGATGAAGGACTAGTCGGCAGCAGGCGGCCACCGGTTCGCGACCCACCGATGGGGGCCGGCGGCCGTGCGTTCTTGAGCGTCAATTGCGAACGATCTCAACTGAACAGGCCGCGTGGTGCACGACACTCTCCGATACGCTTCCAAGTAGAAAGCGATCGAGCCCTCTCCGGCCATGCGACCCCATCACGATCAGGTCGGGCTGCCAGTCGGCCGCGCAAGCGAGGATTTCGTGACGGGCATCTCCGTTCCTCATCTCGGCGCTGGTGCCGAACTGCGCCCCCTCCAGGCGCCGGGCTGCCGCGGCCAGCAGCGCGTCACCGCGCCGGCGGAACGCCTCTCGGGTGGATGCAATCTGGCTCGTGGTCCCTGGCCCTTCGATGAACTCTAAGGAGACCGGCAGACCGTTGGGCCACTCGTTGACGTGCAGGACACGAACCTCTGTCCCTTGCGGCCGAAATTGCCGGATCACGGCCTGCGTTGCGGCCTCGGAGTGCGGGGAGTCATCGATGGCAAGAAGGATCTTCATACGAGAATCCCTTACCCGTCGAGCGACGGGACCGTTAAGACCAACCGAGGCGCGAAACTGGACGGCAGGGGCGATTTCGCTTCGCACGTGCCCCTACGGCAGCGATGGTATCACCGGCACCCGGCAGAATCTGCCGGGATTTCGCTCAGCAAGACGACGCGCGGCGGGTCACGCGACCACCTCACGTACGAGGGCCTTCGTTGATTGACGTACGAAGCATTTCGTATGGCCGTCCGCGCCAACTCGACCGCCCGCCCCGTCGGCGCTAACGATAGAACCGGACGTCTCGAACCGCGAAAAATGCAGTCGTGCCGGGAGCCGCGTTCACCGTGTCGAGCACGAAGAGCAGGCTCCGGAAGGCAGACAAGGGTGGCCGCGCGCCCACGGGACCCGCGGCCGGCACCATCTCCGCTAGCGGGATCACGATGTCGTGAGGAGTGGGCTCGAGATAGACGGACCGCTGCCAGCGTCCCTCGCCGCCGCTTCGGCCCTGCCGGAGTTGGACGGAGATGCGCATCGGCCGATCCGCTCGGGCCACGAAGGTGAGACCGCGCGCGCCGTCGGGCACCACTACCCTGCTGGCGAGTGCTACGAACTGCCCGGCCTTGGGGCCACCGGCCAGTCGGCAGCGAAAGCCAAGGACGTCCGTGTCCGCCTTCTCCACCGTGCCAGTCGACGTCCCGTCGCTCTCCACATGCCATTGGGCCAGGCCGCCGGGGTTCGGAAGGGCCGTGTCCGGGGCCTTGGGGAACGAGAGCACGGGTGTCGCTGGCGTCCGCCCGACATAGATCGGGTTGCTGACGATCCAGGGCACCTGCGTGACGCCCTGGTCTCCCGAGAGCCAGACCTCGACGCGGTAGACCCCGTCGAGGTTGCTCATGTGGATCAAGTTCTGGCTTCGGACCCGATGCACGAGCGCTCCGTCCCGAAACAGGACGATGGACCCGCCCGGTGGGACGTTCGCGCGCGCCTGGATGAACACCGGCTCCACCATCGGCAGCTCGTCGCCCTCGTGGGCGACCGTCGCCCCGCTCTGGGCGGTGAACGCAAAAGCGGCGGGCGCCGCCAGCCCGTCCACGACGCTGTGCAGGTGACCGGCTCGAATGGACGAGACGATCGATGCGGCCGCCTGCCGGGCGTCCGCCGGTGGGGCCTGCGGGAGCCAGACCCGGATCGAAGCGACCCGAAAGACGGCGAGGTACGACGGGAGCTTGGCGAGCACGAAGTCAGCGTACGGCTCCGTGCTCTGCCGAAGGCCAATTCGAGCGTGCGCGTCGGAGCCCGTCAGCGTGAGAACACGCCGGGTGCGAGCCAGCGCGTCCCACTTGGCCAGCGCCACTGGCCGGCGCACAAGCGCGGTGAGCGTGCTCTCAGGCGAGAGGAAGTACGTGAGGCTGGCTCGCGCCAGCTCGCCAAGCGTCGCATCACGCCACTGGCTGTCGCCGTTGAGCCACTCGATTGCGTCGAACGGCGCGTTCCAGTCGTGCCACGCGAGGTCCGGCTTGCTCGAAAACGGGTGCGTGACGATCCCGAAGCCTCCGAAGCGCCGCACGTCGTCGACCACGTCGCGCGGCTCTCCTCCCAGGGGGTATGGCACGGGTCCGAGCCCGATGGCCGCATAGTGGCCCGCCGTCGTGCTGATCTCGACGGCGTCGATGCACAGCACCCCAGATCGGTACCGTGGCGGCTCAGGGGGCCTCGACGCGTCCCCGTGGTCGGTGACGATGAGGAACTGAAGGCCGGCCCGGGCGGCGGCAGCCGCCACGTCATCCAGCGTGCCGGTGCCGTCGGACCGGTTGGTGTGCAGGTGGAAGAGACCGCGCAGAGTGACGCCTTCCTGCGGCCAGGCCGCACGAGGCGCGACGATTGGTGGCGGGGGCTCGAGGGCCACCGCGAGAATCACCACGGCGGCCGCGAGAGCCACCGCCCCCGCAAGGAACAATCGGCCGGACTTCATTTCCGGAATCCGGGGACGACCCGTCTACAACCCGGCCTCACTGGCCAGTGCCGCCGCGCGATCCGTCCGCTCCCAGGTAAAGTCGGCGTCGGTCCGGCCAAAGTGGCCGAAGGCGGCCGTCTTCCGATAGATCGGCCGCCGAAGGTTCAGCTCTTCGATGATGGCGCGTGGCGTGAGCTTGAAATGGGCCCGAACGAGGTCGGTGATCCGGGCGTCGGGGATCCGGCCCGTGCCGTAGGTCTCGACCATGACCGACACGGGGTCGGCCACGCCGATCGCGTACGCCAGCTGTACGAGGAGGCGATCGGCGAGTCCCGCGGCCACGCAGTTCTTGGCGATATAGCGGGCCATGTAGCTGGCCGACCGGTCCACCTTCGTCGGGTCCTTCCCGGAGAATGCGCCGCCCCCGTGCGGCGCCGCGCCGCCGTAGGTGTCCACGATGATCTTCCGCCCCGTCACGCCCGCGTCTCCCTGCGGGCCGCCGATGACGAACCGGCCGGTGGGGTTGACGTAGAGTTTCGTGCGGTCATCGACCATGTGCGCGGGGACCACGGCCTTGATGACGCACTCGATGAGCCCCTCACGCATCTGCTCCTTGTCGACCAGCGCGCTGTGCTGGCTCGAGACGACGACGGCGTCGACCCGCGTGGGCACGCCGTCGACGTACTCGACGGTAACCTGAGACTTGCCGTCCGGGCGCAGGTACTCGAGCACCCCGTCACGCCGGGCCCGGGACAGCCTCATGCACAGCTTGTGCGCGAGCATGATCGGCAGCGGCATCAGCTCGTCGGTCTCCCGGCAGGCGTAGCCGAACATGAGGCCTTGATCCCCCGCGCCGCCCGGGTCCACGCCCATCGCGATGTCCGGCGACTGCTCGTGGATCGAGGACAACACCGCGCAGGTGTCGGAATCGAATCCGTACTTGGCCCGCGTGTAGCCAATCTCTTTGATCGTCTCGCGGACGATCTTGGGGAAATCGGCGTAGCAGCTCGTCGTGATCTCCCCGGCGATCATGGCCAGGCCGGTCGTGACGAGTGTCTCGCAGGCAACACGACCATTGGGATCCTGCGCGAGGATCGCGTCCAGGATGGCGTCGGAGATCTGATCGGCGATCTTGTCGGGATGACCCTCGGTGACCGATTCGGAGGTGAACAGGTGGCGGCCGTCACGGCTCATGCGTCGCGTCCTTCCATATTGCAGACAGAGGCAGGGAGACGGGCGTCGCGCATCGACGAATGAGCTGCGCAGCGACGCAACCGCCTCGGATCTGACCACTCTAGCGTCCCACGAGACGACCGGTCAAGGCCGCAGCCAGTCCGTCTCGACGGCATGGCCCGAGGCCAGCTCGTGTGAAACGGCCCCGCCGATGCCGGGGCGTCCGGGCCGGCGGCCGGCGCCTCGCGTGGCTACGGCCGGGGGTGGTACCGTTCGTAGGCCGCGCGCAGCCTGGTGTCGAGAATGTGGGTGTAGATCTGGGTGGTGGACAGGTCGGCGTGGCCGAGCATGATCTGGATGGCGCGCAGGTCAGCGCCGCGCTCGAGCAGATGCGTCGCGAAGGAATGCCTGAGTACGTGCGGGCTCAAGCCGCGGGGCAGCCCGGCCTGGCGACCATGCTCCTTGAGCAGCTTCCAAAACCCGACGCGCGACAGCCCGCCCCCGCGCGCATTGAGGAACAGCCGTGGAGACGTACGGCCCCGTAGCAGAACCGGCCGAGCCTCGGCCGTGTAGCGCCGCACCCAGGAGACGGCCTCATCCCCGATCGGGACGAGCCGCTGCTTGCTGCCCTTGCCCGTGCAGGTTGCATAGCCCGCCTCCAGATTGAGGTCCACCGGACGGAGGCCGACAAGCTCGGAGACCCGGAGGCCTGTCGCGTAGAGGACCTCGATCATCGCCCGGTCGCGGAGGCCACGGGGAGTCGTCACATCTGGCGCCGCGATCAGGCGGTCCACTTCCTCGAACGTCAGGAAGCGCGGAAGGGCCGGCCAGGCGCGCGGCGGGTGCAGGTCGTCTGCAGGACTCGCCTCGAGACGCCGGTCGAGGACCAGAAACCGGTAGAAGCCGCGGACAGACGCCACGGCGCGAGCCGCCGAGCGGGGCGACAGCCCGGTCCCGACCATCTGACGTACGAACGACTCAAGGTCCTGGCGCGAGAGGCGCTCCAGCGGCACCCCGGCGCGCTCGGCGAACCGAGCCAAGCGGGCCAGGTCTCGACTGTAGCTCTCGAGGGTGTGAGCGGCCAGGCGTCGCTCGACGCGCAGGTGATCAAGGTAAGCGTCGACGGCAGCCGAGGAGTCCGCCTGGGCCATGGTGGCCCTAGCTTCGGACGTCGGAGGGTCGGCGTCAAGGGCCCAGAGGGGCTGATGGCCGGCCGTCGCGCAATCGCGAGCGGCCCGACCGGGTTCCGCCGGCGTTACCCAGACCGGACCGACGGTTTGACAGCCCCACGGTGCGGGACTAGTATTGCGGCTTTCTCTGGTCGACATCATGGCTGTGCAGTCGAAGTGGCAGCAACTGCCCACCGAGGCGATTAACCCCGCCAGTCTAGGGATTGACAAGCTCTCTCCGGCCGGCATCATCGATCTGATGGTCGACGAGGACCGGAAGATCGTCGCCGCCGTCGCCAAGGAACGGGAGCGTATCGCCCTCGGCGTCGAGCTCATCAGCCAGGCGTTCCGGAAGGGCGGTCGGGTGGTGTTCATCGGCGCCGGGACCAGCGGACGGCTGGGCACTCTCGAGTCGGCGGAGATTCCGCCGACTTTCGGGACCGACCCCTCCGAAGTGCGTGCCGTGATGGCCGGCGGCAGGCAGGCCCTGGTCCGGGCTCGCGAGGGCGTCGAGGACAACTATGAGGAAGGATCCCGGGCGATCGCGCGCCTCGCGCCAACGTCGAAGGACGTGGTGGTCGGCGTCTCGGCCAGCGGCATGACCCCGTTTGTGCGCGGCGGGCTCAGCCGCGCCCGCCGGGCCGGAGCGAAGATCATCTTCGTGACCTGCTTCCCCGGCACCGAACTGCAGACCTTCGTGGACCTGACAATCGCGCCGGCGGTCGGTCCGGAGGTGATCGCCGGTTCGACGCGGCTGAAGGCCGGCACGGCCACCAAGATGGTGCTCAACATGCTGACGACTGCCTCGATGGTGCGCGTCGGCAAGACCTACGGGAACCTGATGGTGGACGTGCAGACGACGTCCGAGAAGCTCAAGGACCGTGCCCGCCGCATCCTCTGCATCGTCAGCGGGATTGACTACGAGGAGGCCGAGCCCCTGCTGAAGCGTTCGCACTGGAACGTGAAGGCCGCCATCGTCATGCAGAAGACGGGTCTCCCCTACCGGAAGGCCTTGATCAGGCTCCGCCGCGCCGACAACTTCGTCCGCGACGCCATCGGCGAGGACGTGGAACCGCGGTTGCGCCAGCTGCTGGAATCCGAGAAGAGGACGCCGATTCGGTCTTGAGCCGCGTGGCGGCCTTCAGCGCCTGGCTACGTACTCCGGAAGCACCGCACCTCCGGCGAGTTCCTCGAGAGCCAAGCGAACCGCGCCCATCGCCGCCGGTTGGCCGAGTCGGCGCACCGGGGCTCCGGGCATCAGGGTCGCCATCCGTCGGCCAATCTCGCCCTGCAGCCAGGCCGAGCCGCCGAAAAGGCCACCCGCAAGGAACACCGGAACCGGGTCGCCTGCGAGGTCGAGCGCGCGGACGACCGCCTCCGCGGCCACCATCAGCTCATCTACCGCCCGGTCGAGGATGTCCCGGGCCACCCGATCGCCTGCGGTCTGAGCGGCTCCGACCACCGAGGCCACCTCCGCAATCGCAGGGACCGACAGGTCTCGCGCGTACACCAGCTGGATGAGGTCCTCTGGCCGCGCGAGTCCGAAATGGCCAAGCACGGCCGGTGTGAGGGTGGTCGCAGGCCCACGACCGTCCCACTCCCGCATCACGGCCACCAGCGCCTGACGTCCGATCCAGTAGCCGCTGCCTTCGTCTGCGAGCACGGGCCCCCAGCCGCCCGCCCGCGCCGCGCGGTTGGCTGCGTTCCGCCCGTAGACGATCGAGCCGGTGCCGGCCGCCATCACCACGCCCGGGGCCCAGCCGGCACCTGCGACCAGCGCGATCAGCGCGTCGTTGGCGACCACAATTCGTCCGCGGAGACCGACGCGCCGGAGAACCTCGCGCACGATCTGGCCGTCGGACGGCCGATCGACCCCCGCCATGCCGACGCCAATAGCGTCGGGCTCGACGGCAGCAGTGTCGATCACACGGCCGACCAGCTGCCGGAGCGTCCGTTCGACGGCGAGTTCTCCCGTAGCACTCAGGTTGGCGCCACTGCCTCGCGCCTCCGCGATCGGCCGTCCCTGCACATCCGCGAGGATGCACACGGTCTTCGTGCCGCCCGCGTCGATGCCGAGCACATGAGTCACGGCAGTCTTCTGCCCGCCGGGTCCAGCCACGGCGGGCAGCATAGAAGTGCCTCGCCCCGCCTGTCAAACGACGCGGTTGCGGCCGTTGGCGTGGGTTTGACAACCCCGGCGGTGCCTGATAGATTCTGGCGGTTCTATGAGAGCTCGTGCCGGTCGCCGCGTCCTACGTCGGATCGGCGGTGGGATCGCGTGGGCTGTGGTGTGCCAGGTACTCGCGGCGGCCCCGTGCGCCGCAGGGGCCGCGCCCAACCTGGCCCCGGAAGTGCGCGCGCTGTGGGTGACCCCTGCCTCACTGACGAATCCCGCCGCCGTGTCGGCGCTGGTCACGTCGGCGCAGGGCGGCCATTTCAACACCCTCCTGGTGCAGGTCCGGAGCCGGGGCGACGCCTACTTCAACGACGGCTTCGAGCCGCGCGCCTCGGCCCTCGCCGGTCAGCCCGAGACTTTCGACCCGCTCGACCTGACGCTCCGTCTCGCCCACGCCAAGGGCATTCGTGTTCATGCGTGGGTCAACATCGCGCTGGTGTGGAGCGCGTCGGAACTCCCGTCGTCGAAGCTGCACTTCGTGCACCGCCACCCGGAGTGGCTGATGGTGCCTCGCGAACTGGCGCGCGACATGGTGTTGCTCGACCCACACAGCCAGCTGTACCTCGACAAGCTGATGCGTTGGACGAGGACCCAGAGCGCGGAGGTCGAGGGCCTCTACGCCTCACCGATTCCCCCAGGGGCCGCGGATGCCGCGGTGTCGGTCGTGGCTGATCTGGTGGCGCGGTACCCGCTGGACGGCGTGCACCTCGACTACGTTCGCTACCCGAACGACAACTTCGACTTCAGCCGGGAGGCCCTGGAGGCGTTCAAGGCCGAGGTGCTCGCGGGTTCAGACCCGGCCGAGCGCCGCCGCCTCGAGCGTGCCATGGGGGCCGACCTGTTGGGGTGGACCCAGGCGTATCCGGATCGCTGGCGGGCCTTCCGCTGCGAACGCCTGACGGCGCTGCTCACGAAGATCCGGGACAGCGTCAAGGCGCGCCGGCCCGGTGCCGTCTGTTCTGCGGCGGTGATTCCCGACGCGACTGAGGCGTCACGACGGTGGCTGCAGGACTGGGGGACGTGGCTGGAACGCCACCTGCTCGACGTCGTCTGCCCGACGGCCTACACCGCGGATGCCGCCGCCTTTTCCGCCCAGGTGGCCCGCGTTCGCCAAGTCGCAGGGAGCCACCCCGTGTGGGCCGGCATCGGCGCCTACCGGTTGTCGCCGTCGCAGACGATCGAGAGCATCCAGATTGCCCGGCGCCTCGGTGCCACGGGGATCGTCCTGTTCTCCTACGACAGCCTGATCAGCCTGCCCGGCGGGCAGGAGCACCTGGCACAGCTCGCCCACGCTGCCTTCGCCCAATAGGGCCCATGCCACCCTTCCGTCGGGCGCGCCACGTGCTGATTGACGCGATCACGCGCCGCGTGTTCCCCGGCGCGTCGGTCGAAGTGGGCAGCGCTACGGGCGTGCTGTGGCGGGAGGCGGTTGGTCGACTGACGTACGACGTCCACGCCGCTGCGGTGACCCCGTCCACGCTGTTCGACCTTGCATCGCTGACGAAGGTGATCGCCACGGCCAGCATCGCCATGCGGCAGGTCGAGCGCGACCGTCTCGACCTGCGGGACCGGGTCGGCAGTGTCTTGGCTGGCTGGAACGGGCGGGACCGGGACGGGGTGCTCATCGAGGACCTCCTCTCGCACTCCTCTGGGCTGCCCGCGCACCGGCCACTCTACGCCGGCACCGCCGGCCGTGACGCCTTCGAAGCGGCCATCTGCCGGGAAGAACTGGCCTACGCTCCCCGCAGTGCGTCGATCTACAGCGATCTCGGATTCATGCTGCTCGGGTTTGTTCTCGAGACAGTGGGCGGCCACGCGCTCGATGTCCTGTTCGACGCCCTGATGGCGGACGTCTGGACCCATGCCGACGCACGCGACGGCCAGAGCGACCCCGATGGCCGGCGAGTGTGCTTCCGGCCTCAGCCGCGATCGAAGGGGCATACCGCGCCGACGCAATTCGACGCCGGGCTGGGACGTGCCCGCCAAGGGGAGGTCGACGACCTGAATGCGGCCGCACTGGGCGGCGTCGCAGCCCATGCCGGCCTGTTCGGCACGGCTCCGGCGGTCGGGTTCTTTGCGCGGGAGGTCCTGGGCACGTGGCTGGGACGCCCCGGGGTTGCCGTGCTGGCGCACCCGGAGACGCTGCGCCACTTCACCCGCCGGACCGACGTCCCCGGAAGCTCGCGGGCCCTCGCCTGGGACACGATGCTGCCGACCTCGTCGTGTGGGACACGTCTGTCCCGGGAGGCTTTCGGCCACACGGGGTTCACCGGCACATCGCTGTGGATCGATCCGGTCGCGGAGCGCTACGTGGTGCTCTTGACCAACCGTGTGCACCCGGTCGCGGGCCCGTCCAGTCCCATGACCGACGTCCGGCGGGCCTTCCACGATGCGGTGATGGAGGGCTGACAGGCGGCAGGTCGGTTTTCCCAACCCGGCGCCGCGGCGCGTCGTCACATCCTTGGGATGGTCGAGGACCGGGCATTACCGGACCGGACCGGTGGGATTCTGAGGCTGGAAGGTTGGACCGCCGCGCGGGCCTTCCGTCCCGGGGCCTGCCGGCATGCTCACGCCGGGACGGCGTGTCCCCGCCCCTCCGGGCCTCGCCTGCTGAGCGCTCCAGACGAACTGCCACTCGTTGTAGTGCGTGCCGCCCTTGTAAATCCTGATCGACGCCTCGGTGCTGCGGCTCCGCACGCCGATAATGCCGCCCCGGCCGGTGCTGGCGGCTCCTGCGCGCTGTCCCATCTGAAAGGCCGCACCCGAGGTGGCGTCCGGACTCTGCCCGGGGGGCTGGCCGCCTGGGCTCGCCAGACCGCCTTGGATGCCCGGTGTGGACTGCCCCTGCCCTCCCGGAGTCGCTTCACCGCCCCTCTGGCCGGCGGCGCCACCTCCGCCGGTGCCAGCCATGCGCCCCTGCTGTCCGACACGGAGGAGCTCGAACTCGCCGTCGGCCACCATGGGGTCTGTGTACTTCTTCCGCAGGCACTTCTGCTTGACGAGCGTGTTGACGTCGGGCGCATACGCCCCTGCGAACTTGCGTTGGAACAACCCGACAGCCCGCGCATACTGCTGGCCCCGAAAGATCAGTTCTTCTTCCTTCTCTCGCTGCACCATGTGCCGCCACGTGGGCATGGCGACGGTCATGGCGATGGCCATGACGGCGAGTGCTACGAGAAGCGCCGCCATGGCGTATCCATCGGCTCGTCGTGCTGTTGGTTCGGTCCGTCTCATGTAGTACACTGCACGGTGACTTCAATGATACCAAACCTGCACGCGCGCTGTTTTCCTGGCCCCGCGCGGCGGATGACACCGCTCGGGCGTCTGGTGCTGCTGGGCGCGGTTCTGGCTGCGGCCACGTTCGGCGCCTGCCAGAAGGTGCCGCTGCTCGCCCCCTCGGGCACGACCATTACCCTCTACACCAACGCTCAGACTCTGGCGCTGAACGGGACGGCGCAGGTGACCGCCGCGGTGCAGGAGAACGGCGGCTACTCGGTGCACAACGGAACGACCGTGACGTTCACGACGTCGCTCGGGACCGTGACGCCGAGCGACGCGGAGACGACGGACGGCAAGGCGACCGTGACCTTCAACGCGGGGACGCAGTCGGGCACGGCCGAGATCAATGCGTTCTCCGGGTCCGTGTCGGCGAAGAGCACGGTCAAGATCGTGATCGGGGCGGCAGCCGCTTCCACGGTGGTCGCCACGGCGAACCCGGCTACGGTGTCGGCGCTTGGCGGGACGTCCCAGATCACGGCGACGGTGTACGACACGAACAACAACGGGCTCGCGGGCGTTCCCGTGTCGTTTTCGACGGACAACGGCACGCTGTCGGCGACGACGGCCACAACCGACTCGAGCGGCAACGCCAAGACGACATTGACGACGACCGTGACCGCCACCGTAACGATCACGGCCGGCAGCAAGACCGCCACGGCGAAGGTGACGGCGGTCGCTGTCCCCACCATCACGATCACGCCGCCGACGACCACGACCACGGCCGGCTTGGCGGCGAACTTCACGCTGACGGTACAGGCCGGTTCCGGATCGGCGCCGATTCGTACCGTGACGATGGACTTTGGGGACGGCTCGGGGACGTTGAATCTGGGGGCCGCCACCGGCACGACCACGGTTCCACACATCTACACGGATGCCGGCACGTACACGGTCACCGGCATCGCGACTGACGCCAGCGGCCAGTCGACGTCGATGTCTGTGCCGATTGTCGTCTATGCCGCCGTGCCGTTTACCCTCACGGTCACAGCACCGTCGGCGAGGGTGAACATTCCCGTGACGATTACGGCGACACCCAGTGCCGGGGCGCCACCGATCATCAGTTACACCTGGGACTTTGGGGATGGAACGACCCTGACGACGACGATCGGTTCGGTCACCCACATCTACACCAGTATTCCGACGGGCAATACGTTCACGGTGACGGTGCAGGCGAGCGGCTCGGATGGTCGGATCGGTGTTGGGAGCGCCGTCATCTTCATCACGAACTGACGAAGGGCTGTCTTGCGAGTGCCAGACTGGCCAGAAAGACCCTTTCAGGGTTCTTCTGGCCAGTCCGGGCAACGAGCGGGCTACGTCAGAACGTGCAGTTGCGCCCACTCGGCCCACAGGCCGGGGTCGGCCTCAGGCACGCCACGGCAGCACAGGTCGTGAAGCCGTGCCAGAGGGCTCCGGGCGCTGCAGGTCGGCCAAGAAGCCTCCGGGAACGCCGAGCTTGAGCTCGGCGGTGAGACGGCCGCGCCGAAACCCTGAGGCCGTGGCGCGCGGCGCGTCCGCCTGCCACGATCGGAACGGTTACCAATCCGAGTACTTGCTGCCGTCGAGCGCGGTGCCATCCGATCCGCTCTTCACGTCGTACACACCGGGCTCCGCGGTCGGATTGCTCTGATCCGGCTCGGCCGGCACCGTCTGCCAGCTGTCGGTGGCATTAGTGATGGGATCTCGGGGCATCTGACGGAGGTACCCGTCCGAGACCAACGCGTCCAGGCTGGCGGGGTACTTCGCCTTGTCGGCGTAGTACTGATCGATCGCGTCGCGCATGCGGAAGAGGTCTTCCTTGAGGACCGCCTCCTTGGTGTGCAACACCTGATTCCGGTACTGGACGACACCCATACCGGCCAGGACGGACACCAGCGCGATGACCACCATCAGCTCGATGAGCGTGAAACCGCGGTCCATTCGCCGCGGACGGGAGGCCGAGACCGGCAGCATCGTCATGGCCGGATTCACCAGTCCTTGTACTTGGTGCCGTCAAGCGCGACGCCCGTGCTCTTCGTGGAGACGTCGAACACGTTCTGCCCGCCCCAGCTGGTCGTATCCGGTTCGTCCTGGTAGGACCGCATACCCCACTCTGCGCTCTTCGTCATGGGGTCGATCGGGATACGCCGCAGGAACTTCAGCTTGCGGCCGGAGGCATCGTTGACGATCGACACGCCGTCGACGAGAACCTTCAGCGAGGGGGGATAACCTTCCGACCCCGCCTTCACGTCGACACCACCGATGAGTCCCTGGTCGACGGCGTCCTTGTAACGGTCGATAGCCACGCGCATCTCGCGCAGCGCCCGGCGGAGCTCCACCTCCCGCTGGCGCTGGATGGTCACCCTGGCGAGTGGCAGGATGGCCGAGGCCAGGATCAACAGCATCGCGCCGACGACCGCCAGCTCGACGAACGTGTAGCCACCGGTCTCGCGCGCTCGCGCGGTCCGCCGAGCTGCCGTCAGGAAACCCGCCATTCCGGCTGCTGCCCCCAACCAGCCGATCCCGCCAGGCCGATGCGGGATCACCGAACCGTCACTGTCGCGGGCGAGAACTGGAGGGCAATCGCCCCTCCGGGTCCGCTGGCGACCCCGCTCGCCCGGAAACTCACAGACCCCGGCGCCACGGCCTCGAAGACCAGTGCGGCGATGGTCCCGCTGCCCGTCGCCCCGATCAGGTCACCCGCCCGACTGACCGCCAGGTCGATCCGACCGGCCGCCGTGTCCTCCTGATGGGCGAAGGCCGCGTTGACGCCGCCCTGCCGCATGAAGCTGCCCTCCTGCAGCGACCGCATCTTCACGATCGCCGGATTGTAGGTAAGCGTCAAGCTGAAGGTGGACACCCGAGAGACGTTGTTGACGGAAATCGTCACCGCGTACGGTCCCTGACCAATCCGGAACTCCAGCTGGGCGGGCGTGATGAGGACCTGCGCAGAGGAGGGGGGCGTCACGGCCGGCTGCGCAGCAGGTGGCGTCGCCGGAGCCGGCTGCGGCGCGGGCGGCTGAACCGGTGGAGGCGCGGCCGGCTGCGGCGCGGGCGGCTGGGTTGCACCTTGCGCGGGTGCCGGCGGCGCCATCACGGTGCCCGGAATCGGCGTGCTCCCCGGCGGGATGACCGGCGTGCCCTGCGGCGTCGGCTTGGCGACGGGTGCCCCTCCGACCGGTGCGGAGCCCGGCGCGCCGGTACGGCAGCGACGTGATGGGCGGCGCCGCGGAGGTGGCGGCCGCCTCGGTCCCGACGGGCGCGATGAGCACCGGGGCCCCACCGATCGTGGGGTTCTGGCTGGTGCCGATGTAGATGCCCTGGAAGTCCTTCTCGGTCAGCCCCTGCGTCCGGATGATGTGAGGCGTGAGGAGCATCACGATGTCGGTCTGCGCGATCTCGTTGTCGTTGTACGAAAACAGCTGCTTGATCAGCGGCACATGAATGCCGCCGGGGAAGCCCGTCAACGACTTCCGCTCGTCGTCGCGAAGGAGGCCGGCGAGGAGGTTCGACTCCCCGTCGCGCAGTCGCATCTTGCTCGTCACCTTCCGCGTGCCGAACGACGGGAGGTTCGTGCCTGCGACATTCACGTCGTCGCCGCGCGTGCTGCTCTCAAGTGAGAGGTCCAGAATGACATCGCCGTCGTAGGTGACACGGGGGGTCACCTCGAGGTTGACACCGACCGGCCGGTAGTTGAACGAGGTCATCGGGCTGATGCCGGTGCCGCCGGTGATGATCGGGGAGAACGTGGTCGACGGCACGGGGATCTCGTCGCCGAGGTTGGCGGTCAGCTTGGTGCCCTCCGCGCCGCGAAGCGAGGGCTTGGCGATGAGTTTCGTCTGGGAGTCCGACTCGAGGAACTTGACCACGGCCGACGGAACCGACAGGTAGAAATCCGACGTATTGATGCCGTGCGAGATCGTGTTGAGGTTGAACGTCCCGGCGGTCGTCGTCGTCGTGGTCGCAGTCGTGCCCGTGGTCGTTCCGGTGCCGCTCGGTACTGGCGGGCGGGCCCTCCGGCGAGAACTGCACGCCGATCTGGTAGTTGGACAGGTTCAGGCCGTACTGCTTCACGCGCGTTCGATCCACCTCGAGAATCTCGACGTCGATAACGACTTCAGCGCGTGGCTTGTCGTTCCGCTCGACGATCTGTTCCGCAATGGCCACCATCGATGCGCTCGCGCGGATGGTGATGCTGTTGGCGGACTTGTTGATCTGGATCGCCGGACGGCTCTGCTGCACGCCCTGCCCGATCAGGATGCCGTTGAGCATCGTCAGCATCTCTGTCGCATCGGCGTGCGAGAGGTAAAAGGTCCGAATGACCTGATCCTCGTACTTCTGGCGGTTGGCCGGCGTGTCGGGGATGATGAGGATCGTCTTCCCGTTGAGGATCTTGTAGAAGAGGTTGTTCGCCGTCAGGACCAGCGTCAAGGCCTGTTCGAGGGTCACGCCGTCGAGGTCGGTGGCCGACTTGGTGTCCTGGTCCTGGAAGGTCGACTCGTACATCACGTTGATGCCGCTCGTCTGGCCGATGAAGTCGAGGACCTGCTTGAGCTTGATGCCCTGTGCAAAATTGATCTTCAGCGGCTGGCGAGAGGCCGGGTTGAGGAGCGGTTCAGGCGCGGTCTGGCGTGCCCGCTCCTTGATCTGCTCGATCTGGGGTTTGGGCCGGGACGCCTCGATCTTGTCGCGGATCTTCTGCTCGAGTTCGACCGCCTTGGCTGCCGCGTTGCGATTCGTCGGGTCGAACTCCGCCGCCTTCCGGTACTCCCGAGCCGCGTCGTCGAGGTCGCCCTTTTCCTCGTACTCGCGCGCCTTCTCGAGGTGCGAATGGGACGCGGTGACTTGGGCACGCTCCAGCCTGATCTTGTAGGTCGCCGACGTGGGGTCCTTCTGGACGGCCTGGCTGTAGTAGCTGACGGCGGTGTCGTAGTCTCCGGCCCTGGCCGCGCGCTCGCCCTGGTTGAACGCACGGCTCGCCGCGCACCCGGCGGCAAGGGTCAGCGCCATCGCCAGCCCCGCTGCTTTGAGCAGTTCCGATCTCAAGCGTGCCTCCAGTCGACCATCCTGCGTCGGTTACCTGACCAGCCGCAGCCTCTGCTGACCCCGACCATCGATGTACGACACGTCGACCGATTCGACGTTGATCTTCAGGATCTTGTACCGCCCCTCGATGTTGTCGCCCTCACACCCGTAGAACACGTCCCGGCCGTCGGTGAGGCCGGCAACCGGCCGCCCAGCTCCTTGCACGATCGCCACGAGCTTGAGCGGAATGGGCGGTGGAGGCGGCGGGGGCGGGGGCGGCGCGTTGGGGTCGGCCACCGTCGACGGCGCACTCGCCTTCACGGAAGGCGGGGGTGGGGGCGGCGCCTTGGGCAGTTCGCGAAACAGATTGCGTCCTTTTCCGGCCGGTTCCGGGCGCGTCGCTTTGAGGGCGGCCAGCCGCACGTCGGGTGCCGGCTCCACGCGATCGCGAGGGACCACCGCGCGTGCGACCCCCGCCGCGGCGGGCGCACTCGCCCGGCCGCCTGTCCCTTCTGAACCGGCCAACTCGTAGACCAGCGTCGCGACCAGCCCCACGGCGAGAACGGCGAGCACCGCGACCTGCCGGGGAGACGCCTTAGCTGTCATTGCTGGCCGCCCGGAAGTAGGTGGAGAGCTGCAGCGTCAGCACCAGGCTTCCCATCATCTCGCGCCCCTGGTCAATCGCCACGTCGTCGATGATGACGAACTCGGGCGCCTTTTCCAGGTTGTAGATGAACTGCCGCATGTCCTCGTACGCCCCCTCGATGACGAGGACGACCTTCAATTGATCGAGCCGGCTGGCCTTCACGGGCGTGTCGGCTGCCGTCCGGCGGACCACCCGCAGATTGCTCTGCCGCGCGAGTTGCGCCAGGCTCAGATAGGTCAGCCGATGCGCGGCGCCCAGGTCGACGGGCAGGATCGTCTGGTAGAACGTTCGCAGCTCGGATTCGGCCCGGTCCTTGCTCGCCGCCATCGCCCGCGCCGCTTTGTACTCGCGCTCGGCATCCCGCAACTCGCGGTCCGCGCGGGCGGCCCGGTTGTCGGCGTCCGCCACGCGTGCGGCGAGCGGGTAGACCACCGCGAAGTACGCCGCCACGTTGGCGACGAGTACGAGCGCCAGCAGCGCGATGACCTTCGATTGCTCCCTGAGCACCCGTCGCAACACGGTTCAGTCCTCCCGGGCCGCGCCGCCTTGAGCGGTCGCGGCGGGTTGTGCCGATGCAAGGGTCGGCACGAAGCGGCCCTCGAGCCCGACCTCGAGCAGACCCTGCTGGTTCGTCGTCTGGGTGCGCGAGAAGAGACCGAGGAACGAGCCGGTGCCCTCGAGATGCTCGACGAAACTCTCGATGTCCTCTTCCCGGTGGCCGATGACCAGCAGGTAGACGCTGAGGTTGCCGTCCTTGTCAATCGAAGGCCGAATCGACTGGATCCGCACGTCGGGGGGCAGCGCCGTCTCCAGGTGGTTCAGCAGTTCGGTCCAGGAGAACATCCGCTCGTCGATGAGCACATTGGCTTCCCGCGCCGCCGCCGCCACGGCCTCCAGTTGCCGCCGGTCGATGCTGCGCCGGGCATGCTCGGCGTCGGCCCGCAGGTCCGCCGCCCGCCGGTCGGCCCGTTCCACGCGGCCGGCCAGCGCGGCCTGACGGACCGACAAGTGGCGGTACTCCACGACGTTGAAGGCCGTGAGCGCCCCGATCGCCAGCGCGGCCGCCGCCAGCGCCAGGTGGACCACCCGTACGTTGTAGAAGGGTCGCGTCGAGAGATTGGTGCGCAGCATCGATTCAGGGCTCCCTACGCGCCCGCGCGCGCCAGCACACCGACCAGCGGGGCCACCATGTTCATCAGCGAGGCGTCGGCGGCAATCCGGTCGGAGAACCGGGCGATCCGCTGCGAATCGACCGTTTCTGTTTGGACGCCGAGGCGAGCGTCCACCTGCTTCCGCACGGCGTCCAGGCCCACCGTCCACCCGTCGGCGCCGCCGCCGGCCACCATGATGCGCGAGAACCCGCCGCCCCCAAGGCGATCCTCGTAGGTACATGGCCGTCTGGTGCACGAGGTCCGGCAGGCTCTCCTCACCCCCTTCGGCGCGGTTCCGGAAGAAGATCAGGTCCGCGCCGCGGAGAATCACGATCGACCCGTATTCGGGTGTCACGTGCACGAGCAGCGAGTCGCCGCTCGCCTCGCGCTGGGACGCCAGCACGGCGTTGACCAGACTGAACGTCGCCAGGTCGATCAACCCCGCATTCGCGCCGGCCGCCGCGCAGACTCCCTCGAACTCCCCGACGATGTCCCGTCGCGCCAAAGCCACGACGAACTCCCGGCCGCCCTCGGGCGTGGCGGCGCCGGGCGAGTAGGTGACCTGCGCGTCGTCGATGCTGAAGGGCGCCGTCTTCCGGACGTGCCAGCGAATCAGCTGGTCGAGATCCTGTGCCCGCGGGGGCACCGAGTCGAGCCGTACCAGCGACACCTTCGCCAGGCTGTCCGGCACGACGAGGGCCACGCGCCGGGAGCGCGATCCCAGCCGGCCGAGGACCCGCGCGACTGCCTGCCCCACGGCGTCGCGGTCGGCGATGTTCTGGGCGTTCAGTGCGGGTGTCACCAGTCCGGAGGGCAGCGCCTCGAGGGCGTGCGCGGTGATCAGAGGCGTCCCGGCGTGCTGGTGCATCGCGATCCCCGCCACGAACCGGGGCGCAATCTGCACCGCGATGGACGGAGCCGGCGTGCCGAACAAGGAGGAGAGTGTCATTCGACGAAGGTCACCTTGTTGATCTCGCGGAGCGTCGTCACTCCGGTCAGGACCCGTTCCACCGCACACTCTCGGAGGAACCGCATCCCCTCGTCGCGGGCGGCCTTCTTGATTTCCGAGGTTGGCCGGCGCGCCAGGATCATCTCCCGGATATGGTCCGACAGATCCAGCAGCTCGCAGATCGCCTGCCGCCCCTTGTAGCCGGTCCCGCCGCACTCGATGCAGCCCTTGCCCTCGAAGAACGTGTGCGACTGCTCGAGTCCCACGTCCATGCCGGACTCCTCGAGCATTGCCCGCGTCGCCTTCATCGGGCGCTTGCAGTGCGGGCAGATCGTCCGGACGAGCCGCTGCGCTAGCACGCAGTTGAGGGCTGACACGAACTGGTACGCCTCCACGCCCATGTTCAGGAAGCGCCCGAGCACGTCGAGCACGTTGTTGGCGTGCACCGTGGTGAAGACCAGATGCCCGGTCAGCGCCGACTGGATCGCGATCTGCGCGGTCTCCGGGTCGCGGATCTCGCCCACCATGATCTTATCGGGATCGTGGCGGAGAATCGACCGGAGCCCGCGGGCGAACGTCAGGCCCTTCTTCTCGTTGATTGGAATCTGCGTGATGCCGGCCAGCTGGTACTCGACGGGGTCCTCAATGGTGACGATCTTGTCTTCGGGCGACTTGATCTCCGAGAGCGCGGCGTAGAGCGTGGTCGTCTTGCCGCTCCCCGTGGGGCCCGTCACCAGCACCATCCCGTACGGCTCGGCGATGTACTTCCGGAACCGCTTCAGCTCGAGGTCCGGGAAGCCCAGGATGTCCAGGCGGAGCTCCGAGAACTGCTCGCTGATCGACTCCTTGTCGAGGATGCGGATGACGGCGTCCTCGCCGTGCACGCTCGGCATGATCGACACGCGGAAGTCGATCGTCTTGCCGGGGACGCGGAGTTTGAATCGCCCATCCTGCGGGACGCGCTTTTCGGCGATGTCCAGCTCGGCCATGACCTTGATCCGCGAGATGATCGCGCTGTGGAACTGCTTTGCGATCGGCCGCATCGCCTGCTGGAGCACGCCGTCGATCCGGTACTTCACATAGACGGCATCGTCCTGCGTCTCGATGTGGATGTCGCTCGCGCGCCGCTGGATGGCCGTGAACACGGTCGAGTCCACGAGTCGGATGATGGGGCTGATGTCGCTGGTCAGCTTCTCGACCGTGAGGCTCTCGTCGCCGTTCTCCTCCTCCTTGAGCAGCTGCAGCTGGAAGCCTTCGGTGGCCTCCTCAAGCACGCGCTGCGAGCTCTCGCTCTTCTTGAGGATCGACTCGATCGCCGACTTGGCGCCGACCGTCACCTTGAGCGGCGTCGCCAGCAGCAACGCGAGTTCGTCGATCATCGGGAGATTGGTCGGGTCCGAGACGACGATCACGAGCGACCGGCCGTCGCGGTGGTGGGGCACGAACCCGTAGCGGAGCATCAGGTCCGCGGGGATGGAGCGGAACAGGTCGTGGTCAATCTGGAACTGGTCGAGGTCGACGAACTCCAAGCCGTAGCGGTCCGCCAGACGGCGAGCCTGCGCCAGTTCCTCAGAGCGGTCCTCTCCCGCGGCCGGCTCGCTGCCGGGCACATAGAACTCCGCCGCACCCGGCGACCCGTTCATCGCCGGACCTGGTTCCCTTCCCCCTACCCGTGGATCCACGCGGTGTCCTCTCTCCCTTCCTGGCCCGAACCGGTCCACCCGCCTGGCGGGCGACGCTACGACGGCCCGACCACGGCTGATAGCTGGAACAACGGCATGTAGAGGGCGAGCAGCAGCCCCGCGATCACGATGCCCATGATGACCAGCAGCGCCGGTTCGACCAGTGTCACGAACCGTCCCAGATCGGTCTCGATCTCCTCGTCATAGAAGTCGGCCAGGCTGTTGAGCATCTCCTGCAGTGCCCCGGTGGCCTCGCCGACCTCGGCCATCTTGACGGCGACGTCCGGGAACACCCCGCGCGCCGCCAAGGCGCCGGCAAACGACTCCCCTTCCCTGACCCGCTGCCCGACCAGCGCCATGGCGCTCGCCAAGGCCTGGTTGCCGATCGAGCGGCTGGCGATTTCCACGGCGTTGACCAGGGGAATGCCGCCCCCGAGCAGCGTGGCCAGCGTCCTCGCCAGTTGAGACGTGGCGAACTTCCGGGCGGTTGGACCAATTGCGGGCAGCCGCAGGACGAGGCGGTCGAATCCCTCCCGGCGCCCGGGCCGGCTCATCCAGTAGTTGATGCCCACACTCACGGAGGCGATGCCCAGGAGAATCAGCAGCAGCCGCGACCGGACAAACGCCGACACGGCCACGATTCCACGGGTGACGAGCGGCAGCTCGTGCCCAAACTGGCCGTAGAAGTCGGAGAACGCGGGCACGACCCTCACCACGATGATCGTCACGACCACCAGGGACAAGGCCAGCAGCACAGCCGGGTAGATCAAGGCCGAGAGCGTGCGACGCCGGACGCCGCTGACCACTTTCACGTAGGCCACGTACCGGCGGAGTAACGGTTTCCAGCGATCCGCTCTTCTCCCCCGCCATCAGCGATGCCGTGTACACGCCCGGGAACAACTCGCCGTGGGACGCGAAGGCATCCGACAAGGCAGTACCGGCGCGCACCTTCTCGTGGACGTCGTCCAGGACCGCCTTGAACAGCGGATTCGTCATCCGTTGGCGCAGGATGTCGAGCGACTGCACCAACGGCATGCCGGCCTTGAGCAGCGTGGCCAGCTCCTGGTTGAACACGAGGAACTCGCGGGCCGGTATCCGCCGCCGGGCTGGCAGGCGCGGCGCCCAGCCGGCCACGGCGTGCCGGGGCTGCAGCGAGAGCACGCACAGCCCCTTCTGTTCGAGTTCGTGACGCAGGCGAGCCTCGCTCTCGGCAACGTGGATCGCCTCGGTGATCACGCCCCCGGGGGTCGACAGCCTACAGCGGAATTCCATCGCAAGCCGTTGTGATGCTGGGAATTACCGACCACCTCGATTGTCGCGATTATACCAACTTTCGCCCAGGGGCAGGGCAGACGACGTCGCGCCCGCGGAGCGATCAACGCTGGGTGCCGCGTTCGAACAGGCCCAAGACCTGTCGCACGTAGTTCTGTGTCTCGGGATAGGGGGGGACGCCGCCGAAGCGCTCGACCGCCGCTTCACCCGCGTTGTAGGCTGCGAGCGCGAGCGATGGTGCGAAGCGGTCCAGCAGTGCCTTCAGGTGCTTGATTCCGGCCTCGATGTTCGCGCCCGGGTCGTATGGGTCGGCCACGCCGTAGCGGCGGGCCGTGTCCGGCATCAGCTGCATCAGCCCCATCGCGCCCTTGGGCGAACGGGCCTGCGGCTGATAGGCCGACTCCACCTCGATCACCGCGCGCACCAGGGCAGGGTCGACGCCTTCCCTGGCGGCCACGTGGTCGATCAGATCGGCAAACGGCACCCACGGCAGCGAGGCGGTCGAGGGCGCTGCCGGCTCGGGGTAGGGCACCTCGTCGGGCCCAATGCGACTGACCTGCGAGGCTTCGCAGGTCACTTCGCCGCCGGACCGGAGGACGAGGACGATTGTCGTGCCCTCAATCCGGTGGGCCTTGACCGAAAGGGTACGCCCCGACTCGAGGAACACCAGTTCGGCCGCCGCCACGCCCGCCCAGCCCTGCCAGGCGAGCAGTGCGCACGCGGCGATCCGGAGCACCTTCCCCACCATGCTCCTCCGAGTCTCGGGGATCCTGCTACTGCGCCTCCACGAAGGCGTGGTAGACGCACAGTCCGAGGTCTCGCCTGTCGGCTTGGCTTCCCGTCGGAAGCGTGGCCGGCACAAACGTCTTGTCCACGCTCAGCTTCAGCTCAACCTGATCGTTCGGCCCGAGCTGAGCCACACTGATCGGGATGCGCCGGAGCTCTCCGGAGCGACCGATCGTGAAGGTGTCCAGCACGGTCGAGCCCAGGCTCACCGTGACGGTCTGGGGCTCGGTCATGATCTTGGGCTGCCCACCGTAGTCGAGGTAGAAGATGGAGTTGCGCTTCGGATTCTTGAACGAGAAGGAGGCTTCCTTCTTCGTCCAGTGCCACTCATTGGTGGCGTTGTCCGGAGCCATCTCCGCCAGGTGCCAACCGTCCTTGTAGGTCAGGTAGATACTCTCGGTCTGGGGCGCCACCTCGAACTGCACCACTCGGTAGGCCCGCCGCTTTCGCTCCGGGGCAGCCAGCGGCAGCCGCTTGCCGTCCTTCCCGTACAGGCCGATTTCGACGCTGGCCTGGCCAACGTAGGGATAGACGGGGACAAACAGCAGGCGGTTGTATTTTATCGTTCGGCCGGGCTTCCACTCCCGGGTGGGGGTCGGCGGGTAGTGGTCGTCGGTCCACATCAGTTCGTCGTCATTGTCGACGAAATGCACGAAGACCCGGTAGTCCTCGGTGAAGGGCGGGGCGTTCGGCGCCACCCGGAACTCGTAGGTAATCTCGAGTGGACTCCCCAAGGGGATCCGGGTGTGGTTCAGCGTGACCACCGGCGTCGCTACCGGGGGTTCGACCTGAGACTTGTGGCAGCCGACCGCCGCCAGCGCCAGCAAGACAAACAGCCAGACCGCGTGTCGACTCTTCATAGCAGGAACTAGGCCTTCTCGTGAGCGCCGAACCGTAAGTCCAAGATCTTAGCGCAAGACTCGGCGAGCGGGCAAACCAGAGGCGCCGCAGCCCGTCTTAGTGCTGAGGTGCAAGGAGTTGCGGGCGCCGGACGGTTGACCGGCCGGGCTCGGGCGTGGTAAGGTTTGCCTGAATTGACCCGACCCTGGGGCGCGTGCGTGTCGCGACCCCTGCTCGCTCTCGCCTGACCGGAGGATCGGCGCGCGGACCCGCGCCGGAATCAACCACTCCCTCAGCCCCATGGCTGAGACTGCCGGGGAGTCCAGATGGTCTCACGGGAGATCTGGCACGCACTCGCAGCCGCCGTGTTGGTCGCGACGCTCGTCGGGTGCTCGGCCCGGACGCCCGTTCACGTGCCGGGGCCCGCGCCAGCCCCGGCGGCGAGCCCCGCCGCGCCGCCACCCACCAGTCCCCCGCCTCCGCCGCCGGCGGACCCCGTCGACGTGCTCATCGCGAGCTCGCTCAGGCATTTTCAGGCTGGCCAGCACGAGCTGTCCATCGGCCACCTCGAGGCGGCCAAGACCGAGTTCAACGCCGCCATCGACGTGCTGCTGGAGTCCCCCTACGGCGCGCGGTACGACCTGCGGCTCCGGGAGCACTTCGACCGCCTGGTCGATCAGATCAGCGCCTACGAGCTGCGCGCCCTCGCGGAAGGCGACGGCTTCACCGAGAAACGGTACGAGCCGGCGTCGATAGACGCCCTGCTGGAGGAGTCGACCTTCCCGCGCGACGACACGACACCGTCCGCTGCGCTGCGTCAGGCGGTCGCCTCCGATCTGCAGAGCACCGCCCATGACATCGCGATCCCCCTCAACCAGCGGGTCCTGGCCTACATCGACCTGTTCCAGGGTCGCCTCCGCGACTGGTTCACGGCCGGGCTGCAGCGCGGCGCCCGCTACCTGCCGATGATCCAGGAGGTGTTTCGCGCCGAAGGTCTGCCACTTGACCTGGCCTACGTCCCGATCATCGAGAGCGCCTTCAACCCGAATGCCGTGTCACGGGCGCGAGCCAAAGGCGTCTGGCAGTTCATGGCCGCCACCGCCGCCGCCAACGGGCTGAAGCGGGACTGGTACGTGGACGAGCGGTCCGATCCGGAAAAGGCCACGCATGCCGCCGCCGCCTACCTCCAGACGCTCGTGCAGGCGTTCGACGGGGACTGGCACCTCGTCCTGGCGTCCTACAACGGCGGGCCAGGCCTCGTGCAGCGGGCCATCAAACGGACGAGCCTGACGGATTTCTGGCAGCTCGCGGAGCGGCCACGAATCCTCCCGCGCGAGACCCGTGAGTACGTGCCGATGATTCTGGCGGCGATTGTCATCGCTCGGAACCCGGCGGAGTACCGGCTTCGACTTCAAGCCCCAACCGCCGCTCGAGTACGAGAAGGTGAAGGTGCCGCGCCCCGTGGACCTCCGCCGCGTGGCCGAGTGGGCCGGCACGTCAGTGGCGGAGATCCAGGAGCTCAATCCCGAGCTGAGGCGGTGGACGACGCCCGTCCGGTCTCCAGACTACGAGATCAAGGTGCCGAAAGGGACGGCTGCGGCGTTGCAGCGGCGGCTCGCGGAACTGGAACCCACCGACCTGGCCTCGCTCAAGTGGTACACGGTCAAGCGGGGCGACACGTTGACGGTGATCGCGCGCAAGCTGAACGTGAGCCGCACGGATCTGACCGACGCGAATTACCTCTCGCCGAAGGCGTCGGTGACGCCGGGCCAGAACCTCATCATCCCCGTCGAGCCCACACGACTGCTCGCGAGCCGTCTGGATCGTCCGGTCCCGGTTGCCGACTCCCGCCCGTCATCGACCCCCGCCGTAACAGCCGAGCGCGCGTCGGCCACCGGCCCTGCAGACAAGGTCAAGGTCATCTACGAGGTCAAGCCGGGTGACACGCTCGCGTCGGTGGCACGGCTGTTCCAGACCTCCGTGTCGTCGCTCAAGAGCTGGAATCGCCTGAGCGGGGACCGTCTGGTGCCCGGCGCCCGACTCACCATCTTCACGGCTCGGCCGCTGACCCCTCACCCCTAGAGTTTCGTTCGCCTGCCGAATCGCTGGCCCGCCGCCTCACGAGCTCCTAGTCCTTCTCCGCCCGGAGGGTGATCAGTCCCCACGCAGGAACGGTGATCGCCCCCGACACTTCGGCACCGCGGCGCTCCGACGTGTTGCTCAGAAACACACGCGCCGGCCGCGGCGCCTCCCACTCGACGGAGACCTGCTGCTCGATAGCAGACACGTTGTAGAGGCGCAGGATCCACCCGGTCCGGTCGTCGGCCGGCTTGAAGGCGGTGGCGAGCACGTGGGCGTTGGTGAGCCGGAGCCGAGCCCGGCCCGACGGTGGGTCGGGTGAAGGAGGTAGCGCGATCAGGGGCTGGCTGAGGCCGGTGGCCAGCTGCGTGGCGGAGGTCGGGTCGAACGCGCCGTGCCCGCGCACGGCAAATCGGAACGTGACCGGGCCCTCCTGGTAGGCGCGGTAGTTGGTGCCCCAGTGGTTGTTCATCAACCACGCGTACAGCGTTTGGGTCGGTTCCACCGATCGGCGCCACACGGCCGGGTCCGTCTGCGAGTTGAGCAGGTTGGCCGTCAGGCCGCCCAGCTGAACCAGCGGGGCGTCGAGCGTCACCCAGGTCGCGCCGCGTCCGGCAGCCGAGACATCGGCCCAGTTGCCCACAGTGAACCAGTTCCGGCACGATCCTTCAATCTGGTCGACATCGGGACGAATCACCCCGCCGAGCGGCAGCTCCAGGCGCACTTGCCCGCCTGGCACACGGAATGGGAACGCCAGGTTGACGCTCTCCTTGCTCTCCGGGGGATAGTAGTCGCCCTTCGGTCCGGCGGGCGCCCGCCGCTTGTCGATCGTCACAGCCAGCATCACCCGATCGACTCCCGCGACGACGCTGGCCTCGCGCAGGAGGCCGGCGGTGCCCGGTGCATCCGATTCCGCCACGAGTGTGGCCAGCAGTGGTCCGGCCTCCTTCACCGTGACTCGCGTCCGGCCGCTGCCTGCCGCGTGCTCGGCGTCGCTGCCCACCATGAAGAGGTACTGGCTCATCGCCCGCCCCGCTCCGGTGTTCACGAGATTTCCCGCGACCTTCGATGACGTCAGCGCGATGATGTCACCACTGACGGGGTCGAGCTGGGCGGCCACCAGTCCGTTCGAGACGCGCGTCCCAGACGCACTCGCGCGGGTGCCGTCCGGAGGCGCGGCGTCTCCGCGCACCACGCGGTAGCGCCTGATCGCGAATGGCGGGATGCCGTCGACCAGCACGGCGAGGTCGCCGTCGGTCAGGCGCTGCGATGGCACGGGACGTCCGCCGCCGTCGAGCACGCGGTCGCCCTCAGCCGACAGCGAAGCCGGAACCCGGACGACATCGGTCCGCGCCCACGACAGCGTGTTGACCACGTCGAAGATCCCCCGGGCGCCCGGCGCCCCGCTCGCCGAACCCGCCTCGGCCAGCAGCTTCCGGGAGCGCCAGTCGGCCTCCTCGGCATAGCCGCGCTTGACGTCCCACTGGGCCTTGACGGACTCGTCTTCTGGCTGGGAGATGCTGTTCCACGCGCCCCAGGTGTGCTCGGTGTACAACAAGACCTTCGTCCACGCGGCCTGCGCGGCCGCTGCGGGCCACGCCTCGGGCGAGCGCAGCGCCCACACCGTCTCGGCTTGCGTCATCCGATTGGCGCTCGCGCGGTTCATGGCGGTTTCACGGGCCGACGACCCGGCGCCGTCCTCCCAGTACGGAGTCCAGTCGCCGCGCCGGACCGGGAGGCGGTCGCCGTACCGCCGCTCCAGCGCGGCGAACGGCGCGTGCTGACCGCTGATGACGAGGTGCGGCCATGCGAACCGGCCGTTCCAATCCCTGACGAAGTCGCAGATGCCGGCATCGGGTTCGGCATTGTCGCCAAGCCCCGACCACCGAATGTAGGCGACGTCGTAGGGGTAGTGGATGCTGTCGAGATGATCGAGGTACTCCGCCAAATGGCTGGCGGTGAGCTTCGCGCTCCACAGGTGGGAGAGCGCGTAGCCCATCCAGGTGTTCCAGGTGAGCACCCGCTCACGACCCGATGGCCCAACCCACCAGAACGGCTGGTCGGCGGAGGCGACCTGCGTCGTTCCGAATCCGGTCGAAGAAATTCGGGCTCGTGCTCAGGTACCGGATCCCGGCTTGGGCGAGCGCCGTCACCAGGCCCCACGTGTGGCCGGGAACGTCGCTGATCATTGCCGTGTCAATGGGGACGGCGAGCCGCTCGGCGAGGCTGGTGGCGAGCCGGGTGGCCTGCACGAGCTCCTCGGGCCGCGCGAGGCCCGAGAGGACATTGAGGTACAGGCCGTTCAGTGCCACTTGGCCCGACTGAACCGCGCGCTCGAATGCGGCGCGTCGTGGTGCATCCATGCGCTGGAGGAAGAGGTCGGCGGCCCACAGCACCTCAACGTTCCACACGAACCGGGCCCCCTCCGGATAGGTCGCCGTTTTTTCCGCCAGCGCCATGCCCTTGACGAGGTTCTCCACCTGGTGCTGCTCCACCTCCGCCTGCAACGTGGTGTAGCCGATGTCGGTATGGGAGTGTGGCACCACGTAGATTGTCAGGCGAGGGACAGCTCGGAGGGCGACACGCACGACGCAACCGTCCGCGTCCACGGTGACCTGGTGTGGCGCATCGACGGCAGGCACGAGCACTTCGTAGTCGTGGCGGCCCGGCAGCGCGTCGGCGCGCCACACCTCGACCCCGTCCGCCCGGACCGTCATGGAGCGCTGGGCACCGGTGCGGAGGATGTCGAGCGTCAGCGGCCGAAGCGCCGCGCCGTCGCGCTCGATGACCCCCGGCGTGGGCAAGGTCCCGACGACGTAGGTCTGGTCGGACACGGGCGTGAGCCTGGCGCGAGGCAACCGCAGCGACACGTGTTCGTAGAGGAACCAACTACCCTTGGTGTTTGCGATGGAGACGACGTTGCGCCCGACCTTCAACGTCTCGACCGGCACGCGCAGGTGTATCGCGTAGCGCCGGGCCTGGTCGAGCGACCCGTTCAGCGACTTGTCGCCGCCGCCGGCTGGAAGCGTCTCGCCGCCGATGCTCGCGCCGTTGACCTCGACCGCGACGCTCGGGGGCCGGCTGTCGTGTGTGTCGAACAGGTCGATGGCGAGGTCACCGTCGACGTGTGTCGGTACGTCCGCGAGTTCAAGGACGATCCGGTACGTGTGCACGCGGCGGCCTGCCCACGAGTCATCCGGGCCGGGGTGGACGTAGGGCCAGTCGGTGGCGGCCGAGGACCAGCCCGCGACAAAGAACGCGTCGCGCGTGAAACTGCGCCAGTCCGACGGCGCCAGCGCCAGCCCGGCGGTGCCGCCACCTGGCCGGCCGATTTCGACGAGCGCCGCCTCCTGACCAGCCGCCGCTCCGGCGCCGGCGAACAACACCAGGAGCCCGAGGGCCAGGACCACAGCACGGTTTCGCATCGGCGTCATCTCAACTCCCACCTCGGGTTCCCTTGCCGCCGGCCGGGTGGCAGGGTGTAGGGGCGACCGACCATCCGGCGTCAATCGAGAACGTGGTACTCCGCCCGGCTCGGCTGCGGAGCGCTGGGGGTCAGCACAGAAGCCGGGCACGGAGCGGAACGCCCCGACATCAGCCTCGGCGCGACCCGGCACCGGGCCCGGGAAGCGCCCCCTGAGAGCCCATGGGGCGCGGCCCTATCGCGACGGCGAACGTGGCGACGCCGACCAGTGCGGGGCGCTTCCCTGCTGTCTCAGAGCCTCGGCTCGTGCTGTCGTGGCGCTGTCCAGCCCGGCGGTCACGATCCGTTCGAGTCGCGCGAAGTGCGAGCCTTTCCAGTAGACCCGGCCGCAGGACGGGCACGCGGCGAACTCGCGGAAGAACCGCCGGCTCCGGTCCGGAACCACGCGCGCCACCTTGTCCTCGCCGGCGGGAACCAGAGAGGTGTTGCACCGGCTGCACCGCGTGAAGGGTCTGGCGAGGCGCCCGAGATCGAAACGAGCAACGACCTCGGACAGCTGCCGGGCCGGCGTCACCTCCCGCACGTAGTACCCATGGGTGACAGCCCGGCGCTTCAGCAAGCCCTGGTCCCGCGTGAGGAGGATCCGCCGTTCTTCGACCGACAGGCGGGCCGCATCCTCGTCGGCGATGTCGTTTCGGTAGACGCAGTCGAAGCCGACGAACCGGAGATAGGCCGCCAGGCGGCCGAGGTGGGCGTCGAGCACGAACCGCGGATCGCGCAGCGGCTCCGGGCGCACGCGCGTCACGGACGCGATGTCGAACGACTCAAAGACCGGGTAGACGGCCAAGCGATCGCCCTCAACCAGCTGGTGGAGAAAGTCCACGGGCTCGCCGTTGACGAGCAGGAGATCGACCTCGGTGTGGGGAACGCCGATACTCTCTACGAGGTCCTTGGCAATCGCCCGACTGCCGCACGAGACGGTGAAGGCTACTTGTCGCCGCGCCGCAGGAACGAAGTCGTTGAGTTCCGCATAGAGCCTGATCGTGACGCGCACGATTCCGAGTCTACGCCGTTCAACGGATCCAAACGGCCGGATGTCGAATCGCGGACTTCTGTTCGTGTTTTGTTCGCCTCTGCGAATTTCTGGCTAGGGAACCCGTCCGGAAGTGTGGTAAAGTCCGGCCCTTAGCAAATCGGCGCGGTGGTCTGCTCAGGCGGATCACCGGAATCGCGAGACTGGCCGGTCACCCCGGGACCACGAATCACGTGAAGCCGAAACGATTCACCATCGTTCTCGCCGACCGCACCACGGGCGTGGTGCGCCGCGTCACGATCAGCCTGCGCCCCACGCTGACGGCGATTGCCGTGCTGCTCAGCTTGCCCATCCTGATCGGTCTGGGCGCGCGCTGGAGCGTGTTGGCTGAGGTCTCCGGCCTCCGGGCCACGGTGGCGTCGCTGCGGATGCAGAACGAGAGTTTCCGCTCGATGACGGCGGAGCTCACGGGCCAGATTGAAAGCGTCCAGTCGGCGGTGAGCGAGCTGAGCGCCAAGGCCCCGCTGGACCCCGACTCGGCCCGCGCCCTGGCCAAGCTGCCGCAGGCGGTGAAAACGCGCGCGCTCGGCGGCGGGAACACGGACACGCCGCTGGCCCGCGCCGTGCTGTCGCCGACCTTCGCGTCACCCGAGGACACGTTCGGCACGCTGCGGGAATTGCTGAACCGCCTGGGCAGCCGCCTCCAGGTGGCGCAGAACGACGTCGGGCGCCGGACGGCGCTCCTGAACGCGACACCGTCGATCTGGCCGGCCCACGGTGCGCTGTCGGCCACCTTCGGCGAGCGTGAAGACCCATTCAACGGCGGCTTGGCCGTGCACACGGGCATCGATATCTCCACCGACAAGGGGCAGCCCGTCTACGCCACGGCCGACGGCGTCGTCGAGTCGGCGGGCTGGGCCGGCGACTACGGCAACATGATCGTCGTCGACCACGGCTTTGGCCTGGTGACCCGCTACGCGCACCTGGCGGGATTCGCCGCGCAGCCCGGGGAACGGGTGGAACGTGGTCGGATCATCGGCTTCGTCGGGGCGACCGGCCGCGCGACCGGCCCGCATCTCCACTACGAGATTCTGGTCAACGGGCAGCTCACCAACCCGCTCCGGCTCCTGACGAGCGGGCACCGCCCTTGACGGCCCCTGGCGGCCATCGGCGTTGCTGTCCTTGACCGTTCCTGCTGGCCTCTCCTACAATCCCTAGATACCCTCGTTCTTTCATCTCTCTCCCTACATGCTTGGTGCTCTCCTCGCTAAAGTCATCGGCACACAGAACGAGCGCGACCTGAAGCGGCTCAGGCCGCTCGTCGTGCAGATCAATGCCCTCGAGGCGTCCATCCGCCCGCTGGCCGATGAGCAGCTTCGGGCCAAGACGCAGGAGTTCAAGGACCGGCTCGCCGGGGGCGTGCCGCTCGACGACGTGTTGCCCGAGGCCTTTGCCGTGGTCCGGGAGGCCGGCCGCCGCACGTTGAACATGCGGCACTTCGACGTGCAGCTGATCGGCGGCATGGTGCTCCACCAGGGCACGATTGCCGAGATGAAGACCGGCGAGGGCAAGACGTTGGTGGCGACGCTGCCGGCCTACCTCAACGCGCTCACGGGCAAGGGCGTCCACGTCGTGACGGTGAACGACTACCTTGCGCGCCGCGATTCGGAGTGGATGGGCCGGGTCTACCGGTTCCTCGGGTTGAGCGTCGGGGTCATCCAGCACGAACTGACCGACGCGGAGCGCCAGGTCGCGTACGGGTGCGATATCACCTACGGAACCAACAACGAGTTCGGTTTCGACTACCTGCGCGACAACATGAAGTTCGAGCTCGCGCACTACGTCCAGCGCGGGCACCACTTCGCGATTGTCGACGAGGTCGACTCCATCCTGATCGACGAGGCGAGAACCCCCCTGATCATCTCCGGGCCCGCCGAGGAGTCCACCGAGCTGTACTACGAGGTGGACCACCTGATCCCGCGGCTCAAGGCTGGCGCCGTGACGAGGGGCGACGCGAAGGCCGAGGAGCGCGAGGCGCTCGAGGCCACCGGCGACTACCTGGTGGACGAGAAGCACAAGACCGTCACGCTGACCGAGAGCGGGATGGCGAAGGCTGAGAAGCTGCTGGGCGGGCGCCTGCTGCCGGGGGGCCTCTACGACCCCGCCAACATGCCCCTGCTCCACCACGTCAACCAGGCCCTCCGGGCCCACACGCTCTTCAGGCGCGACGTCGACTACATGGTCAAGGACGGCCAGGTCGTCATCGTCGACGAATTCACCGGCCGCCTGATGGAGGGACGGAGGTGGAGCGACGGCCTGCACCAAGCCGTCGAGGCCAAGGAGAAGGTCAAGATCGAGCGCGAGAACCAGACGCTCGCCACGATCACCTTCCAGAACTACTTCCGCAAGTACAGCAAGCTCGCCGGGATGACCGGCACCGCGGAGACCGAGGCGGAGGAGTTCGCCAAGATCTACAAGCTCGACGTCCTGGTCGTGCCACCGAACAAGCCCCTGCGGCGCCTCGAGGAGCCTGACCTCATCTATCGGACCGAGCGGGAGAAGTACGACGCCATCGTCGCCGACGTGACCGAGAAGCAAGCGGCCGGGCGCCCGGTCTTGGTCGGCACGATCTCCATCGAGAAGTCGGAGCGGCTCTCCACCATGCTGCGCCGGCGCGGCGTCAAGCACGTCGTCCTCAACGCCAAGTACCACGCCCAGGAAGCGGAGATTGTCGCGCAGGCCGGCCGCAAGGGGACCGTGACGATCGCCACGAACATGGCCGGGCGCGGCACGGACATCCTGCTCGGGGGCAACCCGGAGTTCATGGCGCGGCAGCAGTGCCTCGCCGACGAGCTGGCCGAGCGGCTGCCGAAGGGCCAGGAGCGCTTCGTCGACGACGAGGAGAACGTCTTCTTCTATCACCTCGAGCATTTCTACCGCGTGGGGCGCCGGGACTGGGAGCGGATCATCCAACATTTCCGGCGCCAGACCGACGCGGAGCATGACGAGGTCGTCACCCTCGGGGGGCTCCACATCGTCGGGACGGAGCGCCACGAGGCGCGGCGCATCGACAACCAGCTGCGCGGCCGCGCGGGCCGCCAGGGGGACCCTGGGTCGTCGCGCTTCTATCTGTCGCTCGAGGACGACCTGATGCGGATCTTCGGATCCGACCGCATCGCGGGCCTCATGCAGCGTCTCGGGATGGAGGAAGGCGTCCCGATCGAGCACAAGATGGTCACCCGCGCGATCGAGCGGGCGCAGAAGCAGGTCGAGGCGCAGAACTTCTCCGTTCGCAAGCACCTGCTCGAGTACGACGACGTGATGAACAAGCAGCGGGAGAGCATCTACTCGCTGCGCCGCGAGATCCTCGACGGCCAGGTGAAGCTGGAGGAGGGCGCCCAGGACACGCGCGAGTACCTCATGGACCTCGCGCAGGATCTGCTCGATGCGACCGTCGACACCTTCTGCAACAAGCAGATCGATCGGGATGAGTGGGATCTCGAAGCCTTGAAGCGGGAGCTCTCGAGACTGTTCGCCGTCGACGGCGGCGACTTCGCCATCGCCGGGTTCGACTCTGGCCGGTCGGTCGACGACATTCGCGACGCGCTATGGGACCGAATCGAGAAGCGGTACGCGGAGAAGGACGCCCTCGTGGGCAGCGAGTTGTTGCGCCGGGTGGAGCGCGACATCATGCTGCAGATCGTGGACGTGCAGTGGAAGGACCACCTCTACAGCCTCGACCACCTGAAGGAAGGCATCGGCCTCAGGGGGTACGGCCAGCGCGATCCCCTCGTCGAGTACAAGAAGGAGAGCTACGCGCTCTTCCAGGACATGAAGGACCGGGTGGACGAGGAGATGGTCCGGACCCTGTGGTGGGTCCGCTTCTCGGCTGGTGCCGAACCGCCTCCAACCCGGCGACCGGCTCGGCGGCCTGCGCCCGTGTCGCTCAGCGGGGCCGGCGAAGCCGCGTCGGTCTTCGCCACCGCCCCCGGGGGTGCCCCGCGGAAGCCCGAGCGAACCGGCGGCGACGACGTGATCAAGACGGTCCGGCGCGAGGAGCCCAAGGTCGGGCGAAACGAGCCGTGTCCGTGCGGGAGCGGCAAGAAGTACAAGAAGTGCCACGGTGCAGCGGCCTAACGAGGTCGCAGGTGTGGGCCCGTGCGCCGGGAGGGCGCGCAGGTCCCGTGAGGTCCCGACCGTCGTCCGGAGAGGAACCGCAATGGAGCTGAAATCGGCTAGGCCCTCGATGCTGCAGGTCGGGACGGAACTGGCGACGGCCCTCACCTTCGACGACGTGCTCCTCGTGCCCCGGCACTCCCAGGTGCTGCCGACGGACGCCGACGTCAACACGCGCCTCACGCGGAACATCCGGCTGGCCGTTCCGCTGCTGAGCGCGGCCATGGACACGGTCACCGAGTCGGGCCTGGCCATCGCCATGGCGCAGCACGGGGGCATGGGCATCATCCACAAGAACCTGTCGGTGGAGGAACAGGCGACCGAAGTGGACCGCGTGAAGCGGTCGGAGAGCGGGATGATCGTCAATCCGATCACCCTCTCCCCCGCCAACCTGATCTACGAGGCCCTCGCCCTGATGAAGAAGTACCGGATCTCGGGCGTGCCGATCACGGAGGACGGCAGCAAGGAAGGCCGCCTCGTCGGCATCCTGACCAACCGGGACCTGCGGTTCGAGACCAACGTGGACCGGCCGATCGCCGAGGTGATGACGCGGGACCACCTGATCACCGTGCCGGTGGGCACGACCCTGGACCAGGCCCGTGAGATTCTGCACCGCCACAAGATCGAGAAGCTGCTCGTCGTGGACCAGCAGTACCGGTTGAAGGGGCTGATCACGGTCAAGGACATCCAGAAGGTGATCAAGTACCCGGCCGCCTGCAAGGACGCGCTGGGCCGCCTCCGCGTCGGCGCGGCGATCGGTGTCGGCAAGGATGGCCTCGCCCGCGCCGAGGCCCTCGCCGCGGCGCACGTCGACGTGCTGGTCGTGGACACGGCGCACGGACACTCCCAGAAGGTGCTCGACGCGGTCAAGGAGGTGCGGCGGCGGTTCCCCGACGTCGACCTCGTTGCCGGCAATGTCGCCACGGCCGAGGCGACCGAGGACCTCATCAGACTGGGCGTGGACGCCGTCAAGGTGGGCATCGGCGCCGGCTCGATCTGCACGACCCGGGTCATTGCCGGGATCGGCGTCCCGATGATCACCGCCGTGCTCGATTGCGCGCGCGCCGCGGCGGCGCACGACGTGCCGGTGATCGCCGACGGCGGAATCCGCTTCTCGGGGGACATCACCAAGGCCATCGCCGTCGGTGCGAGCGCGGTGATGGTCGGCAGCCTGTTTGCGGGGACCTACGAGAGCCCAGGTGAAGTCGTGCTGTACCAGGGCCGCAGCTTCAAGGAGTACCGCGGCATGGGCTCGATCGGGGCGATGCGCCGCGGCAGCCGGGACCGCTACTTCCAGGACGAGTTCGACCTGGAGACGCCCAACCAGGAAGGGGGCGAGAAGCTCGTGCCCGAGGGTATCGAGGGGCGCGTGGCCTACAAGGGCACCGTGGCGGCGATGATCCACCAGCTGGTCGGTGGGCTGCGCGCCGGCATGGGGTACTGCGGCTGCGGCTCCATCGCCGAGCTGCAGTCCGAGGCCCGTCTGATCCGCATCACCCCGGCCGGGATGCGCGAGAGCCACGTGCACGACGTCGTCATCACGAAGGAAGCGCCGAACTACCGGTCCGAGTAGTCGTCGGCCAGAGCCTCGAGAACCCGGATCTCGCGGGTGTCCCCTCCTGCGTCCGAAATCTGCACCCGGATGGCACCCGGGAGCGGACGCCTCAGCTTGTCGGCCCACTCAATCGCCACCACGCCACCGTTGGTCACCAACTCTTCCAGCCCGAGATCATCGACGTCGGCGCCCTCCACGCGGTAGAGATCCACGTGAAAGAGCGTGCGCCCTCCCCGGTATTCCTGGATGAGGGTGAAGGTGGGGCTGCTGACGTCGGCCGGATCGATCCCCAGCCCGGCCGCCATCCCGCGCACGAAAGCGGTCTTCCCCGCACCCAGATCCCCGGTCAGCAGCACGACCGCCCCCGTCGGGAGACTCGCCGCGAACCGGGAGGCGAACTGCGCGGTTTCAGCCTCAGACCCCGTCCGCCGGATCTGCATCGCTCACTCCGCGCGCTGCCGCGCCGTCAGCTCGAGCACCGCGTCGCCGATGTGGAGGGCGAGATCGCCGGCGGTCATCGACGCCTGGCCCTCGTCGTCGGCGGCGAGGTCCCCCGCGGCCCCGTGGAGGTACACGCCGAGGATGCACGCGCTGATCGGGTCGCCGAGCTGCGCCAGCCACGCGGCGATCATGCCCGTGAGGACGTCACCCGTCCCCCCGGTGGCCATGCCCGGGTTCCCCGTCGGGTTGATGAACGCCGTGCCGTCCGGGGCCGCGATGATCGTCCGGTGGCCCTTCAGGACCACGACGAGCCCACGCGAGGTGGCCAGCGCGCGTGCGCTGTCGAGCCGGTGCGCCTGCACCTCCGCCGCGGAGACGCCGAGCAGGCGGGCCATCTCGCCCGGATGCGGCGTGACAATGATCGGCGGCCCATCGCCGACGGTCAGGCGGGCGGGGTCGACCTCGAACGCATTGAGGGCGTCCGCGTCCAGCACGAGCGGCACGTCGCGATGCGGCACCAGGGCCATGAGCAGGGAACGGACCCCCTCGCCCGATCCGAGGCCGGGGCCTGCCGCGATCACGCTCTTCGGGGCGCTGAGCAGGACGTCGACGGCCTCTCCGGACACCGTCCCCGCAGGGGTTTCCGGAAGCGGCAGGGTCATGTACTCGGCGCCCAACGCCGCGACGACCGGTTGACTCGAGTCCGGCGTCGCCACCGTGACGAGGCCCGCGCCGGACCGCAGAGCCCCGACGGCCGACAGGTGAGCCGCGCCCGACTTGCCCCGGGACCCGGCGACGACGAGGACGTGGCCGAAGCTGCCCTTGTGCGCATCCTCGCGACGAGTCGGCACGAGCGCCCGCACGCCCTCCCGCGTGAGCAGCTCCAAGCGCGGCCCCTCGAGCGCCTCGATGACCTCCATGGGAATGCCGATATCGGCGATGGCCAGCTCGCCGACCTTCAACCGGGCGGGCGGCAGCACGAGCGGGAGTTTCGGGGCCGCGAGCGTCACGGTCAGCGTGGCGGCGATGGCTGGCCCAATCTCCTCGTTCGTGTCAGCCGACATCCCGCTCGGCACATCCACCGACACCACGGGCACGGACATGCCGTTGATGTCGTCCACGATCGTCTCGAGCAGCCCCGAGAGTGGCGTCCGGAGGCCCGTGCCGAACAGGGCGTCCACGATTAGGCCGCACCGGGCAATCTCCGACGAATGCAGCTCCCACTCCTGCTGACCCGCAATCTCCACGACGGGCAAGCCGAGCCGTCCAAGGATCTCGAGATTCACCCGCGCGTCGCCCCGCACGTCGGTGAGCGCACCAACCACGAACACGACGACGTCCACGCCGCGCTGGCGCAACGTGCGGGCAACGACGAAGCCGTCGCCGCCATTGTTGCCCCGGCCGGCAACGATCGCCACGCGGCGGTCGTCGAGGTCGTCGAAGGTGGTCTGCATGACCGCGACCACCTGCCGACCCGCGTTCTCCATGAGCACGAGCGAGGGAATGCCGACGCCTTCGATCGTACGGCGATCCGCTTCGCGCATCTGCTCTGCGGTCAGGATTCTCATCGCAGCCTCGCGCCCCCGGTCGGTCCGATGCGGCCCGAGAGCATCTTCGTCCCGCCGTCGAGAGTTTGTCAACCGACGCCATCGCGGCGTCGCGACGGCCGAAGTGAGGCCGCGGAGGTTGAGAGGACCATCCGCCTGGGGGATGTCGATGAGGAATGGGGAAATCGACAGACCCGGCGCGACGTCGAACCCCAGGACGCGGGTGATGCCATCCCGGGAAGACCGCGCTCGAGCGCTGACCGGCAGGGATGTCGGGACCTCATCCCGATCATCAGGGGCCTCCACGAACCCAGCCGAACAGGACGGAAAGCCGGTTGCACCCGGTCGCCGGCGCCTGCCGAGCGAACGGCCTCCGCCATCGGCACGTGGCATGCGACCGTGGCTGCCAGAGAGACCCCGCGCAACCGAGATCGCCGAGCTTCCACCGAGCACCGCCTTGACGTTCTGGAGTCTCCGACCGGACGCTCGCGCCCGCCCTGACGTGCGGGCCGAGGGCGATACCGGCAGTCGAGCCTTCCGGGCGCCGGCCCGCCCCCCGGAAGCCTCGCACAGGACTGCCGACCAGCCAGGCTCCGCCTGACACAGCGTGAAGCCCGTGGGCCCATTGGGGTTCAGCAGGGACACGTGACATCATTGGCACCACGCAGACGGGCATCCGCAGGGTCGACTCGGGTGCACCCCCTTGCGGTTGAACGGCCGCTCCGCGTCGTCGAACGGACGCCGTCTCGGGTGTGAAGGCCGAGCCCATGGCGCCGACAACCTCGTGGCGTACGACGAGCTCGCGGCGACGCACCCAGCGGCCGCGTCCCCCAACCGGAGGAGCGTGTCAGGGAACGACAAGGATGAAACTGGAAGTGGATTGCTATGCCGGGAGGAAAGCGGACGAGAGGCCAGTCCGGTTCCGGCTGGACGGGCACGAGTATCTGGTCGAAGAGGTGCTCGATCAGTGGTACGGACCGGCAGATGTGTACTTCAAGGTCCGCGCCGGGGATGGCAATCTGTACATCCTGCGCAGAGAAACGTCGACGCCCGATGGATCGTGGCGCCTGGAGTCATACCGGCAGCTGAGAGGCCGCACCTGACGCTGGTGGGTGCCCGACTCGTGGTCGTCGCCGAGTGCCTGACTGCCCGTCGGTGTGGATGCTGACGAGCCCGTCCCCGGCAAGGGCCTCGGCCCCGCCGAGTAGTTTCCAACGCGATCGCAGCCTGGCGGGAAGGGCCAGTTGGTGGCGGGCGGTTCCTCGACCCGCTGTCGAAGTCGGGACGCGCAAGGCGCGATTCGTCGTCCTGCCTGAGCGGAGCCGCACCGGCGGCCCGTCGTGGCGTGAGGCGCGGACAACCACGCGGCCGCTTGCGATCAGCGGGCCAACAGGGTACGCTGCAGGCAGCTGGGCGGTGCCCGGCCGGCTCTTCGGCCGCTCGCTTCGAGCATGGCGCGCAACTGGCCTTCCGCAGCCGCCCCCGCTGCGAGCCTTCGACTCCTACTCACCTCGCGGCGAGCCTCGGTCCTGGGCGGGACGCCTCGGGTCGGGCGCACTTTATCTACGGCGAGAGAGGACTCATGACAGCCATCATCAATGTCAACGGGCGGATAACCTCGGACCGGGAGGCGGTCGTTTCGGTCCTCGACCATGGGTTTCTGTACGGCGAGGGGATCTACGAGGTCGTCCGTACCTACGGACGCCGACCGTTCCTGTTCGACCGCCACATGGCCCGGTTGCGACGGTCGGCCGGGTTCATCTCCCTCACCCTCCCGCTCGGGGACGCCGAGTTCGAGGCCCGGGTTCGCGAGACCGCAGGCGTGTTCTTCGCGCAGCCGGACGCGACCGCCGACGTGTACGTCCGCATCCTGGTGACCCGCGGCATCGGCGAGATCAACTACAACCCCGCGTCGTGCGTGTCCCCCACGGTGGTGGTCATCGTCAAGCCCTTCACTCCCCTCCCGGCCGAGGTCTACACCAAGGGCGTCCGGGCTGCCCTGGTGCCCGTGCTCCGAAACCACCCGGGATCGGTGAGCCCCCTGATCAAGTCCAACAACCTGCTGAACAACGCGCTGGCGGCGCAGGAGGCTTATCGGCGAGGGGCGTTCGAAGGGATCATGCGGAACTTCCGGAACGAGATCTCCGAGGGCTCCATCTCCAACATCTTCGTCGTCAAGAACGGAATCATCTCGACGCCGCCGATCGATGCCGGGCTGCTGGCGGGCATCACCCGCGCGTTCGTGCTCGAAATCGCCCCGGGCGCGGGTTTCGAGATCCGCGAAACGCCCCTCCATGACGCAGACCTGCTGGGGGCGGACGAGGCCTTCCTGACCAGCTCGACGCAGGAGATCGTCCCCATCGCGCAGGTCGACGACCACGGCATCGGCACTGGCCGACCCGGTCCCGTCACCCAGGCGCTCCATTCGGCCTACCAGGCCGCGCGGCAACGCCTGATCGGAGCGTGAGCCGCATGGACCCGCACGCTGCCGGCTCGCCGCCACGGTTCCTCGCCCGAGGGCAGCGCCACGTGCTCGGCATCCTGGGCGGGGTCGGTCCGTTATCCCACACGCTGTTCGAACAGCACGTGCTGGCGAGCAGCTACCGGCGAGGTGCCCGGACCGACCAGGAGCACCCCGTCTGGCTGCTGGCCAGCGCCTCGTCGACGCCCAACCGGATGGCGAGCATCGACGGCACCGGCGAGCACGCCGAGGCGCACCTGCGCCACTTCGCCCAGCTGCTGGAGCGCGCGGGCGCCGACGTCCTGTTCGTCATCTGCAACACCGCGCACGCGTACCACGGGGCCGTGCAGCGGAGCCTCTCGATTCCCTGGGTGCACCTGATGGCGACGACGGCGGCCCACATCCGCCGGATGCTTCCGGCAGTAACCCGGGTCGGGATCCTCGGGACCGACGGGACGCTCGGCACGCGCCTCTACCATCGCGCGCTAGAGGCCGAACAGCTCGAGCCCGTGGCGCCCGAGGTTGGATCCCCCGCGCAGCGTCTCATCATGGATGCGATCTTCGACCCGTCCTGGGGGATCAAGGCGACCGGGGCCACCGTGTCACCGCGCGCCCAGGACAACCTGGTGCGGGCGGCGACCTGGTGCGTGGACCGCGGCGCCCAGGGCGTGATCGCGGCGTGCACGGAGGTCTCCGTCGGGCTGTCGGCGGAGAACTTCCCGCGCGTGCCGGTCATCGATCCGCTGGTCGTCGCCGCCGATCTGGCGGTCGACCTGGCCTTTGGTACGCGCGACCCGGGCGAGTTCAGGGTCCACGACGCCCAGCCCTAAGGCGACTCCCTGTCGAAGGTAGGCAAGACGGTGCTCGACACGGCCATCTGGAGGGGAGGCGCTGCCCCACGCGCGTGGCTTCTCGTTCTCGGTCTGGCGCCGTTAGGTCGACCGCGGTGCACCCATCGGGTCGATCCCGGATGCGTCAAGGGCGGGAACACCTGCCGGTCGGCGGCGGGGCGGCGGATTCAGGTCTCTCTCCGCGTGGCGAGACCCTCCTCACGGCGCCCGCGCTCGCTCCGGGGCCGCGAACCGAGCGGCGACGACGTCAGCCTGAACTCAACGACGCGTGTGGTGCACGGGAACGCCCATGAGCGCGCGGGAGCCCGACGGGTGCGGGCTCCCGCGGCGCGACCGGCGGCCCTAGAGGTCGGGCTTCCAGCGGAGCACGGGCTTCCGGGCGGCACTGGCCTCGTCGAAGCGGCTCCGGCGCGTCGTGAGGGGTGCCTTCTTGAGCAGGTCCGGCGAACGGCGCGCCTCCTCGGCAATCTGCTCCATCGCCGCCACAAACCGATCCAGTTCCGCGAGGCCCTCGCTCTCGGTGGGCTCCACCATCAGCGCACCGTGCACGATCAGCGGGAAGTAGATCGTCGGGGGGTGGAAGCCGAGGTCGATCAGGCGCTTGGCAATGTCGAGCGTCGTGACGCCGAACTCGTTCTGGCGGTGGTCGGAGAAGATCACCTCGTGCATGTTGAGGCGATCGTAGGGCACGTCATAGGCCCCCCGCAGCCGGGCGCGAAGGTAATTGGCGTTGAGCACGGCGTTGTCCGCCGTCTCCCGGATGCCGTCGGGCCCCAGCGACCGGATGTAGGCGTACGCCCGGATGATCATGCCGAAGTTGCCCTGAAACGCCTTCACCCGGCCAATCGAGAGCGGCCGGTTGACGTCGAGCCGAATCCCCTCGCGAGTGGCCGTGACGACCGGGACGGGCAGATAAGGCTCCAGCTCGCGTGTGGCCACGACCGGCCCGGAGCCCGGGCCGCCGCCGCCGTGGGGCGTCGAGAAGGTCTTGTGCAGGTTGATGTGCATCACGTCCACGCCAAAGTCGCCGGGCCGGGCCCTGCCGATCAGCGCGTTCATGTTCGCGCCGTCGCAGTACACCAGTCCGCCCTTGTCGTGGACGATCCGCGCCGCCTCGCAGATCTCGTCCTCGAACATCCCGAGGGTGTTCGGGTTGGTCAGCATCAGGGCGGCCACCTCCCCCGTCATCGCCTCGGCCAACGCCGACACGGAGAGGTTGCCGCGGGCGCACGACTTGACCTCGCGCACCTCGTACCCGCAGAAGTGCGCGCTCGCCGGGTTCGTGCCATGCGCCGAGTCGGGGATGAGCACCACTTTACGCGGATGGCCGTCCCGCGTCAGCAGGTGCTTGCGGATCATCATCATCCCCGTCAGCTCGCCGTGGGCACCCGCGGCGGGCTGGAGCGTCACGGCCGGCAGCCCGCTGATTTCGCCCAGCATGGTCGCCAAGGCGTGCATGACGGCCAGCGCGCCCTGCGCCGCCTCCTCTGGGGCCAGCGGATGCAGACCGGCGAACCCCGGGATGCGCGCCGCCGCCTCGTTGAGCTTCGGGTTGTACTTCATCGTGCACGACCCGAGGGGGTACATGCCCGTGTCGACCCCATAGTTCCAGGTCGACAGCCGCGTGAAGTGGCGGACCAAGCCCACCTCGGTGACCTCCGGGAAGCCCGTGAAGTCCTTGCGGAGCAGGGCGTCCGGCACCGCGCCCTCGAGCGGCGCGGAGGGCACGTCCGAGGCCGGCAGCGAGTAGCCGCGCTGCCCGGGCACGCTCGACTCGAAGATCAGCTGATCGCGATGATCGGAAATCGTCATGGCATCCCTGCGATGGGAGCTGTCCCTAGGCTCCAAGCGCCGCCGCCAGCCGGTCGATCTGCTCGGCGCGGTTCAACTCGGTTACGCAGATGAGCAGTGAGTCGGCGAGTTCCGGGTAGTACGGGCCCAGGGGCAACCCGGGCACGAGGCCTTCGCCCGCGAGACGTCGGGACAGCGCCCGGGTGTCGCCGAGGCCGCCCACGACGAACTCGTTGAAGAACGGCCCCTTGAACCGGCCGGCCCCGCCCCGCTTCGCCACGGCCTGCAGCACCGCCGCACGGGCGTAGTGCGCCTTGTCGAAGTTCAGGCGCGCCAGCTCTGGCAGGCCCTGCTTCCCGTAGGCGGCCATGAACATCGTCGCTGCCAGCGCCATCAGGCCCGAGTTGGTGCAGATGTTCGAGGTGGCCTTCTCGCGCCGGATGTGCTGCTCGCGCGTGGCGAGCGTCAACACGTAGCCCTGACGGCCCTCGGTGTCGGTGGCACGCCCGACGAAGCGCCCTGGCATCTGGCGCATGCACTTCTCGCTTGCCGCCAGCACGCCGCAGTAGGGCCCCCCGTAGCCCACCGGCACGCCGAACGCCTGGAGCTCGGCGGCGACGACGTCGATCCCTAGGCTGCCCGGCGAGGCCAGCAGCCCCATGGCCACCGGTTCGGTCACGACGGCGACGCTGAGCCCGCCGGCCGCACGGGCCGCCTCGACGACGGGCCGTGGGTCCTCGATGACGCCGAAGAAATTGGGGTACTGGATGAAGAGCGCGGCTGCGCCCTCCGCGGCCTTCGTCAGCGCCGGCACGTCGACCGTGCCGTCTGGCGTATACCCCACTTCCACGATCGAGAGGCCTAGGTTGGCCGCGTAGGTCGCGAGAACCTCCCGGTAGTGCGGGTGGATGGTCCGAGCGACCACGACGCAGTCCCGCTTCGTCATGCGGCACGCCATGAGCGCCGCCTCGGCCATCGCCGTGCTGCCGTCGTACATCGACGCGTTCGCCAGATCGGTCCCCATCAGCTGGCTGACCAGGGTCTGGAACTCGAAGATGGCCTGCAGGGTGCCCTGCGCGATTTCGGGTTGGTACGGCGTGTAGGCCGTGTAGAACTCCGAGCGCAGGAGCAACTGGTCGATGAAGCTGGGCGCGAAGTGGCGGTAGGCGCCGGCGCCGAGGAACACCGCCCACGTCGACGGGTCCGCGTTCTGCGCCGCCAAGGCGCCGAGATGAGTGGCCAGGTCCGGCTCGGAGAGCGAGGGCGGGAGGTCCAGCGCCCGATGGAGCCGGACCGCCGACGGCACCTGCTCGAACAGCGCGTCGATGCTTGGCACACCGATGGCCGCGAGCATCCGACGCACGTCCTCGTCGGTGTTGGGGATGTAGCGGTGCGTCACTTGGTCAACTCTGCGTACTGCGCGGCATCCAGGAGAGAGGCCGACTCAGCCGGATTGCTGAGCGTGAGGGCCACCATCCAGCTGCCGTGCGCGTCCTGGTTGATGCCTTCCGGTTTCTCGACCAATGCCGTGTTGACAGCCGTCACGGTGCCCGACACCGGGGCGAAGACCTCCGACACGGCCTTGACCGACTCGACCGACCCGAGCTGTTCGCCCTTCTTGACGGTCTTCCCCACCTCGGGCAACTCGAGGAACACGATGTCGCCGAGCTGCTTCTGGGCGTAGTCGGTGACGCCAACCCGGCCGGTGCTCAGCTCAATCCACTCGTGGTCGTTGGTGTACTTGTAGGTTTCCGGATACATGCCTCACCCCTTCGGTCGTTTGTAGAATGGCAACGGCACCACCCGGGCGCGTTGACGACGGCCCCGCACGTCCACCTCGAACTCCGTGCCCACGGCGGTGCGATCGATGGGCAGGTAGGCCATCCCGATCGCCTTCTTGAGGAACGGCGTCTGGGTTCCGCTCGTCACCGTGCCGACCCTCTTCCCGTCAACCAGCACGTCGTACCCGTGGCGGGCGATGGCGCGGTCCACCATCTCAAACCCGACGATGCGGCGGGAGAGGCCGGCAGTCTTCTGGCTCGCCAGCGCCGCACGGCCATTGAACTCGCCCTTCTGCCAGCCGACAATCCACTCGAGGTCAGCCTCCAGCACGCTCGTCGTGTCGTCGATGTCGTTGCCGTAGAGGCGCATCGCCGCCTCGAGGCGCAGCGTGTCGCGGGCGCCGAGGCCGGCCGGAATGACGCCGGCGCCCTCTCCGGCCCGCAGGATGGCCTCCCACAGCTTCACCGCGGACGCCGGAGGCGTGAACAACTCGTAGCCCGTCTCGCCCGTGTAGCCCGTGCGGGAAATCGTGACGCGGACTCCCGCCACCTCGCCGTGGGTGAACCAGTAGTACTTGATGGTGGACAAGTCGACGTCGGTCAGCGGCTGCAGCACGTCGCGCGCCCGCGGGCCCTGAAGCGCCAGCAGCGCGTAGCGCGAGCTGGTGTTGACGGCCGAGACGTCCGCGAAGCCCTTCACCTGCTCGGTGATCCAGGCGAAGTCCTTGTCGACGTTGGACGCGTTGATGACATAGAGGAAGTGGTCGTGGGCGAACCGGTACACGAGCAGGTCGTCCACGAACGTGCCGGAGGGCGTCGTCAGGGCGGAGTACTGCGCCTGTCCAAGGCTCAGCTTGCTGGCGTCGTTGCTGGTCATCCGTTGGACGGCGGCGAGTGCATCCTTTCCGGCGAGTTCCACCTGACCCATGTGAGTGACGTCGAACAGCCCGGCCCGCGTGCGCACAGCCATATGCTCATCGCTCAAGCCGGAGTACTCCACCGGCATGTCCCAGCCGGCGAAGGACACCATGTGTCCCCCATGTGCCCGATGCCACGCGTTGAGAGGCGTTTTCTGAGGTGATGCAGGTGGTTGGTTCATTCGGGTAACCAGGAAAGAAAGGGCGGATCGTACGGACAGGTAACACTACTATGCGGGTGCGCGTGGGGTCAAGACAGTGACCGGGAAGGAAGGGCGACGCCGCAGCGGGCCAGACGCGGCGAAGAGGGACGCCGGCGAGCGCCCCTCTTCAGGCGTCGTCAGGACAGTACGAGACCCGCCATCTACCCTCCGAACAAGTGCCGGTCGAGCCAGACAACCGCCCCAACGCAGAGGATGGACAACCCCACTGCCGTCAGGGGTCCTGCGGCCGGCTGCGCCGGAGCCACGATCGCCACGAGCAGGCCCGCCAGGACCAGCCCCACGGCGACCTCCCCGGCTGCGCGCGTGGCTGAGCGGCCGGCGCTCACTCTCGCTCCAGCACGCCGCCCGTGCAGCCGATAAGACGGGCCCAGTTCATTTCGGCCCGGACCACGAACTGCGCGCCGCAGACGGCCTGCCAGACGGGGTTGTAAGGATGCTCGTTGGCGCACGACAGGGTGTCATCCCCCAGTTGCAGCGCGTCGCCGAGATACTCGTCCCAGCAGCTGCCGGCCCTCTGGAGTGCGACCGTGCGGAGCTTGAGACCGTACTTGCTGAGCAATTTGCGGACGAGCCGGCGCGGCGCCGCCACATCGCCGTCGAGCATGGCCACCGTGGCGCCCGTGATGAGGATCGACTCCCCCTCGGCGCTCGGCTCGTCGTCCTCCACGACGCCGACGAGGGCCCGGAAGGCTCCCACGGCCTCGGAACCTGAGAGTAGCGCCCGCATCTGCTCGAGATCGCCCCGGGTCAGTGTCGCGGCGGAGAGAGACTTGGTCCGTCCCTTGCGGTCCACCGACAGCGTGTCGGGCCCTTCCACGCGGAGAATCACCTGCTCGGAATCCGACCTGAGGACCACGACGACGCGGTCGGCGAACAGCGTCTTCTCAACTCGAAGCCCGGGCGCCGCCGCGGTCAGCAGCGACCCGCCCTCCGGTGTCGGGTGGACGTCGTAGACGACGCCTCCCGGCCGGGTGGACTGACGCGACGTGCGCAGCGTGCCCGCCGACGCGCGCGATGAAGGAGCCTGCCCCGCCCATGCCACGGTCGTCGCGAGCAGGCCGACGACCACGCCGACGCTACGTCTCCGCACCGACTCTCTCATTCCACACCTCCGGTATCAGTGGGCCGGTCAGACCGGCCCGCGCTCCAACCACGACGTACCTTCCGTCCGTCACCGATCCTGTTCGGGGGATGTCGGCAGGGGTGTGCCCAGCTCACACGGGTCAGGCAGTGAATCTACCGACAACGTCACGGTCCGCTCTGGCGCGGCCAAGGGCTCGGCCTCGAGTTCGGCGGCGCTGTCGACTGCCGCCCTTGACGCGCCGCACCCCGAGTGGGGGTGGTCGGGCGCCGTACCGCCCGGCCACCGGAGGTAGGCCTGCAGCGTGTGGTAGCTGATGTCGAGCACCTGGCAGGCGCGCCGCTTGTTCTGCTGGCACTTTGCGAGGACCAGGCGGGCGTAGCGCGCGCCCCAGGCCCGCATCGAATCGTCCCGCTCGAGCGACGGCTGGAGGATGTCCGTGTAGTCGACCCGTAGCGCCGGCGGCAGGTCCTCGAGGCCGATGCGCGCCGAACGCGAAGTCGTCACGGCCCCCTCAATCAGCCGTTCAAGCTCCCGGACGTTTCCCGGCCACGCGTAGACGCCCATCGCGTCGGCGGCTTCCGGGGAGAGATCCAGGGGCCGCCCAACCCGGTACCGACCCAGGAAGTGGCGGACGAGTTCGGGAATGTCCTCGCGGCGGCTCCGCAGCGGCGGCACCTGGAGCTCCACGCCCGAGAGCCGGTAGAACAGGTCTTCCCGGAACTCCCGCCGGGCGGCCAGCTCACGCAGGCTCCTGTTGGTCGCCACGACGATGCGTACATTCACGCGGCGGCTGGTGTGGCTACCCACCCGTTCGACGGTCAACTCCTGGATGGCGCGCAGCAATTTGGCCTGGGCCGCCGGAGTGAGGTCGGACACCTCGTCGAGAAACAGCGTGCCGCCGTCGGCGTGCTCGAACTTCCCACGCCGGCCCCGCACGCCGGTGGCCGTCCGATCCTCGATACCGAACAGCTCGGCCTCGAGCAGCGAGTCGACGATCGCCGCACAGTTGACGGCGACGAAGGGACCGAGGCGGCGGTGACTCAGCTCGTGGATCTGCCTTGCGACCAGTTCCTTGCCGGTGCCGCTCTCACCCTGGATCAGCACGATGAAATCGGTCGCTGCCACCTGTTCGATCCGCGCACGCAGGCGCGCCATGGCCGTGCTCCCACCGACCAGAGACGGAGCCTTGCCATCGGGCGCGCGGTCGGCCCGGGCCTCCCACGAGGCGCCGGCCCTCCGCTGCTCGAGTTCCACGACGAGCGCGGCGAGGTGCGAGGCCATCGTCAGCACCTGGCGGTCCCACGCGTCCAGCGACGACCCGCTCGAGACGGAGGCCTCGAGCGACACCGACGGGGTCCCCGGCCGCGTGGGTACGTCGAAGCAGGCGCGTTCCGGAACGACCGGGGTCGACTGGTTCCCCACCGGAACCGGGCTCTCCCGCAGACGAACCGCGCGAAGGGGCACGAGGTCGCACAGGGCGGACTCGAAGCGACCGCGCAGACCGATCGGCTCGTCCACAGCCGCCAGGTGATGGGCCATCATGGCCAGGAGCCTGGCAATCCCGGACCGCCTGTCGCGCTGGCGGGCGCGTCGGCGGCCGAGTGGGCGGTTGATGACGTCGATTGGTCGTTCGTCGAATCTCAGCATGGGTGGACTCCCGATGACGATCTGCGCCAATGGCCCGGAGTGTTCAATCGCGGTGCCAGAGGCCGGCCCCCGGCAAACCCCCGCAGAAGGTTCCAGAAGTCAGAGGCGCGGGCCGCGTTTACCGGCGCGGCCGGGTAGCGCCTGCCCGAGGCGCTGGGATGTGTGGTGCCCGAACGGGAAGCGGCTACCCGAGCCGGTCAGGCCAGCCGCCATCGCCGAGACTAGGCACCGCGCGGGAGGAGGGGAATGGCGAGTGGGATGCTGGGGGAATCGCCCGGAGACTCGCGGGCCGGCGCCAGCCGGCCCCGGTGACCGTCTGTTCCAGGCGAGGATCGAGGTCCCTGGGACTCAGGCCTGTGCGGCGCCCGCGCGGTACCAGTCCAGAGTCCTGCCGAGCCCCTCGCGAAGGCCGACGATCGGCTCGTAGCCAATCAACGCCTTGGCGAGCCCGATGTCGGCCTGGGAGTCCCGAACGTCGCCGGCCCGGGCATCCGCATAGGTCGGGACGACGTTGACGTTGAGCAAGGCGCACAACGTCCTGAGCAGCTCGTTCAGGCTGATTCGGCCGCCGGTCGCCACGTTCAGGGTCAGGCCCGCGACCCCGGGCGCGTGACAGGCTCGGAGCACGCCGTCGACAACGTTGGCCACGTAGGTGAAGTCACGAGTCTGCTCGCCGTCCCCGTAGATGACGGGTGTGCGGCCCGCAAGGAGCGCCGTGATGAACAGGGAGATGACGCCGGAGTACGGGGAGCCAGGGTCCTGGCGCGGCCCGAAGACGTTGAAGTAGCGAATCGTCACCGTCTCGAGACCGTAGAGCCGATGGAACAGCGCCAAGTACTGCTCTCCCACCAGCTTCTGCAGCGCGTACGGCGAGAGGGGCTGCGTCGGCATGTCCTCGCGCTTCGGCAGCGTGGGCGTGTCGCCGTAGGCCGACGACGAACCCGCGTAGACGACGCGCTTGACCCTCGCGTCGCGCGCGGCCACCAGCAGGCTCACCGTCGCGTCGATGTTCGCGCGGTTGGAGGTGAGTGGGTCGGCCACCGATCGCGGGACCGACGGAATCGCCGCTTGGTGCAGGACGTAGTCGGCGCCCTCCACGGCCCGCCGGGCGACCGCGTGATCGGCGAGGTCGCCTTCGATGAACTCCACCTGCGGCAGGTGCGCGAGATTCTCCCGCTTGCCCGTGATGAGGCTGTCGGCGACGCGGACGCGCTCGCCGCGGCGCACGAGTTCGTCCGCGAGGTGCGATCCAATGAACCCGGCACCGCCGGTCACGAGATAGAGGGCCATAATCGTCAGCTGTTGTCAGAAAAGCGGTCGCCGTGGCGAACCCTCGGCGAGCCAGGGCGCGTCGTGCGTTCCACGGGGGACAAACGCTGCAGGAAGGCCGTAAGCCGAGTTCTGTCCGTCGTCGCGCACGCGAGAGCGCACGCGACAACGGGACGACCATTCCTCTAGCCCCGCCATCACTGGCGGGATCGAGCAACCTACCCGGAGGCCTCGGACGGGCCGTCCTGATGACGCCTCCCTATTTGGTCTTGCTCCGTGCGGGGTTTTGCCTGCCGCCGACGTTGCCGTGCGGGGGGGTCCCCGCCCCGCGCTGAGCGCGGGCGACGCGGTGCGCTCTTACCGCACCTTTTCACCCTTACCCCCCAACCGGACGGGTCGGAGGGCGGTGTGTTTTCTGTGCCACTGTCCTTCAGGTTACCCTGACCGGGCGTTACCCGGCGCACTGCCCTGCGGAGTTCGGACTTTCCTCTCCCGCCCGGCGTTTCCCGCGGCGCGTACGCCACGGGACGACCGGACGGCAGCGGTCGTCTGACCTTCCTGCAGCACACTGTCAAAGAGCACCTGCCGCCGCCGCCTTGGGCAGCGCCGGCATGAGGTCCGAGCGGCCGACTAGCCGTCGACCTCCTGGCTGATCTTGTAGAACTCCAGCTTCTTGTACAGGTTGCTCCGCGGCGTCCCAATCACCTCTGCGGTCCGGGAGATGTTCCACCCGTTCTCGCGCAGCTTCTGCACGAGAAACGTCCGTTCCGACAGTTCCTTGAACTCGCGCAAGGTCGCCGCCGCCCTGGTCTCGCTACCATTATCCGGGGCCGGTTGGCGGCCGTCAAACTTCATCGCGTCCGGGAGGTCACGCACGTCGATCGTGTCGCCGGGCGACATGATCAGTAGCCGTTCCAGGGTATTGCGCAGTTCGCGGATGTTTCCCTTCCAGCGGTGGCGCTGCAGCGCTTCCATGGCCTGCGGCGCGATCCGGCGGCGCCGGAAGTTGTTCTCCCGGGCCATCAGGTCCAGGAAGTGTTGGACGAGCAGCGGGATGTCCTCCGCGCGGTCGCGCAGCGCCGGCACGAACACCGGGATGACGCTCAGGCGGAAGAAGAGGTCCTCGCGGAACGTGCCCTTCTCGATTTCTCGCTCGAGGTCCTTGTTGGTGGCCGCGATCACCCGCACGTCCACGCGGATCGTGCGGGCCGACCCGACGCGCTCCACCTCTCCCTCCTGGAGGACCCGCAGGACCTTCGCCTGCGTCTTCAGGCTCATGTCGCCGACTTCGTCCAGGAAGATCGTGCCGCGGTCGGCCTGCTCGAACTTGCCGATCTGCTTCTCGGTCGCGCCCGTGAACGAGCCTTTCTCGTGCCCGAACAGCTCGGATTCGATCAAGTCGTCGGGAATCGCCGCGCAGTTCACCTGCACGAAGCGTTCACGGGCCCGGAGACTGTTGCGGTGAATGGCTCGCGCCACCAGTTCCTTGCCGACGCCGCTCTCGCCCTGGATCAGCACCGTGGCGTTGGTCGGGGACGCTCGTCGGATCGCCTCCATGACCTGGCGGATCTGCGGCGAGTTGCCCACGATTTCGTGCTTGACGTCGATGGCCGTGCGGAGCGCCTTGACCTCGACGGTCATCCGGCCCTGCTCGAGCGCGTTTCGGATCGTCAGCAGCACGCGGTCGGTCGCGAGCGGCTTCTCGATGAAATCGAGCGCCCCCAGCTTGGTTGCCTCAACCGCAGTGGCCACCGTCGCGTGCCCGGAGATGACGACGACCGGAAGGGAGTCCTGCGTGGCCTTGAGGCGCGTGAGGACCTCGAGGCCGTCCATGCCGGGCATCTTCACGTCGAGAAGCACCAGGTCCGGCGACTCGCGTTCGGCGATCGCGATGCCCTCCGGCCCGGTGGACGCCCCCAAGAACTCATAGCCCTCGTACTCAAGGATCATGCGCAACGAATCGCGGATCGCTGCTTCGTCGTCGATCACTAGGATGCGGTACTTCATCGTGAGCCTTCGACTCGCACCGTTCGTAGCGCGTGCTGTCCCCCCGGCATGACCAAGAAGAACACCAGGACCTGGCCCGGCTTGGCCGCCGCCGTCAGTCGCCGATAGTCTGCCGGCGAGGCGACGGGCTGGCGGTTGATCTCCAGAATCACGTCTCCCCGCTCGATCTCCGCGTCGTAGGCGGGACTGAGCGGCTCCACGTCGACGACAATCACCCCTCCCACCGACCGTCCAAGTCTCAGACGCCTGGCGAGGTCGCCATCGAGGCCGCGGACTCCGAGGCCGATGGCGGCGGTCGAGTTGGAATGACCGGCCGGACTCGGTGGCCGGTCGGCGTCCACGTCCTCGCTCGGCCCGCGCCCGGGGCGCGCGGTCAGCCGCACCGTGACATCCTGGGCGCGGGCGTTCCGCAGAAGATGCAACTGCACCGAGGTCCCGGGCTGGACGGCGGAGACCTCCCGGATCAGCGCATCGTCGGTCAGGACCCGATGCCCGTTCAGTCCCACGATCAGATTGTAGGGTTGCAGGCCGGCCCGTGAAGCCGGAGAGTCGGCCGCGACGTCCACGACGAGGGCGCCCTCGTCGGTACCCAGGCCGAGCGGCTCCTGCAAGTCCCGGTCGACCTCCTGGAGCGTCACCCCCATGTAGCCCCGCACCACGCGTCCCTTCGCCTTGAGCTGGGCGAGCTCGGCGGCCGCGATGTTGATCGGCACGGCAAAGCCGATGTTGCTCGCCCGTGAGCTGATGGCCGCGTTGATGCCCACCACCTCGCCCCGGGCATTGAGCAAGGGTCCCCCGGAGTTGCCGAAGTTGATGGCGGCGTCGGTCTGGATGTAGTCGTCGAGGCTTCGGTCGAACAGCTTGCGCCCCAGGTAGCTGATGACGCCAACCGTGAGCGTGTGCTCGTACCCGAGCGGATCGCCGATCGCGCACACCCAGTCCCCGACCCGGAGCGTGCTCGAGTTACCCAGCTTGGCGACCGTCAGGCCGCTGCCGTCGTCGATCTTGATCAGCGCGACGTCGGTGTCCGGGTCCGCACCAACCAGGCGCGCGCGGAGGCTGCGGCCATCGAACAGCTTCACCGTGAGCCGCTCGGCCCGCTCCACCACGTGGTCGTTGGTCAGAATGTAGCCGTCGGCATCGATGACGAACCCGGAGCCCACGCCCCGGCGCGGCGCTCCGCGATGACGGGTTCCGTCGTCACTGCCGGAGTGACCGGGAGAGCCGCGCCCCTCTCGCCAGCGCGAGGTGGCGTCCACGGAGACCACCGCGGGGTTGAGACGCGCCGCAATCTCCGCGAAGTCGGCCACGGGAGGCGACACGCGCTCCACCGGATGGAGGTCTGGCGCGCCGGCCGGCCGCGCCAAGGCGGTGGTGGCTGGGGGGGGCGCAGCGACCCGGCAACGGTGAAGCCCGTGAGGAAGGCGACCAGGCCCGTCAGGGTGATCGTCACGAGCGCGAACCGGCGGTTCATACTCCTCATTATAGCCACGGGTCGGGACGAGCTCGGCCGGAGGGGCGCGGCGAGCGTCGCCCGGGCCCTATCGCCGGCCGATCTGGCGGAGAAACGCCGCCTCGTCGAGACGCGGCACGCCGAGTTCGGTCGCCTTGTCCAGCTTGCTGCCCGGATCCGCCCCGACGACCAGAAAGCTCGTCTTCCGGCTGATCGAGTTCGTCACCTTGCCGCCAAGCGACTCGATCGCGGCGGCGGCCTCCTCGCGCGACAGCGCCGAAAGCGTGCCAGTGAGGACGAACGTCTTTCCGGCCAGCGTCGCGTCCCCAGCTGGCGCGCGGCGTTGCTGCGGCGCGGCCGTCTTCACGCCCGCTTGGCGCAGGCGGGCGACCAGCTGGCGGTTCTTCGGTTCGTCGAAGTACTCACGCAGGGACTGGGCGACCACGGGGCCGACTTCGTTCACGGCCTCCAGGTCGCTCAGCGTGGCGCTCTCGACCGCGTCGACCGACCCGAAGGCCTCGATCAGCACGGCGGCCACGCGCTCGCCGACATGGCGGATACCCAGGCCGTAGAGCAGCCGGGCGGGCTCGTTCGACCGGCTGCGGCCGATCTCCGACAGCAGGTTCTGGGCGGACTTCTTTCCCATCCGTTCGAGGGCCTCCAGCTGGGGCGCGGTCAGGTGGTAGAGATCGGCAAAATCGGCGACAAGCCCTGTACCCACCAGCTGATCCACCAGCGCTTCCCCGAGCCCCTCGACGTTCATGGCGCGCCGCGACGCAAAGTGCTCCAGGCTGCGGCGGAACCGCGCCGGGCACGCCGTGTTGACGCACCGCCAGACGGCCTCCCCCTCCGGGCGTTGAAGGCGGCTGCCGCACGCGGGGCACGCTCGGGGCATCTGCCACGGCACGACGTCCGGGCCCCGGCGCGAGAGCACCGCCTTGACGACTTTCGGAATGACCTCACCGCCCTTCTCGATGAGCACGTAGTCGCCCGGCCTGATGTCGCGACGCGCGATCTCCTGTTCATTGTGAAGCGTCGCCATCTGGATGGTCGAGCCGGACAGCCGCACCGGCTCAGGTACGGCGTAGGGCGTGACCGCCCCCGTTCGCCCGACGTTCACCTCGATCCGCAGCAGCTTGGTCGTCGCCTGCTCCGCCGGGAACTTGTACGCGATCGCCCACCGCGGGAACTTCGCCGTCGATCCCGCGCGCTCGCGCAGGGCGAGACCGTCGAGCTTGACGACGATGCCGTCGGTGTCGAACTGAAGCGTCCGGCGCGCCTCGCGCCACTCCTCGCAATAGGCCAGCACCTCATCGAGCGCGGTGCACACCCGGTAGTGCGGTTCGACCGGCAGCCCCCACTCCCGGAGTCGGGCGAGCGCCCCGGAGTGACTGGCCGGCATCGCGGCGGCGCCGCCGATCAGCTGGTACACGTACGCCGACAGCCCGCGTCGCGCCACTTCGCGCGGGTCGAGGTTCCGCATCGTGCCCGCCGCCGCGTTGCGCGGATTCGCGAACACGGGCTCCTCGCGCTCCTCGCGTTCCCGATTGATGCGCTCGAACGCCGCGTGCGGCAGATAGACCTCGCCCCGGACTTCGATTGGCCCGGCATCGGCGGAAGGGGGCAGCGTGAGCGGGATGGCCCGAATCGTGCGGACGTTGGACGTGACGTCCTCGCCGCGCGTGCCGTCGCCGCGCGTGACGCCCCGCACCAGGCGGCGGTTCTCGTAGGAGAGCGAGATGCTCAGCCCGTCGATCTTCAGCTCGGTCACGTAGACGAGAGGGCTGGCCGCCTCCCCATCGTCGGCCAGCGCACGCCGAAGGCGCTCGTCGAACGCCTTCAGGTCCTCGGCGTTGTACGAGTTGTCCAGCGAGAGCATGGGCATCGCGTGCTCCACGCTCGCGAACCCATCGACCGGCCGGCCGCCGACGCGTGCCGTGGGCGAATCGGGGGTGGCGAGCTCGGGGTGGGCCCGCTCGAGCTCCTCCAGCTCCTTCATCAGGGCGTCGAACTCCGCGTCGGAAATCTCCGGGTCGTTGAGGACGTAGTACTGTTCCTCGTGGTAGCGGATGGCAGCTCGGAGATCGGCAATCCGTTTAGCGGGTGTCATCGGCGGACCCTCGGACGCGATGCGCGGCCTTCCGGCCAGGACGCGGCGGGAACGGGCGCGGACGCGCGCCCGGCAGGCGTCAGTGATCCCGAGAGAGCAGGTAATCGGGCAGTGCCAGGAGCGCATCGCGCTCCGCACACGCGGGGAACGCGCGGAGGCACTGCTTGGCTCGTTCGCCGAACTCGGTGGCCTTCGCGTACGCGTAGTCGATCGAGCGCCGCTCGGCCAGCGCGCCGGAGATCTCGCGCCAGCGCTCTGGCGTCAGGCGGTGCTCGTGCACGACGGCCGCCACGGCTTCACGCAGGTGGGGCCCGCCCTCGCGAAGCAGGTGGATGATCGGCAACGTGACCTTGCCTTCGCGAAGATCGCTGGCGATCGGCTTCCCCAGGACCTCCTCCCGGCCCGTCAGATCGAGCAGATCGTCGACCAGTTGGAACGCGACGCCGAGATTGAAGCCGTAGTCGCGCAGCGCGCGCTGGCGCTCGTCGCCCACCCTGCCCAGCAGTCCCCCGATCTCCGCGCACCCACCGAACAGATACGCCGTCTTTCGTTCGACGATCTCGAAGTGCTGCGCCTCGCTGATGTCCACGTCGCCGTTTTTCGACAGCTGGAACAGCTCCCCTTCGATCATCTGCAGCGTCACGTCGCAGAGCAGCCGGAGCACGTCCAGCGCGTCGTACCGAAGGGCGAGCGCCATGGACTTGATGTACAGGTAGTCGCCCAGCAGGACCGTGATGTCGGTGCCCCACCGCGCGTGGACCGTCTTGCGGCCGCGGCGCAGCGTCGAGTCGTCGACGATGTCGTCGTGGATCAGGGTCGCGCTGTGGATGAATTCGACGACCGACGCGTAGGGCACGGCAAGCTCGCCGCGATAGCCGGCCAGGCGCGCCGCCATGAGCAGGACGGCGGGTCGCACCCGCTTGCCGCCCGCCGCTTGGATGTACCGCCCGATCTCCGGAATCAGCGAGATGTGGGACTCCACCTGGCGGGCGAACTCGCGCTCGACCTGCTCAAGGTCGACACGAATCGGTTCGAAGATGTGCGAGAGCGTGACTACTGATTTGTCCACGATGCGCTGAATCGGTTGATCTCACCACACTTGCGCGCGGAGTGTCAACGCGTCCAACCCGTCGACGGCCCTCGCGGCGACGGGCCAACCAGGCGGTCGAAGTTTGCCGTGACCTGGCGATCGAGGGCGTTCTCGGCGACGCCCTTGACCTCGGCGAGCGTCTCGGCGACGCGCACCACCCAACCCGGCTCGTTCCGCTTGCCGCGCATCGGCACGGGCGAGAGGTAGGGGCAGTCGGTCTCGACCAGCAGGCGGTCGAGCGGCACCATCTTGGCCACCTCCCGCAAACTTGCCGCCTTGGGGAACGTCACAATGCCGGAGAACGAGACGAGGAACCCGAGGTCGAGCGCCTGACGGGCCAGAACTGCCGATCCCGAGAAACAGTGGAACACGCCGCGCAGGCGGCCCTGCCCTTCCTCGACGAGGATCGCGACTGTGTCCTCGTCGGCCTCGCGGGTGTGGATGACGACGGGCCAGTCCGCCTCGCACGCGAGCCGGACCTGGGCGCGGAACACCGCGCGCTGCACGTCCCGAGGGGACAGGTCGTAGTGATAGTCGAGGCCAATCTCGCCCACCGCACACACGCCCGGTCGGCTCGCCACAGCCGTGCGGAGGCATTCGGGAAGCTCCGCCAGCCGGCCGCCGAACTGCTGCGCCTGGTGGGGATGGACGCCGACCGCGAAGCGGAGCGCCGGCCACAGGCGGGCGACCCGCTCCGCCTGCGCCGCCTCGACGACGTCCTCAGCCGCCAGCACGCACAGTCCGCCCGAGACTCCTGCGGCGTGCGCACGCGCCACGACGTCGCCGAGGTCGGCGGCGAAGGCCGGGTCGGCCAGGTGGCAATGGCTGTCGACCACTACTTGACTCGCGTCCCGGGCGGCGGCGGGTTCTCGAAGCCGAGCAGCGCTGGCAGGCCGCCTTCCGGGCTTGCCGCCAGGACCATCCCGTTCGACTCGACGCCCATCAGCTTCGCGGGCTTGAGATTGGCGAGGATGACGACCGAACGGCCGACCAGCGCCTCCGGGTCGTAGGCCTCCGCGATGCCCGCCACGACCGTGCGCTGCTCGCGCCCCACGTCGATCTCCATCTTGATGAGCTTCTTGGAGCCTTTGATCCTCTCGGCCGCCAGGATCTTCGCAACCCGTAGATCCAGTTTGGCGAAGTCCTCGATCGGGATCTTCTCGTCGGCCGCGGGCGCGACCGCGGGTTGGGGCGTCGGACTGGTGGCGCCTCCGCCAATGACTGGCGTTGGGGGCTGCGCCGTGGGTTCAGTGCTCACGATAGGCTCCTCTCTCGGTGCACCCGCGCCGACCAGGGCTGCGGGCGGCTGCTCGATTCGCGGCCAAAGCGGCTCAGCCTTGACGACCCGTCGTTCAACACCGCTTCGCCACGCCCCGTCCTGGTCCAGGCGCTGCGTGGCGATCGGCCGGCCCTCTCCGAGGCGTCGCAGAATCTCGGCGCACGCGCTCGGCATCACGGGGGACAGCAGCAGCGTCGCGATCCGCACGGCTTCGACCACGTCGGACAGCACCTGCGATAGCCGCTCGTCCTGACCCTGTCTGGCCAGCACCCACGGCTCGGTCTCGGCGATGTACTCGTTGCCCGCGTCGACCAGCCCGAACGCCGCGCCCGCCGCCTCGTGCAGGGCCAAGGTGTCCATCGCCTGGCGGTATCGCCGGATGGTGTCCGAGGCGACATCGACCAGCCGGCCCGACGGCCCGGAGGTTGCCGGCAGCAGCCCTCCGCGGTACTTGTCGATCATGACGGCGAGCCGGTTCAGGAGGTTGCCGTAGTTGTTCGCCAGGTCGACGTTGTACCGCTCCTCGAAACGCTCCCACGAAAAGTCCCCGTCCTGCCCGTACGGGATCTCCTTGACCAGGTAGAGGCGGAGGGGGTCCGGGCCGAACCGGGACGCCGCCTCAAGCGGGTCGAGCACGGTCCCAAGCGTCTTGCTCATCTTCTGGCCTTTGAAGTGCACGAACCCGTGCCCGAACACCTGCCTCGGCAGGGCGAGGCCGGCGCTGAGCAGCATGGCGGGCCAGATCACGCAGTGGAAGCGGGTGATGTCTTTGCCGATCACGTGGAGGTCGGCCGGCCACCAACGCTCGAACTCTGCCTGGTCCCGGCCGTAGCCGATCGCGGAGATGTAGTTCACCAGGGCGTCGAACCACACGTAGACGACGCTGCCCGGGTCGAACGGCAACGGGATCCCCCAGAGCTGGCCCGCACGACTGATCGAGATGTCATCCAGGCCGGCCTCCAGGAGACGCAAGATCTCGTTGCGCCGGACGTCGGGCTGGAGGAACCGGGGATTGGCCTGGAAGTGAGCCAGCAGCGCGTCGCGATACCGCGAGAGGCGGAAGAAGTGGTTCTTCTCCCGGATCCACTCGGGCTTCGACCCATGGATCGGGCATAGGCCGTCGACCAGGTCCTTCTCCGGTTTGAACGCCTCGCACGACACGCAGTACGGCCCCTCGTAGAAGCCGTCGTACAGGTCGCCGCGGTCGGCGATCCGCTGCACGATCGTGCTGACACCGACCCGATGCCGCGGTTCGGTCGTGCGGATGAAGTCGTCGAAGGACACCTCGAGGCGCGCCCAGACATCGCGGAACTGCCGCTCCATCTGGTCGCAGTAGACCAGGGGGTCGAGCCCCTGCTCGCGCGCACGGCGGTAGACGTTCTGCGAGTGCTCGTCATTGCCCATCAGGAAGTGGGTCTCGAACCCGCAGAGCCGCTTGTAGCGGGCGATCACGTCCGCCGAGATCTTCTCGTAGGCGGTCCCGAGGTGCGGACGGCTGTTGACGTAATCGATCGCGGTCGTCAGGTAGAAGGAGGACATAGCGCCAGTATCGATCGCCGATGTCGATAATCCGTGCTGCCCGAGCCAGTACAACCCACCGTCGGGGACGCCCGGCTACCGTTCCAGGTCCAGATAAGCGCGGCTCGCGAGCGCCAGCACCTGCTTGACGGGCACGCCGTGCGCCGCGGCGAGCCGCGCGCAGTCGTCGAACTCCGGCGACGCGTTCACCACCTCTCCGCCGCGGCGGGCCACCTTGACGCGCACCTCGCCGAGCGGCGTCTGGACGGCCACGAACTCCCGGGCCAGGCAGGAGCGCGTCAGTTCCTGATAGCGTAGCCCAATCGTCGTCGTTTCGCGAAAGACGAGGGCTTCGACCCGTCCGCGCAGGTCGGGGGGGGCAATGACCGTCAGGAGCGTTCCGGGCCGGTTCTTCTTCATCTGGACGGGCGTGTAGAACACCTCCAGGGCTCCGGCGGCGTACAGGTGGTCGATCAGCAGGCCGAAGATCTGGGGGTTCATGTCGTCGACCTCGCACTCGAGGACCGCCACCCGCTCGGTCTCCGACGTCGTCTCGTCGTGGCCAATCAGGACGCGCAGCACGTTGGGAGTCCCGGGCACATCGCGGTCCCCCGCGCCGTACCCCACGGCGTCGACCCGCATGGCAGGAATCGGGCCGAACTCGGTCGCATACGCCGTGACGACGAGGGCACCGGTCGGCGTCAGCGTCTCCATCGGCGCGCCGCTCGAATAGACCGGCGCGTTGCCCAACAGCTTGAGGGTGGCGGGAGCCGGCACGGGGAAGACCCCGTGCGCCGACCGCACGGTGCCCCCGCCCACGTTCATCGGCGAGGCGACCACGCGGTCGGCACCGACCCACTCGAGACCGAACACGGCGCCCACCACGTCGACGATGGAATCCAATTCGCCAACCTCGTGCAGGTGCACCTGGTCGACCGGCATCCGGTGCACCTCGGCCTCAGCCTCGGCCAGCCGCCGGAACAGCCCGCTGGCCCGACGGCGCCCGCTCTCGGAGAGCGCGGACGTCTCGATGAGCGCGAGGATCTCGGCAAGCGACCGGTGAGCATGGTGCGGCGCCTGATGGTCGACGCTTCCCGAGGTCAAGTCCGGCACCGCCGGCCCGGAGGCCTCGCGGGTGTCGCGGCTGGCGGCGCCCGGGTGGTGCGGCGCGTGTGGGTGGTGGTGGTGGCTGTGGCGGGGCGGGGACGGGCTCGACGAGGCTGCCGGCCCGGCCCCGTGGGGCTCGAAGAGCTGGAACTTGGTGGCCGACAGGCCGGATTGCAGCACCCGCTCGGCAGCCACGCGAGCACCCGCGGGGAGCAGGCTGGCGAGGGCCCGCTCGAGTTCGGCGAGCGGGAGCCCGGCATCCAGCAGCGCGCCGAGGATCATGTCGCCGGCGGCGCCGGCGAAGCAGTCGAAATAGAGGATCTTGGCCATCGTCAGAGGCATCCCGTCTCTCGGAGACTGCAGTAGCGCCCGTCGCCGAGCACGATGTGGTCGAGCACCGTCACGCCCAACAGGTCACCGGCGGCCACCATCCGTCGGGTCAGCTCCACGTCGTCCGGGCTGGGACAGGGATCGCCGGACGGGTGGTTGTGAAACAGCACGAGCGCCGGCGCCGAGGCGATCAACGCCCGCCCGAACACGTCGCGCGGGTGAACCGACGCGCGGTCGAGCGAGCCGACGGCGACAACGACTGTCCGCAGGACCCGATGTCGCACGTCCAGCAGCACGAGCCCGAACTGCTCGACCCCCCGCGCGCTGTACTCCGGCATCAGCAGCCGCGCCGCATCGCCCGGCCCGGCCACCCGGGGGCGATCCGGCGGCTCGCGCGCCAGACTGCGTCGCCCCAGCTCGACCGACGCGAGCAGCCGCGCGGCGCGCGCAGGCCCCAGCCCGCGGATCCGGGTCAGGTCGTCCTGGCTCGAGCGCAGCAAGCCGTGCAGACCGCCCGCCGAGGCGAGCACCTCCTCGGCCAGCGCGCGCACGGAAGTGCCCGTCGTCCCTGAGCCGAGGACGGCCGCCACCAGTTCGTAATCGCCGAGGGCGGCCGCGCCAAGCCGGCCCAGCCTCTCGTGCGGTCGGTCGATCCCGGCGACCGTCCGGGCAGACGCCTTGTTCATTTATACTTCAACTGATGCGCCGCCTCTGCACCCTTCCAATCGCGACGCTCGCGGTGCTGTGCCTGGCCGGCTGCGCGTCGCCTCCGGACAAAGAGATCGGCCAGGCCCGCGCCGCCATCGACGCGGCTCGGGCGGCCGGCGCTCTCCAGTACGCGCCGGATGACTACCGTGCGGCGGTGGCCACCCTCGATCGGGCCCGCCGGGCTGTTGTGGAACGCGACTACCGCCAGGCGCTCAGCTTCGCCCTCGACAGCCGCGAGCGCGCGCAGGAGGCTCAGAGGAACGCCGGGGAGCGCAAGCGTGCCGCCCGCGGCGACGCTGTCCGGGCGGTCGACCTCCTCGACGCGGCACTGGGCGAGGCGCGCCGACGGATCGAGAGCGAATCCGCGACGGCGAAGACCCGGCTGGAGCGCCGACATCTCTCGGACGCCAGACGGGCGGTCGTCGTGGCAAACGTGGCGCTGCAAAAAGCGCGCGAGGCAATCGGTCGTGAGGACTACGCGGCAGCTCGGCAGGCGGCCTCGGGCGTGGCCGAACACCTCAAGGCCGTGCTGGACGCCACACCCGCACCGACCTCACGCGCGCCCGCCAAGTGACGTCGGGTCGTGCCAGCTGACGACCCGCGCAGCAACTGCCTCGCGGGCGATGGCTGGGGTACGCGGAACCTGCCCCGTTCGGGTCTCCCAAGCCCCGCCAGTCTCATGCCGGCCGGCTGTTCCATGTCCCCCCTGGGATGGAGTCGCCCGGCGGGCCCGGTCTCTGACCGCCGCACGCTGCCGGGGAAGCCAGCGGCGATTCTCCGGCCTCGCCCGAATTCGCCGATCGGCCGGGCCGGTCTCCTCGCACGTCGCTCGGGGCCGTGTGCCCGTCCCTGGTGGCTGGTTGGTCCACCTGCGGGGTACCCCATTGTCGTCCTGCCTGAGTGCGGACCGCGCCGACGCGGATCTCCTGGGATTACGGGGAGCCCGCTTCGACGAGCGCGACCGATGCCGGCCAGGGAAGCTACGCTCTGCTCTTCGCCTTGACGTCTTCCGCCACACGGCCCACATTGAGTGCGGGCCGGTTCGCTGTTGAGGCTCCCAAGGAGTCTCGACGAACCGGCCGGCGGTTCACGCAGCCGTGGCGCACGACCCGGTCCGGCGCCCAGCGACTGAACGCGGGACGGCCGCCTATGCTGGGCGAACTGCTGGTTCTCGCGCTGCTGCTGTCCCCGTCAGCAACGAGCCTCCCGAACGATGGCGGCCAACAGCCCGCCCCGCCCGGCGGAACCTCAGTCGCACGCCTGTCTCCGGCCGGGGCTGCCCGGGACGCAAACCCCCGCGAGACACTGGCCGGAACCATCGGCGAGCTTCCAGACGATCTGGCTGCGCAGGCCAAGGCCGGCTGGGCGGCGTACGAGGTCGGTGACACGAAGGGCGTGCTGGCGGCACTCGCAACCTGCGCGACGCATCCGGCGGCCCCGCCCTGGGTTCACTACGTGCTCGGCTGGGCGCGGTTTGCCGAGGGAGACATCGACCGTGCGCGCGCCGCGTGGACCCGTGTGCGCGAAACGGTTCCGGAGTTCCAGCCCGTCTACTTCGACCTCCGTCAAGCCAAGACTCGCGAGGCGCTCACCGTGCTTCGGACTGCCGCGGCGCGATGGCCCGCAAGCGTCGACGTGCTCAATGCGGTTGGCGTCGTGCAGACCTCCCTCGAACAGTTTGATGACGCCACGGTCACCTTCGAGCGGGCGGTGCTCCTCGACCCTGGCGCCACGACCGCGCATTTCAACCTCGCCCGAGCGATCGAACTGCGGTACGTCCGCGGGTTGCCGGAGGAGCCGAACGGCCAGCACCCGCGCCGGCCGGAATCCGATCTGGATCGCGCAGCTGCCGAGTACCAGCGAGTAGTGGATCTGGGTGGCCCGGAGTCCGTGGATGCGCGGGCCGGTCTCCTCCGGACGCGGCCCCTTGACGCGTCGCACCTCGAGACGCCCGGTGAGCGAACGGTGGGGTCCTACGGGCGCTCAGCCATTGGGGGGGGATCCGGTCCGCCTTGCCTGGTCACCGGACGGACGCCAGATCTGCATTGGTTCCGTGGAGGTGTCTCCGCGCGGACAGAACCGGAGTCAGTTCATTCGCCTCGTCTCCGTAGACGGAGGTCAGATGACTGCCCTCGCCGGTGCGCCGGACTGGGCCCTGCCGTACTGGACCTGGAAGTCCGCGCTCGGCGCGCCGTGGCTGCCGTCGGCCCGACTGGTCGCAGAGCTGTACTCTCCGATGGACAGGTTATACCCGAGTGCCCCCGAGTCGATCGTCTACAAGTTCGCCGGCGAAGTCGTCTGGACCGCCTACGCCCACAGGTTCCAGGACCAGTTCGGGCCGGGGGGCGACTTCGGGTGGGCGCCCTTCGCGATGGCCGCAATGGCGTTTGTCGACCAGCGCCGAGGCATTCTGAGCGTGCTCGATCGGGCTGGGCACAAACACGACGTGATGGACGCCAAGGGCGTGTTTCACCTTCCGGCCTGGTCGCCCGACGGTTTGCACATCGCATGGCTCGCGGAACGCCGTCTGGGGTTCGACCTCCTTTTGGCGGACGTGGTGGTCTCGCGGTGAGCTGCCCACGTGCCGCTGCGTCGCGGCGTCGTGGCCATGGTCGCCGCTTCGAGCTCCAGGCCTGCAGCGACGAGATTCTGACTCGGGCGGAGGGTGGGAGACGACCTTGCCCCGCGACTCCGCCCGACACCTGCTCGGCGACGGCCGCGGCGTCCACGAAGATGGCAGGTTCACCCCTACGACCTGTACGTGCTGCTCGACGTGTTCGGCCGCTACGTGGCCGGCTGGCTGCTGGCGCAGCGCGAGTCGGCGGCGCTCGCCGAGACGCTGATCTCCGAGAGCTGTGAACGCCAGGGCATCACGCCGGGCCAGCTCGGCGTGCACGCCGATCGCGGCGTGGCGATGACCTCGAAGCCCGTCGCGCTGGTGCTGGCCGACCTCGGCGTCACCAAGGCTCACTCGCGGCCGCACGTCTCGAACGACAACCCATTCTCCGAGTCGCAGTTCAAGACGATGAAGGACCGGCCCGACTTCCCGGACCGCGTCGGCTCCCTGGAGCACGGGCGCAACTTCTGCGGCGACGTCTTCCCCTGGTACAACACGGACCATCATCACGTCGGGCTCGGGCTGTTCACCCCGCACGATGTCCACTACGGACTCGCCGAGGCGAAGCGTGACCGGCGCGCGCGGGTCCTCGCGAAGGCGTTTGCTTGGCCTCCGGAGCGGTTCCCGAACGGGCGGCCGTCACCGAGGCCACTGCCGCCCGCGGCTTGGATCAATCCGCCACAGGCCTACCTCGGCGGGGGCGAACAGCATGGGTTGCTACCCCACACCATCAGCGGTACTCTGACGTAATGCGACCCCTTCGGTACTCCATCAACGTCACGTTGGACGGGTGCTGCGATCATCGTGCGATTTCCGCTGACGAGGACTTGCTTCGTCACGGGGCCGAGATCCTCAGCCAGGCCGATGCCCTGCTCTTCGGCCGGGTGACTTACGAAATGATGGAATCAGCGTGGCGGCCGCCGGCGCCGCCGGGAGCGAGACCTGTTTGGATGGAACCCTTCGCCCAGACGATCAACGCGGCAAAGAAGTACGTCGTGTCGAGCACCAGGGAGCAGGTCGATTGGAACGCGGAACTCGTGCGCGGGGAGCTGGGCAAGGCCGTTCAGCAACTCAAGCGGGAGTCGGGCAACGGACTGCTCGTGGGAGGTGTGAAGCTCCCACTGGCGTTGACGGAGTTGGGATTGATCGATGAGTACGAGTTCGTGGTGCGTCCCAGGCTCGCGGGCCACGGGCCGACGTTGTTCGCGGGGCTATCGAAGCATGTCGACTTGAAGGTCCTGAGCCGGCTCGAGTTCGGCTCGGGGGCGGTGGCGATGCGGTATGAGCCGCGAAGGAGCCGTTGATTTGTGATCGCTCACGATTGGCGCCGCAGCCTGGGCGCGGGGCGTTATCCAGACAGGACGCCGCCCGCGGCTTGGTAAACTCACGACGCGAGTGACTCAAAGTCGTTGACAGGTTCCGCCCTCCACATTCCTTTCCCCGTTGTTGCGGCCCACCTGTCAAGTCAACGGAATTCATGGGCCGAGTGCTGTTGGTGATTGGATTCTTGAGAAGACCTGCGGATTGCCTTCGACATGGCAGTAGCGACCTCTGTGTTCCACAGGGGCTTGCTTCTTCGCAACGGCATGACGACGTGCACGTTGCGTCTATGTTGCCTGACGATTGCCCTCCTCGGCCCGGACACATTCACCCTTGATTGCGCCATCGCGAATCGGTGCGGCCCGCGTGACGCTTAGCTCATCGGCTGCCGCAATGACCCCGTGCAGGCGGGACCTGAAGAGGATCAACCGGGGGCTCCCCCGTCCGACTATTCGTCGTAGTGCGTCCTGTCCGGATAGGGGGCCTGCTTCAGTTCTCTGACTCGGGCCGGTCCCCGCCTGGGCCTTGGTTGAAGGCGCCCACACCGCGGCTCCTCAGCCCGCCCACTCGCCTCTCAGGACGACCTCAGCCCATCCCGTGAGGTGAAGGCCGTCGTCGCGCCATTCCACGCGCTGAGTCCCCCCGGGTGACGTCACCTGCACGTCACGGGAGGCGCCGCCATAGGTGGCGGCCGCCACGGCGGCCGCGCACGCGCCGGTTCCGGATGCCAGGGTTGGCCCGACGCCGCGCTCCCAGATCAGGATCCGGACCCGGTCGGGGGCCTCCACGGTGGCGAATTCGACGTTGGTGCGCTCGGGGAAATGCGGATGGCGCTCCAGCAGCGGCCCCAGGCGATGCATCCGCTCGACGTCGAGCGCGCTCTCCAGCCGCACGCACTGCGGATTCCCCACCCTGAGCGTGACCACGCGCAGCGGGTCGCCGCCAACATCGAGCGTGACCTCCGAGGTCTCCTCTGGATGGCCCATCGCGGCGCGGAAGGTCAAGCGCGGTCCGTCGCGGCCCAGCAGGGCCAGGACCTTCTCACCGGCGTCGGTCCCAATCACCACGGTCCGGTCGTCCGGGTCGAAGCCGTGGACGTCGACCAGCACGGCGGCGAGGGCCCGCACGCCGTTGCCCGACACTTCCGAGAAACTGCCGTCGGGGTTGAACAGCCGCATGGTGGCGCCCCGAGCCGTGCGGTCGTAGACGATCAGCCCGTCGGCGCCGACACCCACGTGCCGATCGCACAGCGCACGGGACAGGGAGACCTGGTCCCGGGCATGGGTCAGCCGACGCTCGACGTAGAGGAAGTCGTTGCCGTACGCGTGGGCCTTGATGACGGGTAGCATGTGTCACCTGGTACAAAACGCCAGCAGATGCCAGCCGAATCGGCGAACGACCGCCCGCGGCAGGGCGTTGAACGCACCCACGAAGGCGGCATTGTAGACCGCGCCTTTCCACCCCTTGTGGAGGCGCGACTGGACGGGAAACCTCTCGAAGACCAGCCGGACGTCCGAGAAGCCGGCGAGAAGGTCCGTGAACTCCGCGGCGCTGTACTTCCGCAGCACCGGGGCGCCCTCGTGCTCGAGGTCGACCTTCATGACCTTCGACAGCAAGTTGAGCCACGAGCGGCGGTTGTAGACTTGGAACACCGCCTGGCCACCCGGCTTGAGCACGCGACGACACTCGCCAATCAGGGCGCGGTCGTCGGTCGTGTACTGCACGACGCCGTGGGCGAACACCAGGTCGAAAGCCGCGTCGGGCAGCGGGAGCGCCTCGGCATCGGCCACGACGAATTTTGCCGCGAGGCCCTGCAACCGGAAATTTGCGGCCGCCAGCGCGATCGCCGAGGGCGCGATGTCCACCCCGGTGACCGCGGCGCCGGATCGGGCGAACCGGACCGCGTCCACGCCCGTGCCGCACCCGACATCGAGAACGGCTTTGCCCCGCTGCCCCTCGAAATCGACGAGGCGCAGCAGGTGGTGCAGCTTCTCGAAGTGGTACTGGTCCAGATCCGCGAAGAACCCGGCCGAGCCCGGCTCGTGCCGGCTGATGGCGAGATCGTGGATGTGTTCGTTCCAGTATCGCCGGACGGCCGCATTGGAAGGCGCAAGTCGTGACGTCATGTCGGCCGACTACTATAGAATATCGGGTGTCGCGCGTCACCCCCAGGGGGTGACGCGCCCGACGCGACAACGGCCTGCGCTCCGCGGGGCCGACTGACTCCAATGCACCGCGACCTTGGCCGCCTCGCCGAGCGCCCCTTCGATCTCCTCGTCATTGGCGGGGGGATCCACGGGCTTGCCGCTGCCTACGACGCGGCCCAGCGCGGGCTGTCGGTCGCGCTGGTGGAAGCAGGCGATTTCGGATCGGGCGCCTCGTTCAACCACCTGAAGACGGTGCACGGCGGCCTCCGCTACCTGCAGAGCGCCGACTATCGGCGGATGCGGGAGTCGATCCTGGAGCGCCGGGCACTGGCGCGCGTCGCGCCGCACCTGCTGACGCCCCTGCCCTTCCTGATGCCCACCTATCGCAAGCCGACTCGCAGCCGACTCGCGATGCGCGTGGCGTTCGTGGCCGACGCGCTCGTCGGGCGAGACCGCAACGACGGTGTGACGCCGCGCCTCCACCTGCCGACAGGCCGCGTCATCCCGCGCGACGAGTGCCTGCGCTTGTTCCCGGATGTACGCCGGCCGGGTCTGACCGGTGGCGCCTTGTGGCAGGACTACCAGCTACGCAACGCGGACCGGCTCACGCTGGCGTTCGCGTTGGCGGCTGACCGGGCCGGTGCGTGCCTGGCCAACTACGCCAAGGCCCTCGCCGCGCTGAAGACTGGCGGACGTGTGACCGGCATGCGGGTGCGCGATGGGCTGAGCGGCTCGGAGTTCGACGTCCGGGCCACGCTCACGCTGAACGCGGCCGGAGGGGGCGCGGGCCGGATCATGGCCGCCTTTGGCTGCCCGCGCCCCTTCCCGCTCATCCGGGCGATGAACCTGGTCACGCGACGCCAGATGTCAGGGCCGGCGCTGGCCTCCTCGACCGACGACAACCGCATGCTGTTCACCGTGCCGTGGGAGGGGCGCGCCGTGGCGGGCACGTCGCACGGGCGCGAGACCTGCGGACCGGACGACCTCGCGGTGAGCGCCCGCGACCTCGAGGTCTTCCTCGCCGAGGTCAACCAGGCGTTCCCCGCGCTCCGCCTCGGGCCGGACGACATCACGCTCGTCCACCGTGGCATCGTGCCCGCCGCGCTGAGCCGGCGGTCGGGCGTGGGACTCGAGGGCCACTACCGGATCCGCGACCACGCGCGGGAAGGCGCCCAGGGGGCCGTCTCGCTCATCGGCGTCAAGTACACGACCGCGCGCGGCGTGGCGGCGGTGGCCGTCGACCTCGTCGTGCGGCGGTTGGGGCGCCGCGCGCCCTGCCGCACGGCCGACACTCCCCTGCCCGGCGGGGAGAGCGCCGACCACGATGCCCTGCTCGCCGCTGCGCGAGCCGACGTCGGGCCGGACCTCCCCGAGGACGTGCTCCGGCAACTGGTCGGCACCTATGGCTCGGACTACGGAGTCCTGCTCGCGCTGGCCGTCCCCGGCGGGGCGCTTTCGGCCCGCGTCGCTCCGGGATCACCGGTCATTCGCGCTCAGGTCGTCCACGCCATCCGCGCCGAGATGGCATCGTCGCTCGTCGACGTCGTGGTGCGGCGGACACCCCTGGGGGCCGCGGGCCATCCCGGCTGGGCGGTTGCGGAGGGTTGTGCCCAGGTCATGGCCGAGGAGCGGGTCTGGAGCCGCGCCCGGCTCGCGCAGGAACTGACGGCGCTGGACCAGTTCTACCTGCCCGTCCGGGCGCCGGGCGCGTAGCAGGCCTGCTCACTGCACGTCGAACGCCTTGAAGACGTAGGTCACGCCGACCGTCACCCCGAAGCCGGGGTCCTCCGACGTCATGCCGAGCAGAAAGGCCGCATCCAGCCGCGTGGCGCCCTGCGTGAAGCGAGCGCCGGCCCTCAGCACCGAGCGACTCTCGGTGCCGACCGGCGCGCCGCTCGGGCGCGTGTTGGCCCGCCCGTTCAGTTCGCCCACCAGGTCGACGGTGTCCGAGATCGCGCGCACGACGGACACGCCGTAGGTCAGGACATCGTTCTGGCGCTGGCCGGTCACCGGATCGGGCAGGATGCCGAGACCGACGTTCCCGGCGTAGCGCACGGACCGCATGGTCTTGCCGACGGCCAAGCCCGTGTAGAAGTCGATCGTGTTGAGCCCCAGCCCGCTCGGGTGCTTCGAGTTCGGCAGCGACGTCGAGAACAGGAAGGCGACCGCCGGACGCGTGTCGGTTTCGCTGAGCACGCGGATCTTGGCCCCAATCATGAGGTCCACGACGGCCGACGTCGTGTCGCCCGTCGCCGTGACCGCGTCCGAGAGCGGCGCGGGCTGCCGCGAGGTGATGGCGAGCCGCTCGTAGGGCCCGCCCGTTAACTGGATCTCGGCAATGGAACCCACGCCGACAAACACCCCGAGGGTGGGCACGCGCAGCAGATTCCCGGTGAGACCTGAGGCTGGGAAGAAGATGTTGGTCCCGTAATCGAAGCCGCCCTCGAGCAGGACTTGTCCCGCCCCAATCGTCTCCGGGTCCTGCGTGAGCAGCGGGCGCTGCTGCGCCCAGGCCGGCGCCGCCAGCAGCCAGGCCGCCGCCAGGCACGCCGCCGCTCCCGCCGTCGCACGAGGAATTCGAGCAGCCAGAATCTTCATGGAGGACCATTCTGCCACGAAGGGGGGGCAATCGGCGCGCGTCTCAGGCCGGTGTGCGCCCGGCCGTGTCGAGAATCAGCGTGACGGGGCCGTCGTTCGAGAGGTCGACCACCATGTGGGCCTGGAAGACGCCCGTGGCGACCCGAACGCCCAGCGTGCGTAGCTGACGGACGAACTCGTCCCACAGCGCCTCGGCCTGGGGAGCCGGCGCCGCCCCGTCGAACGAAGGGCGGCGCCCAGTCCGGCAGTCGGCGTACAGCGTGAACTGGGACACCGCGAGCACCGACCCGCCGGCGTCGACGAGCGATTGGTTCATCTTCCCGGCGTCGTCCGCGAACACGCGCAGGCCGACCGTCTTGGCTGCCAGCCATGCCGCCTCGGCGGCCGTGTCGCCGTGGGTCACTCCCACGAGGGCCACCAGGCCGGGCCCAATCTCCGCCACCAGCCGCCCGTCGACCGAGACGCTGGCCGAGCGCACGCGTTGAAGGACGACACGCACCCGACTAGTGTAAACGAACCTGGAGGGGCGGCGCGGCCGTCACTTGCGGGCACGGAGCGCGCCGGGCGGGTTCAACCTGGCATCGAGCAGGTGCGTCCACGCGACGTTCCGCATCGCGCTCAGCATCGAGTTCTTCAGCCCCTTGTGTTCGCGCTCCAACTCGAGCAGCAGGCGCTTGATCCGCTGGCGCTGGAGGCTCAGGTCGCCGCAGGCCGGGCAGCAGCAGCCGACGATCGGCAGGTCGCACTCCTTCGCATACGCCCGGGCCTCCGACTCCAGCACGTAGACCAGCGGCCGAATCACGACGTGCTGGCCGTTGTCCGAGACGAGCCGGGCGGGCATGGCCTTGAGGTTGCCCTCGAAGAACAGGTTCAGGAGGAGCGTCTCGATGCAGTCGTCGGCGTGGTGGCCGAGGGCGATCTTCGTGGCGCCCAGTTCGGTCGCCGTCCGGTACAGAACCCCCCGGCGCAGCCGTCCACACAGCGAGCACGGCGTGTCATCGACGTCGAGGAGATCGTCCATGACCTCCCCAATCGTCGTGTGCACGACCTGGCACTCCCATCCCCGCTCCACGCAGGTGCGCTCGATGCGGCCGTGGTCGTAGCTCTCGTACCCGGAGTCCACGTTGACGGCGACCAGGGAGAACTCGATCTTCGCCCGTTTGCGGAGCACGTCGAGAATCTGCAGCAGCGCCCAGCTGTCCTTGCCGCCCGACAGGCCGACCAGGATGCGATCGCCGTCTTCGATCATCTGGAAGTCGGAGATCGCCTGTGTGGTCTTCCGGGCGATCTTCGTCTCGAGGGGGGAACGATACGGCATCACACCACCACTAACTGCTCGACCACGCGGTCCCAGCTCATCGCGGACGCAGCACACCACCCCGCCTCGCCCATCCGGCAGGCCAGCCTCTGGTCGCCGACGAGCCGGGCGAGGGCCGACGCGAGAGGCCCGGGCTCCGGGCTCACGACGTAGCCCTCGAGGCCGTCGCGCACCAGTTCGGCCGCTCCGCCGCTGTCCGCGCACGTGACCACCGCCTTGCGTGAGGCAAAGGCCTCGACGGTCACAAAGCCGTAGTCCTCCTGCCACGTCGGAAAACACACGGCGCGGCAGCGGGCCAGGTGGTCGAGCAGAATCGACTCGCCCACCTCCCCCAGAAACCGGACACGCCCCTCGACGCCGAGGCTGCGGGACAACGCTCCGAGTTCCTCGCGCATCTCTCCGTCTCCGGCGATCACGCACCGGAGGTCGCGCCCGGCCGGACACGCCAGCGCCCGAATCAAGAGGTCGAGCCGCTTCAGCCGGGTGAGGCGGGAGACGGCAAAGACGTAGTCGCCGTACCCGTCGCACCGATAGGCCCGACGGGGCGGAGGCGGGTGGAGCACGGTCGACCCGAGCCCGCCCCAGCGATGGAGCCGCTGCTGGACCGTCGCGGAGATCACGAACAGCCGGTCGACGTTGCGCGCGAGGAGCAGGCGATCCGCCGCGTGGATCGCGGCCCGCCGGACGGCCTCCTTGACGCGCTGGGTGGGACGGAGGGAGGCCCGGAACGCCTCCCACAGGTCATAGTACTCCCGCATCCGGTGCGTCAGCCAGCACACGTGGGCGTCGTGACGCACGGCATAGCTGGGGTAGCGCAGCGTGATGACCTGATGGACTCGGCCGCCGTCCTGCGCCTGCCCGACGTCGGTCAGCCACGCGGCCAGGTACGCGGCGCCCTGACGGCCGAACCGGTTCTGGGGCGTCACCACGATGTCGGCCTGATGGCCCGCCGCACGCAGCGCGTCGACGAGGGAGCGGGCGATGACGAGGTGGCCGCCCTCGCCGAACGGCTGGCCCGACGTGACAACGGCAACGCGGCTCATTCAGCTGTCCTGCATGTCTCGAGTGCCCACGATCCGGGCCGGGATGCCGACCGCCACCGCCCGGGCCGGCACATCCGTCCGCACGACCGCGCCTGCGCCGACGATGGCATCGTCGCCGATGGCCACGCCGTCCATCACCTTCGCACCGGCGCCCATCCAGACGCCCGTCCCAACCGTCACGCCGGCCGAAGTCCGGCGCTGCTGGCTGACGGGCCGCGAGGCGTCGCTCCGATCGTGGTCTCCACCGATCACGTAGCAGTAGGCGGCAAACAGGGCGTGCGCACCGATCGTGACGCGGCTGGCCGAGAAGACCTCGCAGTTGAACCCGAGATTCGCTCCCTCGCCCAGGTCGATGTCGCCGTTCTTGCACGAGAGGATCGTGTTCCGCCCCAGGAACACGCCGCGCCCGAGCGTGATGCCCTCGTTCGTGTCGCCCTTCGCGTCGATCAGGCAGTTGTCGTCGATCACCACGTCGTCGCCGACCCGGATCTTGTGCGGATGGCGCAGCACCACGTTCTGACCGAAGACGACGTTGCGGCCGCAGGCGCCCAGCAGGCGGGGATAAAGGGTCTTGCGCAGCGCCAGGCCGAGCGCGCCGGGCACCGCCTGGGACAGCAGCATGGTCAGGTCGTAGGCCAGCAACGGGAGCAGCCCCGGTCGCCCGACGACCAGACGCGAGTACTTCTCTCGGGCCGACAGGCGTCGGTCCGCCAGCTGGTCCTGAACGCGCGGGATATCGACCATCTGAGATCCACCCCTGCTGGCGATACCACGCCAGCGTGCGGCGAATGCCGTCGCGCAGCCCGACCCGGGGCGCAAATCCGAGTTCCGACCGGGCGCGACCGATGTCGAACGCTCGGCTCTTGGTGAAGAAGTCGACCCGCCGGCGATAGAGCGGAGGCTCGATGCGAAGCGGGACGCACGCGGCCTCGCACAGCGCCCCGGCCAGCCAGACGGGCCAGACCGGCACGCGGAGCCGCGGCGCCGGCACGCCGGCTTCATCAGCAACCGTTTGCACCAGCTCCCGCAGGGTGCCGACCTCTCCGCCCGCCAAGATGTAGGTGCGTCCCGCCGCGCCCGGCACGGTCCCGCACAAGTGGAACCCCTCGACCAGGTCGTCGATATAGGTCAGATGGTAGTAGATCTGGCCGCTCCCCAGAATAACGAAGCGCCGTCGTGCCACGCCGCGAAATAGCTTGAGCAGACGGCGGTCCCCGGGGCCATAGATCCCGCTCGGCCGGGCGATGACCAGCTCCAGCCCACACCGCGCGGCCTCCTCGCGCGCCGTGCGCTCGCCCTCCAGCTTGGTGCGTTGGTAGACGTCGCCCGGCCGCAAGGGCGCATCCTCGTCCGCGGGTGGACGCTGGACATCGCCATGCACACCCACCGTGCTGCAGTGCACCAGGCGACGGGCCCCGGCCCGCGCGGCGGCCCGTACGAGCGCGCCCACCCCGTCGACGTTGACGGCCCGGTAGTCGGCCGCTCCCAAGCCGGCTTGGCGGTAGATCGCGGCAATGTTGTACACCGTCCCGACGCCCTCGACGGCGCGCTCGAGTGACGAGGCGTCCCGCAGGTCACCGCGGGACGCCTCGAAGCCGGCGGCGGCAAGCGCCGCGGCGCGTCGGTCATCCCTCACCAGCACCCGAACGCGATAGCCCCGCTCCGCGAGGCCACGCGCCAGGTGCCCGCCGGTGAACCCGGTCGCGCCGGTGACGAGCACGGCGGGAGGACTGGTGGTCACCTGGGCGCCGCCTTGGTCCGCGCCGCGACAATCGTCACCGGCGAACCGACGAGCCGCAACAGGCCTAGCTGTCGGAACGCTCCTTCGATGGCCAGCGTGACGCCCCGGGAATTGACGGCCTTGTGGAAGGCGATCGGCAGCACGAACTGCCGGTGTGCGGTCATGACCTGGAAGCCATGCCGTGCGAGGAGGTGGCGCACCGTGCTCGACCGGAACACGCGATAGGCCTCCGTGCGGCTTCCGCAGGCCGCCGCGACGTGGCGCCAGAGGGCCTGGAACGCTGCGGCGCTCGCCCACGCGGGGTAATCGAACACGACCCGCTCGCGCGCCACGCGGCACAGCTCAGCCAGGCAGCGACGCCAGTCGGGCGTGTGCATCAGCACACGCAAGCTCACGGCCGCGTCGAACGAGGCGTCGGGGAACTCGAGCGCGTGGGCGTCTCCCTGCTGGAACGCGATGGCCACCTGCTCGCTTCGGGCACGCGCGCGGGCGATGTCGAGCATCTGCGGCGAGGCGTCGACGCCCGTCACGTGCAGTCCGCGCCGTGCCAGCGCCAGGGCGGCCCGCCCGGTGCCAGTGCCGACATCGATCACGGTGTTCCCCGTCAGGCCCGTCAGGAAGTCGCCCAGCACGCGCTCCTGCGTCTCGGCCAGCAGCGTGCCGATGGGACCACTGAAGCGCAGGCGGTCGAAGGCCCGGGCGTGCGCTGGGTCGGCATAGACCCGGTAGCTGTAGTGGTCGCCATCCCTCCGTGGCGGCGTTGGGTCGGTCCGCGTCACGACGCGTTCCCCACGGGCGATGGTGCCGGCGAAGCGCCGAACCGGGACATGGCCTGCCGGGTCTTCGCCAGGTAGGCGTCGTCGCTGTACTTGGTCTCGGCGAGCGCGCGCGCGGCCCGGCCCAGGGCTGCGGCGCGGGACGGGTCGCCAAGGGCGGCGAGAATGCCCTCAGCGAGGCCCGAGGGAGTCGGCTCGGTCAGGATGGCCACCTCGTCGTCGAGCACCTGGGTGTGCGTCAGGAGGCGCGTCGCGACAATCGGCCGGCCGGCCCGGAGGTACTGGTAGATCTTCAGCGGCGTGTTCGTGCCGGTGCTGCGCGGCGACACGAGAACGTCGGCCGCGTCGAGGAACGACGGGATCTCCTCGGCCGGCCGCTCGCCGGCCAGAATCGTCTGCCCCGCGACGCCGGCGGCCCGGGCCTGTTCGCGCGCGCGGGACACCTGGTCCGGTTTGCCACCGGCCAGCAGGAGGCGCATCTCCGGCCGCACCGCCGCGACCCGGGCCGAGGCGGCAAACAGCAGGTCGAGCCCCTGATAGGCTTCGAAGGTCCCGGTGTAGACGATGAGGGGCGCCAACATGGGTAGGCCGAACTCGGCTCGCACGCGGGCGCCGGCGCCCGCCACGGGAGCCTCACCCGATCCCGGCGCGTTCTCGATCAGGACTGGGTTGGCGTCGGGATGAATCGCCTTGACCGTGTCCGCCAGCTGCGGGCAGATCACGATCACCACGCGGGACCGGCGCACGAAGGCACGCTCGAGACCGGTGAGCACCCGCTCGAGCAGGCGGGACCGGCTGAAGGCGAAGTTCGTCAGCTGCTGGGGCAGGCTCGAGTGCATGTCGTAGAGATGCGGCCGCCGGCACAGCCACGACAGCACGAGGCCGATGAGCGCCCCCTCCTCGTGCGAGTGAATCAGGTCGTACCGTCCGGTCAACGCCCGGCGCAAGGCGGTCCAGGCCAGGGCGATGTCGAGGGGGATCTTGGCCAACGACGGCCCGACCCGAACACCCCTCAGGAAGGGCGGCCTCAGGCACCGGTAGACGCGCAGCCCCGGCAACGACACGTCCTGCCCGAACGGATAGGTCACGAGATCCACCGTGTGGCCGAGCGCCCCGAGCGCGCGGATGCGGTGGTACTCGCTGAAGGGCGTCCCGCGAGGTTCGAAGAACGGCTCGGGGGCGATCATCAGGATGTGCATGAGCAGGTCGGACCCGACGCCTGCAGGACGGCGAACTGGAGGAAGCCGGGAGTGCCGCGACAGAAAACCACCCGAATTATAGGGGCGCGCCCGGCGAAAGATCAATGAAGGGGAACGTCCGCGGGCGCTCCCTGACCTCCGGACGAAAGGACTGCATCGGCGCGGGTGGCCGCCCCGACGCGATGGCTGTCGAAGGTCCGACACCCGTCGGAGGGGCCCGGTGGCCCGATCCGTCGAGTTTTCGCGGCTCGTGCCAGCGGTGAGCGCGGCACGAGGATTGCCATCGGCTTTGTATCGGTCCGGTGAGGAGGTCTCATGTCGAGCAACTCGGTCAGTCTCAATACCAACACGACGATCCAGGATTTGGCGCAGACGATCCTCCAGGAGTTCGATGTCAATCAGGACGGTCAGCTGACCTACTCCGAGTTCGCCAATTTCCTCGACAGTTTCGTGCAGAGTCTCACCGGGCAGGCGACCCAGACCGCCGCGAGCGGGACGACCGTGGCCGGGACGACCAGCAGCCTGCTGTCCACGACCACGACCGCCTCGTCCTCGACGCAGTACCGCGATCGAATGCTCGGGTTCGACTTCAGCCGTTTCGACAGCGCGCAAGGCACCCTCAAGTACGACGCCGCCAACATCATGCAGGGCATCAACCCGAACGATCCCAATGCCATGCAGACCGCTTACGATGAGCTGGTGAAGCTCCATCCGGGCGAGGTCTCGCTGGATGCGGACGGCAACCTCATGCTCAACGGCACGGCGGACGGGTACATCGGCATCCGGCCGTTGGACCGGAGCGAGGACTGGTCCAACCCGCCCAGCGGCTACGTGTGGCAGTGGATGGCGTATAACGCCGCCCACCCGGGACCGAACGGCGAGGGCCTGAGCTAGGCCCCCCGCTCGCCCGCTGGCCATCACCTGCCCGTCCTTGGCGCGCCCTCCCAGCCTTCCGGTGCCCCGGCTCGCCGCAGAGCCGCAGAAGGACGGCACGGTGACCGCTCGTCCTGACCTGGACGGAGCCATCCTGCCCCACCGGCCTCCCTCGCCTTCAGTCGGGCGGCGTGCCGCACCCCGCTAGCCTCCCTTGGCTGGCGTCCCAGACCAGCCGATGACAATTCGATGACAAACTGGACAGCCCCAACCGACCGTGCTAGGCTCGTAACTCCTGTATCACGGTAGTTTGACGAGCCTCAGGGCCTGTCCTGCGGGCTGCGCCCGGTTGCGCGGCCCGCATTCTATTGATATCGATGGCCTTTGATACGACGTCGGAGTCGCCTTCGCGCGCTCGACAGGTGCTGATGGCCCTGGTGAAGGCACTGGTGAGCGCGGGCCTGCTGGCCCTGTTGTTCTCGCGGACCGACCTCAGAGGGCTGTGGCTCCACGTGCGGGGGGCGTCGCTGCCGTGGGCGGTCGCGGCGATCGCGATCTACAGCGCCCAGATGCTCGTTTCGACCTGGCGGTGGGGCCTGCTGCTCGACGCCCAGCGCGTGCCGGTCCGGAACCGGTCCCTGTTCGGGTCGTACCTGGTGGCGGCCTTCTTCAACAACTTCCTGCCTAGCAACATCGGCGGCGACGTCATTCGCATCCGTGACACGGCTGGTCCGGCAGGGTCGAAGACCCTGGCGACAACCGTCGTGCTGGTCGACCGCGTCATCGGGTTGATGGGGCTCGTGCTGGTGGCGGCCGTCGGGGCGACGGCGGCTGCGGCCGACACGCACGGGGCCGCGGCAGTGCCGGTTTGGCCGGCCTGGCTGTGGGCCACGTTTGCACTGGGGACGCTCGTCTCCGCCCCGGTCGTCATCGCCCCGGCTGGAGTCGGCCGCCTCCTCCAGCCGCTGACGGTCTTCCATCCCGAGTGGGTGGGCGACCGGATCTCGCGAGTCACCGACGCCCTAGGACGTTTCCGCGAGCGGCCCACTTCGCTCGGCAATGCCTTTGCCGGCGCGGTGGTTGTCCAGGCGAGCCTGGTCGTCTTCTACGCGGCCGTCGCCGCGAGCTTGCACATTCCGATTTCGGTCTGGCAGCTGGCGGTCGTCGTGCCGGTGTCGTTCGTCGTGCAAATGCTGCCGGTGTCGGTCAATGGCTTCGGCGTCCGGGAGGCGACCTTCTCGTTCTACTTCAGCCGCCTCGGCCTGCCCCTGGAGTCGGCGCTGGCCCTCTCGCTGGGATCGACGGCGCTGGTGATGCTCTTCTCGCTGTCCGGCGCGGCTGTCTATGTGGTCCGCCGCCACCCCCACCACCCGCCCGCCGCGTAAGCTGGACTGGCCCTACTTTGGACGCTCGACGCCCTGAAGCCTGAGCAAGGCTCCAAGGAAGCGGTTGTCAGCCGTGTCCTTGTCCAGGTTCATCGGGACCACGCCCTCGGCGGCCTTCACCGACAGCACGTAGCCCCACCCCCTGTCGGTGTACACGCCGCCTGCGGTGCTGAACAGCACGTCGACGCTCGCGCCCGGCTTCAGGGTGACGGTCGTGCTGCTCCCGTCGAATGAGAGCCACACGGAGTTGGGCACGACCGACGACAAACTCACCCGCAGGTTCGAGAGGGGGGCAGTCGTCCGGATGACGATATCCGTGCGCCGTCGACCGTGGACCCAGATGCCGGCTGGCTCGGGCGGGTATACGTTCTCGTCGAGGAAGTAGAGGGAGAGCGTCGGGTTCTCGCCCACCGGAATCTTCACGCGGTTCCGGTCGAGCATGATCGGCAGGTCGTTGACCATCGTCAGCTCGATGGGCAGCCATCGGCATGCGCCGTGGTCCACGTTCCAGAACGGGTATTTCGACACGAAGAACGGATTGACCAGCGACTGGGCCGTGAACAGCGCTCCGCCCGCCCAGGCGATCATGGCCGGCCGGATCGAACCGAGCGCAGGCACCAGGAAGAAGAGGGCCGGGTAGAAGCTCAGGAAGTAGCGGTTGCCCGGAGGGCCGCCCCCGCCGGCCCAGGTGTACGGGACGATTACGAGGATCGCCAGCGCGGACACGCCGACTGTGAGAAACGCCAACACCTGCCAGATCCGAATCTCTTGGCGCCTCCAGAACCAGAGCCCGATCACCACGAGCCCGGGGAAGAAGTAGGGCAGCAGCCCGGCGTGGCGGCCGACGACGAAGTAGTAGGCGTTCCGCGCGAGCCGCGGCAGGAAGACCCCCGACTGGAAGACGTTCTCCGTGTCCGCGTCGTTGGTCGAGACCGAGTAGCCGCCCCGCGCCGTGACAAACGTGGCGTCGGGGCTCGCAAACGGGAACCACGTGTAGAACACCTTCCGGTCACCGCCCTGATAGCTGAACTCGCCGGACACCGCCGCGTTGGCGCCAAACAGGCCCCCGCACACCACTGCGAACACCAGCAGGGCGGCCAGGCCCCGGCCCGCTTTGCGCCGCCACCAGAGCAGGGCGATGATGGGGGCGACCAGGAACACGTGGGTCGGTTTCGAAAAGGTCACCACGCCGAGGATCGCGGCGGCCGCCCCGTCGCTCCAGCGCCCTCGCAGCATCGCCGCCCACCGTCCGGCGGCCGGGGGGGCGACCTCCTTGTAGAGCCACAGGAAGTAGGCGAAGAAGACCATCGAGAGGTTGAAGATCTCCGGTGTGTACCACACGACATAGAGGGGGACGATCGACACGCCGAAGAACGCCAGCGTGAAGGCCAGCGCGGCGCTGGAGGGCGCCCGGGCGGCCGCGAACCAATAGCCGGCCCAGGCGACCAGGGCTAGCAGGACCAGATTGGTCAACAGCAGACCCCGCACGCCGAACAGCCGGACGAGCGGCGCGGCGACCAGAGGATAGACGAACGCCTTCCCGTAGTACAGCTTGTCGAGCGGCGCATCCCCCCACTGCATGAACCGGACGAACGGCGGCTTGGAGAGCAGCTTCAGGCGGGCCAGCCGTCCCCGCTTGAGGAAGATGCCGTCGGGGCCGCACTCGTAGAAGGCCCAGAACCGCTCGAGGTCCTGGCGCTCGAATGTCAGGTTTCCGTCGAAGGCCACGCTGAGGGCCATCGACACGTAGGTGGCTTCGTCGCCCTTGATCGCGTGCGGTGTTTTGACCGGATCGATCGTGAATCCCGCGCACAGACAGGTGACGGCCAGGATGAACGGCAGCCACACGTCCACTCGGCCCCTCGGCCCCGGCCCACCGGGAGCGGACGCAGGCGCGGTCTCGGCAGGCGCGGTCGGCAAGTCCACGGCCGACTAGTATGCCACAAGCGATCGGGCCGCCGTCCACGCTCGCCTGGGGCGGGCAAACGATGCGATCGTGTATCCTAATTCCCGCATGCGACAGAGCTCAGCGCGCGTCCCGTTCGCCGAGCGTGGCGGGCGGGTGCGGGGACTGCTCGACCTGGCCACGTTGACCTATCCGGCCTTCCTCTTTGGCGGTGCCATCGGGCACCAGCTCCCCGTTTTCCATCTCCACGAGGTCACCCCCGACACGCTCGAGCCCCGTCTGCGCTACCTGGCCGAGAACGGCTACCAGACCGTCGTGGCCGACGACATCGCCGCCTTCTTGCGATCGGCGCGCCCTCCTGCCCCGCGCACGGTCGCGCTGACCTTCGATGACGCGCGTGCGAGCCTCTGGACCGTGGCCGGCCCGCTCCTGCGCCGGTACGGGCTGCGGGCGATCACCTTCGCGATTCCCGGCCGCGTGGTCGACGCCGGTTCCGTGCGGCCAACGCTCGACGACGGGGCGCCCGGCCCCGGCAGCGAGGACGACTCGGAGGTTCCCTTCGCCACGTGGCCCGAGCTCCGGGCCCTGAGCGAATCAGGCACCATCGACGTGCAGTCGCACACGCGAACGCACGCGGCCATCTTCTGCTCGGATTGGCCGGTGGGCTTCCAGACGCCCTCCTCGGGCCCACGCCACGTGCTGGACCGTCCCCTGCTCGCCGACGACGGGACGCCGCAGTTCCTCTCGCCGGCCGCCCTCGGCGCGCCCCTGTACGTCCGGCGGTCGCGGATGTCCGACGGGCTGCGATTCTGCGTGGACCCGGGCGTCATCGACGCCGTGGTGTCCCACGTGGCCGCCCACGGCGGCCCGGCGTTCTTCGACCGGCCAGACTGGCACCGCGACCTCCTGGACCGGCTGCCGCCCCGGCAGGGTCAGTTCGAGAGCCGCGAGCAGCAGGCGCGCGCCATCGAGCGCGAACTGGTCGACTCCCGTGCGGCCATCGAGCAACGCCTCGGGCGCGGCCGCGTCCGTCATGTCGCCCTGCCCTGGGGGGTGTCGGGGCGGGTGGCCCGCGCGGCCATCGAACGGGCCGGCTACGTGACGGCCTTCGCCGAGCGAATCTTCCACGCCAAGCGGATCCGCCCGGGCGACGACCCGTTCTGGTTGATGCGCCTCAACGGCAAGTTCATCCCGTGTCTGCCGGGTCGCGGGCGGCGGACCTTCCTCTCCACGGTGTAGGATGCCCGACTTTCCCGCTGACGTCGCCGTTGCCATCGTCGCGCACAACAACCTAAAGGCGTTGCCGGCGACGCTCGAATCGCTCGCGTCGGCCGGGTGCCCCGCCTCGCAGATCGCGGTGGTCGATGTCGCCTCCACCGACGGCACCGCCGACTACCTGCGTGCGCACTGGCCGGGCGTCACCCAGCATCGCCTGGAGCGGAACGACGGCCCGAGCCCGGGCCGCAACGTCGGCATCCTGCGCGCCGATCGGCCGTTCGTCTTCCTGATGGACGCCGACGTGTGCGTCCGGCCCGACACCGTGCAGCTGCTCAAGGCCGAGATGGACCGTGATGCGACGATCAAGATCGGGTCGCCGATCGTGGTCCACGCGAACCAGCCCGACACGATCCAGTACGCGGGTGGCGCGCTGCACTACATCTGCGAGGCCATCAACCCCTGGATGAACCGGCCCCTGGCCGAGCGCGGCCCGGAGCCGCGAGACATCGGCGCGGCGCCGACGTGCGCGTTGCTGTTGGACCGGGCGGCGGCGATCGAAATCGGGTTGTTCGACGAGCGGGTACTTCATCGGCAAGGAGGACGGCGACTTCACGCACCGCTGCAAGCTGGCGGGCTACACGATGCTCGAGCTCCCCTCCGCGCTCGTGCTCCACCACAGCCGGCCGCGCGGGACGTGGCTGTTCTACTACCAGATCCGGAACCGCTGGCACTTCATGCTCAAGAACTACCAGGTCAGCACCCTCCTGCTGATCATTCCGCCCCTGCTCATCCACGAGCCCCTCCAGGCGGCCGTCCTCGTGGCGAAGGGCCACGCGGGCGTCTACCTCAAGGCCGTGTGGGGGCTGATCCGGCTCCTGCCAGACCTGCGGAAGGACCGCGCCGTGGCCAACCGGATCCGCCGACGCCGGGATGCCGATCTGCTGGTCACGGGTCCGCTGGTCATCCGGGACGACCTCGCGAAGAACGTCGTCGTGCGGCGTGGGCGGGCCCTCTACGAGGGCTTCCTGAACGGGTACTGGCGGCTGCTGAAGGCGACGGTGCTCGCGCGATGACGGCGCAGACGCCCGGCCCCGGCGGCCGCTCGCTCCTGGGACTGCTGGGCAACATGGCCTACGCGGGCGTGTCGGCCGCCAGCGCGGGCCTGCTGCTCCTCCTGCTGATGCTCGCCAGCCGTCGGCTGGGCGAGGTCGAGTACGGCAAGTTCTCGTTCGCCCTCGGCCTGGGCACGATCTTCGAGACCCTGATGGACTTCGGCCTCCAGCAGGTCGCGATCCGGGCGGTGGCGCGCGACACGTCCTCGGCGCTCCGCATCCTGCGGAACTCGCTGGGACTGAAGCTCGTCTGGGCGCTGGGCGCCCTGGTACTGCTCGGGGCGACCGCCACGGTGCTGCGCGGCGAGCCGGACGTGCGGTTTGCCTGCTACATGATCGGCGGGTCGCTCGTCCTCCGGTCCTACATGCTGACCGTGCGAGGCGTGCTCCAGGGCCTGGAGCGCTTCGGCTGGGACAGCGTGGTCGTCATCGTCGACCGACTGCTGCTGCTCGTGGCGGGCGCCATCACGCTCCTCACGGGCACGGGGCTCCAGGGTCTCGCCGTCGCGTTTGTCGCCTCGCGGGCCGCGGCACTGGTCGTGACGGCGCGGCTGGCGCACAGCCAGATCGGGCCGCTCGGCGTCAGTTACGACCGCGCGCTCTGGCGGGAGCTGCAGCGCACGGCCATTCCGCTCGGCCTGTTCCTCGTCGTGATCAACCTCTATTCCCGGATCGACACGGTGATGCTCGGCGTGCTGCGCACCAACGCCGAAACGGGCTTCTATCAGAACGCCTACAGCGTCTACGAGGGCCTGACCTACCTCCCTTCGGTCATCGCCGCGGTCCTGGCCCCGCGGCTGGCCAACCTGTTTATGACCGACCCGCACGGCCACCGCCGCCTGGTGATCGAAGGCGTGGCGGCCTCGGCGGGCCTGGCGATCGTCGTCGGTGGGCTCACCTTCGTCGTAGCCGAGCCGCTGATGGTCCTGCTGTTCGGTCCCCAGTTTCGCCCCTCGGCCGTCCCCTTCCGCATCCTCTCGGCGGGTCTCAGCCTCGTCTACGTCATCTGGATCCTCCACAGCACGGCCATCTCGATGAACCGCGAGAAGCTCCTCCTGCTGACGGGTATCATCGGGTTGGTGGCCAAAGTGGCGCTCAACGCCTGGCTAATTCCGCACCGCGGCCCAACGGGCGCGGCCGTGGCCGTCGTCGTCGGCGAGGCGACGAGCATTGGCGTGCTGGTGTACGGGCTGTGGCGGGGCACCGGCAGGCGCACCACCACGACGGCGTCTGTCGCGGAGTGAGCACGGGGCGGGACGTCCGGCACGCGGCGCCCGGGGGGGCGGGCCCACCGCCCCCCCCGGAGCGCGACCGCCGACGACTAGTTCTTCCAGGACACGACGACGATGTTGGTGCGCTGGTCGAGCGTGCTCATGTTCGGCCACGCGCGGGCCGGTGTGCTGTCAGCCAGGCCGACCTGGTCGCCGTTCTGGGGAATCCAGGAGTGCAGCGGCTCCTGGCTGGGGTCGTAGAACTCGTTCGGACCGCCCCCGAATCCCTTGCACGCCTGGCCCGGTCGCAGCCACTCGCCGGCCCCGCCGTACCACCGGCCGTTGATGTACGCGAAGTACCACTGGTTGCCTTCGACGAGCGTGCTAGGGTCGCCGAAGAACGCCACGGTCGGCCACTGCCCGAGCATCGAGTGGTAGATGCACACCTGGCTGCTGCTCGTCGACACGCTGGAGATGGTCGAGGCCGCCGACCAACTGGCGAAGTTGCTCGGGCCGACGACGATGACCGCCGAAGAGAGGGTCAGCCCGTCGCCGGATGAACCGCCGGTCCCCCCACCCCCGCCTCCGCCGCCGCCCGGGCTGGCCTGGTCAGGCGTGACAAACCACTGCGTGGTCGACCAGGGTCCGACGGTCGTCGGGTCGGACGCCCGGGCGCGCCAGTAGTAGGTCTTCGAGTAGGCGAGGTCGGTGCCCACCGCGTAGCTGGTCTGACCGGACTGCTCGGGCGCCGTGGCGTTGACGGGCAAGGCGGCGAACGTCTGCGTGTCCGACACCTGGAAGTTGTAGGTGATGGTGCCCACCGGGCCGCTGCGCGACGGGTCGGTCACCGTGAGCGTGGGCCGGATCGAGCTCACCTTGGCACCGCCCACGGGCGACACGGGCGTTGGCTGTCCGATGACGACCGGGGTGTAGATGTCGAAGTTCACGCCGGCCGGGACCGCGCTGCTATTGGCGCCGTCGACCGCCTGCGCCCGCCAGTAGTACGTCCTGCCGGAGGCCAGGGCGTCCGACAGCTTGACGGTGGTCTGCCCCCCGCTGCCCGGCTGTACGCCGTCCTTGGAGAACACGACGGTCGTGAAGCCAGCGTCGGTGGCCACCTGGAACACGTACGTCAACGGGCGCACGCCCGAAGTCGTCGAGTTCCCCACGACCAGCGTGACGGGTTGGTCGCTCGCCGCGATCCGCTGCCCCACGGAGGGCTGGACCAGCGTGGGCGTCGAGATCGCCACACCGGGAATCGGGCCGGCCACCGTGGGGCTGAGTGGATTGGAGCTCTTGTTGTCGGCGCATCCGGCCAGCACGGCCACCAGACCCGCCGCAGCCAGACAGGCTAGGCTTCTTCCCTTCATGACGCCGCCCTCAGGATGAGCTTGAGAGACACGCCCCGCCGGCGCGCGCACGGCGGGCTGTTGATCCTATCGGGCGTTCGGGAGAGGAAGTTTACGCGGCGGGAGGGGAAAGCCTGGCGGGCCACCCCTGTCCGGGGTGGCCCGCCAGCTGAGCCAACACTGGAACGCTTAGTTCTGCCAGGGCACGACCACGACGTTGGTCCGCTGGTCCACCGTGGACATCTGCGGCCACGCCCGCGCCGGCGTCGTCGACATGTAGCCCACCGGGTCACCGACGTTCGGGATCCACGAGTGCAGCGGTTCCTGGTTCGGCTGGTAGAAGGCGTCCTGGCCGATGCTGTTGGCATCGACACCCTTGCAGGCCTGGCCCGGGCGATACCAGTCGGCCGCCCCGCCATACCAGTGGTTGTTGATATAGGCGAACACCCACTGATTGCCCTCGATCTGCACGCTCGGATCCCCGAAGTACGCCGTCGTCGGCCACTGCCCCAGCATCGTGTGATAGATGCACAGCTGGCCGCCGCCCTCGTCCACTTCGGTGATGGTGCTCGTCTGCGGCCAGGAGGCGATGTTGGCCGGCCCCAGGACGATGGTCGCCTGGGTCAGATCGATACCCTGTGTCACCTTGAAGGGCCGGGTGTCGGTGTAGGAACTCATGACGTTGTCGCTCGCGTCGATCGAGCGCGCGTGCCAGTAGAGCGACTTGCCGGTCGGCAGGTCGGTCGACGGCGTCCACGAGGTCTGCCCGCTCGCCCCGCCGGTCTCCGGCACCGTCCCGGTGGCCAGAAGGCTCGTGAACGATCCGGTGGTCGAGTCCTTCGCCGTGCCGTCGGAGACCTCGAAGCGGTAGGTAATCGCCCCAACCGGGCCCGCGCGCGTCGCGTTCTGCACCGTGAAGGTGGGCCGCGTGGACGCCACCGTGTCGTTCACCGCCGGCGTGACGCCCTGCGGCGCTTCGAGCGTGATGGGCGGCCCCACCAGGAACGTGACGGTCGGCGTGTAGGGACCCGGCGTCGTGCCGGAGAAGGCCCGGGCGCGCCAGTAGTACGTCTTGTTGCCAGCCAGCGCCGAGTCGAGCGTGACACTGGTCGACCCGCTCCCAGCCGCCACGTTTGGCTTGCTCGCGACGATGGTCGCGAAGGCCACGTCGCTGGCGACGTCGAACGTGTAGGTCAGCGGGCCCGAGCCGGTGGTCACCGCGTTCTGCACCGTCAGCGTGATCGGCTGGGCTGTCCACTTCACGGTCGTGCCGTTGGACGGCGTCATCGCCTGGGGCATGGTCAGCGTGTTCGAGCCGCCAGCCGGGTTGTGGGTGCTGCAGGCCAGGGCGGTGGACAGCAGCACGCTTGCGGTCAGCACGGACAGGGTTCTCTTCATTGGTGCGGTCCTGTACGAAGTCCCGACGGCTCGCAGGCCGGCCACGCCACGACATGCAGCCGCGCCGGGAGAGTCAAACCAGTCGACCAATCGTAGAGGCTCGGAAGATCTCAACAACGCGGAAAGGACCTCCAAGGATACCGTCCGCCCAGATCAGCGTCAAGCGCTGTCCCGTCCCCCGGCACGCGAGCTGGAGGCCCGGATGGGTGCCGGCTCCCGGGCGTCTCTTTCTCGGATCTCGCGCACGGCGTAAGTCGGTTTGTTCTGGGACTCATGGTAGGTGCGGGCCTGGAGCTCGGCCAGCAGCCCCAGCGTGATTAGCTGGACGCCCGTGAAGATCAACAGGATCCCAAACAGCAGCAGCGGACGGTTGCCGATGGCCGTTTGACCCAGTAGCCGCTGGACCGTCAGCCACCCCGTCACCGCCGCGCCCGTCAGCCCCATCACCAGCCCGACGAGCCCGAAGATCTGCAGCGGCCGAGTGGAATAGCTCAGGAGGAACTTGACGGTCAACAGGTCGAGGACGACCCGGATGGTGCGCGAGATGCCGTAGTGCGACCGGCCGTGCATCCGCGGCCGGTGGTTGACGACCACCTCGTCGATCCGCACGCCCATCTCGGAGGCGATGGCGGGCAGAAACCGGTGCATCTCACCGTAGAGCTTGAGCGGCTTGACCACCTCGGCCCGGAAGACCTTCAGCGAACAGCCGTAGTCGTGCAGCGCCACGCCCGTGGCCACCGAGATGAGGCGGTTGGCCAGGATCGACGGCAGGCGCCGGGAGATGAACGGGTCCTTCCGATCCTTCCGCCACCCGCACACGATGTCGAACCCCTGCTCGAGCCGGTCGACCAGCGCCGGAATGTCGGCGGGATCGTTCTGCAGGTCACCGTCCGACGTGACGATGTAGCGGCCCCGGGCGTACGCGATGCCGGCCGCGAAAGCGGCGGTCTGGCCGAAATTCCGCCGGAACCGGATTACCCGCAGACGCGGGTCACGCGCCTGCAGGTCGGCGAGACGGTCGAAGCTCTGGTCCGCGCTGCCGTCTTCGACAAACAGCACTTCGTAACTGCGCCCGAACCGCTCGAGGCTGGCGGTGAGTTCCTCGTAGAGGCGCGGGATGTTCTCGGCCTCGTTGCGAATCGGGATGACGACGGATAGGTCAGGACTCATCCGGCCGCCGATTATACCCCGCGTCCGCCCTCTTCCGGGCGCGGTCCTGCGGCCCCTGCGTCGGGCGCCGCCGGCTCCTCACGCCTGAGCCGAAGGCCCTGGCGGGGGCCCTCCGGCGGCGGGGTCCTGGTCCGCGCCGGCCCGCGGACCGCGCCTGGCCCACCAGGCATAGGCGACGCCCCCGAGGACCGCGAGCACGGCCACCCCGATCGCCACCTGGCTGCCGTGCTGCTTGGTGTAGCGGATCGCCAGATTGCCGAACCACACCGCCAAGAGCCCCTCGCCGAGGTACCGCAGCCCGCGGCTCACGGCAATGGCAATCGAGAAACTCCGGACCGGAACGCGCGCGACCCCGGCGGCCACCACGAACACCTTGAACGGGGCCGGCGGGGGGAGGATGGCCGGGACGAAGAGCGCCAGCAAACCGTGGCGCCGGAACGCGCTCAAACCGCGCTGAACGCTCCCCGCCTTGAAGCGTTTGCGCAGGAACACCTCCCCGCTCTTCCGCGCAATCCAGTAGAGCACGAGACACCCGGCCAATGAGCCCGCCGTGCACATGCTGGCGTAGTAAACGAGCCGCTCCTTGTGTTGGGTGACCATCCAGATGATCAGGAGGTCGTTGATTTCCGGCAGCGAAAGGAATGACGCGTCGAGGAACGCGGCTGCAAACAGCCCGAGGCCGCCGAAGGCGAGCACGAAGCCCCGAACCCAGGCGAGCAAGCCTGTCATCCCGCCACACCCCCGCCGGCCGCGCTGCGGCGGCCAACGTCGGGCGGCGCAGGTGGAAGTACGCTAGAGTGGAGGGCACTGGAAAGCAACGGTTGTCCCGATTCGGCAACGGCCGCCTCGCGGTCCGCGCAGGGCTGCGAGAACGGACCTCGACGTCTGACGCACCTGTCCCGAGCCTTGATTATAGCTGACACCACCACGAGTCCCCCGGGACCGCGCGACCCGACGCCGTTGCTGGTCGGCGTGGCCGCCATCCTCTTCGGCAGCTTCGTGGCGTGGACCTACCATCGCGCGGGCCTCACCTTGAGCCACTACGACGCCAAGGCCCACCTCGTGGTGGCCCGCCGCGTCATCGACAGCCTGACTCCAGGATGGCGTCAGATCGGCGCCGTGTGGCTCCCCTTGCCGCACCTCCTGAACCTGGTGCCCGTCCAGGTGGACGCGTTCTACCGGACTGGCGCGTCGGCGGTGGCCCTGTCGGTCCTCTCCTTCGGCCTGCTCGCCTACGGGTGCGCTCGGCTCGTGCTCGCGACCACGGGGTCGCGGGCTGCCGCCCTTGCCGGCGCCTCGGTCGCCTTGCTGAACCCGGATCTGCTCTACCTGCAGGCGACGCCGATGACCGAGCCGCTGCTGCTCGGACTCACCGTCGTGGCCGTCGCGCTGATGCGGGACTGGGTCGAGGAGGGCACGCCGCGGCTCCGGGCGGTCACGGGGTTCGCGTTTGCCGCCGCCTGCCTGACACGCTACGAGGCGTGGCCGGTGACGGTCCTCGCGATGGCGATGGCGGTGGTGGCCCTCGCGCGGCGCGGCCTCCCGCCGCACGAGGCCGTGCGCCGAGTCGCCCCGGTCGCCGCCTACCCGCTCGTCGCCATCCTCGCCTTCTTTCTCCAGAGTCGGCTGACCGTGGGTCACTGGTTCGTCACGGGCGGCTTCTATGTCGTCGACAACCCGGACATGGGCCGTCCCTTCAAGACCATCGGGTCGATCTGGTGGGCGAGCCACCAGCTGAATGGCTACGGCGTCCTGCTCTGCGCGGTGGCCGGCGCCCTGGCGACGCTCGTGTCGGGCCTGGCCTCGCGGGCCAAGGCCGCCTCGCTCGTGGCGCTGGCACTGGTCGCCGCGGCGGCGCTGCCCTGGTACGCGTTCTTCGTCGGCCACCCGTTCCGGATTCGCTACATGGTGCCGCTGGTCCCGGCGCTGGCGGTCTGGGCGGGCCTTGGGGTCGGGCTGGCCGGGCGGTTCCGCTGGGCCGTGGCCGCGGGGCTCGCCGCGCTGGTGATCGTGGAAACCCACCCCTTCGACTTCAGCGCGCCCATGGTGGTCGAAGCGCAACTGGACCGCGTGCACAGTTACCAGCGGCGCGTGGTCACCGACTACCTGTCGACGCACCGCGCGCCAGGCGAGAAACTGCTCGCCAGCCTCGCCTCCCTCTCCCACTACGTCCAGGAGCTGTCCGAGATCGGCGTACCCATCCGGGACGTCCTGCACGAGGGCAACGGCGACCTGTGGGCGGCCGCCCTCGAGAGGCCGGAGGCCCACGTGGCGTTCGTTCTGATTGAGGAATGGGCGTCGGGCGGGGACCGCCTCGCCACCCGCGCGAGAGCCAACCCGCTGTTCCTTGGCGGCTTCACGCGGGTAGCCGAGGGGGGCGGCGTCGCCCTGTACGAACGAACCGGCCGAGTCGCCGGGGCGAGCAGCCGCCTGTCCGCCCCGCCGCTGGGGCGCTAGAAGCGCACGAGGAAGGTCGCCTGATAGGCGATGCCACCGAGATCAATCCGACTGCCGACAAAATCGCTGCTCAACGCGGCATCGGCCTTCTGATAGCGCACCTCCGCCCCGAAGGCGAACGCCCGCGCAACCGGGAAACGGACCCCACCCATGATGATCGGCCCGGCCGTCGTCCCCGACTGCGCGAAGTTCGCGCTGAAGACGTTCTGCTGCGCATCCACGAAATCCCCGGTCTCACTGTAGCGCCACAGGAAGACGCCAAGGCCCGCCCCGATGTACGGCTGCACGGGGGCTCGACGGCCCAGGGGGAAGAAGCGCACCGAGGCGGTGATGGGAACGATGCGGAGCCGAATGTTCTGGGTGATGTCCGATCCGTCGTTGTTCACGAGCTCCGGGTAGAAGCTCGGAATCGTTCGAGCGTAGTAGCTGACGCCGACGCCGCCCTCCAGGAACGCGCCAATCGGAAAGAGCCACTCACCGCCCACCGTGGCACTGTTCAGGTGGTCGATGTTGTACCCCAACTCGAACGGCGAGTCGGCCGCGAGGTTGGCGACCAGCGTGTCCCCGGGAACGCGCCCGTCCGCCCCGCGGACGGCGAAGTAGCCGAGGTTGAGCGACAATGCCTGCTGGGCCCACGCGGGTCCCGGCGTCATCGCCAGTGCCCCGAGCAATCCCGCACCCACCAAGAGCTTGCAGCGCACCATAGCAGTCTCTCCCTGGGAAAAGGCGACGCGGTGGCGGGCCGGCACCCGCCCCATGGCTCGAAGGCGAGCATGAACGGTGCCAGAGTCACAGGCGGAAACAGGCCAGAATCCGCGGGCTCCGCCGGGCGGTGTCCGTTCCGGGTGTCACCCGTGAGACGGCGGCAGGCCGGTGGCCAGCCAGTCCGCGATCACCTCGAGCATGGCGGCGTGCAGATGACCGTTGGAGGCGACGATCGCGCCGCGCCGGACGTCGAACGGGCTGCCGTCCAGCAGGGTGACCCGCCCCCCGGCTTCCTCGACGATGAGCGCCCCGGCTGCCATATCCCACGCCTTGAGGTGCTGTTCCCAGAACCCGTCGATCCGGCCGGCGGCCACGTAGCAGAGGTCCAGCGCGGCCGACCCGAGGCGCCGAACGGCCTGGGCGCGCGAGAGGAACGCCCCGAACAGCCGCAGCAAGTCCGCCCCCGTCTGATGGACCGTGTAGGGAAACCCCGTGACGAGCAGGGCATCGATCAAATCGGCGGTCGCCGACACCCGAAGCGGGCGGCCGTTCAGGCGGGCCCCGCCCCCGCGCGTGGCCGTGAACAGCTCCCGGCGCGTCGGGTCGTAGACGGCCCCGACGGCCACGACGCCGTCAATCTCCAGAGCCAGCGAGGCACTGAACACCGGAAGGCCGTGCGCGTAGTTGGTGGTCCCGTCCAGCGGATCGAAGATCCAGCAGTGGCTGGCCCGTAGCGTAGCGCCGGCGCCCAGTTCCTCGGCCAGCACGTCGTGCGTGGGAAAGCGGTCGGCCACCATCGCGCGGAACATCCGTTCCACCGCGAGGTCGACCTCCGTCACCAGATCGATGGTCCCTTTCTTGTCGACGCGGAGGTCGGTACCCAGATGAGCCATCTGGAGGTCGCCGGCACGCAGGACGGCCTCGACGGCGGTCGCGAGGAACAGGGGGTCGATCACGGGTGCTTCAGGCGCTTGACCATGCGGACTTCCATCCCCCCACCCGGGGCCCGCCGGATGCGCACGTCGTCCATGAAGCTCCGCATGAAAAAGATGCCGCGGCCGCTCGCTTTCAGCAGGTTGTCGGGAGCCAGCGGATCGGGGAGCTGGTCCGGGTCGAATCCGTCGCCGTGGTCCCGCACGGTCACTGACAGCTCGTCTGGATGCGCCACGGGGGTCATCGTGAACGCCACCTCGACGATCTTCGCCGGATCGTGCCGGTTGCCGTGCTTCATGGCGTTGACGACCGACTCTCGCACGGCGACACCCACCCAGTGCTGCGTGTCCTCGTCGAGGCCCAGCAAGCGCGTCAGCTGATCACTGACGGCCTGCGCGAGATCGATCATCTCGAACAGGCTCGGGAGCTCGAGGCGCACGGTGCTACCACTGTCTGTCATGCGGGCACTGATCCGGCGACGAGACGACGGGTCCGCACAAAGTAACACAGCCAGGGAAAAACGGTCCAGCCCGGATCACGTCCCCTTCGCCTTCTCCTCGGGCCAGTGCTCTGATGCTATAGTGCGCGCATGGGGTCCAAGCCCGTGGAAGTCCGACCCTCGCGCCGCGTCCGGGGTCATCTGCGGGTCCCCGGCGACAAGTCGATCGCCCACCGCTACGCCATGCTGGCGGCGATCGCGCGCGGCCGGTCGGTCGTCCGCAACTACGCGCCGGGCGCCGACTGCCAGGCCACGCGGAGCTGCCTCGCCGCGCTCGGGGTCGATCTGACGGGGCCGACAGACACGCTCACCATTATCGGACGTGGGCCCGGCCACCTGAGTTCCCCAGAAGCCCCGCTCGACGCGCGGAATTCTGGCACGACGACCCGGCTGCTGGCGGGTATCCTGGCGGCCCAGCCGTTCGCCTCGACCGTGACTGGCGACGCCTCCCTCCGGCGCCGTCCGATGCGCCGCGTGATCGAACCGCTCTCGCGCATGGGCGCACGCATCGAGGCACGGGACGGGCGGCTGCCGCTGACGATCCGCGGCGGCGCGCTCGAGGCCATCGACCATCAAACCGACGTGCCCTCCGCCCAGGTGAAGAGCGCCGTGCTGTTGGCCGGCGTGCACGCGCACGGCACGACGAGGGTGACCGAAAGCCACCGGACGCGAAATCACACCGAGCTGGCTTTGGGCGAGTTCGGGGGGACGGTACACGTCGATGGCCACTCGGTGTCGGTCCAGGGCCCACAAACGCTGCGGGCGGCCGACCTCTCCGTGCCGGGCGACCTCTCGTCGGCGGTGTTCTGGCTGGTCGCCGCCGCCGGGCTGGAAGGCTCGCGGGTCGAGATTGAGGCGGTCGGCCTCAACCCGACCCGGACCGCCGTGCTCGGGGTGCTGCGGCGCGCTGGCGCCGCGATCGCGTGGGAGGCGGACGGCAACAGCCAGGCGGAACCGCAGGGTCGCGTGTCGGTCGAGCACCTCGCCCTGGTTCCCTTCCACATCGAGCCCGACGAAGTGCCGGGGCTCATCGATGAACTGCCGGCGCTGGCCGCCCTGGCGACGTTCGGCGGAGCCCTCACCGTGACGGGCGCCTCCGAGCTCCGCGTCAAGGAGAGCGATCGGATCACGGCGCTGGTCACCGGCCTGCGGGCGCTCGGCGCCGAGGCCGAGGAACTCCCAACCGGGTTTCACGTCGAGGGGCCCCGGCCGCTGGCAGGCGGAACGGCGGATGCCGCCGGCGATCACCGCCTCGCGATGGCCTTCGCGATCGCGGCGCTGGGCGCCCGGGGGCCGTCGACCATCGTCGGGGCGGACGCGGTGGACGTGTCCTACCCTGGCTTCTTCGAAGTCCTCGCGACGCTCTCGGCATGAAGACGGACAAGCTCTACCTGGTCGGGTTCATGGGCGCCGGCAAGACCACCGTCGGGCGCGCGCTCGGCCGCCGCCTCGGCTGGCGGGTCGACGACATCGACGAGCTCATCGAGGCACGCGAGCGGCGGTCGGTGGCGGAGATCTTCGCCGAACTGGGCGAGGCGTACTTCCGCGCGGCCGAGCGCGAAGTGCTCCATCGCCTCCTGCCGTACCGCCAAACGGTCGTGGCCACTGGCGGCGGCACCTACGCCGAGGCCGACAACCGGCAGCTGATCAACGCGGACGGCGCCGCCATCTGGCTCGACCTGCCGTTTGCGGTCGCCCTGGAGCGCGTCCCGCGCGACGGGCGGCGCCCGCTGGCCGCGGACCGCGCCGCCTTCGAAACCCTCTATCAGCAGCGGCGCGCCGCCTACCGTCAGGCCCATCTTCGGGTGGACGCCGCGGCGCCAATCGAGGAACTGGTTGAACGCATTCTCGATTGGCTGGGATACTAGGTGCGTGCGGTACCTGGTTCTGAGCGACATCCACGCCAACATCGACGCCCTTGATGCCGTGCTGGCGGCCGTCGAGCCCGGGACCTACGACCGAGTGATCGTGCTCGGTGATCTGGTGGGTTACGGGGCCGAGCCTAACGCCGTCGTGGAACGGGTGCGGGGGCTCGACCCCCTCGCCACCATCCGTGGCAACCATGACAAGGTCGCGGCCGCCTTGGAAGGGGCCGAGGGCTTCAACCCGATCGCTCGCCGCGCCGCGCTCTGGACACGTTCGGCGCTGACCGCCGACGCGGTCACCTATCTGCAATCGCTGCCCGAGGGGCCGCTCGTTGTCGACGATCTGCTCGAGATTCTGTCACGGGTCACCGGTCAACGAGGATCTCTACATCTTCGGCGAGGGGGACGCGGTCGACGCCCTCCTGGCCCTGCGCCGGCCGGTCGGCCTTTTCGGGCATACGCACGTCGCGATGGCGTTCACACTCACCCGGGACCGTGCGTTGGACGTCGTGTTCCGGGGCGGGTCGGGGAACGAGACGCTGACCCTCGAGGAAGGGTGCCGGGACCCTGATCAACCCGGGCTCCGTTGGCCAGCCGCGCGACGGCGACCCACGCGCCGGCTTCGCGCTGGTCGACACGTCCGCACGCCGGATCGTCCTGCGGCGCCTGGACTACGACGTCGAGCGAGCCGCTGCCCGGGTGGTAGCGGCGGGCCTTCCGCCGGTCCTCGCTCAGCGGCTGGCGATTGGGCGCTGAGCGCGATCTCTCAGCGGCGCCGGGTCGCCCGCTCGGCCCGCTCCTCGCGGCGCTTCAGTTCCACGGCGTACGCATCCCGCGCCGCGCGCGACCCCAGGATCCAGCCGATCACGATTCCGATGAACAACATTGCCGGGATGTAGATGAAATGCCCGGCGCCCATCTGGCCCAATGTCGCCTCCCAGCGTCGAACCGCTCCGATTGCTCACTTGCCCTGCGCATGCTCGGCGAGTCGGGCCGAGAGTTCCCGCATCTCCTGCTCGACCCTCTGCACGCGGCGCCACACCGTCCAGACGTAGACCAGCAGGACGACCCACACGAACGCGTAGGCGGCCAGCAACAACGGCGCTGCCGGAAGCTGTTCCTGCGCCGGCAGCGACTTGACGGGCACGAACTGATCCTGCGCCTCCTGGGGCGCGCCCGGGGCGGGCGGGGGCTGTGACCCCGCCGCGGCCAGGCTGCCGGCTCCCGCCGCCAACACCCAAAGCGCCATCACCCAGGCGGCCACCCTCGCCGGCGCGTGTTGTCGTCTCACGGAACTCACTCCTCGTCGGCCAACAGATACAGTTGTTCGACCTCGGCGCGGCTCCGCTCGAGGCGCGTGCGCACCCCGAGCAGGAGGAGGTAGAGGACCAGGAAGGCTCCGACACAGAACCAGAACGGCCCACGCATCCCGGGCGAGAGTGTCGGCACCACGCGGGTGGTCGGGTGGATCGTGCGCCAGATGTTCACCGACACGTAGACAAAGGGCACATTGGCCATGCCAAACACCGCCATCGCGGCCGACAGCTTCTCCGACCCCGGGCCACCGAAGCGTCGCACCAGCAAGTAGGCCAGGAAGATCATCCACATCAGCAGCGTCGAGGTGAGGCGCGCGTCCCACTGCCACCAGACCCCCCACGCCTTCCGGGCCCACAGCGGGCCGGTGACCAGCACGATCATGCCGAAGACGACCGTCAGTTCGGCCGCCGCGCTGGCGAGACGGTCTGCGTCGCGCGACCCTCGGAACAGAGACAGGGCGCTGGCGATCCCGCAGACGAACGCCGACAGGAACATCACCATCGCCGACGGGACGTGGTAGTAGAAGATCTTCTGCACCAGACCCATCGTGGACTCGTAGGGCGCTCCGGCGACCAGCACCGGTGCCGTGGCGAACAGCCCGATGGCCAGCACCACGGCAGCGGGATAGCCCTTCCTCATGGCCAAGTCTCCCCGAGTGCGCGCTCCCCTACTCGGTCAACAGCGGCTCGAACGTCCACAACGAAAGCGTCACGAACACGATATCAAAGAACACCAGCAGGGCGATCCACATCTGTGCGACATCGGCCGACGGCGTCGGATCGAACAGGGCGGCTGTGCCGCGTACGCCGGCGATGATGACCGGAATCGTGATGGGGTACAGCAGGATCGGCAACAGGACGTCGCGGCTCCGAGCCCGGGCCAGCATGGCCGCAAACAGCGTGCCGACCGCCGCGAATCCGAGGGTGCCCGACAGGAGCAATGCGGCCAGCAGCAGCGGCTCGGCCCCCACCGGGGCGTGGAACAGCAGGGCGACGAGCGGCACCAGGATCGCTTCGATCAGCAGCAGCAACAGGACAATCCCGAGCAGCTTGCCCACGTAGATCGCCGGCCGACTCGTGGGGGCCAGCATCAGCGCCCGCAAGGTCTCCGCCTGTCGCTCACGCTCGAAGGTCCGGCCCAGCGCGAGCGTCCCCGCGAAGGCGATGGCGATCCACAGAATCCCGGCGGCCGCGTCCTCCAGCGGCCGGCCCTCCCGGACGAGGGCGAAGGCGAACACGAGGACGCACGCCACCGCGAAGAACGCCGTCGTGTAGACGATCTCCCGGCTCCGGATCTCCACCGTGAGGTCCTTCCGCATGATGAGCCAGGCAACGCGTGCGAACATGGTGGCCCTCTCAGCCGACGGCAACGTGCGACCGGTAGTGCTCGCGGATCCGCCCGGTGGCTTCGTCGAGCGCGACCAATCGGCCCTCCTTCAACACGGCTACGCGATCGAGGAGCGCCTCGGCGACGTCCAGATCATGGGTGACCACGACCACGATGCGGCCCGAAACGCGCTGGTCTTTCAGTCGCGCCACCAGCGCGCCAACCGACCCGTCATCGAGCCCGGTGAATGGCTCGTCGAGCAGGACCAGCCGCGGTTCGTGCAGGAGCGCCCGTTCGAGGGCGAGCCGCTGACGCATGCCGCGGGAGAACCCCGCCACCGCGTCGTCCGACCGGCCTGCGAGTCCCGCCCGCGCGAGTGCCGCCGCCACCCGGTCGCGCATGGCGTCCAGGCCGTACAAACGCCCGAAGAACTCCAGGTTCTCGCGAGCCGTCAACTCGGGGTACAGGTGGAGGTCGTGCGAGAGGAAGCCGAGCCGCGCGCGGAGCGAGGGCCCGGCCTGCCGCGCCGTCTGCTGCCCGTAGCGCACCCCCCCCGCCGACGGCGTCAGGAGGGTTGCGAGAATGGACAACAGCGTCGACTTGCCGGCGCCATTCGGGCCGAGCAGGCCCAGCACCTCGCCGGACCGGCACGCGAGCGAGACGCGCGTGAGCGCGCGTCGACGGCCGTAGTGGCGCGAGACGTCGGTGGCCACCACTTCGTCGAAATCGAAGATCACGTCGCGGATTCCTGGTCGCCGCGGACGCCCGGCCCCTCGGTGTCGAGCTCCCCGTAGATACTCTCCAACTCGCGGACCAGCTGCCCTCGCCGCTCGTCCCGCCGCCCGTCCGACGCCCCCGTCGCGCGGTCGAGGCCCAGCAGGTCCGAGAACACCCGTTCGCGCCGAGCCTCCAGCTGCCGGCGGGCCGCGGTCACCGCCGGCCGGCCCCGCGTGCGGGCCGCACCCCAGACCCCACCGACGACGCACAGCGCCGCCAGCCCCAGGGCCACGTGTCGCGGCCACGCCGGGTGATGCGGCAGGCCGGCGAGATCGAACGCCAAGGGCTGGCCCGCTTTCAGGCCGGACGCCGATCCGACCAGCAGGAGCCGCCCGTCCTCGGTGGACTCGAACACCCGCAGCTGCGAGGAGTGCAGCGCCATCGCGCCCACCTTCTCGGCCGCGACGGTCACCTGCGCGGCCGGCACGGGAAACGCCTGGCGAACGGCCACCTCCGCCGAGGGCGGAAGGGAAAACGCAATCTGCACGCTGGTCGACCCTGGCGGAAACGGCCCGGTGAGCGTCACGTGCGGCCCCTTGGCGACCGCGTAGGCGGATGACGCCTCCAGAACGGCGGGGTTCTGGGCCTCACCCGGCAAGTCGATCACGACCGGCGTCGCCGTCCGGACGGGCGTCGCACCGCCGTTGACGACGTCCAGCGCGTAGTAGACCTGCAGCGTCTCGTCCTCGAACTGCGTCAGAATTCGCGTCTGGGCGCCGAGGCTGATGGGGCCGACCGTGGCCGTCGCGGCCGATCCGGCGCCCCCCTTCTCGCTCGCCACCAGCATCAGCACCATGCCGCCCCGAGGTGCCATCTGGAAGGCCTGCGACTCGAGGCGCTCGCCGTCGACGGTCGCCGCCGCCTGCACGACGGCTCCAGGCGGAACGCCGGTGCACACGGCATGACCCGTGTCGTCGGTCAGGACGGTCTGCTTCCTGCCGCCGATGGTGAACTCCACCGCGTGCGACACGATGATGTTCGACAGCTGGCCGCGCACCAGGCGCACCGAGACCGACCCTGGGGGCGCGGATTCGGACGGGCGTGGAATGCCCGACATCGCCCGGGCGTCGGGCATGCCCGAGCCGCCCCCCCCCATCCCCTCCATTTGCGCCAGGGACGGCGAGGGCACCAGCAGACTGCCCGCGACCAGCGCCGCGAGGAGAAGGGAGGTCGAGATGGACCCGCCCGCCCCCGCGCGCGGCGTGCGGGCCGCCGCCGAGAGCCGGGCGGACGCTTCTCGCTCGATCAACTCGCGGTAGACGGCGCTGCCGCGGTCCAGCTGGCGAATCAGGCGCATGGCCCGCACCCGCAGGCGTGTCGTCATCTCCTGCCAGTCCGCCTGGGACACTTTCCCCATGGCGCGATCGAACTCCAGGTCCTTGATCGCCCGCAGGACGAGCGCCTTCTCCCGCTCGAGCGCCACCCGCGTGCGCCCGCCGAGCATCTCCGGCGAATCCACCAAGTCGGGTCGCACCAGGGGCCACAGGGTGCGGAAGACGCCGTAGGCGGCCCCGCCCCCCGCCAGGATGGTCAGGCAGACGAACACGACATTCTCGGAGCGGCTGCCCCGCGCCGCCACCGCGCCAGCCGACGCCAGGAGCAGCGTGAGGATGACAAACAGGTGCCAGGCCTCGAAGCCCGTCGCCGCACCGCTCGGAGACGGCGCGCTCGCGCGCCCTGTCTTAGTCGAGGTCTCGGAGCTCATCGTCGAGCCGTGCCTCCAGTTCCGGGTCATCGGCGGTCGAGGTCGGACGATTGGCCGGCGCGGCCGCCGGCGCCGGGCGCCGCGACCATCTGATGGCCGCCAGGCTCACGAGGACGAGGCCCCCGCCGCCCAGCGCGTACGGCAGCAGCCAGGCCAGGCGGTTGAACCCGCGGTCGAGGGGCATCGCCAAGGGCTCCTCGCTGCCGTATTTCTTGATGTAGTACCTGCAACACCTGGTCGCGCGTCAGCCCCATCTTCACCAGGCTGGCAATCTCGGCCCGCTGGTCGGCGGCGTACTGGCACGTGCACTCCCCTACCAGCTGCCGCCCGCACGTGCCGCACATGCAGATGATCGAGCGCTGCAGGTCCCGCTCGAGGGCCGACTTCGGGACCACGGGCTTGAAGTTGGGGATCTCCTGGTGCTGGGCGGACACCGTTCCGCCGAGCAGGACAATCGCGAGCAGCACCAGGGCCGCCGACGCCGATGCCGCCGCCTTCGCGGCAGCAAAGGCGATCACCTGTTCGGGCAGCAACGCCAGCATCGTCCCGAGCGCCAGCACCCCGAAGCCCGCCCAGATCCAGTCTACGAGCGGGTTGACGACGACTTGCAAGGTGACCGACTGATCGCCGAGCTCGAAGCCGGGCATCACGATGTACAGGTCTTCAGCCGCGCTGCGGCGGATGGCCACCTGGCTGACCGGCTCCTGCTCGTGATGCCGGTAGAGCCACCGGCCAGGATAGGCCTGGTCGATTTCCCGACCGTCCCGAAAGACGGTCAGGTGCCCGGTGACCATCTGCTTCTGGCCGTCGTCGGTGACGCGCACGCCGTCGTTGCGCAGGACGTAGTGGCCCACCTGGGCGCGCTGCCCGGGTTTGAGGATCACCTGCTCGTCGATCTTGAAGGCCTGGCCGGTGAAACCGAGGAACATCAGCAGGATGCCCAGGTGCACCACGTACCCGCCGTACCGGCGCTTCGACCGGGCCACCAGGCCGACCATGGCCGTCAGGTAGTCGGTTCCGGTCGCCCGACGCCGGACGGCCGCTCCGCGGACGAACTCCTGCACGATGGTGATCGCGACAAACGCGCACAGCCCAAAGCACACGCCGGGCGCCCAGACCGGAATCCCCGCGACTGCGAGGCCGATGATGGTCGCCGCGCCGCCCCCCGTCGCCCAGAGGAACTGGTCCCGCAAGTTGACCAGGGTCGACTTCCGCCACGCCAGCAGCGGCCCGACGCCGGTCAGGAAGAGCAGCACCAGCCCGATCGGCAGCATCCACTTGTTGAAGAAGGGCGGGCCCACCGTCAACCGCTCGCCCGTCAGCGCCTCGCTGAGGGTTGGGAACATCGTGGCGAACAGCACGAAGAGCGCCGCGAAGAGCAGCACCCAGTTGTTGGCCAGAAACGCCGCTTCCCGCGAGATCCAGGAGTCCAGCTCGTGGCGGGCGCGCAACAGCGGCAGGCGGTAGATCACGAACGCGAAGCTGACCGTCAGGACCGCCAGCATGAAGAGCGTGAACATCCAAGCCAGCTGGCGATCCTCGCCGAAGGCATGCACCGATTGCACGACGCCCGACCGGGTCATGAACGTCCCGAAGATCGTCAGGAAGAAGGTCACGATGACGAGCGTGACATTCCACACGCGGAGCATGCCGCGCCGTTCCTGGACCATCACGGAGTGGAGGAATGCCGTCGCGGTCAGCCAAGGGAGCAGCCCGGCGTTCTCGACCGGGTCCCAGCCCCAGTAGCCGCCCCAGCCCAGCACTTCGTACGCCCAGATCATGCCGAGCGTGAGGCCGAACGACAAAAAGAGCCACGACACCATCGTCCACCGCCGGACGGCGCGAAGCCAGGCATCGTCGAGCTGGCCTGTGATGAGCGCCGCCATGCCGAACGCGTAGGGAATGGTCATCCCGACGAAGCCCACGTAGAGCGACGGCGGGTGAATGGCCATGTAGGCGTTCTGCAGCAGCGGGTTGAGCCCTCGGCCTTCCGCTGGCACCGACACCAGGTAGGTCTCGAAGGGGTTCTTGTGGTCGATCATCAGGAAGAGGAAGAACATCTGCACCAGCGAGACGATCGCCACGACCCACGGCATCAGGTCGCGGTGGCGCTCCCGGTTGATGTAGACCGCAATCGACCCGAAGATCGAGAGCAGGAACACCCAGAACATGATCGAGCCGTCCAGGCCGCCCCAGTAGGACGTCAGTTTGTAGACAAAGGGCTGGACGCTGTCCGAGTAGTGCTCGACGTACTTGACCGAGTAGTCGTCGGTCACGAAGGCGTGGACGATCACCGCGGTGCCGACCGTCAGCAGGCCCGCGACGAGGTAGAAGGCGCCGACGGCGCTCTCCACGAGATTGCGCGAGGCCCGCCGCGCGCCGGCGATCGCGGCCGCGGCGGCATAGGCGGAGACGACGAAGGCGGCGAGGAGCGTGAAGGTACCGAGGGAAGCCATGGTCAACTCGCAACCCGTGCACACCCCCGGCGTTTCGGCGAACGTGGCGGCCGGAACGGCGATGGCGGCAGGGAACGGATTCTGGATTGCATTCGACGCGTCGACCGCGAACGCGCCGCACACGGACCCGCACGAACGCGCTTGCCGCAGCGCGAGCCCACCCCCGGCCCGCGCCAACGCGCCGTCGAGCGGGGGGGCCCGCTAGACGCCGGGCGTGGCGGCCCTCTTCCTCGCCTCGTATTTCGAGGGGCACTTGGCCATCACGCCGTTGGGCGACACGTGGAAGCCGTCTGGCTCGAGCCGGCCCTTCAGCACCACCTCGGCGTCGTCCGAGAAGGTGTCAGGAACGATGCCGGTGTACTGCGCCGACACGACGCGATTGGCGTCGCCGACCTTCGAGGTCACCTTGAATCGATACTCAAGCGAATCCCGCTTGCGGAAGATCGAATCTCTGACGACGTACCCGTGCAGTTGCAGGTTCTTGCCCTGCCAGTCCGCGGGCCTTGCCAGGACTTCGTCCACGTGCTTGTAGGTACTCCGTCCCCTCCCGCAAGGTCGCCCGCAGCAGCCCCGTGAGCGCCAACCCGAGCACGAGCACGGTCAGTCCGATCTTGATGGCCTTGGTCGACATAGCCCCTTTCGCGGGATTTTCCCCGCTTCAGGATATCTCGGACCCCTGGACGGGTCAAATGGCCTGCCGGTTCTCCGTCAGGGGGCGAGGGCCACCTCCGCCAGCAGCCGGCGCGCCAGACTCACGGGAAGCCCAACCACATTCGAATAGGACCCCTCGACTCGTGCCACGAACCGCGAGGCCAGACCCTGCACGGCGTACGCCCCGGCCTTGTCGCGCGGTTCGCCCGAGGCCACGTACCAGAAGATCTCATCCGGCGTGAGGGGCAGAAACTCGACGCTGCTGCGCTCGACAGCCCAGCGCTCGCGGCGCCCCGAGCGAACGGCAACCCCGGTCAGCACGTCGTGGCGCTGCCCGGAAAGCAGGTTCAGCATGCGGACCGCGTCCTGTTGGTCGGCTGGCTTGCCGAGGATCGCGCCCCCGATCGCGACGGCCGTGTCGGCCGCCAACACCACTTCGTCGGCGGCAGGCGCAGCCGCTTCGGCCTTGGCCCGAGCGAGCCGCAGGACGTAGTCGGCGGGCTGCTCGTCCTGCAGGGGCCGTTCGTCCACGTCGACCGGACGAACGGTAAACACGTAGCCAGCCGCGGTGAGCAGGTCGGCGCGCCGCGGCGATGACGAGGCGAGAATCAGCACTCCGCGATCTTACACCGCCCGTCGCCGGGGCCGCCCCTCGCGTGCCCGCCTCGGCAGGAGCAGCAAACCGGGTCGCGCCGCCCGGGTCGGCCCTCATCGCCGAACGGCCGACGATCAGTCAGCCCGAAGCGTGCGTGCAGGGTCGAGCCGTGCCGCGCGAAGGGCCGGTATCAGGCTGGCCGCCGCGGCCGTCACGAGCAGCCCCGCAGCGGCCACCGCGAAGGTTCCCGGGTCGAGCAGCGGCACGCCCCACACCAGCCCGCGCAGCAACGGCCGGGAGGCCGCGGCCACCACACCGCCGACAACGACGCCCAGAGCCGCCAGAGCGAGTCCCTGCATGGCCACTGCACCAACTACCCGGCCGGCGTGCGCCCCGAGCGCGAGCCGGATTCCCAGCTCGTGACGTCGCTCGGCGACGCTCTGGCTGATCAGGCCGAAGATGCCCACGAAGCTGAGGACCATCGCCAGCCCAGCCAGGCCGCTCAGCAGCTGGGCCCTCAGCCGTTGCCCGGCCAGGGACGTCGCGCGGACCTCGTCGACGTTCCGGAACCCACTCATCGCGAGCAGTGGGTCGGTACTCGAGAGTGCCTCCTGCATTCCACTGATGAGCCCGGACGAGGGGTGATTGGTCCGAACCACCCACCGCGGCGAGAACCACGTGTGCACCAGTGGGAACAGCGCATCGGGCAGCTGGGCGACCGGGACGTAGACGGTCGGCATCGGGGCGAGTGGGCCGAAGTCCCCCCAGCCGCCCTGGTGGGGCACGTCGCGCACCAACCCGACGATCTCCGCGGGCCGCATCGGCCATTTGGATGTGTGCTCCCACCGCCTCCGCGCGCGGGAAGTAGCGCCGGGCGAAGCTCTCGCTCACGAGCACGACTGGCGCCGCCTGGGCACCGTCGGCCTCCGCGAGCCACCGGCCGCGGAGGAGCGCCATCCGGAGCGCGCCGAAGACGCCCGGGGTGACGTAACACACGTTGGTCACTTCCCCGTCCGAGCGGCCGCCGCTCATCCGAAAGCCGAGGTTGAGCGCCCGTTCGTAGGGCAGTGTCAGAATGACGCCGGCGCTGCCGACTCCCGGAAGCCGGCCGATCCGGTCCAGGCTGTCCCGAAAGAGGCGCGTGACCTCCGCGCGCGTCCGGTACCGAGCGTCCGCGAGAGACACTTCTGCCGCCAGCACGCCGCGCGGGTCAAAGCCGGACGTCTGGTCGTTCAGCTCCACGAACGTGCGCACGAGCAGCCCGGCTGCTACGGCCAAGGCCAAGCCGAGCGCGACCTCGACGACGACGAGCAGACGGCGGGGCCACGGATGACGGGTCCCGGCGACGCTGCGGCCCCCGCCCTCGACCAGCGCCGCGCAGACATCGACGCGCGCCGACCGCAGCGCCGGGAAGAGGCCGAAGACCAGGCTCGTCGCCACCGCGAGTGCGGCGCTCGCGCCCAGAACGCGCAGATCCACGGCGATGCGCTGCCAGATGCCGAGCCGTTCCGCAACGGCCGGACCGAGCGTCGCGAGCAGACCCCAGCCGATCGCCACCCCGACCGCGCCGCCCAGAACGGCGAGCAGGAGGCCTTCGGTCAGCAGCTGGGCCACCACCGCGCCGCGCCCCCCGCCCAGGGCCATCCGCGTCGCCAGTTCCCGCGTGCGGCGGACGCCGCGAGCCAGCAGCAGGCTGGCCACGTTGCTGCACCCGATAATCAGCACCAGGCCCACGGCGGCCCATAGGAGGAGCAGCGGCGTGCGGGCGTCCTCGGCCCATCCCTGCTGCATGGGGACGACGTGCAGCCACGCGCGCGCGTCGGCGGGCAGGTCGACCTCGCGCAGCACCTCACGGCTGATCGCGCCCAGCTGCGCATCCGCCGCCGGCGCCGATTGTCCCGGCTTCAACCGTGCGATGACCTGGTAGTTCGACCCGCCCCCCTCTCCGGTCGTCGTCGGGCGAAGCGGGGTCCACACGTCAGCGCGGCCGCTCGACTGGAAACGGTCCGGCATCACCCCGACCACCGTGTGCGGCTCGCCGCGGAGGAACACCCGACTGCCGACGGCCGAGGCGCCACCCCCGAAGAGACGCTGCCACAGCCGCTGCGACAGCACGACCACGGGCGGACCGCCGGCCCGGTCCTCGTCGGCGGTGAACTCGCGCCCAACCAGGGGCGGCACGCCCAGGACGGCGAAGAACCCCGCCGAGACGCGCTGCTGGCGGACGCGGTCCACCTGCCCCGACGTGGCCAGGTTCACCTCGGTGACCCAGTCCGAATAGACGGCGGGCTGCAGGGCCGGTGCATGGTCCCGGACCGCCTCCCAGACGCGGCCCGTCTGCTCGGATTGGTCACCGCGCGCGCCGCCGCGCTCGAACGCCACCGCGACCTGCATCAACCGGGACGGATCCGGATACGGGAGGGGCCGGAACAGCACGGCGTCCACCAGGCTCAGCACAGCAGTATTCGCGCCGATGCACAGGCCGATCGTCAGCAGGACGGCGCACGTGAAGACCGGGTCACGACGGAGCAGTCGCAGGGCGAATCGCGCGTTGCGTGCCGCGGCATCCAACCAGCGGAGTCCCACGGCTTCGCGGCACTGTTCCCGGACCCGCTCGGGCGCGCCAAATTCCAGGCGCGCGCGGCGTCGAGCTTCTTCGGGAGGACAGCCTTCCGAGACCAGGTGGTCGATCCGCGCTTCGAGGTGGAAGCGCAACTCCTCGGCAAGCCGCGTCTCGAAACGACCGCGACCAGCCGCCGACCGCACCAACGACCGCAACCGCGCCAACATCAGGCCTCCTCGGGAACGGCGTTGAGGACGAACGCAACAGCGTCGGTCAGCCGTTTCCACTGCTCCGTTTCGCGGCGCAGACGCGTTCGCCCCGCGGACGTCAAGCGGTAGTACTTCGCACGGCGGTTGTTCTCCGACGCTCCCCACTCGGCTTCGATCTCACCGTGGTGCTCGAGGCGGTAGAGCGCGGGGTAGAGCGACCCCTGCTCGATCTGCAGCAGGTCCTGTGACACCTGCTGGATGCGGAGCAGGATGCCGTAGCCGTGCAGGGGACCGAGGGACACGGCCTTGAGGATGAGCATGTCGAGCGTGCCCGGCAGCAACTCCGCACACTTCCCCATCGGACACCACCTCCTGCGCATCAGGGTGGGCGGCCACCGCACCGCCCACCGCCCTCTCCTAGACTGTCAAGGAGAGAGACGGAGCGGCGACCCGTTTGGTTCCCACCCTGGTCGGTTCGCCGCGGGCGAAAGGTGAGACAATAGCGGCCGCCGTGGAGCCACTCGCCGACCTCGCCACGCCGTTCGTCCGGGACCTGCTCAGGAAGGGCGAGATGTCGGCCGAGAAGTTTGCGTGCGCCTGGCGGCTGGCCGTCGGTCCGCTGATCGACCGTGCCGCCCGCGCGACGTGGCGTGACGACGGGACCGTCGTGGTGGTCGCCCGCGATCCGACGTGGCGGCGTGAGCTCACCCGCTCCCGGGCCCATGTCGCCCAACGGCTGGACGATCTGCTCGGTCGGGGCATCGTGAAACGGATCAGGATCATGGGAAAGGACGGCTAGGGTGCCCAGCCCACTCGGGCACGCCATGGCGGGTTTCGCGACGGGGTGCCTGATCCGGCCCGAAGTCGCTCTCTCGGGGAGCAGTCCGACCGGAGATCCGGATGCCGGCGGCTGGTCCCTCCGCCGGGCCGTCGGCCTCGTCAAACGGTGGCGCTGGGCCCTCCTCTTTGCGGCCGCCGGCATGGCAGCCGACCTCGACCTGCTGGTCGGGCTTCACAGCCAGTACACCCATAGCCTGGGCGCCGCAGCCCTGGTCATGGCGGGGGCACTCGTGCTGCTCGTGCCGCGGGGCGGCGGTGGCCGCGCCGTCTTGCTGTCGGTCGCGCTGGGGGCTGCCTACGCCTCGCACGTGCTGCTGGACTACCTGGCCACCGACACGACGCCGCCCATCGGCATCATGGCGCTCTGGCCGTTCAGCCACGGCTACTATCTGTCGGACCTCCACATCTTCGGCGGCATCTCGCGCCGAATCTGGCTCGCTGTGACGTGGCGCGAGGACTTCTGGTCCATTGCCCGGGAAATCGTGATCCTCTTGCCGATCTCCGCCGCCATCTGGTGGCTGCGCCGTCCGTCAGGCACGACCGCGGAGCCCTAGGCGCGGAAACTCGGCCGCCGATGCCGGATGAGCGCGGCAACCTCTGCCACGCGACAGGCGACGCACGCCGTACGGCGAAAGGTCTGGCGTCTCTAACTGATTGTGTCTGAATATGTTATACTACTTATTGTCTGTTCTTTCGCTTGACTTTCCGGGTGGCACACCTCTAGAATGCGGAACTTGCACCCGCGGGCGTGCCGCGGGCTTTCGAGGGTAGCTCTGGGGAGGAGCGCCGATGGCCGCTGATGAACGGAACGAACGCAGCAAGGCCCTGGACGTCGCCGTCAGCCAAATCGAGAAGCAGTTTGGCAAGGGCTCGATCATGCGGCTCGGGACGAAGGGAGCGATCGCGCCGGTCGACGTCATCCCGACCGGCTCGATCAGCCTGGACTTCGCGCTCGGCGTGGGCGGCGTGCCGCGGGGCCGCGTCGTGGAGATCTTCGGACCGGAGTCCTCGGGGAAGACCACGCTAGCGCTGCAGGTCATCGCGCAGGCCCAGAAGCTGGGCGGCATGGCGGCGTTCGTCGACGCCGAGCACGCCCTGGATGCCACCTACGCCAAGCGTCTGGGCGTCGACCTCGAGAACCTCCTCGTGTCGCAGCCCGACAACGGCGAGCAGGCGCTGGAGATCGTCGAGGTGCTCGTGCGGTCGGGCGGCGTCGATGTCGTCGTGGTCGACTCGGTCGCCGCCCTCGTCCCGCGGGCCGAGATCGAAGGGGAGATGGGCGAAGCCCAGATGGGGCTCCAGGCCCGGCTGATGTCCCAGGCGCTGCGCAAGCTCACGGGCGTGGTGTCCAAGTCACGCACGTCCCTCGTGTTCATCAACCAGCTGCGCGAGAAGATCGGCGTGATGTTCGGCAACCCCGAGACGACGACCGGCGGGCGGGCCCTGAAGTTCTACGCGTCAGTCCGCATCGATATCCGGCGAATCGCCAGCATCAAGGATGGCGAGAGCGTCATCGGCGGCCGCACGCGCGTCAAGATCGTCAAGAACAAGGTGGCGCCGCCGTTCCGCGAGGCGGAGTTCGACATCCTTTACGGAGAGGGCATCTCGCGCGAGGGCGACCTGCTCGACCTGGCCGTGGAGCGCAAAATCGTCGACAAGAGTGGCACGTGGTTCGCGCACGCCGGCGAACGTCTGGGCCAGGGTCGCGAGAACGCCAAGCAGTTCCTGCGGGACAACCCCGAGAATCGCGCAGACGATCGAGGAAAGGCTCCGCAAGGAACTGGGGCTGGTGCGCCAGGAGGGTGCCGAGGCATCCTAGGACCGGTCCGGAAGGGCGGGGGCCTCACCCGATTCCGGCGCAAGGCAAGGGTGCCCTGTGGCGATGGACACCGCAATCTTGGCGTGGATGGCGACGCACCGCGCGGCGCCGCTCGACGTGGTCATGGCGGCGCTCTCGTGGGCCGGCGCGGGCGGAGCCGTCTGGCTGCTTCTGGCGGCCATCGGCGGCGCGTTGTGGCGCCGACACGCGATGGCGGCGTGGCAGGCGGCCCTCGCCGTGCTGCTGGCCTGGCTGATCACCGACGCCGTCGTCAAGCCACTCGTCCACCGTCCGCGCCCTCCTTCCAGCGTGGTCGCACACCTGGTCGCCCCGGAGCCCACCTCGTCGTTTCCCTCGGCGCACGCGGCGACGGCCGTCGCCGGTGCGGTGATGCTCAGCGCAACATGGCCCGCGCTTCGCGTGGCCGCCTGGGTGTTGGCGGTGTTGATCGGGCTGTCTCGGACGTATCTGGGACTCCACTACCTGTCCGACGTCCTGGCCGGGGCCGCGCTGGGGTGGGCCATTGCGTGGTTTGTCCATGGCCGGACGGCCTGGAGAGTTCCGCCCACGAGCACGCCGAGTCCGCTCGATGGAGACCGATGGCACTGAGGCGTATCTGCGTGTTCTGCGGGTCGAGCGACCCCGGGCGCCCGGCCTATCGGGCCGCCGCCGCTGCCCTCGGCCGCGGGCTGGCCGTCCGTGGTCTGGGACTGGTCTATGGCGGGAGCAACGTCGGGCTGATGCGGGTGCTCGCCGACGAGGCCCTGGCGGCTGGGGGCGAAGTCATCGGCGTGATCCCGCGCCTGCTCACGGCCCGCGAGATCGCCCACACGGGGTTGACCCAACTGCGCGTGGTCCCGGGCATGCACGAGCGGAAGGCGCTGATGGCCGAACTGGCCGACGCGTTTGTCGCGCTGCCGGGCGGCCTCGGGACCCTCGATGAACTCTGCGAGGTTCTGACCTGGGCCCAGCTCGGTCTGCACCGCAAGGCCTGTGCGGTCCTCAACGTCGAGGGCTTCTTCGACGGTCTCCTCGCGCTCCTGACTCGCGCCCGGTTGGAAGGCTTCCTTCCCGCGAGTTCGCCGCACGTGCTGGTGGAGACGCGGGTCGATTCGCTGCTCGACGCGCTCCTGGCCACGAGTGGGCGCACCGAGTAGGGGCACGAGGGTCCGTGGCGCGAGGTCGCGATGAGAGACGCCACGCCCGAAGACATTGACCGCGCCCTGCGGGGAGCAGACCGCGCCCTCGCGCCTTATTGCTCGGTCCCGGCGGCCACGCGGGCCGCCTTCCTCCGCGAGATCGCGCGACAACTCGACGGTCTGGGCGACCGCCTCCTGGACGAGGCTGCCGCGGAGACCGCGCTGGCGCGCGCCCGCCTCGTCGGGGAGCGGACGCGCACCACGGGCCAGCTGGAGATGTTCGCCGCACTCGTCGACGAGGGGTCCTGGGTCGACGCACGCATCGACACGCCGGTGCGCGATCGGGCGCCGGTTCCGAAGCCGGATCTGCGTCGCATGCTCGTGCCCATCGGTCCCGTCGTCGTGTTCGGCGCCAGCAACTTCCCGCTCGCCTTCTGCGTCGCCGGCGGCGACACGGCCTCGGCCCTGGCCGCCGGGTGTCCGGTCGTCTTCAAGCCGCACCCGGCGCACCCGCGCACGGCCGCGCTGGCCAGCGACGCCGTGCGCCGGGCCATCGGGACGCTGGGGCTTCCGCCTGACGTGTTTGCGACGGTGGAGGGCGAGGACCACGAAGTGGGGCTGGGTTTGGTCCGACACCCGCTCGCGGGCGCGGTCGCCTTCACCGGGTCGCGCCGCGCAGGTCGAGCACTCTGGGACGCGGCCGCCCAGCGACCCCGGCCAATCCCGGTTTTTGCCGAGATGGGTTCGGTCAACCCCGTCTGGCTCCTGCCGTCGGCGCTCGACCGCCGGGCCGAGCCTCTCGCCGAGGGGCTCGCGGCGTCGATGACCCAAGGAGTGGGTCAGCTCTGCACGAAACCAGGCGTGGTCGTCGCGCGGCGGTCCGCGGCACTCGATCGGTTCCTCGCCCGACTCGCGGACTCGCTGCGCCAGGCCGGGCCGGCGACGATGCTCTCGCGTACACTCTGCTCGGCCTTCCGCGCCTCGGTGGCTCGGGTCTCTGCGCGGCCAGAGGTCGAGGTGGTCGTCCAGGCGGCCGTCCCGCCCGCCGAGGGCCAACAGGCGGCGCCCGTGGTGCTGCGGACGACGGCCCGGCGGCTCCTCTCCAATCCGGAGCTGCTCGAGGAGATGTTCGGACCCGCCTGCCTGATCGTCGTGGCCGACGACGACCGAGAACTCGTAGCCCTCGCCCACGCCCTCCCGGGACAGCTCACGGCCACGATCCATGGCGAGCAGCACGAGCTCGACGCCCGGCCTGGGTTGCTCGGCGCGCTGCAGCGTCGCGTGGGCCGCCTCGTGTTCAACGGCTTCCCCACCGGTCTTGAGGTGTGCCCGTCGACGCACCATGGCGGGCCCTACCCGGCGACGACCGACGTCCGTTCGACGTCGGTCGGCACGGCGGCCATCCACCGATTCGCACGCCCGATCTGCTTCCAGGACTGCCCGGACGCCCTCCTTCCCCTCGAGTTGCAGAACGCCAACCCACGCCGCATCTGGCGACTCGTCGACGGAAGTGTGACGCGGAAGCCCGTGGAGACGCGACACCGAGCAGGTTGATGCTCGTCGCCCCGCCGACCTGCCGCGGACTGCGGGCGGGCTGCCCGCCACAGTCGAGTTTCACAGTGTCTGCGGTCTGCGCGTCGCTACCGCCACACGTTCTTCGCGCTGAGCTCGTCGGACCTCGGGCCGCCGGACTGGATCAACATGGGGGCCGTCGCCATCTCCACGCTGGCAGGGACGACACTTCGGCGGGCGCCCCGCTCTCTCCCGTGGTGTCCGACCTGCAGCCCTTCATCAAGGGGCTCACGGTGCTCTTCTGGGCCACCGCGGGACCTAGTGGATCCCATCGCTGGTCGTCCTGGGGGCCAGGGCCACCTGTGGAGACGGATGCCCCCCCTGCGACCCGCTCTATTGGAGCGCCGTGTTCCCTCTCGGGATGTGCACCGCGGCGACGCACCGGCTCGCTGGCATGCTCGGAACACCCTGGCTCTTAGCCATTCCCCGCGTGTTCGTGTACGTGGCCCTTCTCGCATGGGTCGTCACCCTGGTGGGACTGGTGCACCGCCTGGTGCGGAGCCGAGTGCCGCTGCAAGGCGAGATGGGCACCGTGTGAGAGGACGGCTGCCCTGTCGGGCCGCCGACTGCGCCGGTGCGCGGTGCGGCCGAATCCTCGACAGCCAGACGCGTTTCGCAGTAAAATCGCGGGTCTCGGTGGCCAGGTAGCTCAGCTGGTAGAGCACCGCACTGAAAATGCGGGTGTCCGCAGTTCAACTCTGCGCCTGGCCACCAGTTCTAAGCTCCAACCAGTCCTCCACTTACAGCCGCGACGCGATCCTGGCTTTTCTGGCCAGAACGGGCGATTGTCCCCGAAATTGTCCCCATTGTCCCCGCCGAGGCCAGCTTGGACACGGCGTCCCGCAGGTTCGCCTCGTTGACGATGCAGTAGCGGTCGAAGACCGCCCGGGTCAGATGGCCGGTCAGCATCATGGCCGTCTTCTCCGGCACGCCAGCAAGGATGAGGTTGCGAACCGCCGTCCGTCGGAAGTCATGCGGAATCCGGCCGGGGCACCCCGCCGCGGCACAGGCCGCCGCAAACGCCTTCCGCCAACTCTTGATCGGCCGGCCTTTGCGGTGGAACACGCGGGCCACGATCGTGCCCTCCGTCGCCAGGCTCTGGCGCACCTGCCACTGGCCGTCAATCACCGCCTCGAGTTCCGGCAGCCCGCGGTACGGGAATACGCGCGGTTCCCCGTTCTTCGTCTTTCCAGCGTCGAGCCGGACCGTTCCGGCCTTGCGATCCACCTGCCGCCACTCCAGCGTGAGCACCTCGCTCGGTACCCGCCAGCCTGTGCAGTAGGCGAACGTCGCAACGGCCTGGAGCGGCGCCGGCAGGTGTGCGCGCATGGTGTCGAAGGCTTCGCGCTCGAAGAATCCGGCCCGGGCATCGCCGGCCTTCAGCATCGGCACGTAGGGCTTGTGCAGCAATCGTCCGCCCTGAAGGGCCAGGGTAAAGGCCCGCTTCAGGATCGCGAGTTCCCAATTGATCTCGCCATTGCTGGCGCCCGCCTGCTGTCGGCGGTCGATGAAGGCCCGGACGTCGGCTGTCGTGATCGTCGCCATGCGCCGCCCGCCGAAGTACGGTTTCAGGTGCTTCGTGATGCGCCGCTCGACGTCGGGCAGGCTCTTCTTGCCGTTCGTCCGATAGTCGGTCACGACGTCGGCCGCGGCGTCCTCGAAGCGGAGTTGACCGATCTTCGCGGAGATAGGAATGCCCTTCGCGACGTCGCCCTCCCGACTCTTGAGCAGGTTAAGCGCGAGCTGCTTGCTGGAGCCGTCGTGGGTGTCGTCGCGAGTGCTTTCCTCATGTCGCCGGCCGTGGCGGTAGTAACGAATCCACCAAATGTCGCCCCGTCGTTTCAGGCTGCCCATCCTTGCCTCCCTACCGCGTCAGTCGGCCAAGCACGCGTCCGGTCACGCGGCCCGCGGCCCGTCGTACCATCCGATGGACGATCTTCCCGTGCTTCACGGCCTGCAGGTCACCGAGCACCCGAGCCGTCGTGTAGAGCACCGAGCGGATCTTGTTGATCGTCAGAGCCATCGTCGCCTCCACCGTCGAATCACCTGCGCGATCCACCACCCGCGCGGCCCGATCAGCACGTCAGGCGTGACGGGAATTAGGAGCATGCTCGCCTCCCGCATTGATCGGCATCGGCCACCCACTCCGCTTCAAGACCGTCAACCTGCCCGGCAGTCAGCTCCATCATGGCGCTGAGGGGGACGCTAGGGGTCCGGAGGCACACGTCTTCGCCATTCGCCGGCGCCGACCTGACGTGGAACTCGAGACCGTCGGAATTCCAGGTGAGAGCGAAGATCTCGGTACCTACGGGTCGAATCATCGAGCCCATGATTGTCGCCACTCGCCGCACATCGCGCGCGGTCCAGGCTGACGGGAGAACCGGATAGCGGAACTGTTGGGCCTTTGGATACCCGATCAGTTCCATCGCGTCGGCGTCGCCGCGGGTGATCGCGGCCATCAGTTCCGCTTGGTTGCAGCGTCCGAATCCGCCGATGCGAGCCGTCAGGAGCACGCCTGTATCCGACTTACGCGGGCGATGAGGGAGAACCCTTGCCGAAGGTCGTGCGGACATCTGCGGCCTCCTCGGGAGAGGCCGGCGGGTCTGCGGGTAGAATACCCGTCAGGCTGGCCGGCAGTGTACGCTGTCGGGTGGCTTAGGAGCGCTTGCGGGTTGCCGCCTGCTTGCGCTCCGCCTTATGCCCAAACGAGATACCGCGCTTCTCGAGGTAGTCCGCAATCGCGCGCCGAATCGCTTCGGCCTCGGGCACGCCATCGCGCGCCTTCAGCGCCTTCAATCCTTCGCCGAGTTCGGGGTCCAGGAAGAAGCTCGTTCGTCGTCTGGGCACGGCCACGACAGTAGCACTACAGGCATACATTGTCAACCCCCAATCAACCGCCGCATCTTGGCCGGCCTTCCCGCAGAAGCGCCATGCCTCATCGCTGATGCCCGCTGACGATAGGCGAGTATTTCTGGACTCACTTTGTCTCGTAGGTTGACTTCATCGCTGTTCTCGCAGAACGTCGCCCATTCCGATGACTTCTTGGCTGGAACGCAACGTTCCGTTCAGACAATCTCGCGGAACCGATTGGCGCTGTCATTGCAGGTAACAGACACTTCCGCTTCAATCGCCTAGAACACGAGGAGATAGCATGAGAACACGCCTCGGCGTTCGGCGCCTCGCTCGAATTCTCTTCCTGCTCGTGCTGCTTGTTGCGGCAGCGCCCGCAGGTGCAGGGCCGGTCGTCATCTACCTGTCGCAGTCGGCATTCGAAGCGAACACGACGACAACACCTGTTTCCATTCCCGATTCGGCCACAGGTTTTCCGCACAGTTCGTGCGGAGCCCCGATTGGCCAGACCGGCGAGGGACTCCTGCTCAACCTTCCATTCGGGACCAATCACGCCGTCGTGACGGACTTTGCTCCGGGAACTGACCTCTGCATCTTCGATGCGGGCGCTATCATCGTCCCGACGGGCAACACCATCCCGGATTCTGATGATCGCGAACACGATTGTCGGAAACGGCGAGGACGATTACTTGCTCCAGTTCGACCAGCCCGTCACGGCAATGGGGATTCGCCTGCTGACGAACTCCGTCGCGCACCAGACGTTCACGTTTCGGGACGCCACGAACGACATCATCGACTTCGTGGACACCGTTATGACGTCGAACACGCGAGAGTTCATTGGGTTCACCTCGGAGACCGCCATCGCGTCCGTCTTGATTGACACCGACTTCGGCGCCGTTCAAAACGAAGGGTTCGACTTTCTGGAGGCTGGCAGCGCGGTGCCTGAACCAGCCTCGCTCTTCCTGCTCGGCACGGGCCTTGTCGGTTTGATCGCCTCCCAGAGACGACGGCAGCAGTAACGCCGCCTCTCGGCGACGCTCAGGGGCCGCCGTGAGGCGGCCCTTTCGTTCTCGGCCTATTCGACTATCAAAGACCGTCTGGCGGGCGAATCCGATCAGTGCGACCGAAGCGAATAGACCCGGCCGGAGCATTGCGGGAACCTCCCGCGCGGACTTCAGCCGGGCGGGCCACTAGCCCGGCGTCTGCGGGAGTGGCTGATTCCGCCGGATGGCCCGGCAGCGTTTGCACCGCTTGGGGCGACACCAGCCCGCGACGTCGAATTGCACCTGCTCACTGACGGTAAACAGGAACTCCCGGCCGCAATCGTGGCAGTAGATCACCTTGTCCTCGGCCGGCAACGCGCCGGCCGGATCCGGTTCGCTGGTCATAACAACCCCAGGAGTCGGCGCTCCTTCTGGCGTAGGGCGTGGAGCGAATCGTCGCCAACGAGTTCTGGCCAGCGCGGAATAGACACCAGGTCCACGCCGCTCAGGCTCGCGGCTTCGTTCAGGATGGCGCTCATCTGGACCTCGTCCCGCGCCGCCAGCGTCAAGGCCTTGTCCTGCTCCACGCTAAGCGGACGCAACCGCGCGAGCACCTCGGCCGTCTTGAGCTTCTGGTATTCCCGCTCGGCGGCCTTCGTGCGCTGGAGGGCGAGCGCGAACTCGCTGCCCGGATCCTCGAGCTTGGCCACCTGGTACTCCAGGTCCGGCAGGATCCGCCTCGCCTCCAGGGCCTCGAGCTTCGAGACACCTGGCGCAAAGCCGGATCGACGCTCGGCCTCGGCCTTCTTCGTCCGCAGCTCCTCCAGCTTCCTAGCGAGCGCCGTGCTCGCCTCGCGGGCCTCGTTGAGTTCCTTCTCTGCCAGTTTGAGTTTGTTGTCAGCCATGGTGTTAGTCCTCGAAGACCGCGACGTGGGTCGCCACGAGCCGCTCGGCAAGCGCGACGGGGAGCCCGATGCGCTCGCCCGTGTTGTAGCGGACCACCGGGTGCCCGTCCTCAGGCCGGGCCTGCCAGCCCGTCAGGAACTTGATCTTTCGGATGGGCCCTTTCGGGCGGAACGCCTCAAAGGTGCGGTCAACGGCGGGGTCGACGATCATGATGGGGGTCTCCTTTGTTCGGGTTTCGGGTTAACGGTCAAACGGGTCCATTCGGACGCCGGGCACCTTGCCCTGCTTGATCTCGTTCTCAATCGTCGGCTGCAGGGCTTTCGCCAGGATCGCGGCGGTGAGGTCCACGGCGCCATCGAAGTACGAGCGCGCCCAGCGCCGCGCGGATTCCGCATCGCCGGTCAGCCGTAGCAGGTCGGCCACGTCCCGCCCGGACCGGCCGCGCGACATAGCGCGCATCCGCGGGGCAATGCTCGAACGGTCCAAGCCGAGCCGCTTCAAGCACCGGAGCGCTTCGGCATTGGCGGGAAGCGACACCAGCGACCACTCGAGCATTTCGTACTTCACGAATCGCCACCCGCCGCCCGGGAGCGGTTCGCTCTCGATGGGGGTAAAGCCGATCGAGGCCGCGCGGACGACGCCCTGGTCGAAAGCGTTTTTCACGCGCTCCGCGAATTCATCCCCTTGCAGCCAGCGCCACTTCGCGCGAATGCCGTTCGCGTCCGCGGTGAGCGACGTGGTCACGCCGATCGGGAGCGTGTCCATCTGATGCGCCCAGCAAACGACGGGATTAAGAAGGTAATGCTCGAAGTTCGCGCCATTCGGCTCGAGCACGTCGCCGTCCCGATCGAGACTGCGCGTCGAGATCGTGATCTCCGCATCGCTCGTGCCGGCCTTGTGAATGACGGTATTGAACGTGGCCGATTTCTTCATACCTTGCCCTTTTTCACAATCGCGTCCCTGAACGTCGAGCGCGGTGGACGGGTCTTCGGCCGTCGTCGTGGGCCTCGCGTCGCCAGACTCGCCTCGACAGTCGCGAGCCGGTGCGCCAGCGCCTCAACCCGTGAACTGGCCTCGACGGCCAATTCCAGTACAGCGGTGTGGTAGCGGGTGGCCTGGGCCACCAGGACCGCGTCGAGCGCGGGCCCGATCTTTGCCACGAATCGAGTCGTGATCTCGCTGATGTCCTGGTCGGTCAAGATCGGCCGGTCGTCGTTCATCCTCGCCACCTTCCCAGCCCGGATCCCTGGCCCGTCCAGTTCGGTCGGTTGAGCACGTTCTCACTCGGGAAAAGCGCCTCGGCTTGGCTGCAGATCCGGTGCGTCGTCTCGAGGTACCAGCTATTCAGGGCCGCGGTGCCCGTGCCTTGCGCGACGGTCGTAAAGGCCACGCTGACCCGCCTGGCCAGGGCCGTCAGCACCGCCCGCGCCTCGTCCGTCGCCTCGGTCGGCAGCGCCGCGAGGCCCGCCTCGATCGCCGCGGCTTCCCGCTCCGCCCAGCCTTGCGAGTCGGGCCAGATCTGCGCGCTCGCCAGAATCAACGGATGCTGCATGGTCAGCCTCGCGGGACCTTTCCGGTGCGCGTGATCAGGCCGCGCTTGTCCCGCTCGACCACCGTCTCGAGCGCCGCCTCGCGCAGCGAGTTCTGCGCCACGTCCAGTTTCAGCTCGAGGGCCGCTTTTTCCCGCTCGAGCGCCGCGCATCGCGCCCGCCAGGCCTTCGTCTGCTGGCTGAACAGGACCGAGGCCGCCGCGAACGCCGCCAAGTACTGGTCAGCCGGATCACTCGGGAGCGTGATCGCTTTGTGGCCGATGATCTGGTCGTAGAGCCGAGAGGCCGCCGGACTCATCCGGATTCGGGCATCCCCGATGGTCAGGTCGTAGCCCGTGCTGCTCGCCGCGTTCGCCGCGCGTCCGTTCTGTCTCATGGGTTCAATCTCCTGGGAACCACGCGCCATTTGCCGCGATGGTCCTCGCAATCTCCTCGGCCGACTCGCGCATCCGCTGCGCGTCCTCCGCCTCCATCCGCGCCTGAAACTCTCGGACCGACTCGCCCGCGGTCGGAGCCGGGTCCACATTGAGGAGCCGCAACGCCGTCGCGGCCCGGTCGAAGAGTGTCACCGCCCCGGCTGCCGCGTTAATTAGGTCATCGTGCATGTTCGGACCGTGATCGATCGTGTCCTTGCCACCGCGCGCCGTCCGCCGCTCCAGGCCCGCCAGTTGCGCCCGCAACCGCGGCACGTCGAGCAGTTCCACACGGGCCGAATTCAGCAACGGCAGGAAGGACAGGTACAGGTCGCTCTTTGACTTGTCGGAAAGGTCGTAGGTGATGCCAGCCTTCCGCAGGGGTTCTCGGACAAATTCCCCGCCCCATCTATCCCCGATAACCCTGTAGCAGCGGTACGCCTTCAACGTCTCGACGAACTCCGCCACGACGGCCTCGGGCGAGAAGGGCGGCCGCTTTTCGCGGATCACGTCAAGCAGGATTCGGTCGCCGTCCCGATGCGCGATCGCGAGGGTCATGCTGTCGGCGCCCGACCCGCCGGACGGGTCCACAAAGGCCCGGTACTCCACGTCGGCGAGCGGCGGGAGTTCCAGCCGGTCAGGAATCACCGCGGCGTCGATCGCCTCACGCGACACGAACGCCTCGAGGTCGGCCCGGAACTCCGCGCCATACTCGGCCCGGGCGCTGGCCTCGTCGTCGGCGTAGGCCTGGTCAATGACGGCCTGCGGCACCGTGGGATTCATCGTCCGCGTGTCCGCCTGCCAGACGAGCACGGGATCACCGTCCTTGCCGTAGTGGCGCTGATAGGCCCGCCAGAGTTCGCCACGCCGGGCATACGAACTGCTGATGGCCACCAGGAGCGCGCCGGGAACCGTGCTCATCGCCGGCCGCAGGGCGGCAATTACCTCGGCGTCCGGGTTGGCCGAGTCGTCGGTCGGCCAGAAAGCTAGCTCGTCACACACCGCCCCGACGACGGTGTAGCCGCGCACCGAGCGGAAGCTGCTCGTGTGGATCTCGAGGTTGATCCGGTTGGTCAGGCGGATCGCCTCGGCCGTCTGCCGCTCGATCAGCGCTTCGAGCATCGGGACGGCTTGCAGTAGGGCCAGGACGTAGCGGAACACCACCCGCGCCTGCCGGCGGTCGGTGGCAATGACCATGACCACGCCGCGCTCGCCCGGGGCCAGGGCGTACCGGCGGAAACACGCCAGATAGACGGCGAGCAGGGCCGCAATCCGCGACTTGCCACCGCGCCGGCCGACGATGATCCACGCCTCGCGCGCAGGGGCCACAGGACGCGCCTGGCGGCCCGTACAGCGACGATAGAGATCGGCCTCGGCCTCTGACATGGGGAGCGCGAAGATCGCCGCCAGGGCCGTCCGCCACGCCTGCCAGGACGTCGGCGGGAAGGCCGCGGCGAACAGGTCGCCCAGCACGTTGAGGACGTTACGGCTAGTCGCCCGGCTCATACGTCCCTCCCGCCGATGTAGTCGAGCGGATCGACCTTCTTCTGCCGCCGCTCGAGGCCTAACAGCGAATCCAGCGCCTTCGCCGTGTTGATCAACCCTTCAAGTCGCTGCAGCCAAGCGGTCCGCAGGCGGCCGCGGCGATCGAGCATTCCCTTAGCCTCCAGAGCATCGTCAACCTGGCCGATCCTTCGGTGGAGTCGAGCGCGATACTCGAGTAGGGCGCGCTTACGGGTTGAGACCTCATCCGGGCCGCCTTCATCTGTCACGGCGCCTATGTGGAACTCCGCGAGTTCGGCCCGCAGGTGTGCAAAGACTTCCGGCACGACATTCCAGCCCGCATCGCCGGCACACTTCAGGCCAGTGCGAACTGGACCAGGGTTGCCAGGCAGATACCGTTTGCAGTCCGGGCACTTGAACTGACCTGCCGCAGCCGCGGCCGCGCAGCAGGGCCGTTCGGTGAGGTTCGGCTGTCCCGTCGTCGGCGCCGAAGGCGCACCGCACTCCCGATGCGGTTCCCGCTCATTTTCGCCAATAATGACGGCCTCATTTTGCATCGCTGTCCCCACGCTGTCCCCGTCCTGGCCGGTCATCCGTCCGCCCGCTCTGTCCAGCGCTCAATGGCCTGGTCCAACGCCCGCCGTTCAATCCACACCCGTCGCAATCCTGGCGGCCTGACGGCTGGCAGGTGGCCTTTTGCGATCAGGTCGCGCAGGGTCCAAATGGAAATGCCCGAATCTGCCTCGGCTTGCTGAAGCGTGAGCAGACGCGGCATGTCGCCTTTCATCGCCTACCTCACCCGTCGCCACATTTGCCGAACCGCCCTGAAGACGCTCGGCCCGACAGCGAACAGGGCCGACGCAACGAGCAACGCCGCGATCTCGGATGTCATGCTCAACCTCTGGCGTTCTCCTCGAAGCAGAGAGAATCAGCGTCCTCGGGAACCTCCGGAACCTGCGGAACCTTGGGAACGTCAGGAACCGGCGGAATACTGGGAACTGAAGAAACGCGGTGGTTTGAAGTACCTGTACCAGGTTCCTCTTGTTCCCGTACGTACGTAGGAACCTCGGGAACAGGGAACATGACACGGGCCGTATCAAGGTTCGAGGTTAGAGCATAGCGGTACGGGTCCCCGGAGCCACCGCGGCCGCACCGTCGGACCTGGCCGAGACGAAGCAGCAATCGGAGCGCTCGCACCCTCGTCTGGCCTCGACCTTCGACATGGTTCTCAATCCAGCGCTCCGTGACCGCCTCGGTCTGGTCGTCGAGTGCTTCGATGATGCGCTCCGCCGCCGCGGCGTCGTCGGCGTCCTGCTTGCTGCCGCTCGAGGCCAGCCGGCCGGTTTCGGAGTCCATCGTGATCACGATCGGCTCCAGATCTTGGCCGATGCGCTGAATCGTCGAAAACGTGCGGTGGCTGTCCGTCCGCGTCAGCAGGAACACCTGATCGACCGAGCCCGCCAGGGCCGTCGAGCCAAGCACGCTCTTCAGGCCCTCGGCGTACTTGTTCGTGTGATGAAGCCCCAGAAGCGCGGCACCAGTTTCCCGGGCCAGCCGAAGCAACGGGTTGAAGCGCTCCGTTACCTCCGCGTAGTCGGACATGTCCTTGACGCGTAACAACCGCTGCAGGGTGTCGACGACGATCAGGGCCGGCCGCTCCTCCTGTGCGAGCGCGTGAAGCTGCGGGATCATGTCCTCTGGCGCCTCCTGTACGAAGAGGCGGATTGGCTCGCTGCCGGTGGCACCCATTTGCCGGAAATGGCGACGGAGTTCCGAGCGTTTTTCCTCGAGGGCGAGATACCACACGGCGCCCTGCGAGGTCCGCCAGTCCACGAATCTGCCGCCCGTGGCGACGGCAAGCGTCATGTACCGAGCCATGGTCGACTTCCCGCCTTTGGGCGGTCCGGCGAGCAGGGCGATCCCGGCCACCGGCAAGCGGTCCTCAATCAACCAGTCCACCGCGTTCTCAGGCTCAGCCAGTAGATCGCCCAGGCTCGTAAGGGCCTGCTTCAGGGGCGCGGCAACCGACTGCTGCGGATTGAACGGTGGCGCCTGGCGGACGATGTCGAGTAGTTCCTGCTTTGTGCGGCCGGCGTCGAGCCAATCGGACACGTCACCCTTCGGCGGAAGGTCCGGCAACAAGATCACCTTGGCGAACAGGCCGGCCTCATGGCAGGACTGGCCGACCGCTCGTGCGTGCGCCTCGCCCGGCGCGTCATGGTCAGCCAGGATCGCCACTCGCTGCACACCGGCGGCCTTAAGGCTCTTGGAGTACTCGTCGCGCCACTTCCCCGCCCCGCCGGCGTTCGTGGTGGCCGGAAGGCCGATGCTCCGGAGCCGGTCGGCATCCTTCTCGCCCTCAACGACGAAGATCGCTTCTTTGCCCGTCAGGTCCGGCAGGTGGTAGAGCACGCGGCGGACTCCGTCGAGCTTCCAAATCCATCCGCCTGAACCGTCGGGCCGTCGCTGCCGAAAGTCCTTCTTCCCGTCTCTCGTGGCAAACCGCACCACCTGGAAGAGCCGTTCGCCACGTTCGTCAACGTAGTCGTAGGTGAGATCGCGCTCCAGCGGAGTCTCTCGAGCCGGGAACAGGTCGCGCATTTGCAACCCGACCGCTGCGACGATTGCAGCCGCTTCGCAGCCGGCGTGACAACGCAGTAGCACTCGGTCGTCGTCGCCCGTCGTGATCGACAGGCTGGCGTGCTGGTCTTCGTGAGCTGGACAGCGAGCTGCCCAACCATGGCCATTTCGGTGAGCAGGTGTCTGGAGAGCGGCGAGGAATTTCTCAAGTGGAGTCACGCGGCGCGCTCCGTTTCGCGGATGATCGCGTGCAAGACGAGAATGGCCTGTCGATAGGTGGTATGGGCGGAGCGAAACGCGTCGGTCTTCGTCCGAAGGTCCCCGTGTGCTGCGAGTAGCCCGCGGCGGGCATCGCGCAGGACGGTCTCAGCGTCGAGCGCGTTGTCGATCGCGCGATGGAGCCGTGCTGCCATATCCACGTCGGCGGGCCGTGCTAGAAGTGCTGAAGCCATCTCAGTCTCGCCTTCGCGCCCGGCCTGCCTCCATCAGACCGGCGTTCTTCGTGATCTTCAGACAGTCCGATCTCGCTCGCGGATGAATGTCTGTACCGCGGCGGGATCGAAGAGCCGCGTCCCCCTCGCACTCCGCGCGGCGAGCGGCAACCGTCCACGATTGGCGAGGTTGCAGACCGTGGCCGGCGTCACGCCAAGCAACTTCGCAACGTCCGCCGGTTCGTAGTAGATGGTCATCTCTCTTCCTTCCCTCATGGGGCGTGTCCCATAGCTAATGAACATCATACGTTGACTTGCAACTGACGATGCGAGATAATGCTTGCAAGTCCATAGGATGGACTTTGGCGATTGCAGGTCGGCTACGCTCGGAGGGCAACAAATGGTTCAACGACGTCGCAAGTCACGGATTGATCCGCCGGTGGCGCCTGACCAGCAACGCTGGTGGACGGTGGACGATCAGATCAACTTCGCGCTTGAAATCGCGCAGACGGACCCAGCGCAGACGCCGCGGCCGAACTGGCCGGATCGCTTGCGCCAGTTCTTTGAGACGGCTTCGCCGATTGGGATTCTTGCGCGCCAGGAGCTGAGCGGCCCGCTCGACTCACAGGCTTGGTTGGACCTTCAGCGGGACCTACGCGCCCTCTTTGGCGCCGTGATTCAGCGTACCCAGATCGTGCCCTTGCCGGTCGCGTTCCGAATCGACTTCTTGCCCGCTTTTCAGAGCGCCGGCGTCTGTCTGTATACCGGGCCGACCCGCGACGTCTTCCTGGCTCTTCTCCTCGCGTTGATCGTCCATGTTGATCCGACTCGCCTTCAGGGATGCGCCGTTTGTGGAGCGTGGTTCCTGCGCGTGAAGCGTCAGACCGTCTGCACGCGTCGCGAGTGTCAGCAGAAACGACGGCAGCGGAATTGGCAGCGATTCATCAACTCGACGAAGGGCGTCGAGAAGCGGATCAAGGACTACGAGCGGTTCTCGTGGACGCCTGGCGCGCGAGCCCACCCGAAAGACCCCGCGATCTCAAAGATCAAGGCTGAGCGCGAGCGTAGAGCGAAACGACGCCAGCGCGTCGACCGCCGGACTCGAAAGAAGGTTCGGTAGGAAGTTATGCCGAGTATCCGCCGAAGCGCTCCTTCGGTTTCGGTGGTTCTTCCGAATGTGTCTTGATCCAATCCTTCAGGACTTCAGCGACGAGAATCGGAGGAAGCGCGCGTCCGTCGGGTGCTCGGAGCACCTCGTTTCCTCGATCTGACCGGACGTTCAGTTGGAATCCTCCGGGCTCCGGCTCTGCCTGGAGGCACACATCGACGCGCCACGAAAGCGGTTTTACAACCTTTTCGAGTGCGTCGAGATACTCCTCGGGGTTGGAGAGGTCCTTGACGTCGATCGTGACCTTACCCGACATACTGACATCTCCAGTCTGGCTCGAGTTTGGGCCAGGCGCATTGTCGCGCCTCAACGGGAGGATGTCACGGGAGTTACCGAAAGGATACTGAAGCTGGCGAGTCGGACGGCCAGGTGCATCCTGGTAAGCACCTGACCGTCCCTGTCCCTAAGATTGTCCCTGTGGCGGGAAAATCCGACCCTGTTTCAGCCAACGGCAGCCAACTTACCCGGGTCCGGTTTCGCCTGGAAGGCGGCCAATTTCCTCGCATTTTCGCCGATCCTCGAATGTCGCCGCGAGGACTGAAAATGCGGGTGTCCGCAGTTCAACTCTGCGCCTGGCCACCATGCTATCCCCCCCCGCGTCCGCGCCGGAACTCGGCCTTGGCGCGCCCCCTTCACCAATCGCCAGCATCGGCGGTCGCAAGTCTCACCGGTGGCGCTCCGCCCGGTTGCGGCGGAATTCGGGCCTGTGGTAGCCTACGCCAGCCCTTAACACCAACGGTGTATCGTGCGGATTAGGGCATTTTCCCGGATGTTTTCGTCGGTTCTGAGTGGGTGGTGCCTCCGGCCTGTCGCGCTGTCAGACCCATGGCGTCCACTCGGGTTTGAGAGACCCCTGATGAAAGCGGTGATCCTCGCCGGTGGCCTCGGCTCGCGGCTCTCGGAAGAGACGGTGCTGCGACCCAAGCCGATGGTGGAGATCGGCGGCAAGCCGATCCTCTGGCACATCATGAACGTCTACGCGGCATTCGGCGTGGACGAGTTCATCGTGGCGCTCGGGTACCGGGGTGAGGTCGTCAAGGAGTACTTCCTCAACTTCTACGCCCTCAACAACAACATCTCCCTCGATCTGGCCAACGGCCGGACGACCGTGCACGAGGGGACCGGACCCCGGTGGCGCGTCCACTTGGTCGACACCGGCACGCGGACCCAGACCGGCGGCCGCCTGAAGCGCTTGGCCGGCTGGCTTGGCGCCGACCGCACCTTCATGCTCACGTACGGGGACGGGGTCGCGGATATCGACATTCGAGCGCTCCTGCAGTTCCACCACGCTCACGGCAAGCTGGCCACGGTGACCACGGTCCGCCCACCTGCGCGCTTCGGGGGAATCGCCTTCGATGGCGACCGCGTCGCCGAGTTCACCGAGAAACCGCAGGTCGGCGAGGGTTGGATCAATGGCGGGTTCTTCGTGCTCAACCAGGATGTGCTCGACTACATCGAAGGCGACGAGACGCTCTGGGAGCGGGAGCCGCTCGAGCGGTTGGCGCGCGACGGACAGTTGATGGCCTACCGGCACGAGGGGTTCTTCCAGCCCATGGACACGCTGCGCGAGAAGCGGCTCCTCGACGAGCTGTGGGCCTCGGGCAAGGCGCCCTGGAAGGTCTGGGTGGACCGATGAACTGGGCCGCGTCCCGCATCTACCTCACCGGCGCGTCGGGCGTCGTGGGCACGTGGCTGGCCCGGCGGCTGGTCGAGCAGGGCGCCTACGTCGTGGCGCTGCTCCATGACAGTGATCCCCAGAGCGACCTGCTGCGGACGGGCCTCGTACCGGCGGCTCTCGGTCGTGAACGGAGCTCTCGAGGACTTTGCCACTCAGGAGCGCGCGATCAACGAGCACGAGATCGACACCGTGTTCCACCTGGGCGCCCAGCCGATCGTGACCACCGCGTTCAGAAACCCGCTGCCGACCTTTGAGACCAACGTCCGCGGGACCTGGAACGTGCTCGAGGCCTGCCGGGTCCACGCCGACCTCGTGAAGCGGGTCGTCGTGGCCAGCAGCGACAAGGCGTACGGGGACGTGCCCACCCTGCCCTACACCGAGGAGATGCCCGTCAACGGGCGCCACCCGTACGATGTCAGCAAGAGCTGCACGGACCTGATCGCGCTGGCCTACGCGCACACCTATGCGCTGCCGGTTGCCGTGGCACGCTGCGGCAACATCTACGGCGGGGGCGACCTGAACTGGAGTCGCCTCGTGCCAGGCACGATGCGGAGCCTGCTGGCGGGGGAACGGCCGATTATCCGAAGCGACGGGCGGTTCGTTCGCGACTACGTGTACGTCGAGGACGTCGTGGACGCGTATCTCTCGCTCGGCAGCGCAGCGGATCGGACCGGCGTGCGCGGGCAGGCCTTCAACTTCAGCGCGGGTCGGCCGCTCCAGGTCCTCGAACTTGTCCGTGAGATCCAGCGGGTGGTCGGCCGCACGGATCTGGAACCGGTCGTCCTGGACCAGGTCCGGGCGGAGATCCGCGATCAGCACGTCGACGCGTCCAAGGCGGTGAGGGTCCTGCAGTGGACATCGAAGTTCACGCTGGAGGCTGGCCTGGAGCGGACCGCAGCCTGGTACCGGGCCTTCCTGATGGGACGCCCGACGCATGATTTTCACTGAGACCTCCGTGGCGGGGGCCTGGCTGATCGATCTGGACCCGCGCGGCGACGAGCGCGGCTACTTTGCCCGCGCGTGGTGTCAGCGGGAGTTTGCGGCCCGGGGGTTGACCGCCACGTTCGTGCAGTGCAACGAGGCCTTCAGCCGGTGGCGCGGCACCCTGCGCGGCCTGCACTACCAGGCCGAACCGCACGGCGAGGTGAAGTTGATGCGGTGTGTCCGGGGCGCGGTCTTCGATGTCATCGTCGACCTCCGCGCCGACTCCCCAACCCACCGGCGGTGGTTTGGCACGGAGCTGTCGGCCGACAACCGGCGCAGGCTCTACGTGCCGGCGGGTTGCGCGCACGGCTATCAGGCCCTGACCGACCACTGCGAGGTTGTGTATCCCGTGTCCGCCTTCTACGAGCCGTCGGCCGAGCGTGGGGTGCGCTGGAACGACCCCGCGTTTCACCTCCGCTGGCCGCTGCCGCCCGCGCACCTGTCCGACAAGGACGCGCACTGGCCCGACTACCAGCCGGACGGTGAACGGTGAGGCGACTCCTCGTCACGGGCGCGACCGGCTGCGTGGGTCGCCAGATCGTCCCACTCCTCCTCGGGCGCGGGTGGGACGTGCATGCGGTTACCCTCGGCCATGCTCCCCCTGACCTGACGGGCCCCCGCTGGCACGAAGCCGACCTTCTCGTGTCGGGCGAGGCCCGCCGGGTCGTGTTGGAGGCGCAGCCCGACGCCCTCCTCCATCTTGCCTGGTCCATCGTGCCGGGACGCTGGGCGACGGCCCTCGACAACCTGGACTGGGTCACGGCCAGCCTCGCCCTCGGTCGCGCATTCAGAGAGGAGGGCGGGCACCGGATGGTCGTGGCCGGGTCCTGTCTGGAATACGATTGGGCCTTCGGCCTCTGCTCCGAACGCCTGACGCCATGCCGCCCCCATACTCTCTACGGTACGGCGAAACACGCGCTCCACCTCCTGCTCGACGCCTACGCCCAACAGAGCGGCCTCGCCCTGGCCTGGGGACGGATCTTCTTTCTCTACGGCCCGTGGGAGCACCCCGATCGGCTCGTCGGGTCGGTGATTCGATCCCTGCTGCGGGGAGACCGAGCCCGCTGCTCGCACGGGAGACAGATCCGGGACTACCTCTATGCCGGCGACGTCGCCTCGGCGCTCGTGGCGCTGCTGGAAAGCGATGTCACAGGCGCGGTCAACATCGCCTCCGGGCAGCCGATCACCCTCCGCGAGATCGCCACCCGCGCCGGGCGGTTGCTGGGACAGGAAGACCGCATCGACTTCGGCGCGATTCCCCCGGCCCCCACCGACACGCCCGTGGTGATGGCCGACGTGACTCGCCTCACCCGCGAGGTGTCATGGCATCCGCGCGTGACCCTTGACGAGGGGCTCGAACGGACGATCGAGTGGTGGCGAGGCCGCCCGCCCGAGCAGCCAAACGCGGCCTGAACCGCCGGCCCGCCTCTTGTGCTGCTTCCGACAAGCCCGTCCCTGCCGTCCGTCGTGGGCCGGGCAGCAGGGGCGTGGCGCTCGCGCGGGAGGCCCGGCTATGCTGAGAATGAGACTGCGCGCCTCGCCGCGCGCGAGGCAGGATCGCCGCGATGAACAACGCCGACACGCTTCGCACCCTGAGGGCGCGAGCCCTGACACTGAGTCCGATTGGCGTCGTCCGGACTCCCTTCACAACGGCCGAGGGCACCCCAATCCAGCCGGCGTTCGCCCAGGGCGTCGAAGGCGTCGTGGAACTGTTCGATGAGTACGCTCAGGCCCTGGCGGACATTGAGGGGTTCGAACGCCTCTGGTTGGTCTACTGGCTGGACCGGGCGGCCGCGTTCCGCCCGCGGGTCGTTCCCTACCGGGACCGTGTCGAGCGCGGCCTGTTCGCAACCCGGGCGCCCGCCCGTCCCAACCCTCTCGGGCTCTCTGTCGTGCGGCTCCTGGAACAGCGAGACGGGGTCCTGCGGGTGAGCGACCTCGACATCCTCGACGGAACGCCGCTGCTCGACATCAAGCCCTACGTTCCAGCATTCGACGCCGTCTGCGCGTCGAAGGCGGGGTGGTTCGACGCCACCGCCGAACACCGCACGCTCGCCGACGGCCGCTTCCACCCCCGCGACGACCAATAGCCCGCCCAACCCGCCCGTCCCCCGCCGACCGCAGCCGACATCACGGCGAGCGACGGCGGTCTCCGCCGTTCGGCGTGCCGGTGGTACAATCGCGCGTCGCTCCGAAGGAGGTTTCATGTCCGTCAGATCGCGGTCGCGCTCTGCGCGGTTCCCGCTGGCTGGTCCCGCCTTCCTGATAGTCCTGTCGGTCCTCGTGCTGGCCCAGTCGCCCCAAAGTCAGCCCGGCGGGCCCACCGACCCGGCGTTACGCCTCAAGGGCTTCGACCAGCACCAGGCGATGAAGGCCGCGTCTCCCTTCAAGGATCTGAAGTGGCAGTGGATCGGCCCTCGCAACGTGAGTGGCCGTTGCACGGACGTCGCCGTGGTGACGCCGCACGGCCGCAGCTTCACGATGTACGTGGCGACGGCCTCGGGCGGGCTCTGGAAGACGGAGAACGAGGCCACGACTTGGGAGCCGGTGTTCGAGCAAGGGCCCTCGACGTCGATCGGTGACGTCACCGTTGCCCCGTCCAACCCGAACATCGTCTGGATCGGCACGGGCGAGGCAAACATCTTCCGCAGTTCGCAAGCCGGCATCGGTATCTACAAGTCGGTCGACGCGGGCAAGACGTGGCGGCACATGGGGCTCTCGGATACGTACACGATTCCGAGGATCGTCATTCACCCGACCAATCCCGATATCGTCTACGTGGCCGCGTCCGGCCACGAGTGGACCCCGAACGCGGAGCGTGGCGTCTACAAGACGATCGACGGCGGCAAGACCTGGCAGAAGGCGCTGTACGTCGACGACCGGACGGGCGCCATCGACCTGGTCATGGACCCGGGTGATCCGAACACGCTTTACGCAGCCACCTGGCAACGCATCCGCCTGAAATGGAACGATCCGCGCACCTTCCCGAACTACTCTGGCAGCGGGATCTACAAGACCGTCGACGGCGGCAAGACCTGGAAGCCGATCGACGCGGGCCTTCCGGCTGCGAAGTCCCGCGGGCGGATCGGTCTCGACGTCTGCCTGTCGAAGCCCCAGGTGGTCTACGCCCTCGTCGACAACTACGAGATCGCCCGCCAGCCCAACGAGGAGGAGAAGAACGATTCGTACGGCCTGCCGTCGAGCGGGTTCATCAAGGGCGCGACGGTGTACCGCTCCGACGACCGCGGCGAACACTGGGCCCAGGTGAGCGGCCTCGTGAGTCCTGAGCAGAAGACGTTCATGGAGGAGTCCACGGGCACCTACGGATGGGTCTTCGGCCAGATCCGCGTCGATCCCAACGACGCGAACACCGTCTACACCATGGGGCTCGGACTGAACGCGTCGTCCGACGGCGGTCGGACCTTCAAGGCCCTCGACACGCCGGGCGGCGACCATCACGGCCTGTGGATCGACCCGGCCAACTCGAACTTCCTGGTCAACGTGTTCGACCAAGGCTTCGCCATCTCCTACGATCGGGGCAAGACCTGGAAGGACTCCCATCTGACGTTGCCGGTCTGCCAGTTCTTCAACGTCGCCTACGACATGGACACGCCGTTCCACGTGCTCGGCTCCATGCAGGACCACGGCAGCTTCCGGGGCCCGGTCGACCTGACGCGCGGCCGTGACAAGATCCCGACCGTCGAGTTCGAGAACACACCTGGCGGCGAGGGCTCCAGCCACGCCGTCGACCCGCTGAATCCCAACATCGTGTACTCGTCGGGCTTCTACGGCACCCTGACGCGCTCCGACCTGGCGGCCCCTCGCGCCCAGCGAAGCAAGCTGCTGCTGCCGGCTCGCTACCCGGACGAACCCCCGTTGAGGGGGGAGTGGCTGGCCCCGACCATCCTCTCCCCTCACGGCGGCCACATCGTCTATCACGGCATGCAGTACGTGCTCAGGTCGATGGACCGCGGGGACACCTGGGAGGTCATTAGCCCGGATCTGACGGCTGCCTCCGACGCCGAGAAGGGCGACATCCCATATCACACGGTGTTTGCGATCGCGGAGTCGCCGCTCCGCTTCGGCCTGATCTATGCCGGCACCGACGACGGGCGCGTGCACGTGACGAAGGACGGCGGGAAAACCTGGACGGACATCGGCGCCGGCGCCGCCCCTCACAAATGGGTGTCCCGGCTCGTGGCCTCCGCCTTCGATCTGGGCACGGTGTACATGACCCAGAACGGCAAGCGCGAGGATGATTTCACGCCCTACGTCTGGAGGTCGACCGACTTCGGAAAGACCTGGACGAGCATAGCGGCGGGCATCCCGCTGGGGCCGGTCAACGTCATCCGCGAGGATCCGGTCGACAAGCAGGTTCTCTACGTCGGCACGGACCTCGGTGTGTACGTGACGACCGACGGCGGCAAGAGCTGGGCCGTGCTCGGGGGGAACTTGCCCTCGGCCTACGTCCATGACCTCATCGTCCACCCGCGTGACAACATCGTGGTCGTGGCGACGCACGGCCGTGGTATGTGGGCGCTGGACGCTGACACCGTGAACAAGAAGCCCGAGAAGATGCGGCGGAGATTCGAGGAATAGCCGGGGTCCGGACGCCGGGGGGGAGCCCCCGGCGTTCCAGGCGGCGGGGTGGCGCGTTACCTCGCCGGCGCGTCCTGACCGGTGCCCGCCCTGCGGGCGCCGGTGCTGACGAGGGTTTGGTCCCCTTCGTCGCGCCACTTCGAGGGGCACGCCTCGTCAGGCTTCCGGCTCATGTAGAGGTTCGCTTTGAACTTCCGGACCAGTTCGTCGATGTTCCGACCAAGGTTGTAGAGGTTGACCTCGCTCGTCAGGAGGATGCCGTCCGGATTGATGATGAACGTGGCGCGCAGGGCATTGCCGCGGGCTTCGTCGTAGACGCCGAACAGCCGGGCGATCCGGCCAGTCCGATCCGCCCCCATCTGATACCGCACGACGGCAAGGTCCTTCTCTGCCTGCTTCCAGGCGCGGTGGACGTATTGCGTGTCGGCGCTGACCGTCACCACCTCGCAACCCATCTTGTCGAACCGCTCCTGCTGCTCTGCCAGAGCAGCGAATTCGGTCGCTCAAACCGCGGTGAAGTCCGCCGGGTAGAAGAACAGGATGGTCCACCGCCGAGCGGCCCGTTGCGCGGAGAGTGAGAACGTGCCGAAGTCGTTCGTCCGCGGATCGTAGGTGGGCAGCTCGAAATCGGGGACGGCCGCACCGAGTCGCACAGTGGGTGTTTCGCCCATGGCACCTCCTGCGGAGCATTATAGCGAGAACCGCCTGCCCCGCCGGACACCCTCTCGCGTAGAATAGGCCCGGGAGGAGGCCTATGGACTCCGCGCTGTCCGCCGTCAGGGCGAAACTGCCCGACATCGGCACCACGGTCTTCACGGTCATGACGCGCCTCGCCGTGGAGCATGGCGCGATCAACCTCGCACAGGGGTTCCCCGATTTCGACTGCGACCCGGCGCTGGTTGCCGCCGTGGCCGCGCACATGAAGCGGGGCAACAACCAGTACGCCCCGATGCAGGGGGTCCTCGCCCTGCGCGAAGCGCTGGCTGGCAAGATCGAACGGCTCTACGGGGCTCAGTACGATCCGGCCACCGAGATCACGATCACCTCAGGAGCCACCGAGGCGCTCTTCTGCGCCATCTCCGCCTTCGTCCACCCCGGCGACGAAGTCGTGCTCATCGAGCCGTGCTACGACTCGTACGTGCCCGTTGTGCGACTGAACGGCGGGCGGCCGGTTTTCGTCACACTGCGGCACCCCGAGTACCGGCTGGACTGGGACGAGGTGCGGCGGGCGCTCTCGCCGCGCACGCGCCTCCTGGTTCTCAACAGCCCGCACAATCCGACCGGGCAGATCCTCTCGGCCGAGGACCTCGAGCGCCTCGCAGCGCTGCTCGACGGCACGCCCATCGTCGTCCTGAGCGACGAGGTCTACGAGCACATCGTGTTCGACGGGCGGCGGCACGAATCGGTGTGCCGGCTGCCGGCCCTGGCGGCGCGCAGCTGCGTGGTGAGCTCCTTCGGAAAGACCTACCACACGACGGGCTGGAAGATCGGCTACCTCGCGGCGCCCGCCGCCCTCTCCGTGGAGGTCCAGCGGGTGCACCAGTTCGTCACCTTCGCCTCGCACACCCCCACTCAATTGGCGTACGCCGAGGTCGTGCGCTCGCGGACCGGTATCGAGGGGCTGGCGAGCTTCTACCAGAAGAAGCGCGACCGCTTCCTCGCGTTGCTCGACGGGTCGCGGTTCAGGCCCATCCCCAGCCGCGGGACCTACTTCCAACTGCTCGACTACTCGGCCATCACGAAGGCAGGCGACCGCGAGTTCGCCATGCGCTTGCTGCGCGAGCATCTGGTCGCGACGATCCCGACCTCCGCCTTCCTGTACGCGAGCGACGCGCCACCGGTCCTCCGGTTCTGCTTCGCGAAGACCGACGAGACGCTCGAACGGGCCGCCGTACGCCTCCGTCGGGTGTAAGGCGGCCGCGCTCGGCGCTGTCCTTTTTCCTTGCAGTCCGGTCGGGAAAACTGCCAGTATTAGCGGCTATGACTCATTCACCTTCCCGATATTCGGTGTTCGTCTTCCTCGTCTTCTCCGCGGTTGCGCTCATGACTCCCCAGGTGGCACTCGGACAGGCCGGTGCTGCAACGTCGGGTGTGGATCTGACGCCTCCGGCCGACGCTCAGAAGACCGCGTCGGGGCTCGCCTACGTCGTGGGGACCCCGGGTACCGGCACGGTCATGCCGACCGACGCCGACTTCGTGAAGATTGCCTCGTCGTTCTGGTCCGCCGCTACCAAGGATGGCCAGCCTGGCACCTTCGGCTCGCCCACCCGGCCCATGGAAGTCGGTACGCTGCTCCTGCCCGGTCTGCGTGAAGGATTGAAGCTGATGACCACCGGCGAGAAGCTCCGCCTGTGGCTGCCCGAGAAGCTGGCCTTCGGCGGCGCCGCGGGCAAGCCGGCCGGCCCGCTCGTGGTCGAGGTCGTCCTGCTCGACGTGGTGCACCCGCCCGCCGTGCCGCCGGACGTCGCCGCCCCCGCCCCGGGCGCCGTGCGGACCCCGTCCGGGCTCTACTCGAAGGTGCTCACGCCGGGCACCGGCACGGTGCACCCCAAAGGCAACAGCACCGTGAAGGTGCACTACACCGGCTGGACGACCGAGGGCAAGCGGTTCGACAGCTCGGTTCTGCGCGGCCAGCCGGCGACATTCTCACTCCGCAATGTCATCGAAGGCTGGACCGAAGGCCTGCAGTTGATGGTGGCCGGTGAGAAGCGACGCTTCTGGATCCCCGGCAAGCTGGCCTACGACAACCTCGACAAGCCGGGCGCGCCCAAGGGCATGCTCGTCTTCGACATCGAGTTGCTCGAGATCGATCCGGGCAAGTAGATCGACGCGCCGCCCCGGAGCGAGTCCGATCGGCTCGCTCCGGGCGCCGGCCCGCACGGGTTCACGGACCAGCTGAGCGCGACGCGCCGCACCGCCAGCACACCTCGAACTGTCCTTCGACCGATTCCTTGCACGTGGGGCAGGTCCAAGCGGCGCCCGTCGGCTCGGCCGCGGATGACCGATCCTCTTCCCGCAGGCCCAAGGCTCCGCCGAAGTCGCGGATCACCTCTTCGGCGCGCGGGAAGTCGCCCCGGCTCACCAGGACCCTCACCGCGGCAACACCGCCAGCCGCCAGCAAGGGAGCCTCGATCGTACCCATCATCTCGTCTGCGAGGAAGGCGGCGATTCCCGCGTTCTCCAACAGGCCTTGGGTCTGACCTGCTTGCCAGGCGGTGCCGACGAAGACGACCACGGCGTCATCGAGGTTCTCCATTGCGCCTCCTGCGCGAATTGTACTCCCTCCGAGCCGCGCTAGCGGAAGTCCGGCGGCCTGCCGGAACTCCGCGACGGAGCTCCGTCCCGACGCGAGCGGGACCGGCGGGTTTTGCCGGAAACGCGCGTCATCGCGGCTGTCGTGATCGTGGTACCGGCTTTGCTCCTCCAGCGATCAACGGCCCACCGCCCGAAGGTCGCACCAGCCGTTGGGGGCCGGCTGGCGCGGACACGGGCGATGGGCTCTTGTGCTAATGGACGCCCTCACGCCCTGCCCGCCGGGAAGTGGCGGCCTCGAACTCGTCGCGACGATCGGCCCAGCCTCGCAGCGCGTCGCCGCATCCCTCGCACAGGCTGGCGCGACGGCCTTTCGCCTCAACGCGTCTCACCTCGACCGTTCCGCGCTTGACGACGCCTTGTCGGCCGCCCGTGCGGCCAGTTCCATCACGCCAGTCATCGTCGATCTGCAGGGCGCGAAGATGCGCCTCGACCTGGACCGCCCGAGGTCGGTGGCCACGGGCGAGCGCCTCCGCTTCGCGCTGGAGCCCGGAACGGACGTCTGCCTGCCCCACCCCGAGTTCTACCGGCAGGCCCGCGCGGGCGACACGCTGAGCGTTGACGACGGGCGCGTCCGCTTCGAAGTCGTCCTCGTGGAACCCGACACCCTCGAGGTGCGCACGCTGACGCCCGGCACCGTGTTGCCCCGCAAGGGTGTGAACGTCGAGCAGCATCCGATCGAGCTCGAGGGGCTGACCCAGCGCGACCGCGACGCGTGCGCGGTCGCCGCGCGCCACGGGATCGACCGGTTCGCGTTCTCGTTCATGGCCGATGGGCGCGAAGCCGCCTGGCTGCGTGCGGCGGTGCCCGGCTGTCAGGTTGTCGGCAAGATCGAGCGGCGGGAAGCCGCGGCTCAGCTGTCGCAGGTGGCCGCGCAGGTCGACGCGCTCTGGATCTGTCGGGGCGACCTCGGGGCGCAGATCGGGCCCGTCGCGCTCGGCAGGTTCGTCGCCTCGGTCGACCCGCGCCACGCCCGGGTCCCGGTCCTGATGGCAGGTCAGGTGCTCGAGCACCTCACGGCGCACCGCGACCCGACCCAATCCGAGGTCTGCCACCTCTACGACCTGGTCGCCCGGGGCTACGCCGGCATCGTCCTCTCGGACGAGACGGCCATCGGGCGGGACCCGGTTCAGGCGGTTCGGACCGCTGCCGAACTCCTCGCCTCCTTCCGCGCCTGACGGGCCTTCCAGAGCTTATAGACCGGCGGGTACACCAGCAGTTCGAGGAGGAACGACGTGGCCAGCCCGCCGATCATCGGGGCCGCAATCCGCTTCATCACGTCCGCGCCAGCCGAGGTGGACCACATGATCGGCAGCAGCCCCATGAAGGCGGCGGCCACGGTCATCATCTTGGGACGAGCCCGCTTCACCGCTCCGTGCATGATGGCCTCGTCCAGCCCGCCGGGCCGGTCGAGCACCCCTCGAGCCCGGTGGTCCTCGTACCGACAGGTCGAGGAACAACAGCATGAAGACGCCCGTCTCTGCATCCAGCCCGAGCAACGCGATCATGCCCACCCAGGCGGCAATCGAGACGTTGTAGCCGAGCAGGTAGAACAGCCACACGGCGCCAATGGCCGAGAACGGCACCGCCACCATCACCAGCAGGGCCTTGAACGCCGACTTCGTGTTCACGTAAAGCAGCCCGAAGATGAGCGCCAGGGTGATGGGGACGATGATCTTGAGCCGTTCCTGCACGCGGATCATGTTCTCGAACTGACCGCTCCACTGCAGGGCACAGCCGGACGGAAGCTGGAGGTGGGCGCGCACCGCCTCCTTGGCGCGCTCGACGTATCCGCCGACGTCCTGGCTCGCGATATCGACGTAGACGTACCCCGCCAAGAAGCCGTCCTCATCGCGGATCATCGAGGGCCCGTCGACGAGCGCGATGTCCGCGACCTGACCAAGCGGCACCTGGAGGCCGGTTGGCGCGGGCACCAGCACCCGTTGGAGGCGCCCGATGTCGTCGCGCAGCTCGCGCGGATACCGGACGTTGACCGGGTATCGCCCGCGCCCGTCGATGGCGGTTGTCACGTTCTCACCACCGATGGCGCTCGCAATGACCGATTGCAGTTGGTCCACCGTCAGGCCATACCGCGCCAGCTCGTCGCGCCGGGGCGTGACGTCCACGAAGTGGCCGCCAGTCACCCGCTCGGCGAACACGCTCCGGGTGCCGGGCACCTGCCGGAGCAGCACCTCGAGCGCCTCACCAATCCGCTGGATTTCGGCGAGATCGGACCCGAACACCTTGATGCCCACAGGCGTCCGGATCCCCGTGGTCAGCATGTCGATTCGTGCCTTGATCGGCATCGTCCACGCGTTGGTCTGCCCGGGGATACGAAGCGCCCGGTCCATCTCGTCCACGAGGTCGTCCCACCCGATGCGGTCGGGCCAGAAGGGCCGGGCCCAGGCCTTGACCCACTCGGGCAGCGGCGCCGCCGTGTACCACCGAGCGAGGTGTCGCCACTGGCGCTCGGGCCTGAGCACGACGGTCGTCTCGATCATGGAGAGCGGGGCGGGGTCTGTCGACGTGTCGGCCCGCCCGGCCTTGCCCGTCACACGCTCGACCTCCGGAAAGGCGCGGAGAATGCGGTCCTCTTTGGTCAGCAACTCCGCCGCCTGAGCCACTGAGATGCCGGGGAGCGTCGTCGGCATGTAGAGGATGGCCCCTTCGTTCAGGGCGGGCATGAACTCGGCCCCCAGGCGCCGATACGCCGGGATCGTGGCGAGGACAGCGGCGAGGGCGAACACGACCACCGTCTTGGGAAACCGCAGCACCAGGCGGCACGCCGGCGCGTAGGCGGCTGCGATGGCGCGGCTGACTGGATGGCGCGATTCCGCGTGGTAGGTGCCGACCAGCAGGGCGCTGCAGAGCCGGGCCAGCACGCGCGGCCGGAAGGTGAACGGGTCGATGCGGGTGAAGGCCATCCGCATGGCCGGATCCAGCGTGATCGCCAGGCAGGCGGCGATCGCCATCGCGAAGTTCTTCGAGTAGGCCAGCGGCCGGAACAGGCGCCCCTCCTGGTCCACGAGCACGAACACGGGAAGGAACGCGACGGCGATCACCAGGAGAGAGAAGAAGACCGAGGGGCCCACCTCCTGGAGCGCCTCAAGCCGCACGTGGTGGAGATCACCCGGGCGCCCTGCCTCGTTCCAGAGGTGGAGCTTGTTGTAGGCGTTCTCGACCTCGACGATGGCACCGTCGACCAGCACGCCGATCGAGATGGCTATCCCCGCCAGGGACATGATGTTGACGCTGACGCCGATGAGGTACAGCGGAACGAACGAAAGCAGCACGGACACGGGAATCGTGACGATGGGCACGGCCGCCGACGGCACGTGCCACAGGAACACGAAGATCACGATCGACACGATCACCAGCTCGACCGCCAACTCGTGGCGCAGCGTGTCGATGGCGCGATGAATCAGATCGGACCGATCGTAGGTGGTCACGATGTCCACCCCGGCCGGCGCCGAGGCTTTCAACTCGTCGAGCCGCGTCTTCACTCGCCCGATCACGTCGAGGGCATTCTCGCCGTGGCGCATCACCACGATGCCGCCGACCGTGTCGCCCCGGCCGTCGAGGTCGTAGACGCCGCGCCGAATGTCCGGGCCGAGGTCCACACGGGCCACGTCACCGAGGCGCACGGGGATGCCTCCCGGCCCGAGTTTGACCACGATGCCCTCGAAGTCCGCGGGCGTGCGCGAGTACCCGTGGCCCCGCACCATGTACTCCCGGCCGCTGAACTCGAGGAGCCGGCCGCCCACCTCGTTGTTGCTTTGTCGAACGGCAGCGACGACCTCGCCCAGCGGAATGTTCAGCGCGGCCAAACGGTTGGGATCGACTGTCACCTGGTACTGGCGGACGAATCCGCCGATCGAGGCGACCTCGGCCACGCCCGGCACGGCCTGGAGAGCGTAGCGGAGGGTCCAGTCCTGGTAGGACCGGAGTTGGTCGGGGCGCAACGTCCCGCTCCGATCGACCAGCGCGTATTGAAACACCCACCCGACTCCGGTCGCGTCTGGCCCGAGCTCCGTCTGAACGCCCTCGGGCAGCCGGGCCTGGATCTTCGAGAGGTATTCCACCACCCGAGACCGCGCCCAGTAGAGGTCGGTACCGTCCTCGAAGATCACGTAGACGTAGGAGAACCCGAAATCCGAGTACCCGCGGATCGCTCGGACCCTGGGGGTGCCCAGCAGCGCGCTGGTGATCGGGTAGGTCACCTGGTCCTCGATCACGTCGGGGGAGCGGTCCCAGCGCGAGTAGATGATCACCTGGGTGTCCGACAGGTCCGGTAGGGCGTCGAGACGGGTCCGACGCAGCGCGACGACCGCGAGGGCCACCGCCGCGGCCGTGACCGCCAGGACCAATCCTCGGTTCCGCGCCGAGAACGCGATGATGCGGCGGATCATGTCACCGGTCCTCGCGCAGATGGCCGCCCGTGCGGGCCGCCGTCCGCAGCCGCGTCTCGGAGTCGAGGAGGAAGTTGGCGGTGGCGGCCACCCGCTCGCCCGGGGAGAGCCCCGCGCGGATGGCCGCCTGACCGTTCAATCGGGCGGCGACGGTCACCGCCCGCGTCTCGAAACGGCCCGGGCTCGTCTCCACGAACACCACCTGCCGAGTCCCCGTGTCGATGACGGCCGCATCCGGCACAATCACGCCGTCCGCGGCGTCGACCCCGAGGTCGACGTCCACGAACATGCCCGGCTTAAGATCCTCGCGAGGGTTCGGGAGTGCGATCCGCGCTTTCACGGTGCGCGTGTCGGGGTCCAGCGTCGGATAGACGATGTCGATTCGTCCAACCAGCGACCGCCTCGGTCCGAACGGCAGCGTGATCCTCGCCGCGCGGCCCCGCCGCGCCGCCCCGGCTTCCTGCTCGAATACCTGGGCGACGATCCAGACCTGCGACAGGTCGGTCAACGTCAGCAGTTCCCGGCCCGGCTCGACTCGCTGGCCCGCCACGATGGTCTTGCTCGTCACGAACCCTGGGGCTGGAGCCCTGACCGTGACCGTACGCAGGACCTCGCCGGTCTGGTCGATCCGATCGATGACCGCTCCGGGCACGTCGAAGACCTCGAGGCGGCGTCTCGCGGCCACCACCAGGTCCGCTCCGCCGCGTCGAACCTCGTCGAGGGAGGACTTCTCGAACTCGACCGCACTTCGTCTCGCCCGGAGGTACTCCTCCTGGCTTGCCACCAACTCGGGGGAGAACAGCTCGAACAGCGCGTCGCCCGCGCCGACCTTCTGGCCCGTGCCGCGCACGTAGAGCGTCTCGACGAAGCCGGCGACCCGCGTGGTCACCACGCGGACGCGGGACTCGTCGGCCTCGACGGTCCCCACGGTCCGGATGTCGCGGGTCAGCCGCCCGGCGATCGCTTCGACGGTGCCAACGCCGGCCAGTCGGGCCTGACCGAGGCTGAGGTCGGTGACATCCGCCGTACCCGGCCCGGCGCCCGTCTCTAGGGGGGAGAGGGATACTGAGGTCTCGCCCGCTCCTGGGGCGCCCACCCTGACCAGCCGCATCCCGCAGATGGGACAGTCTCCAGGCCGGTCGGACACGTACTCCGGGTGCATGGGGCACCGGTAGCGCGGCGCCTCGGACGGTCGAACGGTGCCCGCCGCGAGCGTCCGCGGTCCCGCAGTCGCCTGGTCGCGCCCGCGGCAACCGCCGCCGAGGAGCGTCGCGACCACCGGAAGGAGCAGCGCCAGCAGCAGGTGCCAGCGGCCAGCGCGTGAACGGCGGATCGGGGCGATCATGGGTTTGGCTCCTTCTTGGTCGAGTCGTGCGCGGCCGTCTTGTGCCACTCGGCATGGGACGACGGGTTCACCAGGACCTCGAGTCGGCCCCACGCCGCGAAGCGGCTCGCCTCCCGTCGCACGAGCTCGGTTCGGAGGTCCGTCCATTGGCGGAACTCGTCGAGCACGGCGGCGAAGTCACCCCGGCCCGACAGGTAGCTGACCCGCGTCGCGTCGAAGGCGGCGCGGGACTGCGGTAGGAGCCCAGAGCGGTAGCGGGTGATCTGGTCCTCCGCCTGGCGGATCTCGGCGACGAGGCGGACCGCCTCGGCGCGCGCTTCCGCGGCCATGTCGGCCAGGTCCTCCCGCGCGGCCTGGAGGTCCTGGACCGACGCCGCGATGGCCGGAAGCTGCTTCCGGCTCTTGCGGGCCGGCCACGTGACCCCCAGCGTCACCGAGACGATGCGGTCGACCCCGCCTTGCCAATCGACGCCGCCGCCCACCGAGTAGGTCGGCGTCAAGTCCGCGCGCGCCAGGTCGACGCGCTGTGACGCAGCCTCAACCGCGGCCCTCCTCTCGAGCACTTCCGCCGCGACGTCGCCGGCGAGGTTTGGCAGATCGGCGAGGGGCGACGGGAGCGGGAGCGGATCCGGCAGCGCCTGCACCGCTCCGATGGGAGATTCGGCGGGGCTGTTCGTCAGGCGGTTGAGGGTCGCCACGACGACGGCGCGCTCCGTCCGCAGGTCGGCCATTCGCTCACCGAGCCGCGTCTGCTCGAGCTGGGCACGCAGCACCGCCGCTTGGTCCGACTCGCCCGACGCGTACCGCGCCGACGCCGTCTCGACGAGCAGGTGAGCGACTTCGCGCGCGCTGTCGATGATGGCGCGTTCCTGGTCCACGGCATAGAGCCGCGCAAAGGACGTTCGCACCGCCGCCGTCAGGTCGCACGCCGTCGAGTCGGTCTCCGCGCGGCGCTCCTCGATCTCAGCCTCGGCGAACGCGTGTCGTGCGGTCCGGCGAGCCGCGCCCGTCAGCTCCTGGGTCACCGACACGCCGATCATCGACATCACATCCGACCCGAGTGTCCACCGTGGAAACCCCGCGTCCCGGATCTCGAACTCCGCCCGCGGGTCCGGAGGCGCGTCGGCGGCCGCGAGCGCGGCGACCGCGGCCTCGAGCCGGGCACGCCTCGCGCCCACCGACGGAGCATTCGCCAGGGCCCGTGCGACCAAGTCCTCGACCCGCACCGACGTGGCGCCTCCCCCTTCGGGCGGTTGACCGGCCGCCGTGCAGACGGCGACGGCGAGGCAGGGGACGAGCAGGAGAACGGCGATCAGGGCGTGGGCGGCCGGACGAGCCGGGGCACGTGAAGCGGTCTGGAACAACACAAGGTCCTCCACCGCAGGAACCAGCGTCCACCGATGGGCGCGCGACCCCGCAGGCACCGGTTCAGGCCCTGATGCCGTCGGCCGTCGATGGGGTCAGAACGCAGGCGAGGTCACCGCACGCTGAGAGGGAGCCCCGTCGCTTCCCCGCGCGTGACAGCAGGTTGGGTCGGCGAGCCGACGTCAGCAGCGAAATCCGCTGCCGGACAGGCGAGGAGGACTTGGATCGAGGGCGAGCGGGAATGAGACGAGACCCCGGTGCCGAACACCACCGTGTTCGACGGGAGGGACTGTGGAACCGGCCAGAGCCACCGGTGCTGCGTCTCCAGTCCGTGGCGACGCAGGCGGCGTCGACAGGATCGAGGCGGGCAGGCTTCCCAGCGGCGCCACCCGGCACGGACAGTACCCAATCAGGGGGCCCCGCGCGTGCGCGTGGTGCCGCATGCAGCAGGACGCGCCCGCACTCCCGTCGTCGGCGCCACAGACCGATACCACGGCCGGGGCGACGGAAACGTAGAAGACGAACGCTAGAGCCAGGAGCAACCGCACGCGTCTATGTTGACGGAAGGACCGGCAGGACGCAAGCGTCGCCTGTCGAAACGCTTCCCAGACCCGAGCGGGGTTTTCTGCCCCGGTCGGTGACGGTACCAACCGGCACCGCGCCGCCTGGCTGGGCCTCCCCCGCCAGCGATTCATCGACCGGTCCGACGGCCCGGCGCCGGCCCGAACGCAGGCTCGTCGCGACGATCCCGGGTCTCACGCCGTCGATGGCCCGCCGGAAATGACACCACGCGCGTCGTGCAGGAACCCGGCCAGCTCGTCAAGCGTCTCCATCCGGACGGTGGCGCGGGAGAAGTCGTGCGCGGCCGTCGAAGCGCACGGCACCACGGCGCAAGACATCCCAGCCGCCAGCGCCGCGGTGAGGCCGTTGTACGAATCCTCGACCACCAGGCAGGAGGCCGGACCGACGGCCAGCCGGCGGGCCGCCTCCAGGAAGATGTCCGGGGCAGGCTTGCCGCGCGCCACCTCGTGTCCCGACACTCGGGCCTCGAAGCGGTCCGCCAGCCCGAGGCCCTCGAGCGTCGCCGCGATCACCTTGGGAGCGGAGGAAGAGGCGAGCGCCAGCCTCAGCCCGCGCGACTCGACCGCCTGGAGGGCGGTCGACACACCGTGCAGCGGCACCAGCGGCCCCCTCAGCAGGCGGACCACCAGATCGATCCACGCAGTGGCCAGGTCGTCGACCGCCGCTGTCAGGCGGTACCTCGCTTTCAACGTGGTGAAGACCTCTCGGTCGGTGCAACCGACGAAGTCCTCACCGTCCCCGGGCCGGTACGTCACACCGTGGCTCGCGAGCAACGCGCGGGTCGCCTCGAAGTGGACCGGCTCGGAGTCGATCAAGACCCCGTCCATGTCGAAAATGACGGCTGCAATTGGCATCGACGCTCCTCTGAAGACCTGTCTCCTGGCACGTCTTGCCATCCGTTGGCGCCTGCGATTCGGCAGATGCTGCCTGGGTACCGGCGGCCGCGCCCGACAGGGGCGCCCGCTCAGGCTCACTTCCGGACCGGCACCCAACCCGTTGCGAACCGCGTGCCGAGCACGAGTTCGATCGCGCTGCCGTAGCTCCTGATCCCCTGCTCGACGCGGTTCGCCCGGAGGTACCGGTCATAGATCCACCACGCCGGCCGCTCAAGGACGGGCCAGATGCGCCTGGCACGGCGCCGAATGGCCCGCATGTCCTCGCGGGGGCCACGGGCGAGGCCGCCGACCGTCTCGGTCTGCTCCTCCGGCGTCAGCGCGGGCAGGACCGACGCGAGCAGCGCGAGATTGGCGCTGTAGCGCGCCGGCGGGGGGCCCTGCAGGCAGACGAGCCAGCCGATGAAGTTCGCCTCCGACTCGTCGGCGTACCCGGCCAGATGGGCCCACTCGTGCGCCGCCACGAACGGGCGTTCGAAGGGCAACTGCGACCGGTCGACGACAACCTCGAGGACGAACGGGTCCGTGAACCCGCTCACGCCAGCCCGCTCCAGGTAGTAGGTGAGCAGCGACCACTTCGGCGTCCCCGGAGCCGCCGGCTCGACGTCTGCCAGCTCGCGCTGGACGCGGGCGAATGAAGGCCCGAGGGTGCGCGGCAAGTCCTCCCAGGCGGGCCAAACGTTCGCGGGCGGGTCCGCGTGGAACGCGTTGAGGTCGGCGACCACGCGCCGCGCCAAGCCCAGCGCCGCCGTCGGCGTCACCGCCGACGGTGCAAAGTCGAGCCGCGATCGGAGCGGCGGCCGGCGGTAGTTCAGGCCCCACACGACGAGGAACGCAAGGTAGAGGACAGAGACGGCGCTGAGCAGGCGCAGGAGGAGACGGCCCCAACGTCGCGGGCGCCCCGAGCGTGAACGGAAGGCCCGCCATGCCGCCCAGCCAAGCACCGCCACTGCCGCGACCAGCAGCGCGTCGGTCACGGCGAACGGTGCGAGGTTCGTCACCGGCGTCACGTGCCGCTCGAGCGCCAGGTAGGCACGCTCCGAGTAGGTACGCTCGACCCAGGTGCCTGGAAAAGGAACGACGGCCGCCGCGCCGGCCAGCAGCGTGACGCCCGCCTGAGGGATGCCCGTTCGCACCGTTGTTGCCCGGGTACTACGGCCGCTTCAGCAGGCGCGAAAACGCCGCGGACATCGCGGTCTCGACCGAGGGCGGCCGCGGTGCCGGTGAGGGGGCGACCGGCTTGCGCCGACTCTGGCCTGCGGGCCCGGAGGGCCGCGCCGCTCCGCTCTCCCGGGGCGCCCGGGGCGCCTGCGCCCGGGGCGTGATCGCCGGCTTCTTGTCGAACCGCATCGTCAACGCGATTCGCTTGCGGTCCAGGTCGACCTCGATCACCTTGACCCGCACGATATCACCCGTCTTGACGACCTCGTGAGGATCCTTCACGAACCGGTCGGCCAGCCGCGAGACGTGAACGAGGCCGTCCTGGTGGACGCCGATGTCCACGAACGCGCCAAAGGTCGCGACGTTGGTCACGACGCCCTCGAGCACCATGCCCGGCTTGAGGTCACTCAGGTCGTCGAGCCCCTCCTTGAACGCCGCGACGCGGAAGGGTGGGCGCGGGTCCTGGAACGGCGCGCGTAGCTCGGACAGAACATCGTTCACCGTCGGAAGGCCAAACGGCCCGTCGACGAACGACTCGGGCGGAATCGACTGCAGCACCTCGTCGTCACCGATCAGTTCGACGACCGGCCGGCCCACCATGGCGGCCATCCGCTCCACGAGCCCGTGCGCCTCCGGGTGGATGCGGGTCGCATCCAGGACCTGGTCGCCGCCGGTCACGCGCAGGAACCCGGCGGCCTGCTCGAAAGCCCGCTCGCTGATGCCGGGCACCCGCTTGAGCTCCTCGCGCGTCCGGAAGGAACCCACAGTGGACCGGACGGCCACGATGTTGTCGGCGAGGCGATGGTTCAGCCCCGGCACGCGGCCGAGCATCGCGGAGCTCGCGCTGTTCAGGTCCGCACCGACTTCGCTCACGCAGTCCTCGATGATGGCCACCAGCGCGCGGGACAGGTGCGCCTGGTTGACGTCGTGCTGATACTGTCCAACGCCGATCGTTCGCGGTTCGATCTTGACGAGTTCCGCGAGCGGATCCTGCAGGCGATGGGCCAAACTGACGGCGGCCCGCTGCGGCACCTCCAGCGTCGAGAGCTCGCGGGCGGCGAGGCGAGACGAGGCAAAGGCGGACGCTCCCGCCTCGGACACGATGACCTTGTTGAAGTGGAGGTCCGGCCGCCGCTTCGCGATGTCCGAGACCAGCCGGTCGGTCTCGCGGGAGCCGGTGCCGTTCCCGATTCCAACCAACTCCACGCCGTGCCGGGCAATCAAATCCGCCAGCACCTCCACGGACGGCTCCCATTCGTTCTTCGGCTGGTGCGGAAACACCGTCGCCGTCTCGACCACGGCGCCCGTCGGATCGATGACGGCGGCCTTCACGCCCGTCCGCAGCCCGGGATCGAGGCCCAGGACCGTCCGCGGCCCGGCGGGGGCGGCCATCAGCAAGTCGCGCAGACTCCGCGCGTACTGCTGCACGGCCTCCCGTTCGGCCCGCTCCCGCAGGTGGCCTTCAATCTCCACTTGCACGTAGGGGAAGACCTTCATCTTCCACGCCCGGCGCGCCGTGTCGAGGAGCCACGCGTCGGCCGCATGTCCCTCGGCTCGGATACCGAAGTGATCGGCGACCATCTGTTCCGGCACACTCGGTTCCCGCACGGGCTCCGAGGTCGCGGCCGGCTGTTCCGTCCCGTCGGGCGATGGCGGCGTCTCGACCGGGGCCGGCAGGGCGTGCGGCTCCTCGCCGGCAGATGACGGCAGCACGAGCGCCAGGCGGAGTACGCCTTCCTTCCGGCCGCGGAACAGCGCCAGGATGCGGTGCGACGGGAGCGCCCGGGCCTGTTCAGCGAAAGCGAAGTACTCGGCGAACTTCGCCCCTTTCTCCTGGCGACCTTCGGTCACCTTGGACTGGAGGATCGCGTGCGCGAGCACGTACTGCCGCAGCTGCTCGAGCAGCTGCGGGTCCTCGGAGAACCGCTCGAGCAGAATCCAGCGGGCGCCGTCGAGGGCGGCGACACGATCGGCTATGCCCTTCTCCGGGTTGACAAACCGTTCCGCTTCCTGCTCCAGCACCAGCTCGTGGTTGGCGAGGATCGCGTCGGCCAAGGGCTCGAGACCCGCCTCGCGCGCCTGGTTGGCGCGGCTCCGGCGCTTCTGCTTGAACGGCAGGTACAGATCCTCGAGGCGCGCACGGCTGTCCGCGGTCGCGACAGCGGTCTGCAGATCCGCCGTCAGCTGGCCCTGCTCGCTGATGGCCTTCAGGACGAAGGCCCGACGTTCGTCGAGTTCGCGTACCAGGTGCAGCCGGTCCTCGATCGCCCGAAGCTGGGCCAGACTCAGCCCTCCGGTCGTTTCCTTTCGGTATCGAGCCAGAAACGCGCTCGTCGCGCCCTCTCCAAGCAAGCGCAGCACCGTCTCGATCTGCTCTTCCGCGACCCCGAGCTCCCCGGCGATCCGACGAACGGTTGTCTCCATAAAACAGCAAGCCTCGGCACGCGACCCTACATCCTAGCAAACTTCTCGCCGTCCAAACCCGATTTTCACCCGAGCCGACTTCGCACCGCCAGGAAGTAGGCCGTCAGCAGACCCGCCATCACATATGCCGGCCACCGGACCTCGCGCCCTCGCCCCCCCAGCAGCTTGATGACCGGGTAGGACACGAAGCCGATGGCCAACCCATCTGCAATCGAGTAGCAGAGGGGGATCCCGACCATCGTGAGAAACACGGGAATGGCCTCGGAGGGATCCTCCCACGCGATCTTCCGCACGTTCTGCAGCATCATCGTGCCCACGAGCACCAAGGCCGGCGCGGTGATCGGCAGGTAGCCGCCGACCGCGCTCACGACAGGACCGAAGCCGAGCGCCACGAGGAACAGCCCGCCCGTCACGATCGCCGTCAAGCCCGTTCGCCCTCCCGCCGCCACACCGGCCGCGCTCTCGACGTAGCACGTGATCGTGCTGGTGCCCAGGCAGGCACCAGCCGTGATGCCCATGGCGTCGGCCAGCAACGCGCGGTTGGCCCGCGGCAGCCGGTCGTCTCGCAACAGGCCCGCCTGCTCGGCGACGCCGACCAGGGTCCCCACCGTGTCGAACAGCCCCATGAACAGGAACACCACGATGAACGGCAAGAGGGACGGCTGGAGCGCCGTGGACAGGTCCATGGCCAGCCACGCGCCCCGCCCGACGCTCGGCAGCCCGACGATGCCGGCCAGGTGGATCTTGCCGAGCGCGGAGGCGGTCGCGGCACCCACCACGATGCCCCACAGCAAGGCGCCGCGTACGCGCCGCACAACGAGCACGGCCGCCGCCGTCAGCCCCATGCAGAAGACCGCCACGTCGGCGGACACGAGCCGGGGCGCCAGTCCCAGGAGCGTACCAGACTTCCCCACGATGAGCCCGCCGTTGCGCAGGCCGATGAAGGCGATGAACAGCCCGATGCCGGCCGCGATGCCGTTGCGCATGCTGGGGCTGATCGCGTCGATCACGGCCTCGCGCACCCGCACGAGCGTGAGCACGATGAACACGACCCCCGACAGAAACACCATGCCGAGCGCCACGCGCCAGGGCTCGCGCACTCCGAGGGCGCCCAAGCTCATCACGACGGTGACGAAGAAGAAGTTCTCCCCCATCCCGGGCGCGAGCGCGATCGGATAGTCAGCCAGCCATCCCATCAGCATGGACGCCAGCGCCGACCCCACACACGTCGCCAGCAGCACCGCCCCAAAATCGAGACCGGTCGGGCGGCCGACGAGGTCCTTCGACAGGACCGCCGGCTGCAGGAAGATGATGTAGGCCATCGTCAGGAACGTCGTGACGCCCGCCAACACCTCCGTTCGGACGTCGGTGCCCCGTTCGAACAAGTGAGTGCGGTCCAGCACGCCACGGTCCTCCCGGCCCGGCCTTCGCGCCGCGTCGGGCCGGACGGTATCGCCCGGCGACGAGCTTGTCAAGGCCGGGGCGGGAGCTGCCGGGGAGCTGCCTGAGGTCGCGCGGCCAGGTTCTTGCTTCGGAACCCCACCCGGAGGCGCTCCCGCGGCGCCGTGACGCGGGGACGGTCACGGGAGGTGACTGCATGCAGGCTGTCGTGACACCGCCGGCGCCGAACGAGGCGAACCTCACGCCTTCGACCTCGGCAGACCTGCCGGCGACGCCCATCCGGTCCACAGGCATCGACGTCGTCCTCGTGGTCGATGATTCCGACGACTGTCGCGACATGTTCGCGGTGTGGTTGTCGATGGCCGGCTTCGGCGTCCTGGTTGCCGGCAGCGGGATGGACGCGCTGAAGGTGGCTCGAGAGGCGATCCCGTCCCTCATCCTCATGGACGTCTGCCTGCCGGGTCTCGATGGATGCGAGGTCACGCGACGGCTCAAGAACGATCCGGCGACCCGGCACATCCCCATCATCGCGCTCACCGCGCTCAGCGGCCCCGACGCGTCGCGGCTCGCCGGCGTTGGGTTCGAAGCGATCGTCCTGAAGCCGTGCCGCCTCGACGACCTGGCCAGCCAGGTCTCCCGCGCGCTCGAAGGCCGCGGTCGGACCAGCTCGGTTCCCTAGCATCTGCCCGCATTTTCCTTTGCGTTCGTGGAGGTCGCTCTGCTAACCTACTCCCGAGTGCACAATTCGCCTGCCGGCCCTCTCGCCGCCACGAGCCGATCGAACCCGCCTGTTCATTCGCTCCCCCGCAGACGTGACAGCCTGGGCAGCCAGAGTTGAGCCTCAGTATGGTCGGTCCATCCACACGGCCGGATCCGTCACGGGCGGCCGGCGCCTCGCGGTTGCGAGACTAAGGAGCATCAGACATGGGTCGGAAGCTGTACGTCGGGAACCTGCCCTACCAGACCGGTGAGGCGGAGCTGCAGGAGCTGTTTAGCCAGGCGGGGGCGGTCGAGTCCGTGCGCGTCATGCGCGACATGGCCACGGGACGGGCACGCGGCTTTGCGTTCGTCGAGATGGCCACCGACGAGGAAGCCCAGAAGGCGGCGACTCAGTTCAACCAGTACTCGCTGGGCGGCCGTCAGCTGACGGTCAACGAGGCGCGGCCCAAGCCGGAACGCGCCGGCGGCGGCTTTGGAGGCGGCAACGGCAGGGGCGGTTTCGGCGGCGGCGGCGGCGGTGGTCGCGGCGGACGGCGCGAGCCGCGGTGGTAGGATGACGGCTCTGTACGCTCGAGAAGATGTTCCCGCGGGGGCGCCCACCACGTCCCCCGCTTCACTCCAGGCATACTCCCCCGCCCAGAGGTTCTCTGTGAAGATACGAACAGCCGTAGTAGTGCTGGCGCTGTGCGCCGCGGCGGCCTGCCAGAAGACCCCGGCGCCCGCCGCCAAGCCGGCCGCCGCAGGCCCGATATCCCCGGGCGGCGCGGCCGCCGCACCGCCTGCCGTCAAGCCTGTGCCCGCCCAGCTGCCCCAGGTCGTGGCCCGCGTCAACGGCGTCGCGATCGACCGCGGTGAGTTTGAGCGCGCCGTGCGGAACCTCGAAGCGCAGGCCGGGGGCCCCGTGCCCCCCGACCGTCGCGACGCGATCTACCGCCAGCTCCTCGACCAGCTAGTGGCTGTCAGGCTTCTCGCCGAGGAGTCCACGTCGAAGAAGGTCGTCGTCGCCGACGCCGAGCTCGATGGCCGGCTCGCACAGGTGAAGAGCCAGTTCCCCAATCCGCAGGCGTTCGCGGCCGCCCTGGCCCAGCGGCAGATGACCGAGGCCAAGCTGAAGACGGAGATTCGCCAGCAGCTGCTTGTCCAGAAGCTACTCCAAGCCGACGTCGAATCGACGATCGCGGTGAGCGACGGCGACGTCTCGAGCTTCTACCAGCAGAACCCGGACAAGTTCAAGGAACCGGAGGCCGTCCACGCGGCGCACATCCTGATCCGCACACCGGAGAACGCCGATGCGGCCGCGAAGAGCAAGGCCCACGCCGAGGCCGAGAAGGTGCTCGCCCAGGCGCGGCGCGGCGGGGACTTCGCCGCGCTGGCCAAGCAGTACTCGCAGGATGCCGGGAGTGCCGCCAACGGCGGGGACCTGGGGTTCGTCCCGAAGGGCCAGACCGTCCCCGCGTTTGAACAGGCCGCGTTCGCGCTCAAGCCAGGCCAGCTGAGTGGTGTGGTGGAAAGCCCGTTTGGCTTCCACATCATCAAGCTGTTCGAACATCGGGCCGAGCGCACCGTGCCGCTGCAGGAAGTCAAGCCGCAGGTCGAGCAGTTCCTCAAGCAGCAGCAGCTACAGCAGAAGACCGCCGCCTACGTCGACAAGCTCAAGGCGAAGGCCAAGGTCGAGATCCTGATCTGATCGGCAGCGTCTGCGGCAGGGCCGCCCCGAGCGGCCCTACCGCTTGTACCCGATCGCGCGCAGGAAGCCCCTCCGCCACTCCCGGTCCGCCTCCTGTTCGACGCCCTTCGGCGACGTCCCGTCCACCACGCCCAGGATCCCGCGGCCCTGCTCGGTTTCCGCGACGATGACCTGCACGGCATTGGCCGTGGCGCAAAAGACCCGGCACACCTCCGTGCAGTCCTTCACGCGGTTGAGGACCGCAATCGGGAACGCGTTCCGGACGAAGATGACGAACGTGTGGCCGGCCCCGATCTGCAGGGCGGTGGCCACGGCGTGCGCGCGCAGCCCCTCGTCGTTGCCGTCCGCACGGACCAGGCAGGCTCCCGATGCTTCGTTGAACGCCAGTCCGAACGCCGCGCCGGGAACGCTGGTGGCCATCACCTCGTAGAGGTCCTCGACGGTCTTGACGAAGTGGCTCTGGCCAATGATGACATTGGCTTCCTGGGGAATCTCGACGGAAACGACCTTCAGTTCCATCACGCACCTCTCACCAGCGTGTCGAGCTGCCCGGCCCATGCCTGGCGCGTCGTGTGGATCGCGCGCCCGACGAACGCCTGCCGCACGCGTCGGAGCTCTGGCAGTCTGCGCTGCGCGATCGCGTAGTGGCGATAGCGGATGTCCGACTCGAGGACATCCGACCCGAGGTAGATCGGCTCGCGCCGAAAGTTCAGCGCGAGCAGCCCTCGATTGAGGCCGGCGATCGACTGGGCGACCGAGTCATCGGCGCCTATCGCGAAGACATAGGTCGCCCGGCCCGACCGGGACGTCGCCTCCCACGCCACGTGGCTGGCGGCTCCCGCACCCGGTACGGCGAGCGGGAAGAGAAACCAGTAGAGCACCTCGAGGCCCGGACCCGCCAGGACCGCCGCTGCGTCGGGGCCGGTCGCGGTGCCGGTCTCCTCGGTGGATGGCTCCGCTTCCCCGCCCTCGGCCGGGATTGCCGAGGGAGCCCCCTCCGACACCGGTGGCCCGGGCTCGCCGGTCTCCTGCCGGATGATCTTGAACCCGACGTGCCCCCCGTCGCCGACCGCTCGACCAGCGAGCGCCGCCACGTACGGCTTGAGCTGAGCGTCGACCACCCGCTCGAGGAAGGCGGGCTCGATCAGCCGGTGGACCGCCCGCAGCCGCGCCAGTGGCGCGCTGGTCCCTTCGCGCAGCAACGCTGCCACCTGGCGGAACTGGTCCGGTGTCAGGAACGGCAGCAGGGCGTGGAGGGCACGGGCGCTCCGCTGGGTCAGTTCCGAGAGGCACCCCTTGAGGCGCTCGGCCAGCTCGCCGGTGCGCTTCGCCAGGCGGCCGACGCTGAGCCGTTCAGGGCCACGCCTGAGGATGACCGCGTACTGCTGGTCGTCGAACTCCACACCGTCGATCTCGGCGAGGCGCCACTGGAAGCCGGCGGCCCCGTCTGGCAGGACGGCGACATTGCTCTCGTAGAGCCGAACCTCGGCGGACCCCGCGCCCTGCTGGCGGCCCGGCTCGAGCCGCACCGCCCCCGTGAACCGGGCGACTTCCTGCAGGTCGCTCACCAGGAGACAGCGCACCTGGCGGTCGCGATACGTTTGGAGCAGTCCCTGCGCGAGCGTGGCGAGCGCCTTGGCGAAGTGGGTCAGCCGCAGGACCTGACCGGTGTACAAGGTGAGCTGCAGTTCGTAATCGCCTGCCTCGAAGGCGTCGATGTCGCCAAGATCGCACGACAGTGGCGCCCCCGCCTGCGGCACCAGGGTCAACGTCTGGTCGTCAAACGACAGCTCACACGGGCCGGCGTCGAGCTGGGCCCGGCCGGGCGCGAGGAACTCGAAGCGACCGGTGTAGGACGGCATGGGACCGTGGGGTCAGCCGGCCTTCTGCCCGCACTCCGGGCAGAACTTGGCGTTCGCGTCCATCTTGGTGCCGCACCGCGGGCACTCGCCTCTCGGCCGCAGTGGCTTCCCGCATTGCGGACAGAACTTGGCGCCCTCGGTCCGCGCGCCGCACGAGGGGCACAGGGCCGCCGCCTCGCTCGTGACGTCGAGGTCCTTGGTCAAGTCCTGCTGGGAGACCTTGTCTCGAATCTGCTGCGCGGTCGCCTGGGCCTGCGCCACGGCAATCTCGGTTTCGACGTCCGGGGCGCACTCGTAGCACAGACTCCGGGCCTGATTCCAGCAGGTGGCCAAACACACCCAGTGGGTGCATTTCGGACATTGGCGGAAGTTCGGCTTGGCCTCCTCGATGCAGTCCCGGAACGCCTTGTCGTGTGCCGGGCCCTGGATCGCCCGTTGAATCTCGTAGCTGCTCGAACTGGCCGACCCGAGGACGCCCCCGAAAATGTCGCCCGCCGCGCGCAGGAAGCTCGTGGCATACCCAGCCGCCGACGCCTTGAACTCGGACATGAAGCCGTTGCCGCAGCGGTCGCAGAAGAACTCGAACTGGTAGCCCTTGTCGGTCGAGTGGTCGGTGTGGTTGCGCGTGAACTGGATCAGGCTCATGACGTCTCCCCGTCTCCCGCCGATGGCGCGACGCGTTGCGGACTCGCGGGATCTTATGACAAGACAAAGGCACCTTCAACACGGCCGCGGCGTTCGTGCCACCGGCAGCGCGACGCGCGGCGCGTCAGGACGGCGGGGTCACCGGGGCCAGCGTGGCCGTGAAGTGCCGCAGGACGGCGGGAGCGCTGACGATGCGGTAGCCCGTCAGGTTCCGGCTCAGTCGCGCCACTTCGATCACGGCTTCCGCCACGTAGTCGATGTGCGACTGCGTGTACACGCGGCGCGGGATCGCGAGGCGTACCAGGTCCATCGCGGCGGGCGTCTCGGTGCCATCGGCGTGACGCCCGAACATCACCGTGCCGATCTCGACGCCGCGGATGCCGGCCTCGACGTAGAGCGCGTTGGTCAGGGCGATGCCCGGGTACTGGAGGGGCGGGATGTGCGGCAGCAGCCCGCGGGCATCGAGGTAGATGGCATGTCCGCCGGACGGTCGGATCGCGGGCACGCCCGCCGCCTCGAGCTTGTCGCCGAGGTACGCCGTGGAGCGGATGCGGTACCGGAGGTACGGTTCCTCGAGCACTTCCTCGAGGCCGCGAGCGATGGCCTCGAGGTCGTACCCCGCCAGTCCTCCGTACGTCGGAAACCCCTCCGTGAGAATGAGCAGGTTCCGCGCCGTCTCGGCCCAGCGGTCGTCGTTCATCGCCAGGAAGCCCCCGATGTTCGCCAGGCCGTCCTTCTTGGCCGACATCGTGCACCCGTCAGCCAGAGAGAACATCTCCTGCGCGATTTCCTTGGGCGACCGGTGGGCCTGGCCGGGCTCCCGCAACTTGATGAAGTACGCGTTCTCGGCGAACCGGCAGGCATCGAGGAAGAAGGGCTTCTTGTAGCGGTCGCAGAGCGCCCGGACCCCGCGCAGATTCTCGAGCGAGACCGGCTGGCCGCCACCGGAGTTGTTCGTGACGGTGACCATCACCAGGGGCACGCGGTCGCCATCCTCGGCCAACGTCTTCTCCAGCGCCGCCAGGTCGATGTTGCCTTTGAAGGGGTGGACGAGGGCTGGCACGCGGCCCTCGGCGATGACGAGGTCACGCGCCTCGCACGCCTCGACCTCGATGTTCGCCCGGGTGGTGTCGAAGTGGTTGTTGTTCGGCACGACCTGACCGGGTCGGAGGACCGAGTGGAAGAGGATCCGCTCGGCGGCGCGGCCCTGGTGGGTCGGAATGATGTGCCGGAACCCGGTCAAATCCCGCACCACGGCGTCAAAGCGGTAGAACGACCGACTCCCGGCGTACGACTCGTCGCCCTGCATCAAGGCGCCCCACTGCGCGGCCGACATGGCGCCCGTGCCGGAGTCGGTCAGCAGGTCGATGAGGACATCCTCCGCGCGAAGGCGAAACACGTTGTAGCCCGCGTCCCGAAGGGCGGCGTCGCGGTCCTCGCGGCGGGTGAACTTGACGGCCTCGACTGACTTGATGCGGAACGGTTCGATGATGGTGCGGAAGTTCATAGGAGTGGGTGGTTGGGCCGGACTGCGCGAATCGTCGGGCGTCGCCGCGACGAGCGGCCGCGCGACGCCGGCAGAGACGATTGACCGGGACCGCGGGGCGCAGCCGTCTGCGCCCCTACAGTATGTCGCGGCCCGCGGAGTGTCAAGGCGACCGGGGCGAGGCCGCCTAGCACTCCCAGGGCAAGCCGAGCTTGCCGAAATGGCCGTAATTGGTCGTCTGGCGGTAGATCGGGCGACTCAGGTTCAGGCGCTCGATGATCGCTGCCGGCCGGAAGTCGATCGTGTCCAGGAAGGCGCGCGCCGCCCGCCCGTCGCCCGTCCCGAATGTCTCGACCTTGGTCGACACGGGCTGGGCCTGGCCGATCGCGTAGGCGACCTGCACCTCCGCCCGGCGGGCCATGCCCGCCTTGACGATCTGCCGAGCCACGAAGCGCCCGAAGTACGCGCCGCTGCGGTCCACCTTCGACGGGTCCTTGCCGCTGAACGCCCCGCCGCCGTGATGCGCCGCCCCACCGTAGGTGTCCACGATGATCTTCCGGCCCGTCACACCGCAGTCGGCCGACGGCCCCCCGATCTCGAAGCAGCCCGTCGGATTGACCAGCACCCGGACCTTCGGCGTGAACCACTCGCCCAGCACGCGCGGCGCAAGGCTGCCCGCCACGTAGTCCTGGATGCTGCGGTGCTCGGTACCGGCCGCATGCTGCGTCGACACGAGGATGCAGGTGACCGCCACCGGAACGCCGTCCTGGTACTCGACCGAAACCTGGGATTTCGCGTCCGGCCGCAGCCACGGGTACTGGCCGCTTCGGCGATCATCGGCGAGCCCGCGCGTGAGGCGATGCGCCAACAGGATCGGCAGGGGCATCAGCTCCGGCGTCTCGGCCGTGGCGTAGCCGAACATCATGCCCTGGTCCCCGGCTCCCTGCTCCTTGTCCAGGCCCCGACCCGCGTCGACGCCCTGGGCGATGTTGTCCGACTGCCTCGAGATGTACTGGGACACGCGCACGCGGTCGGCGTGGAACGCGTCGCCGTTGTCGACGTACCCGATCTCTCGAACGACGCTCCGGGCGATCGTCTCGTGGTCCACGACGGCCCGGGAACTGATTTCGCCCGCCAGCACGACGCGGTCGTCCTTGCAGAGCACCTCGCACGCCACGCGGCTACGCGGATCGCCCGTCAGGTAAGCGTCCAGGATCGAATCGGCGATGTAGTCGCACACCTTGTCGGGATGGCCCTCGGAGACGGATTCGGATGTGAGCGTATGCCTCAGGTTCTGCATCGTCTTGCCTCAGTGATACGGGGGGCGGATAGAGGATGACCCGGGCGCGGCTCACGCCGGTTTCGCCCCGGGCACAGGTTGCCAGCCATGCTGAACGAACTCGTCATGCCCTTTCGAGATCGCGGTCCGTCTCGCTCGCACATGGTCCCAGGCACAGTGCCTGGCCGGCTGGGCCACCGTGTGCCCCAGAGGCTGGAGCAGGACGACGGTATGGCGTACGGGTCATCGAGCCGGGACTCTCGCCGTACTCTTCATGCTGGCAGCCCGAGACAGGAGCTGCCGGGCGGCAAAACACACAGGCCGCGACTTAGATGGTTCACGAACCGTTCCCAGCCCCGGGCTGGCGCGCGGCCCATCAAGTCGACAAAATCGCCGCGCCAGTTTTTCACTATGCCGTCTCACCTCACCAAAAGTCAAGCCGCGGCCGCATGCGCCGGCCGCCCCGCCGGGAGGAGGCCTCACGCCACGACCGCGCGCCACGCCGACCGCAATTCCGCCGCTGTCGGGTACCGACGGTCCGGGTCCTTGTCGAGGCATCGGAGCAGGCAGACCGCCGCGGGTTCCGGGACGGCCGGCTGGAGGTCGCGGGGGTCCTTGGCGGAGCCGGCCAGCATGGCGCCAATGAGCTCCGGGAGCGTGCGGCCGGCAAACGGCTGCATGCCGGTCAACATCTCGTACATCAACACCCCGATCGCGAAGATGTCGGACCGGATGTCGGCGGGCCGGCCGGTGAGCACCTCGGGAGCGATATAGGGCATCTCGCTGTTGCTCAAGGCCCCCCCGCGCAGCGTCGCGTCGCTCAGCGACGCCAACAGGTCCTGGACCTGCCCGATGCCGCCGGTCGAGATCATCAGGCGCTCGCCATCCTCATCGCTGGTCATGCGGATGATGCTCGGGTTCAGGCCGCACAGCAGTGCCTGGCGCTTGTGCAGCGCCGTCGCCGCGTCGATCAGCTGGCTGCCGAGCCGGGCGGCGCGCGCCCACGCCAGCGGCGCCTCGGCCTCGAGCAGCTCCAGGAGACTCTGGCCCTCGATCAGATCGGTCACGACGTAGAGCGTGTCCTGCTCCTCGCCGAAGTCCCGGACCTGGATCACCGAGGGGTGCGCCACCTGGAGGCCCCGCGCCTCCTTGAGGAACCGCGCGCGGACCGACTCCCAGTCGGGCCGCTGGCCTCGCTTGAGCAGTCGGACCGCCACGGGCAGGCCGAGCGCCTTGTGCGTGGCGGAGAACACCTGGCTGCCCAGCCGGCCGGTCGCGATCATGGGCCCGAGGTCGTACTTGCTCGCCAGCCCCGACACGGCCCCGGTCGCGTCGCCCGCGCCCTCCCCTTTCGCCAGGGCCAGGCCGAACTCGCTCATGCTCTGCCACCGTTCGGCGGGCTCCTTCGCCAGGGCCTTCTCGATCGCCGCGTCGAGCCAGCCGGGAATCCGCGACAGGATCTGGCTCGCGGTCGGCGGGAGGTCGCAGAGGTGCTTGGTGATGATCCCCATCGGGCTGGCGGACTGGAAAGGCGGCCGCCCGGTCAGCATCTCGAAGACGACGGCGCCCAGGCTGTAGATGTCGCTTCGACCATCGACCTCCTGTCCCTGGAGCTGCTCCGGCGAGGCATAGAGAACCGTGCCCATGAACTGGTCCGCCCTCGTCAGGCGGACGTCGGCTCCCGCGCGGATGTTGGCCAAGCCGAAGTCGATGATCTTGTGCACGCTCTCGCCCGACTCGAACCGGTGGCCGACGATGTTGGCGGGCTTGAGGTCCCGGTGCACGATCTGCTGGTCGTGGGCCAGCTGCAGCGCCGCGCAGATCGGCCCGACGATCCGCTGGACCCGGGCCACGTCCATGGGTCCCTCGGCCGCCAGTTCGTCGCGCAGGCTCTGGCCATTGAGGTACTCCATCACCAGGTACGGCTGCCCATCCTGCGCAATCGCGAAATCAAAGATCGTCACGATGTTCGGGTGCCGCAGGCGGGCGCACGTACGGCTCTCCCGCATGAACCGTTCACGCAGGTCCGCCGCGTCATCGCCGCTGGCGCGGATGACCTTGATCACGACCTCGTCGTCGAGCAGGATGCGGCGGGCGCGGTACACCTCACCCATCCCCCCGGATGCCAGCAGGTCGGTGACCTCATAGCGACCATCGAGTACGGAGCCCTTGGTCAGCACACCCGTATTGTCACACAACCCCGGCGCGACGCGTGGAGGTCACTCGCCTCCCCCCTTCCGGCCGCCGAGTAGGTTCTTTAGCTTGTTCGCCAGCGTGTCGATCAGGCCCCCGAGGGCGCGCTGCAGCCGCTGCCGGATGGATCCCCCGTGGAGGGGACAGGGTCGCGAAGGGATGTCGTCGCCGGCCTTGAAGTACTCTGTGTAGGTCGGGCACTCGTCGAGCGGCCGCAGATACGAGACCCGACACAAGGTCTCGGACCGCATGGCCTCCGGTGCTTCGAAGCGCTGGGCCGCCGGCAGTGCCTGGGCGGCCCGCCGCATGAAGTCCGCCCAGATCGGGAGGGCGATCCGGGCGCCGTAGCCGTTGTCGGCAATCGTCCTGGGCTGATCGAAGCCCACCCACACGCCGGCCACGACCGCGCTCGAGAAGCCGACGAACCAGGCGTCCTTGAACTCGTCGGTCGTGCCGGTCTTCCCCCCCACGGGAAACCGCAGGCCCGATCGCGTGATCCCGCTGGCCGTGCCCCGCTCTACGACGTCCTCCAGCATGGAGACCATCTGGAAGGCCACCTCCTCGGAGAGCACCGGCTCGGTGACCGCCGGGTGCTCCACGACGACGTCGCCCTGCGCGTCCTGCACCGTGAGGATAGCCCGGGGCCTGACCCGGAGCCCACCGTTGGGAAACGCCGCGTAGGCCAGCGTCAGGTCGAAGGGAGACACCGATCCGGTCCCCAGCGCCAGTGACGGCACGGCGGGCTGGGGCGGCAGCCCCAAGGCCCGGGCAAGCTCCAGAATGGGCCCTGTGCCAATCCGCCGCTGGAGCGCGACAGCGGCCCGGTTGTTGGACTCGAGCAGCGCCGCCCGCAGCGTCAGCTGGTCCTCCGACTCGAGGTGGGCGTTGCGCGGTGCCCATTCCTCGGGCCCCAGCGGCGCCATCGAGGACAGGCCGCTCAGGGAGGAGACCGGCGAGAAGCCGCGGCCCAAGGCCGCCGCGAACACGACGGGCTTGAACGCTGACCCCGGCTGACGGAAGGCGCGGGTTGCCCGGTTGTAGGGTGCGCCCCGGTAGTCGCGACCGCCGACCATCGCCAGCAGGTCACCCGTGTGGGGGTCGAAGGCCACCAACGACGCCTCAAGCTCCGGAATGCCGATGCGCGACAACCCGTCCTCGATTGCCCGCTCGGCGGCGCGCTGGACGCCGGTCACGACCGTGGTTCGCACTCGCCAGTCCGGCGGGTGGTCCCCTCCGAACTCGTTCCGAAACTGTTGGCGGAGGTAGTCGCGCAGGTAGCCGGATTGCTCGGCCGAGGGCGCGGTGAACGGGCGGACGACCGGCACCGCGCGCTCGGCCCGGGCCTGCTCCTCCGCCGAGATGAAGCCCTCGTCTCTCATCCGCTGCAGCACAACGTGGCTGCGACGGACCGCTCCCTCGAAGTTCGCCCAGGGGGACAGCGCGGACGGCGCGCGAATGAGGCCGGCGAGCATCGCCGACTCGGCGAGCGACAGGTCCTTCGCGCGCTTGCCGAAGAGCCGACCGGCCATGGGCTGGACCCCGTAGGTCCCGCTGCCCAGGAACACCCGATTGAGGTAGACCTCGAGGATCTGGTCCTTGGTCAGCCTGGCCTCGAGCAGCAAGGCGAGCGCGGCTTCGTTCACCTTGCGGCCCCAGGTGCGGGAGTTCGAGAGGAACAGCGTGCGGGCGAGCTGCTGGGTGATCGTGCTGCCGCCTTCGACGACCTCCGCTCCCCTGACGTCCCGGGACAGGGCCCGCCCGATGCCCACCGGGTCGAGGCCGTGGTGGTGGTAGAAGCGGTGATCCTCGATTGCAATCACCGCGGCGCGCAGGGTCGGAGCGATGGCCGAGAGCGGCACCGTCTCGTGCTGCTCGTCCATGCGGAACCACGGCCGGCCGTCCGCCGTGCAGAACTCCGTATCGCCCTCGCCCCTGGCGAGGCGGCCGATGGCCGCGCAATAGCGGACGAGGAAGATCGACACGGGCACCGCCCCGGCCACCACGGCGAGCGCGGCACCCAGGGCGACCGCCTGCTTCCACACGCCCATGCGGTTCCAGAGACTCACGACCTACGAGTCCTTCCGCGCCCGCGCGCGGCGCTCACCGAGCACCGCCCAGCCGAGCGCACCGCCGAAGATCACCACGATCACCGCGAACCCGAGCCGCTCGGGCACTTCCCAGCCCAGGTAGCCCGCCTGGTGCAGGTACTGCAGCAGCAGGCGCAAGCCCACCCACGCGATGATGACGAAGGCGCCGTCAACCAAGACCGGGTAGCGCTCGACCACCGAGAGGAGCCAGCCGATCACGAACCGCATGGCGATGATGCCGAGAATCCCGCCCGACAGCACCACCCAGAGCTTGGACGACATGCCGACGGCCACGACGATCGAATCCACCGCAAAGACGATGTCGCTCACCTCCACCTTCACGACCGTCGCCCAGAAGGGCGAGAGCCCGAGCCACGCCCGGGCCGGCGGGACCTGGTGGCCTTCATACGCGCTGGATTCTCCGAAGAAGTGCCGGATCGGCAGGTACAGCAGATACAGCCCGCCCGCCACCTTCACGATCCCCAGCCTGATCAGGTAGAGGCCGAGGATGAGCGCGACCGACCGGAATGCGAACGCGCCGCCGATGCCGTAGCGCAGCGCCTTCTTCCGCTGGGCCTTGGGCAACCCGAGCGCCAGAACGGCCAGCACCATGGCGTTGTCGGCGCTGAGCAGGCCCTCGAGGAGGACCAGCAGCAGGATGGTCAGGAGATCCCGGCTTTCGATGGTCACGGGTCGGATGTGTGCTGAGCGCCGCAGGCGGCCCGCGGCGGCCTGGAACGGCACGCTTCGTTGCGGCAGCCGGCCCGTGGGCCGGGCGTCGGTCTGACCAGTATGGCCGAACACTGCCGGGATGTCGACAGGCGGGGCGGCGTCCAGATCTTGACACGGTTCATATCAATGCCTATATTCGTTCTGTAGCAAGTCATGAGGATCACCCGCGAGTTCTACTTCATCAGCACGGCGGCCAGGCTGCTCGGCATGCACCCGCAGACCCTGAGGAAGTACGAGCGGCTCGGCCTCGTGCAGCCGACGAGAACCGTCGGCAGTATGCGGGTCTACTCGGGCGACGAGCTCGAGCGCCTGCGGTTGATCAAGCACCTGGTGGACGAGCTCGGCATCAACCTGGCGGGCGTGCAACGCCTGCTATCGGTCGCCGAGTCGGTCGAGCGCATTCGGAAGCTCCGGGACGACGAGGGCGGCTCGCGCAGCGAGGCGCGGCGCCGTCTCGCGCGGGAGATCGACCGGCTGTGCGCGATCATCGGTCTCGACCGCGAGGGTGACCAGGGCTGAAGGCGACGACGATGGAATTCAAAGACTACTACCAGACGCTCGGCGTCGCCAAGACGGCCTCCGAGAAGGAGATCAAGCAGGCCTACCGCAAGCTCGCCCGCAAACACCACCCCGACGTGAACCCGGGCGACAAGGCCGCCGAAGCTCGCTTCAAGGAGATCAACGAGGCCTACGAGGTTCTGGGCGATCCCGAGAAGCGGAAGAAATACGACGAGCTCGGCGCCAACTGGCGGCACTACGAGCAGGCCCAGCAGGAGGGCCAGTCCCCCTTCGCCAACGCGCGCTGGACGACGGGCCAGCCGGGCGGCTTCCGGACCATTCGCGAGGAGGATCTGCGGGAGATGTTCGGGGACGAGAACCCGTTCTCGGACTTCTTCCAGGCGTTCTTCGGCGGCGGTGGCCGGCCTGGCGCCGGCCGCCGCGGCCGCGCGCCGCGCAGTCGGACGCGAGCGGGCCGCGACGTCGAGGAACAAATCGAGCTGTCGCTCGAGGATGCCTTGAGGGGCGCGACGCGGCGATTGGCCATCAAGCAGGAGGGCCACACGCGCACGGTGGATGTCCGCATCCCCGCCGGCGTGGCCGACGGGTCGCGCGTGCGCGTGCCGGGCGAGGGCGAGCATGCCGGGGGCGGGGCGCCACCCGGCGATCTCTACCTGCGGGTTCGGCTCCGCCCGGACGCGCAGTTCGAACGCCGCGGTCGCGATCTGCACACGCGGGTCAGCGTGCCGGTGACCACCGCGGTGCTGGGCGGAGAGGCGGAGGTTCCGGCCGTGGGTGAGCGCCCACTCCGGCTCAAGATCCCGCCGACCACACAGAACGGCCAGGTGTTCCGGCTCAAGGGCCATGGCATGCCGGCGATCGGAAAGCCCGACGACCGGGGCGACCTGTACGCGACGGTGACCGTGACGCTGCCCCGTCATCTCACGACCGAGCAGCGACAGCACTACGAGGAACTCGCCCGGCTCGAGCAGCCGGCGGCGACGAGATAGGTCCGGCCGGGAAACCGGCCGCCGGGGATAGCCATGAATCTGAACAAGTTCACGGAGAAGGCACAAGAGGCGCTGGCCGGGTCCCAGCAACTGGCCGGCGAGATGAATCACCCGCAGGTGGACCCGGAGCACCTGCTGGCGACGCTCATCGAACAGCCAGGCGGGGTCGTGCCGGAAGTCCTCCGCAAGATGGGGGCCGATCCGCAGGGGGTGGCCGCCGCCGTGCGCGCCGCGCTCGGACGCCGCTCCCAGGTGCACGGCGCGTCGACGCCCGCCCTCTCGCCGCGACTGGCGGCCATCCTCGACGTCGCGCAGGCCGAAGCCACGCGGATGAAAGACGAGTTCGTGAGCACCGAACACCTGCTGCTGGCGCTCTCGGCCGAGGGGGCGCGTGACGAGGCAGCACGCCTCTTGAAGCAGCACGGCGTGACCGCCGAGGGGGTGCTCCAGGCCCTGGCCAGCGTGCGTGGCTCCCAGCGGGTCACCGACCAGAATCCCGAGGGCAAGTACCAGGCCCTCGAGCGCTATGGGCGGGACCTCACAGAACTCGCCCGGCGCGATCGGCTGGACCCGGTCATTGGGCGCGACGAGGAAATCCGCCGCGTGATCCAGGTCCTCTCACGGCGCACGAAGAACAACCCGGTGCTCATCGGGGAGCCGGGGGTCGGCAAGACGGCGATCGTCGAGGGCCTCGCCCGCCGCATCGTGAAGAACGACGTGCCGGACGGCCTCAAGGACAAGCGCATCGTCGCCCTCGACCTGGGGGCGCTGGTGGCGGGCGCCAAGTACCGCGGGGAGTTCGAGGAGCGCCTCAAGGCCGTCCTGAAGGAGATCACGGAATCGGCTGGGCAGGTCATCCTGTTCATCGATGAACTGCACACCGTGGTGGGGGCGGGCGCGGCCGAGGGTGCCATCGACGCCTCCAACATGCTCAAGCCGATGCTGGCCCGTGGCGAGCTCCACACCATCGGGGCGACCACCATCGACGAGTACCGGAAGTACATCGAGAAGGATGCCGCGCTGGAGCGCCGCTTCCAGCCCGTGCTGGTCGGCGAGCCCACGGTCGAGGACGCCATCAGCATCCTGCGGGGCCTCCGCGAGCGATACGAGATTCACCACGGGGTGAAGTTCAAGGACGCCGCGCTCGTCTCGGCCGCGGTGCTGTCGCATCGCTACATTGCCGACCGCTTCCTGCCCGACAAGGCGATCGACCTGATGGACGAGGCGGCGGCCAAGCTGAAGATGGAGATCGACTCGCGCCCGGTCGAGCTGGACGAAGTGGAGCGCCGCATTACGCAGCTCGAAATCGAGGCCGAGAACCTGCGCAAGGAACAGGACAAGGCGTCGGCTGAGCGGCTGGGCCGGCTCGACAAGGAGTTGGCCGACCTCAAAGAAGACCGCACGCGACTGTCGAGCCACTGGCAGCAGGAGAAGGAGGCCATCCAGGACGCCCGCCAGCTCAAGGCGGAGCAGGAGCAACTGCGCAACGAGGCCGACCGCGCGCAGCGGGCCGGCGACTTTGCCCGCGCATCGGAGCTGCAGTACGGCCGTCTGCCCGACGTGGAGCGGCGCATCCGGGCGGCCGAGGAGCGCCTCGCCGTCCTCCAACAGCACCAGCGCATGCTGAAGGAGGTAGTCGACGAGGAGGACATCGCGGAGGTCGTCAGCAAGTGGACGGGCATCCCCGTGAGCCGGCTGATGGAGGGCGAGATCCAGAAGCTCATCCACATGGAAGAGCGGCTGCACCACCGGGTGGTGGGCCAGGATGAGGCCATTGCCGCCGTGGCCAATGCGATTCGGCGCGCGCGCGCCGGGTTGCAGGACCCGAACCGACCGCTGGGCAGCTTCGTGTTCCTGGGCCCCACCGGCGTGGGCAAGACCGAGCTGGCGCGCGCGCTGGCGGAGTTCCTCTTCGACTCCGACCAGGCCATGATTCGGATCGACATGTCCGAGTACCAGGAGAAGCACACCGTGTCGCGGCTGATCGGGGCGCCCCCGGGCTACGTGGGGTACGAGGAGGCGGGCCAGCTCACCGAAGCGGTCCGGCGGCGGCCGTACGCGGTGGTGCTGTTCGACGAGATCGAGAAGGCCCATCCCGAGGTGCTCAACGTGTTGCTGCAGCTGCTCGACGACGGACGGCTGACCGACGGCAAGGGCCGCACGGTCGATTTCAAGAACGCCGTCGTCATCATGACGTCGAACCTCGGGAGCCATCACATCGCCGAGCGGAGCGTTCGGGGGGCGACGTCGCTCGACGAGGGCACGCGGCGGCTCGTGATGGAGGCCCTGCGCGCGCACTTCCCACCGGAGTTCCTGAACCGGGTCGACGAGGTGGTCGTCTTCCACCCGCTCGGCCTCGAACACCTCGAGCTCATCGTGGACATCCAGCTCCGGGCGCTCTCCAGGCGGCTCGAGGAACGCAAGATCCACGTCGAATTGACCGCGGCCGCCAAGCGGCGGCTGGTCGCCGAGGGCTACGACCCCACCTACGGGGCGAGGCCGCTGAAGCGAACCATCCAGCGTCGCCTGCTCGATCCGCTCGCGCTCGAGGTGCTGCAAGGCCGGTTCGTCGAAGGCGACCACGTGGTGGTAGACGCCCCTGGCGAGACGTTCACTTTCGCCGCGCGGGAAGGCAGTCCGGCCGGGAAGCCTTAACGCCGGCCCCAAAAGCGTGTTACATAAGGGTGAGGGTGGCGCCTGCGACCGGGCGTCACCTTCCCTGGAGCCACCGTGCCACCGACCAACACCTCTCGGCCCCCTTCAGTCCGCGGAACCCGACCGGGCGACCGGCGCCCGCTCGGCGCTCGCCCCGTATCGTCCCTCTGGTACCTCCTCGGCTTCTTCCTCCTGCTGGCGCTCGTGCAGGCGTACCTGTTCCTGCCCTCTGGTCGGACGCTCCCGTACTCGGAGTTCAAGGCGCTCCTCGCGGAGGACAAGATCGCCGAGGTGACGATCACCGATCAGGCCGTCCGCGGGCAGCTCCGGGGCAACGGCCCCGAGAAGGCGCGGGCCTTCACCGTCACGCGCGTCGAGGATCCGAAGCTGGTCGAGGAGCTCGAGCAACACCACGTCAAGTACACCGGCGAGGTGTCGAGCCACTGGCTGCCGGATCTGCTCGGATGGATCCTGCCCCTGCTGATCATTGTCGGCCTCTCCGGGTTCTTCTTCCGGCGCATGGGGGGCGCCGAGGGCGGGGTCATGTCGTTTGCCCGCAGCCGGGGCAAGATCTACGCCGAGGACGACGTCAAGGTGACGTTTGCGGACGTGGCCGGGATCGATGAAGCCGAGGAGGAGCTGAAGGAGATCGTCGAGTTTCTCAAGACGCCGAAGAAGTACCACGCAACTCGGGGGGCGGATTCCGAAAGGCGTCCTGCTGGTCGGTCCGCCGGGGACGGGCAAGACCCTGCTCGCCCGTGCGGTGGCGGGCGAGGCCCACGTGCCGTTCTTCAGCCTGAGCGGATCCGAGTTCGTCGAGATGTTCGTCGGCGTCGGCGCGGCGCGCGTGCGCGATCTATTCCAGCAGGCGGAGTCAAAGGCCCCGTGCATCGTCTTCATCGACGAACTCGATGCCCTCGGCAAGGTCCGGATGCAGAGCCCCCTCGGCGGCCACGAGGAACGCGAGCAGACGCTCAACCAGCTCCTCGCGGAGATGGACGGGTTCGACTCCCGGAAAGGCGTCATCATCATGGGCGCCACGAACCGTCCCGAGGTCCTGGACCCCGCGCTCCTGCGCCCCGGCCGATTCGACCGCCAGGTCCTCGTCGACAAGCCGGATGTGCGGGGGCGCGAGGCGATCCTGCGGATCCATGCCCGCGGGGTGCGCACCGCCGCCGAGGTGGACCTGCGGTTGGTGGCCGCGCGGACCGCCGGCTTCGCGGGGGCCGACCTCGCCAACCTCGTCAACGAGGCGGCGCTCCTGGCGGCGCGCAAGAACAAGCCCCACGTCGAGATGAGCGACTTCGACGAAGCGATCGATCGCGTGATCGCCGGGCTCGAGAAGAAGCGGGTCATGAGCGACCGGGAGCGGGAGATCATCGCCTACCACGAGTCGGGCCACGCCATCGTCGCCACGCTCATTCCCGGACTCGATCCGGTTCACAAGATCTCCATCGTGCAGCGCGGCTTCGGAGCGCTCGGCTACACGATGCAGCTGCCGCTGGAGGACCGGTACCTGATGACCCGCACCGACCTGCACGGCCAGCTGGCGGTGCTGCTCGCGGGGCGGACTGCCGAGGAGCTCGCCTTGGGCGAGATCTCCACCGGGGCGCAGAACGACCTCCAGCGCGCCAGCGACATCGCCCGGGCGATGGTCTCCGAGTTCGGGATGAGCGAGACCATCGGGGCCGTCAGCTTCGAGCAACGCCCGCACAACCGCTTCCTCGACGTCACGCTGGGCAAGGAGCGCGGGAACTACGCCGAGGACACGGCGCGACAGATCGACGCGGAGGTGCGCCGGATCGTCACCGACGCCCACGAACGGGCGCGGTCCTTGCTGGCCGGGCACCGCGACACGCTCGTCCGCGTCGCCACGCGCCTGCTCGAGAAGGAAGTCATCGAAGGCGAGGAATTGCGGGAGATGATGGACCGGCCAGCCCCAGCCCCGACCGAACCGACGAGCAACCCGCCGCCCGCCACGGCGTAGGCCCGGGCCCGGCCCGCGGACGCCTGGCCGAACGGTGGCGACGGCCACGCTGCAGCACTCCCCCGAGAACGACGAGGGCCGCGCCGGCTTGCAGCCGGCGCGGCCCTCGTGCTGTCTCCCGATGTCCCCAGGCGTCAGCTCATCTTCTGCATGGCCGAGAGGAATTCGGCGTTCGACTTGGTCTTCGACATCTTATCCAGCAGCAGTTCCATGGCCTCCACCGGCGAGAGCGGGTTGAGCACCTTCCGGAGGACCCAGACGCGGTTCAAATCCTCGCGCACGAGCAGGAGCTCTTCCTTCCGCGTGCCGCTCTTCTGGATGTCGATGGCCGGGAACACGCGCTTATCCACCAGCTTCCGGTCCAGGTGGATTTCCATGTTGCCGGTGCCCTTGAACTCCTCGAAGATGACGTCGTCCATGCGCGAGCCGGTGTCCACCAGGGCCGTCGCGATGATCGTCAGAGAGCCGCCCTCCTCGATGTTCCGGGCCGCGCCGAAGAACCGCTTCGGTTTCTGCAGCGCGTTGGAATCGAGACCGCCCGACAACACTTTGCCGGACGGCGGGATCACCGTGTTATAGGCCCTCGCCAGGCGCGTGATCGAGTCGAGCAGGATGAGCACGTCTTTCTTGTGCTCCACCAGGCGCTTGGCCTTCTCAATCACCATCTCCGCCACCTGCACGTGCCGCTGCGCCGGCTCGTCGAACGTCGAGGAAATCACCTCTCCGTCCACCGACCGCTGCATGTCGGTGACCTCTTCCGGCCGTTCGTCGATGAGCAGCACGATCAGGTAGATTTCGGGATGGTTGACGGCGACCGACTGCGCGATGCTCTGGAGGAGCATCGTCTTGCCGGTCCGGGGCGGAGCCACGATGAGCCCGCGCTGCCCTTTCCCGATCGGCGTCATCAGATCCATGACGCGGCCCGACAGGTTGTCGGGCTGCGTTTCCAGCTTGCACATCTGCTGGGGATAGAGGGGCGTCAGGTTCTCAAAGAACAGCTTTTCGCGCGCCTGCTCCGGCGGTTCGAAGTTGACGGCCTCCACCTTGATGAGGGCGAAGTAGCGCTCCCCCTCCTTCGGCGGGCGGATCTGTCCCGATACCGTGTCGCCCGTCTGGAGATCGAACTTGCGAATCTGAGACGGTGACACGTAGATGTCGTCCGGCCCGGGGAGATAGTTGTAATCGGGTGCCCGCAGGAACCCGAATCCGTCGGGCAGGACCTCGAGGACGCCTTCCGAGAAGATGTAGCCGCTCTGCTCGGTCTGCGCCTTGAGGATCTGGAAGATCAGTTCCTGCTTGCGCATCCCGGTCGCACCGGCCACGTTGAGGTCCTTGGCGATCTGGGTGAGCTTCTGGATGCTCATGTCCTTCAGTTCGCCGATGTTGAGTCCCTCGCCAGGGCGCCGCGCCGGTGCGGGCGTCGGAGCCTTGGAAGGGTCCTGGGGTTCGGCCGCCGGGGACTCAGCCGGCACGGTGGTTTGGCCGTTGGACCCGCGCGCCGCCATGGGCTGGCGCTTGTTGTTGCTTGGCATAATGTGTGATCTGCGGTAACTCTGGTAGGTTGAATCTACTTGGCAATGGAGTGGACGACCCCTGCGGGTCGGCCGACAAGGAGAGGCGCTGCTAGGGATAGTATAGGAAGACGCACTCAGCGGTGTCAAGGCGGCCAGCTGCCCTGGGACGGGCGGCGCCCCCCGGCCCTTGTCAGTAGGCCGCCGGATTCTCTCCGATGCCGAGGATGCTGCAGGCCACAACCGGCTTGAGCCCGAGTGCCTTCGCCCGGTCGACGACTTCCGGGCTTTCGGTTCCAGGGTTGAACCACACCTCGCGGATACCCTTCTGCGCGACTTCGTCGAGCAGTTTCACGCCGACCGCAGGCGACACGTAGAAGGTGGCCATGTCGATCCGGCCCGGCACGGCCAGCACGGACGGATAGGCGGCCAGCCCCTCGATCTCGCGCTCCTTCGGATTGATCGGCACGACGACGCATCCGTGTTTGAGGAACGCGCGCACGGCCTTGTTGCCGAACTTCGCGCGGTCCGACGACGCGCCGACGACAGCGACCACTTGTGGCATCGCTCCAGTATACCTCGCCCGAAAGGACCACCCCCCGGGGCGCGGACGATGGCCCGCCCTCTCAACCGTCCAGGAACATCTTCCCGGGGTTCAGGATGCCGTGAGGGTCGAACGCCCGCTTGAGGCGCCTCATTAGGGCGATCACCTCGGCCGACAACTCGATCGACACGAATGGGGCCTTGGTCAGCCCGATGCCGTGTTCTCCGCTGATGGATCCCTCCCGCGCCACGACGCCTTCGAACAGCCGCCGCTGGGCGCGGCGGGCTCGCGCGACGGCGGCTTCGTCGGCGCCGTCCACCAGGATGTTCACGTGGATGTTGCCGTCCCCGGCGTGGCCGAAGCAGGGGATCGTCAGGCCGAACTCCCGTCGAAGTTCGCCGACCAGCTCGAACAGCTCAGGCACGCGGCCGCGCGGAACCACGACATCCTGATTGAGCTTCAGGGAGGCCAGCGTCCGCAGCGCCGGCGACAGCTCACGCCGCACACGCCAGATCTCCTGCCGCTCCTCTTCGCTGGCGGCCCGACGCACCTCCGTGGCCCCGGCAGCCCGGCATGCGGCCTCCACCAGGCGCGCCTCCTCCGCGATCGCCTGGGCCATGCCGTCCACCTCGAGGATCAACAGCGCGGCGGTCCCCGCCGGGGCGAGGGCCGACCCGCCGAGGTAGCGCGCCACGGCGGTCAGGCACTCCCCGTCCACCAGCTCGAGGGTCGACGGGACCACGCGGGTGCGGATCAACTCGGTGACCGCCTCCACGGCCGTGTCGATGCTCTCGAACGTCGCCCGCAGCGTCGCGTGGGCCGGCGGCTTGGGTACCAGCCGCAGCACGGCCTGCGTGATGATGGCCAGCGTGCCCTCCGAACCAACCAGCAACTGCGTCAGGTCGTAGCCCACGACGTTCTTGACCGCCTTCGACCCGGTCCGGATGACCTCACCCGTCGGCAGGACCGCCTCCAGGCCCAGCACGTAGTGACGCGTGGTGCCGTACTTGAACGCCCGCGGTCCGCCGGCGCACTCGGCGATGTTCCCGCCGATGGCGGATTCGTCGAGGCTCGCCGGGTCGGGCGGATAGAAGAGCCCGACGCGCTCGACCTCCGCCTGCAGGCGCCCCGTGGTCACGTTCGGCTCCGTGACGACGAGGAGGTTGGGCTCGTCAATCTCCAGGATGCGATTGAAGCGCTCCATCGACAGGAGCAGCCCCCCGTGCACCGGCACGGCTCCCCCGCTGTACCCGGTGCCGCCGCCGCGCACGTAGAGGGGCACCCGCTGCGCGTCGCAGGCCTCCGCGATGGCCGCCACCTCGGACGTCGTTCCGGGCAGCACCACCAGGTCGGGCAGACGGGGCTGTTTCAACGCGTCCTGGCCGTACGCGGTCCGCGCCGCGTCGTCCTGCGTGACGAACCCGTCGCCGACGATCTGGGCGATCTCGCGGACGAAATTCCCAGGGAGCATGGGCCGTTCCTTCCCGTCAGAGCCAGTCCCGGACGACCGTCTTCGACCCGATCCGGATCTCCTTCGGCGTCGACGGATCGAGCGCCCACCGGATCCGCTTCATGCCTTCGACGACGTCCGGCGTCGTGCCCGCGTAGCTCAAGCGCAGGTGCCCCTCGAGGCCGAAGTCCTTGCCGGGCACGGTCACGACGCGCGCCTTCGACAGCAGGAACATCGCCAGCTCATGCGAGCTCGTCGCGAAGCCCGGCCGCAGCACACCCGAGAAGTCTGGCAGGCAGTAGAACGTGCCGGCCGGCTTGATGACGCGCACGCCGGAAAGACGCGCCAACTCCGCGACGATCACATCGCGGTTCTGCTCCATGCACCGGCGCAATGCCTCGACCTCATCCTGGGGGCCGAGCATCGCACCCTCGGCGGCCGCCTGGCAGAGGCTGGAGGTGCACGAGGTGGTCTGCGACTGCAGCGTCGCCATCGCCGTCACGACCTCGCGGCTCGCAATGGCCCAGCCCACGCGAAACCCCGTCATGCCCCAGGTCTTGGCGATCCCGTTGATGACGATGACCGTGCTCGCCTCGGTGTCGGGCCGGGCGAACTCGTAGCAGGACGGCGCGGTTACGCCGTCGAAGACAAGCTTGTGGTAGATGTCGTCCATCAGCGCGTAGATGCCCCGCTGCTCACAGAGTTGCACGAGCGGCGCCAGCAGAGCGGGCCCGTAGACCATGCCCGACGGGTTGTTCGGGCTGTTCACGATCACCGCTTTGGTCCGCGGGGTGAACGCACGCTGGATGGCGGCCATCGACGGCACCAGCGATCCCGGCTCGGGCATGACGACGACGGGCACGGCCCGGCACATCCGGACCATCTCGGGGTAGCTCACCCAGTAGGGGGCGAGGAGGATCACTTCGTCCCCCGGATCGAGGAGCGCCCACAGCGCGTTGAAGATGGCCTGCTTCGCCCCGGAACAGACGATGACGTTGCTCGGGCTGACCGTGCGACCGTAGTACTGCTCGGTGTACCGGATGATGGCCCTCTTGAACGACGGCACGCCGCCGGTCGGCGTGTACTTGATCCGCCCGGCCGTCAGCGCCTCGATCGCCTTGTCAATCGCCGCCTGTGGCGCCTTGTTCTGGGGCTCGCCGATGCCGAGGTGGACGACCGACTCTCCCTGTTCCCGGAGGAGCCGCGCCTGCTCGTTCAGCGCCATCGTCGGCGACTCCGAGATTCCCCGTGCAAACTCGCTCACACCCATGACACTCCTCCGTGCGCCTTCTGCCGCGCCCCCGCGGCCCCCGTGCGCTCACCGCTTGGCCCGCATGCGGGCTTCCACCACCGTGGGGACCAAGCCGGCAATCGGTCCACCCAGGGCGAACACCTCTCGGATCAGCCGAGAACTGATGTACGTGTACGACTCGGCCGGCATCATGAACACCGTCTCCAGCTCCGGCACGAGTCTGCGGTTCATCAGCGCCATCTGGAACTCGTACTCGAAGTCGGAGATGGCCCTCAACCCGCGGACGATCACGTGCGCGCCCTGCTGCCGGGCGAACTCGACCAGGAGCCCGTCGAATCGCTTCACCAGGACCTTGGGCTCGTCGCTGAAGACCTCCCGGACGATCTCCATGCGCTCGTTGACCGTGAAGAGCGGCGCCGCCTTGTCCCGGTTGTGCAGGATGGCCACGATGATGCGGTCGAAGATCCGCACGCCACGCGAGATGATGTCCACGTGGCCGTTCGTCAGCGGATCGAACGATCCCGGGTAGATCGCGACCCGTTCGGCACCCGCGCGTTCGCCGGTGGCCCGCGTCAGCCTAGGCATCATGTTCCTCCGGGCGTCCGCACGCCTCCGCCACAGGCGGCGGCTCGCTGCCCTGCTCGTAGAAGGAGAGCGCGCTGTCACCGGCCCGCACGACCCGGCAGCGCGTCAGGCGACCCGCGCGCGGTGGAGAGGCACGGCGGCGCGCATGCTCGAGCACGAGTCGGCCCCCGGGCGCGAGCCAGCCACTGGCGCGGATCAGGGGCAACTCGAGGTCCGTGTCGGTATAAGGCGGGTCCAGCACGATGAGGTTGAACTGCCGCAGGTCGGCCGCCCGGCTCATCCGGCCCAAGTCCGCGCGAATGATAGCACAGCCCTCCGACACGCCGCAGTGCCGGAGGTTCTCCGCGATGAGCGCGGCGGCGCGCGGATCGCGATCGATGAAGACGACCTCGGATGCGCCCCGACTGACCGCCTCGATCCCCACGGCCCCGGTCCCAGCAAACCCGTCGAGCACCCGCGCGCCCGTGACGAGGTCACCGAGGACGTCGAACAGCGTCTCGCGCAGACGGTCCGACGTCGGACGCAGTCCTTTCCAGGTTGGCGAACGAAGGCGCCGCCCCTTCAGGCGGCCAGCGATGATGCGCATGGCCTGTTGCTACCCGACACCCATCAAGCCGAACTGCCGGGACCAGCGCTCTCGGACAAACGCCTGCAGGCGTGCCGTGTCGGGCCCGTCCCGCTCCATCCAGTCGCGCGCTTCGGAGGCGGCGAGCACCATCAGGTCGCGGTCGCGAGCCAGGTTGCCGACGCGCAACATCGGCATCCCGGACTGCCGGGTGCCGGCCACGTCCCCCGCGCCGCGCAGGTCCAGATCCCGTTCCGCGATCTCGAATCCGTCGGCCGTCTCGCCCATCGTGCGGAGCCTCACCGCCGCATCGCCCGACAGGGGCTCGGCGTGTAGGAGGATGCAGTACCCCTGGTCCGCGCTGCGGCCCACGCGCCCCCGCAGCTGGTGCAATTGTGCCAGGCCAAATTGCTCGGCGTGCTCGACGACCATCACCGAGGCGTTCGGCACGTCAATCCCCACCTCGACGACGGTCGTCGCGACGAGCAGATCGACCTGGCCGTCGAGGAAACGGCCGACCACGGCGTCCTTCGCCGCTTGCGCCAGCCGCCCGTGCAGAAGCCCGACGCGGTAGCCGCGGAACACCTCCTGCGCGAGGTGGGTGGCCATGGCCGTCGCCGCGCGGAGCCCGCCCCGCGCCCCCTCGTCGACCGCGGGACAGACGATGCAGGCCTGCCGACCCGCATCGAGCTGCTGCTTGACGAAGGCGTGCACCTCGGCGCGGCACTGCTCGGGCCGCACCGTCGTCCGGACCGGCCGGCGACCCGGCGGCCGGTCGGGGATCACTGACACGTCCATCCCGCCGTAGACCGTCAGCTGCAGCGTACGCGGAATGGGCGTCGCGGTCATCACGAGGATGTCCGGGCGTAACCCCTTGTCGCGGAGCCGCGCCCGCTGCACCACCCCGAACCGGTGTTGTTCGTCCACGATGGCGAGGCCGAGGCGAGAAAACTGCACGCCCTCCTCGAGCAGGGCGTGCGTACCGACGAGCAGGTGCACGTCCCCGGACGCCGCCTCGGCAAGCAGACGGCGTCGGGCCGGCGCGGGTGTGGACCCGGTCAACAGGCCCACGCGGTGCGGCGTGTGGGCCAGCCATCGACCCAGGGTGCGGAGATGCTGCTCGGCGAGGATCTCGGTGGGCGCCATCAGCGCCACCTGCGCGCCGTTCTCGAGGGCTACCAGTGCGGAGAGCGCCGCCACGATCGTCTTGCCTGATCCCACGTCGCCCTGGAGCAGCCGGCTCATCTGGGCCGGGCGTTGCATGTCGGCGACGATCGCGCCCAGCGCCGCGCGCTGGCCCGCCGTCAGCTGGAACGGCAGCGCCGCCCGCACCGCCGCCCGCACGCGCTCGTCCACGACGGGCACAATGGGCTTGACCTCTCCGTCCGCCCGCCTCCGGTGCTCGAGCACGCCGCATTGGAACAGGAAGAACTCCTCGAAGATCAGACTGGCCTGTGCTGGCGTGCGGAACGCGCACAGCGTCTCGAGCGACACGCCGGGCGGAGGAAAATGCGCCTGAGCCAGGGCCGTCCGGCGGTCCGGGTAGCCCAGCCGAGCGCGGACCGACTGCGGCAACAGGTCGTCCGCCGAGGCCGGCAGACTGTCCACCAGGCACCGCATCACATTCCGCTGCAGGCGGCCCGAGAGAGGGCCGACCCGCTCGTAGACGGGCACGATGCCCGGCGGCCCGGCCAGCTCGTCGCGATCGTCGATGACTTCGACGTCCGGGTTGCTCAGCTGCAGCGCGCCGCCGTAGCGCCCCACCGTACCGTGCACGATCGCCCGGCAGCGAGGGCGGATCGAGTTCTGCCGAAACGGCTGGTTCGGCCAGACCGCCCGCACGCAGCCAGACTCGTCGCGCAGCACGGCCTCGAAGATCGTGAACCCCCGGCGCCCCGTGCGTCGCAGCCGGCAGGCGATGATCTCGCCGGCGAGTGTCACCGTCTCTCCTTCGGCGATGCCGCTGGCGGCCTGGAAGGCGCTGCGGTCCTCGTACCGAAACGGCAGCCGCAGCAAGAGGTCGCCGACACTCGCCACGCCAGCCTGCGCCAGCGCACGGGCGCGCTGCGGGCCGATGCCGTTCAGCGCGAGAACGGGCGTGTCGAGGAAGTCCTGAAAGGACACGGTCCTACTGCTTGACGACCGCCTGTCCGCGCAGCACGTCAATCTCGCGGATGCCGGCCGGCAGCGGGAAGGGATCGTCGAGGTTCAAGCCTTGCGGATTGCTCGCGTTGCGCGAATAGAAGGTGAGCAACTGCTGGACGACCGCCTTGGGAATCGGCACGCCTCCCAGGCGCGCCGTTTCCAGGCCGAACCGTGCATAGCCGGCTGTCGCCGTCAGCGTGCCGGACACCGCGACCGGCAGACGCCCGGACAGGTAGGCGAGGGGGTCGAGCCAGTGGCGCGGTTTCTGCTGCGCCCGCACGGCATCGAGGTCGATGGTGGCCGTGCCCGACAGACGCCCCTCACCCAGGATGGCGATGTACGGTCCGGCGAGGCCAGTAGGGATCTGGCTTCCCGCGTCGTAGGTGAAGTAGGCGTTGAGTTCCTGCTCGGTGATGATGGTGGTCAGGGGCCCCCTGAAGGCCGACGACACGTGGCGCGTGATCGCGTCCACCTTTTCCCGCAGCCGAGCGGCGTCCGCAGGCGTCGACGCGACCGGCGGAGAACCACCGGCGACCTGCGCAAGAACGGCACCCGCCACGCACCACACCGCCAGACGTCTAGGCCCCATGCTCTCGGCCTTCGCGAAGGTTGAACCGAACCACCTGCGAATCCGAGTGTAGCACGAGGCAGAGGGGCACGGCCGTGTGGCCGGACGTCCGGTGCCTACCGCGGAACGGGTGGCTGGTTCCGCTCGCCTTCGGCGGCCGCCTGGCGGGCGCGGACCAGCAACTCGAGCTTCTTCCGCTCGACGTTCTCCTCCAGGAGACGGAACCGGGCCTGCTGCAGAGGATCGAGGACTTCGTCGAGACTCTGATGGGCCTTGCGCACCTCCTCGGGACTGCGCGCCTCCAGATCGCTCAGCGCCTTGAGCGTCTCCTTCGCCTGGGCCTCGTCGACCGGTGAAGCCCTCAGCAGCTTGCCGAGCGCCTGCAGCAGCTGTCGGCGCTCCTGGAGGTTGCGCCGCCGCACATCCTGCAGCGCCTTGAGCCGCGTGATGAAGCGCGGGAACTGGGCATCACTGAGCTTCAGCGCCTCTTGCGCCTGCAGCAGGACGTAGGAGTCGAACCAACGCTCCAGCTCCAGGGCCGTCACCACCGGCGGACGCCCCACACGCTGCCCCACTCCCCCCCGCGCCTGGTCCGGTGCCTGGCGCGCGTGAACCGGCACGCCCGAACACACCGCCACCAGGACCAACGAGCCGAGAACCGCGCTATGGCTTCGCTTCATGATCTCGTCCGCACAACCGCGCCACCGCGGGAGCCGTACCCCGTCAGCTGCCGGCTGGCGCGCGGTCCAGCTCGGCGCGCAGGAGCCGGCCGAACTCGGCCCGCTCCCGATCCGACAACCGCCAAACGGCGCCGTCAATCGCCCCTGAGGACGGCGCCACGCCCGACTCACTCACTCCTTCGAAACCGACGTCGTCAGCCAAGCTGGTCACGGCCGCCCAGATCTCGTCGTCCCCCTCAGCTCCGCTGGGGGCGCCGAGGCTCGACGCAGACGCGGCGGGCCGGACCGGACCCGCCCCCGGCAGCGGTCGCAGGGTGAAGACCGCCAGGGCCGCCACCAGCGCGGCCGCGCCCACTCCGACTGGGACGAGCAGCCGCCAGACCGACCAGCCGGGCGCCCGCGGAGCCACGTCCTCGCGTCTCACGCGCTCGGCGACCCGCGCCGCGAAGTGGTCCCAGAACAACGGCGACGGCTCCGGCACCGGCGTGCTGCGGGTCTCCTCCAGCACGGCGCGCAGCCCCTCCACCTCGCGGCGACAGACGTCGCACCGATCGAGGTGTGGATGCGGCACCGCCGTCGGCGCCTCCACAAGCCGCAGCCGCTCATCGGGGGACAGATGCTTCATACGGGCTCATCCTGCAACAGGCGTCGAAGGTTGTTCAGCGCGTGGAAGAAGTTCGCCTTGACCGCGCCCACGGAACTCCCCAGGAGCTTGGCGATCTCCTGGTGAGGGAGCTCCTGGTAGACGCGAAGCACGAGCGTGGCCCGTTGCTTCCGCGGCAGGCGGGCAATCGCGGCGCGCACGCGCCCCGCGCGCTCCTCGCGCATCAGCTCGCTCATCACGTCTGGCTCCCGGCTGGCCGGGGCATCACGCTCGTCGATCGGCTCAGTCTTCAGGGCCTTGCCCCCCACCTTGTTCAAGCAGACGTTGACCGCAATGCGGTAGAGCCAGGTCCCCACGGCGGCGTCGCCCTTGAAGGTCCGCAATGCCCGGTACGCGCGCAGGAACGCGTCCTGCGCCAAGTCCATGGCGTCCTCGTGATTGCCCATGAACCGGTAGCAGACCTGATAGACGGCGCGACGGTGCCGCACGACCAGGACGTCGAACGCCTCCGGCCGCCCGTCGAGCGCCGCCCGGACGAGGCCGCCATCATCAAGCGCCTCCAAGTCGACGGGCGCCGGAATCGAGGGACTCTCGTCGTGCCGCGTCACGGCTATCGTCCACTCCGGCCACGTGCCGCCCACCAGCGTGTTGATGCCATCCATGCCCCGGCCTCATCCACCGCCCGCACCTCAGACCCGCCGCCCTCGGCATCGGCTCTCATCGACCTTAGACCAGCTGAGGGGGCCGAAGGTTGGCGCACACATGCGGACACCTCAACACTTGACTTTCGCCTTTCCTTTGCATACATTCTACCGGGGTCCTTGGGCGCGGGGTGGCCAGCGTCAGACACGATACCACCAGGAGGAGCGCGTGTTGCCCTTGACGAAGCGTCAACGCGAGATTTTGGATTTCCTGAACGAGTTCATCCAGCAGCACGGCTATGCGCCGAGCCTGGAGGAGATCGGACGCCGCTTCGGCCTCTCTTCGCTGGCCACGGTGCACAAGCACCTCACGAACCTGCAGGAGAAGGGGGTCATCAAGCGGGCCTGGAACCGGAGCCGGTCGGTCGAGCTTGTGCAGACTCGTCCCGGCGGCCGCGCCGTGGAGCTGCCCTTGCTCGGGTTCGTCGCAGCCGGCTCGCCGATCGAGGCCATTGCGACCGCCGAGTCGATCACCGTGCCCGAAGATCTGGTCGGGAAGCGGGACACCTACGTCCTGCGGGTTCGGGGCGAGTCGATGATCGACGAGCAAATCCGCGACGGCGATTTCGTCATCGTCGAAGACCGCAAGTCGGCGGAGAACGGCGAGATGGTGATCGCGCTGCTTGGCAACAGCGACGTCACCCTCAAGAAGTTCTACCGCGAGAACGGCCAGGTGCGCCTCCAGCCGGCGAATCCGGCCATGCAGGCCCTGGTATTCCCCGCGGATCAGGTCCAGGTCCAGGGTGTCGTCATCGGCGTCATGCGTCGTTACTAGGGTCGACCCTCCCCCGCGTTCCGCGCGGACGCAGAGCCCGCCGCTCGGGTGCGCGGGCGTGATATCGTTGACCGCATGGCCGAGACCAAGCAGATCAACTTCACGATCGTTCCGGCGGATCCCAACGCCCACCCGCGCACGTATGCCAACTTCTGCGCGATCGCCCACACGCCGTTCGATCTCACGTTGACCTTCTGCGAGGTGTTGCCGCTCTCCGAGCAAGACCTCCGCGAGGCCGAGAACGCGCACGTGGTCCACGCGCCGGTCCGCGCGAACATCGTGCTGCCCCTGCCCATGGTGCCGAATCTGGTCGCCGCGTTGCAGGAGCACCTGCGCGTGTTCTCCGAACAGAGCGCGCCTGAAAGCTGGGGCAACAAGCCCGTCCACTGACGGAGCGCGGGGACCCTCTCCGCGCCCGGCTCACCCCGGTTGATGAGCATGAAGATGCCCGCTGAGACCCGCGCCCTGTTCCGCGCCCTCGAGCGCGAGTACCCGAACGCCGACACCGAGCTGGTGTACGCCAACGCGTTCCAGTTGCTGGTCGCGACGATCCTGTCGGCGCAGACCACCGATGCGGGCGTCAACCGCGTCACGCCGGCCCTGTTCGCCCGCTACCCGGACGCCCAAGCGCTTGTGGCCGCGCCCGCCGAGGAACTGGAGCGCCTCATCCAGCCCACCGGCTTCTTCCGGCAGAAGGCGCGGGCCCTGGTCGGCATGGCTCACGGCCTCGTTGACGGGCACGGCGGTGCGGTTCCCCCCACCATGGAGGCCCTCGTACGGTTGCCGGGCGTAGGACGCAAGACGGCCAACGTGGTGCTCGGCCACGCGCTGGGCGTCCCCGGCTTGCCCGTGGATCGCCACGTGCTCCGTGTGGCCAACCGCCTCGGGCTGGCCCATTCGGAGGACCCCGTCATCGTCGAACAGCAATTGTGCGCCCGCCTGCCGCCCGAGAACTGGACCCGGGCGTCCGACACCCTCATCCTCCACGGCCGCCGGGTCTGCAAACCCAAGCCGTCGTGTGAGGAGTGCGCCCTGCGCCGGCGCTGCGAGTTCGCCGGTGCCCGGGAATCGACGGTGCCGGCCGGTTCCACCGCGGTCCAGCGGCGGCCCAAGGCTCGCAGGCGATGACCCGCGATTGGTTTCGGCAGCTCGTGGGCGACGCGCTCGATACCCTCCCGGGCCGCTTCCGCAAGCATCTGCAGAACATCGCGGTCGTCGTGGAGGACGAGCCGCCAGGCAGCCTGCTGGACGAGATGGGCATCGAGCCGCCGGACACCCTCTTCGGCGTCTATCAGGGGACCCCGCTCACGGAGCGACGCTGGGACTACGGCAACGTGCTGCCGGACCGCATCGCCCTCTTCCAGGGCCCGATCGAAGATGCCTGCGAAACCGACGCCGAGATCGTGACCGAGATTGGGGCGACCCTCATCCACGAGGTGGGCCACTACTTCGGCCTCAGCGAGGCCGAGCTCGAGCAGATCGAGGCCCGCTACTCGCGGGCGCGCGGCGCAGGTGGGGGGGACTGATGCGGCCGCGCAAGCGCTACGGCCAGCACTTCCTCCAGCCCGAGTGGGTCGCGCGGGTCGTCGACTCGCTGTGCCCTCGGGCCGGAGACGTCTTCCTGGAGATCGGCCCGGGCCTGGGCGCTCTCACGCTGGCACTCGCCCCGCGGGTCCGGCGGGTCGTGGCGATCGAGGTCGATCGTGATCTGGCGGACGAGCTCAGGGCCCGAGCGCCGGCCAACGTCGACGTCGTGACGGCCGACATCCTCGCGGCGGACCTCCCCAACCTGTTGGGCGCCGACCTCCCGGTCCGCGTCGCGGGGAATCTCCCCTACAACATCGCGACGCCGGTGCTCTCGATTCTGCTCGCGGCCGCCGACGGGGGCCACCGCGTCGGCGACGCCACGGTGATGTTGCAGCGGGAAGTGGCGGACCGCCTCGCCGCCCGGCCCGGCTCGAAGCGCTGGGGTGTGCTGTCCGCCTGCCAGCAACTGCGGGCCACCGTGAGGCGGGGATTGACGTTGCCGCCCGGGGCCTTCTGGCCCGTTCCCCGCGTCCACTCGGCCGTGGTCCACCTGGCGTACCGCGCCCCCGACCCGCCCGTCTTCGACCCGGCGCTATTCGACGCGCTCGTCCGCTCGTTGTTCACCCGGCGGCGCAAGATGCTGGCCAACGCCCTCTCCCCCTTTGCCGCCGACCGGGGGGTGGACGCCGCCGCCGCCCTGACCCGGGCCGGGATCGACCCGCATCGCCGGCCCGAGACGCTCGGCGTGTCCGAGCTGGGGTGCCTGGCGGACGTTTTCGCTTCGGCCTAACCCTCAGCTGTGCTATAGTTTCGCCAGCTTCCCGACATTCGCGGCCATCCCAGCGGCCGCGGAAGCATGGCGGGGGCGGTGCCAGCCGTCCCGCCTGCTGCGTGTGTGATGCGAGCCCTCTCCGGCGATGTGGGCCCGGAGCTCGTGCAGCCCTGAACGAGGGCATTTCCCGCGCACCCGGACACGCGGAGTCCGGACGCCGACACCTAGGTGTCCGAACCGGTCGGCACCAACTCGCCCCTCGGCTACGCCTATGACGATTGCAGGGCCCGGCGAACCGGGCGGCCCGTCGCTCGATGTGGTGGCCCTCGGGGGTCTCGGCGAGTTCGGCATGAACATGATGGCCATCGGCTGGGCCGACACGATCGTGCTCGTGGACGCCGGCGTCATGTTCCCCGATGCCGACCTGCTCGGCGTCGACCTCGTCATCCCTGACCTGGCCTATCTCGAGCGTCAGCCACGCAAGGCGGCGGCGCTCATCCTCACGCATGGCCACGAGGACCACATCGGGGCCGTGCCCCACGTCTTGCCCTACGTGGACGGCCCCATCTACGGGACGCCGCTGACCTTGGCCCTGGTGAAGAGCAAGCTCGAGGAGCACGGGGTCGATCCGGCCGGCCGGCTGGTCCCGGTCCGTCCGCGCGGCACTGTCGAAGTCGGGCCGTTGACGATCGAGTTCCTCCGGGTGACTCACAGCATCCCCGACGCCCTCGCGCTGGCCGTTACCTCGCCGGTGGGCAGGATTGTCCACACGGGCGACTTCAAGATCGATCAGACGCCGCTCGACGGCCAGCCGTTCGATCTTCATCGGTTCGCGGAACTCGGCAGCCAGGGCGTCCTGGCATTGTTCGCCGACAGCACGAACATCGAGCGGCCGGGGTTCACCGGGTCGGAGTACGACGTCGTCGACGCCTTCGAGGAGCTCTTCGCCAGCACGCGCGGCAAGCTGGTGGTGACGGCGTTCGCGACGAGCATCTACCGGATGCAGATCCTCGCGAACCTCGCCCAGGAGTTCGGCCGCAAGCTGGCGTTCGTCGGGCGCGGCATGATCGAGCACTCGCAGGTGGCCCAGCAGCTCGGGCACCTTCAGATTCCGCCCGGGGTGCTCATCCACGAATCGGATGTTCGCAGCCATCCCGCGCGGCAGGTGCTCTGCGTGGCCACGGGGAGCCAGGGCGAGCCGATGGCCGCCCTCTCGCGCATCGCCGTGAACGATCACCGGCACGTCCGCATCGAACCCGGCGACCGGGTGGTGTTCTCGGCCCGCGCCATCCCCGGCAACGAGAAGGCCATCGGCCGCGTCATCGATCACCTGGCACGCCGCGGCGCCGACATCGTCACCACGGCGACCCGCCACGTCCACGTCTCGGGGCACGGCAGCGAGGAAGAGCTCAAGCTCATGCTCTCGCTGGTCAGGCCCCGCTACCTCGTCCCCATCCACGGCGAGTTCCGCCAACGCTCGCGCTACGCCCGCCTCGCCGAGCGCGTGTCGTCCGCCTCGGCGCCAATGACCGTGCTCCTGGCGGAGAACGGCGACGTCCTGCGCTTCGACGGACGGGCGGGGACGGTGGCCGACCGCGTGACCACGGGCCGGGTGTTGATCGATCGGCCGGGGAGCGGCGAGGTGGCCGACGAGGTGCTCCGCGACCGTCGTCACCTGGCCGAAGACGGGCTCATCGTCCCCGTGGTCGCGATCAACAAGCAGACCGGCGGGATCGAGGGAACGCCGGACGTCATCACCCGCGGGCTCGTCCTCGGCCCCAACGCCGATGACCTGCTGCGGGAGGCGGCGGGCATCATCGAAGAGGTCCTCGGCGAGACGAGCGTTGAAGAACGCACCGACTCGGGCCTAGTCAAGGAGCGGATCCGCTCGGAGCTGCGCCGCTTCTTCCGCAAGCGTGCCGGGCGGCGTCCGTTCGTGCTGCCCGTGGTCATGGAGATTTAGCCCGTGGCTGCTGAATCCACGCTCTCACGGCGCGTCAGCGAGTTTGTCGGGGTCGTGCTCTTCGCTCTCGCGTTGATCTGGCTGATCGCGCTCGTCACCTGCGATGCGGCCGATCCGGTCTGGTGGTGGAAGGCAGGCATCCGCGGCCCGACCGCCAACTTCATCGGTCCGGTCGGCGCGTTCCTCGCCTACTCGACACTCCAGCTCTTCGGCTACGCGTCGTTCCTCGTGCCGCTGCTGCTGGGCGTCGCCGGCTGGAACCTGTTCTGGTGTCGGTCACTCGACGCGGTCTACACGAAGGCCGTCGGCACGCTGCTGTTGTTTGGCGGCCTCACGGCTCTGCTGGCGCTCCTGCTGCCCAGCACCGGCCGCTCGGGCGCCGAGTGGCCCGCCGGCGGCCACACCGGCGAGTTCTTGGCGGCTCGCCTGCGCGCGTCGCTGAACCGGACGGGCTCGATCATCGTGCTCCTCACGCTCCTGCCCCTCTCGGTGATCCTGGCCACGCAATTCTCGTTCGGCCGGATGTTCAGCTCGATCGCCCAGAGGGCGGTCACGCGCTGGTCCGGCCTGCTGGCGCGCATCCGGGACGCCCGGGAGACGCGGCGGAGAGAAAAGCAGCGACGGGAGATCGTCCGCAAGCGGGCGGCCCAGCACCCCGAGGAGGTCAAGGCCGTCCAGGACAAGGCTCTGCCCGAGCGGCCGGGCCCCTCCCAGAAGACCGCCGCCCCTGACGACGGCGCGCCCGCCCCGACAACCGTCCGCACGCCCGCCACCGACAAGGCGCCCGACCCGGCCCGTGTCGGGCCGGCCATCGCGCGGAGCACGCCAGCCTCGGCCAAGAAGGGAGACAAGCCGCCCCAGGCGGCGGACTTCGAGTCGCGACTGCCGATTGAGCGGAAGCTCGAGGGATTCACGCTGCCCCCACTGGCGCTGCTCGACGCGCCGAAGAGCGAACAGAAGATCGACGAGCGCGAGCTGATGGATGCGGCCCGTCTGCTCGAGGAGAAGTGCCACGAGTTCGCCGTCGCCGGCAGCGTCGTCCAGATTCACCCCGGCCCGGTCGTCACGACCTTCGAGTTCAAGCCGGATCCGGGGGTCAAGTACGCAAAAGTCACGGGGCTTGCCGACGACCTGTCGCTGGCACTCAAGGCCGAGTCGGTCCTCATCGAACGCATCCCCGGCAAGTCGACCGTGGGCATCCAGATCCCAAACGCCAACCGCGAGCAGATCTCCTTGCGGGAGATCCTGGAGTCCGACGCGTACCGCCGATCGGGCTCGAAGCTGACCGTGGCGCTCGGCAAGACCATCCATGGCGAGCCGTACGTCGCGGATCTGGCGTCGATGCCGCACCTGCTGGTGGCCGGTTCGACCGGCACCGGCAAGTCCGTCGCGATCAACAGCATGCTCACCAGCATCCTGTACCGTGCCACGCCCGAGGACGTGCGCCTCATCCTGATCGACCCCAAGCGTCTCGAGCTTGGCATCTACGAGGAGATCCCCCACCTGCTCACGCGCGTCGTCGTCGACCCGAAGCAGGCGGCGAACGCGCTCGCCTGGGCAGTCCGCGAGATGGAAGAGCGGTACAAGACGCTGGCCGCTGAGGGCGTGCGCAACATCGAGCAGTACAACCGGAACGTGCGGCAGGCGGTCGATCAGAAGGCCGGGGACGCCGCCCCCGAGGAGGGCGTGCCCTCGCCGCTGCCCTACATCGTCGTGGTCATCGACGAGCTTGCGGACCTGATGATGGTGGCCAGCAGCGACGTCGAGGAGTCGATCGCCCGGCTGGCGCAGATGGCACGCGCCGTCGGGATTCACCTCGTCCTGGCAACGCAGCGGCCGTCGGTGGACGTGGTCACGGGCCTCATCAAGGCCAACCTGCCGGCCCGCGTGTCGTTCCGGCTGATGTCGAAGGTGGACTCCCGCACGATCCTCGACGGCAACGGCGCCGAACAGCTCCTGGGCAAGGGCGACATGCTCTATCTCCCCCCGGCCTCGGCACGGTTGATCCGGCTGCACGGGCCGTACATCTCCGAGCAGGAGAGCGCGCGGCTGGCGGCGTTCCTCCGCAAGCAGGGCAAGCCGGTGTACGACGACACGGTCACGGCCGAAGAGAAGGCGGCCGAAGGGGTGACCTTCGAGAAGGACGACCTCTACGACGAGGCGGCGCGCATCGTGGTGGAGTCGGGCCAGGCCTCGATTTCCTACCTGCAGCGCCGCCTGCGCATCGGGTTCTCGCGGGCCGCGCGGCTGGTGGACATGATGGAGGCCGACGGCCTGGTGTCGCCCGCCGCCGGCAGCAAGCCGCGCGAAGTCCTGGTGAGCAAGGACTACTTCGACGAGGTGGACTCGCAACTCCGGTGAAACGCCTTGCCTGTCTTGCCGCCGTGCTCCTGGTCGCCTCGACCGGGCGTCAGGTGCTCGTTGGCGCCGCGCCCAGTGCGCGCGATGCCTACGCGGCAGCTCGTGGGCGTGAGCAGGCCCTGCACCAGCTGGTCGCCTCGGGCGAGCGCCCCCCCGCGAGGAGCTTCAGGGCAGTCGTCGCCGCGTACGAAGGCGTCGTCCTGCGCTTTCCGACGTGCAACTGCGCCGACAGTGCACTCTGGCACGCGGCTGACGTCTCGGAAGAGGCGTTTGGCCGATTCGGTGACGACCAGGACCGCGCGTCCGCGCGCCGCCTGCTTGCGTGGCTGGCTTCCCAGTACCCGTACAGCCCCAGGGCGGCCAAGGCCCGGGACCGACTGGCCAAGCCGAGCCCGGGCGCCACTTCCCACGCACCGGCATCTCCCTCGGGGTCAGCCAAGCCGCTGGTCGTGTTGCGCGAGGTCCGCCGCACCGTGTTGGCGGATCGCGTCCGGGTGTCCCTGGAATTGAGCGGACGGGTCGCCTACCGGGCCGGGCGCCAGGCGAACCCCCCGCGCGCAGTCATCGACCTGCCGGGGACCCGGCTGGGGAGCGCGGTCCCCGACGGACCGCTCACCTACCCGGACGGCGCGGTGCGGCACCTCCGCGTCGCTCGGAACGGCGATTCCACGAGGGTGGAGGTCGAGCTCGATCGGATCGCCCGCTACTCCCTCAGCGTCCTGGACGCGCCGTTCCGCCTGGTCCTCGACTGCGAGCTGGAGCGCCCATCGTCCCCCGCTCCGGTCCCGCTTCCACCCCCGCCGACTCCGATCGCCGGACGCACGCTGCTCCTGTCGACCGTGTTGGCACCCACGAGCGAGCCGGGCCTGGAGGTTGGGAGCGTGGTTCCCGCTCATTCTCCCGAGGGCCCGGGTCCCACCGCGCCCGCGGCCGCCCGTCCCCCGGCGGTGGAGTCACCGGCGACGGACGCGACCGCGCCGCGGACCTCGACCTCCGCGCCGCACGGCAGCTACTCGCTGGCCCGCCAGCTGGGCCTCGGCGCCTCGCGGGTCGTCATCGATGCCGGGCACGGTGGCCACGATCCGGGCGCGGTGGCTGGCGGAGTGTTCGAGTCGCACATCGTGCTCGACGTCGCCCTCCGTCTGGAGGCTCTGCTTCGCGGCGAGGGGTTCGACGTCGTGCTGACCCGCCGGGATGACACCTTCGTCCCGCTCGAACAGCGCACGGCGATCGCCAACCGCGAGCAGGGCGACCTGTTCCTGTCGATCCACGTCAACGCCAGCCGCAATCCGAGCATCCGGGGCGTCGAATCCTACGTGCTCAACTTCGCCACCGACCCGGACGCCGAGGCGGTGGCCGCGCGGGAGAACGCGGCGACGGGCCGGACGATGAACGCCCTGACCGACATGGTGCGGGCCATCGCCCTCAACAGCAAGCTGGACGAGTCGCGGAGCCTGGCCGGGTTCGTCGAACGGGCGATGGCCGCCCGTGTGGACCGCGTCGATCCCGCCACGCCCGACCACGGCGTCAAGCAGGCGCCGTTCGTCGTCCTGATTGGGGCGGCGATGCCGAGCGTGCTGGTGGAGATCTCGTTCCTGACCAATCCGCAGGAAGCCGGGCTGCTGAGAACCGACGCCTACCGGCAGGCCATCGCCGAAGCGCTGGCGGACGGCCTGGTCGCGTACCAGAAGTCGCTCAAGGGCCCCCACCCCGCGACGCGGTGAGAACCCCCGTGGTGACAATCCCCGCGTGCTGTTCGCCCCACCTGCCCAGCCCTTCACGCCGGTCATCATTCGGGCCGTCGGGCACCCCGCCCGAGAGATCAGCGTCGCCGACATCTTGCTGGGATCGGTCGGAATCACGGGGTTGTTTCTGGGCGGGGCCGCCGTGCTCGGCCTCGTGGCGGGTGCGCTCTTCATCCTCTTCCGGCGGTGGCGGGCGAGCCGAGGCGCAGACAGCCCGGCGTCCCTCGGGGCATTCCAGCTGACCGTGCCGCCCAGCGCGGATCGCCACCAGCCACCCCAAGGCTGACCGGATCGGGCCGCTCCCGACTCACGGTTCCTTCGACAGCGCCTCGGCCAGCGTGATCAACGTGCGCACGCCGAATCCGGTCGGTCCCTTCGGCTGAAACGGCTTGCTCTCGGCGGCCCACGCGGGGCCGGCGATGTCCAGGTGCGCCCACGGGCACTCGCCGGCGAAATCGCCGACGAACAGGGCCGCCGTGATCGCGCCGCCGTAGCGGCTGCCGCTGTTGATCGTGTCGGCGATCTCGCTCTTCAACTGGTCCCGCTCGTCTTCGACGAGCGGCAGGGGCCAGGCGCGCTCGCCGCAGCGGGCCCCGGCCTCGCGCACGCGCTCTCGCCAGGCGTCGGGCCGCCCGAAGATCCCGGCCAGCGACTTGCCGAGCGCGACCGTGCAGGCCCCCGTCAGCGTCGCGATGTCGAGGAGGTGGGTCGCCCCGGCCTGCCGCGCGAGCCAGAGGCCGTCGCCGAGCAGCAATCGCCCTTCGGCGTCGGTGTTGACGATCTCGACCGTCCGGCCGCTCCCGGCCCGGATCACGTCGCCCGGCCGCGTCGCTCCGCCGCCGGGCATGTTCTCCGCCGCCACGACGACGCCGAGGATACGAATCGGGACCCCCAGCAGGGCGATCGCCCGCATGGCGGCGATGACCGCCGCCCCGCCCGCCATGTCGTCCTTCATGCGCTCCATGCCCTCGGCCGACTTGATCGAGAGGCCCCCCGTGTCGAACGTCACGCCCTTCCCCACCAGTCCAAGGACGGGCGTGGACGGGGCGTCGGCAGGCTCGTGCCGGATCATGATCACGCGGGGCGCCTCGTGGCTGCCCTGACCGACGGCCGACACCAGCCCAAGGCCGAGTTGTCCGATTCGATGCTCGTCGAACACCTCGACGCCGAGGGTCGTGTCCGACAGCAACGCTCCGGCGCGCTCGGCGAGGACGCGTGGCGGCAGCAGGTTCCCGGGTTCGTTGACCAGGGCGCGGGCCAGATTCGCGCAGTGGGCGATCAGGCGGCCGCGGGCGGCCGCGGGAGCAGCCTGCGCCACGAACGCCGGGCGCAGCAGCTCGTCGGCGGCCAGCGTCGCGACCGCGCGCGTGGCGCGGGTGTCGTCGGCCGCCTTGTAGCGGCCGACATCGAACTCGGCGAGCGTGAGGCCCTCACTGATGGCCTGCACCCACTCGGCGGGTGACGGACGACCCGCGGCGCCTGCACCGGCAGGGAGGCGACAGACGAAGGCGAACGTGCGGACACGCCGCTCCGACGCATGGAGGAGGGCCGCCGCGGCGAGGTGGCGTGCCACGTCGGGCGTGTAGGCGGCCGATGGTCCCGCCCCCGCGAGAACGACGCGCCGCGCCCGGCACGCGCCCGGTCCCAGCCCAATCCCGTGAAACTCGTACAGCGTGCCCCGGAATTCACCGGCGTTGAGCGCACGCGTGATCGCCCCACCGGATGCGGCGTCGAGGGCCGATGCAGCCGCGGCCTTCTCGCCCTCGGAGAGAGGAAGGACGATCCAGTCCACATCGATCTGCTCGACCGGGAGCGCCGACACATCGAGAGCGCCGAGGGCGGTGACGGGATCCATGACGCTGGATTATACGCGCTCGGCCTCGCGCCCCGGCCCGCGAGGCCGACGCTCGCCTAGCCGCGGGGGCCGAGATCGTCGGGCTCCTTGAGCGCCTCCGGCTCGCCTGGTGCGGCCGACACGGAGCTGGTCGGACCGCTGGGCCCGGCCACGGATCGCACGTCTGACGGCAGCGGCCCCACGCGCCCGAAGCGGGTCAGCAGCGCCCCGCCCAGACCGATCGTCCACGCGACGTATTCGATGAGGAAGCCCACCAACACGAAGCCCCAGCTCATCATCACCAGCGGCCCACCACCGATGGCGATCAACCGACCGACCACCGTCAGGCCCCAGATGAGGACCAGCCCCACGATGACCTGGACGAACGGGCCGGTGGACGCCCACCGGAGCCGGTCCTGGCCGACGCTTGCCACCGAATAGGCCGCGCCGGTGAAGCCGAGGAAGAGCGCGACCACGAACGCGAGGACCACAAACGGGATCAACGCCAGCAGCGGGATGCCTACAATCGACACCGCCAGGACGATCGTGACGAGCACCAGCACAGGGATGAACAGGAGTTGGGCGAACAACCCCACGAAGGCCGCCTTCCAGGGTTGCGTCCGCACGGCCTCCGCCGTGCGCTCGACCGCGCGCGGCACGAGCAGGATCACAAGCAACGCGATCAGCGTGAAGAGGGCCATCCGCAGCAGCGTCCCGAGGAGCCGGAGGAGACGCCACGGACCGTCCCCGAACCAAGGCGTCAGGTGCACCGACCAGTCTCCCAGCGGGTGCACGTGGATGGTGGGCATCGAGAAGCCGACTTCGTTGATGCGGCCACTCACCTCCGCTCCGGGCGACCGCGTCAGCGTTCCGCCGATCACGGTGACGTCCCCCCCCACTTCGGCGCGCGGCCCGAGGTGCACGCTGCCCCCGACGGCAACGACGTCATCGCGCACGCGCCCATTGATCGAGGTCGAACCCCCGATGGCCACGACCGGCCCATTGACCTGTTCGTCCTCATCGACCGTGACGTTGCCGCCGACGCGAATCCGAGCCTCCGCCTCGTGGCGGAACGTGCGTTCGGGACCCGCGGGCGCTTCCCGCGACGGAGGGGTCACCCCTTCCTGAGGCGCCGCGGGCGGTGCCGGAGCGGTGGACTCGGGCGCGGGGCGCTCGCTCTCTGGGGCCAGGAGCAGCCGACGCTGGCCGGCGAGGTCGAGGTAGGAGAGCTCCAGGATCGAGATCGGCGTCGGCACCGAGCCGCTGTCGCACCTCTCCACCCGTGACGACGTGGCCGTTGATGGCGATCGTCCCGTCGCGCAGCTCGATGTTGTCCACGCCCGCGTAACGGCCCAGCGGGACGAGCACGATGCCGTTCTGCACGGGCAGCGGCCGGAATTTCGCGACCAGACCCTCGCGCAGCCGCCGCTCGGAGGCGGTCAGCCCGGTCGGGGACGACGGGGTCAAGGGACGGTCCTGCGCGGCGCCAAGTGCCGGAAGGGCGAGCATCACCAGCGCGAGCACCACCCCGGGACGACGGCGCACCGGCGAATCAGGTCGGAACATCACACACACTCCTCTCGGGGAGCCAGCAAGCGCACGAGGCCGACGACGGCCAGGAGCGCGACGAGCAGGTTGGCGCCAATCAGGGCCGCCGCCGGACCGGTTGCGGAGACCTGGACCGCCACGCGAGCGATGGTCGTCGTCAGGTGCCAGCACACCAAGCCCAGACCGGCGGCCGCGCCCCAAGCCGCCGCCATGCCGTGAAGGGCGCGGGCAGCCAGGGTGGCGACGGCGAAGACGCCGTCAATCGCCAGCCCCGGCGGGAAGCAGGCCAGACCGAGCCCAATGACGCCGAGCGCGAGCGCCACGGCCGCCCGGACCCACCGCACGCCAGAGGGGTCGAGGAGGGAGCGGCGCCCCGTCCAGGCGGCCAGCACGCGACGCTCAAGGGCCGCTGGAGGATTCAGCCTCGGCACCCGACGGGCGAAGACCGCCGCAAACCAGGCATCGGCTTCCTCGGCGCGCCCCGCCTGTTCAGCTGCCAGCCACCGCATCAGTTCCGGAACGTCCGGATCGTTCATACCGCCCACGCTGTCTTCTCTTACGCGCCCGGAAGCGCCCGGGTTGCAGCGCGTCACGCCGTCCAGCCACGTGCCGCGAGGAATTCGGCCATTTCGGCCCGCGCCCGGTGGAGATGGCTCTTGACCGTCCCGACCGGGAGGCCCGTGATTCCGGCAATCTCCTCGCAGCCAAGCTCCTCGTGGTAGCGCAGCACGATGACCTGGCGGTACTCCGGCCGGAGTCGTGCCAATGCCGCCTCCAGGGCTTGGGCGAGGTCCCGGTGCTCGGCCCCCCGGAGGGCCGCATCGCTCGTCGGGTCGATGAGGGCCTCATCGACGCTCGCACGCTCATGGTCGCCCGGGTCGTCGAGCGAGGTTTCCCGCGGCGGCCGCCGCCGGAGCGTATCCACAGCGGCATTGTGTGCGATGCGGAAGATCCAGGTGGAGAACTTGAACCGGGCATCGAACGAGGACAGGTGCGCGTAGGCCCTGAGCAGGGTCTCCTGCGTCAGGTCCTCGGCGAGCGCAGGGTCTCGCAGCATGCGAGCCAGCAGGTTATAGACCGGCCGCTGGTATTGCGCCACCAGGGTCCGGAACCCGTCCTCGTCGCCCTTCAGCGCTCGTTCGACCAGTTCTGCGTCGGTCAGGCGTCCTCCCCGGAGGCGTCGCGGGCCTGGTACTTCCGACCACCCGGCGCGGTCCGGCTGACGTCACTGGACGAGTTCGACCCGGGTGAAGTTCCCGTCCGCCAGCCGGAACCCCCGCACCTCGCGGCCCGACGGGGAGGCCAGGCCGACGATTAGGTAGACGAAATCGGTGTAGAACGCCTCCTCGAGGTCGCGCGGCGATGGGTCGGGCGGTGACCCGGGATGGGAGTGGTAGGCGCCGACGACCGACAGACCCTCGGCGCGTGCCAGGCGAATCGCCTCGAAGTGGTGGACCGGTTCGATCTGGTAGCGAGTGGGGCTGGCCAGGGTGTTCCGTGCCCGAAACGAACGGACGATCCGATCCGGCGTCCCGATCAGCAGTCCACAGCACTCCCGCGGCGCGTCCTCCAGCGCGTGCGCCACGAGATCCTCCAGGACGCCCGGTTCCACGCGCACGCGGAGATCAGCCACCGCCGTCCCCCCTTGCAACGCCCGGGGACGCAGGGGACATCCCGCGCTCCCGACCCGGACGCCGATCGCCTAGAATCTTCGCGGCTCGCCCTCCACCCGCAAATCCGCCTCCGTGACTCGCCGCACGTCGTCCACCGTCGCGTCCGCGGCAATCTCGAGGAGGACGAGGCCGTTCCTCGTCACCTTGATCACCGACAGTTCCGTGATGATGGTATCGACGACACGCTGCCCTGTCAGGGGCAGGTGGCAGCGGCGGAGGATTTTCGGCGCACCCTCGCGGGTCGTGTGCTCCATGGCGACAATGACTCGCTTGGCCCCGGCGACCAGGTCCATCGCCCCGCCCATCCCCTTGACCATCTTCCCGGGGATCATCCAGTTCGCGAGGTTGCCGTCCTGATCGACTTCCAGGGCGCCGAGCACGGTCAGGTCGATGTGCCCGCCGCGGACCATCGCGAACGAGTCGGCGCTGCTGAAGTAGCAGCAGCCGGGCGTCTCCGAGATCGTCTCCTTGCCGGCGTTGATCAGATCCGGATCGACCTCGCCGTCGAGTGGGTACGGGCCCACGCCCAGCATCCCGTTCTCGGAGTGCAGCGTAATCTCGACGCCCGGCGGCACGTGATTGGCCACGAGCGTGGGCAGGCCGATTCCGAGGTTGACGTAGTCGCCGTCTCGCAACTCGCCGGCGACGCGGCGGACGATCCGTTCCCGTTTGTCCACCCCCAGCCCCCTCACTCGGCCCACGGCGGCGCCATCCGCCACCCCTTCGTGCCGTTTGTCCGGACGGTGCGGCGTTCGATGCGTTTCTCGTAAACCGCGCCCTGCACGATGTGGCGGACGAAGATGCCGGGCGTGACGATGGTGTCCGGCTTGAGTACGCCAGGGGCCACCAGTTCCTCCACCTCGGCGATCGTGATGACTCCGGCCGTGGCCATCATCGGGTTGAAGTTGCGCGCCGTGCGGTGATACACGAGGTTCCCCAGTCGGTCGCCGCGCAGCGCCTTGACGAACGCGAAGTCGGCCTTCAACGGACGTTCGAACACGTACCAGCGGCCGTCGATCTCGCGGGTCTCCTTGCCATCGGCGACGATCGTACCGAACGCCGTGGGCGTGTAGAAGCCCCCGATGCCCGCCCCGCCCGCCCGAATGCGCTCGGCAAACGTGCCCTGCGGCACGAGTTCGAGATCGAGCTCGCCGCTCAGGCATTGCCGCTCGAACTCCTGGTTCTCGCCCACGTAGGTCGAGATCATGCGGCGCACCTGGCGCGACTTCAGGAGGATTCCGATCCCGTAGTCGTCGACACCCGCGTTGTTGCTGATGATGGTCAGGTCGCGGGTACCGCGCGCGTGAAGAGCCTTGATGAGGTTCTCCGGGATCCCGCACAGGCCGAAACCGCCCATCAGGATCGTGGCTCCGTCGGGCACTAGGGCGACGGCCTCGGCGGCGCTGGCGAGCACCTTGTTCATATCGGGAAGACCCTACCCCTATGACGCCGGAAACGGCGGGGCTTGTCAAGAGTGCGGCCCCTCGCCAGGCGTGGCCAGGAGTGACGTCGTCGCGGGCAACGCCTACGTCGGTCGCGACCTCGAGAGCACGGCCCGCCACCGGTTGGCGTCGCCGAACGCTCGATCGATGACCGACGGGGTTGCCAGCCCATCGCGGAGTTCGTGCAGCTTCCCGATCAGCTCGTCGAGGGCCAGACCGATTTCGTCCGCGTTCTGTTGGCAGACATCCCGCCAGATGTCCGAGGGGCTGGCGGCCAGCCGCGTCGTGTCGACGAGGCCCCGTCCCGCCAGGGCAAGCCCGTCCTCCTGGAGGCCGTCGCCCGCGACCGCCATCAGGGCAGTGGCCGTCAACTGCGGCAGATGGCTGAGGAAGGCGACCAGGCGGTCGTGGTCGGCGGCCGATGCAATCACCACGGGCCGTGCGCCGAGCGCCGTCACAAACGCGGCCAGACGCGTGAGGGTGGCGTCGTCTCCCCCCTTGGTGAACAGCCACGGCCGGTCGGTGAACAGGTCCGGGCGGGCATGATCGATGCCCCCGACGGCTGCCCCCGCCAGCGGATGTCCGCCCACGAAATGCAGCCTCGGTGGCAGCTGGCCGGCCGCCTCCACGATGGCGCGCTTGGTGCCGCCGACGTCCGTCACGACCGCCTCGCCAGAGAGCGTCACCGGCAGCGCCGAGAGCACCTCCAGGTTCTGACCCGTCGGCGCGGCCAGGATCACCAGATCGGCTTCCGACACGATCATCAGGCTCTCGGACGCCACGTCGACCACATGCCGGGCGATGGCACGCTCGAGGACGCTCTGGCGGTCCACCCCGATGACGAGGGCCGAGGGCCATGCCCGGCGCGCTGCCGCGGCGATCGAAGCGCCAATCAAGCCGAGGCCGACGATGGCCACCCGCTCGAAGATCGGCGGCGTGGTCCCGCCCCCATCACTCACCATCGGCAGCAAGCGCGGCGCATCGCTCATCGCAGATCTCCCTGCCAGCCCGTCCGATCGGGATCGCGTGCCCACCCCCATCGGGCTCGTCCGACACGGGCCGGGACACCCGACTGCGCCGGGTCACCGAGCCCGCAGTCGGCACTCGCAGTGTACCTCGATCACCCAGGCAGGACACCTGCCGCCGCCGTCCCGTCCCCCGTCCGGCCAGCCGGGGGCGGCGGCGTCACGGGGCGAGCCGCGCGACCAGGTCAGCGACTGGCCCGACCCGTGCGACCCTCCCGGTCCGCGGGCCCGATCGTCCACCCGTTCTGGAGGGAGTCGACCGCGGCGGCGCGCATCGCGTCGGTCGGCGCCGGGCGGCCGGTCCACCACTCGAACTGTGCGGCGGCTTGGGCCACCAGCATGTCGAGGCCGCCGATGACGACACAGCCCGCCCGCGCCGCCTCGCGCAGCAGTTGCGTGTCTGGAGGGTTGTACACGAGGTCGTAGACGATCCCGCCCCCACGGAGCACGGCGGCCGCGACCGGCGACTGGTCCACGCTCGGCCAGGTCCCAACGGGTGTGGCGTTGACGAGCAGGTCCCAGTCGCCGCACGTGGGCGCAGCGACGGCGACGCCCGAGCCGAGCGAGGCCACCTCCTCGGCGCGGGCCGGGCTGCGCCCGACGACGCGAACCCGCGCGCCCCGATCGCCCAGCGCTGCCACCACCGAACGGGCCGCGCCACCCGTTCCGAGGACCAGCACTCGGCAACCCCGCAGGGACACACCACGCTCGTCGAGCGGCGCCAAGAACCCCTCGCCATCCGTGTTCCGGCCCCGCCAGGCCGGACCCTCGGCCTTCAGGGTATTGACCGCGCCGGTTCGACGGACCTGGGCGTCCTCGTTGGCGAGCACGCTCACAAAGTCCCGCTTGAAGGGAGCCGTAACGCTCACGCCGGCCACCGGGAAGGCCTTCGCAAACGCCTGGAAGTCGTCGGCGCTCTCGGCGCCAAACGGCAGGTAGACGGCGTCGATCCCGGTGGCATCGAAGGCTGCGTTGTGGAGTGCTGGCGAGAGCGAGTGCTCGATTGGTCGGCCCACGACACCGAACGTCTGCGCGGCGGGCGTGGCCCGCCCGAACCGAAACTCCGCGACCAGGCGACGCGGCGACAGCTGCCCGGGTGCCACTCCCTCGCCCGCATAGGTCCAACACGAGCCAAACCGCGAGGTACCAGGCGGCTGGCGAGCCCGGGAGTTCCCATCGCCACCAGCACGGCGCGCTCGCGCTCGGCCAGGGACCGCCCCAAGTCGAGCAGCGGGAGGCAGTCGGAGAGCGCATGTGCGGTGATGGCCTGCTTGACGACCTCCGCACCGGTCGCCCGCATGGCGCGGTGCCGCTCGACCAGGTCGCGAGGGCACCCCGCAAAGTCGTGCGACGAGAGAACGATGCCGCGTCCGGCGGTCAACGCCAGGAGTTCGTGGGCTGCAGCTGCCCATTCCACGTCGACATACTCGGCGCCGCCGCGAAGGGCCTCAGTCAGCAGGGCCAGGCGCGTGGGCTCGTCCCCGTCGAACGAGCCTCCCTCCCACCGCGGCCGGCAGGTCACGATGACCGGACAGGTCCGGCCTTCGAGGGCGAGGGTGACATCGGGATTGACCACCCCGTCGAGCCGCAGCTCGACGAGGTCCGCGAGACGAGCGGCTTCGTCCCGCCGAGCGCGAAGCTCGGCCATCGTCCTCGCCGTCACCGTCACACAGAGTGCGGGGTGTCTCACAAGATGCAAAAAGCCCCTCCAGCCGTCTCAGGCTGAAGAGGCTGTCCGGATCAAGACGCGCTCGGATGGCCAGGACCCAGGCGTCCCTTCAACGCTAGGCGGCGTCGCCACCCTCTCGACCGCTCAACCTTAGCAGACGGTCTCCGGGCGGTCAACCGACCACCTCATGCCGCCCGCGCACCGCGGCCGCACCGGGTCGACTTCGGCCCGCCACCACCGGCGTTGGCGTATAATGGCACTGATCCGACACGCGGGCACACCGAGATACGCCGGGTGCTAGTCCCTTGATGAACCCTCGGAGTCTCCTCCCGATCACGCTCCTGTCCGCCGCGCTGCTGGCCGCCGGGCCGACCGGCGCCGAACGCTACATGTCTGCCGACGAGGTGCGGCCAGGCATGGAGGGCGTCGGGCGCACGGTGTTCGAGGGCGACCGCGTCGAACAGTTCAAGGTACACATCCTCGGCGTCCTGCGCAACGTGAACGGGCCCCAGCGCAACATGGTGCTCGCCCGTCTGGAGGGGGGACCGCTCTCGACGACCGGCGTGATCGCGGGCATGAGCGGCAGCCCGGTGTACGTCGACGGCCGCCTGCTCGGGGCGGTGGCGTTCTCGCTCGGCCAGTTCTCGAAAGAACCGATCGCCGGCATCACGCCGATTCAAGAAATGCTCGAATCGGCGGGGCCGCAGGGCCGCGCCCAGGTCGAGCGCAGGCCGGTGGCCCGGCTCGACCTGCCCCTGACCCCTGAGAAGGTGACGTCGGCCCTTCGTCGGGCGTTTGCGTGGCTCCAGGAGCCGTTCGCCCAGAGTGCCGCGGACGTGCGGCCGGGTCTGGGTCTGATCGGGGACCAGCGCGGCGCCCAGTTGGCAACGCTGCTCCGGCCGATCGCGGCCCCGCTCGTGCTGGGCGGCTACTCGGGGGGCGTGCGCGACGAGCTGCTGCAGGCCTTCGCGGCGTCCGGCTTCGCGGCGGTGGCGGGTTCGTCGGGCCTGCAGGACCCGGCGGCCGCGCCGGCTGCCGAGAGGCCGGCCGGGACACGGCGGACCCTCGCACCCGGGGATGCCGTCGGCGTGAACCTCGTGGCGGGCGATTTCAACCTGGGGGCCACGGGCACGGTAACCGAGGTCGATGGCGACCAGGTCTATGCCTTCGGCCACCCCTTCTACAATCTGGGCACCACGCAGTTCCCCATGACCCGGGCCTACGTGTTCACGCTGTTGCCCAGCCTGATGTCGTCGCTGAAGGTGACGACCACCGGCGACACGATTGGCACGTTCAGTCAGGACCGGGCCACGGCCATCGCGGGCACGCTGGGCGCGGGCCCGGAGATGGTGCCCGTTCACATCGCGCTCTCCACCGAGCGGGGGCTGAAGAAGGACTTCAGGTTCCAGGTCGTCAACGACCAGCTGTTCACGCCGCTGCTCACCTACGTCTCGATCCTCAACACGCTGTCGTCCTACGAGCGCGAGTACGGCGCCGCCACGTTCACCGTCAAGGGCAAGGCCACCGTTCGCCAGTACGGCGATGTCAAGTTCGAGGACGTGTTCACGGGCGAGTCCCCGTCCATCGGTGCGGCGACCTACGTGGTGGCCCCGTTGGTCTTCCTGCTCGGCAACGACTTCAAGCGTGTGGACCTGGAGGGCGTGGACCTGCAGATCACGACCAGCGAGCAACCCCAGACCGCCACGCTCGAGCGGGTCTGGCTCGACACGGTGAAGGTCAAGCCCGGCACCACGGTTCCCCTGAAGCTCCTCCTGCGCACGTACCGCGGCGAGGAAGTGACCCGGACCGTCCCCATTGACATCCCGGCGAACGCGACCGGGTCGCTCTCCGTGTTGGTCTCCGATGGCACGCGGCTCGCCCAGTACCAGCAGCGAGACGCGCGGTCGACCGCCCAGATGCACGATCTGCCGCAGCTCATCCGCGCCCTGAATCGAACCAAGAAGAACAGCCACCTCTACGTCCGGCTGCTCCGGCAGGATGCCGGGGCGGTCGTCGACGGGGAGAACCTGTCCTCGTTGCCCCCGTCGGTCCTGGCCGTGCTGGAAGCGGACCGCAATGGTGGCAGCTTCGCCCCGCTGCGCAACGCCACGGTCGGCGAGTGGGAAGTCCCCACCGACAGCGCCGTCTCCGGATCGCGAGTCCTGACGATTCCGATCCAGGGCGGCGACTAACCGTTCACCCGACAGCCGAACACCCACACGCATGCTCCATCACCTCGCTCGCCTCGCCGGTGCGGCGCTGATCGCCTTCGCCGCGGTGGCCATCGTCTCCGGGTCCACCCCCGTCTTCTGGCAGGTGTCGACGCGAGCCGACTTCCTGAAGGGAGAGGTCGAGAACCTCTCGCTCGACAGCGACGGCCGATTGTCCCTGGGTCCCGCCGCGTCGCTCGTCTACGACAGCTCCGCGCCGTTCCTCTGGTCCCTCCTGCCGGCCCCCGACGGCGGGGTCCTCGTGGGCAGCGGGAACGAAGGGAAGGTGTTCCGCGTCGACAAGGACGGCAAGGTCACGACCTTCTTCCACGCGAGCGAGCTGGAGATTCACGCGATCGCACCCGCCCCGCACGGCGGCATCTACGTGGCGGCGTCGCCCGACGGCCAGATCTACCGGGTCGACGCGACCGGCGTGGGCACCCCTTTCTTCAAGCCCGACGAGAAGTACATCTGGTCGCTGGCCGTGGACGCGGATGGCACGGTGTTCGCGGGCACGGGCGAGAAAGGCGTGATCTACCGCATCACGCCGGACGGCAAGGGCGCCGTCTTCTACAAGACCCGGTCGACCAACGTCGTGGCGCTCGCCTTCGACAAGACCGGGCGACTGCTCGTCGGCACCGAGTCTCCGGGCCGCGTCTTCCGGATCGACCGTGACGGCAAGGCGTTCGTCCTGCTCGAGTCGGCGTACCGCGAGATCCACTCTCTGCGCGTGGACGATCGAGGCGTCATCTATGCGACGGCCGTCGCTGCCAAGGGCGGATCCGGCGGAGAGGACCGCGCGGCCGACCTCACCACGCCCGAGCTCCCGCGCCCGGTGCCGGTTCCGTCGGTGTCCACCGAGATCACCTCGATCTCGATCATCGACATCGGCGCGGCAGCCACCTCCGACGCCAAGGCGCCTTCGCGCCTCGGCCCAAAGGGGTCCAAGGGCGCCGTGTACCGGATCATGCCGGACGGCGTGTGGGATGCCATCTGGGAGTCGTCGGAGGATACACCCTACGATCTGGTCCTCGATTCGGAGGGCGGGGTGCTGGTCGGTACCGGCAACAAGGGCAAGATCTTCAGGATCGTCGGCGATCCCCCGCGCGTCACGCTGGTCACCCGCGCGCTGGCCCAGCAAGTGACCCGCTTCCTGTCGCTGGCCAAGGGCGAGACCTACTACGCCACGTCGAACCCGGGAAAGATCTTCAGGCTCTCGTCGGTCCGGGCCCAGCAGGGCACCTACGAGTCCGAGGTGCGCGATGCGCTGACCGTGGCCACCTGGGGAACGCTCAGCTGGCGGGCGAGCGTACCGCCGGGAGCGCAGGTCGAACTGCGGACGCGGTCGGGCAACAGCCAGACGCCCGACGACACCTGGAGCGCGTGGTCGGAGCCGTACCACAATCCGGACGGACAGCAGATCCAGAGCCCCAAAGCGCGTTACCTGCAGTGGAAGGCGACACTCGGTGGCGCACAGGCCAGTCCGGTGCTGACCTCGGTGACCGCGGCCTACCTGCAACGCAACCTGCGGCCCCGGGTGACGTCGATCACGGTCTACCCGCCGGGCATCGTCTTTCAGAAGCCGTTCTCGACGGGCGAGACGGAGATCGCCGGGTTTGAAGATGGGTGGCCTGACACCCGTCCCTCCCCGTCCGCGCTCGCGGCCGGAGCGGCCGGCGGGCTGGGCGCCACCTCAGGAACGCCGCTCGGACGGCGCGTCTACCTGAAAGGGCTCCAGACCTTCTCGTGGAAGGCGGAAGACGACAACGACGACAAGCTCCAGTTCGACGTGCTCTACCGGCGTGAGAGCGAGATCGCGTGGAAGGTGTTGAAACGGGCGCTCAGCGACCAGCTGTTCGTGTGGGACACGACCTCCGTCCCCAACGGCACCTACGTCCTCCGGGTCGTGGCCTCCGATGCGCCCTCCAATCCCCCCGGCGCCGCCCTCAGCGGCGAGGCCGACAGCGGCACGTTCGACATCGACAACACGCCGCCGGTCATCCATGTGACGGCCGTTCGGCGCGAGGGATCCCGAGCCGTCATCACCTTCGTCGTCCAGGACGAGCAGTCACCCGTCCTCCGGGTGGACTACTCAGTCGAGGCCGACCGCTGGCGGCCCATCTATCCGAAGGATGGGATTTGCGATTCGCGTCTGGAGGAGTTCGAACTGTCGGTTGACGGCGATCCGACGAGCGTCGTCATCCGGGCCATCGACAGCATGAACAATGTGGCCACGGCGCGGGCGGTCACCGGGGACCAGAAGGCGGAATCCGGCAAGTCGAAGTAGCCGTGGGTCGAAGGTCGAGAGGGGCGGGGACGGCGTCGGGCCGCCCCCGCGCTTGGTTGGATGCGCTGGTCAGGCGATGCCGAGCGCCGCAGGGCGCCACCCCTCACCGATCGAGGAAATCGACGACCGCGACGGCCGCGGCGGCGTCTGGATTCTGCTCGGGCGGCTTCGCCCGCACCGTCAGGCTCGCGTAGAGCCAGACCATGTCCACGGCGACGGGCATCGGCGACCCGGCATAGCGGGCCGGCTCGAAGCGCGCCTTTGAGATCGCATCGAGGAGATCGCCGACGCGCTGCTGGTCGGCCTTGCTCACCGTTTGCTTGCCCCCCTCGGTCAGGACCTCCAGCGTGGCAATCTGACCCTCGCGCGTGACCACGGCCCGCAAGGCCAGTTCCGTTTCATCCAGCGTCACGGCCGGCGGAAAGGCCTCGTTTGAGAAGGAGGCGATCGGCAGGCTCATCCTGGTGTCGACCGCCACGGGATTTTGGTTCGACCCGGCCGGCGACCTCACCGCGAAGTGACAAATCGTGAAGATGATCGCCAGGCACGCAACGGTCGCCCCGGCCGCGCCCAATCCAGCCCAGACGAGGTGCAGGTCCTCGAACAGGCGTTCTGTCCAGCCCTTGATGGACTCGGCATCCTCTGCCTTCAGCCGGCTGACGACAATCGACGGAAGACCGGCCCACACATCGGATTCGACCGTGCTTGATAGCGCACCGGCCCGCAGGAGCGACCCGAGAGCGTCCATCTCCCTGGCCTCAGCCGCGCACGCCGGGCATTCCCGCAGGTGCGCCTGGACGGCAATTTGTTCGCCGACCGGCAGCTCGCCGTCGTGGAACGCGGACAACTGGCGCCGAACCGCACGACAATTGCGCGCCATCATGTCCTGTCCGCCTCTCTCAACTGGGCCCGGAGCGCCTCTCGGGCCCTCGTCAGGCGTGATTTCACCGTTCCCACGGCCACGCCCAGCGAATATGCGATCTCGTCATAGCTCAGGCCGTCGATCTCCCGCAGGAGCACCACCGACCGCTGTTCGAAGGGCAGGTGCGCCAGCGCATCCCAAATCCGCGTCGCCAGCTCCTTGCGGCCAAACATGCGGTCCGGCTCCGCCAGGTCGTCGGCCGACGGCAGATCGCCGTGACTGTCGATCCGCTCCTCCAGCGACACCTGGTCGGCCCGGTGGCGCCTGCGCCACCACCGCTGGCGGTTGCGCGCCTGGTTGATCACGATCCGGTAGATCCACGTCCGAAGGGCCGACTGGCCGCGGAACCGGCCGATGGTTCGGAAGACGTTGAGGAAGACTTCCTGGGAGAGATCGAGCGCTTCGTCCTGGTCGCCGAGCAGGTGAAGCGCCAGATGAAACACCATCCGCTGGTGTTCCGCCACCAGTTCGGTGCACGCCATCTCGTCGCCGGCCGCGCAGCGGCTGATGAGTCCGGCCTCGCCGCTCGCGACATCGGACCAGCTGATTGCTGGTGCTCGCTTCACCGTCAGTTCCCCGGCCACCTGGGCTACTCCCTCACTATATCAGGTTCGTCCAAGCCTGTCAGGAACACGGGGCGGCCGCCGAGGTGGGGCCAGCCCGCAGGCGACCACTTCGGCATCATTATCCAGTTGGACACCCGGGATTGACGGAAAGTTCCATTCCTGAGCATGTTGCAGCCTCCAGGGCTGTGACGGCCGTGACTGCTGCTACCATAGGGTCGTCATGAGACGGATGGCCATCGTGGGCCTCATGGTCAGCGTCGCCCTGCTCGGCGTCCTCGCCTGGCAGGCGATTGGCCGACAGCGCGAGTATCGCCGCCTGGTCGCTGAGGGCGACCGCGCCCTGAACGCCGGCCAGACCTTTGTCGCGCTGGAGAGTTACAGCGGTGCGATCGCGTTGCGCAACGACGTGATGATTGCCTACCTCAAGCGTGGGGAGACCTACCGGCAGCGGGGCGAGTACGGGGAGGCGCTCCGGGACCTCCGGACCGCCGCGCGGCTCGACCCAACAGCCACCAAGCCGTTGGAGATGGCGGGCGATGTCAACGCCACGCTCGAGCACTACGAGCGGGCAGCGGAACGGTATGAGGCGTTCCTCAAGCTGGATGACCGATCGCCGCGGGTCCTCTACAAACTGGCGCTGGCGCGCCACCGTCTCGGTCACACGTCGGAGGCTCTCGCGCCGCTCCGCCAAGCGCTTGCCGTCGATGAGTGGTTCGCCCCCGGTCACTACCTGCTCGGGGTGTGCCTCCACGCGCTGAACCAGCTCCCGGAAGCCACCGCGGCCCTGGAACGGGCCGTTCGGCTGGATTCCGGGTCTCCAGCGCCGCCCGCGAGGAACTGGCGGCGGTCTACGGCGACACCCACCGTGACAAGGAGGCGGTCAACCAGCTGGAAGCCCTGGCCGCCCTCGAACCCGGCCGGCCCGAGCGGCTCATCCCTCTCGGTTTGGCCTACGGCCGAACCGGCCGTGCCGACCTGGCGGTCATGACCCTGCGGCGCGTGGTCGAGGAGCACCCGGAGAACGAGCAGGTCTACGCGGCCATCGCACGGGTGTGGCTGGACGCCGCGGAAACGAACCACGACCGCGTGGCGCTGAACAAGGCCCTCGAAGCTCTGGAGCGGGTCGTGCATCGCAGCCCCCCCAACCCGGTCGCGCTCACACTGCTGGGGCGGGCACAGTCGCTCGCTGGCGACGCGGCCGCCGCCGAACGGACGTTGAAGCAGGCCGCCGCCCAGTTCCCCATCGAGCCGACGGCCCTGCTCGAACTGGCGCTGGTGGCGGAGCGCGCCGGCCACCTGGCCACCGCGCGGGATGCCCTCGCTCGCTACTCCGCTCTCTCGGGAGACGGCCGGCCTCCAACGGAACGGGCCGTCCACCTCGGCGACCTGTCGCTCCGGCTCAACGAGCCAGCCGCCGCGGTGGCCTGGTACGCCAAGGCGATCGAGGGGGCGCCGGCGGAGGCTGCACTCTTCGTGCAGATGGCCGAAGCCCAGATCCGGGCCGGCGAACGCGCCGGGGCGACCGCCACCATCAACCGCGGGCTCGAGAAAGATCCGCACAACCAAGGTCTCCTGACCCTGCAACGTCGACTGGCGGCTGCCCCCCCCGTCCCGCGCGACGGGCGCTGACGCGCGCGGCCGGCCGGACCGCCCACTCACCGCGCCGATCACTCCAGGCCCAGCCGTAAGATGAGCTTGCCGAGGCCTTGCCTGGTGAGGCCGAGTGCGCCTGCGGCACGGCCGCGATGGCCACCAGAGCGAGCCAACGCGGCCCGGACAAACCCGGCCTCGAACATCCGCCGTGCCTCCTCGAGCGTGGACCGCGGGCCCCCCTCCCCTTGGATTGTCAGGGCGGCGGATAGACGGTCCGGACCGACGCTGCCCCGCCGGCCAGACACAACCGCCAGGCCGGCCACCACGTTCTGCAGCTCGCGCACGTTGCCAGGCCAGTCATGCCGCGCGAGCGCGGCCAGCGTGGCCGGTGCAAGCGTGGCCCGACTCCCGAGCCTCTTCGTCGCCTCCGCCCAGAAGTGGCGGGCCAGCAGCGGCACGTCCTCCATGCGGTCTCGTAGCGGCGGCACGATGATGCGAATCACCTCGAGGCGGTACAGCAGGTCCTGACGGAACGTTCCGGCCGCGGTCGCCAGACGAAGCGATTGGTTGGTCGCGACGACGATCCGGACATCCACTCGGTGCGCGAGGTTCTCCCCCACCCGGCGCACCTCGCCTTCCTGAACGGCTCGCAGGAGCTTGGCCTGGGCCCTGGCGCTCAGGTCGCAGAATCTCGTCGAGGAACAGCGTGCCCTGGTCGGCTTCCTCGAACAGGCCGCGACGGTCGGCCAGCGCACCGGTGAACGCGCCACGTGCGTGGCCGAACAGCTCCGCCTCGATGAGGTCGTCGCTGAGGGCCGCACAGTTGAGCGCGCAGAAGGCCCGAGGGCTCCGCGGCCCCAGCCGGTGCAGGGCCCGCGCGACCAACTCCTTTCCGCTGCCGCTTTCCCCTTCGACGACCACGTGGAACGGCGCGAGGGCCGCCCGCGCGACCTCCCGGCGGAGGGCAACCACAGCCTGGCTCGTCCCCAGCATGCCGCCCACTGCCGAGGTGGCGACCCAGGCGCGCCGATCGAGCGCGGCGCGCACGCAGGGCGCCACGCCTGCGGCGACGGCGGTCAGCCAACCGCGCACGGAGGACCATTCGAGCGACGCGGTAGGCTGGGCCGAAACCCAGCCGCAGACGATCAGGCCGATGGCGACGCCGCCAAGGGGCACGGGTAGCGCCGCTTCGGGGCTCTCTCCCAGAGGCACGGACGGGATCTCGCCGTCCTCGTTGAAGGCCCGACGCCAGCCTGCCTCCCGTTCGTCCTCTGGCCCGTCGGCGGCCAGTCTCGTCACCTCTCCCCGGTCCCGCCCCAGGCAGACCACCGACCGGGCGGCGACCCTCGCCCGGATCAGGCCCATGACCTTCGCCAACGCGAGCCCTTCATCGTCGGTCTCCTGGCAGACGGTCAAGACCTCGACGATTCCCTCCATCAGGCCCGTTCCGCCGCCCACGACCGCGTGCCGGGCTCCGACTCCTCCCGACCTCTCGCCGGGTACACGTCGCGCACCAGGCCCCGGGTCGCGCCATCCCCCCAGCACGCGCTCGAGCGGCAGACGGACGACTGCCGGAAGGCGTCGGGCGTCTATCCGTTCCAGACGGCTCTCGACCCGACGGGCGTCGGCGTGGTGGCCCGCGCGACGGAGGCCGTCGGCCAGCATCAGGCGGAGGCGCACGGCCCGCAGAGGCGCGCGGGCCTCCCGTGAGGCCTGCAGGCCTTCGGCCACCACGCGTCGAAGGGCCTCGACCTCGCCCGCACTCGCGTGAACGGAAGCCACAGCGAGCGAGGCCGCGGCGCGTTCAGTGGGACGATGCGGGCCGACCGCGCGGTCCCAAGCCCTGGCCGCCGATTGGCGCGCCGCCGGCAGGTTGCCCTCCGCGAGGGCCAGACGCGCAGCCAGGCACGCATGGGTCACGGCGAGCGACACGAAGCCGATAGCCTGCGGTTCCGCACCGGGGCTGCTGGCGTCGTGCCCGTGCCCGGGCACCGGCGTTCCAGGGTCCTGGAGGTCGGACGGAACGGGCCCAAGGACATCGACGGCCGCGTCCACGCGCCCCTGCCAGAAGAGGCACCGCGCCATGGCCACCCGAGCCAGCCAGAGGGTCTCCCCCTCCCCTACCGCGTCGGCGGCGGCCACCGCCGCGCACAGCCACGCCTCGGCCCTCCGCCAGTGCCCGGCGTCGGTCGCCGCGAGTCCCGAGAAGACCGCCGCCCGGATTGCCTCGGCACGTAGGTGTGCTCGGTCGAAATGCCGGCGCGCCTCGAGGAACGCGCGAACCGCCTGGCGCGGCCGGCCTCGCACCAGGAGCAGTCGGCCGAGGGCGAGCGCGGCCTCGCCGGACGTGAGGTCGTGACCGCGCCGCGCGGCACACGCTGCCGCTTGGCGCAACAGCCGCTCCGCGTGCGCGTGGCGCCCCTGTCGCTCCGCCTCCAGCGCACCCGACACTTCAGCGTCTCCACCCGTCGATTCGGGCGGCGGCCCGGACGCGGTCCGGAGGACGAGAGGCAGGGCGGCCAGATGCACAGAGCCCTCCAGCGCGACCCTCGCGCGACGGGGTCGCGGGGCGAAGGAGGCCGTGCAAGAAAGCCGCCGAGCGACAGAGACGGCGGTTCGCCGAGGCGAACCACGGGTCGAACCAGACCACGCCGAGGCGCAGACGCCGACGCACGCAAAAAGTTCGGCTAGAATGAGGCCAGGATGCTGCGCTTTCTGACTGCCGGCGAATCCCACGGCCCCTCGATCCTGACGATCCTCGAGGGCATGCCGGCCGGGGTGCCCCTTGAACGAGAGGCCATCGACCGGGATCTGAAGCGCCGCCAGGGCGGCTACGGTCGCGGCCGTCGGATGGCGATCGAAGCGGACGCCGTCCAGCTCCTCTCCGGCGTGCGGCACGGCGTGACGCTTGGCACGCCCATCGGCCTGCTGATTCTGAACCAAGACTGGCCGAACTGGCAGCACACGATGAGCCCCGACGCTGTCCCGAGCGAGGACGCGGGCGGTGCGCGCCGGCCCATGGTGACTCGGCCCAGGCCCGGTCACGCCGATCTGGCCGGGGCGTTCAAGTACGGCCACGAGGACCTCCGCAACGTGCTCGAGCGCGCCAGCGCCCGCGAGACGGCGGCGCGCGTCGCCGCCGGCGCGTGCGCCCGCCAGTTCCTCGCGCAACTGGGCGTGGAGATCGCGTCGCATGTGACCGCCATTGGACCGGTTCCCCGGGGTCTGCCAGGGACCGTGCCGTTTGAAGTCGTCGTCGCGGCAGCTGAGGGGAACCCGGTGCGCTGCGCGGATGAGGCGCTCGCCCGCCAGTGCATGGCCGCCATCGACCAGGCCAAGGCGTCCGGCGACACCCTGGGCGGCGCCTTCGAGGTCATCGTGCAAGGCGCGCCGCCTGGCCTCGGGAGCTACGCCCAGTGGGACCGGCGCCTGGACGGGCGCCTTGGCCAGGCGATCTTGTCGATCCCCGCCGTGAAGGCCGTGGAAATCGGCGATGGCGTCGCGTCGGCGTTTCGGGCCGGCTCGCTTGTGCACGATCCGATCCGCCCGGCAGCGGAGCGATCCCGCCCCGGAGCCGTTCCGGGCATGCCGGCGCGCCCGTCGAATCGTGCCGGGGGACTGGAAGGCGGCGTGACCAACGGCGAGGAGATCCGCCTGACCGGTTTCATGAAGCCGATCGCCACACTGATGTCGCCGCTGCCGTCGGTGGACCTGCGGACGGGTGTGGACGCCCCGGCGGCCATCGAGCGCAGCGACACCTGTGCGGTCCCCGCCGCGGCGGTCATCGGCGAGGCGGTCGTGGCGCTGGTGCTGGCCGATGCATTCACCGAGAAGTTCGGCAGCGACTCGCTCCGCGAGATCGCACAGAACTATGCGCGGTGGCGGGACACCGCGGCCCGTATCACCCGGGAGTAGGGGACGCCCCTCGACCCGGCGCGTGAAATTCCCCCGATGATTCGCCTTATCACCAAGTACGGCGTCCCGCCGCTCCACCGCGTGGCTGATCCCGTGACCGACATCACGGCGGAGATCGTCGCGCTGGCCCGCGACATGGTCGACACCATGTATGCGGCCCCCGGGATCGGGCTGGCCGCGCCGCAGGTCGGCTGCCCGATCCGGCTCTTCGTGATCGACCTGTCCCTCGGACACGATCCGCAGGGACTGATCACGCTCATCAACCCCGAGTTCGTCGAGCGCGAGGGCATGCAACTCGAGGAAGAGGGGTGCCTGAGCCTGCCGGGGTTCAACGCCACCGTCCCGCGCCCGCAACGCGTGACAGTCCAGGGCCTCGATCTGACCGGTACGGAGCGGGTGTACAGCGGCGAAGACCTGCTGGCCCGGGCCTTCCAGCACGAGATGGACCACCTCGACGGTCATGTCTTCGTGGACCATCTCCGCGGGATCAAGCGGGACCTCATCGTCCGGCGGATTCGCAAGCAGATCCGTACCGGCAAGTGGTGACACGATGCAGCCGCTCGGCCTGTTGTTCTTCGGCACGCCCGACTTCGCCGTCCCCAGTCTGCGGGAGCTGCTCTCGACCGCTCACCGGGTGGTCGGCGTCGTGACCCAGCCCGACCGGCCGCGGGGTCGGGGCCAGCAGACAAGCGCGGGGCCGGTCAAGGCGTTGGCTGCCTCGTGCGGCCTGCCGATTTTCCAGCCCGAGCGTCTCAAGGACGATGCGTTGGTCGGGCAGCTGAGCCAGCTGGCGCCCGACCTCGGCGTCGTGGCCGCCTACGGCCGGATCCTCCCCCCTGGCATCCTGGCGCTCCCACCCCTGGGCCTGATCAACGTGCACGCGTCGTTGCTCCCGCGGTGGCGAGGCGCCTCGCCCGTACACCGCGCCGTGATGGCCGGCGACAGGGAAACGGGCGTCTCGATCATGCGCATCGTCCAGGCCCTTGATGAGGGCGGCGTCTTCAGCGTGGTCCGGCGAGCCATCGGCGCCGACGAGACCAGCGAGCAGGTCGAGCGGGCCCTGGCGGAACTCGGCGCGCGGGCTCTCGTCGGGGTCGTCGACGCGCTGGCCCAGGGAACCGCCGTCGAGACGCCGCAGAGCGACTCGGGCGTCACCTATGCCGCCCGCCTGGTCCGAGACGACGGCCTCATCACGTGGTCGGCGCCCGCGCAGGCCATCCACAACCAGGTTCGAGGGCTCCACCCTTGGCCGCATGCGTTCACGTTCCTGGGCGGATCGCGAGTCATCGTCCTGCGCTCCGCGGTTGCCTCGGAGGACCCGGACGCTCCAGCCTCCGCGCGCCCGGGCGAAATCCTCGAGGTGGGACCGTCCGGCCTGCTCGTGGCGGCCGGGGACGTCCGACCCGTTCGCCTCCTCCAGCTCCAGGCCGAGGGCCGCCGCGCGGTCACGGCCCGGGAATTCGCGGCCGGGGCCAAGCTCACACCCGGCCGCAGGTTTGGTGAATGACTCCGACGGCCGCCCCGGCCCGACTGGCCGCGTATCGGGTCCTCCGAGCGGTCAACCGAGGCGACGCGACCCTGCCCGACGTGCTGGCGCGCGTGCGCCGGCACCTCGCCGACGAGCGCGACCGCGCGCTGGCGGCCGAGATCGCCACGGGCACGCTGCGGTGGCAGGGCGCCCTGGACGCGGTCATCACGGCGTGCGCGGATCGACCGCTCGGCCGCTTCGATCCCGAAATTCTCGACGTCCTGCGGCTCAGCGCCTACCAACTGCTGCATCTGGACCGCGTGCCGGCGCGAGCCGTCGTCGATGACGCCGTGGATTTGGCGCGCGGAACCGGCAGACGGAGCGCGGGCGGCCTGGTGAACGCGGTACTCCGGCGGATCAGCCGCGAGCGCCGGAGCCTGCCCTTGCCGGCGCGAACGGCGGAACCCGACGCCGCCGCGCTCGACTACCTGTCGACGACACTCTCCCACCCGCGCTGGCTGGCCGCCCGGTGGCTGGCCCGCCTCGGCTTCGAGGCCGCCGAGTCCTGGGCCCGTTTCAACAACACGCCCGCACCTGTCACCCTGCGGGCCAACACGCTCAAGATCGGCCGCGACGGCCTGATGGGGCGGCTGTCAGCCGCACACATCGAGGTCGTCCCCACCCGCTACTCGTCGGACGGAGTCAGCGTGCTGCGGGGAAACCCGCTCGAGACGGCGGCATGGGCCGAGGGGTTGTTCTTCGTGCAGGACGAGGCGTCACAGTTGGTGGCGTTGGCCGTCGGTGCGCGGCACGGCGAGAAGGTGCTCGACCTCTGCGCGTCACCGGGCGGCAAGACGGTTGCGATGGCCGGCGCGATGGCGGACGGCGGCCTCCTGGTCGCCGCCGACTGCCGCCCGCGCCGCGTCGCCCTGCTCCGCAGCGTGGTCGCCCGCAGTGGAGCCATGTCGGTGCGGATTGTCCGACTCGACGGCACGGCCGAGCTGCCGTTCGGTGACGTGTTCGATCGCGTGCTGGTGGATGCGCCCTGCTCCGGCCTCGGCACGATCAGGCGGGATCCCGAGATTCGCTGGCGCCGGACCGAAGCGGAGCTGGCCGTGCTCTCCGCCCGTCAGCGTGTGCTGCTCGACCGGGCCTCGGGGGCGGTCCGGCCCGGCGGGAGGCTCGTCTATGCGACCTGCTCGAGTGAACCCGAGGAAAACGAGCAGGTGGTGGCGGCGTGGCTGACCGCCCACTCCGAGTTCGTCGCCAGGCCCGTCGGCGACGAGCCTGGCACCGTCCCGCCCGCCCTAGTGGACCGCGCTGGCTGTCTGAGGACCAGCCCATCCCGACACGGTCTCGAGGCGTTCTTCGCGGCGGTGCTCGTCCGGAAGCCCGCGTAACCCGGAGGAGATCCGCGACGCCGCCCAGGGCTGCAGGCCCCACCCCCGGCGCCAGCACACGCGGCGGCCGGGTACTCGTTAGTTTGTGGAACGAAAGCACTTGTAGTACATTCGCAGGTCTGATGGCCTTGACGACTCGCGTCTGGAGCGCGAGCAAATTCCTGCTGCTCGTCGTCGCGCTCCTGACCACCTACGTGCTGTCGGCCGTGCTGGCGGCACGGGTGGCGCTCCGCGTGCGCGAGGTGAAGGTCCCAGCCCTGGTCGGCATGCCCGTCAGCGGGGCGAGCGCGCTCGTTGGCAGCTTGGACCTTGCGTTGAGGGTGGACGAGGCCAGACGGGCCGATCCGAAGATACCTTCCGGCCACATCGCACAGCAGGATCCGTCGCCGGGCGCCGTCGCGCGCCGCGGACGCACGGTGAAGGTGTGGATCAGCTCCGGCGGCCGGATGCCCGAGGTGCCAAAGCTCGTCGGGGAGACCGAGCGGACGGCCACGCTGCGGCTCCAGGAGGACGGCCTGCAGGCCCCCACGATCTCGGAGATCCGCTCGAACGCCTTCCCCGCCGACACCGTCGTGGCGCAGAACCCGCCGCCCGGCACGCGTGGCGGCCCGGTCGCCGTCTTGATCAACCGCAGTGACCGCGCGGCGGGGTACGTGATGCCGGATTTGATCGGGGTCAACGGCGCGCGCGCCGCCGACATCCTGCGGGCATCGGGCTTCCGCGTGGCGGTCGTCGGCCAGAACCCATACCCTGGTGTCCCGTCCGGGCTGGTCATCCGGCAGTCCCCACAGGCCGGGTTCCAGGTCACACCCGGCAACACGGTCTCTCTCGAGGTGAGCCGGTGACCATTCGCCTCGCCCCATCGATCCTCGCGGCCGATTTCGCTGCCCTTGGAACCGCCATCGCCGAGGCCGAACGCGGCGGCGCCGATCTGATCCACGTCGACGTCATGGACGGGCACTTCGTGCCGAACCTCACCGTGGGCCCGCCCGTGGTCCGGTCGATCAAACGGGTCACGCGCGTACCGCTCGACGTGCACCTCATGATCACCGACCCCGACCGGTACGCGGAAGCCTTCGTGGCGGCCGGGGCGTCGATGGTCACCGTCCACGTCGAAGTCCTCCCGCATCTGAACCGCACGATCGCCTTTCTCAAGAGCCTGGGCGTCAGGGCGGGCGTGGCGCTCAACCCCTCGACGCCGGTCGGCAGCCTGGAGGAAATCGCTCCCGACCTCGATCATGTCCTGGTGATGTCGGTGAACCCCGGCTTCGGCGGACAGGCCTTTCTGCCGCGCAGCGAGTCTAAAGTAAAGGCCCTGCGGTCGTTGCTGGACCGGGCTGGCAATCCGGCCCCTATCGAGATCGACGGCGGCATTGACCTCGACACCGTGGCCCGCGTGGTGCGGGCCGGCGCCGAGATCCTCGTCGCGGGGTCGGCCGTGTTCCACGCCGCCGACATCGCCGGGGCCGCGGGGACGCTCAAGGCGGCGGCCGAGCGGGCCGCGAGGGAGTCCGGTCGGCGATGAGGGGCGCACGCGTCAGCCCGCGGGAGACGACGGCCCGGGTGCGAGTCCGCTACGCCGAGACCGACAAGATGGGCGTGGTGTACTACGCCAACTACCTGGTGTGGTTCGAGGTCGCCCGGTGCGAGTGGCTCCGGGCCACCGGCTACACCTACCGGGAACTCGAGTCGGCTGGGACGGTGCTGCCGGTAGTGGAGGCCCACTGCGAGTATCGGCGGCCCCTGCGCTACGACGACGAGGTCGAGATCCGGACCCGCGCGACGCTCCTCTCACAGGTGCGGTTGCGGTTCGATTACGACGTCGCGCCCTCGGGGGCGGCCGAGCCGGTGGCCGCCGGATGGACCGTACACGCCGGCGTGGATCCGGCGGGCAGACCCAGGCGCCTGCCCGATTTCGTCAGGAGTCTGTTTGCATGAACGCGCTCGTGACTGGGGTCGCCGGGTTCATCGGATCGACGCTCGCCGGACGGCTGCTCGACCAGGGCGCGCGGGTGACGGGTATCGACTGCTTCACCGACTACTACCCGCGGGCGGTGAAGGAGGCCAACCTCGCGAGCCTGCTGGCGCGGCCGTCCTTCGCGTTCCTGGAAACGACCATCCAAGCGGCCCCCCTCGGGCGCCTGCTCGCGGACGCGTCGCACGTGTTCCACCTGGCGGCCCAGGCCGGAGTGCGCAAGAGCTGGGGTCGCGATTTCGCCGTGTACACCGTCAACAACGTCGAGGCCACGCAGGTCTTGCTCGAGGCCTGCGTCGACACGAGCGTCGAGCGGCTGGTCTATGCCTCGAGCTCGTCGGTCTACGGCGATGACACGCCGCTGCCGATGCGGGAGACCGCCCTGCCCGCGCCGGTGTCGCCGTACGGCGTCACGAAGCTCGCGGCCGAGCACCTCTGCAACCTCTATCACGTCAACCACGGCGTGCCGTGCGTCTCGCTGCGCTACTTCACGGTCTACGGGCCGCGCCAGCGGCCGGACATGGCCTTCCACCGCTTCATCCGGGCCGCACTGACCGGCCAACCGATCGTGCTCTACGGCGACGGGGAGCAGACGCGGGACTTCACCTTCGTCGGCGATGCCGTCGCGGCGACGATGGCCGCCGCGGCTCAGGGCGTGCCGGGCCGTGTATACAATATCGGCGGGGGGTCGCGCGTCTCGGTCAACCGAGTGCTCGACATCATCGCCCGGATCCTGGGACGGCGCCTCGACGTGCAGCACGAGCCGAAGCAGAAGGGCGACATGCGGGACACCTACGCCGACACGTCCCGCGCGCGCACCGATTCTCGGGTTCACGCCCTCGGTCCGCATCGAGGAAGGGCTGCGGGCCGAGTGTTCGTGGCTCTCTGCGGCACTGGACCGCGCGTGACGGAACCACCATGCATGTGACTCGTCTCCTCTCCGCTCGTGTGTCTGGAATGGCGGCCCTGGTGGTCCTCGTCGCTCTGGCCTCAGGCTGTGCCGCCAAGAAAGAGACCGTTCCGCCATCGGCGGCCAGCCAGCCCGACAAGTACCTCATCGGCCGGGGCACCGAACTGCTGAACAAGCGCAAATGGCTGAAGGCGCGCGAGTACTTCCGGCAGTTGGTCGACAACTACCCCCAGAGCCCGTACCGCCCTGACGCGAAGCTGGGCCTCGGCGACACGTATCTGGGGGAGGACTCGACCGAGTCCCTCGTGCTGGCCCTGAACGAGTTCAAGGAGTTTCTGACCTTCTACCCGACGCACGCTCGCGCGGACTACGCCCAGCTCAAGCTCGCGTGGTGCCACTACGCGCAAATGGCCGCGCCGCTGCGCGATCAAACGCAGACCAAGGAGGCCATCAAGGAGCTGGAGGCCTTCACTGAGCGCTATCCGAAGAGCAGGCTGCTGCCCGACGCCCAGAAGAAACTGCGGGAATGCAAGGACCGGCTCGGCGATGCCGACTATCAGGTGGGGTACTTCTACTACCGCAGCCGCTGGTACCCGGGCGCCATCGGCCGCTTCCGGGCCGTGATGAAACGGGATCCCGAGTACTCGAAGCGCGACGCCCTCTACTACTATCTGGCCGACAGCTACGTGAAGATGCAGGTGAGGGCCGAGGCCCTACCGCTCCTCGACAAGCTGATCAAGGAATTCGACAAGAGCCAGTACGTCGAGCGCGCCAAGAAGCTCCTGGCCGAGGCGCAGGCGACCAGCGCATCGCCCGACCCGAAGAAACCGGCGCCCAAGAAGCACGGCGTCTCGTAGGCGGACCGGAGCCGGCCAGGCGACAGACGGACCCCGGTCAGGTCTTGACGCGGACGTCGGTCCCGCCGGGCCCCCGCATGAAGCGGCGGTAGTAGTCGACGGCGGACACCACCGCCGTCGCCACGGCGACCCACAGCGCGAGCAGTCCCACGACGTTCAGCTGCCCGAACCGCTCCTCCTGGCCGAGGATCATCGCGAGGATTGCGACCACTTCCGAGATCATCTTGACCTTGCCGAGCGGGGACGCCGGGATGCTCACCCCGCGCGTGTACCCGATGCCGCGGAGCGCGGTGATGGCCAGCTCTCGGCCGACGATGACGGCCACCATCCACGCCGGCGCCACGCCGATCTGCACCAGCGAGATGAAAGCCGCCGAGGTCAGCAGCTTGTCGGCCAGCGGATCCATCATCTGGCCCAGGGGGGTGATCTGCTTGCGGCGGCGGGCCAGGTAGCCGTCGGCCCAGTCGGTAAGCGACGCGAGTGCGAAGATCGCCGCTGCGGCGAGGTCCTTGGAGACCCCCAACACCTGGTGCCCTTCGAACTTCGTGAGCAACACCACCACGAGGAGCGGCACGAAGAAGATCCGCGAGAGCGTCAGGGCGTTGGGCAAATTCATCGGGATCCCAGCCGCGGTGCGCGAGGCGATCGCCATTGTATCGCTTGCGGTGCCTTGCTCAAAACGACCGAGAACGCCGCTCGAAGATAGAGTATGATCAAGGGCTGTCATGAAAGCGATCTTGCTCGCCGGGGGAAAGGGGACGCGGCTGCGTCCGCTGACGATCCATACGCCCAAGCCGATCGTCCCGATCTTCGGCCGACCGTTCCTGCGCTACCAGATCGACCAGGTCCGGCGGTTGCCCGAGGTCGATGAGGTCATCCTCAGCCTGAACTACCAGCCCCGTCGGATTGAAGAGATGTTCGGCCACGGCGACGGCCTGGGCGTGAAACTCTCCTACGTGGTCGAACCGGTTCCCCTCGGGACGGCTGGCGCCGTGCGGTACGCCGGCGAGGCCCTCGACAGCACGGTCCTGGTCTTCAACGGCGACGTCATGACGCAAGTGGACCTGGCCGAAGTCCTGCGCCTGCACGTGGAGCGGAAGGCTCGCGCCACCATCGTCCTGACGCCGGTCGACAACCCCAGCGCCTACGGCCTGGTCGAGACCGACGCCCAGGGCAACGTCCGGCGGTTCATCGAGAAACCGAAGCCGGAACAGGTCACCTGCAACACCATCAACGCAGGCATCTACATCCTCGAGCCTGACACCTTCGATCGGATCCCGAAGGACACGGCCTGGTCGATTGAGCGGAGTTTCTTCCCGTCGCTGGTCGACGCGGGCGACGCCTTCGTCGCGTACATCTACCACGGCTACTGGATCGACATCGGGACGCTCGAGAAGTACGCGCAGGTCCACCGCGACATCATGGATCATCGCTTCTCGGCCCCGCCGTTCGCGGGTCTGCCCCTGAACGCAACGCTGACCGCGCCCGACGTGCGCATCGAGGAAGGCGCCCACATCGAGGGGCCGTGCTTCATCGACGAAGGCACGATCATCAAGGCCGGCGCGACCATCGCGCCGTACTCCGTCGTGGGCCGCCAGTGCCTCATCGAGGAGGACGCGCACGTCGAGGGGTCGATCCTCTGGGCGAACACCCGGATCGGCCGCGACTGCACGGTGCGACAGGCGATCCTCGGCCGCCACTGCCACGTCGGCCGCAACGCGGTGATCAGCAACGGGCAGGTCCTCGGCGACAAGTCGGTCATCACCGACTACAGCAAACTGTAGCGAACGGGCGGCCGACGCCCGCCTCGGATCGAACGCATTCTGCCGGGAGACGCAGCATGGCCTCGAGACCCGTCAACGTCAACATCTTCAAGGCATACGACATCCGCGGCACTTACCCTGACGAGATCGACGAAGCGATTGCCCGCGACGTGGGTCGGGCGTTCATCGCCTACCTGGGGGCCCGACGCATTGCCGTGAGCCGGGACATGCGCCTGTCGTCGCCGTCGCTCGCCGCCGCTTTCGTCGAGGGTGCTGTCGGGCAGGGCGCCGACGTCGTGGACTACGGTCTGGCGGGCACGGACATGCTCTACTACGCCGTGGCGGCCGGCAATTTCGAGGGAGGCGCGCAGATCACGGCGTCTCACAATCCGAAGCAATACAACGGCATGAAACTGGTGCGCCAGGCGGCGTTCCCCCTGAGCGGCGACGCCGGGATTGCCGAGATCCGCGAGATGGTCACCACGGGGAAGCTGCCGCCACCCGCCGCGGTCCGCGGCTCGGTGACGACCGCCGACATGCTCGACGCCTATGTCGCGCACGTCCTGCGGTTCATCGACCCGGCCGTCGTGCGGCCGTTCAACGTGGTGCTCGACGCCGGGTGCGGCATCGGCGGGCTCGTCGCCCCCAAGCTGTTCGCCCACCTGCCCTGCAAGACCACCGAGTTGTGCTTCACGATCGATGGACGCTTCCCGACGCACGAGGCGAACCCGCTGATCGAGGAGAACCGGCGGGACATCGTTGCGGAGGTCATCCGCAGCAAGGCGGACGTCGGCATCGCGTGGGACGGCGACGCCGACCGTTGCTTCTTCATCGACGGGCAGGGCGCGTTCGTTCCTGGCGACTTCATCACGACGCTGCTGGCCGAGGCGTTCCTGATCAAGCATCCAGGCGCGACCGTGATCTACGACCTGCGGGCGAGCTACGCCGTGAAGGACACCGTGGCGCGCTATGGCGGGAAGGCGCTGATGAACCGTGTCGGCCATGCGTTCATCAAGCGGCGGATGCGCGAGGAGAACGCGATCTTCGGCGGTGAGGTGACGGGGCACTACTATTTCCGGGACAACTTCTACGCCGACAACGGCTTCATCCCGGCGCTGCTGCTCCTCGAGCTGATGTCCCGCAAGGGCCAGACGCTGGAGGGTCTGCTGGCCCCGCTCCGGGAGCGCTACTTCATTTCGGGCGAGATTAACACCAAGGTCAGCAGCATGAAGACCTGCGACGAGAAGGTTGCGGGCCTGAGCGCGCGCTATCGGGACGGCCACGTCTACCTGCTGGACGGGGTCTCGGTCGAGTATCCGGAGTGGCACTTCAACGTGAGGCCCTCCAACACCGAGCCCCTGCTGCGCCTGAATCTCGAGGCCCGGACGCCGGAGCTGATGGAGCAGAAGCGGGACGAGGTGCTGGCCTACATCCGCGGGTGAGGAGGCCCGACCCCGGCGTCTGTCGGTGGCGCGCGGTGGCACGGCCGCCTCTTGCGAGGCGCTCCCCCTCTCGCCTAGAATGGCTGGTGGTCGAGCGGGCTTAGCATAGTGGTAATGCCCTGGCTTCCCAAGCCAGTTAGACGGGTTCGATCCCCGTAGCCCGCTCCAAGACTTCCAGCCCAGGCTGCTCGCACTCAGAATCCCGGGACGGGGCTCGTCGTTGGCTGGCCGCGGACCAGATCGGCGGGAGGAACGCGGCAGGCGGCGCGTCCACCACCGCTTGCGTTCCCTCGGTAGTGGGGCAGAGTCCTCGTCATCGCCCGACTTGGGCGCCAATGCCCTTCTACTGCTCTCGCCTTCAGGTTCCGCTGCCGCCCGAAACCGTCGAAGCACGACTCCGCGCCATGGCGAAACGCCGGCTGGACAAGGCCCTGCGTGCCTAGCGCCCCCCTCACGTTGGCACAGACGCGCGCCCGCCCAGTTGCTCGGGTCCCCGTCCGACGCTCGACCCCGGGCCTCCCGCGACATGCGGCAAGGGGGTTCCTCCCGACCTCAATGCGACCCTTTCCATCCCCGGAGCCCACCCCCCCAACACTCTCCCTCCTCCGGACCTACACCAGCGTCATGCTGACATCGGAGGGGGTGTCGATTCGACCGGCTCTACGGGGTTGCCAGAGACGACGGGACGGGCGCCGGGGAGGAGACAGCAGCGTCGGCGCGAGCGTGGGGAGGAACCACGCGGTGCACGAGTGGGCCCATGGCTGCTGTCCCCAGCCTGGCGTCCGCCCTGTTGCCGCCTGGCGCGACGTGATTGGTCTGTCCGAGCGCAGCTGGGCGCGTGGGGCGCCTCCTACCGGTGTCGCGCGAGTTCCTGCCGCACCCGCTCGGTCATCTCCTGCGCCGCGCGGGTCTCGTAGTGACCGGCGGTGTGCGAGGTGCCAACCACCGTGTAGAGCGCCTGGAAGGCCCTGGCGGTTCGGACGTCCGCCGCTCTGGCCACCTCCACCGCGTGTTGCAGTTCGTGCGCGAGCAGCGGCATCAAGGCCTCGTCGCACCGGCGCGGCTGGAGCCATACGCGCACGTAGCGCGTCTCAGGCGTCACCGCCCTGAACCGCAGCGATCCTTCGAGCCGACTCACCTCGTTGGGGTCCATATCCACATACACGACCACATCGGACCGGCCCAGTTCCTCCACCAAGGCCCGCATCGACTCGGAGCGCCGCCCTGCCTCGTCGAGCAGTCGCGCGGCCCTCGGCTGCAGGGGCCGGACGCCGCCTTCCGCTGCCGCCGACGCGTGAGAAGTTCCGATCGCCGCCACCGCCGCGAGCACCGCCAGCCGCCACGCCTGCCTCGCGTTCATGGCGCCCTCCTCCCGCTCGCATCTGGGGAGTAAAATGGGCGCGAGCCGCGTCAGGGTCTTTGGCGATGTCTGGGGATTTCTTTGGGATTCTCTGGGGGATCCGTGAAGATCCAGTTCGCCGGCTTCACGCTCGACGAGGGCCGTCGGCAGCTCCTCGAAGGCGATGCCGCCGTTCACCTGTCGCCCAAGGCCTACGAACTACTCAAGGTGCTCCTGGACCTGCGACCGAACGCGGTCTCGAAGGCCGACCTGCACGAGCGCCTGTGGCCGCACACCTTCGTGTCGGAGGTGAACCTCGCCGCACTCATCGCCGAGCTGCGGAGCGCCCTCGGGGACCACGGCCGCCAGGGCCGGTTCATCCGGACCGTGCACGGGTTCGGCTACGCGTTCTCGGGTGAAGCGGTCACCTCGGACCTCCCGGCAGCCGCCGAGGATCGTGCGGAGGGGGAACTGGCCGCCGGCACGGGTCCGACCGCCTGCTGGCTCTCCTGGGGCGACCGTGATTACCCGCTGCAGCCAGGCGTGCAGACCCTCGGCCGCGACCACTCCGCGCAGGTCCGGATCGACGCGCCGTCAGTCTCGCGGGTGCACGCGCGCCTCACCTGCTGCCTCATCGAGGCCTCGATTGAGGACCTTGGCAGCAAGAACGGCACATGGGTGAACGGGCAACGAGTGGAGGGTGCGGCCCCGCTGCACGACGGCGACGAGGTCCGCCTGGGCACCATCACGCTGACGTACCGCAACCTGAACGCGCCCGGCACGACCATCACCGCAGACGGCCCGGAGGCCTAGCCGCTGGCAAACCGGCCAGTCCGCGTGCGGATGACAGGCCCTGCCGCATTCCACCGCCGGAGGGTGGCACGTTCGATGGTTGGGACTGGCGGTGAATTCTCCGCTGCGAGTCGCCGTGGCGGCCGGACTGGTGGACCGGCGCGGGCCCTCCACATGAGGGCGCGCGGCCCCCAAGTGGACCCGTGTGGCGGGTGGTGATCCGTCCTGCGACTGGCACTCTCGGCTCCCACTGGACTGCCAAAGAGAGGCGCGAGCCCTGCGCGGTCGCAGGCCAATCTGGTCGGGTCGAGCCGTTCGGCGCCGAGTACCGGGTGGCGTCAGCTGGCGGGCTTCGTCCTTCGCGCGGCGATCGCCACCAGGCCGCTCAGGCCCAGCAGCCCCACAATGTTCGGAAAGACCTGGAGTCCGTTCATCAGGTCGCCCCAGGCCCATACCGTTTCCACCTTGGCGGTGGCGCCGAAGATGATGAGGCCGCAGTAAATCCAGCGGTAGGGTTTGGTCACACCCACGCCGAGGATGTACTCGAAGAACTGCTCCCCGTAGTAAGCCCAGCCGATCAGCGTCGTATACCCGAACAGGAAGGCGCAGAAGGCCACCATCCACCCTCCGGCCACCGGGATCGCACTGTCGAACGCCCGGGCGACCACCGCCGTGCTGTTCAGTCCCGATGTCCAGGTACCGGTCACGAGCACGGTCAGCGCGCTGATCGAGGATGTGACGAAGGAGATGATGAAGACTTCGATGACGGCGTTCAGTCCCTGTTGCGACGGCTGATCGCTGCGGGCCGTGCCGTAGGCCACGGCCGCCGTCCCGTACCCGGCCTCATTGGCGTAGACGCCCCGCGCCAGCCCGTACCGCATGCCGACCATCAACGCCATGCCGGCCGCGGTGCCGGTCGCGGCGCGGAGCGAGAACGCCTCGTGGAAGATCGCGGCCATCACCGACGGCAGCCGGCCCGCGTTGGCGAGGATGACGTACAGGCCCCCCAGCAGGTAGAGGGAGACCTTCAGCGGGGAGAGTTTCTCGACGACTCGGCCGATCGAGGTCACTCCCCCGATGATCACGAGCCAGGTGAGCACGGCGATGAGGGCGCCAGACACCCACGGACTGAGCGAGAACTCCGCCTGCAGCGCCACCGCCATCGAGTTGGGCTGGGTGAACGGCGTCGTCGTGAGCGCGGCCACGCCGGCCACGCACGCGTAGACCCACGCGAGGCGCGGCGACCGCAGCCCGTCGCGGAGGTAGTACATCGGGCCGGACAACACCGTGTTGCCGCGCACCCCGCGGAACGAGACGCCGAGCACGGCCTCGGCAAACTTGATGGCGGTGGCAAAGAAGCCGTAGCACCAGATCCAGAACACTGCGCCGGGGCCCCCAGCCACCACGGCGGTCGCCACCCCGGCGATATTGCCGGTCCCGATCGAAGCGGCCAACGCGGTCATGAACGCCTGGAAGGGCGTCAGCATGCCGCGCGATCCCGTCTGACGGGGAACGACGGTGCGGAGCGCCTCCGGGAAGCGGCGCACCTGGACGACACGGCACCGGATGGTCAGGAACAGCCCAACACCGAGCAGGAGCAGGACGAGGGGGCCGGGCACCTGGCCGATGGACGTGTTCCAGGGGCCCCACACGACGTCGCTCATCCACCCGATCGCGCGCGCCAAGAGCGTCATGCGGCTCGTCCCGACTCCTCGCGCCCGGGCCATCCCCCTCGCGCCACCGGGCGCGAGAACGCCGGCCGACGCGGACACCCTCTCCGGAGAACGCGTGAACCTGTGTCGGCGCCCGACACCGTGCCGCCGGAGGCCCGGCGGCCCCTCGACCGGATCACTCCGCGTCCACGTGGTCGACGATCCCGACGACGACCGACCGGACCGGGGCATTGCTCGACCCGACCACCTGGCGCGCACCGTTGCCCTCATCGAGCACCAGCACGCGTTGGCCCACGCCGGCGCCAACGCTATCGATGGCGATCAGGTAGGCCCCGGTGCGGTGGGCCAGCGCGTCTTCCCGTTCGACGAGCAGGAGGCGCTTGCCGTCGTAGAACGGGTGATTGATGGTCGAGTAGACCTCGCCCGTCACGGTGCCGAGAATCACGAGCTCGACGCTCCTTCCTGGACGTGCAGGCCGTCGACGATTCCGACGATGGCATGATCGACCGGAACGAACCAGGGGTCGAGCGCCAGCGCCGCCTCGCGGCCGCCTTCGTAGTAGACCAGATCGCCCGGTCCGGCCATGCGGGTCGCGTCGGCTGCCACCAGGACCCGGCCCTCCGGCTGGGCCGTTCGGTCCACGGGCTGGACCAGCAGCATCGCCACGCCTTCGAGCCCCTTGTACACGACGCACGGCACGACGCACCCGACCACCCGGCCGAGCAGCATCACGACACCTCCCCGTCGAGGTCGAGCAGCGCCGCGGTGTCGAACGACGTACTCGTTCCGATCTGGCGCGTCAGCGCCTCGTGCGGTGAGGAGACGATGGTGTGGCGGACCTCCGCGTTGACCTCACGCAGGTACGCCAGCACGATCTCGACCGCCGCCTCGATGTCGGGCAGGTCGCCCTGGTAGATGCTGACGCCCTTTCCGGAGAGCCCGGAATCGGCGAGGCGGAGCTCGACCAGTTCGACGGGCGTCCCCTTGAGGGCCAGCTCAGCCGCCCGCACGTTCGACGCCACGGTGTCGGTCTCGATGACGGCCAGCGCGCCGCTCCCGCCGGCCCGCCGTCCCCCGAGGACCGCCTCGTAGACCCGGGGGTGCACGTCGGCCAGGAGCAGGTGGTCCAGCACACTGTCGCCGCCGCGCGACAACGCTTCCTGGACCGACTCCTCGACGGCGGCCAAGCTGCCGCCGATCAGCGTCAGGAACCTCCCGCGCGTAATCGTTCCGGACTTCACGAAGGCGATCGGCGCCTTCTTCAGCATGGCGTCGGTTGCGCTGATGCCGCTCGGCACGTCCGAGAACTCGACCACCGCCAACGCGGGTGCTTTCTTCATCACGTAATCCTGAAGTGATCGACCAGGACGCACCGCCGCCACCGCGAGAACGACCGCGGTCCCGTCAGCCCCTCACCGGTCGGACTGGCAATCGTGAACGAGCAGTACCCCTCGGCCTCCAGGCCCAGCCCCGCCTGCGACCGGCCGTTCTTCACGAAGATGCTGCAGTCGCATTCGCGGGCCATCCGGCTGAGGCTGTCGATATTGGTCGAATGCATGACGGCCGTGTGGCGGTTGCCTCCCTCGACGGCCACCGCAAGGTCGATGGCCGCGTCGACGCTCGGCACGCGGCACACCGGCAGGATGGGCATCATCTGCTCCGTCCACAGGAGGGGGTGGTTCTCGTCGACCTCGACGATGCCCAGTCGCACCGAGTCGGGGACGGTCATCCCCATCCGGCCCAGAATGACGCCGGCATTCTTCCCGATCAGGTCGCGGTTGATCGCCGCCTCGCGGCGCGGACCGCGAATCTCGGCGAACACGACCTTCTCGAGCTGCGGCAGGCGGCCGCGGTCGACCAGCACCGCCCCGGCCATGCTCATCGCCCGGATCAGCTCGTCGGCCACGTCGGCGACGACCAGGACCTCCTTCTCGTCCGTGCAGATGATGTTGTTGTCGGTGGACGCACCGAGCACGATGTCGCGGCCGGCCTTGGCGAGATGGGCGGTGGCATCCACCACGACCGGCGGGTTACCCGGACCGGCGCAGATGGCGCGCTTCCCGCTGGCCATGGCCGCCTTGACCACCGCCCCGCCGCCAGTGACCACGAGGAGGCGGATCCCGCGGTGCCGCATCAGCTCCTGGGCGCTTTCGATGCTCGGGTTTGCCAGGCAGGTCGCGACGTTTGGCGGCCCCCCGGCGCCCTGGATAGCCTTGTTGAGGAGCGCTACTGTCCGGACCGAGCAGGCTTTCGCCGTCGGGTGCACGTTGAACACCACGGCATTGCCCGCCGCGATCATCCCAATCGCGTTGCAGATGATCGTAGAGGTGGGATTCGTGCACGGGGTGATCGCCCCGATCACGCCGAAGGGTGCCGGCTCGATCAGAGAGAGGCCGTGGTCTCCCGTCACCGCCACCGGCGACAGGTCCTCCAGGCCGGGGGTCCGTTCGGCGACGAGGAGGTTCTTGACGACCTTGTCCTCCACGCGGCCGAGGCCGGTTTCCTCGTGGGCGGCCTTCGCGAGCGCGGCCGCCTCGCCCACCATGGTCTCGCGGATGGCGGCGAGGATCCCCGCGCGCGTCCGCAGCGGCAGCCGGGCCAGACGCGGTTGGGCCTGACCGGCCGCGCGGACGGCCTCGTCCACCGACGCGTAGACCCCGAGCCCCTCGTCCGCCGGCTCGCGGGCCGGCGGCGCGTCCGGCCCATGCTGCAGGTCGGCGACGATGCGGCGGGCGATGGCATCGATCTCGCGACTCGATAGGCTAGCCATGGGCCGCCTCGTGGCGTCTGGCGCCAGCAAGAACGCGGACACTCCGCCAGGCGCGCCCGCGGCCGCCCGGCCGCGGCGCACCAGACAGGCGCCGCCTCACTTCTTGTACTTGACCGAGGAGTCGACGCTCCAGCTGTCGACGATGGCCATCACCACCGCGTCCACCGGGCGTTTGTCGGTGGACTCGGTCTGGCGCGCCGAGCTGCCGGAGGCGATGAGCACCATCTCGCCCGACCCGGCGCCCACCGCGTCGGCGGCCACCAGCGGCGTGCCGAACTCGACGGCCTCCTCGTTCACGGCCCGCACGAGCAGCAACTTGAGGCCGTCGAGCGACGGTTCCTTGCGCGTCGCGACGACGGTGCCGATCACCTTCGCCAGCAGCATGGGCGGTGGCTCCTACTTCTTGGCGGCCTTGGCCTCGGCCGCGCGGCCCAGCGGCATAACGAGGTCCACGTTGAGATGCGGCCGCGCGATGATGTGCACGGCGACGACCTCGCCGACTCGGCCGGCCGCGACCTGCGCCGCGTCACACGCCGCCTTCACCGCCGCGACGTCGCCACGGACGATCACCGAGACGTAGCCGCCACCCGTCTTCTCATAGGCCACCAGTTCCACCTTGGCGGCCTTCACCGCCGCATCCGCCGCCTCGACCACCGCAGGAAACGACCGGGTTTCGATCATGCCAAGCGCGTCTGTCATGGTGCTGCTCCATTGTCTGGCGACCTACGGCCACCCCTGGCGACCGGTTCGACGAGAGGGTCCGCCCGTTGCCGGCCCGCCCGCCGCTCATGCCCTGCCCTGGCGACCGGTGATGTCCCGAATGGCCTGCTCGGCGGCCCGGTGCCCGACATCGATGTCGCGCTCGTCTCCGCCGAGGTATACGCGGCCAAAGCTGCCGAACGCACGCACCTCGAGGATGTTGATGTGTGCCGCCTTCTCGGCCTCGTTGGCCGCGAGCGCGGCATACCCGGCCGGCGCGACCTCCATCACGTACAACGATTGCCCCGGCAGGATCAGCGCACCGTGTCGCGACCGGTTGATGAGCTGGGTGTGGTAATCCGCGATGTTCCGGATGACCTGGCTCGACACCAGCTCGGGCTTGATCCGGTCCTCTTCCCGCAGGTCGAGCGCCTGGAGGATGGCGCGGCCCGCCTGGCGCACATCCGCCTGCGAGTCCGAGTGCACCTCCAGCATGCCGTACAGCCGTTCGATGATCAGCATGCCGGGCCGGACGTCCGTCGCCTTGAGCGCGACGTCGGTGACCCGCATGATGTCCATGCCGGGCGCGATCTCCACGAAGAGCGACGCTTGTCCGGGCGTCGGCAGGAACCCCTGCGAGACCGTGCCGAGAAACGACGCGTACTGCGGCTGGAGGCTGTCCAAGAAGATGTAGCAGCGGAGTTCGGCCATCTGCACCCCCTGGCGGGTCAGCGCGCCGCCCCGAGTTCCAGGGCCTCTTCGACGATTCGGACGCTGCTGCTGCTGCCCACGCGCGTGGCCCCGGCCTCCACCATCTTCACGACGTCGGCATAGGTCCGGATGCCGCCGGCGGCCTTCACCCCCAGCTTCTTCGGCGCCACAATGCGGCTCATCAGCGCAACGTCCGCGACCGTCGCGCCGCCGGGCCCGAAGCCCGTCGAGGTCTTCACGAAATCCGCGCCCGCCTTGACGCTCAGCTCGCAGCCACGCACCTTTTCGTCGTCCTTCAGCAGCGCCGTCTCGAGAATCACCTTGGCGATCGCCCGACCGTCCTTGCAGGCTTCGACGACCGCGCGGATGTCCTTCAACACCAGCGCGTCCTCGCGGCCCTTGAGGGCGCCGATGTTGATGACCATGTCGATCTCCCGCGCGCCTTCGCGGATGGCGCGCCGGGCCTCGAGGGCCTTGGTCTCGGGTGGCTGGGCCCCCAACGGGAACCCGACGACGCAGCACACCTTGACTCCGGTCCCCCGCAGCAGCGAGGCGGCCTGCCGGACGTAGCTCGGATTGACGCACACGGAGAAGAACCGGTGGCGGCTCGCCTCGTCGCACAGCCGCTGGATGTCGGCGACGGTGGCCTCCGGCTTCAGCAGCGTGTGGTCGATCAGGGCGACGAGGCGGTCGAGGCCCATGATCGGGGCCGGCCGGCCGGCGCCCCCTGGTTCGGCCAGCAGCTGGCGCACGCGCTCCGCGATCCGGTTGACATCCTCGGCCGACAGCCCCGGCGGGCCGCTCGTGGGCTGGCTCATGTGTCCTCGCTCGATCTCCCGGATCATCGCCACGCGCGCCCGATGCCGATCGGCCGTGCACTCGGTCGACAGGAACGTATCGACGATGGCCTTGGCCGTCTCCACGGGTGTCTGCCCGGCGCCGAGGGTCAGCACGTTGGCGTCATTGTGCTCGCGGCTGTTGCGGGCGAGGGCCTCGTTGTAGCAGGCCGCGGCCCGTACGCCGGGCACCTTGTTGGCGGCCATCGCCGAGCCGATCCCCGCCCCGTCGACGAGCACACCGAACCGGCATGCGCCCGACGCGACCAGGCCGGCCACGGCCAGCGCGATCTTCGGGTAGTCCACCGGTTCCGTGCTGTGGGTGCCGCAGTCACGGATGGTGTAGCCGCGCGCGGTCAGGTGCTCGGCGATCTGACGCTTCAGCTCGAACCCGCCGTGGTCCCCGCCCACGGCAATCGCGCGCGTGTCGCTCATCTCCGCGGGAAGCATACCACGGTCCCCTACCCGGCTGGCCGTCAGGCGGCTTCAATTCCGCCGGGCATCTGTGCTAGTCTGCGCCCTCCGGCTGGCGAGCAGGCCGCCGGCCACACACGGAGCCCGAGACATGCCCGATCCGAATCCACCCGTCATGCTGAGCGCCGACACGATTCAGGCTCGCATCAGGGGCCTCGCCGCGGAGATCTCGGCCGACTACCCCCCGGGCGAAGATCTGCACCTGGTCGCCATCCTGAAGGGAGCCTTCCTCTTCCTCGGCGACCTGATCCGCGCGATGCCCAGGCCGGTCACGATCGACTTCATGGCGGTGTCCAGCTATGCCAAGCGCACCACGTCCTCGGGCGAGGTCCGGATGGTCAAGGACCTCGACTCGGGCCTGGAAGGCCGGAACGTCATCATCGTCGAGGATATCGTGGACACCGGGCTCACGCTCTCCTACCTCCAGGAAATCCTCCGCGCGCGGTCTCCCAAGACCCTGCGTACGGCCTGCCTCCTCAGCAAGCCGTCGCGGCGGCAGATCGACGTCAAGGTGGAGTACATCGGCTTCACGATCGAGGACCGCTTCGTGATCGGATACGGTCTGGACTACTCGGAGAAGTACCGGAACCTTCCCTACATCGGGGTGTTCAATCAAGGCTGACGCCCGCCGTCCGGCCTCCCGACGGCCGCCCGGACGGTCCGGGCCAGCTCCCGCGCGTCGGCCAGCACGACGGCCTCGTCGAGCGTCAGCATCCGACGATCGCGCATCAGGATCCGGCCATTGACGATCGAGGTCTGCACGTCGTCGCCCTTCGACACGTAGACCAGGTGCGACACGGGGTTGTAGAGCGGCGTCTGCCGCGCGCCCCGCATCGATACGACGATCAGGTCCGCGCGTTTCCCCGGCTCGATCGATCCAATCCGCGACGCGAGGCCCAGGGCGCGCGCCCCTCCAAGCGTCGCCATCTCGAGGGCGGTCTGGGCCGGCACCGCCCTGGGATCGCCCGTCGACAGCTTGTGGAGGAAGGCGGCCTGGCGCATCGCCCCGAACATGTCGAGGTCGTTGTTGCTCGCGGCGCCGTCGGTCCCGAGCGCGACGGTCACGCCCGAGGCGAGGTACTTCGGCACCGGCGCCACGCCGCTCGAGAGCTTCATGTTGCTCTCGGGATTGTGGGAGATGGCCACGCCCCGCCGCTTGAGAATCGCAATGTCGTCGTCGCTCACCCAGATGCCGTGGGCCGCGACGACGTTCGGACCGAGGAAGCCGATCTGATCCAGCCAGGCCGTGGGCGACAGATGGTGCGCTCGCCGGATCACGGCCACCTCGTCTTCGGTCTCCGCCAGGTGAATCAGCAGGGGCACCCGGTACCGGTCGGCGAGCTCGCGCGCCGCCCGCAGCGAGACCTCGTCCACCGTGTAGGGCGAGTGCGGTGCCGGCACTGGCGTGATCAGCTCGTCCCCCTGGAACTCCCGGATGAAGGCCTCGGCGCGGCGGAGCGCGTCGGCCGGCGTCTTGGCGTCCGGCACCGGAAACCCGATGATTGTCTCGCCGAGCACGCCCCGCAGCCCTGCCGCGCGGGTCACCCGTCCCGCCTCTTCCTCGAAGTAGTACATGTCCGCGAAGGTCGTCGTGCCCGATTGGATCATCTCCAACGCGGCGAGTCGCGTCCCGACGCGGACCATGGCTGGCGAGACGGTCTTCGCCTCCGCCGGAAAGATGTAGAGCCGTAGCCAGTCCATCAGGGCCAGGTCGTCGGCGAGCCCGCGGTACATGACCATCGCCGCGTGGGTGTGCGTGTTCACCAGGCCTGGCAGCACGACGTCGCCGTGGGCGTCGATGCGGTCGGCGGAAGCGAACCGCCGCGCGATCTCGTCTGGCGGGCCGACCGCGACAATGGCCGGGCCGTCGATGGCCACCGCACCCGGAGACAGCACGCGCCGCGTCTGGTCCATCGTGACGACGGATCCTCCCGTCACGATCAGGGAGACGCGGGCCCGGCCATCCGGCCGGCACGCCCCACTGACGGCGAGGAGCACCAGACAAAGCGCAGTCGGACGGACACGCAGCTTGGCGAACATAGGGGCCTCATCTTACCGCGGTTCCTCTCGCCGAGCGCGCGTTTCGGGCGGCCGCGCGCGTTGTCCGGTCCGCGGGCTATCGTGTATAGTGAGGCCGTGCCCGTACACGTCGTCGATCATCCCCTGGTCCAGGACACGCTCCTCGTGCTGCGCGACGCCCGCACCGGCGCCGCCGTGTTCCGACGAATGGCGACGCGCGTCAGCGTGCTGCTCGCAACCGAAGCGTTGCGCGACCTTCCGACGCGGGCGGCCGCCGTGACGACGCCCATGGGCGAGGCGGCGGGGCGGCAGATCGCCGTCGACGTGGTGGTCGTGCCGGTCCTGCGCGCGGGCCTCGGGATGCTGGACGCGGTCCTCGAGCTGCTGCCGTCGGCCCGCGTCGGGCACATCGGGCTGCAGCGCGACGAGCTGACCGCCGTGGCGTCTCAGGTACTACTCGAAGCTCCCGCAGGGCCTCCAGGACAGCTTCGTCCTGATGATCGATCCGATGCTGGCCACCGGCGGCAGCGCCGTGGCCGGACTCCGCCTCCTCGAGCAGGCCGGCGCGCGCGATGTCCGCATCATCTGCATCGTCGCTGCGCCTGAAGGCGTCGCCGTCGTCGAACGGGAGTTCCCCGGGGTCCACATCTACACGCCGGTCATCGACCAGGGCCTCAACCCCCGGAAGTTCATCGTCCCAGGCCTCGGTGACTTCGGCGATCGGCTGGTACGGCACGCTCTAGTCGGCGCCGGCGCTGACCGTCGTCCGGTTCAGGAGGCACGCATGGCCCGTCGACCCCCCGCCCCGCGCGCAGCACAACGGTCGGACGACCCGCATCGGCTCGCCTCGCCAGCGGGGGACGCCCGCTGGCGGACGGCCATCACCCACATCGAGCCGAACTCCATCCTCATCCGCGGCTACGCAGTCGACGAACTCATGGGACGGTTGTCGTTCGGCGAAGCGGTCTATCTCATCCTGAGGGGCGAGTTGCCGACACCGTCGATCGGCAAGCTGTTCGGTGCGGCGCTGGTCTCGTCGCTCGACCACGGCGTCACGCCGCCATCGACGCTTGCCACGCGGCATGTGGCGACCACGGGCGCCCCGCTGCGGGCCTGCGTCGCGGCTGGCGTCCTGGCGTTCGGCATCCACCACGGCGGCGACGTCGAGACGTGCATGCGCTTCCTGCAGGACGGCCTGGCGCAGGTTCGGGACGGCGCCGGCTATCCGGCGGCGGCCGAGGCCGTCCTCCGGCCGTTCCTCGACAGCGACCGGCACCCCCCGGGCTTCGGCCATCGGATCCACACGAGCGACCCACGGGCGTCGCGCCTCCTGCAGATGGCGCACGAACTGGAACTCGACGGCGAACACGTGCAGTTGATCCGGACGATCGAACGGGTCCTCGCGTCGCGCCCGGACGCTCGCGTCAAGCCCCTCCCGCTGAACGTGGACGGGGCCATCGCGGCTGTCTGTGGAGACCTCGGCTTCGAGCCGGAGCTCGGAAACGCCCTGTTCATGATCGCGCGCATCCCGGGCTTGGTTGCTCACGCAAACGAGGAGCGGTCGCGGCAGCGGCCGATGCGCCAGATTAACCCGGCCGAGTCGAACTACGACGGGCCGCCGCCGCGACGACTTCCAGAGACGCGGAAGTAGCCCGATTCCCACCCGCTCTCGGCCCGACGCGGCGCCCCGGGAGGGGCCGGCGCCGGAAGGAGCGTGCCCGACCGCGGCGTGTGCGCTCTTCCCGCCGTCAGCAGGACACACCTGATTCCGGAGTCGTCACGTCGCCCCGCCCGACAACCGCCAGCTGACAACGTTCTTGGAGCCGGCAGTCCGGAGGGCGCTCCCCCAGCCGGTCCCCTGACAGCCCGCTCACCCGCGTCGGCGCCCGCGCGTGGAGGCCGAGGCATCCCGTGGCCCACGACCCTCCTGGCTCGGCAGGACTCCGTCGAGGCGGGTGCCCGTGAGCCGGTCTGCCGGATGCGCTTCCGTTTGCTTGAGGTAGAGGATGACCTCCAGAACCACTCGCGGCAGTGAGAGACCGAATGTCTGCTCAAACGCCTGGGCAAAGGGCCGGCCGCGGCCGACCATCTCGAATACCCGCCCCATTCTCGGAACTGCGTCGGGAATACCTTCGCGGGTGCGCAGGTACTCGACGAAGTACCACCCCATGGGTTCCATGTGGACGGCCTTCCTCGACCGGCTTTCGTCGGTGAGGATTGTCCTGGCCTCCGCCGGCGTGAACGACAACACCAGTCGTGCCTGGTTGGCCAGCGCGCCGGACGCGTCGAGCCCGAGGTGGTCCAGGTAGAGCTGCCGGAGCATCAGACCGTGGCCCTCGAGGAAGTAGTGCGGGACGGAGTGCCCGGCAAGCACTCGAAAGGCCTGGACGTGCGCCAGTTCGTGGGCAAACGTCCCGTTGATGGCCGGGTCCCCCAGCAGGGAGATGCCGACCGTGAATCTCTGGCTCATGGCATAGGCCTGCGAGCCCGGGCGTTCGCGCTCCAGACGGGCGTCGCTGATGAGGCGCACGGTGAGCGGGGTCTCGGACACGCTGGCCCACTGCATGACACTCAGGTCGAACTGCCAGGCCGCGAGCACCTGCCTCGCGACCGTCCCGCCTTGGTCCGCGCTCGCGCCGTCTGGGGAAACCACCTGCACAAACCCAAGCCTGTACAGGACCCGATCGACACTCGTCTGCGCGTGCCCTGAACAGACACAGAAGAGGACGAGCCACGCCGTCACCTGGACGAGCCGCGCCGGGACAGCGCCGTGTGCGGTGCGCCTCGTGCCGCCATCCTCGGAACGGGGCACGGCGGCGACTCCCGCTCCCTCTACGAGTGGACCCATGAGCCGATCCTCCCTGGGCCGAAGCGACGCGCGACGCTGCCTGGGTCGGCCTCAGTAGCTGAGAATTAGACCAGTACCTCGAAAAACGCCGCAAGAGCCTTCGTGCCGGACCCCAAGGACCGGGCCGAGCGGCCTGCCGTCTCGCGAGCTCAGCCAATTCTCCCCAGGTTCGACGACGCCGCACGAGATGAGGGAACCTCGAGCGCCCCGCTTCCGTCTATGTCCCTAGACAACTTAGTAAGACATCTCGGCAACTGGCCACATGACGAAGAAACCCGACAACCTCCAGGGCGCTCTGGACCTGCTGATCCTCAAGACGCTGGCCTCGCGCGGCCCGCTGCACGGCTACGGCATCGCCCTGCACGTGGAAACCGTGTCCGACGACCTGTTGCGGGTGGAGGAGGGTTCGCTGTACCCCGCGCTCCACCGGATGGAGCAGTCTGGCTGGATCCGTTCCACCTGGCGGACCACGGAGAACAACCGCCGGGCGAAATTCTACAGCCTCACCCCCACCGGGGCTCGGCAGCTTGACGACCAGGAGAGGAACTGGCGGCTGGTCGTCGGGGCAATCCAGCGTGTGCTGCAGTTCACGTGATCGCTGCCTCCAGCTCGGACCTTGAAACCTATGCACTGGCTGCGACGGCTCGTCCAGACGCTCCGGCCCGGTCCTCTCGATCGCGATCTCGATGACGAGATGCGCTTCCACCTCGAGATGCGCACTGACGCCTACCTCCGGCAAGGCCTGTCTCCCGAGGAGGCCAGGCGCCGGGCGCTCAGCCGGTTCGGCAGCCCGCTCCTGACGCGTGAGCGCGTGCGGGACATCCGGCTCCTGGGCTGGCTGGACAGCGTCCGGCAGGACGCCGGGCTGGGCCTCCGCCTCTTGAGGCGTTCGCCGGCACTGGCCCTGGCGGCGGGGCTCTCACTCGCCCTGGCTATTGGTGCCACGGCGGGGGTCTTTGCCATCGGGGACGCGCTCCTGATCCGCACGCTCCCGGTGGCGCAGCCCAAGGACCTGCTCATTCCCCAGTGGACCTCGGCCAACTGGCCGAAGATCGGCATCTGGGGAACGAACGACGACGAGAACAACAACTGGTCGTTCTCCTACCCAATGTTCGAAGCGTTCTCGAAGATGCCGGGGATGGACGTGGCCGGCGTGCAGAACCTGAACGGCGGGATCACGCTAGTCCGGGGCGAAGCCGGGACCGCAGACGGCTCGCTCGTCACGGGCAACTTCTTCCGAGTGCTGGGCGTCCGGCCGATGGTCGGCCGCCTGCTGACCGACGCCGACAACGTGCCGGGCTCCGCGCCGGTCGTCGTGCTCAGCCACCGCTACTGGCAACGAGCCTTTGGCGGCGACGTGACGGCCGTCGGCCGCGGTTTCCGCGTGAATGGCACCGACTTCACCGTGGTGGGGGTCGCGCCACCGTTGTTCTACGGCGCGCTGCCCGGCCGCTGGTCCGATTTCTACGTCCCGGCGTGCTGGATCACGGGTGTGCTGCCCGACTTCACGCGCGAGGCGCCGCTGGCCAGCAACACGTTCTGGTGGATCCAGCTCATCGTGCGGCCCAAGCCTGGTACGACACCCGCGGCGGTGGAGGCGGCGCTCAAGCCCCGGTTCGACGCCATGGTGAAACCGTGGATCACCGAGGCGAGACAGTACGCGCACTTCGGCCTTCGATCCGGCGCCCACGGGTTCGCCTTCCAGCAATCCGACGTGGTCCTACCTGTCTCCATCCTGGCGACGATGGTCGTGCTGGTTCTACTGATCGCGTGCTCGAACGTCGCGAACCTGCTGCTGGCCCGGGCGGCGGCCCGGAGTCGAGAGGCCGCCATGCGGCTGGCGCTGGGGGCGGGCCGGCTGCGCGTGGTTCGACAGCACCTCACCGAGAGCGTCGTCCTGGCGCTGATCAGCGGCGTCGCCGGCTTTGCGTTTGCGCGATGGTTCGCGTTCGCCGTGCTCGGCCTGGCTCCGGAGCGCAGCGCGCTTGTGCTCGACCTGGGCGTGACCTGGCGCGACCCGGCGTTCACCCTCGGCCTGTCGGTCGCTGTCGGGTTGCTGGTAGGCCTGGCGCCCGCGCTCGGCCTCTCCCGATCGCTGGTGTCCGGTGCGCTGCGGGCGGGCATCACCGTCCGGACAGGATGGCGACAGCGCCTCGGCCTGGGGCGACCCCTGGTGGCCGTGCAGATCGCGCTGTCCCTCCTGCTGCTGGTGGTTGCCGGCCTCTTCGTCCGGAGCCTCGGCAACCTCCAGACCGTCCCGCTCGGGTTCAATCCCGATGGTCTCGTCCTGTTCACTCTCGATCCGTCCGCGGCGCACTACACGCCCGAGCAGAAGGCGGCCGCCACCGACCGCCTGGCCGCGCGGCTGCGCCAGCTGCCCGAGGTCCGGGGCGTGACCTGGTCGTCCTTCCCGCTGCTCGACAACTTCAGCTGGATGGTCGACGTCACCGCGGTGGGCTCCACGCCGCGGAAGCGCCCGAGTTGCCACCTGATCTGGGTAGGCCCTGCCTTCCACCAGGTGTTTCAGATTCCGCTCGTGGCGGGGCGGCTGTTCGACGAGCGGGACGGACCGACGGCGCCGAAGGTAGCCATCGTCAACCGGGCGTTCGCCCGGGAGTATTTCAAGGGCGAGGCGCCGCTGGGCCGCCAGATCACGGCCGAACTGGAACCCAAGCCGCAGACCTACGAGATCGTCGGTGTGGTCGGCGATACCAAGTACGAGCGGATTCGGCAGGAGAACAAGCCGCTGGTCTTCTTCCCCGAGGCGCAGCAGGCGCTGCCGGTGGGCCCGGTCTTCGCGATGAAGGTGGCGGGAGACCCGTCGCCGCTGGCCGGCCAGATCGAGCGCGTCGTGCACGACCTGGAGCCCGCGCTCCCGGTGATGCGCGTTCGGACGTTCCGCCAGCAGATCGGCGACCAGCTGTCGGTGGAACGCAGCCTGTCGGTCGTCGCGTCGGCCTTCGGGGTCGTCGCCCTGCTGCTGGCGGCCGTGGGTCTCTATGGTGTCGTGGCGTTCGCCGTTACGCGGCGAACCGCGGAAATGGGCGTCCGGCTGGCACTCGGGGCGACCAGGGCCGATCTGCTGCGCCTGGTGATCTCCGACAGCGCGCGGGTCATCGTCCCAGGGGCGTGCGTCGGCCTCGCCTCCGCGGTGGGCGTCACCCGGTTCCTCCAGTCGCTGCTGTTCGGCCTCACGCCGACGGACCCGTCCACGATCGCGGCATCGGTGGCACTGCTGCTGGCGGTCGCGACGGCCGCCGTGCTGATTCCGGCTCGACGCGCGGCAGGCACCGACCCTTCAGAAGCCCTCCGGTGCGAGTAGAGGGATGCGAAGACGCCCGCAACGGCTGACCCGCGGTGCGCGCCGGTGCCCCGGCTTCAACCCGCTTGTCGCGTACGGCCGACTTGGTTTAGACTGTGAGTTCCGTCCGGTCGGGCACTTAGATCAGCGGTTAGATCGCCTGCTTCACACGCAGGAGGCCAGTGGTTCGAATCCACTAGTGCCCACCACTCCCCCGCCGTGCCAGGTCCGTCACCCAGACCGTCGCCTCTCGATGGGAGTCCTGTCGCTGCCGACAGGCTGGCACCGCAGGGCGGGGCGCGGTGTCCCCCGGGGCCTGCGGTTTCCGGTGCCGGGCCGTGCTACTGGGACTTCTTCACCTGCGCGATGAGGACGGCGAGCATCTTGGCGTAGGCCGCGTCAGCGGTGGCGAACGTCTTGGTGTACTCGTCCTCGCTCGCCATCTTCTGCTTCTTCCACTCCCCGTCGAACGCGATCACCTTGTCGCCCGTGTCGTAGGTGTCGAACCGGTTGTCGTTCTTCTGCGCCCTCAGGCCGTCGGCCCCCATGTCCACGATCAGGACCTTGGATCCCTCGATGAACGCGCTGTTGAGGTCCGTATAGATCTCACGAAAGTCCTTCTTGGCGACTTTCTCATCCAGGATGGGTGGCACCGAGTACCGCGCAGACACCACGAGCAACTGGCTGCCAGGGAAGTAGAGCGCGGCCACATAGGCATCCTTGGCGGCCGGGTCCTTCGCGGCGATCGCGTCGAGCTTCGCCTGGTCGAGCAACTGCGTCAGTTCCTTCGCCAGAGCCGTCGACTTCGGCTCCTGCGCCAGCGCAACGCCGACACCGGCACCGGCCAACAGGACGAATGCGACGATGAAGGCGACTCGCCGGAGAACTGTAATGGTCATAGAGGAACTCCCGTAGGAAAGGAAGGCGAACGATATACGATCCGGCTGTTTCTACCACCACCGGGCCCGCACGTCAATTCCTTCTCACCGGCGGCCGGAACGGGGGGGATTCCAGAGTGGGGGATGGAACGTGCCGCCGGGGCACGCGGGTCACCCAACAGACCGCACTGTCTGTCCGGAAAGCTGTGAATCAGCCGATGAACAGGGGGTCGTCGTCCTCGGCCTCGCCGGCCCCGGGCCGGCCGCCGGACAACTCGCGGAAGGCGCGGAGGGCGGCGCCGATGGCCGCCAGCAGTGCGCGCCCCTCGCGGGCCGGCGCCAGGATCGTACTCTGGAGCACGCGGGCGGTGTCGGTGACGCGCGTGGTCAGTTCAGCGATCAGGTCGTCGGCCCGCTCCATCTGCGCCACGACGAGCTGGCTGGTGCGGACCGCGTTGTCGCTCAACTCGGTGGCGTTCGCGATCAAGGGACGAACGTCCTGCTCGAGCCGATTCGAGAGCTGCTCCACCTTCCGCGCCAACCGGCCAGCCATGATGATGAGGCCCACCTGGATCGCCGCCATCACCACGGTCGCCGCGGCGATCAGGCCGAGCAGGACGACGGCCGTCGTGCTCACGCGTTCTCCTGCTCGCGTGCCTCGCGGTACGCCTCGCGGCCGCGGTCGATCGCGGAGCTGATCGTTTCGCGCTGGCGCGCCAGTGCCTCGCGTGTCTGCCGTGCCGCCTCGGCGGCCTTCTCCCGTCCCTCCCGGGCCTTCTCGCTCAGGAACTCGCGGGTCTCTTTCCCGGCCGCCGGTGCGAACAGCAGGGCGACCGCCGCCCCCGCCGCGGCTCCGACGATGAACGCCACCATGATCTTGCCGGCGCTGCCGCTCTCATCGCTCATGACGATCTCCCTCTTGGAAGAGATCCCTGTGGCGCGGAGGAACTTCCGCAAACCCACGGGGACATCGCGGCGGGCGCCGGGGGCCGCCCGCCGCCTCACTCATGTTCTCACAGAACCGCCACGCGTGCAGCAACTGTCCGCCAGGCCCCCGCCCGCTCAGGCGCACCGCAGAGCCCCGACCACCGGGCGTCCTCGATCCCCCCCAACGCCCCTCGACCACGCCCACTCCGGGTCACCATGGCCGCCCCGGCGGCCCTTGCAGCCGGAGTGCGCCGCGGCACCCTCGCGCGCGCCCCGATCCCGCATCCGCGCGGTCTCACCGGTCCGCGCCCGGGGAGAACACACCCAGTTCCTGACGCTTCAAGGCCTTGACCCGGTCCCGCAGCGTCGCCGCCCGCTCGAAATCGAGGTTGGCAGCCGCCTCGCGCATCTCGCGCTCGAGGCCCGCCACGTGGTGGTCGAGTTCCTCCTGCGTCCGGAACGCCGCTGCGCGCTCCTGCGGCGCGACCTCCACGGTGAGGTAGTCCCGTTCGTACACGCTGGAGAGCAGGTCGTCGATGCCCTTGACGATGCTCGCCGGCGTGATGCCGTGCTCGGTGTTGTAGGCTTCCTGGGCGGCGCGCCGGCGATCGGTTTCCGCAATGGCTGCGCGCATCGACTCGGTTGCGACGTCCGCGTACATGATCACCTGCCCGCGGACGTTGCGCGCCGCGCGGCCGGACGTCTGGATGAGCGAACCCGCCGACCGCAGGAACCCCTCCTTGTCGGCGTCGAGGATGGCCACCAGCGACACTTCGGGAAGATCGAGCCCCTCGCGCAGCAGGTTGATACCGATGAGGACGTCGAACTGCCCGCGCCGCAGGTCCCGGAGGATCTCGACGCGCTCGAGCGTGTCGATGTCCGAGTGCAGGTAGCGCACCCGGACGCCCAGGCCCTGGTAGGTACTGCGTCAGGTCCTCCGCCATCCGCTTGGTCAGCGTGGTCACCAGGACCCGCTCGTGCCGCTCGGCCCGTTCGCGGATCTCCCCCAGCAGGTCGTCCACCTGCCCCCGGACCGGCCGCACGTCGATCGGGGGATCGGTCAGTCCCGTGGGCCGGATGATCTGCTCCACCACCACTCCCTCGGCCGCGCGCAGCTCGAACGGCCCGGGCGTGGCCGACACGAAGATCACCTGGTGTGTGCGTGCCTGCCACTCCTCGAAGTTGAGCGGGCGGTTGTCGAGCGCGGACGGGAGCCGGAACCCGGTACTCGACCAGCACCTCTTTCCGAGACCGGTCGCCGTGGTACATCCCTCGGATCTGGGGCACCGTCTGGTGGCTCTCGTCGACGAACACGACGGCATCGCCGGGCAGGTAATCGAGCAGCGTCGGCGGCGGCTCGCCGGCCGAGCGACCCGTGAGGTGTCTGGCGTAGTTCTCGATGCCGTGGCAGTAGCCGATCTCGCGAATCATCTCCAGGTCGAACAGCGTGCGCTGCCGCAGGCGTTGCGCTTCGAGCAGCTTGCCCTCGCCTTCGAGCTGAGCCTGCCGCTCCGCCAACTCCGCCTTGATCGACTCGATGGCCCGGCGAGTGCGCTCGCGCGGCGTCACGAAGTGGGACTTGGGGTAGATGGCAATCCGGTCGTGCCGCCGCAAGGTGCGGGAGGTCAGCGGGTCGAAGACGACGAGCTCGTCCACCTCGTCGCCGAACAGGCCGATACGGACGGCCTGTTCCTCGTAGGACGGGTACACCTCGATGATGTCGCCCCGCACCCGGAACGTCCCCCGTCCGAACTCGATGTCGTTCCGCTCGTACTGGATCTCGACCAGCTTCCGGAGAATCTGATCGCGGTCGATGCGCTGTCCCACCTCGAGCGGCAGCATCATCCCGTAGTAGGCCTCCGGCGACCCCAGGCCGTAGATGCAGGACACGCTGGCGACAATCACGACGTCCCGACGTTCGAACAGGGAGCGCGTGGCCGAGAGGCGCATGCGATCGATCTCGTCGTTGATCGTCGCTTCCTTCTCGATGTAGGTGTCGCTGGCGGGGACGTAGGCCTCGGGCTGGTAGTAGTCGTAGTAGCTGACGAAGTACTCGACCGCGTTGTGGGGAAAGAAGCGGCGGAATTCCTGATACAGCTGCGCGGCCAGGGTCTTGTTGTGCACCATGACCAGCGCGGGCCGGTTCGCCGTCGCGATGACGTGCGCCATCGTGAAGGTCTTGCCTGACCCGGTGACGCCTAGCAGCACCTGGTAGCGGTCGTTTCGGGCGAGCCCCTCGGTGAGCTCGCCGATAGCCCGCGCCTGGTCACCGCGCAGGTCGAAGTCCGAGACGAGATCGAAGCGATCGGGCACCGGCGGCCTCACCCCGCGCCGCCCGGCGCGTCCGGGCCATCCAGACGACGCCGGCGGAAGTGGCACATCCCGCCATCGTACCACAGCGGCCCGGAGGCCCGCCGCGCCTACCTGAGCGGGGCGAAGTAGCCGCGCCTAGCCCGCACCCGCACGTCCTTCAACTCCGGCCGGACCAACTTGATCTCGACCTTGCGCCACGTACCGTCCGGCTTGGTGTTGGACGACAGGTAGCCCATCGTGTACTGCGCGTCGATTTCCGACGCGACCTTGGCGTACGCCGCGTCGAGGTCCCGCATGCTCATCGGAAAAAAGGCCTGTCCGCCGGTCGTCTCCGCGATGGTCTGCAGGCGCCGACGCTGTTCGAGCCGCGTGCTCGGCAGCTGGTGCTCCAGAAAGCCCACCGCGTAGACGGTCACGTCGGAGGCTTTGAGCAGGTTCAGCAGCTCGTTGAAGCTGATGCTGCTGGCGTTGTCCCCCCCATCCGTGTAGAGCACGAGGATCTTCCGCCCCTCCTCGCCCGACGCGCCGTCCAGGTAGACGCCGATAGCGTCCCAGAGGGCGGTGTAGCCTTCGGCCTTGCGGCTACGGATGCGCTCGACAAGCCGGCCGAACTCCGCCTGGCTGTACCGGGCCACGCGGACCTCGGTGTCGAAGTCGACGAGCGTGTAGTCGCGGGCCTCGCTGAGAGCCTTGAGGAACTTGATCGACGCGCTGCGCGAGAACTCCATGTCCTCGTCCATGCTCCCGGAGATGTCGAACAACGCCCCCAGGTGCAGCGCCGGGCGGGACACCGGGGGGCCGTCCGGTCCAGGTCCGCCCTGAGCGTCGCACGGGATGAAGAACTTGGGCGTCTGCTTCTGCCCGTCCTCGAAGATCTCGAAGTCGGTCTCCCGCAGGTCCGTCAGGTAGTTGCCCTTCCGGTCGACCGCCGTGATACCAAAACTGACGACGTCGATCGCGCTGCGGAAGGTCGGAGGGGGCTGCTGCGGGAACGCCGCGAGGACCGTCCCGACAAGCAGAGCGAGTCCGAGCGCGACGATCACACCGCCCGCCGTTCTGATGGTCATGGCCTCTGTCACATGGGCGCGAAGTCCGACGGATGGCGGCGCCCTTCCTGAGTATAATAGGAGGTTGGCGCTGATGGACCGAGATCTCTCCGTCTCCCCGACGACACTGGCCGTCCGATGAGGTGTTTGGCCGTCTGTCAGACCGAGTTGGTGGCGCGGCTGCTGGACTCGGCGCTGGCCTCGAGCTTCGAGACCGAGTTCCTCGTCGAGAGCCGGACGCTGGCCCGCCGCCTCCAGAACGATGGCTTTCGCGTCGGCCCCGGCGATCCGCGGCGGACCGAGACCTACCTCAAACTCGATTTGACCCCCACGACCTGCGTGCTCGTCGAGGACGGCGCCCGACCCGGGCTTCGCAAGGCGCTGGCCGCCCTCCGCGACGCCGGTGCCACCCTCGTCTACGTCCTGGACGTCGGGACCAACGCCGGGACGCGGCGAGAAGAGGAACTGAAAGGCGCGTTCCCGGACGTCTTCTTTCTGACGCTCTCCGAACTGGTCGGCACCCCTTTGGTCGGCCAGATTGGGCGGTCGCTCACCCGGGCGCGTGTCCAGCAGTACCAGCGCTACTTCGCGGACGCCGACCGGATCCTCATCCTGCTCCACAACGACCCCGACCCGGACGCCATGGCCAGCGGCTTGGCGCTCCGGAACATCCTCCGGCGCACCAAGGCGACCGCCATCCTGGGCACCCTCCAGGGCGTGACTCGGCCCGAGAACCTGCGGATGGCGAACATGCTCGACATCCAGGTCGAAGCGATCACGCCGGCCTTGCTCGGCGAGTTCGAACGGATTGCCATGGTGGACGTCCAGCCGCACTACTTCGGCGAGTTGCTGGGCCGGGTCGACCTGGTGATCGACCACCACCCCCCCCAGCCGGGCTACAGCGCGGTCTTCCGGGACATCCGGGCCGACTACGGGTCGACCTCCACCATCCTCACCGAACACCTGCGCGCCGTGGACGTGAACATCTCGGAACGTACGGCCACCGCGCTGCTCTACGCGATCAAGTCCGACACGCTGTTCTTCAACCGGCAGGCGAACCGCGTCGACCTCGAGGCGTTCTCCTTCCTCTACCCGCTCGCCGATGCGGCCCTGATCCGGAAGATGGAGGGGTCGGAAATCACCGTGGAGCGTCTCCAGTACGTCATGAAGGCGCTCGAGGCCGGCCGAACGAGCGACCAGGTCTTCTGCGCCTTCATGGGACAGACGCCGCGCGAGGACCTGATCGCCTACGTGGCGGACTTCTTCCTCCAGCTGGAGGACGTCAAGTGGACGATGATCGCCGGCATCGTCAACCAGATGTTCGTCCTGTCGGTGAGAAACCTCGGGTACTCGCGCAACGCCGGCGAGTTCGCACGCAAGTACTTCTCGTCGATCGGGAGTGCGGGCGGCCACCGAGCGATGGCCAAGGCCGTCGTCCCGCTCGCCGCGATGCAGGCCCGCTTCGGGGCGCTCGACGGGGGTCAGCTCAGCGCGAAGATCCTCGAGGTGGCGGTCCAGTTCCTGCGCGAGCACCAGGTCCCGGAAAAGAAACGGGAGGCCGTCAAGGCCTGAGGCGCGTGGCGTTCAGCGCGTCCCCGTCAACCGTCTCCCCCACGCTCAGGTCCTCCACGTCCCGGCCGCCTCGATCCGTTCGCCGCTGGCGCCCACCACCGGCTCGATGAACTGTCGGTACGCGTCTTCGTACCCCCGGTCCACGACCTCGCCGAGCGTCACCACCCGATCCGACCGCTGGTCGTAGCACCCCTCCACGTCGAGGGGCCCGACGGGGTTGTAGGCGGGGGTGATCAGGAAGAGGCCGCGGAAGGGTCGCCCGACGAGGGCGGCCGACCGAAGCGACGCGGCCTCGGCGCCAGCCAGGTAGTCGCCCACTCGCCCCCGCCAATCGCCCCGCGGCACGCTCAGGCGGTGGGGGCCTTCCTGCTCGGGAAACGCCGCCACGATGATCACCTGTTCGACACCGGCCAGCGGCAGCTCGTCGAGAAGGCGGTCGACCGCCCCGGCCCGCGAAGACGCCCGGTGGACCTCGCCGCACCAATAGCTCTCTGGCGGGAACCCGATCAGACAGACCTCGGTGGCCACGGGCAGGCTGATGCTGGCGGCCACGACGTCGATCAGATGGTCGCGGCTGACACCGCCGAGGTCGAAGATCTCGCTCAACCGGTGGTCACCACCCCGCCCCTCCCCCGCGCGGAGAAAATCCCGGCGATGGCGCTCTCCGAGTAGCGCGAACACGAAGTCGCGCCGCATGTCGAGGTCGTGGATGGTGAGGAGCAACTCGCGGAAGCCAGGCTGCCCGAGGTTGTCGTGCAGCGCCTCCGCGTAGGCCCGGCTGAGCGCGAGCGGGCCGGGATGGCGGGCGCCGGCCGCGCCGCCCACCAGCTGCCAGAGCAGCCGCGAGACGGCCCGCATCGCCTCGCTGGACGACAGCGGTGCTCCCACGATCCGCCACCAGATCGGCGCCTGGTCGCGGCGGCGCCGACGCCCGACCACCAGCGCCACGGCCAGGCCCACCGCGAGGCTCCCGGCGACCAGCACGAGCGACAGGATGAGGAAGCGGGGCAGGACCGACGGCAGGAACGACGGATCGAACGCCGTGTCCACGAGCGCCGTGTAGGCGTGCGCGAGCGTTCCGCCGAGGGGGACTCCCGCGACGCGGAGCAGGAAGCCGAGCGGGTAGACCGCAAGCCCGGCCCCCAGCGCAACCAGCGGCAGCAGGACGACCGACAGGGCGGCCGTGACCGACCAGGCGGCCACCCGCAACGCCCGCCGCACCCGGTAGTAGTGACGTGCGCGGCGGGAGCGCCAAAGACCCTTTTCGTCCCACAGGCGGCTGCCGCCGTCGATGGCCCCGAACACCGCGGACACCACACCCATGCCCGCGCCCGCGATCACGTCGACCTTGACGCCCGCTTCGTGGAGGGCCCGCAGCACACCGGCGTGATAGGCCCCGGCCGTGCCGCTCCCGGTCAGGACGAGCGCCGTCCGCAGGTGCGGCAGATAGGCGTCGCGGGCGACGGAAGGCTCGCGGGTCACATCGGTGATTCGAATCAGCCGTGGGAGGGTCGGGCGCGCCGGCCCCGGATCACAGCGCGTCGTGCACGGTGACCAACTTGATGATCTCGAAGCGACGGACGCCGTTGGGGGTTTGGACCTTGACCTCGTCGCCAGGTTCCCGGTTCAACAGTGCGCGCCCAATCGGCGAGCTTGGCGAGATCAGCCCCTTGGCCGCATCGGCCTCTTCAGGCATGACCAGCCGGTACACGACCGGGTCTCCGCCGTTCTCGCTGAGGTGCACGACCGACCCGAGGCCCACCTTGTCGGTCGGAATCCGGTCGAGGTTGAGCAACGCCAGCTCGGCCACGCGCTTCTTCAGCATCCCAATCCGGGCTTCGACCAGGCGCTGGCGCTCTTTGGCCGCGTGGTACTCCGCGTTCTCGCTCAGATCGCCCAGCTCGCGCGCCCGCCGAATCTCCTTCGGCAGTTCCATTCGCAGCTCGCGCTCCAGCCCCTGGATCTCGTCTTCGAACCGCTTCACCAGCTGGTCCTTGATCGTCATCCGCGACGTTCCGTTCTCCAAACGGCCGCCCCACCTCCGACCCGGCGGCTCTCCCACGAGGGGCGAGTATATGCCTCGCAATCCCCTCGAATTCTAGCATACGCGCGTTGTGGCGTAAGCTAGACACCGTTTGAACCGCACGCCCGCGTCGCGGCCCGACGCGCCGGAGCGTCCCGGACCAAGCCGGCGACAGCCAGCACCAAGCGAGAGGTCAGCGTGTTGAAACGCGTGTCCAGCCGTCACCACCCCCTCGTGGCCCGCTGCCGCCAGCTGGCCCGCCGACACGCCCCGGGGGAAACGGGGCTGCTGCTCGACGGGCTTCACCTCGTCGCCGACGCGCTCGCCGCCGGCCTCCCCATCGAGACGGCGGCGTTCTCGCCGCGGGCCCTCGCGCTCGCTGAGGGCACCCGTCTGGCCGCGTCCCTCGAATCCCGCGGGGTGGACACCGTCGAAGTGACCGACGCCGTGATGGCGGCGTTGAGCCCCGTCTCGGCGCCTTCGGGCGTCATCGCCATCGCCGCACCGCCAGACGGATCGCTCGACCGGGTCTTCGCGTGCCAGCCGCAGCTCGTCGTCATCGGTATCGACATCCAGGATCCCGGAAACGTCGGGGCGATCGTCCGGGCCGCCGAGGCCGGTCAAGCCACCGGCGCGGCGTTCTGCGGCGAGAGTGCCGACCCGTTCGGGTGGAAGGCCCTGCGCGGCTCGATGGGCAGCGCCTTTCGGCTACCCATCGCCGCGGGGGTGGACCTGGGAACGACCCTCGCCGCCGCGCGCGGCGCCGGCGCCCGCGTGGTCGCCGCCCTCGCGCGGGGCGGACGCCCGCTGGCCTCAGCGAACCTCGCCGGCCCGATCGCCATCCTCGTCGGTGGCGAAGGCGCCGGGCTGCCGGACGACGCGCTCGCGGGCGCCGACGATTGCGTGTCCATCCCAATGAAGCAGCCGGTCGAGTCGTTGAACGTCGCAGTGGCAGCCGCCCTGCTCGTCTATGAAGCCGCGCGGCAGCGCAATCCCGGCCCGGGCGACTGACGAACGTCTCCTCTCAGCCTTCCAGCAGCCGCCGAAGAGCCTCGCCGGGCGGGTCCATGGTGGCCAGTTCGCTGAAGTACCGTTGCTGCCCCTGTCGAATACCGTCGCGGAACGAGGCGTCGGTCAGGGCCGTCGCCAGACCGTCCACGGCCGCATCCGGGTCGAGCACGTCGAAGTAGGCCTGCACGCCCCGATAGGCGTTCCCCTCCAGAATCTCCCCGAGGGACGTTCGTAGCCCGAGCGGCCACACCAGGAACCCGTAGGCCGGGCACGCCCGGTCGAGATACGCCGCGAGGGCCTGCTGCGGCCCGGTCCTCGCGACCGACCCGGATCGGGCCTGCACGTCGGCGCTCGCCCATAGCGCCACCGACGGCACGCGCAGGGATGCCGCACGCAGGACGGACGACGCAATGCAGTTGGGCGACAGCAGCAAGTCGGCGGCCCCAAGCGCCCGCCTGAACTCGGGCGGCGCCATCTGGGCCACATGGCGGTAAACCAGCGTGCGGACGTCGTCCGGAAGGTTGATCGCGGCGGGCCCCACGTGCACGAGCGTCACGCGGCCGCCGGCTCGCTGCGCCGCCAGGTCGAGCAGCCGCAGCATCAGCGCGGGGAAGAACCGCGTCACGCCCTCTGCGCCCTTGAGGAACTGGGCCACGTGCTGCCAGGGCGAGGTCAGGACGAGCACGAGCCTGCCACCATCCACGCCGAGCTGGCGCCGGGCGTCGACCCGCTCGCCTTCCGACAGCGGGCTGGCGTCCTGCATCATCGCGTAGCGTCCCCGACCCGGCGCCGATGGCGCCGGCGACAGGTAGGGGGACGGCAGAAGCCGCCGGAGGGACGACGGCAGCGTGGGCGCCGCGGCGAAGCGGCGTGAGCCGTAGCACTCGAGCGCGCGCCCCCGGAGGTCCCAGTCGTAGAGATCGAGGGCGGCGGTTGGACCCCCGTCGAGGGCGCGGGCCAGGAAGTGGTCGAGCGACGCGCCCAACTCGTACGGAGCGCTGTGGAACAGCAGCAGGTCGCAGATCAGGACCAGGTCCGGCCGCACCTCGCTCAACGCGGCGATCATCGCCCGGACCGACGCGTCCCCGCCGTGCGGGGCGAAGGTCCGCACCTGCCCTGCCCAGTCCACCTGTGGCGCGATCGAGTCGGGCACGAGCAACCGCAGGTCCAGTCGCCGCCCGCACCGGTGCGCCCAGTCCAGGGCAATGGTCAGCTCCCCGGTGCTGAACCCGCTGCACCCCACGACGAGCAGCCTCAACGGGCTCACGGCGTGCCGCCCGAGAACGCCATCCCGCGCGACACCAGGAGGCGCACGGTGTCCGCCAAACCCTGCGGCGTCCCGATGTCGGCGAAGGCGCCGTCGGCGAAGACCACTGCCCCGACCGACATCCCTTCCGCGCGGGCCGCCTCCATGACGTGTCCGAGCACGCTTTCCCCTCCGCCGGCGCTCACCAGCTGCGCATCTCGCGCGCAACAGAAGTCGGTGAAAACAGCCGACCAGGCGAGCATGCCCCAGGTGTTCAGGATCTGGCGGTGCCCCGGCTTGTCGAGGATCCGCCGCACGACGCCGTCGTCCCCTACATCGACCGGGCCCAGGCGTTCCGGCTCGGCGGTCGGGAAAACGGCGAGCATCAGGTCGTGCCCGGCCCCTCGGCGCGCCTCGTGCACGCGTTTGAGCGCATCGACGGGCAGCACGACCGTGTCCGGCAGCGCCATGACGACGTCGGCGAGGCCGAGCCACGGCCTCGCGCAGGCAATCGCGGCCGGCAGGCCGCGCGCGTCCCGCTGGTGCACGTAGCAGAGCGGCAGACCGAGATGGGCGCCGTCGCCCAGCAGCCGCAGCATCTCAAACTTGTCATCCGATACCACGACGACGGCACGGGCCGCGCCGGCCAAGCGCATCGCCTCGAGCGCGTACTGGCAGACCGGATGCGGGTGCACACCCCGTCCGTCCGGCGCCGGCACCAGGGCTACCGGGTACAGCTCCTTGGGATAGCGGTACGGCCAGAGCCGACTGCCCTTGCCGGCCGCCGGCAGCAGGCCCACCAGCGTCGGAGCCGTGTCTGCACCCATCGTCGCCTCGTTTCTGGCCGCCGCCGCACTCCTCCTCGCCCGTTGCGCCGACCCGAGCCGATTGTACCATCGGGGCTCTGCTATCCTAGACCCCATGACAGGCGACCTGTTTGGCGATGGCGCGCCACCCGAGTCAACCCCCGAGTCGCCGCTGGCCGACCGGATGCGCCCCCGGACCTTCGAAGAGTTGCTCGGCCAGGACGAGCTGCTGGCCCCCGGCAAGCCGCTGCGGGTCGCCATCGAGCGCGACCTCGTCCGGTCCGTCGTGCTCTGGGGCCCGCCCGGGACGGGGAAGACGACCCTGGCGCGCCTGATCGCCACGGTCACCCGCGCCCACTTCATCGCCTTCACCGCCGTGCTGGCCGGCATCAAGGAGATCAAGGCCGTCATGACCGAGGCCGAGCGGGCTCGCCGCCAGCTCGGGCGCCGGACGATTGTCTTCGTCGACGAGATCCATCGCTTCAACAAGGCGCAGCAGGATGCGTTCCTGCCGCGCGTCGAGGCCGGTGACATCGTCCTCATCGGCGCGACGACGGAGAACCCCTCGTTCGAGGTGAACTCGGCGCTGCTGTCCCGGTCGCAGGTCTACGTCCTCAAGCCGTTGACGGCCGAGGCGACGCTCGAGGTCCTCCGGCGGGCCCTCGCCGATCGCGAGCGCGGGCTGGGCCGCGAAGCCGTCGAGGTCGAGCCGGAGGCTCTCGAAACCATCTCACGCCTGGCCAACGGTGACGCTCGGACCGCCCTCAACCTGCTCGAAGCCGCCGTCACGACGGCCCCGACCGACTCGACGACCACACGGCGCCAGGTCACCGTCGCGTTTGTCGATCAGGTCGCACAACGCCGGAGCCTCCTCTACGACAAGACGGGCGAGGAACACTACAACCTGATTTCCGCGCTCCACAAGTCAATGCGCAACAGCGACCCGGACGCGGCCATCTACTGGCTCGCGCGGATGCTCGAGGCGGGCGAGGATCCGCTCTACGTGGCGCGCCGCCTGATCCGATTCGCATCCGAGGACGTCGGCATCGCCGATCCCCAGGCGCTCTCGGTGGCGGTCGCCGCCAAAGACGCGGTCCACTTCATCGGGATGCCCGAGGGCAACAACGCCCTGGCCCAGTCGGTCGTGTACTTGGCGACCGCTCCCAAGAGCAACGCCCTCTATGTCGGCTACCAGCGGGCGGCCGATGACGCGATGCACGATCTGGCCGAACCCGTGCCCCTGCACCTGCGGAACGCACCAACCCAGCTCATGAAAGACCTCGACTACGGCAAGGGTTACCAGTACGCGCACGACGAGCAGAATGCCGTCACGGGCATGGATTGCCTACCGCCGAGGCTACAAGGAAGGAAGTACCTACCGTCCGACCGACCGGGGGTTCGAGAAGGAGGTCAAGCGACGGCTGGAGGCGTGGGAGGTCCTCAAGGCCCGCCGCCGGGAGGTCCCTAGCGGGCGGACCGGCGACCGGTGAGCCGAGACGGGGGTTACTTCGGCCGTCTCCGTCGGCCGTCCGGCCGACGTCGTCTGGAGCGCCGGCACCTTGCGGAACAGATGCTCGGCGTTTCCTGCCCTGAAACTCGCGCCGAGAGCCGGACTCGGACACGCCGCCCGATCGGTTCCGACGCGTCGCGCGAGCGCATCGACGTCGGCCCGCCGCCCCGCAATCCGCTGGTCACGGCCCTCCCCTTGCCGCTCGCCCCTCCGGCGTCCCGTGAGGCGGCCGGCCGAGAAGGCGAGGACCACGGCGAGCGAGCGAGCTGGCTGCGAGCGGAAAGAGGCTGCGCGGAATGACCATCCCAAGGTCCTCGAGGGCCCGCCCCGACGCGCCCGACCGGTCCTGTGGTCCAGGCCCGCCACACCAACCCGGCCCGATCGCCCATCAGGGGACGTGCGGCGCCCCATGACCAGGCCTGCAGGGGGTAGCTGCGCCTACCGCCAAATTGATGAGATAAAGTCTTGCCGGTGAGTCGCTTAGGAGCGCGGGTGCTCTACCCGCCCGAGCGGCGCGAGTCAAACTCGAGTGCGCCGGGACCCGTGGGTCGGCGCGTCAAATCCGTTGAAAGTTCCTCTCGATTTCTCGCCGCGTCAGCCGCAGCATCACCGGCCGTCCGTGGGGGCATACCGTCGAGTAGGCGGTTCGCCGCAGCTCGTCGAGGATGTGCACCATCTTTTCGTACGTCAGCGCCTCGTTGGCCTTGACCGCCGCATGACAGGCCGTGGTGGCCGCGATCCGCTTGAGCGCCTCGTCGACGGGTGCGTTGGCATCGAGGCCGTCCAAGTCTTCCGCGAACGCTCTGACGGCCGAGACGCTCTCCGCGGGTGTGAGCAGGGCTGGAACGGCGACGACCCGGACGCTGTGGCCCCCGAAGTCCGCCACGTCGAACCCGAGTCGCTCGAGCGCCGAGGCACGCGCCAGGACGACCTGGCTGCTCCCGGCGGGCAGGTCCACCACGAGCGGCTCGAGGAGGAGCTGGCTCTCGAGCCGGCCGTCGGTCAGCTGCTGCATGATCCGTTCGAACAGCACGCGCTCGTGGGCGACGTGCTGGTCGATGATTGCGATGCCCTCGTCGTCGATCGCGATGATGAAGGTGTCGCGGAATTGGCCGAGCGGAATGAGCGGCCGTTCGCCGATCCCGAGCGCGGGGGGGGCGACCGGGCCCGCTTCGGGCGATGGGCCGGGGATCGGGTGGGCCGGCTGACCGCCGGATTGCCCGGTCGGGAGCGGCGTCCAGCGGTTCGGGTAGATCCCCCCGAGCAGGCCAGGGAACGACGCGGTGACGGGCGGCGCGGACGAGACTGCTTCGCCCCCCAACTGCAGCGCCGGTGCCGGCCCGCGGCCGAGTGCGGCCGAGAGCGCACGCCGCACGGCCTCGTGAACGGCCGACTGATTGCGGAAACGGACCTCGGCCTTGGTGGGGTGGACGTTGACGTCCACCTGATCCGGTGGCAGGTCGAGGAACAGATGGACCTCGGGACTCCGCTCCTTGACCGAGGCCTCGCGGTAGGCCTCGATGACCGCGTGCGCAATGGTCTTGTCCTTGACGACGCGCCGGTTGACGAACACGTTTTGGGGCCCCCGCTTGGGCCCCTGCTCGGCCAGCGCGGCGACCAGCCCCAACACGTGGATCCCAGACACCTGCCGGTCCACGTCGACCAGATCCTCCCGATCCCCGTAGAGCTGGTAGAACCGCTCGTGCAGGGACCGCACCGGCGGGCACTCGATCGCCCGTCGGCCGGCGCTGGTGAGCGTGAATCCGACGGCTGGGTAGGCCAGGGCGATCTGCGTCACGACGCGGGAGACCTGTGCTGACTCCGCCGCGTCCGATTTGAGGAACTTGCGCCGGGCGGGAAGGTTGTAGAACAGGTCCATCACCTCGACCACGGTGCCCTCGCGGGTCCCCACCTCGCGGACCGCCGTCGTCGTCCCGCCGCTGACGCGGACTTCGGTGCCGCTCGGCGATCCCGGTCGCCGCGTGCGCAGCACGAGGTGCGAGACCGAGGCCATGCTCGGGAGCGCCTCGCCCCGGAACCCGTGGGTCAGGATGGCGGCCAGGTCCTCCGATCGCGCGATCTTGCTGGTCGCGTGGCGATCGAGCGAGGCCTGCGCGTCGTCCGCATCCATGCCTTCCCCGTCGTCCTCGACGCGAACCAGCTTCTTCCCGCCGTACTCGCAGGTGATGGCCACGCGTGTGGCGTGGGCGTCGATGGCGTTCTCGACGAGTTCTTTGACGACCGAGGCAGGGCGTTCGACGACTTCGCCGGCTGCGATCTGATTGGCGAGGTCGGACGGCAACCGGCGGACTTTCCCCATAGACGCACCTGCTCTCGCCCGGCGGAGCGTCGGGCCCCGCACCGAAGCGGCGGAGAAGGACGAGGGCCAGGAGGCGGGCTCGCTGCCTCCTGGCCCTCGTGGTGCGCCCTGTCGTCCGCCGCTGGCGGGCGAATCAGCTAGTCCCCGACCTTGACCGAGAGGGCCGCGTGCGCCGCCGCCAGCCGCGCCACCGGGACGCGGTACGGCGAGCAGCTCACGTAGTTGAGCCCAACCTTCTGGAAGAAGTGAATCGACGCCGGGTCGCCGCCGTGCTCGCCGCACACGCCCAGCTTGAGGTCTGGACGCGTCTGCCGGCCCAGTGTGCACGCCAGGTGCACGAGCTTGCCGACGCCGACCGTGTCGATGGTGGCGAACGGATCGGCATCGAGGATCCGCTTTTCCAGGTAGATCTTCAGGAACTTGCCGACGTCGTCGCGCGAGAACCCGAAGGTCATCTGCGTGAGGTCATTCGTACCGAACGAGAAGAACTGGGCCTCGCCGGCGATCTCGCCGGCCGTCACGGCGCCACGCGGCACCTCGATCATCGTCCCGATGAGGTACTTGATCGTGATGCCCTGCTCCTTCATCACCTCCTGGCACACGCGCTCAGCGATGACCTTCTGATCCTTCAGCTCCTTCACCAGCCCCACGAGCGGGATCATGATCTCGGGGACGACCTTGAGACCCTCCTTGTTGAGCTGGCAGGCCGCTTCCATGATCGCCCGCGTCTGCATCTCCGTGATCTCGGGGTACGTGATGCCGAGGCGGCACCCGCGGTGCCCGAGCATCGGGTTGAACTCGTGGAGTTGCTCCACCCGGGCCAGCAGCACCTTCTTCTCGTCGAGCTCCGCCCCGGACGCGTGGGTCACCTCGAGCTTGGCGATCTCCACCATCAGATCCTCTCGCTTCGGCAGGAATTCGTGAAGCGGCGGATCGATCGTGCGGACCGTGACCGGGCATCCGTGCATCGCCTTGAAGACGCCGTAGAAGTCACCGCGCTGCATCGGCAGCAGTTCGGAGAGGGCCGCTCGCCGGTCGGCCTCGTTGTCCGCGAGGATCATGCGCCGGACGATCGGCAGCCGGTCCTCGGCGAAGAACATGTGCTCGGTGCGGCACAGTCCGATGCCCCGGGCACCGAACGCGTAGGCGATTTCGGCCTGGTCCGGCAGGTCGGCGTTGGCGCGGATCCCCATCGTGCGGCTCTTGTCGGCCCACGCGAGCAGCTTCGCGAAGCGCTGGTAGATGTCCGACTCGCCAGCCGGCATCGTACCGTTGATGACCTGGAGGATCTCGCTCGGCTTGGTGGCAACTTTCTCGACCTTCACCTCGCCCGACAACCCGTCGAACGCGATGTAGTCGCCCTCGTGCAGCTGCTTCCCGGCCAGGTGGAGAACCTTGGCGTCCTCGTCCACCACCAACTCGGAGGCGCCGACCACGGCCGGCTTGCCCATCTGCCGGCCCACGACGGCCGCGTGCGAGGTCATGCCGCCCGTCGCCGTGAGCACACCCTGCGACACGAACATGCCATGGATGTCGTCCGGAGCGGTCTCCTTCCGCACCAGGACCACCTTGCGGCCCTGCTCGGTCCAGGCGACCGCGTCATCTGCGGTGAACACGAGCTGACCCGACGCCGCACCGGGCGAGGCCGGCAGGCCTTTGGTGGCCAACGGGATCGCCTTCCACTCCTTGGGGTCGAACACGGGCGCCAGCAACTGCGACAGCGACCCGGGATCGACCAGCAACAGCGCCTCAACCGGCTTGAGCAGCTTCTCGGCCACCAGGTCCGTGGCGATGACCACGGCAGCGTAGCCGGTGCGCTTGCCCGACCGCGTCTGGAGCATGAAGAGCTTCTCGTTCTCGATCGTGAACTCGAAGTCCTGCACGTCCTTGTAGTGCCGTTCGAGCAGCGTGGTGTGCCGCCGCAGCTCCTTGTACGCGTGCGGCATCACCTGCTCGAGCTGGGTGATCGGCATCGGCGTCCGAATGCCGGCGACCACGTCCTCGCCCTGCGCGTTGACCAGGAATTCCCCGTAGAACTCCTTCCGGCCGTTCGCCGGGTTGCGGGTGAAGCCGACGCCGGTCGCCGAGCGGTCGCCGGAATTCCCGAACACCATCAGCTGCACGTTCACGGCCGTGCCGATGTGGTCCGGAATGTCGTAGATGCGCCGGTACTCCTTGGCGCGCGGGTTGTTCCAGGAGCGGAACACCGCGTTCCGGGCGCCGCGCAGCTGTTCCATCGGGTCGCTCGGAAACGCCTTGCCGGTCTTCTGCTTGACGACGTCCTTGTAGCGTCGCACCACCTCGCGCAGCGCCGGCTCGTCGAGATCCGTGTCCAGCTTCAGGCCCCGCTCGTGCTTGACCGCGTCGAACTCCTTCTCGAAGTCCTCCTTCGAGATTTCCAGCACGACGTTGCCGTACATCTGCATGAAGCGGCGGTAGCTGTCGTACGCGAACCGGCCGTTGCCCGTGCGCGCCTTCAACCCCTCGACCGTCTCGTCATTGAGGCCGAGGTTGAGGATCGTGTCCATCATCCCGGGCATCGAGAACTTCGCGCCGGATCGGACGGACACGAGCAGTGGGTTGTCGACCGACCCGAACGTCTGGCCCGCCGTCTTCTCGAGCCGGCGCAGGCTCTGCTCCATCTGCTGCTCGACCTCGGCCGGCACCTTGCGCCCGAGTTCGTAGTACAGGTTGCACGCAGCCGTCGTGATCGTGAACCCCGGCGGAACGGGCAGACCGGCATTGGTCATCTCGGCGAGTCCGGACCCCTTGCCGCCGAGCAGGTCCTTCATGGTGCGATTGCCGTCGGCCTTGCCGTTGCCGAAGAAATACACGTACTTGGTCGCCTTGGCCGTCTTGGCCCCGGCCTTCCCCTTCGCCGCCATCCGCGCGACCTTCTTTCCTTTCGACTGCATCACCGTCTTCTTGACCATCGCCTTGTGACTCCAGGATGTTGAGGACGAGGAACGAGTTGAATCAGCGATTCACCTCGAGTTGAGGAACGATCTCCGAGATATCCGCCAGCTCGACGAGCAGGTCGTGGAGGCGCCACACCAGCGTGAGCCGCTGCTCGCGCAACGGCAGATCATCCACCATGACGAAGACGTCCGTGAAGAACCGGTCCACCGCGGCCCGGAAGCCCGAGGCGAGCCGGAACGCCTCGGCGTAGTCGCGGCGGGCCGCCGACGCGCGGATGGCCGCGCCGCGCGTTTCGTACTCCGCCACGAGCGCACGTTCCGCGGGTTCGGTCAGCAGGTCGAAGCGGCCCACCGGGTCGCGCTTCAATTCCCGCGCCAGGTTCTTGACCCGTTTGAACGCGACCGCGAGCGCCTCGAAGTCGGGCGACGAGCGGACGCCGTGCAGCGCTTCGAGGCGCAATCGCGCGTCGTACGGCACGTCCACGAAGCCACGCCGGGACCCAGCCACGGCGTTCACCTCGTCGTAGGTGAAGCCGCGTTGCTGGAACAGATAGCGGAGGCGCTCGGCCAGAAACGCGGTCAGATCGGCCCGCTCGCTCTCGGTCGCCTCGCGCGGCACGGCAAGCGGCTCGGTCGTCGACGCCAGCGTCGCGCGCGCCTCGCGCCGGACCGAGCCGAGGTCGACCGCCTCCGACAGGCCCGTCAGCTCGGGGAGGTCCACCAGGACCTTCAGCAGGCCATGCGCCTGACGGCGCAGGCCGTACGGGTCGCGCGTGCCGGTCGGGCGCTCCCCGCAGGCGAACAGCCCCACGAGCGTGTCGACCTTGTCGGCCACGGCGACCGCGGCCCACGTGACGGCGGCCGCCCCGAGGTCGCTCCGTGACGGCGGCGCGTCGGATTCCACCGCGGCCGGGAGGTACTGGTGGTAGATGGCCCGCCACACAGCCTCCGGCAGGCCTTCCTCCCGGGCGTAGATCCCGCCCATCGTGCCCTGCAGCTCCGTCAGTTCCCGCACCATGTCGGTGACCAGATCCGCCTTGGCGAGCCGGGCGGCCAGCGCCGCGTCGTCGGCGGCGGCGGGAGACGCGAGTGCCTCGGTCGCAAGCCACCGGGCCAGGTGCTCGAGGCGCAGGGCCTTGGCCTGGTAGCTGCCGAGCTGTTTGTGGAACAGCACCGTCGCCAGCGCGGGCACGCGGTCGGCGAGAGCGGTTCCGCGATCGGTGTCGAAGAAGAACCGGGCGTCGCGCAGCCGCGCCGTCAGCACGCGCTCGCAGTTTCGGGCGATCGTCCGTGCGTGGTCGGCCTGGGTGTTGGTGACGGCGAGGAACGCGGCCAGCAAACCGCCGCCCGGGCTGGTCACGGGAAAGAAGTGCTGATGGTGGATCATCGTCGTCGTCAGCACCTCCTCGGGCAGCGACAGGAACTCCGGGGCGAAGGTCCCCGCCACAACCGACGGGTACTCGACCAGGTCGGGCACCTCCTGGAGGAGGCCCGACGGCGCGGCCGCACCCGTCCCGACACGGCCGCCCAGCCGCTGGGCGTGGGCGTCTAACTCGCGGGCGATCTTGTCGTGACGTTCGCTGCGGTCCAGCAGGACGAAACTCTCCAGCAGCTTCGTCCGGTACTCCTCGAAGGTGCGGACCTTGATCGCGCGGCCGGCCCGACCGCTCGTCGTCAAAAAGCGGTGGCCGTAAGTGACCGCCGCCGACCGGACCTCCTGCACCAGGCTGGACTGCGCGGCGTCGCTGCGCCGAATCGTGAAGGGGACGACGCGGCCGCCGTAGAGGAAGAGAATCCACCGGATCGGACGGCCGAACAGCAGTTCGCCGCGGCCGTCGTCCAGCCAGGCGTCCCAGTGCATCTGCTTCGGGAAGGCCATGTCCCGCAGGACCGCGGCGAGCACGTCGGGCAGCACGTCCACGGCCGCCCGCCCCCGCTGGTGGCGCCGATAGGCCAGGTACTGGCCTTTCGGGGTCTCGACGCGAACGAGGGCGGTCACCTCGACGTCGAACTTCCGGGCAAATCCCAACGCCGCCGGCGTCGGCTGGCCGTCCGGCCGGAACGCGGCGGCGACCGGCGGGCCGTTGAGCAGTTCCTCGAGGTCCGTCTGGCGCTCGGCCAGGCGGCCGACCCGCGCCGAAAGTCGCCGCGGCGTGGCAAACGTCTCGACGGGCGCGTCCGGCCCCAGCCGGTAGGCGGCCAGCCGGGTGCCCAGATGGTCGCCGAACTGCCGCGTCAGCGACGGCAGCCACGAGGCGGGCATCTCCTCGGTTCCGATCTCGATCAGCAGCTCGCGGTCCACGATAATCGTCGATCCTGCGCAGCAAGGAAGACGGGAACGTCGATCATTCCCGGCTTCAGTCCTTCCCTTCCGTGGCACCCTCCGGCACGACGTATGCTCGCGCGACGCCCACGGCCAGTTCGCGCACTTTGAGGATGTAGGCGGTCCGCTCGGTGACGCCCACGCCGCCCGCAGCGTCCAGGATGTTGAACAGGTGCGAACACTTCAGGCACTGTTCGTAGGCGGGCAGGAGCAGACCGGACGCCAGCAGCGTCTTGGCGAACGCATGGTGGCGGTCGAACAGGTCGCGGTGGAGCGTCACGAACGCCTCCCGCGCCATGGCGACCTGGCCGAAGGCGTACTTCGACTGCTCGACCTCGTCCCGCAGCCGCACCTCGCCGTAGGTGACGCCGGGAGCCCACTGCAGGTCGTAGACGCTGTCCACCTTCTGCAGGAACATGGCGATCCGTTCGAGCCCGTAGGTGATCTCCGCCGAGACTGGCGACAGATCGAGGCCGCCCATCTGCTGGAAGTAGGTGAACTGTGTGATCTCCTGTCCGTCGAGCATCACCTGCCAGCCGATCCCCCACGCGCCCAGCGTCGGCGACTCCCAGTTGTCCTCCTCGAACCGGATGTCATGCTGTCGCGGGTCGATGCCGCAGGCTTCCAGGCTCTGGAGGTAGAGCTGCTGCCCCTCGTCGGGCGCCGGCTTGAGGATGACCTGGAACTGATAGTGCTTGAACAGACGGTTCGGGTTCTCGCCGAACCGGCCGTCGTCCGGCCGGCGCGAGGGCTGCACGTAGGCGACGCTCCAGGGACGCGGGCCGAGGACCCGGAGGAACGTCTCGACATGCGACGTGCCCGCGCCCACCTCGAGGTCGAGGGGTTGCTGGATCAGGCACCCGTGCGAGGCCCAGAACTCCGAGAGCTTCAGGATCAGGTCTTGGAACGTCATTCCTCAGCCGTCAGTCCGACGCGCCCGCCGCGATCAGCGGCGCAGATCGCGAAGGACCCGCGCCGAGCGCAGGTCCTTCTCCAGGTGCACGCGCATCAGCGCCCGGTGCACCGTCTCCAGCTCGTGGTCCACTCCCGCGCTCAGCGGCACGGCGGCCAGGCCCAGCGGAGCCAGGCGACCCGCGGCGCCGAGAAACCCGAGCGCGTCGGCTGACAACGTCATGCCCGGAGGACCGGGAGCGCCGGCGCCCTGCGTGCAAGCCGGGCACGTGAAGACGTGACCGCCCGCCTCGAGGCACGCGCCCGTCCCCTCGTGTTCGAGCGCGACCCCGCAGCGGTGACACGCGACGTGCGGCGGATAGACGCCCTGGAGGCGCAGAAGCCAGTACCTCGAAGTACCGGGCGAGCGGTGCGGTCGCCATGCCGGAGGTCAGCGCCTCGAGCGTCGACACCCCCAGACGGAACAACCGTTCGTTCGGGTCGCCCTCCTGCGCCCACTCGTCGATCAGCTCCGCGAAGTACCCCACGTAGCTCAGCGCGTCAGGACGCGAGGCCCGGAGCGGCGAGCACTGGGCCTCGGCGTAGCTCAGTCGGACCAGGTCGCGGTGCTCCCGCTCGTAGTAGGTCAGCCCCACCTGCGTGAACGGTTCCAACGACCCCGCAAACCGCGAACGCGGCCGGCGCGCCCCGTTGGCCACTCCCCGCTTCTTGCCGCGGTCCCGTGTCAGGAAGACGACGATCCGGTCGGCCTCGCCCAGCTTGTAAGTCCGCAGGATCAACGCCTCGGTCGTGTAGAGGGGCATGGCCCGCGCAGGAACTCCTTACTCTACCACGAAGGCGACGACCCCTGGCGTCGGGGCCCGCCCCGCCCGCGCCCGCCTCTCAGCGCGCGCGCCGCGGCAGCCCCAGTTCATCCAGCTGGCGCTCATCCTCGCGCCAGCCGGGCTGCACCCGCACGCGGAGATCCAGGTAGACGCGCGCGTCGAAGAAGCGCTCGAGGTCGTGACGGGCGGCCGTGCCGATCCGCTTGATCATCTCCCCCGCCCGCCCGATGAGGATTGGCTTCTGCGACTCGCGTTCCACGAGAATCGAGCAGTACAGGCGCAGCAGCCCGCTGCCGTCCGGCTCCTCGAACCGATCCACGACCACGGCGCTCGAGAACGGGATCTCCGCATGCGTCAGCTCGAGCACCTTCTCGCGCACGGTCTCGGCGACGAAGAACCGCTCGGGCTGGTTCGTGAGGTAGTCGGTGGGATAGAGCGGATCGCCCTCGGGCAGATGGGCCAGCAGCGCGCCTTCCAGGCGGTCGGTGTTCTCCCCGGTGAGCGCCGAGACGGGGACGATCTCCGCGAAGGCGCGCCGCTGCCGCCACACGTCGATGAGCGGCAGCAGGACCGGCCGCGCCACGCGGTCCACCTTGTTGAGCACCAGGACGACCGGGACCGTCGCGGCGCCGACGTGCTCGAGCACGAATCGCTCCCCCCGCCCGGCCCGCGGGTCCGAGGCGTCGGCGATCACCGCCACGACGTCCGCCTGCCGGATGCCCTCGACCGCGGAGTGCACCATCCGCACGTTCATCCGGTGCACGGGACGGTGAAGCCCGGGCGTGTCGACGTACACGACCTGGCCCCCGGCGAGATTCCGAACCCCGGCGATCCGATTGCGCGTCGTCTGGGGCTTGTCGGACACGATGGCCAGCTTCGTGCCCACCAAGCGGTTGAGCAAGGTCGACTTGCCGACATTCGGGCGCCCGACAAGGGCCACATACCCGCAACGCACCGATCACCTCCCCGCTACCCCGGGAGTGCGTCAGGACTCCGCCGCTTTCGCCGCGTCTCGCTTCCGGACCCGGACCTTGGTGACACGCCGCCGCTCGGCCTCGAGCACCTCGACCGACAACGCTTCGACGTCGAACCGCTCGCCCACTGTCGGCACCCGCCCGAGCTGGGACAGCAAGTAGCCACCGACCGTCTCGAACCCCTCACGCGGAATCGCCACGCCAAGCCGTTCGCCGACCTCGTCCACGTCCACCCGGCCGCTCACGACGAAGACGCCGTTGCCCTCGTCGGTGATCGGCTCCGACGCGTCGTCGTACTCATCTCGGATCTCACCGACGATCTCCTCGATCAGGTCCTCGAGCGTCACGAGCCCGGCCGTCCCGCCGTACTCGTCCACGACGATCGCCGTCTGCACCTGCTGGCGCTGAAACTCCTTGAGCAGGTCCGGCACCTTCTTCGTCTCCGGCACGAAGTACGCGGGGCGCATCAGCGTCGTGATCGCGCGATCCTCGGCGCCGGTGAGCAGCACGAGGTCCTTCACGAAGACGAGGCCCAGGATGTTGTCGAGCCCCTCGTGGAACACCGGAATCCGCGAGTAGGTCTGCTCGGTGAGCAGCGCCCGGAGGTCGCCCAGCGTGGCATCCGAGCGGATGGCCACGATATCCGGCCGCGGCGTCATGACCTCGCGGACCAGCGTGTCGCCGAACTCCACGATTGACTGGATGAGCCGACGCTCGTCCCGCTCGATCAGTCCGTCCGCCTCGCCCGCCTCGACCGGAGGCTGCGCGACCTCCCCGACCGGCTCCTCGGACGGGGACGGCGCCGGGCGCCCGCGACCCGTCGACGCGAGCCGTTGGAGCGCCGCCGTGACCGGCCCGACGACCCGCGCACAGGCCACGAAGGAAGGCAGCAGGACGTCGAGCACGCGCTCCGGCTTGTGGCGGATGATGACGAGCGGGACGAGGAACCGGCACACGACCAGCAGCGCCACGGCGGCGCCCACCACCAGCAGCACCCGGTGCGGGCTCTCAAGGCCGACGAGCATCGCCAGGAGCACGACGATGAGAACCGTCGCGGCCCCAATCAGCAGCCACGCCGGCACGAAGAAGAGCAGCGGCTCGTTCAGGTAGCGGCCGAGCAGGTCCGCCCGGCCGTTCCGCTCCGCCTCGAGTCGGCGCGATAGCTCCATCAGGGAGCTGAACGCCGTCTCGACCGTCGCGAGGTAGACGACGGCGCACGACAGGAGGAACAACAGGAGTGGAATCATAGGCGACCCGCCCGCTCGAGGAGACCCTCCCGCAGCCCCCCGTCACGCCGCAACCTCGCCTCGAGACGAGCCATCCGGCCGCGGTCGGTATGGTGATTGTAGCCGAGCAGGTGCAGCAACCCGTGGAGCGCCAGCACGCGGAGCTCCTGAAGGTGTGAATGCCCCGCGGCGGCGGCCTGGCGCCGGGACCGACCCGAGGCGATGGCGATGTCGCCGGTCGCGTCCGCGCGAGCACGTCGCCGCGCCGGACCAGAGGAAAAGGCCAGCACGTCGGTCACGCGGTCCGTTCCGGCGAAGTGCCGGTTCAGGCGGCGGATGGTGGCGTCGCGGACCAGGGCCACCGTCACCTCGCCGCGGGCCCCTTCGGGCGCGACTCGCGTGAGCCACGCGGCCAGACCCCGGGTCGCGCGCGGACCGACACCGGATTCGTCCACGACCACAACACGCAGCCGAAGGGGCGGTGCGGGAGGATGGGGCATCGACCTCGCTCAGGGCCGGTGGCGGGAACCGTTGCCGTTGGTCAAGGCCTCGTACGCCTTGACGATCTGCTGCACGAGCCGGTGCCGAACCACGTCGCGCTCGTCGAAGTAGATGAACGAGATGCCCTCGATGTGGGACACGATCTTCATGGCCTCAATCAGGCCCGAGGTGTGCCCCGCCGGCAGGTCGATCTGCGTGATGTCGCCCGTCACCACGGCCTTCGACCCGAACCCGAGCCGGGTCAGGAACATCTTCATCTGCTCGGACGTGGTGTTCTGCGCCTCGTCGAGGATGACAAACGAGTCGTTCAGGGTGCGCCCGCGCATGAAGGCCAGCGGGGCGATCTCGATCGTGCCCCGTTCGAGGAGCCGCTCGACCCGCTCCACATCCAGCATGTCGTAGAGGGCGTCGTAGAGCGGCCGGAGGTAGGGGTTCACCTTCTCCTGCAGGTCGCCCGGCAGAAAGCCCAACTTCTCCCCCGCCTCCACGGCTGGCCGGGCGAGGATGATCCGCGCCACCTTCTTCGCGAGTAGAGAGGCCACGGCCTGGGCCATCGCCAGGTAGGTCTTGCCCGTCCCGGCCGGCCCAATGCCGAAGACGATGTCGAACTGGTCGATGGCGTCAAGGTACCGCCGCTGGTTGACACTCTTGGGCGCCACCTGGCGCTTGCCCGACGTCCGGGCAACGGCCCCCTTCAGGAAGTAGTCCTGCAGCCGCACGTCCGCATCGTCCGAGACCAGGCGCGCGGCGGTCTTGACGTCGCCATTCGCCAGTTTGTAGCCCTCACGGACGAGCGAGGAGAGGCCGGCCACGATGCGTTCGACCTTGTCGGTCCCGGAGGTGTCGCCCTCGACCAACAGGTCCTGGCCGTGCGTGCGGATGCTGACGTTCAGGAGGGACTCGAGGAAGCGGAGGTTCTCGTCATAGGCGCCGAACAGCGTTTCCATCCCTTCCTCAGGGACCGCAATCTTTCTCATCGAAGACCGCTAGGCGGCGCGTATCTCCTTTCGAGACAGTGATTTAACAATACCATGCTAGCACACGAGATCGACGTCGTCAAATGCGTCCCAGAACGGCAGCCCAACCGTTCTCAGGGCTAGCTCCTCCGGTCCAGCGACAGCCGGAGTTCCCGCAGCTGACGCTCGTCGACCTCGCTGGGGGCTCCTGTCATCAGGTCGACCGCCGCGGCGGTCTTCGGGAAGGCGATGACTTCGCGAATCGAGGTCTCACCGGCCACGATGGCGACGATGCGGTCCAGGCCGAGCGCGATCCCGCCGTGCGGCGGAGTACCGAACGCGAGGGCCTGGAGGAAGAACCCGAACCGACGCCTCGCCTCCTCCTCGCTCAGGCCGATGGCGCGGAACACGCGCGATTGCACCGAGGCATCGTGGATCCGGATGCTGCCCCCCCCGATTTCGCTGCCGTTCAGCACGAGGTCGTAGGCCTGAGCCCGGACCGCGCCCGGCTGGCTCTCGAGCCGGTCGAGGTCTTCGGGCACGGGCGAAGTAAAGGGGTGGTGCATGGCGGAGAAGCGGTTCTCCTCGGCCACCCATTCGAACATCGGAAAGTCCGTGACCCAGGTGAAGGCGAACGTGTCGGGCGCGAGCAGGCGCCCCTGCTTCGCGGCGGCCAGCCGCAGCTGCCCGAGCACGACGGACGCCTCGTCGGCCGGCCCACCGACCATTAGCAGCAGGTCGCCGAGGGCGGCCCCCGCCGTGTCGAGCGCGCGGCCGAGGACGTCCTCTCCCATGCTCTTGAGCGCCGGGCTCTTGATGCCGTCCTCTCCCCGACGGGCCCACACGAGCGCCCGGGCGCCGAGCTGTTTCGCCTGGTCCGAGAGCGCGTCGAGCTGTTTCCGGCTGTAGGACCCGGCGCCAGGCGCCACGAAGCCGCGCACGGCGCCCCCCTGCGCGAGGGCGTCCCGGAACAACTGGAACGACGAGTCGGCGAACACGGGCGAGAGGTCCTGAATCTCCAGACCGCAGCGCAAGTCCGGCTTGTCGGACCCGTAGCGCGCGATCGCCTCCCGGTACGGCATCCGGAGGAATGGCCGGGGGACCTCGCGTCCGATCATGCGGAGGACCTCCTGCATCAGCGGCTCGACCAGGTCGAACACCAGCGTCGGGTGGGCAAACGCCATCTCGATATCGACCTGTGTGAACTCCGGCTGCCGGTCGGCCCGCAAGTCCTCATCGCGGAAGCACTTGACGATCTGAAAATAGCGGTCGGTGCCGGCAATCATCAGCAGCTGCTTGAACAGCTGGGGCGACTGCGGCAGGGCGTAGAACGTCCCGGGATGCACCCGGCTCGGGACCAGGTAGTCGCGCGCTCCCTCGGGCGTCGACCGCGCGAGCATCGGCGTCTCGACCTCCCAGAAGCCCTGTGCGTCGAGGTACCGCCGCACGGCGAGCGCCACCCGGTGCCGCAGAGCGAGGTTGGCCTGGAGCTTCGGACGGCGCAGGTCGAGGTACCGGTAGCGGAGACGCAGGTCGTCGGACGCGAGCGGTGCCTCGTCGCCCGTCTGGAAGGGCGGGACCTCCGCACCGTTGAGCACACGCAGGTCGGTGGCCGCGACTTCGATCCCGCCCGTCGCCAGCCGGCTGTTGATCGCGTCGCCGGCGCGGGCGCGCACCAAGCCCGCGACCCCCACGACGAATTCAGCCCGCAGGTGCTTGGCGCGGGAGAAGAACGGCTGCCCCTCCTGGATGACGACCTGGGTGAGGCCGTAGCGGTCGCGGATGTCGAGAAAGACCAGCGCGCCGAGGTCGCGGACGCGCTGCACCCACCCGAGCAGCGTCACCGCCTGGCCGATGTCCGACGCCCGCAGCGCCCCGCACGTGTGCGTGCGCACCCAGTCACCCAGCTGGTCGTACATAGCGATCGTCGCCTCCACTGAACCGACCCTCTACAGTCTGGCCGTCACGTACGCGACGGCCTGGTCGCGCGAGATGGCGTCCTGCGTGGAGGTCCCCATCTGGCGCACCGTCACCACGCCACGGGCAATCTCGTCGTCGCCGAGGATGAAGACGACTGGCGCCCCCAGGCGGTCGGCGCGCTTCATCTGCGATTTGAGGCTCCGGCCCTCGTAGTCGATCTGCGCGTTCGCGCCGGCCCGGCGCAGATCACGCAGCAGCGCGAACGCCGACTCGCGGGCGGCCTCACCGAGCCCGGCCACGAACACGTCCGGCCGGCTGGAGGGCAGGGACAGGTCCGCCGGCAGCGCCAGCACGAGTCGCTCGATGCCCGCCGCAAACCCGATCCCCACGCGGTCGGGTCCCCCCAGGTGCTTGACCAGCCCGTCGTAGCGTCCGCCGCCCAGCACGGCGTTCTGTGCGCCAATCTGCCCCGAGAGCACCTCGAAGGTCGTGCGGGTGTAGTAGTCGAGTCCGCGCACCAGGCGGTGCGAGACGACAAACGGGATATCGAAGAGCGCCAGGTAGCGGCGAACGGCGTCGAAGTGCACCCGACAGGCCTCGCACAGGTAGTCCACGCTGTGTGGCAGCGCGTCGATGATCGGCTGGTCGGCGGGCACCTTGCAGTCGAAGATCCTGAGCGGATTGGTCTCGGCCCGGCGTTGGCAGTCGCCGCACAGCCGGCGCACATCCTCGCCGAGCGCGGCGACCAGCGCCGCGGAGAACGCGGGCCGGCAGGCCGCGCAGCCCACCGAGTTGAGGGCCAGCTCCACCGGCGCCACACGCAGCGCGCCGATGAGGCTCCACGCCAGCTCGATGACCTCCGCGTCGATGGCGGGGTCGGCGACCCCGAACACTTCGACGTCCAGCTGGTGGAACTGCCGGTAGCGGCCCTTCTGGGGCCGCTCGTAGCGGAACATCGGCCCGATGGCATAGATCTTCGGGACGGCCAGCGCCTGCTCGAGCGCGTGCTCGACGAACGCCCGCACCATGCTCGGCGTCGCCTCCGGCCGCAGCGTGATGCGCTCGCCGCCCTTGTCGGTGAAGGAGTACATCTCCTTCTGCACGATGTCGGTGGTCTCGCCGGTCCCCTTCGCGAAGAGCTCTTCGCGCTCGATGATGGGCGTCCGAATCTCCGCGTACCCGTACTGCTCGAACACCCGCCGCGCGGTCGACTCCACGAACGTCCATCGTTCGACTTCGCCAGGCAGAATGTCGCGCGTACCCCGGACCGCAGCAATCATGATGGCTCCCGGTCACTCCGCCGACGCCTTGTACTCCCGGGCGTAGGCCACGTAGCGGGCGGCATAGTGGGCAATGGTTGCCACGTCGGCTGCGGAGAGCTCCCTCCGCACCGTCCCGGGACTCCCGACCACCAGCGACCGCGGTGGCACCCTCGTGCCCTCCCTCAGGTGCGCGCCCGCCGCCACAATCGACTCCTCGCCCACCTCGACCCCGTTGAGCAGGATCGCGCCCATGCCGATCAGACAGCGATCGTGCACGGTGCAGCCGTGCAGGATGACCCCGTGGCCGACGGTCACGTCGTCGCCGACGAGGGTGGGGTGCGTGTCGCGCATCACGTGCACGACGGACCCGTCCTGGATGTTCGTGCGCCGCCCGATGCGGATGCAGTTCACGTCGCCGCGGATGACGACGTTCATCCACGCGCTCGAGTCCTCACCCATCTCCACGTCGCCGATGACCTGGGCGCTGCGGTCGACGAACACGGTCGGGTGCAGACGCGGCAGGATCGCGCGGTAGGCACGGATCACTACGACTCCCCGGGCCGCCCCAACCCCGCCCGCGCTAGCGCCGCAGCAGGGCCAGCAGCAGCGTGAGGACGACGCTCACGATCACGCACGTGGTGACCGGGAAATAGAACGAGAACGCCCCGCGGCGGACGACGATGTCGCCCGGCAGCCGTCCGAAGGGCACCCCCACCAGCATGGCGACGCCGACCGCGGCGACCGCCAGGCCGATGATGATCAGAAGCCTCGCCATGGGCTGCAGCCACCCCCCGGGGCGCTCCCGTCCGGCCGGGAGCGTCGTCTAGACGAGCTCCAGGCCCCGGAAGAAGTAGCCGATCTCGTAGGCCGCCGTTTCGGGCGCGTCCGACCCGTGCGTCGCGTTCCGCTCGATGGAGGTCCCGAACTCCTTCCGGAGCGTCTCCGCGGCCGCTTTCGCCGGATCGGTCGCGCCCATCAGCGCCCGCCACCTCCCGATGGCATCGGGCGCCTCAAGCACCATGACCACAGCAGGGCCCGACGACATGTAGGTGGTCAGCCCGTTGAAGAACGGCTTCTCGCGATGCACGGCGTAGAACCCTTCAGCTTCGCGCTTGCTCAGCCGCACGAGCCGCATGGCCCGGATCTCGAACCCCGCCTTCTCGATTCGGTCGAGGATGCGGCCGACGACCCGGCTCCCCACGGCATCCGGTTTGATGATGGCCAAAGTCCGCTGCATAGTCGTTCGATTCTACACCAGCCCAGCCGCAGCCCCGCGGGCCCGGGGCCTGGCGGGCGCACCCGACGACGCGTGAGGGCGCCCGCGCGTCATCCAGGGGCAGGCCAAGCGCCGCGCCTACCGCAGCGCGTCCATGATGGCGTCGAGCGCTTCGCGCGGCGGGCGTGTTCTCTCGGCGGGCAGCGTCGCGAGGGGCTCGTCGACCAGGTTCAGCATCGACAGGAAGTCGGGGCGGCCGGGGTCGACGTAGATCAGCCCCGTGGCAAACTCGCCCCGGGCCCCCGCCTCGAACAGGACCCGGCGCGCCATCGCGCGGTTCGTGGGGTCGTAGTCGCCGGCCAGCTTCTTGAGCAGGATGGTCGACCCGTCGTGCAGGCTGACCGCCTGGACCGTCCCCGGCTCGTAATCCACCGAGATGTCCTCGAAGAAGGGCACGAAGCTGATCTCCTCGAGCGGCTCCTCGTGATCCTTCACGTACGAATAGCTCTTGGTGGACCCCTCGTGGTCGTTGAACGTGACGCACGGAGAGATGATGTCCAGCATGGCCGTCCCGCGGTGGGCGATCGCCCCCTTGAGCAGCGAGAGCATCTGCTTCTTGTCTCCCGAGAACGAGCGGGCGACGAAGCTCGCCCCAAGGTCGATCGCCAGGGCGCACAGGTCGATCGGTGGCAGGTCGTTCACCACGCCGTTCTTGAGCGTCGAGCCGAGGTCGGCCGTCGGGGACAGCTGCCCCTTGGTGAGCCCATAGCAGCCGTTGTTCTCCACGATGTAGATCATGGGCACGTTGCGCCGCATGAGGTGCACGAACTGCCCGATCCCAATCGCCCCCGTGTCGCCGTCGCCACTCACGCCAATCGCCATCATCGAGGCGTTGGCCAGCATGGCGCCGGTCGCCACCGACGGCATCCTGCCGTGAACGGCGTTGAACCCGTGCGACTGGCCGAGGAAGTAAGCGGGACTCTTGCTGGAGCAGCCGATGCCCGACAGCTTGATGACCCGCCGGCCGTCGACGCCCATGTCGAAGAACGCCTCGATCAGGCGCTCAGAGATCGCGTTGTGGCCGCACCCTGCGCAGAGCGTGCTCTTGCCCCCGCGGTAGGCCGTCAAGTCGAGACCAATCCGGTTGAGCTTCCTGCCCCCTGCCGAAGTCGCACTCGTCGTCATGTTGCCCTCGGGCCGATCGTCGGCCGGCCAGAATGCCTGGCGCCCCCCGCGCGGGGGTCAGTCCTCGCTCCCCGGGATCGCCACCGCGGCGAGGTGGCGCGCCGGCTCGGAGGGGGCGTGCCCCTCCTGCTGCAGAATCCCGTCGGTCACCGACCGCGCGTCGATCGGCAGCCCGTCGTAGTGGCGGACCAGCCGCAACCGCGCGACCAGTCCGGACGGGAGGTCCAGTTTGAGCAGCGCGGCCATCTGGCCGTCGCGATTCTGCTCGACGATGTACACCCGCTCGTGTCCTTCGACAAAGGCGCGCACCTCCGGTCCGAAGGGGTAGCCGCGCAGCCGCAGGTAGCCCGTCTCGAGGCCCGCCTCCAGCTTGAGCTGGTCCCGGCTCTCGCTCACCGCCCAGTGACTGGTGCCGTAGGCGATGATGCCCACCGTCGCCCCCGGGGCCCCGTCGACCACGGCGGGCGGGACCAGCGTGCGGGCGGTGTCGAGCTTCCGGTCGATGCGGTCCATGTTGGCGACGTAGTCCGCGGCGCGCTCGCTGTACTGCGCGCGCTCGTTGTGACCGGACCCCCGGCAGAAGTACGCTGGCAGGCCGTCGCCCGCGACGGTCCGGTACGGGATCCCGTCGCCGTCCACGTCGCGGTAGCGTCCCCACTCGCCGAGCGACGCGAGCTTGTCGGCCGTCAGCCGCTTGCCGCGGTCCGGGGGATGCTCAGGATAGGGAAACGGCTCCGACATCCACGTGTTCATCCCGAGGTCCAGGTCGCTCATCACGAACACGGGGGTCTGGAGACGCTCGGCCAGGTCGAAGGCCTGGACCGCCATCTCGTAGACCTCCCGCGGCGAGGACGGCAGCAACATCGGATGGCGCGTGTCCCCGTGCGAGAGGAACGCCGTCGAGAGGATGTCGCCCTGCGACGTCCGCGTCGGCAGGCCCGTGGAGGGCCCGACGCGCTGGATGTCGAAAATGACCGTCGGGACCTCCGCGTAGTAGCCAAGACCGGCAAACTCCGCCATCAACGAGATGCCGGGTCCGGCGGTGGCCGTCATCGATCGGGCGCCGAGCCAGCCCGCGCCGAGCGCCATCCCGAGCGCGCTCAGCTCGTCTTCGGCCTGGACGATCGCAAAGGTCGCCTTGCCGGTGGCCGGGTCCATGCGGTACTTGCGCATGTAGGTGGCCAGCGTCTCGCACAGACTCGATGAGGGCGTGATCGGGTACCACGTGACCACGGTCACGCCAGCCATCATGGCGCCGATGGCGGCCGCCGCGTTGCCCTCGATCAGGACCAGGTCGCCCGCCCGGGGCATCGCCTCGACCGAGTACGGGTCGCGCTTCGGGAGGTGCTCCCGGGCGAACGCGAACCCGGCTTCGAGCGCGGCCTGATTGAGCGACAGGGCCTTGGCCTTCCGACTGAGCTGCTTGGCCAGCGCCTTCTCCATCTCGCGCAAATCGATGTGCAGCAGCTGGGCCAGCACGCCGTCGTAGATCATGTTGCGGACCAGCTTGCGCAGCTTGGCGTCAGGACAGACACCCGCCACCAGCTTGTCGAACGGCACGGGGTAGACGATCAAGTCGGCGCGCAGGGCGTCGAGCTTCAGGGGTTCGTCGTAGATCGCGACGGCACCAGGCCGCAGCCCCAGGACGTCCTCGCGCGCCGTTTCTGGGTTCATCGCCACGAGGATGTCGATGTCCTTCTTGCGGCCGATGTACCCGCGCTGGCTCGCCCGGATCGTGAACCAGGTGGGCAGGCCCGCGATGTTCGAGGGAAACAGGTTCTTGCCCGAAACGGGCACGCCGGACTGGAAGATCGAGCGGAGGAGCACCAAGTTGGCCGTCTGGCTCCCCGAGCCGTTGACCGTCGCCACCTGGATGCTGACATCGTTGACGAGGCGGGTGCCCGGCGCCTGCACTGCCGCTTCCCGCACCGCGAGCTCTGGAGGTGTCATGCGTCGTCCCTGAATGCCCGACACGGATCGCCACGGCGCCCGTCGGCGAAGCTTCGACTCTCAGTGGGATCGAGGAAAGTATAGCATGCCGGCGGACGCCGGCTGGGCTGGCGGAAGGGCCGGCGGCGGAGGCGACTCCGGCCCCTTCCCTCTGGGCAACCTGCCGCTAGAGCACGGCCTTGACGGCGCGCCCAATCTCTGCCGGGCTCGTCACCACGCGCACGCCGGCCGCGCTGAGCGCAGCCATCTTCTCGGCGGCCGTCCCCTTGCCGCCCGCGATGATGGCCCCCGCGTGGCCCATCCGGCGACCGGGTGGTGCCGTCTGGCCCGCGATGAAGCTGACGACCGGCTTGGTGAACTCCTGGCGGATGAAGGCGGCAGCCTCCTCTTCGGCGGTGCCGCCGATCTCGCCGATCATCACCACGGCCTCGGTCTCCGGGTCGGCGTTGAAGAGCCGAAGCGCGTCAACGAACGAGGTCCCGATGATCGGGTCCCCGCCGATGCCGATGCAGGTGGTCTGGCCGAATCCCAGCTGCGTGGTCTGCTGGATCGCCTCGTAGGTCAGCGTGCCGCTGCGCGACACGATCCCCACCCGTCCTTCCTTGCAGATATGCGCGGGAATGATCCCGGCCTTGGCCTTGCCCGGCGAGATGAGGCCCGGGCAGTTCGGACCGATCAGTCGCGTCGGCCGGTTCCGCAGCATCGTCGCCACGCGCATCATGTCGAGCGTCGGAATGCCCTCGGTGATGCACACGACCAGCGCCAGGCCGCCGTCCACCGCTTCCATGATCGTGTCGGCGGCCGCCGACGGCGGGACGAAGATCAGCGACGCGTTGGCCGCGGTGGCCGCCACGGCGTCCCGGACAGTGTTGAAGACCGGCCAGCCCTCGTGGATCGTGCCCCCCTTGCCGGGCGTCACGCCGCCGACGATCGTCGTGCCGTAGGCGGCCGCCTGCTTGGCGTGGAAGGTGCCTTCGCGGCCGGTGAGTCCCTGCACCAGGAGCCGGGTGGACCGATCGAGGAGTATCGCCATAGCTGTTCAGTCCTTCGCGCAAGGTCCCCGCTCAGCGGGCGGCCAGTTTCACCACGGCGGCGGCCGCCTCGTCCATCGCGTCGGCCGTCGTGAAGTTCAGGCCGCTGTCCCGGAGCATCCGCTTGCCGGTCTCGACGTTGGTCCCCTCCATGCGGATGACGATTGGCAGCCGCACGTTCAGTTCCTTCACCGCGGCCACCAGGCCCTCGGCCAGGACGTCGCACCGGAGGATGCCCCCGAAGATGTTGATGAACACGGCCCGCACGTGCCCGTCCGAGGTGAGGATCCGGACGGCATTCTTGATCTGATCGGCGTTCGCACCGCCGCCCACGTCGAGGAAGTTCGCCGGCTCGCCGCCCGCCAGCTTGATGATGTCCATGGTGGCCATGGCCAGGCCGGCGCCGTTCACCATGCAGCCGATCGTGCCGTCGAGACGGATGTAGTTCAGGGAGAACTTGGACGCCTCGATCTCGAGCGGGTCTTCTTCGTCGAGGTCGCGCAACTCGCGAATCTCGGGGTGCCGGAACAGGGCGTTGTCGTCAAAGTTCATCTTCGCGTCGAGGGCCACGAGGTTGCCCTCGCCGGTCAGGACCAGGGGGTTGATCTCGACGAGCGAGGCATCGCGCTCCAGAAATGCCTCGTAGACGCCGGCCATCAACGCGGCAGCCTTCCCCACCGAGGCCACCGGCAGCCCCAGGGCAAACGCGAGGCGGCGGGTCTGGAACGGCAGGAGACCAACGGCGGGGTTGACGTGCTCCTTGAAGATCAACTCCGGGGTCTCGGCCGCCACCTTCTCGATCTCCATGCCTCCGGCCGGACTCGCCATGAGCACGGGACGTTCAGCGGCGCGGTCGATGACGACCCCGAGGTACAGCTCGCGCGCGATCGGCAAACCCTCCTCCACGAGGATCCGCGTGACGACCCGCCCCTCGGGGCCGGTCTGGTGCGTGACCAGCCGCATGCCGATCATCTGCGCGGCGATCCGCTCGGCCTCCTCGGCCGAGCGGGCCAGCTTGACGCCGCCGCCTTTGCCGCGACCACCGGCATGAATCTGCGCCTTGACGACCACTGTCCCCCCGAGGCGGGAGGCCACGGCGGCCACCTCCGACGGCGTGTGCGCAACTTCGCCACGCGGCACGCTCACGCCGTGTCGCGCCAGGATGGCTTTGGCTTGGTACTCGTGGATTTTCACAGCCTATTCCCCGTTTGAGTCCGCTTTCTGATCGGTCGAGTCATGCTATCGGCGGCCGCGCCGCGCGTCAAACGAAAAGACGGACCTCCTCGCGGGCGGAGCACCGCCTTGTCACTCCCCACCGGCGGCACTACAATTCTGACCATAGGGCACTCCCCAGACGCACCCAGGCGATCGTGGTGGGACGAGGTCGTGACGTCACCCGCCGCGGATGCCCCGGCCTCGGAGCACGGAGTCATGACCTCGCGCCGCAGCGCGTTCTCCTCGTCGGTCGCCGAGAAGCTGCTCATCGCCTTCACGGGACTCGCGTTGTGCGGCTACTTGGTCGTCCACCTGATTGGGAACACGCTCGTCTTCCTCGGCCGACCGACGTTCAACGGCTACGCCCACGCCTTGATCTCGAACCCTCTGGTCGTGCCAGTCGAGTTCGGTCTCGTGGCGATCTTCGTCCTCCATGTCTGGAAGGCGGCCGTGACGTGGTGGCGGAACCGGCAGGCCCGCCCCCGCGGATACGAGCGGCGCGCGTGGGCCGGATCGCCGAGTCGGAAGTCGCTGGCGTCGACGACCATGATCTACACGGGCGCCGTGACTGCGGGCTTCGTCGTCCTGCATGTGCGGGCGTTCAAGTACGGGCCCGCCGCGGAGATTGCCGGCCAGCGCGACCTGTACGGGCTGCTCGTCGGGTTCTTCCGCGACCCCCTCCACGTCGCCCTCTACGAAGCGTGCCTCCTCCTTGTTGGGTTCCACGTGTGGCACGGGTTTTCGAGCGCGTTCGAATCGCTCGGCGTCGACGGACCGCGCTGCACGCCGGTGGTACTCTGGCTCGGCAAGCTTCTCGCGGTCGCCGTGGCCGGCGGCTTTCTCGCCATTCCACTCTGGGCGTACTTCCTGGGAGGCCGGGCATGACGACGCTGACAGCGGCACCGTCCGCACGGCTCGACGCGAGGACCCCGGCCGGGCCGCTGGCCGAGAAGTGGGACCGCCACAAGTTCGAGATGAAGCTCGTCAGCCCGGCGAACCGGCGTCGGTTCACGATCGTGGTCGTGGGCACGGGACTGGCGGGCGGCGCGGCCGCCGCCTCGCTTGGAGAGCTCGGGTACAACGTCCTGAGCCTGTGCCTCCAGGACAGCCCTCGCCGCGCCCACTCGATCGCCGCGCAGGGCGGGATCAACGCGGCGAAGAACTACCGGAACGACGGCGACAGCATCCAGCGCCTCTTCTACGACACCATCAAGGGGGGCGACTACCGGTCGCGTGAGGCCAACGTCTTTCGCCTCGCCCAACTGAGCGCCAACATCATCGACCAGTGCGTCGCACAAGGCGTGCCCTTCGCCCGCGAGTACGGCGGCCTGCTCGACAACCGCTCCTTCGGCGGAGCCCAGGTCTCGCGCACCTTCTACGCGCGGGGGCAGACGGGCCAGCAACTCTTGCTTGGCGTCTACCAGGCGCTGATGCGGCAGGTCCACGCGGGCACCGTGCGCGTCCTCCCGCGTCACGAGATGTTGGACCTGGTCGTCGTCGGCGGGCGCGCGCGGGGAATCATCACTCGCAACCTCATCTCGGGCGAGCTCGAGCCGTACGCGGCCCACGCGGTCGTCCTCGCGACGGGCGGATACGGCAACGCGTACTTCCTGTCCACGAACGCCGTGAATTCGAACGCCACGGCCATCTGGCGGGCCTACAAGCGCGGCGCCTGGTTCGCGAACCCCTGCTATACGCAGATCCATCCCACGTGCATCCCCGTGTCCGGCGACCACCAGTCGAAGCTCACCCTGATGAGCGAGAGCCTCCGCAACGACGGGCGCGTCTGGGTACCCCGGGAAACGGGCGATCGCCGGCGGCCGGACCAGATCCCCGAGCAGGATCGCGACTACTATCTCGAACGGCGCTACCCCGCCTTCGGCAACCTGGTGCCCCGCGACGTCGCCTCGCGCGCCGCGAAGCAGGTCTGTGACCAGGGCCGCGGCGTCGGCGAGACGGGCCTGGCCGTCTACCTCGACTTCGCCGACGCGATCGCCCGGCTCGGCCGCGACGTGATCGTCGAGCGCTACGGCAACCTGTTCGAGATGTACGCGAAGATCACCGGCGAGGACCCGTTCACGGTGCCGATGCGGATCTACCCCGCCATCCACTACACGATGGGCGGCCTGTGGGTGGACTACGACCTGATGTCCACGATCCCCGGCCTGTTCGTGGCCGGCGAAGCCAACTTCTCCGACCATGGCGCCAACCGGCTCGGCGCGAGCGCGCTGATGCAGGGGCTGGCCGACGGGTATTTCATTCTCCCGTCGACGGTCGCCGGGTACGTGGGGAGGTACGGTGCTCGAGGACGTCTCCACCGGCCACGACCGCTTCGAGCAGGCCACCACCGCGGTCCGCGCGCGAATCGCCCGTCTGCTGTCGATCCGGGGCCACCGCACGGCGCGTGACATCCACCGGGAACTCGGCCGGCTGCTGTGGGATCACGTCGGGATGGCCCGCAACGAGGCCGGGCTGCGCCAGGCGCTCGCGCGCATCCCGGGCCTGCGGGACGAGTTCTGGCACGACGTCTCGGTCCCGGGCAGCGCCGAGGACCTGAACCAGGCGGTGGAGTACGCGGGACGAGTCGCCGACTACCTCGAGCTGGCCGAACTGCTGACGCTCGATGCGCTCGAGCGGCGCGAGTCCTGCGGCGGACACTTCCGCGAGGAGTACCAGACGCCTGACAACGAGGCGCTTCGCGACGACGCGCACTTCGCACACGTCGCCGCCTGGGAATACGGCGGCGAGGCGGGGGCGGTGGTGCGGCACGTCGAACCGCTCGAGTTCGAGCAGGCCCACCCCTCGCAGCGCAGCTACAAGTAGCACTCGGCCATTGCGATCGGACGACCCATGAACCTCACACTTCGCGTCTGGCGCCAGGGAACGCGGCAACGGCACGGCCGATTGGTGAGCTACGCGGTCGAGGACGTCTCGCCGGACATGTCGTTTCTGGAACTGCTGGACGTGGTCAACGACGGCCTCATCAGGAAAGGCGAAGACCCAATTGCCTTCGACTCGGACTGCCGCGAGGGCATCTGCGGCATGTGCAGCCTCGTCATCAACGGCGTCGCGCACGGCCCCGAGCGCGCCACCACGGTGTGCCAGCTGCACATGCGGCACTTCAAGGACGGTGACACCATCACCGTCGAGCCCTGGCGGGCCAAGGCCTTCCCGCTCCACAAGGACCTGATGGTCGACCGAAGCGCCTTCGACCGGATCATCGCCGTCGGCGGCTACATCTCGGTCAACGTCGGCGGGGCGCCGGAAGCCAATGCCGTACCCGTCGCACGCGACCTAGCCGAAGCGGCGATGGACGCGGCGGCATGCATAGGCTGTGGGGCATGCGTAGCGGCTTGCAAGAATGCGTCCGCCGCCCTGTTCGTGTCGGCCAAGGTCTCCCATCTGGCCTTGTTGCCCCAAGGACACCCGGAACGCGTCTCGCGCGTGGCGGCGATGGTCGCCCAGGCCGACCGCGAGGGCTTCGGAAACTGTTCGAACGAAGGCGAGTGCGAGGCCGTCTGCCCGAAGACCATCTCCCTCGCCCACATCGCCAGGCTGCGCCGGGAGCTCCTGCGGGCGCTGTGGCACGGCGCCCGCTAACGTGTCCGACCCGGGGCGCGGAGCGCGCCCCGCCACCGGTTGCGCGGTCGCTCAGGGGCGCCCGGATGTTAGGTCATTTCCCCGGCGCCGCCCCTCGTCCTTCAACAGATTCTGTGGAAAACCCTGTTGAAAAGCGCCGCCGATAACGCAGGATCCGCCACACAGTCGCGTCTTTTTCCAGTTTGCACCATGTTGGGGCAGGACGCGGGTTCCGGGATTCCGATTTCGTAACCCGCGACGATCACGCGACTATCACTGCCTTGCAAGTACCCGGCGCGCGCGTTAGAATCCGCCCGCTCTCCGATTCCGCCCCCGAGCCCGCTTCCGACGCCACTCAGTCGACGTCTCTCGCACGGGCTCCAGTGCAGATCGCAAGGAGGTCCGGATGGCTCAGAGCCTGACCCACGATGTCCTGATCCTCGGCGCGGGGCTTGCCGGCCTGCGAGCCGCGGTGGAGATTTGTTCCCGCCTGGACGGACGCGTGGACGTGGGTATCGTGTCCAAGGTCCAGCTCATGCGGGCACACTCGGTGTGCGCCGAAGGTGGCACGGCCGCGGTGCTCCGCACCGAGGAAGGTGACTCCACCGACCTCCACGCCTGGGACACGAACAAGGGCGCCGACTTCCTCGCCGATCAGGACGTCGTGCGCCGCTTCGTCATGGCCATCCCCGACGAGATCCGCCTGCTCGATCACTGGGGGATTCCCTGGACGCGCGACGAGCACGGCCGCATTGCCCAGCGCCCGTTCGGCGGGCACTCCTACCCGCGGGCGACGCTGGCGGCCGACAAGACGGGCTTCTTCGAGATGCAGACCCTGTACGACCAGCTCGTGCGCTACCGGAGCTTCACCCGCTACGACGAGTTCTTCGTGACGGACCTGCTCGTCGACGGCGGCCGGTTCGCCGGGCTGCTCGGCATCCACGCCCCGAGCGGCGAGCCGGTCGTGCTCCGCGCGAAGGCCCTCCTCATCGCGACCGGCGGGGGCGGCACGCTCTACGGGTTCACGACCTACTCGGAGACGGTGACCGGCGACGGCATGGCCATGGCGTTCCGGGCCGGCCTGCCGCTCGAGGACATGGAGTTCCTGCAGTTCCACCCCACCGGCCTCGTGCCGAACGGGATTCTGATGACCGAGGCGTGCCGCGGCGAGGGCGGTTACCTCCGCAACGCCGCCGGCGAGCGGTTCATGGAGCGGTACGCCCCGAGCAAGATGGAGCTCGCTCCGCGCGACATGGTCTCGAGAGCCGAGCAGACCGAGCTCGAGGCGGGCCGAGGCATTCCGGGCCCGGACGGGCTGCCGTGCATCCACCTGGATCTGACCCATCTCGGCGCCGAGCGGATCAACTCGCGGCTGCCGCTGATCCGGGAGGTGTGCATCAAGTTCATCGGCGTCGACCCGATCGACAAACCCATCCCCATCCGCCCCGTCGCGCATTACTCGATGGGGGGAATCGAGACCGACATCAACGGGTTGACGCGCATCCCGGGCGTGTGGGCGGCCGGCGAGGCGGCGTGCGTGTCGCTGCACGGCGCGAACCGGCTCGGGTCGAACTCGACTGGCGAGTGCCTGGTCTGGGGCGGCATCACCGGCGCCGAAATCGTCCGCGCGCTGCCCTCCCTCCCCAAGCCCGTCGCGGTGCCCGAACGCCTGGTGGCCGACCGCCAAGGCCACATCAAGGAGGTACTCGCGCGGGAGGGCGGGGAGAATCTCTACGCCTTGCGTCGCGAGCTCCGCACGATGATGGACCGCGACGTGGGGGTGTTCCGGACCGCGGCGGAACTCGACCACGGCCTCGCCATCGTGCGCGAGATCCGCGAGCGGTCGAAGCAGGCCCCGGTGGCGGACAAGGGGGCCCTCTACAATTCAAACCTGTTCCATGCGCTGGAGCTCGAGAACCTGCTCGATCTGGCCGAGGTCACCATCGTCGGCGCCATCGCGCGGGAGGAGTCGCGCGGGGCGCACGCACGGCGCGACTTCCAGACGCGCAACGACGAAGGCTGGCTCAAGCACACCCTGGCCTGGTACACCGGTGCGGCACCCAGGCTCGACTACAAGGGGGTCGTCGTCGATCAGTGGAAGCCGGTCGAGCGGAAGTACTGAGGCGCAGGGCGGGTGCCTGCGCGGTCCGTCGCAACGGAGAGGACATCATGATCGAGAGCAAGGGACGTCCCAATCGCCTGGGGCTGAAGGGCTGGCTGGTGGGCGGCCGCTGGGGGTTCGAGCGGTACCTCTACGCGCTGCACCGGCTGACCGGCCTCGGGCTGCTCGCCTACTTCCTCATGCACATCGGCCTCACGACCTCGCGGGCCTTCGGCCAGAACGCCTGGGTGACGGCCATGGGCAAGGTCAAGGGCCCCGTGTTCAGCGCCGGCGAGTACCTGGTGTTCGCCGCCTTCGCGTTCCACGCGGTCAACGGTATCCGCCTCGCGCTCGTCGAGCTGGGGTTCGCCATCGGCCAGCCCATCGAGCCGGTCTACCCGTACCGCACGTCGGTGGACGAGCAGCGGCCGCTGGCCATCGGTGCGCTGATCCTGGCGGCGATCCTGGCGATCGTCGGTGGCATCGGGTTCCTGGAGTAGGAGGAGGCGACATGCGCGAACAACGGCTCTGGACCTGGCATATCGGCGCGGGCGCCATCATCCTCGTGCTCCTCGGCCTGCACATGACCGTGATGCACCTGGAGACGATCGGTACGCGTGTTCAACCCGGCTCCCGGCAAGCCGGTCGACTGGGCCAACGTCGTCGCACGCGGGAAGAGCCTGTTCTTCCTCGTGTCCTACGTGATCCTGCTCGGCGCGGCGCTGTTCCACGGCTTCTACGGGCTGCGGAACATCCTCTTCGAGCTCAACCCGGCGGCGACCACCAAGCGGACGCTGAACGGGCTGCTGGTCGTGGTCGGCCTCGTGCTGTTCGTCGTCGGCACGTGGGCGGCGTGGGCGGGATTCACGGTGGCGCGCGGCGCCTAGGGGGATCGATATGGCTGACCAGACTGTCCCATCCGAGGTCGTGTTTCGAGTCCGGCGTTTCGATCCCACGAAGGAGGCCAAGCCGTACTGGGAGGACTACCGGTTGACCTACACGCCGGGCATGACCGTGCTCGAAGGCCTCAAGCAGATCAAGGAGCGGTTCTCGCCGACGCTCGCCTGGCGGTCCTCGTGCCGCATGGGCGTGTGCGGGTCGTGCGGGATGTTCATCAGCGGGCGCCCGCGCCTCGCCTGCAACACGCAGGTGTCCGAGCTGGGCGGGTCGCTCGTCACGGTGGCGCCGCTGCCCAACTTCAACACCATCCGCGACTTGGTCCCGGAGTTGGCGCCGATGTTCGCGGCCCATATCGAGATGTCGCCCCACATCATTCGCGAGGACGCCGACGAACAGCAGCGCCCGAGCGGCGAGGACTGGCAGACGCCCCACCAACTCGAGGCGTACCTGCAGTTCTCCTACTGCATCAAGTGCGGCTGCTGCATGGCCGCCTGCCCGACCTACGCCACCGACCCCGTCTATGCCGGGCCAATGCCCCTCGGCCAGGCGTATCGGTACTCGGCCGACAGCCGCGACGGCGGATTCACGACGCGGCGGGCCGCACTGGTGGGCGAAGGGGGGCCGTGGCGCTGCCACTACGCCGGCGAGTGCTCGCGGGTCTGCCCCAAGGGCGTCGACCCGGCACGCGCCATTCAGCTGTTGAAGCGCCAGCTGGTATTCGACTACCTGCGGTTGTGGAAGCAGCCGTGCCCGGCCGGCCTGGTCACGACACCGGAAGGCGTGAAGCGGCGGGAAGGCATCCCGGAGGCACCGGCACGCACGATTGGCGGCAGCTGACCTGACGCTCGACCTCGACCCGCGGCGGGGCGGCCGACCGGCCGCCCCGCGCCGCTGCTGACGCGACCCGTTACCGCAGGACGAGCGTGAACAGTTCGTCTCCGTCGGTGTCCCTGAGTTGGACCGCGTCGGCGACCACGCGCACGACGAAGAACCGGGACAGGACGCGGTCGCCTTCCTTCGCGAAAAACACCTGCCCCATCGCGGAGATGACGGCGGTCCGCACGGGACCGTGCTCGCCCACGTCCTCGGCAATACCCGACAGCTTCATCTCCGGCCGAGGCGCGTGACGGGCCGACAGCGGCGTCGCCGGCAGAGTCATCCCGGCAGGCGGCGGGCTGGCGCTGAAGACGAAGGGATTGCGTCGGACGGCCGCTGGCGGGCGCGCCGAGGCGAGATACTGGCGCAGCGACGCGGCCCGAACCCCGAGCGCGTCGGCCGGGATCGGGTCCGCGGCCGGCCGCGGGGTGACGGTTCCCTTGTGCGAATCGATCGGCCAGGGAAGCGTCCCAGAGGCCGCCCACGCGACGAGCAGCACCGCGGTCAGCGTCAGCCATGCGGCCTGGGTCCGGGTCATCGTGCGCGCTCCGGGACGATGGTAACACGGAGGCGAGGACCGAACGACGCCACCGATCGGCTCGCGCGCGTGAGCCGGGACCGCGCCCTCATGTTATGATTCGCCGTGCACCCTGATCGAGACCATCCGTACACTGGGTTGCTCGCCAAGGCACGGCACGTCGCCATCATTCCCGCGCGGTATCACTCCTCGCGTCTCCCCGGCAAACCATTGGCCGAGATTGCCGGCCGGCCGATGATCGAGCACGTCTACCGTCGGGCGGCCGCGTCGCCGGCGGTGGACGCGGTCGTCGTCGCCACCGATGACGGACGGGTGCTGGAGGCGGTCGAGGCGTTCGGCGGCCTCGCCGTCATGACCCGCGCGGACCATCGGAGCGGGAGCGATCGGCTGGCCGAGGTCGCCTCCGCGTTGGCGTGCGAGCTGGTGGTCAACGTCCAGGGCGACGAGCCCCTGCTCGCGCCGGAGATGATCGGGGAGGCCGTCGCACCGCTCGTCGCCGACCCGACGATCCTGATGGGCACGCTCGGCCGCCCGCTCGATGATCCCGCCGATCTCGCCGACCCGAACGTGGTCAAGGTCGTGACCGACTGCCAAGGGTTCGCACTCTACTTCTCGCGCGCGCCCATCCCGTACACGCGCGGCGCGGGGGGCGGCGTCGAGGCGAGCGGCGCCCTCAAGCACATCGGCCTCTACGTCTACCGGCGGACGTTCCTGCTCGAGTTCGCCGTCTTGCCGCCCACCCCGCTCGAGCTGAGGGAATCCCTCGAGCAGCTCAGAGCCCTCGAGCATGGGGTTCGGATTCGTACCGTCATCACCACCCACGACTCGGTGGGCGTCGACACGCCCGCCAATCTCAATCGGGTCCGGCGCCTGGTGGTTGCCGGCCCCAACGGCTGATACGCACATGCAGAACACGGACGGGCGCGCGGTCAAGTTCATCTTCGTCACGGGCGGGGTGGTGTCGTCGCTCGGCAAGGGCCTCGCCGCCGCTTCCATCGGAGCGCTGCTCGAGGCGCACGGCTACCGGGTCACGCTGCAGAAGTTCGACCCCTACATCAACGTGGACCCGGGCACGATGAGCCCGTACCAGCACGGCGAGGTCTACGTCACGGACGACGGAACCGAGACGGACCTCGATCTCGGTCACTACGAGCGCTTCACCAACACGGTCACCACCAGCGCCCACAACTGGACCACCGGCAAGATCTACCTGTCGGTGATCCAGAAGGAGCGACGCGGCGACTACCTCGGCCGGACGGTCCAGGTCATCCCGCACATCACCAACGAGATCAAGGAGTGCCTGCGGGCCGTGGCCCACGACGTGGACTTCATCCTGGTCGAGATCGGGGGCACGGTCGGCGACATCGAGAGTCAGCCGTTCCTCGAGGCGATCCGCCAGTTCCGCCAGGACGTCGGCCGCGAGAACACCCTGTACATCCACCTGACGCTCGTCCCCTTCATCGGGACCTCGGGGGAACTGAAGACCAAGCCGACCCAGCACAGCGTGCGCGACCTCCGGTCGATCGGCATCCAGCCCGACATCCTGCTCTGCCGCACCGACCGCTTCCTGCCGCAGGACATCAAACGCAAGATTGCGCTCTTCTGCGACGTGGCCGAGGAAGCCGTCATCACGGCCAAGGACGTGGCGTCGATCTACGAGGTGCCGCTGATGCTGGCGGCCGAAGGCGTGGACCGGATCATCCTCAAGTACCTCCACCTACCCGAGTCGCAGCCGCGTCTGGAGACCTGGCAGCAGCTGGTCGACCGCATCCACCACCCGATCGACGACATCACGATCCACGTCGTGGGCAAGTACGTGGAGTACGAGGACTCCTACAAGAGCCTCAACGAGGCGATGACGCACGGCGGGTTCCCGCACGGTCTCAGGGTGAACTTCCGCTGGGTCGAAGCCGAGGCGCTCGAAGAGGCGGACGGCCTGCACCTGCTCGACGGCGCGGACGGCATCCTGGTGCCCGGGGGGTTCGGCAACCGCGGCACGCGGGGCATGATGCGGGCGGCCGAGGTGGCCCGCGATCGCCAGATCCCGTACTTCGGGATCTGCTACGGGTTCCAGTGGGCGGTGGTCGACTTTGCGCGCCGCGTCTGCGGGCTGACGGAGGCCGACTCGACCGAATGCAATGAGCAGACGCCCTACCGGGTCATCTTCAAGCTGCGCGACCTGCTCGGCGTCGACGACCTGGGCGGTACCATGCGGCTCGGACAGTACGCCTGCGCCCTGGTGCCCGGCTCGCTCGCCCAGCGCACGTACCGGCGCGATGACGATCCACGAGCGGCACCGGCACCGCTACGAATTCAATCCGGCGTACGAGGCCGTGATCACCTCGCATGGCATGCAGATCTCGGGGAAATCGCCGGACGGCAAGTTTGTCGAGATCGCGGAGCTGCCCGGTCACCCGTGGTACCTCGCGGTGCAGTTCCACCCGGAGTTCAAGTCAAAGCCGCTCCAGCCGCATCCCCTGTTTGCGGGCTTCGTGGGGGCCAGCTACCAGCACAAGCTGGCGCGCTTGAGGGAGCGGACCGAGGCGGGCGCCCCGGCCTAGCCCGACGCCGGCCCGACTCCCAGCCGCGCCCGTCTCTCCGACCACCGCGCCCCCAGCGCCGTCGTGGACGGTATAATGTCCGCCGTGCATATCGTCGAGATTGGCCCCATTCGCGTCGGTGAAGGGCACCCGCTGATGCTGATCGCGGGCCCGTGCGTCATCGAGAGCGAAGGGCACGCCCGCGAGTTGGCCTCCGCGATCCAGGGTATTGCCCGGCGGCGGGGCGTGCCGTTCGTGTTCAAGGCCTCCTACGACAAGGCGAACCGGACCTCGGCGGGATCGTTCCGCGGGCCCGGCTTGGAGGCAGGGCTGCGCGTGCTCGGGCGGATCAAGGCCGAGCTCGGCGTGCCCATCCTCACCGACATCCACGAGCCCTCCCATGCCGCTGCGGCGGCCGAGGTCGCCGACGTGCTCCAGATTCCCGCGTTCCTCTGCCGCCAGACCGACCTGCTGCTGGCGGCGGCCGCGACCGGGCGGGCCGTGAACATCAAGAAGGGCCAGTTCCTGGCCCCGCTCGACGTGCGCCACGCGATCGCGAAGGTGACCGGGGCTGGTAACGCCCGCGTGCTGGTGACCGAACGGGGCACCTCGTTCGGCTACAACAACCTCGTCGTGGACATGCGGGCGTTCCCGATCCTGCGCGGGCTCGGCTACCCGGTCATCTTCGACATCACGCACAGCTTGCAGCTCCCGGGCGGCGGAGACGGCGTCACTTCCGGCCTCGCTCAGTACATCGAGCCGCTGGGGTCGGCCGGCGTCGCGGCCGGCGTGGACGGGGTCTTCCTCGAGGTCCACGACGACCCGCCGCGAGCCAAGAGCGACGCCCAGAACGCCCTGCGGCTGGACCGCCTGGACGCCTTGCTGGACCGCCTCGTGCAAATCGACGCCATTGTCAAAGCGGCATTCCCGCACGCGGGCACGGGCGGCGCGCGGTCTTGACGATCCGGGCCGCATCGGCCCGACACGGCGCGCTGGCACGCGGCGCGCCCCGGAGACGAGAGGTGCACGTGGTCACGACAGGCCCGATGAGCGATCTCGAGCTGGCGCGCAAGGTGCTGCGGATCGAGGCCGACGCGATTATCGGCCTCCTCGATCGCCTTGACGATCGGTTCGAACGCGCCGTGCAGCTGCTGTTCGAGTGCCGTGGGCGGGTGCTGCTGACCGGCATGGGCAAGTCGGGTTTGATCTGTCGCAAGATCGCCGCGACGCTGACGAGCACCGGCACGCCCGCCTTCTTCCTGCACCCGGCCGACGCGCGGCACGGCGATCTCGGGGCGCTCCAGACGGACGACGTCGTGATGGCGCTCTCCTACAGCGGGGAAACCGAGGAGCTGGTCCGGCTGCTCGAGACCATCCGGAGGATCGGCGCGCGGATGGTCACCTTGACCGGGTTCCCGCGGTCGACACTCGGGCAGGCCGCTGACGTCACGCTCGACTGCCGGGTGAACGAGGAAGCCTGCCCGTTGAACCTCGCGCCGACCGCCAGCACGACGGCGGCCCTCGCCCTCGGCGACGCGCTGGCCATGGCCTTGCTCGTCCGCAAGGGCTTCCGCCAGGAGGACTTCGCCAACCTGCATCCGGGCGGGAAGCTCGGCAAGCGGCTGATGCGCCTCGAGCAACTGATGCACGTGGGCGACGAACTGCCGGTCGTCGCGGTCGACGCGGGGCTGCGCGATGTCATCTACGAGATGTCGCGCAAAGGTCTGGGGATGACCTGTGTCGTCAATGCGGACGGCCACCTCGCGGGCATCATCACCGACGGCGACCTGCGCCGGCACATGACGGGCCCGGACATCCTCGACCGGACGGCGGGCGCGGTCATGACACGCGGTCCGGTGACCGTGCCGCGCACGATGCTCGCCGTGGAGGCGCTGAACCTAATGGAGCAGCGCAAGATCACCTCGCTGGTGGTCGTCAGCCCCGACCGCCGCGCGGAAGGCGTGGTCCACCTCCACGACCTGTGGCGAACCGAGATGTTCTGATGCCCTGCGATCCCGACACCTTCGCCGCCAAGGCCGCCCGGATTCGCCTGCTGCTGTTTGACGTGGACGGCGTGCTGACCGACGGCCGGGTGCTGCTGCACAGCGACGGGTCGGAATCCAAGCAGTTCAGCATCCGCGACGGCACGGGCCTGGTCTGGGCGCAGCGCGCCGGTTTGGTGACGGGCATCCTCTCGGCGCGCCACTCGCCGGCCACGACCGCGCGCGCCGCCCAACTCGGGATCCGGATCGTGCGCCAGCAGGCCGGCGAGAAGCTCGAGATGTACGAGGACGTGCTACGGCACGAGGCCGTGACCGACCCCCAGGTGGCCTTCATGGGCGATGACCTGCTGGACCTGCCGGTGCTGTCGCGCGTCGGGCTGGCAGCCGCGCCCGCCGACGCCGCGCCGGAGGTGCTGGCGCGGGTCGACTGGATCGCCACGCGTGCGGGCGGCGACGGTGCCGCCCGTGAGTTCATCGAGGCGATCCTCCGCGCCCAGGGCCGGTGGGAGGACCTCCTGCACGGCTACCTCCCCCCGGGAGTGCGGTGATGGGCAACTACGCCCCCCTGCTGGCCGCCTTGCTGGCCCTGCTCGCCGGGCTGACGATCGGCAAGGCCTGGGAGCGGTACAAGCTTCGCGACGGCCGCTGGTTCGACCGGCGCAAGGCCCGGGAAACGCCCCATTACATGCTCGGCCTGAACTTCCTCGTGTCGAACCAGGCGGATCTGGCCATCGAGGAGCTGACCAAGGCCGCCACGGTGGATAGCGACGCGCTCGAGATCGACCTGATCCTCGGGAACCTGTACCGGGAGAAAGGCCAAGTGGGCCGGGCCATCCAGGTGCACCAGGGCCTGCTGCAGCGGCCCAAGCTCTCTCGCCTCGAGCATGCCTACGCCCTGCTGTGTCTGGGCCTCGACTTCAAGCGCGGGGGGTTCGTCGACCGGGCGCTCGAGGCCTACCAGGAGGTCCTCCGGCTGGACGCCGAGAACGAATACGCGCTCGTCAACCTGGAGAAGCTGTACGAGGAACAGCACCAGTGGACGGAGGCCTACGAGATCCGTCGGCGTCTGGCGCGCCTCGGCGGCCGGACCGCCGAGGCGCGAAACAACGAGATCCTGGCCTTCCTCGAGAACGAGCTGGGGCTGGAGGCCGTGAAGCGGAACGACCTGCCCTCGGGCGCGGCACGGTTCCGCGCGGCGATCGAATTGGACGCGCGGACCGTTCCCGCCTACCTCAACCTGGGCGACGTGCTGTGGGCACAGGACCGCGCCGCGGAGGCGGCCACAACCTGGGAGCAAGTCGTGAAGGTCGCCCCGGACCGCGCGTACCTGGTCTTTGATCGCCTGGAGTCCGGCTACCTGCGGCTCGGCACCCCGGAACGCCTGCCGGAGGTCTGCCGGGGCCTGATCGCCGCCAACCCACGCGACTGGCGCGCGCACGTCGCGCTGGCCAAGGTACCTCGACGGGGCGTGCCGGTCCCGTGACGCGCTCGAGCTGCTGTTCGAGGCGCTCGTGCACAACCCGCACGGCCAAGTCGTGCACCAGGCGGTTTGGCGCGCCCTCCGGCACCTGGACCTCGCCCCGTCGCTCGTCGAGCGGTACGTGGAGTTGACGAGCCACGCGGTCTTCTACCTCGATCCGCACGTCTGCGTCCACTGTCACTACCGCAGCACCGAACTGCTCTGGCACTGCCCGCATTGCCATGAGTGGAACACGTTCGTGGAGGAGCGGATCGCCCCCGCCAAGGACGAATAGCCGCGGACAGCCGGCCCCCGCGCTCAGCGCAGCGTCTCGGCGATCACCCGCACTTGACGGTCGGTGTCCTCGAACGTCCCGTCCGTCCAGATCACCTCGTCGGCGCGGCGCACCTTCTCGGCGGTTGGCCACTGCGCCGCCAGGCGGGCCTGGGCGTCCGCCTCCGCCAGCCCGCGCGCGGCGAGCCGCGCGCGCTGCACGGGCTCCTGGCAGGCGACGACAATCACGCGGTCGAAGTCCGCCGCGCGGCCGGTCTCGTAGAGCAGCGGCACGTCGGCCAGCGCCGAGGCGGCCCCGCTGTCGGCGACCCGTCGGAACCAGTCGGCGATCGCCCGGTAGACGAGCGGGTGGATGAGGCGTTCGAGGTCGCCGCGCGCGGCCGGGTCGCGGAACACCACGCGGCCGAGCGCCGTCCGGTCCACGCCGCCGCTCAAGTCGAGTACCCCGGCACCGAACCGCGCCTCCACCTGGCGGATGAGCGCCGCGTCCCCCCGCAGGAGCGCATGGACGATGGCATCCGAGTCGACCGTCGGAAAACCAATCGTCTCGAACGAGGCGCGGACGTAGCTCTTCCCGGTCGCGATGCCGCCGGTCAGCGCCACACGCTGCATGGTTCCCTCACCACTCAGGCGTTGCGGTCCCGGGCCTCGGCCGCCAGCAGTGTGTTGGAGAGCAGCATCGCCACCGTGAGCGGACCGACGCCGCCCGGCACGGGCGTGATCGCCCCCGCCACCTCGGCCACCGAGGGGTGCACATCCCCCACCACGAGCGCGCCCCGGCGCTCGAAATCGGCCCGCCGCGAATGACCTACCGGGTAGAGGCGAGCGACGACGTCCGCGCTGTCGATGCGGTTGATCCCCACGTCCACGACGACCGCCCCCGGCTTCACGAACTCAGGGGTCACCAGTCCGGGACGCCCGACGGCCGACACGAGGAGGTCGGCCGTCGCCGCCACCCGAGCGAGGTCGCGGGTTCGGGAGTGGCAGAGCGTGACGGTGGCGTGGCGGTGCAGCAGCAGCAGGGCCAGCGGTTTGCCGACGATATCGCTGCGCCCGATCACGACGGCGTGGGCACCGTCGATGCGGATGCCCGATGCTTCGAGCAGCGCGATGACGCCCAGCGGCGTGCACGAAACGAGAAAGGGCCGGTTCTGCACCAGGCGACCCACGTTCTCGGGGTGGAACCCATCGACGTCCTTGCGCGGGTCCACCGTGTCGAACACGGTCTGTTCGGCGTCCGGACCGAGGTGCGCGGGTAGCGGCGACTGGACGAGCACGCCGTCGTGCGCCGGGCTCGCGTTGAGCTCGCGGACCACGGCGAGCAGGTCGGCCAGCGAGCAGGAGGCCGGCAGCCGCCGGAGGTCCGCGCGCAGTCCGGTCTCCGCGGCCGACTTGAGCTTGTTCCTGACGTAGATCTCCGACGACGGGTCGTCGCCCGCGAGCACGATGCCGAGGCCCGGCGGGCGCCCGCGCGCGCGGGCAAACGCGTCGACCCGCGGCTGGAGATCCTGCCGCAGCCGTTTGGCCAGCGCGGCGCCATCGAGGATGCGAGCAGCCATCGCCGCCTTCCTGCGGCCGCCCTCACAAGGAGGGCGCCGCCTCCTGGGCCGCCGCCTCCAGCCCTTTCAACTGCTCCGGACGCCCGAGCACCACGAGTTGATCGCCGGGTTCCATCGCCATGTCCGGGGCGGGGTTGAACTCCATGCGCCCATCCCCCCGCTGGACGGCCACGACGATGACACCGAAGCGCTGGCGGAGGTTCGCGTCGACGATCGAGTGCCCGGCCAGGCCCGAGTGCGCGCCGATCTTGATCTGCTCGATGGCCAGCTCGAGGTTGTCCGAGCTCGTGGCCAGTTCGACAAAGTCAACCACGGCGGGCCGCAGCGCGGTCTGGGCCATCTGGAGCGCGCCGATCTGGTACGGCGACACCACGCGATTGGCCCCGGCGCGCGTGAGCTTCCGCCCGGCGTCCTCGGAGTCCGCCCGGGCGATGACGAACAGATCGGGGCGCAGCCCCCGCGCCGTCAGGATGGTGTAGACGTTCTCCGCGTCGCTCCCGAGGGCGGCGATCAGCCCCCGTGCGCGGTCGATGCGAAGCCGTTTGAGGACATCCTCGCGGCTGGCGTCGGCCTCCACGGCGATGTCGCCCTGCGTGAGCAGGGCCTGGACGGCGAGGTGGTCGCGGTCGATGACCACGAACCGCACGTCCTGACGTCGGAACTCCTCCGCGATGATGAGGCCAATGCGGCCGGCTCCGCAGAGGATGAAGTGGTCGGAAAGTTCGTCGATCATACGCGCGCGTCGACGCTCCTGCAGGCGTGGGCCCACGCGCAAGCGGGACTCGATGATTCCGGCCGCCACGAGGGTGAAGGCGTAGAGCGCCGTCCCGACCCCGCCGATGAGCAGTGCGGCGGTGAACGCCTGGCCTGCTCGCGACAGCTCGTGCACCTCGCGATACCCGACCGTGGTCACGCTGATCACGGTCATGTAGAACGCGTCCCAGACGTCCCAGCCCTCGACGAGGACATACCCGGCGGTCCCCGCCGCCAGCACGAGGACGACCAAGACGACCGCCAGCTTCAGCTGGCCGGTCCGCAGCTGGCGATCGCCCGACACCTCGTCACGCATCCCCGTGCTCGCGCGGCCGGCCAGGCTACCTGGCCGCAGCCGAGGGCGGGTGCCGGAGCACACTGTGCCGGTACCCGTACGCGAAGTACACGACCAGGCCGATGGCCATCCAGACCACGAGCCGTTCCCAGGTCTCGACCGGCAGGCTCGCCATCAGCGCCAGCGCCACCAGGGCCGACGCCCCCGGGACCAGTGGCACGAGCGGCGTCTTGAAGGGGCGCGGCAGGTTGGGCTTCTGGACCCGGAGGAAGATGATCCCGATCGAGACGATGACGAAGGCCATCAGTGTTCCGATGCTGACCAGCTCGCCGAGGATCCGGATGGGCGTGAAACCGGCTGCCAGCGCCACGGCCACCCCGGTGACCATCGTCGTCACGTGCGGCGTGCGGAACCTCGGGTGGACCTTCCGCGCCCACTCCGGCAGCAGGCCGTCGTTGGCCATCGAGAAGAAGATGCGCGGCTGTCCCATCATCATCACGACCATCACGGAACTCAGGCCGGCAATCGCGCCGAGCTTCACGAGGAAGGGCATGACGCCCACGATACCCGCCCAGACCGTCCCGGAGGCCTTGACCTTTGCCGCGTCGATCGCGACGGCCATCGGGGCCGCCACGCCGAGTTCCTTGTAGGGCACGAGGCCCACCATCACGCCCGACACGAACACATAGAGAATCGTGCAGACGACCAGCGACCCGAGGATCCCGATCGGCATGTCCCGCTGGGGATTCTTCGCCTCCTGCGCCGCGGTCGACACCGCGTCGAAGCCGATGTAGGCGAAGAAGATGACGCCGGCCCCGCGCATGATCCCGCTCAGGCCGTACGCGCCGAACGACCCCAGGTTGGCCGGGATGAACGGATGCCAGTTGCCGGTGCTGATGAACAGACCGCCCACTCCGATGACCATCAGAACGACGGCGACCTTCACCACGACGATCACCGAGTTGACGTTCGCCGACTCCTTGATCCCGATGACCAGCAGCGCGGTCACGGCGGCCGCAATCAGGACCGCCGGCAGGTTGAACACCGCCGTCACGCTGGTGCCGTCTGCGAGCGCCACGACGGTCCCGGGCGCCGCGCTGAGCGCAGCCGGAAACTGGATCCCGAAATCGTGCAGCAGGCTCGTCACGTAACCCGACCAGCCAACCGCCACCGTCGCCGCGCCCAACGCGTACTCGAGGATCAGGTCCCAACCGATGATCCAGGCCACGAACTCACCCAACGTCGCGTAACCGTACGTGTACGCCGACCCGGCAATCGGCACGGTCGAGGCGAACTCCGCGTAGCACAGACCCGCCAGCGCGCTCACGACGCCAGCCAGCACCATCGACAGCACGATCGCCGGCCCCGCGTACTGCGCCGCCGCCTGCCCGGTCAGCACGAAGATCCCTGTCCCGATAATGGCCCCGATACCGAGCGTGATCAGGTTGAAGGGGCCCAGCACGCGCCTGAGGCTGTGTTCTCCCGACGCTCCGGCCTCGGTCTTGATCAGCTCGATCGATTTGGTCGCGAAAATCGACATCGGACACTCCTCTGCATGAGATGGCCCCCGACGGGCGCCCCGTCCCGCCCGCATCCGTCCCGTACGCACGGGCGGGATGGCTGCGGCATTATAGGCAGACCTCCAAGGGGAAGTCACGAAGTCGCGGCGCCCGGCCGACACGCCGGCCGGCTAGGGGCGGCCCAGCCGCGCCAGGTACGCGCGGACGCGGGATTCGGGGTCGCCGGTGGCCAGGAGGTCGGAAATGACGGCGACCGAGGCCGCCCCGGCGCCGAGGACCGTGACGGCGCGGTCGAGTGTCACGCCGCCGATTGCGACGACGGGCAGGGACCGCTCGCCACTTCGCGCGCGCGCGGAGGACGCCGCGTAGCGCACCAGATCGAGGCCGACCGCGTCGTATCCCGTGTCCTTCGTCGAGGTCCGAAACACGGGTCCCACGGCCAGGTAGTCGATCCGCTCACCGAGCGCGCGGTCAACCTGTGCCCGGGAATGAGTGGACGTGCCGACGATCGACAACGACGGAAACGCCCGGCGCACCTCGGCCACGGGCAAATCGTCCTGCCCCACGTGCACGCCGTCGGCGCCCGCCGCGGCCGCCACGTCGGCTCGGTCATTCAGGACCAGGCGTGCCCCCACCGCCCGGGCCTCGGCCAGCACCTCGCGGCAGAGCGCGAGCAGGTCCGCGGAGCCGACGGTCTTGGCCCGCAGTTGCAGCCAGCGGACGCCGCCCGCCAGGCAGGCGTGCGCCAGTCGAGGCACAGTCCACCCGAAGGCCTGCGCGACGTCGGCATCGACGATGGCGTACAGCGGAGATAGCGGGAACGTGGCCATAAGACGGGTGCCGGAGCGGCTGGCTCTCAGCGGCCTGGCCGCACCGGCTCGCCGACCGACGCGACGGACCGCCCCGCGCGGCGCGTCAGACCGCCTCGGCCAGTTTCCGCGCGCCGCCGGACGGCGCCGCGAAGCGGTTCATGAAGGCGGTGCTCAGGCGGCCCGCGATGAAATCCGGCTCGGCGAGAATCCGCAGGTGCAGGGACACGTTGGTCTTGATCCCCTCGATGACCGTCATCTCGAGCGTGCGCCGCATGCGGGCGATCGCTTCCTGACGGTCGCGGCCGCACGCCATCACCTTGGCGATCATCGAGTCGTAGTAGGGGGAGATCGTGCAGTCCGAGTGTGCGGCCGTGTCCACTCGAACGCCCGGTCCCCCCGGCAGCGCGAACACGTGGATCGTGCCCGGCGAGGGGGCGAAGGTCTCCGGGTCCTCGGCGTTGATCCGGCACTCGATCGCGTGGCCGGTGAAGGTCACCTCGCTCTGCCGGAAGGACAACCGCTCGCCCGCTGCGATCCGGATCTGCTCCTTGACGATGTCCAGGCCGGTCACCAACTCGGTGACGCCGTGCTCCACCTGGAGACGGGTGTTGGCCTCCATGAAGTAGTACTTGCCCTGCGGGTCGAGCAGGAACTCGAAGGTGCCGGCGTTGGCGTACTGGACGGCGCGCGCGGCATCGACGACGATGGCGCCCATCTTGCGCCGCAGCTTGTCGGTCAGGGCCGGAGACGGGGATTCTTCGATCAGCTTCTGGTGGCGCCGCTGGATCGAGCACTCGCGCTCGCCCAGGTGCACGACGGTGCCGTGGTGGTCCCCCAGGATCTGGAACTCGACGTGCCGCGGCGAGTCGAGGTATTTCTCGACGTACACGTCCTTCACGCCGAAGGCCGCCTCGGCCTCCCGCTGGGCCGTTCGGAACGCCTGGCTGAACTCGGCCGGGCTGCCCGCCACCCGCATCCCGCGCCCGCCCCCGCCCGCCGTCGCCTTCACCAGGACCGGGAAGCCGATGTCCCGGGCGATCCGCAGCCCTTTCTCCTCGCTCTCGACGATGCCTTCCGAGCCGGGCAGCACCGGCACGCCCGCCTTCTTCATGACCCGCCGGGCGCGCGCCTTGTCCCCCATCAGGCGGATGACCCGGGCGTCGGGTCCGATGAACTTGATGTGGCAGGCCTCGCACACCTCCGCCAGGTAGGCGCTTTCCGACAGGAAGCCATAGCCGGGGTGGATGGCGTCGGCGCCGGTCACCTCAGCCGCGCTGATGACGGCCGGAACGTGCAGATAGCTGTGGCTGGCGCGAGCCGGACCGATGCACACGTCCTCGTCGGCAAAGCGCACGTGGAGGGAGTTCTCGTCGGCCTCCGAGTAGACGGCCACCGTCTTGATCCCCATCTCCCGACACGCGTGAATCACGCGCAGCGCGATCTCGCCGCGGTTGGCAATCAGGATCTTCTTGAACATAGGCCCCGCCGGCTCACCCGCGCTTGATGGCGAAGAGCCGCTCGCCGTACTGCACAGGCTGGCCGTTCTCGACGTAGACCTTGACCAGGGTCCCATCGGTACTCCGAGTCGATGTTGTTCATCATCTTCATCGCTTCGATGATGCACAGCGTCTGACCCTGTTTGACCCGGTCCCCCGGCTGCGCGAACGCCGGGGCGTTGGGCTCCGGCGAGCGGTAGAAGGTGCCGACGATCGGTGACGTGACGAACGCCAGCTCGGTGTCCATGCCGAGGCTCGTCGTCGCGCCGTCGGCGGGCGGTGGCACCGGTCCGGCGTCGGCCGCGCCTGCCTGGCCCCCGCTCGGGTGCGGGGCCGCCGGCGCGGGGGCCGACCCAAGGGTCACCTGGTCACCCTTCCGGACCCGGATCCGAAAGCCCTCGCTCTCGATCTCCAGCTCGCCGAGCGCGTGGTCGCGCACCAAGTCGAGGATGGCTCTCAGTTCATCGAGGTTGATCATCGGCACTCCAGCGGCACGGCCTCACCGGCCCCCCTCCCCTGGTCGGCGCAGTCGTCCCAGCGCAACGTTCCGGGCACCCCAAGGCAGTGATCCTATCAGAAGCTGGGCGGCCAACGCCGGTCCATGGGTGGACACCGCCTGGGAGGCTTCCTGTCCGGGCGCCTCGCGGCGCACCGACGGCCAGCCGAGGGGGAACGGTTAGGGTGGGGAATCCGGGACCGAAGGCGCGCACCGAAGGGTCAGGACGCGTCCTGGCGCTGCCGCCTGGCAATCACCGCGTCGAGCCAGCGCTCGAGCGCGGCAATCTGCCGTTCGGGCAGATCCGTGTCGGCGTGGTCGACGGGCACGGGACTCTCTGGCCGCGCCTCCTGCACGGCCGGCGTCCACACGGGCGGCGGGGCGACCGGGGCCGCTTCGGCCGGCGCGGCCGGCTCGGACACGGCGGGTGCGGGATGGGGCTCGAATTCCTCGAAGGTCCGTGGCTGCGAGGGCGCCCAGGACAAGTCCATGTCGGGCGGCCCGTCGCCCGAGGGCGGCTCGTCGACCAGCCCCCACGCGGGGGGCGACGCCGTCTGTCCCTGCGCCCCGACAGGGCTCTCGGCGGGCGTCTGAGCCGGGCGGGACTCGGCGACCTCCTCGTGCGGCTCGGGTGGCGCAGCCGTAGTGGAGCCCTGCGCGCCCTGGGCGGCCCCGGGGGCTCCCGCGGCCGGTGCCGGGGCCGGTTGGGCCGAGAGCGCCATGAACTCGTCCATCGCCTCCTGGAACGACAGGCCGTCGGGCACCGCAGGCGGGCCGGAGGCGGGCTCGAGTTCTCGCGAGATTCTGTGAGACGACGTGCTCGAGATCAGGGTCGTGGCGGGCGAATTCGAGGGCCCGCCGGTAGTAGTCCAGGGCGGCCTGCAACTCCCCGCGGCGGTGGTGGATCTCGGCCACGCCGCGAAGGGCGGCCAAGTTCTCGGGCGCCGCCCCGAGCACGCGCGTCAGCTCGGTGTGCGCCGTCTGAAGGTCACCGATCTCGATCAGGGCGCGCCCGAGCGTCACGTGGGCCGACAGATACCCCGGGTGATGCGACAAGCCGGTCCGGCACGTCTCGACCGCCTCCTGGAATCGGCCGGCGCGCCGGTACTCCTCCGCCAGCTGGGCGAAGGCGATCGACGCCGGGTCCTTCTGGACCCGGCGCCGCAGTTCTTCGATACGCGGATTCTCAGGCACAGGCTCCCACGCTCAGCTGCCGCTCTTGATGGCGACGTTCTGCGTCGCGCTGGCCGTCCGCCCGGCGCCGTCGGTCACCGTCAGCGTCACCACGTACGTCCCGAACGCTGTGTAGGTGTGCGACACGTTCACACCGTAGGACTGCCCGCTGCCGTCCCCGAAGTCCCAGACGTACTGGGCGATTCCGGACGGGCTGGTCGACCCCGATCCGTTGAAGTAGAAGGTCGCCGGGACCGCGCTCGCGCTGGTGGGCGAATAGGTGAAGGAGGCCACCGGCGAATTCGTCCCGGTCGCGTTGACCGTCACCGTCTGCGACGCCGCGGCCGACCGGCCGGCATCGTCCGTCACCGTCAGCACGATGGTGTACTTGCCCGGCGCCGTGTAGGTGTGCGACGCGGTCACGCCGCTCGCCGACCCGCCGTCGCCGAAGTCCCACCGGTAGCCGACGATGGTCCGGTTGCTGGCGGCCGTCGACGCCGACCCGTTGACGAAGACCGCCTCGCCGACAATCGCGTCGGTCGGCGAGATCGTGAAGGTCGCGACGGGCGCCTGGCCCGCCCCGACCGTGACGGTTTGCGTCGCCGAGGCCGCGCGACCCGCCGCGTCGGTGATGGTCAGCGTCACGGCGTAGGTCCCCATGTTGAACCGGTGCGTCGCCGACTGTCCGGTCGCCGTGCCACCGTCGCCGAAGTTCCAGCTGAACGTGGTGACCGACCCCTTCGTGCAGTTGCTCGTCACCGAAGTGGAGCAGTAGGACGCAGTGAAGACCACCGGATCCTGCTCGAGCGGTGTCGTCGGCGCGAAGGTGAACCCGGCCACCAGAATCCGACGGCGGGATGATCGTCCCCGGCGGCACCAGCCGAATGTCGACGCTCCGGGCCACCGAGCTCGCGTAGTTGGTCCCGATTGGCGTGGCCAGCAACTCGACGACCGTTCCGGTATCAACCGAGACGACCGGTGCCGGGGGCGAGGTGTAGATGGCGGTCGCCCGCCCGTCGCTGTTCGTCGTGAGCTGCTTGCTCGACAGGGTGCCGTAGTCCACGATCGTGCCGCCCTGGGTGATGTCGAGGCGGAGGGTGAGGTTGGCGACCGGCTGGCTGTTCGCGTTGCGGGCGGTCACGATGACCTGCGCCTGCGACGACCCGTCCTGCGTCAGGACGTCCGGCGTCGCCTGCACGGTGAGCGAAAGCCCGAGCTCGGAAGGTCCGGACACGGCAGGCGTGGAGGTTTGCTTGACCGAGCAGCCGGCGGCCATGGCCACCGCCGCCAGGATTGTCAGTGTGCGAAGTGCTCTCACCATAATGCTCTGCCCCACCAGGCCGCTCGTTCCGCCGGCCCGAATACGGACATCCTCCGTTCCCGATCGTGTGGCCCGGGTCCCCGCTAGCTCGTCGGATCGGCCCAGTCGGCGAAGTTCACGCTGATCGATCCGCTGAAGGTGACGACGTTACCGGCCTGGTCGTGTCCGTAGAAGGTCACCGACGCCAGCGTGGAGATCGTGATCGCGCCGCCCCCGTTGCGGAGCGCCAGCAACGGCGCCTCCATCTTGGCCTGAGCACGGACGAGCACGAAGTTGAACGACGTGGCCGACGTCGTGACCGTGCCGCCGAGCGCCCCATCGAAGCTGTACGGCACGTCCACGCCCTGCGTGTTCCGGCCGTCGCTGCGGATGTAGTCGACGTGGTAGCGGTCGAGCGTGACCGAATTGATGTCGGTCGGGGTCGTGACGGTCGGGTCCTTCATGGCCAGGTGCATCGTGACCTGACCGGGGTCGTCGTACACGGTCGGCACCATCACCGTGTCCGTCCCGACCTGCGTCTTGACGTTGGTGACGACGTCCGAGTCGAGGTACGACTGGAACTGCTTCGCCTGGGCGCCCGAGGCCGCCAGGAGCTGGTCGATGATTACGTACGAGGGCGATCGCCCCGTAGACGCGGTGTTCGCGCAGGACGCGCTGAGCAGCGGTGCGACCACCAGCACGGCGAGCGCCACTCCGTTGCGTGCGATGACTGAACTGTTCCTCATCACGATCCGCCTCCTGCCGCTACTTGACCCGGACGATCCGCGGCGTGATGAAGATCAGGAGCTCTTCATCGGTGTCGTTGATCGACTGGCTCTTGAACAACCATCTGAGCAAGGGCACACGGCCGAGCCCAGGCGTGCGATTGTCCGTGTGGTTCGTCTGCGAGGAATAGATGCCGCCGATGACGGTCGTGGCCCCGTCCTTGACGAGCACCTTGGTCGTCGCACGCTCCGTGTTGATGGCGACGTTGCCGTTGGCCTGGGTCGCGCCGGGCGACCCGTTGTCCACGTCCACCTCGAGGAGGATCGTGTCGGCCGGGGTGATCCGCGGCGTCACTTCGAGGGTCAGCGCGGCGGTCTTGAACTGGACCGAGGGGATCGGCTCGGCGATGACGACGCCGCCCGAGCCGGTCTGCGGCGTCGCGGTCGTCGTGGTGTAGGGGATTTCCTGGCCGCGCGCGACGCGGGCCTTCACGTTGTTCTGGGTCACGACGCGCGGCGTCAGCAGAATCTTGATGTGCCCTTCCTGCTCCATCGCGGCCAGCGCCATGTTGAGATTGAGGGCCCCGTTGACGCTGCCGAGGGCCAGGGAGGCGACGCTCGGGAGCGTCGTGTCGGCCAGGTTGACGCCGGCGTTGGCGGTGACCGAGTTCGGGAACGTCACCGACGTGGTGTTCCCCAGTTCCGGGGTCGCCTGACCGAGGAAGCCCCACTTGACGCCGAGCTGGCGCGCGAAGGTCTTCGACGTGGAGACGATCCGCGCCTCGATTTCCACCTGGCCCTCGGGCTGGTCGAGCGTGCTCAGCAGGGCTTCGGCCTTCGCCAGGTAGGCGGGCAGATCGCTGATGATGATCGTGTTCGTGCGCTTGTCGACCGCGGACGTCCCGCGGCCCGAGAGCGCGTTCCCCTTGAGCAGCGGCTCCATGTCGGTGGCCTGCGCGTAGTTGAGGGCCTTGGTGAGCACCTTCAGCTCGCCCGCCAACATCTGCTTCTCGAGCAGCTCGTGGCGCGCCGTCTCCTCGTCGGCCAGCACCGAGAGCGGCGCGATGCGGACGATCGTGCCGTCCACCACGTACCCCAGCTTGTTGGTGCGGAGGATCATGTCGAGCGCCTGGTCCCACGGGACATCGCGGAGCGTGACGTCCACCGACCCCTCCACCTTGGGGTCGATCACCAGGTTCAGGTTGCTCTGCTCCGCGAAGACGCGCAGCACCGCGCGCAGGTCGGCGCCGGCGAAGTCCATGCTGATCGCATTGCCCGTGTACTGGCGTAGAGTCGCCGGCGCCGCCGCCTGCTGGGCGACCGGAGGCGGCGCACTGGCCGCCTGCGCGGCAGGCGCGGCCGGCGGCGCCGTGGCCGACGGCGAGGGCGCCGGGGCCGCCTTGGCCTTGTCCACGTCGCGGGCGAGTGTATCGGGGCTCGGGGCGGGCGGCGGCAGGCCGGCGGAGGGCTTGGCCTCGGCCTGGGCCGGCGCGGGGCCGTCCGAGAAGATGATCTTGAACTCCTTGCCGGAGGGTCTGACGGTGTACGCCACCTCCCGCGACAGATCGAAGACGACGCGGGTGATGAGCGGCTTGGTGCTGTGAACGGCCACGCGGATGCGCTCGACGACGCCCTGGGCCACCGGGGTGACCGCCGGCACGGCCGAGGCCACGCCGGTGAAGTCGAGCACCAGGCGCGGCGGCGCCTGCCGCATCAACTGCATGTTGCTCGTCACGAGCAACCCGTTCCCGCTCAACGTAACCTCGAGCCCGCGCGCACCCAGGCTCGTGCGGATGGCTTCGATGCGCGTGCCGGCGGCCTCGGCCAAGGCCCCTGCGGGCATCGTGCCCACCACCGCGGCGACGTTCGAGGGCAGGTTACCGTCCGCCGCCACGTCGACCCGGACCAGGTTCCGGTCGCTGTGGACGCGGTGCGGATTCGGCGCTGACAGCAGCAGGCGGACCCGCGCCACCGGGGTGCCGTCCGTGTCGCGCGAGTCCTCGAACGTCACGGCAGCCACTGGTCCGACGGGCGAGGCAGCGACGCGATTGGCGACGCCGGCCACCGTGGCGTTCCGGAGATCGACCAGCACGGTGAGCGGGTCGGGCCTGCTCGCCACGTAGGCGACCGGCTCGGACGCCTCGATGACGACAGACGCACCGCCTGCTGCCGTGTTGGCCGAGATCGAGCTCAGGTGCGCCAACGGGGGTGCCGCACCACCGGACGCGTGCCCGCCGACCGCCATGCAGGTCGCCAGGACCATCGCCAACCCCGCCCACACACCGGGGCCACGCCCCGTCGCCGGCCACGCGCGCTCGTGTGTCGCCGTTCCCCGCAGAGTCCTGTTGTGCCGCATCTACTTGACCTCTTCGACGGCCCGCAACGTCTTGCGGATTTCCCGTTGTTTGGTGAGCGACAGCGGGTCGTTCACCTCCTGCAGGATGAGCATGCTGTCCGCCGTGATCGCCCGGACCACGCCGTCCGCGAAGCGATCGTTGGCGCGGACGATATACGGCCGCTTCCCGTCCGGGCCCTGGACGATGGCGATGAACTGTCCGCGGCTTTGCAGGATGCCACGCAGCGTGGCGTCGCCCACCGAGAGCCCGGCGAGACCTTCGATCTTCCGCTGGGATTGCCGCGCGTCGGATCCGCGATTCAGCAGACTCACGAACGGATCGCGCCGGCCCTCGGCGTGATACGTGTAGGTTTCGACCGGCGGCGGGAGGACGGGCGCGGTCGGATTGGCGACCGCCCTCTCAGCCGGTCGGGCGGCTGAAGGCCCGGCCCCAGCCTTCTGCGCGGGCGGGGCCGGCTTGACGGTCCCCTTCGGGGCCGCCTGGCCAGCAGTCTTCGGTGTGGCCTGTCCCGGGACGACCGCGACCGCGGGTGCCGACGGCAGCGGCACGACCACGACGGTCGGCTTGGTCGCCGCGCTCCCGGCCCCCCGGCCCTTGATGGCCCCGACCTTCTGGGCGGGAGGGCTCTGCTTGGCGGCCGTCGAGCCGGGCGCGGTCCCTGGCTTGGCCGGCGGCGCGGTGGCCTGGGCCGAGGCCAGCTCCCCTCCCCACAGGAGCGCCAGCGCGGCGGCGCCCGCGATGATCGAACGACACCTCATGGCCGCCCCTCTCACGATGTGCCCCCTGGCCGGACGCGTGTTGCTCGCACCGGCTTCTTGGACTCCAGCAGCACGAATGTCGTGGCGACACAGCTGGCCGTGATCGTCGAGTTCGGTTCCTGCTTGTCCTTCGCCTTGATCTCGATGCTGCCGATGTGGATGATCCGGTCAAACTTGCTCACCCGGTCGAAGAACATCGCCAGGTTGTGGTAGGCCCCGTCTAGTTCGAGATTGATCGGGACCTCGGCGTGCAGTTGCTTGGCGACCGGTTGGGCCGCCGGCTTGAAGCTCCGAATCGTGAGGTTCGACTGCACGGCGAGCGTCTGGAGCCGGCGCAGCAGGTCACCCATGTCCTTCTCTTCGGGGAGGACGTTCTTGAGCGTCTCGAGCCGGGCCTGCAGGTCGGCCACTTCCTTGCGGAACTGCGGCAAACGCTGCGCGATGGCCTGGCTCTTGCGGATGTCGGCCACCAGCGCGTCGAGCTTCCGCTGCCGCTGGGCCATTTCTGCCTGCATCGGCGTCACGTACAAATAAAAGAAGGCTACGAGGCCGGCGATCGACAAACCGAGGAAGGCCCCGATCTGTCCGTACCACGGCAGCTTGGTCAGTGTAGAAGCCACGTCTCGCCTCTTTCGCTCTCAGCCGGTCCCCGCTCACCCCGTGCCGTGGCCGCGCCGCTCACTTGGCCGGCGTCACGAAGGTCGCCTTCACGGTGAACTTGATCACGTCGACGCCGGCCATGTGCTGGGACTGATCCACCTGGCTGTCGACGATGTCCACCGGTTTGAAATAGCCGCCCAGCTTGAGGTTGTCCACGAAGTCGGCCAGGGCGGTTTGCGACGTGCACCGGCCGCTGATCATCATGTCGGCGCCCTGCTGCTTGATCTCGGAGAGCCACAGCATGTCGGGCAGGCTGCGGCTGATCTCGTCAAGCACGTGGACCGCCCCGAACTGCCCCTTCCGCAGCTCCTCGATCAACCCGACGCGCTGCTGGAGCTGCAGCCGCGCGGCCTCGAAGTTCTGCACCTGCTGCGTCAACGTCCCCAACCGCGCCTTCTCGCGCTGGCTGGTCACGATGTCCTGCTCGACGCGGTCGGACTGCTTGACCAACGACCAGTACCACCAGGCGACCGCGAGCCCCGTGAGGATCAGGATGAGGCTGCAGGCCAGCGTGATCTTCTGCTGCGTCGCCTGCAGCTTGAGGCCCCCGCCGGCCCGGCGCTTGGGTCGTTCGCGCTCGACGGCAAGAAGGTTGATTCGAATCATCGGTCGCCCGCCCGTCTGAGTGCCAGGCCGACGGCCACCGCCGTGGTCGGCGCCACGTCCTCCAGCTGTTCAATCCCGAACTTCTTCGCATCGATCTGGATCTTCCGGAACGGGTCGAACACCTCGACACTCGTTCCGAATCGGTCCGCCACGCGCTCGACGAACCCCCCGACGCGCGACGTCCCGCCGCTGACGAGGATGCGGTCAATGCGCTCGGAGGCGGCCGTCGCCTTGAAGAAGTCGAAGGTCTTCTGAATCTCGAGCAAGAGGTTGTCGGTCACGGTCCGGAGAATCGGCGCGACGTCCTCGGAGCGGATGCTGTCGACCGGTTCCCCGTGCTTGGCGCGCTGGGCCGAGTCGAAGGGCAGGCCGAGTTCCTTCTGGATGGCCTCGGTGAACGCGTTGCCCCCCATCGAGATGTCGCGGGTGAAGAGCGAGAGCGCCCCGCTGACGATGTTGACGTTCACCCCGCTCGCGCCGGCGTTGAGCAGCGCCACCACCGCACCCGGTTCGGCGTCGTAGTTCGCCTCGTACGCGTTCTGCACCGCGAACGCGTCGACGTCCACCACGGTCGGCACCCGGCCCGCCTTGCGGATCACGTCGGTGTAGTCGCTGATCTTCTCCTTCTTGGCGGCGACGAGCAGCACTTCCATGCTGCCTTTCGCGTCAGCCCCCGGCGGCGTGAGCACCTGATAATCGAGGTTCACGTCCTGGATGTCGAACGGGATGTATTGCTCCGCCTCCCAGTGGATCGACTCGGACAGCTCCGCCTCGCTCATCACCGGCAGGTTGATCTTCTTGACGATGACCGAATTGCCGGAGAGCGAGGCCACCACCTCCCGGGTCTTGATCCGGTGAGTCTCGAGCAGGCGGCGGATGGTCTCGGCCACCGCCCCAGCGTCGATGATGGCGCCGTCCACGATCGTGTCGGCTGGGACGGGCTCCGAACCGAAGCCCACCACTTTGAAGGAACGGCCCGAGGGTCGGAGTTCCACCGCCTTGACGGCGCTGGACCCGATGTCGAGCCCGACGACGGGCTTAGATCTGCGAAACACTCGTGTCCTCTTCTGCGAGTCCGGGAAGTCGCCGAGGGGCGCGCCCGCCGTAGCGCAAGCCCGGTGCCAACCCGCCGTTAGCCCGGAAACCACAGAGGCCGCGGGAAATCCCCGTGGAATCGGCGCGTGCCGGTCATCCCCGGGCGGCACGTCCGCGGCACCGTGGTAGGGTCGATCACGGAACCGTTAGCGGACCGACCCGTTTCGCACTCGTGTTATCGGTCGGTGATCCGAGTCAGGACAGGGCCGACTCATCATATCTTCGAAATTGTCGTCTGGCTCAATTGTCGCGCGCGAGCGCGACGTTCTCCGTGCAACCGGGAAGACGGCTGTCAGAATCTCGTCAGTTTGCTTGACAGGGCCGCGAGGCCCAGGTATGATTTGGGTTTGCCGTCGTTTCGGGAACGCCCACAGGGAACGGTGCGATGCGTACGTTGACGCCGAGCGTAGAGTCGTTGACAAGACACTGGCACGTGATTGACGCCGGGGGCCAGGTCCTCGGGCGGGTGGCCACGGCAGCGGCCAAGCTGCTGCAGGGGAAGCACAAGGCGTCCTACACGCCCTTCCTGGACACCGGCGATCATGTGATCGTGATCAATGCCGGGCAGGTCCGGTTGACCGGCCGCAAGGAAGAGCAGAAGGTCTATCGCTATCACAGCGGCTACGAGGGTGGGCTGCGCGAAGAACGGGCGAAGGACGTTCGGCAGAAGAACCCGGTGCGGCTGGTGGAAGAGGCGATCCGCGGCATGCTGCCGAAGTCCAAACTCGGCGATGCCATGTATCGCAAGTTGAAGGTCTACCGCGGGGCGGACCATCCGCACGCCGCACAGAAACCAACCCAGTTCAAGGTAGCTTAACGTGGCAGTCATCCAGTACTACGGCACCGGCCGCCGGAAGACCTCGGCCGCGCGCGTCTTCCTCCGGCCCGGCAAGGGCACCATCAACATCAACCGCCGACAGTTCGACCACTACTTCCCCTCCGAGTCGCTCCGCGTCCAGGTGCGTCAGCCGCTGCTCCTGACCGAGACGGCCGATCGGTTCGACGTACTCGCCACGGTGGTCGGGGGCGGGATTGCGGGCCAGGCCGGCGCGCTGCGCCTGGGAATCTCCCGGGCCCTGGTGCAGTACAACGCCGAACTGCGCGGCCGGTTGAAGAAGGAAGGGCTGCTCACCCGCGACGCGCGGGCCAAGGAGCGCAAGAAGTACGGCATGGCGGGCGCGCGCAAGCGGTTCCAGTTCAGCAAACGTTAACCCTAACATCTCAAACGGACGTGGAGGAAGCTTGGCCGGGATCGCGATGAAAGAGCTGCTGGAGGCGGGGGTTCACTTCGGCCACCAGACGAAGCGCTGGAATCCGAAGATGAAGCCATTCATCTTCAACGAGCGGAACGGCATCTATATCATCGACCTCGGGAAGACGGCGAAGCTGTTCCGGGAGGCCGAGGAGTTCGTGACCCGTCTGGCGGGAGACGGTGGCACGGTCCTGTTCGTCGGCACGAAGCGGCAGGCACAGGACGCCATTGCGGAAGAAGCGCAGCGCTGCGGGATGTTCTTCGTGAACCAGCGCTGGCTGGGCGGCCTGCTGACGAATTTCACGACCATCCAGCGGAGCCTCGGGCGGCTGCGCGAGCTCGAGGCGATGGCCACCGACGGCCGGTATGACACGCTGTCGAAGAAGGAAATTGCGCGGATTGAGAAGGAGAAGCGCAAGCTCCAGAAGAACCTCGACGGCATCCGGCTGATGGCGAAGCTCCCCGACGCAGTCTTCATCGTGGATACCCACAAGGAGAAGATCGCGGTCGACGAGGCCCGCAAGCTCAAGATCCCCGTGATCGGTGTCGTGGACACCAACAGCGACCCGGACGAAGTGGATTACTGCATCCCGGGCAACGACGACGCCCTGCGGGCGATCCGGCTGTTCGCCTCGCGGCTGGCCGATGCCGTCCTGACGGGCCGCGGTCTGCGCGAGGCCGCGCGGACCGAGGCGGCGACCGACGCCGAGGCCGCCGCGGACGCCCAGCGCGGGGCGCCGCGCCCGGCGCGCAGACCGCGCCCCGAGCACGCCTCGTCCCCGGCCTCCGCGTAGAGATCGAGAGCCAGCGCGTTTCCACGCAGTAGGGGCAGGCAGCGCGCCTTCCCCTACATTTTTTTGTACACGCCTGCCGGCCAGGACCACGTGTCCCGGTCCGGTGGCGGGTTGGCGGCGGGACCCATTTGGAGAACAACGTCATGGCAATCACGGCAAGTCAGGTCAAGGCCCTGCGCGAGAAGACCGGCGCGGGCATGATGGAATGCAAGGCCGCGCTCACCGAGACGGCCGGCAACATCGAGGAGGCCATCGTCGTGCTGCGCAAGCGCGGCCTCGCGAAGGCGGCCTCACGCACGGGCCGGGCCACCACGCAGGGCGCCGTCGGCATCTACGTCCACATGCCGGTTGCGGAGGGCGGCGGGCCCTTCGGGTTCGCCAAGCTCGGTGTGCTCGTGGAGGTCAACTGCGAGTCCGACTTCGTCGCGAAGACGGAGGACTTCAAGAACCTGGTCAAGGAGCTCGCCATGCAGGTGGCCGCGGCCGATCCGAAGCACGTGAGCCGCGACCAGGTGCCCGCCGCCGAGATCGAGAAGGAAAAGGAGATCTACCGGGCGCAGCTCGCCGACCAGAAGAAGCCCGCCCACGTCCTCGACAAGATCATCGAGGGCAAGCTCGAGAGCTTCTACGAGCGCGTGTGCCTCCTCGACCAGCTCTCGGTCCGCGATCAGTCCGTGAAGGTCTCCCAGCTGGTCGCCGCCGCCGTGGCCAAGACGGGCGAGAACATCACCATCTCGCGCTTCGCCCGTTTCAAGCTGGGCGAGGCCTCGGAGTAACCCCCGCGCCCGCGAGGCGATCGGCCAGTGACGGGGGCGCCGGCCACCGCAGCCGTCCCCGTCGCGCCGCCGTCGGGGCGGCCCGCCGCGTCTGGCGGCATGCGGGGACGGCGCCGATCCCGCCCGCAGGTGCACCCCGCTCGTCGATCGGCTGCCCACGTCGGGTTTTCTCCGAGCTATAATCCCTGGCGATATGTCCTCACCCACCCCTGTCCCCGCCTATCGACGGATCCTCCTCAAGCTCTCGGGTGAGGCCCTCATGGGCGAGCAGACGTTCGGCATCGACCCGGGGGTGGCGGCCGGCATCGCGAAGGATGTGGCCGAGGTGCGCCAGCTCGGCGTCGAGATCGCCATCGTCATCGGCGGAGGGAACATCTTCCGCGGGGTGGCGGCCAGCGCGCGCGGGATGGACCGCGCCACGGCCGACTACATGGGCATGCTGGGCACCTGCATCAACGCGCTGGCCCTTCAGGACGCGCTCGAGCACGAAGGCGTCACCACGCGCACGCTGACCGCGATCGAGATGCGCGCGATCGCGGAACCGTTCATCCGGCGGCGCGCCGTGCGCCACCTCGAGAAGGGCCGCGTCGTGATCTTCGCCGCGGGGACGGGCAACCCGTACTTCACGACGGACACCGCCGCTGCCCTCCGCGCCACGGAGATTCGGGCCGACGTCCTGATGAAGGCCACGAAAGTGGACGGGATCTACACGGCGGATCCCATCAAGGTCCCGGACGCGCAGCGGTTCGACACCATCTCCTATCTCGACGTGGTCGTGCGCGGCCTCCAGGTCATGGACGCGACCGCCATCTCGTTGTGCAAGGACAACCGGATGCCGATCATCGTCTTCAACGTGCGCGAGGTTGGCCACCTCAAGCGAGCAGTGCTTGGCGAACGCGTGGGCTCGGTCGTGACGGCGGACTGAACGGTATCCCGGAGGGCCGCGCCGGCCCGTCACCCTGACGACGGAGTTGACACATGGATGTGAACGACCTGAAGAGCCTGAGCCTGGAAGTGAAGAAGCGGATGGCCGGCGTTCTCGACCATCTCCGCCACGAGCTGGCGGGGGTGCGCACGGGACGGGCCACCACGGGCATCCTCGACCCGGTCCACGTTGAGGCCTACGGCACGCGGGTGCCGTTGAACCAGGTGGCGACGCTCTCGGTGCCCGAGCCCACGATGATCGTCGCGACGCCGTTCGACCCCTCCCTGATGGGTGCGATCGAGAAGGCGATCCGCGCCTCCGACCTGGGGCTCAACCCGAACAACGACGGCAAGGTGGTCCGCATCCCCGTCCCGTCGCTGACCGACGAGCGCCGCAAGGAGCTGTCCCGCCACGTCCACAAGATGGCCGAGGAGGCCCGCAACTCGATCCGCAACGTCCGCCGCGAGGCGAACGAGCGGCTGAAGAAGCTGGCGAAGGACAAGAAGGTGTCCGAGGACGACGAGAAACGCGGGCTGGACGAGATCCAGCGGACCACCGACCAGGAAATCAAGCAGGTGGACGAACTGCAGAAGAAGAAGGACGCCGAACTCCTCACGCGCTGAGCCGGAGGCCTGGCCCCGTGCCCGCCGCGACGCAGCGGGCACGGGGCCGCCCGGTCCCTGTCCCTGCCTGCGGGCCCTCGGCCGATCTAGTCACCGAACCCCACTCCGAGCGCCCGGGCGCTGGTGATGAGGTCGCTGTCGAGCGGCACGGTCTTCATGCGGCCAACGACGTCCTGGAACGGGACCGGCACGATGTCCGGAGGCCGGTTCGCGACCATCATGCCGAACTGCCCATTCACGACAAGCTCCACCGCCTTGGCGCCGAAGCGGGTCGCGAGCACGCGGTCGGCAGGCGTCGGCGCCCCGCCGCGCTGCAGGTGGCCCAGCACCACGATCCGGGTCTCCTTGCCCGTGAGCTGCTCGAGTTCCGACCCGACGAACTGGCCAATGCCCCCGAGCCGCTCGACGTAGCCCTTCTTCGCGGCGGATTTCACCATCACCTCGCCACCGAGCGGCCGCGCCCCCTCGGCCACGACGACGATGCTGAAGCGCGCGCCCCACCGGTCGCGCTCCCGGATCTTCGCCGCCGTCTTCTCCAGGTCGAACGGGATCTCCGGGATGAGGATGACATCCGCGCCTCCGCCGACGCCGGCCCGCAGTGCGATCCAGCCGGCGTAGCGACCCATGACCTCGACCACGATGATGCGGTGGTGCGCCTCGGCGGTCGTGTGCAGGCGGTCGATCGCGTCGGTGGCGAAGCTGACGGCGCTGTCAAAACCGAATGTGCTCGTCGTGCCGACGATGTCGTTGTCGATGGTCTTCGGCACGCCCACCAGGGGGATGCCTTGACGGAAGAACTTGTGCGCGATGGCCAGCGTCCCGTCGCCGCCGATGACCACCAGCGCATCGAGCCCCAGCTTGTTGAACATGTCCTTGACGCGCGAAGAGTAGTCGACCTTGCCCTCGCTCGTCGACACGGGGTACGCGAACGGGTCACCGCGGTTCGAGGTCCCGAGAATCGTGCCCCCGATGCGCAGGATGCCGGTGACGTCCTTGGGCGTCAGCGGCCGCGAGCGGTTCGGCTCGATGAGGCCATCGAAGCTATCCTCGAGGCCCACGCACTCGAGCCCCTGGTTGAACGCGGACTTCACGACCGCGCGGATAACCGCGTTGAGGCCGGGGGCGTCGCCGCCGCCGGTGAGCACTCCGATACGCTTGACTTCGCCCATGCTGTACCCCGAAAGACACCCGCCACTTCGTGGCGCGGTCGCCTACCTACTGTATCGGCAAAGCGCCGCCCCGGAACATGGAAAATCTCATGTACACTACGGACGGTTGGTATGTCGAAGCTGCGCGCGAGGGCCGGATTCCCTGCTCCCCACCTCCGGGGCTGGTACGGCGTGGCCCTGCGGACCGTCGCTGCCTGCGTGCTGGCGAGGGCCGTCGGCCTCGGGCTATCCGCGCCCCTTCGGGCCCAGGCCGACGACTCGGTCGACGGCCTGCTACGCGGGCGCTTCGGGTTCACGACGGCACAGGTCGCCTCCGTCCACCGGGACGTGCCCGTGGTCGTCGTGCTGTCGTCGAGCGTGGACCGCGAGGTGGCCGTGGGCGGCGCGATCCGGGTTCACGCGTCGGCCGATCGGCTGCTGGCGGTCCTGCAGGACGTCGAGCACCTGGAGTCGGGGAACGGGTTTCTGCATACACAGAGACTGAGCGATCCTCCGCGCCTGGAGGATTTCCGCGACCTGCAGCTGCCCTCCGCCGACGTCGCCGCGCTGCGAACGTGCCGACCGGGCCGTTGCGAGGTCAAGCTCGGTCAGGGGGCCTTTGACCTGCTCAAGGCGATCGACTGGTCGGCGCCTGACGCGGCCGCCCGCGTGAACCTGCTCGCCCGGCAGGCGTCGCTCGGCTACATCAACGCCTACCGGCACGGCGGCGACGCCGAGCTGGCCGTCTATCTCGACTCCGACCGGCCGCAATTCATCGCCACCGAGTTCGAGGCGATGATTGGCGGGGCCCGACTGTGGCCCGAGACGCTTCGGCCGCTGGCCACGTACCTGGTGGGCTATCCGTCGGCCCCGAGGCCCGCGGCGACCGAGGATTTCTTCTATTGGTCGCTCGCAGCGTTCGGCCTCAAGCCCGTCTTGCGGCTCAACCACGTGATCACCTACTCCACCGGCCAGACGGTGGGCCCCGTCCACGCGGTCGCCGTCAAACAGCTCTACGCGAGCCACTACTTCCACACGGCCCTGGAGATTCGTGCCGTGGTCGCCGGCGAGTCGGCAGACGGCTCGGTCTATCTGGTCGTCCTCAACATGGCGCGCTCGGACGGCCTCACGGGGGTGTTCGGGGGGCTCGTCAAGTCGAAGGTCCGGACGGCGTCCCGCGAGGGCCTCCAGAAGGCGCTGGCCGCCATCAGACGGACCGCCGAAGGGCCGTGATCTCTGCTCGGCGGGGATGACCGTCCGCCGCGTGGCCCGCAGGCGGTGCGCGCGCGGGTGCAGCAGCCGGCCGGCGTCGGCGCGCCGGTCCCGTCTCCTGGATCCCGCAGGCTGGCTCAGCCCCTTTCATCGGCACCTCGGTGCCTGAGGTCGGCCGCCCGGGTCGGCGGCCCCAGGGCTCCCGTGATACACTGACGGCTCGTTTGAGGTCGCTGTTCCGCCATGTGGATCGTTCGCGTTGCGCTCAATCGGCCGTACACGTTCGTCGTTCTCGCCCTCGCCATCCTGCTGATCGGTCCCCTCACGATCCTCCGGACACCGACGGACATCTTCCCCAACATCAACATTCCGGTGATCGGCGTCGTCTGGAGTTACGCCGGTCTGTCGGCCGAGGAACTCACCAACCGGATCGTCACGATCTTCGAGCGCGGCACGACGACGACGGTCAACGACATCGAGCACATCGAGTCCCAGACACTCCGGGGCGTGGCGGTCGTCAAGGTCTTCTTCCAGCCGGGCGTCAAGATCGAGATGGCCCTCGCACAGGTCACCGCGATCGCGCAGTCCATGCTGCGCAGCATGCCGCCGGGCACCACCCCGCCGTTCATCCTGAGCTACAACGCATCGACGGTGCCGATCCTGCAGCTCGCCCTCTCGAGCGAGCGGCTCTCGGAGCAGGAGTTGTTCGACCTCGGCTCGAACTTCGTGCGGGTCCAGCTGGCGACCGTGCAGGGCGCCTCGATCCCGCTGCCGTATGGTGGCAAGCAGGCCCAGATCCAGGTCGACCTCAACCTCCCGGCCCTCCAGTCCAGGGGCTTGGCCCCGTTGGACGTGGTCAACGCGGTGTCGGCGCAGAACCTGATCCTCCCGGCGGGCACCTCGAAGATCGGGTCGATCGAATACGACGTGTCGCTCAACGCCAGCCCGACCAAGGTCGAGGAGCTCAACGACCTGCCGATCCGCGTGGTCGGCGGGTCGCCGGTCTACATCCGCGACGTCGCCCACGTGCGGAACGGGTTCCCGCCCCAGACCAACATCGTCCGCGTCGACGCACGGCGCGCCACGCTGCTCTCGGTCCTGAAGAGTGGCACCGCCTCGACGCTCGACATCATCGCGCGCGTCAAGCAGGCGCTGCCACACATCCAGGCTGGCCTGCCGTCCGACCTGCAGGTCCGCCAGCTCGCCGACCAGTCCGTGTTCGTGCGGGCGTCCATCTCGGGCGTCGTCCGTGAGGCGGTCACGGCCGCCGGCCTCACCGCGCTGCTCGTGCTGGTCCTGCTCGGGAGCTGGCGGAGCACGGTCATCGTGGCGGTGTCCATCCCGCTGTCGATCCTGGTGTCGATCATCGTCCTGAGCGCCACCGGCGAGACGATCAACATCATGACCCTGGGCGGTCTCGCGCTGGCCGTCGGGATCCTCGTGGACGATGGCACGGTCGCGATCGAGAACATCAACTGGAACCTCGAACAGGGGAAGGCCCTCGACACGGCCATCTTCGATGGCGCCCAGCAGATCACGATTCCGACCTTCGTCTCGACGATCTGTATCTGCATCGTCTTCGTGCCGATGTTCTTCCTCACTGGCGTCGGCCGTTACCTCTTCGTGCCGATGGCTGAGGCGGTCGTCTTCGCCATGCTCGCGTCCTACGTGCTCTCGCGCACGCTCGTCGCGACGATGGCGAAGTACCTGCTCCACACGCACGCCGAGGACGAGGCCAGCCGGGCCCGGGGCAGTCTGTTCGCGCGGTTGCAGGGGTTCGTCAACGACCGCTTCGGCCGCGTGCGGGCCGCCTACCAGCGCGGACTCGAGGTCTGCGTCCGCCGGCGGAGGGTCTTCACCGCGGTCTTCCTGACTGGCTGCGTGGCGTCGCTCGGTCTGATCGGCTGGGTGGGCGAGGATTTCTTCCCGTCGGTGGACAGCGGCCAGTTCAAGCTCCACCTGCGCGCGCCAACGGGCACGCGGATCGAGGAGACGGCCGTCCTGTGCGATGCCGTAGAGCAGGCGATTCAGGCCACGATTCCGGCTCGGGAGGTCACGAGCGTCATCGACAACATCGGCCTGCCGTACAGCGGGTTGAACCTCACCTACACGAACTCGGCGCCCATCGGGCCGGCCGACGCCGACGTCCTCGTGTCGCTGACGGAGGACCACCATCCCACGGCCGACTACATCCGCGATCTGCGGCTCAGCCTGGCCCGGCGCTTCCCGGGCGTCCAGTTCACCTTCATCCCGGCCGACATGGTCAGCCAGATCCTGAGCTTCGGCCTGCCGGCGCCCATCGACATTCAGGTCGTCGGACGCGACCTCGAGGCGAACCGACGGTTCGCGGCCGCTCTGCGCGACCGCCTGTCGCAGGTGCCGGGTCTGGTCGACTTCCGCGTCCACCAGGTCTTCAACCAGCCGCAGCTGCGGCTGACCACGGACCGCACCCTGGCGGCGGAAACCGGGTTCACGCAGCGCGACGTGGCGACCAACTTGCTGATCTCTTTGAGCGGCAGCTTCCAGACCACGCCGTCCTTCTGGCTCAATCCGACGAGCGGCGTCAGCTACTCGGTGGCGACACAGGCCCCCCAGATGCAGATCGACTCGCTGCAGGCGCTCGGGAACATCCCCGTGACGGGTTCCAGCGGCGCGAGTCCGCAGGTGCTCCAGGGGCTGACCGCCTTGAAGCGGGGCGCCGGCATGGCGGTCGTGTCCCACTACAACGTGCAGCCGGTCATTGACCTGTTCGGCTCCGTGCAGGGGCGCGACCTGGGCGCCGTAGCGGGTGATATCACGCCGATTCTCGAGGCGAGCCGCCGCAACCTCCCCCGCGGGTCCGAGCTGGTGGTGCGCGGCCAGATCGAGACGATGCGGACATCGTTCACCGGCCTGCTGGCCGGCCTGGTGCTGGCCATCGTCCTCGTGTACCTCCTGATCGTGGTGAACTTCCAGTCGTGGCTCGATCCCTTCATCATCATCTCGGCGTTGCCGGCTGCGCTGGCCGGCATCGTCTGGACCCTGTTCCTGTCGCACACGACCATCAGCGTGCCCGCGCTGACGGGCGCCATCATGTGCGTCGGCGTCGCGACGGCGAACAGCATCCTCGTGGTGAGCTTCGCCAAGGACGAGGTGGAGGCAGGGCGCGATGCGGTGACGGCCGCCTTGAACGCGGGCAGCGCGCGGTTCCGGCCCGTCGTGATGACGGCCTCCGCGATGATCATCGGGATGTTGCCGATGGCGCTGGCCCTCGGCGAAGGCGCCGAGCAGAATGCGCCGCTCGGCCGCGCGGTTATGGGTGGGCTGGCCGTGGCCACGACGGCCACGTTGTTCTTTGTCCCCGCGGTGTTCGCCCTGCTGCACGGGTCGCGGGCACCGCAGGCGGACCGTCGATAGCAGCGTCGCCCGCGAACCAGGCGAGACGGGTCGCGGGGATCGAGGAGAGCATTCATGGGAGGGGCCCAGAGGCGTAACGGCTCGAGCGGCCGGGTATCCAGAGGGCTGCTGCTTGGTCTCGGGCTGGTCGTGGCGGCCGGTTGTCTGGCGTGGTGGGGCGTCGCCGGCCGAGCCCGAGCGTTGACCGAGCTCACCGAGCAGACCCACCAGCTGAACACGGCGACGGTGGCGGTGGTCCGGCCGAAGGTCGGCGCGCCCGAGGAGGAGGTGGTCCTGCCTGGCAGCCTGCAGGCCTACACTGACGCGCCCATCTACGCTCGCACCAACGGCTACCTGCGCCGCCGCCTCGTGGACATGGGCGCTCGCGTCAAGGCCGGACAGCTGCTCGCCGAAATCGACGCCCCCGAACTCGAGCAGCAGCTGCAGCAGGCGCGTGCCGATCTGGCGACCGCGGAGGCGAACCTGCGGCTGGCCCGGATCACGGCCGACCGGTATCGCGACTTGGTGAAGACCGAATCGGTGACGCAGCAAGACGCCGACAACGCGGCCGGAGCGCTCGAGGCCCGCGTGACTGCCGTGGACTCGGCCCGCCACAACGTCCAGCGCCTCGAACAGCTCGAGGCCTTCACGCGCATCTACGCGCCATTCGACGGCGTCATCACGGCCCGCAATACCGATATCGGCGCACTGATCGACCCGGGGTCGGCCGGCGGCCCCGCGCGCGAGCTGTTCCACGTCGCCTCGATCGGTCGCTTGCGCGTCTTCGTCAACGTGCCCGAGACCTACTCACAGGTGGCGCGAAAAGGCCTACCGGCCAAACTCACGCTCGCCGAATTCCCGGGGAGAAGCTTCACCGGATCGTTGGTGCGGACCTCCGAGGCCATCGAGCCGATCTCTCGGACCCTTCTGGCCGAGATCGATGTGGACAATGCGAGCGGAGAGCTGCTGCCCGGGGCCTACGCTCAGGTTCATCTTCAACTCCCGCGGGCAACCTCGACGTGCGTGCTGCCCGTCAACACGCTGATCTTCCGCGGCGAGGGCATGCGCGTGGCGCTGGTGCGCCACGGCGTGGTGGAGATGGTCCCGATCACAATCGGGCGCGACTTCGGCACGGAAATCGAGGTGCTCACCGGGGTCCCGCGCGACGCGCTGGTGGTGGTTAATCCCCCGGACTCGCTGGTGGACAAGCAGACCGTGCGGATCTTCGAGGGGACCTCCTCCGGTGGCACCGGGTCCGGTCCCACGCCAGGAAAGGAATCGGTTCGGTGAACACGCGCGCGCTCACGCTCCTGGCGCTCGTGGCGGTGGCCGCGTGCGCGAAGGGCCCCAAGTACGTCCGGCCCGAGATGCCCACCCCCCCAGCGTTCAAGGAGGGACAGGGCTGGAAACCGGCGCAGCCCAACGACACGGTCGTCCGCGGGAAGTGGTGGGAGGTGTTCGAAGACCCGACGCTCAACGCGCTCGAGGAGCGCGTGACGGTGTCCAACAACACCCTGCGCGCCGCGCAGGCCCAGTTCGACCAGGCACGGGCTGCCCTCCGCTTTTCGCGCGGGGCGGAGATGCCGCAGGTGTCCGGCGGTGCCTCCGTCACGAACTACAACGATTCCTACAACAAGCCGCTGTGGAACACCTCGTCCCCCACCCACTTCAACGACTACCTGCTCCACCTCGACGCCGCCTACGAGATCGACGTCTGGGGCCGCCTGCGCGCGGGCGTGGCGGCCAAGCTGGCCGCGGCGCAGGCGAGCGCGGCGGATGTCGAGACCGTCAGCCTGAGCCTGCACGCGGAGCTCGCGGTCGACTACCTCGCCCTGCGGGCCCTGGACGCGGAGCGGGAGATCCTCGATTCGAGCGTGGCGGCCTACGAGAAGGCGCTCGAACTCACGCAGAACCGGTACCGGGGCGGCGTCGCGACCCCGGTGGACGTGGCCCAGGCCGAAACGCAACTCGAGGCGACCAGGGCGCAGGCCATCGACATCCGGGCGCGGCGCGCCCAGGTCGAACACGCGATCGCGGTCCTGGTCGGTGAACCGGCAGCCAACCTCAGCCTCCCGGCCTCCCCGCTGGCCGGGGAAACCCCGGCCATCCCGGTCGGTCTCCCCTCGCAGTTGCTCGAACGTCGTTCGGACGTGGCCGCCGCCGAGCGGCGCATGGCGGCCGCGAACGCCCAGATTGGCGTTGCGGCTGCGGCGTTCTTCCCGGCGCTGACGTTGACCGGGTCGGCCGGATTCGAAAGCGCCGCGCTGGCCGACCTCTTGCGGAGCCTGAGCGGATTCTGGGCCGCGGCGCCCGCGGCTGCCTTGACGCTGTTCGACGCGGGCCGCCGACGGGCGGTCTCCGACCAGGCGAAGGCGGCGTACGAGCAGGCGGTCGCCGTCTACCGCGACACGTCGCTCACGGCCTTCCGGGACGTCGAGGATGCCCTCGTCGCCCTTCGCGTCCTTGCCGAGGAGGCGAACGTTCAACAGGCGGCCCTCGCCGCCTCGGAACGCTCGCTCTCGCTCTCTACCAATCGCTACAAGGGCGGCGTCGCGACCTATCTCGAGGTCGTCACGGCCCAGAACAACGTCCTCGCGAATCGCCGGGCCGTTCTCGACGTGCTCGCGCGTCGCCTGACGGCCACCGTCTTCCTGGTCAAGGCGCTGGGCGGAGGCTTCCAAGCCTCGTCGCTGCCGGCGCTGTGACACGCCCCCCGACCTCGCCGCGTTGACGGCTGCGGCCCCGTGTCTCGGCCCGCGCCCGACAGGGCTGAAGGCTCTCAGGCGCTCCACGCGACTGGGCCCGTTCACCCTTCCCTGCGGGGAAACCTCCAGGCGACCGACCCCCGATCCGCCTTCGGCGAAGGCGGCCCCCCTGGCGGGTCCGGCCAGACAGAAAACGCGCCGCTCGGCCGCCAAGCGAGCCTCCAGACCCTTCTCGACACGGTGCCGGTTCTCGTCTGCTCGGAGACCCGCCACGGCATCATCACCCGCTGGGAGGGCCGATCCTGCACGCAGCTCGCGCTAGGCGGCATCCCGCCGGTCGGGCAGTCTCTCTTCGAACTCGTCGACAACCGCCCCGACGCGTCGTGGCGCCCTTCGAACGCGTCTTGCAGGGCGAGACGCGTCACGTCGAACACGAGTGGCACGGGCATGGGGTCGACAGCTGGTACGTCCCGGCTCGGGAGGCAACAGGACGGTGCACGGGATTGCACGCAGTGGCCATCGACGTCACGGACCGCAAGCGCGCGGAAGCGGCCTCACACGCCGCTGAGGGCCGATACCGGGCCCTGGTGAACCACATCCACGGCTTACCGCCAGCCGACTACGTCCTTCTGAAGGTGCGGGACACAGGCGTCGGGATAGACGCGCCGACGAGGGCGCGGGTCTTCGAGCTACGGCATCGTGCGCCAGAGCGGCGGGGTGATCAGCGTAGCGAGCGAGCCGGGGCGCCGCGCGGTCTTCTCAGTCGCGGCGTGTCCCGGGGCTGAGGCGCCACAGGCACGGGAGCGGGGCGACCTGGGCGGGCGAGACGATCCTGTTGGCCGGAGACGACGCCCCGCTCCGGAAGCTGATGGCGGCCATCCTGCGCCGCCACACCTACGTCGTGCTCGAGGCGGCTGACGGACGCCAGGCGACCGCCGTCGCCGACAGCCGGCCGGGACCGATTCAGCTGCTGGTCTCCGATGTCGTGATCCGGCCCTGAGCGGCGGGGACCTGGCGGCGCGCCTGCTCGGCGCGCGGCGGGTGTCGCGCGCCCACGAGCACGGCGTGGCGTTGTTCGCCACGCCGTTCACGACCCCGCAACTGTTGCGGGAGGTTCGTCGGGCGCTCGACGGGAGGCCCCGGCGGGAGGCGTCGGGTCCCGGCGCGCCAGGCGACGACCGGCACGCCCCCCGGAGGTGGCCGGGGGCCGTGCCGGCAGGGGGCGCCGGCAGGGCTCCCGCCGGCGAGTCTGAACGCTAGAGCTGGAACGAGCCGACCAGCGCCTGGAGCTTCGACGCCATGTCGGTCAACCCTCGAGCGGCCGACTGGGTGTCGCTCGCCCCCTTCGACGTGGACTGCGCCGCCTCGGATACGCTCGAGACGTTGCGGGCGATGTCGTCGGCACCGCGCGCGGCCTCCGTGATGTTCCGCCCGATTTCGTTGGTGGTCGCCGTCTGCTCCTCGACCGCCGACGCGATGGTGTTCGACACGTCGTCGATCTGCCGGATCATTCCCACGATCCGGCCGATGGCCTCGACCGACTCCTTCGTCTGGCCCTGGACGGTCTCGATCTTCCGGCTGATGTCCTCGGTGGCCTGAGCGGTCTCCTTGGCCAGCTCCTTGACCTCATTGGCCACGACGGCAAAGCCCTTACCCGCCTCGCCCGCCCGGGCGGCCTCGATCGTCGCGTTGAGCGCCAGCAGGTTCGTCTGCTCGGCAATCGACGTAATCACCTTGACGACGTTGCCGATTTCGGTCGAGGCGTCGCCCAGCCGCTGGACGGTCTGGTTGGTGACGTCGGCGACGTTCACGGCTTCCTTCGCCATCTTCGCGGCTTCGTTCGCACTCTTGGCGATCTCGCGGATCGATGCGAGCATCTCCTCGGAACTGGTCGCCACGACGGTCAGGTTCCTCGACACCTGCTCGGACGCGGCCGAGACGACGCTCGTCTGGGCCGCCGTCTCCTCGGCGTTGGTGGCCATCTGCTGGCTGATCGCCGACAGTTCCTCCGACGACACGCCGAGCGTCTGCGCGGTCTCGGTGATCTGGCCCATCGACCCGCGCAGGTCGGTCACCATCGTGTTGATCGACGTCTTCATCGCCGCGTGGTCACCCACGTACTCACCCTGCACCTGAGCGCGCAGATCCTGTCGCGCGACCTTCTCGAGGACCGCGGCCGCCTCCCGGACCGGGCCGGTCACCGCGTCCAGCGTGCGATTGACGCCGTCGACGATGCTGCGGAAATCGCCCTGGTGCCGCGCCGCGTCGGCGCGGTTCTTCAGCTGCCCGGCCACGGCGGCTTGGGCCAATGCTTGCGTGTCGGTGACCAGCGCCTGGACGGCGTCGATGCACACGTTGAGGTTGTTCTTGATCTCGTTGAAATCGCCCTTGTAGTTGTCCGTGATCTTGGGCGGGATGTCGCCCTTGCTGATCCGGTCGACGTACTCGGCCGCGACGTTCAACGGACCGATCACCGCGTCGAGCGTCGCGTTGACGCCCTCCACGACTTTGCGGAAGTCGCCCCGGTGCCGCGACGCGTCGGCCCGCGCGGCCAGGCGCCCCTCCACGGCGGCCTGGGAGAGCTGGCTCGTGTCGCTCACGAGTCCGGCCACCGATTCCATCATACGGATCATGGCCGGGACGAGCCGGTCGTTGTCCGACCGGCGTCCGATGCCGTTGCCGATCTTCCGGTAGGCCTCGAGATCCGAGAGGTCGCCCTCGCTGATCTTGACGGCCGTGTCCTGCACGTGGGACACCCGCGATCGGACGTCGTTCACCGCCTGAGCGACCTCGGCGAACACCCCCTGGTACTGCCCCTCGACGCCGACCGTCAAGTCGTTGACGGCCATCCGCTGGAGGACGGAGTTGGCCTCGACCAGCCCGCCCAGACCCTCGATGCAGTGGTTGAGGTTCACCTTGATCTCGTCGAAGTCCCCGCGGTAGCGGTCCACGACCTTGGGCGGAATGTCGCCTTTGCTGATCCGGTCCACGTACTCGGCGGCCACGTTCAGCGGTCCAATGACCGCGTCGAGCGTGTGGTTGATCCCCTCGACAATCCGCCGGAAGTCGCCCTGGTGTCTCCCCGCGTCGGCACGGGTCGCGAGCCGCCCCTCGACTGCCGCCGAAACCAGCAGGTCGGTGTCGGCGATCAACAGCTTGAGGTTGGTTCGCACCTGCTCCACCGTTTCGTTGATGAACGCCTTCTTGCCGGGGAACCGTTCCAGGGCAGCCTCGAAGTTGCCACGCCCGAATTCGGCCACGCAGGCCATCGCCTTCTGGTTGACCGCGATGTGTCCGGCCACCATGGTGTTGATGCCGGCCGCCATGGTCTTGTAGGCGCCCTGGAATTGATCGGCCTCGAAGCGCGCGTCAGTCTCGCCCGCGTCGTGCGCGGCAGACACACGCCCCATCTCGGCGACCAGGGCGGAGAGGGTCTGGAGGCAGAGGTTGAGATTCGCCTTGATCTCGTTGAAGTCGCCTCGGTACTGCTCGGTGATCGCGGGCGGCAGGTCTCCCTTCGAAATGCGCTCCACGTATTCGGCCGCGAGGTTCAGGGGGCCGATCACCGCGTCCAGCGTCCCGTTGACGCCAGCCACGATCTCGCGGTAGGCGCCCGAGAACTTGTCTGCGTTCCCGCGCGTCGCCAGCTTCCCGCCGATGGCCGCCTCGCTGAGGAGGCGCATCTCTGCGATCAGGCCCCGAAGCGACGCCACCGTGGTGGCAAGCGCCGGACCGATCTCGTCGGTCGCGTCCTTGGCTGCCACGTCGACCTGCAGGTCGCCGGCGGCGATCTTCTGCATCGTGCCCACGACGCGCGTCTGCAGGTCGTCGGCAAAGCCGTCCATCGCCCGCGCCATCAGCCCGATTTCGTCGGTGCGGTTGAGGCACAGCCGGGTCCCGAGGTGGCCGAGACTCATCTCGTCCAGCATGCGCACCACCTGGCCAAGCGGTTTGGTCATCGTCCAGCTGATGAAGAGGCCCAGCGCGAGGGCGAGCGCACAGCCGAGGACCACCATCACGACGAACAGGGTCGTGGTGCGGGCCGACTCGGTGTCGATCGCGCGGTCGAGTGCCGCGGCCTGCTTCGTCTGCTCGTCCACCAGCGTGCTGACGGCGGTCGCCAGCTCGGCGCGAAGCGTCGCGACCCGACCTCCCTTCGCCATCGAGGCCAAGGCGGGCGCCATCTTCGCCTTCAGGACGTTGCCGAACACGTCTTCATCAACCACGGCCTTGTAGGTCGTCCAGGCCGTCCGGATCCGCTCGATGGCTGCCCGTTCCCGGTCCGTCTTGGCCGTCGCCGCAATCGCCTGGATGGACTGCGCCATCTTCGCGACATCGTCCGCGAGTTCCTGCTCGATGGCAGCGCGGTCGCCCGTCAGGAGGATGAAGCGGTAGACGTCCCCCCGGTACTTGAACATCTGGGCATTGATGCCGTCTAGGGCCCCCACCTCCGCCGAGTCGGCGTAGATCTCGGCTTCGTTCGCCCTCGCGCGACCGAGTCCCCCCCAGCCGACGTAGCCCATCACTCCGAGGATCGCCACGGCGACGGCGAACCCGCCCAGCACCTTTGTCCGCGTCTTCAGGTTAATCAGCGTTCTCATGATGTGTGGCCACGGAAGCCGGCGGTCGTCCAGCGGGTCGGGCGCGCCTCAGGCCCGATTTCCCGCGGTGAGCGGCACGACGCCACGGCGGCAACCCGTGGGCTCCTCGCAGTGGTAATCGACAAATGGTCAGAATTAGTTGTTAACTGACTGTTAACTCTGGCTCGTCCATGGGCGGGCCACACCTGGTCCGTTGCAGGCGGGACCCCGCCTTCGTATCATGTGCAGGTCCAGGGACGACACCTGGAGGCGGAGGAAGTGTGGCCACCGTTCTCCACGTCGACGACGACCTGGCGCTGGCCCGCCTGGTCACACGGGCACTCACCGCGGCGGGCTACGACGTACACCACGCCGCGACCTGGGCGGAAGGGTTTGCCTTCCTCCATGAGAGGCGTCCGGATGTCGTGCTTCTCGACTGGGGGCTGCCCGATGTCGATGGGCTCGAGGCCTGCCGGCGTCTGCGTTCCGACCCAATCGTCGGCGACGTACCCGTCATCATGGTGACCGGCAGGGGCCTGGAGGCCGACCTGGTCGCCGGCCTCGAGACAGGGGCCGACGACTACGTCACCAAGCCGTTCAGTCTCAAGGAACTGCACGCACGGGTCCAGGCCGTCCTGCGACGGACGTCGCTTCGCCGCGGGGCGACGCCCCCGGCGCCGCCTCCCGCGGCGCGGGTCCAACGGTCTGGCCTGTCGATCGACCTCCAGGCCAGGCGCGTCAAGATCGGCGGGCGCGACGTGCCACTGCGCGCCCGAGAGTTCGACCTGCTCGCACACCTTGCCACGGCGCCGGGACGCGTGTTCCGCCGAGACGAATTGCTCGCGGCAGTGTGGAGGTTCGAGCACACGAAAGGCCTCATCACCCGCACCGTCGATGTCCACGTCCGCCGCCTCAGAATGAAACTCGGTCCGGCCGGCAAGCAGATCGAGACCGTCAAACGGGTCGGCTACCGCTTCAACGCCGGGCGGAACGCCCGCGTATCCTGATCCGCCCTGCCCGCTCCCCACTCCATCGAGGCACGCCGCCCGTTCTGGTGCGCCTGGCGCTGCCCGAACCCAACCGGATGGGTCGTTCTTCGGCAAGCTCTACGGGCGGTGGACGCGGCCTGCTCGTGGGCGACGGGAAGTGTACGGCGCCGGTCCCGATTCCGGCTGTTCCACGGCCGAGGGATTCGCTTGACCACCCGCGCCGCGTGTCGTACCGTGGGAGGACACGCAGACATTCCCGCCGCGGTGGTCCACGTGCGTGCTGTCTGTTCGCTCGTCTGCCGTCGGGAGGTGTGCCTGATGCCCGGGGTTGCCAGCGTCCTGTCACGAGTCGATGAGCCTGCCTCGCGGCCCACGCGTGGAGAAGGCGCGCGCAGACGGCTGGTCGTCATTCTCGTGCGACCGTCGAAATACGACGATGACGGCTATGTGATCCGGCACTTCCGCGGCACGCTGCCGAGCAACACCTTGAGCTGTCTGAACAGCCTGACCGCGGACGTGGTACGGCAGGGCAGGCTGGGCGATGTCGACGTGCATGTCGAGGTGATCGACGAGATCGTGAGCCGCGTCGACCCGGCCGCCCTGGCCCGCCGGTTCCGCCGTCCGAACTCCCGGGTGGTCGTAGGCCTGGTCGGCGTCCAGACCAACCAGTTCCCGCGAGCCCAGGACCTGGCCCGGGAGTTCCTCGCCCACGGCTGTGCCGTGATGGTCGGGGGCTTTCACGTCAGCGGAGCCATCGCCATGGCCGAGGCCATGCCTCCGGAGTGCCAGGCCATGCTGGACGCGGGCGCGACCCTCGTGCTCGGGGAAGTCGAGGACGCGTGGGGCGCCATTCTGCAGGATGCTGCGGAAGGCCGCCTCCAACCCGTCTACGACCTGCTCGATGCGCCGCCCGACCTGCGCGACAAGCCGATCCCGCAGGCATCCCTCAAGACCCAGCGCAAGTTCGTCCTGCAGCGGAGCGGCACCATCGATGCCGGGCGCGGTTGCCCGTTCAGCTGCTCCTTCTGCACGATCATCAACGTGCAAGGGCGGAGGATGCGGTGCCGCAGCGCCGCGCAGGTCCTCGCGCAGATCCGGCAGAACTACGCTCTCAAGAACGGCCGCGCGGGGGTCCGCCACTACTTCTTCACCGACGACAACTTCACCCGCAACCCGGAGTGGGAGGCCATCTTCGACGGGTTGATCGCGCTGCGCGAGGAGCACGGCATCGCGGTGAGCTTCATGATGCAGGTCGATGTCCTCGCGCCGCGCGTCAAGGGGTTCGTGGAGAAGGCCGCGCGGGCCGGCTGCGTCCAGGTGTTCATCGGCCTCGAGACGGTGCGCGACGACAACCTGGAGGCGGGTGGCAAGCGCCAGAACAAGGCCGCCAACTACCGCGAGATGATCGCCAGTTGGCATGAGGTCGGCGTGGTCTGCCACGTGGGCTATATCATCGGCTTCCCCAACGACACCTACGAGCGCGTGATGGAGGACGTCCGGTCGCTCAGGGACGACCTGCTCGTCGACCAGGCGTCGTTCTTCATCATGACCGCCCTGCCCGGCTCGCAGGATCACGCCGCCGCCCGCCGGGCGGGCGTGGAGCTGGACCCCGACTACAACCAGTACGACGCGGCCCACGTCACCATGGCGCACCCCAGGATGAGCCGCGAGGAGTGGCTGCGCGCCTACCGTGACGCGTGGACCACCTTCTATGCGTTCGAGCCGATGCGCCAGTCGCTCCTGCGCCAGAACCCGCACACCTACTGGGCCGTCCTGAAGAACCTGATCTGGTATCGCGCGGGGATGAGCGAGCAGGCACACCCGATGGTGACCGGGTTCTTCCGGCTCAAGGACCGGCGGTCCAGGCGGCCCGGGTTCCCGGTCGAGGGTCGCGTGGCGTTCCTGCGCCGGCGCCTCCGCGAAACGGCCCGCCAGCTCCGCGACTACGCCGCGATCTACCTCGAGATGCAGGAGCTCTGGCTGCTCACGCGGATTCGGCACTCGGACTACGAGTTCCTCGGCGACTTGCGCAAGATCGCCGCCCGCTCCATGCAGGAGGTGAAGCTGAACTGGGCCCGGGTGCACACGGTGATGGCCGACCGCCTCCTCGCCGTGCGGGAGTCCGTGGAGTACTCGGCCGTGATCGAGCGCGGGCCGCTCGTCGCGCGCCTGGAGGCCATGCGCCGTTCCCTCGGCAGCGGCGCGGACGCCTTCACTCACCGCGCGTCGTCCCTCCGGGCCACCGTCGGCGAACGGGCCGGCGACTTCGGTCACGCGATGGGCACGTCGTTCGCCTCCGCCGGGCGCAGCCTGAGTGCCGGCAGGGTTATGGTCCAGGCGGCCCTCTCGGACCTGCGGCTACGGCGCCTGCCGCCGGTGCGCCGTCGGTGGTGGGGCGAGCGCCTCGTCTCGCGGCTCAACGTGTTCTCGACCCAGCGGCTCAAGGCACACGAACACCTCCGCGAGGTACCTGGCAGCGGACCTGGAACTCGACCCTCCGCCTGCAGTTCTGGCGCGTGAACCCGATCGGTTTGACGTGTCACCTGATCCGAGACACGCGCCAGGCTCTCATCTTCCTGATGGCCATGCGGTCCGAGCGGTACTGAGCGGGCCCCGTGGGGCCGCCTCGATCACGCGCTCCACACCCAGTCACGGATGTCGGGCGGGTCCTCGAATCGCTCCCGCGCGTACGCCGCCGCCCGGTCTCCCAGACGCGTCGTGCGACGCAGGGCCTGGATGCACAGGTGATAGCGGCTCATGCCATTGAGCGCCACCATGTCGAACGGCGTCGTCGTCGTCCCCTGCTCGTTGAAGCCCCGAACGTGGAAGCGTCCCGGGTTCGGGCGGCCGTGCACGATTTCGTGGATCGCGCGCTGGTACCCGTGGAACGCGAAGATCACCGGCCGGTCGTCGGTGAACAGCTCGACGAACCGCTCGCGCGGCATGCCGTGGGGGTGCACGTCGGGCGGGAAGAGGGTCATGAGATCGACGACGTTCACCACGCGCACCCTCAGCTCCGGTGCGTGGTGCCGGAGCCACCAGGCGGCGGCCGTCGTCTCCTGGGTGGCTACGTCGCCGGCGGAGGCCAGCACCACATCGGGGGCCCCCTCCGACTCGTGACTCGCCCACTGCCACACCGATGCCCCCCGCGCGCAGTGCTCTCTGGCAGCCGCCAGATCGAGCCACTGGAGCTGCGGTTGCTTGTCGATCACGATCAGGTTCACGTAGTTCCGGCTGCGGAAGCAGTGGTCAGCGACCGCGAGCAGGCAGTTGGCGTCGGGCGGCAGGTAGATCCGCGAGACGGTCCCGCGCTTCGACAGCACCACATCGGTCAGCCCGGGTCCCTGATGGCTGAAGCCGTTGTGGTCGTTGCGCCAGCACGTCGAGGTGAGCAGCAGGTTCAACGACGCCACGGGCGCGCGCCACGGCAGCTTCGCGCTCTCGGCCAGCCACTTCGCATGCTGCACGACCATCGAGGCGGTGATCATCGTGAAGGCCTCGTAGGACGCGAACAGGCCGTGGCGACCCGTCAGCAGGTAGCCTTCCAGCCAGCCCTGGCACAGGTGTTCGCTCAGGACCTCCATGACGCGGCCGTCCGGCGCGAGGTGATCGTCGATGCCGATTGTCGGCCCGACGAAGCAGCGCTTCTCCGGACCGGCTGCCGGTGAGGCCGTCACCTACAGCATACACAGGCTTGGCGGTGGGAGTTTGCCCGAGAAAAGACGCGCGGATGTTGCGGCAGGGGCGACGCCAAACGCCAGAGCCTGGTGGCGCGGCCGCGGGCATGCAGCCTTCCCGGCGGCTGGCGCCCTCAAGCGCGCGCCGGCCGGGCCCGCCGGGCCGCCGGTCAGGTCACCCTTGACCCGGCCGGCGGCCCAATCTCTGGCCTACTGCGTCCCCTTCGCCCGCTCCCCCGCGATCACGTTCGGCACATTCCGCTTGCGGAGCATGTCGTTGAACGAGGCGAGGTCCGTTGCCAGCAGGGCGTCCAGCTGGCCCGCGTACTCGCGAACGTGCTCAGCCAGCAGCTTCTGGACCTCCGCCTGCTGGCTCGTAGGCTTGAAGTCGGCGCTCGAAAGCCCCTGCGCCAGATACGTGATCCGCGAGATCAGCCGGGCCGCATAGCGGGTGCTGTCCTGTGAGCCGGTGAGGCGCAGGTCGATGAGGTTCCCCTCCAGATCGCGCAATTTCTGATCGAGCTCCTCACCCGCCTTCTTGAGCGTCCCGTCGTTCACCAGCAGCTTCAGGTGCTCGACCTGGCTGCGAACCGACTCGATCTGGTTGACCACGCCGACCGCGACATTGAGGTCATGCCGCAGTTCGAACAGCATCCGGGTCTGCTCGGCGATCTCGGCGTCGGTACCCCCCGTGTTCGGGTCCTTGAGGACCGTCAGCGACGCGGTCACGTCCTTGCCACCAGCCGACACCCGCACCGTGTAGGCGCCGGGCGGGGCGAGGATGCTCATCTGCCCGCCGAACGGGGCGGCACGCCAGCCGTCCTGGTTCAGACGCAGCTGCGGCGCGGGCTCTGGCGGGCTGGTGCGCAGGCGAATCTCGTCGGTGCCGTGGTAGCGAAGATCCCAGTGCATGCGGTTCAGACCCGCGTGGGCTGGGCCGTCGAGGGTGCGCACGACCTCGCCTTTCTGGTCCAGAATCGTCACCTTCACGGGCGAGGAGGCCGCGCTCTTCAGGAAGTAGTTGATCGAAGCGCCGTACGGAGGGTTCTCCCCGACCGTCGGGTCGTCGTAGGGCGTCGACGGCGCAGCGATGGGACGGAACCGATAGGCCGGTTTCGGCGGGAAGAGATGGAAGTCGGCAGCGAGTACCTGCGGCGTCAGCTGCTGGAGGGGCGTCACGTCGTCCATGATCCAGAAGCCGCGGCCGTAGGTGGCGATCACCAGGTCGTTGAAGTGCTCCTGCACGACGATGCCGTAGACCGGCACGTGGGGGAGGTTGTTCTGCAGTGGCTGCCAGTTCTCGCCGTCGTCGAACGACACATAGATGGCGTTCTCCGTGCCCAGGTACAGGAGGCCGCGTCGCACCGGGTCCTCGCAGATGACGTGCGCGTAGCTCAGCATGCTTCTCGGAATCCCGTTGCTGATGGCGCGGAACGTCTTCCCGTAGTCCGTCGTCTTGTAGACGAACGGGTCCCGGCTGTTCACCTGGTGGAAGTCGACCGTGAGGTAGGCGGTCCCGGCGTCGTAGCGCGAGGCCACGATGCTCCGCACCGATCCCCACGGAGGCAGGTTCGGCAGGTTCTTCGTCACGTTCGTCCAGGTCTTCCCGCCATCGCGCGTGAGCTGGACGAGCCCGTCGTTGGTTCCCGCCCAGAGGAGACCGCGCTCTTTCGGCGACTCCGCCAGGCCGTAGACGACGCCCGCGTACTCCACGCCGATGTTGTCCGGCGTCAGGCCGCCCGAACTCTTCATGCGGCTGCGGTCGTTGAGCGTCAGGTCCGGGCTGATCAGCTGCCAGGTCTGTCCGCCGTCGGTCGACCGGTGGACGTACTGGCTGCCGACGTATACCGTGTTGTGGTCGTGCGGGGAAATCAGGAACGGCGCATCCCAGACGAACCGGTACTTCACGCCCTCGGCGGGGCCGTTCGACTGATCCGGCCACACCTCGACGTTCCGCGCCTGCCGCCGGTTCTCCTCGAAGCGAACGACGATGCCGCCCACCATGCCCGAGCCCGATGCGGTCGACCAGATGATGTTCGGATCGGTCGGATCGGGGGTCGCCCAGCCGCTCTCGCCGCCTCCGACCGAGTGCCACATCGCGCGCGGGATGCCGCCTCCCTCGCCACCATACCCCATCAGCCGGCTGTTGCTCGGCCCGCGGTACGACGGTTCGTCCTGCTTGTTGCCCAGTACGTTGTAGGGAATCTGCGTGTCGGTGGTGACGTGGTACATCTGCGCATTGGTCAGGCGCTGGCGGAGCCAGGTACGGCCCCGGTTGATGGAGATTGACAGCCCCTGGTCGTGCCCGACGATCATCCGGTTGGCGTTGGTGGGATCGATCCAGATGTCATGGTGATCGCCCCCGGGCGCCTCGTTGCGCTGGGTGGCGGCCAGAGTCTGCCCGCCATCGATCGACTTGGAGAACGCCGCGGTCAGATAGTACGTCTCGTCCTCGTTGTCGGGGGCCACCGCCATCCGCGTGTAGTAGTGCGCGCGGCCCATCGCCAGGTGGTCGTAGCTGACCACCTTCCACATCTCCCCGCCGTCGTCGCTCCGGAAGACCTCCCCGGCGTCAGTCTCCTTCCCGTCCCAGGGGTTGCCGTCACCGGTCTCGATGAGGGCGTAGATGCGGGCCGGGTTGGAATAGGAAATCGCCATCGAGACCTTGCCGACCGGCCGGGTGGGCAGGCCGTGGCCGGTCAGCTTCCGCCACGTCGCACCGCCGTCGCGGGACACGAACAGTCCACTGCTCGGGCCGCCGCTCGTGCGGCCCCAGGTGTGAATCTCGAACTGCCACATCCCGGCAAACACCACACGGGGGTTGTGCAGGTCCATCGCCATATCCGAACAGCCGGTGTTCTCGTCCACGAAGAGCGTCTTTGTCCAGGTCTTGCCGCCGTCCGTCGTCCGGAATACCCCGCGGTCCGGCTGAGGGCCGTACGCGTGGCCCAGGGCGCAGGCCAGCACGACATCGGGGTTCGTCGGATCGATGGCGACCCGCCCGATCCGCCCCGTCTGCTCGAGGCCCATCAGCGTCCACGTCTTGCCGGCATCGGTGGACTTGTAAATCCCCTGTCCGATCGACACGTGGCTGCGAATGTGCCCCTCGCCGGTGCCGGCCCAGATCACGTTCGGATCAGAGGCCGCCACAGCCAGCGATCCGATCGACGCGACCGGCTGACCGTCGAAGATCGGCTGCCAGTGAATGCCCGCGTCGGTCGTCTTGTAGATGCCACCAGAGGCTGCCCCGACGTAGTAAGTCGTAGGGTCCCCCGGAATCCCGGCCACGGCCGAGAAGCGGTTTCCCTCGGGACCGATGAACCGCCAGTGGAGCTGCCCGTAGGCCTCTGAGGCCGGGCGCGCAGCCTGCTGAGCCGAACCGACCGACAGAAACACTGCCGCGCCGGCCAGCGCCACCGCCAAGCCTCGCAGCGTTCGAGTCGCCGCCATGATGCCCTCCCTCGCAGGGTTGAGGTTCGAGATCGCACCGCCCGGACGGCACCCCGAGCCGGAGTGACCGCCGCCACTTCCACGTGGATCCCGCCGCATGCTATGCCGCTCGCGACGACAAGTAAAGTCGCGTCGTGCGGCTTGGCCGATCGACCGGCCGCTTTGGACCTGCTCGCGCCGCCCCTCGCGTCCCCGGCGCGTCGCACGCGCTGAACTCGACGGACTTCCGGGGCCTCAACCGGGCGACGCCGGGGCCCGCGTGAGATACCCTGGCTGAGAAGCGTGCGCCGCCGCACGCGGTGTGCCAGAATCACTGTCCCGCCCGGTGGCACGGACGAGAGCCCCGGGCGCCCTGCGGGGAATCGCGGCGCGGCGGAGAGGACTCCGGCCACGTCCGACCACCCGGCTGGTCGAAGCGCTCAACCGCTGGCGAGGGAGGGTTTTGCATGGTCGGCCGCCGCTCTGCCGGATTCGCGTTCCCAGGGTTCATGGCCATGGTCGCTGTCGCGGCGACGATGAGCTTGGCGTCAGTGCCACAACGGTCGCCGGAACCCGGAATCTCCGCGGCGGCGCTGGCGCTCCAACGCAGCGCCCTGGTCGTCGACACGCACGCCGACACCACCGCGTTCCTCCTGCGTCCTGGCTTCGACCTGGGCGAGCGGCACACCGACTGCCAGCTCGACATTCCGCGCGCCCGCGAGGGCGGGCTCGGGGCCGAGTTCTTCTCGATCTGGACGCCCGGAACGATGCCCGAGGGCGAGGCGCTCAAGCAGGCGCTCGTACAGATCGACGCCGTGCGCCGGACCGTGGCCGCCCATCCCCAGGACCTGACCTTCGCCACCACAGTCGATGAGATCCGGCGCGCCCACGCGGCCGGCCGTATTGCGGTCCTTCTGGGCGTCGAGGGCGGCCACATGATCGCCAACGACCTCGGCGTCGTCCGGATCCTGGCCAGCCTCGGGATGCGGTACCTGACACTGACGCACAGTGTCAACACGGCGTGGGCCGACTCGTCGGGTGAGGCGCCCGCTCACGGGGGGCTCACGGACTTCGGTCGCCAGGTCGTCGCGGAACTGAACCGCCAGGGCGTCATGGTCGACATCTCCCACGTGTCCGACCAGACCTTCGACGACGTGCTGAAAGTCACGCGCGCACCGGTGATCGCCTCGCACTCCTCGATGCGGGCGCTCACCTCGCACCCGCGGAACATGACGGACGACATGGCGCGGCGCCTCGCCGCCAATGGCGGCGTGATCCAGATCAACTACCATCTCGAGTTCATCAGCCAGCAGTTCCTCGACGCGGAGAAGGCGCTCGGCGGCGAGTTCTCCGAGCTGGACAGCCAGGTGGACAAGAAGTGTGGCGCCGACGAAGCGTGCGGGCAGATTGAATGGGAGCGCATCCTGCCGCGCCTCCGCGCCCAGGGCAAGCTGCCCGAGGTGCCCTGGACGGCCATCGTCGATCACATCGACCACGCGGTGAAGGTGGCAGGCATCGATCACGTGGGGCTTGGATCGGACTTCGACGGTGCCTGGATGCCGCAGGGTCTGGAAGACGTTTCGAAGCTGCCGAAACTCACCGACGCCCTTCTGGCGCGGGGATACTCTGCGCAGGACGTTCGCAAGATTCTCGGGGAGAACCTGCTCCGGGTCTTCGCCGAGGTCGAGCGCGTCGGGACGTCGCTGCGGAGCAGCCCGTCGAAGTAGGCCGAGCGACCGGCCGTGTCGTCGGAAACCGGCGGCCTACTGCGGTGGCCGCCACAGCTTCGGTGTCCCCTGGACCTGATGACCATTGACGAAATCCGGCTCGTCGTCCGGCTCGCCCGGAAGGACCTGCCTGGCGTGGCGCGCTGCCTCGCCGCAGGGCGATGCACGCCCGACCGGCTGGCCGACGCGGCTCTCGCCGAGGGACTGGCCGTCTTGCTCCTGCGGGCGCTACCGAGCCTGCCGCCGGGTTTCGAGGTCCCCTCGGTGCAACGCGACGCGCTGGAGTCGCGGAACCGCCTGCAGGCGTTACGCTCGGCACGGCTCGCGGAAGCCCTCGGTCGGCTCGCTGACCGTTTTGACGCCGCCGGCCAGGCGTTTCTCCTGCTCAAGGGGCCCTACGTGGCGACCCGTTTCTACGGCGATCCACGCGGACGGGAGTACATCGACCTCGACCTCCTCGTGCCGACCGCGAGCCGGGCGCGCGCGTGCCGCCTGGTGGAGGCCGCCGGCTACCTCCGGCAGTCGCGCCTGATTGGTGGCGAGCGCCTCACGAGTCTGTTCGTCCACGGCTTCGACTTCGCGGCCCACGACGCGAACATCGATCTCCACTGGTGCCTCAGCCGCCATCCTTCGGTCCACGTCGACGAGGGCGCCCTGTTCCCGGCCCGGGAGACGTACCCCGTTGGCGGGCGCCGCTTCGGTGTGCTCTCCGCCGAGATCGAGGTCGTCTTCCACGCCCTGTCCTTGCTGCGCGACATCGAGCGCGGACGGCCCAAGGCGAAGAACATCATCGACCTGGTTCAGATCCTCGCCTCCAGCGACGCCCGCGTCGACTGGAACACCCTGCTCGGCCGTGGACATGGCGACGGAACGTGGGGGCCGCTGGTGAACGTCCTCACGCTGTGCCTCGACCTCGCCGACGCGCGCGACCTCGCCCCCCGTCTGAGCGCGGCGCTCGCGCGTCATGCCTACCGGCTTGTCCCAGCCAGGCCGACCGCTGTACCAGGCCATTTCGCCCCGACGCACCTGGGGATCGGAAACCGGTGGTGGGCCGCCCGCACCTACGACACGTCGCTCAGCGCCTGGCTCCTCTGGTGGGCCACGTCCCTGCCCTTCCGCGCCGCGGTTCATCACCGCGGCCTCAGGCGGCCGCCCCCCGTCCGGCGAGCCGGCCCTCGTTGAGCGGCAGACAAGGCGAATCTGGGCACAGAATCCGCCTACCGTGCGCACACCCTCGTCAGCGGATGAGACTGAGCACGCGGGCGATGACCTCAGGGCGACGACGGATGGTCTCCAGCTCCCAACGCCGGGCGTCGGCAAGCCGAGCGTGCATCTCCCCGGGTGTTTCCGCGACCCGCCCGACGGCCTCCTCGACGTCAGCGGGGCCCACCTCTCCGCGCAGGCGGGAGGTCAACGGGTGGGCGAGCCCGAGTTCCTGGCACCGCGCCGCGAGTGCGGGTTGGTCCCAGAAGAACGGGTACGAGACCATCGGAACGCCGTGGAGGATCGCCTCGTGGGTGGAATTGAGCCCGTGGTGGGTGAGGCAGATGGTGGCGCCGCGCAGCACCTGACCCTGGTCGACGTAGGTTTCAACTCGAACGTTCGGACCGGCCAGTCCGGCCCGCGGGCAGTCCACGCCGCCCAGACTCACGACGACCGCGCCGTCCCGGCGCGCGGCGAAGGCCTCGGCCACGGACCTGAGGACGTTCAGCGCCTCCGCCTCGAAGTACCGCCAGATGACGGTCCCAAACGAGGCGTAGAGCCGCAGCGGTGGTCCCGGGCCCTCGCCAAAGAGCGCCGTGGAGCCCGCCAAGGCGTCGGGATCCTCCGGCCACAGGGAACCGAAGAATGCGATCGGCTCGAAGGGCGCCCGTTCGTCGGGCCTGAGGAACTCCGGAGGCTCGCAGTAGATGTTGAGTTCCGCGTTTCCGCCGGAGATGTAGCAGAAGGGCGAGGCGTCCGGCATCCCATGCCGGTCCGCCAGCAGGCGGGCACCGCGCCAGCAGGCGTCCGCAAGCCGGACCCGAACGTCGCGGCGCAGAGCCTCGACCGTCGGTTGGAGCCGGAGGTTGTGGCCGGCGCACACGTTCACGCGCGGCAGGCAGAGGTGGTGCGCCACGACCCTGCCGATGACGGCAAAGGTGTCGTGAATGACGAGCGACGGCCGTACCTCCGCGGCCTCCCGCGTGACCGCGTCTCCGTGGCGACCGGCCCAACTGACGAAGCGGGCCGACATGGGAATCGATGTGGCATCCACGCCCTCGATGGGCCGCCCGGCAAACAGGTCGGTGAACCGCCCCCCGGCACGCTCGACGGCGGCCCGGAACCGGGCGTGTGTGAACACGTGGGTTGTGGCACCGCCCGAGACCAGCCCGGCGATCAGCGGCCGCAGGCGGTTGAAGTGGCCGCGTTCCGGCATCGCGAAGACGAGGACCGAGGGGCTGTTGGTCACCGGGGCTCTCTGGTGGTTGCGAGGCGGCGGAGCCGATCGAGCGGGACGTGGGCGCAGGACGGATCGGCCCACAGCCGAAACACGGCGCTCTTCACCACCACAACGAGTTCCCAGAACTCCAGCCGTACCGGCAGCGCTTCGGACGGTGCCTCGTCCGCGTACGCGCCGAGGAAGCACTCCCGTGCTGCCCCCTCCAGGTTCCACCGGTAGACGCTGCGCGCGAGATCGAAGCCGAGAGGGCCAACCGCCATCCGGTCGTTGTCGACGACCCGGAGGCAGCGCGCGGAGTCGACCACCAGGTTCTCGCCGCACAAGTCGTTGTGCGTCAAGCCGACGGCCACCGCTCCAGGGTCCGTCCGGCCGAGTGCCGTGCGAAGCCGCGACGACTCGGCAGCCTCGAGCCCGCCCGCAGCCAGGATTCTCGCCACCCCTGCCTCGGCCTGGTCGCGCCACAGCGCGGTGCTCTCGCGGCCGCGCAGAGTCTGGCCCGTCACCGTCGTCGTCCTGTGAAGCAGGGCCAACAGGTGCGCACCTGTCCGCAGCAGGTCGAGCGGGGCGCTGGTCTCCCGCACCGGTGTGCCCTCAATCCACTCCTCGAACAGCACCGGCCCGTGGCACGCCAGCGGCGGGACAAACGCATCGGGGAGCCCCTGCCGGAGCTCAAAGAGCCTGCGAGCCGTCGCCGCGTTCTCAAGACGCCGGGCCTTGATGGTGGTGCCGGACTCGAGATCGATCCGATAGGTCCGGCGTGGCGTCGAGGGGCCGCGGATCATCGAGATCTCGCGAAAACCGCGGGCGGACAGGTCGGCCTGCGCGAGTGCCGCGACAACCGCCGGGTCGAGCGTGTCGCTCATGGCTGACATCCGGTGAGCGCGGCTTCCAGACCGAGCGAGCCCAGCCACTGGGCGATGCGCTGGCGGCTGGCACCCGTCCCGACGCGGCACCGCAGACACGGCAGGGTATTGGCCAAGCGGCTCGCCAGACGCAGCTGGTCCGTGGCAGGTGACGGCGGGCCGGCGATCTGAGCGAAGACGGTTCGCGGGCGTGGCCCTACCGCCACTCCGTAGAGAGACTCCGCCAGCCTCGCGGCGCCTTCAATCCCCGACATGGACTCCACGACCCAGCCGTCAGCCTCCGGAGAGACCGTGGGAAAGACGATAGCCGATGTCGAGGCCCCGCGGGCGGTCCTCGCGCCCAGCCGCCCGGCGAACTGCGCCGGCGTCAGCGCGAACGGCCTCGACGGGGGCGTGCCAGCCTCCGGCAGGCCGTCAGAAGAGTCCAGTTCGCTCGCGCACAGGCTGGCGGGACGTTCGGCCGGGAACCGCCTCAGCGGCGGGAAAACCCCGAGCGTGTCGGGCCGGACCGCCACTAGCGTGGGCACGCCGGTCAACTGCGCCGGCGTGTGCTCCAGGTCGATGAAGACCCGGTCGTTCGCCACGAGGTCTGCTTGATGCGAGGCCAGCACGTGCGCGAGCATCGTCGTCTTTCCGGAGGCTTTCGGGCCGGCGAGCACAACGGCCCGAGCCCCGACGGCAAACGCGGCCGCGTGGAGGTCCAGGACGTCTGCACGCGCCAGAGTCTTCGCGGCGAGGATTTCGCGCACGACCCGCATGAGCCCAAAGCGCGCGCGTGGGCGGCCCGGCAGCGCGACGATCTCGACCACTCGGCCCACCACCCGGTAGACGCACTCCAACTCGGCATCCACGGCCAACAGGCCCGACCCGTCGCTCGATCCCGGCAAGTCCACCACTCGGCGGTCGAGCGTGAAACAAGGCACCCTTTGCGACGGGGCCTCAGCCACCTGGCGCTGCAGGGATTGAAACCCGACAGCCGAGCGGATGAAGCGCACCTCGGCGTCGCCCGTTCCGTGACCGGCGATCTCCACAAAGGGTCCGAGGAACTCCGTCAGCCAAGTGCCAGACGCCACATCGTCGGTCTCAACGTCGACGGCGGCTGGCCCGCTTCGATATCCCACCCTCACGCACGCACCCCCTCGACGACACACACGCCGGCATCCGTCTGGACGACGCCGGCCAGGCGCAGGCCGGCAGCAGTGAACAGCACCGCGAACTCCTCCTGGGACCGTTCACGACCACCGGGTCCCACGAGCATGTTCAGATCCGAGAGCGTCACGGCACACTCCGTACCGAGCGCACCGAGGAGTCGCTCGATGACGAATAGCCGGCTGGCCGGCCGCATCGCCCGGCGGCAGACGCGCAGAATCCTCTCCGCGTCGGCGTCGTCCCAGTCGTGAAGGACGAACTTCATCACGTACGCCGCGCATCCCTCAGGCAGGCTCTCGAAGTAGTTGCCGCCGACAACCTCGCACGTTCCGCCGATTCCCGCCGATGCCAGCACGGCCTCGGCCCCCGCCACGACATGCGGCTGGTCGAACAGGACGCCGCGGACCCCGGGGCAGGCGCCGACGATCGCGGCGAGCAGGGCGCCTTGTCCCCCACCGATGTCGACGATGGACTCGAACGATCTGAAGTCCACCGCCCCGACGATGGCCCGATCGATGCGGCGGGAGTTGGCGCTCATCGCGGCGTTGAATACCGCACCCTCCGACGGGTGGCACTGGCGGTACGTCCAGGTGTCCATCCCGTGGACGGTGCGGAAGGCGTTCCGACCCGTTCTCACGCTGTCGAACAATCCTCCCCATGCCTGCCAGTAATGGGGTTGACCGATCAGCATCGCCTGCGGCCCCAGCGCCTCGCCGGCATCCGACCGCAGGCACTCCCCCATCGGCGAGAGGCTGAATCGGCGGCCTGGTTCCTCACAGAGGACGCCGTGTGCGGCCAGGGCCCGGAGCAAACGGTACACGGCGTCACAATCAGCCCCCACGGCCCGGGCGATCGCGTCGGGGTCCCGAAGCCCGGCCGCGATCCGGTCAGCGATTCCGAGCATCGCGGCGACGTGAATGGCCTGAGAGACCTTGAAGCCGTCAATCAAGCGCAGGAGGTCGGCGGCGGCGTGGCGTTGATGGGTGGGGTCGGGATCGCACATGGTGCGGGACGTTAGGAACTCTGCCGGACGGTATTCTGCCACGTTCAGCGACCGACGGACACCCGCCGACTGGCGGACCGCTCACCGTGCCGTTTGCCACTCCGCAGGCCGCGGGCACCGCGACTTTGCCCGAGACCGATCCCGCTCAGCGGTGGAGCCCCGGCGGCACGCGCGGGCCGCTCGGGTGTAGAATGCCCGGCCAGGAAGCGGTGCTGGCCTCCCACTGGCACCGCGTACGGAGGACTCGAAGATGAACGCACGTTCGTACCACTGGCTTCGATCGCTGGCCATCGCCGTCCTGGTGGGCGGAGTGATGGCGACAGTTCCGCTCTTCTGGACGGACGGGGTGGCTCAGGTCGGGGCCGGCGCGCCCAGGGCGGCGCAGGACTCGGCGATTGAGCCCTTGCACTTCCAATACATGGGTCCGGCGAGCTCCGGGCGGATCTCGGCCGTGGTCGGCATTCCCGGCGACCCGACGACCTACTACGCCGGTGCGGCGTCCGGCGGTGTCTGGAAGACGACCGACGGCGGGAAGACGTTCGTGCCCGTGTTCGATGACCAGCCGGTTCAGGCCATCGGCGCGTTGGCCATCGCGCCGTCCGACCCGAAGACCGTGTGGGCCGGCACCGGCGAGGCCTGGACCATTCGGGACGCCGACGTCCAAGGGGACGGCGTCTACAAGTCCACCGATGGCGGCGCGACCTGGAAGAACATGGGCCTGCCCGACGCGGGCCGCATCAGCCGGATCATCGTCCACCCGACGAACCCGGACATCGTTTTCGTCGCCGTCCTCGGCCGAACCACCGGCCCGCAGGAAGATCGCGGCGTCTACCGCACGACGGACGGCGGGGCGACGTGGAAGCGCGTCCTCTTCGTCAACCCCAACACCGGCTGCTCGGGGCTGGCGATGGATGCCAACAACCCGGACATCCTGCTCGCCGGCACCTGGGAAGTGGTCATGCACACCTGGGCGATGTTCAGCGGGGGCCCGGGCTCCGGCCTCTACCTGTCGAAGGACGGCGGCACGACCTGGAAGAAGATCGAACATCCGGGACTGCCCAAGCCCCCGGTTGGGAAGATCGACGTCGCCATCGCGCCGTCGAACTCCAACCGCATGTTCGCGCTGATCCAGACGCCCAACCAAGGCTCGCTCTGGCGATCGGACGACGCCGGCGTGTCCTGGAAGGTCGTCAGCTGGGATCGCACGCTGATCGGTCGCGCCGGTTACTACATCCGCGTCGCGGTCCACCCGACCAATCCCGACGAAGTCATCGTCATGAACAGCAGCCCCCACCGGTCGGTCGACGGCGGCCTCACCTTTCCACTGGCCGCGGGCGGCTGCGGTGACTGTCACGATGTGTGGCTGGACCCGAAGAACCCGGACCGCTGGGTGGCGACGGGTGATGGAGGGATGGGGATCACGACCAACCACGGGCAGAACTACTTCAACATCACCCTGCCGATCGGCCAGATGTACCACGTGGCCATCGACAACCAGGTCCCCTATTGGATCTACAGCAACCGCCAGGACGACGGCACGATGCGCGGGCCGAGCAACGCGCCGGTGACCGTGACCAACGTGCCCACGGCCACCTATACGACCGCGCGCCCGGCCATCCTACCGGGACGCGGAATGCGTGGCGCCAGCGAGGACGAAGGCGAGTTCGACTACGGCGGGCGTGGCGGTCCGGTGCTCCCGTCCTGGCAGCCCGGCCTCGGCGGGTGCGAGTCGGGGTTCACGCTGCCCGATCTGACGGACCCCAACATCGTGTGGGCGAGCTGCTACGGCAACACCGTGACACGGTTCGACAACCGGATCGGCCGCGCACGGTCGGTGAGCCCGTGGATTCACACGCTGGACTCCGAACCGAACAAGCTCAAGTACCGCGCGCACTGGACGCCGCCGCTGGCGCTCGACCCCTTCGACCAGAAGACCGTCTACTACGGGACCCAGCTGATACTGAAGACCTCCAACGGCGGCCAGACCTGGTCGGAGTTCAGCCCGGACCTCTCCACCCGGGACCCGTCCCGCGTGGTGTCGTCGGGCGGCGTCGTTCCGGACAACCTCGGCCAGTTCTACGGAGAGGTCGTCTTCGCGATCGCGCCTTCCAAGATCAAGCGCGGACTGATCTGGGCCGGCACCAACGATGGCCTCATCTGGCTGACGCAGGACGCCGGGGCGAACTGGACCAACGTGACGAAGAACGTCCCGGGGCTGCCCGCCTGGGGGACCGTCCGGCAGATCTCGCCCTCGACCTTCGACGCTGGCACGGCCTACGTGTCCGTGGACTTCCACCTGATGGACAACCGGGAGCCCTTCATCTACAAGACGACGGACTTCGGTCAGACGTGGAAGAAGATCACCGGTGACATTCCCGCCGGCCACCCGCTCGACTACGTCATGAGCGTCGTCGAGAACCCGAACCGGAAGGGGATGTTGTTTGCCGGGACGGGCCACGCGTTCTACTACTCGATGAACGATGGCGGCCACTGGGTCCAGTTCAAGGGCGGCCTGCCGGCGGCCCCGGTGACCTGGGTCGAGGTCGCGCCGCTGGCCCACGATGTCGTCGTTTCCACCTATGGGCGCGGCTTGTGGCTGCTCCGCGACATCACGACGCTCGAACAGGGAGACCAGGTGTCTGCTGACGCCGCGGCCTTCCTCTATGCTCCGCGGCCGGGCGTGCGGCAGGCACGCAGCGGCCGGGCCGAGTTCCTGTATCGGCTCGCCGCAACCGGTCCGGTCACGGTGGAAATCCTAGACGCGACGGGCAGCGTGGCTCGGACCCTGACGTCGACTGGCCGCAGCGGCCTCAACCGGGCCGTCTGGGATCTCCGGTACGAGCCGCCACAGCAGGTGGCGCTGCGCACCACGCCGCCGGACAATCCCCGCATCTGGGACGAGCCGCGGTTCAAGGGGAGGACCACCCGGCCCATCAACCACTGGGGCATCCAGGGTCCGCAGCGGATCGGCCCGATGGCCGCGCCCGGTAAGTTCACGGTCCGGCTCACCGCGGGCGGGATCACAGCCACGCGGCCCTTCGAGATCGTCAAGGACCCGGCCATCCCGACCTCCGACGCGGATATTCAGGCCAACACGGCCACCGAAGTGCGCCTCGAGAAGGACATCAACGCCACGGTGGAGATGGTCAACCGACTCGAAGTCGTCCGGAGGCAGATTGAGGACCTCCTGCCGACGAACAGCAGCAAGGCCGCACTCGTGAAGGCGCTGAAGGACCTCGACAAGAAGCTGCTTGACGTCGAACTGCAGCTGGTTTCCCGAAGCGACATGCACAGCGATGACAAGTGGTATGTGGAGAGCTACAAGATCTACCTGAACCTCTTGTGGCTCTCCGGCGACGTGGGGTTTGGCGCGGGTGACGTGGCGGGCGGCGCCGAGTACCGGCCGACCGACGCCTCGCTCGCGATTCTGGACATGCTCGAAAAGGACCTGGCGACGGCCAAGTCGGGCTTCGACACCGTGATGACCGTCGACCTGCCGGCCTTCAACAAGGCGATGGCCGGCAAGCTGCCCGCACTGAAGGACAAGTAGGCCCGCCCGCCGTACACGGTGGGCGGGGAGCGCCCTGCGCTCCCCGCCCACCCTCCACATTCGCGGCCGTCGCACGGTGCGCGCGCGCCGGGGTCGCCCGTTGCGACCGACGACGGCCGCGATATCGCTTCACCGGACCCTGACGGGGCCCGACGCCGCTACACCTCTTCCCGGTTCGCGACCTCCGGTGCCCGGCTCTGCACGAGCCGCGCGTTCCGGTGCGGGAGGATCACGATGGCGGGCAGCGCGTGCGAGGACGCGGGCAGCGGAAACACCTGCTCGACCCCGTCGGGATGCTGTCGCCTGAGGTCCGAGAGATCGCCGAAGTCGAGGGCGCGGTTCGGACAGGCTGCCACGCAGGCGGGCGGCTGCCCCATCTCCAGCAGGTCCACGCAGAAATCGCACTTCATCGTCGTGTTGCGGGCCGGGTTGAACCGGACGGACCCGTAGGGGCAGGCCAGCTCGCACGCGTGGCAGTTCCGGCAGGCGCTCTCGTCGATGAGGACGATCCCCGTGTCGGTCTTGGAGATCGCCTCGGTCGGGCAGCACGGCACGCACGGCGGGTTCACGCAGTGATGGCATGCGGCGGACAGGTTGTAGCCGGCCACCGTGGTCACCCAGGCCGAGCCTCGCGGCTGCCAGTCGCCGGAGGTGACCTCGTAGACGCGCCGCCAGTACACGCCGACCGGCAACTCGTTCTTGTCCTTGCAGGCGACCTGGCAGGTCTTGCACCCGGAGCAGGCGTCGGAGTTGATGAGGAAGGCGTACTGGCTGACCATGCGCGGCTCATTCTACCGTAGGACGAGGCAGGGCCCGCGTTACACGCCCGCGGCAGCTCCCCCGCCTCAGCAACGCGGCCACACCGCGCGGGCGCCAGAATCGACGTCGGGTAGCCCGGTCGCCGGCGCAGACGTGGTCCAGAGGAAATCCCGGAGTGGTACACTGGCGCTGGGCCGGTCGGTCCGCCAGATACCCGTTCGTGCGAGGTTGAAGGTCCAACGGCCGGAATCACCGGCCGGAAGCGCGTGCCGGAGCCTGCGAACCCCACCGGTTCGACCCGTCGTAGGGCCGGCACAGGGCCAATCCGCGAAGGCGGCCGAGGCCGGTCTTGATGGGTGCGCCCACGTCAGCAAACCTCAGGAGGCCGTGATGTCGACAAAGCCGAGAGGCGGCACGGGATTGAGGGCACTCGGGGCGTGCGTGGCGGCGTTCCTGTCGGTCGCCTCTCTGTCCGCCGCGCAGTCGGGCGCGCCGGTGACCGCGCATCTTCCAGACGGCAACGCGCGCGAGGCGTGGCAGCGGGTACCGGACATTTTCGTCGCGTTGGACGTCGGCCAGGGTGCACGCGTCGCGGACGTCGGGGCAGGCGAAGGGTTCTTCACGCTGCGCCTCGCGCGGATTGTCGGCCCGACCGGCCGGGTGATCGCGGAGGATATCGACGCCGAAGCCCTCCAACGCCTGCGCACCCGCCTGGCCGCGCAGATGCTGACCAATGTGGAGGTCGTCCAGGGAGAGGTGGCCGATCCCCGCTTGCCCGCAGATGCGCTCGACGCGATTCTGATCGTCAACGCCTATCACGAGATGGCCCGCTTTGACCTCATCCTCGAGCACTGTCGACAGGCGCTGAAACCAGGCGGGCGGCTCGTGCTCGTCGAGCCGCTGGACCCCCGCCTGCGCGGTGACACGCGGGCCGCCCAGACCAGGGAGCACTCGATCGAGGCGGGCTTCGCCGACCGCGAGCTGCGCGCGGCCGGGTTCGACATCATCGGGCTGCGTGATCCCTTTATCCGCCACGGCGCGACAGAACAGTGGCTGATGATCGCCGAACGCGGGGCGGTCGCGGAACCGCCCGCGCGTCCCAGGGCCTCCGTCCCTGCGGCTGGTGATTCCGCCGACTGGGGAACGGATGCCGAACGGGCCTCGGCGGAGCTTCGCATCTCGACCACTCAGCTCAAAGCACTCCTGAGCACCGGACACGTGTTGCTGCTCGACGTGCGGGACGCCGACAGCTACGTGGCGGGTCATCTGCCCGGCGCCATCCTGGCGCCGCTGTCGGACCTCGCCGGTCGACTGCCCGAGTTCACAGCAGCCCACCGGCCGATTGTGGCCTACTGCACCTGACCGCACGAAGAGTCGAGCGCCCGGGCGGCGCTCTACCTGAAACGGCACGGCCTTTCGGACGTACACGTGCTGTCCGGCGGCTTTCGAGCGTGGGAGGCGGAGAAGGGGCCCGTCGTGGCAGGACGGAACCCTCAGTAGGAGTCACCGACTACGGTGACCACGTGAGGAGATGGCATGAGCGGCCTGAACGAGGATTCCGCGGCCCCGCGCCAAGATCGGCGGATGCCGATCATCTTTGCCGCGCACGGCGCACCCGTCCTGCTCGACGACGAGGTGTGGATGGCGGAGCTCGGGGCCTGGGCGCGCGCGATGCCAACGCCGAAGGCCGTCCTGGTAGTCTCCGCGCACTGGGAGCAACGTCCGACGACGCTGGGCGCGACGCAGGCGGTGTCCCTCGTCTACGACTTCTCCGGGTTCCCGGAGAAGTACTACCGGACGACGTATCCGTGTCCGGGCGCTCCGGAGCTGGCGCAGCGGGTGCGCGGCCTCCTGTCCGGACGCGGCATGCCGTGCGCCGCCGATGAGCGGAGAGGGCTCGACCATGGAGCCTACGTGCCGCTGGTCGCCATGTACCCCGAGGCCAGCGTGCCCGTGCTCCAGGTGTCGATGCCCGTGCTGGATCCCGACGCGCTGGTCGAGCTTGGCCGTGCACTGGCGCCCGTGGCGGAAGAGGGCGTGCTGCTGTTCGGCAGCGGCTTCCTGACGCACAACATGCGCTACGCCTTCCGGCCCGGCATCCCGACGTGGGCTCGGGAATTCGACCAGTGGGTGGCGGATGCGCTCACTCGATTCGACCTGGACGCGCTGAAGGACTTCGAAAGCCGGGCGCCGTCCGCGAAGCTGGCCCTGCCCACCTGGGAGCACTACGCCCCGCTTCTGGTCTGCGCGGGCGCGGCTCACGAGGCTGGACCGAACGTGCGCTTCCCGATCACCGGCTGGTGGATGGACAGCGCGTTCACGAAACGGTCCGTGCAGTTCGGATGACGCGGACGCCCGTCGTCCCAAAGACCCGCCGTCGCTCCGGCCAGATGGCGTGCCGGCGGTGGCGATGGACGGCGCGTGGAACGGGGCATTCCTCCACAGGGCGATTGCTTGAGGGATGTCGGGGCCGTCCTCCGGCGTGCCTCACGTGCTGCGGCTTCTTTGCCTTGCCCGACACCGAAGAAGACCCGGAGTCGGCGGGCGTCCCTGCCTCGACGGACGGGTCCTGCAGCGAGCCCGTCCGACTCTCCTGGATTCCCGTCGTCCTGATGAGATTATTCCTCAGTGGCGCAGACTTTTGCCTTTCGCAAACCGGGCGCTTCGACGCCAGGCCCGTGCGCTAAGCAGTTGACAGGAAAGGGCTAGACGAATCGGCCCGGCCCCGTGCGTCCACCTAACTCGTCCATGGCGTGGAGCTTGCTGTGGTTGGGTTGCCCTGCCCGCGGACCTGGATCAATCCAAGCGATTCGGCGGCACTCGGCGCTGAAGGCCGGCGGCAAGTCCCAGGCGACCAGCCTGGGAGGATTGTGCCATCGGGTCGCCAAGTCTGCGTGGGCAACCAGAGCGGTGCACCCTGATCGGAAGGAGTTACGGCGTATGGCAGGATTCCAGCGGAGGGCCCTGATTACCACGTTCGGCGTTCTGATGGCGCTGCTCGCGACCCAGGCGCGCGCGGATCAGTACACCGTGGCGGCAACGACCGACGTCTGGCTCGCCGGGCAGCCGAACGGCTCCTCGGTGAGCGGCTACTTTGGAACGGACACCGCCCCTGGCAACAGCCCTGTCGGCGTCAGCGTGGCCGGCGGACAGGTGCTGACCTTCTCCATTACGGGTTACACCAAGGTGTCCGTGGACGGCAGCTGCTTCGACTCAACCGCCGATGGGGGTGTCTGCTACCAGGATGAGTTCACCGATTCACCTGATCCCGCCAACGGCATCAGCCTGGCGCACGTTGCCGCCGGCGCGCTCGTCGGTGTCTTCGTGCCGACGGGCGGTCCGTCGGGATCCACGCCCGCTGCGTTGGATTTCACGAGTGGCGGCCTCGGCACCAGCTTCTCGACGCTGGCGCCCGCGCTCGATCAGCTGTTCTTCATCGGCGACGGCCTGACCGGGACCGGAACCGGGGCGGTCCAGCAGTTCACGGCACCAGTTGGCGCGGGGATGCTCTACCTCGCGATTTCCGACTCCGTCGGCGCATCTGCGAACAACTCGGGCAGCATCTCGGTCGACGTGGCGAACGCCGCGGCCGTGCCCGAACCCGGGACGTTGTTCTGCGTGGCTGCCGGTCTGGCCATGTCCGGTCTCGCACGCCGGAGAGCGCGCGCGCCGCGGCGGTAAGGGCGACCCCGAGTCGCTTCGTCTTTCTCACTGATCGGACGCCGCCGCGACGTCGCGGCGGCGCCGCTCACCCGAACGCGTCTTCCGTCGAGCGACGTTCCTCAGCCTCCACCTGCGGGGACGTCGGCCCCCGCGGCTCTCCCCATGGGGGCACTCTCCTCGCGCATCGCTCCTTGAGGCTGCCTCAAGCCGCGCTCTGATCGTCACGACTGCGGAAGTCCTTGGGGGCCGTCGCGCGTGTGAGACCCGCTGACCACTGCTGCCCACCCACTCTTGGACTGTGCTCGGACGTACGGGGGACGGGGACCGATGCCGCCGCGAACGGCCTCGAGACCCCGCCCGGTCCGCTACCTGGTGGGGACACGGGTGATCGTCCCGATCCACGCGATGAAGTCTTCGGCATCCTCGTCCGCGCCGTGCCCGGCATCCCAGTACAGCCAGGCGTTCACGTCCTTCCTCCGGTTCTCCAGGCTCGCTGCCAGGTTACCGACGACGGTGAGGGAGGTATGCGCGTCAGACGTGCCCATGCGGATCCACCAATGACCGGCCATTCCCGGGTTGTTCACGCCGATGAAGTACATCGGGTTCATCAGGTTCACGACGGTTTGCAGGTCGTGCCCGATCGCGGCGTTCGGGTTCCCGGTGGCCCGCCGCAGGCTGAAGGTCGTGAAGTGCCGGGAGTCGGTCGTCCTGTCGCCGAACTCGTTGGGCTCGGGTTGCCTCAGGTCGAAGTCGTCGAAGGCCGGCAAGTGCTTCATCCGACCGACGTGCCTGAGGTAGTCCGCAAAGGTGAACGTGGCACCGGCGTCCGACCAGGTGATCCACTTGTTCCTGGAAAGGTAGTCCTGCCGTTTCTCCTCGGTGAGCCCTCTCAGGTACTTCGTGGCTGAAGGAAACAGATAGGTGTGGAGGAGGTACGTCGCGTAGTTGTCCGCGGTAATCGACCCGAAGCCGTTTCTCCCCTGGAGCGTTAACGAGGCCTGGTAGGCGGCAAAGGCGTCTTTCAGCTGTTTGGACAGTTCCTGGTTCTCCAGGACGCCGGAGCTGGTCGGCACCCCGCCGTACATCCACTCGTAGGCCATGTCGGCATGATCGAGGTCCATGATGGGACAGAAATCCGCGCTGGCAAAGACGGCGTCGTCTGCGTCCGCGGCCCCGATCTCCTTCAAATAGCCCTCGTACAAGCGGCTGTTGCCGGAGGCACCGAGGAGCGCGGAGAGCGCGCCGCCGGCGCTCACGCCGGTCGTGACAATCCAGTTGGTGTTGCCAGGCAGGATGCCGGCATTGTGGCGCACGTAGCGGACGGCGGCCTTCAAATCGACAATGGCGGCGGGCGCCTTGCCGTAGTACGTGCCGTCGGGGGCCCGGTTATCGCGGCCGCGAACGCCCGGCGTCACGACGACATATCCGGCCGCCAGCGCCAGATCCGTGTTGCGGCTCGTGCTCCCGCCGCCCCTCGCCGGACCGCCCATGCCTCGGGCGCCTTGTGGGCCGCCCATCCGGCCGCCCGGACCAGCGTCACTCGGCGGCGGGCCTCCCCGCGGCGGCCCACCCGCGCGATTGCCAGCGATTCCACGACCTGCGTTGCTCGCCGACATGTAGCCGCCAACCGGCACCGACAAGAGAATGGGCGCCCGAGTCGCGTCAACCGCGAGGCCGTCAACCTGGAGGGGCACGTCGACGTCCAGGCTCTGGTAGTCCTTGTCCACGGGTCTGGCCACGTAGGGCACGTGCTTGTAGGAACGATACGTCACGCTCTTCGCTCCCCGTGAGGTCGTGACCGTCTTGGTTGCGACGGTGAAGGCGTCCTTGGGGAACAACAACGGATCGTCGGAGCCGGGTCGGGCAAAGGCCTCGGCCGAGGGCGAGGCCACCGCCCGCCACGGTTGATTCCCAGGAGCAACAACCGGCATGGACAGGGCTATCACCAGACCGAGCCACCGGAACAGGATCTTGTGGGTCACTACGCCTCTCATGTCGCTACCTCGCAATCTCTCAGCGTAGAGACTATCGCAAGCCCAGGGATATTCCCGACTTTTCGAGCGTGTGCCGAGCTGAAGGGAGCGGCCGCCGGTCGGCGGCACGCGTCGGTACGCGACGCACGGGAGCGGCGTTGACCGGGCATCGCGCGGTCAGACGACCGGGCTATGAAGTGGCCAACGTGACTTCCTTCGGACGAACCTCCGTGCCGGGGCGAATCTCGTCGGTCCCTCGAGACGCGACGGCGTCCCCAGCGCGGAGGTCCCCAAAGACCTCGACGAGCGGTCCGGCCGTCAGTCCGATGCGGACGTCCACCCACTCGGCCTTGCCATTCCTGATTCTCACCACGAAGGTCCGGTCCGTCGTGCTCGCCACGGCGCGACTGGGGACGAACAGCGACGGCTCGGCGCGGTGGATGGGCCACTGGATCTGGCAGTACGTGCCGGGTGCAAGCGTTCCGTCCGTGTTCGTCACGTCGAGCTCGACAGCCATCGTGCGCGTCTGCACGTCCACGGCATGTGCCACGCGTGCGATGGTGCCGGTGAACGAACGGCCGGGATAGGCAGGAACGGTGAACGGGATGGTTCCGCCCTCCTTGACCACGGCGATGTACGCCTCCGGCACCGGCACGACGAGCCTCAACCGCTGCTCCTGTACGAGGCGGACCATCGGCGTGGTGGCCGCCGCGCCACTGCCGGGACCCACAAGCGCGCCAGGATGGACGTTCCGCTCGGTCACCACCCCATCGAACGGCGCGACGATCCGCAGGTACTCCTCCATTTGCGCGACCGAATCGAGCGCCTGTCGCGCCGCGGCGACCGTCTGCTGGGCCGCCGCAACCTGGCTCCGCCCGGCCTCCATCGTCTTCTCGGCGAGCACCAGATCGTTCCCCGCGACGACCCCCGGGGTGGCGGCCGCCGCCTTGAGGCGTTCATAGGTACTCGTCTCGGCGTCGGCCTGTGAACGCGCCGCCCCTAGTTGCGCCTCGGCTGCCTGGACCTTGGACTGCGCCTCCGCCCGCTGCGCCACCAGTTCGGGCGCCTCGAGCTCCCCCATCACCTCGCCCCGATGCACCCGCGAGCCCCGGTCGACGCGAAGGCTCTTAACGAACCCCGTCACCTTCGGGTACACCGCGACACTCTCGTAGGGATCCAGCTGACCCGGCATCGACAACCGGACATCCACCCCCTGCTGCACGACGCGAACGACCTCGATCGTCGGCGGCCCGCCCTGTGCCGCCTGGCCCGTCTGGCCCGCCTGTCCTCCCCCGCAGGCGGACAGCCCGAGCAGGACCGCGGTCCACGTGGTGGCCAGAAACGAGCGGAACATGACGTGCTCGATGCTCATACACGCCCCCCGACGTGATGCGGGCTCTCCGGGTCGTCAGGGTCCAACGACGCTGATTGTGTGCCAGCCGACCCCTGAACGAGCGAGTAGACTGACGGCAGCACGAGCAATGTGGCCGCGGTGGCCGCCACCAGCCCGCCGATGACGGCTCGCCCGAGCGGGGCCGTCGCCTCCGCCCCCTCGCCGATCGCCAACGCCATCGGGATCATCCCGGCGACCATGGCGGCGCTGGTCATCAGCACCGGCCGCATGCGGGCGCGAGCGGCCTGAATCGCCGGCGAGAACTCGGTGCCACCCACCCGCCGCGTGTGCTCGGCGAAGGTCACCAGCAGGATCGCATTCGCGACTGCGATGCCGATCGCCATGATCGCCCCCATGAACGACTGGACGTTGATCGTGGTCCGCGTGGCGGCGAGCATCAGGACCACGCCCCCCAGCACGGCTGGGACGGTTGACACCACGACAAAGGCCAGGCGCAGCGACTGGAAGTTCGCGGCGAGCAGCAGGAAGATCACGACGACCGCCACGGCCAAGCCTGCCGCGATGTTGCTGAACGTCTCCCGCATGGGCGCAATCTGCCCACGGACAGCCACCGTCGCGCCTCGTGGCGGGGTCCCCGCACGAGCAATCGCCCGGTCGACCTCCGCCGCCACGCGGCCCAGGTCCTCGCCCGCAGCGCTCGCCGACAGCGTGACCATCCGCTGCCCATTCAACCGGTCGTACTCGCCAACGATCCTCGCGTCCTCGACCTGTGCGACGTCCCCCAGCAGTGGGTGGGGGGACCCATTCCCGCTCACCGGCACGACGCGCAGGTCGTCGAGCGTCGTCATCCGCGGTTGCGGCACCTCAATCTGAACCTGGAACGCGATTCCCGTCCGCGGATCCGCCCAGTAGTTCGGAGCGACGAACCGACTCGACGAGGTGGCGGCGGCAAACGACTGGCCGATCTGAGTCACGGTGACCCCCAGCTGCCCGGCCAGCTCGCGATCGATCGTGACGTTGATGGCCGGGTAGTCGAGCGCCTCCTCCACCTGCAGGTCGCGCAAACTCGACACGCGCGCCAGTTCCTTCTGCACCTTCTCGGCGTAGGTCCTCGTCGCCGTGAAGTCCGGGCCCATCATGGCCACCTCCACGGGCGTCGGTGCTCCGAAGTTCATGATTCGCCCGACGATCTCGCCCGGCTCGAACGCGAACTGCGCCTCCGGGAATCGCCGTGCGAACCGGCGCCGGAGCTCCTCTTCGAAATCCGCCAGGCGCACAGAGAAGTGAGGGTCCAACCCCACCTGCAACACCCCTTCGTGCGACCCGCCCGTCCACAGGAAGACGGTGTTGATCGGGTACGACGACGGCTGCACCCCTACGTACCCCAGCGTGATGTCGACGTGGCTCGGCCCGGCTGCGCTCTTGATCTCGTCGAGCACCTCGTCGGCCAAACGCTCGGTCACTTCGAATTTCGTCCCGGCCGGCGCCCGGAACCGCAGCTGGAACTGGTGGGCGCCGCCCATGGGAAAGATCTCGCGCCCCAGGAACAGCCCCACCCCGACGACGACAGCCGCCGTCACGACCGCGTACGCCGCCACCAGGACCCCACGCCTCGGCGCGAGCCAGTGCAGGGCGCGCGTCAGCCCGGTCCGCACCCGATCCACCCAGTCCGCCGGCGTCGCAACCGCCGCTCGGCTGTGCCCACGGCCGCGCAGCAGCCAGATGGACAACACCGGGACCAGCGAGCTGGAGAGCAGGAACGACGCCACCATCGAGAACCCGACGGCGAGGGCAAGCGGCACGAAGAGCGACCGCGAGACACCAGTCATGAAGAAGGACGGCACGAACACGGACGTGACCGACAGCATGGCCAGCAGGCGCGGCAGGACGACCTCGACGCTGGCGTCGAGCACTCCCCTCGCAAGCGCGGCGCCTCGGGCGAGATGCGTGTGGATGTTCTCGATCGCCACCGTCCCCTCGTCGACGAGAATTCCGACCGCCAGCGCCAGGCCGCCGAGGGTCATGATGTTGATCGTCTGGTCCGCGGCCCACAAGGCCACGACGGCGGACAGCAGGGCGAACGGAATCGTGACCACGACGATCGCGGAGCTGCGCCAGTCCCGCAGGAAGAGCAAGACCATCAGCCCCGTCAGGAGCGCGCCCAGCAACGCCTCGCGCAATACCGACTGGAGCGCGGCGGAGACGTTGCCGGACTGATCGAGCTCGTACGACACCTTGATGTCATCGGGCACCAGGGACTGGAAGCGCGGAAGATTGGCCTTGACCTCGTGCACGACCGTCAGGGTCGACGCGTTGGGCCGTTTCGTCACCGGGATGTACACGGCTCGTCGGCCGTTGACCAGGGCGTAGGCCGTTGGGATGTCCGTGCTATCGCTCACCGAACCGACGTCCCTCACGAACACCGTCGGGCCGGCGCCTGTTCGAATGGGAAGCCGGAGCAGGTCGTTGATGTTCGACACCACTGAGTTCACCGGCGAGATGCGCGTCGAGTCGCCGACGTTGACGCTGCCCGACGGCATGATGACGTTCCCGGCCGTGACCGCGCGGATGACTTCCTCGGGAGACATGCCGTACGAGCGGAGGCGGTCGGGATCCACGCGGATTACGATCGTGCGCTGGCTCCCACCGAATGGGGGGGGCGAGGTCAGACCCGCGAGCGTGGCGAACTGGGGACGCACCCGGTTCAAGGCCAGGTCTTGGATCTCGCCGAGACTTCGCGTGGTGCTGGAGAACACCAGGTATCCGACGGGCAGCGTCCCCGCGTCGAACCGGACAACGAAGGGCGCGACCGTTCCGGGCGGCATGAACGACCGGGCCCGGTTCACGTAGCTGATAGTCTGGGCGAGCGCCTGGGACATGTCCGTCCCTGGGTAGAACGTGAGTTTCAGCAGTCCGGTGTTCTGAATGGACTTCGACTCAACGCTCTGGATGCCGTCGACGTACAGGAAGTGGTACTCGTAGTAGTAGACGAGGTAGCCTTCCATCTGCGCGGGACTCATGCCGCCGTACGGCTGCGCGACATAGATCACGGGCAGGTTCAGGTCCGGGAAGATATCAACCCGCATCCGGCTGACCGCGAAGACCGCGGTGAGCGCAACCGCGATCACGGCGACCACGAGGGCGATGGGGCGACGAAGCGCGGCACGAATCAGCCACATCGGCTCGGCCTCCCTACAACTGACGGACGAGGTTCAGGAACGGCGCGAGATCGCCCTGCGCAACAGCGGCCGCGAGCAAGGCACGCCACACGTCGACGCGCGCGATTTGGTCCTGGACCTCAGCTTGGGCCAGGAGACTCTGCGCCTCGGCCACCTCGACGATCGAGGTGAGGCCCGCGTCGTAGCGGGCTCGGGCCCGGGATGCGGTCTGCTGGGCGGCCGCCAGCTCTAGCGGCGTGTTCGCCGCAATGGCTCGCGCGGCCTGAACCAGCGCTGCCGCCGCCTGCTGGTCGGTCGTGATGGCGAGCAGCGCCTCATCGTAGAGGGCCGCGCTTGCGCGTTCGGAGGCCGCGGCCGCTGCCTGGCGGGCGTGGAGCGCCTTGAAGTCGAAGAGATTGGGAAACACGACTTGTACGCCGGCCGCCCAGTTCACCCGATCGAATCCCAGGCCATCGGCGCTGCCGTCGAGCGTGCCATTCGGGTTCGCGCCGCTGCCGCGCATGAAGACGCTCGATTGCACGAGGATTCGCGGTCGGTCGCTATGCGCCAGGACGTCTTCGATCGCACGCGCCTGATCGACGGCCGCGCGGTGAACCTGTGCGAGCGGGTGCTGGTTGACCGTCGATTCAGGTGGCGTCTCGATACCGGGCAGCCGCGCCAGCAAGGACCCGCCCACCACCACGACCGACGCCGCGCCGGCGCCCAGGAGACGTCGGAGGTTCGCTTCGGCAACCGCCAGCACCTGCTGCGCCTGCAACAATCGAATGGTGGCCGCCGCCCGCTCCGCCTCGGCGCGCGAGGCGTCAGCACCGGGCCGGAGTTCGTTGGTGACGAGGACCTCGACCGAACGAAGAAACACCTCGCGCCGATCCAGATCGGCGCGCGTGGCCGAAATCGTTTGCTGCGCGGCGAGGACGGCCAGGAACCCCTGCGCCACCGCATTCTCGACGTCGAGCCGCGTGAGACTCTCGGCGGCGCGTGCCTGTGCCAGCTCGGTCTCCGCGCCGACGACAGACGCATGCCGCAGGCCGAAATCAACCGGTTCCCATGACAACAGCGCGCCAGCCGCGCTGCCCCACACACTCTGCTGCGAGGCAGCGGCCAGGACCGGTCCGGTCAGCGCCGGCATGACGGACTGAGGGAGGACTTGGCCGAATACGTTGTTCGCGGTAGCACGGTTCGACTGCCACACGGAGTCGAGGCGCGGGAGATAGGTGGAGCGAGCGACGGCCACCGCGGCCGTTGACGCCTCGATCTGGGCCAGTCCCGCCCGGATCGATGGGTAATGGTCGGCCGCATACTGAATCGCGTCCTCGATCGTCAACCGCTCTGGGGTAGTGGCTCCCGGTTGGGACTGCGCCTCGCCGGATGCCGTCGGGAGGACGAAAGCCAGCAAGAAGACGATGAACGTGCACCGAGCAGTCATCTGGCACTCCGAGTCACCCATCAGCAGTCGCTTGACCGTGAGCGTCGCCGCGCCCAACGCCATCACGGAATCGCTGATGGCCACGGGACATGGGCCCTGGGTTCAACGAGGCGGTCGGGGTTCACAGAGCGGAGGCCCGCCAGGAAGGCTACCGGCCGGGCGCCTCCCGCTGAGGCGGATGCCGGGCAGGCCAACGGCGCGACGACGCATGCCAGAGCCTGGACCGAGCAGACCACGGGTGCCCCGCGGCTCGGTGAACTGCGATGCCTCCGTCGCCTAGTAACGGCCGAGCTTGGCCACTCGACTGTGAACAGCACCCTCTTCCATTTCAGCATGCCGACCTCGAGAAACGCCAGAGGCTGCCGGTGGAGAGTCTTGGTCGCCCCTCTCTGCGACCGCTTGCGCTCGCCTCCGACCACGTCTATCCACCTGATCAACTGCTTTCGGAGCCAGAACCGAGGCGTCCGGTGATTGGCCGGCCGTCACACGAGCTCGGCACGAGAAGGTTGGCACGGCGGGTACGGGCCCGGTGCCGATCGAGACTGGGGCAGGGTCGGGCAGACGCAGGATGTCACGCCGTCCTCGGCGCCGAGTTGCCGAGGGGAGGCGATCTCCATGTTCGCGTCGCCGCCTCGACGTGGTCGCCGCCGGCACGCCTTGGAGAGGTGCCTGTCCCGGGACCGGCGGCGGGCGGCTGAGCTTGGCGATGCTCTTCGAAGTGAACGCGCGGCGACTCGAACGCGTCTAAGTTCCAAGAGCCCGATAACGCGGGGGGCGTCCGTCGCCCCAGCCGACGGTTGCGCCGGGCAACCGCCCCGCTCGACGTCTGCGAACGCGCACTGCCTGCCAAGGAGCGCCTGCATGATCGCCGAAGACACAATCCGCGACGTTCGGGTCGGCCTGCGCATACTGGTCAAGGAGAAGTCCTTCTGCGCCCTCGCGATCTTCGTGCTGGCGCTCGGCATTGCCGCGGTCACCGCGCAGTTCAGCGTCGTCAACGGCATCATGCTGCGCGGCTTCTCCTTCCCGAACGCGCACCGCCTGGCGGGCGTCAGCTTCATCGACGCCACCACCCGCACCGCGTTCGGCGTCAACACGCAGAACTTCGCGATGGACTTCGAGGAGTACCTCCCCGTCCAGAAGTCGTTCGACTTGATGACGGCCTATCTCGGGGGATCGACGGTCAACGTGACCGTCGACGGCCAAGCGAGGCGGTACACGGGCTCCTATACCACCGAGACGTTCCTGCGCGTGTTGGGCGTCCGCCCGTTCCTCGGCCGCGACTTCACCAGCGCGGACAACAAGACCGGCGCTGAGAAGGTGGCGCTCATCGGCTACGGCCTCTGGGAGCGCGACTTCGGCCGATCGCCGGCGGTCGTCGGCAAGTCAATTCGGCTGAACGGCAAGCCGGCCACGATCATCGGGGTCATGCCGCAGGGTTTCGCATTCCCGTCGAATGAGGAGATCTGGATTCCGCTCTACAGCGAATACCCGGTCAGGCCCAGGAACGACCCGAACGCGAACAGTCCCAACGTGATGGGGCTGCTGAAACCGACGACCACGTTCGAGCAGGCTCAGGTCGAGTTCACCGGGTTCGCCAAGCGGTTCGCGGCGGCGTACCCGGAGACGAACAAGGCCTTCAACCTGGCGCAGGTCGAGCCTCTCATCAATCAGTTCACCGGTCCCCAACTGCGCGGCATGATGTGGACCATGCTCGCCTTCTGTGTCGGCGTACTGCTCATCGCCTGCGTGAACGTGATGAACATGCAGTTCGCCAGGGCCACCCTCCGGGCCAGGGAACTGGCCGTGCGCTCGTCTCTTGGCGCGACCCGGAGCCGTCTGATTCGGCAGATGCTGACCGAGAGCGTGCTGCTGGCCGGCGCCGGGACGATCCTCGGCATCGGCCTGGCCTATCTCTCGGTCGACTGGCTGTCGGCAGCCATCCGGAACATGGACAATCCGCCACCCGCCTGGATCACGTTCGACCTGGACCGCGACGTCCTGTTCGTGACCGTCGGCGCGATGGCGGTGGCCGGAGTCGTGTCCGGACTCCTTCCCGCCTGGATGGCGTCGCGTGCCAAGGTGGTCGACGTACTGCGCGAGGGCGGGCGCGGCCACACCAGCCGGATCGTCCACCTGATGACCCGCGGCCTCGTCGTCACACAAATCGTCGTCACCTGCGTCCTGCTCATCGGGTCCCTTCTCCAGGTGCGCTCGATCCTCAAGCAGCAGACGGTCGACTACGGCTACGACACGAACGGCCTGATGTCGGCCCGCATGGGCCTGATGGACGGCGACTATCCCACGCAGGACTCACGGAAGGCGTTTTACGACCGCCTGCTGCGCGAGCTCGCCGGATCGGGCCAGTTCCACGCAGCGGCGCTGACGAACCGGATGCGGATGGTGTTTGCTGGAAACGGGCCAATCGAGATCGAGGGGAAGGTGTACAAGACCCGCCGCGACCGCCCGAACACGAATTTCGAGCAGGTCACCGGGTCGTTCTTCCAGGTGACCGGGCAGAAGCTGCTCGAAGGCCGCACGTTTGCCGACGACGACCTCGACAGCAAGCGTCCGGTGGCCATCGTGAACGCCGCGTTTGCCAAGAAGCACTTCGGCACGGCCAGCCCACTCGGGCGCCGCTTCCGTACGGGTGACGGCGAGACGGGCCCGTACGGCGAGTGGAGGACCATCGTCGGCGTGGTGTCCACCGTGCGGATGATGGGGCCCTTCAACAATCCGAACGTCGACGAGTGTGGCGTCTACGTCCCCTTCTACTCGACGCCGGTCGGGCCGGCACCGACGACGCTCGTCGCCAGCCAGTTCACCACGGTCGTCGTTCGGCCGCACGCCGGGCAGCGGCCCGAGAGCGTCCTCCCGCCGTTGCGTCGCGTGGTGGCCAAGCTCGATCCCAACCTGCCGCTCTACTTCACCGGCACTCCTCAGCAGAACCTCGACGGCATCGTCGCCGGCAATCGGGTCATCGCCACGATGTTCACCGTGTTCGGCATCGTCGCCATCGTCTTGGCCGCCGTCGGGATCTACGGCGTGATGTCGTTCTCCGTCAACCAGCGCCGCCAGGAGTTCGGCGTGCGGATGGCGCTCGGAGCCGATAGCCGTCGAATCCTCAGCATGGTGCTCCGCCAAGGCTCGCGTCAGGTGGCTACGGGGCTCTTGGTGGGCCTCGGCCTCGCGCTGACGCTCGCGGTCGTCGGCCGCGACGGAATCGACAGCATCCTATTCGGCGTGAGCGCGCTCGACCCGGTCACCTACGGTGGTGTGATGCTCCTCGTCGCCACCATTTCACTCGCGGCCGTGATGGTCCCGGCGCGGCGCGCGACGCACGTGGACCCCATACGGGCGCTTCGCATCGACTAACCCTCGCGAGCGGGCGGCACTCGCCACGGGGCCGACGGTGCCGGCCGCGCAGACCCGGGACCATGGACGCGACTGGCCACGTCACGGCCTGCGCCTAGCGCCGCGTCGCGGACAAACAGACGCTCCAACTGGATGCGGTGACTGGGTGGACGACGGCGTGTTCGCGCATCTGCTCGACGCTATAGGGGGCACCGCTGCGCGAGGTGAACATCGTCGGGGCCAGTTCGGAATCTTCGAGGACGGCCAGGTGACGCGCCACGCCGCGAGCACATCGGTCATGAATGGCCTGCCCTTCGCGGCGACCTTCAGGAAGTCGCTCTCGAGAATCAACGTCGGTCACCGGCGTTTCACGCAAGCGCCAATCCAGGTGAGGTAGTTGCGCGCGGCCCGCAACACATGACCCAAGACGTGGTCGACTGACGCGTACGCCTCACTTGAGGTCTCCGGAAGCGGGGCGCCCGACGCGCGAAAACGCTCCCACGTGTCGAGGAATCGGCCGAGCTCGACCTCGTGAAGCTCGACGCAGCTGCGACCGGCGTTGCTTTTGAACGTCGTCGTGCTCTCCGACGAGCCCAATTTCGGTGCGGCCGCTACTGTCTCGCATCAGCGTCCTCGCTGTGGCTTCCCACCCCATCGACGCGTTCGCATCGCACGAACGTCGGGCGCCTGCCGGAGTGTGCCAGACGAGTCGTCACCGTGCGATCGCGCGGGCCCGGCCAAATCGCCACAACCGCGGTCCTCAGTCCGGTGGACCCTTCGAGAACTGTATCAGCCAGCCCACGCTCTCGGGCAGACGCCGGCACACCGGTGGCCCGGCATGCCCGACCGGCTCACCCCCACGGCCGACGTCGTCTGCCGCTGATGGCGGCGAGCATCTTCGGCGGAGAGGCGAGCCCCCTCGGTGATATGGTACCGCGATGGGCCGAGGGGCCCGCTGTGCGGCGTTCGCCACGCTGCTCGTCTCGCTCACGTTGACGTCGCACTTGCGCGCTGCTGGTGATGGTGAAGAGTCGTTCCGTCTCGCCGCGCATCTGGGACGCTCCACGGCTCGGGGGGTCTCCCGGCGCTACGGCTCTCCTCCGCGCTGGCGGCGCCGTTTGTGCGACGCATCTCGACCGCCGGCTTGCTATAGGTGGCCCGACAGGGACCGTGACCGTGCCCATAGCGCCGCGGCCAACGGCTCTGGTCCTCAGCCTGGTGTTTGCACCGGTGTCCGGACAATGAGGAGAGCACGGCTCACTCGGCCTGGATCGCCTCCCGGAGAGGGAATCCCGTGACCAACCCGTCAGCGGCCCGACCTGGCTGGTTCCGGAATCCGGCCCTTGCGCTTGGCCTCATCGCGGTCGCGACCACGTGGCTACGGTTCTGGAGCCTGGGCACCGGGCTGCCGGTACTCCCCTGGAGTCGACGAGCCGCAGATCATGGTCCGGGCCCTCGGCATCCTCAAGACCGGGGACTACAACCCCCACTTCTTCGACTACCCGGGGTTCTACATCTACGCCCAGGCCCTGGTGGCGGCCCTCCAGTTCCTGGTCGGCGCCTCGCGGGGGTTGTGGATGTCGCTGAACCAGGTCAGCCCGACAGACTTCTATCTCTGGGGTCGTGCGCTCACGGCGGCGCTTGGGTCAGCGACCGTTGGTCTCGTCTACTTGGCCGGACGCCGCTGGGGCACCGGGCACGCCCTGCTGGCCGCCGCCCTCCTGGCCGTGCTGCCGATTCACGTGCGGGAGTCGCATTTCGTCCTCACCGACGTGCCCATGACGTTCTTCGTGACCTTGACGCTCGTGTTGTCGTTGCGGGCCAACGAGCAGCGCGTGCCGAGTGCCTTTGCGTGGGCGGGAGTGGCAGCCGGACTGGCAGCCGGGACGAAGTACACAGCCTGGGTGGCCGTTCTCTTGCCGCTCGCCGGCGCCGTGCTGATGGCGGCACCGGCCGTGATTCGGGCGCGGGCCGCGGTGGCTGCTCTCGGTGGCTTCTTCGGTGCCTATGTCCTCGCGGCACCCTACACGGTGCTCGACCTCCCCGGCTTCTTGAACGGGTTTGGCGCCCTGGCCGAGCACGTGCCCATGCACCGAGCCTTCGACGAACCGGGCGCGCTCGTGCACTTCAAGAACCTGCGCAACGCCATCGGCTGGCCGAGCGTGGTGTTTGGCGCGGCGGGCGCCGTGCTGTCGGCACTTCAGGCGCGCCGCGGACCGGCCCGCGCCCGGTCGGCCATGGTCCTGGTGTTCCCTCTCGTCTTCTTCCCCATGCTCACGAATCGCGCAATGGTCTATGCGCGTTACATGATGCCCGCGCTGCCATTCGTTTGCCTGCTAGTCGCCAGTGGGGCGATCGCGACGGCCACGGTGCTGCGTCGGTGGAGAATTCCGCCCCTGGCGGGAACTGCAGCGACCGTGGGGGTGGTCGTCGTGGTGCTCGCCACGCCGACGGCAATCTCCGTCGGGTTCGATCGGAACGCCGGTCGACCTCAGACTTACGGGGTCGCTTTCGACTGGATCATGAAGAACATCAGGCCGCACTCACGGCTTGTCCATAGTCTGGCCTCCTTTCAGCTCCCAGAAGGGCGCTACGACGTGCAACAGGTTGACTCGGTGACCGACCATGACTTTGAGTACCTACCTCCATACCGGGACGGAGTATCTGATCGTCGCCACCGCGGCGGTACTGCCGGCCCACACCGTACAACGCCACCGGAGGCACGGGAGCTGTTCTCGCGTCTGGAGCTGCTCGTCGATGTGGAGCCGGGCCCGGACCTGCCCGGGTTGGCGGTGAAGATCTTCCGGGTGCCCCGGCCGGTCGCGCCGCCAGGATAGCGCGGCGGGCCGGACAGCAACCTGACTCTCGCGCATCCGGAGATTCGCTCGTCGGGGTCGTTGCTGTACGCGCCACTCGGCGGTGCAGCGGAGGAACCTGAAGGCCTAGCTTCTGTTTACGGAAGAGCGATGAGCGCAGCCTAGCCAACGGCTTCAACGGCCGCGGTCGACATTGGTCGATACGGCAGCCGTCGTTCTTCCTCGGAACACATCTGCGGCAAAACCACGGTCGAACGTCTCCTGGAGGGCAGGGGCTGGCGCGACATCTCCGAGACCGTGCTCTGGAAGGAACTCCTCGCTAACGACCGCGGCCCAGCCGACCGGGGACCGGCCGACACCCTCAAGCCCGGGGGCGGTCGCCCCGGCGGGTTCGGTCTCGCCGGGCTCGTGCTGGTGCTATCGACTGCGGTGGCCTGCCTGTGTCCCGCACGCCGGGCGGCCCGCCTCGATCCGTCGTCATCGGCCCCCTCGCGTCGAGGCCGAATACCAGCGGGCGGACTGCGACCCACGGGATCCACGCGGCCGACGGGCCGGTGGCGAGCCCACGCCCTGCCGCCCCATGCCCTGGAAGCCGATCCTGCACGCACGCGCGGCGCGCCGGCGCCCACGCAACCCTGACACCGATCTCCCGCGGCCTGAACCCGACCAGCACGCCAATCGTGCCGTCGAGCCTCGATTCACACGCGGAGATGACGACGGACGTCCTCCACACTCAAACGATTCATGCCAGGCGCCTCGCCTGGTTACCGTGCTGTCCCGGCACTCTCGGCTGGCGGCCTGCCAGCGTCAAGGCTGTTCCAGTTCAAGATCGCATTGAACCCAAGCGTGTAGGTCCCCTGCGTCTGCCACCGCCAGAACGGACGCAGCGCGAACATGACGACGTGACCCTTGCCGAGCGTGACGTCGACAGCCGCTGCCCGGCCGGAGAGAAACTGCCCATTCGCCAGCGTGCCTGACAGCAGCATGTCATGCGGGTTCGACGGGAACTGCAGCACGACCCGGGGACGGGTCTGCTCGAGGTCAATCCCGAACGCGCGCGCCATCACGCGGAACTCCGCGGCGGCGTCCGCCTGCGGCCGCTCCGGCGCCTTCCTGCTGGCGTCCTCGTCGTACGGTGAGATCTCCACCGGCACGGCGTTCGGTGTGAGGTTCTGCCCGAGACCGGCGTTGGCCGCGCCGCCGCCGAGGAACTCTCTGAACTCCATCGGGACGCCACCGCCGCCGGCGTTCAGCACCGGATCCTGGTTGAGGTACACCGGAAGGTCCGTACCGCCATAACCGTAGGCGATCGGGCTCTTGAGATCGCTGAACTTCGCCCGCAAGATCGAACCTCGCACGAACAGCTGCGCGGGGTGTTCGACCGTCACACCCGACGTGATCCCGTATTCCGGAAAGATCGTCGACGTAGACCCTTCTGTGATCAGCGTTCCTCCCTGCTCGACGAATCTGGCGAGCTCGAGCAGCCCCTGCAGTCCCATCCCACCGCGGATATCGTCGCTGGAATCGACGACCCCGAGGTTCGGCGTGTCCGCCGTCTTCTTGTACGGCAGCGGCTCCTTGCCTCTCATCGGCATCCCGGTCACCTGCGATTGCGGCGTGCCGCCCACGTGCGGGAAGACGATCACGTCGTACTTCGCCCGCAGGTTCCCGTCCTTCAGCTTCTGGTCGGCGAAGTAAGTGTACGGCACACCATAGGTGTCGAGTGCGGCGCGCCACCATCCTTCGTCCTGCGTCCGCGTCCAGCTGTGGACGTAGCCGATGCGCGGTACGACCAGCTCGTGCGTCTTCACGTTCGGCGGTGCGGCAACCGCCCAGCCCGACAGGCCGAGCTCCTTCAGCTTCGCGTCGAGTTTCATCGGATCGTCGTTCGCCAGGACGATCGCTCCGGCGCGGAATTTCCGCCCGCCGATCTCGAAGTCGTCCTCAGCGGCTTGCATCTTCAGATCAGCATTCCGGAAGCGAAAGCTGACGATGTTGTTATCGCCAGTGTGCTCGACGACGACGAACGGGCCGGTACCCTCGATCCCGCCAGGCGCTCGGACGTCTGCAGTCACCAGCACCATCCGCCCGTCGAGGATCGCTTTGTCGGCGATCGGCACGAGCTTGATGTCGCGCATCAGCTGGAACGTCCAGCCTGTGTCGTCGTACGGCCGCGGGTTCTGCGGCGGGTAGTTCTGGATGGCGAAGTACATGTCGGCGATGGTGCGGAAGGGCTGATCGCCGCGGATGATGTAGTCGCCCGATTCGACGGCCAGGGTCCCTGCCTTCATCGTCGCGGTCGCGCGCGAGACCTCAAGCCCCTGCCGTCGGAGCTCATTGACCGCGTCCGCCGCATCCGCCTTCCGTCGCTGGTGCCCCGGGATCACCCATGCGTAGATCGGGCCGTCTTTCCCCTTGTCGACGGCCCGCTTGTTCTTCAACCAGTAGTTCTCGAGGAACACACCCCTGTTCTGCGCCACATGATTCAGGGCGATAAGGATCGCTGACTCCTGGATGTTCGTGTTGTTTCGCGGCCCCCACTTGATCGACCGCAACGGCGGATTGGGCCGGTACCATTCCCTGCTCGTGGTTGTCGCCGACGGCCGGACCTCGTAGGGATCCGGACCGTAGCTCTGGACCTCGTAGAAACGCCCCACCGCATTGTGCGTATGCGCGATCCAAAACAGATAGTTCGGTACCCAGCCGTCGTAGAAGCCGAACGTCCAGACACCGGGGACGTTGCGCTTCGTCATCTCCATGACTTCCGTCTCCGCGAGGAGCCACCACTCGCTCACGGTGATCGGGTCGACCGCGTCGTTGTACGGTCCGGTGCCGGTCGACGCGTAGAGATACGTCTGCGCCTCGTGGAGATCGTGGAGGACCGTCGGGTGCCATTCGAGTGTCACCCTCGTGATGTTCTGGGTCAACTTCAGGAATTGGCCCATCCCATCGCGGTTGTTGTCGTGCTGGACGTACTTGCCCCAGTAAATCAGCGGTAAACGCGAGTCGGCCGGGCCGCGTTTCTTGTTGAAGTAGTAAGTGTCGACCTGCTTCTCCCGCCCGTCCACTTCGACCACAGGCGTAATGAAGGTGATGACGTTGTTGCGGATGGCTTGAACGAAAGGCGTTTCCTCGACGATCAACCGGTACGCGAGCTCGATCAGCATCTCGGGCCCACCGGTTTCGGGCGAGTGGATGCCGCTGGTGATGTAGTAGATGGGTTTGGCGGTCTTCAGAATCTGCTGCGCTTGCGTGCCCGTCGTCGTTCTCGGATCCGTCAAGGCGCCGAGCATGTCACGGTATTTCTCCAGCGTCTTGATCGTCGACTCATCGGCAACCGCAAGCACGACCATGTCGCGCCCCTCTTCGGTCGTGCCGATCCTCCAGAACCGTGCGCGGGGGGACGCCTTCGCGAGCGCCTCGTAGTAGCGGTAGATGTCCTTGGCGTAGGTCAGCTCGCCCGGCGTTCCGACGACGCGCCCGAAGAACTTGAGCGGCGTCGGCACCGAGTCGGACGCGGGTAGATGATCGACGAGCTCGGTAGTGATCCGCGGGTCTTGCAGATTCTGGCGGATGATCCTCGTGTACTCCTCATCGATCTTCTGCGACGGTCTGGCGGCCTGTGTTCGGACGCCCGGCCCCGACGCGACGACGAGGGCAACGATCAGGAACGCGCTGCCGACGATGGAGAAGCGGGATGTCATCGGAACTCCTTGCGGAAGAATCGGGCCAGACTATAGCAGAGTTGGGCCGAAGAGGAGTCAAGCCGGGAGATCCGTTCAACCGGCGCCAGCGGCGGCTCCAGCTCCCGACCTCCTGGCAACCCATCGCTGAGACTGCCACGGCGGGGTGGTCCGACTCGCCAACCTCGGAAGACGCTCGAGGTTCCGCAGGTGGGCCTGCGCAGTCTCGCCTCTGGAAGCGTTAACGATCCCGTTTTGCAGGACTTTTCGGCACTTGTCCTTGTCCACAGTAACCATCCGCTGGGAGCCTCTAGGAGGGGCGGCCTGGCGCCGCCGCTACAAACTCATACGCAGTGAGAACTGAAAAGCCTGCGCGCCGTACCTTGGGGGCGATCGCAGACGCCTTCCCGAAATCGGGGTTGGTCCCCGTCACGTCCCAGATCGGCAAGTACTGCAGACAATTGCCTTCGCTGTCAGAGGACCCGCATCGTTGGCTGGTCGTGTACTGCAGGTTGTCCACCGAATTCTGTTGATAGTTCGCGTGGTTCAACAGGTCGAAGGCCTCGACCTTGGCTGCTATGACCACACCGCGGCTGACCCGGAAGTTCCGCGTGACGCTGACATCCAGGTTGGCGATGCCAGGCCCACGGAAGGAACTGAAACCCCCTCCGGGCACCATGGAGAAGTTCACGTGGGAGTCGTCAAACACCGCCGTGTACGGCCGGGGTAATGTCTCGATAGTGGTGGAAAAGTAGAAAACGCGTCATCATCCGGCGCTGTAGTCCAAAACAGCTGCGCCCGCTTGGCGGCGGGGGCCGGAGGATGACGCGATGGCTGACGATACCAAGAAGTGGGTGGGGAAGCAAGCCAGGTTGAGCCCCGAGACGATTGAGGCGGAGATTCGGGGTCGAGTCCGGGCGGTCATCGAAACGCTGCTCGAGGAGGAATTGGCGGCCGTGCTGGGCGCGGCCCCCTCGGCCCGCGTGGGCGACGAGCGCCGCGGGTATCGGAATGGGAGCCGGCCGCGGACGCTGACGACCAGCACCGGGCCGGCGACGATTGCCGTGCCGCGGGCGCGGATCCGCGACGGCGCGGGGACGGTGGAGTGGCGCAGCGAGATGCTGCCGCGCTACCAGCGCCGCACGGCGCGCGTCGACGAGGCGATCCTCGGCGTTTACCTCGCGGGGAGTAATAGCCGGCGCATCCGCACCGCCTTGGCGCCGTTGCTGCGCGGGGGCCCGCTGTCGAAGGACGCGGTCTCGCGGCTGGTGGGCCGCCTGGCAGAGGACTTCCGGAGCTGGCAAACGCGGGACCTCGCCGCCGATCAGATCCGCTATCTGTTGCTCGATGGCTGGTATCCGAAGGTGCGGCTCGGCAAGCGCCGCGTGCGCGTCCCGGTGCTGGTGACCATGGGCGTGCGCGCCGATGGCCAGCGAATCGTCGTCGATCTGCGCCTGGCGGGCGATGAGAGCGCCGCGGCGTGGCGCGACGTCATGCAGCAGCTCCAGGCGCGCCACCTGGGCATGCCGGCGCTCGCGGTGATCGACGGGAATCCCGGGCTGGCGACCGCGCTGCACGAAGCGTGGCCGTCGTTGCCGGTGCAGGGTCACGGCGCACACCCTGCGACCTGCCGCCCCCGCGCGGCTCCGGGAGGAAGTCGAGGACTACCGTCGGGTCCTCTATGCCGACACGGAGGCCCTGGTCCGACAGCGGCGAGCGACCTTCATCAAGAAGTGGCGCCTGCAGTGTCCGGCTGTCGTCCAGAGCTTTACTCAGCCGGATAATCGCGACACGCGTCGACAACTACACGGTAAAGGAGTAGCGGGCACTCGTCCACGTGGATGATGGGCCGTTGCGCCCACCCGACCGAGGACCGAAAGTTCGGTGCGCGGGAGACCTCGCGGACCGCATCGTCCACAACCCTGTCCACGAATGCCCACCGGGCAGACTGCCGACGCGACACCTACATCAGAACTTGCTAAGTCCCCCCCTCTGCTGAGGGAAGATGGTGGACGGCAGGAGGCTCGAACTCCCGACCTCAGCGTTGCGAACGCTGCGCTCTCCCAACTGAGCTAGCCGCCCACACCCAAGAGATTCCGGCCGAAACGAACCGGCGGAATACGTTATGGTAGCATGCGGGCTCAGCTTGCGGCAACGTGCCGTCCCCCGGACTCGCCCGGCCTCCCCCCGTGCGCGGAACCCACGCGTCACGCTCACCCCGCCTGCATAAGCCGACTTCTCGCCCTCGATACGCCCGGTTCACGGCCAGCAGGCCGATGGGCACGCGAGCCGCGCCGACAGCGCCGGCTCGGGGCCCGGGTCGCCTGCCGGTTCCCCCGACCCCCTGCTGGCACTGGCGGTTGTGCTACACTCGACTCCCCCGCCCGACGTCACCATGGCTATGGTCACTCTCCAGTTCCCGTTCTCGGGGAGCATCGCCCGTCGTCTTCGACTTCCTGCCTGCCGTGTCGTCGCGGCCGCGTCGCTGCCATGGATTGTGTAGCCGTCGAGGCCGCCCTCCAACGCCTGCTGCGGTCGAAGACCCTCGCCGACACCGAGCGGCTGCGCCGGTTCCTCGAGTTCGTGGTGGTCGAGACCCTCGAGGGCCGAGGCGACCAGTTGAAGGAGATGACCGTCGCCCTGCACGTCCTCGCCCGGACGACGGATTTCGACCCCAGGACCGACGCCACCGTCCGCGTAGACGCCCGCCGGCTGCGCACCAAGCTCGCGCAGTACTACGCCGACGAGGGCAAGCACGACGACGTGACCATTGACCTGCCCAAGGGCGCCTACGTCCCGACCTTCACGGCGCCCGCCAGCCACGCGGAAGTACCCACGCACTCGAGCGTCGGGCCGACGCCTCTCCCGCAACCCGCGGTCCGGCGTCTCAACGGGCGGCGCCTCCTCATCGGCCTCTCGGCGGCGGCGCTCGTCCTGCTGGCGTGCGGGACCGCGTACCTCCTCAGCACTCGGAGTGCCTCGCGCTCCGACGCAGCCTCCATGATCGCCGTGTTGCCGTTCGCCAACGCCAGTCCGGAGCCGGACAACGCCCATTTCTGCTTCGGCCTGGTCGAAGATTTGACCACCGTCCTCGCCCAGACCCCAGGACTGAGGGTGGTCGCCAGGACGTCCGCGCAACAGTTCAAGGGTGGCGAGGACGTCATCGAGATCGGCCGACGGCTCCGCGCACGGTACCTGGTAGAGGGCAGCGTGCAGAAGGCTGGGGCACGGCTCCGCATCAGCGCGCAGCTGATCGACACCGCCGACGGGCACCACCTGTGGGCGGACACCTACGACAGGGAGGTACGCGACATCTTCGGGACAGAAGACGAGATCGCGCACGCCATTACGACCGCCTTGAAGGCGTACGTCGCCATACCTGGCGGCGGCCGGACGGCTCAGCGGGGGCGGACGCCCGATCCAGAGACCCACGAGCTGTTTCTGAGAGGACAGTACCTGGTCAACGGTCCGGGCAGGCAGGACCCGGGTCGAGGCTTGAAGCTGCTCGAGCAAGCCCTGGCGCGGATGCCGGATTACGCACCGGCGCATCTGGCGATGTCCGTCGCGCTGATGCGGATGGCCCTGGAGGAACCAACCGCGACGTGGGATCTGGTCACCCGGGCGAGGCGGGCGGCGACGCGGGCCATGGAACTGGATCCCGGCCTCGCCGACGCCCATGCGCAGCTCGCGTGGATCACGTTCACCTACGACTGGGACCCGGTGGACGCCGAACGACAGTTCAAGCAGGCCATCGCCCTCAATCCGAGCGCGGCTCCTGCGTACCACCGGTACTCCCTCCTCCTGATGGCGGAGCGCCGTTTCGAGCAGGCGATGGTTCTGTCCCGGCAGGCAATCGAGTTGGACCCGCTGGCGCCGCTGGTACGGTCGAACCGAGCACTGATCCTGTTGTGCGCCCATCGCTACCGAGAGGCCATCGCCCAGGCCCGTGAGGCCATGGAGTTGACCTCGCCCTATTTCCGAACCTACACGTACCTCGGCAGCGCGTACGTCGGCGAGGGACGCATGCCCGATGCCATCGCGGCGTACAAGTCGGCGGTCGCGGCCGCGCCCGATGACCCCGATGCCCTCGCCAGTCTGGGCCGCGCGTACGCGCTGGCTGGCGATCACTCCCATGCCCTACAAGTCCTCGCCGATCTCCTCCGCCCCGATCGTCAGGAACCTGCCTCGCACTACGAGCTGGCCTTCCTCTACGCGGGCCTCGGAGACCGCGACAAGGCGTGCGGGGCCCTCGAGGCAGCGGTGGCCCAGCACGAGAACGACCTCGTCTTCCTGGATGTCGACCCGCTGTTCGACAACGTGCGTGCGGACCCCCGCGTAGAGGCCGTCGTGCGTCGCGTCGGCATCCGCCGCTGACCTTTTGTCCCGATCTCGCACCCACGGCACTCGCCTCTCCCACCCGTCCGGAGCGCGTCGTCCCAGACAAGAACGCTCCACTCGTCATGGACCATCGCCTCGTCCCCAGGCTTCACCAGCGTGGTCGCGCGCACTCGCCGGGTGGGCTGTTGCACACGTTCGGTCGCCGTTGCCGAGCGCCCGAATCGGCGTCGGGTGGAGTCCAAGAGAAGCGAGGGTCGGGGGGCTTCCGGGAGCCGAGCGGTTGTGGGCCACTCGGCTCCCGGCGTGAGGCGTCCGGCAGGGAGTCCGGACGTCCCGCGGGCTCGCTTACTGGAGCTGCAGCACGACTCCCAGCGCGTTGGTGCCGGCCGCCCACCACTCGCCGTCGGCGTCCCAGTAGGTCGAGCGCTCGACGACAATCGGGGCGCCGCTCAGGACCGCGACCACCATCCCAAACGTCTCGTTCGCCAAGCCGGCCACCCCGTTGGTCCACACCGTGCGCCGGCTCATCGGGTTCACCGTATAGGTCTGCACGATCGGCGGCAGCCCCGTCGCCCGCAGATACGTCACCTGCACCTGCGAGGGGGTCGCCCCCACGTTGGCCAGCAGCAGGTAGGTCTCGGCGTGGTCCGAGCCCCCCACCCGGCCACCGGCCAGCCCCCAGGCCATCTCCGGCGCCACCGCCCCCGGTCCCGCGTGCCCGGCCCGCCACGTCGCATACGGCGCCACCCAGTAGAGCGCCCGTTCTGCCAGCACCGGCTGGTCGGCCACCACCGTCATCGCGATTCCCGGCGCCTGGGCCAGCCCCAGCCCTTCCGCGTTCACACACACCGTCCGCCGCCGCAGCGCCCCCACGCTGTAGGTCCGCTGCACCGTCGTCCCGTTGGTCAGCACGTAGGTCACCGTCACACTCGCCGGGGTCGGGTTCGGGTTCCCCAGCAGCAGATACATATCAAACGTCGGCCCGGTCGCCCCTTCCGCAAACGTCCAGCTCGTCGACGGCACCACCACCCCCATCGCCGACGTCCCCCCGTCCCAGTGCCGCGCCGTCCCGAAATACACCGACCGCTCGGCCACCACCGGCGCACTCGCCGTCACTACGATGCTGAAGGACCGGTCCGCCAGCTCCGGCACTGCCCCCAGCCAGAAGGTCGCCCGCGCCTGCGGCCCCACCGTCGCCGTCCGCACCACCGGCGCCTCGGTCGGCCGCAGGAAGGTCAGCGTCAGGTCCGCCGCCACCGCCCCCGGGTTTGCCACCAGCACGTAGGTCGCAAACGGGGTCTGCGCCCCTTCGGCGAAATACCACGTCGGGCTCAGCATCTCGCTCGCCACGCTGCCGTGCGCCCCGTGGCCCCCGTCCCACGTCGTCTGCCGCTCCACGACCAGAGGCACGCCCGCCGTCGACTCCACCACCGTCCCGAACGACACCGCCTCCATCCCCGCCACGTCCGCCACCCGCAGCGTGTCTTGCGCCCCGGCCGCCACCACCCGCGTCGTCACGACCGTCGTCCCGTCCTCCTTCATAAACGTCACCGTCACCGGCGCCGCGTCCGTCCCCGGGTTCAGCACCGCCAGCGTCGTGTCGAACGTCCAGAGTGTCGACCCTTCCGCCAGGTAGTACCGCCGCACGCTCGGCTCCGCGTACGTGAAGCTCCCGGCAAGCGTCCCGCTCTGCTCGTCCGGATTGGTCACCACGACGTCCACGACCCCCGCCGCGTGCGCCCCACTCACCGCCCGGATCGCGGTCGGGCTCAGCACCGCCACCGCCGTCGCCGCCACGCCTCCCACCGTCACGCTCGCCCCGCTCACGAAATTCGTCCCCGCCACCAGCAGCACCGTCCCGCCCGCCGGCGGCCCCTCGGCCGGCTCCACCCCCGTCACCGTCGGCGCCGGCGCCCCGGCCGTGTAGGTGAAGCCCACGGCGAGCGTCCCGCTCTGCGTGTCCGGGTTGGTCACCACCACGTCCACCACCCCCACCCCGTGCGCCCCGGTCGTCGCCGAAAGCTGCGTCCCACTCGTCACCGTCACGGTCCCCGCCGCCACGCCGCCGAAACTCACGCTCGCCCCTGCCACGAAATTCGTCCCCGACACCGTCACCGTCGTCCCGCCCGCCGCCGGTCCGCTATTTGGCACCACCCCCGTCACCGTCGGCGCCGCCGCCGCCGTGACCACCACCTGCCCCGTGTGCCCCACCCCGTCGCTGAACGTGTAGGTCCCCGCCTGCCCGAACTGCCGCCGATACACCTGCCCCGGCCCCACCATCCCACTGTCAAACCCCAACGGACTCGTCGCATCCACCGCCGTGCCGTTGCGCGTCCCGGATTTCACGTCCAACACGGGGTCCTGCGTGTAGAGCAACACGTCGGTCGGGGCCGCGGTCGGCGAGAGCGTCGACAGCCACTCGACCGCCCCGCCGACCGAGATCTGGACCGTCGTCTGGTCCATGCCGTCGGGCGTCAGGGTGACGCGGGGCACCGTGCCCATGATCGTCGGTGTCAGCGGCACGTTGGCGTGGACGGGGTTGGTGACGACCTGGATCTGCGGACTGCGCCAGGACTGGAAGCCGTTCGGCGGGTCCACCTGCAGGTAGTAGACCCCCGGCGGCGTCAGGAATGTGAAGTAGCCGTCCGCGCCGGTGACCTGCGGGTTCCGCTGGTCGTTGTACATCTGCGCCGGCCAGACGACCCACCCGCCGAGCGAGGGCGTATAGACGTAGCACGTGACCGTCGCGCCCGCCAGACTGTTGGCCGTTGGCTGGCTGGAATCGAATCCCTTGGTCGAGTCGTACACGTAGCCGTCCGGGTCGATGAGCACGGTCCCGTTTCGGGTGTCGGACGCGCGTCCGCACGTGGCGGTGATCGACAAGGAATGCGCCGCGCCGATCTGGAACTGGTACCATCGGCCACTGACCGTCGGGTAGTAGGTCACCTGGTCGGCTGTCACGCTGGCGCTCAGCACGTCGCTCGGGTTCGGACAGCCCGAGTCGTAGAGCATCATCGTCGTGTTGTTGAACCCGTAGTAGCCGGGTACGGCGAAGTCGGTGAAGCCGGGCACCCCGCTGCTGTCCCGGAAGCCGTATTTGAGCGTTCGGCCGCTCTTGGTGCCCTGCCAGTAGGACTTCTGCGCGCAGAACGGGAAGCTCGTGGGCCAGACCGTCACCACGGGCGACGCATCGCTGCAGGTCCCACCCGTGCAGTCTCGCGCCGTCAGGCCGGTCACCGTCTGTGGCTGCGCGGTCCACGAAGCCGGCGTAAACGCGGCGGTCCACACGCCGTTGGCGTCAGCCGTGACCTGCGCCTTCTGGGTGCCGTCCTCGTAGATGCGGACCGTCGCCCCGGCTTGTGACACGCCGGAGACGTCTAGCTTTCCGCTCTCGTCGACGCAGAACTCCCCGGAGACGGGAGATGTGATAAAGGGAGGGAAGTTCGGAATGAACGCACTTGCCGAGGCGGTCAGGGTCCCGGTGGACCCGCTGGCTAGCGTGTAGCTGGCGGTCACCGGATTCGTCACGGTGGTACGGACCGCCTGCGCGGTGGCCGTACCGGCCACGCTCGCCCAGGCCATCGTCCCCGGGACCAGGCCCGTCGTACTCTGCCACGACAACTGGTTGCCGTTCTGCGTGGCGGCCGACACCCCCGGCGCGTGGGCCTCGCCCAGGAACGTCAGACCCGACGGGAATGTATCGCCGAGCGTGAAGCTCGCCACGGCCGGAGAATTCGAGGGATTCGACAGGGCGATGACGAATTCCTGGTCGATCCGATGCGAGGGCACCGTGGCGCCGTCGGGCCACCACGTCAACAGCCGCGGCTTGGACGCCGTCTCACTCAGCCCGAACGCGCCGCCCGTGTACGGCGCGGTGTAGGGAGACTCGTCAGCCCCGAGGTCCGGCCCGCGGCCCTGCGGCCGCTTCGGTACCGAGCCGTCGATGTCGTCGACCACGCCGACGTCGATGCCCGCGTCGACGGCCGCCGACGACGACGTCAGGTGATACCCGTCGGCAGCAAAGGCGGCCGACCCGTTCAGGTGTCCGACGTCGGACGTGGGGGTGCCGGTGATGTCCGTACCGTTGCTGTCGAACAGCGTTTGGCGCAACGTCAGGGCGGCGACCAGTCGGTTCTCGATGTTGATGGCGACGGCGCTGCCGGCGACGATGGTGTTGGCGAAACTCGCCGTGCCGGACTCCACATAAATCGCCGAGTTCCCGGACGACCCCGAAATCGTGTTGTGGGAGTAGGTCGTCAGGGGGTCGGTCGTGGTCGCATAGTTTCCGTGGTTGATGGCCGTGCCGTCGGCGTCACTGGCGCCGTTCTGCAGGAACACGTTGTTCTCAATCTGACCGTAGCCCTTGGTCCCCACGCTGATCCCACCACCGTTGCCCGTGATCAGATTGCGGCGCAGCGACACGGTGCCGTTGTCCCACGACAGCGCCTGGCCGAGGTTGTTGAGGAACTGATTCGCCCAGATGGTGGCTGGCCCGGGAGTGGTCCCTGACACGACCACCGCCGTCCCCCCGCCCAGCTGGGCGATGCCATTGCCCGAGATCGTGTTCCCGGTCAGGGTCGCCACCGAATTCTGCGTGCAGACCGCGTTCCCAATCGTCGAGTAGTAGCCCTGCCAGCCGGCGGTCCCGCCACCGAGGTTGGCGACGAACTGATTGGCCCGAGCAGTCAGGCTGCCATCCTTGACCAGGATCCCGTCACCGTATCCCAGCCACCGCTGGTTCGAGTTGTTCCCACTGATCACGGAGTTGGTGAGCGTGACGTTGCTCCGAATGGCGAACATCCCGCCGCCCGCCCCGGCCTCTTCGCCCTGCCACGGCAGTACGGCCCCCGACCCGAGCGAGTAGGCGTTGTTCCCGATGTTGTTGGCGATGATTAGGTTGTTCAGCGTGACGGTCGCGTCGCCGATGTAGAGGCCGCCGCCCGATCCCCCGTAGCCGGACAGGCCGAAGGGACAAGTGCCGCTCTCCGTGGAGTTGCCATTGACCAGCTGCAGCCCGTCGAGCGTCACCCCCGTCGCATTCGTGATCGTCACGACCCGGCCCACCATCGGCAGCCGGGCATCCGCAAGCGTCGCCGTCGCGCCGGAGGTGGCGCCGGTCACGACCTCGCCCGTCTGGAACGCCCCGGACGTCACGGCGATCGCAAAGCGCGTCCCCAGGATGTCGACCAGCGTGCCGCTCGCGCCCGACGTCCCGCCCGTGATGGTCTCGGCGAGCCGGAAGGTCCCGGACCCGGGCGTGATGAAGTAGGCGTAGCCAATCTGCCCCGTGGCGCCGGAGGTTCCGCCCGTCACGGTCTCGTTGGCGGCGAAGTTGCCCGTCACGCTCGTCAGCTTGAAGCGCACGCCGTCGATCCCGGACACCACGGCCGTCACCCCGGACGATCCTCCCGTGATCGTCTCGCCCGCCTGGAACGTGCCAATCAGCGGCGCGACCGTGTAGATGTAGCCGCCATCGAGAATCGTGGGATTGGCGGTCGGGTTCTGCGTCGTCCAGTCACCCCCGCCATATCCCCCGGTGATGGTCAGGGACTTGGTGATGTTGACGATGGTGCGCGTGAGCGTGATGGTCTGGCCGATGAACACCTGCCCCTGCATCTGACCTTCCCGAAGGTCCGTATAGGTGCCCGAGGCCACCTTGACCTGGTCTCCCGCGGTGGCCTGGTCCACGGCGTACTGGACGGTGCGGCACGGCGCACCGGTGCAGTCGCCCGTGTCGCTCCCGTTTGTCGCGACGTACCGGGTGGTCTGGGCGGCCGCGCCAACGGCTAGGGCGCTAGCCCAAACAAGGATCCCCATCGTGACGCGTAGCTGCTGCTTGCTCATCATGGTGCTGCTCCCTGACAGCCAGTCGACCCGCGAACCACAGAGCGGTGGGCTACACCGCTCCAGTCCGCATCCGGCCGATGGTGGGAATGTGCGCCCCGAACCCGGGAAACGGGAGGATCGGCGGGGTGGTACAACCGTTACCGAGGCCCTTCGAACGCGTATGGGGGGGGTGGCGGACGTTGGGCGATTGAGAGCGAAGGGACTGGCCGTTCCAGGCGGCAGGAGGAGGGAACGCCGACGCGACAAGACGTGTGTCTGCGCCGCCAACCGCCGGTCAAGCCGCGGAGGCGCTTGATGAGGCGCCGGAGAGTCGGACCGGCCACTCCCTCGAGCCGACGTGTCTCAGGGAGGTCGAGTTCGCGGTACGAGGCGCTGGGGAGTGCCGAGCCGCGGCGCTCAGCCGGGCTGGTTGTCGGGTCCAGACGAGCGCCGGCACTCCGGCAGCTCGACTGGGTGTGTCAGAAGGCGCCAGGCACAGATCGCTCCCTTCCATCGCACGATCTCGCTCGCCCTGGCGTTTGGCATTCGTCTTGCGAGGGTGACGGCAGCGCGACGAGAGTCCTTCCGATTTCCCTGAGGTACCGAGTCGGACAGGTTACGGTTTCGAGAACGCGCTTTCAGTTGCGAACGAGCTGAGCCATGTGGGACTGGGTGAACTGCCATCTGCTCAACCGCCATGAGAATGCCGTCTGTTGTGAGCACGGGGCGATCCTCCTGCGCTGCCTGAGGTGCGGACGCCGCTCGACGGGCTGGCAAGTCGAGCACCACGACCTCATCCTCCAGCCGGCTCCGCCGCCGCGGCGGCGCCCGTTCCTGCACACCAGCCTGAGACGGACGAGCGTCCGCTAGGGGTCAGGACTCCGGACACCCCGGCCGTCGCGTCGGGGTAGCGGCGGGCCGCGCCACAACTGGTGGTTGACTGCTGACGGCGCCCGCCGACACAATACGGCATGCCTGTCCCGCGTATCGCCAAGGAAGCGCTCAAGCAACGCCTGGAGAGCGCCGAGTCGCCTCGCCCGCTCATCCTCGATGTCCGCTTGAAGTACCCCTACGAGCACAGCACGATCCAGCTCCCCGGCGCCGTACGGATGCCGCCCGGCGCCATCGACACCTCCAGGCTTCCGCGCGGGGGTGAGATCGTCGCCTACGACTCCGACCCTGACGAGATCACGGCGTCGGGCATTGCGGCCGAGCTCATCAAGAGGGGCTTCCGGGTCTCCGTTCTGAAGGGCGGCATCGCCGAATGGGCAGGCGCTAACCTGCCCGTGGACGGCAAGACCGCTCCCAAACCCGCCGCCAAGGCGTAGCGGGTCACAGGTATCGCGTCGCCCCCGGAGCCGCGGCGTTGTCTCGGCCTGCTGATGTGAGTCCTTTCCGACACCGACTGGCGGCCGCCCTCGCGATGGCGGTCGTCTCCTTTGCGCTCTACCACGCGACGCTCCTGCCCGGGCAGGATCTGGGAGATACGGCGTCCTTCCAGACGATTGCCGGCGAGCCGGTGGTCACGCCGCGGCAGGGCTACCCCCTCTATCTCCGGATCACCGGCTGGTTCGTCCACGCCCTGCCGAGCGAACCGGCCCGCGCGGCCAACCTGGCGTCGGCGACCGAGGGGGCGCTCGCGGTAGGCCTCGTGGTCCTGGTTGGTGCGGACCTGTTCGGGACGCTGCTGGCTGGCGTGGTCGCTGCCCTGCTGCTGGCGGGCTCCTACACCTACTGGTCGCAGGCCATCATCGCCGAGGTGTACGCGTTGCACCTGCTGGTGGTCGGCGCCACGCTGCTGGCGCTCCTGGCCTGGTTCCGGCGACCCTCGTTGGTGCGCCTGTCGATCTTCTTCGTGCTCTACGCGACGGGGTTCGGCAATCACCTGTCGATGGTGCTGCTCCTGCCAGCCTACGCCCTGTTCCTGCTCGTGGCCGCGCCTGGAGGTCCCAGGACCATGCTACGGCCCCGCGTGGTCCTGTTGGCCGTGGGGATCGCGGCCGCCTGTGCACTCCAGTACCTGGTGGAACTTCCGATTCCTGCTGGCCGAGCCCGACCATCCGCCCCTTGCCGAACTGCTCAGCACGTTCTGGTTCGACGTGACCAAGACGGATTGGCGCGCCACGATGGTGTATGGCATTCCCTGGTCGCTGCTCGCCGACCGGTGGGCGATGTATGCCTTCGATCTCCGCCAGCAGTTCGGCCTGACGGGGGTGGCACTTGCCCTCGTGGGCGCCGGCGCGCTCCTGCATCGAAACTGGCGACTGGGCGTGCTCGTGCTCGTCGCCTGGCTCTCCAACTGGGCCTTCGCCTTCACGTACAACGTGGGCGACACCCATGTCTTCTATCTGCCCTCGCACCTGTTCGTCGCGCTTCCGGCCGGCGGCGGCGCCGTGGTGGTGTTGACGTGGGCGAGGCGCGTCGTGGGCCCGAGTGAGCGGTGGAGGGCGTGGCGGCCGTCCGTCGATTTCGTGGTCGCGCTGGTCCTGCTCGCCTATCCGGCGTGGCGCGCCTATGACACCTACCCGGCGATGGACCGGAGCACCGACGCCGATCCCGCGACGTACTTCGACCACCTCGTGGCCGGCCTCGACGGAGACAAAGAGATCCTCGGGTCGGACATGAACTGGCAGTTGCACAACGGCCTGGATTACTACTCGAAGTACACGCGGCCCGACCTCGTGGTCTTCGACCTGCCGGACACCCTGCTCTACTTCCCCATCCTCGTGTCGGACAATTTCGCGCGGGGACGCCGGATCGCGCTCACAGAGGGCGCCGCGGACATGGTGCGGACGGCCTACGGCGACCTCTTCCGGATGGAACCAGACGAGCGCGTGCCCGCACGCCCGCTCGCCGATCGGGTCAGCGACCTGCCCCGCGGAACACCGTACGCCCTGGCCGTGATGGACAGCTATCCCGAGAGCCCGGTCGACTCGGCCGACCTGGCCGAAACGGCGCGGCGGCTCGGGTGTCCCCCGGCCGTCTTCCCTCGCGGGCGCTTCGTGGTGGTCGTCGGGCGCGTGGGCGAGCCGCCGGTCCACCGAGTGGCCGGTGAGCAGCCGTTTCGGACGCGCACCGATCTGGACGGCCACTCGGTCGATGTTCGCTTCGAGTGCTGGCTCCCGGAGGACACGATTCGCCGCATGGGATTCGGCCACGTCATCGTGGACCGGCGGCACCTGCTCACGATCGATCGTGGGGCGTCCTTCGTGGCCTTCGACGGGAGCGGGCGCCCGCTGCGCACGGCGTGGGCGGGCGGACTCTATGCCCCGCGTCCCCGCTTCCTCATCCGGCCACTCGCCCCTTGATGCCGCCGTCGGGCCGCGCGGGCCCTTCACGCCCGAACGTGCTATGGTTAACGTCGTGGCCTTCGCGCGCGTGGCCCGCATCGGGTTGCCTTCGCTCCTGCTCGGCGCGGCCCTCGGGGTCTTCGCCGGCGACGGGTCTGCGCAGGGGTCGTTGTCGGCCGTGGACCTGGCGCGCGCCCTCCAGCGCACCTACGACCGGGTCTACGATTTCTCGGCGGACTTCGAGCACGCCTACGAAGGCGGCATCCTCCGAAAGCGGATCACCGAGCGGGGCACCGTGCTGGTCAAGAAGCCGGGCAAGATGCGGTGGACCTACACTTCCCCCGAGCGGAAGGAGTTCGTCTCCGACGGTCATCAGCTCTACTCGTATGTCCCCGAGGACCGCCAGGTCGTGGTCAGCGCGGTGTCGCCCGCCGACGAGGCCGGCAGCCCCGCCTTGTTTCTGGCCGGCAAGGGGGACATCCTGCGGGACTTCACGCCTTCGCTGCCTGACCTGCCCGGGCTGACTGCCTCCCAGGCGGCCCTGAAGCTCGTGCCCCTCCGCCCGCGGCGCGACTACGACTGGATCGTGCTCGTGCTCGACCGCGCGACGTTCGCGATCGAGCGGCTGATTACCACCGACGCCCAGGGGGGCACGTCGACGTTCACGTTCACCCATCTTCGGGAGAACGTCGGGTTGCCTGACAAGGCGTTCGTCTTTACAATCCCGCACGGAGTCGATGTCATCACCGATGAAGGCCGCAAACGCTGACCGACGGAGCGGACGGCGGACGGACCGGCCCCCTCGCGCCGGTGGCGGTCTGCCTCGCCTGACCTGCCTCGTCTTGGCCGTGCTCGCGCTGGCGCTCGCCGGATGCGCCACGGCCACCTCGATGCGCCGGGGCCGCGATGCGGAGCAGGCGCAGGATTACGACCGCGCGGTGGCGGAGTATACGAAACTGCTTCGCCAGAAGCCGGGCAACGCGGAGGCGCGTGCCGGTCTCGAGCGGGCGCGACTGCGCGCGGCCGAATTCCATTTCGTCCGGGGTCGCCGGCTGGCGGCACTGGGCAAGCTCGACGCGGCCGTGATCGAGTATCAGATCGCCTCCGAGCTGAACCCGGCCAGCGGTGACATCGATCGGGAACTGCAGGCCACGCGCAACCAGCTGCGCATCAAAGTGGCGGTCCCGCGGAACGGCAAGACCGAACTCGAGACGCTCATCGAACGGGCCCGCGACCTGCCGCCTCCCGGGCTCGACCTGCCGCGCGACCTCAAGCTCCCCGCCACCCTGGTGTTCCGCGACGCGAGCAGCCGCGACGTGTTCGTCACGCTGGCACGGTTTGCCGACATCACCGTCCTGTTCGACCCTGCGTTCCGGGACGTGCCCCTGTCGATTGACCTTCGCAACATCCCGTTCGACGACGCGCTGAACGCGGTGGCCGCCACCTCCCACAATTTCTACCGCGTGTCGGCCCCGCGGGCGGTCACCATCATCCCCGACACGCCGGCCAAGCGCCGCGAGTACCGAGGAGGAAATCGTTCGGACGTTCTACCTCAGCAACGCGGACCTGAAGGAAACCGTCGACCTGCTGCGAATGGTGATCGACCTCCGCCGCCTCGCGCCGATTGCCGCGACCAACGCGATCTCCATCAAGGACACGCCCGAGCGGGTGCAGGCCGCCGGCCGCGTGATCGCCGCGATCGACAAGGCGCGACCCGAGGTCGTGGTCGATGTCGAGCTGATCGAGGTGGACCGATCCCGGCTGCTCGAGTACGGCCTGCAGGTGGCCACCTCGGGCAGTTCGGGCATCAACGGGGAGGCCGACATCAACACCACGGGGATGACGCTCCTCAGCCTGCGGAACCTGACGCAGGCCGGCGTGTTCCTCACCGGGCTGCCGTCGCTCTACTACCGCCTGATGAAAAGCGATACCGGCACCCGGGTGCTGGCCAATCCCCAGCTGCGCACCTCGGACGGGGTAACGGCGCAGGCCAGATTTGGCGACCGGGTTCCGGTGCCGACGACGACGTTCGCGCCCTTCGCCACGGGCGGGGTCGCGCAACAGCCGATCACGGCGTATAACTACGAGAACATCGGCGTCAACATCGACCTGACGCCGCGCACCCACCACAACGACGATGTCTCCCTGCAGCTGAAGATCGAGGTCAGCAGCATCTCGGGCACGGGCTACGCGGGGCTTCCGACCTTCGGCAACCGGTCGGTCTCGACGCTGATCCGGCTGAAGGATGGCGAAACGAGTATCCTGGGCGGGCTCATCCGCGACGACGAGCGGACGCTGCTAGAGGGACTGCCGGGGATCAGCGACCTGCCGCTGGTGGGCCGACTCTTCGCGCACACCCAGAAGGAACGCGACGAAACCGACATCATCGTCACGCTCACGCCCCACATCGTTCGCGTGCTCGACCTGAACGAGAACGACCTGCGCCCCTTCCGCGTGGGTCGTGACACGGGCGGCACGCTGACGGAGCTGCCCATCGAGTTGCCGGCGCGGGACCAGCCCAGGCCGATCAAACAGCAACCCTGACGCACGAGGTCCGGACCGGACGATCCAGGCCTGCCGGGCCAGCGCGTGGTCCGGCCGAGGTGCGGACCTCGTCAGTCGACTCGCGCCACCTGCGCGCCCAGCGCCTGCAGGTGCTCGGTCAGGCCGGCGTACCCGCGCTCGACAATCTCGACCGGCCCGAGCCGGCTCTGGCCGTCCGCGGCCAGCGCGGCGGCCGCCAGGGCCATCCCCGACCGGAGATCCCGGGTATCGAGCGTGCGCCCGCGCAACCGGCGCGGACCGGTCACGATGATCCGGTGCGGGTCGCAGAGGAACAGGTCGGCCCCCATACCGCTCAGCTGCTCGAGGGCGAAGAGACGCAGCTCGTACATCCAGTCGTGCAGCAGCGTGCGCCCGGTCGCCTGCGTGGCGAGCACGGTGACGAGGCTGATGAGGTCGCTGGGCACGCCGGGCCACAACCCGGTCGTGATCCGCGATCCGCCGACGGGCGCCGAGGGTTCGACGCGAAGCGCCTGCTCCTCGAGGTCACAACGGACTCCCATCCGCCGCAACACGGAGGCGACGACTTCCATCTCTGCGGCTGGCGCCCCCTCGACCACGACGGCGCCGCCGGTGACGGCCGCCACGACGGCCCAACTGCCCGCCTCGATGTAGTCCCCGCGCAGTTCGTGGCTGGCCCCGCGCAGCCGCGGTGCTCCCTCGACCCGGATGGTGTGGGTCCCCTCGCCGCTCACGCCCGCCCCCATGGCCCGCAGGAACTCGCAGAGTTCGACCACGTGCGGCTCGCACGCCGCGTGGCGAATCTCCGTGGTGCCGCGCGCCGCCGCCGCCGCAAGGAGCGCCGTCTCGGTCCCCGTCACCGACGCCTCCTCGAGGTACATGGAAGCGCCGACCAGGCCGGCGGGCGTCTCGAGCACGTGCCCCTCGCCTTCCAGTTCACGGGCCCCCAGGGCGCACAGGGCGCTGAGGTGGATCGCGATCGTGCGGCGGGCCGGAAAGTCGCCCCCCGGGGGCGCCAGGTGGGCCCTCCCACGGCGGGCCAGCAGAGGCCCCAGCAGGAGCACCGACCCGCGCAGCCGGCTGACCAGGCTGCTCTGCGGTTCGTCGCGTTCCACGCGCGCGCAGCGGATCCGGAGCGTGCTGGTCCCAAGCCCCTGCACGGTTGCCCCCAGGTCGCCGAGCAGGCGGACCATGACCTCGACGTCGCCGATCCGCGGGACGTTGGTCAGCACGCATTCGTCCTCGGTGAGCAGGCACGCCGCGATCAGCGGCAGCGCCGCGTTCTTGTTCCCCCCGACCCTGACCCGCCCGGACAGGGGGCGGTTACCCTCAATCAGAAGCGTCGACACGGCTCACCTCGCTGGGTCGTGATCGTCTCACGTCCCGAAGTCCCCGAGGTAGCGAATCTCCTCCCGCAACTGGACGCCGAACGCATCGTATACGCGCTGCTGGCACAGCCGGACGAGCGCCCGCACGTCGCCCGCCGTCGCGCCGCCGTCGTTCACGATGAAGTTGGCGTGGAGCGGCGACACGCGCGCGCCGCCGATCCGATACGCCTTCAGCCCGACACGGTCCAGGAGCGCCCCGGCGGAAGGCGGGATGCCCTCGGGGACGCGGTCGTGCCGGGGGTCGGGATTCTGGAACACGCACCCGGCGCTCGGGACCGCGAGCGGCTGCGAGCGCCGCCGGTAGGCCAGCGACGCCCGCGCCGTCTGCCGCAGCGTCGCCGGGTCCGCGCCGGGCCGCAGCGCGAAGACGGCCGACAAGGCGATCTCCCCGGTCTCCTGCAGCCGGCTGTGGTCGTACGAGAAGGCCAGCTGTGCCCCTTTCAGGTCGACGACGCGGTTATCCGGGCCCAGCACTCGAAGCGAGGCGACGAGATCGCCAATCGGCCGGCCCCGGAAGTGCGCGTTCCCGAACACCGCCCCGCCCACGCTGCCAGGCGTGCCTGCCCAAGCCTCGAGGCCTGCATACCCGTGCCCGACGGTCCACCGCACGACGCTGTTGACCGCGACGCCCGCATCAGCCCGCACCTCCCCCGTTTCGCCCTCGGCCCGGACCGACCCACCCGCCACGCGGACGACCAGTCCGCGGAGGCCCGCGTCGGCGATGAGGACATTCGACCCGCCGGCGAGAATGGTCGTCGGCACACCGGCCGCGCGCGCGGCTACGACCGCCTCGGCAAGTTCTCGGGCTCCGCGCGCTTCGAAGAACCACTCCGCCGGCCCGCCGATCCGGAAGGTCGTCAACGGCGCCAGGGGCACCCCTGGACGCACCCGATCGACGCCGAACCGGGCGACCAGCGCGGCCAGGGCATCCGCGTCGGTGGCCTGGTCACGGGCGAGCGAGCACCGATCCGTCGTCGGCGCGGCGTGGTCCGGAGAAGGTGCGTCCAACCTGTCCCCCGCAGCAGAACCCGGCCGCGTCAGGCGCGTGCGGCCCGCCGCAACGCCTCGAGCAGCTTCGCGTGGATGCCGCCAAACCCCCCGTTCGACATGAGAACGACGAGGTCGCCGACCTCGCGTTCGCGCACCAGGACGTCCACGATCTCGTCGATCGTCGGGATGTACCGGGCGGCAATGCCCGACCTCCGAACGTCGGACACGAGCTGCTCGGCCGACAACCGCTCCGCGGCTGGCAGCGACGACCGGAACACCGACGCGATGATGACGTCGTCGGCCGCACCGAACGACCGGGCGAACGCATCCTGGAAGATCCGCCGGCACGAGGACGCCGACCGCGGCTCGAACACGGCGCGGATGCGCCGGCCCGGGTGCGCGCTCCGCAGGCCCTTCAGGGTCTCGGCAATGGCCGTCGGGTGGTGCGCGAAGTCGTCGTAGACGGTCACGCCGCCTTCGGTCCCCAGTACCTCGAGCCGACGCTTCACGCCGGCAAACTGCCGCAGCCCGTCCGCGACCTGGGCCGTCTCCACGCCGGCGGCGTCGGCGACGGCGATCGCTCCCAGCGCGTTCCGCACGTTGTGCGCCCCGACCAACGGCACCTCGAACCGCCCAATGTCGCGCCCGCACCGGCGGACACCGAACGAGGTCCCGTCGGCGGTCGCCCGCAGGTCGTATCCCTGCCAGTCCGCGTCGGCCGAGAGACCGAAGGTCTGGACCGGCGACCTCGCCTGGGCCCGCAGGGCCGACGCCTCGTCGTTGTCGCTACCCAGCAGCAGGAGGCCTCGGCCCGGCACGAGGTTCACCAACCGCCGGAAGGCCAGGCGAATCTCGTTGAGATCGGCGTAGATGTCGGCGTGGTCGAATTCGATGTTCCCGACGACGGCGATCTCGGGGAGGTACTTCAGGAATTTCGCCGTCTTGTCGAAGAAGGCACTGTCGTACTCGTCGCCTTCGATCACGAACGCCGGGCCCGTGCCGAGGCGGTAGCTCGATCCAAGCTCGCCGAAATTGGCCGCGATGCCGCCGACGAGCATGCTCGGATCCCGGCCGCCGGCCGTCAGCAGCCACGCGGTCAGCGCGGTCGTCGTCGTCTTGCCGTGTGTCCCGGCGATGACCACCGACCGCTTACCCCACAGGAAGTGCTCCCGTACCGCCTCGGGCAACGAGCAGTAGCGGAGTTTCCCGTCGAGCACGGCCTCGACTTCGGGGTTGCCCCGCGACACGGCATTGCCGACCACGACGAGATCGAGGTCGGGAGTGACGTGCTCGGCGCGGTAGCCGAGGAGCGTCTCGATACCCTCGGCGGCGAGGAAGGTGCTCATCGGCGGGTAGATGTTCTGGTCCGAGCCTCGGACGAGGTGACCCCGCCGCTTGAGCATGGCCGCGAGCGTCGCCATCGCGGTCCCGCCGACGCCAATCAGGTGAATGCGCTTCATGCAGTAGTCCCGTCGACCGGGCCTGGACGTGTCACCCGGAGACAGCGGCCTCCTCGACGACCAGCTGCGGCCGGTCGTCGGCGACCACGCGCACCAACACCCCCAGCGGCAGGGTGAGCGCGGGCTCCGGCGTGTGCCCCGCGGGTAGCCCGAAGATCACCGGGCCTGGAAAGTCGTGCGTCAGGTCTGCGAGCGTCGACCGGGCCGTGAGTTCACCGCCGGGCTCGTCGCACCCCGGAAAGTCGCCGAACACGACGGCCACGGCCCGGGCCAGCGCGCCGGCCAGCCGCAGCTGCGTCCAGAGCCGGTCCAGGCGGTACGGCCGCTCGTTGACGTCCTCGAGGAAGAGCACGCTACCAGAAGGCGGGTCGAAGGCAAACCCGGTCCCGAGCGACGCGGCCAGCTGCGTCAGGTTTCCGCCGAACAGCGGGCCGCACGCCTCTCCCCGCCTCAGGGCCTCGAGGCCCGGGGGCGAGAGCGCCCCGAGCGGCTCGGGACGGGTCAGCGTCGAGAGCAGCGTCGCCCGGTCGTAGGCATCGGCGCCGCGCTGCAGGCGTCCCGCCACGGTCGGGCCGTGGAAGGCGACCACGCCGCACGTGCAGGTGACGAACGTGAGCAACGAAGTGAGGTCGCTGTAGCCGATGACCGGTTTGCGCGCCGACCGAACCGACGCCGCGTCGAGGAGCGGCAGCACGTGCACGCTGCCGTATCCCCCCCGCACACTCATGATCGCCCCGATAGTCGGGTCGTCGAGGGCGCGGCGGATAGCCGAGGCGCGCGTGGCCGCCGGGCCCGCCACATACCCCTGCCGCTCGAAGACACTCGCGTCGCAGATTGGGTCGAACCCGAGGTGCCGCAGCTCGGCGAGGCCCGCCTCCAGGTCCTCGCGACGGAACGGGCTGGCCGGCGCCACGACGGCGACTCGGTCCCCACTGCGAAGCGCACGCGGTTTCAGCATGGGCGTCTTGTCCTGGCGCGACCCGTCCGCAGGTTACAGGAACCGTCGCATGGCGTCGGCGACCGCCTGGTGCGCCGCGCAGCCGACCAGCGCCCGGAGCCGCGTGGGCTCGGGCGGGCGCCAGGCGCGGTCGAGCGGGGAGAGCGCCCCCAGCACCGATGCGACCGCCGGGGGTCTGGGGGCGGCAAACCGCTCCTTGGCCTGCCGCTGATGATCGATGGCGTCCTCCACCCGTCTCCACGGCAGGTCCTCGCGCTCGACCGCGCGGATCAGCGCCTCCAGCACCGAGGCGTGTGCCCCGCAGTCCGGACCACACAGCAGCACGACGTCGCAGCCGGCGGAGATGGCCGCCACCGCCGCCCGGTCTCGGGTCATCCGCCCCGAGACCGCCTTCATGTCGAGATCGTCGGTGAACACCAAGCGGTCGAAGCCCAGGTCCCCCCTGAGAACGTCCTTCACGATCGCGGGCGAGAGCGTGGCCGGAAGATCGGGATCCAGCGCGGGAACCAGGACATGGGCGGTCATCAGCGCCGCGACCCCGGCGTCGATCGCGGCACGGAAGGGCACGAACTCCACCGCGCGGAGCCGGTCGGGCGGATGCTCGACGACCGGCAGGTCGTCGTGCGAGTCCACCGAGGTGTCGCCGTGACCGGGAAAGTGCTTGCCACAGGCGGCCACGCCGTTCTCCTCAAGGGTGCGCGCGACCAGGGCACCCAACTCGGAGACCGTCGAGACCTCGCCCGAGAACGCCCGATCGCCGATCACGCGGTTGCCCGGGTTCGTCAGCACATCGAGCACCGGCGCAAAATCCAGCGAGACGCCCACCGCGCCGAGCTCTGTGGCCAGGGCCTTGGCGAACCGACGTGCCAGCGCGGGATCTCCCGACCGCCCGAGGGCGGCCATCGGCGGCCACTCGGTGAACGGCCGCCGCAGCCGCGCCACCCGGCCACCCTCCTGGTCGACGCTCACCCAAAGGGGCAGCTCTCGCGCGAGCCGCTGGGCCTGATACGCGAGGTCGGCCACCTGCTCGGGCGCCTCGACGTTGCGCTTGAACAGAATGACGCCGCCAAGATCGAACTCTCGGGCCAGCGAGAGCAGCTCAGGAGGCAGCGCCGGGCCCGAGAAGCCGACGACGGCCAGCTGGCCGATCCGATGATGCAGAGCAACAGGCATCGCAGTCCCCGCCGGCCTTCCCCGCGGAAGGCCGCAATCTTGCCATTATAATGAGCCTGTGCACGTCGAGTCTTCCGCTCCCACCCGTATCGATCTGGCCGGTGGAACGATCGACATCTGGCCTCTCTACCTGTTTCACGACCATGCCCAGACGCTGAACGTCGCCATCAACCTGCTGGCGCGGGCACAGATCGAGTCGCGCGACGACGACCGGGTCGTCATCCACTCGCTCGACACGGGCCAAACCCTCGCGGTTGACGACTATCGCGAGCTGGCGCGTGATGGGGATCTCAGCCTGCTGCGCCGGTTGCTCCATTTCTTCCGCGCGCGGAGCCTGACCCTGACCACGCGCGCCGACTCGCCTGCCGGCGCCGGGATCGCGGGCTCCTCCGCGCTGAACGTGGCCGTGTGCGGTGCCATGGTGCGGTGGGCGGGGGCGGGGGCGACTTGCGACGGGGAGGACCTGCTCCATATCGCGATGAACGTCGAAGCCCAGGCCATCGGGGTGCCTACCGGGGCACAGGATTACCGGCCCGCGCTCTACGGCGGCATCTCAGCCGTGGAGTTGGGGGTCGCGGGGATCAGCCGAGTGGCGCTCGACGTGGATCCCGCGGAGCTGGAGCGGCGCATCGTCCTCGCCTATACGGGCGTGCCGCGCAACTCCGGCACGAACAACTGGGAGATCATCAAGCAGCACATCGACGGCAATCGCCAGGTCTTCGACTGCTTCGAGCGCATCCGGGACACCGCGGTGGCCATGCGGGAAGCCCTCGTCCGCGGAGACTGGGTCGAGGTCGGCCGGCAGCTCGCCGCGGAGTGGGAGAACCGCAAGCGGCTCGCGCCCGGCGTGACGACCCCGTTCATCGACGACCTAATCGCACGCGCCGAGGCGGCCGGCGCCGTGGGCGCCAAGGTCTGCGGTGCCGGCGGTGGCGGGTGCGTGGTGTTCTACGCCGACCCGGCGCACACCGGGGCCGTGCGGTGCGCCGTCGCGGCGGGTGGCGCGCGCCTGCTCGACTACCGCGTCCAGCTGGAGGGCCTTCGGGTTGGATAACGCGGCCGTCGCCAACGTGCTGGCGGAGATCGCCGACCTGCTCGAGCTCAAAGGTGACAACCCGTTCAAAATCCGGGCGTACCGCAACGCCGTCTCCGTCATCGCCGGCTGCGGCCAGGACGTCACGACCTTGAGTTCGGCGGAGTTGCTCGACCTGCCCGGCATCGGCCGCGACCTCGCCGCGAGGATCCGCGAACTGATCGACCGAGGTGAAATCGCCCTCCACCGCGAACTGCTGGCCGAGTTTCCGGCAACCCTGCTCGAGCTGACGCGCCTCCAGGGCGTGGGCCCGAAGACCGTCGCGCTCCTCTACCGCACGCTCGGCCTCTCGACGCTCGATCAGCTGCAGGAGGCCGCGCGCGAGGGCCGACTGCGGAGCCTGCGCGGGATGGGCGCCAAGAAGGAGGCGCTCATCCTCAAGGCCATCGAGGAACGCAGAAGGTACGCGGGGCGGCACCTGCTGGCCGACACTCACGACGCAGCGGCAGCCGTCCTCGCCCACCTGCGCCAGGTGTCGCCCGAGGGTGAGTTCATTCCGGTCGGCAGCCTCCGCCGGGGGGCCGAGACCTGCGGCGACCTCGACATCCTGGCTGTGGGCGGACGACCGGCCCTGATCGAGGCGTTCACCAGCCACGCCTTGGTCGAACGCGTATTGGGCCGCGGGGACACCAAGGGGAGCGTGCTGCTCAAGGGTGGCTTTCAGGCAGACCTCCGCCTCGTCCCGGCCGAGAGCCGCGGCTCGGCCATGCAGTACTTCACGGGGTCCAAGGCTCACAACATCGCGCTGCGCGACCGGGCCTTGTCCCGTGGCCTGAAGCTCAACGAGTACGGGCTGTTCGACACCGCCACCAATCGCCTCGTCGCAGGGGACAGCGAAGAGGGCATTTACCGCGCGCTGGGCCTCGCGTGGATACCGCCCGAGCTACGGGAGAATCGCGGCGAGATCGACGCGGCGTCGCGCGGCGAGCTGCCCCGGCTCATCGAACGGTCGGACCTGCGCGGGGACGTCCACTGCCATACCGACGCCACCGATGGCCGGGACACCGTCGAGGCGATGGCCGAGGGCGCGCGCGGCGCCGGGCTGTCCTATCTCGCCATCACCGATCACAGTCGCGCCCTGGCCATGGCGGGAGGCCTCGACGAGACCGCGGCGCTCCGGCATGCCGCTCGCGTCCGGGCCATCGGCGCACGGTTGGACGGCATCCGGCTACTCGCGGGCATCGAGTGCGACATCCGCGCGGACGGCACGCTGGACCTCTCCCCCGACTGCCTCGCCCAACTCGACGTCGTCGTCGCGTCGGTGCACTCGGCCTTCAACCAGGATGCGGCGCAGATGACCGACCGGATCATCCGCGCCATGGAATGCCCGTATGTCGATGCCATCGGGCACCCGACGGGGCGGCTGCTGCTCCGGCGCGACCCGTACCCGGTCGACATGGCCCGCGTCGTCGACGCGGCGGCGCGCTTCGGTGTGGCGCTCGAGATCAACGCACAGGTCGACCGGCTGGATCTGCACGATGCGCATGCGCGCCTGGCCGCCGAGCGGGGCGTGCCCCTCGTCATCAACAGCGACGCGCACGCGACGGCCGGGTTCGGGGTGCTGCAGTGGGGCGTGGCGGTTGCGCGGCGCGCCTGGCTCACCGCCGCCGATGTGCTCAACACGCGACCGGTGGAGGGGTTTCTCGCGGGGCTTCGGCGCCATCGCGTCGGAGCGCGATGAGGAAGCGACGGCCGCTCGAGAGAGGATCAGTGCGCGGCGGGCTTGCTCTGTGGAGTCGGCCGGCCGGCCCGCGTGCGCTCGCCGACGGCTCCAGCCGATTTCCACTCCGAGCGCATCTGGGACAGCCCGTCCATGTAGACGGCCGCGCGCTGGCGTGCCGTGTCTGTGTCGAGGGTCCTGAACAGCTCGATCGCCTGCACCAGGTCACGCTCGATGGTCGCGCGCGTGGCGTGCAGGTAGAGGCGCTTGATTTCGGCGACTCGGTCCATCACTCCCTCCGCCTGGTGGCAAACTTCCGCGCCGCGATCCGAATCGGCTCGGGAATGTTGCGGTCCGTCGAGAGCACCTTCATGTCGCGGTCGGTCAGCCGGGCCAGCAGGTTGAGCGAGATGGCGATTGGTGTCTTGGCGTTCCGCGTGAGCGCGGCGATCACCGGGTAGTTCTTCGTCCAGGCCCGCGTCGTGCCAATGGTGCGGAGGACGTCTTCCGACACGTTCGACATCCTCGCAATGGCCTCGACCTCGCTCTCGGTCAGCTTCGGACTGCTGAGAACGGCGGACGCGACCAAGCGGTTCGGGTCGCGGACCAGGATGGCGCGCTCCTCCCGCGACCCCTGCATGGCGGCCTTGATCCGGTCGGCCACGGTCAGCTCCCCCAGCCGCTGCGCAACGCTGCGGCGGGCGGTGTCCTCTTCCGCCTCCTCTGAGGGACCCGTCTGGCCGGCCGGGGCGGGCGCCTCCCGGGGCGCGTCGTCGCCCGCGTCGGGCTCCAGTTCAGGCGGGGCCAGCTGGACACCGTCGTCGACCGCGCTCGATGCGGCCGGCGCAGCGTGGCTCCGGCTGGCGAAAAACTCCCGCACGTCCGGCGCGACGTCTGGCCGCCTCAGAAAGGCCGCCAGTGGCTCGGCCGGCAGGCGGCGGATCGTGGCCTCGGCCGTGGCGACCACCTCCGCGTCGGGGTCACCCGTCAACACCATCAACAGGGCGAGCTGCTCGTGCGCCCGCGGCACGAGCAGGCCTTTGGCGGCAACCAGGCGCACATCTCTGGGCGCCTCCCCGCGGCGGAAGTACTCGACGAGCGGCGTCCGGAAGGGATCGTCCACCTGGCTACCCGCGTTGTCCGCTAGATGGCGCGCCAGCGGAGGGCCCGGCGCTCATCGCGACTCGATGAAGGTCTGCAGGTTGTCCGCGTTCAGAAGGGCGGTCACCACCTGGCCGGTCGTTCCGAGCGGGCGCGCGGGCCGGTCGTTGATCGTCAGGGCCATGCCGCCCGCATTGCCCAACGTGAGGCTGACGTCACCGCGCACGATGAGGGTCTGGCGTTCCCCAGCCCTCATCAGGCCCGAGAACACCGGCGTACCGTTGGCACGGACCACGACCCAACAGGACTCGCGCGGCGAGAGCGTCAGGCGGAACGCCCCTGGCCCCGACAGGGTCGCAGGCGCCAGGTCGGGCGGCGCGGTGGGGACGGCCGACGCGGGTGACGGAGGCGGCTGGACGGGGGACGCCGACGCAGGCACGGGGCTGGCCTCTGGGGCCGATGAGGGCGCCGCGGTCATGATCGGCGCGGCGGTGTCCGCAGGCGTCTCGGACGGTTTCGCCGGCGGCGCCGGTTGATCGCGCCACCACATCAGCCGGCCCCCGAAGACGAAAAACGCCACGACGAGCACGATGGGCAGGACCCAGAGGACCGAGTGCCGCAGGCGCCCGACGGTCGGCCCATCGTCCACGCCAATCCTCGCCGCCTCCGCCTGGCGCGCGACCGGGACCTCGGATGTCCACTCATCCGGGAACCGGGCCACAAAGCGCCGAACCATCTCTTCCGGATCGAGACCGACCTCGCGAGCGTAGGCCCGCACGAACGCGCGCGAGAAGATTCCGCCGGGCAGGCGCGAGGCGTCGTTGCGCTCGATGGCCTCGAGCGCCTGGATGGAGATCTTGGTCGCCCCCGCGATCTGGCGCAGGGTAACCCCGGCCTTCTCGCGGGCCTGGCGCAGGGAAGCCCCGAAATCAGCTGAGACGTCTTCAGGCACGGATATCCAGCTTGGTGCGAGGTGCTTCGCCCCGGAGGCGAACTTGCGAACTCATCTTAGGAAATCGCCCGAACCCTGTCAAACAGGGTACGCCAGCCCTCCACCACCGCCCCTGAGAGCGGCGGACGGACCCGGAGGAAGAGCCCAATGGCGGCAAATCCCGCGGCTCCAGTTGCCGCGAGCGCCGAGAGGGTGTCCTCGGCGACCCCCCCGATTCCCAGCACGGGTACTCGCGTCGCGCGGACCGCGTGGGCGAGCTCCGCCACGCCGGCGACAGACTTGACGGAGGGCGTTGCCGGCCCTGAGAAGATCGTGCCCAGCACGAGGTAGTCCGCGCCGCCCGCCTCGGCGGCCCGCCTGGCCTCGTCCGCGCTCCGCACCGAGCGACCGACGATGCTTGGGCGGGGCACCAACCCTCGTACCACCTGGGTCGCCATCGAATCGCCCCGGAGGTGAACGCCGTCCGCTCCCGTGGCAAGGGCCACGTCGACCCGGTCGTTGACGACCACGCGCGTCCCGGTGCCGCGGGTGCGCGCCACGCAGCCCCGGACCACCGTCATCAGGCGACACGCGTCGAGATCACGCTCCCGCACGTGCACGAGGTCGACGCCGGCCTCAGCCGCCGCCGAGACCTGGTCAAACAGCGCCGCCACCGGGTCATCCAGCCGGTCCCACGCCCTCGCGAGTGCCAGCCGGTCAGTGACCAGGCACAGCAGCGGCGGGCGGCCCCACCCGTGGCGACGCTCCATCTCAACCCCGCCGTCTCAGCAGCGCCCAAAGGTCGGCCAACCCCGCCGCGAGACTCACCAGCCCCAGGCCCGACACGGCCCCGCGGACGAAGCCACTCCGAGTGAGCAGCCCGACGGCAGGGAGCGCGTCGGCGAAGTAGTTGCGTTCCCAGAACAGGGACCAGGGCACGAAGACGAGCAGGAGGCCAACCTCGACGAGATAGGCGACTAGCAGCAACCGCGCCAGCCACGTCGGGTAGAGGAGGTATCGGAGCAACCTCAAGGCCTCACGCCTTCTGGGACAGCCGATTGACCTGCGCCCCGACGTCGCGGAAGTCCGGAGCATCCGCCTGGAGTTCCAGGAACACGGCAAGGGCCCGGTCTTTCTCGTCGGCGTCGATCAGGAGCGTACCCAATTCGTACAGCAGCTGGTGGGCGTCGTCGCTGCTGGCGGGCGCAGACTCGGCGGCGCGCTCGAACCACTCGATCGACTCCTGCCAGTGGCCGCTGTCGCGGTGCAATCGCGCCAGCATCGACGCTGCCTCGAACCGGTGGCGCGGTGACCGGACGGCCTGCTCGAGGGCCTGGATGGCCGCCTCGGTCTCGCCCTTCTCGCGGTGGACGACGGCCTGCTTGAGCTGGTCAGCCGCCGCGTCCGTTCCTTGGCGCACCGCTTGGCTGCGGAAATCCTCAAACACCTGCTCGAGCTGATCCGCGGCCTCGCCGCCCTCGCTGAGCGTGTCGGACAGGTCGATCTCGAACGTGTCGCCGTTGGAGGGTGCCCCGGCCGACGCCGTCTCGCCAAAGATCTGCGAAAGGTCGATCGAAGCCGGGCCGGGCTGATACGCCGCCTCGCCGGACGGAGCGGGGGCCGGGGGGTTCGGCTCGGCCTGTTCCTTTTCTGGCTCGGGGGGTTCATTGAGGTCGAAATCCAAGGCGAGGTCGACGCTCGTGAACGGGGAGTCGCCGCTCAGGCGCTCGGCGATGACGGCATCCGGATCGGACTCCCCGAGCATGACCAGTGCGCTGCGGAACCGTTCGATGTTCGCGGGTTCCCACGGCTCGCGCGCGACCAGGTCCTCGGCGATGACCCGCGCCTCGTTGCCGCGCCCCGCCTTCAGGTACGCGTCGGCCAGCTGCGCCTGCGCCGTGTACATGGTGGCCTCGAGGCCGCCGTCGACGCACACCTCGACGAGCTTCATGAGGGCCGGGATGTGGCCCGACACGCGCGTGACGTACTCGTGGAGGGCGGAGGCCGCCGCCGGCCAGTCGCTGTCGGCCACCGCGGCATCGGTGGCGACATCGATGCACTGGAACGCCCCCTCGGTGTCGTGCTCGCAGAGGCGGCACCCCAGCAGCACCAGTTCCTCGCGCCGCGTGGGGTCCCGCACGAGCACGCGCGTGGCCAGCTCGCGCCCCTCGTCGAGGTGTCCGGTCCGCAGCTCGATCTCGGCCAGGTTCAGCAGGAGTTCCGGGTCGCTGACGTCCCCACTCAGGAACCCGCGCGCCCGGTCCAGGTCGCCCCGGGTGATGTAGGTGCGGACCAGCTGCGCCCGGGTCTCCGAGTCCTGGGGGTCCTGCTCGAGCGCCCGTTCGAACACCCGGAGCGCCTCGTCCGCCTTCCCCTGGGCGTAGAGTTCCGAGGCGATCGCCTTGAACTCGGCCGAGGTCGTCGCGAAGTCGGCCGCGCGTTCCAGGTCGCCCGTCTCCATGCAGCGGGTCACCAGCGCGGAGCGTACTTCCGCGTTCTCTGGGTCGATCTTCTGCGCCTCGTCAAGCGCCTGGAGGCTCTCGGTCAGGCGCGACCGCACACTGAATTCCTGGGCCAGGTGGAGGAGCCGCTGGACCGCGCCTGGCACGTCTCCCAGCTCAGCGGCGGCCCGCGCCGCCGCCACTCCAGCCGCCAAGTCGGCGGGGTCCAGCGCCCCAAGGCGGAGGTGAATCTCGGCCGCACCGCGCCGGTCGCCCCGCCGCAACCGGCGATCGGCCACGCCGGCCAACGCCGTCTTGGCATCGGCGATGAGGCCCTGGCGTTCGGAGATTTCCGCCGCCCGGAGGAGCGCGTGCTCGGTGTCTGGCCGGAGCTTCAGGATCTTCTTGTAGACGGCCGAGGCCCGGGGCAAGAACCCTTCATCGAAGAAATGGTCGGCGATCCGCGTGAAATGCTCGATGGCACTCTCAATCTGGCCCGCGCGGACGAGGAGGTCACCGGCAGCGTTGACCGTGCTCCAGTCCTTCGGCTGCTCCTTGATGATGCGGAGATACTCTGCAATCGCCTGATCCAGGCGACCCTGACGCAGGAACTTCTCCGCCTTCTTGAGCGTGGCGTCGCGGTCGATGGCCACCGTGCCTCTCAGTGGGGCGAGGAATGGGACGAAGGACCCCGCACCCTGTCAGGTCTATCGGTCGGACACACGATCTTCCCCAGATCCGGAGGACGTCTCGATCGTATCAAAGAGCGTCGGCTGGCGGAACGACCGCCGGTGCTGGGCCGAATAGCCGAAGCGGGCCACGGCCGCCAGGTGTTCGGCCGTCGCATAGCCCTTGTGGCGGTCGAACCCATAGCGGGGGTCGGACTCGTGGAGACGGCACATGTGGCGGTCCCGCACCACCTTGGCCACAATCGATGCCGCGGCGATAGCCGAGCACCGGACATCGCCGCGCACGATGCCCCGCTGCGCCATCCAAAGGTCTGGAATCCGGAAGGCATCCACCAGCACCAGGTCCGGCAGCGGCGTAAGGGCCATCACCGCCTCACGCATCGCCCGCAGCGACGCCCGGTGGATGTTGATTCGGTCGATCTCGTCGGGCTCGACGGAGGCCACCGCCCAAGCGAGGACGCGGTCGGTAATCAGCCCAAAGAGCTGCTCGCGCTCGGCCGGGGCCAGCAGCTTCGAGTCGCGCAGGCCCGGAATGTGCACCGCAGGATTGAGAATGACTGCGCCCGCCATGACCGGACCGGCCAGGCATCCCCTGCCGACCTCGTCCGTGCCTGCGATTCGGACGAACCCGTACCGCCGCAGGGCGTTCTCGACGGTCCGCGCGGCGCGTGGACGCGGCATAGGAGCGCTCGCCGGGGGGCCGGCGGAACACGACGGGGCGGCCACGCCCCGGCCCTTCGCGCCGCCCGCCCGGCTCTGGCGCTAGGCGCCGTGCTTGGTTTCCTTCATCCGGGCGGCCTTGCCCTTGAGGTCCCGCAGGTAGTACAGCTTCGCCCGCCGCACCCGCGCCGACCTCACGACGTCGATGTGGTCGATGATCGGCGAGTGGAGCGGGAAGATGCGCTCCACGCCCTGGCCGAAGGAGACCTTGCGGACGGTGAACGTGGCCCGGGAGCCGCCGCGGTGCATGCCGATCACGATCCCCTCGAACACCTGGATCCGTTCCTTGTCGCCCTCACGGACCTTCACGTGGACGCGAACCGTGTCGCCCGCCTTCATCTGGGGCCGCTCCTTCAGCTGGCCCGATTCTAACTGCTCAGTCGCCCGCATGGTCGATGTCCTCCCGTCGTGTCCCGACGACCCGTGAGTCGTCGCTCCGCTCGCGCATCAGCTCGTGCATGATGTCGCGTTCCTCGTCATCCAGCTCGGCCGCCACCAGCAAGTCCGGCCGCCGGGCCAGGGTCCGTTCGAGGGCCTGTCGCTTCCGCCACCGACGCACCCGCGCGTGGTGGCCCGACAACAGCACGTCCGGCACCCGGTGGCCGCGATACTCCGCCGGCCGCGTGTATTGGGGGTAATCCAACAGCCCCCGGCTGAACGAATCCAACTCGACCGACGCTTCGTCCCCGACCGCCCCGGGCAGCAGACGCGCCACGGCATCGAGAATCACCAGCGCCGGCAGTTCGCCGCCCGTCAGCACGTAGTCGCCAATCGACAGTTCCTCGGTCGCCAGGTGGTCGCGGACCCGCTCGTCCACCCCTTCGTAGCGCCCGCACAGCAGCACGACGTGCGCGAGGCTGCTCAGTCGCCGGGCCTCCGCCTGCGAGAACGGGCGACCCTGCGGCGACATGAGGATCACGGCGTCCGGCGTGCCGCGACTCTCCCTCACGTGGTCGACCGATTCGAACAGCGGCGCCGCCATCAGCACCATGCCCGGCCCGCCGCCATAGGCCACGTCGTCGACCGTCCGGTGGCGGTCGCCGGTGAAGCCGCGCAGATCGTGCACGCGCAGGTCCACGAGCCCGTGCTCGATGGCGCGCCCCAGGATGCCGTCGCGCGTTGGGCCGTCGAACATCCCCGGGAAGATCGTGACGATGTCGAACTTCACGGCCGTCGGTTCAGCTCGAGCAGGCCGTCGGGCGGATCGATGAGAATCCGCCGGCCCGCCACGTCAATCACACGGCAGATCGCCTGCGCCAACGGCACGAGCACCTCGCCCGCTGGCCCGCCCTCCACCACGAGGCGGCTGGCGCCCAGTTCCCCTTCCACGGCGACGACTGCCCCCAGCGTGTCGCCCGCGATCGTCTCGACCCGGCAGCCGACCAGGTCGTGCCGGTAGTAGGTCCCCTCGGGCAGCGTCTCGAGGCTCGCCACCGGCACACGCAACTCGAGGCCGGCCATGCTCTCGGCGTCGGTCATCGTCTCGACGCCGGCAATCCCGATGATCGGCCGCCCGAGGTGGACCCGCATCGTCGTGACCCGCAGGCACTCCACGCGCCCGGCCCGGAGCGCGAACAGCTCGGCGCCGGCCTGGAACCGGGCCTCGACGAAGTCGGTCTCCGGGTTGACGATGACCTGTCCCCGGTTGCCGTGCGCCCGCGCGACGCGCCCGACGACCGCGCTCTCCCCCCACTCCGCGTCGGTCATCAGCGGCCCCTCGCGAGGACCGACCCGAGACGCCTCGCGGGCGCAGCCGCGAGGCACGGGCCGGGCCGCACGCCCCCACTAATTCGGCTCACGGATTTCGAGCATCGCGTCCTGGTCGTGATGATCCGCGGTGACAGCGACCAGCGTCCGCAACGCCGATGCGGTGCGGCCCAGCCGCCCGATCACGCGGCCGAGGTCGTCGGGGGCCACGAACAGCTCGATCACGGTGACGCCCCGGTGCTCGGTTTCGGTCACCTTCACGGCCTCGGGATCGTCCACGAGGGCCCGCGCGACGACCGCGACGACATCGCCGGCGTGGCTCACTGCGCCTGCGCCTGCGGCGGTGCTGGGGCCGCAGCCTCCGGCGCGTGGGGCAGATGCCGGGCCAGCAGCGTCCGCACCGTCTGTGACGGACGCGCGCCGGCCTTGAGCCAGTGGGCGATGCGGTCGGCGTCCACGGTGACCGTCGCCGGCGTCGTGCGCGGGTTGTAGTGTCCCAGCGTCTCGACGAAGCGGCTCTCGGTCGCCTGCCGAGTCTCGCACACGACGACCCGGTAGTGGGCCTGCTTCTTGGAACCAATTCTGCTCAAACGAATCGCCAGCATGAACTCCCCTTCAAGAGTGACCGATCGCGTTACCGTCAGTGGAACCTGGCCGTCCGCTGCAGCCGCCTCAGCGCGCCCTTGCCGCCACCGGCCAACCCGCCGAGGCCCTTGAGCATCTTACGCATCTGCTGGAACTGGCGCAGCAGGCGGTTGACCTCCTCGACCGAGGTGCCGCTCCCGCGCGAGATCCGCTTTCGTCGGCTGCCGTTGATGAGCCGGTAGTCGTCGCGTTCCTTCGGCGTCATCGAGTTGATGATGGCCTCGACGCGCACCAGCTGTTTCTCATCCGGTGTGTTCTCGGCGAGCTGCTTGAGGTTCCCCAGGCCGGGGATCATCCCCAGGACGCTCTCGAGCGGGCCCATCTTCCGGATGGCGCGCAGCTGATCGCGGAAGTCCTCGAGCGTGAAGTCGTCGTGCCGCAGCTTCGCCTCGAGGCGCTGCGCCTGCTCCACGTCGATGGCCTGTTCCGCCTTCTCGATGAGGGACAGCACGTCGCCCATCCCGAGCAGGCGGGAGACGAGCCGATCGGCGTGAAACGGCTCGATGTCCTCGAGCCGCTCGCCGCTCCCGACGAAGGCGATCGGCACGCCAACGACCGCGACGACCGAGAGGGCGGCGCCGCCTCGTGCGTCGCCATCGAGCTTGCTGAGCATGACGCCGGTGATGCCGACCCGCCGATTGAACTCCCCGGCGCTCTTGATCGCGTCTTGGCCGGTCATCGCGTCGGCCACGTAGATCGAATCCGACGGCGACACGGCCGCCTTGATCGCCTGCAGCTCGTTCATCAGTTCGTCGTCGATGTGCAACCGGCCAGCCGTATCCACGATGACGACGTCGAACCCCACGTGACGTGCCTCGGTCAGCGCATCGGCCGCGCGCCGCACCGGGTCCATCTCTCCGGCCGGGTCGAAGACCTTGAGCGACGCCTTCCGTCCGAGCACGCTCAGCTGTTCGATCGCGGCGGGCCGGCGGACGTCGGTCGAGACGAGCAGCGGGTGGCGGCCCTGCCTCGCAAGCCACACGCCGAGCTTGCCCGCCGTGGTCGTCTTCCCCGATCCCTGCAGGCCCAGCAGGAGGATCGTGCGGGGCGTTTTCGACGCGGGTTGCAGCCCGCCACCAGCGTCGCCGAACAGGGCGATCATCTCATCGCGAACGATGCGCACGACCTGCTGCGCCGGGGTGAGGCTGCGCATGACCTCTTGGTCGGTGGCCCGATCGCGCACGCGGTCCACAAACGCTTTGACGACCTTGAAGTTGACATCGGCCTCGAGCAGCGCCATGCGGATCTCGCGGAGCGCCGCGTCGATGGTCGGCTCCGTGAGACGTGCCTCGCCCCTGAGTGAGCGAAATACGTCCTGCAGGCGGTTGCTGAGGGTGTCGAACATAACGCCGGCCGCGGGGGCACACCTGCCCTAACTCCAAGAGGGCCAAACTCTTATCGTAGCCGCCTGCGGCAGCGTCTGTCAATCACTCCGTCAGCGAACGTCCAGGCTTCCGCCTCGCCGGCGCCGGGTCCTGCCGGCGCGGCTCCCCACATTCCTCTTGCCCCTCAGGCGGCCCCTGCGTAGGATGCGGCACAGCGAACAGCCCCGGAGAAGGCTATGGCCCGATGGAGCGAGGCGGTGGCGGCGCTGCTCGAGGAGCGGGGCATGACCCAGGCGGAACTAGCCCGCCTGGCCGGGATCCACCCTGACACGGTCGGCCACGTGATCCATGGAGGCCACTGCTCGACCGAGACGCTCGAGAAGGTGGCTGTCGCGCTCGAGGTCGATCTGGGCGAGCTGTTCGGCGCACCGGTGGACGAACGAACCGCAGCCCTCAAGCGCGACCGGATCGTCGCGGCGGTCCTGCGGGAGCTTTCCTCGGCCGTCTCGACCGCAGTCCTCGAAGAGCTCAGCGAACGGCAGAAGCGCTCTGCGCTCCGGAAGCGCTCCGTCGAGGCGAAGCTCCCCTTCTCGGACACCACGGAAGGCACCCCGGACGAGGCCTGACCGGCCTGGCGGCGGCGAGCGATGCTACCACCGCTCCTCGAAGAGGGCGTCCACGTACTCGTCGGCGGAGAACGGCACCAGGTCGTCCAGACGCTCGCCGACACCCGCGTAACGAATCGGCAGCTTGAGGTCGTTGGCGATGGCTACCGCCACGCCTCCCTTCGCCGTCCCATCCAGCTTCGCCAGCACAATCCCGTTCACGCCGGCCGCCGCCGTGAACTCGCGCGCCTGCGACAGCCCGTTCTGACCCACGGTGGCGTCGAGCACGAGCAGCACCTCGTGCGGGGCGCCCGGTACTTCCCGGGCGGCCACGCGGCGGATCTTCTCGAGCTCGTGCATCAGGTTCACGCGGGTGTGGATCCGGCCGGCCGTGTCGATCAGCACCGGGTCACGCCCCCGCGCCTTGGCCGATGCCAGGGCGTCGAACACCACAGCGGCCGGGTCGGCGCCCTCGCGCGCCCGCACGATGTCGACGCCAGCCCGTCGCGCCCAGACCTCGAGTTGCTCGACAGCCGCCGCGCGGAACGTGTCAGCCGCACAGATCAGCGGCCGTGCCCCCGCAGCCTTCAGCAAGTTGGCCAGCTTGCCCACACTCGTGGTCTTACCCGTGCCGTTGACCCCGACCACCAGCACGACACGCGGTTCCCCGGGCGGTCCGCCGGCGGCGGTCGGCGCAGCCGCAGCGAAGATGGCACGGATCTCCTGCTTGACCATGTCACGCAGGCTCTCGCCGTTGCGCGCCCTGGCGCGCACGGCCGCCACGATGCGCGCCGTGGCGTCCACCCCCACGTCAGCCGAGATGAGCGCCTCCTCGAGTGCCTCGATCGTGTCTGCGTCGACGGCCCGGCCGCGCCGCTCCGGCTGGTCCGCGCGCCGGACGACCTCCTCGAATCGCGCGACGAGTTGTTCTTTGGTTCGGGAGAGACTGTCACGCAGCCGACCGAGAAGACCCATGGGTAGATCCTATCACCGGCGATCCGCCTCGACCCGCTGCGGCCGCAGCATCAGGTCCTCGGCGGCGGCGCGCGGATCCTTGCGCCCGGCGAGCACCTCGGCCATCTGGGTGGCAATCGGCAGCTCGACGCCGTGCCGCGCACCGAGCGCCAGCGCGGCACCCGTGGTCAGGACGCCCTCGGCCACCATGGTCATACTCCCGAGGATCTCCTGCGGCGAACGGCCGCGACCGAGCTCGATGCCGAACTGGCGGTTTCGGCTGAGACTGCCGGTGCAGGTGAGCACGAGGTCGCCAAGCCCCGAGAGTCCCGCCACGGTCTCGCGCCGGCCACCGAGCGCGTGGGCCAGCCGGCCGATCTCCGCCAGACCCCGGGTGACGAGGCCGGCCATGGCGTTCGACCCGAGACCGAGGCCCTCGACCACGCCCGCCGCGATCGCGATCACGTTCTTGAGCGCCGCGCCGACCTCCACGCCCACGACGTCGTCGGTCGTGTAGATCCGGAAGGCGCGGCCGCGGAACTCGGACTGGACGAGGGTGGCCGCTGTCAGGTCGGTCGACGCGGCGCAGACGGCCGTGGGTCGCTCGAGCGCCACCTCACGGGCGAACGACGGTCCGGACAGGGCCACGACCCGTCGGCGCGCACCAACCACCTGCGTGATCACCTCGGAAGGACGCAGCAGGGTCTCGACCTCCAGGCCCTTGGTCGCGCTGACGATTGTCGCCGCGGGGTCGAGCAGGGGTTCCACGTCGCGCAAGACCGCACGGGTCCCGTGCGACGGCGTCGCAACCACTACCAGGGCGACGCCGCGGAGGGCCTCGTCGAACTCCGCCCAGGGCTCGACATTCGACGGTAGTGTGATCCCGGGCAGAAACAGGGCGTTGACGTGCGTGGCGCGCATCTGCGCCGCGAGCCCGGGCTCGCGGGCCCAGACCGACACCCGGTGCCCCACTCGCGCCAAGTGCACCGCCAGGGCGGTGCCCCAGCTCCCGGCGCCAAGTACCGCGACTTCACCCATCCCGTGTGATGATACCCGAAAGCGCAAACGTGTCCACGATCGAGTAGATGGCTCCGCGCGGCGCGAGCCGGCTCTCGAACAGCGTCAGGTGGTCGACCCGGCACGAGACCGGGCCTTCCGCGGGCACCGACGCCAGCAACTCGCGCCCTCGGGGACCGAGCGACGTTTTCACCCGAGCCAGCGTCACGTGGGGGTGATAGGGGCGACGCTCCGACGGGAAGCCGAGCCCATCGAGACGACGTGTGACCTCGGCCTCGAGCGCCACCAGGTTGGGCCCGCCCAGTCCGACCCCGATCCAAATCGTGCGCGGCGGCCCGGCCGGGGGGAACACGCCGATCGCCGTCAGCGACAGGTCGAACCCCGGCGTGCGCAGCGGAGGTGAGAGACACCCCGTGACCTCGCGCGCGCGGCCGGCATCCACCTCGCCCAGGAACTTCAGGGTCACGTGCAGGTTCGGCGCCGCCACCCAGGCGACGCCCCGACCCGCCGCGTCGGCCCGCAACCGGTCGGCCGCCACGTCGGCCATGCGGGCGGCCGCGCGGCGCACGGTGGGATCGAGCTCAACGGCCAGGAACAACCGCATGACGGAACTCGTCGACTCAGCCCACGTGGGGCTGCGCACTCGGCAGCGCGGTGCCGGGGGCCTGGAGGACGCGCCGCAACATGTCGAGGGCGGCCTGCGACGCCTGGAACTTGACCTGTTCGCGGCCGCCGGGGAACAGGAACCGTCGGACCTGCTGGCCGTCCGGCCAGGCGGCCGCGACGACGACCGTGCCCACCGGCTTCGCGTCGGTGCCTCCGGAGGGCCCGGCGATGCCGGTGATGCCGATCGCAATGTCCACGCCCGCCCGCTCGCGCGCCCCGAGTGCCATGGCCAGGCCGACCGGTTCGCTCACGGCCCCGTGGTCGCGGATGGTTTCCGGCGCGACGCCCAGCCACGTCGTCTTCGCCGCATTGCTGTAGCAGACCACGCCGCGTTCGACGTAGTCGGAACTGCCGGGCACGTCGGTCAGCCTCGAGCACACCAGACCGCCCGTGCACGACTCGGCGGTCGCCACGCGCCACTTCTTCGCCCTGAGGAGATCGCCCACCACCTGCTCGAGCGAGCGCCCGTCGGCGCTGTAGACGTCCTCTCCGAGCGCGGCGAGCATCTCGGCGGTCACGCGGTCGAGCGCCTCGCGCCCCAGAGCCTCCGTCTCGGCGCGCACCGAGAAATGCAGCTCGATTTGGCCCGGAACCGCGAGAATGCTGGTGGCAATCGGCGGTGTCCAGGACTCCCACGCCGAGTACACGGGTTGCGCGATCTGTTCGACGGAGGACTCGGTCCGTCCGGTGATCTTGAGGACCCGGCGGCACACGCGTGCAGCACCGGCCCGGGGCGCGACGCGCGCGGCGATGACGCGCTCCAGCATCGGCTGCATTTCCCGCGGCGGCCCCGGCAGCAGCAGCACGACCTTGCCGTCCGACTCGATCCACTGGCCGGGCGCCGTGCCGTTGGGGTTGGGCAGCACCACGGCGCCGTCGAGCACCTGCGCCTGCCTCCGGTTGATCGCGGGCATCTCGAGACCCCGCCGCGCGAACCGCGCCCGGATCCGTTCGAGGATCGCCGGCTCCTCCGTCAGGCCGACCCCGAGCGCGTCGGCAACCGCCAGGCGCGTCACATCGTCGGCGGTGGGCCCGAGCCCGCCGGTCAGCACGAGGAGGTCGGCGCGCGCGCGGTTCTCGCGGACGGCCGTGGCGAGCGCCTGACGGTCGTCGCCTACGACCAGCTTGGCCACGACGACCGTTCCGAGGTCGTTGAGGCGGGAGGTGATGGCCAGCGAGTTGGTGTCGATGCGGAACGGCGTCAGCAGTTCGCTGCCGACTGCAATGATGACGGCGTCGCGCAGCGGCGGAAACACGCGGGTCATGCCCCCATTTTCACCGCAACGCTGGCACGAGGTAAATCGCGAGCCGGAGGGCCAGGTTGGCATAGAGCCCGGCGACGGCATCGTCGGCCATAATCCCGAGCCCGCCGTGGAGACGCTCGCACTGCCGCGCCGGAACCGGCTTGACGATGTCGAACAGGCGGAACAACAGGAACCCGAGGGTGGCCCCGACCCACGTGACGGGCAAGAACAGGAGCGTGACGAGCATGCCGATCACTTCGTCGAGGACGACGTGGCCAGGATCGACCCGGCCAAAGTAGGTTTCGGCGACCGACCCGGCCCAGATCCCCACGGCGAACAGCACGACGATCACGGCCACGTCGAGGGCTGGCGACCCGATCCAACGCAGTAGCGCGTAGAGCGGGAGGGCCGCCGCGGACCCGGCCGTACCGGGCGCGACCGGGCAATACCCCACGTAGCCGAAGGTCGCAAGCGCAATCGCCAGACGTTTCATCGCACCGATCCGAGTCCCGTTCCGATACGCTCGGCCGCGCCGCGGCAGCGAGCCTACCGCAACACGACCCGCGTGCCGGCCAGATGATCGTGCACGCCGCGCCGGTCGCGGTCGAAGAGCGCCGGCGCCAAACCCAGCCCCGCCGGGAGGGCGCTGCCCACCAGCAGGACCGCGCGCAGGACGGCCTGGCCGGCACGCACCGGTTGGTCATCGCGCGAGACCACGCGCAAACCCAGCGCCATCTTCCCCACGGTCTGTCCGCTCACCGCCGTCAACGCCGCGAGGTACCCGCCGTCGAGCAGCGCCAGGAAGCCCGCCAACGGCCCGACCGGCAGGATCCGGACCTCGGTGGGGGTCAGGCGGCACACCCGGATGGTGAAGTACACAACGGCGAGGTCGACGGCGAGCAGCAGGACGACGTCCAACAGCGCGGCCAGGAACCGGCGCCCGAGGCCGGCCACCGCCTCCGGCCCGGACGCTGAGTCGGGCCCGGCCCCGGCGAGCGTGTCGGGCTCCGCCGGTAGCAAGGCCAGCTCCGGTGTCGGCTCCGAGGGCCGCGGCGTCGCCCGAGGGCGCGGCTTGGACGGAGGAGGCGTGGCGCGTCGGACCGCCAGCGGCGGGGTGGCCGCCGCCGGTGTCACCAAGGGGGCGTCGGCGCCCGGGTCCTGGAGAAAGAGGGGCAGGTCCGGAGGGGCGTCCCCGGGCGGCGCGTCGTTTCGCCGGCGCCCCTTCGGCCCCGGCGCCTGGCGAGGTGGTCGAGGACCGCCACCGAGTTCGAAGTCGCCCATCGGCCCGGCCACCTCGTCGGTCCGAAGAGGCAGATTGGCGTCAGCCCGCCCTGGCACGGCCAGGGAGAAATCGTAGCCGCAGTTGCGGCATCGGTCCGCGGCTTCGAACCCGATGTACCCGCACTTGGGACACTTCATTGGTCTCGGGTCGCGGATCCGGCGGGCGGGGCAGACGCGGGGGTGGCCGGCGGCGTGCCGCCCTCGGTCTGGGAGAGCAGGGCCCGCTGGATGTCCTCGCGCAGCCGGGCCGCCTCGGCGCCGAGAAGGTCGGCCGGCCCGATGCGCTCGACCAGCCGGAGCGCGTCGCGCGCGTGGCCCGACGCGAGCAGGGCCCGTGCCCGGTTCAGATCAATCTCGGCGGCGCGAGGAATCGGGAGGGGGTCCTCGGCGAGACGAGGCCGGCCGGCCGTGTCGGTCACGCCCCAGTCGAAGAGCACCAGGAACGGGGCGGTGCGTTCGCGTGAGCTCTGGATGTAGAGCAGCCCCAGGACGATGAGGCCGACGACCGTGGCAGGCAGGACCCAGGCTCGATGGCGCCGCTCCCCCGGACGGCTATCCCGCAACGGGCGGCGGCGTGCCGGCGCCGCGCGGTGCGACTTGGCCGCCGGGCCCGAGCGCTCGAGACGGGCGAGCCGCTCGAGAAAGGCGAGGGCCACTTCCTGCGGCCCGCCATGCTCGACCGCCGAGGTGAGGAGCCGCCGCGCCGTGGCCGTCTCGCCCCGGTTGAAGGCGTCCACGCCGCGCTGCAGCATTTCGTCCGACTCCCGCAGCCGCTCGGCGATCGCGCCGCGCGCCCGATCGATGTATGCCTTGGCGCGGGGGTGGGACCGCTCGAGAAACAGGACTCGGGTCCACGCGCTGATCGCCCGCTCATACTCCCCGGCGAAGTACTGATCGAGCCCCGTGAGGAGCAGTTCCTCGATCAGGCGATCGCGCTCGGCGGCGGACACGCCCTCGAGAGGCGTCGACGGATCGGTACGCAGGCGGTCTGGCATAGGCCGGCAGGAGGCCAGCGGGATTATCGGCCAATCGCGACGGGCAGTCAAACCGCCCAACAACAACAGGGCCGAACAACCGCCCAACAACAACCGCCACCAACAACCGCCACCGCGGGCCCGGTGGCGCGCGGTCAGGCCGGTTCTTCCTCCCGGTCCGAGCTGCGCGCGAGGATGCCGAGCGCGCGCATCTTGCGGTACAGGTTGCTGCGCTCGACGCCCAGGGCGTCGGCCGTGCGAGAGATGTTGCCGTTGTGGGTGGTGAGCGTGCGGAGGATGAACTCCCGCTCGAAGCGGCTGCGGGCCGCCTGCAGGGTCGTCTCCCGCCACGCCGCGTCGGGCGTCGAATCGCCGTCGGGCAGGTACGGCCCTTCGAGGAACACGAGATCCCGGACCGTGATCGTGTCGCCGGGCACCATGATGATCAGCCGCTCGATGACATTGCGCAGTTCGCGCACGTTCCCGGGCCAGGGGTATTCCTGGAGCGCCGTCACCGCGCCGGCGTCCAGGGCCTTGACGCGCCGGCCGTACTCGCGCGCGAAGCCGGCCATGAAGTGGTCGGCCAGCAACGCGATGTCGTCCTTCCGGTCGCGGAGCGGCGGCACGAAGATCGGGATGACGTTCAAGCGGAAGTAGAGATCTTCGCGAAACCGCCCGGTGCGGATCTCGGCGGGCAGGTCCTTGTTGGTCGCGGCCAGCACCCGGACGTCCACGCGCACGCCAGCCCGGCCGCCGATCGGCTCGACGACCTGCTCCTGCAGGACGCGGAGGACCTTGGCCTGCGTCTTGAGGCTCATGTCACCGATCTCGTCGAGGAAGATCGTGCCACCGTCGGCCGCCTCGAACTTCCCGCGGCGATCGCTCACGGCACCGGTGAACGAGCCCTTGAGGTGCCCGAACAGCTCGCTCTCGATCAACTCCTCGGGGATGGCCGCGCAGTTCACCTCGATGAACGGCCCGGTGCGCCGCCGGCTTAGCGCGTGGATCGGTACGGGCGACCAGCTCCTTGCCCGTGCCGTTGTCGCCGTAGATGAGGACGCGGCCGTTGGTGGGCGCGGCCATGGCCACCTGCTCGCGCAGCTGGCGCATGGCATAGCTCTCCCCCACCATCTGGAGGCTGCGGTCGACACGCGCACGCAAGGCGCGGTTTTCTGCCTCGAGGCGGCGTTGCCGCAGGGCGTTGCGGACGACCAGGGTGGTCTTCTCGAGCGACAGCGGCTTTTCGACGAAGTCGAAGGCCCCGAGCTTGATGGCGCGGACCGCCGCTTCGATGCTGCCGTGGCCGGAGATCATGACGACCTGCACATCCACCTGACGCTCCCGCATGCGGGCGAGTGTCGCCAGGCCGTCGGCGCCCGGAAGCCATACGTCGAGCAGCACGAGATCGTAGGGCGACCGGGCCAGGCGGTCGAGGCAGGCTTCGCCGCTCTCGACGGCGTCCACCTGGTAGCCCTCGTCGCACAGCACGCCGGACAGGGCGCTTCGCACGCCCGGCTCGTCGTCGACGATCAGAATGGTCGGACTCACGGGTGCCACGTCTTCCCCGGTGTTGGGCGCCGCCCCGGCTCCCTACATCGGCAATTCCACGGTGAATCGCGTGCCCCTCGGCATGTTGTCCGCGACGTCGATCGAGCCGCCGTGCTCGGCGATGATCCGGCGCACGATCGCCAGGCCGAGGCCGCTCCCCCGACGCTTGGTCGAATAGTACGGCATGAACAGCTTCTCGCGCTCGGCGGCCGGGATGCCGGGGCCGTTGTCGGCCACCACCAGGCGCGCGACGCGTTCGGCCGGGGCGTATTGGACTTCCACGACGACGACGCCCTTGCGTTCCATGGCCTCGATGGCGTTGTCCACCAGATTGATCAACACGCGCCGCACCTGCTCGGGGTCCAGCCGCACCATCGGCATTGACGGCGGCACAACGCGCTCGAGCCGCACCTCGCGGAACAGCCCGGCATAGAGGGCCATCGTGTCCGCGACGAGGCCGGCGAGGTCGGTGGGAATCCGCTTCGGCGCCGGCATCCGCGCGAACTGGGAGAACTCGTCCACCAGCCCCTTGAGCGATTCGACTTCGCCGACGATGGTCCTGGTGCACTCCTCCACCAGGGCCTGGGTCGGGGGCGGAGCCGACTGGAAATGCCGGGCGAGGCGCTCGGCGCACAGTTGGATCGGCGTCAGCGGGTTCTTGATCTCGTGCGCGAGGCGGCGCGCCACCTCCCGCCACGCCGCCACCTTCTGCGCCCGGATGAGCGGCGTGATGTCGTCGAAGACCAGCACCGTCCCCTCCGTCGCGCCGCGCTCGCCGTGCAGCCGCGTGGCCGCCGCCGCCAGGTGCAGCTCCCGGCCATCGGCAGCGAGCGAGATCTCCTGCGCGGGCGGGTCGTGCGCGCTCGCGCGCGCACCCTCGATGAGCAGCAGCAGCGGCGCCAGTTCCGGCCGCGAGAACAACTCGGCGACCGGCCGGCCCGCGGCGACCTCATCGAGGCTCAGGAGCCGGGCGGCGGCACTGTTGATGGTCGTGACCTGCCCGGTCGCATCCACGGACACGACGCCCGTCGTGATGCGCTGGAGGATGGTCTCGATGTAGCGGCGCCGCGCCTCCACTTCCTCGTGCTGCCGCTGCAAGTCGGCCGTCGACCGCTCAAGATCGCGCCGACTGCTCGCCAGTTCCGTCACCATGGCGTTGAACGCCTCGACGAGCGACCCGAATTCGTCGGAGGTCTCCGGCTCGAGCCGCTGGTCGAGGTGGCCGGCCCCGATCTCGCGGGCCGCGGCCGCCAGCATCTGCACCGGCCGGGTGATCCGCTTCGCGAGGTAGAGCCCGATCCACGTGGCGGAGACGAGGATCATCAGCGTCACCATCGCGAAGAACGAGATGTAGACCCCGGTGAGCGGGTTCTTCAGCACGCGCAACTGCTTGTACTGCTCGTACGAATCCGTCATCCGCCGCGAACGCGCGAGCATCTCGCCGGTCAGGTAGTCGGACGCGACCACCACCCCTGCCAGCCCGCCGTCCTTCCCGGGAATCGGCGTGGCCGACCGCAGCAGTTCGCCGCCGCTGCCGAGCGGCTCCGGCCCGTGCGTCTCGATGCTCCCGCTCGCCACCCGCTCGGCCAGCCGGTCCGCCGAGGCGCGGTTGTAGTCGGGGGGCACCGTGGGCATGCGCACCTCGGCGACCGACGACACCTCGGGCCTGGCGCCACGTCCGGGAACGACCCGGTAGACCTCCACCATCGCGATGCGCAGGGGCGCCACTTCCGGCGTGATGACCGTGAACACGCGCGTGACGTCCGCATCCGGGAAACCGAGCGGCGCCAGCGCCGCGGCAATTCGCCGGGACGTGTCGGCCGTCAGTTTCTGCCGCTCCCCGTAATAGTCCGACGCGGTGAGGTTCGCCGACGCGACGATCTCTTCAAGCGGCGCGTTGAACCACCGGTCCAGGTTGCTGCGGATCAGCTCGCTGCCGACGAACAGCACGAGCATCGACGGCACGACCGCGAGGCCGAGCAGGACCAGGACGAGCTTGGACCGGAACCGCGCAAAGGGCAGCCCGCGGCGCCGTTCGACCATCATCTTGACGATGTTCCTCACGAGTACGAACACGAGCGCGAGGATCATCGCCAGATCGGCGGCCGACAGCGCGTAGAGCACGAAATCGGTCAGGAAGTCCGGCGAGAAGCGCGACGAGCGGGACCCGAACGAGAGCGTGGCGGCCAGCGCGCTGATCAGCACGGCGATCGACGCGACGATCAGCAGCGGGTTGTCGCGGAACGGCCGGCGCGGCGCGGGCTGCCGCCTCGAGGGGGCCGGAACGGTCGCCGGCGGAGCGTCCCGCAAGCTCAACATCTACGGTATGAACGTGAACCGCGCGTAGCCGGTCGGCACTCCTGGCTCCCACGGCCAGAAGAGCAGCCAGTTGACGCGCGGCCGCGTGCGGGCCTGCACGCGGATGTAGTACTCGGCGTTAGCCTCCAGGGCGCGTGTGGTGAAGAGCGGCAGCAGTTTGAACTCGGTCATCCACGCGCGCACCATCTCCTCGTCTTCGGTGAGGCGCGGCTCCTCGCCGCGACCGTCGATCGACAGGAAGAGCTGGTGCTGACGCGTGAGGTTGTCGAAGCGCACTTCGGCGGTGACGGTCGACGACGCGATCGTGCGGTCGAACCACAACACGCCGTCGCGCCGCAGTTCGATCTCGTAGGTGATGGCCGCCGGCAGGCCGCTGCGGATCGCCGACCGCAGCTCGTCGGTGAAGCCGTTGGCGAGCGTGAAGGACACGAGCACGCGCCCGTCCTTGGCCAGCGACTTGACCTGGAGCTCGATCGGTTCGGCCGCCCGGACCGGGCGACCGGACGCCAAGAACGGCACGACGCCGGCAACCCCGAGCAGCAGGCCGGCCAGGAATCCCCGTTTCATTCGCTCGCGTTCAGCAGCTCCTCGAGCTGCTTCCTGAATTCGCTCACGTCCCGGAAGTTACGGTACACGGACGCAAAGCGCACGTAGGCCACTTCGTCGAGGTCCTTGAGGGCCTGCATCACGAAGGTGCCGACCTCGGCGGCGGCGATCTCCTTCTCCGGGCGGTCCTGCAGTGTCGCCTCCACGCGGTCGGCAATCTTCTCGAGGGCCGACACGCTGACGGGCCGCTTCTCGCACGCCTTGAGCATACCCGCAATCAGCTTCTGGCGCTCGAAGCGTTCACGGCTGCCATCCTTCTTCACGACCATGTAGGGAATCTCGTCGATCCGCTCGTAGCTCGTGAAGCGACGACCGCAGTCGAGGCACTCGCGCCGGCGGCGGATGACTGCGCCTTCCTTGCTCTCGCGCGAGTCGACGACCTTGTCGCCGAGGTGCCCACAGTAGGGACACTTCACCTCGCCCCCTCCTCCACGGCGCCCGCGTCGGACGTCAGGCGCCGCATGCGGCCCAGCGTGAGACCTTCCTGGGCCATGAAGACGATTCCGACGAGCGTCACCGGAATGAACGACACGGCGTGCAGCACGATTGCCGCACCGACCGCCCGGTCGACGGGAGCATGGTAGAACGACACGACGCCGATCCGGTACATCCAGTGGAAGCTGCCGACGCCGCCGGGCGTCGGGAAGAGCACGCCCGCGACCAGGAGCGTCATGATGAGGAGCGACCCGAGCACCGGCATCTCGATGTGGAAGGCCCGCGTGACCAGCCAGATGCCCGCCGCGATCGACAGCCAGAGCGGCACGGACCAGAGGAACACCATCACCAGCTGCTGCGGGCGCCGGACGGCCGAGAGTCCCTCGGTGAAGGTCCGCGCCACGTGGCCCACGGTCCTGGCGAGCCGCGTCGGGAGCACGCGCTCGAGATGGGCGACCAGCCGATTCAGGGCGTCGGGCCGCCCGGCGAGGACGAAGAACACCGCCAGCACTGCCACCGTCACCAGGGAGACGAGCAGGCCGCTCAGTTTGACGAGGCGGTAGACGTTCGGGTTCGACTGCCCGGGCGACCCGCCAGCGAGCATCAGGAAGACGGCGAACAGGACGAGCACCGTGACCATATCGCACACCCGCTCGAGCATCACGGTGGCGAACGCGGCCGTCGCGCTCAACTGCTCGCGTCGAGCCAGAACGTACGGACGCAGCACTTCGCCGGCCCGGGCGGGCAGCAGGAAGCTCGCCGCAAACCCCATCACCGTCGCTCGAAACACGTTGCGGAAACGGGTGGGCCCGAGCCCTTCCAGCAGGTACTGCCAGCGAATCGATCGGCTGATGTAGGTCGAGAGCGTGGTCGCCAAGGCGAGTCCCAGCAGCGTCGTGTCGACGCGCCGGATCTCGGCCCACACGCGCGTCAGATCGGCCTGGCTCAAGAACCAACCGAGCAGGCCAAGCGCCAGGACGAGGACGAGGACGGTTCGCAGGTGTGCGCGCATCCGCGGGAAGGCACTCTACTATAAAGATCGCGTCCAAGTCTATGGCGCCCGGCCACTTATTGCCCGGATCCGAGCGTCCCCTTCCCCGCCCGGCCGTCGTCGCCGCCCCCACCCTCGTCGCGGCCCCTTGCGGGGACTGCCCGACGCCCGCTAAGATGACTCGCTCCGCGGTTGCGCACCGTGAGCTGCATGTCGCGGCCCGTTCGGCCAACCGTTGCCGCGAGAGGTCCCCCGATGCCGATCCCCGCACCGCTGCTCAGCACGTCCTTTCCTGGCCTGCCCGCGCTGCGGCGGGGCAAGGTCCGGGATCTCTACGAGGCCGGCGACCATCTCCTGATCGTCGCCACGGATCGGATCTCCGCGTTCGACTACGTCCTCGGCACCGGGATCCCGGACAAGGGCAAGGTGCTCACGCAGCTGTCGGCCTTCTGGTTCGACCTGACGGCGTCCACCGTCCCGAACCATGTGGTGTCACTGGATCCCGAGGACTTCCCGGCGCCGTTGCGCGAGCACGCCGGTCTGCTCCGGGGCCGCTCGATGCTCGTGCGCCGGACCGAGCCGTTCCCCATCGAGTGCGTGGTGCGTGGCTACCTCGTGGGCTCCGGCTGGGCCGAGTACCGCAAGACCGGCCGCGTGTGCGGGATCACGCTGCCACCGGGGCTGCGCGAGGCGGACCGGCTTCCCGAGCCGATCTTCACGCCGGCCACCAAGGCCGAGACGGGTCACGACATCAACATCAGCGAGGACGAGGCCGGGCGGCTGGTCGGGCGCGACCTGGTCGCGCGGCTCAAGGCCCTGTCGTTGGAGGTGTACGCGCGGGGGGCCGCCCACGCCCAGAACCGTGGCATCATCGTCGCGGACACGAAGTTCGAGTTCGGCTTGGTCCCGGACGGCGCCCATGGCCAGCAGGTCCTACTCATCGACGAGGTGCTGACCCCGGACTCCTCCCGGTTCTGGCCCGCCGACGCGTACCGGCCGGGCGGGAGTCAACCAAGCTTCGACAAGCAGTACGTTCGCGACTACCTGGAACAGATCCGGTGGAACAAGCAGCCGCCGGTGCCTTCGCTGCCCGACGACGTCGTGGCGAAGACCCGCGAGAAGTACATCGAGGCCCTGCGCCGTCTGGCCGGCCACGATGTGGATGGGCGGCCCTGACGTGCGCGAGCGCCTGGAACGGCTGATCGAGGAGATGGTCGAGCGCGGCATCCTGTTCGAGGACGCCGTGGCGGCCTTCGAGCGCACGTTCATCACCACCGTGCTCGCACGGGCCGACGGCAACCTGTCGGAGGCCGCACGCCAGCTCCGCATCCACCGCAACACCCTCAGCCGGAAGGTGGCCGAACTCAAGGTCAGGCACTAGGGGCGCGCCAGGGCGCCGGTCTTGACACGGTCACGCAAAGGGCTATAATTAGCAGTCGAGCACGTTGAGTGCTAACAGTTCCGCGCGCGGGTGCTAATCGGCACCGAGCGCGACTGCCAACCGGGTGCCCATGCGGGGCGCCTCCAACCACCTGTGTGGGGGTGACATCGATGAAAGCCAGACCGCTCCACGACCGAATCGTCGTCAAGCGCATCGAAGAGGGCGAGCAGAAGATCGGCGGGATCATCATTCCCGACACCGCCAAGGAGAAACCGCAGCAGGGCAAGGTCATTGCCGTCGGCTTGGGCAAGGTCAAAGACGACGGGAAGCGGATTCCCCTCGACGTGAAGGAAGGCAACACGATTCTCTTCGGAAAGTACTCGGGGCAGGAGATCAAGCTCGACGGCGAAGAGTTCCTGATCATGCGCGAAGAGGAAGTTCTGGCAGTCCTCGAGTAGGCGCGTCCCCGCACTTCACCAGTTCTGAACGGAGCACACAACGATGGCAAAGCAGATCATCTACGGCGAGCAGTCGCGGCAGGCCATCCTGCGCGGAGTCAACGCCCTCGCCGACGCAGTCAAGGTCACCCTCGGCCCGAAGGGCCGCAACGTCGTCCTCGACAAGAAGTTCGGTTCCCCGCTCATCACCAAGGACGGCGTGACCGTCGCCAAGGAGATCGAACTCAAGAACCCGCTCGAGAACATGGGCGCGCAGATGGTGCGCGAGGTCGCGAGCAAGACGTCCGACATCGCGGGTGACGGCACGACGACCGCGACCGTGCTGGCGCAGGCCATTTACCGCGAGGGCTCGAAGAACGTGGCCGCCGGCGCCAACCCCATGGAGCTCAAGCGAGGCATCGAGCGCGCGGTCGAGGTCGTGGTCGAGTCCATCAAGAAGCTGGCCAAGCCGGTCAAGGGCAACATGATCGCGCAGGTCGGCACGATCTCCGCGAACAACGACAAGACCATCGGCACCATCATCGCGGAAGCGATGGAGAAGGTCGGCAAGGACGGCGTCATCACGGTCGAGGAGGCCAAGACGCTCGAGACCTCGCTCGAGGTCGTCGAGGGCATGCAGTTCGACCGCGGGTACTTGTCCCCGTATTTCGTCACGGACGCCGAGCGGATGGAGGTCGTGCTCGAGAACCCCGTGATCCTGATCCACGAGAAGAAGATCAGCTCGATGAAGGACCTCCTGCCCGTGCTCGAGCAGGTGGCCCGCATGGGTCGACCGCTGCTGATCGTGGCAGAGGACGTGGACGGCGAGGCGCTGGCGACGCTCGTGGTCAACAAGCTCCGCGGCACGTTGCAGGCGGCCGCCGTCAAGGCGCCCGGCTTCGGTGATCGCCGCAAGGCCATGCTCGAGGACATCGCCATCCTGACCGGCGGCCGCGCCATCACCGAGGACCTCGGCATCAAGCTGGAGAACATCCGCATCGAGGATCTGGGCCAGGCCAAGAAGGTCACGATCGACAAGGACAACACCACGATCGTCGAGGGTAACGGCTCGGCCAAGGACATCGAGGGCCGCGTCAAGCAGATCCGCGCCCAGATCGAGGACACCACGTCGGACTACGACCGCGAGAAGCTGCAGGAGCGGCTGGCGAAGATCGTGGGTGGCGTGGCCGTCATCAAGGTCGGTGCGGCCACCGAGACCGAGATGAAGGAGAAGAAGGCACGCGTCGAGGACGCGATGCACGCCACGAAGGCGGCCGTCGAAGAGGGCATCGTCGCCGGTGGCGGCGTGGCGCTGCTGCGCGGCGTGAAGGCGCTCAACGAGCTGAAGCTCGATGGCGACCAGCAGATTGGGGTCAACCTGGTGAAGCGCGCCATCGAGGACCCGATGCGCTGGATCGCGAACAACGCTGGCGTCGAGGGGTCGATCGTCGTCCAGAAGGTGCTCGACAGCAAGGACGAGGAGTGGGGGTTCAACGCCCAGGACGAGACCTACGAGAACCTCGTCCACGCAGGCGTCATCGACCCGGCCAAGGTCGTCCGGACGGCGCTCCAGAACGCGGCGTCGATCGCCTCGCTCCTGCTGACGACCGAGGCGCTCGTGGCCGAGATCCCCGAGGACAAGAAGGAACCGGCCATGCCCGGCGGCCCGGGCGGCGGCATGGGGGGGATGTACCAAGACGCACCAGCGCTCGACGGTACGAGGCCCGGCAGGCATGACCTGCCGGGCTTTTTTTTCCTCCAGGGCACGCCGGGGCGACGCCACCGAGCCACCCGGAGCCGTTCGGCGGATTCCCCGCCCGGCACTGTGGAAACGGCCGCCGGTGCCGAATACTTCGACATCGGGGAGGTGCCGGCGTGCCGATGAGCGTCCTACTCGTTGACGACAGCGCGACTATCCGAACCCTGGTCAAGCGCGCGCTCGCAGAACTGGATTACACCGACGTCACCGAGGCCGCGACGGGCCTCGAGGCGCTCGTGCAGGTCACCCGCCGGCGGTTCGATTCTCGTCATTCTCGACCTCGAGATGCCGCAAATGGACGGCTTGGAGGCCCTCGAGGCCCTCCGGGCGGCACCGGCCTACTCCGCCCTGCCCGTCGTGATGCACACGAGCGAGCGGAACGAGGCGCTGGTGCGCCAGCTCGTCGAACTTGGCATCAGCGACTATCTCTCGAAGCCCCTGGGCCATGAGCAGCTGGCCGCCCGGCTGTCCCGCATCCTCGCGCGCCTCGCGGAGACCTCCGCCACGCCTCCCTCCAGTGCGGTGCTCCCGCGGGGCGAGCATGTGCTGGTCGTCGAGCAGGACCCGGACCGCCAGCACTACCTGGTCAGCGTGCTCACGGGCCCGTTTCACCCGACAGGCGTCGACTGTGGCGCCGCCGCCCTCCAGCTCCTGCTCTCCTCCGCCCCTCCCTCCGTGGGCGTCGTGCTGGTCGGACAAGACGTCGGGCTTCCGCCCCTCGACCTGTTCCTCAGGAAGCTCAGGGCCGTGCCCTCGATGGCCGGGGTACAGGTGGTCGGGTGCGTCCCGCGAGGAGAGGTTCCCGACGAACGGACGCGGCGCTACCTGGATGCCACCGTCGAGTGGCGCATGGTCCCCGACGTGTTCCTCAAGGAATTCCAGCGGGCGATTTCACGGTCCAAGACCGCGCTCACCCGCCTCCTCCACACGCGCCCGAGCCTCACGCGGGACGTCGTGTCAGCCACCGAGCAGGTGTTCGGCATGATGGCCTCCTGCGAGATTGAACAGAGCACGCCCGACTCGGCGCGCGAGCACAAATGGGCCGGCCAAGGGGTTCACGCGCTCATCACGCTGACCGCGCACGGTGAGCCATTGCTGGGCCTGCTCTTCCGCGCGTCGTTGGAGTCGGCGCGCCTGATCACGGCGCGCATGGTCGGGTGCGACGCCGGCGAGGTGGTGGAGGCGGACGTCCTCGCGTCGGTCGCCGAGGTCGTCAACATCGTTCTCGGCCGGGTCCGCAACCGCCTGGTGGAGGCGGGAATCGGCGCCGAGATGGGGCTGCCCGCGACGTGGATTGGGGACACCGGAAGCGCCGCGCCAGCCGACGACCCGGACATGATCACGGTGGCGTTCGAGTCGCCATCGACGGCCGTGCGGTTCGAGTGTCTGCTGACGTCGGGAATCGCCTCGGCGCTGAAGTGAGGCGCGCCGGGGGCTAGCGGAGGGTAAACGTCAGCTCGATGGAGATCAGCACCGGCACGGGCTGGCCCTGCCGCTTGCCGGGAATGAACCGCCACTGCTTGGCGGCCTTGATCGCCTCCTGATCGAGACCGAAGACCGGATCCAGGGACTTCTGCACCCGCACCTCGCCGACGGTGCCGTCGGGCAACACCACACACTCGACGATCACCATGCCTTGGATCTTCGCGCGCATGGCGTCGGCGGTGTACTGCGGCTTCACTTCCTTGAGAAGCACCGGAATCTCAATCCCGCTGCCAGGGTGGTACGCACCGCCGCCGAAGCCGCCTCCCCACCCCGGCCCGAGTCCGGACCCGTTACCCGGTCCGATACCCGTTCCAGTGCCGGTGCCGGACCCGCCGCCGCTGCCCGGCCCCTGGGAGAACGCCGGCCCGTTGCTGTCGATGGCGCCGGGTACCGTGAAGTTCGAGTCCGCGGTCGCCATGGCCGGAATCGTCAGCCCCGGCGGCGGGAGTTCCTTCGGCGTCATCTGCGGCACGGGCATGGGCTGCGGCTTCTGGACCGGCACGCTCACCTTATCTTTGCCGACCTCCTGCGCCCGGCGGGGCGGCGCGGGCATCCGATTGCCGCCGCCGCCACCACCACCGCCTGGCCCCGGCTGGGGAAGGAAGATGATCTGCTCGAGCGGGAACGACTCCATTGGGGACGACAGCATGCTGCCGGCCGGGGCGTAGCGAAGAAACAGGAGAAGGAGAACGACGACGACCCCGTGCGTGACGATCGAGAACCCGGCTCGCTCTCGCCACGCCCGAAACCCGGTCGGACCGGTCCCGCCTGCGGGCGGGTCGAAGAGAAACAGCACGTCACGACCGCGTTCCGCCGGGCGGTCGACGGTCGCTGCGCTGGTGTCCGGGGTCGTCGTGTCAGCCATGGATCCAGACGGCGGTCTTACTGCCACTAGCCTTATGATCGCGCACGGCCCGTCCACCCGCAACCGCAAATCCGAGCCGCACCGTCATCCGCGGGCGCGTCCGGCGCCAGACTCGCAGGCCGACCGCCTCCCCCTTCGTTAGACGCTCTGATCGGGAATACGGCTCGGCGCGGGGCGAGGTTTCCACGACGCTACAGCCGGCCCGTCCACGCGCCGATGGCAGCGTTGCCGCCGCCGTAGCAATGGAGGGTGGAAAGGGCGTCGGCGGCCCGCGGCTCGCTGCGGACGGCCACAAGCGTGCCGCCGCGCGACGTCAGCGTTTCGAAGATCCGGCCATCGTGCGGCTGGAAGCCCACCTTCGTCAGCGTCGATGCCAGCCCGTGCTTCGCCAGCTCACCCGCTCCGGCGTCGAGCACCGGCAGGAGCGTGCCCATGCCCACCGCCGTTCCGAGGCCCTGAAGCTCGAGCCTGTCCGCGACCCGGCCAAAGACCTTCTGCAGCAGGCTCGCCGCCTCGGGGCTGTCCTTTGCCAGCACTGTCAAGGCCTCGGCCGGGAACCCCTGGCGCTTGAGCGCGTCGATGCCGCGCTCGGCGGAGGCCACGTCCTTGAAGACCCCGATCGTGAACCGACCCGCTTCTACCTCAGGCATCAGCACCTCGCGTCGTCGTCGGTCTGGGTACCAGGCGCCGGACGGCCGCGCCCACCCGGACCGGCCAGCCAGTTTCCGATTGTCTTACTGTAAGCTTGATGGCGACACGCTTCAAGCCCGGGGCCAGGAGCGGAGATGAGCGGAATCGACATCGCGGTGGTAGGCGGCGGACCCGCCGGCGCCTATACGGCCTGGAGCCTAGCCCGCGCCGGAGCCCGAGTCACCCTGTTCGACCCCAGCCACCCCCGGGAAAAGCCGTGCGGCGGCGGGCTGACCGGGCGCGCTCTGGCCCTGCTTCGGGATGCCGTCGACCTGCCCCGCCTGCCCGGCGTGCAGGTCCGGACGCTTCGCTTCGGAAGCGGTCCACTCGACGGGGCCCGAACGGCGGAGGTCCTGCTCGGCCATGGCGAGGACCTGGTCGTCGCGAGCCGGGAGCACCTGGACGGCGCCCTGCTGGCCGCGGCCGAATCAGCTGGTGCCCAGCTCGTCCCTGAGCGGGTGACGGAGGTCGCTCCGGCAGGCCACGGCGTCACCGTGCGGACGCGCGAACGGAGCTACGACGCCCGGTTCGTCGTCGGGGCGGACGGCGTCGGCAGCCTCGTGCGGCGGCGCCTGCTGGCGCCCTTCTCTCGAGCTCAGCTGACCCTGACGGTCGGCTACTACGCGCGCGGCGTCACCGCGTCGGAGATCCTGATCCACTGCCTGACTGATCCACCCGGTTACCTGTGGTCCTTTCCGAGGCCCGATCACTTGGCGATCGGGGCCTGCGCCCCGGCCGACGAGGGGGTTCTCGCGAGACTCGACGTCGCCGTGTCTGCCTGGGTCGGTCGCACACGGCTCGGCCCCCAGAGCCAGCTCAGGCGCTACTGCTGGCCGATCCCCTCGCTGTCACCCCGCGACTGCGCCACGGCTCAACCGGCTGGGGACCGCTGGCTCCTGGTGGGCGACGCCGCCGGGTTGGTGGATGCCCTGACACGGGAGGGCATCTATTTTGCCCTGGAGTCGGGCCGCCTCGCGTCTGCAGCCCTCGCGGACCGCTCCCCCGGTTCGGCCTACGTGGCCAGCCTGAGGGACCAGGTCTACCCGGAACTGGAACGCGCCGCCTCGCTCAAGGGCAGGTTCTTCAGCTCGCAGTTCCCAGACCTGATGGTCGGCGCGCTGCAACGGTCGGCGCCAATCCGGGCGGTCATGGGCGATCTCGTGGCAGGCCGCCAACCCTACCGCTCGCTGCGGCGCCGCCTGATCGGTACCCGGGAATTCGGTCTCGCCACCCGGCTGTTTCTCCTACAATGGAAGGGTCATGAACGTCGGACTGCCTGAACTAATCCTGATCCTGGCGATCGTGCTGCTGGTGCTCGGCGCGAACCGGCTACCCGAGCTCGGGCGTGGACTCGGCAAGGCCATCCGGGGCTTCAAGGAAGCCACGAAGGACGACCCGAACGACCGCCGCACTAGATGACCACGCGGGCATCCCCGACGCGTCTGGTCACCCGCTCCCGGTCGAGGTACTCCAGCAGCGGGATCGCGTATTTGCGTGAGACGCCGTAGCGCTGCTTGAACGTCCCTACGTCGATTCGGGCCTGAACGCCAGGCGTGACATCCCTCAACGCCGTGACCTCCCGCTTGAGCTGCTGCAAGGCCTGCTCGTGAAAGAGCAGATCGTCGATCCGCACCAGCACACGCTGACGACCCAGCAGTTTCAGCATCCGATCGAGGACGTCCGGCGCGATGCGGTGCGCGGCGGCAATCGCGGCCGGCTCGGGAGGCTTGAGCCCGCCCGTTCGATACGCCTCCTCGATCTGCTGACGCGCCCGGTCCTCGTCGGCCGAGAGCGACACCCGGTGCGTCGCGAGGGCCAGACGTTCCCGGCCCGAAAGCCGTCCGGCTCGCTGCAGCTCGGTCACGACGCGTTCGAACACGCCCTCGCCGGCGCGGGCAAAGATGCGCTCCCGGACCTCCTCGCGCGGCAGGCCGTCAGAGAGAGGGTCGGCGCGGTGGTGGTCCCCGAGCAGGGCGACGACGCGGCGCGTCAGGTCCTCGAGCACGCCCGGCGCCACCAGCACCGCGCCCGCCAACACAGCGCGGCCCGACCGCTCGAGACGCTCGATGACAGCCCCGACCGACTCGGGCGCCACGCCCGCGCGCGTGACCGCCGAGGCCAGGGTCAGCCCGGCCGGCCCTCGCTCGGCCAGGAAGACCTCGATGGCGCGGTCCACTGCCTCGGGCACCTGCTGGCCGTCTCCGTCCAGCCGCTCGAAGCGGCCCCGCGCCGACGCGGTGCGGATCGCCCCGCGTGAGGGATGCGGGTCGAGCACTACCCCTCCGGCCACGGTCACTGGCGGCGAGTAGGCCCGCAGGATGAAGCGGTCGCCGCGGGCGAGGACCGCCGGAGATTCGAGTCTCACCCGGACATACGCCTCGCCGCCCCCTGTCACCTCGGCGCCCGCTCGCGGGGCGTTGGGGCGCAGGGTCGACGCGAGCGCGAGGCGGCCCATGATCTCCGCCGTCCCGTGGTGGAAGCGGACGCGGGCGCCGTGCCGCAGGCCCGACACGCCGGGCACGACCTGCAGCCGCGCGTCGATCATCCGGCTGACCTCGAGGGTCCCGGGCGTGAGCAGGGTGTCCCCCCGCCCGAGGTCGTCGAGTTCGACGCCTCCCAGGTTCACGGCCGCGCGCTGCCCCGCCACCGCCTCCGGTTCGCCGACGCCGTGCACCTGCACGCCGCGCACCTTGACCACCCGCCCCGCGGGCAACAGCAGGAGTTCGTCGTCGACGCGGATGCGACCCGACCGCAGCGTCCCGGTCACGACCGTCCCGAAGCCCTTGACCGTGAAGGCTCGGTCGATGGGCAACCGCGCGGGACCCGCAGGCGTCCGGGCCCTGGTGCGCCCGGCCAGCTGCACCAGGGCCTCGCGGAGGGCGGCAAGGCCTTCGCCCGTCCTCGACGACACGGCCAGGATGGGAGCGTCTGCGAGGAACGACCCGGCCACCAACTCGCGCGTTTCCATCCTGACCAGCTCGAGGGTCTCCGCGTCGACGAGAATCCGCCTTGGTCAGGGCGATGACCCCGGAGGGAATCTCCAGCAGCCGGCAAATCTCGAAGTGCTCGCGGGTCTGCGGCATCACCGATTCGTCGGCCGCCACGACCAGCACCACCGCGTCGATCCCGCCAACACCGGCCAGCATGTTCTTGACGAACCGTTCGTGGCCGGGCACGTCGACGAACGAGAACGTCAGCTCGCCTTCCTGCCAGTGGGCGAAGCCCAGGTCGATGGTGATGCCTCGGGCCTTCTCCTCCTTGAGTCGGTCGGGATCGGTGCCGGTCAGGGCCAGCACCAAGGCACTCTTGCCGTGGTCGATGTGGCCGGCGGTCCCCAGGATGAAGTGACGCATCGATCAGCCCCCTGCCGCCCGCCCCGCACCGACGTCCGTGGGGTACGCGTCGGCGCTCGTCCTCACCGGCGGGAACGCCGGCCCCGCCACGCCCGCGGGCGCGACGGCTGACTCTTGGCCGGCGGGCGACCGCGGCGCCGCCCGCCGGACGGTTCCGAGCGGGCCGCCCCGGGCCCGTCCACCAGGCCGAGGTCCACCTGGCGCCTGTCCGCGTCCACGCGAAGCACACGCACGCGAACCCGGTCTCCGAGGCGGTAGAGCCGGCCCGTGTGCTCGCCGCGCAGCGCGTGCGCCTGCTCGAGGTGCCGATAGTAGTCGTCGCCCATGCTCGACACGCGGACCAGCCCCTCGACGAAATGCTCGGTGAGCTCGACGAACAAGCCAAAGGGGGCGACGCCGACGACGTACCCGTCGCCCTCCTCCCCGACCTTGTCGACCATGAACCGGACCTTCTTCCACTGCACCAGTTCCCGCTCCGCCTCTTCGGCGCGTCGCTCGCGGTCGGACACGTGCCGCGCCAAGACGGGTAGCTCCTGCCGCCACTTCGCGCGCGCCGGCTCGTCCAGGGTGCCGTCGCGCACGGAGCGCAGCAACCGGTGCACGACGAGGTCGGGGTAGCGGCGGATGGGCGAGGTGAAGTGCGTGTAACTCGAGAAGGCGAGGCCAAAGTGCCCGAGGTTCGCTGGCGCGTATCGGGCCTGCTGCATCGTGCGCAGCATCAGCAGGGCCACGGCGCGCTCTTCTTTCTTCCCGCGAATCGCCTCGAGGAGGTTCTGGAAATGGCGCGGCCTGACCGCGTGCGGCGCGGCTCCGAGGCTGTAGCCGAACGTCGAGACGAACTCCTCGAACCGCTCGACCTTGAGCGGATCGGGCGCCTCGTGGACCCGGTAGAGCCCCGGCGCGCCGCGGGTATCCAGGAAGGTCGCCACGGTTTCGTTGGCCAGGAGCATGAACTCCTCGACCAGACGGTGCGCCAGGTTGCGGTCGAGTGCGGTGATGGCCTCGACCGCTCCCTCCTCGTCCAACTCGAACTCCGCTTCGCGGAGGTCGAAGTCGATCGAGCCAAGGCGATGGCGGCGCTCGCTCAGCACGCGGTACACCTCTCGCATCGTCTCGAGCGCGGGCCCAAGCGCCTCGTAGCGGGCCGTCGTCGCCGGGTCGCTCCCGGTGAGGATCGCGTTCACCTCCGTGTAGGTCATCCGCTCGCGCGTGCGGATGACGCCATCGTGGAACTCCGACCGGACGACCTCGCCGTTGGCGTCGAGCTCCATCAGGCACGACTGCACGAGTCGGTCCACGCGGGGATTCAGGCTGCACAAGCCTGTCGCCAGCTCCTCCGGAAACATATGCAGCGCCCGTTCCGGGAAGTAGACCGAGGTGCCCCGGTCGCGTGCTTCTTCGTCCAACGCGCTGCCTTCACGCACGTAGTGCGAGACGTCGGCGATGTGGACGCCCAACCGGAAGTGGCCGTTCTCCAGCCGCTCCACCGAGATGGCATCGTCGAAGTCCCGCGCCTGCTCCCCGTCGATCGTCACGACGTCGAGACCCCTGAAGTCGGTCCGCCCCGCCACGTCCGCCTTGCGCGCGTGCGCCGAGCGCGGCGCGCCACGCCCTTGCACGAGGCGCTGCGCCTCGGCGAGCGCGGACGGACCTGGGCTGTCGGGCAAGTGGAACTTCCGGATGATGACGCGCGTGTCGACCCCGGGGTCCTGGAGCCGCCCGAGCACCTCCGTCACGCGGCCGACCGGCCCCCGGGCGGTGGTCGGCCACCGCGTGATCTCCACGGTCACCATGTCGCCGGGCCTGGCGCCGCCCGACGTGTCCGGGAGAACCGCGACGTCGGCCCCCAGACGCGGGTCGAACGGCGTCACGAATCCCAACCCGCCGTCGGCGAGGTCGAAGCGCCCCACGAGTGTCGCGTTGGCACGGCTGAGGATCCGGACGATCCGCCCTTCGACCCGCCCGTCTTCTCGGTGGCGCTCGACGCGCGCGACCACGCGGTCCCCGTGCATGGCCTCTTTCAGGTGGGCTTCCGCGATGTAGACATCGGACCCTTCCGTCCCGGCCGGCCCTTCGGGGCGCACGAAGCCGAACCCCCCGACGTGCGCCTCGAGCGGCCCGACCACCAGGTCCATCTTGTCGGCCAGGCCGTAGCGTTTGCCGTGCACCTCGACCAGGTCGCCGTCGGCGGCCAGCGCCTTGAGCTGGCGCCGGAAGCTCGCGCGCTCCTCGCGCGGGATCGTCAGCCGTTGCATCAGCTCGCGAGCAGACGCCGGGTGTTGGACGCGTTCACGGATCAGGCGGAGCGTGTCATCGCGGGAGATCATGGGATTCGGCGTGTCGGAACGGCCATCCGGCCGGACACCGCCTCGTGTCGCGTCACCGCGACGACGGGGCGCTGGCGCGGTCCAGGGCTTTGAGTGCCTCGGCTACCCGGGCGTTCGCGGTCTGGTCGACGCTGCCCGCGAGCTGTTGGCCCTCGGCGGTCTTGGCGAGCGCGTCGCGGGCCGCGGTAGCCGCGTCGGCGGGACCCGTCTGCTCGTACCGCGTGACGCAGGCGTTCAGCGCCTTCTTGGCCCGCTCCAGGTCTCGGCTCGCCTGCCCGAAGTTCAGTTCGAACAGGTCGACGCGCGCGAGCGACAGCGCCGCCCGTGCGTCGGAGAGCGCCAACCGCTGCTCCGCGTCCCGGGCGCGCCCCTCGGCCGCCCACCGGCCCGTGCTGCCCCACAGCCAGCCGGCGCCCAGGGTCACGAGCAGGACCAGCACCGCCCATAGACCGATCTTCAGTTTCGCCATCGTCTGCGTCTCCATGCGCGCGAGGGAACCGCCCTCCCGACAGTGTGCCAGATTCCGCGCCACAGGACGCTGAGATTTCTACGCGGTCGGCCTACGGCACGCCGAGGAGAATCTGGATGTCGCCCACGTTGGTGTCCGTTGGGCCCGTCAGCACCAGGTCGCCGAGGAGATGGAAGAACTCGTAGGCGTTGTTGTCGGCCAGGTAGGCGGACGCTGCGCCACGTCCGGTTCGTTCGAACCGCGCGAGGGTTGTCGTATCGGCGACCGCCCCGGCCGCGTCGGTCGGCCCGTCAATCCCGTCGGTGCCGCCCGACAGCAGGGCCACGGGCGCCCGTTGCCCGGCGAGGTCGGCCACCGCCGAGAGCACCAGTTCCTGATTCCTGCCCCCAGACCCATTCCCTGTGACGTGCACGACTGTTTCGCCCGCCCCGATGACGCACGTGGCGCCGCTACCGCCCGCGATCTGCTGGCAGCCACGCGCCACGAAGGCGGGTCCCGCCTGGCGCGCCTCGCCCACGACCGGATCGGGCAGCACGACGACCCGGTAGCCGAGCGACTCGGCAGCTCGTGCCGCGCCCGCGACGGCGTCCGCACGCGACCCGATCACACGGGAACGGACGCGTGCGAACCGCGGGTCGTCGGGCTTCGGGGTCTCCGCCTCCCGTCCCTCGATCCCGCGGCCGAGGAAGGCGGCGACCGCAGGAGGAAATCGCTCCGCGCCACCTTGACCGGCGAGTACCTGCCAGGCGTCCTCGAAGCGGCTCGGATCGGGAACCGTCGGCCCGGATCCGATGACGCTGAGATCGTTGCTGACGACGTCCGACACGGCCAGGCCGACGACACTCGACGCGGCAGCGGCGGCGAGTTGGCCACCCTTGATCGCCGACAGGTGCTTCCGCACCGTGTTGAGCGACCCGATGTCGGCGCCGCCAAGCAGGAGCCGGCGGGTGGTGGCCTGCTTGTCGTCGAGCGACAACCCCGGGCGCGGCAGCGCAAGCAGCGCCGACGCGCCGCCGGACAGCAACACCACAAGCACGCCGTCGCGCGGCACCCGCCGCGCCAGCTCCAACGCCCGCGCACCCGCTTCCACGCTCTGCGCGTCCGGTACCGGGTGGCCGCCCTGCAGCCAGCGCAGCGGCGGCGGCACGCTGACCTGACGGTGCGTCCCGACCACCAGCCCCCCCGTCAGCCGCCGCTCGCGCGCGAAGGTGGCCGCCATCGGCGCCGACGCCTTGCCCGCCGCAATCACGTAGAGGGGTCGGCCTTCCAGCAGGGGAACAAGGTCGGGAGCCCGGCAGGCCGCTGAGAGGAGGCGTGGCGCGCTGGCCGCCTCGAGGGCCGCTCGAAACAGGAGGAAAAGATCCTGGCGAAGACGATCGAGCGTAGCGTCAGTTCACTTTCTTCGGGTCGGACCACGCAGACACGTTCGTCACGACGTCGAACTGCCGCAGCACGCGGTCCATCACCTGCGCGACATCCTTGGATCGGCAGAGCTGATCAAGCTGCCGGAGCAACCGCGAGAGCGCCTGCTCGGCCGAGGCGTACGCGCGCTCGGAGTAGGTACTCGCGCTGCCGCCGCAAGCAGCGCTGGTGCTTCATCAGCTCTTCCCGGTAGAAGTCGGTCACCAAACTCCGAGGTCGTGTGCTTGATGGAGGCTCGTCGGTCAGGAACCGATGCATGCGACTCCTCAGCCAGAGGGGGAAACCGGAAGGCACTTTCCAGTCTAGTGAGCCCTTCTCCGCCTGTCAACGGCGACCAAATCGCTCCGGGCAGGCGCCCCGTTCCGCTGCCCACGTCGCGTCGGGCCCCAGCCCGCGACCGCCTAGCGCAGGCGCCGCGCGGCCACCAGCCCACCGACACACCCGACGGCCATGCCGCCGGCGAGAATCGCCAGGATCGTGTCGGAGGCGAGATACTCAATCGCCGCCGGGTCGATCACCCCGAGCGTGAGGGCCCCGAGGCGGGCTCGGCCGAGCGCGAGTCCGAGGCGCAGCGCCCCGAGTGCCAGGGCCGCGCCAAGGCCGCCCTGGAAGATGCCTTCGCACACGAACGGCCCCCGGATGTAGGTCAGCGGCGCACCGACCAACTCCATGATCTCGACCTCATCGCGCCGGGCGAACAAGGCGAGACGCACGACGTTGGTCACCGTCAGTGCGGCCGCGACGATCAGCAAGCCCGCGAGGAAGAACCCCGTCCACCGGATGGCACGCGTCAGGGCGGCAAGCCGATCGAGCCAGGTCCGGTCGTAGCGCACGTCCGAGACGCCCGGCATGCGGACGACCCGCGCCGCCAACTTCTCCAGGCCCGCCGCGTCGAGCGTCAGCGAGGCGACCCGCACTTCGAACGACGCGGGAAACGGGTTGTCCACCGCGCCCTGCGTGGCGGCCGCGAGGTCCGGAAATTCCCGCCGGAACCGCGCGAGCGCGGCGGCCTTGGACACGAACTCCACGACCCCAACGCCCATCTCGCCCTTCAAGACGGCCTCCACCGCGCCCCGTTCGCTCGTGCTCACCTCGTCGCGCAGGTAAACGGAGAACTCGGCGGAACGGCTCCACTGCCCGACGATCCGCTCCAGGTTGGTGCTGACGAGCAGGAACAGCCCGAGCATGAACAGGGCGAGCGTGATCGTGAGGACCGACAGCAGGCTCGACCGCCGCCCGCGCCACAAGCTGATGGCGGCCTCCGTGGCGAAGTACTTAAGGGCGCCGATCATGCGGATCCTCTCGCCGTCACGCGGTCTCCACGACCCGGCCGCGGTCGAGCGTGATCGCGCGGCGGCCCACCCGACGGATCAACTCCCGGTCGTGCGTCGCCACCAGCACGGTCGTGCCCGCGGAGTTGATCTCCCGGAAGAGGTTCATGATGTCGAACGCCAGATCGGGGTCGAGATTGCCCGTGGGTTCGTCCGCCAGCACGAGCACCGGCTCGTTCACCAGGGCGCGCGCGATGGCGACGCGCTGCTGCTCGCCGCCCGACAGTTCGAGCGGGTAGGCATTGGCTCGGTGCTGCAGGCCGACCCACTTGAGCACCTGGAAGGTCCGCCGGCGCTGCTGCACGTCCGGCACGCCGAGAATGCGCAGCGCAAAGATCACGTTCTCGAAGACCGTCTTGCGCGGAATGAGCTTGAAGTCCTGGAACACGAAGCCGATGGACCGGCGGTAGCGCTGCACCTCGGACCGCCCGAGCGCGGCAATGTCCCGTCCGTCGACGATGACCCGGCCCCCGGTCGGGGGCTCCTGCCGGAGCAGGATGCGCAGCAGGGTGGTCTTGCCGGCCCCGCTCGCGCCGGTGAGGAACGCGAACTCGCCGCGCCCGACATGCAGGGTGATGTCGTCGAGCGCGAACACGTCGCGGGCATAGAGCTTCGACAGCCCCTCAATATCGATCACAGACGCTCGTCCAGGTGGAGTCCGGACATGCGGGCCACGGGGAGTATAGCATGCGGGGCTCGACCGCCCGCCGTGACGGCGGCCAGCTGTGCCGGCGGCCAGCCCCGCCCGACGGCTTTCCTCCCGGCCCCGCGATCTCCGGCCGCGCGTCGCCGGAACCGGGCCTCGCGTCGACGGTCACGCGCGTTGCAGCTCCCGCTCGACGATCGCCGTGACCAGGGACGGATTGGCCTGGCCTCGGGTCGCCTTCATCACCTGGCCCACGAAGAAGCCGAGCACGAGCGTCTTGCCGGCCCGGTACTGGCCAACGGCCTTCGGGTTGGCCGAGAGAACCTCGCGAACCAGAGCCGAGAGGGCCTCCTCATCGTCAATGCGCGCCAGACCCTCCCCGCGGACGATTTCCTCGGCCCTTCGCCCCGTAGCCCACATCTTCTCGAACACGGCCTTCGCCAAACTGTTGCTGATGGTGCCCGTCTCGACGGCGAGAATCAGGCCGGCGAGGGCCTCGGGCGTGACCCCCGCGCGTTCGAATCGACGCGCCACCTTCCTTCAGCTTGCGGGTGAGCTCGCCAAGGACCCAGTTGGCTGACGCCTTCGCGCGGCCCGTGGCGCCGGCGAGCCGCTCGAAGTAGGCGGCCACGGTCCGCGAGGCCGACAGCTGTGTCGCGTCGGTCCTCCGACAGGCCGTAGGACGTCATCAGGCGGCGGCGTCGCTGGTCGGGAAGCTCCGGCAAACGCGCCCGCAGGTGCTCGACGCGCGCGGGCGCGACGACCAGTGGCGGGAGGTCCGGCTCGGGGAAGTAGCGGTAGTCGTGCGCCTCTTCCTTGCTCCGCATGAGCAGGGTCTGCGAGGAGCCCGCATCCCACAACCGCGTCTCGCGCTGCACTCGCCCACCCGCCTCGAGCACACCCACCTGCCGGGTGATCTCGTGATCGAGCGCCCGCTGCAGGTAGCGGAAGGAATTCAGGTTCTTGACCTCGACCGGTGTGCCCAACGCTCCGGCCTCGGTGCGTCGCACCGACACGTTGGCGTCGCACCGCAGATGCCCTTCCTCGAGGTTGCCGCCGTTGACGCCGAGCTCCACCAGGATGTCGCGCAGCCGTTCGAAGAAGGCGGCCGCGTCGGCGGCTGCGCGCAGGTCCGGCTCCGTCACGATCTCAATCAGGGGCACGCCGCTCCGATTGAAGTCCACATAGGTGTGACAATTCGAGTCCTCGAAGCCCTCGTGAAGGGACTTGCCGGCGTCCTCCTCGAGGTGGACCCGCGTGATACGGACACGGATCGCGTGCGCGCCCTCGGCCCACTCGAGCGCCCCCGAGACGGCGAGAGGCCGATCGAACTGCGTGATCTGGTAGCCCTTGGGCAGGTCTGGATAGAAGTAGTTCTTGCGCGCGAACACGGACACCGGCTGCACCGTGCAGCCGAGCGCGAGCGATGCCAGGAGGGCGCAGTCGACCGCGCGGGTATTCAGCACCGGCAGGGCGCCCGGCAGTCCGAGGCACACCGGGCAGACGTGCGTGTTCGGCGGGTCGCCCGAGCGCACCGCGCAGCCGCAGAAGATCTTCGTCTCGGTTGCGAGCTGCGCGTGAATCTCCAGCCCAATCGCCGGCTCCCACGCCATGGCGGTATCGTATCAGACCGCGCAGGCGTGTCCCAGGATCTCCAGCAGGGCATCGGCAATTCCGGGATCGAACTGGCTGCCGCGGCCCTCCACCAGTTCCTCGGCGGCCTCCGACGGCGTGAGGGGGTCCCGGTGTCCGAGGGGGCGGGTCATCGTGTCATAGGCGTCCGCGACCGCGAGAATCCGCGCCCCCAGTGGAATGGCCACTCCGGCCAGGCCGCGAGGATATCCGGTCCCGTCGAACCGTTCGCGGGCGCACCACAACAGGCTGCCGGCCGGAACGAGGAACGGCACTCGCTCAAACATCTCGTGGGCGATCTCGGGCTCGCGCCGGAGGATGGCCCACTCCTCGGGTGTCAGGTCACCGGGCTTCCACAGCACGGTCTCCGGCACGACGGCGCGCGCCACCTCGTGGAGCAACGCCGCGCGCTCGGCATGCGCCCGGTCGGAGGCGTCGAGCCGAACCGAAAGGGCCAGCTCCAGGGTCAGCGCCGCCACGCGGAGGGCGTGGTCGTAGGCCGGACGATTGCGGACCGTCAGCACGGCCAACGTCCCGCGCACCGCCGCGTCGTTCGCGGGATTGAGCCGGACGATCCCTTCGCCCAGCTGGCGGAACCGGGCCTCGAGTTCCGCCTCCACGGACCGTCGCCACCGCAGTGCGTCGGCGGCGACACGGTGCCACTGCCGTGCCCGGTCCAGCGCCTCCCGGAAACGCTCCCGCCCGAACGGCTTGAGGAGGTAGTCCACCGCGCCGGACCGCAGCCCGCCGACAGCCGGCTCGACATCGTGGACTCCCGCCGTCAACACGATCGCCGTGTCCGCGAACGCAAGGCGGACCTGCCGAGCCAGCCACAGGCCGTCGTGCCCTGTCAGGGTGATGTCGCAGACGGCGACCGCACACGGCGACTGAGCCAGCCGGCTCAGAGCCTGCTCGGCGTCTGGCGCCTCGACGGGAAGGCAGCCGAACGACTCCACCCACTGCGCAAGCAGTCCCCTGATGCCCGTCTCCCCGTCGACCACGAGCACGCGGTCCATGGTTCCTCCCGCGATCCGCACGCTGGCCCGCCGGCCGGTGTCAGTCCTGCAACAGCTCTGCCATGGCCGGTCCTTCGCGCCCGCGACGGCCCGTCTCGGGCCAGCTCGTGCCGCCCACGAGGATCGTGGGCGCTGGCGCACGCGTGTGTTCGGGTCCCTCGGTCCGCGCCGGGAGCGCTACCCGGCCAGTTCGGGAACCCTGCGTCGGGTGATGGTCTCGTCGAGCTGGTGACGTTCGAGACGCCGGTAGAGGGCGCGGCGACTGAGACCGAGCATCTTGGCGGCCGCTTTCTTGTTGCCGCCGACGCGGCGCAGTGTGCGCATGATGTGGTCGCGTTCGATGCTGGCCAGGGACTCCGGATCGTCGTCGGCGGGGATCTGATCCGACGCCACTTCGACCATGGCTTCGGCAAAGGTCGGGGGGGCCGTCAGGGCTGGGGGCTCGGCGTGTGCCGGGAGGTTGACGGCCAGGTCCTTGTCGCTAATCAGATCGCCCTCGGCGAGGATGCACGCGCGTTCGACCACGTTGCGCAGTTCCCGCACGTTGCCTTCCCACGGCGCGGAAATCAGCAGCCGCTCGGCCGACGAGGTCAGGCCGACGAGCGGCTTGCGCAGCCGCGCCGCGCACTCGCGGACGAACGCGGCGGTCAGATACGGGATGTCCTCCTGGCGGCGGCGCAGCGGCGGCAGGCGGAGCTCCACCACGTTGAGGCGGTAGAACAGGTCGCTGCGGAAGCGGTTGGCGGCCACCTCCGCCCGCAGGTCACGGTTGGTGGACGCCAGCACGTGGGCGTCGACCTTGCGGGCTTCCAGGGAGCCCACGCGCTGCACCTCGCCGGTTTCGAGGACCCGCAGGAGTTTCGCCTGCATCGTCAGGGGCAGCTCGCCAATCTCGTCGAGAAACAGTGTGCCGCCGTCAGCCAACTCGAACAGACCGGGCTTGTGGTCAATCGCCCCAGTAAACGCACCCCGCACGTGGCCGAACAGTTCGCTCTCGAACAGCGTCTCGACGACCGCCGAACAGTTGACCGCGACGAACCGCCGATCCCGCCGTGGCCCCATGCGGTGCAGCGCGCGGGCCACCAGCTCCTTGCCCGTCCCCGTTTCCCCCGTGATCAACGCGGCCCGCACGTGGGGTGCCAGCCGGCGCACGAGGCTGAAGATCTCCTGCATGATCGCGCTGCGCCCGATCATGTCGCAGAACTCGAGGCGGCGCGCCATCTCGCCCTCGGCCGCCAGCAGATTCCGTCGCCGGTCGGCCTCCTCGCGCACCGAGTCGAGGACGTGCGCCAGGCGCTCGAAGTCGAAGGGCTTGGTGAGATAGTCGATCGCCCCGAGCTTGATGGCCTCGATGGCACTGTCGATGCCTGCGTACCCGGTCATCAGCACGACCTCGCAACCCGGCACCGTCTCCTTGATCGCACGCAGGACGTCGAGGCCGTTGACGTCGGGCATCCGCAGGTCGACCATCGCGAGGTCGGCCGCCTGGCGCCGCAGGTGGTCGAGCGCCTCCTGGCCGCCCGCGCAGGTCACCACGTCGAAGCCCGCGTGTCGCGCAAACCGCGAGACGACGTCGAGGATTCGCTCGTCGTCGTCGACGAGTAGGAGCAGTGGATGCTGCGAGGTCATGCGGTCTCCAGGAGCGCACGCGTGCGCCCGGCGCACAGCCGGACGCCGGCGCTTCACAATCGAAGGAATCGGCGGTCCGGGTCCTGGCTTGAGCGGACATGCTCACGGCGCTGGGCGGTGTTGTGCGGGAATGCACACGGCGGAGCTCAAGTCCGCCCACCACCGGCCGATTCCAAGGACGGAGCGGGGGGGGGCCGGCCCTCTATCGAGCGTGGGCCAGCGCCGTCGTGTACACCGCGCGGGCCGCCCGGCGCCCCAGGCTCCGGACGGGACATGACCACTGGCCCGAGCCTCGTCGCGCACGGCGACCTACGCAGCCCCCGGCTCACCGGGGCCGCCCCCTCCCGGAGGCCCGGCGACCGACGAGGACGAGAATCCCCGGGCTGGAACCCGTCGACCATTGGAGGCATCCGCCCGCCGTTCGACGGATTGACCTGTCGCCCACAGGTGGGCCGAAGCGACGTCGTGGCGCGTCAATCATGAGGTACTCAGCGCCCTGCCCCGCACGCTCCCGGAACCGTGGACCGACACAAGGGGAGCGATTCTGGGCCCTGGTGGCCAGAACTGCGGCAAGGCATTCGCCGATCAGCTCGTCGCCAGCGGCCTTCTCGACACCTCGTCGTTCGCAACCGCCGCCGAGCACGCCGAGCGGGCCCACCTGTCCGTGCACGACGCCCTGGTGGACCTCGGGCTGGTGTCGGAGGCCGACAGCTACGCGACGGTGTCGAAGGTCACCGGAATGGCCCTGGTGGACCTGTCCGAGGTCCGAATCAGCCCGCTGGCCGTCCGCCTCGTCCCAGAGCGGATCGCGCGGCGTCATGGGGTGCTCCCCCTGCACGAGGACAACCGGACCATCACCTTTGCCGTCTCCCGCCCGCTCGACATGGACGTCGAACGCGACATCGGCTTTGTGTCCGGCCGAACGCCCCGGGCGATCCTCGCTCGCCGCAGCCAACTGCTCGACGCGCTGGACCGGTACTACCCGAAGCTCGGGGAAGTCGAACGGCTGATCAATCGCCTGAAGTCGGAGGCCCCCGTCGAAGCCCCCGAGGCCGGGGCTTCCTCGATCAACTCGTCGCCGGTCGTCGAGCTCTGCAACCACATCCTGGCGTCCGCGGTCCAGGCCCATGCCAGTGACGTGCACATCGAGCCGGCCGCCGGTCCGGCCATCGTGCGCTTCCGGATCAGCGGCATTCTCGAGCAGGTTCTGTCGCTCCCCCGCGAGGCCCGGTCGCACATCACGAATCGGCTCAAGGTCCTCGCCAAGACCAACATCGCCGTCAGGCACCGCCCGCAGGACGGCGCGTTCCGCATCCTTGTGAACGGCAGCGCCGTGGATGTGCGGCTCTCGACCCTGCCCACCGTGCACGGCGAGAAGGTCGTCATGCGGATCGTCGATGCCGCCAGCGAACTGATGACGCTCGACCGGCTGGGGTACGACGGGGCCACGCGCGAGCGTCTGACACGGGCGTTGCAGCGTCCCGATGGCCTCGTCCTGTTCACCGGCCCGACCGCCTCCGGGAAGACCACTGCTCTCTACGCGAGTCTCAGCCACCTGCGGAACGGACGCACGAACATCGTCACCGTCGAAGACCCGGTCGAGCGGTACGTCGACGGCGTCAACCAGATCCCCGTGAGCAAGGAGGCTGGCAACTCGTTCGCCCAGGTCCTGCGATCGGTGCTGCGCCAGGATCCCAACGTCATCATGGTCGGCGAGATCCGCGATGCCGAGGTGGCCCAGATTGCCGGCCAAGCGGCCTACACCGGCCACCTCGTGATCACGTCGCTGCACACGATCGACGCGCCATCGGCCATCGGGCGGCTCCTGAACCTCGGTCTGGAGCCGTTCCGCGTCTCGGAGATTCTCAACGCGGTGTTCGCCCAGCGGCTGATTCGACGGCTGTGCCCCGAGTGCCGTGCCCTCTACCCGTCCGACGAGGCCGTGCGCCTCGGGGAGGCGCACGGCATCCGCGCCGTGCCGGCCCGAGCCGGATCGGGCTGCGACCGCTGCCGCCACACCGGGTACATCGACCGCATGCCAGTGGCCGAGTCCTGCGTGCCCGACGACGGCATGCGGCGCCTGATCCGCGACTCGGCGTCTGCCACGGACCTGCGAGAGGCGATGCGCCAGGCCGGATTCCGCTCGATGCGAGAGATCGCGCTCGACGCGGTCGCCGAAGGCATCACCTCCATCGAAGAGGTGAACCGCGTGCTGGCCGAGGAAGGCGCGGCACGGGTGCAGAAGCGGAACCGGCAGCGCGTGCTCATCGTGGATGACGACCGCATGATCCGCATGCTGGTGCGGCTGCTCCTGGAAAAAGAGGGCTACGATGTCCTCGAGGGCGAGAACGGCCTGCACGCGGTCGAGCTTGCGCGGCGAGAGCGGCCAGACCTGCTGGTGCTGGACCTGATGATGCCGGAGATGGACGGATTCGAGGCCATCGACCGGCTCCGGCGGGACCTGTCGCTCGCCGCCCTCCCCCTGATCGTGCTCACCGCGGAGTCGGGGCCGGACACCGAGCGGCGCGTGCTCGAGCTGGGGGCCGACGACTACCTCGTCAAGCCGTTCGAGGCCGGCGTGCTGCTCTCACGGGTCCACGCTGCCTTCCGCCGCGCGAACCGCACGGCCGCATGAGGGTGCCAGGAGGGGCGCCCGCCCCGTGTTCTGACGCTGACCATGGCCGAAGAGGAGAATCGCGAAGCGTTCCTGGCCGGCATGCGGGCCGACTTCCTCAGGGATGCGGCCGCGCGTGTGCGGATTATCCATCGTGAAGCCGAGGCCGTCGCCATCAGCAGTCACCCCCCGGCCATGCTCGCGACGATCATCCGGGAGGCCCGCACGCTCCGACGCGGTGGAATAACTTTCGGTATTTCTTCGCTTGGCGAGGCCGCCGGCGACGTCGAAGACGCCGCCACCCGCCTCCTGGGGGGAGACCACCCCCCGCCCCGCCCAGATGACCTGCACGCCGCGGTCGAGGGGCTCGAGCGGGCGCTCGACGCGGCGCGTGCCTCCTAGGCCGGCCCCCCCCGAGGCTGGCCGCACCTGCCGTACAATGTCTCAACAGGACGCGGGTCCGCGTCCCGGTAAACGTTTTGCCTGGAGCATCGTAGTTCATGGCAGAGACGCGTCCCGGAGGTCAGGACATCACGACGATTAGCCAGTCGGCCGAGCCTGCGCGGAAGGAACTCCCGGTGGACCAGGTGGCGGTGTCGCTGCCGGAATTGCCGCGCGCCGACGAAAACTCACGTCTGGCCTCCGAGGTGAAAGCGCTGGTCCGGGACGGCCGTCTGGCGGCCGCCCGCGACCGATTTGGCGCGCTGGTGACGCGGCAGCAGCGGCGGGCCTCGCGCATCGCCTATCACTTCCTGCGGGACACGGCCGACGCCGACGAGGCGGTGCAGGACGCCTTCGTGAAGGTGTTCACGCACATCGAGTCGTTCCGGGAGGACCTGCCCTTCGAAGTGTGGTTCACGCGAATCCTCATCAACGGGTGCCTGGACCGGCAGAAGGCCCGGCGCCGGCGGGCGCGCTGGATGGTGGGGTCGCTGGAGGGAGAACCGGGAACGCGGTCGCTGGCCGATATCACGCCGAGCGGCGGCGCGTCACCCGAGGAGGCACTGCTCCTGCGCGACCGTCGCGCGCAGATCGCTGCGGCCGTCGGGAGACTGCCCGAGCGACAGCGCACGATCTTCCTTCTGTGTCACTACGACGGGTGTTCGTCCCGGGAGGTCAGCGCGATAACAGGGCTGTCGGAATCCACGGTGCGGGTGCATCTGTTTCGCGCGGTCCGCAAATTGCGATCGCTGCTCGGAGGGAAACTGTGAAACCCCGTGATCGTGCACACCCACGTGACGACCGGCTGCTCGCCGTCTATTTCGGCGACGATCGGGGAGACGCCGACGAACGGTACGGCGTGCATCAGCACCTGCATGGGTGCGAGCCGTGTACCTGGCGGTACGCGGAGCTAACCGCCCCCTTGGAGCGACTCCGTCGGGACGCGTCCAGCGAGGCCGACGAGGTCTTCACGCCGTCCCGGCTTGACGCGCAGCGGGACGCGATCCTGCGGCGGTTGGAAGAGGGACCGGCGTCGGGACGCGTGATTCGGTTCCCTGCGAGCCGCGCCGGCCTCGGCCGGTCCTTCGCGCGACGGCCGGCCGCGCGTTGGGTGGCGGGCGCTGCGGCTGCGGGCCTGCTCCTGGGCATCCTGGCCGGACGGGTATTCGACGTCGGTCGGCCGCCGGCCCCACCCGCCGTCGCCAAGGCGGTGATTCACGCCCCGGCCGTTTCGAGCGGTGCGCCGGCGACCGTGGCCGGCCTCGACGAGGCAACGCCGAACGACGACGCCTTCCTCGTCGAGCTCGACCGGGCGGTCACGCGCCAGCGGATCCCCGCGCTGTCGGCCCTCGACGACTGCACGCCGCACGTCCGCGAGGTGGCCCTGCTTGCCAGCCGGTAGAGATCAGGGGAGGCCCCGTCTCGCCTCCCCCGCGAGCCTCCGGGTATAATCGACACATCGCCAAGCAGCAACTGCGGGTCTCTGGTGCCGCATGCCGGATCTGATCTACCGTCGAGGATTTGCGCTCAAGCACGAGGTCGCGTCCGAGCTGACGGCCGATTACCACAGCACCCTGATCCAGCAGATCAAGGACGCCGACTTCTGTTACCGGGACGGTCGCCTGACCGTGCACCTGGCGCGTGAGTTCGGCTTCTGCTACGGCGTGGACCGCGCCGTCGACTACGCCTACCAGGCCCGGCGACGCTTTCCAAACCAGACCGTGTACCTCACCGGGGAGATCATCCACAACCCCCTGGTCAACCGGAGGCTGCGCTCGCTCGGCCTTCGCTTCCTGTCCGACCCTGACTGCTCGATCGACGACCTTGGGCCGGACGACATCGTCATCCTCCCCGCCTTCGGCGTGACCGTCGCCCTGCTCCTGCAGCTCCAGGGCCGCGGCTGCACGCTCGTCGACACCACCTGTGGGTCGGTCCTCAACGTCTGGAAGAACGTGCGCCAGTATGCCCGTGACGGGTACACGGCCGTCATCCACGGGAAGATCCGGCACGAGGAGACCCAGGCCACTGCGTCCCAGGCCGTGCAGCATCCAGGCGGCCGGTACCTCGTTGTCCTCGACCGCGTCGAGGCCGCCGAGGTGTGCGAGTACATCCGGCGTGGCACCGACCGGACGGCGTTCCTGGGGCGGTTCGGGCAGGCGGCCTCCCCCGGTTTCGACCCCGACCGGGATCTGATGCGGATCGGCCTGGCCAACCAGACGACCATGCTGATGTCCGAGTCCCTGAAGATCGCCGAGATGTTTCGCCAGGCCATGGCGGACCGGCACGGGGACGCAGCGCTGGCGGACCGCTTTCGCGCGTTTGAGACCATCTGCAGCGCCACCCAGGACCGTCAGGACGCGGTCGTCGCCCTGCTCGCCGCGCAAGCCCTCGACCTGATGATCGTGGTCGGGGGCTACAACAGCAGCAACACCGCCAACCTCGCCCGAATCTGCGCCGAACGTCTCCCCACGTTCCACATCGCCGAGGTAGCCTCCCTGCTGTCGCCTGAGCGTATCCGACATCGGCCGGTCGGCGGCTCCGCCGAGGGCGAATCCGGGCCCTGGCTCCCGGGTGCCGGGCCCGTGTCGGTCGGCGTCACGGCCGGCGCGTCCACGCCAGACACCGTCGTAGGCCTGGTCATCGAGCGCCTCGCGGCCTTTGCCAACGGCAGGAGCGCAGCCTGAGGACGTGGCCTGCCGGGCGGTCGGTTTCCCCAGGGCCGGGGCCCAGAGACGCGCCGCCCCCACGGCACCCTCCATCCCCGCCGGTAAACGGGGCTTCCGGGCCCGTCGTAATCTGCCAAAAGGTGTGGAGGTGTGCCGAACGTGGTAATCAGGCAGGTCGCGGTCAGTGTCGTGGTCGCCGTGCTGCTCGCGGGTTTGGCGGCCAGCCAGTCGCGGGCGCCCCAGGCGCCCCCGGCGAAGGATCAACCACGAGACGGCCAGTCCTCTCGGCGCGTCAAGTGGTGGCAGGACGATCACTACAAGGCGGATTTGCACCTGACGGCCGACCAGTCGGCCCGGATCGAGGAGATCTTCCAGCAGGCCGTGGCCAAGGCGAAGGAAGTGATGCTCGAACTCGACCGCCGAGAAGACGTGCTGTCGCACCTGATCAGCGGGAGCAACGACGTCACCGAAGCCCAGGTGCTTCGGCAATCCGAACAGGTCGAGGCGATCCGGAGCGAGTTGAGCAAGTCTCGGACCTTGATGCTGTTCCGCATGCGGCGCGTGTTGTCGCCCGACCAGCGGACCAAGCTCGCGGCTCTTCAGAAAGAGCACGAGCAGCAGCGGCAGCCTGGTGAGCCAGAGCGCCCGCACGAGCAGCGGTAGCCACGCCCCGAGGCCTCATTCTCATACCCGAACGCGGGAGGCAGATCCGTGAAGAAGTCGTTCAAGCCACTGATCACCATGGGCGTCGCCATGTGGGCGCTGGCGGGTATCACTAGCCAGGCCCGTGCACAGGCGGTGTCCGACGCGAGGGTCCTGGAGCTCCTCGCGCAGGCCAAGGTCCAGGCGCAGCAGGCGCCCCCCGTGTCAGAGGCCACTACGCCCCAGAAGCAGCCGCTTCCGCTCTCGATCGACGACGCCGTGAAGAAGGCGCTTGACCACAACGTCGACCTGACCGCCGGGCGGCTGGGCCCGCAGATTCAGGACTTCGCGATCGCCCAGGCCGTCGGGGCGTTCCGGCCAACGATGACTTCCGCACTCGGCACCAGCTGGCTCCGTCAGCAGCCGACCTCGCAGCTGAGCGGCGGCCAGAACGTCGAGACCGGCAGCGCACTGTGGAACGCCGGCGTGACCCAGATGCTGCCGTGGGGCGGCGGCACCGCCACGCTCAACTGGGTCAACAGCCGGGCGAACACCACCAGCAACAACGCCATCGTCAACCCGACCTTCAAGTCCGCCCTAACGGCGACCTTCACGCAGCCGCTGACGAAGAACTTCAAGATCGACCTCAGCCGCGAGACCCTCTTCACCGCGCGCGTGACGCGGCAGAGCGCGGACGTCACGCTCTCGGCGCTACAGATCAACACGGTGGCCAACGTCAGGGACGCTTACTGGGACCTCGTCTACGCGGTCCAGGCGGTCGACGCGGCAAGGACCTCGCTCGCGCTTGCCGAGAAGCTGGTGGATGACAACAAGACCCGTGTCGAGATCGGCACGCTGGCGCCGCTCGACGTCGTGTCGGCGCAGGCCGCGGCCGCGACCCGGCAGCAGACCCTGGTGCAGGCCGTAGCCAACCGCCGGACCACCGAGATCGCGCTCAAGCGCCTCCTGGTCAGCGGGACCGACGACCCGCTCTGGGCCACCGCGATCAACCCGGTCGACCGCCCGCCGACCGACACCCAGGAAAAGATCGACCTCGAGGCGGCCCTGCGCGTCGCGCTCGAAAAGCGCACCGATCTCGTGCTCGCCCGCAACAACCTGCAGAACAGCGAGATCTCGGTCCGCTACCTGAAGAACCAGACGCTGCCCGAGGCGGACCTGGTCGCCACGTACGGCACCACCGGCACGGGCGGGCCGCTGCTGGAGCGCAGCGCGTCGCTCGGCGGCCAGATCGTGGGCATCCTGCCGGGCGGGTACATCGACGCGCTCTCGCTGCTGCGCAACCTCTCGTACCCGAACTGGAACGTCCAGGTCAACGTGACCTATCCGCTTGGCGCCAGCACCGCGAAAGCCGCCTATGCGCAGGCCAAGCTCCAGTATCAGCAGGCCCTGACGCAGCTCAAGTCGCTCGAGCTGGCCGTCGCGACCGACCTCACCACGGCCGCGCTCAACGTCCAGAGTACGTTCGAGACGGTTCAGACGGCGCGCGTGGCTCGGGAGCTGTCCGCCAAGCAGCTCGAGACCATGCAGGGCAAGTTCGAAGTGGGCATGGAGACCAACTACGACGTGGTGCTCGCTCAGCGCGACTTCATCGACGCACAGAACAGCGAGCTGCTGGCGGTCCTCAACTACCGGAAGGCTCTCGTCGACTTCCAGCGGAAGCAGCTGACGGCGTCCTCGTCAACCGGCACCGCCACGTCAAGCACGAGCAGCAGTTCGACCAGCGCCACCGGGACCACGGGCAGCACCACCGGGCAATAGGTCCCGGGCAGAGGGAGATCATGGCGAGCGGCGACGTCCCCGGTGGAGGGAGCTCCGAGAGCCGAAGAGTCCTATGAAGAAGACGATCATCACCGTCCTGGTCATCGCCGCCGTCGCCGCGAGCGTGGGGGCCTACATCTACACGCGGCCGGGCCCCGAGCCCAAGGTCACCACCGCGGGCGTCACGCGCGGGGACATCACCGAGGTGGTGAGCGCCACGGGCACCCTCGACGCGGTCACGGATGTCACGGTTGGCTCACAGGTGGGCGGCATCATTCAGGAGCTCGGCGCCGACTTCAACTCCATCGTGAAGAAGGACCAGGTCCTCCTGCGCATCAACCCCGACAACATCAACACCCAGATCGAGCAGGCCAAGGCGACCCTGGCCCAGCGCAAGGCCGACGTCGAGCACAACAAGGTGGCCGTCGAGGATACCCAGCTGAAGCTCAAGCGGACGCGGGAGCTGTTCGCCAAGCAGCTGGTGACGCAGCAAGATCTCGACACGGCCGACATCAACGTGAAGTCGGCCGTGGCGACCCTGAATTCGTCCGAGGCGGCGTTGACCCAGGCCCAGGCGAACCTCGACCAGCAGCAGGTCAACCTCGCCCACACCATCATCACGTCGCCGATCGACGGCATCGTGATCCAGCGCGCGGTCGATGTCGGCCAGACGGTCCAGGCCAACTTCCAGTCACCCACGCTGTTCGTCATCGCCGACGACCTGACGAAGATGAAGTGCACGGCGAACATCGACGAGTCCGAGGTGGGCAAGATCCGCCCCGGGCAGCTGGTGCGCGTGCGGGTCGACGCGTACCCGCAGGAGACCTTCTACGGCACGGTCGTCCAGGTCCGCCTGCAGCCCATCGTCGTGCAGAACGTGGTCACCTACGGGACCGTCGTCAACGTCCCGAACCCCGACCTCAAGCTGAAGCCGGGCATGACGGCCAACGTCCAGGTCGAAATCGCCAAACGCACCGACGTGGTACGCGTGCCGGTCAACGCCGTGCGGTTCCGGCCGACGGCGGAGATCTTCGACGCGCTCAACCAGCCCATGCCCCCCGAACTCCAACAGCGCGGCGCGGGCGGACAGGGCGGGAGCCGGCGGGCCGACGCGACTGCGCCCGCCTCGCCGGGTTCGGGGGCGGCGTCCACGCCCGCCTCCCAGGCCGGGCCGGGCGGCCCCCAGCCGAGCGTCACGTCGACGCCGAACACCGCCACCGCGGAGCGGCGCAGCGGCGCCACGCAGGCGGCCGCCGCCGACCGGCGCCAGGGCGGCGGGCGCGGCGACACCGCAGGCAGTGGCGAGCGCCGCGGCGACGTGTCCGGCGGCAGCGGGCGACGGGGCTTCGACCCCAACGACCCCGAGGTCCGCAAGCGGATGCTGGACCGCCTCCAGTCGATGGCGCCGGAGCAGCGCGCGCAGTTCATCGCGCGGATGAAGGAGCGCGGCATCGACCTCAGCGAGGCCCCCAAGCCGGCCGCCGCCGCCTCGCCGCTGGCGACCAAGGGCGCGCAGACCATCGACGCGCTGTTCGGGCCGCTGCCGCCGCGGACGTCGCAGGGCAACGTGTGGGTCTGGCTGACGGGCCAAAAGCAAATCAAACGCGTGCGCCTCCGCCTGGGCGTCTCCGACGGGCAGTACTTCGAACTGCTCGACGGCGAGTTGCAACCCGGCGTGGAACTGGTAACCGGGATCACGCTGGCCGACGCGGCGAAGGGGACTACGCAGACGGGCAACCCGTTGCTGCAGCGTCCAGGCGGGCCGGGCGGCTACGGCCCCGGACGCGGCCGCTAGGCCAACGGGGACGAAGGTCTCGACCGTTTCCGAGCCGTGCCCGCCCGCGACGGCCGGCAGGGGTTCTGGGCCCTTCGTCGCCCGACATCGAGTGACTGTCCTATGCCTGTCATCTCCGTGCGCGATCTGAAGAAGACCTACATCGTCGGGGACATCGAGGTGCGCGCCCTGCGAACGGTCAGCCTCGACGTCGACCACGGCGAGTTCCTCGCCGTCACCGGGCCGTCCGGGTCCGGGAAGTCGACCTTCATGCACATTCTCGGGTGCCTCGACCGCCCGACCTCGGGCCAGTACTTCCTCGAAGGCCAGGACGTCTCGCGACTGTCGAAGAACGAACTCGCGCGCATCCGGAACCACCAGATCGGGTTCGTCTTCCAGGGCTTCAACCTCCTCTCGCGGACCACGGCGCTCGAGAACGTGGAACTGCCGCTGCTCTACAACAGCGGCGGGTCGAAGGGGGCGGAGCGGAGGCGACGGGCGATGGACGCGCTCAAGCTGGTTGGCCTCGAGAACCGCTTCCACCATCTACCCAACCAGCTCTCCGGCGGCCAGCAACAGCGGGTAGCAATCGCTCGGGCCCTGATCAACAACCCCTCGATCCTCCTGGCGGACGAGCCGACCGGCAATCTCGACACGCGAACCTCGGTCGACGTGATGGACGTGTTCCAGACGCTGAACCGGGAGCGGGGGATCACCGTCCTGCTGATCACCCACGAGCGCGACATCGCGGAGTACGGCACGCGCATCGTGTCGTTCCGGGACGGCCTTATCCGGACCGACGAAAAGGTCGCGACCCGCCGAATCGCGAGCGAGGAGCTGGCGGCGCTGCCGGCGGTGACCGAATAGGAGAGCCATGTCGATCCTGATGACCTTCCGGATCGCCCTCAGGGCGCTGAACCGGAACAAGCTGCGCACGGCGCTCACGATGCTGGGCATGATCATCGGCGTCGGGGCGGTGATCACGATGGTCGCCCTCGGCAACGGAGCTCAGGTCTCGATCGAGCAGCAGATCCAGTCGGCGGGAACCAACGTGATCATGGTCAACGCCGGCAATTTCAGCTCGGGCGGTGTTCGCCAGGGCCAGGGCATGGCGAACACGCTCACGGCCGATGACGCGCAGGCCATCCGGGAAGTCCCGGGCGTCCAGTACGTCGCGGAGGGCGTCAACACGGGTGCACAGGTCGTGGCCGGCAACCAGAACTGGTTCACGATGATGCAGGGCACCAACGTGGACATCCTCGCGATCAAGGCCTGGCCGATCGACACCGGCCAGTTCTTCACGGCGCAGGACGTCACCTCGGCCGCCAAGGTGGCGGTGATCGGGACCACCGTCAAGAGCATGCTGTTCGGCGACGACGGCGACCCGCTGGGCCAGGTGATCCGCGTACGCAACCAGCCCTTCAAGGTGATCGGCGTCCTCACCAGCAAGGGGCAGACGGGCGTCGGTCAGGACCAGGACGACGTCATCTACACGCCGTTCACGACCGTCCAGAAGAAGCTGCGCGGGATCACGTTCATCCAGAACGTCACCGTGTCGGCGACCTCGGCGGACAACATCAAGCAGACTGCCGACGCGGTTGCCGCCGTCCTCCGAAACCGGCACAAGATCCAGCCCGGGGATCTCGACGACTTCATGGTCCGGACCCTCGAGGACATCGCCGCCGTCCGCACCGAGGCGACGCGGACGATGACGGCCCTGCTGGCGTCGATCGCCGGCGTCTCGCTGCTGGTCGGGGGGATCGGTATCATGAACATCATGCTGGTCTCGGTCACCGAGCGCACCCGCGAGATCGGCCTGCGCCTCGCGATCGGCGCGCGCGGCGGAGACGTGCTGTTGCAGTTCCTGGTCGAAGCCGTCGTCCTCAGCCTCCTCGGAGGGAGCATAGGGATCGGCCTCGGGTACGGGTTGTCGAGAAGCCTGACACAGTTCCTCGACTGGCCCACGTACGTCTCGCCCCAGGCGGTGCTCGTCGCCTTCGGGTTCGCCGCAGGCATCGGGATCTTCTTCGGCTTCTATCCGGCGCGCAAGGCCTCGGCCCTCGATCCGATCGAGGCGCTGCGGTACGAGTGAACCTCGGGACAACCCGTTTCAACGGAGGAACGATGAAGAAAGTAGCATTGCTGGCGGTGGTGGTGGCGGTGGCGATGGCCGGGCTGGCGGTCGCCCAGGCCAAGCCGGATTTCTCGGGCAAGTGGGTGCTCGACCCGGCCAAGAGCGACCAGATGGGCGGGCGACAGGGCGGCGGCCCGCCGGCCCCGATGACCGTCAAGCAGACCGCGACCGAACTGACGACCGAGGTCGTCCGCGGCGAGAACACGATGACGACGACCTACAAGCTCGATGGCACGGAGTCGGTCAACAAGACCCAGCGCGGCGAGTCCAAGAGCACGGCGAAGTTCGAGGGAGGCAAGCTCGTCATCAAGACGGCGATGGAGGGACCCAACGGCACCATGGAGACGACGCAGACCTGGAGCCTCGGGGCCGACGGGAAGGAACTGACGATCGTGCGGGCGTCGCAGCGCGGCGAGATGAAGCAGGTCTACACCAAGCAGTAGCGGGCGTGAACGCCCCGCGGCCGGTCTGGCCGGCCGTCGTCATCAGCGTCGCACGCGGCCGCAGGCCTTCGCGCCCGAGGCCGCGTGCGCGTTCCCACCCTTCCCCCGACAGCCCCGCGCCGCACGTCCTCGTTCGCACTACGCTACCGGTGCGGCGCCCCCGGCTGGACGTCCGAGCCGCCAGGCAGCCGCCCGAGCAGCTCACGGACGGTGAGCCCCGTCACCGGATCGCGCAGGTCCGGTCCGACCTCGCACAGCGGCTCCAGCACGAAGCGGCGTTCCCGGAAGCGGGGATGCGGGAGGGTCAGGCCGGCCTCGTCCAGCACGCAGTCACCGAAGAGGATCAGGTCCAGGTCAAGTGTGCGCGCCGCCCCGCGGTGGGGCCGGCGCCGGCCCCGCTCGCGCTCGACGCCGAGCAGGCGCGCGAGCAGCGTGCGCGGCGGCCCGTCCCACGCGGCGACGGCAGCAGCATTCAGGAAACGTCCCTGCGCCCCGATCACGTCGACGGGCTCGGTTTCGACGTAGCGCGAGACGCGCAGGTGGGCGAGCAGCACGGCCAAGCGGCGGACGGCGTGGTCGAGGTGGGAGGCCCGGTCGCCGAGGTTGCTCCCGAGCGCGACCGCAACGGTCACCCCCTCCCCCACGGCGACGCTCCCCTACTCGACCCAGCGCGACGGGAGGACGGTGCCGGCCGTCCGGTCACCGCCCGTGCGGCGGCCCAGAAGATCGACGCGCCCCGCTCCGGCCTGGCGGAACAGCCGGGCGTGCTCCAGCGCCTCGCCCAGCATCAGGTCGAGCATCAGTTTGTGACGGGCGTTGGTGATGCCCGCCACCTGCGGGCGCCACGCCTGCACGAAGGCGTCGAGCCGGTCGGCGTCCTGGTTGGCCAGCGCCCGCAGCGCGTCCGGCCCCTTCCCCGCCGTCACGGCCACCTCAGCCGCCTCCCGTGGCGCCGTCCCGCCCAGAGCCAGGATGGCGTCGACCAGCCAGGCGAGGTGCTCGACCTCCCTGGCCAGGATGTACTGGTAGGTGTTGTTCAGGTCGTACTGGCCCATGACGCGCGCAACCGCCTCGTGACGGCGCCGAAGCTCCGCCTTGGCCTGGAACGCATCGCCGAGGAGTCGCAGGAGATCCGGGGGCGTCACGCGTTCTGCTTTTCCTTGCAGGTCTTGCAAACCCGCGTCCAGGGAATCGCGTCGAGGCGCGGCGGCGCGATCGGCTCGCCGCAGTCCCGGCACACGCCGTAGCTCCCCTTGTCGATACGGACCAGCGCTTCCTCGATGGCCTGCAGGATCTTGGCATCGGTCTGCTTCAGCCTGAGCTGAATGTGGACCTCGTTGTTCCCACTGGCCTGATCCGCCAGATCGCCTTGTCGACTGTTCGTGTCGTTCTGAAGGGGTTTGATGCCGCCGGTTGCCAGGATCTCGGAACGCTTCTTGACGAGCGCGTCCTTGTAGTGCTGCACGTCCATTCCTGTCTCCTCACACCAGGGCTTCGCCAAACGCCGATCATACCACGAGTACCGCCGACTGGCTGCGCTGGTTGACTCACGCGGAGCACAGGCCACCGGCCGCCGGCAGGTAGCTGTGCGTCACGTAGTCGCTCACCATCCGGTCGGCGTTGTAGCGCCACGCCAAGCTCATGATCGACTGTTTCATCCGGTCGATCCAGCCGCGCGGCAGGCCGCTCTCATCCCGGTCGTAGAAGAGCGGAACGACCACCTCCTCGAGCGTCTCGTAGAGCGACTGGGCATCACGCTGCCACTGGACGTCCGCGTCGGCGTGTACCGATTCCATCGTTGATGGCAAACCCGTTCCGCCCGTCGTAGGCCTCGGCCCACCAGCCGTCGAGCACCGAGAGGTTGAGGCCGCCGTTGAGCACGACCTTCTGCCCGCTCGTGCCACACGCCTCGAGCGGGCGCTGCGGCGTGTTCAGCCACACGTCCACGCCCTGGACGAGGTAGCGGGCGACGTTGATGTCGTAGTCCTCGATGAAGGCCAGGCGGCCCCGGAACCGCTCGTCTCGCGCCATCGCGACGATTTGCTGCAACACGCGCTTGCCCGGGTCATCCCGTGGATGGGCCTTCCCGGCGAAGACAATCTGCACCGGCGCGGCCGGGTTGTTGAGCAGACGAGCTAGGCGGTCGAGGTCGGTCAGCAGGATGGTGCCCCGCTTGTAGGTGGCGAAGCGCCTCGCGAAGCCGATCGTCAGCGCGTGCGGGTTAAGCAGGTCCGGCCGGCCGCTGCGCCGGCACACGAACTCGACGAGATAGCGCTTGAGTACCGAGTGGGTTTCGAACAGCTCGGCGTCGTCCATGCCGGCAATGGGCTTCCACGTGGCGCAGTCGCTCTGTCGCGCGGGCCAGTCCGCGCCGAGGTAGCGGTCGTAGAGGCGGTTCATCGAGAGCGCGAGCCACGAGCGCACGTGGACCCCGTTGGTGATGTGCCCGATCGGCACCTCTTCCTCCTGGCGCCCCGGCCACACGCGCTGCCACATCTGGCGCGCGACGTGGCCGTGCAGGCTCGACACGCCGTTGCGGTAGCGCGAACCCCGCAGCGAGATCACGGTCATGCAGAACGGCTCGCCGCCGTCCCCGGGGTTCACGCGGCCCAGCCCCATCAGGCGGTTCAGATCGATCCGCAGCGCGCGGCAGAGCCAGCCGAGCTCCCGGTCCATCAAGTCGGCCGGGAACCGGTCGTGCCCCGCCGCCACGGGCGTGTGCGTCGTGAACACGGTCTGCAGCGACGTCTCGCGCAGGGCATCATCGAAGGTGCGACCGTCCTCTTCGACAAGCTCCCGCGCCCGCTCGAGGATCACGAAGGCGCTGTGCCCCTCGTTGAGGTGCAGGACCGCCGGACGAATCCCGAGCGCCCGCAGCGCCCGCAGGCCGCCGATGCCGAGCACGATTTCCTGCCGGATGCGGTTCAGCTCGCCGCCCCCGTAGAGCCGCGCCGTCAGGTCCCGCAGGTGCGGCGGGTTCCCGTCCACGTCCGAGTCGAGCAGCAGCAGCAGCGTGCGGCCGACGCGGGCAATCCAGAGCCCGACGTGGACCGACTCGCCCCCGCACGGAACCTGAATGGTGATCGGCGCGTTGTCGGGGCCGATCGGACGCCGCATCGGCAGTGTCTCCACATCGGTGACGCCGTACTCCTCCTGCTGCCATCCAGACCCATCGAGACGCTGGCGGAAGTAACCATTCGCGTAGAAGAGGCCAATGCCGAGGAGCGGCAGGCCGAGGTCCGATGCGCTCTTCAGGTAGTCACCGGCGAGCACGCCGAGGCCGCCGGAATAGAGCGGCAGCGACTCGTGCAGCCCGAATTCGGCGGAGAAATAGGCGATCGGTTTCTGGCGCAAGGCCCCGGCCTGAGCCGAGCACCACGACACCTCCGACGCGAGGTACTCCTGGAGACGGCGGTAGTGGAAGCTGATGCGGTTCTCGAGCGACAGTTCGGCGGCCCGTCGGGCCAGCTCGCCCGGCGGGAAGCGCTTGAGCAGGGCGATCGGATTGTGGTTGGTCTCGATCCAGCCCCGATGGTCGATCTCGCGGAACATCTCGAGCACCTGCGGGTGCCAGTTCCACCAGAGGTTGAAGGACAGCTCCCGCAACCGACCCTCGACGCTCAGTGCCTCCTGCTCGCGCCGGTGTTCTGCGTCTCCGAGTGTTCGCGAAGCCAGCGCCAGCAACTGTCGGTTCATCAAACGCCTCCCGGCGGGCGTGCCGCCCGCCACGACTGACCGCCCCCGCCGCAACCCGACAGATTATCGGCGCGACGGGTCCCAAGGGAAAGGACCTGCTCAGCCCCCCGAAGGCTCACCGATCCGGTAGCGGCGTGCAGCGGCCGACGGTGATCTCGTCGCCGATGGTCACCCGCATCAGGTCGTCTCCGACGACCAGGCGTCCGCGATAGGCCCTGCGGGCGGCCGGTATGAGGTCCTCGGGCCTGGCGGGCGACGGAACGATGTGCGTGAAGACGGCGAGGCGCGGCTGGACCCTGGCGAACACCCGCCCCGCCTCTTCCGGTGTGGTGTGGTGGGCGATGACCCGGGCGGTTTGGGCGGGATTGGGGATCCGGGAGAGGCGGCGCTCGACCTCCGGGCTGACGACCTCATGGACCAGCACGTCCACACCCCGGGCCGCCTCGACGAGCGATTCGGCCGGCCGCGTGTCGCCGGAAATGGCCAGCGCGTGCCCCCCGTAGTCTACGCGGTACCCGTACGCCGGCGCGACCGGCCCGTGGTCGACGGCAAACGCGGTGACCCGAACGCCCTCGCGGTCGAACACCAGCCCCGGCGTCACGTCCGAGGCCTCGAGCACCACGCCATCCGGCGCGAACCGCTCGTCGACGTCGCGCCGGGTCCGGATATCGAAGTCGAACGCTTCGCGCAGATGCCCCGCCATCGCTGCGGTGCCCGCGGGCCCGTAAACGCGCAACGGCGTGCGGCGGCCGAAGATCCAGCCCGTCAACCACACATCGGAAAACCCCACGACGTGGTCGGAGTGGAGGTGAGTGAAGCAGACCGCGTCGACGCCCGCCAGGAGCCCGGCTCCCCCAACCTGGAACAGCCGAATCGACGCTCCACGGCCGGCATCGACCAGCAGGCGCACGCGCCCCGCCTCGATGAGCGTGGCCGGGCCGAAGCGATCCGGCGAGGGGCGAGGATTCCCGGTGCCAAGGAGGGTGACCCGGAACACCCCGGCCGGCGATCGCGCCACCCACGGGCCCGTCGCCGCGGGGGCGGGGGCTGGGGCCGAGTGCCGGGTCCCCATGAGCGGGCCCGGCACCAACGTGCCGGCGAGCAGCACGGCCGACACGAGGCATCGCATGCGGGTGGACCTCCCTTGGGGGGCGGCCGAGGCCACGGCCGGCCGCCCCGGACTATTCGCCTCGCAAGGTTCCCAACGGCCGCCGCCGCAGGATGTCCGCGCTCGCCGTCAGCCCGACGGCGGACACCAGGATCGTCGTGATGATCATCCCGGCCACGCTGATGGCAGGATACGGCGACCACCGGATGTCGAGCGCGTGCCGGCTGATGTACCACGTCAGCCCCATGGCCGTCGACGCGCCGATGGCACCGGCTAGCAGGCCCAGCACTCCGTACTCGGCGGCCGTCATCGCCGTCAACAGGCCCGTCGACGCCCCCAGGGTCCTGAAGATGGCGACCTCGTAGATCCGCTGGAACCGGGTCATCGACACCGACCCGATCAGAATCAGGATGCCGACACCGAGCACCAGACCGCCAACCACGCTCACGCCGAGCGTCACCTTGCCGAGAACCCGCTCGACGCTCTGGAGGATCTCCCGCAAGTCGATGACCGAAACGTTCGGAAAGCGGTCGACGAGATCCCGCTCGAGCCGGGCGCGGGTCACCGGATCGCGCGGCCCGCGCACCGGCGCGATGAAGGTGGCCGGGGCCTGGTCCAACGGGCCCGGCCGGAAGACGAACATGAAGCCGCCCTGCCGCGCGTCCCGCCAATCCACCTCGCGGACGCTCGTGACCCGGGCGTCCACACTGCGTCCCAGGACGTCGAATTGCAGGCGGTCCCCGACGTGGATCCTCGACCGGTCGCGCACGCTCTGCTCGATCGACACTTCCGGCGTCGCGGACCGGCCCGGCCCCCAGAACCGTCCTTCGACGATCCGCTCGTTCGGCTGCAGGTGGTCACGCCACGTCACCGTGAACTCGCGGCCCAAGCCCCCTCGACGTCGGACCTCCTCGTAGGTGCGCGCGCTCACCTCCCGACCCTCGATGCCCGTCACCCGTGCGCGGAGGACCGGAATCAGCGGGAGCGGCGGGCTCGATATCCGCGCGGAGAGCATCGCGGCCACGCCGGACGCCTGGTCCGGCTGGACGTCGATCAGGAACAGATCCGCGGCGTTCGCGTCGAACGTCACGTTGAACTGATCGAGCAGGTTCGCCTGCAGGGCCCGCACGCCGACCATGAAGAAGGCGCCCAGCCCGACTGCCAGCAGCACGGCCCGCGTCTGGTTCCCGGGCCTGCTCAGCCGGAGCACGGCGTGCCGCAGCGCCACGGAACGCGACCAGGCCAGCGGCCGCAGCGCCCGAATCAGCACCGCGCCCGCCGCGTGGAGCACGAGCGCCACGGCGCCCAGGCCGACCGACACCGCCAACCCCACGCGCAGGGATTCCGCCTGCCAGCTGGCGAGGAGGACGAGCGAGGCCACCAAGGCGGCGGCGGCGGCCCACCGCACCCAGTCGCGTTCGCGCGGTCGCGTCCCTTCGCGGAGGAGCAGCGAGGGTTTGATGCGGCGCACATCGAGCAGCGGCACGGCTGAGAAGAGCACCGCCACCAGCAGGCCGGTGGCGACGCCCTGGACGACGGCCGACCCGGTCATCTCGTGCGACAGGCCCGCCAGCTGCGGCTGGTCGGCCAGCAGCAGAGGCAGCGATGCCAGGCCGCCCGCCGCCAGGGCGACACCCAGCAGACAGCCGGCCAGCCCGAGCAGGACGGTCTGGGCCAGGTAGGCGGCGACGATCTGGGGGCTCGTGGCCCCCAGGCACTTGAGCACGGCGATGGTCCTGACCTTCTGCTGGACGAAGACGCGTGTCACGCTGGACACGCCGATCCCGCCCAGGATCAGGATCACGAGCCCCACCAGGCTCAGATAGTTCTCGGCACGCGACAGGTCGTCGCCCACCCGATCCTCGGTGGCGCGGTAGGACCGCACGTTGACGAATTGTCCGCGCAGCTCGGCCCGCGCCCGCCGCACGAACGCGTCAATCGCCCGCTCGGGAAGGCGCAACTGAATCTCCCGGCCGACGCGACTGCCAAAGCCGAACAGCCCCGTCCCTTCCAGGTCGGCCGCGTCGACGAGAATCCTCGGCCCGAAGGTGAATCCGGCCACGCGGCGCCCCGGCTCGGAAACCAGCGTGCCGCGGATGGTGAAGCGGCTGCGGCCGATCAGGATGTCGTCGCCCACGCGGCAATCGAGCTGCACGAGCAGTTCCGGGCGCAGGAGGGCGCCGCGGTGCTCCAGCAGCGCGTGCGAGTACACCTGGCCGCCCTGCAGTTCGACGGTCCCGTAGAGAGGGAACCCCGCCTCGACGCCGCGCACGTCGGCCAGCCGGGCGACGGGCTTCGCTTCGTCGGCAGGCCGCACCATCGTCGTCGTCTCCAGCGCATCGGACCGGGCCGTGATCGGCGCAGTGGCCAGCAGGCGGTCCAGCGCCCGCCGCGTTGCCTCCTCCCACGGCCGGTTGCTCGAGAGGAGGACATCGGCGGCCAGCAGGCCACGGGCGTCGCCGGCAATCGCCAGCCGGATGTCCTGGACGATGGACCGCAGCAACACGATGCCCCCGACGCCGAGGGCGATGCAGAGGAAGAAGAGGAGGAGGCGCCGCCAGGACGCCCGGAGTTCCCGCCACGCCATCCGTACGACGAACCGCATGCTAGTCACGCCTCCCGTCCCGCAAGGCCAGGCGGTCATCGGCCATGGCCGCCAGGTCGGCGTCGTGCGTGGCCAGCACGAGCGTGGTGCCCCGGCGCTGGTTCACCTCGCGAAGCAGGTCCATGATGTGCTGTCCGTTGCGGGTGTCGAGATTGCCCGTGGGCTCGTCGGCCAACAGCACCAGCGGGTCGTTGGCGAGTGCCCTGGCGATGGCGATCCGCTGCTGTTCGCCGCCCGACAGCTGCGAGGGGTAGTGGTGCCCGCGGTCCGTGAGCCCGACCTCGGCGAGCAGCGCCGACGCACGGGACCGCGCGTCCGGACGACCCGCGATCTCCATCGGCACCATCACGTTCTCGAACGCGGTGAGCGAGGGGACCAGGTGGAAGAACTGGAAGACGAAGCCGATCTTCTGCCCCCGAAGCCGCGCGAGGCGGTCCTCGTTGAGCGTCGTGATGTCTGTCCCGTCGATCACGACGTGCCCGCTGGTCGGCTCGTCCAGCCCTGCGATGAGGCCGAGCAGCGTCGACTTGCCGCTCCCGGACGGCCCGGTCACCGCGAGGAAGCGGCCCCGCGACACGGACAAGTCGAGCGGATGGAGGATGGTGAGCGGTACGCTGCCGCTCATCACCGTCTTTGAAACGCCTTGCAGTTCGATCATCGTTGCGCTGCCCCCAGCATGGGTTCGAGGACCGTCCAGAGATGCGCCGCGACGATGCGCGCCCCCTCGGCTGTGGGGTGAATGCCGTCCGGCTGGTTCAAGTCTCTGTGCCCGGCGACTCCCTCGAGGAGGAACGGGAGGAATGCGACCCGGTAGCGCTGAGCCAGGCGAGGAAACACGTCGTGGAACGCCCGCTGGTAGTCCGGCCCCATGTTCGTCAGCGTTTCCATCCCCGTCAACAGCACCGTCACGTGCCGCTGCCGGGCCCGCTCGATGATGGCCGCCAGATTGTGTTCCATCTCCGGCACGGGAAGCCCGCGCAACCCATCGTTGCCACCGAGAGCCACGATGAGGATACGTACGTCGCCCTCCATGCACCAGTCGAAGCGACGGAGTCCGCCCGCGCTGGTGTCGCCCGAGACGCCCGCGTTGACGACCTCGTAGGCGTACCCGGCCGCGTCGAGCCGCCGCTGCAGGTCGGCCGGATAGGCCTCCGTCTTCCCTAACCCGAGGCCTTCCGTCAGGCTGTCGCCCAACGCGACGATTCGCGGCCGGGTGATCGGGGCTGTCGTGGCGTCCGTGCGGACCGGCTCGGGTGGTGGCTCGGCGGGACGCGAGGCGCTGCCCGCGCCGCCCGTGCCCGAACATCCGGCGGCGAGCAGCGCCACGGCGACCGCCGCCAGCGCGCGCCGCGTCCGGGCTGTCGACCGAGGCGCCGAGGGTGGTCGTCTGGTCACCGACTTTCCATTATACTGACTCGACCCCCAGCTCCTGGCGGACACGTGGTCGCCCCGCTGCTTTGCTGTCTGCTCGCCCTCGTCACGCTTGGTCTGGCCGAGGCCCGCGCGCGAGACCGTGCGCACCGCGCCATCCCCATCCGCGTCCACGTCAACGGGACCCGGGGCAAGTCGACGGTCACGCGGCTCGTCTGGTCCGCGCTTCGAGAAGCCGGTATACCGACGCTCGCCAAGACCACCGGAACCCGCGCCAGGCTGCTCTATCCCGACGGCACCGAGGGCCCGGTCGGCAGGCGCGGACCGGCCAACATCCGCGAGCAGTTGGCCATCCTGCGGCTGGGGAGACACCTCAGGGTGAAAGCCGTGGTCGTCGAATGCATGGCGCTCGATCCCATCTTGCAGTCCGTCTCCGAGCACGACATCCTCCGATCCACGCTCGGCGTGATCACCAACGTGCGGCACGATCACACCGAGATTATGGGAGACACTCTGGACGAGATCGCCGCGACGCTCGCGAACACGATCCCCACGGCCGGCGTGCTCGTGGTGGGCGGGGCCGGCGACGCGGCCCGGTTCAGACCCCGCGCGGCAGCTCTCGGCACGCGGGTCGTGGCCGCCGAGAACGCGGAGCCCCAGGATTGGTCCGCCCCGGGGTGGCTGGCCGAGGATCTGGCCACCGCTCATGCCGTTACCCGGGAGCTCGGAGTGGCCGACGACGTCGCCCGCCGGGGCTTTGCCCTCGCGCCGCCCGATCCCGGGATTTGCCGTGCGGATACAGGCCGCCTCCCCGAGGGGACCGTCGCATGGGTGGACGCGTCGGCCGCCAACGACCCCGAGTCGCTCGACCGGCTCATCGAGGAGATGCCGGCCGACCGAGGCGGCTCCGCCCGTCGCCGCCTCGTCATCTACAATCACCGGGCGGATCGCGGTCCTCGCCTGGAGTGCTTTGCGACCCGGAGCGCGGTTCTTGCCGGCGCTACCCGGATCGTGGTCACGGGCACCCGCCCCGCGTGGCTGCTCTGGCGGCGCCTCGGGCGCGAACACCCGTCGGCGCAGACGGTCTTCGTGCCGCCGTCGCGCCTGGCCGCGTACCTGCGGGTGCACGCGTCCGGCGCCGTTCTGATCTTCTGCGGGAACACGCGCGGGCTCGACGTGCGGGCGCTCATCGAGCAGGTGTCACGTGGTTGAACTGGCGATTGGCCTCGGACTCGCCTTGAGCCTGGTGGTCTCCGAACTGTTCGGCGTCGCGTCGGCTGGGCTCGTCGCGCCTGGGTACCTGGCGCTCTATTTGGACCAACCCGCGCGGATCGCCGCCACGCTTCTCGTGGCGCTTGTCACCTGGGCGGTCGTGCGGTTCGGAATTGGGCGCCTGGTGGTCCTGTACGGCCGGCGGCGCTTCACCGTCACCGTCCTGACGGGCTTCCTGATCAATGTCGCCGCCGCGCAGGCGGGCGTCTGGCTGCCCCCCGAAGCGGGTGGCCTGCGCGCCGTCGGCGTCATCGTGCCCGGCCTGATCGCCAACGCGGCCCTCTCTCAGGGAATCGTCACGAGTGTCGGCGTCACGCTGCTGGTGGCGGCGGCCGTCCGGCTGATCTCTGATGGCGCTGGCTCATGCCTGAACCGCACCTCCCGCGCCGCGGACGCTTCGCCATCCGCCCGGCGCTGCTCGCCGGGGCCGGCACGCTCGTGACCCTCGTGCTGATCGCGATCAGGGCACCCATCCCGCCGTCGCCCTGGACGTGGCGGCTGTCGCCGCTCGACACCGCGCGTCGCGCCGACACCGCGCAGCGGACGATGGCGGCCGCCGAGGATCTGGTGCGCACGGCGAAGCTCCGGGCCGGGCTGCGTCCAGAACCCGAGGTCGGCGCTGACCCGTCGGGGCTCATCGGTGACGAGCTCACGCCGCTGGTCACGACGCTCGGCAATCTCGAGGCCAAGCGGGTGGCGACCAATCCGCTGTGGGCGCGCGCGCTGGTCGAACGGCTGGCGGCGGTAGGCGTCGGACGCGGCGACCTGGTCGCCGCCAGCTTTTCCGGATCGTTCCCGGGCCTCAACCTGGCGGTGATGGCGGCGTGTCGGGCGCTCGACACCCGCCTGATCGCGATCTCCTCGGCCACCGCCTCGACGTGGGGGGCCGACCAGCCCGGCTTCACGTGGCCGGAGATCGAGGCCCGGGTGGTGCAAGCGGGTCTGCTCCCCCGCGCGTCGATCGCCGTCACGGCCGGCGGAGAAGCCGATCAGGCGCTCGACCTCGACCCCGAGGGCCGCGCGGCCGCCCGGGCAGCGGCCGGGAGCGCCGCCCGCCAGCTCGACAGTACCCGTCCTGAGTCCCACCGGCTTCGACGAGGCGGTCCGCCAGCGACTCGAGACGTATCGCCGGTCCGCCAATGGCCGGGCCATCGCCCTCTATGTGAATGTGGGTGGCGCCTCGACAAGTCTCGGCCGTTCGGCCGCCGTGCTGCGCCTGCACAGCGGGTTCGTGGCCGGGGCGCCCTTCGACCGTTCGCCGCAGCGGGGGGTCACCGCCCGGTTCGCCGAGCAGGGCGTGCGCGTGTTGATGCTCCTCAACGTCCGGGACCTAGCCCTGCGATGGGGCGTCCCGCTGGCGGGCCGCCCGGGGTCGACCGCCTGGTAGCGGAGTTCCTCAAGTTCCCCCCCTCGTTCCCGATTACCCTGCAAGGACTACGGGTGCCCGGAAACCGATCTGCGGCCCCGGTACGCGATATGCCCGAACGACCCATCGAACTCGGTCTCGCCCGCCCGCTCGAGCACGGCCTTGGACCCATTGCGTGGCTCGTCGACCAGCTGCTCGACATGATCAGCAACCAGGCGGCCGACAGCCAGACGCTCAACACCAGCACGTTCCGTCAGCGGGTCAAGCAGTTCCGCGAGGACCTGCAGGCCGAGATCGCAGCGGAGCTCGCGGACCGGCTGACGCAGGACTGCGCAACGACGTGCCGCGATTTCTTCCGGCGGGCGGCGGCGTTCGATGCCGAGCGGGAAGCCGAGATCAAGGGTCTCATCGACACGCTGACGACCGCGATCGACAAGTTGGCCGGTGAGGCCGTGTCGGTCAACAAGCAATTGACCGGGCACACGGATCGTTTCCACCGGCTGGTCGACGTCGAAGACATCCGGGAGCTCAAACGGCGGATCTCGGACGAAGTGACCGCTTTGAACCGCTTCGTGGCGGAGAAGCAGGAACGAGAAGAAGCCTACTACTCCACCCTCACCAAACGCATCGAGGTGTTGCAGGCGCGACTGGCGGAGACGGAGGAGGCGGCGGCGCTGGACCCGCTGACGCAGATCCCCAACCGAGGTACCTTCGATCAGACCCTGCGCCGGTGGCTGGCCCGGAGCCCGCAGGCGCAGCCCCCGTTTGTCCTCGCCCTGTTCGACATCGACGACTTCAAGCACGTCAACGACACGTACGGGCACGTCGTCGGCGACCGGGTCCTGCTGGCCGCGGCCCGCACGCTCTCCTCCCAGTTACGCGATGACGACGTGGTGGCCCGGTACGGAGGCGAGGAGTTCGGGTTGCTGATGGCGGGCATGACGTTGCGACAGGCCGAGCCGCGGCTGCGCGAGATGCTCGCGTGCATCGCCTCGGCGGTCTACGAATTCGACCACGCCGGCCAACCCGAGCAACTGTCGTACACGATGAGCGCGGGCGCAGCGGAGGTGGCGGCCGCTGACACCTCCGAGTCGATCGTGAAGCGGGCCGACGAAGGCCTCTACGAGGCGAAACGCCGGGGCAAGAACTGCGTCGTCTGCCGCAAGGCGTCGCTGCTGACCCGATTCCTGGGGTCGTGAACCCCCGGGCTCATGCCCGGCGCAACTGCTCGTCCAGGTCCGCAATCGCCAGCCTGAGCATTTCGCGGTGCGCCGCCGTCGCCGCGCGGCCGAGGTCCGCCACGGCCCGCGCTCTGGCGAGTTCGAGCGTGCGCCGGCGCATGCGTCGCTCGCGTTCCTCGGCCGTCTCCGGCCGACCCGCCCTGGTCGCTCGCGCCGCCTCGTCCTGCTGGACCTCGACCGCCTTACTCTCCCACCCTCTCGCCATGCGTCGTCCGTTGCGACCTCCTGCGGTCCCGGGGCGGCCAGACCGGCGCGGCACCCTGCGACGATCGACCGCGGCGACGGCCCGTTACCGCACGCTTGTGATCACCCAGCCCGTCGGCCGCCGAGTGAGTTGGAAGACGACGGCGCTCTCGTCCTGGACCGCGGTGTTGAGTCGAGAGACTCCCTGGAGGACCCGGCGGCACCGCGCCGTGGCCTCCGTGCCGTTGACCTCGACGCGAACGTCCTCAAGCCGCACCGTCAGCTGCCGGAACGTCATGAGATTCGACTCGCTCGCATTGAGCGAGCTGCGCACCTCGCGCATCGCGGCTTCGTCTCCGTGCACGAGCGCATGGACGTACTGCTCCAGCACGTAGTTGATCCGCTTGACGGCGGCCAGGGTCGACGGGCTCTGGGTCGTGTCATACCCCCGGCCCGCGTCGTGCCCGGACAGCACGCTCACGGTGTCCTGCCGCAGGCCCGGGCGCGCCGTCTCGGACGGTGCCGGGGACACCCCTGAACGCAGCGGAGGGTTGTCGGCCCTCGCGGCGCCGGTTGCCGCGGGCGTGGTGGGGGCCGCCCCGGTCGTGGTTCGTCCAGCCGTCGCACCTCGCGGTGGCACCTGGGCCACGGGCTCGGGTGGACTGGCCACGGGCGCCGTGACCGGCGGCGTGACGGGCTCGCCAACCGGGTGCTCGGTCCCGGCGGAAGGCGTCTCCGGCGGCGGGGCGCCCTGGCCTGGGACGGCGGCCTGTGCCGGGGCCGTGGGAGAGGCCGGCGTCGTTTGCGACGGCGAAGCCGTGGCCCCGGAGATGGACCCCGAGGGTTGCACGGGCGTCTCGCCCGTCTTCGCACCCGGGGCCTGGATGAAGTGGCTGTAGTACCACCACCCGGCGCCCGCGGCGCCGATGATGGCAACGATCACCAAGAGGACGGCGGCCCCGACGATCAGTCCGAGGTGCGACGGCTTCTGCGCGGCCACCGCGGGCGGCGCGGGAGCGGCCGCTTGGGGCGGCGCAGGCGACGGAATGCTGACCGGCACCGCGGCCGCCACCGGCGGAGGGGGCGGAAGGGGCGGCGGTGGTGCGACGACGACTGGCGCGGGAGCCGGGCGGGGCGGGGCGGGGGCCGGGCGCAGTGGCGGTTCGACCCGCGCCGGACTCGGCGCGGCGACCGGCCTCGCCGGCAAGGGCACCGCCGTCTGCTCGTGCTCCACGCGGCTCGGGGCGGCCTGCGTCGCCGCCATGGTCCCGCCCGGAGGACGCATGGACGGGGCTGAAGGCGGGGGTGACGTGATGGTCGCGTCAGGCGTCGGCGCCACGACCGGCGGCGGGGCTGGCCGCGCCACCGGAGCGGGAGCCGGTGCTGCCGCGGCCGGCGTGCTCGCTCGGCCGGCGGTCGGCATGAAGAGCGTCTCGCCGTACTCGTCCTCCGCAAGCTGGGCCTTGGTGGTGGCTGCCTTCTCGCGCCCGAGAATGGCGCGCAACTCGTCCCGCACGAGGCCGGCGTTGGCGGGCCTAGCATCACGGGGCTTCGCGAGCAGCCGGTCGACCAAGTCGGAAACGCCCTTAGGAATCGACGGCGCCCGCTGCTGCAACGGCATGTGCGGCGTCTGAGTGATCGCGGCGAGGAGCCGGGCCAGCGGCTTCCCCTCGAACGGCTTCACGCCCGACAGCAGCTGGTAGAGCACGGCGCCGACGGCCCACAGGTCCGTCCGGCGGTCGATCTCGTCCCCGCGGACCTGTTCGGGCGACATGTAGTCCGGCGTGCCGATCAGCGTGCCCGCGGCCGTCATGTGCAGGGACCCGAGCCGTGCGATTCCGAAGTCGAGGACCTTGACGGTCCCGGTCGGCGTCAGAAAGAGGTTCGCGGGTTTCACGTCGCGGTGCACGATGTTGCGCTGGTGGGCGTAGTCGAGCCCGTCGCAGACCTGCGCCATCACATCCAGCGTGGCTTCGAGCGACAAGGGCACCGGCCTGGCCTGAATCAGGTTCGCGAGCGACTTGCCTTCGAGCAGTTCCATCACCATGTAGATCTCGCCGCCCGACTCCTGCAACTCGTGAATGGTGATGATGTTCGGATGATTCAGCCGCGCTGCCGCTCGCGCTTCAACGTAGAACCGCTGCCGCAACTCGTCGTTGTCGGCGATCTCCGCGGTCATCTGCTTGATGGCAACCTTGCGATCGAGGACCGGATCATAGGCCATGAAGACCATGCCCATCGCGCCCTTGCCGAGCGTGCTCAGAATCCGGTAGCGACCGCCGACCATTTCGAGCGGGGTGTCAGCCATGCGGAGATTATATAGAGCAGCGCGGCTGGACTGAAGGGCCGAAAAACGGAAGGGAGAAAAGGTGCCTTCCGCGCGGGGCGGCCGAGGGTCCGCCCGTCAGGACGTGACCCGTCGGGCAGCTCGAAAGCGGTGCTCCCGGGGCCTTCGGTCGGCTGCTCCCACCCGACAGGCCTTCGTCCCGGGCGCGCTGGACACCCGTCCGGCGGGCCCGGCCGTCCTGGCCGGGCCGACCGGAGCTCGTCGTTCAGTCCTTCAGCGTCCAGTCCTCCGAGGCCACCCAGGGCTGCGAGGCCTCATCGAGCACGCTGGCGGAAGGCGGGGTCTTGGGCGTCGAAGGGGCGAACGACGTCCAGGCGGGCGGCTCGAGGCCCCGGAGTGTTCGCACGAAGAAGTCGAAGCGCTTGTGATCGCCGTACGCGCCCCCGGACGTGTGGTTGGCGTTGGGCAGAGCCACCAGTTCGAAGTTCTTGTTGGCGAGGACGAGGCGGTTGACCACTTGCATCGTCGATGACGGATCGACGTTGGTGTCCATCTCGCCGTAGATCAGCAGCAGGTCGCCGCGAAGCTCCGACGCGTGCTCGACGTTGGAGGCTGCCGCGTACTCCGGCCCGACCGGCCAGCCCATCCACTGCTCGTTCCACCAGATCTTGTCCATTCGGTTGTCATGACAGCCGGAGGCGGCCACCGCGGCGCGGTAGAACTCCGGGTGGAACAGCACGGCCCCCATCGCGTTCTGGCCCCCGGCGGACGTCCCGTAGATGCCCACCCTTGAGACGTCGTACCACGGGTACCGCGCGGCAACAGCCCGATGCCACGCAATCCGATCGGGGAGTCCCGCATCGCCGAGGTTCTTCCACGCCGCGTCGTGGAAGGCCTTGGACCGGTTGGCGGTTCCCATCCCGTCGATCTGCACCACGACGAACCCAAGCTCGGCGAGCGTCTGCATGCCCACCAGCGGACTGAACGTCTTGGGCACAAACGACCCCTGGGGCCCCGCATAGATGTTCTCGATAACCGGATACGTCCTCGAGGGATCGAAGGCGAGCGGTCGCACGATGATGCCCCACACGTCGGACACGCCGTCTCGCCCCTTGGCCACGAAGACCTCCGGGGCCTTCCAGCCGGTCGCGACGAGGTCCGAGGCGTCCGCGCGCTCGAGCTCCATCACGAGCGAGCCGTCCGTCCCGCGGTGCAGCTCGGACACCGGGGGCAGATCCACCCGCGAGTAGGTGTCCACGTAGTAGTCGTGAGCGTGGGACCAGGTCACGGTGTGTGCCGCGTCGATGGTCGTAAACCGCGTGAGGCCGGACCCGTCGAAGTTGACGCGGAAGGCCTGGAGGAAATAGGGGTCTTTGCCCTGGTCCACGCCAGTGGCGGTGAACCAGATCTGGCGGGCCGACTCGTCCACGCCCTCGACGAAGTGGACCGCCCAGTTGCCCCTGGTGATCTGCTGCTTCACCCGCCCGCTCACGCCGTCGTAGAGATAGAGGTGGCTCCAGCCGTCGCGCTCCGACATCCAGATGACCTCCCGGCCGTCAGCCACGTCGTAGCGGAACTGCCGGCCGGAATCGACCAACCCGGCATTGGCGCGGCGGTAGTCGATGAAGGTCCGGCTCGTCTCCTCAATCACCGCTCGGGCCGTACCCGTCGTCGCCTCCACCTCGATCACCCGGTAGAGCTGGTGGCCGCGCTGGTTGTACTCGAACGTGAACGCGCGGCTGTCCTTCCGCCACTCCAGGGGTCCATTCTCGTAGGGGTTCGGGAACAGCGTGTTGTCGACGCGGATCGCCCGCTTGCTGGCGAGGTCGAACACCGCCGGCATGTCGACGTCCACCTCGTCGCCCGGTTTCAGGTAGAGCTGCGACGACAACTTGGGCTGAAGTTGATCGGCCGGCGACGACTGGACGTAGTGCACCAGGCGCCGGAAGCCGGACCGGTGCCGGTAGACCGCGATCTTCCGCGAGTCCGGTGACCAGGCGATCGAGTCCAGGGTGTAGGCGGCTCCCTCGCTGCCGTCCCAGGACAGCCGCGTCGATGGAGCGCCGTCCGGCGGCCGCACGAAGAGATTGAAGTCCTGAATGAACGCCTCGGTCTTCCCATCGGGCGACGTGCGGACCTCCGGCTGACCTCCCGCCGCCCCTTCCCGCTCCGCAGCCCGGAGGCGGCCCTGGAGGGCGCCCTCCGCCTCGCCCGCCGCCAGGGGCGAGCACCGGTAGTCGGTGAGCGTGCAGTGCCACCGTCGAGGCGGCTGGACCGGGACGCCCCGCGCGCCATCACGCCCGCGCCCCTCGCCCGGTCCTCCCGCCCCGGCCGTGAACTCGATGGCCTGCATCTGGTCGACGAACGTGAAGGTGGTGAACGGGAGCGTGACGGCCGAGTAGTGCCCGTTCGCGGCCGTCGACAGGGCCGAGGCCAGCCTCGCATGGTCGAAGGCGGGCCCCTTGGTGGCCGCGGCGGCGTCCACCAGGACGAAGGCGGTGCCGCCCTTCACGGTCTTGCGGTACCAGCACTTCGACGACTTCGCGATCCACGTCGGCACCTCGGGCACGTTGTAGATCTTGTCCTGCACGCGCTCGCGCAGGCCGAACGCGCGGTCGTAGTCGGTCTTGAGCCCGGGCGCTTCGCCCGCCAGGTACCCTGACAGGCAGGACACCCCCAGCGCGGTCGCCACCACCGTCCGCACGGCTCTCCTCATGCTGCCTCCGATAACATCCGCCGGGTATCGCACGTGTCACCTCGTCCTAGGCCGCGTCGCCGAGGCGCTGGCTACTCGGCCGGCCCAATGAGAAACTGCTCGAGCTTCCCGTCCCTGGTCGTGAACGTCGTCAGGTGCAGCGTTGTGCCGTTCCCAAACGTCACCGTGAATGCCCGAAACGTCATCCCCCCGCGGGCGTAGGTGGACACCTGGGTAACCTTCTGCACCGGACCGAGCGGACCGAGGCTCGTCCGGTGGTCGTCGAGGGCGGTCCGGTTGAAGTAGAAGTTGCAGTTCTCCGTGAACCGGGTCCGATCGATTCGACCCTGTTGCAGATCGCCCAGCACGGCCCTGGCCTGCTCCTCGGCCGCAGTGGCCTCTCCGCCGCCCGGCGCCAGCAGCAGCGTCGAAATCGCCGCAGCGATGGCGCTGGCGGCCGGGCTGGCCTCCTGGTTGGTCAGGACGGCAACGGCCACTTTGTCGTCGGGGTACACGGCGTTTGCCGCCACGAACCCGCCGACCTCCCCGCCGTGCGAGACGAGGCGGTGGCCGCCGCGCGTGGCCAGGCTGACGCCCAACCCGTAGTGCGAACCCTCCCCGTTGGCGAGCTTCACTTCGGTTTCCATCTGAGCGTAGGAGGCGGGCGTGAGGATCGATTGCGTCATGAGGCTGACGTCCCAGGCCAGCAGGTCGGTGACCGGCATCGCCAGCTCACCGTCAGCGAAGTACCAGCCCGGCGCCTCCAGGATCGCAGGCCGAAGGGGACCGAGGGCGTTGCGCATGTAGCCGAGGGGCTCGACCGTCGCGCGGTCGACGTCGAGGTCGATCGTGTGCGTCATGCCGAGGGGCCCGAGGATCCGCCGCGAGAGGAACGACCAGAAGGGTTCCCCGCTCGCCTTTTCGACGATCAGGCCGGCGATGTTGTAGTTCGTGTTGCTGTACCTGGTACTGGGTGCCGGGGTCGAAGTCCAGAGGCTTGGTGGCCCATTCATGGACGATCGTGAGGGCGGCGGTCGGCGTCGTCCACGCGGGAATCGTGTAGTCCTGCGGTGCGTAGTCGCGATATCCGGAGGTGTGAGAGAGGATCTGCCGGATGGTGACCTCGCTGGCGCGGGTCAACTCGGGGAAGTAGTGGCCGACCGGTTCGTCGATGCGCAGTTTGCCGTCCTCCTGGAGCAGCAGGACGCAGGCCGCGGTGAACTGCTTGCTGATTGAACCGACCGCGTACCGCATGCTGGCGGTCGCGGGCAGCGGCGGATCCAGACGGGCCTGGCCGTAGGCTCTGGTAAACGCAATCCGCCCCGCCCGCACAATGCCGACCGAGACGCTCGGCACGCCGGTCTTCGCCATGACGTCGCGCACCACGGCGTCGATGGTGGGACCGAGATCCTCATTTTGCTTGACCTGCGCGAGCGCGGGAGCAACCAGACACATCAGCACGCATAGCAGGCCGGCTCGCTTGGCGGCTCTCATCGGGATTCCTCCGGGACGCCCGCGGCGGGTGCACCTGCACCAGCCGGTCGCTCGTGGCGGCGGCGCCCTGTTCCGCCGGATCATAGCCTCGTGCGCTGGTGAGACGGAAGCTCGCGCTGCCGCCGCTCGCCGTTCGGGTGGCGACGGGCTGGACGACCCGTCGATCGTCGGCACGTCGCCGGCGGAACATGATCGGATCATCTCCATTCCAGGCCTCCGATTCCTGCGAGCCGGTAATTCCGCCGGGTTATACTCTCGCGGTGCCCACACAGCCATACCAGCCAACGATGGCCCGGGCGGCCGCCGCGCTTCAGCGGGGGCGAGCCGCCGAGGCTATCGAGGCGCTGTCGCAGGCACTCACCTCTCCCGGGCTGCGGCGGGACGACGAGCTCGCGGTCCGGTGCGCGCTGGCGGAGGCCTGGCTCCTGCGCGACGACGTCAGTCAGGCCGCGGTCGTCATCGGGCGCCCGCCAGACCTGCTGCGCGAGCGCATCTCGCCCGCACGGCTGTCGGCACTCTGGCGCCTGCACGGCCGTATCGCGGCCTTGCGGAGCGATCAATCCCGAGCCATCGCCCTCCTGGGCCGCGCGCTCCGCCAAGCGGAACTCGCCCTGGACTCCCGCGCCATCGGGCTGGCGCACTACGAGCTGGCGGTGTGCTACCGGCAGGTGGGCGACCCGTCGATCGTGCGGGAGGAAGTCCGCCAAGCGATCTCCGCCCTGAACGCCGCCGGCGACCGGCGATACCTCGCGCAGTGCCATTCGCTCGGGGCCATCGTCGCGGCGCAGACCGGTCGGGGTGACGAGGCGCTGGCGGCCCTGCGCCAAGCCGAGCACCTCGCCACGGTCGCCCAGGCAGAAGACGTGCTCGCGCTCGTGTGCGGCAACCAGGCCAACGTGGCGCTTCTGCGTCACCGCCACGAGCAGGCCCTCGCGCTAGCCGAACGCGCGGTCGCCCTTCACGAGCGCGCGGGATCCTCGCACGGGCTGGCGGTCGCGCTCGCATCGCTCGGACAGGTGTACGTCAAGGTGGGCAACCTGGCGCGGGCCGAGGCCGCCCTGCGCCGGGCGCTCTCGGTGCGGACGCCGGTCCAGTTCAACGAGACCACCGGCGCTGTGTACGACACGCTCGCCCAGATCCACCTCATCCGCGGCGAATACGACGAGGCCGACGCCTGCCTGCGAGAAGCGACCGAGGCCTACGGCCCCTACGGGGAGCAGGCCAGCCGGTGGTACGAGTGGTCGATTCGCCTCCTAACGGCCCGTCTGGCGCTACGCCGAGGGGACCGGCCGGGCGCCCTTCAGTTGAGCGCCGGAATCGCCGCGGCGGCCGGCGTCCCGCCTTCCGACGCGGTGCAGGCCGAGTTGCTGGCGGCCGACGCACTGCTGCAGGACGGTCGGATCGACGAAGCCGAGCGCCGGATGGTGCTCATCGGTGCCCGCGTCGACCCGCGGTCCACGCCTGGCGCGTGGGGTGACTATCTGCGGCTGCGGGCGCTGGTCCACGTGAGCCGCGGCCGGACCTCGGACGCGTACCACGACCTCGGGCAGAGCGTCAGCATGTTCGACCTGCTCGGCGAGCGCTACCAGGCGGCCGTCAGCCGCCTGGCGTTGAGTCGCGTGGTGGCGGGCGTTGGTGCGCGTTCGATGGCTGAACGCCATCGGCGGGAGGCCGTCAGCGTGTTCGAGAGCCTCGGGGCCAAGCCGGACCTCCTCGAGGCGGCCGCCCCGCCGCCGCAGGCGCTGGCGGAGGTCAGCGGCGAGTACCTGGCGGCGCCTGCCGAAGCCGACGACGTCATCGTGCGGCGGTTGGTCGACGCCGCCGTGATGCAGGACCTGCTCGAGCGGGAGACCGCCTCCGCGTGCCTGGAAGCGTCCAACGCCGACGCCGCAGTGGTCTATCTGCGCACCGCGTCGGGCGAGGTCCGCCTCGTCACGGCGGCCGGATGTGACGGGGAGGCGGGTCTGGCGCTGGCTCGGGCCGCGACCAGTGGCGGCGCGTACGGAAGCGGCGAGCTGTTGGTCGACGCCCTCGGTCACGAGGGCGACGACCAGCGCCTGGTCGTCGTCGCCGCGCCCACGCCGGTCGGCCACCTCGTGACCAGGCGCCTGCGCATGATCGCCGCCGTGGCCCGGCAAGGATTCGCGCTGTGCGGCAGCCGGGAGCGGGCCGCCCAGCCTCCCGAGCAGCGGGCCTTGCTCACGCTCGACGCCATCCTGCCAGGCTTTGTGTGCGCCAGCGCGGCCATGGCCCGGGTCGTCGAGCAGATCCAGCGTCTGCAGGGCAACGACCTCACCGTCCTGGTGACCGGAGAGAGTGGCACGGGCAAGGAGTTGGTCGCCCGGGCCATCCATCTCGGATCCCCGCGGAGTGGCGGGCTGTTCCTGCCCTACAACTGCACGACGACCACCCGCGAACTGGCCGACAGCCAGCTGTTCGGGCACCGGCGCGGCTCGTTCACCGGCGCGGTCAACGATCAGGCCGGCCTCATCCGGTCGGCCGCTGGCGGCAGTTTGTTCCTCGACGAGATCGGCGACCTGCCGCTCGAGGTGCAGCCCAAACTGCTCCGCTTCCTCGAGCAGCACGAAATCATGCCCGTCGGTGAGACGCGGCCGCAGCGAGTGGACGTGCGTGTCATCGCCGCCACCAACGCGGACCTCGAACAGCGCGTGGCCGAGGGCAAGTTCCGCGAGGACCTGTACTACCGGCTCACAGTGATCCGCATCCACGTCCCGCCGCTCCGAGAGCGGCGCGAGGAGATCCCCCACCTGTGTGCGCTGTTCCTGCGCGAAGCCTCCGAGCGACTGGGCAAGCCCGACGTGCAGCTGAGCGAGGAGGCCCTAGACCTGTTCTCCCAGCATTGGTGGCCCGGCAACGTCCGGCAGTTGCGCAATGAGATCCAGCGGGCGGTCGCACTCAGCGGGCCCGACGGGTTCGTCACGCCCGAGCACCTCTCACCGGGCTTCGTGTCCCGGCAGGACGACGTGCCGCGGCAATCCCCCGCGCTCCTGGGTGGTCGGTCCGCAGACCTCCCGCTCAACGAGGCAGTCGCGCAGCTTGAGCGGGACCTCATCCGGGCAACGCTCCGCCGCGCCGCCGGAAACATCTCGGAAGCCGCCCGTCAGCTCGGCCTCACACGGCGGGGCCTGTACCTCAAGATCCGCCGGCTCGGTTTGGAGGGCGGTAGCGAGTAGTAAGTATCCACCTGTAGGGACGACTGGTAAGTATGTATACAGATCGAACCAATCATCGATCCCTCGGCATATCTGGCAATATCTTAATTATCAAATAGTTAGGCTTCCTCGGCGCGGACCGGCCAACGGGCGAGCCACCTGGACCACGGATTGATGGTCCAGTCAGGCATGAACCCTCTGGATTCCCGAGCGCACAACCAGGACGCGGGCGAACAGCGGTCCTCCGGGCGCCTGCCGTTACACGTAGTGGGGCGGATGGTGTGGAAGGACGCCCGGGGAACGACGCGGTTCAACAGCGTGGTGATCCGGGACCTCAGCGAGACGGGCGCCTATGTCGAGAACCTCGGCGGCGCGCCGGTACCGCTGTATCGTCTGGTGTCGTTGCAGGCCGAGCGGGTGCAGCCCGACGCCCAGCCGCTGCCCCCCCTGCTCCGCCAGGGGAGGGTCCTCTCGGCTGTCTATCGGGTCGGCCCGCGGCAGTCCTCCACCGGGACGCCGAAAGGCTACGGCCTGCGACTGCTGATCGAGCCGCGTCGGAATGGCACCGGCGCGCGCCCGAGAGCCGACCTCGACGTGGCCGCGACGGCCTGACGGGACACCGCCAGCTTGCGCCGGCTCACACTCGGTCCAGAAGCCCTTCGAGCGCCCGCGCCGGCTCGGCCCCCAACCCGATCCGCAGCACCCGCCGTCCCCGTCGCTCGAGCGCCAGGGCGTCACCCTCCGCCTGGGCCGCAATCAGCTGCCCGAACCTGTAGCTGGTTTCGGGCACCGGCAGGTCCGCGCGGACCTCGTCCGTGACCTGCAGGAACAACCCGGTCGCTGGCCCGCCCTTGTGGAGCTGCCCGGTGGAATGGAGGAAGCGCGGGCCGAAGCCCAGCGTCGTTGCCAGTCCTGCCCGGCGCCCAAGGCGGTCGCGGAGCCGCGCCAACTGGCCGGCAATTTCAGCCGATGGCGCCAGGTAGGCCTGGAGCCCGATGTAGTCGCCGCTGCGGGCCTTGGACAGCCAGCTTGCGATGGCTGCCGGCCAGGCGGCCGGGTCGGTGAGTGAGGCCGACGCCGAACCGGCCGCGTGCGCATCGCCCGCCATGGCCTGTCGGGCCAGGTCCTTGGCAAGCTGCACGTCGGGCTGGTCGAACGGCTGGACGCCGAGCGCGGCCCCGGCCGCCGCCGTCGCCAGCTCCCAACGGTAGAACTCCTGACCGAGGTCCAGCGGACTGCCGAGCGCCACCCGGATGACCGGATGGCCCTGAGCCGCCAGTGCCTGGCGCCGCGGCTCCAGGCTCGCGTCATCCGCGCCCGCCAGCGCGACACTGACAAACACCCTGTCGGACGCGTAGGACTCGGCCGGCCACACGGGCTCGTCGGCCACCGGCACGATGCCCTTGCCGTTCTTTCCCGTGCTCTCGGCCACGAGTTGCTCAGCCCAGGCTGGAAGCGCTCCAAAGGGCGGCGCGACCAAGAAGGTCAGCTTGTCCCGACCCCTGAGGGCGAGCTCGCCCAGCGCGGCCCCGAGCACGGTCGACGGGTTGGCGTCCCCCTCGACGTCCGGACCCGACGCCCGCTCCATCACACGCGCTCGCCGCAGCAGGGCCTCGAGATCGACGCCGATCAGGGCGGCCGGGACCAGCCCGAAGACCGTTAGCGCCGAGTAACGGCCCCCGACGTCGGGCGGAGCGTGGAAGACCCGCCTGAACCCCCGCTCCTCGGCCAACCGCTCGAGCGAGGTCCCCGGGTCGGTGATGGCCACAAAGTGCCCTCCCGCCCGAGACGCGGGGTAGCGGTGCCAGAAATAGCGGAAGAACGAGAGGGTCTCGCTCGTCCCCCCCGACTTGCTCGAGACGAGGAAGATCGTGCGGTCGGGATCAATCCGCCGGTCGATCGCGCGCACGGCGTCGGGGTGCGTGCTGTCGAGGACCAGCAGTTCGGGGTGACCCGCCCGGTGTCCGAACGTGGCCTGGAACACCTCCGGGGCCAGGCTGGACCCGCCCATCCCGAGGAGCACGGCATGTCTGACGCCCTCCGCCCGCACCTGTTCGGCGAAGGCCGCGAGCGTCCCCAGCTGGGCGACCATCGACTCGGGCAGGGAGAGCCAGCCCAGGCGGTCGGTCAACTCCGGCACGGGCTGCGCTGACCAGACCGTGTGGTCCTTGGCCCAGATGCGCTGGCTCAGGCGCCCCTGTTGCCACCCTGTGACGCGTGCGGCCACCGCCGAGGACGACGGTCCGAGGGCGAGCACCTGCGCATCCAGGCGATTGGGGCGCAGCGCCGACCGTTTGGCGGCGAGCGCGGCGAGGAGTGTCTCGTACGACTTGGCGAACGCCGCCACGCCGTCCACCTGCAGCTGCTCGGTGATCGCGTCCAGGTGCACGCCGACGCCCTCCAGTTCGAGCAGGACGCGTCGCGCCGCGGCGGGATCGTCCTCCACGGTCGGCCGCACGCGTCCGTGATCGCGGAACGCGGCGATCGTTTCCGGCGGCATCGTGTTGACCGTGTCGGGTCCGACGAGGTCCTCGACGTAGAGGACGTCGCGGTAGGCGGGGTTCTTGGTGCTCGTGCTGGCCCACAGAGGGCGCTGCGGGCGCGCTCCCCGTGCCCGCAGCGCGGCGAACGACGGGACGGAGAAGATCTCGCGGAAGCGCTGATAGACGACCTTGCTGTTGGCGACGGCGATCCGCCCGCGGAGGGCGAGCGCCGCGGCCGAGCCGATGCGGTCCAAGGCGCGGTCCACCAGCGTGTCCACGCGCGACACGAAGAAGGAGGCCACCGAGGACGCGCGCGACGGATTCGCGCATCGCTCGACACCGCGGATGTAGGCCTGCGCCACCTGTTCGTAGTGGTCCAGCGAGAACATCAGCGTGACATTCACGTTGATGCCGTCTGCGATCAGCTGCTCGATGGCGGGAATTCCAGCCGGCGTGGCCGGCACCTTGATCATCAGGTTCGGCCGGGCGATGGCCGCCCACAGGCGCCGCGCCTCGGAGATCGTGGCCTGGGTGTTCCCGGCCAAGTCCGCGCGGACTTCGTGGCTCACGAAGCCGTCCGCCCCCCCGGTGCGGTCAAACACCGGCCGGAACGCATCGGCCGCAGCGCGGATGTCGTCGAGCGCCAGCGCCTCGAACACCTGGGCGGTCGGCAGGTCGGGGTCCGCCTCCAGCAGGGCCCGCAGCTGAGCGTCGTAGTCGGTTCCGCTGGCGATGGCTTTCTCGAAAATGGTCGGATTGCTCGTCAGCCCTGTCACCCCGTCCTCGTCGATGAGCCGCTGCAACTCGCCGCTCGACAACAACGACCGTCGGATGAAATCGAGCCAGACCGACTGGCCCGCCGCGCCGAGTTCACGCAGAGGGTTGGACACGGGATCTCCTTCGTTCACGAACTGGGCGGACTCGTCGGATTCCGCGCTCACCGTCGGGCCTCGAGGGCGGCAAGCTTGGCGAGGCGGCGGACGTGCCTCGGCTCTCCGGAGAACCGGGCGGCCAGAAACGTCCGGACCAGGTCCACGGCGAGCGCGGCGCCCACGACGCGCGCGCCCAGGACGAGGACGTTGAGGTTGTCGTGCTCGACGCCCTGGTGCGCGGAGTACCCATCGTGGCAGAGCCCCGCGCGCACGCCGTCGATCTTGTTCGCCGCCACGGAGGCGCCCACGCCGCTGCCGCAGATGAGAATGCCCCGGTCGGCCGTCCCGGCCAGCACCGCGCGTCCGACCGCGAGCGCGTAGTCCGGGTAGTCGACCGGCGCGAGGCTCGTCGTGCCGAGGTCCTCTACCGAGTGTCCGTCGGCCTGCAACTGCGGGATCAGCTGCTGCTTCAGCTCGAAGCCGGCATGGTCGGCCGCGATTGCGACCCGCATCCGCGCACTCCCCGCCCCGACACGCTCCGGGCGGACCGTCAGGTCCCGCGCCGGCCCGGCCTTTTTTTGGCTCGCATCCTGGAAGCCGAGGCTCTAATATTATAGGTCGCGCAGTGCAGGGCAGGGCCAACTGCCGCGCCCGAGCTTCTCAGTGCAGGGTGTGTCCCGTCGGCCGGCCATCCCGCAGGCGCCACGATGACCCGCGAGCGGCTGTGACCCGTTCAGCGTGGCGTCGCTGGCGTGCGCCGTCTTTCACTCTCTGCCAAGTTCACACATCGACGGACGGCCGGGGTGCCCGGTTCGGCCCTCCGGTCGTCCCGCATCCGGCGTGCCGGCTTCCCGGCAGCCCGGCGGAAGGAAACGGCGGTGGCGCTTCAGAACCACTGTGTTTTCGTTGAAACCGCGGGGGCAGCATGATCATTGCTCGCTACCGCGAGGGACCCCGTTCCGCTCACGCGCTAGTGGTCCAGGTCAACCCGGTTGCCACTCGGAGATAGCAATCATATGACACGTCCTCGCATCACCATTGACGGCAACGAGGCCGTCGCCTCGGTCGCCCACCGGACGAACGAGGTCATCGCCATCTACCCCATCACGCCGTCGTCCAACATGGGCGAATGGGCGGATGAGTGGTCGGCGAAGGGAAAGAAGAACATCTGGGGCACCATCCCGACGGTGACCGAGATGCAGTCGGAGGGCGGCGCCGCCGGTGCCGTTCACGGCGCCCTGCAGGCGGGAGCGCTGACGACCACCTTCACGGCGTCGCAAGGCCTCCTGCTGATGATCCCCAACATGTTCAAGATCGCAGGCGAGCTGACCTCGTTCTGCATGCATGTGTCTGCCCGCACCGTGGCGACGCATGCGCTGTCGATCTTCGGGGACCACTCCGACGTCATGGCCTGCCGCCAGACCGGCTTCGCGATGCTCGCCTCGGGCTCGGTCCAGGAGGCGCACGACTTCGCGGCCATCGGCCAGCGCGCCACCCTGCGGTCGCGCGTGCCGGTGCTGCACTTCTTCGACGGGTTCCGCACCTCGCACGAGGTGTCGAAGATCGAGCAGTTGACCGACGCGGACCTGCGGACACTCGTGACCGAGGACCTCGTGGCCGCGCACCGCGCCCGCGCGTTGTCCCCGGACAAGCCGGTGCTGCGCGGCACGGCGCAGAACCCGGACGCGTTCTTCCAGGCGCGCGAAGCGTGCAATCGCTTCTACATGGCCGCGCCGGCGATCTTCCAGGAAACGATGGACGACTTCGCCAAGCTCGTCGGGCGCCAGTACCGCCTGTTCGAGTACGTCGGGCATCCTGAGGCGGAGCGGGTCATCGTGATGATGGGGTCGGGCGCCGAGGTGACGCACGAGCTCATCGAGTGGCTGGTGGCGCGTGGCGAGAAGGTCGGCCTGCTCAAGGTCCGGCTCTTCCGTCCGTTCTCGGCCGAGCACTTCCTCGGCGCACTGCCCGCGTCGGTCCGACGCATCGCCGTCCTCGACCGCACCAAGGAGCCCGGCGCGCCCGGCGAGCCGCTCTACCTGGACGTCTCGGCGGCCCTGCGCGAGGCCGGACGGCACGAGGTGTCTCTCGTCGGCGGCCGCTACGGCCTCTCGTCGAAGGAATACACCCCGGCGCACGCCAAGGCCGTGTGCGACAACCTGGCGGCGGCCACGCCCCGCAACCACTTCACCGTCGGCATCGTGGACGACGTCACCCATCTCTCGCTGCCGGCGGACGACGAGTTCGACATCGAGCCCGACGACGTCGTGCGCGGCGTGTTTTTCGGCCTCGGCGCCGACGGCACCGTGGGCGCGAACAAGAACTCGATCAAGATCATCGGCGAGGAGACGGACAACTACGGCAACGGCTACTTCGTCTACGACTCCAAGAAGTCCGGGGCCATCACGATCTCGCACCTGCGTTTCGGCCCGAGGCCGATCCGCTCGTCCTACTTGGTCAAGCGGGCGAACTTCGTCGCCTGCCACCAGTACGTCTTCCTCGACAAGTACGACGTGCTCTCCTACGCGGCCCCTGGCGCCGTGTTCCTCCTGAACAGCCCGTTGCCAGCCGACCAGTGCTGGGACGACCTGCCCCGCGAGGTGCAAGAGCAGATCATTGCGAAGAAGCTCCGCTTCTACGTGATCGACGCCTACGAGGTGGCGAAAGCCACGGGCATGGGCACGCGCATCAACACCATCATGCAGACCTGTTTCTTCGCGATCTCCGGCGTGCTGCCGCGCGAAGAGGCGATCGCGCAGATCAAGAAGGCGATCGAGAAGACCTACGGCAAGCGCGGCCCAGCCGTCGTCCAGAAGAACTTCGCCGCCGTCGACCAGACGCTCGTCAACCTGCACCCGGTGAAGGTGCCCGGCGCGGTCACCGCGAAGCGACAGCGGCCGGCGATCGTCTCGAGCCGGGCCCCTGACTTCGTGCAGCGGGTCACGGCGGTCATGCTCGCCAACAAGGGCGACCTCCTGCCGGTTAGCGCGTTTCCGGTCGACGGCACGTGGCCGACCGACACGGCGCGGTGGGAGAAGCGGAACATCGCCCTCGACATCCCGGTGTGGGATCCGAAGATCTGCATCCAGTGCAACAAGTGCGCGCTGGTCTGCCCGCACGCCGCCATCAGGGCCAAGGTCTACCAGCCGGACGCCCTGGCGGGCGCGCCCGAGACCTTCAAGTCCATCGACTTCAAGGGCAGCGAGTTCAAGGGGGAGAAATACACCATTCAGGTGGCACCCGAGGACTGCACGGGCTGCTCGATCTGCGTGATGGTCTGCCCCGCCAAGGACAAGAGCAACCCGAAGCACAAGTCGATCGACATGGCGCCGCAGCGGCCCCTGCGTGAGGCCGAGGCGCGCAACTACGAGTTCTTCCTCGGGCTGCCCGAGGTGGACCGCAGCAAGGTGAAACCGGACGTCAAGGGCACCCAGTTCTTCCAGCCGCTGTTCGAATACTCCGGGGCCTGCGCCGCCTGCGGCGAGACTCCCTACGTCAAGCTGCTCACGCAGCTCTACGGCGACCGCCTGCTCGTCGCCAACGCCACCGGCTGTTCGTCGATCTACGGCGGGAACCTGCCGACGACGCCGTACGCCAAGAACCTGGCGGGTCGCGGCCCGGCGTGGAACAACTCGCTCTTCGAGGACAACGCCGAGTTCGGCTTCGGCTACCGCCTCGCCATCGACAAGAACCAGGAGCAGGGCCATGAGCTGCTCAAGCGGATGGCGCCCGCGCTGGGCGAAGGCCTGGTCGGGGCGATCATCGGCGCCGATCAGTCGACGGAAGGAGGCCTCGCGGCGCAGCGTGAGCGGGTCACCGAGCTCCGGAAGAAGCTGGCGACGATCGATTCGCTCGAGGCGCGCTGGCTGGAACGGATCGCCGACTACCTGGTGAAGAAGAGCGTCTGGATCGTGGGAGGGGACGGCTGGGCCTACGACATCGGCTACGGCGGCCTTGACCACGTCATCGCTCAGAACCGCAACGTCAACCTGCTCGTGCTCGACACCGAGGTCTACTCCAACACCGGCGGCCAGGCCTCGAAGGCCACACCCATCGGCGCCTCCGCGAAGTTTGCCATGGCCGGCAACGCGCGGCCCAAGAAGGACCTCGGCATGATGGCCATGGCCTACGGCAACGTCTACGTGGCGCACGTGGCGTTCGGGGCCAAGGACGCCCAGACCGTGAAGGCGTTCCTCGAGGCCGACTCGTACGACGGTCCGTCGCTCATCATCGCATTCAGTCACTGCATCGCGCACGGGTACGACCTCGAGTACGGTCTCGAGCAGCAGAAGCTGGCGGTGGACAGCGGCTACTGGCCGCTCTACCGGTTCGACCCGCGCCGGCTCGCCCACGGCGAGAACCCGCTGATCCTCGATTCCTCGGCGCCCAAGGCCGATGTCGGGAAATTCATGGCCAACGAGACGCGGTTCCGTGTCGTCGAGCAGCAGAACCCGGATCGGTACCGGCACCTGCTGACCCTGGCCCAGCGGGAAGTGGCGTTGCGATTTGGTATCTACGAGCAGCTCGCCAAGCTATCCGTGCCCAACGGGAAGCCGGGCGGGCCGGCTGAGTAACGGAGGATCCGATGGACCTGTCTACCAACTACCTTGGCCTTCGCCTTTCGCACCCGCTGATGCCGGGCGCCTCGCCGCTGGCGGACTCCCTCGACACGGTCAGGCGGCTCGAGGATGCCGGCGCCGCCGCCATCGTCCTGCGGTCGCTGTTCGAGGAGCAGATCACGCGCGAGCGGGACGGCATGGTGCACCACATGGAGGTGTCCGCCGAGTCCTCGGCGGAGGCGCTGTCCTACTTCCCCAAGCCGGATGACTTCGCGTTCGGCACGCAGGAGTACCTCGAACAGATCCGCCGGATCAAGGCGGCCGTGAAGGTTCCTGTCATCGCGTCGCTCAACGGCACCACCAACGAGGGCTGGCTGTCCTATGCTCAGCAGATCCAGCAGGCCGGTGCCGATGCCCTGGAGCTCAACGTCTACTATCTCGCCACCGATCCGACGGAATCCGGCGCTCACGTCGAAGCGACGACGGTCGAGATCCTTCGATCGGTCAAGAAGGCCGTCACCCTTCCCGTGGCCGTCAAGCTGTCGCCCTTCTTCTCCTCGCTCCCGCACCTCGCCCGTCAACTCGACGAGGCGGGAGCGGACGGGCTGATTCTGTTCAACCGCTTCTACCAGCCCGATATCGACGTCGAGGCTCTCGAGGCGGTGCCGAGCCTCCATTTGTCGGATTCCTCCGAGTTGCTGCTCCGCCTCCGCTGGCTGGCGATCCTCTGCTCGCACACCAAGGCGTCGCTGGCGGCCTCGGGTGGCGTGCACACGGGTCTCGACGCCGTCAAGGCGGTCATGACGGGGGCCTCGGCCGTGCAGGTCGTGTCCCGGCTCCTCGAAGACGGCCCGCAGCGCATGCTCACCCTCTACCAGGGCCTGCGGCACTGGATGGAAGAACACGACTACGAGTCGCTCGAGCAGATGCGCGGCAGCATGAGCTTGCGGAAGAGCCCCGACCCCGGCGCGTTCGAGCGCGGGAACTACGTGCGGATCCTCCGCAGCTGGAAGGTGAACGCCTAGCGACCGGGCCGGGCTCCCACGGCCCGGCTCGATTCTCAGGCAGCGCAGGGGCGGGGCCGTTGGCAGGTCGTCCGCCCTTCCCTTCGGGGCGGGGCCGGTCCGGGGCATCCCGGGCCGGCTCCGCCGGCTCCGATCGGCTATGACCGAGCAGCACACGTCCTCGACCGTGTGGGCGGTGATCGCGCTCGCCTGCCTCCTGCTGGGGCTGGCTGTCGGCTACGTCGTCTTCAGCGGGCCGCGAGTGGCCCCGCCGGTCGTGACGCCGACCCCCGCCACCGCGCCCACGTCGTTCGAGGCGACGGCCCCCGGGCCGCTCGACGAGCAGGCCGCCCAGGCGCTTCGCGACATTCTCGCGCGAGACCCTCGCGACGCGCAGGCGGCCACGCGGCTCGGCAACCTGTTGTATGACGCGGGACGCTATGCCGACGCGGTGCCCTACTATCGGCAGGCGTTTGCGGTCGACGCGACGAACGTCGGCCTGAGCACCGATCTCGGGACCGCGCTCTTCTACGCGGGCCGGCCGGACGAGGCCATCGCGCAATTCGAGAAGTCGCTGGCCCTCGACCCCACGCACCCGCAGACCCTGTTCAACCTGGGCGTCGTGCGCAGGGACGGCAAGCAGGACGTGGCCGGAGCCGTGCAGGCATGGGAGAAGCTGCTCGCGTCGAACCCGACCTACCCCGATCGGGCGAAAGTCCAGCAACTGCTCGATCAGGCGCGCCAGCAGGTGGCCGCCACCCCTATCGCACCGGTTCGGTCGGCCCGGTAGCAGAAAGACCCGCTCCTCCGCACGCGCTACGCGGCGGCAGCGCGCGTCCTGGTCGCGAGCAACAACCCGCCCACCGCCACGATCCCCACCGAGAAGAGCTGCGCCGTGGTCAAGCCTGCGAGGACCACCACATTCACCCGAAGGAACTCGATGAGGAACCGCAGGATCCCTGCCGCGAGGAGGTAGGTGGCGAGCACCACCCGGTCCGACCGGTGGCGCCGGCGCATCGCGATCAGCGCGACGCTGAGCCCGAACAGGGCCGCGGCCTCGTAGATCTGAGTCGGGTGCACGCGGTCGAGGGTGGGCGGCAGCCCCTCGGGGAACGCGAGACCCCAGGGCAGGCGCGTGGGCCGGCCGTAGTCGTCCCCGACCAGCAGGCAGCCGATTCGCCCGACCGCCTGGCCCAGCGCCAGGGCGGGTGCGGCGGCTCCGAGGGTCGCCACGAGGGGCAGGCGTTGCCACGCGATCATGGCCAGCCCGGCGGCGACCCCGCCCGCGAACCCGCCGAACCAGCTCATGCCCGCGCGGCTGAGCAGCGTGTCGGCGAGCGGCTCCGCCCAGTGCTCGGCGACGTACAGCAGCTTGGCGCCGAGCAGTCCGCCGAGCACGCCGACCAGCGCGGCGTCGGTCGCACGGCCGACGTCAAGGTGCACGCGGGCCATCTCCCGCCTCAGCACCACGAGCCCCAACGCGGCCCCGAGCGCCACCATCACACCGAAGCTCGTGATGCTCAGGGATCCAATGCGGAAGAGCACCGGGTACATAAGGTCATGCCTCCCATCGACGGACAGGGGCGCGGACGCACCTCGCACCGCCCTGCCCGCAGGCCCGTCGGGGCCTTAGGACCGCCGAGTCCGGGGCTTCCCCGGCCGTGAGTGCCTCAGCAACTCCGCCATGCGGGCCTGCGCCCTGCGGCGGAGGTCTTCGGGCAACTCCGGCCGTTCCTCGTGGCACAGGTCGACGGCCTGCTTCAGACTGGCCAACACGTCCTCGCAGCAGGGACAGTCGCGCAGGTGCTTCTCAATCGTGCGGCGGTCCGGGGGCGCCAGCTCGCCGTCCAGGTACATCGACAGCCGTTCCAAGAAGGCCTGGCACCGGTGATCGAGGTTCGACGGCAGCACGTTCATGGCTGCTCCAGGTGGTCGCGCAACAGGAGTCGCGCGCGGTGAAGCCGTGTCTTGACGTTCGCCTCCGAGATGCCGACGACATTCGCCACCTCGCGCGTGGTCAGACCTTCGATCTCCCGGAGGACGACCACGACCCGGTACGGACGCGGGATGGCCTGCAGCGCCCGCCGCAACCGGCCGCGCAACCCGACGTTGATCGCCTGACGTTCCGGATCCTGGGCGGTGTCGGCGATATCCACGGCTCTCCCGTGGTCGTCGGAGCCGGGCGCCGGTTCATCGATCGACTGCACGTAGGCGGGCTCATCGGACCGTTTTCGGCGACCCATGAGGCAGGCGTTGCGAACCGTGCGGTACAGCCAGGCCCGGAACGCTTCCGGCTCCCTGATGCGCCCGACGTACCGATACGTCTTCAGCAGCGCTTCCTGCATCGCGTCGTCGGCGTCATCCGGCCGACCGCAGACCAGCAGGCTGAATCGATACGCGACCTCCTGCGCCCGCATCAGGAGCGTCTCGACCGCCGCGTGGTCGCCGCCCTGAACGGCGCGGACCAGGTCAGCGAACGACGTTTCCGCGCGAGGAGGACGGGATCCCTCTCCTGAGAGATTCACGTTGGGCGAATTGGTCACAGCCATACGTTCCGTGTGACGTCCGGGCCGGAACCCGCATCATACAGCAGGCTTCGCGTCTCCAACCCAGCTCTCGGTGAGCGACGCGGCGGTGCGGGTGGCAGTCTGCCGCCTGCCTGCCACGCAGAACGGACATCCGCGAATGGCTTCTATGGTATCCCGGTTTCCTGCAACGCTTGCACTGCTCGGCGTTCTGCTTCCCAGTCACCTGGCCGCCCAGGACCACCTCTCCCTGGACCAGGCCATCTCGACGGCCCTGGCCCGGAATCCGAGCCTCCAGGCCGTCAAGGCGGGGGCGCGGGAAAGCGAGGCCCGGGTCGAGGAGGCGCGCGCGGCCTATCTGCCGCGCGTGGACTACACCGAGGCGTGGCAGCGCGGCGACAACCCGGTCTTCGTGTTCGGGTCCCTGCTGTCTCAGCAGCGGTTCACGGCCGCCAACTTCGCCCTCGACGCCCTGAACCACCCTGACAGTCTGGTCAACTACCACGGAGCGCTCACCGTCGAACAGGCCGTGTTCGACAGTCAGCGCCTGACGGGGATGAGTGCCGCCGATCTCGGCGCGCGGCTCGCGCAGCAGGGTGTGGCCGAGGCGCGCGCGGAACTCACCCTGGCGGTGACACGCACCTACGGCGGGCTCTTGCAGACCATCGCCATGGGCAAGGCCGCTACGGCAGCCGCCGACGCGGCTCGCGATGATGTCGCGCGCGCCGAGCAACGACGGGAGGTGGGGCTGGTGTCGGATGCCGACGTGCTCGCACTGCGCGTGCACCTTGCCCAGATGGAGGAGCGTCGGATCCGTGCGGCCAGCGGCGAAGCCGTCGCGCGGTCCCAGCTCAATATGCTGATGGGATCGCCGCTGGACCGCGACGTGGTGCCCGAAGAGCCCGTCCCGCCCCCCACGACCCCCGGGACCGCGGCTGCCGACGAGTCCGCCGCCCTCCGGAACCGGCCCGCCGCGCAGCGCGCCGATCTCCAGGTGTCGCTCGCCGCGGTGAACCGCTCGGCCGCGCGTCTCGCGTTCGCGCCTCAGGTGGTCCTGCAGGGCGTCTACGAGATCAACGGCCACAGCTTCGCCGACCGGGCAGGATCCTGGCTCGTGGCAGGGCAAGTCAGGGTCAACCTGTTTGCGGGCCTGGGTGATCTGGCCCGCTTGAGAGCGGCGACCGCCGCGCAGGCCCACGCCGAGCACGAACGCGAGCAGCTGCGCGCCTCCCTGCGCCTCGACGTGCGCACGGCGCGCGCGGAGCTTGAGGGGGCGCTGGCGCGCGAGGCGGTCGGGCGGGCCGCCGTGCTCCAGGCGCGGGAGAGTCAGCGGATCGTCCGCGACCGCTACGAGGCGGGCCTAGCCAGTGTGACCGACGTTCTCCGCGCGGGAACCGCGCTGCTGGATGCCGAGACCGCGCGGGTCGCCTCGCTGGTCGACGTCCTCGTCGGGACGGCGGCGCTGGATCGCGCGGTCGGCCGATCCCAGTAGGTCGTAGGCCCGCATGCACCGGTGGTGAAACGGGCCTGGGGGGGACGGTGGCGCCGAAGGGCGCCCTTCCGGTTGGATCGCGCACATCATGACTGAACGAGTTGTCACCATGTCGACACGGCACCTGTCGTTCGTCGTTCTCACTCTTGCGCTCGCCGGCCTCGCGATGGCGTGCGGCAGCAGTCGCAGCCCAGGCACCGGGACGGCCGAGGCGCCGGTGGACCTGGTGGTCCAGCGCGCCGTCGTCGAGACGATCGCCGAGCCCTTCGAAGTGGGCGGCGTCGTCCGGGCTCGCACCACGGCGACGCTGATGAGCCGGATCGTGGCCCCGGTCGAATCCGTCCGCGCGCAGCCCGGAGACCGCGTCCGGGCGGGTCAGATCCTCGTTACGCTCGACGACCGGGAACTCCAAGCGAATCGGGCGCGGGCCGAGGCCGCGGCCGCGGCCGCCGATCAGGGCGTGCGCGCCGCGGTGACCTCCCGCCTGGGCGCCGAGGCCAGCCTCGCGCTCGTCCAGGCAACCCATCGGCGTGTCTCCGACCTCCGCGCGCGGAACTCCGCCACGCCAAACGAACTCGACCAGGCCGTGGGCGCCCTGCGCGCAGCGGAGGCCGCGGCACAGGGCGCACAGGCGGGCGTGCGCCAGGCCGAAGCCGCGGCCGAGGCAGCTCACGCGGGGCTGCGAGCGGCCGCCATCGGCGCGTCGTACGCGGTGATCTGCGCCCCTTTCGACGGCACGGTCACGCAGAAGCTGCTCGAGCCAGGCAACACCGCGGCACCGGGCGTGCCTCTGATGACGGTCGAAGATAGCCGGACGTTCCGGCTCGAGGTCCAGATTGACGAGGCGCGCGTCGAGACCATCGACCGAACCCGGCCGGTGGCCGTCGTGCTCGATGCCCTCTCCGGACCAGGCGGGGATGAGGCCTGGACCCGGCCGCTCGAAGGGAAGGTCGCAGAGTTCGCCCGGACCCTCGATCCCGGGTCCCACGCGTTCCTGTTGAAGATCGACCTGCCGCCCACGCCGGCGCTGCGCTCGGGCATGTTCGGGCGGGCGCGCCTTTTGGGCCCCTCCCGGCCCGGTCTATTGGTGCCGGCGACCGCCGTTGTCCGGCATGGTCAGATCACGTCGGTCTACGTCGCCGGCGCCGACGGGCTCGCGCGTCGGCGCCTCGTGCAGATCGGCACGTCCTTCCAGGGACATGTTGAGGTGCTCGCGGGTCTCGATCAAGGCGAGGTCGTCGCCGTCGCTCCCCCACTGACGCTCGCCGATGGGGCACCGGTCCGCGTCGTCCCTGGGACACCTCCCGCCCCGGTGCCGAGCCCGCGGCCGGAGGTGCGGCAATGAGCCGGCCCTACGGGATCGCCGGCCGGCTGGCCGGCGCGTTCATCGGATCCAAGCTGACCCCGCTCGTCATCGTGGCGTCGCTTGGTCTCGGCCTGGTGGCGCTGTTCGCACTGCCCCGGGAGGAAGAGCCGCAGATCATCGGTACCGATGATCGATGTCTTCGTGCAGATGCCGGGTGCAACGCCGACCGAGATCGAGCAGCGCGTGACCCGGCCCATGGAGAAGCTGATCTGGGAGGTACCGGGGGTCGAGTACCTCTACTCGACGTCGAGCGCGGGACTGTCGATGGTCGTCGTCCGGTTCCGCGTCGGGGAACAGGAGGAACCAGCCCTCGTTCGCCTCAATCAGAAGCTCGCGTCGCACTTCGACCTGATCCCGCCTGGCGCGTCGCTGCCGCTGGTCAAGCCGCGGTCGATCGACGACGTGCCGATCATGGCGCTCACGCTCTGGAGCCCGCGCTACGACGACGACCAGCTGCGACAGGTCGCGGGCCAGTTGCACGACGCGCTCAAGGAAGTGGCTGACGTCTCGAGCGTCGAGATCCTGAGGGGGACGTCCCCGGCAGGTCAGCGTCGAGATCGATCCGGCCCGGCTCGCGTCGTACGGCACCGATCCGACCATCCTGGCGAGGGCCATGGCGGGCGCCAATGTGCGGTTGCCGTCCACCGAGGTGGTCCGTGCGAACCAGAGCACAGCGGTCGAGGCGGGACACTGGCTCTCCAGCATCGACGACGTGAGGCGGGTGGTCGTCGGCACCCGGGGCGGCCTGCCCGTCCGCCTCACCGACGTCGCCTCGGTCCGCGAGGGTGACGCCGAACCCTCGAGCTACGTGACGTTCCACGCCAAGGACGGCCGCTCGTATCCGGCCGTCACCCTCGCCGTCTCCAAGCGCAAGGGCACCAACGCCATCGACATCACCCGGCGGGTCGACGAGGCCGTGTCCCGCCTGCGCCAGTCGTTCTTGCCGTCGGACGTCCACGTGGACGTGACGCGGAACTACGGTGAGACGGCGCGGCACAAGTCCAATGAGTTGCTCTGGCACATGTCCCTCGCCGTGATCTCGGTGTCCATCCTGATCTGGCTGACGCTCGGGCGGCGCGAGGCCGCCGTGGTGCTGGTCGCGGTCCCCGTCACCCTGGCGCTCACCCTGTTCGTGTTCTACGTGTACGGCTACACGCTCAACCGCATCACGTTGTTCGCCCTCATCTTCTCGATCGGCATCCTGGTCGACGACGCGATCGTGGTCGTCGAGAACATCGTCCGGCACGCACGCCTGGACGCCGCCCACGCGTCCCCGTTCGGCGCGCTGGCGGTCAGGGCGGTCGACGAGGTCGGCAACCCCACGATCCTCGCCACCCTGACGGTGGTAGCCTCGATTCTGCCGATGGCGTTCGTGGGCGGGCTGATGGGGCCCTACATGCGGCCCATTCCGGTCGGCGCCACGGCGGCCATGCTCTTTTCCCTCCTCATCGCGTTCGTGGTGACGCCCTGGACTGCGGCGCGGCTGATGCGCGTCTCCGCCCGCCACGCCAACGACCACGAGGACCGTCTCACCGCCCTCTACCGGCGGGTCATGGACCAGCTCGTTCGGCGCCCCCGCTCGCGCGCCCTGTTCCTCGCCAGCGTGGCTGGGTTGCTGCTCGGCGCTGTCGCCCTCGTACCGCTCGGGGCCGTGACCGTCAAGATGCTGCCCTTCGACAACAAGAGCGAGTTCCAGGTGGTCGTCAACATGCCAGAGGGCACGCCGCTCGAGCAGACCGCTCGGGTCGCCGCTGCGCTGGCCTCCGAGGCGCTTCACGATCCAGCGGTCACCACGGTCCAGAGTTACGTGGGCCTCGCCTCGCCGTACAACTTCAACGGCCTAGTACGCCATTACTTCATGCGCCGCCTGCCCCATCAAGCCGACCTGCAGGTGAATCTCCTGCCGAAGGACGATCGACCCGACCAGAGCCACGCGGTCGCCAAGCGAGTCCGAGCCGCGCTGCTCCCGCTCGCCCGTACCTACGGCGCCCGGCTCCAGGTGGCCGAGGTGCCGCCAGGCCCGCCGGTCCTCCAGACGCTGGTCGCGGAGGTGTACGGCCCGGATCCTGACCGGAGGTTGGCCCTGGCGGCAGAGGTCAAGCGGACATTCGAGGCGACGCCGGGCGTCGTGGATGTGGACTGGTACGTGGAGCGCGAACGCCCAAAGGACCAGCTCGAGGTCGACCAGGAGAAGGCCATGGCCGCCGGCCTCTCGCCAGCCGCCGTGGCCTCCGTCGTCCGCATGGCGGGGGCGGGCGACGTCGTTGGACTGCTCCACGACGGGTACGCGCGCGAAGACGTGCCGATCGTGCTGCGTCTGCCGCGAGGCCTCCGGTCCGGTACGGCCGCGCTCACCGAACTCCGGCTCGGCGGGGTGGTGGCTGTCGGCGAGCTGACGCGGATTGCGATAGCCAGTGAGCCGACCAGCATCTACCACAAGAACCTGCGGCCGGTGACCTACGTGACGGGCGACGTCGCGGGAGCAGCCGAGAGCCCCGTCTACGCGATCCTGGCCATGAACAAGGTCCTGGGCCGGATGGTGCTGCCCGAGGGCTACGGCTTCGAGATCTTCAACGCAACGCAGCCCGCCGACAGCGCCCGCTACGCGATGAAGTGGGACGGCGAGTGGCACATCACCTACGAGGTCTTCCGCGACCTGGGCCTCGCCTTCGGCGCGGTGTTGCTGCTCATCTACATTCTCGTGGTCGGGTGGTTTCAGTCGTTCCGAACACCAATTACGATCATGACCGTCATCCCGTTTTCGCTCATTGGGATCCTGCCCGCCCACGCGGCGCTGGGCGCCTTCTTCACGGCCACCTCGACCATCGGGTTCATCGCCGGCGCCGGCATCGTCGTCCGCAACTCGATCATCCTGGTGGATTTCATCGAACTCCGATTGCGGGAGGGCGTCCCGTTGGCCCGGGCGGTGGTCGATGCTGGCACGGTGCGGTTCCGCCCAATCGCCCTGACGGCCGCCGCGGTCATCGTCGGCTCCGCTGTGATTCTCTTCGACCCGATCTTCCAAGGCCTGGCGATCTCATTGATGGCCGGGGGCCTCGCCTCCCTGGTGCTGTCCCCGCTCACCGTGCCGCTGTTGTACTTCATGATGAATGCCAGGACCGTCGCGCCGCCCGCGACGGCCCCCGACGCGGCGGGCCCGTCCGCCGGGGAGTAACACCATGTGGAGCTACCCTCCCTCGAAGGTGCTCGTCCCAATCGACTTCGGTGACGCTTCCAGCCGCGCCGTCGAGGTCGGAACCATCGTCGCCAGCCGGTTCGGCGCGACGCTCGCCGTGCTGCACGCCGAGTTCCTCGACGCGCCTCCCTATTTCACGCGCGATCAGCTGGCGACGCTCGGGCGGGAACGGGCCGCGGCACGCTCGCAGGCCGAGCAGTACCTCCGCGCGTTTGCGGAGCGGCTCGGTGCGCTCGGCGCCCAGGTCCGGATTGTCGATGCCGCGCCGACACCAGCCATCGTCGAGGAGTCGGGGCGGGTGGACCTCGTCGTCATGGGCACCCACGGCCGCTCGGGGCCGTCCCGGTGGTGGCTCGGGTCCGTGGCCGAGCGTGTCGTCCATGCGAGCCACGCGCCGGTGTTCGTCGGTACGGGGCGACGCGGTCCCCGGCAGGATGTTCGAGCACGTGCTGGTGGTCGCGCCTGAGGACACCCACCGGGATGCAGCTGCCCGCGTGGCCGCCGGACTGACCGCGGCGTTCAACGGCACGGTAGCTGCCACCACGGCCCGGTGTGAGGCCGACCTGGCCCGCGAACGAGCATCGACGCTGGTCGTCGTCGCGCGCCCCGCCCCGACCGTTGGGCTGCCGGGCCGGCCGGTGGAGCACTGGCTGCGCCATTGCCGGCTGCCGATGCTCTTCGTGCCGGGTTTGTGAATCCTCTTGACCGTTTCCTGCATCTTAGGCCCAGAGGGCCAGTCGGCCGTCACAGCTTGGTGCGCCCTCGCCGCCGTCCCCGGGACGCCGGCCGATGCACAGGGGCCCGCGCGGACAGCGACTGGTTTCTCAAGGAGGATCACACCGTGGAGGAGACGCGGTACGGGCTGCGGGTCGAACTGCCCGTCGACTACGAGCGTGCCGTTGAACAGGCCACGTCGGCGCTGAAGGCCGAGGGATTCGGGGTGTTGACCACGATCGACGTCAAGGCCACCCTTAAGCAGAAGCTCGACAAGGACTTCCGCCGGTACGTGATCCTGGGCGCGTGCAACCCGCCGCTCGCCTACCAGGCGCTGTCAACCGAACTGGAAATCGGGTTGATGCTGCCCTGCAACGTGGTGGTCTACGAGCAGGAGCCGGGCCGAAGCGTCGTGGCGGCGGTGGCTCCGCTCTCCACGATGGCGCGGGTGGGTAACGACCGCCTCGCGCCGCTCGGCCAGGAGGCGGACGCGCGGCTGCGTCGGGCGCTGGCAGCGCTGGAGGCCCGGTGATGGAGTACCTGTGGCCGGCGGCGTTCCTCGTCGCGTGGGTCGTCCTCCAGGCGTGGCTCCTGCCAAGGCTGGGCGTCCCGACCTGAATGAGCAATTCGTGCGACGTCGAGGCTCGACGTCAACGACCCAAGCGCGAGCGCGACGCGTAGGGTCCGCTCAACTCTTCGTGGTGTGGAGCGCGACCGCGTTGTCGAGGACCGGTTCGTAGGTGCAGAACGGCTCCTCGGCCAGGTAGTCGCCGCGGTCCGCGTACGCGCGGGCCCGGCAGCCGCCACAGAATCCCCTCGTAGCGGCAGATGCCGCACTTCCCGCCGAGCGCCGACGGATCGCGCAGTTGCTGGAAGACCGTCGACGCCGCCCAGATGTCGCCGAAACGTTGCGACCGCACGTTGCCGGCGCTGACCGGCAGGTACCCGCACGGATAGACGTCTCCCGCGTTGGACACGAAGCAGACGGCCGTGCCGGCGAGGCACCCGCGCGTCATCGCCGAGAGGGGCCGCCCGCCCGCCGGGTCGGGCGCCGCCTTCATCTGCGTCCCGTGGGCCACAAACGGCGTGCTGCGGTCGCCCTGGCGGCGTTCCTCGACGATCCGCTGCGCCCGCACGCGGAAGTAGTGCGGCGCACAGGTCGCCTTCAAGTCGATGGCCACCGTCTTCGACTGGTCGTAGAACCAGTGCAGCACGCGCTCGTACTCGTCGGCGGGCAGCATCTCGCGGTCAGCGATGCTCACGCCGCAGCCCACGGGCACGAGCATGAAGAGGTGCAGCGCGTCGGCGCCGAGCGAGAGGGCGAGATCGAGCAGCGCCGGCAGTTCCGCGACGTTGTGCTTCGCGATGGTCGAGTTGATCTGCGTCGACACGCCGACCTCGCGCAACGCCCGCAGGGCCTGCACCGCGCGCGCGTGAGAGCCGGGAATCCCGCGGAACGCGTCGTGGGTGGCTGCGGCGGCGCCGTCGAGGCTGATCGCCACGCGCGAGAACCCGGTGGCCCGGATGCGTTCGGCCAGCGCCCAGTCGACCATCGTCCCGTTGGTCGCGAGCGCCATGCGGAAGCCTTTGCCGACGCCGTAGGCGCCGATCTCGAAGATGTCCGGCCGGTACAGGGGCTCACCGCCCGAGAGCACGAACACCGGCTTGGCCACCTCGGCAATCTGGTCGATGAGCGCCAGGGCCTCTGGCGTGCTGAGTTCGACCCGCGAACGCTCGGTCTCCGGCACGGCGCGGCAGTGCTGGCAGCGGAGGTTGCAGGCCTTGGTGGTCTCCCAGAAGAGCAGCCGCAACGGCGGGACGACGGCTGGATGGGTCATCGGGACAGTTCTCTTCCCCGCCGCAGCCGCCAGCGCCAAACGGCCGGGCGGCGGGCTGGCCGCGCCTCCGCGGGGTCGCCCGCCACCGGGTGGGTCGTCGGTCGGGTCGTGTCTCAGTTCGCGCCCGCCGCTGCGATGCGCCTGACGATCGACGGCCAATCGGTGGCGCTGCCGCCGTGCTCCTTCTCGAAGGCCAGGGCCGACGACACGCTGCCGAAGGCGTAGTAGTCCAGTTCCTTCGTGTTCTCGTTGATCTCACTCTTCACGAAGATCGCCGACTGCGGCCCGATCAGACGGCCCGTTGAGAAGTCGGTGACGAAGATGCCGCCGGCCGCATCCTGGCGATGGTTCAGGTACTTCGCCAGGCACGACACCGTCCGGAACTTCAGGGCCAGGCCGCCCGGCGGCACAAGTTCGGCAGCGACCTTGACGTTCTGGATCGGCCGGCGGCAGTTCTCGCAGATGTCGCCTGCCCGGATCGGCACGGACGACACCGAGGAACAGCCGACGAGCCCTAGGAGAAAGAACCCCACCACGAGCGGAACAGCGGTTCTCATATGACCCTCCCGATGATGAATCCCGAGAGACCGGCCACGACGAAAACACCGTCCACGCCCGCGCGAACCGCTCACTCCGCCTTCCTCACCTGCTCCACGAGAATCGCGCGGGCGACCGCCGGCTCGACTGCCAACTCCGTCTGATCGCACTCGAACACGAATCCCGGAAACCGCTGCAGCAGCCGTACGCGCGCACCCGGCGTCACACCGAGCGCCTTCAATCGCTCCGCCCGGGCCGGGTCGTCGCGCAGCACGCGGGCCACCGTCCCGAGGTCTCCGACCCGGAGCGACGCCAGACGACGGGGACCCTCAGAACCGGACGCCGAAGACCTGGAACGCATAGTGGAGGCCAGCCCCTGTGGACACCGCGACGATCGTCACGAACACCAGGATCGCCACGGCCGCCTTCAGCCCCTGTTCGCGGATGATCATCAGGAAATTCGCCACGCACGGCACGAACAGGGTCATGACCGTCAGGGCTACCACCGACTGCGTCCCGCTCAACCGTCCCTCGTGGGCCAGCTGGAAGAGGCCCGCCGCACCATAGTCGCGGCGGAGGAAGCCCATCACAAACACCTGGGCGGTGTCCGCCGGCAGACCCAGCAACCCGGTGACCACCGGCCGGCCGCCCGCCACGACCCAGGCCAGCAGGCCGGTGCGGTCCAGTACAGAATGATCGCGCCGTTCCGATCAGGAAGAGCGGCACCGCCTCGGCGAGATACCACCGGACGCGCAACAGCGTCTTGGTCAACAGGTTACGGAGCTGTGGGACACGAATCGGCGGGAGTTCGAGGATGAAGTCGGAGCGGTCTCCCGGCAGGATCCGGCCGGCCAAGAACCCCACCAGGAACATCTGCGTCAGCACCACGCCGAACAGCGTAACGAGCGCAGCGAAGGAAATGCCGCCGAGGATGCCCAGAATCGTGGCCAGCTGAGCCGAACACGGGATGCCCAGCGCGAGCAGCAACACCGCGATCAGCCGTTCTTTGGGCGTGGCCAGGATCCGGGTCGTCATCGTGGCCATCGTGTCGCACCCGAGGCCCAGCACCATCGGCAGCACGGCCTTCCCGTTGAGCCCCATCGCCCGGAACACCCGATCGGAGAAGATGGCCAGGCGGGGGATGTAGCCGCTGTCCTCGAGCCACCCGAAAATCAGGAAGAAGGTCGCCACGACCGGCAGGACGATGGCGATGGCGTAGGTCAGCCCCATCGTGACGAGGCCGTACGGGCCAACGAGCAGGTCCCGAACGATGGCGTACGGGATGAAGCGCGTCGCCAGGGCGGTCGCCGCCGGGTTGATGTACCCCTCGAACACCCGGTGCTCGATCAGGTCCACGAGCACCTTGGCGCCGAACACCCCCACAAACAGGTAGGTCGCGTAGAGCACCGCCGCGAGGATCGGTAGCCCCGTGGCCGGCTGGCGGACCGCGCGAGCGAGCCACTCCTGGAACTGGCCAATGGAGGCGGGCCGCACCTGGCGCAGCCGCGTGGCCGTTTCGTGCGCCCAGAGGGCCTGATCGCGGACGGCGTGGGGCGGGAGGTGGACACACGCCGCGTCGCCCAGCGCGGCCCGGAGTTCCGTCAGTCCCTGTCCCTCGGTCGCCACGGTCTCGACTACCGGGATGCCGAGTTCGGCGCCCAGCTGGCGGGCATCCACGGCGATGCCCCGCCGGCGCGCTTCGTCACACAGGTTGAGGACGAGGACCATCGGCAGCTGGAAGGCTGCGATCTGGGCCGTCAACATGAGCGCGCGCCGCAGGTTGCGGGCGTCGGCCACCTGGACGACGACATCCCCCTCGCCGCCCGCGAGCAGGCGGCGCGTGACGTCCTCGTCCTCCGACAAGGCGCCCTCGACGGCGTTGACCCCGGGCGTGTCGACGAGCTCGCAGAACTCGGTCCCGACCAGGGCCCGGCCCGAGGTCAGCCCGACGGTCGTGCCGGGATAGTTCGACACGGTGGCGTAGCGGCCCGTGAGTCGGCCGAAAATCACGCTCTTCCCAACGTTCGGATTGCCGACGAGGAGAATCCGGAGTGGCCGTGCGCGCAACCGCAGGAGGGGCCGCGCGGCAGCGCGTTCAGCGGCTACGTGGCAGGACATAACGTCATGAGTTCGGGGGGGGAGCGTGGCGCCGCACCAGAAGTGCGAATGATTCTCAATTTTACATCACGCCGTTCCCCTGCGCCACGAAAATCCACCCCTCTCCGTCTTGAGCGAATCCGCGGGCTCCGCCCAAAAGAAAAGGGGGCCGGCCGTCAGGCCTCGCCCCCTGTGCACGCGGCCGGCCCGATGGTGTCGAGCCGGCCCCCTCCGCTAGGACCCGTGCTAGAACAAGTAGAAGACGCGAACGATGGCCGTCTGCCCCGTGTAGGGCCGGTTGCCATATCCGGTCGTCACGGCCCCGAGCCAGTCAATCCGGGGCGTGTTGGTCTGCGCCCCGAGCGCCGCCACCGGCAGTGTGACCGGTCCCGCCGTGTTGATGGTCGCGAAGTCGGCCACGTCCAGCTTCTCGTACCTGGTACGAGACGCCGATGCCGACCTTCTTGGTCAACGCGTAGCGGAGGTCGAACGTGGCCCGCTGCCACTTGTTGGTGACGTTCGGCAGCGGAATGAACTGCCCGATGGCCGTCAGACTGTCGATCCGGGGCCCGCCGAACAGGAAGTCCTGGTTCGAGTCGCTGTAGTCGTAGCCGAACCGGATGTCGGTCTTTTCGATCGCCTTGACCAGGTTCAGGTAGAACGAGAAGTTGTTGTCCTTCTCGTCGTTGGCGAGGTTCCAGTTGCGCGTCGCGTCGGTCCACGTCGGATTCGGGCGCGGGGTTCGCGTTGCGCGAGGCCTGGAGCGAGTTGAAGGTCTCGCGCCCGTAGTCGGCGCCGAAGTTGACCTTGGCGCTTGGGGACACCTCGACCCCGGCCGCGTAGGTCGTGTTCTTGTTGTTCAGCAGGCCGAACATCTGGCTGGAATCGGCCCCCGCGTAGTCGTCCTTGCCGGAGGTCAGCGAGAAGTTGATGTTGACGATCGACACCGGCATCAGCTCCAGGATGACCGACCCGCGGTTGGTGTTCCGCGACGCCTCGTCGAAGAACCGCAGCGCGGGCTGGTCGCCCAACGCCAGCAGGTCGTTCACGTCGATGCCCTGCGACCGCCGCTCCACGTGCTCGTACTTGGCGCGCAGCGTGATGTACTGGTTGCCCACCGTGTCGAACGACACGCGCGCCGTGTTATCGCGCCAGCCGTCGGTGGCGAGCGCCGTGTGCTGCCACTTGTCAAACCCGTACCCCACGCGGAAGGCCGTGTAGGGCACCGGCGTGAAGGCGGCGTCGACGTCGAGCGTGTTCCGGTTGATGTTGATCGGTTCGGTCACGCCGCCGGTGGTCTCAGGGGTCGCGTCGAAGCGAACGTAGGTCGTCGCGTCGAACTCCGGCGTGAAGTCCGTCCGGCTGTTGTAGCGGTAGCGGGCCGTCACGCTCACGTACTGGTTTGGCCGCGAGCTCAGGTTCACGGTGCCGGTGGCGTAGTTGACGCTCATGTCGGCCGTGGGCCGCGGCAGTGCGGCGAGGCTCGGGAACGCGGCGAGGGTCTTCGCGCTGTTGATCACCGAGTCGGTCGTCCAGGGGATCAGCGCCTCGTCCTGGCGGTTGGACGACATGGCGAAGCTGGCATTGGCTGACGTGTGGCCGGGCAGCTTGATCATGCCCATCCAGTTGAAGGCGTTGACGGAGTTCGACGGCGGGTTCGCCAGGCGGCCGGCGGCCGGCCCGTTGCCGTTGGAGTAGCCGCTCGGGTCGTAGCCCGTCCCGGCGGCGCCGCTGTAGTCGGTGGCGCGGTAGGGGTTGTCGAACGTGAGAGACGGGATGTTCTGGTCGAACTTCGAGTGTTCGTAGCCCAGGTGGAACATGCCCTGGTGGCTCGCCCACTCGACCCCGACCGACACCTCGGTCTCCCGGTTGTCGACGACGACCGGCAGCTCCGTGGCCACGTTGAAGGCGAACCCTGCGCCCTGCGGCATGTTGCCGGAGCGCTTGTAGGTGTTGACGCCGAAGAGGAAGTCGAGGTTGTCGGTCGCCGAGATCCGCGCGTTTGCCGTGAACGTGTCGCGGCGCGACTGCAGGTCGAACGGATTGGCGATGGAGTTGAAGATGGAGCCGGGGCTGAGCTGGGCCACCGTCTGCGGCACGCCGATGGCCGTCTTGGCTTGCACGGCGGCGCGCAGCGTGGCATCGAGCGTGCAGCTGCCCGCCGTGCAGTTGTACGGCGTGCTCGTGTCGTAGCTGTAGTTGAGCGGCGTCTCGTCGAAGAGCACCGTGAACTTGATCCGGCGGCTGTTGAACTTCGCCACGTACCGGCCGTCGCGGTAGCCGATGTTCTGGGCCTTCACGTCGAAGGTCCAGCTGTCCGTCTCCTTGCTGAAGAGCAGGTTGACGTTGGCCCCGTTCCTCAGGTCACGGTATCGCTCGTAGCGCGCCTCGTCGCCCGACGTCGAGGTGCCACGCCCGCCGACGTCGATGGACCCGGTGGTCGAACCCGCCGTTTTGTCCTGCGGGCCGTCTTGCGCCCACGCCACGAGCGCGGAGGCGAGCAGGAGCGCCGCAGTGCCAGTAATCAGTCTGTTGCGCATCTGAATCCTCCTCACCTAGCGCAGGAAAGCCTTGCCCGACGGGGCGTTTGAACCATGCACCTGCGTATGGCAGAACGTGCACGACTGGCCGTAGATCTTGTTGCCGTTAGTCGAGTTGTTCAGCAGGTAGCCCTCGTACACCGTTGGAGGATGCCGAGAGGACACATGGCAGCGCTGGCAGAGGAACGGCAGCTTCGCCACGAGCATTCGGTCGTTGTTCGAACCGTGCGGATCGTGGCAGGTCGCACAGTTCTCGACCACGGGCGGATGCTCCCACAGCGTCGGCCCGCGCTTCTCCGCGTGGCAGGACACGCAGGACTCGGGGATGGTCCCGCCGACCCGGAGCAGCCTCACGTTCGCGGAGCCGTGCACGTTGTGGCAGGACGAGCAGGTCAGCTTGCCCTCGCGCACCGGCATGTGGTTGTACTTGAGCTGCTTGTTGACGATCGTCCGGTGGCAGGTCTCGCACAGCTCGCTCTCGCTGGCCGCCCGCAACTGCTTGTCGCCCTTGGCGGCGTGGATCGAGTGGCAGGTCGTGCACCCGACGTTGCGCTGATCGTGCTGGCTGCCGGCCCAGAACGCGTGCTCGGTCCGGAAGTGGCAGCTCGAGCACACGGCGCTCGCATCCTTCGGCGACAGCGAGGCAAAGCGCCGGATCTTGGTCTTGTCGCCGCCCGCGTCCGCATGGGCCTTGCCAGGGCCATGACACGCCTCGCAGCCCAGCGCCGCCTTCGTGTCGCCGTGGCACTTCTGGCACCCGAACGGGGCGACCGGCGTCCCTGCCCTGAACGCGTGTGAATGCGGCCCCTGCTTGAGGGCCGCGCCCCGATCCTCGTGGCAGCTGAGGCACGTCGCCGTGCCCGCGTACGCCCCATGAGGAGCCTGGACGGGCGGCGCTTTGACCGCCTCCTGGCCCGGCGTCGCGGCCAGCGCCGGCCCCGCCGTAGCGAGCCACGCGAGCGCCAGAACGGCGACGAGGCCCCCACGGACCAGGGTCTTCCAAGATGAATGCATGGCGTGCTCCTTCGATCGATCTGCACCTACCGGTGTAACTGGGTCGGACTGCGTCCGTGCGGAAATACCTCCCGGCCGGAACCCGTTCGCGACCCTCCGCAATCCACCGAAAATGCCCGCCCGCGCCGTTGCAATGCCGGTGCCGGTCAACCCGCCAAGAAGACGATGCCGATAAATTCGTCACCTACTTGGACTTGTGGATAGAATCGCTCCACCAGTGATCGTTGCGTTTTTACGCAGCCCTGGCGGTTGGCCGGCAGTATCCGGAGACGCTATCGGATTCCCGGCAACGTCGGCACACACGGAAATCCAATATGTCGGAGCAATGCGCCGAGAGTTGTGCGGCCGAGCCAGAGGGACTGGCCGCCAGAAGGCCTTGGGACCGCCGCCCTATTCCATCTTGTGACACAGGTCGCAGTCCTGCTTGATCAGCCGTCCGTCGCCCGTCCTATGGGCATCGTCGTGGCAGCGGAAGCAGCCGGGGAAGTCGACGTGGCCGAGATTGTTCGGGTACGTGCCCCAGGTGACCTTCATCGCCGGGAAGACGTTCCGACGGTAGATGTCCTGCACGATGGCGACCACGCGCCCGATCTGCGGGTGTCCGGCCAACGCATCTCCCGCCGGCTGGCGCTGGTAGAAATCGTCCAGCCGCCTGGCAATCGCGGCGACCGCCGCCGCCTGGGACGGATAGCTGACCTTGAGCGCGGCCACCGACTCGCGCCGCACGAACGGCAGCGTGCGGGGAATCTGGCCGTTGGCGATGGCCTCGTCCACGGCCCGTTCGGGAGTGGTGTCGAACCGGTGGCTCGGCCGGTTGTGGCAGTCCATGCAGTCCATCCGCCGCGCGGCGATCTTCGCTAATTGGCTGTCGGTCACTCCGTCGGCCCGGAACTCTCGAGTGCCGGTTCGATCATCCACCCGGACCCAGACGATGCTCTGGCGCTTGGCGTCGGTCGCCTTGTAGAGAACGCGGGTCGAGGGCGCCATGTGCCAGTGGATGCCCTGCGCGCCGAGGCTCTCGCTGCCGCTCCCCACGTGCAGTTGCACGGTGGTCGTCGTTTCGCTGTTCGCCTCGTCGTCGGCGTACTCGTGGACGGTCTGGATCCGATCGCCCGTGAACTTCTCGGGCCAGTGGCACTGTTCGCACGTCTCGCGCGCGGGTCGCAGGTTCACGACCGGCGACGGGATCGGCGTCGGATAGGTCTTGAAGGTCACCGCGAAGAGCTGCCGCGTCCCCGACAGCTTCGACCGGACGAACCAGTTGGCGCCCGGCCCGATGTGGCACTGGACGCACTCGACGCGGGCGTGCGGGCCGTGCTGGTAGGCGGTGAACTCGGGCCGCATCACGGAGTGGCAGACCTGCCCGCAGAACTCCACCGAGTCCATGTACTCGATGCCCCGATAGCCGGCCAGCGAGATCACGACGATGTTGACCAGGGTGGCCGCGAGGATGAACACGGCGACGTGTCGGTGCGCAGGCCGGTTCAGGTCGACGACCGGCCAGACCCACTCGCCCAAGGGGCGCCCCTGGCCCTCCCGGCGGCGCGCGATGTAGACGCCGATCGGCATCACCGCCAGACCGCACACGAACAGCCCGGGCAGCATGAGGTAGAAGACGATGCCGAGGTAGGGGTTGGTGTAGAAGCCGAGCACGTCGAGCAGGAACACGACGAGGAACAACACCGCGCTGACCGAGGTCAGCCAGATGCCGAACAGCGTAATCGGGTTTCGCACGAAGCGGAATTTCGACTCCGTCGCCATGGCGTCCTTTCGTGCGCTCGCCGCGCGGACACCCGCCCGGGCGGTGATCACCAGGCGGGCACGGCGTCGGTTCCGGCCTACAGCCGCGCGAAGAGCACCGCGTAGAGAATCAACCCCACCATGATCAGTCCGAGGGTGACCGCCACGCCGGCCACCACGCGCGCCAGGGGACGTACCCAGTCGGGTGCCCGGGAAACCTGGAGGTCCTCGAGCCGCCCTTCCTGGCGCAGCCGCGCATACTCGGCCGGCCGCTCCGTGCCCAGTTCCTCGGCCGTCACCCGTCCGGTGAAGATGACCGGGTCCATCGGGAACTTCTCAGGCCGCAGGTGGCTGTTGAAGAAGTGGATCGTGAAGATGAAGCCGACCGCCAGCAGCCCCTCCTCGCCGTGCACGAGCAGCGCCACGTTGAACCACGATCCCGGCAGCACGTGGGAAAAGAACTCCGGGAACCAGAGCACCAGTCCGGATCCACCGATCACGCCCATGCCCCAGAACACCGCCCAGTAGTCGAACTTCTCCCAGTAGGTGAAGTGGTCGAACGTCGGCCGGGGTCCCAGGTGCAGGAACCAGCGCAGGTGGGCCACGAGCTCGACCACGTCGCGCGGCTGTGGGGTCATCGACGCGGGCCCCCAGAGCACGTCGAGCTCTTTCCCGACGAAGAGCCGGTGCAGCAGCCGGAACACGTGGAGGCAGAAACACGTGATGAGCAGCGAGGCGAAGACCCGGTGGAGGATCCCGGCCGCCCGGCCGCCGCCGAACAATCCCGCGAGGAAGAGGGCCCAGGGCGCGTCGCTGAACAACAGCGGCATGCCGGTGAAGGCCAGCCCCAGGAAACTGACCATCAGCAGGCCGTGCAGGATCCGGTTGTAGCGGTTGAAACGCTGGTAGTGCACGGGCTCGCCGGCCTCGGCGTGGCGGTCGTTCATCGGCTCCTCCTCGCCTTGCTCGGCGCGGGACCGGGCGGCGCCGCCTTCCGGCCCGGCCCGACGGCCCGCGACGTCCACAGCGCGGTGTGGAGCCCGAAGAACGCAAAGACGCCGATGAGCAGCGCTTCCATGAATCTCGCCGCCCAGAACAACAGCGGGTTCCGTCCGCGGTTGTTCCGGTCGGCGTGCGGATCGGTACCGCGCGAAGTTCTCGGTCGCTGAGGCGTGACACTTCCGGCAGGTCGCCACGATTCGGGCGGCCGAAACCGTCGAGCGCGGATCGTGCCGCGGGAAGATGTCGTGCGCCCCGTGGCAATCCGCGCAGGCGGCGACGCGCATGAAGCCGAGGCGGGTCTCCTGGCCATGGAAGGTGTCGCGATACGTCCGGATGGACTCGGCATGGCAGGTACCGCACTCGCGCAGCACCTGCTGTTTCCACGCGGCGCCCTCGGCGCGCTGGATCTGGTGGGCCGTGTGGCAGCTGACGCAGACCGGCGCCAGCGGGTTCCCCTTCGCCAGCGCTTGCCCGTGCACGCTGACCTGGAACAGCCGCTGGACGCCCTCATGGCACTTCCCGCACGTCGCTGGGATGGTGGGCCGGTAGACCTTGCTCACCGGGTCGGTCTTCCGCCTGACGTCGTGCGCCGCGTGACAGTCGACACAACTGGGTGCCAGGATGAGGCCGCTCTTGCTCAGGGCCTGGCCGTGGATGCTGTCCTGGAACTGGGCGAACACGTTGCCGATCGCGATCCGACCGCGACGGATGATGTCCGGGTTGCCGTGGCAGCGACCGCACGTGGCGGGCAGATTCAGGTGGTAGGTGGGCGATTCCGGATCCGACGTGTGCCGGATCTCGTGCGTGCCGTGGCAATCCGTGCAGGTGGCGGCGACACTCTCGGCCGAGGCCCGGCGCGCTTCGGCATGGACGCTGGCGCCGTACTGCTTGGCCGGTTCCGCGTGGCACGTCGCGCAGAGGACGGGTGTGAGCCTTGCGGCGTGCGGGAACTCCGTGGCCGCGGCCAAGTCCACGTGACAGTCGACGCAGGCGAGCCCCGCCTGCCCGTGCACGGAGCCGGCGAACTTGTCTGGGGCGACGGCGACCGATTGCCCGCCCGCCCCCGTCGCGGACGGGTCCCCGTGGCACGCCAGACAGTCCTCGACGGCCGGCGGCTTGACCGGCGAGGCGGCTGCCGATCTGCCGGCCAGCACCACCGATGGCGCCAGGCAGCACAGCCCGAACGTCAGGATCGACACAGCGCGGGTCAAGGTCATGGGGACAGCGGGCGTCGCACGCTGGCGCGGGGCCGCGCTCCGCGACCCGCTCCGAGGCTGTGACATGAGTGCCCGTCATTGTAAACGCAGCTGGAATGCGATGCAACGACGGGTCGGACTCTTGACCGGACGCCCGAGAGCGCGGGAGAGGCCCGACCGACCATCGGACGCGGCCGTCCTGGCCGCGCCCCTCGATGCCCTCAAATCTGATGCCCGGTGCGGTCGCCCTGTGGTTAAAGGGTCTGGTAGGATGAAGTAATGCAGCTCGACACGACCGGCCGTTTCATGGGCTGACCGGCCGCGGAAGGTCTATAGTGGATACATTCGCGCGACCTCACCGGGCACAGATCCTCGCATCGCTGCGAGCAAGCTCTGACGGGTACTCGCACTGGCACCCGTCTGACTGGATCCGATCGCAAACCAAGTGCCAGCATTCCAAGAACCAAATCTCTTCCGAAAAACACCCAACCGCACGGCCCCGCTGGCGGGGGGGCGGCACCCCTCCAGTCGTAGTGCCGGGAAGCCGGCATGGCGCTAGGCCTGGGGGTTGACCGTAACGCTCAGTCTCACGGGATGTTACTGCGTGGGACCGGTCTGGAAAGGAGACGGGCCAGTATAGTCCGACGCGCGGGAAAAGGGAAGATGCGACCGGCCGGCCTCAATGCCTAGGCCAGGACAGCCGGCCGACGCCGGAAGATGCGAAACTGGATGCCGATCTCGGTCTGCTCCGCCAAGTAACAGATTTCGCGGCACTGCACCGAAAAGTGGTATCCGAACTCGGCCTCGTGGCCCGTCACGTCCTCCCATTCGTCGTCGAGCCCGACGATGGCATTGGCGGCCGCCGCAACCTGATCAGGTGTCGAGCCGGGGAACCGTTTCCGGAGGACGGCAAGCACCTTCTCTCGGTCGATCATAGCGCGGTGGAGAAACGGGAGCAGGCGGGCGGGATGAAGCCGGCCTCGCCGCCCCGATTACGCACCTGCGGGCCCCCATCCGCATGCGAGCAACCTGAAGCGGCGAGCACCGACCAACGACCACTGGGAGTGCAAGGGCGGTGCCATGGGACGCCCACCCCCGCAAGGCCGCGGAATCAACGCAAAGCAGCGCCGTCCTGCCGTGGGGCGGCAGGCGACGTTGGCGGGATCTCGCCGTCCGCGCCGGGTTTTCGTCGCGCCTGCCGGCGCATTCGACGGGCAAACACCGGGCGCGCCGCCAGCCGTGCGACGCGGCGGTAGGCCTCGTAGGCATAGAAGCTCGCCGACCGGGGCGCGAGCAGCGCGGCGTCGTCCGGGTTGACGACGATGCTCACCTCGATGTTCGGGGCGGCTCCGATCGGGATCCAATTCCGTCGGCAGGCCGCGTACATGTGCTGCATGACGACGCGCATGTCGTCGTACTTCGGCGACGGCCAGTCCTGCATGGCGGCCCCGACGGTGGGCCTGAAGATGCACACGGTCGGAAACGCGCCGTGGTCGGCAATCCAGTCGATGCCGCGGAGGGTGGCCTCGAGCGGCTCGACGCCCGCGATGATTTCGCCCGAAACGGCGCCTTTCGGCATGCGCTTGGCGCAGTACTCGATCGAATCGAGGAACAGCTGCTGACCGAGCACCCGTTCCTTTCCCGGACACAGTCGGGCGAACCAGGCCGGATCGAGGAACTCGACGCAGAACGAGACGTGGTCCACACCCAGGTCGATCAATCGGTCGTAGCGCGAGAAGTCCTTCTCGGGCGCCAGCTGCGCGCCGACCAGCGTCCCGACCTCCTCTTTGAGGGCGCTAATGTAGGGCTCGGCGAACTGCACCCCGCGGTTGCCCTGGAAGCCGGCGTTCAGGTGGACGAACGTGACACCGGATTCCTCTCGGGCGGCGCGGGCGACCTCGACGACATCGGACACAGCCTTGTCCACCACTTCGTGCTCGCCGACATTGGTCCCCGTCGTGCAGAACCGACAGTTGAGCGGCGGATTGTAGTTCCAGAACGTGCAGACCATGTTGACGTAGATGCCCAGGTAGGTGCCCTGCAACACGCCGATCCGGTTCATCGGGATGCCACGCGTCGTCTGACGCGCGTACCACGCCGGCTCCAGCGGGATCTCGATGCGGTAGACGGTCTGCGTCCGCTCGTCCCGCACGCGGTAGCCTTCGGCCGGCGTCCCCTCGAGCACGTAGGGCGACTTCCGCGCAAACGGCTCCTCCACGGGAACGTTGACCCAAATCCGGCGTTTGAGCCACGAGTCGCCCGGAAGCACGACTTCCAACCCGGAGCCCAGACCCGCGCGCGTTCGTGAGATGCCCCGCGCGTCCTCGAGCGGAACAGTCTCGGGGACGCGCAACCCGCAGCAGAACAGATCGATCTCCAGTTCGCACGCATTCAGGGCCATGGAAGACTCCGGACCGGTGGTCACCAGTGCCTCGACGGGCCGCCCAGTGATCGGCCTCGCCGACAGTCTAGCGCATCGACCCTGCCCGGTGCGAGGCAGAGGCCGTCTCGCCCGCCCCTCGCGTCGCGACGGGCCGAGCCAGTCGTCAAGCCGGCTGGCGCCGACCGCCGCTCTCAGGCCGACGGCGGGTGTGCGGCGTCAGCCGACTCGTCAGGCGAGACCCCGTCGTCGAGCACGGCGCGCACCGTGCGCGCTAGGGCGAGCGACGTGAAGGGCTTCTGGAGGAAGGGTGTGCCCGGCTCCCACTCGACGCGCCGCACGATCGCCTCGTCGGTGTAGCCGGACACATAGATGACCTTGGCGTCCGGCCGGCTGTCGCGGACGAGCCGTACCAGGGCCGGCCCGTCCACGCGCGGCATGACGATGTCGGTAATGAGCAGATCGATTCGGCCCTGCTCCCGCTGCCATACCGACCACGCCTCATCGCCGTCAGGCGCCTCCAGGACCCTGTAGCCCAGGCGTTCCAGGATGGTGCGGAGCAGGCGTCGGACCGACTCCTCGTCTTCGGCCACGAGAATCGTCTCGTGACCCGTGGCCGCCTCGATCGGCCGGGACCCGTCGGCCTGGTCCAGCGTCTCCTCCCGCACGGTCGGCAGGACGATGTGGAAGGTAGTGCCGGACCCCGGCGTCGAATCCACCGACACCGCGCCGCCGCTCTGCTGCACGATGCCGTAGACCGTCGACAGCCCGAGGCCGGTGCCATGCCCCTGGGCCTTCGTCGTGAAGAACGGCTCGAACAGCCGCGACCGCGTGGAGTCGTCCATCCCGACGCCGGTGTCCGAGATCGTGACGATGGCATAGGGACCGGGCGGCAGGTTGGGCCAACCGGACGACGCGGGGTCCGCCAGATCGATCGGCACCGACTCGATCAGCAACCGCCCACCCCGCGGCATCGCGTCACGGGCGTTCACGACGAGGTTCATGACGACCTGTTCGAGTTGCGAGGGGTCGGCCTTCACGTTCCCGGCGCCCCGCGTGACCAGCCGCAGCTCAATGTCCTCGCCGATCAGCCGACGGAGCAGTGGCGCCATGTCCTCGAGCAACGCGTCGAGCGTGACCACGCGCGGGGCGAGCACCTGCTTGCGGCTGAACGCCAGCAGCTTGCGCGTCAGATTGGCGGCCCGTTCGCCCGCCCGACGGATCTCCTCCACCTTCTCGACCAGCGGGTCACCCGGCGGCAGGCGATGGAGCACGATGTCCGAGTAGCCGAGGATCGCGGTCAGCAGGTTGTTGAAATCGTGGGCGATCCCCCCCGCCAAACGGCCGACAGCCTCCATCTTCTGCGCCTGGCGCAACTGCTCGGCGCTCCGCTCCAGTTCCTGCTCGGCCCGCAGGCGGTCGGTGATGTCGGCGACGAATCCCTCGAGCGTCACGGGCTGGTCGGCGCTCGACCCAACCGGTCGTCCCTGCTCCCAGACCCACCGAATCTGGCCGCTCGCGTGTCGGAGACGGTACGTGACCCGAAACGCCCGTCGTTCCTCGACGGCCTGGCGGACCTCGGTGTTGACGGCTTCGCGGTCCTCCTCGTGAATCAGGCTCCCATAGGATACCCGTCGGTTGCCGACGATCTCCGCCGGCAGGTAGCCGGTCAGCTCGCGACAGCCATCGCTGACGAAGAGCATCGTCCATTCGGGATCCAGGCAGCACTGGTAGGCCATCCCCGGCAGGTTGCTCATGAGCGTGGTGAGCATCCGCTCGCTCTCGCGGCTGGCCTCTTCGGCGCTCCGACGGGGCGTCATGTCGGCCACCTGCACGAGCAGGCAGTCCTCGCCCCACATCCGGATGGACGCCACCGAGAGCAGCCCTTCGACGAATCCGCCGCCCTTGCGCCGGATCCGCGCTTCGAAACCGTGCAGGAATGGCCCGTCGCCCAAGCGCGAGAGCAGGTCGCCGCGTTGGGCGCGCGTCCAGAGGCCGAGCTCGTCGGAGGTCCGGCCAATCACCTCGTCACGCCGGAAGCCCAGATCCCGGAGGAAAGCATCGTTGACGTCGAGGTACATGCCGTCGGACCGCCGGCTGACCCCCATGATGTCCGGTGCCACGCGGAAGACCTGCTCGAACCGTGCTTCGGACTCCCGCAGCGCGTCTTCGACCGCCGTACGGCGGGTGATGTCTACGGCCGAGACCAGGATGCGGGCCCAGGTCTGTTCGGCGCCGGGCGCCACCGACCACCGCAGGGCGAGCCGGATGGGGTCGCCGTTCAGGCTCCGGTGCAGCACCTCGCTGTCCCAGGACCGCCGTCCATGGGCCAGCGCCACGATCGACTGCCTGAACGCGTCGTGCCCATCGCGGCCGAAGATGCGGTCGAGGCCGGCCAGCAGCTGCGACCGACTCTCAGCCCCGTAGAGCGCCAGCGTTGCACGGTTGACGTCGACCACGCGCACGGCTTCCACGCAGTCCGCCAGCTCGTCGGGGTTGCCCACGAAGTGCTCGTCCAGGTCGGTGACGCCGAGCGTCCGCAGCCGGTCGATGTGCCGCCGGATGCCGGAGAAATCCTGTTCCCAGAGGGCGATGGGACTCTCGGCAAACAGCGTGCGGTAGCGCTCCTCGCTCTCCCGGATGCGAGCGGCCGCCAACCGGGCCGCCGTCACGTCGTGGAGGGCGCAGTGGATCCGGGTACGTCCGTGCTCGTCGGTCCCGCGCCGCAGGTCCATGGTCACGACGACCTGCGTGCCGTCCCTCCGGAGGATCACCAGGTCGGTGTCGCGCACGTCCCCACCGGCCTCGAGGAGGGCCTGCCCGCAGCGCTCGGCATCCTCCGGTCGGAGCAGATCCATGAACCGGCGGCCGATCGCCTCGGCCCGCGTGAGGCCGGTCAGCACCAGCCACGCGTCATTGACCATGACGATCGTGCCGTCACCGCTCAGGGACTGGTACGCGAGCGGGAGGAACTGATAGAGTCGCCGGAATCGCTCCTCGCTTTCGCGCAACGCCCGTTCGGCGGCGTGCCGTCCGGTGACATCTCTGACAAAGGCCTGGAGGCCGCCCGACTCGAGCGGCTGAGTGCGAATCTCCGCCAGGAACACCGTCCCATCCTTGCGCCGCAGCCACCGCTCGGTGACGACTTCCCGACCGGCCTTCACCTCCTCGAGCCGGAGCGGGTTCGCCGTGACGTCCTCCGGCATCAGAAACTGCTCGACGGGTCGATGCAGCAGTTCCTCCCGTGTGTATCCGCCCATCCGGCAGGCCGCGGCATTGGCCGCAACCAGGCAAAACGTCGCGTCGGTAATCACGATCCCGTCGGGCGCCTGGTCGACCAGCTCGGTGTAGCGGCGTTCGGACCGGGCGAGGCCTTCCTGCGCCTGCCGCCATTCGGTCAGGTCGAAGGCCGTCGTCGCGACCAGGGCCGAGCCTCGTGCGTCGGCCAGCGGGAATTTCAAGGTCAGCCAGTAGCGCTGGCGTCCGTCCCGGAGCACGACGGTGCCGACGTTCTGCCGGGGCTCCGAAGCCCGCGCGACCTCGGCGTCGAGGGCGCGGAAGCGCTCGGCCACGTCGCCGGACCAGAACTGCGTGTCGCTGCCGTCGCGCCACGCACCGGCGGCCAGGCCGAAGTAGCGTTCGAGGGTCGCGTTGGCGTAGACCAGTCGGTCGGTGCCGTCCTTGACATACGCAATCGCCGGGCTGTTGTCCATGAAGGCCCGGAACCACTCCTCGCTCTCGCGGAGCGCGCGTGCGGCGCGGTCGCGTTCCGACTGCCGCACCTGCAGGGCGCTCGCCATCTCGTCGAAGGCGCGCGCCAAGTCGCTCAGCTCGTCGCGGCCGTACGGCGAGCCGGTGCGCGCCACGGGTTCGCCAGCCGCTAGCTGCTTCGTGGCGTCGAGCAGGGACCAGACCCTTCGCAGGACGAACCGCTCGGCCCCGAACCAGGCTGCTGCCAACGTGAGGGTCATCACCATCAAGAGCGCCAGCAGATGGCGCCGCTGCTGGCGCTGCACGCCACCGAAGGCGACGTCGGATGGAATCCCGATGGCGAGGCGGAGCCCGCTGTCGACACGGAGGCGCACGCCCGTGAAGGCGAAGACGCGGGTGACGCCGTCCTCGCCGGAGAACTCCACGACGCCCTCCTCGCGGGCGGTCATCTGCGCCGCCAGGTCGCGGTCGCCGAGCCCACGGCCCACCAGGCCGGCCGCGTCTGGATACCGCGCCACGACCGTACCGCGCCGATCGACGAGCACCAGCTGGGCGTCCTTGGGCAACTGCGCCGTGGCCACGATGTGGTTCAGCCATGACACGTCGAGCGCGGCACACAGTACCGACAGCACGCGCCCGGCGTCGTCGAGAGCGGGCCAGGCGGCAACCACGATCGCCTTGCCGGTCAGCTGGCCGAGCTGGTACTCCCCCACGGCGAAGTCCCGGCTGGACAGCACGCGCTGAAACCAGGATCGACCCGAGAGGTTGATCGGCCGCTCGGCCGCCGGAAAGCTCGCGAGCACGTTCCCGGCCGGGTCGAGGACCAGGAAGCTGGCGTACCCGGGGTACTGCTTCATCAGGAGCGAGAAGAAGGTGTTGCACCGGCGGGTGTCCCCCACCCGTACTTCCGGGATCTGCGCGAGGTCGGCCAGGATCTGGCGGGTACTGTCGAGGAGCCGCTCCTGGTCGCTGGCCACAATGCGTGCCAGCGACACCGTCTCTCCCGCGACCGCCGCGCGTTGTTGCCGGCGGTCGTCCCATCCGGTGTAGATCGTGAGGGCGAAGGCCGGGAGCACCGCCAAGACCACCAGCGCCAGCAGGCGACCGCGAAGGCCCGAGAGGAATGGACGTGGCACGAGGACTCCTGAGTGGCGAACGCGCCCTTTCGTTGTCCGGCGGAACGCGGTAGGCGGGGACAGGTCGGTCGCCCGATGATTGTAGGGCCAGCCGACGAAAAATCAAGCGCGGCCCGTCGGCCCAAGCGTTCGGCCGGTCGAGCCGGACCGCGCACGGCGCAGGTGGCCTCGAACTTGCGAGCCCTGTCGAAACAGCGTCTGAAACCGCGCCGTGTGCGGATTACGCGCACGCTTTAGCGGATTCCCGACAGTCGGCTGACGGCATTCCGAAACTCCGTCGCCTGGGCAGGGTCCCACGATGCTGCCGCTTCAGGAAGGTCTCGTCTACGGTCCGGTACGGTCCCGGCGGCTCGGCCGTTCGCTCGGTGTCAACATCCTGCCGCGGCACGCCAAGGCGTGCTCGTTCAACTGCACGTACTGCCAGTACGGATGGACGAAGTCTCCGGCCCAGGAGGGCCAGGCGTCCGCCGAAACCTGGCCCTCGGCTGCCTCGGTCGCGCGGGCCGTGGCGCTCCGACTGCAGCGGGCCGTCGCCGCGCACGAACCGATTGACCGGCTCACGCTGGCCGGCAACGGCGAACCGACGCTCCACCCGGACTTTCCGAGCGTCGTGGAGGCGATCCGAGCGGTCCGCGACGCGCAGGCGCCGAGTTTGCCGCTCGCGGTGCTGTCCAACTCGACGACGCTCGAGGTCTCCAGGATTGCCGACGCGCTCAACACGCTCGACGAGCGCTACATGAAACTCGATGCGGGCGATGCGACGATCCTGCGCCGCGTCAACGGCACCACCCTAAGCGTGGACACCATCCTCGCCGGTCTCCGCCACCTCAAGGACCTCGTGATCCAAGCGATGTTCGTCCGCGACCGCCTCGGGCGCATCGACAATGCCGGCGACATCGCGGTGGCCACGTGGATCAGCGCCCTGCTCACCGTCCACCCGACCGCGGTGCAGGTGTACTCGATCGACCGCGCACCCGCGTGGCCGTACTTGCAGGCCGTTCCGCACGCCCGGCTCGAGGAAATCGCCAGGCGTGCGCGGGCCGCGGGTCTGAGCGCTGAGGCCTACGGCCCAGCCTTCGTGCAGGACGCCGTCGCACGCTAGCCCGTCAGAACTCGGGGGGGGACCTAGGCGGGGAAGACCTTCTCAAACCAGCTGCCGGCGCAGCCTTCTGCGATGGTGACAAACCCGCGTGACCGCAGCAGATCGGTGACGATCGCGGCGCGCGGCAGCAGGACCAGTCGCCGTCCCCCTCCCGCCAGACACGCAATCTCGAGCGCATCCAGCAGGGTGGTCGCAATCTGATCCAGCGTGCACACGGGGGAGGCATCCACGCCGAACTCGTGCACGCGGAGTTCGCCGTCGATCCGCTCGTAGGCCGCGACGCCGACCAGCCGGCTCCCGCAGACCGCCACCACTCGCCCACTGTTGGCCAGGCGCTCGCGCCGGGCTGGGGTCAGGCGCCTCCCACGAAACAGGCGGCGGAAATCGGTCGCGGTCAGTCCGGCCGTCTCGGGTCCGACCACGCGAACTTGCATCGTCGAGGGCGTTTGCTGAGACGGGGCTTCGGCAGTCTGCAATCGCACGGTAGAGGCTCTGAGCAACCGTGGTGCCAGATCTTCGCGGCAGAGAATCCCAGTTTTTCTTCGATTTCCGTCGGATCTTGCGGCTGAGCTCGCGGATTCCCGGCGAGAGGCCCGGGTGATCCGCCGATCTCTCGTCACCGCTGAGCTGCACGCCCGATCCGGCTCCGATCAGGATCGCGACCTACCGTCCGACACGATTCGGCCATCGACCAGTTCGAGCACCCGGTCACAGCGGGCCGCGAGGCGCGGATCATGCGTGACGATCAGGAACGCGGTCTGCTGCTCGGCATTGAACTGGCGCAGCAGCGAGAAGACCTGCTCGCCGTTCTGGGTGTCGAGGTTGCCGGTGGGTTCGTCGGCGAGGACGAGCGAGGGGTTCATCGCCAGTGCGCGGGCCACCGCGACGCGTTGCTGCTGGCCGCCGGACAGGTCGGTGACCCGGCTGTGCGCGCGATCTTCAAGGCCGACCCGCCGCAGCAGCCCGGCCGCGCCGTCCCGCATGCTGGCGTCGGCACGGCCGCGGTCGGCCAACCGGGGCATCATCACGTTCTCGAGCGCCGAGAAGGCCGGCAGTAGGTGGTGGAACTGGAACACGAACCCGATGGTCCGTCCGCGGAGCCGACCGAGAGCGCGGGATCCGAGTGCACCCGTGTCGCATCCCTGGAGGTAGATGCGGCCGCTGGTCGGGCGGTCCAGCAAGCCGAGCAGGTGCAGCAACGTACTCTTGCCGGATCCCGACGGTCCGATGAGCGCGGTGAACTCGCCGGCCTCGAGCGTGAATGTGATGCCGTGCAGCACCCGGGTCACAACCCGCTCGCCGTAGTCCTTGGCGACCTCGTCGAGACGCAGCAGCGGCTCAGCCATAGCGGATCGCCTGGACCGGATCGAGCAAGGCCGCCCGGTGCGCGGGCGCCGCGGCGGCCACGATCCCGGTCACGGTGGCGATGATCGAAGCCCGCAGGAACAGCGCGACACTCAGGTCCACGGGAAACGTCGGCGACCCGTCAGGGTTGGTCGCCAAGGTCGTAAAGAACAGGGCCAAGCCCGCGCCGAGCGCCACGCCGATCACCGAGCCGACCAGGCCGACCAGGGCCCCTTCGATCAGGAAGACGCGGATGATCCGTCGCGTGGGCGTGCCGATGGCCTTGAGGATGCCGATCTCGCGCGACTTCTGCACGACCGACACCACCAACACGCTGGCGATCCCAAGCGCGACGGCGATAATGACGAACACTTGAATCATGTAGCTCGAACTGCTCTGGGAGCGCAGGCCCACCAGCAGTTGCGTGTTGCTCTTCATCCAGCTGTCCGCGTCCAGCCCGGTCCGCGCCGAGAGCGCCACGGCGACGGATTCCGCCGTGAAGATGTCCTCCACCCTCACCTCGATCGTCGAGACCCCTCCCTGCAGGTCGAGCAGGCTCTGGGCGGCGCGCAGGGAGATGAACACCCAGCGCTCGTTCGCGTCCTTGTTGCCGATGTCGAAGATGCCCCGCACCGTGAAGACGTCGGCACTGTCGTCGGCTGAGGCGAGGCGGACCTTGTCGCCGACGGCAAGCCCCAGCGCGGCGGCCAGATCGCGCCCGATCACCGCGTCGGTGCCGGTGACCCCGAAGCGGCCGGCCTTCATTTTCGAGGGGATGTCGATGATGCGGCGAAACGAGTCCGGGTCGATGCCCCGCAGGAGGATGGCCCGGTTGGCGGTGCCCTGCCGGGCCAGCGCCGTCCCGGTGACGGTCGGCGTGACGGCCACCACGCCCGGCACCTGGTCGATGTCAGCGAGCATCTGCTGCCACTGGAGGATCGAGCGCAGCCGCTGCGCCGGCCGTTCCACGTGGGTCAGCCGGTCGACGCGCGCCGGGCGGTCCATCACGGATCGCGGCATGTCGTCGGGACGCTTCAGGACGATATGCGCCTGCGTTCCGAGCGTGCGCTCAACCAGGCTGCTCTGCAGGCCGCTGATCAGCGCGGAGAGGAAGACAATGACCCCCACGCCGACGGCCACGCCGGCCAGGATCAGCAGCGACTGCGCGCGACCCTCGCGGAGGTACCTGAGGGCGATGATCCACTCGAACGGCACGTTCACCTCCCCGCGATTCGCGGGGTCCGCCGTGACCCGGGTTCGGGGTTGCCGGCCCACGCGGGAATAACGAGATCCCCCTCGCGCAGCCCGGCCACCACCTCCACCAGGGCGTCGCCGCGCAAGCCGGTGCGCACAGAGCGCCGCACGACCCGGCCCCCTTCCACCTTCAGCACCCAGGGCAGGCGCTCGGTCGCATCCCGCACGCAGTCGGAGGGCACCGTCAGCGCGTCGGCCCGGTGGCTTCCCTGCAACTCGACCGAAACGGTCATGTCGGGCCGCAGGGTCGGCGGCGGCGCAGGCACGGTCAGGCGGACTTCGACGGTGCCGCGCTGCGGATCGACCGCGGCGCCGATGAACGACACGAGGGCGGAAAACGACACGGCCGGGTACGCGTCTGCCGACGCGGTCGCCGCCTGCCCCAGCCAGACCGCCGAGAGGTTCTTCTCATCCGGGTCGATGCGCAGCAACGTCGGGCCGTCGATGGCCACGACCAGGAGGGCCCCGCCGGGCTGCACGATGTCGCCGGCCTCGACCTTCCTGGCGATAACGACGCCGTCACCCGGCGCCCGGATCACGAGCTGGCCCAGCCGGGTCTCGGCGGCCGCCAGCGCGGCGCGCGCCTGATCCAGGGTCGCCCGCGCCACGCGCTCGTCCACGCCCCTTGGCCCGCTGCCGGCCCGCTGCACGGCGGCGGCCTGCATCAGCGATCGCGACACGTCCACGGCCTTGGTCGCGTCGTCCAGTTGTGAAGGGGTCACGACGCCCGCGTCGGCCAGCGCTTGGATGCGCTGCCGCTCGCGTTCGGCGCGCTCGTAGTTCAGCCGGGCCTGGACGTGGGTTTCGGAGATCAGCGGCAGCGTGACGGTGCCGACCTCCTCGAGCCGCACCGCGGCCTGGTTCACCGCCGCACGGGCCTGCCCCACGGCCGCACGGGCCTCCGCGTCGTCGAGCCGCAAGAGGACGTCGCCCCTGCGGACGCGCTGGCCATCCTCGGCCAGGCGTTGGCTGACCGTCCCGGTGACCATCGAGCCCAGGGTGACCCGGACGGGCGGCATGACCCGGCCGCTCACGACCAGCGTCTGGTCCAACGAGCCACGCGACACGCGGACGACGACCACCGCCGGGTCCGAGCGCGGGAGGACGGCGGCCACCACGGCGAGCACCAGGAGCCCGACACCCGCCCAGAGTGCCCATCGACGTCTCTCGCTCGCCACAGAACCTCCCGGGTGCGTCCGGCCGCGCGTGCTATAATAGAACTCACGAGTTCAAAGTTGAACGCGTGAGTTCATTTTTGATCCGATGAGTTCAGAAAGTCAACTCCGCGCCGCCATCCGGCGCCCGCGCGTCGAGCGTCGCCGCGCCGCCACCCGCGACCGCATCGTGGAGGTGGCGGGCCGGCGTTTCGCCGACGCCGGCCCGGACACCGTCACGCTCGACGAGATCGCCGAAGCCGCCGACGTTGCTCGGGGCACGCTCTACAGCCATTTCCGGACGAAGGACGACCTGCTGTGCGCCATCGTGGAGCCCGTGCTCCGCCTGGCCATCCGCAAGACGTCGGCGCTCGGACGGCTCGACGCGAAGACCGGCATCGACCGCCTGCTGGCCCTGTACCTGGAACTCTGGCGCGACCACCCCGACGCCCTGCGGATCGCCTACCGTGCGCAGGACATGCCCGTCGGCGACCTCGGCGCCCTCCACCGCTCGTTCCTCAGGGCGGTGCTGCAAGTGTTCGAGAAGGCCAACGACGCCGGCATCCTGCGGCCGGGCGACCCGATGCTGGCGGGTCACGTCATGCGCCAGGTGGCCGTGCCGCTCCTCGAGCTGTACGGTCCTCACCAAGGCGGCGCTCGACTCTTCGTCGACGGCCTTCGAGGCCTCCTGCTGCGCGAGTGACGGCCCGGTACCCGACCTCCGCGTCTCCGTCCGGGTCGAGAGCGCCGAGGACCAGCTGGGGCGTTCCCGCCCGCCCGTCGGCCGCCCGCCTCCTGGGCCGCGACGGGAAGAGCCGCTAGAATTGGCGTGATGAAGACGTCGACGTTGAGGTTCGTCGACCGCTGGATTGGCGTGCCCGGCTGCTTCCTGTTGACACTCCACAGGCGGGTCTTCCGGCGGTCGTCCCCTTCCGCCCCCGTGCAGCGCATCCTGTTCGTGAAGCTGGCCGAGCAGGGCTCGACGGTGCTCGCCGAGGCGGCGCTGCGCGCGGCAATCGACCGCGTCGGCCGGGAGAACGTCTACTTCGTCGCCTTCCTGGAGAACCGTTTCGTCGTCGACGTCATGGCGCTGGTGCCCAGGGGCAACGTCCTGACGATCGACGCCCGATCACTCGTCGCGGTCGTCCGCACCACGCTCTCCCTGTTGCGGCGTTTCCAGGCACTCCGGGTCGATGCGGCGATCGACATGGAGTTCTTCGCCCGTTCCTCGGCCATTGTGACCTACCTCAGCGGCGCGACGCGGCGGGTGGGCCTTCACGCGTTCGCCGGAAAAGGGCCGTGGCGTGGCGACCTGATGACCCACCGGCTCGCCTATCCGGGCCTGCACACCGCCGATCTGTTTGCGCTGCTGGTCGACTCGCTCTTCCACCCGCCGGACCGCTTTCCCGAGCTGGGGCCCGCGCTGGCAGCGGCGTGGCGCGGGAAGGCCCCGAGCGCAGGGACCCGGGCCCCGAGCCCCGAGGACGTCGCGGCCGTGCGGCTCCTCCTTCGCGAGCTCACCGGCCAGGCGGACGTCCCTCCGCTCGTGCTGCTCAACGCCAACTGCAGCGACCTGTTGCCGCTGCGGAAATGGGAGGGGACGCGCTACGTCGAGCTGGCGCAGCGTCTTCTGGCCGCGCGGCCCGACCTCTGCGTCGCCTTCACGGGCAGCCCGGAGGAGGCCGCCACGGCGGGCGACCTGGCACGGAGCGTCGGATTGCCCCGCTGCGTGTCGGTGGCGGGACGAACCACTCTCCCACAGTTGCTGGCGCTCTACTCCGTCTCGCGGGTCCTGGTGACCAACGACAGCGGTCCGGCCCACTTCGCCACGCTCACGCCCGTGAACGTTGTGACGCTGTTCGGCCCAGAAACCCCGGCGCTGTTCGCCGCGCGGACACCCCGCAACCACGTCCTCTGGGCGGGTCTCCCCTGCAGCCCGTGCGTCTCCGCTTTCAACAACCGGCTATCCACGTGCCCTGACAACGTCTGTATGCAGCGGATCTCCGTGGACCAGGTGTTCGACGCGACGCTGCGAGCCCTCCACACCGCGGAGATCGCGGCGCGGACTGGCAGCGAGGGGCACGGCGACGTCGGGCCGGCCGTCGAAGCCGGCGCGTGACGGCCGCCCTCGCGAGTAGCGGGACCGCACCGGGGCTTAACGGAGGTCCATCGGCCGTCGAGGGAAGGTCTCCGGCCTGCGGATCGGCGCCGCACCGACCCGGGCCGCCGCGGGTTAGCTGTCGCTGGTCTCGAGGTGGGTCAGGTCGAGTTTCTTGATCCGGTCGCCCAATGTGGACCGCTTGATGCTGAGCAGCTCGGCCGCCTTCGATTTGTTGCCGCCGCTCACCTTCAGCGCCCAACTGATCAAGTTGGACTCCACGTCCTTCAGTCGGTCATCGAGCGAGACCGCCGAGGGGTGGGCATGAGTCTCGAGGATGGGCTCGTGATCCTCGGTGTACTTGTGGAAGAGCACGCTGACCGGGACGCAGCCCAGGCGCACCGTGTCGCACGTGCAGGTCTGGGCGATGCGCTCGCAGGCATTCTCGAGTTCGCGGACGTTGCCGGGCCAAGGGTACCGCAAGAACGCCTGCAGTACGGCCGGGGACATCGCCCGGGGCTCATCACCACGCTGGCGGAAATAGCGCTTGACGAAGTGGTCGACCAGAATGGGGATGTCTTCGCGCCGCTCCCGCAAAGGAGGCAGGTTCACCGGGATGACGTTGAGACGGTAGAAGAGGTCGTCGCGGAACTTGCCCTCGGCCACCAGGGAGCGCAGGTCGCGCTTGCTCCCCGTGATGATTCGCACGTCGACGGGAATCTGGCGCGTGCCGCCCAACCGTTCAACCGTGCGGGTCTGGATCACCCGCAGGAGCTTGACCTGCATCGAGAGCGGCACGTCATCGATGTCGTCGAGGAAGATGGTTCCGCCCTGCGCCAGCTCGAAGCGCCCGGGACGGTCCTTGATCGCGCCGGTGAAGGCGCCGCGTTCGTGCCCGAACAGCTCCGACTCGATGAGGGTTTCGGACAGGATGGCGCAGCTGACCGCCACGAAGCTCTTGTGGCGTCGCGAACTCGACTGGTGGATCAGGTTCGCGATGAGCTCCTTGCCCGTGCCGGTTTCGCCGGTCACGAGCACACTGCTCTCGCTATCGGCGATCACGCGGACGAAATCGAAGACCGCCCGCATGCGCGCACTCCGGCCGACGACCACTGAATCTATAGTGAAAGGGGCAATGGCCATGGAGTATGGGTCGCTCGTATCTTACCCCAAGTCCCGGCTGCCGGCGTTATACTGGACCCTGGGGCCAAGCTCACGCGCACTCGTCTATTACTGCTGCGTCGAGCGTTCCGTTTACACCGCTGCTACCGGAGTCGACATGATTTCCCGTGAGCGCGTCCAGGCAGTCATCGCACGAATTCGGCCACTGATTCAGGGCGACGGCGGAGACATTGAACTCGTCGATGTAATCGACAACAAAGCGAAGGTGCGTCTCACGGGCAACTGCGTGGGGTGCCCCAGCGCCCAGATGACCCTGTTCATGGGCGTCGAGATGGCCATCAAAGAGGAGATCCCCGAATTCGAGGAACTGGTGGTCGTCTAGGCCGTGTTGCGGCCGCCGTGCCCCTCGCCTTCGGCGAAGGCCAGCGGCCGCAACCGCGCGTACCGAGGCCGCGCTCCGCGACCTCACCGTCGGTTTGCCTGGCTTCGGTTCGCCCGCTCCCGGCGGCGAGGGGCGGTCCGCTCAGGCCGCTGCGCCCCCTGCCGACACCCCCAATCTCGACCCCAATCTCGACTTGACGGCGGGCGGCGCCGGGGCGTATCGTGTCCCGGTCAAAAACATAGCGAATGTTCGGTTTGTTTCTTTTCTCTGGTCCTCGTTGACGCGCCACAGCGGGCCCCAGCAGCCCGGGAGGGAGTCATGCCGAAGCCACGGGACGTCGCTTCTCGACGCCACCACGTCGCCCTTTGGAGCATCGTCGCCCTGAGCCTCTGTCTTCTCGGCCTCGCGGCGCCCGGCAGCGCCCAGGTCAATAGCGCCGCCATCGAAGCGGTCGTCGTGGACGGCACCAACCTGCCCTTGCCGGGAGTTGCTGTCCGCGTGACGAGTCCCGAGACCGGCTTCGACACGACCAGCGTCACCGGCGCGAGCGGTCTCGTCCGGATCAGCGCCCTCCCCCCTGGGAAGTACGACGTGTCCTTCGAGCTGCAGGGCTTCAGCCCGCTGGTTGAGAAAGGCCTCATGCTGCGCGTCGGGCAGACGCTGGTGATCAACGCTACCCTGCAGGCGAAGCTCACCGAGACCGTGACCGTCACGGGCGTCGCGCCGGTGGTTGACGTCCACAAGCTCGATTCCTCGACCAACATCGTCCCCGAGCAGATCGACACGCTGCCGGTCGCGGACCGCGACTTCCAAAACCTGGCCTTCATCGCGCCGACGGTCCAGCGCGAGCGCGGCGCGTTCCGCTTCATCACGGGCGGGCCCGTCATCGGGGCCGGCGGCAACGCCAGCAACTCGACCATCCTCGTCGATGGCGTCGACTTCACCGACCCGGCGCTCGGCCTCGCGACGACGCGCTTCAGTCAGGACGCGATCCGCGAGTTCCGCGTGATTGAGAATCGGTTCGACGCGGAGATCGGCGGGTCGGCCGGCGGCGCGCTGTCGATCGTGACTCGCTCTGGAACGAACCAGCTCGATGGCAGGGCGTTCGGGTTCTTCCGCGACAAGTCGTTCCGGGCGCAGGGAGCACTCGAGCAGACCAAGCCTGACTTCTCGCGGCAGCAGTTCGGCGGCACCCTGGGCGGGGCGGTGATCAAGGACAAGGTCCACTTCTTTGCGTCCATCGAGCAGATCGACGAGAACGACGTGGTCCTGGTCCGTCCACAGGGCGCCTTTACCGGCCTCTCCGCCGACGTCCCGTCGCCTCTGCGCCAGACGCTGGCTTTCTTCCGACTGGACGACCAGCTCTCCAACACGCAGCGCCTCGCGGCCAAATTCGTGGACGAGCGGTACCGCCAGGACAACTTCCGCGTGGGCGGCGTCGGGGACATCAGCCAAGGCCTGCAGTTGAACCGTGACAACTTCAACTTCAACGCGGAGCACACCTGGGTGGGCGGCCCGACGCTGCTCAATCAGATCTTCTTCCAGGCGGCCCGCCGGAAGTACGTGGAGCCGGGCAACACCTCCGGCCAGATGGCCGAGTGGTTCTCCAGCGGCAACACCTTGCAGACCGGCGGCAGCATCTACGACGGCCTGCTCGGTGACGGCACCTACGCCGAGCTCCGCGACACCCTGACGCTCCACCGAGACACCAAGACGGGCGCGCATGACATCAAGATCGGCGGCGGGTGGCAGCTCGTGAAGGACGAGTTCCTCTTCAACTCGTACCCCAACGGGCTGATGATCTACCTCACCGACACGCGGGCTCTCCCGCTCGCCTACGTCTACGGCGTCGGGTCGGCCGACTCTAACATCACCACCAACCGGATCGACGGGTTCGCCGAGGACGACTGGGCGGTCCGCTCGAACGTGAAGCTGAACCTCGGCCTGCGGTACGACCTCGACACGAACGGCAACAACCCGGGGTTCACGCAGCCGCTGGCCGGCATCACCACGCCCCGCAAGCGGGACTACAACAACATCCAGCCCCGTCTGGGGTTCTCCTGGGATGTCGACGGCAGCGGGCGCAACGTGATCCGCGGGGGCGCGGGCATCTTTACCGGCCGCTTCCTCCTCGTCCCCACCCACACCGAGAACCAGCAGAACGGGCTGACCGGACGCCTCACTCTGGAGCGGGTCAACGGCCTGCTCTACGGGCTGCCGTACTTCACGCTTGACCCGGCCAACCCGACGGCCACGGGCATCCCCTTGAAGAGCGCCATCGCGCTGCTGGCCCCGGACTACCGCGCGCCGCACTCGACACAGGCGACCCTCGGCTGGACGACCCGCCTCGGAAACACGGGCCTCTTCTTCGACACCGAGGGCGTCTACGTGAAGGGAAGCGACGAGGTCGTGCTCGCCGACGCCAACTGGCCGGGCAACGCGGCCTACAAGGGCGTCCGGCCGAACACGGCCTACGACCAGATCAACATGTACACCAACGACGGCCACTCGCAGTACGTGGCCTGGGTCGCCAGTCTCAACGGCACGATCAAGGGCGGCCACCTGATCACCGTCGCCTACACGCTCGCCAGCAAGAAGAACGTCAGCGACGACTTCTCGCCGGAGTTCCCGACCGGCTATCCAAGCGATCCAGCGAACCTCGCGGCCGAGTACCGGGCGCAGCCGGAGCGATGAGCGCAACCGCCTGGTCATCACATCCGTCCTCCGGCTGCCGTACCGGTTCAGCCTGGCGCCGATCATCGAGTACGGCTCGGGTCAGCCCTGGACCCAGCGCCTGGGCTACGACTACAACGGCGACGGCAAGAACTCGGACCGCCCGGCCGGCGTCGGGCGCTTCACGATGGATGGCCCGTCGTACAGCCAGGTGAGCGTGCGCCTCACCAAGGTGCTGCCGTTGGGTGCCCGCAACAACGTCGAGCTGATCGCGGAGGTGTTCAACCTGTTCAATACGGTGAACTACGACGTCGCGTCGATCGACGGCGCCCTGTACCTGTCGGGCCCGACGCTGGCGAATCCGTCGGCGGCCTACTTGGCCAACCCCCACTACGGGCAGTACCTCGGCCACGCTGCCGCCCCGCGAACTCCAGCTCGGCGTGAGGTGGACCTTCTGATGGCCCCCGCACCCCGCTGGGCACGCGTCGCCTCGACCGGTCGGTTCGTCCCGCCGATCGAGGTGACCAACGACGAACTGCGGCGGCGGTTCGCCCACCTGCCGGAGTTCGTGGACAAGATGGAAGCGAGCAGCGGCATCTGCACCCGCTTCCATGCCCCGGAGGATTGGGCCACCTCAGACGTGGCCCTGCCCGCCGCCCGCCAGGCCATTGCGCGGGCCGGCTGTGGTCCCGGGGACATCGACATGGTCCTGGTCGGCACGGATTCGCCCGACTACATCACGCCGGCGACGTCGGTCGTCCTCCAGCACAAGCTCGGCGCGAAGAATGCCGGCACGTTTGATATCGGCTGTGCGTGTGCGTCGTTTCCGACGGGCGTGGCGACGGCGGCGGGACTCGTCGCCACCAACCCGGCGATCAACCGCGTGCTCGTCGTGGGCGTGTACCTCATGCACAAGCTCGCCAGCCCGCTCGACCCGATGTCGTTCTTCTATGGCGACGGAGCGGGAGCGGCCGTGGTCGAGGCGTCCCCGGACCCAGGGTTCCTGAATGCCGCCTTCATCGCAGATGGCGCCTACGCCAAGCACTGGGCCATCTTCTCGGGTGGCACGGCTGAACCGGCCACCGAGGAGTCCGTGCGCAACGGGCGCACCAAGGTCCTGATGCTCGAACGCTACCCCCCGGAGATCAATCACGAGGGGTGGCCGCGTCTGGTGCGCAAGCTGGCCGCCGAGGGCGGGTTTGCGGTCACAGACATCGATTTCATCATCTTCACGCAGGTCCGCAAGGCGTCGATCGCACTGGTGATGGACGACCTCGGCATCCCGGCCGAGCGCACCCACACCGTGATGGAGAAATGGGGGTACACCGGCTCGGCCTGCATCCCGATGGCGCTCGACGATGCGCTGGAACGCGGACGGATCAAGCCCGGCGACCTCGTGGTGTTCGTCGGATCGGGGGTCGGCTACAACCAGGCCGCCACGGCGCTGCGCTGGCGCTGACGCGGGAGGACGTGTGAGCATCGACACCGGATTGAAGGACAAGGTCGTGATTGTGACGGGCGCCGCGGCCGGCATCGGCCGGGCGACAGCGCTGCGCTTCGCGCGCGAAGGCGCGCGCGTGGCGGCCTGGGACGTCAGTGACAAAGAGGGGGGGGCGGTTGTCGACGACCTGACCCGTGCGGGCGGCGCGGCGATGTTCCGCCGGGTCGACGTCGCCACCTCGGTCGAGGTCAACGCAGCGGTGGGCGACCTGCTCGCCGCATGGGGCCGGATCGACGTGCTCGTCAACAACGCGGGCGTGCTGCGCGACGGGCAGCTCGTCAAGTGGAAGGACGGGATGCTCGCCGGCCAGATGGGCGACGACCAGTTTCAGACCGTGGTCGACGTCAACCTGCGGGGGCCGTTCCTGTGCGCCCGTGCCGTGGCGCCCCAGATGATCAAGCAGCGCGGCGGCGTGATCCTCAACGCGTCGTCGGTGGTCGGCCTCTACGGCAACTTCGGCCAGACCAACTACGTGGCCACCAAGGCAGGCATTGTCGGCATGACGCGGGTCTGGGCCCGCGAACTCGGCCGGCACGGGATCCGGGTCAACGCGGTCGCCCCAGGCTTCATCGCCACGGAGATGGTGAAGGGCATGCCGGAAAAGGTGCTCGCGGCGATGGTGGCGAGGATCCCCCTCGGCCGGTTGGGAACGCCGGAGGAGATGGCCGAGGTCTACGTCTGGCTGGCATCCGACCCGGCGGCCTACATCACCGGGGCGGTCGTCTCGGCCGACGGCGGATTCGTGGCCGGCACTTGACGCACGGCGGTCGCGCCGGGGGCCACGCGGCCCAGGACGCACGCGATGAGCATGATCCTTGCCGGCACCAGCCTTGCCGCGCTGACGGTTCTCGCCGCCGTCCTCCTGATTCGGCGGTTTCCGTTGGCCTGCCTCGGCTGGCTCTCCCGTCGGGCGCTTCGGCGATCCGGTGTGCGGCCGCACTGGATTGACACGAGCATCGGCAGGGTGTCGCTGTGGACCGGTGGGTCCGGGGCGCCACTCGTGCTGCTACACGGCGCCGGCGACCAGGCGGGGACGTGGGCGCGCACGGTCCCCGCCCTGGTCGGCCGTTACCGTCTCCTGGTCCTCGACCTGCCGGGGCACGGCGGCAGTGATCCGCGCTCCGGTCCGCTCTCGGTGGGCACGATTCTGGCCGGCGTGTCCGGCGTGCTCGAGGCGCTGACGCCGGACGCCCCGGCCATCCTGGTCGGCAACTCCCTTGGCGCCTGGATCGCGCTGCTCTACGCCCGGACCCACCCCTCGAGGGTGGCGCGTGTCGTGCTGGTCAACGGGGGGGCCCTGCGCCACGAGCACACAGGGGTCACCCTCACGCCGGCCACGCGCGCGGAGGCCAGGCTGACACTGGAGGCACTGCTTGGCGCCCAGGCCCGCCGCACGCCCGATTTCGTGCTGGACGACCTGATCCGCCTCGCCCGCGTCGGGCCGCTCGGCCGCCTCAGCGCCACCAGCGACGAGATGGATCAATACCTGCTCGACGGCCGGCTCCAAGAGGTGTCCGCACCTGTCGACCTGCTATGGGGCGATCGGGACGGCGTCTTCCCGCTCGAGTACGCCCGCCGGATGGAAGCCGGCCTGCCGGCGGTTCGCCTGACGGTGCTGCCCGGATGCGGGCACACCCCGCAGCGCAACTCCCCAGGCCGGTTCAGGACGGCGCTGCTCTCGTTGCTGGCCCAGCCGGCTCCGGAGGCGACCCATGCTGCACGCTGACGTGCTGGCCGAACGTGCCCGCCTGGATCCCGGTCGGCTGGCGGTGGTGGATGCGACGTCCGGGGCGCGGCTGAGCTACGGCGAGTGCGACCGACGCGTCGACGCGTGCGCGGGCGCGTGGAGACAGGCGCTCGGCCTCAAGCCCGGGGACCGCGTCGCCCTGCTCTCGGGCAACCGGCTGGAGTTTCTCGACGCCTTCCTGGCCGCGGCGCGGTCCGGCGTCGTGCTCGTGCCGCTCGGCACACGGCTGACTGCTGCCGAACTCGCGTACATCATCAACGACTGCTCGCCACGCGTGCTCGTCTACGACGCCGAGCACGCCACGCTCGTGCCCCGCTTGGCCCCCCTCGTGAGCGTCTCATGCTGGGTCGCCCTGGACAGCCCGGCGGCCGGGGACCACCTCGCGCACGCGGATCTGGTGGCGGGCCGGACGTGGCCGCCCTTCTCCGGCGCGCGGCCCGGTCCGGACGACCCGCTCTGCCTGCTCTACACGAGCGGCACGACCGGCAGGCCGAAAGGGGTCGTCGTGCCGCACCGGATGGTCGCCTGGAACGGCTACAACACGGCAATCTCGTGGCAGCTGCGTGACACCGACGTCACGCCGGTGTTCACGCCCCTCTACCACGCCGGCGGCCTTGGCGCGTTCCTGATGCCGATCCTGACCGTGGGGGGCACCATCGTCCTCCATCGCGGCTTCGACGTTCACCAGGTTTGGACGACGATCGAACGTGAGCGCTGCACGGTGGCCCTCGGCGTCCCGACCATCTTCCAGATGCTGGCCGACGCCCCGGAGTTCTCCACGCTGGATCTGCGGCACGTGCGGTGGTTCATCAGCGGCGGTGCCCCGCTGCCGGTGCACCTCGTCACCGTCTATCAGGCGCGTGGCGTGGTCCTCAAGCAGGGTTACGGACTGACCGAGGTCGGCGTGAACTGCTTCGCGATGTCCGTCGAGGATGCCGTGCGCAAGGCCGGGTCGGTTGGCCGGCCGCTGATGTTCACCGAGGCGCGGCTGGCCGACGAGAACGGCGCCGAGGTGGGAGAAGGCGGGGTCGGCGAGTTGCTGCTGCGGGGGCCGCACGTCTGTCGCGGGTACTGGAACAACCCGGCCGCGACCTCGGAGGCCATCGACGCGCTCGGGTGGTTCCACACCGGCGATTCTCGCGCGCCGCGACGACGAGGGCTTCTACTACATCGCGGGCCGGAAGAAGGACATGTTCATCTCGGGCGGCGTGAACGTCTATCCGGTGGAGATCGAGAACGAGCTGCTGCAGCACGACGAGGTCGCCGACGTCGCGGTCGTGGGCGTCCCGCACGCCACCTGGGGCGAGGTCGGCGTCGCCTTCGTCGTCCCACAACCGGGGCGATCGCCCGCACCCGAGGCGCTGGCTACCTTCCTCGAGGCCCGACTGGCCCGGTACAAGATCCCGAAGGCGTTCGTGTCGGTCGAGTCGCTTCCGAGAACCCCGTACGGTAAGGTGGTCAAGGGCGTACTGCGCGACCACTATGTTGCGCTCGACGCGGGGCGCGTCGAGCCAGAATCCGAACGATAACCCGTTGTTCGTCGGAGTGTGCCATGTCCAAGCCCGTCTACATCGCCGCCTATCACCAGTCGAAGTTCGGGAAACTGCTCGGGATGACCGTTCCCGAGATCATGGCGAACGCCGTGACCGGCGTGTGTCGGGAGATCGCCGTCGAACCCAGGTGCCTCGACGTCGCCTCGGTTGGCGCGACCTGCAACATCTCACTGAACCGCCAGGGACTGCTGGCCGGCCTGGTTGCCATGGTCCCCGGTCTGGAGGCCAAACCCATCGAGTCGGTGGAGAATGCCTGCGCCTCGGGAGGCCAAGCCATCCTGTCGGTCATTCACAAGCTGCTGGCCGGAGAGGGCGAGGTGGGCGTGGCGATCGGCTACGAGAAGATGCGCGACAACGAAGGCAAGATGGATGGCAAGCTGATCGGTGAGGCGCTGGGGTTCTTCTCGCATCCGGACGAGCGGACCGGCAAGGTGTTCATCTTCCCGCACCTGTTCGCCGAGGTGATGGCCGCCTACATGGCCCGGTGGGGCGCCACCGAGGCGGACTTGGCCCGCATTGCTGTCATCGAGTACGGCAACGCTCAGCACAACTCGTGCGCCCAGATGCAGAAGGTCCAGATCACGCTCGATCAGGCCCTGGCCATCCAGGGCATCAACCGGTACATCGTCGAGGGACTCCCGCTGAAGACCTACGACTGCTCGCAGATCACCGACGGGTACGCCGCCCTGATTCTCGCCACCGAGGAGGGGCTGGGCAAGGTGGGCGTCCGAAAGGGTGACGCTGTCCGGATTGCCGGCTACGCCCAGGCGACCGACCCGCTGCGAAAGGAAGGCCGTGACGTGCTGCAGCCGGCCGGCGCCTACCGGGCGATGTCGAAGGCCTACGCCATGGCCGGCGTGAAGCCGGGCGACGTGAACGTGGCCGAGGTGCATGACTGCTTCACGGTGATGGGCGCGATCGCGGCAGAGGTGCTCGGAAAGGCCGAGCCCGGCAAGGGCGCGCGCTACTGGGCCGACGGGAAGGCGAACGTGGACGGGGAATGCGGCATCAACACGTCTGGCGGACTTATCGCCAAGGGGCACCCCATCGGGGCAACCGGCATTGCCATGGTGGGCTGGGCCGCCCAGCAACTGCTCGGCCGGGCCCCGAGCCGCCTGCAGGTGAGAAACCCGCGCGCGGCCGCGACCTTCAACATCGGCGGCCCGATCTGCGCGTCAGTGTGCACGGTCCTGACGCGCGCTGACTAGCGTCACGCGCGAGGTGCCCATGGCCCAGCCCGCCCAACTCCAGCCCGATCGCACCGGCCGTCTGCAGCTGGACGGCCTCGAGATCCACTGGGAGCTCATCGGCCGAGGCGATCGGGAGGTGGTGTGCCTGCTGAATGGCCTGGCGATGCACACCCGCGCGTGGTACCCGTTTGTGCCGCGCCTGGTCGACCAGTTCGACGTCCTGCTGTACGACTACCCTGGGCAGGGCCGGTCCTCCGGAGAGGATCGGCCCTGCCGCATCCCCCGGCTGGGGGACTACCTGGTGGAGATCGCGGATCGCTTGGGTCTCGAGCGCCTGCATCTGGTTGGCATCTGTACGGGGGGTTTGTCGCCCTCGACTTCGCCCGCCTGCACCAGGACCGTCTCCGCACGCTGGTTGTGTCGGGCATTCTGTTGTCGCGCGAGACGCTCTTCCAGATGTACCAGGACCTCTCCTTGCGTTTCTACCGTGGGAGCCTGGATCTGTTCGACGTCTACACCCACTACATGTACGAGAAGATCTTTGGCGAGGCGTTCGCGCGTGGCTGTTACGCGCAGCTCGAGCCGATGCGCACGCGGTTCTTCGACCGTTACAAGGACTGCCGCCACAGCCTGATCCGGCTCACCGAAGCGCAGGACCCCTTCTTCGAGACGCTGGAGGAGAACCTGCCCGGCTACCGCGCCATTCAGACGCCGACGCTCGTGATGGCCGGCGCGGAGGACCGTGCCATCCCTCCCTGGGTCCAGCGGAAGATCTGCGGTATCCTCCCGAGGTCGCGCTTCGAGCTCGTCCCCGACTCGGGGCACGTCGTCTACCTCGAGCGCCCGGAGGTGTTCTTCGGCAACATCAGGGGGCTGGCCTCCTCGCGGTCTCTTGCATTCGATGCGGTGGTGACGCCATGAACCAGGAGGAACGAACACAGCGCAGCCGGGCCCAGATTCTGGAAGCCGCGCTGAAGCTCTTCTCCCATCGAGGGTACCGGGCCACCAGCATCCGGGACATTGCCGGCGCGGCAGGCGTGTCAACCGGAAACGTGTACCATCACTTCAAGGACAAGGACACGATCTTCCGGGAACTCCTCAACCAGGTACCTGGGCCGCGATCGACACGGCGGACTTCCCGTTCAACAAGGCCCTCGCCGCCGGCTTCCCAGACGACCTGGAGCGGGTCGGCTACGGCGCGCGGGAATCGGTGAAGCGGTTCCGACCCTACGTCGCCCTCATCTACGTGGACGTCGTCGAGTTCGACGGGAAGCACATTCGCCGGTTCTACTCGGAGATGGCCCGGCGGTTCGAACGGTTCCTCGAATCCCGGCAGGCCGCGCTGGGCCTGGAGGACAAGCTGCGGCCCGGGGTGTCGCCGCTGTCCGCCGTGATGCTCGCCAGCCGCGTCTTCCTGCACTACTTCTCGATCGAAATCCTGTTCGGCGTCCCGAATCACTTCGGTCACAGCACCGAACAGGTCGTCGCGGACGTGGCCGACATGCTGCGCTACGGGATGCTCCGTCAGGACCGGCCCTGCCCGCCCCCTCGCGCGACACAGGCCCGCTGACCACGGCGGGCCGCCGCGTCGCCACCGGCGACGCCGAGGTGCTGGCGTGACACGCCGGAGAGACCTTGGCATCCCTCTCGCTGGCCCCGGGGCGTTTGCGGCTCCCCGACCCCAGTCCGCCCGCGGGGGACACGCGCGAGGCGCAGCCGATTGAAAAGCCGTCACGGCGCGACCTATGATCGGCGACCAGGTCAGGACTGGCGGGAGACGGCGCGGCGTTCCAGCGCGCGCAGGAGGGCATCGGCGTGAATACACGGACGTGGAACGTGGCAGTGGTCGGTGCGATCGGGATGGTCGGCACCGAGATGATCCGAACGCTCGAGCAGCGACGGTTCCCGGTCCGGGAGCTGCGGCCACTGGATCTGGCCGAGCACGCGGGCACCCGGGTCCCCTTCGCCGGCTCGGACTGGGCCTGCCTCGAGGCGACGGAGGCGAATTTCGCTGGCCTCGATCTCGCCATCTTCTCGGCCGGCGCCGAGGCCAGCCTGCACCTCGCGCCGTTGGCCGTCAGGCAGGGCGCCGTCGTGATCGACAACAGCTCGGCCTGGCGGATGGACCCGGCCTGCCCGCTCGTGGTGCCGGAGGTGAACCCGCACGACCTGGCCTGGCACAAGGGCATCATCGCCAACCCGAACTGCTCGACCATCCAGATGGTGGTCGTCCTCAAACCGCTCCACGACCGCGCCCGCATCAGGCGGGTGGTGGTCTCCACCTACCAGGCGGCCGCAGGCGCGGGGAAGAATGGCGTCGACGAACTGCTCCAGCAGGCGCGCGACATCGTGGCGGGACGCCCGGTGGGAACCCCCCGGACCTTTCAGGACCAGCTGGCGTTCAACCTCATCCCGCAGATCGACGTCTTCCAGGAGGGCGGGTACACCAAGGAAGAGTGGAAGATGGTGCGCGAGACGGTGAAGATTCTGGGCGACCCCTCCGTCCGCGTCACGGCCACGACCGTACGCGTGCCCGTGCTGATCGGCCATTCCGAGTCGGTCAACGTCGAAACCGAGATCAAGCTCAGTGCGGAGGAGGCTCGGACTCTGCTCGCGCGGGCGCCGGGCGTCTGCGTCGTGGACGACCCGGCGACGCGAGCCTACCCCATGCCCGCGCCGACCGCAGGCACCGACCCGGTCTTTGTCGGCCGGATTCGTGAGGACAACTCCCTCGAGCGGGGCCTCAACCTCTGGGTCGTGGCGGACAACGTCCGCAAGGGCGCGGCGCTCAATGCGGTCCAGATCGCCGAGCGCCTCGTGGCCGACGGCCTGGTGCGCGTGCCATGAGCCGCCCCCCTCTCCTGGTCCAGAAGTTCGGCGGCACGTCGGTGTCGACGGCCGACCGTCGCCAACAGGTGGTCGCACGCGTGCGACAGGCTCGGGCGGACGGCCGTCAGGTTGCCGTGGTCATCTCGGCGCTCGGGCGGCGGGGGGACCCCTACGCGACCGACACGTTGCTGGATCTGTTGCGCGGAGACGGCGGCAGCGTCGACCCGCGCGACTACGACCTGATGTTCACGTGCGGCGAGGCGATCGCGGTCGCGCTGCTGTCCCATGTGTTCAAGCGCTCGGGGATCCCGGCCGTCGGCCTGACCAGCGCCCAGGCGCGCATCTTCACCGACGGCCACCATGTCGAGTCGGAGATCGTCCGCGTCGACACCGCGCGGCTGCGGGCGCTGCTGGCCGAGGGTCAGGTGCCGGTCATCACCGGGGGACAGGGGGTCGCGCCGGACACGCTCGACTACACGACGCTCGGCCGCGGCGGCTCCGACACGTCGGCGGTCGCCCTCGGCGCGGCCCTCGGCGCGGAACGCGTCGACATCTTCACCGATGTGAGCGGCGTGGCGGTCGTGGACCCGCGGCTGGTCCCGGGAGCCCGCACGTTGACGCGCGTGAGCTACGAGACGATGTTCGAGCTGGCGCGGTTCGGAGCCAAGGTCGTCCACCCGCGCGCGATCCTCACCGGCTGGCACGGGCGGACGCCGTTGGCCGTCCGCTCGACCTTCACACCCGATCCCGGCACCCTCATCGGCGACGTCGAGGACGAGGCGCCGATTGTCGGCCTGGCGCAGCTCCCGCCAATGGAGACGTCGGCGCTGCCGGCGGGGTCGGTCCCCCAGGCCGTGCGGGACGAGTGGGAGCAACGCCATCTCGTCATGAGTGTCGTGGACAGCAAGAGCGGTCTCTTGCTGGTCGGGGCCACCGCCGACAAGGCGGCCGACCTCCGGCGATTGGAGGCCGGGGAGACGTTTTCGACCGGGCGCCGGATTGGTCCGGCGTGCTGGGTGTCGGTCGTGGGCGAGTCGGGCGCCCTCCGCGAGCAGCTCCCGCGCCTGACGACGCGGCTCGCGCAACACGCCGTCGAAGTCTACGGCTGCGAGATTGGCGGCATCCGGTGCACGTTCGTCCTGCCGGAGGCCGCTCGGCCCCGCGCGGTCGCCCTGATGCACGACGCGATCTGGACGGACGAGGAGCCCATCGACTCCTCGCGTGGCGCCCCTGCCGTCTTCGCTCACGGTGGAGATGCGCCAAACGCGTCGCTACCGCTTGGCCCAGGACCCGGGCCAGGCCCTGCCAGCAGTGATCGAAGGGAATGGCCAGCTTGTGTCGCTCGAGCGTGCGTGGGTCCTTCAGGTGCGCGCCGAGGTCTTCCAGCACGCGTTCGACGAACCGGGCCTCACGGCGCGTGTCGTCGAGCGTCGGGTCCGCGAGCAGCGCCCGGGCGATCTCGGCGTAGTTTCGAAGGCGGCGCTCGAGATCCGCCAGGTGGGCGTCGGAATCCGCGAAGGCACCAAAGTGCGTGACGAAGACCTGCCGGGGGCGCCATGCGCGAAGCCGGCCGAGACTGTCGAACCAGCCGTCCAGGTCGATGTCCGGCGGAGGCGTGGGCGGCACGACGCACACGGCCGGGACAATGCGGATGCCGCCCACGTCGCCGACAAACGCCGTGCCGCTCTCCTCGTCGAGGTAGCTCACGTGATGCGAGGCGTGGCCGGGTGTGTAGGCGACGCGGAACACCTGTCCGGCGATCCTCAGCGTCTCGCCGCCCGTCAGGGCCGTCACACGGTCGGCCGCGAGAGGCGCAATCTCTCCCCAGAAGCGGTCCATGTCGCTGCCGTACAGGCGCGTGGCGCTCTGGATCAGCTTGCTCGGATCGATCAGGTGCGGAGCGCCACGTTGATGGACGTACACCCGCACGTGCGGGTGGCGGCGGACGATTGTTCCGACCGCGCCGGAGTGGTCGAGGTGGATGTGGGTCACCAGGACCGCGTGAACCGCGTCGAGGCCGAACCCCTGCGCGGCGAGGCCCCGCTGAAGCGCCTCCAGCGTCGAGGCCGGCCCAGGGTCCACGAGTACGAGGCCGCCCGCTCCCCCGACCACACCCGCCGCCCCCATCCGCGACCGGCCCATGAGATCGAGATTGATCGTCTGAACCATCGGCTCCTCCGCGCCGGCTGCAACCACCGCGGGTCACGGGGGCGGACGCGCGCCGTCCCCCACGCCCGTGCGCGTCCCAGGGGCGGTGCGATGCACGCGGCGGTTCGCTACTTCGTGTAAACCGTCGGCTCGACCGACATGCCCGGACGCAGGAGGTGCTCGGCGTCCTGACCCGGATCGAGCACGATCTTGACTGGTATCCGCTGCACCACCTTCACGTAGTTGCCCGTGGCGTTCTCGGGCGGCAGCAGGCTGAACCGGGCGCCCGTGGCGGCCGCAATGCTCTCGACCCGACCGCGGTAGGTGCGGTCCGACGCGTCGACCGAAATCGACACGGGCTGCCCGGGTCGCATGTGACTCAGCTGGGTTTCCTTGAAGTTGGCGGTGATCCAGATGTTCTCGATGGGCACGATGGCCAGCAGCGGCTGTCCCGGCTGGATGACCTGCCCGGGCTCGACGCTCTTCTTGCTCACCCGGCCCGCGGAGGGCGCAGTGACCGTCGTGTACTGCAGGTTGAGGTTCGCCTGCTCGAGCGCGGCCTGGGCCTGGAGGACGCGCGCCTCGGCCGACTCGGCCCGTGCCTTGGTCACCAGGACCTGCTCCGGGCCCGTGTGCGCGATTCGCAGGTCGGCCTGCGCGCCGGCCAGCACCCGGTCGGCCTGCACGGTGCGACTCTGCGCGATCGACACGGCCTGCGTCGCCTCGGCCAGTGACGCCTGGGCCGACTCCACGGTCGCCCGCGCCGCCTCGGCGGCCGCCACCGCCGCATCGGTACTGCTGCTGGGACACTTCGTCCTTGGCGATCAGCTGCTTCATCCGCTCGAGGTCCCGCGTCAGCTTGACCGAATTGGCCGTCGCCTCCTTGAGCCGGGCATCCGCCGCGGTCTGCCTCGCGCGGGCCGCGTCCACGTCCCGGGTCGCGGCCGAGGTGCCAGCTTCGGCCCGGCCGACGTTCGCGGCCGCCGCACTGACCTGACCCTGCGTGGTGGTCGAGGTGATCGGGATCCCGGCCTTGGCCGCGGCGAGGGCAGCCTGCGCATCGTGGAAATCAGCCTCCGCGCGCTGCTGCGCGACGCGGTAGTCCCTCGGGTCGATCTCGACCAACACGGCGCCCGCCTGAACGATCTGGTTGTCCTCGACCCTGACCGCCAGGACGGTCCCCCCCACGCGCGAGGCAATCGGCACGATGTGCCCATCGACCTGCGCGTCGTCGGTGGATTCGCGCCCGCTGTAGTACCACCAGGCCGAGAGACCCCCGACGACCGCCACGATCCCGACGACGAGCAGAACGCGCCGCGCCCGCGGGCGGCCCTGCAGGAACGTCGCAACGCCGTTCCTCGACGATGTCTCCGGGGCGGTGGCGCCTGCTGCCTCCCCAGCCCCGCGACTCCCTTCCCTGTCGACGCTGCCGGCCATTACTTGATGCCTCCCAGATACTGCCTGATGCGCTCCTCGGACAGCCCCAGGGCGCGGGCGAATGAGATCTTTGCCGTGTTGTGTGCGTTGAGCGCGGACAGGTAGTTGTCGGTCGCGGTCGCTACCGTCTCCTGAGCCTCCACCACCTCGATGTTGCTGCTGACACCCGCCGTGAACCGATCCTGAGCCTGCGCCAGCTGCTGAGCGGCCAGATCGGCGGCACTCCGCGCGACGTGCACGCGGTCATCCGCGGCCCGCAGGTCGAGCAGGGCCGTCCGCACCTCGAGTTCGATCCGCGCCCGCAGGTCTTCGAGGGCCGCGCGTTCCTCGGTCAACTGCGCGTCGGCCTGCAGAACGCGTCCCCGCACCCGTCCGCCCTGGAAGATGGGCACGCGCAGCGTGGCCCCCACGGCGTAGGTGTTCTTGAGCGTGTCCCAGGCATTCGAACTCTTGCCGTAGTCGGCCGTGAGATTCAGCGCAGGCAGCGCCTCGCCGATGACCGATTGGCGGCTGGCTTCCGCCGCCCGGGTGAGCGCCAGCGCGCTTTGGAGGTCCTGGCGCGAGCTGTACGCCTGCTCCAGGCTCTCGTCGAGCGAGAGCCCGTCGAGCGGCGCATACGCCATCCGGTCGGTGAGGTCGATCGCCTGCCCGAGCGGGATGCCCACGGCCCGCTGCAGCCCGAGTTTTTCCTTGGCGAACTCGTTTTCGTAGAAGATCACGCGCTCCTGCTGCGCCTGCAACTGGACCTGGGCGCGCAGGACCTCGATCCCCGCCACGACGCCCGCCTGCTTCTGGATCACCGCCCGGTCGTAGAGCGCCTGGGCCGTCTGGACCTGGGCGCGGGTGGCGTCGATCCGGCTCGCTCCCGTCACGGCCTGGAGGTAGAGGTTCGCGACCACGAAGATCACCAGGTCCCGCGAGTCCCGGAGCGAGTGGTCAGCCGCATCGGACGCCTGCCGCCCGGCGCGCGCCCGCTCGATGGCCGCGTAGTCGAACAGGGGCGTCGAGGCCGTGACGTGCAGCGCCGACACGTTGAACGGGCCGATAATCGGCGATTCCCCGGGGCTCACCGGGAAGCCGTACTCCTCGAGGTTGAGTTCGGCGTGCGACTGGCCGACGCTGATCCCGGCGCTGGGCAGCAACCCGCTGACGGCCTGCCAGCGCAAGCCCGCCGCCGAGCGGACTCCCTGCTCACCAACGATCACGCCGAGATTCTGCTTGAGACCCCGAGTGATCGCGTCGCTCAGCGAGAGCGGCAGCACGCCGGGTGTCACCGAGCCGACCGGCACACCCCCCATCAGCAGACTCTGGCCCTGGGGGATCGCCGGCGCGGCCGCTGGCAGCGGCTGCCCGCCTCCCCGCGGCACCTGCGGCTCGCCGCCCGGAATCTGCGCACGGGCCGGTCCTGCCAGGGCCAGCGCGACCGCCAGCGCGATGCCTACCCGCTGCCTCGTTCTCATCGGTGTCCGATTCCTTTCCACGCCAAGTCGAACGCGAACGCGATGTCCTCGTCGAGCGTCGCGCGGCTCCAGCCACGCAGGCGCTGCGTGATCACGCCGCGCGCGATGTCGAAGATCGCGAACGCCGCCGCGTCCGCCCGCACTGGCCGGATGGCCCGCTGGCGCACCGCCTGTTGCAGCACCGCCTCGAGCGACCGGATCTGTTCGAGGTACACCTCGTCCATCTGGCGCTGGAACTGTCCGTGCCGCTGCAGCGACCGGCCGACCTCGGAGTAGTAGATGCGGAAGAAATCGCGGTGCTGCTCGAAGTAGCGCAGCTTCACCGACAGGAACGTCCGCACCTTCTGGTCGATCGGCCCGGAGGCGGCCAGGCAGGCTTGGGTCTGGCCGTGCAGGTCGGCGAAGGCCTGCCGGACCGCCGCCCAGTACACCTCTTCCTTCGAACGGTAGTACAGGTACACGGTGCCCTTTGCCACGCCGGCCACGCCGGCGATCTCAGCGATCGTCGCCTCTTCGTAGCCCTGCTCGGCGAAGACCCGGTTGGCGGCCTGGAGGATCTCGGCCGTCCTGAACTCGGTGACGACGTCTTTCTTGGTTCGCGGCATCCGCCTGCCTGCACCCCTCTCCCGCCCATGCTCGCGGCCCACGCCCGGTGGCCACGCACGGCCCAGGCTGTCTACTTGGTCAGTCGAATGACCACCTGGTCAATATACCACACGCCCGGGTCAGCCTGCGCCGATCCCGAACCGCGCCGCGGGGGGCGAACGGCAGCCCCCTGCGCCTGCCGAGGCGGCCGCAAGGTATACTGGACACACGACACGATCGGAACAGCCCCGGGGGGACGGCGGACGCTCGGTCTCGGGCGTCTGCAGGGAAGCGGAATGCCCGACGAACGCCGCACGCGCAGCACCGAGGTGCTCGATGAGCCGGCGCAAGAGGTCAAGCAGCCGACGCTCTTTCGTGTCGTCCTCCACAACGACGACTACACGACGATGGAATTCGTCGTCGAGGTGCTCGAGGCGGTGTTTCTCATGCACCCGGCGGAAGCCTACCGGGTCATGATGCAGGTCCACTGCCAGGGTCGGGGCGTGTGCGGCGTGTACCCGTTCGAGGTCGCCGAGACCAAGGTCGCCGTGGTCCACGGGCTGGCGCGCGAGCGGGGATTTCCGCTGCGGGCCACGGTCGAAGAGGCGTAGGGACATCGGCGCCAGTCGAGGTCTGTCATGTTCAGTGCCGCCGTCGAGATGTTGTTGCACATCGCCTACCGGGAGGCCGTGTCCCGGCGCCACACCACCCTGACGCTCGAGCACCTCCTCTACGTGCTCACGCACGACATGGAGGGCGAACGAATCCTGGCGGCGTGCGGTGCCGACCTGCCTCGCCTGCGGCGCGACCTGGACGCGTTTCTGTCGGGGTCGATCGAGCAGTACCCGCGCGGGATGGAGAAGGAACCGGAACAGACACGGGCCTTCCGGCGCGTCCTGCAGACCGCCGTACTCCACGTGCAGAGCGCCGGCAAGGCGGAGGTCAATGCCGGCGACATCATCGCCGCCATCCTGCAGCAAACCAACGCGTACGCCTGCCAGTTGCTGGAATCCCAGTCGGTCACCCGGTTGGACGTGCTGAACTACATTTCGCACGGCATCGCCAAGGTGCCCCTGCCCCAGCAGCCCGCCGGCGAGGAGGCGCGGCGACGGACGCCCGGCCAGGTCTCGAACGAGACCCAGGCGGCGACGCGCGACCCGCTGGCCACCTACGCCATGAACCTCACCGAGCGGGCGCGCGCGGGCGCTCTCGATCCCCTGATTGGACGGACGGTCGAACTGCAGCGGACGCTCGAGATTCTCTGCCGCCGACGCAAGAACAACCCGGTGTTCGTCGGGGATGCCGGCGTCGGCAAGACCGCGCTCGCCGAAGGGCTGGCGATGCGACTGCTCGACGAGTCCGTCCCTGCCATCCTCAAGGGCGCCGAGATCTACAGCCTCGACACGGCCGCCCTGCTCGCGGGCACGCGGTTCCGCGGCGACTTCGAGGAACGCTTCAAGGCTGTTTTGGCCGCGCTGAAGACCCGCCAACTGCCAATCCTCTTCATCGACGAGATCCACGCGACCATCGGTGCCGGCGCCACGACGGGCGGCACGATGGACCTGGCGACGCTCATCAAGCCCGTGCTGACCGCCGGTGAGTTGCGCATTGTCGGCTCGACGACGTTCGAGGAGTTCAAGCACATCGAGAAGGACCGCGCACTGGCCCGGCGGCTCCAGAAAGTCGTGGTGGAGGAGCCGTCGGTCGACGAGACGATTCGCATCCTGCAAGGCCTCCGCTCGCGCTATGAGGAGCACCACGAGGTCGAGTACCTCGGACGCGGCACTCGAGGTTGCCGTGCGCCTCGCGAAGCGGTTCCTGCGCGACTACCGCCTGCCCGACAGCGCGATCGACATTCTCGACGAGGCTGGCGCCATGCTGCGGCTCCAGGGCGCGGACGCCGGGGCCGCGGCCTCGCCCGGGAGGCCCGCTGCGGCCCCGGCGGGCGAGACCGTCGCGGCCGGCGTGACCGCGCCGGTCGGCCCCGTCCCCTCGCCGCCAATCGACTGGCGCCCCATCTCGCCGGCGATGCCGGCCTCCGAGCGGGCCGCCACGTTGCCGCGCCGCGTGGTGACGCCCGCCGAGATCGAACGCATCGTCGGGCGGATGGCCCGGATCCCGGACAAGCAGGCGTCGGCGTCGGACAAGGAACGCCTCCGGACGCTCGAGGAGTCGCTGCGGCGCGTGGTGTTCGGCCAGGACGAGGCGGTGCACATCGTCACGGGGGCCATCAAGCGGTCGCGGGCCGGGCTCTCGGTCCCCGATCGGCCGGCCGGCTGTTTCCTGTTCACGGGACCGACGGGCGTCGGCAAGACGGAGCTGGCCAAGCAGCTCGCCATCCATCTGGGCAACGAGTTCCTCCGGTACGACATGAGCGAGTTCATGGAGAAGCACGCGGTGTCGCGCCTGATCGGCGCGCCGCCCGGATACGTCGGGTTCGAGCAAGGCGGGCTACTGGTGGACGCCGTCCGGAACAACCCCTACAGCGTCGTGCTCCTGGACGAGATCGAGAAGGCGCACCCGGACATCTTCAACATCCTCCTCCAGGTCATGGACCACGCAACGCTGACGGACAACAACGGCCGCCGGGCCGATTTCCGACAGGTCGTGCTCATCATGACCTCGAATGCCGGCTCCCGGGAGATGAGCAGCGCGGCGATCGGGTTCAGTCCGGCGGGCAGCGAGCTGGGCGGCCCGGCGGATCTGCGCGGCCAGGCCGCACGGAGCCGCGCGAAATCGGCCATCGAACGGATGTTCAGCCCGGAGTTCCGCAACCGGCTGGACGCGGTCGTCGACTTCGCTGCGCTCAGCCCGTCCGTCATGGAGACCATCGTCGAGAAGTTCGTGCTGCAGCTCGAATCGCAGCTCGCGGAACGGAAGATCGCGATCACGCTGGAACCGGCGGCCCGCGCGTGGCTGGCGACCAAGGGCTACGACCCGGTCTACGGCGCCCGGCCGCTCGCCCGCGTCATCCAGAGGGACGTCCGAGACCCGCTCACCGACGAGATCCTCTTCGGACGGCTCGAGCAGGGCGGCACAGTCCGGATTGGGTTCGAGGGCGACCAACTCACGTTCGCCTTCGACACAGCCACGGCGGCCGGGCAGCAGTAGCGGCCCTTGATGGGGCGCGCCAGCTGCTCGGCGTCGACCTCGCCCAGAACCATGACCACGCACAGCGACAAGACCGATGGAGCGGTCAAGGTCATCGACCGCCGATGGTGGACCGCCGGCGAGATCGGGGCCGACGCGTCCGCTGGCAGACCGAGGAAGCCGAGCTACGTCGAGGAGCTCGAGCGCCAGCTCGCCGAGAAGGACAAGGCCATTGCGGCGCACGCGCAGCGGTACCGGGACAGCGCATCGGAGTTCGAACAGGTGCGGGCGCGTCTGCGCCGGGACGTCGACAAGGAGATCGAGCGCGCGCGCCGGGCGGTGCTGCTGGACATGCTGGAGGTCGTGGACAACCTCGACCGAGCCCTGGTGGCAGCCGATGCCCCGGCGGCAGGCGGGAACGCCGGGCTCGCCGCCGGCGTCCGCCTCGTCCGGGAACTGTTCCTCGCGAAGCTCGCCTCCCACGGCGTGCGGCCTCTCGACGCTCAGGGGCTGGCCTTCGACCCGACCCGGCACGAAGCGGTCTCTGTCGTGCCGGTGGCGGACGCCGCACAGGACGCCCGGGTCCTCGGGGTGATTCGCGCCGGCTACACGGTGGGCTCCGATATCCTGCGCCCGGCCGCGGTGGCGGTTGGCAAGTTGGAGTAGGCGGGACCGGGTGGCGGGAGGACGCCCGACCGCGCGGTCAGGCGTCCTCGATGGAGGATGAGGCTGGAGTCCCGTCTGGAGAGGTCAGGCTACTGGATGGGGACGGCCCCGGTCGGCGCGCCCACCTGGGTCACCGCGACGGTGGAGGTCGACTGGAAGATCGTCCCGCCCTGGTTCGTCCCGAAATACCGGCTGCCGGTCGAGTTCGCCACCAACGGGCTGCCGCCCACGAAGTAGGTCTGCGTCAGCGAGCCCGGCGCGTTGCACCCGGTCGCGCCCACCGCTGCCGCCCCACCCGTGATCAGGATGCTGTAGCCGCTCTTGTTCGACGCCCCGCCCGTGCCGGACGTCCCGTCGAGATCCGAGCTGATGAACCCCTCCGACCCGGTCTGCGGCGGCTTGGCCAGGTCGGCCAGCGACCCGGCGTAGTTGCCCTGGCCGCAGCTCGAGGAGTAGGTCGACTGGGCGCTGTTGATGGCGCGCAGCGACCCGATGGCCGAGGCCTCGTTGCCCGACATCCGGGCGCGCATCAGGCCAGGCACGGCGATGGCGGCAATGATGCCGATGATCGCCACGACAATCAGCAACTCGATCAGGGTGAAGCCTTCGTTCCGAGTTCTCATGATCGTACTCCTCGATTACCGGATAACGGCGGCCGGCAGTGCCGGCATGGTCTCGAACCTGTGAGGCAACATCCCTCGTTGCCCCGTCGTCAGCTGTCCTCCCGTGCTGCGAAACACATGCCGTCGTCTCCCATAAGCGTCTCCACGTCTCCAACTCCCCGTTTACCAGTAGGTTGCCGACCTTCAGACGTGAGTGACCCGCAAGGTGTCGGCCACCAACCGACACGGAACGTCTATCGGGCCTGACAATTCGTGTCAGCCCGCAGCACGGTCTCGAGTTTCGATCACGGGGCTGTCGGTCGGGCCGAGGACGATCGTGCGAAGGGGCGGCCCGGTTCAGAACAGGCAGGCGTAAGGGCAGGAAAGGAAAAAGGCGTCCGACCCGCGACTGCACCGCGGATCGGACGCCCGGTCGGACAGCTGAGGAGTGCCGACGACTACTGGATGGGGACGGCCCCGGTCGGCGCGCCCACCTGGGTCACCGCGACGGTGGAGGTCGACTGGAAGATCGTCCCGCCCTGGTTCGTCCCGAAATACCGGCTGCCGGTCGAGTTCGCCACCAGCGGGCTGGCGCCTGCAAAGTAGGTCTGCGTCAGCGAGCCCGGCGCGTTGCACCCGGTCGCGCCCACCGCCGCCGCCCCGCCCGTGATCAGGATGCTGTAGCCGCTCTTGTTCGACGCCCCGCCCGTGCCGGACGTCCCGTCGAGATCCGCGCTGATGAACCCCTCCGACCCGGTCTGCGGCGGCTTGGCGAGGTCGGCCAGCGACCCGACGTAGTTGCCCTGGCCGCAGCTCGAGGAGTAGGTCGACTGGGCGCTGTTGATGGCGCGCAGCGACCCGATGGCCGAGGCCTCGTTGCCCGACATCCGGGCGCGCATCAGGCCAGGCACGGCGATGGCGGCAATGATGCCGATGATCGCCACGACAATCAGCAACTCGATCAGGGTGAAGCCTTCGTTCTTCCGGATTCTCATGTTCCTGCTCCTAAGGTAACGGCAGCGACCGGGCTGCACCCGGCCCATGGAACGAGGCGTCGACCATGCCGTTCACTGGGCAACGTCCAGCTCATGCTCCGTTTCGTAGGATGAGCAAGGCCCGTACCCCCTTCAGCCGCCCACGTAGACATCCCGCATATGATAGTGACATCTGGACTTGGTCGATAGAATCGAAAACAGCCTAGGCTGGCTGGATCCGAGGAACTGACATAGCGTGTCAGTCGGGCTTGACAGTTCTTGTCAGGCGGGTCAGGTCGGCGGCCTGGCGAGGGAGCCGGACACCGTCTCGACGGCGGCGTCTGGCGACCGCCGTGAGGCCCGCTGGAACGGATCGCAGCGGGCCCCACGGCGTGCCTTGTCCGCCAGGGTACCTACTGGATGGGGACGGCCCCGGTCGGCGCGCCCACCTGGGTCACCGCGACGGTGGAGGTCGACTGGAAGATCGTCCCGCCCTGGTTCGTCCCGAAATACCGGCTGCCGGTCGAGTTCGCCACCAACGGGCTGCCGCCCACGAAGTAGGTCTGCGTCAGCGAGCCCGGCGCGTTGCACCCGGTCGCGCCCACCGCCGCCGCCCCGCCCGTGATCAGGATGCTGTAGCCGCTCTTGTTCGACGCCCCGCCCGTGCCGGACGTCCCGTCGAGATCCGCGCTGATGAACCCCTCCGACCCGGTCTGCGGCGGCTTGGCCAGGTCGGCCAGCGACCCGGCGTAGTTGCCCTGGCCGCAGCTCGAGGAGTAGGTCGACTGGGCGCTGTTGATGGCGCGCAGCGACCCGATGGCCGAGGCCTCGTTGCCCGACATCCGGGCGCGCATCAGGCCAGGCACGGCGATGGCGGCAATGATGCCGATGATCGCCACGACAATCAGCAACTCGATCAGGGTGAAGCCTTCGTTTTTCCGGATGTTCATGATCGCTGTCCTCACAAGTCGCGGCGGCCGGCGTCCATCCGGCGGGTTGACGGGGAGGTTGACCAAGCCGCTGATTGGGCAACGTCCAGTAGGTGCTCATGCGTCGAGTCAGCAAGGCGCATGCCGCCTCTGCCGTTGGCGGGCGTCAGGCAGATATGTCCCTGTCAGTCAAACTCTTATCGCGCCAACACCCAGGAATGGTCGAGCGGCGGCTTCCCGAGCGATCTGCTAGTACGTGGCGGTCGCAGTTGACAGTTTATGTCACACGCGATGAGGCGGATCGAAGAACGGTGGTAGCCGGAAGGGCAAACTGGCGGGTCAGGCAAGGAACCCGACCCGCCGCGAGTCGGCGTGCGGCGGGTCAGGTCGTCGGACTCGACTCACGCGGCCTACTGGATGGGGACGGCCCCGGTCGGCGCGCCCACCTGGGTCACCGCGACGGTGGAGGTCGACTGGTAGATCGTCCCGCCCTGGTTCGTCCCGAAATACCGGCTGCCGGTCGAGTTCGCCACCAACGGGCTGGCGCCTGCAAAGTAGGTCTGCGTCAGCGAGCCCGGCGCGTTGCACCCGGTCGCGCCCACCGCCGCCGCCCCGCCCGTGATCAGCACGCTGTAGCCGCTCTTGTTCGACGCCCCGCCCGTGCCGGAGGTCCCGTCGAGATCCGCACTGATGAACCCCTCCGACCCGGTCTGCGGCGGCTTGGCGAGGTCGGCCAGCGCCCCGACGTAGTTGCCCTGACCGCAGCTCGAGGAGTAGGTCGCCTGGGCGCTGTTGATGGCGCGCAGCGACCCGATGGCCGAGGCCTCGTTGCCCGACATCCGGGCGCGCATCAGGCCGGGCACGGCGATGGCGGCGATGATACCGATGATCGCCACGACAATCAGCAACTCGATCAAAGTGAAGCCTTCCGTTCTCCGGATCTTCATGATGACTCCTCTCACTCCCATCTCGCGCAGCGACCGCAACAGCCTCGTGCGTGCGGAACCCCTGCCCCCGAGGTACCGAGGCGGATGCAACAGGTCAGCCATGAGGTCTCGACGCAACCAACATCCTCCGCCTCAACAGGTTGCGAATGCAGTGGCCAGACGACAGCGGGCCTCCCCGCACGCAGATTGGTCGACGGACCGACAGTCCTGTCGGAGTCGGGGCAACCATCCCGTCACCAAACGCAACCACCGCGCCATTGTGCCCGGCCCGCAAAACACGGTACCGTTGACGGTACCAATGGGTGCCAGGCTCATCAGATGGATCTTGGTAAGCTCGGCCAGCGCATCAAGCGCCAGCGTGAGAAACGCCGGCTCCGACAGATCGACCTCGCCAACGCCCTCCGCTTGACGGCCCAGGCCGTTTCCAAGTGGGAGCGCGGCGAGAACGCGCCGGACATCTCCGTCCTCGCGGACCTCGCCCACCTGCTTGGGGTCTCCGTCGAATGGATTCTGACGGGCCGCGAGGAGGCGGCGGGCACGTTTCCCGCCGTGGTGCTCTGCACCAGCCTAAACGGGTTCGCCGAGCGCGCGGCCCGCGTCCCGCCGGCGGACCTGGCGGCGTGGTCCAACGCGATCCACTTCACCGTCACCGAGGCGGTGCTGCGGTTCGACGGCGTGCCCGTGAAGTGCGTTGGCGACGGGTTCCTCGGCTTCTTTGCCGGCCCGGACCGCGTGGATCGGGCCCTCCACGCGGCGCGGCAGGCCAAGGGCCTCATCGACTTGCCGGATCTCATCGTCATGCTCCACGCGGGCGAGATCTTCCTGGGCTCGGCCGGGCATCCCGACTATGCGCGCACTGACATCATGGGACAGACAGTCAATACGGCGTTCTTGGCGATGCCGTATGTGGCTCGCCACAGCACGGGTGGCGTGGGTCTGACCGGGGCCGTCGCGGCCTCACTCACCGACCGCTCGTCGCTCATCGCGCGCGGGCGGGTCCGTGTCGCTGGTCTGAAGGACGCGTTGGAAATCTACGAGCTGTGCGATGATCGGCGGAACGCCGCGCGACGAAGGTCATCGCGGTGACCGGACATAGACCGGTCCTTCTGCCCGTCCGGCCAGGCGCCGGGACGGCCGAATGAAGGAGACACACGTGAAGGCTGCCGCAACGGTGCACGATTTCGTCGTCAAGGATCTGGCGCTAGCCGAGTTTGGCCGCAAGGAGATGGGCCTGGCCGAGCAGGAGATGCCCGGACTGATGGCCACGCGTCGGAAGTACGGCCCGGGCAAACCGCTCAAGGGCGCCCGTATCATGGGGTCGCTCCACATGACGATTCAGACCGCCGTGCTCATCGAGACGCTGCGGGATCTCGGGGCTGACGTGCGGTGGGCCTCGTGCAACATCTTCTCCACCCAGGACCACGCGGCCGCGGCCATCGCGGCTGCGGGGGTGCCGGTCTTCGCGTTCAAGGGCGAGAGCCTGGAGGAGTACTGGGAGTTCACCTTGCGGGCGTTGACGTGGCCCGATCTCGGGGGCCCGCAGCTCATCGTCGACGACGGCGGGGACGCCACGCTGCTGATCCACCGCGGCTACGCGGCCGAGGAGCAGGCGGGGGTCCTGGACGAGCCGACCGACAACAAGGAACTCCAGATCATCAACACCCTGCTGCGGAAGACCCTCACGGCACGCCCCGGCTTCTTTCACACACTGGTCAAGCACCTGCGCGGCGTGTCCGAGGAGACGACGACGGGCGTACACCGGCTCTACCAGCTGCACGAGCAGGGCCAGCTGCTGTTTCCCGCCATCAACGTCAACGACTCGGTCACCAAGTCGAAGTTCGACAACATCTACGGGTGCCGCGAGTCGCTGGTCGACGGCATCCGACGCGCGACCGACCTCATGCTGGCCGGCAAGGTGGCTGTGGTCTGCGGCTTCGGGGACGTCGGCAAGGGCTCGGCGCAGTCGCTGGCCGCCGCGAAGATGCGAGTGCACGTGACGGAGATCGACCCGATTTGCGCCCTGCAGGCGTGCATGTCGGGCTACACGGTGACGAGCGTGGAGGAAGCGCTCCCCTACGCCGACCTCTTCGTCACGGCGACGGGCTGCTGCGATGTCATCACGATCGAGCACATGGCGAAGATGAAGAACAACGCCGTCGTCTGCAACATCGGACACTTCGACAACGAGATCCAGGTCGACAAGCTGATCGCTTACCCCGGCATCCGACGCACGACGATCAAGCCGCAGGTGGATGTGTTCACCTTCCCCGACGGGCACTCGATCATCCTGCTGGCCGAGGGCCGGCTGGTGAACCTCGGGTGTGCAACCGGCCACCCGAGCTTCGTGATGTCGAACAGCTTCACCAACCAGACCCTGGCCCAGATCCGGCTCTGGACCCAGCCCCACGAAATCGCCGTCTACACGTTGGACAAGACACTCGATGAGGAGGTCGCCCGCCTCCACCTCGAGCACCTCGGCGCCAAGCTGACGACGCTGACGCCTGCGCAGTCGCGCTACATCAACATTCCGATGGAAGGGCCGTACAAGGCGGACCACTACCGCTACTAGTGACCGTGGCCTGCGGCGATCGGCTCTCCGCTCCCCGTCTCCGGCGGGGGGCGGAGTGTCGCCGGGGGGCGATTGGGTCGGGCCCGCCAGGATGGTCGCCGGCAGGCGCCGCAGCCGCGCCCGGGCCAGCTCGTCCACACTCGGGTCGTTGTCCTCAAGCGGAATCGTCTCGTGGCCCCTTGGCAGGTCTGCCGCGGGTCGTGACGTCACGAACGGTCCGGCCGATTCGGGAACCCTCGGCAGGCAGGTCCTGAAGGTCCTCCCCCGTCCGGCTTGGGCTGCCCGCGACGCGACCGGCAGGGCCCGGGTGGCCGCCCGGCGGTGCGACGCGCTCGATTCGACCTCGACCTAGCGTGGCTAGGCAGGCTGCAGGGTCGCGTCCTCGCCGGCCTTCAGAGCCGCGAGGTTCAGGTCGAGAAGCGCCGCCTTCTTGCCGGTGAGCTCCTTCCGAAGCGCGGCGACCATGGCGTCGCGACCGACGATCGGCACCCGGCTGGCCAGCGCACCGAGCGCCACGATGTTGGCGAGCCTCGGATTGCCGATCTGCCCGGCCAATCCCGTGATCTCCACGTAGGCCGCCGTGATGTCAGCGCGAGTGTGCGGAATCTCGATCAGCGTCTTGTTGATCAGGAGGAACCCGCCCGGCTGTACCTTCGTCTCGAACTTCTCGAGCGACGGCCGGTTCATGGCGACCAGGACGTTCGGGTGACTCACGACGGGCGACCCGATGCGGCGGTCGGAGACGACGACCGAGCAGTTGGCGGTACCGCCTCGCATCTCGGGCCCGTAGGACGGAATCCACGAAACTTCCTTGCCCTCGAGCATGCCCGCCGTGGCGATCATCTTCCCGAGGAACAGGATACCCTGGCCGCCGAATCCCGCGAGGATGATCTCGTAGGTCATGACTTGGCCTCCGCCGCCTTGTCCCGGTAGACGCCCAGCGGGAACTCCGGCATCAGGTTCGCCTCCAGCCAGTCGACGGCTTCGCTCGGTTCAAGTCCCCAGTTGGTCGGGCACATCGTCAGGACTTCGATGAACGTGAAGCCCTCCCCCTTGTTCTGCAGGTCGAGGGCTTTCTTGATCGCCCGCTTGGTGCGCGTGAGGTTCGCCACGTTGTTGGTCGCGGTCCGCTCGATGTAGCGCGGCGCCTTGAGCGTGGCGAGCATCTCGCTCACGTGGATCGGGTAGCCGGCAAACTTCGGATCGCGCCCGTACGGCGAGGTGGAGCTCGCCTGGCCCACCAGCGTGGTCGGCGCCATCTGGCCGCCGGTCATGCCGTAGATCGCGTTGTTGATGAAGACGACCGTGAAGTTCTCCCCCCGCGCCGCCGCGTGGACGATTTCGGCGGTGCCCGACGACGCCAGATCGCCGTCGCCCTGGTAGGAGATGACGATCGAGTTCGGGTTGGCGCGTTTCAGTCCGGTACCCACGGCCGGCGCACGGCCGTGCGCGGCCTGCACGTTGTCGGTCTCGAAGTAACCAGGTACGCGAACACCGAACAACCGACCGGCGAGATGAGGACCGTGCGGTCCTGCAACCCAAGTTCGTCCAGCGATTCGGCGATCATCCGGTGGACAATTCCGTGCCCGCAGCCCGGACAGTAGTGGAAAGCCCGGTCGTTGAGCGACTTCGGACGCTCGAATACCTTTTGCATGCGCTCCCTCACATCCGCTGCTTGACGGTCGCCACGACCTCGGCGGGGGTCGGTACGTTGCCACCGGACCGGCCGTAGAAGTAGACCGGGCGCCGGCCCTCGACCGAGAGCCGGACGTCCTCGACCATCTGGCCGGTTGACATTTCGACCGACAGGAAGAACTTCGCGGAGTCCGCCAGCCGACGGAGGACCGCCGACGGGTACGGCCAGAGCGTGATCGGCCGGACCAGCCCGGCGCGAATCCCCTCCGCCCGGAGCGTCTCGACCACCGTCCGCACGACGCGCGCCACGATACCGTAGGCCACCAGCACGACCTCCGCGTCGGCGGTCAGGTACTCCTCGAAGCGCACTTCGTGCCGTTCGACATCGTCGTACTTCGCTTGAAGCTTGTGGATGTACTGCTCCATCTCGTCGGCGTCGAGGTAGATCGACGTGATGGTGTGGCCTGCCCGGCCCTTCCGCCCGGTGACGGCCCACGAGGACTTGTCGTGGGTGTCGGGGTAGGACTCCTGCAGTTCCACCGGCTCCATCATCTGGCCGAGATTACCGTCGGCGGCCACCATGACGGGGTTGCGGTACTTGTCGGCGAGATCGAAGGCCAGCACGGTCAGATCGGCCATTTCCTGGACCGTAGCCGGTGCCAGGACAATCAGTCGGTAGCTGCCGTGGCCACCGCCCTTGGTGGCCTGGAAGTAGTCGGCCTGCTCCGGGTTGATGTTGCCGAGCCCCGGCCCGCCGCGCATGATGCTCACGACGACGGCCGGCAGCTCGGCGCCCGCCAGGTAGGAGATCCCCTCCATCATCAGGCTGATCCCGGGCGAGGACGAGCTCGTGAGCGCCCGGCGCCCAGCCGCCACGGCGCCATAGACCATGTTGATCGACGCCACTTCGGTCTCGGCCTGGATGTACGCCCCGCCGGGAATCGTCGGCAGGCGCCGCGACATGTACTCGCCGACCTCGTTCTGGGGAGTGATCGGGTAGCCGAAGTACAGGGTGGCTCCGGCGCGGATCGCCGCCTCGGAGAGCGCCTCGTTCCCCTTCATGAGCACTTTCATATGAGTACGACTCCTGCCTCTGGGTCCAGGACCCGCGCGACACGGCGTGCTGTCACTTGAAGACCTCGATGCAGATGTCCGGACAGATCAGCGCGCACGCCTTGCACGCGGTGCACTTGCCGCCGGTATAGGCGGCCGGATAGAACCCCTTGACGTTCAGGTGCTTCCCCATCTCGATGACACGCGTGGGACAGACGCGGACGCACAGCGCGCATCCCTTGCACCTGTCCTCGTTGATCGCGATCATGGGCATCGCTTCCCCCTTTTACCGGACATCATGATACCTCCGGGCTCCCAAGGCTGCTTCATCTGCTTCGACAGGACCATCACGGGCACACCGAGATCCTCGTACAGCCCCGGCGCGAAATAGGCGTCCATCACCGCAAGGCACACAAGCGGGTACCGCGAGACCTGGCGCACCCGCGCGAACCCCTCCCTGATGACCTGCGGCGTCGTTTCGCTGATCAGGTGGGGATTGGCGATCATCCCCGTCACCGGCAGGCGCGCGCGGGCGGCGATCCGCTCGGCCATGTCGACCGTCGCCTCGGGCGTCTCGTTGAAGGGACGATACGGATTGACGACGAGCCAGTGGTTGCAGGGCTCGCTCGCGAAGCCGCGGCCGAGGTAGGCGAGGACGATCCCGCCGAGGTCGCTCCCGCCCAGGTCGAAGACCACCGGGCCGTCGCGCCGGTCGAAACACGCGTAGATCTCTGGCGAGAGCGCCGGCATGTCGGCGTTCTCCATGCCCTCGACGCTCGAGATCACGCGGATCCCCAGCCGCTCGAGCTCGTAGGCCCTCTGGCGCGAGCGGAAGTACAGGTTGACGACGTCCAGGTCGGCCAGCGTCACCGGATCCCGCCCTTCCTCGCGGAGTTTCAGCGCGAGGTTGATGGCGATCTCGGTCTTGCCGGTCCCGAAGGCCCCGCTGATGACCGTCAGGCGCCGATCCCCGGTGACAGACACGCCGCTCCCCCCAACCAACCCGGCCGTTAGCCGCCCCTCGACGCGGCGGCCCGCCAGCCATCATACGCGACGCGGTCAGGAAATAGCCGCCGCCAGCGCGATGGAGTTGAACTTCGTCTCGTCGGAGTCCGCCCGCGAGGTCAGCACCACCGGCACGCTGGCCCCAACCACGACGGCGGCGAGGGGCCGCCCGCAGACCAAACCGAGGACCTTGTAGAGCACGTTGCCCGCTTCGATGTCCGGCAGCAGCAGGATGTCGGCCACGCCGGCCACCGGGCTGGCAATCCCCTTGTGTCGCGCGGCGTCCACCGAGAGCGCGTTGTCGAGCGCCAGCGGCCCATCGACAATGCAGCCGCGGATCTGCCCGCGGTCCCCCATCTTGGCGATCGCCGCGGCGTCGAGCGTCGCGGGCATTTCCGGGTTCACGGTTTCTACGGCTGCGATCGCCGCCACTTTCGGTTCGTCGATGCCAAGCCGGTGTGCCAGGTCCACGGCGTTCTCGAGGATCTGCACCTTCTGCTCGAGCGTGGGGGCGATGTTCATGGCGACGTCGCTGAACAGGACCAGCCGATCGGGGGCCGTGGCCTCGTAGAGGGCCACGTGACTGAGCAGCGGCCGCTTCCGCAGGCCGAACTCCTTGTTCAGGACGCCCTTGAGGAAGGTGCCGGTCGAGACCAGGCCCTTCATGAGCATCTGCGCCTCGCCCGCTCGCACTTTCCGTACGGCCAGCTCGACGGCGGCCACATCGTCCGGGCAGTCGACCATCTCGGGACGGAAGCCGCCGAGACCCAACTCCGCGCAGAGGCTCTCGACCTTGGCGCGCCGGCCGATCAGCAGCGGCCGGACGACTCCGGCGGCGGCCGCCCGGTGGAGCGAGAGAATCACGTCCTCGTCGTGGGGACAGGCCACGGCGATGGTCCGCGGTGCCCCCTTGCGGGCCAGGGCGTGGAGGGTCGCAATCGAGGCGGCAGCTGCCATAGCGCTCAGGAGTCGGTGAAGGGCCGGCCCGGCTGGGCGGCCCGTCGTTTATACCCGGTGCGCGAAGACCGCGAACACATTGGCCGGCCTAATGGTGGTATTAATTCTGCGAATACGACGGACGCGCCATGTGAGTGAAGCGCCCGCACGCGTTCACGACCGTGACTGTTCGAGGTACCAACGCGACGTCCCGCGGTGGAGGGGCGTGACCGGGGACACTGGCACGCGGGCGGTGGGCCCGGCACCGAGGCTCTAGTCTCCCTCGGGTCGAGAATGGGTGTCAAGGCGCGGCCGCCCGGCGGTTCGGGTATGATGAAGGCGCGCGGCCGGAGGGTCCACGTCGACCCGCCGCACCGCGCGGGAGGCCTCATCCATGACCGCGTCGGACCAGATCATCGACATCCTGCGCAAGGCGTACCAGATCGAGGTGGACGGCTACACGTTCTACTCGATGACGGCCGATCGCGCGGACAAACCCGCCGTTCAGGAACTGTTCGGCAAGCTCGCGCAGGACGAGGTCCAGCACCAGGCCTTCCTCCGGAGCGTGCTGGCGAACTACCACAGCAGGGGCGTCGACGCCTTCTCCGTCGGCATCGTGCTCCCCGACCTCCGGGCGTTCTCCGACCGCGTCTTCACCGATCGCTTTCGCGATCAGGCCGAGGGTGCCGCCTTCGAGATGGCAGCGCTGTCGGTGGGCATGACGCTCGAGAAGAACGCGGTCGCGTACTTCACGGGCGCCGTCCGCGACGCCAGCGAGGTGGAGGTGCGCCAGTTCTACCAGTTCCTCGCCGACTGGGAGGCGCAGCACCTCGAGGCGCTGCAGGGGCTCTACGAGAGCATCCGGTCCGATTTCTGGGAGAAGGGCGGCTTTACGCCCTACTAGGGCCTCCCGCCACCATGACCTACAACTTCGACCCGGCCCGCTGGTATGACGACGAGCGGCAGCGCATCGAGCTGCGCCGCCAGGCGGGGACGCTCAGCGAGGCCGACGCGGCGACGGCGTTCGAGCAGCTGGACGCGCGCTACGAGGCCATGGTGGCGCGGCTGGACGGGACCTTCGAGCTCGGGCCCACCCGCAAGGAGGGCACGGCTCCGCGCCGGGACGGCACGGCGAACCCCACGCCCGGCAGGTAGGCGGACGGGCGGCCCGTCGGGTCAGTGCATCTTGCTCGGCGTGGGAACCGTGCTCAGGTAGAGCCGGCCAATCGAATCCATCAGGCGCTGGCCGGTCCGCTCCAGGTCGCGGATCTTGAGGACGAGGCGCTGCTGGTCATCGGCGAGCCGGCCGAGCGCCACCTTGGCGTGTTCGGCGCTCCTCACAATGGCCGCCTCTCGCAGCGAACACTCTTCGATCAGGTCCTTGAACTGCTCCCGCTCAGCCGGCGTGAGCGTGGCGACGTAGTCAGCGATCTGCCCCATGTCGATCCGTCTCCCGTTGGCCCAGGCAGACGTCCAGTCCGCCCCCCGTGCTGGAGACCTCAAGAATGATGCCGGCCCGCGGTCACGAAATGGCCCGCGTTTCGCGGCAACGGCTCAAAGCTGTCCGCAGGCAGGCAGACTATTGTCCCGCGCTTCTCTGAATCGTCGGCCCAGCAAGCCTGCTGACGTCCCCTGTGGAGGTGGTCACCCAACGGTCCGCCCTCAGCGGTAGGCCAGAAGGCCGACCAGCGCCGCCGCCAGGATCACCCACACGGGGTTGACCGAGGTGAACGTCAAGACGGCGAACGACGCGGCCGCCAGGATGACGCCGTCCCAGCGCGCGGAGAGGGCCTGTAGCCAGTTGCGGTGGCTCACCGCGAACACCGCGCGCGCCATGTCGTAGGCCGTCCAGATCAGCAACCCGATCACGACGGGCCGGACGGCGGTCAACATCGCCTTGACGAGCCGGTTCTCCCGGATCCCGAAGAACGCGGCGACCATGACGAGCATCAGCAGCGTCGTCGGGAGCACCGTCCCGCCGGCGGCCGCGACCGCGCCCGGCGTCCCTGCCAGCTTGTAGCCGACGTAGGCCGAGACCTGCGGCGCGATCGGCCCGGGCAATGCGTTCCCGATGGCGACCGCGTCGGCGAACTCCGATGGCGACACCCACCCGGCCGACGTGACCTCGCGCTGCATGAGGGCGAGCGAAGCCGGTCCTCCCCCCCACGAGAAGAGTGCCACGCGCGAGAACAGCACGAAGATGTCCCAGAGCAGCATCGACGACTCCGGGGGCAGTATACAGTGGGAGGCTCCGGCCATCACGCCGGACGCAGCTGGAACGGGCACCGGCACGGAAGGCGGCCGGGCGTGTCGGCGCACACCGCACGCCCGGAGCGTCGCGTCCCCGCCGTTACTGGCAGGCGCTGGCCGTCGCGCCGGGAGCGACCACGACCCCCTTGCGCTGGCTGACCGGCACGTAGGCCCGGGTGGCCGGGCCCGTGTAGATCTGGCGCGGGCGATAGATGCGGCTCTGGCCCTCCCAGACCTCCTTCCAGTTGGCGATCCAGCCCGGCATCCGCCCGATGGCGAACATCACCGTGAACATGTTGAGCGGGATGCCGATCGCCCGCATGATGATGCCCGAGTAGAAGTCCACGTTCGGGTAGAGCTTCTTCTCCTTGAAGTAGTCGTCGCCGAGCGCCGTCTCTTCGAGGGCGCGGGCGATGTCCAGCATCGGGTCGTGGATCTTCAGCTTGTTGAGGACGCGGTCGGCCGCCTGCTTGATGATCTTGGCGCGCGGATCGTAGTTCTTGTAGACGCGGTGGCCGAAGCCCATCAGCTTGATATGGGAGGTCTTGTCCTTCACCCGCGTGACGTAGTCTCTGACCGAGATGCCGCTCTCGTGAATGTACTGCAGCATCTCGATCACGGCCGCGTTGGCCCCCCCGTGCAGAGGCCCCCACAGCGCGCAGACACCCGCCGCGCAGCTCGCGAACAAGTTGGCACCGCTCGACGCGACCATGCGCACCGTGCTCGTCGAGCAGTTCTGCTCATGGTCCGCGTGGAGCACGAGGATCAGCTGGAGCGCCTGCACGATGTCGGGGTCCGGCTCGTACTCCCGGAACGGGATGGAGAACATCATGTGGAGGAAGTTCGAGCAGTAGTCGAGGTGCGGTTTCGGGTACACAAGCGGCTGGCCAATCGAGGTCTTGTAGGCCGCAGCGGCAATCGTGCGCGTCTTGCTGAGCAACCGAGCCGCCGCGCTTTGGAACGTCTCCGGGCTCTCCATCCGGATGATGTCCGGGTTGTAGCAGCTCGCCGCGTTGATCATGGCCGAGAGAATGGCCATCGGGTGCCCCTGCGAGGGAAACCCGTCAAAGTGCTTGTAGAGCCCCTCGTGGAGCATCTCGTGCTTGGTCAGCAGCCTGCTCCAACACTCAAGCTGCTCGGCGGTGGGTAGTTCCCCGTAGATGAGCAGCCAGGCGGTCTCAAGGAAGGTCGAATGCTCGGCGATCTGCTCGATCGGAATGCCGCGGTAGCGCAGGATGCCTTGCTCGCCATCGATGAAGGTGATCGCCGATTCGCACGAACCGGTATTGCCGTAGCCGTCATCCAGCGTAATGACGCCCGATTGCCCTCGCAGCTTCGAGATGTCGATCGCGACCTCTTGTTCGGTCCCCACGACGACCGGCAGCGTATACGTCTTCCCCTGCACCTGGAGTGTGGCCGTCTCAGGCATAGCGCCTCCGCATCGATGTTGTCCCGCAGAACCTGGTGAATGAAGCCATTCTACCCGAAAAGCGGTGCGCCGGCGCGGACCTCGACAGGCCCCGCGCTCGGCCGGCCGCGCCGAGCGAGCGCTCAGATCCGGAACGACCGGGCGGCCATCTCGGCGATCGCGCGGCCGATGGCGATCGAGGCCGTGGCGGCCGGGGAGGGCGCGTTCAGCACATGCACCATGCCCTCCGCCTCGACGATGTGGAAGTCGTCCAGCAGGCCGCCGCGGCGGTCGAGCGCCTGAGCGCGGACCCCCGCCCCGGACGGGTGGACGTCCTCGGCCTTGAGGGCCGGGACCAGACCCTGGAGGGCCTTCACAAACGCCCGCTTGCTGAACGAGCGGTGCCACTCGGCGACGGCCATCGGCCAGTACTTCGACGCCATCCGCCAGAAGCCGAGGTAGCCGGCCATTTCCAGCGAGTCGCCGAGGGAAAAACTCGTGCGCCGGTACCCCTCGCGGCGGAACGCCAGCACCGCGTTGGGGCCGGCCTCCACCCCGCCGCGGATCATGCGCGTGAAGTGCACGCCCAGAAACGGAAACCGCGGGTCGGGCACCGGGTAGATCAAGTTGCGGACCAGCGACTGGCGCGCCGGGGAGAGCTCGTAGTATTCGCCGCGGAAGGGGATGATCTTCACCCCCGGGTCGACCCCGCACAGCCGGGCCACACGGTCCGACTGGAGGCCCGCACAATTGATGAGCGTCCGCGACTCGACCGCCCCCGCCTCAGTCTCGAGGACGAGGCTGCCGATCCGGTGCACCACTTTCCGCACGCGCGAGGCGGTCCGCACTTCCCCGCCGCCCTCGGCCACCAGCCGGGCGAATGCGTTGGTCACCGCCGTGTAGTCGACGATGCCCGTTTCCGCCACGTGGAGGCCGGCGACGCCGCGGACCGAGGGCTCGTAGTCGGTCAGCTCCTCACCCCGGAGCCGGCGCAATCCCTGCAGCCCGTTGGCGCGGCCGCGCCGCTCGAGTTCGTCGAGCGCGGGCAGCTCCGAGGGCTCGGTGGCGACGACCAGCTTGCCACAGCGGTCGTGCGGGATGCCCTGCGCCTGGCAGAAGGCGTACATCGCTTCGCGGCCCTCGACGCAGTTGCGCGCCTTGAGCGACCCCGGTTTGTAGTACAGCCCGGAGTGGATCACCCCGCTATTGTTCCCGGTCTGGTGGGCCGCGAGCTTCCCTTCCGCCTCGAGGACCACGACCTTGACCTTCGGCCGGCCGACCAGCGCCATCGCGGTCGCCGTCCCGACGATCCCGCCGCCCACAATTGCCACGTCCCACGTCTGGCTCATGGTGCTCAGTGTCCTTCCTGCAGTTCGGGCACGCGTCGGCGAACCCGGTCGGCAACCGTGACCGGAGCGCGGACGCCGCACTCGGCGGCGATCCGACGCAGCGCTGACAAGACGTTGTCGGTCAGCGGAATCCCCGATCGCTCGTGCAGGTGGGTCCGTGCCCGCTCCTTCTCGCCGTGCACGTAGATCGTGGATTTGTCGAGCGCCTTCCGCGATTCCTTGAGCATCGCAAAGAGCGCCGACAGCCGCTGCCGGAACTCGTCGAGCGGCATGAACCGGGCGACGTCGAGCGCGAGGAAGAAGTGGCCGACCCGCGGCGCTGGCACCGATCCGGACCCGGCCGCCGCGTGGACGTTGTCGACCTCCAGGCCGAAGGCCGCCCCAGACAGCACGCCGCTCAGCACGTCGACCAGCAGCGCCAGGCCGTAGCCCTTGTGCCCCGAGAACTCGTCCCCGCGGCCGCCCAGGGGCAGGATTCCCCCACCTGCCCGCTGCAGCAGGTTCGCCAGCACCCGGCCGGGGTTCTTCGAATCGTAGCCGTGCTCGTCCACGGCCCAGCCGACGGGCATCTGCTTGCGGTTGCGATCGTACACCTCAAGCTTGCCGCGCGGCACGACGCTGGTCGCCATGTCGAGCAGGAAGTCGACCCCGTCGACCCCCGGCGCACCGACGGCGATCGGGTTGGTCCCGAGCACCGCATCCGCGCCGTTGGTCGGCACGACGAGAGGCGCCGCGTTGGTCAGACAGATCCCGATCATGCCCGCATCGATGGCCTTTTGGACGTAGTAGCCGGCGATCCCGAAGTGGTTGCTGTTCCGTACCGTCACGACGCCGACCCCGCTCGTCCGGGCCTTCGCCACGGCGAGGTCCATCGCCAGATCGGAGACGACCTGGCCGATCCCGTTCCTCGCATCGATGACGCCCACGGCGGGTGCCGGCTCGACGATGTCGACGGTGACGCCGGGCCGGATGAACCCCGCCTTGAGCCCCTGGACGTAGCGGCCCAACCGCGCGACGCCGTGGCTCGGGATGCCGCGCAGGTCCGCGGCCACGAGCACGCGGGCCGTGACCGCCGCCTCGGCATCATTCACCCCGAAGGTGTGCAGCACGTCGCTGACGAACCGCTCGAGGTCCGGCTGCATTACCTTGCTCTCGAGGTCGCACTCGAGGCAGTCCTCGCAGCGAACCTCGTGAAGCGATTCAGCCATCCGCCCTTCACATTCGACCAGTTCCTTCGGTATTTGCGGGATGTGGTCCGACATGGTTGCCCCTCTCTGAGACCTTCTATTACTTTGGCACAGTCGCCGCATCGTGTGCAGCTGAAGGGTTCATTCCGTTGCGGCAGGGGTCGTTCGCTGCAATAATGACGGCGCCTATGGTGCGCCCATGATTGGCGTCGTCGCGCGTCCCGCGGTCCTGGCGGGAGCGATGTGCCTGCTCGCTGGACCGGCGGCCGCCGGCCCCGGGGGCCACGCCGGGACGGTCCGACGCCTCGCCTGCGGCGCGTACGAAGCGGTCCCGAGCGGCCTTGACGCGTCCGGCGCGCCGACCCGCCTCACTATTCAGAAGGACGGCCGTCTGCTTGTCGCCGTCAGTGACTTCCGGATCACCGGAGCCGAGTGCCGGACGCTTGGACCGGAGGCGCCGCCCAGCCTGTTCGTCACCACGTTCAGCGGAGGCCAGGGCTGCTGCGAGACGCTGCGGGTCTGGGCGCTGGAGGCCTCGCCCCGCCCGCTGCTGGCCTTTGAGGCGGGCTACGCATCGGGCTTCGACCTGCGCGACCTCGATGGCACCGGCCATCTCGAGCTCGTGCTCGGCGACGACACCTTCGCGTTCTTCGACGACCTGCCCGAATCCTGCGCTCCGGGACGCCTGCCGCTCATCGGTTGCCTGACGAACGGGCGGTTCACCGACTGCACGTCGCGGTTCCCCGACCGATTGCGAGCCGAGATGGCGCCGTACGTGGCCCGCCTCAGACGGCCGAGGTCCGAGCAGGACCTGCCGGACGTCGAGGGCGCGGCGTTGGGCGTCCTCGCCCTCTCCGTCCTGCTCGGTGCCGAGGCGGATGGGCTCCAAGCGATCCGGGCGGCCACGCCCGGCGATACCGTTTTGGCGTGGGTGGAGCGGGCGCGGCCCCAGGTTCGCGACTGGGCGGCCACGCGCGGACGCAAGCTCAGGGACGGCAAGGAGACCAGCCACTGACCGCGACCATGGGCTTCTCACCGGTGGATTACGCCGTCCTGCTCGTCTACCTGGTCGGCATCACCATCTTCGGCACGCTCTTCCGGCGCACGCAGCGCACGGTGAGGGACTATTTCGTCGGCGCCAAGCACACCCACTGGCTGGTCATCAGCTTGTCGATCGTCGCCACCGAAACGAGCACGCTGACCTTGATCGGCGTGCCAGCCCTCGCCTACGCGGTCTACCCGCGGCCCGAGCAGGGGGGCGCCTTCACCTACCTCCAGGTGGTGCTCGGCTACATCGTCGCTCGGGTCCTCATCAGCGTGCTGTTCATCCCCGCGTATTTCCAAGGTGATCTGCTGACGGCCTACGAGCTCCTCCTGCGGCGCTTCGGACCGCGGGCCAAACACTTCGCCGCGTCGCTCTTCCTGGTCATGCGGGCGCTGGCCGAGGGCGTTCGCGTCTTCGCCGCCTCGCTGGTGCTCTCGGCCGTGATCGGCGCAAGTCTTCCTGGCCTGCCGCACCTCTGGCTCTGGTCGATCGGGCTGGTCGGCGTCCTGACGCTCGTCTACACCTTCGAGGGCGGCATCGCCGCCGTGATCTGGACCGACCTGATCCAGCTCGTCATCTACGTGTCCGGGTCCGTGCTGGCGGCGTGGTTGCTCCTGCAGCTGGTTCCGGGTGGCTGGCCGTCCATCGCGGCGAGCGCCGCCGCAGCCGGCAAGTTCCGCCTCTTTTCCTTCTCGTGGGACCCGAGGCTGCCGTTCACGTTCTGGGCCGGTCTGGTCGGCGGCACCTGCCTGACGATGGCGTCCCACGGGACGGACCAGCTGCTGGTCCAGCGGCTCCTCACGTGCCGGAACCAGCGCGACAGCCAGAAAGCGCTCATCGCGAGCGGGTTCATCGTCCTGGCGCAGTTCGTGCTGTTCCTCCTCATCGGCGTGATGCTACACGCGTACTACCAGCACGCCCCCCTGCCCCCGCTGGCGAGCAATGACGAGGTCTTCCCCGCCTTCATCGTGCACAGCCTGCCGCACGGGATCGCGGGCCTCGTCATCGCCGCGGTATTCGCGGCCGCGATGTCGAATCTGAGCGGCTCGCTGAACTCGCTGGCCTCCACGACCGTGATCGACTTCTACCAGCCGCTCGCGGGCGCAGGTCGGAGCGACGCCGACCTGCTCCGCCTGGCCCGGTGGTGCACGGCGGCGTGGGGCGTCGTGCTGATCGCGATCGCGGTCGCGGCGCGGGGCTGGGGATCCGTCTTCACGGCGGGGCTGTCGATCGCCTCGCTGGTCTACGGACCCATGCTCGGCGCGTTCCTGCTCGGGGTGTTGACCACGCGCGCGAACCAGGACGGCGTGGTCGCCGGCATCGGGGTGTCGCTCGTCGTCATGCTCCTGGTGAAGCTCTGCACACCGCTGGCCTGGACGTGGTACGTCGTGGCAGGAACAGCCGTGTGCGTGAGCGTCGGATATTTCACGAGCCTTCTCCTCGCGCCCTCACGCCCTGCGGCGGCCGGCGCCCAACGGTAGGCCATGGTCCAGACCGCCAAGCTGTTTCTCGTGCCGGGATCTCTGCAGTTCTTTGCCGTCGCGCTCGTGGTCGGGGTGGCGCTGCTCTACGGGGGCCAACGGTTGCAGCGCTGGGGTCGCGTGTGGCTCTCCGTCCTCGTGGTCGCGTACGCCATCCTCTCGACACCCGTCGGGGCGGACCTGCTGGCGTCGCCGCTGACCCGCCTGAACGGGCGGCTGACCTCCGCCGCGCAGGCGCCCGGGGTGGACACGATCGTCACCCTGACGACAGGCACGCTCGTCTACCGGGCTGACGACTTCGAAGTGGTGGAGATGGGCAACGCCACCGCCCACAACGCCATGGAGACCGTGCGCGTCTACCGCCTGCTCGGTGCGCCGACCGTCCTCGCCACCGGCGGCATCGTCGTGGCCGACCAGCAGCGGTCGCCGGAGGCGGCGGTGCTCGGAGACGGGCTGGTCAAGCTGGGCATCCCGCGGAACCGGATCATCCTCGAGACGCAGTCGCGCACCACCCGCGAGCAGGCTGTCGAGTCGGCGGGGATCCTCCGGCGCCGTGGCACGCGCCGGTTCGTCCTCATCACCGACTCGGAGCACATGCCGCGCGCGATGGCCGTGTTCCGGACGCTTGGCCTCGACCCCATCCCCTCCGTGTCGGTGCTGGACACCACGACGCCGCCGGGCCTGCTCTACAGGATCCAGCCGGGCATCAACGCGTACCTGCAGAGCAACCGGGCCTGTTACGAGTACTTGGCGAGGCTCTACTACTGGGTCCAGGACTGGCGGCCTCGGTAGGGCGCCCCCGCGTTTGACGTGGATTCGCGGATGACGCTAGCATCGGCGTCATGAGAACACGGCTCGCGTCGGTGTCGGTCGTTCTGCTCCTCGCGGGCTCCGCCCCGACGTTCGCCCAGGCGCCGGCCGCGCCGGTTCCGGGCGATTTCGTCCTCCACGACTTCCATTTCACGACCGGCGAGACGCTGCCCGACCTCAAGCTGCACTACCTCACGCTGGGCGAGCCCCGGCGGGACGCGCACGGCATCGTGCGCAACGCCGTCTTGATCCTCCACGGCACGGGCGGCACCGGGCGCCAGTTCCTGTCCAAGAACTTCGCCGAGGTGCTCTTCGGCCCCGGCCAGCTCCTCGATACGCGCACGCACTACGTCATCCTGCCGGACGGCATCGGCCACGGGGGCAGCAGCAAGCCGAGCGACGGGCTGCGGGCCCGGTTCCCGCACTATACCTATGCGGACATGGTCACGGCCCAGTACCGGCTCCTGACCGAGGGCCTGAAGGTGAACCACCTGGCCCTGGTCATGGGGACGTCGATGGGCGGCATGCAGACCTGGATGTGGGGCGAGACCTACCCGGACTTCATGGACGGCCTGGTGCCCCTCGCGAGCGTGCCGACGCAGATCGCGGGCCGCAACCGGCTGTGGCGCAAGATGATCATCGACAGCATCCGGACGGACCCGGACTACCAGAACGGGGACTACACCGCGCAGCCCCGGGGGCTCGAGGGCGCCGTGCGCATCCTGGTCCTGATGGCGGGGTCGACGGTGCAGGCGCAGAAGGAAGCGCCGGACCGCGACGGGGCCGATGCCTTGCTCGTCCAGCAGATGCGCGCGCGATCGGCTGGCGTGGACGCCAATGACATGGTGTACCAGTTCGACGCGTCGCGCGAGTACGACCCGTCGGCGGCGCTCGGCCGCATCACGGCTCCCCTGCTGGCCATCAACTCGGCGGACGACCTCATCAACCCGCCGGAACTGGGCCTGATGGACAAGCTCATGCCGCGCGTCCCGCACGGCCGGTACGTGCTGCTGCCCATCAGCAGCGAGACCCGGGGCCACGGCACCCATTCCTGGCCGGCCCTCTGGCAGAACTATCTCAAGGAGTGGCTGGGCAGCGTGACCGAACGGTAGGACGACCGGCGCGTCCGGATCCTCGTCCAGCAGGGCAGGGCCACGGCCCCGACGAGGGTCAGGGCCAGCACCGCTCCGAAGTGGCCGACGAGCACGTGCGAGGGCTGCGTCGCCACGCACACCATCCGCCACGAGGCATCGGCGACCACTCCGGCCGCCAGGCCGCACAGCGCGCCGACGACGGCCGGCCGACCCGTCAGCCCACGAGACGCGAGCGCCAGGACGAGCACGAGGACTGGCAGGCCGTCTACCGATGACTGCCGGAAGCACCCGGCCGTCGAATCCCCCCAGACTCCGGCGGGCAGGACGACCGGACTGACAAGCCAGGTGGCCAGCATCGTGGCGGGCGCCAGGACCGCGCCCGCGCAGAGGACGGCCAGGAGGGTCTCGCCCCGCACCGACCGGCCCGGCACCACGTCGCGGAAGGCGACGCCGGCGAGCGCCAGCCCTGCAGCCAACTGCACGAAGGATACCCCCCAGGTGGCGAGCGGGGAGACCCGGTCCACGTCGGTCCGCACGTGGAACGCCACGAGAGGCGCCGCCAGAAGCAGGAACAGGCCCACGGGGGCGAGTGCGAGCACCCGCTCCCACGGCCGGCGTAGGGGACGAACGCCCCGCAGGTCGATCGCCACCCGGTCGCGGAGTGCCGGGGGAAGCCTCTCGTCGATCACCATCGCCTTATCGTTTCCCGCCCAACGCGCGACGCAGGAGCGCCATGCCGCGGCTCGCCCGTAGTTTGGCTGCCGCCTCGGCGATCTCGAGCTTCAGCGCCACGTCCTTGAACGGCCACCCCACGACGTGATGCAGCCACACCGCCCGACGCGTCCCCGGGGTGAGCGTCGCGAAGCCCCGCGCCAGCCGGTCGCGCGATAGATACGCCTCGTCGTGCGCGACGGTCGCATCGCGTGCAGATTCGACGAACGGCTCGCGGTCGAAGTCTCCCCTGCGGCGGCGCCGCCGCAGGTCCATCAGGAACACGTGGTGGGCGATCGCCATCGCCCACGGGGACACGGCGTAGGCGGCATTGTACGTCCGGCGCGACCGGTGGATCTGCAGGAAGGTCTCCTGCACCAGGTCGTCGGTCCACGCCGGGTCCCGCGTCACGCCCCCCAGGTAGCGACGGACCTTCGGCGCCAGCCGGGCGTAGAGTGCCTCGAACGCTGCCAGGTCTCCATGCTGATACGCGAGCATCAGGCCCGACCACTCGGGCAGCTCGCCGGCGGGTCGGTCGGGCTGGCGAGAACCGTGGGGCGCGGGATCCATGCTGTCCGAGTAGACGCCGCACCCCTCGGATTGGTTCCCCGCGTCGATCGGGCCCACCGCCAAGGTACCGATCGATATGCTCGGCCCGGGGCAAAGGTGTCAGGCGCCGGTTTCCGCCCGGTGTCCGGTCCGCCACGGCGGCAGCAGCCTGATGAGCCCGGCGAGGATGGCGAACGGCAGGAGCATGAGCACGATGGCGGGGAGCAGGCCTTCGCGCGTCACGAAGTCCATCTTGTAGGTCGTGTACCCGAGGAAGCTCTTCGAGAACAGCTGGCCGCCGATCACGACGTTCCAGCGCATGGCGAAGATGCCCATCAAGGTGAGCGCACCCGCCAGGGCATAGATCCAGCGCCGCAGCCGCTCGGAGAACCGCATGAGCTGGACCGCGCCGAGCAGCGTGACCGGAAGGACGGTGCCGAGCCCGATCTGGATGATCACCTGCGAGGTGTAGAGCCGGGTGTGCACCATGAAATCCAGCGCCCGAAACGATTCGTCAGCCTCGTAGATCCGGTGGATGAGGTCCAGCATCTCCAGGGAGAAGTCGATCACGAACGCGTAGAACAGGTACCGCGCCACCGTGTCGAGGCACGGCATGTCGACGCGCCGCTCGCGCCACCACGCGGTCGCCATGTACACGAGCATGACCGCCGCGATTCCCGACACAATCGCGGAAAAGAGGAAGACGACCGGCATCAGCGGGGTGGACCACCAGGGGTTCGCCTTGACGGACCCGAAGATGAACCCGACGTAGCCGTGCAGCAGGAACGCCGACGGGATCCCGATGATCGTGAGCACCCGCCCGACGCGGTCGTCGAACGCCAGGGCGGCCGGACTGATGTTGTCGGACCAGAGGGCCATCGCCCCGTACAGCCACCGCCTGGGTCCCGTCGACTCCCGCCACATCACGACGATGTCCTTTCGGTAGTCCAGCCAGATCTCGAGGACCAGGACGACCATGAGATACCAGAGGTACACGAAGCCGAACATCGCCATCGCCGACACGGTGTGCGGCGTCAGGTACATCTCCAACGAGCGCTCCGGGTGCCCCAGGTGCATCTGCAGCGGCAACGGCGCCACGAGCAGGAAGGCTAGGGCCGTGAGCAGGGCCAGCCGGTAGGTCGGCTTCACGGCCTGCACGTTGAACACTCGCTCGAGCGAGGCGAGGATGAAGGCCCCAGCCACCAGCCCCGTGATGAACGGGTACAGCACGATGAGGACGCCCCACTGGAGCAGCGCCTCGTTGGGGTACATGAAGCCCTGTACCGCCTGCACCGCCTGCGCGACGCTCTCCATCGTCGTCTCCTCTGCTACCGGACGGAGCCGTCCAGGGCGTTGTAGTACACCTTCGACCCGGTCGCCATCTGCGGTTTGAGCACGTGCACGTCGTGGTCGCGCAGCAAACGGTGGATCGGGTCGGCCGGGTCCTTCAGGTCCGCCAGCTGCCTGGCGCCGGTGGGACAGGTCTCACAGCAGGCGGTCGTCAGCCCTTTGGTGATGCGCTGATAGCACAGCGTGCACTTGTCGACGGTGTTGGTGCGCGGGTCGATGAACCGGCAGCCATACGGGCACGCCTGGACGCAGTAGCGACAGCCGAGGCAGTAGGACTTGTCCACCAGCACGACGCCATCCGGGCTCTCGAAGGTCGCGCCGACGGGGCACACCTGCACGCAGGGCGAGTGGGCGCAGTGGTTGCACAGTTTCGGCACGAAGAAGCGTTTGAGCGTGGCGTCGCCGTCTCCCGGATCCGTGAACCCATCGTACCCGCCGTTGGGCGAGTCGACAGCGGGATGTTCGGGGTCGTCGGGTTTGACGCGGTAGCGCTCGACCCATGTCCGGAAGTAGACCGGCTCACGGGGCACCTCGTTCTCCTCCTTGCAGGCCCGGACGCAGGTGCCGCACCCGATGCAGGCCCCCACGTCAATCCACATGGCCCACCAGTGGTCGGTCCTCCGGTAGTTCGGGGCCGTCTCGGGTCGACCGGAGAGCACCGCCTCCCAAGCCGCCGACGCCGATGCGGATAGCAGGAGGAACTGGCCGCTCTTCCTCAGGAACTCGCGTCGCTGGACGCTCATGGCCGCTCCCCTCTCACGACATCTTGGGCGCGTGGGGCTGGTGGCACGCGGTGCACGGCCCATCGGCGCTGTGTTCGGCGACGTTGATCTGCGGGAAGGCGCGCGGTTTCCACGCGCTGGCTTGGTGACAGCGGACGCACAGCGTCCGCGTGTCGGGACGGACCGGTTTCACGGCCTCGGCCGCGGTCGCGTGCGCGATGAGTCCCCCGTGGCACGTCTCGCAAGCGATCCGTTCGTGGCGGCTGCCCTTCCGCGCCGCCACGATGTCGGTGTGGCACGCCTCGCAGGTCGACCGCCCCGCGAAGTGCAGCGGGCGGGCGGCCGCGTCGTCGAGGGCGCCGGCCCGATAGTGGCCGTAGAGGCCAAACCCGGGCGGCACCAGGAAGTAGCGGAGGACGAAGAACCCGAGGACGCCCACCGCAAACAGCCCAGCCATCCGCGCAAGGTGTTCCTTGTCTTTCAACCAGCCGCTCATCGGGCGCTCCTTGCCGACTCGTTGACGCCGGTCACGGGACGGCACCGCCGTGTGGTGTCGACACACCACACCCCTGATGGCAAGGGTACGGGGGCTCTAGCAATCACGTTGCCAGCGCTTACCGGCCGCGATTCCTCAGCAATCCGTGCGGCACCCTCGAAGGACAGGGCCAGACCCCACCCGGATCCGCCGGGAATCCGGCGGGCGCAGCGGGCCGCCCGGCGAGGAATCCGCTTGACTCACACCTCGCATCGCGGTAATGAACACGGCGTCACCTCGACACCGCAACTCCCGCCCCCAACACCAGGCACCCGCGCCTTCGAGGAGGGTCAATGGTCCGACGCGGTCGCGTTGTACACGGCGAATGGTCCCGATCGGCACTGCTGTCGATCGTGGTGACGGCTGGGGCGCTGGGCGTGGGGCTGGGGGCGGATGACTTCCCGTCCCCGGCCCGGGCTCCCCAGAGGGGAAGCGCGCCCGACCTGGTGTCGGCCGAGGAGTGCGGCCGCTGCCACCAGGACATCCACCGCTACTGGAAGGCCTCCCTCCACGCCCAGGCCGCCGACAACCCCCGGTTCCAGGAGGCGCTGGCCCGGGCGCGGGAGGGGGCCGCCTCGGAGCCGAATTGCCCCCTCTGCCACGCGCCCGCGGCCGTCTACACCCGGGACGTGCGGTGGGAGAAGAAGACCAGCTGGGAAGGCGTGACGTGCGATTTCTGCCACTCGGTGCGTGCGGTCCGCCCAGGCGCCGACCGGCCGTTTGTCATCGAGGCCGGCCGCGTCAAGACGGGACCGCTCAAGGACGCCCACCCGACGGCCCACGAAGCCGCCTTCTCGGAGGTCTACACGTCCTCCACGCTATGTGCGCCCTGTCACCAGTACACCAACGACCGGAAGTTCGACGTGCTGACGACGTTCGCGGAGTGGAAGGCGGGTGGCTTCGATGCTCGCGGGATGGCCTGCCAGACCTGCCACATGCGCGCCGTCGCCGGCAACATCATCGACCCGAAGGTGGCTCGGTCGGCCGCCTCGTCGGTCAACGTCCACGAGATGCCCGGCGGGCATTCGGTCGCGGAGTTGAACCGTGCGCTGCTGGCGACGATCGTCGCCGAGCGGAAGGGTGACAACGTCGACGTGACCGTGCAGGTCGTGAACCGGGGCGCGGGCCACAAGGTGCCGACCGGCTCTCCGCTGCGGGCGATCGTGCTGGTCGTCGAGGCCGACAACGGCGTCGGGAACCGGCAGACCGCCACCCGGACGTTCGGGCGGGTCGTCGTCGACGAGGCGGGTAAACCCCTGTCGGACGAGGGCAGCGTGTTCCAGCACGCCGCCCGGACCGTCAGCGACAACCGCTTAGCGCCCGGCGAGAAGTACAGCGAGCGGTTCTCCTTCTCGGTGCCCCGGGGCACGCCGACGCGTGCACTCGCGCGCCTCTACTATCGCTACGCTCCGGATGTCACGCAGCGTGAACCGGGCGTGCCGTTCCTGTCGGTCAGCGCCTGGGTGGATGCCCACCACCCGTGAGCCCGGGCCCCAGGTCGGGGCTCTGCGGCCACTAGGCCCCGGTGGTCGAAGGGGGGCGGCTTGGTGCGGCGGTGCGCCGTGTCGTTCCCGGTCGCCCGCAGGGGCCGGCGCCGGGGTCTCGATGTCCGGTCTTCACTCGAGGATCGGACCGCGGTCGTTCGGCAGCATCAACTGCCGGTGGGCCCACCAGGGCGCGATCCCATTGGTCAGCACCCGGGCGTGGAAGGCCTGGAGGTCGAACGCTGCCCCGTCGCGGTGCTCGACGTCCCGCCGCAGCCTCAACAACGCCAGTTTTCCCAGGAAGTAGCCGCCGCAGGTCGGATCGTAGGTCGTCCGTTCGGCCTCCTGTCGCGCCGCCGGAGCGGGCAGGTGGGCCTCGCGCTCGAACAGCGCGGTCGCCTGGTCCACCGTCCACGCGTCGACGTGCACGTGGACAGCCGCAATCAGTCGGCAGATCCGCGTCAGTGCCTCGCTCAGCTGCGCGAGCTTGTAGCGCGGGTCGTCGGCGCGAAACCCCTGGTCGATGACGAGCTGCTCGGCATAGTGCGCCCAGCCGTCCTGCCCGGACGAAGGCTGGGGATACGGGTTCAGCCCGATCCAGATGCGCCGGACCCTGCCCGGTGTGCGGCGCATGTAGAGACTGTGCGCAAAGTGTCCCGGGTACACCTCGTGCGCCGACACGTCGGACAGCGTGGCGTAGTTGAACTTGCGCAGCCACGCATCCTGTCGATCGGCCGGCCACTCGGCCCGGGCGTCGGTGACATAGTAGAAGCTCTTGACCGGGGTCGGCTCGAGTGGGGGCGACGCGTGCATGGACGCCAGGCCCGCGTCGAAGAGCGGCGCCAGCGCCACGGTCACCGGGTCGTGCGGCGGCAGGTCGAGCAGGTGATGGATCCGGCCAAACACCAGCAGCGCGTCCACGGCGTCTCGCGCGGCGGCTACCAGCTGCCCCCGCGGCGGGTGGTCGGCCAGCACGCCCTCCCAGACGGCCAGCACGTCACGCGTCGGGTCCAGGCGGGCGGCCGTCGCCCGGAAGTCGTCCTGCGTGCGGCGCAGTTCCCGCTCGCCGATGGCCAGGAGGCGATCGGCGGGCAGATCGATCATCTCCTCGGCCCGATACCGCGCCTCGAGTGCGGACCGCCCAATCGCGAGCGCACCCGTGGCGCGGGGCAGCACGTCATGCTCGAGCCACGCCGCGTAGCCGTCGAGCACCTCGGCGGCGGCCCGTCCGGCCTGGGCGAGCCGCCCGCGCAGGTCGGGGTCGGCGAGCGAGGCGAAGGCCAGCGGCAGGTCCTCGCGCAGCAGCTGGCCGGCGCTGCGCGCCGCATCGGCGCCCTGCCGCGCGAACAGGCGCGGGGGGTTCGGGATATTGACGCGGGCGGCCGCGACCAGCGCGGGCACCGCGTTCAGCTTCGAGAGGGCCTGGCGCGCCCGGTGCTCGAGCGATGACGACCCCATCACCATGAGGTTGTGGATTCCCTCGGTCACCGCCGACACGTAGACGACCGGGTTGCGTTGCCACGTCCGGACCGTCTCCAGATCGAGCAGCCACCCGTCCACGATGCCCCGCAGGATCCGGAGATCCACGCGGTCATCGGGGCTCAATGCCCTCTCGTGCAGCTGGGCCAGCTGACGCTGCCACGCCTTGAGGTCCGCGACCTCCCCGCGCACGGCCGCAGCCGACAGGTCCTCGAGTCGGTTGTCGTAGTCGTGCAACCCATTGCCCGCGGCGATCGACGGGTGGCGTCTCGAGAACTGGTCGAGATAGTCGTCGGCCAGGGCCGAGAACGCCGACCCTGCCGTCCGCCCGGGCGCGGCGGCTAGTGCGGCGAGGCACGCGAAGACCAACAGCACCGGAGGCCGACACATCGCCTCGCGATGATACGCGGGTCAGCCCGGTTTGAGAAGTCACGCTAAGCGCCTCCCACCGGGGTAGCGTATGATGCCCCGAACCGTTCGTCGCCGGGCGCCGCCCATCCGGAGAGGCGGGGCCCGCGCACTGGTCCAGCCCCGTGATGACCGCATCGGAAAGGGTCCATCAATGACACCAAGACTCTGCACCCGACTGCTCGTGGTAGCCGCCGCGTGCATGTGCGTGCTGTTTGTGGCCGTCTCTGCTCAGACGCCGCAAGCCCAGCCGGCGTCTTCGCAGGCCCGACCGCTCCAGCCGCCGGCCTCGCAGGCGCCGACGACTCCGGCGGCCCCGGCCGCCGTGCCGGCGCCGCCACCCATCAACGTGTCCGACGATCCCCTGCTCAGGCCGTTCCGCTTCCGCTCGATCGGCCCGGCCAGCATGGGCGGTCGCATCGACGACATCGCCGCGCTTGAGAACGATCCATCCACCATCTACGTGGGGTTCGCCACCGGTGGGGTCTGGAAGACCACCAACAACGGGACGACGTGGCAGCCGATCTTCGACACCTACCCGGTGTGCTCAATCGGGGCGGTGGCGGTCGATCAGAAGAACCCGTCGATTGTGTGGGTCGGCACGGGCGAGGCGAACAACCGCCAGAGCTCGTCGTTCGGCGACGGCATCTACAAGTCCACCGACGGCGGCAAGACGTTCACCAACGTGGGCCTGAACACTACGCAGTCAATCGCCCGCATCGTCATCGATCCGAAGGACTCGGCCGTCGTCTACGTCGCGGTCATCGGCCACCTGTTCGGGCCCAACCCCGAGCGCGGGATCTACAAGACGGTCGATGGCGGCAAGTCCTGGGCCCTCATCAAGTTCATCGACCACGACACGGGCTTCACGGACATCGCGATGGATCCGGCGGACTCGAAGGTGCTCTACGCGGCGTCGTACCAGCGGCGCCGGGTCCCGTGGGGCTTCAACGGCGGCGGCCCCGGCAGCGCCATCTGGAAGACCACCGACGGCGGCAAGACCTGGACGAAGCTGTCGGGCAACGGCTTGCCCGAAGGGCTGCTCGGCCGCATCGGCTTAGCCGTGGCGCGCTCGAAGCCGAGCGTCCTGTACGCGCAAATCGAAGTCGGCGCGAGCGGCGGCACCGGGGCCAACGTCACGGCGGACGGGAAGGAACAAGCTCCCGGCAGCGCACCGCCCTTCGGCGGCGGCCAGCGGGCGGGCCAGAGCGCGCCCCCGCCGGACCCGAAGGCCAGTGGCGTGTGGCGGTCGGAGGACAAGGGCAAGACGTGGAAGCTGATGAGCAACAACAACGACCGCCCGATGTACTACAGCCAGATCCGTGTCGATCCGACCGACGATCGGATCGTCTACACGATGGGCGCGCCGTTCCACAAGTCGGTCGACGGCGGGAAGACCTTCAAGGTCGTGCAGGGTATCGCGCACAGCGACCATCACGCCATGTGGATCGACCCGAAGAACCCGAAACACCTCCTGCTCGGCAATGACGGGGGGCTCGACATCAGCTACGACCAGGGGGACACCTGGGAGTTTGTCAACACGCTGCCCGTCGGCCAGTTCTACGCGATCAGCGCCGACATGCGGAAGCCGGTACTACGTGTACGGCGGCCTCCAGGACAACGGCACCTTTGGCGGACCGAGCGCCACACGCAGCACCCAGGGCATCACCAACGCCGACTGGTTCCGGGTGGGCGGCGGTGACGGGTTCTACACGCAGGTGGATCCGACCGACGCCAACATCGTCTACGTGGAGTCGCAGGACGGCTCCGTGCTGCGGCTCGACCTGCGCCTGGGGCGGCCGACCAGCATCAAGCCGCACGCCGCCAGCCGGCCCGGCCAGGGTCAGCGCGCGCAGGCCGGCGGCGAGACGCAGCCGGACCAGCTCGCCACACTGGCCGCGCAATTCGGCTTCGGGTCGCAACCGCGCGCCAACATCGTCCCGGCGCCGCCCGAGGGCACCTTGTTCCGCTTCTTCTGGAACACGCCCATTCTGCTCTCGCCGCACAACCCCAACACGCTCTACGTCGGCGGCAACGAGCTGTTCCGGTCGGTCGACCGGGGCGAGACGTTCGTCGGGTCGCCTGACCTCACCAAGCACATCAGCCGGTTCGAGCGGCCGATCATGGGTGTGCCGGGCGACGCGCCCATGGCGTCCAAGCACGACGGCGCAGGCGCCTTCAGCAGCATCGTGACCATCAGCGAGTCGCCCGTGGTCCCCGGGATCCTCTGGGTCGGCACCAACGACGGCAACCTGCAGGTGAGCCGCGACGGCGGCGCGACCTGGACAAACGTGGTGGACCACGTGCCGGGCGTGCCGAAGGAGACGCACGTCTCGCGGGTCGAGGCGTCGCACTTCGACGCGGGCACCTGCTACGTGTCGTTCGACGGGCACCGCACCGATGACATGAAGCCCTACGTCTACGTGACGCGGGACTACGGCGCCAGCTGGAAGCCGATTGCCGCGAACCTCCCGGCGTGGGGCAACGTGAACGTCATCAAGGAGGACCCGAAGAACCGCAACCTGCTCTACGCCGGCACGGAGTACGGGCTCTACGTCTCGCTGAGCGGCGGGGTGGAGTGGAAGCGGTTCATGAACGGCATGCCGGTCGTCCGCATCGACGACGTGATGGTGCACCCGCGCGACAACGACCTGATTGTGGCCACGCACGGCCGCAGCATCTACATCCTGGACGACATCACGGCGCTGCAGCAGCTGACCGACAAGGTGCTCCAGGCCGACGCCTACGTGTTCGACGTTCGCCCGGGGACAGTCTGGAAGCAGGACGTCACGCTGGCGCGCTCGGTCGGCGGCGCGAAGAACTTCCGGGGCGAGAACCCGCTCGAGGGCACGGCGGTCAGCTACTACCTGAAGTCGGCCGCGACCGACGAGGTAAAGCTCACGATCAGCGACTACTCGGGGAAGGTGGTTCGGACGCTGGAAGGCACCAAGAACGCCGGCCTCAACCGCGTCCAGTGGGATCTCCGGCCCACTCCGCCGGCGCGTCCGGCCGGCGGCGAAGCCCGCGGCGGGATGGGTGGCGGGCGCGGCGGATTCGGGGCGCCACAGGTCGAGCCTGGCAGCTACCTGCTCAGGTTGTCGGCGGGCGGCAAGGAGTACAGCACGAGGATTGTGGTTGAGGCGGACACGTTCCCGCGGTGAGGCGGCCCGGGCGCCATGCGGCCCGTCGGCGGACCGGTGGGCCGCGTGGCCCGACGGGTCGAGGGAGGAGTGGGTCCGGACCGCCGGCCAGCACCCGGTCCGGGCGCCCGTGGCGCCCGGACCGGGGCCCCGTCAGCCTAGAAGTGGAAGCGGTACCCGATTGCGCCGACCAGACGGGTCGTGTTCGTTCCGGTCCCGGCCGTGAAGATCCGGCCGTAGCGAACGTTCACGTCCACGAAGAGGCGACCAAACGGGACTCGGACGCCGGCACCGGCTGTGATCAACGCCTTGTTGGTCCGCCCGGAGAGGTCCTGTCCGAGGGTGACGCCGTACGGCGGGTTGGGCAACGCGGCCGTCACGTCGGCGCCGTTCACCGAGAAGGTCGTTTCCTTGTTCACGTTCGCCCCGCCGACCGTCGCAGCCACGTACGGCACATACCGTGACCCCGTGTCGAACAGGTAGCGCACGCCGACCGCGCCGTAGTTGGCGGGCGTCTTCAATGTCGACGAGGCAGTCCCGATGCCCAGCGAGTTGAGGTAGGTCGTGATCGTCGACGCCGCGTCCTTCATCGCGCCCGTGGAGACGTCGGCCAGCCGCCCTGCCTCGATGAAGATCTCAATCTTGCTCTTGAGGCGGTACCCGGCTTCTCCGCCGAAGGTCCCGCTGCTCTGGTCGCCGAAGTTACCGCCGCCGCCAAACGACACGTAGTACTTGTAGTCACTTGGTCCGGCCGTCGATGGTTTCTGAGCCTGAGCCCACGCGCTTCCCGCCACGCCCAGCAGGACGACCGCGATCAGTAGCCGCTTCATCCAAACCCTCCCTCGATTGCAGCCTTTTCCGCAGGAGTCAGCCCGGACATCATACGACGGATGAGGTGAAACTGTCATCCGCGCTCTCGGGTCGCGGCCGGGCCTCGCGGCGACACCTCGACGGAAGCGGCCCATTCACTCATCCGCACCGGACGCAGAGCCAGAGCGCGTGGACGAGGCGCCGTCGGCCGGACTCGAGGGGTCCGGCGTCGCGGGCGGCCGAGTGCCCGTCTCGCGAACCAGCACGACGACGGCATGCGCGCCCACCAGATACGTCGGACCCGCCATCGCCTCGCCCCCGGTGTCGTGAAAGTCGTCGGGCGGCGGCCTCCTCGTGTCAACGACGCGGCGCCACTCGGCGGCCGTACCGTCCTGAATCTGGAAGCGCCTCTCCCGGCGTCCGCCGTTGATCATCACGTACAGGTCCCGGTCGTCCTCCGAGGCCCCGTGCAAACAGTAGGCGAGGCAGTGGGAATTCTCGCCCCAGTCGGTGGCTCCCGTCGGCCCGTACCAGCGGACATCGCCGCGCCAGAAGCGGCTTCGGCCGATTGAGGGGTGCGCCTTGCGGAAGGCGATCATCATCCGGAAGAAGCGGTGCACGTCGCGGTGATGCTCGAGCAGGCTCCAGTCGAGCCAGGTGGTTGTGTTGTCCTGGTTGTAGGGGTTGTTGTTCCCACCCTGGGTGTTCATGAACTCGTCGCCGGCGCAGAGCATCGGCGTGCCGTTGGCAAGAAACAGGAGGCAGCAGAAGTTCTTGACCTGGCGGCGCCGGAGGTCCAGGACCTCGGGCGACGCGCCGTCGTAGCCCTCCCACCCGCAGTTCCAGCTGACGTTGTGGTCGGTCCCGTCCCGGTTCTCCTGGCCGTTGGCGAGGTTGTGCTTGGCGTTGTAGGCCACGAGGTCGGCGAGACTGAACCCATCGTGCGCCGTCACCAGATTGACGCTCTGGTAGGCGTGATACGCATCCGGCAGGTCGTCGGGGAACTGGTCGCTGCTGCCGTAGAGCCGGGTCGCAAGGCGCCCAACCATTCCACGGTCGCCGCGCACGAACGCGCGCACCTCGTCGCGGAACCGGTCGTTCCACTGGAACCAGGTGACGCCAGGAAAGCTGCGTCCCAGCTGGTAGCTCTGGAGGTCCCAGGCTTCGGCAATCAGACGCACGCACCTGAAATCCGGGTCGGCGTCGATCGCCGAGATCATCGGGGGGTCGTCGAGGTCGATCGAGCCGTCCACCCGGCGCGTGAAGATCGAGGCCAGGTCGAACCGGAACCCGTCCACGCCCATCTCCCGGACCCAGAACCGCATGCTGTCGATCACCATCTTGCGCACGGCCTCGTTCGCCGTGTTCAGCACGTTGCCAGTGCCCGAGTCGTTCCGGTACTTGCTCCGGTCCTCCTGGAGCAGGTAGTAGGTCGGGTTGTCCACGCCACGGTACGAGTAGGTCGGCGGCCCGGTTTCGTCAGCTTCGACGGTATGGTTGTACACGACGTCGAGCACGACCTCGATGCCCGCCTCGTGGAACGCGCGAACCATCTCGCGCATCTCGTCGATCGCGCCCTCGGGCGTGCCGGCGCACGCGTACTGGCTGTGCGGGGCGAAGAAGCTGAGGGGCATGTAGCCCCAGTAGTTCCGCTCTTGCGGGTCGCGCTGGAACACGGGCAGCAGTTCGACGACGGTCACCCCAAGGTCGACGAGATAGGGGATCTTGTCGATGACGCCGGCATAGGTGCCGCGGTGGTCGGGCGGCACGCCGGAGTTGGGCCGCCGCGTAAATCCCCTCACGTGCATCTCGTAGATGACCGTGTCCCACGTGTGGCGGGGGTGGCGCTCCTCGCCGCGCCCCCCCCCCAGCCGACTGGCCGCGAGCACGCCGAGCGGTCCGCGCCCTGCGTTCGAGCCGCGGTGTCGGGCTGCCTCCCGGTCGAAGGCCGGGGGGAAGAAGACGCCGCGGGCGTAGGGGTCGAGCAGGACCTTGTCCGGGTCAAAGCGAAGTCCGGCCTCGGGCTGGAATGCGCCTTCCACCCGGTATCCGTAGTACAGCGCCCCGGTCATCCGTGCAGCGGGCACCCGGCAGTGCCACACCCGGCCGGACTTGTTCAAGAGGTGGTCGAGCCGGAACTCGGAGAGGGGCGTGACGAAGTCGGCTGGACCGAACAGGAGCAGCGTGACCCCAGTTGCGTGCTTGGAGTACAGGGCGAAGTTCCAGGCGCCGGTGCGCTCGTCAAACGTCGCGCCCAACGGGGAAGGCGATCCCTCACGCGTCTTCCAGGGGTCTGATGGACAATCGGCTTGATACATGGGACCTAGCGCGGCTGGGCGCGATGCGGCCTCTCTACGCGGGCGTGGCGCCGAGGACGTTCGCGAGCTCGTAGCTGACCACCTGCTTGATCCGCTCCTCGCCGAGGAAGTTCCTGATGAGGGCGGGCAGGTCCGATTCGAGGACGACGCGGTCGTCGAAGACCTCCATGACGCCACTGATTGACGTGCCGAAGAATCCCTTCGCCGCCGTGAACGAGAAGTCCATCCGGTTGCCGTTCCAGTCGCGTCTCGCCCCCGAGATTGTCACGCCCCCCGGGGGGTGCTCCGCCAAGCCCACGAGGAACCCGTCGAGGCGCTGGATGGCGTCCTGTCGCCCGAGCCCGTGCACTTGTTCGATGCGCATGCAGTCGTCCTAAGTCTCTCCCCCCGGCCGCGGGGCGGATCGCCCTACTCTAGCACCAATGCCCTCCCGCCATCCCGCGTCACACCCTGAACCGTTCGATGCGACGCGCGCACCATGCCTCGGGCTCGGACCGTGTCCCGGCCGCGCCACCGACGCGCGGAATCACCAGGCCCGAGCGCGGCCGGTCCCCTGCAGGAGGGCCATGCCACCTCGACGCGGGTGCCCGGCTCCTCGACCGACACTGGGGTAAGATGGGTCGTCCCGGCCGGCGGTGTCGCACCGGAGTGATGGTTGCTGCGCGTCGCCGATCGGCCAGGGCTCGGCTGTCTGCCGCGCCAGCAACTGGCGCCCGCGTTCCGCTCAGCGCGAAAGAGAACCCTGTGAGGTCACTGTTCACCGGCGTCCGCCGAACGCGGTGGCTCGCACGCCCGTGGGCTCACACCCTGCTGGCGGGGCTGGGGTGCGTCCTGGCGGGATCGCTCGGCGAGGCCCAGCAGGTGCCGCGCGGACAGCTCGGGCCCGCGCCGCAAGTCACGACGCCGGGGCCGACGGCGGCGCCCGCCCTCCGGCCGCCGCTCCAGGGCCTGGGACCGGTCGACCGGACGGACCGCCAGGCCGTCGTCGCCTTCTACAACACCGTGTATCTGCCTGCACTCGCTCTCGCGGACGACTGGACCGGAAGTGTCGCCAGCTGTGTCGCCGGCACCACCAGTGCCGCCTACGCCGACGCGACGCTGAACATGGTGAACTATTTCCGGGCAATGACCGGGTTGCCCGCGTCGGTGACCCACGAGGCCGTGAAGGACGGCAAGTCCCAGCTCGCGGCCCTGATGATGACGGCCAACAACAGTCTGAGCCACTCGCCGCCGTCGTCGTGGACCTGCTACACAGCCGGCGGCGCGGAGGCGGCCGGCAATTCGAATCTCGCGCTCGGCGTCGCCGGGGCATCGGCCGTCACGCTGTACATGGCCGACCCGGGGACAGGCAATGTCGCCGTCGGGCACCGTCGCTGGATCCTCTACCCGCCTCAGCTGGAGATGGGCACCGGGTCCACCTTCAACGCAAATGCCCTCTGGGTCATCGGCGTCTGGGGGGCGCGCCCGGCCGCACCGGACGTCGTGGCGTGGCCGCCTTCGGGATTCGTGCCGTACCAGCTGGTCTACCCGCGGTGGTCCTTCTCGGTGAACACCAGCGCGTCGGTCAGTTTCTCGAGCGCAACCGTCTCGATGTCGCTCGGCGGAACCCCCATCGCCCTCAGCGTGCTCGCCAGTGCGAACGGCTACGGCGACAACACCCTTGCGTGGGAGCCTGCTGGGCTGAGTTTCACGGGCGGCACGCCGGACCAGACCGTCTCCGTGCAGGTCGCCAACGTGACGCTCGGCGGCGTCCCGACCACCTACAGCTACACCGTGACGGTCGTCGACCCGGCGTTTGTCCCGCCGCCCACGTTCACCGACGATCCGCTGGTCCCGAGAAGCACGCCGGTGAAGGCGGCGCACATCACCGAGCTGCGGCAGGCCGTCAACACGCTCCGCGCGCGCTACATGCTGGCCGCCGCCACCTGGACCGATCAGACGCTCACCGTCGGCTCGTCGGCGATCCGGGCCGTGCACATCGTCGAGCTGCGGACTGCGCTCAGCGTGGCCTATCAGGCGGCGGGCCGCACGCCGCCGTCCTACACGCGTTCGGCCCTCACGGCCGGGACGACCATCACCTCGACGGACATCAGCGAGCTGCGCGCCGCCGTGCTGGCGCTGTGGTAGAACCCGGCCAGCAGGTCGCGGCAGACCTCAGGCGCGTGCGGTCGGTTGCCGGCCACGTCTCCCGGGACCGAGGTTCGGGTACGCGCGGGGAAGCCTGCGGGTTGCTTGCGGTCCTGCCGGCAGTTGCGCCACCATGGGCGGGGCGCGGGGCGACGCCGGCCCGCCGAAGGAGGAGAGAACGGTGAGAGTGCTGGTCGTCGGTGGGACGGGGCTGGTGGGCCGGGCGGTCGTCACGCGACTGGTCGCCTCCGGCGTCCCGGCCCGGGTGATGACGAGGTCGGCCCAGAGCCCCTCGTCGGTGCCGCCGGGCGTGGAAGTCGTCGAGGGCGACCTCGATCGCACGGAGACCCTGAGGGCCGCCTTCAACGGCGTGGAGGCGGTCTTCCTGATGGCCCCGACCGGGAGGCGCGAGACTGCGCGGGCGCTCTCGGGCATCGACGCCGCCCACGCCGCCGCGGTCAGGCGCGTGGTCTACCTCTCGATCATGAGACCGCCCGGCTCGGATTGCGTTCCCGCCGTCGCAGCGAAGGTGCCCGTCGAGCAGGCGCTTCGCGAGGCGCCGCTGCGGTGGACGGTCCTCCGGCCGAACCATCTCTTCCAGAACGATCTCCCCCTGCGCGACGCGATCGTTGGTCGGGGGGTCTATCCGGAGCCGCTCGGCAGCCGGGGCCTCAACCGCGTGGATGTCCGCGACGTCGCGGACGCGGCGGTCAACGCGATCGTGCGCGACATCGACGGCGTCGTTCCGCTGAACGGCCCGAGGGGCCTGACCGGCGATGACACCGCCCGCGTGTACAGCGAAGCGCTCGGGCGGGAGGTGCGATACGCCGGCGACGATCTCGACGCGTGGGCGCAGCACGCCTCAGCCACCCTCCCGGAGGCGGTGGTCCAGGACTGCCGCCAGGCGTTCGCCTTCGTGGTCCGGAACGGTGTCCATGCGAGCGGGCGCGACTTCCTGGCCCAGCAGCGCCTGCTCGGCCACCCTCCGCGGACCTTCGAGTCCTTCGTCACCGAACTCGGCTGGACCTAGCGCTTCACGCGGGCCGCCCCACCCCCGGTGGGCGGCCCGCGCTTGCCCCCATCCCCCGGTCTGTGCCACCTTGATAGCAGGGGGGCACCCCATGCCAACTAATCCGCTCCGGCTGAAGAGCATCCATCACGTGGAGTTCTGGGTCGGCAATGCGCGGCAGGCGGCGTACTTCTACCGCCGTGGGTTCGGCTTCTCGCAGACGGCGTACGCCGGGCTCGAGACCGGGCAGCGCGAGCACACGTCGTACGTGCTCAGCCAGGGCCGGATCCGGTTCGTGCTGACCACGCCGCTGCTGCCCGAGCTGCCCGCCAGCGAACACATCCGCTGCCATGGCGACGGGGTCCGCGACATCGCCTTTCACGTGGACGACGCGGACGCCGCCTTCCATGAGGCCGTCAAGCGCGGGGCCCGGCCGGCCGTCGAGCCGCGCGAGCTGCGGGACCAGCACGGTACGGTGCGGCACGCCGCGATCCACACCTACGGCGACACCCTGCACTCCTTCCTGTCGTTGGACGGGTACCAGGGTCCGTTTCTGCCGGGCTTCGTCGCGCAGGACGTCCCGGGCGAGCCACTCGGCCTGCTCCGGATCGACCACATCGTCGGCAACGTCGAACTGGGCCGCATGAACGAGTGGGCCGAGTGGTACAGCCGAGTCCTGGGCTTCGATCGGTTCATCAGCTTCGACGACAAGGACATCTCCACGGAGTACAGCGCCCTGATGAGCGTGGTGATGTCGGACGACTCGCAGGCCATCAAGTTCCCGATCAACGAGCCCGCGCCAGGCCGCAAGAAAAGCCAGATCGACGAATACCTCGAGTACTACCGCGGGCCCGGTGCGCAGCACATCGCCCTGCAGGTGCAGGACATCTGCGCAACGGTGACGGCGCTGCACCGCAACGGCATCGACTTCCTGCGCGTGCCCGACAGCTACTACGCGGCGCTGCCCCAGCGGGTCGGGGCGATCGGTGAATCCGTCGAGAGTCTCCGGAATCTGGGGATCCTCGTGGATCGCGACCAGGAGGGTTACCTCCTGCAGCTGTTCACGCGCCCCGTCGAGGACCGGCCGACGCTGTTCTTCGAGATCATCGAACGCAAGGGCAGCCGGGGCTTTGGCAAGGGCAACTTCCGCGCGCTGTTCGAAGCGATCGAGCGGGAACAGGCCCTGCGCGGCAACCTGTAGGACCCGGGGTCCGCGGCGGCGCCGCGGAGGGGACGCCATCTCGCGCGGGGCAGCAGGCCCCACGCGTCGCCCACGGAGACTGCCATGCCCGTCTACCACCAGCTCGGTCGCGTGCCACGCAAGCGCCACGTCGCCTTTCGCGGGGACCAGGGCCGACTGTTCCCTGAGGAACTGGTCGGCAACCACGGTTTCGTCGGTCCCTCGTCCCTGGTCTACCACCTGCGTCCGCCCACGGCGGTGAAGAGCGTCCGCCGCCTCCGATGCCTGGATTGGAAGGCGGAACCCGACCGTTTGCTCCGGCATCGGCATTTCCGGACGTCGCGCCTGCAGACCGGGCCGAGCGGGGTCTTCGACCGGGCCCCGCTGCTCTTCAACCAGGACGTCGCGCTCTCGCTGAGCCGGCCGCAGCCGGCGCCGGACGCCTTTTATCGCAACGCCCAGGGCGATGAACTCCTGTTTGTGAGCGAGGGGCACGGCGTGCTCGAGTCGGTGTTCGGGACGCTGCCCTTCAGCGCGGGCGACTACCTCGTCATTCCCCGCGGCGTGATTCACCGCCTCCGCGTCGAGGGCGGCCCGGCCTGTTGCCTGGTCATCGAGAGCACCGGCTACGTGAGGACGCCGGCCCGCTACCGCAACGAGCACGGCCAGCTCCTCGAGCACAGCCCCTACTCGGAGCGGGACCTGCGCAAGCCGCAGTGGGCCGACCCGCACGACGAGGTCGGGGACTTCCCCGTCGTCGTCAAGAAGGACAACGAGCTGGTGGAGATGGTGCTCGCCCACCACCCGTTCGACGCCGTGGGCTGGGACGGGTACTGCTACCCGTGGGCCTTCAGCATCCACGACTTCGAGCCGCGCGTGGGTCGCGTCCACCTACCGCCTCCCATGCACCAGACGTTCGAGGGCGACGGGTTTGTCGTCTGCTCGTTCTGCCCCCGACCGTACGACTTCGAGCCGGACGCGGTGCCGGCGCCCTACAACCACTCCAACGTGATGTCGGACGAGGTGCTCTACTACGCGAGCGCCGAGTTCATGAGCCGCAAGGGCATCGAGTTCGGTTCGATCACGCTCCATCCAGACGGCCTGCCGCACGGACCGCACCCGGGGCGGGCGGAGGCGTCGATCGGGCAGACACGGACCGACGAGCTGGCGGTCATGGTGGACACGTTTCGTCCGTTGAGCATCAGCGCGGACGCTCTCGCGGTTGAAGATGGTGACTACTACCGATCCTGGCTCGAACAGTAGCGCCGCCACGGCCCGACCGGCGGTCGTGGCCCTGATGCGCGGCCTCGTCGACTACGCGGGGCTCTTTCCCCCGGCGGCACTCGCCCTCGACGATGCGGTCGGGCGCTACGCGCGCCACCGGAGAGGTCCGCACGCCTGGATCCTGGGCCGGTTCATCGTGCCCGCCACTCGGCTCGGCGAGTTGGGCCGCGTGTGGCGCGCGCTCCCACCCGATGAGCGGGGCGACGGACCGTGGCGACTGAGCGTGCTGGGCACGCCACCCTACGGCCGCGTGGTCGACGATGTCGGCTTGTTCCGGTCGGACCAGGCCGGTCCGGAAGCGGGCCTGCAGGTGGAGTCCATCGAACTGCTGGCGGCGACGCCCGCCGAGGCCCGGCGCGCCGTGGCGGCCGGACTCGCGCAGGGGCTGCAGGTGTTCGTCGAGTGCGGCACCAACGGGGACGCCGGCTTGATGCTGCCGGCCATCCGCGAGGCCGGCGGCGCCGCGAAGATCCGGACCGGGGGGACCACCGCGCGGGCCATCCCGGCTGTCCCGGACGTCGCCGGCTTTCTCGAGGCCTGCGCGCGCCTGGGGCTGCCCTTCAAGGCCACCGCCGGTCTCCATCATGCGGTGCGCGGTGATCACGCGCTCTCCTACGAGAGCGGGGCGCCGCACGCGACGATGCACGGCTTCCTCAATCTGTTCCTCGCGGCCGCCCTCGCGCAATCCGAGCATGTCGACGCCGATCGCCTGGCGGCGATCCTCCAGGAGGCCGATCCCGGTGCGTTTCGCCTCGACCACGCGGCCATCGGGTGGCAGACGCACCGGCTCGAGATCGGCCGTCTCGAGGCGGCTCGACACCTGGCGCTCAGTTTCGGATCGTGTTCGTTCGACGAGCCCGTGGAATCGCTGCACGCGCTAGACTGGCTGTAGCCCCCGGGGCCGCGCCAAGCCGCCGCCCAGTCCAACACCTATGCCGACTGCTCGACCGCCCATCATCGACGACACGCACGACCCAACCCTGGTCAGCTGGTTCGAGCCAGCCAACGATCCAGTGACCGACTTCCCCATCCAGAACCTGCCGCTCGGCGTGTTCGTGCCGCGCGGCCGCGACCCGGTCCCCCGCCTGGGCGTGGCGATCGGCGATCGGGTGCTCGACCTCCGGGCCGCTTCGAGCGCCCGCCTGCTCGACGGCGTCGGGGATGCGATGGCCGAGGCGCTCGGCGCCTGGACCCTCAACCCCTCGATGGCCCGACCGTGGGACGAGCGTCGTGCGCTGCGCCGCGCCTTGAGCGCGCTGTTCCGTGTGACCAACGCCAAGCGCGGCCCCTCGGTGTCGCCCTACCTCCTGCCGCTCGACGAGGTCGATCTCCTCGTCCCGGCTGCGGTGGGTGACTACACGGACTTCTACGCCTCGATCTTCCACGCCACCAACGTGGGTTCGATGTTCCGGCCGGACAACCCGCTCCTGCCGAACTACAAGTTCGTGCCAATTGGCTACCACGGCCGGGCCTCGTCGATCGTTCCCAGCGGAGCAGCGATCCGACGGCCCTGCGGCCAGACTCGCGCGGAGGAGGCCGCGATGCCGGCCTTCGGCCCGTCCGCGCGGCTGGACTACGAACTGGAAGTGGGTCTGTTTGTCGGACCGGGCAACACGCTCGGTACCCGATCCCGATTGACGGGGCCGAGGACCACATGATCGGGCTGTGTCTGCTGAACGACTGGTCGGCGCGGGACATCCAGCAGTGGGAGTATCAACCGCTCGGCCCGTTCCTGGCGAAGAGCTTCGCGACGACGGTCTCGCCCTGGGTGATCACCAGCGAGGCCCTGGCGCCGTTCCGGCGTCCGCCAACCAGCCGGCCACCTGGTGACCCGTCACCACTGCCCTATCTCGACTCACCGCAGAACCGGGCGATGGGCGCCTTCGACGTCACCCTCGAGGTGCTTCTGCAGTCGCGGCGGATGCGCGAGACGTCCTGCCCGCCCGTGCGCGTGAGTGCGAGCAACCTGTCGGCCCTCTACTGGACGTTCGCGCAGATGCTCGCCCATCATACGAGCAACGGATGCAACCTGCGCGCGGGCGACCTCCTGGCGAGCGGCACGGTCTCGGGCCCCGACGAAGACTCGCGCGGGTGCCTGCTCGAGCGCACCTGGCGAGGCGCGCGACCCCTCGCGTTGCCCACGGGCGAGCAGCGGGCCTTCCTCGAGGACGGCGACGACGTGATTATCCGAGGCTGGTGCGCGCGCGACGGCTACCGCCGCATCGGGTTCGGCGAGTGCCGCGGTCTCGTCCTGCCGGCCTGGTGATCCGGCGCCGCCTCACTGCACCCCGCGCCGCCGAGGCGCGCCGCTCGTGATAGAGTGGGCCGCACCATCGGCAGGAGGCGGAGATGGCCCATCACATCCTCGGCGTGCACATCACCAACCGGTTGAAGGACGCCCTCGCCGTGCAGCGGGTGCTCACCGAGTTCGGCGGACACATCAAGACGCGCCTGGGGCTTCACGAGATCGAGCCTGGGACGCCGTCCCCCCGCGGCCTGATCATCCTGGAGCTGGCCGGCGACGAGCCCGCCCGCCGGATGCTGGTCGAGCAGCTGAGTCACGATCGACGGCGTCGAGGTCCAGCAAATGGTCTTCAGGCACCCCCACGAGTCCTGAGGATGACGGGCCGAGTGCCCGCGGTCCCCTCCTCGATGTGGCGGTTGCGGCGCCCCGGGCGGAATCCGGCACGCTCCCGCCGCCCCCTACGAGGGGTTGTACAGCGCAGCGTTGAACAGGACGCGGAACGTGCCGAACGACTGCCCGCGCCATTGCGGGCGGAAGCCGAGGAGCACGACGTGCCCGCGGTCGACCTCCACGTCGAGGGCCGCTGCCTTGCCCTGCAGGTACTTCTCGCCGATGAGATAGCCGGAGAGCAGGGGCGACCCGCTGTCCGGGTAGGACGCCAAGACCCGCCCCCGGAATCCCTCGAGCGTCTCGAACACTGGGCTGCCGTCGACAAACACCGCCGCCTTCTCCGGCATGCCGGCCATCACCGGGTGCGTCGGATCCGTCCGGACCTCGACGATGGACCCGCGAAGGAAGAACTCCTCGGGCTTCAGGGTAGCCACGACGTTCCGCACCGGCAGCTTGAGCTGCTGGATGGCGAACCGTGTCGCGCTGTTGAGGCAGACCAGTGTCCCGCCGCCGCGCACAAACGCGTCGAATCCCTGAAGATCGGCCTGGGTCAACTGATAGCCGTACTCGGGCCGGATGGCGCCGCGGCCACGGACACCGCCCGGCGCCTGGCCGCCCCCGCCACGCCCTTCGAACTCGCCTCGCGCGGCGGCGCCTTCGATGGGGATCCGGGCATCGTCAGGCAGAATCAGCACGTCGATCCGATCGCGGAGAGACAGGCGGAAGTCCTCGGGATGCACTGTGACGAACTCGAACCCATAGCGCTCGAGCAGCCACCGGGTCCACCCCTCATCCATGCTCCCCGTCCACGGCTGGAACAACCCGATGCGCGGCTTCTTCACGGTCACGCTCCCCGGTGCCGTGCGCTCGGCGACGAGCGCAAGCGACGTGACCAGCTCTGCCTGGAAGGCGTCGTTCAGCCCGCTGAGGACATACCGCATCCCGGCCGACGGTGAGGTAGCCAGTGTCACCGTCGCGCCCTGCTTCCACGCGCGATTCACCGCGCGGAACGCGTTGTTCTGGGCGGGGCCCACAGCCAGGGAGTCGCCCGATCCGCCGATCTTGCCGGGGAGCGGCACGATGGAGGCGGCCTCGGGGTTCGAGTCGAACCCGATGCCAGGCACGCTGTCAAAGGGCGAGCGGTCCGCGTCGGGCGCAAACCCATAACGCGTCACCGGAGCCGACGCGCCGGGCCGGGGACCCAGCGGCGCCATCCTGGCGCGCATCTCCGGGGTCAGCGGCCGGGCCGCCGTACCGATCCGGACCCCCATCTGGAGTGGCAGGGTCCAGCCGGCGGCGTCGTACGGCCGCTGCGGCGGCCCGCCCGGTACGTGCGGAGGTCCGGATAGGCCTGGACGTCGAGCACCTCGCGCGCCAAGGCACCGAACTCCTGGTCGGTGGGCACGACCCACGTCCCGGCCGGGTAGGTCGTGTCGTCGACAGGGAGCGGCGAGGTGAGCTGGAACACGCGCACGCCGCCAAAGGCCAGACGCCGGAGCAACTCGACGGGGGCCACCGGGTCGCGCTGGTCCTGCGGAACGAAGTACGCGAAGGGAGCCTCGTGCCGGCCCCGCTCGATCTGGTCGCGCCCGGACTGGTACCGGTTGTACAGGAGACGTTCCCGGGTACTTGGCCGCGTATTCGAGCGTCGACAAGGCCGCGGTCTCGTCGTACGCCACGGCATCGCCCAGGTGCCACCAGCCCGGCCGCCACGGGCTCAGGTAGAGGCTCTGGGGCCGGAGGTCGCGGTACGCCTCCGGGAGGTCGGCCGCCGTGTACTCCCGCGGCACCGCGCCGTTGCCGGCCGTCTCGGTCCAGAAGGCGGGGATGTTCTTGAAGTTCGGTGCGTAGTCCACGTACCCGGGGTACCAGGCGTCGAATGCCGTCCCCATGTGCGCGGCGCCGACCTGGCCGTGTTCCTCCAGGCCCTGGGCGATCGCCATGCCGATCATGTTCACCTCACGGGTGGTGACGGCCGGCGCGTTCAGGCCCACGGGCTCGGAGAAGGGCGGCAGCCAGATGCGTGTCGGGAACGGAGGCGACTGGTGGAGGACGTAGATGACGGTCGGTTCCCACTGGCGCCAGAAATGCTCCATGACCCGCGACTCGATCATGTTGAGCATGTAGGCGTCACGGTTGTTGTCATGGCCGACGTACTCCTGGTAGAGGCGCGGCAGCGGCGAGTTCTCGTACGGCGTGCCGACGTTTTCCGCGAACCACTCGGCCACCATCTGCTGCCCGTCCGGGTCCATCGTCGGCCACAACAGGACAATGTCGTTCTCGAGGATCTCGCGCATCTCCGGTTGGTCGGCCCGGGCGAGCAGGTCGTAGGCGAGTTGCGGCACCATCTGCGCGCCGGCCACCTCGGAAGCATGGCAGCCGCCATCGAGGTGGACGATCGCCCGCCCCTCCCGCGCGAGGGCGCGCGCCTCCGCATCGGCGAGGCCGTCGGGATGCGCCAGCCGCTGCGCGATCTCGCGGTAGCGGTCCAGTCTCTCGAGGTTCTTCGGAGTCGAGATCAGGGCGAAGTACATCGTCCGGCCCGACGTCGTCTTGCCCGCTTCCATCACCCGAATGGCCGAATTCGCCTCTGCCAGCTTCTTCAGATAGGCGACCGACTGGTCGTAGGTGGCCAGCCGGTTATCAGCGCCGGGCTTGAAGCCGAGCGCGGACTCCGGCGTCGGCAGCGACGTCGCAGTGGCCAGCAGCAAGGCCTGGGCGAGGACCAACAGCACCAGCATCGGGCTCGTCTTCGTACGCATGGGCAATGCTCCGGAGATGCCGGCCCCTCCAAGGCGCCGGCCGTGAGACAGCCAACATACCCGAAAACGGAAGACCGCGCGGCAAGAAACCCTCTCGCCCAGCGTGCGAGCCCCGCCTGCTGGGGGGGAGCCGTCCTCGCCAATCTCGAGGATCGGGGCGGACAGTCGTCCGTCGACACCGCGGGACGATGCCCGCCCGGCAACTCCACCGGCTCGACGCCGAGCCGCAAGCGCGCCGCCGACCTGGCCCAGGCCGGGTTCACGGTGCGGTCGTCCGTGCACGGCACGGAAATCGAGGACCTGTTCGGCCACTCGGCAGGGGGGCAGACCTCTTCGTAGGCACGCCTGGCGCGCATCACTCGCCTCGTCGTGAGCGCCCACCGCACCGCCTCAGGCGGACAAGCGTGAACGAGAAAGCGCATGGCCACCCCGTCGGAAGCCGTCGGGGCCTGCCCGACCGACGGGAGTTCATCATCTCGGGTTCGGCGCGGAACTGGTCCCTCAACCTGGCGCCGACCTGCGGGATCACCGACGAGGCCGGCACGCCTGCGGGCGAGGTCTCGGGGCGGGTACCTCCGGCGCAGGGGGGATTGGGTAGGATTCCCCATTATGGCCCTGACCTTTGAGCTGTGCGTGGACTCGGTGGATGGGGCGGTTGCCGCGCAGGAGGCGGGCGCCGCCCGCGTGGAGCTGTGCAGCGATCTGCTGGAAGGCGGCCTGACGCCAAGTCACGGCACCCTCGCAGTCGTCCGCGCGCGCCTGGACATCGGCGTCATGGCCATGGTGAGGCCCAGGGGTGGGGACTTCTGCTACTCCGACGCCGAGTTTGACGTGATGCGGGCCGACCTGCTCGCCGCGAAGGCCCTTGGGGCCAACGGCGTGGTCCTCGGGATCCTCACGCCCAACGGCACGGTCGACCGGGAACGGACCGCTGAACTCGTGGCCCTCGCGCGCCCGCTACCCGTCACTTTCCATCGGGCGTTCGACGTGACCCGCGACCCCTTCGAGGCGCTCGACACGCTGATCGCACTCGGGGTGGACCGAGTCCTGACCTCGGGCCAGGAGCCGAGCGTGCTGGAGGGCGTCGACCTGATCACCGCCCTGATCGAGCGCGCCGCCGGTCGCCTCGTCGTCATGCCAGGCGGCGGGATCACGGCGCGGAACGTGGCCAGAATCGTCGCCGCGTGCCGCCCCAGTGAACTGCACTTCGCAAGCCTGGAGCCGTGCGAGAGCCGGATGGTCCACCGCAACACGCAGGTCTTCATGGGCGGCACGCTGCGCCCGCCCGAGTACACGCGGGATATCACGCGGCGGGAATCCGTCTCGGCGGTGATGGCCGCCGCCCGCCTGGCTGAACACCCCCTGGCCTGACGGGGCTGACGCCGTCGTGGCACGGCGAACCACCCCGCTCGACGTGGAGGAAACCGATGGAGCGCGCGTCGTGGCTGGCTGGCTTGTCCGCGGGCCTGGTCGTCGCCCTCGTGCTCCGGGTCCCCGCCGGAGGGGCCGCAGGGCCCAGAGCGCAATTTCCCGCGCCCACGCCTCGCGTGGCCGTGTTGGCCGACGAGCGCTTCTGGGCCTCGGAACCAAGCGAGCCGCCCGGCATCCTCCGCCAGGCGCTGCAAGGCATCGACGCAACCTTCCTCAGCGCGACTCGCCTCGGTGACGAGCTCGACGCGTCCCGGTTCGACGTCCTCGTCCTTCCCCACGGCGGGGCGTTTCCGCGTGACGCATGGCCCGCGCTGCTGCGGTATCTGGCTGCGGGAGGCAGCTTCGTCCACCTGGGTGGGGCGCCGGCATTCTCGCGCCCCGCCTGGCTGGATGGCGGCGTGTGGCGGTTCGAGCAGGCGTCTGTCGCCTATCTCAAGAAGCTGCACGTGGCGGCCGCGTTCGTCTCGGGCACGGACATCCAGTACGACATGCGCCTGTCAGACATCCAGGATCTCCCCGACGAGGAGGGCTCGGGCGGACTGCGCGACGGTACCGTCAGGAGCGTGACGGTCGACAGCGACCGTGGCCCGGTCTCGTGCCTGCGTGTCGATTGGCTCCGCGGTCCGTTCGCGGGCGGCGCCTGGATTCTGGCCCGATCGACAAGCCCGCACCTGACCGCCACCGCGGTGCGGTCCCTCGTGCTCGGGGCCGCACCGGGCGCCCTCGAATTCTCGGTCCGCCCGACCTTCGCGGGCTTCCACCCCGGCGAACGTCCGTCGCTCGAGCTCCGCTTGACGCGGCCCCGGGCGGCAAGCCGGCCCGCGCCGGTGCCGGGCGCGACGGTCACGGTCCGTGACGGTCGCGGCCGGCTGGTGGTGACCGACCATACTGCCTTTGCGGGGTCACGCGACCTGGCGACAGCCACATGGGCGCTGCCCACTGTGGATTGCCCGTTGGGTTCGGGACTCTACGAGGTGCGCGCCGAGCTCGACCCCACGGGCGAGGACGCCCCGGCCGGCGCCGTCACGGGGTTCTGGGTGTACGAGGGGTCAATGCTGGAGGGCGGGTCTCCCGTGGGCGTGCGCGGTACGCAGTTTACGCGAAACGGCCGCCCGTTCCCCGTGACCGGCACGACCTACATGGGGTCCGACGTCCACCGCCGGTTCCTGGTCGAGCCGAACCCGTGGCTCTGGGACCAGGACTTCGCCGCCATGAAGGCGGCCGGCGTGAACATGGTCAGGACGGGGCTCTGGACGGGCTGGCGGCTCTGCATGCCGGAGGTGGGCGCGTTCAACGAGGGGATCCTGCGCGCGCTCGACGTGTTCCTCCTCACGGCCAGGCGTCACGACATCCCGGTGATCGTGAACCTGTTCGCGTTCCTGCCGGAGGCGTGGGGCGGCGACAACGCATACCTCGACCCGCGCGCCCTGGCCGCGCAGCAGACGTTCGTCGGCATTCTCGCGCAGCGCTACGCGCGCAGCAACGACCTGTCGTGGGACCTGATCAACGAGCCGTCGTTCAGCTCGCCCCAGTACCTGTGGAAGACGAGGCCGAACTACGACGTCCACGAGGTGGCGGCCTGGCAGGAGTGGCTGACGCGGCGCTACCCGAGCGCCACGCTCACGCCGCAGAGCGCGTGGGGGGCCACGCCCGACGACGACGCGTCGCTACCGGCCATCGCGGAGTTCGCCGACCGCAGACTCTTCGGCCTCACACATCCGCGGAAGCTCCTCGACTACCGCCTGTTCGCCCAGGACATGTTCGCCCGGTGGGCACGCGCGATCGGCGCGACCATCCGCGGCAACGGCAACCGCGCCCAGCTCGTCACGATCGGCCAGGACGAAGGGGGCCTCACCGAGCGGCCCAACCCGCTCTTCTTCGGGAGTGCCGTCGATTTCACGTGCATGCACACGTGGTGGCACGACGACGCCCTGGCCTGGGACGGGGTGCTGGCGAGGCGCCCGGACCGGCCCATGCTGGTCGAGGAGACCGGCGTGATGACCACTGAGCGTGTCGACGGGTGGCCGTGGCGTGACGCGCGAGGCGCACGCGACCTGCTGGAACGGAAGCTGGCGATGGCGCTCGGTTCCGGGGCCGCCGGCTTCGTCGAGTGGGTGTGGAACACCAACCCGTACATGGCGAGCGACAACGAGGCGCAGATCGGTCTGCTCCGGGCCGACGGCACGCCGAAGCCGGAGCTCTCCTCGTTCAGCGAGTTCGCGTCGTTCGTGCGGGACCACGCCGACCGCTTCCGGGACCCGCAGCCCGAACCAGTCGCCTTACTGATCCCGCACTCGCAGCTGTTCTCGGTGCGCGAAGGCGCCACCGACGCAACGCAGCGGGCCGTCCGCGTGATGTACAACCACCTCCACGTGCCCGTGCGGGCGGTCGGCGAGTACGCCGCTGCCGAGACGCTCGGTGCACCACGCGTCATCCTCGCGCCCGCGCCGCGCGTGTTGACCGAGGCGTGCTGGAGCGCCCTGCTCGCGGCGGTGGACGAAGGCGCCACGCTCGTCGTCTCGGGCATCATCGACACCGACGAGGGCTGGCGGCGCCAAGCGCGCCCCTGGGCGCCGGTGACTGCCGGATGGCGCCCGGTCGCAGGCGAGGAGGTGCTGGCCATCGACGGCCGCCCCTACCGGCTGGGCTACCGTGGCGACCGGCTCGAGCGCGTCGAGGTGCCCGACATCGCTCCGGCCGTCTACCGGATCGCGCGCGGCCGCGGCACCATCATCTGGGCCACGCTCCCCCTCGAACTGGCCGAGTCGCCGGAGGCCACCGTGGCCCTCTACCGCAAGGCTCTCGAGGAGGCCGGCGTGGTTCCGCCCATCGACGTCGCGCCGGCGGACCCAGCCGTCTTTGTCGGCTCGTCGGTGTTCGCCGACAGTCTCCTGGTGGCCCTCGCCTCGGAGACAAGCATCGACACGACGCTCGAGCTCTCGGTCCGGGGCGTCGGGACTGCGCCGGCACGGGTCGTCCTGCCTGGGGGCCGCGCGATGCTCCTCTTGTTCTCCCGTACAGATGGGCGGCTGATCGGGGCGACCACCCCGCGCTGACGCCCGGACTCGCGTCAGGATGCCCGGCCCCCGCGCGGCGTCAGGCCAGCCACGGCGCGTGCGACCCGGTCGAGCGCCTCGGCCAGGATCGCGCGCGGGCAGGCGAGGTTGACGCGTTCAAACCCGACCAGCTCGTCGCCGAACCACGGGCCGCTGTCGAAGTAGACGCGCGCCTGCCGGAGGAAGAACTCATCGAGGGCAGCCTGCTCCATCCCCAGGCCGCGACAATCGAGCAGGGCCAGGTACGTCCCTTCCGGGCGCATGAGGCGAAGCGGCGGGATCCGCTCGCGGATGACGCGCTCGGCGTAGTCGGCATTCGCGTCCAGGTAGTCGAGCAGTTGATCGAGCCACTCGGCGCCCTCGCGGTAGGCCGCCTCAAGGGCGACAGCCCCGAACAGGCTGCTGATGCCGAGCCCCGCCGCGTCGAACTCGGCCTCGTACCGGGAGAGGAGGCTCCGGTTGCTCGCGACAACGATGGACAGGCAGAGGCTGGCCAGGTTGAACGTCTTGCTCGGTCCCAGGCAGGTGATCGCGCAGTCCGCCAGCTCCGGGGCGACCGACGCGAAGGGGAGGTGACGGCGCCCGCCGAGCAGCAGGTCCATGTGGATCTCGTCGGACAACACCACCAGACGGCGCCGCACGCACACCTCGCCCAGGCGCTCGAGTTCTTCCCGCGTCCAGACCCGCCCGACCGGGTTGTGCGGGCTGCAGAGAATCAGCAGCCGCGTCGTGTCGTCGATCTTGCGCTCCAGATCCGCCAGGTCCATCCGGTAGGATCCACCTTCGACCCGAAGCGGGTTGCGGACGAGGCGACGGCCGTTCTTCTCCACGGCGCGGAAGAACGGATAGTAGACCGGCGTTTGCACGACCACGCCGTCGCCCGGATCGGTGAAGGCCCGAACGCAGAGCGTCAGCGCCGGCACCACGCCGGGGGCCCGGGCCAGCCACTCCCGCTGCACCGTCCAGCCGTGGCGCGCCCGCAGCCAGTCGACGGTCGCCGACCAGAACGACGCCGGCAGCGACGCGTAGCCGTAGGCGCCATGCGCGGCCCGGCGCATCATGGTTTCGACCACGGCGGGCGGCGCGGCGAAGTCCATGTCCGCCACCCACATGGGAATCACGTCGTCCAGGCCAAAGGCGGTGCCGCACTCGTCCCACTTGAGCGAATGGGTATGGCGGCGGTCGAGCACGGCGTCGAAGTCGAAACGCATGACGGTCATGGTACTCGGATTCTGGGCGAGGTCGACGTGCGCCACTCGCCCCAAGGTCGCGGCCCGAGGGAGATCAGCCGACGGCGACCAGCGACTTGTCGTAGTCGTCCGGGGCGCGGTAGCCGAGCAGCGCGAGCAGGGTGGCGGCCACGTTGCTGAGGCCGGGGGCCGGCTCGGAGGTGAGGGCCAACCGGTTCGCCCCAGAGTAGTCCTTGATGACGAACGGAACCGGATTGAGGGTGTGCGCCACCATCGGCTCGCGGACACCGTTCTTCTCGGTGAACATGCAGTCGGCGTTCCCGTGGTCCGCGGTCACCACCAGGATGCCGCGTGCCGCCTGGACTGCCTGCGCCAGGCGGCCGAGCCCCAGGTCCACGGCCTCCACCGCGATGCGGACCGCCGGGACGTTCCCCGTGTGGCCGACCATGTCGCCGTTGGCGTAGTTGAGGCGGAGGAACCGGAAGCGCCCGCCGCGGACCGCCTCGATCATCGCGTCGGTGATCTCGGCCGCCTTCATCCACGGGCGTTGGTCGAATCTCGTGCGGTCCGACGGGATCTCCACGTACTGCTCCAGGCGTTCGTCGATGTAGCCGGAGTTGTTGCCGTTCCAGAAGTACGTGACGTGGCCAAACTTCTGCGTCTCCGAGATGGCGAACGAAGTAACGCCCGCCGCACAGAGGTACTGCGAGATCGTGCGGTCGATGGCGGGCGGATCGACCAGGAAGGACTTCGGGATCTGCGCGTCGCCGTCGGTACTGCATCATGCCGGCGTAGAAGACGTCGGGCACCCGCACCCTGTCGAACTCGCGGAAGTCGGGCTCCTCGAACGCGCGGGAGATCTCGATGGCCCGATCGCCACGGAAGTTGAAGAACACCACGGCGTCGCCGTTCTCGATCGTGCCAACGGGCCGGCCGCCGTCGGCAATCACGAAACTGTCGAGGTACTGGTCCGTGCTCGACGAGTCCTCGCGGTAGTACGTCTCCACCGCCTCGCGAGCCGACGGGAACTGGCGCCCGACACCGAGCACGTGCGCCTGCCACCCCCGTTCCACGACGCCCCAGTTGGCGTTGTAGCGGTCCATGGTGGTGACCATACGCCCGCCGCCGGAGGCGACGCGATAGTCGCGCGGTCCGCCGGAGTTCAGCGTCTGCAGGCGCTGGTCGAGCGCCTGCAGGTAGGTGAGCGCACTCCGCTGGCCGACGTCGCGGCCGTCGAGCAGGGTGTGAACGCGAACGCGAGCGACCTGCTCGGCCGCCGCCCGGTCCAGCAGCGCGAAGAGGTGGGCGATGTGGCTGTGGACGTTGCCGTCCGACAGCAGGCCGATGAAGTGGACCGTGCCGCCGGCCTTGCCCCGGGAGGCGACCGCCTGCCACGCCGCACCGCGGAACAGCGTGCCCTGGGCGATGGCCTCGTTGACGAGCAGCGCGCCCTGCGCGAACACGCGCCCCGCCCCGAGGGCGTTGTGCCCGACCTCCGAGTTCCCCATGTCGTCGTCGGACGGCAGCCCGACGGCCGTGCCGTGCGCCTTGAGCTTCACGAAGAGCGGCTCGGCGAACAGCTGGTCGAGCGTCGGCTTGTTGGCGAGGAACACCCCGTCCGATGCGTCCCGCTTGCCGAGGCCGACGCCGTCGAGAATGGCCAGCACGAGCGGGCCGTTAACCTTGTGGAAGCCGGGAATTGGGTCGAGGTGCAACTGCGTCACGCGGCGGCGGCTCCTTGCTGTCTGGGGGCCCGGTCCATTCCAGCGCCCAAGTAGCTACAGTAGCCGATCACCGCGAACCCCGTCACCTCGGCCGTCGGGAGCGAGAACCGGAGGCCGCGGGTTCGGCCTTCGCCTCCAGGGGGACGAGGGACGGTGGGCCGATGCGTGGGGGTACTCGCGCACTCCAGTGGCGCGGGTTCTCTGTCCGTGTTCCGTTCCCTCCGTACCCCGACTCTCGCGTTTCTCCGATCCGTGCCACACAGGCCGTGGGACGCCTGCTACCGCCGGCACGACGCGCATGGGCGACAGGCGGTCGCCAAGATCGTCACGACGGAGGCAGCTCACGACCTGAATCACCTCAGGCAGGTGGCCGCGATCCTCACGCGTGACTCGCCAGAGAACGGCACCCCGCGCCGGCCCCGCGTTCGCGGCTGAACGGCAGCAGGGGCGATTCGCCACCGGGCTACTCGCCCGCGTTGGTCACCTCGACCGCAAGGCGCCACCCCTCGGGCAGGCGCTTCCACACGTGGAGGTAGAAGCCGCTGGCCGCCAGGCGACCCGGCTTGGAGGGGGCCCGATAGGAACCCAGCGTGTAGCCGAGGTCGCCCCCGGACGAGGCGGCCGCCTGCGTGGGCCGCCATTCCACGGCCGCTGTGCCAGTGGCCTCGGACAGGGCGGCGATCCCGCCGCGCCCCACAAACGGCGGGTCTCCCGGACGGTAGACCCGCAGGTCCGAGGTGCCGCAGGCGCGGTAGACGGCGGCCAGACCGTCGCGTCCCACCAAGGCGCCCAGCCCGGCGTCTGCCGAGAACAACTCGGCGCGCGCTGCGGTGCCGGTCGATGGGGCGAGGATGCCGTGTACCTCAGCCGACCTGAATTCCCTCGGCCGCAGGGCACCGGCTGCGGGCGTGGGGATCCCGAAGTCGACCGAGACGAACCAGTCCCCCTCCCCCTTTCGCTGCCACACGCTGAAGAACCAGCCTCGATCCACCGTCGCTCCGCCCGTGACACGCTCGGTCACCACGTAGGGTCCCGTCGTGTAGCCCATGTCCCCCGACAGTGCGACGTCACCGGTCGCCGGCTCCCAGTCGAGCGTGCGGGAGACCGGGCCCTTCGCCGGCGTGGCCGTCCGCAGGACCGGCTTCGCCTGAGACGGCGCCGGGCTGAACCACAACGCGTCGTCTGAGAAATAGGCGAGGAACGCCTGGCGTTGCCCCTCCTGCACGCTCATCCTGGCAAACGCGCGTTCACGAGCCACCATCGCCGACAAATCGGACGCCCGCTCCGCCCCGTGGGGTCCCACCAAGAGCAAGCAGACTGCCGCAAGCACTAGCCAAGTCCTCATGCGCGCCTCCTGTCGCGGGTTTGCCCGCCGCGCGACGTCCGTGACACGTCGTGTCACAGCGACGCCCGGCGGGGCAAAGACGTTCAGAGGGAGGATGGCGCTCAGCGGCCGGAGGTGGGCGCCTGGATCGGATGGGTCAAGGTCCCAGGCAGACCGTCGCGGCACGCACGCCGTGGCCCGTCATCGACACACGGATCTTGTTTGATAATGTGGCCACGGTTGGCCGCATCGATCTCCGTGCGGCCAGGTGGCGGGGGGAGGATCGGGTGGCGGGGCGCGACACGGACGACCAGGCGCTTCGACGGCTGATGGTCGCCTACCAGGACGGCGATCGGGACGCCTTCGAGCGCCTGCACGCCGAACTCGCACCCGAGTTGTCTCGCCGCCTGCTGGGCTTGTCGCGCGATTCTCTCCGGACCGACGACCTGGTCCAGGAGACGTTTCTGCAGGTCCACCGCGCGCGCCACACCTACGACCCGGCCTACCCGCTTCGCCCGTGGCTGTTCGCCATCGCCCGCCACGTGTTTCTCATGGACTGCCGCTACCGGCGCCGGCGGTCCGATCTCTTCCGGCCGGAACCGATCGACGAGACCACGACGCACCAGGCGGCCAGTCACGAGCAGGCGCTCCTCACGCACGACGATGTGCACCGGGCGCTCAGGGCGCTGTCGCCCGGACTGCGGCAGAGCGTGCTTCTGCACCACCTCCACGGGCTGACGTTCCAGGAGATCTCGCGGCGTCTCCAGGTGCGCGCCCCGGCACTCCGGGCACGGGCCAGCCGCGGCGTGGCGCGATTGAGGGGCTTCCTGAGCGATCGACCGAGGCGACCATGACTACACCAGGCGAGGGTCCAACCGTGCGACACATCCCGACGGACTTCAGGGCCGTTCGGCGCCTGCCCCGCCCGTGGACGCGCAGCGCGGCCGTGTTCCTAGTGGGTGCCCTGGCGGCTGTGGCGGTCTACACGCGGTTGGGTGTCCGCGGCGATGCCGTCGATCTGGGACGGGGCGTGCTGTGGGGTCTGTCGGCCCTCCAGGCCTGCTACGGCGTCATCCTCGTCGTGTCGGCGCTCGGAAGCGCCGTCCCGGGCCGCCGCCCGACGCGGCAGGGTGCGGCCCTGCTACTACTCGTCGGTGTGGCCCTCGCGTTGGCCGTGACCTACGTGACCTGGGCCCGACACGCCAGCTACGTCCCGGCGGGCCACGAGGCCTCCTATCGGGCCATCTGCCTGGGAACGCCGATCGTGGTTGGGCTCCCGGCACTCGTGGTCACGCTGCTGCTGGCGTTCCGGGCGTATCCGACCCGGCCCTTGGCGACCGGCGCCCTGGCGGGACTGGGCGCCGGACTGCTCGCGGACGGAAGCTGGCGCACGTACTGCGAGGTCTCGGACCCGAGCCACGTGCTGACGACGCACCTGACCTCGGTGGCCGCGCTCGCGGCGGCCGGCGCGACGATCGCCGTCGGGTGGGCGTGGGTGGCGGACGGTCCTCTGCGCACGCGCGGCGCCGAGCCCCCGCCCGGGTCCGCGCAGGGCACGGACCCCGAGGTCAGGACTTGATGGTGGCCAGGGCGGCCCCGTCGCGGTTGACGTCGATCTTCCTGAGGGCGCCCCGGACAGGAATCCGTTGCTCGACGACGCGGTCAGAGACCGCCACGACGACCTCGTCGGCGACCCGGTCCGAGTAGTCGAGCGTCACGAGCACCGGCACATCGAAGAGGTCTCCGCCCTGTTCGATCCGCACGACGGCCTCCGGGCCGCGCGGAGTCTGTTCGATCTTGGAGGTCACCGCCAGCGTCGGGAGCCGATCGTCGTAGACCCAGCGCTCGAAGAAGCGTGACAGATCCCGTCCTGACTCCGCCTCCATCGCTCGCCGCAAGTCGTCGGAGCCCGCCTTCTGGTAGCGCCAGGTCTGGTAGAAACGCCGGAGGCCGCCGAAGAATGCGGGGTCGCCGATGAGTCGCCGCAGCATGTGGAGCACGGCCGCGCTCTTGTCGTAGATGATGGCGCGGAACACCCGACTGTCGCCTCTCACATGGCCCACGCGATACCCGAGGTAGATCGGCCCCTGGTCCGACTTGTCCATGCCCCACTGGCGAAACCGATGGATGATCGCGTCAAACGCGTCAGGACCGTGGAGCTTCGCCGCGTAGAGTGCGGCAAAGTACTGCGCCAGGCCTTCGCTCAGCCACTGTTCGTGGTAGTTCTTCCAGCCCACGGCCTGGCCCCACCATTGGTGCGCCAGCTCGTGCGCCACGAAGAATTCGGGGTAGTTGTCGAAGAAGGCTGGGTCCCCCCGGTAGGAGGCCGGGTCGGTGGCGGGCGGGGGCTGGTGGAGCACGGCCATGTAGGCGGGGCTGTGCCCCCCGGGCAAACGCCACTCGATGGCAGCCACCGTGGCGGCCCGGTACGGCGCCTCGCCCATCAACGTGCCGTAGAACTGCAGGATGTCGCTCGCCGTGTCGGCCAGGCCCCGACCGTGAGACTGGAGGCGGGGATTGGTCCGCACGACCAGACTCAGGGACCCGGCCTGCGCCTGTCCGGCCGACATCGGCCTCGAATCGCCTCCGCCAGCCACCGGGACATTTCGGGCCACTCCCTGCCCGAGGGGCGTGATCAGGCAGGCGAAGTACCGAGCCGGGCGGGACGCGACGAACGTGAAGTGACGGACCGGCTGCGCCGGGCCACCCTCCGGTTCCGCGGCGACTCCGCCATCGGATGGCTCCCCGCTGGCGACGCACGAGTAGGTCGACGGCACGCGGACGCGGATGGTCGCCGTCGCGTAGTCGTCGGAAGGTGCCTGCGGGTACCAGTAGCTGTCATTGCTGTAGAGGTAGCTCGTCTCATACCGGACCCCAGCCGCCTCGTCACCGGGATCCTGGATGATCGCTTCTTGGTCGAACGCCTCGGCCGCGACCACTCCGCCGTACACGACATCCAGCCCGAATTGCATGTCCCGCCGGACCGGGGCTGGCAGGCTGACGACCACGCTGTTCTGGCCACGCAAGCGGACCGCCAACAGCCTCCCGTATTCGCGCGAGTTCACCGAGCGGACCCCCAAGGTGTCGGCGAGACGGAGGGTGAGCGTGCTGATCGACGCGGCCCGCGCGGTCACCTGCAGGCGGGTCCGGCCTTCCAGGGCATGCCGGCTCGGATCGAAGGTGGCATCGATGTCGTACGATGTGACGCGGTAGTCCGCGTCGTCGTCCTCGCTGTAGAAGCGCCCGCGCTGGGACAGCCGTTCGTCGGACGCATAGACCGCGATGTTCCGGTGGCGGGCCCGGTCGAAGAGCGACACGTCCTCGGCATCGCGGGCGCAGCGCGTGTAGGTGAGCGTGCCGAACCGATGGGTTCGGACCTCGACGAGGAAGTCGCCTGCGGACGGCAGGAGGTGGTACGGCTCCGCGCTCAGGTCACCGAGGTCGAGGCTGAATGACCGCCCCGCTTCCAGCTGGAAGAACTCGTCCGCCTTCTTCCACTCCCGTTCGTCCACCGGCCGTTCGACCATCAGACCGCTCACGTGACGGCCGAACTCGGATGGCGGAGCCCGCACGAAGAGGGCGTCCACCGGCGTCTCGAGCGTCTCGGCGCCGGCGAAGAGCCGGACCTGGCTGCGTTCGGCGTGCGGCGCCGGCAGGAACCGCATGGCGCCGTGACCGAGGATCACGGCGGCCGTGGTCCCGCCGCCAGCTTCCGCGACAAACATGCTGGCATCGGGCAGCGTCACGGTGAGATCGGGCGCGTGCACCGTCACGTTCCGCCCCGTGAACTGCCGCTGAGGGGAGAGCGCCAGGCGGTGGATTGGCGGCAACGCGCCGACGATCTTCTGCGCGATGATGCCCCACGCCGCTTCCCCGTCGCCGGTTGAGCGCGACGCGAGCCGCTTGACCTCGAGGCGCCACGTCGCCAGGCGGGCCTGCATCCCCTCTTCGATCAACACGTCCACCATGAGGACTTACCCGTCCCCGGGAAGCGTCCCGAACAGCGGCGCCCGGTCGCGCTCGCGCACGACCACCCGGGTGGCGCTTCCGGACATGGCGGCCGCGGCAAACGCCGCCGCGTCGGCCCTGTCCGCCAGCGTCGACAGCAGGTCCAGATAGGCCGAGGGAATGCCCGGTACCAAGGGTCCGTTCCAGACGGCCGAGCAGCTCGGCGACGCCGTCCGGCTGGGGTGGTGGCCCAGCGCTCGGTGCCGCCAGCCCTACCGACGCCAGCGTGACGAGCGCGAGGGCGCAACGTCTCATCATGGTCGCCTCGCTGAGTGGTTTGCCGGCACGGTGGGAAAAGTAACGCGTTCAGGGGCTCGCCCCGGCCCGACTCGGGCGGCGCGGCCGCACCACCCGCGTGCCTCCCCTGCCGGGTGTAAGCTTCGGGGATGGTGCGTCGACTCGCCTTCATCGCGGCCCGCCTGGGCGTGGTGACCCTCGCCGCGCTGGTCGCGGTCTACGTGACCTACCTCCGGCCGCAGGAAGTGCGCTGGGGAGCAACCTCCGCCGAGGCCGCGGACGCGCTGCCGGGGGACTGGATCGTCGGACACGCCGCCGTCAGCCGGACGCGCGGCGTCACCATCGAGGCCCGGCCCGACCAGGTATGGCCCTGGATTCGTACAAATGGGGACCGGACGGGGCGGCTTCTACGCCAACGACTGGCTCGACAACCGTGGAATCCCGAGCAGTGACCGGGTGCTGACGCGGTTCCAGTCGCCGCAGGCCGGCGACCTCGTGCCCGTCGCCTCCGGGCGACGGAACGCGTACCTCGTCAAGGGATTCCAGGTGAACCGCTACATGCTGTGGGTGTCGCGATTGGCCCACGTGACCTGGTGCTGGACGCTCGCGCGCGCCGGCGAGGGTCGGACTCGGCTCGTGACCCGCGTTCGCTTCACCCATTCGTGGACGTCGCCCTCCATCGTCAGCACGCTGCTGTTCGACGTCGGCGACACCTTCCGGATGCGGAGATGCCTGCTCGGCATCAAGGCCCGAGCCGAGACGCTCGCCCGGTCGGCCCAGGCCCACTCGTGACAGAGGCCCTCGCCGCGCCGCTGGCGCGCCGACTCGCGAGCCGACGGCGTGGCCGCTCCCACACGCGGAGTGAACCGGGAATCGGACAGGTCCCGGCGCGCGAGCGGTCGCGAGCGCCGGGTCTGCGGCACGGCTTGGCCAGCCCCAGCACGAGACGGGGCCCCAGCCCGCGAGTGCCTGGTCAGATCCCCTCGCCCGTGCCGCCCGATGCGTCGGCGCGCGGTTCGGCCGGGGACGACGGCGCGTCGGTCCGGACCGAGCGCTGCACCTCGATGGAGCAGTTGGTCAGGAGAGCGGCGAGGGCGCCGACCGCCGCCAGAATCGGCGCGGCGACGGTGCCAACCAGTCCGACCGTCAGCGGGAACTCCGCCACCGACCGGTCGCCTTGCCGAATGACGATCCGGCGCACGTTGCCCTCGTGAATGAGGTCCTTGACCTTCTCCAGAAGCTCTCCGCCCTCGACCTTGATCGACTCCCACCACGTGCGGTCCTCAGCCATCGGTGCCTCCACGAAGACTGGACGGACTGGACGGACCAAAGGTTCTGCGACGGGCGGCTTGGCTCGGCGGGCTGGCTCGCACCGGCGTCCTGACGAGGTCCGGGAACCATCCGAGGAACAGATTCGTCTGTACCGTCAATCGGCGGCAACCGGGAGTGTCCCATGAACGGAATCCTCCAGGACGTGCGGTACGCGGCGCGACTGCTCATCAGGAGCCCGATCTACACGCTGGCCGCGGTGCTGTCGCTCGCGCTTGGCATCGGCGCCAACACGACGATCTTCAGCCTCGTGAACAGCGTGTTCCTGCACCCCTTGCCGGTCACCGACCCCGCGCATCTGGTGGCGGTCTTCACCACCGACGCCCGGAATACGGGGGGCTTCAACGACTACCTCACGACGTCCGAACCCAACTTCGAGGACTACCGGGACCACAACGACGTGTTCACCGGAGTGGTGGCCCATCAGGCCGTCGGCCTCAACGTCGCGTTCGGCAACGGTGAGGCCGAACCGGCCGCCGGGGAACTGGTGTCGAGCAACTACTTCGACGTCCTCGGCGTCGCTCCCCGCATCGGCCGGGCGTTCAGGCCCGACGAGGAACGTCCCGGCGACGCACCGCCCGTCGCGGTCATCAGTGACCGCTTGTGGAAGGAGCGCTTCGGCGCAAGCCCCGCGGTCATTGGCCAGACCCTCACGGTGAACCGTCAGCCCTTCACGGTCGTCGGCGTGGCTCCAGAAGGGTTCAAGGGCACCAACGCCTTTCTGGCGCCGGCGTTGTGGCTGCCGATGGGCGTACACGCCCAGGTGCTCACGGGGTTCATGGCGGAGAATTTCGACTCGCGGCGGGCCCTGCTCTTCGACGTCACGGGCCGGCTGAAGCCCGGCCGCACGTTGCCGGAGGCCGCCGCCAACCTCAGGACCATCGCCAGCCGCCTCGAGCACGAGTACCCGGTCCCGAACAAGGGCCGGAGCGTGACGCTGGTCCCGCTCGCCGAGGCGACGATCAACCCGGGTGTTCGAGGCAACGCCGTGCTCGGCGGCGCGCTCTTGATGATCGTGGTCGCGCTCGTGCTGCTGATTGCCTGCGCCAATGTGGCGAACCTCCTGCTGGCACGCGCCGCCGCCAGACAGAAGGAGGTGGCGATTCGGCTCGCGCTCGGCGCGAGGCGGGGCCGCCTCATCCGCCAGCTGCTCACCGAGAGCCTCGTGCTCGCTTCGGTGAGCGGTGCGCTCGGCCTCCTGTTCGCCGTCTGGGGCCGTTACCTGCTCTGGAGTTCCCGCCCCCCGTTCCTGCCGGCCGATGCGCTCGACCTGACGTTCGACGCCCGGGTGCTGACCTTCACGGCCCTGGCGTCGCTGGCCACCGGCGTCCTCTTCGGTCTCGCGCCCGCGCTGCAGTCGTCCCGATCGGACCTGGTCGTGGAGCTGAAGGACCGGACCAGCCTGCCGACCGGTTCCGGCCGGTGGCTGAGCGCACGCAATGCGTTCGTGGCCGGCCAGGTCGCGCTCTCGCTGGTCGCGCTCGTGGCCGGCGGACTCTTCCTCCGCAGCCTGGCCCATGCGCAACGCATCGATCCCGGCTTTGATGTCCCGAGGTTGTTCGTGCTGCAGTTCGATCTCGGGTCGCAAGGGTACGACGAGCCGCGCGGCCGCGAGTTCCACCGCCAGGCCCTCGAGCGCGTCCGGAGGCTGCCGGGCGTGCAGGCCGCCTGCGTCGCCGATTCGATTCCCCTGTTCGGCGGTGGGCTGGGGCGCACGGTGTTCCCCGAGGGTCGCGACGCCTCCGATCCGAAGAACGGGATCCTGGTCCAGCTCGCCGCCATCGGCGTCGACTACTTCCGGACCATGGGCATCCAACGGCTGAAGGGCCGGGACTTCACGGAGGCCGATGAGGCTTCCGCACCGAGAGTGGCCATCGTCAACGAGGAAGCAGCGCGGCGCTTCTGGCCGGGCGAGGACGCCGTCGGCAAGCGATTCAAGTTCTTCGGCGACATGAGCTACCTCGAAGTGGTCGGCATTGCGCGGACCACGAAGGTGAACTTCATCGGCGAGGTGCCGACCCCGCTCATCTACACGCCGATGCTGCAGACCTACCAGCCGGCCGCGGCCCTTGTTGTCCGAGCGTCGGGCGATCCCGCCTTGCTCATCAGGAGCACCCGGGCGGCCGTGCAGCAGCTCGACCGCCAACTGCCGCTCCGCAACGCCACATCGCTGACGGAAATCTTCGCGCAGTCGCTCTGGCCTGCCAGGATGGGCGCGGCCATCCTCTCGATCTTCGGTTTGCTGGCGTTGCTGCTGGCCGCGATCGGCATCTACGGGGTGACCAGCTACGCCGTGAGCCAGCGGACGCGGGAGATCGGCGTGCGGATGGCCCTCGGCGCGCCTCGGACGGCGGTGGTGCGGCTGGTGTTCGGCCAGGCCATGGCGCTGGCCTTCCTCGGCATGCTGGTGGGCGTCACCGGGTCGCTGGTGATGACGCCGGTCGTGTCGAGCCTTCTCTACGACATGAGCGCCCTCGATCCGGTGACCTTTGGCGGAGTCATCGGCCTGCTCGGTGCCGTCGCCGCGACCGCCTGCTACGTGCCCGCGTGGCGCGCGGCGCGGATCAATCCGGTTCGGGCGCTTCGCTACGAGTAGCGCCGCGGCGTGGCTGGCGCGAAGGGGGTCGCGTGCCCCCGACGCGCCGGATCGTCCATGGCGCGGGTGCTCCGTTCGCCGTGGTGACGCCCTCCACGAGGTCTCCAGACACGCGGCCGGCGTACTCGACTCCCCCAACGCTGAAACTCAGGCGGTCGCCGAGCAGGCGCCCGCGGCTGATCGTCACCGGCGCGTCCTTCGCCGTCAGCGTGCCGGACACGACCTGGAAGTCCTGCCGCAGCACCAGCGTCCCCACCGCGCCGCGCCACGTACCCCGAACGTCCGCAGGCACGACCCACAGCTGCGCCGTGCACCACGCGACGCACTCGCCGCCCACCGCGGCGATCGTGTCAGCGACCCAGTCCCCCAGGCCGAACGTGTTCGACACGACGCGGGTCCCCGGCCGCAGGCGCAACAGCCGCGGCCGCAGTCGGAGGTTGAGCTCAGGCAGGAGGAACATCGTCACCACGGTCGCCTCGGACAGGTCCTGCGCGAAGAGGTCGCCCTCGACAAACCGGACGCGATCGGCGACGCCTGCCTGTGTGGCACGCTGGCGCGAGATCGCGACCATCTCCGGAGCGAACTCGATCCCGACCGCCCGTGCGCCACGGCGCGCCGCGGCGATCACCAGGCGACCGTCCCCGGATCCGAGGTCGATGACCGTGTCGGACGCGGTGACCTTCGCCAGGTCGAGCATCTTCTCGACGAGTGGGGCCGGCGTAGGTACCCAGATGACATCCTTGCCCGGCTGCCCCAGCCTGGGCTCGAAGGTCGATGGCGGGGTCTGCGCCAGGACGGGGACGGCGAGGAGCACCACCGAGAGCAGCGGCCCGATCCGACCCGCCCTCGGAGGGCGGGTCGTCGATTCGATGATCATGGAACCACCTGCCCCTCCTCGGGCAACGGGGTCTCACCGAGGCGGGCGATGAAGGCGCTCACGCGCGCGCCCACGCGTCGGGTTGCCGGGCCCGCCGACGACCGGCAGACACGGCCGCCGGGCCGCCGTGATGGTAACACGCAGTCCCTCCGGCTTCAGTCAGGGGCGCATCAAAGGGTGCCCAGGGTCCGCGGTATGATGCGGTTGGCATGCAGCTGTCCCTCCCGTTCGGGTCGAGGGGGCGTTCGTCCCGCAGGCTCCCAGCCACGGCGATGGTCGTGATCGGCCGTTTGCCCTGCCGCGTGACCTTCGTCCGTCATCCCCGGGCCAGGCACTACGTGCTGCGCGTGGAAGCTGACGGCAGCTTGCGCGTGACGGTCCCTCGTGGCGGCTCGCGGGCGGATGCCGTGACATTCGTCCGGCGGCAATCCGAGTGGGTCGAACGCGAGCGCTACCGTGTCGCGCTCACGTCCGGGTTCGACACCGCGTGGCGGCCGGGCACGCGCCTGCTGCTACGGGGCGAGGAGGTCGTGCTGGAGGTGGACGACACGGGCTGGCACGTGCGGGTCGGGGCCGAGCGGATTCCAACCGGGGCCCGCACGCCCGGCGGGACGCCCAACCTGCGGGCGGTCGTCACGGCCCATCTCCGCGGGCTCGCGGAGCAGGAGCTGCCCTCCCGACTGGCCGCGCTGGCCGCCGCTCATGGCTACGCGGTGGCTGGCGTCAGCGTCCGCGACCAGCGGAGCCGGTGGGGATCGTGTTCCCCAGCGGGCCGGATCTCGCTCAACTGGCGCCTGATCCAAGTGCCCCCGTCCGTGCGGGACTACGTCCTCCTGCACGAGCTGACCCATCTCAAGGCTGCGGATCACTCGCGGCGGTTCTGGACCGCTCTCGAGGCTGCGTGCCCGTGGCACCGGGAGGCACGTGCCTGGCTGAGATCCGCGCACCTGATTCGCCCCGCGACGCCGGCACCGCCCGGGCGGTGAGCCGCGCGCCTCAGTCTAGTGCGGCCACGGCGTCCATCTCGATGCGGTAGCCGTAATGCAGGGGCAGGACGGGTACGATGGTGCGGGCCGGTCTGTGGTCGCCAAACGTTGCCGCGAACAATCGATCGAACGCGGGCCAGTCGCCGATGTCACTGAGGTAGACCGTGCACCGCAGGACTTTCGAGAGGCTGGACCCGACGCCTTCGACGGCCGTGCGGACGTTGTCGAGCACCAGGGTCGCCTGGCGCTCGAAGCTGGCAGTCGCCTCGAGCCGCCCGTCCGCGCCGATGGGGAGCTGGCCCGAGAGGTAGGCGACACTGCCGTGGACGACCACGTGGCTGTAGTGTCCGCCCGGCTTGGACATCCGCGGCGGGTTGACGCACTCGATGCTCACTGCCATCCCCCGAATCGCTCCCACCGACCCTCGACCTGACGGGAGCCGTTGACGACGAGGTAGGCTGCGTGTTGGGCGGCCGTCGCACACGCGTGGTTGGGCAGGACGCGCAGCCGGGTCCCGAGCGGAAAGCGCGAGAAGTCGATCGGCCGTCCATCCGGCCGCGAAACGACGCCGTGCTCTTGGTTCACGTCGCTGACGACGAACCCGTCGAGCGGCGATCCGTCGATATCGAGCGGCAGGCCGTACCCGCGGTCGACCGCCTGCCGACTCGTGCCCCGGTCACGTGAGAGGGCCATCCAACCGCCATCGGTGACAATCCAGCCCCTGTCGCGCTGCCAGCCGATCACGCTGACCAAGACGGACAGCGCGATGTCCTCCACCGCGCAGACGCCCAGACCGGCCTGGAACAAGTCCTGGAACACGAACACTCCGGCCCGGAGTTCCGTCACGCCGGAGAGATCGGCCGCCAAGGTCGCCGTTGGCGTCGAGCCGACGCTCACGATGGGCACGGGGAACCCGGCCGCACGCAAGCGGATTGCCGCGCCGACCGCGGCGGCCCGCTCCCCTTCGGCGGCCTCCCCAATTGCCCGGACGGACCGACACGCGTAGGCCCCACCGGCGTGCGTCATCACGCCACACAGCATCGCCCCGTCTCGAAGCTCGGAGGCCAGGTCCGGCAAGTGCGGGTCCTCCGGACGAATGCCGCTCCGGTGGCCGTCGCAGTCGATCTCGACAAGGACACGCATGCGGCACGCGCGCTCCCGGCAGGACGCTGAGACGGCGCGAGCAGCCTCCCGACTATCGAGCACCACCGCCACGTCACAGCCCCGCGCGCGCAGATCCGCCACATGCGGCAGCTTGTCGGGAACGATCCCGACCGCATACAGGATGTCGATCGTGCCGTGCGCGAAGAACCGCTCGGCCTCGGCAAGCGTCGAGACGGTGATTGGACCCGTTGGACCGTCCGTCAGCAGTCGGCACACGTCGAGGCTCTTGGCGGTCTTGACGTGCGGGCGGAACGCCACGCCGAGACGCGCGGCGTGTGATCGCATCCGGTCGATGTTGCGGGCCATCCGGCCCAGATCCAGCACCAAGGCCGGCGTGAAGACCTCATCGAGCTGCATGGGTGGACCGTTCCTGACCCGGCGTTCGCCAGGGTGGGGACAGCCTACTACGGCCGGTAGGCGACGAAGAAGACCCTTCGGAACGGAAACAGCACGCGGCCGTCCGGCGACGCCGGATAGGACGCGCGGCAGGCCTCGAACAGGTCGTGCTCGAAGGCCGCGCGGGCCGCGTCGTCGGCCAGGCGCCTCAGGTAGGGGCGCAGGGCGGTCGACCGGGACCAGGCGATGACCTGCTCGGGCGACGCGAGGATATGGTAGTAGGTGGTCTCCCACAACTCGACCGTGCGCGAGCGCGGGGCGAGCCACCCGTAGGTACTCGGCGGCACCGTGGAAGTGGACCGCCCGCTCCGCGCCGGTCATGAGCGAGCGCCACGGTTCCGAAGCGGCGACCTCGCGCAGGGCGACGTGGAACGGCGAGTAGTTGTTGGCCGGCACCTGCACGGCCAGCGCCCCGCCAGGCGCGAGCAGTTCGATCAGGCGCTCGAGCAGGCGCTCCGGCCCGGGCATCCAGTGCAGGGCCGCGTTCGAGAACAGAACATCGGCGGGCTCGCCCGGATGGAAGGTTGCCGCGTCGGAGAGCACCCAGTCCCCGCCCGGGCAACTGGCGCGCGCCTGGGCGATCATCTCGGGCGAGTGGTCGACGCCGATCACTCGGGCCTCGGGCCACCGGTGCCGGAGGACCGCGGTGCTGTTCCCGGGGCCGCAGCCAAGGTCGACCACCAAGCGCAGGTTGTCGAGCCGGACCTTTCGGGCCAGATCGATGGCCGGCTGCGTGCGCTCGGTCCCGAAGGCCAGGTACTGGCGGGGATCCCACCCGGACGAGTCGGCTCGTGACACGGCAACGGTCGACCCGGGGGGCCTTTCAGCCTCGTCTGTCATGGCGCCTACTCATACCGCAACGCGTGCAACGGGTCCACGCGGCTGGCCTGGCGCGCCGGCAGCCACGTCGCGACGATCGCCGTGGCCAGCAGGAGCACGACCATGCCGATGAAGGTCGTCGGATCGAAGGGACTGACCGTGAACAGCTGGCTGGCGATTAGCCTGGCCACCACCGCCGACCCGACGGCGCCCACCACCACGCCGGCGCCGGCGAGCGTCGCGCCCTCGCGCAGCACCAGCCAGAGGACCGACCGCCTGTCGGCGCCGAGCGCCATCCTCACCCCAATCTCCTGTGTCCGTTGGGCGACCGAGTGGCTGATGACGCCGTAGAGACCGAGCGCGGCCAGCAGCAGGGCCATTGCCGAGAAGAATACCAGCATCCGCAGCACGAATCGCCGAGAGGCCAGCGATGCGGTCACTCGGTCGTCCATCGTGCCGACGCGCTGGACAGGCAGCGAGGGGTCGAGGGAGCGGACAGCCGCCCCGATGATCGACGCTGGCGCTGGCGCGCCCGGCTTGAGCCTCGCGACGACCCACGGGCGCGGGTCCGGCTCCTGATAGAAGCACCGGTAGTAGGTTCCCTCGTCCGTCTCGCCGGCGAGGCTGTCGTGCAACACGTGGCCCACCACTCCAACGATGGTCATCCAGGCCGAGCTCGACGCGAAACGCATCCTGCGGCCGATCGGGTCCTGTGCGGGCCAGTACCGCCGGGCGAGGTTCTCGTCGATGACCAGCACCGGGTCGCCACCCAGCCGGTCGGCCTCCGTGAATACCCGTCCCCGCCGCAACGGGATCGACAGCGTCGAGAAGTACTCGGGGGTCACCACGCGGATCTTCCCGTGCGGTCCTGGGTCGCCCGGCCCTGGGGTGACGCCTTCGATGTCGAAGGAAGCGGACGAATCGTTGCCGGTGAATGGCAACGGTGTCCCCGCCGCCGCCGACCAAATCGCGGGCGACTCTCGAAGGCGACCGAGCAGCGCCCGGACGAAGGCCACACGCCGTTCGGGCTCGGCATAGGTGCGCTCGGGCAGCGCAACGCCGCCCAGCAGCACGTCCCGCGTCTCGAACCCAGGGCTCACCTGCTGAAGGCCCGCGAGGCTCCGCAGCAGCAGTCCCGCCGCCACGAGGAGGACCAGCGCCAGAGCGGTTTCGACGACCACCAGGCTCGCCCGAAGCCGCTGGCGCGGCCGGCTGCCCGCCACCGTCCGCCCGGAGCCTTGGAGTTGGGCGGCCGGCGACACGCGCGCGGCCTGCCAGCCCGGCACCAGCGCAAACAGGACGGCCGCCAGTACCGCTGCCATCATCGTGACGAGCAGCACCGGGCCGTCGATCACCGGCCGAAGACCAACCACCGATCCCCTCCGGTGCGATCGCAAGCGTCGCGCGCATGCCGACCAGGGCGAAGCCCAGGCCGAGGACGGCACCCGCTGCCGAGAGCACGACGCTCTCGGCGAGCGCCTGCCGGAGCAGCCGAGCCCGGCCGGCCCCAAGGGCCGACCGGACCGCCAACTCGCGACCCCGACCGCTCGTGCGCGCGACCATCAGTCCGGCGATGTTCGCGCACGCGATGAGGAGCACGAACGCGACGGCGCCCAACAGACCGGTCATCGGTGTCTTCGTGTCGCCCGCCACATATTCGGTAAACGGCATCGCGAACATGCCCCAGCGTGACGACTTCGCAAACGTGGCCAGCTCGTCGGTGCCACCGCTGACCCTGTCCGAAAGGCTCGTCAGGCGGGCATTGGCCATCGCCATCGAAATGCCCGGCCTCATCCGTGCCACGCCCATCAGGTGTTCGTGGAACCGGTGTTGATCGGTCAGTTCGACAGGGGGAAGCCTCAGGGGACGCCAGAGGTCGACGTCGGCCGGCCAGCGGAAGGTAGGGGGCATCACGCCGACCACTCGGGTCGGTTGGTCGGCGAGGATGATCGTCCGGCCTACAATGGCCGGATCGCTCCCAAAGAGGCGCGTCCAGACTGCATGCGTCAGCACCACGGCAGGCGGCGAGGTCGGGTCGTCCTCCTCCGCCACGAAGGTCCGGCCGAGGAGCGGCAGGGCGTGGAAGACGGCGAACCACTCGGGAGACACCTTCGCCGCCTGGAGCATCCTCGGCTCGCCGCCCCCGCTGTAGACCACGCCTTCCCCCTCAAGCACGGCCGTGTGCTCGAACACGTCCCGGCAGGCCAGGGCATCGCGGAAGTCGGGGCCGGAAATCGAAATACTCGGCATGTTCAGCTTGGCGTAGCGCGCCCGGATCGCGACGACCCGACTGGGTTCTGACACTCCCGCCGGGGCGAACAGCGCCTGATTGACCAAGCCGAAGATGGCCGAGTTCGCGCCCACGCCCAGTGCCAGGACGAGGATCACGGTCACGCTGAAGCCGATGTGTCGGCCGAGCGTGCGGACGGCGACTTGCAGGTCTTTCAGCATGGGGTATCCCCGGGACGCGGAGCAAACCGCAGGCCAGTGCCTGACCATTCGACGGGATGGACCGTCTTGCAGTTCCCGGGCTCGTCAGAGATATCTCGGTTCACGTGCCCGACTGGCGCCGAATAGTCGCGATGACGGGCATGTGACGGCTGGGCGGGCTCCGCGCGTCGGTGCTATGATGCCGCCGATGCCGGGGTGGCGGAACCGGTAGACGCACGGGACTTAAAATTCCGTGGAGTTCACGCTCCGTGTGGGTTCGACCCCCACCCCCGGCACTCAATACCATCAACAACTTACGCGGACTTGACAGCGCCGGCTGGAGGCGCCGAAAGGGCCTCAAAACGCCCGAGTGTGCCCAAGAGTGTGCCCGTGACGCGATCGATCCTCGCCGCGGCGTCCTTGAGCACGCCCGCGTCCACGATCGCGTACCGGCGGTACACGCTCTCCGTCTTGTGGCCCACCATGGCCATCGCGGCCGACCGCGGCACGCCGGCCCGCTCCAGGTTCCGCACCGCCGTGCGCCTGAAGTCGCATGCAGCAGCCGCCCGGGCACGCCGGCCGCCTTGCACGCGGTCCTCCACGTCCCGTAGAACGACTTGATGGGCTCGCCCTCCCGGTGGAACACGCCAGCGGGGCTACTCCAACACCGCCAGCGGCTATACTGCGCTCTTATCCAACACGACCGGCTACCAGAACACCGCTAGCGGCGCGGCGGCGCTCCTGAAGAACACGACGGGCACCTACAACACCGCCGTTGGATACCAAGCAGGCTACAACCTCACGACCGGCAGCAACAACATCGACATCGGCTCCAATGTGACGGGGTTCGCGGGGGAGAGCAACACTATCCGCATCGGCAGCGGGCAGACCCAGACGTTCATCGCCGGCATTGAAGGAGTGACGACCGGGGGGGCCGCCATCCCAGTGGTGGTCGACGGCAATGGCCAGCTGGGCACGGTCAGCTCGTCGCGCCGCTATAAGGACGACATTGCCGACATGGCCGGGGCCAGCAGCGGCCTCATGCAGCTGGGGCCGGTGACGTTCCACTACAAGAGCGACCAGAACCCGGCGGGGCGCACCCTGCAGTACGGCCTCATCGCGGAGGAGGTGGCCGAGGTCTATCCGGGGCTGGTGACGCATTCGAGGGGCGGCCAGATCGAGTCGGTGATGTACCAGTTCCTGCCGCCGATGCTGCTGAACGAATACCAGAAGCAGCAGCGCACCATCGAGACGCAGCAGCACGCGATCGAGACGCAGCAGCACGCGATCGAGACGCTGCAAGCCCAGGTCGAGGCCTTGACTCTGGCCGTCGCGGCGCTCCGCGACCGCAGGCAGTAACGGCGGGGCGGCGCCCGCCTCGACGCAAAGGCCATGGCGGTGCAGGCGGAGAACGCGGCACTCCGCGCCCGCGTCGAGGCTGGGGACGCGCAGATTCGCCGGCTGACCGAGCAGCTGGCGGTGGCGGCGACCGGCGGCAGTGACCGAAGGCCCGCGGGGCCGAGCACCAAGCGGGAGTGGTCCGGCGTTCATGGTGTCCAGCGTGTCGTCGCCGGTTCGACGCCCACAGCGCCGAGGCGGGGCCCGCGCCGGCTTACCGCGTTATCGCTGCTTATCGCTGCGTGATTGCCGCTCGCCGCGACGGGCCCAGGATGCCTCCAGGACAGCCGCCAGGTTGACTGTCGCGGCACGAACAGCCCCTCTGGGGTACGGCGCAGTCGGGAGGTCCGGGCACCGGGCCGCCCCTTCAACTCGCGCCAGGCTCAACCTGGTGTACACTCCAGCTGGCCGTCATAGGAACCCACGTCCGTCGTTTTCCCGCCCATGTCGTCGCAGAGTGGCCCAGGTTTACCAGGGAGGCGCTCATGCGGACCCGCAGAATCGCCGTACTCGTGACCGCCGTCGCCGTGGGGATGCTGGTCGTCACCGCGAGTGTGTCGGCCCAGACGCCGCCGCCGCTCGTGCGCTTCGCCGGGGTGGTGCCGGCCTCAGCCGGTGCGGGGCCGGGAAGCACGGCCACGCTGACGTTTGCCGTGTACGCGGACCAGCAGGGCGGGACGCCCCTGTGGACCGAGACCCAGACCGTGACGCTGGACGCCGAGGGGCGGTACGCGGTGGTGCTGGGGGCGACGCAACCGGCGGGGCTGCCGGTGGAACTGTTCACGAGCGGCGAGGCGCGGTGGCTGGGCGTAACCGTGGCCCAGGGCCCCGAGGCTCCGCGGGTGCTGCTGGTGAGCGTGCCCTATGCCCTGAAGGCGGCCGATGCGACCACCGTGGCCGGGAAGCCGCTCTCGGCCTTCGTGCTGGCCGGGGACAAGACGGGGACCGGCGCGGACGGGCTGACCTACGTGAACACGCAGGCGCTCAGCACCGGGCTCCAGGGGGCGGGCGGGCCGGTGCAGACGGGGAACGTGGGGACGCCGAACTACCTCGGGATGTTCACCGACGCGACCGACCTGGGCAACTCGGTGCTGTACCAGTCGCCGACGAACGCCTACCTCGGCGTGAACACGACCGCGCCCCTGGCGCCGTTTCATGTGGTGGCGGGGTCGGCGCCGGCCGCGTTCTTCGACGTCTACAGCCCGACCCTGACAGCGCTACCGGTGGTCTACCGCGCGGCGCGCGGCACGCCAACGGCGCCCTCGGCGGTGCAGACGGGCGACATCCTGGGCGGCCTGGCCGTGCGGGGCTTCGGGGCGTCGGTGTTCTCGGCCGGGGGGCGGGGACAGGTGGCGTTCCTGGCGGCCGAGAACTGGACGGACACGGCGCAGGGAACCGCCCTGGTGTTCAAGACCAACCCGACCGGGACGGCGGGGGCGCCGGTCGAGCGGCTGCGGGTCACGCCCGCCGGGAACGTCGGCATCGGGACGACGACGCCTGGGCAGCTGCTCAGCGTGGCCGGCAGCATCGAGAGCACGACGGGCGGGTTCAAGTTCCCGGACGGGACGCTGCAGACGACCGCCGCGACCGTCAACAGCTCCCTCGGCAACAGCGCCTTTGGGATCAGCAGCCTCGCCGCGAACACATCCGGCGGCAACAACACGGCCTTCGGCGACTACACACTCGCCGCCAACACGACCGGCAATTACAACACGGCCAACGGCTTTCAGGCGCTCCAACAGAATACGACCGGCGCCGCCAACACCGCGAGCGGCTCGGGGGCGCTCGCGGCCAACACGACCGGCACCTGGAACACCGCCATCGGTGCGGGGGCGCTCCAACTCAACACGACCGGCGCCGACAACACCGCCAGCGGCTATCAGGCGCTCCTCTCCAACACGACCGGCACCTGGAACACCGCCACCGGCTTTGTGGCGCTCGGCGCCAATACGACCGGCGCCCAGAACACCGCCACCGGCGCGGGGGCGCTCCAACTCAACACGACTGGCGCCCAGAACACCGCCACCGGCTGGCAGGCGCTCGTCGCCAACATCGGCGGCTCCTGGAACACTGCCACCGGCTTTCAGGCGCTCGCCGCCAACACGTCGGGCCACTACAACACCGCCAGCGGCTACAAGGCGCTCGGCGCCAATATCGGCGGCACGAACAACACCGCCGTCGGCGCGTTTGCGCTTGTCGCCAACACGAGCTCCAACAACACCGCCACCGGCTATGAGGCGCTCTCCTCCAACACGACCGGCACCGCCAACACCGCCAGCGGCTATCAGGTGCTCGCCGCCAACATCGGCGGCTCCGCCAACACCGCCAGCGGCTATCAGGCGCTCTACCAGAACACGACCGGCAACTCCAACACCGCCGTCGGCGCGGGGGCGCTTGCCGCCAACACGAGCTCCTGGAACACCGCCTTCGGCGTTTCTGCGCTCGCCGCCAACGTCGCAGGCTCCAACAACACCGCCATTGGCTATCAGGCGCTCTACGCCAACACCGGCGACAACAACAACATGGACGCCGGCGCCTACAACACCGCCATCGGCGATGGGGCGCTCTACTCCAACACGACCGGCGGCAACAACATCGCCCTCGGATCCTCAGCAGGCTACAACCTCACCACCGGCAGCAACAACATCGACATCGGCAATGGTGGGGTCGCTGGGGAGAGCTACACCATCCGCATCGGCATTGGGCAGAGTCAGACGTTCATCGCCGGGATTTGGCCCTATCCGACCGGGGTCGCAAACCACACCACTCCGGTGCTCATCGACAGCAACGGCCAGCTCGGGGTCGCCGTCTCGTCGCGCCGCTACAAGGACGACATTGCCGACATGGCCGGAGCGAGCAGCGGTCTCATGCGACTGCGGCCGGTGACGTTCCACTATAAGAGCGACCAGAATCCAGCAGGCCGCACCCTGCAGTACGGGCTCATCGCCGAGGAGGTGGCAGAGGTCTATCCGGGGCTGGTAGCGCACTCGAAGGACGGCCAAGTCGAGACCGTGATGTACCAGTTCCTGCCGCCGATGCTGCTGAACGAGTACCAGAAGCAGCAGCGCACCATTGAGACGCAGCAGCACGCGATCGAGACGCTGCAAGCCCAAGTCGAGGCCCTGACGCGGGCCGTCGCAGCGCTTAGCGACCGCAAGCAGTAAGGAGGCCGGGAGGCGCAAACGGTCAGCGTGCTCGGTGCCTGGCGCGCAGCGCCGCCACCCACTGCTCGACGTGATCCAGCAGATCCTTGATCTGCGCTGGCGCCGGAGCCGTGACGCCCGCGCACGGCAACTCGCGCGGCAATACCGCCGGTGCGACCGGCCGCCACCGCACAGTGGCCTTTCTTGAGGCGACCGTTCATCGTCTGGTATTAGGTTAGAAGACCCCTCGCTCATCACGGCCTGAAGACCGGCGCCTAACCTACGGGGTCAAGCCTCTGCTGTAGAGGAAGGTTCGAGGGTCTGCGCCACCGCTGGTCTCCGCCGGACCGCCGTCCGGAATCTCGAGCGCGCCGGCGTGCCGCGAGCGGCGGCGATCAAGATGGTCGGGCACAAGACGGAATCGATCCACAAGCGCTATAGCATCGTGGACCACGCGATGCTCGTCCTCGGCGCCGACCGGTTTGGACAAGGCCCAGAAGCACGAGTGCAGCCGCCTGCCACGGCAGGACGTGGCAGCAAGCGCGAAGCCGGCGGTCGTTCACTGAACGGCTCTCACGCCGCCTCTTCCGCGATACCCGCGTGGATGTAGAGCGTCTCGGGCGCAACATCGGCGCCGTTCGGCCAGACCACGGCGCCGCCGTCCACGAAGAACCGGGCGAAATAGGCGGGGTCCCTCAGTGGCTCGAACACCGGGCCGTCGAGCCATTCCAGAAAGTCAATCGTCTTCTGAACGTCGTCGTTGAACGTGAGCCGGATTCGAAAGCCGCCGCGATACTCGGCCCGAATGACGGAGGGCAGTGGGTTCATGGTGGTTCTACTCCAAGGGCTGAACACGATCCAGCGGGCGGCCGGCCCTCATCTTGTCCCAGTTCGCCTCCCGTTCGCCGCGTTGAGAGAAGCATGTTTACAGCTGCTTCGACATCGGCGTGTTCGTGTCTGTCCGAACCGCCACAATCCGACGCGTCGATACGGAGGATTCAACTACAGCTCGCTGGCGGTATTCGAGCGGCAGCCCGGAACCGTCGCGCCGCCTCCCGAGGCTTGGGTGGCCGGTACCGTCCGGGCCAGGTGTGGCTAGAACGCCACTCCTGCCTCGACCCGCCAATAGCCGCCATGGTCTCCTGGCAGCGTCTGCCCGGGCAGAAGGAAGTCGCCATGGCCTTCGCGGAGGAACACACCTCCAGCCTCACCGCCGATGACGAAGTGGTGGCCAGGATAGAACCTGACGCCTCCGGAGAGCATGAGTCCCCACCGGTAGAATGCGTACGACTGCGTCTCGATCTCCTTGAGGTTGGGGTCGGCGTAGCTGACAGAGGTAGTCCGTTGATCCCAAGAGACGTGAGAGAAGGCAAGTCCGCCGCCGACGTAGGGCCGCACGGTGGCCCGCGGGAAGACGTCTACGGACTCCGCGATCGACAGCATCCACGAACTCGTCTGCAGAAAGCGCTCGGCGGTGTACGACGTGACGATCGAAGGAGGAGAGGCGCTGCCAGGTGGGTACGTCAGCGTCACGTCACCCATTCGCCCCCAAGCCAAGCCGACAGCCGTACTCAAGATCGACGTCTCATACACCCGACCGCTCACGCCGGTCAGCAGAATGCCGCTGGAGTCCTCGACCTGCGTGTAGCTTGGTGGCGAGCGGAGGTCTTCGCAACAAATCTGCACGACCGGGTGGCCACTCGTCCCGCTGAGAGTGCCCGACAACTCGAGACGGCCTGGAGGCGGCGGAGTGGACTGAGGAACAGCCGGCGCGGCCGCTAGGAGGCCGATCATCACCGCAAGCAGCACTCGCCACGGCATCAACCACCTCCTGATCTGCCGGTCGACACCTTACGGCGAGGACCGACGTTGCACAAGAGGAATCCAGCGAGCCAGGGGCCGAAGTCGCGTCCGAGACAATCCACGAGAAACTCGGGGAGTCCAGGAACAAGGCGGGGCGAACCGGCGCGGGCGGTGTCGCGAGGGTCAGCCACGCACAGGGTCTCTTCATCGTCGCATCACGGCTCCCAGGACGGGGGTCCTGTCTGACAGGCGTCTGACAGGGAACTTCGGGATCGGTCCGGCGAATCCAGGCATCACTGCGAAACGTCGGAGTTGAAATCAACGAGGAAAACGGCCGCACACGCCCAGATCGCCCATTCTCGGCAACCCCTGTCAAGAGCTTAAAATTCCGTGGGCTCACGCCCGTGTGGGTTCGATCCCCACCCCCGGCACCACCAAAAAACCTGCAGAATAAAGCGTACAGTGCATTACGGTTTTGGTCGAACAACTCGACCTACATTCCGCACATCTCGCAGGCGATATCGACTGAATTTATCTCCTGACCCGTCAGAGAGTTGACCGCGGGACGCCGAGGATCTCGGCGACCGTTTCCTCCTCCCATTCGGCCAGTAAGCGATCGATTTCGCGGCGATTGGCAATGGCGTGCTCGACCAGTCTGGCCTGTTCGGGCGAGACGGCGCGGTGGGCGAGCCGGCCCGCCTGCCACCGCGTCCAATCGTGGTAGGGACCGTGCCAGGCGCTGGGGTCGTTCGCGCAGCGACAATTGGCTTTCCCGCACGGCCGGGTCCGCGCGTGCAGTGTGCCGGAGGACACGTAGTCCATCGCGTGGAGGCGATCGCGTACCGTCGCCGTGCGTTGGCGCAGCCGCCGCGCGCTGGGTGTCGTTGGGGACCGGCTCATCGCACTGGACATTCTCGAATCTGACGATAGTATAGTCGTCAGACTTGGTGAGGGTCAAGTCATGACGTTCACGGCGACGGACGTGACGTTGCGCACCGAGCGGCTCGGCCCGCTCCCGCTGGTGAATCACGTCGTCGGTCGGCTCGGCCTTGAGGCCCTGCTGGCCGAGGGCGTTCCGGCCCTCGACCCGCGTCAGCACGTGTCGTACGCCAAGGCGCTCGGCGTGCTCGTCCGGTCGATCCTCGTCGAGCGTGAGCCCATCTATCGGCAGGCCGAGACCGTCGCCACGTTCGCCCCGGCGGCCTTCGGGCTCGACGCCCCGGAAGCCGCCCACCTCACGGACGACGTCCTCGGGCGGGCCCTCGACCGCCTCTTCGACGCCGATCGCGGGACCCTGTTGACGCGCGTCGTGGTGGCGGCCGTCACACACTTCGGCCTCGCGCTGGACGAGCTGCACGACGATTCGACCAGCATCACGGTGACCGGCCAGTACCGGAGCGCGGTGGGGCGGCGCGTGCGCGGCACGCGCGCGCCCGCGATCTCGTATGGCTACGCCAAGGACCACCGGCCCGACCTCAAGCAGTTGCTCTTCATCCTCACCACCACCCGGGACGGCGGCGTCCCGGTGCAGTTCCGGTGCGCGGACGGCCGCACGAGCGACGTGGTCACCCACGAAGCCACGTGGGATGCCCTGTGCGCCGTGACGGGCCGCCCCGGGTTCCTGTACGTCGCCGACTGCAAACTCTGCCACGAGGACGCGATGAATCACATCGACCGCCGGCGCGGTCGATTCCTGACCGTGTTCCCGCGCACCCGGCTCGAGGACCGGGAGTTTCGGGAGTGGATCCAGAAGCACGAGCCGCCCTGGGAGACCGTGCGCGACGCCGAGAACGCGCGGCGCAAGGACGGGCCGCGGGATCGCTGGCGCGCGTTCCGGTACCACCTGCCCTCAAAGGAAGGCTGGCCGGTCATCTGGCTCTGGAGCACCGTGCGGGCGTTGCAGCAGGAGCAGTCCCGCCGCGAGCGGATCGCCAAGGCCGAAGAGCAGCTCGGGGACTTGCAGGCGCAGCTGACGGGCGCCAAAGCCCGCCGGCGCTCGCACGAGGATGTCGCCGAGCGCGTCGCCACGATCCTCGCCGGTCAGCAGGTCAGTCGCTGGCTCGAGGTCGAGATCCACGCCACCGAGGCCCACCGCTATCGCCAGGCGACCCGCGGTCGACCCGGGCGGGACACCCACTACGTCCGCCGCACGAAGCATGGCTGGCGGCTCGCCTGGAAGGTCGACGAGCTCATGATCGCCTACGACCGCAAGAGCGACGGCATGTATCCGCTGCTGCCGAACGACCGCACGCTCACCCTCCAGGAGGCGTTCGCGGCCCACCGCCGGCAGCCCGCCATCGAGAAGCGCTTCGCCCAGCTCAAGAGTGTCTTCGAGATCGCCCCGGTCTTCCTCAAGGACGAAGCCCGCATCGACGCCTTCTTCGTCGTCTACTTCCTCGCCCTACTCGTCCAGGCCCTCGTGGAGCGCGAGTTGCGACGCGGCATGGAGCGCGCGGGCCTCACCGAACTCCCGCTCTACCCCGAAGAGCGCACGTGCTCCCGGCCGACCGCCGAGCAGGTCTTCCGCCTCTTCACCCACGCGGCCCGCAACGTCCTGATCGTCGCCGGGCAGGACGTGCGCGTCCTCGGCCCCGATCTCACCGACCTCCAGCGCCAGGTCCTGCAGCTGATGGACGTGCCGCTGTCGGCCTATCACGCCCGGACGTGAGGCTCAGCCAATTGCGCGAAAACGTCTACGCGATGTGCGGAATGTAGGTCCGGAGGGCGCGCCCCTCCGACATTCCCAGCGCCTCCAGAACCGCTTGCCTTCACTCCGTTCTTGTCATATATGTCTCCCGGGTCACGCGACCCCCGCCGCCGCCGGAGCCCGAGGTGACGGCCGGACGGCTGACGGTTCCGACGAGCTCCATGCGCATCCAAGGAGGCCGGCTGTGACATACGAAAAGGACGTCGAGTCGATCGAGGCGGTCGTTGGCGCCATTTACGATGTCATTTCCGGACCGGCGGGCCCCAAGGACTGGGCCCGCGAGCGTTTCCTGATGCACCCCTCGGCCCGGATGATGCGCGGGCTTCCCGCCGACAGCCAGGCCGGGACTCCGCCCACGCCAGGTTTGGCAGTGTTCTCGACCGAGCAGTTCATCGAGCACGCGCGGTCCCGTGTCGAGAACGAGGACTTCTACGAATACGAGACCGGCCGTGAGGTTTTCCGGTTTGGTCGGCTGGCCCATGTGGTTAGTGCGTATGCCAGCACTCACGCGCTGGGCAAGGCGCCCTTCGCCCGGGGTATCAACAGCATCCTGCTGTGGTTCGACGCCGGGCGAGGGCGTTGTCGTACGCGTCCCCCGGGCTGCCCACGGACGGGGCGATCCCGCTCTCCGCCAGACGGTCTGTGTACCGCATCGAGAGGTATTGGGTCCCGCGGTCACTGTGATGCACCAGGCCGACCAGCCGCTCGCCGCCGCGGTCGTACAGCGCTTGCTCCAGGGCGTCCAGTACCAAGTCAGTACGCAGCGCGCGACGCGGACGCCTTCCCGCTGCAATTGGTGCCAGACCTTCCGCGGGCCGTAGACCTGGAAATGCGCGTCGAAGACGCGCTGAATGGCGACCCGCAGCTCCGCATCGCGCCGGGCGCGGGCCGACCGGCGGGCTGGGTCGCGTCGCTGCGCGAGCTGCCCGTCATACGTTGCCGGGGCGATCGGCAGCACCCTGCAGATCGACTCGACCCCGTACGTGGCGCGATGCTCGTCGATGAAGGCGACCATCACGTCGCTCGGCGGTCGAGCTCCGCCTGGGCGAAGAACGCCGCCGCCTTGCGCAGGATCTCGTTGGCCCGCCGGAGCTCCCGGTTCTCCCGTTCCAGGTCTTTCAGCCGCTCCCGCTCCGTCGTCGTCAGCCCAGGCCACTTGCCGGTATCCTGCTCGGCCTGGCGCACCCAGCGTCGCAACGTCTCATCGCGACATCCGAGTTTCTCGGCCACGGACCGAATGGCCGCCCACTGGGACGGTAACTCCTTGGTTTGCTCCTCGACCAGCCGCACCGCGCGCTCACGCACCTCCGGGGCGAACCGTGTCGGACGTCCCAGAGCTCCACCATCCTTCAACAAATGAGCTCTCTGGGAAATCCGGTACGGTTCAGAAACTCCGCGGCCGCGGACCGTGTCGCTTGCGGCCGTCGGGGGCGGCCGCATGTTGCTAGGCGGCAGGGCATGTAGTACATTGTATGACGATGAAGAATGCCTTGACCATTCGTTTGGAGCCGGACCTTGAGCGACTTCTCGACCGCCTCTGTCGCGAGACGGGCCGCAGTCGCAGCGACGTGGTGCGCGATGCGCTGCGTCGCCAACTCCAGCTGCTGCGGTTTGACACGCTCCGACGCCGCGTCCTCCCATTCGCCGAAGCCCGCGGCTACCTGACCGACGAGGACATTGCGAAGGTCGTGTCGTGAGGGTGTTCCTCGACACGAACGTGGTGGTCAGCGCGTTTGCCACTCGCGGCCTCTGTGCTGACGTCCTCCGCCACGTGATGGCCGAGCACGAGTTGCTCGTGGGGGAGGTGGTTCTCGAGGAACTACGCCGTGTCCTCAAGAACAAGCTCCGTCTGCCGGCGACGCTCATTGCCGATATCGAGGAACTGCTCCGCGACCATGACGTTGTACCGAGGCCGGCCCGCTCAGGTTCGTTGAAACTCCGTGACCTCGATGACCGATGGGTCGTCGTGTCCGCCCTAGCCGGTCACGCCGACCTGCTCGTCACCGGGGATCGTGATCTGCTTGACGTTGCCGACGATCTCCCGCTGCCGGTCATTGACCCACGTGGTTACTGGAACCTCCTCCGCAAGTCCGGTTCCTCAATCGAGTAGACCTCACTGATTGTCCGCTAACGAAGAGGTAGCATAGGACCTCGCCGCCCGCTGGCGGACGCTGAGGTCCTCCTGCAGTAACGCCGTCGCCGTCGCCTGGCTGCGGTCCTGGCGCAGGCCGAGCACCTCGCCGTGCACGACATCCGACAGCACCGTCCAGAACCGCTGCCCTGTGCCCCGCTGGATCTCGTCCAGCCCGAGGTGCCGCGGCTGATGGTGGACGCGGGTGCGGTCCCAGTCCGCCAGAAAGGCCTGCTCGGCCCGCCGGGCCTTCCCCCAACTCACGCCGTGTCGCACCGCCACATGACTCGTCGGCATCGACTGACAGTCCACGCCGATCTGCTGGCGCAACCGGCGCGTCACCCGCGCCTTCGGGTCGGCGAACTCCACCCGCTCCGTCCGGAGGCCGCACCGCCGGCACCGCACCCGGCGCTGCCGGTAGACCAGGGTGACGGGGTGCCCCGCCCACGGCAGATCGTCCCACGTCCGCTCCCGGCTCGACCGGACCCGGCACGTCCGCCGTCCGCAGCCGCCACAGGGATCCCCGCGGGGGCCGCGACGCTCGACCCGCACCCGCAGGCGGCTGGTCCCCACGCTCCGATCGCCGTCCAGTGCCTCGACGCGAAAGCCCGGCAATCCCAGAATCCAAGTACAATCCTCTCGCGATCCCACCCGTCCTCCCTTGTTGGTTGCACATCAAGAGAGAACACCATCCAATCCTGGGTGGCCAAGTGGGATCGCGCTTCAGCTTCGAGGCCGCCGAGCAGACCGCCCACCCCAACTGCGGTCCGCGCAGGCGGCCGGAATCCCCTCACATCGCGGTACTCAAATCGACGAAGAGCCCGAACGTGCGGTGACCGAGCACGTCACCGATCGCCTTCAAGGACACCCCTGATCGCAGCAAGTGAACAGCGTACGAATGTCGGAGGCAATGCACACCTTGGTAGGAGATCGCTAATCCGCTGCGGCGGCTCCAGGCTTGGAACGCCTCGGTAATCGCGGTCGGCTTGAGTGGGCCGACCGGGGTCCGGGCCCGCAGGAACACCTGCCGGCACGCACTCGCGGGATCTGAGAACGTGGCTGGTGCACGTCGATCCGTGCGGGCTGTCAATCGAGTGCGGGCCTGCCGGAGGTACGCGACCAATGCGCTGCCGACCTCGTCGGTCAAGGGCAGCCAGAGCACGGCGCCGGTCTTCCGCTGGGACACGCGGACGCGCCGACCGCGCCAATCGAGATCATCCAATGTCAGCCCCACCACCTCGTTGGCCCGCAGCCCGTAGGTCGCGATCAGCAAGAACATGGCGTAGTCTCGTCGGCCGACGTCGGTCCCCCGGTCGATAGCCTTGAGCAATCCCCGAACGGTTTCCCACGGCAGTGCGCGGGGCAACTGCTCGTCGCGATAAACCCGCGGGGTATCGATGGAGCTGTCGAGCCCCACGGGCGCCTCGCCGTGCACCGCCAGGTACCGAACGAACGCTCGGAGGTGCGCCACCTCGTGCTGCAGCGAGACACGAGCGACGCGTGGTCCGCGGTGTCGGAGGAAGGCTTCGAGGTCCTGAACGGTCAGGCACGAGAGTCGCTTGGGAGTGGCTCGGAGAAGATGAAGGAAGGCGAGCGTCGTCTGACAGTGCTGACGCACGGTCGAGGACGCGAATCCCCGGACCTCCTGCAAGTAGGCGGCGTAGCCCGCAATCTGTCGCTCGCGCGCGGTCGGTGCCCGAGGCAGGAAACGGGCGGTCTGCTCGAAGAACTGCTCCAACAACCGCACCAGCGCCGCCCGATCCGGATCGTCCTGAGAGTCAATCGGCGCACAGGCTCGAAGCCGTCGTCGGGTCAGCATCGGCAGCCGGTACTCCGCGACGCGCCAACTGCCGATCAAGACGCCGGACCGCACGACAGTACTCCCGCACGCGATCGCCAGAGTAGCCGCGCCCGACCAACCACTCCACGAACGCATCCATGACGGGACCGAACACGGGCAGGGAGACGAATCGCCGGTGCATCCGGGGATACAGCTCTGCCAACATCGGATCCTCCTCTCGGCGCCGAGATGGGCACCAAGGCCGATGCTACTCAGGAGTAATGTGGCGAGCTGAAATGCAAATCGTCGGTTAATGGAGGCGACGAGGCGATCGACTCCACATTACTGAAGTCTCACCATTAGTCGACGACGAGGACCGACGGATGCGTGTAGATCGGCAGGGCGGCGGCCAATTCGCCGGCACGGAAGGCGGCCGACAGGTCGTCGATCAGGGCGGCCGCCGTGGTGAAGTAGGCATCGAAGCCGTTCTGAATCGCGCGGTACGCGATGGCGACGGCGAGATGGGTCTTGCCGCGTCCGGGCTTGCCGGTGAAGATGAGCGACCGCCCGTCCGTGACGAAATCCGGCGAGAGCGCCGAGCCCAAGACGGCCATCCGCAGCGTGCTTTGGTAGGTGAAATTGAAATCGTCAATCGTCTTGAGAAACGGAAAGTGCGCGCGGCGCGAGAGGCGCGCCAGGCGCGTCTGCTGCCGGTGCGCGATCTCCTCGGCGGCGAGCACCGTCAAGAAATCGCCGTAAGCCCAGGTCTCGCGCTCCGCGCGTTGCACCAGGTCGCGCCACACGCGCCGGGCATTGGCCAGATGCAGGCGCTTGAAGAGCAGGTCGAGATCGTCGGTCGGCCTCATGACCGGCCTCCGACGCGGCGAGCGGATACGCCCGTGCTCGGGCGCGTCCAGGGGCGGCGCTCCGCGCCGCCCCTCCGGGCGCCGTCGGCGACCTGGACCCACCCTCCGCGCGGGCGTGCGACGGTGGGTATCGTCGGCGGCCGGTCCGCGAGATCAAACGGCAAGGCCGGGATGGTGGTGTCGAGGTAGTGCGCGATGTACTCGGCGCCGACCGTCTGCGTGGCGACCGCCCGCTCGAAGGCCGCCCGGAGGGCGGCGTCGCCGTAGGTCTGCAGCAGCGTGTGCAACTGCTCGACGTCGTGAATCCAGGTCCGCGTCCGTCGATGGGTCAGCTCGGTGAGGTACGCCAGAGCGTCCGCGCCGAGCGCGAGCAGCTGCTGCCGCTGCAGATAGCGGCGCGCCCGTTCGCCGGACACGGCGGCGACGCGCTGCGCCCGATGCTCAGGCAAGACCGAGCCCGCCCCGGCCACCCACTGGCGCGGATGCTCGACGGTGAAGCGACCGGCGATGATGCGCACGCGGTCGCGATACAGGAAGAGCGTGCCGGGCACACCGATCGCCTCGGGCGGCATCGAGTACGGGTGCCCGTCGTGCAGGACGACCCCCGTCGGCCCGGCGCTCACCGGGATGCGCAGCGCCAGCTCTTCGGGTCGCACCTTCAGCGGACGCAGCCGCTCCCGCTCCTCGACCAGGCGCGTGGCGGGCGGTACGCCCGTGGCCCGCGACGGCCGCAGGGTATTCACCTCGACGAGCCACTCGCGCAGCTGCCGGTCCCGATCTTCGCGGTCCAGAAAGCGCCGCTGCTTGAAGAAGGAGCCCTTCACCCACCCGACCAGGTTTTCGACGGCGCCCTTCGCATCGCCCGCGCATTGCACCCCGTGATGCGCATCTGCCACAGGTTTTCACCGTCACCCATCCCTTTCACCCATTGAACGGGCAGACGTTCGAGCTCCTGACCTATCGCTGGAACTGGGGCGAGGACCGGGTGATGTACGTGCGCCCTGATGGGCGTACTCGTTCGTTGCCAGTCGGTTGGACGAGCATCGCCCCGGTCGATCCGTTCGTGGCCGTCGCCGCCGGGCGTGCGGCGTTCCGTCTTGAGGACCTGCTCGCCCTGACAGCCGTGGTGCGAGACATCGAGGCACCTCGACCCGCGCGCGGGCAGAATCGGAGGGCACGTGTTAAGCGAATTACGCCGTAGATGTCTCGTGAATTATGCCGTGGCTAGCCGAGGACTCGCGCGGCAGAGCGACGTGTATTGGCCATATATAGGCGTCATCGGTGGATGTGGCGCGTCATGTCGCTTGCAGATCTTTCTGTTATGGGATATATATCAGTTAACATTCGTAAGGCGACGGCAGCTTCCTCGGAGGTGTCATGTCGGACCGCACCGCACCGCGTGCCTCCCACAAGCTCGACACCCTGAAGGCGCAGGGAGCGGCCCATCCGCGTCCCCAGGACGTGACCGACTCGCTCTTCCGCGAGAGTCCGTTCTTCGACCCCCACGATCTCGTCCAAGTGAAGTACGAGATGCTCCGGCGGGTCCGACTCGATCAGCGGCGCGTGTCAGCGGCGGCCGCCGATTTCGGGTTCTCGCGTCCCTCGTTCTATGCGGCCCGGGCTGCGTTCTCGCAGGGCGGCCTTCCGGGGCTGCTGCCCAAGAAGCGGGGACCGCATCAGCCACACAAGCTGACGGACGAGGTCCTCGAGGTGCTCGCGACGGCGCGCACCGACGACGGGTCCGTCCCCCGCGCGCCGGCGTTGGCGGCCCTGCTCAAGGACCGGTTCGGCATCACGGCCCACCCGCGCAGCATCGAGCGCCGCCTCGTGCGGTACATCCAGCGGCGGGAAAAAAAACGACGCTGACTCCCGTGCCGGCGACCGGCGATGCGCGCCTGTACCAAATGGAGTACGAACGACTCCGGTCCCTGATCGTCGGCCCGGTGCCGCGCGGAACCGGTCGCGGCGTCGGGCTCTCGCTGCCGCTTCGCGAGGGCCTCACCGCCTGGATACACGCGGTGCGTGCGGCGTTGGCCCCGGCATCACGCGGGCGCCCCACCAGCGCTCCTGCGCCCGACGACGAGGACGTGGCAGCCGGCGCGCCGCCCGGCGTCAGCCTGCTGGCGCCTGCGCAACAGCACGACGTCGCCCACATCCTTGCAGGCCTCGTGCTCTCAGCCCGCGTCAGCCATCGCGTGATCCCATCACCAGGAGCGTCGGCATGCTGCTGAACGAATCGCACCAGAAGATCCGGGCCGCGCATCTCACCCGCGACGCCTACCTGTATGTCCGCCAGTCCACCATCCGGCAGGTGTTTGAGAACACCGAAAGCACGAAGCGCCAGTATGGACTGCGGGAGCGCGCGGTGGCCCTGGGGTGGCCCCTGGAGCGCATCCACGTGATCGACAGCGACTTGGGACAGTCTGGGGCCACGGCCGACCGTGAGGGGTTTCAGCGCCTGGTGACCGAAGTCAGCCTCGGCCGCGCCGGCATTGTGCTCGGACTCGAAGTCTCCCGCTTGGCGCGCAATTCCACGGACTGGCACCGCCTGCTCGAGCTGTGCGCCCTGGCCGACACGCTCATTCTCGATGAAGACGGCGTGTACGACCCAGCCCATTTCAACGATCGGCTGCTGCTGGGGCTGAAGGGCACCATGAGTGAAGCCGAGCTCCATGTCCTCCGGGCCCGCCTCCGTGGCGGCATCCTCTCCAAGGCCAAGCGGGGAGAACTCCGAGGACCGCTGCCCATTGGCTTCATCTACGGGCCCAATGACGTCGTGGTGCTGGATCCCGATGCGCAAGTGCAGCGCGTGATCCGGCTCTTCTTCGACACCTATCGGCGAACCGGATCGATGCTCGCCACCGTCAAGGAATTCCGGGCCCACGACATCGCTTTCCCACGACGCGTCAACCGCGGTCCCCGCACGGGCGACCTCGTGTGGGGCGACTTGATGCACAGTCGCGCCCGCCAGATCATCCACAATCCCCGCTACGCCGGCGCTTTCTTCTTCGGACGCACCCGGACACGGATCGGCCCGGACGGCCACGCGCACGTGACGCGCCCGCCTCGCGACGAGTGGATCCTGCTCCCCGGGACCCCTCCGGGCTACATCACCTGGGAGGACTACGAAGAGAACTTGCGCCGGCTCCAGGTGAATGCCCAGTCGCGTGGCGCGGATCGGCGCCGAAGCCCGCCCCGCGAAGGGACGGCGCTCTTGCAGGGCCTGGCGATCTGCGGTCGGTGCGGCGAACGGATGACGGTGCGCTACCACAGCTACCACGCTGCTCCCGTGCCCGACTACTGGTGTGGCCGTGCGCGGATCAACGCGGGACTGCCGGGCGTCTGTCAGACGATTCACGGCGGCTCGCTCGATGACGCGATCGGCGAGATCCTCGTCGAGGCGATGACGCCGCTCGCCCTGGAGGTCGCGCTGACCGTCCAGCAAGAACTGACCGCCCGGGCCGAAGAGGCCGATCGCCTCCGGCAGCAGCAGGTCGAACGCGCCCGCTACGATGCCGAACTGGCGCACCGCCGCTTCTTGCAGGTCGACCCCGACAATCGTCTCGTGGCCGACGCACTGGAGGCGGAATGGAACGAGCGCCTGCGCGCGCTCGCTGCGGCACAGGCGACGTATGAGCAGGCGCACGAGATGGACGCACGAGTCGTCAGCGACGAGCAGCGCGCTGAGATCCTCGCCCTCGCCCGCGACTTTCCGCGCCTCTGGCGAGACCCCGCGACGTCGACCCGCGAGAAGAAACGGATGATGCGGCTGCTGATTGCCGACGTCACGCTGACCAAGGGGACGAGCGTCCACGCGGATATCCGCTTCACCGGCGGCGCCACGCGCTCGCTTGACATCCCCTTGCCCAAGTCCTGCATCGAACTCCGCACGACGGACGCCCGCGTCGTCCGTGAGATCGATGCATTGCTGGACACCTACACAGAAGCGGAGATTGCGGACTTGCTCAACGAGCGCGGCGTCAGGACCGCCACCACGAGTCCCTTCACCCGAAACGGCGTGATACGCTTGCGCGTCGCCTACGGGCTGAAGGACCGCCGGTCGAGACTGCTGCGAGCCGGGCTGCTGACGCCCGACGACGTCGCCCGGCGATACGGCGTGAGGCTCACCACCGTGCATCTCTGGCGTCGCCGCGGCCTGCTGCGGGCCCATCCCATCAACGACCGGGGTGACTCTTTGTACCAGATCCCGCCGGACACGTTGCCCGGCAAGTGTGCGCACAAGCGCTCGTATCTCGCGAACCCCGCAACTGTGTCGTCACGCAGCACACGAGGTGCAGTATGAGTCCTCGCCCTTCTCTTGCGGCCGGTACGGCCAGCACACTTCGACGCCGAGCCCGAGGTCGAGGGCAACGGCGGCAAACGTCGGATTCCACTCCGTCACGACGCCGTCGCGGCCCCATTTCAGCGCCACGGTCTTCGGGCGATCGAACACGGCGACCAAGGGAATGCCGCCGAAGGCGGCCAGGTGATCGACCAGCGTGCGGACCAGCGATTCCACGCGCTGGTCGCGCACGATCGTGACCTCGACCCAGCGCGAGAATTTCAGACGGGAGGCGAAGAAGTGGACCTTCTCCTCGGTGCCATCCTGGTCACTGCACCACGACCTCGCCGAAGTCATGCTGCGAAAACTCGCCCGCCAGCCCTTCGAAGCGCACCAGCGGCCGCACCTCCCGGGTCCGCAGCGTCTGGGCCAGCGCGTAGATCGCACTCTTGCCGCCGGCATAACCCGCGAGCCGTGCCCGGTGCAGCAGCTCCACCGACCGCAGGCCCGGGTCCTCGGCGAGCGCCCGGCGCAGGACCTCACGGAACGCCTCGGCCTTCGACGGCCGTCCAATCTGGCGCGTGGCGCGCGCCGCGTCGTTATCGACGGTCTCGACCGCGGCCTCCGCCTCGATGCGCCGCACCGTCCCCACCGACACTCCGCTGAGCGCCGCCACCTCCATCAGGGTGTGGCCGGCTCGCCGGAGCACTTGCACTTCGTGTCGCTTGAGCATGTCGATCATCCTTTCCCTCGCCGGAGATGGAGTCTCCGACGATTGTCGAGCCCGGATGGGCTAGGGAAAAGTGATCAGAATTTCCGGAAAAGGCGTGATCAGAATTTTCGGAACCTGCAACATCGAGGCCGAGCGCGCGCGAGATGCGCTGGCCCGCCTCTCTGCCAGCAGCAGGTGATCGTCTGGCGATGATCTCCGAAACGACGCGCATCACGCGTCAAGCCGCCGAACGGCGAGACGAGTCGGGTGGCCATTGATCGCTCGGACAGGGTGAGGCGCGAACGCCGATCGCCGGCGATGCGGGGCCCGCGCGATCTAACACAGAACTGACACAGACGAGGCATGAAGTGGTACCTGCAAGTACACCGTAGTCGGCGAGTCGGCGATTTTCGTGGGATAAGCGCCTTTCTGTGCCCACTGGTACCCACCCGTCCAGCAGTGCCTTCCAACCCAAAATTCCGTGGAGTTCACGCTCCGTGAGGGTTCGATCCCCTCCCCCGGCACCAGAGGAACACCAGCGGCACAAGTACCTTAGGTCGATGAGACCCTCGACAATTTCCTGCCTCGCCTTGTCCAGGCGCTGGAGCTTCATCAAGATCCGACACAGGTGGACGGCACCGGGTCCCATCGACACACCTCCCCGTCGTGTATAACGCTCCCCGGGACCAAACCGGACACAGAAATGGGCAGGAAGGTGAAGTACTCTTGAGGCGAGTCGCCCGTGGCCGGAATTCTCCTCGGTCGTGTCCAGAGGTTCGCCACGCTCAAGACGGAGTTCCTGGGCGGCCACTCGTGAGCGACTCGGCGTTGGAGTACGGCGAGTTGATGTCGTAGGGCGAGACGCTCTGCCGCGAGATTGACACGCGACCGGAGCGCGGACCGGAGGGCGGCGAACAGAGCGACGAGCAGCGTACTCATCCCGGCCGGCAACCGTATCAGCCTCCCGGCCAGACCTGCAACGGCGACAGCACGTTCCGAATCTCTGGTAGGGACAGGCTCTCGGATCCTGCCGTTCTGCGACGCCTATAGGAAGCTCTCCACCCCGGCTTGGTCGGCGAGGCGCAGTTGCAGCTTGTCCCGTGTGAGGAGGGGCCGCGCCGCCATTGCGGCCACGGTGACGATGAGAGCGTCCGAGGTTGATGACATCAGGTCTTTGCGCCGAAGCGCCAAGTGCAGGCGGGCCGCTCGCTCGTGCCCCTCGTAGTCCGGCGTGCGGAGGCGGTCGAACAACCCGAGCCAGCGCCTGGCGCGCTCGAAGTCCCGCGCGACCGGGAAGCCCTGCAGGAACTCCTGGAGGATGACGGGCGCCGTCGCGGGTACCGGGCCCTCCTCCAGGAGTCGATCAAGCGCGTCGGTCTCCGCGTTCCGGATCCCGCCGAAATAGTCGATCAGCACACTGGTGTCGATCAGGGGCCCAGCAGCCATCAGCGGGCCCGCTCGCGCATACGGTTCAGGTCGCCGCGCCAGATGAGCTTGCCCCGCCCATGTCGCACCCGCCGGAGCCGCTCCAATCGTATCAGCGCGCCGAGGCCGCGCTCGACGACGGCGCGCTTGGTCGGCTCACCGGTGAGTTCCATCGCTTCTTTGATGAGGGAATCGTCGAGGACGATATTGGTCCGCATATGTGTATTATACAGCACGATCGTGTGTATCGACCATCATGGTGCGCCTCCCAGGACGCCCGTCCTTCGCCAAAAGGTCTCCGGTCCATCGCATCGCTCGGACAGGGTGAGGCGCGAACGCCGACCACCGGCGATGCGGGGCCCGCCCGATCTGAGACAGAACTGACACGGATGAGGGGGCATGAAGTGGTACATACAGGCACACGGTCGGCGGCGAATCGGCGATTCTCGTGGGATACGCGCCTCTTCATGTCCACTGGTGCCTACCCATCCAGCAGTTGTTTCCAACATAAAATTCCGTGGAGTTCACGCTCCGTGAGGGTTCAACCCCCTCCCCAGGCACCCTGTAAACACCCGCTGAACCAGTAGTTACGGCTGATACCTGTGGGCGGCCATGGACCTGACCGCGTGCACGTCTGACACAGAACTGACACAGATCGCGGCCGCAACTCTTGCCGCCGTTTTCCGCATTCTCCAACAGGGAAAAATCTCGCGCAGGCCGGGAGTCTCCGTGGTCCCGATGCACACCGCCCACGTCGTCGCAAAGTGGCTCAGGCCACGAGGAGGACTCGTGCGCACCCACCTCCAACTCAGCGAGGAAGAACGGCGTTTCATCGAGATGAAGCTGGCGTTGGCCACTGGTCTGCGACTGTCAGCCTCGATCTGCTGGTTTGTACCCTCCTCGCCCTCGGCGCCACGCGCCAAGAACTTGCCCGTCTGATCCGCGTGTCCGACCGCGTTCGCGCAGCCTAACGACCGCGCATCAGCCTCGGCGCTTCACCGTTGCACCAGGCACCGTCGGCTGCATGCGCTTCTTAGTCCGCGTGTCACGTAGTAGCCGTTCGGTTGATCGTCTGCTGTCCCGAACCAAGGTCACGACCTCGCGAATGGAGAGGCCTGACTCGACGCCGGGGACGTCCAGCGGCGAACCGTCCGAGCGCGCAGGTTGGACCAAGAACAACTGCCCGTCACGGCGCCGTATCTGCGCCTGACCTTCTTGCTTGGCCTGTCGGAGGACCTCTGCAAAACGCTGCCGAGCTTCTGAGTAGCTGTACACCTTCATCCCGACAACTCCATCACGGTCAAGCCGATGGACCGGGCTGCTCGATCCAGAGCGGCATCCAGCGTCAGCAACGGGGCACGTGCCGCGCGCGTGGCCTCGAGCACGTAGGCATCGTACGCATACAGTCCCAACGAAGAGGCGAGGTCGAGCGCCGCCGGAACGTCGACCTGTAACAGTCGCACCGGTATCTGCACGTAGCTGCCCCACGCGACCTGCACGGCCCTCGCAGTCAGCTTGCGCCTCCGCAGTCCGGCGATGAGCGCGTTTCCCACCTCCCACGGTAGCGAGGGCGCCGCAACCAACGACCGACCTTCAGTCTGCGCGATCAGCGCCCCGCGAGACGGTTCCCGCAGCAAGACGGCCAGAACTGCGGAGGTGTCGACAACCACAACGGGAACGGGCGATGCCATGGTGTGTACAATTGTACGTCTCTCGACCCAGATTTCCAACACCTCACTTATGGCGAACTGTTCTCTTGTGCCGCGGCCCAATGCCGGTCCGGTTCACCTTGCCGTCCAATCCGTGCGCCAATCGCGGACGTTGGAGTGTAGCGGCGTTTCGGGGGTAGTGGAACGTCGAAGAACTCTTCCGCCGAGCGAAGAGGGGCGACGTGGTCCCGTGGGGGCCGTCGCATCACTGGACGGACCCGTCGCTGCGGCTGCACACCTTTGCCACGGTCGTCGGCCTGGCCCTGGTCAGCCTCGCCCGCCTGGCTCTCGGTCCCCGTGACGGGGAAGCTCACGCAACCAGCTACTGATACGCGCGGACCTGAGGCCAGAACGTGCGCAACCGTTGCTTCAGACCCCGACACAGGAAGACCGTGATCGCACGCTGTGCATACGGGCTGTCCACGGTCTCGCCTCGTCCGACCGTCGCGAACACCTGCTCGAGGTCGGGTCGGGCCGCGTCGATCACGATGACGATTTCGCCCGTGTAGTCGCGCGGCCCCCAGAGCCAATAGCTGTTGTGGCCGCTGATCGCCTTGGGCAGCCTGTACTTGCCGCCGAAGTAGTCGACCGCACCCGCGTTCCCGTAGCCGGACGCGTAGATGGCGGCGTGCGCGCGCTCCGCTTCGGGAAGCGACTGGTAAATGCGGGCCACCACTCGGACGAGATCCTCGAACCCGTGCATCGTCGCGAAATAGATCGGCAGCTTCGTGGGGGCCGCGCCGCGTTCGTCAGGCATCGGCTGGGCTCCGAGCCAGGCCTGATAGGCCACGAGCTGTGGCTGCTTCAGCAGCGGCAGGTACATGGGACTGGAGACGAGCACCGGCAGGATCATGAGCGCGGTCGACAGGACCCGCCGCCAGGCGCGATCCGAGGTCGCGCTCTCGAACACCAGTGCACCCGCCGCGAAGAGGACGAAATACGCCGGCGCCAGGTAGTACGGCTTGCCGTGACTCACTTGGAAGACGACCAGAAGGGCCGGGTAGATCCAGCCGAGCGCGCGAAACCGACGGCCGCCCAGGGAGAACAGCAGGTAACCGAGTCCGACTGCCCACACCGGCAAGGCGGCGACATTCATCTGCGCTGCACTGCCCCAAGAGAACGCCCACGGCGAGAGCGGGAGGTTCTTGTGTGCCGTCACGTTGTGCATGAACTCCAAGCTGGGCCAACCCTGGTGCAGCTCCCAGAGCACGTGCGGCACGAACAGGAGTCCGGCGATTCCGGCGCCCAGCCAGAAGCGCCAGTTCGCGAGATGGCGGCGGGCCGGAGTCACCAGAAGCCCGAGCCCGAGTGCCATGCAGAAGAACCCGATCGAGTACTTGTTGAGAAGCCCGATCCCGACGACGACTCCGAACACAGGCCAGAGGCGGGGCTCGTCGCGTCCGAGGATTCGCGCCACGAGCAGGATCGCAAGCGCCCAGAAGAGGTGGTCGAACGCGTTCATCGACCAGAGGTGATCGATGACCAGGGACGCAGGAGCGAGGGCGACGCATGTCGTCGCGAGGAACTGACCAAATCGTCCGGCGCCGAACTCTCGTGCGATGAGCCCGGTTACAAACGCCGCGAGGAGCCCCGCCAGCAGGCACGGGAAGCGCAGAGCCGGCAACGAGTCACCGAGCAGGAAACGGGTCACCGCCGTGACCAAGGCGATGAGCGGTGGGTGATCGACGTAGCCCCAGTCGAGATGATCGGCACACGCGACGTAGTACAACTCGTCCCAACCGATCCCGTACCGGCCGAGCACGGCGACATGCACGGCGAAGACGGCAAGGAGTGGGGCTGCCAGCCAGGCCCATGCGATGGGCGGACGTGTGTCCTCACGGTGGTTCTGCGGCACAACTCCTCCTGGGCGGGCCTGCTGCGTCGGGCGAACTTCGCGTGACTCCCCTCGCAGCGCCTTACAAGTCCCGAGGGTTGGAAACTGCGTCCTGGCTCCTTCCAAGCCGCTTCCTCTACGTGCGTGGGTCCGCTCCAGGTAAGACTCGAAGTCGACGCCACCGACCGGCGGCCGGCGCCACGAGTCACCCCGGGCGAACCGTCTCCCAGATTCGTCCGAGTTCGGCGCTTGCTCAGCCGGTCTACTCAATCGGAGCACCTAGCCGAACCACGGCCCCGGGGAACGGCGACCATTCATCGACGTGCCGCCGACCTGCGCTGGAGCCATCTGTCGGTCATGGACCCTCTCTCGCTCCATGACCAAGGGCGCTGGCGTTCCTGTGGTGCTGAGGCACGCGCAGTGGCCTGTTTGGCTCCTAGGTGCGCCGCCGGCTCAACCGGGAGCGCGCGCTCAGCCCGAACAGGCCGGCCAGCGCCAACCAGGAGAACAGGTCCCCGATGCGTGCGTAGATGGTCAACGCCCCGCGCGTCGGCACGTCCGCAACCAGGACGCGGTCGCCCGACGTCTGATAGTGATCCATCGCGCCCCGCACGCGGCCCTGGTAGTCCACGGCGACGGAGAGGCCGCTGCTCGTGTGACGCACCAGGTTAGCCCCCTGCTCGACGGCGCGGAAGACCGCCATCTGTGTGTGCCAGGGGTCGATCGCCGACCAATCGTTGGAGGGAATGAGCATGAGATCGGCGTGACCGGCTCCCGCCTGCCGCACGAGCTGGACGAAGTCGGCGTCGAAACAGATGACGCCGGTGAGGCGGCCGAAGGGCGTCTCGGCGAACTTCAGCTTGCTTCCGTCGGTGACCGCCAGGGGGGCTTCAAAGCCCGGCACGGGGCGCGCCTTGAGGAACTTCCACGCCACAGAGCCCTTGGGGTCGAACAGCACGAAGCCGTTCTCGAGCGGCTTGCGTGCGCCGTAGTGCCAGACGACGTTGCCGAGACCCAGGTAGATCTGCTTGTCGCGCGCGAGCTGCGCAGCCTGGTCGATGAGCCATCCTTCGTCTTCCGGGAGCACGTACGAGTTGCCTTCCCCCCAGAACACGATCCGGGCGCCGGCATCCGCCTGGCGAGCGGCGCGTTGCAGCAGATCTTCATCGATCAGCCGGCTCCGCTCGCGCACCTGCTGCCGTTCGTCAGGCGTCAGTTGGGCGGTATACGCCCGACGCTCGATGTCGGGCGTGGGAAACCGCGGGATGTCGGCATGGGTGAGCGACGCGATCCGGACAGTGGGCCCCGGCGGCGTCACCATCAAACGCACGCTGCCCAGCGCCGGCACGGCCACCAGCACGACGGTACAGCTCAGCACACCGCGACGGACCTGCGGCCACGCGAGAGCATTCTCCCACGCCCAGTTCACGACGGACGCGAACCAGGCCATCAGGAAGGTGAGACCGTACAGGCCCGTAACTGACGCCACCTGCATGAGCGGCAGGTTGCCGTACTGGGTGTACGCCGGTGAGCCCCAGCTGCCGTACAGGCCCGAGCGAGACCAGGTAGTCGACACCCGCGGCGGCGCACGGAAAGACCAGGGCCGACACGAAATCGGCGAAGCGAGGCAGGAGAATCCGATCGACAGCAAACGGCAGGATCATGAAGAGCGCGTAGGCGGCGCAGATCATCGTCAGGAGGGGCTGCGGCGCCGGTACCATCCCGCGGAACTGGAACGCCCAGATGGCGCCGGCTGTCATCCACGCTGCAGCCAGACGCCAGGGGCGACCTCCGCGAACGAACCGGAGCATGAAGACGGGTGCCAGCCAGGCGGCGATCGGGATGCTGTTGCGTCCGTTGGCCACGAGCATGACAAATCCGGCGGCCAAGAGCCAGAACCAGGACGTCTGGACGCCCGGCTCGTCAGGCATGACGTGACGGAGCACGGGAGATGGGGTTGCTGGTGCCATGGACTGCTCCCTCTCGATTGACTTCGCCAGTTCACGTCGGCGAGAACCCCTGAAAACCCTGGACGGGACGCAGAGAGTCAAGTGCCGGGATCGTGAATGAGCGATGCCGTCTGTCCAGTCGAGCGTCTCGACCGGAGTCACATCTCGCAATTGTAGAATACCCTCGATCTGCGGCGGCCCCATCGAGCGTGCCGGCTGAATTCGGGTTCCACGACACCTGGGTCGTAAATGGACTGATCGAGCATTTCCCCAACGCTCCTTAGTGAGCGCCGCCGCATCGATTCCATCTCATTCAGATAGTAGCTGCCGAGAGAAAAGAGCTGGGATTGTAAGGCCAGTCTCCTCGGGTGCCGGTCAGCGCACTCTGACACATTCGCGGCCGCGGCGTGTGCTTCCTACGCCTCGTGGCTGGCAAGCGGCCGCGAAGCGTCGCCCGCGTGGGACGGCGCAACCGCTGTCCTCGGCCTAGCGGCGGTCACCGCTGCCACGCTCGCCGCAGCGCTGGGTCTTTATGCCGTTCCGCTGGTGGGGCTCTCGCCAGGTGTTCCAGCTTGGCTCGCATCGCGGCGGTCGTGTCGGCGAACTGCGTCGGCCTCGTCTTCGGCAAGTGGGTGCAGAACGCGCTGACGATCGGCAAGGTGGCGGGCCTCTCCGTGATGACCGTGCTGCTCTAAGCGCACGGCAGCGCGTCGGAAGATGAGCCTGGAGATCGTCGGCGCCGGCTCACCCGGAGTCATCGGTGTGCTGGTCACCGCCGCCGTCGTTGGCGCTGTGCTGCAGGTGGCGTCGACACTTGAGATGACCAAGCGGTTCCCGCGGGAGTGGGTGCGCGCAGCCGGCGAGGGTTTGGAAGGCCAGTCCACCGGACGGACGCGCCATCGCCCTGAGCCTCGTATGGTGGGCGAACTGTGGCGCTCAGGGCGCGGCGTGCGGCAAATGGCCGGAGACAACGATCGCCGTTTCATCAGTAGTCGGAATTGTCCTCGGTCGGAGCTTGATGTCCGACCTCGGCTCCTCGATGCCACGTTTCCGACCGGCCGCGTAGCACCAGGAGACCGAAGGCTCAGGGTGGTGTGGGTTGTGTCACAAGGGACGCGGCCTCACGGGAATCGCGCACGGAAGCGGTCCGGCGCTTCAATGGCGAACGGCGTGCGCCCCGCAAGCTCCAGGAGCGCCCTGTCCCCGCTCACCAGCACCTCCGCATGACCAGCCGCCGCGAGGGTGAGAAACGGCTGGTCATGAGGATCCCGGCACCTCGGAAGATGCCCCGAAACCGGCCCGGGGACAGTCACGGTGGTGGCGTACGGCACGTACGCCTCGAGCACCGCCTGCATGGCGTCCGCGTCGAGCGCAAACTTGGGGTAGGCGAGCACGCGCACCAGCTCCTGCAGCGTCGGACGGTTGATCAACGGGACGATCCTCCGGTCGAACCAGAGGCCCCGGACCCCGGCCATCCGGCCCCGCTCGAAGAGCAGCGCAGACACCACGACATTGGTGTCGAGCACAACCTTCACGCCTTGCGCCTCCTGGCCCATCGAACCGCGGCAGCGACATCGCGCTCGGTGACGCCGAGCTCGGCGAGCCTGGCGCGCACCTGCTCCATGCGGTTCGGCTGCACCGGCGCCAGCACGATACGGCCGTCGTCGATCTTGACGTCAAAGTGATCGATGCCGGGAAAGGCGTCGGCAATCTTCTTGGGGAGGGTGATCTGGTTCTTGACGGTCCTCTTCGCGAGCATGACAAGGATATCTTACTTCCTTACAATCGCCTCCGGCAAGGCCCTCGGCGGCCGTTCGTCCTCCGCTTTCGCCCTGCCCCACGCCCCTCGTCCCTGGTTCCTCGTTCCTCATCCCTATTTGACCGGCACCTTTGCCTTCAGCTCCTCGGACCAGTTCTCGACGATGTCGATGTGCGTGACCGGCGGCGGCGCCGCCCGAGGCGCATGGCTCTGGGTCGTCTAGAACCGCTGTCCATCCGGCGACACGTCGTAGCACAGCGACTCCGTGCAACTCCTCCGCAGTTTCAGACCGCGAAACTCGAAGAGTGGATGCGGCCGCCCGATGCGTGCCCCCGGCGCGAAGTCGGCGGCCATCAGCCAGGCTTTCTCGGCGGCGACCCGCCCCAGGAAGAACAACTCGCGGCCGTTGGGAGTCCACGTCAGGCCGCTGCCGCCGTCGAGCGAGACCTGTGCGGCCGGCCCAGGGCCCGGGTCGCGTCGCACGTAGACCTCATCGCGGCCGGAGACGCTGGATCCGTAGGCCAGCCAGCGGCCATCCGAGGACAAGGTGGACCATCCCTGGATAACGTCGGGCGGGCGGGCCTGTCCGTCGGCGATGGTCATGGTCCCGATTCTCAACCTGTCCGCTCTGCAGACCCAACCGACGAGACGCTGACCATCCGGCGTGAAGTCCGCAGGAATGAAACACCCGTCCCGAAGAACTTGCAGCGGCGCGCTGCCGTCGCTTGGGAGTATCGCCACGACGTCCCGGCCATCGTTGCGCCACTGGAGCACGACTTGCCGGCCATCGGGCGACCAGATGGCGGACCCGACTTCTCCCTCACCGACCAGGGGAGAGAGTGTTCCCCGCTCCAGATCGAGGACCCACAGCCCGATCTCGCTCATCGTCTGAACCTTCACCGCCAACCGGCGGCCGTCGGAAGAGACACGAACCCACGGAAAGTGACTGCGCTGCGGAGCAACCGGTGGCGTCACGTGCCCTCGCCGGTCCACGGCGACCAGCGGCACCTCGGGGTACGGCACCACCTGTCCCGGCACCCAGGCGAGTGTCCCGGTCGGCGAGATCGCAAACTGACCGGCGCCCGTGATGTCGCCAGCCCATAACGCGGTCAACGCCTGCGCCACGTCGCGGTTCGCTGCCGTCGTCGTGGCGACGCTCGCCATCCGCACATCTTGAACCACTACCGGTTGAACCCCTACCGGCTAAAGCCGGTAGACTCCATGGCGACCGGAAGTCGCCTTGCGGCTACAAGCCGCTTGAAGGGGCCCGGCTGAAGTGCCGGCCTCAGGGCTCGGTCGGCGCGACGGCCTTGAACGCCTCCTGATCCGTCTCCCATTTCTGGCTTTCGATGTACTTCTGCACCGTCGCTTCGTCCACCGCGCCGACTGTCGCGCAGAAATACCCGCGCGCCCACAGATGCTGCCCCCAATAGCGCTTCCGCAGGTGCCTACACTCCATCTGCAGCAGCCGCGACGACCGTCCCTTGATATACTGCACCAGTTTCGAGGGGGCCACCTGCGGCGGCGGCGCCACCAACATGTGCACGTGGTCGGGCGAGATAGCCCCTCGAAGAATCGTGACCTCCCGCGCCTCGCACATCTGCCGAATGAGCAGTGACGGGGGGGGCGGCGCCCGCGTCGAGCCTGGGGACGCGCAGACCCGCACGCTCACTGATCAGGTGGCAGCGGTGGCGCAGGCGGTGGCTACGTTGGCCGACCGGCGGCAGTGACCGAAGGCCCGGAAGCGCCGAGCGTGGTTCGGCGTTCGGGGCGTGTTAGCGTATCGTCGCCGGCACGGGTGCGCCGGCTCGACGCCAACAGCGCCGAGGTGCGGCCGGCGCCGGCTTGTCGGCCGGAGCATCAAGGCAATCTGGAAGCGGCGGTGGTCGCCGTTCTTCTTGCGGTTGACGCGATCGTCCCTCCCGGTACCAATCGCCTCTTCGGGTCCGACACAACCGCCTTGGGCCTTCCCAGCCGCCGGCCTTGCGCTGTTCCACTCCGAGCAGATGATCACGCCCATTCAAGGAAGAAGTTCCAGCGCCGCCACGGTGCCTGAGCGCGTCACCGCTTCTTGGGCGGCGGCAGGACGTACGACGAGTCCTGCGGCAGCATGTCGGCGAACTGATCGTCGTCTTTCAGCTCCCGCTTGAGCCGCCGGAGTTCTTCCTTGAGCCCCGCGACAATCGGCTGCGCCTTGGGATCGTCGTAGATGTTGTGCATCTCCGCCGGGTCCGCCACGAGGTCGTAGCACTCCCACTGGTCCTTCTTCCAGAAGTAGATCAGCTTGTGGGTGGCGGTCCGAATCCCGTAGTGCGCGCGGGTGTTGTGGTCGCCCGGGTCATGGTAGTAGCGGTAGTACATCGCCTTCCGCCAGTCGGCCGGCTTCCGGCCCTTCCACAGCGGGACGAAGCTTCGCCCTTGCATGTCCTTAGGCGTCGGCTGCCCGGCCAGCTCCAGAAACGTCGGCGCGAAGTCGCAGTTGATTCCGATCGCGTCCGAGGCAGTGCCCGGTTTGATCCGCGCGGGCCACCGCACCAGGAACGGCATCCGCAGCGACTCCTCGTACATGAAGCGCTTGTCGAACAGCCCATGCTCGCCGAGGAAGAACCCCTGGTCGCTGGTGTAGATGACGACGGTATTCTCGCGAAGTCCGCTCGCGTCGAGCCAGTCGACCAGCCGGCCGACATTGTCGTCCACGCTCTGCACGCAGGCTAGGTAGTCCTGCATGAAACGCTGGTACTTCCAGTCCTCCAAGGCCTTGCCCGACAGCGTCTGCTGGACGCCGTTCACCTCTGTCTCCACGTCGGTCGGCTTGACCGACAGCCACTCCTGGAGTGCCGCCCCGACCAGGCCGGGCGGCGGCGTCAGCTTGAGATCGCGGCGCGTCAGGTCCCTGAACACTGACTGCTGCTGCTCGCGAAGCGCGTCGGTCCGGCCGGCGTAGTCGTCGCGGAGGGTGGCCGGTTCGGGAATGTACCGGTTCTCGAACTGCTTGCGGTGTCTCTCGTCGGGCGTCCACTCCCGGTGGGGCGCCTTGTGGTGCGACATCACGAAGAACGGCTTGGCCTTCGGCCTGTTCTTCAGCGTCTCGATCGTGAGGTCGGTGATGATGTCGGTGACGTAGCCCTTGTAGACCTGGGACCCATCCCTGTCGTAGAGCGTCGGGTCGTTATAGACGCCCTGGCCGGGCAGGATGTTCCAGTCGTCGAACCCGGTCGGGTCGCTTCCTAGGTGCCACTTTCCGATCATCGCCGTGTAGTAGCCGGCCTGCCGCAGCATCTTCTGCACCGTGGGCTGCGAGCCATCGAACCGGTTGAAGACCGGAACGCCGTTCAGATGGCTGTACTTGCCGGTCAGGATCGAGGCGCGGCTCGGCGCGCAGATCGAATTGGTCACGAAGACGCGCTCCATCCGCATCCCTTCGCGCGCCAGTCGATCGAGGTTCGGCGTCCTGTTCACCCGGCTGCCATAGCAGCTGATCGCCTGCGAGGCGTGATCGTCGCTCATGATGAACAGGATGTTCGGCCTCGCCGCGCCAGCCACTGCGGCGAGGGCCAGGTCGGCAAACGGCCGGCAGGTCAGGAGCGGCAGCGAGAGCACCGCACGCCGCGAGATCGCTGTCATAGGGCGCCTATCATTGCGGAAATTCATTCTGTTCGGAGATCATTCGGCCATCTGCAGGGCCCAGTCAGACTCACGTCCTATTCAAGATTCCTTCAGCCGACAGTTTCCCGACTTGACCACCGTCGGTCGGCTGCATCATAAGGCAGGCGGACCTCGCTCGGCTCGACATTCTCTCTCGGAGTGATTGGGCCGTGGTGACGGCCTCCGGACAGCCGGAAGACGTCCGGGGCCTTCGCCAGCCAGCAGCGCACGAGGCGGTCCAGCGTCGACGGCGTCGGCGGCTGCGACGTGGCAATCGGTGGCGGATCACTCGACATGATGGCCGGGATGCCGCTCCCCTTCTGTGTCCCCCTCGAACGCCTGACCGACGAGGACATTGCGCAGGTCGTGTCGTGAGGGTGTTCCTCGACAGGAACGTGATTGTCAGCGCATTTGCCACTCGCGGCCTCTGTGCTGACGTCCTCCGCCACGTGATGGCCGAGCACGAGGTGCTCGTGGGAGAGGTGGTTCTCAAGGAACTCCGCCGTGTCCTCAAGAACAGGCTCCGTCTGCCGGCGCCGCTCACTGCCGACATCGAGGAACTGCTCCGCGACCATGAAGTGGCACCGAGGCCGGCCCGCTCGGCTTCAATGAAACTCCGTGACCTCGATGCCCGATGGATCGTCGTGTCCGCCCTGGCCGGGCACGCCGACCTGCTCACTCATGAGACGCGGCCAGCCGGTCACGGGTTGCCGGACGGCGCGCGGACACGACCTAGCCCGACGCGTGGGCGTGATGTGGCGGCGCATCCGTTCGTACATCTGCGTGAGGATGAATTGCGTCTGATCCTCGGTCAGCACTGGCGCCGCGATATCCAGGGTGAACCACATGCCCTCGACGATGGGGAGCATCTTCGCGAAGCTCACTCGCAGCACCGGGACCGCGCCGGCGGCCGCCCGTGTCCGCTCGACGGCGAGCAGGGCGCTGGCCAGGACGATCGCAGCGATCTCTTGCGCCGCGGTCTCCACGGTGTGACTCTGCAGCAGGGCGGTCCGCCGCAGATCGTGTTTGACCTCGCGAAAGTACAGCTCCTGTTCCCAGCGCTGGGCATAGAGCCGGGCGAGATCGAGCGCCGAGGCGGTACGCGGATCGAGCAGGCTCGTCCACAGTCGCAGCGTGGTCCCGCGGCGCCCCGCGCGCGCGACCCGCACCTGGATCTCGCGCACCGTCAGCGTCCGCTCGTCCGGCGAGGGACGATAGCGGGGTTTGACCGCCACGACCAGGACGCGACTCCCATCGGCCAGCGACTCGACGACCCGTCCCGTGACCACGGTCGGCACGCGGACCAGGAAGTGACTGCCCACCCGCACGCAGGCCGCCTGGAGCGCCGCCGCCACGGCGCCGCAGCCATACAAGCGGTCCGCCAGCACCAACGCCTGCTCGGGGATCGCGGGCAGCAGCGTCCGCGCCAGCGTGGACTCCGCCGCGCCGGGCTCGCCCACCACGGCGGCGATGGGATTGTGCAGCCCCACCTCGAGCAACACCGCCACCGGCAGTTTCGCGAAGGCGGCGCGCCCGCGCCGGGTCCGCGCCTTGATCGGGCGCCGTTTGACCGCCGGCGCGTTCGTCACACTGAACTGCGTGCCGTCGAGCGCGAGCAGCCGCCACCCCTGCCAGAAGGCCTCCGGCGCGTCCGCCAGCGTCGCGCGGGGACGCAGCATGCGCTGCATCAACTCGGCGAAGATCGTCCACGGCACCCGCGCCCGTCGATCGGCCAGCGAACTGTCGGCGATCCGCGTGTCGAACAACTCGGCGACGTGCTCGCCCAACGTGCCCTTGGCTTTCATCACATGAAAGGTCAGGGCGGACAACACCTGGGTCAATGGCACGCGCGGTTTGCGTCCCGGCCGCGTCGGCAGCGAGGGCGCGTCGCCGCGGAGCATGGCCGTCCACGCCGCCAGAAAGCCGAGGGGGCGGGACGCCGCGCAACCGCTCTGCTCGTCGGGTCGATGTCGAGACTGGGAATGGTGTCGCATTCCCAGTGTAAATATCTAAACCGAGTAAAAAGTACAAGTGTAAAACGTACACGTTGAATTTCTGATCACTTGGAATTTCCTAACGGCATTGGGCCTAGGGGCGGGGTCCCACCCGATGTACGCGGACGCTCGCTTTCGACGAGCCGCACGCGCTCCGCCGGCCGATGGACCCGCGGAACCGCCCGACCCCCTGGCGCACCACTCATGGTGCCAACACCCGACGACCGACGATGACGCGCGGCACCTTCACGGGACAATCACGGCGGCACCGTCAATGGAGTCCGCCTTCAAGGCGATCAACGCCTCGTTGGCTCTGTCGAGCGAGAACACGGTGACCTTCGGTCGAAGCTGGATTTCAGCGGCGACGGCGAGAAAATCCCGCGCGTCCGATCGCGTCATGTTCGCGACACTGCGCACCTGACGCTCGCCCCAGAGCAGGCGGTCGTAGTCGAACTCGGGGATGCGGTCCAGGTGAATCGCGTTGATCGCAAGAACGCCGCCCTTGCGCAGACTGGCCAGCGCCGCCACGACCACATCGCCGCTGGGGGCAAAGGTAATTGCGCGGTCCAGCTGGACCGGCGCGCTGTCCCGTTCCTCCCCGACCCAAGTGGCTCCAAGCGACGCAGCCAGTGCGCGATGGGAGGCACCCCGTGTCGAGACATAGACGTCGCAGTTCCAGGCCTTCAGGACGGCGATGGCGAGATGCGCCGAGGCGCCAAAGCCGAAGAGCCCGACGCGGTCACCTTGCGTCACACCGGCTACGCGCAGACTGCGGAAGCCGATGATCCCTGCACACAAGAGAGGTGCCGCTTGCAGGTCGTCGAGAGCAGCTGGCAGCGGGAAGAGAAAGTCCGTGCGCGCCACGGCGTACTCCGCGTAACCGCCGTTGACGGTATACCCGGTGTACGTGGGAGAGTCGCAGAGGTTCTCCAGGCCCCTCTTGCAGTACGCGCAGCTCCCGTCCGTACCTCCGAGCCAAGATACTCCGACACGACTGCCTGCCGGGAACTCTGCTGTCCCGTTGTCCACGACCTCACCGACGATCTGATGGCCAGGCGTAATAGTGTCGCGTTGCGGCAACAGCTCGCCCTCGACAATATGCAGATCGGTTCGACAGACGCCGCAGGCCCGCACCTTCAACAGTGCCTGACCGGGCTGTGGCCGTGGCATCGCCACCTCGTCAATGCTCAGGGGGTGGCGGGAGACGTCCTGCGGCGACATCAGGCATGCAGCTCTCATGGGTGCTCACTCGTCTGGCCATCACGCGCGTCGATCAACCGTACACTCGTCCCCCACCGGGGTTCGTTCGTGGCGCATGGTCGGGCAAAAGGTCGACCCGTCCGGACGTGCGGATCGAAGGGTCAGGCATGCACCCGCACCCGAGCGCATCGTCCACACGCATCCGGAAGCCGGCGATCTCCCACCGTACGCTGTCGGAGAGGATATTACGCCACAATGGTAGGCTCCACGGCTAGTCCCAGAAGCGATGTGACGCGGCGGCCGGAAGAGCCACGCGCCGCTCACGGTCACAAGGCTGGTGGGATCCCGTCCGCGGGCCGCGACCGAAGAGTCGCCCCCTGAATCAAGGCCCTGACGTTCCCTACTGGCTCGTGCGGACCCCCTCCCCCCGTGCGCCACGTGGCCTCGCGGAGTACTGTGTTCGTGCGACGTGCGCGCGCGGAAGGATCCTGCGGCTGACCCAGCCCACCGACTTCCACGCGTTTCTCGCCGAGTTGAAGCGGACGAATCCGAGTGTCGAGATGCGGGGTGCTTGACGTTGGAGGCGCACCGAGAGGTTGCCGGCCGTGACCGGTCCCGCGCGGCCCAACATGAAGACCAGGAACGCGCGGATGTGCAGGACGGTGTGTCACTCCCACCGGGTCAGGACGCCTACACGCTAGATCTCGGCGGCGTTCGGACGCCGCCGTGTCGCCGGGAGATGGTTCTCTTCCCATCCGCCTTGCGCGCCAGTCGCACGCGCCTTCGCAGATGGGGCTACGCCTTGCCTCCTTCGGCCATTCCCGATCACCTCGGCGATCATGCGCGTGATGGGTCTTGTCATCACGTTCGCTGGCATCATCTGGCCGTGCCTGGCGGCGGCCCAAGCACCCGCCGGGACCACCAACGGGCCCAGCGTTCCCCGCGCGTTCGGGTGCCGTGCAACAGACGCCGAGCCTCGGCTACGACAGCGACCACGTCGCGGGCGACAATAGCGGCTCCGCCATCGGCGTGTCGGTCGCCGTCGGGCGACTCCTGAGGGCCAACTTGAGTTTCGAAGTCGAGGTCGTCGTTCCGACAGCCGTGAGCGGCCCTGCCAGCACGGATCTGCATGTGAGCGGATGGATCGACTATCACGCGAGCGAGCGCGCCGTCCTGGCGTCGATGGCCGTGCGCCGACGCATTACGCTCCGGCACAACGCCACGCTCGAGCCGCTCGCCGGCCTGGCGCTCGTCACCGCGCACCAGGCCCAGACGCAGGCGGTACACTACCCGTGGAATGAGCCGTCGGTCGGCAACACCGAGCCGGACGAGGATCGGTGGTTGATCAGGCCTGGCGTCGTGCTCGGGTGCGACTACGTGGCACGACTCCCTCCTCGCGTCTCGGTCGTGGCCGGCGCTCGCCTTCATGTGCTCCGAAGCGAGCAGGTGGACTCCGACTTCTTCTTCCCGCCCCAGGGCGGCCTCACCGTCCGCGGAAACGTCGGCGTGAGATGGGACGTCGGACGCGGTCATTAAGAGTCCTCGCGTTCCCTCCTGCTTGACGCTCGAACGGTCGAGGACCACCGGTGCCGGGCTTGGATGCTCGCCCGTCGGTACCGAGCGTGTCCGCGGGTTCGGCTCTGGCGCAAGAAACCGGCACGCCTTCCCTGCGGTTCGCCATAGAATCGTCCTGCGCACGCGAGCCATCCACGACGGGTCGCCCAAGCGCGCGCCGCTTGGAGGCCCCACGACCACGCGATTGCCACTTGTCATTCTGACCGTCACCGCGCTCGGCCTGGCCGCACTGCTCGCATCGGCACAAGGCGGTCGCCGCATCGACGAACTCCGCCGCTGGGCCGTGCACGACGAGACGCGCCCGATGCCGCGCGCTGTGGACCCCGGACCAGAGGGCCCGCCGGCGCCGGTGCCAGCCGACGCGGTCGTCCTGTTCAACGGCAAGGACCTGTCGGGCTGGACCAACGCCAAGGGCGGTCCAGCTGACTGGGCCGGCCGGGACGGCTACATGGAGGTGGTCAAGGGCACGGGGTCAATCAAGACACGGCGGGAGTTCGGCGATTGTCAGCTGCACGTCGAGTGGGCGACGCCGACGCCCGCCACCGGGTCGGGCCAGGACCGCGGCAACAGTGGCGTCTTCCTGATGGATACCTACGAGGTCCAGGTGCTCGACTCGTACCAGAGCCAGACCTACGCCGACGGCCAGGCGGCGGCGATCTACGGACAGTACCCGCCCCTCGTCAACGCCAGCCGCAGGCCCGGCGAGTGGCAGACCTACGACATCGTGTTTCACGCTCCGCGATTCGACCACAGCGGCTCGCTGCGCGAGCCGGCGCGGATGACCGTCTTTCACAACGGCATCCTGGTGCAGGACGACGAGGCGCTCACCGGTCCGACGGCGCACAGGGCGCGCCCGCCCTATAAGGCGCACCCGGCCAGGATGCCGCTGTCGCTGCAGGACCATGGGAGCCCGGTCCGGTATCGGAACATCTGGATTCGCGATCTGGGCCGGTAGCGAATCGGATCGACGTCGTCCATCCGCTCCGTCGGAGGTCGGCTCCATGGCGGGGCCGCTGGCCGGCTCTGCGCCCCCTGATTGACGGGAGCGTCGGCCGTGCCGGTCGCGTCAACAGCGTGGTCTTGAACGCGGGAGGTCCTGTGGCTGCTGTCGTCGCGCTCGTGGTCGGGGCCATCATCGGAGCACTCTGGGAAGACACCTTCGGCGCCGTTGTCGTTGGGCTGATCGGTTTTCTACTGGTTGGCTCGTACCAGCTCCAGAGGACGCTGTTCAGACTGCGCACGGACGTCAACGCGCTCAAAGAGCGGGTGGCCACTCAGGCCAAGCTCCTGCACACCACCGAACGGACGGCCGCCCCAGCGGCCCCGGTCGAAACAGCGATACCGCCCGCTGCCTTGCTGCCTCCGATCGCCGCGGCGGAGCCCTCTCCCCGGGGGGCCGAGCCGCCACCGTTGACGCCAGCACCGTCCGTTCCTCCCGCGGTCGGTGGCCCGCTCGCACCGCCCCCAACCGTAGCGGCGGCTCCGTCAATCGGCCCGCGGCCGCCGAGTCCGCCGCTTCCCTCGGCGCGGCCTCCTGTCAAGGCGCCGCCGACCCCCGACCCGCTGGCGGCTTTCATCCGCTGGCTGTTCGGCGGGAACACGATTGTGAAGGTCGGGATCGGCATCCTGTTCGTTGGCCTAGCGTTCCTCGCGAAGTACGCGTCTGAGCACACCAACGTCCCGATCGAACTGCGGCTGAGCGGCATCGGCGGAGCCGCAGTCGTCCTGCTGGCGATTGGGTGGCGGCTGCGGGTGCGCCGTCCCGGCTACGCCCAGATTCTGCAGGGCGGGGCGGTGGCGGTTCTCTATCTGACGCTGTTTGCGTCATTCCGGTTCTTCGGCGTGCTGGCTATCGGCCCGGCGTTCGCGCTGATGGTCGCAGTGGCTGTGCTCGCGGCGGTGCTGGCGGTCCTGCAGGACGCATCCGCGCTCGCCGTGGTCGGCGCGCTCGGCGGCTTCGCCACGCCGCTCCTCCTCGCCACAGGGAGCGCTAACGAGGTGACGCTGTTCACCTACTACCTGATCCTCGACCTGGGCATCGCGGCCGTCGCGTGGCACAAGACTTGGCGGTCGCTGAACTTGATCGGCTTCACCTTCACCTTCGTCGTGGCCACGGCGTGGGGCATCATGCGGTACGACGCCGCCCACTACGCGAGCAGCCAGGCGTTCCTGACCGTCTTCTTCCTCGTGTTCGTCGGGATCCTGCTGATGCCAGCGCGCCGGCTGGCGCCAGCAGGGCCGACGGGGCGCACGGACGGCTGGGTCAACGGCACGCTTCTGTTCGGCCTCCCCACGGTCGCCTTCGCGCTGCAGTACCGGCTTGGTGCGCCACACCGACTACGGCGTGGCGCTCTCGGCGCTCGCGCTGGCGGCCTTTTACGTAGGGCTGGCGGTGTGGATGCGGGCGTGGCCGCGCCTCGCTGTGGTGTTCGAGGGCAGCCTGGCAATCGGGGTCGTGTTCATCACGCTCACCATTCCCTTCGCCCTCGACCCGCGCAGCACGGCCGGGGCTTGGGCGCTCGAGGGGGCCGGCCTCGTGTGGCTCGGCTTCCGCCAGTCGCGGCGGCTCGGCCGGGTGTTCGGCTACGGACTCCTCGTCCTCTCGGCGTTGGTATTGTTCGTCACCGCGCTCGTCCAACCGACGCGCGAGCGGCTCTTCGACGCCACCCTGCTGAACGGCTTCCTGATTGTCGCCGCCTCGATCGTCGGCGCATGGCTCGTGCACCGGTTCGCCGCCGAGGGTGCCTCGAAACCGGCCATCCCTCAAGTCGAGCCAACGGCTGAGCCGGTCCTGATCGGGTGGGCGACGCTCTGGTTCCTCTTCGTGACCGCCGTGAAGATCGACGCCTGGGTGCCCGCGACATACCAGCTCGCCGCGTGGCTGACCTGCGTCAGCAGCGCGGCCGTGCTCTACACCGCGCTATCGGCCGCGCTCGACTGGCGCCTGATCGCCATGCCCATACTGGGCCATGCGCCGCTGATGGCGGTGGCCGTCATGTTGGGGGCCGCGCAGTTCAAGAGTCCGATCGAGGGCGGCGGCTGGTGGGCCTGGCCCATCGCAGTGGCGACGCATCTGCTCGCCCTCGGTGTGGCAGCGTCGCGGTGGCCTCGCCTCGCTCGGAATGTAGTTCACTGGTTGGGCGCGCTCGTGCTCGCCGCGCTCGGCGCACTCGAGGGCCGCGCCATCACGGCCGACTGGGGCGACGCCGAGAGCGCGTGGCGTTGGCTCGGCTGGCTGGCAGTGCCGGCCGGCCTGGTCTTCCTGTTCCTTCGGCCCTCGGTCGATCGCGTCTGGCCTGTGAGCGCCGCGCCACGCGCCTACCGGTCCGGGGCGGCGGGCGTCCTGACGTTTGGCCTGCTGTTCTGGGCGCTTGTCGCCAACGTCGCCTCGAACGGTTCGGCCGCGCCGTTGCCACACGTGCCGCTGCTCAACCCGCTCGATCTCGGCGTGGCTCTCGCGCTGGCCGGCGCGTGGTTCTGGCGGAAGAGCGACGGTGCGAGCGACGGCATGCCGTGGATGCCCCGCCTCGTGTTTGTGTGCGTTGCGGCCGACGCCTTCATCTGGTTGAACGCGATGCTGATCCGCGCGTTCCACCACTACCTCGGCGTGCCCTACCACGTCGACGCGTGGATGGCCTCGCTCGCGGTCCAGACCGGCGTCTCGTTGCTGTGGACGGTGACTGCCCTCGCGCTGATGTGGATCTCCGCGCGCCGCGGCGAGCGCGCTCCGTGGATGACCGGTGCCGCACTGCTGGCCGCTGTCGTGCTGAAGTTGTTTGTGATCGATCTGTCGGGCTCGGAGACCGTGACGCGCATCGTGTCATTCGTCGGGGTCGGCGTGCTGATGCTGGTGATCGGGTACGTCGCCCCATTCCCCACCAGTGGGAGGTCCCATGAGGGGTCGTAGCCTTGTGATCCTCGCGGGCATCGGGCTGGTCTCCGGTGTGTTGTTGCTCGGCGCCGACGACACGACGCTCCGCTACCAGGCCCCGATCTCCGTGGACCGTCCAGGCGTATTCGTCTTGCTTCCGCTGCCCGCGTCGGCCTACGCCCACTGCGAGGAGGCAGGACTCGTGGACCTTCGTGTCGTCGACGCCCGCGGGGACCGTGTGCCGTTCGCCCTGCTCAACCCGCGCGGCAGCCGCGTGGAGACCACCGAACAGTCCCGGGAAGCGACCCTCTACCCGCTGCCCGCCAAGCCGGCTGCCGACGGGACTTGGGCTGCGCCGATCGAACTGACGGTCGAAGGCGACCGGATCAACGTCACGCGGAGAGGTGCGGCACGCCCTGAGGCCACCGGCGGCCAGCGGTCGGGCGGTTGGCTCGTGGATCTCGGCGAGCGGAAACCGACCGACCCGCAGGTTCGCGCGGTTCGGTTCGAGTGGTCCGGCCCGGCCGAGTTCTCCGCGTCGTTCCAACTTGAGACGAGCGACGACTTGCGTCGCTGGCAGCCGGGTGCCGCCGGGCAGTTAATGGCGCTCGCCTCGCCGGCCGGCGCGCTGACGCAGCCCACTGTCGTTCTGCCGCCGGGCGCGGGCCGGTTCGTGCGCCTCGTGTGGGCCGACGCCTCGACCGCGCCCGTCATCGTGCGAGCGCTGGCGGTCAGCCCGGAGAACCGGGCCGTCGCGGTGGATGCGCCAGCGGAGCTCCCGTTCTCGCCCGGCCCGGTGCCGGCCGGGACCAAGGGGCCACAGGCGGGCGAGGCGCGCGCACTCTACTTCGAACTCGGTGGCACCTTGCCGATTGCCCAGATCGAACTCCGCTGGCCCGACGGCACGCACGTCGCGCCGGTCCGCATCGATGGCCGCACTCGAGCGACGGACCCGTGGGCGCCGATCGCCGCCGGCGTGTTCTACCGGCTCGACCGAGCCGGCGCGGTCAGTGCATCCGGGCCGATCGGCGTCGGCGCGTTGGCGCGCTACGTACGCGTGATGCCGGACCCGCGCGCCGGCATGCTTGACGCGGCGACCACGCAGCTAGTCGTATTCGCAGACCTGGCGAGCGTCGTGTTCGCCGCGCAGGGCGAAGCCCCCTACCGCCTGCTCGCCGGGTCGGCGACGGCGACCAGCGGCGCGCTGCCGATTGGTACGCTGGTGCCGTCACTTGACGACGAGCGCGCGCGCTTCGGGCACGCGACGCTGGGGGCGTGGACGGAGGTGGAAGCGGCGGCGCGGCTGGCGGCCGCCGATCACCGGGCGGCGGTCCGCAGGCAGGTGCTGCTGTGGACGGTCCTCGTCGGCGGCGTGCTGGGCCTCGGGCTCATGGTCTGGCGCCTCGCACGGACGGCGCCAGCCCGCACCAAGGAGTGACGGGCGGCGCAGCGGCCGGGTGCGCGTCGGGGCCCGGTGCTCTCTCCCTCGGCACGAGGTCAGGCAGAACCGCAGCGCCACGAGCCTTGGGGGTTGCCGCACCGCGCAGGTTTGAACTCGGTCTCGACCTGCGGCTCCACGCCGCGGGTTCGCTGGGCACATGGGTAGCCGGACCCCCAAGTCGCCGGCATCTCGTGATCGGTGTGCACCAGGCGGGATCTGCGAGACCCTGCGGGTCCTGTTCGCCTCAGACTGCTGGCCTTGGCGCTTCATTCCCCCCGATCGTGCGTTGGCACGCGGCAGCATCGGAACTCCGCCGCAGCAGCACTGCCAGCGGGCCCCCGTCTGCCAACGACTCTGGGACGCGTGACCAACGCTGGGCACAAGATCGCGCACAATAGGCCCAATGGACATCCAGGAAACGTTTGCCGCTGCGCTCCGCGAGCAGCAGTCCGGGCATCTGGCGACGGCGGAGTTACTGTACCGACAAATCCTGGATCGCGAACCGGATCGCACCGAGGTTCACTACAACTTGGGCCTGGTGCTCCGACAAGCGGGGCGGAGGGAGGAAGCGGCGGCGGCGTACCGGCGCGCACTCGAACTGCGGCCGGACTTTCCCGAAGCCGCCAACAATCTCGGGAGCGTGCTCCTGCGCCTTGGCCAGGTCGATGAGGCCGAAGCCAGCCTGCGGGAGGCGCTGCGCCTAAGACCGGGATTCGGCCAGGCGTGGAACAACCTCGGCGGCGTCCTCAAGGCGGTCGCACGGGTTGACGACGCGATCGAGTGCTACGAACGGGCGGTGCAATGCCAGCCAGGCAACGCCAACGTGCACAGCAATCTGGTCTTTGCCGTCTTGTACAGCGGCGCCCATGATGCGGCCGCACACCTGCGCGCGGCACGGCGGTGGAACGCCCGGCACGCGGCACGGCTTCGCCCCGCCGTGTCGGCCTACGACGTCGACCGCACGCCGGGGCGGCGCCTTCGTATCGGATACGTCTCGAGCTACTTCCGGACGCATTGCCAGGCGCTGTTTGTCACACCGCTGCTCTGGCAGCACGACCACGATCGGTTCGAGATTGTGTGCTACTCGGACACCGCCGAGGAGGACTCGGTCTCGGAACGGCTGCGGGGCTGCGTCGACCTGTGGCGATCGACGAGCGGGCTGACCGACGAGCAGATTGCCACGCTGGTCAGGCAGGATCGCGTCGATGTGCTGGTGGACCTGACCCTGCACCTAGCGGACAACCGGCTCCTCGTGTTCGCGCGCAAGCCGGCGCCCGTGCAGGTCACCTGGCTTGGCTATCCGGGCACGACGGGCCTGGACACCATCGACTACCGGCTCACCGATCCCTGGCTCGATCCGCCCGGTGCGGCCGACGAGTTCTACTCGGAGCGGTCCTACCGCCTGCCCGACAGCTTCTGGTGCTACGACCCGTTGACGGACCGGCCGCTAGTCAACGAACTGCCGGCCCGTCGCAACGGGTGGATCACATTCGGGTGCCTCAACAACTTCTGCAAGGTCAATGACGAGGTGCTGGCGACCTGGGGGCAAGTCACTCCGCGAGGTACCCGAGTCCCGCCTGACGCTGCTCGCGCCACCCGGCCGCTGCCGTCACGACGTCACCGAGAAGCTCGGCGTGGCTGCCTGCCGCGTTGACTTCGTCGAGTTTGTCCCGCGGGAGCAGTACCTGGAGCGATATCACCACCTCGATCTCTGCCTGGACACCTTTCCGTACAACGGCCACACCACCAACCTCGACGGCCTATGGATGGGAGTCCCGGTCGTCACCCGGTCCGGGTCGGCGCCCGTCTCGCGCGCGGGCCTGTCTCTACTGAGCAACGTCGGGTTGGCCGACCTGGTAGCCGTGGGTTCCGACGACTTCGTGGGCATCGCGGTCCGCCTGGCGCGCGATCCCGACCGGCTCGCCGCAATGCGGGCCGGCCTGCGAGAGCGCGTCACGGGGTCCCCCTTGATGGACTCGCGACGTTTCGCCCGGGCCGTCGAAGTCGCTTACCGAACGTTCTGGGATGCCGCGTGCCGCCCAGAGTGAGTGCCGCTTCCCGGATCCGTCCGCAGGGCGAGGCGGCTTGGGACGCACGGGCACGGGCGGGCCCTGCCGCCACGAATCGAACGAGGCCCGCGTCGCACTCGACGTCTGCCGGCGACACCGACGAGGCGGTTGGGCGGAGGCTTGGCAGTTTTGTCCGAATGGCCACCCACCTAGCGAGTGGCGCGAGGCCCGTCGGCGCCCGACGGCGGAATGGACCCCGCGGTGGTTCGGGCCCGAAGGTCCTGGAGCAGCATGCACACGGTCACACCGCTCATCCACTCCCAGGCGCTCGGACGACGTCTCGGAAGCAAGGTTTACCTGAAGCTCAAGTCGGCACAACCGGTCGGTTCGTTCAAGATCCGGGGCGTCGGCTTCGCCTGCCGTGAGTACGCGAGGCGCGGTGCACGCGCTTTCGTCTCGTCGTCCGGCGGCAACGCCGGCCTTGCCGTCTCGTACGCCGGACGGCTGCTCGGCTTACCCGTCAGGGTGGTCGTTCCGACGACAACCCCGCAGCGGGCGCGCGACCTCATTGCACAGGAAGGTGCCACAGTCCGAGTCCTCCTGGCTCGCAGGCGCCACCGCGGCGGGCTGGCATGCCGCGATGCTGGCGGCGCAGACCTGGCCGTCACGGAACGCCTTTCGGCTCCCCTTCGCCCGACCGGTCACAGGAACGTGGCGCCTGGCGCGACGGCTCCGGCCTGCCGTCCCATGCGGGCGGACTGCGCCACGGCTGGCGACTGGTCGGGGCCGAGGGTCGACCGCGGACCGCTTCCATGGCCAACCTCATTGCCGCGAGCTGGCCTCCCCCGACGGGCGACTCACCCGGGGGCCGACGTGCCCGGAAGCTCCGAGGCGGACTTCGCACTCCAGGTTCCACCCGAAACCGGCAGGGACGACCACCCGGTCGGCGAGTATCCAGCACTCCCCTGAGAGCCCGCGGTCCCCGCGGGCGGGCTCTTGGGTAGGGGCTCGAGCCATCGGCGCGCGCGAGACGGGCCACCTGGGCCATTTAGGTCTTGCGATTGCTCCCGGACTCTGCTCAAATGTTATTGGACTGGGCTGGTCGCAGTGAGGCCCGCAGCAGGTGTCGGTGCGTGCTTCGCCGGCAGCGCAGCCGCCCGCGTCGACACGGGGTGCCAGACATGAACGTCCCCCGAGAGGTCGCCGCTGACCTTTGTGTCATCGCGCTCGGCCCTCGGTCCCGCCGGGGCGGATGGTCCGTTGTCAAGTCTCTCGTCCCTCATCCAGCCTAGTGTGGAGCTCCATATGAAGATCAAGATCGTCGCGGTCTTGTTGCTCGTGGGCGTGGTCGCCTTACTGCCGGCGAGCGCGCAGACGCCTCCGCCGCTGGTGCGGTTCGGGGGGGTGGTGAAGGACGCGGCGGGGGTGCCGCGCACGGGGACGGCCACGCTGACCTTCGCGGTGTACGCGGAGCAGACGGGCGGGACGGCGCTGTGGGCCGAGACGCAGACGGTGCCGCTCGACGCCGAGGGGCGCTACGCGGTGGTGCTGGGCGCGACCCAGGCGGGGGGCCTGCCGGTGGAGCTGTTCACGAGCGGGGCGGGCCGCTGGCTGGGGGTGTCGGTGGACCAGGGGCTGGAAGGCCCGCGGGTGTTGCTGGTGAGCGTGCCGTACGCGCTGAAAGCGGCCGACGCGACGACGGTGGGCGGGAAGCCGCTCTCGGCGTTCGTTCTGGCGGGGGAGAAGACCGGGGTGGGGGCGGACGGCCTGACGTATGTGAACCCGCAGGTGCTGGCCAACGGGCTCCAGGCGGCCGGCGGGGGGGGGCAGACGGCGAACACGGGGACGGCGAACTACCTGGGGGTGTTCCTGAACACGACGGACCTGGGGACGTCGGTCGTGTACCAGGACCCGTCGACCGCGCGCATCGGGTTGAACACGGTGGCCCCGCTCGCGCAGCTCCACGCCGCGTCGAACGTGGCGCCGGTGGCGTTTTTCGACGTCTACAGCAGCGTCCTGACGGCGCTGCCGGTGGTGTTCCGGGCGGCCCGCGGGACGATGGCCGCGCCGAGTGCCGTGCAGACCGATGACATTTTGGGCGGCTTGGCGGTGCGCGGGTTCGGGGCGAGCGTGTTCAGCCCGGGCGGGCGCGGGCAGGTGGTGTTCAAGGCGGCCGAGCCGTGGACCGACGCGAACAACGGGACGTACCTGCAGATCAACACGACGCCGACCGGCTCGAAGACGATGGCCGAACGGGTGCGGGTCACGGCGGCCGGGGCGGTCGGGATTGGCACGTCCACGCCGGATTCGGTGCTGCACGTGGTGGGCACGACGCACATCACGGGCGACACGACGGTGGACGGGAACATTGCGGCGAAGTACCAGGACGTGGCCGAATGGGTGGAGAGCGGGACGCCGCTCGAGCCCGGGACGGTGGTGGTGGTCGACCCGGCCGTGCGCAACGGGGTGAAGGTGGCGACGGCGGCCTATGACGTGGGCGTCGCCGGGGCGGTCTCTGCGCAGCCGGGCCTCTCGCTCGGGGAGAAGACCGCGAGCCGGTCGCTGGTGGCCCAGAGCGGGCGCGTGAAGGTGAAGGTGGACGCCAGCTACGGGGCAATCCAGGCGGGCGACCTGCTGGTGACGAGCCCGACGCCGGGGTACGCGATGGTGTCGCAGCCGGTCGTGGTGAACGGCGTGACGATGCACCGGCCGGGGACGATTGTCGGGAAGGCGCTCGAGCCCCTCGCCGCGGGCCAGGGTGAGATCCTCGTGCTCCTGACCCTGCAGTAGGCCTCTCGTTCCGCGTCCAGACGTGGCCCGAGTGCTTCCGCGCACGTGAGAGCGGGCGCGGCACTCGGGCTTCGTTGTCTCTGTCGGTCCTCTTGCGCCACGCTTTCGCCGGCAGCCACGGCCGGTGCGTTCCCCACCAATCCGAGCGGCACCGACGCGGCGGGCGACCTGTCGCCGGGTCCTCCTCAGGCGCCCCGGTCACACTGGCCAGGCGGAGAGGGCATCAACTGAGTGGTGATCTGCCCGGCCGCGCACGGCGGTCACCGTGGCCGCAGGGCGGACCCGCCGCACTCGTTCCCTTCCCACTCCTGGCTCCGTCGCTCACCGGGACCGTCTCAGCGGTCGGCGATGACGATGAGGGTCTAGGTGGACGAGCGCCGGCAGGCCCCGTCGTTTGACCGTAGGCCGAGCCGGAGGCTATGCTGGGATATTCGGAACAACACGAGCACCAATGGCGCCTGAGCCCCCCACCGGCGCATCGATCGGGCCCTACCGTATCGTCCGCAAGCTGGGCGAGGGCGGGATGGGTTCGGTCTACCTCGCACACGATGCGCGTCTTGGCCGCCACGTCGCGCTCAAGACCGCGGCGCTGCGGCGCGCGGATAGCGGACCCTCGCGCGAGCGGCTCCTCAGTGAGGCCCGCGCGGCGGCAGGTTTGAGCCACCCGAACATCGCGGGCGTCTACGACGTCATCGAAGCCGACGGCGACGCGTACATCGTGATGGAGTACGTCGAGGGCGAGAGCCTCGCCGCCCGATTGGACCGCGGGCCGCTGCGGCCCGCCGACGCTGCCGCGATTGGAACCCAGGTGGCCGCCGCGCTCGAGGCCGCACACGCGCGAGGCATCGTGCATCGTGACCTCAAGCCGGCCAACATCCAGCTGTCGCCCCAGGGCGTGGTCAAGATCCTGGACTTCGGGATCGCCCGCGTGGCGCCGACCACAGACGACGACTCGCGGGTCACGATCACGCGGTCGCCCCTGACAAAGCCCGGCGTCGTTCTCGGCACGCCCGCCTACATGTCGCCGGAGCAGGTCGAAGGGAGGCCGGTCGGCCCGCCGAGTGACGTGTTCAGCCTGGGCGTCATCCTCTTCGAAACGCTGACCGGTCGGCGTCCGTTCGAAGGCCGCGACTCGATGAGCCTGGCGGTCGCTATCGCGACCGCGCCCGCCCCGGACTTGCGCGCGCTCGCACCGACGGTACCGGAGCCCTTGACTGGCATCGTCTCGCAAGCGCTCGACAAGCAGCCAGAGCGACGTCCAACGGCTGTCGCCCTCCGCACGGCGCTGGCCGACTCGGCCCGCGAGCGGCCTGTCGCTCTTGGGCTGGCGACGACGCGAACCAATCGACGCGCGCCGGTACGAGGGCCGGCGCTCGCGCAACGGTGGCTGCGCATCTCTGCCCCCCTGGTCGCCTTGGCCCTTGGAGGAGGCTGGCTGGCAGTCCGCGTCGCGTCGCGCCCGGCGGGTGCGCCGTCGCCGGCGGTGCTCGCGGTGCTCCCCCCGACCTACCTGGGCGACGAGGCCACGCTGGAGGCGGTGGGGGCCGGCCTGACTTCGGTCCTGACGGGCACGCTTGGATCCGTTCCCGGACTCACGGTGGTCTCGCGGACCTCAACTGCGGCGTATACGGGTCCGAAGCGGCAGAATCTGGCGAAGGTCGCCCGCGAGGTCGGAGCATCGCTCATCGTCGACCTCGCCCTCCAGACAGCGACCGCGGGCGTACGGGTCCGCGCCACGCTGATGCGGTTCGGCGGTTCGGCGAACACCTGGAGGGGAACCTACGAACGCGATGCCCTGTCCGTCCAGCGGGACGTCATCGAGGGCATTGCCCACGCGCTCGTGGAGACGGGCGCCGTACGCGAAGCCTCATGGACGGCGGCGACGCGCAGTCGACTGCTGCGTCTCCCGACGTCAAGCAGCGAAGCCTTCGACCTCTATGCGCACGGGCGCGCGCTACTGGATCGACGCGACGTGGCCGACAACCGGACGCGCGCGGTTGCCCTCTTCGAGGCTGCGGTCGCCCGGGACCCGCAGTTCGCCCTCGGCTACGCCGGCCTTACCGACGCGTACGCCGCGATGTACCAAGCCACTCACGACGCCGAGTGGGTCAGGAAGGCCGGAGGAGCTGCTGACCGGGCCCTGGCCCTCGACCCGGATCAGCCGGCCGTCCGGTATTCGCTCGCGAGCCTGCGCTTCGCCACCGGCGAGCCGACGCAGGCGATCAACGAGCTTCGGCTGGCCATTGCCCTCCAGCCCGACAACGACGAACCGCATCGACTCCTGGGGCGCATCCTCGCCGCGCAGGGACAGGTGGATGCCGGGGTGGCCGAGGTGCGTCAGGCCATTGCCTTGCGCCCTGAGTACGGCGGCCACTACTTCATGCTCGGGTTCATCCTCTACAACGCCGGCCGCTACCGGGAGGCGGCCGACGCGTACCGCCGGGTCACGGAACTTCAGCCCGATTTCGCGGGCGGCTTCGAGATGCTCGGCACCACCTACCATGTGCTGGGGGACACGCAGCGCGCCATTGGGTACTACGAGCACGCGGTGCGGCTGGGACCGAGCGCCACCGCCTACGCGAACATGGGCTACTTCTACTACGTCGCCGGACGGTTCACCGACGCCCTGACCGCCTATCAGGCGGCGCTCGAACGGGAACCGAATTCGCCCGAGACGATGCGGAACCTCGGCGACGTGTTCGCGCGGCTGGGGCAGAACGCTCGTGCCCGCAGCTCGTACGAGCGCGCCGTGAGCGTCCTCAATCGAATGCTCACGGTCAACCGGCAGGACGCCTCGGCGATCGGGTTGCAGGCGTTGTGCGAGGCCAAGCTCGGGCGCCACACCGACGCCGAGCGGCATGCTGCCGAGGCGCTGGCGCTGGCGCCAACCGACGGAGCGATCTTGGTGAGGAACGCCGAAGTGGCCGCTTGGCTCGGCCAGACAGACCTCGCGATGGCGCACCTCGCCCGCGCCGTCGCCCGGGGGTATCAGGTGACGTTGTTGAGAGACGACGACGACCTCGCCGGCTTGCGGGCGCGACCAGACTTCCAGGCGCTGGTCGCGGCGCGGTCCGGGGAGCCGCTGGCGAAAGGAGTGACCAGATGAGGAGACGGGAGTTGCTGACGGGACTGGTGGTGGCAGCGAGCGTGGTAGCGCTCACGGCCCAGGCGGCACAGCCGGCGCAGTCGGCCGCAACGGCCGCTCGTCCACCCGCGGGGACGCTCTGCGGTGTGGGCATCTTCGTGACGCCGGGCGCGACCGCGGATGCGCCCAACGTCGACTACTATCCACTGAAGATCGTATGCCCCGTCGGGGCGAAGCTCGTGTTCGCCCTGTTCAACACCACCGATGCCGGCCAGACCATCCGCATCACCGACTTCACGCACCAGCTCACGGGACGGAAACTGGACCCCCGGGACCGGCCCGGCGCCGACCCGACGCTGAATCCGCAGGTGGCAGACTTCCGGAGGGACACGCTCCGAGTCGACGCGGGGTTCAAGTGCACGGTCATGGACCAGACCGACTGCGGCGACTACAAGTACACGATTGTCGTCGGGAAAACGACCATCGATCCCGGCCTTCAGGTGACGCCGCCGAGCGGCGCGCCCTCCCCGGCATCTGAGACGACGATCCCGCGGTAGCTCGCGCCCTGTCGGCGCCGACCGGACACCTCATCGGGGGACTGCCGGTCGTCGCCGGCATCAGGTGGTCGCCGCACCCTTCGGCAGTCCAGGATCTGGCTCGGTCGGGGTGTGCCTGCGCGGCAGGCTCGCGTCGCTGTCGAGCCGTCCGATGCCAGGCGGCCGGGCAGGTTCGTCGCCGAACGCCACGAGGGCCCTAATTGTGGTATACAGGGCTGGGCCGCTCGGGCTCTTATGCGATGAGCATCTCCCGGTACTTCTACACGCTGACGGCCCTCCCTTTCCTTCTGGCAATCGCCTTTGCTGCCGGCCTCACCCGCCAGACGGCGACGCTGTCGGCCACCGGTGCGCGCTTGATTCGATGGCCTTCAGCGCACCGTGGTCCTCAGTCAGGCGCTGGCGGCTGACGAGTTCACGCAGAACGAGGCGCTGCTGCGGCAGTTCGAGACGCTGGACGCGTCATTCCCCGACAACGCCCGGGCCTTCAACTACGCGCTCGGGACAAGGTACGCCGAGTACCTCCGTCTGGACATTGGTCAACGCGAGCGGTTGATTGTCGACACGATTCGGGCGCGCCACGCTGAGCTTGAAGTGCTGTCGACCCATGTCTTCGAGCAGCTCCGCCGCGGCAAGCGCGCGGAGGCGGCCGCCGGCGTTCGGAGGAGCCTCCAGGTCGAGGCGGAGATTCACGCCCAGTTCGAAAAGCTCAATCAGGCCCAACTGGAGCGCCTACATGAAGTCGTCGACCGCCTGAACCGCTCGGCGAGGACCAGCGTCATGGACGGAGGTGCGCTCGTGGTCGCACTTCTGCTGGTCGGTGCCACGACCTTCGTGGTGCGCCGACGCATTCTCTACCCGTACGCGCCCTGCTCGCCGCGTCCGACGGGATCCGCAACGGCGACTTCACGGCGCGTGCCCGGGTGTTCCGCGACGACGAACTGGGTCGGTTGGCCGACCGTTTCAACTTCATGGCCGAGTCCCTTGCCACCAGTTACGCCTCCCTCGAGCGGAAGGTCGCCGAGCGGACGAAGCAACTGCAGGCAATCCAGGACCAGCTGATCCGCGCCGAGAAGATCTCGGCCATGGGCCTACTGGTCGGCGGCGTTGCGCACGAGCTGAACAACCCGCTGGCGGCCATCATGGGTGCAGCGGAACTCGCGCGGATGGAGGCGGAAGCGACACCGAGCGGCCTCACCGATGCAGGCCTGCTCGAGCAGATTGTCGTGCAGGCGGAGCGCTGCCGACGGATCGTGGGCAACCTGCTGCAGTTTGCGCGTCAGCAGGAGCCCAAGCTCGCCGTCGTCGCCCTCAACACCACCGTCGAGCAGGTCCTTGCCCTGCGCGAGTACGAACTGCGAACCCGAAACATCTCCATCGCGCGCGAGTTCGACCCCGCCAACCCGAAGCTCTGCGCCGACCCCGACAAGATTGAGCAGGTCGTGCTCAACCTGCTCAACAACGCACACGACGCCATCGCAGAAACGGGCCGACCGGGCACGATTCGGGTTCGAACGGCGGCACAAGGCGATCACGTCCTCCTGGAGTTCCTGGACGACGGCCCGGGCTTCCGCGATCCCGAACGAGTCTTCGATCCGTTCTACACCACCAAGCCGGTCGGCAAGGGCACGGGTCTCGGGCTCAGCGTCTGCTACGGCATCGTCAACGAGCACAGCGGCGACATCGTCGCGTCGAATGCCGAGGGAGGAGCCCGTGTTGTCGTGACGCTTCCGGTCGGCGATCTGGCGACGGTTGACCGCAGTGGCGCGGAAGTGCCGGGACCACCACCCGGCCCTCTCGCCCGCCGCCACCGCGTCGCGCTCGTCGTCGACGACGAGCCAGCGCTCGTGCGGTTGCAGTTGGCCTTTCTCGCACGGATGGGTATCGACGGCGTAGGAGCGGAGACCGGGCACGAGGCGCTTCGCGTCCTCCAGACGCGGCAGATCGATCTCGTTGTCTCCGACGTCCGGATGCCGGGCGGCATCGATGGCCTGCAGTTGTACGACTGGGTGCGCGCCTGCCAACCTGCGCTCGCGGACCGCTTCGTCTTTGCATCGGGCGACCTGGTGGGATTCGAAGGCGGAGATGTTTCCGATCCGACGAACGCGCTGCGAGTGCGCAAACCCTTCCGCTTCGTGGAGTTCGAGCGGGTGGTTCGGATGGCGCTCGCCCGGGAAGGTGCAGCCTCGTGATGACACGGCACGTGGCGCTGGCGCTCGTCCTCGTCTCGTCCGCCGCGCTCGGCTGCCACCGCCAGCCTCCTCAGGCGATCGTGGGCGTCGCGATGGCGTCGAACGCGCATCCCGCCCTGAAACTCGCCGTCAAGGACATCAACGCTGCGGGTGGTGCCGACGGCGTCAGGATCGAACTCGTCGGCCTCGCGTGGGCAGAAGCGAACAAGGCGTACGATCCGGCCGTCGTCCTGGCCTGGGCGGATCGCCTCGTCGCGATCCCGGACCTGGTTGCCGTGATCGGCCATAGCGACAGTGCGTCCACGCTCTCCGCGGCGGCCACGTACAACCGGAACGGCGTGCCCCAACTCGTCACGATTGCGACCAACCGGGCAATCACGGGAATCGGCGCGTGGACCTACCGACTCTGCTTGTCGGATGCCTCGCAGGGCGACGCGCTCGCCGAACACGCGGTGACCGTTTGGCACAAGCGGCGCATCGCGATGATTTACGTGAACGACGACTACGGCCGAGGGCTGGCCGAGCGGTTCGAGGGCCGCGTACGGGAATTAGGAGCCACGATCGTCGGTGCGATCATCCACCGCAATACGCTCCTCGCTGACGACGAGGAGATGATCCGGGCTGGGCTGGAAGACATGAAGGCCAACGGTGCGCCCGACCTGATCGCCCTGTTCCAACGAACGGGCGCCGCGCTGTGGACGTTGCAGACGATCCGGAACCTCGATCTTCGCGTCGACGTACTCGGCAGCGACAACCTCGCACAATCGACTTTCGCGACCGGGAACCCAGCATTGACAGAGGGCATGCGCGTTTCGCAGTTCCTGGACCTCGACCCGAGTAGCCCGCGTGCCATGAAGTTCGCTGCCGACATTCGGGCGGAAACCGGCACCGAGCCGGACTACGGCCTCGCCTTCGCGTACGACTCCATGTGGCTCCTCCGCGACGCCATCGCCGCCGGCGGCGGCACGCGCGCCGGCGTGAAAGCCTACCTCGATCGACTGATCAGGAACCGCACGGTGGTCCACGGTGTCGGCGGGTCGTTCACGATCGGCACGGACCACGACGCCCGCCGGCCACTCCATATCGCCGAGATCCACGACGGCCACCTCCACGTACTGGAGTCGATCCATTAGCCCGCACCCCAACACGTCGCGGAGGAACCCGATGCCCGGTCCGTCCCTGACCCTCAGAGTCGCCTTCCTGGTCACGGCTGCAACGCTCACCGCCGGGTGGGCAGGCGGCGGCCGGGACGACGCCCCGAGCACCCGGTACGAGGATCTGGTCGCGTTGTTCCACGACTGGCGGGCGTTCCAGAGCCCGCGCCTGGTGGACGGCGTGCCCGACTACTCGCCCACCGCCATGGCCGCCCAGCACCGCGGCCTTGACGCCTACCGCCGGCGGCTGGCGGCGATCGACCCGGCCCGCTGGCCGATCGGGCAACAGGTGGACTGGCGGATTGTGCGTGCAGAGATCGACGGGCTCGATTTCGATCATCGGGTGCTCCGACCCTGGGCGAACAATCCCGCGTTCTACGTCACGGTCTTCCCGGGCCAGAGCGATCAACCGGCGCGGGAGGGCCCGCATGCGTTCGGCGCTCTCGAGTTGTGGAGCTATGCCTTTCCGTTGACCCACGACGAATCGGAGCGCATGGCCGCCTCCTTGCGCATCATCCCAGGGCTCCTGCAGCAGGCCCGGGCCAACCTGACCGGCACGGGCCGGGACCTGTGGATCTTCGGCACGTCGAGCGTCAAGAGGCAGAGTCTCGACCTGGAGCGGCTGGCGGGATTGGTGGGTGGTGCGGGAGGCACCTTGAAGACCGACGTGCAGCGGGCGAAGGAGGCCACCGACGCCTTCTCGGGCTGGCTCGAGGCCCAGGCCGCGACAAAGCAAGGACCCTCGGGCATAGGAATCGACAACTACACCTGGTACCTGCAGCACGTCCAGCTCGTGCCCCATACATGGGCAGAGGAGCTGGCTCTCATGGAGCGCGAACTCGGCCGCGCCTGCACGCTGCTCGCGTTCGAGGAGAGCCGGAACCGCGGGCTGCCCGCGCTGGCGCCCCTCGCCAGCGAGGCCGAGCACGCGCACCGGTTTACCGACGCCGTGACGGAGTACATGGCGTTCCTGCGGGATCACGACCTCCTGACGATCCGCCCGGACATGGAACCTGCGCTCCGGGCGCGGATTGGCCGCTTCAGCCCGGGCCCGCTCGAGTTCTTCTCCGAGGTGGACTACCGGGACCCTGAAGTGATGCGCACGCACGGGTTCCACTGGTTCGATCTCGCACGGCTGGCCCGGGAACCGCATCCGAGTCCCATTCGGCGGGGCCCGCTGCTCTACAACATCTTCGATACGCGCACCGAAGGCCACGCCACCGGCTGGGAAGAGATGATGCTGCAGGCGGGGATGTTCGACGCCCGGCCGCGCTCGCGGGAGCTGATCTATATCCTGCTGGCCGAGCGCGCGGCGCGGGCCTTGGGCGATCTGCAGATGCACGCCAACCGCATGTCCCTCGATCAGGCGGCGCGCTTCGCCTCTACGCGGACACCGCGAGGCTGGCTCCGCCTGGAGGCTCGAACAGCCCGTGACGAGCAGCACCTGTATCTGCAGCAGCCCGCCTACGGCACCAGCTACCTGATCGGCAAGATGCAGATCGAGCACCTGCTGGCCGAGCGCCGGCGTCAACTCGGCGATGCCTTCACCTTGAGCCGCTTCATGGACGAATTCGAGGCGACCGGCCTGATTCCGGTTTCTCTCATCGCATGGGAACTCACCGGAGAGGCGCCGAGCGCGGAGGACCGGTGAATCGACCCGCGATGACGTCGGCCCAGGCGAGACTGGCAGCCCCTGAGGGGACGCCCGCGAGCAGGAGTCGAGCGGACCGCTGCCGGGGCGACGGCCCTCCGGCCGGCGGACCGGAGCGGCCGGCCAGGGGAACGGCCCGACTGCCCGTGGCCACCGGCCGCGTGGCAACCCAGACTGGACACCTGGCCGGCTCATCCTCCGTATTGAAGGAGGTGTGATGTTCAGCGACCTGCCCGACCTGATGCGTCAGCGAATGGCGTTCCTCGAGGACCTGGATCGGCGGGACCGGGCCGACGGCACGCCGAGAGCTCGCCGCCTCCGTCAGATCTCGGCGGATACCGGGAAGTTCCTCGCGCTGCTCGCCGCCAACTGCCCGCCCGGACGGTTCATCGAAATCGGGACCAGCGCCGCGTACTCGTCCCTGTGGATCTCCCGCGCCCTCCAGGATCGGAGGGAGACGCTCGAGACCTTCGAAGTGCTGCCCGCCAAGGCACAACTCGCCCGGGAGACGATCGCGGCCTGCCGTCTGTCAGAGAAGATCGACGTGATCGAAGGCGACTTCCTGGACCGCCATCACGGACTGGACCAGATTGCGTTCTGTTTCCTCGACTGCGAGAAGGACCTCTACCTGCCCTGCTTCGACATCGTCTCCGCCAGGCTGGTCTCGGGCGGCTTGCTCGTGGCCGACAACGCGATCGATCATTTCGCGGAGGTCGAGCCGATGATGCGGAAGGCCGCGGCCGACGACCGCTTCGATTGCCTGACCGTGCCGATCGGGAATGGCGAGTTCGTCTGCCGCCGACGGTGACGGGCGCGCGGCATGGGGTACAGCGGCCGCTCAGAAGCGGCCGCCCATCCGTCAGAAGGTCGTGCCCGCGTTGCGCGGCGGCACCACCACCTTGACCAGCATCCGAAAGCGAACGGCGACGCCGTTGCGGGTCGCCGGTCGATAGCGCCAGTTCCTGACGGCACTCAACAGGAGGGCGTCGATCACGGTGCCCACCGGCTGGCGCATCGTCACCGACTCGATTGACCCGTCGGCCGAGACGACGATCTCCACGACGGCCTCCCGCGGTGCGCCGATCGGCCGCATCACTTCCGGAATGCTCACCGCGTTGCGCACCGACACGGGGGGAACAATGCGGGGCGTGTTCCCATCGTAGATGACCGCCGACGGCCCAGGCGGCGCGCCCTGAGGCGTCCGGGCGGCCCCGTCAGCCGGGGGGGTTCGGGCGGCCCCGTCAGTGGGAAGCGTTCGGCCGGCGGTGTCGGCCGCGAGGGCACCACCGCCCGGCGTGGCACCGTCCGTTGGCGCCGTCGGCGCACCGGTGGCTGGCACCGCCAGCACCGAGGCCGGTAGAGGGGGTGGAACCGCGGCAGCCTCCGCGAGGTCGACGAACGCCTGCGCGACCAGCCGCATCTCGAACTTCGCGGACTGGTCGAGGACCATGTCCGTGTCCTCGAGCAGCGTGAGGACGCGTTTGAAGTCGGCCGCCGCTTCGCCCAACGCCTTGCGGTCGTAGGCCTGCTTGGCGCGCCCGTAGAGTCGCTTCAAGGCCTCCGGCAGGGCGCGGCGGCGGACCTCGTGAAACGTCGTTCTGACCTTGGGCGCCGCCTCGTCCTCGCCGGGCTGGTAGAACGGGTCGACGTCGAGAACCGCCTCAATGGCGCGTTCGGCGTCGGCCCTCCGGTCCAACGCGAGCAGGCACAGAACACGCGTCTGCTCCACCTTGAAGGCGGCGTCCGGCGACAACGTGCCGGCGGTCTTCAAGCCGTCAAGCGCCTGCAGCGCCTCGTCGAACTGCGCCGCCAGGTAGAGCTTCTGGGCCGCGGCCAGCGGATCCTGGCCGCGTACCGAGGCGGGCAGCATGAGCATCAGGCCGACCACGATCGACAGTGCTCGGCGCCTCATTGGCGTAGATCGACTCCAAGGTGAACGGGCGATGCGAGCGAGACGACGACGGTGCGGCGCTGCTCGCCGAAACGTGGATTGCGGAGCAGGAGTTCGTGCGGACCGAGCGGCACCGAGTAGTTCGCGATCGGCGTCTCGCCGATCCGTACGCCGTCGACCAGCACTTCGGCCCACGGCAGGGCATTGATCGACATGCTCCCGTTCGGGAGCTTGACGGAGAAGCGAGCGACGACGCCCGGCTGGATCGTGACGACCGCCGCACTCTCGAAGCCCACTGCCTCATTCAGCAGACGGAGGGCGTGGCGGCCGGGCAGCAGCAGGATCCGCTGGTTGCGAGTGCTGCCGATGAGCGTGTCTCCCTCGTAGACCTGGAGTTCGAGGGGGGCGTCGATCGCCGCCCAGCCGACTGCCTTGGTCGTCGGGTCGAGCGGGACAACGAGCGACGCTGACGCGCCGGCAGCCACACTCACCCGCTGGTCGACGACGCGGGTGTCGCTGCGGAGCGTCACGACGTGCGGCCCAACGGCCAGATCCCTCAGGCCGAGCGGCGTGACGCCCCGCTTCACGCCGTCCACGGCCACGGCCGCACCGTGCGGGAGGGAGTCGACAAACAGGGTGCCGAGGGCCTTCGGCGCCACGGGGAGATCGAGAAAGTGCTCCGAGCGTACGCCGGGCGCCAAGCTCACGTCGAGATCCCGTGTCGCCGGCCCTTTTGCCAACCGCAGCCTGTGCGGGCCGGGCGCCAGCGAGACGGTCAGCGGCGTCGTGCCCAGCACGGAGGAACCGTCCGTCACCTGCCAGCCGGGCGAGTTGGTCTGAATGACGAGGGTGGCCTGCGTCGAGACCGACGGGCCGGAGGCCCGACGTACGAGGGCCGACGTGACGGCCGCTACCCCCACCAGCAGCAGGAGCAGCACGATGACGCCCGCGGCCGCGGCGACGATCAACGCTACTCGACGCCGTCGCATCCGGACCACGACGGCGGCTGCCACCTGCGCCTCGGTCGGAAACAGCGACAAGGGATCGACTTCGTCCGGTCCGTCGGGGCCTCGCAGATCGGCCCGCGGCACTTCCAGGGAAGTCAGGTCGGGGGGCGGCAGGGCCGCCGAATCGTCAGTGTCTTCCAGACGCGCGGGTGCGGTTCCCACGGTCACCCTCCGTCGGTTCGAGCGCAAGACGGGACCCAGCTCATCGGTCACGGCACCCAGCTTGGCGGTCCCGCCGGGTTGGACCGTCGGGTCGGTGCCACGTCGGGGCATGCAACGCCCGCGCCCGTCGGGATCAAACCCTTGGGGCGAACCAGAATGCCTGGCGAGGGGCAGGACGTCGGTGCGCCGCAACCGGGCGCGCAAACCGGCCTGCCGGATCGAAGATGCACAACTCAAGCGAGACTATCATTGTGCGTCCGGTGCCCCACGAAGGGCAAGACTGCCGTGAGACTGCCGTGAGGCCCCGCCGGGGGGGAGCCATCGAGGCCGAACCAGAATCCCCGGCGTTCGGATCGGAGGGTCGTCCACAAGACGGTTTCGGGGAAGGCGGTGACGTGGGAGGCTGCCTCCACGGACCATCGCGTCCCGGTGAGCACCCCGCCGCCGTGCGCCCGGTCAGTCGGCGTTCAGCGCGCGCGTGGAGGGACGCCGCGGTGGCCCTGGCGAGGGGAAGCTAGCGCCGGAAGCCGCCGAGGACCCGCGCCGGCAGCAGCACGACGGCCCGCACCAGCTCCAGCGCCCCGTCGACGGCGATTCCCACCAGCCGGAACGGCAGCAGAGCGACCCACACCAGCGGGTACGCCACCAGCGCCAGCAACGCCAACGGCCAGCAGATCACCAGCAGGATCAGCCAGAGCAACAGCCGCATCATGTTCCATTGGACGAGCGTCGGCAGGCCTTCGTTCCGGGCCGCCGCCCCGAAGGGGACCGCGCCGGACGCTCCGGCGCGCCCCCCGGCGACACGCCGGCATGCTGTCCGGCCAGGCGCCGGCGACCCGGCCGTTCACCGTGTCAGGTCAGCTGAGCCCGCAACCCGGCCGGGTCCGTGACTGGCGCCTGGCAGGCGAAGTCGCGGCACACGTACGCAACGGCACGTCCGTCTCGCATGACCATCGACCCGAGTGAGGGGACGGCCCGGAGCAGGGCACCGCGGGCGGGTCCGTCGGGTTCGACGAGCACGGTGACGCTGAACGGGAGGTAGGCGCGATCGGCGACTGCCCGAAGCGCCCGCACGTCGGCGCGGCCGCGCGGGCCGACCACGACGATCTCGGACATGCCCGCGTGCCAGGTCGACAGCGCGGCGAGCATCATCGGCACGGACCTTGGCGCGGAGGCCAACCGCGGCCCGAACAGCGCGAAGGTGCGTTCGAGGCGGCGCGCGGGAGCGGACCCGGGCGTCATCGGTCCGGCGTCGGGAGCGAGGTGGGCCAGCGCCAGCACGTTGAGCGCCGACACGGAACAGGCGGCTGGCTCGGCCCCGTCGTAGTCCTCCTTGAGGCGCAGCAGCACGGACGGATCGTCCCCGCTCGTGCTGAACCACCCGCCCTGCGCGTCGTCCCAGAACCGGTCGTCCTGGCACGCCTGCAGCGCCAGGACCCACTCCAACCACGCTGGATCCCCGTCGGCCTCGAACAGCTCGATCAAGCCGAACACGAGGCACGCGTAGTCCTCCGCGTAGGCGTCGACGGCCGCCTCGCCGTCTCGGTAGCGGCGGGACAACCGCCGCGTCACCGGATCCCACATCCGGTCCCTGATGAACGCGGCGGCCCGGCGGGCCGTGGTCAGACAGGACTCGGGAAAGGACCCGCCCTCCCCTTCCGGGCGGCGCTCTGCCTCCCCCGGGAGGGCGACCTCGAATGCCGCCGCCACGCGGGAGGCCCGGGCGAAGGCACCGATCATCAACCCGTTCCAGGCCGTCAGCACTTTGTCGTCGAGCGACGGTCGCGGGCGGCGTGTGCGGGCGGCGAGCAAGACCTGCCGGGCCGCGGCGAGGGTGGCGCGGAGAGCCTCGGCGGGCACGTGTCGTGCGGCGGCCATGTCCTCGATCGACCGGGCGACGTAGAGGATGTTGCCATGAGCGAACTCCCCCTGCGGGTCCTGCAGCGCGTTGCCGTCGGGGCGCACGCCAAACCGTTCCGCGAAAGCGGGGCCGCTTGGTCCCAGTCGCTCGTCGATTTCCGCGGCGGTCCACAGATAGTAGGCGCCCTCGGCCTTCCGCCCGCCCGCCTCGGCTCCGGGCGGCAGGCTGTCGGCGTCCTCCGCCGAGTAGAAGCCACCCGCGCGGTCGGTCAGGTCCCGCTGCACGTAGCGCAGCGTATCCTCGGCCACGTCGAGGAAGGAGCGGTCGCCGCTAGCCTGGGCAGCCTCGAGGTACGCGAGCACGAGCTGCGCCTGGTCGTACAGCATCTTCTCGAAGTGCGGCACGCGCCACTGGGCGTCGACCGAGTAACGGTGGAACCCGCCTCCGAGGTGGTCGCGGATCCCGCCTGCCGCCATCGCCGACAACGTCCGGAGCGCGGCCCGGAGCGGCGCGGGATCGCCCGTCCGCCGGTGCTCGCGGAGGAGGAACAGCAGCTCGGAGGGGCGTGGGAACTTCGGCGCACCGCCGAAGCCGCCGTGCAGCGGGTCGAAAGCGGCCAGCAAGTCCCGCGCAGCGTCGTCGAGCACCGCGACGGGGGGCACGGTGCCGGCGCCGCCGGACACCTGCGCGGCCGACAGGTGGGCGCTGACGTCGGCGGCCGCGCCCTCGAGGCGGTCGCGCTCCTCCCGCCAGAGGCGGGCGATCTCCTCGAGCACGTCGATGAACCCCGGCCGTCCCCAGCGCGAGGTGGGCGGAAAATACGTGCCGCCGTAGAACGGCCTCAGCGCGGGCGTCAGCCACACGCTCATGGGCCAGCCGCCACTGCCCGTGGTCGCCTGCACAAACCGCATGTAGAGCCGGTCGACGTCCGGGCGCTCTTCCCGGTCGACCTTCACGGCGATGAAGTGTGCGTTCAACAGGGCGGCGACCCGGTCGTCCTCGAACGACTCGTGTGCCATCACGTGGCACCAGTGGCACGTCGAGTACCCGACCGACAGGAAGATCGGCTTCTGCTCGCGCCGCGCCGCGTCGAAGGCGGCGTCGCCCCAGGCGTACCAGTTCACGGGGTTGCCGGCGTGCTGCAGGAGATAGGGACTCTTCTCGGCGGCGAGGCGATTCATGGCGAGGACCTAGGGGAAGGGGCCACCGATCCGCGCCCGGCGGCATCCGGGCCGGAAGGCCTGGCCGGCGGGGTTGCCCATGGCTCGGGCGCTCGGTCCGGCGTCACGCCGGTGGAGTGACCGCGGAGGCCAGCATAGGAGGCCGTGAACTCGACGCCGTAGAGCAGGACCACGGCGCTCGTGTAGACCCAGACGAGGAACACCACGACCGCCGCAATCGACCCGTGCACCAGGCGGAACCGGCTGAAGTCCCGCAAGTAGAACGAGTAGCCTAGGAGCGCCGCGCGCCAGAGCAACCCCGTGAAGATCGCACCCGGCCAGACATCGCGGAACCGCACGGTGGTCGCGGGGACGAAGTAGTAGATCAGGCCGACGACCACGATGAGGATGAGCGTCGTCGCAGACCGGGCCATGACCCCGCCCAGCAGGGCCAGCGCAGGAAACCGCCCGAGCACGTCGGCAAACCAGGTGGCGTGGACGATCTCAAAGGCGCTCGTGAGGGCCAGGGCCAGCACCAGGAGGGCTCCCGCGGCCACCAGCATGACAAAGGAGAACAGCTTGTGTCTCAGGTAGCTGCGCTGCTTCTCGACGCCCCACGCGTGGTTGATCGCCGAGCTGATGGCGCTGAAGACGCCGAGAGCCGCCCAGACCAGCGCGACGACACCACCGAGACCGACGCGCAGGCGCATCGACTGGAGCGCGTCGAGCTGGCGGGTCAGGAACTCGAAGTGGGTCGGAAAGTAGTGGAGCAGAAACCTGACGATGGCCGTGCGCCGGGCCACCGAGGACGAGGCCGAGCCGACGATCGCGAAGGCCAGCAGGAAGAAGGGAAACAGTGAGAGCAGGGCGTAGTAGGCCACCGACGCGGCATAGGTGAGGTCGTCGCTGTTGTAGAAACGGACGGACCCACGCCAGAACGCCCGCGCGAGGAGACTGATTTCTCCGGCGAACGCGCCCCCGATTCGCTGGGGGAGGCTCGGACCCGAGCCTCGGGCGGCTGGCGGGCGACTCGGCGGCACGCTCTATTCTCTCATGCCGCCGCGCAATCCCGACGCCCGGCTGCGCGGCGCGGCCCGGGTTGGCGGAGGCCGCGGCTACTCGATGGCCGCCGCCTGCTGACGGGCGGCCCGTCCCATGTCGCGGATCGCGTGCTTCTTCATCTTGCTGTAGAGGGTCGGCCGGTAGAGGCCGAGGATAGCCGCCGCCTCCTGCTTGTTCCAGTTGGTTCGCTGGAGCGTTTGGGTGATGGCCATCTTCTCGAATCTCGGCGAGCGTCCAGTGCGGCGGGAAGACGAACTCGGCCGGCGCGGTCGTCTCCTCGCGGAGGGACTCCGGCAGGTCGGCGGGCATGATTTCCGCGCCCTTGGTGACCAGGACCGCGCGTTCGATGGCGTTCTCCAGTTCGCGCACGTTGCCGGGCCACCGGTTCCGAATCAGCACGTGGTACGCGGCCGGCGAGAACCCCCGCACCGTCTTCTGGTAGCGCTGGCAGAACTTCTCGAGGAAGTGCTCGCACAGCAGCGGGATGTCCTCGGTACGCATCCGGAGCGGCGGCACCTTCAGCGTGATGGTGTTGATGCGGAAGTAGAGGTCCTCGCGCAGCTTGCCTTCGCGCAGCGCCATGTCGAGATCGATGTTCGTCGCACAGATGAGACGGAAGTCGACGTGCACGATGCGGTCGCTGCCGATCGGCCGGTACTCGCGCTCCTGCAGCACGCGGAGCAGCTTGGTCTGCAGGTAGGACGGCATCTCGCCGATCTCGTCGAGCAGCAGGGAGCCGCCCTCGGCCATTTCGAACAGCCCTTCCTTGTCCATCGTCGCGCCGGTGAACGACCCCTTCTTGTAGCCGAACAGCTCCGACTCGATCAGGTCCTTGGGGATGGCCGCACAGTTGATCTTGATGAACGGGGCCTTGGCACGCTTGCTGTTGTAGTGGATCGCGTTGGCGATGAGCTCCTTGCCGGTCCCGTTTTCGCCTTCGATGAGGATGTTCGCGTCGCTGCCGGCGACGTTCTCGATGAGCTCGAACAGATCCTGCATCCTCTTGCTCTTGCCGATGATGTTCGCGAACTTGAACTTGTCCTGGAGCTTCTGTTTCAGCTGCAGGTTCTCGGCTTGCAGGTCCTTCCGCTCAATCGCCTTCCCGAGCAGGGCCAGGATCCCGTCGGCTTCGATCGGCTTCTCGAGGAAGTAGGAGGCGCCCGCCTTGACCGCATCCACCGCCTTCGAAATCGTGCCGTGGCCGGAGATGACGACCACTTCGACGTCGGGCTGCAGCTCCTTGAACCGCTGGAGCAGGTCGAGTCCGTCCACGTCCGGCAGCACCATATCGGTGACTACCGCATCAGGTCGCCAGGCCTTGAAGATCTCGTCGCCCCGCGCACCAATGAGGGCCGTCCGCACCTCGTAGCCCTCATGCTCGAGCAGGATCTTCAGCCACTCGGTCATCGACGGCTCGTCGTCAATCACGAGCACGCGCTTCTTGCGTTTGGAAGACATGGTCAAGCTCTGCCGCTAGTCCGTGAACACCTGGCTCTCCCGTATTCAAAAAGTATACACGCCGGGCCTTCTATGTCCAGATCCTGACAGTCTGTTCTTTTTTTGTACAAGCGGAGGGCGGCGGTTTCTACGATAATGTGGAGTTGGGCTACCCTTTCAACCGCAGCCTGAGACGGGCTATGGACGTCATCGAGACGCGTCTGGACGCCGGGTCCGACCTCTTCCGGGACAACCGGCGCCATCTGGAAGGTCTGGTCGCGCTGCTGCGCGCCCGGCTGGCGGAAACCGCCCAGGGCGGCGGCGCCCGTGCGCTCGACCGGCACCGCCAGCAGGGCAAGCTGCCCGTGCGCGAGAGGGTGGACCGGCTGCTGGACGCCGGCTCGCCCTGGCTGGAACTGTCGCCACTGGCAGCCTGGGGCATGTACGGCGGAGAGGCGCCGTCGGCCGGATTGGTCACCGGCATCGGCCGAGTGAGCGGCCGCGAGGTCCTGATCATCGCCAACGACGCGACCGTCAAGGGCGGCACGTATTTCCCGGTCACCGTGAAGAAGCACCTTCGGGCGCAGCAGGTGGCCCTCGACAACCGCCTGCCGTGCGTCTACCTGGTCGACTCGGGCGGCGCCTACCTCCCCATGCAGGCCGAGGTGTTTCCCGACCGCGAGCACTTCGGCCGGATCTTCTTCAACCAGGCCAAGATGTCGGCCGAGGGCATCCCGCAGATTGCGGTGGTCATGGGCTCCTGCACGGCCGGCGGCGCCTATGTCCCGGCCATGTCGGACGAGACGGTCATCGTGCGAGGCACGGGCACGATCTTCCTGGGCGGGCCGCCGCTGGTGCGGGCCGCGACCGGCGAACAGGTCACGGCCGAGGACCTGGGCGGCGCCGACGTGCACACCCGGCTGTCAGGCGTGGCCGACTACCTCGCCGAGGACGACGCGCACGCGCTCGACCTGGCGCGCACCATCGTGTCCACGCTCCACGCCGCCAAGCCGGCGCCTGCCGACCTGGCCGCTCCCGAGGATCCGCGCTACGACCCGACGGAACTCTACGGTGTCGTGAACGCCGACAACCGCGTACCCTACGACGTCCGGGAGGTCATCGCCCGGTTGGTCGACGGGTCCCGGTTTGACGAGTTCAAGGAGCGCTACGCGACGACGATCGTGACGGGCTTCGCCCGCGTGCACGGCTACCTGGTCGGCATCATCGCGAACAACGGCGTGCTCTTCTCGGAGTCCGCGCTGAAGGCGACCCACTTCATCGAGCTGTGCAACCTGCGTGGGGTTCCGCTCCTGTTCCTGCAGAACATCACCGGCTTCATGGTCGGGCGTGACTACGAGCGGGCCGGCATCGCGAAGGACGGCGCGAAGATGGTCCACGCCGTGGCCAACTCGGTGGTGCCGAAGCTGACGGTGATCATCGGCGGGTCGTTCGGGGCGGGAAACTACGGCATGTGCGGACGCGCCTTCGACCCGCGCTTCCTCTGGATGTGGCCCAACGCCCGGATCTCCGTCATGGGCGGCGAGCAAGCGGCATCCGTCCTCGTGACCGTGAAGCGCGACCAGTTCGCCCGCAGCCACCGGGCGCTGTCGCCCGAGGAAGAGGCGGCCATCCGCCAGCCGATTCTCGAGAAGTACGAACACGAGGGCGAGCCCTACTACTCCACCGCCCGGTTGTGGGACGACGGCATCCTCGACCCCGTGCGCACGCGCGATGCCGTCGGCCTCGCCCTCTCGGCGGCGGCGAACGCGCCGGTCGCGCCGCCACGGTTTGGCGTCTTCCGGATGTGAGGCCCCGAAGCGACGATGGCCTACGAGCACCTGCTGATCCACCGCGAGCACGGTGTCGAGTTCGTGACGCTCGACCGGCCCGCGGTCCGCAACGCGTTCAACCCGGCGCTGGTCGAGAGCCTGCACGACTGGGCCGCCGCCCTCCACGGCGACGCCGAGGTGCGCGCCGCCGTCCTCTCGGGCGGTGGCAAGGCCTTCTGCGCAGGCGCGGATCTCAACCAGATGGCGGAGGCGCTCACCTTGACACGCGCCGAGAACGAGCGCGACGCCGCGCGCCTGGCCTCGATGTTCGAGGCGCTCGACCAGGTGCCGGTTCCGCTCGTGGGCCGGGTTCACGGCGCCGCCATGGGGGGCGGCGTCGGCCTGGTCGCCGTCTGCGATGTGGTCGTGGCCGACGAGACGGCGACGTTTGCCTTCTCGGAGGTGCGACTGGGGCTCGTGCCGTCGGTGATTGCGCCGTTCGTGCTCGCCAAGATCGGGCGGTCGGCGGCACGTGAACTCTTCCTGACGGCTCGGACGTTCTCGGCCGCCAGGGCCCGCGAGATCGGGCTCGTCCACGACGTCGTGGCCGCAGATGCCCTCGACGACGCGGTACAAAGGTACCTCGACGGGATTCTCGCCGCCGGGCCGGACGCCGTGCGGGACGCCAAGGCCGCGATCCGCGAGCTCTGGGGCCGGTCTCGGGAGGACGCGCGGCGGTTGACGACCCTTCTCATCGCCGCCCGGCGCGTCTCGGCAGAAGGTCAGGAAGGCATGCGGGCCTTTCTCGACAAGCGGCCGCCCCGGTGGGCCGGGCTCGAGAGGTCGTGATGGTGTCGCGCGTCCTGGTGGCCAACCGGGGAGAGATCGCCATCCGCGTGATCCGCGGCTGCCGCGAGCTCGGCCTCGAGACGGTGGCTGTCTACTCCGAGGCGGACGAAGGGGCCCCGCACCTGACGGCGGCGCACCAGGCCGTTCCGATCGGCCCGGCGCCGGCGGCCGACAGCTATCTCGCCATCGATCGCCTCATCGACGCGGCCAGGCGGACGGGCGCCGATGCCGTCCATCCAGGCTACGGGTTCCTCGCCGAGAACGCCGGCTTCGCCTCCGCGTGTCGGGATGCCGGCTTGGTGTTCATCGGTCCCCCGCCCGAAGCAATCGAGCAGATGGGCTCGAAGGTCGAGTCCCGCCGTCGGGCGGCGCGGGCTGGTTTGCCGGTCGTCCCGGGGGACACGCCCTCGTCGCAGGACGACGCGTCGATACGCGAAGCGGCCGCGCGGGTCGGGTTCCCGCTCCTGGTGAAGGCGTCGGCCGGCGGGGGCGGCAAGGGCATGCGGGTCGTGGACGGGGCCTCGGGCCTCGACGAGGCGGTCGCCGCGGCCCGGCACGAGGCCCGCACGGCGTTCGGCGACGACACCCTCTACCTCGAGCGCCTCCTCGTCCGTCCCCGGCATGTGGAGGTCCAGGTCCTGGGCGATGCGCACGGGCAGGTCGTCCACCTCTTCGAGCGCGACTGCTCGACCCAGCGGCGCCACCAGAAGATCATCGAGGAGAGCCCGTCGCCGCTGCTCTCGCCCGCCCTCCGGGCGCGCATGAGCGAGGCGGCCGTCGCCCTCGCCCGCGACATCGGCTACCAGAGTGTCGGCACGGTGGAGTTCCTGGTGGAAGGGAGCGGCGACGCGGCCACGTTCTATTTCCTCGAAATGAACACGCGGCTGCAGGTCGAACACCCCGTCACCGAGGCGGTGACGGGCGTCGATCTCGTGCATGCCCAGCTGCGGGTCGCCGCGGGCGAGCCGCTGACGTTCACCCAAGCCGAGATCCCACAGCGCGGGCACGCCCTCGAATGCCGGGTCTACGCGGAAGACCCCTCGTCCGGCTTCCTCCCGCAGGCCGGGCGGCTGGCCGTGTACCGGGAGCCCCAGGGCCCGGGGATCCGGGTGGACGCCGGCGTGGTCGAGGGCAGTGTCGTCAGCGTCTACTACGACCCGCTGCTCTCCAAGCTGGTAGCCTGGGGCCCGTCGCGCGACGTCGCGCGGCAACGCGCGGTGGCGGCGCTTCGCCGCTACCCGGTACTCGGCGTCCGCACCAACATCGCGTTCCTCATCCGAGTGCTCGAACACGAGGCGTTCCGCGAAGGACGGGTCGACACCGCCTTTCTCGATCACGAAGGGCAATCGCTGTGCGACGACCTGGCCGGCCCGGGCCTCTCTGCGGCACTGGCCGTGGCCGCGGTCTCTCACGCGGCCTCGACCGGTCAGGTCGGGCGCCCGGATCCGGACCGTGCAGCCGATCCATGGGAACGTCTCCGGGGGTGGCGCCAGTGAGGCGGGACACGCGAGATTCCGCCCGTGCCCGCGCGCCCTGGTGCGGTGGTGTGTCGCGGGGAGCGGCCGATCATCAGCGTGGCACTGGCGTGGAGGAGCGAGCTCGTGGGTAGCACCGTCCTCGTCCGGCTCGGCAACGAGGTGCATCGTGTCGCCATCGGCGCCGACGGTCAGGCGCACGTGGACGACCTGCCGTTGCCGCTGTCTGTCGTGCAGAACGGCGGCAGCGCGTACCGGGTGCGCGAGGGGACGGCGCTAAGGACGGTGTTCGTCAGCGGATCGGGTGACCGCCGCCAGGTCTTCGTGGACGGCGAGGTGTACGACCTGCGAGTTGGGGACGCAGACGGGCGGCCGCCCCGCGCCAGGCCCGCGGTCGACCAGCTCTCCTCTCCGATGCCGGCCAAAGTGACGCGCGTGCTGGTCGAGGTCGGCCAAGCGGTGCGACGGGGCGAGGTCGTCCTCAAGCTCGAGGCCATGAAGATGGAGCTGCCCATTCGGGCCCCGCGCGACGGCACGGTGCGTGCCGTGGCGTGCCGGGAGGGCGAGCTCGTGCAGCCCGGCGTCGGGCTGGTGGACCTGTCGTGAGCCAGGCGGTGCGGATCGTCGAGGTCGGGCCGCGGGACGGCTTGCAGAACGAGTCGGCACGCGTGTCGACTGCCGACAAGATTGCGTACGTGGACCTGCTGTCGGCCTCCGGGCTGCCGACCATCGAGGTGACGGCGTTCGTGTCGCCACGGTGGGTACCGCAGCTGGCGGACGCCGAGCAGGTGTGCGCCGGAATCTCCCGGGGAAGCGGCACGCGCTACAGCGCGCTGGTCCCGAACCTGGTGGGACTCGAGCGTGCGCAGGTGGCGGGGCTCGCCGAGATTGCGGTGTTCGCCGCGGCGTCCGAGACCTTCAGTCGGAAGAACATCAACCGCGGCATCGACGCGTCGTTCGAATCTCTACCGCGCCGTGATCGAGCGGGCTACCCAACAGGGGATCCGGGTCCGCGGGTACCTCTCCACCTGTTTTGGCTGCCCGTACGAAGGCGAGGTGCCTCCCGAGCGGGTGGCCAGTCTGGCCGCGCGCTTGCTCGGCCTCGGGGTCTTCGAGGTCGCCCTCAGCGACACGATTGGCATCGCGCACCCCGGCCAGGTGCAACGGGTGCTGGAGGTGGTTGGCCGCCAGGTCCCGATGGACCGCCTTGCGCTTCACCTCCACGACACCCGCGGCACGGGCCTGGCAAACGCGCTGGCCGGGCTGGCGCAGGGGGTGACGACCTTCGACGCGTCGTCGGGCGGCCTGGGCGGCTGCCCCTACGCCCCGGGCGCCGCCGGCAACCTGGCCACTGAGGACCTCGTCTACGCCCTCGACGGCCTCTCGGTCCGCACGGGCGTCCAGTTGGCCGGTGTCGTCGAGGCCTCCCGCTTTGTCGAGGGTCGCCTGAACCACCCCCTCCCGTCGCGGGTCTATCGTGAAGAGCGGCGCCGCAACGACGTGCATCTCTGAGCCCGCGGCGACCTCTGAGCCGCCCTGTCTCGGTGCCGGGGCGTCCTCTGGCGGCGGCCCGCTGACCCTAAAGCCCGTCGGTTGACACGCCGAAGAAGCTTAAGGACCCCGCTGTGTGTCGGCGTGGGGCGCGGTGAACCGGAGGCGCAGGATGGTGTGGGGGACCGAGAGACTCCGGCGGCGCTTCGAGGAGGTCAACAAGGAGCTCTGGCTCATCCTGTCGATGTGCCTGATTGCGGCGCTCCTGGACTTCGTCGTCACCTCCCAGCGCATGGCCCTGGTCTTCTACACCCTGCCGACGATCGCCTCGGCGTATTTCTATGGCCGCCGCCATGCCACGCTCACGGCGTTTGCCAGCGTGCTGATCGTCATCCTCCTGAAGTACGCGCACCCTGAGGTGCTGGAGCGCGCCAGCCCGGTCCCCCCGTCGGTGGCCCCGTGGCTGGACCTGACCCTGTGGGCCGGCGTGCTCATGTTGACCGGCTACATGGTCGGGACGCTCTACGAACGCAAGAACCAGCAGATTGCGGAACTCAGGCAGACCTACTACGGCGTCCTCGAGATCCTCCGGCACTTCGTCGCGAAGGACCAGTACACGGAGAACCACTCCTACCGCGTCTCGGTGTACGCCACGCGCATCGCCAGCGTGCTGGGCCTGAACTCCGAACTCATCGAGGACGTTCGCGCGGCCGCGTTGCTCCACGACATCGGCAAGCTCGAGATCAGCCGCAACCTCCTCTACAAGGCCGCGCGGCTGACCGAGTCGGAGTACGAGGCGATTCGCAGCCACGTGGACCGCGGCGTCAACATCCTGGAGTCGGTCGGCGGGTCGCTGCGGCGCGTCCTGCCGATCGTCCTCGCCCATCACGAACGCTACGATGGCACGGGGTACAAGGAGATGTCCGGCTCGGAGGCACCGCTGCCGGCGCGCATCATCGCCGTGGCGGACGTCTACGACTCGCTGACCAGCGACCGCCCCTACCGCAAGGCCATGTCGCCCTTCGAAGCGAAGACCTCGATCACCAGCGCCGCCGGCACCGACTTCGACCCGGTCGTCGTCGACGCCTTCCAGCGCGCGTTCCAGCTCGGAGCGCTGGAAATCCCCCCAGTCGTCGTCTGACCCGCCAGAGGCCGAGGGGCGCCGACCGCGCCCTTGCGGCTCAACTTCTTCGCTCAACTTCTTCGTTGACCCGTCCGGAACGGTTGGGCACTATGGAGGCTTGCCCACTGTTGAGCGAGGAGGCTCTGTCATGAAGAAGCTCGCCATCGGGTGTCTGGTCGTCTTGGTGGTCCTGCTCGTGGGAGGCGGCATCGTCGCCTACTGGGCGTACGACCATTTCGTGCGGCCCGTGGCCCAGTTTGCGACCAACATGAAGCAGGTGACCGAGATTGAGAAGGACGTGAAGAACACGTCCTCCTTCACGCCGCCCGCCAATGGCGAGCTCACCGAGGCGGCGGTCTCCCGCTTCGTCAAGGTGCAGCAGCACATGCAGTCGCGCCTTGGGCAGCGGATGGACGATTTGAAGGCGACCTACGACAAACTTGACAAGACGCTGAAGACCGAGCAGCGCCAGGCGTCGATTCCCGAGGTCCTGGGTGCCCTGCGCGACCTGGCGACGCTGCTGGTCGACACGAAGAAGGCCCAGGTCGAGGCGCTCAACCAGAACGGCTTCTCGGTCCGGGAGTACGAATGGGTCAGGACGCGGGTCCTGGCGGCGGCGGGCGTGCCCATCGCCGGCTTCGACCTCAAGAAGCTGGCCGATCAGGCACGGGCGGGCAACGTCTCGGCCCTGCCGGACGTCTCCCGCGAGCCGCTCCCGGACGTGCCGGCGCGGAACCGTGAGCTGGTGGCCCCCTACGAGAAACAGATCAAGGACTGGGCCCCGCTCGCCTATTTCGGTTTCTGATGCGGGGCGCCATCTTCGATCTCGACGGCACCATCGTCGACAACATGCCGATTCACGCCGAGGCGTTTGCGATCTTCGCCGAGCGGCACGGACTGCCGCTGCTGACGCTGGACGATCGCAAACGCCTCGACGGACGCCGCAACCAGGAGATCTTCCCTGATCTGTTCGGCCGGCCGCTGTCGCCCGACAACCTGCGCCGGTTCGCGGACGAGAAGGAGGCCCTCTACCGATCGCTGTCGGTCGGCCGACTCTCGCCGCTCGGTGGGTTGCTTCGCCTGCTCGACCGGCTGGACGCGCTCCACATTCCGGTGGCGATTGCCAGCTCGGCTCCGCCCGACAATGTCCGCCACACGCTCGCCGAGCTCCGACTGGCCAACCGCCTCGCGTGCATCGTCCGGGGCGACGAGGTCCCGCACGGAAAACCCGCCCCCGACATCTTCCTGGAGGCGGCGGCCCGACTCGGGGTGGCGCCCACCCGCTGTACAGCGTTCGAGGATGCGCCAGTGGGCATCGCGGCCGCCCGGGCCGCCGGGATGGCCACCGTCGCCGTGACCACGACCTTCCCGGCCGACGTCTTCCACGCGGCCGGCGTCAACGCCGACACGGTCGTCGGGGACTTCGACGAGTACCTCCAGGCCTGGGGCGACCGGCTTGGTCACGGCGAGTAGGGCTTCCGGGGCAAACTCGCAGTCCGGCAAGCACTTCTGACCCGTCAGATCCCGTAGGGACGTTCCAGCCGGGCCCCTGGCGCGGCGGCTGGGGAGCCTGAAGGAAGCCCCTCCGCCAATCTCGACGGGCGGCGGTAAGCGGCCGGGAGGGTGCCGCCGTATTGCGCTGACAGGACCCAAAGCTATCTACCTCCCTTGGGGCCCCGCGCTGGGGCCCCTTTTTTCCGGCGCCTCACTACCGCCTCCGCGCCTTCACCAGAACGGCTAGCTCATCTGGACGGGCATTGACGAAATCGAGCCGGATCCGGCCGTCCGGAAGCTCGGAAACGACCGTCGGCAGGGCGCTTGCGGTCAGGTACCACCCTTCCGGCAGGACAACCGCGTTGGTCGGCCGCCCCAGCGTCCGGTCAAACACCAGCTCGTCGCCCCGCAGCAGGTACCGGCCAGGATCCGCGTAGGTTTCCTCGATACGAAGGCGGACGGACTGCCCGGGCTTGACGGGCGGAAAATGCACGACGACCACCTCGGTCTCGGGTCGAACGGGCTCGCCAATCTGCAACCCGGCCTTCGTGATGGCATCGCCCGTGAGGATCTCGTGCGTCAGCGCCTCGCCGGTGTCCAGGATCCGGGCGGAGGGGTTGGACACGGTGCTGCCCTGTCGGACCACGTTCAGGTACGTGCCCACGCCTGGGCGGGACTCCGTGTAGTCGTGGTACAGGCGAAAGGCGTGGGTCTCGGGCGGCAGCAGGAAGTAGACGATCTCCCGATCCTGGTGGGCTCGCTCGGCGAGGCGGCTCGATTCGCTCGGAGCCGACGTGGCCGCCGGGGCCGCCGCCACGGGCGCCTCGCCCGGGAGCCCTCGCGGAGCGAACGCCTGGCCGTCGCTCCCGGGCCGCTTCCTGGCCTTGACGACGAAGGGCACGTCCGCGGGACCGACGTTGATGAAGCTGACCGAGGTGCGCCCGTCCGGTTCCTCGAGCACCTGCGAGGGGTAGTTGCACGAGACCAGCTCGTAGCCCGGAGGCAGGACCACGGCATCGCGCCGGATGCCGAGTGACCGCGAGTAGACGATCAGGGCGCCCTGACTGAAGTAGCTCTTCGGGTCCTTGTAGGTCTTCTCGATCAGGAGCCGCACGCCGCCATCGACGGGCACGGGCCGGGGCAGCGAGACCTTGATGTAGTCGGTGCCGGGGTCCGCGTACGATTCGCCCGCGGCTCGCGCCTCGGCGCCGGTGACCACCTCGAAGGGCAGCTTCGCCCCGGTCATTCGGTCGAACACGGCCTCGCCGCTGGCCACGCTGCCCTTGCGGATCGGGTTGAAGTGGGCCCGGGCGCCCGGTCTGGTCGCCGTCACCTCGTAGATGATGCGGAAGCTCGCCGTTTCGGGCGCAAGCAGCTCGTACCGCGTGTAGTCATCGCTGGCTGCCGGCACGGGCGGCGGCAACAGCTGGCCGGTGCCCTGTGCCGGGACGCGGGCGGCCACCAGCGCGAGGCTGCAGCACAGGGCGGCGCGGGCCACCCACCCGGCCGCCCGGAGGGGACCGATACGAAGGGACGACGGCTGTAAGCGTTTCATCCCCGGGAGTATACTCCCGCGGCCGAGGCACGCCAGGGCGGCCAGGTCCTCGGCGCGGGACGCCGAAGCGCACCGCGTCGCGCGGCCGCGCGTTCGTCCCTCACCGCCGTGCTACGTCGTGGAGTTCTCGTCGAAGCACCACCGGACCAAGTCCTCGCCGTAGCGCGACGTGACGTCCGAGGGGACCTCGGACGGCTGGACCTCCCGGAACGCGAAGTCGATGCGACCGTCAGCCGACACCGTCGCGAGGAGGAACCCGTAGACCTTGGTGCGCGCCGCCCGCGCATCGGCGGCGGCGGTCGGTAATGGGTACCGCACGGCCCCGCCCGTCCCCACGATCCAGCCGGGCAGGACCGGGCCGACGCCCCGCCAGGCCTCGGTGTTGAAGATGCCGTCCATGAAGTAGTGGGAGTGGCTGGCCAGCACGTAGACCCGCTTGTTCCCCTTGTCGCGCGCGTCGAGGAGCGTCCGGTAGACATCGCGACCGCTCTGCACCCCGGTGGGGGACTCGTTCATGCTGTGGGTCGAGATGCTGTCCGGCAGGGCCTTGTGCATGCCCACGACCAGCGTGCGGATCCCCGCGTCCGCCGTGTCGCGGGCGATGAGCGCGCGAACCCACGCGAGTTGTTGGGCATCGAACTGATCGGCCGACGCGTTGTCGAGCGTGATGAAATCGACGCCGCGATCGACCCAGTGGTAGTAGGCCCGCAGCCGGTGGTCCAAAGGGTTGTCCCGGAGCCGCTGGTCGCGGAGCGATGGCGAGGCCAGCCAGTCGGCGAACTGGAGCAGGTACTCCTCCCGCGTCTTCGGCGCGACCACTTCGTGGTTCCCCATGGCCAGCCTGACGGGCACGGCGCCGAAGGGCAGCAGCTGGTTGCGGATGAAGTCGTCCCACGCGAGCCGCTCGTAGTCGAGGATCGGCAGCGCGCGGCCGGCGCGTTGCCGCTCGTGCTGGATGTCCTCGTCGAAATCCGAGATCTTCCGGAAGTCCCCCAGGTGCCAGAAGAAGGCCGCGCCTTCGGTGCGCACCGCTGCGGCAATCGCGGGCATCACCACGTCCCCGCAGTTGCGCGAGTCGCCCGACACCGCAAACCGCCACGTCGTGGCCTGGTCCCGCGCCGACGCCCGGCTCGATGTGGACAGCGCGCCGAGGCTGGCCGCCAGAGCGACCGACAACCCGATCGCGAGGCGGCTGACCGCCTTCACCCGTGTCCGATCGTGACGGAACGGCATCTCGCGATTGTAGCGGATGTCAGCGCAGACTTGCCAAGAGCCTGCTCCGCATCTGAAGATAGATAGTACGCCGTCATACATGACCACTCAGTCCCCGCGTCCCGCCATCAATCGATGGGTGCCCGCTATCGCCGTCATGCTCGCCGCGGTGATGGAAGTACTGGACACCTCCGTCGTGAACGTCAGCCTCCCGCACATCGCGGGAAGCCTCTCGTCCACCGTGGACGAAGCCACGTGGGTGCTGACCTCGTACATCGTCGCCAACGCCATCATCCTCCCCATTAGCGGCTGGCTCGCCAGCTACTTCGGGCGCAAGAAGCTCCTGCTGACCGTGATCAGCGGGTTCACGATATCGAGCTTGCTCTGCGGCATCGCGCCGACACTCGGCTCCCTGATCTTCTTTCGCGTGCTGCAGGGCACGACCGGTGGCGGCTTGCAGCCCCTCTCGCAGGCCGTGCTGCTCGAGACCTTCCCGGTGGAGGAGCGCGGCAAGGCCATGGCCTTCTGGGGGCTCGGCATCATCACCGCGCCGATCCTCGGGCCGACCGTCGGCGGCTGGCTCACCGAGAACTACTCGTGGCGGTGGGTGTTCTACATCAACCTGCCGGTCGGCGTGATCAGCCTGCTGATGGTGCACCTCTACATCGAGGACCCGTCCTACCTGCGCCGCGTGTCGCGGCGGATCGACGCGTGGGGGCTCGGGCTGCTCGTCGTCGGGATGTCGGCCTTCCAGGTGATGTTGGATCAGGGGCAGGAGAAGGACTGGTTCGGCTCGGGCTGGATCCGCGCGCTGGCCGTGGTGGCCGCCGTCGGCCTGAGCGCGTTCGTGCTGCACGAGATGACCACCCCCGAACCCATGGTCGACTTCAGGCTGCTGCGTTACCGGACCTTTGCGGCGGGCGTCTTCGTGGTGACCGTGCTGGGGTTCGTGCTGTACGGCAGCCTCGTGCTGCTGCCGCTCTTCATGCAGACCCTCCTCGGATTCTCGGCCATCACCGCCGGCATCTGGAGCGCGCCGCGCGGCATCGGCACGCTGCTCCTCACGCCGGTCACCGGCGTGTTGCTCGGCCGGCGCTGGGATCCCCGGCTGATGCTGGGGGTCGGCCTGCTCGCCACAGGCGGCGCGTTCTTCCTGTACGCGGGGTTGAACCTCAACGTCGGCCCGAGGGACCTGCTGTGGCCGCAGCTCATCCAGGGGGCTGGGATGGCCCTGGTGTTCGTGCCCCTGAGCACGATCGCGATGGATCCCATTCCGATCGAGTCGATGGGCTTCGCGACGAGCATTTTCAGCCTCATGCGCAACATCGGCGCGAGCGCCGGCATCTCCTTCGTGACAACGCAGCTCGTGCGCCGGGCGCAGTTCCACCAGGCGATGCTCGTGCCGAACGTCACGCTCTACAACCCTGCGCTCCAGCGCGACCTGTCCAGCGTCGGCAGCGCGCTGGGCCGGGAGGTGGGCGTCAACTCGCCGCTGGGGCTGCAGCTGGTGCAAGGGGAAGTGCTGCGCCAGGCGAGCGTGATGAGCTTCATGGATCTGTTCTTCGTGCTCGGGCTCCTGTTCATCGCCGTCACGCCGATCATCTACGTGATGCGCCGTCCGCGCCACCTGCGTCGGCCTCCCGCCGACGCGCACTGAGATCGCGGCCTCCGACACCCCTCGCATCGCCACGGCACCGCGCCGAGGCGGGCCTCGCGGCGCACGCTCGACGGAGGCCGCGGTGCGTCTCGCGACGCGCCCGGCGGGTTCCGTCCGGACTTGAGGTACAGTGACGGCTGCGGCACAAGGCCGCAGGAGTTGACGACACGCAATGCCTCGACTGTTGTGCGCGATCCTCGCCGCCACGCTCGCCTCTGGTTCGCCTGGCCTGGCGCAGGGTGGCGCTACGGACGACCCTTGGGCCGGCCTCCGGTTCCTGCTCGGCACCTGGGTGGGCGTGGGCCACGGCACGCCGGGCGAGGGCGCCGGCTCGTTCACCTTCGAGCTCGAGCTCGGGGGGACCACGCTGGTCCGGCGCAGCCACTCGACCTATCCCGCCACCGTGGACCGTCCCGCCGCGACGCACGAGGACCTGATGGTGATCTACGCGGAGGCAGGCGCCCTGCGGGCTCTCTACGTCGACAACGAGCACCACGTGATTCACTACGACGCGGCGTGGACTACCACGCCGCCAACCGTCACGCTGACCAGCACTGTGCAGCCGCACGCGCCCCGCTACAGGTTCATCTACAGGTGGGTCGATCGGGAGACGGTCAACGGCCGCTTCGAGGTGGCGCCACCCGACAGTCCCGATGCGTTCAGGCTGTACATCGAAGGCGACGCGCGGCGGGTGCGGTAGCCCCGGCCTGGCCGGCTCAGGGGGCGTCTGGCGTCACGGCATCGGGTGGGGCCAGCGCGCAGGGCTTCGGGGTCATCGCCATCAGGGCCTCGACGACCGCCGCAGCCCGGCCAGCGGCCAGGCTGAGGGCATCGAGATCGGGCCGGAGTGGGTTCGACCCCTCGATCTGCTCGGCCAGCAGTTCGGCGAATCCCTGGATGGCCGTCAGGTGGTTGTTCAACGCGTGGCCGGCCCGCCGGACGGCCGCGGCCTGCGCGGCCGCGGCGCCCGCCACCCGCCGGGCAATGATCCACCGCGCCGCTTGTCCGTCCGGGCCGCGCGCGGCGACAACGCCGAGGTCGGTGACCCGGATCCACCCCCCGCCCTCGACCGCCACGCGGTAGCTCGCCCGGTAGGCCGGCACCAGACCGTCGCCGTGATCGGTCAGCGCCTGGTTGACCTCGGCCAGATCCGCCGGGTGGATCGATGCCCGCCACGCCGACAGGTGATCCGCCAACCGCTCATACCTGACCTGGACGTCCGGGTGACCGGCAGCGAGGGCGATGGCCCTGTCCGTCGCGACGTCCCACTCGAGGACGCCTTCAAGGTTGGAGGGCACGCCGCTGGTGGAGTCTGCGACCATGGGAAGGCCGAAACTGAGCAAGAAAACGCAGGGGATTCTTGCCTGACAGGCGGGCTGGCGTCAAGGGGCGCTGCCGCGTGCCCGGGCACGGCCCCTCCCCCTGCGGGGCTCAGAATCTCTCACGGGGATTAAGGCCGAGCTGCCGTCAGCCGATAAATAGGCTGTGCCGGTGCGCTTTCCAGGGAGGAGGCGTCTATCGCACCTCCGCTCCGGAACCGGGCCCACCGGTCCGTCGCGCGACCCTGCCGCATCTGAGAGCAACGCTTCGATGAGCCTGCCGCCTCCCGTCCTCCTCGTCGTGGACGATGAAGAGCTGAACCGCGACATGCTGGGTCGCCGGCTCCAACGGGCCGGCTACGACGTCGTGACGGTGGGCGACGGCCAGACGGCGCTCTCCACGCTCGACCAGCGACGAATCGACCTGGTTCTGCTCGACATCATGATGCCGGGCCTGAGCGGGCTGGAGGTGCTCCGCCGTCTCAGGGCCAGCCCCGCCACGTCGAGGGTGCCGACAATCATGGTCACGGCGAGGGCTCAGCCCGAGGACATCGTCGAGGCGCTCGGCGCCGGCGCGGACGACTACCTCACCAAGCCGATCAACTTCCCCGTCGCGCTGGCGCGCATCCAGACGCAGCTCACCCGGCGACAGACCGAGATCGCCCTTCGCGACAGCGAGGAGCGGTACGCGCTGGCCGTGCAGGGCACCAACGATGGCTTGTGGGACTGGCGCCTCGGTGCGGCCGACCTGTACGTGTCTCCGCGGTGGCGCGCCATCATGGGCGTCGACGAGGCGACCGAGGTCTACGGCCCGGAGGGCCTGTTTCCCACCGTCCATCCCGACGACGTCGACCGAGTACGGGCGGAGTTGGACGAGCACGTGCGCGGTCAGACGGACCATTTCGGCAGCGAGTGCCGGGTCCGCCAAGGCGAGACCTATCGCTGGGTCCTGGTGCGTGGCCGGGCGGTGCGCGGCGCGGACGGACAGGCCATCCGCGTCGTGGGATCGGTGACGGACATCACTGAAGGCAAGGTAGCCGACGCGCTGACCGGCCTGCCAAACCGCGTGCTGTTCACCGACCGCCTGGGGCGCCTGTTCGGGCAGGCCCGTCGGGAGCCGGACTTCCAGTTCGGCGTCCTCTTCATCGACCTCGACGGCTTCAAGACGATCAACGACAGCCTCGGTCATCGGGCCGGCGATCTGCTCCTCATCGAGACGGCCCGTCGCCTCGAACACAATCTGCGAACCACCGATTCGGTGGCGCGCGTCGGTCCGACCGACGGCGCTCGAGCGCGCGCGGTCGGCACGACGCTCGCCAGGCTTGGCGGCGACGAGTTTGGGATCATCCTGGCCGGTCTGAAAGACCCGTCCGACGCCTCGCGCGTGGCCGAGCGGCTGACCGGGGCCCTCTCCGAGGTCTGCGTCGTCGACCAGCACGAGGTGTTCGTGACCGCGAGCATCGGCATCGCGCTCAGCATCACGGGCTACCGGTGCGCGGACGACATGCTACGCGACGCAGACACCGCGCTCTACCGGGCCAAGGCCGCCGGCCGAGGGCGCTACGAACTGTTCGACGAGGCGATGCGCGCGCAGGTCGTCGAGCAGCTCCAGCTGGAAACCGACCTGCGCCACGCCGTCGACCGAAACCAGCTGCTGCTCCACTATCAGCCGATCGTGGCCCTGGCGTCGGGCGCCGTCACCGGAGTCGAAGCCCTGATTCGCTGGCAGCACCCCACCCGCGGCCTGCTCATGCCCGCCGAGTTCCTCCCGGTGGCCGAGAAGACCGGCTTCATCCTCCGCATGGGCGACTGGGTGATCGAGGAGGTGTGTCGCCAGCTGCGGGCCTGGCGCCTCGAGGCTGCGGCACCCGAGCGTCTCGGCGTCGCGATCAACCTCTCGATCAAGCAGCTGCAGGCGCCCGACTTCTACGAGCGGGCCGTCCGGATCGTCGATCACTACGGAATCGAGCACGGCCAGATCGAGTGGGAGATCACCGAGAACGCGCTGATGACGGAGCCCGACGCGGTCCGGCTCGTCCTGCAGCGGCTGAAGGAGGCGAACTTCCGGATCAGCCTCGACGATTTCGGCACCGGGTACTCCTCGCTCTCCTACCTGCAGCGGTTTCCCGTCGATCGCCTGAAACTGGATCGGTCGTTCACGCAGCAGATGACGTCGCGGCCCGAGGCGCAGGCCATCATGCAAGGCGTCGTCCTGCTCGCGGACCACCTGAACGTGGAGGTCGTTGCCGAGGGCATCGAAACCGACGGCCAGCTGCGGCGCGTCCAGTCGCTCCAGTGCGCCTTCGGGCAGGGCTTCTACTTCTCGCATCCCGAGCCACCCATCGTCCGACGGACCTGGGGCTTCGAGTCGCGCTGCGTGGTGCCCCCAGTGCTGACGACTGACCGACGTGTCTGAGGTGCCGATCCTATGAGGTGCTGCGGTTGTCTGGCTGCCGTTCTCGTCGTCGTCGCGGTCCCGACCGCCTGGGGCGCTGAACGCCCCTTGGCCGCGGCGGCCGCGGCCGCCGCTCAGGTGCAACCGCCCGCGGCGGACACATTCGATCTCCGGCGCTGCCTGGAGCTCGCCCTGGAGAATGGTCACCGACACAAGGCGGCAGCCTCCGGTGTGGACGTGGCGCGCGCGGAGCAGGCCCAGGCTGTCTCGTCGCACTACCCCCAGGTCTCCGCCGGCCTGACCTACACCCGGCTCGACCACGACCCCAATTTCGAATTCCCGGCGTCCATCATCGCGGTGCCGGCCAGTTCGTTTCAGACCTCTCCGATCACCATCACGCTGCCGGCCAACGCGTTCGGCCCGCAACTGCCACCGGTCAACGTGCCGTTGCAGGTGCCCGGGACGACGGTGCAGATTCCTGCGCAGGCCATGCAGATTCCGCCACAGACGGTTGAGCTGATGGACCGGAACCTGTGGACGGGCTCGCTGAGCGCCGTGTATGCGCTCTACACCGGCGGGCTCGCCGGCGCGCGCATCACACAGGCCAGGGCCGGCGTGGAAGTGGCCCGCCAGGAGCAGCGCCGGACCGACCTGGAGGTCGTCTACGACGTCACCCGGGCGTACTACGGCGTCGTGCTGGCGCACCAGCTCGCCGTGCTGGGCCGCGACACGCTCACGCGGATGGAGGCGACGCTGGAACTCACCGAGCAGCTGTTCAAGACCGGCTCGGGTCGGGTCAAGCGGACCGACTACCTGCGGAACAAGTCGATGGTGGAGGCCATCCGAGCGATGGTGGCCGACCTCGACAGCCAGGAACGCACAGCGACGGCAGGTCTCGAAGCGGCCGTCGAGTGGGACCACCCGGGCGGGATCCGCGTCGCGGACCAGGAGTTGACCTTCACGCCGGGCGACGCCCGGCTCGAACAGGCGCTCTCGCGTGCCTACGGCGGGAGTCCCGAACTCGCCCGGGTCCAGGCGGCCATCGCAGCCTCTGCCGCCGAAATCGACGCCGCGCGGGCCGGCCACCTGCCGACGGTCGGGCTGTTCGCCGATCTCCACCTGTTCGGCAACTCCTACGACCAGGGCCTGATGACCACCGAGAACAAGGTGACCTGGTCCGTCGGGTTCGGCGTGGACGTGCCGATCTTCCAGGGCTTCCGCGTGGTGAACCAGGTCCGCGCGGCCCGCGCGGGCCACGACAAGCTGGTCCAGCAGCTCGCCTCGCTCCGCGACGGCATCGCCGCCCAGGTGAAGAGCACCTGCTACGCGATCGAGAAGGCCCAGGCCCAGCAGAAGGCGACGCACGACGCCTACCAGGCCGCAACCGAGAACCGGGAACTGACGATCCGGGCGTACCAGGACGACCTGGTGGACACCAAGGAGGTGATCGAGGCGCAGCTGACCGAGGCCCTGCTGGCCGCGCAGCACTTCAAGGTACTCTACGACAACCTCGAAGCCCAGGCGCGCCTCGCCCTGATTGTCGGGCAGGCATCATCCGCCCCCAGCGCCGGGCGGCAGTGAGTCCGACACGATGCGATCCCCGATTCTCGCCAGAGCGTGGACCGTTGTTGCGATTCTCGCGTTCACGACGCTCGCCGGCCACTCCGAGCAGCCCCCGCGCGGGGCGCGGGTAATCCGGTACGCCCTGACGCCCGCCATCATCGAGAGCGCCAACCCGAGCGACGTGCTGGCCGCAACCCAGCTCTGGGCCGGAGATCTGGGGCGACTGGTGGGGGAGTGGGACGAAGCGCAGGCATCGCTCATCGAGGGCGCGGCAGCCGCCGTTCTCTCGATGAGCGCCGGCACGGCCGACGTCCTGGCAATCTCGACCATGGAATACCTGTCGGTCGAACACACGCTCCAGGCCGAGCCTTCCCTGGTCTACGTCTTCCGGGACAGCGCCGAGCACGAGTACGTCCTCGTGGCCGGCCGGACCATCACCACGGTCCGAGACCTGGCCGGCCAGCGTGTCGCCGTCGTGAGCGGCACGAGGCAGCTGGGCCTGCCGGATGTCTGGCTCGACGTCCTCGCCCTCGAGGCGGGGCTTCCGCCCAAGGACCAGGCCTTCCAGGTGCGGCAGGCGCAGAAGGCCTCGCAGGCCATTCTGTCGGTCTTCTTCCACCAGACCGACGCGGCGGTGGTGACGCGGTCGGCGTTCGAGTCCGCCGTCGCGCTGAACCCACAGATCGGCCGTGAGGTGGTCGTCGTCGCAAAGTCACCGGAACTGCTCCCCGGCCTGGTCTGCCTGCGTCGATCCCTGGATCCGGGAGTTCGGCGCCGGTGGGTGAACGAGGGGACGCACCTGCACGAGAACCCACGGCTCAGGCAGACCCTCATGATGCTGCGCGTCACGCGACTGGCGGCCTGGGACCCCCGCTACCTGGAGACCGCCCGCGCGCTGCTGCAGCGGTGGGACGAGCTGAAACACAAGGCGGGTGGGCGATGAGCACGGTCTCGACCGCCACCGAGCGCACCCGGCCCGGCCTGGTCCGCCGCAGCATTCTCGTCCGGGCGGCCCTGTTCTCGTGGCTCGTGTCCGTTCTCTCGATCGGGATCTTCGCTGTGGCCGTCATCCCGCAACAGCGACGGGCGCTGCTCGAGAGCTTGCAGTCCAAGGCGGACCTGCTGACGACGTCGATCAGCGACGTGGCCTCGAGCGCCCTGGTCATCCAGGACTACAGCGCCGTCGTCGACCACTGCATGCGCATCGTCGGCACGGGCGACTCGGTGGCCTATATCGTCATCACGCGGCAGGACGGCTTCTCGCTCGTGCACCGGCCGAAGGGCTGGGTGACCAAGTCGCTGCAGGGTCCGTGGGTGCCGTCCGGGCCCCGTCAGGCCACGGCCGCCGTCCTGAAGACCGAAATGGCCGACGACGAGGTGTTTCACTATTCGCGTCCCCTGGACTACTCCGGCATCGAGTGGGGCTGGATTCACGTCGGACTCTCGCTGCGGAAGTTCAACGACGAGAAGCACGCGGTCTACGGCTGGACACTCGCGGCGGGTCTCGGCTGCATCCTGGTGGCGTGGCTGGGCACGCTGTTCTTCGCGCGCCAGCTGGTGCGGCCGATCCAGAACCTGACGGCGATCACGCAGCGCGTCGCCGGCGGCGATCTCACCGCCCGGGCCAGGATTCAGTCGGGTGACGAGATCGCGACGCTCGGGCGTTCGTTCAACCAGATGACCGCGGCGCTCGAGGGCACGCTCGCGGAGCTCACGAGCGCCAAGGAAGTGGCCGAGGCGGCCAACCGCGCCAAGAGCGCCTTCCTCGCGAACATCAGCCACGAACTGCGGACGCCGCTCAATGCCATCATCGGGTACACCGAGCTGCTCCAGGACGAGGCGAACGACACCGGGAACACCGCCGTGGCGGTCGACCTGCGGAAGATCGAGACGGCCAGCCGGCACCTGCTCGACCTGATTGATCACGTGCTCGACTTCTCTCGGATCGAGGCCGGTCGGACGGTCCTCACGATCGAACCTTTCGCGTTGGCAGAGACGATCGAGTCGGTCGTGTCCACCGTGCGGAGCACGATCGAAAAGAACGGCAACCGGTTCCACGTCCGGTACCCGGAGCACGCGGGCGGCATGGTGGCCGACCCGGTCAAGATCCGCCAGATCCTGATCAACTTGCTGAGCAACGCCGGGAAGTTCACGACCACCGGCGACGTGTGGCTCGAGGTGACGCGCGACGGGGACCACGACAGCGGCTGGGTGCAGTTCGTGGTCCGCGACACGGGGATCGGCATCGAACCGGAACAGCTGCCCCGCCTGTTCCAACCCTTCACTCAGGCCGACCCGTCGACGACACGGAAGTACGGCGGCACCGGTCTCGGCTTGGTCATCAGCCGGCGGTTCTGCGACATGATGGGTGGCAGCATCGCCGTGGAAAGCCGGCCCGGTGAGGGTTCGACGTTCACCGCGCGCCTGCCCGCGCGTGTCTCCGCTCCCGCCCCGGTCGCCGGCGCGGTGGCTGACTGACGGAGGGTAGAGTGCGCCGAACCGTCAACCGGACAGGGCTGCTGGTCGGGCTTCTCGGCGCGGTCCTCGGCGCGAATGGCGCGGCAGCCCAACCGCCGACCGCCGCAGCGGCGCAGGGCACCTTGCGGTACGTGATGACGCCCGGCGTCCTGGAGGACGTGAACCCCAGTGACGTCCTGGCGGCGAGCACCATCTGGGCTCGCGGGCTGGGCCGGGCCGTGGGGGCCTGGAGTGATGCTCAGGCGTCGCTCGCCCCCGACGTGACTGCCCTGGCACGCCTGGTGAGCGACGGTGCGGCGGACTGCGCGGTCCTGACGACGATGGAGTATCTCTCCATCGAACGGACCCTCCAAGCCGACCCGGCGCTCGTCCACGTGACGGGCGACGGCCCGGGCACCGAGTACGTGCTCGTCGCACCCGTCGGCATCTCGTCGGTGAAGGCGCTCGCCGGCAAGCGCGTGGCCGTGCTCAGCACCTCCCGGCAGACACCGCAGGAGCTGTGGCTGCGCGTGCTCGCGCTCGAGGCCGGACTGGGTGAGAACGCCGTGCAGGTCCAGATCGTCACGAAGCCTTCTCAGGCAGTGCTCGGCGCGTTCTTCGGCCAGGTTGACGCGACGCTGGTTCCCGCGTCCGCCTTCGATACCGCGGCCGATCTGAACCCGCAGGTAAAACGTACGCTGGCCGTCATCGCCCGCTCGCCGCGGCTGCTGGCGTCCGTGATCTGCGTGAGCCGGACGATGGACCCAGAGTTGCGCGCCCGATGGTTGGCCAAGGCCATCACGATGCACCAGGATCCGCACTTCCGGCAGACCTTCATCATCCTGCGGATGGACAGGGTCATCTCGTGGGATCCCCACTACCTCGACACCGTCCGCGCGCTGCTGAAACGCTACGAGGCCCTGAAGCGGCCTGCCCCGGGCCGATAGAGACGCTCACCGCATCAGGACAGGGACGGGTGGGGCAGGCGGAGCCGCCACGACGACGGCTCCGCCCCGGAGTCAGCCGACACCCGCTCGTTACTGGCCACCGCGCCGGCCGCCGTCGGCGGCGGGCGTCGGCGGCTTGCGCGGCAGTTTCTCGTCCCGGTTGGCGGCCAGGTAGGTGAACCCGGCCGAGATGGTCGCCATCTTGACCACGTCGTCCGGCTGGAGCCGCTCGTATGCGTCCAGGTTCGTGTGGTGCGCCACCGTGTCGTACTCGATCGTGTCTTGGATGTACTGGAAGCCGGGTAGCCCGACGGCGTCGAACGACTGGTGGTCCGTCCCGCCGGTGTTGCGGAAGGTCAGGGTCGTCATGCCGAGACTACGGAACGGTTCCAACCACTCGCGGAAGATCGGGGCCACGGCGTCGTTGCCTTGCAGGTAGAGCCCGTGGAGGGCGCCCGTGCCGTTGTCGATGTTGAAGTAGACGGAGAACTTGTCGTACTCCGGCTTGGGTTCGATCGGGCCCTGGGGTCCGAGGAAGCCCCCCCGCTGGCCCTCGGGCGGGGCCGGCGTCCCAGCCGGGGGCGGCACCGCCTTGCGCGTGGCCAGGTGGGCCGCCACGTACTCGCGCGATCCGATCAGGCCCTGCTCCTCCCCTTCCCACAGTCCGATTCGCACCGTGCGCCGCAGCTTCACGCCCGTGGCCTTGAGGATCCGCACGGTCTCCATCATGGCCGCAGCGCCCACGCCGTTGTCGGCCGCGCCGGTCGCGGCGTGCCAGGAATCGAGGTGCCCCCCGACCATCACGATCTCGTCGGCCTTGTCGGTGCCGGGGATCTCGCCGATCACGTTGGCCACAGTGGGAGTCGGGTAGTAGGTGTTCTTGATATCGGCCTCGATGGTGACGGGGATCTTCTTCGCCAGCGTCCTGGCGATCCGGCCGTAGTGCTCGGCCGCCACCACCACCGCGGGCAGCGTGGTCGCCGGGTCGGCGGCGCGATTGCCGCCGATCGTGTAGAGGCCGTGACCCCTCGGGTTGGTGCTGAGCGTGCCCAGCGCACCCTCGACCCTCAGGAAGTCGGCGCGGGCGGTCGCGAAGGCGCGATCCGGGAACATGCCACCGCGGGGCCCCCCGGGCGGCGGCAGCAGTTCCATGGCCTCCAGGTCCTCCCTCGTGTAGCGCTTCGCCGACGCCTCCCAGAGGGCACTCACATCGGGCGCGGGGCCCAGCAGCACCCACTTGCCCTTGACCTTGCCCTTGTAGTCGGCCAGCTCTGCCTCCTTCGTGGCAGTCATCAGCACGGCCTCGGCGCTGACCAGACCGTTGGTCCCCGGCGTCCACGCGGTGGGTGTGCCGGGCACCGGGTAGTGTTCCGGAGCGGTCACTTGCAGGTAGAACTTGTCGTTGCTCCACCCGCGGTCGAAACCGTTGCGGTTCGCCCACGGCTCGATCCGCACGTTCACCAGGCCCCACTCCTTCAGCTTGGCCGCCGCCCACTCGGCAGCCCCCTGGAGCGTGGGCGATCCGGTCAGCCGCGGGCCGTGGACGTCGCTCAGCCAGCTGCACAGCTCCATGGCTTGCGAGTGCTGCAGCCCTTCGGCCTTGATCTTGTTGAGGTCCGTGTAGTTGATCGTCTCACTGCCGGCCCGCAGGCCGGGCGAGCCGAGGGTGAGCGCGACCGCGAGGCAGGTCGCCAGGCCGATCCATCGCAGGCGTTTGGTCATGGTGGTTCTTCTCCGGTTCAGGGGGCGCGGTCAAGGCGCCGACGACCGCACCCCCGGCGCACGCAGCCCTCGGAAGGGGCCGGTGGCGGGCTTTCTACCACGGGGGCGTCGCCTAGGCAAGCGGAATGCGACCCAACCGGCGTGCGGGCACAGTGCGCTCGTGCGATTGACCGCGCGAATCCCCCGAGCCGGTAAGAGCCGGGGCCCGTCCACCCCCTTCCCATCTCCGAAACACGAGGGGCCCTCCCGCCCGCGACATGAATGTCCCCACGGCCCGAAACGGCTTGTTGGTCGGCCCCGGTGATCTGCACTCGGCCCGTGGGCCCCCACGGCCGTCAGCGCCGTGGCGGGCCGGACCTCGGAGGCCGTCGAGCACGTCGCGACGGGAGGAACTGATCCCTCCGGACCTAGTGGCTCCAACGGAGATACGGGGCCGGCCACCGAAAGTGGCATATCATAGTAAGGAGAAACCCGAGCTTCGAGGAACGCCATGGCAACCTACAAGACAGGCGACCGCGTCACCCAGGCGAAGTACGGATTGGGAACGGTGACCGGTTCTGACGACCACCACACGGTCATCGACTTCGATGAGCACGGCGTTCGGACCTTTGCCACCAGTCTCGTCGTCCTGCAGCGATCGGCGACGCCGGCGCCCGTTCGCCAAGCCAAGTCCAAGCGCCGCGTGAAGGCGCAGCCACCCGAGGCCTGAAGAACCCGCCAGACCGGCTGGACGTCGGCGCCGCCCCGGCGCCGACAGGCCGATGCAGCGCTGTCCAGCCACCGCACGATCGGTCGGGCGCTTGACCCTTCCGGACACCGACATCTAGAATCGGTCGGTTTGCGTTCGAGTCTCCTGCCCCCGCGATCCAGCCAACACTATGAGAACTCTGCTTGCGGCGCTCTGTGTCGTGATGCTCGGCCTCGAGGGGGCGGCGGCCCAGACCACCCCGACCTGGCTGCGTTACCCGGCCATCTCGCCTGACGGCCAGACGATCGTCTTTACCTACAAGGGCAACCTCTACCGGGTTCCCTCGGCCGGCGGCACGGCCGTGCCCCTGACGACGACCGACGCCCACGACTTCATGGCCGTGTGGAGCCACGACGGGAAGTCGATCGCGTTTGCGAGCGACCGGTACGGCAACTTCGACGTCTTCGTGATCCCCGCCGAGGGCGGACCGGCCCGGCGCGTGACGTTCCATTCCGCCCAGGAGTACCCGTACTCCTTCACGGGCGACGACAAGGCCCTCCTCTTCGGCGCAGCGCGCATGACCACGGCCGTGAGCCGGGGCTTCCCGACCCCGTCCCAGCCCCAGCTCTACCGTGTTGGGGTGAACGGCGGGCGCGTCGACCAGGTGCTGGCCACGCCCGCCGAGGCGGTCGCCATCAGCCGCGACGGCCGCCTGCTTCTCTACCAGGACCAAAAGGGCTTCGAGAACGCCTGGCGCAAGCACCACACGTCAGCCATCGCGCGGGACATCTGGCTGTACGACGCCCAGACGGGAACCCACCGCAAGCTCACCACCTTCCCCGGGGAGGATCGCAACCCCGTGTTCGCCCCGGATGAGAAGGCCTTCTACTACCTCAGCGAGGAGTCCGGGTCGTTCAACGTGCACAAGATGAGCCTGCAAGGCGGGGCGTCGCAGCAGATCACCTTCTTCAAGAAACTCCCCGTCCGGTTCCTCAGTACGTCGGCGACGGGCACGCTGTGCTTCGGCTACGACGGCGACATCTACACGCTCAAGGGCGGCGGCCAGGCGCAGAAGGTCCCGATTGCGATTGCGATCGACGCGCGCGCCAACCGCCAGCGGGTGCTCCCGGTCGCCGGGAACATCCGCGAGATGGCCGTGGCGCCGTCGGGCAAAGAGGTGGCCTTCACGTTCCGGGGAGAGGTCTTCGTCACCTCCGTCGACGGCGGCATCACCAAGCGCGTCACCAACACGCCCGAACCCGAGAGCGGCGTGAGCTTCGCGCCCGACGGCAAGACGCTGGTCTATGCGTCGGAACGCGGCGGACGCTGGGCCATTTACCAGGTGCGCCGGACGCGCGACGAGGAGCCGTACTTCTACGCGTCGACCGTGCTCAAGGAGGCGCCGCTCGTCGAGAACACCCACCAGAACACCCAGCCCGTGTTCTCGCCGGACGGCAAGGAGATCGCGTACCTGGAGGACGGCTCGACGCTGAAGGTCTACGCGCTCGAGACGAAGCAGACCCGGGTCCTACTGACCAAGGAGAACCTGAGCGAGGGCCCGCACGACGTCCAGTGGAGCCCCGACGGCAAGTGGCTCCTCTTCGACCTCTCGGTGCCGGGCTTCGCCCCCGGCGAGGTGGGCCTGGTGCGCGCCGACGGCAAGGGGCCGGTCGTCAACCTCACGCAGAGCGGCTTCGACGACTCCCCGGGGCGGTGGATCCTCGGCGGCAAGGCGATGATTTGGTTCAGCACCCGGGACGGTATGAAGTCGGTGGCGCAGAGCGGCGGCGCACAGTCCGACGTCTACGCGATGTTCTTCACGCAGGAGGCGTGGGACCGGTTCCGCCTGAGCAAGGAGGAGTTCGCGCTGGTCAAGGAGGCCGAGGAGAAGAAGGACAAGGAGAAGGCGGACGCCGCCAAGAAGGACCAGGCGGCAAAGGACGCCGAACTGAAGGTCGAAGAGGTCGTGATGGACCTCGACGGCATCGTGACCCGAAAGGCCCGGCTGACCGTGCACTCCTCGGTCCTCGGCGACGCCCTGGTCAGCAAGGACGGTGAGACGCTGTACTACCTGGCGCGGTTCGAGAAGGGCATGAACCTGTGGTCCACGAACCTTCGGACCAAGGAAACCAAGCTGCTCGTCCCGCTCGACTGCAACGGCGGCCGCCTGGCCTGGGACAAGGACCAGAAGACCCTCTTCCTGCTCGCCGACGGCGCGCTCTCCAAGATCGACCCGATAGCCGCCAAGCGCGAGGCCGTGAGCGTCAACGGCGAGATGGTGCTCGATGAAGGGGCCGAGCGCCGGGCGTCGTTCGACCACGTGTGGCGCACGGTCAAGGAGTCGTTCTACACGGCCGGCTATCACGGCGCCGACTGGGACGGCTTGAAGGCGGTGTACGAGAAGTACCTGCCGCACATCGGTGACAACCACGAGTTCGCGGAGCTGCTCAGCGAGCTGCTCGGTGAGCTGAATGTCAGCCACAGCGGCGCGAACTACGCCGCGCAAGGCAGCGGCCACGACGAGACCGCCGCCCTCGGGGTGTTCTACGACCCCGCGTTCAGGGGCGCGGGTCTGAAGGTCGCCGAGGTCGTCAAGAACGGCCCCCTCGACAAGGCCGGCCTCGGCGTCCGGCCCGGGGTCATCATCGACGCCATCGACGGCGATCCGGTCGCCGCCGACCGGGACCTCGCCCAGTATCTCAACCGCAAGGCGGGCAAGCCGACGCTGCTGCACCTGCTCGACGGGGACAAGGCCTCGGACATCGTGGTCAAGCCGATCACGACGGCCGAGGAGAGCCGCCTGCTCTACGCCCGGTGGGTCCGTCGGAACCAGGACGAGGTCGACCGCCTGAGTCACGGGCAGCTCGGGTACATCCACGTGCCGGGGATGAACGACGGCGCCTATCGGTCGGCCTACGAAGAGGTGATGGGCAAGTTCGCCACCCGGAAGGGCGTGGTCATCGACACGCGGTTCAACGGCGGTGGCGACCTGGTCGCGGACCTCGCGATGTTCCTCAGCGGCAAGAAATTCTTCGACTACACGAGCGACCGCCGCGCCTCGGGCTACGAGCCCAACTTCCGCTGGACCAAACCCAGCATCTCGCTCGCCAACGAGGCCAACTACAGCGACGGCCACTGCTACGCCTACATGGTGAAGCAGCTCGGCCTCGGCAAGCTGGTCGGCATGCCGACGCCCGGCACCTGCACGTTTTCCGGCTGGGAGGTCCTGCCAGACGGCATCTTCTGGGGCGTCCCGCATACGGGCGTCAAGGACGCCGTGACCGGCAAGTACCCTCGAGAACCAGCAGACCGAGCCGGACATCAAGGTGATGAACGAGTCTGCCGTGCTCGCCCAGGGCCGCGACCAGCAACTCGAAGCGGCGGTCGCCGCCCTCATGAAGGAGATTGGGGGGCGCTAGGCGCGCTGGGCCGGCCCGCCGGTCGAGGCGGGGCGCGGGCGGCCCGCGCCCCGCGGATTGGCCGTTGGCCTTGGTGGCCTACTGCCGGAGCCAGGCGCTCAGCACGCGGTACTCCTCGGTTGCGGGAGCCGCGGCCGGCCACTCCGGTGTCTCGCCGGCGTAGACGCGACGGCCCCAGGAAGGGACCTGCGGGTCTGTCTGGGCGGCACTCCACGCCGCCAGCGTCCGCTCCGCCTCGGCTGACCGGCCGAGGGTCTTCGCCGCCAGCGCAGACAGGAGTCGTCCGACGCCCTGGTCTGGCCCGCCCGCCGATGCCAGTCGCTCCAGCGTGACCCGCGCGTCCGCGGATCGGCCCGCGCGTGTCAGGCACTGCGCCTCCAGGAAGTCCTCCAGCCGCTCGTCCACGTCTGCGGCGTACGGCTTGCCCGCGCCCAGATGTTCGGGCCACTCGCGCGCCGCCGAGAGCTGGCGCAACGCCGCGTCGGTGCGGACCGCCTTCGCCTCTCCGATGGCCACCATGAGATGGGCCTCGCGGTACAGGACCCGACCCTCGGTCGACCCCTCGAAGGGCAGCAGCTGGAGCGCGTCGAGGAAGGAGGCGGCTTCAGCCACGCGACCGGCACCGAGGAGGGTCTTGGCGTAGAGCAGGCCGAGGATCCCGCTGCCGGGTGACGCCTCGCGGTAGCGGCGCGCAATCTCGAGGGCCCGGTCGAAGGCGCGGTCGTCCAAGTAGCGCTCCGCCAGCAGCTTGCCAAACCGCCACTCCTTCGGGTCGAGCTCGGTCGCGCGTGCCAGGTCCGCGAGCGCCCGGTCCGGCGCGAGATGCTCGAGCGCCTTCGCCCGGGCCGCGTAGAACGGCGCGTAGTCCGGCGCCTGGCCGCAGGCGACCAGCAGGTCCTGCGCGCTCGCCAGATCGCCGCGGCTCCAGGCGAGCAGCGCGCGGAAGTACCGCGGGCGCCAGCTCCCCGACTCCCGCGCGGCCCAGTCGAGCATCTCCGCGCTCTCCCCGCGGAAGGGGAACACGAGGCGCGGCGAGGCCGCGTCCGCTGCGCGGAGGGCGTCGCGGTAGCCGGCATCGTGCTGGCGGCTCCGCAGGAACGCCACCCAGTAGAGCGCCTCGGCGTGTGGGGCGGCCAGCTCGAAGAGGCGCCGAGCATCGTCGATCCGGCCGAGCCCGTAGTACCACACACCGAGCTCCATGAGCGTCTCGTGGGGCATCTCGTTGCGGATGCCCGACACGAGGGCCTTCCGGGCCATGTCGTCGCCGCCGAGCAGGTACTGCTCGGCGCGAACGAAGTGGCTGAGCGGATTCGAGGGCGGCGAGCTGCCCGAGCCGCGCGGCGAGGGCGGTGCGGTCGCCGCGCGCGCGGGAGGCGACCGAGAGCATCTGGTACGCCTCGAGATCGAGCGGCGCGAAGCGTGCGGCGCGGGTGGCGTACTCCTCGGCGCTACGGAGGTCGCCTTGCCGGAACTCCAATCGCGCCAGCCGGTTCCACGCGGCTGCCCGGAACGCGGGTGACGAGGCTGCGACCTGGAACCCGTCCATGGCGTCGGCGGTCCGGCCCAGAACGTCGGCGACCAGCCCGTACGCGTAGTTGGCCGCGGGATTGTAGGTGTCGATGCTGAGGGCGCGGCGCGCCACGTCCCACGCGGCACGGTACTGGAGCGCGCGGTAGCGTTCGAACGCCAGGCCGACGAGCGCGGGAAGATAGTTCGGGTCCTTGCGCAGAGACGCCTCGAACGACGCGGCGCCTTGCGCGTACTCCCGCTGCCGCACCCACTCCTGCCCCTTCAGGAACAGCCCGAACACCGAGTCCCAGTCGAAGTCGCCCGGCGGTTCCACCGGCCGCGAGAGGACGTCGGTTGCGGGGGGCCGGTAGTCCAAGCGCGCGCCGCCGATGCGCACGCCGAGGCGGTCGGCGGGGACCGCGAGGTCGAGCGTCCGGGCCCAGATTTGCAGCGGCTGGAGGTCGAGTGGCTCGGTGTAGACGACCCGGTCACCGTCGAGCACGTCGATCGGCTCGCGCACCCGCTGGAGCGGCGAGAAGCGGAGGTCGACTTTGCCGGCCTCGGTCCGGACGTTGAGCGCCCCGAGGTCGTTCGCCTGCACGAACCCCCCGGTACCCTTCACCGGGAACCAGTATTCGGTCCAGGTGTCGGCCGCGTAGGGGTCGAACCCGCGGTGCTTGAAGGGCGTCAGCGTGCTCGCTTCGGCCGCCTGGTTGAACAGACGTCCGGACTGTACCCTCGACGTACTGGCCGTCCTGGTCGGTGAGCAGCGTGTCCCAGATCATCCCCTGGCGCGAGAGGCCCCAGATCCAGGCCTTCTTGCCCAGCTTGTCGTCCCGTCGCGCGTAGCGCCCCATCCCGAAGTCGTCGTCGTGCCAGTAGGCGCCGAAGAAGTCCGAGAGGCGCCCGAAGACGTGGTACGACTTGTAGGAGCCGAAGTCGTTCTGCTCGTAGAAGGCGATGTCCTTGCCGTTCGCGCGGTTGATCGGCCAGGAGGCCACCTCCCCGGCGTGCCCCAGGTAGACGGTCCCCGGGTAGATCAATTCGAGGTTGCCGGCGGCCTTGATGCCGGCGTTCATCCACGAGTAGTAGGGCTGTTCGAGCGGCGTCGCGTTGTACCAGAACGACCGCGTCGTGAAATACGCCTTGTCCGGCGGCAGCGCGACTTCGAGCCGCCAGGTGGTGCGCGTGAGCAGGTCGAGCACGCCGATCACGACCACGGCCGTGCCGTCCGGGTCGACCCGGGTCAGGTAGTCCACCGGCGTCGCGCAGTTCGGGGTGTGACCAATGATCCCGTAGTTCGGCTCGATGCCCCCGCTCGTCCACGGGCCCCGAAGCGCGATGTCCCGGAACTTGACGACGTGGTTGTCGTAGATGAACGACCGCCCGGTCGATTTCTCGATCGCGCTCCAGATCTTGCCCCCGACCTCGGGCATGATCGAGACGCGCAGGTAGTCGTTCTCCAGTTCGACGACGGTCCATTCCCGGTCGACCCCCTGGTCCGTGTACCCATCGAACCTGAAGTACGGGTAGATGCGCCCGACAACGGGGATCGGGTTGGGATCCGAGTACCGGATAGGTCCGGATGACCTTCCGCACCTCGCGCACCGTCGCCCCGCCCGGCGCGGTACCCGCCGCCGCCGGGATGAGCAGGACGCACGAGGCGAGGCACGCGAGGTGTCGACCGAGGTTCGCCATCTTTCTCCCCCTTGCCGGCCGATTCTATACCGCGCCGACGCGGCCCGCGCGGGGATCGGCTGTCGGCGGGCGCGCTGCGCGCTTCTGGTAGTATGGGTCTTACTGGAGGCGCCATGCGGGTCGGCCTGGCGATGATCCCCGCCGCGATCCCGATTGCGGCGTTGATTGGAGGGCTGCCGTTCGTGAACCGGCTGGAGCCGGTCGTGGCGGGGCTGCCCTTCCTCCTGTTCTGGATCCTCGGGTGGGTGGTGGCCACCCCTCTCTTCCTCTGTGCCGCCTACTTCCTCGCACGTCGAGGCCAAGACGCCGACGGGTGCGGTCGGTGACGCCTGCCCTGCTCGTCATCGCGGCCATGGTGGTCGGGTCCGCCCTCGTCGGGGTGCTGGGCCGTGGCCGAAGCCGGATGGATCTCGAGCAGTGGAGCGTCGGCGGCCGACGGTTCGGCGTCGTCCTCATCTGGCTGCTGATGGCCGGCGAGATCTACACCACGTTCACGTTCCTGGGCGCGAGCGGGTGGGCCTACTCGCGCGGCGCGCCGGCCTTCTACATCCTGGCCTACGGGACCGTCGCCTACATCCTCTCGTTCTTCCTGATCCCGCCGGTCTGGCGGCTGGCGAAGCGGCACGGCCTCCACACGCAGCCCGACTTCTTTCTCGCGCGGTACGGGAGCACCGCGCTCGCCGGGCTGGTCGCGGTAGTGGCCGTCGTTTCGATGGTGCCCTACCTCCAGCTCCAGCTCACCGGCCTCGGCTTGATCGTGGAGACGGCCAGCGGGGGCGCCGTTCCGGCCCACGCCGCCATCGTGGCGGCGTTCGCGCTGACGTGCGTTTTCGTCTACACCAGTGGCTTGGGCGGCATCGCGCGGGTAGCCATCATCAAGGACGTCACGATGGTGGTGGCCGTCGGAGTCATCGGCATCGGCCTGCCGACGATGTACTTCGGGGGCGTCGGGCCGATGCTCCACGAACTGGTCCGCCTCCACCCGTCCCACCTGACGTTCCCCGGCAGCACCACGACGATGGGGACCGGGTGGGTGATGAGCACGATCGCGCTGACGGGGGCCGGGTTCTACTGCTGGCCGCACATGTTCGCGTCCACCTTCTCGGCCAGAGACGAGCGGACGATCCGGCGGAACGCGGTCCTCATGCCCCTCTACCAGCTGCCGATCCTCCTCGTGTTCTTCGTCGGCTTCACGGCGCTGCTCGTGCTGCCGGGGCTGACGAACCCGGACACGGCGCTGCTCCGGCTCGTGCTGAGCAGCTACCCGGCGTGGTTTGCCGGGTTCGTGGGCGGTGCGGGTGCCGTCACGGCGATGGTCCCGGCGTCGATCCTGCTGCTCTCCGCGTCGACGCTGATGGCGAAGAACCTGTACGCGCCCCTGCGCGGCGGGCGCCCTGACGGCGCGCACCTGATGCGCGTGTCGCGGGGCATGATGCTGGGCGTGGCCGTGACCGCACTGATCCTGGCGCTCTGGTCCCCCCACGAGCTGGTCAACCTGCTCATCTTCGGCTACGACGGCATCTCGCAGTTCTTTCCCGGAATCGCGCTGGGGCTGCTCGCGGCGGGGCTAACGGCGGGCCCGGTGGCCATCGGCCTGGTCGCGGGCGAGGTCGTCGTGGTGGGGCTGATTTGGACGAACCATGACCCGATTCTCGGCATGAACGCGGGGTTCGCGGGATTGGTCGTGAACACCGCCCTCACGGTGTTGGCGGGCGTCGTCGTCGCCCGGCGCGCACGCACGCGCGTACCGGCGGTCGAGGGGAGAACGGCATGATCGAACACATCGATGGTGACATCGCGGCGTTGACGGACAGGCTGGTCGAGTGGCGACGGGACTTTCACCGACACCCTGAACTCGGCTTCGAGGAGCGACGGACGTCGGCCGTGGTCCGGGCATTTCTCGAGCAGTGCGGCATCGAGGTCCGGCCCTGCGGCGGCACCGGACTCCGGGGCGTGCTGCGGGGCGGGAGTGCCGGCCGCACGGTGGCGCTCCGGGCCGACATGGACGCCCTGCCTGTGACCGAGGAGAGCAACCACGATTACCGGTCCGAGGAGCCAGGCACGATGCACGCCTGCGGCCACGACGGGCACATGGCGATTCTCATGGGCACCGCGAACATCCTCGCGTCGCGCCGCACGGCGCTGCCCGGCACGGTCGTGTTCCTCTTCCAGCCGTCGGAAGAGAAGCATCCGGGCGGGGCCCCGCGTATGATCGCCGAGGGCGCGCTCGAACACGTCGATCGCATCTTCGGTCTGCACCTCTGGCAGCCATTGCCCACGGGCATCGTCGGGATCCGGCCGGGCCCGTTCATGGCGCAGGCCGACATCTTCGAGATCACGGTCACCGGTCGCGGTGGGCACGCGGCCATGCCCCAGGCCACCGTCGACCCGGTGCTCGTGGCGGCCCACCTCGTCGTCGCGGCGCAGTCGATCGTGAGCCGGTCGGTCGACCCGCTCCAGTCGGCGGTCGTCTCCTTCACGATGGTGCACGGGGGCCGGGTCGACAACATCATCCCGGACAGCGTGACGCTGACCGGGACGGTCCGCACGCTGGATTCTGCCGCGCAGCACACCGTGAAGCGACGCCTGCGCGAAGTGGCCGAGGCCACCTGCCTCGCGCACGGCGCGACGGCCGACTTGCGCTACGTGGACGGGTATCCGCCCGTCGTCAACGACCCGGCGTCCGTGGACCTGGTCACCGAGGTCGCCCGACGGATGCTGGGCGAGGAGGCCGTGAAGACCGTCGCCCCGAGCATGGGCGGCGAGGACTTCGCCTACTACCTGCAGCGGGTCCCGGGGGCGTTCGCCTTCCTCGGCATGGGCGACGGACATCCGCATCCCCACCACAACGCGCGGTTCGACATCGACGAGCGCGTGCTGCCGCTCGGAGTCCGGCTGATGACGGGCGTGGCGCTCGAGATGCTGTCCGGACGATAGGACGGGGCGATGCGGCGATACCGACTCGCGTGGATCCTCCTGGCGGGAGCGGCCCTGGCGGCCGCCCCCGCCTCCGCCCAAACCAAAGGGCAGGTCGGCGTGGCGATGGGCTACCCCGCGTCGGTCGACCTCGTCTGGCACGTGTCCGACTGGTGGGCAGTTCGGCCGGAGCTCACCTTCGGCACGAGCTCCGGCGATGCCACCTCCACCGGCCAGACGCTCGCGTCGAACGTCGACGGCTGGACCGTCGGCGTTGCTGTCGGTGTGCTGATCTACGCGACGCGACCTTCAGAAGGCCTGCGCCCCTACGTGAGCCCGCGCGGGGCCTGGTCACGATCGACGACCAGCACCGGGGGCGGCGCCGTGTCCGACAGCACCAATACGACCTACTCCCTCTCGCTCTCGTTCGGAGCCCAGTACGCGCTCGGGCGGCATTTTGCGGTGTTCGGGGAGGTGGGCTATGCCTACACCCACGCCGACACCGTCTACACGTCCGGCGCGACCAGGACGGACTCGCTGACTCGAACGACCGCCCCCCGTACAGCCGTCGGTGTGGTGGTGTACTTCTAGACGAATCGGAACGACCAATCTCGGCCGGACACCTCTCCCGCGGGCTGCCGGACGCGTGCCCGGAGCACCGACGTCGCTCCTGCGCTACGGCCGTCGGGCCACTGCCAGCAACGTCTGGACGCCACGACCCGATACCTGGCTTCGCACCAGACCCGCCGCCGTCCGCGCCGAGACGAGCCCGCGGGGCGTGTCGGCGACCGTGGCGGCAATCTCCCGCTCCGAACGGGGGGCAGACCGGAGTCTGGAGTCGTTTTACTGCCGCGTACCCCCAGGCGCCGGAGTCCAGATAGGTGTCCTTCTCCGCCCCGGTCTTCTCCTGCTCGACCGGGATTCGCTGCGCCTCGGCACACGCGTCGTGCCGGACGCCTGTCACGGCGCCGCCACCCGCAACGCGCCGATTCTCCGCCACCGATCAACGATGTCAAGAGGAATCCCCGCCGCGACCGTCGTGGAAAGCGTCGGGCGCCCAACGGGCATCCGCCCATCAACGGCGATGATGGCCGGGGGCCGCCGCCCGGCGATTATGCCCGTGACGCCCGGGCGGAACCCGGCCATAATCGATCAATCAGGACAAGGGCGTCCCACCGGCCGACCGGCAACTCGGTTGTGGGCGAACACGCAGAAAGGCAAAGAACCGCTATGGATCGAACGCCGCTTCGCGACTTCCTGGAGATACCGTACGAAGGGCTCGAGCAGATGAACCTCGAGTCCAAACGCCAGCGTCTGGCCCGCGTGCCGATCGACCAGGTTCGCGAGGAGCGCCGCAAGTACCTAGTCGACGAACGGCGCATCAAGGCGGTGACCGTGTGCTTCACCGACTTGGAAGGCCGCTTCCACATGCTCGACTACGACAAGAAGTTCCTGCTGTCGGCCGCCGACAACCTCACGTTCGACGGGTCGTCGGTGCGCGGGTTCTCGCAGCAAGCCGAGTCGGACCTGCGGCTGACGATCGACTGGGCCTCGTTCTACTGGCTGCCGGCCGACGTGTTCGGCCCGGGCAAGGTCCTGGTCTTCGGGCAGGTCGAGGAGCGCGACGGAACGCCCTATCACGCCGACATGCGCAGCCGGTTGAAGGCGCTCGGCGACGCCCTCTTCACGCGCGACGGCACGATCGCACACGCGTCGAACGAGATCGAGGGATTCCTCTTCAAGGGGCGCGACGCGGAACGCCAGTACCCGGTGGCGGGCCAGTTCGAGTTCATCTCGACCGGCGGGTACTACCACTCGCTGCCCGGCGACACCCTGCGGCGGTTCATCGACTGCGCGGCTGAAGTCCAGCGCGCCCTCGGGTTCGCCAACGAGAAGGACCACCCCGAGGTCGCGCCCTCGCAGTTCGAGATGAACTACGCGTACACCGAGGCGTGCGTGGCCGCCGACCAGGTGCAGCTCTACAAGCTCATCTGCCGGCAGGTGGCCCAGATGATGGACCTGTCCGCGTGCTTCCTCCCCAAGCCGGTGACCGGCGTGAACGGCAGCGGCATGCACACCAACCTGTCGCTCACCCGCAGCGGGGGCAACCTCTTCTGGGACGCGCACGGCGAGGACCACCTGTCCACCGCGGGCTGGAACGTCGTGGACCGGATCCTGACGCTCGCCCCTGAGAATCTGTCTCGTCCTCAACTCGAGCGTGAACGCCTACCGCCGGTTGGACCCGCATTTCGAGGCACCGAACCAGATCAAGGCGTCGGCCATCGACCGGGGCGCGATGATCCGGATCCCGCTCGGCAACGAGAAGTCCGCCCGCATCGAGGTGCGGTCGATCGCCCCCGACGCGAACCCGTACCTCGCCATCTACGTCCTGCTGCGGGCTGGCCTCGAGGGTCCGCTGCCCGAGGGCATTCACGGCGGCGTGCGAAGCGCGACGCGTTTCCTGCCGGACAACATCTACGACGCGATCGACTCGTTCGCGTCGAGCCCGTTCATGGCCAACGTGCTCGGCGAACAGGTCCGCCAGAAGTTTGCCGACGTGAAGCGTGCCCAAGCCGACCGCTGTCCCAGGGCGCTCGGGTCGCTCATCAAGACGGCCGAAGTGCAGTTCCACCACGAGGTGACGAACCAGTATCTGTGGAACCAGTTCTGACCCGAGGATCGGGCACGTCCGGCGCGTTCCTCCGCGGGAACCTCGCGCGCCGGCTGCCCGGTCAAGGCCCCATCTGACGAGGGGGTGACATGGGGAAGCTCTCGCGCCGCCAGTTCCTGCAGGCGTCGGTCGCCGGATCGGCCGGTCTGGCCTGCCCCGCGTTCGTCCCGCGCAGCTACCTCTTCGGCACCGGCGTGCCCCCGAGCCGCCGGATCGCCGTGGCCCAGATCGGCTGCGGGCGCATGGGCTTGGAGGACATGCGCGGCACCATGGCCCACCCGCTGTGTCGTCTCGTGGCCGTGTGCGATCTCGACCTCAAGCGGCTCGAGGCGGCGCGGTCGACGGTCGAGCAGTTCTACCGCAATCAGGGTGAGCGCGTCGTGGAAGTCGGGGCGTACCGCGACTTCCGCGAGGTCCTCGCCCGCGCCGACATTGACGCCGTCATCGTCACCGTCCCCGACCATTGGCACGCGCTGGTCGCAATCGAAGCGGTGCTCTCCGGCAAGGACCTCTACGTCCAGAAGCCGCTCACCTACGGCATCTCGGAGGCCATCCTGCTGCGGCGCGCCGTGCGCGCAAAGCGGCGCATCCTCCAGACCGGCAGCCAGCAGCGCTCCTCGAGACCCTGGACCACCTTCCGGAGAGCGACCGAGGCGGTCCGCAACGGGCGCATCGGCCGGGTTCAGGTCGTGCGCATCGGGATCGGCCAGGACGAGCCCAAGCACCAGGCGCCCCGCCCCGAGACGGTCCCTTCCACCCTCGACTACACCACCTGGCTCGGGCCGGCTCCCGAGCAGCCCTACATGGAGGACCGGGTCCACCCGCAGAAGGACTACGGGCGACCGGGTTGGATCACGACCGAGGACTTCGGCCTCGGAATGATCACCAACTGGGGGGCCCACCACATCGACATCGCGCACTGGGGCATCGGGATGGAACTCGGCGGTCCGCGGTCGATCTCCGCCCGAGCGACCTTCATGACCGGTGATGTCTGGACGGTGCACCGGACCTACCACGTGGAGATGGAGTACCCGAACGGCGTGCACCTCGTGATGGACGACACCTACCCGAACGGTGTCCGGTTCGAGGGCACCGAGGGGTGGGTCTTCTGCGCGAGGGGCGCCGAGCGGGTCACCTCGACCGACCCGACCGGTGCAAACGCCGGCGACCCTGCCAAGGCGCTCGACGCCAGCGATCCGCGCATCCTGGAGGCCCCGTTCGGGCCCGGGGACACGCGCTGGGCGCCGAGCGACGACCACTATCTCAACTGGCTGGAAGCCGTCGCCTCGCGCCGGGACCCGATTGCACCCGTCGACCAGGGCGCTCGCAGCCTCGAGGCGTGCGCCGCCGCATGGATCGGGATGAAGCTGGGCCGGACGTTGACCTGGGACCCGGAGGCCGAGCGGTTCGTCGGCGACGCGGAGGCCAACCGCCTCTGTCTGCGCGCGCCGCGTTCGCGTGCCTACGACATCACTGAGGTGGCCAAACGGGCCGGCCTGGCGTGAGGGGGTCCGAGTTTTCGTCCTTCAGGCGCGACTCGATGCGGGAGTCGGGCACCAGCCAGATGAGCGCCACCGCGACGAAGATGACGTCGGACACGCCCCGCTCGATGAAGGCGAGCGGGACGGCGAGCAGGTAGAGCGCGAGGGACAGCTTCCCCTTCAGGTCCCGGCCGACGGCCGCGGCGAGCGTCGAGGCGGGTCCCTGCTGAGCAATGATGCTCGTCTGCAGAATCACGAACGCCGCGGCCGCCAGCAGCATCACGGCCCCGTAGACCGCGGTCGGCCACGCCCGGAAGGGATTCTCTCCCATCCAGCCGGTCACGAACGGCACCAGCGACAGCCAGAACAGCAGGTGGAGGTTCGCCCAGAGCACGCGGCCGTTGATCCGCTGCGTCGCGTGGAGCAAGTGGTGGTGGTTGTTCCAGTAGATGCCCAGATAGACGAAGCTCAGGACGTAGGTCAGAAACGTAGGCACGACGGGCCGAAGCGCCGCCAGATCGGTGCCGCGCGGTACCTTGAGGTCGAGCACCATGATCGTGATCAGGATCGCGATCACGCCGTCGCTGAACGCCTCGAGGCGGGTCTTGGTCACTCTCCGATTATAGCGACCGCCCCGAGCGTCCAGACTGGGCCTTTCCCGATGCCGTCAGGCGCCCGACGCCGGGCAGGGACTGGTCGGCTCGGGCCCCCGCTCCACGAACTGCCCACGGGCACTGCGCTCCACACCGTGCCAGGGCAGGACCCGTCCGTGCATGGCGAGGTAGACCCCCGGCGGGAGGGTTTGCGCAGCCCCGACCGCGACGCCCAAGTTGAATGCGGCGTCCGAGTCCGAAAAGCGCTCGGGACGCATGGCGCCGGTCAGGACGATGACCTTGCCCGCTACCTCGCTCAGCACGGCTGCCGACTGGATCATCGTATCGGTGCCGTGGGTGATGACGAGGCGGTCGAAGGGCGACGCGGAGCAGGCCTCCCGGAGGCGATGGCGGTCCTCGTCGGTCAGGTCGAGGCTGTCCTTGCGCGCCACCGTGACCACGTCGTAGTCGAACGAGGGATCCACCCGCCCGAGCACCCGTGCCGCTGCCGCGTCTCCAATCTCGAACGCGTACCCGCCGGTCGTCCGGGGGTAGTCCTTGTCAATCGTGCCGCCGGTCTGTAGGAAGCGAATCGTCATCGGACCCTCTGCTGGAGGAAGGAAACGCGCAGGCCTCCGCGTACAGGCGAAGGATCGTGGCGGCGTAGGTCGGCGAGGTCGCCCAGTTGCCGTTGCCCATCAGGTTCCAGACGGGCGCTCTCCCCTTCGGTTCGACCAGGCCGTACCGGGGGTCGACGCACGGGTGGTGCAGGGGTGGTTGCGCGCAGACGCGGGCCGTGGCGTCCGCGTAGGCGCGCAGGTGCTGGATCTGCGCGCGCACGCCGGTGCGTGCGTCGGGAAAGGCGAGCGGCCTCGGGTTGGTGTCGGTCGCGCCCAGGCCGGCGAAGTTATTCAGCCGGCCCGGCACCAGGGTGCTGAAGTGGAACCACCCGGTTTCGACGATCCCCTGGACGAAGGCCACGTCGCCGGCCACGCCTTCCGCCGCGCCCTCCTCGACGTAGGACCTGGGCCAGCCGGTCGATGGGCACGGTGGCGGCATAGACGCCAGACGGCTGGGGCTGTCGTTCCTCGAACCAGGCCGCAAGCCGCGCCGGTGCCAGCCGCGACGCCCCCATCACCGGCAGCGGCGCGGAGGGAACCAGCGAGATGGGGCGGGCGGCGCGTTTCGAGGCGCAGCCGACCGTCGCGGCTGCCACGGCGACAGTCAGCACCCACAGCAGAGCGAGCGGCCAGCGTCTCGGCATGAAGGCGTCCGTGAAGACTCCCGCCCGGAAAGCCGTCTGGATGTTATACCCTGAGTGCGTCCGGTCTGCACGCGCCGCCGTGGCGCGGCCGCCGAGACCCAACCTCTCACTTCCGAGGAGCGCCGATGCGACTGTCGAACGTGATCTCCGCCGTTGACCTGCACGCCTGCGGCGAACCGGGCCGCGTCATTACCGGGGGCGTCCGCGATGTGCCGGGCCGAACGATGTTCGAGAAGATGAAGTACCTCGAGCAGCACCAGGACGGCCTGCGCAAGCGGATGCTCCGCGAGCCGCGCGGGTTCCCGGCGGCCAACTGTAACCTGATCCTCCCCCCGACCCGGCCCGAGGCGGACGCCGGGTTCGTCATCATGGAACAGGTCGAGTACCCGGTCATGTCGGGTACGAACACGATCTGTGTGGCAACCACGCTGCTCGAAACCGGAATGGTGCCCATGCGGGAACCGGTCACCGATCTGGTCCTCGAGTCGCCGGCCGGCCTTGTGGCCGTGCGCGCCGACTGCGCGAACGGCAAGGTCACTGCCGTCACGTTCCGCAACGTCCCCGCCTTCGCCGTGCACCTGGACCGGCCAGTCGAAGTGCCGCACCTGGGCACGGTGCTGGTCGACGTCGCCTGGGGCGGCATGTTCTACGTCATCGCCGACGCGGCGCCGTTCGGCCTCGCCCTCACGCCCAACGAAGGGCGGGATATTGTCCGCATCGGGGAGATGATCAAGGCGGCCACCCAGGAGCAATTGCCGGTCGTCCACCCCGAAAACCCGGAATTCGCCGGCGTGACGATCGCCCAGCTCTCGGGTCCGCCGCGCGCAGAAGGGGCGCATCGAAAGAACGCCGTGATTGTCTCGACCGGCAAGCTCGACTGGGCCACACCGGCGTCGTGGACCGGGGCCATCGACCGCTCGCCCTGCGGAACGGGCACGTGCGCCAAGATGGCCGCGCTCCACGCGAAGGGTCAGCTTCCGCTCAACCAGGACTTCCGCCACGAAGGCATCCTGGGCACGATCTTCACCGGCCGCCTGGTCGAGGAAACCCACGTGGGTCCGTACAAGGCCGTCGTGCCCACGATTACGGGACGGGCGTGGATCACCGGATTGGCGCAGTATGTGGTGGACGCGGAGGATCCGTTCCCCGAAGGGTTCACGGTCGGCGACATCTGGGGTCGGGTGGACTGACCTCCGCACGGGAGGGCGACGGATCGCCGCGCCCCACTCGTCGCCCGCGCCCCCACGGTCGCGGCGGGTCAGCCCCGATCCGTGAAGGGAACCTCGCACCCGACCCACCGCCTACGAAGCGGCCGAGCCCGGCTGTACGGTAACCACCAGGGCCTGGGTCGCGGTCTGCCCGCCGGCTGCTGCCCGAATCGTCACCTTGTAGGTGCCGGCCGGCATGGCCGCCACGGCGCGGACGGTCACCGTGGTCGCGGCGCCCGCAGACGGTGAGAACGCCACAGTCAGCCCGCGCGCCGCACCGGAGCAGGAAAACACGACGGCCGACGCGGATGGTCCTGCAACCACCGCGGTCGCCGCGACCTGGGCTGCACCGCCGGGAGCCAGGTTGACGTCGCGAGAGCCGAGGCTGAGGGTCAACGTGATGGTCCGGACCGGGTTGACGACCAGGGGGAGGCTCACCGACACGGTTGACGAGGCGGCGCCAGCGCTCAGGGTCAGCATGTAGGTGCCCGGCGCAGCGCCGGCGGCGGTAACGGTCAGCAGTGCCCGTCCCGCCCCGGCCCCGACCGGCGTGACCGACGCGGTCACGCCCGGCGGCGCGCCGTGCACGGCCAGGGATGCTGGGACGGCGAAGGCGCCCGCACCGCAGCTGATCGTCGCGGTCGCCGATTCGTTGGCCTCGACCGCGATCCGGGACGGCGCGGAGACCAGCTTGCAAGCGGCCACGTCGACCACCGTCTGCGCTGACACGCTCCCTGCCGCGTTGGACGCGGTCAGCATGTACCGGGTGGTATCGGCAGGAGACACCGCTGCCGTCGTGGCGCCCGATACGTCCCCGACACCGTTGTCAATGGTGATCCGGGCGGCTCCGACGACGTGCCAGGTCAGTGTCGAGACGCGTCCGGCGGCGATCGCGCGCGGGGTTGCCGTGAACGACATGATGAGCGGCGCATCCGCGGCAAACAATGAGTCCGTGTCGGCGAGGTACGGCTGGAGAACGGCGACGTCGGGAATCGGGTCCGAGTACAGGAAGGGGGTCGTGCACACCGAGTAATCGTAGGGGGTGCCGTCGGCGTAGGTGCCGGAGAGGAGGGACTGTCGCAGCGCGGTGAGTCGAGCCTTCTGGCTGCTGGTCATCGTGCCCCACACCTTCGCGAACACCGTCGCGTAAAGGTAGTTGTCCTCACCGTCCAGCTCGCCGTAGGTGCCCGAGAGGTCGAGGACCTGCGTCCGGATGGCCTCGCTCGACGTGGTGGACACGAGGAGACTGCGCAACAAGGTGGCGATCTGGGTTCGGATGGACACGATGTTGGTGGCGCCCGCATAGAGGTTGTCCCGCTGCGCGGCGACCAGGCTCGTCATCCATGCGGCCTGGTCCGGAGTGGCGTACCCGAGCGAGCTGTCACTGAGCGCCGATCCGGCCGTGTTCGTGAGTTGCTCCGAGATGCTGTAGCCCTCGTGCCCGACGGCCGGAGCGTCCTTGATGTAGAAGCCCCCGTAGTAGGTGCCGTGCCGCTCGGGACAGAAGTAGACGTCCGCATCGAGTGAACCGGCGTACCAGCTGAAGAGGTCGCTCGCGTAGGTCATCACCAGCGTGGCCGTGCCTTGCGGCAGGCTGGCCATCCTCGGCGCGATCTGGGCGTCGGGCACATCCGGCCACGAGTTGAAGCCCCTGCCTTTCATGGCGTCCAGGTAGGCCGTTTGGGTCGAGGTCATCGACCGGTAAATGGTCGCGTAGAGCAGGGCCCGCTCGAAGGCGATCTGCCCGTCAATGAGGTACAGGTCGTGCGAGGCGTGCGTGACGGCCTCCAGACCGAGGCCGGTCGCGCCGGCGGGCAGGTTTCCGTCCGCGAGCCGGCGGAAGGCCTGCATCAGCGGGTAGCGCTTGTAGCCGTAGAGATTCACCTCGGCCGCCTGGGTGGCGGCGAGCGCCTTCAGCTGTGCGAACTGGCCGTCGGTGAGGATCGAGATGACATCGTTGGCAATCCGCGTCAGGAAGCTGGTGTTGTGCCCCATGTTGTCCGGGTCGTTGTCGCGCAGGTACTGGAAGCCGGTATAGTCGGCCACCTTGCCGGGCGGGAAGAAGGACTGGGCATCCACGTTCCCCGTCATCAGCGCCAGGCCGTCGAAGGCGAGGGTCGTCTGCTGGGCGAGATCGGACAGCGTCAGGGTCATGTCGTAGACGCCTTGCGGCGGCGTCTGCGCGAGGGCGACCGGGCACCATGCCCCCATTCCTAGCACGACCAGGACGGCCACCGTTCCGCCGACCACCAAACCGCGTCTCGCCACGCAGATCGCCTTCATAACTGGCTTCTCGCTTCCCGCGGGGCGCTCCGCGTCCACAGTCATGGTGTTGGGCACCGTCGTCCCCGCACGTTCCTTGTAGCATTGCGGGATCGGAGACCCCGGTTCTTTTACGCTTTGCTGACAATTACCCGCCGGCCAGCGAATGGCACGCTGCCACAACCGGGCGCGCGCCTGGCCGCGTCAGATGTCGAGGGCCCGGGCCACACTCGGTCCTGCGCGGGGCCCGACGGGACGGGGTGGAAAGACGGGCTGGCGCGCGCCAGACCGCGCAGGTGGCGGGAAGGGGCCACCCTGGCCTGGGCGCCGGGCGCGGCCGATGGTTGGCGCGTCGGCTCAGGAATTGACCGGTTTGCCGCGGCGGGGCGAGGATTCTGACCGGGTCCGCATTGCGCAACTCGAGCACGACCTCGAGCCCGGAAGGGCGCCGGTTGCGGCAGCGGACCGTCCCACCACAGGCCTCGACGCAGGTCTTGACGATCGACAGGCCCAGCCCCACGCCGCCGGTCTCGGGGTTCCTCGAGGGATCCGCCCTGAAGAACGGTGTGAAGACCTCGTCCAACATGTCGGCCGGAATCCCCGGGCCCTCGTCCGCGACCGTGAGGCGCACGACCCCGGACTCGGCGTACGCCGAGATGCGGATCGGACCACCCGTGCCGGCGTAGCGCACGGCGTTGCGGATCAGGTTCGAGACGGCTCGGAACAGGTATTCAGGCTCGGCCACCACATTCAGCCCGCCATCGACCGACGTCTCGACCGAGGACGCGTTCGCGCCCTCGCGCTCGATTGCGCGGGCGACGGTTGCGGCAAGGTTCACCGTCGCCAGCTTGACCTCCACGCCCGCCATCCCGGCTCTCGAGAACGACAGCAGCTCATTCACCAGCGCCGACATGTGCTGGACTTCGTCCTCTATGTCGGTCACGCGATCGCGCTGATCCTCGGCAATCCGCCGCTCGAGGTTGCCGAGGCCGAACTGAATGGTCGCGATCGGCGTGCAGAGCTCGTGCGCGATCCCGCCCAGAAACTGTTTCTGGCCGGTGACGAAACCCGCCAGGCGCGACGCCATGCGGTTGATCGTCTCGGCCAGCTGGCCGAGTTCGTCCCGACGTCCCTCCGCGATCTGGATCTCGAAGCGGCCCTCGGCGATCTGCCCGGCTGCGTGCGTCAGTTGCGAGATCGATCGCGTCATGCCGCGGATGAACGGCAGCCAACAGACCAGCGACACGAGGCCGACTGTGAGCATGGCCGCGAGCCAGGGCCGCTCGTCGAAGAAGAGCGGTGCACCGAGCAGTGACGACGTCGTCAGGAGCAGCGTTCCCGGCTTCGGCTCCTCCACGCGGGTCCGACGCAGAGGGATCCGGACACCCGCCCAATAGGCGGAGGGGTTGAACGTGGAAACCAAGAACAGGGGCGGCTCGCCGCCACTGCGCGGGCGGTCCTCCGACGGACCGGTCTCCTCCCTCGCGGGGCGGGGCCGGTCTGAAGGCGGCCCCGGCGGACCCGGATGCCTCGGGATCCGTTCGGCGACCTCCGGCGGCGCGTGCAACACAGGCCCGGCCAGCTGGCGGCCCTCGTCGTCGAGCAGGTAGCTCGTCACGCCGTTGTCGCGCGAGAACCGCTCCAAGACGCCGTCCCAGCGATCCGCGGGCGACCGATCCAACTCGAGCGCCAGTGTGTCGGCGGCCGCCATGATGCGGTTCTCCGCCGGCGCCAGCAGGAACGATCCCGTGTCGAGGCGGAACTGGAATCTCGCGAAGAGCGCGAAGACGAGCGCCAGCAGGCCCACGTTCAGGAAGGCCAGGGTCAACACCTTGGCGAAGAGCGTCGTCCTCGATCTCAGCACGGCGGCTCCTCGGCGGGCTGGTGCAGGAGGTAGCCGGCCGCCCGCACCGTGACGATCCACCGGGCGGCGCGCGGGTCGTCGCCCAGCTTCTTGCGGAGCGACGAGATGTGCATGTCGATCGACCGATCGAAGGCCTCGAAGTTCCGGTCCGCCACGTCGAGCAGGAGTTCCTCGCGCGACTTCACCCGGTTGCAGTCGCGTGCGAGGCACACCAGCAGATCGAACTCGGTCGGCGTCAACGGCAGCACGCGGTCTGCGAGCGTGGCGGTGCGGGTCTCCTCGTCCACCCTCAGGGGGCCCACCACGATGGGCGGCTGCGGCTCCAGGCGCAGGCGGGCGGCGTTCAGGAGGGACCGCCGGAGCACGGCGCGGAGACGCGCGAGCAACTCGCGCGGAGGGCAGGTCTTGGCAATGTAGTCGTCGGCCCCGCGCTCCAGTCCCTCGATGCGGCTCGGCGCCTCGCCGCGCGCCGTCAGCATCAGGACGGGCACGGCGGACTGCAGCCGCAGCCGGCGAAGCACCTCGAACCCGTCCATCTCCGGCAACATCACGTCGAGCAGCACCGCGTCGAAGTTTCCGCGCAGCGCCTGATCGAGCCCGTCGGGTCCTGTGTGGGCGGCCGTCACCTCGTAGCCAAAGGGCTCGAGGTATTCGCGCACCATGCGGCACAGCTTCAGGCTGTCGTCGACGAGCAGCAACCGCCCGCCCAGCGGCTCGGCGATCCGGGCCATGATGCCCTCCACGATAGTCCCGGAACGCCCGGGCGGCCGCCCCTTTACCGTTTCTTTACACGGTCGCGGACGCGTGCGTCCGGTCTGGCCGCGGTCGCCGGGCCGAAGAGACACGTGCCCCTGCGCCACTCCCCGCGGACACGCGGGGCGCCGCCCGCCGCGCCGTTTCTAGGGGGCCGGACGGCCGACCTCGACCTCCCGCGCGCGCCACCATCTGACCGTCGCCCTGACGATGGTCACGGCGAGGATTGCCAGGCCGACGATGAGCAGCCCGGTGAAGCTCCAGCGCACGCCGCGGACAAACGGCGGATTGACCCAGAACCCGAACTCGTCGAACGTCAGGCCGACGCCGGCCGCATAGAGGATCCCGGTCCAGAACGTCGCCCGGGGCCCCTTGAAGGCCAGCGCCAGGTAGCCGGCCGCCGTGAGCATGAAGATGCCGACCACGTAGTGGTGGAGGTGAAAGCCCGGGCCGAGCTGCACGTGGAAGCGCGGCCAGAACCGGCTGACCCACCGGGCCACCGCCACCACCGACACCAGGGCCAGGACGGCGCACAGCCCGGCCCGGCCGAGGACCTTCGACGTCGGTGTCATCGCTTCAGGTACTGGTCAAAGAACGCGCTGACCCTGGTCCAGGCGTCCCTGAGCACGTGTTCACGGGTGAAGTAGTGGAATTCGCCCGGGTACGTCATGAACTGGACGAGCGGACCCTTGCCCTGCTTGAGCAGCTCGTCGATCAACCGAACCGAATGGAGGTACGGCACGTTGACATCCGCCGTGCCGTGCAGCACCAAGAGGGGCCGCACCAATCGGTCGACGTGCGAGACGGGCGAGGCCTGCGCGTAGACGCGCGGGTTCTCCTCGGGTGTCCCGATCCGGCTCGCCGTCCAGCCGCCGTGGTAGGGATCCTCGTAGTACATCGCGTAGTCGACCACGCCCGCGACATCCACCGCGGCGCGGAACGTCGTCGGGCGCTCGGTCACGGCGAGCAGCGTGAAGAACCCCCCGTAGCTGAGGCCCCAGACACCGATCCGGGCCGCATCGACGTACGGCAGCGTCTTCAGGTAGTCCGCGCTCATCGCGGCGTCCTGGAAGTCCTTGCCCCCGACGTCCATGTAGACGCCCTCGCGCCACGCGGACCCGTAGCCGATGCTGCCCCGGTAGTCGGGCGCGAGCACGACGTAGCCCTGCTGCAACAGGTACTGGTGGAAGCTGTAGTAGACGGCGTAGTTGCGCTCGATGTGCCACCCGTCGTAGTTCTGGTTCACGCCGTCGCCGTGGATCCACACGATCGCCGGGTGTTTGCGCGTCCGGTCGAGGGCCTTCGGTACGAAGAGGTAGGCCGGGACCATCTGGCCGTCCGGTCCCGGATAGTGCACCAACTGCGGCTCGACGAGCGCGGCGCGGTCGATCGAGGGCGGCATCGACTCGGTGAGCCGGCGCGGCGGCGCGCCCGGCGCGCCGAGGTCGACGACCCAGAGGTCGGCCGAGTTCGCCGGGTCGGTGTGCTGATAGACGAGTAGCCGTCCATTCGGCGACCACACGGGTGCGGTATTGGTGCCGCGGCCGGCGGTCACGGCCTTCACCGTCGCGTGGGCCGGATTCTCGCCGATCTCCGCGACGTACAGGTGGCGCGCGCCCGGGTTGGGCCCCTCGTTCGCGTCGAAGGCCACGCGCGTCCCGTCCGGCGACCACGCCGGACGCCAGGCTTCGTAGTGCCCCTTGGTGATCTGGACGGCGTCGCCGCCCCCACCTGGCATGACGTAGAGGTGATCCCACCCGTCGGCGTCGCTCAGGAACGCGATCCACCGGCCGGTCGGCGAGGCCTGTGCGCTCCCCTGCGCGCCTGGAGTCATGCTCCAGAAGGTCGTCTTCACCTGCCGGTGCACGAGCTTCGGTGCACCTCCCGAGGTGGACCCGATCGCGATCTCCCGCCGCTTGAACTCGACCGTGCGGTCGATGAGGAAGTGCGTCGCGTCGATCCAGCCTCTCCCGCCACCCCGCCCGAAGAATGTGGCCGGCCCGGCGTCGTAGGCTCTCGGTTCGCCGCCCGAGGAGGGCACGACGAAGCTCTGGCCGCCCGGCACGGGCGCGAACTCGGTCACCGTGTAAATGATCTTGGCTCCCGAGTAGGCGGGCGTCTGTTCGTGGCGGATGGTCTGAAAGCCACCGCCGACCGTGAACGTCAACGCCTCGCCGTCATCGGTCCACGACAGGCTCGTGACCGTTCCCTCCACGGTGGCCGCCACGCGGTCGCTGTCGTCCGCGAGCGACCGGACGTGGATCGACGTCTGGGTGCCGCGGCCGGCGGTCCCCGCACTCGCGCCACGCTCGCCGGTTCCACCACTGCCGGCAAGGAAGGCAACACGCGTGCCGTCCTTCGACACGACCAGTCCTCGACCCGGCATCTGGGACCAGACGGGCGCCGGGGGCTTCGTCCCGTCAATTGGCACGCGCATCAGCAGCCCGCCCCGCATGAACCCGATCGCCTTGCTGTCGGCCATCCAGAAGATGCCCGTCACCGCCTCCCCGTCGGTCGTCAGGGCCACGGGCCGTGCCGACCCATCGGCCGGCACGACATAGAGATTGCTCACCCCGGCACGCTCCCAGAGGAAGGCGACCCACCGGCTGTCGCGTGACCAGACCGGGTTGGACGGATGTCGGATATTCATCAGCGCATCGATGGTCAGTCGGCCCGCGGACTGGGCGGGGGCCGGCGGAGCCGGCCCGGGGCCCTGCGCGTGGATCGACAGCACGCCGGTGGCGGTCGCGACCAGCGTGAGGAGGACAAACGCGAGGAAACGTCGTGTCATCGGGTCCTCTCGGTGTACGTTCAGCGGTCAGTTGAGCCGGCGGTCGGAAGACCGCCGAGTACGTGATACCGCCCGGAAGAGAGTCGACTGCCACCCGGCGCCAGCGGCCGGCTGACGCCGGTGCTGCTCCTGCGGTGCCCGCGAACCGGCCTGACGCACCTCGACGCTTGCACCACTTGGTTCCCGGGTTCACTATACCAAGCGGTTCGCCGGTCCGTCACGCGGGTGGCCAGTGCCCGGCGCTGGCCGGCAACCGGTCACTGATGTCCGGGGCGCCGGCCAAAGGCAGCCGACGCTGGGTTCCCCCTTCCGACGACGCCCCGCTGAGGCCGCACGGCCCGGGCCGGATCATCTCTGAAATCGCGTGCGGGCGCGCGGATCGTCGCGCGCCACCCACGCCACAACGTGCTGGAAGACGTAATGAGTGATCAAGCGTGGGACCTGTCGGAAAACGTCCAACGGCTGATCGAGTTCCGGGATGCCCGCGAGTGGCGCCAGTTCCACCGGCCGAAGGACCTGGCCGCGGCCATCGCGATCGAGGCCGCGGAACTCCAGGAGTTGTTCCTGTGGCGCGACGCCGAACCACCTGAGCGTGTTGCCCTCGACGCGCCACGGATGGAGAAGGTCACGCAGGAGATCGCCGACGTGGCGATCTTCCTGGTCATGCTCGCGCACGACCTCGGCATCGATCTGAGAGCGGCCGTGGCGGCGAAGATCGCCGCCAACGAGAAGCGGTACCCGGTAGACCAGCACAAGGGCATCGCGCGAAAGGCGGACCCGCTCGAGGAGAGATGATGCCGTCTCCCAACGCCGCCATCCCCGTGGGCCTGATCGGCTATGGGCTCGCTGGCCGGGTCTTTCACGCGCCGGTCCTCCAGCAGGTGGCCGGGCTGCGACTCGCAGCCGTGATGGACCGGCATGGCGAGGGGGCCGCTCGGACGCTGACGGGCGTTCGAGTGGTCCGGAGCGTCGCCGAACTGCTCGCCGATCAGGCCATCCGCCTGGTGATCGTCGCGACGCCCAACGATTCTCATGCGCAGATCGCCAGACAGTGCCTCGAGGCAGGGCGCGACGTCGTGGTCGACAAACCCCTCGCGGCCAGCGTCGAGGATGCGGCAGCGATCGTCGAGACGGCCAGGCGTCACCACCGGCTGGTCACGGTCTTTCAGAACCGTCGCTGGGACGGAGATTTTCTGACCCTGCGCCGCCTGCTCGCCGCGCACCGGTGCGGGCGGGTGGTCCGTGTGTCGTCGCGGTTTGACCGGTTTCGGCCGGCGCGGCGGGAAGGAGCCTGGCGGGAGCAACCCGGGCCAGGGGCCGGCGTCTTGGTCGATCTCGGCCCGCACCTGGTCGACCAAGCCCTCGTGCTGTTCGGCCTGCCGGAGGCCGTGACCGGCGACGTCCGCATCGAGCGGGAAGGCGCCGTGGTGGACGATGCGTTCGACCTGGTTCTCCACTACCCCGGCCTGCGGGTCTGCCTGGGCGCCACCATGCTGGCCGCGGCCCGGGGGCCGAGGTTCGAGGTCCACGGCACCGAGGGAAGCTGGGTAAAGCACCACCTGGACCCGCAAGAGGAGCGGTTGGCACGTGGCGAGCGGACACCCGACGTGTTTGCCACTCCGGAACCCCGCGAGCGGTGGGGCACGCTCACGTTGGCAGTCGCCGAGGGGCTGCGCGCCGAGGCGGTCCCGACCGACCCAGGAGACTACCGGCACTTCTACGAGAACGTGCGCGACGCCCTCGCCGGCACATCGTCGCTCGAAGTGACTCCGCAGCAGGCGCTCGAGGTCCTGCGGATCCTGGAGCTCGCGCGCGAGAGCAGTCACGCCCGGCGGACCCTCCTCGTCGCTGCCAAGCCTTGAACCCGCCCGTCGCCCCAGGTCGAACCCGTCGACGGAGTGCCTACAGGAACCGCCGTCAAACGCGGATGCGCCAGCAGTCGCACATGCCAGGCGGCAGCGTGGGTCCGCAGCGCCGATCATTCCAGTCTTCCGTCGGCCGACTCCCCGTTGGCCGAACGATAGGTCCAAACGATAGCGGACGTGCGGCGAGCGTGCTTCGAAGGTAGGGAACGTAGGCCGCCACCAGGAAAAGAACGAGCCGGGTCTCCCCGGCTCGTTCCTTCAGTAGCATCGATGCGCGGTTGGCGAAACTAGTTCGTCCCGCCGCTGACGACCGGCAAGGTGGGCGGGAACGTCGCAATCGTCACGCAGTGGGTGTGACCCGTCTGGTAGGCCGCGCGGACGTAGTCCATCGGGACGAAGATGCTCAGCGGGTTGAACACGATCTCCCAGGTCGCCAGGCTCGCCGCGCCAGCCACGTCGAAGAACACATCGGTTGCCAGGTTGACGGTGCCCTGGATGTTCTGCGAGTCGTCGTGGAGCTTCTTGTTGAGCAGCCACGACTTGCGGGTGTGCGGCGGCACCGAGGCGGTCCACCAGATCGGCTGGTAGGTGGTCGAGCTCGGGTCGATGTACAGCACCACGACGACGGTCTGGGCGGTCGGCATGGGGTTGTACACCGTCAGCCAGAGGAACTTGCTCGCATTGTCGTGGCTTGGCGAGGTCGGCGTGATGTCCGTCCAGGCCGTCCCTTCGGAGAAGTTGAACACCTGGTGCGCACCGGTCTCTGCGCTGCACGGGAGGTAGGTGACCGTGTCATTGTTCCACGGGTCGCCGTTGTTGAGGCTCTGAGCCGCGGCAAACCCGCCGAAGGCCACGAGCGCAACGACCGCGAAAACGAGGGTCCGCACTTTCATCTTCGTCTCCTTTGCTACAAACCTGATCGCCTCACAGCCGCGTCCGGGGAAGGTCACCGACCGTCCCCGGGTGGGATTCATCACGGCGCACTCATCTCACTTAGACTGCCAAACTCCGCAGAGGTAAAAAGCGCTGTGAGGTGCGTGCGGCCGGCCAGACGTCCAAGGAGCACCAGGATAATCTCAGCAATAGCCGTACCACGGCGAGCGCTCAGTCAAGCGGCGGACTCCCGTCGTGTCCGACGCGCGCGCCAATCCCAGAGGACACGCCTCGACCGGTTGTTGGCGTCTCCCCTGCCTGAGTGCCCGCTCACCTGCTGTCACCCCTCGGCGTGGGTTCCCGAGCGCCTGACAGCCCCAGGGTCTCGAAAACGGACTGGCCATGACCCGGCCCGCGATGTATTTCGTTACGACGGCGATGTAAGTATTACAATCCTCCGCGTCTCGCACGGCCTGCGTGGGTTGACCCGATGGCCCCGAGACCTCGGAGCTACGGAGGGGGCCATGGATACGATGGGTCGTCCGGCGCAGCGCCCTGCGTCGATTCCGCCAGCAAGGCGCGGCCTCTCGTTGTTGCCGGTGCGGAAGGCGCTCAAGGGCACAGCTGGCGTAGTCGCCTTGCTCGTTCCCCTCAGCGCAGCCGCCCAGCAGGTCACACTGCGCGCACTCGCCATCACGGGCGACAGCGCACCAGTCAGTGGTGCCACCTGGGCCGCCTTCACCAACCCGCTCATCTCGTCGGCCGGCTCGGGCGTGTTCGGCGGCCAGGTGGCCGGCTCAGGAATCGATTCGACCAACAACCAGGCGCTCTGGGTGTGGCAGCCGGGAGGCGGCGCCCCATCCCTCCTCGCCCGAACGGGTTCTCCGATGCCGGGTGTCACTGGAGTTGCGGTCCAACTCGGCACCAAGGCGGTGTTCACGGGTCAGTTGGCGTATGCCTTCACGGGCTCGCAGATCGTGTTCGATGGGGAGTTCGGGGCAAGTCCACAGGCCCCGAACCCGACGTGTGCGTTGTGGTCAGGGCCGACGACGGGCGTCAGCGTGCGCGCCATCGAAGGAACGACGGCCAGTAACGGCGGCACGTGGGCCACGTGCTTCGGCGCTGGGCCCATCAACTCCTCCGGGGCCTTCTCGATCCTCACCACGATGGGGCCCACGGCCCCGGGCGGTTACTCCGACGGCGCATGGCTCGACGAATCCGGCACGCTGGTGCCGGTCGCCACCTACAACCAGGGCACTTCCGCCGGACAGCCGGCTCCGGGAACGTCGGCAGTCTTCGCCGACGGTAGCCCGCCCCTGTTGAACGACAGCGGACAGGTGTTCTTCAGCGGACTGCTCCAGGGTTCCGGCGTCGTCAGCGGGACGAACGACGTTGGCCTCTGGTTCGGTCTGCCCGGCACCCTCGCCCTCGTCGCCCGTACAGGCGACGTGGCGCCTGGCACGGGAGGCAAGACGTTCTCCTTCCTGAACACAGATTCGATTTCGGTTAACTGCGAAGACTGCGGCATCGCGCTGAACGTCGCCGGCCACGTCGCCTTCCACGGGAAGATCGCCGGTGTCACATCGAGCACCCAGGGCGGCATCTGGGGCGGCCAGCCGTCGAACCCCAGCCTGCTGGTGCAGGCCGGCACGACGGCCCCCGGCCTGGGAAGCAACGCCTTCCTCTACTTCTACGACGTGGCCCTGAACGCGCGCGACGACATCGCGTTTTTCACCGATCTCGACCCGGAGTGGGGGGACGCGAACGCCACCAACGCGTCGTGTGTGTACGCCGGCCAGCCCTCGGCGCTCTGGCTCGTCGCGCGCGAAGGCTCCCAGGCGCCCGGGCTGCCGACCGGCGTGCAGTTTGCAGGCTTCGGCACCAACCTGCAGGTCCAGATCGCGGTGAATGACGTCGTCTCGGTCCGCCACCTCTGGCTGAGCGACGACGGGCGACTCGTGTTCCCGGCCAGCCTGCAGGGCACGGGGGTCACCAGCGCCAACAACGCCAGCTACTGGGGGTACGTCCCCGGCCGCGGGTTGCTCCTCATCGCCCGAACGGGCGAGCCGTTGCCGGGCGGCGTCGCCGGGTCGCGCATGCTGTCCCGGATCTTCGTCGCCACCGGCGCAAATGGGGCCGACGGCGCCGCCACGCCGTTCAACAACTCGGGCCAGTTCGCGTTCCGGGCGGAGTTCGCAGATGGAAGCTCGGGCCTGTTTGTCGCCAGCCTGCCGTCGGTGACGGCGTGGCCAGCCCCGACGGCGGCCTCGCTCCAACCGCCCTCGGGGCCCGGCGGCACGCTGGTCACGATCTCCGGGACGAACTTCCTCCCCACCGCGACGGTGACGTTTGGCGGAGTGGCCGCCATCGATGTGCAGTACGTGGATTCCTCCACCTTGACGGCCTACGTCCCGTCTTCCGGCTATGGTCTGGTCGATGTCGTCGTGACCCATCCCGATGGCCAGCACACGTCGCCTCTCCAGTTCGCCATCGTGTCGTCCGGCGCGCCCTTCACGGACGAACCCCTGGTGCCCGGCAAGACGGTGGTCAAGGCCGTGCATATCACGGAGCTGCGGCAGCGCATCGACAGCCTGCGACTGGATGTGGGCCTCCAGAAATACTCGTGGACGGACCCCACGCTGACCGCCCACGGAACACGAATCCGGGCGGTGCACGTGATGGAGCTGCGCGCCGCTTTGGCGAACGTCTACACGCAGGTCTCCTATCCACCCCCAACCTACACGGACAGTCCGGTCCTGGCGAAGAGCACGACCGTCAGCGTGAAGCACATCAATGAACTTCGCGCCGCCGTGCTCGCGCTTGGAGGCTAGGGACTCTTCCCCGCCGCGGAAAACGGCCGTTCCTCGGACCGCGGGCGCAGGTGTGTCGCTCACGGGTGTGTCGCCCAACGGCGTCGGTGCTGCGACCTGATGAGGTCGCGTGTTCGCTCGCCGATCGCCCGGTGCGCTCACGCCAGGGAGTACAATCTCCGCCGATGACGACCTGGTGGCGGCGTTCTCGGAGAGCGTCCGGGAGGTGGCGAGCCCTCTACGCGGGCTGGAGCCGCGTCGGTCTGGTGCTCATCGGGCTGATGGTGTGCGGCTGGAAGGCTGAAGCCCTCGACCCGACGCGAGCGCTCACCCAGTACCAGAACGATCACTGGCAGACCGATCAGGGGCTGCCGCAGGGCACCGTCCAGGCCATGACGGAGACGCGGGACGGGTATCTTTGGATAGGGACGCTCGTGGGGCTCGCGCGTTTCGACGGCGTGCGGTTCACGCTATTCGACGCGCGCACGGTCCCGGCGCTCGGCTCGGGCTCGGTGCTCGGCCTGATGGAGGACGGGGAGGGCAACCTCTGGATTGGGCGGTCTGGCGCGGCCGTCCTGTACCGGGACGGGCGGTTCCGGGTCGCGTTCGGCGAAGAGGTGACCGGCGGCGCGAGCGTGTGGTCCTTCTGCCAGGGTAGCGACGGAACGGTGTGGGCCGCCACTACCAACGGCCTGGTGCGCTGGGCGAAGGGCGCCATCCGGGTCTTCAAGACGTCCGACGGGCTGCCGACCGACAAGCTGCGCTCGGTCGGCTTCGATCGCGACGGCACGCTCTGGATCGGCACGACGGGCGGGGGCTTGGTGTCCTACGCAGGCGGACGGTTCGAGGCGCGTCGTCCCGGTAACGGCTTCCCTCACAGCGAGGTCCGCGCCGTGCTCCCAGACCCCGCGGGCGGCGTCTGGGCAGCGACGGCCGGAGGCGGGCTGGCGCGCGTGGTCGGGGGCCGAATCACGACGTATTCGGTGGCCGACGGCCTGCCGACCAACCAGCTCTCGGCGTTGGCGCTCGACGCGCAAGGCACCCTGTGGATCGGAACCTGGGGGGCCGGACTCTGCCGAATGAGAGACGGGCACTTCGCGACCTTGTCGTCGGCGGGAGGGCTATCGGCCGATCAGGTGTGGTCGCTGCTCGCCGACCGCGAAGGCAGTGTCTGGGTGGGCACCTGGGTGGGCGGGTTGAACCGGCTGCGGGACAGGCGCTTCGTGGCGTTTGGCGTTCCCGAGGGACTCTCGAGCGACGTGACCCGGGCGGTGCTTCGCGGGCGGGACGGCGCGATGTGGGTCGCGACGGCCGGCGGGGGCGTCGACCGGATCCAGGGGCAGATGGTCACGACGCTCCGGAGGAGAGACGGCTTGCCGAGCGATGAGACCTCGTCGCTCTGCGAGGACCGGGACGGCTCCTTGTGGATCGGGACGTTCACCGGGGGTCTCGCCCGGCTGAAGAACGGGCGAGTCTCATCCTTCGGCCCCGCTCAGGGTCTGGCCGGCACGGACGTCCGGGCGGTCTACGAAGATCGGGGCGGAACGCTGTGGGTCGCCACGACCGTCGGCCTCGCCCGTTTCGACGGGAAGCGCTTCGTGGCCGTCACACCCCAGGGAATCCCGGTCGACGGCATTGCCGCGATCGTCGAGGATCGGACGGGTACGCTGTGGTTCGGCACGACGGGGGACGGGCTCATCCGGCTCCGAGACGGCGAGTTCCGGCTGCTCACGACGAAGGACGGCCTGGCGTCGAACTGGGTCCTCGCGCTTCACGGGGACGAGCGGGGAGCCCTCTGGATTGGCACCCGCAACGGCATCACGCGCTTGGCGGACGGCCGGCTCGTTTCAATCCGTGCGGCAGACGGCCTGTGGGACAACACCGCGGAGACAATCCTGGAGGACCGCGTCGGTCGTCTGTGGATCACGTGCAACCGGGGCTTCTACCGGGTGGCGCGGCACGAGCTCGAGGAGTTTGCCGAGGGCCGGCTCTCCCGCGTGACCTCCGTGGGCTACGGCGCCGGGGATACGCTGAGGAGCACCACGTTCGCGGGCGGGGGGTCGCCGTCCGGCGCCATGGACGCCGAAGGCCAGCTCTGGTTGCCCAGTTACAAGGGCCTCGTCGTGGTCGATCCGCTGCACATCCCGCCTGCGCGCAGCGCGCCGGCTGTCCGGGTCGAGGACGTGACGGGAGGCGGCCCTGAAGGGAGCCTCGCCCGAGGGCTCATCCTGCCCCCCGGATCCGGCACGCTGACGATCCGCTACACGGCAATGACGCTGATCGAGTCCGATCGGATTCGGTTCCGGTGGCGGATGGACGGGTTGTCGCGCGACTGGGTCGATGCAGGGAGCCAGCGGGAGGCGCTCTATCCCAGCCTGCCCCACGGGACCTATCGGTTCGAGGTCGCGGCCTCGGCCGACGGCAGAACCTGGAGCGCGGCGTCTTCGCCGGTCGAGATCACGGTCCGCCCCTTCTTCTATCAGACCGCATGGTTCGGGCTGGTGGTGACCCTGTGCGCCGCGGGTGCCGTCGCGGGCGGCCTGACCTGGCGGGTGCGCCAGGAGCGGCGCCGTGAAGAGGAACTCCGGGAGCGCGTGGACCGGGCGCTGGCCGATGTCCACACGCTGCGCGGACTCCTGCCGATCTGCGCCTGGTGCAAGAAGGTCCGGGACGACCGGGGCTACTGGGAACAAATCGACGTGTACATCCGGGATCACTCTGCGGCGACGTTCAGCCACGGCATCTGCCCCGAGTGCATGGCGCGATTCAACATCCCAGACGGAGCTGACCACCCAGCCACTGACCGACCCACCCTCTCGCGCTAAAACGGCGCGGGAAGCCTGTGAACGCTGTCGTGTCAAGGGTCCTCAGGCTTGTCTGGGAAGGACACGCGACTGGGCGGGCGTCGTGAAACGTCGCCACGGCCGGAACGCGTGCTTCTGCGGCAGGCAAGAACAGGCTCAAGCCGAAGAGGTGTTTCTAATGACGGTCACAACTATCCTGGGCAGTCCACGACGGAACGGCAACACCGCGCGCCTGCTGCGCCAGTTCGAGCAGCTGGTCATCCCCTCGCACACCGTGACACGCATTGACCTGGCCGACTACTCGCTGCAGGGCTGTCTGGGCTGCGACGCCTGCCAAGCGGAAGACGCCTCCTTCTGTTCTCAGGACGACGACATTGCTCGGATCCTCAGGCAGCTCGTCACCGCCGACGTCGTGCTCTACGCGTCGCCCGTGTATGCGTGGGGGTTCAGTGCGCAGATGAAGGCTCTCTTGGACCGCCACTACTGCCTGGTGAAGTGGGGCCAGCCCGCTCACCGTTCGGGCCTCTACGGCAAGCCGGTCATGTCTCTCTTGAGCTGCGGAGGCCGAGCGCGGGAAAACGCGGATCTGCCGCAGGAGATGTTCCGGCGCCAAGCCGCCTATCTGCAGTGCGAGGTCGTAGGGCAGTACGTGCTCGACAACTGCAGCGCCGCCTCCGACCTCCTCGACCGGGGCCGCGCCATCGCGCGGAAGATGACCGAGGACCTCGCTGCGCTCGCTCGGCGGAGCCGTTAACCGCCGGCCACACCCCAAGGTGTTTGCCGCCTGTGCTCCCCAACTGCGACACCCCTGACGTGGTCTGGGCCTGCTCCGTCCTCGGGCTGTTCGCCTGACGCCGTCGAGGATGCATTAGAATACGACGGCCCGCAGCACAGCCCCCGCGAACCACCCTTTCCCGGGCGGAGGAAGATCGATGCCAAACCGGCTGTTCGGCACCGGCGTCGCAATCGTCCTGTTCACCGTGTCCGTGCTCGCGCAGCAGCCACCGCAAAAGCCGGCTGCCGTTGCTCCGCAACCTCCCACGCCGGGGACAGCAACAGCTCACCCCGAGGGCGGGGCGCTCTACGCGACCAGCCTCCACTTCACCAACGCCGGGCTCGAGGACCTGGTACGCCAAGGAACACGGCGGCCTCGAACGGTTGACCGGGTTGCCCTTCTCGGAGATGCCGTGCTCGGGTTGCCACGTCACGTCGTGCGAGACGTGTCACTTAGCTCGGGCGGCGGACGGCAAACTGACGTACACGACCCCCCGCGGACGGCAGGACGACGCCTGCGCGAAGTGCCACGACACCGACAAGGAGGCCCAGAAGCTGGACGTTCACGCCGCGCGCGGCATGCTGTGCATGGACTGCCACACGGCCAGCGAGGTTCACGGCGACGGCACGCGTCAGATGTCGATGCAGCATACCGGCGTGCTGCGTACCTCCTGCGTCGGCTGTCATCAGGCCTCGTGCACGGGCAACGCCGCCCATGCGGGCAAGGTCGATTGCACGGCCTGCCACGTGCGGGACCTGCCGTCCTGTTACAACTGCCACGTCGAGACCCGAATCCAAACCAAGAAGTCGGTCTCCATCCCGCTGAACGGACTGCTCTTCCTCGTCAACCACGACGGCAAGGTCACCTTGGCGAGCCTTCACACGTTCATGTACCGCGGGCGGGGACTCGTCACCTTTGCGCCGTCCTTCCCCCACCAAGTGATGAAGCAGGGGCGCGCGTGCGGCGACTGCCATGCCACCGCGGCCGTTCGGGCGGCGGCCGACGCGTCCTTCACGCCGGTGCGCTGGCGAGATGGCCAGCTGGACGCGATGCGGGGCGTGATTCCAGTCGTCGAAGGGACGGCTTGGAACCTCCCGCTCCTGGACCGTGTTGACGGCAAGTGGGTCCCGATCGCTCCGCAGGCACCGACCCTCATCAACTTTGCGGGCTTCTGCACGCCCTTGACTCGGGCGCAGCTGGCGAGGCTGGCCGAACAGCGTTAAGGACCCTGGGGACGGGCGTGATCGTGGCGGCGACCCGAGTTACCGCATAACCGCCTAGGGGTGGCCGTCGTCAGGGCCGACGTGCCCGGTCTCTCGGCAATTCGCAAGGTCCGACGCCGAAGACGCGGCTCGTGTGGGGAGAGCAGGGCGGCGCCCTTCGGCGGACGATCTTCAATCTCGAGTGCGCGTCCTCGGAGGATCGGCGCGCCGCAGCGTTGTCGTTGTACGTCGCGCTGACCGAGGGGGATCAGCTACTGGAGTTGAATGTCGAGACCTTGCTCGCCGCGCCTGTCGCCAGCTGGATGGGCCTGCGCCCGTTTCTCGCCATGCCGCTGATTGACGTCGGCGAACACGAGAAGGCCATCACGGTGCCGTCGTGGCCGCCACCGTCCCTCACGGAAAAGGGCCTGGCGTTCCCGGATGCCGCGAACGCGGCCACCTTCGTCTCGGTGCTCTCGACCTACTGCCGCCATCGCATCGCGGGCCTCGCTGACGAGGAGATCTCGCGCCGGCTGGCGGAAGAGTTCGGGCCGTCGCGGTTCGGCCCCGTCCTCCACCACCTCTTGTCCGGCGATTTCGGCGCCTTCATGTCCGGACGCCCCGCATCACCGCTGCGATACGCTGGATTGGCGTTCCCGCGCTGCGCCCACGTGTACAACTGTCCGTCCTGCCCGCGCCGGTGGTTCTGCTACCTGGACGAGTGGCTGCGGTTGTCGAAGCACCTGCGCGGTCTGGTTCACCAGCCGGATCCGACGCGGCTGCTGCCGCCCTCGCGTTCGTCTCCTAACGCCGACGGAGACTGGCCGTTCGGCGACCTGACGGTGCTTGCGGCGGCCGTCTCCAGGTCCACGATGCGTCCTGCGCGTGCCTGCATTCGCCGCTGGACGGTGTCCGCCAATTGATTTCGAGATGCCGCGGATGAAATGATGCGTTGCTCGGTGATCGCGGATCCGGCCGCCAGTGGGCGCTTCCCGGTTCGCGACCCGGTCCTGGCCGGCGGCTCATGAGTCCGCACTCGTCTCTCGGTTCACGGGGTAACAGGAGAAATCCACATGAGGAAGATCACGCACGCGCTCGTGATCCTGATCGTTCTGGCGAGCGGGCTCGCGATCGCCCAGGCGCCCGCGGCGGACACCCCGCAGCCGGGCGTCCGCGGACGCTCTGTCCAGCCCCTTCCCGAGGAGCGGCAGGCGCTTCTGGCCAAGGGGTACCGCTTCGAGAGGGCCGGCTGGCTCTACCTGCACGCGGAAGGCTCACCCCGCGCCCGGGGGTTTCAGCATGGCTACCTCCTGGCCCCGGAGATCGCGGAAGGACTGCGCAAGACCCGGGTGCAGTGGGAGCACAAGAGCGCCCTGTCCTGGAGCTGGTACGTCGCCCAGGCCGACGCCATACTCACCGCAAAGGTGGACAGCGAGAACCTGGCCGAGATCGACGGGATCGCGGAGGGGCTCGCGGCGGCCGGCGTCGCGTCGAGCCGGGCCGAGCTGGTGGCCTACAACGCACAGCCGGAGCTGTTCAGTTACTGGTGGCCCCAGGAGCTGAAAAAGGTGAGGGACAACGCCCAGACCCGCGTGCCGGAGTCCTGCAGCTCGTTCATCGCCACGGGGAGCTGGACTGCCGACGGCGGCGTGGTGCTGGGACACAACACGATGACGGGGTACGAAGGGGACCTCCCGCGCCTGATCCTCGACCTCGTCCCCGAGAAGGGGAACCGCATCCTCATGCAGGGCGAGCCCGGGTGGATCCACAGCGGCTCGGACTTCTGGATCACCTCAGCCGGGTTGGTGGGTTCGGAGACCACCATCGGCGGCTTCGAGGGGTTCGATCCCAAGGGGATCCCCGAGTTCTCCCGCATGCGCCGCGCGAGCCAGGACGCGACGACCATCGACGAGTGGTGCCGGATCATGAAGGAGGGGAACAACGGTGGCTACGCTAACGCCTGGCTGCTGGGGGATGTGAACACCGGCGAGATCGCACGGCTCGAGCTCGGCCTCAAGGTGGTGGGGTTCGAGCGCACGAAGGACGGGTACTTCACGGGCTCCAACGTCGCTGAGAACCTGAAGCTCCTGCGCTTCGAGACCAGTTCGAACGAGACCGACATCCGCAGCTCCGACGTGGCCAGGCGGGTGCGCTGGAAGCAGCTCATGGCCACCTACAAAGGGAAGATCGACGCGGAGCTGGCCAGGCGCTTCGAGGCCGATCATTTCGACTCGTTCCACGAGCGCGAGCAGCTCAGCGCCCGGGGCCTGTGCGCCCACCCCGAGGTGGATCCGGAGAGCCCGTCGGCGGGCTGGGACGTCCCGTTCGAGCCGGGCGGGACCGTGGACGGCAAGGTGGTCGACACGAAGATGGCCAAGGCGATGAGCTTCTCCGCCCGATGGGGCGCCGCCTGCGGGCGTCCGTTCGACGCGGCCGCCTTCCTGGCCAAGCACCCCCAGTTCGAGTGGATGAAGGAGATCCTCGGGGACCGCCCCACACAGCCCTGGACCACGTTCAAGGCGGGGGACCGGAAGTAGGCCGCATCACCGGGCTCGACCCATGGGGGGGCCGCACGACGAAACCCGTCGACGGTTTCGGATCGGCCTCTTCCTCTTGATACCCGTGGCGGTCGCGCCGCCCGAGGCAGTCGCCGGAGTGACCAAGTACGGAGTGATTTCATCGGGGGCGCTGCGAAGAGCGGAGCCGAGAGGCCGGTGCTCGCGAGGAACGCCCCGGTCTCCGAGTTTGACGCCCTGGTCGCCACCGACCCGGTGGTGAAGCGTCTCCCTGGCAGACTTGCGAGCTTCTGCGCACAAGCTGGATTTGGCCGCGGGGCCTAGTCTTGGGTAGGGAGGCCCAGAAAGCGGTCCCCGACGTGCCGTATGTCGGCTTCGGCCTGGCCGTCATCACGCCTGAGCTGAGACGGGGCGGTGACGGAATGCCTGTCGGACAGGAGCGCCGCTGTTACGCTTGAAAAGCGGAACTCCGAATCGAACTGCTGGAGGGAACCGCATCAGCGATCCGGAGGCGGTTCGGAATGAGAAAGCCAGAAATCGTAGACCTCTCGCTGCGAGTGGCATTGGGCGCTGCGTGAGGCGTGGGGCGTGGGGCAGGGCACGAACGCCCGGACAGATCAGAGGAACTGCGCGGCTGAGAATAGAAGGCGCGCCGACGCTCGCGTCGCCGTGCCGACAACGACACGACCTCAGCTGGGCCGGCCCATGTCACTGTCGGCACGGTGCTCGCACGCCGTTGGTGCCTTCCGTTCAGATGGCAGTCCCGCGCAGGCGGCATCTCGCCACGGTCCTGACGGCGCCTACTTCTCCATGGCCGGCTTCCAGACCTTCCAGACATTGCCCACGAGGTCCGGTCCAGGCTTGAGTGTGATCTGGCCCGGCTCCCAACCGGCCGGCATTGCCTCGGTTCCTTTGCTCTCCCGCACGTGCTGGAAGGCCTGGACCTGGCGAATCGTCTCGGCGATCTTTCGTCCCACCGGCGGCGTCATCACTTCCATCGCCTGGATGACGCCATCCGGGTCGATGATGAACCGCCCGCGCAGTTCAATCCCCTGGTGCTCATCGTACACGCCGAAGGCGCGCCCGACATTGCCCGCCTGGTCCGAGGCCATATGGAAGGGCACGCCGCCGTCGACCATCTTCGTCAACTCGTGGTCGTTCCACATCTTGTGCACGAAGTGGCTGTCCACGCTGACCGAGATCACTTCGACGCCCAGCTTCTGCAGTACCGGGTACTTGTCGGCGACCGCCGACACTTCGGTCGCTCAAACAAAAGTGAAGTCACCCGGATAGAAGCACAGGAGCACCCATTTGCCGACCAGGTCCGACAGCTTAACGTTGGTGAAGGCCCCCCGGTGGTAGGCCGGCGCCTCGAAGTCCGGCGCCGTCTGTCCGACGCGCGCGGTGGTCATCGCATCCCTCCGTGGTTCGTTAGGTCGTGGCTCGGGAACGGCAGGCGGCATCTCACCGACCACTGCACCGGTCGTGCGGGCGCATCCTTTCGGTGGTTCTGCCATGGCGCCCTTTCTGCCCCTAAAGGGGCGTTCTGATGAGGACGAGAATGTCGAACGAATCGTAACAGAAAACTTCCGGGTGCTCTCAGTCCTCGGCGCGCGGGCTAGAATACATGCGACTGATCGGAGCGCCTCCGCTGCCATGAGGGATGGTGGGGCCTTCTGGATGAGGATCCCGGGAGGCATGCTGGTCCCCGGGGGTGACTCCCTTGTTCTCCAGCGCCAGGCGGCGTCCAGACGCTCGGGCCCGTGCCGTTTCGCGAGACGCATCAAGCCCAGGCACGAGCGGTAGCCTTGCTCCGGGTGGGGCCGACTCTCGAGAATCGGCGGGCCGCCCACGCGGCGAGGCGCCGTGTGACTTCTCATCTGGGCTACACGCATGCCCATTTCGTGTCTTGCCGCCGGCGCGAGGCTCACGGCAATCGTGTGGGTGTGGCGTCGAGCCGCCTCCGGCTTGAGCGCCTCCATCGCGGCCTGGATCGTCCGCTGGAGCGCCCCGCTCTTCGCCGCCTCCTATCCGTGCTCCACAGGCATACTGACCTTCAGCAACATCCGCATCCTCGGCCTCCTCAATTGGTTTCGGGCCAAAGGGCAGATGTCCACCGGGGCTGTCGAGAGTTTGAACAATAGGGCGAAGCTGACCACCAGAAAGGCGTATCGCTTTCGGTCTTATCGCTGCTTGAAAATCGCGCTCTACCATACGCTGGCCGACTTACCCGAACCGGAAGTCGCCCGCCGATTGTGCTGAAGAACCCATGATCGTAACAATCTCTCCTGACGCTGCGTGGGCACACTTATTGCAGTGACTAGCCTCAATGCGTCAGAACGCAGGGCCCGCGAGATCGATCTCGTCAATGCCATTCGGCGCTGTTCACCGTGGCCGCTGCCGATGCATCCGCCACCGTAGGTGAGCCGAGAGCACGGCGGCGGATCTTCCGCGGCCGACATGAAAATGGCTCTCCAGTGCGTCCCGCCTGGTCGCGGAATGACGCATTGAGGCTAATACGTGTTCTTTTGCCAGCACGAACCGTGACGATAAGTGACAAGTTGTTCGCGCTGCTGTTATTGCGGCGTGTTGCGTTCACCAAGTCACCCATCAGGAGAACTTCCATGGCCACACCACTCGCGCCATCAAGCCATCCTGCCTTGCGTCGTTGCGGCTGGTCGCAGCAGCTATGACCGCGCCGGCATCCGCCGCAATTGTGCACGCGCCCGCCGGCGTGAAGTAATCACTTCCACTAACAGAAGAACGTCATGTTGCAATTGAAATCTCAGCAGATCGCGTGTGCCTTCGCATTGTGCGCACTCGCCGCATTTTCGCAATCCGCCACCGGTGCCGCGCCGGACCATGGCGCCGACGCCGCCCCGGCAGTCGGACCTGCATCCAATACAGCGCAAAGCGATGACGATGCGGCGATAGATTGCGCCAAGGTGTTCTCGCCGGGCGATGTTGCGGGGCTGATGCACGCGCCCGCCAAGGTCAGCCAGAACGAACCTCGCCACGGTTCGTGCAGGTTCGACAACGGTCACTCCTCGCTTATCGTTTATACCGGTGGCAGCTTCACTTCCCAAATGACCTGGAACGACGTAACGGGTCCGCATCGCGCCAAGTACGTTGCTCTGCCCGGCGTAGGCGACGAAGCGCTGAGGAAGTCCGACGACGGCACCGAGGTATTCAGCAGGAAGGGAAGAATCTACTGTTCCGTGAGCTTGCCCAGCGATGCCAACAGCTACGGCAGGGACTACACCAAGACTCGTGGCGAGGCGCTGTCGAAGCAACTTGGAGCTCTTTGCAACAAGTTCTTCGCCGCGAAGTGAATGCACGCTTGATCCGTGCACATCAATGGGAGCGTCGCAACCGAAACGGTCTGGATCTCGAAATGAGCTGGCCTGGTGCTGAAGTTGGAGACCGTCTCCGGGACCAAGCGTATCTCCAGCCGCTATGACTATTCAGCCGCGACCATATGTTCGCTAGCTTCAGACCAAATCGCACCAAGGAGAATTCACAATGAGCAAGTTGTGCGAAGCAAGTGGGGAGTCCGTTTACAGGAAGATCGTTAAATTGCCAGCCCTGGCCTTTGCCGCCGTTCTGGCAGTGCTTGCGTTCACCGCACCCGCACCCGTCGGAGCGCGGGGCGGTGCCTGGATCGACAACGGAGCCACCGCTTGCGAGAAATATCTCACACCTGATGTGGTTGCCGGGATTCTGCGCGCTCCAGCCGGCCACCCGCGGAGGCTCGACGCGCACTCGTGCAATGTCGGCCCGATTTACATCAGCCTGAAGGTCGCGGACATCGACGTATTCCGGCGGGAACTGGCGATGATTGCCGGCGTGCATCGGATGGGTGGCGTCGGCGACGGCGCGTACTGGAACGAGGCAGGAGCCTTCTCTGCTGTCAAGGGCCATGATCGCGGCTGCGAAATCAGTGTCATCGACCCCGGAGCATCGAAGATCCATAACGCAGAGCTTGGGCAAAAACTCGGCGAGATATGTAACAAGTTGTTCGCCATACCCTAGACTGAAGTTCGGGATCACGCGTCGTCACTCCTGAGTTACTTTCCGGCCAGAATCGTCGCGGTTCTGGCCTTTCGTTTGGGACAAGATGTCGTCACTAATATAGTTGACTTTCTGCGGCGGTGTGCCTATCTTATCGTCATGCCGAAGCGAACGGGCGCCGTCCACGTCGTCACGACAACCCGGCACTACCGCGGCAAGACCTACCAGTCGCATCTATTGCGGCGCAGCTACCGCGAAGACGGCAAGGTCCGCAACGAAACAGTCGGCAACCTGTCCCATCTGCCCGCCCACGTGATCGATCTGGTTCGCCGCGCGCTGCGCGACGAGACGCTGATCCCCGCCGAGGCATTCGAGGTCGTGCGCTCCTTGCCGCATGGCGACACCCACGCCGTCGTGACGGCCATGCAGCGCCTCGGCTTCTGGCGGCTGCTGGGCAGCCGGCCGTGTCCGCAGGCCGACCTGGTGGCCGCCATGGTCGCGGCGCGCGTCGTGTGCCCGCACACGAAGCTCGCGACGACGCGCTGGTGGCAGACGCGTACGCTGGCCGAGGATCTGGGCGTGCGCGAGGCCAGCGAGGACGACCTCTACCGGGCGATGGACTGGCTGCTGGCGCGGCAGCCCCAGATTGAGCAGCGCTTGGCCGCCCGGCATCTGACCGAGGGCGGCTTGGTCCTCTACGATCTGACCTCGAGCGACATGGAAGGCACGACGTGCCCGCTCGCCAAGCGGGGGCACAATCGGGACGGCAAGCGCGACAAACTGCAGGTGAACTACGGGCTCGTGACCACCGCCCAGGGCTGCCCGGTGGCCGTGTCGGTCTTCGACGGCAACGTCAGCGACAGCCCGACGCTCCTGCTCCAGGTCCACCGGCTCCGCGAGGACGTCGGCCTGCCGCACGTCGTCGTCATCGGCGACCGTGGGATGATCAGCCAGAAGACCATCGAGGACCTGGGCCAGCTCGATGGGGTGCAATGGATCACCGCGCTGAAGAGCGTGCAGATTCGCACGCTCCTCGAGGGTGGGGCCTTGCAGCTCGGTCTCTTCGATGAGCGCGGGCTCTTCGAGCTAAGCCATCCCGCGTATCCCGGCGAACGGCTCATCGCGTGCCGCAACCCTGAGCTGGCGGAGCTGCGGACGCACAAGCGGCAGGATCTGCTCGCGGCCACCGCACTCGAGCTCGAGAAGGTCCGGCGCCGGGTGACGAGCGGGCGGCTTCAGGGGCGCGTCGAGATCGGGCTCCGCGTCGGCCGCGTGGTGAACACGTACAAGGTAGCGAAGCACTTCGCCTTGACGATCACCGATACCGCCTTTGCCTTTGCGGTCCGCGAGGATCAGGTCGCCCGGGAGGCGCGCCTCGACGGCCTCGACCTAATCCGGACGAACGTGCCCGAGGCGCAGATGACCGCGGACGACGCGGTGCGGAATTACAAGGCGCTCAGTCAGGTCGAGCGCGCCTTCCGCTCGCTGAAGACCCTCGACCTGCACGTGCGGCCGATCCACCATCGGGTGGCCGACCGCGTGCGCAGTCATATCTTCCTCTGCCTGCTGGCGTATTACGTCGAGTGGCACCTGCGGGAGGCGTGGCGACCGCTGCTCTTCGCCGACGAGGACCAGGCGGCCAAGGCCCACCGCGATCCCGTCGCGCCCGCGCGCCGGTCGGACGCCGCCGAGACCAAGGCCGCGACGCATCGCCTGCCGAACGGGGCGAGCGTGCACAGCTTCCGCACGCTCCTGGAGGACTTGAGCGCGATGGTCCGGAACACGTGTCGGACGCGGGGTGACGACGACGCGCCCACCTTTACGGTGGTGACGACGCCGACGCCCGGCCAACGGCGGGCGCTGGATCTGCTGAAGCGGATCGCGTAGACAGAACCGGCGCCAAGGAACCCCGCCAACTCGGATTGGTTACACCTCGCCCCTTTGGCGAGGGCTGTCGAGATGTGCTGTTTTGTTAAGGATTTTGGAGGCGCCGTCCGGATTTGAACCGGAGATGGAGGTTTTGCAGACCTCTGCCTTACCACTTGGCTACGGCGCCCCTCGGCCCCGCGCAGGCCCGCGGCCGGCTTGCGCGGACAAAAAACGCGCGGCGATGACCGCGCGCCAGCAAGGAGGGGAAATGGAGCGGGAAACGGGATTCGAACCCGCGACTTCGACCTTGGCAAGGTCGCACTCTACCACTGAGTTATTCCCGCTCAGCGAGCTCTGAAAGTACCACACGAGGCAGCCCCCAAGCAAGCGCCTCGCGGGCTCGCCGGTCGCCCAGGCGGCCCGAAACTGGCCGCCTGGGTGTCCGTTGACACCCCACTACTTCCGCTTCCAGCGGGTCCCGGTCGGGCCGTCCTCCAGCAGGACGCCCTTGGCGGCTAGCTCCTGTCGGATGCGGTCGCTTTCCGGAAAGTCCCGCCGCCGCCGCGCGGCCTGGCGGTCGGCCATGAGGCGTTCGATCTCGGCGGCGGGGATTTCCGTCTGGTGCTCCTCCGCCTGGCGCAGGGAGATCACCCCCAGCACCCGGTCGAAGTAAGTGAACGCGTCCCGAATGACCTCGACGTCCGGGGCGCCCACTTCCCGCCCGTCGATGGCCGCGTTGAGCGCCCGCACCAGCTCGAAGACGACGCCCAGTGCCCCGGCGGTATTGAGGTCGGCCTCGAGCATCTCGCCAAACTCGCGGCGGGCGGCCGACACTCGGTCCCGTGCGATGGCGTGGGCCTGCCCTCCCTTCACGGCGTCGAGCCGGGCCAGGAAGTCCGTCAGCCGCCGCAGCGCCTCGTCGGCCTGCTTGAGGCTGTCCCACGTGAACATCAACTGCTTCCGGTAGTGCGTGGAGAGCAGCAAATAGCGCAGCGACGAGGGTCGATGCCCCTCCGCGACCACGTCGGGCAGCGTGAACTGGTTGCCGAGCGACTTCGACATCTTCTCGCGGTCGATCAGCAGGTGCTCGGCGTGGAACCAGAAGCGCGCGAACGGCTTCCCCGTCCCTCCCGTGCTCTGGGCAATCTCGTTCTCGTGGTGCGGAAACACCAGGTCGACGCCGCCCGCGTGGATGTCGATGGGCGGCTCGCCGAGCAGCCTGAGCGCCATGGCCGAGCACTCGATGTGCCACCCGGGGCGGCCCGGCCCGATGCCGAAGTCCCAGGTCGGCTCGCCCGGCTTGGTCGCCTTCCAGAGGACGAAGTCGCGCGCGTCCTCCTTCTCGTAGCGGTCCGAGTCGACGCGGGCCCCTGGCTGGATGCCGCTCATGTCGATCCGCGCCAGTTCTCCGTACTGCGGGAAGGTCGAGATCTTGAAGTAGATCGACCCGTCGCTGCGGTAGGTGTGGCCGCTGGCCTCGAGCGCGGCGATCAGGTCGTTCATCGCCCGCAAGTTCGCCTCGTCGGTCGCGCGGGGCCGCTCCTCGACCGGCTCCAGACCGAGCGCCTCGGCGTCCTCGAGGAAGGCCGCGATCCACTTGTCGGTGTACTCCCGGATCCCCTGCCCGGTCTCCTGCATCCCCTGGATGATCCGGTCGTCGACGTCGGTGAAGTTCATCACCTGGCGAACTTGGTAGCCCAGGTGGTACTTCAGTGCGCGGCGGAGGACGTCCACGCACACGAAGGTCCGGAAGTTCCCGATGTGGCTCCGGTTGTAGACCGTCGGGCCGCACGCGTAGAGGCGTACCAGTTGCCCATGGGTCGGAGCGAACTCCTCTTCGCGGCGGGTCAGCGTGTTGTAGAGGCGCATGGCGCGATCCGTCTCAGAGCGAGATCTGCTTGAACAACGCCCGGGCGCGCGCGCAGTCGGCCCTGATCTGGGCCTTGAGTTCCTCGACGCCGGCGAAGGTCCGCTCGTCCCGGATCCGCTGGACGAACGAGACCCGCAAGCGCCGGTCGTACAGATCGCGCTCCATGTCCAGCAGGTGCGTTTCGATCACCTTCGCCGAGGGCTGGTGGAACGTCGGGCGAATCCCGATGTTGGTCACCGACGGGTAGACGATGCCGTCGAGCGTGGCCAGCGTGGCGTAGACGCCGTCGGGCGGGGCCAGCTCGTTCTCGGTCTCGAGGTTCGCCGTCGGGAACCCGAGGAGCCGGCCGCGCTGGAGGCCGTGCACCACGCCGCCGTCGACAAAGTAGTGGTGGCCGAGCAGCGTCGCAGCCTCGTCGACGCGCCCCTCGGTCAGCAGGCGCCGGACGCGGGTGCTCGACACGACGAAGTCCTTGTAGCGCACCGCGTCGATCTTGTCGGCGCGGAACCCGTACCGCGCGCCGAGGAGCCGAAGCAGCGAGAAATTGCCCGAGCGGTCGTGCCCGAACAGGAAGTTGGCGCCGACCCACACCTCCGAGACGTGCAGCCACTCGACGAGCACCAGGCGCACGAAGGTGTCGGGGTCCCACGCCGCCACCTCAGGAGTGAAGTGGACGACGGCCGCCCCCTGGATGCCCGCGCGCTCGAGCACCTCCACCTTCTGGGCCATCGTCATCAGCAGCGGCGGGGCCTTGTCGGGCCGGACCACGCGCGTCGGATGCGGGTCGAAGGTGAGCACGAGGGGCGTGGCGTTGCGTTCGTGGGACGTCCGGACGACGCGCTCGATGATCTTCAGGTGCCCGCGGTGCACACCGTCGAAGTTGCCCAGAGCCAGCACGGGCTGATACCACGCTGTGGGCCGCGCGTCGTCGGGATATCGAATCAGGTCCATCGTGTCGAAACTCGGTCTCCCCTCAGGGGCGAGCACCCTCGGACTCAGAACGGCACAACCAATCCATCATATGCCAGCTCGACGCCGGTTGGCAGCCGGGCCGAGGTGGCCGCATGCCCGAGGTCGTGGGCGATATGCGTCAGCAGGGCCCGCTCGGGGCCGAGGCGGCCGACGACGTCCAGCGCCTGCGCGACCGTGAAATGCGTCGGGTGCGGCGTGTCGCGCAGCGCGTCGATCATCACGATCCGGACGCCCTCCAGCAGCGGCCAGGACGTCTCGGGGATGGCGCTGCAGTCGGTGAGGTACGCGAACCCGCCGATCCGGTACCCGTAGATGAGCAGCGTGCCGTGCCACACCGGCACCGGGATGACCGTCGCGCCGCCAATCGCGAAGGGCCCCGCCACCGGCGCGAGCCGGATCCGGGGCACGCCGCCACCCAGCTGCGGCGGGTCGAACGCGTAGTGGAACACGCGTCGCACCTCGGCGAGCGTCGCCGCATCGCCGTAACACGGGATGGTGCAGCGCTGGATCACGTTGAAGCGCCGGATCTCGTCCAGGCCCATCACGTGGTCGGCGTGGGGGTGCGTGAAGAGCACGGCGTCCACGCGGCGCACGGCGAAACGCAGCGCCTGCGCGCGCAGGTCCGGCGACGTGTCCACCAGCAGGGCGGCGCCGCCGCTGAGGCGCACCAGAATCGACGGCCGCCAGCGCTGATCGCGCGGATCCGCGGACGTGCAGGTGGCGCACTCGCAGCCGATCATCGGCACGCCGTGCGACGTCCCGCTGCCGAGGACCGTCACCGCGCCGGTCGACCCGCTCAAGACTCGGTCACCCGCTTGTCGGCGCGCAACGCCTCCACGTAGCGCATGCGCAGGTCGTACAACACGGCCTCGAGCAGCTGCTCTTCGCTCTCGTCCAGGTTGTCGACGGTCTTCTCCTTGAGCATCGCGAGCACCTCGATCAGGTGCGCGGCCTCCGTGAGGTTCGGCGCCGATGGCTTGGCGGAACCGGGTGCCGGAAGGGTGCCCAGGTGGATCTCGGCGCTCGCCGAGAGCGACAGGATGAAGAGGCTGAACGTGATTTGGGGCTTGTCTGGCATCGTCGATCCGGGGGAAATGTTAGCATACGGCCATGGCCGAGACCGCCGGTTCCGCCTTCACCCGCCTGGTGGACATCGTCGCCCGCCTTCGCGCGCCGGACGGGTGTCCGTGGGACCGTGCGCAGACCCTGGAGACGTTGCGGCCCTTCGTCCTCGAAGAGACCTACGAGGTACTCGAGGCCATCGACCACGGTGACCACCAGAGCCTGGCCGAGGAGATTGGCGACCTGATCTTCGAGGGCGTGCTGCTGGCCCAGCTGAGTGCCGAGGCCGGGGAGTTCACCGTCGCCGACTCGGTGAACGCCATCGCCGACAAGCTCGTACGCCGGCACCCGCACGTGTTCGGGGACGCGGCCCGCGCGCGGACCCCTGACGAGGTCCTCGGCCGCTGGGAGGCGCTCAAGGCCCGCGAGCGGGCCGTCTCCCCGCGGGGCGACATCCCGAAGACGATCCTCGGGAGCGTACCCAAGACGCTGCCGGCCCTGCTCCGCGCGCACGAGATGGGCACGCGCGCCGCCGCGGTGGGTTTCGACTGGACGGGGCCCGTCGACGTGCTGGCGAAGATCGAGGAGGAGGTGGCAGAACTCCGCCAGGCCGTCGAGACCTACCGGGGACAGGGGCCGGGAGCCGACGAGGGCCAGGCCAACCGCCGCCGGATCGAGGACGAGATGGGCGACCTGCTGTTTGCGATCGCCAACCTCGCCCGAAAACTCGCTGTGGAGCCCGAAGCGGCCTTGCGGCGGGCGGACGACAAGTTCGCGCGTCGCTTCACCGCGCTCGAGCGGCGTTTCGCCACCCGCGGGGAGTCGCTTCAGGAGGCCGGACTCGATCGCATGGAAGAGGAATGGGCCCGGGTCAAGGCCGAGGAGTGACCCACCGGCCCGTCAGCCCCGGAATCCCGCGTAGTAGTCCTGCAGCGCACGCACCGCCGACACGTCGGTGCGCATGGCCCGGATGGCGCTGACGGCCGCAGCCGCCCCGGTGAGCGTGGTGATGCACGGCACGCCGTGCATCATGGCCGCCCGACGCAGCGCGCGGTCGTCGAAGAACGACGCGCGCCCCAGCGGCGTGTTGATGACGAGCGCAATCCGGCCGTTGACGACATGGTCCGCGATGTTCGGGCGGCCCTCGTTGACCTTGTAGATCACCTCGGCCGACAAGCCGTGCGCCGCCAGGAACGCGGCCGTGCCGCGCGTGGCGGCCAGGCCAAAGCCCAGCGCCGCGAGGTCCCGCGCGACAGTCAGCGCCGCCGGCTTGTCGTTGTCGTTCACCGAGAGGAACGCGATCCCGCCGTCGGGCAGCGTCTGGCCCACGGCGACCTGGGCCTTCGCGTACGCGACGCCGAACGTCTCCCCGCACCCCATGGCCTCCCCGGTCGACTTCATCTCCGGGCCGAGCAGGATATCGACCCCCTGGAAGCGCACGAACGGAAAGACCGGCGTCTTGACGAAGACCCCGCGGACGCGCAGGTCCTCCCGCAGCCCCTGCTCGGCGAGCGTGCGGCCGAGCATCACGCGCGCCGCCACCTTCGCCAGCGGCACGCCCGTCGCCTTCGACAGAAACGGCACGGTCCGCGACGCCCGAGGGTTCACCTCGAGGACGTGGACCACGTCGTCCTTGATCGCAAACTGGATGTTCATCAGGCCGACGACGCCGAGCCCGCGAGCGATCCGCCGCGTCCACTCGCGCATCGTCTCGAGGTGGCGCTCCGCGACCAGGTAGGACGGCAGCACGCAGGAGCTGTCGCCCGAGTGGATGCCCGCCTCCTCGATGTGCTCCATGATCCCGCCGATCACGACGTCGCCGGCGCCGTCGGCCACCGCGTCCACGTCGAGCTCGAAGGCATCCTCGAGGAAGCGGTCGACCAGGACGGGGTGCTCGGGCGAGGCATCCACGGCGCCGCGCATATAGCGATTGAGCGCCGCCTGCTCGTAGACGATGGCCATGCCCCGGCCGCCGAGGACGTACGAGGGCCGCACCACGACCGGGTAACCGATCCCTGCCGCCACGGCGCGGGCCTCGTCGCGCGACGTGGCCGTGCCGCTCGGCGGCTGGTTGATCTCGAGCGCCGACAGGAACGCGGCGAACCGCTTGCGGTCCTCGGCCAGGTCGATCGAGTCGGCGGACGTCCCGATCAGGCGGACCCCCGCGGCCTGCAGCGGGAGCGCGAGCTTGAGCGGCGTCTGCCCCCCGAACTGCACGAGGCACGACACCTCGCCGCCACCCTCGCGCTCGCGCGCGATGATCGCCAGCACGTCCTCGAGCGTGAGCGGCTCGAAGTACAGCCGGTCCGCCGTGTCATAGTCGGTCGAGACGGTCTCGGGGTTGCAGTTGACCATCACCGTTTCCACGCCCGCCTCGCGGAGCGCAAACGCGGCGTGGCAGCAGCAGTAGTCGAACTCGATGCCCTGCCCGATCCGGTTCGGGCCCGACCCGAGGATGACGACCTTCCGGCGGGGCGTCGGGTCCGCCTCGCACTCCTCGGCAAACGTGCTGTAGAGGTACGGAGTGAACGACTCGAACTCGGCCGCGCAGGTGTCGATCCGCTTGTACACGCGGCGCACGCCCGTGGCGGGCAGCGCCGCCGCCACCGCCGTCTCGGGCTGGCCCGAGAGCCGGGCGATGGTGGCGTTGCTGAAGCCGGCCTGTTTGTACGCGCGCAGCGACGCCGGCACGAGCGCGGCGGCCCCCGCCTGGCCCAGCGACAGCGCCATGGCGGTGAGTTCCTCGAAGCGGCTGAGGAACCACGGGTCGATCTTCGTGATCTCCTGGATGCGCGCGACGCTCCACCCTCGCTGCAGCGCCTCGAAGACCCGCCAGATCCGCCGTTCGTCGGCGAGCGCGAGCTGGCGCGCGAGCAGTTCCTCCCCTTCGTCCTCGTCCTCCTCCCCCACCGCGGGCCACAGCAACGAGGCGCGCCCCAGTTCGAGCGACCGCAACGCCTTGAGGAACGCCTCCTGGAACGTCCGGCCGATTGCCATCGCCTCGCCGACCGATTTCATCTGCGTCGTCAGGGTCCGATCCGCCTCCGGGAACTTCTCGAAGTTCCAGCGCGGGACCTTGACGACCACGTAGTCGATCGACGGCTCGAACGACGCCGGCGTGACACGGGTGATGTCGTTGGGGATCTCGTCCAGGTGGTAGCCGAGCGCCAGCTTCGCGGCAATCTTCGCGATCGGGAATCCTGTGGCCTTCGAGGCCAGCGCCGACGAGCGCGACACCCGCGGATTCATCTCGATGGCCACCACGCGGCCGTCGGCCGGGTTGACGGCGAACTGGATGTTCGAACCGCCCGTCTCGACTCCCACCCGGCTGATGATCCGACGGGCCAGGTCGCGCAGCCGCTGGTACTCCTTGTCACTGAGCGTCATCGCCGGGGCGACGGTGATGGAGTCGCCCGTGTGAATCCCCATCGGATCGACATTCTCGATCGAGCACACCACGACGAAATTGTCGGCCGCGTCGCGCATCACCTCGAGCTCGTACTCCTTCCACCCGAGCACGGATTGCTCGACCAGCACCTGGTGCACGGGACTCATCGCCAACCCGCGCGAGGCGAGCGACCTGAACTCGTCGAGGTTGAACGCCACCCCGCCGCCGACGCCCCCGAGCGTGAACGACGGCCGGATGATCGCCGGAAACCCCACCACGTCCACCAGCGTGAGCGCCTCGTCGAGAGAGGCGGCCACGCCGCTCGTCGGGACGTCCACGCCGATCGCGGTCATGGCCTCGCGGAACCGCAGCCGGTCCTCGGCCACCTTGATGGCCTCGAGCGACGCGCCGATGAGCTCCACGCCGGTACTGTGCCAGCACGCCCGACTCGGCGAGTTCCACGGCCAGGTTGAGGGCGGTCTGGCCGCCGACGGTCGGCAGCAGCGCGTCCGGCCGCTCGCGTGCGACAATGGCCGCCAGCGTGCGAAGCGTCAGCGGCTCGACGTACGTGCGGTCGGCGAGCTCCGGGTCGGTCATGATGGTGGCCGGGTTGCTGTTGACCAGGACGATCTCGAGGCCTTCGGCGCGCAGCGCCTTGCAGGCCTGGGTGCCCGAGTAGTCGAACTCGCACGCCTGGCCGATGACGATCGGGCCCGATCCGATCACGAGAACACGGTGAAGATCAGTGCGACGAGGCATAGTCATTCGGGGGGCGGGAACCGGAGGGGCCCGTCGTCGGTCGCCCGTCCACTCGCGACCGACCCGACACGACGGCAGCGCGGCTCATCGGGCGTCGGCGACCTGGCCGACGAGCGCGGCCACGAACCGCCCAAACAGGTAGTCGGCATCGTGCGGCCCCGGCGATGCCTCCGGGTGGTACTGCACCGAGAAGACCGGCCTCACCGCGTGCCGCAAACCTTCGATTGTCCCGTCGTACAGGCTCTGGTGCGTCACGACCGCCTCGGGCGGCAACGACCCGGCCTCCACGGCGAAGCCGTGGTTCTGGGCCGTGATCTCGACGCGTCCCGTCTCGAGGTCCTTCACGGGGTGGTTCGCGCCGCGGTGTCCGAACTTCAGCTTGAAGGTCCGGCCGCCCAGCGCCAGTGCCAGCACCTGGTGCCCGAGACAGATGCCGAAGATGGGCAGGTTCGCGGCGAGCAGTTCGCGGACGTTCGCGATGGTGTACGGGAGGGCGGCGGGGTCACCCGGACCGTTGCTGAGGAAGACGCCGGCCGGGCGGATGGCTAGTACGTCGCGCGCGGGCGTCGTCGCTGGGAACACCCGCAGGCGGCAGCCGTTGGCCGTCAGGCGTCGCAGGATGTTCCACTTCATGCCGAAATCGTAGGCGGCCACCAGAGGCCGCCCTGCGTCTCGGGACCGCCCCTCGCCCGCGGCGGGCTGGGCCGGCAAGGCCGACGCTGGCAAGGCGAACGCCCGGTCGCTGACGACACCGGCATCGGCATCGACATCGAACGCCTGCCCAATCGTGACATCGCGGACGAGGTCCGCGCCTGCCATCGGGGGCGTGGCGCGCGCGTGATCGACCAGGCGCGCCAGGTCGACATCGCCCGTGCCGATCGCCCCGCGCAGCACCCCCCCGCGCGCAGACGCCTCGTCAGGGCGCGCGTGTCGATGCCTGAGAGACCGACGATGTGGTGGGAGCGGAGGAAGTCGCGGAGGGTCATCGACGAGCGCCAGTTGCTGGCGACGGGCGAACTCGCACAGACGATGAAGCCAGCCACGAACGGCCGCCGTGACTCCTCGTCGAGCGGCGTCGTTCCGTAGTTGCCCATCTCCGGGGCCGTCATCGTGACGATCTGACCTGCGTACGACGGGTCGGTCAGGACCTCCTGGTAGCCCGTCATGCTCGTGTTGAAGACGACCTCGCCCCGGGTCACGCCCTCGGTGCCGCACGCCGCGCCCTCGTAGCAGGTTCCGTCCTCCAGCGCCAGCACGGCGCGGCTACCCGTCATCGTCCCACGCTCCTACCCTCCCGGTCGCCGGTCGAGCGACGCCGTCACGCGGTTGTGCTGGCCGGCGGCCACCTGCACGGAGGCCGACCAGCTGGTGTAGCCCTGCAGCTCGACCTTCACGGCGTGCGCCCCGGCGTTCACCGACGGCAGCGTCAACGGCGTCGTGCCCACCGCGTGGCCGTCGAGCAGGACGGTCGCGCCCGGTGGGCGCGACAGCACTTCGAGCGGGCCCTTGAAGACCGGACTCCCCTTCGTCGGCTTCTGCGGCGCGACCTTCGCCCGCGGCGAGCGCTTCTTCGCGGCCTCGGACTTCGACGGGGTCGGCGCGGCGGCAAGGCCCGGTTTGGTCGCGGAATCCTCGATCGTCGTCGGAGGGCTCGCGGGCGGCGTGCCCGGCGCCGCCTCGACCTGCGGGGAAGGGACGGGTTCTGTCGTCGTACCTGGGAGCCGCCCCAATCGTCGCCGGCGGCGCCGGCTTCGCCGCCGCCGTCGAAACGGGCGCTGCGGCCTTCCGGGCCCACATGACGTATCCGCCGACTAGACCGACCAGAAGACCGACCATCAGCGCGCCCACCGCGACACCAACCGAACGCCGCGACCGGGAACCACGGGAGGTGCCGCCCGCCAGACCGGTAACCGAGGGCGCCGCCTCGCTGGAAGGCGCGGGAGGCTCGGGCTGGAGGTCCAGTTGTCCGTCGCTCTCGGCGTCGGAGGGGGCAGGAGCCAGTGGCAGATCCGGCGCCGGACCGTGTGACGGGTCAGGCGCCGACGCGTCGACGCCGTGGAACGCGGGCCGGTCATCGACACGAGCGGGCTCGGAGGCACTCTCACCCTCGGGAGACGGCGGAGTGACGTCCGGTCGCGCTGTCGCGGTCGCGGGCACGCTGGGTTCCTCGGGCACCGGGGTGTCGCCAGCGACCTCAGCCGGCGCCTCGACCGGCCGCGCGGGCTTGGCGGCCGACCGGCCCGACCGTCTGGATACGACCTTGGGGGCGGCCGGTGGTGTCTCGGGAGCGGGCGTCTGAGCCGGAGGTCCTTCCGCGACCGCCTGCCGGTACGCCTCGAGGAAGGCTGGCAGCGGGGTGCTCCCCGCCGGAACGAGGGCGGAGGGCGTCTGGCTGGTGACGCTTGCGCCGCCGTTTGCGCGCCCTTCCGCCGAGTCTGAGTCAGCGGTTGGCACGGCGGGTCGATCCCCCTCTGGGGACGTCACATCCGGCGTTGCGACCGACTCGACGGACAGCGCGGGCGTCGCGACCGGCTCGGCGGGCGGCGCAGGCGTGTCCGACACCTCCGGCCGCTCGAGCGCGCCAGTGGCTGCAGGCGCGGCTGGCGCCTGGTCGGCATCTGAGGGCGCCGGCATCGGCGCGGCCTCGACCGAGGGCGGAATGTCGGGCACGGGTTCTTCCTGCGCCGGCGGGGCCACGACAATCGGCGGAGTCTCGGACGGCGTAGGCGGGACCGGGCTCGGCGGCTGCTCCTGCTCCAGGGGCAGGCGCGGCCCGACCCGCTCGGCGGTGGGCTTCGACCCGCGGCGGCTGCGCGACCGCTCCGCGTCGGCGGGCGGGGCGAGGGGATCCCCTGTCAGCGCATGCTTCAGGGCCGCAGCGAAGGCCAGCGCGGACGGGTAGCGGTCGTCGGTGGGCGGACTGGTCGCGCGGACGAACACCTCGGTCAGTGCCGCTGGATCGACCGCCTGGATGTCGGTGAGGTCGGGCGCCACGCCGGCCTCTGGCGAAGCCGGCCGGCGTCCGGTGAGCAACTCGGCCGTGAGACACGCCAGGGAGAACACGTCGGCAGCGCGTCCCCACGGCCCCCCCTCGAGACGCTCCGGTGCGGCATAGGGGCGGCGCACGGGCGCTTTTTGCCCGATCCGCTCAATGGCGGCGGCGATGCCCAGGCCGGTGAGCCGAACCTCGTGCGGCGCCACCAGAACGTCCCGGGGATGGAGCGCGCCGTGGTGAACCTCCGCGGCGGCGGCAAAATCGAGGGCGCCGGCCAGCTGCCCGATCAGCCGCAGCGCGTCCGGTACGGGCGCGGGTCCGTACTGCTTCAGCGCGACATCGAGCGACTCGGCGACGAAGTAGTCCTCGACGAGATAGGCTGTCGCGCCGTCGGCCCCGGCCACGAGCGGCGCGATGATGGACGGGTGCGAGAGCCCGAGGCCCGCCAGCCGGGTAAGCTCCGCGGCCAGCACCTGCGCCTGCTCCGGGGTGATGTCGAGCGGAAACGACTTGATCGCGACGGCCCGGTCGCCTTCCGGGTCGTAGCCGCGGAAGACTGGCCCCAGCACGCCGGCACCGACTTGGTGCACGACGCGAAACCTGCCAAAGGCAGACGGCGGTGTGGAACGGTCGGTCGGTTCCCTGGCCAGCGCTTCATCTCCTACGGAAGATTCCCCTGATGCTAACACTGCGGGCACGGCCATTCAACGAGTTGTCCGGCCTTCGAGCGGTTAGCTGCCGGTGCCCATGCGGGTCGGCCCCCATGCCCATGCGGGTCGGCTTGACAGGGGTCCAGGGCTCTGCGAGAGTAGGCCTACTGGTGCGTTCCGACCCTGCGCCCTCCCCATCGTCCGGCCTGCGCGTTTCGGTCGACATCCGTCGTTTCCCCTGGATTCGGCGCCTCACCACCGACTACGCGTTCAACTTCCAGGCACTCGCGCCCTTCTTCGCAGGCGATCCCGCCCAGCCCGCGGCCTGGGCCGACGCCATCGCACGGACACAGGCGTTTCCGCGCGAGCGGGAGCGCGTCGTGGCAATTCTTCACGCCCAGCAGGCCCAACGCGGCGCGCCCGCACCGGCCCGCGAGTCGGCTGCCCGACTGGCAGACCCGCGGGCAGTCGCGGTCGTGACCGGCCAGCAGGCCGGCCTGTTCGGCGGTCCGCTCTACACGCTGCTCAAGGCCATGACGGCGATCAAGCTCGCCGAGCGCGTGGCGCATGACCACGGTGTGCCCGCCGTGCCCGTCTTCTGGATCGAATCCGAGGATCACGATTGGGCCGAAGTCAGCGAGTGCCCGGTACTCGACGCCGAGCTGGCGCGCCGGACGATCACGCTCGGCGCGTTGCCCGGCGCCGGCGAGCAGCCCGTGGCAAGCGTGCGGCTCGACCCGTCGGTGTTCGCGGCCCTCGAGAGCCTGCGTTCAGTGGTCCCGCTCACCGAGTTCACCGACGACATCCTCTTGCGCCTCTCGGACGCCTACCGTCCCGGCGCCGGCATGGCGGAGGCCTTCGGGCGGTGGCTGGAATCGCTCCTCGGGTCGCGCGGTCTGGTGGTGTACGACTCCTCGGAACCGGCCACCAAGCCGCTCGTCGGCCGGATCTTCGCGCGCGAGCTCGAGTCGCCTGGAGCCACGACCCAGCTGGCCGCCGAGGCGGGGCGGGCGCTGGTGGCCCGCGGCTACCACGCGCAGGTCGTGCCGCACGCCGACAACGTGGCGCTCTTCAAGCTGGACGGCGTGCGCCAGACGATTCACTTCCGGGACGGCCGGTTCGTGGTCGCCGAGGCGGTCGTGGACACGGCGGGGCTGCTGGAGGACGCACGGCAGCGGCCCGAGCGGTTCAGCCCGAACGTGCTCCTGCGTCCGGTGATCCAGGACACGATCTTCCCGACCGTCTGCTACGTGGCCGGACCCAACGAACTCGCCTACCTCGCCCAGATCAAGCCGATCTACGAGCGGTTCGGCGTCCCCCCGCCGCTTATGTATCCGCGCGCGAGCGCGACGCTTGTCGACTCGGCGGCCGCGCGGTTCCTGAGCCGCTACCAGCTGCCGTTCGAGCAGTTGCAGGCCGACAGCGAGGCCGCGCTCAATCACTTGCTGGAAAGCCAGCTCCCGCAGTCGGTCGAGGCGGCCTACGAGCAGGCAGCGACCACGGTCGAGTCGGCCATGCGGCGCCTGGTCGAGGCCGTCCCCGCCATCGACACGACGCTCGAGGGGGCCGTGCGCTCCTCACTCGGCCGGATGCAGCACGACCTGCGGACGTTGCACGAGAAGATCATCCACGCGGCCAAGCGCCGCGACGACACGCTGCGGCGGCAGTTCTCGCGCACTCGGGCCCAGGTGTTTCCCGACGGACAGCCGCAGGAACGGGCCGTGGGGTTCGTCTACTTCCTCAATCGCTACGGCCTGGCGCTCGTCGAGCGGCTCGACGCTGAGTTGCCGCTCGAGCTGGGCGCGCACTGGGTGATGACGATCTGACCCCGAGGCCCGGTAGAATGAACGGCGAGACGGGACCCGGGGTTCTCGAGCGACCTGCCCGGGGCAGCCCGCGACCATCGCGGTCCCCAAGACGTGACACTCTGGCCCCCAACCAGGATCCGGTGTGAGTCGGACACCAGCCACAGCGACCACCGCGCCGAGGGTCCGCCCGCGGCGGCGATGGCTCAAGGTGCTTGCCGTCGCCTGCGCCCTGCCTGCCATCGTGGCGGCGGGCATGCTCGGCTACTACTACACGACGTTCGCCCGCCTGGTGGACGAGCGGTTGCACGGCGAGCGTGAACGGGCCCTGCCGCGCATCTACGCGCGGCCCCTCGAGTTGCGCCGCGGGCAGGCCCTGACCGAACGGCAGCTGGTCGACCGACTCAACGATTCTCGGCTACGCGGAGCGCGACAGCGCCGCCAAGCCGGCCGAGTTCTCGATCGCCAACGCGACGGTCGCGCTCGTTCCGCGGGCCGGGGAGTTTGCCGGCCGGACCATCCGGGCGGTCTTCCCCCGCCCGCCAGCGAAGGCGGGCCTCCCGCCCCCCGACCACATCGAGCGAATCGAGGTCGTCGGCGTCGGGCCGCGCGACGTCGTGCGGCTGGAGCCGCCGTTGCTGACCGCGCTCATGGCGGGCGAGCGGGAAAAACGGCGCCAGGTCGCCCTCAAGCAGATCCCGCGGCACGTGGTGAACGCGGTCCTGGCCATCGAAGACCGGCGTTTCTACGAGCACCCGGGCATCGACCCGATCCGGATGGCCGGTGCGCTGGTCGCCAACCTCACGGGGGACCGGCCCTACCTCGAGGGCGGCAGCACCATCACGCAGCAACTCGTCAAGAACATCTTCCTGGCGTCGGTCCTCGCGAACCCCCTCGAGAAGTCGGTGCGCCGGAAGGTCACCGAGCAGTTCATGGCGCTCGTGCTCGAGCGCCGCGCCTCGAAGGACGAAATCCTGGAGTTCTACCTCAACGAGGTCTATCTCGGGCAGCGTGGCTCGTTCGCGATCCATGGCGTCGCCGAGGGCGCGCGGCTGTTCTTCGGCAAGGACGTCAACAACCTGTCGCTGGCCGAGGCGGCGACGATTGCCGGCGTCATCCACTCGCCCCACAACCTGTCGCCCTTTACCGCTCCGACCCGCGCCAGGGACCGACGCAACGTCGTGTTGCAGGAGATGCTGCAGGCCGGCTTCATCCGCCAGGACGCGGCGCAGGCGGCCGCGCAGGAACCGCTCGTGGTCGTCCCCCGCGCGCTCGAGGCCGAGGCCCCGTACTTCGTCGACGCCATCGGGCAGCAGCTGGCCGAGCAGTTCCCCGCCATCGTGCAGGCCACGCAGCGCCTCGACATCTACACGACGCTCGACCTGAACCTGCAGCGGCTCGCCCAGGATGCCGTGCGCGAGGGTCTCACGCAGGTGGATGCGCTGCTCTCGAAGCGCAAGCACCGCACGGGCCCCGCCCAGGCGGCGTTGCTCGCCATCGACCCTCGCAACGGCGAGATCCTCGCCTGGGTCGGCGGGCGGTCCTACAACCTGTCGCAGTACAACCGCGTCCTCACCGCCCGGCGCCAGCCCGGCTCCGTCTTCAAGCCCTTCGTCTACCTGGCCGCCTTCGAGACGGCCGCCGACGAAGGGCGCCGGGACCTGACGCCCGCCACCGTCGTCGACGACGAGCCGACGACCTTCTGGTTCGAGGACAAGGTCTACGAGCCCAAGAACTACGAGGACAAGTACGACGGGCCGATCACGCTCAGGCAAGCGCTCGCCCACTCCCGCAACTGCGCGACCGTGAAGGTGGCCGAGATGATCGGGTACAAGGCCGTCGCGGACCTCTGGAAGAAGATGGGCACGTCGATGGCGCCCAAGCCGTACCCCGCGATTGCGCTCGGGGCCTTCGAGGCCACGCCCTATGAGATTGCCACGGCCTATACGATCTTCCCCAACCTCGGCCAGCTCCGGCCGCTCCACGCGATCTTCCAGGTCAACGCGGACTACAAGCCGGCCGCCCAGCCCGCGCCGCCTCCGACGCGCCCGGTCGTGCGGCCGGAGACCGCCTACCTCGTCACCAACATGATGCGGAGCGTCGTCAACGAGGGCACGGCCGCCGGCGTGCGCGCGCTGGGCTTCCAGCTCGACGCCGCCGGCAAGACGGGCACGACCAACGACCTGCGGGACGCTTGGTTCGTCGGCTTCACGCCGGAGCTGCTGACGGTGGTGTGGGTGGGATTCGACGACAACACGGCGCTCGGGCTGAGCGGCGCGCAAGCGGCCCTGCCCATCTGGACCACGTTCATGATTCGCGCCCTCAGCGGGCACGCCAACCTGCCACTGCCGGAGCCCGACGGAATCGTCTACGCCGAGATTGACCGCGACAACGGCAAGCTGGCGGTGCCGGGCTGTCCGCGGGTCATCCGCGAGGCGTTCCTCCCGGGGACCGAGCCCACCGAGCAGTGCGACCTGCACAAGTACCTGACGCCGGAGAGCGATCGCCATGGATGCCGACATCTACCGCGCCGTCGTCGATGCCCTCGATCGCGGTGACCGGGCTGCGCTGGTGACCATCGTCTCGGCCGACGGCTCGACCCCGCAGCGTGTCGGCGCCAAGATCCTGGTGTTCGAGGATGGCCGCACGGCAGGCACGATCGGCGGAGGCTGCTACGAGAACGACGCGATCGGCAAGGCTCGGGAGGCCATCCGGCTCAAGCGGCCCCAGCTGGTCCGCTACGCGCTCAACGACGATCTCGCCGCCGAGTCCGGCCTGATCTGCGGAGGACAGATGGAGGTCTACATCGAGCCGCTGGAACCGGCCCCGGATCTCTACATCGTCGGTGGCGGGCACGTGTCGAGCGAGGTCGCCCGGATCGCCCTCCTCGTGGGCTTCCGCGTCCACGTCATCGACGACCGCGAGAAGTTCGCGAACACGACTCGCTTCCCCGGCTGCGAGGTGGTCGTGGACCGGATCCCGGAGTGGCTCGAGCGCGCCGCCTTGCCGGCCGATGCCTTCTTCGTGGTGGTCACGCGGGGCCACCGCTTCGATCACGAGGCCATGCGTGTCCTCGCCCGCCGCGACGCCCGCTACCTCGGCATGATCGGCAGCCGGGGCAAGGTGGCGCGCGTGTTCGAGGCGCTGCGCGGGGAGGGCGTACCCGCCGAGCGTCTCGAGCGCGTGCATGCGCCCATCGGGCTCGACATCGGCGCGACGACGCCGGCCGAAATCGCCGTGAGCATCGTCGCCGAACTCATCGCCGTACGCTCGGGCCGGGCCGCCGAGCCGCACGTCGCGGCCGCCGCGTTGAAAGCCTCCCGGTGAGCACTCCCCTCGCGGGAGTCCGGTTACTCCTTGCCTTGGAGTCGGTTACGCGGGAGTCCGAGCGGATCGTGTATAATAGCGTTTAGCACTCCCAGGTGCGGACTGCTAATGGTCATGTCACGGCTCTCCGAACGCTCGCGTCGCATCCTGGCGGCCCTGGTGGGCGAATACGTGGAGACGGCGGACCCCGTTGCCTCATCCACGCTCGTCCGGAAGGGCGGCTTCGGCTTGTCGTCGGCCACGGTGCGGAACGTGCTGGCTGCGCTCGAGGAGCAGGGCTACGTCTACCAGCCCCACACGTCGGCGGGGCGGGTCCCGACCGACCTCGGCTACCGAGCCTACGTCGACATGTTGCTCGACAGCCACCGGGCCACGCGCGCGCCGGGCGTCGAGGCCCAGCTGCTGGCGCAGGCTGCAAACTCGTCGCTGATGGACTCGGCCCTGCTGGCCGTGTCGCACGTGCTGGCCGAAGCGTCGCACCACGTCGGGTTTGCTCTCCCGCCGGGCGAGGACGAGGCCGCGTTCCAGCAGATCGACTTCGTCCCGCTGGCCGACACGAGGATCCTCGTCGTCGTCGTGATGCGCGGGGGCCAGGTTTCGAACAAGGTTGTCGACATCGGCGAACGGTTCCCGATTCGACGATCTGCATCAGGCGGCGAATTACCTCAACGCGGAGTTTGCGGGCTTCCCTCTGAGCAGTGTCCGCGTGGCGGTGCTCGAACGGCTGGCTGAGGAGCGGACGCTGTACGACGCGCTGCTGTCGCGCGCGCTGCGCCTGGCCGAGTCGGCCTTCCGGAGCCACGTCGAGACACCGACGCTCTTCATCGAGGGCGCGGCCACCCTGGTCGAGGACATGGCCGTCGGCGGGCACGTCTCGCTGGGCACGTTGCGAACGTTGCTCAGGATGATCGAGGAGAAGCACCGCCTGATCCGCCTGCTCACCGAGTACATGGAGGGGCCTGGCCTGATGGTGGTCATCGGCAGCGAGCACTCGGTGCCCGACCTGCAGGAGTTCAGCCTGGTCGCCAGCACGTACAGTGACGGCGGCCGGCGTGGTGACGATCGGCGTGCTCGGACCGACGCGCATGCGCTACTCGCGGGCCATCGCCGTGGTCGAGACGACGGCTCGGGCCGTCAACCGTCTCCTCCAGCAAGGCGGATGGAACCAGACGTCGTAGGCCGCCGTCTTGCTTACCCCTTACCCCATAGACAGTCGATACCATGCCTGAGAATCCAGACGAACAGGAACGCCGGCTCAAGGAAGCCGGCGAGCTCGACGCGGAACGGGCGGCCGGGCCGCCCGAGGCGCCGGCCGAGGCCGACGATCCGGTTCGCCGCGAACGCGACGAGTACTACGACCAGCTGCTGCGCAAGACGGCCGAGTTCGACAACTACCGGAAACGTGTGGAGCGGGAGCGCCGCGAGATGGTGCAGTTTGCCGCCGGCGACCTGATCGAGGCGCTGCTGCCCATTGTCGACGCGTTCGAACGGGCCCTCCAGGCCGAGGCGGGTCCGTCGACCGAGAACTACCGGAAGGGCGTGGAGCTCATCTACAAGCAGCTGATCGACCTGCTCGCGCGGCGCGGCGTGCACCCCCTCGACACGGTGGGCCAGCTGTTCGACCCCCGATACCACCAGGCGGTGACCTACGAGGCAAGCCCCGGGCATCCCGAGGGCGAGGTGATCGAGGAAGTGCGGCGCGGCTACCTGTTTGGTGACCGCCTGCTACGCCCCGCGATGGTGAAGGTAGCCAAAGCGTGAGCACCAAGCGCGACTACTACGAGGTCCTCGGCGTCTCCCGCACGGCGGACGAGCAGGAGATCAAGAGCGCGTACCGCAAGCTGGCGCTGAAGCACCACCCGGATCGCAACCCGGGCAAGGCCGAGGCCGAGGAGAGGTTCAAGGAGGCGGCCGAGGCCTACGCCGTGCTGGCCGACCCTGACAAGCGGTCGGCCTACGACCGCTTCGGACACGCGGGGGTGGCCTCGGCGGCCGGGGCGGGGGGCTTCGATCCCACGATCTTCGCGGACTTCGGCGACATCTTCGGAGGCCTGCGGGACATCTTCGGGTTCGGCGACTTGTTCGGTGGCGGCGGCGGGCGGCGCAGCGGGCCGCAGCGGGGCGCGGACCTGCGGTACGACCTCGAGATCGCGCTTCCCGAGGCGGCGGCCGGACTCGAAACGAGCATCCAGATCCCCCGCCAGGAGACCTGCGAGACGTGCCGTGGCACCGGCGCTTCGCCTGGCACCTCGCCCACGACCTGCCCGCACTGCGGCGGGCGCGGACAGGTCCGCTACCAGCAGGGCTTCTTCACCGTCGCGCAGACGTGTCGCCAGTGCGGCGGCGCCGGCCGTATCATCACCAAGCCGTGCGCCGACTGCCGCGGCCACGGCCAGGTGGCCAAGCAGCGGAAGCTCACGGTCCGGATTCCCGCCGGCATTGCCAGCGGGCAACGGCTGCGGCTCTACGGCGAAGGCGAGGGGGGCGCATACGGCGGGCCCACGGGAGATCTCTACGTCGTCGTTCACGTCCAGGAGCACGACGTGTTCCGGCGCGAAGGCGACGACCTGCTGTGCCGCGTGCCGGTCACCTTCCCGATCCTCGCGCTCGGCGGTGAGATCCCGGTGCCCACGCTCACCGGGCACGAAAAGCTCACCATCCCGGAGGGAACGCAGAGCGGCCAGGTGTTCCGCCTGCGAGGCAAGGGCATGCCGAGCGTGACGGGTCGGGGCCGGGGCGATCTGCAGGTGCTCGTCGAGGTGGTGACGCCACGCCGGCTGTCGCGCGAGCAACGGACCCTGCTCGAACAGCTTGCCAAGACGATGCCGGTGGAGAAGCTGCACGCGAGCAAACGCGCTGAGGCCGACGAGGACCGGGGCGTGTTCGACCGTGTGAAGGACATCTTCAGCTGACCTCGTGTCCATGCCGCGTCCGCCCGCTCCAGCACTCCTCGTCACCTTTTCGTCGGACGACACCGACGCGGTGAGTGCTCGCGATCTCGTCTCGGCGGCGCTCGACGAGCTGCATGCCACGGCCATCGAGGAGCTCCCCCACGCCTGGCGCGTCTTCTTCGCCAGCGGCACGGATTCGGGCTCGAGCGGCTCGATCGCTGCCGTCGGCGGCGCCGGGATTGTTGGCCGTGACACCGGAGGACGTCCCGGACGAGGACTGGGCGCGGCGGAGCCAGGAGCACCTCGGTCCAGTCCGTGTCGGCCGGGTGGTGATTGCGCCGCCGTGGGCCGATTACGCACCGGAACAGGACGACACGGCCCCTATCGCCACGCTGCGCGTCCTGCCGTCCATGGGATTCGGTACCGGGCACCACGCGAGCACGCGGCTGTGCGTCAGCCTGCTGCAGGAGCTCGACCTGCGAGGGCGGCGCGTCCTCGATGTCGGGACCGGGTCGGGCGTTCTCGCGCTGGTGGCGCGCACCCTGGGGGCGGCCGCCGTCGTCGCGGTGGACGACGATCCGGACGCCATCGAGTCGGCACGCGCCAACATCGACCTCAATCACGCCACGGCCATCGACCTGCAGCGGGGCGATTTCAGGACGCTCCGCCTCGGCGCCGCCGACGTCGTGACCGCCAACCTGACCGGCGCCCTGCTCTTGCGCGGCGCGCGTCCGCTGATCGACGCGGTGAACCCGGGCGGGTCGTTGATCGTGAGCGGCGTCACCGCCGACGAACAGGCCGAGGTCGCGACGGCGTTCCGGCCCGACCTCCGGCTGGCCACCGCCCTGGCCGAGGAGGAATGGGTCGGATTGCGTTTCGAGCGGCGCTGGGCCGACCTCACGGGCGAGCAGCGCGGAGAAGAACCCAGGACGGGCATGTCGCACGACGCCGACTACTGGATTGCGACGTTGCAGCTGCGGGCGCACCCGGAAGGGGGCCACTTCACCGAGACGTACCGGTCCGCCGACGTGATTCCCGCCTCCGGACTCCCGGCGCGGTTTGGCGGCGGGCGGCCGTGCGCAACGGCGATCTACTTCCTGTTGAAAGACCGGGAGGTCTCCGCGTTTCATCGCCTGCGGGCCGACGAAGTCTGGCACCACTACGCGGGCTGCAGCCTGACGCTGCACATCATCGACGCGGGGGGCGCGCTTCACGAGCGGCGCCTGGGGCCCGAGGCGGCTCGCGGTGAGGCGTTCCAGGTGACCGTGCCGGCGGGATGCTGGTTCGGGGCCTCGGTCGACGATCCGCAGTCCTACAGCCTGGCGGGCTGCACGGTCGCTCCCGGGTTCGCCTACGAGGATTTCGAGCTGGGCGCCCGCCACTCTCTCATCGAACACTACCCGCAGCACCGCCAGCTCATCGAGCGGCTCACGCGCTAGCGCGCCCGTTCACCCCGCACGCCGGTCGGGCGCGAGCCGCACCGCGGCAGGGCGCGTTCGAGAGACGCCCCGTCGGCGCTCCGCTTCCTGCAGAAGCCGATCTCGATGCCGGACCTCGCGTCCGCGGTTCGGTCGGCACCGGATCAGCCAGACCCGGACAAGATCGAAGGCTAGCGGCGTTGGAGGCCGGATTGGGGCCCGCTCGCCGTACCCTCAGGGTACGGCCCCGCCGGAGGTGGCCCGCGGCGCGGGAGGTTCAGGGATCGAGGTCTCCCCAGACGCACTGCACGGCAGCCAGGCCAACGAGCGGTGCGACCGCGGCACGCAGCGTGCGGCGGCCCAGCGTGACCGGCAGACAACCGGCGTCGATGGCCTGCCGCGCTTCCTCGTCCGTCCAGCCGCCCTCCGGCCCGACCAGGAGAAGGGCCGACGAGGGAACCCCCCGGTCGACCAACGTGCGCACACCGACGGGTCGGGCCGCCCCGAGGGTGGGTTCGGCCAGGAGGAGCCGCTGGTCGACGTCGACGGCGCGCAGGCAGGCCGCCAAGTCCAGCAAATCGTGGACGGGTGGCACGACCGCCCGCCCGCACTGCTTGGCCGAGGCGACCGCAATTCGCCGCCACCTCGCCACACGTTCCAGGGCCCGCGCACGTCTGAGCGTCACCTCGACGCGGGATGAGACGACGGGGATGATGGCCGCCGCGCCGAGCATCACGGCGTCGCGGACGACCTGGTCCATCCCATCGCCCTTGAGCACGGCCTGGGCCAGCACGACCGCCACGGCCGGCTCGGGCCGGGCGGCCACTTCGCCGTCAATCTCGACCCTCGCGCGACCGCCGGTCACCCCCTCCACCCGACCGGCGCACTCGTAGCCGCCGCCGCTGAACACGTGCACGCGCGCGCCAGGCCCGAGCCGCAGGACGCGGATCAGGTGATCGGCCTCCTCGGGCGGCAGGTCGACGTGACGGACGCCGGGCGACAGCGCGGGTGCGAAGAAGCGGGGGTGCACGGGGCCGATTATAGCCTCGGGGCGGCGCCGGGACGCTGGACGGCAGGCCCGCGTGAGGTGGCGTGGCGATCGGGTATACTGCGCTTCGATGTTCTTTCGTGGTCAGACCATCGGGAAGTACCGGGTCGTCTCCTCCCTCGGCAGCGGGGGCTTTGGGGCCGTGTACTTGGCCGAGGACACGTGGATCGGCAAGAAGGTCGCCCTGAAGGTGCCGCACCGCCAGAACATCGACTTCGGCGAACTGCTGCGCGAGCCGCGGCTGCTCGCCACGCTCAATCACCCCAACATCGTCGCCATCCTGACGGCCGAGAAACAGGAGAACGTGTTCTTCATCGTCATGGAGTACGTCCCGGGCGAGACGCTCGAGGCGATGATCGAACGCGGGAGCGGCCTCGAGCTTGCGCAGACGTTGGATCTCACCTGTCAGATTTGTAATGCCGTGGACCACGCGCACGGCCAGGGGGTGCTCCACCGGGATCTGCGGCCGGCCAACGTGCTGGTGACCGACAACAACATGGTGAAGGTCGCCGACTTCGGAACGTCGCGGTTCCTGGAGGTCGCTGGTCACGGCACGACGGTCATCGGCAGCCCGCCCTACATGGCGCCCGAGCAGTTTCAGGGCAAGGCCGTCTTCGCGTCGGACATCTATTCGCTGGGCGTGACGATGTACCAGATGCTGACGGGCGGTCTGCCCTACCAGACGCCGTCGCCCGCCGACCTGCAGAAGCTCATGCGTGGCGAGCTGGTCGTCCCACCGCGGACCCGCAACAGCCGGATTCCGAAGGAGCTCAACGACATCGTCATGCGCGCAATGGCCCCTGAGGTCGGTGACCGCTATCAGCGGGCAGGAGAATTGCTGGACGATCTGCTGGCCGCGCGCACCCGATGGGTCGGCCCGCGTGCTAGCCGGCCGCCGGGTGCGCCTGGGCCGAGCCGGCCGGTGACGCCAGGGGGAACGCCGGGAGACACGGCCGGTCGCGCCGGCGGGCGCGAGACGCCGAGCAGCCGGTTCTGCTGGCACTGCCGCAAGCCGCTGCACTCGCGCGCCGACCGCTGCCCGTTTTGTGGCGAGACGCAGTGATGCTAGAATCCGGGAAGCCCTCCAGGTGGCTTTCCGATCGATTCCTTCGACAACCGAGGTGGTCCATGGGGTTTCCGGGCACCGGCACGATCTGGATGAATGGGTCGCTGGTGAAGTGGGCCGACGCCAAGATCCACATCGCGTCGCACGTGATTCACTACGGGAGTGCCGTGTTCGAAGGGGCGCGCTGCTACGACACGCCCCGCGGCCCTGCCTGCTTCAGGCTCGACGCGCACACGACCCGGCTCTACAACTCCGCCAAGATCTACCGGATGCCGATCCCGATGGAACCCTCGGCGTTGAACGCCGCGATCCTGGAGACGATCCGGGCCAACGGCTTCAAGGCCTGCTACATCCGGCCGCTCGTCTACCGCGGCTACGGTGAGCCCGGCGTCAGCCCGCTCGGATCGCCGGTCGATGTCGCGATCCTCTGCTGGGAGTGGGGTGCCTACCTCGGCCCGGAGGCCCTGGAGAAGGGCGTGGACGTCCGCGTCAGCTCGTGGACCCGCAGCGCCCCGAACACCTTCCCGACGCTCGCCAAGGCCAGCGCCAACTACGCCAGCAGCCAGCTGATCAAGATGGAGGCCATGGCCGACGGGTACGCCGAGGGCATCGCGCTCGACCCGTCGGGCCACGTCAGCGAGGGAAGCGCGCAGAATCTGTTCGTGGTGCGCGACGGCGTGCTCTACACCCCGCCGATTTACGCGTCGGTGCTGCCCGGCATCACGCGGGATTCGGTCATCACGATCGCCGGCGACCTCGGCTACACGGTCCGCGAGGAGCTGCTGCTGCGCGAGTCGCTGTACATCGCCGATGAGATCTTCTTCGTGGGCACGGCCGCCGAAGTGACCCCCATTCGCACGGTGGACCGCGTCCAGATCGGGGCCGGCCGGTGCGGACCGGTGACCAAGGCGGTCCAGCGGCGCTTCTTCGACATCCTCAACGGCGCCGTGCCCGACACGCACGGCTGGCTGCTGTTTGTCGACCCCCCGGCCGTCCCGCGCACCGGCCGTGAGAGCACCGTGGCCAGCCGCTAGGCCTGGCCGTCGTCCGGAGGGACGCCCGCGGGCGCCGTGCGCCTGTGGGCGCGGCGCAGCCCGGGAGCATCAACCGCCGTCACGGGGACTCCTATGCACGTCAACGACCTGCTCAAGACCGCCGTCGACGCTGGCGCCTCCGACCTCCACCTCAAGGTCGGCAGCTTTCCGATGATGCGTGTCAACGGGCTGCTGATGCCCGTGTCCGAAGAGAAGCGGCTCACGCACGAGGACACGGTGGCGATGGCAGCGGCCGTGATGTCCGCCGCCCAGCGCCAGCGCTTCAAGGAGGTCCAGGAGGTCGACCTCGCCTACAGCGTGTCGCACCTCGGCCGCTTCCGCTGCAACGTCTTCCAGCAGCGGGGCTCGATTGGCCTGGTGCTGCGCGTCATCCCGATGCGCATCCGGACCATCGACGAGCTGGGACTGCCGCCCGTGCTCGGCCGGATCGCGGACGAGGACCGTGGCCTGGTGCTCGTCACGGGCACGACGGGGTCCGGCAAGAGCACGACGCTCGCCGCGATGGTGGACCACATCAACTGCACGCGGTGCGTCCACGTCATGACGATCGAGGACCCGATTGAGTTCCTGCAGCGCGACAACCGCTCCATCATCAACCAGCGTGAGGTGGAGGTCGACACGCAGTCGTTCTCCTACGCCGTGCGCAGCGCCCTGCGGCAGGACCCGGACGTCATCCTGGTCGGCGAGATGCGCGACTTCGAGACGATCGAGACGGCCCTGGTGGCCGCCGAGACGGGCCACCTCGTGCTCTCGACGCTGCACACCCTGGACGCCACCGAGACCATCAACCGCATCATTGCCGTGTTCCCGCCGCACCAGCAGAAGCAGATCCGGCTCCAGCTGGCGGCCGTGCTCAAGGCGGTCATCTCGCAGCGCCTGATGCCGCGGGCCGACAGCAAGGGCCGGTGCGCGGCCGTCGAAGTCATGGTCACGACGCCCTTCATCCGCGACTGCATCGTCGACAAGGAGAAGACTCACCTGATTCCGGGCGCGATTGCCGCGGGGACCTCGCAGTACGGGATGCAGACGTTCGACCAGTCGATCTTCCAGCTGTTCGAACGCGGCATCGTGTCCTACGAGGAGGCGCTCCACTGGGCGTCGAACGTGGACGAGTTCAAGCTGCGCGTGCAGGGCATCGCGATGACGGCGGACACCGCGCGCGACGAGATGGCGCGCGCCGGCATGGGCGATCAGGTGTCCGACGTCCAGCGCTTCAGCCGGTAGGACGACCATCCGGGCCGCCAGCTGGCGGTGCCGACCGATGAGCGATCCGATCCAGGCGGCGTACGCCGATGGGCTCGCGATGCTGGCGCGCCGCGAGCTCTGCGAAATGCAGGTGCGCGACCGCCTCGCCCGGCGCGAGCACTCGCCCGAGGCCATTGACGGCGCCGTCGCGCGTCTGCGCTCGACAGGCGCGCTCGACGATCGCCGCGTCGCGCTCAGCCGGGCGCGCAGCGAGGCCCGCGTGAAGTCGCGCGGGCGCTCCCGCATCCTGCGCGCCCTGGAGGCGCTCGGCATCGCGCCCGAGGTCGCCGCCGCCGCCGTCGACGAGGTGTTCCAAGCGGTCGACGAGGCGGAGCTGCTCGAGCGGGCGCTCACCCGCCGCCTCCGGGGTCCGGCGCCCAGCATTCGCGACCCCGCGCACTTCCGCCGCCTCCACCAGCAGCTCGTTCGGCAGGGCTTTCAGCCCTCCGCGGTCGTGGCGGCCCTCAAGGCGAGGGCGCGTCGGACGGCCATCCCCAATCCCGACACCGACTAGTCGCGCAGTCGTGTCGGTGGGTTGGCGGGGTCGCCGCTCTGTTCGAGACTACTCCGCCCGAAGGGCCGTGGTTGGGTCGATCCGGACGGCCCTGCGCGCCGGCAGGTAGCTGGCGGTTACCGCAACACCGACGAGGATGCCCGTCACCGAGAGGAACACGCCGGGCTCGGTCGGCTGGACCTCAAACAGGAGGCCGGCGAGGAGCCGCGTCACCCCGAGCGACGCGACGATGCCCACGACGGCGCCGATGCCGGCCCTCCGGGCGCCCTGTCCGACGACCATCCGCAGCACCCGCCCGCGCTCGGCGCCGAGCGCCATCCGGAATCCCAATCTCATGCGCCCGTTGGGTGACCGCGTACGACACGACGCCGTAGGTGCCCACGGCGGCGAGCATCAGCGCGAGGCCTGCGAACACGCCAAGCAGAAGCGCAGCGAAGCGCTGCGCCGTGAGCGAGGCGTCGACGATGTCCTCCATCGAGCTCACCCGGTAGAGCGGCTGCTCACGGTCGAGGCTGGCGACGGCGGCGCGCAGCGACGGGGTGAGTGTCTCCGGGCTCAACCGACTGCGCACGACGAATGACATGCCACTGCCCACCATCGCCCAGATCTCATCGGGAAGCTGCCAGATCGGGATGTATAGCTGACTCCGCACCTTCGCGTCCGCATCCTGCTGTAACCCCCAGTGCTTCACGTGCCGCACGACGCCGACGATTTCCCGCGGTTGTTCGAGGCCGGGAAACGGCAGGATCAGGTGCTGCCCCAGGGCCTCCCGGTTGGGAAACAGCGTACGGGCGAGCGTCTCGTCCACCACGACGACCGGCCGGCCGCGTTCGGTGTCGTGCTCATCGAAGAACCGGCCCTGCAGCAGCCGAACGCCCATGGCCCTCAGGTAGCCTGGCGTCGTCAGGTTCAAGATCGCCCAGTTCATGTCCTGGCGTTCCGGGCGCGGGCGACCGGCGACATAGAAGAAGATCTCGCTGTCATCGCGGATGGGAACGTCGGTGGTCAACGCCGCCGCCTCGACGCCCGGGACCTGGGTGACCTGCCTGAGCACGTCCCGGTAGAACGCCCGCGCACCGGCACCCCCCGCGTAGCGCGTCTTCGAGATGCCGGCCGTGAAGGTCATCGCGTGACGCGGATCGTACCCCGGATCGGCCCGCCCCAGCTCGACCGCGCTCTTCAGCGTGAGCCCCGCGCACACGAGCAGCAGCACCGACAGCGCCAGCTCGGCGACCACGAGCAGATCCTGCAGCCGATGGTGCCGGGCGCCCGCCACGCCGCGCTCCGTGAGGGCGTCCCGCAGGTCGGTGCGGGTCGCGCGCCGGCTCGGGATGATCCCGAAGGCCAGCCCCGTGACGAGCCCGAGCGCGAGCGTGAAGAGCAGGACGCGGAGGTCGAGACCGATGGCGCCGGCGCGTGGGAGGGCGGCCGGCATCGCGCGGACGAGCAGCCGCGTCCCCCACCCGGCGACCCCCAGGCCCAGAATCGCCCCGCCGACCGACAACAGGACGCTCTCGGTGAGCAATTGGCGCAGCACGCGCCCGCGGCCGGCGCCGAGCGAGGCGCGAATGGCAATCTCGCGCTGACGGACCGCGCCGCGCGAGAGCAGCAAGTTGGCGGTGTTGGCGCACGCGATCAACAGCACGAGGCCGACCGCCCCGAACAGCAGGTACAGCGTGGGCCGGGTGTCGCCGACGAGATCGTCGAGCATCGGCGCGATCGACACCGAGCAGCCGCCGTCGGCGGCCGGGTAGAGGGCCGCCAGACGACGACCGATCCCCTCCATGTCGGACTCCGCCTGGCGCTTGGTCACCGACGCGCGCAGCCGCCCGATCACGAAACAGCCGTTTCGCACCTGCCGCTCCTTCAGCCACGCTTCGTCCAGCGGCGCCACCGGCACGAAGACATCGGCTGCACCATAGAAGGAGAAGTCGGCAGGGAGCACGCCGATGATCGTGGCGGCGTGCTCGTTGAGGACGACCGAGCGGCCGACGACCGCGGGATCGCCGCCGAACCGGCGTTGCCAGAGCGGGGAGCTGATCACGATCGTCCAGGCGGCACCCGCGCGATCGTCCTCCTGCCGGAAGTCGCGACCAAGCACCGGCCGCACCTTCAGCACGCGGAAGAAGTCGGCCGACACGTGCCGACCCAGCAGTCGCTCGGGTGACGGCCCGCCGAGGTTGAAGCTTTCGAACTGGAACAGCGCCATCGCCTCGAACGAGCGGTTCGCTCGCTGCCAGTCCAAGAAGTTCTGGTAGGAGACCGAGGCCCGCGCGAACTGGGCGTTCCGTTCCGCGAGGATCATCAGGTCCTGCGACGCCGGGTACGGGAGCGGCCGGAGCAGGACGGCGTCGACGATGCTGAAGACGGCCGTGTTGGCACCGATGCCAAGCGCCAACGTGACGACGACGGCCATCGTGAAGAGCGGCTGGCGAACCAGCGTGCGGAGGGCGTAGCGAACGTCGTGCGCCGCGTCCTCCAGCCACCGGAACTGCCAGGCCTCGCGCGCCTGTTCGCGGATGCGCAGGTCCCCGCCAAACTGACGGCGGGCCTCGGCGACAGCCTCGGCACGGTCCAGCCCCGCCCGCACGAGCTCGTCGGCGCGGGCCTCGAGGTGGAAGGCGATTTCCTGCTCGAGATCGGCGTCGTGACGGCGGCGCGTCCACAGGTACATCAGACGCGACCTGAGCGAAGCAAACCGGTTCATCGTCCCCCCCAGCCGCCGCGGCCTAGGCCGTGTCCATCACGAGGCGAATGGCGCGCACGAGGGCATCGAACTGCCGGGCCTCATGTTCGAGCTGCCGTCGCCCCTCGGGTGTGAGGCTGTAGAAGCGGGCCTTGCGGTTGGTCTCGGACAGCCCCCACTCGGCCTTCACCCACCGCCTGACGAGCAGGCGGTTCAACGCCGGGTACAGCGAGCCTTCCTCGACGGCCAAGGCCTCGGCGGAAGCCTCCTTGATCCGTCGGGCGATCGCGTACCCATGGAGCGGACCTCCGGCCAGCGTCCGGAGGATCAGCAGGAACAACGTCCCTGGCAAGAGGTCGAGCGTGTCCGGCGACGGTTTGATTCCCATGTCCAGCCTATGTATAGGCCAGAATAGGGAGCGTGTCAAGAGCGCCGGCGGAGGTGAGAACGATCTTCGGAGGCCGGCCAATCTCGCCCGAAACCGCCTGGCTCCACAGACCCGCGTGGTCGAGCTGCCCGACTCCGGCGGGTGGCCGATCGAGGAAACAACGGATGGTTCTGGGTGTCTCCGTTGGTGCCGCCGAGCGCGAGTTGCGTCCGGGCCAGGTCTGGCTGCTCGTCCAGCTCGCCACAGCGGGGCCACCTCACCCGGCGGCTCGGCCTCTCGCCGATTGCGGGCTACCTGCTCGCCGGTACGCTGGTTGGGCCACATGACCGGCTCGGGCGCGAGGCCGTAATCTACGGCGAGCATCCAGCTCGTCCCTGCTGCTTCGCCGCTCGCTCGGCCGCCGTCGCCGGTCAGCCCTGCGGTGGCGGCGGCGATTGTGGAAGTTGGTGTATAGTCACCGTCGTCCGGCAGAGCCGCGTCCATGAGTGCGCTCGACCCGAATGACGTCACCGGATGGCTCCAGGCGTGGAGGGACGGCGATGCCTCCGCGCTGGCCAGGATTGTTCCCGTCGTCCACGACGAACTCCACCGCCTCGCGCACCAGTACATGCGGCGCGAGGCGAAAGGCCACATCCTTCAAACTACCGCGCTGGTCAACGAAGCCTATCTGCGCCTCGTCGACGCCCGTGGCCTCCATTGGCAGAACCGTGCGCATTTCCTGGGCATTTCCGCGAGAGTTATGCGGGAGATCCTCGTGGACGTCGCGCGCGAGCACCGGGCCTGGAAACGGGGCGGTCACCTCCGGCGCGTGAGCTTCGACGACGTCGTGGATGTGTGCGGCGAGCGCAGCGTGGACCTTCTGGCCTTGCACCAGGCTCTGAACGCGCTGGCGCTGGTCGACGAACGAAAGAGCCGGGTCGTGGAGTTGCGGTTCTTCGGTGGCCTGACGACGCGGGAGATCGCCGAGGGTACTGAACGTCTCGCCGAACACCGTGCTGGCGGACTGGAGCTTCGCCAAGGCGTGGCTCTGCCGCGAGATGCGCGCTGGGTGAGTCGGGGAGGGCCGTCCCCGCTGCCGTGAGGGCGGTGACCATGGATCCGGATCCGTCGAGCGGCAACCGCGACTGGAGCAGGATCGAGGCGCTGTTCCACGGGGCGCTGGCCAAGCCGCCGGAGCAGCGAGCGGCCTACCTGGACGCGGCCTGCCACGGTAACGAACAGATCCGGCGCGAAGCGGCGGCGCTGCTCGAGGCGCTGGACCGCGACGGCTCCCTCCTCGAGGTCCGGGGCCTCGATGTCGCCGCGAGGTTGCTGGCCCACAGCCAAGCGGCCCCGTCTACTCCCGTGCTGCGGGTTCGGGAGGCCGCTCCGGCCACGCGCCGGGCTCCCCCTCTCTGGCTGTCTCTGCTCGCGCTGGTCTTCCTCGCCGACTGCCTTCTCAGAGCCTACTGCTATGTTCTGGGGCCGGACCAGTTCGGCTACGGGACCCGCCTCAAGGGAGGCAGAGTGGTCGTCGTGACGGTGCGCCCCGGGTCCGCGGCAGAACGAACGGGCATCAGGCCGGGCGACGCGATCACCGCAATCGACGGCCACGACGTCCGCGATGCCACCGATCTACAGGTGATCGGCTGGAACCTCGAGGTCGGGCAGACCTACACGCACGAGATCCGGCGCGCGACCGAGCGGCTCCGCCTGGGTCTGGTCGTGCCGCGCGTGCGGATCTTCGCGTCCTGGGACTTCGGTGTCCACGCCGTCTGGCAACTCGACGCGTTGTTCCTGCTCGCCACCGCGCTCCTCATCGCCTTCGCCCGACCGGCGGACCGGCTGGCGCGGCTGGGCGCGCTGGCCCTGGCCACCTTCGCAGTCGGCCTGTACTTCTCGAACATGCCCCCCGGGTACGCCGCGATATGGAGAAACATGCCGGCGGCCGCAGGAGCCCTGTTGTGGATCCCCAATATCTGCATCTTCCTGTTCGGCCCGATCGGCCTGACGTTCTTCCTCCTGTTCCCGCGCCCGCTCTTCCGCGCGCGGTGGCCGTGGCTTCTGGTTTGGCTGCCCATGCTGCTGCTCGTCCCGAGCAACGTGGTCTACACCTTCCTCGTCGTCTTCCGCCCGGCACAGGCCTTCGGCACGGGTGCGCTGCCCGAATGGATCTACGAGCTGCAGGGCACGCTCTATGCCGTCTACGGCGTCGCTGACCTCGGGGCGCTGGCGGCCAACTACTTCTCGCTAGCGGACGTCAACGAGAAGCGCCGGCTGCGGCTGTTGCTGGCAGGCGGGGCCGCCGGTGCGCTTCCTGGCCTTCTGCGATGGCCGCTTCTCTTCTTGGCGCCCCACTCGGCGGTCGTACGCGGTCTTGCCGCCCCAGGCCCCGACGTCTTCGTCGCCGCGGTCTTCCTGCTGTTCCCGACGTGCTTCGCCTACGCCATTCTTCGTCACCGGCTGTTCGACATCCGGGTGATCGTCCGGATCGGGCTGCAATACATGGTGGCGCGCGGGCTCCTGATCCTGCTCGTCCCGGCACTGGCGGTGGGACTGTTTGTCGACATGCTCACGCACGGCGATCAGCCACTCGTTGCCGTCCTGCGGGATCGCGGCTGGGCATACGCCGCGGTCGCCCTCGCTGCTGCGGCGGCCCACCTCCGGCGGAAACAGTGGGGAGAGGCGGTCGAGCGCCACTTCTTCCGCGAGCGGTATGACGCCCGGCGCGTGCTCGGCGAGGTTGTCGAAGATGTCCGTGCCGCCCGTAGCTTCTCGCGGGCGGTTCCCGGCGTCGTGACGCGGATCACCGCGGCGCTGCATCCCGAGTTTGCGGCTATTCTCGTGCGGTCGCCAGGATCACCCACGTCCCGGATCGTGGCCGCCGCGCCTGCCGACCGTCCGCTGGACCTGGAGCGGCTCGACCTTGTCGTGGCGATCGCCACGTCGGCCGACGCCGAGGAAGCATTGCTCGTGCTCGGACCCAAGCGCTCCGAGGAACCCTACAGCCGCGAGGACCGGCAACTGCTCGACGCGGTCGCGGCCGGACTGGCGCTGCTCTTCGAACAGGAGATCCTCGTCTCGCTCGTCACGCCGGCGGGGTTCGAGGAGTGCCCGGACTGTGGCTCGTGCGCCGACTCTGGTTCCGGCAGCTGTGCCGTGGATGGCGCGGCGCTCGAGCCAGTGCCCTTGCCGCGGACGCTGGCCGGGCGATATCGGCTCGAGCGCCGCCGCGGCCGCGGCGGCATGGGCACCGTCTACGAGGCGAGTGACACGACCCTTGCGCGCAAGGTGGCGGTAAAGGTCATCCGCGAGGAGTTCGTGACGAGTGCCTCGGCCCGGCGGCGCTTCGCCCGGGAGGCGCGCGTCGCCGCCGCCTTCGACCATCCGAACGTCGTGACGGTGCACGACTACGGGATTGAAGCAGGCACCCGCGCGTTCTTGGTCATGGAACTGCTCGAGGGCATGACGCTGCGGGAGGCGCTGAGACGGTCCGGGACTCTCGGTCCGATTCGAGCGCTGGAAATTCTCCGGCCGGTCTGCAATACCGTGAGCGCCGCGCACGCCCGCCAGTTGATCCACCGCGACCTGAAGCCCGAGAACATCTTCCTTTGCAGCACGGGCCTGGCGAACGCGGGGCCCGTGAAGATCCTCGACTTCGGCGTCGCGAAGTTTCTCGCCGGCGATGAGGACGCGGGGAGTGAGCAGGGCCAGACCGAAACCGGTATCGGCGTGCTCGTCGGCACGCCAGGCTACATGCCGCCCGAGCAGGTGCTCGGCGAGCGCCCAGCGATCGGCTGGGACCTGTGGGCGCTCGCCGTGGTCACCTACGAAATCCTCACCGGCGGCCTACCGTTCCCAGTGGCGGACCGCCAGGGCTGGATGCGGTCGCTGCTCGCTGGCGCCTATGTCCCCCTTGACCAGCACCTGCCAAGTCCGCCGGCCCGGTGGCAGGAGTTCTTCGCCCGCACCCTGGCCGTCGAGCCTTCGGCGCGTCCGGCCTCGGCGGGTGAGTTCCAGCAGCGGTTGGAGGAGGCGCTCGCCTGACCGGCGACGTGCCCCCTGCCAAGGCTCACCGGCGCGCCGCCTGTGGTCGCGGACGTGGCGCGGGACCAGACATCAGTGGAGCTTCCCGGCGGCCGGGTGCGCGTCGCCGGCCTCGTCGCGGTACCGGCCCACGACGACGCCGCGGTCGTTCACGCAGGTGGCCACGCTGCGGGTACCCGGAAACCCGATCTCGTGCGCACTGCCCGGCGCGTCGATGCGCCAGCACGTGGCGATCGCCATCCCGTCTGAGGATCGGCTGTAACCGACCACGTCACCCGCATTGTTGATGCTGTAGGCCGCGTGGCTGTCTGTCCGCTCGCCGGACAGTGTCGCGAGTTCGGCCAGGCTCCAGGAGGCCGCCCCGAGCGAGGTCGCTCTCCATACAGCGGGAAGATCGGCGGTCCATCCGTCGTCCAGGCTGACGTCTCCGGCGATGTCGCCGAATTCGTTGATGGACAGCGCCTCGGTGTACATGTGGTGCGTCGCCTTCGGCCGGACCGACTGATGGGGGAGTTGCTCGATCTGCCATCCGCTGCCGCCCCGGCGGAGGCTCCAAATCACGGCGATCTCGTCGTAGTCGTCGCTCCAGGCGTCTCCGACGATCTGACCGCGGTCGTTGACGCCAAAGCCGCCCCACCAGTTCAGCGTGACGCCTGGCCACACCTGCCCGTTCTCGTCCAGCCCTCCGGTGGACAGCCTCTGGATCTGCCAGCCCATCGTGGGACGGCCGCTCTGCGAGCCCAGGGCAGGCGTCCACACCACGGGAGACGAGGAGGTATCCCCGAAGCTCAGACCAACGATCAGTGTGCCCGAATGGTTGATCGAGATCGCCACGCTACCGGCGTCCCCGGGAAGCGTGCCGAGGTCGAGGCCGGGTCGGTGCGCGCCCCAGGCGTAGGCCCTTGCCATGCCGTTCACGTCGCGGACACACCCGACGATGACCCCTGTATCCGAGATGGCCATCCCCTCGTACGCCCAACCGATGTCATCGTTGCTGCTGACGCCGCTCTCGAACCAGCTGTCAGGGCTGGCGTCCGGCAGCCGCACGCCGAACATCCGCGTATCCCCAGCCACGTCGCCCAGCCCGACGGCGACATCGAAGTTGTTGATGCCCTGCAACTGCGCCCAGGTGCCGAAAGGGTAGGCGCTCAGGTCGTAGAGGCGGGCATCCCGCGTCCGCGCGATCCCGACCGCACCCAGAGCGGCGACGGCCGCCAGACTGATGATGGCGAGAACGGTGCGCCTCATCCTGCTTCGACTGGACAACGCCACAACGGTCTGCTGGTTCATATTCGTCCTCCTTAGGCCTAGGAATGTCTGATCGCCGAAGCGCCAGGCCACCCGACTCGTCAGCGTCTCACCCCTGAGGCACGAGTCCCCTCAGGCGGCTCGAGGAGGGGCTCGGCCACGCGCCGCGGTACCCCCCTACCAGTGCGCCCTGAGCCAATCGAGAGTCGACTGCCCGACCGGTTGCACCGCGTCCGCCGCGGTCACACGGTGGGCGTGCCCTGGGTTCTCACTTCTCTGATCGTCCGGCAGCCGCCGCACGACCAGGACCGTGAGGGCGCTCGACTGCTCTCAATCGCTAATGCGGAAAAGGACGTCAGGACACCCAACGGTCAATCGGGCGCCGGGCCTGACGGATCGACGCCCTCTCGGCCCAGTTGATTGGAGGACTCGGCGGCCTGCCGCCGTCGCCGCGCCGTTCGACCCGACACTTGGACCTGTCGGAGGAAACCAACCGCCTGAAGTGCGCGCTGGACGCCGTCATCGGGCGGCTGCGCCGTGGCGGACGTCAGGTCGGCGTGGCGGACGACGCTGAATCGAGACCACGCCCTCAATCTGGCCGGCACCGAGCGGGGCCGACCCTACTCCATTCGCCCGTCGTCCGGTACAATAGGGAGCTTATGACCTCGAACGAGATCCGGTCCTCGTTCCTCGGCTTCTTCGCGCGCCACGCCCACCGGGTGGTGGCGAGCTCGCCGCTCGTCCCGGCCAACGATCCCACGCTGCTGTTCACCAACGCCGGGATGAACCAGTTCAAGGACCTGTTCCTGGGCCGCGAGCGCCGTGACTACCGCCGCGCGGCCAGCGCCCAGAAGTGCATGCGCGTCAGCGGCAAGCACAACGACCTCGAGAATGTCGGGCCGTCGCTGCGCCACCACACGTTCTTCGAGATGCTCGGCAACTTCTCGTTCGGGGACTACTTCAAGGCCGACGCGATCCCGTTTGCCTGGAACCTCTTGACCGAGGAGTGGAAGCTCCCGCCCGAGCGGCTGCACGCGACGGTGTTTGCCGGGGACGCGGCCGTGCCACGCGACGAGGAGGCGCTGCGGCTCTGGCGGCAGGTCCTGCCCGCCGACCGGATCACCGAGCTCGGCGCGGCCGACAACTTCTGGGCGATGGGCGACACCGGCCCGTGCGGGCGGTGTTCCGAGGTGCATTACTTCCGCGGCAACGACCTCCCGTGCCCCGAGCCCGTGTGCCAGGGAGTCGCCTGCTCGTGCGACCGCTACGTGGAGATCTGGAACAACGTCTTCATGGAGTTTGACCGCCAGCCGGACGGCCGGTTGAATCCGCTGCCGGCACCCTCGATCGACACCGGCATGGGGCTCGAGCGCATCACCGCGGTCCTCCAGGGCGTGCTGTCGAACTACGACACCGATCTGTTCGTCCCGCTACTCTCGGCCATCGGCGACCTGGCGGGGGTTCGATACGACGGCGGCATGTCGGCGACCGACGTCTCGATGCGGGTCGTGGCCGACCACGCGCGGGCCGCGACGTTCCTCATCGCCGACGGCGTCGTGCCGTCGAACGAATGGCGGGGCTACGTACTGCGGAAGATCATGCGGCGTGCGATGCGCCACGGGAAACGCCTCGGGATGACCGGCCTGTTCCTCCACGAGCTGGTGGACGTGCTGGTCCGGGAGATGGGCGCGGCGTACCCCGAGCTCGCGACGCAGCGAGACTACCTCCGGCGGATGATCCGCACGGAGGAGGAGCGCTTCGAGTCGGTCCTGACCACCGGCCTGCCCCGCCTCGAGGAGGTGCTGGACCGGGTGGCCGCCAGCAGCCGCGTCGTCCCGGGCGAGGAGGCGTTCAAGCTCTACGACACCTGGGGTGTCCCGCTCGATTTCATCGAGGACATGGCGACCGAACGCCGCCTGACTCTCGACAGCGCTGCCTTCGAGCGCGCCATGGAGGCGCAGCGCGAGAAGGCCAGGGCCCAGAGCGGCTTCGGGGCCGCGCGTGCCGAGGGGAGGTCCCTCGAGGACGCCACGGCGCCGCTGCAGGGTGTGCCGGACGAGTTCGACGGCTACACCGCCATGCGGGTGGCAGGCGTACACGTGCTGGCGATCTTCGATGAGGAGGGGCAGGCGCTCGAGGCGTTGACCGAGGGGCAGGTCGGCTATCTCGCGCTCGCCCGGACCCCGTTCTACCTGGAGTCGGGCGGCCAGGTCTCCGACTCGGGCGAGATCGCCGTCGTCTCGGGGACCGGCCGGGCGCGGGTCGAGGGCATGACGCGGGCGGGTACCGATCGGCCCCGTCTCCACCGGGTCCGCATGGTGTCGGGGGTGCTCCGCGTTCAGGATTCTGGTGACCGCCACGGTCGACGAGGTGGCGCGCAACGCCACGCGCCGCAACCACACGGCGACCCACCTGCTGCACGCGGCACTCAGGCAGGTGCTCGGCCCGCACGTCAAGCAGGCCGGCTCGCTCGTCGCGCCGGACCGGTTGCGCTTCGACTTCGTGCACTACGCGCCCGTCGAGCCCGAGCAGGTGGAGGCCATCGAGCGCCTGGTGAACCTCCAGGTGTGGCGGAACACCGCGGTCCAGACCGAGGTCCGGTCGACCGACGAGGCCATCGCGGAGGGAGCGATGGCCCTGTTCGGCGAGAAGTACGGCAGCCGCGTGCGCGTCGTGTCGGTGCCCGGCTTCAGCATGGAGCTGTGTGGCGGCACGCACGTCCGCGCCACGGGCGACATCGGGCTGTTCACCGTCGTCCAGGAGAGCGGCGTGGCCGCTGGCGTCCGCCGCATCGAGGCGGTCACCGGCAACGGCGCCCTCGCCCTGCACCAGCTGCGCCGCCGGGAGCTCGAGAGCATTCTCGGCGCACTCAAGGCGCCGGTCGACCAGGCCCTGGCGGCCATCGACCGCCTCCAGGCCGAGGCCCGCCGCCTGGCGCGCGAGAACAGCCAGCTGAAGATGAAGATCGCGATGGGTGGCGGCACGGGCGCCGTGGAGGACGAGGGCCGGGACGCCGGCGGCGTCAAGTTGGTGACCCGGCGCGTCTCGGGTCTCGACAAGGCGGCGCTCGGCGAACTGGCCGACGCGCTGCGGGCCAAGCTCGGAAGCGGTGTCGTCGTCGTCGCCTCGGAGTCCGACGGCCGCGTCGCCATCGTCGTCTCGGTCACCAAGGACCTTGTCCCCCGCCTGCACGCGGGCACGATCGTCAAGCGGATCGCCCCGCTGGTGGGCGGCGGCGGGGGCGGACGTCCCGACTTCGCGGAGGCGGGCGGCAAGAACCCGGCGGGCATCGACCGGATGCTGGAGGAGGCGGGAACGGTCGTGCGCGAGCTGGCGGCGCACTAGGCAACGGACCTTCCGGACACCGCAGAGGAGGGCGTCATGGGCGTGTTCGACTTCATCAAGGGCGAGCTGATCGAGGTCATCGAATGGACCGACGACTCGCGTGACACGCTGTCGTACCGGTTCCCCGACGAGGACAAGGCCATCAAGAACGGCGCGCAGCTCATCGTCCGCGAATCGCAGGTCGTCCAGTTCCTCTACCTCGGACAGTTCGGCGACACGTTCAGTCCGGGCAAGTACACGCTGACGACCGACAACATCCCGGTCCTCACGAAGCTGGCGTCCTGGAAGTACGGCTTCAACTCCCCGTTCAAGGCCGACGTCTACTACATCGCGACGCGCCTGTTCACGGGCAACAAGTGGGGCACCGCCAACCCGATCATGGTCCGCGATCAGGACTTCGGCGTCGTGCGGATGCGCGCCTTCGGCACGTTCGACTTCAAGGTCGTCGACCCCAAGCTGTTCCTCAAGGAGGTCGCCGGCTCCGACCAGCATTTCCGGCTCGACGAGTTTGCCGACACCATGCGGTCGCGCATCGTCAGCGTCTTCAGCGAAGCGCTCGCGTCGTCGCACGTCCCGGCGCTCGACGTGGCCACGCGCTACAACGAGCTCGGCGAAGCCCTCCTGCCGCTCATCAACCCGATCGTCGGCACGAAGTACGGCCTGCAGATCACCAGCTTCGTCGTGGAAAACGTGTCGGTGCCGCCCGAGGTCGAGGAGGCGATCGACAAGCGGTCCAGCATGGCGGTGGTCGGCAACCTGAACGAGTTCGTGAAGTACCAGATGGGCAAGGGCATGGAAACCGGGACGGCGGGCGGCGGCGGGGTGGCCGCGGAGCTCGCCGTCGGCTTCGGGATCGCCCAGCAGATGATGCAGCAGGGCCTCGGGGCCGCCGCGGCGGGCGCCCCGCCCGCCGGCGCACCGGCGGGGGCGAGCGCCGCTGCGCCGACCCCGGGGGCGACCGCGCCAGACCTGCTGTCTCCGGCGGATGTCGCCAAGCGCCTCGGTGTGCCGGAGTCCGACGTGATGACCATCATCCAGTCGGGCGAGCTCAAGGCCAAGAAGATCGGCGCGAGCTATCGCGTCACCCAGTCTGCGCTCGACACCTACTTGTCCGCATAGGGTGAGCGCCCCGCGCCGCCGCAGCCGAGCGAGGAGCCATGGCCGACGTCGTCGCACTCGAGAAGCATCCCTGCGCGGCCTGCGGGGCGCAGGCCGAATGGGACCCCGCCAAGCAGAAGCTGGTGTGCCCCTTCTGCGGTACCGAATCGCCGTGGGTCCTGAATCACGACACGGGCCAGATCCAGGAACTGGATCTGGCGGCCGCCTTGCGGGACCTGCCCGACGAGCGGCGCGGCTGGCAGGTCGAACGGCGCAGCGTCCAGTGCCAGAGCTGCAAGGCGGTGATGGTTTACGACCCGGCCCGGGTCGGCCAGAACTGCGAGTTCTGCGGGTCGCCGGCGCTCGTCGACTACAACGAGATCAAGGCGCCGATCCGCCCGCAGAGCCTCCTGCCGTTCAAGATCCCCCAGTCGAACGTTCGTGACCGGCTGCGGCAGTGGTACGCCGGGTTGTGGTTTGCGCCAGGCGCCCTCAGGAACAAGGCGCTGGTCGACCAGGTCACGGGCATCTACCTGCCCTACTGGATGTTCGATGCGCAGGCGGAGTGTGCCTGGCAGGCCGAGGCCGGCTACTACTACTACGTGGACGAAACCTACCGGGGCGACGACGGCAGGACGCACGTCCGCCAGGCTCAGAAGGTGCGGTGGGAGCCAGCGAGCGGCCACGTGTCGCACTTCTTCGAGGACGAGCCGGTGTCAGGCAGCCGGGGAGTCGACGCCAGGCTGCTCAAAGGCATCGAGCCCTTCCCCACCAAGGAACTGGTGCCCTACGACACCGGCTACCTGTCGGGCTTCATCGTCGAGCACTACCAGGTCGTGCTGATCGACGCGGCAAATCAGGCGCGTCAGGACATGACCAACGAGCTCCGCTCGCTGTGCTCCCGCCAGGTACCGGGCGACACGCAGCGCAACCTCGAGATCGTCCCCACGTACTCGGGCGAGACGTTCAAGCACATCTTGGTGCCGGTCTGGCTGCTGACCTACCACTACGGCCAGCAGGTTTACCAGGTGGTTGCCAACGGCTACACGGGCCAGATCGCGGGACGCTACCCAAAGAGCCCCTGGAAGGTGTTCGCAGCCACGACCCTCGTGATCGTGATCGTCCTCCTGCTGCTGCTGCTGGCTCATCGGTAATGTCGGGTCATGGGGCAGTCACCAGACTGCCCCACCGCATTTTTCCCCTACAGATTCCACCCGAGTTGCCGATAATACGATGCGAAGTGTTCTTTGCGCGCTTCGTCCTCACCGCCGTATTGCTCCTCGCCGCCGCCACCGCGGACGCGCAGATCTACACCTGGCGGGACCCGAATGGCACGCTGATTCTCTCGGAGAAACCCTCAGCCGACCCTGCCCCGGACATGCGGCTCTACGAGGTGCCGCACGCGGCGGAGGACATCCGAACCACGCGGCCCGCGCCTGCTGGTGGGTACCGGGACACCTACGACGACCTTATCGTGAAGCACGCCCGAGGACTGGGCATCCGGCCGGATCTGGTGCGCGCCGTCGTGCAGGTGGAATCCGGCTACAACGCTCGGGCGCTCTCGCCCAAGGGCGCCATGGGACTCATGCAGTTGATGCCGACGACGGCCGCCCAGCTCGGCGTGCGGCGCCCGTTCGACCCGGCCGAGAGTCTCCGGGGCGGGACGGCTTACCTGCGGTTCCTGCTGGATCGCTTCCACGGCAACGAGGAGCTCGCCCTGGCCGCGTACAACGCCGGGCCGGAAGCCGTCGGCCGGTACGGCAACCACGTGCCGCCCTACGCGGAAACGCGCGACTACGTCCGAAAGGTCCGGGGGCAAACGTCCGTGTCGACAGCCCTTCCCGCGCCTCCGCCGCCTCCTCCCATCTACAAGGTGATCCAGGTCATCGACGGCCGCGAGGTGCCCTTCTACTCGAACACCAAGCCGGTCGCCGGCCCCTACGAGGTGCTCGACCCCATCCGCTGAGCCGACGGGACTCGGCCGGACGGCTCCGCCCGTGCACCGGCGTGCCGGAGGCGTCCGCAGGCGCCCGATTCGGACGCCCGCCGGCTGGTGCAGACTCCCCGGATCCGAATACGACGTCAAGCCCGCGGCAGCGCCGCGGCCATCTGGCGCCAGGCGGCGTCTAATCCCATCGACGGTCCGGAATCCCCTGACCGGGAGGCCCCGTGGAACGTCGAGCACCCATCGTCCAAGCGTTGGTCGCATCCTTCGGGGTCGCCCTCGCGGTCTCGACGGCCCCGGTGACGCCGCAGGAGCAGTCCGCCGTCCGGGTAAATTCTGTCCCTTCGACGGCCGCCGAGGCTGAACGCGAGTTCACGACCCTGCTCCAACGGTACGTCGAGGCGTACGCGCGCAAGGATCTCGACGGAATGGCCGCGCTGTGGCATCCAAAGGGCCCGGCGCGGTACGGCCGGAACGTGTTCGCCTACGAGTTCGAGCTCCGCGACACGGTGCTCTCCGGGCTCACGCTGCGGGAGGTCGCCGTGGACGCGGCAGGCGGCCGCGCCCGTGCCATCATCGACCTGCGCGTCACCGACGCCAAGACGCATCGCACGCGCGCGGAGCGAAGGGTCCGCGACTTCACGTTCCTCAGGGACGATACCGGGACCTGGACGATCTGGAACGAGGCGTCGCCGGCCCTCCAGCTCGCGCGGCGCCTGCTCGACGCCCCCCCAGACCGTCGCTGGTCGCTCATCGAGGCCGAACCAGAGCTGGCGTCCGACGACGCGCTGACGGGGCTCGGCGTCGAGGCGGCGCAGGTGGGCGGCGCGGGACAGTTCGCCGACCGGCTGGCGATTCTCGAACTCCAGGCGCGTCTGGCACGACAGATCGGGCACGACGCCGTGCTCGGCGGCAGTCTGGTCCAGGCGGGGCTCGTCCTCCAGATCGAGGGACGATTCGACGACGCCGCTCGAGCCTTCAGTGAGGCGCGCGACGCCTTCCAGCGCATCGGCAACGAGGGCGAGGCGGCGGCGGGCGACGCCAACCTCGGCGCGGTCGCATACCTCAAAGGGCAGTTCGCCGAGGCCGCGGACCTCTACCGCCGCGCCTCCGACACGTTCGAGCGCCTCCACGACGACCCACGGACGGCAAGCTCGCTCCATGGGTGGGGCAACACGCTGTACATGCAGGGAGAATTTGCGTTCGCGCTGGAGCGGTACGAGCGGGCGGCGTCCATCTTCGACCGCCTGCACGACAACGGGGGCCTCGTGGGGGTCCTGCAGGCCATCGCGCTCGTGCACAAGGAACTGGGCGACTACCCGCCAGCCGCCGACGCATGGCAGCGCAGCGTGCAGCTGGCCGTGTCGGCGAAAGATCCCGCCGCGATCGCCCGGGCCTGGTCCGGGCTGAGCGACACCTATCGCCTCGAGGGTGACCTGGCCCGCGCCCTCGAGTACCAACTCCAGGCCGTCCGCGTACTCGAGGCGACGCCGGATCTGCCCAACCTCGGTACCGCGTACTTCCAGGCCGGCCGCATCGCGGCGTCGCAGCGCGACTTCGCGGGCGCGGTGGCCTGGTGTCAGAAGGCCCTCGACACGGATCGCCGGATCGCCCTGGATACGGACACCGCCAACGCCGCCCAGGCTCGCGACCTCGCCGCCCTGGGCGGCGCGAATCTCTCTCGAGGCCAGGCCGATGTCGCGCTGCCTCAGTACAAGCAGAGTCTGGCGCTCCGCGAGGCGGCCCGCGGTCCCGCCCATGACGAGTTGGCAATCGCCTGGACGCTGGTTCACCTCGGCATTTTGCACCAGTCTCAGCAGCGGTTCGACGAGGCGCTGACCTGCTACGGCCGGGCCCTGGCGATGGCCAAACGCCTCGACGACCCCAACGCGGTGTCCACCACGCTGGCCCTCCGATCCCAGGTCGAGCTCCTCCAGGGCCAGACGGACGCGGCGCTGTCAACCGCGACCGAAGCCGCCGACATTGCCGCCGCGATCGAGCACTTCGACACGCTCGCCTACGCCAGGGTCGTCGAGGGCAAGGCCCACCAGGCGGCGCAGCACCCCGGGCCGGCGCAGACCGCGATCGAGGCGGCCGTCTCGGCCCTCCGACAGGTCCCAGTCGGACCGGCCGCCGAGACGTTCTTCGACGACCGACGGGGTCCCTACGTGGCGATGGTAGACCTGCTCGTGAGCCAGGGCCGGAACGAGGAGGCGTTTGTCTGGTCGGAGCGAGGTCGGCTCCGGGCGCTCGCAGACATGCTGGGCGGCGATGGGGCGATGGTCTCGAAAGGACTCACCCCCTCCGAGCGGGAGGAGGAACTGCGCCAGCTGCGGGCGATCAGGACGCTCTCGGTGCGGATCGCTCGCGAGCGGGCCCGGCCACATCCCGATGCGATGCGTCTCGCGTCGCTGCAGGACGAGCTGACCGCGGCTCGCTCGGGCCGGGACGCGCTCCGGCGCCAGTTCTTCGAGAATCACCCGTCTCTCGCGGTCTTGCGGGCGCAGCGGGAGCCGCTCGGCATCGACGAGGCCGGCGACGCGCTGGGCGCCGCCACTGCCTTGCTGTCGTACATGGTCGGCGACACGCGCACGGTCGTCTTCGCCCTCGGGCGCGACGAGGTCACGGGCCGTTGGGCGCTGCAGCAGACAGCGGTCGTCGAGGTGAAGGCGTTCGACCTCACGCAGCAAGTCCGGAACTTCCGCGATGCCATCCGGCGCCGCGACGACCGGGCGCTGGAGATCGCGCGCGATCTGCACGCCAAGCTCGTCGCCCCGGTCGAGGGTGTGCTCGCGAACAAGTCGGCGGTGAGAGTGGTGCCAGACGGTGTGCTCTGGTCGCTGCCCTTCGAGGCGCTCGTGGCGCCCACCGGGCGATTCCTCGTTGAACGCGTCGCCGTCGCCTATGCGCCGTCGCTGACGTCGCTCGTCGCCGCGACGGGGGCAGCGCCTGACGAAGGCAGACAATGGCCTCTCGTGGCGGTCGGCAACCCGCTCATCAGCAAGGTTGCCGCCGACCGGTTGGCCCGGATCCGGGCCGGCAGCGCGACGATCTCCTCGCCAGATGATTTTGACCTGCCGCGCATCGTCGCGCTGGTGGGACCTGCCCGGAGCACGACCTGGCTGGGACCGCAGGCAACGGGGGATCGCCTGGTCAGGGGACTGCCTGCCTGCACGGTCCTGCACCTGGGCGTGCCCATCGTGCTCACCGAGGCCAGTCCCTTCTACACGACGCTGGCCATGAGCCCGAGGGATGCCACCGACACGTCCAACGGCTTGATCGAAGCTGCCACGGTCATGGAGTGGGACCTGCGGACCGGCGCCGTGGTAGCGCCGCGCGTGGAGTTTGGGCCGATCTCGAACGGCGGGGACGCACTGGTCGCGCTGTCCTGGTCCCTGCTGGTCGCGGGTTCGCCGACGCTTGTCACCCTCCGGTGGGCGACCTCGGCGCAAGCGCCCAGCGTGGTGACGAGGTTCTACCGGGCGTTTCTCCAGCCCCCGCTCCCCTCGCGGACCGGCGGGCCGGGGCCGTCGGCCTCCCTGCAGCGTGCCATGGTCAGCATCCTGGCACAGCCAGCCACCCGGCATCCCTTCTACTGGGCCGGCGCGATGGTCATCGGCCGGAACTGAGGACGTCGGCTGGTCCGCCTCCAATCCGCCACGCTGCCGGCGCGCGTCATGCCGACGCGCCCTCGACGTCGGTGGGGTCGGTCCTCTCCAACACGCCCCCCAGCCAGGCAATCGCCGCACCGGTTTCGACGACCAGCATCAGGGCGAACAGGGCGCCCGCCGCCAGGAAACCGGCCCGGCCGACGAGCTGATAGCCGACCCACCCGACGGCTCCGGACACGAGGAGCGCCGGGACCAGCCCCAGCGCGAGCGCGACCAGGGTCGCAGCGAACATCAGCAGGTTCTGGCCCATCGCCTCGATGCCGCGCGGGCGGCTCGGGCCGGTGGCCACCCACCACGGGAAGAGGACGGCAGCCGCGTTCTGGACGACAAGCTGTCCGACGACGAGCATGGGCGCGGCCAACGCCGCCACGACAGCCAACACGGCGCGATCGGCAAGGCCAAACGCCGGGAACGAGAGGCGCGCCGAGAGGGCGAACGCCACCGCGAGTGTCGACCAGATCGCTACCGACAGGGCAACGGCGGGCGCCAGGATCTCGCCAAGCAGGAGGCTCCACCCGGGGATTGGCCATGTCTTGAGGAGAGCCAGGCGCGGCAGGTCCTGCCGGAGGTCGTTCCGCACCATGTAGGGACCGGTCAGTGCCAGAACGGCGAACAGGAGCACGAGAAACGGCACGACGAGTAGTCCCTGACGACTCGTGCCGAGGACCGCTGCCAGCGCGACGACCGGCAATAGAATCCGGATGACCGTGCGCCCAGACGCGTGGCGCCCGAGCAGGATGAGGTTCTTCCAGAGGATGGCCACCTCCGGTCGACCCTCGGGACGCAAGTCGAACGGCACACGGCGGATCACGGGCCCGGTCTTCCGTCGCCGGGGCATTGCAACCGGCCGCTCGGCCGCGGTCACTTCCAACCGGACGGCTGCATCCAGTTCCAGCACCCACACGTAGTTGAAGAGCAGCAATCCCACAGCCGGCCCGATGGCCATCGCGAACGCCGGAACTGACGGGGCGAACACCGGGCCGACGATCGCACGGAACGGCCACAGCGCAACCGCCCCGATCCCTCTTGTACCGAAGGCGGACAGCGCGGACAGGAGGGCGGTCGGCTCGACGCCCAACGTCATCCACTCGCGGACGCGCGATACCAGCGCCGTGACGAGCGTTGCGGAAAGTGTGCCCATGACCGCCAGCGCGGTCCACGCCTGCCACGGCACCGCCCGCCACGGCCGTCGCAACGCCGCTTTCGTCAGCGCAATCCCCAGCCGGTGGAGCCACAGCGTGGCGAAGACCAGCCAGCCGCCCAGTAGCAAGAACAGCCGGCCCGACGGCGACGTCCACGCGCCGCTGAATACGGACGCGACGACCACGCCGACCAGGAGCCCCACCTGGGCGCGCAGCAGCTTGTAGCCGAGCAGCTGGCGCCGGCTGACTGGCGCGGTCCACAGAAACTGCACTTCGGCCTCGGTGTACCGCAGGGGTGGAGCTGAGGACGGCCAGACCCACCCGGCGAGCGCCACGGACCAGAGCGCGAGGCCGAGCACGGTTGACAACACCGGCTCAAGCTGCGCGAGGTGCGGAGCGGCGCCGGCCGCGCCCAAGCGGCCAGCCCGGAGCTGGTTGCGGAGCACGAACCAGGTACAGGTACAGGCTGCCGATGATCAAGCCCGCCAGGTAGCGGGGCTGGCGTAGCCGGCGCACCCGCTGAATCACCCGGTTCTTCACCGAACACGCGGTCAGGTACAGGAACGGCGACCTCATGGCCGTTCCTGAACGTCACCGTAGCCGGTCGCCCGCAGGAAGATCTGCTCCAGGTCCGAGCCGGCTGCGGCCAGGTCCTCGCGTGAGGCCAGCTCCTCGAGGCTTCCATCGGCGACCTTTCGCCCCTTGTCGATGATGAGAATCCGGCTGCAGGTCTCCTCGACCAGGTGCAGCAGGTGGGACGACACGAGCACGGCGGCGCCGGCCCGCGCGCGAGCGACGATGGTCTGCTTCATGCGGCGGATGCCAATCGGGTCGAGCCCGGTGAGCGGCTCGTCGAACAGCAGCACCGTCGGGTCGTGCAGCAACCCGCACGCGATCATGAGCTTCTGTCTCATGCCGCGCGACAACTCGCCCGGCAGCGCCTTCTCCTTGCCGCCGAGTTCCAGTTCCTCCAGCAGGCTCGCCAGGCGGCGCTCCTCGCCACCCACGCGGTACAGGCGAGCAACGAGGCTGAGGTGCTCCCGGACCGTCAGGTAGTCGAACAGCTGCGGCTCATCGGGCATGAACGCCAGGCGCCGCTTCGCCTCGATTGTCTCGGCCACGATGTCGTGACCGCCGATGAGGATCCGTCCCGAGCTGGGCGCCTGGACACCGGCCATGCACCGGAGCGTCGAGGTCTTTCCGGCGCCGTTTGGCCCGATCAGCCCCACGACCTCACCGGGCTCGACACGGAACGACAGTCGATCCACGGCCGTCAGCGACCCGTAGCGCTTGATGAGGGTGTCGACGACGATCATCTCGCGCCCATTGTAGCCGAGAGGACACCGATGGCTGGAGCGCGGCGGGCGGTCCGAGTTGGATTCGCGGCGCGATCAGAGGGGGAACACGTCCGGGTCTGTGCCCCAGGTCGGGATCCACGGCGTATTGGCCTGGAACGCGACGCCGGGACCGGGGTTGCCCTCGGGACGGTAGATCGCGGTATCTCCGTGGGCGATCGCCGCGAGGATTTGCCGGGGAATGGAGAGGAGGCCGGTCACCGCCCACGGACAGTACTGCCCGACCGATTCTCGTGCCAGCACCGTGCAGGCCGCCTCGACCGAGAGGGCATCCCGGTAGGTCCGCGGGCTGGTCAGGGCGTCGAAGGCGTCCATGACGCTGATGATGCGTACCGGCCAGGGAATCGCGTCGCCTGTGAGGCCGTCGGGATAGCCGCTCGAATCGAGGCGCTCGTGGTGGTAGAGCACGATGTCGGTGACCGTCTCGTCGAACCCGAGGCGCCGCGCCAGGTCGAAGCCGTGTTCCGGATGGCTCTGGAGCGTACGCCACTCCTGCTCGGTGAGCCGGCCCGGCTTCGACAGAATGCTCGCCGGGACCATCAGCTTGCCGATATCGTGCAGCAGGCCGCCTACGCGAATGGCGTCGATCGTCTGGTCGGAGACGCCGTACGCGTGCGCGAGTTGAACACCGTACGCGGCGACGCGGCGGCAGTGGGCCGCCACCGTCGGACGCTTGGCGTCGAGCGCCGCGAGCACCGAATCAACCTGGGTCACGACTGGCGTCGGCACACGAAAACCCCTTCGCCGCCCGGCGGAGACCACCCACCTCGTCCAGTGAATTTGTCGGCCGGACCTCGACTCGACAGTAGGGGGAGATCGACGAACGGAACGGCGATCCAGGGAGAAGTTGGATTGCACCGTCGGCAGGGTCGAGGCCACATGTGCCACGGCCTCGCGCGGGAGCGGAGTCCCCGGTTCGGCGCGTCTTTTGTCGCCGCCGCTGGAGACTTTCCGTGTCGACACGACGACTCGAGGTGGCCTCCGACGGATCACACGGCAGCCTGGCCGCTGGAAGGGCTTGCGTCGACAACACCCATCACCCGCGCCACGCGCCATCCGACCCCGGGATCCCGGCGCAGGATCGTCAGCGTCCGCGAGAGCACCGCACCGCCCGTCGCCGTCCCCTCGCCTTGAAGTGACGTCCAGACCTTCGCGCGCTCGAAAGCCCAGTCGCCGGACACGACGGTCTGCTCGGTCTCGGTCCGCTGGCGGACCGTCCACCGCGCAAAGGCACGACGAAGATCGTCGACGACCGCTTCCCGTCCACCGATTGTACGGCCGCTGCCGTGGGTGACCACGACGTCGTCGGTCATGAGGCGTCTGAGGATCTCGACGTCGCCTGCAGCCACGCCTGCCCCCAGCGCTCCCTGAGCTCGGCGAGCCGCCCCAGGTCGTCCGACGCCTGACCGGAGCGATCAGCGCCGGTCATCGCCTGTCCTCCTCTCCGGCCTGTCCCCGGCGGTCCCCTGCTGCCCGACCATCGGGCTGGACGTGTCGCGGCGCTCCCAGGGTCGTCGTCACGGGCAGGCACCGCTCGGCGAAGGCCCCAATGGCGGCCGGCACATCCGGCGTCGAAGCAGCCAGCGTCGTACAGGCGCGAAGGGCGCCGACATAGAAGTCGGACACATGTGCCGGATGCAGCGCGTCGTCGCCCCGGATGACCAGCGCGGGGATCTCGATCGCAGCCAGATCCGTGCCCGACACGAATGGCTGCGACCCCGAGGCGAGGAAGCGACTTGTGGCGACGACACTGGCTGGATCCAGCCCGCTGAGCAAGGCCATCGCCCGTTCCCGCATGGTGGCCGGCAGGTTGGCGTAGAGCGGTCGCAAGACCTGCACCCCTTCTTCAACCGCGCGGCTCGCCACGACGTCCAGCTGCGTGAAGGCCGCCCTCTGGGACTCCGTGTAGCCGCGTTCCTGGCCGGCGTAGACCGGCTGAACGAGAACCAGGCCCGCAGTGCGGTCGCGGTGACGCAGCGCAACGCGCAGGGCGACGCCGGATCCGCCCGACACGCCGCCCACCACCGCCCGATCGACCCCCACGTGGTCGAGAACTGCCGCCAGATCGTCCGCGAGCTCATCGAACGTCAGGGAGCCCGCACACCACGACCTCCCGCTGCCTCGCAGATCCGGCGTGATGATCCGGAACCGATCGACACACGGCGCCACGAGCGGCCAGGCAGCCTCATGGCTGGCCATCGGCCCGTGCAGCATCACGATCGCCGGCCCGCTGCCGCCCTCGACGACAAACAGGCGTACGCCCCCGCGCTCGACCCAGAATTCGCCCATGCCTCCGTCCTCCTGTCGTCCCGCCCACGCGGGGCGCCGACGAAACCGCCCGGGAAGCCCCCTCACCGGCCGTCGCGCCGATGCGTCAAGAGCCACGCGAAGAGGTCCTCGGCGTCGTAGAGGTCGAGAATCCCGTGGTCGCGGCCCGGCAGGATCGTGATACGCGGCTGACCGCCCGCGGCCGTAATGGCCCGCCCCAGCGACTCGGTGTCTCCCGCCGGGGCGATCGGGTCCGCCGACCCGTGGATTCAGCCACACCGGCAGCGCGGCGAGCCCGTGCCCCCAGGCGTCCACCGGGGAGACCGGACTGAGCGCCACCACGGCGGCGAACGTGCCCGGCAGCCGGTAGGCCGCGCAGAGGGCGCCGCGGCCGCCCATGCTGTGCCCGGTCACGTAGACCCGCAACGCGTCCACGCGGTACTGCCGTTTGACGTCGTCGAGCACCGCCGACAGGGCTTCGGCATCGCTCCAGATTTCACCCGCGGGACAGAGCGGCGACACGACGATGAACGGAAACGACTCGTCGTGCTCCAGGCGCCTGGGCAGGCCGAGCGTCCGCAGCACGTCGATGTCGGTGCCGCGCAGCGAGCCGCCATGGAGATAGAGAATCAACGGAAAGCGAGCTGTCGTGCGCGAGTACCCGGCCGGCAGATACAGCAGGTACCGGACGCGGGCCTCGCGGCTCAGCCGCGTCTGAAGCCCAGGAGCAACTTGCTGCGGCGCCCCGTGCAGCGCCTGGAGCGAGGCGACAACCAGCCAGAGCGCGAGCAGCTAGGTCACCCGCTTCCACGTGGCGGCCGACGGCGCCCTCGCGCTGGTTGCGACCGAGAATCTGGGTGTGGCGCGGTCCAGGGTCTCCCGCACGGTCCCGGATGGGCGGGAGGGCGCACCAGTTCCGCGGCGACGCGATCGCGAGAACACGCGGACCCCGCTCGCCCGTTGTGGAGGCCTACCTGGGTTTCGTGCCGAGCGCACAAATCCACCCTCTCCCATAGTCGTCGCACACCTGCACGTCCACGTACCCGGTCCTCGAGAACAGCTCCCGGTGCTCCACCGCGCTGAGGGTCACGAACCCCGGCACCGTCTCGAGCTTCTTGAACACCGGGTCGTGCTTCCCCCCCTTGTAGAGTTCCGCGACGACCAGCAGCGTGCCGCCGGGTTTCAGGACGCGGAACACCTCACGCAGGGCAGCGTCCAGCGCGGGCCAGAAATAGTGGGTCTCCACGGCCGTGACCAGAATCGAACACGTCGTCGGAGAACGGCAGGTCCGACACCGACGCCTGCAGGATCTCGACCCGACCGAGTCCGATGGCCAGACGATTCGTCCGTCGCGACGCCGCCACACTGGCCGGGGAATGATCGACGCCGACCGTCTTGCCGTCCGTCGCGAGGGCCGCCAGCCTGGCGATGGTCGCGCCACCGCCGCACCCCACGTCGAGAATCGTGTCGCGCGGTCGAATCGACACGTGTGACAGTCCCCATGTGGTGAGCCGGAAATGGCGGCGATTCATGGCCCACAGGTTGAGTCGGCCTGCCCAACCGCTCGGCTTGCCACACCGTGCGAGCGTCTTCTCCAGCAGACCCATCGTGCTCTCCGTCGCCAACGATCGCTCCGCCTGCGCGGGGCCACGCCGCTGCTCACCACGCCGTGCCCTATACGCCGAACTGCCGAAAGTGGTGGTCGATGTGCTTGTACTCCAGCTCGGCCCACTCATCCCGGGTCAGGACGCCGAAGAGAGGATGTTCCGCGCCGACGTCGGCCTCGGGCCGGCCATAGCGACCGACCAGCGCGATGAGCCGCTCGCGCTCGGCGTCGAGCACGGCCGGCTCCGTGACGCGCAGCTCCGGCGCGGTGGGGGCGTTTCTGGGAAACGGAACGGCACGAATGAACAGCCGCCTGACCAAGCGCGTGTGGAACAAATGCCGGCCGAGCGGCGCGTGGTGGACGTCCCCGACCGAGCCGCGCAACGCCTCGACGCAGTGTCGCACCATCTGCGCCGCGTTCATCCGCCCCCATCGCGGCACCAGGTCCGGCGTCAGGCGCGCCCCGCGCTCCAGCAGAAATGCGCGGTCATGCTCGTCGAGCAGCGTGTGGATGGCCATCCCTCGCCCCTCCCTCCGCCCTGGTTCCGCCACCAGGCGGCGGGCGGTCCGCACCGTCTTCGGTCACGGACCGCAGCTGATTCAGCATACCGCAGCGGGCCCGTCACGCTGATCGGTCGTGCTGCAGCCGTGGCGCCCCGCCTGGCCCGGCGCCGCTGGCATTCTCGGCGACGGCCGTTCGAGCGGGCGTGGTCCGCGCCGAGGCCGCTCGGCTGTGTTATACTTGGAGTTTCGCGCCGGGCCGATCGGCCCGGCTGTCAGTGGTTCACAGAGGACGATACCCGTGGCTAGTCACGCTTCTGCCCTGAAAGCCCACCGCCAGAGCCTCAAGCGGCGGGAACAGAACCGACGCTTCCGGTCCGAGTTGCGCACCGCCCTGAAGGCCATTCGAACGGCCGTGAGCGCGAAGGACGCGGCCAACGCCAAGGGCCATCTGGCCAAGACCGTGTCGCTCATCGACAAGATGGCGTGCAAGGGCGTCATCCACGACAACGCCGCCGCCCGGTACAAGTCGCGGATCCAGACGAGCCTCAACAAGCTGGCCTAGCCGGTGCCCCTCGCGGACGCGGGGTGCGGGCCGGGCCCGATGCGGCACGGCATCCCGCCGCTCCCCGTCTCGCGCTACCCCGGCTCCCGCGCCGTCCCACACAATTCCACGATCAGCCGCTCGAGCAGCACGCGGGGATCCCCGCCTGACGACTTGAGGGCCAGGTCCGTCCGCATGAGCGCATCGATGGCCGTGGGCAGGTCGCGCGCCGCCACGGTCCGCTCGGCCACCGACCGCAACAACCCGAGCACCATGACGGGCACGGCGCCCTCGGCCAGTTCCAGTTCCAGCTCCCTCAGCGCGCTCGCGGTCCGACGGCCGGCCACCTCCAGCCACAGGTTGTTGGTCGCCGACGCGCGTCCGACCACCTCGGTCACCATCCCGTCGGTGATTGTCGACCGGCCTCCCGCGTAGAGCACCACCCGCTCGGCATCGGCCCGGAGCCGCGCCAAGTCGGCTCCGGCGCGCTGCCGCAGCCAATTGGCAGCGGGCCGGTCGAACCGGACGCCGTGTTCCGCCTCGAGTGCCCGGATGACGTCGTCCGACAACTCGCACAGCACGACGGTCGCCTGCCGGGCGAGCGGCTCGAACACCTTCGCGAGGCCGACTCCCATGACAGCCACGACCGCGTGGGGCATGGGCGCACCCGCGTATTCCTTGAGCAAGGCGAGCTGGCCGCCGGGTCGGGCGTCGCCCGTCGCCTCGCCGCCCGCGTCGGCGGGACGGCCCCGGCGCCCGGCGAGCAGCTGGTCGGCCTGGTGCAGCACGACCACCCGGCGCGCCGCGAGCAGAGGCAGCGTCCGCGCCGCATCGCACACCATCGCCATCGTCGTGCCGGTATCGGAACCGAAGAACCGCTGGACGTTGAACGCCCGGACGCCTTCGTCGACCGACTCGCCGAGCGCCGCCGCCAGAGCGGTCATCGCGACGTCGTCGTCGCCGGTCACGAGGTAGAGGGGGTCGAGGGTCCCCGCCGCAATCTGCGAGCGGAACGCCGCGGGGCTCAGGCGCCCAGGCATCTAGAACGCCTCGAGGATGGCGCTGACCACGGACCGGGCGAAGTCGGTGGCCATCCGGTCGATGGCGTTCGACGCCTGGCCGAAGAAGGCCGCCGGGTCGAGCACGGTGGAGCCGCCGCTGGCGAGCTGGTACTCCTCCCGGAACACCTGGTTGGGGTTCTGCCAGAACACCTTGCCGTCCTTCGCGTCGAGGAACTGGATGGCCACGACAATCGTGATGGCGTAGCGAGTCGCCTGCTGGTTCTCGTTGAAGGCCGTCGGCGCGGGCGTTGCCGACACGATCTGCACCTTGAGCACCGCGTCGACATCGGTGTCCTGGGGCAGGACCTTGTACTTGCCGCGGCCGATGAACTCCGACCGGACGCGATCGGTCAGCGTCCGCTGCAACTCGGAGTACGGCGTGCGGTTGGTGAACTCCGGGATCCCGATCGTCTTGATCGACTCGGGCAGAAACGAGCCGCGTCCGGCCAAGGTGTAGCCGCACGACGACGACCAGCACGAGGCCGCCACTACGACGGCCAGAGCGAGAACCCTGCTGCGCATCAGACGGACCCCTGGTAGACGCGTTCGCGCCGACCGCTTGGCGGGCCGGGCGTGCTCGGCGCTGGCCGGCCCGACCCCGAGCCGCATTATATCCCAGGCCAGTAGCGCCGCTGGGCGGCCCGGACGAGGTCCACGGCGGTGCGGCCGCGCGCGGTCGGCGGGGACGGCTCGCCCGAGACGTCCGGCCGCGGGGTGGCCAGCGCCTCGACCGTCGCGTCGAGGCTGTCCCGGAGCGCGTCGAGGTGGTACCCGCCTTCGAGGGTCACGACCATTCGCCCGCCGCAGCACGCTTCGGCCGACGCCCGCAGCCGCGCCGCAATCTGCCCGAAGCCCCGCGTCGTGACGCGCATGTGGGCCAGCGGGTCGAGATCGTGCGCATCGAAGCCGGCATCGACCAGGAGCAGCTGCGGCCGGAAACCGGCCAGAACCGGCTCGACGACCTCGCGCAGGACGTACAGATAGTCGGCGTCGGTGGCGCCGGCGGCCATCGGGACGTTGACCGTGAACCCTTCCCCACCTCGGACGCCGCACTCCCCCGCCGCGCCGGTGTGCGGGTAGTAGGGGTACTGGTGCAGGGACACGACCACCACGCGAGGGTCGTCGTAGAAGCACCACTGCGTCCCATTGCCGTGATGGACGTCGTAGTCCACGATGGCGATCCGATCGAACCCGCGCGCCAACGCGGAGGCGGCCGCAATGGCCAGGTTGTTCAGCAGGCAGAAGCCCATCGCCCGGTCCCGCAGCGCATGGTGCCCGGGCGGCCGGACCAGGGCCATCGCCGCCCGCGGCGGTGTCGGGCAGACGTCCGAGGGCCCGCCCGCGTCCAGCACCCACTCCAGCGCGGTCAACGCGGCCCCCGCCGCCGTCACGGCTGCCGTCCACGATCCGGGTGACATGTAGGTGTCGAGATCGAGGACGGCACGCTGGCCCGCCGCGGCGGCCAGCCGGTCCAGGTAGCCGATGGCGTGGACGCGCTCGAGCTCCTCGCGCGTGGCCGCTCGCGGCTCGAGCACCCGGCCGCCGGCCCGGCGCCACCGCGTCGCCACCTCCCGCATGGCGGCATAGCGCTCAGCCCGCTCGGGATGTCCCGGGGGCGGCACATGGTCGGCGAACTGCTCGGACGTCACGAGGACGAGCGCCATCGCGGATCTCCCTCTCGCATCCGGTCGCGACCGTCACCCGAGCATCTGCCGGGCCCGACGCTCGAGGTCACGCAACGCCCCCTCGAGTGCCGCGCGCCTGTCCTCGATGAACGCCGCGTCGGCATCGGACGGTACCTCGATCGGAGGCCCGATGGCAATCGCGACCACGCTCCAGGGCTTCGGCACCTGCGTCTGATCCCAACTGCGCGCGGTCCAGTGACGCCGGGCCTCGATGTGGAACGGCACCACCGGGTTGCCGGTGGCCTTCGCGAGCCACACGGCGCCGGGCTGCGCCCGGTAGGCGGGGCCGCGGGGCCCGTCCACGGTGAACGCGGTTGGACGGCCCGAGGCCATGTCGCGGCGCAGCTGGAGCAGCGCCCGTTTCCCGCCGCGGGAGGTCGACCCGCGGGCGGCGAGATACCCAAAGCGCCCCATGATGCCGGCGATCCACTCCCCGTCGAAGTTCTGGCTGGTGAGGGCGACGATCTGGCGGTCGCGGAAATAGAGGGTGGCCGGCAGGATGCGCCCGTGCCAGAGGGCGAGAATCGGCCGCCGCCCCGAGGCCTGCACCGCCGAGAGGTGCTCGATGCCTTCTTCCTTCCAGCGGAATGTCGATCCCAGCGCCGCGATGATCGGGTAGCCGAGGCGGATGATGGCGGCGGCCTCGAACCGCTTCAGGCGAGACGTCCGCCAGGCTGGCTCGCTCACGGCGCAGCGGCACTCCCCCCCGTGGGTGGCCCGTCAGCCGGAGACGCGGCCGCCTTGAGTTGACTGTCAACGAATACCATCAGATCGACCACCTCGGTAGCGGCGTTGGCGCTGGCCTGGGCGCCTTTCAGCATGATGGTGCAGAACGGACAGGCCGTGACGATGGTCCCTGCGCCGGTGGCCTGCAGCTGCTCGAAGCGGGCCTGGCTAATGCGGGTCCCCTCCTCGTGCTCCTCGAACAGCAACCCCCCGCCGGCACCGCAGCAGAACGGGTTGTCGCCGTGGCGGGCCGGATCCTTCACGATCGCGCCGGCACGGCCGAGGAGCGCGCGCGGTTCGGACGTATGGCCCGCGTAGCGGGCCAGGTAGCACGGGTCGTGCAGGGTGACCGTCGCGTTCTGCCTGAGGCGGAGATCACCGGTGATCCGCGAGACGAGCACCGCGGAGTGCTCCACCTCGGCGTCGAGCCCGAGCAGGCGGTAGTCCTCGCCGAGCGTCTTGAGGCAGTGCGGGCAGGCCGTGAGGATCTTGCGCACGCCGGCGGCGCGGAACGCCTCGATGTTGGTCCGGGCGAGTTCCTGGAACAGGTACTCGTTGCCGGTGCGCTTGGCCGGATCCCCGGTGCACCGCTCCGCGACCAGCACCCCGAAGGTCACGCCGCGGGCGCGGAGGATGTCGAACAGCGCGCGCAGCGCCTTCTGGAAGTCCGCCTCGTAGGAGCCCGCGCACCCCAACCACAGGAGGTACTCGTGGCGCGCCGCGTCGAACGTCTCCAATCCGGCCGACGCGATGAACTTCTGGCGCTGGTCCGAGGTCAGGCCCCAGATGTTCCCGCGGCGTTCGAGGTGGTTGTACATCGCCCCCAGCGCCGCGGGGGCCTCCCCGTTCGACACCAGACCACGCCGAGCCCCGATGATGAGCGGCAGGTGCTCGACCCCGACCGGGCACTGGTTCTCGCACGCCCCGCACGTCGTGCACTGCCAGAGCACGCCCGGGTCGTACAGGTCGACCAGCTTCGTGGCCGCCCGCCCCGCGAGCAGCGCCTCCTCGTTCTGGAGGACCAGCCGCTTCGGGTTCAGCAGCTTGCCGGTCCCGTAGGCCGGGCAGTTCATCTGGCAGCGGCCACACTCGACGCAGGTAAAGGCGTCGAGCACCTGCTTGCGCTCGAGGTCCTTGACGGTCTCGAGGCCCACTTCCTCCTTCTCGAAGTCGAGGTTGCGGACCTCGCCGAGCACCGGGGACTTCAGGAAGAGCGTGAGGGGCGATAGCACGAGGTGAAAGTGCTTCGAGCCGGGGATCAGCACGAGGAAGCACAGGATCACCAGGGCGTGCACCCAGAAGTTCACGCGGGCGGCGAGTCCGACCAGCCGGAAGTCCAGCAGGAAGGTGACCATCAGCGTCGCGATGAACAGACCGATGACGACCGACTCGAGCGACAGCGCGCCGAGCGCGTCGGGCCGAAACACCACGCGGCGCACCAGGAGGAGGACGATGCCAGCCAGCACGCCGAGCGCGAACGGCACGAGCGCCAGGGCGTAGAGGTGGAAGGCGGGTGTCCGGGTGAGGTCCACCAGACCGAGGTGGCGCAGGAACTGGCTCGCCGTGTAGCCGGCGAAGGCGACGAACCCCCAGAACACCAGCGCGTGCGCCACCCCGACGACCGGCTTCTCCCTGATGACCTTCGACTGGAACACGACCTCGCGGAGCAGCCGCGCGAGGCGGGCGCCCGGGTGGTCGGTCCGCAGGGTGCCGCCCGCCCGGCGGACGAGGGCGGCGCGCGTGTACACCTGCGCGAGGAACGCGGCTCCAAAGCCGACGACCGAGAGCCAGAGAACCAGGATCTCGATCATCCCTGCCCTTGGAGCTCCTTGATGAGCGCCGGGACGATCTCGAACAGGTCGCCCACAATGCCGTAGTCGGCCAGCTCGAAGATGGGGGCCTCGGCGTCCTTGTTGATGGCGACGATCGTGCGGGACCCTTTCATGCCGACGGCGTGCTGGATGGCTCCGGAGATGCCGAGCGCCAGGTACAGTTTGGGCGCGACGGTCTGGCCGGAGCTCCCGACCTGACGCTCGAGCGGCAGCCAGCCGGCGTCGCAGATGGGCCTCGAGGCGGCCAGCTCCGCTCCGATCAGCTTGGCGAGCTGCTCGGCCAGCGGCAGCTTGTCCTTGTCCTTGATGCCGCGCCCGACGGCCACGATGCGCTCGGCCTGCGACAGGTCGACCGCCTGTCTCGCCTCGCGGAACGCCGGCTCCGGCGTCTGCCGGATGGCCGCGGCGTCGACGACGGCGGCCCGGCGCGTGACCGGGGCCGGCGTCGCCCCGCGCGTGGCGGAGTCGGCCGGGACCGCCCCCGCCTGAATGGTCAGCAGGAACGGCGGGTCGCCCTCAGGCAGGACGTCGGCCGCCAGCTTGCCTTGGAAGATGAGCCGCGTGAAGGCCGGCTGGCCCTCGGCCTCGGCCAGACCGACGATATCGGTGACGAGCGCCCGCTCGAGCCGAGCCGACAGCTGGGGCACGAAGTCGCGCGCCTGATAGGTGTGGGGAAAGACCACGTATCGCGCCGACTGCTCGGCGAGCAGCGGTGTGAGCGCCTGCACGAACCCGTCGGCCGTATACGGTTCGAGGGCGGCATGTTCGACCACCAGAACCTCGGCCACGGCGGCCGTCGACAGCTCCTGGGCGACGCCGTCGAGCGCGGCGCCGAGCGCGACCACCCTGACCGAGGCCGCGCCCGACGCGCCCGCCAGCCGCTGCGCGAAGGCGATCGCCTCCCAGCTCGCGCGGTTGACGCGCCCTTCATGTTGTTCGGCAACGACGAGAATCATCGCAAGCACCCGTTCGGAATCCAACGTTGGCGCCGCAAGGCGACCTAGTCGATCGCCCGCGCCTCGTTGCGCAACCGCGCCACCAGTTCGCGTGCCGCCTCGGCGGGCGACCCGCCCAGCACCTGGGTCTGCTTCGACTTGAGCGGCACGTGCAGCCTGACGATGCGCTGACGCGAAGGCGGAACGCTCGCCGCCACGCGGCGGATCTCCTTCTTCTTGGCCGCCATGATGCCCTTGAGGGTCGCGTAGCGCAGCTGGTTGATGCCGCTCTGGATCGTGAGCACCGCGGGCAAGGGCATCGAGACCCACTGGAACCAGCCCCCCTCGAGTTCCCGCTTGACGCGCAGCGTCGGGCCCGCCACCTTCACTTCCATGATGATGGTGGCATGGGCCATCTTCAGCCGTTCGGCCAGCACCACGCCGGTCTGGGCGAAGCCCTGGTCGTCCGACTGCAGCCCAGTCAGCACCAGGTCGAACGCCTCGTCGCGCATCGCCGCGGCCAGGGCCGTGGCCACCGCGCCGGCGTCGGAGGTGGCGATCTCATCGGCGTCGACGTGAATGGCGCGGTCGGCGCCGCGGGCCAGGGCCTCGCGGATCACCTGGGACACGCGGGCGGGCCCGGCCGAGCAGACCACGACCTCTCCGCCGTGGCGCTCCTTGAGGCGAAGGGCCTCCTCAAGGGCGTAGGCGTCCGGTTCGTTGAGCTCGAAGGACGCCTCCTGGTCGCGAATCCACGTCTGAGTCTCGTTCACGCGCGGCTGCCAGTCGCGCGACGGCACCTGCTTGATGCAGACGGCAATCTTCATAAGCGCGTCAGGACACTCAGGCGACGCCTGCTCGGCTCGCCTGGCCGGCTCCTCGAGCCAGCATAGCCGATTCACCAACGGGCCGGATGGGGAGGCCGCGGGTCGGATGAGCCGGGTGCACGCGCGCGACGGGCGCGTCGCCCTCGCTCGTCCACCGCCGGGTCAGCCCTCGAAGCGCTTGAACAGCAGCGACACGTTCGTGCCGCCAAACCCGAACGAGTTCGACAGCGCGTACGGGATTGCCGCCGCCCGCGCACGGCCCGGTACGTAGTCGAGGTCGCAATCCGGGTCGGGCTTCTCGAGGTTGATCGTCGGCGGCATCCTCTGATGGTAGATGGCGAGCGCGGTGACGCCCCCCTCGAGCGCGCCGGCGGCGCCCAGCAAATGCCCCGTCATCGACTTGGTGGACGAGATGGCGAGCCGGCGGGCGTGGTCGCCGAAGCACCGCTTGATGGCCAGCGTCTCGATCCGGTCGTTGTGAGGAGTCGATGTGCCGTGCGCGTTGATGTAGGTCACGTCGCTGGGATCGATCCCGCGAAGCGCACCCTGCATGGCCCGGAGCCCGCCGTCGCCGTCCTCGCACGGCGCCGTGATGTGGAACGCGTCGCCCGACGCCCCGTAGCCGGCGATCTCGGCGTAGATGCGGGCGCCGCGCGCGAGCGCCCCCCCCAGCTCCTCCAGCACGAGCACGCCGGCACCCTCGCCGATCACGAAGCCGTCCCGATCGGCGTCAAAGGGCCGGCTGGCCTGCTCGGGCTGGTCGTTGCGGGTCGAGAGGGCGCGCATCGCGGCGAAGCCACCGACGCCCATCGGCGTGATGGCCGCCTCGGACCCGCCGGCGATCATCGCGTCCGCGTCGCCCCGACGGATGATCTCGCAGGCATCGCCCAGCGCGTGCGCGGAGGCAGCGCAGGCGGTGCAGGTCGCCGAGTTCGGCCCCTTCGCGCCGAAGCGGATCGACACGTGGCCGGCGGCCAGGTTGATGATGGCGGCCGGGATGAAGAACGGTGAGATCCGCCCGGGCCCTCCCTCGAGCAGCTTCGAGTGTTCACGCTCGATCGTCGCGAAGCCGCCGATGCCCGACGCGATGAACACGCCCACGCGGGTCGCGTTGGCGGGCCCGACGGTGAACCCGGCATCGTCGACGGCGAACTGCGCGGCGGCCAGCGCATACTGGATGAAGACGTCGATCTTCTTGAGTTCCTTCTTCTCGACGAACTGCAGCGGGTCGAACCCCTTGACCTCGCCGGCGATCCGCGCCGAGAAGGCGCTGGCGTCGAAGTGCGTGATCGGCCCAATCCCACTCCGGCCGGCGAGCAGAGCCTGCCAGTTGGCATCTGTCCCGATGCCGACCGGGGAGAGGAGACCGATGCCCGTAATGACGACTCGCCTGCTCAAGCATCCCTCCGTTCAAGCGCCCGCCCCGCGTGCGACACCTCAGCGGGCCGGCACCCGTGCCGTGAGCGGGCGCGACCCTTCCGGCTCGGGCCCGCCGGGCCCGGCCGGCCGGGCGCGCGCCAGGGTCCCGACCCCTGTGCGGTTACTTCTTGGCTTTGGCGTGCGCTTCGATGTAATCGACCGCTTCCTTCACGCGTGTGATCTTCTCGGCGTCCTCGTCGGGAATCTCGATGCCGAACTCCTCCTCGAACGCCATCACGAGCTCGACGGTGTCGAGCGAATCCGCGCCCAGATCATCAACGAACGAGGCATCCGGGGTGACCTCTTCCTCGTCCACGCCCAGCTGTTCGACGATGATGCTCTTGACCTTGTCAGCAACCGCAGCCATTCATCCTCCTAGGTGTACATCGCGCCATTGACGGCGAGGACCTGCCCCGAGATGTACGACGCCTCGTCGGTCGCCAGGAAGCAGACGGCCGAGGCAACGTCTTCTGCGGTGCCGAACCTGCCGAGCGGAACCGTCGCGACCCACTGGTTCCGCACGTTCTCCGGGAGTCCGCGGGTCATGTCCGTGTCGATCAAGCCCGGCGCCACGACGTTCACGGTGACGCCCCGCACGGCCAGCTCGCGGGCGAGGGACTTGCTGAACCCGATCAGCCCGGCCTTCGAGGCCGCGTAGTTCGCCTGGCCGGCGTTGCCCATCTGGCCGACCACCGAGCTGATGCTGATGATGCGGCCGCTGCGCTGCCGCATCATGGTGCGCAGCACGGCCTGCGTGCAGCTGAAGGCGCCCGTGAGGTTGACGGCGAGGACGGCGTCCCACTCCTCGCGTTTCATGCGCAGCGCCACGTTGTCGCGGACGATCCCCGCGTTGTTCACCAGGATGTCGACGCGGCCGTACCGCTCCAGGATCTGGTCGAACGCCGCCTGCACACTCTCCGCCTTGCTGACGTCGAGCACGTGCCCGGTGGCCTTGCCGCCCGCGGCGACGATGTCGGCAGCCGTCTGGACGACCGCGTCACCGAGGATGTCGGCGAGGGCGATCGCGGCGCCCTGTCGCGCGAGCGCCTCGCTGATGGCGCGGCCGATGCCGCGCGATGCGCCCGTGACCACGGCGACCTTGCCGGACAGATCGAACATCGGGTCTCTACTCCCCTGGCCCTGGCCAGGCGCCCCATCATACACGTACCGCCCGCGTCCAGGGGACAGGCGTTCTACGCCCACAGGGCCGCGACAGCCTCGAGGCCGGACGGGTCCTCGATGTTCGCGAACTCCCCGTCGCGCTGGATCTTGCGACCCAGGCCAGTCAGTACCGTCCCCGGACCCACTTCAACATACTTGCGGACGCCTTCCGATGCAAGCCGCCGCACGACGTCCTCCCACCGGACCGGCGACGACACCTGGCCGACCAGCGCCTCGATAGCCGACGCCGCGTCGCGCTTCGGCTCCGCGTCCACGTTGGCCACCACGGGCACGCGCGGATTCTGTGCCGCGAGCGCACGCAGCTCCGGTGCCAGGCGCTCCTCGGCCGGTTTCATCAGGGCGCAGTGGAACGGCGCGCTCACGGGTAGCGGCACGACGCGCTTGGCGCCCCTCGCCTTGGCCCGCTCGGCGGCTCGCGCGACCGCGCCTGAAGCGCCCGCGATCACCACCTGCCCCGGCATGTTCAGGTTCGCCGGGCTCACGACCTCGCCCTCGGCCGCTTCCTCGCACGCCGCCGCCACCGCAAGGGCGTCCAGGCCCATGACGGCGGCCATGGCGCCCTGCCCGAGCGGCACGGCCTCCTGCATGTAGCGGCCGCGCCGCCGCACGATCCGCACGGCGTCGGCGAAGGTCAGCGTGCCGGCGCAGACATGGGCGGAATACTCGCCCAGACTGTGGCCCGCCATAAAGGCGGGCTCATAGCCGCGCGAGGCCAGCAGGCGATAGGCCGCCACGCTCACCGTCAGGATGGCCGGCTGGGTATTCTCGGTCAACCGGAGGTCGGCCTCGGGCCCCTCGAAGACGAGCCGGCTGAGCCGGGACCCGAGGGCGTCGTCCGCCTCGGCGAAGGTGTCCCGGCAGATGTCGAATGCATCGGCCAGCGCCTTTCCCATGCCGACCGATTGGGATCCCTGACCCGGAAAGACGTAAGCGATCACCGTGCTGCTCCCGATAGCGTGATGCCCTGCTGGATGCGCGCGGTCAGCCCCGCGGCCGCGAACCGGTGTGCCATCGCTATCCCGTGGCGCACAGCCTTGGGCGACGACCGCCCGTGGCCGACCAGGACGAGTCCGGCGACGCCAAGCAGCGGCGCCCCGCCGTACTCCGAGTAGTCGACCCGCTTGCGGAACAGATCGAAGATGGCACGGCAGGTGGGACGGTCGTCGCTGCCCGCGCCCAGCCGCGCGAGCGCGTCGTCGAGCACCTGCTCCACCATCTCGACGAGGCCCTCGCTGATCTTGAGGGCCACGTTGCCGGTGAACCCGTCGCACACGATCACATCGGCGTCGCCCGCGTAGACGTCGCGGGCCTCGATGTTTCCGATGAAGCTCAGCCCACTCGCCTTCAGCAGCCGGTGTGCCTCGCGGGTCAGCTCGTTCCCCTTGGTCTCCTCCTCGCCAATCGATAGCAGGCCGACCCGAGGAGCGGCCACGCCGAGCGACGCCCGCGCGAAGACGGTGCCCATCGCCGCGAACTGCACGAGGTGTTGGGGCCGGCACCGCACGGTGGCACCGACGTCGAGGAGCACGGCCGCGTGGCTGCACGTCGGCACGGTGGTCGCCAGGGCCGGACGGTCCACGCCGTCGAGCATCCCGAACGCTTCGAGGGCCGCCATGACGGTCCCGCCGGTGTGCCCGGCGCTGAACAGCGCCGCGGCCCGCCCCGCCGCGACCTCGGCGGCCGCCACCCTGATCGACAGCTGGCGGGGATGGCGCCACACGGCCATCGGGGTCTCGTCCATCCCCATCACGTCGTCGGCCGGCACGATCCGCACGAGGGGTGGCAGAGTCCCGCCGAGGGCGCCCCGCAGGCGCTCCTCCTTCCCCACCAGCACGACGGGCACGCCGTCGTCGGTCGCGGCGGCAAGCGCCCCCTCGATGATGGGGTCGGGCCCGTGATCGCCGCCCATGGCGTCAACGGCTATCGGGAACATGACGGGTGTTCGGGGAGGCATCCCCGGTCGGACTAGCCTTCCTCAACCTCGCGCACCTGGCGTCCGCGGTAGAACCCGCAGTGCGGGCAGACCCGGTGCGAGAGCTTCGGTTCGTGACACTGCGGGCAATCGGCCAGCGCCACGGGCTTGAGGGCATCATGCGTGCGCCGTTTCGCGGTGCGCGCCTTCGAGTGTCGTCGCTTTGGATTTGGCATGCTGTCCTGCCTGTTAGTCGAAGCAAAAAAAACTGACCTTACCTCGCCCGTGCCCCCAAGTCAATCCGGCCGGTCTGGCTTGTCGACGAGGGACCGCAGGCCGTCCAGCCGGGGGTCGGTCCACGCCTGCACGCACGAGCAGGTGGCGGCATTGAGGTTCGTCCCGCATGTCGGACACAAACCGCGGCAGGACTCGCGGCAGAGGGGCTTCATGGGCAACGCGAGGTAGAACTGCTCCCGCATCAACTGCCCGAGGTCGATCTCCTCGTTCCGGTAGTAGGCGACCGACAAGTCGTCGTCCTCGACCTCCACCTCCCCCTCGCCCTGGTTGGCCGTGTGCGGCACGTAGAGCAGATCGAAGGACAAATCCACCGGGAAGGAGAAGGGTTCCAGGCAGCGACCGCACGTCAGGCCGAGCGTGGTCGTCACCCGGCCCACGAGGTGGAACTGCGTCCCGTCCTTCTGGATCTCCAAGGCCAGGTGGACGCCCGCCCGGACCTCGAACGGATCATCGGCCTCGAGCGGGAAGGAGGCCGCGGCGAGTGTCCGGTCGATGCGCTCGCGCGATTCGCGCAGCTGGCTGAGGTCGAGGAGGATCGGCGTCATCTAGGGCAACGAAGTCCTTGCAGAGAAAGACCTTTCAGTATACCACGGCCGCACCACCGGCCAGCCGAACGGCCCCTCACGACCTCATCCGTTCGGCGCGGCTTGACGGCGGCTATTGGACCACCCGGTGCGGATCCTGGACCTTGACGAACGCGTACTCCGCACAGCGCGCGTTCCAGGGATTGAACTCCTTCCGGAAGATCAGGTAGCCGCGTTGGCTGAGGGCGTCGATCAGGCCGACGAACGCCACGAAGGCATCATCGGTCCACAAGTGGAACTCGACCAAGAGCTGCTGCACTCCGAGCTCCTCGAGCGTGTTCGCCGCCAGCACCTGCTTGAGGACGGCGTATTCACCCCCTTCGATGTCGACCTTGATGATCGGCACGTGAGAGTGCTGCAGGGACCTGGCGAGGTCGGCCACCGTCCGAACCGGACACGTCTTCTTCTCCAGCACCAGGCCGGTGTCGCTCGACGTCTCCCCCACGCCCATGGCCTGGTAGTAGACGCGCCCCGTGCCGAACGCACCGTCCCAGCCCGCCTGACCGAAGTGAACCGCGACCGAGGGTGCGGGGTCGAACATATAGACCTGGCCGCCGAACAAGCCGGCCATGTCGACGTCAAACGACGCGTCGTCTCCAACGCCAAACGAGTAGACGACCGCCCCTGGCGGCAGCTGCTGCGGATCGCACACCCACTTGCCGCCGTCCTCCTGCCGGCCGACGCGCGCCGTCGTCGCGCAGTCCACGACCTCATCGAACAGGAAATGGCGTTCGTGCCAGCCGTGGTTGGTCGCGAAGCACCTCGGGCAGGTCCGGTACCTCTTTGATGAGGCGATCCTGCACCGCCAGTCGCTCGCGTGCGACGTCGGCGACAGTCCGCAGCGTGTCCTGGCCGGCGTAGGTCTTGCCCCGAGCCTCGATTGTCGTACGGACATCGACGTTCGGTGGCGGTCCGCCGGCGCACGCCGCCTGCAGCAAGGAGGCGGTGACGACCAACAACGCAAGTCGAAGAACAAGGGCCCGCCACGACTCGGCGCGTGCTCTCATCGTCCGATCCTCCTCAGGCCTTGACCGCAGTCAAGCCTGAGCGCCCCGTCCCGGCGCGATCGCGCTCGGTGGCAGCCAATTCTACTGCAGGCCGCTCGGGCGCATGTCGAGGATTGCCGAAACGTCGCGCGCGGCCTACCAGTCTCGCGGCACGTCCACCCAGGGCCTCGGGATGAACAGCTGCTCGAAGAGCCCGACGGCGAACCGGTCGGTCATGCCGGCCAGGAAATCCCGTGCCGCCGGGTCCACCCCCTCCCGTTCAAGCGTGCCGTGGTCGAGGAAATCGTCCGGCCGTTCGTGGACCTTGTCCCAGAGGCCGCCCAGGATGGCGGAGGCCTTGCGAAACTCCACCGTCGACACCTCGTTTTCGTACACCGTGCGGAAGAGGAAGGCCCGCAGCGTCAGGGTGGCCGACAGCGTGGCGTCGCTCATGCGGATGGTGTCGAGGCCAGCCGCGGCGGTCGTCGCCACGACGTCGGTGACCATGCACCCAATCCGCTTCGACGGCGTGCGGCCCAGCAACGCGACGGCCTCGGCCGGCAGATCGTCTTCGACCAGCAGGCCAGCCCGCACCGCATCGTCGGTGTCGTGGTTCACATAGGCGATCAGATCGGCGACCCGGATGGTCTGCCCTTCGAGCGTGCCCGCCAGGTCGGTGCCGCCCACCGGGGACCCCGACTTGCCCTTCGAGTGCCGGGCGATCCCGTCGCGCACCTCCCAGGTCAGGTTGAGGCCCTGGCCGTCCCGCTCCAGGACGTCGACGACGCGCAGGCTCTGGACCGTGTGGGCGAAGCCACCCGGAACGATCCGATTCAGGACGCGCTCGCCCCAGTGTCCGAACGGCGTGTGCCCGAGGTCGTGCCCGAGGGCGATCGCCTCGGTCAGATCCTCGTTCAGGCCGAGGGCCTTGGCGATGGTGCGCGCGATTTGGGACACCTCAAGCGTGTGCGTGAGCCGCGTGCGGTAGTGGTCCCCGGCCGGGGAGAAGAAAACCTGGGTCTTGTGCTTCAGCCGGCGGAACGCCTTGCAGTGGAGCACCCGATCGCGGTCGCGCTGAAAGGCCGGCCGGATTCTCGTCCTCCGGTTCGGGTCGCAGGCGCCCGCGCGTCTCCGCGCTCCGGGCGGCCTGGGGGGCCAGAAACTGGCGCTCACGCGCCTCCAGCTCTTCGCGGACACTCATCGGCTCACCGGCGACGGACCGCGGGCGTCCGTCAGACGATCTCGCGCAGGAAGCTCGTGCCGTGCGACAGCGGCCCGACGGCGAGCGCGTCGGCCACCGTCTGCCCGAGGTCGGCGAACGTGGGGCGCGTGCCCACGTTGACCCCGGCCCGAACATGCGCGCCGGTCGCGAGGACGGGCACGTACTCCCGCGCGTGGTCCGTGCTCGGCGTCGTCGGATCGTTCCCGTGGTCGGCGGTGATGAGCAGCAGGTCCTCGGGCCGCAGCCGGGGCAGCACCTCGGCCAGCCGCGCGTCAAAGCGCTCCAGGTTCAGGGCGTACCCCTCGACGTTGTTCCGGTGGCCGTACACAGTGTCGAAGTCCACGAGGTTGGCGAAGAGGAGTCCTTTCGGCGTCGACTCCAACGCGCGCTCGAGCTGATCCATCCCGTCGTCGTCCGACACGGTGTGCACGGCGTGGGTGATGCCCTGCCCCGCGAACAGATCCTCGATCTTGCCGATCGCGACGACGGGCAGGCCCGCGCGCTTCACGCGGTCGAGCAGGGTCTCGCCCGCCGGCGGGATCGCGAAGTCCCGCCGGTTCGAGGTCCGCTTGAAGGTCCCCGGGCGCCCGACGAACGGCCGGGCGATGATGCGCCCGAGGCCCAGCCCCTTCACCAGCATGTCGTAGGCGACTGCGCATTGCCGGTAGAGCTCGGGAACGGGAACGACCTCCTCGTGCGCGGCGATTTGGAAGACGCTGTCGGCCGACGTGTACACCATCGGCCAGCCCGTTTCGAGGTGTCGCGGGCCCAGCTCCTCGATGATCACCGTGCCAGAGGCCACCGTGTTCCCCAACGTCCGCCGCCCGATGCGGCGCTCGAACTCCCGGATGAGGTCTGCGGGGAAGCCGTGGGGGAATAGGGGGAAGGCCCGGTCGAGCGACAGCCCCATCAGCTCCCAGTGTCCGGTCACCGAGTCCTTGCCGGGGGACCGTTCGGCCATCTTGCCGTACGCAGCCGATGGCGGGCCGGCAAGCGGCGCGCCGCCCAGGTCGACGATGCAGCCCAGGCCCAGACCGCGCAGCGACGGGATCTGCAGGGGAACCCGCCGCGCGATGTTTCCCAGCGTGTTGCTGCCCTGGTCGCCGTAGTCTGCCGCGTCGGGCAACTCGCCGACGCCGACACTGTCGAGCACGATGATGATCGCGCGCGAGAAGAGGGACGTGGTCACGGGGCTTGGTGCGTGTAGTAGCTGTTGATGGCCCGCGCCGCGGTGATGGTCGCGATCGCGTGCTTGAAGATCAGCTGGTCCGAACCGTCGCGCTCCACGATGACGGCGAACCGATCGAAGTTCTTGATGCGGCCGTCGAACTCCAACCCGTCGACGAGGCGAAAGCGCACCGGCACGCGGTCGCGCCGGGCGTGGTTGAGAAACGCGTCCTGGATGTTGGGACTCGTCGGAGCGGCCTTGGACTCGGAGGAAGCGGGCATCAGCGGTTCTCCTCGAAACCGGCGCTGGCGGCGCGGGATCCGAGACGGCGGTCGATCACGCGGGAGGCAGCCTCAAACGCCTCTGGTCGGTCACCGGGACCCGGGATCAAGACTAGGTTAGGCTCTTTGCGAAACCAGATCAACTGACGACGCGCGTACTGCCGCGTCTCTTGCACGATCAGCTCGCGTGTCGCGGGTTCGTCGCGCAGTCCCCGGAGATGCTCGAGCACCTGGCGGTAGCCGAGACAGCCGAACGGCCGCGCCGTGGCCGGCACGCCACGCGCGAGCAACCCCCTCGTCTCCGCTACGAGCCCGCGGCGGAACTGCGCCTCCACGCGCGCGGCGATCCGCTGCCGCAGCACCTCTGTGGGCACGTCGACCAGCAATCCGACGACATCCACGTCCGGCAGTGGCGACACGGTGGCCGCAAAATGCGCGCTAAGCGGCCGTCCCGTCAGGAAGTAGACCTCGAGCGCGCGGACGAGTCGCACGCGGTCCCGCACGCCGATGCGGGCGGCCGAGGGGGGATCCACCCGGTGGACCATCCGGTGGAGGAACGCCACGCCCCGCCGCGCGGCGATTGCATCCAGACGGCGGCGCAGCGATGCGTCGCGGCCCGGCCCCGGGAACAGGCCCCGCGTCAGCGCCCGATAGTAGAAGCCCGTGCCGCCCGCCAGGATCGGCAGCCGACTTCGTCCATGGAGGTCGCGCACCAGCGCGGCGGCCTCCCGCGCGAAGCGGGCAGCCGTGTAGTCGTCGGTCGGGGCTGCGACGTCGATCAAGTGGTGCGGGACCAGACGACGTTCGGCGGCGGGCAGCTTGTCGGTCCCGATGTCGAAGCCCCGGTAGACGGCGGCGGAATCGCAGCTGAGGATCTCGCCGTCGTAGCGTTCGGCCAGGGCGACCGCCAGGGTGCTCTTGCCGCTGGCGGTTGGCCCGAGGACGGCGACGAAGGGCGGGGAATCGGCGGTCACGCGCTCACCAGGCAGAGGTCCGAGGGGCGCGCCTCAGGCGCGCGCGCGGGCACGCGGCGGCGACGGCGTCACTGGTAGCCGTTGGGCGGCGTTTCGTTGTAGAAGAACGTCACCGTGAAGAACGCGTGGTCGGACGGGTACTCGGGCGGGAGGGGCTGTGTCGGGTTCGACGCGGCCATGGCGCCGTACGAAGAATTGTTGAACGCCTCCACGGCGCACGGCCCGACGACGGCCAGATCCGTGATCGACCCGTCCCGGTGCACGTTGAACGTCACCGACACGTGTCCCTTGAAGGTCATCGCGGCGTAGGGCACGATCCAGTTCCGCTTGATCTGGGCAATAAACCGCCTCAGCCACGGACCGAAGTCCACGCCCTTCGAGTCGAACTGGATCTCCCGAGCCGAGCTGCCCGCCGACCCCCCCGGGGTTGTTGAACACGTCGCCCTGCACGTACCGCTGGATGTTCCGGACGGCCGCGCCCAGGGGACCCGGCGCGCCGGGCGCCAATCCCGTCGAGGCGTTCGCATTACTGGTCGCGGGCAGCCCGCTCAGCGGCAGGGTGAACGAACCGGAGGCGGGGGTGTGCCCGTTCTGGCCGTTCTGACCCGGGTGCGCCGCCGCTTCGCCCGCCCCTGGCGCGGCTTGCGCCATCCGGGGCGGCGGCGGAGTCCGCGGCTCGATGACACGCTCGGACGTGTTGCCGCGCGAGAACGGCAGCGGGTTGGTGGGGTGCGGCGACCGATCCGGCGCCATGGCCATCCGGTTCTTGTCGGACGCCTCGGCCCTCGGCGGCGCGGTTCTCGACGGCACGTCCAGCCGCGGCGACATGAACACGAAACGGGTGGGATTCTGCGGCCGGGGGAAGACCGCCGCCCGTCGGCCGTCATGCGCCACGAGCGACGGGAGAACGAGCAGCCCGATAATGGCCGAGAGGTCGAGGAAGAGGGCAACCATCAACGCGACGATCAGGTGGAGCTTATCCTCGAGCCGCGCGTAGTCGCGGGAAAGGCCGAGGTAATCCTGACGGTCGTCGTAGAGGTCGAAGTACATGCAGATCGAGTGATTATAGCACCGCGAACCGACCGGCCATCGCGGCGCGCCGGGGCAGGTGCCGGCAGGGCATTACCATTATAGACGACTGCGGCGTCACTGTGGCCGTCCCGTCCGGTCGCCTGTGTTATCGTTGCTCCGCTCGGATGATCCGGATCCTGCACATCGCCCGCTACGCGACGGTGCCGGAGGAGCGGCGCGTCATGCTGATGGCGGCCGAGCCCGACCTCTCCTTCCGCCTGCTGCGTCCGCGCTCGGAGGGCGGGGCGTTCGACGCGGTCGCGGTCCGGGATCCTGCGCCCCTCGACGGCGTCCGCACGGTCGGCTTCTGGCGCCCGGGAGACCCCCACCGAGGGCTGTACGCCACGCTCGGCTTCGGCGCCCTCGCGCCGCCACCAGACCTCATTCACGCCGAGGAGGAACCCGACAGTCTGGCGGCGCTCCAGGTCGCGGCGGCGCGGCGCCTGCTCGCGCCTCGGGCGCGGCTCATCCTCCACACCTGGCAGAATGTCGACCGCCGGAAGCGGCCCTGGGTGTTGGCCGTCCTGCGGCGCACGCTCGCGGCGGCCGACGCCGTCGTCTGCGGGAACACGGGCGCCGTCGGGGTGCTCCGCGGCCTGGGCTTCGCCGGCCCGGCCCCGGTGATCCCGACGCTGGCCCTCGACCCATCGATCTTCCACCGCCGGGCGGTCGCCCGCCTGGATTCGGCGTTCAGCATGGCCTTCGTGGGGCGCCTCGCGCCCGAGAAGGGCATCGACGTTCTCATCCGCGCGGTCGCCCGCCTCGGCAGGCCCGTCCACCTCGCGCTCGCGGGGGCGGGACCCTGCCGCGCCGCCCTGGAGGCCCAGGTGCGCCAGGAGGGTCTCACCGACGCGGTGAGGTTCGCCGGCCACCTCGACCCTGGACAGGTGGCGGCCCTCCTGTCGGCGGTCGACGTGCTGGTTCTGCCCTCCCGCTCAACGCCGGTGTGGCAGGAACAGTTCGGCCGTGTGCTCGTCGAGGCCATGGGGTGCGAGACGCCCGTGATCGCCTCGCGGTCGGGGGCGATTCCTGAGGTGGTCGGTGAAGCGGCCCTCCTGTTTCCCGAGAACGACCCCGAGGCGCTGGCGGCGCAGCTGGGGCGGCTGCGGGCATCGCCAGATCTGCGCGCCGACCTGGCCCGGAGAGGGCACGCCTGGGCCCTGCAGGAACACAGCCTCGCGCGGCGGGCCGACCAGACGGCGGGCTTCTACCGGCAGCTGCTCGGCCGGCCACGCGGAGCCGCGCGATGACGGGGCGTCCCCTCGTGCTCGACGTGCGCGTGGTGACCCCCCATTTCCCGGGCGTGGGCCGCGCCGCAGCCGGACTGGCGCGGGCACTGGTGCAGGCGCGCCCGCCGGAGAGCGTGGGGCTGATCCACACCGAACCGCCAGACCCCCGTCTGCCGCTGGGCGCGGCGACCGGGATTTCCTGCCAGTGCTCGCCGTTCGACCTTCGGCAGCACGTCGTGGTCCCTCGGTTGCTCCGGGCCGCCCGGGCCGCCGTCTATCACAGCCCGTACTACCTGATGCCGGCACGGCCGGGCGTGCCCGCCATCGTCACCTGCTACGACCTGATCCCGCTTGCCGTCGCCGGCCTGTTCGGCCGCGGCCGACGCGTGGTCTACCGGGTGGCCCACGCCGTGGCGTTCGGCGCCGCCTCCGCGATTGTCGTCCCTTCGATGTCGACGCGGGACCAGGTGACACGGTTCTTCCCCCGCCAGGCCTCGAAGCTCCACGTGATCCCCATCGGCTGCGCGCTCAATCCACCGCCCATCGCGCCGCACGCGTCGGCCATCCGCCGCGCCCTCGGTGTGCCGTCCCGCTACGTGCTCCACGTCGGCAGCAACCGACCGCACAAGAACCTCCTGCGGTTGCTCGGGGCGTGGCGGCGCGTCGTCGAACGCGGCGCGGCTGCGGACACGTGGCTGGTCCTGGCCGGCCCCAGGGACCCGCGGTACGGCGACGGAGTGTCGTCCGACGCGGGACCGCGCGTCTGCGCCCTGGGCGAGGTCCCCGACGACGCCCTGGGCGCCCTCTACAGCGGGGCGGTGCTGCTCGCGCTCCCATCGAGGGCCGAGGGCTTCGGCCTCCCGGCGCTGGAGGCCATGGCGCACGGCACGCCGGTCGCGTGTGCCGAGGTGCCGGCGCTCGTCGAACTGACCGGCGACGCCGCCGCGCTCTTCGCCCCGGACGACGAGGAGGACGCCGCGCGCGTGATCGCCCGCCTGTTGGAGGACGAGTTGGAGCGGGCCAGGCTGGCGGAAGCGGGCCGGGTCCGTGCCACGCGGTTTGCCTGGGAGGACATTGCCGCGCGTACCCTGGCACTGTATCGGACCGTCCGGGAGACTCGGACATGAGGACCGACCGGATCGCGCGGCTCGTGGTCGCCGTGGCGACAGCCGGCTTCCTGGTCGCGGGCGACATCGTCTTTCCGCCCCAGGCGCTGTGGCCGGTGTTGCGGCTCTTCCTGCTCGTGGCCGCGCTCTCAGGGGCCGCGTGGCTCGCCGCCAGGCGGCGCGACGCCCTGGTCGCCCTCCGGCGCCTTCCGCTGGTGTGGTTCATGGTGTTTGCCTCGCTCGGGCTGGCCGCCGCGCTCGCGTCGGCGCACCCGCGTTCCGCGTTCCGCTATGCGGCCGGCTACGTGGCGGTCGCCGTCCTCGCGGCAGTGGTTGCGACGGAGTTCCCGCGTCCGCTGTTGCTCCGCGGGCTGCTGGCGACGCTGCTCGTCAAGGTGTGCGCGTCGCTGGCCGTCGCGGGCCTGCCGGAGGCCTGGCGTTTCGGCGAGCGCTTCCAGGGCCTGCTGGGCAACCCGAACCCGATGGGCGCCGTGGCAGGCCTGACCTTTCTGCTGGCGATGGTGAACGGCTGGTACTGATCGGCCGCGCCCGTGGGCGCGGGCCGCGCTGGTTCTCGGCGGCCTGTCTGGCACGCTGGCACTCGGCGTCAGCCGGAGCCTCAGCGCGCTGGCGGCCACGCTTGGGACGCTGGTCGTGGTCGGATGGGTGGCCCGACGCCACGAGCAGGCGTGGAGGGCCCCTCTCGCCTGGGCAGCCGTCGGCGCCGTGCTCCTGCTGCCGGTGCCGTGGACGATCTACCTCGAGCCGGGGCGCTCCTCGACCGCGGCGCAGGCGGTGAGCTTCCGCTCGGGCTGGTGGAGTATGCTGATGGGTCTGGCCTGGCGCCACCCGTGGCTCGGGTACGGGCCGGGCAGCACGTCGACGCTCGGCGCGCCGGGCACCCCCTCGTGGGGGCAGAGTGCCCACGACCTCTACCTCGAGGCGACGGTCTACGCCGGAGTCCCGGGCGGCGTGGCCATGCTGCTGTTCGTCGCAGCCACGGTCCTCATCGCGCTGGCCCGCGCGCGTCGGCTAGGCGGAAGCCATGTGGCCGTGGCGGCGGTCGTCGTCTTCTACGGCCTGTTGTCGTTGGTTGAGCCCGTGTTGCTCAACGGGGCCCCGTCGAGCCTGGTGGTGCCGCTCGTGGCGGCGGCCGCGTGCGCGGCGGGCGGGGATGACGCGCCCGACCGGACCGTCGCCGGGACGAAGACCAGTTCGCAATGAGAATCCTGCACCTCTACAAGGACTACTGGCCCGTCCTGGGTGGGATCGAGAACCACATCCGGATTCTCGCGGAGGCGCAGGCGCAGGGCGGGCACGACGTGACCGTCCTGGCGGCGGGCCGGAGCTGGAGGACATCGGTCGCCTCGGTGAACGGCGTCCGGGTCGTCCTCACGCCGCGGCTGGCGACCATCGCGTCCACGCCGCTCAGTCCCGGCCTCTTCCGGTGGCTCGCGCGCCACGACGCGGACATCGTGCACCTGCACTTCCCCCACCCGCCCGGCGAGGTGGCACACCTGGTGGCCGGGCGGGCGGCCGGCACGGTGCTCACCTACCATAGCGATATCGTGCGCCAGCGCCGGCTGCGTCGGCTCTACGAGCCGGTCATGCGGCGGGTGCTCGACCGCGCCGACCGCATCCTCGTCACCAGCCCCGCCTACGCCGCCACCTCGCCCTACCTGCAGCGGGTGCGGGACCATTGCACGATCATCCCGCTCGGCATCGACGTGGCCCATTTCGAGGGCGGGACGCCTGAGCAGCGCGCCCGCTGGCGCACGAGGTGGACACTCACGCCTGGGCGGCCGGTCCTGGTGTTCGTTGGACGCTTGCGGTACTACAAGGGCCTCGACTTCCTGCTTCACGCCGTGGCCATGCTGCCGGACGTGCAGCTGCTGCTGGTCGGGGACGGTCCGTTGTGGGGCACCACCCGGAGGCTCGCCGCCCGACTCGGCCTGCAGAACCGAATCGTGTTCACGGGCGACGTCGATGACGACGACCTCCCCACCTGCTACGGCGCGGGCGACATCTTCGTCCTGCCGTCACACACTCGGGCCGAGGCCTTCGGGACGTCGATTGTCGAAGCCATGGCGACCGGCCTGCCCGTCATCAGTACCCGAGATCGGCACGGGCACGTCCTGGGTGAACCAGCACGAGCGGACGGGCCTCGTCGTGTTGCCGGGCGATCCGCCCGCCCTGGCGGCGGCCATCCGCGCTCTGGTGGCGGACCCCGGCCGGCGGGAGGCGATGGGCCGGGAGGGGCGTGCGCGGGCGCGCACGCTGTTCCGCGCGTCCACGATGGTGGAGGCCGTCGAGCAGGTCTACCTCGACGTGCTCCGACGTCCGTCCAACCCCGCCCGCGCGAATCAGGGCTTCAACGCGGTGTAAAGCGTCACGATGCCGAAGGTGAGCGGAGAGGCCGAGACCTGCCGGAATCCGCTCTCCTGGAGCATCCGTACCATCACGGCCGGGGGGATGAAGGTCCCCACCGACTCCGGCAGGTAGGTGTACGCCGAGGAGTGCCCGGAGACGGCCCGGCCAATCCGTGGCAGCACGTGTCGGAAGTACGGCAGGTAGAGCACGCGGACCGGCGACGCGGTCGGGATCGAGAACTCCAGGATCGCCAGGCGCCCGCCGGGTCGGAGAACGCGGAACAGCTCGGCGATCGCCCGCGCCGGTTCTTCGACGTTGCGGATCCCGAAGGCCACGGTGGCGCCCGCCATCGACGAGGCCGCCACCGGCAGCCGGGTCGCGTCGCCGCGCGCGAGCACGACCCGGCCCGTCGCGCCCCGGCGCGCGACCTTGCGGCCGGCCAGGCGGAGCATCTCGGCCGAGAAGTCCACGCCGAGGACCCGCGCCGCGCCGCGGGCCGCCCTGGTGGCTGCCAGCGCGACGTCCGCGGTTCCCGTGCAGACGTCGATCACCGACTCGCGCCCGGTGAGTCGCAGCGACCTGATCGCCCGAACGCGCCAGAGATGGTCGCAGCCGGCGCTCAGGAGGTGGTTGAGCAGGTCATACCGGCCCGCGATGGCGTCGAACATCGCGGCCACGCGCGCCGGGCGCTTGTCGACCTCCTGCGTCGTCGCCATGCCCACTGCCCCCCGACGCCGTCAGACGCCAGCCGCCATCCGGGCCGCAATCCGCTGCGCCAGTTCGAGGGCCCGCCGGCCGTCCTCGCCCGTGACGAGCGCCGGCCGGCGTTCCCGCACCGCGTGCACGAAGTCCGACAGCTCGCGAGCCAGCGGCTCTTCACGCGCCACCTCGACCTTGCCGCCCTCGATCACCGGCCGGGCGTTGGGCCCGCGGACGAGGCGGTACAGTTCGACTTCCTGCGCGGCGTAGTCGATCGACAGATAGGCGTCCTGCTGGAAGAAGCGGATCTTGCGGACCCGGTCGCGGCTGATTCGGCTGGCGGTGATGTTGGCGATGCACCCGTTGTCGAAGCGCAGCCGTGCGTTGGCGATGTCCACGCGACCCGTCAGCACCGGTACCCCGACTGCCTCGATCGAGGCCACCTCCCCGGCCACGAGCGACAACACGATGTCGAGGTCGTGGATCATCAGGTCGAACACGACGTCGATGTCCAGGCTCCGCTCGGGGAAGGTCCCCAGGCGGTGCACCTCGATGAACCGCGGATCGCGCAGGTGCCGGGCCGCTTCGGCCACGGCCGGGTTGTGGCGCTCGGTATGGCCGACGGCGAGGATTGCGCCCGTGCGCGATGCGGCGGCGATCAGGCCGTCGGCCTCCTCGACGGACCGCGCGAGCGGCTTTTCGACGAGCACCGGGATGCCCCGCTCCAGGAACGGCCGTGCGATCTCGGCGTGCACCTGGGTCGGCGCGGCGATCGTCACGGCGTCGACCTGCTCGAGCACCTCGTCGAAGCGGGTGAACGGGCGCGACCCGCAGGCGGCGGCAATCTCGGCCGCGCGATCCGGCTTGATGTCGACGACGGCGACCAGAGCCGCGCCTGGCAGCGTCGAGAGGATGCGAGCATGGTGGCGGCCCAGGTGGCCGACACCGATCGCCGCGACACGAAGCGGGCTGGTGGTGTGCATGCTCTAGGTACGCGGGGGCGAGGACGGGGCGGCCCGGCCGACCACCGCGATACCGGCGTCGTCGGCCGCGCGGACGAACGCGTCGCGGTCGAACACCAGCGCGCGGCCGGCGTCGATCGACAGGGTGGAGGCCCCGGCCCGCCGCATGGCGTCGATGGTGGGCAGGCCCACCACGGGGACGTCGAACCGCATGTCCTGTCCGGGTTTGGCGACCTTGACGATGCGGACGCCGGGCCCGGCCAGCGCGCCGGCACGGGCAATCACCTCGTCGGTGCCCTCCATGGCCTCGACCGCCACGACGGCGGCGTCCTTCACCGCCACGGTCTGGCCGATATCGAGGGCCGCGATCGCGTCGGCCACCCGGTAGCCGAACGCGAGAATCCGCCTCCTCAGCGGGGGCCGGACGACGCGACGTGATGGGCCCCGACTCGGCCAGGAGCGGCTCGAGGAAGACGGTCGAGTCGAGCAGCTCGATGCCGTGCTCGCGCATCACCTCGGCGACCGCCGAGATCAGCGCATCCGTGTTCCGGACCCGCAGCCTGAGCAGGACCGAGAGCAACAGGCGATCGGGGAGGATACCGGAAAAGATCTTCGCGTGCTTGACCTGCCCGGCCATCACGGCCTGGGTCACGCCCGCCCCGCGCAGCGTGTCGATGCACCGGCTGAGCTGGCCGAGGGACATCCACGCAATCTCGGCGCGCGGCTCCCGGGCGGCCGCGGCGTCGAGGTCGCGAGACGCCTCCTCCTCGACGGCGATGATCGTGACCTGGTGGCCCAGGCGGCGCGCCGCGTCGAGCACCAGGAACGGGAAACGGCCGTTGCCGGCAATCAGGCCGATGCGCATCTAGTCGTCCACCACGACCTCGTCGGCACGGCGGGTCGGGCGGCGCAGCAGGACGCCGCGGTGTGAGCTGCGAATGAAGTCCACCAGGTACTGGACTTCGGGGCACGTGAGCGTGGCGTCCTCCTGGATGCGACTCACGGCGCGGCTCGTGTTGAGCTTCGACACCAGGAGGAGACGGTACGCCCGCTTCAGTTTGCTCAACGTCTCGGCGGAGAACCCGCGGCGCACCAGGCCGATGGTGTTCAGACCATAGATGCGGGCCCGGTTGCCGACGGTCTTCGCAAACGGCATGGCGTCCTTCGTGACGACCGAGTAGCCGCCGATGAACGCGTAGCGCCCGACGCGGCAGAACTGGTGGACGCCGGAGAACGCGCTGATGTTCGCGTAGTCCTCGACGTGCACGTGTCCTCCGAGCGTCGCCGCATTCCCGAGGATCGTCTCGTCGCCGATCGCGCAGTCGTGCGCAATGTGCGCGTAGGCCATCAGGAGGTTCCGGTTCCCGACGCGCGTGATGCCGCCGCCATCCACCGTGCCCCGGTGGATGGTCACGAATTCGCGGATGATGTTGTGGTTGCCGATGACCACCCGCGTCGGCTGCCCGCCGTACTTCAGGTGCTGGGGGGCGAGGCCAATCGACACGAACGGCGCGACCTCGTTGTCGTCGCCGATTTCCGTCCAGCCGTCGACGACCGCCGATGCGCCGATCCGGCACCGCTGCCCAATCTTGACGTGCGGGCCGATGAACGCGTTCTGGGCGACCCGCGTGCCGGCGCCGATGATGGCCCCCGGGGCGACGACGGCTGTGGCATCGATGGTCGTCGCGTCGGGCACAATCGCCATCAGGAGGTCGGCTTCGGCCACCACCTGGTCGCCGATGTAGGCCACGCCCCGTAGCCGCGCGACGCGCCCCCGGCCTGCCCGCCGGGTCACCTCGAGCCGCACGCGGTCGCCCGGCACCACCTGCTTCCGGAACTTCGCGTCGTTGACGCCGCGCAGCAGCACGCGGGCGTCGGCGGGCCCCCCGTCGCGGTGCAGCAGCAGAAAGGCCGACACCTGGGCCAGCGACTCGATCATCAGGACGCCAGGCATCAGGGGTGTGCCGGGAAAGTGGCCCTGGAAGTACTCCTCGTTGATGGTGACGTTCTTGACCGCCGTGACCCGCTCCTGCGGCACGTGTTCCGTGATCGCGTCAACGAGAAACGACGGGTACCGGTATGACAGTCGGTCGAGCAGGACGGGGAGGGTGGTGGCGTGCACAGTGGTGTCAGGGAAGAGGCAACGCCCGGGCGACGCCCTCGCGGGACCATCGGCCCGGGCACACATCCGCAGGGCGGCCACCGACGGGCGGCGGGCAGTCTCCCGCCCCGCCGTGGACGCCGCAATCCGCACGGGAGCACCCGGTGCGGACGCTACTGCTACTTGATCGGCGGGGCCGCCGGCGCCGGCTGTTTGGCCGCCGCCATCGCCGCGTCGAACCGCTTGATGATGTCGCTCGTCAGGTCGAGACCCGGATCGGCCCACACCATGCCGGCGTCGGTCTGGCTGAGGAGCATGTGAATCCCCCTCTCGACCGCCACCTGCTGGATGATGGGCGACAGCTTGCGCTGGAAGTCGAGCTGCAGCTGCTGCTGGAGTTCCTGCATCTCCGCCTCGGCGTCCTGCTGGCTGCGCTGGATCGCGACCTGGAGGCGCTCGACCTCCTTCTGGGTGACCCCGCGGGCCTCCTCACTGAGCAGGCTCCCGCTGTTCAGCTTCTGCTGCGCCGCCTCGAGCTGTTTGTTCTGCGCGTTCAGCTCGCCCAGCTTCCTCTCGCGCAGCGCGTTCACCTTGGACGTGGACGCCTTGCCCTCGGTGGATTCGGCCGCGATGCGCGGGATGTTCATATACGCGATCTTTGCCCCATCCGGGAACGGCCTGGGCGGAGCCGGCGGCTGGGCGGGGAGGGCCGGGGCGGGCGCCGGAGCCATCACTCCCGGCGTCGCCGGCTTCTGCGTGGCAGGCGCCGTCACGGGCGGCTTCTGCTGTGGAGTAGTCGCCGTGGCCGAGGCCAGAGCGAACGTCGGAATCGATCCCAGCATCAGGCTGAGGACCACGGCTACGGTAAGGCGTCTCATCAGTGCTGTCCCCTCTTTCTCGTCGTTCTCGCTCGGTTAACACCCGTCGTCATGCCGACGCGGCCGGCCACCCGGCCGGGTTCATCGTTCCCATATCGGCGGCCCTGCGGCCCCCGTGCCGCGTGCCACTCAGAAGGTCGATCCGACGGCGAACTTGAAGGCAAACGCGCTCTGCGGCTGCAGGGAGCTGTCCAGAATCCCGTTGCGTTGTGGATTGTAGGCGAAGATCAGCCGGAAGGGCACGTTGAGGACCGGCATGAAGAACCGCACCTCCAAGCCCGTCGAGGTCTTGACCTCCCCCATCGAGAACTTCTGGCCGTAATCCTGCACCTCTCCCGCATCGTAGAAAAGCACGAGCCGGACGGGGCTCGCGACCGTGATCTCGAACTCCCCGTTGAACAGCAGGCTCTTGTTTCCTCCCAGCACGAGGCCCGTCTGCACCAGCACCGGGTCCAGCGAGAGGTCGACCGGCACGAACGCCGGCAGGAAGTACGCGCCGTTGTACGACGGCGGTTCCAGCGTCGGCGGAGCCTTTGGCCCGATGGTCCGGATGTCGTACCCGCGAATGCTGTACTCGCCGCCGAGGTACAGCCGCTCGACCAGCGGCAGCGTATTGTAGTCGCCGTGGAAGGGCGCAAGATACTGGCCCTGCACCCGGAACCCGAACCCCGTCCGCTTGGACGTCGGGATGTACCAGACGCCCTCGGCCATCGGCTTGTAGAAGTTCGTGTCACCGCCGATGCCGGCCAAGTCAATCGACAGAGTATACCGCTGGCCGTTGGTCGGGAAGATCGGGTTGTCGACCGTGTTGTGCACGAGGCTCGGGACGATCTTGCTGATCGTCCGGCCTCCGCCCTGCCCGATCAGCAGCGCGTCGGCGAGGTAGGGGTTCGCGGAGATCGCGAGCGGGTCGGTGTAGGCGGCGTTCACGTCCGACACCGTCGTGTGCTCGTAGCTGTAGTTGATGAACATCCGCGTGAAGCGGTGCAGCGGGAACCCGAACACGACGGTGCCGCCCGTCGAGGCCTGCGTGAACTGGTTGATGTACTCCATGCGCCGCTTGAACACGGTGATGCCGCCCGTGATCGCCCGGTCGAACAGATACGGCTCGGTGAAGCCGACCGAGAAGTTCTGCGCGCGCGTGCCGGCCTGCAGGTTGACGCTGAAGGTCTCGCCGCGACCGACGAAGTTGGAGGTCTGGAACCCGACCTGCCCGAAGAAGCCCTCGAACTGCGAGACGCCCGCGCCGAAGGACAGCTGGTTCCGGTTCTGCTCCTCGAACTTCAGCGTGACGTCGACCTTGTTTTCCATGCCGGGCGTCTTCTGGACGTCGACATCCTTCTCGCCCTCGAGCGGCTTGAAGTAGGCCAGCTGGTTGATCCGCTTGATGGAGGTACTTGAGCGCCTCGGTGTTGAACACCCCTTCTTCAAACAGGTTCATCTCGCGGCGGACGACCGTGTCGCGCGTCGTGGTGTTGCCGGTGAAGATGATTCGGTTGATGAAGTACTGCTTCCCCTCCTGCATCCGCATCGTCACGTCCACCAGCGGCGCCGGGCCGTGCGCGCCCCGGCCGAAGATCCGCTTGATCGCCGCGACCGGCTCGGAGGGCTTGGCGGCTTCAGCGGGCCGGGCCGCGGCCTCGGCGGGCTTGGCCCCCTCGGCGGGCTTGGCCCCCTCGGTCGGCTTGGCCCCCTCGGTCGGCTTGGCCCCCTCGGTCGGCTTGGCCCCTTCGGCCGGCTTGGCTCCTTCGGCCGGCTTGGCTCCCTCGGTCGGCTTGGCCCCTTCGGTCGGCTTGGCCCCTTCGGTCGGCTTGGCTCCCTCGGCCGGCTTGGCCCCCTCGGTCGGCTTGGCCCCCTCGGTCGGCTTGGCGCCCCCGGCGGCTTGCTCGGCCGCGGCCTTGGCGGCGTCCTCGTGCGGCTGGAGGTCCGGATAGCCGGTGAACTCGAAGTACCCGCCGCTGCCGTACACCTCGCGCGACTTCTCGAGGCCCTTCCGCACGGCCTTGTCGCTGTACCAATCGCCCGTCTTCAGCTTGAAGAGGGGCCGCAGCTTCTCGGACTTCACGATCTTGTTGCCCTCGAAGGAGACGCTGGCGACGCGGTAGCGCTCTCCCTCGATGACCGTCACGCGGAGCCGGACCCAGCGGACCTTCTTGTTGGGCGAGTCCTCGAGGTACTTCAGTTCGGGCTCCCCGACGCGCGCCGCGATGTAGCCGTGGTCGCGGTAGTAGGAGACGATCTTGTCGGCGTCCTCCTCGAACTTGGCCTCCTGGTAGGTGCTGTGGCCCGTGATGAACGACCAGGGCATGCGGCCCTTGTTGTTCTTCATCTGGCGCTTCAGCGTGAACGACCCGACCGCCTTGTTGCCGACGAACTCGACGTCGCGGATCTTGACCTGCGGTCCCTCGTTCACGACGAAGGTCAGGTTCACGAGCTTCGGGCCGCCCGGCAACTGCTTGATCTCCGGCTCGACGGTGGCGAACTGGAAGCCCTTTTCCGCCAGCATGTCGAGGACGATCTTCTTGACCTTCCGCACGGTGGCCTGGTCGATGAACGAGTCGAGGCGGATGGTGGCGTTCTCTTCCTTCAGCTTGTCGTCGATCTTCGAGGTCTCGAGGTGCTTGGCGCCCTCGTAGTCCACGACCTTGACCCGCTGGCGTTCCTCCATCGTGTAGGCCACCAGCTTGCCCACCACGCCGTTGGCGAACGGGTAGTCGGTGACTTCGATCGAGAGGTTGTCCAGGAAGTTCGTGGCCCAGAGCCGCCGGAAGTCATCGATCAGGCCCTTCTCGGTGTCGTCGTTCCACGCCGTCCACTGCCCCGCGGAGGGTCGACTCGGCTTGGTTTGAATGTAGTAGAGGTAGGTCTCAGGCTCGATGACGGACGTGCCACCCTGCTCGGGAAAACAGATGCCGAGCTGGTAGACGACCGGCCCCGAGCCCACGGGCGGATTCTGACTCGGGGGGCCAATCTCGCGACCGCACCACAGCAACCTGCCCCCCGGCGCCACCGGGGCGGCGGGGGGGGGTTGAGCCGGGGCGGCGGCGGGTGGTCGAGCCGACGCGGTGGGTGGCGGCTGCGCCTGGATCAGCGCCTCACGGCCACCGGCTGCTGGCCCCAGACTGGCAGGCACTGCCTGCCCCTGTGGTCCCCAGGCAGCTAGCCGACCAGTGGACGCCGCCGCGGCCAGGGCCCACAAGACCAAGACAATACGGGACTTACGCATGAATTCGTTCGCAGAATCGGTGCCGGTCGCGGCACTACGCGGGCAGAGCCAACCCGGCGAGGCACGCCTATGCCCCATCGAACACCTTAGTTTACAAGGTATTAGACGTCTTAGGCCAGCCTGTGGCCGTCCGCCACCGCCCCGGCCGGCCGGTAGGCCAGAACGCCGTCCTCGAGATAGACCTCCACGTCGCCACCGCGCAGCCTACCGCGAATCAGTTCCTCGGACAACGGATCCTCGACGTAGCGCTGGATCGCGCGCCGCAGCGGGCGGGCGCCGTACGACCGATCCTTGCAGGTCACGTTGATGATCCACTCCACCACCTCTGCCTGCAGCGCGATGTGGAGGCGACGATCCACGAGGTGCTGGTTGAGCTGCTCGACCAGCAGGCCGAGGATCCGGCGCAGGTCCTCGTCGGAGAGCGGGTCGAACACGATGATCTCGTCGATGCGGTTGATGAACTCCGGGTTGAAGGTCCTGCGGACCTCGGAAAGGACCATTTCCGACAGGCTCCGGTTGACATCGGCGACCTCGGGGGACTGGAACCCGACCGAACCTTTCTTCTGGATGTACCGCGCCCCGATGTTCGACGTCATGATGATGATCGCGTTCTTGAAGTCGATGCGATTGCCCAGGCCGTCGGTCAGGTGGCCGTCTTCGAACACCTGCAGCAGGATGTTGAACACGTCGGGGTGCGCCTTCTCGATCTCGTCGAGCAGGACCACCGAGTACGGGTTGCGCTTGACCTTCTCGGTCAGCTGGCCGCCCTCCTCGTGGCCCACGTACCCGGGCGGCGACCCGATCAGCTTCGACACGGAGTGCTTCTCCATGTACTCCGACATGTCGAACCGGATCAGGGCGTGGTCGCTGCCGAACAGGAACCCGGCCAGGGCGCGCGCCAACTCGGTCTTCCCGACGCCGGTTGGCCCCAGGAAGACGAAGCTGCCGACGGGCCGGTTCGGGTTCTTCAGCCCCGCGCGGGACCGCCGGATCGCGCGCGAGAGCGCCGAGATCGCCTTCTCCTGGCTGATGACGCGGCGGTGCAGCTGCTCCTCCATGCGCAGCAGCTTGTCGCCCTCGTCCTGGTTGATCGACGCCAGCGGCACGCCCGTCCACTTCGACACCACCTCGTCGATCTCCTGTCGACCCACCACGATCCGCCGCCCGCTCGACTTGACGTCGAAGCGCTCCCGGACGAACTGCAGGGACTCGCGCGCCGACACTTCCTGCTCGCGGTAGAACTGGGCGCGCTCGAAGTCGCGCTGCGACACCGCGCTCTCCATCTGCTCCACCGCGATCCGGATGCTGCGGTTGATCTCGCCCAGTTCCTCGCTGTCCCCGGCCTCGCGCAGCTTGGCGCGGGCGCCGGCCTCGTCGATGAGATCGATCGCCTTGTCCGGCAGGAACCGGTCGGTGATGTAGCGGCTGGACTGGTAGACCGCCGCCTCGATCGCCTCGCGCGTGTAGTCGACGTGGTGGAACTGCTCGTAGCGATCCTTGACCCCCAGGATGATCTCGATGGTCTCGGTTTCCGACGGCGCGTCGACCTTCACGGCCTGGAAGCGCCGCTCGAGCGACCGGTCCTTCTCGATGTACTTGCGGTACTCGGCGGGCGTCGTCGCCCCGATGCACCGGATCTCGCCGCGCGACAGGGCGGGCTTGAGGATGTTGGCGGCATCGAGCGAGCCCTCGGCCGACCCGGCCCCGACCAGCGTGTGCAGCTCGTCGATGAAGACGATGATGTTCGGGTCCTCGGTCAGCTCCTTCATGATCGCCTTGAGGCGCTCTTCGAACTGGCCGCGGTACTTCGTGCCGGCGACGATCAGGGAGATGTCGAGCGCGAGCAGCCGCTTGTCGGCGAGGAAGTGCGGCACGTCGCCGTGGACAATCTTCTGCGCGAGCCCCTCGACGATCGCCGTCTTGCCGACGCCGGGCTCCCCGATCAGGACGGCGTTGTTCTTCGTCCGGCGGCACAGGACCTGCTGGACGCGTTCGAGTTCGTGCTCGCGGCCGACCAGCGGGTCGAGCTGGTTCTTGATCGCGGCCTCCGTCAGGTCGCGGCTGAACTCGGCGAGCAACGGCGTTTCCTTCGACCGGGTGAGCGTCGCCTTCTCGTTCAGCAGCTGGACGACGTCCTCGCGGACCGTGTTCAGCCGCATCCCCCGCTCCATGAGAATGGAGGCGGCCACCGACCGCTCCTCGCGGAGGATCCCGAGCAGGAGGTGCTCGGTGCCGATGTAGTTGTGCAGCAGCCGGTCGGCCTCCTCGGCGGCAAACTGGAGGACCCGCTTGGTCTCGGCGCTGAACGGGATCTCCACCGACGTCGACACCTTCTCCCGGAAGACCGTCCGGCCCTCGATCTCCTTCCGGATATTCTCGAGTGACAGGTGGGACCGGGCGAAGATGCGGCTCGTCAGCCCTTTGCCCTCGCGGATCAAGCCGAGGAGCAGGTGCTCGGTTTCGATCGAGATACTGCCGAGCTGACTCGCCTCATATCGGGCGAAGAAGAGTACCCGCCTCGCCCTCTCGGTGTAGCGTTCGAACATCCGAGCTACCCACGTTGTTCGATTCGATTGTATGCGATGGGGAACCTGTCCTGCATTATAAGGCAAAGATCGGCCGTCACGAAACCCGATCCCCGCGCGATCGGCCCGCCGGCGCGCGGTGCGCCGCGTCTACGCGGCGCCGAGCCGCCCGCCCTCCAGCCGAAGGACGCGATCGCAGACGGCCGCCAGCCGCGCGTTGTGCGTGGCGATGATCGACGTGAGGCCGTGCTCGCGGTGCATGTCGCGTAGCAGCTCATGCAGGCTGTCGGCGGTGGCTTCGTCGAGGTCGCCCGTCGGCTCATCCGCGAGCAGCAGGTCCGGCTGCATGATCAGGGCCCGCGCGATCGCCACGCGCTGCTGCTCGCCCCCGGACAGGGTGCCGGGCCGGTGGCGGAGGCGGTCGCCCAGACCCACCCGCCGCAGGAGCGTCTCGGCGCGCGCCCGCGCCTCGCCCACCGCCACGCGGCCGATCCGCAGCGGCATCTCCGCGTTCTCGACCGCGTCGAACTCCGGGAGCAGGTGGTGAAACTGGAACACGAACCCGATGTGGCGGTTCCGGAAGGCGACGCGCTGCGCGTCGCTCATCGTCGCCAGGTCGGCCTCGCCGATCCTGATCGCCCCGCCGTCGAAGCGGTCGAGCCCTCCGAGCACGTGGAGCAGCGTGCTCTTGCCCACGCCGGATGCCCCCACGATCGCCACCATCTCGGTCCGCTCCACCGACAGATCGAGGCCTCGCAGGACGCGCAGCGTCTGGGTTGGGGCGCGGTACGCCTTCTCGAGCGCGGTGATGGTGACAAAGGGCATGGCGTGTTCGTTTGCGACGGCCGCGGGCGATCCCGCGGCGTCAGCCTACCCGTAGCGCAGCGCCTCGGCAGGATCCAGCCGCGACGCCTGGCGGGACGGATAGAGCGTCGCCAGGAAACAAATGAGGATTGCGGCTGCCACGACCACGGCGAAGTCCACCGGCAACACGACGAACGGCACGTACGACACCTGATAGACGTCCGTCGGGATGTGAATCACCTTGTACCGATCGAGGACACGGGCGACGACCAGCCCGGCCGTCGACCCGATCGCCGTGCCCACCGTCCCGATGATGAGGCCCTGGAGCATGAACACCACCATGATGCTCCGGCCCGACGCGCCCATCGTCTTCAGGATCGCAATGTCGCGGTGCTTCTCCATGACCAGCAGGATCAGCGACGCGACGATGTTGAGCGCGGCCACCAACACGATCAGGCCGATGGTGATGGAGATGGCCATCTTCTCGAGCCACAAGGCCCCGAACAGCGACCGGTTCAGCTGCGTCCAGTCCTCCGTGAGGTACTCGCCTGGGAAGCGATCCGTGATCGTGGCGGCCACCTCCGGCGCCCGGTAGATATCGTCCACCCGCAGCTCGATCAGCTCGGGCCTGTCACGGCCGGTCAGCCGCTCCGCGGTCGCCAGCGACACGAACCCGTAGGCGGAATCGAATTCGAACAGACCGAGGGCGAAGATGCCGACGACGACGAGCGACCGCTGGCGCGGCACGAGCCCCATCGGGGACAGCGTCCCCTCCGGCGTCACGACCCGGACGCGGTCGCCGACGGCCGCCCTCAGGGACTTGGCGAGATCGGCGCCGAGCAGGATGCCCGCCGGGCCGTCGCCGGCGGACGCGAGCGCGCCCAGGCTCCCGCTGCGAATCGATCGGCCGAGGTCCGTGACGGTCTTCTCGAGAGCGGGGTCGACCCCTTTCAGGGTGATGAACGCGTTGCCCTCGCCGGTCGAGACCAGCGCCTTGCCGAGGACCACGGGCGCGGCCCCGAGGACGTGGGGCAACTGGCGCAGGCGCGCCACCTCGGCCGGGTAGTCCCGGATGCCGGCAGTCCGCCAGACGTAGACGTGCGCGGTGGACCCGAGAATCCGGTCGCGCAGCTCGCCCTGGAGACCGGTCATCAGCGCGAGCGCGATGACGAGTGCCATCACCCCGACCACGACACCGATCGTCGAGATCAACGAGATGACGGAGACCAGCGCCTGCTTGCGCTTGGCCAGCAGATAGCGGAGCGCAACGTGCAGCTCGAAAGGCAGGGCCACAGCCGTCACCGCCTCGCGGTCCCGAGGTCCGGCCGCTCGGCCGGCCCACGTGTCGGGGTCAAGGTCTCGCCTCACTCCTTGCGTGCCCGCATCAGCGGGAACAGAATCACGTCCCGGATCGACCGGCTGTCGGTGAGCAGCATGACCAGGCGATCGATGCCCACTCCTTCTCCGGCGGCGGGCGGCAGGCCGTACTCGAGCGCGCGGACGTAGTCCTCGTCCATCTCGTGGGCCTCCACATCGCCTCGCTGGCGCTCGCGGAGCTGCTCCTCGAAGCGGCGCTGCTGTTCGACCGGGTCGTTGAGCTCGCTGAAGGCGTTGGCGAGCTCGAAGCCGCCCGCATACAGCTCGAACCGCTCGACCGTGTCGGGGTCGCCGGGCTTCTGCTTCGACAGGGGCGACACCTCGGTCGGAAAATCGTAGACGAAGGTCGGCTGGAGGAGCACGGGCTCCCAGAGAAACTCGAACAGCGTCGCGGTGATCTTGCCCGGCCCCATCCCGGGCTCGATCTCGACGCCGAGCAGGCGGGCGAGCGCGCGCGCGGCTCCGAGTTCGCGGAGCTCGGCCTCGGCCACCGCGCGGCCCAGCCGCCGCGACGCCTCCTCGCACACCGCCGGCCGCATCGAGAGCCGGCGGTACGGCGCCTGGAACGAGAGCACGTGATCGCCGAAGCGGACCTGGTCGGATCCCGTGGCCGCCCGCGCCACCTCCGACAGCATCTCCTCGGTCATCGTCATCAGGTCGAGGTAGTGGCTGTAGGCCACGTAGAACTCGAGCATCGTGAACTCGGGGTTGTGCTGCGTGGAGATGCCCTCGTTCCGGAAGTTCCGATTGATCTCGTAGACCCGCTCCATTCCGCCGACGAGCAGCCGCTTCAGGTACAGCTCGGGCGCGATGCGCAGGTAGAGGCGGAGATCGAGGGCGTTGTGATGGGTCACGAAGGGGCGGGCCAGCGCGCCCCCGGCGACGGGCTGCATCATGGGCGTCTCGACCTCGAGGTACCCGCGCGCATCGAGAAACCGGCGCAGCGCCGAGAGCACCCGGCTCCGCGTCTCGAACACCCGGCGCGTCTCCGGCGTGACAATGAGGTCCAGGTACCGCTGGCGGTAGCGGAGCTCGACGTCCTGGAGGCCGTGCCACTTCTCCGGCAGCGGCACGAGGCACTTCGCGAGGAACGTCAGGCCCGAGGCCCAGACGGTGAACTCCCCCGTCCGCGTGCGGAACAGGTGTCCGCTGACCCCAACGAAGTCGCCCAGGTCGAGCAGCCCGAGGACCTGGAAGTCGCGCTCCGGCACGGAGTCCTGGCGGACGTAGACCTGCATGCGCTCGCGGCCGTCGGTGAGGACCAGGAAGTTGGCCTTGCCGAAGCTCCGAATCGCGAGGATCCGCCCGCTGGTCGTCGTCTCGGTCCGGGTCGCCTCCAGGTCGTCCTTCGTGCGCGCGCCGTGCGCGGTGACCAGCCCGGAGATCGTGTCGGTCCGCGCGAAACCCCGGGGGTACGGGTCGACCCCCAGGCGGGTCAGCGCCTCCAGGTTGGCCCGACGCTGGGCGAGCAGTTCTGGTTCCTGCGGCATAGGCTCACGCCCCAGTCGATTGGCGGTCCCGTTTGTCACCCACGCGCGGGCTCGCTAGGTTCCCCGGGGTGAGGGCCGGCGTCCAGCCGACGCTTGACCGCGTCGAGCACCCCGTTGACGAATCGTCCCGACTCGTCCCCCCGAAGCGCTGAGCCAGATCCACGGCCTCGCTGATGGCCACCTTCGGCGGGACGTCGGGTTCGTGCAGCAGCTGGTAGACGGTCAGCCGCAGGATCAGCCGATCGATGATCGCCATCCGCTCGGGCCGCCAGTGCTCGGTGCATGCCGCGATGACCGGGTCGATCTCCGCCACCGACGCGGAGGTGCCCACGACGAGGCGCTCGGCAAACGCCACGCCGTCGTCAGTCCCCGGGCGGATCGCCGCCTCGATCTCCGCCTGCGCGGCGATGGCCTCGGCGGGATCGACCCGCCCGACCTCGCACTGGTAGAGCATCTGCAGCGCCGCTTCCCGCGCATGCCGCCGCGCGCGCAGCGTCGCACTCGGCGGTTCGCCACCGTAGGGTCTCATGACCTGCCCCCGCGTCCAGACCGGCGCGCCCACCTACCGTCCGCCGAATTGCGGCTTGCGTTTCTCCAGGAAGGCCCGCGTGCCCTCGCGCATGTCGGCGGTCGAGAAGGTCAACCCGAACAGCGTCGCCTCCAAGTACCCAGCCTCGGCAAGCGTCATGTCGAGGCCGCGGTGCACCGCGTCGAGCAGCGTGGCGACGGCCGCCGGGGCCTGGTCGGCGAGGAGCGCGGCCAGCGCCCGGGCCTCCGCCATCAGGGACGCGGCGGGCACGACGCGGTTGGCGAGGCCCATGGCCAGAGCCTCCTGCGCGTCCACCGTCCGGCCCGTCAGCAGCAGGTCGAGCGCCCGGCCTTTCCCGACCAGACGCGGCAGGCGCTGGGTCCCGGCGAACCCCGGGATGACGCCGAGCTTGATTTCCGGCTGCCCGAACCGTGCCGTGTCGGCCGCCACCCGCAGCGTGCACGCCATCGCCAGCTCGCACCCTCCCCCGAGCGCGAACCCGTTGACGGCGGCGAGGACGGGTTTGCCCAGGTGCTCGATCTCGTCGAACACCGCCTGGCCCGCCAGCGCGTAGGCCTGGGCCTCGACGCTCGTCAGGAGGGCGAGTTCCGAGATGTCCGCGCCCGCGACGAACGCCTTCTCCCCCGCCCCGGTGACGACCAAGCACCGCAGCTGGGGGTCCCGTGCCGCGTCGCGCACGAGGGCGCGAAGCTCAGCGATGGTCTGTCGGTTGAGCGCGTTGAGGACGGTCGGGCGGTTGATGGTCACGACGGCGATCGCGCCGTCCCGTTCGAGCAGGAGGTTGTCAAACGGCATGACGAGACTCGCGGATTATACTCCACAGCCACAGCGCCCCCGCGCCGAGCATCCCGCCGACCGCGTCGGCCGCCATGTCGAGCAGTTCGAACTGCCGGCGCGGCACGAACAGCTGGTGACACTCGTCGCTGACTCCGTAGAGGGCCGCAAACACCACGGCGGCCAGCGCCATCCACGCGTGCACCGGCTTGGTGAGGCCCTTCGCCAGCGCCCGCGTCACGAGAAAGCCGAGCCCGGCGTAGAGTCCCGCGTGGGCGTCCTTGTCCGACACGTGCGCGGGTAGAGCCGGGAGGTCCGAGATCGACGACAGCCAAAAGAATCAGCCCGCAGTAGAGGACCACGGGACCCCAGAGCGCCAGGCGGGAGACAACCGTACGGGGCGGAGCGGGATCGGGGCGTGTCACGGGCGGTTGCCTAGAGCGGGAACGGGAACATGATCCAACCCAGCGCCAGCGCGCTCAGCACGAACCCTGCGAAGACCTTCGCCCCGAACACGAGTTGGTCGCGCGGCTCGTCCTTCATCAACACCGCGAAGACGAGCGACACGAAGAAGGCGAAGACGACGAGCACCAGGAAGTGGCTGATCATGCCGTTCTCACTTGCGGCCGAGCGCGATGTCGTAGGCGTCGAGCACGACGAGCATGTTCAGCAGGCCGGCGACGATGAGGAACGCGTTGGCGTACTCGTAGGTCACCGCCACCACCTGCCCGTCGCCCACGTGGAACATCCAGGCCAGGAAGTAGGGCAGCCCGGCCGCGACGTCGGCCACCGCCGCCAAGAACACGAGCGGCTGCGACGGCTCGAACGGGAAGAGCCGCCCTTCGAGCGCCAACCCGAGGCCGAACATGGCCGTCAACGCGACGAAGAAGATCAGCCCCTTCATGCGCCGGCCGAGCCAGTAGTGGCCGACGCCCGGGATCAGCCATGCCGCCAGGCCTAGCAGGACCAGCCCCCCGCTGTCGACGCGTGTCGCGGCTTCTGCTCGCATCGTATTAGTCTACCTCGAAGCTCGTGAATTGAGCGAGCACGGCGCCCACCACCAACCCCAGCGGAAGGGCCGCGGCCGCCCGGCCGCCGTTCGACCCGTGCCACCAGCCGGCCGTCTCTCCGCACACGCTCACGGCCGTGGGCAGCGCCGACCCGATCAGCCAGGACCGCCACGCGACCGGACCAGCGGCCCCCGCCCGCCGGACCGTGCGGCGCCACCGCCCGAAGGCCCACGCTGCAGCTGCCCCGACCCCGGCCCCGACGTAGAGCCCGGTACACCGGCCGCACACCGGCAGCCGAGCGCCCCAGAGGTGAAACGACCGGTCAGGCCGCTGGTGACAGACGACGCTGCCCACCAGGTAGGCGGCCGCCGAGAGCGGCGCGAGGATCGGCCGCGCGAACGGCGACGAGGCCAGCCACGGCGAGAAGACGACGAGCAGGGCCCAGAGCATCGCACCACCCGCCAGCACCCGACGCCAGGCTCGCACGCAGCCCTCCGTCATTGGTCGACCCTCCTTGTTGTCGGTCGCGCAGGGCCGTCAGCACGGGCCCCGTTCACCCTAGGCGTCCGACTGTCCCGCACGCGGCGTTTTGGACGCCGGTCGCCGCAGACCGGGTACTGTTCAGTCCCACCTGAACCCCAGCGTTTCGCAGGGTCACCAGCTGCCATGGCGCGGCATTCCATTCCGCGCAAGCCGGTACGGCTGCGTTCGGTCGCCGGCCTCCCGCGGCCCGACGTCCTCGCATCACTGGGGACGCCAGGTGTCCCAACCTGGGCCCTGTCCACGCGACGCCGGCCTTCCTTGGCCGACTGGCCTCAGTAGACTATGGCACGTGAGGTTCCCCGGCTTGAACTTCCGCGGTCGCAGAATCCGCTCCTGCCGGCGGAATCGGCTCGCCTGACGAGCGCCTCCCGGCGGGCGCGAGGTCGCTCCGGCGGGCCGGGTGGCCGGGTGCCGTTCGGCCGGGCCGGACGTGCCCTTGGCGTGCCGCCGAACAGCCTCCGATACGCCTCCGCGACCGGCACCGTGCTCCTGCGCTGGAACGGCCGCGCCAGCCTGTCGTCTGGACCGTGCCACCGTCCGGCATGGACCCCGCGCACGCACGTCTCGATCTCGCGCGGCGGTGTCTCCACGTCTTTGGTCCGGCCATCTCCGCGCCGTTCGCCCGCTGGGCCGGAATCGGGAGTGACAAGGCACTCGTCCGGACGCAGCCCGGCCCGGCCTAGCGGCGATCCGTCCTACTTGCTGTGGGGAACCAATCGGGAGGACCTCATGCCGGAGGCCAGGCGACGGGCCGCGAAGGGGTCTCGTTCGACGTTTGGCGCCGCCTGTCTTCGGGCGAACGGGAGGCTGACGAGGCCGAGGCGATGTCGCTGCCGCCGGGATCTGGTCAGTCCCGTTGCCGTCCGCTGGAACCGAACTCCCGAGGATCGGCAGCCGGCGCAGACGACCGTGGCCTGCACTACTGGCCGCGGGCGGAAGGCGTCCCGACGCCGCGTGGCGCGTAGTAGCCGGTCCGGGTGCGGAGCTGCACCTCGGGTCGCCCGACGACCTGGACGCTGATGCGTCGAAACACGCCATCGGCAGGTCGGGTCTTCGGGGTGTAGCCGAGCGCGTACTGCGTCGACAGCTCGTCGGCGACCGCCCGGTAAACGCCGTCCAGTTCGAAGAGCGCCGTCGGAAAGAACGCCCGCCCGCCCGTCTCGCGGGTCAACGCGTTCAGCTGGAAGTCGGACTCGGACAGGAAGCGCGGTTCAGGGTTGTTCAGCAGGTCCTGGCCCACGGCCGGCGCAATCAGCGAAATCGTGTAGATCGCCACTCCGGCCCGGCGCGCCCGTTCCAGCAGTTGGTCGAACCCAATGAGGCTGGAGTTGTCCTCGCCGTCAGTCACGAGCACGATGGCGGGTCGCCGGACCTCTCCGGGCGTGCCTGCCGTGCGGGCGAACTGGTCGAGCGTCACATACACCGCCGTGTAGAGAGCCGTGTCGCCCAGCGCCTCCAGCCGCCGGACCGCGGACGTCAGCCGCCCCAAGTCGCCCGTGAACGGCTGCAGGATGCTCACGCGATCGGCAAATCCGATGACGGCCGCGCGGTCGGCCCGCCGGAGCGCGCGGATGAAGCCGATGGCCGCCTGCTGGACCAGGACGAGCTTGCTCAACATGCTGGAGCTGGTGTCGAGCAGCAGCGCCACGTCGAGCGGGAGCGGGCTCGCCGTGAAGAACGACAGCTCCTGCGGCACTCCGTCCTCGAGCACCTGGAACTCCTCTGCCGTGAGACCGCTGACCCGGCGATTCCGTTTGTCCGTCGCCGCTACATTGAGCGTCACGAGTTCAACGCCGGCCGTGTAGGTGCTGACCGGGGCGGCCGAGGGCTCGGACCGGGTCGGGGAGACGAAGGCCGACCCGCTCTGCGCCACCGTCATGACCGCGCCACACGTGAACGTGCACACCAACCCGACCGCCGCCGCCACAAGCCGGACCGCTGCCACGTGCTCACCCTCCTGGTGAAAATCCCGTGGAAGGGCGTGCAAGGCGCATTCCGACGCGGCGGGACGCCCTCTGCTTGCGGATGATAGACTCCCGGGCATGGACCACTCGGCGATGTCTCGACCCCCGTCACCTCCTGCCGTCACGGCTGCTGAACTGGCGGGCGTGGCGTGCATCTCGGCGGCGCTGCTGATGACCGAGCTGGCGCTCACGCGCATCTTCTCGGTGACGATGTACTACCACTTCGCCTTCTTGGCGATTTCCATCGCGCTGTTCGGGTTGAGCGCCAGCGGCGTGTACGTCTACCTGGCGAGGAAGCCGCTGTCACGGTGCACCCCGTCTGGACTGCTCGCCTGGCACGCGGTCGCGTACGCGGCGGCGACGACCCTGTCGCTGGCCGCCCTCGTGCGGCTGCGCGTGGGCCTGACCTACTCGCTTGAGAACCTCGGCCTGATGCTGGCGATCTACGCGTTGGCGGCGCTGCCCTTCTTTGCCGGCGGCGCGGTGATCTCCCTGGCGGTGTCGCGCCTGGCCGGCCGCATCAACCTCGTCTATGGCGCCGACCTGTTGGGAGCCTCGGCTGGCTGCCTGCTCCTGATCCCGCTGCTCGACCACCTCGGGGCGCCGGGCGTCGTGCTGGCGACCGCCGCGCTCGGGGCCGCCTCCGCCGCGTGCTTTGCTCGCGGGACCCACCGGATGTACGTCCTGCCGGCCGCGAGCCTGCTCGTGATCGTGCCGTGGGCCGTCCACCTGGGGGGCGTCGCGTCCTTCGATGTCACCGACACGAAGGGGCACCGCGGCGACGCCGTCCTGTTCAGCAAGTGGAACTCCTTCTCGCGCGTCGCGGTGTACGACCGGCGGCACGGCGACTGGTCGCTGAGTCCGACCTACACCGGGCCGATTCCCGACACGCGGTTCATGGACATCGACTCGGCCGCTTCGACGCCCATCGTCCACTTCTCCGGCCGACTCGACGACGTCCGGTACCTCGGCTTCGAGCTGACCTCGCTCGCCTACCACCTCGTGGCGCACGGCGGCGACCCGCTCGGGCCACCCTCTCCGGCCGGACCGGATCGGGCGGGGTTCAGCGCGCTCGTCATCGGGCCGGGCGGGGGACGTGACCTGCTGTCGGCCCTGGTCTTCGGCGCCTCGCGCGTGGAGGGCGTGGAGATCAACCCGATCATCGCGGGCGACGTCATGAGCGGGCGCTTCCGCGCGTTCTCGGGCGATCTGTATCACCGGCCGGGCGTCGCGGTGGCCGTTGAAGACGGGCGCAGCTACGTGCGGCGGTCGCGCGACCGGTTCGACGTGATCCAGGCGTCGCTCGTCGACACCTGGGCGGCCACGGCGGCCGGCGCCTACACGCTGACCGAGAACTCGCTCTACACGGTCGAGGCATTTGACGACTACCTGGATCACCTGAGCGATCGCGGCCTGCTGACGATCACCCGGTGGGTGGTCGACGGGCTGCGGCTAGTGTCGCTGGCACAGGAGTCGTGCGCGCGCCACGGCTGGACGGCTTCCGACCGCCTAGCCGTCGTCCAGTACGACAAGGTCGCGACCTTCATCCTCAAGCGGACGCCCTTCACCAGGGCGGAAGTGGCCGACCTGGCCGACACGTGCGCGCGCCTGCAGTTCACGGTCCTCTACGCCCCCGGGCTCGTACCGCCTCCGACGCTCGCGCCCACGGGGAGCGGCTCGTTCCAGGCCGCCGCGGGCTCGCCCAACGACTACGCGAGGCTGATCCTCGCGCCCGACCGCCGGACCTTCTACGCCGACTACCCGCTCGACATCACCCCGACGACCGATGACCGGCCCTTCTTCTTCCACACGACGAAGCTGCGGGACCAGGCGGCGGTGGCCTTCGGCCGGAGCATGCTCTTCGGCAACGGGCTGAGCGCCCTGCTGACGTTGATGGCCATCGCCGGCGTGCTGGTCGTGGCGTTCGTCCTCGGCCCGCTGGCCCTGAGCGGGCGGGAGCTGCTCGGCAGCGGCTGGCCGGGCTGGCTCGGGTACTTCGGCCTGCTCGGCGCGGGGTTCATGCTGGTCGAAGTGGCCTTGCTCCAGCGGTTCGTGCTCCTGCTCGGCCACCCCGTCTACTCGCTGACCATCACCCTGTTCTCTCTGCTGCTCGGCACCGGCCTGGGCAGCTTCCTGGCCCGGGGGATCGAGGACGCGCGGGTGCGCGCGCGCCTGCTGACGGCGCTCCTCGCCGTCTCGGCACTCGCGGTCGTCGCCATCCCCACGCTTCCCCCCCTCATCCGGGCCGGCATCAGCGCCCCGCTGGGCCTCCGCATGGCGATGGCGGTGTGCGTGCTCCTCCCCGCGGGCCTGGTGATGGGCGTGCCCCTCCCGTCAGGCGTGCGGCTGCTGGCGCGGCGCCAGCCGGAGCTCCTCCCGTGGGCGTGGGCGATGAACGGAGCGTTGTCGGTCGTCGGCGCGACGCTCGCCGTGTTCATCGCGATGAACTGGGGCTTCTCGACGACGATGTGCGCCGGGGCAGCGGCCTATCTGGGCGCGGCCGCCGTCGCGGCGACGCGCCGCGCCGCGGCGGCTGCGCCGCGTGTCACTCACACGGTGAGGGGACCGAAGGCGGCCTCGTAGCGGGCGGCGAACTCGGGCCACGTGTACCGATGCGACGACCCGCCCAGGTGCTCGAGGGCGTAGGCCGCCGCCACGCTCCCCAGCCGCCCGCAGACCTCGAAGTCCGCGTGGGAGGCGAGGCCGCGCATGAAGCCGCCACGGAAGGCGTCGCCCACGCCGGTGGGGTCGACGATCTGCGAGGGCTGCACCGCCGGGATCTCGAGGGTACGGTCGCGCAGGCTGATGCGCGCCCCGTGTTCCCCCCGGGTGACCACCACGGCGGTGGCGGACTCGAGCATGGCCACGGCGTCCAGGCCCGTCTTGTCGCGGATGATCTCGGATTCGTACTCGTTGCAGACGACGACGTAGGCGCCGCGCACGCCTTCTGCGAGTTCCTCGCCACTCAGGCGGGCCACCTGCTGGCTGGGATCGAAGAGGTACGGGATGCCGAGCGCCCGGCACTCGGCGGCGTACTGCACCATCGCGCCGGGATCGTTGGGCGAGATGATGGCCAGGTCGCAGCCGCCCGCGGCCCTGAAGGACAGCTCGGAGGCGTGCGCCATCGCCCCGGTGTAGAACGACGCGATCTGGTTGCCGTCGCGGTCGGTGCTGCAGAAGAAGCTCGCCGTGAACTTCCCCGCCACCTGCTTGACGAGCGAGGTGTCGACGCCCGAAGCCTCCAGCCACTGGCGGTAGTCGTCGAAGTCCTGTCCCGCCGTCCCCATCAGTCGCGGGCGCTCGCCGAGCAGGGCCAGGGTGTAGGCGATGTTCGGCGCGCACCCGCCCCGGCGTTTGTCCATCGAGTCGACGAGGAAGCTGAGGCTGACCTTCTGGAGGTGGTCCGGCAGCAGGTGCTCGCTGAAGCTGCCCGGAAACGACATCAGGTAGTCGAACGCGATCGAGCCGGTGACGATGATCCGCATGGGTGTGGGCCCCGAGACTATGCGAGGTACTTGCCGACGATCGGCAGCAGGTCCTGCCGGGTCTGCGGGGAAATCGCGTCCCGGCTCGTGATGATGGCCGTGGCGAGGGCGCTGGCACAGGCGCACGTGCGGGGCGCGGCCAGGCGGCCGACGGTCTCCGCGATGATGGCCTGGGCGGTCTTCGCATTCTGCAGCAGGTTGGTCACGATCATCTCCACCGTCACCGAATCGTGGTCCGGGTGCCAGCAGTCGTAGTCGGTGACCAAGGCCAGCGTCGCGTAACAGATCTCCGCCTCGCGCGCCAGCTTCGCCTCCTGCAGGTTCGTCATGCCGATGACGTCCATGCCCCACGAGCGGTAGAGCCGGGACTCGGCGAGCGTCGAGAACTGCGGCCCTTCCATGCAGACGTACGTCCCGCCCAGGTGCGCGTGCGCCCCCACCGACCGCGCCGCGTCGTAGGCGGCCTTCGACAGATCGCCGCACACCGGGTGGGCGAACCCGACGTGGGCGACGAGGCCGCGCCCGAAGAAGGTGCTGAGGCGCCCCTTCGTGCGGTCGAAGAACTGGTCCGGGATGACGATGTCCTGGGGCGGGTACTCCGGCTTGAGGCTCCCGACGGCGCTGGCCGACAGAATCCGCTCGACCCCGAGGACCTTGAAGCCGTAGATGTTCGCGCGGAAGTTGAGTTCGGACGGCATGAGCCGGTGACCCACGCCGTGGCGCGCCAGGAAGGCGACGCGCCGGCCGCGCAGGGTGGCCACCACGTAGGGCGCCGACGGCTCGCCGAACGGTGTCGACACGCTCACCTGCTCGCGGTCGGTCAGTTCGGCCATGTCGTAGAGGCCGCTGCCGCCGATGATGCCAATCTGGGCCGACATATCCCTCCTCGTCACCGCACGCCGGGCGACACGGAAAGGCTGGATTATATACGGTGGGCGGCGCGTTGACGACGCTGGAGGCGCGCGCGGCCGAATCAGGTGCCGAGGATCTCCCGCGCGATCACGAGGCGCTGGATCTCGCTCGTCCCCTCCCCGATCGTGGTGAGCTTCACGTCACGGAAGAACTTCTCGGCCGGGTAGTCCTTCACGAAGCCGTATCCGCCATGCACCTGGACGCAGTTGTCGGCCACGCGGACGGCGGCCTCGCTCGCGAACAGCTTGGCCATCGACGACTCGCGGGTGGTGCGCCGCCCGCAGTCCTTGAGGAAGGCCGCCCGGTAGGTCAGCAGACGGGCCGCGTCGATGGCGGTCGCGTCGTCGGCCAGCTTCCACTGGATCGCCTGGAACGACGCGATCGGTTTGCCGAACTGCTCGCGCTGCTTGGCGTAGCGGACGGCCGCTTCGTGGGCGCCCTGGGCCAGGCCGACCGCCAGAGCGGCGATGCCGATGCGGCCGGCGTCGAGCACCTGCAGCGCGTTGACGAACCCGTCACCTGGCCGCCCGAGGAGATGGTCGCCGGGCACGCGGCAGTCTTCGAACAGCACCTCGCTCGTCTCGCTGGCGCGCATGCCGAGCTTGTTCTCTTTCCGGCCCGGCCGCATGCCCGCGGTGCCCCGCTCGACGATGAACGCCGAGATGCCGTGGTGCCCGGCCTCGCGGTCGGTCATCGCCATGGCGACCATGACCTGGCCCACGCGGCCGTGCGTCGTGAACGTCTTCGCACCGTTGAGCACCCAGCCCTCCCCGTCGCGGACGGCGCGGGTCCGGGTGCCGCCCGCGTCGCTGCCGGCGTGCGGCTCGGTGAGGCCCCACGCGCCAATCTTCTCGCCGCGCGCCAGCGGCACCAGGAACCGGGCCTTCTGCGCCTCTGACCCGAACATGTAGATGTGGGCCGTCGCCAGACCGTTGTGCGCCGCCACGGTCAGCGCCACCGACGGGTCGACGCGTGCCAGTTCCTCGATGCAGATGCAGTAGTCGACGGCCGACATCCCGGCACCGCCGTAGGTGTCCGGGATCTGGATGCCCATCAGGCCCAGCGCCGCGAGCCGCGGGATGAGTTCCACGGGGAAGTGCTGCGCCTCGTCCCACTCCATGACGTGCGGCCGGATTTCCGTCTCGGCGAACTCCCGGACGGTGCGGCGGAGGAGCTCATGCTGCTCGGTCGGTCGGAAGTCCATGGCGATCGGCTCGTCGGCTCATCGGCGGGTGCGAGCGGCCCCTCACTCCGTCCCGTTGCCTGGCCCGTCTGCCCCGGTCACTGGCTTCGCACCCCGACCCGGGACGCCGCCCGGTCGCCGGCGGCCGCCCAGTCGGTGTGCGGCGCCTGGTTTTCGACCAGCCAGCCGTACACCAGACTCGGATAGGTCCGCCACCGCAGGCTGCGGCGCTCGAGAAACGGCGTGAGGGCCCGTTGCAAGGCCGGGAGATGGTAGAAGGGAACGCCCGGGAAGTAGTGGTGTTCGAGGTGGTAGTTTGAGTCGAGGAAGACGAAATCCCAGAACCAGTGGCCGCGCACCAGTGTCGTCCACTTCGCCGGGTCGCGCGGGTCGATGTCGTAGTGCTGGCCGAGCCGGTTGAGCGTGAAGGCGACGGGAAAGACCACGAAGACGGGCACCAGGTAGGCGCGCACCGCCGGTCCGGTGCCGAAGACCCACCAGATGGCGGCGAGCGCGGCGAGGTGCACGAGGATCGCGAGGCGGCGTTCCCAGGCGATACGGCGACGCACGTCGGCCGGGTAGGTCGCACCCTCGCGGCGCGCGGCGCGAAAGTAGATGAAGAAGAGCGCCGGCGTGCAGTAGAGCAGCTTGACCCACCGCGCGTTCACCTTGGGCGACAGGTGATGGCGCTTGGGGTCGGCGGTGTCCGAGCCCAGCTCGGAGTGGTGGTCGAGGTGCCAGCGGGTGAACTGGCTGGCCGACAGCCCGCTCGGCACGGCGTAGAGCCACGCCAGGACCCGTTCCGCCGAGGGGCGGCGGCGCTGGAAGACCGCGTGGTGCACGACCTCGTGCAGCAACACCGTGAAGTTGAAGATCGTCAGACCCGACCAGGCCGCCAGCGGCAGCCAGACGAGCGGGGACGACACGCGAATCAGACCCCAGGCGCACAGGCCCAGGAAGAGGAACTGGCGGGCCGCGATCACCACGTGGCGGGCGGCCGACTTCCGGTGCAACGTGCGCAGGTCGGCCCGCGAGAGCGCGGCGCCGAGCTCGGCGCGCAGTGCCGCCGCGTGTTGGCTGTAGAAGTGCGGCTGGGCAGCCACGCGGTCCTTTCTCCTGGTGGTGCGGTACCCATCCTCACTATAGCACGCCCGCCGGGCCGGGTCGGGCGGCGGGCCGCCCTCCGGACGGCCCGCCGGACGCTGGGGTTTGCCCCTGACCGAAGGTATGATGGGTTCGGAGGTCCCGCATGCACACACGCCGATCGGTTCTCGTCGCCCTCGTGATGACGGCCCTCGTGCTCTCCAGCGCACCCGCGTGGGCCGACATCACCGGGTTCCTCGGCGTCGCCGGCGGGCCGTCGACTCGTGGGACCCGGGGCGTGGCCGTCGGCGTTGGGCTCGTCATCGTTGCCTTCGAGTTCGAGTTCTGCGACACGGGCGGGGACGCCGACGGCGGGTCCCCGCACATGCGGACCGGCATGTTCAACGCCATGTTGCAGACGCCTGTGGCCCCCGGGGGCTACCAGCTGTACTTGACGGCGGGCGCGGGCATCTACGGCCAGGACCTCGGGCCGGCGTCGGAGACCGGGCTGGGCACCAATCTGGGTGGCGGGTTCAAGAAGACGCTGGTCGGGCCGGTGCGCCTACGCGTGGACTACCGGGTCTTCCGTCTCTCGGGATCGCCGATCGGCACGGACACCGTGCAACGCTTCTACGTGGGCGCAGCCATCAAGTTCTGAGGGCCTCAGGCCGGGTTCGCATCCGGCTGCACGGTGAGCCAGAAGCCCAGGTCGCCGGCCGACGGCTGGAAGAAGAACACCAGCCCCGACGCGAGGGCCAGGCTGTTCGGCAGCGGCTCGGTGGACCGCGTGCGCGCGGGCGCGTCGAACGTGAACGTCTGGCCGGTGTCCTCGTACATCTCCCGCAGCCGCGTCACGAACAGGTCGAACACCTTGAGCGCGGCCGCCTCGGCATCCTCCTCGCGGACGATGCGGACGTCCAGGCCGAACAGGTTCGTGGCCGCGCGGCGTCCGGTGTTCACGTCGCAGGCGATCCGGACCGTCAGCGGGTGCACGCCGGGCGCCTCCGTGTCGTGGCGTGCCCTCACGCCGCGCGCCGTGACGACGATGCGCTCGGTCGCCGACGGTTCGGGCAGGTCGAGCGACATCACCTCGGCCGACAGCGCCGTCCCGAACAGCCGCTCACCGACAAACGTCAACGCCGCGCGGAACCCGTGGGGGAACCCCTCGATGGTCAGCGCGGCGCCGTGCGCCCGCCTCGACAGGCCCTGCAGTTCCCGGAGCAGGGCGTCTCGCGAGGACGCCCGGCGCAGCGTCTCGTCGTAGATCGCCAGCTTCAGGTCCGCCTCCGCCTCGTCGTCCACTAGCCGAACCAGCGGCAGGTGTCTGATGGTGGGCAGGCTCCGGATCTTCCGCACGAGCAGCGGCTCGGCGAGCACGCCGAGGTCCGACCCGATGAACACGACGGCGGGATTCCCATTGACGCAGTCGCGGAAGCCGCCGACGCCACTCTCGGCCTGCGCGACCGCCCGAACGGAGCCCAGCGTCTCGATGAAGAGCGAGCGGAAGGCCGGCCGGCCCTCGATGATGAGCAGCGGCGCCTTGCGGTCGGCCAGCGCGCTGGCGAGCAGGCGCCCAGCCCCGGGCCCCCCGCGGTCCGACCCGACGGCGCGGAGAATGCGCCGGACGCGCTCGGAGAGCCGGGGGATGTTGAGGGGCTTGGTCATGTACTCCAGCACGCCGAGCTCCATCACCTCCTTGACCACCTGGTCGTCGGACGTGCCGGTCAGCATCACGACGGGCAGCGTCGCCAGCACGGACGACTCGCGCAGGTGGCGAAGCATCTGGAGGCCATCGATGACGGGCATCTGGACGTCGAGAATCGCCAGTTGGTAGTCGGACCGGTACAGCGCGTCGAGGGCCTGCTCCCCGTCGCAGGCCTCGGTGACCTGGCAGCCAAAGCGCTTGGAGAGCGCCCGGCTCAGGAGGAACCGCGTCGTGCGGTCGTCGTCGACAACCAGGACGTTCATGGATCCGCCGCAGGTCCCGTTCGGGCTGTACCCGCCCGGCAGCCGAGGTCCCGGGGTGGCGGTGAGGCTGCTGCCCATCAGGCGGCCGGCGCCGGTTCACCACCGGGCGTGGTGACCGGACACCGCTCCGCGCCCCCGAGCGGGGCGCCACTCCGCGTGAGTTCCTCGAACTGCTCGAGCAGGAGGGCCGGGTTCGTCGAGCGCACGACCGAGGCGTCGTAGCTTCGCAGCCGCTCGGCGGCGGCGTCCCGGTTGGCGACAACGGCAATGAGCGGAACGTCCCGAAGCGTGGGCAATGAACGCAGCTTCTTGACCAGGAGCGGTTCGCTCAGCACGCCGAGATCCTCGCCGATCACCGCGGCGCCGGGCGGGTCCTCGACGGCCAGGCGCAGACCCCGGACGCCACTCTCGGCCTCGCGTACGACCCAGCGGGGACCGAGGGCGGCGGTGAACGCGTGGCGGAAGTCCAGGTGGCCGTCGATGACGAGCACGGCGCCCCCCTGGCCGACCACCGGCTCCGGGCCCGGGACCGCGGCCGGTTCCTCTTCTCCGGCCGGGCGGGTCAGGACGCGGCGGAGCCGCGAGACGATCCGCTCGGCGTCAAGGGGCTTGGTCAGGTAGTCGACCACGCCGAACTCCCTGACCTGGCGAACCGTCTCCTCGCTGCGATCGGCCGTCAGGACGACCACGGGCAGACCGTCCAAGGACGGGGCCTGACGGAGCGCCCGCATCACATCCAGCCCACCCATCACCGGCATCTGCAGGTCCAGCAGGAGGAGGTCGAACGGCTGGGTGGTGAGCGCCTCGAGGGCGTCCGTCCCGTCTGGCACCTCCGTCACCGAGCACCCGAACTCGGCGGCGAGAATTCGCCCCAGGATCAGCCGCGTCACGCGGTCGTCGTCGGCGACTAGGACGTTCATGGCAGTAGCTGCTGTCGGACTCGGACGCGCTGATGGCCCAGAGAACGGCCGACGGATTTCTCGTTCTCTCAATCGGCAGGTCGGCGTGCGGGTTGAACTCGGCCGGCAAGCAGCCCGGGGCGGCGGGGCAAAGCGGGAAAAAGGGGGAGGCGGACGGCTCCACCTCCCCATTCGCGATGGGGCGCGACTCGCGAGGACCGGCTGCGGACTGACTGTGCCGTGATCCGGCAGTCGCCGCGCGGTTACTTGACCGCCGTCAGGTCGAAGAACACCGGAGACACGGCCGCCTTGGCGTCTGTCCACTTCTGGTACAGGGCCTGCGCGTCGTTCGGGAACGCCTTGTACAGAATGGAGAGGAACCAGGTACTCGACGTTCTTCACGACCGGGTCGGCAATCATCACGTAGAGCGCCGCGCCGGCGGGCGCCGGGCCATTCGGGGCCTTGAAGATCTTCAAGCCGGCCGTCTGCTGTTTCACCTCTGCGACTTCCGACTTGCTGAGGGCCTCCTTGAACTTGGCCATCAGGTCTTCGAAGTCCGCGGTCTTGTCGGCTTTTACATAGACTAAGGCGACGGCGGCATCGCCCTCGAAGGTCTTGGTGGGCTTGTCAGCAGCCTGTGCATAGGACGGGCTGACGGAACCCACGACCAGGGCAACGAACACAAGCGCGATCCAGGTCAGTCGCATGCAGGCCTCCTTGGACGACACAGCACTCGCAAAGGGGGTTACTTTACCGTACTGCCGGTTTCGAGAAAAGCGCTCATTACCTCGTTCGCCAGGAGCATCCCCTCCCGGGTGAGTCGAAGGCGGTTGTCGGCGTGAACCAGCAGCCCGGTTTCCACGTACGGCGCCAGCGTGTCCCCCCAGGTGCGCCAGACGTCCACCCCGTAGGTGTCGTCGATGACGTCCAGCCGGACGCCGGCGACGAGCCGCAGGCCCATGAAGAGGGCCTCTTCGACCTGTTCGCGCGCCGTTCGCTCGCGGCGACTGGCGATTGGCGACTCGCCCGCTTCCACCCGATTGAGGTATTCGCCCGTCGAGGCCCTATTGTTCCATCGCGCACGCCCTACTGTCGAGTGGGCACCGCACCCGAACCCAATCCAGGCCCCATCGCTCCAGTACTTGAGGTTGTGGCGCGACTCGTGGTCCGGGCGGGCCACGTTCGAGATCTCGGTACTGGCGCAGCCCCGCCGCCTCGAGCCGGGCCATCGCGTGCAGGTACATGTCCGCCACGTCGTCATCCGAGGGCAGGGGCCAGCCCTCGCGGGCGGTGACCGCCTTGAGCGGGGCGCCGGCGGAGAGTTCGAGCAGGTAGGCCGAGGCGTGCTCCGGCGCCAGGTCGATGACGCCGTCGATCGAGAGATCCACGTCCGAGGGGTGCTGGCAGGGCAGGCCGATCATCAGGTCCAGGCTGATGTTCTCGAAGCCGGCGGCCCGCGCGTCGAGGACCACCGAGCGCGCTCGATCGGCATCGTGGAGCCGGTCCAATCGCCGGAGGTCCTCGTTCCGGAACGACTGGACCCCGATACTGAGCCGGTTCACGCCGGCTTCGCGGAAGGCGGCCAGGCGCTCGCGGGACACGGTCTCGGGGTTGACCTCCAGGGTGATTTCCGCGCCGGGCGCGACCGCGAACGCCTCGCGGCAGGCCGAGAGCAGGCCGGCCACCTCTCCCGGATCGAGCAGCGACGGGGTGCCACCGCCGAAGTAGATCGTGTCGGCCGCCCACCCGACCGCTGCGCGACGGATTTCCCGGGTGAGCCCCACCACGTAGCGCCGCTTCAGGGCCGGGTCCAGCAGGGCGCGGGTGAAGTGGCAGTAGTTGCAGAGGGCCGCGCAGAAGGGAATGTGCAGGTAGAGGCCAAGCGGCGTGGCGGGAGGCGGAAGGCCGTAGGCGGCCCCGGGGGCGGACCGACCGGAGAGGGCTGTCAGGTCGCTCCCGTGTGCCACGCCCGTCCCCGCTACTGCCCCGTGCCCGCCCGGCCGCCGGGCCAGGCAACATCCGCCTTGGGGTCCGGCCGCCGGAGCTCGGCCCGCACCTGGCCCGGGGACCGTCGCGGCAGCGCAGCCGGCCGTCCCTGGACCTTCCACATCGTCACCAGATCCTCGGGACCGCCGTTGGGCGGGCGGTGCCGGTAGTCGGCGCCGTCGGTACTCGAGGAACTCGCACATCTCGTAGAGGCGCGAGTGCATGCGGAAGCCGACGCGGGCGAGGAGGGAATCGGGATCGGTCCGGTCCTCCTTCTCCTCGTAGTTCGAGGTGAAGATGGTCAGGCGGCGCTCGTTGTAGCGGGTGGTGACGATCAGGTTCAGCGTCTCTTCGACCCACTCCGAGGTCTTCTCGGCGCCCAGGTCGTCGAGGACCAGCAGCTCGGCATCCATGACCGGCCGCAAGACCTCGAACTCGGTCGTCCGCACGACCGGGTCGTAGGTGCTCCTGATCACCTTGAGCAGCTCGCGCACGTCGTAGAACAGCCCGCGGGCCCCGCGCGTCGTGATGACCTGCCGCAGGACCGCCACGGCCAGGTGGCTCTTGCCGACGCCGGGCGGGCCGATCAGGAACAGCCCCTTGTCGGCGACCGGGAAGACTTCGGCGAAGCGGCGCGCGCGGGCGAGGGCCCGCTGCAGCCGCTCGTTGGGGTACTCGACGAAGTTCTCGAGCGTGCAGTGCTGATAGCGGCGCGGGATGCGCGCGTCGGTGAGCCGGTGCTCGGCGGACACCGCGCGCCAGCACTCGCAGCGCACCGCGCGGCGGACGCCGTCGCGTTCCACGACCCTCCACCGGGTGTCATCGCACAGCGGGCAGCCCATCGTCGAAGTATTGTGCCAGAGCGGGACGGAAGTTGATACGAGACTTTTTGGCGCGGCGCGTCAGTTCAGATGCGTCCGCAGCTCGCCGGCCTTTCGACTTCGGCGCAGTTTCTCCTTGGCGCGGGCTTCGATCTGGCGTACGCGCTCGCGGGACAGGCCCAACCGGTCGCCGATCTCCTGGAGCGTGCGCGGCTCCTCCCCGTCGAGGCCGAACCGCACCGTCATCACCTCGCGTTCCTTGGGCGTCAGCTCGGCGAGCGCACCTCGCACCTGGGCGAGGAGGGCCTCGTGGAGCAGCTTGTCCTCGGCGGGGGGCACGGTGTGCTGGACGAGGGTCTCGCCGAGTTCCCGGCCGTCGTCGTCGTGGCCGACCGGATTGCTCAGCGACACGTCGTTGCCCGACACGTACTGGAGCGCCTCGGCCTCCGACGCCGAGATGTCGAGATCGGCCGCGATCTCCTCGTTCGACGGCACGTGGTCCAGCCGGGCGGTGAGGTCGGCGACCTCCTGGCCGTAGCGGCTGGCGACGGCCGACAGCTTGGCCGGCAGCGCGAAGGCGCGCCGCTGGTCGGAGAGCGCGTGCATGATCGCCTGGCGGATCCACCAGACGGCGTAGGTGATGAACTTGACGTTGCGCGACGGGTCGAACCGCCGCGCCCCCTCGAGCAGGCCGAGATTGCCCTCGTGGATCAGGTCCAGGAAGGAGACGCCGAGGCCGCGGTACCGCTTGGCGTAGGAGACGACGAACCGGAGGTTCGCCTCGACCAGCCGCTTGATCGCGCCCTCGTCGCGGTCACGCTGGATGCACAGCGCGAGCTCGTGTTCCTCTTCGGGCGAGAGCCGCGGGATCTTCGCGATCTCCTGCAGGTAGGCCCGCAAAGTGACGGCTTCCGGCGTCTCGTCCTGGGGTTGATGGGACACGTTCGATCATGATACTCCCGGGGGGAACCGGGAGGGCGGCGGGCCGTCTACTTGGCCGGTTTTTCGACTGTCTCGCCCTCGACGGCGCCGGACGCACGGTCGGAGGGCGCGGCACGACCGCCCGCGCCCGGTGTGCGGACGAGGTCGGTCGGCGACGACTTGACGAGAGCCGTGTTCAGCCGTTGCTCCCAGTCGTCGAGTCCGCGCGCCAGCTCGTGCTTCACGTAGACCATGAACTCGTTGACCTCGCCCTGCATGCGCTCGATCTTCCGACGCATGTTCAGGATGATCTCGACGCCGGCCAGGTTCACCCCCAGGTCGCGCGTCAGCGAGAGGATCGTCTCCAGCTGCTCGAGGTCCTCGTCGGAGTACAGGCGGGTGTTCCCCTCGGTGCGCGACGGCCGGAGCAGGCCTTCGCGCTCGTAGAGGCGGAGCGTCTGCGGGTGGATGCTGTACTTCTGCGCGACGGCGCTGATCATGTAGTAGGCCTTGCCGGCCCGTTTTGTCACCATACGCAGGCCCCACCTGCACGCGAGGTGCGCGGCTCGAGGCGGCGGCAACCCGCCACCCGCCTTATCCCCACCCCTGGCGCACGTTGCCGCCGTTGATCTGCCCGAACTCGCGCAACAGCTCCTTCGACCGCTCGTCGAGCAGCGACGGCAGCACGACGCGCACCTCCACGATGAGGTTGCCGCGGGCCCCACCGCGCATCGACGGCGCGCCCCGCTCCCGCAGCCGCAGGCGCTGCCCCGACTGTGTGCCCGGCGGCACGCGGAGCCGCACGGGCCCCTCGAGCGTCGGGATCTCGACCCGCGCCCCGAGCGCCGCCTCGTGGACCGCGACCGGCACGACCACGTGCAGGTCGTCACCGTCCCGCGTGAACAGCGGGTGCGCGCCGACCGCGAGGGTCAGCACCAGGTCGCCCGGCCGGCCGCCGCGGCAGCCGGCGTGGCCGAGTCCCGGCACCCGGAGCTCGGTCCCCGAGGTCACGCCGCCCGGGACGTGGACGCGCACGGCCTCGGCCCGTGCCTCGAGCCCGGCGGCGCGGCACGTCCGGCACGGCGCCTCGGACAAGCTCCCCTCGCCCCCACACGCCTCGCAGCGACGCGTGAACACCATGTGGCCGCGCGACGCGCGCACGTGCCCCCTGCCCTGACACGCCGGACAGGTGACCGGGTCGATCCGGACGGCCCCCTCGCCGCCGCACGTGTGGCAGGGCACATGGCGCGTGACCGACACGGAGCGGTCCACGCCGGCCATGGCCTCGGCAAACGAGACCTCGAGCTCGGCGTGCAGGTCCGCACCCGACTCTGCACCGCGCCCGCCCGCCGCGGGGCGGACGCGGCTCAGGACGTCGGCAAACAGCTCACCGAAGGTCGGCCCCTCGTCGCGCGACGAGACCTCGACCGAGAAGTCGAACCCCTCGAACCCGTACCAAGGCCGCGGCGCCGGGTCGGTGGTCCGCCCCGCGTCGTAGGCCCGGCGACGCTCCGGATCGCTGAGCGTGTCGAAGGCCAGCGTGATCTCGTCGAAGCGCGCGTGCGCCTCGCGGTCGCCCGGATTGATGTCGGGATGATAGCGGCGGGCCAACCGCCGGTACGCCCGGCGGAGGTCCGCCAGGTTGGCGGTCCGCTTCACCCCGAGCACGTCGTACAGATTCATAGCCAGCTGGCCGCCGCCGCGCCGGGCGCGGCGGCCGGCGTGGGGACCCGGCGCGGCGCCCCGGCGGGGCGCCGCGCGACCGGGGCCACCGTTACTTCTTGTCCTCGTCCACGACCTCGGCGTCGATCACATCGCCCGAGGCGCCGCCGCTCGGCCCGCTTCCCGAACCCGCGCCGGCGGCCCCAGGCGTCGCGCCCGGTTCCGACTGCGCCTGCTTGTAGAGCACCTCCGCCATGGCATGCGAGGCTTTCTGGAGGTCGTCCATCGCCTTGGTGATCGCGGCCGGATCCTCGCCCTCGCTCGCCTTCTTCACCGCGGCGACGGCTGACTCGATCCGGTTGACGTCGGAGACCGGGATCTTCTCCTTGTGCTCGGCCAGGGTCTTCTCGATCTGGTAGACCAACGAGTCGGCCTGGTTGCGCGCGTCGGTGACCTCGCGGCGCTTCTTGTCCTCGTCGGCGTGCAACTCCGCCTCGCGCATGAGTCGGTCGACCTCGTCCTTGTTGAGACCGCTCGAGGAGGTGATCACGATCTTCTGCTCCTTGCCCGTCCCCTTGTCCTTCGCCGACACGTTCACGATGCCGTTGGCGTCGATGTCGAAGGTGACCTCGATCTGCGGCACACCGCGCGGCGCCGGCGGGAGGCCCACCAGGTTGAAGCGCCCGAGCGTGCGGTTGTCGCGCGCGAACTGGCGCTCGCCCTGCAGGACGTGCACCTCGACCTGCGTCTGGTTGTCGGCGGCGGTCGAGAAGACGTCGCTCTTGCGGGTGGGGATCGTCGTGTTGCGCGGGATGAGGGTGGTCATCACCCCGCCCAGCGTCTCGATCCCGAGCGACAGCGGCGTGACGTCGAGCAGCAGCAGGTCCTTCACCTCGCCGGCCAGCACGCCCGCCTGGATGGCCGCACCGACGGCGACCACCTCGTCCGGGTTGACGCCCTTGTGGGGCTCCTTGCCGAACAGGTCCCGCACGACCTGCTGAACCCGGGGGATCCGGGTCGAGCCGCCCACGAGCACCACTTCGTCGATCTTCGACGGGTCGAGCCCCGCGTCGGCGAGCGCCCGCTTGACCGGGCCCACCGTCTTCTGGATCAGGTCCTCGACGAGCTGCTCGAAGCGGGCGCGCGTCAGCTTGAGCGCCAGATGCTTCGGACCGGCCTGATCGGCCGTGATGAAGGGCAGGTTGATGTCGGTCTCGGCGACCGTCGACAGCTCCATCTTCGCCTTCTCGGCGGCTTCCTTGAGGCGTTGGAGCGCCATGCGGTCCTTGCCGAGATTGATGCCGTCGCTCTTCTTGAACTCGGCGATGATCCAGTCGATGATGCGCTGGTCGAGGTTGTCGCCGCCCAGGTGCGTGTCGCCGTTGGTCGCCTTCACCTCCACCACGCCCTCGCCCACTTCGAGGATCGAGATGTCGAAGGTGCCGCCGCCGAAGTCGTAGACGGCGATCGTCTCGTCCTTCTTCTTGTCGAGGCCGTAGGCCAGCGCGGCCGCGGTCGGCTCGTTGACGATGCGCTTGACCTCCAGCCCGGCGATCTGGCCGGCGTCCTTGGTGGCCTGGCGCTGGGAGTCGTTGAAGTAGGCCGGCACGGTGATGACGGCCTCGGTGACCACCTGCCCGAGGTGCTCCTCGGCGGCCTGCTTGAGTTTCTGCAGGATCATCGCGGAGATCTCGGGCGGCGAGTAATCCTTGCCTTGCGCCTTGACGCGCACGTCCGCGTTGGGGCCCTGGGTGACTTTGTAGGGCACCATCGTCATCTCCTCGGTGACCTCATTGAAGCGGCGCCCCATGAACCGCTTGATCGAGAAGATGGTGTTCTCGGGGTTGGTGACCGCCTGGCGCTTGGCCACCTGGCCGACCGGCCGCTCACCGGTCTTGGTGAACGCGACGACTGACGGCGTGAGCCGACCGCCCTCCGAGTTGGTAATGACCGCGGGCTCGCCGCCTTCCATCACGGCCACGACCGAGTTGGTGGTTCCGAGATCGATTCCGATGATTTTGCTCATATGCGACCTACCTCAACAGCGCCAAATCGTGGCGGAGTTCAACGGGCCATGGCCCTTATGGTTTCCTTAATATAAAATCTGAGCGATAGATTGTCAAGACTTCTGTCGAAAGCTTAGGAATCAAAGAGTTGAGCTACGTTCTGACCTACCGGTCCCGAGCCGCCTAGTGCTATAATGCCGTTGCCAGCGCCTGCCAACGACGCCGCTCCATGCGGCGCGGACTCTCCGGGGAGCTACACCATGACCCGCCGCCCGACGTTCGCCCTGATGTTCTTGGTCTGCCTCGTCACGGGTGGAATCGCCATCGCCCAGGACCAGGCAACCAGCACGCCGCCGCCCGCACACATCGCGAAGGTCGACGGCGCCGCCACCCTCGAGCGGAACGGTCGCGGCGAGGCCGCCATCGCGAACACCCCGTTGCTCGAAGGCGACCGGCTGCGGACCGACGCGGGGCGGCTGGATTTGTTGCTCCCCGACGGTTCGGCTCTCGAACTCGACCGGCACACGACCATCGACCTGCTGAGCGGCGGTCTGGTGCGCCTCGGCACGGGCCGGCTCGTGTTCGTCGTGGGGGGCTCCAATGCGCAGGCCTACGAGGTCGACACGCCGGCCGGGCGCGTGCGCCTCGCCGGGTCGGGCGAGTACCGCGTCTCGACGCTCGAGGCGCCGGGCGATGTCACGGCCGATGTTTCGGTGGTTCGCGGAGAGGCCCTGGTCGGCAGCGACGTGGCCGTGCACGACGCCGAGCAGGTGATCCTGCGCAGTGGCCAGGTCGTCGCGGGCCCGCAACCCTTCAACGTCGCCCAGCCGGATGCGTTCTACCAGTGGGCGGACCAGTTGCGGGAGGAGCGCGTGGGCACGCGCTCGGATCAGTACCTCCCGCAGGACCTGCAACCTTACGGCGGCACGTTCGACCGCGATGGCACCTGGGACAACACGCCCGACAACGGCTACGTCTGGTACCCGAACGTCGCCGCCGACTGGCGCCCCTACTATGACGGGTCGTGGCAGCCCTACTCCTGGGGTTGGACGTGGGTCGGCTTCGGTCCGGGGTGGCTCTGGCCGACCCACCACTACGGGCGGTGGGGTTTCGGCTCCCGCGGCTGGTACTGGATCCCCGGCTCGGTGTGGGGGCCGGCGTGGGTGTCCTGGGGCTTTGGCGACGGCTACGTGGGCTGGTGCCCGCTCGGGTGGGGCGGCGGCCCGGTGTTCGGCCTGGGGTTCGGCTTCGGCGGACGCGGCATCAGCCCCTGGCGCGGCTGGACGGTCGTGCCCTCCCACGCCTTTGGCGGAGGCTTCCGGGTGGCGGGGCTCGCCCTGAACGGCGCGCGGTTGGCGACGCTCGACCGCGTCGGCTTCGCCGTCGGCCGCGGGGCGCCCGCGGGCGTCTCCTCCGCAGTGGCCCGCCGCTGGGGTGGCGGGGCCGGTTCCACCGCCGCGCGCGGCCAGGCCGTCGGGGCGAGGCCGAACGCGGTCGAGCGCCCCTGGACCTCCGACGCAGGTTCCCCGTACGGGCGAGCCCAGAGCGTCGCCGCACAGCGCGCGACGGCGCAGGCGCGCCCCTGGGCCAGCGGCGCCACCAGCCAATCGGCGCGGCCAAGCGCCGCCGCCCGACCGTGGAGCGCCGACCGGACCTCGCCCTACTACCGCGCCCAGGAGGTCGCCGGGTCACACAGCTACACGGCCGCCCGCCCGTTTGCCGCGCCGTCGAACTCGGTACCGGGCACCTTCGTCGTCGACCGCTCCACGCGCCTACCAGGGCTATGCGAGCCCGCGGTCCTCGTTCTCTGGCCAGTCCGCAGCACCACGGTCGTACTCGGCGCCGCGGTCGGTACTCGGCGCCACGGTCGGTACTCGGCGCCGCGGTCCTACTCGGCACCGCGGTCCTACTCGGCACCGCGGTCCTACTCGGCACCGCGGTCCTACTCGGCGCCGCACTCGTCCTCCGCGCCCCACTCCTCGGGGTCGGGTGGGTCGCACAGCTCGTCGGGTTCCCATGGTAGTGGGCGCCGCCGCTAGGCGCGGCGCCCGGCGCACGTCGCCGGCAGTGGCGTAGAATCTGAGCGTGGCCCACGTCATCATCCGCGTCGCCAGGCGCGCCGGCGTCGTGCTCCTCTTTCTCCTCGCAGCCGTGCTGGGCACGGCGAGCGGAATCCTGTTCGCCTACGCAGGCGACCTGCCGCAGATCTCGGCCCTCGACGACTACGCGCCGAACACGATCACCCGCGTCTATGCCGCCAACGGGCGGGTGATCGGGGAGTTTGCGACCGAACGGCGCGTCATCGTCAAGTACGACGACATCTCGCCACTCCTGCACCAGGCCATCGTCTCCGCCGAGGACGCGGACTTCGACCGGCACTTCGGCGTCAGCGTCTCGCGCATCGTGATCACGGCCGTCGAGGACGTCTTCAAGCACCGCCTGGCCGGGGCCAGTACCTTGACCCAGCAGCTGGCCCGCAAGCTGTTCCTGACCGACGAGAAGACCTGGGAGCGCAAGATCAAGGAGGCGCTGCTCGCGATCCAGATTGAGAAGCGCTACACCAAGCGCGAGATCTTCACCCTCTACTGCAACCAGATCTACTTCGGCCATGGCGCCTACGGCGTGGAAGCGGCGTCCCGGCTGTACTTCGGCAAGCGGTCGAAGGACCTCACGCTCGACGAGGCCGCCCTCATCGCCGGCATCATCCAGTTGCCAGAGCGCCAGAGCCCCTTTGTCGACCTTCACCGCGCGACGCGGCGGCGCAACTACGTGCTCCAGCGCATGGCCGACGAGGGCTACCTCACGCAGGCCGCCGCGGACGCCGCCACGAAGAAGCCGGTCGAGGTGCGTGGCCAGGCCGTCCCCGACGAGTCGATCGCGCCCTTCTTCGTCGAGGAAGTCCGCAAGTACCTGGAGCGCACCTACGGGGCCAAGCAGCTCTACGAGAACGGCCTGTCGGTCTACACGTCGCTCGACGTCGAGCTGCAGCTGGTGGCCAACCGGGCGCTCGAGGACGGCGTGCGGCGGCTGGACAAGCGCCGGGGCGTCCGGAAGCCTCGGCGGAACCTCCTCGCCGAGGGTCGCCCGATCGACCAGTACCAGGACGAGCGGTGGGAGCGGCCGATTGGCGTCGGGCAGGTCGTGCCCGCCGTCGTCGTCGCGCTTGGCGCCGATCGGCGCGGCGGCAGGAGCGGGGCGGCGGCGCCGGGACGCCGGCCCGTGCCACCCGGAGCGGCGCGGCTGCGCATCGGGCGCTACACCGCGGACCTGGGCCGCGAGGGCATCGGCTGGACCGGGCGCACGTCGGTCGCGGACCTGATCCAGGCGGGCGACCTCATCGACGCCCGGGTGCTGAAGGTCGACGAGGCCACCGCGACGCTGGTCGTCTCGCTGGACCAGACGCCGCTGGTGGACGGCGCCGTGCTCGCGCTCGACAACAAGACGGGGCAGGTCCTCGCCATGGTGGGCGGCCTGAGCTTTGTGCGCAGCAAGTTCAACCGCGCGGTGCAGGCCTACCGCCAGATGGGGTCCGGGTTCAAGCCCGTCGTCTACACGGCCGCGATCGACCGCGGCTTCACGCCGACGACGATCCTGCAGGACACGCCGGCGAGCTTTCCCGGCGGCGCGGGCCAGCCGCCCTACACCCCGCACGACTACGACGGGAAGTACGAAGGGGCGATCACCCTCCGCCGGGCGATCGAGCAGTCGCGCAACGTGCCCGCCGTGCGCACGATGGAGCAGATTGGCCCGAAGCACGTCATCGAGTACGCCCGGAAGTTCGGGTTCCAGGGGCCGATGGAGCCCTACCTGTCGCTCGCCCTCGGCGCGGCGGAAGCCAGCCTGATCGAAGCGACGGCCGCCTACTCCGTCTTCCCGAACCAGGGCGTCCTCATGAAGCCGTACGAGATCCTCCGGGTCACCGATCGCCAGGGCAACCTGCTCGAGGAGAACCACCCCCAGCCGCGCGACGCGATTCGCGCCGACACGGCCTTCGTGATGACCAACCTGCTGCGCGGGGTCGTCGAGCGCGGGACGGCCGCGGCCGCCGCCTCGCTCGGCTGGCCGCTCGGCGGCAAGACCGGCACGACCAACGACTTCACCGACGCGTGGTTCACGGGCTTCGACCCGAACATCACGGTCGGGGTGTGGATCGGGTTCGACGACAAGAAGCCGCTCGGGCCGGCCGAGACGGGGGCCGCGGCGGCGCTGCCCGTCTGGATCGACTTCATGAAGGCCTACATCGAGAAGCGTTGCGACCGCCAGAACCCGCCCGCGTTCGAGCCCCCCAGCAACATCGTCTTCGTGACCGTCGACCGCGCGAGCGGCCAGCCGCTCACCGGGGACGCGCCGGGGGGCATCAACGAGGCGTTCATCGCCGGCACGCAGCCCGGCGGCCTCAGGCAGTAGCCCCGGCGTGGCCGTGGGGCACCCGGCAGAACCCACGGGCGGCCCCGGCGCCGGAACGCCCGTTCCGCCTCCCCTCGCGGAGGTGCTCGGGCTAGTCGGTGTCAGTCGGCGCGTTCTGTCCGAGGGTGCCTTCGGCCTTCTGCCGGAGATACGCCTTGATGAAGACCTCGATGTCGCCGTCGAGCACGCGATTGACGTCCCCGACCTCCTCCTTGGTCCGGTGGTCCTTGACCATCTGGTAGGGATGAAGGACGTAGCTGCGGATCTGGCTGCCGAAGGCGATGTCCCGCTTCTCGCCGCCAAGCTGCTCGAGCTTGGCCTGCTGCTCCTTCATCTTGAGGTCGTAGAGCCTGGCCCGAAGCACCTTCATCGCCGAGTCGCGGTTCCGCCCTTGCGACCGCTCGTTCTGGCAGGTCACGACGATGCCGGAGGGCAGGTGCGTGATCCGGATGGCCGAGTCGGTGACGTTGATGTGCTGGCCGCCGTGTCCGCTCGACCGGTAGGTGTCGACGCGTAGGTCCTTCTCGTCGATGTCCACTTCGACGTCGTCGGGCAGCTCCGGCCAGACGTACACCGAGGCGAACGACGTGTGGCGGCGGGCCGCCTGGTCGAACGGCGAGATGCGGACCAGGCGGTGCACGCCGGCCTCGGCCGCCATCAGGCCGAACGCGTAGTCTCCCATGATGGTGAAGGTGGCGCTCTTGATGCCCGCCTCGTCGCCAGGCTGGTAGTCCATCACCTCGCGCCGGAACTCCCGCCGCTCGGTCCATCGGAGGTACATCCGCAGGAGCATTTCCGCCCAGTCCTGCGACTCGGTGCCGCCCGCCCCGGGATGGATGGTCACGATCGCGTTCTTCTGGTCGTGCTCGCCGCCCAGGAGCTTCTTCGTCTCGGCCGCCTCCACATCACGGTCGAGCGCGTCGAGCCCCTCGGCGAGATCCTTGCCGACGTCCTCGCCCTGTTCCGCCCACTCCACGAGCACCGACAGGTCCTCCTCGCGCGTCCGGAGCGCGTCCAGCATCTCGATGTCCTGCTCCACGCGGCGCCGCCGCTGCAGAATCCGCTGGGCGGCGGCCTGGTCCTTCCAGAAGTCGGGTTGCGCGATCTGCGTCTCGAGCCGGGTCACCTCGTCGCGCGGCCGGGCGCGGTCAAAGATAGCTCCGCAGCTCGGCGGACCGTGCGGAGAGATTCTGGTACCGACGCACGAGGTCTTCGATCACGAGTGCCACGACGGCCTCCTCACTGCCCAGCGCGCACCGGCGGGCCGGGACTTGAACCACGACTCACGGCGTGCGTCGGCGCCCGGCGACCACGGCGGCGAGCAGCGCCGCCAGCGTCGCACCGCCGCAGGCATAGGCGAAGGCATCGCCAATCCGGGCGTACACGGTGCGGCCCGAGAGGAAGCGGATGTCGCCGACGATCGACACCTGCTCGAACAAGTCCGAACGGACCAGCACCCGCCCATACGGATCGACCAGGCCCGAGATGCCCGTGTTGGCCGACCGGGCGAGGTACCGCCCCTGTTCGACGGCGCGCAGCGCCGCCTGGTCGAAGTGCTGCCACGGTGCGGATGACCGGCCAAACCACGCGTCGTTGGTGATGGTGGTCAGGAGCTGGCTGCCGCCCGAGGTCGCCAGTTGGGCGAGTTCCGGGTACACGATCTCGTAGCAGATCTCCGTGGTGATGGCGTGCCCGGCGACCGGCAGCTCGGTCATCCGGTCTCCCTCGGAGAAGCCCCCGACGTTGCGCACCAGCGGCTCGGCGAAGGAGAGCAGACGCTTGAGCGGCACGTACTCGCCGAACGGCACGAGGTGCATCTTCCGGTAGATGCCCGCGACGTTGCCCCGCGGGTCGACGAGGAACGCCGCGTTGAAGGCCTTCGACTCGGCGCCTGGTTCGACCTGGTCGGCCCCGAAGAGGATCCAGGTGCCCGTGCGCACGGCGAGGTTGCGCACCGCGGCCCCCGCGATGACGTCCTCTTCGAAGAACAGCGGAAAGGACGATTCGGGCCACAGGATCAGCCGTGCCCCTCGGCCGGCGGCCTCGCGGCTCATCTCCTGATAGGTGCCGAGGATCGTCTCGGCGGACCCCGGAAGCCACTTCTGGTCCTGGGCCACGTTGCCCTGGATGAGCCCGATCCGGAAGGGCACGCCCTCCCGAACGAGCGCGCCCTCGCGCACCCGCAGGCTGCCCCACGTGGCCGTCCCCAGGACCGCCGCACCGGCGGTGACCAGGACGACAACGCGCCACCGCCGTCGCTCGAACACCGCGACGACGACGGCGACACTGGTCGAGGCGACCAGGGCCGAGAGACCGTAGACCCCGAACACCGAGGCCAGCTGGGCGATCGGCACGACCGGCGTCTGGCTGTAGCCCAGGAGCACCCAGGGGAAACCCGTGAACAGGTGCCCGCGACCGAATTCCGTCGTGACCCACACGGCGGGCGCGAGCAGCAGGGCGGCGGGGCCAAACGCTGCGATCAGGCGCTGCTGGATCAGGGCGAACACGGCCGGGTAGAGCGCCAGATAGGCGGCGAGGGCCAGCATCAGCAGGACGGCCACCGCGGGATGGAGATCGCCGTACTGGCGCATCACCGACCCGGTCCAGTAGATGGTCCCGACGAAATAGACAAGGCCGCTCGCCAGGCCGAGCGCGACGGCACGCAGCGCGCCCCCGAGGACGACCGCGCGGGGGCGGCGCCGCGGCAACAGCGCCGCCAGCAGCGGCGCGAGGGCGATCCATGCGACAGCGGGGTGCCCGAACCGCGGGAACGCGAGCGCCAGGAGGAGACCGGAGAGGACGGCTAGCGCGTAATCAGTAATTGTTTGAACTGCTCCTCTTTCTCGAGACGGTGCCGGGCCGTCTCGGCCTCGTGCCGGGTCTTGAACTTCCCGACCCGGACGCTGTAGAGGACGGGTCCCTTCGTGGTGAGGGACACGACGTAGACCGGGTAGCCCTTCGACGTCAGCCGGGACGCGAGGGAATCGGCCTGCCCCCGGTCCCGGTAGGCCACCACCTTCACCGAGTAACCCGGCTCGGCGGTCGGGGACGCGCTGTCGTCCGGATGCGCCGCAGAGGGCGGCGGAAGTGTCGCCGTGCCGGCTGCCGCCCCGTCGGGCGCGGCCGGCGGACCACCCGGCTTGGCGGGCGTCTTCCCCTCGGTCGCGGCCGGCGGGCCGCCGGCGGGCGGCGGTTTGAGCGTCTCGGGAGGCGGCGTCTGGCTCTCCAGGCGCTGGTAGTAGCTCAGAATCCTCCTGCGGCGGCGCGGGCGGCGGACCCGCGGGCGGCGGGCCCGCGGATGGCCGGGGGGCCGGCGTCAGGGCGGCGTCGGGCGGCGAAGGCGCCGCCTGCGCGACCACGTCGGGCGCGGGCACGTCCTTCTGCGCGCGCACGCCGCGCCCAACGAGCACGCCGAGCAGGAACACCACGACGAGGATGACCGTCGTGGTCATCGACAGGAAGATCAGCTGCTTCCCGTTCAGCTGGATTTCGCGGACGCCTGGGTCTGACATGCTGAGAGTGCCCTAGTCACACTTTCTCAGGGGGCGCCGCCGGCTTCCCCGGCTGCGGCTGCGAGACGCGCCCGAGCAGGTTGATCAGCTCAAGAGGCAGCGGGAAGATGATCGTGGAGTTCTTCTCCGAGGCGATCTCGGTGAGCGTCTGCAGGTAACGCAGCGTGATGGTCATGGGCTCGACCGCCATGACCGCAGCCGCCTGGGCGAGCTTCTCGGAAGCCTGGAGCTCCCCGGCCGCGTGGATGATCTTAGCACGTTTCTCGCGCTCGGCTTCCGCCTGGATGGCCATCGCCCGCTGCATGTCGGGCGGCAGGTCCACGTGCTTGACCTCGACGGCCGACACCTTGATCCCCCACGGGTCGGTGTGCAGATCCAGGATCTGCTGCAGCTGCATATTGAGACGCTCGCGCTGCGAGAGCAAGTCGTCGAGCTCCACCTGCCCCAGCACGCTCCGGAGCGTCGTCTGCGCGAGCTGCGAGGTGGCGTAGTGGTAGTTCTCGACTTCGACGATCGCGCGCCGCGGGTCGATCACGCGGAAATAGACCACCGCGTTCACCTTGACCGACACGTTGTCCCGCGTGATGACGTCCTGCGGCGGCACGTCCATGACGATCGTCCGCAGGCTGACCCGGACCATCCGGTCGATCGGCGCGAACACCAGGATGACGCCCGGCCCTTTCGGCTGCGGCAGCAGCTTGCCGAGCCGGAAGATCACGCCCCGTTCGTATTCGGCGAGGATCTTGATCGCCGTCAGCAGGTAGAGGACGACGACGAGGATGAACAACAGGAGGGACGGCAGTTCGAGCATCGGGCACCTCCGCACAAGGCAATCAACAGTCCAACCTCGACCACGACCGCGGTCGGCTCGCCGTCGGGGCTGCCCGGGGGGCGGCGCGGCGCCGGCTGCTACCCCTTGCCCGTCCGGCTCACGACGAGCACCAAGCCCCTGACACCCTGGACAATGACGGTCTCGCCCTCGGCGATCGCCTCGTGCGACTCGGCCACCCAGATCTCGCCGTGGGTGGCCACGCGGCCCGGCGCGCCGGGCGCGATGGCCGAGAGCACCTGGCCCCGCTCGCCCAGCATGCCGGCGTCGCCCGTCGTCGGCCGGCGACGTTGGGAGGCGATGCCCAGCCGCACGAGCAGCAGGAGGATCGCGGACAGCCCGCCCACGACCGGCAGGATCACCGACAGGCTCACCCGCAGTTCCGGGGCCGAGCTGTCCATGAGCATCAGCGAGCCGAACGTCAGGCTGGCGATCCCGCCGATGCTCAGCACGCCGTGGCTGGTCACCTTGATCTCGAGGACCAGCAGCGCCACCCCGAACAGGATCAGGAGAAGGCCGGCGTAGTTCACCGGCAGCACCTGGAACGTGAAGAACGCCAGCAGCAGGCAAACGCCGCCCGCCACCCCGGGCAGTACGGCCCCCGGATTCCACAACTCGATCGTCAGCCCGAGCACGCCGAGGCTGAGCAACAGGTACGCGATGTTGGGGTGCGCGAGGGCGGCCAGCAGCCGCTGGCGCCAGCTCATCGCGATCTCCACGACCGGTGCGCCCGCGGTGTGGAGCACCACGGTGCGCCCGTCGAAGCGGCGCACGCTGCGGCCGTCCAGCTGTCGGAGCAGGTCGGGCACGTCCTTCGCGATCACGTCGATGAGCGGAGGCGACGCCTTGAGCGCCTCCTCCTCGGTGAACGACCGGCTCTCGCGCACCGCCTCGTCGGCGAGCTGGACGTTGCGGCCCCGGCCCTGGGCCCAGGTCCTCGCGTCGGCCGCCACGTCGGAGGCCATCTTCTTCGCCATCGTCTCGTCGAGCTTCTCGCCCCCGCCCTCCACCGGGTGGGCCGCCCCGATGTGCGTGCCGGGCGCCATGGCGGCCACGTCGGCCGCGATGGTGATGAGGAAGCCGGCCGAGGCAGCGCGGTTGCCCGACGGGCCGACGAACACGGCGACGGGCGTCCGCGCTGCGAGCATCCGCGTCACGATGGCCCGCGTCGAATCCAGGAGGCCGCCCGGCGTCTGGAGCGTGAAGACGACCAGCGATGCCCCGGCGCGGTCCGCCCGGTCCATCACATCGACCATGAACTCCGCCGAGACGGGGTGGATGAGCGCGTCGACCATGGCCGTATAGACCGGGGCCGGCGCGGGCGGCGAGGCCTGCAGGAGTGCGCCGAGCCCGGCAAGAACGGCCAGGGCCCCGGCGCCGACGCCGCGAGGGATGCCGTCTGGCTTGCGGGCCCGTCCTCGACGCAGTTCAAACATGGATAACCTGCCGCGGTGATTATACCGTGTCCGCCGGCGGGAATCAGGGGCGCGGCGCCGACCCGATGTGGGCCGCCAGCGCGCGCGCCTCGGGGGATGCGGGGTCGAGCGCGAGCGCCTTTTGCAGCTCGGTCCGGGCCGCCCCGACCTCCTTGGCCTGGAGCCAGGCCTCGCCGAGCAACGCGTGACCGCCGGCGGTCTCGCGACACCAGAGGGCGATCTTCAGGGCCTCGATCGCCTCCTTCGTGCGGGCCATCCGCAGATAGACCTGGCCCAGCAGCAGATGGGCCTCGGCCTGGTAGGGCTGGAGGTAGAGCGCTCTGCGCAGCTCGTCCACCGCCTCGCGATCCTGCTGCTGCTCGACGAGCCGGCGACCACGGTCCAGGTAGAAGAGCGCCAGGTCGCGCTGGTCCTTCTGCTCGCCCGAGGCCAGCGCGGCGTCGACCAGGTTCCGCGGCCGCGCGTCGAGGTCCTCGCGCGTCCGCTCGAGCCCTCGCGGGACCGGCTCGCCGGCGGCGCCCGGGCGCTTGTCCCATTCGGCGTAGACCGACGAGAGCTGGCGCGAGAGTTCCTTCTCCCGCTCGGCTTCGACCTCGGCGCCGGTCGCGCGGAGTGCGGCAGCGAGCACGAAGTGCGCGTGGCCGTCCGCCGGGTCGCGGCGCACGGCCTCCCTGAGCCAGTAGACCGCCGCCTGCGGGTCGCGGTCGAGCCAGTACGCGTAGCCGACGTTGAACGCGTAGTCCGGGTCCTGCTTGTCGGCCTCGGCCGCCTTGGTGAAGTAGTAAGTCGGCTTGCCCGTCTGAGGGGTGGCGCCCCGGCGGAGCTGGACCACCCCGAGGTTGTTCAGCAGGGCCGGGGTGGGCGCCTCGTCGAGCAGCGCCTTGAAGATCTGGAACGCCTCGTCGAACTGTCGCAGGTGGAGGCGCGACAGCGCGAGCAGAAACTGCGCCCTGCGGCGCATCGGCGACGACGGGGCCACCGCTTGGACCACCGCAGCTGCCCGCCCGTGGTCGCCCTGGGTCGTGTAGACCTGCCAGAGCGCGATCCGCGCGGGTGCGTAGGCTGGCGTGGCCTTCAGCGCTCCCTCGAGGAACCGGATCTGGGCCGCCGGCGTTTCGGCCAGCAGCCCCTTCACGTAGCTCTCGAAGGTCGCGAGCGGGCCGTGGTCCACGTCGAGGGACTCCGGCAGCCTGAGGCCCGGCGGCATCAATCGCCGCGCGACCCGTTCCATCACCTCGAACAGCTCGGCGAGCGGGCCCGACTCGGCCACTTCTGGCCGCGCGCGGCCGGTGTCGAGCCGAATCGATCGCGCCTTGACCGACAGCAGGCCCTCGGTCACCGTGAAGCTGCCGAGGATCACCTGCGACACGCCCATCACCTGGCCGACGCGGATGATCGTCGCCTCGCTCAGCGAGGCGGACGGCGGCAGCTGCAGCTGTTCGAACGCGCGCAGCCGCTGATCGCGGGCCACCGAGGCCATCCCCAGCGCACGCAGGTCGGCCGTCAGGAGCGTGGCCGCTCCCTCGGTGAGCCAGTAGAACCGCCCCTCGCGCGCGCCGTCCTCGAAGGGCACGACCAGGACCCGCTCGTCGGCGGGTTGCGCCTCGAGGGCCGCCGGTCCCAGCAGGCACGCCAGCCCGGCGAGGAGGACGGTGATCCGCGTCATTTGAAGGTCACCAGGCTCGGGATCGACGAAGGCCGCCGCAGGTCGAGCGCCACGTCGAGCACGCACGACTGGCCGCCCACGGCGCGGCACCGCCCGATGCGCACCTCGCCGGGCACCGTGTTGAGCTCCAGCAGCCGCGAGACGGCGGCGGCGTAGAACCCGCAGAGCGGTTCGGCCGATGCGTCGCGGATGGTGCAGAAGAGCGACCCGCGGACGTCCACCGTGGCGTGACCCTTCCGGACCCTGACCGTCGCCTTCGTGCCGACGTAGGTACCCCGGAGCAGCCGCCGCGCCTGGGCGAGCACGACCCGCGCCCGCAGCGCCAGCGGCAGCGAGTGGGCCAGGGTCCGGGTCAGGGGCCACTGGGACGCCACGGTCCAGTCGGCCGCGCACTGCCCGGCCCGCCGGGTGATGGGCTCGTAGGCCCCGCCCTCCTTGCGCAGGAAGCTGAGGACCGCGTGCAACGGCGCCAGGCCGATCGTGCCGTGCCGGAGCCCATCGGGGTTGAGCCAGTTCTCATAGAACTCCAGCCGCGCGGGCAGCAGGTCGGAGATGCCCTGATGGAGGCTGGCGACCAGGATCCGACCAATTCCCGCTTCGGTCATTTTTCTGCTAAGGTAAGAACGCAAGTGGACGCGGCAATCCTTGCAGGTGGCCGGGCGCGCCGGTTCGGCGGCCGCGACAAGAGCGCGCTCTCCGTGGGGCCAGTGTCGATCCTCGACCGACAGCTCGCGGCGCTTTCCGGCTTGGCCGACCGGGTCGTCATCGTCGCCGGGACCACCCGGTCCTTCCGGGGTTCGCGCGTGCCGGTCATCCGCGACCGCCTCCAGAATGCCGGGGCGCTCGGCGGCCTGTATACGGCACTGGCCACGGCCCAGAGCGACCACGTGCTCGTGCTGGCGTGCGACCTGCCGTTTGTCACGGCCCCGCTGCTCGCCGGTTTGGCCGCGCGGGCGTCCGAGGGCTGGGACGCGGTGGTTCCCCGGTCCCGCGACGGCCGGCAGCCCCTGTGCGCCGTGTACGCCCGGCGTCTGGCGCCGCTGGTCCGGGCGCGCATCGCCGCGGGCCATCTGAAGGTCGCGGACGTGCTCGACGAGGTTCGCACCCTGGAGATTGGCCCCTCGGAACTGGCGACGTTCGACCCGGACGGGCGGCTGTTCTTCAACGTCAACACACCGGACGATCTGGCACGCGCGTCTCGGCTGTCCAGCCGTGCGGAGCGGCCACCCGGCCGGTAGCAGCAACGATTATTGCACGCCCGCAGGCCGACAAACCAGCGACGACACCCACGCGATGATACTCCCAGTCCACGACCGTCTCCGTGAACGGATCACCACTGCCCTGGCGACCTTGTACGGCCTGCAGGGCGACCAGGTGCCCGTCATCATCATCGATTACCCGCCCACGCGTGAGCTGGGCGACCTGGCGCTGCCGCTGGCCTTCGAGCTGGCGCGCCGCCTCCACCGGGCCCCGAAGGTCATCGCGGAAGAGGTGGCCGCCGCCCTCGGCGGGATTCCCGGCGTGTCGCGCGTGGAGGCGACCCGGGGGTACCTCAACGTGTCGCTGGACCGACGGGCGTTCCTCCTCGAGCGGCTCGCCGGGGAGGTGCCCGCGCCGTCGCGCGGCGAGCGGGTCAAGACCATCGTCGAACACACCGCGATCAACCCGAACAAGGCCGCCCACATCGGGCATCTGCGCAATGCCGCGCTCGGCGATACGCTGGTGCGGGCGCTCCGCTTCCAGGAGGTCCCGGTCGAGATCCAGAACTACATCGACGACACCGGCGTCCAGGTCGCCGACGTGGTCGTCGGCTTCGAGCAGATCGAGCGCCGGACCCTCGCCGAGATCCGGGCCATTGCCGACGCTGGTCGCTTCGACTACTACTGCTGGGATCTCTACGCGCGGGTGGCCGAGTGGTACGCCGAGGACAAGGCCCGCGAGCACTTCCGCCACGACACGCTGCACGCCATCGAACGGGGCGACAACGAGTCGGCCGCCATCGCGGCGTTCATCGCCGACCGGATCGTGCGGTGCCACCTGACGACCATGGCGCGGCTGGGCGTCACCTACGACCTGCTGGCCTGGGAGGGCGACATCCTCCACCTCCACTTCTGGGCCAAGGCCTTCGAGATCCTCAAGCAGGAGGGCGCCGTGTTCCTCCAGACCCAGGGCCGGCTGGCCGGCTGCTGGGTGATGCCGATCGAAGAGGAGGACGCCTCCGGCGAGACCGGCGAGGGCGAGGAGGACGAGAGCCGCGAAAAGGTGATCGTGCGGTCGAACGGGACGGTGACCTACGTCGGCAAGGACATCGCCTACCAGTTCTGGAAGTTCGGCCTGCTCGGCCAGGACTTCCACTACCGCGTCTTCGCGCGGGGCTCGGACGGGGGCACGGTTTGGGCGACCAGCCGGACGCCCGCCGACGAGGAGCGCACGCCTCACCCTGCGTTCGGCCAGGCCCGGGCGGTGGTCAACGTGATCGACGTGCGCCAGGCGTACCTCCAGAAGCTCCTCCGGCAGGCCCTGGTGGCCATCGGCCACCGCGAGGCGGCGGACCGCAGCGTGCACTTCGCCTACGAGATGGTCGCGCTGACGCACAACACGGCCCGACAGCTCGGCTACGACCTGTCGCCCGAGGACGCCTCGCGCCCCTTCGTGGAGGTGTCGGGCCGGCGGGGCCTGGGCGTCAAGGCGGACGACCTGATCGACCTCCTGGCCCGGCGGGCCGGCGAGGAGGTGGTCAAGCGCAACCCGGACCTGGGCCCCGACGCGGTCCGCTCCATCGCCAACGCCCTCGCGGTGGCGGCGGTCCGGTATTTCATGGTGCGGTTTTCGCGGGGCAAGGTCATCGCGTTCGACATCGACGAGGCCTTGAATTTCGAAGGTGAAAGCGGACCGTATTTACAGTATGCTGTCGTCCGCGCGAACAACATCTTCCAGAAACTCCGAGATTGGGAGGACGTCGGGGAGGCGGAGTTTCTAGGACCCCTGGCCGTCACGGCCGCCCAGGAACTGACTGGCGAACGTCATGGGCACGACCTCTGGGCACTCGTCCTCGAGGCGGCCCGCCTCGATGAGGTCGTCGAGCAGGCGGTGCGCACACTGGAGTTCTCGGTCCTGGCGAAGTTCGCCTTCGGTCTGGCACAGATGTTCAACGCGTTCTATCACCGGTCTCCGATCCTGAACGAGGAGCGCGACGACGCGCGCCGCTGGCGCGCAGCGGCGACCAGCTACTTCCGAACCCAGCTGACGCGGGCGCTCGACCTCATGGGAATCTGCGTGCCGCCTCGGATGTAGGGGTGAACTATGTCTCCCATCATCGGTATCGCCCCCTGCCGGAGCCTGCCGGACTACGTGGAGTCGGTGCGGCGCGCCGGCGGTGACCCGCGCGTGTTCGACCCGGCCAAGGACCTGCCCGCCAAGGTGATCGGCGAGGTCGACGGCCTGCTGCTCACGGGCGGTGTGGACGTGCACCCGATGCGGTACGGGGAGGAGATCCATCCCGCGGTCACGACGGTGGAGCCCGAACGCGACGAGTTCGAGTTTGGCCTGATCTTCGCGGCGCGCGAGAAGAAGCTGCCGGTGTTCGGTATCTGCCGCGGCATTCAGGTGATGAACGTGGCCATGGGCGGCAGCCTGTTCCAGGACATCATCGCGCAGATGGCGGGCATCCTCCCCCACACCGTGCCCACGCCGCCGTGCGCCATCGCCCACGAGGTGTGGATCAGCAAGGGGAGCCGGCTGTTCACGCTGATGCAGGAAAAGATGGTGGACGCGGACACCTGCTCGGTCAACAGCCGCCACCATCAGGCGATCAAGCGCATCGCCCCCGGTTTCGAGGTGACCGCCACCGCCCCCGATGGCGTCATCGAGGCCATCGAGTGCCCCGACGCGGTCTTCTGCCTCGGCGTCCAGTGGCACCCGGAGAACTTCTGGCGGACCGGGGAGTTCAGGCCCCTGTTCGAGGGGTTCATCGAGGCCTGCCGCCGCTAGTAGCCCCCTCCCCCGGCGCGTCACCCCTTGGCAACGCGCCGGGCGGTTCGAAGGCCGCCCACCCCGTCCCTACCGGTCGAAGACCCCCACGGCCTCCACGTGCGCCGTATTCGGAAACAGGTCGAACGCCTCGAGGTGGCCGAGCCGGTAGCCGGCATCGAGCAGCTTGCGCGTGTCGCGGGCGAAGGTGGCCACGTCGCACGAGACGTAGATCAGGCGCCGCGCCGTCTGGGCAGCGATTGCGGCGGAAGCCTCCTTCGACATCCCCGTCCGGGGCGGGTCGACGATGATGGTCGACGACGACGAGACGGGCTGCTCGGCCACGTACCGCTCGACCGCCATTTCCACCGCCTGGAGGGCGCCGCCGTAGGGCGCGGCGTTGGCGCGCAAGTCCCGCGCCGCCGCCCGGTCGCCTTCGACGGCGACGACCGGCGCCCCCGTGGTGGCCGCCGCCGCGGCGGCAAACAGCCCCACGCCAGCGTAGAGGTCCACGACGGGGCCGGGCGGCACGAAGGAGGCGACGCGGCCGGCCAACTCGGCCAGCAGGAAGCGGTTGGCCTGGAAGAACGCCTGCACGTGATGCTGCAGCCGGACCGTCACGGGCGAGGCCGTACGGTCCGCGCCTCCGGACGCCGCGCCCCCGACCCCGGGCAGTTCGAGCGTGTCCAGCACCGTGGCCGGGCCGCCGGCCGTCACCGTACGACGGGCATCCATCTGCCCTCGCGCCCCGCGCGCGGTGAACGACGCGCTCACGCCGACCACGCTGTCGAGCGCGGCCAGGTCGGCGAGCCCGACGGGCGTGACCGGGCGCGTGAGTTCCACGTGCAAGGCGCGTTCGGAGGCGGGCACGTTCTCGGCCAGTTCGATCTCCGCCACGCCCTCCAGGCGGCGATCGGCGAGGCGGGTACCCAGCTCCTGCACCAGCCGGCAGGTCTCCGGCAACAGCTGGCCCGTCGTGCCGGGGTCGCACAGCCCGTGCGTGCCCTCCCGGAAGAACCCGAGCATCCGTCCCCGGGCATGAAACCGCGCGCGCATGCGGTAGCCCTGTTCCGGGGAGGGCGTGACGGGTGGCGCAGTCTCCCACGACACCTTCCCGATCCGGAGGAGCGCGTCGGCCAGGATCTCGGCCTTGATCTGCAGCTGACGCGGGTAGGCGACGTGCGCGAGCACGTTGCCACCGCAGGCCCAGTCGCGGATCCCGACGCGGCGATCAGGGGAGGCGTCGAGCACGTCCACCGTCCTGGCGTACGCGAGCCCCTGGCTCGTGCGCTCCACCAGCGCCCGCACACGCTCGCCGGGAATCGCCGCGTGGACGAGCACGACCAGACCGTCGGCGTGCGCGATCATCCGGCCGCCGGCCGCCGGCTTCTCGATGGTCAGGTCGACAATCGCGCCCGGTGTCATCATCGTCCGGCATCCGCTCCTGGTTTGCCTCCCAGACGGCCGCTACATCTCGTAGTGCAGGTCGGGCAAGGCGAGGCGCTCCCGCAGCAAGCGTGCGGCCGCCGCCCGCAGTGCCTGCTCGCCATCGGCTGGCGACATGCGCTCGAGGAACCCCGAGAGTTCCTCGGCCGCCTCCCGTCGCAGTGTCTCGAGCGTCTCGGCAGACGTCGTGCCGAAGGCCGCGGCCATCAGAATCCTCGTCCCATCGCTGCAACTGGGCCACCAGCGCCGTGCGGGCCTCACCCCTCGCCGTGCGGCTCGCCTCGCGGCTCTCTGCGAGTTCGGCGAGGAGGTGTTCGATGGCCTGTTCGAGCCCGGCGGGCACCGCATCTCCCGCCAGGCGGTCCGTCAGCCGGACGACGACCCGGTCCAGGTGGGCGCGCAGCGAGCCTGAGGCCTTCGACGCCCGCGCGTCGGCCGCGCCGCCTTGGCCCGCCGACCCCACGCCGACGGCACGCCGCCACTCGTCGAAGACGTCGAGGACGTCCGCCTCGCAGAACTCGACGCGCAGGGGGCGACGGCTCGGACCCTTGGTCGCCCGGCGCTCCACGACGCGGTCGATCCCGCTGAAGACCACCTTGAGCGGCACGCCCTGCGCGGCCCAGCCGCTGACCAGGGCAAACGCCGGGCCCACCACCCGGACCAGGTGACCGCCGTTGCGGCGGCAGAGGTACGCCTCAACCTCGCGGCAGTAGGATTCGTGGTCCATTCAGGCCCCGACGGCGGGCCGGTTGCGGTTCCAGATCGACCGTAGGCCGTACAGCGTCAGATCGCGGTCGACCGCGTCGATTTCAGGCGTCTCCGGGGCGATCAAATCCGACAGCCCCCCCGTCGCCACACAGACCACCGGGCTGCCCAGCTCCGCGCGCATGCGTCGGACGATGCCCTCGACCAATCCCACGTAGCCCCAGAACAGCCCGGACTGCATCGAGCCCACCGTGGTCCGGCCCACCACCGATGCCGGCTTCCGCACCTCCACCCGGGGCAACCGCGCAGCCCGCTGGAACAGCGCATCGGCGGAGATGCCGACGCCGGGACAGATGACGCCGCCGAGGTACTCCCCGCGTCGAGAGATCGCATCGAACGTGGTGGCCGTGCCGAAGTCGACGACGATCAGGGCCGCCCCCGGGCGGCCGTACCGCTCGTAGGCGGCGACGCCGTTGACGATGCGGTCGGCGCCCACCTCGGCGGGAGCGTCGTAGAGGACCGGCATGCCGGTCTCGACGCCCGCGTCCACCACGAGAACCTCCCGCCCGAAGTAGCGCCGGGCCATCTCGATGGTCGGACCCGTGAGCGTCGGCACGACCGAGGCCAACACGATGCCGTCGACCTCGGTGGTCGGCAGCTGGCGGTGGCCAAACAGCTGGACAACCCAGATGCCCATCTCGTCGGCCGTTCGCTGGCGGAGGGTGGAGAGACGCCAGCTGTGGAGCAGGCGGTCCCCGTCGAACACGCCGACCACGATGTTGGTGTTGCCGATGTCCAGTGCGAGCAGCATGGTGCCCCGGTCCAGTCGCTAGGAGTGTCCGAGCCAGCGGACTTCGCCGGCAATGACGCGCTCGACCCGGCCTTCGACCTCCGCCAGCAGCGCGCCGTCGCTGGCGACGCCCGCCGTGCGGGCGGGCCGGGTCCGCCCGCCTGACACGATTCTCGATCCGGGCCCCCGTGCTCGACGGTGCTAGCGCGCGCCACCGGTCGAGCACCGCGCCAAAGCCGCTGGCGGACAACTCCCGCAGCCGCTCGGCCAGACACGCCAGGGCCTCCGCAAACACGAGCGCCCGGTCCACAGGCCGGCCCAGCTCGGCCTCGATTGCGGTCGCGCGGCTGGCCAGCTCGGGCGGGTAGGCCGCCACCTGCACGTTCACGCCAAACCCCACCACGATGTGCCGGACCACGGCACCGCCGCTCGACGCCTCGGCGAGAATCCCACACAGCTTGCGCGGCCCAATCACCAGGTCGTTGGGCCACTTGATCTCGGGCGACAGCCCCGTGGCCGCCCGGACCGCGTCGGCCAGCGCCACGCCGGCCGTCATCGTGACCGACGCGGCGAGCATGGCGGGCCCGGGCGTCCCGCCCGGCAGAAGGCCAAGGGCGGCAGGCCGCAGCACGACCGACACGTAGAGCCCCGCGCCGGGCGGCGAGAACCAGGCACGCCCCATCCGGCCGCGGCCCGCCGTCTGGGCGTCGGCCGCCACGACGAAGCCGTGCGGCGCCCCGCTCTCGGCCGCCTGGTCGGCCCGGTCGTTGGTCGACTCGACCTGCTCGTACCACGCCGCCTGATCGGCGAACCCGCGCGTTCGCTCCGCCACGCGCCGCAGCGCCACGGCGAGATTGTCGGGCAGGACGGCTCCTCCGTACGGACGGCTCCCCACCCGTTACGCTCCGTTCTCGCGCAGCGTCTGCTCGAGCTTCCGCTGCTGCGCGGCCAGGCTCTCACGCCGCGCCCGGGCCTCAGAGACGACGTGAGCCGGCGCACGGGAGACGAACGACTCGTTGGCCAGCTTGGCGTCGAGGCCGCGGATTCTCGCGCTCGGCGTCGTCCAGGCTCTTGCGGAGCTTCGCGATCTCGGCGCTGCGGTCGGCGCGCGGCATCAGGATGTGGACGCGCAGGTCCTGGTAGATGCGCGTCACGACGTCCCCGTCTGACGTCGCTGCGCTCGCCACCGGACCGACCTCGAGCGAGCTCAGCCCGGCGAGTGTGAGCACATAGCCCCTGAGCTCGTCGAGCATCCGGCGCTGCGCGTCGCCGAGACCCTCGAGGCTCGCCGTCACCCGCGCCGAGGGCTTCAGGGTGCGTTCGGCCCGGGCCGTGCGAATCGTGGTGACGATTCCCTGCAGCAACCCGATGGCCCCGACCACCGCGGGGGCGGTCCACTCCGGCTTCACGGCCGGGTACGGTGCGAGCGTGATCGTCTGGCCATCCTCCGATCGCCGCGGCAGGTGCTGCCAGAGTTCCTCGGTGACAAACGGGATGATCGGGTGCAACAGCCGCAGCACGCGGTCGTGCACGTCGAGCAACACGGCGCGGGCCGCGTCGCGCTCGGCCGGGTCGCCTTGCAGGTGCTGCTTGACCATCTCGATGTACCAGTCGGCGTACTCGTGCCAGAAGAAGTGGTAGAGACGGTCGGCCGCCACGTCGAACCGGTAGGTCGTGAAGGCGTCGATGACCTCGCCCGTCACCTCGTTCAGGCGGTGCAGGATCCACCGGTGGACGAGCGGCAGCGACGAGGCCTCAGGCACCTCGGGACGGCTCGTGAGGTCGCCCACGTGCATCAGCACGAACCGAGAGGCGTTCCAGATCTTGTTGATGAACTGCCGGTAGCCGGTCATCCGCCCTTCCGAGAGCGGGATGTCCATGCCGGGCGCCGCCATCGCCGTCAGCGTGAAGCGCAGGGCGTCGGCGCCGATCTCGTCCATGACCTCGAGCGGGTCGACGACGTTCCCCTTCGACTTGCTCATCTTCTGCCCGCGCTCGTCGCGGACCAGGCCGGTGATGTAGACGTCGCGGAACGGCACGTCGCCGACGAACTTGACGCCGGCCATGATCATCCGCGCCACCCAGAAGAAGATGATGTCGAAGGCCGTCAGCATCAGGTCCGTGGGGTAGTAGCGCTGCAGGTCCGCCGTCCGGTCGGGCCAGCCCATCGTGCTGAACGGCCACAGCTGCGAGCTGAACCAGGTGTCGAGCACGTCGTCGTCCTGCCGGAGCGCCCCCCCGCACTGGCACCGCTCGGGTGTCTGCTCCGCCACCATCATCGCCCCGCACGCCTGGCAGTACCACGCCGGGATCCGGTGGCCCCACCACAGCTGCCGGGAGATGCACCAGTCGTGGATGTTGTACATCCAGTCGTAGTAGGTCTTGGTCCAGTTCTCGGGCAGGAACCGGACCTGCCCGGCCTCGACGACCCGGATCGCCTCTTTGGCGAGCGGCTCGACCTTGACGAACCACTGGGTAGAGACCAGCGGCTCGACCACGGTGGTGCACCGCTGGCAGGTCCCCACGGCGTGCTCGTGATCGGTGACCTTCAGCAGGAGTCCCTCGCGTTCGAGCTGCTCGACGATTGCGGCTCGGGCCTTGAAGCGGTCCTGCCCCGCGTAGGGTCCCCCGGCCGCCGTGATCTTCCCGTCCTCGTCGATGACCACGACCTCCGCCAGGCCGTGGCGCTTCCCCATCTGGAAGTCGTTCGGATCGTGGGCGGGCGTCACCTTGACGGCGCCGGTTCCGAAGGCCGGATCGACGAACGCGTCGGCCACGATCGGCAGCTCGCGCCCGAGGATCGGCAGGCGGACCGTCTGCCCGACGCGGCCGCGGTACCGCTCGTCGTCCGGGTTCACCGCGATGGCCGTGTCGCCGAGCATGGTCTCCGGCCGCGTGGTCGCCACCGTCATGTCCTCGCCGCCACCCACGCCCGGGTACCGCACGTACCAGAGTTTGCCGGCCGTGTCCTTGTGCACGACCTCGAGATCGGACAGGGCCGTGCGGCAGCGCGGGCACCAGTTGACGATGTAGGTGCCGCGGTAGATGAGCCCTTCCTTGTACAGGGTCACGAACACCCGGCGGACCGCCCGGGAAAGCTGCTCGTCGAGCGTGAACCGCTCCCGGGACCAGTCGACCGACTCGCCGAGCTTGCGCATCTGGCTGGTGATGGTCCCATGACTCTTCCGCACCCAGTCCCAGACCCGCGCCTCGAACGCCTCCCGGCCCAGGTCGTGCCGGGTCTTCCCCTCCAGGGCCAGCTGCCGCTCGACGACGTTCTGGGTCGCGATGCCGGCATGGTCCGTGCCCGGCAGCCACAGGACGTCGTAGCCCTGCATCCGCTTCCAGCGGGCGACGATGTCCGGCAGCGTGTGGTTGAGGGCGTGCCCCATGTGCAGGGAGCCGGTCACGTTGGGCGGCGGAATCACCATGCTGAACCGCGGCCGGTCCGACGCGGGGTCGGCCCGGAACGCGCCGATGGACTCCCAGAAGGCGTACCAGCGGGGATCGACTTGGGCGTGCTCGAAGGCTTTGGACAAATCACGCATAGAACTGCAGATCGTACCGGAAGATGCCGCCTGAGGGCACCCAAAATCGCGCAGGCGGCCCGACACGCCGCCGATGCCAGAACAGAAGGCCGGGCCGCCGGCATGCCCAGCGCGACGACCCCGCCAGGCGCGCCGGTCCTGGCGCGGGCGATTCACCACCTGCACTGATGAGCTTGTCGCGTTCTAGACCGGCCCTGAGGGAACCAGGGGAACCCGTTTCTGATATCCTCGGCCCGTCGCCCGAACGGCGAACGGCGCGAGCGTTCGCTCCGCTGTCTTCCGCGCTCGCGTGGCCGCGCATCCGCGGCCCGGTCTTCCAGCTGGTCAGACCCCGGAGTCCCGCGTGAGTCACGCACAGAGAGGATCCAGCGACGCCCATCCCGTGAGCCGATTGGTCCCGGACAGACGGCGCGCGAACACCTGGAGCGACCGGCTTGTCTGGCTGCTGACGCCCGAACGGCTCACCGCCCTGCCCTCCGTGTGGCGGTACGGCAGCGCGGTGGTCCTCGTCGCCGCCGCCACTACCCTGCGCCGGGCGCTCATTCCGTACCTGGGAACGGGCGGCGCCTACAACATCTCCGCGCTCACGCTGGTCGTCACGACCGTCCTGTTCGGACCGGGACCGGGGCTGCTCTCGGTCGCGCTCGGTGACGTCGGGGTCGAGCTGTTCGTCGTGCGATTGGTGCCGGCCCCGTGGGATGTGACCACGGCGCTGCGTATGGGTGCCGCCATCGCGCTCGGCGCCTGTGCCGTCGGGTTCCTTCAGGTCATTCGCGTCCTCGGGGCGAGGAGCCGCGACAGCCTCAGGCGACTCCAGGCGCTTGCCGACGCGACGTTCGAGGGGCTCGTCGAGAGCGAGGCGGGCCGGATTGTCGACTGCAACCCCCAGTTTGCGCAGATGGTCGGCCGCACGGAAGAGGAACTGCGGGGCATGGCGATTGCGGACCTCGTGGCTCCCGAGGACCGTGAGGCGGTCCTGGCGAATATCAGCCAGAACGTCGACTCCGTCGTCGAACACTCGATGATCTGCCAGAACGGCACGCGCCTCTCGGTCCTGACCCACGGGCGGGCGGTTGCCCCGGGCGTGGCCCGTCGCTACACCGCCATCCGCGACATTACCGAGATCAAGCGCGCACAGGAGGACCTGCGCCGGAGCGAGAGCCAGTACCGCGCCATCATCGAGACAGCCGGGGAAGGGGTGGTCGTCGCCCAACCCGACGGTCCGTACATGTACGCGAACCAGCGCATGGCGGACCTGCTCGGCTACTCGGTGGAGGAGATCATCGGCAAGTCCAGCATGGACTTCGCGTTCGCCGATGAGCGCCCGCACGTCGCTCGGAAACGGGAGGCGCTGCACCGGGGCGCCGTCGTGCGAGGCGAGTTCCGGTTCCTGCGCAAGGACGGCACACCGGTCTGGTCGGCCTTCAACGCGACGCCGATGTTCAACGATTGGGGCGAGCATGTCGCCAACGTGGTCCTGCACACCGACGTGACCGAGCGCAAGCGCACCGAAGAGGATTCTGTTTGCGACCAACCAGCGGCTCGAGGCGTTGATGCAGGCACTGCCGGTGGGCGTGACCTTCTCGGACGACACGTCGTGCGAGCGCATCACCGGTAACCGGGCCGCCCTCGCGCAGTTCGAGGTGCAGGACACCGACAATCTCTCAGCCTCCGCGCCCGACGCCGGCTCGCAGGGTCGACAGGTGCGCTATTTCCTCGACGGCCAGGAGGTCCCCGCGGCCGACCTGCCGCTGCAGCGGGCGGTCGCCGAGAACCGGGAAGTTGCGCCGGTGGAACTCGAGGTCCACCTGCCGAGCGGCCGGCGGTGGTTTGTGTCGGCCTCGGCCGCGCCCCTGCGCGGCCGGGGCGGCGCCGTGACGGGCGGGGTCGCCGTAACGGTGGACGTCACCGCGCGCAACCAGGCGGAGGAGGCGCTGCGGCGCGCCTTCACCCAGTTGGCCGAGACGGACCGCCGGAAGGACGAGTTCATCGCGGTCCTCTCCCACGAGCTGCGCAACCCGCTCTCGCCGATCCGCTATGCCCTGCCGCTGATCCAGCGGGAGCCGCTGCCGGCCCACGCGGCCCGGGCCGCGGACATCATCGACCGGCAGGTGAGCCACCTGACGCGGCTGGTGGACGACCTGCTCGACGTCTCGCGCGTCACGCACGGCAAGATCGAGCTGCGCCGCCATCCCGTCCTCCTGAGCACCGTCCTCGCGGCGGCGGTCGAAGCGTCAGCGCCCGAGGTGGCTGCCGGGCGGCACCAACTGTCGGTCGAGGCCTCGGACGGCCCCCTCTGGGTGAACGCCGACACGGAGCGGCTGGCCCAGGTGGTGACCAATCTGATCAACAACAGCGCCCGCTATACGCCCCACGGTGGCCACATCCGCCTGGACGCCGTGCAGGACGGTGACCATGCCGTCATTCGCGTGCGGGACGATGGGGGCGGTATCGCCGCCGAGCACCTCGGAACGGTCTTCGAGATGTTCCAACGGGGGCATCATCTGACTCAGACGCAGGGACTCGGGATCGGCCTGGCACTGTCGAAACGCCTGATCGAGATGCACGGCGGCACCATTACCGCGCACAGCGCCGGGCTCGGCTGCGGGGCGGAGTTCGTGGTCCGACTGCCTCTCTCTCCCGCGCCCGCGCCCCGCCCGGCCGTCGACAGCGCCGATTCGGACCGCGCCCGGCCGCCGCCTCCGCGTGCTCGTCGTCGATGACAATGCCGATCTGGTCGACATGCTGGGCGAGCTCATCACGCGACTGGGCCACGACGTGCAGAAGGCGTGGGACGGGCCGACCGCCATCGACCGGGCCGGGTCATACCGGCCCGACGTGGTGCTGCTCGACCTGGGCCTGCCGGGGATGAGCGGCATCGACGTGGCTCTCGCGCTGAGGAAGCGGCCGGGGGCGGCGGGGATTCGGATCGTGGCGCTGACGGGCTGGGGGCGGGACGAAGACCGGCGGCAGACACGCGAGGCGGCGTTCGACTACCACCTCACCAAGCCCGCCGATCCGGAGATCCTGGAGCAGATGCTGCGCGAGATTGCCGAGCAGGCAGGGGTGTGATGAACGACCGGCGCCCTCGCCGGTGGCGCTCGGGTGTGTAACTGCGCGCTCACCGCACCCGGCGCAGGGGCCCGCCCGCCGTCCGGCCCTCCGCCCACCGGTCGCGGGGCCTGGCCGCTAGCGCACGGATTCCCTGATTCGCGCGATTTCTTCCTTGACCAGCCGTTCGGCCGTCGTGGAGACGAGCTGCGCGACGATGTCGCGCACGGCCTTGTCCCCGAGCTGGGCCGCGACGCGGCGCGCCAGTTCCCCCAGAAACGCGTCGGCGACGGCCACGCCAGGGATTGCGGCCACGCCCGTGGGGGGAACCTCCGTCCCATGCTGACGTTCGATTCTCGAGCAGCGCATTGAACGCGTCGGATACGGGGACTGCGGCTGGCCCGGCGACCGGCTGCGCCACCTCACCGGCCTCATGCCCGGCGTCCGGCACAGGTTTGGGCGGCGGGGCGCCCTCGGCGAAGGCGGCCAGCTGCGCGGCCGCCGACGACCAGACGACATTGGCGGCCGGCTCCCCTGTCGGGCCCGGCCCATGTGATGCGCGCACCGACCCGGCCTCATCGCGACCGGGGACGTGCCCCGTCAGGTGGGCAAACGCCGCGTCGAGCCGGTCGAAGTAGTCATCGAGCGAGGCATCCGACGGGGCCGGCTCGGGGTTCAGGTCGAGCGACGCCGTATCGAGCGGCGGTTCCGCGCTGCCGAGCGCCCCGGACAACGTGGGCATCGGCAACGGCCGGGTGGCGTCCTCGTCGGCCGGGGCAGCCGGAAACGCCTCGGCAGGCGGGGCCGCGTGGGAAGGCTGGACGACGGCGGCAGGGCTCGGTGCCGCGCTGGCTGCCGGCTGGACGCCGGCCAGCAGTTCCTTGACGCGACCGATGAGCTGCTGCGGCTCGAAGGGCTTGGCCAGCACCCCGTTGCACTTTGCGGCGCGCGCCCGGTCCTCGTCGACCGGCTCGAACGCGCCCGTCAGCAGGAGCACCGGGATGTGCGCCAGATCCGGGTTCGCCTTGATGAACGCCGCGACCTCGTAGCCATCCCGCAGCGGCATGCCCACGTCTGCCAGGACGATATCGGGGCGTTCGGTCTGGACGCGGTCGATCGCCTGCTGGCCATCCCCGACGGCAATGACCTTGACATCCTCGTCGGCAAACGTCAGCTCGATCACCCGCTGAATCGTCACACTGTCGTCGGCGAGCAGGAGTTTGTACCGGCATCCAGTCCCCACACGCCTCCCCGGCGGGGAGGCCACACGCTCCCTTATCGGCACCAGCCATAGCGGACTGCAGGGGGACGGCTCAGGCCGGCACCGACGTTGGCCCGTCGGGCTCTGCGCGGGCGCGGACGTGCGCCTCGATGAAGCCCACAATCTCGGTCATCGGCGTGCCCGGGCGGAAGACGCCGCGAATGCCGATCGACGCCAGCTTCGGCAGGTCCGCGTCGGGGATGATGCCCCCGACGACGATCAGCACGTCGTCGAGGCCCCGCGTCCGCACCAACTCCATCAGGCGCGGGCAGATCTCGGTGTGTGCCCCCGAGAGGATCGACAATCCGATGACGTCGGCGTCCTCCTGGACGGCGGCCGCGACGACCTGCTCGGGGGACTGCCGCAGGCCGGTGTAGATGACCTCCATCCCGGCGTCCCGCAGGGCGCGCGCGATGACCTTGGCCCCGCGGTCGTGGCCGTCGAGTCCCGGTTTGGCGATGACGACTCGGATCTTGCGCATAGTCCCCCTCTGGCGCTCGGGCCCGGCTCGCCGGGAGCGGCCCGACTCAGACCACGGGCACCTCTTCGTACTCGCCCCACACCTCCCGCAGCGCGTCGCACATCTCGCCGACGGTGGCGTAGGCCCGCACCGCGTCCAGGATCGGCTCCATCGTGTTCCCCCGGCCGGCAGCCACCTCGCGGAGACGGTCGAGGGCCCGCCCGACGCGGTCGGCGTCGCGCTCGCGGCGGAGGCGCTCGAGCCTCGCGCACTGGCGCTGCCCGGCCGCCTCGTCGATGTAGAGCGTTGGAATCGGCGGCTCCGCGTCCCCGACGAAATCGTTGACGCCAACGGTCGTCTTCTCGTGGCGCTCGAGGGCCAGCTGGAAGGCGTAGGCGCTCTCGGCGATTTCCTTCTGCGGGTAGCCCTGTTCGATGGCCGCGACCATGCCGCCCATCCGGTCGATGACACCGAAGGTCTCCTCGGCCTGGCGCTCGAGGTCGAGCGTCAGCCGCTCGACCAGGTACGACCCGCCGAGCGGATCGACCACGTTGGCGACGCCGCTCTCGTGGGCGATGATCTGCTGCGTGCGGAGCGCGAGGGTCACCGCCTCGCTGGTCGGCAACGCCAGCGCCTCGTCCAGCGAGTTGGTGTGGAGCGACTGCGTACCGCCGAGCACGGCGGCGAGCGCCTGGAGGGCCGTCCGGACCACGTTGTTGTACGGCTGCTGCGCCGTCAGCGACACGCCGGCCGTCTGGGCGTGGAAGCGGAGCTTGAGCGACCGCTCGTCGCGGGCACCGAAGCGCTCGCGCACCACGCGCGCCCAGATCTTGCGCGCGGCCCGGTACTTGGCGATCTCCTCGAAGAAGTCGTTGTGCGCGTTGAAGAAGAAGGAGATCCGGGGCACGAACTCGTCCACTGCCAGCCCGGCGTCGACCCCGTACTGGACGTACTCAATCCCGTCTCGGAGCGTGAAGGCGAGCTCCTGCAGCGCCGTCGCCCCGGCCTCGCGGATGTGATACCCGCTGACCGAGATCGTGTTCCAGCGCGGCACCCGCGCCGCGCAGAACTCGAACACGTCGGTGATCAGGCGCATCGACGGGCGGGGCGGGTAGATGTACTCCTTCTGCGCGATGTACTCCTTGAGGATGTCGTTCTGGATCGTCCCCGAGACGTGCGACCAGTCCACGCCCTGTCGCTCGGCGACGACCAGGTACATCGCGAAGATGATCGAGGCCGGCGAGTTGATCGTCATCGAGGTGGTGATGTCGGCCAGCGAGATGCCGTCGAAGAGCGTCTCCATGTCGGCCAACGACGCGATCGACACGCCGCACTTCCCCACCTCGCCGAGCGACAACCCGTGGTCCGGGTCGCGACCCATCAGCGTCGGCAGGTCGAAGGCGACGCTGAGGCCCGTCCCGCCATGGCGCAACAGCTCCTTGTAGCGCGCGTTGGTGTCCTCGGGCGTCCCGAACCCGGCGAACTGCCGCATGGTCCACAGCTTGCCCCGGTAGCCGGTGGCGTGGATGCCACGCGTGTAGGGAAAGTGGCCAGGTTCGTTCAGGTCGCGGCTGTATTCGAGACCAGCTAGGTCGGCGGGGGTGTAAACGCGCTCGACAGGCCGACCCGAGACGGTCGTGAAGCGGGAGGGGCGGCCAGACGTCGCCCCAGCGGTCACGGGCGTGCAGTCGCCAGGCTGACGCCCGCGCGGGGGAGCTCCCGAAGTTGTGGACATGCTTCTATTCTAGCGGATCGGCACCCTTCCGCCGGCGCCCGCCGAGCGGGCGGTCGGACCGGGACGCGACGGGCCCGTGCGGGCCGGCCCCCGGGGCCGGCCCGCCGGTTGAGGGTCGAACGCTCGCGACCGACGGCTCACCCCAGGTAGAGGACGTGCACGTAGGTCCCCAGGCGCACGTTGTACGCCAGGTACCACCCGTCGTGATCCGGATCCAGATAGATCACGATGTCATCGCTATCCCACTGCCAGTCACCCACGTAGTCGTAGTCGTAGGGCGCCACCTGGAAGAAGAACCCGCCCACGCCGAACCGGTCACGGGCGCCGCCGTGCAGCCGCCACACGTGCTGGGGCCCGATGGCCTGCGGAAACCGCCCGTGCTCCCAAGGGTGATCCAGATGGAAGTGCGCGTCGTTCCGCCCGCTGTCGTGGCCGACCCACCGGTCGTCGGCCGCGTGAACGTGCGGGGCCTCCGGATGACCCGGCTTGTCGCCGTACGTCCGCTTCGGCTCGGCTTTTTCCGGCGGCGCCCCGTGCGGCGGCGCCGGCCGGGCCACGGCGTGCGACGGGGCCGGCCCGTGCTGCGGGATGTGGCCGCCGCCCACTTCCTGGCCGTGCGCGCCCTTGGCCTGGCTCTCCCCCCGGTGCTCCTGCGCGAACAGCCCCTGAGCGAGGCTGAGCGCGACGACGACCCCCACGACCAGCAGGATGCCCGCCCAACCCCATCCCTCTCCAACCCGACTCCTACGTTGTCTCATAGGCCCTCGCTTTCAATCCGTCCATTGGGCATCGTCCACGTCCCGACTGGTGCGCGCTCGCGTGACTGCCCCGCGCCGCTGGCGGACAACCCGCGCCAGCATCCTGGACAGCAGCACGCCGCCCACGCCGACGTGGTAGACCAATAGGCGCGCCACGACATGGCTGCCTCCTTACTTCCGATCCCCAGGGAACCCTACCCTTATACACCCAGACACGCGTCGCCGGCGGCCTATCCGCTGCTCGGCCGCGTCGGGGCGCCTCGAGTGAACCCTCGGCGAACGGTCGGGCCAGGGCCGCCGACCGGGTCGGGTCGTCCCCCCCGAGACGGGGCGTGCGCTGCCCGCTAACGGGGACGATCTCGCCGCCGAGTGGGGGCCCGCCTCCGACGACCTCCGCCATCGGGTCGGCGGCCTCTTCACCAGCGAGCCAGTCAAGCACGTGGCCGTATCGGTCAGCTCGACCTACCGGTCCGGCGCGCCGTACACCATCACGACCGGGCGGGACGACAACGGGGACGGGGTGTTCGCCGACCGGCCGCCGGGCACGAGCCGCAATTCGGCCCGGGGGACCAGCCACCTGGAGGTCGGATCCCGGTTCGCGTACACCCTGGGATTCGGGAAGCCCAGGCCGAACGCCGGCTCCCCGGGAGCTCCACAGGTGGTCGTGCTGAACTCCGGCAGCGGCGGGTTCGCACCGGGGGTGTCGGGCGGTCCGCCGGAGACGCGCTACCGGTTCGAGTTCTACGTGGCGGCCCAGAACCTCCTGAACCGCACGAACTACACCGCCTACAGCGACGTGATGACGTCCCCGCTGTTCGGCCGCCCCACCAGCACGGGCCCGCCCCGCCCCCTGCAACTCGGCGTCCGCTTCCTCTTCTGAGCTCGGAGGGGCGAACCACGCCGTGCTCGGTGCGGGTAGAATGGCGACGCGCTGTTCTGCACATCCCGGCGACGTCTCGCGCGTGGGGCGGGACGCGCCTCAGAGGGTCCGCATGTCTGTTGCCGACCACCTCCAGATTCCCGTCGACGACTACGAGCGTCGCATCCGCAGCTTCATCCCGGCGTACGAGGACCTGCTCGAGGCCACTGCCCAGGTCTTCGCGTCCACTGCGGATCCACACCGCGCCCCGACGCTGGTCGACGTCGGCATCGGCACTGGCGCGCTCACCTCGCGGTGCCTCGCTCACGTGCCGTCCGCCCGCGTCCTCGGCATCGACGCCGACCCGGCCATGCTGCGCGCGGCCATGAGGCGACTGGCTCGGCGGTCGAGCCCGGCCACCCTAGTCTGCGGCGACCTGCTCCGGCACCCGCTCCCGCTCGCTGACGCGATCGTCGCCACCCTCTCCCTGCACCACATCGCCGATCCGGCGCGCAAGCGTGCCTTCTACCGGAAGTGCGCCGCCGCACTCCGGCCGGGCGGCATCGTCGCCAGCGGCGATTGCCATCCGAGCAGTGTCGAACGGCTGGCCTCGCTCCAGATGCGGGCCTGGGCCGCCCACCTGCGGAGCTCCTACGGCGCGGCCGAGACACGACGCCTGTTCGCCGCATGGGCCGGCGAAGACACCTACACGACGCTCGAGGAGGAGCTGGCGATCCTGCAGGGAGCCGGCCTAGCCGTGGACGTCGCGTGGCGGCGCGGCGCCTTCGCCGTGGTGGTCGGCGTGAAACCGTAACCCGCCAGCGGTCACTCGTCCCAGTCTCCCGTCCGAGCAGGGGCCGACCCGGGCCTGGGAGGCCTAGGAGCCCGACGGCTTCGGTGCAAGAACCGGATGGATGTCGACGCCGCCGATCGGATAGGCTGCCCTCTGTCGCGCAAGCGGGAGGCCGTGCCGATGCAGGTGTACGCACCTGGGTGTGCGCTAATGATCTACAGGCCGGAGCTGGCGGGGCGGGTGCTCGCGCACCTGAATGCCGACGGCCCTTCAGTGACCCAGCACCTGACGTGCTGCCGCCACTCCCCGCAGCTGCCCGAGGGCACGGAGATTATCAACACCTGTCCGGGCTGCGACCGGCGGTACCGCGAGCTCTACGACGGCATCACCACCGTGTCGCTCTGGGAACTGTTGGCCGGCACGACCACCTTCCCGTTTCCCGACTACCGGGGCCTCGAGATGACGGTGCAGGACGCCTGCCCGACGCGCACGGAGGAGCGGGTGCACGCCGCCGTGCGGCGGCTGCTCGCGAGGATGCACATCCAGGTGGTCGAGCCGCGGTTCACCAAGACGCACGCCGTGTGCTGCGGCGACACGTTCTTCGGCGTCCTGCCGATTGAACTGGTCAAGCAGCAGATGGCGGCGCGCGCCGCCCAGATGCCGCGGGACGATGTGGTGGTCTACTGTGTCTCGTGCGTGAAAGCCCTGCACCTCGGCGGCAGGCGGCCCCGTCACCTCCTCGACTTGCTCTTCGGCGAGGACACGACACCGGGACCATGCCAGCCGGACGGCTGGCATGCAGAGATCCAGGCGTACATCGATTCCCACTGACGAGCTCGGCTGGGTGGGACGCGGCCCCGGCGACAGCCTGGGCCTGGCGGATCGCCCGGGCAGCCCCGCGTCAGTCGCCCGCGCCCTTGAACTGGTCCGCCTCGTCGGCGAAGAGCACGTTGAAACTCGACAGCGACCCGTAGCAGCCGGTCACGTACGCCTGCAGCTTCAGCTTGAGATCGTCCGGCAGATCGGCGGCGTTCACGTGCTGTTCGAGCGTCCGCAGGCGGTTGCGGATCATCACGACCTTGTGGAAGAAGGTCTCGATCGGCCAGCTCTTCTCCTGAAGCCCTGGCGCGCCGGGGCGCAGCACCAGCGTTCCGCCGCGCCACTTCGGCGCGGGCGCCGCGCTCGTCAGGCCCGCCTCCTCGCGGATGACCCGCCGGAGGAGCAGTTCGAGGTCCGCCTGGTCGCGTGACCCGACGAGGACCGGCGGGGGGACCCGTTCGCGTTCGCCGACGAGCGGTGGTTGCGCGCGATGGCCCATCTCAGGGGCAGCCCGGGGAGGGTGCGGCTCCGTGGCGCCCGCGTGCGATGACGGGCTCGGCGTCGCGACGCCGCGGGTGTTGTGCTGGCTGCCGCAGTAGTCGCATTGGACGCGGATGGGCCGCCCCTCCTCTTCCACCGCGATGACCGTGTGCAGCCGGTCGATCTTGCAGGCGCGGCAGTAGTCTTCGACAGGTTCGCCGGCGCGGTAGCTTCGCATGGACAGACAGCTTACCGCGGAACGCGCTCGTCGGGCCCTCTGGCTGTCGGGCCCGCCCGCCTTCGCGGCCGTTGGCCCGCCTCAGCGCTCTCCCACCGTCACCGTCATGGTCAGAGCCTGTCCCTGGCGGAGGATGACCGCGTGGACGGTCTGACCGGGCGTGAGCGTGCGCAGGGTGTCGGAGAAGGCCTGCAGGTTCGCGATCGCCCGGCCTTCGATCTGGGTGATCACGTCGCCAGGCGCAATGCCGGCTTTCTCGGCCGGCGAGCCCGGCGCCACGCCGCCGACCCGGACGCCCGGGCCCTGGAAGGCGAAATCCGGGACGGTGCCGAAGGTCGCCCGGCGGGCGGTGGGCGGCGGTGAGGGGACGCTCGCTGGGGTACCCGGCGAGGGCGGGGTGATGGTGTTCGTCAGGGGCTCGGCCCGCTCCGCCAGATAGGTGACGGCCTCACGCACGAAGGTGGCCACCTTCACCAAGCCGGAGCCGTCGATCTTGTCGAGCGTGTCGGTGGGCCGATGGTAGTCCTCGGTGGCGCCCGTGAAGATCTGCACGGCGGGCACCCCCTTCCGGATGAAACTCACCTGGTCGGATCCCTGCAGCGCCTCCGGAATGTTGCGGCTCTCGACCCCGGTCACGAAACTGGCGCCCCTGAAGATGTGCTGCCACTCGGCTGCCGTGCCCGTGGCAATCACCGACAGCTTCTGATTGTTCAGGCGACCTACCGTGTCCAGGTTGATCGCGCCGATGACCTTGGTCAGCGGGAAGTGCCCGGGATGGTCGGCGTAGTAGCTCGACCCCTGCAGACCCGCCTCCTCGCCGGTAAACGCGACAAAGACCACGCTGCGCGACGGCTTTTCGCCGCCCGACAGGGCGTGCGCCAGCTCCAGGAGCACGGCGACGCCGCTGGCGTTGTCGTCGGCGCCCGGGTGCACGCGGCCCTCGTCGCCCTTGTGCACATCGGGCCAGCCCCTTCCGAGGTGATCGTAGTGGGCCGTGACGACCACGGACTCGCCCTTCCAGTCGGCGCGGCTCCCGGGAATGTAGCCGATGAGGTTTGCGACCGTCTTGGTCTCGTGCGCGGGGCCGACCTCCATGGTGAACGTCTGGCGGTACGCGCCCTGCTCGCCGCCCGGCGTCAGGCCGAACGCCTTGAAGCGTTCTTCGATGTACCGGGCGGCGGACTCGTGCTCGGCGCTACCCGGCAGGCGGCCGGCGCGCGAAGGGTCGGCCAGGAACGCCACGTGCGCGGCCAGGGCTTTCTCGGAGAAGATCGGCGGGAGGTCCGCCAGCGCCTTGCGGGCGTCGGAAGGCAGGGGCACGAGACGGGCGGAGGGCTGCCCAGCCAGTTGGCGCAGATCCACGCGGAGCGGCGAGTCGGACTGCTGCCACTGCCCTTTCAGCACGTTGACCGGCTCGGCGCCCTCGAACCCCAGATACGAGTACTTGCCGTAGTGCGGCAACTTCCGCCCGAGTCCGGGAAGGGCGGACAGTGGGTCGGCGGTGATCCAGCCCACCGCCTCCTCGACGTTGTCCGGGTGGCGCGCGGTCAGGACCAGCGTGTGGCCGGAAAGTGCCATCCGCTCGCCGTCCACCTCGACGGCGGCCTCGGAGAGCCTCAGACCGCCGCCGCTCCGGAACAAACGCCCCGCCCACCGGTTGGTGCGGCCGACGACCCACACCGCGCAATCGCGCGGCAAGGCGGCCACCTCCGAGTCGAGCGCCAGCTCGATGTGGTGGCTCTCGGCCTCCCAGCCCTGGAGCAGGGCCCGCCAGGCCGCCAGCTCCGGGGCCGGAGCCCCGCCAGGCAGGACGGCGAGGACGCGCGGCTCACCGAAGATCTGGCCGACCGAGGGCGGCGTCTCCCGCGGGTCGAGCCTCCGGAACACGTCGAAGCGCGGATCGACGTGGAGCAGCAGCGGCACGTCCGGGGTCGCCACCGTGAAGGCCTGCGTGGCACCCTGGAGGTGCACGACCTGGCGCACCACGCCCGTCGCGGTCTGCACCTCCACCGGCACGTCGACGTCGAACGGATCGCCACCTTGCGCCTGCCGCAGCGTCGCCTCGACCGCAAAGCCGGTCGCCCCTGCCGCCCGCCCGACGCGCGTGACCTCGACCGAGAGCGCGGGCGCCCCCGTCCGGCCGACCCAGTCGCTGAAGAACCGGCCGAAGTCGCGGAGCGTCACGGCCTCGACGGCGTGCTCGATGTCCGCAAACGAGGCGCGCCGGCCCTTGAAGTCGCGGTAGAACCGGGCCAGCACCTTGCGGAACGCGTCGTCACCCACCGAGAGGCGCAGCATGTGGAAGGCCATCAGTGCCTTGCCGTACCCGACCGCCTCGGTCGACGCGCTCTCCCGCGACCGGAAGGCCGTCAACGGGAAGTCGCGGCCCGCCTTCACGTAGTCCCGGTACTTTTGGAGCGTCGCCCGCCGGTAGTCGTCGCCCGCGCCGCGCTGTTCCTGGATCAGGTGGTCGGCCAGGTAGGCCGTCAGCCCCTCGCACCAGTTGCCGCGCTCGTAGTCGACGAACACGGAGTTCCCCCACCAGTTGTGCAGGATCTCGTGCGGGTACGAGGAGGAGATGATGAAGGGGAACCGGATGATCTCGCGGCCGAGCAGCGTGAAGGTCGGCATCCCATAGCCCGTCTCCCAGAAGTTCTCCACCAGCGCGAACTTCCCGTACGGGTAGGGTCCGATCAGTTGCCGGTACATCTCCAGGGTACTGCGACGTCGCGGTGAGGTACTTCGCCGACAGCGCCTCGTCGGGTTCGTGCAGGTAGACCAGCGTCTCGACGGCACCGGCGCTGTCGCGAAAGACGTGCAGGGGCCCGCCCACCAGGTAGACCTCGTCCATGGGGCCGCCCGAGTCCCAGCGCGCATGGCCGCGCTCGTCGCGGGACGTCCCGTTGCCCTGCGAGATGACATGCCAGCCAGAGGGTTCCTGGACGTCGAGCGTGAAGGTCACCAGGTCGCGGTTGAACGAGGGGTACCAGAAGCCGCTGCCCGCCAGGTAGACCCCCTCGGGACCGAGGATCCCGGCCGTCTCGCGGAATCCTCGCGTGTACTCCTCCTTGGCGGCCGACAGGCCGAAATCGATTGGGCCCTCGTAGGCGAGCCTCAGCGACGCCCGGCCAGGCGGCAGCGTGAGGCGATAGCGGGTCACGTGCACCTGGCGCGCCACGCCCTCGCTGGTGCCGTTGATGCCGAAGAAGGGGGCGTCGCCGCCGAGCGGCACGACCTGCGCGGGTGGATCGCTGGATGTCACCTTCAGGGCGCCGTTCAGCACGAAGTCCACGACGCCGTCGCCCGGCCGCGAGGCGATCGTCACCGTGTCGGACACCGTCAGCCGGTGCGTCGACGGATCGAGCGTGACCCCCATCTCGTGCGAGACGCGTCCATCGACGGTGGACGCGACGGCGCCGCGAGCGACCAGCACGAGCGCGACCAGGACGGCACTCACCACGCGTCGGACCATCGCCCCATCTCCTCGGCTGCGTCAATCGAGCAGCCAATCCTCCGGCTCACGATAGTGTGCCCCGCTCGTCGCCGCAAGCCTGGCGATCTCGCCCACCCCGTCGAGCACATCAGAGCGAGGGCTCGCGCGACCAGGCGAGGAGGTCGGGCAGGCTCGCGCCCTGGCGGCGGCGAGGCTGTCCGGACCACGGGGAGCCGGTGACGTCAGAGCGTCTTGTGGGTACCGTCGCAGTAGGGTGGGCGCTGCGATCGCTTGCACTGGCACAGCCACGCATCGGTGGACTGCTGGACCTGGAAGGCCAAGGGCCGAAGTGCGGTGACGCGGTGCGAGCCATCGCAGAGGGGCTGGGTCGCCGACAATCCGCAGGCACACCAGTAGTAGGTCTGGCCCGCGTCGAGTTTCACCTGACACGGGTGCTTGGCGGCGATCGTCGAATCCAGCATGACGTGTCTCCTTGTCGAACGGTGCTTGGTGCCTGCCCCGTCCCGGACACGGGCCCGGGACGCGCTGGGGTCGCGCACGGGTGCCCGAATGGCCGCCCCGGGCTGTGGCGCCGGAGACCGATCGGACGGGTCCCCGACGCCCCGGGCGATGGCCTACTGGGGGGCCACCCGCGGTGCCGCGTTCTTCATGTACTTGTCGAACCAGTTGATCCACTCGTACATGAGGTCCATGACCGATTCGCGCGCGGCGTAGCCGTGGGCCTCGAGCGGCAGCGTCACGTAGCGCACCACCTTCCCGTGCCCCTTGAGGGCCGCGTAGAAACGCTCGGACTGGATCGGGAAGGTGCCGGTGTTGTTGTCCGCCTCCCCGTGGACCAGCAGGATCGGCGCGTTGATCTTGTCGGCGTACCAGAACGGCGACATCTTCGCGTAGACCTCGGGCACCTCCCAGAACGTCCGCTCCTCGTTCTGGAACCCGAAGGGCGTCAGCGTGCGATTGTAGGCGCCGCTGCGGGCGACGCCGGCGCGGAAGAGCGTCGTGTGAGCCAGCAGGTTGGCCGTCATGAAGGCGCCGTAGCTGTGGCCCACGACGCCGATGCGGTCGCGGTCGGCCACCCCCATCTGCACGATCGTGTCGACGGCGGCCTCCGCACTCGCCACCAACTGCTCGACGTAGGTGTCGTTGGCCGTTTCGCCCGGCCCGATGATCGGCATGGTCGGGTTGTCGAGCACGCCGTAGCCCAGCGTCAGGAACAGCAGCTGCAGGCTGCCGAAGGAGATGACCGGGAAGCGGTTGGGCGATCCGCTCACCTGGCTGGCGGTCGCCGGGTCGATGAACTCCGCCGGGTAGGCCCAGAGCACGAACGGGAGCCGCGTCCCCGGCTTGTAGCCGGCCGGCAGATAGAGCGTGGCCGACAGCTTCACGCCGTCCTTCCTGGAATAGGTGATGAGCTGCGTCTGCACGCCGGCGAGTTGCGGCGCGGGGTCCGTGAAAACGGTCAGCGGGGTCTTGGTGTTGGTTGCCAGGTCGCGGAGGTAGTAGTTGGGGACGTCCGTCTTGGTCTCCCAGCGGGTCACGAGCCTCGTGCCCGCGTCGTTCAGCACCGCGACCACCGTCTCGTAGCTCTTCTCGTCACAGAGGAAGAGGCGCTCGGTGTTCAGGGTCTTGAGGTCGAGCCGGTCGAGGAAGGGGTGGTCTCCCTGCGGGGACGACCCGGCGCCCGACACGAAGATGCGGTCGCCCACCTGGAGGATGCGGCCCGCGCGCAGGATCGGCGTGCCCCGGTCGGCGTACCGGTCCGCGACGTTGCGCTCCTGCCACTTGCGGGGCACGGCGCCCGGGCCGTCGAGAATCCAGGTCCGCAGCTTGCGGGTCGGGCGATCCGTCTCGGTCAGCAGCATCACCCCTTTCTCGGTCCACGCAAGGCCGCTAAACCGCCATTCCGTCCGGGCGACGTCCACCGGGTCGCCGGCGAACGGGGCCTTGAGCGCGAGTACCCGGTCGCGGTACGGCACGCGGGCCTTCGGGTTACCCCCGTCGAGCGCCTCCGCCCAGGTCACTGTCGCGGGCTGCGCGGGATCCCACCGGTAGGCCCGCGGGCCGGTGTTCACGCCGCCGATGGGCACCCCCTCGCCGAGCGGGACCTGGCCGATCGCCCGAACCAGCTGGCCAGCGCGAGACCACACCTCGACATCCTTGGGGAACTCGGCGTCGGGGATGAGCCGCGAGAACGGCCGCTTGGTGCGGGCCACCAGGACGTACTTCCCGTCGGGCGACATCGACGCGGCGTCGTAGAGGCCCGGCTTGCCAATGGCCGTCCGGAGCCCGGTGAGCGACACGACCGCCAGCTGCGAGGTGAAGTAGTACTCGTAGAGCGCCTCGTCGTGCGCACTGGTCAACAGGTCCTGGAACGTCGGCGCCGGCGCCGCCTTGCCGAGGTTCTCCTCGATGCGCGGACCCTTCGGAACCGAGGGTGCGGCCGGAGGCACGCCCCGGCCCACCGGCACGAAGTGGCAGAGCAGCCCGGAGCTGTCCTCCAGCCACGCGCAGCCGCCAAGACCGTTCACCGTGGCCGAGGTCAGGGCCCGGGCGCGGCCGGTCGCGGTCGTCACGATCCACAGCTCGATGCCGGTGGGACGCGTGAGCAGGAACGAGAGGTACTTGCCGTCGTGCGAGAAGGCCGGGGCGGTGATCTTGCTGCTCGGCGCGAGCGCGACCTTCGTTTCACTTCCCCCCGCGATGGTCTTCAGGGTGATCCCGTAGGTCGTCTGGCCCCCGTGGGGACCGTTGGTCTTCGGGTTGATGCGGTGGCCGGCCAGCCGGAGCATCGGCTCGGCCAGCTCCGAAATCGACGGCATGCTCCGGTGCTCGAGCAGGGCCATCATCTGGCCGGTCGGGCTGACCAGCACGGCGGGCGGCGGCGCGGCGTCGAGGATATCGACGATTGGCTTGGGTGGGAGCTGGTAGCTGGACTCGACAGCGGGGGCCTGCTGGGCGCAGACAGGGCTGGCCGCGAACACCGTGACGAGAGCGAGAAGAACAACCAGGCGTTTCATCAGATCCTCCGCAAGAGCGCGAGGGCGCGCACGATGGGGAGCCGGGCGAGCCATTCTATACCCGCCAGCGCACGGTGCCGTGTTCGACCCCCGCCTGGTATAAACTGCCAGTCCCATGGCCGACCCTGCTCCGCTCCCCGACGCTCAGAGACGGGACGAACCCACCAGGCGCCGCATCGCCTGGCGCTACCGCGCCCACGGGATCTTCGGCGTCAGCTGCGCGGCCATCATGGTCGTCGAGCTGGTCGCCGGACGCCTGATCGCCGCGCATCTGGGGTCGTCTCTGTACACGTGGACGGCCGTCATCGGCGTGATGCTCCTGGGCATCTCCGTGGGGAACCTCGTCGGCGGCCGGTTGGCCGACCATTGGCGCCCGCACGCGCTGCTGCCCATCTTGTTCTTGGCCGCCTCGGCCGCCTGCGCGGCCGCGCTCGGCCTCAACCGCCTGTTCGCCACCACGAGGCCGCTACGAGGAATGGTCTGGCCGCTCCAGATCCTGATCGTCGTCGCCGCCACCTTCCTCCTGCCCGCCGTCGCCCTCGGCACTCTCTCGCCGTCGCTCGCCAGGATGGCCGTCAGTCGGGCGAAGCGGGTGGGCGCGACACTGGGCTCCTTCTATGCGGTCGGGGCCGTGGGGAGCATCGTCGGGACCTTCCTGACCGGCTTCTACTTGCTCTTCGTGTTGGGCAACACGGCCGTCCTCACCATCACCGCGCTGACGCTCGCCGCGCTCGCCGTCGTTTCACGGCTCGAGCCGTCGCGCGAAGAGGCGCCCGAGGCGGATCGCCCGGCGTCGCTCCAGGCGCCAGGTGGCGGCTCACTCCTTGCGCCACCCGGGCGGGGCGTCCTCGCCCTGCCCTACGCGCCGCACGCGATCGCCTTCTTCGCGTCGGCCTGCCTGATGGCCGTGGAACTGCTCGCCAGCCGGATCATCGCGGAACAGACCGGGACCTCGCTCTACTCCTGGACCTCGGTGATCGGCGTCGTCCTCTCCGGCATGTGCCTCGGCAACTATCTCGGCGGCGTGCTCTCGGACCGGGTCAATCCATCCCGGGCACTCGGCTGGCTCTTCCTGCTGGCGTCGGTGAGCTGCGTCGGGGTGCTCGTCCTCAGCTTCCTGTCCGGCAGCCTGGAGCCGTTCAAGGGGTGGCACTGGCCCGCGCTCGTGTTCACGACGGTCCTCGGCATCTTCTTCGTCCCGTCGCTGTTGCTCGGCACCTTCGGGCCGGCGGCCACCAAGGTGGCCGTGCAGCGGTCGGCGCGGGTGGGAGCGACCATCGGCGCCGTGTCCGCATGGAGCGCCGCCGGCAGCATCCTCGGCACGCTGGCCTCGGGGTTCTACCTGGTTCCCGCACTCGGCACCAAGAGCCTCGCGATGCTGGTGGCGTCGCTGCTCGCCTGCGCCGGACTGGTGCTCGGGCCGTGGAGGCTCGTCCAGGTCGTGTGGGTGGCGGCCGTCTGCGCCGGCCTCGTGCTCACCCGTGTCGACACGCTCGAGCACGCCGGCTGGAAGTACAGCGGGATCTTCCGCACGCCGGCGACGGCCGTCTTCGAGGCCGACAGCGCCTACCAGCACATTCGCGTCTACGAGGACGTCAGCAAGGACTCCGGCGACCGCAAGCTCCGGGTCGTGGCGCTCGACTACCTGATTCACGGATACGTGGACCTGGCCGATCCGACGTATCTGAACTACGACTACGAGCGGATCTACCGGGACGTGGCCCGCCGGTACATCGGGGGGCGCCGGCACGTGTCGGCGTTTTTCCTCGGGGGCGGCAGCTACACGTTCCCTCGCTGGCTGCTGGCCGAGTGGCCCGGTTCGCGGGCCGTCGTGGCGGAGATCGATCCCCTGGTGGTCGAGGCCAACCACCAGGCGACCGGGCTGTCGCGCACCACGCCCGTTCGCACGATCGCGATGGACGCGCGCAACGCGGTCGAGGATCTGCGCCCCGGCGAGCGGTTCGATTTCGTCTTCGGGGACGCCTTCAACGACCTGTCGGTGCCCTACCACCTCACCACCGTGGAGTTCACCAGGCAGGTGGCCGATCACCTCGCGCCCGACGGCGCCTACATGCTGAACGTGATCGACAACTTCGAGAGCGGCCTGCTGCTCGGGTCGGTGGTCAACACGCTGCAGCGCGTGTTCCGGCACGTGTACGTGTTCTGCACCGTGCGGGACGGTGTGGGCCGGTCGCGAGACACCTTCGTCGTCGCCGCCTCAAAGGTGCCGGTCTCGACCGCCGGCTTCGAGCCGAACCACGAGACGGAGTTCGAAGGGTCGATCCTGACGCGCGAGGACATCGTCAGCCTGATCCGCAAGAGCGGCGGGCGGGTGCTCACCGACGACTCTGCCCCGGTCGAGAACCTGATCGCCCCCATCGTCCGGGCCCGCACGCGCGAACAGCGGTGATCGGCCGATGCTCGGACGGCTCGACGGCCATCCGGCGGGCCGTCCCTCGGCGCACCGGACGCTAGGCCGCTTCGTGCGGCGCGCGCCGGCTGGCCGGCAGGATGCCGTAGAGGCGACGGGTGGTCGGGTCCTCGGCCTCGGCCTGGCGACGCGCCGCCTCGAGCTGCGCGCGGATGAGGCGGACGGCGTCGCCGCTGGACGGGGCCACGACCGGCGGGGACCCGGCCATGCCGCCCGCGATCCAGTCGGTGACCGCGCGGGATGTCGGCTCCGTCCGCCCCGTCAGGACCGAACCCAACCACCCGAAGGCCCGCCGCATGCGCGGCACCAGGGTCGGCCCCACGTGATCCGCATCGCGCAGCAGGTGGTACTCGTGCGCCAGATCGAGATCCCAGAGCACCCGGTGCAGGAACTCCGCGCCATCGTGCACGTTGACGCAGTCGCGCGAACCCGCCTCGAGGTAGATCGCCAGATCGTGTGCGCGGATCGACGGGGCGTGCACGGCGGCCCGGCACGCCGGATGGTTCGCTTCGATGACCGCCGGGGCGCGGGACGGGCCCACGAGCACGGCCGGACCGCCGGACCCGTGATGCAGGCGGTTGCGGGGCGTAACCTGACGGTCGTGGAATCCCGGATCCAGTACCGCCTCCATGGCGGCCACCGCGCGGAAGCGGTCCGGGCGCGCGAAGGCGATCTTGAGCGCGCCGTAGCCGCCCATCGACAGCCCCATGATGACGGTGGACGCGCGGTCGCGGCTCACCGGGCCCGTCGCGCGGAGATGGTCGAGAAACGACTCGGCCACGAAGTCGTCCCACCTGACACCGCTCGCCGGATGCTGCAGGTAGTAGCCCATGCCCCCGTTCGGCGAGGCGACGGCCATCGGCGGGATCGCCCCCTCCGCCCACCACGCGTCGAAGAGCGGTGCGCAGTCGACCAGTGATTGCCGGCTGCCGCCCCCCCCGAACAGGAAGACGCAGAGCGGCAGGACCGTGTCTTCGGCCTGTGGCCGCAGCACGGCATACGGTACCGGGTCGGGGAGGAAGCCGGACTGGAGTTCGCCAAGCTCAACATCAGCCGCCATGTAATCTGCCTCCGATGCGAGCGGGCGAGAGTGCAAGAACCGTGCGCGCCACGTCCTTCGAGGGACGCTCGGCCCGCCCTCGGGGGTGCCGGGCGAGGGCGATGGCCCGCGACGCGCAGGTTGAAGGACCGTTGCGAACGCCGGACACTCAGGCTCACCGGTGACGGCAGAGACCACGATCGAGGATCGCGTGGCGCTTTGTCGTCAGCAAGCCCGTCACGTCCAAATGCCGACTCTCGACGTGGGGGGCAAGAAGTCGAGGACGAAAACGGACACCTTCGTCCCATTCCAGAGCAGGTGTACCGTGTGCTCGCTCTGTTCCTGGTTCATCCACCAAGTCGACGAGATTGGCCGCCGAGTCGATGCCGAAATCGACATCCCGACTGGGTCGGCACGGCGAAAAGCAACGCACCGCCTGCCCGCCAATCAAGAACCAGTACGGGAGCGCGTCGACGGCGTTCGCCAGATCTGGCGGCAGCACCTGGTGAGGTGCGTAGCGCGCGGTCATCGGATCCCACGCACGCGCATCACGGCCTCCAGCAGCCCCTGACTGCGCGGGCGCCACCCTCGAAGGCGAGCGGCCTGAGACAGATCAAGCCACGGCAGGCTGGCCCAATAACTGACCACCGCCGCGGAGCCATAGTTGGAACAGTAGAAGGCGAGTTGGTGCCCGGGCACGCTGGCGTCGGGGGCCAGGTTGTAGAGAGTCTCCCGCACATGACGGGGAAGTTCTGGCACGTTGTAGCGGTGCCCCTCAATCAGCGTCAACGCGCGCTGCAGGCACGACCGAGACGGTGTCGGATGTCCTTCCGCTTCGCAACGTGCCGCAACCCGACGTCGAATGTCCGCGAGGGATGGGCGCTCGTATCCTCCGGCCGCCGTGCGCAACGCGGCCAATACAGCCGGCGGCAGTCGCGAATGGCCGGCATCGGAGCGTCGTCGTCGCGCGGACGTTCGTGCAAGTCGCAGCGTTGCTCGACGCTGGCACTCACAGAAATCAACCACAATCATGTCTTAACACGGACAAGAGACCAGACAAATAAGACACTTCATCAGACAAGTCAGTCAGAACGCCAGCAGAAGATCGGGCGAAAGGCGGTCACCTCGGAGAGCGGGGGCGAACGCCACCGGTCACCGGTTTCCTCTGCCCGGTGCTTGCTCTCAGGGCCCCAAACGGCACCGCCGTGATGCCGTCGCCCAGCGGGAGCACCACGTCACCGGCATGCACAACGTAACCTGACGCGACGCGGCCGCCAAGGTCCTGGGCGAGGACCCGCAAACTCGCGGCCATGTCCGGCCGCGGTGTTGAGGAGGCCCTGACCTCGATCGGGAGAAGCTGGGCATCCTCGGCCTCCACGAGGAAGTCGACCTCGGACCCAGCCGAGGTCCTCCAGAAGTAGATGCGCGGCTCGCGCCCGACGGCGATCTGGTCCTTCGCCAGCTCGGCGAGCACGGCGGTTTCCATGACGGCTCCAGAGAGCGGCCCCGCCGCCGCGTGTGCCGGGTCGCGAAGCCCAGCCAAGTAGCACAGTACGCCCGTATCCGTGAAGTAAACCTTCGGCGTCTTGACGAGACGCTTGCCGATGTTGGCGAAATATGGACGGACTACGACCACCTGATAGGTAGCCTCCAGCACGCTCAGCCATGCCTTCACCGTGTTGAGCGCCACGCCCAGGTCGCGCGAGACGTCCGCCAAGTTCAGCAACTGGGCGCTGCGCGAGGCGAGCAGGCGCAAGAACATCTGGAACAATGACAGATCGCCGACTTGGCGCAGCGAGCGCACGTCCCGTTCCAGGTACGTCTGCACGTAGCTCGCCAGCCACTGCTGCGGGTCGAGGCGACGGTGGACGACCACCTCGGGATAGAACCCACGCACCAGCGCCCGCCACAAAGCCGGTCCGTGGAGCGGGAACGTCCCGTCGCGCCGGTCATCTCGTCCCACCCCCGGCCCGCGCTGGCGGACCATCTCCCCCATCGACAGCGGGAGCAGGCGAAAGATCCCTGCGCGTCCGGCCAGTGACTCCGAGACCCGCTCGGAGAGCAGCAGGTTCTGTGATCCGGTCAGCAGGTACCGGCCCCGCAGGTGGCGCGTCTCGTCGATGCGTTCCTTGATGAACGACAGCAGGTCGGGGGCCTGCTGCACCTCGTCGAGAATCACCGGTGCGGGGTGGAGATCGAGGAACCCACGCGGGTCCACCTGGGCGGCGGCCCGGACGTCCGGCGGGTCGAGCGACACGTAGGCGTGCGTCCGACCAAACAGATGCCGGAGGAGCGTCGTCTTGCCGGACTGGCGGGGCCCCGTCAGCACCAGGGCCGGAAACTCCCGGGTTGCTCGCCGAAGCACCGGTTCGATGGCCCGGGCGAGGTACGGTGTCGGCATGCTTGTAATTATGCATTTTGAATGCATATTTGCAAGTCACGTGTGCCGGCGCACCAATGCCCCCCCGGGCCCCATGCCGGTTCGCCGAGAGCACCTGCCGGCCTCCCAGGCTCCCGAGGGTTCTCTCCCACTTCCGCAAGTCGGTCGAGAGCGAACACGACACCCGGCTCCCAGCGGGCCCGGCGTGGTATCGTCCACTGCCACGGTCCGATGCGGCATCCCGACCGGTGGCTGGCCGATCAATACAGTTGCGAGGCAGCGCGAGACTCGGGGTTCGCGTCCGACGCCGGATGGGCGCAGCTCCCCGGCCCGGAAGACGTCCAGGGGCGCGACGACGGTGCCCGGGCTTGCTCACTGTGCAGACGTTGACCGCCCGTAGCCTTCCACACGGATGAAGGAGACGCACGACATGACCCGCCGGACGCCGATCCTCCTCGCGCTGCTCGCCCTGTGGGGCGCCCCGCTGCTGGTGGTGCATGCCACATCGGCCCGGCGGGTGTTGACTCCGCTCCAGGAGGCCCCGACGTCGGCCTCGTACGTGCGCGTCAACCTGCTGGGCTACCTCCCGTCCCACCAGAAGGTCGCCGTCCTCTTCTCGAAGGCGCCCCTCCCCGACACCTTCGACGTTGTCGACACCGAGTCGGGCCGAGTGGTCTTCTCGGGGCGCGGCACACCGACGCCCAGCGCCCGATGGGGCGACTTCGACCACCATGCCGCGCTCGACTTCACGGCCGTGACACGCGCGGGCCAGTACCGCGTTCGCGTGGGGGACGTCCAGTCGCCCCCGTTCCGCGTGTCGCCCGACGTGTACGCCGGAGTCGCCGACATCCTGCTCGAGGCCATGCGTCAGCAGCGGTGCGGCTACAACCCGTTCCTCGACCAGGTCTGCCATCCGTTCGACGGACGGACGGCGTATGGCCCGACCCCGCCGGGGACCTACGTCGACGCCCGGGGCGGCTGGCACGACGCCGGCGACTCGCTCAAGTACCTCATCACGGCGAGCAACGCCACGGCCCAGATGCTCCTTGCCTACCGCCTGGCGCCGCGGGTGTTCGGCGATGCGGTGAACGAACTCGGGCAGCCCGGCGCCAACGGGCAAGCCGATGTGCTCGACGAGGCCCGGTGGGGGCTCGAGTGGATGCTGCGCCTGCACCCGTCGCCCGACCAGTTGTACCACCAGGTCGGTGACGACCGCGATCACAGCGGCTGGCGCCTCCCTCAGGACGACCAGTCGGACTACGGCTGGGGCCGGGGCGGTTACCGGGTGCTCTACTTCGCCGACGGACGTCCGCAGGGTCTGCGCGAGTGCAAGAGCCAGGCGACTGGCGTCGCCAACCTGGCGGGTCGCTACGCCGCGGCCATGGCGCTTGGCTACCAGACCTGGCGCACCGACCCGACGCGACGCGCCTTCGCCGAACGGTGTCTGCGCGCGGGCATCGAGGTCTACCGCCTGGGGAAGGCGCACGAGGGCTACCAGCAGGGCAACTCCTACGGCGCGCCGTACCGGTACAACGAGGAGACCTGGGCGGACGACATGGAGTGGGGCGCCGCCGAACTCTACCGGGCAACCGGCGACGCCGCCTACCTGGGTGACGCGCGCCGTTACGCGCGCTTGGCGGCCGACGTGTCGTGGATGGGTCGCAGCACGACGCTTCACTACCAGTTCTACCCGTTCGCCAACCTCGGGCACCACGCGCTCGCCTCGCTGCTTGGCCCGGGCGGGCGCGCGTGGGTGACCGAGTACTACCGAGCGGGCCTGGCCCGCGCCGCAGCGGCCGCCGCGACGAACCCCTACGGAGCCGGCATCCCCTTCATCTGGTGCTCGAACAACCTGGTCGTGGCCCTGGCCACTCAGGGGTTGCTCTACGAGCGGCTGACCGGGCGCCCGACATACCGCGAGCTCACCTCCGCGCAGCGCGACTGGCTCTTCGGACGCAACCCGTGGGGCACGTCGATGTTCACGGGGCTCCCGTCCGACGGCGTCGCCCCGCGCGACCCGCACCTGATCCTGCCTGACCTCACCGGCCGGCCGGTGCGTGGGGCGCTGGTGGACGGGCCCGTCGCCGAGTCGGTCTTCAAGAGCCTCAAGGGCGTGCGGCTCTCGCGCCCCGACCCGTTTGCCGCCTTCCAGTCGCCATTGGCCGTCTACCACGACGACAAGGCGGACTACTCCACCAACGAACCGACCATGGACGGCACGGCCTCGGCGATCCTCCTGGTGGCGTTGCTCGCGGCCGGATACTGACGCGGGTGGCGAGGAGGTCGGGGAGGCCAGGCCACACCCGGCCCGGCCTTCCCCGTGTGCCTACCGGTAGGTGGCGTGGAAGGCGGCCAACCGCTCGACGACTACCCGGATCTTCGGCGTGGGCGGCAGGATGGTCGTGCGGAAGTGCGCCGTGCCCGGCACCTGACCGAAGCCCGTGCCCGGGACGACGCAGATGCCTGTCTGCTCGAGCAACGCCATGCAGTAGTCCTCGTCCGTCCGGCCCGGCGGCAGCGTGATGCGCGGGAAGGCGTACATGGCCCCCGCCACGACGTTGCACTGGATGCCCGGAATGCGGTTCAGCCCCTCCGCCAGGAGGACGGCGCGCTTCTTGAGCTCGCCGAGCACGCTGTCACGTTCCTGCCCGTAGCACGCGTAGGAGGGCTCGCCCGGCTTGGGCGGGCGCACCATGCAGTAGGTGGCGACCTGCCCCGTCAGGTTCGCGCAGAGCGCCACGGACTGCAGCTTGGTGATCTGCGCGACCACGTCGCCGGGCACGTTCCGGACCTCCATGTAGCCGCCGCGCTGACCGCACTCGCCCAGGAAGCCCTTCGAGCAGGAGTGGAAGCTGAACAGGCTGACATCGGTCTCCCCGAGGTCGTTCATCACCCGGGCCATCGACAGGAACCGGTCGCCCCGCAGGTAGACGTTCTCCTGGTAGACCTCGTCGGCCAAAATCGCCAGCTTGTGCGCCTTCGCGAAGGCGATGATCATCGCGACGTTGTCGTGGTCGAGCACCGACCCGGTCGGATTGCCCGGGTTCAGCACGCAGATCGCCCGCACCGTGGTGCCGTTCGCCTCGGCCTTGGCGAAGCTGTCCTCGAGCATCGTCAGGCTCAGTTTCCAGTCGTAGCCCTCGTCGAGGAAGTACCCGACCTGGCGGCCCTCGTAGAGCGTGATCGTCGCGCTGTAGAGCGGGTATGCGGGATCGGGATCATGATGCCGTCGTTCGGCCCGCTGATGAGGAGCCTCAGGGCGAGCTGCACGCCCTTGGAGGCGCCATCGGTGAGGTAGATCGCCTCGGGATCCGAGGGTATCCCGTCCCGGTCGCGGATGAACTCGGCGACGGCCTCGCGAATGAACCGCACGCCCTTGCTCTCCGAGTAGGCGCCCAGCCCATGGCGCGTGCCCAGGAGCACGCGGCGCGCCGTCTCGAGGACGTCTGGCGGAAAGAGGTCCGCCGCGCGGTCCACGAGCGCGGGGTACTGGCACAGGGCGAGCACCTGGCGCAGATAGGTCAGCGGCCGTTGCTCGAGCGCCTGCGGGTTGCCGATGTTGCAGTAGATGACGTCGTGCCCTTGGCGCTCGAGGTCCTGCGCCCGCGCGACAATCGGCCCGCGGACCGCGTACTGCGTCTCGAGCACGGCCCGGCCGAGCTGGCTGAGCTGAATCGACATGATGAGGTCCTTCCGGGATGAGTGGGGGCCGGCTTCCGTCATTCTCGCGGATGGGGCGGGAGCTTGTCCACCCGCCGGCTCCGGAGAACGGCGGCGTGCGGAGGGCGACGTCGCGGGGGCGCGGTCAGTGCCGGAGCGGCTGGGCCAGATCGCCGAGCAGCCATGTGGACACGAACGCGAGCCGGGCCATCCTGAGCACCTGCGCCGGGTCCACCTTGTCGGCGGTGTCGGTCGGCTCGTGATAGCCGTCGAAGAAGTTGCCGAAGCACCGCACGAACGGCACGCCGTGCCGGGCGAAGGCGCGATAGTCGCTCTGCCCGCTCGTGCCGTCGGTCCAGTCGAGATGGAGGGCCACGCCCGTGCCGCGGGCCGCCGTCTTCAGCACCGGCCCCAGCCCCGGCGCCGAGGCGGCCACCCCGACTTCGAGGAACTCGGGCACCTTCACCTTCGCCAGAAACTCGTCGCCCCGATCGAGATGGCTGTCTGCGAGCAGCTGTCGGATCTCCTCCGCCTTCCACGGATGGCCGATCATGTCGAGGTTGAGATAGGCGAACGTCTTCTCGAGCGGCCACAGCGGGTGGGCCACGTAGTACTCCGAGCCGAGGTGCCCGGCCTCCTCCCCGGTCCACCCGACGAAGACCAGGGTCCGCCGCGGCTTGTGCGGGTTCGACGCGAAGGCCTTCGCGATCTCGAGCAACGCGGCGACCCCGGACGCGTTGTCGTCCGCTCCGGGGTAGATCGTGTCTCCGCTGCGCCCCAGATGATCCATGTGGGCCCCGACGATGACCGCCTCGTCGCGCAGCGCGGGATCTGACCCGCGAATCACGCCCACGACGTTGCGCGCCATCACGAGGCGCTCGTCGCCGAGCAGGCGGACCTCCGCCGTCGCCCCGGGCAGGACGCGACCGGCCTCGGCACGTGCCGACCGGCAGGTGAGGTTCGCGGTCGCGAGCAACGTGTCGCCGACCGCCTCGGACACCTCGACGACCGGCGGCGTGTCCTCCTCCGATGCCTCGAACGGCGCGAAGAAGGTCGACCGATGGAACGCCGCGCAGCGGGCGGCGAAGCCGTCAGGCTCGATGAGGAGCAGGGCCCGCGCGCCGAGCCGGCCGGCCAGCGTGGCTTTCTCCCGCACGCGAGGAGCTCCGTCCTCGTCGGCGCCGTACCGCGCGAGGAGGGCCGGCGTGTGCCACTCGGGACCGGCCGGCACGCCCTCGAGCACCACGACCACGCTGCCCTTCACGTCCAGGCCGCGGTAGTCGTCGCGCGCGGGGCTCCCCTCCCGGATGCCGTAGCCGGCAAACACCACGCCCGACCGGACGGTCGCGGGCGGGCGCTCGGGCAGCAGGCAGTCCACGCCCTGGAGGAACGTCCGGCGTGCCCGGGCGTCGCCGCGGCGGACCTCGATGCCGAGCGTCCCAGACGGCCGGGCGATCTCCCGCACCGGGACCGGATGGAAGTACGGCGCGCTGATGATTCCCGTCCCGGCCGGCGAGAGCGGGCCAATCCCGGCCAGCGCAAACGTGGCGGCCACATATTCGGCGGCGCCCTCGAGGCCCCGCGCGCCGAGGCCGCGCCCCTCGAGGCTTGGCGACGCGAGGAACGCAATGTGGGCGGCGACCGCGGAGGCGCGCAGCCTCCCGACCGCGTCCGCCAGCGACGGCGCGAGCGCTTCGGCCTCCCCGGGCCTGACGAAGTCGTCGGCGGGGCGCGGGAGGGGACCCGGACTCTGGCCCGCCAGCACGACGACCAGGACGCCGAGAAGGAGGGCCGCCACGGAGAGTCGTCTCGTAGACACCGCCTCACTCCCACTTGAAGAGCAGCACCGGGGGGATCAGGAGCAGGAAGCTGAGCCCGATCAGGATCAGCAGCAACGGCAGGAACCACTTCGCCCACCGCTCCCACGGGATCTTCGCGGCGCCGAGGATGCCCATCGTCACCGCGCTGGTCGGCAGGATCGGGTTGACGAACTCGCACAGCTGGTAGGCGTAGACGGCCGTCTGACGCGTCAAGCCGACCAGGTCGGCCAGCGGCGCCATGATCGGCATCGTCAGCGCCGCCTGCGCGGTCCCGGAATGGATGAAGAAGTTGATCACGCACTGGATCAGGAACATCACCTGGGCGATCATGGCACGAGGCAGCGCGGAGAGGGTGCCCGACGCGCCGTAGAGGATCGTGTCGAGGATCTTCGCCTCCTGGGCGATGACCAGCAGCGCCCGGGCGCACGCGATGATGAAGACCACGCCCACCATGTCCTTGGCGCCGGTCACATAGGTCCGCGCCACCCGGCTCGGCCCGAGGCCTCCGGCGAAGCCCAGCACGATGCCCATCCCGAAGAAGAGCACGGCGATCTGGTCGATGAACCACTTCCACTTCAGGACGCCGACGACCAGCAGCACCATCGACGCGACGAAGAGCGCCAACGTGATCGCCTGGCGGGGGTTCCACACGTCGGCGTCGGCGCCGTGCGGAGCGAGCGCCTCGCGTTCGAGGTCGATGTCGCGCACCGGGCTGATCTCCGGGTTGCGCTTCACCCGGCGGGCGTACCACATGACATAGGTGATGATCACCGTGGTCCCAATCACCCACGACAGCATCCGGTAGCCGAGCCCGGAATAGAGCGGGACGCCGGCGATGCTCTGGGAGATCCCCACCGTGAACGGGTTGAAGAAGGCGGCCGCGAAGCCGGCCGCCGCCCCGAGGAAGGGGATCGAGGCGCCGACGATTGAGTCGTAGCCGAGACGCCGGGCCAGCGGGATGAAGATGATCACGAAGGGAATCGACTCTTCGGCCATGCCGAAGATCCCCCCGCCGAGGGAGAAGATGATCATCAGGGCCGGGATCAGGAACCCCTCGAGGTGCGGCCGCTTGGCGATGGCCGCCGTGACGCGCCGGATGCCGAACTCGACCGCCCCGGTCTCCTGGAAGATCGCGAAGCTGCCCCCGATCATCAACAGGAAGCAGATCAGCTGGGCGCCGTCGAGAAACCCCTTGATGGGGCCCGCGAGCACCATCTCCGGGCCAAGGTAGATCTTCTCGACTTCGCGGTACGTGCCGGCGACCGTGAGCGTGCGCAGGCCCTGGCTGGTCTGGACCTTCACCCGCTGGTACTCGCCCGACGGGATCACCCAGGACACGGCGAGGATGAGGACCACCAGCAGCATGACCAGCACGAGCGTGTGCGGCATGGTCAATCGCTTGTAGAACGGGCTCTTGTCGTGTGGCATAGCCGGATTGGTCTATTCGAACGTGCCCTTGACCTGTAGCTCGCCGTCGCGCATCAGCCAGCGGCCGCCGGCGATGACGCCTCGGACCTCCAGCGTGGCGGCGTCGAGCAGGACGATGTCGGCGTCAGAGTCCACCTCGAGGTGACCCTTGCCCCGCAGCTTGAGGGATCGTGCCGGGGTAGACGTGACCACTCGCAGCGCCGTGCCGAGCGGCACGCGCTCCTGCTGCACGGCTTCGCGTACCGATTCGAACAGACTCGTCACGCGGCCGACTTCGAGTCGCTGGAGTCGGCCCTGCGCATCGAACAAGGGCAGGCTGCCCTGTCCGTCCGACGTGAAACTGATCTGCCCGACGTCGACGCCAGCCTCGAGCATTCGCCGGAGCCCGGCGCTCGGCCGGATTTCTTCATCGTCCACGTACCCGGGCAACGACGCGGTGGTCAGAATCGACCAGTCCGCCTTCCTTGGCGAAGGTGATCCCCTCCTCGAACAGGTGGGGGTTGCGGTTGATGTGCGTGGGCACGAACTGCGTGATGGGAATCTCCGTCTCCGCCACAATCCGCCGGAGCAGCGCCAGGCCCCGCCGACCGTCCCCCACGTGCACGTTCACCACCCCGGCCTTGCCGGAGAGGATCCCGCCGCGGCGCGCCTCGGCCGCGACGCGCGCGAGTTCGTCGAAGGTCGGTTGCGTCGACCGGTGGTCGGAGATCGCCACCTCCCCGACGCCGATGACCTTGTCGATGAGCAGCAGGTCCCGCTCGATGCTGCCGGTCATCGTGCGGACTGGCACGGCGTAGTAGCCGGTGTACACGAAGGTGCTGATGCCCTCGACCTCGAGGCCGCGGGCCTTGGCGAGCAGATTCTCGGAGCTGCGCGTCACGCCGTCGGTACCGAGGCACCCGACGACGGTCGTCACGCCGCCGCGGACCGCGTCCGAGAGGAGCAGCTCCGGCGTCCGGGTCGCATAGCCTCCCTCGCCCCCGCCGCCCGTCATGTGCACGTGGCTGTCGATGAAGCCGGGCACCGCCAGCAGGGCCGAGGCGTCGAAATTCTCGGCGTAGGACGAAGGCAGCTGGATGTTCGGCTCCACCCGCACAATCCGACCGCCGGCCACCAGGATGTCGGCGCGGCCGGACGGCGCGGGGGCGTACACGTCGGCGTTCTTGATCACTAGCATGCGAGGTCTCCCGGCTCTTCCGAGCCCCGCGGAGTGTATCACGTGGCCTGCGCGGACGGTTCACCCGCCCGCGCTCCGCGCGCAGGGGCGACCGCGGCTCGCGACGGCAGGACCTGCGCCAGATCGCCGGCATGATCATCGGCGCCGCCGCGGCACACCCGTCCGAGGCCGCACGAGGATGGAGGGATGCGAGCGCGACGCGACTGTCGCATGTCCGCCCGAGCGGTCTGTTTTGTGGCATCCGGCGTCTGTCCGGTGGCGGGAGCTGACGGACGGGACGAGGACCACCCGGCACCGGGCGGGTGAGGCGCGGCGGCGGCCCTGCGCCGTCCGTGCCCGGGCGGGGACGGGAGCGGTGGGACGGTGACGCGACCCGACGGCCTTCCTCACTCCGCGGCGTCCGAACGGCGGGTGCGCACCGTCGGGCCGTGAGCGTCTCAGGCCTACGCCTTTCGAGCCACCGCCATCAGCTTCTCGGTCTCGATGACGGGGTACGTCTCGATCGAGCCCAGGTCGGACCAGGCGAAACCGGCCTGGACCGCGACGGCGGGGTCGTCGACTTCATACAGCCGGAACACGCGTCCGAAGCCTAGGTAGCTCCACTCGCCGAGCATCTTCAGGCCGGCAGGAACGACGGATCCTTTCTCCATCCTGCGCTTGAGCACCTCTCCCCTTCTCTCTGGGGGATAGGTGAACACGGCCATGAACATCATGACGGTCCTCCTTTCGTGCCTGTGCGGCGTGTCGATCGGACGGTCGAAGAACCACGCGGCGCGCACCCGCCGAACTCGCGCGGGCACGGGAAATCGGTCGACCCGGCGGCCGAAGACTCCGCGGGCCCGCTTCACCGGCGTGACGAGGGAGTGACCAGCAGGGGATAACGGCTGACGGCCACGCTACGCTCGGCCATCTCCGAAGTCAAGGTGGCCGGAGATCCGTCGTCACGCCCCAAGAAAAGAGCGCCTGATCGGAGCGTCGGGCCGCCGGTCGCGCCGGGTCCAGGAACCATTCCGGCACCATCCAGGGAGCCTCGTGGAAACGCGCCGGGGCTCGCTTGACTTGTCCTGGGAGCCGCTCTAGTCTGGCAGATGGGCTGTCGTGGTTAGCCCCCCCCACGAGGACCGGTCCCCATGGCGATCGTTGGCATCGAAGGCGGCATCTTTGGAGCGGCGCGCGAAGAGTTCGACCGCGCAGCGCGCGTCCTCGGCCTCGACCGTGGCATCTGGGAGATCCTCAGCCACCCCAAACGCCAGATCACCGTCTCGTGCCCGGTCCTCATGGACAACGGCGAGATCAAGGTCTTCACCGGCTATCGCGTGCAGTACAACATCGCGCTCGGGCCGGCCAAGGGCGGCATTCGCTTCCACCCGGCCGTGACGCTCGACGAGGTGACGGCGCTGGCGGCGTGGATGACGTGGAAGTGCGCCGTCGTGAACATCCCCTTCGGTGGCGGCAAGGGCGGCGTGACGTGCGATCCGACCAAGATGTCGCGCCGCGAACTCGAGGCCCTGACCCGGCGCTACGTGGCCGAGATCGCCGACGCCATCGGACCGGAGAAGGACATCCCCGCGCCCGACGTGAACACTGACGCCCAGGTCATGGCGTGGGTGATGGACACCTTCTCGATGCGCGCCGGGCACACGGTGACCGCCGTGGTCACGGGCAAGCCGCTCGAACTCGGCGGTTCGCTGGGCCGGCGCGAGGCGACCGGCCGGGGAGTGATGATCACCGCCCGTGAGGCGGCCGCGCACCTGGGCTTCTCGCTCAAGGGTGCGACGGCGGCCATCCAGGGCTTCGGCAACGTGGGCTCGGTATCGGCCGACCTGCTGGCGCGCGAGGGCGTCCGCATCGTGGCCGTGACGGACTGGAAAGGTGGCGTCGTCAACGAGGCGGGCCTCGACGTTCGGGCGCTGCTCGACTACGTTCAGCACCATCCGCAGAGGACCGTAGACGGGTTCCCGGGTGGAACCCCGCTCTCGCCGGACCAGATCTTCGGCCTCGGCGTGGACATCCTCGTCCCGGCGGCCCTGGAGAACCAGATCACCACGGCCAACGCGGGCGCCATTCGGGCGCGGCTTGTCGTCGAGGGCGCCAACGGCCCCACGACCCCCGACGCCGACCGGGCACTCTACGAACGTGGCGTCATGGTGGTGCCGGACATCCTGGCCAACAGCGGCGGGGTGACGGTCTCCTACTTCGAGTGGGTGCAGAACCGCTACGGGTATTTCTGGAAGGAAGCGGAAGTCAACGATCGCCTCGAGACGACCATGTGCGAGGCGTTCGGATCGGTGCTCAAGACGGCCGTCAAGTACACGGTGAGCATGCGCACGGCCGCCTACATGGTCGCGATCGACCGGGTGGCGACCGTCACCAGGATGCGCGGCATGTACGCCTAGCGCGGTGCAACTCCGACCGGCGCGGAGCGTTCCGCGCCGCCTCCTTCGCCTCCCAGGCTCCCCGCAGCACGCACGCGGTGTTGATCGACAGGGCCTTTTTCATACCGCCTCGCACCGAGGCGGATGTCAGTAGAGAGGGGTTCATTCATGGACAAGAAGGCATTCAATCCGTTCGAGATGGCGCAGGCGCAGTTCGACAAGGTGGCCGACATCATCAACCTCGATGCGGGCACCCGGGCGCTGCTGCGCAACCCGCTCCGGGAATATGCGTTCGCGATCCCGGTGCGCATGGACGACGGGAGCGTCCGGGTGTTCCGGGGCTTCCGCGTCCAGCACAACGACGCCCGGGGCCCAGCCAAGGGCGGCATCCGCTTCCACCCGCACGAGACGCTCGACACCGTGCGTGCGCTCGCCACGTGGATGACCTGGAAGTGCGCGGTGGTGGACATCCCGCTCGGCGGCGGGAAGGGTGGCGTGATCTGTGACCCCCACAACCTCAGCCAGCGCGAGCAGCAGGCCATCTGCCGCGGATGGGTCCGTCAGATGGCGAAGAACGTCGGGCCCGTCAACGACGTGCCGGCGCCCGACGTGATGACCAGCCCGCAGCACATGCTGTGGATGCTCGACGAATTCGAGTCGATCCACGGCGGCCGCTACCCGGGCTTCATCACGGGCAAGCCGGTCGGCATGGGCGGGTCGCTCGGGCGGACCGAGGCGACCGGCTACGGCGTGGTGTTCACGGTGCGCGAGGCGCTGCGGGAACTGGGCCTCAAGCCGTCGGACTGCTCGGCGGCCGTGGAGGGGTTCGGGAACGTCTCGCAGTACGCGGTGCGGCTGTTCCGGCAGCTCGGCGGCAAGGTGATCTGCGTGTCGTGCTGGGACCAGGACGACCAGACCTCCTATACGTTCCGCCGGATGTCCGGCGTGGACCCCGACGAACTGATGGGCATCACGGATCACTTCGGCGGCATCAGCAAGGACAAGGCCAAGAAGCTGGGGTACGAGGTGCTGCCCGGCGACGCGTGGATCGAGCAGCCGGTGGAAGTCCTGCTGCCCTGCGCCATCGAGAATCAGATCACCGGGGAGAACGTCGGCAAGATCCACCCTGCCGTGAAGCTGGTCGGGGAAGGCGCCAACGGCCCGACGACCCCTGAGGCCGACAAGGTGCTCGCCGAGCGCGGCATCTTCGTGATCCCGGACTTTCTCGCGAATGCCGGGGGCGTGACCTGCAGCTACTTCGAGCAGGTGCAGGGCAACATGAACTACTACTGGGAACGCGACGAGGTCCTGGGCAAGCTCGACGTCAAGATGACCGCCGCGTTCAACGCCGTGAGCGAACTGGCGCGCAAGGAGAAGCTCTACATGCGGGACGCCGCCTACGTGATCGCGGTCAACCGCGTGGCGAAGGCGTGCCAGGACCGCGGCTGGGTGTAGTCACGTCTCGACAGGCACGTCGGCGGACGACGTGGAAGGGCGGTCGTGCTGCGGCCGCCCTTCTTCTTTCCCTGTCTTCGTGCGCCAGGCAGGTCCAACCTACCCGCCCGAGCCGTTCGAGCTGATGTGCACCCCGCGCGGCTGGCCCGGGCGCGTCAGCGAGGACTGGCTGATGCCCACCGTCTTGCCTCCAACCGTGATCGTCCCTGTCCGAGCGGCACCGGTGGCGTTACGCGAGAGCGTGTAGGGGATCGCACGACTTCCCGTCCCGCTGGCCGCGCCGACCGTGATCCAGGCTGCGGACGCCGTGGCAGTCCACCCGCACGTGCCGGCACTGGCCGTCAGCGCAAGGGACGCCGTGCCGCCGGATGCGCTGGCGCTGACCGAGGTCGGCGACACGGAGTAGCTGCAAGGCGGCGCGGCCGCCTGCGCGACGCCGAACGTCTGCCCGCCAATGGTCACCGTCGCCGTACGGGCCGTCCCGGTGTTGGCCGTCACGGTGACCGTCACGCTTCCCGAGCCGGTTCCGCTCGCCGGCGCGACGGTGGCCCACGCCGAGTCGCTGGTCGCCGTCCACCCGCACGTCGTCGCGCTGGCCGTCACGGCCACGCTCGTCGTGCCAGCCGACGAGGTCAGGCTCGAGGACGACCCGCCGAGGGAGAAGGTGCAGGGCGGCACGGCCGCCTGCGTCACGCTGAAGGTCTGCCCGCCGATGGTCACCGTCGCCGTACGGGCCGTCCCGGTGTTGGCCGCCACCGTGACCGTCACGCTTCCCGAGCCGGTTCCGCTCGCCGGCGCGACGGTCGCCCACGCCGAGTCGCTGGTCGCTGTCCAGCCGCATGTCGTCGCGCTGGCCGTCACGGCCACGCTCGTCGTGCCAGCCGCCGAGGTCAGGCTCGAGGACGACGCGCCGAGGGAGAAGGTGCAGGGCGGCACGGCCGCTTGCGTCACGCTGAAGGTCTGCCCGCCGATGGTCACCGTCGCCGTACGGGCCGTCCCGGTATTGGCCGCCACGGTGACCGTCACGCTCCCCGAGCCGGTTCCGCTCGCCGGCGCGACGGTCGCCCACGCCGAATCGCTGGTCGCCGTCCAGCCGCACGTCGTCGCACTCGTGGTCACGGCGACGCCCAGAGCGCCGCCCGTTGGGTCGGCAGCCTGGGCGGTCGGTGACAACGCGTAGGTGCAGGCCGGCAGGCTCGCTTGGCAGTCGAACTGGTTCGACAGGTCTGACAATCCGGTGCCAGTCGGACCGACGGCAGCCACTCGTGCCTGGTAGGTGCCCGTAGCCAGCGGCCAGGCGACGAGCAGCGCCGTGAAGTTCACACGAACCACACCGTCGGGGTCTGGCGAGGGTTTGCCGAGGCTCGTCGTCGACATCGGCTGCGCCGCTCCGACCAAGAAGATCTGCAGGTCGTAGCGCGTGACCATCGGCTGCCCGTCGGCGGTCAGGGCTCCATCGTCGGTTGACGGCGAGAACTCGACAATGGTCGGGTTCACCGGGTTCGTCTGTGCGAACGCGGAGGGTGACAGAAGCGCACACAGCAGGAGCAGGTACGCAGAAACGGTGCGTCTGGACACGATCGATCTCCCTCAGGCGGTGGCGGGGACCGGACGCCACCGGGTCGTGCGGCGGCAACGAGCATGCCGACGGCCTTCGCGATCGAATACGAGTTGATCGGCGTGGAATGGCCGGCTGAGCTTCGGCGCGGCCTTACGGTCCTGTGGTGCGAATGCAATTCTGTTGCGGCCGCGGCGATCCGGCTCCGCAGTCGCGAGAGTGTAACCGATGGGGTATGCTCGTACCAGACGGTGTGCGGAAGCAGGACAGATGCCTACCACCTCACTCGCCCGCCCGCCCGTCCCGGTCTTCGACCGACGGTTCTTCGACGGCAGCGAGCAATTCACACGCATGGGGTCGGGCGCGTATGGCGGCAAGGCCCACAGCCTGCTGGCGGTGAAGGACCTGCTGATCACCCTCGATCCGCGTCTCCGGCGGGGCTTCGAGGTGGCGGTTCCGACGCTGACGGTGATCGCCACGGACGTCTTCGACACCTACATGGCGGAGAACCACCTCCGCGATCAGGTGGAAGGCGAGCGGTCCGATCACCGGATCGCCGTGGCCTTCCAGGCCGCCGATCTGCCGGTGGCCCTGCTCGGCGACCTCTGGGCGCTCATCCAGCAGGTGCACTCGCCGCTCGCGGTTCGCTCGTCGAGCCTGCTCGAGGACGCGATCCGTCAGCCGTTTGCCGGCGTCTACGCGACGAAGATGATCCCGAACAACCAGCCCGATCCCGAGACGCGGTTCCGCAAGCTGGTCGAGGCCATCAAGTTCGTCTACGCGTCGACCTTCTTCGAGAACGCCCGCAACTACCGGCGGCTCACCGGCCGCGGGGCGGACGACCGGATGGCGGTGATCCTCCAGGCGGTCGTCGGCACACCCCACCGCGGCCGGTTCTACCCGGAGGTGTCCGGCGTCGCCCGCTCGTACAGCTTCTACCGGTCCGGCGACGCCCGGCCTGAGGACGGCGTGGTGAACCTCGCGCTTGGGCTAGGCAAGACCATCGTCGATGGCGGGATCACGTGGACCTACTCGCCCGCCCGCCCGCACGCCACGCCGCCCTTTGGCTCGGTGGCCGACCTGCTGCGCGGCACCCAGCTGGACTTCTGGGCCGTCGGGATGGGCCAGCCAGCCGCCTACGACCCGCTCGCCGAGACCGAGTACCTGGTCAAGTCTCCGGTGACCGAGGCCGAGGAGGACGGCACTCTCCGCCTCGTGGCGTCGACCTACGACACACGGTCCGATCGTCTGGTGGCGGGTGCGGGCCTTCGCGGCCCCCGCGCCCTGACCTTCGCGCCGCTGCTGGTGCTCGAGGAGTACGGCCTCAACGACCTGCTGAAGGGTCTGCTCCGTCTCGGCGGCGAGGCGCTCGGCGCCCCCGTCGAAATCGAGTTCGCCGTGACGTTCCCCGATCTCGACGTCGAGGCGCCCGCGCGGTTCGGCCTTCTGCAGGTGCGCCCGATGGCGGTGTCCGGCGCGGAGGTGGAGGTGGACCTCGAGGCGCTGCCCGAAGGGCAGGTGCTGGTCGCCGCGGACCACGTGATGGGCAACGGGACCGTCGCGGGGATTCGCGACGTCGTCTACGTCAAGCCAGGGGTCTTCGACGCGGGGCGGACGCGGGAGATCGCCGCCGCGATTGCCCCCATCAACCTCCGCCTGCTCGACGAGGGACGTCCGTACCTCCTCATCGGCTTCGGGCGGTGGGGCAGCTCGGACCCCTGGCTGGGCATCCCCGTGGTCTGGTCGCAGATCGGCGGCGCGCGCGCGATCGTCGAAGCGGCGCTGCCGTCGATGAACGTGGACCTCAGCCAGGGCTCTCACTTCTTCCACAACATCTCGAGCTTCAACGTGGCCTACTTCTCGGTTCCGCTCGACGCGCCGCACCCGATCGCCTTCCCGTCCCTCGACGCGCTGCCCGCCGTCGAGGACGCCGAGCTCGTGCGGCACGTGCGGCTGCGCGAGCCGCTCCGGATCATGGTGGATGGACGACAGGGCTGGGGCGCGATACTGTGGGGTGACCCCACGCCCGACCGCACGAGGTGACCCATCCGCCGAGGAGGCAGACCCGACCCATGAGCCCGACCAGCCAGCCGGTCAACAACATCATCGAGCAGCTGCAGGAGCGTGCGAAGGAGCTGCACACGCTCTACAAGGTGCACGAGATCACCAACCAGCCGGACGTCTCGATCGACGAGGTCTGCCGGAGCCTGGTCGACGTGCTGCCGCCGGGGTTCCAGTACCCGAGCGTCTGCTGGGCCCGCGTCACGCTCGACAACCGCGTGGTCCAGCCGCCGCGGATGGTGGAGACCCCCTGGGTCATCAGGTCGGACGTGTTCCTGTCGGGCCAGAAGGCAGGCTCGGTCGAGGTCTTCTACACGCGCCAGATGCCCCGCGCCGACGACGGTCCGTTCCTCAAGGAGGAACGGAAGCTGATGGACACGATCGCCGAGCGGCTCGGCCACTTCCTGATGCAGCGGCAGCTGCAGGCCACGCTCCGCAACTGGAAATCGGCGATGGAGAATCTCGCCTCGCCCGAGAAGCGGGAGTGGTGGGTCATCATCGAGTTCCTCCGGAAGACCGACCAGCACCTGCTGCTGCGGATCTCCCGCCGGATGCTGAACTACCTCTGCTGGAACGGCATCGACGAGGCGCAGCAGCTCCTGCAGCGGTTTGCCGCCGATTCGATCCAGCCCGAGGACGGCGCCGAGGACAACATCCCGCTCCGGCGCAAGAGCATCGAGGATCTGCTCGCCCTCACGGAGGACGCCTTCCGGATCGCCGCCACCCACCTGAGCGAGGGCGAGATCGTCACCTGCATCCAGAAGTGGATCAAGGACGACAAGTCCGGCTTCCTCGTCGAGGCGGTCGAGAACCAGTGCACCTCGCTCACCGACATCGGCCAGGCACTCGAGCGCTACCACCAGCTTGACGTCCATGACGAGGATTTGTCGCGGGCCGTCCAGATCGGCCTGCGCGTGTCGCTGTCGCGCCGCTTCTTCACGGAGGACGTCGAGTTCATCAACATCGCCAAGAACTACCTCGAGATCAGCGACTTCCACGATCTCGTCACGCACATCATCAGCCCGCCCGCGAGCCACGGGAAACTGGGCGGGAAGAGCGCCGGGATGCTGCTCGCGTCCCAGATTGTCCGCAAGAGCGGCGAGTACTCCGACCAGCTCTCCGGCATCCGCGTCCCCAAGACGTGGTTCATCGCCTCGGACGGCCTGATGAGCTTCGTGGAGTACAACCAGCTCGAGGACGTCTACAACCGGAAGTACCTCGAGATCGAGCAGATCCGGCGCGAGTACCCGCACCTCGTGCAGGTGTTCAAGAACTCGCGGTTCGCGCCGGAGATCCTCAAGGGCCTCTCGTTGGCGCTCGACGACCTCGAGGGACGGCCCCTCATCGTCCGCAGCTCGAGCCTGCTCGAGGACCGCATGGGCGCGGCCTTCTCCGGCAAGTACAAGAGCCTGTTCCTCTCGAATCTCGGCACGAAGACCGAGCGGCTGAACGCCCTGACGGACGCGATCGCCGAGGTGTACGCGTCGCTGTTCGGCCCGGACCCGATCGAGTACCGCGCCGAGCGCAACCTTCTGGACCTCCACGAGGAGATGGGCGTGATGATCCAGGAGGTGGTGGGCTCGAAGGTGGGCCCGTACTTTCTGCCGGCGTTCGCGGGCGTCGCGTTCAGCAACAACGAGTTCCGGTGGTCCCCGCGGATCAAGCGCGACGACGGCCTCCTGCGCATCGTCCCCGGCCTCGGCACGCGCGCCGTGGACCGGGTGGGCGATGACTACCCCATCCTCGTCGCCCCGGGACAGCCCGGATTGCGGGTCAACGTCACCCAGGACGAGATCATCCGCTACGCGCCGCGCCGGGTGGACGTCATCAACCTCCAGACACGCCGCTTCGAGACGGTCGCCGCGGCCGACCTGTTCTCCGAGTACGGCCGCGAGTACCCCGCGCTGAACCTGATCGCCTCGACGGTCGACGGCGAGGGGCTCCACCGGCCGATCGGGTTCGGGTGGGACCCGGCCGAGTCGCGCGCCATCGTCACCTTCGACGGGCTCATCACCAGCACCTCGTTCATCCCGCGCATGCGGGCGCTGCTAAAGCTGCTGCGCGAGAAGATGGGATCGCCGGTGGACGTCGAGTTCGCGTCGGACGGCCACGAGCTGTACCTGCTGCAGTGCCGGCCCCAGAGTTTCTCCCGGGACGCCGTGCCCTCGGCCATCCCGCGCGACCTGCCGCCCGAGCGCATCGTGTTCGCCGCCAACAAGTACGTCTCGAACGGGCGCGTGCCCGACGTCACGCACATCGTCTTCGTGGACCCGGAGCAGTACGACCGCCTCGAGAAGCTCACCGACCTGAAGAACGTCGGCCGGGCGGTCGGCCGGCTGAACAAACTGCTGCCGAAGCGCCAGTTCATCCTGATGGGCCCGGGCCGCTGGGGCAGTCGCGGCGATATCAAGCTGGGCGTGAGCGTCACCTACTCGGACATCAACAACACCGCCGTGCTGATGGAGATCGCCGCCAAGAAGGGCAACTACGTCCCGGACCTGTCGTTCGGTACGCACTTCTTCCAGGACCTGGTCGAGGCCGGCATCCGCTACCTCCCCCTGTTCCCCGGCGAGGAGGGCCAGCGGCTCAACGACCTGTTCCTCCGGCGGGCCCCCAACCTGCTGGCGGACCTCGTGCCCGAGTACCACGTACCTGGCGGACGTCGTGCGCGTCATCGATGTCCCGAAGGTGACCGAAGGCCAGGTCCTCCAAGTCCTCATGAACGCGGATCTCGACGAGGCGGTGGCCTACTTCGCCCTGCCGAGTCACCCGCCAGGGCCGGCCGCGGAGCGGCGCCAGGAGCTCCACGCGCTCACCGAGGACCACTGGCGGTGGCGCCTGCGCATGGCCGAGCACATCGCCTTGGAACTGGATCCGGCGCGGTTCGGCGTCAAGGCGATGTACGTCTTCGGCAGCACGAAGAACGCCACGGCCGGCCCGGGCAGCGACATCGACCTCATCGTGCACACGACCGGCGAGGAGGCCAAGGAGCGGCTGCTCGCGACATGGCTCGAGGCCTGGAGCCTGTGCCTCGCGCAGATGAACTACCTGCGCACCGGGTACCGCACCGAGGGTCTGCTGGACGTGAAGTTCGTCACCGACGCCGACTTCGCGAATCGTTCGAGCTTCGCATCGAAGATCGGCGCCATCACCGATCCGGCCCGGGCCCTGCCCCTCAAGACGCCGCCGGCCTGACGCCCGGGCGTCGCGACGGCGAGAGCAGCTCCCGGGTCGCCTGGCCCGGCTCCTCCGGATCGAAGCGCACGAGGGCCAGTTCCGCGCCGTCGTGTGCGGCACTGAAGGCATGGGTGCGGCCGATCCGCTCGCGCCAGGCGCCGGTCAGCCGGGCTGACTCGTGCACGTGGCCGTGGAGGGTCACCCGGGGCTGGCGATCGGCGATGAAGCGCCGGATGGCGATGCTCCCCACGTGCACGTCCAGCGGCGCGTGGTCGACCATGCGGCCATCGAGCGCGGCGCGGTCGAGCGCGGTCCGGTACGGCGGGCCGTGGAACAGCATGATCGCGCGGTCGAGCGGAGAGGGACCCGCCAGGGCGGCGAGATCCTGGGCGATCGTACCGTAGCGGGCCTCACGCGCGTCGAAGGCCACGGAGTGCCAGCCCTCGTCGGGCGGGCTGCAGCCCGGATCGACGTACCGCGACACGTCGTAGCGCTCCCAGTCCTTCAGGCGGAACGGCGTCGGCGGCACGCAGGCATAGCCGCAGATCGTGTACCCCGCCCATTCCACGCGCCGCCCGTGCACGTAGTGCCAGAGGCCTCGGCCCTCGGCCTCGCGCATGGCGGACTCTTCAACCCTGAGGTCGTCGTTGCCGAGGATGACGAACACCTCCGGCGCGGCGTCGCGGAGCGAGGCGCGGAGACACGCGAACGCCGGGGCGAGGAACGCGTCGATGAACGCCGGCGGGCCCGCCCCGACGGCGGAGGCCAGGCCGAAGCCGGACGGCAGCAGGTCGCCGCCCAGGAAGACGGCGGCCGGCCGCTCGGCCGCGATCACCCGGAACAGCGCGTCAAAGCGCTCCGTGCGCCCGTGCAAGTCCGACGCGAACAGGCAGTGCGGCATGACGGTCCTGCCCATTGTAGTCCGGGCCTCGGCGAATCGGGGGCCGTCGAGCACCGCGCGTCAGAGGTCTCGTAAGCGCAGCACGCCGTGCGGGAGGTCGAAGTCGACGCGGTAGTGGCTGAGGAAACGGTAGCCGACGATGCCGCCGACTTCGTAGCCGAGCAGGATGCTGGGCGCCCGCAGGTCGAGGACGACGACGGGCTCGTTAGGAAGCGTCAGGCTGCCGAACGAGAGGTTGACGCCGGGGAGGAGGTAGGCCTCGGGGTCGAGACCGGATGCCCCGTACACGCGGAGACGGACGCGGTAGCGGTCCATCGGCGTGAAGAGGGTGCGCGCCATGCTCGTGTTGAGCGAGATCCCCTCCCCGCCCGTATCCACGATGAAGCTGACCGGGGTCCCGTCGACATCACCCGTCACCGTCGCCAGCCGGTCCACGCGCAGCGGCAACTCCCGCCCGCCGGCGCGGTCCTCGGGCGGCAACTCCCCCAGCGTCAGGCGGTGGTTCCGGTAGTCCACCGACATCGACAAGCCCAGGTCGAGCGGCGAGAGGCCCTCCAGCTGGTCGGTCGGCAGGCCTCGCATCACGGGCGACTTGATCAGGCAGGGGACGTTCCGCACCGTCAGCGGGCCGACCTGCACCGACTCCAGCTTGGCCACCTGCAGGCCGCGCAGGCCATGCATGCCCACGCCGGCCGTCGTCGTCTCGGAGAACGGCACGAGGTGAAGCCGGCGCGCCGTGGCCTCCGTCAGCAGGATGTGCTCGGCGCCCGTGTCCAGCGCGAAGTCGAACGCCTTGCCGTTGACCTTCGCCTTGATCATCACCTTGCCGTCGACCAGGCGGAAATCCATGACGTGCCGGCGCACGTTGCCCCGCCAGGTCGTCGCGTAGGGCACCGTGCCCGCAAAGGAGCGGAGGAAGTCGACGTGCGCGTGCGCCCAGCGCGCCTTCTCGACCTCGTCGCGCGTGCGGAGGTGACCGAGGTAGGTCGTGTAGGCCGCGGCGGCGTCCGCGTAGCGGTGCATCCGTTCGTAGATCGAGCCGAGCGTGTGCAGCAGGTCCGGATCGTCGGGCGCCAGGCGCAGTGCAGCGAGCGCTTCGTCGAGCGCGCGTTCGTGCTGGTAGCGGGACGCGTACGCCTTGGCCAGCCCGTGCCGGGCCCGGGCGTTGCCCGGATCGATCGCGACCGCGTCCCGGTAGGCGTGCTCGGCCTCGTCGAACCGCCCGGACGCCCAGAGCGTGTCGCCGGCCAGCGCGACCATGGCCGGGTCCCGGCTGCCCTCGGCCGGGAGCGACGCGAACTGCGTGGCCGCCACCCCGAACTCGGCCATGCGCAGGGCTGTCCGCACCGCCTTCGCGCGGGCAAGGTCCCGCACGCCGCGGTCGTCACACTCGGTGGCGCTCAGGTAGAGGCGGAGCGCGGAGCGGTAGTCGGCCGCGTTGTAGAGGATGTCCGCGACCTGGACCTGGGCGGCCGCGACGGCGCGGCTCGGCTTGACGCCGGAGGCCAGCGTGCCGAGCGACAAGGCAACCACGCACACGAGCGCCAGCGGGAAACGCGTGAGCATTGGGGGCACCTCCCTGTTCCCAGCTGCCGACAAACGACCGGGCGGCGGGGGCGGACGACCCTTGACGCAGGACCTCGCGGGAGGCATCGCCCCGGGCGCCCCCCGTTTGGGCCGGCGTTCCGCCGGCCCCTAGTGGACTGTATCAGCTGAATCAGTAGTTATTCGGTGCGTCGGGTCACGGTAGGTCCAGCGAATCGGTTTCGGGTCTTTGTTGTACCGGGTGATGTAGCGCCGGATCTTGCGCGCCAAGTCGGGCACCGAGGTGAAGATGCCGCGCGCGAGCAGGTCGCGCTCGATCTTGCCAAACCAGAGTTCCACTTGATTGAGCCACGACGAATACGTCGGCGTGAAGTGCAAGTGGACACCGGCGTGATCGTCGAGGAAGCCCTGGACCAACTGGGTCTTGTGCGCGGACAGGTTATCAACGATCACGTGAATCTCTCGGCCCTTGGGTTGCGTCGCGACGACATCGGTCAAGAAGTCCACGAACGCCTGACTCGTGTGCCGAGCGGCCGTCTGGCCGATGATCTCGCCCGTCCGCGTGTTCAACGCCGCGTAAAGCGACAAGGTGCCATGACGGTAGTACTCGAACCCGTGACGTTCGGCACGGCCAGGCGACAACGGCAGGACGGGATCCAACCGATCCAGCGCCTGAATCGCCGTCTTCTCGTCGACGGCGAAGACGGCCGCGTGCTGCGGCGGATTCAGGTACAGCCCAATGATGTCGGCGGCCTTCTCTTCAAACGCCGGGTCATCCGACAGCATGTAGCGCTCGAGCCGGTGCGGCTGAATCCCGGCCCGTCGCCAGACGCGAGCCACCAACACATGACTGACGCCGAGCACCTTGCCCAGCTTCCGGGTGCTCCAGTGCGTGCTGCCATCCGGCGGCGCCTGCCGAGTCTTGGCCAGAATGCGGGCTTCCATGGCCGGCGTACGGACCGTCGCCGGCTGGCCGCGATACTTCGCCTCGAGGCCAGTCAGGCGCTCGTCCTCGAACCGCTGGCGCCAGCGGTTGATGTAGTCCGGGTAACACCCCGTGGCCGCCGTGATCGTGCTGAACGACAGGCCGTCCGCCAACATCAGAATCACCTGCGCGCGACGGACGTCTTCGGCACGGAGCTTCCGTCCACGCGTCCGTCGCTCCAATTCCGTCCGTTCGTCACTTGTCAGTGTCAGCGCCATATGGCGCTAGATTATAGCACTACTGATTCAGTGGTAACAGCCCACTAGTGCATGTAGGACGTGATGGGCACGCCGTCGTACATCTGGTCGACGCGCAGGATCTGCGCCTCGCGGCTGTAGGTCCCCAACTCGTAGTCCTCGCTCATGATGAGCGCCTTGATCGGCTTGGTCGGGCACACCTCGGCGCACAAGCCGCAGAAGCTGCAGCGCGACAGGTTGAAGTCGAAGTAGTCGAGGGCCTTCAGCTTCTGGCCCGGCTCGCGGTGACCGCCGAGCGAGATCAGATCGTCCGGGCACGCCTTGGCACATTGGTCGCAGACGATGCACGTCTGGGCACCCGTACCCGGCTCTAGCTGGAGCCTGAGCACGCCACGGAAGCGTGGCGCGGTCGGCCGGCGCTCGAGCGGGTACTGAAAGGTGAAGGCCGGCTGCGGGGTGTAGGTGAGCGTGACCCACAGTCCCTTGAGCAGGTCGATCAGGAAGATCTTGCGAAGCAGATCGATCATGGCCCTACCCTTCCACCAGGATCGGCTCGGTCTGGCCGGCCTTGATCACGCGCTCCTTGCGCAGGACCGTGCCTTCCTTGCGGATCTTGTCCTGCAGCCGCATCAGCCCGTAGAGCAGCGCCTCCGGACGCGGCGGGCACCCCGACACGTAGACGTCGACGGGCACGACCTTGTCCACGCCCTGCAGGACGCTGTAGGTCGGGAACGGGCCGCCGGCGTTCGAGCAGCTGCCCATCGAAATGACCCACTTCGGCTCGGGCATCTGGTCGTACAGCCGCCGGAGCACGGGCGCCATCTTCTTGGTCACCGTCCCGGCCACGATCATCAGGTCCGCCTGACGGGGGGACGCGCGGAAGACCTCGGCACCGAAGCGCGCGATGTCGAACCGGGGCCCGCCGGTCGCCATCATCTCAATCGCGCAGCAGGCCAGGCCGAAGCCCATCGGCCAGAGCGAGGACTGGCGCGCCCAGTTCAGCACGGCGTCCAGGTTGGTGGTGATGACGTTGTCGCCGAATCGATGATCGATCAGACCCATCGAGTCCTCCACGGATGGCCGGGGGCCCCATCCGCCCGCACGGGCCGGGCGGCCCTACTTCTGGTAGTGCTCCGCGTTGACGGCGATGAAGTGCCGCCACTTCTCCGGAACCTCGTCGAGCGCGAAGATTGCCTCGACGGGGCAGGCGGGCACGCAGGCGCCGCAATCGATGCACTCGTCGGGATGGATGTAGAGCAGTTCCGCCGTCGCGAAGTCGTCCTCGTTCTTCCTCGGGTGAATGCAGTCGACCGGGCACACGTCCACGCAGGCAGTGTCCTTGGTCCCGATGCACGGTTCGCAAATGATGTACGCCATCGTTCCTCCGCTCGGGGCCGGCCGTCGCCTCCCCGGGTGTGTTACGCCACGCCCATCGCCAGGGCCGAAAGGTTGCCGAGCCGCATGGAGATGTGCCGCGCCAGCTCCCAGGCGCCGCGGTTGTGCACGCCGGTGATCGGCCGGTCGTCCGGCCCGTGGCCGAACACCCCGACACGCGCCACCTCGCGCCCCGTGTAGTCGAACACCGGGGCGCAGGTGCAGAAGAGCCGCTGGGCCGACGGGCGATCCGGGCCCAGATGGCGCAGGATCTGGTCGCTCCTCGACACGTCCCGCGGCTCGGCCAGCCTCAAGCAGCTCAATCGCCGCGAGGCCTGCTCGGAGTCGAAGTAGAGTGCGCAGTGGGCCGGCATCTCCTTGCCGTACACCGTCCGCATGGCGACCTCCTCCGGACCCGCACGCCAGATGTAGGTGACCTCGCCGGCCGACGGCACGGCCAGGAACGTGTGGTGCCCCGAATGCGCCGCGTAGTCGCGGAGCACCGGGTAGGCGTGCAACCGGAGCTCGGAGCGGCCCAGCAGCCGGAAACACAAATCGAGCAGCGTCACGCCGAGGCTGTACCGCTGGGACTCCTCGTCCTGCCGGACGTAGCCACGCCGCCGCAGCACGGTCAGCAGGCGGTGCACCGACGGCCGCGGCTGTTTCAGCTCGCGGGCCAGGTCGGATAAACTCATCCCTCCGGGCTCGTGCGACAGGACCTCGCACACGTCAAACGCCTTGTCCACCGACGTGGCGTGCCACGCGCGAGTCTCGGGAGGCGAGTCTGCCAAGGTCAGCGTGTCCACTATGTGGAATGCTGTTTCGTTATTCAAACACTACGCCCGGGGCCCGGGCGTGTCAAGCGGCCTGGCGTGGTCCGGTTTGCTGCTCCTGGGCTTGGCGCTGACCGACCCGCGCCTCCTGGCGAGGGGCCAGAACGATCCGGCGGGACCGCTCGCCGTCCCCGGCCGCCCCGCCCCGCTGCTCGCCGGGCTGTTCACGCCGCGCCACGCCCCGGCCGGCGTGTACCAGGCGACCGTCCTGCCCCAGGGAATCGGTGAGGCGACGCGGCTGGTCAGGGCGGCCATGAGCCCGTCGGCCCGGGTCGACAGTCCGCGGGGAGCCTGGGTGGCGCAGACGCTCGACGCGCTCGACGCCTTCGGCACCGCCGGCCCGTACGACCGGTCGCGCGTGGCGCGGCTCTACTCCGGGCACGGTCCCTCGGTCGTTCGCGCCCCCATCGTCAAGGACGGCGTCACCATTGCCTCGGTCATGCTCTGTTCGCCGTACCCGGATCCGACGTTGACCCGGCTGGAGCCGGGCACGCTCGTCATCGCGATCGACCTAAGGGAGGTCGCCGCCCGGCAGGCGCCTCGGCAGCCGACCGACGGAACGCGCGCCCCGGGCCGGGCGCCAGCGCGGACTGCGTCGGCCGGGGATCCTGCGCTCGTCCCTGGCGTCGGTCCGGGAACGGGCAACTCCGGAGAAACCGCCTGCGGGCGTTCCGAGACTACGTTGCCCGCCACCGCTCTTGAGCCAAGGCGTTCGCCGTCGGCCACTCGACGTGTCGGACGACCCTACGGAGCCATCGACCTATGATGCGAACGCTTTCCGCCGTTGCCCTCCTGCTCCTCCCGCTGTCGATGCAAGCACAGGCGCAGCCGTTGCCGGCTCCCCTGCTCGATCACCTGAGTGGCGCCTGGGTGCTGCGGGGCACGATCGACGGCAAGCCGACGACCCACGACGTGACCGCCGAGTGGGTGCTCAACCGTCAGTACGTCCGCCTCCACGAGGTGTCGCGCGAGAGGGACGGACAGGGACGGCCGGCGTACGAGGCCATCGTCTTCATCGGCCGGGACGATCCCTCGAGCCACTACGCCTGCCTGTGGCTCGACACGACCGGGGGCGGTGGCCTGACGGGCCAAGCCATCGGGCACGGCACGCCAGGCGCGAGCGAGATCACCTTCCTGTTCGAGGCCCCCGACCACAGCCATTTCCACACGACGTTCAGATACAGCCCCACCTCCGACACATGGCAGTGGGTGATGGACGGCGAGGCGGGCGGCACGCTCCAGCCGTTCGCACGGGTGACGCTCACCCGAAAACGGCCGTGAGCCGGACGATGCGCGGAGCGCCGCGAAGGTGGGTGATCTGCGCGGCGGTCTGTCTGGCGGCCGGCGCCTGCCGCCACGAAACGGCCGTGTCCGACGGTTTCGACACACCGGACCTCTCGAGGTACTGGAACACCCGAAAGGCTCTGCCCGGCGCGGTCCAGATTCAATCGTCGGTCGTCAGGGCGGGCAGCCGCGCGGTCCGTATCACCCTCCGGCCCGGCGACCAGATCCCCGGCGAACGCGGCACCATCCTGGAACGCGCGGAACTGGAGGAGGCCAGGCCGCTGTGGTCCGCGGAGGACTCGGGGCACCGGTATTCGTTCAGCCTGCGTCTGCCGCCGGACTTCCCGGTCACGCCGACCCGGCTCGTCCTCGCCCAGTGGAAGCAGGACTGCCCGTCGGCGAGCTGCACACCCGACAACCCGGTGCTCGCGCTCCGGTTCGAAGACGGGACGCTCTCGATCGCCAAGCAGGTCGCGGCCCACCAACGAGACACGCTCTACCAGACGCGCGACGAGGTGCGGGACCGCTGGCTGGACTTCCGATTCGATCTCCGGTTCTCGCGGAGACGCGGGCAGATCCGGGCGTGGCTGGGCGACACCTTGCTCGTCGACCATCGGGGTATGACGGCGTACCCCGTTTCGCGCGACTACCCGCCGGATGCGCGCTTCTACTTCAAGGTCGGCCTCTACCGCGACCGGATGGCGCAGCCGATGACGCTCTTCGTCGACGAGTACCGGAAGGTCGCGCTCGAGACCGAGCACTGACGGCAACGGCCTGGCCGGATCCCGTTCGCCGCGGCGCGTCGAGCGCCCCGGTCGACCCGGTCCCGCCAGGCCGTCGGCCCGCGTTGCGACTACTTCTGCACGATGACGACGCCGTCCTTCATCACGAAGCCGACGTGCTCGAGGATCGTCACGTCCTGCGTCGGATCGCCGTCGACCGCGATCAGGTCGGCAAACCGGCCGGGCGCGACGGCCCCGACCTTCTCACCGAGACCGATGAGATCGGCCGCCCGGATCGTCGCCGACTGGATCGCCTGCATGGGCGTCTGGCCCCACTTCACCATGTAGGCGAACTGCTTCGCGTTCCACCCGTGCGGGTAGACGCCCGCGTCGGTGCCGAAGGCGATCTTCACGCCGGCGGCCACCGCGGCGCGGAAGCTCTCGCGCTGCGCCTGCCCCACCTTCTTCTCCTTCTCGATGGTGGAGGCCGGGAATCCCAGGCGCGTGTACTGCGAGAGGATGAACTCGTCGTTGTAGATGTCGGCCACGAGCCAGGTGCCCCGCTCCTTCATCATCGCGATGGCCTCGGCATCGAGCAGGCTGCCGTGTTCGATCGACACGACGCCCGCCCGGATGGCCCGTTTGATGCCCTCCGTGCCGTGCGCGTGGGCCATCACCTTGCGTCCCCACATGGCCGCCTCGTCCACGGCCGCCTTCATCTCCTCGAAGCTGTACTGCGGAGCCCCGACCGACTCCTCCTCCGACAGGACGCCGGCCGTCGCCAGGATCTTGATCTGGTCGGCGCCGTTCTTGATGTTGACGCGGACCTGCTTCCGGATGGCGTCCACGCCGTCGGCCACGCCGCTGAACTGGTGGAAGGAGAGGTAGGGCGAGAAGCCGACCAGATCGCCGTGGCCGCCGGTCGCGGTAATCGGCAGCCCCGGCACGAGCATCCGCGGGCCAACGACCTTGCCGGCGTTGATGGCGTTGCGTAACGCGATGTCGATGAACTCCGGAGCTCCCGCCTCACGGATGGTCGTGAAGCCGGCCTCGAGCGTCCGGCGCGCGTAGACATGGGCCGTGACGGCGATGTCGATCGGGGACTTCCGGAACGCGTCCGCGTAGTAGTTCTCGGGCTGAGAAACCACGTGCGTGTGGCAGTCGATCAGGCCCGGCAATACCGTCCGTCCACGCAGGTCGATGACCTTGGCGCCCGGGGGCGCCGCGAGGTTGGGACCGACGTCCCGGACCAGGTTCCCTTCGATGAGCACGTCCACACCGGTCCGGACCGTCCCCGCGACGACGTCCACGAACCGGCCCGCCCGCACCAGCGTCACGGCGGGCTTGTCCTGGGCCACGAGCGCCGCCCCCGTCGCGAGCAGGATGACAACCATCGCGATCGCACGCACACGAGTCATGCCCTTCATCCGTGTGGTCCTTTCCCCCGCCGTGGTTTGGCGCACGGCGGGCCCCGACACCTCTTCTGCCCGTCACACCCTCCTGGGCTCGGCCCCGGGGGAAGGGCCGGGCGGCCCAGCGGTCTTCTCAGCGCTCGACCAACTCCACGCGCCGATTCTTCGCGCGGCCCTCTTCGTCGCGGTTCGAGGCCACCGGCGCGAGCGGGCCGGCGCCGTAGGCCTTGAGGCGCTCGGCGGAAACGCCGTGGCTGGAGGTCAGCACCCGGAGGACGGCCTCGGCCCGGCGGCGCGAGAGGTCCATGTTCGCCTCGAACTCGCCGACGCTGTCGGTGTGGCCCACGATATACAACTTGAGCGTGGGGGCGTCCTGCAGGAGCCGGGCGATCTGCTGGAGGGCGGGCGTCGACTCCGGTTTGACGTCCGCCTTGCCGGTGTCGAAGTAGATGCCGTAGACGGCCGCGTGGCCGGCTTTGGCGAGATCGCCCTTGAGCGCGGCCATGTTGACCGCGACGCGGTCGCCCTCCATGCCCTTCGTCTCGACGATGTCGAGGGCGGTGTGCCCCCCGCCGACGAGCACGCTCACGTAGAGCGCGCCCGAGGGGCGCGCCAGCTTGCCGGAGAACTGGTAGTAGCCCGCGCCGTACCAGGTGAGGGCCCAGTCCGGGGTGATGTGAAACCTGGCGAGCCCGCACTGATCACCGCTGCAGGTGAAGACGGTTTCGAACCCGGCCCGCGTCAGGGCCGTCTCGTAGTTGCGAAAGATCTCCAGGGCCGATCGCCCCTGCGGGTTGGCGTAGTCGATCCGCGTGATCCGGCCCTCGAGGCGGAGCATCTTGGGCGTCCCCTGCGAGGTGACCGGGCCGATTGGGAGATTGAACTCGTCGAACTCTCTCGTCGTGTACTGCTCGATGGTCGAGCCGGGTACCGGGACACGAAAGAGGGGTCCTTGCTACCCGCGGCATCCTTGGACTGGGCCGCGGCCGGCGACGCAAGAAGTGCGACCAACAGCCCGACGACAAGCGCAGGACGTCCGAGGATCATGGCCTTCGCCTCCTCTGCTCGTGGGGATTGTATCCGAGACGGCGCGCGCGGAACGGGCCGGCCTCGCGACCGCACCGTCACGCGCAGGTCTCGGCCTCCGCGCCCCGAGTCGTTGACGGGCTTCGCGACGACCATGAACGGGGCACCACCCGGGGAGACGCCAGGCCCAGGAAAGGCTCGGAGGTCACCGAGGGGCGGCGTGAGAGGGGGTCGACAGCGGCGGGGCCCGACGCTGGTCCAGCCTCAGAGAGGAAGCACGGCCCGCTCGCCGGGAGACAGCTCGGTGACGACCACGCCCTTCGGCTCGACGAGCGCCCGGAGCGCGGAGGGCGTGCCGGTCAGCACGGGGAACGTCCCGTAGTGCATCGGCACGACGTGTTTGACCCCCAGCAGGTCGCAGGCCTTGGCGGCCGCCGTCGGTCCCATCGTGAAGTGGTCGCCGATCGGGAGAAAGGCCAGCGTCGGATGGTACAGGTCTCGAATGAGGGCCATGTCACCGAACAGGGCCGTGTCGCCCGCGAAGTAGAAGGCGGGGCCGCCCCGCTCGCCGACGACGAACCCGCCCGGCTCACCCAGGGCGACAATCTGCCCGCCCTCCTCGATCGTGCTGCTGTGGTCGGCGTGGACATGGCTGACGAGCAGGCCAGCGATCTCCTGCGTCCCGCCCTTGTTCATGCCACTGACCGCGGGGGCGCCCTTCGCCTGGAGCCACGCGCAAATCTCGTAGACGGAGACGACCGTCGCGCCAGTCGCCTTGGCCACCGGCAGCGCATCGGCGCAGTGGTCCGCGTGCCCGTGCGTCACCAGGATCAGGTCGAGGTGGCCCAACAACTTCTGCCACCCCCCGTGCTTCCATGCGGGGGGGCACGCGGGATTCCCCTCGAGGAACGGGTCCGCGAGGATCCGCCGTCCCGCGATCTCGATCAGGAAGGTCCCGTGTCCGAGCCACGTCGCTGCCACGCTCGCCATCGCCCCTCCTCCGCGCCGTTGGCCGGCGCGGTCCCATTGTGCCACAGCCCTTCGCGGACCACTGTCGGTTCCTCAGCCAGGCGGGCGGCAGGACGACTGCGGGTTCACGCCGCGTCGATCAGGGGTTGACACCACCTGGTCGCCCGCCAGCCCCAAGGTCACAACCCGCAACGGATGGGTCCGGAAGGCGAATCGAGGAGGCCAACCGATGCGGGGGCCGACCGTGCCCGGTCCCGGCGGACCGACAGCAGCAGCCGAGTCCCCGCCGGCCGACCAGCCGGCGCTCGCCGAGATTGTCTGCTTGGCCCCCGCCCGCCCCGTCGCTACTTGAGGTGGTAGAGCTCCTCCATGGGTGCCCAACCCGTCTGCCCGGGGAGCGGGATCTGCATCGGGTCGGTCACCGCCAGCCACGCCTTGTTGCGGGGTTCAGCGGCCAACCTGGTCATGTCGCCCGCGTAGTCGGCTCCGGTGTACTCGTAGTAGCCGAACAGGTAGCACTTCCCATCGTCGAGTTGCCGCAGATAGATGGAGAAGTTCCTCATGTGGTACTTCGAGAGCAGATCGCGAACACCCGGATTGGAGTCCGCGTGCAGGGATCGGTAGGCCGAGAGCCGCTCCGGCCTGACCCCAATGACCATCCCGACGCGTTTGACCGGCTGGGCGGCACACGCGGCCACGCCGAGCGACCCAACCAGGAGCAGACAGGCCACGCAAAGGTTCCTCATCGACATCCTCATTTCTGGTGGCCCGACGCCGTGTCGCGCCAGGCTGCCGGGAACTCCGCCGTGATGCCCCACAGCCCCATCTCGAAGTTCTTGAACCCAAGCCGCAGGGCAGGCGAATCGGGTCGCACCCGGTAGTCGTTCCTCGCCTCGTCGACGAACAGGGGGTCGGCGACGAGGGAATGCCGGTCGAACCCGAGCGACTGCCACGTCTCGAAATCGACGCGGCGGGACCCGCCCTCGGGGCCGTTCTCGCCCCGCAGCTGGCTGATCCGGGCCGTGAAGGTGCCGGACTTGCTGAACAGACAGTTGTGGTCGACCTCCTCGAGCCACGGGCCCCGCGCCGGCGGCGCGATGACGGAGTAGACGTCGTCGCGGGCCATGACGGTGATATTCCGGACGTATCGATCGTGGTTGTCTTCGTTGCCCACGTGGAAGCAGGGCGCCACGGTGCTGTCGACCCAGATGTTGTTGTAGACGGTGCGGTAGGCCCCTTCGCGAAGCTTGATGCTGACGCCCTTTGAGATGTTGTTGTAGATTTCGTAGTTGGAGGCCCCGTCGTCCAGATCGAGCCCCCACCCCGAACGCTCCTCGAAGAAATTGTTGCGCACCACCACGGGCTCCATCGCGTCCACGCGGACGTCCCCGGCCTCGAGGCTCCGGCTCCGGCTGTACGCGGAATGAGACTGGGTCAGGCTCCAGGTACCGGTCCCGCCCCCAGGCATTGAACGGCCCGTGGTCGCCGGTCTCGCGGACCGTGTCGTGGATGTGGTTGAACTCGATCAGGTGGCCGCCCCAGGTGCCGTCACCGATGCAAATCCCTGCCCGCGGCATGTTGTAGATGGTGTTGTGGGCTGCCGTGATGCGCTTCGCCCGCGAGATGTAGATGCCCGCCACCTGTTTCCCAAACGTCCCGCAGTCGTGGATCAGGTTGTTCGACACGGTGCACTCGTACGGGAAGGCGCGCTGGCTGCCGTTGGTGAGGAGGTAGTTCCCGACCAGGCAGACCGCGCTGTCGCCGGTGTCGGTGAACTTGCATCCCGTGACGGTGGCGTTCCGGTTGTACTGGCTGATGAAGACCGCGTTGCCGCCGACCCCGTCGAACCAGCAGCGCTTGATCGTGCACATCCGCGTGCCCTGGAGGAAGACGGTGCCGCCGCGGTGGATGGCCCAGTCGCCGAGGGACGGCACCTCGTAGTCGTCCAGGAACGTGGAGGCGGTTCCCGTCAGGTGAAAGCCCTCGATCGTGATGTGATGGACGGGCGCCTGCTGCGAGCCGACGAGGCGGATGAGGTCTTCGAGCACCGGGGCTTCGACGAGCGCGCCGGCCATGTCCATGCCCGGTTCAGGCTTGTAGTACAGGATGGCGGCCCCCTGGTCCAGATACCACTCTCCAGGCGCGTCGAGCTCCTCGAACACGTTCTCGACGAAGAACCGGGAGTCCTTGTCGACCATGGCGGGATCGTCGAACCACTTGGCGCCCATCTGGAATCCGCCGCGCCCGAACCAGATCGCCCGGGCGGGGTAGTCGATGCCCTTGATCCGCCACTGGAGGCTGCCCCATTCCCAGGCCTGGAAGACATGGATGACCGCCTCCTCTGGTCTGGCCCATTTCCGGGGAGTGAACGACGCGGGATCAAAGAGGATTCCCCGCGGCGCCCCGCCGGAGAACGTCATGTCGTCGTCCACTCCCCCAAAGGGGTCGACCATCGTGTCCGGGACTCGGCCGAGCGGGTGGATGTATCCGCTGTGCCCCGGCCTGGACTCGTCCTTGTTCGGATAGCGGGCCAGCGTCTGGCGCTTGCCGTTCACGAACAACTGCGTGAAGGTCAACCGGCCCCGGTCCGTCACTGGCAGGTCGCACATCAGGATGCCGTCTCTGAAGGGCCTCCAGTGGCAGTCGAGCAGGCGGTTGCCGCTGAGCGTGACCTGCTCGCCGGGGTACGCCGAGAACGCAACGGGCGACGAGACGGTCCCCGAATCCTCGGGGGTCAAGACCAGGGGCTGACCGAGACGGTACGTGCCCTGGCGCACCCAGACGCGGGCCGGTCGTCCTTCCCGCCTCAGGGTCCGCAGCGCCTGCTGGGCGCGGGCGAGGGTGGCAAAGGGCGCCGCGGCGGTGCCGGGGTTGCCGTCGTTGCCGGTGGTCGCAACGTAGAAGGCCACGCCGTTGTCGGGCAGGGCCCGCCGAGCAGCGAGGAACGCCACGAGACCGGCCCCCACCAGCGCGATCGCGACGACGCAGAGGAGCGCCAGACGCGGTTGTCGGTTCATGTCGTCTCCCTCACACGTCCCCGCCGCCAGCCTGCCCTGCAGGGGGCGGGACAGCCCCGGCAGGGCCGCAGCATTATTGAGGAAAAAGGCGCCCCATGTCGAAGCCAACCCTCTTCTCGGGCATGGAAAACCAGACGGGACGGCACACCGAACGTTCTGGCAGCACGGGCGCGGGCCGGAGCCGGCTACGGCCGGGCCGGCTCAGCGCGCGTGTTATTATACGAAGTTGATCACCCTGGTAGGCTGACGTCCATGGAGAGTCCGCTCGTTCTCGTGCGGCGCCCCGAGCGCAAGCCTTCGTGGCTGAAGGTCAAGGCCCCCGGCTCACCGACCTACGTCCGGCTGAAGCACTTGATGGGCGAACTCCGCCTCCACACCGTCTGCGAGGAGGCGCACTGCCCGAACATCGGCGAGTGCTGGCACCACGGCACGGCCACGTTCATGATTCTCGGCGACGTCTGCACGCGCGCGTGCGGCTACTGTGCCGTCGCGCACGGGCGCCCGGCCGGCCTCGACACGGCAGAGCCGGAGCGGGTCGCCGACGCCGCCGGTCGGATGGGCCTGCGCTACGTGGTGCTCACCTCGGTGGACCGCGACGACCTCTCCGACGGGGGCGCGTCGATCTTCGCCGAGACGGTGCGCGCCATCCGGGACCGCCTGCCCGGCTGCCGGATCGAGGTCCTCATCCCCGACTTCCAGGGCAAGGCCGAGCCGCTCCACGCCGTGCTCGACGCGGGCCCGGACATCCTCAACCACAACACGGAAACCGTGCCGCGGCTGTACCGGATGGCCCGGCCGGGCGGCCGCTATGCGCGGACGCTCGAGCTGCTGGACCGCGCGCGGACGTACGCGCCGCACATCCCCACCAAGTCGGGGCTGATGGTTGGCCTCGGCGAGGAGTGGGACGAGGTCGTCGCGACGCTGGCCGACCTCCGGGACGTCGGCTGCGGCATCCTCACGATCGGCCAGTACCTGAGCCCCTCGGCCGCGCACCTGCCGGTCGTGCGCTACTACCACCCGGAGGAGTTCGAGATGCTCCGGGCGACGGCGCTCAGTTTGGGCTTCGGGCACGTGGAATCCGGCCCGCTGGTGCGCTCGTCCTACCACGCCCACGAACAGGCCAACGCCTACGACGAATCGACATGGCCAACCAACGCCTGATGGAACGCCCGACGACGCTGTCGAAAGACGCGCAGGTCGACCTGCTGCGGAAGATGCTCCTCGGCCGCCGGTTCGAGGAGCGCTGCGCCGAGATGTACGCCCTGCAGCGGATCGGCGGCTTCTGCCACCTCGGGATCGGCCAGGAGGCCGTCGCGGTCGGCGCGATCTCGACGCTCCAGGCCGACGACTACATCTTCTGCTCGTACCGCGACCACGTGCACGCCATCGTCAAGGGTAGCGACCCGGGACGCGTGATGGCGGAGCTGTTCGGCCGCGACACCGGCGTGTCGCGGGGCAAGGGCGGCTCGATGCACCTGTTCGACGCGGAGCACGGCGTGCTCGGCGGCCACGCGATCGTGGGCGGGCACATCCCGCTCGCCACCGGCGTCGCCTTCGCGATGAAGTACGAATCGCGGCCGCAGGTGACGCTGTGCTTCTTCGGCGAGGCCGCCGTCAACATCGGCGCCTTCCACGAGTCGCTGAACATGGCCGCGCTCTGGAAGCTCCCGTGCGTCTACATCGTCGAGAACAACCGGTACGGGATGGGCACGGCGATCGAGCGCGCCTCGGCCATCTACGACGTCGCGCAGCGCGCGTGCGCCTACGACATGGCGAGCGAGACGGTCGACGGGATGGACGTGCTCGCCGTGCGCGAGGCGGTCGGGCGGGCGGTCGCCCTGGCGCGGCGCGAGAGCCTGCCGACGCTCATCGAGGCCCGCTGCTACCGGTTCATGGGGCACTCGATGTCCGATCCGGTGCACGGCCACTACCGGACCAAGGAAGAGGTCGAGGAGCAGAAGCTGAAGGATCCCATCCGCCGGTACTTCGAGCGCCTCAAGGCCTGGCAGGTGATCGACCAGGCGGAGTACGCGCGGATTGACGCCGAGGTTCGGACCGTGGTCGATGCCGCGGTCGAGTTCGCCGACTCCAGCCCGGAGCCACCGGCCAGCGCGCTCTACGAGGATGTGTACAGCCAGCCGTACGGCCCCTACACGCGGAGCCAGCAGTAGCCGGGCGAGGTCAGACGTCGACTATGCCTCTCATTACCTATCGTGACGCGTTGAACCAGGCGCTGCGCGAGGAAATGCGGCGTGATCCCAAGGTCCTCCTGATGGGGGAGGAAGTCGGGATCTACCAGGGCGCCTACAAGGTGAGCCGCGGCCTCCTCCAGGAGTTCGGCGAGCGACGGGTCATCGACACGCCGATCACCGAGGAGGGGTTCGCCGGCGTCGGCGTCGGCGCCGCGATGGTCGGGTTGCGGCCGGTCATCGAGATGATGACCTGGAACTTCTCGATGCTGGCAATGGACCAGATCATCAACGGCGCCGCGAAGATGCTGTACATGTCCGGCGGCCAGTTCAAGATCCCCATCGTCGTGCGCGGCCCTGGCGGGGCCGCCCACCAGCTGGCCGCGCAGCACTCGCAGTCGCTCGAGTCCTGGTACGCGCACGTCCCGGGCCTCAAGGTCGTTGCGCCGTCGACGCCCTACGACGCCAAGGGCCTCCTCAAGTCGGCCGTCCGGGACGACGACCCGGTCATCTTCTTCGAAGGCGAGACGCTGTACGGATTGAAGGGCGAGGTGCCGGACGACGAGTACCTCGTGCCGATCGGCGTCGCGGACGTCAAGCGCGAGGGCAGCGACGTCACGATCGTGGCGTGGTCGAAGATGGTGTCCGTCGCCCTGAAGGCGGCCGACCAGCTCGCCGAGGAGGGCATCTCCTGCGAGGTGATCGACCCGCGCACGCTGCGGCCGCTCGACCAAGGGCCCATCCTGGCCTCGGTGCAGAAGACGAACCGGTGCGTGGTGGTCGAGGAGGGCTGGGAGCACAGCGGCTTCGGGGCGCAGGTGGCGTACCTGGTCCACCGGGACGCCTTCTCCGACCTCGACGCGCCGGTCACGCGGGTGACGGGCGCCGACGTCCCGATGCCCTACGCCAAGAACCTGGAGCACATGGCGATGCCGTCCCCCGGGCGGGTCGTGCATGCCGTGAAGGACGTGCTGTACCTGAACTGAGCAAGCGACCGACGAGGCAATCCCTATGGCTTCCCGCGTGGTCATGCCGAAGCTGAGCGACACGATGGAGGAGGGCAAGATCCTCCGCTGGCTCAAGCAGGAAGGCGACAAGATCGAGACCGGCCAGACGCTCGCCGAGGTGGAGACCGACAAGGCCACCGTCGAGATGGAGGCCTATACGAGTGGCGTCATCCGCAAGCTGGTGGCGGAACCCGGCCAGACCGTCCGGATCGGCGCGCTCATCGCCGTGATTGGTGCGCCGGGCGAGGACATCTCGGCGCTGCTCGAGGCGGCGCCCGCCCCGGAGGCCGGGCACGAGGAGGCGCCTCCCGCCCGGCCCTCCGCGCCGGTGCCGCGCGCCGTGCCGCGGCCCGCGCCCAGGCCGCCGTCGGTCGGCCCGTCGCGGATGCCGGTGCCGGCCCCTCCGCCGCGAGACGCCGAGGGCAGCCGCGCGCTCCGGGCCTCGCCGCTCGCGCTGCGCATGGCGGCCGAGGCGGGCGTAGACCTGAACGCGCTCCAGGGGTCTGGCCCGCAGGGCCGGATCATCAAGCGCGACATCGAAGCCGCTGTCGCCCGCGGGCAGACCACTGCCGGCCCCGCCACGCCGCCGCCTGTCGGCGAGGTCCAGGAGGTCGAGCTGTCGTCGATGCGCCGGACGATCGCCAAGCGCCTCGTCCAGAGCAAGGCGCCCGTGCCGCACTTCTACCTGACGGTCGACGTCGCCATGGACCGGCTGTGGGAGGCGTACCGGGCGTTGCGCGAGGAGCAGTACCCCATCTCGCTCAACGACGTGATCATCAAGGCCGTCGCCTCCGCGCTGAAGCGCCACCCGGAGATGAACGCGTCATTTGCCGGCGACCACGTCAAGCGCTATGGCCGCGTCCACGTGGGCATGGCGGTCGCGCTCGAAGACGGCCTCATCACCCCCGTCCTCCGCGACGCCGACACGAAATCACTGGCCGAGATCGCCGACGAGGCGCGCGCGCTGGCCGAACGCGCCCGGCTGCGGCGCCTCCAGCCGCACGAGTACACGGGCGCGACCTTCTCGATTTCCAACCTCGGCATGATGGGCATCGAGGAGTTCTCGGCGATCATCAACCCGCCCGAGGCGGCGATCCTCGCCGTGGGCGCGGTGCGCGAGGTCCCCGTCGTCGACGGCGGCCAGGTGCGCGTGGGGCGCCGGATGAAGCTGACCGTCTCGATCGATCACCGCGTCGCCGACGGCGCGCAGGGCGCGCGGTTCCTCGCGACGCTCAAGCGGATGCTCGAGAATCCGCTGCTCATCGGGTGAGCTCCCGACCCGCCCGCATGCGCACGACCTCGCTGGCCGCCATCACCCGGCAGATCGTGACGTGCGAGCGGTGTCCCCGCCTGCGGGCGTACTGCCGCCGCGTCGCCCGCGAGAAGCGGCGCGCCTACCGCCACGAGACCTACTGGGGCCGGCCCGTACCGGGGTTGGGCGATCCGGCCGCGCGGTTGCTCGTCGTCGGCCTGGCACCGGCGGCCCACGGGGGCAACCGGACCGGCCGGGTCTTCACGGGTGACAGTTCCGGCGACTTCCTGATGCGGGCCCTCCACGTCGCAGGCTTCGCCAACCAGCCGACTTCGGTGCATGCGTCCGACGGCCTGGCGCTCGAGGGGGCCTACATCGCCGCCGCCGTGCGGTGCGCGCCGCCCGACAACCGCCCGTCGCCCGGGGAGATGGCCCGGTGCCTCCCCTATCTCGCCGCCGAACTGGACGCGCTCGGACACCTCCGGGTGATCGTCGCGCTCGGGCACATCGCCTTCGACGCGTGTTTGCGCCTGCTCGGCGACCGGGGCGTGCCCGTTCGCCCGAAACCACGCTTCGGGCACGCGCTCGTGTACCGATTGGCCCCTGGCTGTCCGACCCTGATCGCCTTGTACCACCCGTCCCGCCAGAACACGAATACCGGGCGGCTGACCCCGGCGATGTTCGACGAGGTCTTCGCCGAGGCGCGCCGGATCGCCGACGCCCCGTAGTCGGGGCTGCCGGCGCGAAGAGCCGCCAGTGGCCTCCCTCAGGGGCCGCAGGTCGCTCCGCCGTGGGTGTGAGGAACTCAGCTGACAATGACCGATAGGAGGACGGCAGATGGATACCCGCGCACGTCGGTTGGCGTGGCTACTGGTTGCCGGATCGCTGGGGTGCGTCGCGGTGGCGGTTCACGTGCGGGCGTCCCAGGTCAAACCGACGGCCATGTCCGTCGAACTCGATCGGTCCGGCACCGCGGGCCGGACGATCCTGGGAGGACCGCCGGAGACCGTCGCCATGCGGTCCGGCTCGGTTGTCCTCCTGCCGTCGAAGGCGGTCGGCCGCCACAACACGGACGACTACGAAGAGGCCATCGTGGTACTCGCGGGCACCGGCGAGATGCGCATTGCCAACGGCCCGGTGCTCACGCTGAAGCCCTACGTCGTCGCCTACTGCCCGCCTGGCACCGAGCACGACGTGATTAACACGGGGAGTGAGCCGCTCCGCTACGTGTACGTGGTCGCGAAAGTGCAGTGAGTCGGAGTCCGCGGCCCCTCCAGGACCTCCCGACGTAAACGCCGGACGCTGGCCTTCGCCGTCCTCCCCACGACGCTTCCGGAGTGTCGCCGACGAGGGCGCCTGCGCCCTGGATCGCGTCGCGCCGCCTCCGCGCATCCTCGCCCCGTGCGCGAAACGCGATGTTGGGCGGCGCGGACGGAAGGCGTCGAATGGAAGAGACAGCGCGTGATAGAATGCGCCGCCCCTGTCCGTGAGGCGCCATGAACCTCATCTATCTCGACAATGCCGCGACGTCGTTCCCCAAGCCCGAAGAGACCTACGTGTTCATGGACAGCTTCTACCGGACGCACGGCGTGAATCCCGGGCGCTCGGGCTTCGACCTGTGCATGGAAACCGGGCAGATGGTGGACGACACCCGGAAGCAGCTGTGCCAGTTCTTCAACGGGACAGATCCCAACCGGCTGGTCTTCTCCTACAATTCCACCGACGCGTTGAACCTGGCCTTGTTCGGGCTCCTGCGGGAGGGCGACCACGCCGTCACAACCACCGTGGAGCACAACGCCATCCTCCGCCCGCTCTATCACCTGGCGCGGGACTACGGCGTGGAGGTGGATCACGTCCCGTTCGACGGGCGCGGGTTCGTCGACCCCGAGGCCATCGGCGCACGGTTCCGGAAGAACACGAAAGTCGTCGCCATCAACCATGCGTCGAACGTGATCGGGACCGTGCAACCGGTCGGCGACATCGGCCGGTTGTGCCGGGATCGCGGCATCCGCCTGGTCGTGGACGCGTCGCAGACCGCGGGCAAGATCCCAATCGACGTCGCGGCCATGAACATCGACGTGCTCTGCTTCACCGGGCACAAGTCGCTGCTCGGCCCGACCGGGATAGGGGGCATGTACGTCCGCGAGGACGTCGAGATCCGCCACACGCGCGCCGGCGGCACCGGGGTCCGGTCGGCTCATCGGGCCCACCTCGACGAGTACCCCTGGCGGATGGAGTACGGCACGCCGAACGTGGTCGGCATCGCGGGCCTCCATGCCGGGGTGACATGGCTGCAGCGGCGGGGCCTCCCGGCGATCGAGGCCCACGAGATGGGGCTGATGCGGCGCCTCGTGGACGGACTCCGCCAGATCCCCGGCGTCACCATGCACTGCCAGGACGACCTGACGAACCATATCGCCGTGATGATGTTCAATGTCGACGGGCTTGAGGCGGGCGAGACGGGGACGATCCTGGACGTCGACCACAACATCGCGTGCCGCACCGGCCTGCACTGCGCCCCACTGGTGCACGAACAGCTGGGCACCGACAAGGTCCACGGCGGGGTCCGCTTCGGCATCGGGCCGTTCAACACGGAGGCCGACATCGACGCCGCCGTCGCCGGTGTCCATGCCATCGCCACGTCGCGGGCTGCGGCCCGCTGACCGAGGAACGACACGTGTCAGGGCTGGACGACGCCTACCGCCGGTTTCTCGGGGCCCATCCCTCCTACGGGCAGACGCGCGCGATCGACGACCTGCGGGCGGCCGACTTCGCCAGGCTCGACGCACACGGCCACGTCTACCTCGACTACACCGGCGCCGGGCTGTACGCCGAGTCGCTGGTCCGCCGCCACGCCGCCCTGCTCACCTCCGAGGTCCTCGGCAATCCCCACTCGGCGAGCCCAACCTCGCAGGCCGCCACGGCGCTGGTCGAGGGGACACGCGCGCGCGTCCTGCGGTTCTTTCGCGCGTCGCCCGACGAGTACGTCGTGGCCTTCACGGCCAATGCGAGCCATGCCCTGAAACTGGTGGCCGAGGCCTACCCCTTCGTGCCCGGTGGCCGTTTCCTGCTCACCTTCGACAACCACAACTCGGTGAACGGCATCCGGGAGTTCGCGCGGGCCCACGGCGCCGAGACGGTCTATGTCCCGGTCGTGCCGCCCGACCTGCGCCTCAACGAGGACACCCTCGCCGCGCAGGTCGGCTCGCTCTCGGCCGGCTACCCCGGGCTGTTCGCCTACCCGGCCCAGTCGAACTTCTCCGGCGCGCAGCACTCGCTGGCGTGGATCGGGCGGGCGCAGGAGGCCGGTTGGGACGTCCTGCTCGACGCCGCCGCCTTCGTCCCGACGAACCGCCTGGATCTCTCACGCTGGCACCCGGACTACGTCGTGCTGTCCTTCTACAAGATGTTCGGCTACCCGACCGGGGTCGGAGCCCTGCTCGCCCGTAAGGCCGCCCTCGCCAAGCTGCGACGGCCGTGGTTTGCCGGCGGCACCATCACGGTCGCGTCGGTCGGAGCCGACCGGCACTACCTGGCGGCTGGCTCGGCGGCCTTTGAGGACGGAACGCTGAACTTCATCGGTATCCCGGCGGTGGGACTCGGACTCGACCTGCTGGACGGCATCGGCATGGAGCGGCTTCACCAGCGCGTGTCCGCGCTCGTGCACTGGCTCATCGAGCAGCTGGCAGCACTACGGCATTCCACCGGCCGGCCCCTGGTCAGGATCTACGGGCCGATCGGTCCCGAGGACGACCGCGGCGGAACGGTCGCCCTCAATTTCCACGATGCCGACGGGCTGTTCGTCGATCACCAGGTGATCGAGCGCCGCGCGGCCGAACGACGGATCTCGATCCGCGGCGGCTGCTTCTGCAACCCGGGGGCCGGCGAGATTGCGCTCGGGCTGACCTCGGGCGAGATGTCGGCCTGCTTCGCCCGCTCCAGCTCGCGGATGTCCTACGACGAGTTCCGGCGCTGCATCGACGGCAAGAGCAGCGGCGCCGTCCGCGTGTCGGTCGGTCTCGCCAGCACCTTTGCTGACGTCCAGGCGTTCCTCGACTTCAGCCACACCTTCCTGACCTGAGGGGTCGTCCGTCGCACTATCGCGCACGGCGGGGGCAGGGCGGCAGGATCATGTCCGGCTCGGTCCAGCCCCCCTCCGCCACGCAGTCGACCGGGTCGCAGCACGTGTGACACACCCGCTTGCGCGCGCCAAAGCCGAGCAGCTCGATGCCGGGCGAGAGGAACCCGTCTTTGACCGGCTCGTCGCGCAGCAGGTCTGTGCTCAGGTACTTCTTGTTGTCGTCGGGGAAGACGGTGACCACCACCGCGTCCCGCCCGAGCGCGTCCTGCACCTTGACCGCGCCAAGGAAATTGGCCCCCGAGGAGATGCCCACGCCAATACCGAGCTGGGAGGCTAGGTGCTGCGCCATCAGGATGGCGTCGCCGTCGTCCACCGACACGACGGGTGCGAGGGCGGCCAGGTCGACGATGGGAGGGATGAACTCGTCGGAGATGCCCTGGATGCGGTGCTTGCCGACCTTGTGGCCCGTGGTGAGCGTGGGCGAATTCGACGGCTCGAGCGGATGAACCCGCACTGACGGGAAGACCGATCGCAGGTAGCGACCGGCCCCCATCACGGTCCCTCCGGTGCCGACGCCGGCCACGAAGGCCTGGGGTTCACGCCCGCAGAACCTGAGCTGCCAGTGGATCTCCGGCCCGGTCGTCGTTTCGTGCGCGGCGATGTTGTCCTCGTTGGAGAACTGGCGCGGCAAGAAGCCGTTCGGGACCGCCTCGGCCGCCGCCTCCGCCAAACGGATGCTGCCGAGAAACCCGCCTTCGTCCTTGCTCACCAGCCGGATCGTGGCCCCCAGGCTCCGAATCAGCTCGATGCGCTCGCGGCTCATCCAGTCGGGCATGAAAATCGTCACCGGGTGGCCAAGCGCCCGCCCGATCGCGCAGAACGCAATGCCCGTGTTGCCGCTCGTCGCCTCGAAGATGGGCGCGCCCGGCCGCAACGCGCCGCGCTCGTAAGCGGCCCGAATGATGTGCAACGCCATCCGGTCCTTGATGCTGCCGGTCATGTTGAGGAACTCGGCCTTCGCGTAGACGACCCGCCGGTGGCCGCGGTAGGCGAACTCGATGGTGAGCAGCGGGGTGTTGCCGATCAAGTGTCGAAGCTGGCGAGTGCGGCGTTCGAGCACAACGTCGGTCATAGTAGCCGCTCCCGAGGAACGGGCGGATGAGGGCGCTCCCCCCGACGTGCGGGCAACATGAGGCTCATCATTGTACCCAGATCCGCTCCGCGTCGACCGGACGGAAGGCCAACCAGGGATAGCCACCCGCATCGCGTCTTCCAGCGACACCGGCGCCCCCAGCCAGGGCTGCCTGAGTCCTCCGGGCGCTCGTGTTACCCCACGCGGGCCCCGCCTCCATCGTGTCGGCTGGGAGCCGGACCCTCTCTACCCAGCGGCGGATCCTGACACGGCAGTCTCGAAGCGGGCGTCCACTTGCGCGAAGAGCACCTCGCTGGCCGGAAACGGCACGCCGGATTGCCGGAATATCGTCCGTAGCTCGTCGGCGAGTTCCTTCATCTCGTCGGCGGCCGCGTCCAAGTGCGGCTGCGCCCCCATGTCGGCGAGCCGGCTGTCGAAGAGCAGGCGCAGGAGCCGGGCGAGGACCGGCACGGGGACCCACTCCACCGCACGGGTCGCCAACGGCTTCAGCGGAACGCCGAGCGCGCGGAGGGCGCGGATCGCCTCACGGAACGCCTCTATGTACAGCCGCAGGACGTCCGGGTTGCGGGCAAGTTGCCGAACCTGTCCGCCAGCCAGGTACGCCGCCCCGGCGGCCGCGGGCAGCCCGGCCGCATGGGTCTTGAGGTAGGCGTCCACGTTCCTGACCGTGTAGGCAGACAGACCGGCGCCGCGGAACCACCGCGCGATGGCCTTCGAGCGCGGCGTCGTCGCGTCGTCCAGCTCGCCAAAGAGGAGCGGCATGAAGCGCCACCACAGGTAGCGCACCACGTGACCCTCGCGCGCCCCGCCGGCGTTGGCCATGCCGAGCAGCACGCGTTCGCGGCCGAGCGCCTCGGTGAGATCCTGCGGTCCAGCGGCGTTGTTGCCCAGAAACAGCACGGAGGGGATGCGATGGTTCGCCGCCAGCATCGGGAGGACCGACGGGATTTGGTTCCGGCGAGGAACCACGACCGCAAGGTCGTACGCATCCTCCGGCGCGAGGCGCTCCGCCAAGGGCACCCGGGTCGTCGTCCGCCGGCCCGTCCGGAAGTCCTCGAGCACCACGCCGTACTCGAGCAGGTCCGCCAGGCGGCGGCCCCTGGCCAGTAAGGTCACGTCCCGCCCCGCGTCGGCCAGCCGCGCTGCGTTGAAGCTGCCGATGACGCCGGCGCCGACGATGAGAACCTTCACGGGAACCTCACCGTGAACAGAGGTTGTGAGGCGAGCCGCGACCAGGCTCGACGATACACCAGCTGGCGGGGGCACGGCCATCCTTCCTCCACCCGTGCCCCGCCGGGAAGCCTCCGTCTCTCCCGGCCGCACTGCGGAAGCGCGGCAGGTTCATCCGGCCGCCACGCCACGGCTCGCCGACTTTGACGGCGGGACGCCGATTGGGGACACTACCCCCGCCATGGTCTCTCACCCGTTCCTGCGTGCCCTGCTCTGCGGGTTGGCCGTCCCTCTGGCCGTGCTGGTGTCGGGCGCTGCCCCGCGCGGGGCCCCGCAGTACCTGGACGCGGCCCGTGGTGCCGCGGCGTGGCTGCGCGCGGTCGCGGTGCGTTCGGAGGAGGGGACGGTCTGGCCCGCCGACCCGTCGGATTGCACGTCGGTCAACGCCACGCTGTACGCCGGCACGCCCGGCGTCGTCCTGTTCTTCGTCGAGCTGGCGCAGGCCACCGGGGACCGCCGTTACCTCGACGATGCCCGCAAGGGCGCCGACAGCCTCCTCGGTGCGGTCCGGCACGCCGAGGGTGACGGTCTTTGGGAAGGGTCGGCCGGCATCGCCTTCGTGCTCCAGGAGGTGGCCAAGGCGACGGGCGACCGCCGCTACGGCGACGGCGCGCGGCAGGCCGTTCAGCAGATTGTCTCGCGGGCGAAGCCGGCTGGCGGAGGCGTCGAGTGGAGCGCGACCACGGACATCATCTCGGGCAGCGCGGGCACGGGGCTCTTCCTGCTCTACGCCGCGCGCGAGCTGCACGACCCGTCGCTTGTGCGACTCGCCGTCAAGGCGGGCGATTGGCTCATCGAACTCGCCCGCAAAGACGGGCCGGGCCTGAAGTGGGCGATGGACCCGACGTTCCCCCGCCTGATGCCGAACTTCTCGCACGGCACCGCCGGTGTCGCCTACTTCCTGGCGACGCTGTACCAGGAGACGAGGGAGCGTCGGTTCCTCGACGCCGCGCTCGGCGGCGCCCGCTACCTCCAGTCGATCGCCTCGACTGAGGGCGACGTCTGCCTGATCTTCCACAACGAACCCGATGGCAAGGACCTCTTCTACCTCGGGTGGTGCCACGGCCCGGTCGGCACGGCGCGGTTGTTCCACCGGTTGTGGGAGGTGACCGGCGACAAGGCCTGGCGCGAGTGGACGCTGAAGTCGGCCCGCGCGCTCACGGCGAGCGGCATCCCGGAGAAACGCACGCCTGGGTTCTGGAACAATGTCGGGCAGTGCTGCGGGTCGGCGGGCGTCATCGAGTTCTTCCTCGCGCTCGCGCGCCTCGAGCACGACCCGGCGGACCTCGCCTTCGCCCGGCACCTGGCCGACGACCTGCTCGCCCGGGCCACGCGCGAGGACAACGGACTGAAATGGGTCCAGGCCGAACACCGAGTGCAACCCGATCTGCTCGTCGCCCAGACCGGGTACATGCAGGGCGCCTCCGGCATCGGGGCGTCGCTCGTGCACCTCTGGCTCGCCGAGCAGGGTCGTGTGCCGTCGGTTCGCCTCGCGGACTCGCCGTTCTGACGCGGTTGGTTCGGCAGCACACTTCTGAGTAGATCTGGAGAACCCAGCCCCTTCCGAGAAGACGCCATGACACACCGACGCAGCCGTTTCCTCCTCCTGCTGATGGTCTCCATCGCCCTCTTCGTGACCGGCGCGGCCGGGCAGCGGCCCTCTGCCCGTCCTCCCTCGGCCGTCGATCAGGCCTTCTCCGCCTTCAAGGCGTTCTACGAGAGCGGCCTCAAGGAGAACGGCATCGTCGGCAGCAGCGCCTTCTTCGTGCGCAACGGTGCGACGCTCGCGCAGTTCTGCTACGGCCAGGCCGACCTCGAGCGCCACCACGCGGTGGACGAGGACACCATCTACCACTGGGCTTCGATCACCAAGACGTTCACGGCCGTGGCCATCATGCAGCTGCGGGACCGGGGCCGCCTGCGCCTCGACGACCCCGTCGTGAACTACATCCCCGAGCTCCGGAAGGTGCACGACCCGTACGGGGACGTCTCCGACATCACGATCCGGCACCTGATGACGCACAGCGCGGGCTTCCGCGAACCCACCTGGCCGTGGGGCGGCGACAAGCCCTGGCATCCGTTCGAGCCGACCGAGTGGTCGCAGCTGGTGGCGATGCTGCCCTACACCGAGGTGGAGTTCAAGCCGGGCACGCGCCACAGCTACTCGAACCCCGGCATCATCTTCATGGGCCGGATCATCCAGCTGCTGACCGACGACGACTACGAGGTCTACGTCGACAAGAACATCTTCAAGCCGCTCGAGATGTACCACAGCTACTTCGACACCACCCCCTATCACCTCCTGCCCCACCGGAGCGCGAGCTACTTCGTCGAGAACGGCCAGTTGAAGCCGGCGCGCTTCGACTTCGACACGGGCATCACGGTCTCGAACGGCGGGCTCAACGCGCCGCTCACGGACATGGTGAAGTACCTGAACTTCCTGATCGGGGGCGGGCCAAGGAAAGATGTCTACGAGGGCGTGCTGGCGCGCAGGTCGCTGGAGGAGATGTTCACACCGCTGCTCCCGGTCGAGCGGGACGGCGAGGACACGGTCCAGATCGGCTTGAATTTCTTTGTCGAGGATAGGCAGGGCTTCCACCTGGTCGGGCACGGCGGGGATCAGAACGGGTTCATCGCCCACATCTACGTCTGCCCGTCGCTCGGCGCAGGCTACGCGGTGGCGTTTAACACGCAGACTCCGCCGGCAACCCCGGACGGCAAGGAGCGCACGAAGGAGTTCGACGCGCAGGTCCGCACCTGGCTGCTAGCGCACCTGTTCCCGGCGTTGGCCGCCACCCCACCGACGCCACGCCTGCCGTAGCTACCGGATGTTGCCTCGTCGACACCGCTTCTCGGCTGGGGAGGCCGACTCGCCCCGGCCGGGGAGCGGTGAGCAACGGAATGTTGGGGTCATTCGCCGTTGTGACGCGCCAAGAGCGATCCGCACTGACCCACGAACCAATTGCATTCGCGCGCAACGCAGGCACGCCAACGCGTTGCCCCGCCCTAGGAAGCGGCTCGCTCTCCTTGCGGCGAGCGGCTGTGCTAGGATTTTGAGGCTCGGTCGGCCGTCAAACCCGCGACGCCGTGAGCGACGCGTTTCGGGGGCCCTCATGAAGACACCGGCGCTCGTCCTCCTCCTGGGTCTGGTTGCGTGTCCGTTACTCTCCGCGCAGCAGCTCACTACCTTGGCGCTACCCACCAACGACCTCGTCTACGACAAGGTTGGGGGATGGCTCTACGCGTCCGTGCCGGCGAGCGCGGGCGCCAACGGAAACAGCGTCGCGCGCATCGATCCGAACACGGGCACCGTCGAGCGCTACATTGCGGTTGGCAGCGGGCCACACGTGCTCGCCGTCTCGGACGACGGCCAGTACCCTCTATGTCGGCCTCGACGGCGCCTATGCCGTCCGCCGCATCAACCTGACAACGCTCCAGCCCGAGCTGCAGTTTACCCTCGGCCAGTCGCTCTACGGAGAGGCCTTCATGGCGGCGGCGATGGCCGTTCTTCCCGGAACGCCGGGATCCGTCGCAGTGGCACGGGGGGCGAACGGCACCGGAGGGCTCATCAGCGTCGCGATCTTCGACGACGGCGTGGCCCGGCTGAACGTGACTCCCGAGACGTACGCCAGTTCAGCCCTCGCGTTCTCGGCGAGCGCGTCGAGGCTCTACGGCTTTGACACCTGGACGACTGGAGCGGCACTGACCCGGATGAACGTGGACGCGACGGGCGTCACGGTAGCCGACTCCGCGGGGACGTTTTTCCCGAGCTTCTCAAGAGCAATCACACAGGCGGGCGGCCTCCTCTACGCCAGCTCCGGGACCGTTGGTGATCCCGAGCGCCTGACCCTGGAGAGCGTGCTTCCCGGCAGCAGCTCACCGATCAACCGCTACTACGAAGGTGTAGCACCTGATCCCGGCCGATCGCGCATCTTCGCCGTCGACACCGCCGGGGCGGTTCACGCCTTCGACCACCAGACGCTGAGACCCTTGTGGTCGGTGGGCACGGGCGTGTCCAGTTCCGCAGGACTCGTGGAGTGCGGCGACGCCTGCCTCGCGTTCCGCGGCTCCGGCAAGATGGTTGTGATTGGCTTCGCGGGAACGCGGGCGCTGCAGATTGCCGTGCGCGGGACGGGCAACGGCAAGGTCACTAGCGTGCCCGCCGGCATCTCGTGCGGCTACTGGGCTTCCAACTCGCCGTCGGGGGCCGATTGCGATTATCTCTTCCAGGAGGGCAGGACGGTGACGCTTACCGCCGTGCCGAACCCGGATTCTCGGTTCGTCGGGTGGACTGGAGGGCCCGCGTGTACGTCGGGCGTCGTGGCGATGACGAACGACACGTTGTGCACGGCGGCGTTCGAGCAGGTCAACCCCGGCATGCTGCAGGTTCCTATCGCCAGCCGGGACCTCGCCTTCTCAACCTTGACCGGGAAGCTCTACGTGTCGGTCCCCGGCTGGGATCCGGTAATCGGCAACACAATCACCGAGATCGATCCGGCTACAGGTGCCATCGGCCGTTCGCTCGGCGTCGGCAGCGAACCCAACCGGCTGGCGCTGTCGGACGACGGGCGATACCTCTACGTGGGCCTGGACGGTTCCGCCTCGGTCCAGCGGGTAGATCTATCCACCTTCGTCACCGACATCTCCTGCATGGTGGGTCGAGACAGCTTCAGTGGTTTCTACCTCGCCACCGACTTGGTCGTCCAACCCGGCAGCCCGCAGGTCGTGGCCGTGGCGCGAGGAATGGTCAACCAGGCCGGCGGCCAATTCGGTCTGGCGGTCTTCGACAACAGCGCTCAGCGACCAACGGTCGCAAACGGCGCCTTCTCGGGCCTGGTGTTCGGAGCGACGCCGTCGACCCTGTACGGGTTCAGCGGCTCGCAGTTCGTGCGAATGGCGGTCGGTCCGACTGGCGCATCGATCGTCGACACGCCGGGGTACACGGGTGACAACGCGCGCTCGGTTCTTGCTGGAGGACTGGTCCACAATGGGAATCTCGTCGTCGATCCCATGACGCCGGCGCTTGCCGCGACGTTTCCGGCATCATTCGACACGCCGGCGAGAGGTTTGCTCGCCGTGGCCGTCGACACCGCAGCCCGCCGCCGGTACGCACTGGCCAGCCCCGGCTTCGACTCAATTCCCGAGATACAGGCATTCGATCTCGATACGCTAAGGCCTCTGTGGCAGATTGCCGTACCGGCGGCGCAGCAGGCGGCCGAGCCCCTGATGAACTTGGGTGGAGGCCATCTGGCTTTTCGGACCGACTGCGCGCAGGTCTTTCTCGCGGACACGTCGGGGGGACAGCCCCTCACCGTCACCAAGGGCGGTACAGGGAACGGCACTGTCGCCAGCTCACCTGCTGGGATCTCATGCGATACGACTTGTGCTGCGCTGATGCTCCCTGGCTCCACGGTGACGTTGACCGCTACGCCAAATGCCAGTTCGATCTTCGTCGGGTGGACGGGTGATGCCGCGTGTCTGGGCGGCGTCGTCACGATGTCGACGCCGCACACCTGCACCGCGGTCTTCGCTCAGCTGGACTACGGCTTGGGGGTTCAGCTTCCACTTGAAACGAACGACCTGGCATACTCAACGGTGACCGGCAAAGTCTATGCCTCAATACCGGGCCGAGCCTTAGGTCTGGGCAACACGATCACGGTGATCGACCCGGTCACCGGTGCCATAGGACCTTCCATCTGGGTGGGGAGCGAGCCTAACAAGCTGGCGATGTCGAGCGACGGGCTCACGCTGTATGTCGGGCTCGACGGCAGCGCTGCTGTGCGTCCGTTCGCGGTGTCCACGCTGACGCCGGGCACCCCGTTTAGTTTGGGGGAAGCGAACGGAGCGGTAGGCATGGTCGTCGTGCCCGCCGATTCCGCGTCGGTCGTGGTGTCCAGGACCAACGACACGGCCGTCTTTTCCAGTGGTGTCGCGCGTGCCGGTGTCGGCCGCCACTCCTATGATCCCCTGGCGTTCGGCGCCTCCAGCACGCGCGTGTATGGAGGTTGGTACGGCAACCTGATCCGCGCTGACATCGGCCCGGGCGGTGTGACGGAACTGGACTCGACCTTTCTTCCCAACACCGACGGCCAAGGCTTCCGGTTCGATCACGCTCGCCTGTACGTCGACGGCGGCGCCGTCATTGATCCGGAAGCGAAGGTTCAGGTGGGCGCATTCACGCTCGGGACGAACACCTCCCGGAGCCTGGTCGCGCCAGACGTCGGTCACGGTGTCGTGACATTCCTCGAGTGGCAGTCCGCCGGCATGTCGTACGCGCTCCGGGGCTACGACCCCAACACGTTCCAGCGCGTGAGCTCCGTCGACTTGCCAAATATCTCTGGCACTGCGTCTAGCTTCATGCCAACGCTTGCAGGCCAGTTCGCCTTCCGAACCGATTCCGGACAGGTGATTCTCTTTTCGCAAGGACCAGTCGTGTCGCATGGCTTGCGGATCACGGCCCAGGGCCCAGATGGACCCGTTGTGGCTTCCGTAGCTATCGACACCCCTGATCTCGACGGTCTGACGAGTGGCACAACGCCTTTTACGAGACGTTACCTCCACGGAACCACGATCAGACTGACCGCGCCCGCCGCAGTAGGGAACCTCGTTCTCAGAGCTTGGCTCAATGCCGGGTCGTCGAGCAGCCCGGTCCTCGCGACCACCGTAACGGCCGGCACGACGTTGACGGCTGTTTACAGGCACCTGGCGCCGGTCCTCACGGCCATCCGGCCCACGGTCGGCCCGCTTGAGGGTGGGACGACGCTGACGCTTACCGGGGCGAACTTCCAGCCTGGAGCAGTCGTCTGGATGGTCAGCGGGTGGATCCCGGCCACCTTCGTCGACGCGAACACCCTGACCGTAACGACGCCGCCTGATACGGCCGAGGTCGTATCGGTGTCGGTGGCCAACCCGGACGCGCAAGCCGTGACGTTGCCGTCTTGCTTCGCGTACCGCGGCGCCCTGGCATTCACTGATGATCCCCTACAGGCAGGCGTCACAGCGGTGAAAGCCGTGCACCTGACCGAACTTCGCCAGGCCATTGCCAACCTGCGCGCCCAGTACGGCCTGGCCCCAATGACGTGGACAGACCCCAATCTGGTTCCTCGGTCGGCGTTGATCAAGGCCACACACCTTGCCGAGTTGCGGACGGCGTTGTCAGACCTATACCTGGCGGCCGGTCGCCAGGCTCCCGCCTTTTCAGCCGCTCCCGTCGCCGGCGTGACCGTCGTCACGGCCGCCCAGCTGGCCGAGATCCGGGCGGCGATTGCCGCGCTCTGGTAAACCTGTCGGTCAGTGCAGTCGCTGGTCTCCGCTGCCGTCCCTCGGGCGCTTGCCGGTGCTCGGCGCGGAGTGCCCATGCGCAGAGCCGGAAAGTCCCGGACGTCCCTGTCGCGGGAACCTCACCGGACGGTGGCCAATCGAGCAGCGGCAACCGGCCAACCGAGCGCTGGTCACCCGAGCGCGTGCGCAAAGGGGTTGCAGAGGTATATTCATCGCGCTCGAGTGCTCGCGGGTCGCGGCGTCGATTCTCAAGCCGCCGGTCGCGGCACGACTGGCCTGGGGAGAGTTGGAGATGTGGCTCGCTCGCCTCGCGGGGATGACGCTCCTCGCAACGAGCCTCGCCAGCTGCGGAGGCGTCAGCCGATCGTCCGGCGCCCTCGTCGACCCCGGGCCCTCGTGACGGCGTCGGACTATCAACTAGCCTCAGCGTCTGCCCCGCCGGCCTCACCAAATCGCCAGAATGGCCGCCCGAATTTCAGCGATGTGAACCGCCTTGACCCGTGTCGAGGACGGGCTGATCACCGGGTCCGTGAAGCTCGGTGGCGTCTGGCCGGCCGCCGTGTAGACCGCCGCCAGGGCCGTGCGGAGTTCGGTGAGGTGGGCGGCCTTGACTGTCGTCACGCCCGGCACCGCGGTGGCATCCGTCCACGCGACTGCGCTGAGCGAGTACCGGGCACGCAGCGTGTCGATCGCCTGCCTGAGTTCGGCCAGGTGAATCCCCTTGATGGCCGTCGCCCGTGCCTGGAGCGGGTCGTCCGTGAAGCCCGGAGGTGTGGACAACGTGATCGACGCTTGGTAGGGCACCAGAGTCGTGTTGCCCAGTGTGTCGCGGAACCACACGTAGATGATCTTCTGGCCATCCCCCGCTGAGACGACATAGGACTGGGACGCGGCGTACGGTACCCAGTTCGTGCAGGAGACGGCCTCGCTGACGCAGGTCTGGGCGACACCGCTCGCATCCGAGGCGGACAGCGTCAGCGTCACGGTCCGTGAACTCGTATAGCTCGCGCCGCTGTTGATCGCGACGGACCCGCGAGGGGGCGACGTATCGACGCTCCGGGCGTACCGGAGTCCGTTGGCGAAATAGCCCACGTGGATCAGATCGTAGGCATCCACCGCGATCGAGGGGTACCAGCCGGCACTCGCGTCATCGTCCACGGAAATCGTGCTCCACGAGCCGGAGACATCGGTCGCGTACTTGAGCTCAGAGTTTACGCCAGCGAAATACATGTAGGCAATGTGCGCGGCCTTCGCGGAGTCGAGCGCGATAGACGTGTTCATCACGTTCCCGGTCGCGTCGACCGCCGCCAGTGCCCACGTCCCCGAGACATTGGTGGCGTACCTGAGAGTCCCCATCGCCACCGGATAGCCCGACGTGTACACATGGCTGATCTGTAGGTGGCCGTCCGCGTCGACGGCGATAGACGGGTACTGTCCGCCGTACATGTCGACGAGCCCCGACACCCACGAGCCGGACGCGTTCGTGACGTAGTAGAGCCCGCCGGAGCTACTACGGTGGTACGCGACGTGCGCGACGCCGGCCCGATCCAGGGTCAAAGCGACCTCGGTGCCGGTCGCCGTCGCGATCGACGAGGCGGTCCACGACCCGGAGGCATTCGTCGCGTACCCGAGCGGCGCGTCCGTACTGGTCCCGTAGACGATGTGCACGTTGTTGGACGGGTCGACCCCGATTGACGAGTAGTAGCCGACATCGGACGTGGTCGAATCTTCGATCGTTGACAGCACCCACGACCCGGACGCGTTCGTCACGTACATCAGCCGCCGATCGGCCGGCGTTCTCACCATCTTGTAGTAGCTGATGTGGACCGCATTGTTCGAATCGATGGCGATGGAGGTGGGGGCCGCCTGCCAGCTGCCGCTGTCGATCACCGACATGACCCAGGTTCCCGAGGCATTGGTGGCGTACTTCAAGCCGTACCACACCCCCCAATCGAGCAGGACGGGGTCCCGGTACCTGTACGCGTACAGGTAGCTCATGTGGACCTTCCCGTTGCCGTCCAAGGCTACCGAGGTGTAGCCGATCGGGTTGGCGGCCTGCTCGATCGTCGCGGATGCCCAGGAGCCCGACGCGTCGGTGGCGTAGTCGAGGGCGCAGTTGCCGCTCGTGTTCGTGTCGAAATACACGACCCTCGCGTGGCCGTCCGTACCGACGGCGAGGGCCGGATCGTCCAGCAGGTTTGCCGTGACGGGGATGATGGCGGTCGACCACGACCCGGACGCGTTGCTCGCGTAGCGCAGTGTGTAGTCGCTCGCGCCCCGGTAGGCGATCCGCACGGTATTGTCGGGTGCAATCGCGATGGAGGTGTGCACGATGCGTGTGTCGACGGTGGTGGCCACCCACGTCCCCGACGCGTTGGTGATGTACTTGAGGTCGCCGTAGGTATTGCCGGCGTAGCTGATGTGAATCTTGCCGTCGCGGTCCGCCGCGATCGAGGAGTACCGGCCGGCGTCGCCCGTGGAGTCCAGCACGGCGACCGTCCAGGGCCCCCCGGCGTTGGTCGCGTATCTCAGACTGTAGCCGACCGCGTCGTAGTAGCTGATGTGCACCTGGTCCTGGGCGTCGATGGCGATCGAGGAGTACTGCCCGAGGTTGCTGGCGGCGCCGGCCCCGTCGACGCAGAACCTCCACCAGGAGCCGGTCGCGTTGCTGGCGTACATCAGCTGCTTGTTGGTGGCGTCGTAGTAGCTGATGTGGACGTGCTGCTTGGAGTCGAGGGCGATCGACGAGGTACTGGCCGACGTTCGCACCAGAGTCAACGGTGCGTGATGTCCACGCCCCGCCGGCGTTGGTGGCGTACTTGAGCACCTGGTTCGTGGTGTCGTAGTAGCTGATATGGGCGGCGCCGTTGCTGTCGATGGCGATGGACGTGTCGCTGGCGGCGGCCTTGTCGACGAACGCGACCGTCCAGACGCCCGACGCGTTGGTGGCATACCGCAGAGCGCCGCCGGGGGCGCTGATGTGGACGTGCTCCTGGGCATCGACCGCGATCGCGGCCGCACCGGTCGTCAGAGCGGCGTCGATGGTCGACAGCACGAAGAGCGTCTCGAGGGTGATGGTGCCCGAGACGGTACCCACGTTGCCCGCCACGTCGACAAACTGGACGAAGACCCGTTTCGTTCCGGTCCCGCTCGGGAGAACCCACGGTTTTGAGGCCGCGACCGCCTCCCAGGGACTCCGAGATCTCCCCGTCGTTGGAAAACCGCATGTTCAGGCACCCGCTGGTCGCGTCCGTGCAGGTCAGGGCCAGGGTCACCTTCGGGGCATTCGTGGACGCTTCCCCGCTGTTGATGACAACCGTGCCGGAAGGGGGGACGGTCTCGAGGATGATCGTCACGGAGCCGACCCCGGAGAGGTGGCCGACGTTGTCGCGGAACTGGGCATAGACGGTCTTGACGCCGTCGCCGGCCGTCAGCGTCCAGGGTACCGTTGCCGACACGGGTTGCCAGGCAGTCCACACGACGTTGTCAGATGAGAACTGCATGTCCGCGCACCCGCTCTGATAGTCGGAGCAGCTGAGCGTCAGGGTGACGGCTGTGCTGTTGGTGTATTTCGCGTTGTTGTTGATGAGCAGGCCGCCAGTCGGCGCCGCGGTGTCGAGAATGATGTAGGCGGCCGTCTCGCTCTGGTTGCCGAGCGGGTCGGTCATCGCGACGTAAAGCGCCACCCGGCCGTTGGCCGGCACGGTCGCGAAGGTATAGGCCTTGCTACCGTGAAACGGTTCCCAGGCCGTCCACGTCGTGCTGTAGGACTCCTCGAAGCGCATCTGCACGCAGTCGTTGTTCGTGCAGGTCAGGGAGAGGGTCACCGAGGGCGACGTCGAATACGTCGCACCGCCATTGATGGTCACGGTCACCTTCGGTCCGGTTCGGTCGAGCGTGATGGTCGCCAGGTACGGGGTCGAGACGTTTCCGACGCGGTCACGGAACTCCACGTACACCGTTTTTACGCCGTCCGCGCCGACGAGGGTGTACGCGCGCGTCGTGGCGTACGTCTCCCAGGCCGACCAGGTGGCATTGTCCGCGGAGAACCGCATGTCGGCGCAGCCGCTGGGGGGGCCTGGATTAGTGGAGTCGCGACTATCGACACACTGCAGGGTCAGGGTGACGGCGGGATTGTTCGTGGCCGGGGCGGAGCTGTTGATGCTGATCGACCCGGTGGGTGGCTTCGTGTCCTTGAAGATGTAGAAGTCCCCGAGGCTCCCGTCACCGGCGATGTAGGCGTTGTTCGCGTCGTACGCTTCCAACCTGATCCGCGCGGTCGAGGTGGGGATGTCCGTGACCTGCCAGACGAAGTCTTCCCACCGGCCGGAGGCGTCCTGCGTGATGGGTAGTGGCACCCAGCCCAGGTACGACCACGAATAGCCGGAGTTGGTCGAGAGGAACACCTTGACCGTTCGGATGTCCGTCCCCCACTGGTACCACCAGATCGGGTACGTGGTGCCGACAAACGCGGACTCCTGACCGACCGGGTCGTCCAGCACGATGTCGGACGCGTCGTACTGGAGGGGAACGACGATGTTGACCTGGGCCGACTCGATCGAGTCATCAGGGCTATTGAGGTAATGCGTGTAGTACCAGGTACTCCTCACCGTCGCCCCAGGTGTCGTACAGGATCACGTAGTGGTCGTCCGTGTAGCCGTAGACCGCCGCACTGTGTCCGGTTGCTCCGCTCCACCCGATCGACCCGGTCGACCACACCAGCGGCCGCTCCAGGTCGATCTCCGAGGTGAGGGCACTCCAGCACCAGTCACCTCCGAGGTCCGGCCAGACGGTGCTGCAGGTCGTGGTGGAATTGAAGTTGTACCCTTTCAGGCTGTTGGTGACGTGCGCAATGCCACTGTCGATGTTCCAGGGATACGTTTCGCCGTCTCCGGTGCAGGAGCCCACGTCGTAGCTCGTGCCGAGGGCGTCCTTCAGGTCCTGCAGAACGTTGGGGATGTTCGGGTAGACGGGCCGGCTGGGGCTCAGACAGGGAGCGTCTTGGTACCGAATCGATCAGCCGCCCGTGGCCGGTCATCTTGTACCGGTGGGCGGAGTCCCAGGCCGTGGTATCCCAGAAGCTCAAGACCATCGCGGCCGCGGTCGGCGTGCAGCCGAAGGTCCAGATGAACTCCTCCACGAACGCGGCATTCCAAATGACATGATCGTCGGCCTGCGCCGTCGGCGCAGCCAGCGCGCCCAGGCACGAACAACAGAGGAGGACCCGCATCCACTTGGCGACGGTTGGAACCTTCATGGTGCGCACCTCGCCTACTTCTCACCGAGTTCAGCGGCCAGGGCGTCCCACTCCGCCCGCAGCTTCGCGTTGAGCTTCCGGCGGTTCTCGTCGGTCGCTCGTCGGGCGGCGGCTTCCGGCGTCAGATTGGTGTTCTTCAACTTGGCCAGCGTATCGTCGCCCTGCACGGCCAAGGTCGATCCGTGCAGCACCACCCGGCCGCCCGGCCCCTCCATCTCGAAGAACCGACCCTTCAATCCGAGGAAGTAGGTGCGCCGGAGCGACGCGCCGTGACCAACGACGTCCTCAGCCTTCTTGACGGCCAGATCGCCGTGGGTCAGGGACTGGAAGAGATAGTTGAAGTACGCCGGCACGGGCACCCGGTCGTACCTGGCCGACACGATGATCGTTCCGAACTGGTCGGCTCCGCTCGCCCGCGCCCGGGCGAATCGCTCCATGGCTCGCATCTCGGCGACCTGCAGGCTCCTGGGCATCGACCCGTCCGGTCTGACGGACCCAATCTCGGCGACGTGGTCCTCCGGCAGGCGCCGGATTGGCCGCGGCGCTTGGGATACGGTCGAGTCGTGCCTCGATTCCAGGAGTCGATACAGGTCCCTGGCCTGTTCGAGACGCCCGTTCTCGAGATGCTCGCGCAGCTGCCGGCCTTCCTTCACGCGGGCGAGGATCTCGCCGGCGGCGGGAAACATCGACGCGCCGATGCGAAACGGAAAGGCGTAGGCCGTCACGTTTCCGTCGAGGTCCGACAGCGGGATGGGATCCCCGAGCGCGCCGGCCCCCCACCTCGCCTGGCACTTGTGCTTGGCGATTTTCGCCAGTAACGGCATGGGCACCGGCTTGGCGCGCGGTGGGACGCCGGGAGCGGCCGCAAACCGTGACTGCACGAGCGAAGTCCCGAACAGGACCGCCAAGCCGGCACAGAGGACGGCACCGAGCAGCACGAATCTGGCCGTGGGCTGACTCGTGTGCCCACCGTAGCCGGCCGCGCGGAGCGGGCCGATTGCAGGGGCCCCCGGTGCCGGGCGACGATCGGGCTGATTTGGCACGGAGCTTCGCTTCGGGTTCATGGCGAGTCTCCTCGAATTGGGAGTGGAACTGACGCACGGGCGCGCAACCGGTACGCCGAAATGGGCTTACATCTCCACGACGGACGGACGACCGACCCAACGAGCGAACGGCCGGAAGGGCCTGTGGAGTTCAGCGGCCGGACCCAAGAGACGGGCCGCGGTCAGCGATGGGGTGAGATTGGTGCGGGACTCTATCAGGGCCGAGAGCCGAACACGAGCGGCAGATTGCGGCAAGTTGCGACACGGCCAGCAGGGTTGGGCACCCGACCGGTGGGCCGCCGGCGAGCAAATCGGGCCCGACATCGGCGGGGGTGGCGGGACTACGAGGGGGAGGTCACTCTCCTGCCGCGGCTTGTTCGCCGCCCGCGCGCCACTCCCGCACCGCCCGGACGGCGACATCCGGGCGGTCCGTGATCACCGCGTTGACGCCCCAGTCGAGCAGGCGTCGGATCTCCTCGACGCCATCGACGATCCACACCTGCACGGCCACGCCGCTCCGGTGCGCCACACGCACGAACGAGGGCGAGACGACGCGGATCGCCTCCCGCTGCTCCGGCACCTGCAGCACGCGGTAGCGGCGGAAGGGCGGCAGGATCCCAAAGCGCGAGCAGACGACGGCGTTGAACACCTCTTCGCGCGACCCACTGGTGAGCAGCCGGGGCTCGAGCCACCGGGCCGTGCGAAGCGGGCGCCGGTAGAACGACCCCAGGCACACGCGATCCGTGGCCCCACATTCCCGGAGGAGCGACACGACCGCCCCGGCGACCGCCGGCGTGTCGTCCTTCATCTCGACGATGAGGCGGTGCTGCGGGTAGCGGGCCAGCACCTCGCGCAGGGAGGGCACCCTGAGGCCCTGGCCACGAAAGGGATGCGTCCCGTCGCCGGGCGAGAAGCGGTAACCGGCATCCGCGGCCGCCAGATCAGCCGACATCGTATCGGCGAGGCTGCCGGCGCGGTCCGTGGTTCGGTCGAGACGCGCGTCGTGGCAGACGACCGCCTCGCCGTCTCTCGTCAGGCGCACGTCGAGCTCGAGGCCGTCAACGCCCTCGGCGACGGCGCGGTCGAAGGCAGCGATGGTGTTCTCCGGCGCGAGCCGCGCGCCACCGCGGTGCCCGAAGACCAGGGGCCGGTCACCACGCGCCCACGGGTGGAATCGCATATCGCTGATGATACCCTCCGAGGCTCCCCAACCGCCTCCATCCTCTCCCGGCAGGGCCTGCTCCACCGTGAGCCGAGCCGTGTCCGGACTGGCCCGGCTAAACAGGACCAATTGAGTCCGATTTGCGTGCTATCATCGAGTATGGCCAGCCCCAACACCATTACGACCGTGGGCGCGCTCCGGGCCGCCGTGGCCGACGGGAGCGTCCCCCACCGCAGCGTCAAGGATGAAATCCGACAGAACCTGATGCGGAAGCTGCGGGCCGGTGAGACCGTGTTCCCCGGCATCGTGGGCTACGACGAGACGGTGGTGCCCCAGCTCGTCAACGCCATCCTGTCGCGCCACAACTTCATCCTGCTCGGTCTGCGCGGACAGGCGAAGAGCCGGATCCTCCGGGCCCTCGCCGGATTGCTCGACGAGGTGCTGCCCGTCGTCCCGGGCTGCGAAATCAACGACGACCCCCTCGCGCCGATCTGCCGGGCGTGCGAGGCGCGCGTGGCCGAGGAGGGCGACCGGATGCCGATCGCGTGGCTCCCGCGCGACTCGCGCTACGTGGAGAAGCTGGCGACGCCCGACGTGACGATCGCCGACATCGTGGGCGACATCGACCCGATCAAGGCCGCGCGCGGCGGCCTCCACCTGTCGAGCGAGCTGACGATGCACTACGGCCTGCTGCCGCGCGCCAACCGCGGAGTCTTCGCGATCAACGAGCTGCCCGACCTGGCCGGCAAGATCCAGGTCGGCCTCTTCAACATCCTCCAGGAGGGGGACGTCCAGATCAAAGGCTACCCGGTGCGGCTGCCCCTCGACGTCATGCTGGTCTTCACGGCCAACCCGGAGGACTACACCGCGCGCGGCAAGATCATCACGCCGCTCAAGGACCGCATCGGCTCGGAGATCCGCACGCACTACCCGCTGACCCGGCAGAACGCCATGGCCATCACCGCTCAGGAGGCGTGGCTCGACCGCCGCGACGCCGGCCTCGCCGTCGAGGTGCCTGCCTACGTCCGGGAGGTGGTCGAGGAGGTGGCCTTCCAGGCCCGCGGCGACAAGAAGGTGGACAAGCGGTCGGGCGTCAGCCAGCGCATGCCGATCACGAGCCTCGAGAACGTCGTGTCGAACGCCGAACGCCGCGCGCTCTCCTCGTGCGAGAGCGTGGCCGTCGCCCGCGTCACCGACGTCTACGCCGCCCTGCCGTCGATCACGGGCAAGTTCGAGCTCGAGTACCGAGGGCGAGCTGAAGGGCGCCGAGTCGGTGGCGCGCGAGTTGGTCCGCTCCGCGGTCGCCAACGTCTTCACCGGCGTCTTCGACGGTGTCGACACCGGCCCGGTCGTCGACTGGTTCGACGGTGGGAGCTCGATCCAGCTGGGCGACGGCATGGCCGCCCTCGAGGTGCTCAAACAGGCCAGACGCGTGCCTGGGCTCCTCGAACTCGCCGCGCACGTGGGCGGCGGCACGGGCGTGCCCGCGCCGCGCGTCGCTTCCGCAATCGACTTCGTGCTCGAGGGGCTCTACTCCCTGAAGAAGATCGCGCGCAGCGACGAGCGCGGCTACCACGGCGTGGAAGACGCGCCCGCCCCGCGGCGGGCCCGAGCGTCCGGGGCGGTCTTGGAGGAGAGCTACCCCGCGCCCGGCAAGAAGAAGTACTACAACTGAAGGGCGGGCTGAGGTCCGAGGCCGGCCGACAGGAGATGCGCTACACCTACTCGAAGTTCACCGGCGAGATGCTCGAGGGCATCGACCTCGAGGATCTCCTGTCAAAGCTGTCCGACCTGTTGCTGTCGAGCGGCTTTGCCGCCAGTCCGCTCGCTCCCTGGTCGGACCCCGACGAGTCGCTCCAGGCGCTGCACGACGCCATCCTCGACGCGCTGCTGCGGGGCGACCTGGTGCCGCAGGAGACCCTCGACCGGCTGTTCAACGACCCGGCCAGTGCCGACCGCATCGAAGAGCTGATCAAGCAGCTCATCGAGCGGCTCGAGCGGGAGGGCTACGTGTCGAGCAGCCCCGACCTCGACGCCGAGCGCCGGCTCCGCCAGGCCGGGACGGGCGGCGGCACGGGCGAGCAGGCGCCGCCCGTCAAGTTCCAGGTCACCGACAAGGGGCTCGACTTCCTCGGTTACCGCGCGCTGCGCGACCTGCTCGGGTCGCTCGGCAAGAGCAGTTTCGGGCGACACGACACGCGAGACCTGTCGACCGGCGTCGAGACCACAGGCGCGCCGAAGCCCTACGAGTTCGGCGACACGCTGAACCTCGACCCCAGCAGCACGATCCTCAACGCCATCCGTCGCGCGGGGCTCGACCCTCGCGAGGGCGACCGGCGGGGCGTCATCGACGTGCAGTACGAGGACCTGATGGTCGCCCAGGGCGAGTACCAGAGTTCCTGCGCCACGGTCCTGATGCTCGACTGCAGCCACAGCATGATCCTCTACGGCGAGGACCGTTTCACGCCCGCCAAGCGCGTGGCGCTGGCGCTGGCCACCCTCATCCGCGTGCAGTACCCCGGCGACTCCCTCCAGGTCGTGCTCTTCCACGACTCGGCCGAGGAGATTCCGCTCAAGGAACTCGCGCGGGTGCGCGTGGGTCCCTACTACACCAACACGCGAGAAGGGCTGCGCCTGGCGCGGCGGCTCCTCGACCGCCAGCGCAAGGACATGCGCCAGATCATCATGATCACCGACGGCAAGCCGTCGGCTCTCACGCGTCCCAACGGCCAGATCTACAAGAACGCCTTCGGCCTCGATCCGCTGATCGTCACCGAGACGCTGGCCGAGGTCGCCGCCTGCCGCCGGAGCGGGATCCTGGTCAACACCTTCATGCTGGCCCGCGATTTCGACCTGGTGAGCTTCGTCCGCCGCGTGGCCGAGATCTGCCGCGGCAAGGCCTACTTCACGACCCCGTACACGCTGGGCCGCTACGTCCTGATGGATTACCTGGACAAGAAGACGCGGACCGTGCACTGAGCCGGAGGCCAGGCTCAGTCGGTCCCGGCGCGCAACCGCGCCAGCGCGTCGGCCGCCCGGGCCATCCGGACGGGCTCCCCGACCAGGTGCGCCCGCCAGAGCAGGTTGTGCGGCGTGAGGGTCGCGCCGACTAGTTCCACGACCTCGGTCTGGTAGCCGGCCGCCTCGAGGCGCCACGTGCGTTCGGCGTCCACGACGGCCTGGACGAAGCGGCGGCGGACGGGGGCCTGGGACGGGATGCCAATCTGCCTGGCCAGACGGCCCGCCAGAGCGGAGGCCGCCACGCCCCGGCTCGTGCAGCAGGGCACGAGCAGCAGCGTGCGCGCCCGGATGGCGACGGCCCGGTCGATGACCGCGTCGGACGCCTCGCCGCAGGCGTGCAGGGCCACGACGATCGAGGCCGACGAGGGCCAGGCGGCCGGGTCGGCGACGTCCCCGAGGCGGCATTCGACGCCTGGCGCGGCCCGCAACCGCGACGCGGCGCGCTCGCTGGCGGCCGCGCGCGAGGGGTCGCGCTCAATCGTCACCACGCGCGCGGACGGCCGGCTGTCGAGCAGGAGCTTGGCCGCGAGCAGCCCCACGTACGACTTGCCCGAGGCCGCGTCCACCAGGACGAGTGGCGTGCGGCGCCCGAGGCGGCGGACCTCGCGCTCGACCTCCTCCAGCAGGGCGGCCACCTGCCGCGCCTTGCGCCGGTCCTCGGCCCGAAGCCCCGCCCCTTCGGCCGCGACGTAGAGGTCGTCGAGCCACCGCTCGACCTCGGCCTTCAGATCGCGCACCTCGCCCCCCTGGTCAGCGGCCGAGGCGGGCAGCGACGAGCGATGCCACCTGCTCGCCGTGCAGCCGCCCGTTCTCGATGAAGATCGGCGCGGTGTCGCGGCCCGAGACCGCACCGCCCACCAGGAAGAGGTTGGGGACGTTGGTCTCCAGTGTCGCCGGATCGTGCACGGCGACGCACGTCGAGGGATCGATCCGCACGCCGCAGCGCCGCAGGAACTCCTGGTCCGGGTGGTAGCCCGTCAGCAGGAAGACCACGTCGCCGGGGATTGTCTCCCGCGCGCCGGCGCGTTCCACGACGACCTCGCCCGGAGCGATTTCCACCACCCGCGTCTCGAACCGGGCGGCAATCGCCCCCTCCTTGATCCGGTTCTGGATGTCGGGCAGCACCCAGTACTTGATGCCCGGCGAGAGCGCCGCCTCGCGGTGCACCAGCGTCACCACCGCGCCGGACCGGTACAGCTCCAAGGCCGATTCGGCGGCCGAGTTGCCGCCCCCGACCACGACGACGCGTTTCCGGTAGTAGGCGTGGGCCTCGGCGTAGTAGTGCGAGACGTGGGGCAGCGACTCGCCGGGCACCCCGAGAAGATTCGGGTGGTCGTAGTAGCCGATCGCCAGAACCGCCGCCCGGGCCTCGCGCACGCGGCCACCGCCCTGGGCCTCGCGCGAGCGGACGACGAACGCGCCCCCTTGCGTCCCGCCCGGTTCGATCGACTCCACGCTCTCGCCGAGCGTCACCCGCAGGCCGTGGCTGTCGGTCACCCGGCGGTAGTAGCGTAGCGCCTCGAGACGGGTCGGCTTCTCGTACGGGCTCACAAACGGAACCCCCCCGATCTCGAGCAGTTCGGGCGTCGTGAAGAACACCATCTGCGGGGGAAAGTGGAAGACCGAGTTGACGAGGACGCCCTTCTCGATCACCTCGTAATCGAGGCCCCGGCGCTGGCAGGCAATGGCCGTGGCGAGGCCCGACGGGCCCGCCCCCACGATGACGACGTCACGAGACACCATGAGGTCATTGTACCGTAGGCCGTCCCGCCGCCGGGTGGTCGGGCCGGCCCGGGTGGTCTTGCTCCCCTCGCGGGCGATGTCGAGACGGTCGCTCGGGTGGCGGCGGGGGCGCCGTGCCCGGCCCGGTCCCTGGGGTCACCCAGTTCGAGATTGCTTTATGCCCACTATGGGCATAGTATACCTGTCATGGTTAGTTTCGACCCGTTGTCGTATCTTCCGCTGACGCCCGCCATGTTCCATGTCCTGGTCGCGCTCGCCGACGGCGAAAAGCACGGCTACGCGATCATCAAGGAGGTCGCTCGGCACACCGACTCCCGCGAGCGCCTCCGCCCGACGACCCTCTACACCGTGCTCAAGCGGTTTGAGGCCGACGGGCTCATCGAGGAAACGAGCGAGCGGCCCGATCCCGCCCTCGACGACGAGCGGCGGCGCTACTTCCGGTTGACTGACCGCGGCCGCGCCGTGGCGCTGGCCGAGGCCGAGCGGCTGGCCCACACCCTGGCACACGCCCGGGCCACGCTGCGCACCCGCAGGGCCTAAGCGCGCCGCGGAGCCCCAGGACGAGGCAGCCATGTTGGACAGGCTCTTTCGCGTTCTCTTGTGCCTGTTGCCCGAGGACCTGCGGGCCGCGTACGCCCGCGAGATCGAAACCACCTTCCGCGCCGAGCGCGGCGAGGCCGCAGGGTCCGGGCGCCGGTTCGCGCTAGTGGGCCTGTGGCTCGCCACGTCGTGGGATCTGCTGCGCGCCGTGCCAGGGCAGCACTGGGACGTGCTGGCGCGCGACCTGCGCTACGCCGCGAGGCTGATGCGCCGTCAGCCGCTCCACGCCGCGGCTGCCATCGTGATGCTGGCGGTGTCGATCGGCGCCAACGTCGCGATGTTCGCCGTCGGAGACGCGGTCCTCCTGGCCCCGCTGCCGTACCGCGATGCAGGCCGCGTGGTGGCGGTCCAGGAGCGGGCCGCCCGGACCGAGCCGGGGAACAGCGGGTACCTCACGTTCCTCGACCTGCGCGGCCGGACGCGAAGCTTCTCGGCCCTGGCGGCAACCTCTCTCTCCTTTGCCACGCTCACCGGGAACGGACGCGAGCCCGAGCGCGTCGATGCCATGCGCGTCTCGGCCTCGTATCTGGACGTGCTCGGCATCAGGCCGGCTCTCGGCCGGGCGTTCCGCGAGGCCGAGGACCGGCCGGGGTCCGTCCGCCAAGTCGCAATTTTGAGCCACAGCCTGTGGCGCCGCCGCTTCGACGCCGATCCGGCGGTGGTCGGCCGCCAGATCACCGTGAGCGGCCGCCCGTTCACGGTCGTCGGCGTGATGCCCCCCGGCGAGCCCGACCTGATTGCCGACCGGCTCTTCGACGGTGCCGAGATTCGGTTTCCACTCGGATACGATCCGGCGGCTGATTTCGCGTGCCGTACCTGTCGTCACCTCCAGCTCTTCGGCCGCCTGACGGAGGGTGCCACCCCCTCGTCGGCCGAGCGTGAGATCGACGGGATCCTCCGCTCCCTGGCGGTCGAGTTCCCGACCCAGTACGACCGGCCCTCCTCGCGGGTCATCCGGGTGGCGGACCTGTTCCTCGGCCCAGTGCGGCCGGTGCTGCTCGTGCTCTGGGCCGGCGTGGTCGTGCTGCTCGTCGTCGCGTGCCTGAACGTGGCCAACCTGCTGCTGCTCCGGGCCGGCGAGCGGGGCCACGAGCTGGCCGTGCGGGCGGCGCTCGGCGTCACGCGGGGGCGGCTGACGCGTCAGTGGCTGACCGAGTGCCTGTTGCTCGCAGCGCTCGGCGGCCTTTCAGCGCTGCCCCTCGCGTGGGTGGCCATTGCGTTGGTCGCCCAGGGCGGTCCCTCGCAGTTCCCTCGGCTGGCCACCGCCTCGCTGAACCTCCGAGCCGGTGTGGCCTGTGCCATCTTCGCAGCGGCAAGCGGGATGCTGTTCGGAGCGATCCCGCTGCGTCAACTCGTGCGTCAGGATCCCGGCAGGTCGCTTCGCGGGGGGCGCCGGACGACGACGGCGTCCGCCTGGGGCGTCCGGGCCTGGCTGGCCGGCGCCAGCGTGGCGCTGGCGGCCATGCTGTTGGTCGGCGCGGGCCTGCTTGTGCGCACGATGACAGGCCTGTTGAACGTGACGCCCGGGTTCGATCCGAACGGAATCGTGACCGCTGAAGTGGTGCTCAGCGGCGCTCGTCACGCCGGCACCACTCCCGAGCAGGAGGTGGCGGCGGTGACGCGGTTCTACGACGACGTGCTGGCGCGTCTGCGGCGCGCGCCCGACGTTGAGCGGGCGTCGGCCGTCACGACTCTGCCGCTTGGCGGCGGCGTGGACCGCTACGGGCTTCACGTGGATGGCCGGCCCCTCGCCAACCCGGAGGAAGCGCCGAGTGCCGACCGCTTCGTCGTGCAGGACGATTTCTTCGACACGCTTCGGATCCCGCTGATTCGCGGGCGGCTGCTGGATTGGCGCGACAAAGCAGGCGCCCCGTTGGCGGCCCTGATCAACCGAACGGCCGCCTTGCAGGTGTTTCCGGGTGAAGACCCGCTCGGCCACCAGATCCGGCTCGGATCTCCCGACGCTCCCTCCCGCACGATCGTCGGCGTCGTCGGTGACGTCCGGCACAGCGGCCTCGATGCGCCCCCGCGGCTCCAGGTGTACGTGCCGCAGGGTCAGTGGACGTGGGCCGAGGACACGCTGACGATCGTCGTGCGCACGCGGGGTGACCGGGAGGCGGCGGCAAGCCTCCTCCGGCGCGCTGTGCACCAGGTGGATCCCGGCCAGCCCGTGTCGAAGGTGCGAGCCTACGACGAGATCGTCGCCGAGTCCCTCGGTGCGCGACGGTTCGCCTCCTGGCTCCTGGCCGCCTTCTCCGTCAGCGCCCTCCTGCTGGCCGTCGTCGGCCTCTACGGCGCGCTGGGCGTCGTCGTCGGGTTGCGGCGTGGCGAGATTGGGGTGCGGCTGGCGCTCGGGGCGGACGCCCGCGCCGTCCGCAGAATGGTCCTGGTCCAGGGGATGCGACCCGCCGCCGTCGGCCTCATCGCAGGGCTGGCCGTCGCCGCCGTCGCGGCGGCCGGCCTCAGGTCCTTGCTGTACGCGGTCGACACCCGCGATCCCGCGACGTTTGGTGGCGCGGCGGCCATCTTGCTCGCCTCGGCCGTGGTGGCCTGCCTGGGTCCCACCTGGCGGGCCGGTCGGGTCAACCCGGCGCTCGTGCTTCGCGACGAGTAGCCGCGCACGCACGGACGCCTTCTCCCTCGCGCCGGATGCCTCCCCTGGTCTCCGTTCCCCTCTCTCGGCCCCGGGGCCCCCGGAATCAATCGAATGTCACGGACCCGGATCCCGGTCGGACATGCGGCGTTCCGTTCTGAGCAGGGTGGAGTACCGATGGATGCATGAGGTTTCTGATGAGCCACGTGTTCCGCCGCGGGGTGTCTGGCGTCCTGGGCGTCTTCCTCTTCGTCCTGCTGCCAGCGGCCGTTCCTCTCACGGCCGCGCGCCGGCCGATCACGGACACCGACCTGTTTCGGTTCATCTGGATTGGAGACCCGCAGATCTCGCCCGACGGGTCGCAGGTGGTGTTCGTGCGGGTGAGCGTCAACGCCACCGAGAACCGGTACGACACGGCGCTGTGGATCGTGCCCGTGTCGGGCGGGGACGCGCCGCGCCAACTGACGACGGGTCCGCACGACACGTCGCCGCGCTGGTCGCCCGACGGCGGTCGCCTGGCCTTCGTCCGCGGGGCGGAGCGGGATGGCCGGGCGCAGCCCGCGCAGATCTGCCTGCTCGACCTGCGGGGTGGCGAGCCCCGGAGCTTGACGGACCTCGCGCGCGGCGCCGCGGCCCCGTCGTGGTCCCCCGACGGGAAGACGATCGCCTTCACGAGCCAGACGCTGCCGACCGACACCAGGATCTCGCCGCCGACCGAGAGAGACCCGTCGGCGCCCGATGCCGGCTCCTCCGCGTCCGCCCCCGGCCCGAGGGCGGGCCCGCCGGCGCACAGGAGCGACGTGCGCGTGATCACGAAGGCCGTCTACCGCGCCAACGGCCTCGGCTACATCGACCCCGATCATCGCACCCATCTCTGGTCGATCGCCGTCCCCGCCTCCGACGCCGCTCCAGCGGCGCCGAAGCAGCTGACAAACGGGCCCTTCGACGAATCCCCGGCCGTGTGGGCCCCGGATGGCGCCCACCTCTACTTCACGTCGACCCGGTCGCTCGAACCCTACTACGAAGACGAGGGCGGCGCGCTCTACCAGGTGGCGGCCACCGGCGGCGAGGTGGTGAAGGTCGCGTCCATCGCGGGCGGGTTGAGCCAGCCGGCCGTGTCGCCCGACGGCCGCCGGGTCGCGCTGCTCGGCACGCTCCGGGGCGCGCCGGTGCGCTCCTTCAACCAGCCGGATCTGTTCGTCGCCGACGCGCCGGGCGGGCCCAGCGCCCAGGCCCGCAATCTCACCGCCGCCTACGACTTCGACATCGGCGGAGGGGTGGGCGGCGACCAGCATGCGCCGCGCGGCGGCGGGCCGTCCGGCCCGGCGTGGACGCCGGACGGCAAGGCGGTCCTGGTCCTGGCCACCGAGCGCGGGCGCGCGAACCTCAAGCGCGTCGACGTGACCACCGGCCGGGTGGAGGCGGTGACCGAGGGCGACCACGAGGTCGTCTCCTGGTCGGTCTCGAAGGACGGGACGAAGGTGGTCGTCCTCATCTCGACGCCCACCACGGTCGGCGAGCTGTTCGTCGTCGACCTCGCGCGTCCGGCCACCTCTGCCCCGACGCCGCTCACGCACGTGAACGAGGCACTCTTCGCCGAGCTCGACCTCTCCTCGCCCGAGGAGATTCGGTACCGGAGCTTCGACGGCCGCCGGGTCAACGGGTGGATTCTCAAGCCGCCAGCGTTCGACCCCGCGAAGAAGTACCCGCTCATCCTCGAGATCCATGGCGGCCCGCACAGCTGCTACGGCTGGACGTTCACGCACGAGTTCTCGTGGATGGCGGCCAAGGGCTACGTCGTGCTCTACACCAACCCGCGGGGCAGCTCGTCCTACGGGCAGGAGTTCGGCAACCTGATTCAGTACCACTACCCGGGCGACGACTACCGGGATCTGATGGCTGGCGTCGACGAGGTGGTCCGGCGGGGGTACGTGGACGAGAAGCGCATGGGCGTGACCGGGGGTAGCGGCGGCGGCGTGCTGACGAACTGGACGATCACGCAGACGACGCGGTTTGCCGCGGCCGTCTCGCAGCGCTCCATCGCCGACTGGAGCGCCTTCTGGTACACGGCCGACTTCACGCTGTTCCAGCCCACGTGGTTCAAGGCCGCCCCGTGGCAGGACCCGGCGGACTTCGTCGAGCGCTCGGCCATCTCGCACGTCTCCCGCGTGACCACGCCGCTCATGCTGGTCGAGGGCGAGGCCGACTACCGCACCCCCCCGGGGGCGGGTGGCGAGATGATGTTCCGGGCGCTGAAGTACCTGCGGAAACCCGTCGTGATGGTGCGCTTCCCCAACGAGAGTCACGAGCTGTCACGCTCGGGCCAGCCCTGGCACCGCGTCGAGCGCCTCCAGCACATCGTCGGCTGGTTCGACAAGTGGCTCAACGGCCAGGACGACGGTCGGTACGATGTGAAGGACTGAGCCTCGGCCGCGCATACTGGGGAAGGAAGGGAGCCACACGCCGATGACGGACGCGCTCGTCGCCGACCGCTGGCATTTCGGCTTCACGGTGATGTTCCACTACCTGTTCCCGGTCCTGACGATGGGCCTGGGCGTGCTCATCGCGCTGCTCGAAACCCGGCACTACTGGCGGGGCGACGCGGCCTCGGGGCGACTGGCCAGATTCTGGGCCGAGATCTTCGCCGTCACCTTCGCGATGGGCGTGGTGACGGGCATCCCCCTCGAGTTCCAGTTCGGGACCAACTGGGCGCGTTTCTCGCAGTTTGCCGGCGGCGTCGTCGGCCAGACGCTCTTCATGGAAGGGCTCTTCGCCTTCTTCGCCGAGTCGTCGTTCCTCGGGCTGTTCCTGCTCGGTGGCCGGCGCGTCTCGCGGCGTCTCCACTGGGTGTCGTCCGTGATGGTGGCGCTCGGCGCCGTCGTCTCGGGCTACTTCATCGTCGCCACCGACGCGTGGATGCAGCACCCGGTCGCCTACCAGATCGTGAACGGCCGCGCGGAACTCACGAGCCTGTTCGGCCTGCTCACCAACCCGTACGCGAGCTGGCAGTTCCTGCACGTCCTGAGCGGGTCGATGATCACGGCGTCGATGGTGATGGCGGGCATCGGCGCCTACTACCTGCTCTCGGACCGGTTCCTGGACGCCGGCAGGCGGTCGGTGCGCCTGGGGGTCGTCTCGGGCCTCATCTTCTCGCTCTGTTCGCTCTTCCCGACCGGCGCGAAGAACGGCGAAAACGTCACGCGGTACCAGCCGGTGAAGATGGCCGCGATGGAAGGGCTGTTCCGCACCGAGGAGGGCGCGCCCATCGCCATCATCGGCATGCCGGACACCGAGCGCCGCGCGCTGATGGACCCGATCTTCGTGCCAGACGCCCTGAGCTACCTGGCCTACGGCGACTTCCGCGCGCGGGTCGTCGGCCTGGACGACTACCCGCAAGACCAGCGGCCGCCGGTCGAGCTCGTCTACTACGCGTACCACATCATGGTCGGCCTCGGGACGATCTTCATCGCCGTCCTGGTGGTCGCCGCGTACCTCCTCTGGCGGCGACGGCTCGACACGGCGCGGTGGTGTTTGTGGGGGCTCATGCTGGCAATGCCGTTCCCCTACATCGCGAACCAGGCGGGATGGATCGTGGCGGAGGTCGGCCGCCAGCCCTGGGTCGTCTACGGCGTGCAGCGGACCGCGCTGGCGACCTCGACGAGCGTGACGAGCGGCATGACGTGGTTCACGCTGCTCGGCTTCATGGGGCTCTACGCGCTGCTCGGCCTCCTCTACTTGTTTGTCGCGGCCCGGATCGTCGCCCGCGGGCCCGGCGAGGACCAGGAGGGAGCGGCCCGATGATCAACACGCTCTGGTTCGTCGTCCTCTCCGCCATGCTGATCGGGTACGCGGTGCTGGACGGCTTCGACCTGGGTGTCGGTGCCCTGCACCTGCTGCTCGGGCGGACGCGGGACGAGCGCCGGATGTCGATTGCCGCCATCGGCCCCGTCTGGAACGGCAACGAGGTGTGGCTCATCGCCGCGGGCGGCGCCATGGTCGTCGCCTTCCCGCGTCTGTACGCCTCAGCCTTCAGCGGGTTCTACCTCGCGCTGATGACGGCGCTCTGGCTGCTCATCCTACGGGGGGTGGCGATCGAGCTGCGCCACCAGGTCCACAGCCCGCTGTGGCAGGACGGCTGGGACGTGGTCTTCTCGGCCTCGAGCGCGCTTCTCTCCGTGCTGTTCGGCGCCGCGGTGGGTAACGTGCTGCGCGGCGTGCCGCTGGACATCGAAGGCCACTTCCAGGGTTCGCTCGCGCTGCTGCTCAACCCGTTCGCCCTGCTGTGCGGATTGCTGAGCCTGGTTACGCTCGCCCTGCACGGCGCCACGTACCTCGCGATGAAGACGAGCGGACACCCGCAGGCGCGCGCGCGGCGGGTCATCCTGCCCCTGTGGGCCGCCACGCTCGTCCTGCTCGTCGGCGTGGCCGGCGCTAGCGTCATCGTGCATCCGGGTTTCGCCGCCAACTTCGGGCGCTGGCCGGCGCTGCTGCTGGCCCCGCTGGGCGTCGTGGGCGCCCTGGCCGCTCTGGTCCACTCCACCCGTCGCGGGCGTGACGCGCGCGCCTTTGCCGCCAGCTCGGCGCTCATCGCCGCGGTGCTCGGCGCCGTCGCCTCCGGCCTCTACCCGCAACTGCTGCCCGCCCTGCCGGGCAGCGGCGGCGAGGCGCTCGACGTCTACAACGCCGCCTCCGCGCCGCGCAGCCTGGCGGTGGCGTTTGCCGTGTACCTCGTCGGTCTCGCCCTGGTCCTGATCTACCTGGTGACGGTCTACGGCGTGTGGAGGGGAAAGGTCGAGGAGAGCGACGGCTACCAGGAGTAGCCCCGTCGACGCGCGCCCGATGAGCCAGACGCCCTGGCTGGTCGTTCAAAAGGGCACTGTCAATTAGCGACTTATCTGGTCCGCTTTCCAGGCCAGCACCCCTATTGCCCGCTCGCCCCACGTCGGGGCCAGCCCACCGGAATCTTGGATCGGCTCCAAGAACCCGGGGGTATGATTTCCCGGATTAGATAGGCTGGGATACGCAGCAGTACGCCACCGTGGCCTCTGCGGGACGGGTACCCCCTCCGCGGATGAGGTGGCCCACCAGGGAGATTGGCATGCACGCTCCGATCAAGTACGTCGAAAAGGGGTTCGCCCTCGCCGCTAACGGCGTCTGGAGCGTCCTCCAGGCGGCGTACCGGTTCAAGCAGAACCCGTCGTTCACCCCGTCGTGGTCCGACCAGCCGCTGCTGAAGTCCTACGAGAAAACCAAGCCGGTGCTCGGCTGGCCCAGAGAGACCGACTCGCTCTGCCCGACCTGCGTCCGCGAGGCGCGCACGGAGATCCTGGACGGCAAGAAGGACGTGTCGATCCTGTTGACCGAGAAGGTCGGCGAGATCAAGGCCACGATCCTCGAGCGCGACGGCAAGATCCTCATGGTCAAGGACTGCCCGAAGCATGGGCATTTCGAAGATGTGATGTCGACCGACCCGGCCTTCTACCGGCACCTCGAGGAGAGTTTTCCGGGGCGCGACATCCGGGCGCACGCCGACGCGCGGCTGCACAACCACGGCAGCAGCACGGTGCTCCACGGCCGCGGGGCGGTGCTGACGGTCGACCTGACCAACCGCTGCAACATGATGTGCGACCCGTGCTTCATGGATGCGAACCAGGTCGGGTTCGTCCACGAGCTCGGCTGGGACGAGATCAAGACCATTCTCGACAACGCCATCACCGTCAAGCCGAAGCGCCAGATGTCGGTGCAGTTCTCGGGCGGCGAGCCGACGCTTTCGCCGTATTTCCTCGACGCGATCCGCTACTGCAAGCAGGTCGGCTACAACAGCGTGCAGGCGGCCACCAACGGGATCGCCTTCGCCAAGAGCCCGGAGTTCTGCCGGCAGGCGGCCGAGGCCGGGCTGCGCTACGTCTACCTCCAGTTCGACGGCATCGGCAACGCGCCCAACTCGCACCGGCACGTCGGCAACCTGTTCGACGTCAAGCTGAGGGCGATTGAGAACCTGTACGCCGCCGGCGTGGACATCGTCCTCGTCATCACGCTCATCAACGGCGTCAACAACGAGCAGGTGGGCCGGATCATCGAGTTCGCGCTCGACAACCCGAAGAAGATCGCCTTCCTCTCGTTCCAGCCGGTGTCCTTCACCGGGCGCGACGAGGAGGTCTCCGACGAGCGGCGGACGGCGCAGCGCTACACGCTGGCGCACCTCGCCCACGACGTGAAGAACCAGACCGGGATCGGCGAGCCGACGCGCGACTGGTTCCCGATCTCCTTCATGGGCACCTTCTCCGACTGGGCCGACCTCATCCACGGGCCAACGTCAGACTGGGGGTCCCTCTCGTGCGGCTGCCATCCCAACTGCGGCACCGGGATGGCGGTCATGATCGACAAGGAGACGCGCGAGGCGGCGCCCATCACGGCGTTCCTCCACTCGGAGGGGCTCACGAAGGACGTGAGGCTGATCAACGACGCGGCGCGGGGCCGCTTCCTCTCGGTGCTCGGCATGGCGGTGTCGCTGCTGCGCAACTACGACCCGTTCATGGCCCCGTCGCAGTTCCGGATCGTGGACCTGCTGCGGAAGTTCGACAAGACGTTCAACGCGACGGGCCGGGACTACGGCCAGGTGACGGGCAACACGCGGCTGGCGGACGTCTCCAAGCGGCGCTCGGACCGCTGGAACTTCCTGTTCATCGCGGGCATGTGGTTCCAGGACCTGTTCAACTACGACTTCCGCCGCACCGAGATGTGCATCATCCCCTACGGCACGCAGGAGGGCGAGATCTCCTTCTGCGCCTACAACACGGGGATCGGCTGGCGCCAGATCATCGAGAAGATGCACATGACGGCCACGCTGCAGAAGTGGTACGAGGAGCACGGCCGACACCAGATCTACGCCGGCAACCACTCGGTGGAGCTCGACAGCGTCGAGCACTCCCTGCACCTCAACCCGGAGGCGGTCGCCGCCGCCGCGCAGACCGACCTCGACGTGGCCGGGATCGCGAAGACGGCTCGAGACGAGAAGCTGAAGGCGCGCAAGCACCAGCCGGATGAGGCGCCGGACGCCGCCTACCACGCGAAGATGGAACGGCTCTACCGGCAGCACGTGCTCGGCGAGAAACCGGCCGAGCCAGTGATCCAAATCGCCGGCCTCAAGCGCCAGAAGGCCAAGGAAAACGAGCGCACCGCCGTGAACGCCTGAGCACCGGCACGGGCCGCGGCACGTCGCGTCGCGGCCCGTCCTTCCTCGCTCCTCCACTCCACACGCCACGGCGTTGCGTCGACGGGCAGGGACTCCGGTTGTCCGTTGTGTGAGGTGCGCGATCGGTGTCGCGCGCGCATCGCGGGGACAGGATTCACGCTCCCCACGACGCAGCAGGTCAGTCCTGCAGCCACTCGGGAAGTGGCTGAGGCCCGGGACGAATCCCAGCGATGTCCGGGTCTTCGCCGTCGGCGGCACCACCGGGCGCCGCGGCCCGGCGCGCGCTCGCCTCGGCGCGGCGAGCGGCCTTCTGCTGCTGCTTGATGCGTCTCGCCTTCTCGCGTTCGCGCTTCACGATGGTGGGTTTCGGCTTCATGGTCAGTTCCGATCGTGGGGCCTCGGGTCCGTCACGAATCGTCGCCTCTCAGGGTCAGGCGCCAGTCGAACACACGGTGTCCGTCGCGGGAATCGCACCCGTGGACAGCTCACGCGACAAGATCCGTCGCGACACAATCCGGCCGCTGGTCGGGCTACCGGCCATGAGCAGGCGTAGCCACGACCGGGCCGATCCCTGTGGTCGATGTCGAAAAGGCCGAGGAGACGCGGGCATCGCGACCGCGCGTCCCGCCGGTTCTGACTACCAGCGCGGCTCGGACCGCCGACGGTTGCCGCCGAACCCGCCGCCCGACCGTTCAGGCTTCGGGCGCGCCTCGTTGACGGTGAGGTTCCGGCCGTTGAACGGCTGCGCGTTGAACTGATCGATGGCCTTCTGTGCTTCGGCATCGGTCGCCATCTCGACGAACGCAAAGCCGCGAGCCCGGCCCGTCGCCATGTCGCGCATCACGTTCACCGACTCGACCGTTCCGGCCGCCGCAAACAACTGCTGAAGATCGGCCTCGCCGACTTCGTACGGAAGGTTGCCGACGTAGAGCTTTCTGCCCATTGGGTTCGTGTCTCCTTCCCGCTCCGTGGCGGAAGGCGGTGATGGCGGAGCGTCAACCTCCGTTCATCGTCAACGACTGGATCGGATCCACGAGCGGACCGCGACCGGATGGCGAAGGGCGCCTCCTGAAGGCCGTGTGCGGGAAAGCGAGGCAACGAGACTCAATCCGGCAGAGCGGCAAAGCGGGAAACGGAATCGTCCACCTGACCGAGTCATTCTACCATGACCGCGTCGACGCCAAGGCGCACAACGACGGAGGCCGCGGCCGTCCCCCTGCCGAGCCGTGGGCGCTGCGCGTGCCCTCCCGCGACGGCCGCGCCGACTGCAGCGTCGCACCCCCGGGCGTCACCGGCGGAGACGTGCGCCAGATGTTCGGGGCGCGGCGGCTTGGCTCCTTCAGCCCCCCTTCCAACGGAACGGACCGGCACCGACGGCGCCTCAGTCGCGCTCGTGCCTGCCGGACAGCCAGACGTGTCCGTCGGCTCCTCGGGTGGGACTCGAAATCTAGAACACGGTGTTTCTAAATCGTTGATGGCGTGAGACTTTTGGCGGTGATTGTTCTGGCCTCAGTGAGGAGCCGGGCCACTGCCGTTCGCGGCCGGAAGCGAGACTCAAGGGCAGCATGACTGGTCGTCGTCCGCGCGCACCAGCGAGTCCATCTCGCCTCCCGGCCGGCATGGCGTGATCGTGAAACGGCCGAGGACGACCGGGGGACAACCTCCCAAAACCAAGTCGGCGCTCCGCATCCTTCTATAGGTCGGCCAGCATCAAGGGCACGACAGATCAGCCCGTCTCGGCAGATTCCTCCTCGTCAGCCATCTTCGAAGCGGCGCTTCCCGTGCGTTGACGCACGATGTCCCCGGCATCGGGGCCGATCTTCGTCGCCCTCGACGTTTCGTCCAGCAGAATCAGGGTGAAGGAGACCACGGCGTGAGCGCCCCTCCTCAGCTCACTCGGATTGGTCCTGAGCGTGTCCCGGGGGTCATTCACGCCACGGCTCGGTGTCGGCGAGCGCACGGTCGCGATGCCAATTCCGTTGTGGCATGCCGAGCAGATTCACGTTTCTTGAACGCCACTGGGACCGCGACCAGCGAAGGGACAACACACAACCAACGGGACTGGGCCTGTGCCCTCGGCATAGAACGGGTACAAGCCATGACGCCGAATAGCGAACTCGTCGACAGTGGCCCGGGCATCCTCGGCGGCACGCCCGTCTTCGTCGGTACGCGGGTCCCCGTCAGGTCGCTCTTCGATTATCTCGAAGGCGGCGAGACGCTCGACGAGTTCCTCCACCAGTTGCCGCTGGTGAACCGCGACCAGGCCATTGCGGGCCTTGAACTGGCCAGGGAGACGGGTACTCGCTCGTGCGCGTCCCGCCTGACGAGAACCTCCCGCGCGATCTCGGCCAGGTTCTGGCCGAGCATGAGGTCCTACCCGTTCAAGGCAGGCTCAGTTCGGCAGGTACCGCGCGAGCAGCGGGAAGATGGTCTTCGTGAAGGCGACGGCGGCCCCTGCGGCGCGGGTCTCCGCGTCGGCGGTGTCACCGACGACCGGGCTGATCACCCGCACCAGGGCGGCGTCCGTGCGGTTCAGTCGCATGGCGTCGATGACCGTGTAGAGCTTGTCCCAGGTACTCGCTTGCCACCACCCGCCCGTGGCTCTGGTACCAGTAGACCACCACCTGCCGGTCCAGGTCCTTCTCGATCAGGAGCCGGTTGACGCCGATATCCCGGACCGCGGAACCCCCAGCGTCCGTCTGCACCTGGAGTGTGATGCGGTCTTCCTTCACGGGCTGCCACCCGGAACCGGGCAGGCAATTGAGCGGGGAATGGATGGTGCTGCCTTCGCGTCGGCTCTGGTAGTAGCCAACGTAGAGCCCGACCTCGACCCCGTCCGCGGCCGTGTAGGTCCGGTTGAGGTACTCGTCCACGCCCAGCACGGTCAGCACCTGCTGGTCGAACCGCTCGGTTGGTCGACCGTGCCATTCCTTCACGTCGATGGGAAAGGTCGCGAGCGTCTCACGGGGCGGCACCCGCTCGCTCGTCGAAGCACGGCCGATGAGGAGGGCGCCGAGCACCAGGCACAGCGTCAGGACGAGGGATCGGGCAATCATGGGTGGTCCTGCGGCACGCCCCGGCCCTGCCGCTGCGGGGCGCGGGCGGGAACGGCCCAGCTGATGGCACGCTGCACCGCGAACAGCAGCACGAGCGCCACGATGAACACCAGCGCGCCGGAAAACTGGTGGAAGAACCCCTCGCCGGCCTCTTGCCCGTAGAAGTGGGCGGCGAGGCCGGTGGCCGCGATGCGGCAGCCGTTGGCCACAATGGCGATCGGCACCGAAGCCAGCGCCAGCGCGACCCACGCCACAGTCCTGCGGTCGGTCAGATACCCGTAGACGACGGCGAGCGTGAGCAGCGACATCAGGAACCGGATGCCGCTGCAGGCCTCGGCTACCTCGAACGTCGCGTTGGCGAGGACGATCAGGTTCCCTTCGCGCAGCGCCGGCACGCCGCAGACCGTCAGGAGCGTCTCGCCGAACCGGGCGGCCAGCAGCTGGAGCGGAAAGGCGATCTGGTTGAAGACGATGGCGGGGATCGGGATCATCAGGAAGAGGAACGCGATCGGGAACGCCAGGATCCGGAGGTGGCGCCACCCGAGGAGGAACGCCACGGCACCCGCGATCACGCCGAGCATCGAGAGCCGCGAGAGAAACAGCTCCGCGCCGACCGTGCCGACCAGGAGCACGGCCAGGCTCGCGGCGACCACCGCGAGGCCCAGCGCCGAGGGTCGGGCGGGGATCGCGGCCAGCCGGGCCCGCCGCTCCCAGAGGAAGTAGCCGGCCACGGGGACGATGAGGAACCCGTGCGAGTAGTTGTCGTCGGTGACCCAGTCGTGGACGAGTCTGGCGACGACATGGGCGTAGAGGACCGCAAAGCCGGCCGCCACCAGCACGAACGCGGCCACCGACGTGGCGCGCCGCGAGACGGTGTTCATGGTTCGACGCACCTCCCTCGCACGGCACTCCTAGGGCTCGACTCTCCCGCCCTATTTCTTCGCCGCCTTCTTCTTCGCCTTGGGGGCCGGCTTTGGAGGAGGCGGCTGGTACTCGACGTTGACGTTGCTGACGGCGGCGATCGGCCGTTGCGATGAGGTGAACGTCTCGGTGCCGTTGACGGTCGTGGCGGTCAGCTTCTCCCCGAGCAGGCTCACCTCGGTCACCTGCTCCGGGACGTCCACCACGATGCGCTCGTTCCCGAGGGGGGCAACGGCCTTGATGCCGCCCGGCCCGGCGCCGCCGCGGACGCGGTCGAGCAGGTCCTTGGCGGTCCGGAACTCGCTGCGCACGACGCCCCGGTCGAGCAGCTGGCCATCGGCGGTCAGGATGCCGATGGTCGCCGTGTAAGCGGCGTAGCCGTGGCCGCTCCGCACCTGTTCCTCGGAGTACGTGTGTCGGTTGTGCAGGTCGAAGGTCAGCGTCAGCGTGCCCTTGTGGGGCGGCAGGTGGATCAGCACGCCTTCGGCCGGATTGCGGCCCGTCAGCACGTCGCAGAACTCCAGCTTGCTCCCCGTCCCGAAGCCCAGGACCGACGGGCAGGTCATGTTGGCGGGCGCGGCGATCGTCTTGGCCGTGGCGGGCGGCGGGCTCGCTTTCTTGGTTGCGCCGGTCTGCGCCGCCAGCCCGGTGAGGGCGAGCGTCGCGGCGGCAAGGGCCAGGAATCCGCGCTGCATGGCTGAAGTATACACGGGCGGCGCGGCCCGGCAGCGTCGGGCCGGTCGGCTCACTCCTCCACCGCGTGGAAGTTGGTCACCGGAAGGGTGGCACCCACGAGCGCCCCCCGCAGGTTGACCAGCTCGAGGAACTCCATTCGCGTGCGCGAGCTGTTACGGAAGGCGCCGAGCATGGCGCTGGTCACGGCGAAGGACCGTTGTTTCTCGACCCCGCGCATCGCCATGCACAGGTGCGTCGCCTCCATGACAACCGCCACGCCGAGCGGGTTGATCTTCTCCTCGATGGTCTGCGCGATCTGGTTCGTCAGCCGCTCCTGGACCTGGAGCCGGCGGCTGAACACGTCCACCAGGCGGGGGATCTTGCTCAAGCCGATGACCCGGGTGCTCGGGATGTAGGCCACATGGCACTTGCCGAAGAACGGCAGCAAATGGTGCTCGCAGAGGCTGAAGAAATCGATGTCCTTGACGATGACCATCTCGCTGTAATCGACGGTGAACAGCGCGTTGTTCAACACCTTGTCGACGTCGGCCTGGTAGCCGCTCGTCAGGAAGCGGAGGGAGGTTTCCACACGCTTGGGCGTGTCGACGAGCCCCTCGCGCGACGGGTCTTCGCCAAGGTCGGAGAGCAACTGTCGAATGGCGTCCTGCATAGACATCCAGTGTAGTTCATCACCGCCGTGGGCGACCACGAGGATGAAACCCGGACCGCGTACGCGGGGGGGGGCGGCATGGGCGTCGGTCTGCCGCTTGGTGTTTCGAACCCGTAGTGTAGCTGGACCGGGAGCCGGCCGGCCCCCACCGCCATCGATGACCCGACTCCTCTCTTCGCGCACTCGCCGTGGTCGTTCTCGGTACCGGGTATCAGGTTGAACACAGTCAGTGCGTAGGCCATCGTCCCGGCCATCTCCCCTTCGACCTGTCGGTGTCTGCTCAGACCCGACGCATGGCGTCGACGATCTGGGCACGGGCGAGGCCCTCCAGCGCGACCCGGCGGTCAGAATGTTTACGATTCTGCAATTGTGGTAGTATGGAATCGTGGAACACAAGACCGCCGTCGAGAGGCTCGCCGCGATCGCCCAGGACACGCGCCTGAGGATCTTCAGGCTACTCGTCGAAGCGGGCGACGAAGGGCTCAACGCGACCGCCATCGCCGATGTGCTCGACCTCGCACCGACCACGTTGTCCTTCCATGTGGCCCACCTGGCGCGCTCCGGGCTCGTCCAGGCCCGGCAGGACAGTCGGTTCATCTTCTACTCGGTGAACTACGCGGCCATGGACGACCTCATTGCCTATCTGGCTGCCAACTGCTGCCGGGGCTCGGCCTGCCTGCCCAAGACGGCGACCGTCGACTCGAGCGAGAAGCGGCGACGTCTCGCCAGAGACACCACCCGATAGGAGGCTCGCGTGGCGGCCCGCGTCTACAACGTGTTGTTCCTGTGCACCGGCAACTCGGCCCGCAGCATCATGGCCGAGACGATCCTCAACCACCTCGGCAAAGGTCGTTTCCGCGCATTCAGCGCCGGCAGCCATCCCGCCGGCCAGGTCAATCCGCTCGCCCTCGAACAGGTGCGGCGCGCAGGTCACCCGAGCGACGGCCTGCGGAGCAAGAGTTGGAACGAATTCGCGACGCCGGACGCGCCGAACCTCGACTTCGTGTTCACCGTGTGCGACAACGCGGCCGGCGAGGTGTGCCCGGTGTGGCCGGGCCAGCCGATGACCGCTCATTGGGGCATCGAGGACCCGGCCGCCGCGCAGGGCAGCGACGAGGAGAAGCGCCGCGCGTTTGTCGCGGCCTTCTCGCAGCTTCACCGACGCATTTCGCTGTTCGTGAGTTTGCCCCTGGCCAAGCTGGACGCGATGGCGATCAAGCGGGAACTGGACGGCATCGGGCGGCTGCGCGAGCCGGGCCAATAGGACGAACCGGAAGACGGCCGGCGTCTACCCGGGGGGGTGTCCCCGTCAACGATCGGGGGCTTGTCTGATGCCGGAGAACGTCATCTCGCGCCTGTCGGTTCTGGACCGGTACCTCACGCTCTGGATCGTCCTGGCCATGATTGTCGGTGTGGGGGCCGGCTACATCCTGCCCGGCGTCGTCCACCTGATTACGGCCTTTCAGGTCGGAACGACCTCCATCCCAATCGCCGCCGGCCTGATCGTCATGATGTATCCGCCTCTGGCGAAGGTCCGCTACGAGGAACTCGGCGAGGTCTTTCGCAACACAACGGTCCTCGTGTTGTCGCTTGTCCAGAACTGGATCATCGGCCCCATCGTGATGTTCGCCCTGGCGGTGGTGTTCCTGCACGTCGTGCCGACAGCGCTGGGCGCATCGCCCGCGGCGATGGTCACCAATCACGAGTACATGGTCGGCCTGATCATGATCGGCCTGGCGCGCTGCATCGCCATGGTCATCGTCTGGAACGAACTGGCGAAGGGCGACACGGAGTACGCGGCCGGCCTGGTGGCGTTCAACTCCGTGTTCCAGGTGCTGTTCTACTCGGTCTACGCCTGGGTCTTCATCACGGTCCTGCCCGAGTGGTTCGGCCTGCAGGGTGTCGTCGTCAACGTCTCGATCGGGGAGATCGCGAAGAGCGTCTTCGTCTACCTCGGCATCCCGTTCCTGGCTGGCATGCTCACCCGGTTCTCATTGGTTCGTGCGCGGGGGCGGCAGTGGTACGAGACACACTTCGTCCCGAGGATCAGCTCGCTGACGCTGCTTGCCCTGCTGTTCACCATCGTGGTCATGTTCTCGCTCAAGGGCGAGTACATCGTCCAACTCCCGATGGATGTGGTTCGAATCGCGATCCCGCTGCTGATCTACTTCGTGGTGATGTTCCTCGTGTCGTTCTACATGGGGCACCGGCTCGGCGCCGACTACTCGAAGACGGCTACCCTGTCGTTCACGGCGGCGAGCAACAACTTCGAGCTGGCCATCGCCGTGGCTGTCGCGGTGTTTGGCATCCACTCGGGAGCGGCCTTCGCGGCGGTCATCGGGCCCCTCGTCGAGGTGCCCGCGCTCATTGCGCTCGTCAACGTCGCCCTCGCGTTCCAGAAGCGCTACTTCCGTGCGATGCCGTCGGTCACCCAGGCCTGACCGTCCCCGCGCGCTCGGGGCACAGCTCCGTGTCCCGGCGGACGTCGCAGGCGGCCCGGACGATGATGTCGCCATCGAGGCGGATGCCGACGGCGTCCGCCTCGTGCGCGACACGCTGCGGAAGGTCGACGTTGAGTCGACGAGCGAGTGCAACCTTGACTGCCCGATGTGCGTGCGGCACGGCTGGGGCGACTCGCTCGGCCACATGGCGCCGGATTGGTTGCGGGTCGTCGACGGTCTCCTGCCGCTCCGGAACACCCGATGCGCAGCTTCCGCAGCACCTCCTGCGCCGGGGGAAAACTCCGCATCGGTCACAGACAGGACGCTGCGGTCCCGCGTAACGCATCGAACCTGTGTTTGGTACCGGACCAGATGCTCACGACTGGAGCGAAGCAGCTGCGAGGCGAAACTGGCCGCTTTTCGTGAGCACGCGTTCGGACGGGACCCCGTCGGTCGGCCGCTGGCGAACCGGAATGTTCACAGCCGGTTCTGGCACGAAAACGCGTGGCGCGCGGCGACCCGCGGGCATCTCCCTCTGGCCTGTGGCCTCCCAGGCTGAACCCTTGACGTATTACTGTCCACTTGTGCCCTACCGCGTGTGGCAGAAACGTACACATGAGTTACACGTTTCGGCGCCAGTCTGCGCCAGGCGACGGTTTCCCTGACGGCGTCAAGGAAAGGCGACACTCGGCGCCTGGGCGACCTCATGCCTACACTCGACCGGTAACTCACACCTGGTCAACGGGTTGGTCCCGAGTGGTCCGGCTGACATCGACACACGTGGGCAGAATCTCGCCCTCGTGCCCACCCATTCGGCGCGCCGGCAAACCGAAAAGCGGCCACATCCTGGCCCAGACGTCATGGCCCTGTTCTTGAATGTAGGCAGGGCAAGTGAGGCCGACCATGTTGCAGAGGGTGAGCGGGTCCGCCAGCCCGCGGGTCGGGCGTACAACCCAGAAGGTCGTCGTGGTGAACGGCAGCCCGGAGATGCTGGAGCTGCTGGAGTCCGTGCTCGACGCGGGCCACTACGACGTCGTGTTTGTCACCGAGACCGAGCACGCCTACTCGCAGATCCGACAGAACCGGCCCGACCTCGTGATTCTCTGCATCGGCATGGACGATCCGGTGAGCTTCCAAGTCCTCTCGATGCTCAAGCTCGACGAGGACACGTCCTCGATCCCGGTATTGACCTACGCGAGCGACCTCGATGGCGATCGGACCGACCGGGAACCCGACGAGGACGGCCTCGATGACGATCTGCCGTTGGCCCGGCCCGAGTTCCCGATGAACTAGGGCGGGCGCGGTGACGCGGCCGGATCGTGTGCTATAGTTCCGCGCCAATGACTGCTGACGAGACCCGCAGCACCGACTCCATCGAGATCCTCGGCGAGCTACTCGGCGAGGTGATGATCTACCAGCCGATGGCGATCACCGAGATCAGCCGCTCGGGGGCGCAGGTGGAGACCGCCTTCCCGCTGCAGATCGACTCCCTGCACAATTTCCGTCTCGTGCTCGGCGACCGCTCGGTTGTCGTCAAGGGGCGCGTGGTGCACTCGCACGTCTGCGACCTGGAGCAGGGCACGACGATCTACCGTGCCGGAGTCGAATTCACGCAACCCGCCGACCGCGTGCTCGATGCCATCGGCGAGTTCATGGCGGCCATCGTCGCGGGCCGCGCCGAGCCTCGGTAGGGGTCAGCGGACCTTGAGATGCTCCAGGTAATCACCCGACGGGATCCGCTCGGCCCGGCCTAGCGGGGCGTTGTAGAAATACACCCACACGGTGTCGCTCGTGCCGTCCTCGTAGGTGACGGGCACCTCCATGCGGTTGTAGAGGCTGGTTTCGGGCATCGCCGCGCAGTAGCCCTCGATCTCGTCCAGGCCGGCGAGGACCCGGTCGATGTCGTTGGTCCGGTAGACCTCGCCCCACACGACGCCGCCGGGATCGGGCACGGCCGCCGGGTAGATGCCCAGGTCGAACAGCGCCGCGCTGACGCGTCCTCTCGCGACCGGCGTCAGCATCGAGTCAATGCCTGCGCGGCGCCGACGGTCAAACCCGGTCATCAGCGTGCCGTAGAAGAACACCCGATCAGTCATAGGTCCACATCCCGGCCGTTTATCCGGCCACGACCGCGCCAGCGTGGCGATGGCGCCGCCAGTCCTGTTCGAGGACCACGTAGAGGTCCTGATCGAAGTACCTGCCGTCCTTCGTGAACGACTCGCGCAACGTCCCTTCGCGCGTCCCCCCGAGTCGCTCGAATGCCCGACGCGAGCGGGCGTTGGCCACCGCGATGCGCGCCTCGACACGATGCAGCGCGAGCGGGCCGAACGCGAAGTCGAACAGGAGACGCTTGGCCTCCGCGTTCACCCCCGTGCCCCAGTAGGCGCGACCCAGCCAGGTCCCGACCTGTGCCGTGCGCATCGGCGGGTCCACGTGGCGCAACCCGATGATCCCCATCGCCCGGTCGTGCGCCAGTTCCGCGATCGTGAACGTGTACTCGCGGTCCTGACCCCGGTATTCCCGACACTTGGCGATGAAGTACAGGGTGTCATCCGGACTACTCGGGGGGGCAATCGCCAGAAACCGCGTGACGTCGGGGTCCGACGTATATTCGAAGAGCGGTCCCGCGTCATCTTCGCGGGGTTCCCGCAGCAGCACACGACGACCCATCAGGACAGGCAGCGGGCCCTGCATGACGCAGTTGGACGTTTCAGGTACAAGAAGAGAGGCGACGACAAACTATGTGTATGCGTGAAGTCTAGGAGAGGCGCACGAGTTAGTCAAGCCTCGATCGAGCCGGTGTCGATCGCGCAGGTGGATCGCGCGGAACCGATCGCCAACTGGACTGCGCCCGTCCCCGAGCGGACCGCTGGTAGGGCCGCCGCCGTCGCGCACGGCCTGCGCGTCAATCCTGGGTCGCGTGTTCCTCGCTACGGGTGTCGCCGCCGGAAGCGCCCGACGCGCGGGCCATGGCGCGAAACACCCGGAAGTCGACGACACAATCGTGAGCCTGGAGGAAGTTCAGCAACCGCTTGTAGTCCTGCTCCGGGAGACCGAACCGTGCGAGCATGGCGCGGTAGCTGCCGCGGGTCGCCGCCAGGCCGCGCCGCACCAGCTCGCGGATGTCCTGGCGCGTCAGATCGCGGCTGAGGAACAGCGCGTGCACGTCGTCCCAGAACGCCAGCCTCCGTTCGCAGAGGCCGGCAAACAGGTCGTCGGCCAGGTGCCGCCGCCGAGGCTCCGCCGGCCCGGCGGGCAGCGAGGTGTCGCGGATCCGCGGAGGCAGATCCTGGAGCTCCACCACGTCTCCGGGCGAGGTCCACGTCAACCGTTCGACGACATTCTGCAGTTCGCGCACGTTGCCGGGCCAGCGGTGGCGTTCGAGGGCCTCCATGGCCGCCGGCGCGAAGCGCAGCGCGCGATGCCCGCGCTCGAGGAATCTCGCCACGAGAGGCTCCACGTCTTCCGGCCTGCTCCGCAGCGGGGGAATTTCGATGTGGACGACGTTGATGCGGTACAGCAAGTCGGCGCGGAACGTGCCCCGCTCGACCAGCTCCGGCAACAGGCGGTTGGTCGCCGCGATCAGGCGGACATCCACTTGGGCTTTGATCTGTTGGGCACCGATGGGCTGAATCTCGCCGTTCTCGAGAAACCGCAGGAGCATGGCCTGCATCCGGAGGCCCATCTCCCCGATCTCGTCGAGGAAGATCGTGCCCTGATGCGCCAGCTGCAAACGTCCCACCTTGTCGCGGTAGGCGTCCGTGAAACTGCCTTTGAGGTGTCCGAAGAGCTCCGTCTCGAGCAGCGGTTCCGACAGCCCGGCGCAGTTGACCGGCACAAACGCCTGCGCCGCGCGCGGGGAGCACTGGTGGATGTAGGTGGCAATGACCTCCTTGCCGACGCCGCTCTCGCCGGTCAGGAGTACTTTGACATTGCCGGACGCCACGCGCCTGGCCAGCTCGCACACGTCGCGCATCTGCGAGCTTCGAAACACCGGGGACTGCGCTTGCGTGCCCCCTTCAACCGTCGAGCGTCGCCGCGTCATCGATCACCGCCGCCGCCCGAGCTATCGTCGGGAGAAATCCACAGAACCATCCGCCTCACCTCACCCCACACCACGCACACACGCCATCCCGCCGGGCAGGCCGCGTGTCCCGTCGACGCCACCTCGTCAGGTTCCTTCGGATGGAAACGAGGGGAGCAATCCTGGGGCCGACGCGGCCCCCACGTGCAATCCGCCAGTTTCCGGGGATTTCCCGCACCCTAGGGCATTGGCCGTCGGGATTGCTGTTTCAGGAGCAGACACAGGAGCCCAGCTGTGGCCGAGAATGCTACAGACCAGCCCATCCAGCCGGCCTTGCCCGCGAGACAAGCTCATCTGTTGAGGTCTGTGAGGCGGTGACCCTTGAGACGACAAGGAGACAATTTTCCTCCGACCCGACCCGCGTCTCCTCCGCCTTGGCTAGAGCGCAGAAGCCCCCCGCAACTCGCGTCCACGAATTTCCGAGTGTTTTCGAGCCGACGCGAGGCTGGTTCTCTCTGGGCACGCGAGAACGGCATGGCCGGCACGTTGCAGCCAGAAATACGGGCACCAGACGCTCGACTCGAAAAGGGTGTCGTGCCGGGAGACATGCGCCCGGTCGCGGAGACCGCCACGTCGCGCCCTCCCGGCTCAATGGCGCGCGCGCCAGGTGGGGCGGTCCGGCGCAGGCCGTCTCTGCGTCGCGCGGGCGGTGGTGCTGAACGCGGAATCCCGAATTGGTCGTGAGGCGTCGATGGTCGTCCCTGCGTGCTCCGTGGGTGTCGATCGCTCTCGCCCCGGCCGGGCCGCTCTCGGCTCGAGCAACGTCGGGATCACCGCGACCCGCGATTGGGGCCGGCAGGCCAACCGAGGCACGACGGTGCCTAGACGAAGGTCCCTGGCGCGGCGACCCGAACGGAGACGTTTCTGATGCCCACGATTTCGCGCCGACAACTGCTCCTGATCGTCACCGAGAATCTCCTGCTGGTCTCGGCGTGCGTGGCCGCGGCGCGCGCGAGGCTCGGCCCGGACGCCACCCGCGCGCTGCTGAGCCGCGAAGGGAGTCTGGGCGTCGGCCTGTTCGTGGGTACCTGCCAGCTGTGCCTGTACCTACCAGGACCTCTACGATTTCCGGGTACTCGGCAATCCGAGGGACCTGGCCGTTCGGACGCTGAACGCGCTCGGCATCAGCGCGCTGGCACTCGCCGCGCTGTTTGTCGCCTTCCCCGCCCTCAACCTCGATCGGGGGGTCTTCTTCTTCGCCCTCACGTTGCTGGCAGCCGTCGTGGTCAGCTGGCGCCTGGCGTTCCGGTGGGGCGCGCGGGCCGTCAGGCCGCCTCACCGGCTCCTCATCGTGGGCACCAGCGATCACACGCTGCGCGTCGCCCGCGAGCTGTTCGACCGGCGCGAGGAACTCGGCGTGGAGATTGTCGGGTTCATCGATCCGGATCCGTCGCGCGTCGGCACGCCCCTGTTCAACCCCAGCGTGATCGGCTCGATCGCCGACATCCCGTCGCTCGTGGGCGCGCGCGCCGTCGACCGCGTCGTGCTGGGCCTGTCCGACGAGCGCGGCAAGCTGCCGATGGAGGAGTTCCTGGCGATGCGGGTCCAGGGCATCCGGTTCGAGCCGCTGGCGTCCCTCTACGAGGTGTTCACCGGCAAGATCGCCGTCGAAAACCTCCGACCCAGCTGGCTGATCTTCTCGAGCGGGTTCCGGAAGAGCAGGCTCGCGCTGGCTGGTAAGCGACTGCTGGATCTCCTGTTCGCGGGCGGTGGGCTCCTCCTGGCCTCGCCGCTGCTGGCGGCGGCGGCCATCGCGGTGCGCGTGAGCTCGCCCGGCCCCATTCTCTTCCACCAGCGGCGCGTGGGCCAGCACGGGCGCGTGTTCACGGTCCACAAGTTCCGGTCGATGCGCATCGACGCGGAATCCGGCACGGGCGCCGTCTGGGCATCAGAAGACGACCCGCGCGCGACCCGCGTCGGGCGCCTGCTCCGGCGCACGCGCATCGACGAAATCCCCCAGCTCTGGAACGTGCTCGTCGGCGACATGAGCCTGGTGGGCCCGCGCCCGGAACGCCCAGAGTTCGTCGCCGACCTGGCCCGTCAGATCCCGTTCTACGACCAGCGGCACGTGGTCAAGCCCGGCGTGACCGGGTGGGCGCAGGTGCGCTACAGCTACGGCGCGACCATCTCCGACGCGCTCGAGAAGCTCCAGTACCAATCTGTACTACATCAAGCACATGTCACCCGCCTTCGACCTGTTCATCGTCTTCGAGACGGTCAAGACCGTCCTGCTCGGACGGGGCTCCCGATGACCCCCGTGCCGGGGTCTCCTGGCGTCGTCAACGCCCTGACGATCGACGTCGAGGACTACTTCCACGCCAACGCGTTCGACCACGTCGTCACCGTCGACGAGTGGCCACGTCTCGAGAGCCGCGTGTGCGCAAACACCGAGCGCCTGCTGGGCCTGCTCGACGAGGCGGGTGTCCGCGCCACGTTCTTCGTCGTCGGCTGGGTGGCCGAGCGCTTCCCGGCCCTGGTGCGCCAGATCGCGGCCGGCCACCACGAACTCGCCTCGCACAGCTACCGCCACCGCCTCGTCTATCACCTCACGCCAGCCGAGTTCCGCGAGGATCTGCGGCGCGCAAGGGCGGCCATCGAGTCGGCCGCGCAGGTCCCGATCCGGGGGTACCGCGCCCCGAGCTACTCGGTCACCGCGCGGTCCTTGTGGGCCCTCGACATCCTCGCCGAGGAAGGCTACGCCTACGACGCGAGCATCTTCCCGGTTCACCACGATCGCTACGGAATCCCGCACTCGCCTCGGCATGCCTACGTCGTCACCGCCGGTGAAGGGTCGATTCTGGAGATCCCGGGGTCCACGGCCCGCTGGGGTTCGCTCAACATCCCGGTGGGCGGCGGCGGCTACTTCCGGTTGCTGCCCTACGCCGTGACCCGGTGGGGCATCACCCAGATTAACGTTCGGGAGCGGCGCCCCGCGATCTTCTACCTCCACCCCTGGGAGCTCGACCCGAATCAGCCGCGGCTGCCCGTGGGCCAGCCGACGCGCTGGCGCCACTACCACAACCTCGACCGGACGGAGGCGCGCTTCCGCCGGCTGCTCGGCGAGTTCCGTTTCGACACGATCGCCAAGACCTTTCTCGAGACCCCCGTCCGAGCCGTCGAGACCCACCAGGAGGTGTTCGAGACCCGGCCAGACCGTGACATCCGACGCGCGCCCACGCAATCCGGCGTTCCGCGAGAAGGACATCGCACGGGTTTCCGAGGCGCTTCAGAGTCGGCCAACGCACGTCTGGCTCGCGTCGACCGGCCGCTGTAATCTGGCGGCCTGCATTCCCCCGCGTCGCGGGCGTCGAACCGGGCATCACCATGGAAGACGCCCTCCTCGACCAGCGGTCGACGAGGTTCTCCCGTTCGCCAACCAGGTGGAGTTCGGCGGTAACAACCTCGGGGATCTACTGGCGCCGATTAGCTCCGGCGCTCTACGGCAGAGGTTGGTTTTTTGGTCCACGCCAGACGAAAGTCAACTCTGGACCAGAACAGTCGACATTTCCGAGGCGGGCTCCCCAGGCGCACGACTGGCGACTCTCTCCGGATCCGCCCGAAAATACCCGCCAAGAACGGTCGGAGTGACCGGCTCCGTCACGTTGGCCGTAGTCTTGCGTTTGCGTCCGGCACGCGACACACCACGAGATGATGGGGCCCACGTCTGGTCGGCTGGCCTGCCGGCGACGCTCGAAGGCCTCGTCGCGGATTGCGCCCGGCGGCTCCGATCGACGCCGGGCGGCGGAGAGGACTGGCAAGCGGACCCGAGCTGATTCGGCACTCTCCACGACCACGGTCGCGCAACCGGAGTCTGAGAATGATTGACGAATGCCCCCAGTTGATTGGTCAAAGCGCTGCGCTTCGCGCCGTGATAGAAGACCTCGAAGCCGCGGCCGACACCAACGTCAAGGTCCTCCTCACCGGGGAGAGCGGAGTCGGCAAGGAAGTGGCCGCGCGCTTCATCCACAGCCGCAGCGCACGCCGCCACGCGCCGCTGGTGACCATCAACTGCGCTGGATTTCCTGACAGCCTGCTCGAATCGGAGCTCTTCGGCCACGTCCGGGGCAGCTTCACGGGCGCGCTGCGCGACCGCGCGGGCCGCTTCGAGCGGGCGAACGGCGGGACCGTGTTCATGGACGAAGTGGGCGAGATGAGCCTCCGCATGCAGGCGCTGTTGCTCCGGTTCGTCGAAACCGGCGAACTGCAGCGGCTCGGCTCCGACGTCGCGCGCACCAAGGCCGACGTCCGCATCATCGCCGCCACCAACCGCGACCTGATGGCCCAGATCGCCGCCAAGGAGTTCCGCGAGGACCTGTACTACCGCCTCAACGTGATCCAGATACGGATTCCGCCGCTGCGCGAGCGGCGGGAGGACATCCCGCCGCTCCTGGCGCATTTCATCCTGACCTTCGCCGAGATGCACCGCATGCCGGTCCTCGAGATCGCCCCCGAGACGATGGACCTGCTGGTCGCCTACGACTGGCCCGGCAACGTGCGCCAGCTGAAGAACGTCGTCGAGCGAATGGTCGTTCGCGTGCGGTCCGGCGTCCTCACGCTCGCCGCCGTACCCGACGAGATCACCCGCGCGGTCTCCAGCATCGGGCCCACACCCCTGGCCGCCGAGGGCTCCGCGACCGACGCGCTGGCGGCCCGGATGACGCGCGGCGAGTCGTTCTGGACCGTCGTCTACGGGCCGTTCATGCGGCGCGATTTGAAGCGGGAGGAGGTCCGGGAGGTGGTGGCTCGAGGCCTCCAGCGGACGCAGGGCAGCTACAAGCTCCTGACCGACCTGTTCCACATCCGGCCCGACGACTACAAGCGCTTCTTGAACTTCCTCCGGAAGCACGACTGCCACGTCGCCTTCCAGCGCTTCCGGGTGATCGAAGGAGGCCGCGACGAGATGCCGGCCGAAGCCGTCAACGCGTAGGACGACGACGGGGCCGGGCAGCCGCCCGGCCCCGCCTCACTTCCTGAACGTCCCCCTCAGTGCAGCGTGCCGAACATCGGTCTGAGCAGGCTGAGCCCGGCGGCGGCTCCGTCCGTGCCTGGGGCGCCGGGGTGTTGCCAGACGCGCGCGAGCGCCTGGCTGAACGCCGCCGAGGTACCTCGTCCGCGCCGCTGTCCGGCGGCGTCCCGCGCGTCTCCCCATCGATGTCGGTCGGCACCAGCCCGTTGAGCGACACGCCCTTGAGCGCCACGCCCGCCGACGCCAGGTGCAGGTCGCCCGTCGCGGGACTCACGAACATGTTCGCGGTCGCGGCGAAGTTCCCGGCGTTAGCCGAGACCTGCCCGCTGTCCCGCTGGTCGAGGCCCGGGGTCGCCAGGTTGTTCTCCACGGCGACCACGCTGTTCGCGTAGCGCACGTCGATGCCGAGCCCGCCGACCGTGCTGAACACCGTGTTGTGGAAGACGGAGGCCTTCCACGCCTCCTCGAAGCCGATGGCCGTGTCGAAGTGCGTCGTGTCGGCGTAGATGAAGTTGTTGCGGATCACGCCCCCGATGTGCCCGACCGACGTGGCCACCAAGCCCGTCCCGGCCAGCGGGTTGTCCGGGTAGGCGCGGCCCGAGGCGGTCGTCCCCAGGCCGAACCCGATCGCGCGCGCGTCGTTGATGAGGACGTTCCGCTCGACGACCGTGTCCCGCGACGTGTCCCAGAAGTGGATACCGTGCTCCGCGAGCCCGCTGTCGCAGTAGATGTCCCGGATGGTGTTGTCGCGTACCTCCCAGCCCCAGGCCGCGTGCCCGTCGATGCCGCCCGTGTAGCAGGCGAACCCCGTGCTGGCGGCGGTCGTGGTCTCGACGTAGCTCCGACCGGCCGGCGTCAGTTCGAGCAGTGAACAGGCCAGCGTCCCGTAGTCGTTGGTATTACCCGAGGTGTCCGGGTTCACCTTGACGAACTGCTCGCCGGCGTCGATGAGGTGGAGGTTGTAGAGCATCGCGTAGTCGCCCCCGCCACCCAGGTGCACCGGGTGGTTGATGGGGTGGCTGAGCGACAGATCCGCGATGGTCACGTGCGCCGCGTAGACCGACAGCACCTCGCCCACCTGGTAGTTGCCGTCGATGACTACCCCGTCGCGGTTTCCCGACTTCGACCGGAGCGTCACGTTGGGGGTCCGGAAGACCAGGTCGACGCCCGTGTAGGTGCCGTCGGCCACCAGGATCGTGGTGCCGGACGGCGAGTTGGCGACCGCGTTGACCAGGGCGGAGGTCGTGCTGACGGTCACCGTGTTCCCGGTCGCGGCCGGCCACGCCGGGCAGAAGCCCGCCTGAACGGGCGGCGACGCAATCGTGAACGACGTCACGTAGTCGGACGGATTGACGTTGCCGGCGGTGTCGGAGCACTTGACGTAGTACGTGTAGGTGCCCGCCGCGAGCCCGGTCAGCGGCGTGGAGTGGGACGTCTGGCCGGTCGTGGCGAACGTGGTCATCGCCGCGAACGCCGTGCCGGCGGAGGTCGCGTAGCCGCACGTGGCGTTCTCGTTGGTCGTGACCGACAGCGTGACGCTCGTCGTGCCCGCGGCGAGCGTGCCGGTCGGCTGGCCGTTGCTCACGACGGGCGGCGTCGTGTCGGGCGGCGTGACGGTCACGGTCACCTGCCGGCTGACGCTGCCGCCGGCGTTGGTGGCGGTCAGGGTGTAGGCGGTCGTCTGGCTCGGCGTCACCGTCATCGAACCCGACGCCGCCACGGCGGTGCCCGCGACACTGACCGACGTCGCATTCGTGACGACCCAGGAGAGCGTCGAGGACTGGCCCGTCGTGATGGCGGAGGGCGCGGCGGTGAAGCTCGAGATGGTCGGAGGCGGCACGGCCTGGACGGTCACCGTGGCCTGCTGGCTGACGGTGCCCACGGTATTGGTGGCCGTCAGCGTGTAGGTCGTGGTCTGACTCGGCGTCACACTCATCGACCCCGACCCGGCCACCGTCTTACCGTTGACCGTGATGGAGACGGCGTTGGTCACGACCCACGAAAGCACCGACGACTGGCCGGCGGTGATGCTGGCGGGCGAGGCCGCAAAGCTCTCGATGGTCGGCACGGCCGTCGCCTGCACCGTGATGGTGAGCGACCGCGTCACGTTGGTCTGGCCGTTGCTGGCCGTCAGGACGTAGGTCGTCGTCTGCGTCGGCGAGACGATGACCGAACCCGTGCTCTTCACGGTACCGATGCCCTGATTGATGCTGACGCTGGTGGCGTTGTAGACCACCCACGAGAGCTTGGTGGTCTGACCGACGGTGATCGTGTGCCGCGAGGCCTTGAAGTAGGAGATCGTCGGCGTCCCGGCGGCCGACACGACGGAGGAATCCGGGACCAGCGTGGCGCCCGCGCTCAGCAACAGCGCGACGAGGAGCGTCCGCGTCCAGGTGGTTGATGCACCCATGGCTACCTTCCTTGGTGATCGATTTGGCGTGTGTCGGAGCGCCGGCGTGGGACTCCAACCGCAGGTCGGGGCATGACCCATCCCTGCAAACCGACCGCCACTTCGGATTTGGCCGCCAATCGGGGGTACCCAGCCCGAATCGGCCACGATTTGGTAAGCGCGATCACCAATCTCTCGGCAGCGATCGACCTCATCAACGAAGTGTCGCTGGACGGGGCGTCGGCGGGGTGCGATCGGCGGATGAGGAGCGCCCGCGCGGCTCAGGTCCCGGAGCCACGGCGAGGCGAAAGACCTGGATGAGCGGGCGGTAGTTGTAGCCGTCCGTGTCGGCCCCGGTTTGCAGGACGTACACCAATTGCCGCGCGGCGTCGTAGGCCACCGAGGACAGCTGGTTGGCCCCCGTGTCAACCGGAAGGGCGAGCGGCCACGTGGCGTACGGCACGATCTCCCACGGCTGCCGCTGAGCCTTGCGGACCGCGAGGAAATCCGTGAGGTCGTAGGCCCAGACCTGCGACGTGTACGGATAGGCGTGCTGGCCCTTGTCGGCGCTGCTCGGGTCGTAGCAGTAGATCGTGCCGTCGGGCGTCGGCTGGCCCGTCAGCGCGCGGTTGGCCGTCCCCTGGCCGTAGCAGAACGGCCCGGTGCCGTTGCGGCCGAAATAGAGAACCGTCCGCGTGTTGGCGACGGCCACCAGGCCGCCGACCTGCGTCGTGCCGCCGTAGACGCTGTTCGACGCGCTCCAGGCGCCCAGTGTCGGGTGGGCCAGCGAGTAGTACAGGAGCGGAACCGCCGGCACGGTCGCGCCGCCCGCGATCGGTGACGGGTCGAACGCGAACGCGGCGGGGCCGAGCGACGTGCGGCCGATGATCGACAAACAGCAGTTGCCGGTCAGCGCCGGCCCGCCGAGTCGCGACCGCCACGGGTCCTCGAGACTCGCCATCCAGCCCGACACGTACCCCGCCTGGGGCACGCCGCTCAGCCGGCTGAACCCCCGAAAACTCGGCTCCGACAGCGTCGTGCTGTGGGAGAAGTGGGACACCACCTGAGACGAGTCGGCATCGTAGGGCACGTAGGCCGTCCCGTAGAGCGTACCGCCGACGACGAGCAGGCCGCCGAGGACCGCCGGCCGGCCGTTGGACAGTTGGGCCAGGTGCCCCTCGGTCACGTCAGCGAAGGGCTGGCGGACCTGCGCAAAGGCCAGCTGGGCCGGACTCGCGTTGTTGACGGGCGCGGGCAGCGTGACTTCGGCGACTTTTCCCGGCTCGTAGGGGTGTCCGCCGACCATGAGCGCGTTGGCCACCGGGTCGTAGGCAATCGGACCCTTGCTATAGCTGAAGCCGTTGGTCGAGCCGAAGGTCCCGCCTGGCAGCCGAAACCCGCCCACGTAGACGAGCTGTTCGGATTGGATCCGCGGCAGTAGGGGCCCCGTCTCGGCGCTCTGGCCTCGTTGGGGCGAGGTGGCCGACACGGCCAGCCCGCCGCACCACAGCACGAGAAGGATTGTCGGGGTGTGACGGCTCGACATAGCTCGTCAGTACCCTCAAGCAACGCCGGTACCAGCCCGCGAGGCCGACTCCCCGGCCCGGCTCAGCGCTGGCGAACCCACACCTGGACGCTATGGGACCCCACGTCGGCCGCGCCCGGCGTCCAGGTATAGGACGGGCTGGGCCCGTACGGCTGAGTCAGCGTCCACACCCCCGTCGCCTGGTCGTAGCGGTAGAACTGGTACTCGATGGTCCCCTGGCCCCCGTCGATCGTGGCGGTCCACGTCGTGGTCACGCCGACGGCAGGCGACGCGGTCGTGGCGTTGAGGGTGACCGTCAGCGCCCGTGGCGACGCGACCTGGAACGGGCCCATGCCGCCCCAGGCGTCATAGGGCGCCGTCGACCCGGCGCTCCTCACCCAGACCTGCATGATGTAGCTGCCCGCATCGGTCGAAGCGGTCTGCCAGGTATAGGTGCTGCTCGCGCCGTAGTCCTGGACGAGCGTCCACACACCGTTCAGGTACCGATAGAACTTGTACTGAACGGGTGATTGTCCGCCGTCGGTGGTGGCGGTGAAGTGGACGGCCATCCCGCCGGCGATGTTCTGGACGTCCCGCGTGAACGAGGTCACCGACAACGGCTGGGCACTCCCCACCGTGAAATCGGGCGTGTTCACCCAGGCGTCGTAGGCATCGGCCGATCCGGCGTTGCGGACCCAGACCTGGAAGTGCTCCGTGCCGCCCTGCGTGGGCACCCACGTCAGCGTCGACGTGGTCGAATAGTCGCGCATGACCGTCCACGTGCCCGACCCGACGTCGTACCGATAGAAGCGGAACGTCAGGGGCCCCGCCCCGCCGTCGGTCTTCGCGCTGATGGTCTGGGCCGCTCCGACCGACGGGTTCCAATCGTCGGCGGTGGCCCCGACCGTCAGCGTCCGGGCCGAACCGACCGTGAAGGACCCCGTTTGGGCCAACGCGTCGTAGGGTGGCGGCGCCGGCGCCGCGACCGAAACCTGCAGCACGTGGACCACCGGTCGGTTGGCGCCGCCGTCTTCGTCGGCGTGCGGTTGCACCAGGTACACCAACTGCCGGCTCGCATCGTACGCCACGCTCGACAGGAAGCTGCCGTCGGCGGAGATCGGCAACGAGAGCGTCCACGTGGCGTACGGCACGACCTGCCACGGTTGCTTCTGCCCGTTGCGGGCGGCGACCAGGTCATTGAGGTCGTAGGCCCAGACCTGCGAGGTGTACGGGTAGGCGTGCTGGCCCTTGCTGCTGTCGGTCGGGTCGTAACAGTACACGGTGCCGTCGCCGGTCGATTGGCCAGCCTGGGACGCGTTGCTCGTGCCCTCGCCGTAGCAGAACGGGCCCGTGCCGTTGCGCCCGAAATAGAGGACGGTGCGCGTGCCCTCGATGGCCACCAGGCCGCCGATCGAGGTCGTTCCGCCGTAGACGCTGTTCGACCCGCTCCACGGGCCGAGCGTGGGGTGCGTGAGCGAGTAGTAGACGAGCGGGATCGATGGAATAGTCGCCCCCGTGGTCATGAGCGACGGATCGAACGCGAAGGCGTCCGGGCCGAGCGAGGTCCGCCCGATGATCGACAAACAGCAGTTGCCCGTCAGGAACGGCTCACCGATACTCGGGCGCCACACGTCCGGCACCCTGGTCATCCAGCCCGAGACGTAGCCTGCCTGCGGCGTCCCGCCGAGGGAGGCGAATCCCCGGAAGCTCGGGGTCGTCAGCGACGTGCTGCGCGCGAAGTGCGACACGACCTGCGACTGGTTGGCGTCGTAGAAGATGTACCCGGTCCCGTAGAGCGTCGAGCCGTCCACGATCAGGCCACCGAGGTACGCCGTGGCCCCGCCCGACAGCTGGTTGAAGTGTCCCTCGGTGACATCCGCGAACCGCTGGATCACGCTCGCGAACGGCAGCTTGGTGACGTCGGTGCTGTTGACCGGTGTCGGGATGGAGATCTCGGCCACGTCGGTCGGCTCGTACGGGTGGCCGCCGAGAAAGAGGGCGTTGGCCGATGCGTCGTACGCGAGCGGGCCCCGGCTGTAGCTGAACCCGTAGGTCGACCCGAAGGTCCCGCTCGGCACGCGGAACGCGCCGACATAGACGAGTTGGCTGGCCTGGAGCAACGGCAGCGTCGACGTCGAGGACTGACCGTGCAAGACGACGGCGGCGGCGCACACCACGGTGCCCAGACCCGCAGCAACGGCCAGACGAGCGATCCGGCGTGTGATCGTCGATCCCACCCCGCTGGTGCAGCGCACGTCCCGGGCGCGGGACGACACTGCCAGGAATGGGTCCTGCGAATAGCGGCCGAAGGGGGATCCAGAAACCAAAAAGGCAGGCCCGGGCCGCGCCGGGCCCCGGCGCAGGAACCGGGGCGCGCTTCCGCAAAGGGAATGCCGCCCCGGGCCGCGCCGCGGCGCGCCCGCTTCACAGGGCCGGGAGGACCGCTCATCCCCCCGGTTGTGGGCATTTTCACATGCTCGTCGGCTCGTCGTCGCCGCGTCGCGCCGCCGCAGTCACGCGGCGGCTGTCTCACAACAGGACACTCTCCTTACACGGTTACGTGGCGGGCGGATCCGGGCACCCGCGCGGGTGCCCGGAGCCGCATCGCCGACCGAATCGGCCTTACTTGTAGCTGAGGGCCGTAATGGCCATGTCCCAGCCCACTGACGAGGAGACTTTGATGGTCGTCGATGCCTTGGTCCAGCCGAGCGTGGCCACCACCGCCTGACCTGGCACGAGCGACACGGCGGTCTTCTGCCCGTTGTTGTCCGAGACGGTCACCATGCCGCTCTTGTAGGACACGAAGGTCACCGTCGTGAGCGTCTTGGGCCCCGGCGAGAAGGTGAACTGCCGAGAGGTCACGCCGGAAGCGCCGAAGTCGACGTGGTTGGTCGCGTCCATCCCCGACTCGGCACCCCACCACTTCCACTGGCTGCTGCCCCAGTTGATGCCGCCAAACGTCGTCATCCACGAACCAGACGACCCTGATGGCGCGGGGTTGTCGAAGTCGACGGCCACCGCGGTGCCCGACGACGGTACCGTCGCGCAGGCCACGCTGGAGTACGCCGAGGTGCCGGCGCTGTTGGAGGCCGAGACGCGGTAGCAGGTACCTGCTGGCCGGCCGTCACGGCTGCGTCCGTGTAGCTCACGGCGTTGGCGCCGAGGTTGACCAGGCATGAGAAGGTGCCGCTGGTGCCGAGCGCCCGGTCCACCTCGTAGGCGGTCTCGTTGTTCGCGTTGTCCGTCCAGGTCAGCGCCACCGCGCTCGACTGGGCCGTCGCGGTCAGCCCGCTCGGCGTCGCCGGCACCGACGCGGGCGGCTGCGGGACGGTGGCGCACGCCGTCGCCGAGTAGCCCGAGGAGCCGGCGCTGTTGGAGGCCGAGACGCGGTAGCAGGTCCTGCTGGCCGGCGGTGACCGCCGAGTCGGTGTACTTCACCGAGTTGGCCGCGAGCGACCCCAGCCGCGTGAACGAGCCGCTCGTGCCGAGGGCCCGGTCGACCGCGTAGGCCGTCTCGTTGGTCGCGTTGTCCATCCAGGCGAGGGAGACGGCGGCGGTCTGCGCGGTGGCGGTCAGCCCAGTCGGCGTGGCGGGCACGGTCGGTGCCTGCGCGATCGTGGCGCACGCCGTGTTCGAGTAGCCCGACGAGCCGGCGCTGTTGGAGGCCGACACCCGGTAGCAGGACCTGCTGGCCCGCCGTGGCCGTCGAGTCCGAGAAGGCGACCGTGTTGCTCGAGAGATTGGTGAGCCGCGAGAAGGTGCCGCTCGTGCCGAGCGCCCGGTCGACCGCGTAGGCCGTCTCGTTGGTCGCGTTGTCGGTCCAGGCCAGCGCAATCGCGCTCGTCTGCGCCGCGGCGGTCAGCCCACTCGGCGTGGCGGGCACGGTGGGCGCAGGCTGGGGGACGGTCGCCGTGGCCACGTTCGAGCAGGGCGAGGATCCGCTGCTGTTGGACGCCGACACGCGGTACCAGGTACCTGCTGGCCGGCGGTGACCGCCGAGTCGCTGTAGCCCGATGCCGTGCCACCGAGCGAAGTCAGGGTGTTGAACGAGCTGCCGTCGAGCGAGCGCTCGACCTTGACCGCCGTCGCGCTCGACGAGTTGTCCTGCCACGCCAGCGTCACGGCGGCCGACTGCGCGGCGGCCGTCAGGCTGCTCGGCGCCGCCGGTGCCGACCCGCCGGTCGAGCCCCCGACCGCGATCTGCATGACCAGGATGAGCGGGCGGTAGTTGCTCCCGTCGGCGTCGGCGCCCGGCTGCGCCAGGTACAGGAGCTGGTGGACGCTGTCGTAGGCCAGGCTCGACAGCTCGGCCCCGTCGTCACAGATGGGGAAGCTCAGCGTCCAGGTGGCGTAGGGCACGACCTGCCACGGCTGCTTCGTTCCGGCCGCGACGGCCGCGAAGTCGTTCATGTCGTAGGCCCAGACCTGCGAGTTGTACGGGTACGCGTGCTGTCCCTTGCTGCTATCGGTCGGGTCGTAGCAGTAGACGCTCCCGTCGCCGGTCGATTGGCCGGCCTGTGACGCGTTGCTCGTGCCCTCCCCGTAGCAGAACGAGCCCGTGCCGTTGCGCCCGAAGTAGAGCACCGTCCGCGTCCCTGCGACCGCGACCATGCCGCCGACCTTGGTCGTCCCGCCGTAGACGCTGTTCGCCCCGCTCCACGGCCCCAGCGTCGGGTTGGTGAGCGTGTAGTAGGTCAGCGGCGTCGCGGCGATGGCCGCGCCGGTGGCGATCTTCGACAGGTCGAAGGCAAACGCGTCGGGTCCGAGCGAGGTGCGGCCGATGATCGACAAGCAGCAGTTGCCCGTCAGCGCCTCGGCGTTGAAGACCGTCTGCCAGGCGCTGGGCAGGCTCGTCATCCAGCCCGACACGTACCCGGCCTGCGGAATGCCGGTCAGGGACGCAAACCCCTGGAAGCTCGATTTCGACAGCGTCGTGCTGTGCGAGAAGTGCGACACGACCTGCTGCATGTTCCCGTCGTAGAAGATGTAGCCCGTGCCGTAGAGCGTGCCGTTGGCGACGAGCAGGCCTCCGAGGTAGGCGGTCAATCCGCTCGACAGCTGATCGAAATGCCCCTCGGTCACATCGGCGAAGTTCTGCAGGACCGATGCGGTGGGCAGCTGGCCGATGCTGCTCGAATTGACGGGCGTTGGAATCGATACCTGTGACACCAGCGTGGGCTCGTAGGGGTGTCCCCCGACAAACAACGCGTTGGTGGACGGGTCGTAGGCGATCGGCCCCTTGCCGTACCGAGTAGCCGTACTGCGAGCCGTAGGTCCCGGACGGCAGGCGGAAGGCGCCCACGTAGGTCACCTGGCTGGCCTGCACGAGCGGAAGCGTCGACGGATCACCCGACGACTGGCCGTGCACGGACACGACCATGGCAGACAGAAAGACGCAGACAAGTAGGGCGGCAGCGGCCCGGAGGACGCGGCGTGTCGAGCAAATGGGTGTTCGGGAAACTGGATGATTCGGCATTACTCACCTCGTGGACATGAGGCCGATCCACCGCCGCTGGCAGGTGGCTGCGCCAATGCGAAGGTCTTGACCGCAACGCTGCACTCGTACCCTCGAGGGGCTCGTTTCCGAGCCCGTCACGGCGTTGAATTGGGGGAATCGGCGTACCGGTCGGACTGACGACCGGTGCAGGCGCAAGGCGTGTGCCGCGCCAGACGATCGCGCGATTTCCTAGGAAAACGAACAAGGTCAATGATTTCGACGCAGAAGCGCGTTACAGTTCGGGGCCCGCGCTTACAAGTTCGGATCTGGGCGGAGACCGCGGTGTAAAATAGCCGGGCTTGCGGCCTCGGCTGGCCAGCCCAGCCGGTACCGATGCCTCGTCTGAGGGCGATGAGCTGACCCGCACCGTCTCGGGCCGAGGGTCGCGAGTCGATGAGGCCCGGTCGCGAGGGCCGTCTCATCAGTGGCGTGGCGACTAGCAGAGAAATGTCCGCGCAGGCTCTGCGGCGAACCTCGTCGACGCCCACGTCGAGAGCCCTGCCCGGGTCGCTTCTCGCTGAAATGCGAGGGTCTCTGCCCGACTGCTTCCCGCGCGCGCTTGGCTGCAGCTTTGCAGCACGATCGGCCGGACACCCGGACACTCGTTTCATGTCGACCGCTGCGCCAGGCAGGTCACGAGCAGTCGCCTCGGATACCGGCGGCCCGCCATGCCAGCACGTCGTCGCGGGGCGTGGAGGCGGGAGGGGCCGATGAGGCCCCCCGTCCGGGTGCCGGAACGGAACCTCGGTGGGACGATGCTCTGGCCGGAAGTCACCGGCCTGCACGGCGCCGCGCAACTGGCGCCGACGTGGTCCCCAGGCTCGACAAGCGGCCGGAGCGCCCGCGCCAGGAGGTTCGGAATCGTTCTCCCCAGGAGACTCCGCGTGATTGACTGCCCGTAATGGGAGGCCAGCGTGCCCGAATCTTCCGCTAGAGAACCGATCACCTCACCGGGTCCGGCCGTCATCTGGTTCACCGGACTGTCCGGCGCCGGCAAGACCACCATCGCCAACCGCCTGATGACGCTGTTGGCCGAGCGCGAGATCCGCGCCGAACTGCTCGACGGGGACGAGATCCGTCGACGGTACAAGATGCCGGCCGGCTTCGACCGCGCGTCCCGTGACGCCCACGTCCGGAGGACCGGGTACCTGGCCAGCCGCCTCGAGCGCCATGGCGCCGTCGTCGTCTGCGCCCTGATCTCCCCCTACGCGGACGCCCGGGACTACGTCCGGTCGCTGTGCCGCCGCTTCATCGAGGTGTACATCTCGACGCCGCTCTCGGAGTGCGAACGCCGGGACACCAAGGGGCTGTACGCGCGGGCCCGTCGGGGAGAAATCACGCAGATGACCGGCGTCGACGACCCCTACGAGCCGCCCGTCTCGCCGGAACTCGTGATCGATACGCGCGACCTCTCGGTGGACGCGGCAGCCAACCTGGTGCTCCAGGTCCTCCAGGGCGCCTCCCGACAGGCCGCCGCGGCCCGATGACCGCCACCACGCCGCGGCCGCTCGGCCAGGTCGACACGGCTCTGGACCGCCTCTGCGATATCGTGTGCGCGGCGGGCGATGCGGCGATGCGCTACTACGGCGACACCGTCGCCGCCGAACGCAAGCGCGACGGCAGCCCGGTCACCGCTGCCGACCGCGCCGCGCACGCCGTCATTGTCGACGAGCTCGACTCGTGGACGCCCGGCGTGCGCGTGGTGTCCGAGGAGGGGCCGTTGCCCGCCGAGGATGCTCCCGCCCGCCAGGATCCGTTCTGGCTCGTGGACCCGCTGGACGGGACGAAGGAATTCATCGCGCACAACGGCGAGTTCACCATCAATATCGCCCTCATCGAAGACGGCGCACCGAGGATTGGGGCCGTCTACGCCCCGGTGCCGAGGCTCCTCTACTACGCGGCGGATGGGCACGGGTCGTGGCGGCGAGGGCGTGGCGAGGCCCCACAGCGCATCTTCTCGCAGCGGTGGCACGCCGGGATGCCGGCGCGCGTCGCCGTGAGCCGGTCGCACCCGAGCCCCGCGCTCGAGCGCTACCTCGCCGGCCTGCAGGTCGTGGACCGGCTCGTCGTCGGGAGTTCGTTGAAGTTCTGCCTGGTCGCCGAAGGACGCGCCGATCTCTATCCGCGCTTCGGCCCGGTGATGGAATGGGACGTCGCGGCCGGCGACTGCGTCTTCCGGAATTCGGGCGTCTCAGGCCCGCGCCGCTCCCCGATTCGCTACGGCCACCCGGGGTTCCGACTGCCCGGCTTCGTCATCGGTGACGACGCCGTCGACGTTGCGAGCGACGTCGCATAGCCGTCCGGTTGTCCCGGATCCGCCGCGCCGGCACGCAAGACGACACAACCGATCAGCTGACGCCCTTCCGGGTGGGCGTCAGCGCGTTCCACCCGGCGCGCCGGACGGGCCTTTCCGTGTCGGTCCCACCTGGGCCTGGGCTGGGGCGACTTGTCCTGGCCGTCTCGCGGCGTGACAATATCCCATGGATCAGCGACGCTGGGTGCTGCTACTGGTCTCGATCGTGAAGAGCGAGAAACCCGCGGCAACCCCGGTCGTGTCGAGCCGACGGGAAACTCGAGTCAACGCGTGGCGGCCATGAGCACCCGGTTCATCGTCTTCCTCGCCGCGTCGTGCTGCCTCGGCTACGTCTCCAGGGCCGCGCTGGTCCGACCCCGGTCGCATGGGTTCTATCGGTTCTTCGCGTGGGAAGCCATGCTCGCCCTCGTGCTCGTGACCTTCCGGAGCTTGGCCCAGTGGTTCGACGACCCGCTGTGTCTCCGGCAACTGGCATCCTGGCTGCTGCTCTCCGGATCCATCGTGCCGGTCGTCTGGGGGGCGCAGCTGCTGCTGCGCCGGGGACGGCCCGATGCGCTGAGGGACGCCCCGTCCCTCTTCGAGTTTGAGAAGACGACGCAACTGGTCACCGTCGGCATCTTCAGGTACGTGCGGCATCCGCTCTACGGTTCGCTGCTGCTGGTGACCTGGGGCGTATTCCTGAAGCGGCCGTTCCCGATCGGGGCCGGCCTGGCCGTGCTGGCGTCCGGGTTCCTCACGGCCACAGCCAGGGTCGAGGAATCCGAGAACCGCCACTACTTCGGGGCCGCGTACGACGCCTACATGCGGACGTCGAGGATGTTCATCCCGTTCGTGTTTTGAACGACGCCCCGCCAACACGCCAGCGCGTGCAGATGCCCTGCCCCGCATGCGCACCTGACGCCAGCTGGGGCGATCATCCGACAGCGCGGATGCGAGAACGCCAAGCACTCAGGCCGAGGATGGAGATGCAGTCCAAGGGGAAGCTGCTCTTCCTGTGCGGCAAGATGGCCGCCGGCAAGTCGACCCTCTCCAGAGCACTCGCGGAACGAGAGAAGGCCGTGTTGCTGGCCCAGGACGAGCTCCTGGAGCGGCTGTTTCCAGGAGAGATCGTCGACATTGCCAGCTTCGTGACGTACTCATCCCGCGTGAAGGACGCCCTGGGACCCCACATCTGCGCATTGCTGTCCAACGGCGTGTCGGTCGTCCTCGACTTCCCGGGGAACACGAGACACCAGCGCACCTGGTTCCGCCGCTTGTTCGAGGACGCCGGTGCCGAGCATGAGCTCCATTTCATCGACGCCTCGGACGAATTGTGCAGGCGTCAGCTCAAGGAGCGCAGCCAAGGCCGGCCGGTCGGCGCCGCATGGACCACAAACGCCGCGTTTGACGCCATCACGGCGTATTTCGAGCCCCCCGCGGTCGACGAAGACTTCAACGTCATTCGTCACGAACGCGCCTGACTTCGCGGTGCGCCCGACACCGGACCGGCGCGAGGGGCGCTCGCTTTGGGGACGCCACGGTCACTGGATGACCAACGGGCGCGGAGATTCTCCCGGTCGTCGCTTCCGGCGCGAACGGGTCATACCGCACGTCGCCTGCCCCGCCCGGCAGCCGGCGTCAGCGCACCCCGTCCGGCGGGCGGACATTCGAATAGTCGAATCGTATAGAGACGTGCGTCTTCCCCATGGCGCCGCCGACATCGGTGTCCATCTCCTCGCGCAGGGGCAAGCCCCTGCTCTTCGAAATCCACCCCGTGACGTCCACCTTGTCATCGCCGTTATCGCTGTGGGTGGCATACACGGCTGCAGGTTCCCCGTTCACCGGCTCATCCCGGAGGTAGCGGCACCCGACCTTGGTGGTGCGAATATTCTCGTCCTCCTGTTTCAGCATGTCTGCCGGCGTCATTCGGCTGCGCGTCCACTTCCCATTGACCATGACGTAGATGGCGCCGGTGAGGCCGCCGGTGTAGACGGTCTCCGCGTCTTGGGTCTTGTTCTTGCCAATGCTCCGAGTGGTGACGCTGTACATGTGAACCGGCGTCACCAGCATCTTCCTGGTGGCATCGATGAAGGGTTTGCAGGCATCGTCGGCCGCGCCCGCGGGCACGGCGAAGGCCGCGACCACCAGCACCAGTCCCGTCAGCGGAGTGATTCTGCGTTTATCGAACATGGGCGACTCCTCTCCCTCTCTGAGACCTTCCACCCGACCGCCTACGCCACGGCAGCTTTTGTGACGCGGTGACCCAAAGAACAGCAGACCCTGGCGTTTCCTGACGATCTCCGCGACCAGTCCGAGGACCTCGAATGGACCGTCGCTGTCGAGTCGCGGGAACGGTGCGCGCCGGCCAAGTCGGCCTTCATCGCACGCGTCGTCGCACTCGCGCTGGCGGGCGGCTACCCACTCGGCTGAGTACACTCGTGAGCCATCGAACACGCACGGGGAACCGACGCGCCGTGGGAGCCGCGGTCCGACGGCTAGGCTCGGCTATCGCGGTCGGACCCCAGGAAATCCGCCAGTACCCGCTCGCAGGCTTGTTCGTGAGCCGTGAACCAGCTCTCATCGGCGTAGTCCCGCCACTTGCCGATTGGCTGCTTTGCCACGCACGACACGAGGGATCCGAGGTCGTAGTCCGAGACGCCGGCGGCCTCCATGATCTGGGGGACGACGCGGTCCGGACACGCCACGAGGTCCTCGAACCGGAACGAGGCGTGGCTGTAGGAAAGGCCGTACAGACAGGAGAGCTTCCAGATGTAGTAGAACGTCCGATAGGGGTGATCGCCGTTTGCCGGATCGAGAAACGGAAACGCGCGCCGCAGGTCACGCGCCCAGGTGAGCAGGTAGAAGTGGTCGTGGGGCGCGAAGGTGTCGGCCGGACGGTCCTTCGGGAAATCCGAGGGGCGCAGCAGTGACGAGCACCACTGGTCGCGCGGGTGACGGACCAGGTGAATCAGCCGGGCGCGCGGGAACATCCGGCGGATCCACGCCAGGCGGAAGTCGAGCCGGTTGAACTGCAGGACCGCCGTGGCGGGCGCGGCGTCGACCAGCCCTTCCACGTAGGCCTTCATCCCCGGGTCCCAGGCGTCGTCCCCCATCAGCAGGTGGCGCGAGGTCCAGTCCTCGCGGTACAGCGCCGCCAGGTGCCCCAGCCCTTCGGTACTCCCGCCAGTAGTCCTCCACGCCGACGTGGGTCTTGTCGACCCGGTCGCCTCGCGACGCGGGATCGAACCACCGGCGCTCGTTGAGCGGCTCGTAGTAGGCCGTACAGCCCGGCACGTGCCGGAAGAGGTTCCACAGCAGCGTCGAGCCACTGCGGAAGCGGGCGGTGATGAAGACCGGCGCGGGACGCGGATCGCCGGGCGGGCACGCTCGCCCGAGGTCGGGATACCGCCGATGGACCGAACCATCCCCTCCCCTCAGCTCCCGCACTGAGGCGGGCACGGCGTAGCCCTGCACCTGCGCCAGCAACTGCCGCCCGTCGTCGGTGTCGAGCGCCGCGCCGAGCAGCGTGAAGAACTGCCGCCTTAACCCTTCCCTGAGCGGACCGAGCCACGCCAATCGCATTACCGCTCCACCACCCGCGCCGACTCCGCAGACCGAGCCGGCAGCCCGTGCACCGGCCGGCCCGCGACGTGCCGGGAGGCCTGCACCAGGGGCGACACCACCGACCAGAGGAGCGGGCCCAGTCGACGCTTCCACGCGAGCCGGGTGTAGGCGCGTCCCGTGGCGAGCGACGGGTCGAGGCCAAGTGCCCAGTTGAGCAGCGCCGTGCAGGCCGGCCCCTCCTTACGGTCGAACGCGGCGCTGGCGGCCCAGAACGCCTCCTTGGCCAGCGCGGTCCGGGCGCACCGCAGCGCGGAGGGCTCCCTGCCCGCGTCGATCCCGCCGAGGGCGGCTTCAAACGCGCCCAGACGCTGTTTGAGGTCCGGCAGCTGGGTCGCCACGTACTGGTACTGCATGTTGGTGCCGTGCATCCGCTTGAACGCCTGGACCGCGTCGAGGCGGGCCACGCCGGACCGGCCGGCCAGCCGCAGCCACATGTCGAGGTCGGCGGTATGCGGCAGGTCGGCGCGGTACCCGCCGACCAGCTGCTGCAGTGAGGTCCGGACGACGGCGGTCGGCGTCGGCACGAGGTTCGCCCCGGCACGGCAGGACGCCAGCACGAACTCGTCGCCCGACAGGATCTCGCAGCCGCTCGAGGCGGTTGAAGGAAGGGAGGCCGCCGGGGCGTCGTCCGAGATCACCTGCTGCCGCCCGTAGCAGAGCCCGACGTGTGGCTGGGTATCGAACACGCGGGCCGCCCGCGAGAGCGCGCCCGGGGCGAGCGCGTCGTCGGCCGACAGCAGGAGGACGTAGTCCCCGCTCGCCCATTCGAGCAGCCCCTCGTTGTAGGTCGCGATGTGGCCGCGGTTCACCGCGTGGCGTCGGTACTCGACCCGGCCGTCCGAGTCCGCCAGCCGCCGCCCGACCGATTCCGAGCCGTCCGACGAGCAGTCGTCCAGGATGAGGACGCGGGTGTCCACGTCGGGCTGGTCCAGCACGCTCTGCACCGAGTGCGCCAGGTAGCGGCCGTAGTTGTAGCAGGGGATGACGACGTCGACACGGCTCATCAGCGCCCTCTGCTTTCGCGGCGACGAGGCAGCCGTCGTCCGGCGCGTCCCGGACACGCCAGGGCGGTCACGCGGCCACCGCCCGGCGGGCCGCCCGCGCCAGAGCGTCGACGACCCGGTCCTGCTGGTCGGTGGTCATGCCCGGGAAGAGCGGCAACAGGATGGTCTGGTCCTGGGCGCGCTCGCTCTCGGCGAGCCGCCGGCAGCTGGCCGAGGGGCAGCCGCAGGGGCCGGGTCCCTCACCGCACGACCAGGGTTCCTCTGAGTAGGCCGGCTCGCGGTGGGCGCACATGACCCCACGGCGGCTGGAGATGCCGTCATCGAGCAGCGCCTGCATGACCCGCCGCTGGTCACACCCGTCCGCCAGACGAACCGCGTAGCTCTGCCAGTTGCTCCGGGCCCAGATGGGCTCGTGCGGGGGGCGCACGGTCGGCACGCGCCGTTGCAGGAGGGCCCGGTAGCGGTCGGCCAGGGCTCGCCGGCGCTCGATGATGGCGGGCAGCCTGGCCAGCTGGACGCGGCCCACCGCCGCCTGCAAATCCGTCAGCCGGTAGTTGAAGCCGAGCTCGCCGTACGACTCGAACACGACCTCGGTCGCCCCGTGGCGGACCGTGTCGGGAACGCCCATGGCGTGCTGTCGCCACAGCCGGAACGACTGGTCCCACTCCCGTCGCGCGGTCGTCAGCATGCCGCCGTCGCCGGTCGTGACGAGTTTCCGCGGGTGGAACGAGAAGCAGGCGATGTCGCCGGCCGGCCGGCCGATCCGCTGCCAGGCCCCGTCGAGGGAGATTTCGCTGCCGATCGCGCACGCGGCGTCCTCGATGACCGTCAGCCCGTGCCGGCGGGCCACGTCGAGCACGCCCGCCAGATTGCAGGGCATGCCGAGCTGGTGCACGCAGAGAATCGCGCGCGTCTTCGGCGTGATGACTCGTTCGATCAGGCGCGGGTCGAGGTTGAACGTCTCCGGCTCGATGTCGACGAAGACGGGCACCGCGCCGCAGTATCGCACGGCATTGGCGGTCGCGATGAAGGAGTGGCTGACCGTGACGATCTCGTCGCCAGGCCTGGTGCCGACCGCGCGGAGCGCCAGGTGGAGGGCGGTCGTGCAGTTCGACACGGCGCAGGCGAAGGGCGCCCCGACGTACTCGGCGAACTCGCGCTCGAAGGCGGCCACTTCGGGACCCTGCGTCAGCCAGCCCGACAAAATGACGCGGCGCGCGGCTTCGGCTTCGAGCTCGCCGACGAGCGGCTTGGCGATGGGAATCGTGCCCTGACTGCCGGCCATCTGTCCCTCCTCAGTTCGCGGCCGCAGCCGCCGTCGCGACGCTTGCATTCTGGCGGTCCTTCTCGGCACGCCACCACTCGACCAGGCCCCGGAGGCCCGTCTCGAAGTCCACCTGGACCTCGAAGCCCAGCGCCTCTTTGGCGCGGCGCGTGTCGGCCAGACGCCTGGGCACCGGGTTCACCTTGCGCTCGGGCGCGTGACTGGGAGCCAGGCTCGATCCCATCACCGACGTGAGCAGCCGCGCGACCTCCAGCAGGCTGACTTCCCTGCCGCTGGCGACGTTGAAGACCTCGTCGGTCGCCTGGGCGTGGGCGGCGAGCACGTTGGCGCGTGCCACGTCGCGCACGTGGACGAAATCCATCGTCTGGGACCCGTCCCCGAACAGGATCGGCGGCTCGCCGGCGGCAATCCGCCCCATCCACCGGATGAACACCTCGGTGTAGACGCCGAAGGCATCCATGCGCGGGCCGTAGACGTTGAAGTACCGGAGCGCCACGTAGTTCAGGCCGTGCATCTCGTGGAAGCTCCGCAGGATCCCCTCGTTGAACGTCTTGGCCGACCCGTAGAACGTGCGGTTGTTGTAGGGATGGTGCCGCTCGTTGGTCGGGAACTCCTCCGCCAGACCGTAGACCGACGCCGAGGAGGCGGCCACCACCTTGCGCACCTTGGCACGGACGGCCGCCTCGACCACGTTGAAGGTGCCGTCGACGAGCACCTCCAGGGCGAGCCGCGGCTCTTCGGCGCACTGGGTGATGCGGATCGCCGCCTGGTGGAAGACCAGGTCGATGCCCTCGGTGACCTCCTGGACCAGACGCCGGTCCCGGATATCGCCTTCGACGATCGTCACGCGCCCGCTCGCGAGCGCCTGCGCCAGGTTCTCCCGGCGGCCGCGCACGAAGTTGTCGAGGACGACGATCTCGCCAATCTCGTCGGATGCGGCCAGCAGGTCCGCAATGTGCGAACCAATCAGCCCCGCTCCGCCTGTAATCAGGACCCTGTCGCGCGCCATCGCTGTTGCCCCTCCCTCCCCGGTTCTCCGTTGACCTGATGGTCGATCTCGCTGTCGGTCCGCAGCCGCACGACCCGCGCCGGCACGCCGGCGACAATCGCAAAGGGCGGCACGTCGTGCGTCACGACAGCACCCGCCCCGACGATGCTGGCCCGCCCGACCGTGACGCCGGGCAGAATGACGGCCCCCGTGCCGACGTCCGCCCAGGCCTCGATCCGCACCGGCTTGATCTCGAGGTCCGTCTGGACGATCGGCACGTCGGTGGGCACGCCCGTGTGCGTCGAGCCGAGCACGCGGGCGCCCGGCCCCCAGCCGACGTACTCCTCGATCACCAGGTCGCGCGCGTCGAAGTAGGCCTGGGGCCCGATCCACACGTGGTCTCCGATCCGGCACGTGCCGTCGAACCGGCCCTGGATGAACGCCTGGGAGCCGATGAACACGTCCCGTCCGATCTCGAAGGTCTCCAAGTGCTGGAACGTCACCCCGGTGCCCACGCGCAGGCCATGGCCGACGCGGCGCGCCACGGCACGCCAGATGGCGCGTCGCATCATCCGGTCGAGCGCCCCCTCGCCGATCGCGAACCGCGCGTAGATCTCGACGAGGCCGTCGCGGCCGTACTGCTCGCGCAGGCTCTCGGCCAGCCCGACCTCGAAGGCCGGGTCTTCGCGGGATTGCTCGCGCCCGTGTACCGCCGGGACGATGCGGGAGGTGGGCCGCTCGCTAGGCGACATAGTCCGCCTCGAGCACGGCCGCCGCGACCGTTTCCACCTGTTCGGACGTCATCTCGGGGAACATCGGCAGCGACAGCACTTCGCGCGCCGCCTGTTCGGCGTGGGGGAAGTCGCCCGCCTTGTAGCCCAGTTCCGCCCAGGCCGGCTGCAGGTGCACGGGAATCGGATAGTGCAGGCCCGTCTGCACCCCGGCCTGCTGCAGCGACTGCTGCAGGGCGTCGCGCGTGGCCGACCGAACCGCGTAGATGTGGTAGACGTGGCGCGCGTAGGGCATGGCGTGCACGGGCGGGAACTCCGAGTGCGCGAGCAGCGCGTCGTAGCACGCCGCGTGCCCCCGGCGGCTTTCGGTCCAGTCCTCGAGGTGACGGAGCTTGACCCCGAGGATGGCGCCCTGCAGCCCCTCCATCCGGTAGTTGAACCCCTTGAGGACGTGGTGGTACCGAACGTCCTGGCCCCAGTCGCGGAGCATGCGGATCGTCCTGGCGTAGTCGGCGTTGTCGGTGACGACCATGCCGCCCTCGCCGTACGCCCCGAGGTTCTTCCCCGGGTAGAAGCTGAAGCATCCGAGGTCGCCGATGCTGCCGGCGCGCCTGCCGTTGTAGGCCGCGCCGATCGCCTGCGCCGCGTCCTCGACGACGACCAGGTGGCGGCGCCGCGCGATCTCGAGGATCGGATCCATGTCCGCCGGCTGCCCATAGAGGTGCACGGGCAGGACGACCTTCGTGCGCGGCGTGATCGCGGCCTCGAGGCGGTCGGGGTCGAGCGTCAGCGACCGCGGATCGACGTCGACAAACACCGGCCGCGCGCCCGTGTAGCCGATGGCGGCGACGGTCGCCACGAAGGTGAAGGGCACGGTGATGACCTCGTCGCCGGGGCCGACGCCCGCCGCGAGCAGCGCCAGGTGCAGCGCGCTGGTGCCCGAGTTCACGCCGATGGCGTGCTCGACGCCGACGTAGGCCGCCGACGCGCGCTCGAACGACGCGACGGCGTCGCCGAGCACGTACTGGGCCGAGTCGAGCACGCTCGCCACGGCCGTGGAGATCTCGCCCTGAATGGTGCGGTACTGCGCCTTGAGATCGCAGAACGGAATCATGCGGCCCTTCCCATCTGGCGGAGCTCCACGACCTCCCCGCGGTTGACCATCGACCGGGTGGCCGCTTCCAGCACCCGGACCACCCGCAACCCGACCTGCCCATCGGTGATCGGCACCTTGCTCTCCTCGATGCACTCGGCGAAGTGCCGCACCGTGGTGGCGAGGCCCTCGGTCAGGTCGATCTGCGGCGCCCACATGTCGCCCGTCCGGTAGCCGACCCGGAGCTGGTAGGAGGCGTCGGTCGACTCGGCCACCGTGATGCCCTTGTCGTAGATCTTGACCTTCTCGCTCGGCTCGAGGTCGTCGTAGACGATCATCTTGCGGCTCCCGCCGATGAGCGTCCGCCGGACCTTGACCGGCGCCAGCCAGCTGACGTGGATGTGGGCGATGACCCGATTGTCGAAGAACAGCGTCACGTAGGCCAGGTTCTCGGGCCTGCCCGCGACGTGGCTCGCGCCGGTCGCCGCGACGGCCACCGGCCGGTCGGTGAGGATGTGGTCCATGATCGAGACGTCGTGGACCGCGAGGTCCCAGATCACGTTGACGTCGTGCTGAAACAGCCCGAGATTGACGCGCACCGAGTCGTAGTAGTAGATGTCGCCAATCCCGTCGCCGGCGACCAGTTCGCGCATCTTCCGCACGGCTCCCGTGTAGACGAACGTGTGCTCGACAAACAGCACGCGGTTCAATCGGTCCGCTTCCTCGACCAGACGCTCGGCCTGGTCGGAGGTCGAGGCCAGTGGCTTCTCGATGAGCACGTGCTTGCCCGCGCGCAGGGCGGCCAGCCCCAGGTCGAAGTGCGTCGACACGGGCGTCGCGATGGCCACCGCGTCGATGGAGGGATCCTTCAACAGGTCCCGGTAGTCGGTCGTCGTCCGCACGGCCGGGAAGCGGCTGCCGACCGCCGCCAGACGGTCTCTGCTCAAATCGCTCACGCCCACCAGCCGGCAGCTGGGAGCCTCCCAGAAGTTCCGTACCAGGTTGGGTCCCCAGTACCCGTATCCGATCACGCCCACGCCAATCATCCGGTCCTCCTCACGCTTCCCTCGTTACCGGCCCTCGACGCTCGCCGCGCGCCGCTTCCGCACGTCGCCGACCACCCGGGCGGGCACGCCCGCCACGATGGCGTACGGCGCCACATCCTTCGTGACCACCGCTCCCGCGCCGACGAGGGCTCCCTCGCCGATCGTCACGCCCCCGAGGATGGTCGCGTTGCTCCCGATCGACGCGCGGTTGTCGACCTTGGTCGGCACGATCGCCCAGTCGGCCTCCGTCTGCAGACCGCCGTCCTCGTTGACCGCGCTCGGGAAGAGATCGTTGATGAACATCACGCCGTGCCCGACGAAGACGCCGTCGCCGATCGTCACGCCTTCGCAGACGAACGTGTGGCTCGAGATCTTGCAGCTGCGCCCGATGGTGGCGCCCTTCTGCACCTCCACGAAAGCGCCCACCCGGGAGCCGTCTCCGATGCGGCAGCCGTAGAGGTTCACCAGGTCAGGCTGGAAGATCCGCACCGACTCTCCGAGCACGACGTCCTTCGCGATCATGAAGACTGCCTCCTTGTCGCTCCGGCGGCCGCCGCCCACGCCGGCGCAGCCGCCCCGTCCCGGGCCGGCTCCGCCAGATCGGTTCGCCCGTGCCGCCAGGCGTGTTCCATGTGGGCCACACCCAGATCGCGGTGGCCGGACGCCACCGAGAACGGGCAGGCATTCATCTGCAGGTCGTACGGACTGCCTCCACCAACGGGATGGAGCCCCGCCGATACGGTGTAGCAGCCGCCGAGCAGGGCCAGGCGCGGGACCTCGAGGTCAATCCAGCCCGTCGCGCCGAGCGGGGCGTCATCGAGGCTGCCGGCGCTGCTCGCGCCGAAGCAGTAGACGCCGTCCGCCCGGTGGATGTCGACCGCGGCCCGGGCGGCGCCAATCGGCGCGTGGGCCTCGTAGTGAATCCGGATCGTCAGGTCACTGCCGGTCCGGAAGACGCCGAGCGACGGCCGGCCGTGCTCGAGCAACTCGACGCGCCTGATGCCGAGTGCGGCGACCGCTCCGCTCGCGTCCCGGGTCCACGTCGCCTCGCGGTACTGCTGGACGGCGCGCGCCGGCTCCCCGTCGAATTGGACCTCCCCGCGCCGAAGCACGAGGACCCGCGAGCAGAGGTCCAGCACCGCCGGCAGGTTGTGGGACACGAACACGAGCGCCGCGCCACCAGCCACCAGCCCGCGCATGTGCTCGACGCACCGTTCCTGGAAGGCCGTGTCGCCGACGCTCAGCACCTCGTCGATGACCAGCACGTTGGCGCCCGCGTGCGCAGAGATGGCGAATCCCAACCGCGCGTTCATCCCGGACGAGTAGCGCTTGACGGGCGTGTCGATGAACTCGCCGATGCCCGCGAAGTCGACAATCTCGTCGAACCGGCGCGCGACCTCGGCCCGCTTCATCCCCATGATCGCGCCCTGGAGGAAGACGTTCTCCCGGCCCGTCAGGTCCGGGTGGAACCCGGCGGCGACCTCAATCAGGGCGCCCGTCCGCCCCGTCACGCGGCAGGAGCCGCGCGTCGGCCTGAGGATGCGCGTCAGGACCTTGAGGATCGTCGATTTGCCCGCGCCGTTCGGCCCGATGATTCCGAGCGCCTCGCCGCCCTGCACCTCGAAGGACAGGTCCCTGAGGACCCAGAACTCGTCGGCCTTGAGCACGCGGGCGCCGTTCCGCCGCCAGAGGCCGGAGAGCACCGCTGGGACGAGGTCACGCAGGCTGTCGTGACGCTCGCCCCGCCGGTAGCGCTTCCACACCGCGTCGACGACCACCGAGGGTTGGCCCATCAGATGTTCTCCGCGAACGTGAACTCGGCACGGTGGAACACCGTCCAGGCCGCCACCAGCACGAGGACCGACACGCCCGCGGCCGCGGCGTAGGGCCCGGGAGCGGGCCACTCGCCCCGCAGCAGCACGGAGCGATAGGCATCGACGATCGGCGTCATCGGATTGAGCCGGAGCAGCGTCCCGGTCCGGCCCCCGACGAGCGACACCGGATAGAGCACCGAGGTGGCGAACATCCACCCGACGATGACGACCTCGAACAGGTACTTCACGTCCCGGTAGAAGAGGTTGGCCATCGCCAGAAACAGCGCGACCCCCGCCGTGAAGCACGCCTGCACGGCAAGGAGCGCCGGCAGGAGAAACACCACGGGCGTCACACCCATCCGGTAATAGACCATCAGCCCCACCAGGACGACCGAGGCCACGGCCGTATCGACGAACGACACGATGAGAGCCGAGAACGGAAAGATCTCGCGCGGGAAGTACACCTTGGTGACGAGCGTGACGTTGGTCGTCAGCGAGCCCACGGAGGTGCGCAGCGTCGTCGCGAAGAAGTTCCACGCGAGCAGCCCGCTGAAGGCGTAGACCGGATACGGGATCCCGCCGGTATCGACGTGCGCGACGCGCGTGAAGATGACCGAGAAGATGGCGGTGTTCACGAGCGGCATGAAGACGGCCCACGCAAACCCCATGGCCGTCTGCTTGTAGCGCAACAGCAGGTCCCGCGCGGTCAGCCGATACAGCAGCTCCCGGTAGTCGAACTGCTCGCGCACCATCTCGCCGACATCCAGCCCAAGCCGGCCTAGCCAGGTTCCACCCATCAATGCCCTCGCTCACCCCGAAGTCGGCACACCCGACCGGCGCGTCGCCTGCCGGCGGCGCCCGGGGGGGGCCAGGTGCCTGCTCGGACGCAGGCCTCCTGTCGCTGTCGTCATGACCCGAAGCGACGGCTGCAAAGTGCCGGCCACCAGCGGCTCAGACGGCTTCCGAGCGGATTCGCCCAATCGGCAGTGGGGTTGCCGCGGGATCGGCCCGCAGGCGGCGTGGAGCTCGCGCTCCGCCTTCTGAGCGGGCTCAGAGGAAGAAAATCTGCCTGTCGTCTGTGGCGGCGCCCGGCTCAGGTAGCCAAGGCAGCTCTACGGTGACGGCACCCTGCGCAATCGGCGTCGAAAACACGCAGATACGCCAGGTTACGTCCCCGCCGACGGGACGGCACGGCCGTTGCCACAGGAGAGGATTCATGCGTGCCAGTTTGAAGGCCGTGGCAGACGCGGTCTGCACCGCGTGCGTCCTGCCCGCCGCCCTCACGTGTTGGGTCGAGTCGCGGCTGGACCGGGAGGCCGAAGCCCTGTTCGGCTTCTGGACGCACGTGTGCGCCCTGCTGCCGGGGCTTCCCGGCATGTACCTGCGGCGCGCCTTCTACCGGTGGACGCTGGACGCGTGCGCGCGAGACATCCACATCGGGTTCGGCGCGCTCTTCACGCACCGACGCGCGCGTGTCGAGCGCGAGGTCTACGTGGGGCCGTACGCGCTGGTGGGCTGCGCCACGCTTCGCGAGGGCTGCCTCATCGCCAGCCGCGTCAGTCTGCTGAGCGGGGCGCGTCCGCACCATCAGGGGTCTGGGGGCGGTTGGCAGCCGACCGAGGGACGCAACCTCCAGCAGATCGAGATTGGGCGCCAGGCCTGGGTTGGCGAGGGCGCCATCGTCATGGTCAACGTCGGTGACGGCGGCATGGTCGGCGCCGGCGCCGTGGTCACCAAGCCCGTGCCGGCCGGTACGGTCGTCGTCGGCAACCCGGCCCGACCGATCCGCCGCGCCCGAACCGATGCCGACGCGCCGTCCGCGTGGCGGGCGGCGGAGTCGGCCCCGGGTCCAGTCCGCGCGATCGGCTGAGCGGACCGAGGCGAGGGATGACGGGTAGCGGGAACTGAGCCGATGTCGAGGTCCTGAGATGAGTGTGGCGTCCGCGGTGCTCTACGTTGCGAACTCCGCCAAGATCGGCGGCGGGAACATGGTGCTGATGCAGCTGATGCGAGGGCTGGATCGGCAGCGGTTCGTCCCGCACCTCGTCGTGCCGGGGATCGGCCCGATGGCGCAGTGGGCCGAGCAGGACGGCCTGCCCGTGACCGTGATCCCGGACGGGGACTGGGAGGGCGGCCGCCGGCTGCTCGCCCGGACGCGCCGATTCCTGGGGCTGGCCGCACGGCTGCGCGCGAAGGTCATCCACGCGTCGGCCCCCATGTGTTACCGCGCCGCCGGCCTGGCAGCCACGCTGGTCGGCGCCGCGCGCGTCTGCCACCTAGAGTTCCCGCCCGAGCCCGGAGAGCTCGCGCACAGCTTCGTCGCCGGCCCCGACGCCTTCATCACCTGCTACGCGCAGCAGGCCACGGAGATCGAGGCGGAGATGGCGCGAGTGCGGCCGAACTGCCGCATCGATCCGATTCCCAACAGCGTCGATATCGAGCGCTTCCACCCGCTCGCGCCAGGCGAACAGGCCGTCGCCCTGCCGGTGCCGCCGGGACGCCCGGTCGTGCTCATCACGGGCCACATCAGTCCGGTGAAGGGCTACGACACGTTCGTCCGGGCCGGTGCCCGAATCGTCGCCCAGGTGCCCGACGCCGAGTTCGTGGCGCTGGGCGGCGACACGCTCGGGATCAACTACCGCCCGGTCCTCGAGGCGCTCGCCGCCGAACTCGGCATCGCGGACCGGCTGCACTTCCTGGGGTGGCGCCAGGATGTCCCCGATCTGCTCCGCGCGGCCGACGTCGTGGTGATGCCCTCGACCGCCGAGGGCCTGCCGCTGGCGGTTCTCGAGGCCATGGCCTCGGGGAAGGCCGTGGTGGCCACGCCGGTGGGCGGTGTCGCCGAAGCCATCGTCGACGGGGAGTCCGGCCTGCTGGTCCGCCCCGGGGACGACGCGGGAATCGCCGCGGCCGTCGTGTCGCTGTTGACCAACGACGAGCGCCGGGCCGCCATCGGACGCGCTGCGCGGTCGCGTGCCGAGACCGAGTTCTCCGTCGCGCGGTTCGTCTCGCGCGTGCAGGACGTGTACGACGCGCTGCTGGAGGGACAGGCATGCCGACGCCCGGCGCCCACAGCCGCCTAGCAGAGCGCGGGCCCCGGGGGGTGCTGCTGGTCACCGAACTCTTCCCGCCGCTGGCCGGGGGCAGCGCGGTGCTCCTGCACGAGATCTACGCGCGGCTCGCCGCCGAGATCGACGTCACGGTGCTCACCGACCCGCGGTCCTCCGCGACGGGCAGCCTGAGGGCGCCGTCGGACGCTCTCTCAATCGAGCACGCGGAGATCGGATGCCGGGAGTGGGGTTGGCTCAACGCGCACGGGCGCGGGCACAGCCTTCGGCTCGCCAAGCGGATCCGGGCGCTCGGGGCGGGGCGGATCGTGCACTGCGCGCGGTCGCTGCCCGAGGGCGCGGCCGCCTGCCTCGCGCGGCTGCGCGGCGGACCGCCGTACACGGTGTGGACCCACGGCGAGGATCTCGGCATGGCGCTCACGTCGAAGGAGCTGACGCTGATCGTGCGCCTGGTCTACCGCTGCGCAGCCGCAGCCTTCGCCAACAGCCGGAACACCGCCCGGTTGCTGCAGACCTTCTCGGTCCCCGACGACCGCGTCCATGTCGTCTATCCGGGCGTCGACGCCTCGCGCTTCCACCCTGGCGTGGACGGTCGCGCGGTTCGCGCCGCGCTGGCGAGCCCGGATGAGCTCGTCGTGCTCTCGGTCGGACGGCTCCAGCGCCGCAAGGGTCATGACGTCGCGATCGAGGCCATCGCGCAGGTTTCGCGGATCCGCCCCGTCCGCTACGTGATCATCGGAACCGGGGAGGAACTGCCCCGCCTCCAGGCGATCGCGCAGGCCGCGGGCGTCGCCGATTCTGTGACGTTCGTCGGCGAGGTGAGCGCCGAGGACCTGCCCGCCTACTACGCGGCCTCGGACATCTTCCTCCTGCCGAACCGGGAGGTCGGTAGAGACTTCGAGGGCTTCGGCATCGTGTTCCTCGAGGCGGCGGCCTCGGGCAAGGCCGCCATCGGCGGCGCGTCGGGAGGCGTGCCGGAGGCCATCGAGGACGGCCGCACGGGGCTGCTGGTCGACGGCACTGACGCCGCCTCGGTCGCCGCCGCGATCGAGCAGCTCGCCGCCGCCCCGCGACGCCGGCAGCAGCTGGGCGAAGCGGGCCGGCTGCGCGTCATCGAACAGTTCGCCTGGGACCACGCGGCCGCCCGCGTGCGGGAGGTGCACGACCAGATCGCCCGGGCCGTTCCGCTCGCCCGGTCCCGCCTGGGCTGGCCGATGGCCGCCGTTACGGGGCGACGGGCCGAACAGTTCCCCGGGGAGAGGCCCTAGGAACCCGCGATGCTGCGAACCCTGTTTGTTGCCATCGTGCTGCTGGTGGGCGTGACGGCCGGCCTCAAGAGCCGCTTTGCCGCGCTGCTGCTCTACGTGTGGTTCGCGCTGTTCCGCCCGGAAGACTGGCTCTGGATCGACATCTCGGCCGTACACCCCTCGCTGCTGGCCGGGTTGTTCCTCGTCGTCCCGGCGCTGCTCACCGGGATTCTCCCTGACCTGACCCACCCGCTCAGCCTCGGCGCCCTGGCGTTCCTCGGCGTCACGCTGCTGTCGCAGATCGGGGCGGTGAACCCGGCCCTTGGCTGGGGGTGGATCGACCAGTTCGCGCGTCTCGTGCTGGTCTGCCTGCTGGCGGTGACGATGCTGACCAGCCGCAAACGCATCCTGCTGCTGGTGGGCGTCGTCGGGGGATCACTCGGCCTGCTCGCCGCCAAGGCCGGCTTGGCGTGGCTCGCCGGCGGCGGGCCGAAGTTCGGCGAGGGGCTCGCCGGCTCGTTCGCCGACAACAACGGGTACGCCCTGGGCGTCGCCATGATCATCCCCCTGCTGGTGGTCTGCGGCCAGAACGCGACGCGGCCCTCGGTGCGGTGGGGATTCTATCTGGGCGCGCTGCTGAGCGCCTTCACCGTCGTAGGCACCTACTCGCGGGGTGGGTTCCTGGCACTCTCCGCCGCCGCGCTGACCTTTGTCGCGCTGAGCCGACGCCGCGCCATCCTGCTGACCGGCCTCGCGGCGCTGACGGCGGCGGCGCTCGTCCTGGCGCCCTTCTCCGACGCCTACTTCCAACGCCTGAGCACGATCCAGACCTACGAGCAGGCGGGCGACGAGTCGGCGCTCGGGCGTCTTCACTTCTGGCGCGTGGCCGTGGCGATGGCTCAGGACCGCCCGCTCGGCGTGGGTCTCGGCAACTACGAGGCGGCCTACGACCGCTACGACACATCGAACGGCCAGTTCGGCGGGCGCCGCGCGGTGCACAGCAGCCACTTCGAGGTCCTCGCAGAGACGGGCTGGCTGGGGGCCGCCGCGTGGGTGGGGCTGCTGCTGGCCTCGTGCGGGTTCGCCCTGCGCGTCCGCCGGCGGGCCCGTCACCCGTCGCTCTCCCCGTCCGACGCACGGTTCCTCGAGACGACCGCCAACGCCCTGCTCGCGTCGATGGCCGCCTTCATCGTCGGAGGGGCGTTCATCGCGCTGGCGCTCAACGAAGTGATCTGGCTCTCCTTCGCCATCGTCGCCGCGCTCGACCGGCTGTCGGCAGCGATGGTGGGCGCGCACGCCTGGGCTCCCGACGTGCAAGAGGGAGCGGTGGCCGCGTGAGCGCGAGACGAGACGGCCCATCGGCCCGGCGCCAGGACGCCGCCCGCCCGCTGCGGGTTGCGCACGTCGTCCTCGACCTCCATGCCGGCGGCACGCAGCGCCTGGTCGTCGAGATGGTGCGCCGCGCGCCGGCCCAGGTCGCGCCAATCGTCTTCTGCCTCGACGACCCCGGGGAATGGGCGGCGGGATTGCTCGAGCGCGGCGTGCGGGTCGTGTCGCTGCACCGGCGTCCGGGCTTCCGTCCGAGTCTCGGGTGGCGATTGGCCGCCCTGCGGCACCGCTTCCGGGTAGACGTCTTCCACTGCCACCAGGTACTCGCCGTTCGTCTACGGCGTGCTGGCTGCGGCGGTCTCGCCGGGACTCCGGGTGGTGTTCACCGAACACGGCCGCAATTCCGACGGGCCGCCGTCGCAGAAACGTCGGTCCGCGAACCGCTGGCTGGGCCGCTGGCCCCAGCAGATCTGCGCCGTCTCCGATCACCTCCGGTCCTTCATGGTGACCGAGGGTTTTGCGCCCGACCGCGTCCGTGTCGTGCACAACGGCGTCGACACGCGGCCCTGGCCGACCGAGTCGGAGCGGATCGAGGCGCGGGCCGCCTTGGGGCTGCCCGCCGAGGCGTACGTGCTCGGCACGGCGGCGCGGTTCGACCCGGTCAAGGACCTGCCGCTGCTGGTGGCCGCCTTCGCCGAGGTGCGCCGGGCGGAACCCCGGGCGCGGCTCGTCCTGGTCGGGGACGGCCCCGAGCGTGACCGCGTCGAGTCGGCCATTGCCGCGCTGGGCCTCCCCGGGGCCGTGTCGCGGCCCGGGCATCGAGCCGATCTCGCGCGGCTGCTGCCGGCCTTCGACGTGTTCGTCAACTCGTCGGTCACCGAGGGCATCTCGCTGACGATTCTCGAAGCCATGGCGGCAGCGCTGCCCGTCGTCGCCACGCGCGTGGGCGGCACGCCCGAGGTTGTCGTCGACGGGGAGACCGGCGTGCTCGTGCCCGCCCGGAACGCGGGCGCGATGGCCCAGGCCGCGCTCCATCTGGCCGACCAGGCGACCCGGGCCCGGCTGGGGGCGGCGGGCCGTGCGCGGCTCGAGCGCGAGTTCACGTTTGACCGGATGCTCAACGACTACGTGCGGCTCTACCGGAAAGACGCCGCCTGATTCCAGGAGTCCCCTGCGCCATGTGTGGTATTTGCGGAGTTGCCTCGCTCGCCGGACCGCTCGATCCCCGCGTGCTCACCTCGCTCCCGGCGATGGCCGACGCCATCCGCCACCGCGGGCCGGACGGCGACGGCTTCTTCACCGACGCGAACGGCCTGGCGGCGCTGGCCCACCGGCGGCTCGCGATCATCGACCTGGCGACCGGCGCCCAGCCGATCCCCAACGAAGACGGGTCGATGTGGATCGTCTTCAACGGCGAGATCTACAACCACCACGAGCTTCGCGGCGAGCTCGAGGCGCGGGGGCATCGGTACCGGACCACCTCGGACACCGAGACCATCCTGCATGCGTTCGAGGAGTACGGGGAGCGCTGCCTGGACCGCCTCGAGGGCATGTTCGCCGTGGCCATCTGGAACAGCCGCACGCGGGAACTGTGGCTGGCGCGGGACCGGCTCGGCAAGAAGCCGCTCTTCTGGGCCCGCCTCGGCTCGACGCTGCACTTCGCGAGCGAGATCAAGTCGCTGCAGGCCAGCCCGCTCTGGGATGGCACCATCGACGACGAGGGGCTCGAAGCCTACCTGTCGCTCGGCTACTACCCGGCACCCGCTACCGTCTACCGCCACGTCCGCAAGCTCCAGCCCGCGCACTGGCTGCGCCTCAAGGACGGGCACCTCGAGATGCGGCGCTACTGGGACGTGACCGAGTTCGACACCGACCACCGGCCCGAACCCGAAATCGTCGCGGACCTGTCGGCGCGGCTCGGGTCGGCGGTACGCGAGCGCCTGGAGAGCGAGGTGCCGCTGGGCGCCTTCCTGTCGGGCGGCATCGATTCGGGCCTGGTGGTCTCCTACATGGCCGAGGCGTCCGCGCGGGTCCTGACCACGTCGGTGGGTTTCGGGGACCGGGAGCACAACGAACTCACGCCGGCCGAAGCGACGGCCCGCCGATACGGCACGACGCACCGAGCCCACGTCATCGAGCCGGACCTCCGGCAGGATCTCGACCGGATCGTCCAGGCCTTCGACGAGCCCTTCGCCGACGCCTCCGCCATCCCGACCTATTACCTCGCGGGCGCGGCCCGGCAGTCGGTGACCGTGGCGCTCAGCGGCGACGGCGGCGACGAGGCGTTCGGCGGGTACGACTTCCGCTACCTCCCGCATCTGGTGGAGAGTCGCGCCAGGCGCCTGCTCCCGTCGTGGGGCCGGCACGCGCTCGGCACCCTCGCCGCGCACTGGCCGGCCTCGCCGCGGCTGCCACGGTACCTGCGTCTGGCGACCACGCTGCACAACGTCGCGGTGGCGCCTGAGGAGGCGTACTACTTCGACCTCTGTTTCGCGAAGCCGGCCACCGCGCGGCGGCTGCTCGGCCGGCCCAACCCGTCTGCGTGGCGCGAGACACGGCTGTTCGACCAGGTGGCCACCGAGTACCGACGGTGCCCGTCGCCGAGCCCGGTCCAGCGCGCGCAGTTTGCCGACCTCCACGTCTACATGCCGAACGATCCGCTGGTCAAGGTGGACCGGATGAGCATGCTGCACGGCCTCGAGGTGCGGTCGCCGTTCCTCGACCGCCGGCTGGTGGAGTTCGCCTTCCGGATCCCGACGGCACTGAAGCTGAAGGGCCTCGAGGGCAAGCACCTGCTGAAGCAACTGGCGCGAACGCGGCTGCCCGTGTCGCTCCTCGGTCTGCCCAAGCACGGATTCACCGCCCCGGTCGGCCGGTGGATTGGGGCCACGCACGCCGAGTGGTTCGCGTCCGACGTCCTGTCGAACCGTTCGGCGCTGTCCGGGCACGTGGACCTCTCGACGGTGCGGCAGATGCACCGCGATCACGTGGCGGGTCGGGCGAACCACGCCTTCGCGCTCTGGGCCCTGTGGATGTTCGAGCGCTGGAGCCAGGTCGGGGCGCCGGCCCTCCGCGCACAGGTGGGGGTGGCGTGAGACTGAGCCGCCCGACCCTATCGGCGGTGCCCGTGGAGAGACGCCCGCGACGGCGGGAATCGCGGGGGCGGTGGCTCGCCGGCCCGGTGGTCGCCGCGTCGTCGGGCCGCGGCGGTGCCCCCGCCGTGACGTTCTGGACGGGCATCTGGGCGCCCCATAGCGAGGGACTGTCGAAGCAGGTGGACGAGGTCCGTCGTGCCTGCGCGCCCAACGCCCCGGTCGTGTCGTTCTCGGCCGGGCAGCCCTCGGCGCTCCGCGCGCGGTCCCGCGTGCTGTGCCTGTCGGGTCGGCGATGGCTCTCTCTGCGACTGGCGGCGGCGTGCGTGGAGCGCTTCGGCGACGTGTCGCACGTGTTCGGCGCGCTCGACGACTGGCATCTGATCCGAGCCGTCGGGCGCCGACCTGTCGTCCTCACGGTCGCCCTCTCGGGCGGGCTTCTGCCCGGGGCGCTGCACCGGAAAGTGGCGGTGTTCGTCGTCGAGTCCGAGCGGGTCGCCCAGATGCTGGTCGCTTCGGGCGTCGAACCGGGGCGCGTGGCGGTCATCTACCCGGGCGTCGACCTGCGCGTGTTCCGGCCACGACCGCGTCCCTCGTCGTCGCCCTTCCGGGTGCTGTTCGCCAGTTCACCGAGCGACGCCCGCGAGTTCGGGGCCCGGGGCATTTCGCTCCTCGTCGAGACGGCCCGACTGCGGCCCGACGTCGAGTTTGTGCTCCTGTGGCGCACCTGGGACGCGGAAGCCGAAACGGCCCGCGCCTTCGCGCGCCTCGCTCCGCCGCCCAACGTCCAGGTGGACCGGCGCGTCATCGACGACATGACGGCGTACTACGCCACGGTCGACGCAGTCGTCTGCCCCTACGCCGAGGGGTTCGGGAAGCTCTGCCCCAACTCGGTCGTCGAGGGGGCGGCGTGCGGTCGGCCGGCCCTCGTCTCGGAGACGTGCGGCATCGCCGATCTCATCACCGAGCATCACGCGGGCGCGACCTTCGGGCGCACCCCTGAGGGCCTCTCGATGGCGATCGACGAGGTACGCCTGGGCTTCGACCGCTGCGCCGAGGGCGCGCGCCGCCTCGCGGAGACGCACTTCGACCTCGCCGAGGTGGCCAAGCACTACCGAGGGGTGTACCGCCGGGCCCTCAGGCAGGGTGACACACGCGTGCTGCGCGAGGTCGCGCGCGCGCATTGAGAACGCGACCGACGAGAGACGAACCCGACTGGAGAAGCTGACATGCCCCCATCTGCCGACCGGGCCGACCACGCGAGCGGGACGTCCTCCGACGCACCCCTCGTGTCGTTCGTGATTCCCGTCAGAAACGACGCCGTCCGGCTCGCGCGGTGCCTGAAGGCCATCCGCGCCTGCGACTACCCGCCCGCCCGCCTGGAGATCGTCGTCGCCGACAACGGGTCGGACGACGGGTCGGACCAGGTGGCGCGCGACGCCGGCGCACGGGTTCTCTCGCTGCCGCACCTGCGAGTGGCCGCGCTCCGGAACGCGGGGGCCACCGAGGCACGCGGCGACATCCTGGCCTTCGTCGACGCCGACCACGAGATCGTCGCGGACTGGACAACCCGGGCGGTCGAGGCACTGAGCTCCCAGGAGGTCGGGGCCGTCGGGGCGCCGTACCATTCGCCAGCCGATGGCACCTGGGTCCAGCGCATGTACGACGCCTTCCGGGATCACGCCCCGGGCCGGCGGACGGTCGAGTGGCTGGCGAGCGGCAACATGGCCCTCCGCCGGGACGTGTTCGAGAAGGTCAACGGGTTCGACACCTCGCTCGAGACCTGCGAGGACGTCGACCTCTGTCAGCGCGTGCGATGGGCGGGACTTCAGAATCCTCAGCGACGCCAGACTGCGGAGCATCCACCACGGCGACCCTTCGACGCTCGGCGCACTCTTCAGCCAGGAGCTGTGGCGAGGGCGCGACAACCTGCGGGCGAGCCTGCGCGGCCCCATCACGCTGCGGGGCCTCCCGAGCATCGTCATGCCGGCGCTCGTCCTCGACCTCCTCGTCGTGGCCGTGGCGGCGACGGTAATCACCGGGCGCCCCACGATCGCGGTGGTGGCGTTCGCGCTGCTGGGCGCGCTCGCCGTGCTGCGGGCCTCCCGCATGCTGCTCCACCTGGACCGCGCGCAGGCCGTGGACGTGCCACGCGCGCTGGTTGTCGCGTCGGTCTACGACCTGGCCCGGGCCCTGGCGCCCATGCTCCACGCCGACCACCACAACCGGCGGCAGCGATCCGAGGGGTGAATGGTGAACCGTCCGATTCGGGTCCTCGAACTCCGAAGCGTGCGCGGGACCGGCGGCGGTCCTGACAAGACCATCCTGCGCGGCAGCGCGCTGGCCGACCCGTCGCGGTGCGAGATCACGGTCTGCTACCTGCGGGACGGACAGGACGCCTCCTACCGGCTCGACCAGGTCGCCTCGACGCTCCCGGTCGACTACGTCGAGGTTCGCGAGCGAGGCTCGCTCGACCCGGGCATCTGGCGCCAGGTGCGCGAGCTGGTGCGACGGCGCCGCATCGACATCGTCCACTCGCACGAGTACAAGACGAACCTGCTGGCGCTGCTGCTCTCGAAAGCCGAACCGGTCGTCGCCCTAGCCACGGCACACGGCTGGGTCGGCCGGCACCCGCGCGAGCGGTTCGTCTACTACCCGGCCGACCGGCTCGTGCTGTCGCACTTCGCCAGAGTCATCGCCGTGTCCTCCGACATCCGTGACCGGCTGGTCGGTGCCGGCGCCGACCCCGAGCGGGTCACGGTGCTCCTGAACGGCATCGATCCGGGAGCCTTTCGGCGCGACCGCGCAAAGGAAGCGGCCGTTCGTGCGTCGCTCGGGCTCGCCCCGTCGGACACCGTGATCGGGTCGGTGGGCCGACTCGAGGCAGAGAAGAACTACGACGGGCTCATCTACGCGTTCGCCCGGCTCCCGCGCGCCTGGCCGCTGCGCCTCGTCATCGCCGGCGACGGCAGCTGGCGGCCCTGGCTGGAGCGGCAGATCGAGGAGCTCGGCCTGGGCGGGCGGGTGCGTCTGCTCGGGCACGTCTCCGACGTCGCGTCGCTGCACCACGCCTTCGACCTGTTCGTGCAGGCCTCTCACGCCGAGGGCACGCCGAACGCGGTCCTCGAGGCCATGGCGCTCGAAACGCCCGTGGTGGCCACGACGGTGGGCGGGACGGCGGACCTGATCCGAAACGACATCGACGGCCTCCTGGTCCCCGCCGGAGACATCGAGGCGCTCACCGGCGCGATGTGCGCCGCGCTGGCCGACCGGGCCGCCGCGGCCAGACGCGCCGCGTCGGCGCGGGCGCGCGTCGAGGGCGACTTCTCGTTCGAGTCCCGCGTGCGCCAGGTGGAGGCCATCTACGAGGACCTGATGGCGGCCGGAGGGCCTCGCCCCCGCCGCAGCTCTCGCGGGCGGATGCCCGCAATTCGCGCGTTGAAATCGAGAAGCACCGCGTCCGACCCGGGAGCGCCGGTCACGGCCGGCGGGGGCGGACGCTGTTCGCAACAGTGAGTGGACTGACTGGGGGTGGAGTGTGCGCAGGTTATTCGATCGACAGACGACCACGATTGGCTGGTTCATCGGCCGCAGTGCCACCGTTCGGCCGGCCGTGCGCCTGGCCGCGGGTGTGGGCATAGCCCTCCTCGCCCTGGTCGTGGCCCAGGGTCTGTGGCGCACCTCGCTGCACGCACAGGGGTGCACGGCGAACCCCGTCGTGTGCGAGAACCAGCTGACCGGCAACCCGTCGAGCCAGTGGGACGTGAACGGCGGCGGCGACTCCACGATTCAGGGGTTCACAACCGACATCTCCGTCAACAAGGGCCAGACGGTCAGCTTCAAGATCAAGACGCCGGCGAGCAGTTACCACCTCGACATCTACCGGCTGGGCTACTACGCCGGCCTCGGCGCACGGCTGGTCGCCACCGTCCAGCCGTCGGTGAGCCTCCCGCAAACACAGCCCGCCTGCCTGACCGACGACACGGGGCTCTACGACTGCGGCAACTGGGCGGTGTCCGCCTCGTGGGCGGTCCCGTCGACCGTCGTGTCGGGGCTCTACCTCGCGCGCCTGGTGCGCAACGACACGGGCGGGGCCAGTCACGTGCCCTTCGTCGTGCGCGACGATGCGAGCCACTCGGACCTGGTGTTCCAGACCTCCGACACCACCTGGCAGGCCTACAACAGCTTCGGCGGCAACTCCTTCTACATCGGCTCCGGGCCGGGCACGCAGGGCAACGCCTACAAACTCAGCTACAACCGGCCGTTCAACGACCGCGCCACCACCGGCGGCCTGGGCGAGACCAACTGGATCTTCTGGGGGGAGTACCCCATGATCCGCTGGCTCGAGGCCAACGGCTACAACGTCAGCTACATGGCCGGGATGGACACGGACCGCTACGGCACGACGCTGCTGCCGAACGGCCACAAGGTGTTCCTCTCGGTCGGGCACGACGAGTACTGGTCGGGCGGGGCGCGGGCCAACGTCGAGGCGGCCCGGAGCGCCGGCCTGCACCTGGCGTTTTTCAGCGGCAACGAAATCTACTGGAAGACGCGGTGGGAGAACTCGACTGACTCGTCGAAGACGCCGTACCGCACGCTGGTCTGCTACAAGGAAACCTGGTCCAACACGCCCGTCGACCCGGAGGACCCGCCGACCTGGACGGGCACCTGGCGCGACCCGCGCTTCAGCCCGCCGGCCGACGGCGGCCGCCCAGAGAACGCGCTCACCGGGACCATCTTCATGGTGAACCGGGGCCCGGGCGGTGACGCCGGCGGCACGCCGATCTCGGTCCCGTCGATGTTCTCGAAGCTGCGCTTCTGGCGCAACACCAGCGTCGCCTCACTCACCTCGGGGCAGACGGCGACGCTCGGAGACTACGAGCTGGGCTACGAGTGGGACGAGGAGCTCGACAACGGGTCCCGGCCGGCCGGACTCATCCGGATGTCGACGACCACCCAGAGCGTCAACGAGCTCCTCCTCGATTTCGGAAACACGACGGGCCCGGGGACCGCCACCCACCACCTGACGCTGTACCGCGCGGCGAGCGGGGCGCTGGTCTTCGGCGCCGGAACGGTCCAGTGGACCTTCGGCCTCGACAACGACCACGACGGCCAGGCGTCGGTCACCGACCCGACCGTCAAGCAGGCGACGGTGAACCTGTTCGCGGACATGGGCGCGCAGCCCGCGACCCTGCAGTCCGGCCTCGTGCCGGCGACCGCGTCGACCGACACGACGCCGCCCACCTCGGTCATCACCTTCCCGACGGCGGGTGGCACGGTCCAAGCCGCCACCGTCGTCACGGTGACCGGCACGGCATCCGATATCGGTGGGGCGGTTGGCGGTGTCGAGGTGTCGACCGACGGCGGGGCCACCTGGCACCCGGCCAACGGGCTCGAAAGCTGGAGCTACGCGTGGACGCCGGGCAACACGGGACCGGCGACGATCCTGAGCCGGGCCGTGGACGACAGCGGGAACCTCGAGACACCGTCCGCCGGCGTCGCGATCACGGTCGGGGCGCGCACCTGCCCGTGCAGCATTTGGGGATCGTCAGCGACCCCGGCGCTCGCGGCGGCGAACGACCCCGGCGCGGTCGAGGTCGGCATGCGGTTCCGCTCGGACGTCGCCGGCACGATCACCGGCGTGCGCTTCTACAAGGGGGCGCCCAACACGGGCACGCACGTCGGCCACCTGTGGACCAACGGCGGCACCCTGCTCGGGAGTGTGACCTTCACCGGCGAGACGCCGACGGGCTGGCAGCAGGCGAACTTCCCGACGGGGATCGCGATTGCACCCAACACGACCTACGTGATCTCCTACTACGCGCCGGCCGGCGACTATGCGGTGGACAGCGCGTTCTTTGCCGCCTCGGGCGTCGATGCCGCCCCGCTGCATGCCCTCAAGGACGGCGTGGACGGCAGCAACGGGGTCTTCGTGTACGGCACTGGCGGCGGCTTCCCGAACGCGACCTCGCTGTCGAGCAACTACTGGGTCGACGTGGTCCTCAATGGGACGAGCGGCGGCACGACCGGACCGACCATCGTCGGCGAGACGCCCTATGGCGGGGCGACGGGGGTCTCGATCTCGACCACGGTCATGGCGACCTTCGGCGGGGCCATCGACCCGACCACGCTGACGACCTCGACGTTCCAGCTCTTCGACCCGTCGGCCACCCTGGTGCCCGCCTCGGTCAGCTACACGGCGTCGACCTATACGGCCACGCTGACACCGACCTCGGCGCTCGCTGGCACGACGACCTACACGGCCGTCGTCCGCGGGGGCAGCAGCGGCGTCAAGGACACCTCCGGGAACCCAATGCCCGCAGACGTCAGCTGGACCTTCACCACCGCGGCGCCGCCCGGGGTGTGTCCGTGCAGCTTGTGGACCAACAGCGCGGCCCCCGGACTGGCGGACGCCGGTCCGGATTCGCCGGTCGAGCTCGGCATCAAGTTCACGGCGGACGTCAGCGGCTGGGTGACTGGCGTGCGCTTCTACAAAAGCGCCGCGAACACCGGCACGCACGTCGGCAACCTGTGGAACACCAGCGGGACCCTGCTCGCCACGGTCACCTTCAGCAACGAGACGGCCTCGGGCTGGCAGACCGCCAGCTTCGCCGCTCCCGTGGCGGTGACGGCCAACACCGTCTACGTGATCTCGTACCACGCCACGGTCGGCCACTACAGCGACGATGACGGCGAGAACAGCCCGCTGACCGGGCCCGGGGTGAACAGCCCGCCGCTGCACGCACCGGCCGACGGGGTGAGCGGACCGAACGGCGTGTTCGCGTACGGGGCCACCAGCACGTACCCGTCGGGTAGCTACAACTCGAGCAACTACTGGGTCGACCTCGTGTTCGCCACGACCAGCGGGAGCACGACCCCGCCGACCATCGCGTCGGTGTCGCCCGCGAGCGGCACGACGAACGTGCCGGTGAACCCGGCCATCTCCGCGACCTTCTCCAAGGCCGTCGATCCGACCACGGTCACCTCCAGCACGTTCGAGCTGTTCGACCCCTCGAACAACCTCGTGACGGCCAGCGTCGTCAACAACGGCGCGACGCTGAGCGCCACGCTCACGCCGTCGGCGCAGCTGGCGGCCTCGACGACCTACACGGCGGTCCTGGTGGGAGGGGCCGCCGGGATCAAGGACACGTCCGGCAACGCCCTCGCGTCCACCTACACGTGGTCGTTCACCACGGCCGCCGCGCCGAACTGCCCGTGCAGCCTGTGGCCTGGCAGCGCCGTACCGGGGCGGGCCGACAGCGGCCCGGATTCCCCGGTCGAGCTCGGCGTCAAGTTCGCCTCGGACGTCAACGGCTGGGTGAGCGGCGTCCGCTTCTACAAGAGCGCGGCGAACACCGGCACGCACGTCGGCAACCTGTGGAACACCAACGGGACCCTGCTCGCCACGGTCACCTTCAGCAATGAGACGGCCTCGGGCTGGCAGACGGCCACCTTCCCGTCGCCCATCGCGGTGACGGCCAACACCGTCTACGTCATCTCGTACCACACGTCGGTGGGCCATTACAGCGACGACGACGGCGTGAACAGCCCGCTGGTCGGCGCCGGAGTGGACAGCCCGCCGCTGCGCGCTCTGGCCGACGGGGTGAGCGGGCCCGACGGCGTGTTTGCCTACGGGGCGACGAGCACGTTCCCGTCGAGTGGCTACGAGTCGAGCAACTACTGGGTCGACCTCGTGTTCTCCACGACCAGCACGAGCACGACCCCGCCGACCGTCACCTCGGTGTCGCCCACGAGCGGCGCGACGAACGTGCCGGTGAACCCCGTCGTCTCGGCGACCTTCTCCAAGGCCGTCAATCCGACCACGGTCACGGCCAGCACGTTCGAGCTGTTTGACTCCTCGAACACGCTCGTGGCCGGCACTGTCGTCAACAACGCCGCGACGCAGAGCGCCACGCTCACGCCGTCGGCGCAGCTGGCGGCGTCGACGACCTATACGGGCGTCCTGGTGGGAGGGGCGGCCGGGATCAAGGACACCGCCGGCAACGCCCTCGCGTCCACCTATACGTGGTCGTTCACCACGGCCGCCGCGCCGAACTGCCCGTGCAGCCTGTGGAGCTCGTCCACGGTTCCCGCGGTGCCGGACGTCGCCGATCCGAACTCGGTCGAACTCGGACTGCGCTTCACCTCCGACATCGGCGGCTACGTCACCGGCGTGCGGTTCTACAAGGGGACCGCGAACATCGGCAGCCACGTTGGGCACCTGTGGACGGACACGGGCACACTGCTCGCGACCGTCACGTTCACGAATGAGACGGCCAGCGGCTGGCAGGAGGCCCTGTTCGCATCCCCGGTCCCCATCGCCCCGAACACGGTCTATGTCGTGTCGTACCTCGCCCCGTCGGGCAACTATGCCGCCACGGCCGGCTACTTCGCGGCTGGCGGCTTCGATGCCGCGCCGCTCCACGCCGTACCGGACGGCACGACGGACCACAACGGCGTCTATGTCTACGCCCAGAGCGGGACGTTCCCGACGTTCACCTACGGATCGGCCAACTACTGGGTCGACGTCGTCTTCAGCGAAAGTGCCTCTACGCCAGCGAGTGCGGCTTCGCCGGTCAGCGCTGCCACGGCTGCGGCGGACACAAGTGAAGACGGCGCGACCTTCGGTGCTGCCTTGGTGCCCACGTCGGTCACGACCGCGATCCTGACGGCCATCCTCACGCCACAGGAGGCCTCCGTCCTGCGTGACCGCCTCGTCGGCGCGATGGCCACGCCCGCCGTCTCCACCAAGACGGCGGGCGACCTCGTGGTAGCCCTTGTCGCCTCAGACGCGCAGAGCTCGACCATGGCGACGACGAACTCGGGGGGAAACGCGCGCGGGAATTGGGTGAACGCGGAGATCAGCCCCGCGTGACGCTATTCACTGACCCGACCCTCGGTACTGGCCGGGGCAGGCGTTTATGTGAGCCGCGCTCCGGTCGCCCGTGCCGTCTCGAGTGACGTGGCGACTGCGGGCGACGGCACCGCGGACTGACCGACGCCGGTATCGACGGCCTCCGGGTCGCCGGGACCATCGGTACCGTGAGGACGCCGAGCTGGCGTGCGCGCCGGCGCCGCCCAACGGGTCGCGGGCGCGCGTCGAGCGCGACTTCTCGTTCGAGTCCCGCGTGCGCCAGGTGGAGGCCATCTACGAGGACCTGATGGCGGCCGGAGGGCTTCGCCCGGCCGCACCTGTCGCGGGCGGATGCCCGCGCGTTGAGGTCGAGAGGCACCGCGTCCGACCCGGGAGCGCCGGTCACGGCCGGCGGGGGCGGACGCTGTTCGCAACAGTGAGTGGACTGACTGGGGGTGGAGTGTGCGCAGGTTATTCGATCGACAGACGACCACGATTGGCTGGTTCATCGGCCGCAGTGCCACCGTTCGGCCGGCCGTGCGCCTGGCCGCGGGTGTGGGCATAGCCCTCCTCGCCCTGGTCGTGGCCCAGGGTCTGTGGCGCACCTCGCTGCACGCACAGGGGTGCACGGCGAACCCCGTCGTGTGCGAGAACCAGCTGACCGGCAACCCGTCGAGCCAGTGGGACGTGAACGGCGGCGGCGACTCCACGATTCAGGGGTTCACAACCGACATCTCCGTCAACAAGGGCCAGACGGTCAGCTTCAAGATCAAGACGCCAGCGAGCAGTTACCACCTCGACATCTACCGGCTGGGCTACTACGCCGGCCTCGGCGCACGGCTGGTCGCCACCGTCCAGCCGTCGGTGAGCCTCCCGCAAACACAGCCCGCCTGCCTGACCGACGACACGGGGCTCTACGACTGCGGCAACTGGGCGGTGTCCGCCTCGTGGGCGGTCCCGTCGACCGTCGTGTCGGGGCTCTACCTCGCGCGCCTGGTGCGCAACGACACGGGCGGGGCCAGTCACGTGCCCTTCGTCGTGCGCGACGATGCGAGCCACTCGGACCTGGTGTTCCAGACCTCCGACACCACCTGGCAGGCCTACAACAGCTTCGGCGGCAACTCCTTCTACATCGGCTCCGGGCCGGGCACGCAGGGCAACGCCTACAAACTCAGCTACAACCGGCCGTTCAACGACCGCGCCACCACCGGCGGCCTGGGCGAGACCAACTGGATCTTCTGGGGGGAGTACCCCATGATCCGCTGGCTCGAGGCCAACGGCTACAACGTCAGCTACATGGCCGGGATGGACACGGACCGCTACGGCACGACGCTGCTGCCGAACGGCCACAAGGTGTTCCTCTCGGTCGGGCACGACGAGTACTGGTCGGGCGGGGCGCGGGCCAACGTCGAGGCGGCCCGGAGCGCCGGCCTGCACCTGGCGTTTTTCAGCGGCAACGAAATCTACTGGAAGACGCGGTGGGAGAACTCGACTGACTCGTCGAAGACGCCGTACCGCACGCTGGTCTGCTACAAGGAAACCTGGTCCAACACGCCCGTCGACCCGGAGGACCCGCCGACCTGGACGGGCACCTGGCGCGACCCGCGCTTCAGCCCGCCGGCCGACGGCGGCCGCCCCGAGAACGCCCTATCGGGCACAATGTTCATGGTCAATCGGGGCCCGGGCGGTGACGCCGGCGGCACGCCGATCACGGTCCCGTCGATGTTCTCGAAGCTCCGCTTCTGGCGCAACACCAGCGTCGCCGCGCTCACCGCGGGCCAGACGGCCACGCTGGGAGATTACGAGCTGGGCTACGAGTGGGACGAGGACCTCGACAACGGGTCGCGGCCGACCGGGCTCATCCGGATGTCGACGACCACGCAGACCGTTCCCGAACTGCTGCTCGATTTCGGAAACACGACGGGTCCCGGGACCGCCACGCACCACCTGACGCTGTACCGCGCGGCGAGCGGGGCGCTGGTCTTCGGCGCCGGAACGGTCCAGTGGACCTTCGGCCTCGACAACGACCACGACGGTCAGGCGTCGGTCACCGACCCGGCCGTCAAGCAGGCGACGGTGAACCTGCTGGCGGACATGGGCGCACAGCCGGCGACGCTGCAGTCCGGTCTCGTCCAGGCGACCGCGTCGACCGACACCACGCCGCCCACCTCGGTCATCACCTTCCCGACGGCGGGTGGCACGGTCCAGGCCGCCACCGTCCTCACGATCACGGGGACGGCCACGGACATCGGCGGGGCGGTCGGCGGTGTCGAGGTGTCCACCGACGGCGGGGCCACCTGGCACCCAGCCAATGGGCTTGAGAGCTGGAGTTACTCGTGGACGCCGGGCAACACGGGACCGGCGACGATCCGGAGCCGGGCCGTCGACGACAGCGGGAACCTCGAGACACCCTCCGCCGGCGTCGCGATCACGGTCGGGGCGCGCACGTGCCCGTGCAGCATCTGGAGCCCCTCGGTGACCCCGTCGATCGCGGCGGCGACCGACCCCGGCGCGGTCGAACTCGGCATGCGGTTCCGCTCGGACGTCGCCGGCACGATCACCGGCGTGCGCTTCTACAAGGGGGCGACCAACACGGGCACGCACGTCGGCCACCTGTGGACCAACAGCGGCACCTTGCTGGGGAGCGTGACCTTCACCGGCGAGACGCCGACGGGCTGGCAGCAGGCCAATTTCCCGACGGGGATCGCGATTGCACCCAACACGACCTACGTGATCTCCTACTACACGCCGGCCGGCGACTACGCGGCCGACAGCGCGTTCTTCGCCTCCGCGGGCGTCGACGCGGCCCCGCTGCACGCCCTCAAGGACGGCCAGGATGGCAGCAACGGGGTGTACGTGTACGGCAGCGGCGGCGGTTTCCCGAACGCGACCTCGCTGTCGACCAACTACTGGGTCGACGTGGTCCTCAATGGGACGAGCGGCGGCACGACCGGACCGACCATCGTCGGCGAGACGCCCTATGGCGGGGCGACGGGGGTCTCGATCTCGACCACGGTCATGGCGACCTTCGGCGGGGCCATCGACCCGACCACGCTGACGACCTCGACCTTCCAGCTCTTCGACCCGTCGGCCACCCTGGTGCCCGCCTCGGTCAGCTACACGGCGTCGACCTATACGGCCACGCTGACACCGACCTCGGCGCTCGCTGGCACGACGACCTACACGGCCGTCGTCCGCGGGGGCAGCAGCGGCGTCAAGGACACCTCCGGGAACCCAATGCCCGCAGACGTCAGCTGGACCTTCACCACCGCGGCGCCGCCCGGGGTGTGTCCGTGCAGCTTGTGGACCAACAGCGCGGCCCCCGGACTGGCGGACGCCGGTCCGGATTCGCCGGTCGAGCTCGGCATCAAGTTCACGGCGGACGTCAGCGGCTGGGTGACTGGCGTGCGCTTCTACAAAAGCGCCGCGAACACCGGCACGCACGTCGGCAACCTGTGGAACACCAGCGGGACCCTGCTCGCCACGGTCACCTTCAGCAACGAGACGGCCTCGGGCTGGCAGACCGCCAGCTTCGCCGCTCCCGTGGCGGTGACGGCCAACACCGTCTACGTGATCTCGTACCACGCCACGGTCGGCCACTACAGCGACGATGACGGCGAGAACAGCCCGCTGACCGGGCCCGGGGTGAACAGCCCGCCGCTGCACGCACCGGCCGACGGGGTGAGCGGACCGAACGGCGTGTTCGCGTACGGGGCAACCAGCTCGTACCCGTCGGGCGGTTACCAGTCGAGCAACTACTGGGTTGACCTGGTCTTCGCCACCTCACTCGGCGGTGGCGGCGGCACCACTCCCCCGACGATCACCTCGGTGTCGCCCGCCAACGGCGCGACCAACGTCCCGCTGAACCCGACCGTGACGGCGAGCTTCAGCGAGGCCGTCGACCCGACGACGGTCAACACGAGCACGTTCCAGCTGCTCGACCCGTCGCACAACGTCCTCTCGGCGACGGTCGTCAACAACGGCGCCGCCCTGACCGCCACGCTGACGCCGTCGGCGCAGCTGGTGCCGTCGACCACCTACACGGCCCAGATCCTGGGCGGCAGCAGCGGGCTCAAGGACACCTCGGGCGACCCGCTCGCCTCGACCTACACCTGGTCGTTCACCACGGCCACCGCGCCCAACTGCCCGTGCAGCCTCTGGCCGTCGTCTACGGTACCGGCGGTGCCGGACGCCGCCGACTCGAGCCCGGTCGAAGTCGGCCTGCGCTTCCGCTCCGACCAGGCCGGCTACATCACGGGCGTGCGCTTCTACAAGGGGGCGACCAATATCGGCACGCACGTCGGGCATCTCTGGACCGACGCCGGCACGCTGCTCTCAACCGCCACGTTCGTCAACGAGACGGCCAGCGGGTGGCAGGAGGCGCTCCTCCCGGCCCCGGTGGCGATCGCCGCCAACACCGTCTACGTCGTGTCGTACTTCGCGCCCGCCGGTGAATACGCCTCCACGGCCGGGTACTTCGCGGGTGGAAGCTTCGACGCACCGCCGCTGCACGGCGTGCAGGACGCCTCGCCGGATTCCAACGGCGTCTATGTCTACGCGACGAGCGGCACGTTCCCGACGGCCACTTTCGGATCGACCAACTACTGGGTCGACGTGGTCTTCAGTTTGACCGCGCCCGCGACGGTGACCTCGGTGTCGCCCGTCAACGGCGCGACCAGCGTGGCGACCACGACGGGGGTCAGCGCCGTCTTCAGCGCCGCCCTCACGGCGACGTCGGTGACGACCTCGACCTTCCAGCTGACCGACCCGTCGAACAACCTGGTCGCCTCGTCGGTCACCTACAACCCCTCGACACTCACGGCTACGCTGACGCCGACGGCAGCGCTCGTCACGGGCACGACCTACATGGCGATGCTGCACGGCGGGACTACCGCGCCCACGATCCTGGACGCGTCGAACAACCCGCTGGCCTCGAACGTCACGTGGTCGTTCACGACAGGAGTGCCGCTGCCGCCACCCGCGGTGGCCTCGGTGACGCCGGCCAACGGCTCGACCGGGCTTGCCGTCACGACGGCGCCGACCGCTACGTTCAACCACGCCATGAACGCGGCGACCATCACGACCTCGACCTTCGTGCTCCAGGGTCCGGGCGGCGTCACGGTTCCGGCCACCGTGGCCTACAACGCCACGACCTTCACGGCCACGCTGACGCCCAGCTCGAGCCTCGCGCTGAACACGACCTACACGGCGACCGTCGTTGGCGGAAGTTCAGGCGTCGCCGACACGAACGGGCTCAAGCTGGGGGCGAGCGTCGCCTGGACGTTTACGACCGTGGCCGGCACGCCGGCCCTCATCACGCAGGAGGCCTCGGTCTCGCGTGACACCTCCGGCACGATGACCACGCCGGCCTTCTCGACCAAGACGGCGGGCGACCTCATCGTGGCCTTCGTCGGCTACGACGGGCCAAGCTCGTCGGCGGAAACGGCGAGCGTGAGCGGCGCGGGGCTGACCTGGAGCCTCGCCGTCCGGACCAACACCCAGCACGGCACCTCGGAGATCTGGACGGCGAAAGCGACGGGCGTTCTGACCAACGTCACGGTGACGTCGGTGCCGTCGACCGGCGCCATGCACGGGTCGCTGACCGTCGTGGCCTTCGCCAACGCCTCGGGTATCGGGTCCACCGCCTCGGCCAACGCCTCGACGGGCACCGAGAAGGTGCCGTTCTCCAGCATCGCGGCGGGGAACTGGGCCTTCGCCGTCGGGAACGACTGGGACCGCTCGGTGGCGCGGACGCCGGTCAGCGGGCAGGTTCTGGTCCACCAGCGGCTGGACTCCTCCACTGGGGACACCTATTGGGTGCAGTCCACGACGGCCCCGAGCAGCACGACGGGCGTCGTCACGATTCAGGACTCGGCGCCGACCAACGACCGCTGGAACTACGCGGCCGTCGAGATTGTCGCGACACGCAAGTAGCGTCATCGGCTGGAGTGGTGGCGTCCGTCCCGTCGGGCGGACGCCACCATCGGCCCCGCACGCGACGGCACCCCACCCTCGCCCCGCTCGACACACCCCAACCCAAGCGCCCGCAGGGCATGGTCCTCGTCCAGGACCCGGACGGGCTCTCGTGAGGCAGGTGCGCGGCGTCGAGGCCAGGCACCCAATCGGGAAACCCGGGGTTATCGGATCACGAGCAGGAAGGCACCAAGACCGGCCAGCAGGACGAAGAGGGCCGAGGCTGCCGCCACCTGGCGGGCTCGACGCAGCGCGCGCGTCTTCTGGGGCAGAAACACCTGCGGCGCATCGAAGGCCGGCGTCTGGCCGGGCGCGGGCAACGTGGCGTCGGGGTGGGCGTCCGACCACGGCCGCATGTGACCGTGGGACAGCAGCAGGACGACTGGCCTGGTGAGCGCCCGCGTCTCGGCCCGGGAGAGTGCCGACACGGCGTAGTCGAAGAAGAACCGCCCGCGCGACTCGAAGCGCTCCCGCAACTCGCCCGACGCGTGCAGCGCGGCCAGCAGCAGCACATCCGATTTCCGCAGGTCCTGGGCGATCCAGGTCTCGGTCGGGTACTCGAGGCGCTCGGCGTGATCGAGGTACGGGCGCTCGTTGTCGGCCATCCACCGCGCGTAGTGCAGCAGGCTCGCCCGCGCGTAGGCGTACATGGCATCCAGGTCCCCGCGTTCGGCCTTCTCGTGCAGGTAGCGGCCCAGCACCTCCAGGAACACGGTGTAGGACCACCGCTGCTCGGCGTCGAACAGGTTGCTCGCGCGGAGGTCGTCGGCGGGATGGATGCAGCGCCGCACCAGCGATTCGGCCTTGTCCAGGTAGACACGGTCGCCGGTCAGGCGGTGGGCGTCGAGCAGCGTCGCAATCGAATAGGCGGCCCCGCGACCCGGGCCGTGGTACGAGGGTGACCGTGTCGCGCTCGCCAGGCCGGTGGGCCCGCGGTCCAGGAACCGGAACACCGTGAGGCTGCCGTCGTCCATGGCGATGACCCACCGGGCCAGCCCGATGACGGCCTGGCGCGAGTCGGCGCTCCCGGTCAGGAAGTAGTGCAGCAGCAGCCCGCCGGCGTAGTCGTGCTCGGACGAGGGACCGCCGCCGACGACGCCCGGCGCGTCGGGAAACGACCGGTGCGTGGACCGTCCGGCGTCGACGTAGTGCGCGGTGTGCCAGAACAGGCCGCCGTTGTAGGCGGACTTGTCCTTGTCGGTGTGGTAGATGTCGCTGTCGCGCACGTGGCGCGCGAGCTCGTCCATCGCCTCCCGCCACCGCGCGTCGCCGCTCGACAGGTACTGGATGGCCAGCCCGGCGACGGCGTCGTACTGGTTGTTGTAGTGGGAGACGAGCGGGCCGATCCCCCGGTGCTGGACCGCCTCGTGGTCGGCGTACAGGTCGCCGAAGTGGCGCCACCCGTACTCGTCGATCACCTCGCGCTTCCGATCGAACGCCTGGTCGCCCTCGATGGCCGCCCGCACGAGCGCCAGGTAGCGGTCGTGAGGGTTGTCCCGCCACGGGGTCAGCCACGGCAAGGCGCCACTCTCCTTCACCCAAGTCGGATCGAGCAGGGCGACGGAGGGCTGGCGGCACCAGTCGAGCGGAATTGCCGTGATGGGGTCGGGACCGAAGGCCACGACGAACTCGTGCGTCTTCCGCTCCCCGGCCTGGAGTTCGTGGGTGTCGGCGTACTGCGAGGGAAACAGGCCCAGTGTGACCGCGTCAGCCACCACCTCGAGGGCCTTGGGGAAGTTCTGCCAGAAGTGGCGCATCGCGACCACGAGCTGGCGTTCCCCGCGCCTCACCCCCACAACCGGCGTGGCGCGCAGTCCGGACCGGTCGGCCGAGAGGCTTCGCACGCGGTATCCGCGAAAGCGGACCATCACGCGGCCGTGGCGGTTGACGTGGTTGGCGCTCTGCCAGTTGGGACCCCCGCTCGAATCCTGGTAGATCTCGAGCGGCGGCGCGAGCGTCTCGGCGGGCGCGCCGCACTCGGTCGAGCACCAGACAATCGGCGGTTCGGTCGACTCGCTCAGCGCCAGGGTGAACGAGGCTTCCCTGAGGTGCACGGAGCCGGGATCGCCGAGCACCCACTTCCCGCCCGGATGGCGGGCCGCCGCGGGGTTTTCAATCGCCGCCTCGAACCGGACGGCGGCCGACCCGGCGAAGAAGTGCGCGCGGACGGTCAGCCGCAGCGTGCGGCGGGAGGCCGAGCGGGCCGTGCCGCGCAGCGCGACGGCCGCCCGGACGGGGCCCGCCTCCTCGACCTCGACCGTGTCGAATCGGACAGTCCACGGGCGGCCCCGCGCGTCCCGTATCTTCAGGCCCGTTCGGTCCGGGTTGATGACGTCCTGGCCCTCCACCCTGACGCATTCCAGGAGCCGTGCGCTGCCCGCCCTCAGGACGACACGAACGGCCCCCGTGTCGACTGTCACCTCGCCCTTGGCCTGGAGGACGGCGAGCGCGGACGGCGTTGGGGGGCGTGGTGACTCCAGCACGGCGAGCGCGACGGTCGCCTGGCCGTCAGCGTCCACGTCGACCTGTCCGTCGACGAGCGCCCATCGGACCGAGCCGCTGGGCCAGGAGTCGAGCGCCCGGACCTGCGTCGGCAGCGGTCTCCCGTCCGGCTGCACGAGCATCAGTCGGCCGGGATCGGTGACGAGGTGGTCCGGCAGTGGCACGCCCACGGTCACCGGCTCGGCCCGCCGCGGGCCAGAGCGTCGGCCTTCCCCGGGCGGCACGGAGAACTGGAACGAGGTGACTCGGCGGATGTTGGTCGCCTGACCCGTCATGGAATCGCGCGTACGATAATCGGGCCGAGGATCAGCGTCAGCCACAGCGGCATCCGGCGCCAGGCGGCAATGGCCAGCTGGAACTTCGGGTTGTTGGGGCTGTGATCGGGCAGCGCCTCGCCCGGCTTCAGGCAGTACTCCCACGCGAGCAGCGACGGCTCGGCGCCCCACTGCTGCTTGAAGTGGTACGTGCCCTCGCCCGGCGTCGACCGCCCGAAATCGAAGGTCGTGTATCCCTGGGAGGTCGCCTCGCGGATCATCGTCCAGTACAGGAGCACGTTCGCGCACGAGGACCGGGACGAGCGCAGGGCGGACGCCCACGGCACCTCGATCGTCTCGCGCCACCCGAAGGTGAGACTGGCGGCAACGGGGGTCCGGCCCTCCCGGACGACCCAGACCCGCGCGCGGTCGGGGAAGGCGGACACGACCTGCTCGAAGAACCGGCGCGTGTAGACGGGCGTACCCAAGTCCCGCATGTTGCGCGCGAAGACGTTGTAGAAATCCCCCACGAGCTCGGCCCCGCCCCACTCGACCGACAGCCCCGAGCGCTCGCCCTTGCGCACCTGGTTGCGCACCTTCCGGTCGAGATGCTGCCACACCTGGTCAGCCGTCCCGCGCAGCGGCAGCAGCATGGCGGCCTTGTGGCGCCTGACGGGCAGGGCCGGGAAATGCGGCGTCACGTGGCGCAGTTCGAGGTGCGCGAGCTTGCGCGTCTGGGCGAGGGCATTGGCCGCGTCGAGCAGCGCACTGGCGACGCTCGCGTCAGCTGCCACCACGCCGCCGTAGTTCACGAAGGGCAGCGACACGCCGAAGCGACCGAACAACCAGGAATCGAACAGCACGAGCGGCAGCATTCCGACGACCTCACCATCCCGGCGTGCCGCCAGATATGCGGTGTCGTGGCCGAAGGCGCGCGTGAAGACGTCCCTCCAGGCCGAAAGGTGATACCCGGTCGCCTCCGGCGAGCCCTCGACGAATGCGTCCCATTCACCCGGGGTGACGTCCGACACCACTTCGACCGGGGACGCCGTCCGGTGGCGGCGGTCCACGGCTTCGGTCCACGTGCCGTCCTGAGCAGGCCGCTGAAGCGCGAGTCTCATGCTGCCTCGCGCCGATCGGCTGCCCGCCTGTCACTGGCGGACTCGACGATCGCACAGAATTTGTTCAGGAATGCACTCCACTGATGTTCCCGCTCGACATACGCACGCGCCGCAACGCCCAGCTGCTCGCGCTGCCCGGCGTCTGAGAGGCCCTGCAGAATGGCCGCCGTGAATTCCGACGCGTCCGGCGACACGATCAGGTCGCGCCCTGGCGCCGCGCCAACGCCGGCAGCCGCCTCTGTCGATGCGACCGTCGCCTTGCCGCAGGCCATCGCCTCCAGCACCTTGTTCTGCACTCCCCGCGCGATCCGCAGCGGCGCCACGACCATGTCGGCGGCCGCCAGGTACGGCCGTGTGTCCTCCACAAATCCGGTCACCACGACTCCAGGGATCGACGCGAGCGCTCGCACAGCTGGAGATGGCCGGCTCCCAACGATGAGGAACTTCGCGTTGGGGTGGAACGCCCGCACATTCGGCCAGACTTCCGCCACGAACCAGCGGACCGCGTCGACGTTGGCGAAGTAGTCCATGACGCCGGTGAACACCAGCGTCGGACCCTGGCAGGACGCGAGATAGGGTGCCTCCGCATGGTTCACGCCCGTGCGAAGAGCGGCGGCCGCCGCGCCGGGCGAGAAGATGTCCAGGTCCACTCCGTTGACGAGGGCATGGAGTCGCCCACGGGTTCGGGGGTCAAGATCGGTGCGCAAGAGGTCGGCTTCCTTCTCGGTCGTGATGACGGAGTGCCGGAATCGGCGTACCAGGAACAACTCGTAACGCCGCAGGCGTGCCGCCTCCAGCCGGTACACGGTTGACATCGGCGGGACGTGCCTCCGCGAATAGTCAGACCACTTCTCGGAGTCGACGTCGATGAGATCGACGACGGTCCGATGGCGTAGGGACTCCGGGATGTACTGGGCCATGGTCGAACAGTACGTGACACACCGGTCCGGCCACCGCTCAGCCAAGCGTTGTGCCACCAAACGGCGCATCTCGGCCACATCGAAGTAGCGGACCGACAGCGGCGTCTGGCTCGCCACGCCGAAGAGGCTTCTCGCACGAGCACTCCAAGGCTGGAGGCGGACCAGGCTCACTGAGGCACAGGTCCCGCGCCAGCTGTTCGCGGTGGTCCAGATCTCTTGGGTCGTCGACAAACGCCAAGAGGTCGACTTCGTGGCCGTGCCGCTGGAGCCCCTGAATCTCGTGAAATGAACGGATCTTGTCGCCCTTGTTCGGCGGATAGGGAACACGGTGGGCCAGGTAGAGAATGCGCATCTACGCCTCCGAGCCCCGCCCCATGCCGACGTACGCAAAGCCTCCCGACCGCGCGCGATGTGGGTCGATCGCGTTACGCGCATCGACAATCAGCGGGGATCGCATCCCGGCCCGCAACCGTTCGAGGTCGAGGCCGCCGAACTCGTTCCACTCAGTCATGATCAGCAGCGCGTCGGCCTCAGCCGCCGCGTGGTAGGCGTCGTCCGCGTACACCATCGATTCCGCACGTTCACCGAGGGCGCGCCGGGCCTCTTCGGCGGCGACCGGGTCGTAGGCCCGCACCGTGGCGCGGGCGGCGAGGAGCCGGCGGCAGATGTCGAGCGCCGGGGACTCGCGGACATCGCTCGTGTTCGCCTTGAAGGCGAGGCCGAGAACCGCGACCGTGCGCCCGGCCAGACCACCGGCGGCCTGCTCCAGCTTGGCGAGGACGACCTCGCGCTGGCGGGTATTGACTTCGATGGCGGCCTCGACGATGCGTTGCGGTACGCCGCGTCGCACGCCGATCGCCGCCAGCGCGTGGGTGTCTTTCGGGAAGCACGACCCGCCGTAGCCTGGCCCGGGGTGCAGGAAGCGCGGGCCGATCCGCTTGTCGAGTCCCATGCCCTTGGCGACGACGTGCACGTCGGCGCACGCCCGGTCGCAGAGGTTCGAAATCTCGTTGATGAAGCCGATCTTGACGGCGAGGAAGGCGTTCGACGCGTACTCGATCATCTCCGCCGTCTCGATGTTCGTGACGATGACGGGCGTCTCGAACAGGGAGAGCGGCCGGTAGATCTCGCGCATGATCGCGGCCGCCGGCTGGCTGTTGGTCCCGATCACGACCCGGTCGGGCCGCATGAAGTCCTCGATGGCCGAGCCCTCGCGAAGGAACTCCGGATTGGAAGCGATGTCGATCGTCACGCCGGGCTGCGCTTCCTCTTGGACGATTCCCCGGATCCACGCGCCCGTACCCACCGGGACCGTGCTCTTGGTCACGAGCACGCAGTAGCCGTCGACGCGGCGCGCCACCTCGCGGACGGCGGACTCGATCTGCGACAGGTCGGCCTCGCCGTTGTCCGCCTGGGGCGTGCCAACGGCCAGCACGACGACAAGCGCGCTGCGGACTGCCTCCCCGGTGTCAGCCGTGAATCGGAGTCGTCCGGCCGCCGCGTGGCGCTGGACCATCTCGGACAGCCCGGGTTCGAAGAAGGGAACCTCCCCGCGCTTGAGGTCCTCGACACGCGCTTGGTCGGTGTCCACGCAGTAGACGGAGTGGCCGAAGTCCGCGAAGCACGCGGCGCTGACAAGTCCCACGTATCCGGTGCCGATCATCGCGAGGTTCATAGGCGGTAGGCGGGCCGTTAGGCCGGACGGTTTCCTGTTGCGGGGGAGGTGGACGCCCGCCGGACGACCCGTGCGAGCAGGCAGAGAACGACTCCCGCCACCGCGAAGGTGCCAGGACCGAACGTCGGGGAGGCGAAACCTGGGGACGCGGGTGGCGCCGACTCCGACGAGACGTTGTGGCCTCCCTGCGCCATCGACGCGTCACGAGAGTGGCTCGACCACCGGCTACTGCCGAGGCGGTTCTCCGACGTCGCCACCGTAGTGGCCGGCCGCGTGGTGACCAGGGTCGCTGCCTCGCCGTAAGTACTCCTGTCCCGCATGGACGGGTGGGACAGAGAAGTCACGCCGCCCCCGGCCAGCCCAACGGCTGCCAAGGCACAGACCACAACAACCAGCCCGACGACAACCGTGCGCGCCATCAACACTTCGACCGACCTCCGTGCGGCGCGTGCCGCGTTGTACAGGCGGAGAGGGACCGCCCAGCGAGTGGAGATTTCAATTCGCCCACTCTCGGTGAAGGCAATCTGCCAGCCAGCCAACGGCGCCAAGCTCTGCCACAGTTGGTCGCGTGTTTTCAGGGTCTTCTACAGACGGGGTAGAGTTGGTGCGCGAACGTCGATCCGCCTCCGACGACTTTTTTCTGCAACGGAGCGCGGGCGGCGCTGCGGCAGCGCCGCAACGTGGCTAGAGACGATGGTCAGACTCGGTGCTGCCGCGCAGGTCTTGAGGGAACGGTCGCTGACGCCTCACCGCCTCACCAACGGCGCCTCAATGTCATGAGGAACCCTCCCAGTCCAAGCGCCAGCAGCGCGAAGGGCGACGCCTCCGGGACAGAGACGGTCGCACTGAAGACGCCAGGGGTCGGGGCCGCCGGCCATTCGATCCAGAAGGCGCCGGCCGTGGTCTCCAACGAGGGGCCCGATCAGCACACCGGGTCCGGGCAGAACGGGGTGAAGCCCGGAAACAACAGGTCCGTCGCGTGAGGTCGTAGCTGGTTGGCGCGCTGTAGGTCGCCAGCGGATAGGTGGGGCCGTACGTCGATCCGAATCCCATCCCGCCGTTGGTCTGATCCACGCTCACGTAGATCTGAAGTCAGCCGGCAGGGTTCGGCCGTCCGCCGCGACTGACACGGTCCCTGATCCGACGAAGTGCTCGAACCCGTTGGCGCCGGGCACGGAAAAGGGCGTCACGGTCGACGTGTCGGCCGTGAACGTGATGGTCACCACGGCGCAGTGCAGGTAGGTGGACACATCACAGTTGAAGGTTGTCGCCCCCAAGCCTACGGAGGTCGGAAAGTTCACGAAGGGGGTATCCACTTCACTAAGGTGACCCCAAGATGTTGTGCTTTCCGCCTACGAGACTCTTGTACGGCGCTGGATCTACCGCAACCGCCTGCTGCACAAGCCGGTAGAACAGCTTGCCGCGGTGACGCGACGTCCGCCGGTTGAACCGGAACGTGAACTCGTCCAAGTAGTAATCCAGATGCTCGAAGCTGACCGCTCCCTGGTGTGTGCCGAGCAACCATCGTTTCAGCAGCGAGGCGACGCGATGGACACGCGGCAGCAGGTCGGACGGCGACGCCTCCTGGCCTTTCAGGATCGTGATCCGGTGTTTGTCGCCGGACTTGCTGACCCGGTCGTAACCGACCCAGCCGTCCGTGTTCACGACGCTGCCGGGCTCGATGGCCTCCTGGATGAACGCCTCCAGACTGTCGGCAGACGCATCCTGGATGCGCCGAATGCGAACGCGGCCGCAGGCGTGGCGCCCCACCTGCTCGACCGCGATCGCGACGAGCACGCGGTTGACCAAGTGACGCCCGCGCCGGCCTTCTTCGCCCGCACCCCAGTAGGTCTCGTCGACTTCGACCCGTCCCGTGAGCCGATCGCGCCCCGGCCGCACCATGGCCCGCCGGAGCTTGTGCAACCACGCCCAGGCGGTCTGGTAGCTCCCGAGCCCCAGCCCCTGCTGCAGGCCGAGGGCGCTCGCGCCTGTCTTCTGACTCGTCACCCACCACATCGCCCGGAACCAGGTGGGCAGCGGCGTACGCGTATCCTGGAAGATGGTGCCGGCCGTCGCCGACGTCTGGCGCCTGCACGCCGCGCACTGCAACAGGCGCGAGCCAACCGGCCACGACTTCTCGTGCCCGCACTTCGGGCATCGGAATCCGTCGGGCCATCGGAGGCGCTGCAGGTACGCACGGCACGCCGCCTCCGTCGAAAAGCGCGCTTCGAGTTCAGCGAGCGTCCGTGGGTACTCCTCCACGACCCGACACACTACGGGTTGTGGCTACCTTAGTCAAGTGGATACCCACTAGTTCACGTTCTGATACGTGGTCGGTACCGCTGACCCGCCGGTGAACGGGACGTGCTCCCCATCACCAAAAGGTTCGCCGTCACGGCGGGCTCTCCCCCGTCGAGACGCTGCCCGACTCGCCCGTTGTTCCGAACGGCCGGCGAAGGGCGAGTGACAACCTGGACAGAGGCCAGCCTAGGTCGGCGTCGTCGAAGCCAAATCGGGTGGCCGTCCAATCGTCCGCAGATCCGAAGGCAGTGAGCGGCCCGCTGCCGCTGGCCGCTCGCTGACTGAGCGGCAGAACGCGACTCCAGAAGAGGAGCGCCAGTTCGTCGACCGTGGCGGGTGTCGTGGTATCGATGTACTCGCTGGCAGCGTACGGCTCTTCGGTTGCGGTTGGCGTCGTCAGGCCCGCCAGACGGTAGGGGCCTCCCGTGCCGTAGCGCATGACGGTCTCGACGACCCGCGGCGAGGTGGTCGCCCGGTCATCCACGTTCTCGTCCGTGACATTGAGGATGGTCGCCCGCGCAGGTGCCGGCCACATGAGGATGGCGAGGAGGCCGGCAACTAGCCCCAGGTACAAGCGCGTTGTTCGTGAATGTGTGGTCGAAGAGGTAAACGAAATACTCGAAATGCCCGTACTTCAGTAACAGAGTTCAGGCTGGCAACCAGAACGTTCTGCGACGAAGAAAGGCATTTCGAGTGAACACCAGTAGACATAAGAAGGTCGCGCAACGCAAGCAACGAATTGAACGACGGCTCGCGCCGCGGAACTGGACGGCGCAGCCGCGGCCGATGTATCGGGCGACGGGCGCGCGGTACGAGCACGCCGATCGGATTCGCGCGCTGGAAGCGGGCGGGATTGGCGCGATGCATCGGCTCGCGACGCAGACCGGCTTGGTCGAGGCGATCGATCGCCACGTGCGCGTCTTGAAGCTGCACCTGCCGTACCACGAATCGGATCACGTGTTGGGCTTGGCGTACAACGCGCTGTGTGGGGGCACGTGCTTGCAGGACATCGAGCGCCGCCGCCAGGACGAAGTGTATCTGGACGCCTTGGGTGCCCAGCGGATTCCCGATCCGACGACGGCGGGCGACTTCTGCCGACGCTTCGAGGAGGTCGACATCGAGGCGCTGCAAGAGGCGATCAACCAGTGCCGCCTCCGCGTCTGGCGGCACCAGGACGAGACCTTCTTCGACGAGGCGGTCATCGATGCGGATGGGACCGTGGTCGACACGACGGGCGCGTGCAAGCAGGGGATGGACATCGCGTACGACGGCACGTGGGGCTATCACCCGTTGGTCGTCTCCCTCGCGAACACGCAGGAGCCCCTGTATTTGGTCAACCGGAGTGGCAATCGGCCCTCGTCGGACGGCGCGGCGGCGCGCTTCGATCAGGCGCACGCGCTGTGTCGCGAGGCGGGCTTTCGGCGGATTACGTTTCGCGGCGACACCGACTTCAGTCAGACCGAGCATCTCGATCGCTGGGATGCGGCGGGCATCCGGTTCGTGTTTGGCTTCGACGCCCACGCGAAGCTGATCGCGTGCGCGGAGGCCCTGGAGGCGACGGCTTGGCGCGCGTTGGTCCGTGCGCCCAAGTACGAAGTCGAGACGGAGCCGCGCAGACGGCGGCCGACCGTGAAGGAAGACGTGATCGTCGCGCGCGGCTTCAAGAACTTCACGCTGCTCCGGGAGGCGGTCGCCGAGTTTCCGTATCGGCCGAGCGCGTGCCGGACGACGTACCGGATGGTGGTCGTGCGCAAAACGATTGCCGTCACCGAAGGGCAGCAACGCCTGTTCGACGAGGTCCGCTACTTCTTCTACGTGACCAACGATCGCGAGACGGCGGCAGCCGAGGTCGTGGTCCTCGCGAATGGGCGTGGACATCAGGAAAACCTGATCGAGCAACTCAAGCACGGCGTGCACGCGACGCGGATGCCGGTCGATACCTTGCTGAGCAACTGGGCGTACATGGTGATGACCGCGCTCGCCTGGACCTTGAAGGCGTGGTTTGCCCTCTTGCTCCCGGACGGCGGCCGCTGGGGCGACCGCTACGCCGCCGAGAAGATCGCGGTGCTTGCGATGGAATTCAAGGCGTTCGTCCACGCCTTTCTCCGGATGCCCGCGCAGGTCGTCCGCACGAGCCGTCGCGTGGTGTTTCGCCTGCTCGCCTGGAACCCGTGGCAACACGTCTTCCTGCGGGCTGTCGATCATCTGCCGGACCTGCGGCGGACCTGAGACGGACGGCGAGACCGGGATAGAGAGGCCCGGATGGCGGAGAACCCTCGTGACGGTACGGAGACAGCGCAGCGAAGACCGCGGAACTCGGTGACCGGCGCGCCCGCTCGTTCGTGGTGAGCGTGGACGTGTCACGCATCGCGCCGGTCATTCTCGGGTATTTGATCGAACTGAACAACGCGCTTATTTTGGGACTAGCCGCGCCTTCGCCAGAGTCCTATCCCGCATGGTTGATGTCGTCCACTTGTAAGGCCTCAGCCATGTGGCGGCTTCCGCCGAACGCCGCACACTCGCAGCCGTGGTCGTGGTCGAGGATTGCCGGGCTGAAGCCGGAGCAAGAGCGCTGCCACCGACGCCGCCGGCCCGGACTCTCAGAGAGTGGGAGGGTGGCGCCCCGCCTGCGCACCCCGCATGTATCAATCGGGAACAGGCGCGCGGCGGCGCCGTGTCTGGAATTCCTACCCGCGAGCTGGACCTGCTTTGCACACGATGAAGTGAACCAGAGGTCCGGCACCCGCCGACCGGATTGGGGGGAGCAGGCGAAGCGGCGTGTGTCTCGTGCGGTGCCCGCGGACAACACGGAAGGGCTTCGGACCGCCGACTGGCCCCACGGGGATCCCGTCCGGATTTCGGGGGGAAGATGCGACCCTGGAGAAGGGACGCGCAGCTGGTAGGTCCGCCCGCGCGCCCATAGACGTCGAAGGCGGCCGTACAGGCGACGAGGGGCGCAGAACGTGCGCCCCTCGTCACTTGCCGTCTCGCTAGGGTCGCCCCCGGCGCCTACTTCGGCGTCCGGTGGTGCGCGTTCATCCCGTTTCTCAACGCCTCGATGGCCGCGGCGGGCAGCGTGAAGGACACGCCCACGGTCATCCCGTCGCCCGTGACCTGGATGGACTGCAGGAGCGCGGTCAGTTCCGGCTTGGTGCCGGCCTGCAGCCGGGCCAACGCGATAAACCCGTTGACCACCTGACGGAGGTTGTCGGCGGCCGCCTGATCGCGCGCCTCCACGCTCACCGTGCCCGCGAGCCCGCCGTCGACGTGGCCCATCGCCTTCACCCAGGTAATCGGCGGCAGCTGCGCGGACACGTCGCTGGACAGATGCGCCTGGCGGCTGAGCACGTCGAAGCGGCCCACGGCCCACGCGTTGCCGGCGCTGACGCTCTCGATCATCGTCATCAGGTCGGCGTTGGTCCGCACGGTCGGCGCCCCCGACGACAGGTCAATGATCCGCTCGAGCCCCAAAGGCGTGCCGACGGCCACGACCTGGGGTGTCATGAAGGTCAGCGCCATCGTCGTCTCGTGCTTGGGCGTCACGCCGGTGGCCTGAGCGATCGCCGCGGGCACCTCGGGCGCGTGCACGAAGAGCGTGTGGCCCTTGTAGGTCTGCTGGGCGGCCCCCTTCTGGAGGACCAGGGCCTCGATCTTCTTCCGGTCGAAGCGGCCGCGTGCGATGACAAACCCTTGCTTGTCGTCGTCGGTCGCCCCGGGCAGCGCGCAGGCCAGGACGTAGTCGATGTCCGTCTCGATGTTGATGCCGGTGGCGTCCCTGAACTCGGCCTGCCCTTCGGCCTTCTCGGCAGGCTCGATGGCCTTGACCTGCTGCCGGAAGTTCGAGTCCATCAACTGGCGGACGTTCGCGTAGGCGACGACCACCGCGTTGGCGGGCACGTAGGTGAGCTCTTCAGGACCAGCCGGCTGGGCAAACCCCGGGATGCCGCCAAAGTAGGCCGCCACGCCGACGGTGAGCCCCACGGCCAAGAACGAAGCCGACCCAACCAGGAAGTAGCGCGTGCGCTTGGTCATATGCCACCCCGCTGCCAGATTATACGCTTGCGCTACGGGTAAAGTTCCCGGTCCACTAGGACTTACCGAGCGTTATACAGCCCAACCAGCGCTCGGCGAGACGCGACCGCGCCGGTCACTGCTCAAGCACGTACTCCCGCCGGGCAACCGCCCGCGCAGCCAGGGCCAGGAAGCCCACCCAGACCACGCCCAGCCAGAAGAGTGACCACCCCACCGGGAGCGAATCGTGGACGACGGCCTGGACGATACTCAGCGCGCTGTCGCTCGGCATGGCGTGCGGGACCAGCCCCTGGAGGTAGTAGGCGATGGTGAGCCGCTTGAGGTAGCCAGGGATGAGCAGGATTCCCTGTTCCCAGCCGAAGGCGAACACGAGACCGGTCACCAGGGGGTACTTGAACCGCGCGCCCACCCAGGCAAAGAGCGACCCGTAGCAGGCCAGGCCGAGCCCCAGGAGCAGCAGGTCCTTGACCAGCGCCGGGAACCCCTGCGCGAGCGATCCGCCCCCCGTGGGTACGATGAGGAAGTAGAGCGCCATGACCGAAGGCAGGACGACCAGTTCGGTCGCCGCCAGGTAGGCCAGGTACTTCCCCAGAACCACCGCCCCCCGCAGGACGGGCCGCGTGAACAGGTAGGTGATCGTCTTGTCTTCCACCTCATCGGCAATGAGCGACGTCCCGTAGAAGACGCCGAGCACGGGGATGATGAACCGCAGGTAGAGCAGCCAGATGAACATCCCGAAGACCGACGGGCCGGCCACCACCGCCGCTCCCCCAAGATGCACCTCGCCGGTAACACCCCAGGCGCTTAGGACCCGGACGATGATGCCCAAGGCCACCGGGGCGCCAACGACGAGCGCCAGGAAGATCGTCCGGCGCGACCAGAGCATCTGGCCCAGGCTGAGGTCGAACACGCGGAGCGAGGCGGCCAGCAGCGACGGAGGCCTCGGGGCGGGCCGGGCGACGGCGGTGGCGTTGATCGATTCGGCACTCACGTCACTTCACCAGGTATTGGAAAACCGCCTGCAGGTTGTCGTCGGGCGACGTCACCTCGGTGATGTCGCCAGCCTCGCCGGAGGCGGCCAGATCGGTCAGCCGCGCGTAGAACCCGTCGGGTGACGCGGTCTGCACGACCACCGCCCCGTCCTCGAACCGCATGCTGATAACGTCGTCGTGGGCCAGGAAGAACCGCGCCAGGCCCCGCGGGTCGGCCGCGCGGACGAAGACCGTGTGCGGGTGCGTGTCGATCAGGTCGCGAATCTGGTGAACGTTGCCTTCAGCCAGGATCCGCCCGTTGTGGATCAGGAGGATCGTCGAGGTCATCGCCTCGATCTCGTGCAGGATGTGGCTCGACACGATGATCGACTTGCCCGCGCGGGCCCACTCCTTGACCAGCCGGATCGTCTTGCGGCGGCCCAGCGGGTCCATGCCGGACAGCGGCTCGTCGAGGATCAGCAGTTGGGGGTCGTGCGCGATCGCCTGCGCCAGCTTGACGCGCTGGCGCATGCCCTTGCTGTAGCCGCCGATCCGGCGGGTGGCGGCCTCGAGCAAGTCCACGGCGTCGAGCGCGCGTCGGGCCGCTTCCGCGGCCTCGGCCTCCCCGAGCCCGTTCAGCCGCACGAGGGCACTCACCCACTCGAGCCCCGTCATCCGGTCGTAGAACGCGTCCTGATCCGGGCAGAACCCCAGCTGAAAGTACAGCGAGGGGTTGCCCCAGACGGGCTCGCCGAGCACGGTGATCGATCCCTTGCTCGGCCGCAGCTGGCCCGTCATCAGCTTCATGAAGGTCGACTTGCCCGCGCCGTTGGGGCCGAGCAGACCCGTGATGCCGGCCGGAACGGTGACCGTGATGTCGTTGAGGCCGATCACCTGGCCGTACCACTTCGACAGGGTGCTGGCTTCGACGACCGGGCGCGGCGGGAGGGCGGCGGTCATGACACCACCTCCACGCCGCGCACCTGGCGCGAGAGAATCCAGGCCGCGCCGCCCAGAATCACCACGACGGCCAGCAGCGAGACGGCGGCGGGCGTCGAATAGCGAGGCTGCAGCCGGAAGATGAGGTCCCCCACCTGGTTCACGTTCCCCGGCAGCGACAGCCAGGACAGTTTCGTGCTCCCGGTCACCGCGTAGACCACCCCGAAGACGGCATGGCTGAAAAAGTAGATGCCGGCGTAGAGGATGGCGACGTAGCGGCTGCTCTTGCTCATCGACGAGAGCGCCAGCATCGTGAATACGGCGAGCAGGACCTGGAGAAACGAGAAGACGGTCACCGCCGGGAACAGGTAGAGGTTCGCCCGCAGGAACGAGAAGCTGCCCGTGAAGGCGACCTGCAGCAGGAGCAGGAGGATCGCCGGCAGCCACGTGACGGCGAGCAGGAAGACGGCGAGCACGGCCATCTTGCCCGCGATGTATTCGATCCGGGTGAGCGGCTTCGACAGGTAGATCTGCAGGGCGTTGGCCCGCTTGTCGTTCGCGATGAGCCCCGCACCGACCCACACCGTGATGACGAAGACGAAGAAGTCCTGCGTGTTGAGGAAGTCGCGGAACCGCTGAGCGGTCATCGACAGCAGGGTGAACTGCGGGAAGGTGGCGTTCAGGTACACCATCACCGCGCCCACGACGAACGGGACCCAGGCCAGGAGCAGCAGGCCGAGGAACAGCCGCTTGCGGATGATCGTCCGAATCCCGGTCGTCGCGATCACCAGCCATGCCTGACCGGGCGTTGCGCGACTGCCGACGTAGCGCCGGTAGGTCTGATCATGAATCGGCACGCGTCCTCCGAGCGTCGCCCGGGCCCCGACGGCCCGTCACTCCCCCCCAACCGCCTTGGCGAACACGTCTTCGAGCGTCGGCAGGCTCGGCTTCAGGTGCCGCACCTGCACGTGCTCGGCCGCCGCCACGCGGAAGAGCGCCCGTGCGCCCTCGTCGGCGGCCACAAACACCCGCATGACGTCCTCGTCGGTCTCGTGGCACTCGAAACCCGCCGAGGTCAGCACGCCCGCGAAGGCGTGGCGGTCGCCCTTGATGCGGATCTCGAACGCCCGTCCCCGTGGCCCCTTGAGGTCCTGAATCGGCCCCTGCGCCACCACCCGCCCTTTGTCGAGCACCACCACGCGGTCGCACGTGTACTCGACGTCGGGCAGCAGGTGGGAAGAGAGAATCAGGTTGATCTGCTTCTCGTGGGCCAGGTCGCGCACCAGGTCCAGCATCTCGTCGCGGCCCTTCGGGTCCATCCCGTTGGTCGGTTCGTCGAGAAACAGCAGATCGGGGTCGTGCACGAGCGCCTGCGCGAGCTTGATGCGCTGCTTCATCCCTGTCGAGTACGTCTCGAGGTTCCGGTAGCGCGCCTCGCCCAGCCCGACGTAGTAGAGCACCTCGTGGGCCCGCTGCATGGCATCGGAGGACGGCAGGCCGCCCAGCTGCCCGCAGTAGGCCACGAAGGACACGGCGTTCATGCCCGGGATGTGGCCATCGGTCTCCGGCATGTAGCCGATTCGCCCCCGGATGGCGAGCGCCGAGTGCGCGACGTCCAGGCCGAGCACCCGCATGCGCCCACTACTCGGCGCGAGGAAGCCGAGGAGCGATTTGAGCAGGGTGCTCTTGCCCGCCCCGTTGGGCCCGAGCAACCCGGTCGCGCCGGGCACAAACGAGGCGCTGACCTCGCGCAGGGCCGCGGCGCGCCCGTAGGCCACGGTCACGTTGTCGAGCTCGACGATGGATGCGGGGTGCAACTCGGCCATCTTGATCTGCAGATACGAGAGCGACGGACGCCCGGTTCGGCGCGACCGCCTTCTGCCCGCGTCGCGCCACTCCCCCGCCGGGCCGGCACCGCCCCGCGGGCCGGGGTCCGCCCGGGGGGCCCACCCTCAGAGTGAGCCTTTGAGGCCCAGGGCCTCGGCCTGCTCGCGCATGCCGGCGATGACGTTCGTGATGTGATCGGCGAGCGGCAGGCCCAGCTCGTCCGCGCCCCGGCGCAGATCGTCCCGGCTCACCGCCCGTGCAAACGCCTTGTCCTTCATCCGCTTGACGACCGAGGACGCCTCCAGGTCGAGAACGCTCTTCGACGGCCGGACCAGGGAGGCCGCGGTGACGAAGCCCGCCATCTCGTCGCACGCGAACAGGGTGTGCTCGAGCCGCGTCTCCCGCGGCGTGTTCGTGTGGTCGGCGTGCGAGAGCACCGCGTGCACCACCCACTCCGGGTAGCCCTTCTCGCGTAGGACCTCGGCGCCGCGGAAGGGATGGTTCTCGAGCGTCGGGTAGCGCTCGTAGTCGAAATCGTGGAGCAGGGCCACGGCACTCCACTCCTCCTCGTTCTCGCCGAACTTGCGCGCGTAGTAGCGGACGGCGGCCTCGACCGCCAGCGCGTGCTTGCGCAGCGCCTCGTTCTGCGTCCACTCACACAGCAACGACCAGGCCGATTCTCGGTTCACCATAGTCAGAGGACGGAAAGCCGGATTCTCGGGACTCGAGCCCCGGGTGACCCCCGGGACGCCCGTGGCCATGATATATTCGGCCACCGGTTTGCGCCAACCCGCCTGAGGGGTCGGCCGCTCGACACGCTGTCGCACGGAGGTCACGGTGATTGCTGTGCTCTTTGTCGCCCTGGCGGTCCTCACGCTGGCCTACCTTGGGATTTGGGTCTTCGAGGTCCGCAAGCACCCCGATACGCCCGACGCCGGCACGCCCAACGTGGAGCGGGTGCTGGTCGGGTTCTTCGCCAACTTCTTCGACGCGCTCGGCATCGGGAGCTTCGCCACCACCACGACCTACTACCGTCTGCGGAAGCTGGTGCGCGACGAACTGCTCCCGGGCACGCTCAATGCCGGCCACTGCCTCCCGACCATTACCCAGGCGTTCATCGGCATCGCCGTCATCGCCGTCGACCCCCTCACCCTCGTCCTGATGATCGTCGCGGCGGTGGCCGGTGCCTGGGTCGGCGCCGACATCGTCTCGCGCCTCCCGCGGCGGGCCATCCAGATCGGGATGGGCGTCGCGCTGCTCGTCGCGGCCGGGTTCATGTTCGCCAAGCTCACGGCGCTGATGCCGTCCTCCGACGTCGGCACGCTCAACCTGGCGGGTTGGCGGCTGGCGGGCGGGTTGGTCGGCAGTTTCTTCCTCGGCGCGATCATGCCGCTGGGCATCGGGTACTACGCACCCTGCATGGTCCTGGTCAGCCTGCTCGGCATGAACCCGCGCGCCGCGTTCCCCATCATGATGGGCGCGTGCGCGTTCCTCATGCCGGTGGCCAGCACCGAGTTCGTGCGGCGGAAGCGCTATAGCCTGCGCGCCGCCGCCGGCCTGGCGGCGGGGGGGATCTTCGGGTCGGCGCTCGCGCTGCTGGTCGTCAAGGAGATGAACCTGCGGACCGTGATGTGGCTGGTGGTCGCGGTGGTCGTCTACGCGGCCCTGTCCCTGCTCCGCACCGCCGCGACCGAACGACGGGCGAGCGCGGCGGCGTAGGTCTCCGCCGGTTGGACCGCTCACGCGATCCGCCCGCCGCACGAATGGTCCCGGCGTCTGCCGGCCGCCCCGGGGGCGGCCGAGTCGGCGGGCAGCGGCGTGCCGGGCCCGGGACGCCGTCCCGCGCGCTAGGAACCGGCGCGGACGCGCCCCTTTTGCCGGGAGGCCCCTGATGAAGACGTTTACCGAGTACCTCACCTTCAACACCAGCCAGCGCCGCGAGACGATCCGGATCACCGACGAGGTGTCCGACATCGTCCGCCACAGCGGCGTCCACGACGGGATGGTCCTGGTGTCGGCCATGCACATCACGTCCGGCGTGTACGTCAACGACTGGGAGGACGGCCTTCTCGCCGACTTCGACGAGTGGCTGGAGAAGCTCGCCCCCGCCGGCCCCGCCTACCACCACCACGAGACGGGCGAGGACAATGCCGACGCCCACCTGAAGCGGACCCTCCTCGGCCACCAGGTGATCCTCCCCATCACCGAGGGCCGTCTCGACCTCGGCCCGTTTGAGCAGGTCTTCTACGCCGAGTTCGACGGGCAGCGGAAGAAACGCGTGGTCGTGAAGGTGATGGGCGCCTGACGGTCTCGCGTGACCCGGCGGCCCCGGCCGGCCTCAGAGGGGCAGGGCCGCGTCGGCATTCAACTCTCTCCCGGCGCGCACGCCCTGATGGTAACGGCGCAGTCCGGCAGCGGCGATCATGGCGGCATTGTCGGTGGCCAGCGACAGCGGCGGCAGATAGACCGGCAGACCGAGATGCTCGCCCCGGGCGACCAGGTCGCGGCGCAATCGGGCGTTGGCCGACACGCCTCCGGCGATGCCGACGCTGCTAGCGCGCGATCGCCACGCCGCCTCGAACAGCCGGTCGAGCAGCGCCTCGACGACGACGCGTTGGAAGCTGGCGCAGATGTCGGCGACCTCGGCCGGCGTGAAACGCGCGTCCGTCCCCCTCGCCCGCACGTAGCGCAGGACCGCCGTCTTCAGCCCGCTGAAGCTGAAATCCCACCGGCCGACTTCGTCGGGTGCGTTCCGGTCGCGGTGGGTGATTCTCGTGGCAGGGAGGGCGACCGCACGATCGTTCCCGTCCCCCGCCAGCTTGTCGATGATCGGCCCGCCCGGGTAGCCCAGTCCGAGCAGCTTGGCCACTTTGTCGTAGGCTTCCCCGGCCGCGTCGTCCCGGGTCCGGGCCAGCCGGCGGTAGACGCCCGGCGCGGGCACGAGGTAGAGACTGGTGTGTCCCCCGGACACGACGAGGATGACCGCAGGCAGAGGGAGCGGCCCGTTGTGCAGGAACAGCGACTCGATGTGCCCGGCCAGGTGGTGCACCGGCACCAGCGGCCTGTCGATCGAGGCGGCCAGCGCCTTGGCAAACGACAGCCCGACGAGCAGGGAACCCACGAGGCCGGGCCCCTGTGTCACGGCCACGGCGTCGAGATCGCTCAGGGAGACCTGTGCGTCACCGAGCGCGCGTTCCACCACGCCGCAGATGTCGCGCAGGTGCTGCCGCGACGCGAGCTCGGGCACGACCCCGCCCCACTCGCGGTGAATCTCGACCTGCGACGCCACGACATTCGACCGGATCTGCCACGGCCTGGATGCATCCTCGACCTCGGCCACGACGGCGGCCGCCGTCTCGTCGCACGAGCTCTCGATTCCGAGCATCAGCATAGGCATCCCGGCCTGAGGCCCCAGGTCGACCCTCCTACCCGAGCGGCTGGCCCAAAGCCTCCCGAAGCGATACCTCGTAGGGCGCGCGCCACACGCCGCGCTCGGTGATGATGGCCGTGACGTAGCGGGCCGGGGTCACGTCGAACGCCGGGTTGCGGACCTTCGCTTGCTCGGGCGTCAACCGGGTCGGGCCCACGTGTGTCACCTCGCGCGACGGCCGCTCCTCGATCGGAATCTGCGAGCCGTCTGGCGTCCCGAGGTCGACCGTCGAGCTCGGCGCGGCCACGTAGAACGGAACACCGTGCTCGCGCGCCAGGACCGCGACGCCGTAGGTTCCCACCTTGTTGGCCACGTCGCCGTTGGCCGCGATCCGGTCCGCGCCGACGACGGCCAGGTCGATCAAGCCCTGCCGCATGAAGGTGGCCGCCATGTTGTCGGTGATGACGGTCGTGTCGATCCCGTCGTGCGTCAGCTCCCACGCCGTCAGCCGAGCGCCCTGGAGGAAGGGCCGCGTCTCGTCGGCGATCACCGAGACGTCCTTGCCCGCTTCGACCGCTCCACGAATCACACCGAGCGCCGTGCCGTAGCCGGCCGTGGCCAGCGCGCCCGCGTTGCAGTGGGTCAGAATGCAGGCCTTGGCCGGAACGAGCTCGGCGCCGAAGCGGCCAATCGCGCGGCAGGCCGCCACGTCCTCATCGTGGATGCCGCGGGCCTCGGCGGTCAGCGCCGCCTTGATCTCGTCGACCGAGGCGCCCGCCTGCGCGGAGGCCGCGAAGCGCCTCTTCATCCGGTCGATGGCCCAGAACAGGTTGACCGCCGTCGGCCGCGTCGACCCGAGCAGGTCGCACGCCTTCTGGAATTCCGCCGCGAGCTTGGTGGTCCCCGAGGCCCGGCTCTTCCGCATCCCGAGCGCCAGGCCCATGGCCGCTGAGACGCCAATGGCTGGCGCCCCCCGAATGACCATCGTCTTGATCGCACGTGCCACGTCGGCGACGGTCTTGCACCGAATGTAGACCTCAGCGCCGGGCAGCTTGCGCTGATCGATCATCACGACCACGTCGTCCTGCAACTCAACGGTCGGAAGCATCAGCCTGAGTCCTGAGGGGCAGAGAACCACGCGGGCCGCGGGCAGCTTGCTCCGTCGGGTCACCCCTGGGGCGCCCCTCGGCCGCACGACAAAACCTCCCCATTGTACATGGGCCCACGCGCCGGCCGCCTCCGGCCGGCGCGGCGGGGGGACGCCCGCGACTACTTCCGCAGCAGTCTCGCGTCGAAGGGCAGCGGCAGGAGGGCGCTCAGTCGAAATCGACCCGTTTCCTTCTTGAGGTTCGCGAGGATAACCTCGAGGTCGCCGGCAAACTCCCAGAGGATCTGGCGGCAGGGGCCGCACGGCGGGGTCGGCTCCGCGGTATCGGCCACCACGGCGATGCGGCGGAAGGCCTTGTGGCCCTCGGAAACCGCCTTGAAGACGGCCACCCGTTCGGCGCAGATCGTCAGACCGTAGGTGGCGTTCTCGATATTGCAGCCCGTGATGACCTGCCCGTCGGCGGTCTCGAGCGCGGCTCCGACGCGGAAGTGCGAGAACGGGGCGTGCGCCCGCTTCCGGGCCGTCCGCGCCGCGGTGACGAGGGGATCGATCATGTGGATAGTCTCCGGCTCGGCGAATGCCCCGGCCGGACGGGTCGCGCCGGGGCCCCTCGATTCCTTATCGTCGGGAATGGCCGCACGCGACAGCCGCACGACCCCGGCAAGCGTCTGCCAGCCAGCCGACCCGCCCACTCAGACCGCCTCGACGATGCCGTGGAGCAGCGCCACGAACTGGTCCTTGACCCGCGCGGCGGTCTCCATCACCTCGGCGTGGTTGAGCGGCTGGTCAACGACACCGGCGGCCATGTTCGTGATGCAGGAGATCGCCAGCACTTCGATGCCCATGTGGCGCGCCACGATGGTCTCGGGGGCCGTGGACATCCCGACGGCATCGGCACCGATGGTCCGCAGGTAGCGAATCTCGGCCGGTGTTTCGTAACTCGGGCCGTGCAGCGCGGCGTAGATGCCGTGCGCGAGCGCGATGCCGTGCGCGGAGGCCACGCGGTCGGCCACGTCGCGGAGGCGCTTCGAGTAGGCCTCGGTCATGTCCGGAAACCGCGGGCCGAAGCGCTCATCGTTCGGACCGATCAGCGGGTTGGTGCCAAAGAGGTTGATGTGATCGTCGATCACCATCAGGACGCCGGACTCGAACGTCGTGTTGACGCCGCCGGCCGCGTTGGTCAGGACAAGGGTCTTGACGCCGAGCAGGCCGAGCGCACGGATCGAGAACGTCGCACGCCGCAGGTCGTGTCCTTCGTAGTAGTGCGCGCGGCCCGACAGCACGGCGACGCGCTTGCCGCCCAGCGTCCCGGTGACCAGCTTTCCCGCGTGGCCCACCACACCCGACGGCGGCCAGTGCGGGAGGTCGAGGTAGGAGAAGGTGCGGGCGTCGGCCACGCGCCTGGCGAACTCCCCCAGCCCGGAGCCCAGCACGATGGCGACCTCCGGGACCGACCCGACCGCTTGCCTCAGGAACGCCGCCGCCTCGGACACCTCATCGAAGTAGCTCATGCGCAGGCCTCGCCGTGACCCATATCAGAGGAGAAATCCCGCGATCGTGGCGGTCACGAAGTTCGCCAGGGTCCCGGCCAGCATCGCGCGCAGGCCGAGGCGCGCCAGGTCGTGGCGCCGGTTCGGCGCCAGGGCGCCGATCCCGCCGATCTGGATGCCGATCGAGCTGAAGTTGGCGAAGCCGCACAGCGCGTAGGTCGCGATGGTAAACGACTTCGGGTCGAGCCCGGCCTTCATCGGCCCGAGGTGCGAGTAGGCCACGAACTCGTTGAGCACCATCCGCTCGCCCAGCAGGTTGCCGATGGCCGCTGCATCGTGCCACGGCACGCCCATGGCCCACGCGACCGGCGAGAATGCCCAGCCGAAAATCTGCTGGAGGCTCGTCCCCACCAGCCCGAGGCCCGCGTTCACCATGGCCACGAGCGCCAGGAACGAGATGAGCATCGCGCCGACGTTCAGCGCGAGGTGCAGCCCCTCGCCGGTCCCGCGCCCGGCCGCGTCGATCACGTTCACGTCCGTCTTGGGCACCTGGAGTTTCACGGTCCCCATCGTCTTGGGCTGGCCCGTCTCCGGCACGAACATCTTGGCCATCATCAGCGTGCCCGGGGCCGTCATGATGACCGCCGTGAGCAGGTGCTTCGCCTCGACGCCGAACAGGATATAGGCCGCCATGATCCCGCCGGAGATGTGCGCCATCCCGGACGTCATGACCGTCATCAGCTCGGACTCGGTCATCTCGGGCAGGTACGGCCGGATGGTCAGCGGCGCCTCGGTCTGGCCCATGAAGATGCTGGCGGCCACGTTGAGCGACTCGGCCCCGCTCGCCTTCATGACGCGCCGCATGCCCCACGCGAACCCGCGCACCACGATCTGCATGATGCCGAAGTAGTAGAGGATCGCGAACAGGGCCGCGATGAAGATGATGGTCGGGAGCACCTGGAAGGCGAAGATCGTCCCGAACTGCGCGCCGCTCGGACCGAGCACCGTGGTCACGATCTGCGGCCAGATCTGCTTGTTGCCGAGCGCGCCGAAGACGAACGACGAGCCGACGTCGGCAAACGCCAGCAGCCGCGTGATGCCGTTTCCGGCGGCCGCGAACACCGCCCGGCCCTCGTCGCGCCGCAGGACGAACCACGCAATCGCGAACTGCAGGCTGAGCCCCCAGGCCACCGTGCTCAGGTCGATCGCGCGCCGTCTGGTCGAGGCCAGATAGGCAATCCCGAGGATCACGACCAGCCCCACAATCGCCTGGGCGCGCGGCACGCCGGCTTGCGCGACGAGGCCGGCGGCCACGGCGAGGACCACCGCGCCGCCCACGATGAGGAATTCGGTCCGGCGGGACCCCGCCGGGGCGGTGTCGACAGAAGATGGTGATGGGTTCATGCGTTTCCCTCGGGACGACGGGCTGCTCCTCGAGGCCCGGCGCCCCACCGCGGGCCCGCCTGGCCGGGACCGGTCCGACTAGTTCACCTCTTCCAAGACGAGCGGGGGCAGCGCCGGGGGTTCGTCAGCGACCACAATGGCACGGTCCAGGAGCGCGAGCGCGGCCGGCAGGTCACTCTCGCGCCGGTAGTAGAACTCCACCAGTGGGTCGCCGACCGACAGATGGTCGCCCGGGTGGGCGTGGACCATCGCCCCCACGGCCGGGTCGACCGAATCGTCCACCTTCGTGCGGCCCGCGCCAAGCGCGAGGGTGGCGCGGCCCAGCAACTCCGCGTCGAGCACCGCCAGATAGCCGGCCCGCTGGGCAGTCACGAGCCGACGCGTCGTCACCGACGGCAACCGCGTGTAGTCGTCCACCGTCCATGGGTCGCCACCCTGATGGGTGACGATCTCGCGCCACTTCTCGACGCCGGCACCGGACCCGAGGGCGCGGCGCACCTGCCGTTGTGCCTCCTCGTCGGTCACAGCCAACCCGGCGAGCCGGACCATGCGCGCGGCGAGCAGGACCGAGAGGTCCTCGAGCAGCTTGGGGCCTCGCCCCTTGAGCGTCTCCAGGCACTCAACCACCTCGAGGGCATTGCCGACCGCACGCCCCAGCGGCGCGTCCATCGCGGTGATGAACGCCTCGGTCCGGACGCCGGCCCGGTTCCCGGTATCGACCAGGGAGCGTGCCAACCGGCGCGACTCGTCCACCGTCTTCATGAAGGCCCCGCGCCCCGTCTTGACGTCGAGCACCAGCGCGTCGATCCCCTCGGCGATCTTCTTGCTCATGATCGAGGCGGTGATGAGCGGGATGCTCTCGACCGTCGCCGTCACGTCGCGCAGAGCGTAGAGCTTCTTGTCGGCCGGCGCGATCTCGGAGGTCTGGCCGAGCATGGCCACACCGGTTCGCTCCAACGCCCGCTTCAGGTCGTCGAGCGACAGGTCCACGCGAAAACCCGGGATCGACTGCAGCTTGTCGAGCGTTCCGCCGGTATGGCCGAGGCCCCGGCCCGACATCATCGGGACCTTGACGCCACAGGCCGCCGCCAGCGGCGCCAGGATGAGCGACGTCTTGTCACCGACGCCGCCAGTGCTGTGCTTGTCCACCTTGACGCCGGCGATCCCGGACAGGTCCACGCGGATCCCCGACCGTACCATCGCTCCGGTCAGGGCTGAGGTCTCTTCGGCGGTCATCCCCCGCAGGACTGTGGCCATCAGCAGTGCAGACGCCTGGTAGTCCGGCAGCGAGCCGTCGGTGACCCCGGCCACGAAGAACTCGATCTCCTCGCGACTGAGCGACCCGCCGTCCCGCTTGGTACGAATGATGTCGGTCGCACGCATAAGGGGTCAGTATACCTTGGAAGATCAGGTGTTCCCGACGGATGTGTGTCCCCCCCCGCCCGCTGCCCCCTTCCGCGCCGCGGCAGGCACGGTGCCCGACCGACGGCGCGCGAACGGCTGCCGCAAGCCCCCTGTAGTCCGTGGCCCGTCTCGCCGGAGTCCGACGGTCCGCCAGACCCGTTGTCGGTAGGCCCCGACGGTCCGCCCGGCGTCAAACCGGACGACGGCGTCGGCGCCGCATCGAGATCGCCGGACGATGAGGCGGGGCCGATCAGTCCCCGGCCTCGCCGGTTCGCAGGCGGGCGGTCTCGACTCAGACGACCTCACCCGACAGCCGCCGGGCCGCCCGACGAGCCCGCATTCTCCTGGAGCTGCTGCGCCGCCCGTCTCGCACACTTCGGGCTCCGCCCCTCTCCGCAACGCAGCCGGTCGGTGCGCTCCCGTCCGGTCGTCCCGTCGTCGGAGTCGGTCCTCCCGCCGCCTGTTTGAAGGTGAAGCCCAGGGGCGGGCCATCGGCCTCACTGTCAACCGAGAAGCTGTTTCGGAACCGGCGTGCCAGGCCTCGAAGCGGCGTCCACAACCGGCGCCTCGGCGGGCCGGAGCAACCCCAAGCGAGACCAGGGACACCACAATTCCTTGTGGCTGCCAGAGGACCGCCGTACGGGCGTGGAGCTAAGCTCATGTCTCAATTCAGAACGCTTGAGGCGGTTGAGCCATAGGGGATCTCTTCGGATATTTCGTTTTAGGTGTATTTATTACACTGACTGGGCGCGGCTAAAGCTGACCTGGCTGTGCCAGAATCGCACAGTATCGAACGAAACAAGCCCGGATCGAGTCTTGCTCACTGAGTTAACCGAGAGTTCTTCCGCCCCCCACCCGGACAGTTTGCCCTTTCTCGTCGTCGGTCCGGGAGGTCGTGTAGCTGATCGCATTAATGATGGCCGCGAACGGTCGGAGAACACGATGAGGTTGGTTGACGCGTTCGAAGGCCCGTGCCGATCCGTCGAGCGGCGCGAGCTGCTGAGGCAGGTCAGGGACATCGGCGAGCGCCTGGACTACGTGGCCGCACGCTACGACCGGCTCGTCCAGGATCTGACCGGCGAAGGGGGCATCCGGCACTGCAACCGCGCGGTTGAGGTCGCGAACCTGCGCCTTGCCGAGGTCGTCGACCGTCTTCAGGAAATGCTGGTGGTCGGCCACGAGCTACGGCAGCGCAAGCCCCGGACCGCGTTGCACCCGGTCCGCTCCGCCGGCACGTTTCAGGGCAGGCCGCGCCCCGCGCCCATTGTGCCGCCGACCATGGTGGAGGAGGACGAGTCCTCCCTCACGGGCGCAGCCCTTCCGGGCCCGCTGGTCGCGGCCGGGGGCTAGTCGGCCTCCCGCGGCCCCTCCCAAGGCGCCCCGCCGGAGGCCTGCGGCCTTCGGTCGCGGCGGCGCGAGGGTTTGACGTTTCTTACAGCCACGCCTCACCAGCGCCGATATTAGAGGTGGCGGGACTCCGCCAGGAGGCTCCCCTGTCGCCGAGCACATGGCTGAGGCGCAACCCGAAGTCCTCTCGGTCGAGGCAGCCGCACGGCTGACCGGATTCGCGCGGGCTTGCAAGGCCGCCGCCCGGGTAGTGTCCCTCTACCCGCCTCAACATCCCGCGATCAACGAGGCCCTCAACCGGCTGGCCAAGGCCGCAGGCGCCGCCACCGAACACGGCTCATTGCCCGTCACGGTGTTGCCGACGAATTTGCTCGTCGAGGGCCGCGCCCCGGCGCGCGCCGACGTGGCCATCGGCGAGTTCGCGGAGCTGCTCCACAGCCACCTGATCGGGCAGATCATCATCGGGCGCGAGGTCACGCCGAGCGCCTGGCGCATCTTCCTCGCCCTGCTGTCTGAGCCGCCCGAGGACGTCCGCGCTCGGGGCGGGATCGGCCGCGCGTGGACGACGGCCGGGGGCCAGGGGCTCGAGCTGCACGAGCTGGACTACTCCCTGCTGCTGCGGGAGCGGACCTCGGCGATGGGGCTGCCGCCGACCTGGGATGTGATCATCACCCACTGCCTGCAGGGCGACGCGCTCGACCTCGACGAGGAAGCCGTCAAGATCCTCGCCGACATCGCGCGTGACCCGGGACGGTTGGGCGATTTCTTCGAGCGCACGGCCGAGGCGGCGACCGCCCGCCTCGTCTCCGAAGGCCGCGCCGCCTCGCTGCTGCGGGCGATGCGCGGGATTGCGAGCTTCTTCGAGACACGCGAGCCCGAACAGGTGGAGGTCGCGCTCGCCAACATGGCGGCGGCCGCCTCGCGCCTGACCCCCGAGTTCATGCTCGAAGTGCTCTCGATCGCGCACGACCCTCGCCACGAGCTGGCGCCGGTGGCGCGGGAAGTCACCGGTCGGATGACGGACTCCTCTCTCGCCCGCTTCGTCTCGCAGTCGGTGGCCTTCGAGCGCGACTGCACGGCGCGTCTGGCCGAGGCCTTCCGCTCGCTGGTCCCCGAACAGCCACGCCGGAAGGACGTCGTGGGCATGGCGCGCAAGGACCTCGCCGAGAACCCTCTGGCGGCCGACCCCGGATTCGGCCGGCTGTGGGCCCGGGTCGAGGAACTGCTGGTGACTTATTCGGACCAGGCCCACATCCCGGAGGAGTACAACCGGGAGATGGCTGGGGCCCGCGCCCGGGCCGCCTCGTTCGAGTCCTTGGGCGACGACCCGCCGGAACGCATCGCCGAGTGGCTGACGACGGTGAGCGACGTCTCGGTGCGCGCCCTCGACCTCCGGCTCCTGCTCGATCTGCTGGTCGTCGAGAAGGACGCGACGGCGCGCCAGGAGGTCCTCCGGCTCGTCGTGGCCCACGTGGAGGAGCTGGTGGCGATCGGCGACTTCGAGGGCGCGCGCCTGCTGGTCGACGGCGTGGCCGACGTGGCTTCCGGCCACCGGGAGTCCGGGGCGAGGCTCCAGGCCACGCGCGCGCTCGAGCAGCTGGCGACCCCGGCGCTCACCAACCACCTCGCCTTCCACCTGAACCTCGTGCGCGAGGACGAGTTCGAGCACGTCCGCGCGATGTGCCTGCGGATCGGGCCGCAACTCGGCCCGCGCGTCGCCGAGACACTGGCCGACGACATCCGCCCGCGGGCGCGGCAGCGGCTCACGGACGTGCTCCTGGGCTTCGGCAAGCAGAGCCGCAAGTCGATCGACCCGTTGATCCAGTCCGAGAACCCCAACGTGCGCCGAACCGCGGTGCAGCTGCTGCGGGCCCTCGGTGACCGCCAGTCGGTCGCGGATCTCGACCTATTCCTCGCCGACCCCGAGTCTGCGGTCCAGCGGGACGCGATCCGCGCCCTGGCGAGCATCGGGAGCGAGGAGGCGTTCGCGGTGCTGCAGCGGACCCTCTCGGAGAAGAGCGAACGCCGTGCAACCGTCATCGAGGAGCTCGGGACGACGCGCGACCCGCGATCGACGCCGCTCTTCTGTCACATCGTCCGCCACGTGGCCTGCCGCGGCGCCATGCGCGACGTGTACCTGCGAGCGCTGGCGCGGCTGGGCGTGCTGGGCGGCCCGGACGCCGTCGCCGCACTGAGGGAGGTGCTCCACCGCGGATCGTTGTTCGCACCGCTGCGGACCCACGAGATCCGCACGGCGGCGGCCGCCGCGCTCGGGCAGATCAAGCTACCGGCTGCGCAGGAGGCCCTGCGTGAAGCCGCCACCAAGGGTTCGTTGGGAGTTCGCGCCGCCGCGCGGCGGCATCTGAGGGAGTAAGGCCCAGGCCTTGTCGGGATGGCCCGCCCGTCCGCGGGGCAGGCCAAGGCAGTGTCGAGACGCGCGGTCGCCGTGCGGGAACAGTGACGCTATGCTCGAGACGAGTTCGCGCCGACGCGCCCTGATCGACGAGCTGTTGCGGCGGTTTGGCGCCGCGCTGCGCGGCGCGCAGCTTTACACGCCCGGCCACCCCCTCGTCTTGCGCAACATCGCGACCTTCGGGGAAGCGGTCGGCCGGATGCTGGACGACGTCCCGTCGGTCTCGATCGCCCTGGTCGCCGACGAGGTCGTCGTGGGCGACATGCCGGTGGGGCGCGGCGCCTCAGCGCTCGGCGAGCTGCATGGCCGGCTCAAGGCGCACGGCATCGAGCGGCTGACGGTGGAACGGGGCGTCACGCCCGACGAACTCGCGACGGCGGTCGACCAGCTGTGCCAACGACTCCGGTCGACCGAGGCGTCCGAGGAGCCGCCCGCCATGGACCTGCCGCACGTCCGCATCGGGCAGGTCCGCGTCGAGCAGCGCGTGCAGACCAGCTTGGCCGACATGGCCACGTTGCGCCGCCTCCATTCGGAGGCGAGCGCCACGGTGCGCAGCATCTGGGACACCGCCATCCGAGAGGGCATGGTCCAGGCCGAGCAAGTGCGCGGGGTGGTGGACGACCTCGCGCAGGCCGTCACGCAGAACCGTCACGCACTGGTCGCCCTCACCACGATCCGCACGCTCGATAACTACACGTTCACACACTTGGTGAACGTGTCGATCCTGGCCATGGCGCAGGCGCGGGCCCTGGGCATCGACGGCACGCTGCTCCGCGAGTTCGGGGTGGCCGGGCTGATGCACGATATCGGAAAAGTCCACGTGCCGCCGGAGATCCTCAAGAAGACCGGTCCCCTCGACGAGCGCGAGATGACCGTCATCCGCCGCCATCCCGTGACCGGCGCCAGCGTCCTGCGCCGCACGAAAGACCTCACGCCGCTCGCATCGATCGTCGCGTTCGAACACCACCTGCGCCTGAACGGCACCGGGTACCCCGACGGCGTCTCGCGGCCCACGCTCAACCTCGCGACGATGCTGACCAGCATCGCCGACGTGTACGACGCCATGCGGTCGAAGCGGGGCTATCAGGAGGCGTTTCCGGTCGACCGGATCCTCGTCGTGCTCAAGAACCCTGGCCAGGAATTCGAACCGAACCTCGTGAAGCGCTTCGTGCACCTGATGGGGCTCTACCCGGTGGGGTCGTACGTTCGGTTGAACACCGGCGCCGGGGCCGTCGTGCTGCGGCCCTACGCGCCCGACCCGCATCGGCCGCGCGTGCGGGTCGTGTTCGCGGCCGACGGCCATCGCCTCGACATCCCCTACGACGTGGACCTCTGGGAAGTCACCCCGGCCCCGCACCGTTCGTCGTCGGTGACCGGGCCGGCCAATCCGCCCGACCCGACCTTCGATCCGCTGGGTGTGATGTGAGGCGGACCGCGCCCTGAGCCAACCCGCGCCGCCCGGCACCCGCGGTGAGGCGGTTCGACGGCGTGGTCGCCTCCCTCGCGCACCACTCCTTGAGGTCTCACCTGGACGCCGCCGCGCCAGATCTGGACGTAGACCGGGGATTCCCGCTTGAGTGGTTGACGGGCGGCCGTGCGGCGGCGGCTAGGCCAGCGCCTGACGTACGGCGGCGAGCAGGGCGTCGCGCGGGACCGGCTTGACGAGGAAGAGCGCGCCCGAGTGCACGGCTTCCTCGCGCAGGGTCGGGTCCTCGTAGCCCGTCAGGACGACGACCGGGACGCCGGGGTGGCGGTCGCGTGCAAAGATCGCCAGCTGGAGGCCGTTGTACGCACCCAGGCGAATGTCGGTCAGCAGCAGATCCGGCCGGGTGGTGGCCAGGAAGCTCTTCGCGTCCTGAAAGCGCTGGCAGGCAATCGTCTCGTACCCGGATTCCTGGAGGACCTCCGTGAGGTACTTGACGACCTGGCGGTCGTCGTCGACGACGAGGATCTTCTTCGCCGACGTCATACATCCACTCCGCGTCGATCATCGCCGGGCGGCGGCGCCGCCTCCTGACCCCCGTCGAGGCGGCCCGGCAGGTTGCGGAACCGTTGGAACGGCATCTGGCAATCGTGCTTGCGCAGGAAGTTCAGGAAGCGCTTGTAGTCGGCCTCCGCCATGTTGAACAGCTGCACGAGGATCCGGTAGCTGCCTCGCGTCTGCTGGAGCCCGCGGCTGACGATGGCGCGCAAGTCGTCGCGCGTCATATCGCGCGACATGAACGGTTCGTACACGACGGTCCAGAACGACTCGCGCCCGACCGTCATCCGGTCGTACATCCGGTCCACGCTCGCGCGGTGCACCGGCTCGGGCACCGGGGCGGCCGGCGGCGGAATGATTTCGAGCGGCAGGTCCGCCGTGCTGATGACACCCGTCCGGGCCCGAAGCACGAGGCGCTCGACGAAGTTCTTGAGTTCCCGGACGTTGCCTGGCCACGAGTAGCCGACCAGATACTGCAAGGCCTCAGCCGTCAGGCGCGGCACCGGTAAACCGTGGCGCGCGCCGTAGAGCTTGAGGAAGTGATCCAGCAGTTCCGGCACGTCGTCGCGTCGCTCGCGCAGCGGCGGGACCATGAGATGGATGACGTTCAGGCGGTAGTAGAGGTCCTCGCGAAACTCCTTCTCCGCGATGCGGGCCGCCAGGTTGCGGTTGGTTGCGGCCACGACGCGGACGCTGACGTGGGCCTGGGCGCGCTCGGCGCCGACGCGCTGGACCTCGCCGCTCTCCAGGAACCGGAGCAGGAGCGCCTGCATCCGCAGGCTCATCTCCCCAACCTCGTCCATGAAGATCGTGCCGTTGTGCGCGGTTTCGAGGAGGCCGGGTTTGTCGCGGTAGGCCCCGGTAAACGATCCCCGGACGTGGCCGAAGAGTTCCGATTCGAGCAGGGAATCGGGCAGCCCCGCGCAGTTGATCGTCACCAGCGGCGCGCGGGAGCGGGCGCTATGCCGGTGGATGAGGCGGGCGAGGATCTCCTTGCCCACACCGCTCTCGCCCGTAATCAGAATCTTGGCGTCCGATCGGGCCGCATACTCGAGCTCCGAACGGAGCTCCTGGATGGATGGGCTCGAACCGATCAGTTCCTCGCCGTCTCCTGCCATACTGCCTGGGAGCAATCCGAGGGGGATTTTGCGGCCTCGGCCTCTCTTTTCCCAATATCGGTCGAAAAAAGTCAGCCCGACAGAGGAATCCAGCTTATCGCCGCCCCCCCGCCTGGTCAACCACAATCCTCCAGCTCGAGAATTCGTGCAATACAACCTGTAGGGCTCGCTGACTCCTCTCGGCCCGTCGCTCCTAGGCAACAGGAAGCTCGCCGCAGCCGTGGTGCGGGAGATGTGTAGAGATTCTCAACACACGGTGCTCTCTGGAGACGGGGACCAACAGCAAGAGTCAACATATTCGCGGTACTAATCTCCACTTGCCTGAGCTAATTCAACCGTGAGACGGACTATGGGTCGTCTCGCTCAGGGGGCCGGCTCCGACGCCAACCGTCCGAAGAGGCGTGAAATGCTGAAATGCCGGGTTTTGAAGCTCGGCCGGTATGTTCCTTGCTCACCTAGACGTTCAGCACTCCCAGTGGTGTTTCTTGGCGGTGTGCCGGCCCCAGGCTGGTCGCTTGGGGGCGTGTCGTGTGTTCCTGACCCCCTGTTGTGGAGAGCAACCGAATGAGGATGTCCCGTACGCTCGCGGTCCTCGCGTTGGTTCTTGTGCTCCTGTCGCCCCTGGCAGCGCACGCCGGCATCATCTCGGCCGAAGCGTGGCGTGTAGCCGGCGGATTGACCTCGCCTGCCGCATTCAACACGGCCGGTCCCGTCAGTAATCCGGATCTCACGTTCACGATCGACTCATTCACCTTCGACGATCAGCCCTACGGCCAGAACGCGACGCTCGGCCAGTTCCTGGCGAGCAGCAACGCCCAGAACGTCACCACGCTGACCGCTACCGGCAGCACGATGTTGGGGCAGGTCCCAAGCGAGGACCACACCGTCCAGAACGCGTTCGCCTCGTATTTCGTGTTCACGGGGCAGGCGAACTTCGTGAGCGGCCGGACCTACAACTTCACGAAGGACGACGGGTTCAAGCTGTACGTGGACGGCTCGCTGTTTTGGGACGCCTCGTCGCCGACGGCCCCGGAGGCAGTGACCCAGACGTGGACGGGCACCTCAGGCGTCCACAGCTTCGAGCTGGACTACGGGGAATGGAACGGCAATCCGGCCGTCCTCACGGGAGACCTCCAGGCTGCTCCCGAACCGGCGTCTCTCCTGCTCCTCGGCACTGGCCTGATCGGCGTAGGCCGCGCGTGGAGGAAGCGCCGCACGTAGTTGGTGTCGCGTCTCGCAGAAGTGCCCCCGCGGGTGGGGCCGTCGTCAGGCGGCCCTGCCTACCTACCATCTCGGGAGACGGTAGGGCAACACGGGCTGACGGGGAAGGTGTCCAGAGATCCGCGTATGTCCCCGCGGCCGTTCGCGCGCAACTGGGGAACCCACCGCCCTTCGTCTCGGCTAGCAGTCGCCGGCAAACGGCATGCTCGTCTACGCACCGCGCCGCTGATTTCTCTGCCCGACCCTCTGTACAGTTGACAGAAGTCTTCCCTCGGTCGGACATCTCACCCGTCCGACTGTCCGCCCTATGTAGTCCTGCCAATTCCTGCAATAACTTACGGGATACTGGCCCGGCTGACCCGTCGGGTATGTCTATTGCAATCCGGCAGGGTTGGCTGGGGGCTGAGCGTGTCGGTCGAGTGCCCTCGGCGGTACTTGTTCGGTTCGCCCGATGGGCGAAGGAGGCTCTCTTATGCGGCGGTTGCTCGTCTTGTTTGCCGTCCTAGCGATCCTGCCGGCGGCAGCGGCGCAGGCCGACACGGTCAACATCGGCGACCTGGTCACGATTACGCAAGGAGCGCTCTCCAATGGGGACGGTGGTCAGTTCTACGTGCAGGATCTGAACACTGGCTCGAACTTCATCGTCTACTGCGTGGAGACCGATGACTACTTCTACCCTGGTCGGACCTACCTGGTGAGCAACATCAGCCAGTCCGCGCAGGACGGCAATCCGTTGCATGCCGGGTCAGCGTACCTGCTCGACCAGTGGCTGGCGGGTGTCATCCCCAATACCTACGGCAATGCGGGCGAGCTCCAGAACGCGATCTGGTACTACGAGGGGGAAGGCGGGTCTCTGGGTTCCGACGTGGCCGGGTGGCTGAGCGGTTTCCCTGGTGACCCGACGGCCGTCGCGTCCAACTACCCGGGCCTCGGTGCCGTAGTCCTGAACCTCAATGAGTACCAGAATTACAACTACCCCAATTCCATCTGGGATGGCACCGCGCAGAACATGATCTACTCGCCGGTGCCCGAACCGACATCGATGCTTCTGTTTGGCACTGGCCTGGTCGGTCTGGCAGCCGTCGTGCGGCGCCGTTCTGCCAAGAAGTAGGGGACCCAAGAACTTCACGGGCCGTCGGCCCGCGAGACCGTTTTGCCCCATTGGTTGAGGCTCCCGGCTTTCTCATCGAGGTCGGGGGCCTTTCCTTTTTCTCCCTCCCGAGCTTCTGCGTCTGGCATGTCTCGTGCGCGGCAGGCGCGCGCGCTGCGGACGAACGGAGGAGGCCTGAAAGCAGGGCGCTCCTGGTGGTTGCGCGGCCTGGCGTCTGCCCGCGCCGACCGAGCCTTTTCGCACCGTGATGTCTTAGGAACGCTCGCGGCTGACTGCCGTCCCGACTCGGACGGCACGCATGGCATCTTCACCGTGCCGTCGTCCGGTCACAGGTCACCGACAGGCCTGGCTGTCCGGCGCTGGATGTCCCGCGTGGCCGCTGGCCTCGAGGTTCGCGCAGCGGCCCCCTGTTTGCCGTAGGCCTCCCGTGCGGGGCACGCGACGTCAGTACCCTGAGCACCAGCACGATGGGGTCGGCCCAATCGCTGCAGCGAACGCGGCTGGTCATCATTGCTCCACGAGGAGCCAGTGTGATCGCGTGCCCCGTACCGGGCGTCATCCGATCCGATGTCAAGGCTGGAGCTCGCGCGACAGGTCGTGCGTCACCGCCGCCCACTCGCGGTCTGTCACGAACAGAGGGGTTCGGTCGCTGGCGCGAATACCGGAGCGGGCTTCCTTTCTCAGGGTCGTCGGTCAGGGCCGGAGGCGGCCGCCACCGCCTCACGCAGGCCACGAACACACGAAAGGCCGCCCGGTCTGACGACCGAGCGGCCCCTGACAGAATCGCGCTGAAGAGGGGGACCGAAGGGTTACGTCCGGCGCCGCCGCACTGCGCCCGCGAGGCCGACGAGGCCGAGCCCCATGAGCGTCAAGGTCGCGGGTTCCGGCACGGCAGCGCTGAACTGGATGCTCTGGTCCGCCTCGACGTCATACGTGCCGCCGCTCCAACGATAGAAGGTGTAGAGCACTCCCGTGCCGTTGCCCCAGATGTTGATCTCGCGGCCGTTGCGGTCGGTGAAGAGCAGACCGTAGGAGTCGAGCAGCGGATCGTTCGGATAGTAGAACAGATCGTTGAACACGAACGCCCCGCTCGGACTATAGGCGTTCGAGAAATCCACGTTCGGGTTCCCATACAGCGTGTAGACGCCTGCCGCAGCGCCTCCGCTCACCGTTAGCCCTCCACTCTCGACACCGTACAGGTTCGCGGCCAACAACTCCGCGTCCAGCGTCCCGTAACCCGCCGTGGCCGAGTTGTCGTCGGTGAACGAGTAAGTGAACAGCGTGTCGGCCTGAGCGCGCGGCGCAAGCCCAAAGCACGCCGCGATGACCACGATGAAGACAGTCGCAACGCGGAACTTAGTCATGGGTGTTCTCCCCGTTCAGCATGCCGCGCGTTCGCGCGCCAGGCGTCGGGGGCACCGGATAAGCCTGGCCGTTTGAGTTATGCCGGATTCGTGCCACGACTCGTCCGCAGGGAACCAAGGTCAGACGGTCCCAACACGCGCTCCCAAGTCATGGTCAATCAGGCAGATCGCGCTCGTCCCTGCCCAGCATCTGTTGGTGGGCCCGCGTGAAGAGTCCGGATTGGGCGCGACTTTGTTCCTCCCCGGATCAACCTGCCGCGAATTGTCGCTCGCGGGAACTAGTCCTCGGCCAGCCTCACGCAGTTCTTCCCGGCGGCCTTGGCCGAATAGAGGGCACGGTCGGCGCGGGCAATCAGGTCGGAGACCAGATCTTCGGGTTGCAGGACGCCGATGCCGATGCTGATCGTGGGATGGAGGTCAGCGGGAACCAGGAGCGGATCGAAGTGGTATTGCTCGACGCGCTGCCGAATGCGCTCGGCGCTGTGCACAGCGCTCGCGCCGTTGCTGCCCGGCATCAGAATGGCGAATTCCTCTCCGCCGAACCGCGTGCAGACGTCGAAGGCGCGCACCGAGCGGCGGAGCGTGTCCGACATGGCGCGCAACACGCGGTCGCCGGCGAGGTGCCCGAGCAGGTCGTTGAGCGCCTTGAAATTGTCCGCATCGATCACGAGCAGGGCGAGATCGAGCCCGTACCGGCGGGCACGCTGAATCTCCTCATCGATACGGGTTTCGAAATAGCGCCGGTTGAAGAGCGACGTCAGCGGATCGACTGCGGCCGCGTGCGCCAGCTCTTTGGCCTCGGTCGCGAGCCGCGCCGAGAACAGGCTCAGGGTCGCGGGCGCCGCAAAGGCGCGCGCCGCGGTCAAGTCGGCGCGGGTAAAGGGCTGCATGTCCGCGCGGTCCGCAAAGGTCAGAACGCCCATGCCGCGGCCATTCGTGAACAGCGGCACGGCCATGAACGATCCAGTTCGGTAGCGCCGCCGCCGTGGCTGGGAGCGTAGCTCACGCTCAGCGTCGATGACGAGCAAGGGCTGACGGGTTGCAAAGACCTCCCCGATGACGCCCGTCCCCGGGGTGATTCGCAGGTCCTCGACCAGTACGCTCGGGTATCCGTGCGTGGCGGCGATCGTCAGCCGGCCGAACGTCTCGTCGTACAACGCGAGCGCAGCCTGCTGGGCGCTGACCTCCTCGGAGGTCGTCGTCACGATGAACTGGGCGAGGGGGGCCAGGTCGGTCAGCCGCGCCAGCTGTCTGGCGAAGCCGTAAAGGTCCCCCATCAGTCGTTCGCAGCGGCGTCGCCCGGCAATCCAGCTGATAGCTTGCTCGACGAGAATACCCCCGGCCTGGAGCGGGTCCGTCACCGGCTCGATCGCCGACCACACATCCAGACGGCGCAAGTCGGTCTCGGTGAGAGCAACGGTCCGTACGGCGTCGAGGTCCGAGAACTCCACTGATGACGTGCAGGGCATGTACCGTGCCAGCTCGGCTGATAAGAAAAACCTAGACAGTTCAACCGGATAAACCTTCGACCCATCGACATAGTCCTATATGTTCGCGACAAAAGTCGCCTAGTCTATGCGAGGCGATCCAGGAGACTGGCTCGCGGATGGCGGAGTTTTTTCAACCATGGCACGGATTTGGATCCTGCCGGCACCGGCGAGAACGCCTGTTTACAAGGAATTTCCAAGGAGTTCATATCGGAACGGCGTTTGCTAGGCAGTTGTTCGTTGGAGAAGTCGCATTCTACGAGGCTGCCGTGGAGATTCATCTTGTCTCGTCGCTGACGCCTGACGACGAAAGTCGGCTCGCACCGCGGATGCTGGCGGCGATCGGGGGGATCCTGGAGACACTGCCCGTCTCGTACTCGGTCCGGATCGAGACGGCCCAGGGCAACTCCATCTACCACAGTCGCACGGCAGCGAGCCAGGACACGCAACGGCCGACGGCAACCGAATCACCGGTGCCGCACGACCCGTCGTCCCCGCCGTTGAAGGGGAAGTAAGCCGGGGCTACGAGCAGGGCCTCAGCCAGGCGCATCTCCTGTCCCCCTGGCTGTCTCCGCCGATCGCCACGAGCCTTCGCGGCGCCAATCGGCTTTCATCCTACAGTGCAAACGACGATGCCGGGCAATGACTCAGCCTCGGACTCGTTGCGGCCCCGTTTGCGTTCGGTCCGGTGCCGTCCGACTGGCCCGGTCCGGCGTCGACTTGCCCGTCGCCGGCCACGGGATCAGAAGACGCCAGTCACCGGCCCTTCGTGCTCCAGCGATTCTCACGGGGCAGCGGCCGATGGCCCTCTCCTGTTGGCTCCGCTCTGGACGTGGAACGTCCCTACCCCCGATCTGCCGGCCGAAACCAGCTTGAGTCGCGCGGCGTTTGGGACCCGTCGGCACTGGGACGTCGATCCGCTCACCCAGCCTCCGCCCCCACCGTCCAAGCGTCCCGAGTCACGCGCACGTCTCTGCGCTTGATCGCCACCGCCCGTCTACGGCATCGTACAGTATCGGTCCTGCGGCTTGACGGCACGGCGGGGTCGGCAGTCGCGTGGGGGTTCTTGCGACCAGAACGCGGTCTCACGGGCGGACAGGCGGAGAACCAACGGCAATGAAGCATGCATCCTTCACCCTGTTACTCCTGTGCCTCGCGGCGACCCGGCTCATGGCCCAGTCCGGTGAGAACGTGCTCCTGGTCGTCAACGGAGCGTCCGCGGACTCTGAGCGCATCGCCACTCACTACGCTCGGACGCGCGGGGTTCCGCAAACGCAGGTGCTGCGCCTGACGACAGACGCCACGGCCGACGAGATCCCGCGTGACGCGTACGACGCACAAATCCAGGTGCCGATTGCGGACTGGCTGCGCCGCAATTCCGCACAGGACCGCATCCTCTACATTGTCCTGACCAAGGGGATCCCGCTCAGAGTGAGAGGCACCTCAGGTCGGACGGGCACCGTGGCCAGTGTTGACTCCGAGCTCACGCTGCTCTACCGGAGACTGACGGGACTGAACCCGACGCTGCCCGGTCCGCTGGCCAATCCCTATTTCCTCGGCGACATGTCGGTAACGAAGGCGAAGCGATTCAGTCACGAGTGGTTTGACATCTACCTGGTCACGCGCCTCGACGGGTACACGGTCGACGACGTGCTCAAGCTGATCGACCGGGGCGCCACCCCCGTCCACGACGGGAAGATCTTCCTCAACGAGCGCGAGGCGATCGACGAGGCGCCAGGAAACGCATGGTTGAAGGCCGCGGCAGACTGGATGGCGGCCAACGGCGCCGCAAGTCGTGTGGTCCTGGAGACGACGGACCGCACCGTAGCCGGCGAGAAGGACATCCTCGGGTACTACTCCTTCGGCTCGAACGACCCAGCCATCACGACGCGGACGTTCCAGTTTGAGTTCGTGGCCGGCGCGATCGCCGGCATGTTTGTCAGCACCGATGCTCGGACCTTTTCGGAGCCGCCGGCCGGCTGGACGATCGGGCCCTGGACCGATCGGACGAAGTTCTTTGCCGGGTCTCCTCAGTCGCTGACGGGCGATCTCGTCAGGGCTGGGGTGACCGGAGCAGCGGGCTACGTCACCGAACCCTATCTGGACGGGAGCGTCCGCCCGAATGTGCTGTTCCCGGCGTATTTCACCGGGTTCGACCTCGCGGAGTCGTTCTACCTGGCCATGCCGTACGTGAGCTGGCAGACGGTGGTCGTCGGCGACCCCCTGTGCACGCCGTTCTCACGACACGCTCTGGAGCCGCCCGACATCGACAAGGGAATCGATCCCGCGACGGAGACGCCGGCGTGGATCTCGGCGCGCCGCGTGCAAGTTGCCATCGCTGGAGGGACGAAACCCGAAGCGGCACGAATGCTCGTGAAGGCCGAAGCCCGCACCGCCAAAGGCGATCAGGTCGGCGCGGCGAAGGCGCTCGAAGAGGCGACCGCGATCGACCCGACAATGGTGGCTGCGCATCTCCTCCTCGCGCAGTTCTATGAGTCGAACCAGGAATACGACAAGGCCATCGACCGGTACCGGACAATAATCGCGGCAAAGCCCAACGAGCCAATTGCGCTGAACAACTTGGCCTACGCGCTGGCCGTTCGAAAGGGCCAGCCCGCCGAGGCCGTTGGCTACGCGGAACGAGCACACACACTGGCGCGAGGGAACCCGACGATTGCCGACACGCTTGGGTGGATTGAGCACCTGCTCGGTCACGACCGCGAGGCGGCGCAGCTCTTGGCGGGCGTCGTCACCGCCATGCCGAACAACGCGGATGTCCGCCTGCACGCCGCAGTCGTGTTCGAGGCCATTGGCATGTTCGAGTCCGCGGCGAGCGAGCTGGCGGCCGCGCTTCGCCTCGACGCGTCATTGGCTGGCAGCGATGAAGTCAAGGCGCTCAAGAGAAAACTCGAGAAGAAATAGGGAGACTCGAGGCGCATCGTGTACGGCCCGCTGGCAGTGGGCGCGCGACGTTTCCTCCGGCCGTTGTCGTCTGCCTCAGGTCCTATGAGGTCGCCGCGCGAACGACCGCTGCTCCGCCTGGGATGGCACCCTCGCGAGTGTTGTCCGAGCTCTCATCTCTGCCAGTTGGTGGGACGCTAATGAACGCGGCCGGAGACCTAACCGCAGCTGGCCGGTTGGTCAGCGCACCAGGGTCGACTAGTCGCCAGCACACTGCCGTTTGGCCCGCGACCAGCAATGCGCGTCGAGAAAAGAGGCTAGCGGCAACACTGGCGCGCCCTTGGTTGGCGGCGTAACGGAGGTTGCAGACCGGTCTCAGCACCTTCGGTCGATACCCTCCGTGCCAACATAGCTGACACAACTCTCCTGGCTGGATTTAGTGAGCAGGGCGAGAAGAAGGTTCAGCGTGAAGCCTAACGTTGTGGTCTTGGGTTCTTCGTCCGGGGCGGCCCCCGCGGAACGCAGGGAGGCCGAGCGGAGCGAGGCCGACCGGAGTGGCGCGGGGGCCGCCCCGGACGCGCGCGCCGCGGGCAACCCGGGCCGGCCCGATCCGGAGGTCGTCGTCGATGCGAAGCGGCGCACGTTCACCGCGGAGTACAAACTGCGCGTGTTGGCGGCGGCGGATGCGGTGGTCGGCCACGGAGGCATTGGGGCGTTGCTCCGCCGAGAGGGCCTGTACTCCTCGCACCTGGTGACGTGGCGGCGCGAGCGGCGGGCCGATAGATTCGGGTCCCATCTCTCGGACCGCGGAGAGTCCGTCGTAGTCCTACCAAGCCGGACTGAAGTCTGCCGACAGGGTGACTTCATTTCCTGACCAGACCCCGCGAGCTACAACTAAGAGCTTTCCTTGAAACAACTTAAGTCGCCAAATCCCCCTGCGGCCAAGGCGGTTTGCACCCGGCACATCCATTGCAAACCTGAGAGGCAGTGCGGAGAGTGCATTCATTCAAGTGTTTCTGCCGCTGGAGCACGTGGTGATAGTGAGGAGCCCTATGAAGAGAGTGTTGATTGCACTGGTGATGCTGGCGCTTCTCCCAGCGGCTGCGGCCAACGCCACGCAGGTGTGGTTTGTTGGCACAGGGTACGGCGAATCCATGTCGACGGTCCTTGAAGGCACGATCAGCCGCACGGGCTACGTGGGGCAGATCATGCTGAGTTTCACCTCAGACAAGGACACGAATCCCTTCGCCGGATACTGCCTGACCCTGAATCAGACGTTGACCGACCCCGAGACGGTGGACATTCGAAGCCTCAGCGCACTGCCAGACACCTCGTCGAACAGTGTCAACAATAACCCACCGTATGCGGACCCGGGCTCAGGCTCAAAGATCGCCTGGCTGCTCAACACGTACGCTGCCAGCGTGCATTCGAACGTCGCGGGCGCGGCTCTCCAGATCGCGCTCTGGGAGGTCGAGTACGACACGACCGCCGGCTACAACCTGTCGACTGGAGACTTCAAGGTTTCGGGTGATTCGTCGGTGATCTCGCTCGCACAGAGCTATCTGACCGCCCTCGGCAACAATACGAGCGATGCGACGTGGCTCGACTCGTACACGTACAACGCCAATGGCCAGAAGGTGCAGGCCGGGCAGGACTACGGTGTGCCAGTGCCGGAACCCACGTCGATGGTGCTGCTCGGCGGCGGCCTCATCTGCCTCGCCGCCGTCGTTCGACGGCGCGCCCGGCGGTAGGCGTCAGCGGTTGTTCCGAGAGGTTGGGTCGGTTTATCGGTGGTCGTGCCGTGTTGCCCCTGGCGGCATTGAGCCCAGTTGGGATTAGGTTCGGGGGAGGGAGGATGAGATGAAGAGACTCCTGTTCGTAGCGGCGATCGCGGCTTTGGCTGTTTCGTGGTCCGGGCTTGCGGTCGCTGACACACTCAACGTCCGTCCGGTCGCCCTCGGCGTCTCGGACGACAGCACAACGCTTCAGCAGGCGTTGAACGGGATCGGGTCTACCATCAACGTCACCACCGACCAGAATCCCGCGGCAATCTTCACGAGCCAGGGTGCCGGTGCGTCGGTTGCGACGCTGGCAATCGAAATCGCCGGCTACGCGGACGTGAACACATTCGGCCTCTATAAGTACGGCGACCCGAGTGACAAGATCCAGGTTTTCAGCGGACCTGACTCTGTGGGTGCCCAGAAGGTCATCAGCTTCCTAGCCGATGGCAGCATCGACATCAACTACGTCCAGGTCGCTGGCCCGGGCTTCGGAAACGTCTTCGGCTTCTACCTCAACTCCGGGAACGGCGCCACCTACTACAGCGAAGACAGCCTGAACCCGGGTGGCTTCGCGCAGGAACTGACGTTTGCGGGCAAGGGCGACACGATTCAGGTTCCGGGTTGGCAGCCTGGGTCCGACATCAACCACTGGTACATCGCGTTTGAGGACCAGCCCTATAACGCCGGTGATCACGACTTCAACGACTTCGTCGCCATCGTGGAGTCCATCACACCAGTCCCCGAGCCGGGTTCCATGCTGCTGCTTGGCACCGGTCTTCTCGGCTTGGCGGGTGCCCTGCGCCGTCGCATGAAGTAGGTCGCTGGGACCCGATCGTCGTTTCCTCCCCCACATAATTGCCCTCCGGCGTCTGAACGGCGCCGGGGGGCTTGTTGTTTGGGCCCTGCCCGGCAATCCCTTGTGACAGTCGACCGGACGTCACCGCATCAGGCCGTCCGGGTGCGCATCGACACGCGCCGGGGTTCAAGCGACACGAGCCTCCAACGGGTCAGCGCAGGGCGCCATGACGGTCCAGCGCTGGCTCAATGGCCGTGCTATTCCAGGTCGGCTCGATGAGACGTCGTCCGTCCGGTTCCGAAGCGTCGATGACGCGTCCCCGACCGGCCGCCATCGGCCTCGCTGATTGGCCGCTCGCCGTCGCCGAAACCCGCTACAATTCACCTGGCGGGCTTGACGCGGTGGTACTTGCGTCGGGCCTGAAGACCTACTGGGCGGCGGTCTCCACCATTGGCCGGCTGCCGAAGATGGTCTGCTCTAGAGGAGATGCAGATGCTTCGCCATAAGTTCGTTGGTGTCGTGGTCCTGGCCGCCCTCGTCGCTGCCAGTTGCTCGAGGAGTGCCCGGCACTATCTTGATTCGGGTAACGCCTACTTCGGCCAGCACAAGTTCCGCGAGGCAGCCATCGAGTTCCGGAACGCCATCCAGAAGGACCCGAAGCTCGGCGAGGCACATCTCAATCTAGCCGAGAGCTGTGCGCACCTCGGCGATGCTCGGTGCGCCCTGCGCGAATACGTGAACGCCGCCGACCTACTGCCCAACAACATCGACGCCCAGCTGAAGGCGGGCGACCTCCTGCTGCTCGCCAGGCGACTGGACGACGCCAAGGCCCGGGCCGACAAGGTGCTCGCCAAGAACCCCAAGAATCTCCAGGCGCAGCTGCTCCTCGGCTCGGTGAGCGCCGCGAAACAGGACCTCGACACGGCCATCGGACAGTTCGAGGAAGCCCTGCAACTCGATCCGAAGGCCATCTCGGCCTACGGCAGTCTCGGCTTCCTGCAACAGAAGAAGGGGAATCTCGAGGCGGCGGAAAAGGCCTTCCGCCAAGCCGTGGAGATCGACCCGAAGTCAGCGAATGCGGAGATGGAACTCGGCAACTTCCTCTTCTCCACGGGTCGCAAGTCGGAGGCTGAGGCGTCGTTCAAACAGGCCTATCAGCTCGACCCCAAGAATGGAACCTCGGCACGCATGCTGGCGGCCTTCTACATGGCGTCGAATCGCGCGGCCGAGGCTGAGCCCTATCTCAAGGCCGTGGCCGAGAACTCGACGGCCCCGGGCCCGACACTGGCCCTCGCGGACTACTACGTCAGTCTCAACCGGGTCGATGAAGCGGTCGCCTTGCTCAACAAGATCGCGGCGAACAAGGACGGCTACGTCGAGGCCAAAATCAGGTTGGCCGGCATTCTGTACATCCAGAACAAACAGGCCGACGCCCACAAGACAATCGACGAGGTGATCACGCGGAACCCCAAGAGCGCACCGGCGCTGTTAGTGAAGGCCCGGTTCCTCGTGCAGGAGAAGAACCTCGATGGGGCTCTGACGCGGGCGAAGGCGGCGGTCGCCGCGGACCCGCGCTCAACCCCGGCGGAGTACCTCCTCGGTCAGATCTACGCGCAGAAGAACAATATCGACGAAGCGATCAAGGCCTTCAATGAGGTCTTGAAGCTCAATCCGAACGCCATCCCCGCACAGCTGCAGCTCTCACGGTTGCAGCTGGCCAAGGGGTCGACCGAACCGGCGGTCCAGTTCGCCGAGCAGGCGGTGCTGACCGACCCCAGGAACCCTATGGCTCGCCTCATGTTGGCGCGTTCCCTGATGGCCAAAGGAGATCTCGTCCGGGCGGAGGCGGAGCTCAAGACACTCACGGCCAAGTATCCGCAGGCGTCGCCTGTCATTGCCAGCTACGGCTCGTTGCAGCTGCTGAAGAACGACCAAGTCGGCGCACGGCGATCGTTCGAGCAAGCGATGAAGCTCGATCCGAACTCGTTCGAGGCGCTGGTTGGCCTGGTGACTCTCGACGTCGCGACCAAGCGGTTGCCGGACGCACGGAGCCGCGTCGAGGCGCGTCTCACGCGTACGCCCAACAATGCGGACGTCCTTGTGCTGGCGGCGCGCACCTACGCTGCCAGCGGCGACCTGGTGAACGCCGAGCAAGAGCTGCTCGCGGCGCTCGACGTCGCGCCTGACAAGCTGCAGGCCTACGTCCTGTTGGGTCAGCTCTACCTGGCCGAAAAGAAGCTCGATCAGGCGCGGGAGAAGTTCGCGGAGCTCGCGAAACGGCAGCCCAAGCCAGTGGCCGCCGAGACGATGGTCGCGATGATTCTGCAGATGGAGGGCAAGAACGCCGAGGCGCAGAAGCAGTACGAGAAGGTCCTGACCATCGACTCCCGGGCCGCTGTGGCCGCGAACAACCTCGCGTGGATCTACGCCGAGGCCGGCGGCAACCTGGAGATCGCGCTCCAACTGGCACAGACGGCCAAGGCAAGCCTGCCCGAGTCACCGGAGGTGAACGACACGCTGGGCTGGATCTACTACAAGAAGAACCTCGCCGGCTTGGCGTTCGGCCCGCTGGAGAAGGCTGTCGACGCGGCACCCAAGAACGCCACGTACCACTATCACCTCGGGATGCTGTACGCGAAGACCGGCGATACGGCGAAGGCCAAGGCGTCGCTCGAGACCGCGCTCGGTCTCGACCAGAATTTCGACGGGGCGGCGGAGGCGAAGAAGACGCTGGCGACGCTGAAGTAGCTCCCACGCCGGCGGCGGACAATCCAACGCCCTGCGGCCTCAATGGGAGCCGTTCTATGCACCGCTTCGAGTGTCGCCTCGGGTTCATTGGCCTCCTCTGCCTCTCGGTGGTTGCCGGCGCCTGCCGCCACGACCCCGAGGTCGAGAAGCAACGTGCCCTCGCCCGCGGGAATGCCGACGTCGATCAGCACAAGTTGAAGGAAGCCGTCATCGAGTACCGCAGGGCGATTCAGGAAGACCTGCGTTTCGGTGAGGCGCACTATCGTCTTGGCCTCGTCTACGAGCGGCTCGGCGATCGGCCGAACGCACTACGCGCCTTCTCCGCGGCCGCCGACGCACTGCCGGACCGGCGTGAGGTGCAGATCAAGGCGGGCCAATACTACCTGTTCGCCAGCCGGTTCGACGAGGCCAGGAAGGCGGCCGAGCGGCTCCTGGACAAGAACGTTCGAGACGTCGATGCGCAGCTGCTCCTGGCCAACGCCCTGGCCGGCTTGAATCAGCTCGACGCTGCGGCCAAACAGGTCGAAGAGACCATCCGGATGGAGCCGGCCAACTCTGCGAGCTACTCGAATCTGGCGGCCGTGGAACTCGCCCTGGGCAATCCCGTCAAGGCCGAGGAAGCGTTCCGCAACGCCCTCACGATTGCACCGAAGTCGGTTCAGGCGCGGGTGGGATTGTCGAACCTCCTGGTGTCTCTCGGCCGCGTGCCCGAGGCTGAGGCGCTCCTGAAGGAGGCGGTCGCGATTGAGCCGCAGGACATGCTGGCCAACCGCACGCTGGCCGCGCTGTACATTGCGACAGGGCGAGCGGCTGACGCCGAAGCCCCGCTCAAGGTGGTCGCCGACGCCAACCCGAGCTTGGTCGTCCCGCGGCTCGCGCTGGCGGACTACTACCTGCGGGTGAAGCGCGTCGATGAAGGGCTCAAGCTCCTTGCGGCGGTGGCTGCGCAGAAGGACGGGTTCACGCCGGCGACGCTCCGGTTAGCGTACTGGGAGTACACGCACGGACAGCCTTCGTCTGCCTACGCGCGGCTGGAGAAGGTCACTGCGGCCGCCCCAAAGGACCCGCAGCCGCTGCTAGTCAAGGCTGCCCTCCTCCTGACCGACGGAAAGGCGGACGAGGCCCTTGCGCCAGCGAAGGCCGCGGCGGCGTTGGCGCCCAAGCTGGGTCGGGCGCACTTTGCCGTCGGCACCATCCAGCTGGCCCGACGGAAGATCGACGAGGCGCGGCAAGCGTTCGTCGAGGCCTCACGCGTGAGTCCTCGGTTTGGTCCCGCTTCGCTCGAGCTCGCCAAGATCGATCTCTCACAAGGCCAGGTTGACAGCGCCGTCCAGTTCGCTGATGCGGCCGTGCAGGCTCTGCCACAGAGCCCCGACGCGCACTACGTCCTGGTGCGCGCACTCCTGGCGCGCGGTGACCGTGATCGGGCCAGCGCCGAACTCAAGCCGCTCCAGGCCCGGTTTGGGAACGCGCCGCGCGTCCAGACGCTGATCGGCCAGGTGGCGATGTCGCGACAGGACCGCGAGGCCGCGCGCCAGGCCTTCGAGAAGGCCCTGAGGGCGGCCCCGGACGATGACGAGGCGCTCGGGGGCCTGATTGGCCTCGACCTCGAGGCCGGGCACCTGGCAGAAGCCCGCACTCGCATCGAGTCGCGCTTGCAGCTGAGGCCGAAGGATCCGGCGGCTTTGACACTGGCGGCTCGCGTCTACACGACGCTTGGACTGGACGCCAAGAGCGAGGAGGCCTGGAACGCGCTACTCTCCGTCGAACCGGGGAACCTCGAGGCCTACCTTGCGCTCGGACGCCTCTATTACCGGCAGAAGCGCCTCGACCAAGCGCTTGCGCAAACCGAACGCCTGGCCCAGCAGCAGCCGAAGTCCGCCGCGGCTCAGACGATGGTGGGGTTCCTGCAGGAGGTCCAGGGACGCACGACGGAGGCGCAAAGAAGGTACGAGAAGGCGCTCGAACTGGACCCTCGCGCCGCCGCCGCCGCCAACAACCTGGCGTGGCTGTACGCGACGAGCGGAGGGAACCTCGACCGGGCGCTCGAGCTCGCCCGGACGGCCAAGAGCCAGCTGCCCGACGTGCCGGAGGTCGACGACACGCTGGGTTGGGTGCTGTACAAGAAAGGCATGCGCGGGCTGGCCATAGGGCCCCTGGAGCAGGCGGTACGGGCGGTCCCCACCAGGGCCACGTACTACTACCATCTCGGTATGGCTTACCTAGCCACCAACAACTGGGCCAGGGCCCGGGAGTCGCTGCAGCAAGCGTTGAAACTCGACGCAACCTTCGACGGGGCGACCGACGCCAGGCGCGCGCTGGCCACCATCCAGTAGCACTGGCCCCAACCCGGCCATGCAGGCCAAGAAACCTGCTTGGTCGGCCCGCAGGGGCCTGCCGGTCGGAATCGGACGCATGGCCAGACCAGCCTATGCCGCGAATTCAGCAAAAAGCCACCGCGTGCTCACCTATGAAGATTTTTGTCGTTCCACCGGAAGACTTTGATGGACTTCTTAACGCGACTCACGCAGGACGAGGCCGCTCCAACCAGTTGTTAAGACGCCACTTCCGTCGGTTGCACGGATTCCGGTTGGTAAGCTTGTCGGCGGCACATTTCCTGCTGTAGGATGAGATGCCCGAACCTGTCCGGCTCGCCCTCACCGGCAGCAGTCGGGTCCCAAGGGGGACATCGTGAAGCATCGATTGTTTGTGGCCGCGGCAGTCTTGGCCCTCACGGCTTCGGCGGCGTGGGCTGACTCGTTGAACGTCGTCGCCGGCGACTCAGCCTGGCACACCTTCCAGACGCCCGTGAGCACCAAGCCCGCCGCGCCGGGCACGGCGTTCTGGAACAACTGGAGCATCGACGGTATCCCGGGCCACAACTGCAACATCGGCTATTTCGTCGCCGACGTGGCCGGGTGTACCGCCAAGAACTCCACCGCTGGCCCCACGAACTTCTACTTCGACAGCCCGAACCAGACGGCGTCGTACCTCGGGAACCAGAGCACAGCCTTCGACTTCGACAAGTCCGCCACCACTGAATCGGTGACGGTCACGATGCTCGAGCAGGTGTCGATGTTCTCCGCCCAAGGTCTCAACACGTTCGGGTGGTTTGACGCGAGTGACCCAACGACGTTGCACCCCCTGTTCAGCGGCTATACGGACCGGGATGCAACGGCCACGTTCATCCCGTCGGGCGTCTACGGGTTCTACCTGCAGTCTCCGACCGGCCTCTACTTCACGACGTCCGGCGCCAATAGCACGGACTGGAACGCCCTCACCGGCGCGTCAATCGCCTCCCAGACGCACTTTGCCGTCTTCGATCTCAGCGGCAACGACAACTACTTGATCGGGATGGAAGACCTGAACAACGCGTGGGCAGCTGACTGGGACTACAACGACCTGTCCGTGGAAGTGCAGGCCAACGCGGTCCCCGAGCCCACCTCGATGTTGCTACTGGGCACCGGCGCTCTGGGCCTGGCCTTCTTCGCTCGGCGTCGACGGGCGTCCTGAGAACGGCGCATTACCCCTTGAGACAGCCAAGGCCGCGGGCACCGTTCCGCGGCCTTTTTCTTGCCCACCTGACTCGCACACCAACCGCCCCGTGGCTCCTTACGGCAGCCGGACCGCACTCCGCGTTCCAGAACGAGCGACACGCCCCAATACAGCGCGAACCGGCTCGGCGTAAGTCCACAGCGGCCAGCGGCGGGGGTCGAATAGAGCGGAGAGAATCAGCGGCCGCACCCCACAACACTACGCGCCCGGGCTCGCCGCCGGTGGCGGCGCGGATGCCACGGGCCTGCGCGTCCGCGCCTGCGAGGCCGCAAGTTCCCACAGCAATCCGAGGTGCCCGCGAACGGTCCGAAGGATCTTCATCTTGGATTCGCCAAGGACTCGGGACTCAAGCGTAGCCGGGTGTTCGACGATACGGCCTCCACTGAGCTTCAGCCGAATCAGTGTCTCCGCCACGCCAAGGAAGCCTCCCGCCTCGACTCGAAGGCCCTTTAGAGCGGACTTCCGGTAGACGCGACAGCAGCTGGTGAAGGTGTGCAGCCGGTCGTGGAGAACAGAACTGTACAGCCGGGATAGCGTCTTCGAGAGCACCAGCCTCCATCCCGGTACGTGCATCACATGGCCGTTCGGATGGTAGGGCGAGGCGGTGACGAGATCGGCCTCCTTGATCAGGGGGATCATCTCCGCCAGGCAGTAGGGGTCGTATGAGCAGTCGCAGTCGATCGAGCAAACGGTATCGGTGGACGCGTGAGCGATGCCAGCGAGGATGGCGGCGGCCACTCCCTGGTTCCGCGGCTGACGCACGAGCTGGCAGTCGCACACCTCTGCGAACTTCACCTGCAAGCGCTCCCAAGTGCCGTCCGTGCTGCCGTCGTCCACCAGCACCAGCCGCACCCAGTAGCGTCCGGCCAGCCGCTGGCGCAACTCGGCCAACGTCCGCTGCAGGTAGCCGACGTTCTGCTCCTCGTTGTAGAGGGGCACGACGAGCGTCACCGGCGCGCCACGTTCAGCGGTTGACGCCTCCGCGGGAGGAACGGTCGCGGCGCACGGCATCGCGACCCGGTGCGTGGGGCGCGGAAGGCCCAGATAGTCGGCAGCCGACTGGAAACGGTAGCGCCGGAAATAGTCCTCGAACACCCATCGGGTCTTCGCCAGGTTGCGATAGTGACGCAGACGCGTCAACGCGGAGAGACCGGCCAGCTGCGGCTGCCCACGGTCCATCTCCCAGGGCATGAAGTAGAACACCATCGGGTCCTGGCTACGCCGGTCGCGGGCCGCGACCAGGCGGCGCAGGACCGTGTGCGGGAACTGCCGCACCCAATTGCCACCTGTGAAGGCCATTCGGAGCCCGAGCAGGCTGATCGTCGGAATCGGGAACTCCGTGACGGCCCTACCGCCGGAAGTCTCCCACCTATGGACGCGGTATCGAGTCGGTTGACCGTGGAAGCGGCGCAGGATTGGACTCAGGCTGGAATCGTAGAGATACCCCTCCTCCGCCAGGATGTCGAGGGCCCAGACATCGTCCTCGCGCAGCCAGCCACGAGAGACGCGAAACCCCACCACCTGGGAGGCCCCCGCCGCGAGGAGCGCCTTGCGCGTTCTGCTGAGGTCCTCGCGGAACTCGTCGGGCGACATCGCGTGGAGCGCCCGCGGCCAATACGTACTGCTGGCCACCTCGTGGCCATCATCGAGGATCCGGGAGACAATCTCCGGGTATGAGTGAGCGACGCAGCCGAGGACAAAGAACGTGGCCGTATGTCCGAACCGACGAAGCTGGTTCAGAACCTGGTCCATCGAGCCAGCCAGCCGCGACTCGAACCGCTCCCAGTGCTTGCGGTGGACCGCCGTCTGGAACGCACCCGCGTGGAAGTACTCCTCCACCGACACCGTCAGGATGTGGCGGCGTTGGGGCTTGCAAGTCCGGCTTGAGGCCGACAATTGTCCGCCTTTGCGCTGATCGGGTGCCATCAGCATAGCCAAAAGATAGGAAGAACAGGCACAATGTCGGAGCCAGAAGACGCCGGCGGCCTACGTAACCCCGCTCAGCAAGGAACGGACCAGCCTGGCTGAGATTCCGGCGGGCCCCAGTCGGAACCCGGCCGACGGGTCGGGCCGGCACGGCAGGCACGCCGGTGCGTCAGGTCGCTCGCGGGATCGCGCCGCTCGCCGAGGGTCAGCGCACCGTCACCGCGCGTGACGATCAGCCGTGTACCTCCAGAAGGCGGCGCGCCAACGAGCCGCAGCGGGAGACGCCCCGGCCGCCTGCCAGTGCACCTCCCGCGGACGACGGACGGCATGCCCGCGAGAGCATGGCGCCCTACCGCGGGGCCGCCTCGCGCCTCAGAGCGTTCAGAAGCGCCGCCATTTCCTCCGCGTACCATTCGTCGGCGGGTGAGGCAGCCAGCAGATTCGTCGGGTCCCAGTTCGGGTTTCCCTCAACCAGCACCGGGCCCGTCGGCGTGATGGCGATGTCCCACCCGATGGTGCGAAGGGGGAAAAACAGCAGCGACGCACGTTCGGCAAGCTTCCTCGCCTCGTCCCAGAACGGCAGCCGGAACCCTCGGAGTGGACACGCCGTCTCGGGATGACGCTCGACAGTCTCGATGCCACGGTCAGTTCTTGAGTAGGCCACCGGTGTACCCAAAGTGCCGTCCCCCAGTCGGACGGCGGCGAGAAAATTACCGGTTCGGCCTCCATCGATATTGTCGACGACCCGGTTTCCGACGGCGATCTTGAAGAAACACCCGCCAGCCAGTACCTGGCCGTCGCTCGTCACCAGACAACGGATCCGTGTCGTTTGAAGCGTGGTCGTGCCGCTGAGGGCTGTGATGGCGGGATGGTTCTGCAGGCGCGCTTGGACCACCACTCGCCCCGACCCGTCTGACCGCAGGGCGTCCGCCAACGCCCCGATTGTGAAGTGGTCTTCCGAGAGTTGGTCGCAGAATCCGTCCGGAGTCCGGCGATACGCTCGTACGCCCCGCCCGTAGAACCCAATTGCCGGTTTCACGACGACCTGATCTTCCACTTTCACCGTCCCGAGTCGAGCCTCCAGGGACGCCGCGGACCATGGTTTGCCGTCCGCAGAGTGGCCGGCCCACCGACCGACGACGCCGTACAGAACGGGAACCGGAAGCCCGAGGCCCACACACATCGTGTGGAAGACGGCCTTATCCCCTGCCAACGCCCGGTGGCTCGCCGGATTCAGACGAGCTTGTAGCGCCAGCAGCTCGGACTTGGGGATGATCCCGGCAACGGCGCGCGGTTGAATGGCCGGATTGGAGAGCCCATCGTGATGGGCGTCAAAGGGCCGACATCGAGTGTTCCGGTAGAGTCGCCAGAGATGGAGCAGGACCTGGAACCGGCCGGTCCCATAATGCAAGGCCGCCCAGTTGACATCGCCCACAACGCGGCTCACCCGCGCCAGCAAGCCTGGGGTCGACTCTGCCTTCACACTTACCTCGTCGCGTCCGGCCCAGACTGGCCGGTCAGGCACACCGATTCCCCACGCAGCCACGCGCAGCGCTGTCCGCGTCCAGCTCGCCAGGGCCCGAGTCGACCGCGTCCCGAGCCAGACGCAACCCGGGGCTGCCGGCCTCCCTGCGGTGAAGCCGACGACAGGAGCGAGGGTGAGCTGTGCGCCAGCAGTCCAGCGGAAATCCAATCAGGCCTTCACCACCCGCCCCCTCGCTCCCTCGGGCAGCCTGACGGCGTTCCTCGTATCCACGACCAGGCGTGCCTTCGTATAGAGAGCTGGGTCCTTGAACTGCTTGTGTCCCGTCGACAGCACGATCGCGTCGTAGCCTGCAAACGCGTCGGCCGAGCACGGCACCGACATCAGCTGGATGTCGTGCTTCCGCCCGCGGCGCGCCGCCGGGAAGTACGGGTCGCAGTAATCGACATGCGCTCCGCGCTCGCGTAGTAGCTCGATGAGTTCGTAGGAGGGCGACTCGCGGTCGTCGTCGATGTCTTCCTTGTAGGAGAGGCCGAGGACCAGCACCTTGGCTCCCTTGATGCTTCGGCCGTCCTCGTTGAGCGCCGCCACCGTCTTCTCGATGACGAAGTGGGGCATGTGCGTATTGATCTCGCCAGCCAGCTCGATGAACCGCGTCCAGATACCGTATTCTGCCGCCTTCCAGGACAGGTAGAACGGGTCGAGCGGGATGCAATGGCCGCCGAGACCAGGACCAGGGTAGAACGGCTTGAACCCGAATGGCTTGGTCTTGGCCGCCTCGATGACCTCCCAGATGTCGATCCCCATTCGGTCGAACGTCATCTTCAGTTCGTTGACCAGAGCGATGTTGATCGACCGGAAGATGTTCTCCAGTAACTTGGCCGACTCGGCCACCCGCGCGCTAGACACGGGCACCACCGTGTCGATGGCCGCCGCGTAGAGAGCCACGGACGCTTCAGTGGACTCCCTGTTCACCCCGCCTACGACCTTGGGGATCGTCTTGGTGTGGAAGTCCGGGTTGCCCGGGTCCTCACGCTCAGGTGAGAAGGCCAGAAGGAAGTCGGCCGGGGTTCTTAGGCCCGTCGCCTCCAGGATCGGCAGCACGTCCTCGTCAGTCGTCCCCGGATAGGTGGTCGACTCGAGGACTACAAGTTGCCCTTTCCGAAGGCGCTTGGCGACCTCTCGGGAGCTGCTGACGACGAACGAGAGGTCGGGTTCGCGGTGGCCCCCCAAGGGCGTCGGAACGCAGATCAGTACGGCGTTGCAACCGCCCAACTCGTCGAAGTTGGTGGACGCCCGGAACCGCCCGGTCTTGACCGCCTTGGTCACTCGCTCGGCCCCGATATGCTTGATGTACGATTCGCCCCTGTTGAGGGACGCGACCTTTTTGGGGTCAGAGTCGAAACCAACCACCCGAAAACCGGCCTCGTTGAAGACAAGAGCGAGTGGCAGACCGACATAGCCCTGGCCGACGATGCCTACGACAGCCTCGCGGGAATAAACGCGGTCCAGAAACTCGGACATATGGGCGGATTCCTCCAGCTTGAGAACGTGTCCCGAGCGAGTGCCGAAAGTCGCGGGACACTACCTCGGGACGGCACCGGGCGCGGTGCCCGCCTATGATACTACGCGGTCTTCGGGCCACACCCGCGATGCCCGGAACCCGCCGATGTCCTACGCCTCCGCGGGATTGACCGATGAACCGCATTGGGGGCCCTGCCGAGATCCTCCCGGAACCGGTCCGGCAACGCACCGGCCAACGAGGACGGCTGGTACGTGCTTGCGGCCGCACCGTGGCCATTCGCCAGGATGCGCGCGCTGGACTCGAGTGGGCTACGCAGCCCACACGAAGAACGTGCCAGCCTGGTCGACGCGCCGGAGTTGGCCGAGTACTCGAGCCGGCGATTCATCGGGCCCGGCTCAAGGCGGTCCCGGGACGTGCGGTGAACCGTACCGTGGAACGCGCCGTCACGCAAGCGCTCCTCGACCGACACCGTAAGGAGGTGGCGTCTTCCAGTAGCGGATCCGCTTCTTGGCCAACAATCCTCTACCAACTTGCGGCGCCCGCTCGCCCTCTCCGAGGGGCCGAGGCACGCAACGAGCCGATGACGGGTCGACCGGAGTCTGCCATGACAGACGCGTCGGCCCTATTGGGGCCGCCCCGTCATGGCGAGCGGCGCGCGCGAACGTCCTGTCAGATGCTACGAGTTCTAGGAACCCCGGCAAGCCGGCACCTTCTTCAGCAGCCTCACGCGTGATTCGAAGAACCGACGGTCGGAAACCGTTTCGTAGCAGCGTGCGACCACGCGAGCGAGCATCTCCCCATGGAAGTCGACGTCCAGATACTGAGTTCGGCCAGCGGTGATCAGCCAGACGTCTGTGCGGCCGGCAAGGGCTTGGTCCAGAACCGCGCGGACGCTCTCCTCGCTCTCCAGCGCGTAGTCTCGCACGTCATACGCAGCGTAGTTCCGCTCGTGGGGCAACGCGACGATCGTGTTTGAGCCCGCGTGGTCCTGCCGCAGCGGCAGTGCGCCCGACGCTAGGAACACAGCGATGGGCTGGCCGGGCTTCTCGGCACGCATCACGTGGGCTGCAACGCGCTCCCAGTCACCGGTCTTCGCCATCGGGGAGTAAACGGTCCATGCGCCGGCCAAGCCAAACAGCAGGACCATGCCGACCCACGCGTCCCGGAGCCACCTCGGGCCCATGGCGTCCGCCAGACCCAGAACTCCGAGGACAAGAGGAGCGAAGAGTACCACCGTGTGGCGGTTGGTGGTCAGAGATGCGCCCGCGAGACTCAACACCCAGATGAACGATGCGCAGAGAACCGCCGTCAGTGTGAAGAGCGCAACGTAACCCGGCCGGCGGAACAGCCGCAGCCGCCAGACGGCGACCCCGCCGCCGGCGAGGACCAACGCTCGGAGGATGTGGCGGACCAGCGTCGGGACGACCCCATAGTCGGGGAGGAGATAGCCAGCTACCCGAGCATAGAGCTCCCGCACGCTTCCGAGCACCGATGTGTGGGCCGTGATGGTTCGTGTGACGGCGGCGGCTTGGCGGAAAGGCACCCAACCCATCGGCGAAAAACACGCCGAGACAACCAGCATCCCGACCAGATACCGCCAGACGTCTCGCCTTCGCCGAAGGGCGATGAGCACGAGGCCGTTGGCCAGGAGGAGAAAACCCAGGTAGTACTGGGTGTAAAGGGCTCCAACCGACACAGCCACGTAGGCCGCTCTGTACCACCGGCCGTCGTCGGGGCCAACGTAGCCATCCCAGAACAACAGGAGTAGCAGCACGCTCAGCAGAAATGCGAAGGCGTAGAGCCTGATGTCGACGGCCACCTCCAAGACAACTGGGTTGAACGCGATCGCCAACGCAATCGCCGCCGGAGGAACACTGGGGATCAGACGCCGTCCAACGACGACGGTCAGCGGAATGGCGGCTGCCGTGCAAAGGACCGACGGTACTCTGGCCCAGAAGACGGCCGCACTCACGGCTCTCCACATCGCGAGTCCAACGAAGTAGAGCGGCGGCTGTAGCTCGAAACGCAACGCCTGCTGGAACGCGAAAACCGGCCCCGCCCCGGACGTGTGCAACGAGTACGCCTCGTCGACCCAGATATTCAACCGCCAGGCAAGAAACGTCGTCAGCGCCACGTGCAGTCCAACAACGATCCACGTCACCCGGCCGAGGCCCCAGCCAGCCCCGACCTCGAGCCGCTTAGCCGCCCGCCGAACCTGCGGTATGATTCGCAGCACCTGCTGTCCCTCCGGTCCCGGTCAGCGTTTGCGGCGTCCATTATGCCGGACTTTGCGGTCGGTTCGGCAGACCTTCGGAGGTCATCGGATGGCTTTCAACTTTGCGGTCATCGGCGTCGCCGGATTCGTCGCTCCGCGCCATCTACGGGCGATCCGCGATACCGGCAACCGACTCGTCGCAGCCACCGACCCTCACGACTCGGTCGGCATCCTCGACCAGGTACTCGCTCGGCGCCCGCTACTTCCCAGAGATTGAGCGCTTCGACCGCCACATCGAGAAACTCCGGCGCGGCCCGGCCGACGGCCGGGTGCACTACGTCACGATCTGCTCACCGAACTACCTGCACGACGCCCACGTTCGGCTTGCGCTCCGTCTGGGCGCCACGGCGATCTGCGAGAAGCCGCTCGTCATCAACCCGTGGAACCTCGACCAGCTCCAGGCGCTTGAGGAGGAATGTGGTCGCCGAGTCTACACCGTCCTTCAGCTGCGCCACCATCCAGCCGTGCTCGCGCTCCGCGAGAGTCTGACCGCCTCGGCCCCCGGGGCAACCCACGACGTGCTCCTGACATACATCACGGGTCGAGGCCCGTGGTACCACATGGCCTGGAAGGGGTCCGTCGAGCGGTCTGGGGGGCTTGGCACGAATATCGGCATTCATTTCTTCGACTTGCTGCTCTGGCTCTTCGGGAACGTCGACGAGTCCGTCGTCCACGTCAACGAATCGAAACGAATGGGTGGCACGCTCACGTTCCACCGCGCGCGAGTGCGATGGTTCCTTTCGGTCGACACACAGGATCTGCCATTCGCACCGGACTCCGGACGCAGCCTCACCCACCGGTCGCTGTGCGTTGACGGCCAGGAGGTCGAGTTGAGCCAAGGGTTCGGCGACCTACATACGCGGGTCTACGAGGAGATCGTGGCGGGACGCGGATTCGGCATCGACGATGCTCGGCCGTCAGTCGAGCTGGCCTACCGGATTCGAACCGCACCCGTGACGCCAGCACCGGACCACGCGCACCCGTTGGTCCGCCGGGCTTGACCTGAGCCGACAAGAAAGGAGGCTGCGGTGAACCACGTGGCGGCGTCGGCGATCATCGGTGAGGGAACGACTCTGGGCGCGTATTGCGTCGTCTCCGAGGATGTGCGGATCGGGCGCGGCTGCGCGATCGGGAACCACGTCGTCATCCACCAAGGCGCGGTTGTTGGGAACGGCGTCCGGATCGACGACCACGCGGTGCTCGGCAAGCAGCCGATGCGGGCGGCACACAGTGCCGTCACTGACGATCGACGTCAGCCGCCCGCACGCGTCGGCGATGCGTGCCTGATTGGAACCGGCGCCGTGATTTACGCCGGGGCCGTGCTCGGACGGAAGGTTCTAGTGGCTGACCTGGCGACGATCCGCGAGGATGTCTCGATCGGCGACGGCACCATCGTTGGTCGAGGTGTAGCCGTGGAGAACAGGTGCGCGATCGGGCGGTTCTGCAAGCTCGAGACGAACGCCTATATCACGGCCTACTCTGTCCTGGAAGACCGTGTCTTCATCGCTCCGGGCGTCGTGACCAGCAACGACAACTTCGTCGGCCGCACCCCGGAGCGGTTCGAGCACTTCAAGGGCGTCACGGTGAAGCGCGGCGGCCGTCTCGGCGCGGGCGCCACGGTCCTGCCAGGCAAAGTCGTCGGTGAGGACGCCCTGGTCGCAGCGGGAGCCGTGGTCACGCGCGACGTCGATTCGCGGCGAATCGTCGCCGGTGTGCCCGCCAGAGACTTCAGGGAGGTTCCGGAGAACCAGTTGCTCGTGAACCAGGGCTGGACGGACTGAGGCAGGTGCTTTGGCTGTGACGATTCTCTCGCTGGTTGGCGCACGTCCCCAGTTTGTCAAACTCGGCCCAGTCAGCCGGGCGATCCGAGCGCGAGGCATCGAGGAGTACGTGGTGCACACCGGACAGCACTACGACTTCGAGATGTCGGAGGCGTTCTTCCGCGACCTGTCTCTCCCTGCGCCCGACGTGAACCTGGGCATCGCAGCCGCCGCCCCGGCGGCACAGGTCGGCGCGATGGTCCCCGCGGTGGCCCGCGTTCTGGAGAACGTGCGGCCCGCGCTCACGCTGGTCTTCGGCGATACCAGTTCGACCCTCTCCGGCGCACTGGCCTCGGCCTACGCCGGCATTCCGGTGGCGCACGTCGAGGCGGGCATGCGGTCGTTCAATCGTACGATGCCCGAGGAGCTCAACCGCGTTGTCACCGACCACCTCTCGGCTCTCCACCTCACGGCGAGCCGGGCGGCAGACGCGAACCTCCGTGCGGAAGGTATCGCAGGAAGCGTCTTCACAGGCGACGTGATGTACGACGTGGTCAGGGATACGACGGCAGCGGCGGCCGGCCGGACCGACGTGCTCGATCGATTCGGAGTGTCGTCGGGTGCCTACGTCTTCGCCACGGTGCACCGAGCGTCGAACACCGACGATACGGCCGCGCTTCGCCGCATCGTCGGAATGCTGGCCAGTCTTCCGGTCCTGGTCGTCTTTCCGGTACACCCGAGGACACGAAAGGCCATTGCAGCGGCCGGATGTGAAGACCTGCTCGCGTCCGGACGGGTGCGCGCCGTTGCGCCACTCCCGTACCTGGACACGATCCTGCTCGCGGCATCCGCCCGCCGCGTGTTCACCGATTCCGGTGGTCTCCAGAAGGAGGCGATGTACGTCGGCGTCCCGTGCACGACGCTCCGCGATGAGACGGAGTGGGTCGAAACGGTCGACCTCGGTTGGAACGTGCTCGTCGGAACCGACCCGGACATGGCGCGGGCCACGCTCGACCTTCCATTGCCTGCGCCGCTTGTTGAGTGCCCATACGGCGACGGAACCGCCGGAGAGCAGATTGCGACGGCGATTGTCAGGTGGCTCTCGCGGCGGTAGCGCCAGACGACGCGCCTGCGGCGAGATCGGCTAACTGCGGGGTGAACCCGTCCCACGAAGGCGTCCGAAGACCAGTCCGCGGCTCAGCGATCCGGCATCCGGTGACGCACGTACCGGCGATCCGCCGTACCTCATCGAACCTAAGCCGGTTGAAGACCCCGTCGGCGTACCGTTCGTTCAGGAAACCAACGAGGCCCGCGACCTCGTTGGCGAGTCCGCTCTCCACCACGTGGAATCCCTCGCGGACGAAGTCCACAAATCCATCAGGCGCACTCCGACGGCCGCGGCCAATGCCGGCATAGGCGATCCTTGCGTCCGTCACCTGTTCCCGCCGATAGAGATTGCAGGCGTCCACGACCGCGCGCAGGCGGGGCCCGGCCGCCAGCAGCGCCCGAGGGTCCTCGGCGTACGCCGCGTGGCCGGTGCAGAAGAACGCGATGGTTGCCGGCGCCAGCGCCGCAGCCAGGTCTCGCGTGAAGCTGGCCTCCAGGCCGAGGCGCACCACGTTCTGATCGTCCCGCTTGACGAACGGGTCGTGGATGGCCACTTCGCAGCCGCGTTCGAGCAGGAGGCGCCCCAAAACGAGGCTCGGCGAGTTACGGGTGTCCTCCGAGTTGAACCGGTATGCCGCGCCCATCACAGCCACGTTCAGTCCCGCCACCGAACCGAAGTGCCTCTCCGCCAGCGCGATCGTTTCGGCCGGGGACGCATCGTTGATCCGGCGGGCGGCGTGGATCAGACTCCGTGCGGTGTCCACACCCCCCTCGGCCGCCCGCCACCACAGGAGGATGCCGTCCTTGGGCAAGCAGTGGCCGCCGACGCCCACCGTCGGCACGAGAATGGCCCCGCTCGGGACCGCGGTCGGATCACCGGACGCCGAGTCGCCCTGCGCTAGCTGCCTGTTCACCTCGTCACGAACCGCGAAGAAGTCGATGTCGCGTTCGTCGCAGTAGCGCACGATCTCCGCTGCGTACGCGATGCGGACATCCCGGTAGGCGTTCTCGAGCGTCTTGACTACCTCGGCCGTGAGACTGTTCGTTTCGAGGAGCGTCCCACCTGTCACGACGCGCGAGTACAGGCGACGGATGAGCCGCGGCGTCAGTGGATGAAGACCTGCAACAACCTTGTCCGACGTCGCGACCCGCTCGACGAGCCTCCCGGGCATCACCCGGTTCGGGCTGTTGCCGAGGAGCACATCGCGCCCTTCGCGGAGGCCGTACCGCTCGAAGTGGTCCTTGACGACGGTCGCCATGCTCGACGGCGCCAGCGTGGATTCGAAGATCACGAGCGGCACCTGGCCCGACGCCCGCTTCGCTAGGGCCGCCGCCACGCCGTCGAGGGCATCCATCATCGGGCCGTAGTCCGGACCGGCCCCTTTCCGGTCGGTCTGGACGCACACCAGAACGATGTCGGCGTCGACCAGCGCCGCTGCGTCGTGGGTCGCCCGCAACAGCCCGGCGGCCACGCTCTCCGCCACTAGACGGTCGAGGTCCGGCTCAATCCCGCCGATCGGTGACCGGCCTGCATTGATCGCGTCCACCTTCCACCCCGAGGTCGGGGAATCGCGCTGGACAACGGTCACGAGAGCCGGGGCGTCCGAGCCGTCCGTGACGCGCGCGTGAGCCAGCATCGCGGCCATGGGCATCCCCACGATTCCGGGCCCGACGACGCCGATCTTGCGGACAACCCATCGGAACCCGCCCGACTCGTCAAACGACAGTGGCATCTGAGCCCTCCGCGGCTACGCCCGCGCGTCGATGAACCGGCGGTGCCACAACTCCACGCACAGCAACCCCCACAGCCGGCGGCTGAACGCGGTCTCGTGGTCCATCAACCGTCCGACTGCGTCCGCGTCGAACAGGCCGCGCTGTCGGGAGGTAGGCGAGAGCAGAACGTCCTCGAAGAACGCTCTGGCGCGGCCGCGTGCCCACACGTGGAGCGGCACCGGAAACCCCATCTTGTCCTTGCGCTCGGCAACCGACGGAGGAAGGAGGCCCGAGACGGCCCTCTTCAGGATGTACTTCATCTCCGCCCCCTTGAACTTCATCGCCGGTGGCATACTGCACACAACATCGGCAATCCGGCGGTCGAGCAGAGGCACGCGCGACTCGAGCGACGCAGCCATGCTCACCCGGTCCTCGACATGCAGCAACGCCGGCAGGCCGACCACCATGTCGTAGTGGGTCATCTTGTTGTAGTAGGACAGTGTCTCAGGGTGATTGAAGATCGCCTGGAACCGGGCGAAGACGCGGTCCGGGTCGTGCGCCGCCCGGAAGTCGCCGCTGAACAACTCGATGGTCCCCTCGCTGCGGTCGATGAGGCGGAAATAGCGACGATCCATGGGCTCGAAGACGCCGCTCGCCTGGAATCGGACCAGCATGGGCACGTAGGCACGGAGGTATGGGAGATTGGGCAGGATCGAGTGCAGCGAGACGATGTGCTCGCCCTCCTCGTTGTTCTCGAAGATGGCTCCCTTGATGGCTTGCTCCAAGTAGGCGATGACGTAGCGCGCGTACCCGCCGAAGATCTCGTCGCCTCCTTGGCCGCCAAGGCACACCTTCACTTCCCGCGCCGCCAGCCTCGACACCATGTACTGGGGGAATAGGCCCGGACCGGCCACGGGCTCGTCCATGTGCTCAATCAGGCGCGGCATCAGGTCGACAAAATCGGTCTCGGTGGGATAGACGGTTCGCACCTGCGCGCCGCACGCACCCGCGACGTCGTTCGCGTACCGTGTCTCATCGAACTCGGGTCCCTCACGGAACGCGCCCGTATACGTCTTGAGGGGCGCCCCGGATACACGCGAGGCCAGCATCGTCACGATGCTCGAATCCATCCCCCCGCTCAGATAGGCGCCTACCGGGACGTCGCTCCGCATCTGGAGCCTCACCGAATCTGCAATCAGGCCGTGCAGTTGGTCGACGAAGTACTCCTCGGTGTGGTACCGGTCCAGGGCGAAGCGCGGCTCCCAGTAGCATCGGGTCCGGCTCTCGCCAGTCGCGACGTCCACCACGGTGAAATGGCCGGGCAGGAGTTTCCGGATTCCCTGGAACAGGGTCCGGTCTCCAAGGACATACTGCAGCGTCAGGTACTCTCCCAGCGACTCGCGATCGACTTCCGCGACGACATCCGGATGGCGAAGCAACGCCTTGATCTCCGACGCGAAGAGCCAGTGGCCCGCCGATGAGCGGACGTAGAGCGGCTTGACGCCGAAGTGATCACGGGCCGCCACTAGACACCCACGGCGTCGGTCGAGCAGCAGGAACGCGAAGATCCCGTTGAGTCTGGGAATGGCCTCCAGGCCGTACTCCTGGTAGGCGTGGAGGATGACCTCGGTGTCCGAAGTGGTCCTGAACGAGTGGCCCAGGAGCCGGAGTTCTTCCCGCAACTCGATGAAGTTGTAGATCTCCCCGTTGAACACGATCGTCAGGCCGTCGACTGACATCGGCTGCTGGCCTGTGACCAGGTCGATGATGGCCAGCCGCCTGTGGAACAGTCCCACCGGTCCTTCGACCAAGCTCCCTTCACCGTCAGGCCCACGGTGCGACAACGTCGCTGCCATCGCCGCCAGCACGGCGGGATCAACGGGCCGCCGATCCGCATTCAACACGCCAACGATGCCGCACATCATGCCCCCCGAAACGGCTTTGGCTCGACCACCCGCAGACTCGGACGCTCGGTGATCGCCCGGGCGTGCGTTCCCATCGGAACGATCGTGTACTGCGAAGCAATGGCCCGGAGAACGCTGGAGAAAACCTCTACCTTCCACTGGCTCGGAAGATCCATCCCGGGAAAGAACGCGAGCTTCGGCACCTGGTCGCCGCCAATGAGATCGAGGGGATGGAGCAAGAAGCTCGGTTCGACTCTGGCAGCGCGGCACGCCAGGAGCGCCATGCCGAGGTACGCGCGCATCAGCGCCGGCGAGAACCGGCTGAGGTACAGGAGGTAGCTCAGGTGGAACGGCGTCTTGACCCAGGGGATGGTGGTCACCGGAATCTCGAGTAGCCGCCTGCCCTCGCCAATGTCCCACTGGTACGCCGACACGGGCCTCAGGCCGTCGCGAAAGCTCCCGAACAGCTCCTTCCGCTCCTTCCGTTCGGCTGGCGTCAGCTTTGCCGTGCGGAAGTAGTAGGCTCGGGCGATCGGGCCGAGGTAAGTCGGCAGCGTGGATGCGTCGGTACTGATAGCCCCGTCGGTGAAGGACAGACAGCAACTCCGGACTCCAGCTGAAGCCCGGGCCCCGAAACCCGAACGGGCGTTGCCCGCTCGCCGCCTCGATGGCCTGCTCCGCGCCGCGAATCTCATCCTCCAAGCGCTCCGGGGAGTAGCGATGCAGCCATGGCTCATGCTCGAAGGAGTGATTCCCCACTTCGTGGCCGGCCGCGGTGATCGCCCGTACCGCCGCCGCGTTGGCTGGCGCCTCGGCATCTAGCCCGACGAGGAAGAACGTGATTCGCACTCCCAGACGCTCCAGCGCCTCGAGGGCGTGGGGAATGAAGACATCGAGGTACGAGGGTCGATCCTTCCAGCCGGCGTCCCCGTGTGTCTTGAGGTACGACCAGAGGTTGTCGCAGTCAAGCGAAACGCTGGCCAGGCGCTCGTGAGGGCGGGAGTTCTCCACGCTGGCCGACCTGCGCTCGCTCACGCCGCCTCCTTCCACAGCCGCAGCAGCTCGTCGGCTCCCCCCCAGGCCACCCCCAGTGTCTCGTTCACGTTGAGGGTGCCGGCCCGAATCTGGGCGGAGTTGACGATGAAGACGTGGGGAAGCGACGTCCGCACGGGCGGGAGCCGATCCCGAGAGTAGTGAAGCGTCGAGATCGCAAGCACCTGCCGCGCCCGAGCGACTTCGAACGCCACCACGTCCTGATCCGACACGTCAGGGTACATCGTCCGCAGGCCGGCGAGGAATTCCGCCCTGACTTCCGCGTCACTCCTGTGCCAGAACGGATCATCCTGCGCCAGGTACCTGGGCAAGTAGACGAGCGTGTTTCCCCCAAAGTGCCCGCGATCCACGAGGGCAGTCATCTCGATGATGCCCGTAACCGGCAGGCCCTCGTCGGTGATGTTGGTGACGTCAGTACCCGCCGAGCGGCCGACGCAGCAGGAGCGACCCGCACACGATCCCCTGGTACAGCACGCCGCGCAGCCGTTCCTGCTCCTCTGGCGTCATCTGCGGGCACATCCGGGCGATCGCATCGCAGGGAACAGTGAGCACCGTCCGATCGAACCGGCTCGATGTCCCGTCGGCGAATCGTACCTCGCTGCCCACCTCGGAATCGCGGACGGCGGACACCTGGCGCCCGCGGCACGTCTCGACGCCGGCCTCGTCAAGACGTACCTGCAGCTGATCGAGGATGATCCGGTACCCGCCGTCCACATAGCCGAACATCTCCCGCTTCATTCCTGACCTGCGCGCGGCGTACATGCGCGCAATGATGGCCCAGATGAAGGCGGCGCTCGCCTTCTTGTAGTTGTCGCCTAGCTTGCTCCTGAGGAGCGGCAGCCAGATCTTCTCGAAGACACGCCGGCCTGACAGTCTGATCAACCACTGGTCGACCGGGATGGTCTCAAGCTGCTGCCAGTCCTTCACGCGCGAGGCGTAGAGGATCGTGGCACCCAGCTTGACCTTGTCGTATAGGGAGAGCGGCGGAAACCGGAGAAACTCGAGGTTGTTAGACAACGACCAGAGGTGTCCACCGGTGTAGAAGCCGGTACGAGTGGTGCCCCACCGGAGACGGTCGGCAAGCCCGAGGTCCTCGACCAGTCGGCGGGTATGGAGGTCGGACAGCAGGATGACGTGGTAGAACCGATCCCACTCGTAGCCGCCAATACAGGCCGGGGAAGCCAGGCCACCCGTCGCGGAGCCGCCTTCCAGAATCGTCACTGCCCACCCGGCCGTTCGCAGCCGGGAGGCCAAAGACATACCAAGGATACCGCCTCCGACGATTGCCACGGTGGACGCGCGGTCAGCGCACATGGGTCTGGGGATTGTAGCCCATCGGGAACCGGCGGATGGTAACTGGGAGGGAGCTGGTTCACCAGATCGCTAGGACGTACCCGCGCAATTCCGCAATGTCCACCGCCGAGATCGTGCCCCCCGTCAACGGAGTAGGCCGGGTGTAAGTCGGCTGAGCCTGGCCGAGCGCCGAATAGACTTCGGCTAGCGCAGCCCGCAGCTCTGCCACGTGCGCGCCTCTCACCGTTGTCACGCCCGCCGCCAGCGGCTCGTCGGACCACGAGAACGTCGTCAACCCAACCCGCACTCGTAGGCTATCGATCGCCTGTCGCAGCTGTTCAATGTGCGCCGCCTTGACGACAGTCGTCCGCGCCGACAGCGGGTCGTCCGTGAACGACGGCGGGGGTGAGAGTGTCACGAAGAACGTCTGCCCCGATGACGTCCCTCCACTCGGAGGCGGGCTCGTCACCATGACCGTGGCAGTTCCCACTGCCGCGATGTCGCTGGCGGACACCGCAGCCTGGAGCTCGCTTGGACTCACATACGTAGTCACCCGCGCCGAACCATTCCACTGCACGACGGACGACGAGACGAAGCTCGAACCGGTTGCTGTCAGGGTGAACGCCGTGCCGCCCGCCGTCGCAGCCGTCGGCGAGATGGACCCGAGCACGGGTGCGGGCGCCGGTCCACCGCTGCGGGCCGGGCTGATGAGATACGTTCGGATTCTGGTTGCCCGCGAGCGAGGCCACGAGCGTGCCGGCGTTCACTGTCGCATTCTCCTCGAAGGTTTCAACGTGAGAAAGCCGAGAGGCGGCTGCGACCGCATCGCCAGGCAACCGCACGATGGGAGCCACGGCGGCGTCAGACAGGTTCCACATACGGACCACGACTCCGGTCGAGATACCATCCTCCGCAGGCTTGAGCGCCCATAGCAGCGTTCCGGGATCCGAGATCGACAGGAACGAGAAGCTCTGCTCAGGATAGGCAGTACCACCGGAGACCGCGCCGGTCACGAATCCAGTCTCGTGTTCGAGCCCGAACTTCATCGCCGTCACGGGGTCGTAGGTCCCGTGCGACTGGAGGGCGAAACGTTGGAGAAAGCTCGAATCGCCGCCTTGGTTTGGAATGCCGAGGGAGGGGCCATCCACCTGGCCCCCCGCCAGGACACGGATCAGCGGCGTGCTCGAATCCAGAGTGGCCGCGGTGCTGTTCCCAATCTGCATGAAATAGAGATCGAGGTTGGACACCGTGACGCCCACACCATCGCTTCCTGTGATGTCAGCAAAGTGGTTGAGCGTGAGCCAGTCGTAGCGAGCATTTCGGTCAGCATAGTGGCCGCCCTGCGACGCGAGCTTCGCCAGAGCGATTGCACCAACCTCCTCGTACCGAATCGCTGGAGTCGGCGTGTTGAAGCCGAATCCCCAGCTCTGTATCGTCCCGAAGTTCTGCGTAATCTGATTCTCGATGTCGATTCGGGGCGAGTCCCGGACAAGCGTGAGGCGCGTCGTGTGTGCGAGCGGTCCGGTGGCCGTGGCCAGGAGCGTCACCGACACCGGCCCGGTGCTTTCGAGCTGGAGCGTACCGCTTCCAGCCCCCAGATCATTGAGCGCATAGCCGTTCGTGGCCTGGACCAGTTCCCGGTTGCCTCGCGTCTTGTCCAGCCAGCTGGTGACAGCGCCCCGGGGGTTGAGGGTCAGACGGTAGAAGGCGTTTTCGAGAGTGCCGTTCGCCGACGACGTCGCCGCATCGGACCAGGTCTGGCCGGCTCCAGGATCGATCTCGAACACCTTGTAGCCGACCGAGGGCACGCTGGTCGCCAGTATCCTCACCTGCTGGACGCCGTCAACCGTCACAACTTGAGAGGGCACTTCTCCACCGGTCGCGAGGTCTTGCACGTGGATCGGCGTCGGACCCGAGTAGGGGAAATCGGCCACATCCGTTCTCGCCCACCCGAGCGGATTGAACACGAAGAAACGCTGGTTCGTACCGGTCTTCTGGATCAGGCCGCCAAGCGCGCTGACGGCATCGGTGTAGAGCGCGCTGACGTAGGCGCCGATCTCGCCGGCGATCTTCCGCTGCCAGTCACGTCGCGCGTCGCGTGAAATCGGTCCATCGGCGGTCCAGGCGTGCTCGAAGTACAGGCCGAAGTCGATCGTCGCCTTGTCTCGGACAGTCTGCCGGCCGTCAAGAAACGACGGCGTCTTGAGGGCCACCAGCGTCGCCATCGCCTCCGCGGCTCGCAACTGCGCGAGCGAGCGTTTCACGCTGGCCGAGGTTTCAGCCAACGATGCCACATACAGGTCCCATTCGTTGCCGAACGTGACGCCAACCGACGGGATCTGAGTTCCGTACGCTGCCTCGAAGTCCTGGAAGAAGTCGATCTGGTTGGAGACGTACACCTGCCGGCTTGAGGTCGTCTCCGCCTGCGCCGCGGTGATGACGTCGTCGGTCAACGTCTCGAGGTCGTCATAGCCCTTGCCAAACGCACCGATCACGGAGAACGGGTACTTGGACGTGAACGTGCTGTTCGTGTCGACAAAGGTGACGACTCCCCATGGATCTCTCGCCTCCGCATAACCGCCAATCGAGGTGTCCGCACCGAACAGGGAGTTCCATTTCATCAGGACCCGGCTGCCGTCGGCCCCGGTCATCCAGTAGATCTCCTGGTCCCGGCTTGCAAGCGCAGTTCTCGAGAGCTGGGTGGCGCAGCCGCAGACCCCTTTCCAGCTGTACTTCGCACCTGCTCCCGCCCACAGACCCGCGAGACCGTACGGGCGGGTCTGATCCTCCATCGCCACCGCGAGCGGAATACGGAACTGAAACCGTCGTTCCAGTTGGCCCGCGTAGTACATGCCTCGCAGCACGGCCTCCGCCGGCATTCCTCCGTAGACCGTGACCAGCGGATTGAGGGGAAGGCTGATGTGCCCGTCTTTGATCCGGGTGACCAGTCGGGCGAGGTCGGAGGCGCTCTTGTTGTGCTCGGTACTCCCAGACCCAGAACGAGCCGTCGAGGTTGAACCGCCCCTGGTACTGCGGCGCGTTTCCTGCCGTCCTGTCGGCCTGATCCAGGTAGTAGTCGATCATGGCCAGAAACGCCTGCTGATAGGTCGCCTCGTCGGCCGTCCACATGTAGTCGGTGTGGTCGTCATTCGCGAGGTAGATCCGCTTGGCAGGCTGGCCCCAGGCGTCGGTTACCGTTTGGGCCAGGGCCAAGGCGAGGAACATCAGGGCGGCGGCGAGAGGGCGCATGTCAGTCAATCGCAGCCTGTCGGAGACACCAGGGCACCTTATTCTCGCATAGAAGAATCGCCTCAGGGCCCCCCGTCTGACCATGCCTCCCGTGCGCGCCATTCGCACGCGGGCGCGTGCACGCGGACGCCGGGCCGCCCCTGGCGACACCGCCCCTCTTTGAACCTGCCCCCTGACCGACGGGAGCTCGGGGAGACGGTCCCGGGACGCGTACCGCCGATCTTCTGTCGGGGCGCGTCGTGTTAGCCGGTCCCCGGCGGGGGTCCGGTCTTGGAAGAGAATCTGCCTGAGTGACCGCAGCATCATGTTGCTGAACGAGCGTCGACAATCCGTCGCCCGTTTCCCGTCGCCCGTTTCCTTGATAATCGTGGCCCGGTCGGCTATGCTCCGCGGCAGTCGCACCTCGCGAGTACTCCGCACGCGATCATGGAGGACCGCATCATGAGGCTGCTGCCCCGCGGGGCGCTCGTGAAGACCAGCGCAGTGGACCAGGCCCAGTGGAACTACCGACTGGTCCTGGGTGCGATCCAGCGGATGCGCTTCAGGCTCGCAGTATCGTTGCTCCCGAAACAGCGACCACATAGGCTCCTTGAAATCGGGTACGGCAGCGGCGTCTTCATGCCCGAACTGAGCCGCCACTGCAGAGAGCTCTACGGGATCGATCCTCATTCCCAGGGGGAGGCTGTAACCAGAGCGCTGGAATCTGCTGGCGTGGCCGCCACGCTCGTCTCGGGAAGCGCGTCAGCCTTGCCGTTCCCGACTGGCTTCTTCGATTCTGTCGTGGCGGTCAGTGCTCTGGAGTTTATCGAGGACATCGAGTCGGCGTGCCTCGAAATCAAGCGAGTCTTGAGCCCTGGTGGAAGTCTCATAGCGGTGACGCCTGGGCACTCGCCAGTTGTCGACCTCGGCCTGCGTATTCTCACCGGGAAGAGCGCGAAGCAGGACTACGCAGGTCGACGGGAGCGGCTGGTTCCGGTCCTTCTTCGCCACTTTTCGGCCACGACGATCCGGCGCGTGCCGGCTTGGGGCGGGCGGGTGCTGTGCCTCTACCAAGCCCTGGCACTCAGGACCTAGAACCTGCACCGTGGCACTGAAGTCGTTGTTCATCGGCCTGTTTGGGCAATCGACCAAGGCGGAGGTGCCTGCGGTCCTGACCCCGAACCAGCACGCGAACGTAGAAAGGGCGGACCTGCCGGCGGCACCCAGTTCACATCGACCAACACCAATCCGGGAGTGGGCTCGCGGCGCGGTGCCGGTGCTCACGGTCCTCCTCCTTCTCGTGTCGCTGCGGAGCGTCGATGTGTGGCGTCCGGTGGACGGAAGCTCCGGCGGACGCTGGCGGGAGCCGGACGTCGCAGGGATCGCCAGGAACTTCTATGTCGAGGGGATGAACATCTTCTACCCTCGGATTGACTGGCGAGGGGATGGTCCAGGGTTCGTCGAGTCGGAGTTCCCGTTGTACCCGTGGACGGTCGCGTGCCTTTACCGGGCCGTTGGCTACCGGGAGGAACTGGCGCGAGCCGTGTCATTCGCCTTGACTCTCGCGACCTATGCGTACGTGTACCTACTGGCACGCATCTGGCTGGGCCGACTCGCGGCCGTCATAGCTTTGACGTTCTTCGGTCTGAACCCCTTGTCGGCCCGGCTGGCGACTGCTATTCAACCCGAGCCCCTGATGACGCTCTGCTACGCAGCCGGGGCCTTCCATTTCCTGCGCTGGTGCCAACTCCAAGTCCGCTTTCACTACTGGCTGGCGTTGACCTTTGTTACGCTCGCGATCCTCGCCAAGCTCCCCGCCGTCCACATAGGCATCCTTCTCGCGTTGGTCTCGCTGCAGACCTTCGGGAAGGCCGCGGTGCGAAGGAGAGACCTTTGGGGATTCGCGGTCGTTTCGCTGGCCGTCTCTGTCGGATGGTATTGGCACGCCCGAGAACTGTGGCTCCAATACGGTAACTCGCTCGGCATGTCGAACGAAGCTTACTTGCGCATCACGTCAGGCAGTTTCCTGAAGGCCCTCAAAACGACAGTGGCGGGGAACCTATCCACGGAGATCTCAAGTGTGTTTACGGTTCCAGGTGTCCTCCTCGCCGGCGGCGGACTGGTATGGGCGGCCCGTGACAGAGGTCGGTGGCCGTTGCTCTACTGGGCCGCCGCCTTGGCCGCGTACTACGTCGTCACAGGCAGGACGACCGGAGAACCGTGGGCCAGCTACTACCACATCGTGAGCGTCGTACCAGCCGCCGTGTTCGTGGCGGGAGGATGCTCGCTCGTGTTGGATCAGTCGGGTCCCGGACGCGAGCGCCGGTCCGCCATCGGTTCGCTCGGCGTGCGAGCGGCCACTACGGTCATGATTCTGTGCCTCGCTGGTACCCTGGCCCTCAGCACGAGAGCGGCATATCAACCCGTTCAGTCGAGCGACAACTGGTCCATGTACGAGTGCACGAAGGTATTTCGAACTCACATACCTCCAAACGCTCTGACCGTGGCAAGCGCGCCAAACGAGTTCGACCAGTACGGTCTTACGCGTGCATATAACGCCCCGTACATGTTCTTCTGGACCCGCACAAAGGGCTTCTCCCTTCCAGACGACATGCAGAACCTAGCGAAATTGGAGGAGTTCAGGGCCCGAGGCGCCCGCTACTTCCTCGCGGAACGACGGAGTCTAAGCACCAAACCGGGGTTCGAGGCGGAGATCCGCCGCCGCTACCACGTGGACGCCGAGTGTGGGGGAAACGCCCTCGTGTCGTTTGAGACGAACCCTAAGGACGGCGGCCCTGGCAGCGTGCCTTCGGGTCGATCTCGGTGACACGTCGCGGCGTCCCGAAGGACGCGTCGCCCGGTGGTAGATGGAGACCCAGGGCGCCAGCCAGCCCAAGCGCTCGTTCTCCTGGCGTAAGTGCTTGCGTCTCAACAGGTTGGCCAATACCGAATCCCACGGAACGCGATGCCGGCTGGATTGCGGGTACCTGAGAACCGATAATCAACAGAAGAGACGGCGACGCTCCGCCCGGGGGGTAGGGATCTGCCACCATGCCGGATATGTTCTCGACGGATGCGCTCGCCATCAACGCGACGGTAGCGGCATCGACCATCGCAGCCGCGATCCGCGAGCAGGTACTCGGCACATTGCGCCGGCGCGGGGTGGTACTGGGTCTATCAGGGGGTGTTGACAGTTCACTGGTGGCGGCCCTGTCCGTGCTGGCCCTGGGCAAGGAACGCGTGCTGGCGGTCCTGATGCCCGAGCGGGAGGGCTCGGACGACAGCCTCAATCTGGGACGCACGGTGGCGGACCAGTTCGGCATCTGCACCATCGAGGAACCTGTCGGAGCCATCCTCGAGGCGGCGGGCTGCTACGTGCGGCACGACGCGGCGATTAGACTGGTCTTCCCCGAGTACGAGACCGGCTGGCGGTTCAAGGTGACGCTCGCCCCCGCGGCGCAGCGTGCGCGGCTGAACGTCTCGACGCTCACGATCGAACTCCCGGGCGGTGGGACCAAGACCGCACGCATGCCGCTCGAGGCCTACTTGCAGTTAGTTGCTGCGATGAATTTCAAGCAGCGCACGCGGAAGATGATGGAGTACTACCATGCCGACCGGCTGCATTACGCGGTCGCCGGGACGCCGAACCGGCTGGAGTACGACCAGGGGTTCTTCGTGAAACAGGGCGACGGCGCCGCCGACGTCAAGCCAATCGCGCACCTCTACAAGACGCAGGTATACGCCCTGGCGCGCCATCTCGGCGTGCCGGAGGAGGTGCTGCGTCGCCCACCGACAACGGATACATATTCGCTGCCGCAGACCCAGGAGGAATTCTTCTTCGGGCTTCCATACCCGCAGATGGACCTCTGCCTCTACGGACGGACCCATGGAATACCGGCCCGCGAGGTCGCTGTGGCCGCCGGCCTCACCGCCGAACAGGTCGAACGCGTCTACGCCGACATCGACCAGAAGCGGCGCGCGACGCGGTATCTGCACGCGCGGCCTCTTCTTGCGGCGCCCGTCCCCGAGGTATCCGGCTGATGTGTGGCATCGCGGGTATCGTGCCGCTGCGGGATTCGGCGCTGCCACCGTCACGGGAGCAGCTTGGCGCGATGGTCTCGGCGCTGCGCCACCGCGGCCCAGAGGAGGCCGGCGCGTATCTGGACGAGCGGGCCGGCCTAGCGCACGCGCGCCTCTCAATCATTGACCTCACCACCGGATCGCAGCCCCTGTCGAACGAAGACGGCACGATCTGGATCACCTTCAACGGGGAGATCTTCAACTACGTCGAGTTGAAGGCGGAACTGGAATCGCTCGGACATCGGTTTCGTACGAAGAGCGACACCGAGGTAATCGTCCACGCGTGGGAGGCGTGGAGCGAGGCTGCGTTCGACCGGTTCAACGGCCAGTTTGCGATTGCGCTGTGGAATCGCCCCGAGCGGACACTTGTCCTCGCTCGCGATCTGATGGGCGTTCGGCCCATCTACATCTGCGAGCATGGCGGCCGCGTGTTCTTCGCCAGCGAGGCAAAAGCGATCTTCGCGGCCGAGCCCAGCATAATCCGCGCGCTCGACCCGGTGGGCCTCGACCAAGTGTTCACGTTCTGGTCCACTGTGCCGCCGCAGACCGTGTTCGCGGGAGTACGGGAACTCGAGCCGGGCCATGTAGAGACCTACTCGCCCGCCGGGCGCACGCACCGAGCGTTCGCGTCCCATCGGTTCCCAGTCCGGGGCGATGGCGAGTTCAAGGGTACGCTTGAGGAGGCGGTCGAGGCCACACGAGAGGCGCTCGGGCGCGCGACGCGCCTGCGAATGCTGCGCGCGGATGTGCCGGTCGGCAGCTACCTCTCCGGTGGGCTGGACAGCTCGCTCGTAGCCGCACTCGCCTACCGCGCGACCAGCGGCCGCCTCCAGACCTTCGCGCTGCGGTTCGAGGATCCAGAGTTCGATGAGACCCCCTACCAGAGACAACTCGTCGAACGACTCGGCAGCGAGCACCACGACGTGGTCATCTCGACGAGCGACATCGCGCGGGTCTTCCCGGAAGTCGTTTGGCACACGGAGCGACCGATCCTGAGGGCGGCGCCGGCCCCCTTGTTCATCCTCTCGCGCCTTGTCCACGACGCCGGGATCAAAGTGGTGGTCACAGGCGAAGGAGCCGACGAAGTCTTCGCCGGCTATGACCTGTTCCGAGAGGCGAAGGTGCGCAGGTTCTGGGCGCGTCAGCCTTCTTCCACGTGCAGGCCGCGGCTCCTGGAACGGCTCTATCCGTACATGGCGCGCTCGCCGGTGTCGCGTCCCGCGATGGCACGACAGTTCTTCGGCCAGGCTCTCGATGCGTGGAAATCGCCCGGCTTCGGCCACGGCCCGCGGTGGCGTTCAACGGCGGCCCTTAAGCGACTGTTCTCGGCTGACACGCGGGCCGCAGTCGACGGTCGGAGCATCACGGCGGACCTGCTGGCCTCATTGCCGCCGGAGTTCGCGGACTGGAGTTCCCTGTCCCAGGACCAGTATCTCGAGATGCGAACGCTGCTCACAGGCTACATCCTGTCGTCGCAGGGCGACCGCATGATGATGGCGCACTCGGTCGAGGGGCGCTTTCCGTTCCTCGACCGCGACGTCGTGGCGCTGGCGAACGCACTTCCCGCCGCCTACAAGCTGCACGTTCTGGACGAGAAGCACGTCATCAAATGCGTTGCGCGAGACTTGGTGCCCGACAACATTGTCGCGCGGAAGAAGCAGCCATACCGGGTGCCCGATGCCAGCTCGTTCGTGGGACCACACGCCCCGGAGTGGGTGGCGGAAACCGTGTCACCCGGTCTGGTTCGTGAGGCGGGCATCTTCGACCCCAGAGGCGTCGAGATCCTCTGGCGCAAGTGCGCCGCCAGGACGGGCGACACGCCAGCGTCCAACGCAGACAACATGGCGCTGGTGGGCGTGTTGTCGACGCAGCTTTTGTATGGCCGGTTCATCCGTTCGTTTTCGACGCCGTCCACGCCTGTGGTCTGGACGACGCTGGTTGAATCGGGGATGGGGCTTTAGCCTCGCCCGCCGGTACCCATTCGTCATGGCGTAGCGCGGGGCCTTGCCCCTGGCCGGTGCTTGGAGCGTCGGCCTCGCTACTGGGCACTTGAGATGTCAACTTCCCGGCTCAGCTCCGCCATTCCTCAACTCCACGACTATCTGGAGGACACGGCACAGCGCCTGCCCGACAAGGTGGCGCTAGTGTGCCAGCGGGGTCGTCTGACCTACCGGGACATAGAATCGGAGTCGAACCAGCTGGCGAATGCCTTCGTTCGGCTGGGAATCCAGCGCGGCGACCGGGTGATCATCCTCGCGGACAACACGGCCGAGACCGTAATCGCCTTCTGGGCGGCTCTGAAAGCCAATGCCGTAGCGTGTCCGATCAGCCCATTGGTCAAGGGACCCAAACTGGCCCGCCTCCTCCAGGATTGCGCGCCAGCAGCCTTGATTGGCTCGGCGTCATACGTACGCCTGCTGCTGACAGCCCGCAGCCTCCATCCATTGCCTCGGATACTCCTGCTGGCCGGGCGAGGAGAGCCTGATCTGCCGGCAGCGTCGAACTGGACGGAGGTCGGGAGTTCCGAATCGTCGGCGGCTCCCCCTCCTCGCCGGAACATCGACATCGACTTGGCCAGCCTGATCTACACCTCCGGAAGCACCGGTACGCCGAAGGGCATCATGCTGACGCACCGGAACATGCTTACGGCGGCCGCGTCAATTACGACCTACCTTGAGAATACGGCCGAGGACGTGATCCTCTCCGCATTGCCCCTTTCGTTCGACTACGGCCTTTACCAGGTAATCATGGCAACTCGCGTGGGTGCGCGCGTCGTGCTGGAGCGGTCGTTCGCGTACCCGACGCAACTACTCAGGGACCTGGTCGCCGAACGTGCGACCGGATTTCCCGGCGTTCCGACGATGTTCGCGACACTCGCCGGAATGACCGGACTAGAGCAGGACCACTTCTCCAACGTTCGTTACGTCACGAACACCGCAGCAGCGATCGCACCCAAGCACGTCGAGTTCATCCGCAGGACATTTCCAGCCGCGCGTTTCTACTCGATGTACGGCCTGACCGAGTGCAAACGGTGCACGTATCTCCCGCCCGACGATCTCGACCGGAAGCCGGGCAGCGTCGGCATCGCGATTCCAAACACCGAACTCTGGATTGTGGACGAGCACGGCAACCGCGTCGGACCGAACACTGTCGGGCAACTGGTCATTCGAGGCGCCACGGTCATGAAGGGGTACTGGAACAAGCCGGAAGCCACGGCGCGCCGGCTCAGGCCCGGCCCCGTTCCCGGTGAGCAGGTCCTCTACACCGGAGACGCCTGCCGGCTCGATGAAGACGGCTACCTGTACTTTGTGTCGCGGATGGACGATGTGATCAAGACTAGGGGTGAGAAGGTCGCGCCGCGAGAGGTCGAGGCGGCCTTGCTGGACATCCCTGGGGTCGCCGAAGCCGCAGCGCTCGGCGTTCCTCACGCAATCCTTGGCGAAGCGATCAAGGCGTTCGTCGTGCTCGAGCCCGGAGCCTCGTGGACCGTGCAGGACCTCGCACTCCAGTGCCAAGCGCGCCTGGAACCTCACATGGTCCCATTCGAGATCTCGATTGTCCCAGCGCTGCCACGAACTGGAACCATGAAGATCGACAAGAGGGCGCTTCAATGAACGACTCGCACGACGGCACCCGGCCTCAGACGGAGTCGCGCGACACGATTCGCGGAAAGATCCGGGAGTTTTTGCTATCAGCCTTCTACGTTCCGGATACCAGTCGATTGTGCGATGACGCCTCCCTCTTGGAAGCTGGAGTCGTGGATTCAACGGGCGTTCTCGAGGTCCTTGGATTCCTGGCTCGAGAGTTCGAGATTCGCGTGGAAGACTCGGAGATCACGCCGGAGAACCTGGATAGCATCGACCGTCTGGCCGGTTTCGTCAGCCAGAAGCTCAAAGAGGGCCGCAGCGAGCTCAAGGCCCCAGCTTCCTCCACTGACGCGCCTAAATCGTGAGGACTGATGTTCGACTGCTTCCGTGCTGACCTCGCTCACCGGTACCTCCTCGACACCGGGCAGCGGACTCCGCCCCTGCTCCGGCGGCTCCGAGTGTGGCTAGACTCTCCCACGCTTCAGGCGATCCTGGTGTTCCGATTCGGCTCGTTCGTGCACAGAAGCCACCTGCCGAGCCCGATTCGGAAGCTCCTCGGGGTCGTGCATTTCTTCGCCGAGAAGATCACGTTCGTCATGTGGAACATCCACATCGACGCGCGGGCACAGATCGGCGGCGGCCTGTACATCGGCCATGCCGGAGGCATAATCATCGGCCCGGTGACGATGGGACCCGACTGTTGTGTCGCTCACAATGTCACCATAGGGCTTCGGACGGACGGCAGAGCCGAGGGGCTGCCTCAGATCGGAGCCCGAGTCTGGATCGGAACCGGAGCGGTCGTCTTCGGAAAGATCGTGATCGGCGATGGCGCGACCATAGCACCCCTGACGGTAGTTGGCCGCAACGTCGCACCCCACAGCCTGGTGGCAGGCAGTCCGATGCAAGTTCTGTCGCGAAACCACGACAACACCAGGCAGGTGTTCGGAGGAAGCGATGACATGCGTCACGCTCACGACTGAATCAGCGTCGCGCCCCAGCGGGAGAGCCCGCCAGGAGAGCTAATGATGGGCCGTCGCACGACCACTGACGCTCCCGCCCATGGAGCCATCGGCGCTATCGCGTACCTCTTGGCTTTGATCGGCGCACTGGCTTATTGCTACTACGACGTGATCGGGCTCCTTGTCTACCAATGGTGGACAAAGGACTTCTACTCCTACGCCTTCTTGATCCCGGTCATCTCCGGGTACCTTGCCTGGATACGCCGCGACAGAATCCTGGCCGCACTGGGCGCCCCGTCGTACTTGGTCGGCGTCGCCACGCTCGCCGCTGCTGTGTTCGCGCTGCATCTTGGACGCGCCGCCAGCTTCGCGATGCTGCAGGAAGCCACGCTGCCGCTGGCGGTCGCTGGGGTCATCGCACTTGCAGCAGGCCGGCGAGCACTGCGTGTCGCTTGGCTTCCTGTCGCCTACTTGTACTTCGCGGTACCGGTTTGGGACGTCTTCACCGACAACCTCCACCTTCCCTTTCAACTCATGGCCGCAACGATGGGCCAGGAGTTGATGCGCCTCGCTGGCGTCCCTTCGCTGCGTCTTGGGACGGTACTGCAGTTGCCGTCAGTCACACTCGAGGTCGCCAGAGCCTGTAGTGGAGTGAACTACCTGGTGTCGGTCGTCGCTGTCTCCGTCCCGTACGCCTACCTGACCCTGTCGAGCAACCTCCGGCGGGCAGCTGTGGGAGTGTTTGCGGTGGCGGTGGCGATACTGAGCAATGGCATTCGCGTGGCGCTGATTGGCATTCTGCAGTTCTACGGTCTCTCGAGCCAAGCGGAGCTTCACGGACCCGCCCATACGCTGCAAGGCATGTTTGTCGCCGTTGTCGGGTATGCGGCGCTGTTTTTCGGAGTGCGCTTTCTTGAAGACAGACGCGCCCCACGAGACGGTGCCGGAGCTCCGTCAGCGGCGTCGTGGCGTCCAAGGTGGCTGCCAATCGCCAGCGCGCTCGCACTCCTGCTGGCCGGGGGAATCCTCCGTTCTGTCGCAGCGACCTTGCCCGTTGCCGCTACAGCCGGAGACCCTCTTCCCGCGATCGTTGGCGCGTGGGACACGACCGCCGAAAGCAGTCCTGGCGCAGTCGTCTCCTGGAGTGAAGCGGAGCAGTCAGCCTCCAGGTTCTATTCGGCGCAAGGAATAGGTTCTCTTCAGCTGTATATCGGATACCTGTCCTGCCAGATGCCAGGCCGCAAGTTGGTTGGGGACGGCGGAATGACCTTGCCAGACCCTGACGGAACGGTCACCGTGCAGGCATTGGATGGAACGACCATAACTGCCGGTAAGAGCGAACGCAAGGACCGCCTGGGAGTGCGGAGGGTCACGCTGTACCGGTACGATCTGAACGGCCACCAGGCGACAAACCCGTACTGGGTCAAGTTGCTGACTGTGTGGAACGCGATGGTCCACCGACGGTCGGATGGTGCCGTGGTTGTGATCGTGTTGACGTTGGACGCCTCCACGAGTGTTGCCACCGGCCGTGCCGCCCTGTACGGGTTCGTCGCCAACATCGCGCCCTCCACACGGATGTACTTCGCCCCGCGGGCGGTGCGCAGATGATCCGGCCGTGGACGGATAGCGACGCCCCGGGATGGGACGCCTTTGTGCGAGGCCACATCGCGGCTCATTCCTGTCACCTGTCCGCCTGGAAGCGAATCATCGAGGGAACCTTCGGACATCGGACTCACTATCTGGTCGCGGAACGCGAGGGCTGCCTTCGAGGCGTTCTGCCACTCGTTCGCCTTCGCAGCCGACTGTTCGGTGACTTCCTCGTCTCCGTTCCGTACCTGAACTACGGAGGGCCCTGCGCCGTCGATGAGGAGGTGACTCGTGAACTCTTCGACGGCGCGGCCGGCTTGGCGTCTGAACTCGGGACCCGGCACTTGGAGGTCCGGACCGAGACGCCGGCCGATTATGGCCTGCGGGTGAGAAGCTCCAAGGTCTCGATGAGACTCGAACTCCGACGTTCCGTGGAGGAGGTCTGGAAGGCGTTCCCGGCCAAGCTCAGAAGCCAGGTGAAACGCGCACAGCGAGAAGGCATGAGCGTGCGGGTTGGACGCGAGGAGGAGTTGGACGGATTCTACCGGGTATTCGCCGAGAACATGCGCGACCTCGGAACCCCAGTATACGGCAGGGCATTCTTCCAGGCCGTCCTCAGGGAACTGCCTCAAGACACCTGGATCTGCTGCGTGTACCTGGACGAAACGCCGGTCGCCTCGGGATTCCTCCTGGCGTTCGGAGAAATGCTGGAAATCCCATGGGCGTCGTCCCTGCGGAAGTTCAGCAGGCTTGGCCCGAACATGCTCCTGTACTGGAGCGCGCTCGAATTCGCTTGTCGACGCGGATACCGCGTTTTTGACTTCGGACGATCAAGCCCGGACAGCGGCACTTACAGGTTCAAGGAACAGTGGGGCGCGAAACCGTTGCCGCTCTACTGGCACTACTGGGTGCGTAACGGCGGCGCGCTCCCGGACCTGACACCCCACAACCCGAAGATGCAGGTAGCCATTCGCGTCTGGCGGCATCTACCGATTGCGCTGACCCGGCTCGTCGGACCGGCGATCGTCAAGAACCTACCATGAGATTCCGCTGCCTACCGCCGGTCACGGCTCCTTCCACGCCCGGAGACCTACTGTCCGGTCTCCTGGCTGCGATTCGGCCGGTACGCGCGCTGGGCAGCCTGGAGGGCGACTTTCGCACTTCGCTCGGCGCCCGACACGTCTTCCTCGTCTCCAGCGGGCGGGCTGCCCTGACGATCATCCTGCGAGCCTTGGCTCGGACCTCGTCGCGTCGTCGCGTGATCGCACCCGCCTACACGTGCTTCTCCGTCGCAGCTTCCGTCGTGAAGGCCGGCCTCGACCTCGTACTCTGTGACATCTCTCCGGCCACACTGGACTTCGACTACGACGCACTCCAGGTTCTCCTGACAGAGTCGGCGCCTCTGTGCGTCATCTCCACCCACCTATTCGGTGTGCCCGCTGATACGCGGCGGACGTTGTCCATGTGCCGGCCGCACCAGACGATCGTCGTCGAAGACGCAGCCCAGGCGTTCGGGTTCTGTTCGGGCGATCGCTGGCTGGGCACCGCAGGCGACGTTGGCTTCTTCAGTTTCGGCCGCGGGAAGACCGTGAGCGCGTGTGGTGGCGGCGCCATTGTGACGAATTCCACCGAACTGGGTCCCGTGTTGCGGCAGGAGTGGCAACAGACAGGCCTGCCATCGAGCATTCGCACCTTCATCGCGCTGGCACAGGCCGCCACCGTGTCCGTCTTCGTAAGGCCTGCCCTGTACTGGCTGCCTGCGCATCTGCCCTTTCTCGGGATCGGGCAGACGCGCTACTCGACGGACTTCAGACTCGAACGGATGTCCGGCACCTGCGCTGGGCTGCTCAGGTCGTGGAGGGCACGAGCATCGGAGATGAACGGCGCCCGCGTCACGAGGCTGGCGCAGTTGGCCGGAGCAGCCGGCAGCCTGGCGCCGACCGAGGGTGTGCCGCTTCTGCGCCTGCCGATCATGTGTCGGACACGCGTCGAGCGGGATCGTCTGTGCGACCTCGGACGGCGTGAGGGGCTCGGCATCGTCCGAGTGTACCCGACAGCCCTCAACGCCGTGCCCGAACTCGCCGCGGTGGTCGGCGACGGTCGGTACCCCGGAGCGGAGGCGGTTGCCGAGAGGCTGGTCACCGTGCCGGTTCATCCCCTTGTTTCCGACTCCGAAATCGCGTCGATCAGGCGTGTCCTCGCTGTCGCCCGCGCAGCGGAGGCGTAACCATGGAGCTCTTCTTCTGGAGCTGCGCAGCGTTCGTTCTCTACGCCTACTTCGGCTATCCGCTCGCACTCTACGCCGTCGCGCGCCTTTTTGGTAGACCCGTGCACCGCGCGCCGATCGCTCCTGAAGTGTCCTTTATCATCGCCGCCCGCAACGAGGCCGCGCGTATCCGGCCCAAGATCGAGAACAGCCTGGCACTCGACTACCCGCGCGACCTTCTGGACGTCATTGTCGCATCCGACTGCTCGGACGACCAGACAGACGACATCGTGCGGGAGTACGCGCATCAACGTGTCCGCCTCGTTGCAGCGCCCGAGAGGCGGGGCAAGGAATTCGCACAGTCGCTCGCGATCAAGGCATCGACCGGCGAGATTCTCGTGTTCTCCGACGCCGCAACCCATTTGGAGCCGGACGCCGTGCGGACGATCGTGCAAAACTTCGCCGATCCGGACGTCGGGTGCGCCAGCAGCGTTGATCGGCTGATTGGCCCAGACGGCCTCCCGAGCGGCGAGGGTGCCTACGTACGGTACGAGATGTTCCTGCGCTCCCTAGAGTCGCGCGTGGGCTCGGTCGTAGGCCTCAGCGGCTCCTTCTTCGCCGCGCGTCGTCGAGTCTGCGACCCGTGGCCGGTGGATCTGCCAAGCGACTTCAATACTCTCCTGAACACTGTCAGGCAGAAGATGCGGGGGATCTCGGATTCCTCGGCGGTGGGCACCTACCAGGACTTGGCTGATTCGCGCGCCGAGTACGCGCGGAAGGTGCGCACCGTCTCGAGGGGCCTGGCCAGCCTGGGCCGACACCTCCATCTGTTGAGTCCGTTCCGATATGGGCTCTCAGCGTGGGAGCTGTTCAGTCACAAGGTGTGCAGGTGGCTCGTGCCCTTTGCATTGGTCGGAGGGTTCCTCAGTACAGTCGTCCTGGCGCCGACATCCAGGTTGTTCGCCGTTCTCGCCGCGACACAGGCTCTCTGCTATGCCTGGTCCGCCTACGTGATCGCGCGGCGCGTGCAGGTCAGAGGGGTTTGGAGGATTCTGCCGTTCTTCGTGCTGGTGAACGTGTCGATCGTGCATGCGTGGACCAACGTGTTGCGAGGTCGCCGGGTTGTGACGTGGCAGCCGTCCACACGATAGGCAGCTTGGCCGGTTAGAAGAGGATTTCGATGCTTGTCGATGAGTACCCACTGTCTTCCCTTCAGCAGGGGATGCTCTTCCATGCGCTCTCCGTCCCACATAGCGGCGTCGACATCGAGCAGGTCACGATCGACTATCACGAACGGCTGGAAGTGGACCTCTTGGAGCGCGCGTGGCAACTCGAAACGGATCGCCATCCTCTCCTTCGGTCGTCCTTTCACTGGGTTGATGTTCCGGAGCCCGTCCAGCGAGTGCAGGCAAGCGTGTGTCTTCGGGTCGACCGCCGGCCGTTGGCCGACGAGGCTGCCTTCCAGGCTTTTCTCGTCGCTGATCGCCATCGTGGATTCGATTTGGGCTCTCCGCCCCTGACGCGCCTGACCCTCTTCGAGCTGGGGCCGGACTGCTTTCGGCTCGTCTGGACGGTCCATCACATCCTTATGGACGGCCGGGCCTTCGGCATCGTACTCACTCAGGTGCAGGAGCAGTATCACCGGCTGAAGAACAATGAAGCTCCAGTAACCACACCGGGGCCGGCCTATCGCCCGTACGTCGAGTGGCAGAGAAGCCAGGACCTGTCGGGCGCGATAGCCTTCTGGCGCGCCAGGTTCGTTGGCCTGGACGGTCCCTCTCCGATCCCCCCTGACTTCGCTAAGGAAGGGACGGATTCCACCGAACTGGTGGAGACGGAGCTGTCCGAGGCCTCCACCGCCGCGTTGGTGAGGGTTGCGGAGGAGTATGGATTCACGCTGAATACCATCCTCATGGGCGTGTGGGGCGTCCTGCTCGCCAGGTACGCCGACGCCGAGCGGGTCTTGTTTGGGACGGTGAAGACGTCGCGTTCAAGTTCGGTCGCCGGAGCTTCGGAAGTGGTCGGCCTCTTCCTGAACACGCTCCCCGTTCGCCTCGACCTCGGGGGTGACCTTTCGGTCGTCGAGGCACTCAGGCAGCTCAGGGCGGAGTGGTTGAGCCTGCGACAGGTACCAGTTCACGCCGCTTACGCTCATCAAGCAGGCCGCGTCGGCGGAAGGTCTGAACTCCCTGTTCGACACCATCGTCATCTTCGAGAACGAGCGCTTCAGCCGCGTGCTTTCGAAGTCGTCGCCCAATTGGTCAGGGAGGAACGTCACCCTTCTCGAGCGAACAGGGTACCCGCTGACTTTCAAGGCGTTTGGGCATCCGGGCCTGCTGCTGCAGCTGGAATACGACCACGGGAGGTTTTCTGCGGGAACTGCCAGGCAGTTGCTGGCACATGCGCGGCAGCTCCTTATCGGCATCTTGGAGGATCCCCACGCCAAGGTGCGCAACATCGAGCTCATGACCCGGCCGGAGCTCGACCGCGTTCTGCATGAGTGGAACAACACGAAGAGCGACTACCCGTTCGACGTGCCCCTGGCGCATCTGATTCAGGCGCAGGTCGAGCGAACGCCGGAGGCATTCGCGGTCACAGATGAGGTTGAGTCGGTAACGTATCGTGAGCTGAACACGCGCGCCAACCGCCTGGCTGCGGTCCTCCGGCAGTGCGGTGCTGGCCCGAATGTCCTGGTCGGCATCTGCATGAACCGGTCGGTCAGAATGATTGTTGCCCTGCTCGCCATCGCGAAGACCGGTGCGTGCTACGTCCCGCTCGATCCTAACTTCCCCGCACTGCGCCTTCTCCACATGGTGGAGGACTCCGGCTTATTCCTGCTCGCGACCGAACGACAGCTGTCCGGAATCCTGCCGCGGTTCGACGGAAATGTGATCTACATCGAGGACGTCATCACGGGCACGGGGTCGGCCGAACAGGTCGAATGCCCGGGGACACCGGATGATCTCGCCTACGTGATCTACACATCGGGATCGACCGGAAAGCCGAAGGGAGTGCAGATCCGGCGACGTTCACTCAACAACCTTCTGTACTCGATGCGGGACGAGCTCCGATTCTCGGGCTCAGACCGGCTGCTCGCTGTCACGACGCTGTCGTTCGACATCGCGGGTGTCGATATGTGGCTCCCACTCCTGGTCGGGGCGAGAATCGTCGTGACCAGTCGGGGCGCGGCAATGGATGGAGCCGGGCTTGCGTCGCTGATTGAACAGTACCGGGATCACTTTCCTGCAGGTCACACCGGTGACGTGGCGGCTGCTGCTCGACACGGGATGGAAGGGGTGCAGCACGCTGCAGGCGGTGTCGGGTGGCGAAGCTCTACCCCAAGAGCTGGCCGCGAGACTCCGGCCGCACGTGGCCCGGTTGTGGAACTACTACGGGCCTACCGAGACGACGATTTGGTCCACCGCGCAACTCGTCGATGACACGACCGGACCCATCCCGATCGGACGCCCGATCGCGAACACGACCTGCTACGTGCTGGATCGACACCTCCAACCCGTCCCAGTTGGCATTTCAGGAGAACTGTATATCGGGGGCGAGGGTGTCGCCGTAGGCTATCTCAACCGGCCAGAACTCACGGCCGAGAGATTCGTGCCGGATCCCTTCTGCGGCCAGCCCGGGGGGCGCATATACAGAACCGGCGATCTCGCCCGCTTCCGTGCGGACGGGACCATCGAGTGTCTGGGGCGCACGGACCACCAAGTCAAGATCCGTGGTTTCCGCATCGAACTGGGCGAGATCGAGGCACGGCTGTTCGAATGCGAAGGCGTTGCGCAAGGCGTGGTGGTCGCCCGCGAGGACGAGCGACACGAGAAGCGCCTCATCGCTTACGTGGTCCCGAAGGCGGGTGCCAAGTTCGAACCGACCAGTCTAAGAGAACAGCTGCGCCGGACCCTTCCGGGGTACATGGTGCCGGCCTTCTTCATTGCGATCGACGCCATTCCGCTGACGCCGAACCGGAAGGTCGATCGTGCAGCCCTACCGTCACCGACAGACCAGTCAATGGTCAACGTCGAATCGTATAGGGCGCCGCGGAACCCGGTTGAGTTTGCGTTGGCGGGCATCTGGGCGGACACACTAGGTCTCGAGCACGTGGGCATCGACGACAGCTTCTTCGATTTGGGCGGAGATTCTCTCCTTTCCGTGGCTCTGCTGTCGAAGATCCTGACGATGTTCCCTGGAATACGGCCGTCGCTAGCTCAGCTGCTCCAGGCTCCATCGGTAGCGGAATTCGCCAAGATCGTCGGGCGCGCTGGCGAGCCTGTGGACATTGTCGTCAAGCTTCGCGAAGGACGCGAGGGACACCTGCCCTTCTTCTGCGTGCCGGGCGCCGGCGGCAACATTCTGAGTCTTCGGCCGCTCGCGTTGGCCATGCCAGACGACGTGCCATTCTACTGCCTGCAGGCCAAGGGGCTCGACGGGTCCGAGCCGTTCACCACTGTCGAGGACACGGCCCGCTGCTACGTGCAGCAGATTCGGCGTATCCAATCGTCCGGGCCCTATCACATCGGCGGCGGGTGCTACGGCGGGCTGGTGGCGTTCGAGATCGCCCGGCAGTTGCAGGCGGCCGGTGAGTCGGTCCACCTTCTTGCTTTGATCGAGACCCGCAACTCGGCCTACGCCCGCTCACTCCCAGTGCATCGGATGCTGGCTGAGAATCTCCGCTATTTCCTCAAGCGGACCAGACATCACGTTCGAGGTCTCGGATCGCTGTCTCTGGCAGCGCAACTAAGGGAGCTTCTGTCGCGCATGAAGACCGCGTTGCGTCTGGTCGTAGAGCTCATCGGCGTCGCAGTCGGAGCCAAGGCCACCCAATTCCCGGATCTTCGCGACATGCCGTTCGTCGAAGGCGATCCAGAACTCACGCAGATTCTCGTCCGTGTCAGGAATGCAAGTCTTCAGGCCGCGAGAACGTTCGCGCCGCGCGCCTACCAGGGCAAGTTGCTGTTGTTCAAGGCCGAGACAGCGGAGCCCGAGGTATACGAAGACAACACAATGGGCTGGGCGCCAGTTGCTCTTGGCGGCGTGACGACCGTCGAGGTTACGGGTGATCACAACACGATCTTCCTGGAGCCGCACGTCCGGGCCGTGGCGAGAGCGCTCGCGGTAGCGCTCGGGACCTGCGAAAGGCGTGCGGAGAGTCCGCGGGCGGCATCTTGACCACATCCGAGCCCCAGTTGCACGGACGTGTCGCCAGCATATCCCATGACGAGGCAACGCGGCCGAAGCGTCCGTATGTGGATTTCGACGCCAAATCTACTGTCATTGACGCGGAGCACCGTCGAGCGGGCAGTTGCTCGACACCGTCGACGGTAGTCGCCTGGCCTTCTCGTTATGGCGTTCCACTCGGTACCGACGGGCCCAATCGGCGAAGCGACACGGGTCAGACCCGGCTCGGCCGAGTCAGTCAGGACCGTGGAGGCAGACACGATGCAACACACGCTGAAGTGGATCGCCGGCCGGCTACCACCTCCGTGGCAACAGACGCTGAAACGGCTTCATCACGCGCGTGCGATCAACAGGGGAACGTTCTCCTCAGACGAGCCGGAGGCTGATAGACTAGCCGACTGGGTCGGGCCGGGAGACTGGGTCCTTGACATCGGAGCCAACATCGGCCACTACACGTGTGCGCTCTCGCAGCTTGTCGGGCCGCGCGGACGAGTGATCGCCGTTGAACCGGTGCCCCGAACCTTCGAATTACTCGCCGCCAATGTCGCGAGGTTCCCGTTCGAGAATGTCACGCTGCTGAACATGGCTGCCTCGGACGCCTCTCGGACTGTCACGATGAGCCTGCCGCGGCTCTCGACGGGCCTTAGCAACTACTACATGGCCAGTATCACATCTGACGGAGTGGACGGAATCTCGGCCTTGGCAATAGCCCTGGACTCCCTGGACCTCCCACATCGAATCGCTCTGATCAAGCTAGACGTCGAGGGGCACGAGCTCCCCGCTCTGCTGGGCCTCCGAGGGGTCCTGACGAGTGACAGGCCGATCCTCATTGTTGAAGGCAACGACGCAGGCGTCGAGAAGGAGCTCAACAGCCTCGGCTTCCGATTCGAGCAGCTTCCGGGTTCCCCGAACCGAGTGTTTCACCCGCAAGGTCACTCGTAGCTGAGACGGCGGGTGAGGCGAGGAGAAGACTCTGTCGTGCCGACGAGAAAGCGCTTGCGTCAGGAGTTGTGCTGTGGCATTGCCGTCTGCCGGCAGGCGAACTGGCAGAGCATCGCTGCGAACGACACCGACTTCAAGCCGTGTAGGCGGCCCAGGATCACTGCCGGGACCCTCGCAAGGATCGACCGATCGGCGCAGCGCGCTGGCGGGACAGTAGAACCTACGTCGCGAGTCAGCTGGGTCGATGCTAGGAGGAAGAGTGATGCCCTCCTGAGGTGAACGATAGGCCCGGCGGAATCGCCGCTGCACACGCAATGAACAAGAGGAACCAGACCATCCGATCGGCTCTCTACTGGAACATGCTGGCGAAGTTCACAGGTACAGCCAGCCGTGTTCGTAATCTCAATTGTGGTGGCCCGGATCCTCGTACCGAGCGACTACGGCGTCATGGGTGTCGCCATGATGCTGATAGGTTTCGCCAATCTCTTAACGGACTTCGGCTTCAGCCCGGCGGTCGTGCAGCGGCAAATACGAGACAAGGACACGCTGCAGTCCATATTCACGTTCAACCTAGCGGCGTCGACGGCCCTGGCGCTGCTGTTTGGTCTGTCAGCCCGCTTCATCGCGGCATTCTTTAGGTCCGCCGAGTGCGAGAACGTCGTCATCGTCATGAGCAGCGTGTTCGTTATCACGTCGTTCTCTGCCGTGCCGCGAGCGATACTCCGACGGGACCTCGATTTCAAGACTCTCTCCGTAGTTGACGCAGCCTCGGCAGTCTCCATGAGCCTGTTGACCCTGGTCCTTGCCCTCGCACGATTCCGATACTGGGCGCTCGCGCTTGGGCAGTTGATACCGATGGTCGTATCTACGGCAGTCCTATGCGTAAGGCAGCGATGGGTGCCCCTCGTTCTCTACAGACACGCGGCGATGAAGCGGATCCTGCCGTTCGGATTCTGGAACGTCTTCAAGACCCAGTTGGAATTCGCCGTCGCCCATGTCGACAAGGTGATACTCGGACGTCTAGCTGGGTTGACGGCGCTCGGCTATTATGACAAGGCGGTGAGCCTCGCTACCATTCCGCACGACTCGCTCGTTTCCAGCCTTAACGCGGTGCTCTTCACGTCGTTCAGTCAGCGACAACGCGACAGGCGGGAACTGCAGGACCTGTTCGGGAAGGCTCTGACCACAGAAACAGCGCTCGCATTTCCGATCTACACGGGATTGTGCGTTGTCGCGCCGTACTTCGTGTTGAGCCTGCTGGGCCAGAAGTGGGCGCCAATGGTCGTGCCTCTGCAGATCATCGCGGTCAGCTTCTCGGTCAGGGCCATTGGGAGCCTCGTGGTTGCCGTGAACGTCGCGGTTGGCAAGTACAGGGCCTACACGCTTCGTTACCTTGGCGCAGGATGCGTCTTCGTGGTACTCTGTGCTCTGCTTGCGGGTAGAGGTCCGACAGGCGTCGCGCTGGCGTTTCTCCTATTCAGTGTCCTCTTCGTCGCCTTGGGGCTCCACGTGGCCGTATCCGCAGTGGACCTGTCGTGGGCCGACGTCATCCACGCATGCTGGCCTGCAGCGAAGGCTACCGCCTGCATGGCGGCGCTCACAGAACTGCTGGCCTTCCTACTCCCGGCGAGGACCTTCCTGCACTTGGCTGCCATCTCAGCCACCGGAGCCCTGATCTACGTATTGTGTCTTGCGCTCGACACCAACGCTAGCTTAGTAGCACTCCGCCAAGCGCTCATAGCCGACGCGCTCAGATTGGCAAGGTCGTGTCTCTCAAGTGGTAAGAAAAGTCTGACGTCATGACTCGGCGCCTCGCTGGTCAACGCCCGGCGGGCTCGCGACCGTCAAGTCGGCCTGGTCCCGGCGGAAGCCGGTCGCCAGGTCGCATAGTCGTCACGTGAGCCGCCGCTGAATTCCAACAGTCGACGGAACATCGCCCTGGACAAGTGGTGCTCGGCCAACGCCCGCGTTAGTCCCATCACTGGCCAGCGCAAGTTCCCAACCCGGAATACAGATGAACGCCAATCAGGGTCGCTTGACAACGCTGACCACAACGTTTTTCGGCGCAGCCGGGCCGTCGAGCGATACCGCGACGTAGCCCACAGTGGTCAGGATATTAAGGGCCCCCATGTCGGTCCCGTTCCGACCGGTGCCCCGGCTGGGCGAGTTCGAGGCAAGCACGAAATCGGCCTTCTGGGTTAGGGTGCCCGACGGATTCGCGAACAGAGGGTCCGACGCCAAGTCACCTCGGCCCGGACTGCCACCTCCATCCAACCAGTTCGTTGCCTGCCACGCTGCCAAGGAGTTGTAGCGGTGGTACCCGGAGTTCCGGCCGTACTCGAACCCAATCGCCCCGGTCCCCCACTGGTTGTGATCCTCGGCCGCGATCCGAGACACGCAGGTCGCATCCACGTTCTGGCCGCTGAAATCGTAGGTCGCTGACTGGTTCTGCGAGATGTTGTTGTAGAACGTCCAGCCGTGGCCGGAGTCGGCAGGGGAGAAACTGAACGCCTGCCCCGTGTTGTAGAGGGTGTTGTTGTACAGCACCCAATCGTTGCCGTGCTTTGGCACGTTGCCGTTGTACGAGTTGAAGCCCTGGTGGTAGTTCAAGGCGCTGGAGTTGACGATCAGGTTGTTGTAGACGGCCCCCCTATCGCTCTCCATCACATCGCTGCCGTCCCCCGGATCGTCAGGAGTGGCGAGAATGGCCACGTCCGAGTCGTGAATGAAGGAGTTCCGGATCGTCAGGTCGTCTGTCGAACTCTTGACGAAGATCGCGGCATCGCCGTCGTAGATTTCAAGGTTCTCCAGGACACCGACGCCATAGACATCCGGGTACCCGAACAGCAGCCCGGAGGAATGCTTGTTGTGATAGAGCTTGATCCCGGCCGTGTTGCCGTGATGTGTCGCCTCATGAAAGCTGTGGATCTTGCAGTTGCGCACCGCATAGTTGCTGCAGTACTCGATGCGGATGCAGTCGCAGTTGTCGAGCGAGGTCTGAACCGTCGCGCCACCGTTGATGGTCAGGTTCCGAAAGACCGACCCGGTCGAGTGCCACATATAGGCCCGGCCCAGGTACGATCCATTGTTCCCAACCAGATTGAACCCGTCGAAGATGATGTAGTCGTGGCTGACCACGCCGAAGCAGTCGTCCATTAACTGCCCGTTGACTTGCGTGCTGGCGTGGGCGCTGATCGTGACGGCTTCGCCGGGGTACGCTTGAAAAATGATCGGATTGGCCGCGGTCCCGCTGTTCGCCGGACTGTAGGCCGGAATCGAAGGGGAGTTGCCAGTTGAGGCCGCCGGATAGTACGTTCCCGACCGGAAGTAGACCGTGTCGCCAGCTGTCGCGTTGGCGAAGGCCGTGGCAGGTGAGCACTGGATCCCAGAACTCACGCACGCCGACCAAGCGGCGCTTCCCGTCGGCGATACGTAGTGGTCCCCGGCGGACGCCCTAGCGCTGGTTGCCAGGATGACGGCTAGAGCAATGGTGATAATCGCAGATTCTCTACGCACACGCCCCCCAAAGCTGTCGCGTCTGTCGCGCTGCTCCCCAGCTCGCGGCAGCGGATCCACAAACCCGATCCACCCTTGTCAAGATGATCGGCAAATCACATACAACCTTCAACGCTCGGCCGCATTGATGCAAGGAGCGGACCAAGCATTGACGTTCCGCTGCGCCGGGAAGGCCCCCAGATCAGAGCGGAAACCGGCGCGAATCCCGCGCAAGCCTCCGCCGGCCGACGATTCTGGGAACCGGGTTACAATAGCGAAATCGTCTCCCCTAGCCTCGCTGCGGCCCGGACAACCGATGCCACGGTGAACGCTAGGTTCACCACCCAGCCGGCCGCTTGGGGGGAGCCGGAAGAATGCTGTCTGCCTCGAAACGGTTGACGTGGAAAGCGTGTGCGTGGCTCCTGTACGGTGCTGGCGCTCTCCGCTTCGTCGACCGTGAAGCATCCGGACACCGGTTCGTTCTTGCCTACCATCGGGTGATCCCCCGGGCCGACGAAGACAGGTCCTTCGTCCAGCCGGGCATGTACGTTACAGGGGAATCATTCCGCATGCAGATGCGCTACCTGCAGGCCCGATACAGGGTAGTGCCGCTAGACGAGCTCGTTTCCCTGAAGGGCGGGAATGCGTGCGCGATCACCTTTGACGACGGCTGGAGGGACACCTATACGACCGCGTTCCCGATCCTCCGGGAACACGGACTTCCCGCCACCGTCTTTGTGGCCACGAACCTAGTGGGAAGCGGGCGGTGGCCCTGGCCGGACCGCATCTGCTTCTACATTCACAGGGCGTCACCGATAGCCTTCTCCGCGGCGTTCGAGGCCGCATGGCGAGACCACGTCGGCACGCCTTCCGGTGTCCGCATCGCGCCAGGTGATCGGTTTGACACGGCTGAGATGGTCCTGCGTCGTCTCAAACGTCTGGAGCTCGACGTGTTGACCAGGGTGATGAGCCGCGTCGATGAGTGCTTTCAGACCTTCAATGCCGTCCTGCACCAAGAGCCACCATGGTTGACGTGGAACGAGGCCCGAGAGATGGCCGAACACGGCATGTCGTTTGGATCACATACTGCGAACCACGTCATCCTGACGAGCGTCCCGCTACCCGACGCTCGCCGCGAGATCACCGACTCCCGCAGTGAACTGGCATCTAGACTCGGGCGCCCCGTCGTGGCCTTCTGCTATCCAAACGGGGCGTACAACGCGGACATCATTCGAGTTGTCGCCGAGGCTGGCTACCAGTATGCAGTCACTACTGATGGTGGATCCCTTGAGCGCTCTGCAGGTCCACTTCGGTTGAACCGGATGATGATCCACGACGACGTTTCCAGCAGTCACGCGCTGTTCGCGTGCGCGCTGGCTGGAGTATACGGATTCCGGTACTTCTTGCCATCGAACCGCCGGCGGGGGACGACTAGCAGCCCGTGGTGAAAGTGTGACGGGCTGGTCAACCAGCAACCAGTAGTCCGTGGTTCCACGGATACGCGGCGAGTCGCTCATCGTTTTCGATCGATCGCCAGAACGGATCAGCTTCGATAGACTCCCAGGCATGGCGATGGGCACACGAGAGAGCGAACAACCGCCGCTGTGGATCGCGACGTCGGACTTGCCGCGATCGCCCGGGCATCCCTTCTACGCGCGGTTGAATCAGGTGTTGGACGCCGCCCATTTCGATCGGTTCACGGAAGGGCAGTGCACGCGTTTCTATGCGCCAGTGATGGGACGTCCGAGTCTGCCGCCCGGTCGGTACTTCCGCCTCCTCCTCGTCGGCTATTTCGAGGGGCTCGACTCGGAGCGTGGCATCGCGTGGCGTGCGGCCGACTCGTTGGCGGTGCGGATGTTCTTGGGCCTGGGGCTTGAGGACGCGTCGCCGGATCACTCGACGATTTCCCGGACACGCCGACTGATCGACGTCGAGACGCACCGCGCGGTCTTCACCTGGGTGCAGGAGCGGCTGGTGGACGCGAAGCTGCTGCGCGGCGAGACGGTCGGCATCGATGCGACCACGTTGGAAGCGAACGCGGCCATGCGCAGCATAGTGCGTCGGGACACAGGCGAAGGCTACGTCGCCTTCCTCACGAAACTCGCTGACGCGTCGGGGATCAAGACGCCCACCCGGGAGGCGCTCGCGCGATGCGATCGCAAGCGGAAGAAGACGGGCGCAAACAAGGCGTGGACGAGCCCGTCGGATCCGGATGCGCGGATCACGAAGATGAAGGACGGTCGGACGCATCTCGCCCACAAGGCGGAACATGTCGTGGACCTCGACACGGGTGCCCTGGTCACGGTGACGCTGCAGGGGCCGGATGTCGGTGACACGACCAGTCTCCAGGACACGCTGATCTCCGCGGCCGAACAGATCGAAGCGGTGCGACCGCCCGACAATCCGGCCACGGCGATGGTGGAAGTCGTCGCCGACAAGGGCTACCACAGCAACGAGACGATGACCGATCTCCGCGCCCTGAATATTCGGACGTACGTGTCGGAACCGGACCGCGGACGGCGCCAGTGGGCGGAGGCTCCCGAGGCCAAGACCGCCGTGTACCGCAACCGGCGCCGCATTCGCGGGGCCCGCGGCAAGCGGCTGCTGCGACGGCGCGGCGAACTGCTCGAGCGGCCCACCGCGCACCTGTACGAGACGGGCGGCATGCGGCGGACGCACCTGCGGGGCCATCAGAACATCTTCAAACGACTCATCGTGCACGCGGCCGGCTTCAATCTCGGCCTCTTGATGCGCACCCTGGTCGGCGTCGGCAAGCCGCGGCGCTTGCAGGGGGCGGCATCGGCCGCGCTCCTGGCGGCGCTGTGCGTTACCACGGGCACGTGGCGCGCCTGGCACCGTGTCCTTGCGGGTGTCATCGAAGCCGTGACGCCGACCACGCCGTCCACGTCGTGGTTTCCGCCACGGCTGTCGGACCTCGCCGTTGAGGCGACACTAGCCACGGACTGCTAGCCCGAGGTTCCAGGACTGAGCGCCGAGGATCTCACGGTCTCGTAGGTGGTTGGCCGGACTCCTCGGCGCCGGTCCTATCCACGCGATCAGCTGCGGCAGAACTAGCGCCCGCCTAGAGCTTCGATCAGATGAGAGCGCCTTTTCGCCAGGCGCCGGCGTGCTCTCTGCAATCCGGACAGCCCGGCCAGGCCTCAGCGAGGCAGCCGAAGTTCGGTCACACCGAAATCACCGGCCACAATGGGCACAGTAGCGATGAGACACCCACTCATCGACGTGAGAGGTCGCTCTCGCTCGTGGACCACGAAAACGGAGCGCGCACCGACAGCAGCGCAACGCGCCGACACTGCCCAGCCACGCTTCCCCATAGAGCGAAACTCCAGCACGCCGGGATCGACTCGCCACTTGACTCGGAAGATCGCCTGCCTGGATTCGTAATTGTCTATTTCGACGTAGCCGTTTTCGAGTGCTACCCGGTCGACGAGATGGAGATACGCCGAGATTCGGAGGAGTCCGCGCTCGTTGTCATTAAGGACCGACGTAACGAACGACCCGGGGCGTGCTCCCGCATCGCGTAACGCCCATTCCATCGCCGACATGTCGCGCGCGACCTGGCGGGACCGCGCGGTTAGTGCACCGGCGTGCACCACCAGCGCCGTCATAAGGACAGTAGTTGCGACCGCCCTGGCGGTTCGCGGAATCCGCAAGATCTCCTCGCCGACTGATGGAAGCATGCACACCAGCGCCAGCGCCCTCAGGCGCGCGCCGATGTACGAGCCCTCGTGAAAGGACTCCGGTGAGACGAGCGAGAACAACAGTAGTGCCGCTGCAGCCGCCGACGTCGTTCCCCACGGGATGCGCCTCAGAAGGAAGGAACGGTAGACCACGCCGCTGACGCAAAGCCAGAGCACGCCCATCAACACCATGCCCGCTACGAACTCGAAGAGATGCACTGAGACGATGACATCCCCGAGCAACGCGCCGATGAGCGCTTTCCACTTCCCGTCCCACCCAATCGCCGCACCGCCCAAACCTCCGGCCTGTCGTGCGAGGATCAGCAGGGCGACGCAGGCGGCGATACCGACGACCGCGCTAATCCGGTGGCGTCTTTCAACGAGGTCGCCAACCAGCACCCAGCAAACCAGCGCAACCCCTACCGCGAACGTGAACAGATGGGTCGGGAACAGTGCCACGAGCAGCGTGACAGACAGCCCGACCCGCATGCTGCCGGAGACCCGATGCACGATGAGACTTAGAAGAGAAAACAGAGCGATCGATAGTGCAAAATCGTAGAAGCCTGACCAAAGGAACCAGTTCTGGGAAATCCACGCAGCGACGACGATCGCGAATGCCCGCGCAGCTGAGTCGGTGGCAAGGAGCGCTACGCACAATGAGAATGTCGCCAGAATGATGAATCCGACGAGCGTCTTTTCCGCCGTACGCCACGGGAGCAGGGCATGGAGCGCCTGCAGCAGGCCTGACGCGGTGCGGTTGGCGCCTACGGCAGGACCGAGCTCATGGTACTGAGCGTAGGGTGCAGCACCATGGGCGACGGCCTCGGCAACCGCTACATTGTACAGGTGGCTGGGCCCGTCGGTCGTCGGCAGAATGGGCGAGGTCAGAACGGGAAAGAGCAGAACGCCCATTGTCAGAGCACCGAGCGCACACGCGCCGGAAGAATTCGAACGCGCGTGTCGAATTATGGCAGACCAAACGTCTCGGGGGCCTGGCCTCACCGGCATTCATCGTCTCCAGGGTAAGGCTTCGCCGGAACGGGCGCGCTTGTCGGTCGGCAGCCAACGGTCGGCCACAGTCAAAGTACGCCGAGGCCGTTCTTGGGCAATCCCGGTCATCTCGCCCTTGTGCCTCAAGCCAGGACGTTGTACTTCACGATACAGAAGAGAGCGCGGAAACGGTCACGCCAGCGGATCTTCTTTCCCTTCTTCTAATTGCGGCCGGCGTAGGAAATGCCCACTTCGTAGACCCGCCAGCCACGCGCGGTCAGTTTTCGCCGTAATCTCTGGCTCAAACCCAAACCCGTCTTCCTCCAACGTTCACCACGATGATCTCCATTGCAATCCCGACAGCCCGCACGGGCTGCAGCAACAGCTCGATTGTCGACTCTATTGGCCTCTGACGTGAAGACGCACACCTGGAACGCTTGAAGGCCGGTATCTGCAGAATCGGCGGATCGCAGGTGTCATCGAAAGCACAAACGGAGAGTTGCTTGTACGCCACCAGAAGACCGGTGCCTACAGCGGTTGGACCGGATCCCGTCTTTCGTCGCGGGCAAGGAAGGTTGAGTGACACCTCCTTCTGCCGTCGGCGCAAGGGCCTTTTCAATATCACAACGCACGTCACCGACAGACATTCTCGTCAGATCTCACCCAGAGACTGACCTATTGACGCTACCCGAGCACCGCCATATGCCCTGGACCGGTTAGCAGCTTGGCAGACGCGCTCCAATTTGCCTAGCGCAGAGCGTCGACCGCCTCTGACACGCTGCGGTAAAGGCCTTCCCACTTCGTAGAGAGTTCCCTCAACATGACCCGGCTTTCTGCCGTACACCGCTCCCGGTTCGCAGTGACTCTTGCTATACCTCGTGCGATCGACTCCGGTGTGTTTCGGACGAATACCGCCCGGTGGAAGTAGTCATGGAGGGCTGCGAGGTCGGAAGTGATGAGGGCTTTCTCGGCCGCGAGGGCTTCGTAGCAAGCGCAGAGCATGCAGCATTCCGCTGTCGTCAGTGCGAGCACCGCATCCGCCGCGAAGAGCAGGTCCGTGTAGTCCTGTTCGGAAAGGAAGCCAGTGAAAGTCACGTTGGCGGGAGCCCGGCGTGGCAGGCTCGGATCGTACTTGCGGAAGTTCCCCGTGATGTAGATGTGTGTTCCCGGTGGCAGCTGCCGGCAGGCTTCCAAGATCGTCTCGACTGGCTCGTCTTCGCCGTACGACGCCGGACACACGACGCAAGGTGCGCCGACCGTCTGATAGTCTGAGACCGGGCGCAGCGAAGGTATTCGGTCAGGCAGCACGACGGGGGTGCCACCGGCAGCGCGCACCATGTCCGCAAGGGTCGCGTTCGTCACGATTGTGAGCGCCGCGCGCCGCAGCGTAAACAAGTGCAGCATCCAGAACACGCGTCGACGGAAGGAAGCCCGGACATCCTTCCCGATAAGAAACGTCGTGTGACGGTCTACCACAACAGGAACGCCGAGCAATGGGCCAATCAGGCAGGCGACGGTGGCAAGAATCATCGATGGGTTTTGAACGAACAAGACCGACGGCCGTCGTCTAAGCACGAGGAGGATCGTCTTTGCGGCCAAGCCTAGGTAACGCCCCAGGATTCCGCCGGAGTCGAACACCGCGAGTTCACAGCCGAACGCCCGAGCAAGTTCGAAAGATCGGCGTTGTCTCTCCCAGGTGATCCACAATCGCGCGTTGCTAGCCACCTCGTCCTCTCCGGCGGTCGCCGCATTCATGCAAGCGGGCCCCGCTTAAAGCGTCGACGACGTTACCGCCCGCCATGGCAGCCCGAGACGGAGGGATGCTCCCCATTCTCATCGGTCGGGCAGCCTCCTCCCCTCCCCTGGGACGGCCCCTCCGAGCCGCACGCGGAGCGCAGCCTGCTCTCGACGATCCGCATTACCTTCTGTGCCAGTTTCTCTCGTGTAAAGTGCGCCAGGAACTCCTCGACGTGGTTGGCCGGCATCTCGTTCCGCCGCCACCTAGCCATCGCGTCCCTAACAGCCTCCGCAACGTCAAGGTGGGAACCTTCCTCGGCAATCACGTACGAGCCGGGACTGTACCGTTTGATCAGATCCTCTGACTCGCCGTGCGGAATCGTCGCCAGGAAGGGCACGTTAAGTGGGATTCCCTCAAACAGCTTGGTACTGATCCGGAGCCTGATCGTTCGCAGGAGCATGAGGTGCGACCGCCGAACGCTTTGGAGCACTTCCCCGTAGGCCACTCGCGGGCGGGCGAATACCAAGTCGCTGACGCCGTAGGCTTGAGCGGTGTCGGCGATGAACCGGTACTCATCGCCAAAAAAAATGAACTGGAAGTTCTCCGCGGAGATGTCCCCCGCGGATTTCAGTTGTTCGAGGGCACCAAAGAACTGGTCGTTCTGCACCGCGCGCGTTGGACCGAAGATGTAGAACTGACCTGTATAGATGATGGTGAACTTCTCGAACTTCCCGACCAAGTCGTTCGCTGCGACCGGAGGATCGAACCCGTTATAAATGGTGAACGTCTTGGTCGCAATCTCGGGATACGTCTTGAGATACTGCGCGCGGGTTTCCTCCGACGTGACGAGAAACACGTCGGCGTTCCGAACGAACCGTCTCTCGAACCACCCCTCGATCCTCGCTCGAATCCGTGACATTGCGACGTGCGACGCGACTGAGGCGAGGTACGGATCGCGAAAGTCCAGAACCAGCGCCCTCTTCGTGATCTTCTTGAGAAGGACACCGACGAGCGCGCTGCTGAAGGGGCTGCAAGATACGTAGATAACGTCTATCCCCAGCACCCGGACCATTCTCGCAGCGGCCAGCGTCGTAAGCGGAACCCACCCCAGAAAGCGATCCGGATAGCAGAAGAGGTCGTGAAAGACGTTGCCTGCGACTCGGATTCCAACGAGTTTAAGCAACCTCGCCAGAGCGCCGTTCAGCTTCCCAAAGATCCAGGACACGTTCACGATCGAGTAGGAGTACCGCGTCGGGATACCCTCCGGAGGCGCATCTTGGCCGACCAAGCAGTAGTGCCTGTCCGGATTCTTGACGCTGAGAACCCAGGGAAGCCAGCCGTGCTTCTTGAAGTATTTGGAGAAAGCGACGCTTCTCTTGCTCCCGACATCCACGAGTGGCGGGTAGTAGTAACACACCATCAGGATCTTGAGTGTGCGGCTGCCGTCACGCGCGCCGTCCGCCGCAGCTGGACACACTTCGCTGGCCGGCGGCTCCATGGCCTGCGGCTTCATAGGGTCTCCCGGACCGCCAGGAGCTTGCCCACCGACGCAGCCTGCGTGTAGACCGCAACGACGAGGCCGGTGAGGTACCAGTAGTGTGGATAGGTACAGGACGCTCAGGAACGTCCCCGACGCGAAGAATCCGACAAACGAGGCTAAGAACCCCGAACCCAGCGCCACAAAGAGCCGACCGTCCTCACCGCCGATGGATCGTGCGAGCTTCCTCAGCCGCACCGAGTCTCTGAGGTTGAAGTAGAGGAGCATGCCGTAAACGAGAACGCCCGGAACTCCCAACTCGGGCATCAGCGTGAACCAAACTGAATGTGCTGGTCGGCCCCACTCTCCGTGCCAGAACCAGTCGGTCTGGTACTCTGGAAACCGCACCGGAAAATTCCCCCCCCCACGCCAACGGGATTCTTGAGGAACATCGCCCACGATGACTTCCACATCTCTACCCGCGCTCTGCCCGTGCCAGTCTCGGCATCGTCAGCCGTGGACATACGCTCCCAGTACCTTCTCACCCGCGAACGTCGCGAGGCTCCATGCCACCAGGCCGATTAGAACCAAAGCCCGGATCTTCTTCTCGCTGAGGAGCCATACAGCGGCGCCCATCGCGATCAGGCCGATGAACCCGCCCCGCGACATCGTCGAGACGACGCCGACAACGCCGACAACCATGGCGGTGCCATAGAAGACCTTCCAGAGCACCCGCCGCTCAGCGCGAAACAAGAAGTACGCGAACGGAAGAAAAGTGTTGATATAGAGCGCCACGTCATTCTCGTCATATAGGGTGGCGCCCGTCCCCCGTCCACCATGGGTGGCAGCCCACCCGGCTTGGTACGCCATGAGGAGCACACAGAATGTAAGCGTTCCTCTTATCGCGGGCACGGAGTCCAGGCAAACCGGCGCCGACAGTACGAACGGTAGCAGCAGAAGCATTCCGTAGGCGGTCTGGTATGCAAAGAAGTTGTTCATCGCGAACGGCACCCAGGCCACCAGCAGAATGACGAATGCCCAGATCGCGTGGTACTGTCCGTTCCCCCGTACCCACCGGCTCGGTTGTGCGAGGTACGCGACGGCGAGCAGAGCCGTGGCGATGGCGGCCGGTCGGATCACACCAAGGGCGGGAACCAGATCCTGCGGTCTGGCGTAGTCGAAGATGAGATAGAGCACGAAGAATGTGAGCAGTACCTTCGGTCTGTTTGCACCTACTCCCCGGTCGCCTGGCGTGAGCGTGGTCCCGCGGTCGTCCGCCCCGTTGACGAATGAAGGCCGGTCGGGCGCGGCATCCGCTTTGGAGGAGGCATCTGAAGGCGTCCGTTCCCAGTTGGTCATCTCCCCCTCACGACGAAGCGGCCGATCCGGGCCGTCCATCCCGATCCGCCGTTTGCCGCCCGTCATCGATTTCAGACACGAAGTACCGGAGTTTCCCCGAGGCTTCTCTGGGAATCGACGTCAGGTATTCGAAGTCGATCTCAATTCGCCGTCCGAGGGCCGTCCGCAGCCTGGCCTTCAGGACCTCTTCCGACTCTTGGCCAAACGTCGGTGACTTCACGATCTGCACGAGGAAGGCGTCCCTGCGTCTCTGGTACATCTTGAACTCTCTAACTGCATCGTCCTTCAGCGTGTAGCAGAGGTACGCCGCGTGCACGAGCGTCCCAGATTCGGTCCTGATGAAGTCCTCCTTTCGTCCTTCGACAATCTCCATTAGCGGCAGGGTAACCCCACACGTGCACCTGGCCTCCGAAGCCGCGCCGATGTCCCCAATGTCGTATCTGATCAGCGGCATGGCGTACGACGACAGATCCGTAACGACGACCCGGCCGCGCTCTCCCGGCGCCCGCGGCTTCCCTGCATCGTCCACGAACTCCACCGCCAAGTGATCGCTCATCATGTGCATCGCGCCCAGGCGGCACTGGAAGGCAATCACGCCGTTCTCACTCGATCCTGTACTCATCGACCACGGGGCAGGAAAACGCCTTCTCAAGCACCGAACGATGGTGGGGTACATCTTCTCAGCCGTACAGATGACCGCTTTCAGTGGCCATCTCGCGAGCGGCAGGCCGAGGTCCGCACAAATGACCGCAAATCCGTAGATGGCGCTTGTGTAGCCGTAGAGATAATCCGGCCCGAACCGGGTAATCCTCTTATGTTCCGCCGCGCACTTCGAAGCCGAGAGCTCGAACGCCGAAACCCTGATTCGATTCGCCACGAAGTCCTTCAATCTCTCCCGAATCCGGAGGGACCGCGCGACCGGCACGCCCCAGAACCTCACTTGGCGGCTGCCAATTTCGACGCCGTACCACCCGTAGCACCGGAACATGACCGCGTCGTTCCGAGCCAGCGCCTCGGTTTCCTTGCGGAAGTGCAGGGTCATCCCGGTTGAGCCGCTCGTCGTCCGCTGAAACGTCCTGCCTTCCCAGGGTAACGCCAGAAGATCGCCCTCTCGTTCGAGGATTGTACGCTTCGAAAGTACCGGAATCTGCGGCAGGTCCTGGTACCCGCGGATGGACTCAGGCGCGATGCCAGCGTCGTCGAACCACTGTCGGTAGAACGGGACGCGGCGGTAGGCATGCACGACTAGCGAACGGATCTTCTGATCGCGTACCGTCTCCAGTTCGGTCGCATCGAGGTACTGGTTCGCCTCAAGCTCGCGGAGGTACCTGCAAACGTCCGCGCCCTGAAAGCGCCGAACGGGAAGGTAAGCGAGATGCTTTGCCGCCCAGTGGTTCATGAGTGTGCAACCCTCCCCACGCGCGGTTCCGGTTGCCGTCGGCACTCCACCACCGCCTTGTACACGTCTAACAGGGCGGCGTTGGTTACCTCGATGGCATAAGATCCCGCAACAAGCCGTCGGCCGGCCGTTCCCATCTGCCGTGCAGCCCCCCTCGCTTGATGGACGGACCTCAAGCACGCTGCCAGTTCCACGTCGTTGTCCGATTCGAACAGCATTCCGGTCTCGCCGGGAGTGACCAGTTCTCGCATCCCGCCCACACGGCTGCCCACTACTGGCACCCCACGTGCCATGGCCTCAAGCATGCTCATGGGCAGCCCTTCATGCCACGAGGTGAGCACAAAGCAGTCGAATGCCCCCATTGTGACACCGATAGCGTTATCGAACCCTTCGAGCGTGACCACGTTCTGGGCGCCGAGCGCCTGCACCAGGTGTCTCAGGGACTTGTCTTGGGACCCCGTGCCGAAGATCGACACCCTCAGGTTCGGTATCGTGCCAGCGAGAGAGGCTGCGACCCGAACGAGGCACGGAAGATTCTTGACTGGTTCCAGCCTTGCCACGCAGCCAACCCAAAATGCGTCCTCCGCCACCTTCCAGCGAGCACGCACTCCCCGTACGGGTGTCGCACCGTCCGGCATCCGGATCCCGTTTCTCACGAGCTCGACCCTGGCCCTTGGATACGCTTCCTCCAGTTGACTCTTGAGGTCGTTTGAAACTGCGATCAGAAGCGAACGACGGAGCAGCCATCGCTCGACGTTTCCGACCGCACGCGCCCTGACGCGCGCTACGATAGGAAGACCCGCAGGGATCTGTCTGCTGCCGTGGACCGTGCGAACTATCGGTAGATCACGTCTGCCGCCAAGAGCGCGAGCGAAGGTCGCGACGATGTGCTCCTTGTAGGCGTGGACGTGCAGGATGTTGGGGTCGAACTCCGTGATGAACCGTGCCAGCCCAGACACGATCCCAACGCCGGAGAGTCGGTGCTCGTCCAGTAGCCTCCACACGATGCCTTCGGCGTCCAGCCGATCGGCCAGGAGACCTTCGTTCAATACAGCCACGGATACATTGATGTCTCGTCTCCGTAGGTCCGAAACGGTTTGGTAGACCTGCACCGCAGCGCCAGCCCACAGGTCGCCAGAGATCACGTGGCACACGCGGACGCCTGTGGTAGTCGGAGCCACTGCTACCATCGCGTTCGTTCCCCCTGCAGTCGCCGAAGGATCAACTGAGCTAGCCCCTCGACCTTCGACATGACTACGCGCGCGATAAACGGGTGCCTGAGCGATAGGTAGAAGTGCGTGGCGATGATGCGAAGCTTCCTCAGGCGGTATCTCCGCTCGAATGCGGCATACACCTTGTCATCGTCCAGCGTCTTCTCGCCCTCGGGCGAGGCGATGGCCGCACTCGACGACGCCACCACTCGCGTTACCAGTGCGGCAGTTCGTGGGGCCGCCTTGGCGAGCCGGCATGAGGTGCTCTGGCTCGTGTAGTCAAGACGACACTTCCCGTGGCCGAGGCCGCCAAGCTCATAAGTCAGGACCATGCCGCGTCGACAGGCCCGGTCGCGCTGATCGAAGAGAAAGTTCCCGAGACTGTAGAACACCGCGCCGTGCGAGTAACACTCGTAACCCTGGACCACATGCGGATGCACTCCCACGACGACGTCCGCGCCCGCCTCGACGAAAGAGCGACCCTCAAGTATGCAGCCGAACGGTGGTAGATGAACGAACTCGAATCCCCAGTGCGGAATGACGACGACGTGATCCACCGAAGGCCTGAGCTTTCGTATGTCAGCGTGCACGTCGGCATTGCATTCGGCCCCCCGTATTCGTCTAGCCCGATCCCTCTTCGAGTCTCTGTCCCAGGTGTAGTTGACAGCGCTGTCGTGAATCTGTGCGATGAAGTCGCCAGCCGCTGGGAGACGATCAACCGAGACCCAGTTGTAGGCTAGGATTCCCACTCTGAGCCCGCGCACTGTTGAGATGACGGGCTTGCAGTAGAACTGACCGCTCGGATCTCGGAGGCCAAGGACGTCGATGCCCGCGTCTCCAAGAAGCTCAATGGTCTCCGTGAAGTACGCCTCACCGTGTTCGAAGACGTGGTTGTTGGCCATCGTGAGCGCCGTAAATCCCACCCTCCGAAGCTCGCGCGCGAAGCCGGACTCACCGCAGAAAGTAATGTCCGGACGCACGAGTGAATCCATGCGCCTCGACAAGACCCCTTCGAGGTTGCCGACGAGAATGTCCGCGCCGTCCAACACTCCCGCTAGTCCCGCGAAGGGAAATGACAGCCCATGCTTCCTCGTCGCGCTGCAGACACCAAGGCCCAGGATCTCCTTGTCGCCGGGGCAGATGTCGCCGACGGCGCGAAACACCACGCTGATACCGTCCTGCATCGCCAACCTTCGGGTCTCCGCGTCCACGCACGCCATCGCCAACCGTGACTTCATGCTGGCGTCTGAGGCCTGCTCGCCAGTAGTTCCCGTTGATATCGGTTGGTAAGCAAATCATAGCGCGCGAACTCCTGCAACACCTGCGGGTCGCGAAGCAGGGGCCCGGCGGTCTGCTCCTGGAAGACGAGATCCGGATTCGCGTTGACCTCGATGACCCGAGGTCCCGCCGGCGTCAGGGCCACATCCAGTCCCACCATTTTGTAAGCTGGCACCGCCCGTTGCACCATCTCGGAGACCGCGATCACCTCACGCCAGTACGGAACCTGGAACCCCTCGAACCTGACATGCGTAGTCGGGTGCGCAGCGTAGCGGCGTCCGCGCTTGTCGTAGGCAAACTTCATCAGGGTCCCGCCCGCGCGTTCCACCCCTATGGCGACGCCGCCGGCGCTCCAGTTGTCAACGAACGCACTGCCGACACCGAAGCGCATGACGGCGCTTATGACGAGCACTTCGTCGGTCCTAGTCAGCAGTGTTAGCGTGCGGACCGTGTTCACGGACGTCGGGTAAAGTGCTGCCACCCGCTCGTCCTGCGTGAGGATCTCCTGCACCAGATACCGTTCCTTCAGCGCAAACGCCGCTATTGGTACTCGTTCCGACCTCGTCTCGACGAACACGCCATCCGATCGCCCGATCAGCAGGCAGATCCCGCGGCCTGCGGCTCCGGCGACGGGCTTCATGATCAGGCGGTCATGACCGCTGACGCGCAACGCGTTCTCTGCAGCTTGGCGGAAGTCCTCGCACGGATTTAACACCGCGTAGGTGCGTGGCATCGGCACGCCATTCGCCCGGAAGTGGGCTTCCGATGTCGTCTTGTCCGTGAAGAACTGGATCCAGGTCCTCGGCTGGACTTCCCGACGCAGCCGGTGCCGCGCCCACGGGTGGTAGCTGGAACCATAGTAGTACACCCATTCCGGCCGCGGCTTCTCGAACAGGCGACAGGGAGTGTAGTTGTCGGGGTAATAGCGCAAACGGAAGAAGATGTGTAGCAGGTCCAGAGCCACCTCGCGCCGGCTTTTCCTACACTCCTCCCAGTCGACCTGCCGGAGGTAACAGTACGGCAGGGCGCAGAACCGAAGGAACTGCCGAACGACTGGGTGTGCTTCCGCCAGCATCTAGTGGCTCAGTACGTCGCCGTAGAACTCGCCAGCATTCGTGAAGTACGTCTCCTGGCTGAACTCCGCCTTCAGCCGGCGCTGGCCGGCCTTTCCGAGATTCTGCCTGAGCGCGGGGTTGCCCATCAGCATGTCCAGCTTGGCGGCCAGGTCCTGCGCATTGCCGGGCTCGCACAGCAGGCCATCCACGCCGTCGGCGATCACATTCGGGATGCCATCAACCTTGGAACCGATTCGAGGCTTCGCAGCCGCCATCGCCTCAACGAGCACCCTGCCCATCGCCTCCGAGCGCGATGGCAGTACGAGGATGGCACACGAGCCGATGTGCTCCGCCATGTCGCGATGATGTACTGGCGGGTGGTGATAGATCTGCGGATGCCCCGCGATCGCCTCGTTGAGTTCTCTGGAGTCCGGGAACCAGCCCAGGATCTTGAGTTTCCAGTCGGGAAACCGCGGCGCAACCTGCTTAAACGCCGCAATCAGCACGTCCACGCCCTTGCGCCTGAATGGGAAACCCGCGAACAGCACCTCCCTATCTTCACGAATCTCACGAAACTGGTTCGTCGGAACGAAACAGGGAAACGCTCGAACGACCTTTCCCGCTGCCAAGTCTGCGAGGGGCCCGAGCTGCCCGGGGTACAGAAGCTTGATCCCGTCCGATCTTCTCAGCACCACGCGCATGACCAGTGGGTAGAGACGTCTTTTCAACTTCGTGCGGAGATCGTCTGGGGCATCGACCCACTCGAACGGAGACGTGTAAACCCCGTTGACCTCTGGCGCGAACCGGGCGCGCAGTAACCGGGACACTAGCCTCCCGATGAGACCCGTCAACAACGGATCGTACGTGCACACCAAGTCCACCTTTTGGCGCCTGAAGACAAGCCCGAGCGCCTTTCGCAGACAGAAGAACGCGAATCTGAGAACCCGTACTGGTGACGCGCTGTACTTCATTGACGTGTACGTAAAGTCACCGATGGAGAAGACCTCCGGTTGATACGACGTTGTCAGGATGAACCCTCGGTACTTGTCCGAGAGACCCTTGTACTGACTTTGGTATACGTCAGAATGGGCGCCCATGGTCGGGCCGGGGCTGATGAACAGTATCGTCGGCTTCATCATCGACGCGAACCAGCCGGTCTCGGGACGCGCGAACTGATCGTCAGGATGCGAGCGCGCACACCCCCCCACGTACTATTCGGCTCCTGACGTGTCCAGCTGTAGCGCGTCTCGCGCCAGGCCGACCTGTTGTCCGATCTCGCTACCCCATTCTCGCGGATTGCAGAAACGGTTGCACATATAATGTGCCCTGGCTACTGGGCCCTCGCTCAGGTGGAGCGCGCGGATGACGACCAAGATCCGACTGATGCAGATCACACACGACTTGGCGCTGGGAGGCCTTCAGCGGGTCGTGGTGAACATCTGCCGGGCGATCGACCGACAGGCCTTTGACGTCCAGGTGCTCTGCCTTCGGGCGTTGGGCCCCTTCTCGGTCGACATCGAGCGCCTCGGGATCGAGGTGCTCCTGCTGCCGCAGACAACGCACACCGACTACCTATCGTTCCTCAAGGTTGCCAGTCTCCTGCGTCGCCACCGGATCGACGTCATCCACACGCACAACACGCAGCCATTCGTCGACGGCACGCTGGGGGCTCTGCTGGCCGGTGTTCGGACTATTGTCCACACCGATCACGCTCGCGACTTCCCAGACCGACGTCGCTACATGGTCGCCGAATGGGCCGTGTCTCATTTCGCCTACCGCGTGGTCGGCGTGTCCGACCATACATCGGCCAATCTCTCCCGGTTCGAGAAGATCCCGCCTCGGAAGATCGAGACGATTCCAAACGGCATCGACAGCTCGATGTTCGACGTGGCAGTAGACGTCGAGCACAAGCGTCATGAACTCCAGATCCCCGCTGGCACAACCGTCATCGGAATCGGCGTCCGTCTGGCGGAGCAAAAGGGGATCTGTTACCTGCTCCAAGCTCTTCCCGTTATCGTTCGACGCTTCCCGCAGGTCATGCTGGTTATCGCCGGCGAGGGGCCACTCGCCGAAGAACTCCGGGCGCAGGCCCGGAGCCTCGGCCTGGAGCCTCACGTGCGTTTCCTCGGCCCCCGCATCGACGTGCCCGAGCTGCTGAAGGTCTTCGATCTCTATGTCCTACCGTCCCTTTGGGAGGGGCTGCCGATGGTGCTGCTCGAAGCCATGGCGGCTGGGTGTCCCATTGTGGCGACGGACGTTGGAGGCATCTCGTCCGCGATCGAACACGGTTCGAACGGTCTCCTGGTGAAACCGGCCGACCCCGAAAGCCTCGCTCAAGCGATCATCCGGCTCGTTGCCGACCCGGCGCTTCGGCAGAATATGGCGCGGGCGGGAAGGCGCGTGTTCCTGGAACGTTTCAGTGCCGACGTCATGACCCGGCGGTACGAGCGGTTGTACCAACGACGGCCGTCGGCAGACCCCGGCGCCGCGGGCTGACGCTAGTCGGCCTCTTGCTCCTCACGTGGGCTAGGTCTCCCCCAGTAGCGCGCGGCCTATACCACCGAATCGGAACTCTCGCAGCAGCCTCCGGAGGCGTGGCTCCGTCTTGCCGAGATTCCGGTAGTGACGCAGGCGGCTCAGCCGTCCGGCCGACAGGCGCGGCTGCTTGGGATCGACCTCCCACGGGTGCACGTAGAACACCACCGGGCGTCCCTCGCGCGTGTTCACTCGGCGGATGCTCCACGATGTCCACCGATAGGGCAGAAGGCGGAAGTACCCACCGCCCCCAACCGGGAGGTTCTGGCCGGCGAGACGGATGGTGGAGGCGGGAATCTCGATGAGGCCCCGCTGCTCAGGCGGCGCGCCAACTGTCTGCCGGGCGGAGCCCAAGCCCGGTTCCGCCAACATCTTCGCTTCACTATTCAACCCTGGCCCGACCTTACTGAACTGCCTCACCGAGAAAGGATGGCGAGGGGCATTCGGGATGCCGTACCGATCATGGTGGATCGGAAAGATGCTCGCGTCCCACGCGAACCCTTCCTCCGCTAAGACGTCCAGCGCCCAGAGGGAGCGCCTCGTGATCGAGAAGCTAGGTGCGCGATAGCCTGTCACCGCCCTACCCGTCGTATCCTCTAACAGGTGCTTTGCGTTCCGCACGTCGTCCCGGAACTCCACAGGCGTCTGGTCGTACACGAGCCGGTGGTCGTAGCCGTGGGACGCGACCTCGTGGCCGGCCGCGGCTATTCGGCGCACCATTCCAGGCCGGCGCTCAGCCTCCCAGCCGAGGACGAAGAACGTCCCGCGGACGCCGAACTCCCCTAGAATCCCGAGCAGTCGATCGGTGTTGGCCTCGACGCGGCTCGGATAGCCGTCCCACTCCGCGCGACCGACGACAGACTCGAACGCCGATACCTGGTAGTAGTCCTCAACGTCGACAGTGAAGGCGTTCACGATCGGTTGTGGTGGCAAATCGGTCATGCGAGCACACACAAGGAGTACGACAGTGCCGAACCCGCGGATGGCGGCGGGCCCTCGCGACGCACCGCGTCAGCCGTAGCGCGCGGTTACGAACCGCGACGCATCAGGACCGTCTTGATCGTCTCCAGAATCACGTACGCGTCCAAGGCCAACGACAGGTTCTTGATGTAGAAGAGGTCTGTACTGGAGCTTCTCCATTGAATCCTGCACGCTGGCACCATACGCGTAGCGTACCTGAGCCCAACCCGTGAGCCCGGGTCGCACAACGTGCCGTTGGCCGTAGAACGGGATCTGCCGGGTGAGATCGCTTACGAACTCCGGACGCTCAGGCCTGGGCCCAACGAAGCTCATATCGCCCACGAGCACGTTCCAGAGTTGTGGCAGCTCGTCCAGACGCGTCCGGCGCAGGAACCGCCCGATCGGCGTCACCCGCGGGTCCGTGCCCGCCTTGGCCCATACCGCCCCAGTGGCCGCCTCGGCGTCCGGCCGCATCGACCGGAACTTGTGCAGGCTGAAGTTCACGCCGTGCTGCCCGACGCGAACCTGGCGGTAGAGCACGGGCCCCGGGGACAGGATCTTGATCGCCAGCGCCACAAGCAGCATGATCGGCGTCGCTAGGATCAGCCCGATTGTCGCCGCCAGGATGTCCGATGCGCGCTTGACCGCGACGAGTGAGCGCGACTTACGGAACCCCTCAGAGAAGATCAGCCAGCTCGGTCGCAGGTTCTCAACAGCGATCTTGCCCGTGTACTCCTCGTACACCGTGGCCAGGTGATCGAACTGCACGCCGGAGAGCTTCATCTCGAGCAGCCGGTCCATCGGAAGCTTGCCCCGGGCGTCAGCCAGACTCACTACGACACGGTCGACGCCCACGTCGCGCACGATCCGCGGAATGTCGTCGATGGTGCCAATGACCCCCGGGTTGCCGTTGCCAAGGGCCTTCCCCGCCTGCGTCGTGTCGGTATCCACGAAGCCGACGATTTCGACACCAAGTTCCTGGCGTCGGTCATGGAGTTCCACTGCGAGGCCGACCGCTGCCACTCCTGTTCCGACCAGCAGCAAGCGCTCGCGCGGACGTGCCCGCTGCGAGAGCCACTCGAAGGCCATCCGCCAGCCAACGATGATGGCAACCACCATCGCGGCAGCGATGAAGAACACGCCGCGGCCCAGGACCAGGTCCGGAAACAGGTAGTACAAGACCGCGAGGATGAGAGAGGCGGCGCCGAGCGACTGCAGCGCCCGTACGAACAAATCACGGCGATCGGCGACCACCCGCAGATCGTAGAGATCCGAGTAGGTACAGACAGACCTGGCAGATGACGGCCACAAGCCCTGACTTGTACCAGCCGCCCTCGTTGGCCATCAGGTCCCAGGCGGAGGCCCCAAGGCGCAGCCATGAGGCAAAGACGACCGCTTCGATGATCAGTGCGGATTCGCAGCCGATGAGGACGAGTCGGCGCCAGGAGATACGGATGAAGATCTTCGCCATAGAGCGGGTCGCGCCAGCCGCTTGCCGAGGGTCGAGCGCCGATTGCCGGTGGTCGGCCGGCCACGTCCGAGACCGCAAGCCAACCCGTTACTTGTCCGACGCGTATCCGCCGTAGTAGCTGTAGTAGCTGTACCCACTCTCACTGACGATGTCCTCGGCCTGGTTCAGGACGATACCCAAGATCTTCTCGCGGCCAACGGCGGCCACGGCGCGCTGGACCAGCGGATACGGAGTGCGCCCTGCATGTACGACCAGAAGCGAGATGTCGGCCATGGCCGCGAGCAGCTTGGCGTCGGGCAGCAGGCCAACCGGGGTGTGTCCACGATCACCCAGTCAAACCGCGATCGGGCTTCCTCGATGACGCGCCGCATGCGGGCCGAGGTCAGACCGCTCATCGGGTCAGGGTCTGGCCGGCCCGCCGTCAGCAGGGTGAGACGCGGCGAAACCTGTACCACCGGGAGCTTTTCCTCCTTGTCCGCCCGCAGACCATCGCCGAGGCCGGCGACGTTCGGCACTTGGAAGGTCTCGTGCAGCGTCGGTCGCCGCAGGTCGGCGTCGATCAACAGCACGGACCGCCGGTACGACTCGCTGAAGGTCAGCGCCAAGTTTGTCGCGGTCAGCGTCTTGCCTTCGCCCGCAACAGCGCTGGTGATCATGACAACCTTCAGGTCGCGCTCAAGCTGCGCATGGTGGAGCACACCAGCGAGCTTCCGATACTGCTCGGCAAATATCGGCCGGATGTCCGGCGTGGCGACGATCTTCTCGACCACGGCCGGATTGAAGCCCTGAAAGAGCGCCAGCCCCTGCGGCGGCAGCCCCGGGGAAGCGGCGGGCTGTCCCTCCGTCACGCCGTCAGCGGGTATGGCGGGACCTGCCGCCGCACTCGGGGCTGGCGGCGTTGCCTGATCGGCGTCGACCGACGCCGTCTCCGCGCCGGGGACCGAGGCTCCAGGCGAAGGAGCGGCGTCGAGCAGGGTCTCCCACACCGAAGACGACCGCTTGGTCGGCGTCGGCTGCGGAGCGGGCGGTGTCTCCTCGACTTCGTTCGTCGGCTCCTCGGTGGAACCCGGCTCCATCGTCCACGGGTCCTGGAACAGCTCGGGAGCCGGAACAGAGCCGCCCGGCTTGGGCGACGCCACCGCCTTCCCCTCGCCGCTCACCGTCGCGCCCGCGTGGGCCCGCCTCAATGCCTCCTCGATTCGACTCATGCGCAATCACCTGACGGGCAAGCCGTCGTGGCCGCCAAACCCTCGCCACCGGGGGCGCTCCCCCTTTGATCAGAAGAACTTGAAGCGCCTCTTCTTCGTGTAGTGACTGAACAGCCGGTCCTCGTCGCCTGCTTCCTCCGGCGCCGTCTCCTTCTGCCTGGACGCGGGAGCCCCAGAACGGAGCGGCGGCAACGCGGGCCGAGGGGCCCCGCCGTTCGACGGCGCGACCGTTCTCGCCCCGTGCCCGGACGACGCGGGGACGGGCCGGGACCCATCGGGGCCGACCGCCCGAACGGCCCGCGGCGGGTCGGCCATCTTGAGCGCCGCCAGGCGAAAGTCGCGGCACACCTCGAGCACGACGTTCGATCCCACCGGCTTGACGCCTGCGGCAAACCCCGTCACAAGCGCGTTGTCGCAGAGCACGCTGATCGTCCTCGGAATCCCACGGGACCGCTCGAAGATCGTCTGCACGGCCTCCCGTGTCAGAATGCTCGGACAGTCGCCGCCGGCGATGGCGATCCGGCCGGCGATGTAGGCGGCCGTTTCCCGGATGTCGAGCGGCGCCAGGTCGCACCGGAGGGCCACGCGCTGCTTCAGCTGCCGCAGTTCCTCCTGGTCGAGACGCACGGCGAGTTCCGGCTGGCCGGCCAGCACGACCGGCAGCAGTTTTTCGGTCGCTGTCTCGAAGTTCGCAAGCAGCCGGACCTCCTCCAGCAGGTCATGCGGCAGGCTCTGCGCCTCGTCGATCACCAGCGCCGTCACGCCGCCGACCTGACGGCGCGCGAGCAGGCTCTCCTCAAGCTCAACGAGGAACCGGGCCTTCGACGCCGCGGCCCGATCGGACAGCCCGAACTTCGGTGCGAGAAACTCGTAGAACTCCGACCGGGTCAAGACCGGATTGCTGAGATACACACAGCGGGTCGTCGGCGTGGTGACCGCTTCGAGCGCCGCGCGCACAATCGTCGTCTTACCGGTGCCGGCGTCGCCGATGAGCAGCGTGATCCCCTTGCGGCCGGTGATGCCGTACTTCAGGGTGCTCAGCGCCTCGCTGTGGCGCGGCGTGAGATAGAGGAAGTGCGGGTTCGGCGTCAGGTCGAACGGGCGCTCACGAAGGCCGAAGAAAGACTCGTACACAGCCGTTTAGCACCAATCCCCCGAACCACTGTCTCCGACCCGGCATGCCCTACGACTGACTCCACCAAAAGAACCAGACCGTGCCGCTCAACGCCAGGAGCACCACGACGGCCGTGACCGTCGACACCACCAACTTCATCCTGCGCTGCTTGCGGCGCTCAGCGCCGCTCAGCATCACGGGGATGATGGCGACCACCGGCAGCGAGAGCACCCGCAGCACTTCCTCGTCGGTCCGGAAGCTGTTGTCACGGTACTCAAGAAACGCAACGAGCCCCAGTCCGATGGCGAGCCCGGCGGCCGCCCCCATCAAGTCGATCATCGGCCGGTTCGGGCTGATCGGCTTCTCGGGCAGGCGGGCCGCGTCGAGTGTCCGGAACTGCTCGCCGGCCGCGCGGTCCTCCATGCTCGCCGCCACCTTCGCGTCCTCGCGCTTGGTGAGGAGGCTCTCGTAGTTCTTCCGCAGGGTCTCGTAGTCACGCATCAGGCCTGTCAGCTCGGACTCGCGGCCGGCCGTGGCTTCCGCCCTGGCCTGGTAGGTCGCCAGGACGCCGCGCAGCCGCTTCTCCTCCGCCTGCTGGGTGGCGATTTGCCGATCCACCATCTCAAGTTCCGTCTGGGCCGACTTGAGGTGGGTGACCCGCTGCTCCTCCTCCGGAGACGCCGGCTTGTCGCTCGCACCCGGCGAGAGCGGCCGCTGCAGCGCCTCGGCCTGGAGTTTCGTCTCGAGATCCCGAATCGTGCGCTTCATGCCCTTGACGTCCGGATGGTCGGGCGTCAGCCGAAGCTCGAGCAGCTGTAACTGCGCCTTGGCGGCCGCGAGCTGGGCGGCCGTCGACCCGCCAGCCACCCGCGTCGGATCGTCGCCGGAGATCGTGACGTTCGGCGTCATCAGCGCCGTCGGCTGCGACAGCTCGGAGATGGTCTTCTCGATCAGGTAGCGGCGGTTCTTGTCCTGGTTGATCGACTGCGTGAGGGCCTGAAGCTGCATCTGCGTGTTGTTGAGGACCTGCAGGTTGGCCTGGAGCTCAGAGGGCAGCTCGCCCTCGTGCTTCATCTTGTACTCGGCCAGCTTGCGCTCGTGGTCCTCCAGCTGGCGGCGAGCGTCGACGAGCTGCGTCTCGAGGAAGCTCGCCGTCTGCTGCGCCTGCAGCGTGCGGTCGTTCAGGCTCTCATCCTGGTACAGGTTGGCCAGCCGCTCGGTGACCTTCATCGCGACGTGCGGATCCCGGTTGACGTAACTGATGCGGAAGGCGTCGCCCTTGATGGTGTCGATCCTGATGTCATTGCGCATCTTGTCGACGACATCTTCCATCAGACCGCTGCGGCGTTCCTTCGGGTAGAGATTGAACTCCTGGATGATTCGCTCCAATGAGGTGCGGCTCTGCACCTTCTGCGTGATCGCGGACAACCGGTCCTCGACCTTGGTCGTGACCGTCGGCTTCACGTAGCTCTCGGGCACGCGCTGCGGCACAACGGCGATCAGGGTCTCCGCGCGGTACTGCTCCGGCAACTTCCACGCGACCGCAATCGTGCCCAGCGAGATCACCAGGAAGGGCAGGAGAATGTGCCACTTCCGGGCCCATACGATCCGCAGGATGTCCTCTGGCGTGTAGTGCTTGCCTGGCAACACGACGAAACCTCGCAATTAGACGCGATCTACGACGCTCAGCACCACGACCTGGTCACCTACCGCAGCAGCGGCAGCCACACATTCGCCCCGATCCGGACGCTGTTCCGGCTGAGACTGTGGCTCATGCCGGCGGGCAGCACCACCGACTGGTCGAAGGTGTAGTGGTAGTAGTCGTACTCCGTGAACAACGCGATAAAACGCGTAACCGCCAACTGGTAATTGGCGAGCCCGTTCGCTAGCGAGTAGCGCGGCGCGCTGACAATCGTGTTTCCCACGTCACCGTTCGAGTACGCGGCGGAGAAATTGAGCCGCGACCGCGTGCCCCAGAACCCCGTTGCACTCGCGTTGACCGAGTCGGAGAAGAACGGGTTGGGAAATGCCTCGATATACTGGAGACCTCGGCTGTAGTTGATCCGGGCGTTCCAGCTGCGACCCATCTGGCGGTTCAGAAACGCGCTGCCCGTGAAGGTGTAGTGCGTCTTCAGGTAGAGGTCGGCCGCTGACAAGCCGCCCGGCGTCGACGCCTGGGCGCTGCTGCCTGAGAGCTGGGCCAGCGTGTCGAAACTGCTGTAGATGGTCGAACCGGTCGTAAACCCAATGGTCGTCTTCCTCGACGCGGAGAGCGGGCGGCTGTAGTCGACGCCGACGTCCAGATCGTGGGAGTCGATTGGCTGGTTGTTGGCGTAGAGCCCGAACGTGCCGCGCCGGAAGTGGTAGCCGAGTTTCAACGTCGCGTGCGGGTTCAGCCGGTAACTGTAGAGACCACCGGTGGCCCAGTTCCGGAACTGGGGGTACTGGGGGTCGTGGTAGTTGGAGCCGGCGAACGACCCGTCCCAAGACAGCGTGGCCCGCGACGACAGCCGGTAGTCCAGCGACGTGGACCCGAACCCCATGACGGCCGTGCGCTGCACCAGGGGAATCGAGTAGCCGATCGGCGCCAGATCCCCCGCCGTGGTCGTCCCGAACAGCGCGGTCAGCGCTCCGAGCCCGTAGTACGGCGTGTAGGTGAGGCTCTCGGTCACGCGCCACGTCATTCGACGAGTCAGCTTGAGGCTGAGGCCCGTGCTCTCGAAGTAGCTCGCCCCGTTGAGGAGGCTGATCGTCGGGTAGTAGCGGTAGGTGGACCCTCCCGAGAGATCCACGTCCACCCGGCCGATGTGCCGGGTGTAGTCGATCGACACCGTACCGGCGGCGTAGGCCCCGCTCTGCTGGAAGCTCGGATCAATCCCAAAGCCCCGATCACCGAGCACGTTGTCGTCGTAGGCGCCCGACATCGAGAGGTTCACGTCGAGCGCCTGGTCGGCGTCCGGGTCGGCGCCGTTCCCGCCGAACAGCCCGCGGTAGGCGCGGTCCGGACGCGGGCGCTGAGCCCATGCGGGCGCCGACACGAGGAGCGCGATGGCAAGCAACACGAGGGAGCGGCGTGAAAGTGCGAGGTACACGGCGGTTGTTCAAGCGGTCAGGGCACGATCACCGTGTCCCCAGGCTTCAGCTCGATGTTCTGCTTCAGGTTCTTCCGGTTCTCGACGTCCTTGTAGTTGAACGGATAGCTCACCGGCTTCCCGTTCTCCGTCCGCATCACGACGATGTTCTTCGACTTGGCGAACTCGGTCAGGCCGCCCGCCATCGCGATCAGCTGGAGCACGGTCGTCGGAGCCGTCAGGGCGTAGGGGCCGGGCTTGGCCACCTGTCCCGTGATGAACACGCGCCGGGAGTTGATCTGCTTGATGACGATGGTGACGTTCGGATCCTCGAAGTACTTCTTCGCCGCCTCGTTCACCCGGTCGCGCAGCTGCTCGGGCGTGAGACCCGCTGCCGCCACGTCGTTGAGCAGCGGGAGCGAGACCATCCCGTCGGGCCGCACGACAACCTCGGCCGACACGTCCTTCTCCCGCCAATAGAGCACCTGGAGCACATCGTCGGGGCCGATCACATAGCCGGGCGGCGCCGGAACCGGCGTCGCCGGGACCACCGGCGCGGGGGCCACCGTGCCCGGCTTCTGCGTCTTGGCGCCGGGCTTTTGGACCTTCGAGTCGGGTGCGGCCACGGCTTGGGGCGCGACTGGAGCGGAATTGGCCTGGTCGATCACGGGGAGAATCGCCCCGCTCGGGCCTGCCATTCGGGCGGCCAGCGACACGGGCCCTGCCAGGACGACGATCAGAACCGTCAGGACGGAGGCGAGTCGTTTCATGGTCTGTTGAGACGGAACACTTCTATCCTACCTCTACTTGTCGGCCGATGTCGTGTGCGGCTTTGGCCCGCGACGAGACACGCCCAGCGAACATCGAACGAAACGCCACCCAACGGTAATCGGCTCGCAGTGGCGCCAGCTAAAGCGTGTCTCGGGAGGGGACTTTCGAGGCGATCAAGACACGACGAAGGCCGCGGTCTCCTCGGGAAACCGCGGCACTCGTCTTACCTGCCGCCCGGGACGGCCACCCCGTGGCGCCCGGCACAGACGCCCCGCAGTGGTCGACCGCGACCGGCTACCGCCGACGGTAGCGGCGGGTGCCGATTGCCGCCAGCCCAATGCCCACCAGCAGCATCGACGCCGGCTCGGGCACGACGGTCGGATTGAACGCGAGGTCGTCGAACTCGAACGCATACTGCGAGCTCGTCGCGACGACGCGGTCAAACGCGACACTCGACGTAATGTTGACGTACACCGTCCCGTTGACGCCCTGATCACCCGTCGGGCTGGCCAGGATGTCAGACCCGGTGAGCGTCCCGACCACCGTGTTCCCATTGAGGAACTCCAACGTGTTGTAGGCGTCGACCGACCCCCACAGCAGGCCGAAGTACATCTCCGGACCCGGCAGGAGGATCTGGACCTGGGCATTGGAAAAACTGCCCGTCGACCCGGTGGTGATGTAGGTTGACGTATCCACCCCGCTCGCCTGGCCAAACGCGGTGCCATTGGAGCCGGATAGATAGGGGGCCGCGTACACGCCGGATACGCTGCCCTGCACGGCTGCGGCGTCCGGAGTGAAGTCCACCACGATCCCCGTGGTCGGGCTTGTCCCTCCGGTTGCGCCGAGCGTGAGCCAGTTGAGGTTGTCCACCGTCACCCCGGTCGGGGCGCCACCCACCGCCTTGGTGACGATCAGTCCTGCGCTCGACGTCTGGGTCATCGCTCCCAGCGTGAGGGCCAGGACCAGTCCGACGATTTTGACGACTCTGTTCAACACTTCCTCCTGAATCTGACGCTTACCAAGCAAGAGACATGCCGTGCTCGACCATTCAGCACAGGGCGCGGCCAGTGCTTGGAATACGCCTCGTTGGCGTCCCACGAGCCTCCGGGTGTGCCGCATCTCACCGGCGAAAGGCGCCGCGCCGCCGGATTAAAGTCCTAGAGGCAGACAGGCAGCTCTGACACCGGTCGTCAGGGTGATTGCGGGGAGCCACGCCACGCAGGGCGCTACCGGTATTCCTTGAACGGCAGCTGGCAGTCGTGCTTGCGGAGGAAATTGAGGAAGCGCTTGTAGTCGCGGGCGTCCATATTGAACAAGCGCGTCACGATCTTGTAATTCCCGCGGGCTTCCTCGAGTCCCTTGCGCACCAGATCGCGCACGTTCGAGCGCGTAATCTCGCGCTGCATGTAGAGCGGGTAGACCGCCGTCCAGAAGGACTCCCGCCCCTCGACCAGCCGTTTGTAGAGATCGTCGGCAACCGTCCGCCGGCGTTCCCGCTTCGGCCGGACCATGACGCTCTGCTGGCTCCGGATCTCGATCGGGAGGTCTTCGGCCGAAATCGTCTCGGTCTGCCCTGTCACGACCAAGCGCTCGATGACGTTCTCGAGTTCGCGCACGTTGCCGGGCCACGCGTGCTCGACCAGCACGCCCATGGCGTCCGGGGCGAAGCGCTTGGCCAGGTACGTGCCGCTACGCGTGAAGTGACTGAGGAAGTGCTCCACCAGGAGCGGGATGTCGTCCTTGCGCTCGCGGAGCGGCGGCACGTGCAGGTGGATCACGTTCAGCCGGTAGTAGAGGTCCTCGCGGAACGCGCCGCGCGCGATCATCTCCGGCAGGTTGCGGTTGGTGGCGGCGATCACGCGCACGTTCACGATCCCGAGCGAGCGGTCGCTCCCCACCTTCTGGAGTTCGCCGGTCTCGAGGAACCGCAGCAGCAATCCCTGCAGCCGCGGCGTCATCTCGCCAATCTCGTCGAGGAACACCGTCCCGTGGTCGGCCACCTCGAGCTTGCCCTGCTTGTCGCGGTAGGCGCCCGTGAAGCTGCCACGCACGTGACCGAACAGCTCGGACTCGAGTAATGTCTCGGGCAATCCGGCGCAGTTGACGGGCACGAACGGCTTGTCGGCGCGGCCGCTACTCAGATGGATGGCCAGAGCCACCAGCTCCTTGCCCGTGCCGCTCTCGCCCGTGACCAGCACCTTCGCGTCCGACCGGGCGATCCGCTCGATCTCCGCCTTCAGGTCCAGGAGCGGAAGGCTCGTGCCGATCAGTTGCGCCTGCCCGTTGATTCTCATCGCCCTTGTCGTCTCGACCGCCGGGTCCCAACGTCCCGGCGCGTGCTCTCTGTCGACGCCACACGGTCTGCGGCGGTGCCTCAGCCCCGCAGGCCCGTCAGCCGATCTCCCCGTTCAAGAACCGCTGCATGCTCCGGTTCGTCGCCTCGTCCATCCCCATGAACACGGCGCCGATCTTGTACCGCCCACGGCCGCCCGCGTCAGGCCCCATCTCGGTCACTCGCCGCACCTCCACACTGGCGTTGAACGGATCCTGGCCCAGCGTGGTCTGCAGCCGCGCCCGCTGGCCGACGGCCATCTTCTGCGTCGATGACAGCAACACACCAGAATTGCTGATGTCCACCAGCCGCACGGTGACCGACAGCGGCAGGCCGACCTGCTGCTCAGTGGGCATGGTCACGCGCGGCTGCCGGCGCCGTTCGACAAAGGCCTCTGCCATGGGTTACGCCTCCGCGATCGGGGGCGGGCCGGCCACGTGCGCCACCAGCCGATCGATTTGCTCGAGCGCGCCGGCGCTCGGATCCACGAATTCCAGGCCGATCAGAAATCGTTCGCCCTCGCCGGTGTTGACCGGCGTGACGTGGCGGACCCGCACCTGGACGTCATTGGTCTGCTCGCCATCCGCCAACCGCACCGCACGCACGACGTCCGTGTAGAAGGGCCACCGCGACTCGACCAGTGCCCCCCCCCGCCCCAGGTTCCGCAGCGGCAGGTCCTGCACGGTCTCGAGCGAGCCCCACAGTTGCCCGACGATCTCGAACCGCAGGTCACCGCGCCTGTCACCGAGCCGCTCCTTGAAGGGCATGGTCCTTCCTCGCGTCTACAAACGTGTATCGGATCGGGACGCGTTCAGCGCCAGAGTTGACTAGCTGAACACCAACCCGGCCTGCTTCCGAGCCCTGGCTACCAGCACGGCGGGCGGTTCCATCACGCCGGGCGGATACAGGGCATGGCCCACGACCACCGGGGGCAGCTTCCTCCCCCGCGACAGCTCGTCAAACCGTTCGCGGACCCGCAGGGCCGCCCTCGCGACCCCGTCCGCGCTGGTTCGCACCAGCACAGCGGCGATGTCTCCGCCTGCCAGCTGACCGAGCAGATCGGACGATCGCAACTCGGCGCGCACCGTCCGAATCATCGTCGACACGACGCGCGGATCCGAGCTGCCGCCCGGGCCAGGCACCGTGGCCACGAGCACGCCCCCGCTCAGGCTCAAACGCCGCGCCCGCGCCAGCTCCCCTTCCATCTGCTCTTCGAAGGGCGGCACGGCCGGGGCGTCCGCCACAGCCCGGTCGAACCCGGTCCGCGACGCGCCGACGGACACGCCCGACAGCCACATCGCCAGCACGTTGCCGCCGACCTTCGCCATCTGGGCCTGATCCACGGAGAACGGCCGCGCCGCGGTCGTCAACAGCTCGATGACCGCCGTGGACTCGTTCCCCAACCCGAACGCGAGCGCAATGCGCTCGGCGCCGACTTCCGACACGCCGGGGCGGAGCGGCGGCACCGGTTCGGCCGCCCACCCCTCACCCGTGGCGAAGAGCGTCAGCGGCGGGCTGTTCGGCGGCCGCACGGCCACGCGCGCCCCGGACGTCCCGACGGCCGCCAGGTACTCGTCCATCACCGTCCGCACGCACGACTGGAAGGAACCCCGGGCGCGCGCCATCGTCGTCGACAGCCGCTCCTGAAGGTTACGCCCGCGCCGTTCGAGCAGCTGGTCGAGCACGGATCCGGCCGACCGGCACACCAGCATCATCGTCGCTTCGATCTCCACGCTCCACGGGGCCGGGCACCACGACGATGCGGCGAACGACCTCGCCGACCACCATGGGCAAGATCAACATCTCGCCCTGGAGTCCGACCCATCCCAGCTGCTCGAGCTCGGCCAGTGACGAGATGTGCACGGGCCCGTCGGGCGCGAGCAGCTCCTGCACGTCCAACTCCCGTGGGTCGTGCGTCACGTCGGCACCCGACAGCCACGTGTCCAGGACGTACCGGCCGCTCAGTTCGCGCCGGTAGGAGCGTGGGTCGAGGTCGTACCACACCGCTGCGGCCTGGAGCAGCGAGTGCGCCAGGTCTCGCTCGCTCGGGCTCTCCCGCAGGTGCCCGAGGAACCGCATGACGGCCGATAGCCGACGCAGTCGATCGCCTTCTTCTTGCTCTCTCACGGCGTACTGCCTATTACGCACTTAGGATGAAAGGGCCCGACTGACGGATAAACTCGAGACGAATGGCGCTTCCTGCCGCGCTCGGCAGAGGTTGCCCACATGTTGCCGTGCAAAGGGCCGGCCACGATGAGCTTGCGGTGACTCTCACTGGATGATACCAGCTAAATAACTCATAAAAAAGCACTTATCATGGCATACCCGGATCGCTCCTCGCTCCGGGAACGACGAAATCTCAAAATGAAGGTTGCCAGAACGAAGACAAAAGTCTACGGGAGCGAGGCCCGGGAGAAATCTGCGACTCGGAACCCACCCCGGCCATGTCGGACGAGGGATACCGGGGGCCCGCACGTTCGGAGCTGCCCTTCTTCCAGCGGAGATTCCGGAGGGACACGACTGCGGGGAGCACCCACCCAGGTACGTCGGGGAAGATATCCGCAACGCCCTCTCCGGCTCGCGCTGGTCCGCTGCGGCCTCCGCCAACGGCGGTCAGCGACCGCGCTGCGCCCTCACCCCGGGTTGGCGGACGCGGCCCGTTGACTTGCTCACCCGCTTTGCGTGTAGGCTGTCCTCCTTATGCACCGTGCACTCGCCGCCCTGGTCGTCGTGGCCCTCCTCCTCGTTCCTCCGCATCCTCTGGCAGGGGCCCCGGCACGCCGCACGCCGACACTCGTGGTCATCGTGGTCGTGGACCAGATGCGCGCGGACTACGTCGAGAAGTTCGGCAGGTACTGGACGAGCGGATTCCGGCGCCTGATGGACGAAGGGGCGTGGTTCCGGCAGGCGGCCTATCCGTATCTGACGACGGTGACCTGCGCCGGACACACCACCGTGGTGACGGGCAGTCTCCCGCGCACCCACGGGATCATCAGCAACGCCTGGTGGGACCGCGCCGCCGGCAAGTCCGTCCCGTGCGTCAGCGACCCGGACCAGACGCTCATCAGCTACGGCCGCCCGGCCAAGGGCGGCACGAGTGCCCATTTCATGCGCGTGCCGACGCTCGGCGACGAACTCCGCGTCCAGGCGGCCGTCCCGCCGAAGGTCGTGACCGTCTCCCTGAAGGACTACACGGCCACCGTGATGGCCGGCCGCCACGCCGATGTCGCGACCTGGTTCGATCTGGGCGCGCAGTCCTTCATGACCTCGACGGCTTTCGCCTCGGCGCCGGTTCCTTTCGTGACGCGATTCATCGCCTCGCACCCGATGGAATCGGCTTTCGGCACGACGTGGACGAAGATGCTCCCCGACGAGGCGTACCTCTATGCGGACGCCGGGCTGGGAGAGCGACCGCCCGCCGGCTGGACGTCGACCTTCCCGCACGTGCTCAACGGCCAGGGCGGCGACAAGCCGGACGCCGCGTTCTACCGGCAGTGGGATGAAAGCCCCCTCTCCGACGCCTTTCTCGGCCAGTTTGCCGAGGCAGCGGTCGACGAGTTCAAGCTGGGACAGGGCCCCGGGACGGACTACCTCGCGATCAGCTTCTCGGCGCTCGACATCGTCGGTCACGACTTCGGGCCGCGCAGTCACGAGATCCAGGACGTGCTCGCGCGGCTCGACCTCACGCTCGGCGCCCTGATCTCCCACCTCGACCGGGTGGTCGGGCGTGCCAACTACGTGCTCGCCCTGACCGCGGACCACGGGGTCTCGCCGATTCCCGAGCAGGAGGCGGCGGCCGGTGTGGACGCCGGGCGCCTCCGCGCGCAGGATCTCGCCGCGCGCATCGACCAGGCGCTCGAGCCGATCCTCGGGCCCGGCAAGTACGTGGCGCACCTCGGCTACAACGACCTGTACTTCGAGGCGGGCGTTTTCGAGAAGCTGCAGGCAAACCCCGAAACGATGCGGGCGGCGCTCGACGCCGCGCGGTCGATGCCCGGCGTCGCGCGCGTGTTCCGCAGCGACGAGCTCTCGGGGACGAGCGTGGCCGACGACCCCATCCGCCGTGCCGCCCAAGCCAGCTACTTCCCGGGACGAAGCGGCGACCTCATCGTCGTCCCGCGCCCGTACTTCCTGGCCACCGCCAGCGGCACGACACACGGCAGCCCCTACGGCTTCGACCAGCACGTGCCGCTGTTTCTCCTTGGCCAAGGCATCGCGCGCGGGCAGCTCCAAACGCCCGCCTCGCCGGCCGACATCGCCCCGACGCTCGCCTTCCTCTGTGGGATCACGCTCCCCGCGGCGGACGGGCGCGTGCTCAACGAGGCGCTGACCGGCTTCCCCGCACCGGGTGCGCCGGTCGCCCCGGTCGCGGTCAAGAAGTAACAACCGGCTGGTCGCGGCAAAGGCAGCACCGTTGGCCGGAAGGAGCCGTCCATGGGAGCTGCGCCGGGCCGTGTGACCTCACGGCAGGTTCCTGGGTCTCTCTGACGACGGCAGGCTGGGCCGGCGGTGCGTAGACCGAGCGCCGGTTGGAGGGACGATCTGTCGAAGGTGATTCGAGCCGTCGGCGCGCTGTGGCAACGACGAGAGCCAATCCTCTGGGCGGCGCTCGTCCTCCTCGTCGTGCTCGTACAATGGCCGTTCTTGAAGGGCTGGTACTACCGGGCCACGGGAACGCCGACCCCTGCGTCCGCGATTGCGTGGCGCAGCGGCCTGGACGATGCCCTGGCCAGTGAGCTTGATCCGGGCTCCAAGTCGACGGCCACCCCACCCGCGGGGCGTTGGCCCCAAAGCTCAAGCGTTGCCACTTGACCAGACCTCGGGTCCAACCTCAGGCGCGAAGATGTCCCCTTCCGCCTCCTCGCGTTCCCCAGGGATTCGGCGCCCCCGGGAAGGTCTGGCCTCGCCTGCGTCTGGCGTGGAGGTCCCGCCCGTCAGGGCGGGTATCCCAGCCGGATGGATCCGTCCAGAGTCCAGGCCCCGGCGCCCTTGGCCGAACAGCCCGGTTCGTGGTCAGATGGTCAGAGAACCAACCATGCCCAGGCCCCTGGAGTCCATGTCGCCCTTTGCTGTCCGGGTACTGGCCGTTGTCCGCCGGATCCCGCCGGGACGGGTCGCCACCTACGGTGACGTCGCGCGGATGGCCGGCCGTCCGCTGGCCAGCCGGGCGGTCGGAAACATCATGCGGGAGTGCCGGGACCACGGCGTGCCCTGCCACCGGGTCGTCGGGGCGGGCGGGGCGCTGGGCGGTTTCGGCGGCAACCTCGAACTCAAGCGGTCACTGCTGCGGGCCGAAGGCGTCACCGCCGTGGGACACCGGATTCGGAACTTCGCGCGCGCCCGCGTCGGGCCGGGCCCCTCCCGAACTCGGCCGCGCCGGCCCTCGTATCTTCCGTAGGCGGGCCCATCGGCCCAGCCCGGCAACGTTTTGGCGCCTTTCTCCCGTCAAATGGTATGAGTGAACGCGGACTCGGCGACCGCGAGCTGGCTGCCCGGTGCGTGGCGGGCGACGTAGAGGCCTTCGAAGGCCTCTACAGGCAGCACGGCAACCGGCTCTACAATCTAGCCTACCGGATGGTGGGCGCGCCCGAAGCCGAGGACCTGCTCCAGGAGGTCTTCCTCCTGGCGTTCCGCAAGCTGGGGACCTATCGGGGCGAGTCGTCGCTGGGCACGTGGCTCTACCGGCTCGGCGTGAACCTGTGCCTGGACCACCTGCGCAGCCGGCACGGCCAGATGTCCCAGGTGACCGATTCGCTCGACGAGGAGGGGGCCCCGCAATTGGCCAGCCTGGACCGGCCGGCCGAGGCGGGCGTGGCCCGGATGGATCTGGAGCGGGCGCTGGAGCAGTTGCCCCCCAGCTACCGGGCCGCCTTCGTGCTGCACGACGTCGAGGGCTACCAGCACGACGAGATCGCGCGGCTGCTGGGGATCGCCGAGGGCAGCTCGAAGTCGCTGCTGCACAAGGCGCGGATGCGGTTGAGACGACATCTGGCGTAGGACACGACGACCATGCCGTGCGCAGAGTTCCACCCGTTGCTCTCCGAGCTCGTTGACGGCGCCCTCGCGGGCGAACCGCGCGCAGAGACGGACGCCCATCTGCTCGAGTGCGCCGACTGCCGTCAGCTGCTCGCGGACCTGCGGCGCGTACGGGAGGCGGGGCGGGCGTTTCCGCGCGTCACCGCGCCGGTAAGCGCGTGGCCGCGCCTGCGCGACGCGGTGGCCCGCGACGGGGCCGCGCCCGGCCGCCCGCGTCGGGGGTGGACGATCTCGGCCGGGTGGCCGGCCTGGGGCGCGCTGGCCGCTGCCGCCGCCATAGTGGTCGCCGTGGGAACCGCCATCTTCTTCGCGGTGCGCCCGGCGCCGCCCGCGCCGACGCAGGCCGCCTCGCCCGCCGCGCCCCCGTCGGCCGAAGCCGAGATCGAGGCCGCACAGCTGCACTACGCGCGGGCGATCCAGGCACTCCAGCAGGCGGCCAACGAGGGCCGGGCCGCGCTCGACCCGCAGACGATGGCCGTGCTCGACAAGAACAACAGCGTCCTCGACCAGGCGATCCAGGACAGCCAGGCGGTTGTCCGGGCGCACCCGACGAGCGAGTTCGCGCAATCGAGCCTGCTCGACGCGCTGCAGCGGAAGGTCAATCTCCTGCGCGACACGCTCGCCCTCATCAACGAGATGCGCAAGGGCGACCAGGCCGGGACCGCGCGCATCGTCGGCAGCATGGGGAAGTCCTAGGACTGCCATCTCGGGAGGGAGTCGTCATGTTCCGTCTCGTCATCCGTCTGGGGTGTCTGGTTGCCGTCGCCTCCCTGCCGATCCCGCTCGACGCCCGCGCGACGCGGCCGTCGTCGGATTCCCGCAGCTGGCGCGCGCGCCACGAGGCCCGGCTCGGCCCCGAGCAGCAGGAGAGGACCGTCAAGACCTTCCGCGTCGGCCCGTCCGGCTCGCTCGACCTCGGGGGGGTCTCGGGGGACGTCACCGTCAACGAGGGCGGGACCGACACGATCACCGTCGAGGCCATCAAGCGGACTCACGGCCGCGACAGTGATGCCGCCGGCGAGTTCTCCCGCGTGACGGTCACGATGACCGAGCACGCGGGCCGGGTGGAGGTGCGGACGACCTCCCCGGGCCGCAACAGCCACGTCTCGGTCGACTACGCCGTGACGGCCCCCGCGGGCACGGCCGTCACCGTCCACACGGTGTCGGGCGACGTGAAGATCACCGGGATCCGGGGCGAGGTCAGGGCCGAGACGGTCAGCGGCAACATCACCGCCACGGCGACGCCGCTCGTCAGCCTGGTGAAGACCGTGTCGGGCGACGTCGTGGTGACGGGCATCGCCACCAAGGACGACGTGCACGCCTCGTCGGTCAGCGGCGACATCAGCGTGAAGGGAGCACGGATGCGCGCCGTGGACGCCGACACGGTGAGCGGCGAGATCAACCTGGTGGACGTGACCTGCGAGCGGGCGACGGCGAGTTCGACCAGCGGGGACATCGCCTTCTCGGGCCCGCTGGCCCGAGGCGGGCGGTACGAGCTCAAGGCGCACTCGGGCGACATCCAGGTCGCGCTGGTGGGCGAGGTCGGCTTCGAACTCGACGCCCGGACTTTCAGCGGCACCATCCGGTCCGACGTGCCCATCACGACCCGGCCCGGCGAGCCGATTGGCGGGCACGGCTCGCACAAGACGCTGCACGGGGTCTACGGCGACGGCAGCTCGCAGCTCGCCCTGACGACCTTCAGCGGGGACATCACGGTCGCCAAGAAGTAGGCGGCGCGACCGCCGCCTACATCGCCATCACGTCGAACTGCTCGTGGTGGAGCAGCGCGTCCGGCCGGATGGCGACCTCCTTGCGGAGCGTCTCCTTGAGTTCGCGCAGGACGCCCGATTCCTCCTCCCTGAGCGCACGGGCGATGTCGGGGTTCACGCGGACCACGACGCCGCGGCCGTCGAGTTCCGCACCGACCTTCCGGACCTGGTCGAGGATCTCGTAGCAGATCGTGGCGGTCGACTTGATGACGCCCGAGCCCGAGCAGTAGGGGCACGGGTCGGTCAGCACCCGCTCGAGGCTCTGCTTGACGCGCTTGCGCGTGATGATGATCAGGCCGAAGTCCGACACCTGGACGGCCTTCGACGGCGACCGGTCCTTCCGGAGCTCCTGCTCGACCGCCTGCAGCACCTTCTGGCGGTTCTTCTTCTCCTCCATGTCGATGAAGTCGAGGACGATGATGCCGCCCAGGTCGCGCAGCCGGAGCTGCCGAACGATCTCCTTGACGGCCTCGAGGTTCGTCTTGACGATCGTGTCCTCGAGCCGGCCGTTCTTCTTGCCGACGTAGCGCCCGGTGTTGACGTCGATCGCGACGAGCGCCTCGGTCTGGTTCACCACGATGTAGCCGCCCGACTTCAGCCAGACCTTGCTCTTGAGCGCCTTCTCGATTTCCGACTGGACGCCGTACTCCTCGAAGATCGGGAACGGTTTCTCGTAGAGCTTCACGCGGGAGGCGGCCGCCGGCATCAGCCGGTCCACCAGCTCGCGCGTCCGCGTGTACTCCTGGCGGTCGTCGATGCGAATGGCGGAGAACTCGTCGGTGAGCAGGTCGCGGAGGAGCTTGCTGACGAGCCCCTGCTCGCGGTAGATCACGGCCGGCGCGCGCACCGACTCGGCCCGCTGGCGCACCTCGTCCCAGATCCGCTGGAAGTAAACCAGATCGCCCGCCAGATCCTCGGGCGGGCGCGAGGCGGTGGCGGTCCGGATGATGACGCCGCCCGTGAAGCCGTTCGTCTCGCGGAACTCGCGGACGATGCCGCGCAGCCGGGCGCGCTCTTCGCGAGATTCGATCTTGCGGGACACGCCGATGTGGTCGACCGTCGGCATGAAGACCAAGAACCGCCCGGCCATGGTCACGTGGGACGTGAGGCGGGCGCCCTTGGTGCCCAGCGGCTCCTTGGCCATCTGGACGATGATCTCCTGCCCCTCGCGGAGCAGGTCCTCGATCTTGGCCTCCCCGGGCCGCTCGGCGTTGGGGGTCTCCTCGTCCTCGTCCTCGTCGTCACCCGACGCGAGGCGCTCGAACTCCTCGAGCGTATTCACCACGTCGGTCACGTAGAGAAACCCGTCGCGCTCGAGCCCGATGTCGACAAACGCCGACTGCATCCCGGGCAGCACCTTCGACACCCGGCCCTTGTAGACGTTGCCCACGGCGCCGCGTTGACGCTCGCGCTCGATGAACACCTCGGTCACCAGGTCGTCCTCGAGGATGGCCACCATGGTCTGGTGGCCGTTCGAGGAGACGATCATCTCCTTGTTCATGCAACTCGCTCCGGCCGCGCGCGGCGGCCCGCCAGGCCACCCCCGCCCACAGGACGAGCGAAGCCAGCCACAGCCAGGCGGCCTCGGCCTCGAACTCGACCCGTCGTGGGTGCCACATCCCCGGCATCGGTTTCAATCTCTCGGCGGGACGCCTGCCCCGCCTGCACGGAATCGTATCGGCCCAAACGGCCCGGTCCGGGAGGTGCGCCCCTCCCGCTCGGGCGCGGATCAGTTCGTGAACCGGCGCATCCTCACGTTGAGGACGAGGCCGAAGCCGGCCAGCGTGGCGATGATCGACGACCCCCCCGAGCTCATCAGGGGAAGCGTCAGCCCTTTCACCGGGGCGAGGCCCGCCGACATGGTGATGTTGTACATCACCTGGAAGGCGAAGGCGGCCAGCACCCCCATGACCAGATACGCCCCGAGCCGGTCCTTGGCCAGCCGGGCGGTCTCCAGGGCCCTGACGATGACGAACAAGTACAGGCCGAGGGCGACGATGACGCCCACCAGGCCCTGCTCCTCGGCGAAGACCGAGAAGACGAAGTCGTTCCAGGCGACCGGCAGGAACCTGAGCTGTCCCTGCGTGCCCTTCAGAAACCCCTTGCCCCACACCCCGCCCGACCCGACGCTGATCCGGGCCTGGATCTGCTGGTAGCCGGCCCCGCGCGGGTCGAGCTCCGGGTCGACGAAGGTCGAGATCCGGCTCTTCTGGTAGTCCTTGAGCGCGTAGCGCCAGGCCACCGGGGCGGCGACGAGGGCCACGAGGAGCAGGATGCCCACCAGGCGGAGGCGCAGTCCGGCCAGGTAGCCGACGGCGCCGAGAATGGCGAGCAGCGTGATGGCGGTGCCCAGGTCGGGCTCCTTCGCGATGAGCAGGAAGGGGACGAGCGTGATGACGCCGCCCACGGCGAGGTCCGTGGGCGAGGGGCTCCCCCGCCGGCCCTCGTCGAAGAACTTGGCGAGCGTCAGCGCCACGCAGATCTTGGCGAACTCCGAGGGCTGGAGGGCGAAGTGGGGGATCGGGATCCAGCGGCGCGCGCCGCCCCCCGACTGCCCGAACAGCAGGACGCCGACCAGCAGCGCCAGCACCACGAAGTAGATGGCGAGCGAGTTGTCGGCGAGCGTACGGTAGTCGATCGCCATGCACAGGGCGCAGGCCGCGGCCCCGATGGCGATCGCGTAGAGCTGCTTGACGTAGAGGTTGGCGTTGGGGCTGGCGTGGGTCGTGCTGTAGATCATGACCACGCCGATCGCGCAGAGCGCGGCCAGCGCGACGATCATCAGCCAGTCGATGTGGAAGTACAGGCGGCGCTCGAACATCTCACCAGCCCGGGGCAGCCGCCCCGGGCTGCTCCTCCTACCGGTCCACGTCTCCCGGTCCCACCTGGACGGCCGGCGCGGCGATGATCGGCCTGGCCGGGGCCGGGGGCGCGGGCGGGACAAAGACCGGCATGGGCCGGCCTTCCTGCTTTGCGAAGTACGTCTCCATGATGTGGTGCGCGATCAACGCCGCGTTGGTGCCGTGGCCGCCGTGCTCGGTGAACACGACGCCCGCAATCTCGGGGTTGTCGCGCGGCGCGAAGAACACGAACCAGCCGTGGTCCCTGAGGTCGAGGTCGGTCCGCCCCTGGAGCGCCTTGCCGGCTTCGAGTGAGATCACCTGCGCCGTCCCCGTCTTGCCGGAGACGTCGCGGCCGGCGATCCGGGCCATCGGCGCGGTGCCCATGCCGTTGACCACCAGAAACAACCCGTCCCGGATGGCCGAGACGGTGTCGGGCTTGAACCCCGCCTCACCCTGCTCGGCTGGCGAGGGCACCGGGCGCCACCCGCCGCCCTCGTCCACCGCGCGCAGCAGGTGCGGCGTCACCCGGTGGCCGCCGTTGGCGAGCGACGCGATGTAGACGGCCATCGACACGGGCGTCACCGACACCTGGCCCTGCCCGATGGCCACCGAGATCGTCTCGCCGGCGTACCACTTCTCGCCCGTCTTCTCCTTCTTCCACTCGCTCGACGGCACGAGGCCCACGACCTCGTTCGGCAGGTCGATCCCGCTCTTGACGCCGAGGCCGAGGCGCGTCGCCCACTTGTGGATACGGTCGACGCCCACCAGGTTCCCGACGGTATAGAAGTACACGTCGCACGACTGCTCGATGGCGTGCCGGAGGTCGAGGACACCGTGGCCGTGCTTCTGCCAGCAGTGGAAGACGCGGCCGTAGAAGGTCGCGCTCCCGGCGCAGGCCACCTTGAAGTCGGGCGTGATGATGCCCTCCTCGAGCGCGGCGGTCGCCACGGCCATCTTGAAGGTCGACCCCGGCGAGTAGCGACCCTGGATCGCCCGGTCCTGCAGCGGCTTCAAGGGGTCGCCGTTGAGCGTGGCCCACGTCGTGCGGTCGATGCCGGCAGCAAACGTGTTGGGGTCGTAGGTCGGCAGGCTCACGTAGGAGAGGACCTCGCCGGTGCGGGGGTCGAGGACGACCGCCGCGCCGAGGTAGCCGAACCCCCGGAACCCCTCCTCGGTGGCGCGCTGGACGTCGGAGTCGATCGTCAGCTCCACGCGGCGCCCGCCTGACGGGGGCACCTCCTCGAGGGTCCGGATCTCGCGGCCCACGCTGTTGACGACCACCCGGCGGGCCCCGTCCACGCCCATCAGCAGCTTGTTGTAGACCTTCTCGAACCCGGCCTGCCCCACGACGTCGCCCGCGTGGTAGCCCCCGCCCTCGAGCTCGTTCTCGGTCACCTCGCCGACGTAGCCGAACAGGTGGGCCGCCATCTGGTCGGTGGGATACCGGCGGGTGGGCACGCGCTCGACAATCACCTCGGGCAGCTCCGTGTCGAGCCGGTGCGCCGAGACGGCCGCTACCTGCGCGAGGGAGGCGTCCTCGACGATCGGAATGGGCCGGTAGAGCGGCTCGGCGCGGTGCCGGCGGATGATCTCGCGGATGGTCGAGACGTTCAATCCGGTGACCTGGGACAGCAGCCGCACGGTCCGGTCGAGGTTGTGGCTGTGCTCGCGCACGAGGGAGATGACGAAGGAGTCCCGGTTCTCGACCAGGACCTTCTCGCCCCGGTCGAACAGCACGCCACGCGGCGCCCGCAATCCGAGCGTGCGCTGGTGGTTGTTCTCGGCCATCTCGCGGAACTTTTCGTGCTTGACCACCTGGAAGTACCAGAAGGCCAAGGCGAGCGCGGCGAAGATCACGGCGACGCTGTACTGCACGATGGCCAGCCGCAGGACCACCCGGCGCCGGTCCTCCGACAGCGTCATCGACCCTGCCCCGTCACCGCGTCCGAACCTGAGCATGACCCACCAACCCTTCGGCCCAGCCGCCCCGTGCGGCGGCCCCTGCCCTATCAGCCTACCGCTTCCGCTCCTCGATCGCGCGCGGAACCACTTCGGCCAGCTGGAACACGACGATGCCCACCATCGCGTTGCCAACGGATTGCGCCACGATCCCGCCCAGGTTCAGCGCCGGCGGCCCCGGGTCGAGCGCCAGGTGGAAGAGCGTTACCACGGTCATCTCGACCAGGGTCGACACGAAGAAGACCACAAACCGGGGCAGCGGCCGCGTCACGATGAACGCGCTGCCGAACGTCCCCGCCAGGTAGCCGACCAGGGCCTTGGCGAGGCCCCCGATGCCGACGATCCCGCTGGTCAGCGCGTCCTGCGCCAGCCCGGCCACGGTGCCGGCCACGATGCCGGTCCTGGGCCCGGAGGTCAGGCTGAGGTAGACGACCGCCACCAGCCCCAGGTCGACGCCGATCGCCCCACGGACCAGGAACCTGGCGAGCGTCGTCTGGAGCGCGAGGGCCACCGCGATCACGGCGCAGAGGCGCAGCGCCTTCACTCGTGCCTCTCGGCCGGGCCCGCCGGGGGCGACCCGGGCGCCGGCGGACCGTAGAGCGCGGCCGGCATGGCCAGGACGACCAGCACCTGCTCGAGCGTCGAGAAGTCGACCGAGGGCCGCACGCGGACCGTCTTGAACGTCCCGCCGGCCCGGTCGATCGTCTCGAATCCAGCCCACGGCGAAGCCCTCCGGGTAGATCCCGTCGATACCCGAGGTGACCACCTGGTCGCCCACCCGGATGTCGGCCGAGGCGGAGACGTAGTCGAGGCGCAGCAGCGCCTCGCCGTTGCCCAGGACGATGCCCTGCGCGCGCGACCGCTGGACCATCACGGCGACGGCCGCGTTGCGGTCGACCAGCAGCTGCACCTTCGCGGCGTAGCGCACGGGCATCACGACGCGCCCCACCGCGCCGCCGGCCGAGACTACGGCCATGTCGGCGCGGACCCCGTCGCTCGTACCGCGGTCGATCGTCACGGTCCGGAAGTCCGCCGTGGCGCTCGACCCGATCACCTCCGCCGCGCGGGTCGGCAGGCGGCTCTTGTCGCGCAAGTCGAGCAGCCGCCGCAACCCGTCGCTCTCGGCGGCCAGGGCGCGCTGCCGCTGGAGCGCCACCTCGAGCTCGCGCACGCGGGCGGAGAGGGCCCGGTTCTCGGCGCGCACGTCGTGCAGGTCCACGTAGCCGCCCCAGGTGGTACGCACGCCGCGCACGACCGAGGCCGTGGCCCGCTGCACGGCCGCAAAGGCGCCGAAGATGGCCGCCTGCAGCACCGGCACGCCCGTCCGCGTGTTGACCTGGGCCGAAATGAGGATGATGTGCCCGACGGCGACGGCCAGGAACAGGTAGCCGCTCCGCTGCCGGATATCGGGAAGTGGCATTACGAAGGCTCAGGGCTCGGGGCGTCCCCGCCGGTCCCAGGCGGGACGCCCCGGCGCTTCCTCGTCGGTCCCTAGTCGATGGAGATCTTCCGGAGCAGGTTGAAGTCCGACAGCATCTTCCCCGCGCCGAGCACGACCGAGGAGAGCGGGTCCTCCGCCATCGCGAGCGGCAGGCCGGTCTCCTCGCGGAGGCGCTTGTCCAGGTTCTTGAGCAGCGACCCGCCGCCGGTCAGCACGATCCCGCGGTCGACGATGTCGGCCGACAGCTCGGGCGGCGTCCGCTCCAAGGCCACGCGCACCGCGTCGACAATCACGTTGACCGTCTCGGCCAGCGCCTCCCGGATCTCCTCGTCGGTGATGGTGATCGTCTTGGGCACGCCCTCGATGAGGTGGCGGCCCTTGATCTCCATCGTCAGCTTGTCCTCGAGCGGGAACGCGGAGCCGATCTCCATCTTGATCGCCTCGGCCGTGCGCTCGCCGATCAGGAGGTTGTACGTCTTCTTGATGTACTGGATGATCGCCTCGTCCATCTCGTTGCCGGCCACTCGCACCGCCTTGCTGTAGACGATGCCGGCCAGCGAGATGACGGCAATGTCGGTCGTGCCCCCGCCGATGTCGACGATCATGTTGCCCGACGGCTCCGTGATCGGCATCCCGGCGCCGATGGCGGCCGCCATCGCTTCCTCGACCAGGTGGACCTCGCTCGCCTTGGCCCGGTAGGCGCTGTCCTTCACCGCGCGCTTCTCGACCTGCGTGATCTCCGACGGCACGCCGATGACGATGCGCGGGCGCACCCACATGTTGCGGTTGTGGGCCTTCTTGATGAAGTAGGTCAGCATCTTCTCGGTGACCTCGAAGTCCGCGATGACGCCGTCCTTCATCGGCTTGATGGCGACGATGTTGCCCGGCGTGCGGCCGAGCATGTCTTTGGCTTCCCTGCCCACCGCCTCCACGCGGCCGTTGATCTTGTTGATGGCGACGATCGACGGTTCGTTCACCACGATGCCCTTGCCGCGGGCATAGACGCAGGTGTTCGCCGTGCCGAGGTCGATGGCGAGGTCACTGGAAAAGAGCGAAAAGACTGAACGCAGGCTCAACGGGGACTCCTCTTGATCGGGGCAACCCTCAATCGATGGTCAGTCGTCACGGGGGGCCTGGTCTCTCGACCTTCAGTATCCGCCACGCGTCAATGGCCGCACAGGGGCCGGCCACCCAGGGGCAAAGGCCTCACGCCTCGTCGTTCCGCCGCGTCCAGGGCGCCATCTCGATGCCGTCCTTGCCGTGGCTCTTCACGCGGTACATGGCCGTATCGGCTGCCACCAGCAGGCCTTCGGGCGTGGCGGCCACCTCGGGCATGGTGGCCACGCCAACCGAGGCGGTCAACCGGTAGCTGATCCCCTCGGAGGCGAGGAACGGCTCGGCGGCCACGCGCTCGCGGACGCGGCGGGCGGCGACCAGCGCCCCGTCCGGCCCGGTGTCGGGCAGGATCACCGCGAACTCGTCGCCCCCGAACCGCGCGACGACGTCCGTCTCGCGGGCACCCGCCTGGATGCGTTGCGCCGCCTCGACAATCGCCCGGCTCCCGCACAGGTGGCCGTACCGGTCGTTGATCCCCTTGAAGCCGTCGAGGTCCACAAACAGCAACGCGAGCGGCCGACGGGCGCGGGCCGCGCGCTTCACCTCGCGACGCAGCACCTCGTTGAGCGACCGCGAATTGCTGAGCCCGGTCAGGTCGTCGATCGTCGCCAGCATGTTGGCCCGCTTGAGCCGCAGCGCGACGTCGAGCGACCCGGCACAGGCCTCGGTCACCGTGAGGACCGGGGCCAGGTGGTCGTGGCTCGTCAGCTCGCGCCACGTCTGGGCGCCGCCGAGGCTCCCGCGCTGCCCGCCCACCAGCACGCCCACGGTCCGGCCGCGCGCCCGAAGCGGCAGCCCCACGACGAGCGTGTCCGCGCCATCGCCCGGCGCCCCGCCATCGCCGCGCTGCCAGACGATCTGGCCGGTGCGCACGACCTGGTCGCCCACCTCCGCTAGGCCCTCCCGCCAACTCGCGTCCACGCCGCGGTCGGCCAGCCATCGGGCCGTCCGGCCCTCGCGCGGCTCGAGGACGGCCCACCCGTCGCCGCCGAACCACGTGGCGGCCAGTTCCGCCACGGATGCGGCCATGCGCTCGGGCACGCGCGTCGTGGTCGTGGCCCGCAGGACCGCCTCCAACACCTCGGCGCGCCGCGACGCCGACGACAGGGCGCGGACAAACGCGCGCATGCGTCCCGGGAGGCTCCCCCTCCCGCCGGCCGCCAGGTGGCGCGTCACGGCCGCCGGGTCGATTGGCGCCGTCAGGTGCCCGCAGAACCCGGCGCGGCGCGACAGCGCCCGCAGCTCCTGCGCGCTCTCGGCCGAGTACCAGACGACCGGCAGACGGCGGGCGAGCGGGCCAAGGCGGCGCAGGTCGGGCCTCGAACGCCGCCGGAGTTCCCAGAGTACGCCGTCGAAACCTGTCGCCGGGACATCGAGAGGACCGGAGTGCTGGGGGAAGCAGGCAAGCGTGAAGCGTTTGGTACGTCTCAACGAGGTGAGATGCCGCTCGACATCCTCGCTTGCATGGTAGACGGCAATCGTCACTCCTGTCCGGTTCGTCGTCGCACGTCGGGCCCGCGTGCTGATGGGGCGCGCCTGCGCCCGAGGTCCCCGCATGGGTGTTGGCGAATAGAAAAACCGCTAAGTTCTTCTATACGGCGCAAATATACCACACCGGGCCGGGTCGGCCGCACTCGACAGACCCGGCCGTCATGCATTTTCTTGAATCGCCCGACCCTGCCCCTTCGGCCGACTGCCCGCGTCGCGGCTGGACCGACCCGCCGATGGGCTTTCCCGCCCCCCGCGGCGACCACGAGGCGGGCAGCGACCGCCCATCGAGGTTCGACCAGCCGCAGCCGGAACCGCTGCCTTGGAGCGTGCCGATGGGGACACCTGACGAGCGTCGACACACGGACACGGTCGTCGTTTTGAGGGAACCGTGACGTCGTCGTATACTCCGCGGCGATTCGGGGTCGGGTCCATCGCGAAGCGTGCTCGTTCGCTCGCTCTCCGACGCGGTGCGCCAGAGCGGCGCCCCCTCTCGGCCACATGGTCGACTGCCTGACGACTGGTCTACATCCCGTGAACAGTCCGCCGAGTCCCGAATCGCCCACGGTCACACACGTTTCCGATCCGAGAATCGTCTCGCCAGCACCTGTCCATCTGTCGCCTGCGGCCGCCCGGCACCGGGTGGGAGGAATCCAGATGCGTCGTGTCCTGCTCGGCCTGCTCGTCGTCCTCGCGTTTGTCGCCGCGCCGATTGCCGCGCAATCGGCGAAGCCATCGCCATTCGTCACGGCGAAGGAAGTCGACCTGGTGCTGATCCTCCCGCCGCCGCCCGCGGCCGACTCCGCGCAGACCCGCCAGGAACTGGCCGAGCTCCTGACCATCCAGGTCACACGGACGCCCGAGGCGGTGGCGCGGGCCCGGGCCGATGCGGTCGAGGACGTCTGGAGGTTCCAGGACGTCGTGGGGGCGGGGTTCGTGCGCGAATCGCTGCCCATCACGGCGGCCTTCTTCTTACGACTCGCGGCCACCGAGGGCGCGGTCGTGGATCCGGCCAAGGACGCGTGGGGGCGCGCGCGGCCCCCCGCCGTCAGCGATCTCATTCGGCCCTGCGTGGACACGCCCACCTCCGGATCGTACCCGTCCGGTCACACGACGCTGGGGACGATGATGGGTATGGTCCTGGCCGACATGCTGCCCGAGCAGCGGCGCGCCATCATGACGCGCGCGTGGGAGTACGGCGCAAACCGCATGATGGGTGGCGTCCATTTCCGATCCGACGTCGAGGCCGGCCGCCTCGCCGCCGGCGCGATCGTCACGACGCTGTTCCAGAACGCGACATTCGTCACGCAGTTCGCCGCGGCCAGAAACGAGCTCCGCACGCACCTCGGCCTGGAACCGATCCGCTGATGAGCCTTCCCGGAGAGCATCGCGGCCCCTACCCGGTCTCGGACCTTGCCGCCAGCCGGCCGCTCGGCTGCTGGCGTCTGCCCGTCGGGCACCGTTCGCCGGAACCTCTGCGCGGCCGGCGAGATCGTGGACGGGGTAGCCGGACTGCTGCAAGGCGGGCGAGCCCGCCGGGTTGGCTCGTGGTAGAGTTTCGCGATCGTCAGACCCGATCCTGCTCGTGCAGTCCGTCCCGACTCCAACCGACAACGGGAGGGCCTCATGGCTACCGGACCGACGTGTTCCTGCGTCAGCCGTCGTCACTTCCTCGAAACCCTGGGCGCGGCGGCCGTGCTCTCGACGACGACGCGACCCGCTCATGCCGAGGGAGGGTCCGTCCACGCGTCGGTCCCGCCATCGCCCAGGCCGACCCCGGCGTCGAGACTGGTCCTGCAGCCGTTCGACTATCAGGGGGTGTCGCTCGGCGCCAGCCGGTGGCAGGCGCAGTACGCGTCGGCGCGCGAGTTCTACATGGGCCTCTCCGATGACGACGTGCTCAAGGGCTTTCGCGAAGCCGCGGGACTTCCCGCGCCCGGCCGCCATCTCGGCGGATGGTGCGACCACGATTCGTACGTCGTGTTCGGCCAGTGGTTGCAGGCCATGGCGCGGGCGTCGCTCGCCCACGACGATCGCGAGCTGCGCGACAAGGCGTCGCGCTGGGTGAGCGAGTGGGGCCGGACGTGGCGCCCGGACCACCGGCTGCCCCACTACCCGTTCGAGAAGATGGTGGGCGGCCTCGTGGACATGCACAACTACGCCGGCCATCCCGAAGCACTCGGCCTGTGCGCGAAGATCACGGAGGCTGCGGTGTCCGCCTTGAACCGGGACCGGGTACCCGCGAACCGCAGCCCCTGGGACCTGCACTCGGGCCGGCCGCTGGAGTGGTACACGCTTGGCGAGAACCTGTACCGCGCGTACGAGGTCTCCGGCAACGCGGCGTACAGAGACTTCGCCGACGTCTGGCTGTATGACAACTACTGGGACCGCTTCCTCGACACCGCCGCGCCGCCGAACGCGTCCGGCGTGCACGCGTACAGCCACGTGAACAGCTTCAGCAGCGCGTTGCTCGCCTACAGCGTGACCGGCCGGGCGAAGTACCTTCAGGCCGCCCGTCACTTCTACGACTTCCTGCAGGAGAGCCAGTGCTACGCGACCGGCGGCTACGGCCCAATCGAGCGCCTCATGCCGGCGGACGGCGCCCTGGGCGACGCCCTCGAAGAGCGCCTCGACAGCTGCGAGGCGCCATGCTGTTCGTGGGCAGGCTTCAAGCTGGCCAAGTACCTGCTGCTCTTCACCGGCGAGGCGCGGTTCGGCGACTGGATCGAGCGCCTGCTCTACAACGCCATCGGCGCGGCGCTGCCCATCACGACGGGCGGCAAGCACTTCTACTACGCCAACTACCAGCTGGGCGCCGCGATGAAGACCTACTCGCGCAACACCTTCACGTGCTGCTCGGGCACCTATTTCCAGAACGTGGCGGAGTACTCGAACCTCGTGTACTTCCGGCGCGACCTCGCGCTCTACGTAAACCTCTACCTCCCCTCGGAGGTGACGTGGGACGGCCCGCAGGGACGCGTCCGCGTCGTGCAGACGACGGAGTACCCGGAGGCCGAGGCGGTCAGTCTCCGTTTGTCGATGGACCGTCCGGCGCGGTTCACGCTCCACCTGCGCGTGCCCAGCTGGGCCGACGGGATGCAGTGCCGGGTCAACGGTGCGGCGTCGCCTGTCGCGATGCGCCCCGGCGCGTGGGCGGCGCTCGACCGCGACTGGGCGCCAGGCGACCGGGTGGACCTCACGATCCCGCTCCATTTCAGGCGGGTGAGCGTCGACCGCCAGCATCCGGACCGCGTGGCCGTGGTCCGGGGGCCCGTGGTGTACGCGCAGGAGGTCGTGCACAAGGCGATGTCCGTCATCCCCCCGACCGATGAGGAGCTGGACCGGCTCATGAAGCCGGCGGATGAGGCCGGAGTGTTTGTGATCACCAACGAACCGGCGGTGGAGTTCCGGGATGCCTTCATGCCGTACTACCGGTTCCCGGAGGTGACGACCTACCGGATGTATTTCGACCCGAAGCTGCGGCGCGTGCTGTGGTAGGGCCGGCGGGCGGGCGAGGCCTGCTTCGTGGGCCCCGCTCGTGCGGGGGCAGGAGCACGCCGTCACGGGATCGGACCAGGGTGCGGGCCTCGGCTCTGGCCCCACACTGACCGGCGACAGAGCGCGACAGAGCCCTGCCCTGCTTGCCGCATCTCCGACGTCCGGCATAAGATAAGGGATTCTGTCGGACCCGAGTTCTCTTCGAGAGGCGAGTTCATCATGACCATGCTGGACCGGATGCGGCGGCACAAGGGCTGGCTCAAGTGGAGCCTGGCCCTGGTGTGCCTCGCGTTCGTCATCTTCTACATTCCGGCCTTCCTCAGCCGAGACTCCGGCACGCCCGGGGCCCCGACCGGGATGGTGGCCCGGGTGGACGGCCACGACATCTCGGTCGAGGAGTTCCGGCGCGCCTACTTCGGGCAGCTGCAGTTGTACCGCAACGCCTACGGCGGCAACATGAGCGACCAGATGCTCAAGCAGATGGGCCTCGACCAGCAGGTCCTCCAGCAGATGGTCGACGAACAGGCCGCCGTGGACGAAGCGCGACGCCAGGGCCTCGACGTCACGGACGCCGAGCTGGCCCAGCGCATCCTCACGCTGCCGGCCTTCCAGGAGAACGGGCAGTTCATCGGACAGCAGCGCTACGCCGCGCTGCTGCGCATGCAGCGCCCGCCGATGACCACCGACGAGTTCGAGCAGAACTTCCGGCGCAGCCTCGTCGTCGACAAGCTCCGCTCGGCCCTCACCGGGTGGCTGACGATCGACGACCGGGACGTCGAGCGCGAGTACCAGCAGCGCAATGAGAAGGTGAAGCTCGACCTGGTGAGCTTCCCGGCCGACAAGTTCCGGTCCGCGGTGAGCGTGACCGACGCCGACCTGGTGCCGTACTTCGAGGCCCACAAGGAGCAGTACCGGATCGGCGAGAAGCGGAAGATCCGCTACCTGCTGCTCGACATCGACGCGCTCCGCGCGAAGGTCACGGTGACGCCACGCGAGATCGAGCGCAACTACAACGAGAACGCCGAGCTCTACACGACGCCCGAGCAGGTGCGCGCCAGCCACATCCTCTTCAAGACGGCCGGCAAGAACGAAGCCGAGGTGCGGGCCAAGGCCGAAAAGGTCCTCAAGGAGGTGAAGGACGGCGGCGACTTCGCGGCGCTGGCCAAGAAGTACTCCGAGGACGAGGCGTCGGCCAAGAACGGGGGCGACCTCGACTACTTCGGCCGGGGCAAGATGGTGCCGGCCTTCGATGAGGTCGCCTTCTCGCTGCAGCCGGGACAGGTCAGCGACGTGGTGAAGACCCAGTACGGCTTCCACATCATCAAGGTCACCGACAAGAAGCCGGCCTCGACGCGCTCGCTCGACGAGGTGCGCCCGCAGATCACCGAGGAGTTGGCCTGGCAGCGCGCCCAGACCAAGGCGGCTGACGACGCCGCGGCGATGGAGAAAGAGGTTCAGAAGCCCGCCGACCTCGACAAGGTCGCCGCCGCGCGCGGTCTCAAGGTGCTCGAATCCGGCTTCTTCACGCGCGACGAGCCGATCCTCGGCCTCGGCCCCTCGCCGCAGGCCGCCGCCGAGGCGTTCGAGCTGCCATCGGGCCAGGTGAGTGGTGCCGTGCGGGTCTCTCGCGGCTTCGTGTTCCTGACGGTCACGGGCACCCAGGCGCCCCGGCTGCGCAAGCTGGAGGAGGTGAAGGACCGGGTCCGCGAGGACGTGACCAAGGAGAAGGCCAAGGAGCTCGCGCGCGAGAAGGCGCTCGCCGTGGACGCCTCCCTCAAGAGTGCGCCGGACTTCGCCAAGGCGGTCAAGGCTGCCGGCCTCGAGATCAAGACGACCGAGCTGGTGCCGCGCGACTCGCCGCTGCCGGAACTGGGCGTCAGCCCGCCGCTGGACAACGCGGTCTTCGCGCTGCCGGCCGGAGCGGTGACCGACCCGGTCGTCACCGACAACGCCGTGGTGATCGCGCGGGTCGTCGAGCACAAGGTGCCGACGCCCGAGGAGTTCGCCGCCGAGCGGGCGCGATTGCGCGACGAGCTGCTCCGGGAACGCCGCGACCGGTTCTTCGCCGCCTACATGCAGAAGGCGAAACAGAAGATGAAGATCGAAGTGAACCGCGAGAACCTGCAGCGGGTCGTCGGCTCTTAGGAGGCGGCTGCGCCGCGACCGGTGGCCTCGAGAGGCAAGGGCCGGGTGGCAACCCTACCCGGCCCTTCGTGTTTCTGCTCCCGTGGCGGTCGCGCCGCGCTACCGCACCAGGCCGAAGGGCAACAGCGCGAGCGGCTCGCCCGCGTGGAACAGGGTCAGCGGCGCGGTCGCGACTCCCAGAGCCGCTTGCCCGCCCCGGCCGATCACGGCGGCCAGCCGACGCGCCTCCTCGCTTCCGCCCCACTGGCCCATCAACAGGTCGTAGACCGACCGGCGTGGCGGGAAGATCACGAGTTCGACTCCCTCGTCCTTGATGTGCGCGCGCTGCTTGGCCAGCGCGATCGCCTTCTCGAGGCCCCCGATGGTGTCGACCAGGCCGTGTTGCCGCGCCTGGTGGCCAGTCCACACGCGCCCCTGCGCGATCGCGTCGATGCGCTCGGGCGTCATGCGGCGCGAGGCCGCCACTCGCTCGACGAACTGGTCGTAGAAGGCCTGGAGCTGCTCGCCGATCTTCGCGCGCTCGGCAGGCGTGTAGGGACGCACGGGCGAGTTCATGTCGGCGTTCTTGCCGCGGCTGACACCCTCGATGTGCACGCCGAGCTTGGCGAAGGTCCCGCCGGTGACGATCTTGCCGCCGAAGATCCCGATCGACCCGGTCAGGGTGCCCGGCTCGGCGACGATCTCGGGCGCGGCCATCGCGAGGTAGTAGCCGCCCGAGGCCGCCAGATCGGACATCGACACGACGAACGCCTTGCCCGGTTTCGCATCGCGCATCAGGCCGAGTTCGCGCCAGATGGCGTCGGAGGCCACCGCCGACCCGCCCGGGCTGTCGATGCGCAGCACCACCGCCCTGATATCCGGCTCGTCGCGCACCTTGCGGATATAGTCGATGAGCGTCTCGGAGCCGAGCACCGGGCCGTTCACCGGGTCGTAGCCGCTGCGGCCCGACACAATCGTCCCGGACGCGTAGATGACGGCCACGCGCGGACCGCGGCCCAGGCCGAACGAGGACGGGCTGACGCGTGCGTAGTCGTCGAGCTCGATCCGGCGGTCCTTGCCGGTCGGCAGCTTGCCCTTCTCGGCGACCTGGTCCTCGTAGGCCACATCGTCGATGAGGCCGGCCCGAAGGGCGTCCTCCGGCAGGAACGGCCCGTCATCGAGCAGCGCCTCCACATCGGCCGGGCTCTTCCGGCGACCGTCGGCGACCGCCGTCACCAGCTGGTCGAAGGTATCCGCGTTGAGCGACTCGGCCATCTCGCGGTGCGCCGGCGTGAAGGTCTTCTCGGTGAGCTGGTTCATCGCCGTCTTGTAGGCGCCGATGTGCATCAGGTCCGGGTAGGCGCCGATCAGGTCGAGCGTGCCGCGCAGGAACAGCTCGTAGCTCGCCATGCCCTTCAGGTCAAGCGTGGCGGAGGGGGCCAGATAGATCCGGTCGCACGCGGTGGCGAGGTAGTACTCCGACTGGCCGCCGTCCTCGAGATAGGCGACGGCCGGCTTCCCGGATCGGCGGAAATCGGCGATGGCGTCGCGGAGTTCCTGGATCTTGGCGAGGAACGGCGACTGGAAATTCGCGGGGCGCACGACCAGGGCGGCGATGCGCGCGTCGATGCGCGCCTTGCGGATGTTGTCGACCAGGGTTCGCACGCTGACCTGGCGCTGCACCGGCAGGTACTGCCGGAGCCCATCGTCGGCCCCGCCCTCCACGGGGTCCCCGTCGATGCGCAGCACGAGCGTCGCCCGGGACGGCACCGAGGGCTCGCGCCCGACGGCCCACCAGATGGTGAGCAGGCCGCCGACCGAGACGATGCCGGCCACCAGCACGAGGACGATGACGAGCCCGACGCCGCGTCGCACAGCCACGGAGGCACCTCCAAGGAAGAACCGATCCGCCCTGGAGTATATCAGCCGTGGCGGCGCCGGATCCGCGGTCCGTCGGTGAAATTCAGGGCGCCCGGGAGGAAAGCGACACGCGCCACCGAGGGAGGTCGAGCCACCAGTGGGTTGGCGTGAGGATGGACTAGAAGTGGGTCACCTGGAGCGTGTAGTTCGCGGTCGTGGTCAGCGTGCCGTTGTCGTAGACCTCCGCGCACAGGTAGACGCCGTGGGTCGCGACCGCGAGCAGGGTGTTGGCCGTCGTCGCGCCGGCGTTGACTTCCTCGATTGTGCAGGTCAGGCCGTGGTCGATGTCCAGCCCGTTCCAGATGCCAAGGCCGACGCCAATGGTCGTCCCGTCGGGCGAGATGGCGGTGAATTTCGCGGTCACATTGCCGGTCCCGGCGATGAACGTGTGGTAGTTCACGGCCGAGCTGGCGGGCGCCAGGCTCCCGGTGAACGTCTCGGTCAGCACCGTCGGGCTGGTTGGGTTCATCGGCGGCGGCACATAGCCGGCCAACTGGTCCGTGCACGCCGCTGAGGCGAGGACCAACGGGGCGATGAGCAGCACGGCGCCGACCGACCGACACGTCATCAGAGTCTCCTTGCCCGTCAACCACACGGGCAGCCTCTAATCATATACCGGACCAGGGGTCGTCGGCCCAGAGGGCCTGGCCGACGCCCCCGTTACGCCTGGGGGGCCGCAAGCCCGTCTGGCGGCTCCCAGAAGGCTGCAGCGATGGCCGCCACCATCACCTGAACCGCGGCGACTAGGGCCACGCACGCCGGCCACCCCCAGCGTTCCCAGAGGAGGGCCGGCAGGAACCCGCCCGCGCTGCCCCCCAGGTAATAAGACGTCGCATAGAGCCCGATGGCCAGGCCCCGGTCGGTTTTTGCCGCGGCGCCGACGTAACTGCTCGCCGACGCCTGCGCCACGAACACCCCCGTGGAGCACGTCGCCAGGCCAGCCAACACCGCCCAGAGGTTGGGCACGAGCGTCAACCCGGCCCCGGCCAGGCCGAAGGCCACGGCCAGGGCGAGGCCGGCGCGGTGCCCGTAGCGGTCGATCGTACGCCCGACGTAGGGCGTCACAGCCGCCCCGACCAGGTAGACGCCGAAGATGGACCCGAGCGCGCCGGTGCTCAGGCCGAAACGGGGGCCGGCCAGCAGGAACGTCACGTAGGTGAAGAGCGCGACCAGCGAGAAGAGCACGCCGAACCCCACGGCGCACGCGCTGACCAACCGGGGGTTGCGCAGGAGGCGCACGATAGCGCCCCGGCGGGCGCCAGCTTCTGGCGACCCATCTGGCCGGGTGGACTCGCGGGGCAGAAAGCGCCAGAGCGCGCACGCGGCAGCCAAGTTGAGCGCGGCCAGCACGACAAACGAGGTGCGCCACGTGATACCCGAAGCCACGACACCCGCGGTGAGCCGGCCCGCGAAGCCCCCGACGACGGTGCCGCTCACGTACGCCGCCGTCGCCCCGCCGGCGTGGGCGGCCGGCCACTCCTCGTGGATGTAGGCAATGGTCACCGCGAAGACGCCCGGTGTGACGAGGCCCTGGACGAGCCGCCAGGCAATCAGCTGGGCCAGCGAGGTCGACGTCGCCGCCGCCAGCGTCGCGACGGCGAGCGCGAATGCCGATCCCACGATAACGCGCTGGCGCCCCACGCGGTCGGCCAGACGCCCAACCGCCGGCGCCGCCAGAGCCACCCCCAGCGTGGAGGCGGTCACCGTCAGGCTGACGTCCATCGCCGTCGCATGGAAGGTGCGCGCGAGGGACGGCAGGAGCGGCTGCGTCGCGTAGAGGTCGAGAAACGCGGTGGCGCCGGCCAGAACGACGGGAAAGGTCGGTGGCGGTCGGACGGGTGTCGCCAAGTCGCCTTCATCCTACCGCAGAAGACTCACCGCACGATGCGCGCTGGCGCCCCACGCGGTCGGCCAGACGCCCAGCCGCCGGCGCCGCCAGAGCCACCCCCAGCGTAGAGGCGGTGCCCGTCAGGCTGACGTCCGTCGCCGTCGCGTGGAAGGTGCGCGCGAGGACCGGCAGGAGCGGCTGCGTCGCGTAGAGGTCGAGAAACGCGGCGGCGCCGGCCAGAACGACGGGAAAGGCCGGTGGCGGTCGGACGGGTGTCGCCAAGTCGCCTTCATCCTACTGCAGAGGCTCACCGTCCAGGCCTCGCCTGGCTACAGGCTCGGGTGGCGTCGCATTGCCGGCACGCGTCCGAGGCGTGCATCCACCGGGTCAGCGGGGGACATCGGCCACGCTGACGGGGGGGAGCCGGGACGCATCGGACCACAGACCCGCGCCGGAAGGACACGCCCGGCGGGGCGACCGCCGACTGCCTTGGGCGGCGTGTTAACGCCTGACTTGCGGGCCGGGGATCTCCACGAACTTTGACCCATCCCAACGCCGGACGGGAAACAGCAGGCTGGGGTCTTTGACGAACGGCCGATTCAGCAGCCCGCTTCCCTCCAGCATCCGGTGGGCCGCCGGGTAGGTGTCGCCGAACTCCGCGTCGATCACACGCAGGTTCCGGTCAAGCAGATAGAAGACATAGGGACCCACGCCGCCGGACGACTCCCATGCCAGACCGGCCGACTGGAGGATCTCGAGCCTCAGCTGCTCTTCGTGGTCGACGATGATCTCCCGCACCGAGGCCAGGCCACCCGTCGCGACGGCCACGTCCGTGCGGGGCAGCACCAGGAACGCCGTCGGGCGGCCGGGCGGACAGTCCTGACAGGTGTACTTCGCGGACATCGCTGGAGCCGATCCGACCGCGTGGTCCGGATCGAGTACCGCGAGGCTGGCGCCCCTGTACTCGTTGTTCACGGCGCCGACGTACAGCACGCGGTGATGATCGACCTCGCGTTGCGACAGGCTGTAGATATAGCCGTCGCTCCAGTACTCGCCGAGGACATTCCCCGCCGGGTCGAGCTTCTCGAGCACGCAGGGGAATTCCTGGTAGTGGGTGCTCACCAGCCAGATGGCCTTCTTGCCCGCCGGCTCGTCGGTGACGAACACGCATTCGGGCCTCCAAGGCCCCGCATACGTCTGGACGCCGTATCGCACCGAACGGGTGGGCTGATGGTGGAAGAGGGTCCGTCCGCGCTCGTCGAAGCAGTAGAGCCCTCTGCTCCACGGGGTGCCGGGATTCACCAGGAAGAGGAGTTCCTGACGGCCATCGCCGCGCAGGTCGACGAAGGTGGCGTCCCGAGTGTGGGCGGCAAGACGGTGAGCGTACAGGGCGTCCTCGAGGCTTGGCTGGAACGCCTGGCGCCAGAGCAGGCGGTGTTGAGCATCGAAGACCTCGAGCTCGCCACCGAGAACCCGACAGGTCACCGCCTTCGGGGGAGACGCCAGAACGCGATACACGCCATAGCCGAGCCCCCCGACGACCAACGCGGCCATCGCCACGAGAGGCCAACTGAGCCCGCGCCAACGACGGATGGCCACCGCGCCACCCGCGCCGGCACTCCGCCCGGGTGACGCCGACGGAGGCGGGCCGCCTGGACGGCGCTCCGGGCCGTCAGGCTCGGCCCTCAACGCCGCTTCGCCGTTGTGCGTGACCTCAAGGCGCTCTCGCCAGGCGTCCAGTTCCTCCGGGAGCGCGAACACAACCTCGCCTTTACCGGTCCCTAGTCGGCGGACCGGCAGGCCCAGGTCTCGTTCCCAGCGATAGGCCGTGCGGACACTTCGGTTGAGGTATTGGGCGATTTCCTTCCAGCCGTCCAACCGGCGGTGGGGCGTCGGCGGGGTCGGAGGGCCCTCGGTGTCTGGCATGGTGGGTCGTTCGAGAGGCGCAGCATACTCGATTCGTATGGCTGAGGCAACGAACGGCGAGAGATTTGTCAACGCTCGCTTATCGTGTCCCCATCCTTCGCTCGATTAGAATGTCCCCTTCCTCATAGTCACGTCGAGGCCGCCGAGCAGGCCCCCTACCCCATGGCGGGGCCCGCGCACGCGGCCGGGATCTAGGTCTAGACAATATGGAATGACCGGCTCGCGATCGTAGAGTCGTAGTGCTGAAGCACTCGACAAGGTGGTGGAAGCCACCGGGATCGCGGGTTAGCGCCTTTCAGCGCCAGAGCCGCACACGAAAGGAGCCGGTCATGTCCGAGGTTATCACGTACGTCGGAATCGATGCCCACAAGAAGGACCTGTTTGTCGCGATGTTGATCGGGGCAGAGAAGACGCCGGTCACCTGGCAACTGGCGAATGAGCCGGGAGCGGTGCGGCGGCTGGTACGGAAATTCGAGCGCGAGGCGTCGGGCTCCGTGCGCGTGTGTTACGAAGCGGGGCCTTGCGGATACGCGCTGCAACGCCAGCTCACAACGGACCGGGTGAGCTGCCAGGTGATCGCACCGGCGTTGATTCCGCGCAAGCCAGGTGACCGGATCAAGACCGACCGCCGTGACGCCCGGAAACTGGTCGAGTTGTGGCGTGCCGGCTTGCTGACCGAGGTCCGACCGCCGACGCCCGAAGAGGAGGCGGTTCGGGACCTGTGTCGCGCGCGCGACGATGCTCGCGAAGACCTGCAGCGGTGTCACCATCGGCTGAGCAAGCTGCTATTGCGGCGGGGCCTCCACTTCAACGGGAAGAACTGGTCGAAGGCCTATCGCCGCTGGATCGACAGCCTTCGATGGGAGCACGCCGCCGAACGGGCCGTGATCGAGGATTATCTGTTGGCGATCGATCATCTGGAGGCGCGCTTGATCGAGTTCGATGCGCGTCTGAGCGAGACCGCCGAGACCGAACCCTACCGCGAGCGCGTGGGGTGGCTGCGGTGTTTCCGCGGCATCGACACCCTCACCGCGATGCTGATCCTGGCGGAGCTCCACGACTTCCGCCGGTTTGAGCATCCCCGGGCCTTGATGGCGTACCTCGGGCTGGTGCCCGGCGAGGATTCGAGCGGCGAGAAGCAACGCCGTGGTCGGATCACGCGGACCGGCAACACGCTGGTCCGACGGCTGTTGGTGGAGACGGCATGGCACTACCAGCATCGGGCCGGCGTCGGCGTGACGCTCGCGCGACGCCGGAAAGGTCAGCCGGGTCGGGTCATTGCCATCGCGGACAAGGCGCAACAACGACTGTGTCGGCGATTCCGCCTCCTGGCGCTCCAGCAGAAGGCACCGGGGAAGATCGTCGTCGCGGTCGCCCGTGAACTGGCCGGCTTCCTGTGGGCGGCGCTGCAGCCAGTGCCGGCATCGACGCACTGAGGGACGTTCGTCGGACGGACCGCGAAGACGGCGGATGATCAGAGGCACGATTGTGAGGACCGGCGACCTAGCAATGCGATACGGACTTCTGTCCCAACTCGCGACTCTAGACTGCACGTCCTCCCGACGAAGCACTGTCATGTGTGCTCTGCCGCGGACGACCACGGTAACCACCGAATATCAGGCTGACTCGTCGTCGAAGCGCCCTCGCGTCATCCGTCGTCCTCGCGGCCCGACTGCTCGTGTAGCACGGCGTGGGCACGGCCTCCAGGGCTTCGCGCCTTTCGGGCGGCGCCTTCGGCGCCCCTGGACCCCGTGCCCACGCCGTGCTCGGATGACTGTTAGATGAGCAAGCTGGCGCTTGCTCGGCACCTGCGAGCCATTCAGACATCAGGGCCTTGGGCTTGACAGGGGGTCATTCCATATCGGCTAGGGGGTCTAGGGTACCCTAAGCCCAATGCCGTTAGGAAATTCCAAGTGATCAGAAATTCAACGTGTACGTTTTACACTTGTACATTTTTACTCGGTTTAGATATTTACACTGGGAATGCGACACCATTCCCAGTCTCGACATCGACCCGACGAGCAGAGCGGTTGCGCGGCGTCCCGCCCCCTCGGCTTTCTGGCGGCGTGGACGGCCATGCTCCGCGGCGACGCGCCCTCGCTGCCGACGCGGCCGGGACGCAAACCGCGCGTGCCATTGACCCAGGTGTTGTCCGCCCTGACCTTTCATGTGATGAAAGCCAAGGGCACGTTGGGCGAGCACGTCGCCGAGTTGTTCGACACGCGGATCGCCGACAGTTCGCTGGCCGATCGACGGGCGCGGGTGCCGTGGACGATCTTCGCCGAGTTGATGCAGCGCATGCTGCGTCCCCGCGCGACGCTGGCGGACGCGCCGGAGGCCTTCTGGCAGGGGTGGCGGCTGCTCGCGCTCGACGGCACGCAGTTCAGTGTGACGAACGCGCCGGCGGTCAAACGGCGCCCGATCAAGGCGCGGACCCGGCGCGGGCGCGCCGCCTTCGCGAAACTGCCGGTGGCGGTGTTGCTCGAGGTGGGGCTGCACAATCCCATCGCCGCCGTGGTGGGCGAGCCCGGCGCGGCGGAGTCCACGCTGGCGCGGACGCTGCTGCCCGCGATCCCCGAGCAGGCGTTGGTGCTGGCGGACCGCTTGTATGGCTGCAGCGCCGTGGCGGCGGCGCTCCAGGCGGCCTGCGTGCGGGTGGGCAGTCACTTCCTGGTCCGCGTGCCGACCGTGGTCACGGGACGGGTCGTCGAGTCGCTGGCCGATGGAAGTCGCGTCCTGGTCGTGCCGGTCGCCCGCCGCTATCGTCCCTCGCCGGACGAGCGGACGCTGACGGTGCGCGAGATCCAGGTGCGGGTCGCGCGCGCGGGGCGCCGCGGGACCACGCTGCGACTGTGGACGAGCCTGCTCGATCCGCGTACCGCCCCGGCGCTCGATCTCGCCCGGCTCTATGCCCAGCGCTGGGAACAGGAGCTGTACTTTCGCGAGGTCAAACACGATCTGCGGCGGACCGCCCTGCTGCAGAGTCACACCGTGGAGACCGCGGCGCAAGAGATCGCTGCGATCGTCCTGGCCAGCGCCCTGCTCGCCGTCGAGCGGACACGGGCGGCCGCCGGCGCGGTCCCGGTGCTGCGAGTGAGCTTCGCGAAGATGCTCCCCATCGTCGAGGGCATGTGGTTCACCCTGGATATCGCGGCGCCAGTGCTGACCGAGGATCAGACGCAATTCATCCTCACGCAGATGTACCAACGGATGCGCCGCCACATCACGCCCACGCGTCGGGCTAGGTCGTGTCCGCGCGCCGTCCGGCAACCCGTGACCGGCTGGCCGCGTCTCATGAGAAACACGGCGGTCGAAGGACCGTTCGAATTCACGGTGCTATGAACACCTCAGCAGTTTCCGAAAGGCATTGACCCTAAGCCAGCCTACTGCAGAGGTCGTCGCCTTCCCGCAGGAAGCCGACCGTCGGTGTACGGAACGTGGCTGCTACACTCTCGGTATGACCAGCACGACAATCCGAATCGTCTATTGCGACACATGAGCCACGACGGTAGCAAAGGCGGCGAGTTTCGCCGCGCTGATCCAGGACAAGCTCGCAATACCTGTCGAACTCGAGAAAGGGCGGCACGGCCAGTTCGACGTCGTCGTGAATGGCCGATCAGTCGCTTCTCGCAAGGGCGGGCTACTCGCCAAGCTCCTGAACAGACCCTGGCCCAAAGAGGACGAGGTCATCGGGGCGGTGCGGGCCGCGATGCAGAAGGAGCAGTGAGGGTCTTCGCACCGAGATTGGAGCAGGCGGGGGTGCGGAAAGGCCGGCACCCCGCTCCCGATCCAATGCGGGCCGTCTGGTTGTTCAGTGAATGAGTCGCCCTTCGCGACCCGGCTGTGGATGCGGTGTCGGCGGCACCGACGACCGCCTCAACGCAATGGTACGACGGCGTCGGTCGGTCTGGACGGTGAGGCCCTGGACCCGATGGGTCGCGAGGCTCTCGGGGCCTGCTTCAACTGCATTGGTGCCTGCTCCCCGAATTCGGTCGTCACCGCACCTGTTCGGCACGGCCGCGCGCGGCCGCTACTCGTTCCGCAGCGCGACCATGGGTTCCACGCGCGTGGCCCGCAGCGCCGGCAGGTAGCTGGCGAGCGCGGCCACCAGCCCGAGGAACGCCGCCGCGGACGCGAACGTGAGCGGATCGGAGGCGCTCACATTCACCAGCATTCCGCCGACGATGCGCGCCGCCGCCAGGGCCATGACGCTTCCGGCCACGCAGGCCCGGGACGATCAATCGAAGGCCCTCCCTCAGCACCAGCCCGAGCACGTCGCCGGGCTGCGCGCCCAGCGCCATGCGGATTCCCATCTCCTGCGTGCGCTGGCTGACGGCGTAACTCATGACGCTGTACAAGCCGATGGCCGCCAGCAGCAGCGAGATCCCGCCGACCACTCCCAACAGGCTGGCCGCTACGTGCTGCGCGAATAGCGAGCCGGTGGTGGCGTCGGCCAGCAACCTGGTGCTGAACACCGCGTCCTGGTTGAGCGCCAGGGCCTCCCGGCGCAGGACGGGGGTCATCCGCAGCGGGTCGCCAGTGGTCTTGATGAAGACCGAGAAGTTGAGACCGGGCGCGAACCATTGGCGGAACGGCATGTAGAAGAACGGAGTGGGCCCCTCGATCGGGGTGTGGTACTTGCTGTCTTTGACCAGCCCAACCACGGTTGCCCGGGTCGCCCTCGACACGGACCTTGCGGCCGATGGGCTTCTGCCGTGGAAGAAGCGATTGGCGAAGGTCTCATTGACGATCATCACCATGGGCGCCTCGGCCGAATCGCGTTCGGTGAAGTCGCGGCCTTCGAGCATCCGGATGCCGAGCAGTTTGAAGTAGCCGGGCGGAACCGTGGCGCGGTGGATCATCATCTGCTCATTGGGCGCGGGAACGTATCCTTCGATGTCGAGCTGGTGCCAGGGCGTGGAGCCTGTTCCGGATGCCGTCGACATGGGGACCACATCCGAGTAGGTGACGCCGACGACACCCGGCATCGACTCCAACCGCTCGCGAAGGGTCCGGCAGAAAGCCCGCTGCTCCTCGGCCGAGTAGCCCGCGTTCGAGAGGTAGAACTGGGACACGGAGATGTTGGTCCGGTCGAAGCCCGGCTCGATCCCGCTGGCGTTCTTGAAGCTCCGGTAGAAGAGCCCGGCGCCGACCAGCGCCACCATCGCCAGGGCCACCTCGGCAGACGACCAGCAGACCTTGCAGGCGTCGGGAGCCGGCACCGACCGAGCCACTGCGACCGCCCTCGTTGAGGGCTTCACTCAGGCCCGACCGGGCGGTCAGCAGGGCCGGCACCGTGCCGGAGAGCAGGGTCGCGACGACGACGCCCATCAGCGACGGGGCGCCGAAGGTCGCCAGGTTCAGGCCCCCCCCGAGGTCCAGTGGAATGTCCGAGACGGGCACGAAGAAGTAGAGCGCCTGGCCCATCCACAGCTCGAGCGTCACCCCGACCATCGCGCCGCCCACCGCGAGCAGCGAGGTCTCCACGAGAAGCTGGATAGCGAGCCGGGAGCGCGCGGCTCCCAGCGCCAGCCGCTGCGCGAATTCCCGCCGACGAATCAATCCGCGGGCCAACAGCAGGTTTGCGACGTTGGCACACACGATGAGAAGGAGGACCAACGAGAGCGCCATCAGGATCCGCAGCGGCTGGAGCAGGAGGCCCTGAGCGCCGAGATGTCCCTGCCAGATCGGCGTGAGCGTGAGATCGACGCCGCGATTGGTTTCCGGATACACCGCCGCCAGCCGTTTGCCCAACGCGGCGACCTCCGCGCGGGCCTGTTCGAGGGTCACGCCGGGCTTCAGCCGCACGATCGTGGACGTCTCGTCGCGCGTGGCCCGGTAGGAGAGCGTGCCGTGGCCGGTTCCCATCTCTACAGCCATCGTGACCGGGACCCACACGTCATACACCACGCCGACGGTGGTGCCGTGGAAGTCGGGTGGCGCCACGCCGATGACCGTCAACGAGTGTCGGTTCAAACGGAGCGTGCGGCCGAGCACCTTGGGGTCGCCGCCGAACTGGGTCTGCCACATGTGGTGGCTCAGCACGGCAACCGCGGCGCCGCCTACCCGTCGCGACCTCGTCGGGCCGAAACGTGCGGCCCAGCAGGGGCCTGACCTTCAGGAGATCGAAGTAGTTCGCCGAGACGAGCTCCGCCCAGGCGCGCGCGGTCTTGCCCTCGGCTCCCACACTCAACGGCGTGAAGCGTCCGAGGGCGACGCCGGAGACCAGCCTCAGGTTGTCCCGGTAGTCTCGGTAGTCGAGATACGACGTGTTGACCAGAAACTCTCCGGAGGGGGTCACCGTCTCGATGAGCGCCAGTTCCTGGGGATCGCCCACTCCGGGCAACGGGTGCAGCAGCACGGCATCGATCCAGCTGAAGACGGTCGTGTTCACCGCGATGCCCAGGCCGAGGGTCAAGACGGCCACCGCCGTGAACCACGGGCTCGCCCCGAAGATCCGGAATCCAAACCGCACGTCGCCCGCGAGGAGCGTGACCCACCGAAAGGCGGATCCTCGGACTGGCGTTGACGTTGATATTGCCGGGCGGTCAGTCATGGAAACCCTGCGAGAGGACGCGGTTGGTGCGGGAGCAAGACAGGCGCCTGGAATTCTGGCGGGTCGCCCCGGCAGCTGTCAACACTGCAACACACTGCCGCGCAACAACACAGCCGTTCGCAACACCGCCGCGTGCATACGTCGGGGGACGCCACAGCCGAGAGAATCCCCACGGCGAAGATGTGTCGCGGGATCACCGTGCTGGACATCGCCGAGAGACGCCGCGGGGGGACAGCCCGACGAGATGACAAGACGTTGAGTGGCGAGGCCCCTCGTAAGCACTCGGCCTCTCCGCGGGACCCGCGGGAGCCGCATCAGGACGGTCAGAAGCGCTCGGCCGCAGGACAGGCCACGCGGCCCCTAGCCCGGTCTAGGGTCCCCCTCTGAAGAGCAGCGGCAACACGTGGCCTGGATCTGCCAACTCGCCCACGACAGGGGCGGCCGGACTTTCGGGCTCCGGCCGCCTTTTCTTGTTTCAGGGCTGATCCGAACGCGACGGCCATGACGGCCCACCGCGGGATGCGAATCCGAAGTCATGCGCCTCGCGCCGCTGACGTGGGTAGTGGTCTCAATTAACGCTTTGGAGCCCACAGCCAGATGGCGCGCTCGGGATAGGTGGTCGGGGGCGGTGCCGCCTCCCAACTCCCGGCGTCGTTCACGTCACCGGTTCCGCGGTAGCGCGCCACGCGCGGGTAGGCAAACAGTGGGCGCGAGGCCACGACCTTCCCGTTCTCCGACCTGGTCGCCACGATGCCATCGGGGGCGATGCCGGTTTCCACCCACGCGATCAAAGCGGGCAGCAAGTCGAACGTGTTGGGCGCGTTTCCGCCACGGCAGTGGTACATCCCCGGAACCATGAACAGCCGGAACCACAAGCGAATCCGCTCCATTCCTCCTTGGCGGGCCGCAACCTCCGCGTAGTAGTCCACCATGCCGAACGGTGTGACGCCGGCGTCCGCCCAGCCGTGGTAGACAATCAGCTTTCCCCCCCGCCGTTCGAAGCCCGACAGGTCCGGCGCCGTGTGGGGCGCGACCGGGTCGAGGACGGCGGCCGCCTTCTCGACCTTGGGCGGGTCGTTGTCGAAATCGAAGTCACGGTACCGGAACCCAGGGCGCGGGGCGCCAAAGGAAAAGAACTCCACAGAGGTCTGCGCGATCGACCGCACGTTTGCGCCGTCCCACTGAAGCTCGCTCCCGTAGGGCGCGCCGCCCGGTGCGAGGTGGACCCCCGACGTCGTGTGCGCGCCGGCGTACATCTCTTGGGCGGCCTTCACCTGGACCGCGGTGAGGCACTCGGCCCCGTCGACGTCCGCAGGGCATACCAGCGCACGGGGGTCGTAGTGGCAGGCTCGGGGGTCCGCGATGATGCCGTCAACCACCCCGTCGAGCCCGTCGCACGCCGTCATCACCGCGCGGGCCAGCAGACGCAGCTTGGCCGGGCTGAACACCGGCCAATCCTGGGCATCCAGCAGGTGCACCGCGTCCCAGTTGTTCGCCAGCGCGCCGAGGCGGCCGGCAAACGCGGGGTCCCCCGCGATGATGCCGTCGAAATCACCCGGGTAGTGCTGGGCCTCGCTCAGCCCCTCCCGCCCGCCCGTCGAACAGCCGCGAAAATACGAATGACGTGCGGGCTGGCCGTAGAAGCGCGCGATGATCGCCTTGGCAGCCAGCACCGTCACGTGCGTGGAGCGGCGGCCGTAGTCCTGCACGAGGAGCGGGTCGACCGCCCAAATCGCGTCCTTCCAGTAGTGCCCCACGTGCCCCATGTCCTGCGCGGCCACGGCGAAGCCAATCGCCAGAGTGTCGTCGCACGCCTCGATGTGCACCGCGCCGCACAGGCCGCCGCAACCGGTCTGGAAATAGCGCCCGTTCCAGTCCTCGAGAGGGAGACGCAAGCGGAACTGCACCTGGGGCTGTACGACGCCAACCACGTCGCAGTACCCCCGCTGTCTGTCAGACCCTGCCACCGCGATGGTGGAGACGACAGACGTCGGCGCGTCGGGGATCCCGAGGAAGTTCTGATCGGCCAGCGACGTGCACGCCGCGGCGAGAGACGCGGCTGCCGGGGTCACGTGCCGTGCGACCCCCTCGACGGCGACCACGAGCACTCCCAGCACGACCGCGATCGCGGCGTGGGATCCGAACCTCAGCATCTTCCTCATCATCGCTGTCTCACTCCCTTGACACGGTATGCTCGGGTGGCCGCTCCCCTTGTTACCTCCGCCGCTTTCGGGGATAACGGACTGACTTATGCTGACGAGCCCCGTGGGGGCCTCTCAGGAACCGCGGCACACCGAATGCGTGCCATTCGAGGCCACGGACCGCCTCGTCCCGGAGATCGGATCACTCACCACGGTCCTACGGGCCGGTCGTGGAAAACGGGCCGCGCTACCGGATGCTCTTCAGCAGTGACAATGCCCGCCCCGCCGCCGCCTTCTGGAATGCCGCCAGATCCGCCGGCGCGGGGTTCTTTGCCACGCACGCTGCCGCCTGGTCCAGGATTTCGGTCTCGGTCGCGAGCAGCTTCGGGAGCCATCCGGTCCCGGCGGCGTTGTCCAGCCTCGCAAGGTTCGCGGACTCCCGGCGCTCCTTGGCCTTCAGCGGCCGCAGGAGATACAGAGGAGCGCGAGACACAGAACACGGTGTCTCATGAGGGCGGATTGTGTCGCAGAACCCGAGCCGTATCAACCGGCCGGGCGACCTGGGTCCGCACGCGCCCGAGTGTCCCACAGCCTCGCTTCGTCGCGGGAGATGGAGACCGCGTGCCCGATCTGCTCGACGAGATCCGGGAATCCGTCGACGTCATGCGCACGAGCCCGGCTCCTGGCCAGCGGTGGCGACCGCAGTTGGACTTCCGGCGGCGCCTATATTAAGATAACCGACATATGTCGGTTATCTTCCGCTGAACTGGGGAGGGGATACGGTGAGCAAGCCGACCACGCTCTTGCAGGGCACGCTCGATCTGCTGATCCTCAAGATCCTCGATCTGGAACCGAGGACCGGCTGGGCCATCTCGCACCGCCTTCGCCAGATGTCGAACGACGCGCTGCAGGCCAGCCATGGGTCGCTTTATCCGGCGCTCCACAAGATGGAGCACGAGGGTTGGATTCGTGGCGAATGGAAGGAGTCGCCGACCGGGCGGCCGGCCAAGTTCTATTCGCTCACCCGGGCCGGCCGGCGCCAGCTTCTCGTGGAGGCGGCGAACTGGACGCGGTTGTCGGCGGCCATCGACGGAATCCTGGAGTCGGCATAGGGACGCGGAGGAACGCAATGCGTGGGTTCCAGAGAATGTCGTTGAGACTGCGGGCCGCGCTGCGGCGGGCCGCGGTCGAGGGCGAGATGGAGGCGGAGCTGGCCGACCATCTCGAATGCGAGACCAACGAACTGATGGCCCTCGGCGTGCCTCCAGGCGAGGCCCGACGGCGGGCCGCGGCCACCATGGGCCGGCTGGACCTCATCAAGGAAGAATGCCGCGACTCGCGCGGCACTGCGGGGTGGGAACACCTGAAGCAGGACATCTCGTTCGGCGTCCGCCTGCTCCTGAAGAATCGGACGTACTCCGTGATGGCGTTGGCGACCATCGCCCTGGGCATCGGCTGCACGACGGCGGTCTTCAGCCTGGTGGACGGCGTCCTGATCCGGCCGCTGCCCTTTCCCGCCCCGCATCGTTTGTTCGTCGCCGATCTGGGCATGCGCGGGCCGTTCGACGTCCTTCGCGCCAATAGCCGACTGGCCGACTACGCCGCTCACCTCGGCGTGCGGGCGTTCAACACGACGGGCCGGGAGTGGCCGGAGCGCCTGAAGGGCTGTGAGGTATCGGCGAACTTCTTCCGCGTACTCGGCGTCAATCCGGCGGTGGGGCGCACCTTCGCCAACGGTGAGGACCGGCCCGGCAAATCGCGGGTCGCGGTCCTGAGCCACGCCTTCTGGGTCGAGCGGTACGGCGCGCGGCCGGACGTGATCGGACAGCCGTTGATGTTGGACGAGGCCGCGTACGAAATCGTTGGCGTGATGCCTGCCTGGTTTCAGTACCCGGAGGCGGCGGCGAGGGTCTGGGTCCCGATGCGACTCGACCCGCGAGAGATCGGAGAATACTGGGGCTCCGGCGGGCTCGCGGCCTTCGCACGTCTGCGCGACGGTGTTCGGGTCGGGGCGGCTCAGGCGGAAATCGAGGCCTGGATGCCGCGAATCCGTGCCATGTTCCCGTGGCAGATGCCAGACGCCTGGGAACGGAGTGTGGTGCTCACGGGACTGCAGGAGGCCCTGGTCGCCAGCGTCAGACTGCGAAGCCTCCTGCTCCTGAGCGCCGTTGCGCTGGTGCTACTGATCGCCATCGTGAACGTGGCGAACTTGATGATCGGCCAAACCGCGGCGCGGCGGAGAGAACTCGCCTTGCGCACGTCGTTGGGCGCGACACCAGGCCGTCTGGCTCGGCAGCTGCTGACCGAGGCCATGGTGCTCGCGGTGACGGGCGGAGCGGCGGGCACACTGCTCGCATTCGGCGAGTTGACCTTGTTGAAGCACTGGCTGCCGGCGGATACTCCGAGGCTGGCGGAGGTCGCCATCGATTGGCGCGTTCTGACCTTCACCGTCGCGATGTCGCTCGGCAGTGGGCTGCTGATTGGCCTGCTGCCTGCATGGACGGCACGCGCTTCGCGATCGCTCGCCCCCGTCGACGGCAGCCGCACGACGCGAAGCGTCAGGGGATTGCGCACGGACGCCGTTCTCGTGATGACGGAGGCAGCCTTCGCCACCGTGCTGCTGGTGGGTGCCGGATTGCTGCTTCACAGCCTGTGGACCCTCCTGCAGGTCGACCCCGGGTTCCGCGTCGAGTCGGTGGTGACGGCCGACCTGAGTCCTGGCCGCGCCGCGGCGGCGTCCGTGGAGAAGACGGTTGCCGTCCTCGATCAGGTCCGGGCCAAGCTCGCGGAATACCCTGGCGTGATGAACGCGGCGGCGACAAACGTGCTCCCATTGACGCCTGAGCCCTCCGTCTTTGCCGCCGCAATCGAGGACCACCCGCGTCCACCAGAGGAGCCGCAGTTCGTGCTCTGGAGCACGGAAGTCACACCCGAACATCTCTCGACTCTGGGCATCCGCCTCTTGCAGGGCCGCCGGTTTACGGCAGCGGACCGCCGCCGGGCGCCACTCGTCGTGCTGATCAGTCGGGCCACGGCCCGCCGTTTCTGGCCCGACCGGGACCCTGTCGGGCGACGGCTGAAGCCCGTCTGGGACAAAGAATGGCGGACGGTGGTGGGTGTCGTCGACGACGTGAAGACCTACAGCATCACTGGGCCGCCCGATTGGGTGGCTGGAGAGGTCTATCTCCCCATGGCGCAGGCGCTGGCAGTGCCTCAATCGATCTCCCTGGTCGTTCGTCTGGGTGGCGAACCGGGCGGCTTCGAGAAGCGGCTGCCTGAACTGATCACGAAAGTCTGCCCGACCTGCGCGGTTAGCAAGATCGCGAGAATGGACACCGTTGTGGCGGCGGCGATGACGGCGCCTCGGTCGATGGCATGGCTGGTCGGCGGCTTTGCGCTGCTCGCGCTGGGATTGGTTGCGGCGGGGATCTACGGCGTCGTGAGTCACGGCGTACTTCGCCGAACCCGCGAGCTGGGCGTGCGCCTCGCGCTCGGAGCCAGCCGCACTCGCGTCGCGCGGTTGGTGATCGGATCGAGCCTGTGCTACACGCTGGTGGGAGCAATCGTGGGTCTGTCGGCCTCCTGGGCGCTGGCGCGATGGCTCAGGGCCCTCCTCTACGGAATCGCCGAGCACGATCCGACAAGCTTTTCAATCTCACCAGTGGTGCTGGCCGCCATGGCGATCGTCGCCAGCTTGCAGCCGATGTACCGTGCACTTCGGATCGATCCCGCCCAATCCCTTCGAGAGGGCTAACGCACACCCGACGAGTCTGCGCACTCGGGAGTCCCCTCGCGCGTACAGCGGGCCGAGGGCGGACGGGGCCATTGCGGTGGCGATGTGCTGAGGCACCGCAGGCGGCAGGTCGCTGCCGCGACGATTGGCAGGGTCCCGCAAACCACTCCACGGCGACTACCTGGCCGACGGACGAATGGGCGGCCAAGCCACCGGCCCACTGAGCCGTTCGGCGCCCAGCTGGCGATAGCATGCAAAGAAGTCGGCCGGACCGCGCTTGATCAGGGAGGTGAGGGTGACCCGGCCGAACCGCTCGTCGATCCGGGTCGCCATGCGTGCACCCACGCGGTACCACAAGCGTTCCGAGGACATCTGATGGATTGCCGCCATGGCGTCGGCATCGACGGGCTGATCCCCGCGCCGGCGGAGCGCGGCGTAGATCGCGTCGTAGCGAGCTTCAGCCGCCCGCATCACGGCATCGTCGCCGAGGGCCACGTAGTCGGCGTCGTCGCCGAGCGCGTGCTCGCGCGCGCGCCGCACGCCAGCAGCGTGCACGGCCATGCCCTCGAGCTGGGTCGAGTACTCCACGAACCGGAGGACCGCGGCGCACGTCTTGAGGTCCTGTAGACGCTGCGGCGGCTGGTAGGTCATGAACCCGACGTGGTGCAGCTCGTGGATGGCGTAGTAGAGGAGCTCGCGAGGGTGCGTCTCGAACCTCCGATGGGCGCCGTTCAGCGACGCGGTCGGCGCAATCGCGACGCCGATGTCGTAGCCATAGGTCAGGAACAGCGTAGCACCCGTGAAATGGAAGGCCGCGGGCAGGTCGGCCAGCACGTCACCGACCCAGTGCGGGTCGGCGAGCATCGTGTCGGCAAAATACGCCACGCTGCGGCGGCACGCGGCCTGGTTCGTCGTCGGGGTCTCGCCAGGTTTGACCAGGTCACGTACGAGCGCGAGGGGCGTGTCCTTCGGCACGTCGTAGTCGAAGTGCCGCGCGTGCCGGAGCAGGTGGGCCGTCGCCGGGAGGGCGGCCAGCTGCTCGAGCCGTTGCGGGTCCGGCTGATCCAGCTGCTCCAGGGCGAGCTCCGCAAACCGCGCATCGAACCTGAGGTCCTGGGCCGCGAGCGGGTCGGAGGGCGGGACCAAATCGGCAAGCGCCACCGGATAGCCCCGCGGTGGAGCGACAGCGGCCAGACCGGCGAGCGCACCGGCGACGATCATCACGCGCAGCACGCGCTCCATCGGCTACCTCGGCACCACTCTGGCGGCGTCTCCGGCCCGGATCGGGATGAAGGCCCGTCTGCCCCACGTCAGGACGGGGAGCATCGCCCGCACCTCTCCCGGGTCGAACGCGTGGTCGCCTCGACACCGCCCGCTGTCAGGCCGGCACCCCCCCCGTCTACTTCGTCCGCCAGAACCAGCGCGGGGCCCTGGTCGTCGCCGTCGATAAGGGGACGAGACTGGCGGGCGACGGCCATTTCTCGACCGCCTGCGTCTACTACACGTTCGATGCCCAACTCACCCTGCGCAAAGGTCGAATTCGATGCGGAATTCACGCTCCTCCATCCGCGTCTCGGACGGGGAACATCCGGAAGACGCGGGGCCCACCCGCCCCGCAGCTGTTGCACTGGTGCGCCTCATCGAGGCCCGGAGGCCCGCCGGAGACTCGGTCCGCATCGAGGATGGCCAGGCTGGCGCCCCGCTCGTCGTTGTTGGTGGCGCCCACGAACACCGAGGAACGTCCGTCGACCACACCGATAGATACGTGCTCGCTGTACCCCTTGTTCCAGTCGTGCGCGAGCCGCTCGCCGGAGGGTCCCACGTGTTCCACAAAGCTCGGGAAGACGGTCTGGACCCGCACGACCCACAGGCTGGTCGCTCGCGCCGACTCGCTCACAACCACCTGGTGCAGCTGCCACCGCGCGGTGTACTGGTGACCGCCGAGGCGCACCAGGTCCCGCGGCTCGAGATGGAACCGCTCGTGTCCGTGGGCACTGAAACACAACACTTGGCCGTGCACACTCGCGAGTGGTACCTTGCCGAACACCACCGCGCCCTTGTCGTCGTGGTCGAAATCGACGATCGAGACGAAGCTCGCGAGCTCCGGTGGCCGGTACGCGCCCTCGGCCAGCCGTCCGGAGAACCGGTGCGTTCAGAGGACGTGGTCGTTGGCATCGACCACCGAGAGCAGGTCGAGATCCGCACGGACGGTATTGGGCGCTCCGCCTCGTGCGGCGAGGAGCACCCAAACGCCGGCGATCACGAGTGCTACGGCGCCGATGATCAGCGCGGGGACACTCCCCCACCGACGCGCCGGAACGCCTGACGTCGCGTGGACGGCGCCCGGCCTGTCGGGAGTCGTCCGAGGGCGTGGCGACGCCTCCTCCCCGGCGGGCTGCCCGCTGGTGGCGGCCCGCCGGCTCCACGCCTCGAGTTCATCGGTGAACGCGTAGACGCTTTCGCTCGGCCCGGGTCCAAGCCGGCGGACCGGGAGACCCACGTCCTTCTCCCACCGCTGCACGGTACGGACCCCCTTGTCGAAGTGCGCGGCGATGTCCTTCCAGCCGTGCAGCCTCGCGCGAGGGTGGTCCTGGTTCTCGGGCATACCAGCCAGTCGTCGTGGGACCCGCGGGGAGAGACGAGGATACTCGATATGAGACGTCCGACGAAAGGTCGCCAGGGGTCGCTGGACGCCGTCCTGCGCGGCGAATCACCGGTTCGGAACAGCGCCCCGATCGCCGGGCGGCCGAGTTCGAGGCATCAATGGGCCCACGACTGAGAGGCCTCTGGCGCCAATCGGACTTCGTCAAGCTCTGGGCCGGTCAGACGGTCTCGGTCTTCGGCTCGATGGTGACCCGCATCGCGCTGCCGCTGACCGCCCTGCTTTCGCTCGGGGCCGGGCCGCTGCAGCTGGGGTACCTCAAGGCCATCGAGGACGGCCCCATGCTCGTCGCCGGGCTCTTGGCTGGCGTCTGGGTGGACCGCACCCGGCGGCGCCACGTGATGATGGCCGCGGATGTCGCAAGGGCCGGTCTGCTGGCTTCGATCCCGGTGGCTGCCGCCACCGGACGCCTCACGATGGCGCACCTGTACGGTGTGGCCGCCCTCGCGGCGCTCTGCACGACGTTCTTCAACGCGGCCTACCCGGCGTACCTGCCGACCCTGGTCGGACGCGACCAGCTGGTCGAGGGCAACTCGAAGCTGACCGGCAGCGCCGCAGTCGCGGAGATGGGCGGCTTCGCGTCGGCCGGCGTGCTCGTCCAGGTCCTCGGGGGACCGCTGGCCTTCCTCGTGGACGCCTGGACGTTCCTGGTGTCGGCCCTCTCGCTCGCCTGGATCAGGGCGCCGGAGCCCCGACTTCACTCGCACGTGCGGCAGCGCCGTGCGATTGGGGAGGCCGCCGACGGCCTCCGGGCCGTGTGGCGGGACCGAAGCGTGCGCGCACTGGTCGCCTGCTCGACGACGATGAGCCTGGCCGGCGGCGCGTTCGGCGCGCTGTACATGCTGTTCGCCGTGCGCACCCTCGGTCTGTCGCCCGCAGCCGCGGGGGTCATCGCCGGCTGCGGCGGGGGCGGATCCCTCGTCGGGGCTCTCCTCGCCGCGCCGGCCCGCCGGAGGTTCGGTCCGAAGGCCACCCTGATTGCGGGTTTCGGACTCGGGGGAGCCTGTCAGCTGCTGGTGCCGCTCGCGCACGGCGGGCCATGGGCCGCGGGCGCGTATCTGGTGGCGGCGCAGGTGCTCGGCGACGGGTTGATGACGGTCGCGCTGGTCAATGACGTCAGCTTGCGCCAGGCCCTCGTCGACGACGCGGTGCTCGGACGGGTCAGCGCGACCGCGAACATGCTGACCGTCGCGGCGATGCCGGTTGGTGCGCTCGCGGCTGGCTGGATCGGCCAGGCCGCCAGCCCGCGAATCGCGCTCGCCGCGGCCGCACTGACCTTCGCGCTCGCGGCCTTGTGGATCGTTCCCGCGCCGTTGCGATCAGACGCCTCCCCTGAAGCCGGCGGCCGGTGAGTCCACCAAAGTGACGACCGGTCCCCACAGAGCTTCGTCTGTCCCATCGTTCGGGTGACCGCGTCCAGAAGGCCAAAACCCTCGCGATTGAGGTATACTCTGCCGCTCTTTGCCGGTTGACGGCCCGTCTCATTCCCAGGCGAAAGGAACAGCGCGATGAACCGGTGGTCATTGGTGGGAAAGGCACTCATTCTGCTGGCGGCGACGCCAGCTCTGGCCGCAGCCCAGTCGGCGCTCCCCCTGGAGCACACCGTGCGTGACGTCCAGCAGGACCAGTTCGCGATCCACATTCTCGCGATGCTGCTGGTCGGGTTCGGCTTCCTGATGGTCTTCGCGAAGCGGTACGGCTACGGGGCGGTCACCGGCACCTACCTGGTGGTGGCGGCAGGGATCCCGGTCTACGTCGGCCTGCGGTCGACGGGCGTGCTGTCGGCCGAGCCGGTCGACGCCCACACGATCCGGGCGTTGTTGCTCGCCGAGTTCGCCGTGGCCTCGGTCCTCATCGCCGCCGGCGCCGTCCTGGGCCGCGTGCGGCTCTATCAATATGCCCTGCTCGCCGGCGTGATGGTGCCGCTCTACATGATCAACGAGCGGCTGGTGCTCGATGGCGGCCTCGGCTTCACCAAGGGCTTCGTCGACTCGGCCGGGTCGATCATCATCCATGCCTTTGGGGCGTACTTCGGCCTCGGGCTGGCCGTCGCGCTCACCACGCGGAAGCAGGAATCGATCGAAGTGGACAACAACCCGACCTCCAACCGCTTCTCGATGATCGGGTCGATGGTGCTCTGGCTGTTCTGGCCGAGTTTCTGTTGTGCCGTCGTCCCACAGGCACAGTTCGCAGCGACCGCCGTGAACACCGTACTGGCCCTTTGCGGGGCGACGGCCTCCACCTACGTGTTCAGTGCGGTCTTCGGCAAGGGGCAGGTCGCCATCGGTGACGTCGCGAACGCGGCGTTGGCGGGCGGCGTCGCCATCGGCGCCACCTGCAACATCGTCCCAGCCCCGGTCGCGTTCGCCATCGGGCTCGTGGCCGGCGCCGTCTGCGTGATCGGCTACGCGAAGGTGCAACCGCGGCTGCAGCAGGCGCTGGGCCTCGTCGACACGTGCGGCGTCCACAACCTGCACGGGATGCCCGGCCTGCTGGGCGGGTTGGCCGTCGTCCTGGTCGTGCCAGCCGTCGCGGGCGCCCAAATGGCGGGAATCGCCGTGACCGTGGGCCTCGCGCTGACGGGCGGCGTCGTGTCGGGCTACCTCCTGCGGGCGACCGGCACCAAGCAGCTGCCGTACGAGGACGCCGAGGAGTTCGCCCACATGCAGGAACCCTCGGCGGCCGTAACGTCGGCCGTCTAGCCGCTCCCCACGGGGCCGGGCCTCGAGCGCCCGGCCCCGTCTTCTCTGCCGAGGCCCTCTCCCCTCTCCGCCGGACTGCAGGAGTGCCCTCCCGCCTGCCCTCCAGGTCTCGCCAGGACTCGCCAGGTTGAGACCCGTCGAGGGCGGGAGGACCCCCTGGGGCCGAGGCCCCGGCAGCCCCCGGCTGGTGCGTTGGTGTCTGTTCTCTCCCGTTCTCTCTCTGCAAAAGGCCCGCGGCATCTGCTATGCTCCGCGGGTAGCGGAGTCCTCACCATGCGGAAGATTGCACGCGCTTGGCTGCTACTCCTCCTGGCGCTCGGCCTCTCCTTCGCTGCCGCGCCGCCCGCACATGTCGACCGCATCTTCGTCAACGGAAAGGTCTGGACGGGGGACGCGGCGCATCCCTCGGCCGAAGCGCTCGCCATCAGCGGCGACCGCCTCGTCGCCGTCGGGTCGACATCCGACGTGCAGGCGCTTTCTTCCCCCGACACCGCGGTCGTCGACCTGAAGGGACGGCGCGTCGTCCCGGGATTCAATGACGCCCACCTGCACTTCCCGGGCCCGGACGTCAACGTCGTGGACCTGGCGGGCGCCGACACGCTCGCGGAATTCCAGCGGCGCCTCGCCGACTACGTGCGCGCGCATCCGGGCGACGCGTGGGTGATCGGCCGGGGGTGGGGCTACGCGGCCTTCCCGGACCGGCGGCCCGACAAGAAGTACCTGGACGCCGTGCTGGGCAGCCGACCCGCCTACCTCGTCGAGCGAGACGGCCACATGGGACTCGCCAGCTCGCGGGCGCTGGAGCTCGCGGGCATCAGCCGGGCGACGCCCGACCCGCCCAATGGGCGGCTCGTCCGCACCGTGGACGGGGACCCGACCGGCGAGCTGCAGGAGGCCGCCCAGGAGTTGGTCGCCACGCGGTTGCCGCGGCCCTCGGCGGATGACTCGTTTGCCGCGCTCAAGCAGCACATGCGCGAGGCGGCGTCCTACGGGCTGACCTCGGTCCAGAACGCGAGCTGGAGCCACCTCGATCACCAGCTCGTGCTGCGGGCGCTCTCCGAGGGGGTCCTGGACCTCCGGTTCCGGTTTGCCGTGCCGATCCTCCCCAAGGAGGGCGGGTCGCCGGAAGCGCACGCCCTCAAGGCGCCGCTCACCTCCGACGATCTGGCCGAATACCGCCAATTGCGCGAGACATTTCGCGGCCCGCTTCTCACGTACGGCGCCATCAAGGGCTTCCTCGATGGCACGGTGGACGCGCGGACGGCCGCGATGGTCGACCCGTACGTCGGGGGCGGCACGGGTATTCCGTTCTGGGACCAGGCCGATCTGAACCGCACCGTGGCGCTCTACGACCGCGAGGGTTTCCAGGTGCTGCTCCACGCCATCGGTGACAAGGCCATCCATATGGCCCTCGACGCCTATGAGTACGCGGCAAAGACCAATGGCACCTCGGGCCGCCGCCACCGGATCGAGCACGTCGAAGTCCCCGCGCTCACGGACCTGCCGCGCTTCCGGGCCCTCGGCGTGCTCGCCGTGACCCAGCCGATGTTCGCGAGCCCGGACGCCACGACGCTCGGCAACTTCGCCGTCCTCCTCGGGCCCGCTCGCGCCTCCCGCGCCGACGCGTTCAAGATCTTCGACGATGCCGGCGCCGTGCAGGCGTTCGGCAGCGACTGGCCCGTGTTCGGCGACGACGTGCTCCCTGCGATCTACTGCGCGGTCACACGCATGACCCCAGAGGGCACACCCGCGGGGGGCTGGTACGGGGAACACCGGGTCTCGGTGGAAACCGCCCTGAGCCACTTCACCCGCGACGCCGCCTACGCCAGTTTCGACGAGGACCTCAAGGGCACGCTCTCACCCGGCAAGCTGGCAGACCTGGTCGTGCTGTCCGACGACATCCTCGCGGTCCCGCCCGCCCGCATCCTGACGACGAAGGTGCTGCTGACGGTCATGGGGGGCCGGGACACGTACCGCGAGGCAGGATTTCGGTGAGAGGCGTGAGGGCCTGAGGGGCGAAGGAGGAGACGTATGAGCGACAACCGGCGGCCGGCGCCGCCGTCGCGACCGCACGGCCGCGGGGGGGCGCTGCCCGTCCAGACCAACGTCGGAGATCCGAAGAACCGGATTGCCGCCGGCAAGGCGCTGCGCGACGTGTGCCCGCGCACCGCCCACGCCAGATGGACGGCGCGCCCGCGTCGCGACGACCCTGTCGCCATCCTGATCGAGAACAGCCGGGGGCGCCTCAAGAACCTGTTGCCCATCCGCTACGGCCGGATGATGGCGGACCCGTTCGCTTTCTACCGCGGTGCAGCCGCCCTGATGGCGTCCGACCTGTCGACGACGCCGTCGACCGGCCTCACCGTGCAGGCGTGCGGCGATGCCCACTTGCTGAATTTCGGCGGGTTCGCGACGCCTGAGCGCCACATCGTCTTCGACCTCAACGACTTCGACGAGACGGCGGTGGCCCCCTGGGAGTGGGACGTCAAGCGGCTGGTGGCCAGCTTCACCGTGGCCGGGCGCGTCAAGAGCCTCCGCGCCTCCTCATGCCGCGAGGCGGCCTGGGAGGCGGCCCGCAGCTACCGGCGCCACCTCCTCGGCTACGCCGGCAGCTCCGTCCTCGACACGTGGTACGACGTCATCGACGTCGAGGAGATTATCAAGGCATCGCGGGACCCGCGCGAACGGCGGTACTACCGGCGCGCCATCCGGATCGCCACCAGCGAGACCGCGCGCGAACGGGAATTCGCGCGCTTCGCCCACCATGAGGGACGGCCGGCGCGGATCCGCGACCACCCGCCGCTCATCTACCACCTCGAAGGCCCGCGGCACCGCGCGTTCAAGGACGTAGCCGCCCGGGCGCTGGCGGGCTACCGCGAGTCACTCCCGCCCGAGCGCCGCCTGCTGCTGGACCGGTTCGAGCTGGTCGACGCGGCGTTCAAGGTGGTGGGCGTCGGCAGTGTCGGAACCTTCTGCGGGATCATGCTGATGATGTCGGGCGACGGGGAACCGTTGTTCCTGCAGTTCAAGGAAGCGCGGGCGTCCGTGTTGGAGCGCTACGCCGGCCCCAGCCCGTACCCCCACCACGGCCAGCGGGTGGTCGTGGGCCAGCGGCTGATGCAGGCGGCCAGTGACATCTTCCTGGGTTGGACGTCGGACGCCGACGGCGAGGGCCGGCACTTCTACCTCCGGCAGTTGCGCGACGCCAAGGTCAAGCCGGTCGTGGAGCTGATGGCGGCGGCCGACCTGCAGGGCTACGCGCGGCTCTGCGGCCGGGCACTCGCCCGGGCCCACGCCCGCTCGCTCGACACGGTCACGATGGCCGGCTACCTCGGATTGAGCGACGCGTTCGAGGACGCGCTGGCGAAGTTCGGGGACGAGTACGCCCGCCAAACCGAGCGCGATCACGAGACCCTGCTGGCTGCCATCAAGCGGGGGCTGATTGAGGCGACGCCAGACGCCTGAGCGCCGGAGCCCGGGGGACCCGAGGACACCGACCACAGGTCGGTGGCCGGGGCGAAGTGCAGGCGCGTTGACGCTCGGCCGCGTCACTGAGAGATAATGCCCGCGTGCCGAGTCGCCCCGAGCGGCAGACCGGGGCGGACACCGAGTGACACGCGGGCGCGCCCGAACGTGGACGAATGGCCGACGAACTTCTGGCGGCCCGGCGCATCGCACCTTGTTCGCCTGATCGCCCGACAGGCCGTTCGTCTCCCTTTCCCACGCGGCGCGCCGGCGCGGCGTCCCCGAACATCCTCTCGCCACCATCCTGGCCCTAATCCCCGGAAGGAGCTGTCGATGAACGGATTGGCTGGACGACCCTGCGGTTGCACGCGTCCCCTTGGTCGGATCTGGTCACGGCCAGCCGCCGTCGCTGTCGTCGCGATCCTGGTCGCCGGTGGGTTCGCCGCTGAGCGGCCCTGGATCGAGGTCAAGAGCCCGCACTTCACCGTCGTCTCGGACGCTGGCGAGTCGAATGCGCGTTACGTCGCGTGGCAGTGCGAGCAGGTCCGGGCCACGCTCCAGCGGCTCTGGCCGTGGACGAGCGTCTCGGTGGGCCGTCCGGTGATGGTCTTCGCGGCACGTGACGAATCCACCCTGAAGAGCCTCGGTCCGAGTTTCTGGGAGCAGAAGGGAGGCGTGCGGCCGGCCTGCTTCTTCGTCAGCGCCCGAGATCGCTACTACCTGGCGGTTCGCACCGACCTCCCGGAGCCGGACAGCGTCAAGGCGAACCCGTACTTCGAGAGCTACTGGGGCTACGTGACGCTCGTGATTCGATCGACCTTCAGCCGGGAGCTCCCGATGTGGCTCGACCGGGGCCTCAGCGAGTTCTTGGCCAATACGATCGTGCGGCGGAAGGACGTCCTGGTGGGCCGGGTCGTGCCGTGGCATCTGCGCCTTCTGCGCGAGCGCCACCTGCTGCCGCTCTCGACGGTGCTCGCCGCAGACCGCCAGTCCTCGTACGCCACTCAGGACGACGACGCGGGGCAGTTCAATGCCTCGGCCTGGGCGCTGGTGCACTACCTGACGTTCGGCGAGAACGGAGCCAACGGGCCCCGAGTGAACCGTTTTCTCCAGATCGTCGCGAAGGACGGCGACGCTGCCAAGGCGCTGCGTGAAGTCTTTGGAGACCAGGCGCAGATGGAGACCGCCTTGCGCACCTACGTCGGTCGGCAGCTGTTCGCCTACCAACAGGTGGTCGTCGACGCCAACGTGGCCGAAGAAGATTTCGCCCTCCGGACGCTCTCCGTTGCCGAGAGCGCTGCCGACCGGGCTGCGCTGCACGCGGCCATGCGGCGTCCGGTTGAAGCCCGCGCTCTGACGCAGGTCGCACGCCGTGCGGACGCCGCGCTGGCAGGCCCGTACGAGACCGAGGGCCTCCTCTGCGAGGAGGAACAGAAGACGGCGGAGGCATCGACCGCGTACAGCCAGGCGGTCGAACGCGGGTCGACCAACTTCTACGTGCACTACACACTCGCCCAACAGCTCTGGAGCCCGACCGCCGACGCGGCAACGCTGGGGCGAATCGCGCAACTCCTGCAACGGTCCATCGACCTGAATCCTGACTTCGCGGCCGCCTATTCCTACCTGGCGGACGTCAAGCTCGATCTCGGCCAGATCGAGCCCGCACTGCCCTTGGCGCAGCGTGCCGTGGTCCTAGCGCCGGGCGAGTCGTACCACCACGCGACGCTGGCGCGCGTCCTCGCCTACCTCTCGAAACGGGAAGACGCGCTGCGGGAGGCGGAGAAGGCGCTCGCCCTGGCCACCAACGCGAATGAGCGCCAGCGGGCGGAGGAACTGATCACGCACCTGAAACGCGGACCACAGTAGGCCGACCGGTTCCAGCCCGCAGGCCCCACCGGCTCCCGGTCGGGGAGCGGCCGTGCCCGGCCACGGCGGTGCGGGGAGGGCAGTCGGGCGAGAGTGCGGGATGGGAAACGGCTCGGCACGGGCCGCGTGAGCGCCGGCCTCTGCTATCCTCGTCCCCCCGGAACCTGCGGCAGCCGGGTCCGCCGACCAACGCCGAACACTGCACCTGGAGCACCGAACATGCGCATCTGCCGTCTGGCCCTGATCGCCATCCTCGGAACCCTGGCCGCCGCCTTGCTGTCAGCCGGCAGGCCCGAGCCGTCGCGGTTCGATGTCCGGGTGCTCCCCGACCCGATCGCTGAGCGCCCGGTGAGTCCCTGGATCTACGGCAACTTCATCGAACTCGGCTTCGGGCACCAGGTCGACGGGATGTGGGCGGAGATGCTCTGGAACCGGAGCTTCGAGGAGATGCCCCCGTACGCGCCGTCCCAATGGGAGTGGCTCGATCGCAAGCCGGGCGACGACCTGACGGCGGAGCCCTGGTGGCATTCGGGCTACGAGGAGCATGAATGGCGCTTGGACGGCGCGAACCCCGAGGCCTCGCTGGTGTACGAGTCGTACTGGGGATTCCGCCACGGCACGCGGGCGGCCGAGGTCACGAACCACTCCAAGGACCGTCCCGCCCTCCTGGTGCAGGACGGCCTCTATCTGCGGAAGGGCGTAACCTATCGCTTTTCCGGCTGGCTGGCGACGGCCGGCGAGATTGGGGTCCTCCAGTCCCAGCACCCGACCCGGGTGAAGGTCGGGCTCTACGCGGGAACAGAGGTCGACCATCCCCTTGCCGAGCAGGAACTCGCCGTCGACAGCGGCACGTTCGCCCTGCGCCGCGCCGAGTTATCGAGTGGGACCTTCTCGGGCCGGGCTCGCTTCGCGTTGCGCATCGAGCCCGGGGCCGGGGTGCGCGTGGATGGTTGCTCGCTCATGCCCACCGACGCCGTCGGCGGATGGCGCCGAGACGTTGTCGACGCGCTCAAGCGGGTTCGGCCGCCGATTATCCGGTTCCCGGGTGGCTGTTTCGCCTCCTTCTACAACTGGCGCGACGGGATCGGCCCCTCGATCGACCGGCGGCCCCGGCCGAGTACCCTACTGGGGCGGACTCGAGAACAATGACGTGGGCGTCGTCGAGTTCGTCGGACTGTGCCGCGAGATCGGCGCCGAGCCGCTCTACTGCCTGAACGTCCTCACGGGGACTCCCGCCGAGGCGGCCGATTCTTGTCGCCTACAGCAACGCGGGCCAGGACCACCCGCTCGGCCGCCTCCGCACGAGTCACGGGCACCCGCAGCCGCTCGGGATCCGCTACTTCGAGCTCGACAACGAGACCTACCGCCGGTTCGGCGCCCTGGAGTACGCCGCGCGCTGCGTGGAGTTCGCGCGGGCCGTCAAGGCCGTCGACCCGCGGGCGCGCTTGATCATGGTGGGCTACTGGCGGTTCAACGCGTCGCTCTCGGACATGCTCGAGATCGCAGGCCCCTGGATTGACGGCGTCACGGACCGGGCGACCTCCGAAGAGGCGCTGCGCAACGACCTCGCGATCCTCTCCGCCTACAACAAGGCGCACAACCGCGCGCTCTTCCTGTGCAACACGGAGTGGCTGGCCGCCACCGACATGAAGGGCGCCGTTCCCGACGCCCTCAACCGGCCGGCACAGGATCTGTCCGGCACGCTCCAGAACCGCCAGATCCGCTGGGGCTATGCCTTGAACGCGGCGGCCCAGCTCCTGACGTTCCAGCGCCTGGGCGACCGTTTCCTATTCGCCACCTTCAACAACCTCGTCAACACCTGGGGCCAGAACGTGATCGAGAGTGCCAAGGAGGGCATCTGGCTCTCGGCGTCGGGACGCGTGTTCGAGGCAATGACCGCCTCACCCGCCACCTGGCCACTCAGACAGAGCGTGCGCCACCCTCTGCCGACCGTTCTCTGTCAGCCGGCCTGGGATCGGGACAAGACCAGACTTGTGCTCCAGGTCATCAACTACGGCTCCGAGAGCATCGACGCGGTCTTCGATCTGGGCGCGGTCGGCTTCCGGCCCACCGAGGCGCGCCGGATCGAACTCTCGGCCGACTCGCTGCAGGCCCGAAACACGTTCGCCGACCCGGACGCCGTCCGGCGCGTGGAGCGGTCCGAACGCCTGGACCATCCCGCCGTCTACGAGACGGCGCTGGTGCCCTACTCGCTCACGCTTGTCGTCCTGTCGCGGTGACCGGACGGATCGTCGGCTGGGTGGCCGCGTCGGCATGGCGGGGTCGCTCGAAGCTCTGCCAGTTCGGCCGACGCTGACGCAACTGCCGGGCGGCGCAATCCTGGCGGCCGGCGGCGACCCGTCGGCGTCGGTCACCGAGCTCTACAGCACCGCCTCGAGCACCTGGGCGACGACGGGCTCGCTCGTCACGCCCCAGAGCGTTGCCACGGCGATACTCCTTCGCGACGGCCGGGTGCTCGCAACCGGCGGGATCGGCCAAGCCTACTCGCCGGCTTCGGAGCTCTACGACCCGACAACGGGAACGTGGAGCGTCACGGGGCCGCCTCAATACGCCAACTCGATCAGCCGGTCGGCGCTCCTGCCGCACGGCCGAGCACTGCTCGTCGGCGGCTTTCTCGAAAACCTCGCCGCAGCGAATGCCGAGCTCTACGACCCGGCGGCGGGGACATGGACGCCGATCGGCTCGATGGGCGACGCTCGAGCGTTCTTCACCGCGACGACGCTTCTCGACGGCCACGTCCTGGTGGCCGGCGGGTTCGGCAATACCGGCTGGCTGTCGAGCGCAGAAGTTCTCGCGGTCGGCCTCCCCATCGACAGCTCGCGGCAGCCTGTTGTCAACGCTACCTCCTCGCCGATCACGCTGACGAGCCCGCTGATGCTCACCGGATCGGGATTCCGCGGGAAATGGCTGGAAACGTCGGGTGGGTCGACCGGGGCTTCCGCCACCGATGCGCCACTCGTGCAGCTTCAGAGCTTGACCAATGGCCAGGTGGTGTGGGTCGCACCCGCGTCGATGACCGATACGATGTACCTGTCGGCGCCCGTCACGGGGATCTCACCAGGTTGGGCGGCCCTGACGCTCATCGTCAACGGCATCGCCAGCGCGCCCGTCGGCACGCTGACCATTCAGAAGGCCACGCCGGTCATCTCCTGGCCGACCCCAGGCACGCTGGTCAACCCGGCGCCCTTGTCCGCGAGCCAACTGAACGCCAGCACGACGGTCCCAGGTCAGTTCGTCTACTCACCGCCCGCGGGGAAGGTGCTCGCCGTTGGGCGAGGTCAGACCCTCTCGGTCACGTTCACTCCCACCGACGTGCCGGACTACGCGCTGGCGAACGCGCAGGTCACGATCGATGTCGTCGCCCAGGGTCCAGCGTTCACCGACGATCCGCTCCAGCCGCGCCAGACGACGATCAAGGCGCGGCATCTCACGGAACTGTGCGAGCAGGTCGACACGGTGCGCGGGCGGTTCTCACTCGCGGGCTTCGCCTGGACCCGCTCCAGCCTCACCGGCGCCATGATCCAGGCCGTCGACGTGAACGAGCTCCGGACAGCCCTGAACCAGGCCTACGATGCGACAGCGATCACCGCGTCTCCGACCGCCGCGAGGCGACTCCCACCGACCGTCACCTGGCCAGAAGTTTCAACAGCACCGCGGCGTTCTTGACGAACTGGCCGTGGCCTTCGTGCAGATAGACCCGCGCGCGCCCGCGACGACGCGGACTCTCACCGTGTGAACCTCAGCGTGACGTGGGGCTGGTCGTACGAGAAGGTCACGCTCCATCCCGCCGCGCTTGCGCGGTCCTCCCAGATGGTCTCGAAGATGCGGCGGAAATCGTCGCGCGAGATGAGGTTGCGCAGGTGCCCGGTCTCTTCGTAGAGACGGAAGAAGATCGGGTCGAGGCGCACGACGGCCCCATGCTCCGACAAACGTTCCAGCGTGACGCTGTTTCCCTGCAGCCGGGACTGCTCCCAGCAGGCATAGAGGATGAAGGCTCTCGACGGCTCGACGAACGGCACCCACGAGGTCGCCTGCAGCAGGTACCCCCGCCCGTCGAGGAACATATCGAAGGCGGCCTTCCGTCCGGGCCCCGCCTCGATCGTCCGGAACAGGTTGACCATCTGGGACCAGTAGTTCTCCTGCCGCATCCAGGCCTTGGTGTCGTCCGCCAGGTCGGGAAACGTGGAGGTCGGCGGGGACGCCAGGCGGTCCAGGCGGATCACGATCGACTCCGCATGGCGGAAGAACCAGCCTTCCTGCTCGCGGACGAACGTGAAGCAGAAGTCCGTCGTGCGGCCGTCGAAGGTCAACGGCAGCAGGAAGTGCACCAGAGGGCCGACGCGGTGGACCTCCGGCTGCCGCTCCCACTCCTCCCAGGTCGCCCCGGCGCGCATGGTCTGCAGGAACTGGACCCAGGTCTGGCGCGTGACCTCATCGATCGGCCGGATGGCGTCGGCCGTCACACGGCCGGCCCTGAGCGAAGCGACGAACTCCCGCCAGATCGCCGCATCGTCCTGGGCCGCGACGACCGTCGGAGGAAGCATCATCAGGACCGCAGCCGCGGGTCCCGCGAGTCGACTCACGCGCCACGTGCTCACGTTGGCCTCCTCTGGGTGGAGCGCCCACCTCGGCCCCGGCCGCCGGGGTTCGCGGCACAGTCTAGCACCGCGCCGGGAGGAGGGGTGTCGGCGCCCGCGAGGCGGCGAGGCCGTCCGCCCTGACCGCCCACGACGCGTGTGCCGGCGGCCGCTCGACGCGCTATCATGTGCGCACCCCCAGGAAGCGCAGGTGTTGCCGCCATGACATCATCGAACACAGCCAGGCGGTGGGTAAGGCGGCTGGTGGTGACAGCCGGGCTCGGGGTCGTCCTCGCGGCGCTGGCGCTCTACGGCGTCAGCGTTCACTTCGTGCAGAAGACCTTCACGCACCGCGTCGAGAAGCTCCAGCCCGTCCCGGGCGACCTGGTGGCCAAGGCGCAGAGCGTCGAGCTGACCAGCTCGGACGGCGTTCCGCTGAAGGCCTGGTGGGTGCCGGTCGAGCCGACGCGGGGCGCCGTCGTCGTCCTGCACGGCATGGACGGCCTCGATGCCTCGTGCCTGCTCCCGCAGACTCGGTTCCTGAACGGGGCCGGCTGGTCCGCCCTGGTGCTGGACATGCGGGCGCACGGGAGAAGCGGCGGAACGCGTATCGGGTTGTCTGTCGAGGAACCCCGCGACGTCGGCGCGGCGTTGGACTGGCTTGACGCGCAACCTCCCCTTCGGGAGAAGCCGATCGTGCTGCTCGGGTTGTCGATGGGCGGGGCCGTCGCGATCCGGACCGCCGCGCGTCGACCGGACGTCGATGGCGTCATCAGCGTCAGCGCGTTCGCGTCCCTCGACCGTCTCATGGGACACGGCCTCGAGCTCCTGTTCGCGCGGCTGGCCGTGTTGACCCTGTACCACGAGTGGACACCGAGCTCGTCCCCCCTGCGGGACATCCCGCTTATCGGGCCACGGCCGGTGCTGGTCGTCCACGGCACCGCAGACGGACAGATCCCGGTCGAGCATGCCCGCCTCCTCAAGGAGGCGGGCGGACCGAACGTCGAGCTGCGACTCGTGGAAGGCGCCGACCACCTGGTGTTCACCGAGGACGGGAATGGAACCGGGCAGATGGACACCACCTACAGGACCTGCATCCTGGACTTTCTCCCGCGCGTCACACACGGCCGCCACACGACCCCGTGAGCGACGGGGACGCGCGTGACGCCCGCCGGTGAGGTCCAAGCCTGGGACGCGGGCGCCGTCCCACGAGAGCGTCGCGTCAGGGTTACGGACGGCCTGAGTTGTTCTCAGAGGAGGGCTCGTCATGGTCCGACGGTCGCGTGTCGTAGGAGGGGTGCTCCTGCTCGCCGCGCTCGGCGCGTGGGCGGGCTTCGATGTGCGGGCCGCACAGGCCCCCTTGCCACGCGAGAGCGGGCGCTACGACGTCGCTGTCACGAAGAACGTGAGCGTCGCGATGCGCGACGGCGTGACGCTCGCCGCCGACGTCTACCTGCCGGCGAAGGACGGCCGGGCGGTCGAAGGCCGGTTCCCCGCCATCCTGGAACGCACACCCTACAACAAGGACAATTCGGCCGGCTGGGCGCGGTGGTTCGCGTCGCGCGGGTACGTGGCCGTCGCCCAGGACGTGCGCGGGCGCTACGGCTCGCAGGGCCGCTGGTTTCCGCTGCGCGACGACGTCGCCGACGGGTACGACACGGCGGCCTGGATCGGCGCGCAGCGGTGGTCGGACGGCGGCATCGGCACAGTCGGGACGTCGTACCCGGGCGGGACGCAGCACGCGCTGGCGATCTCGAACCCGCCGTACCTCAAGGCCATGATCCCGGTCGATGCCATGTCCAACATCGGGCGCTACGGCGTGCGGCACAACGGCGCGTTCGAACTGCGCTGGTTCAACTGGGTCCTCACGCTCGGCAACGCCGCCGGCACGAAGGACGCGGACGCGGCGGCCCTTCGCGCCGCCGCCGAGCCTCTGGCCGCCCCGGCGCTCGTCGAGCTGGGCCAGATGGTGCGGGAGTACGCACGCGCGCTGCCCCTGCGGCCCGGCCTGACGCCCTTGCGGTTTGCGCCCGACTACGAGGCGTGGCTTATCGAAGCCATGGCGCACGGCGAGTACGACGACTTCTGGAAGAACCACGGGTCGAGTGTCGTCGATCACCTCGCCGAGTACAAGGACATTCCCGTCCTCCACACCACCGGCTGGTACGATTCGTGGGGCACCCAGGTCGCCAATCTCAACTACGTCGAGCTGCGCCGGACGAAGAAGAGCCTGCAGATGATCTACCTCGGACCGTGGACGCACGGTGGGCAGACGCTCAGCTTCGCCGGCGAGGCGGAGTTCGGGCCCGACGCCGCGCTCGACTTCAACCACATCCGGCTGCGCTGGTTCGACAGGTGGCTGAAGGGCGTGGACAACGGCATCGACCGGGAGGCCCCGGTGCGGGTGTTCGTGATGGGCGGCGGCGACGCGCACAAAACGCCCGAGGGCCGCATCTTCGTGGGCGGGGCGTGGCGCGACGAGCGCGAGTGGCCGCTGGCGCGCACCGTGTACACGCCGTACTACCTGCGCGAGCACGGCGGGTTGTCCCCCGAGGGCCCGGCCCAGACGGCCCCGCCGATCATGTACCTGTTCGATCCACGAGACCCGGTGCCGACGCTCGGCGGCAACGTCTCGTCCGAGGGCGCGCTGATGCGGCGCGGCGCCGTCGACCAGCGCTGCCGGGCAGACATCTGGCTGTGCAAGGACACCAGGCCCCTGTCCGCCAGGAACGACGTCCTCGTCTTCCAGACGCCGCCGCTCGACCGCGACCTCGAGGTCACGGGCCGGCTGGTCGTCAAGCTGTGGGCGTCGTCTGACGCCCCGGACACGGACTTCACGGCCAAGCTGATCGACGTCTACCCGCCGAACCGAGATTTCCCGGCGGGCGTCGACCTCAACGTCGGCGACAGCATCGTCCGCGGGCGGTTCCGGGCGGGGCCAGGTCGGGCCGAACTGCTCGACCCGGGCCACGTCTACGAGTTCACGATCGAGATGTACCCCACGTCGCTGGTCTTCAAGAAAGGACATCGGATCCGCCTGGACATCTCGAGCAGCAACTTCCCGCGGTTCGATGTGAACCCGAACACCGGCGAGCCGCTCAACGGCAACCGGCGGTGGAGGATCGCCGCCAACACGGTCTACCTGGACGCCACGCGCCCCTCGCGGATCGTGCTGCCCGTGATTCCGCCCGAGCGAACGGACCGTGCCCGCTCAATCGGCGCGGTGTCGGACCGCCGCTGACCGGGGCGCACCCCGCGAGCAATTCTCGGGCCCGGCAGCACGCCGGGCCCCAGGCCGAGGACCTCATTTGACGGCGGTCGACACGACCGACAGGTTGTTCGTCAGCCTCGGGTCGCGCGTGGTCGAGCCGACGGTCGCCGCGCCGATCACCGTGCCTGCCATCGACACCTTCACATTCACCGAGAAGGTGAGCGACTGACCCGAGGCGACGCTCGGCAGCTCCCAGGTCCAGAGGCCGGCCGCCCCCTCGCCGCCTCCGGGCGTGGCTCCAACCACCTTCGCGCCCGGACCGGCGGCCAGGACGACGAGCGCCTTGACGGCCGGCGCGGGCCCGCCGTTGGTGACGGTGGCCGTGTAGGTCACCGTCGAGCCCTTCGCCGCGGTGGTCGGACCGCTGAGGGCGATCGCGAGGTCTGCCGTCTGACCGGTTGCCGCAGTGACCGCGACCGTAAACGGTCCGGCCGTCGCGTCCGGACTGACGCCGTTCGAGGCGACGACGCTGTAGGTGAACGTCGTCGTCCCCGAGGGCGGCGTCCCCGAGACCGTGCCGCTACTTCCCCCGATCGCCAGCCACGCCGGCGCGCCCGGGGTCAGCGCAAAGGTCGGCGTAGGCGTCCCGGACGCCGTGAAGGTGTAGGCGTACGAGGTGCCCACCGTCGCCGTCAGCGGCGGCGCCGCCGCGGTGAACGCCGGAGCGGCCGTCGCCGGGCTGACCTTCACGACAAACGGCCCGGCCGTCGCGCTCGGACTGACGCCGTTCGAGGCGACGACACTGTAGGTGAACGCCGTCGTCCCCGACGGCGGCGTCCCCGAGACGACCCCGCTACCGGCCCCGACCGCCAGCCACGCCGGCGCCCCCGAGGCGAGCGCAAACGTCGGCGTCGGCACTCCGGATGCCGTAAACGCGTACCAGGTACAGGGTGCCCACCGTCGCCGTCAGTGGCGGCGCCGCCGCGGTGAACACCGGAGGGGCCAGCGCCGGGGTGACCGCGACCGTAAATGGCCCCGCCGTGGCGCTCGGGCTCACGCCGTTCGAGGCGACCACGCTGTAGGTGAACGCCGTCGTCCCCGACGGCGCTGTTCCCGAGACGACCCCGCTACCGGCCCCGACCGCCAGCCACGCCGGCGCCCCCGGGGCGAGCGCAAACGTCGGCGCCGGCACTCCGGACGCCGTAAACGCGTACGAGTACAGGGTGCCCACCGTCGCCGTCAGCGGCGGCGCCGCCGCGGTGAACGCCGGAGGGGCCGATGCCGGGCTGACCGCGACCGTGAACGGCCCCGCCGTGGCGCTCGGACTGACGCCGTTCGAGGCGACGACGCTGTAAGTGAACGTCGTCGTCCCCGAGGGCGGCGTCCCCGACACCACACCGCTGCTGGCCCCAATCGTCAGCCACGCCGGCGCGCCCGTGGTGAGCGCGAAGGTCGGCGCCGGCGACCCGGAGGCCGTGAAGGTGTACGAATACAGCGTGCCGACCGTCCCCGTCAGTGGCGGCGCCGCCGCGGTGAACACCGGAGGGGCCGACGCCGGGCTGACCGTCACGACAAAGGGCCCGGCCGTCGCGTTCGGGCTGGTCCCGTTCGAGGCGACGACGCTGTAGGTGAACGTCGTCGTCCCCGACGGCGGCGTCCCCGACACCACACCGCTGCTCGCCCCGACCGCCAGCCACGCCGGCGCGCCCGTGGCGAGCGCGAAGGTCGGCGCCGGCGACCCGGAGGCTGCGAAGGTGTACCAGGTACAAGGCGCCCACCGTCCCCGTCAGGGGCGGCGTGGCCGCGGTAAAGGCCGGCGGGGTCGACGGCGGTGCGACACTCGCCGTGGCCGACGCCGACTGCGACACGGACCCGCTGAACACGGTGACCACGACCGGGTAGCTGCCGCTCGCGCTCCACGTGTGGATCCCGGCGACGGTGAAGGTGCCGGACCCGCTCGCCCCAATCAGGCCGGCCGACACCTGGTTGTCGCCCCAGTTGATGAGGGCGCTGTACCAGGCCGCCGGGTCCTGCGCATAGAGCGGTGCGAACGTGGCCACGACACCCGTGAAGGCGGTGCCGGAGGCGGCGCTGACCGGCGTCGGCGTGACCGTCAGCGGCGGCGCGGGCGGAGCGGACGCGGCGAGCGCGTACTCGCCGACTCTGGTCAGCAGGGCCGTCAGCGTGCCGGCGACCGGGTCCACGCCGCACCCCGAGCACGGCAGCTGGTTCACCCACGCCGTCCCGCTCCACCAGTAGAGACCGAGCGTGGACGCGTCGCGAATCCTCAACCCGCGAAGCTCCGCCGCGCGGAACACGATGACCGCTTGCGGCGGGTCGACCAGCGTCGTGACGACCGCCCCGGTTCCCGCGTCCACCGCCGTGAACGTGAAGTCGAGACCGGCGAAGGTGAGGGTGCCGAGCGGCGCGCTGGGAACGTCGACCTCGGTGTAGGTGAACGTCGACACCGAGGGGGTCACGTCGGCCGGCAGCGAGATCTGGCCACGCCCGTTGGGCAGGACCATCACGCCCGGCGGCGGGAGGAGACCGGTCGCAGGCGCAGGGTCCGGTGGCGGCGCCTGCGGCGCCACTGCCTCTGCCACTGCGGCGAGCATCTCGCCACTGTCCGGCACATAGGGTCCCGGCCCGCCGAACGGCAGAGCGTCCGCGAGCGGGGCGTTGACCGTCACGCTGAAGGGCCCCACCGTGGCGTCAGGCGTCGCACCGTTCGAGGCGGTCACGCTGAAGTCGAACGCCGACGTTCCGGCTGGCGGCGTCCCGGACACGACCCCCGTGTCCTCGTCGACGGACAGCCACGACGGGGCTCCCGATTCGAGTGCGAAGGTCGGCGCCGGCACGCCGGCGGCCGCGAAGGTGTAGGAGTACGCCGTGCCCGCGTTCAGGGTCAACGGGGGCGCGGCCTTGGTGAACGACGGCGGCGTCGGCGTACTCACGTGGATCGTGAACGGGCCGACGCTCGCGTAGCCGACCTGGTTCGACGCCGTGACGCCGTAGCTGAACTGGGCGGTGCCGACCGGCGGCGTGCCCGAGACGGCGCCGGTCGACGGGTTGATCGTCAGCCACAGGGGCGGCGCCCCCGTGAGCACGTAGGTGATCGGGGCGAACCCGGTGGCGTCGAAGGTGTAGGAGTACTTGATGCCCTCGGTACGCCTGCATCGGCGGCGTGTCGTCGCTGAAGACCGGTGCCGCATACGCCCCGGGGGCGGCCGACCCGCCTCCCGACGACGTGGCCGTGGGCGGCGCGCACGCACCGCCCGAGGTCAGGTTGGGGGCGAGCGTCACGATGTTCGACCAACCGGTGAAGGTCGCGGTGTAGTGCGCCGGACCCGCCACGAACTGCGTGTCCGCGGCAGGCAGGCTCGACACGGGCGTCGCGATAGGACCCTTGTGGGCGTCGGCGGCGGCCGTCGAGAAGAGGCTGACCGTCACGGGGTTCGGCGGGTTGGCGTTGCCCGGGTCCCCCACCAGCTCGTGCAGAGCCAACACCTCACCGCACGGCGCGAACTGGACATAGAAGCTGATGGCGTCCGAGAACGTCTGCTCCTGGACCACCGTGAAGGACGGCAGGCTGATCAGTGTCAGCGTCTGCGACGGCGTCGACTCGAGCCGGATGAAGGTGAAGCTCTGGCCGTCGGGGCTGAACCCCCACGAGGCCGATCCAACCACGGTGTCGGAGTCGCCGGGTGCGCTGACGGGGATCCACGACAGCGTCGTCGACAGTCCGCTACTGGTCTGCACGAGGCTCAGGTACATCGTCTGGGTGCCGCCCACCGGCGATTGGATCTGCGTGGCAGCTAGGTAGTCGCCCGCCGGGCTGAAGCCAACCGAACCGGACGGGCTGGACGCGTCCCCCCCGGGCACCATCGGCAGGGAGTGGGACCACACGGGCGTGGACGGCTGAGCCGCGGTCAGATTGTACAGCGCGATGTAGTCCGACCCTTGATAGGCGTAGTGGACGACGAACCGGTTGCCGTCGGGACTGAACCCCCACGGCAACGCCGGGGCAGAGGGCCAGGTCGCACCGGCAGGCGCCGGGAACGACAGGACCGTCGCGCCCGACGCATTGGTGATGGTCAGCAGCACGGCGCCACTCGGTATCGTCGCGCTCAGGGTGAACAAGCCGTTGGGGGACGTCGACGAGTTGACCGGGTCGACGACGACCGGGTCGACGAACGGGCCGGCCGAGGCACACTGGCAACCGCTGCCCGATCCCGAGCCGGGCTGGCCGCCACCCGTGAGCGCCACGGTCTGCGTGATGGAGATGCTGAGGTCGGTGAACACCAGCGTCGCCGTGCGCGGCCCCGCCACGGTCGGCGCGAACCGCACCGTCACGGTGCACGAGCCGCCGACCGGTACGCTGGTCGCCGAGCAGAGATCGGTCACGATCTGGAAGTCGCCCGGATCGGTCCCGCTCAGAATGGCGGAGGTCACGCTGAGCGGCCTGTCGCCGAGGTTCTTCAACGTGAAGGTGGACGCGGCCGTGTGTTGCCCGACTACCGTCGCTGGGAACGCCACCGACGTCGGCGCCGCCTGCGGCTGCGGCGGAATCGTGTACTCCGCCAGCGTCACCTCCTGGGGCGAGAACACGTCGTCGTCGCTGATGACGAGTGTGGCCGTGTGGCTGCCCGCAACCGTCGGGACCGACGCGATGCTCACCGTGCAGCTGGCGCCCGGAGCGAGGGGCACACCGCTGCAGCCGTCGCCTGCAATGGCGAACTGGCCCGGATTGGCGCCGCCAAGCGACACGCCGTGGACCGTGAGCGGAGCGGTGCCGGTGCTCTGCACCGTCACGGTCCGGAGGGGCGAGGGAATCCCGAGGCCGGTGGTCGGGAAGCCGACGACCGACGGCGTCACGAAGGCACGGGCCGGACCTCCGCCGATGTCGAAGCGGCCGACGCCACTCGGCAGCGAATTGAACCAGATGCCTTCATCCGGGCCCGCGGTCAGATAGCCGGCGGCCGGCGTCGGATAGACGCTGACGGCGAGCGTGCCCGGGTCCACCGACACCATCGCTTTGACGATCGACGAGCCGCTGAACGTCGAGCCGATCAGCCACAACAGGCCATCCGGCCCCGTCGTCAGCGAGTCGCAGGCCTGGATGAACACCGAACTGCCCAGCGAGACCGGCGTCATCGCCCCGGCCGCCGAGAACCGTTCGAGCGTGCACGCCGATCCGTTGCCGACGAGCGCGTAGAGGTTCCCGTCTCTGGCGACCGTGCCCGCCGACGGGTACCCGTTGGGAGACGTCGGGGTGAAGTCCAGGAACACACCGTCGGTGGTGACCCGGATGAAGCCACTCGGTGACCCGTTGATCGGGCCCGTGGCCGGGCTGGTGCCAATCCAGACGGTGCCGTCCGGCCCGGCGGTCACCAGGCTGGTGGCCGCGCAGCTCCAGGTACTGCCGTGGCGTACTGAGGTTGGTCGCCAGCCACCTAAGACTGGGCGTGTAGCTGACCGGATCCTTTCCGGGCGCGAACTTCGTCACCAAGGGAGAGTCCCCGCAACTGTATTCAGCGGCGTACCAGATCACGCCGTCCGGGCCGACACCGAGCGGGCCGGCGTTGCCGGGGGGCGAGAACTGGGTGCTGTGCCCGGTCGGGTCCACGAGCGTGAGGTAGAGCGGGTACCCGGCCCCTTCGGCCTCGATGTACGTGTACGAGCCGTCAGGCGCGGAGGTCAGGCTGTAGGGCTTGTACCCGGAGTCGGAGAGCGGCTGTTCGTGGACGCCCGCGGCCACCGTGACCGTAGCGATGGCCGGCGAGGCGAAGCGCGAGCCAAGCTCGTCGAACCGCACGGTGCCGTCCGCCCCGGCCGCCATCTCCTGGGGCTCGGCCGCGTAGGACGTGCAGTAGAGCACGGACTGGAAGGGCCCGGTTGGCCCCGCCACGCCGGAGCCGCTCAGCGCCGCGATCTCGAGTCCCTCCGGTGTCGGTGAACGTCAGCGTGGCTGACGAGCCGCACACGGCCTTCGGCGCGAAGGCCACCGACACCGTGCACGTCAGACCGGGCGCGAGCATCGCGCCGGTGCAGCCGTCCACGGTGACCACGAAGTCGAGCGGCTGCTGGCCGCCGACCGCGACCCCCGTCACCGACAACGGTCCGGTCCCCGTGCTGGTCAGCGTCACCGTCGTCGCCGCCGACGTGGCGCCGACCGTGGTCTGGCTGAAGGTGAACGCCGACGGGCCGACGGACCCTGCGGCCACGACCGCCACGCCGGTCCCCGCGACCCCGAGCGTTGCGGGCGAGTCGGGCGATGACGAGGCCACGGCGAGCGTCGCGCTACGCGCTCCGACGCCTTGCGGCGTAAACGCGACGCTGAAGGTGCAGCTGCTGTTGGGGGCGACGCCTGTCCCCGTACACGTGTCTCCGCTCGTGGAGAAATCTCCCGGGTTGGCCCCGGAGAAGGTCAACGAAGTGACGGTGACCGTGTCGGACGAGTCGTTGGTGACCGTCACGGAGACGGGTGAGGCCAGCACGCCCTGCGTCACCGCGCCGAAATCGATCGCCGCCGGGCTCAGCGACACGTTGACGCCCGTGCCGCCCAGCGACACCATGTGCGGCGCTCCTGGGGCGCTGTCGTTGATCGCCAGCGTCGCCGACCGCACGCCGGTCTGCGTCGGCGTGAACGTGAGGCTGACCTGACACGTCCCGCCTTTCAGGAGCTGCGCGGCCACGCGGCATCCGTCCGAGACGATGGCGAAGTCGCCGGGGCTGGCGCCCGAGAGTGTCGAGGCGGTGAAATACACCGGCATCGTGCCCGTGGACGTGACCGTGACCACTAGCGTCGGACTCGTGACCCCGAGGCCCAGCCGGCCGAAGTCGAGGCTCGAGGTGCTCACGACGACCTGCTGGCCGCTTTGGGCGAACGTCGTCTGGCCAGCCACGGTCAGGGAGCGGGCCGTGAGCGTGAACGATCCGACGTCCAGGCTGGAGGTCAGCGTCGCCGTGTAGATGCCGTCGCCCTGGTCGGTGACGGGCCCGACCGTCTGCCCGCCCGAGGCCTCGAAGAGCACCGGCAGGCCGGGCGCCGGACGGCCGCCGACGTCGGTCACCTGCGCCGTGGCCAAGGTGCTGTCGAGCCCGTCCGCGAGGAGCGTTGGCAGCAGGAGCGAGACGTGGACCGTGCCGACCGCGCCGCTGGAGATCCAGGTGGCCGTGCCCGTCGTGGTGCCCGCATCCACCAGCTGGTGCGTCGAGGTTGAGAAGCCCAGGATGCCTACGGGAAGGCCGGCGTTGGTCTGACCGTACCACCCGGTGCCGTTCCACGCCCACACTTGGGCGCCACTGTCGAGAAGGACCGGTTGGCCGAGGTCGGTGTCGAGCGCGAGGCTCGCCGCGCCCTGAGCCGGCAGCACGGTGGGCACCTGCGTCCACGCCGATCCGTCCCAGCGCCAGGTGTCGTTGAAGTTGGTGTAGCCGCTGACGCCCCCGTAGAGCAGCACGCTGGAGGTGCTCGGGTCCCACGCCAGGCCGGCCTGGCCCCGGGGACCGGGGCTGACCGAGGGCGTGGCCTGCGTCCAGGTCGTCCCGTCCCAGGTCCAGGTATCGTTCAGCGCATTGCCAGACAGATCGAACCCGCCGAACAGCACGATGACCTGCCGCACCGGGTCCCAGGTCATCATGGCCGAGTACCGGATCGGCGGGACGGTGGTGGGCGTGGCCTGCGTCCACGCGGACCCGTCCCAGGTCCACATCCACGACGTGCCGCCACTGGCAAGCAGCACCACGCGGTGATGCGCCGCATCAGTAGCCAGCGCGGCGCCGTACACGGACGACAGCGCCGGAACGGGCGCCTGGACCCAGGTCGATCCATCCCAGCGCCACGTGGTGCCATCACCACCCACACCCAGCAATCGCCCGGTCGACGGGTCGGTCGTCACGGCGACGAAGCCCGGAGGCGTGGCGGTTTGCGCCCAGGTCCCCCCGTCCCACGTCCACGTCTCCGACGCGGTGTTCCTGGTGCTGTCCAGGTAGCCCCCGAAAATCGCAGCCTTCCCGGTCGATGCCATGAAGTCGCCGGTCGCGCAGCACCGCGGGCTGGGGCTCAGCGGCGGAGTGAGCGCGGTCCACGTCGTGCCGTCGAACGCCCACGTGTCGGACAACGAGGAGCTCGTCGTCGAGCCGCCGAACAGGATCGTCTGGACGCGGATCGGGTCGTAGACGAGGACGGCGTTCTGGCGCCCCGGCGGGTTGCTCTCGGGCGTGAGTTGCGTCCAGGTCGTGCCGTCGAACGTCCACGTGTCGTTCTGCTCGCCGGCGCCGTACCCCCCGAACAGCACGACGCGCCGCAGGTGGGCATCGTAGACCATGCCCGCCCGGGATCGCCCCGGGGGGCCACTGACCGGGAACGCGGTCCAGACGGTCCCGTCGAACAGCCAGGTCTGCCCATCGGTGGCGAGCAGCACGAGTTTGCCGATCGACGGCAGGTAGGCCATGGAGGAGCCGGACACCTGCCCTCCGCAGGTTGCCACGTTCGTCCACGTGGTCCCGTTGAACGTCCACGTGCCACCGTTGGGATCGACCAGCACGACGGCCGAGAGCGCCGGGTCGTAGGCCATCGGCGCGCTGTCGAGCCCGGACGGACCGTAGACGGTCACCGGGGTCCACACGTGGCCGTCGAACGTCCAGGTGTCGTTGTAGTCGGAATCCTCGTCGAATCCGCCGAACATGACCAGAATCCCGCGGGAGGCGTCGTAGGCGATGGAGGCACTGCCCCGCGGATCGGGCGTGACGGTGACGGGGACCCAGGGGGCGAGCGGTCCAGGGGCCTGCGCGATCACCCCGGAGGGAACCAGCAGGGTGCCAAGCACGACGAGACAGAGGCGAAGCCGAGCACACATCTGAACACCCTCCAGTTCTGCCGGTTCTCGCACGCCAGTTGCGGTCTGGGTTGCCCCATTCCCTAACGCGCCAAAACTCGAGGGTCAGGGTCAGCGGCGCGGCTCGTCTCATTGACCGGCTCGGCCGCATCCGCTATCCTGCGAACATGCCCGACAGTTCGGCGGAGTCCCGGTCCGACGTCACGGATCTGCTCCGGCGGTGGAAAGAGGGCGACCAGGGTGCGCTCGAGCGCCTGATGCCGCTCGTGTACGAAGAGCTCCACCGTATCGCCTCCCGGTACCTGGCCCACGAGCGGTCCGCACACACGCTCCAGAGCACCGCGCTCGTCCACGAAGCCTTCGTCAAGCTGGTCGATCAGCGCCGCGTCAACTGGCAGAACCGCGCGCAGTTCTTCGGCCTGGCGGCGCAGGCGATGCGACGCATCCTGGTCGACCACGCGCGCTCCCGTGGGCGCCAGAAACGCGGCGCGGACGCCGCGCGGATCCCGCTGGAGGTGACCGGGTCGCCGGCGGCGACCGAGTCGCTCGACCCGGCGGATGCGATTGCCCTGGATCGCGCGCTACAGAAGCTGGAAGCGATCGACCCCGGGCAGGCGCGCCTGGTCGAGCTGAGGTTCTTCGGCGGCCTGACCGTCGAGGAAACCGCTGAGGTGATGGTCACCTCCCCGAGCTCGGTCAAGCGGGAGTGGACGATCGCCAAGGCCTGGCTCTACCGAGAACTCGCGAGCACGGCGCCCGATCCGAAGCCCGACGCGAACCCCTGACGGACACCCAACCATCGACAGGTGCAGCCATGGCCGACGTGCCCCCGATCGACCCACGCTGGTTGCGCGTCAAGGAACTCTTCGACGGCGCCGTCGAGCAGCCGCCCGAGCGGCTGGCGGCCTGGCTCGAGGCGCACTGTGAGGGTGACGGCGAGCTGGGCCGCCAGGTGGCATCGCTGGTGGCCGCCCACCGCGCCGCCGGGCCGTTCATCGAGACGCCGGCCATCGCGGTGATGGGCGCGGCCCAGGCCGTGTCGGACGCCCTCACCGCGCAGGCCCAGACGGCCATGGTCGGCCGTCACCTCGGCCCCTACCGCATCGTCAGCGAACTGGCCCGCGGGGGCATGGGGGTCGTGTACTTGGCGGAGCGTGACGACGAGGCGTTCCGAAAGCGGGTGGCCATCAAGGTGGTGCAAGGCGGCCTGAGCCGCCCGGAGCTCGCGGCGCGCTTCGAGGCCGAACGGCGGATCCTCGCGTCCCTCGATCACCCCAACATCGCCCGCCTGCTCGATGCCGGCGCCAGTGAGGACGGCACGCCGTTCGTCGTGATGGAGTACGTCGAGGGGACGCCCATCGACGCCTACGCGCGCGACCGGCGGCTGTCGGTCGGGCAGCGGCTCGAGCTGTTCTGCACGGTGTGTGACGCAGTCCAGTACTCCCACCAGCGGCTCGTCGTGCACCGGGACATCAAGGCCGGCAACATCCTGGTCACCAGCGACGGCGTGCCGAAACTGCTCGACTTTGGAATCGCCAAGCTCCTCGACCCCACAGGCGGCGTGGACGCCACGCGGACCGAATTCCGGGCCCTCACGCCCGAGAGCTCCAGCCCGGAGCAGGTGCGGGGCGAACCCGTCACCGTGGCGAGCGACGTGTACTCGCTGGGCGTGCTGCTCTACCGGCTGCTCACCGGCCGGTCGCCCTATCGGTCCGGCCCCACGACGGACACCGAGATCATCTGCGCCATCTGCGAGGAGGTCCCGCCGAGGCCGTCCGACGCCGTGGTCGACGTCGGCGAGGGGGGACCGCGCAAACCGGCAGCGCCGTCGCCGCACGAATCGGCCGCGTGGAAACGCGAGTTGGCGGGCGATCTCGACCTGATCACGCTGAGGGCGCTCAGCAAGGAACCCTCGCGACGCTACCCCTCGGTGGAACGGTTCGCCAAGGACCTCCAACGGCACCTGCGCCGCGAACCGGTGGAAGCGGTCCCCGACTCGTGGCGCTACCGGACGGACAAGTTCCTCCGGCGGCATCGGGCCGGGGTTGCGATGGCGGCGGTCGTCGCGGCCGCCATCCTCGCCGGACTCGCCGGCACGCTCTGGGAGGCACACCTGGCGGGCCTCGAGCGTGAGCGCGCCGTCCGGCGATTCAACGACCTGCGGGGCTTGGCCCGCTCGGTGATGTTCGAGCTGCACGACGCCATCGAGCCGCTGCCCGGTTCGACCGCCGCCCGTGCCCTGCTGGTCCGCCGGGCCCTGGGTACTTGGACCGACTCGCCGCCGAGGGCGCCGGGGATGTGTCCTTGCAGCGAGAGCTGGCCGACGCCTACCTGCGGATGGGCGACCTCCAGGGCAACCAGGGTCGGGACAACCTCGGTCAGACGCGGGCCTCGCTCGATAGCTACCGCAAGGCGCTGGCCATCATGGAGCCTCTGGCCGCCTCCATGCCGGCCGATCCCGGCGTGCTCGACGAGGTGGCCAGGGCCCATGGGTCCGTGGGCATGCAGCTCGGGCAGATGGCCGACCCGAAGGGCGCACTCACTCACTTCCGGGCCGCGATCGCGATCCGCCGGAGACTGGCCGACGACCGACCTGGCGACGCGGCACGACAGATGGCCCTGGCCTCGACCTACCAGGGACTGGGCGACGCGCTGGTGACCTTGGAGGACTGGCCGGGCGTGTTGGAGACGCGCCAGCAGGCGCTGGCCCTCGTTCGCCAGGCGGCCGAGCAGGCGCCCAGTAGCGCCTCGCGTCAGCGCGCCCTGGCCCTAGCCTACAAGAAGCTCGGCGCCATCCAGGCCAAGCTCGGTCACTACCCGGAAGGCCTCGAGGCGTACCAGAAGGCCCTCGCCATCGACGATGCGACACTCGCTGCCCATCCCGACAGCGTCGAGGCTCGCATGGACGTGTCGATGAGTGTCGGCGAGATTGGCTTCGTGCTCTGGAAGATCGGAGACTTGCGGTCGGCCCTGGACCGCTATGCGAGGGCCCGAACCATCCGGGAGGATTTGATCCGAGCCGACCCGAAGAACCAGCGGACCACCCTCGCGCTGGCGCACACCCTCACTCGCATGGCCTGGATTCGACGAGGCCTCGGCATGCAGGACGGGGCCATCGGGGACGCGCGCGAAGCGGTGACCCTCCTGGAAGGCCTGGCCACCAAGGACCCGCAGAATGTGCGGCTGCAGATCGAACTGGCCCAGGAGACGGAAACGCTCGCATCGGACTACGCCAAGCGTCGGGGCCGGCAGGCCGACGCGTGCCGCGAGGCGCGCCCGCTCTATCGTCGGGCGCTCGCCATCTACCAAGACCTGCAGGCGAAGCACGCCCTGAACGGGACGCCCGCCGCCGGGCCCGCGCGCATCGAGACGGCCCTCGCGCGCTGCAGCACGGGCGCCCAGTGACGATGCGGGGGGGGCGGCCCCGCGCCACCTCCGGGCCGACTGTCGCACGATCTCTATGTCGGGACACTCCGACGAGTTGACCGTCGGCCGGGAGGCCGTGCCCGGACGAGGGTCCGCCCTGCTCCAGAAGCCGTTCACCGCCGCGGAGCTGCTTGCCAAGGTGCGCGCCGTCCTGCAGGCACTGCCCCAGGACTAGTGGGCTGTTACCACTGAATCAGTAGTGCTATAATCTAGCGCCATATGGCGCTGACACTGACAAGTGACGAACGGACGGAATTGGAGCGACGGACGCGTGGACGGAAGCTCCGTGCCGAAGACGTCCGTCGCGCGCAGGTGATTCTGATGTTGGCGGACGGCCTGTCGTTCAGCACGATCACGGCGGCCACGGGGTGTTACCCGGACTACATCAACCGCTGGCGCCAGCGGTTCGAGGACGAGCGCCTGACTGGCCTCGAGGCGAAGTATCGCGGCCAGCCGGCGACGGTCCGTACGCCGGCCATGGAAGCCCGCATTCTGGCCAAGACTCGGCAGGCGCCGCCGGATGGCAGCACGCACTGGAGCACCCGGAAGCTGGGCAAGGTGCTCGGCGTCAGTCATGTGTTGGTGGCTCGCGTCTGGCGACGGGCCGGGATTCAGCCGCACCGGCTCGAGCGCTACATGCTGTCGGATGACCCGGCGTTTGAAGAGAAGGCCGCCGACATCATTGGGCTGTACCTGAATCCGCCGCAGCACGCGGCCGTCTTCGCCGTCGACGAGAAGACGGCGATTCAGGCGCTGGATCGGTTGGATCCCGTCCTGCCGTTGTCGCCTGGCCGTGCCGAACGTCACGGGTTCGAGTGACTACCGTCATGGCACCTTGTCGCTTTACGCGGCGTTGAACACGCGGACGGGCGAGATCATCGGCCAGACGGCCGCTCGGCACACGAGTCAGGCGTTCGTGGACTTCTTGACCGATGTCGTCGCGACGCAACCCAAGGGCCGAGAGATTCACGTGATCGTTGATAACCTGTCCGCGCACAAGACCCAGTTGGTCCAGGGCTTCCTCGACGATCACGCCGGTGTCCACTTGCACTTCACGCCGACGTATTCGTCGTGGCTCAATCAAGTGGAACTCTGGTTTGGCAAGATCGAGCGCGACCTGCTCGCGCGCGGCATCTTCACCTCGGTGCCCGACTTGGCGCGCAAGATCCGGCGCTACATCACCCGGTACAACAAAGACCCGAAACCGATTCGCTGGACCTACCGTGACCCGACGCACCGAATAACTACTGATTCAGCTGATACAGTCCACTAGGCGGGCTCGGGCCGCCCAGCTGTTCCCCGCCTCCCGACGCCTCCTCCGTGCCCGGCCTCTCCCATTCGTCCTACTCGTACCGCAGGGCCAGGAGCGGGTCGACACGCATCGCCCGCCGCGCCGGCACGATGCACGCCGCCAGCGCGACACCCACGAGAAGGCACGAGACCGCGACGAAGGTCCACGGATCGGCGGCCCCCACGCCGAACAGGAGCCCCCGGATCAGACGGGTCAACCAGAGGGCGGCGCTCAGTCCGGCCACCAGGCCGACGGCGATGAGCTTGGCGGCGTGTCCCATCACCAGCCGCAGGACGTCGCGCTGAGCGGCCCCGAGCGCCGTCCGAATGCCAATCTCGTGTCGCCGCTGTGCCACCAGGAACGCCATCACGCTGTACAGCCCGACCCCGGCCAGCATCACCGCGAGGACGGCGAACGACCCCAGCAGCCAGGTCTGCAGGCTCGTGTCCTGCATGCCGTCCGAGATGACGTCGTCCATCGTCCGTGGCAGGATCACCGCCAGCGTGGGATCGAGCGCGTCGAGGTGCGTACGGACCTGCGGGAGCAGGCCGAGCGGCGACCCTGTGGTCCGGACCACCAGCGTCAGCGGTCCCTGCGAGCCCTCCAGGCCAGTGGTCACCGGGAAATAGGCCTGTGGAAGGCTCTCGCCGCGAAACCCCCACACCCTGACGTCGCCGACCACGCCGACGACCTCGGCACTGATCGCCCCGCCAACGACGAACGTCCGGCCGATGGGATCCTGCTTCGGCCACACGAGACGCGCCATCGAGCGGCTGACGATTGTGGGCCACGAGAGTCCGTGCAGGGCGGCAACCTGCGGAGACGGCTCGGAGAACACCTCCTCGACCTTCTTGGCGACGGCAGCGGCCTGGTCCTCGTCGCGGGAGGTGAAGGTCCGCCCCTCGAGCAGCGGAATCCCGCAGGCGCGGAAGTAGTCGGGCGTGATGCGGTTCCACTCGAACAACTGGTTCTTCAGTGAGGCGTCGTCCCGGCCCGGCACGGTGATGTAGCCGTTGTTTCCGCCCTCGAGCGGAATCTCCGAGGAGACCGAGGCCGTCACCACATCCGGCGACGAGCGGATGCGGTCGAGCAGCCGGGTGAAGAAGGCCCGGCGCACCACCCCCGTGTTGTACTTCTTTTCCGGCAGGTTGACGCGCAAAGTGAGGACATTGTGCGGGTCCGCCCCGAACTCGGCGTGCCGCATCCTGTCGAAACTGCGCAGGAGGAGACCCGCACCAACCAGCAGCGCCAGCGACAGCGCGATTTCGGCCACCGCGATCGCGTCGCGCAGCCGACGGGCACGGCTCCCGGTACCGAGCACGGCCTGCCCGGTCGACTTCAGCTCCTCGCCGAGCCCCCCAGCCGAGGCCTGGAGCGCCGGCAGGATGCCGAACACGAGGCCCGTGCCCACGGCCGCGGCGAGCGTGAAGAGCAGGACCGCCACGTCAATCCGCACCGGGTTGACGAGCACGATCGGCAGCGACTTGGCCGTCTCGAGGAACCGGACGCCGACCCACGCCGCGGCCAGGCCGGCCATGCCGCCCGCACAGGCGAGCAGGACGCTCTCGGTCAGCAACTGCCTGGCGACCCGCCACCGGCCGGCACCGAGCGCCGAGCGGATGGCCAGCTCGCGCCGCCTGGTGCCGGCCCGGATGAGCAGCAGGTTGGCCACGTTCGCGCAGGCGACCAAGAGCACGAGCGCGACGGCGCCGAGCAGGATGAGCAGCGGCTCGCGGGAGTCCCGCGTCAGCTGGTCCTTCATCGAGACCAGCGCCGCCCCGACCTTCTCGTTCGAGTCGGGGAACTGCTGCTCGAGCCTCCGGGCGATCACGGACAGATCGGCCTGCGCCTGGCTGATCAGCACGCCGGGCTTCAGACGGCCGATGCCCAAGTAACTGTGGTTCCCCCGCTGGCCCAGGTTCTTCGGGGACATGTCGAGCGGCACCCAGAGGTCGGTGCGGTTTGGGTAGTTGAACGAGGGCGGCATGACACCGACCACCGTGTACGGCTCCGCGTCCAGCTCGACCAGTTTGTTGACGATCGCGGGATCGCCGCCGAAGTGGCGCTGCCAGAACCCGTAGCTGAGGACCGCCACGTGCGCACCACCCGTCGCGCCCTCGCCACGCGCGAAGGTCCGCCCGAGCAGCGGTCGGACGCCGAGCACGTCGAAGAAACTCGACTCGGCGGGCACCGCCGACGCCGACTCCGGCGACCCTCCTCCGCTGACGTTGCAGCGGTGCTCCCAGTCGAAGAGCGCGGTCCCCTGAAGGGTCCTGTTCTGCGCCTTCCAGTCGAGGTAGTCGGGGCCCGTGAGCGGATAGCGCCCGGGAGCGGCCTCCGTCTCGAAGAGGCGGACCAGGCGGTCTGGGTCCTCGAAGGGCAAGGGACGGAGCAGGACCGCATTGATGACCGAGAAGATCGCGGTGTTGGCGCCGATGCCGAGGCCGAGCGTCAGGACGGCCACCGCGAAGAACCCCGGCGATCTGGCCAGCGTGCGAACGAAGTAGCTGATGTCGTGCAGCACACCGCGCATCGACCCGCCTCCCCTGAACCTGGTCTGCCGTTCTCCCACGTTAGACGGGACTGCGAGTGGCGGGGTTTGCTGGGACCGGGCGCGCAGATCAGGCGGGAGGCGGTTCGGGGCTCGGCTCACCGCGCACACGTTTCCCCACGTCGCTGGCCGTGAGGGGACCGTGGCGAGGACTGCCTCCCGGCGGTGTGAGGGCGCCCGGGGCCAAGCGGACTGGCGGACGGCTATGGCTCGGCAGACCCGCCGTGTCCTCTCTCGCGATGCCCCGGTGCCGCGCGTGGTGGTCTCTCGCGCCGATATCCTCATCGGCAGCGACATGATGACGACACCGCCGCGCGCTCATCGAACGGTCACGGACCAGCCACGCCCAGGGCCCTTGTCCCACACGTTGGAAAGGGTTGCGGACTGACGGCTCCCCCCGGCCGCTCCCCTACCAGATCGCCAGGATCGCCGCCCGCAGCTCCGCAATATCCGTGGCAGCGACGACCGAGCTTCGCGGCGTCGGCCAATTCGTATAGGTGGGCTGCGAGCGGCCCATCAGGGCGTAGACGTCGCTCAGCGCGATGCGCATCTCCGCCAGGTGTAACTGCTTGATCACCGTCGTCCGGGCGACGGGTGATGGATCCGTCCAGGTGTAGACCGGCAGGCCGTAGCGCGCCCGCAGTGTGGCGATCGCCTGGCGCTGCTGGGTCAGGTGCACGAGCTTCACCGGCGTCGTTCTCGGTTGCAGCGGATCGTCCGTGAAGACAGGCGGCGGCTGGTAGGTGAAGAGGTAAGTGTAGGTGTAGGTCTGCGTGTCGGGGTTGGTCAAAACCACCGAGACGAAGGCCGCCGCATGGGCGGCGGTCGTCACCGTGACCGACGTGCCGCTCACGACGTTCACGTTGGTGGCCGGAACTCCGATGGTCACCGTCGCACCGGCCTGGAAGTTCACGCCGGTCAGGGTCACCGCGGTGCCGCCTGAGGTCGAGCCCGCGTTCGGGAGGATCGAGTCGATCCGCGGCGCCGTACCAAACGTGAACGCCGGATAGCGCGAGCCATACCCGCCGTCGGCGTTGGTGACCGTCACGGTGACGTGCCCGGCAGAGCAGGCCGGTGTCACCGCCGTCATGGTCGTCGCGTTGACCACGACGACGCTCGTGGCGGCGGCGCAGCCAATCGTCGCGGTCGCGCCCGTGTAGAACCCCGTCCCGGTGATCGTCACCGCCGTCCCGCCGGTCAGTGGCCCCGCGCCCGGGATGACGGACGTGACCGTCGGTGGCGGGATGTAGGTGTAGCCGTTTGGCAGGGTGCCGGACTGGCCGTCCGCGTTGGTGACGACCACGTTGACGGCGCCCGCAGCATGCGCCGGGGTGTAGCCGGTGATTGTCTGGTGGTCCACCACGGAATAGCTGCTCATGGCGGTGCCGCCGAAGGCCACTGAGGCGCCCGGCCTGAAGCCGGTCCCGGCGATCGTGACCGACGTGTTGCCCGACTGACGCCCGCTCGGCGGCGTGACCGAGGTCACCGTCGGCGCCGTGACGTACCTCGTACCCGCCGGCAAGCGTGCCACTCTGGGCGTCGGGGTTGGTGACCGCGACGTCGACCACGCCGAGCCCGTGCGCTCCCGTCGTGCAAGTCAGGCTCATGCCGTTCACCACCGTGACATTGGTCGCCGGAACGCCGCCAATCGTCACCGTGGCGCCCGGATAGAACAGGCTGCCGCTGAGCGTGACCGTCTCACCCCCGCCGGCGGGGCCGATGGCTGGCGCGACGGCGGTCACTTGGGGCGGCGGGCCGGGCACCGGGCCCTGGGCGAGCGCGAGGTCACTGATCGAGGCACCGGTGCCGCAGACGACGTGGGTCGTCGTGTTGAGCGTGAAGGTGATGTCCGCCCAGGTGTTGGTCGACCCGACGGTCTGGTAGCTGAGCAGCCGGAGCCGCGACTCGTCGAGGCCCGCCCCGGTGATGTCGGACGCGGCGTACGGAACGCAGAACGTCGCCGCGCTGTAGTGCATGAACGAGTAGGTCTGGACCTCGTAGTAGTAGGCCGGGAGCAGCGTGTAGCCCGTCGGCGGGAGTGTGCCTCCGGCCAGCCACAGCGGCCGCTCGAATACCTTGCCCACCTTGACCCACCCGCTGTAGGTTAGGCCGTAGAAGGTCACCGCCATGGACCCCGACAGCGACGGGACGCTGACCGTCGCGTTGTACGGCGCGGAGCCCGGCCGGGTGACCGTGACGTTGCCGTAGTTGACGGCGAACCCCGCGGTGTTCGACGCGCCGCCAGACGTCGTCACGATGACGTTAGCGATCCCGGTCGTCGACAGCAGGCTCGAGCTGAAGACGACGTTCACGTCGTTGTAGGTCGCCCAGTTGGGAGTCACCTGCGTGCCATTGACCGTCACGGTCGGCACGGGTGAGGTCGACTGCTCGTCCGGTGTGAAGCCAGCCCCCAGGATGTCGACCTCCACCTGCGTGTTCAGGTAGCCCCACGACGGCACGAGGCGCACGATGAGCGGCTGGGTGCCGCCAAAGGCGAAGGCGCTTGGCGCCGTGTCGGACTGCCCGTCGGGATTGACGACCCGCACGTCGACCAGGCCCGCCGCGTGCGTCGGCGCGGTGACGGTCAGGCTGCCCGGGGCGACATAGGCCACGCTCGCCGCCGGGACGGTGCCGAAGTAGACCTGTGCCCCGGGCCTGAAATCCATGCCGTCGATGGAGATCTGGGTTGGGCTGCCGGCGGCCGGCACGCCAGCCGGGTCGAGCGCGTCGATCCGGGGTGCCGACAGCGGGTAGTAGGTGCCGCCGTCAGTCACGTGGAGCACGACCGCACCGTTGCTGACCGCCCACGCCGTGTTGGCGTCGAAGGCGGCGACGCCGTAGAGATCCACCTCGGGATTGGCATCGGTCACGCCGGAGATCTGCTGCCGCCACGTCGTCCCGCCATCGGTCGTTTTCAGGATCGTGCCGTTGTCGCCGACCGCCCAGGCGGTACCTGCATCGACCGCCGCGATCTTGTGGAGGTTCACCGTGACACCGGACCCCTGCGCGGTCCAGGTCGTGCCTCCGTTGGAGGTCTTCATGATCAGCCCCCCGGCACCGACCGCCCAGGCGACGCTCGGGCTGACCACGGCGACATCGTTGAGGAGCCCGCCGGCCGACGCTGCCTCGACCGCCCAGGCGTTCCCGCCTGTGGTCGTGTGCAGGATCCCCGGGTAGCCGACAGCCCAGGCGTTCAGCGCGTCGGCGGCATCGACGGCAAGTACGGTCGCATACCCGTAGGATGCTTCGAGCCGGTACGGGTAGTAGCCCCAGGTGTTGCAGTCCCCGGAGTAGGGGCGGTGCCAGATCTGCCCGGCCGAGGTACTCGTCCCAGCCGACGGCCCACACGTTGGTCGACGTGACGGCCTTGAGGCCGTAGACGTGGATCGGCGGACCGCCGGGGTTCGAACTGCACGGCGTGCCTTCGTGGGCCCAGGTGGTACCGCCGTTGGTCGTACTGGCCGTCAGGCCGTAGGTACCGGCCGCCCAGGCGGTGTTGCTGTCGATGACCGACACCCTGGTGAAGTTCCAGAACCTCTGCCACGGATCCGAGCTCGAGCTGCCCTGGCGGAACATCAGGGCCCACGTTCCGCCGTCCAGGGTCTTCAGGATGAGCGCCTCGCCGTCGCTCAAGCCACCTGCGGCCCAGGCCTGCGTGGCGCTGACCGCCTTCACATCCGCCAGCTGGTACGTCACGCCGGATTCCAGGGCGGGTAACGGCTGCGGCTGCCAGCCGGTCTGCCCGACCGCGGCCGACGGGGCCAGGACGAACAGCGCCGCGAGCGACAGCGCGGTCAGACCCACGCGACCAGAGCGCGCCGAACAACAATCTGCGTGCATGGACTGCCTCCGGCGAAGAACAGTAGAAGCGCCCTCGTCCAGCCGACTTCCGGACTCACCACGGTCAACGCAAATGGAAGGACCACCGTGCCGTCTGGCAATCCCCCGCCACGGCCTGCGTCCCGCGCGGCCGCCCGTCACCCTCCCCGAGGAACAGGCCGCGCCGAGAGGCCAGCAAGGCACCTCGCCCATCGCCGCTTCCGTGCCCCCGACGACACTCGCCCACCCGAGGCAGGCCCCGACGCCGCCATGACCGATCTGCACGGTCGCCGGGCACTTCTGTTGTCACGAGGGTCGCGAGAATCGCTCCGCCGACACACGCCGCGCCTGGAATCCTCCGTGATGTGAGATGTCTGACAACTTCGGTAAGCGTAGACACCGTGCGCACGCTGTGACAGGGGCGAGCACGGCGCCGATCGAAACCGATCCGAATGAAGCGGGGCGGGATGGTGCGGCGCGCCCCTGGCGGCTCAGAGGGAACGACGGGCCCCGCAGAAGGCGCGGCTGCGGGACGCTTTCGACGGCCAGTAGTGGAGAGCGCCACTTGGAACTCCCACGCAAGCGCCGTGCGTCGATCGGGCAGCGGACGCCCAAGGATACGCCTGAGCTGGGCAGGGGTCAAACAGTCGATTCCGGGGTGTCGGTCCGGCGGCGCACGGCCACGTCGGGCGGAGTCCGAAGGCGGGCAGCCCGGGCAGCGCTTGGCCGACCCAGACGCCCGTGCGACGCCGCGTCTCCCCGGTGCCGCGCACCGCCTGGAGGGCCCGCCCGACCGTTCGCGCGACCTCGACGGGACACCGCTGGCTCTCCGGCTCGACGTCGGCGCGTCCCTCCGCCTCGCCCGCAGCCGCTGGCAGCGGAGGCTGGCGATGCGGGGCATCGCTCTTCGGGGCCGCGCCGACCGACCTCAGAACCGAACGCCCGGTGAGATCAGCAACTGCTTGCGGTTGCCGAGCCCGACCTCGGTCGTCACGACGAACCGCGAGGAGAGCTCGAGGTTCGCGCCGACGAGCCCGTTCCATGGTCCCCGCGGCGTGAGGGTCAGCGAAAAGTCCGGCTTCACCATCGGGATCAGACCGGTACCGGTCAAGGGGCCGTCGATGCTCTCCTCGAAGGCCCCGGCGAACGCGGACAGCCGGATCCGTCCAAGCGCCGTTCTCACGCCCGCCCGAACGCCCTGCGCGGTCGACTTGACGGTGGTGCTCAGCAGGTCGACCGATGACCAGCTACGGGTGAAGTCGTAGGTGGCAAACAGGTATCGATAGGCGATCGCCAACATCGCACCCGCCGCGTATGTCGTGCCGCTGTAGTCCATGCTCGACGGAATGACGACGCCGGTCGGCAGCAGTCCTGGCAGCACCACCGGGTTGATGTCGTGGGCATTGCCCGACACGTGACCAACCAAGCCGTGGAGGTTGAGGAACGGCAGCAGCCACACATCCCCGTTGACGCCCGTAATGTGGGTGGTGTGCGACACGGTCGGCAGCGACACCGCGCCAGGCGGGAGCTTCTGTCCGGACAGTGTCAGGCCGAGGTTGCTGACGTCGAGTGTCTCCCCCAGGTGCATCGACACGAGCGAAATCCCGAACGGCCGCGGCATGAGCGGCTTCGTGTCCGAGGGGAGCCAGTTCTTACCGAACGGCAGCGTGTCGTCCGCGGCCGCGAGCGCCGGGACGAGGAAGGAAGCGAGCATCACCACCACGGTGACGGCCGGGAGAGATTGCCGCAGCGCCAGGATACGGAAACGCCGAAGGGGTTGGACCACGCAGGGCCTCCTTGTGCGACGCCAGATTTGAGTGGTAACGCACTGTACCACATCCTCCCGGGAATTCGGACGTGGCGACCGCAGGTGCCGAGACGCGCGGGTCGAGCCGGGACTGAGAACAAACCGAGTTCTCCGCAGCGACCCGCGCGATGGTCGTCGCCCTCAACGGGAGGTGGGTTGTCACACACGCGAGAGTGCGCTCATCTTCGGCGGACACACGTCGGACATCGCCAAGCAGGGGACGGCTGGTCACGTCCGCCTTGTGTTGGGGCCGCGCAGGGCAGCCCGCCCGTTGCACGTGGCGCCGGTCCGGCACGGTTCATCGACCTCGCCGCCCGGATGGTCCTCGGTCGCCACTGGCGCCGCGGTCCCCTACGAGGTCTGGTAGTAGTTCCCCACCTGATCGCACACTCTCACGGACGCGTTGTTGCCGAGGTTGCACGGAAGGCGGAGTCTATGCCGACTGTTCGAGGCTGGTTCCTTCTGGGGGTTGTGGCCGGGGTGGGGGTGTTCGTGGCGGGGCTGCTCGCCGCCTCGGGCGCCGTCGACGTGGACCTGTCGTCGAGTGCCATGCGGCCGCTGATCGAACGCTACCAAGTCGACCAGGCGACGCTCGAACGGTCCTGGTCGGAACGCGCTGACGCCTGGGAGGATGGGCAGGGCCCGGGCGGACCGGTCGACCCGATGACGTCCGCCCAGGTGGCACGCATGCGACGGTTCTACGGCGACTGGGCGGACGCGCTGCACAGCGTGGCATTTGACACCTTCGATCAGGCCTCGAAGATTGACTACCTGCTGCTCTCGAACCGGGTCCGGTACGCGGCGGTCCGGCTCGATGCGGTCGAACGACGGCTGGCCACGATCCGGCCGCTCGTCGCCTTCTCCGACGTCGTGCTCGCCCTCGACGACGCGCGTCGCAGGATGGAGAAGGTGAAGCCGGAGGCTGCGGCCCGCGACCTGGACGGATTCGTCAAGGAGGCCACCGCACTCGTCCGCCGGCTCGACGCCGAGCCGGGCGCGGCGGCCCACGCCGAACTCGCGTCTCCCGCTCCCCTCCCGCCCGTGACGGGCGAAGTGGCTCGGGCAGCCGCCACGTATGTCGTGCGCCTGCGGACGGTCCTGAAGAACTGGTTCACCTTCTACGACGGCTACGACCCGCAGTTCACCTGGTGGGTCGGGCGGACGTACAAGGACGCCGACCAGGCGCTCGACGCGCTCGCCAAGTCGCTGCAGCGGCGGTCCGGCGCCGGCAGCGGACCCGACACGCTCGACAGCGTGATGGTGGCGCCAATCGGGCGCGAGGCGCTCCTCGTCGAACTCGAGCACGAGATGATCCCCTACTCGCCCGAGGAGCTCGTCGCCATCGCGAACCACGAGTTCGCCTGGTGCGACCGCGAGATGCTCAAGTCGTCGCGCGAGCTGGGGTTCGGCGACGACTGGCACGCCGCCCTGGAGAAGGTCAAAACCATGCACGCGGAGCCGGGGCAGCAGCCCGAGGTCGTCCGCCAGCTGGTGCTCGAGGGCATCGACTTCGTCGAACGCCACGACTTGGTCACCGTCCCACCCCTGGCGAAGGAGGTCTGGCGGATGCAGATGCTGAGCCCGCAGCACCAGCTCATCAGCCCCTTCTTCCTCGGCGGTGAGACGATGATGGTGTCGTTCCCGACCGATTCGATGACCTTCGAACAGAAGATGATGAGCATGCGCGGCAACAACATCCCGTTCTCGCATGCGACGGCCTTCCACGAGGAGATTCCGGGGCACCGGCTGCAGGAGTTTATGATGGACCGCTACCGGACGTACCGGTCCACGTTCGACACGCCGTTCTGGTCGGAAGGAAACGCCTTGTGGTGGGAGATGCTACTCTGGGATCTGGGATACCCGAAGACCCCGGAGGAGCGCATCGGCATGTTGTTCTGGCGGATGCACCGGTGTGCGCGCATTATCTTCTCGCTCCGCTACCACCTTGGCACGATGACCCCGCGGCAGGCAGTCGAGTTCCTCGTCCAGCGGGTCGGTCACGAGCGGGACAACGCGCAGGGCGAGGTGCGACGGGCGTTCGACGGGTCCTACTCGCCGCTCTACCAGTGCGCGTACCTGCTCGGGGCGCTGCAGTTCCGGGCGCTGCACCGCGAGCTGGTCGACTCGGGGAAGATGACCAACCGCGCGTTCCACGACGCGATTCTGAAGGAAAACAGCATTCCGATCGAACTCATCCGCGCGGATCTCACCCACCAGCCGCTGACGCGGGACTACCGGACGGCCTGGAGGTTCTACGGCGACCTTCCGCCCGTCCCGCAGGGAGGAACGCCGCGCGCGCACTGAACAGACCGGCTGTTCGGCCGCGTCGGCCATGCCCGCGCGTCCCAGGAAGCGTCGACACACACGGCAATTCTCACAGGAGTCACTGATGACACAGGCCGCGAAGGTTCTTTGCGCTCTCCTCCTCGGTGCGGCGGTCCTGCTCGTGGACCCACGGGCGGCCGTCGCCTCCCAGCAAGACATGCAGGACAAGACGAAGAAAGTCGAAAAGGGCCCCACCGAGGGCAAGCCTGCCGAAACCCCGACTCCGGCCCCACCGCCGGACTCGATCACCGAGAACACGGTCACCGTCGGCGGCCAGAAGATCGCCTATCGGGCCGTGGCCGGCACCATCACGGTCGGGCATGACGACACGTTCGACGCGATGCTGGGGCTTGACGGTCGGCTGCTCCCGGACGCCGGAATCGCCCCGCCCGACCCCGCCAAGCCGGACGCCGCACCCGCGACGGCGCGGATGTTCTACGTCGCCTACTTCAAGAAGGACGCGCCACCCGAGACGCGGCCGGTGATGTTCCTCTACAACGGCGGACCAGGTTCGTCGACGATGTGGCTCCACATGGGCTCGTTCGGGCCGCGCCGCGTGGTGATCCCCGACACGCAGCACCAGGCGGCAGCGCCGTACACGCTGGCGGAGAACCCCTACTGCCTGTTGGACGCGACCGACCTGGTCTTCATCGACGCGCCCGCCACGGGCTTCAGCCGCGTCATGGGCAAGGACAAGGAGAAGGCCTTCTTCGGCGTCGACCAGGACGCGCACGCGTTCGAGCGGTTCATCCGCCGCTTCCTGACGAAGTGGGACCGGTGGAACTCCCCGAAGTACCTGTTCGGCGAGTCGTACGGCACGCCGCGGTCCGCGGTCCTGAGCGCCATGCTCCAGAACGTCGACCTCAACGGGGTGGTCCTGCTCTCGGCGATCTTGGCCTTCGACAACTCGGTGGACCTTCCACGCGGCAACCCTGGGGTGGACCAGGCGTACGCGGTGGCGCTGCCCACCTACGCCGCGAGCGCCTTCTACCACCGCAAGCTGCCGACGCAGCCGCCCGCTCTCGAGCCGTTCCTCGCCGAAGTCGAGCGGTTCGCGCTCGGCGACTACGAGTCGGCCCTGCTCCAGGGCTCACAGCTGGGGGACGCGCAGCGACAGGCCATCGCCGAGAAGCTCCACGCCTATACCGGGCTGCCCGTGGCCTACCTGCTGAAGTCGAACCTGCGGGTGCCGGGCGGGGCGTTCTCCAAGATGGTGCTGGATCAGGAAGGCCTGACGACCGGGCGGCTGGATGCGCGCTACAAGGGACCCGACATGGATCCGCTCTCCGAGGAGGCGCAGTACGACCCGCAGTCCAACGCCATCTCGTCGGCCTACACGACGGCGATCAACCAGTACCTGCGGGCGGAATTGAAGTACGGGCGCGACTTGACCTACAAGCCGGAGGCGTACGGCGAGTTCATGTGGGACCTGCACCACCAGATGCCGGGGGGGCCGGGGGCGGGGTTCAGCGTCACCACGAACGTCATGCCAGACCTGGCCTTCGCGATGAAGTCCAACCCGAAGATGCGGGTGCTGCTGGCCGGCGGGTACGACGATCTCGCCACGCCCTTCTTCGAGGGGATGTTCGAGATGCACCACCTGCCCATCCCGCAGGCGCTCCAGCAGAACATCTCGTACAAATACTACGAGTCGGGGCACATGGTGTACGTCAACGAGGGCGTCCTGAAGCAGTTCCACGATGACCTGGCGGCCTTCGTGCGGGGCACGGAATCGGGCAAGTAGCGACGATCGATGCAGCCGCGGCGCCCACGGAGTCCCGGTGGGCGCCGCGTCTCCCCCCGCGCGCCTACTTCGGAACGACGAACGCCTTCTGGGCGATGATCGGCTCCGGATCGTTCGGGAAGATCTTCCGGATGAGCGCCCGCGTGGAGTCGGTGTTCGTGCCACTCATGTAGAAGGGCGGCACCGAGGGTGGCGGAACGGACCCCGCGGCCTTCGCGGGGTGTCGTTGCAGGAACTGGGTGCGAAACAACGACCCCATCAGGGGCCCCTGGACGACGAACGGGGCATCGGCCGTGACCGTTCCGAGCGACCGGAGCGTCTCCTGGATCTGGGCGTCGAACACCGGGTAGTGGGTGCAGAACTCCCCGACGACATCGAACTGGGCGCCACGCTTCGCCTGCCCGACGAGCAGGCCGAGATCGCGACGGACGGCCTCGTGCTTGTCGCTGTCCGGCGCGCCGTTCTCGATCATGTCGACCCAGTTGGCCGGGGCGAACTGGTAGACGACCACGCGCTTCTTCGGACCGAGCGTCAGTTCCGTCACGTACTCGAAGCTGTCGATCGTGGCCCCTTTGGAGGTCAGCCAGCGCGGTTGGGTCGTCTTCGTCAGGGCACCCGGCGTGAAGGGCACGCTGAGGGCCTTGGCCAGGAACTTCGGGTAGGTCTCCGACTTGACGGTCGCCGGCGTCGCCAGGACCGCCACGGTCACGACATCCTGGGTCCGGAGCTTCGCGCTGACCGTCTTCATGACCTCCCGGACCGAGACGTCGATGATCGAGTAGACGTGGTTGGGGTAGCTCGCGTTCTCGGCGCGGAGGATCTCCCGGATACGGTCGAACTGCGTGGAGGCCGTGTTGCAGGCGATGTAGACGTCCTTGGCGCCGTCACGGAACGCCGCGAGGATGCCGGCCGACGCGAACTTCGCGATCTCCTCCGGGGTCTTCTCCCCGTACGGGATGTTGGTGGTGTCGCCGTAGTGCGCGATCTGGAAGGGGCCGTACCCGTCGGCGCTCAGGGCCCGCATCTGCTTCTCGATTTCCTTGGCGGTGAAATAGCCTCCGAAGCCCGAGTCGAACGTGGCGACCTGCGTCGTCCCGACCGGTTCGTGGCGCGCCGGCTGACTCCCGGACTGCGTCCCGGACGGGGCCTGCGCCGCCAGGATCCCGCTGAACAGCACGACCAACGCCACCAACAGAGGAGTCGCCACCGTTCGTTTCATCTTGGTCCCCCACCTCTGGCCGTCACGACGTCAAAGCGGCAGCCAACCCGCCGACGGGCGGCAGTATAGCAGACCGTCGCTCGGTGCCCGTTGGACCGTCGCTGCCGATCAGGTCCGCGGGTGGGCACCGTGCGACGGGCCGCCCTTGCGGCCGGCGGCCCATGCACGTGTCAGACGCGCGCGCTCTTCCCGACACGGGGAGGCGAATTCGCTTTGACGCTCAGATCGCCGCTGAGATAATCAGCCTGCGACGGCCACACTGGGTTGCGCGAGGGCCAGCAGGCCTCGGCGTCGGGTGATGCCCCTCTGGCGCGGACCCGTGCGACGGTGCCGCCCGGATGGCGAGGAGAGCGGCAGGCCGTCGGCCGGGCCGAGACTGAGGATCGATCCGGGCGGATGCGGAAGAGCTGGCGCCACACTGCCGGCAGGAAGGCGACATCATGGCGGCGATCGCAAGATATGGCATGCGGATGGTGCCGGATTCGGCGCAGATCATCCGGCAGTGCCGCCAGAAGGGACAACTCGTCCAGGGACCGCACATCGCGGCCTTCGAGGAGGCGTTCGCCCGATTCCTCGGTCAGGGGCACGTTCGTGCGGTCTCCCTGGAGTACGGCCGCATGGCGCTGCTCGACATCCTGAAGTCCCTCCAATTCCCGCCGGACTCGGAGATCATCGTGCCCGCCCTGACCTTCTGGGTGGTGCCGGAGATTACCCGCGTGGCGGGCCTGACGCCGGTGTTTGCGGATATCGACCCGTCCACCTTCACGCTGAGCCCCGAGGCGATGGAGCAGGCGATCACGCCACGGACCCGCGCCGTGCTGCCGACCCACCTCTACGGGCTGTCCTGCGATCTCGACCCGATCCTGGCCCTGGCCCGCCGTCACAACCTGAAGGTGATCGAGGACTGCGCGCACTCGCTGGGCGCGACCTACCGTGGCCAGATGGTGGGCACCTTTGGCGATGCCAGTTTCTTCAGCTTCCAGGCGTTCAAGCCGCTCAACACATTCGGGGGCGGCCTGGCCTGGATGCGGGATGCGGAGCTCGCACGGCGCGTCGGCGAGTTGGCCGATGCCGAGCCGTGGCCCACCGAGGCGCGGGTGGAGAAAGTCCTGCGCGTTGGGTGGTGGCAGCGGACCTTCATCCGACCGACCGTGTTCACCTTCTCCGGGTTCCCGATCTGGTGGGCGGCCTCCTGGGTGAATGGGAAACCCGATCGCTACCTCTGGGAAAAGGTCGAACGCCTCGACCCGCTGCCCCCCCACTACGGCGGTCGGTTCTCCAACGTGCAGGCGGCGCTCGGGCTGGCCGGGCTGGCGCACCTGCCCGAGTTCATCGAGAGGACCAGGCGCCACGCGCGGGTCCTCGACGGGCTGCTCGGGGATATTCCGGGCGTCACAGTGCCTCGGATTCCCCCCGAGCGCACCCATGTCTACTACCAGTACTGCCCCTACGTGCCGGACGACGAGGCGCTGGTCCGCAGCTGCATTCGGCGCGGCGTGGACGTGGCGCCCATGCACGTGGACGTGTGCACGCGGATGGAGGTGTTCGGCTGGCGTGGTCCGGAGGCGCCGGGCGCCGACAAGGCTGCGACGGCCGTCCAGGTGCCCGTCTACGAATCGCTGGCGGACCACGAGATTCGAGCGGATCGGCCGGACCGTGAGAGCCCAGGCCCTGAAACAGGCCCGGACATCGGACGCCGCCCCCCGGCGGGGCACGGGCCATTGACCCTGGCTCAGGGACCTCGGGTGGCTCCTCAGGGGACTCGGGCCGCACGGTGGAGTGACGTGGGCGCGGGCGCCCACCTTCGCAGCCGTCCCATGTGCCCGCGGTTTCCCGACGACCCGCTGGCAGTTGGGACAGTCCCCACCGTGCTCCAAAGTCGTGCCTAGGCGCGCCGTCTCGCCATTACTTGCCGCACGTGTCGCTAATCATCTTGAGGTCCGTCACGGTCATGTCCGCGTACGTCGTGCCGCCGGCCTCGGCCTTTTCGTTCGTCGCCATCTTGGCTTCCGCAGCCTTCGACTTGTGGAGCTCAGTGCCGGTGAGCGTCACCTTGTGGCCGACGTGGTCGGAAAACTTCACGGTGCGGCTCGAGAGTTCCCACGTTTTGCCATCCTCGGCCTTGACGAAGAATCCCGTCGGCTCGACGCCCTTCTGCAGGCACCCGGTAACACTGAACGTGGGATGCTCCATCTTGGTCTGAGCCGTACCGGCTGCTTGGCCCTGTGACGCGCTGCCTGGCGTCGTGAGCGCCAGCACGAAGAAACCGACAACGAGACACGGAACGAGCGAGAACGACAGTCTGGCGATCTTGTGTGACATACCTTCGTCTCCCTTTGCGAAAATCAGGCAATTGCCGCAACTGATCCCACAATGGTCTCAGTCGTCTTCCGGTCCGCCAATTTGAGTAACGTTCTTGACCGCCCAAAGGCCAGGCATGCGGCGACACTGCACCCCTCAGAACGACAGGCGCGTCGTGCACCCCCGCGAGACCTGTCCTCCGGACAGTACCTGTCCTAGCGGGGCGGCGTAACGAGCCGTGCCCTCAACCGCGGCCCTTGATGCTGCAAATGGCGCCACTGGCACTGTACATCGAACACAACAGGACTGCAATCATCCAAAAATCCGGCCGATGACCTGACGCCGGCGTTGCCACGTCCAATCCCCTCCGGTTGCCGCCATCCAACCCCTTTGATCACTGAGAGTTGGCAGCGATGCGCGGCCTGCGCGAACGACCGTTCACCCTGACGTGGAACCGACGAAGTGTCCGGCTCGCTGAGCCGCGTTGCGCGCCCTCTCAGGGGACCCGGGCGACCGTGCGCGGGCGGGCGGGTCCTGGGCCCCTCCGCGTGCGAGCCGAGGGTGGCTTCCAATGCGGCTGAGGCCCGGCTACCATGGACCTGCGCCGCCGCGGCGGTCGCGGAGCGGCGTGTGCCGACAGACCTATGCCAGATCAACCGAGGGTGTTGCGGACGTTGGGTGAGCTGGACTTGGTGTTCTCCGGGTCCGCGGCCCGACCGGTGCTCCTGTTCAAGCACAGTCTGACGTGCCCCACGAGCACGCGCGCCTATACGGAACTCGAGAAGCTACTGGCGGGACCTCCACTCGATGTCGATGTGGTGGTCGTGCATGTGCAAACCGGCCGCGACGTCTCCAACGAGGTTGCCCAGCGCTGCGGCGTGCGCCACGAATCCCCGCAGGCCCTGCTGCTCCACGATGGCCACGTCGTTTGGCATGCGTCGCACCACCACGTCACGCGAGAGGCCATGGCCGAAGCGGTTGGGCGGCACCTTCCGGTGCCGTTGGGCCCGGTGGCCTGACGCGGCTTCCGGCCCCGAACGCGGGTCCCCTGCCGCCTCCTCGCGCAGGTCGACACCGGCCGCACTTGACCCAACAGGAAGGTGGCCACGGGCATGCGTGCCTTGACCTGACGTCCCGACTGCTGAGATCATAATGACCAGGCGGCCGCGATCCCTCGCGGCGGTCTTTTCGTCCCCAGGAACAGCACACGACAACTCCCAACACAGCGCACCGCCGCCGCGTCCGGCTGGACGGGGTTGGGGTGAACCGAGGATACGACGTATGGATGCCACGACCGCTGCCGGAGCCGACTCCCGGCCCGCCGACTCGGAGACGACCCCCCCCGCGAGACGAGTGAAGCAGCTGCGCATCGACTTGGCCAAGTGCGACGCGGGCCGTGAGTCCTGCGCGCACGAGTGCGAAAGCGAGTGCGCCAGGCGCGTGTTCAAGCTCGACGATCCCGCCCTCGCCGTCCTGCACATCCGCGAGCTGGAGGACGGGAAGGGAACGGCGATCCTCTGCGATCAGTGCGGCGACTGCATCGTCGTCTGCCCGTCCGACGCGCTGTCCCGCAACAAGCTGGGCGTCGTGATGATCAACAAGAAGCTCTGCGTCGGGTGCTACACCTGCATCGGGTTCTGCGAGAAGGACGCGTTCGAACGAAACCCCGCCTGGGTGGTCCCCTACAAGTGCACCTCGTGCGGCATCTGCGTCAAGGCGTGCCCCCACGCGGCGCTCGAGCTCGTCGAGGTCTCCGAACCGCCCGCCCGGATCATCTGAGCGAGAACCTCATCATGAGTCATACGACACCGGCCGTCGTCGAACCCTTCGACATCGATTTCACCAAGCGCACCGAGTACCTGCACGGGCTGGACCAGTATCGGGCGGCCCACCGGGTTCTGAAGGAGGTGGCTTTCACGCCGAGCCTTCCGCAGCGCGGCTACAACGACCGCTCGCTCTACGTGAACGTCGGGTCGCTGGAGGTCACCGAGAAGAAGGTGACCCAGCAGATGAAGGACATCTTCATCGGCGGGCGGGGCTTCGGCCTCTGGTACCTGTGGCAGGCCGTCAAGCCCACGACCCGGTGGCACGACCCGGAGAACGAGATCGTCATCAGCCCGGGACCGGTCTCGGGCACCACCCAGTACCCGGGCAGCGGGAAATCGCTGGTCGTCTCGCTGTCGCCGCAGACCGAGATCCCGATCGACAGCAACGTCGGCGGCTACTTCGGCCCGCTGCTCAAGTTCTCGGGCTTCGACGCCCTCGAACTGCAAGGCAAGTCCGACCGGGAGATCATCCTCTTCATCGACGGCCAGAAGGGGATCATCCGGATCGAGGAGGCGCCGGACGAGCCCCTGGACTCCCACGTGCTCGCCGAGATCCTCACCCACATGTATGCCGAGAACGAGAAGGACCTCGCCAACGTGTCCGTCGTCAGTTCCGGCGCGGCGGCCGACCACAGCCTGATCGGCATGCTGAACTTCTCCTGGTACGACCGGCGCCGCGGCTGCATCCGCCTGAAGCAGGCGGGCCGTGGCGGGATCGGCACCGTGTTCCGCAACAAGCGGATCAAGGCGCTCGTCTGCCGCGGTCCCGAGGTGAAGGGCGATCTCAACCACCCGGCCGACTTCGAGACGATCGCGAAGACGGGCGTCAAGCTGCACAAGGAGATCCGCGAGAACGACCCGGTGCAGTGCATGATGCGCCGCAACGGCACCGCCCACATCGTGGAAATCATGAACGCCTACGATCTGCTGCCGGTGCACAACTTCCAGTACGGTTCCCACCCGGACACGCCCAAGATCGACTCCACGTGGTGGCAGCGGCGCTGCACCCAGAAGACGGCCGACGGCTGCTGGTACGGCTGCTCGATGTCCTGCGCGAAGGGCGTTGACGGACTGGTCCTGAAGACCGGGCCCTACAAGGGCCACATGGTCACCGTCGACGGCCCCGAGTACGAGAACGCGGCGGGCCTGGGGTCGAACGCGGGCATCTTCGATCCCGACTATCTGCTCGAACTGAACTTCTACTGCGACACCTACGGCATCTGCACCATCACCTGGGGCACGCATCGCCGCCTTCCTGATGGAGTGCTACCAGCGCGGCATCCTCAATCGGGAGCGGACCGGCGGATTGGAGCTCACCTGGGGCAACGCAGAGGCCGACCTCGAGATGATGCACCAGCTGGCTCGGGGAGAGGGCTTCGGCAAGATCGCGGGCACCGGCGTGAAGCGGATGAAGGCGCTGTTCATCGCGAACGCGTGGGGCGACCCGCAGCTCATCAACGACATCGGGATGGAGAACAAGGGGCTCGAGTACAGCCAGGACCTGTCGAAAGAGTCCCTCGCGCAGCAGGGCGGCTACGCGCTCACCAACAAGGGCCCGCAGCACGACGAGGCGTGGCTCATCTTCATGGACATGGTGAACAAGCAGCTGCCGACCTTCGAAGACAAGGCCGAAGCGCTGTACTACTTCCCGTTGTTCCGCACCTGGTTCGGGCTCAACGGGTTCTGCAAGCTGCCGTGGAACGACGTCGTCCCGGCCAACAACTCGCAGCAGCCCGAGGCGCACAAAGTCCCCGAGCACGTGCAGAACTACGTCGACCTGTTCTCGGCCACGACCGGGATCAAGATCGACAAGGACGAGCTCATCAGGCAGTCGGCCCGCGTCTACAACTTCCAGCGGATCTTCAACATCCGCATGGGCAAGGGCCTGCGGCAGCACGACGCCGCGCCCTACCGGTCGGTCGGGCCGGTCACCGTGGAGGAGTACGAGTCGCGCCGTGACCGGTACGACGATCAGATGCGGAAGGAGATCGGCATCGACCCCGAGGGGAGAACCACCGAGGAGAAGGTCCGGATCACGCGCCAGGACCCGAACCGCCCGTTTCGAGAAGCTCATCGACACGGTCTACAAGCGCCGCGGCTGGACGCCGCAGGGCGTGCCAACCTACGAGCGCATCAAGGAACTCGGCATCGGGTTCCCCGAGGTGCTCGAGGTGGTCAAGCCGTTCCTCCAAGGATACGGCGGGTAACCGGGTGACCGGCGGCGGGCGCGTCGCCTCATCACCCGGACGCACCGGTCGTGACAGTCGTCGCGACCGGGACTCCGCGGGCGGAGTCCTCAGAAACCCGTCGCCAGCCCTTCGACATTCCGCAAGGCCAGCGCCGTGATGCGGTCGTCCAAGGCGTAATCCCGCTCCCCAGGGTAGACGACGATCAGGCGTTCCAAGTGCAGGTCGTCGAGTGCCACGCGCATCGACTTGGTCGTGCGAGGCGCGTCTGCGTACTTGAACTCGAAGCCCCAGCGTCGGTCGCCACGAACCACCAGGAGGTCCACCTCGGCCCCCGCGTGAGTGCTCCAATGGAACGCCTCAGCGGGCGGAACACGGAGGACGCGAAGGACGTGCTCGAGCGCGAACCCCTCCCACGAGGCACCGAGTTTCGGGTGGGCCTGGAGATCTCGGAACGAGCCGATCCGCTGAAGGGCGTGAAACAGGCCGCTGTCGCGCAAGTAGATCCTCGGCGCCTTGCGCACCCGCTTGCCGAGATTCTCGCTCCACGCCGGCAACGAGCGGATCATGAACGAACCCGTCAAGATGTCGAGGTAGTGCTGCGCTGTCTTGTAATTGAGGCCGATCGACCGGGCGATTTCCGAGGCGTTCCACGTCTGACCGTGACAGTGGGCCACCATCAGCCAGAAGCGGCGCAACTGCTCGGCGGGAATCGTGATCCCCAGCTGAGGGATGTCACGGGTCAGAAAGGTCCGGACAAACTGCAGTCGCCAGTGCAGGCTTGCCTCATCGCTCTCGCTCAAGAACGACTCCGGGAACCCCCCACGCAGCCAAAGCTGGTCGAGTCGGCTGAAGCCGACCTCTGTTCCGTCAAAGCCGCTCATGTCGACGAAGCCCACGCGCCCGGCCAGCGACTCGGACACGCCTTTGACCAGGTCGAGCGACGCGCTGCCGAGGACCAGGAAGCGCGCCGGTACGCCGTCACGGTCCGCCAGGACTCGGAGGAGAGGGAACAGATCGGGCCGACGCTGAATCTCATCGATGACCACCAGGCCCGAAAGCGACCCGAGCGCGAGCCGAGGCGCTTCGAGCCGGGCCAGATCGAGAGGGTCTTCGAGGTCGAAATAGCCGTTGGGGTCGACTTCGAACGCTCGTGCCAGAGTGGTCTTTCCACATTGACGAGGTCCGAGTAACGCCGTGACCCGGAACTGGGACAAGGAGGCCTGAACCTGCTGACGGTAGCCCGTCCGGTCAACCATCATTACTGAATAATAGTATGTGTAATACTAACTTTCAATGATTTCACGGGTTGTACAACCGACGACCCGTCGGCACCGTCTTCCCGGTAAACGGAAGAGGTAGCTCGATGGCGCGTGCCCATTCAGAGGCACCCCCCTGAAGCAGGCGGTCACTATCGACGGCCCCGAGTGCGAGAAGGCGGCGGGCGTCGGGTCGAGCGCAGGCATCTTCCCGGCTGCGCGCCCGGACGCCACGGCCCGAGGCGAGCCGCCGGTTCCAGGCGTCGCACGAGAACCGCCAAGAGACCTCGGCACCTTGACGCCGTCCTCACGCGGGAGCCCGCCGGCTCGCGCCAGGCTGTACGGCTCGGCGCGACTTGCTTTGACCGGGCGGCCTGCATCCAGGCGGCCGCCTGCCATTCGCTCCTCCTGACCGCAGACAGGTCGATCGCGCGCGGGGTCGCCGGCCACGGCGGTTCGCCCCGCCGACGGCGCTATAATGAGCCGGTCGCTGGCCTGCAGGTTTCTCGCGTCGGGCTTCGGGACGGTACGTCACCGAGATTCGAGCATCTGGGGTACTTGCATGGACGCGACTGAGTCTCCCACCGTCGCACCCCTCGTCCCCTCTCGCCCGCCCTCATCGCACCCGGTGGACCTGAGCGCTCTCACGCCCGGCACGGTGCTGGCCGATCGCTACCGCGTCGTCGCCCTTGTCGGCCGGGGCGGCATGGGCGAGGTATACCGTGCCGACGATCTCCGGCTCGGGCAGCCGGTCGCCCTGAAGTTCCTGCCCGCCGATCTGGAAGGTGACCCCGCCGCCCGTGAGCGTCTGGTCGCGGAGGTCCGGCACGCGCGGACCATTGCCCACCCCAACGTCTGCCGCGTGTACGACGTGGGAGAGGTCGGTGGACGCACCTTCATGACGATGGAGTACATCGACGGCGAGGATCTCGCATCGCTGCTCCGGCGCGTCGGACGCCTGACGCCGGCGAAGGCACTGGAGATCGGGCGCCAGTTGTGCGCGGGCCTCGCCGCAGCCCACGCCCGCGGTGTGCTGCACCGGGATCTCAAGCCGGCCAACGTCATGGTCGACGGGCGTGGCCAGGCGCGCATCACCGATTTCGGCCTGGCCGTCGAGGCGAACCCGGGCGCCTCGCCCGCGGACTACGCCGGCACGATCGCCTACATGGCTCCCGAGCGGTTCACGGGCACGCCGGCCACCGTGCAGAGCGACCTCTATGCCCTCGGCCTCGTCCTCTATGAGGTCTACACGGGTACGTCGCCGTTCAGGGCGAACTCGCTCCTTGAATGGCGCGTCGCGCACACGGACTCGGTGCCCGCCGCCCCGTCCGCGATCGTGCCCGACCTGGAGCCGGCCGTCGAGCGCGCCATCATGCGCTGCCTCGAGAAAGACCCCGCCCTGCGGCCGCGGGCGGCCACCCAGGTGGCAACGGCCCTTCCCGGGGGCGATCCCCTCGCCGCCACGATTGCCGCTGGCGACACGCCGTCACCCGAGTTGGTCGCCGCCTCCGGGGACGAGGGGACGCTGTCCCGCGCGAAGGCGTGGCTGTGGTTCCTGGTCTGCCTGGCTGCCCTCGCGCTCGCGGTCCCGTTTGGCAGCCTGTGGCAGCTCTCCAACCTCGTGCCGCTCGCCGACCCCATCCTCCAGCGCGCGACGGCGCGCCAGGTCCTCCAGAGTATCGGCTATCGGAACCCGCCCGCCGACAGCGCCTGGTGGTTCGACACCGATGACGACTACCTCGAGCAACTCGTCCTGGAGACCCCTTCGGGAGTCCGCTTCACGGATCCCGAAACGACATCGGCGGGGGTGATCGCGTTCTGTTACCGGCAGAGCCCGAGACCGTTGTTCAGCTGGGATCCCTGGGGCACGATCAGGATGCTCGATCCGCCCCCTCGTGACCCGGATGATGCGTACCTCGTGCTCGACGGCCGCGGCCGCCTTCTCACCCTCCGCACGGGCGGCTTCGGCTTTCGCGAGGGAAGGCCGGTCGCATCACCGCCCATCGACTGGAGCGCGTTATTCGCCGCAGCCCGCTTGAACCGGGCCGACTTCAAGGAAGTGGCCGCCGACTCCCCGGGTGTCCCCTCTGACGAGAGCCGTGCGTGGGAGGGTCTGGTGGGCAGCCAGACCGTCCGCGTCGAAGCAACCGCGTATCGCGGACGGCCCGTGCAGTTCCGGGTGGGGCCCCGGCAGAGAAAGCCGTCTCCTGCACCCGAGGTGCGAACCGGATTCGATTGGGCGCTCGACCTGCTCGTCATGGTCACGATATTCGTCTCTGTGGGCGTGCTCGCCGCGCTCGCGCGGCACAACCTGAGACTCGGGCGGGGAGCCAGGAAAGCCGCGTTCAGGCTGGCTCTCACGATGTTCGCTGCCGAGACCGTGTACGTCGTCCTCACCCGCCACTGGACGTTCCAACCGTTGAACATGTTCCGGGTGGTCGTGCTCCTCCTGGGTCTTCCGTTGTTCACCGGCGTCCAGACGTGGCTGTACTACGTGGGCCTCGAGCCGCTCGTGCGGCGTCGCTGGCCATCCCTCCTCATCGCCTCGACGCGACTGCTCGATGGCCGCTGGCGCGACCCTCTGGTCGGACGGTCACTGATCGTCGGATGCACGGCCGCCCTGGTCGCGACGGCCATCGTGCCAGGCGCCGCGTCCATTCTGACGACAGTGTCCGGGTTGCCTCTGGCCACGCCCTGGTACCAGCCCATGTCGCTCGACGGCGGTCTTGGCTGGTTCCTGGGGTCCGGCACCACTCCCTGGGTGGGACCGGTCAACGCGCTGCTCGCCGTCGCGGTACTGCTGGTCGCCCGCCTCGTCGTCCGGCACGATCACGCCGCATGGGCTGTGCTGCTCGTCGTCTGGTTCGGCCTGATGGCCTGGGTAGTCGTCTTCAACAAACCGTGGGCGAGCGCGGCGCCGCTCGGTTCCCTGATCACTGCGGCCGTCCTCGCGGTGGCCTTCGTGGCGGTGTTTGCCCGCCACGGCCTGCTGGCGGCGGCCGTGTTCCTGACCGTGATGGAGGCGCTGCTCACCACGCCCGTGACGGCGGATGCCACGCGTTGGTACGCCTGGCGCACCGGGGTCGTGGTCGCCCTCGTCGTCGCGCTGGCCTGGTGGGGGTTCAGGAACGTGCTCGGCCGGCAGCCGGCGTTCCCGCCAGGGTCGCTCGACCAGTGACGGCACTCGGTGCAAGGCGCACGCTCCCCCACCGTGACAGGTCCACCGCTGGATTCCCCAGGGCCGCCTCAGGTGCGCGCACATCGCCACTCGCCCAGTTTGAGCAGCGACTCGGATGGCCGACATTCTGGGACGCGGACGCGCGGTCTGCCAGGTCGAGCGGGGGCTCCGGGCCGAGCGGGGAGAAATCCGTGGAGCGCCAGCCGTGCTGAAGCAACCGGACCCGCCCACGATTCAAACGGGTGTGTCCGTTCAGGGTCAGGGCTCACGGCTGGCGAGGGCCGTCAGCTCCACGACGGCGCGACGACAAGGGTTCCGAGGGCAGGAAAGCCGGCGTGCCGCTCACCCGGGTCGACACGTCCCTGGCCCCCCCACATGCTGGCGGGCGGGTCTGGGTCCCCAAAGGCGCGTGGGTGGTGGCGCTACCGGCCTCCCGGTTCCAGCAGCCGGGTCAGCACCGATCGCGGGACCCGCAGCACGCTGCCGTGGCTGGTGCCCTTCGGGAACCGCAGCTTCGCCGTCTCGTCCCGCCACGACAGCAGGTCCTTCGAGGTGATCAGGCCGTACCGGCCCTCGAGGTACCGATCGAAGTAGACGAACCACGTGTCGCCCCATCGGATCGCGGTTGGGCCTTCAGCCCACGTCTGCACGGTCAGTGGACCGCTGGGCGGCCCCCACGGTCCCATCGGCGACGCGGCAGCCGCGACCTTCAGGTTCTTCTGAGGGGGATGCAGGGTCTCGTCCTTGAAGAACATCAGGAACCGAGCGCCGTCTCGGGCCATCGTCGCGTCGATGCAGCTGAACCCGGGATCGAACAGCAGCCGCGTGGGCGTGAAGGTCACGAAGTCCGTCGTCGTCGTCACGTAGATCCGGTGGTTGAGCCCGTCGTCGCCCGACGCGTCGGTCGCCGGGAAGCGGCCGGGCACGGTGCTGGACCAGAAGATCAGGAACTGCCCACGGGCCCCGTCGTAGAACAGCTCCGGCGCCCACGCGTTGCGGGAAGCGGGCTCGTCCTTCATCACGTCCAGGTACCGCTGCGTCGACCACGTGACCAGGTCCGTCGATGACGCGTAGCCGATGCCGCCCTTGTCCCACCGCGTGGTCCAGACCATGTGGAACGTGCCGTCGGGACCGCGGATGATCTGCGGATCCCGCATCAGCTTGCCGCCGACGTTCGGCTCGAGGAACGGCCGGTCGCCTGCCACCGCCGTGAAGTGGTAGCCGTCATCGCTCCAGGAGAGATGAAGCCCGTCCTCGCCGTTGCCGCGAAACGAGCTGAACAGCAGGACGTCTCCTGCCTGGGTCCCATGCGGCGCCGCCGGGGATGACGCGGTGACGCCGCTGTAGTCGACGACGCCGGCGGTGGGTTTCTCGAATCGCGCGTCCCACGCGATCTCGCCTGAGGACGCGGGCCGGCACCCCGATGTCACCAGCGTGCCCTCGCGGGTGACGGGCAGCGGCGTTCCGCCCGTGCAGCGCATCTCGGCCAGCCGCCAGGCGAGCCCCTCGGTCATGAAGATCTCGTACGGCTCGCCCCCCACCACACGGCTGCGGCCGGAGAGCACGCCCTCCTTCCAGGCGACGTCGAGGAGGTCGACGCCGCCGCCGGTGATGTGGCGGCTGGTGGCGACGACCTGCGGATGCGGCAGCCGCTCGCGGATGATGAACACCTGCGAGCGGAATCGCGGCGAGATCGCCCCGGGCACGAAGGAGTCGGTGTAGGGCGAGAAGAATCGTCGCTCCCAGAACTCGAACACCGTGTACCGCTTCTTCGGGTCGAGCCCGAGGTCCTCGAACCGGATGTCCTCGAAGGTCCCGCCGGTCCGGCCGAGGACGACCCAGGACTCGAACGGGCGGTTCACCTCCAGCAGGTAGAGCTGGACCGACGGCGTCAGGCCTGCATCGAACGGCTTGGGATCGCGCCCGCTGACCTCGGTGTCGACGCGCGACAGCTCGGAGGACCGTGACCCGTCCACGTCGTAGAGCTGGCCGGGCACTGTCACCAGCACCGGGGCGGCTCGCCGCGCCGGCTCCACCACGGGCGTGCGGTACCGCTCCGGCTTGTCGGTCAGCAGCATCAGCGAGCCCGTGAGCGAGGTCACCATGGTCGATCGCCACGCCTCCTGCTCGCTGAGCTCGATGTGATCGGGGTCGTTGCGCCAGACGACGTTATTGAACGAGTTGTACCTGGGCCAGCCCGGCGTAGGAGAAGCCGTCCGTGCCCAGCCGACAGCCGTCGACGAGCCCGACGAGCTCGGGCCGCACGCCCCAGCAGGCCAGCAGGAAGCGGTCGCGCCCCACCTCCTCGCGGACAGCGGCGACGTACTGGCGCAGGGCGTCCCCCGGTCGGACGTGCTTCTGCTCGAAGTAGCCGGAGTACGTGTTGTACCCCTCGTAGCGCAGGTGCCGGAGCGCGTCGAGCTTGAAGTCCTCCCATCCCATGCCGCGCAGGGCCCGGTAGATCGGCCGGACCAGCGCGTCGAGCGCGCCCGGCGCGGTCGCGTCCACGGGATGGTCGATCCAGTTGCCCCGGACCACCTGCCCGGCCCCGTCGCGCACGAACCACTCCGGATGGGCCGTGGCAAACTCGGTTTGCGAGAAGGCGGCGTTGGTCCAGATCCCCGGCTTCAGGCCCTTGGTCCTGAGGTAGGCCGCCGTGGCCGCGAGACCATCCGGGAACTTGGCGTTCGGCGTCAGCCACAGCTCCGGCAGCCCGGTTCCCCGCTGGTAGCCGTCGTCAATCTGGAGGTACTCGTAGCCGTACGGGACGAGCGTGTCGGCCATGACGTCCGCCGTCTGCCGGATATCCCGATCGGTGATGGCGTCGAAGAAGGCGAACCAGCTGCACCACCCCACCACGGGCCGGTTCCACGCCGCATAGGTCCACGGCTCGAAATACCGGAGGCCGCGATGCTGCTGATAGAAGCGGGGCCGGAAGCGCAGGAGCACTTCCGTGCCAGTCGCCTCGATGGTGAAACGGCGCGCCGTCGCCGTGTCGGACAGCGGGGCCACCACAACGGCAGTGTGGGGACGGTCGTCCACCGAGAGGACCCAGTCCGACCGCCGGTCGTACACGGCCTGGTTCAGACGGCTTCGACTGAGGCCCGAGCTGTGCCGGACGAGGGCGAGCGCGCGCGCGGGCCGGTCGCTCTCGCACGGAAACCCTTCGGGGCTGGTGGTGACGGTCCCATCCACCTCGAGCTTGCCGTCTGCGGCGTACAGCGCGAGGACCTGATCGACCGCCTCCCCGTGCCGCAGCACCGTCGGCACGGCCACCCGCAGCGCGCTTGGATTCCGGATCCGGCCCTCGAAAATCACGCCGTCGTGGTAGCGCATCGTGATGGACCCGCCCGTCACCGCGACCTCGGCGGGCGCGTTGGGCGGCGCAGACGACTGGCCGACGGGCACGGCGCCAGCGACGAGGGCAACCAGCGCCACGTAGAGCGCACATTGGGGCGGTCGCATACGCGGCGCATGCTACCACAGGGGCCCGACGGGTCCGGGTGCCGTCCCGCCAGACTCCGGGTATGATCGGCCCGATCCGCAACGGATCGGCCCCGCGCCAGCCGCCCGGGGCGGCACCGGGTGCGGTCAGCGTCGATCGGAGCCACGGAGGTGCGATCGACCTGCTCGCCGAGTCTGGGCCCGGCCGCCGGCGGGGCCGGTTGTGAGAGAGGAGCCCCGAGATGGCCACCGACTACCAGGCGCTCAGCGTAAACCTGTGCCGGTTCTACGACTTCACCGGCAAGGTGGTGCTGTTCGTCGGCGCGGCGGGGGGGCAGCTCCTCGACCCGGCCACTCCGACCAGGAAGCTCGTCGCCATCGACAAGAACGCCGCGGCCCTCGAGCAGCTGCACGCCGCCGTCGCCGCGAAGGGCCTCCAGGCCACGGTGGAGGTCGTGGCGGCCCGGTTCGAAGAGGTCGTGAGAACGGGCGACGTGGTCTACTTCGAGTTCTGCCTGCACGAGATGGACGATCCCGAGACCTCGTTGCGCCACGCCCGGTCGCTCGCCCCCGACATCGTCGTGTACGACCATTCGCCGGAGTCGGAGTGGATCTATTACGGCGCCGAGGAAGACAAGGTTGCGCAGAGCGCCGCCGCCCTGGCGCGCTTCGGCGTGCGCCGACGTGAGACCTTCCTCGCGGATCAGCGCTTCGCCACGCACGCCGATCTGCTTGCCAAGGTGGGGCCCCAGGGGCCAGTGGCCGTCTCGCGGGCCCAGCGCTTCATTGGCTGCACGGACATCGTGATCCCCATGCGATACGAGGTGAATCTGCTCTAGGATGCGTGCGCCGGTTTGCGCCTCGGGCCGGGCGTACGCGGGGTGGACGTGGTCATGATGACGATTGAGGAGTGCCGGAGTTTCTTCGCCCAGGAGATCCGGTTTGCCGCCAACCTGTCGACACCCGGCCTGGTCGAGGCGTTTGCGAGAGTCCCGCGGGACGCGTTCCTGGGACCGGGCCCGTGGCACCTTGGTTCGGCAGAGGGGCGGGCTCTCGCCGCGGCGGGTCTGGCGCAGTTGACCTATGTGACGGTGGACGACCCCCGGGACGTCTATCACAACGTGGTCGTGTCCCTGGACCGGGCCAAGGACATCAACAACGGGCAGCCGAGCGCCCTGGGACGGTGGATCGATGCGCTGGCGCTCAAGCCCGGGGAACGGGTCTATCACCTGGGGTGTGGGGTGGGGTACTACACGGCGATCATGGCGGAAGTGGTGGGACCGACCGGCCAGATCGTGGGACTGGAGCTGCAGCGGGACCTCGCCGAGCGGGCCAGGAGGAATCTCGCCCGCTACCCGCACGCCCGCGTGGAGGCCGGGGACGGCGCGTCGTTCGACCCGGGCGACTGCGACGCCATGCTCGTCAACTGCGGCGTCACGCACCCGCAGCCGATCTGGCTGGACCGGCTGCGCAACGCCGGGCGCCTGGTCGTCCCGTTCACCGTGGCCACGACGCCGACGATCGGGCAGGGCGCGATGATCAGGATCGTGCGCGCGGATGGCATGTACAGGACCGAGCTGGTGACGGCCCTGGCCATCTGCTCCGGCCAAACGCTGCGCGACGCCGGCCTGGAGCCGCAGGTGCTCAACGGGCTGAAGACGGGTCGACTGCTCAAGCTGCAATCCGTGCGGCGGGACGCCCACGAACCCGGAGACACGTGTGTCGTGCACGGGCCGGACGTCTGCCTGAGCCTGGCGGGTCCCTCGTAGGAGCCGTTCGAGGGCACGTCGTTCTCTGCCGGCCGTCGCGTCGCCGGCCGGCTACTCCTCCCTGAGCGCCCGGCTCGGCTCGATGGCGAGGGCCCGCCGCGCCGGGATCAGCACGGCGAGCGCGGCAATCGCCAGCAGCACGCCCACCCCCGCACCGACCGTCGCGGGATCGCGCGGGTTGATGCCGTAGAGGAGGCTCTCCACGACCCTCGCCAGCCCGAGCGCCGCGCCCAAACCCGCGATGGCCCCCGCCCCGATCAGCACGGCCGCGTCCCGCGTGACCAGCCACAGCACGCTGCCCCGGCCGGCCCCGAGCGCCATGCGGATTCCGATCTCGCGCGTCCGGCGGGCCACGAGGTACGCGATGACGCCGTAGAGCCCGATGGCGGCGAGCAGCAGCGCGAGGCTCCCGAATACGCCGGCGAGCGTGGCGACGAGTCGCTCCCGGACGAGGTTCTCGTCGACCTGCTCGCCGGTCGTTCTCACACTCTGCAGGGGCACGGCGGGATCGATGCCCCGGAGGATCGCGCGGATCGACTCGGCGAGCCCTTCGGGCTCGCCACGCGTGCGGACGGCAAGGCTCATCGACGTCATGAACCCCTGGGGGCGCCAGGTCGGGGTGTAGACCATGGGCTCCGGCTTCTCCCTCAGGCCGAAGTAGCGCGCGTCGCTCACCACTCCCACAACCTCGTAGGCGCGCGTGGCATCGAACGCTTCGGTCAGCGACAGGCGCCGCCCGAGCGGGCTCCCGCCCCGCAGGAAATGGCGGGCGAAGCTCTCGTTGACAATCGCGTGGAGCGGTCCCGGCAGCTCCGGCTCGGGCTCCCGCGACAGCCTTTCGGGTGGGTCCCGGACGAAGGCCGGATCGTCGTCCGCCGTGAATTCGCGGCCGAGGATCAGGCGGATCCCCATCGTCTCGAAGAAACGAGGCCCCACCGCGTTCATGTCGACGGCGCGCTCCTCGGCGGGCTCGAATTTGTAGCCCTCGACGGCGAACTCGCTATTCCACCGCATGCCGCCCAGCGGCGAAATCGCCGCCAGACTGGCCGATTCGACGCCGGGCACCCGCTCCACGCCGTCGCGCATCCGCTCGAGGAAGTCCCGCAGACGTTGCCCTTTGTACCCGTTCCGGCCCGGGTCGACGAACGCGATGGCGAGCCGGGTGCGGCGGAATCCCGGGTCGAGGTCCCGGAGGTTGCCGAGACTGCGCGCGAAGAGCGACGCGCCGACCAGCAGGAGCAGCGACACGGCGACCTGGCCGCCGACGAGAAGCCGCCGGAGGGTCGCCCGCGACAATCCCGCGGCGCCGGAGGCGTCGGTCTTGAGGGCCGGGACGAGGGAAGCCCGCGAGGCCTGGATGGCCGGCGCGAGGCCAGCCAGGATGCCCGTGAGCACCGAGATCCCGAGGGTGAAGCCCAGCACGGTGAGATCCGGTGAGACGTCGAGATCGACGTGGCTCACCCCCATCCTGGGCACGAAGCGGGTCAGCAGGGACCCGGCGCCGGCATAGGCGAGCAGGACGCCGCCGAGCCCTGCGGTGATGGCCATCACACCGCTTTCGGTCAGCAGCTGCGACACGATGCGCGCGCGTCCGGCGCCCATGGCCGCCCGGATCGCGAGCTCGCGGCCGCGCGCGGCGCCGTGCGCCAGGAGAACGTTGGCGACGTTGGCGCAGGCGATGAGCAGGACGGCGCCGACCATCGCCATCAGGATCAGGAGCGGCTTCTCGAGCGAGTCGCGCGAATAGGCGGAGCCGCGCGCTCCGGGCAGCAGGGCAATCGTCAGAGGCCTGCCAGGCTGGCCCATGCGCGGGTTGCGGCGCCGTTCGGCCTCGTCCTGGGCGCGGAAGATGTTGGCGAGGCGCGCTTCGAGCCGCGGAACGCTCGCACCCGGAGGCACCCGCCCGATGACGCGGAACCACCACCAGTGCCGCGTGTTCCACAGGCCCAGCGGCACGCGGTTCACCTCGCTGTACATCGTCATCGGCACGTAGAAGCCCGGCGAGACGGTGGGGTCCGTACCGGTGAAGCCGCGGCGCGCGACGCCGATGATGGTGAGCGGATAGCCACCCACGCGAATCGTCGTCCCCACCACCCGCGGATCGCCGGCGAAGCGCGCCCGCCAGTAGTCGTGGCTCAACACCGCATAGGGTGAGGTTCCGAAGTGTCGATCCTCGGCGGCATTGAAGAGCCGCCCGATTTCCGGCGTCACGCCCAGGACGGCGAAGTAGTTGCCCGACACGAACACGCCCTGCGCGAGTTCTGCGGCGTCCCCGGCCCCGCCGTTCGAGGTCTGGAGACCAAGCTCGTGCACACCCGAAAAGGCCGCCAGCGGCAGGTCCGCGCCGTCACGAAACGCGACGTAGTCCGGGTAGTTCCACGAGCGGTTCGGGTGGGCGGTGTCCTCGGCCACCAGTCGCAGTTCTTGGGGAGCGGGAACCGGCAGCATCCGCAGGAGCAGCGCGTTGATGAGCGAGAAGATGGCGGTGTTCGCGCCGATGCCGAGCGCGAGCGACACGACCGCGATCGCGGTCGAGCCAGGCGCGCGCCGTGCCGAGCGAAGGGCCCAGCGGAGGTCGGCCAGGCGATTCTCCAGGACAGAAGCCAGAGTCACAACACGCTCCTCGTCAGAACAGCGACGGCAACCGGGCGACGGCGTGAGCTGATTCTACCCGCTGGTGACGTTAGACGCTCTTGAGCAGAGCGGGGTTGGCCGGGGCGTCGTCGAGACCTCGGCGGCGACCGAGACCCATCGCTCAATCGATGGCCGCCTGGCGACGTCGCATCGACGGCTGTAGCTCATCGGGACGGACCCCATGACGTCGACCGGCTCGAGGCCGCGGCCGCTCCAGCCGGTACGCGCCTTCGGCGTCACCGCAGACCTCTCCGGAACGGACCGCCTCCACGCATCAGGCCGTGAGGTATCATGGGGGCGCCTGCCTGAAACCCGCTGGACGTGCGTATGCGAATGACCGGTTTGCCGCCCTTCGCGCGTACGGGGGTGTGGCTTGGGCTTGCCTGCGGCGTTGCGGCTGGCCTCACCGCGGCCGGCCGGCAGATGCCAGCCAGCCAGGCCCCGGCAACTCCCCAGCAACCGACGTTCCGAGCGGCCGCGAACTTCGTCCAGGTGGACGTCTACCCGACGGCCGGGGGGCGGCCTGTGGCCGACCTGTCGAAGAACGACTTCGAGGTGCTCGAGGACGGCGTGCCGCAGCAGGTAGCCACCTTCGAGCATGTCTCCGTCCACCCGTCTGAAGGGATCGAGACAGCCGCCGAGCCACGGTCCGTTGCCGCATCGAACGCCCTCGTGGCCGACCTCCACAATCGGTTGTTCGTGTTGTTCCTCGACACCTACCACGTCACCGACCCCACGTCGCCGCACACGATGAGTCTGCCCGTGCCGGGCCGTCGACCAGCCGCGAAGAAGCCGCTCGGACCGAGCAGCATCGACCAGGCCATCGTGTCGTTTCTCGAGCGGGCCATCGGAACGACGGATCTGGTCGCACCGATGTCCCCCGAGCTCGACGCCCGGCAGATGGTGTTCACACGACGGCCGGAGCGCTTCGCCGATTGGGTGAGCACAATCTGGGGTCGTCGCTTCTCGTGGGACGACCTCGACCCCGAAGAGGACCGCTGGGGCATGTGTTACCCGCCCGACGAGGCAGGAGACCTGTGGGGATGCTATCGGGGCATCTTCGAGGAGATGGTGCTCCGGCGTCGTGAAAAGCTGACCTTGGAGGCCCTGGAAGCCACCGTGGACCGGCTGGGCCAGCTGCGCGAAGGCCGCAAGGCCGTCCTGCTCATCACCGAAGGCTGGCAGCTATTCCGTCCGAACGAGGACCTTGCTCGGGCGGTTCCGCGCGTCTCGACCCGGGGTTGTCCCCCCGAGGCGCCTGAACCCCCGCGAGTCTTCGTGGGGCCCGGCGGCCGGCTGCAGACAGGGACCGACTCGCGTGATCCCACGAGCGTGGATCGGCACGAGTGCGATGCCACCCGGTTCAGCCTCGCGCATCTGGACGACGAGCGCGACTACAGGCACCTGCTCGATCGGGCCAACCGCGAGAATGTCAGCTTCTACCCCGTCGACCCCCGTGGCCTGGCCGTCTTCGACACCCCAATCGACGCCGCCTCCCCGGGCCCGCCGAAGGCGTTCTCGCTCGCCTCCGACCAGGCGCAGCTCCGCCGCCGTCTCGAGGCGCTGCGCAACCTCGCGACGGCAACCGATGGCTTCCTGACTGAAACCAACGACCTGACGGCCGGCATGAAGAAGATCGCGGACGACCTGTCGGAGTACTACCTGCTCGGCTACAACTCGACGAACGGCAACCTCGACGGAAAGTTCCGGAAGATCACCGTGAGGGTCAAACGCCCAGGCGTCGATGTGCGGGCCCGCCGAGGGTACCTGGCGGCCACCGAGGCCGAGATGCGCGCTGCCGGGGCGACTCCGACGCCGCCCGAGCCGGGGGTGCAGGTGCGCGAGGCGGCCTTGGGAGCCCTTGGCACGGCTGCCCTCGATCGGACGATCAAACTGGCGGCCGGCTACGAGTGGACGGGCGTCGGGTCACCGGCGGCAGCGGCTGGCCTGTGGGCCGTCGCCGAACTCGGGGAGTCGGCCGCCCGGCGTCCGGAGTGGCAGGAGGGCGGCGACGCGCTGCTCACGGTCACCTCGGCGGATGGTCACGTCGTGGCGACACAGCGGGCGACGATCTCGCCTGACGCACGGGTTCTCGCCTGGAGGTCCGCCGGCGAGCACCTGGACCCCGGCGACTATGTCGTTCGCGTGACCGCTCGACCTACAGCCGCCGGCGAGGGAGATGCCGGCGAGCAGATGCACGTGGGCCTGCCCGAACAGACCAACGCAGCCGCCCGCCAACCGGGAACGCCTCGCGTGTTCCGCCGCGGTCCGTCGACCGGCAGAGCCTACGTCCAGACGGCCGATATGCAATTCAGGCGCGTGGAACGACTCCGTGTGGCCGTCTCACTCGGACGCGAAGCGGCGGGGCTCTCGGCGCGCGTCCTGGATCGTCGGGGTCAGACGCTCGGCGTGCCGGTTGACATCGAAGCGCACGAAGCAGACGGCCAGCGGGTTGCGGTGGCCGAGGCCGCACTGGCACCGCTGGCCCCGGGCGACTACCTGGTCGCACTCACGGTGGGCGAGGGAGGGTCGAACCAGACGGTCATGATCGCCTTCCGCATCGTGCCCTAGGACCGCATTCCCTCGCCCGAGAGCCCCGTGGACAGCCCGCGCCTGCCAGGCGGAGGCGTCACCCTGACCGTGGTGCGGGGCGGGACTCCGATCGTCGAGGTCGTGGAGGGACGGCCACCGTCGCGACGGTGCCCCCGGGCGACCGGCATGCGGGGCCCCGACGATCGCCCGGGCGCCTGCTGGCCAACGCTCTCAGTTCCGGCCAATGTGGATCGACCCGTCGCCGGTTCGGACGGTGATGGCACCCCCTCCGCCATTCAGCGTGCCGCGCACGTGTGATCGGTCGAATCGAACCGGTCATCGTCAGCGGCAGGTCGACCGTCACCTGGCCGTCACCGGTGTGGGCGTCGAGGTTCGCCTTGAGGCCTTCGGGCAACCGGAGCGCCACGGCCCCGTCTCCGCTCGTGACGCGCCACTCGGACGCGATCGTCGAACCGGTGCGCGCCGCCACCTCGACCGGGCCGTCGCCGCTGTGCAGGTCGAGGAGGTCGAACCGACCGTCGACGTTGACGTGTCCGTCGCCGCTCGAGGCGGTCAACCGGCCTTCGATGCCTCTGGCCTCAATCGCGCCGTCCCCGGAGTTCAGCCGCAACTCCCCCTTGGCACCCTCGACGGCGAGGGTCCCGTCGCCCGTGTGGATGTCGAGGTTCGATTCCCGGGGCACTTTCAGCGTAAGGGTGAGCGACCGCCTCCCGGTATGGCCCCACTCCATGCTCGGGAACTTCAGCTCGATCCGAACCCGGTTGCCGGACTGGCTCTCTTCGATCCGGAAGTCCTTGTTGATCTCGTAGCCAATCGTCTCGATGTGCGCTTCGATCTTGGACTCGTCCCACACATCGATCCGGACGGAGCCATCTCCGGTCGACGCCCACAGGTCCGGCCGGCCGGACACGGGGTATGACTTGGACCACTGGTCGGCCGAGGCAGGCAGCGCCAACCCGCACGCCGCCAACAGGAACAAGGCGATTGTCGTCCGCACACTGCACCTCCATGACGAAACCGTCGCGTCTCCCCTGTAGACGACCTCAGGCGTGGAAACGTTCGCCGGCGATTCCGGGAGCACCTTCGCCCCACCGCCACGCGGCAGGTTCTGCCAGCCACACGAGCCGTCGTCTGCGGGGGCCGGACCAGGGAGCGATGTCACCGTCCGGAGGGGCAATCGAGGCCAGGGAGACGGAACAAAGCGCCACGGCGGCGTCCGACGGGGCGGGGGTGCCGGTCCCTGCCGGCACCTCCCCCGCCCGCCGTCAGGCGGGGAGCGTGAGCGCCTCGAGCGTGTCGGGCGCCGTGGTGAGCGAGACGTTGCCGGTCTCGGTGACCAGCACGGTGTCGGAGTGGCGGAACCCGCCCACCCCGGGCAGGTAGATGCCCGGCTCGACGCTGAAGAGCATTCCAGGCTGCACGATGCCCGCGTAGCCTCTCGCCAGGAACGGCGCTTCGTGTCCGGTCACCCCAAAGCTGTGGCCGGTCCGGTGGAGGAGGTTGGCCTGGTAGCCGGCCCGAACCAGGACGTTCGTGACGCGCTCGTCGATCTCGGACATGCTCTCGCCCGGCCGGAGCAGGTCAAACGTCAGGCGACGTGCCGCCATCATCGTGTCGAACGGACGTTTGGCTGCCTCTGGCACCGCGCCGATGAAGAACGTGCGTTCCAGCTCGGCCGCGTAGCCGTTGGCGCGGATGATCACGCCGCTCACGTGCGACCCCCCCGCCTCCAGCGCGGCAAAGGCGCCGGTGAAGTTGTGCGGGTCGTGCGACAGCGACGGCGGCAGCACGATGGCGGCCATCATGGTGGCCAGCATGTTGGCGCCGGGGATGTCCTGGAGCAGCCGTGCGGTCATCCGGCCGGTAATCGCCGCGTAGAGCTGCAGCGTGGTCACGCCCGGACGGGACATCCCCAGCAGGACCGCGTGCGCCTCGCTGATGATCGCTCCCGCGTGGGCGAGGCGCCCGATCTCGTAGGTCGATTTCACCATCCGAACCCTATTGACGATGTCGGTCCGCACGCGCTGGCCGGGCACCTCGTCGTAGATCTCGAGGGGACAGGCCGACTCGACGCCGACGCGACCGGCGGAGCGCAGCAGCGGAACGAACCGGTCGCTCCACCGCTCGCCCTCCGGAGCGGGATACTCGGGATAGGTGACGAGCTCGAGACGCCCGACCGATCGCGCTTCGACGTGGGAGCGTTCCAGTTTCGGCACCACGAAGGCGGGCGGACCGGAGCGCGGGACGACCAGCACGAACGGGCGCTCGTGAACGAAGTTCGCGAAATTCGTCAGGTAGTAGACGTTGTCGGGACTGGCGGCCACGTAGGCGTCGAGACCTTCGTCGGCCATCCTCGCCTGGACGCGGTCGAGGCGGCTGGCCATCTCCGCGTCGTCTGGCGGCGCGTGCACTGGCGCCGGAATGGAATGCGGTCGTGGTTCGGCCATGCGCGTGCTCCTGGCTCGAGGCGGACCGGCCAGCCTGCGAGCCGTGTTCCAAGGACGTGCGGCCAGGCGCGTCGGCCTCGACGCCTGGCCCGTGATCGACGCTCACCGCGAGGCGGCAGGTCCGCCGGTCGGGCGGCCGCGCGCCGCCGTGTCAGTAGCGCCAGCTCGTGACGTCGGCGCCTTTCGGCGCAGTCGCGAGGATCCGCTCGACGATCTTCGGCGCGAACATCTGCGCGTAGCGCAGGCGCGAGATTGCGTTGGGCCGCGTGTGATCCCCGTTCCAGCAGTGCTCGGCCCGAGGCTGATAGTCCACCACGCCCTCGTAGGGGGGCGACGTGGTCGATTTCAGGAAGTCCTCGACCAGGTACACGGCGTCGTTGAGGAAGTAGTTGTCCGCCTCGCCCACGTAGATGTGGATCTTGCCCCGCAGCTTCGGGCCAATCGTGCCCCAGTCGCGCTCGAGGATGTGGCCGAGGTCGTAGTGCTCCCGCCAGTAGCTGGCCACCTCGTGGTCGAGGACGCCGGTGCGCTTGTCGAAGATCGGTTTCGGATACCCGTCCTCCCCAACCGGCGAGAACACCGCCTGCCAGATGTCCCACTGCCCGCCCGATCGACCCTTGTCGCCGAGCACGAGTTCGAGTCGGTTCATCGCCTCGATCGTCGTGGTGACGTGGCCCAGGTAGTTGCGGAGACCCGGACGCGGAATTCGCCGGAAGGGCCCCTCGACGAAGAAGGCGTTGTGATCGTGATAGATGTCGACGACGGTGTACTGGCGGAAGTCGATCGGATCGGGACAGGCTGCAAAGCAGCCGTTGTAGAGGTCGGGGTACATGACCTGGACGCCCAGGGCCTCCCACCCGCCCGTGGACCCTCCGTAGAGGAACCGGGCCCAGCCCTCGCCGAGGCCGCGGTAGGTGCGCTCGATGTAGGGGATCAGCTCCTGGTTGATCGCATCGCCGTAGGGCCCCAGGTTCTCTGAGTTCACGGCGTAGGAATCGTCGTAGTAGGGATTGGCGTGCTGGATCTGGATGAGCAGGAAGCGGGGGAAGTCCGGGCCGGTCCAGTCCTTGAAGAGCTGGTAGGCCATCTCCTGCTGCGTCCGGTTGTAGCCCGGCCAGTGGAACCGCTCCGAGTAGTCCGGCTTGAGGGACGGGTCGGGCGGCTCCTCGCGGAAGCTCTCGAAGGTGTATGGGAAGTGCCCGTGGTCGATGACGAGCGGGTAGTGGGCGTTGGGGTGCTCGGCAAACCCGTAGGGCAGCACCACGTGTGCACCCAGGTACATCGGGCGGCCCCAGAACTTCGTCAGCCGCTCGCTCTGAATCCGGACGTGTTTGACGTACGTGGTCTCGGGTGGGTCGGCGATCGGCGGAATCGTCCGGTCGAGCGTGAGCGTCACGACGCCGCCCTGCCCGGGGTGGAGCGCCACCTTCCGCGGCGTGCTGTAGAGGTTTCCCGGTGCGCGGTTCCACTGGCGCCCCTCGCCCCGGTCCATCGGCAGCTTGACGGTCTTCCCGTCCGCCCGGTGGAAGGTCTCGTAGCGCTGCAGCAGCGCCTGCACCGTGTAGGTGCCCTCGGGCAGCTTGGCCAGGCTCTCAATCGGGTAGGTGACCGCGTCGGCCCCGAGGACCGCCCGCCCGCCCCCCCGCAGGCCATTGACATCCACGCCCGCGATGACCTGCGTCCCCGCGGTGTCGTTGATCTGGAAGCGCGGCTCATCGCGGTCGTCGTTCGAGATCATGACGAGGAGCCGGCCGTCGATCGGCTCGGGCCCTTGTGACGAGGGCAGGCTGACCTCGAACGTCATCGCACCGACCGGCGGGCGTCCTTGGCCCACCAGGCCCGTGCCCCATCCCCCCAACACCAACACGACGGCGAGCGAGAACATCGTCAATCGGTGTGACATGCGGGTGCCCCTCGAGTGGCTGAGAAGACGCCGCCGATCCTCTCACGGGCGCCCACAGGATGGGAAGGCCCAGCCATGCACACCCGCGCGGGGCGGCTGAGCACCGGCGCAGACGCAGCGTGCCTGCACCGGCCACGCCGCGCGTCCGGGTGCCAATGGACGGGGCACCCACGGCACGCTGCCTCGCAAGGAGTCCGCCCCCCGCCGCCCCGAAGGTGCAGATCGACGCGCGCCGCCGCGAGGACGCTCAGGAACCCGCCCGCGAGCGGCACGTCGACCGCCGAGCTGACCAACCTTGTCGCCTCACGCCGGACGGGCGTGGGCCGCAGCGATCGCGGTCCGGATGTTGTCCCACTTGATGTCGCTGGGGAGCGTGCAATCGGCGCCGAGCACGAACGGCCGGGAGGCCGCGTTCAGGGTCTGCGTCACCGCGGCCGTGATGGCCGCTCCGTCGCCCGAGGCGATGATCCCGTGGCGGTCCATCCCACCCATGCACGGCCGGCCGAACAGCTGCGCCACTTCGGGCCAACTCATCGTCCGGCCCGTGAGCGTCGGGTTGCAGTTGACCACGTGGCCCGGGTACTCGGCAAACGGGGCGAGGTCGGCGTACGGCGCGTTGTAGTCGCAGACGTGGAGGATGTTGAGGGGACACGAGCGGTTCATCTCGTTCATCAGCACCAGGTCGAACGGCTTCACGTACCGGCCGAAGAGGCCGGGGGCCCGGAACCGGCCGGCTTCGCCCCCCTGCGTGGAGGCGTAGAAGCCGTCGATTCCCAGCCGGATACACTCCTTGACGAACCGCATGAGACTCGCCGTGATGGCCTCGAGCCCCTTCCCCACCGCCTCGGGGTCCTGCTCGAGGTGGCCGGTCAGGAGCGGGAGGCTGGTGGTCTGTCCGGCGCACATGAACGGGGAGTAGAGCGTCATCAGGACGAGGGCCTCGTTCTTGGCGGCCTTCACGAGACCATCGACCGCCGAGAGAAGCGGCGCGTAGAACTCCAGGCCATACGACGGCATCCGCTTCCAGTCCTCCGGGCGCTTGATGGTCGGGATGGGAGGGAAGGCCTGCTCGGTACTGGATCTTCACGAAATCCATGCCCGTGTGACGGAAGTACTCCAGGTGTTTCTGAACCGCCGGCGGGCCGAAGTGGAACGCCGGATCGAAGTGGATGAAGAAGGCGGCCGGGATGTAAGCCTGACGGGCGCTCTTGTCGCGAAGCGCCAGCACCGCGTCGCGCTTGTTGACGGCCGCGGGCACGCCACGGCTGGCGGCCGCCACGGCCGTCGCCCCGAGGGCCGAACGCAGGAACCCGCGACGAGATGTCGGACGGCTCATCGGACTTCTCCTCCCTGCGGGGGCGGCCGCCGGGCGAGCCAGGCTCGCCGGCCCCGCCCTCAGTCCACCGTGATCGACTTCGACACGTTCTTCGGCGCGTCCGGGTGGACGCCGTGATCGGCCACCCGCAGGTGGTCGAGGTACTCCATCTTGAGCACCGACATCCGGAAGGCGAGGCGCTGAAGGACGACCGAGGCCGCGAACACGAACAGGTTCGGGTCGCCCGTGGGTGGCACCTCGACATAGCGCGACCAGTAGCGCGCGTCGCCCGACGGCCGTCCCGCGACGGCCAGCGCGAGGTCGCGGTTCGGCTCGGCGATTAGGATGACGTCGGCACCCCGGATCTTGTGCGTGTGGATCTGGCTGATCGTGATCCGGATGTCCCGCTCGTCTGGGGCGCAGACGAAGCAGAGCGGGTAGTTGCTGAAGTGCGTCTCCACCAGCTCCGGCCACGCCTTCAGGGATTCGAGGCCGCCGGCAAACGGCGTGGTCCCGCGCTGCGCTTCGTACACCTCGAGCAGGCCGGCCAGGTCGCGGATCGAGAAGAGCGTGTTCTTCCCGAGAATCGTGTTCGGCCCGTGCTTGAACTCCGCCGCGTCGTACCCTTCCGCGTGGTTGAGGACGACCTCGCGGATCTTGAGCGCGCCCTCGCGCGCCACGCCGATCAGCCCGGTGCCCAGGATGTGCAGCGACGGCTCCAGGTAGAGGCGGCGGGCCGCCTCCTCGACGCCCCCTTCGACCGCGCGGACCGTCTCCTCGACCAGGCCCATCGCGCGGGTGAGGGTGGCAACGATCTTCCGCTCGGTCAGCGAGAAGGACGCCGCGAGCACGTAGAGGATCGCGATCTGGTTGATGAAACTCTTGGTCGCCGCCACGGCAATCTCGGGCCCGCACAGCAGCGGCAGGTAGAACTCGGACAGCTCCTGCGGGATGCGGCTGTTCTCGTTGTTCACGAGGCAGACGCGGCGCAGCCCGGGCACCCGCGCCCGGACGTCCTGGAAGATGTCCACCAGGTCCTTGGTTTCGCCCGACTGCGAGATGCCGATCAGCAGGTCGCGCGCGTTCAGCGCGTTCATCACCGTGGATCGGAACAGCCCCGGGTTGGCCGGGAACACGGCGACGCCCGCCAGGTTGTTGAAGAAGTACCCGGCGACCAGGGCCGCATGGTACGACGTGCCCGACGCGACCATGAAGACGCGGCCGCCCTCCTTCTGCGCCTCGCGGATCGCGTGCACCAGATCGGCGAGGTGCCTGGTCACGCGGCGCTGCTTCTTCCAGACGAAGAGCAGGTCGAGCAGCGCGAGCGTTTCCCAGGCCCGCGGCGCCAGGCGCCCGAGGTCGGCGATGAGTTCCCGCTCGTCGGACACCGGATGGTCCCGGTAAGCCCGGAGCACCTCGGCGTGCGGATGGACGCGCGAGAGCAGGTCCACCAGCAGCGGGTCCACGCACAGCCGCTCGAACGCGTCGCTCAGCGCCGGCTCGTCCACCGCCTCGTAGAGCGCCAGAACCTTGTGCACCAAGGCCTTACAGACGTCCTGCCGGTCCTCGAACGCCGCGAACAGGCCCTCGGTGTCGGGGCTCGTGAAGTAGTAGCGGAGGATCTCGGCGAGGTTGTCGGGCGCCGAGGCGATTTCCTGGTCCATGTAGTACCGGAACGGCGCGCGCAGCCCCGTGTCCCGCACATTGAGCTTCGATCGCCGCGGCCGGGGCGCGGAGAAGACAAGCGTGCGACCCAGGGTGAAGACGACGTACTCCCGTTCGGTGAACCAGATGCCCTCCCCCTCGAGCAGCGGAATCAGCATCCGGGTTTTCGACAGGACGGACGTCAGGTCGCTGCTCACGACGACGAACTCGCCGTGCGCGTCGACCCCGATGCCGGCGTAGAGCGACGAGCCCGACTTGACCGCCACGATCCCGGGCACGCCGGGCACGGCGAACCCGGCGGCGTAGGACCCCTCCAATCGGAGGTTGGCCTGGCGGGCGGCGTCCATCAGCAGGAACGCCTGGTCCGGAACCTCGACGCTCGAGCCTGCGGCCGCCCAGGCCTGCCGACACCGCTCGAGCGCGGGTGCAGGGTCGGCGAGGTTCCCCGCGAACGCCTCCTCGGCCAGGTGCGTCACCATCTCGCCGTCGTTGTCCGACACGACCCGGTGGCCCTCGGAGACGAGGAACGGCTTCAGGCTGTCCGTGTTGGAGATGTTGCCGTTGTGCGCGCCGACCATCTCGGCCTTGCAGCACACGTGGTGCGGCTGGCTGTTGGCATCGGTCACCGAGCCGTAGGTGGCCCAGCGGACCTGGCCGACGAACCGCTGACCGGTCTCGCGGTCAATTCCGAGCTCGCCCATCACCCGGCTCGGAGCGCCGACCTTCTTGAGGAGCCGGATCGAGCCGTCCTCCCGGAGGAACGCCCCGCCCGTCGAGTCGTACCCCCGGGTACTCGAGGCGCTGGAGCAGGGCGGCCGCCTCGCGCCCCATCGACGGGTGCTCGCGCCGGTAGCACAGACAGACGATTCCGCACATCAGTCCACTTTACCCGAAGAGCCGCAGCGGTCGCACGGGCTCGGTCACAGGGCGAAGGGCCCCGCTCGGACGTCGCGCCGCGGACCACGGGCCCCGAGGGGCCGCTCCGGCCACCAGCGGAGGGTCCATTCTCGCGGGGGGCGGAGGCGTTCGGGCGACATCACCAACGTTCCACCGGCGGCCGCCTGACTATCGTGTCCTGCCCAGAGCACGTTTCCTGGCTCAATCCTCTCCAATGGCTTAGGAAAGGGGGCGTCGCGTTGGCAGCCGTCCCGAATCGATGAGGTCGGTCGGGCTGGCAGGCCGAACCAGCCGGCCGCGACGGGGCCAGGGGCCGAACCGTGGCCACGCCCTCGTCGACCCACGCCCGCCGGCATGAGCTGGCGAGGACTGCTGGACCCCCGCCTTGCTGGCCTCGCCCGCGTCGGACGTCGGCACACACAAGCGCCCCGTCCTGTTCGAGCAACACTCCGCGACGTGGAGTATGATCAGGTGCCACCTCGGCTCGCCCGCATACCGGGTTAGCCCGAATCCCGGTAAACAATCGGCCGCTCCCGTCGTAAAGTCGTGGTGGTAGTCTTACGCCCGAATCATGCAGAAACTGACCCACTACGTCGTCTTATTTCCGTTCCTGGCGCTGGCGGTCTCGTCCTGCTCGAGTGGCGGCGGTCAAGGAACCGCTGACAGTAGCAAGGGCCGCGGAAGCGTTGGCGCCGTGCCGGTCGTGACGGCTCGCGTCGTCCAGAAACCGATGCCGGTCACGGTTCCCGCGGTCGGCGCCGTGGAGACCATTGCGAGCGTGCAGATCCGGGCCCAGGTCACCGGCCAGCTGAGTGCTGTTCGCTTCGCCGAAGGCCAGGAGGTCCGTCGCGACGATCCGCTGTTCACAATCGACCAGCGACCGTTCCAGGCGGCGCTCCTGCAGGCCAAGTCGGTCCTCGCGCGCGACCAGGCCACCTATCAGAACGCGCAGGTCCAGCAGACTCGGTTGGAGCGCCTGTTCCAGCGTGGGCTGATCTCCCAGAGACCAGTACGACACCCAGGTCGCCAGCACGACGGCCCTGGCAGCGACGGTCGAGGCGGACAAGGCGGCTGTCGAGAGCGCCCGCCTGAACCTCGTCTATACGGAGATTGCGTCTCCGATCGCGGGTCGGACCGGTGCACTCGGCGCCCACCTCGGGGACATGGTGAAAGCCGCCGACACGTCGCCGCTCGTGGTGATCAACCAGCTGTCGCCGGTCTACGTGTCCTTCTCCGTTCCGGGCCGCTTCCTCGCCGACATTCGTCGCTACCAGGCCCAGGCGCCGCTCCAGGTAAGCGTCACCGCCCCGACTGGGCTCGCCGTCGCGGGCCGCGGCCCCTTGCCGGCCGCGGGCGCGGCCCTTCTAGGGCCGACCGGGCGGCCGCCGGCGGCGGCAATTGGCGTTCTCAGTTTCATCGACAACGCAGTCGACCCCACCACGGGAACGATCAAGCTCAAGGCGACGTTCCCGAATACGGACCACCAGCTCTGGCCAGGCGCCTTCGTGCAGGTCACGCTCCAGTTGGCCACCCACCTCACGGCGCTCGTCGTGCCGTCGACGGCCGTGCAGACGTCGCAGGAGGGCCAGTACGTCTACCTCGTCAAGCCGGACAGCACCGTCGAACTGCGGCCGGTGCGGGTCGACCAGCAGCGGGGTGAGGAGACTGTCATCGCCGAGGGCGTCGCCGCCGGGGACGTGGTCGTCACCGACGGCCACCTCCGTCTCGTGCCCGGCGCCGCGGTCTCGGAGCGCGATCGCGGCACCGGCGGGGGCCCAGGCACCCGTGGGACGACGGAAGGCGGCCGTGGCCGGTAGCGCGGGGACCCGATCATGAATCTCGCGGAAACCTTCATTCGTCGCCCGGTGGCCACCACGCTGCTGGTGCTCTCGATCCTGATTTTCGGCATCATGGGATACCGGCTGCTGCCGGTGAACGACCTGCCCATGGTCGACTTCCCGACCATTCAGGTGAGCGCCGGTCTGCCGGGGGCCAGCCCGGACACGATGGCTTCATCGGTCGCGACGCCGCTCGAGAAGCAGTTCTCGACGATCGCCGGCGTCACCTCGATCAGCTCCAGCAACACACAGGGCTACACCAGCATCACCCTGCAGTTCGACCTGAGCCGGTCGATCGATGCCGCGGCGCAGGACGTCCAGTCGATGATCACCCGCGCGGCGTACCAGCTGCCCCCCGGGATGCCGTCACCGCCGTCCTTCCAGAAGGTGAACCCGGCCGACGCCCCGGTGCTCTATCTCACGCTGAGTTCGGCGACGTTGCCCCTCTCGCAGCTCGACCGGTACGCCGAGAACCTCCTCGCCCAGCGGCTGTCGATGGTCACCGGCGTCGCGCAGGTCAACGTCTACGGCTCGCAGAAGTTTGCCGTCCGCATCGATGCGGACCCGATGCAGCTGGCGTCGCGCCAGATCGGCATCGACCAGCTGGCCAACGCGATCGCCCTCGCCAACGTCGACCTGCCCACCGGCACCCTCTACGGCCCGAACCGGAACTACGTCGTTCAAGCCTCCGGCCAACTGTTCGACGCCGAGCACTACAACGACATCGTGGTCGCGTGGCGCAACGGCAGCCCCATTCGCTTGAGCGAAGTGGCGCACGTCTACTCGGGGGTCGAGAACGAGCGGAACGCCGGCTGGTACAACGGCGCTCGCACCATCTACCTGGCGATTCAGCGGCAGCCCGGGACGAACACCGTCGAGGTGGTCGACCGCATCAAGGCGCTGCTCCCCGACCTCCGGGTCCAGCTGCCGGCTTCGGTGCTGCTCCGGGTCCGCACAGACCGGTCGATCCCGATCCGCGATTCGGTCGACGACGTGAAGTTCACGCTGCAGCTGACGATCGGCCTCGTCATCCTGGTGATCTTCCTCTTTCTGCGCAACGTCTCAGCGACCATCATCCCGAGCCTCGCCCTTCCCTTCTCGATCGTCGGCACGTTCGCCGTCATGTACGCGCTCGGCTACAGCCTCGACAACCTGTCGCTGATGGCCCTCACGCTGTCGGTCGGCTTCGTGGTCGACGACGCGATCGTCATGCTGGAGAACATCGTCCGGCACATGGAGATGGGCAAGTCCCGCCTCCAGGCCGCGCTCGACGGGTCGAAGGAGATCGCCTTCACGATCGTCTCGATGACGCTGTCGCTGGCCGCGGTGTTCATCCCGGTGCTCTTCATGGGCGGGGTGGTCGGGCGTCTGATGCACGAATTCGCCGTGACCATCGGCGCGGCGATCCTCGTCTCCGGGGTGGTGTCGCTCACCCTGACGCCGATGCTCTGCAGCCGGTTCCTGAAGGCGCCCCACAGCATCCGCCACGGGCGGATCTACAACGCCATGGAGCGGATGTTCGAGCTGTGGTTGCAGGGCTATTCCTGGTCCCTGCGCCAGACGATCCGGTTCAAGGGCTCGACGATGGTCGTGTCGGGCCTGCTGCTGGCCGGCACGGTCTACCTGTTCACCGTCATCCCCATGGGGTTCATCCCCAATGTGGACACGGGCCAGCTGAGCGGCCAGGTCGAGACCATCCAGGGCATCGGCTTCGACGCCAACGTCGCGCGGATCAAGGACATCATGAAGATCCTCGCGGTGGACCCCAACGTGGCCAGTTACACGGCCAACGTCTCCGGGTACGGCGGACGCTTCAACGTGGACCTGAAGCCGCGGCGGGAGCGGGCGCTCGACGCGGACAGCGTCATCGAGCAGTTGCGACCCAAGCTGGCGCGCATCCCCGGGATCCGCGTGTTCTTGACGAACCCGCCGGCGATCCGCATCGGCGGCATGATGACGCGGAGCCAGTACCAGTACACGCTGCAGGATCCCGACACCGCGGAGCTGTACCGCGTCGCCCCGAAGTTCGAGGCCGCGCTTCGGCAGGTCGACCTGATCCAGGACGTGAACTCGGACTTGCAGATCCGCAACCCCGAGGTCGACGTGGCCCTGGATCGGGACCAGATCGCGGCGTTCGGCCTGACGGCCAACCAGGTCGAGCTGGCACTGCAGTCGGCCTACGGGATGCGGCAGGTGTCGCAGATCTATGCCCCCGAGGACGAGTACCTGGTCATCCTGCAGGTCGCGCCGGAGTTCCAGCACGACCCGGCGTCGCTCTCCCTGCTCTATGTGCAGTCGGCAACCAACCAGCTGGTTCCGCTGTCCGCGGTGGTCCGGACGAAGGAGACCGTCGGCCCCCTCTCCGTCAACCACACCGGCCAGCTGCCGTCGGTGACCCTGTCGTTCAACCTCCGCCCGGGCGTGGCGCTGGGCGACGCAGTCGCGCAGGTGCAGGCCGCGGCCCGCGAGACGCTGCCAGGAACAGTCGCCGGCTCGTTCCAGGGCACCGCGCAGGCGTTCCAGGAGTCGATGGTCGGGCTGGGCTGGGTCCTGGCGCTGGCGATCTTCGTGATCTACGTCGTGCTCGGCATCCTCTACGAGAACTTCATCCACCCCCTGACCATTCTCTCGGGCCTGCCGTCGGCGGGCTTCGGGGCACTGCTGACGCTCCTGGTCTTCAAGCACGACCTGAACATCTACGCCTTCGTGGGCGTCATCATGCTGGTGGGGCTCGTCAAGAAGAACGGCATCATGATGGTCGACTTCGCGGTCGAGCGTCGCCGGGAGGGACTCCCCGCCGCCGAGGCGATCTACGAGGCGTGCCGGATCCGCTTCCGGCCGATCATGATGACGACGATGGCCGCGCTGATGGGGACGTTGCCGATCGCCCTCGGGATGGGCGCCGGGTCGGAGGCGCGGCGGCCGCTGGGCTTGGCCGTGGTCGGGGGGCTGGTGGTCTCGCAGACCTTGACGCTCTACGTGACGCCCATCTTCTACATCTACATGGAGCAGATGCAGGCGTGGCTGGGCCACCGTCGGGCCGCCCGGCGTCCAGCCGCCGAGACAGCCGCTGATCGCACCCACAGCGAGGCTTAGGGGGACGCCCGGGCCGGGGGCGGCCCGCCGGCCACGCCCCGCAGCACGGGCCGCGCTTCGCGTCCGGGGCGCCCTCCCGATTGTCTAGCGCACCTCCGCCACGTAGGACGCAAACGGAGGCAGCGTAAGGGCCGTCACCGAGGTCACCGAAACCAGCAGCGGCTCGTTGGTCAACACCGTCGTGACGGCCCCACCACCGACGCCGGCATCCGCCAAGTCGAGGTGGACGGTCTGACGTGTTGCCGTCATGTTCAGCGCCACCACCACGGGCTTCGCCCCGGGCGGCGCGGTTCGCACGTACGAGAGCACGTGCGGGTTCGCCGCATCCAGCATGACGAGGCCGCCGTCGTGCAGCGCGGGCAGCCGGCGTCGCAACCCGATCAGCGTCTCGTACCAGTGCAACAATGAGTGCGGGTCCTTCTCCTCCGCGGCCACGTTCACGGTCGTGTAGGTCGGCGGCACGGGCAGCCACGGCTTCGGGTTCGCGCTGAACCCGGCCTGCGGGTTGCTCGCGTCCCACTGCATGGGCGTCCGTTCGCCGTCCCGGCCCTTCTCCTTGGGCCACCCCGTGATGCCGATCGGGTCCTTCACGTCCTCAACGCGCGTCGGCGTGGTCGTCGACATCCCCAGCTCTTCGCCGTAGTAGAGAAGCACCGTCGCCCGCACCGTCAGCAGCAGCGTCGCGATCACTCGATCGATCTGGGCGTCGTGTACGCCGTCGCCGTACCGGTCGTGGCTGCGCACGCTGTCGTGGTTGTCGAACACGAGCAACGGCTGCGAGCCGTGCACCTGCGTCTCCACCTCGGTGAGATACCGGCGCACGACCGTGGCGTCCAGCGTCGCCTTGTCCCCCCTGAACCCCACCAGCATGTTCATCGGCAGCTGCAGCTCGTCGCGAGCGGCGCCGCCGTACCACCGGTCCAGTTCCCGCGTGTCCGGCAGGTAGGTCTCGCCGATCAGCACCCGATTGGCCGGGTACTGGTCCACCATCCGACGCATGCGGCGGATCACGCCGTGCACGTCCGGCAGGTTGTCCGTGTAGACGTGCCTCAGGTTCGGGTCGCCCTGGCTGTTGGTCCCGCCGATCTCCGGTTCGTTGCGCAGCGCCGGATCCTCGAACAGCGTCGGCACGGCATCCAGGCGGAAGCCCGCGATGCCGCGGTCCATCCAGAACCGCATGCCGTCGAACATCGCCCGCTCGACCTCGGGATTCCGCCAGTTCAGGTCCGGCTGCTGCACGTAGAACTTGTGGTAGTAGAACTGCCCCGTGGAGGGCGACCACTGCCACGCGGTTCCGCCAAACAGCGATTCCCAGTTGTTCGGCGGGATCCTCCCGTCGTGCACGTACCGCTTCTGGTACGGCGTCGCCGCCGGGTCGCTGGCCGGCTTGCCGTCGTTCCACACGTACCAGTCGTGTTTCGGGTTGAGCCGGGAGCTGGCCGCGTCGAGGAACCACTGGTGCTTGTCCGAGGTGTGGTTCAGCACCCAGTCCAGGCACACCCGGATGTGTCGCTTCGTCGCCTCGGCGATCAGGCGGTCCATGTCCGCCAGGGTGCCGTACTGCGGATCGACGTTGAGGTAGTCCGACACGTCATAGCCGAAGTCGACCTGGGGCGACGGATACATCGGCGCGATCCAGATCGCGTCCACGCCGAGCTCCTGCAGGTAGTCCAGCCGTGCGGTGATGCCGTTCAGGTCACCGATGCCATCGCCGTTCGAGTCCTGAAACGAGCGGGGGTAGATCTCGTACACGACCGCGTGCTTCCACCAGGTGTCGTCGTGGGTGGGGGTGGCGGCCGCCCGCTCGTCGGCAGACATCCTCGGGGGAGCCTGCGACACTGCGCCCCCCGCCGAGAGGACCAGCGCGCCCAGCAAGACAAGGCTGCGGGAGAAGGTCATAGGAGTCCTTCCGGTGTTGGTGGTCGGCGACGGCCCTGCGGGGTCGCCGGCAGGCTCCGCAGCCGCCGCGGCCCGGATTGTACTGCCGCCGCCCGGCCGGCCGGTAGCCTCGGGTCACGCACGCCACCCAACCTCGCCGCGCCCACGTGATTCACCGTGGCGCCCCAGCGGCTCTCCGCGTGGCTCCGGAACGCAGTGCACGGATCGACCACCCATCGAGCGGTCGAGCTGGTTACACACCCGCTAGCGCTCGAGGTCGTGAAGGCACTGGCAATTCAGGACCTGGTCCCTTAAGATCGACGCGATCCGCTGCCAGTACCACCGGTTGCCGCACCCGCGGCCGAGAGCCCCCTATGCCCTCACTGACGCTGATCGTCAACGGCCAGAAACACCTCGCCGACGTCGACGCCGATACCCCGCTTCTGTGGGTTCTGCGCGACACGCTCGGCCTTACCGGAACCAAGTTCGGCTGCGGCATGGCGCTGTGCGGTGCCTGCACGGTGCACGTGGATGGCCGCGCGACCCGTTCCTGCGTCACACCCGTCAGTAGCGTGACCGGCCAACGCATTACGACCATCGAGGGCCTGTCGACCGATCGCAGCCACCCGCTCCAGCGAGCCTGGATCGCCGAACAGGTCCCGCAGTGCGGCTACTGCCAGTCGGGCATGCTGATGACCGCCGCCGACTTGCTCTCCACCAAGCCTGCCCCGACAGACGCCGACATCGACGAGGCCCTCGCGGGTCACATCTGCCGCTGCGGCACCTACCAGCGGATTCGCCGGGCGATCCACAACGCCGCGGCGACGAAGGGAGGTGCCCGATGACGCCCCGCCCGCCTCGCGTGGCCGTCTCGCGGCGCACGTTCTTGCGCACCGGCTCGGCGGCCGGCGCCGCGCTCGTCATCGGCTTCCGCCTGTCGGACTGGACCGCGGATGCGCAGACTCGCGCCGCCGCCCCGACCCCGACCAGTCCGTTTGATGCGTGGGTCCGCGTCGCCACCGATGGCACGGTGACGCTCGTGCTGGCCAAGTCCGAGATGGGTCAAGGCGTGATGACGGCCCTGCCGATGATTCTCGCCGAAGAGCTCGACATTCCGTGGAACCGCGTGCACGTGGAGCAAGCGCTGACCAACGCGGCCATCTACAACCACGGCACCGGGGGCAGCACGAGCGTCCGCACCTCGTTCACGATGCTCCGCGAAGCCGGTGCGGCGGCACGTCAGATGCTGGTGGCGGCGGCCGCCGCCGGCTGGCGGGTCGACCCGGCGACCTGCACGACCTCCCAGGGCGTCGTGTTGCATGCGGCGTCGGGCCGACGGGCGGAGTACGGCGCCCTCGTGGGCGCCGCGTCCAAGTTGCCGGTGCCGGACCCCAAGACCCTGACGCTCAAGGACCCGGCGCACTTCACCCTCATTGGCACGCCCGTGATGCGGGCCGACATTCCGTCGAAGGTGGATGGATCGGCGCGCTTCGGGATCGACACGAGCGTCCCGGGCATGCTCTACGCCGTGGTGGCCCGCTGCCCGACCATCGGCGGCAAGGCCCGTCGCTTCGACGCCGCGAAGGCCCGGGCCGTGGCCGGCGTCCGCGACGTCTTCGAAATCCCTCCCTCCGACGACGCGCACAGCCCGGGAGGCATCGCCGTGGTGGCCACCAGCACGTGGGCGGCCATCAGCGGCCGGAATGCCCTCGTTGTCGACTGGGACTCCGGCCCCAACGCCGCCGAGAGCACCGAATCGCTGCGGGCGCAGTTTGCCGAATTGGCCCGGACGCCGGGCAAGGTCGTCCGCAACGATGGCGACGCGCTGAAAGCGCTCGCCTCGGGCGCGCGCACGATCCGGGCCGTCTACGAACTGCCCTTTCAGGCGCACGCGACCATGGAACCGATGAACTGCACCGTGGCGGTCCGGGCCGACTCGGCCGAGGCGTGGGTGCCGAGCCAGTCGCCCCAGGGGGCCCAGACCGTCATCGCCGCCATCGCCGGCCTGCCGGCGTCCAAGGTCACGGTGCACACGACGCTGCTCGGCGGCGGCTTCGGTCGGCGCGCGCTGTCGGATTTCGTCGCCGAGGCGGCGCTGGTCTCGAAGGCGGCGAAGGCGCCGGTCAAGCTGGTGTGGACGCGGGAGGACGACATCCAGCACGATTTCTACCGCCAGTCCGCCTACCACGCGTTCGAGGGGGCCCTCGACGCGGACGGGCGACCCGTGGCGTGGTTCGACCGGATGATCTCGACCTCAATCGCGGCGATGTACTTCGGCGGCCGGGGTCCAGAGGGTACCGAGATTAGCGGAGCCCAGGATCTGGCCTACGACATCCCGAACATCCGCATGGAGTATCAGGCCGCCAAGTGCGCCGTCCCGGTGTGGTTCTGGCGCTCGGTGGAGCACTCCATCAATGGCTTTGCCGTCGAGAGTTTCGTCGACGAGCTGGCGCACGCCGCCGGGAAGGACCCGCTGGCGTTTCGCCTGGCGCTGCTCGAGATGCCGCGCCGCGTCCCGCCCGATTCAGCGACGGCCCTCGATACGACGCGCTTCCGCGCCGTCCTCGAACGGGTGGCCGCCAGCGCCGGCTGGGGCAAGAGCCCGGCCCCGGGTCACCATCTCGGCTTGGCCGCGATCTACGGCTTCCAGACGTACGTGGCTCAAATCGCCGAGGTCTCGGTCGAGAAGGGTGGCAAGATCCGCGTCCACCGGGTCGTGACGGCCGTGGACTGCGGACGCGTCATCAACCCGAACATCGTGGCGGCCCAGATGGAAAGCGGCACGATCTACGGCCTGTCGGCGGCGCTCAAAGGGGCGATCACGGTCCGCAACGGGCAGGTCGAGCAGAGCAACTTCGATTCGTTCCCGGTCATCCGCATCGACGAGGCGCCGCTCGTCGAGACGCATATCGTGGAGAGCTCGGCGCCGCCGACCGGCACGGGTGAGCCGGCCACGGCCCCCGTCGCAGCGGCGGTGGCCAACGCGATCTTCGCCGCGACGGGCAAGCGGATTCGACGACTCCCCATTCGGCCAGAGGACCTGGCCGCGTCAGCCGGCGACCCGCGCGCCACCGACGGTGGGCCTGCCGTCTAGGCGCGTTCCGGGTCGGCGGGGCCCTCGCTCCGGCCGTACCCGGCCGCAACGGCGAGCGCCACCATTCCCAGCAACGCCCACGAGTAGATGTTGTGGGCGCCGGTGGCGAGCGGGGACACGCGGGGCATGCCGAACGGCGCGCCCGCCGCCGTCGCGTTCGCCGCGAGGATCGCCGGCAGGAAGTACGGCAGTGTGAAGGGCCACGTGCACACCGTCACGTCGAGCAGGTTCGCGCGCCGGTAAGGGCCGATCCCCACTCGCATCCCCGTCTCCCGCGCAAACTCCCCCACCGTGAGAATCGCCACGACGCTATGCGTCGTCAGCAACACGGCCCCAGTCACTGCCGTCACAATCCACGTCTCGGCCGACCGACGGCTCGCCGCACGCCCGCGCACGACCTCGACCAGCCGCGCGAGCGCGCCCGTCGCCTCGACCGTCGCGACCAGGCCAACGAGCAGCAGCGTGAACATCACGACCCCCAGGCTCCGTTCGATGCCGTCGATGACCAGGCTTCGCGCGGCAAAGCTGCTGGCGTCGATCCGTAGGAGCTGGTCCGGGCGGATCAGGCCGAGTGGCAGACCGACCGCCAGGGCGACGAGCGAGCCCGCCACGAGCCCCTCGAGCAGGTGCCGCCGCGAGAGCAGCAGGCCAATGACCACCGCCGGCACGATCACCATGGGCAACCCGCGCGGGTCCCCGGGCGTGGCCGACGCCGCGACTGGCAGGGCCGCCTGCCCCGACCCACCGAGCAGGACGGCCACGACGAACATCACCAGGCCGGCCGGCAGCACGTACTTCAGGCGGGCCCGCACCACGCCGCCGATGTCGGCGCCCTGGGTGCCCGCCGAGGCGATGGTGGTATCCGAGATGGGCGAGATGCTGTCGCCGAACGTGGCGCCGGCCAGGATGGCGCCGATGAGCATCGCCGGAGCGGCCCCGATGCCGCCGCCGGCGGGATAGAGCAAGGGGCCGCAGATGAGGATCGTGCCGAGGCTCGTGCCGGTGGACGTGGCCACGACGGCGCAGATCACGAAGGCACCCGCCACGTAGCCGCCGCCCGCGAGGCCCAGCCCGCGCGCAATCCACACCAGGGCCTGGATGAAACCGCTCGCGCCGAGAAGCGCCGAGAGGACGCCGGCCAGCGACCAGGCCATCACCATGAGCATCACCAGGGGCCGCGCCATGCCCGCGAGCATGGTGTCGATGAAGCGCCGCCGGTCGTGGGCCAGGATCAACCCGACCGCCAGCGCCGCCACCAGAATCGGCCAGAACCCGCGCTCGTCCGGCGCCCCCGAAAGGCCGAGCCAGCCGACGCCGCTCAGGAACACGACGAACGGCACGAACGCGCCGGCCAGGCCCCCGCGGAAGGTCAGGCGGGACGCGTCCGGCGAGGCGGGAGTGGCGTGGCTCATGGTGGATTGTCGATCGCGGGAGCGGATTGACCGGCTATATTACCTGATCATGAAACGGCGTCGCGACGACACCTTCACGCTCTATGACCTCCGCGTGGAGGTCATGGCCGGGGATCGCCCGATGGTCTGCGGCCACGAGGCGGGCGACTCGTTCGAGCTGTCCGGCGAGCGGCTCTCGCTGCCGCCGGGCCAGTCGTTCTCGATCTATGCGCTCGCGGCGCTGCTGCCGCTGCTGCCCGCCAAGCAGCGCCCCACGCACCCGCACGACTGGATGTCCACCGATGCGGAGGTCGCCTGTCCCGACCCCCACTGCGGCGCCAGGTTCCGCATCACCCGCCTGCGACGGCGGGTGTTTCGTCACTCGGCCACCACCCGCGTTCCGCTCCCGGCTGGTCCCGCCCGGACCGCCGGACGCCGAGCCCCGACCAGGAAGACGTGATGACCTCCCCAACCCCGGTTCCGCGCATCGACCTCGCACCAGGCTATTCGATCTCGCGTCTGCTCAAGGGAGGGTGGCAGCTGGCGGGCGGCCACGGAGTCATCGATCGCGAAGGTGCGATCGACGACATGTTCCGCTTCGTCGAGGCCGGCATCACCACGTTCGACTGCGCGGACATCTACACCGGCGTCGAGGAGCTGATTGGCGCCTTCCGGCGGCGCTACCTCGAGCGCCACGGCACCACGCGCGCGAGCGACCTCCAGGTGCACACCAAGTTCGTGCCCGACCTGACTGCGCTGGCCACCTTCAGCCGGGCCGACGCGGTGCGCGGGATTGACCGGTCGTTGTCCCGCCTCGGCGTGGAGCGGCTCGATCTCGTGCAGTTCCACTGGTGGGACTACGACGTGCCCCGGTTCGTCGAAGTGGCCGGCTGGCTGAACGACCTGCGCGTGGAGGGCAAGATCCGCCACATCGGGGTGACCAACTTCGACGTGGCGCGCCTGCGCGCCCTGCTCGGGGCGGGCATTCCGGTCGCGTCGATCCAGCTGCAGTATTCGGTGCTCGATCGCCGGCCGCACCACGGCATGGCCGAGTTCTGCCGCGCCCACGGCATCCCGATGCTCTGCTACGGCGCGCTGGCCGGCGGGTTCCTCTCGCCACGCTACGTCGGCACGCCCGCGCCCGACGGACCGCTCGAGAACCGGTCGCTGGTCAAGTACCGCCTGATCATCGAGGACTTCGGCGGCTGGGCGCTCTTCCAGGACCTGATCGCCGCGCTCGCGCGCATCGCCCGCAAGCACGGCGTGGGGGTCGGAACGGTCGCTCTGCGCTGGGTACTCGATCAACCCGGCGTCGCCGGCGTGATTGCCGGCGCGCGTCACCACGGCCATCTGCGTGACACGTGCGCCGCCTCCGGCCTGCTGCTCGACGATGACGACCGGTCGGCCATCGGCGCCGTGCAGGCTCGAAGCCGCGGGCCGCTCGGAGACGCCTACGATCTCGAGCGTGAAAAGGGCGGCCGTCACGCGGCGGTCATGAAATACAACCTGAACACCGCGGGCCGGTGAGCCGGCTGCGGACAGACGGGCGCCCGCGTCCCACCTGCCGTGTGGCGCCATCGGCCTCACGTTGCCATGAACCGACGACACTTCATCGGGCGAACCCTGGCGGCCACCTCGACCGCCTTCTGGCGCGGCCGTCCCGTGGACACCTCGGCGGCTGCCGCCGGGTTGCCCGCTCCGAAACCCGATGAGGACGCCTCCTGGCGCGAAGGCGAGGTGGTCCTGCGGAACGAGACCCTTCGGGTCGAGCTGTTCGCCGACCGGCCAGTGCCTCGCGCGTACGTTCATCTGCCGAGCCAGATGCGGTTCGGCGGCGCGACCGAGGACGGGCTGTTCGTGGTCAACGGACGTCCCGTCCCGTGGCAGGAGTGGGAGGTCCGGGTGGATCGCAGCGGCCTCCCGGGGCGGATCGGCTACGACCTGCTCTCCTTGGCCGACCTCTTCGCGATCCGCTGCGACTACCAGTTGCACGGCTACGCGGTGAGCTTGGAGTTCGCGGTGGTGTCCGATCCCCGCCGGGCGGTGGAGCGCATCGAGTGGCAGCGCCTGCCCCTGCTGACGTGCGAGGCGCCCGGCCTCGTCGTCTGGCGGGAGGAATGGCAGCAGAAGGGATGGAACGAGGAGGTGGGCCGGGGGCTGTGGACGCCCGCGATCCAGGAACGCGCCATCGCCGACCTGCCGCCAGACGGGGAACCGAGGCCGTGCCTCTATTGTTGCGCCTACCAGCCGGCCAAGGTGTGCGCGACGGTGCTCTCGAACGGGCGGTATCTGCCCCTCCGGAACCAGGTCACGCGGGGGGGTGGTACAGCCCGGTTCACGGTGTCGCCCGGCCCCTATCAGCCTCGCGTCCGCCGTCGCTGGGTCGAGCCGATGCGCGCGCAGATCGCGTTCTTGCCCGACCTGAACGGGGACGGACGGATCGACGCGAGCGATTTCCAGCTCTGGGCCAACCGGCAGTTGCCGCTCCCGTGGCCCACCCATCGCAACGCCATCTGGTACAAGATCTACTGCGGCGACCCCCAGGGAACGACGACCACGTTCTCGGAGGCCGGCGAGATCATCGAACGGGTGCACCGGTACACGGACGGGCTGCCCCAGGTCGTCTACCTCGTGGGATGGCAGTACGACGGGCACGACAGCGGCTATCCCTCCCTCGACAGGATCAATGAGAGGCTCGGATCGCGCGATGAGCTGTGGCAGCTCCACGAACGAGCCAAGACCCGCCTGAACACGGTCCTGAGCTACCACATCAACCTGGACGACTCCTACCCGGGCCACCCCGGCTGGGACCAGAGCGTGATCGGCCGCCAGCCGGACGGCGCCCTGATGCGGTGGGAGAGGTTCAACGACACGATGTCGTACCACATCACCCACACGAAGGATGTCGAGAGCGGCAGAGTCTTCGAGCGGCTGGCAGCCATGATGCGGACCGTTCCGCTCGAGGGGGCCATCCACTTGGACGCCTTTCGCGACATGAACTGGAGCTGGGAACCCGACGGGTTGATCGGGCCGGTCGAAGAGCTGGAGTGCGGCGTCAAGCCGATCCTCGAGTTCTTCAAGTCGCGCGGGATCGATGTGACCATCGAGTCGATGGATTCGCAAGGGACGGAGTGGGCGGGGCTGGCCAGCGGGGTCCTGCACGTCGGCCTCCCCCGCGACCTCGTCCAGCTGCGGCACGGCCGGATGCTGTCTGGTGGCCGCGGCTCACCCCCGTCGCTCTGGGGTTGGGGGCTCGGCAGCTCCATCAACTGGGATGTCATCTTCCGCGAGGACGGCAGAGATTTCGACACGAGCGGTGCCTGGACGCGCCTGTTGGACGGCATCTACCTGGGCACGCTGCTCTATCACTTCTACCTGGAACGCGAGCTGACCGTGTGCCACGTCGGTCCGGAGGAGGCCCGGCTCCGCTTTTCGGACGGCGTGACGACCCTGGTCAGGCGCGACAACCGTCGCCTGCTGGTCACGCACGGCGACGTGCTCATTGCGGACGACTATGACCGATTCATCCCCCGCGGCAGGTCGATCTACGCCTATAGCCGAAACGGCGCCCGGCGCGACTGGACGCTGCCTGGCGCCTTTCGGCACCAACTCGTCTCGATCCGCGCCCTCGACCAGGCGGACCGACCGGCCACCGTGCTTCGCACGGGCGACCGGGTCGCCCTGGAATTGAAACCTCGAATCCCGGTGAAAATCACGCTCGCGTCGTGAACCAGAAGGGTCGACGTATCATGAACCACCAGGAGGTTCCATGCGGTTAGCTGTCCGCTCCGCGCTCGCCGCGCTCGTGATCTGCTCGTTCGCCCCGTCGCTCGCCGTGGCACAGCCGCGCGACGGTCGGGACCTCATCCGCGTCATGCACGACAAGTACGCGGGTTCCTGGTACCCGACCCTCACCTTCGTGCAGCACGTCCTGTACACGGACGGGCGGCCCACGCCGGACATGTGGGAAGCCCTGAAGATCCCGGGCCGGCTTCGGATCGACGTCGGCCCGATCGAATCGCCGTCTCGGACCGTCATCTACCGTGACGAAATGCGTGCCGTGTTCGAGAAGGGCACGCTGACCGGCCGCACCCGGAATCCCAACCTCCTGCTGGTCCTCGGGTTCGACGTGTACGGCCAGTCGCCGGAGACCACCATCAAGCTGCTCGAAACCGAGGGGTTCGACCTGTCGAAGATTCGGGACGACACGTGGGACGGCCACGCGGTCTGGGTCGTCGGCGCCGCGGCCGGGGACCTCACCAGCCACCAGTTCTGGGTCGAGAAGGAACGGTCGCTGTTTGTGCGGCTGGTCCAGAAGAACCCGACCGGCGCCGTGTCGGACATCCGCTTCACGAAGTACGAACCGCTCGGCAGGGGCTGGTTGTCCACCGTCGTCGTGTTCCTCACCGACGGCAAGGAGACCTTCCGCGAGGTCTACTTCGACTGGAAGGTCAACCCGAATCTCGCCGACTCCCTGTTCGACACCGCAGCGTGGACGCCCCCCTCCTGGGTCAAGTGAGCGGCGAGGGCCGGGCCGCGGGAGCGTTCGGGTCGTCACAGAGCCACGGGGCTGCTCAAGGCCCGCGTCCTGACTGGTGGCGCCACACCAGTGTCGCCGTGAACCGGTCGTGCCCGCCGCACGCGGGCAGCCAGTCGGTCGACGGACGAGGCGGCGGAGACGTGAGGGAGGATCGGGGTGACTGACGCCGTCGGCTCCGACGCGGAAACCCGGCCCACCCTCGTGCGGGCACTCGGCACCTGGGATGCGACGCTCATCACGATCGGGTCGGTCCTCGGCACCGGGATCTTCATCACGACGGGCGACATCGCCAAGGTGCTGCCCCACGGCGGGCTCATTCTGGCGGTGTGGTTCGTCGGCGGTTTGGTCACCCTGGCAGGTGCGCTCAGCTACGGGGAACTCGGGGCGATGTTCCCCCGGGCCGGCGGGCAGTACCACTTCCTCAAGGAGGCGTACGGTCCGGTCTGGGGGTTCCTCTTTGGCTGGGCGGCCTTCACGATCTCGAATGCAGGCGGGATTGCGGCGCTCGCCGTCGGGTTCGGTGAATACCTCGGCGTATTCGTCCCGACGCTCTCGAACTCCCACATCCTACTCGTGCTGCCGATCGGACCGTGGCACGTCGCCATCAGCGCCGGCCAGCTCTCCGGCGCCTCGGTGATTGCCCTGCTCACGGTGGTGAACTACGCGGGGGTCAAGTCGGCCGCAGTCGTGCAGAACGTGGTGACCGCGGTGAAGATCGGGGCCATCGTCGGTCTGGCGATCATCGGGATGCTCGTGCCGGCACCCCGATCGCTCGGTGCCGCTCTCGTCGCGCCCATGCCGGAGGGGCACCTGCTCACGGCGCTCGGCGTCGCCATGATCGCGGTCTTCTGGGGATTCGAGGGGTGGTACGGGGCGACGGCCTCCGCCGGCGAGATGCGGAATCCCTCCCGCACGCTGCCCCACGGCCTCATCCTGGGAACGCTCGGCGTCACGTTGCTCTACCTGCTGATGAACCTGGCCTACCTGCGCGCCCTGCCCATTGCCGGCATGGCTGCGACGGGACGGATCGCCGAGACCGCCGCCGCCGTGTTGTTCGGACCGACCGGCGCGCGGCTCGTCTCCCTGGCCGTGCTGGTGTCGGCCTTCGGATGCATCTCGTCGACGATTCTGTGGGCCTCCCGCATCTACCTGCCCATGGCGGAAGACGGGGTCTTCTTCTCGGCGCTCGCCCGGGTGCACCCGCGATACCGCACGCCGAGCGCGTCAGTCCTGGCCCAGGGGGCCTGGGCAATCGTGCTGACGCTCTCGGGCACCTACGACCAGCTGTACACGTGCGTCATCTTCGCGGTGACCCTCTTTCACGCGGCGACCGCGGCGGCGGTGTTCGTGCTCCGGTACCGGCGCCCGGACCTGCCCCGCCCCTACCGCGCCTGGGGCTATCCGTGGATGCCCGCCGCGTTCATCGTCATCTGCCTGCTGATTGTGCTCAACTCCCTGGTCGAGCGACCGGCGGAGTCACTCATCGGCGTCGGCCTGGTCGCCTCAGGGTGGCCTGCCTACGCCGCCTGGCGGTGGAACGCGCGTCGCAAGCGCACGGGCCTGAGTCGCTAGCCCGGCGTCCGGGCGGCCGTCTGCGACCGGGGCCGGCCTTCTGCTAGCATCTCTCCCATGTCGAACCTCATCACCCGCCGGTGGAACTGGCGCCCCCCCAGCGGCTGGCTCACGCTACGTACGGTCGATCTGCACACCGGTGGCGAGCCGCTCCGGGTCTTCCTCGATGGCCTGCCCCCGATTCCGGGCGCGACGATTCTCGACAAGCGCCGCTACTTCAGGGATCACTTCGACTACATCCGCACCGGAACGATGTGGGAGCCGCGCGGGCACGCCGACATGTACGGCGCCGTGATCACTGAGCCGACGACCAGCGACGGCGATTTCGGCACCTTCTTCCTGCACAACGAGGGCTACAGCACGATGTGCGGGCACGCGATGATCGCGCTGGTGACGCTCGTGCTCGACACCGGGCTCCTGCCGCGAGACGGGCTCAGTCCGGTGGTCCGCATCGACGCCCCACCCGGACGGGTAACGGCGGTGGGCCACCGCGATCAGGCTACGGGCCGCGTCTCCTCCGTGTCCTTCCGCAATGTCCCGTCGTTTCTCGCGGCGGCCGACCAGGTCGTGGACGTTCCGGCCATCGGCAGGGTGACGTTCGACTTGGCCTACGGCGGGGCGTTCTACGCCTACGTCGACGCCAGGCCACTCGGGCTGCTGCTGGATGCCGCACACTATCACCAGATCATCGATTGGGGCCGCGCCATCAAGCGGGCCGTCATGGCGAGCTTCCCCGTGCAGCATCCCTTCGAGGCGGATCTGAGCTTCCTGTACGGCACGATCTTCATCGGCAACCCGGCGGACCCCTCTCACCACACCCGGAACGTCTGCGTGTTCGCCGAAGGCGAGGTCGACCGGTCCCCCACAGGGTCGGGCGTCAGCGGTCGCGCAGCCATCCACCACGCGAAGGGCGAACTCGCGTTCGGCGAGCGGATCACGATCGAGAGCATTCTCGGGACGTGCATGGAGGTCGCGGTCGTCGAGACCACGACATTCGGCCCGTACGCGGCTGTCGTGCCGGAGGTATCGGGACAGGCGTGGATCACCGGCGAGAACCGCTTCTGCTTCGACCCTTCTGATCCGCTCGGGAAGGGGTTCATCTTCCGGTAGCCGGATGCCGGCGCGTATCACGATCGGCAACGTTGCCCGCGAGAACAGCCGTTCGGCCAGGCCGGAACACCTGGCTCTCGAGGTCCCGCCCGACGTTGGCGAGACACGATCGACGCTCCCGTAACGGCGCCCGCGAGGCCGAACCTGCGCCGGTGGCGGGCCGGCGGCTGGACCCGCGGGAGGCGTTTGCCGATTCGGTGGCGTTCTGTCCTGCTGCTCTGTTTGACAGCCATCCCCCTCTGGCGTAGCGTTCGATCGGTCGTCTACTCGAGGAGGCAGGCCGTGAAAGCTCTGCAATGCGGTCTGTTGGTCACTGCCCTGTCGGGAACCTTGACGTGGGCGCAACCCTCCGACCCGCTCGCGGCGGTCCATCGGGCGGGCAAGCTCGCGGGCGCCGCCGCGCAGGCCAACCTCCTGACCGTCAACGCCATGACCCACTTCAGCCGGGCGGTCTCGGCGCTGGCCGCGGAGGTCAAGACGGCTCGGCCGTTCGTCACGTCGCGACCCCAGAAGGATGTGCTGGCCGCCTACACCGTGGTGCAGCGTCGATTCGAGAGGGCGGTCACGAACCTCGAGCTGTGGGCCGCGATGCAGGACAAGACCGACGAGATCACGACCCTCATGGGGGCGGTACCGGCCACTCTCGGCGGGTCCGAGGCGAAAGCGCACATCTTGGGCAACCTGGAGACGCAAGGCCAGGGCGCTGCTGCTCAGGCCAAGTTCGCGCTCGCCACGGCAGCCACAGCACTCGCCGAGGGAAGAGACGCCCTGACAAAGGCCGACCGGGCCTATTGGAAGCTCGTGGCACCCCCGCCGCTCGATCCCGCGAAGCCGCCGCACGAGTAGAGTCGCACCGCCGGGCCCGCGGGCGCCCAGCCCGCAAACTGTGCACCAAGGGGTTGTCGGTCTGCCCGGCGCGGATCGCCGGTGATGGATGGTCCGCGTCATCCGCTTGCGGAGAGGTAAGCATCCTTCGCCTCGCCTTCCCGCCATGCCTACGCCCTCGCTGCCCGAGGGTCGAGCCTGACCGACAGCGACTGCCCCGGCGACGCCGGGTGCCGTCAGCCGCGCGGCGCCTTGCCATCCAGCGCCTCGCGCACGGCCGCAGCCAGTTTGTCGGGTGAGAACGGCTTCTCCAGGAAACAGAGGCCGTCTTCGAACACTCCCCACTGGACGATGGCGTCAGCCGTGTATCCGGACATGAACAGACACTTCACGCCGGCCTGCGTCCGCTGGACCTCCAGGGCAAGCTCTTTGCCGTTCATGCCCGGCAGGATGACATCGGTGAGGAGCAGGTCGATGGCCCCGTGCAGCCGCAGGATCGCGAGCGCGTCCTGGGGGCTCCCCGCCGCGCGCACGCGGTAACCCCGCCGGGTCAGGACCCGTTCCGCAAGGCGCCGGAGCTGCGCTTCGTCTTCGACGAGAAGAATCGTCTCGGTGCCGTCCCCCGCTCGGTCCGCCGATCGCGTCGGGGCCTCCATCGACGGATCGGCGACGCGCGGCAGGTAGATGCTTACCGTGGTGCCGCCCCCCGGCTGACTTTCCCGGGTGATGCGGCCGGCATTCTGCGTCACGATGCCGTACACGGTGGACAGGCCCAAGCCAGTGCCTTCCCTTCCTCCTTGGTCGTGAAGAACGGCTCAAACGCGTTCGCCAGCACCTCCTTCGACATGCCCGTGCCCGTGTCACTGACCGACAGGCGGACATAGTCTCCGGGGACGAGGTCACCGGAGCGGCGATCCTGTTCGGTCACCTGCACGGGGGCGGTTTCGATCGTGATGCGACCCACCCCGGGGATCGCGTCCCGGGCGTTGACGGCGAGGTTCGCGAGCACCTGGTCCAGCTGTGCCGGGTCCACGTGCACCGATCCGACGGCGTGACCCGGTTGCCAGCGCAACTCGATCTCCTCACCGATCAGCCGTTCCAGCATGTTCAGCATGCCCGCGATGGTCTCGTTCACCTCCAGCGTGCGCGGGCGAACCGGCTGCTTGCGCGCGAAGGCCAGCAGTTGCCGCGTGAGGCTGGCCGACCGCTGGGCGGCGGATCGAACCTCTTCCAGGTCGACCCGCATGGGATGCTCCGGGGCGAAGTGCAGGAGCGCGAGTTCGGTGTGTCCGAGGATCACTCCCAGCATGTTGTTGAAATCGTGCGCGATACCGCCCGCCAGTCGACCGATGGCCTCCATCTTCTGCGCGTGGAGGAACTGCTGCTGGAGCCGGCGGATTTCCGTCATGTCGGTGAACTGCGAGAGAACGCACCGGTCGCCGGCGACGGTCACCACTTCCTGGGACAAGAGCACTTCGACCGGGGTCCCGTCCTTCCGCTTCACCGTGACGGCAACATCCCGCACCCGCTCGTCCGACCCCCGCGCCCGACGGACCTCGTTCAGGGCCGATACGTCCATGAATCCGGGCGGCAGACCACGCTTCCCGACCACCTCGTCGCGTGTGTAGCCCGTCAACGCCAGCGCGCGATCGTTGGCATCGAGCAGGCACAGGTCCCGTTCCCTGATGAGGCTGGTCGCGGACGGGCTGCTCTCGAAGGTCTTCCGGAACCGCTCTTCGCTCTCGCGCAGGGCCTGCTCGACCTGTTTGCGTTCGCTGATGTCGCGCGCGACGCTGAGGAGGCTCGGCATGCCCCCGTAGTTGATCGTCCGCACCGAGACCTCGACCGTCAGGGCCCTGCCGTCCTTGCAGCGGTAGACCGTCTCGTGCAGATCGACGCCGGCACCCTCGGGTTCGCTCGGCGCCGGGAGCAGCGTACGGGCGCCGCTCTCCAGATCCAGTGGCAGTTTCGCCAGCAGCTCTTCGCGCGAGTACCCGAGTGTCTCGCAAGCCGCGTCGTTCACGTCCAGGCAGCGACCCTCGATGTCGTGGATGAACATCGGGTCGCCAGCGCGCAGGAAGATCGCCCGGAACTTCTCTTCGGACGCGCGGAGTGTTCCCTCCGCCTCGAGGCGCTCAGTCACGTCGCGTGTGGTCCCGACCACGGCCCCAACGTCGGGCGTGTCCAGGAGGTTCTCGAGCGAGATCTCCACCCGTCGCCACCGCCCGTCCTTGTGGCGAACCCGGCAGCAGAGGCGTCGGTGCGCCCCCGGATGGGCCAGCAGCTCGGCCCACGCCGCGCGCACAGGGCCAGTCGCCGCGTCACCTGGATGGAGCAGGTCGAGGACGTTGCATCCGGCGCGTTCCTCGTTGGTGTAGCCGCTGATGGCTTCGAAGGAAGGACCGCGGTAGGTGATGACGCCGCTGGCGTCGGTGAAGAAGATCCCGTCGTGGCTGTTCTCAACGACCGCCCGGAATCTCGCCTCGCTTGCCCGTAGCGCCCGATCGGCGCGCTTGCGTTCCGTGATGTCGCGCTCGACGCTCAACCACAGCTCCTCGTTGCCGATCCGGACGGGGGTGACGCGCGCCTCGACATCGAGCAGCGTGCCGTCCTTGCGCTGGTGCTGCGTCTCGAACGCGGACTCGCCCCCCGTCAACAAACCACGAACGCGGTCCGCGTTCACGGCCGCGCTGGTGTCCGAATCGATCGCCCTGACGGAGCGACCAACGAGCTCCTCGCGCGTGTAGCCGAGGCCGCGCTGGGCAGCCGGGTTCAGGTCGGCGATGACCGGCCACCCATCCGGGTCAGGCTTCAGGAGCAGGAGGTGGTCGCCGCTCTGATCGAACACCGTGCGGTACCGGACCTCGCTCTCGCGCAGTCTCTCCTCCGCCGCCGCGCGGGCCGTATCGTCCGCGAAGGTGACCGCAAAGCGGTGGGGCTCCGGGCAGTAGGCCGTCCCCACGAAGTGTTTGTGATTGAGCGGAGAGTACATCCGGTACGGAGCCGACTGTCCCGTCAGGACGACGGGACCGAAGATGCCGAGCCAGTGGTCGAGCTCCTCGGCCGGCAGGAACTCGCTCGCCCGGTGGCCGACCACGGCCGTGCGCGGGGTACCCAGTGCCGCCGCGAAGGCAGGATTGACGTCCAGCGTGACGTAGTCGACCGGCCGGCCCGTCTCGTCGTAGCAGATTTCATGCAGGGCCCAGCCGTCGATCATCTCGCCAAAGAGTCGGCGGTAGCGTTTCTCGCTCTCCTCCAAGGCCGCCTGGCGGCCGTGTGCGTCCGTGATGTCGTGAAAGAGAATGGCCCACTGGCCCCGCCGAGGCGAGTAGGCGCGAACGTCGTACCACCGGTGCAGGGACTCGTTGAATCGTTCGAAGACCAGTTGACCGCCGTGCAGGGCCAGATCGTAGTACCGGTGGGCCACGTCCGGCGGCCAGGAGAACCCCAGCTCCGCCGAGGTGCGGCCGATCTGCTCCTCGCGTTTCAGGCCGGTCTGGGCCTCGAACTCCGCGTTGGCCTGCACGAGGCGGTGGTCGATCGGCCGGCCGCTCGCGTCGACGATCACCTCCAGCACCACCATGCCGGTATGCATCGACTCGAACAGGCTCCGGTACTCCTGTTCGCGGGTCAGGAGCGCGTCCTCCGCTCGTTTGCGCTCGGTGATATCCAGGCAGACGCCGGTCATGCGGACCGACCCGCTGCCGTCGCGTGCGGCGCGGCCCGTGGCGTAGATCCACCGCACCTGGCCGTCGAGCCCGACGATGCGGTACTCATGGGCCAAGTCGCCGTCGTGCTTCAGCGCGTCGGCCAGGGCGGTCTGTATCTGTTGGCGGTCCTCGGGGTGCACCGCCGCCTTCCAGCCATCCACCAGGGTGGTGGCGTGGAGGGCCGGATCGAGCCCGAACAGTCCGTACATCTGCGGCGACCACTCGAGGCGCCCGCTCCCGACATCCCAGTCCCAGGTCCCCAAGTTCGCCGACGTCGTCGCCAGCTGCAGATGGTCCGTGAGGTGGCGGAGGCGCTCGTGCTGATCCCGGAGGAGCCGCTCGGCCCGCTCGACCTCGGTCACGTCCCGGATCACGCAGAGCAGGAGCGGCGGCCGCGTGCCCTCCAGTTCGGTCACCGAGTAGAGCACGGGAAACGTCTCGCCGTTCTTCCGTCTGGCGGTCACCAGCCAGTTGCGCACCGCCCCCTCGGCGGCCAGCTCGGCCAGCATCTCCTGCCGCGTCGCCGGATGCGCCCAGAGGCCCAGCTCCAGCGAGGTCCTCCCGAGCGCCTCGCCACGGGTGTATCCATACAGCGCCTCGAACTGATCGTTGACGTCGACCAGGCGTCCGTCATCACGACCGGTCAGCTCGTACACGTCGGTTCCGGTCTTGAACGCGGCCCGGAATCGCCGTTCGCTTGCACGCAGCGCCTCCTCTGCCCGCGCGTGGTCGCCAGCACCCTCCGCGAGACGCTGAGCCTCGCCGAGGTCGTTCGCCGTGTCGTGGTACGCCCCTGTCCCTGTAAGTCGCCCGGTCAGGTCGCGGACGAAGAACAGCCGCAGGCGGGCACCCCCGACCGTGGCGTTGCGCCAGCTGACCTCGACCGGAAACGTGGAGCCGTCCTTCCGCCGGTGCGTCGTCGCGAGCAGGGTCCCGACCCGGTCGGTGCTCGGCATCTGTCGGGCCCACTCGTCATCGGCGGTCGGGCGCCAGAGGTCTCGCACGTTCAGGCGCAGCAGTTCCAGTCGGGTGTAGCCGTAGAGCCGCTCCGCTGCCGCGCTGGCCTCCCTGATCCGGCCTGTGCGAGTCGTCAGGAAGATCGCGTCCCGACTGCCGTCCATGAGGATTGAGGCGAGCGCCGCGGGAGACGACGTGGACACACGCGGCATCTCACACTCCTGCCCACACCAGTGACGGCACCGGGGTTCGCGGCTCAACTGTGTAGGGGGCGCCTACGGAGGGGCATGCTCCGACAACCGTGCGCTGGTGTCAAGCAATCGTTTCCGGCTGGAGAGGCAGGGCGGGCCGCACGCGGCGACCCGATGCACGGCCGGACAGGTGGCCGACTGTGGTGGACCAGCCAATCGGCGCGCCGATGGCACGCCCGGCACGGACCTGCCCGGGCTTCCGGGTCAGGGTGACCGGGCGACGGATGAGGCGTACGCGCCAGCGGTCGTGCCTCCCGCGCGGGCTGCCCCCGGTTCACGCCGGGCGTCCCGAGTCGACTCTACGCCGGACGGTCATCCACGACCACCGCGTTGGTCGCGGGATCGTACATCACCCGAATTTCCTGCCCAGCCTTGTAGCGGCCGGGATCGATCCGGGGGACGAGGGCCTTGATGGTGGCTTCGAAGACGGGTGAGCCGTCGCCAGGGCTGATCTCGAGGTTGAGCCTGACTTGGTACTGACCTCTGATCGTGACGCCCGTGTCGCGGACAGTCCGGATGAGGCCCGTCCCCGGTCTTCCCTGTTCGAGGAGCTTCCTCCTCTCGCGGGCCGGGCGAATCATCGTGAAATAGAAGGGCAGGAAGATGATGACCGACAGGACGAGTACGAACAGAAACACGCACGCCAGGATCAGCGCGAGAAGGGAATACACCGCTCCTCCTTTCCCTCGTTTCGCCTCGGACCGGGTGCACCGTCCTCGCCGCCGACGACGGCAGGACTCCAGCGGAGAATCGTGGCCCCGCACGGGGCCAACGGGGGCAACCCTCGGCCCCACCCCGCCGCGACAAGCCTACACCACGTACCGTTCGCCAAGCTCGGCGCCTTCCTCCAGCCGTCCGATCGAGAACGGCCGGACATCGAATCCCGGATCCCGGCCGGCGATCAGGTCGGCGAGCACGCGGCCGGCAGCCGGCGAGTGCTGGAAGCCGTGACCGCTGAAGCCGGCAATCAGAAAGAACCCGCCCAGGTTCGGATGGGGGCCGATGAACGGCAGGCCGTCGGGCGACATTTCGTACAGCCCCGCCCAGGCGTGGGCAATACCGGCCTCGACGAGCGCCGGCAGACGGCGCGACGCCACCTCGTAGACGCGCTCGAGCACGGGCCAGTTCACCGTGAGGTCGAAGCCAGGCCGCTCGTCCCGATCGGCCATGCCGAACAGCACGCCGGCCCCCTCCCGGTGGAAGTAGAACGTGGTCTCGAAGTCGATGACCATGATGCGTGACGGGGGCACCGGGAGCGGTGACCGTTCCCACGCGCCGCGCTCGGATGGTTCCGCGATGAAGATGTGCCGCCGCTGCGGCACGACCGGTACGGTTACGCCGGCCATCGCGCCAAGGTGGCCCGCGTAGGGTCCTGCCGCGTTGACGACCACAGGCGTCGAGATCGTGCCAGCGGCGGTTCGAACGGCCGTCACCCGTCCGTTGACGACGTCGATCCCTGTCGCCTCGGTGCCGCAGCGAATCTCCACACCCATCCGTCGCGCCGCCGCCGCGAAGCCCTGGGTCACGCCGTGCGGGTCGGCAATGCCGTCGTCCGCGCAGAAACTCGCGCCGAGCACGCCATCGACGTTCAAGCCCGGCGCGAGCGCGGCCGCCCGCTCGGGCGGCAGCAGGTCCACCGAGACACCCAGGCGCCGCTGCATTGCCGCCTGCAAGGCGAACTGGGCGACGCTCTTCGCCGTGTTGAGCAGGAAGAGGTACCCGTCCTGGCGGAAGTCCACCTCGCCGCCGACCTCTTCGGCGAAGTGTCGGATGAGCCGGATCGACTCGAGCGAAAGGCGCACGTTCGCCTCGCTGGAGAACTGGTGCCGTACGCCGCCCGCGTTCCGGCCAGTCGACCCGGTGCCGAGAACCTGCTCGCGCTCGAGCAGCACGATGTCGGTGATCCCGAGCCGGGCGAGATGGTAGGCGGCACTCGCCCCCATGCACCCACCACCGACGATCACGACATCGGCCGTCTGCCGCATCCCCTCCCCCGGGCTCGTTGGTCCGTCCAGTGCCTGACCCCGGCCGTCTGAGACGCCGGGGCACCCTGGCCGGCGCCGTTCACCCTCCTGAACGATGACCCGCCCGCTTGGGAGGCGCAGTCATTGCCTGCCTGGACCTGGGCACCCCGGGACCCGGCGTGAGCCGGTGGTCGTCCGAATACCGGGACTGCCCTTCAAACGACACATTCGGCGGGCAGATGACCTTCTCGAGCGTCTCGGCCGGCAGGCCTGCACCTGGCCACCTGCCAGGTTGGACTCGCCAGCAACGTCTCGAGTCGACCCCGCCCGGTCGGGCAGGGCCTTGCCGTCTGCCTCGACGACGTCCCGAACGTGGCACGGACGACCCCAACGAAATGCAAAAGGCCGGCGGGATTATAGCGCAGCCGCGCGAAGCCCTCATCGAGCCAACCTACCGCGGACGATGTCCGCGACGATCTCGAAGAAGGTCGGGGCGGGCGATTGGCGTCGGCGCAGGCGTCCGGAGAACGCTGAGGGCCGAGAGACCCAACGTCGTCCCAGCCCACTGGCGGCGGAGGTCGTCCCGCGAGACGCCGTCCGTTGTGTCGGGCGGAAGAACAGCAGCCGCGTTCGCCGGTCGCCCCGACGAATCCAGCTCCACGGCTGTCCTTTCGGCTTGTCGCGTGGGGACAGCGCGGCCTAGAATGCACTCCGACTTCTCCTCCCCTTCCCGGTCGCCACGCACGTCTTCGCCCCCACCGTCAGACGGGAGTGCACCCGATCGGCGTGGGGAGTGTCCTCGCCCAAGTGGCCCGCACCGAGGAAAGGTCGGGCATCGGGGTCATCGGATCGAGGTCATCGCTCATGCACACGCGCGTCTTCGTCGCCGTCGTGTCAGGGGGCGCCATCGCGTCCCTCGCGGCATTTGCCGCCGCGCCGCCGATTACCGGTGATCCGGGGCCCGAGCGTCATGTTGCTCTCCGTGTGGTCGGGACGCCGTCGGCCCTGCGAACAGTCCAGCCGCGGAACCCGCCGGGGCCTGACTCCGTCAACCCGGCGTCGCCCGACGGCCCGCCGAACGGCCTCGACACGGATGTTTCCCTGACCGCCAGCCAACCCTCTCGCCTGCTGGACCGGGCGGCAGCCCAGGCTCCAGGTGGCGTGACGGGCACGGGCTCGCCCCGGTCCATTCAGGAGCCCCGCCCAAGCGTGGGCCGGGCGCTTCGCTACGTGCCGGGTTCGACAGTCAAGGTCCAGCAGCTCCTCGGTGAGTGGGACAAGCAGCGGCATCAGCCGACGCTCAGCCGCACGGTCGCGCGCTACGGCATCGAAGGGACGGACTTGGGCAACTCGTTTGAGCACGACGGGCGGGTCTACTTCCTCTTCGGCGACACGGTGGGTCGCCTGGACCGCGCGCTGGATACGATCGCCACCACCGACGTGCGTGATCCCGAATCGGGCGTCCGCCTCGACTTTCTGACCGTCGGCCGCGACTACCTGACGATCCAGCCGCCTGGCATCAGCATGGGCGCATTTCAAACTCCCGTGGCGGGAATCAGCCTCGGTGGGCAGATGTACGTCGTCGTCTCGACGAACACCGCGGGGGACCGGTCAACCGATCGGTCGGTGCTCACACGGTTCACGCCTCCCGCGAGGTTCGAGCCGCTGCGGACGATTTCCCGGCTGCCGGCCGGGCACTTTGTGAAGATGTCCATTCATGCGGCGCCTGCACCGATCCCCGGCCTGCCACCTGGCGGCCCGTACCTCTTCATCTGGGGCACCGGGCCCTACCGCCAGAGCGACGCGTACTTGTCCATCGTCCCTGCCAGCCAGTTCGAAACGGGCCGGGGAACCCGCTACTTCGCCGGCCTTGACGCGGCTGGGGCGCCCGTGTGGAGCGAGAGGGAAGCTGACGCCACGCCCATCGTCCGCAACGGCACGATGGGGGACCTGTCGGTGACGTGGTGCCGGGACCTCGGCGTGTGGTTGATGACCTACGACAGCCGGCCGCCCGCCGGCGCGGGGGTCCTGTTCTCCTTCGCCCCGGCGCCGTGGGGACCGTGGAGCGAACCACAGGTGGTCTTCAACGCCGTGCGCGACGGCGCGGTCGGGACCTTCATCCACGTGCCGGACCGGCAACCGCCCGACGGGCTCGCCGGACCGGTCATCGGAAAGGGACAGGCGAATCCGGAGGCCGTACACGGCGGCACCTATGCGCCGTATGTCGTGGAGCGTTGGACCACGGTGCGAGGGTCCGAGCTGAACCTCTACTACGTCCTGTCCACGTGGAATCCCTACGTGGTCGTCTTGATGAAATCTCGGCTGCGAATCGAGTGACACGGATGGGCGGCGCCGTTCGCCGCCCCCCCGTGAGGTTACGGCGCCCTCCTACCGGTCCGGCTTGAGGTACTGGTCGAACCACGCGAGCCAGCGGTTCATGCGGTCGTGGATGAAGCTGGGCCGGGTCAGCAGGTGGTACTGCCCGGGATAGACCACCAACTGGGTCGGAATCCGGAGCGTACGCAGCGCCTGGTACATCTGCTCGCTGCCGATGATCGGCACGTTGAAGTCTCGCTCGCCGCCGAGGAAGAGCGTGGGCGTGTGGATGCGTTCGGCGTGGAAGAACGGGTACGACACCTTGATCCATGACTCCTGGCTTCGCCAGGGCGGCCCGATCTCGTTGTCGTACTGGAGGACGTACCTGTCGCTCCCGTACATGGAAATCTGGTTCGCGCTCCCGGCCCCGGCCGTGGCGACCTTGAAGCGCCCGTCGCTGGCGATCGTGTAGTCGGTCAGGATGCCGCCGTAGCTCCACCCCCCGATGCCGAGGCGATCGGGATCGGCGATGCCTCGCCGCACGGCATCGTCCACACCGGCCAGCAGGTCCGCGACCTCCTTGTTGCCCCAGTCTCCAGCAATGCTCCGAGAGAATGCCTCACCCCGCCCGCTGCTGCCGCGGTAGTTCACCGCCAGCACGACGTAGCCGCGGGCGGCGAGCATCTGGCGTTCGAACTGGAGGGGGTAGAGGTCGAAGAGCAAGCCGTGGTCGTCCTGGAAGTTTGGACCGCCGTGGATCCACAGGACCGTGGGATACCGGCGTCCGGGCACGTAGGACGGCGGTTTGACCAGCAGCCCGTGGATCTCGGTGCCGTCCTTGCTCGTGAAGCTCGTGTCCTCCACCGCCCCCAGCTGCACCTCGGCCAGGAGGGCGTCGTTGTGCGACGTCAGCTTCCGCAGCCGGCCCCCTTCCAGCGCGAAGACCTCAGGGGCTGCGGTGTCGGTGGCGGCGGTGAGCGCGATGTGATCGCCGCCTCGCGACTGGTCCGAGACCACGAGACGGCCCTCAACGAGGCGCGCGACCGGACCGCCGAAGACCGGGACGCGCGCGGGGTACTGCGAGCGGTCGTCGGCGACGAGCGCGACGATCGAGGAGGAGTCGGCCATGAACTCCGGCGCCGAGACCCCGCGGTCGAGCTGTTCGGCCAGCACGCGGGGCGTTCCACCCTCCGCGGCGATCACCGCCAGCCGGGGTTGGGCGTAGGCCGACAACTTCGGCTCGGCACGCTGCAGGAATGCGAGAAGCCGCCCGTCCGGGCTCCACGCGAGATTGCCCGGCTCGTACGCGGTCGCGAGCCTGCGCGGCGTCGCGCCGGAGCGTGCGTCGACGACGAAGATGTCAGCCTTGCCTGAGCGCTCGGCCTCCTCGTCGTGTGCGCCGATGTAGGCGATGCGCCTGCCGTCCGGGGACCAAGCCGGCTCGCGGTCGTCGAAGCGGCGGTCAGGAGCCAGGGGCTCGGCCTTCCCGCTCTCGACGTCGAACAGCCAGAGGTGTGTCCGAGACGCTCCGGTGAGATACCCCTCCACGTCCGCCTTGAAGTGATAGTCGTCAATCACGACCGGCTTCGGCGGTGTCGGCGTCGACGCCGTCCCTCGCGTCAGGTCAGCGTCAGCCTCCCCCTGCGACACGAGTACCAGCTTCTTCCCGTCCGGCGACCACTCGTAGGCGCTGACATCGCCTTTCAGTGTCGTGAGCTGTCGCGCCTCGCCCCCGCGCCGGTCGAGCACCCAGACCTGCGCCTTCGCGTCGCGCGGCCGGGAGGTGATGAAGGAGACGTACCGGCCGTCCGGACTCCAGCGCGGGAACGTCTCCGAGCCCGGCCCATGGGTGAGGCGCACGTCCTCGGTGCCGTCCCAGCTCACCATCCAGATGGATGTGCGCCGCTCGTCCGCCTCGCGGTCGACGGTCGTGACCGTGTACGCCACCCAGCGGCCATCCGGCGAACAGCGGGGGGACCCGACCTCCTGCACAAGGTAGACGTCGTCGCTCGTGAGCGCACGTCTCGCGGGCGCTTGCGCCTGGGGCAAGGCCACTCCGCAGAACACGATGCCAAACGCGATCAACCGAACGTCGGAGCTTCGCATGTGCGGATGCTGGCGCAGGAGGCGCCCCCAGTCAAGCGTGCCACGGGAGCACGCCGACCGAGCGTGCCAGGACCGTCTCCCCGAACCAGCCGCCGCCGTTTGGTCGGCGACACCGCGCGTAGGGTCTCACGCCAGGCGCCACGCCCTGGCCCGGCCCATACTCATCGAGCAGCCGGCCGAGTGACAGGGTGCGGGATTCCCACGTGGCGGTCGCACATAAGGGCGCCTTGGCCGCCAATCTGGACGCCGGCTGAGCCGGCGTGTTATCGTCGGCCCTCCATTCGACCCTCGCGCCGGCGGATCGGTGTCGGGAAAGGTCGGACTACGGGCGCCAGGTCGTGCTCGGTGTGGCAGCCGGCGTCTGCTGGCCTCGCTCCGAGGCCGACTGGACGCCCACGTCCCCGGACTGGGCGGCTCGAATGCCGCCGCGCGGCGGAAGCGCTCGGAATGAGAACAGGGGAACGCGCCGTGGACGGTCGTGCAGATTCCCGCCTCAGTTGCTCAGGCAAACGGGAGACACTCGGGCCGCCGGCCGCTGTGCCGCCGTGGATCGGAGGCGCAGCCCGGTGCAGCGCCCCTCGGGTCCCTGTCGAATCGTGCGCAGTCGCGGCCGTTTTCCGGGGGATCTGATGACACGGGTTGGGCAGATGTCGTTGCGCCAGGCCTTCCCCGGGTTCCTGCGTGCGCTGGCTCCCATCGTGCTCCTGGTCACCGTGAACGCCGGCGCCACCGGGGACCGCGTCCTCGTTCGGAGCGGTCTCGTGCAGGTCGTGACGCCGGATGACGCGACGGTGGAGCAGGCGAAGACGGTTGCGAAACAGGTCAAGGACGCCTGGAACTTCGACCTGAGCTTCATGCGGTGGACGGATCCGGCCGCCATGCAGCGCCCGCTCACCGTGCATCTGGTCAGCGCCGAGCGGATGAAGCGCGACCACCCCACGACGAGGGCTTTCGCAGCTGGCTCGTCCACGCACGGCTCGTTTACCGTGCGACTGGACCTCCTGAGCGATGAGGGGGTCAACGGGACGTTCGCCCACGAACTGGGGCATCTCCAGGCCTTTTACGCGATGGGCAACAAGGTTTCGGTGCCGCAGTACTTCGTCGAAGGCCACGGACAGATGATGAATCAGGACCTACGCTGATCATCTCGGCTATGACCGCCACAAGACGATCGCCAGGGAGGGCCGGACGATCATGGCCCTCACGACCGCCGAGGCGAAGACCATCCTGACCGATGAGGCGCGATCGAAGAAGGAGCCCAACATGGAGCTCATGGGGCTCTTCTTCGTCGAGTATCTCCGGGTTCGGAAGGTGATTCCCGACGCCGTCCAGAGGATGGGACGCGTGTTCGAGGCGGTGGGTCGCGGCACGCCGTACGAACGGGCGTTCGCCGAGGTGTACGGCCTGCCCCTGGCGCGGACAATCGCCGAGGTGATCACGTTCCTGGACCGCACGGCTTCCGATCCAGCCGAGCGGATCAAAGGCACGCGGTACGAGGAGTCTGCGGCCGGGACGCCACCCGGGACTGCCCGCTGAAACGTGGGCGGTTGGTAGTCGCGGGCGCCAAGACTCGAGCCCCGCGTCCAGACGCGCGACGCGGAGCGTGGCCCCGTCCGGCCACAGACTGGACTCCCTCGGCCCGTGGCGTCGAGGGGCGCGGGCTCAGTGCCGTCGTCCGGGGCCGCGCAGCAAGGGGATGCTCGCGCGTGAGCTGGACGAACGCCCGCTCGCCGCAGGACGCGCGAACACGACGACAGCCGAGGGCGTGGGAGGCCGGAGGCGGGGCCCCTGACCTGAAGCCCGCTGGCGCTCCTCTCGACCCGGCCGGACATGCCAGGAAGGCTGGAGGGTACAGATCGGTGGACGAGCCGGTCGTGTTTTCGGTGATCGTGCCGTACCGGAACGAGGCGTCGCACATCGTCGCGTGCAGTGAGGCGCTGCAGCACCAGTCCATCGACCGCACGCGGTACGAGCTGCTGTTCGTTGACAACGACTCCACGGATGGCACGACCGCTGGCATCCGGGACGGGGCCGGCGTCACGGTGATTCGCGAGGGCAAGCTGGGGCCGTATGCGGCGCGGAACACCGCAGCCCTGAGGGCGGCGGGCCGGTTCCTCGCCTTCACGGATGCAGACTGTGTCCCCGAGCCCGACTGGCTGGAGCGGGCGCAGGAGGCCATGGAAACCACGGGGGCAGCGGTGGCCGTCGGCCGACGCGTGTGCCCGCCTGGGAGTTCGCTGGGAGTTCGGCTCCTCCAGGACTACGAGGATGCCAAGTTGGAGCGCGTCCTGAGCAGGCTGCCGGCACGCTTCGCCTTCGGGATGTGCAGCAACATGATCGTCCGGGCGGATGTCTTCCGGCGTGTCGGGATGTTCGACGAGTGGGAGCGCGCCGCCGACACCGCCTACGTCCATCGCGTGATGCAGCACGACCCGAGCGACCGGGTGGTCGTCTGGCCGTCGATGTGCGTCACCCATCTGGGCGTCCGCACCACGCGCCAGGCCCTGCGGAAGATGTTCGTGTACGGCGCCAGCAACACGCGCCCGGCGCGGTACAACGGCTATTCGCCGCTGGACATGGCCCGTCGGTGGGAACTGTGGCGACTCTGCGCCCGGAACCCGCGCTACCGACCCGGGCATCGGGTTCTGCTCTTCTCCCTGTTGGTGTGCGGCGGCCTGCTCTACAAGAGCGGCGAAGCGAAGCGACGACTATGCTGGTGAGCACGCTCCTGATGAAGGGGCTGCGCCGCTCGAGTGCCGGTGTCAAGCATCGGCTCGGAGACGCGGCTCAGCACCTCAAGCGGACGCTCGTCCGCGCCAACCTGGCCACGGTGCCATTCCGCATCAAGGCGGCGGTGACGGACCGTTGCAACTTCCGCTGCCCGACGTGCCTGAAGTGGCAAGGTGCCCGTCCTCAGGAGGAACTGTCCGCCGCGGAATGGAAGACCATCTTCCAGCGCCTGCGACGCCTCCCGCTGCTGAACGAGGTGACCATCGGCGGAGGCGAGCCGTTCGCCCGCCCGGACATCTTCGAGATTCTCGGATCCGCCAAGGCGGAGGGGTTTTACACGGTCGCGATTTCCAACGGATGGAACATCACGCCGGACACCCTGCGGGAACTGGGCCGCCTGGGGCTGAATCGGCTCATCATCTCGTTGAACAGCCTGCGCGAGTCCGTGCACGACAAGACACGCCAAGCGCCCGGCAGCGGCCGCCACGCGCTGGAGCTGATCGACGCGTGGGGGAGCTTCCGGACGCCTGAACTCGCCATCGAGTCGGTGGTCATGGAGGACAACGTCGGCGAGTTGGTCGCCCTCGCCCGGTTCGTCCAGGAGCGCGGGATGCAAGGGCTGGTGCTTCAAGCCCTCGCGCCGGCAGAGACGCACTACGCCTTTGGCCGGCACGCCGCCATGCCTGCGCCGCGTCCGGACTGGTACCAGGACAATCCCGCCTGGGTGCGCTCACTCGACACGCTGCGGGCCCAGCTGGTGGAACTGCTCTCGCTGAAACGAGCCGGCGCGCCGGTGTTCAACCCCAGCTGGCAGCTGAAGTGCATGGCCGCCTATTACGAGGATCCGCAATCGATCCTCGACGTCGTCTGCGTGGGGCCGGTGTCGGCCATGCATGTCGATCCGTTCGGGAACATCCGACTGTGCTACGGCCTGGAGCCGATCGGGAATGCGCTCCGAGACTCGCCGCGGGCGATCTGGCGCAGTGCCGCGGCACGGGCGCAACGACGCGAGAAGCGGTCGTGCGACCAGATCTGCCGGATCCTCAACGGGAATCTGTAGATGCTCACGGTTGTCGTCACCACCCGTAACGACGAGCGCACGATTGCGGAGTGCCTGCAGTCGCTGGCCCCGCAGGTCGCCGGCACGGCACACGAGGTCGTGGTCCTCGATGACGCCTCGGAAGACGGCACCCGCGAGGTCGTGGCCGCACAGTCTCCCCGGGTCCGACTGATTGCCGAGCCTCGGCGTGTGGGGTGGGCGGTGATCCTGCGACGGCACTTGGCGGATCTCCGGGGCGATGCCGTCGCGTTTCTCGGATCACACTGCACGGCGGATCCGGACTGGCTGCAGACCGCTGCGACCCTCATGGCGTCGGGCCTGGGTGCCGCGAGCGGATTCGGCCGACATGGACAGGGACGGTGGCTGGACCGGTTCGAAGCCTTGTCGATGCACGCCGAGTACCTGCGCCACTGGCCGGGCACCGTGGGCCTCTTGTGGGACGACAACTGTGTCATCCGCCGCGACCTGCTGGCGCGGGCGCTGCCGGACACGTCTCTGGCCTTGTCGGACGGAACCGGCGCCGCGTTGTTGTCTCGCGGCCTGCAGCGGATGGGCCAAGCCCTCCCCTACCGGCCGGAGCTGCGCATCACCCATGCCGGGGCCGCGCTCGGCGCGCAGTTCCGGCTCTGGGGTCGTGACATGGCGCGCAACGCGGTGGACATTCGGCTGGCCGACCCCACGATGCCGCTGGCAGGCGCCCTGGGATGGGGCGTGCTGGCGGCGGGTCCCATCGCGGCGGGGCGCTGGGTTCACGGACTGCGGGGGATGGCTCGCGCCCGACGCGACCTCGGAGTGGGGTCGCTGGAGCTGGCCTCGCACGCCACATTGTTCACGGCCATCATGGCCGCCTACGGCCTCGGCCTCGTGCGTGAACTGATCAAACCCCGATAGCGGCGGGAGCGGCGCCGGGCCGAAAGGTATTGCCGGTCACCCCGTCACAGGCGAAACCAGCCGTGTCCGAGGCGCCGATCGGTCGCCGGATCCGAGGTCCACCCACGACGTCGGTTGTGGGCCTCGATGCCTGTCAGCACCGCAACCAGCTGGACAGATCTCGCTCGACGATGTCCTGCAGTTCCAGGATGTCCGCCGTGAACTCGGATACCAGACGGGCTCGCACCTCCGGGTGCAGTTCCGGTTTCGGAGCCAAGACGAGCCGGGAGAGGACACGGAACAGGCTCGATCGCGTCCCCCCGGGGAGCACGGTGCGGACCATGCTCTTGGCCGGCCCGGCCGAACGGAAGAAGCGGCGGAGGAGGGGGCTGCGCGGGATACCCATCGAGACGTTGTCCCGTTCGCGGGTATCGAAGACATGATCCTCATCGATCCCCAAGAACGCGCAAATCTTCCTCAGCACCGCGGGGCAGTCGGCGAGCATGTCGTCGTGCAGCTGGATGAGGACTTGCTGGCGCGGAAACAGGGCCAAGTACCGCTTGAGCTGCCGGGCATAGTAGCCGCGATTCCGGTAGTGGAAACTGGACCACCAGCCTTGGGCGATCCGCTGGTCTTCGGCGGCGAGCGCTGCGGCGAAATCCGAGAGCGGTTCAATTCCATCCCTGCGGTTGTGGCAGAAATGGGAGTGGGCCCGGTTCGTCGGATCGCGGAGAATGGCGACCAGCTTGACGTTCGGGACGAGCGTTCGAATCGCGCCGGGCGAGCACTCAACGTAGAGGTATTGAGGACTCATTTCCCCGGCCACGGAGTCACCGGGCCTCGATTCAAAGAGCCGCCGATAGTCTTCGAGCCTCCAGACAACCGGCGTGTTCCGGTGCGGGCCGACGAAGACGGGTGGGGTATCAGGAAAGGCGAAGTACTTGGGCTCCTTGATCGGGCTCAGGTACACCTCGGGATGGGTCTTGAGATACCGGTACAGGGACGTCGTGCCGGCCTTGGCCGTCCCGATCACGAGGAAATCAGGCAAGGACAACGGCGGCTGCATGATCGATCCCCGCCACTGAACCCGGTCAGGGTTCTATCGGACCGGTCGTTCACGGCCGGCCGCGCGCCGGGAACCTCGGCGCCGGGCCACCTGGTCGCCATCCCACCCGTCTGCCGTTCAACGCGGCATCTTCTGAAAGGACCGAAGAGCCGACTCCGGCGGGCAGGACCGAGCGTGTTATTGTCCTAGGCTGGACGCCGACGCGCAACACATTCCCTCGGACCCAGTCCTGGATTGCCCCGGGCTCACCCGCCCTGCCGGGTGGACTCCGTGCTATGGTATCCGCCACGCCGGAAGACGCTGAGGGGGGAGGCCATGGAAGAGTCGTGGTACTGACGTCATCCAAGGTCAGAGCCACGGTCCGGTCGGCGCTGAGGAACTGCGAAAACTGATCGCTTCCGGCACGCTGACGGCGAACACCCTGGTGTGGAAGGATGGGTTCGCGGACTGGCTCCCGGCCCGCCAGGTGCCGGGTCTGGCACCAGGTGCTGCAGCGCCGCCACCCATCCCGAAGCCCGCCCCACCCGCGCCCCATCCCCAGCCCCGACGGCATCTGCTCAACAACATCGGCGCCAAGATCAGCGAGGTGACCGACCTCCCCACCCTCCACGACGTCCCGGTCAAGGACATCCTGGTGGCGGGCCTCGCCCGTCAGACTTCTGTCAAGGAGCCCGAGAAGGTCTTCATCGTCGGCACCGAGTCGACCACCCCCGAGCTCGAGGACATCGAGTCGGGATGGCCGCGCCCGATTGTGTTCTGGCGGATCCTCGCCGGCGGGCTCGGCGCCTACCTGCTCCTGCGCCTGCTGTGGACCGAGTTTGGCAACCCGCTGGCGCTGCCCGGCCTCATGGTGGTGGGCTCGTTCATCGTGCCCCTGGGCGCCGTCGTGTTCTTCTTCGAGATGAACTCGGCGCGCAACGTGTCGATCTATCAGACGGGCAAGATGGTGCTCCTCGGCGGCACGGTCAGCCTGGCGCTGACCATGGTGCTGTTCCGGATCATTTCGACAGCGGGCACTGGCGATCTGTTGCCCTCGCTGCTGACGGGAGTCGTCGAGGAAACCGGTAAGGGCCTGGCACTGCTGCTGATGATCCGGGCGACGCGCTACCGCTGGCAGACCAACGGCTTCCTCTTCGGCGCTGCGGTGGGCGCCGGGTTCGCCGGGTTCGAGTCCTCCGGCTACGCGTTCCGCGTCGTCCTCCGGGCGTTCATGAAGTACTCCGATGCGAGCCAGAACCTGGACACGATCGTGGGCTGGATGATGGACAGCATCACGACGCGGGGCCTGCTGGCGCCCGGCGGCCACGTCATCTGGGCGGCCATGATCGGTTCTGCACTCTGGAAGGTGAAGGGCGACCGGCCGTTCAAGATATCGATGCTGGCCCATCCTACGGTCGTCCGGCGCTGGCTCACTGCGGTGGTGCTGCACGGCCTCTGGGACGCCGACATCCTGAGGCTCAACCCTCAGGACCAGTGGATCTTCGACTACGCCAAGTACGCGCTCCTGATCCTCGTCGGCTGGTACATCACGTTCGCCATCCTCAAGGAAGCCCTGGCCGAATTCGAAGGCGCCCGGCGGACGGCCGTCACGAGTCGGATCATCTTGGGCGGCACGGCTCCGCGCCCCGCGCCGTGACGCAAACGGGGGCGTTGCACGCGTGCTTCCGCCGCCCGGCCGCGTAGCCAGGCGAGGCCGCCTGCAAAATCGGTGCGGGTGCCGCCCCGCGCGGCGCTCGCGGCACCCGCCGCACAGCACCAGTTGACCGAGCGGTTCGATGGCCTCCGTCAGGCTCCGGGTAGGCTTGCGTGCGTCCGCATCACGCGACCTGCCAGCCTGGCCCGTTGGGCGAGCTGGCGCCGCGACTCGAGACACTTCGGTGAGATGAGCTGCCAGTAGACGACCAAGGGCCGCCCCGATTGGCGGCCCTCGGACAGGACGGGTGGGGCGGGGGTCAGAATCGTCGTCGACGGACGAGCCGCACTGCGAAGAACAGCCCCGTACCCATGAGCGCGAACGAGCCCGGTTCGGGCACTGGCTGAAGGTCCGCGTCGGTCGCCGACGGCGGCGAGGGGATCGTGACGCCGCCGCCGAAATCCAGGGTCGGCGCCGGCAACCACGACCATCAGCCACCCGCCCGGGGTGGCCGGCGGGCGGCGCAATCGCCAGGGCCCGCATCTTCGGCGCGGAGATTCCAGGACCACGCCTGTCCGTGTGACGCTGCCCGCCGCGGCCGGAGTTCCCGGGCGAGTATGCGAGAATACCCTGCTTGGCCTTTCGGGAACCGCACCTCGAAGCCTGACGCTTGGAACCGGGAGCGGGCACTCATGCCAGACGAGAGAGCTCGACGGAAGGAACTGCTGGCGCAGTACAAGCAGGCGGCGCCGGATGCCGGAGTGTTCCGGATCGTGAATCGCCACACGAACCGCGCGCTACTCGGATCCAGTCTCAACCTGGCGAGCGTCGCCAACAAGGTGGAATTTGCCAGGCACTCCGGCTCTCCCGGCGCGCTGGACCACCGCCTGCGGAAGGACTTCGAGCAGTACCGGCGCCGATGCGTTCGTCGTCGAGATTCTGGACCGACTCGAGATCACGCCCGACATGACCGACGCGCAGATCCGAGAGGACCTGTCAGCCCTCGAGCAACTCTGGCGGGAACGGGCGGGTCCGGCGTTGTGGTATTAGGGGTGAAGGCCTAACGGTTGTCGCGTCCCACACGATGTGGCCCGGAGGGAGCGCCCGTGGCGGCCCAACCGGCCTGCACGGGTCGCCAGCGGGCGCGGGCCGGCTCCAGAAGCTGCTCGGCCGCGGCCTCCCGTGCGCCGCACCACGCGCCCTACGCCTCGGAAGAGGACTCAGTCCTCAACGGTCGCCGTGCCAACGGATGGGGACACGCGGGAGGTGCCCGACGCCTGGCGATTCGTCTTCGACGGTGACCTCCGGGGTCATGCCGCGCAGACCAGGGGCGGTCGGACGGCCACCTGCGCTCGCCGACGTGGCAGCGCCCTGTCGAATCCGCCTTCGAAGGCTCGACCCGGTCTCTTGGCAGGGCGTCAAGCGGGGCGCGACGGAACACGAGGAAACCTTTCTGATGGGCGAGCCGTCTTCCTGAATGGGTCGTTGTCTGTGGCTGCCCGTCCCGACCTCCACAGGAGCCGGACGCCGATGATCTCCGAAGCTGGTTTACTGCTCGCCGTGCTGTTGTCGGCACTGTTGTCCGCTCAGACTCCGGTCCCAAGGAATCAACGCGAGTTCTCGTCCGGTTACGCCGGCACGCTGCCGACCGACGCCAGAGACCTCGCGGGCACCTATTTCAAGCAAGCGGCGGTTCAACAGCTGCTCATCAGCATGGAACGGGAGCCGATTCCAACGGACCGGGCCCGTCAAGCACTGAAGGGCACACCCGCCACAGTGGAAGACCTCCTGCGACTCGGACTCGTCAGCGAGCGGGAGGGCCGGCTATTCATCGCATTCAACTACTTCAACGAGGCCGACGTCCGGGCGGTCGCACAGGTTGGCGCGCGCTACGTGCCGTTGCTCGTGCACGCGTACCTGAATCGGCGGAAGGACTTCGACCGAATCTTCTCCAGCTATTCCGTCCGCACGGTCCCGCGTGAGGAGATCGCGTTCGTCCTGATTGCCGGGTTCTCGCTCAACTGGGACGGCCTGCGGACCACCCGGGAGCTCGGCTACCGCAAGCCCATATTGGTGCGGGGACCTACCTGGCATTACAGCTTCTGGGCGTCCGAAGACGTGCCCGATCATTCCCACAAGGAGTTCTACTGGGGCAGTTCCACGTTCCCTGCCGGCCAGTACAACTTCGCGGACAGGCCGGCCGACTACACGTTTTCCTCATTTGGGGACCCGTTCAGCGACCCGCGAATGAACTTTCCGGACCTGCTCTACACCCCAGGCGCCGTGATGGTGCCAGCCGTGCGCGAAGCGGCGCAGGCCGTGGGGCTGATGCACGAGACGGCGTTCGGCACTGACCTGGCGGATGTCCTCGGGTTCGAGCGCGCTCGCGACGTGGCGGCGATCCTCTTCGCGCTGCGGACCGGTCAGCGCACGGAGGCCGAGCTGGCCGAACGGATCAACAGGCCCGACACGATTGGGGCCTACCTACTGCTGCTCGAGCGCATCCAGTATGTCGAGAAGGGTGAGAATGGGCGGTACTGCTTGCTCGTTCCGGTTTTCGACCAGAGCGACAAGGCACTCGTTGATCGGAGCCTGGAACTCAGTCGTCAGGTCATCTCGGACTGGCTGAAAGCCAACTTCCGGTCCATGCGCGGGGACCTGGGGCCCCTGACAGCGACCAGGCACGGCGTGCCGTTCGAGTCGCTCTTCACGCAGATCTGGCACGAGTGGTTCGGACTGGCGACGCGAGAGCTCGTGCACGCCGGGTTCATCTTCGATCCCTACGGCGGGGACCGACGCTACAAGGGCTCGGTGCCAGTGCTCTGGCGGTCGTCGCTGTTCGACCTCGGCCGGCTCGACTGACCGGTCCCGGCGCTGTAGGTGTCGGTGCGGAGGCGGACCCGGGACGCGCGAGGCTCCGTCGCGCTGTCCGGATCCAGGCCCTCGTGGAGCGCGAGTTGCGACGCGGCATGGAGCGCGCGGGCCTCACCGAACTCCCGCTCTACCCCGAAGAGCGCACGTGCTCCCGGCCGACCGCCGAGCAGGTCTTCCGCCTCTTCACCCACGCGGCCCGCAACGTCCTGATCGTCGCCGGGCAGGACGTGCGCGTCCTCGGCCCCGATCTCACCGACCTCCAGCGCCAGGTCCTGCAGCTGATGGACGTGCCGCTGTCGGCCTATCACGCCCGGACGTGAGGCTCAGCCAATTGCGCGAAAACGTCTACGCGATGTGCGGAATGTAGGTCCGGAGGGCGCGCCCCTCCGACATTCCCAGCGCCTCCAGAACCGCTTGCCTTCACTCCGTTCTTGTCATATATGTCTCCCGGGTCACGCGACCCCCGCCGCCGCCGGAGCCCGAGGTGACGGCCGGACGGCTGACGGTTCCGACGAGCTCCATGCGCATCCAAGGAGGCCGGCTGTGACCTACGAAAAGGACGTCGAGTCGATCGAGGCGGTCGTTGGCGCCATTTACGATGTCATTTCCGGACCGGCGGGCCCCAAGGACTGGGCCCGCGAGCGTTTCCTGATGCACCCCTCGGCCCGGATGATGCGCGGGCTTCCCGCCGACAGCCAGGCCGGGACTCCGCCCACGCCAGGTTTGGCAGTGTTCTCGACCGAGCAGTTCATCGAGCACGCGCGGTCCCGTGTCGAGAACGAGGACTTCTACGAATACGAGACCGGCCGTGAGGTTTTCCGGTTTGGTCGGCTGGCCCATGTGGTTAGTGCGTATGCCAGCACTCACGCGCTGGGCAAGGCGCCCTTCGCCCGGGGTATCAACAGCATCCTGCTGTGGTTCGACGCCGGGCGATGGTGGGTCATGAGCGTGCTCTGGGATTGGGCCGGCGAGGGGAACCAGAATCCCGCCGCATCTCCTCGACACTGCGGGAAGGTAGCGAACAACACATTGCTGTCCGCCAGGAGGACAGGATACCAGCGTGCCCTTCGACAGACCGGGCACGCGGAACTGCAATCGGCCTGCGACCCCAGTCGGCACGTTGATTGGAGGCCGTCCCGGCGAGCCCAGACTTGTCCTGCGGGAGGTTAATCCCGGACCTGGCAGGTTGGCCGAGCAGCCAGGTTGTGGACTTGGACACACCTCTGGGGGGAGCAAGCCGCGATGAAGCTAGTCGGCCCGCTTGCTCCTCGCTCACCGGGGCTTCGGCTTGCTCTTGCCCTTGAGGTTGAGTGCCACGGCGGCGCGGATGAGGTCCTGTAATGCCGCCTCATCGACCTGGTCGCCATCGTGGATGTCGATGGCGCGCCTGACATTCCCGTCGAGGCTGGAGTTGAATAACCCTGACGGGTCCTTCAACGCGGCGCCCTTGGCAAAGGTCATCTTGACGACGTTCTTGTACGTCTCTCCCGTACAGACGAGGCCGCCGTGGGACCAAACGGGAGTCCCCCTCCACTTCCACTCTTCGACGATCTGAGGGTCTGCCTCGTGTATGATCTCGCGGACTCTTGCGAGCGTCTTCCCGCGCCAGTCCGCCAGTTCCTTGATCCTCTCGTCGATCAATGCAGAGGCAGATTCCACCGGCATGGGCTTTTTCATATTCAGCTCCAATTCTCGCACCGATCTACTTCCCGGTGAAGAAGTGACGGTCTAGGTCATTGCAAACAGGCGACACTTGTCGGTTCGCAAGAGCATCGCGTCGGCCGTTCCGGCTGGCCATTCGGCGAGAACAGCTTCGGGCACAAAGGCGTCGGATCGCATGGCCACGCGGCGCGTTGGCCGAAACCGTCGCGGTTGGGACATCGTCCACCAGCCCCAGGAGGCACCGTCGCTTGACGACGGAGAACGCGCGGGTCGCCAGACACGGAGCGACGGAGCGCGGCCTACGCACGCTGCAGACATCGGCGTTCGAGGGCGGGCTTCCGCCGACGGAAGCCGCAGGCGAAGGGCCGGAGTGCTATCACGCCCACGGTCTCGTGGGACCTCCGACGAGTCGGGCCGAAGAACGGTGGAGGGGCGCGTACCTGCTCCGCTGTTGCGACGCTCGACGCGCTAATCGAGGTACCACGGCGGCCGCACCAGAGATTGAAACGGGGAGCTCGCCGTTCAGTACGCCGATGGCACGACGCAGACCGCGAATGGGCCCGGAGCCAGCCTGTGCGCGAAGAACCCGGTCGGTGAGCGCGAATGTCCCGGCGCCGCGTCGACCCGGGTCGCTCCGCGGCGCCTGCCCGTGCCAGTCCTACTTCGCCTTCCGCGGATAGTCGTTCACGCCCTCGAGAGCCCAGGCAATGAACTTGCGCAGGTCGTCGTTTGCGTTCTTCAGGTCGGCCTTGCGGAGGTACATCATGTGGCCGCTCTCGTACCAGGCGAAGCGGTACCTGTTCTTGAACTCCCCACCAGGTTGGAGATGCTCCATCGTGTACGTCGCGTTGAAGTAGTCGCACGCCGCGTCGTAATAGCCACCCTGCACCAGCACCTTGAGATACGGGTTGTCGCGCATGGCGGTGCGCAACATGTCGCCGACGCTCGCCTGCGGATCCTGCGCCCAGGGGCGTACGTTGCCCCAGATGTAGTACCGGATCTCCGGGTTGTACTTCAGCTCGGACCTCAAGTACTTGTTGATCGCCGCGCCGAAGGGGCCGTTCCAGTCCGCGATCTCCGGCGAGTACTCGGGTCGCTCCCCCGCGGCATCCAGATCGATGCCAAGGTAGCGCGTATCGAGGCGGCCGACCGTCATCCGCCGGTCCCGCAGCAGTTCTTTCCAGTGACGGTCGAAACTCACGCGCAGGTTCGCGTGCAGTACAAACTCCTTGCTGAGCCCGGTGTAGCGCGCCACCTTCGTCGCGATCGCGTCCCGCTCCGCGTCGGTGATGTGATCCCCCTTCACCAGGGCGGTGAGGTAGTCACCCATCGCGAAGGTCTCCGCCTCGGCGAGCACGGTTCTGAGCGGCTTCGCCTGCAGGTCGGGCACGAGGTGCGTGTGGTACCACGCCGTTGCCGTCTTGGTCGGCAAGCTCGTGGCGAAGTCCACCTCGGGACCGCGTTGGACGTCGAGCTCGGTGGTCGAGACGAGGATGACGCCGTTCACGTACATCTGGAAGCGGCTCTGCACCGACGCCGCGAGCCCCGCGGCCCGCGTGGTCCCGTAGCTCTCGCCGATGATGAACTTCGGCGACGCCCATCGGTCCTTCTTGTTGACGAACGCGAGAACGAAGTCGCCAACCGACTGGATGTCGGCGAGCTTGCCGTGGAACTTGTGCACGTCCTCACCCTCGACCATCCGGCTGAAGCCGGTGCCGATGGGGTCGATGTACACGATGTCGGCCGTGTCGAGGATGGAATGCGGGTTGTCCTCGAGCCCGGCCGGCGGCCGCTGCTGAAACCCTTCGTCATCGTAGGTCACCCGACGCGGCCCGGTGTAACCAAGGTGCATCCAGACGGACGCGGTACCGGGCCCGCCGTTGAACGAGATGATCAGCGGACGCGTGGTCGGGTCGGTGACGCCGTTCTTCGTGTACGCCGTGTAGCACATCTTCGCGACGACCTTGCCCTCGTCGCGGATGGGAATCCAGCCGACCTCGGCCGTGTAGGCGATCGTCTGCCCGTTGAACCTGCCCGTGTGCTGCGACACGACAGGGTCGGGCGGCAGCAGGTCGGCCTCCTTGCCGGCCTTGGCCCCAACCGTGGTAGGGGTCCCTGCTCCAACGCCCGGCCGGCTCCCGGGTCCCTGCGCGGAGACAGGCCGTCCCAGAACGAGGAAGATGACTGTGGCTAACCCCAAAGCGACGAACCTGGATTTCATGAGCGACTCCATGGTCTGAACCGACCTTCTCGCCGGACCCCAACAAGCGCGGAGGCAGGCCGGCTGGAGTATACCCGACTACGAGGGCGCGCTGATGAGGCTTCCCGAGCGCGGCGGGCGTGGCGTCCGGGGCTAGTCGTCAGCGATCGACGCACGACGGCTGGTCGGACGTAAGGAGTTGGGGCGGCTGCGGGGAGAGGTGCGGAGGCTCCGGATGGAGGGTGACATCTCTGGAAGGAGCGCGACTAGTTTCGCGAAGGAGAACGCGTAAGGTCTGCGGCTAGGAGCGCGTCTGAGTACGGCCGAACGCGCCCCCTGGGGAGCCTGTCCGAGCACCGCAACAACCCGCAACGCCTGGCTCAGCGTTGGGCTGGAGGGGTGAGTGAGGGTTGCCCGGGTGCCCCGTGATCGTGACACCACCGGGCGTGACTCGCTGGCTCCTCTCTCAACCGAAGCACAACCCGCCGCCCAGTCCCACGCCTCCGGCCCATCGCCCACCGGAGGTGGGCGAGGAGCGCCGAGACGACGTCGATGCCACCCACCACAGGCTTTGCTGATTCACAGAAGCGACAAGACTAGTCCGCCGTCGTCGGGTCGATCATCGTTCGGACCTGCGAGACCCGGTTCGCGGGAAACCCGCCCTGTCGAGCGTGCTCCCGAACAGCAGCCTCGTTCGGTGCGATGTAGACACAGTAGAGCTTGTCGTCGGTCACGAAGCTCTCGACCCACTGAATCTGCGGGCCCATGCCACGAAGGACGCCACACGACTTCTGCGAGATGGCCTGGAGTTCCTGCGGCGAGAGTCGTCCGGCACCAGGGATGTCGCGCTCGATGACGAACTTCGGCATCGGAGAATCCTCCTGCTCAGGTTGTCGCACGGAATATCTATGATTCTATCCCAACCCGTCCCGAGCGACGTCCCGAAAACGGCCCGCCCTCACGCGGTCTTGGCGAAATGGGAGGTCGGCACCGAGTCTCTGCGTCGAGGTGCCCGAGGTGGCCCGGCACCCGGCGCTCGCGGGCATGGATGACCCGGAACGTGGAACGTGATCCCTGGCTCTTTCGGCGTGCACAACGTCCGCTGGGGATTGCCGGCACGTGGCACGCGACGAGGACATCGCGTGATCGACGTCCGTCGGCCGAAAAGCCAGATCTGGATGCTGACCCCGTATCCGAAGAACGTCAGGGACCACATTCCGGCTCACGTTGTCACAGGAATCAGAAGAGGTCGATGACCGGGAGGGCAATCAACCAAGACGCCAGGCAGGCGGCAGTCCCTGCGGCGTCAACCGGCCAATGGGCCGGATCCCATTTCAACCGAAGTCGGTGGTCTTCGCGAGGCTGCGGCCGTCGATCATCACGTTGGCCGGCTTCAGATCACGGTGTAGCAGGCCACAGCCGAGAGCCCGAGGCAGAGTTGCCGGGCCACCTCCAGGGCCTTCGCAATGGGCAGTCGTCCGATCTGTCTGAGGAGCGAGGTCAGGTCCTCGCCGTCACTGACCCGGCGGCGACTCGACGAACGGCCTACCGACGCGCTGTGCGATAGCCTGTGTTTCTTGCCTGGCGTTGACGAACCGCCCTGCTTGCTTCGGAATGAGGGGAACCTCTAGCGCGCCTGATCCGTCTTCACAGTACACCCCGCCCCCGAACCGCAAGACCTCGGCGAGTCGGAGCGGGCTGACGTCTAACTAAGAAAGCTGGGGCACCGTCCCGTTTCGCTTGGTGACACCCTCCCCATGGCTTCACATCGTTTTCTGTTCGCCGCCCGTTCGCTCTGGAGGGACAGGGGGTTCAGCGTCGCGGCCTTCCTGACGCTCGCACTCTGCATCGCCGCCAACACGGCGCTGTTCAGCATCGTGCATTCGGTGCTGCTGAAGCCTCTACCGGTACCGGATTCGGACCGGCTCGTGTTCCTCTACAACAGCTATCCGGGTGCGGGAGCCGATCGGGGCGGAAGCGGAGTGCCCGACTACTTCGACCGCGTGAAAGGACTCACAACACTTGAGAGCATCGCGCTCTTCGACCTCCGGAACCGCAGCACGGGCGAATCCGGCAGGCCGGAGCGCGTCGTCGCGATGGAAGTCACGCCGTCGTTCTTTCGGGTGGCGCGGGTGAACGCGGAACTGGGGCGGACATTCGCCGAGCAGGAGGGTGACCCCGGCCATGAAGACAGGGTGCTGCTCAGCCATGCCTACTGGCAGGAGCGGTTCGCTGGCGACCCACACGTTGTGGGCCGACAGCTGCGGCTGGACGACCGTCCATTCACCATCATCGGGGTCATGCCGGCGAGCTTCCAGTTTCTCGAGCCCGAAGCGCGCGTGTGGACGCCGCTGGCGTTTACCGCCCAGCAGAAGGCGGACGACCATCGTCACGACAACAGCTGGAGCAGCATCGGAAGGCTGCGCGACAGCGCGACGCTATCCGAGGCGCAAGCGCAGGTCAACACATTGAATGCGGCCGCCCTCGACCTCGTCCCAGCGCTCAAGCCGCTGCTTTTGAACGCGGGCTTCAACACCAGGATCGTGCCGCTCAAAGACGACCTCGTCCGCAACGTGAAGGGTCGGCTCTATCTCCTCTGGGCCGGGACGCTGCTCGTACTGCTCATCGGTGGCGTCAACGTGATCAACCTCGCACTGGTGCGGTCGCACGTGCGGCTGCGCGAGCTCGCCACGCGACTCGCGCTGGGCGCGGCACGATGGGACGTGGCCCGGCAGTTCTTCTCCGAGAGCTTCCTGCTGACGTTGACCAGCGGCCTGTTCGGCCTGCTGATCGGCTGGGGCGGGCTGCGACTGCTGGCAGGTCTGGATCTCGCGCAGATCCCGCGCAGCGCGGAGATCCACCTCAGCTTCGTGCCGGTCGTCTTCACGCTGGGCCTCTCCGTACTCCTCGGCCTAGCCGTTGGTGCGTTCCCACTGGCGAACACTTTCAGCATGGATGTCAGCTCGGTGCTCCATGAAGGGGGCAGAACCGGCACGGGCGGGCGCGGGCCGCGCCTGCTGCGGCGGGTGCTCGTCGTCACCCAGGTGGCCGTCGCGTTCCTGCTCCTTGTCGGCACGGGCCTGCTCCTCGCGAGCTTCCGGCAGATCCTGGCTATCGACCCGGGATTCGATCCGAAGCATGTGCTGACGGCCTGCGTCCGCCTTCCGGGAGCGCGATACCCCGACGACAAGGATCTCCGCGGGTTCATCGACGAGGCCCTGCGTCGCTTGCGCAGGATTGCCAGCGTGACGGCCGCGGGAGCCACGAGTTCGATCCCATTCGGCGACGAACACAGCGACAGCGTGATCTTCGCCGAGGGGTACCAGATGCGGCCCGGTGAATCGATCCTCTCACCGACTCGCGTGGAGGCCGCTTCCGGGTACTTCGAGTCACTCCGCATACCGCTTGTTCATGGCCGCTACTTCGACGACCGCGACACCGCCGACGCGCCGCTGGCCGTCATTGTGGATACGCGTCTCGCCCGGCGATTCTGGCCCGGCCAGAACGCGGTCGGTCGGCGTATGTACCGGCCCCAGAGCGCGCAGAATCTGCTGGGGGTCAACGAGCAGACCCGTTTCCTGACCGTGGTCGGCGTGGTCGGCGAGATCAAGCAGGACGGTCTCGTGACGGCTGTGGCGCCAGTTGGCGCGTACTATCTTCCCATCGCGCAACAACCGATCCGATACATCACGTTCACGCTTCGTTCGGCGGGAGATGCACTGGCGGTGTCAGGGCCGCTGCGGGCGGCGATCGCCAGCCTGGACCCGGAACTGCCCGTCTTCTCGGTGAAGACGGTTGAGCAGTTGGCCGATGACTCGCTCGTTACCCGGCGATGGCCGATGCTCCTGTCGATGGGGTTCGGCGTCGTCGCGCTGCTGCTGTCGGCGCTTGGCATCTACGGCGTGCTCGCGTACCTCGTCACCCAACGTACCAAGGAGATCGGGATTCGCATGGCCGTCGGCGGCACGCCGCGCGCGATGTTCGACCTTGTGGTGCGAGAAGGGCTCGTGCTGCTCGCGGTCGGCCTCGTGGCGGGCGGCCTCGGCCTGGTCGTGCTGCGCCGGACCCTCGAAGCCCAACTCTACGGTGTCAGCCCTGGCGACCCGAGTGTGCTTGCGCTCGCAGCGCTGGTGCTCGGCGTGGTTGCCCTCGTCGCCTGCACGGTCCCCGCCCGCCGCGCCACTCACATCAATCCCGTCCAGGCGCTGAACAGCGAGTAACAACCCCTTTGCCATTGAGCTGCGGGTCGTGGGCGAAGAGGTCGGCCGGCGTCGCGCCGCTGGCCAGCAGTTCCAAGTGGATCGGGCTGGGCGTCGCGTCGCCGGCAAAGTGCTGACCATCGCCGCGGCTTCCCCGTCGGCGGACCGAGTGCCGGACCCACGGCTGAGACAACCTCGGTAGCGGCAGAGTCGTCCCCGCCAGGCCGTATAATTGGGACAGGGGCCACCACATCAACGGGAGGGGTCGTGGGCGAGGTCAGCATGCTGCTCCGCGCCTGGAGCGACGGGGACCAGGGCGCGCTCGACAGGCTCACGCCCATCGTCTACGGGGAGTTGCACCGCCTCGCCCGACACTACATGCGGGGCGAGCGCGAGGGCCACAGCCTGCAGGCGACGGCCCTGGTCAACGAGGCCTACATGCGCCTGGCCGACTACCGGCGCATGCGCTGGCAGGATCGGGCTCATTTCTTTGCGGTTTCGGCGCAGGTGATGCGGCGAATCCTCGTCGAGCACGCCCGGCGCCGTAACCTGAAGCGTGGGGGCGGCGTGCCGCACGTGTCCCTGGATGAGGCGGCCATCGTCGGCCGGGACCAGCCGACGGATTTCGTCGCGCTCGACGACGCACTGGACGCGCTGGCCAAGCTCGACGTGCGGAAAGCCCAGGTTGTCGAACTGCGGTTCTTCGGGGGATTGAGCGTCGAAGAGACGGCCGAGGTGCTCGCCGTGGCGCCCGTCACGGTCATGCGCGACTGGAGCACCGCGAAGGCCTGGCTCTATCGTGAACTGATCGGCGGAACAGGCGATGGAGCCCGAGACCTGGAAGCGCGTAGATGAGCTGCTGCAGGCGGCGCTCGGCCGGCCGCCCGGCGAGCGCGCGGCGTTCCTGCAGGAGGCCTGCGGGGGCGACGAGGCGCTGGAGCGCGAAGTCCGCTCGCTGCTGACGTCGCAGGAGCAGGCGGGCAGCTTCCTGGAGAGCCCGGCCATCGACCTGGCGGCGCGAGCGCTCGCTCGACAGCCAGACGACGAGGAGCCACTGCCCGTCGACCCTCTGGTCGGCCGGAGGGTCTCCCACTACCGCATCGTCGAGACGCTAGGCCGCGGCGGGATGGGCGTGGCCTACAAGGCCGAGGACACCCGCCTGCGACGCTTCGTGGCGGTCAAGTTCCTGTCCGAGGAACTTGCCCGCGACCCCGGTGCCTTGATCCGTTTCGGGCGCGAGGCGAGGGCCGCGTCCGCCCTGAATCACCCGAACATCTGCACCGTTCACGACGTGGGCGAGCAGGACGGCCGGTCCTTCCTCGTCATGGAGTTCCTGGACGGGGAGACCCTGAGCCGGCACATCGCGGGGCGCCCGCTCAAGCTGGGCGAGCTGCTCTCGTTGGCCATCGAGATCGCGGACGCGCTCGACGCGGCCCACGGCGCAGGGATCGTCCACCGCGACATCAAGCCCGCCAACATCTTCGTCACCGCCCGCGGTCACGCGAAGATCCTCGATTTCGGCCTGGCGAAAGTCCGGCCGTCGCTGGACGTGCACCCCGAAGACGGCCCGGTGACCAGTGACGGGAGCACGCCGGGAACAGCGTCCTACATGTCGCCCGAGCAGGTGCGCGCCGAGCCCCTTGACGCGCGGACCGACTTGTTCTCGTTCGGCGTGGTGCTCTATGAGATGGGGACGGGCACGCCGCCGTTTCGCGGGGACAGCCAAGGGGTCATCTTCGAGGCCATTCTCAATCGGATTCCGGTATCTGCCCTCCGCCTGAATCCCGACCTGCCGGCGGCGCTGGAGCGCATCATCGACAAGTGCCTCGAGAAGGACCTGACCCACCGTTACCGGCGTGCCGCTGACATCCGGGCCGATCTCCAACAACTGCAGCAGGATTCGGACTCGGGTCGCGTGGCGGCGCGTCAGAAGCGGGGCGCGGCGTCCGATGTCGGCCGGCGCTGGAAGGTGCTCGTGCCTGCTGCAGGAGCGCTGCTGGCGCTCGTCGCCGCCGTCGTCTTCTATCGCGGCCGCCCCCAGACCCTCACTGACAAGGACACGATCGTCCTGGCGGATTTCGCGAACACGACGGGCGACCCGGTATTCGACGGGACCCTTCGGCAGGGCCTGTCGATTCAGCTCGAACAGTCGCCCTTCCTCAGCGTCGTCTCCGAGGAGCGCATCCAGAAGGCGCTCGCCCTGTCGGGCCGCCCCGTGGACGCGCGCCTCACGCCCGAACTTGCCCGGGACCTCTGCGAGCGACTGGCGAGCGCGGCGGTTCTCGATGGCTCGATTGCGCGGCTGGGAAGCCAGTACGTGCTCGGGTTGCGCGCGAGGAGCTGTCGCACGGGAGACGTGCTCGACGAGGAGCAGGAGCAGGCCGCCAGGAAGGAAGACGTCCTGAATGGCCTGAGCCGATTGGCCAGCCGATTCAGGACTCGGGTTGGCGAGTCGCTCGGGACGCGCACGGCACACGACACGCCGCTCGAGGAGGCGACCACCCAGTCGCTCGAGGCCTTGAGGGCGTACAGCGCTGGAAGGAAGGTGCACACTGCGGCCGGGTCCGCCGCCCTTCCCCTGTTCCGCCGCTCCGTGGAGATTGACCCGAACTTCGCGATGGCGCACGTGTTCCTGGGCACCACCTACGGCGAGCTCGGCGAATCGGACCTCTCCGCCGAGAGCACGACCAGGGGCTACCTGTTGCGCGATCGCGCGAGTGACCGAGAGCGGTTCTTCATCACCGCCTCCTACGATCTCCGGGTGACTGGCAACCTCGAGAAGGCGCGGCAGACGTTGGAGTTGTGGGCCGCCGCCTACCCGCGGGAACGGGATACCCACGGACTCATGGCCGGGATCGTTCTCCCGGTGGCCGGGCAGTACCAGAGGGCCGTCGAGGAAGCCGGGAGGGCGATCGCAATCGACCCCGATTTCGCCATCGGCTACGCCCAACTTGCGGTGAGCAACCTGGCTCTCGACCGGACGTCAGAGGCCGAAGAGGCCCTTCGGCAAGCCTCCCGGCGCCATCTCGAGATCCCCGACTTCTTCGTCGTTCGCTACGAGATCGCCTTCTTGAAGGGCGACGGGGTCGGCATGGAACGGGAGGTGTCTCTCGGTCTGCGGACGGTCGGGGTGGAAGACTGGATCTCCGCGCTCGACGGCTATCGCCTCGCATATGGTGGCCAGCTGCAGCGAGCGAGACAACAGTCGGAGCGTGCCGTCGACCTGGCCGAGCAGGCGGCGCAGAAGGAGCGGGCCGCGCTGTTCGAAGTCGGAGCGGCGCTGCGGGAGGCCTTCTTTGGAAACGAGGCCGCGGCCAGGCAGAGCGCGACGATGGCGCTCGGGCTCTCCAAGGATCGGGAAGTGGAGTACGGGGCCGCGTTTGCGCTGTCCCTCGCGGGGGACCTCCTGCGGTCGCAGTCGCTGGCGGACGATCTCGAACGGCGTTTCGGGGAAGACACCTCGGTCAGGTCCAGTTACCTGCCGTCGATTCGGGCGATGCTCGCCCTGAAGCGTGGCGAGCCGGCGAGAGCGGTCGACCTGCTTCGCGTCGCGGCTCCCCGCGAACTCGGCGAGCCACAGAGCAGCTTCCGTGCGTTCTTCGGAGTCCTCTATCCGGTCTATGTGCGCGGCCAAGCCTATCTAGCGGCCCACCAGACCGCCGAAGCCGCCGCGGAGTTCCGGAAGATCCTCGATCACCGCGGGATCGTGCTCAGCGATCCCATTGGTGTCCTGGCGCGCCTGCAACTCGGCAGAGCGCTCGCCCTGTCGGGAGACACGGTGAGCGCCAGGAGCGCCTACCAGGGCTTTCTTGCCGCCTGGAAGGACGCCGACGGCGACATTCCGGTCCTCAAGCAGGCCAAGGCGGAGTACGCCAGGCTTCACTGAGGCCCCGCTCAGAATTGCACCAGCAACGCGAGCGTGAACCGGTTCTCGACCTCCCGACCGTCGGGTGCCCAGCCCGGGACGAGGGAGCCGGCCGCGCCGGCGTTGCCGTCTGGCGGCGTGACCCCGCCGGCCCCGGCAACGCAGGGAACGTCCGGTGCTCGATGATTGAACTCGCCGCGGAACGTGATGAACTGGCCGGGCATGCAGTCGACCGTGGCCGATGCGCCCCAGGCCGTGGGGGCGTCTCCGGGAGTCCGCGTGAAGTGGGGCATGCCCGACGTCGCCGTGGCGCCGTCCAGCGGGTTCCGGAACCATCCCAGGGCGGCGCGTCATTCGTCGTCGAGCAGCGCCGCGAGAGCGGCGCTGCTCACTCGTGCCTCAAGGAAAGGTGCGATTGGGAAGCCGCCCTTCAACCACTCCACGGTCTCCTGAAACATCCGTTGTCGCGCCGTCCTGGGCCTCCGCGTTACTTGCATGACACCCCGTTGCTGCACGGCGGCGGCGAAACCCCGATCGTGACCGTCACCGTTGTGGATTCCAGTGCCTCGACGTTCCCGGCCACATCAATCGAGCGGTATTGGATGTCGTAGGTCCCGTCCGCGGGGAGGAAGATACCCGTACCGGTCGTGAACCCGCCGCCATTGATCCGGTACTCAGTGCGAGCCACTCCCGAAACATTGTCAGTCGCTGCCAGCGTGATCTGGACCGCTCCATTCAGCAGTGTCTTGACACTCGCTGTGGTCACGGGCGCTTCATCGTCGATCCACAGGGCGCGGACGGACTCGCCCATGTGGCCCGCCGCGTCGGTGGCTTGGCAGACCACGCGAACTGGGCCGCCCTGTTTCTTGACGGTGATCGAAAACCCTCCCGCTCCCGATCCCGTCGCTCCTTCCGTGCACTGCAAATCCGTAATCACCTCTCCGACCGCGGAGTTTGCCGAGACTTCTCCCGTTAGGGGGAGGCTCGTATACCAATGCGTCTGCGTCGTCGCGGGGGGAATGGCAATCGTGACCATCGGCGGATTGATCAGGTCCCGGTGTCCCTGTGCGATCTCGTCGGGATAGCCGCAGCCGAACGGCGGATTGGTGACCGCGGCGCATGGCGGCGAATCGATGTCGGGATAGAACACTTCGAGGATCTGCGAGTGCAGAAAGAGATCGGTCGCGTTGGGTGTGATCCCGGTATCCAACATCGCCAGGTATTGGCTGGGGGAACAGCGCTCCGGATCCGTCAGACTCGAGCACGAGGTTCCCCCGCCCTGCTGGCCGAGATAGTTGTTGGTCTGGAATCCGGGCATCAACCCAAACTCTTCTGCGTACCTGACCACCGTCGGACTAGCCGGAGCCGGCTGCCCGTTGTCCCCGACATGCAGGTTTTCAAACTCGACGGTCAGTCTTCCGGCCAGTTTCCGGCTGGCGAGAGCGATGAGTCCTAGATTCTGGTCGGGGACCTTCTCCGTTGCTGCGACCGTGCAATCCCCGCTGAAATCCGAACGCGCCCACGTGGGGATTCCAGCCAAATAGACGCACCCTTTCTCGTCAATCGGCGGAAACGGGAATTGCCCGTTGCCGCTCTTCACAAGCGTGCGGTTGCCGCTATTGGTGGGAATGATGGCCACGTTGACGATCTTGTCGCTGAAACTCGCAGCGATGTCATCGGTTAATTGATCCCACGCCTTCAGAATCAGCGCAGGTCGGTAGCCCGCGCTCAGCCAGGTGTGCACGGCGTCCGCATCGCACGTCGCGCCCGCTTGCGTGCTCAGGACTTCTGCCGGAAGCCGAAACTCGTCTGTGGTCCGATTCAGTCCGTCGATTCGCACCGTCGAGATCACGTCGTACTCCCGCACGGCCTGGTAGGTTGGGCTCTGCTTCAGGTAGGCCGACAACTGCGTGAGCATGAATTCCCATTCATCTTGGAATGTCTGATCCCACGGCGGAGCTTGGATTACTTCCAGGCACTTGCCGCGGCCCTGATGAGCGGACGCAAAGAGATCCAGCGCTGGAGCGCCTGAGTAGTTCCCCGTGTAGCTCGGATTGTAAAGGCGGTAGGTTGTCGGGCAGTCCCCCGGATTGAACAACCAGCAAGGCGTCCCGAACCCCGCGCGAATCGCCAGGTCGACGTGAAACGGCTTGTGATTTGCGATGCCGGCATCGATCGCGGCGTGAATCCACTCGTCCAGCAGCGTCGGCTGCGTGGCGTTGGTCCAGAGAAACGTCCGCTGGCCAGGTTCGATCGCGTTCCAGTCAAACACCAACGTGATCCCATCAATACCCGGTGTGTTCATGGCCGCCAGGAGTGGCGCAACGCCTGGCGCCTTGGTTTGCGTCGGCGAGAACGTGTTCGCAACGTCCCACGAATAGACGTACAGGCCGCGGGAGTCCGTCTGCGCCGCGGCAACATCGGCCGCGATCGACAGCAACATGGTCGGAATCACGACCTTCATGAGCATGCTCATGCATTGGCTCTCCAGCTGGCGGGTGGTTTCTGAAGTCCTCATCGGCGCCTCCCTGTCCTGATAGGCGCAGAACGGGCGACAGAAGTATCACGCCCGCACGCCCGCAAACGCCCGGTGTCGGCCGAACACAACCGTGATACCGCCGGCTGTCGGGCTGAATCCGACACCTCCGCGGGCCTCGCGGATCGGCGGTCCGCGGGACCACGTCAGCGAGGACCGTGCGTCCAGCGCTCTGGAACGATCGGGCTTCAGGCATTCCATTGACAGTAACGTGCCTGCGCGGTAGCGTCGGCTCGTTGCGGCTGGAGCTCGCGGACGCCAGGCGGCCAACAGAGGGCCGTTGCGTGTCCACGACGTCTCGCGGTAGGAACTCCTGTTGCGGGAGGCCACCACGACGGACCCGGGAGCGGCGGATGCGTCAAAGGCCGTTAACAACGGACTGGAAGGGTATCAGCGGGTGTTTGCCCTGATGAGCCTCTTCGGGTGCCTCGTCGTGTGGGGAACGATGACCCAGGTCGTGGATGATGTGCGGCTGCGGGAGGCCACACGCCCTGCCGCCGCGGGCCGACCCCGTCGACGACTGCGTCGGTACCTCGGACGCCACTCGCCGGCACGCGCGGCCCCCGGTGCCGCATCGCAGACGGAAACGGCGTAGGACCGTGCCGAGCGTCCGCCGGATCGCGGACGCTCTCGGGTCGCGTAGACCCGCCGAAGGAGGGATGATGCCCGGCTCTCGTAGACGGTTCCTGGCGCAGTCCGCCGCCACGCTGGCCGGTGCGGTGGCCGCCCGCGCCGCTCGAGCCAACCCCCGCGACGACGCCCAGCCGCCGCCGCCCGGAACGCCTCCCGCCTTCGGCACGGCGCCCCCGGTGGGCCCCGAGGTCGGCCCGCAGTCGTTCGCAGAAGCGGAGAAGCTGGTGCAGGTTACCTTGACGGAAGCTGAACGCCGCCAGGCTGCCGGCAACTGGCGCGAGGCGATGGCGCCCCTCTACGAACGCCGGACCGGTCCCCACGCGCTCCCGCTGCCGGCCACGCTGGCTCCGGCCACGCGGTGGGACCCGATCGTGGCGGGGGGGCCGACGGGCCCGTCGCGCGACCGCTTCGTGCGGTCGGCCCCGTCGGTCGGCGCGCCGCCGCTTCGCGACGAGGACGTCGCCTACGCGCCAATCACCGCGCTCTCGCGGTGGATTGAGTCGCGCGCGCTCACCGCCGAGCGCCTGACGCGCATCTACCTCAATCGCCTCGAACGCTTCGCCCCCCGGCTGCACTGCGCCATCACGGTGCTCGGCGATGCCGCCCTGGCCCGGGCGCGCCTGATGGACGCGGAGATCTCCGCTGGGGGGTACCGCGGTCCCCTCCACGGCATTCCCTGGGGTGCGAAGGATCTGCTCGACACGGCGGGCGTGCGCACCACGTACGGCGCCGAGCCGTTCCGCGACCGGGTGCCCGCACGGGACGCGGTCGTGGTCTCCCGCCTCGACCGCGCGGGTGCCGTGCTCGTCGCCAAGCTGAGCCTTGGCGCGCTCGCCCTTAACGATGTGTGGTTCGGCGGCCAAACGATGAACCCCTGGGCGCTCGAAGAAGGATCGGGCGGAAGCAGCGCCGGCCCAGGCGCCGCCACGGCCGCCGCGTGCGTGGCCTTCGCCATCGGCAGCGAGACGGAGGGCAGCATCGTCGGTCCGTCGATGCGTTGCGGCGTGACCGGGCTTCGACCGACCTTCGGGCGCGTCGCGCGCACCGGCGCCATGACGCTCTGCTGGTCGCTCGACAAGCTCGGCCCGATGACCCGGAGCGTCGAGGACGCCCTGCTCGTGCTCCAGGCGATCAGCGGTCCCGATGAGGGCGACGTGTCGAGCGTACCCAGCCGGCTCGACTTCGACGCGGGCGCGAGCGTCCGCGGCGTCCGGCTGGGGTACCTGCCCGCTTGGATGGAGGACGCGCCGGCGACGGAGGTCGACCGCCAGGCCCTGAAGACGGCGGAGCGCCTCGGCTTGCGGCCGACCCCCGTCCAGCTGCCCGACTGGCCCGTGGCGTCCCTGAACGTCATCCTGTTCGCCGAGGCGGCGGCGGCCTTCGAGGAGCTGACGCTGTCGCATCAGGTCGACACGCTGCGGATGCAGGTCCCTGACGCCTGGCCGAACACCTTCCGGCAGTCGCGGTTCCTGTCGGCCGTCGATTTCGTCCAGGCGGACCGGCTCCGGCGCCGCATCGCCGAGGACATGGCCCGGCTGTTCGCGGAGGTCGACGTGCTGATCGTGCCCTCGCTTCGCGACGAGATGCTGACGATCACCAACTTCACGGGACACCCGTCGCTCACGCTCCGGGCAGGCTTCGTCGAGGTCCGCCGCGCCCGTAGCGACTGGGCCCCCGACCCGGCACGTCCGCTGCCCGCCTTCTCGCCGCCGCGGCGGGTGCCGCACGGCGTGACGCTCATCGGGCGGCTGTTCGAGGAAGGCGCACTGGGCCAGGTGGGGCTGGCGTTCGAGCGCGAGTTCGCGGTGGCCGCCGAGCGCCCGCCGGGCTTCTGAGGGTCGCGGTCTCACTGGGTTCAGCGCGTCCGGAACGGTGATCGCATTGTCGTCGTCGAGCGCAGTCAGAGTGTCGGCGAAACTTGCACACGGGTGGACAACCGAATGACTGGCTTGCGGGCGCGGCGCGAGACACGAGGCGTCTACGGCACGGCGCGCCCGCAACGTCGTGGGAGTTCAAGGTTCCCACGGTTGAACGCCTTCCGTAGCAGTTTCAGATCGTGACCTCCTGTTATCTCCCGGCGGGCCGGTCCGCTCGCGGCGTTGGGGCGAGGCTAGCGAAGTAGTCGTAGCCGGCGCGCGCGATCTCGGCGATTGTCCGCTCGCGGATGTCCTCGGCAGCCTGGGAGTCGGTCACGAAGACCACCATGGCGACATGCCTCCCGTTGGGAAGCGTCACGATGCCGACGTCGTGGCTGGCCGCCGTGACTCCCTTTTCGTCGGTGGAGGACGTGCCCGTCTTGTGGGAGACGACGGTGTCGGGCGGCAGCAGGCCTTTGAGTCGCCTCGGGCCGGTTTCGGTCTCCGTCATGAGGCGCAGCAGGAACTCCCGGCTGGTGGCCTGATGGACCTTGCCGCGTTGGAACAGGTCCAGCAACTGCAGCATGCCCGCCGGCTCGCTCCAGGTGGTGAACTGCAGGTCGTGCTGGCGGGGCATCCCTATCTTGGTGGCTGCAATGGCCACCGCGCTCACACCGAGCCCGCGGACGTACGCGTCAACCGTCTTCGTCCCTCCCAGCATTCGGAAGAGCATGTCGCAGCCGTTGTTGTCGCTCTGCGACACCGTGAATCGGAGCAGCTCGCTCAACGTGAGATCCACGTTCCCCAGCGGGTACCTGTCGCGCAGCGGGTTGAAGGTGTCCGGCTGCAGATCGCCAGCCGCGACGTGCACTCCCTGCGCCAGCGTGAGCTTCCCGCGATCCACCTGCTCGAGCACGGCCATGGCGAAAACGCGGCCGTGTGTCAGAGTCTCTTGGCCGACCTGCAAAGTCGCGGGTTGTGCACCGAGCGCAGTCTGTTGGTGATCCTCGACGGCTCGAAGGCGTTCCACAAGGCGGTGACGCAGACGTTTGGTGCCGCCGCGCTGGTCCATCGTGCCACGTCCACAAGCTCCGGAACATCCTGGACCATCTCCCCGAGATCCAGCGCGCGTGGGTCCGCGCGATCGTCGTGCGCGCCTGTCGGCAGACCGACGTCGCGACGGGCCGCCGTCTTTTGCAGGATCTCGCGCGCCGACTGGAGGGTCGCTACCCGACCGCCGCGGCGAGCGTCCGCGAAAGACGGAGGACACGCTGACGGTGCCCTCCCTCGGTTTGTCCGATCGTCTGCGCCAATCGCTCACGACCACCAGCGCGATCGAAAGGTTGATCAGTCGTACACGTCATGTGAAGCGGAATGTCAAACGGTGGCGTGGCGGTCAGATGGTCCTGCGATGGACGGCCGCCGCCGTCCTCGAAGCCGTCAAAGGGCTTCGCTGTCTCAAAGGCCACAAGGACATGCCGACGCTCGTCGGCGCCTTGCGTGGGCGTGGTCAGCAACGTGGCATCACGCTCTCAGCGAGCAACGTCGCATAGAATGTCACGATACCTGAAGATCGCGCCAACCTCGACCACCTGTGGCGCTTTGAAAAAGGGAGCGACCAGATGAGCGTGAGAAGGATTGTGCCGGACATCAGATCAAAGCAGCTCGACACCAGCCGGCGATTCTACGTCGACGTCTTGGGCTTAGAGGTTGCCATGGACATGGGCTTCGTCGTGACATTACGGTCGTCGACCAATCCGACTGCCCAGGTCACTCTTGTGCGCGATGACGAGCCGTCAGCGATTCTTCCCCAGATGAGCGTAGAAGTCGCCGATGTCGACGACGTTTATGCGCGCGCGGTATCGCAGGGGTTCAAGATCGTCTATCCCCTCACGAACGAACCGTGGGGTGTCCGACGGTTCTTTGTGACCGATCCGAACGGCACCATCATCAACGTGATGTGCCACATTGGTGGGGGCCACTCAGACTAGATCACCCGAGCCGTCGCTGAATTTCAACAGCGGACGGGACAACCCCACGGCCCGCCAAGCGCACGAGCACGGGTGCACACGCCACGCTCGCCGTTGACGCCAAGACCGATATGAACATTGACGCCGACAGCATCCGCATCACACGTATCTTCCGTCGCCTGGGCGAAACCGGTACAACCTGGGAGCACATTGCTCTCCTCGACGGCACCCGTCGTGAATGTGCTGATAGAAGAATTACGTTCGACAAATGAAGAGGAGCACCTGACTATGAACTGGATTCACTCTGTGTCTTACTTTCTTGGCGGCGGCTTGATCGCAAATGCCGTTCCGCATTTTGTGAGCGGCATGATGGGGCGCTCCTTTCAAAGCCCCTTTGCAAAACCGCCCGGCGAGGGGCTCTCTTCTTCGACCGTCAATGTGCTTTGGGGATTCTTCAATCTAGTTGTTGGGTATCTGCTTGTCTGCCGTGTTGGGAACTTCGATTTGCGCTCTGCAACGCATGTCGTCGCCTTGGGCCTGGGTGTGTTCCTCATCGGTCTGATGAGTGCGCGGGTTTTCGGACGGTTCCACGGTGGCAATTCTCCCGGAGATGCGCAAGGGACACGGTGAAAGAGACTTCGCCCAATCTGTCCAGCGAGAGCGATCGACTCGATCCGACCGTTTGGAAGATCACATCCGTTGTTGTGCTGGGCTCCTTTCTCGCTCAGCTCGATGCAACGGTCGTGAATGTGTCTCTCGCAACCCTTGCCCGTGAGTTGCATAGCAGCCTCACGGCGATTCAGTGGGTGACGAGCGGTTATCTTCTCGCGCTTACACTCATGCTCCCTCTGAACGGCTGGCTGGTAGACCGCATCGGGGCCAAGGCCGTCTATTTGTGGTGTTTCTCGGCTTTCACGCTTTCCTCGGCCCTGTGCGGAATGGCATGGTCGCCGAACTCGCTTGTCGGGTTCCGCGTCCTGCAAGGCATGAGCGGAGGGCTGCTGGCCCCGATGGCTCAGATGATGATGGCTCGCCATGCGGGAAAGCACATGGCGCGCGTGATGGGCTATGCCGTTGTGCCGATTCTGTTCGCGCCGATCCTCGGCCCGGTGATCGCCGGAGCGATTCTGCAATACGCTTCCTGGCGCTGGCTGTTTCTGGTCAATCTTCCGGTTGGCGTACTGGCAGTCGTGCTGGCTCTTCTGATCCTGCCCAAAGATCATGACGAGCTGAGGCCGCGAGGCCTGGATATAGTTGGGCTGGCGCTGCTGTCGCCCGGTCTGGTGCTCTTCCTCTATGGCTCAGATCGCGTGGGCGATCGTATAGGTGTTGGGGCTCTCGTTGTTTCCATCCTTCTACTGGCAGCATTCTTCTCGACCGCCGCAGGAAAGGGAGACAGAGCCCTGATCGACCTTCGCTTGTTCAAGGGCAGAATCTTCTCAGCTTCGGTCGTCACGCAGTTCATGGCGAATGGAATCGCGTTTTCCGGTCAGATGCTGATCCCGATCTGGTTGATTCGCGCCTGTGGTCTTACACCCAGCGCGACCGGCTGGTTACTGGCTCCTCTTGGCTTGGGGATGATGTGCTGCTACCCGCTGATGGGAACCTTGACGAAGCGGTTCGGCATTCGCAGAGTCTCCGCTGGAGGCGCGTTTCTGGCATTTGTCGGGACAGTGCCGTTTGTCTACCTGGCAAGTCACAGGCTCGTTGTCCCTTTACTCGCGGCCGCTCTCTTCATCCGAGGCATGGGCCTGAGCGCGGTCGGTATGCCGTCGATAGCGTCTGCATACGCTTCGGTTAAGCGGCAGGAACTGCCGATGGCGACCACAGCTCTCAATATCGTTCAGCGCCTTGGCGGCCCAACACTGACGACATTGTGCGCGACATTTCTGGGATGGAGATTAGCGTCAGCCCCTATCCATGATGTGGTGCTCGGACCGTTTACCGCGACGTTTCTTCTTCTTTGCGCCTTGCATGCCCTCTTGTTTGTGGCCGCGATGAGACTTCCTCTCTCACTCCCCACGGTGGCTGAGCGACGAGTTAATGAAGTCGCTGATGTTGTGGAATACCTTTCGGAGTGACAAGGAGCTGAAGGGCAGGCTTCCTCTGCTGACCAATTCTGTGGGCGAATGATGAAGCCGGGTCAGCCGGCAGACCCCGTTGCTTGAATTTCCAGCCTCGGACGCTCCGCGGAGCGTCTGCCCCCTGGCGTGCAGCGGCTCACCCGCCGGCGGGTCGCCTCCGCCTCACAGGATGAGCGGGATCAGCGCCCGACGCTCCGGCGGATAATCCGTGAACTGCCTCCGATACCAGCGATGGACGGCGACAGCGCGTGGAAGGAGATTGGCGACTGTCCAAAATGCGAATGCCGCGCCGGCCCACGTCCAGGTCAGAACCGCCCAGCCGGTCCATTCGACGATCTCGCCGAGGTAGTTCGGGCATGAGATGTACGTGAACGGGCCGCCCGTCGGAATGCAGTACCGCTGCCCACCGTGAGGGCGAAGCCGCCGGAGGCGAGCGTCAGCGCCGGCCGCGAGCGCGACACCGCCCGCGAACAGCGCGGCGCCCGCCACGAACCTCAGGTCGAGCAGCCACTCGACCGGCCGTTCCGGTCTCAGGCGGTAGAGTGCCCATGCCTGCAACGTCGCGTTGGCAGCATGGAACCCGATTGCGCTCGCCACGATCATTATGGGCACGCGCCTCGTGCTCCGGATGAGCACGGGGTACAGAAAGCCACGATACCCGTAGTGCAGCAGCCAGATCGCACCAAACAGCCCGGGCACCAGTGGAATGGGACGGCTCGCGAGGAGGACGGCGGCGAAGACGAACGCGCCCGGCGATTCCATCAGGAACCACGCCAACCGCGGCGGAAGCCCCGGACCCCACCCCGGACGCTCGAAGCGACCGTACGGAGCCGTCGTCTGAAACAACGCGAGGCAGGCGATCGCGCCCAGACCACACCAGCCGGCAAGCAGGCACGCAAAGACCGGATGGTTGCCCATGTGACCTATCCTGGCCGGGCGTCGCGCGCAGTGTCAACGGCCGGGGCCGGACACCTTCCCGCGTTGACCGTGAGATCGGGCGGCGGCGAGAGCCGCGGCGTGGTCCTGTTCACCTCCCCCAGGTAGGCGACGGCGGCATCGGGCTGGGTGTCCCCGCCCTCGAACGTCGGCCAGCGGGTTGTCCACTACCCTGTCGAGATCCACTCCGCGTCCTCCGGTGAGCCACCTCCGGAAGATAGACGCCGACGTCCGCCGGGGCGGCCACGCCGCGGTCGACCCGCGCGTTGCCCGCGCTTTGCCAGATCGTCGCTCCACCCACGCCGCCCTTCCGCCCGGCACGGCCTGCCGGCGTCCCCTATTGCCGTCCGCAACATCGAGCGTTCTGAACACGCAACGCTGGGGAAGCGATGGCGGATCCTGGGCTTGGCCAGCGTCATCTCCCTCTGTGGACCGTCCTCTTGACCGAGAGAACTCACGGCGCAATGCGCGATGGCTGCTTGCCCTGTAAGGCTCGGCAGCGGAAGGAACGTCCACCACTTCCTGGGACTAGCCTCCTCAAGGTTCGGTCAGGCGTCCAAGGAGCGACCGATCGCTCGAGCGCAGCGAACGGGAGAGCGCACCAGTCTCGGATTCAGCGCCGACCTGCTGTCGCCCCGGCGGACGACGAACTCGCTGCGATGTCGTCTTTGCTCGCACGTTGAGGCAGAAGGCCAATTTGGCGAAGAACTTGCGCTGGCGGCGACGTTTCTCGACGCCGGTTCGCACCGACGAGGTCGATTACAAGCAACTCTACGAGCTACACGATCGCCACCCGGTGGATCCCCATCGACCCATGGCGGTTCGTGTGCGTCAAGAGAGGCGTAGAATTTCTTCAGCCGCTCGATGGCTCGACCGGGGGCTTCGCCGGGGTGGAGGTCGTAAGTCTTCGCATCGATCGGGCCAAGATGCTGCGCTGTAGCAGGGCGGCAACGGCTGTGCCGCGCAAGGGTGATGACCGGGTTGACGAACTACGGCAGTGCCGTGTAACCTGCGCGGCCACGTTGAATGCCGGAGGCTTCACCAACGGAGCAGCCCGGCCGTGGTCCGCTCGCATCGTGTGGCACGTCCTGAACGTGAAGGCGCAGTGATGACCAACGAACCGACACCACACATTCGCATCATCGGTAATCCCGTCGCGGACGCCGAATGGACCGATGTTCTTGAGGCGCTACGCCGCTGGCGGTTCGTTTACGGTGCGCCCTACGATGCCATTCGGTCCATGGTCGCTGACGATTACGGTGTGGACCTTACGGACAAACAGCTCAAAATCCTCCTGAACGGCACGGACGCAAGCACTGACGACCTGCTTGACTGACCCGCCTGCACCGACCGTCAGAGCGTGGCGAGGGCAGAACGATTCGGTAGAGTCTCCGCGCGACTCACAACCGCCCACCGGTCCATCCTACGTCCCTCAGCCATGGCAACCCTTTTGCTCACGTCGCAGCGAAGCATGACGGAGTGTCGCTGACAAAGGACACGGTTCGCACCCATTCTGTTCTGGTTTCACGAGATTCGCTAATCTGAAGCTCGTGCCGCGCAAACCATGACGGCGGTCTCGCTTTCGTGGCCACGTTGTCACGTGGACCTCCGGCTCCCTGAGACAGGGCAAAGCGGAGCTCCACGGCAGACATGAGGCCGACTGCATCCACAGCCCACGGGCCGATGCGCTGGCTGAAAGGGAGGCGACCGGAGAGGCTGCTGTAGAGGCCACGGCAGGACACGACCCGGATGGCGTGGTCCCAGTGTTGGATCTCGCGAGGGCGCCTGATGCACCAGTGGAGTACGGCCCCCGCATCCATGCCGCTGTCGCGGAGGACCCGGCGGTTGGAGACGCCCATTCCGAGAGGCGAGAACGTGTCGAGGACCATGCCGCCCCCCGGGAATGCCCGGGTCAACCGCACGAGAAGATCGCGGACCTGTCGCTCCTCGAAGTAGCAGAGGACGCCCGCTGCTACGACGAAGACTCCCTCCGATGTGTCGACGTCGTCGATCCACCCAGGGTCCAGAATGGAGATTGCCAACGACCGCTGCCTCGACATCGAGGGCAGGAGATCGCTCCGCAGTGCGATGACATCAGGCAGATCAAGGTCGATCCACCGCATCGTGCCGTTGTCGACGCGCTGGAACGTGGTGTCGAGACCACAGCCCAGGTTGATGATGGTGGCTCGCGGTCGCTCTGCCAAGTAGGCCTTCACCGCGCGGTCCACGTGCAACGCTCGGGCGATCCAGCCAAGGCGAACGACGGTGGGGATGCTCTCCGAGATGTTCGCAAAGTCGCAGTGAAGCCGTCCAACTAGCTCTGCCGCCGGGTGATCAACCAATAGGGGCTGCGGTCCGCCGGTCTCGACTGCCCTTCCCCAAAGCGGCAGCAAGAGCGTCTTCTGGACGCTGCCCAAGCTCAGTTCCTTCGCATGCGCCATGACAGGTCCGGCGTGTCGTTGCATAGGCTCCCTCCCTCTACTTGTTCCGCTCCGCTCGCGCGGTCGTCATCGCAGCGCTTCGTCTCTTGGCGGGCCTCGGCGTTTCAACTTGATGACGTGCTGCGGACAGGCCTTGACGCACTCCGCACACGCCGTGCACTGGTCGCCCTTGACCACGTAGGCTTGCTGGTTGCCGTGAACCCATGCTCGGAGCCTCTCGCCAAGCGAGAGATGTCGTTTGTCTTCGACGGTCAGGCGGCGAACTTCCAAGACGGAAAAAGGGCAAGCCGTGACGCAGGGGCAGTTGGCCTCTGCGCAGGCACCGTGGTAGCCGCCCTCACACCTCGTGCGGTCGATCGTCGGGGCGAAGAGGCCAGGCGTCTGCTTGCCGCGCTTCCCGTTCACGCAAACGCACCGTAAGCACGAATCCGAACCGGTCTGTCCGTCGCGTGCTTTCATCGACGGCCCTCGACGAATGTCCGCAGCTTGGAAAGAACCATCGCCGCTCTCTGCATCTCTTCCGCGCCGAGCACCGATGTGAGCGAGTTCTCCAACTCGTGGGTGCGGGCGTGGATCTCCCCGAACTGAGTCCGCCCCTTGGTCGAGAGAGCGACATAGCTGCGTCGACCGTCCTTGGGGTCGGCCCGCCGCTTCACCAAACGGTCGGCCTCCAGTTCCTGAATCTGCCGAGTGACGGCAGCGGGGTTGATTCCGAGTTGGCGTGCGAGGTCGGTGACCCCGACGTCGCCTTCCGCCTTCGCCAGAAGACGCATCAGCGCGAACCGGGACGAGGGCATTCCGGTCGCACGCGCGAACCCCGACAGCAGCACCTGGTAGGTTCTGAAGACCTCGCGAAGGAGGTGCGGCTCATCGCCCCGATGCGGCAGTCCAGCGAGGTCATCCCTTGGATTGTCAGCCATAGCTGCGAGGATACCCGCTATAGTTGTACAGGTCAATGACCTTGAGACATAGAAAGATGATTTCCTTCTTCGCTCACGCACGCACGGTCTGCTCGATGCCTGAGACGAAACATCCACCGGCGCGAACTGCACCGGATGAGGCAGCGCTTCGAGGAGTCGAGGAACGGTGCACGGGCCGGCGTTGCACAACCGTTGCACAACGACAATTCCCGCCAACTGGCCGTTGGGTCGGCATGCGAGAGCGGGTTTGCAGGAGAGCGTGACGTCCGCCGTCGCAACTCTCCGGGCGGAGAGGCGCTCCTCGCGTTGCGACGGCCGGACAACCTTCGCCTGTCAGTTGGCTTGCCAACCGGAGTTCACTGGCGAGAGGTTCGTAATTGCGCAAGGAGCGGTGCGCCCTTCGACTCCCTCTCGCCTCGCCCACATGACAGCAGGCTCACCCGGGTGCCCCTCGACTTGCTCACTTTCGATGGATTGCTCGGAACACCACCCGACCTGGACGGAGATCGGAGACTCGGCTTGCCACGAGCGAGGCCTCGTTGGATGGGGTGGCCGAGTCGAGTGGTGCGGAAGCGGGGATTTGAACCCCGATGGGCTTGCGCCCACTAGCTCCTGAGTGGAAAAAGACCTGAGGCCGGGAGACCCCTGGCGGGGTTTCCTGGCCCGTTTTCGCATGAGAGGCGCGGCGCCGCGCCTTCCCTGCTGCTTCGACACGCCTTCCCCTTGTCCTTCGACACGACCGGCGGTATGCTGTCTTGTCGAAGCCGAAGGGGAATGACGATGACCGACGACCGACTCGATCTCCCGCAGGGCACGCTCGACCTGCTCATCCTCAAGACCGTGGCCCTCGAACCCCAGCACGGCTGGGCGATCTCCGAGCGGCTGCGCCAGATCTCGAGCGAGGCGCTGCGCGTGCGCCAGGGATTGCTCTACCCCGCCCTGCACCGCCTCGAGCGCCACGGCTGGATCCGGGCGCGCTGGAAGGCCTCGGAGAACAATCGTCGCGCCAAGTACTACGAGCTCACTCCCCGCGGACGCCGCGAGCTCGACTCGGAGATGGCGGCCTGGAATCGCCTGGCCGCGACCGTCAAGCACGTGCTCGAGACGGCGTGAACGCGCACCGAAGCCGCGTCGGCGGCGCGCGGCCGGGCGGCGCCGCGCAGAAGGCGGTCAGCAGAGGCGGGCGATGATCAGCGATTGGCTCTTTCGTGTGCGGGCGCTCCTCGGAAAGGGGCGCGTCGAAGCCGAACTCGACGAGGAGGTGCGGTTCCACGTCGCGCAACAGGTCGCCGCGTTCATTGCGGCCGGCGTGCCGGCGGAGGAGGCTCGACGGCGGGCCCTGCTCGCGTTCGGCGGCGTGGAACAGGTCAAGGAGGAATGCCGCGACGCTCGCGGCGTCGGCCTCGTCGAGCAGCTCTGGACCGACGCCAGGTACGCCGGCCGGACGCTCGTGGCCCAGCCCGCGTTCGCGCTCGTCGTGATTGTGACGCTCGCCCTGGGCATTGGGGCCAACACGGCCATCTTCCAGATAATCGACGCCATCCAGTTCCGCACCGTCCCGGTGAAGGACCCGGAGCGCCTCGTCGAGATCCGCCCGGCCCTCGACGGCCGCTGGGGCAGCAGAACCGGGCGCCGGTCCACGGCCACCTACGCGCTGTGGGACGGAATCCGGCGCAACCAGCAGGCGATGTCCGGCGTGTTCGCGTGGGGCGCCGCGCGCTTCGACCTGTCGGTGAGCGGCGAATCGCGCCTCGTGGACGGCATCTGGGTCAGCGGCGGCTTCTTCCACGTTCTCGGCGTGCCCGCCGCCCTCGGGCGCGTGTTCACGCCCAAGGACGACGAGCGCGGGTGCGCGCAGCCGGGCGTCGTCCTCTCGTACGCCTTCTGGCAGCGCGAGTTCGCGGGTGCGCGCAGTGTGGTCGGCCGCACCATCCACCTCGACGGACACGTCTTCGACGTCGTCGGCGTCACGCCGCGGCCGTTCTACGGAATCGAAGTCGGGCGCAGCTTCGATGTTGCCGTGCCGATCTGCGCCGAGCCGCTGATCGAGCCGGCCACGAATGCCGTGGCCAAGAAGTACAGCTGGTGGCTCGACGTGATCGGGCGCCTCGCGCCCGGCTGGACGGTGGATCGGGCGAACGCGCAACTGGCGTCGATTTCGCCGGCGGTGTTCGCCGACGCCGCGGCGCCGGCGTTTCCGCCGCAGTACGCCACGAAGTTCCGCGCCGGCCGCCTCCGGGCGGAGGCGAGCCCCACCGGCGTCAGCGACCTCCGTGGCGCGTACGGCCAGCCGCTCTGGCTGCTGCTCGCCCTCGCAGCTCTCGTGCAGGGCATCGCGTGCGCGAACCTCGCCAACCTGCTCCTGGCGCGAGCGAGCGCGCGCCAGCGAGAGATCGCCGTACGCCTCGCGCTCGGCGCGTCGTTCGGGCGCGTGGTCCGCCAGTTGCTCACCGAGAGCCTCCTTCTCGCCTCCATCGGCATGGCGGTCGCCGCGGTGGCGGCGCCGTCGGCCAGCCGGTTCCTGGTGGCGTACATCAGCTCGGGCTCTTCGCCGCTTTACCTCGACCTCGCGATGGACTGGCGACTGCTCGCGTTCACGGGCGGACTGGCGTTCGCGACCTGCCTGCTCTTCGGCCTCGCGCCCGCCGTCCGGGCCACGCGCCAGGGCACCGCGGACGCCGTCAAGGCCGGCCGCGTCGTCGGCGACGACCACCAGCGCTTCACGCTGCGGCGGCTCCTCGTCGTGGTGCAGGTGGCGCTGTCGTTCGTCCTCGTCGTCGGCGCACTGCTCTTCGTGCAGACGGTGCGCAATCTGGCCACCATGAACGGCGGCTTTCGAACCGACAACGTCCTCGTCGCCGACTTCGATGTGCGCGCGGCCCACGTCCCGCCGCCCCGCCAGCCGGCGTTCCTGCGACAGCTCCGCGAACGGCTCGCGAACGTGCCGGGCGTCGAATCGGTGGCCGACGCCGCGATCGAGCCGTGCACCGGCGGAGGGTGGAACGACCAGTTCATCGTGGACGGTGTCGTGCAGCCGGGCGCGCCCAACGAGAACCACGTCAGCCCAGGGTTCTTTCGGCTGCTCGGCACTCCGCTCGTCGCCGGGCGGGACTTCATGGAAAGCGATCTGCCGGGGACGACACGGGTGGCCGTCGTGAACGAGGCGTTCGCAGAGCGGCTGCTGAGGACGCGGACACCAATCGGGCGCACCTTCCAGCTCGTCGTCGCTCCGGGCGATCCCAGTCCGACCTACCAGGTGATCGGCGTGGTCGGGAATACGAAGTACAGCGACCTGCGCGCGCCGGTCGGACCGATCGCCTACTTCCCGGAAGCGCAGGATGTCGATCCGAACAGCCGCGAGGAACTCGCCGGAGTGATGGTGCTGGTGCGGGGACGCGTGCCGGTCGAGACGTTGAGGGCGTCGCTCACCGCGGCCGCACGCGACGTGACGCCGGCCGCGCTGGTGCAATACCGCGCGCTCGGAGACGACATCGAGCGCGGCTTCCTGCGCGAACGCCTGATGGCGGCCCTCTCCGGCTTCTTCGGCGGGCTCGCAGCGTTGCTCGCCACGCTGGGCCTCTACGGCGTGGTCTCGTACATGCTCGCGAAGCGGCGCCACGAGATCGGCATCCGTCTCGCGCTCGGCGCCGCGCGGCGCGACGTGCTGGCGATGGTCGTCCGGGACGCCTCGACCCTCGTCGCGGTCGGCCTGGCCGCGGGCGTGGGGCTGTCTCTCGCCGCAACGCGCGCCGCCGCCACACTGCTGTTCGGCGTGAGGCCGTGGGACCCGGCGACGCTCGCGGCGGCAGCCGCGGGCCTTGCGGTCATCGCCGTCGGGGCCAGCGCTCTGCCCGCGTGGCGTGCGTCACGGTTGGATCCCAACCTGGCGCTGCGGGAGGAGTAGCCGGCTCATCGCTGCACCCCGCGCTGGGCCACCTCTGCCGGGATCCGCGGTTCTCGCCACGGGCGTCGCTGTCGCGGCAGAGCGCGCACCTGCGCCACCAGCGCATCGGCGGCATCGCAGGACAGACGGCAACGGCCAACAACCCGCCGCCGGCGACGTGCAGCGCCACGATTGCGTGTGACGACGCGACCCGGACGGTCACGCGACCGACGTGTCGAGGCCTGGGCGAGCCGGTCACCGAGACCTACGACACCCGCTTCTTCCGCGTTGCCGCCGACTCGGTCACCTACACGGTCTTTGGCACGTTCCAGGTGTGCAAGTAGAACGTGATCTCTCCTGACTTAGAAGTTACAAGTCGCGGCGCCGATCGTGACACCCGATCCACGCGAGGAGGACCGTTTCCTGGCCCGCCGCAACACCGCGCCGTGAGACGACATCGTGCAAGGCGACGAATGTCGACGTCGACAGCGTGTCGGGCAGCCGAGTCGAGAGGTCGGCCACCTGCTCCTGCGGGAAGCCGACGGCTGATGACGTGTCCGAGGTCCTCGACGTCGATTCCCCTGGCCGCGATATCGGTCGCCACCAGCACGCGGTACTCGCCGTTCTTGAAGCCGGCCAGTCTTTGAACGGTTTCGGCTTTGCGACAGCTCGAGCACCCGCACGCAGGTGCGCGGCACGCTCCGCCATCCGCCGTCCGCCACGCCTCGGCCTTGCTCGGGGCGGTCGAGGCCTCAGTCCCCGCACCGGAAGCGTGCGAACCCGCCGGCGAGACACCCGTCCCTCGACGTCGCTCGGGACGGCCCTGAGCCGAGTCGAAGCGCCGGCAACCGGCGCAGGCGGAGGCAACGCTACAACAAAGCCATTCGAACCTGTCCTTCAGGCCTGACGGAATGTCGCCTGCGGGTGCCAGTTTCTCGGTGCCACCGGCCGGCCTAGTCGCGCGATGCGTTGCGCACAGTCTTCCACGTTGCCGGACTCAATCGTGCCCCGTTGTGCCCCGTTGTGTCGCGCTGTGCCCTGGGGTGCCTCCGTGTGCCGCCATTTTGCTGCGTGAGACTTCCCATGCAAATCCGTGAGATCGGCGCGACGTTTGCTCGTCGTCAGAAGCGGGCACGCCATCTCACGAGGTGGAGACGACCCGCGCGCCGCCTGACGCGGTGGAAACCACACGCGCAAGCACGTGAGCAAGCTGCTCGGCCACACCAACCTGACCACGACGAGCCGCTACCTCAATATCCACCAGCGCGAACTGCACCGGATGATGCAGCGCTTCGAGGAGTCGAGGAACGGTGCACGGGCCGGCGTTGCACAAACGTTGCACAACGACGAATCACGCCAACCAGCCGTTGTGTCGGAGAGCGACACGACGCCCACCGCTCAAAGCCGCGTATCTTAGGGAGTTAGGTAGTTGGTGCGGAAGCGGGGATTTGAACCCCGATGGGCTTGCGCCCACTAGCTCCTGAGTGGAGAAGGACCTGAGGCCGGGAGACCCCTGGTGGGGTTTCCTGGCCTGTTTCGCAGGGCCGGGAACAGCAGACCCCTCCAGAACCCCACTTGCCGCGACCTCCGTTGCACAAATGTTGCACAAGCCGATGGGGGCCTATCGCAAATCGGCGCTGTTCGCGTCGAACCGGCACAACGCGTGCCGGCGCCGACACGGTGGCCAAAACGAACGCCGGACCGCTCCCGACGGGTGCTCGGACCTTCCGGGCCTTCGGTCACTGCCGTCGATCGCCCAGAGCGACTACCGCCTGCGCCAACGCCGCCAGCTGCTCGGTCAGCCGGCGAATCTGCACGTCCCCAGCCTCGACCCTAGTGCAACCCTAATGCGGAGTGCCTCGCTCTCCGCCTGCAGCGCCTGGGCCATTGCGTCGAGGCGGGCTGTCTGCCTCGCCAGTTCGGCCGCGCCATGTGAATCAACTCGCGTGCCGAGGGACCCAGGCCGTCAGATCTTCTGACCGATGTCGGGGCCCGCCGCGCCTGCCATCCGAGCGGCCACGCCGGGCCGGATGGAGTTTCAGTAGGGACAGCCGGCCGGTGCTTGTGGACTGTTTTGCGCCGCCCCGCCAGAGCCCCCACGAGAGCCCACCGGCTCGCTCGGTACTGCGGCACAGCGCGAATCTGCAGGTACCAGAATCGCAAACGCGGGGCTTCGATGCTGGCCAGCCGGAGAGTCCCCCCGCTCAGTGCCATCTTCCCCTTCAGCGGGCACGAGGATCAGATCGTTGCTGCCGTCCCTCAGGACGCTCGACGGCAGTCGAACGCTGTATCCACCGACGCGCTCCGGGTTCCAGGTCAGGTCGAGCCTGGAGATGAGATGCCCGTTCGCCAGCAACCACACGGAGGGATATGGCCCGGCGTCGTTCGGGAGCGGGCGGGGAAACGGGTCGAGGCGAATGTGGATCTCGTAGTCCTCTGCTCGACCCAACGGCAGTCTGACCACTGAGCGCCGCCCGACCGACACTCGCTTGACGACGTTGCCTACGCTTATTGGAGCCGACCATCCTTCCGCGAAGAACCACGAGTCGCGTCCGCCGGCACGAACCGTTGCCACGCCGTCGTCGCTCAGGCCCTCGCGCGCGACGAGCACTGGAAGTTCGCGGACGACCAGCCAGCTCGCCATCACGAGCGCCGTCGCGAGTACCAGCCCGCGGGCCAGCATCGCTCTCGAGTGACACCAGGTCCGCGCTTCTCGCCAGCGTGCCAGCACCACGAACATCGCCACCTGCCAGAAGGCGAAAACGGATGCGATCAGGAACGACGGATACGCATGCTCGGTGAATCGCCGATCCGGCCACAACGTCCACGTGAAGGCAAACGGCAGTAGGGAGGTGATCAGGACGACGAGCAGCAGCCGCCCAGAGTCGCTGCGGGTGAACAGGAGGAGTCCGAACAGAGACGCCCAGGACAGCCAGTAACCCGCCCGTGGAAGCCAAACGTCGAATCCGTGCCACTTGTTCGAGAACGGGTAGCTCGTCATGCCGAGCGCTAGGCTGTCGAGCATGGCAAACGGGCGGTGGGCGAGTTTAGATCGGAAGTATCCAACAGCGTTCGGCTTCGCGTCGACGGTCCGCCCTTCGGAAGCCTGGTAATTGGCCGCGTGGTAGTTGATGGCGTACAAGGGACCCGAACACCCGCCAGCAGTTGATCGCGTAGGGCGCGACGAGGATCGACATGACGGTCAGGGTAAGGCCGACTTCGAACAGTCGCCGCTTCCAAGCGCCTCGAGACGTAAGCCACACGTAAGCCAGCCCCGGGAGGACGAAGGAGACGGAACTCAGTCGGACCAAGCACGCAAGAGCACCCGCGAGGCCCATCAGCGCGGCGTTCTGGGTCGAGCGATGCTGCCGGTACCTGAGCATCGTGTATGTGCAGAAGACGACCGTACACGTGAAGGCATCGTCACGCCACCCCCCCACTCCCCAGTAGATCAGGTCGACCTCGACAGCCATGGCGAGCGCGGCGCCTGTTCCCACTCCCCACGAGAAGGCTCGACGGCCGAGCAGGAAGGTTCCCAGGACGGCGAGAATGGAGAAGCTCGCCGAGGCAAAACTGACAGCGACGTCCTGGTCCCCTAGTGTCCCGAGTCAGAAGTGCGTTGACAGAATCTCGCGATGCTCGCGAGGATCTCGTCAGCGGTCTTCGTCCAGACGAACGGCTTCGGCGCCTGATTCGTCACGGTGATGTAGTCACGAATGGCCTCCACCAAGGCCCGCGTGCTCCGGTGGACGCCTCGTTTGATCTGTTTTCGGGTGATCTCGGCAAACCACCGCTCCACCAGGTTGAGCCATGACGCGCTGGTCGGCGTGAAGTGGAGATGGTAGCGGGGGCGCTTGGCAAACCATCGCTTGATGAGCGGCGTCTTGTGCGTCCCGTAGTTGTCGAGGATCAGATGGACGTCCAGGCCTGCCGGAACCGCGAGATCGAGGCGATCGAGAAACGCGCGAAACTCCACGGATCGATGACGCGGGAAGCCGTGGCCGAGCACGGTGCCGGCTTTGACGTTGAGGGCCGCAAACAACGAGGTGGTCCCGTGCCGCACGTAATCATGGGTCCGTCGCTCGACCTGGCCCGGGCGCATGGGCAGCAGGGGCGCGGAGCGATCGAGGGCCTGAATCTGGCTCTTTTCGTCGACGCAGAGCACGAACGCCCGATCCGGCGGATTGAGATAGAGGCCGACGATATCCCGCACCTTCTCAATGAACAGCGGGTCTTTCGACAGCTTGAAGCTCTCGCTGCGATGGGGCTGCAGCGCGAAGGCCCGCCAGACACGCGACACGGTGCTCTGGCTCATCCCGCAGGCCTTCGCCAGCGACCGCGTACTCCAGTGCGTCGCATCCGGCGGGGTGGTTTCCAGGGTCATCGTCACCGCTCGTTCAACCGCGTCGTCGGTCACGCGCCTCGGGGCGCCGGGGCGTGGCTCGTCGAGCAGGCCCTCGAGCCGAGAGACCACGAAGCGCGTGCGCCACTTCGTGACCGTCGGCCGCGTAAGCCGCAAGGCCCGCGCGATGTCGCTATTCGAGGTGCCGGTGGCGGCCGCCAAGACGATGCGCGCCCGGGTCGCGAGGCCTTGGGCCGTGCGCGGGCGCTTCGTCCAGCGCTCCAGCGCGGCGCGTTCGTCATCGGACAGCTCGATCGGGGGAAGTCGTGGCCCGCGTCGCATCGGTGCTCCTTTGTACACCAGCTACGACGCCGTCCTGTTATCTGCTTATGTACTTCTGACTCATGACACTAGGGCTCCCAGCCAGAGCTTCGTCACAAATGGAAACATCGGCTCGCGGTAGTGTGCGCCGTAGAACGAATGCAACTGCCTGGCGAACTCCAGGTAGGCGTACCGGATCGCTCCCGTAAAGAGTCGGCGGCCCGTCACGATGTGGCACCGGGGACGCCGCCTCCCAGTCGATCGGCGCGACCCGGAGCTGGCGGAGCAACACACTGACGTGGGTCCGAAACACGCGCAACCTATGCGCCCGTGATGGGCCGTCCGAGTCTGCCGCCCGGTCGCTACTTCCGCCTGTTGCTCGTCGGGTATTTCGAGGGGCTCGACTCCGAGCGCGGTATCGCGTGGCGAGCCGCCGACTCGTTGGCGGTGCGGACCTTCTTGGGGTTGGGTCTCGAGGAGGCCTCTCCGGATCACTCGACGATCTCCCGGACCCGCCGCCTGATCGACGTCGAGACGCACCGCGCGGTCTTCACCTGGGTGCAGGAGCGACTGGTGGACGCGAAGCTGCTGCGCGGCCAGACGGTCGGCATCGATGCGACCACGTTGGAAGCGAACGCCGCGATGCGCAGCATCGTGCGTCGAGACACGGGCGAAGGCTACGTCGCGTTCCTCACCACGCTGGCCGACGCGTCGGGCATCAAGACGCCCACCCGGGAGGCGCTCGCACGCTTCGATCGCAAGCGGAAGAAGAAGGGCGCGAACAAGGAGTGGTCGAGCCCGTCGGATCCCGATGCGCGGATCACGAAGATGAAGGACGGCCGGACGCACCTCGCCCACAAGGCGGAGCATGTCGTCGACCTCGACACGGGCGCCTTGGTCACGGTGACGCTGCAGGGGGCCGATGTCGGTGACACGACGAGTATCCAGGACACGCTGAGCTCCGCGGCCGAACAAATCGAAGCGGTGCGACCGCCCGACAATCCCGCCACGGCGATGACGGAGGTCGTCGCCGACAAGGGCTACCACAGCAACGAGACGATGACCGATCTTCGCGCCCTGGACATTCGGACGTACGTGTCGGAACCGGACCGCGGGCGGCGTCAGTGGGCGGAGGTCCCGGAGGCACAGGTCGCGGTGTACGCGAACCGTCGGCGCATCCGCGGCACCCGCGGCCAACGGCTGCGGCGGCGGCGGGGCGAACTGCTGGAACGCCCCAACGCGCACCTGTACGAGACCGGCGGCATGCGACGAACGCACTTGCGTGGCCATCAGAACATCTTCAAGCGACTGATTGTGCACGCGGCAGGCTTCAACCTCGGGCTGCTGATGCGCGCGCTGGTCGGCGTCGGCAAGCCGCGGCGCCTGCAGGGCGCGGCCTCGGCCGCGCTCCTGGCGGCGCTGTGCGTCACCACACGCACGTGGCGCGCCTGGCAACGTATTCTTGCGCGTGTCATCGCCACCGTGACCCCGATCACGACGACGTCGTGTTTTCCGCCACGCCTGTCGCACCTCGCCGCCGAGACAACGCGATTGGAAAGTTCTGGACTCCAGCCAGCGAGAGCGTCACGAAGGACCACCAGGGTGTCTCAGAGAGCACGGCGAAGCCCATGGCGATCATCGAGAAGGTGAACGGCTCGCTGTGCGCCTTGTCGGTCCACCACAGTATCGGGCCGACCATCAACAGGACCGTGCCAGGCAGACCGGCCCGAGGGAGGACGACGCCAAACGTCCACACCAGCAAACCGATGTTCAGGACGGTGAATCCAGCCAGGGGATTCCAGCCGGCGGCCGAGACGAGTCGCACAAGCGGCGCCGCCAAGGCTGAGTAGAGCCAGAAGTGCCGGGAGATTCCACCCGGAGCCGTGAAGTGTCCCAGACGTTCGGCGAGACGGAGGTAGTCCTCGCCGTCACCAACGACTCGCAAGTGCGATGTCAGCGCAAGGGTGATGAGTATCGCTGCGAACGCCACACACAGGACACCGCGGCGCATCGCGATACCATGTCATCGAGCAGGCCCTGCTTCTTGTCGCCGTTGGGTGAAGAAAAAAGGCCGGCCAGTTGGGGCCAGGATCTGAGTGGTCTGACCCCGGTTCTGACGAGCGCTCGCGACCTGCAAAACGGAACGGGGCCGGCAGTGGTTTGCGGGCGAACTGTCACGAGGGCGCTAAAGACCCGCCCGCATAATCCGTCTGCGGCTCTGCGGCGACGGCCATCCGGTGCACCGCTCACTCCATGTCCTGCGGCCAGCGGTGAGGCTAGAGCATCTGCGCCCTACGAGCCTCCGGAGCCGAGCCTGTCCGGGTCCTCCTCCGCTGCATGAGCGGCGCCCCGGGCCCAATTGGCGACTCACGCGGTCCTGAATTGCACAGAAAATACCGAGGATCGACGGACCTGTCGGCGCTGTCCTGAGGCGGACCGACTATGCTGTCCCACATCGTGAAACCCCCGCGTCGCCGCGTGACGAAGGCTGGATGGGCGACTCGCTGACCACCAAGGCGGCGACAGACTACCCACCTCGGCAACCCCGAGTCCTCCGTCCGGACCGTCCCTCTCCCCTCGACTGCCATTCTGCTCCTCCCGCCGAACGGATCGCTCGGGCGGTCGCCATGGTCGCCACGGCCAGTCACGATACGCCGTCACTCGACGCGTGGGCCAGGCTGATGCGCATGAGTCGGAGCACCCTGTGCCACCGTTGCCGGGCAGCAGGCGCGCGACCGAAGGCACTGCTTGATCTCGGTCGAGTGGTGCGCACCATCGCGCTCGGTGATCCTCGCCGCTGGCAGCCCGAGCAGTGGCTCGTCACGTTCGATGAACGAACCGTACTGGCCCTGCTCGCCCGAGTCGGCGTCAAGCCGGCCTATCACCGCGAGAAGCCGACGGTGTCCACGGTGCTGGCCCAGCAGGCGGCAGTTCTCCCTGCGCCCACATTGGCTGCGCTTGAACGGTGGCTCGGCGTGACCGCGAGGTCCTCCTCCTAACCGCTCGTGACCTGCCTGTCTGACCGATCTCTCGGTGGTGTCATCCGAGCATCTCGGACGATTGTGTAAACGAATTTGTCTCCACTCTTGTGACGGTTCTTGTCTTGTCCGACGACAGCAGTTCCAGCACACTTCCCGCACAGCACCCGAGGCGGTGTTCACGTTTCCTCTCTCTCATGGAGCGTGGTATGGGCTCAAGACGATGGATCCGGGCGTCTTTGAACCGCTGGAGCGTGCGCGCGGGGTCGTATGGCCGATCGCACCTGGTCGGTGTCGTGTGCGCGGCGATCGCCGTATGCGGCGCGGCCAGAGTGTCGGCGCAGGAGAACCCGTTCTCGATCAACGGGTCGCCGGAGAAGCACGGTAGCGACTCGTCGCTGGGACTCGATCAGGTCGACCCACTGTCCGGCAATCTCCTGCTGGCGCACACCGATCTTGTGCTCCCAGGCAACGCGGGCTTCGACCTCCGCGTCACGCGGTACTACAACTCCAATATCTACCCGAACTTCGCCGCCGGCGACTACTCGTTCGCGGAGCGATCGTGGGTCGGGGTCGGGTGGCGGCTACACTTCGGCCGCGTCATTTATCCCAATCCGGCGGTGTCGGGCCAGACGCAGATCGAGATGCCCGACGGCAGCCGGCATACGGTCTACCAGGTATCGGCCGGCAACCCCTGGTGGAGTTCGTCGGACTTCTTCCTCTACAACCCGACGACACAGGTCCTCAAGCTCCCGAACGGGCTGGTCTACACATTCGGGCACCTCGCGAGCGCCAACGAGTCGCCGCTGCTCGGCGCGATGCTCTACGTTACCCAGATCAGCGACCCCTTTGGCAACACGCTGACGTTCTCCTACTTCGCAGCACCAGGCCCAACCGGAGGGGTGCAACAGATCCAGCAGGACCTTGGCGCCGGCCAGGTGCGAACGGTCACGTTCGGCCTCGACGGCACGGGGCACTATCTCGGGTCGATGACCTACAACGGCCGGACGTGGACCTACCAGTACCAAAACAGCCAGGTACCCGGCTACGTGCACTTGGAGTACGTCAACCAGCCCCGCCTCGGTCCGGCGCTTCGGCGATGGACCTACCGCCCTGGGACCTCCGTGCCGGGCGAGGAAATCCTGCTGATGGACGTGCCAACCGGCGGGGAGTTCCAGTATCAGTACCAGACGATCACGCGCACGGCGGGTTCGAACACCTACACCGCGCGCGTCGTCTCGCGCCGCGCGATGGTAGCGGAGCCTTACACGCCGGACGGGGTCTGGACATTCGCCTACAACCAAGGGTTGAACCTCGACGAGACCCAGACCTGCGGGCCCAGCACCTGCACCTTCTACATTTACAACGGCATCGGCCTCCAGGGCCCGTTCAACGCGTGGCTCACCGGTACGCTGGCCGAGCGATGGGTGATCCAACCGACGACCATCCCCGTCGCCTTGGAGCACGACGTGTTCAGCTACGCCCAGTCCGAGCCGATCGTCAACGTCCCAGTCAACAATCCCCCGTGGAGCGACAACGCGGTCTACCAGCCGCTCCTGACGCAGCGGACGGTTACCCGCGACCCCGGCCAGGCGTACCAGGCGAGTTGGACCACGGAATTCGACTACCACTCCGGGCTCGGGACCTTCAACGACTACGGCCAGCCGTGGCGGGTGTGCGCGGGCGGGTGCTCGGCCCCCCTGCGCGACACGCAGCGGACCTTCGCCACGGGCTTCACCCCCTACATCGTCGGACGGGTCCAGAGCGAGACCACGTTCTACGGAGGTGGCGGCGGATCGACGTCCTGGTCCGCCACCTTCGACCCGACCACCGGGTTCACGACGAGCACGACGGCGGACACGGTCACCACGACGTTCACGCCAACGACCCGCGGGAACGTCGCCTCGGCGACCGACGCCCGGGGCGTCAGCCTGCACGACCAGTACGCGTGGGGTGTCCTCAGCCAGCGGGAAACCTGGGATGCGCAGAACACCGTCGTCGCTCGCACCACACGCACGGTTCCGGGCCCGGACCCGGTCGCCACGGCCGAGACCGTGGGCCTGGCCTCGACAAACCCGACGACGACGCCCCTCACGACGTCCTATGCGTACGACAGCCTCGGGCGCCTCACCGCGGTCACGCCGCCGGGCTCAACGGGGAGCGGCACGAGCCCGGCCCCGACGCTCTACACCTACGACGATGTCTCGCAATGGGGCCAAACCTGGTCGGCCGCGAGTCGCGGCTACACGAATCCGCAGGTCGTCACGACGTCCACCGACACATTCGGCCGCCCAGTCGAGACCACGACCAGCGGCGGAAGCGCAACGCCCATGAGTTCGTGGGTCCTGCGTGACGCCGACGGGCGGGTGGTCTTCCAGTCTTCGCTTTCAACGGGCACCACTCCGCCGGCCGCGGGTACCTGGACCAGCTACGACGCGTTGGGGCGTCCCACGCAAGTGATCACGGGCACGAACGACCCGCAAGCCTCAGATTACAGCCTGACCCAGTACGCCTACCAGGGTAGCGATGTCCTCGTCACGGACCCGGAGAGCCACGTCACCCGGTATCACTACCAATATCTGAGCGGACCCGGGGACGGGCGGCTGGTGTCGGTCACCGATGCGAAGGGCCAAGTAACGACCTACCAATACCGCCTGACCAACACGCTGACGCAGGCCCAAGGGCCCGGCTGCGCTCCGGGCGATACCAGCTGCACCATCGGCAATGGCCCGGTCCGCACCTGGACCTATGACCCGACGACGAACCGACTGACGTCGGTGCAGCAGCCCGAGTCGGGGCTGGTGCAGTACACGAGCTACGATCCGGTCGGCCAGCCGCTCCAGGTGCAGAGGCGCCAAGCCGATGGGAGCTTCGAGGTCACCACCCTCACGTATGACGCGCTCCACCGCCCGGTGGCGCGGGTGACGGGAGGATTGACCTCGTCGACGTATTGGTTCTACGACGGCGTGGGGCACACCTACCAGGTGAACCGCGACATCGCGACGACGTACGGGTTCGATCCGGCGACCGGCCGGCCGACCTCGCGCACGGACGTCAACGGCACCTCTTGGACGTTTTCGACGACCTACGGGTTCGACGACCGGGACCGGCTCTTGACGATTGGCTACCCGACGTCGTATCCAAATCCGGGTGGCCGAACGATCACCTACGTCTACGACGACGCCTTGAAGCTCGGGCGGCTGGACAAGATCCAGAACGGCACCGCGGACTTCGCGACCACCTTCACCTACGACAACTCCGGTCGCCTCGTGTCGTATCAAACCGGCGCGGTGAGCCACACCTTCGGGTACGACCGCCAGAATCGTCCGACCGCGATCGCGACGACAGGGGTGCAAGGGATGCCGGACCTCGGCCTGACGTACGGCTACTCTCGCAACGGCAACGTGTCGTCGACGGGGGACACACGGTTCGCGGCGGGCTCGTTTACCTATGACGAGTTGAACCGACTCACCCACGCGTCGGGCGGCATGCTGGGCACGGGCTTTATCGCCTGGACGTACGATCCGACAGGCAACCGGCTGACCGAGACCACCAACGCCGGAACGACGACGTACACGTACGACCCCACCACCAATCACCTCGCCTCGACCGGTGGCGCGAACCCGGAGTCGTTCACCTACGATGGCTTCGGACGTGTCTCGCAGGACGGTCAGGCCGCCTATACGTACCGACCCGACGGGGCGATCCTCACGGCGACAGCCCCGGGAATGAACGCCGTCTACATCTACGATGCCGACGGCTTCCGGGTGAAGAAGGGCGTGAACGGTTACCGGCAGCTCTCCGTCCGCGGCCTCAGCGGGCAGGTGCTGAGCGAGTTCAGTGCCCAGAACGCCAATCCGATCGTGTGGCAGCGGGACTTGGTGTACGCGAATGGCCAGCTGATCGGCAGCATCAAGCAAGGCTCACCGGAATACGCCGAGTATTACGGCACCGACGCGGTCGGGTCGATCCGGCTCGTGTTCAACGCGCAGGGCATCGGCGTCGGGTGGTCGGACTACCTGCCATTTGGGGCGGCGTGGTACCAGACCGGGACGCTCCCGCGGCAGCAGTTCACGGGACAGGAACACGATGCGGAGACGGCGCTGGAATTCATGAACGCGCGGTCGCTCCAGGCGCGGACCGGGCGGATGAACCAGCCGGACCCGATGTTCGGGAACGCGATGGTGAATCCTCAACGGTGGAACCGGTACGCTTACGTCGAGAACAACCCATTGAAGATGACAGACCCGACCGGGTTGGACGACCGCTTGGTATTCCGCATAGAAACAATTGAACACGCCCCAACCACCGAGTTGGCGCCTCTACAGCCCGAGACCAGCTGTGGGTCGGCTTATCAATACGTCGTCGGAGCGGTGGATGAGGGGGTCGATTGGGAATCTGGCCTCAACGCCGATGGTTTCGCGTTGTCGGTAGGGACGGGGTCTAGCGTAGGACGGACGGCGGGGACCACTGTCCGCCCACACACCGGACTGTTTGCTGAGAGGAGACTCAACGCCACCAACATAACTCAGCAGGCCAAGACCAATCTCGAAACCACGATGATCAAACCGACCCTTGACTTACTTTATCAAATGACCCCGCCGAAGGGGCAAGAGCACGCGCAGACGATATGTCAGCCCACAGCGCCGGATGGCACACCGTTTCAGTCGCCGTATGGAATATCTGAAGGATCAAACACAAACGTGACACAACCAGATTGCCCGCCCGATTCGTATGCCTTGGTGTGGATGCACTCTCATACGTCCCCTGATGGGCCGTCGCCTTGGCCGTGGAACGATTTGCCGATCGCACAGAGACACCCCGACGTCCTCGAGTACATGGTAAACACCAATGGCACGTACTTCGAGGTACACTGGCGGGAACGTGAAGGTGAGGACGTGGAAATGAAGGCTGTGCCCTTCCGGCGGTCAAGAGGTACTCCGCAAACGCCGAATCATGTTGGTCCCGCATTCAGTGTCGATTCCTCGTGTGGAGGCTGAAGTGACACGGTTTCTTACAGGCTCAATGGGACCGATCTTATGGATGGTGGCTTTTCTCTCGTCGCTCACGAGTGCTTGTTCTCGGGCGAACATGCCGGAGGGTCCACCAAGGAACGCGACCCATGATGTCGTCGGCGGACGATCGCCGGCCGATGCACTTCTTCGCGCGATTCGAGAAGGTAACGTGGACGCTGTCCGAAACGCCTTGCGGGCGGGCGCGGACCCGAACGGCCCCGGAGAGGGACACCGGGTGCTCGGGCTTGCGATACTGTCCGATGATGTGACAATAGTCCGCGAGGTGATCAAGGCTGGCGCCGACGTGAACGCGACGACATTGGACGAGAGGGCGGTGCCAATGCTCAATCTCGCGGTGTCCGTAAATGGGAGGAAGATGGTCGAGGCCCTCCTCGGCGCGGGCGCCAAGCCTGAGAATAGAGGTCCTCGGCAACCGCTTAGCGCCCTCGCGGAAGCCGCTGTCATCAGCGCGGCGTCGGTGTGTGAACCCCTAGGTACGCGCTGGCGCCGATGTAAATGGCCGGAGCCTGTGGCCTCCGGAGGTCTACGGGGACGATCACGCGATCGCAGGAGACAAACGGGGAAGGACGCCGCTAATGATTGCGGCGAGTTTGGGTCATGTTTCGATTGTGGCGACGCTTCTGTATCTCGGCGCTGACGCCCGCCTCAAGAACGAACGAGGCGAGACGGCTTTGGACTTGACGCGCGAGTATCGCAGCCCGCTCGAGACGATTCGGCGCTACCTCACTAATCCCGACATGCTACGGAGACCCGCCGCCCGTTAGGTTCTTGTTGATGATATCTGAGGATTTCTTGCTCTCTGACTTGGCATGTTCACGCGGCGAAGAGTTGGAGAATGTCGGCGATTGACCAGGACTCCCATGCCGTCCGGACGATCACCACGCACCTGGGGATCGCGCGTCCGTTCCTGGCGCAGCACCTGTCCGAGGACGGTTCCGTGAGCCTCACGGCCGCGGACGTCTCGACGTGCTTGCAGGGAGAAGTAGCGAGACGCAGCCCGCCGCGCGCGAAGCATGTCGTCCGGGTCTTGCGCGCGCTCCTGCGTTATCTGTTTCAGGAAGGGTACACGAGGGACCTGAGTCCCGTCGTGCTCACCGTGCGCGACTGGCGGCTGAGCACGATTCCGAAGTCGCTGCCCCTCCGCCGAGGTCGAGCGTGTGCTCGCCGCGTGTGCACGCGACACCGCGACGGGGCGTCGTGACCGGGCGATCCTGCTGCTGCTCGCACGGCTGGGCCTCCGCGCCGGAGAAGTTCGCCCTAGAGCTCGACGACCTCGACTGGCGCGCCGGCACGGTGAGCATGCGGGCGAAGAAGGGACTGCGCCAGGAGCGGCTGCCATTGCCCCTGGACGTGGGACAGGCGCTGGGGGCCTACTTGCGTGGCGACCGTCCGACGAGTGCCTGCCGCCGCGCGTTCGTACGCGTGCGCGCACCACGCGGCGGCTTTCGCGGCGTCGGCGGCGTGACCTCCGTGGTCCAGAAGGCGCTGCCTCCTCGCCCCCGGCTGGTCGGCCTGGGCGCAGGAGAACCCCTTCTGGATCAATGGGTCGCCGGAGAAGCGCGGTGGCGAGTCGTCGCTGGGACTCGCCCAGATCGACCCGCTGTCCGGCAATCTTCTGCTGGCGCACACCGATCTCGCGCTTCCGGGTAACGCGGGATTCGACCTGCGCGTCACGCGCTACTACAACTCGAATATCTACCCGACCTTCGCCGCCGGCGACTACTCGTTCGAGGAGCGATCGTGGGTCGGAGTCGGCTGGCGGCTGCACTTCGGCCGTGTCGTCCATCCCAACCCGGCGGTGTCGGGCTAGACGCAAGATTGAGATGCCCGACGGCAGCCGGCATCCCGTCTACCAGGTGTCGGCCAGCAACCCCTGGTGGAGTTCGTCGGATTTCTTCCTCTACAACCCGACGACCCAGGTCCTCAAGCTCCCGAACGGGCTGGTCTACACGTTCGGGCACCTCGCGAGCGCGGACGAATCGCCGCTGCTCGGCGCGATGCTCCACGTCACCCAGATCAGCGACCCCTTCGGCAACACGCTGACGTTCTCCTACTTCGCCGCGCCCGGCCCGACCGGAGGTGTGCAACAGATCCAGCAGGACCTTGGCGCCGGCCAGGTGCGGACGGTCTCTTCGAGACATTCGTCATGGTCTCACCGCACTGATAGCACTCTTCGCCGATCATCATGAGCACCTGGGGCTTTCGTAGCAGTGCCAGGGATAGTCGAAGCCGCAGCGGGTGCAGTGGATCAATCCCAGCTCCTCTTGAGTAGCTCGCTCAGCGCATCGTCGCGTGTCGTGCGCGTCCTTCGCTGGGCTGCCAGGTCAAACATGAAGCGGTTGAAGCGCTCGAGGGTCCTACGCTTGGGCTTCCCCTTCGCGCCACCAGCGCCCGGACAGCCGATGCGGGTCGAACACGAGTACGCACGCGGCGGCGCTTGGGCCTACCTGGCCGCCCTCGACGTGCACCGCGCCAAAGTCTTCGGGCGCTCCACGGGCCGGTCCACGCCAGTTGGCTGAACCAAATAGAAATCTACTTCTCGATTCTCCAGCGCAAGGCCTTGACGCCCAACGACTTCAGCTCCCTGGCCGACGTCGAGGACCGGCTCCTGGACTTCGAACAGTACTACCAGTCGATCGCCGCGCCGTTTGACTGGCGCTTTACCCGAGACGACCTCGACGCGCTGCTCAGCAGGCTCGAGCCCGCCGCCGATGCGCTGCGGCCCGCTGCCTGACAGAATACGTTGCCGAACATATGAACCGCAGTACGAAGACGCCCGAGATCTCGGCCGCCCCTCCCGGACCCCATGAGAACGGTCGGGCGGGTTTGCAGACTTGCTCATGTACGGCACCGGGCCCATCAGCGCGCCAAGCCTCATCCATACGGAAGGGAAGGAAACCGACGCCCACACGGAACTGTTCGTGTCCGCGTGCGTGTTTCCACGAGATGCTGACGGACGACCGGCGTTCGGCGGGAACACCGAGGCGAGCGTCATCTCGGCGATCATGACCGGCGAACCGCTACCGCTATCCTCCCTGCAACCGCTGACGCCGCCGGCGCTCGGGTGTCTCGTGCGCCGGTACCTCGCGAAGGCCCCTGAGGACTGCTGGCAGGCCGCCAGCAATGTGGCCGACGCCCCCCGCGCACGATTCTGTGCAGCGGCGCGACGGGTTGCGTGAGCGAGGTGTCGGCCAACGATATCGTTCGACTGGTCAAAATTTGACCGCTTCGCGGACGACACTGGTCAAAATCTGACCAGGCGTTCAGGCCTTGACGCCGGCCACGATGTCACCGGTCTGCTGCAGGACGTCTCACCGGCCTCTCCCGTGTGAGAAATGGGTCTGACTCCTCCGACCAACCTGTTGGCCGGCGTGGACTGTTTCTTGGCCAGTCTCTAGGGTCGATGCCGTGGGTGTCTGTGTGCGGCGTTCTCACACCTGTCGGCGGTCGATCGTGGCCTGCACGTGGTCGCAGGACGTCGCTCGTCGTCCTCGGAGCCGTGTCCGCCGCAATCGCCGCACGATCCCTGCAACGTCTCCACGACCCAGGCACGAATCTCGCACGTAGCACTCGCGGGCGACGCCGATGTCACGAGGATGGGACGACGATCGCGGCGATGCGCGCGGGGATGATCGCGGTCGCGCCGCCCCGCGGCCCCACGAGACCCGCGATCCCGGGCAGCGGTCGTGCTCGCTTCCCGACGGCCGCTTTTCTCTGCCGTCCGGCGTCGACCGTCAGTCCGTTTGGGGCCGCGACCGCAGCCACCGCCTGCGTGACACCGAGAGCCACACCCTCGAGACGGTCGCGACGTTCCACGTGGTCTTCGATCGCGACCTGCGGGAGGGACGCTACCACGGGGACGAGGACCGCCTGAACGACGACCTCCGGTCCCTGACCGCCCAAGGCCTGCTGGAATCCCGCACGATCAGTACCGACGCCCACGGGCACCACATGCGGGTCTTGGCCTTGACGGAGGCGGGACGCGACCTGCTCGACGACCGTCGAGCCCTCGCCGGGCGCCGCGATTGCGACGCGGAGCCCGTCGTCCATGCGGGGTTTCGCAAACACTCGGACCTGGTGCACAACGCGTCGCTCTATCGCATGTACCAGGTCGAGGCGGCCGCGATCGAACATCGCGGCGGTACCATCCGCCGTGTCGACCTCGAGGACGACCTCAAGCGCGACGTCTACCAGCGGGCGCACCTCACCCGTGGTCTGTCCGACGATCTGCGTGCGCATCGCCTCGCCGACGCCGCGCGGGCGTGCCACATCCCGGTCGTCAACGGGCACCTGGAATTCCCCGACGTCCGGGTGGAGTACGAGATGCCCGGCGGACGCGGCGGGCGCGTCGACCTGGAGCTCGTGACCGCGGCCTACCGCGGCGGCGCCATCGCGGCCAAGGCGTCCGCGGGCTTCACGCTGTACAGCGCGGGCGGCTCGCCGTCCCGCGGCCTGCACTCGCTCGGCGGATTGGAGGGCGGCCGCGGCACCTCGTCCCACGAGCGATGGATCTCCAGCCTGCTCTCCCTATGACCCACCTCGACCGCCTCGCCGCGCTGCACCATCGAGGGTATCCGCCCCGTCACGCGGCCTTCCTCGAGCTCGTCATGCTGCACGGCGGCTACTTCGTCCGCCGCCAGGTGACGGCCTTCCTCGGCCGCCGCGATGGGGGCGTGACGTCCGCGGTCCTGTGGCATCTGGTGCGCCGGCACGTCGTGCGGGTCGGCGTTGGGCGACGCCGCGCGCACCTGTACCACGTCTTCCGAAAGCCGCTCTATGCGGCCATCGGCGAGGCGGAGAACCGGAACCGGCGGATGGTGATGCCGCCGATGGTCATCCGCAAACTGATGACGCTGGATGCCGTCCTGGCTGAGCCGTCGCTCACCTGGCTGGCCACGGAGGACGAGAAGATCCACTACCTCACGGAGGTCTGCCACGTGCCAGGCTCCGTGCTGCCCGGCACGTGGTACCCCGGTCGGGCCCCCTTCGACGGGTACCGTGCGGTACTTCGTAGACAAGGCCCCGGTGGCGGTGCGGGCGGACGGTGAGGTGACCGTTGCGTATGTACAAGGCCTCGATGACAGCCTCGTCGGCCTGCAGGGCTTTCTCGATCGGTACGTGGGCGTGCTCTCCGCCCTGCCGACGGTGCGCGTCCTCTGGGTCGTGACCCCCGGCGCGCCGATCAGGCGCGCCGTCGCCCTGGTGACCGCCTGGCGCCACCGGGTCGAGTCGCATCGGTCGCGGTGGGCGACCCAACTCCGCGACGACCTGTACGCCTACTGCATGTGCCGCCACCGGCTCGAGAGCGGGCGCTCGACGAACCCCGACAGCGACCGACGCATTGTCCGCGAGCGGCAGAGGCGTGTCGTCGGGCCGCGGTTCCCGGACGTGTACGAGGCGTTTCGCGCGTCCGGCATGGCGGCAATTGAGGCGTGCCTCACCGCCGGGCCGCGCCTGGATGTGGAGCACGTGCCCTTCACGACGACGGTGCTCCCGTATCGCTACGGCCTGTTCGGGACCGCGTTCGCCCCCGCGTCACCGTCCCGTCACGGTGCGCCCATCGGCGAGGAGAACCGCCGATGACCTCGCGCCCTGCGCCTCCGCCTCCACTGCCACGTCGGGCGCTCCGACCTGAGCGACGGTCGGCCCCCAACAAACGTCCGTCGGCGCGCGAGTTGTGCGCGCCGGTCGCATCTCTCGCTGCCCCCGCGGAGCCGCTGTCCGAGGTCAGACCACGAGGGGGTGCGAGGGCGGGAGCGACCCCGGCGGAGGCCTCCCCGGCCCCGGCCATTCGGCCGGGCCGGTCGGCCCGAAGTCAACGGGGTCGCTCCCGCCCTCGCCTGCCGGTGATGTTGATGAGAAAGCGCGTCTCGTGAGTTGGATGCGGTCAGTCCAGATTGAGAGATGTCGCGGCAGCGCGCGGCCGCTGGCGCTAATCGAATCTAGCCCGTGCTCGCCGGCGTCAAGGTGTCGTGCACCGTGAACCTTGACTCCGGCTGCGCACGGGCCTCCTCGGGCAGTTAGCGCCAGCGGTCGGGTTCTCAGCAACTTCGGACTTGCATTCTCGCCGCCGACGATGACGATTGGGGAGTGGCGGCAAGGGAGGACGCCATGGCATGGATGAAGGTGGATGCGGCGCGGCGGTACGCGGGCGGCGTCGGTCGGAAGACTCTCTACAAGTCCGTCGCAGCCGGGCATCTGAAAGCCGCCCGCATCGGAGCCGGACGTTCGTTGCTCTTCTCCGACATGTGGATCGACGAGTGGCTGATGGCCGCAGCCAAGGAGGAGGGCGGTCGGAACATCGAGGCCGGGTCGGGTCAGCCCGGTGCAAGGGAAGCGGCGGGAGCCAGCGGGCTCCGGCTGGTTGGAAGGAGGTAAGGATGGAAAGCAGACAGCGGAACCACGGACTCCGCAAACGCTGCTCGTGTCCTCGCAAACTCTGGGCGAAGTGCCCGCATGCGTGGCACTTCAACTTCAAGTGGCGAGGGAAATCGTATCGGCTGAGTCTCGGAAAGGAGACCGACCACCTGATCACCAACAGGGACGAGGCAAGGGCGGAAGCCGACAGGCTGCGAGCAGCCATTCGGGCGGGCAAGTACCCGGTCCCTGCCGAACCGGCGCCAACGCCGGTCAGGACGTTTCGACAGTTCGCCGACATCTGGCTTGCGCGCGAAGGGTCGCGGCTGGCGTCGGGCGCAATCGACAAGTACCGACTCAAGCTGTTCAACGACTTCGTCCTGCCCGGGACGAACCCGCCCGCAATGTTCGGCGACAGACCGGTAGGCGGCATCGCCCTCGGCGACATCGAGGCGTGGCGCGAGGCCCGGCGGGAGATCGGCAGGTCGCCGGTTACCATCAACCACGACCTGAAGCTGCTCCGGAAGATGTTCAACTGGGGCATTCGGAAAGGCTACGTCGAGCGGACGCCTTTCAAGATCGGGACGGAGCCGGCGATTCTCCTGGACCGCGAGACTCCTCGGAACAAGCGATTGGAGGCCGAGGACCTCGAACAGAGACTGATCGACGCGGCAGGCCTTCACTTGCGCGCGGTGATCATCGCGATGCTCGAGACGGCGTGCAGGCCAGGCGAGGTCCTCTCGCTGCAGTGGCGCGACGTCAGCCTCGATCGCAGCGAGTTAGTCATCCAGGCGGAGAAAGCCAAGACGCGCTCGGCTCGCATCATTCCGATCTCGTCACGACTCAAGGGCGTGCTCGAAATGCGGAGGCACGACCCCGCCGGCGAGCCGTTTGCCCCCGAAGCGTATGTCTTCGGGGATTCGAATCGGGCGCCGAATCAAGTCGGTCCAGACGGCCTGGCGGAACGCCTGTGCGGCCGTCGGGCTCGTTGGATTCCAATTACGAGACCTGCGACATTATGCCGAGCCCGTGATTATGCCGCGTGGGGTGGCGCGAGCACCCGTCCGCGCGGCGGGTCCCGCCCTTGCGCTGGCGTGGCGCGCGGCATAATCAGAGTCCCTCCAAGAACGCGAGCAGCTCGTCCTTCGGGCGAAAGCGCGCCCGCCCGCACGGCAGCGGCGAGGTGCGCGCCAGGGCTTCCGCCTTCAGTCGCAGGTCCGCGTGCAGGTACATCTGGGTCGTTTCGACCGACTCGTGTCCGAGCCAGAGCGCGATGACGGCGCGGTCGATCCCGTGCGTGAGGAGGTCCATCGCGGTGGTGTGCCGCAGCACGTGCGGGGTGACGCGCTTGGCCCGCAGCGACTCGCAGTGCGCCGCGGCGGCCTGGGCGTGTCGGGCGACGAGACGCTCGACGGCATCGCGACTGAGCGGCCCGCCGCGGGTGCTGGGAAAGACGGGATCCGACGGCCCGCCCGGATGGCGGCGGAACCACGCGTCGAGCGCCGCCGCCACCTCTCGTCGAAGCGGGGTGCAGCGCTCTTTCCGGCCTTTCCCCGTGCAGCGCAGGTGCGCGCCTGGGCCGAGGATCACCTCGCTGCGTCGGAGCCGCGTCATTTCCGAGACGCGCAAGCCGGTCTGGAGGGCGACGAGGATCAGGGCCCGATCACGGAGGCCGATCCAGGTGGAGAGCTGGGGCGCGGCGAGCAGGGCGGCGGCCTCCGCAGGCGTCAGGAAGGCGATGGTCTTCCGCTCGAAACGCCGGCTGGGCATCGCGAGCAGCCGCTGACAGGTGAGGGCGTGGGCGGGCTCCTGGAGGGCCACGACCTGCGCGAACGCGTGAACGGCTGCGAGGCGGGCGTTGCGCGTGCGGCTGCCATTGTGGCGGTCGCGCTCGAGGTGATCGAGGAACTCACCGATGAACGCCGGCGACAGGTCGTCCATGGTGAGGGCGGACGGCGCCCGATGGAGACGGGCCGCCGCGAACTGCAGCAGCAGGCGGAAGGTGTCGCGATAAGCGGCGATCGTGTGGGGACTCGCTTGACGCTGCTGCGTCAGTCGCTCGGTGAAGAAGCGTTGCAGCCATGCGGAGAAGGGCGGCGTCATGGCAGGCGCTCCGGGTCGGGACTGGCCAGGCGGGCCGCGACGCTCGCCAGCATGTCGGGGAGGGCTTCCAGGTACCAATAGGTATCCTGCACGTGCACATGCCCGAGGTACGTCGACAAGATCGGCAGATCCCGCTCGACTGGCCGGCCGGCGCGATACCAGGCCAGGAGGGTCGTCGCGGCGAACCGATGGCGCAGATCGTGGAGACGGGGCCCACGCCCGTGGCGATGTCCGGGCGTCGGCGCGCGCAGCCCGGCCTGGCGGGAGACGAGCGCAAAGGTGTGGCGGGCACTATCCCCGGTCAATCGGCGCCCGTGCTCCGAGACGAAGAACGCGGGCGTGGTGGGGTGCGGGTGCACCCGACGGCGCACCGCCTCGTAACGGTGGAGCGCGTCGATTGTCGACGCGTGGACGGGCACGAGCCGCGACTTGCCGAACTTCGTGTGGCGAATCGAGAGGAGGGCGTCGTCGACGCCCACATCCGCGCCGTCGAGCGCGAGCGCTTCGCTGATGCGGAGTCCGGTCGCGGCCAGGAGCCCGAACACCGTCGCGTAGGTCAGCGCGCGGAGCGCGCGCGGGGAGTGCAGGCGGCGTGCGGCCGCGAGGAGTCGCGCGATCTCGTCGTCGGTATAGATGTACGGACGCCGCCGCTGATACCGATGCGGCAGGAGGCTGGCCGGGGGCACCTCGGTGCGCGGATCCTCGGCCTGGCGCCACGCGGCGAACCGCCGCGCGATGCCGAGTCGCCAGGCCCAGGTGGCGGGCTGCGCGGTCGCGGGCGCCATGGCCCACCGCACCGCCAGGTCCCGGGTGATCACGTCGCTGCCTCCGGCTTCTACAAACTCGACGAAGCGACGGAGGAGTCCGCCGGGGGTACGGCAGGCGACGCTGAACCCGCGACGCAACGCCAAGTACTCCTCGAGCGCGGTGGCCAGGGAGGTCACTGGGCACCTCCCGTGTCGCCGGGCCACGGCTGGATGACCGTGCGCAGGCGCTCGAGGTCGACCTTGGCGTAGATCTCGGTGGTGGCGGCTCCCCGATGTCGCAGCACCGCCCCGATTTCGCCGAACGAGGCGCCGTGCCCCAGCATGCGGACGGCCAGGCTATGACGCAACAGGTACGCGCCTTTTCGCGGCGGATGCAAGTCGGCGCGGCCCAGGGCCTTCTGCACCACGGAGGTCACGCCGCCGGCGCCGCGAAAGCCGCCGCGCGGGGCACGAACGCGCAGGAACACGCGGCGGCAGGCACTCGCCGGCCGGTCACGACGCAGGTAGGTCGCCAGCGCCTCCCCCACGTCCACGGGTAACGGCAGACGCTCTTGGCGCAGCCCCTTCTTCGCCCGGATGCACACCGTGCCGGCGCGCCAGTCGATGTCGTCCAGCTCCAGGGCGACGACTTCTCCGCCGCGGAGGCCCAGCCGCGCCAGCAACAGCAGGATCGCCCGGTCACGACGGTCCGTCGCGGTGTCGCACGGACAGCGGGCGAGCAACCGCTCGACGTCGGCGGGTGGCAGCGACTTCGGGATCGTGCTGTGCCGCCAGTCGCGCACGGTGAGCACCGCCGGACTCAGGTCCCTCGTGTAGCCTTCCTGGAACAGATAGCGCAGCAGCGCCCGCAACACCCAGACCACGTGCTTGGCGCGCGGCCGGCGGCGTTTCGCCACCTCCTCCTGCAGGTAGGAGGAGACGCCGGCCGCCGTGAGGCTGACGGACCCGTCCGCGCACAGATGACGCGCCAGGAACGGACGCGCGAGGTCCACATGCGTCGCGATCGTCGTGGGACACAGCCCCCGCTCGACGCGCAGGTGCCGCTCGTAGCGTGCCAGCCATGTGTCGACCGGAGAGGCGGCTGCCGGAGCACGCCCCGCCGTCACGCCGGCGCTCCGGAGGTGCGCCAGGAAGTCTCGCAGCGTGCGGCCGTGCCGAGCCCGACCGGCGCGTTGGGTCTGAAAGAACTCCTCGAGGGCCGCCTCGTCCAGGGCGCCCAGCGCAACGGGTCGCTCGGCCACCCATCGCGCGAACGCTTGGAGCCCGTACAGCTTGGTCTCGATCGTCCGGGGCGTGTACCCACGACCCACCAAGGCGTCCGCAAACGCCTGGTACAAATCGTGGCGGTCAAACGGAACCGTCGTCGCCGCCGCAAGTCCGGGGACCCGATTCGGCATGTCGTCCTCCCTCCCGGCACCTCGTGCCCTGGGAAAACGACAACCGGATTATGCCGACTGCGGCAAGAAGAAACTCAGTGGATTGGGACGACAGGCGCGCAGGTGGGGCGTGCTATCGGCATAATCACGGGCTCGGCATAATGCCGCTTATGCCGCGCGCGGCATAACCGGCACGAGGCAGGTTCCCGGTTCGAGGAGGCTGGGATTCCGATCACCTACGTCAGCAAGCTGCTCGGGCACACGAACCTGACGACGACGAGCCGCTACCTCAATATCCACCGCCGGGAACTGCATCGGATGATGCAGCGTTTCGAGGAGTCTCGGGGCGTTGCGGCGGCGCCCGTTGCACAAACGTTGCACAACGCCGATTCCCGCCCACTAGCCGTTGTGTCGAGTACCGACACCACGCCCGCCAGGCAAAGCCGCGTATCTTAGGGAGTTAGGTATTGGTGCGGAAGCGGGGATTTGAACCCCGATGGGCTTGCGCCCACTAGCTCCTGAGGCTAGCGCGTCTGCCAGTTCCGCCACTTCCGCACATCAAGGGAACCCGTCGGCAGGAACAGCTAGTATACCGGAATCGTCGGTGCGGCGTCGACAAGCGTACTCGGTTGGCACGCGTGATGCCGGACCGGCTGGTACCAGCTTCTTCGACCGTGTCCCGTCACCGTACGCGAGCCACCCTCGCACTACTCCTACCGATCGCACGATCCGCGAGGTCGTCGCGTCCTGGAACCGGCGGGAGTCGACCATAGACGCGCCCCGCCAAGATCGCCGACGATATCGCACCCCCATGGGCGTCTCGGCAACCGATAGGAATGTCAGCGCGTCCGCCCAGCCGCCCGAACTATGATGGGCTCCATACGGAGGAATTCCGGCCATGCCGACTCGACGCCTGAGTGTTGCCATCCTTCTTGTTGGCGTGCTGGTCCTGTCGCGGGGGACGGTTGGCGGCCGACAGGATGCGGCTCCCACGGCGCCGACGCCTGGTCCGATGTTGGCGCAGGGGATGCTCGCGTATGAGACGCCCGAGTTCCGGCTGACGCTCGTGAAGACGTCGCAAACCGTCGCTTCCTTACGTGCCAAGCGCGCCGGCGAATTCGATTTCACACCCGGGGATCTCCTGAACGAACGGTCGCGGGACGGTTACTACCACCTGGGCGATCTCGACCTGCGGCTTCGTGCCGGCACCTCGGGCCCCTGGACGAGCTACTCGACCGCCCGGGCGCGCGCCCCGGTAGCCGCCTTGCCCGTCACCGCCCCGGTTCTCGCGTCGGCCGATCTGTCGGCGACGCTGCCGCCCGACCTGCCGATCCGCATCACGCGCACGTGGCTCGTCGACGGTGGCCAGCTCGTCCTCCGCTTCGAACTGACCAACCACGGCAACACGTCCGTTCAGATCGGGGCGCTCGGCGTCCCGATGGTATTCAACAACGTTCTCACCAACCGCTCGCTCGACGACGCGCACGCGACCTGCGTGTTCTACGACCCGTACATGGGAGCCGACGCCGGCTACCTCCAGGTGGCCCGGCTCACCGGGCGGGGCCCGGTCCTGCTGGTGGTTCCCGACGGCCGGACCCCGTTCGAAGCCTACAACCCGATCCTCAATCCCGACCGCCCGGTGCCCGCAGGCGCGCTCCCCCCGGTGTTCACTGACCTGACCCGGAGGGGCCAGACCTTCGAAGGGTTCTTCGACTGGATGGTGCACACCGAGGCTTATGCGGAGACGGAATGGAAAGGGGTCGTACCGTGGAACCCTCCGACCATGGCGACGCTCGGTCCCGGGGAGTCGCGACGCTACGGCGTCAAGTTCCTCCTGGCCGACGACCTGCGCGGCATCGAGCAGCGATTGCTCGCCGACCAACGGCCGGTTGCGGTCGGGTTGCCCGGCTACGTGCTGCCCTCAGACCTGGACGCGCGTTTGTTCCTGCGGTCCCAGAGGCCGGTGCGCGCGGTGGGCGTAGATCCTGCAGGCGCCATCGACCTCACCGACGGCGGTTCGACGCGAGGTGGCTGGCGCACCTACACGCTCCGAGGGCGGATGTTCGGTCGGGCGCGCCTCACGATCGACTACGCCGACGGAACCGTGCAGACGGTCCACTACTACGTGACGAAGCCTCAGGCGGTGGCCGTCGATGATCTCGGACGGTTCCTGACCACCAGGCAGTGGTTCGCGGATCCGGCCGACCCGTTCAAGCGCAGCCCGTCGGTGATGACCTTCGATTGCGACGAGAACCGCATCGTCACGCAGGACACCCGCGCCTGGGTGGCGGGGCTCGGCGACGAGGGCGGGTCGTCCTGGCTCACGGGGGCGATGAAGCAGCTGGGGCGCCCCAACCCCGTGGAACTCGAGAAGTACCAGGCGTTTGTCGACAGGGTCGTGTGGGGCGGACTGCAGTATGCCGATGGCCCGCGCCAGTACGGAGTGAGAAAGAGCCTGTTCTACTACCAGCCCGACGAGTTGCCCGCGGGCTACTACCGGGGCGACTGGAACTGGAGCACGTGGACCAGCTGGAACCGGGCGGCGACCGAGGCGGTCGACCGCTCGTACGACTACCCACACGTCGCCGCGCTCTACTGGGTGCTGTACCGGGCGGCACGCAACCACCCGGGCCTGGTGACGAACCACCCGTGGGAATGGTATCTGACCCACGCCTCCCAGACCACGCTGGCCATGGTGGCCCACGCCGCGCACTACGCGCAGTTCGGGCAGATGGAAGGCACCGTCTTCCTGGAGATCCTCCGAGATCTCAAACGCGAAGGCTGGACCGAGCAGGCATCTGCCGTCGAGTCGTCGATGAAAGCCAGGGCCGACGTGTGGAACCGCCTGGCCTACCCGTACGGGAGCGAAATGCCGTGGGACTCGACCGGGCAGGAGGAGGTCTATGCCTGGACGAAGTACTTCGGTGACGCGGACAAAGCGGGCGTCACACTGGACGCCATCCTCGGCTACATGCCGACACTGCCGGCGTGGGGCTACAACGGGTGCGCTCGGCGCTACTGGGATTTCCTCTACGGCGGGAAGATCCGCCGCATCGAGCGACAGCTGCATCACTACGGATCGGGCCTCAACGCCCTGCCCGTCCTCGATGCGTACCGCGACCGTCCCGACGACTTCTACCTGCTGCGCGTGGGTTATGGCGGCCTGATGGGGACGATCACGAACATCGACCAGGAGGGCTTCGCCTCGGCCGCGTTTCATTCCTTCCCGGACACGCTCCGGTGGGACCCGCTGTCGGGCGATTACGCCCAGAACTTCTTCGGCTACGCGCTAAACACAGCCACCTACTTGATCAGGCATCCAGAGTTCGGGTGGCAGGCGTTCGGCGGCAACGTGGCGGTCACGGGCACCCGGGTCACGCTGACGCCGCTCGACGGCTTCCGCACGCGCGTCTACCTGGCGCCGCTTGGGGTGTGGCTGACGCTCGACGCAGGCACGTTCGAGCGCGTGGATCTGGACAGCGCCTCCGGGGTGGTCCGCCTCGGCCTGGCGGCGTCGACCATTTCCACTCCAGCCGCGCGCCTCCGGCTGGAGGAACCTGGTCGGGGAGAGGGAGCAAGGCCCTACCGCGTGGTTGGCCCCTTTGCGGTGGAGCGGGGGGCACACGTGGTTCCGCTCGGCCCCACCACGACGTGGGTGGTGCTCACGACGCACCCGTAGTCGAACGCGCGGGGGGCGGACTGAGGTCGGCTCGAACGCTCGCCCGAGCGACCGCGCCGTGAGAGACAGCCCCGGTAACGCCCGAGACCGGAACCTGTAGAGAGGGATGCCCCCCGGCGACCGGTGGCCGCAACCGCATGTCATCCGAGTCGTTCTTCACTCGCGGAGGCGTGAGATGAAACGTGTCGTGGCTCTCGCCGTCAGCGTTCTCGCCGCCGCGGGCGCTGCGGCCGCCCAGGCACCGACCACGGTGCGGGTCGGCACCTTCGATTCGCGCGCCGTCGCCCTTGCCTACTACCGGTCCCCGGAGCAGGCCCGGTGGGTAGCAGGCCTCAAGGGCGACATCGAGCGGGCCACGGCAGCCCACGACGACGCGCACGCCAAAGAACTCGAGGCGCGGGGATCCGCCAGGCAGATGCTGATGCACCAGCAGGTGTTCAGCAACGGGTCCGTCGCCAACATCGCGGCCGCCATTGCCGACCGCCTTCCTCCCCTTGCGGCCGCTGCGGGCGTGACGATGGTCGTATCCGAGTGGGAGCTGTCCTACTGCGCCACATCCGTTGAGCGCGTGGACCTGACGCCCCAGATCGTCGCGCTCTTCAACCCGGACGACGCGACCAGGAAGCTGCTCAATCAGATGAAGGGTCAGTCCCCGATCAGCCTCATGGACGCGCTGGCCATCAAGGACTGGGACTGAGGTCGGCGAAAGCCCGCACCGGCCCCCGACGAACCGAGGGGCCGGCAGCGGCACGGGCGCCGCCGGCGGCCGGGGCTCCCGTCCCCCGGGACCGGCCGTCCGTACGCCGCCGCGGCCGGCTGAACGGCACCCAAGCCACCTTTCGGCCCGCGACCGCTCGCCGACCCTACGCCCGGTGCCAGAAGAGGACCTGCGGCGGGTTGCGGGACACTCGAGGTGTTTCTCCCGCCGGGTACCCGAGGACGAGCGGCGCCACGGCCTGATAGTCGACCGGGACGCCCAGTTCGCTCTTGACGTCGGCGGTCTGGAGGAGCGGCTCGGCAAAGCCGATCCAGCAGGTGCCGAGACCCGCATCGTGCGCGGCCAGCATCAGCGCGTACGCCGCCATGCAGCAGTCACCGACCGCGTAGGGCACCGACGCCCGCGCGTAAACCACGATGAGGGCGGGGGCGTCGTAGAAGATGTTGAACGATGGGTCCGCCAGCCGCTCGCGATAGCGTTCGAGGGGCGACGACGTCTCCATCCTCTCGACCAGGTACGCCTTCGCCCGCGCCGAGAAGGTGCGCAGGCGCGTGACGCCCTCGAGGACACCGAACGCCCACGGCTGGGCGTTGATGGCGTTCGGCGCCAGCACCGCGGTCCCGATCAGCCGTTCCATGGTGGCGTGGTCGACGGGGCGGGAGGTATACGAGCGGACCGAGCGGCGCGTGTCGAGCGCCTCCATCAGTTCCATGTGGCCCTCCTGAACGCGGTGTCCGGCCCAGCCGGGTCGGCCGGTGCGTCGAACCGAGGCCGGTCGGCAGACCTGGCGGTCGCGCGTTCACCATCCTATCCGAATTGCCGCCTGGCCACCCTCCGACGGACGTCGGCTTGACAAGGGGGGGCGCCGCCAGTGAGAGTGTCCTTCTCGTTTCGCCTTTTCTCACGGAGGTCCAGTGAAACCCATCCGTTTGCTTCTCGTCGCGTCCCTGCTCCTCGTCTCCGGTCTCGTCCTCCGGGCGCAGTCCGGCGCCGTAAAGGCCCAACGGCCGGGCTCGACGCCCTCGAGACTCGAGGCGAAAGGGGTCGAGACCAAGGACCTGCTCACCACGGGCACTCTGGCCGGCCTCGCGTGGCGCGGCATTGGGCCGGCGGTGACCTCCGGTCGCGTACTCGACATCGCCGTGCGCCCGGACCGGCACGCCACCTGGTACGTGGCCACGGTTGGCGGCGTCTGGAAGACGGAGAACGCCGGCGTCTCGTGGACACCGGTGTTCGATGGGGAAGGCTCCTTCTCCATCGGCTGCGTGACCGTCGATCCGAACAACCCGCACACCGTCTGGGTGGGCACCGGCGAGAACAACAGCCAGCGGAGCGTCTCCTACGGCGACGGGGTCTACCGGTCGCTCGACGACGGCAAGACCTGGGAGAACCTGGGCCTCAAGGACTCGATGCACATCGGCCGGATTCTCGTCGACCCGCGCGACTCGAAGGTCGTCTACGTCGCAGCCATGGGGCCGCTCTGGTCCCCCGGCGGGGACCGCGGGGTGTACAAGACGACGGACGGCGGCAAGACCTGGAAGGCGGTCCTGACGATCAGCGAGAACACCGGCGTGAGCGACCTGGCGATGGATCCCCGCACCCCGGACACGCTGTACGCGGCCGCGTACCAACGACGACGGCACGTGTGGACGCTGATTGACGGTGGGCCCGAGTCCGCGCTCTACAAGTCCACCGACGGTGGCGCGACGTGGAAGAAGGTCGAGAACGGGTTGCCGAAGGAGGAGCTGGGGCGGATCGGGCTGGCCATCTCCCCGGTCAACCCCGACGTCGTGTACGCCGTCGTCGAGGCGGCCAACGGGGCCGGCGGGTTCTTCCGCTCGACCGACCGCGGGGCGAGCTGGGAGAAGATGAGCGGCTACGTGCCGGGCGGGCCGATGTACTACAACGAGATCTTCGCCGACCCGAAGCACGTTGACCGCGTCTACTCGATGGACGTCTACATCCAGGTCACCGACGACGCCGGTCGGACGTTCCACAATGCCGGCGAGCGGTGGAAGCACGTGGACAACCACGCGCTGTGGATCGACCCGGACGATCCGGACCACCTCATCAACGGAAACGACGGGGGGCTCTACGAGAGCCTGGACCGGGCACGCACGTGGGAGTTCAAGTCGAACCTGCCGATCGCGCAGTTCTACCGCATCGTCGCGGACAACTCGAAGCCTTTCTACTACGTCTACGGGGGCACGCAGGACAACTCGTCGCTCGGCGGACCGTCCCGCACCGCGACGGACCACGGCATCACCAACGACCAGTGGTTCGTGACCACCGGCGGCGACGGCTTCGTGAGCCGGGTCGACCCAGACGACCCGAACGTCGTCTATGCCGAGTCGCAGCACGGCGTGCTCATCCGGTTCGACCGGCGGACGGGCGAGCAGATCGACATCCAGCCGCAGGCCGGGAAGGACGAGGCCCCGCTCCGCTGGAACTGGGACTCCCCGCTCATCATCAGCCCGCACCTGCACACACGCCTCTATCTCGCCGCCCAACGCGTCTTCCGCTCCGACGACCGCGGCAATTCGTGGACGCCGATCAGCGGCGACCTGACCCGCCAGATCGATCGGAACGCGCTGAAGGTCATGGGGCGCGTTTGGAGCATCGACGCCGTCGCGAAGAACGCGTCCACCTCGTTCTACGGCAACATCGTGTCGCTCGCCGAGTCACCCGCCAAGGAGGGCCTGATCTACGTCGGGACCGACGATGGCCTGATCCAGGTCACCGAGGATGGCGGCAAGAGCTGGCGGAAGATCGAGAAGGTCCCGGGCGTGCCGGACAACACCTACGTGTCGCGGCTCGAGCCCTCGCCACGGGACGCCGACACGGTCTACGCCGCGTTCGACAACCACAAGATGGGGGACCTCAAGCCGTACCTGTTCAAGAGCACGGACCGCGGCCGCTCGTGGGTGTCGGTGGCGGGCAACCTGCCGGAGCGCGGGTCGGTGTACGTCGTGGTCGAGGACCCCGAGAAACCCACGCTGCTGTTCGCGGGCACCGAGTTCGGCGTCTTCGCCACGTTCGACGGCGGGAAGAAGTGGACGAAGCTGCAAGGCGGGCTGCCCACGATTGCGGTGCGGGACATCGCGATCCAGAAGCGCGAGCACGACCTCGTCATCGCGACGTTCGGCCGCGGGGTCTACGTGCTGGACGACTACACGCCGCTTCGCCGCGTGACGGCGGACTCGCTCGGGGCCGACGCGACGTTCGCCGTCCGACAGGCCTGGATGTACATCCCGTCGACACCGCTCGGATTGCGGGGCAAGGCCTTCATGGGCGAGTCCTTCTACGCGGCGCCGAACCCGCCGTTCGGGGCGGTGTTCACCTACTACCTCAAGGACGCCCTGCAGTCGAAGCGGCAGGTCCGGCAGGCCCAGGAGAAGAAGACGGCCAAGGAGGGCGGCGCGGTCGGCTACCCGAGTTGGGAGGCCCTGCGCGCCGAGGACCGGGAGGAGGCAGCCGCCGTCATCCTGACCATCACCGACGAAACGGGCAACGTGGTGCGACGGTTGACGGGACCGGCCGACGCCGGCTTCCACCGCGTGGCGTGGGACCTGCGCTACCCGCCAGCCGACCCGGCGCGGGCCGAGCCGCCGACGCTCAGTGACGAGGACTTGTTCTCGTCGCTGCCGATTGGACCGATGGTCGCGCCGGGGACCTATCGGGTGAGCGTGGCCAAGCGCGCCGACGGACACCTGACGCCGATCGGCGAACCCGAGTCGTTCCAGGCCCTGCCGCTCGGGACGGCTTCGTTGCCGGCCCCCGACCGCGCAGCGGTGCTCGCCTTCGCACAGAAGACCGGGCGGCTGCAGCGGGCCGTGCTTGGCGCCTCGGCGCTGGCGCGCGACCTCAGGCAGCAGCTGACGGTGATCGAGCGTGCGGTGTTCGACTCCCCGAAGGCTGATGCAAGGCTCGCCGACGACGTCCGGCGGAATCGAAGGTCGGGTGCGCGACCTCCAGGTGGCGCTCGACGGGGATGCCGTCGTCCGCCGCAACAACGAGCCGACGCTGCCGTCCATCGTGGAGCGGGTCGAGGGCATCGTTGGGGGCCACTGGACGACCACGTCCGCGCCTACTGCCACGCACATCCGGTCCTATGAGACGGCGAGTGACCTGTTCGCGCCGGTGCTCGAGCAGCTCCGGACGATTGTCGAGGTGGACATGAAGGCGCTGGCGGACCGACTCGAGGCGATCGGCGCACCGTGGACCCCGGGCCGCGTGCCACGGTGGTCACCGGAGAAGTGATCCCCAGAGCGGACCCCGATCGGCCCGGCCGGCTCCCTTGCGGACCTGTCCGAAACGCCCTCGCGCCGCACGTCGGCGGCGCGAGGGCGTTCTCAAGACGGGAACGCCGAAGGCCGGCATCCAGCAGGCGTCGGGTGCACAGAGCGTCTCCGACGCCTCCGCCCGAGCCTGGCCGGCGTGCCTGGTTCAGATGACCTTGCGGACGCCCCACCCCACCAACGCGCCGACCACGGCGAAGAGGAGCGAGAGCAGGACCCCGCCGCCGCCGCCGATCTCGGCCAGGATCATCGGGCCAGCAACCAGCACCGGCGCAAGCCACACCGGCGTGCGCGCGGCGGCACTCGCGGCGGATGCCAGCACGACCGTGGCGGCGGTGATACCCGCGTCGTCCCAGCGCGGGCGCGTGTCCATCCAGGCGATGCCAACGCCGGCAAGCAGCGTGGCCGCGCAGGCCAGGTTGCGAAACCTGAGGACCGAGGCGAGCGGCGTGGCAGGCGTCTCGTTCATCGAGTACCTCCGGGCGCGAGGGCGTCCGGTCACAATCATATACAAAGTGCTTTATGTTGCAAAACTCAGGCATTCCCTCGGCGTAGGGGCGCGATGCGGCGGTGAGCAGCCGAGTCCTCGACCAGGGTCCGGAATCGCCGCTCCCGCGTCTCCTCGCGCCGAGCGCTCACGACCCAGTAGGTGGCTATCTTCCGATAGCCTGGCGGCTGCGCCTGGAAGAAGGCCCACGCGGGGGGGTTCTCCCGGAACCGGCCTTCCCGCTCACCGCCAAGCGTGACGGGGCGCGTCCGAATCATAGGACTGCTGCCGGGACTTCTCGGGGTCGCGGGCCTCGAACGCCTGAAGCCCGGCCCCGTGCATCCGACCCGCCCGGATGAGCTGCTCGGCGCGGCGAGTGTTGACCGCACTCCACACGCTGCCGTCCCGGCGAGGCGAGAACCGGCTCATGTAGCTGTTGGCGTTCCAGGATCGGCGGAGGCCATCGATCCAGCCGAAACAGAATCGCCTCGCCCACGGCCTCGGGAAACGTGATGCTCGGAAGGCCGCTGCCCTTCTTCCAGAACCCCACCCACAGCTCGGACGACGACCCGTGGTGGCGCGCCAGCCAGCGGCGGAAGCTCATCCGTGTCGGAAAGAACCGCGGCGTCGGCATGCTGGCGACTGTATCAGACTTGTCCTTCCGGACATTCCGGGACTGCCAGAATGGGCCGCGGATGGCGTATGATCCGGGCATGTTCCCGGTCCTCGTGGTGGATGACGACGCGGCGACGCTCCAGGGCCTCGTCGCGCTGCTCGAAGGGGCGGGACACAAGGTGCTCGCCGCCTCCGATTTCGCGGAGGGCCGGCGATTGCTCCTTTCCGCCCGCCCCGCGCTGCTCGTCGTGGACATCCGACTCCACGACTACAACGGCCTCCAGCTGGTGGTCATCGCCCAAAGCCTCACGCCCGCTCCGCCGTCGATCGTCACCAGCGGGTTCGACGACCCGGTGCTCGAACAAGAAGCCCGAAGCCTGGGAGCCACGTTTCTGCTGAAGCCTCTCGACCCCGCGCAGCTTCTCGCCCTGGTCAACGCGCAGCTGGCCCCGCGCACCTGACGCGCGGGGACCGCGCCGTGCGGATCTCGCCACATCGATCGCCCCCGCCTATCCCCGTGCGCTTTCGATTCCGCCGGTGGCAGGCACGTCCGGCGTAAGGTGTGAAGCGCCCGACGCTCCCAGTGGCGACGCCTACCGTCGTTTCGACGCACACGAGCGCGCCGCGGCGCCCGCTCACCCGGCGTGAGCGAGGGCCTCGATGCTGTCCCACTCCGCATCGGTGACCGGCATGACGGACAGCCGTGGCAGCCGCACGAGGGGGAACGACACGAAGCGGCCGGACGCCTTGATGACCGCCAGCGTCACCGGGCGAGGCAACGGCCGAACGGGCCGCACGTCGACGACGACCGAGGCGTCATCCTCGGGATCGGGGTAGGCGTCGCTGTCGGCGCGGGCAATCCCCACGATCGCCTTCTCCGCGCCAGTGTGGTAGTAGAAGATCCGGTCGCCACGGCGCACCGCCCGCAGATGTTTCTGCGCGAGCGCGTTCCGCACGCCGGACCAGACCGTCCGGCCGTCGGCGCGCAGCTGGTCGAAGCCGTAGTGCGTCGGCTCCTCCTTGAACAGCCAGTTCATCGCGTGCCTCCCTCCCGCTCACGGCCTGAGCAGCTTGAACGCGTGGACCCAGTCGTTCCTGAGGAAGCCGGGGACGCACCAGGTGACGCACAGGGACTCGATCGCCCGCCCCGCCTCGACCGTCCCCAGATCCTCGGTCTCCCATCCGAGGTCCGTCAGCAGGGCGGTGACCTGGGCCTTGGCCGGCGTGTGATTCCCGCAGATGAACATCGTGGGCGGGCCGCCAGGGAGCTTCGGCTTGACCATCAGGGCGGCGCCGACCGAAGAGAACGCCTTCACGAAGTGCGCCGAGGGCACCTTCTTCTGCAGGCGTTCGACGAGCGACACCCCGTCGGCCGTGAAGAGCCGCAGCACGCCGTGGTCGGGCGGCGCTTCGGCGATCGGGTTGGTCGTATCGATGACGACCTTGTCCGCCAGCGCCGCCCCGCACTGGTCGATGACCGCCTCGGCCGCCGTGCCCTTGACCGCCAGCACCACGAGATCGCCGAAGCCCGCGGCTGCGGCGAACGTTCCGGCCGACGCTCGGTCGCCGGCAGCCTTCGCCCATGCGGCCAGCTTGGACGGGTCGCGGCTGCCCCGCATCACGTGGTGGCCAAGGCCCAGAAAACCGTCCGAGAGCGTTTGCCCGACGACACCCGAACCGAGCACGGAGATGCGCGCCATGGGTTCCTCCGGTGTGAGGCTGTTGGTGTGACTGCCTCTTTTAGTGATACCACAAAGCCGCGCGACCAGGTACCGGGCGTTGGAGGACGGCCCTGGCGACGATGGACCTGAGTGCCGGCGCGAGCTCGTCGGGAACCGGCCGGGGACACAGCAAGCAGGAGCAGTTCGCACCGCACCTTGCTGCCGTTCGAGGCCGTGCGCTCCCGCATGGACATGCGGAGTCAAGGCGAGGACAGGTGGGCGTGTGAATCCTGGTCCAAGAGGGGTGATCGCGATTCAGCACTGCCCCGACGTCAAACCAGACAAGGTCGGGGCGGCGCCGGGTCCCCCCCGACGCCGCCCTCAACCGTCAGCTACGGCTTGAATACGACGACGTGGAACGCGTTCTGGACGAGCGTGGCGGTGCCGGTGTACAGGTCGAACAGCCGGACTCGCAACACATTGGCGCCGCCGGTGCTCGAGATCGCGATGATGGGATGAGTGTTGAGGTTGACCGCTGTCACCACCGCGACCCAAGTATAGTAGGAGTAGCCGGCAATCGTGCAGTCGTAATAGCCGCTGCCTGCCGTGCAGCTGATGTTCGAGCTGCCCGCAGCCGTGCTCCCGTCGGCGTTGATCGAGGCGTAGGCCACGGGCGTGCCCGTCAGGCCCGGCCCCCCATGGACGCCGTCCGCGTCCACGTACATCGTCTCGACGTTGTTGACCGACGCGCCGAGCGCCTTGCCGGTCGTCCCGCCGATCACCTTGAAGTTCCCGGCGTAGACGCCGCTCCCCGAGTCCACCTGGCCCAGCACCCCGGTGCCCGTCGTGCTCTGGCCGAAGACGCCGAGGCCCGGGCTGCTCAGGCCCCACACGCCCCACGCGTTGTTACCGTTCGGCGCATTCCCCTCGAGACCCGTGCCATCGGTCGACGGGTCGGTGAACGTGCTCGACCCGCCAACGGCCGTGACGTACCCAGACGTCCGGATGTTGCCGCCCTCGACGTCCAGCACATCCGTCGGCGCCGTCGTCCCGATGCCGACCTGCCCGGCGTTCGTGATGACCATGCGCGGCGTGATCGCCGACGCGGCCGAGGCGTCGGCCGTCCCCGACGTGGCGGTCGCGAAGCTGAAGGCTCCCACGCCGTCTTGGCCGAACGCCAGATACCCGGCCGGGCCGGACCACCCGTACCTGTAGGCCCCCGAGTAGTACAGGTTGAAGCCTATCTGCGCGTAGTTCGAGGTGAGAAAGAGCGGGCTGGCGCTGCCGTACCCGAACGCCGCGTATGTGGGCCCACCCAGCCGCTCGTCGATCGGAAACGCCGGGGTCGTGGTCCCGAAGCCGACGTAGCCGTTCGCGCCCACCCGCATCCGCTCCGTCAGGGTCTTCGAGCCGGTCGGTGTCGTGGCGATCGTCAGGTACGTGCCGTTCGCGTTATCCGTCCAGTTCTCGGCCGCTTTGAACGCCACCTGCCCCCGCCCGCCCGGGCTGAACACGCTCGACCCGAACCCGCGCGCCGCCAGCCCTCCGATGATGTCACCGTTCTGCACCGCACTCGGCGCGCTGATCGACCCCCGCGCCGCCCGGTACACCACCGGCAGCGCCGTCAGCACCGGGCTGTAGACATCGAAAAACGCCACCGGCGCCACGTTCGACATCGCGTGCAGCCCCGCCAGCGGCGCGGTCGTGTTCACGCCGATGTTGCTCCCCGTCTGGTAGATCAGCGAGTTGCCCAGGTCCGTCGTGCTCGTGAACACCCCAATGTAGCCCGGGTTCCCGCTGCTCGTCTGCAGGCCCCCGGCCCCGGCCGTGCTCAGCCCCTTGCTCAGGGCCTGCGTGTTCACATACGTCAGGCCGTCGGCCCCCACCCCCGTCGTCTCCCCCGCCAGCACGAAGGCGGACAGCGGCTTGCCGCCCACCGTCGTCGCGTCCCCCGCCTTCAGCGCGTAGGGCACGCTCAGCAGCATCACGCGCGGCGCTTCGGCCTGTCCGTCCACCTGCACCCCAACCCAGCACGCCTCCCCGTTCGCAAACACCGCCAGCGGCAGCCCCTCGGCGGTCGCCCCGCCCAGCACCACGGCGTAGTGCCCGGAGGCGTCGACGACGATCGTCTGGCGCTCGGTCCACAGCGGCGCCCCGCCCATCTGGTCGCGATACAACCCGAACGTCACCGTCACGGGTCCGGCGGGTTGCCCGAGCGTCCCGCTGAATCGAATCACGGGCGGCACGGCGGGCGTCCCCGTCGCGGGCACGCCGGTCTGGGCCAGCGCCCCGGCCGCCAACACCACCAGCACGAACGCAGACAACGCGATGCGAGTACGCATGGAGAGCCTCCAGCCGAACGTGGAACGAATTTCAGAACCTGGCCCTGGCAAAAGGGGGAGAAGCGACGAGCACGGCTATTCTACGTGCGCGGGCAGGTTAGCTCAAGTATGGATGCGGGCCGGCTGGGGGATGGTCTGCCATGTCGTCGCGGCCCAGCGCGGGCGGGAGGTCCGGAGGGGACTGGCGGTAGCCCAGTGACACCGCCGGATCTCCGAATCCATGCCGATCCCCTCGTCGGTCGATTGGAACACGGACGTGCCCTCTTCGTCGCGAGACATCCCTCGCGGCGGCGGGCACGGCTTGACGCAGTGCTGTTATAAGCATATGCTCATTATGACGTGCCGAGACCCCTTCTCCTCCGCCGCATCGCCTCCTCGATCGAGCACTGCGGCTTCCGACCGATCGGCCACCTCGCCCAGAGGAACGAGGCCCTGGCCATCGGGCTGGATGAACTCGAAGCGATCCGGCTCGCCGACCTTGAGGGCCTCTATCAGGACGCGGCGGCGCAGCGGATGGGAATCTCCCGCCAGACCTACGCACGCATCCTCTCTCGCGGACGGTCCTCCGTGGCCCACGCCCTGGTCGAGCGCCGCATGCTGTTGGTGGGCGCAGGACCGGTGGTCGTGGACCAGACGCCTCGCACGGAGTGTCCCATCCATGGTGGCCCGCGACGGCACGGCCGGACATGCCGCTGTCCCGACCGCTGCGAGCGGTGCGATGCGACGTGCGAACATCCCGGCGCACGCTGCCCGCACCACGGCCGGAGGTCAACGGATCCCGGGATCGAATAGGAGACGTCGGCGATCGCCCTCTGCCGACGCCAACCACAACGACGTCAGGAGACCGTCATCATGCAACTTTGTGTTCCCGTCCTCGACGACCGCGGCCTCGACAGCCGCGTGTCGCCCCACTTCGGCTCCGCACCTGCCTTTCTCATCGTCGACACCGAGTCGGGCCGCTGCCGCGCCATCGGTAACCAGAACCAGCATCACGCCCACGGGACGTGCCAGCCGCTGGCGGCGCTCGCGGGCGAGGCGGTGGATGGCCTCATCGTTGGCGGTATCGGCATGGGCGCATTAATGAGACTGCAGGCCGCCGGGATCGCCGTATTCCGGGCTACGCACCCCACGGTGGCCGAGGCCCTTGCCGCGTTCCAGGCGGGCCGGCTGCGGCCGGTCGGCAAGGACGACGCCTGCGCCGGCCACCACGGCTGATCGCGCACTGGACCGCCGCCCTTCTCTGCGCCCGTTCACCGACGCCTGCCGTCGAGGACACGGCTCGAGCATCAAGCAGGACCTCATTGCACAGGGGGTGGAAGCAGCAGGTGCCAGGCCTTGGGACGGCGATGAGTGGCGGTTCGGCGGAGGAACGGCAGGCCGTCCAGTCCCTCGGACGGCCTGGTCGCCCCCGTCGGTGGTGCGCGGAGCCTGCCGCCCGGGTGCGCGGCCCCTTCAGCGCTCGGGCAGCGCCAGGACGGTTCGAATCTCGGCAATCTGCCTGGCGTGTCGAGCGGCGTGGATGGCGATCAACAAGACCATCTCCCGGCAGGTGACAGGACCCGGGATGAGCGGGTGACTCGTCAGCCAGACCCGCGGGTCGTCGTGCAGCCCTTCCACGTAGCGGATAGTCTCGGCTCGCACCGATTCGAAGGTCGAGAGCGCCTCGTCGAGGCTTCCGAACCGGCCCGTCGGCCTGACCGGCTCTGGCGATTCCCTCGGGCGCGCCCGGTCCAGCCCCCGCTCGAGGATCCACGCGTCTGGCTGGCGATCCCCGAGAGGAGCATCGGTCCGGGAGGCTGCCGCCACCCTCAAGAAGAGGAGCCGCTCGGCCTCAACGACGTGCTCGACGCACTCCAGAATCGACCATCGTCCGGGGCCCGGCTTGCGCGCGGCCAAGTGGTCGTCGACTCCCGCCACTGCGGCACAGAGCGCCTCGCGGCCGCTCTTCAGATGGTCGAGTAGGTCCTGCCGTTCTCCTTCGTCCATGCGCGGTCAGCATAGCACCGTGACGCGTGCAGGCCTCCGCCCGTTGGTCTCCTGGCGTGGAGATCGACGGCGCGCCGTCGCCCCCCGGCCACTCCTCCGGGAACGCTCGTCACGAGCGAGCGCGCCTACGGCTTGAAGACGACCACGTGGAACGCGCTCTGGGTCTTGCCCGTCCCCACGAGCCAGAGCGTGATGCGCAACACGTTGGTACCGCCGGTCCCCGTCGTCGCGACCACCTCGTTGTCGTTAACCGGGGTGACGACCGCGACGTGCGTCGTCGGGGAGTACCCGGGTGATCGTGCAGTCGTAGTAGTAGGTCGGTGTCCCGCCGCCGGTGCCACCGGCCACGCAGCTGATGTTCGCGCTGCCCGACTGCTGGGTCCCACTCGACGCGAAGGTCCCGTAGGCGAGCGGCGTCCCTGTCAGGCCCGCGCCAGCGTGGACCCCGGTGACGTCCACGTACATCGTCTCGGTGCCGTTGACCGAGGCCCCGAGCGCTTTGCCGCTGGTCCCCCCGACGACCTGGAACGCGCCGCCGTAGACGCCGCTGCCCGAGCTGACCTGGCCGATCACCCCGGAGCCCGTGGTGCTTTGTCCGAAGACCCCGATGCCTGGCCCGCTTTCCCCGTAGACGCCCCACGCGTTGGCGCCGGTGTCCGCGTTCCCCTGGACGGCGGTCCCGTTGATGCCAGTATCGGTGAACGTGCTCGGACCGGCCCCGGCCATCACGTTGCCGCCGACGTTGACGCTGCCGGCCACATCGAGTGCCTGCGTCGGCGTCGTCGTGCCGACGCCGACCAGACCGGCGTTGGTGATCGTCACCAGGGGCGTCAGCGCTGCCGTGGTGTTCACCGTCCCCGACGGCGCCGCCGAGAAGGTGAAGCCGCCCGCAGTCACCTGGTTGAACGACAGGACCCCGGCCGGCCCCGTCGAGCCGTACAGGTACCCGGTGGTGTCGTACACGTTGAACCCAATCTGCGGGGGGTTGGCGAGGAGGAAGATCGGCGCCGTCCCATATCCGAACCCCGCGTAGGTCACGCCGTTGCCCAGACGGGCATCGATCGGGAAGAGCGGCGTCGATGTTCCGAAGCCCACGTAGCCGTTCGCGGCCACCCGCATCCGCTCGGTCAGGGTCTTCGTGCCGGTCGGTGTCGTGCTGATCGCCAGGTAGGTGCCGTTGGCGTTGTCCGTCCACGGCTCGGCCGCCTTGAAGGCCACCTGCCCGCGTCCGCCCGGGCTGAACACGCTCGACCCGAATCCGCGCACCGCGAGCCCCCCGAGGATGTCATCGGTCTGCACCGCGCTCGGCGCGCCGATCGACCCCCGCGCTGCCCGGTACACCACCGGTAGCGCGGTCAAGACCGGGCTGTAGACGTCGAAGAATGCCACCGGCGCCACGTTCGACATTGCGTGCAGCCCCGCCAGCGGTGCCGTCGTGTTCACGCCGATGTTCGTCCCGCTCTGGTAGATCACCGAGTTTCCCAGGTCCGTCGCGTCGGTAAACAGCGCGATGTAGTTCGCCGTCCCACTGGTCGCCTGCGGGCCGCCTGCCCCCGCGAGGCCAGCCTTCAGCGCCTTGGTGTTGACATACGTGAGGCCGTCCGCGCCCACGCCCGTCGTGTCCCCCGCCAGCACGAAGGCGGAGAGCGGCTTGCCGCCCACCGTCGTCGCATCGCCGGCCTCCAGCGCATAGGGCACGCTCAGCAGCATCACGCGCGGCGCTTCCACCTGCCCGTCCACCTGCACGCCGACCCAACGCGTCTCCCCGTTCGCAAACACCCCTTGCGGCACCCCCTCCGCGGTCACGGCCCCCAGCACCACGGTGTAGTGCCCGGTTGCGTCAACGACGACCGTCTGGCGCTCGGTCCACAGCGGCGTCCCGCCCACTTGGTCCTGGTACAACCCGAACGTCACCGTGACCGGTCCGGCGGGCTGGGCGAGTGTCCCGCTGAAGCGAATCATGGGTGGCACCTCGGATGTCACCGACGCGGGCGCGCCGGTCTGGGCGAACGCCGAGGCCGCGAGCAGGACGCACGACAACGAGACGGTGGACAGGCACTTCCTGCGCATACACGTTTTCTCCTTGCGCGTCAGGGGCTAGCGCCCCCGCCCGGAGGGACGGCCAAAGCACTCGTAATCGAGGGAGTCGATGAATTGTAGACCGTCTCAGTCTGATTGCAAACACACGGTCCGTCGAACCTCTACCGTGCCCGCGCCAACTCATCAGCCGACTGACGTGGTCCTAGCCTGCGATTCACTTGCCCGCCTGCGTCTACGCAGGCCGCACGGCCGGCGTGTCGTCACACCCCTTGCTGACCCGGCAGGGCCTGGCCTGCCGCGACAACGCGCCGCCTCTCTTGCCGGTAGCGCGCGAGATCCGCGTGCGTGCCGTCTGTCGAACGAGCTCGCGGCGTCTGGCCACCGATCGTCTCGCCATCACCCGGCCGAGAGCCGCCGGGCGCGTTGGCGGCGGCCTTGTCGGGCCATGCTCGCAGCAGGATCATGGAGGCGACTCGGACCGAAGACGCCGTCGGCTCGGTGGCAGATGGGTCCGCGCTCGCATTCGGACAGACCATCAGGCTTCGGGTAGACTGGGCAGGCTCGAGGTGGCTATCAGCCGACGTCTCCGGGTCATCACCGCCTTCGCCTGCGTCTACGTGTTCTGGGGCTCTACCTACCTGGGTATCAGGGTCGCCGTCGATCACGTGCCGCCGATCCTGATGGCGGGCGTTCGCTTCAGCATTGCCGGGACGTTGATGCTGGCCTTCTGCGCCGCCGGCGGGCGACGCGTCACGGTCGACTCCCGGCGGCTCGTTCAGCTTGCCGTCCTGGGGTTTCTGATGCTCGGCGTGTCCAACGCCGTGCTCGCATGGGCCGAGCTCTACCTGCCGACCGGGCTGGCGGCGCTCATCGTCGCGATCGTGCCAATCTGGTTCCTGCTAGTCGAACGGTTCGTGCTCCCCACGGGAGAGCGCATCCCACGAACTGCCGTCGGAGGCCTGGCCCTCGGCGCCTCGGGTGTGCTCGTCCTGTTCTGGCCGAAGCTGGGGAGCGCGCGCGGGCTGGGGCACTTCGAGCTCGCCGCCTGCCTCAGCCTGCTGGGGTCGTCGTTCTGCTGGGCGTATGCGTCCGTGCTCTCGCGCCGCTGGCGACTCCAGGTCGATCCGCTCGTGGCCAGTGGCTGGCAGATGACGGCCGGCGGGGTTCTCGACGTCGCGGCCGGCCTCGCGCTCGGCCAGCACCACCGCGCCCACTGGACGCCGGCCAGCCTGGCGGCCATCGCCTACTTGGTCGTCTTCGGATCATGGGTGGGGTACTCGGCGTACGTCTGGCTCTTGCGCCACGTGCCGACCTCAAAGGTCGCCACCTACGCCTACGTCAACCCGGTGGTTGCCGTGCTGCTGGGGTGGGCGGTGCTCGGCGAATCGGTGGACCGGTTCATCGTCGCAGGTGCGGCAATCATCCTGCCGGCAGTCGCGTTGGTCACTCGCGCGGAGCACCCGGCCCCGGACGTCCCGCCGGCCGCCGAGGCGGGATAGCGTCCAGCGTCGGTTGCCGTCCGACGGTCAGAGAGGATTGAGTATGCCTTCACGCCCCCGTGCCGACCTCGGCCAGGCCTGCGCGCGGTGCGCTGCCGGCCCGGCGGGCGCCGAGCAGTTCGACTGGTGCGCCCAATGCGGGCTGACGTTGTGTGCCGACTGCATGGCAGCCGGGTGCTGCGGATCCACGCCGGCCGTGTCCGGCCGGGATCGGCAGCGGACCACGCCAGGCGGGAGAGCCGGGCACTGATCGGATCCCGGCCCTCCCGTGATCGCTGCTACCGTCCCTGCGCGCGCGGCTTACCCGCGATCTCGTCGGCGAGCGCTGCGGCCTTGTACACCTTGCGCAGGGCCTCGACGATGGCGCGGGCGTCCACGGAGACGGCGCGGTTGATCGGCTCCTCGTAGATGAAGTAACCGGGGAGCGACTGGATGTTCCCGTCGAAGATCAGCCCAACCAGCTCGCCCTTCCGGTCGACGACCGCCGACCCGCTGTTGCCACCGACGATGTCGTTGGTGGTGGCCATGTCGAAGGGCGTCTTCAGATCGACCGTCGCCTTGGCCTCGACCCACCGGGGCGCGAGGTCGTAGGGCGGCTGGTTCCCGTGTTGCGCCGACCGCTCGTAGAGGCCGGAGAAGAACGTGTAAGGCGGGACTTTGCGGCCGTCCTCCACGTAGCTCTTGACCACGCCGTACCAGAGGCGCAGCGTGCCGGTGGCGTCCGGGTACGCCTTGTCGCCGTACACGGCGAACACGGCCTGACCGATCTTGGGATACGCGGACGCCTGCACGCTGACGACCTCGTCCTCGTACCGCTTGGTCACCGCCTGCGCGTCGGACTCGAGCAATCGGGCCAGGACGATTAACGGGTCGCTCGACGCGTCGATGGTCGCCCGGCCTCCCGCCTGGAGCAGCGTCCGAATCTCGGGGTCCGTGATCCGGGTCTTGTCGATGAGCTCGGCCGCGCGCACGTCGGGCGTCCGGTCTCCCAGCACCCGCTTCACGATAGGGTGGTCCGGCCCGAGATACTTCTGCATGAAGGCGAGCGATTCGGCGAGGTTGATCTTCTCCCGGGCGGGATTCGGCGGGCCCGCCTGGGCGCCGCCCGGTCCGCCGCGAGCCCCGCCGCCCGACGCCGCCTGGCCGCCCCGACCGCCCTGCCCTTCGGCCGAGGCCGGCGCGTAGGCCGCTCGCACCAGGTTGCGAGCCTGGGTGAACAGGGCCGAGTTCAATCCGGCGGCGTTTGCGATGAAGTTCCGCTCGGCGTCGATTCGGCGCGCCACGTCGATCGATTTCTCGATCACGTCCCACGCGTCCCCGAGTTCCTGCTGCCTAGCCGGGTTCTTCGCCAGCTCGACCCGCAGGTGCTTCTCCTCGGCTTCCTTCCGGGCCATCACCGATGGGTCCTGGAGCCCCTTGAGCTGCCCGCGCTGGGACTTCAGGCTGTTCTGGACGCCGAACAGCTCCTGCGTCGTCTGCCGCGCGTTCTCCGAACTGAGGGCGGCCCACTTCTTGATGGCGGCCTCGCGCATCTCGTTGTTCGCGATCGCGAACGGCAGCGCCATGTCGCGGCGGTATTTCAGGTGTGCCACCGTGTTGAGGCGCTGGGTCGAGCCGGGGTGCCCCGTCGTGAACACGAGGTCGCCTTCCTTCGTCCCCGCCGCGGACCACTTCAGGTAGTTCGGGGTCTTCGCGGGCTTGTCGTTCTCATACAGGCGGAACATCGACACATCGAGGCAGTAGCGCGGATAGGTGAAGTTGTCCGGGTCGCCTCCGTAGAAGCCGACCTGGTACTCGACACCGAACACCAGCCGCACATCCGTGTAGACCTTGTAGGTGTAGAGGTCGTAGACGGCGCCGGCGTAGAGCGACACGACCTGGCGGTTGACACCGGTCTGCGACTCGCCCTGGATGGCGGTGATGTTCTTCTGACGAGCCGCCTGCATCTGCTGCGGCGTCATCGTCAGCGAGAGGCCGGCAGTGACGCGGGCGGTGACGTCCTCGATGCTCTGCAGCACGCTCAAGGTCATGTTGGGGACCTTGAGCTCGTCGGCGTACGTCGGGGCATAGAATCCGTTCTTGACCAGGTCCTTGTCGGGCGTGCTCAGGCGCTGCAGCGAGCCCAGGCCGATGTGGTGGTTCGTCAGCACGAGGCCGTCGGGCGACACGATCGAGCCCGTGCCCCCACCGAATCGCACCGTCGCCGTCTGCAGGTGGTTCAACCACGCGTCGGTCACCCCAAACTTGTACCCGGCCTTGATGGCCGCCTTGGGGATCCGGTTGTACGGCCAGAACCCTTCGTCCGCGCGCGGCGCGACGCCGAGGGCGACAGCCGCCAGCGTCAGCGCGATCGATGCCACCAGGAATCGTCGTGAGCTCATGCCTGACCACCCTTGAGAAGTGAGTGCCGGAAGACTGGCGTTCGGGGCGGGCGTGCCCGGCAACCGACCGCCCAGAGGGCCTCGAGCCGGCGGGCCCAGACCAGAGGCCAGCCTGCCCCATGGGCGCCGATGACTCTAGTGGCGGCGCACGACGGTGTCAAGCCGTGGGCCCGCCGTTCATCGGGCGTGTCCTTCGATGGGAGACAATCGGGATCGGGACGGACGCGAGCCGCCCGAGACGGGTGTGTGGATGGGGCTATACTCTGAGACCGGGATGCGAACCCTGACCGCCCGGCGTGACGCACAGCGTCGAGGCCCGACCGCGCGCACGCTGCGGCCCCCGCTCAAGTGGGCTGGCGGCAAACGGTGGCAGCTTCCCTACCTCGCGCCCATCTGGGCGGCGTGCACGGAACGCCGACTCGTGGAGCCGTTCTGCGGCGGGCTCGCCGTGGCGCTCGGATTGCAGCCGGCGCAGGCCCTGCTGAACGACATCAACCCTCATCTGATCAACTTCTACCGCTGGCTCCAGTGCGGCCTCCGGATCGAGATCGACCTGCGCAACGACAGCGAGTTGTTCTACGGCCACCGGGCGCGCTTCAACGCGCTGCTCACCGAGGGGCGCGGGACCGGCCCGGAGTCGGCCGCGCTGTTCTACTACCTGAATCGCACCGGCTACAACGGGCTGTGCCGCTTCAACCGCCGCGGCGAGTTCAACGTGCCGTTCGGCCGGTTCGCCCGCATCACATACGTGCGCGACTTCCACGCGTACCGCGCGGCGTTCGCAGGCTGGCAGTTCTCGTCGTGCGACTTCGAAGACCTTGCCCTCCGGCCGGACGACTTCGTCTACGCCGACCCGCCGTACGATGTCCCGTTCACCGACTACGCACGTGAAGGGTTCACGTGGCCCGACCAGGTGCGCACCGCCACGTGGCTGGCGCGACATCCGGGTCCAGTCGTGCTGGTCAACCAGGCGACCACCCGCATCACGGACCTCTACGGGCAGCTCGGCTACACGCTCTCTTACCTGGCCGCCCCGCGGCGCATCAATTGCACCGGCGACCGTCGCCCGGCCCGCGAGGTCCTCGCGGTGCGCAACCTGTCGGAGGAACTCGTCCCCGGGCCCTGAGGGGCCGGGCCGGCCCCGCGGGGAGCCGGCCCGGTTGATCGTCCTGCCTGACTAGTGGTTCCGAATCGCCTGCTGGACCTTGGCCGCCAGGTCGGGCGTGATCTGGCCGACGTGGTGGACGTTCTTGGCGTGGTCGGCCGCCTTGGCCATCACCTCTTTGTCGTCCCGGCCCTGGATGACGGCATCGCAGCCGGGCATCACGTCGCCACAACGAAGCTCTTTAGCCATGTCTTCCTCCCATACTCCGCAGGGGAGCTGACCGGAGGGGGAACAACATCCGCGCCGCGTCCGGCCGGTCGAGTGCCAGGGTCGGAGGGCGTCTCGACCGTGGGTGCGGCTGAGTGAACGAACCCTTCGAACCCGTCGTCTAATCGAGAAGCCAGGGACGGAGGTCCATGCCGATGCGGGGTTCCGGGTTCAGCAGGCTGGTCCGCGGGCTGGTCCGCTCGCCACTGTTCACCGTCGTGGCGCTGAGCACGCTGGCGATTGGCATCGGCGCTAACGTCGCGCTGTTCAGCGTGGTCTACGGCGTGCTGCTCAAGCCGCTGCCCTTCGACGAGCCCGACCGGCTGGTCGGCGTCTGGCACCGGGCCCCCGGGGTCCACATCGCGCGGCTCGAGATGGGGCCGGCCTTCTACCTGACCTACCAGGACGAGAGCCGCACGTTCGACCGCCTCGGGTTGTGGGCCGAGCGCGCGGCATCGGTGACCGGAACCGGCGAGCCCGAGCGGGTCTCCACGATGGTGGTCACCGAGGGTTTGCTGCCCACGCTGCGCGTCCGGATGCGGCTCGGCCGCAACTTCACGCCCGCCGAGGACTCGCCGGCCGGCCCGAAGTGCGCCATCCTCTCCTTCGGCTACTGGCAGCGCAAGTTCGGCGGCGATCCCCGCATCATCGGCCACCGGCTCGTCATCAACGGGGAGGCCCACGACGTGGTCGGCGTGCTGCCGGAGAGCTTCAGCACCTTCGCCGGGACGACCGCCATCCTGCTGCCGCTCCGTTTCAATCCCGCGGAAGTGTTCGTTGGGAACTTCTCCTACCAGGGCATCGCCCGCCTCAAACCCGGCGTCGACCTCGCCGCAGCCAACCGCGACGTGGCCCGGATGATCCCGCACGTCGTCGAGCGCTTCCCGCTGCCGCCGGGGTTCACGCGGCGGATGGTCAGCGACATCAAGCTCGGCCCCGACCTTCACCCGCTTTCGGCGGACGTGATCGGCGACGTGGGCCGCGTCCTCTGGGTCCTGCTGGGCGCGGTCGGCCTGGTCCTGCTGATCGCGTGCGCCAACGTCGCGAATCTGTTCATGGTTCGGGCCGAGGGGCGCCGGCAGGAACTGGCCATCCGGGCGGCACTCGGCGCCACCGGCGGCCGCCTGACACGCGGCCTGCTCGCCGAAAGCCTCACGCTCGGCCTGGCGGCCGGCGCCTGCGGCCTGCTGCTCGCCGGGGGAGGGCTCAAGGCGCTGGCCGCTCTGGCGCCCGCCGGGTTGCCGCGCCTCAGCGAGATCGGGCTGCACCTCCCGGTGCTGCTCTTCGCGCTGGGGATCTCGCTCGCCGCCGGCGTCCTGTTCGGCCTGGTCCCGGTCGTCCGGTCGGCCGCGCCGCGGTTCGAGGCATTGAAGGACGGCGGACGCGGAGCGAGCGACGGCATCGCCCGTCACCGCGTGCGGAACGCCCTCGTCGTCGCCGAGGTGGCTCTGGCCCTCGTCCTGCTCGTCGGGTCCGGGCTGATGATCCGGACCTTCGTCAGCCTGCGGAAGGTCGAGCCGGGGTTCACGCACCCGGAGGACGTGCTGACGTTTCGGGTCGCGGTCCCGCAGGCCATGACGCCCAGCACGGAACAGACCGCGCGCACCATCGAGCAGATCGGCCACCGCCTCGAGCAGGTGCCGGGCGTGGTCGCCGTGGGAGCCGCCGACGCCCTCACGATGGACGGCATGACCGACAACGAGCCCACGACGTTGGAGGACTTTCCCGATCCGCCCGACCGGATGCCTGTCATCCGCCGGTTCAAGTGGACGGCCCCCCACTTCTTCGGCACCGTGGGCCGACAAATTGTCGCGGGCCGCGACTTCACCTGGGAGGACGTCTACACGCCCTCCCCGACCGTGATCATCTCCGAGAACCTCGCGCGCCAGTTCTGGAAGCGCCCGGCCGACGCGCTGGGCCGGCGGCTCCGGACCATGCCGACCGACGAGTGGCGTCAGATCGTGGGGGTGGTCGGCGACGAGCGCGACGACGGCGTGGCCCGGCCCGCGCCGACGATCGTCTACCTGCCGTTGCGCACCAAGGCGTTCCAGCAGGAAGCGGACTCGGTCCAGCGGTCGATGGCGTTCGTGGTCCGGACGACACGGCTCGCCTCGCCGGGGTTCCTGCGCGAAATCCAGGAGGCGGTCTGGCACCTCAACCCCGACCTCCCGCTCGCGAGCGTCCGCACGCTGGCCGACGTCGAGTCGCGGTCGATGGCCCAGACCACCTTCGCGCTGGTCATGCTGGGCATCGCTGCCGGCGTCGCCCTGCTTCTCGGGCTGGTCGGCCTCTACGGCGTGATCGCCTACATCGCGTCGCAGCGCACCCGCGAGATTGGCATCCGGCTCGCCCTCGGCGCCCGGCGCGACGACGTGAGCCGCCTGCTGGTCTCCCACGGGCTGAAACTGACGCTGGCGGGGCTCGCGGTCGGCCTGGCAGGAGCCGCCGTGGTGACGCGCCTGATGACCGCGTTGCTGTTCGGCGTCAGCCCGCTCGACCCGGTCACCTTCGGCTCGGTGGCGCTCGGCCTGGCCGCCGTCTCGCTGGTGGCGACCTACCTCCCGGCGCGCCGGGCGGCGGGCCTCGACCCGGTCATCGCGCTCAGGTCCGACACCTGACGCGGCGGCCTTGCCCGATCGGCCCGGTCAGGGGTGAGCGGCGTACCAGCGAAAGGCGTCGGCGAGCGCTGTTTCGAGCGGCGTTTGTGGCAGGCCGAGCTCACGGACCGCCTTGGCGGGGCTGTAGTAGTGGCCGGCTGAGGCGAGCCGCGCCAGTTCGAGGGTCAAGGCCGGACGCCGGCCCGTCAGCCGGGCGGCGCCTTCGAGCGCGGCGCCAATCGCCTCCCCCACGAGGCCGGGCAGGGGCACCATCGGCACGCGGCGTCGGAGCACCCGCACCGCCAGCTCACACAACTCGCGGTACGTCAGGTTCGCGTGGCCGAGGATGTACCGTTCGCCTGGCCGACCCCGCGCCATCGCGGCGATCGCCCCGCTGGCCACGTCCCGGACGTCCACGAAGTTGTTCCCGCCTGTCCGCGGCCAGACGACAACCGGCGCCCGGGACAGCGGGCGGAGCAGGCGTCCGCTGGAAGGCGCAGCGTCCCATGGACCAATCATGAAGGTGGGGTTGACGACCACCGTCTCGACGCGGGAGGCCCGCACGACCTGCTCGGCCTCGCGCTTGGTTTGGGCGTAGGGGGTGTTGATCCGGCCGCCGGGCCAGTCAGTCTCCTCGTCGGCCACCTCGCCGGGCGGCGGCAGCCCGATGGCATCGACGGTCGACACATGGACCGCGCGCTCGACGCCCGCAGCCCGGGCGGCCTCGAAGAGCGCTCGCGTGCCCTCGACGTTCACACGCCGGAGCGCCTCGAACTCCTGCCGCGTGCGGCACCAGAACGTCAGGGCGGCCGCCGCGTGGTAGACCTGGCGGCAGCCCCGGGTGGCCTCACGCAGTGACGTGGCATCCAGCAGGTCGCCCACGCTCGTCTCGTACGCGAGGCCGGCGAGCGCCACGGGCTGGCGCGCGTCCCGGACGAGCACGCGGACGCGGTGCCCGCGCGCGATCAGCGCGCGTGCGAGATTGCCGCCCAAGAACCCCGTCGCGCCGGTCACGAGGATGGGGCGGGCGTCCTCCCGCATCACACGCCAGCGAGCACCACGACGCCCCACGCGAGCAGCGCGACCAGCACGCCCGCAATCGCGTCGATGGCGTAGTGATACTCCCCCACCACGGTGCCGACGGCGACGAGGGTGGCCCCCACGAGGAACCACACCCCGGGCGCCGGGCAGCAGGACAGCACCGCGAAGGCGGTCCCGAAGGCGCCGGCCACGTGGCCGCTCGGGAAGGTGTTGGCCTTGGTCGATGTCCTCAGCACGAAGAACATGTTCAGCCGGCGTAGGAGGAGCGGCCGCTGGTCGAGCGGGCTCTCGCCCTGAAGACGCCAGGGCGGCCGCGTGCGGATCCACGGCAACACCGAGTAGCACAGCAGCACGGAGAGCAGCACGATGCTCCAGAACTGGACCGCGCGGTCGGCGTGGCCGGCAGCGATGAGCACCAGCAGGCCGAACGGCAGGATCAGGTACCCGCCGAAGTACGCCGCCTCGGAACACTCCAGCGCCAGCCGCGGCGCGGTCCGGCCCCACCCCCGCTTGCCCTCCCACACGCCCGTCCGCCGGTCGAACGCGATGAACCGTGACTCCATCGTCTCCTGCGGCACGTCGAAGAACAGGCCCGCCAGCCAGTAGCACAGCAGGGCCCCCGCCAACGGCAGCCACATCCGCACGACGTGCTGGACGGGCGATCCCGGCCACGCCGAGACGGCGACCAGCGCCCCGGCCACGGGCACGGCAACCAGGACGAACCGTCTCCGCCGCGGCCACGAAGCGAGGCGCCACGGCGCGATGGCGGCCAGGTAGGCGAGGTAGAGGATGATGACCCACTCGGAGGCGAACACGCAGCGGCTCCTTCAGGGACGGCCGAAATATGTAAAGATATCATCATCGGTCTCGGCGGCGACCTGCCAGCGCCCGCCGGGACCGCTGTCCGAGGACACCCCTCGATGATCGAAGTCCGCCGTGTCACCGACCGCCGCTCGCGCCGCCAGTTCATCGATCTGCCGTACCGGACGCACCGCGGCCATCCGCATTTCGTCCCGCCGGCCCGCCTGACCGAGGTGCCGCAGTTCGATCAGGACCGCAATCCGTTCTTCGCGACCGCCGACATGGACCTGTTCCTCGCGTGGGACGGAGACCGGATCGCGGGGCGCATCGCGGCGATCGACGACCATCGGCACAACGAGCTGCGGAAGGAGAATCTCGCCGCCTTCGGGTTCTTCGAGGCCGACTCGCCCGCCGCCGCGGCGGCCCTCTTCGCCGAGGTGGAGCGGTGGGCCGCATCCCGGGGCCGGTCCGTCCTGCGCGGACCGCTCAACCCGTCGCTCAACTACGTCGCGGGACTCCAAATCGATGCGTTCGACACCGACCCGTTCGTGATGATGGCGTGGAACCCGCCCGAGTACGTCGACTACGTCGAACAATCGGGCTTCCGGAAGGCCAAGGACCTGTACTGCTGGCTCCTCGACCTCCGAAAGCCCTACGAGCGGTACAGCACGGTGGCCGAACGGATCAAGCAGCGGTACAACATCCGAGTCCGCACGGTCGACTTCAGTCGGATCCGGCACGAGGCGGACACGCTCTACGGCATCTACTGCGACGCCTGGGAACAGAATTGGGGCTTCGTCCCGCCGACGCGCGAGGAGTTCTGGAGCATCGTCAAGGACCTGCGACTCATCAGGATGCGCGACGCCATCCTGATCGCCGAGGTCAACGGCCGCCCCGTGGGCTGCACGACCGTCATCCCCGACATCAATCAGGTGCTCAAGGGCACCAGCGGCCGGCTCCTGCCCACGGCGTGGTTCCGCCTCCTCACCATGAAACGACTCGTCACCCGCGGCCGGTTGATGACGGCCGGCATCGTCGAGCAGTACCGCCAGCGGGGCGTGGTGTCCGCCCTGATGGCGGAGGTCTTCCGCATCGGACCGCGACTGGGCTTCACCGAGGTCGAGTGCTCCTGGATTCTCGAGGACAACGACCTGCCCAACCACTCGCTGAAGAAGCTCGGGGCGACGATGTACAAGACCTACCGGCTGTACGAGAAGCCGATCCCCGCCCTGCCGCGGTCGGACGCCTGAGCCCGGCATCACCCCCTGCGGCGCGGTCAGTTGATTCTCTGGAACACGAGCTTCAGGTAGGAGCGGAGCTGGAGTTCCCAGCCGAGCGGAGCGAGCGGCGGCGCCTCCGGATCGTCCCGGAGCATCCTGGGGAGTTCCGCCCACAGGACGAAGTCGGCAGTCTCGAACCTGGGGTTGAGGATCCGGTAGCGGAGCTGGTAGACGTCTGACCGGTTCCGGATGAGCGCGGTGTCCGCGAACGCGTGGGCGTAGGCCGGGTCGCGCGACATCCCGGCCAGCTCCAGCCGCCGAACGATGCCGTTGTGGACGAACGCCACCTGTGTGGCCGCGGGCGGGAGCGGGTGGTCACGATGGACGGCGGCCGCGCGCAAACTCGCCTGCAGCGCACCCAGGAAGGCGAACACCGGCAGCGGTTTCAGCTCGCTGCCCCTCACGAACGTGACGTTGCGGGGCGGTCTCGTGTCGAGCTGCGGCCGCACGGCGGCCCACAGCTCGGCCGGCCCGCTCAGGTGCATGTTGGTGGCAACCTGGAACGTCGTGGCTCGGCTCTCGAGCGGCGACGAGAGGCCGTCGATCGCCTCGTAGGTGTGAGGCTGCGGCAGGTTGGCCGCCCGGCGCGCGTCGCTCAGCGTCTGTTCCGGCCAGGACGTCATCGCCCCGAAGTAGGCAGTCCACTCCACGCCGGACGGCGTCACCCAGAGGGCCTCCCGGAAGAAGCCGCGCCGGTCGAAGCCGTGCGCCCGCTCGGGGCGGGATTGCGAGAACAACTCGAAGGCCCGCAGGACCTGGCCAGCCTCGGTTGAGCAGTCGCGGTAGGAGGCGACGGCCATGCCGACGTCCGGCCTCGACCACAGTTCGATGGAGGTGAACCCGAGCGGCAGCAGCACGTGGGCGTCCACCTGGTAGGCGACCCTGAGGCCCCGCACCTCGGGCGTCGCCGGGTCGAAGGCGCCCGACGCACGCGTCTCGATCCACGTCGCGAACCTGTCGCCCGGCGCGCGCGCGGCGCCGTCCTCGCCCCCCGACGCGGGGAGGCTGACCCGGCCCGCCAGTGCCGCCGCCAACGCCAAGCCTGCGCCCCAGGCGAGCGCTCGGGAACCCCTGGAGATCCGTCCGTTCCTCACTTACTCGACTCCGCCGGCCGGTCCCAGCTCGCCTGCCATCGCGCACCAGGTCTCGCGGCCCCATTCGCGAATCACGTGAAGATTGTCCGCCCCGATGCCCACGGCGTCGTGGTCGAGCCCGACGAGCACGTAGGTCAGCGTGGCCGAGGCGACCTGCTGGCCATCCACCTCAGCCGACGTCGACACCCGCGCCCCGGTCGTGCGAACCGACAGGATGCTGGCCGAAGAATCCAGCCGGGCCGGGGGCCGGACCGGGCGGCGGAACTCCGCGCCGTTCACCATGGCCAGCATCGGCAGCACCTCGCGCCCGGACGAGGCGAGCACCGACTGCTGCACGAGCCGACCACCGAGTTGGGCCATCGACTCGATCAGTAAGACGCCCGGCTCCACCGGATAGCCGGGCATGTGGTCGCGATAATAGTCCGCCTCGGGGGAGAGTATCCGGTAGCCGCGCGCGTGCCGGCCGAGCTCCATCGAGACGATCTTGTCCACCAGTACGAACCGCACGCGGGCTCCCTCGCTGTCCGAATACCCGAAGGAAAGACGCACACCGGCAGGGGAACGGCGTGTCGTGCCGGCGGCCTCCTGATCGTAGCACACCGCAGGAATTGACTTGGCTGTGCGGCTCGGTCAGAATTTATGGCTGGCTCGGTCGACGGGACTGCACACTATGAGTGAACTGGATCCGCTTGATCGTCAGGTCATCGACATCATTGCGCAGAAGAAGCGCCTACCGCCGGAGAGCATCACCCTGGACTCCAGTTTCGTCGATCTCGGCATCGACTCGCTCGACGGCATGGACCTTCTGTTCAACTTCGAAGAGGCGTTCAAGCTGACCATCCCCGACGAGGTGGCGCGGCAGATGAGGACCGTGCGCCAAGTCACCGAGGCGCTGCGAGCGGCCCTGGCCAACAACCCTCCCGCCCAGCCGAACTAAGATGCGTCGTGTCGTCATTACCGGCGTCGGCGCGGTGTCGGCGATGGGCGTCGGCGTCCCGGCCCTCTGGGACGGACTGGCCGCCGGGCGCAGTGGCATCCGCCGTGTGACGGTCTGCAACACGGCGAAGCTCGTCAACCCGATCGCTGCGGAGGTGCCTGGTTTCGATCCGTCGGGCCACGTGACGCCGGAACAACTCCTCCTCATCGACCGGTTCACGGCATTCGCTCTGGTGGCGGCCGCCGAGGCGTGGGAGGACGCGCAGCCTGGTCTGCTCGATGACGAGCGGCCGCGCGCGGGCACGTTGATCGGGACGGGCATGGGCGGCGCCGGACGGCTGGACGACGCCTACCTGGACCTCTATGGGGCCAGCGGCCCGGTGCGACCGCACCCGTTCACGATCCCGCGGATCATGTACAACGCGGCGGCGTCGCACATCTCGATGAAATACCGCCTCGAGGGGCCGACGCTGTGTGTGTCCACGGCCTGCTCCTCAGGGGCCCACGCCATCGGCGAAGCCGCCGAGATGGTCCGGTCGGGCCGAGCGGACCTCATGCTCGCCGGGGGAACCGACGCCCCAATCGTCCCCGGTGTCGTCCGGGCCTGGGAGGGCATGCGCGTCCTGGCACCCGCCGGTAGCGACCCGGCGAGCGCCTGCCGGCCGTTCTCGGCGGACCGGCAAGGGCTGGTCCTCGGCGAGGGCGCGGGCATCGTGGTGCTCGAAGAGGGCGAGCGCGCGCGTCGGCGCGGTGCGCGGATCTACGGCGAGCTGGCCGGCTACGCGGCGACGGCCGATGGCGGTCACATCACGGCGCCCGGCGTGGACGCGCCCGTGCGCGCCATCGGGCTGGCCCTCGCGCAGGCAGGCCTGCAGCCTTCCGATATCGACTACGTCAACGCGCACGGGACGGCGACGCGACTCAACGATCCGACCGAGACGACGATCCTCAAGCGGGCGTTCGGGGACCACGCCCGGAAGCTCGCCGTCAGCTCGACCAAGTCGATGCATGGCCACGCCATGGGCGCCTCGGGCGCGATCGAGCTGCTCGCGACGCTGCTGGCCGTTCACCGCGGCATCGTCCCGCCGACGGCCAACTACCACGAGCCCGACCCGGATTGCGATCTGGATTACGTACCGAACGAGGCGCGGCAGATGCGCGTGGGCGCGGCCGTGTCCAATTCCTTCGCGTTCGGCGGCCTCAACGCCGTTCTGGTCGTCCGTCGTCCCTGACGGGGGGCGATTACTCCCTCTTCAGCTGCTTCCTCACGCCCTCCGGATCGGCGGCGTACCGGAGGGCCCACTCGGCCAGATCGGTCTCGCGGGCCACGGGGATGGTGGAGGGGTCGTCCTTGGGGACGGGCCACCGCCTAGCGATCGTCTTCAGGACCTCGAGGGCTTGCTCGAGGTGCTCCCGCCGGTGCGCCGGTGTCACACTGGTCCGGATGAGGGCGTGCCCCTTGGGGACGGCCGGGTAGACGGCCGGAGTCGTGAACAACCCGAGCTCGAGCGCGTCGTGACAGGCCGCAAAGGCGAGCGCCTCCGATCCCATGAAGAGCGGAATGATCGGCGTCTGCGAGTCCAGCGTGTGGTACCCGAGGGCCTCGACGCCTTGCTTGAAGAACGCCACGTTCTCCCACAAGCGCGTAAACAGGGTGGTGTCGCGGCGCATCACGCGCAGCGCGGCGAGGGCCGCGGCCGTCGACGGCGGCGGCAGGGCCGCCGAGAAGATCAGCGTCCGCACGTTGTGGCGGAGGTACTCGATGACCGGCCGCTCGCCGGCCACGAACCCGCCGATGCTGGCCAGCGACTTGCTGAAGGTGGCAAACAGCAGGTCGACCTGCGCCTCCACGCCCTGGCTCGCTGCCGTACCCCGCCCCTGCGGACCCAGGACGCCGAAGCCGTGGGCGTCGTCGAGGTACAGGCGGAACCCGAAGCGCCGCTTCAACTCGACGATCCCCCGCAGGTCCGCCACCCGCCCGGTCATCGAGAAGACGCCGTCGGTCACCACCAGGGCGTTCGGCCAAGCCGGCCGGTAGGCGAGCTTCCGCTCGAGGTCCGCCAAATCCTCGAACAATGCAATGCGGGCGTGGGCCAGGCGGGCGCCGTCGAACAGGCTGGCGTGGTCCTCGGAGGCCAGGAAGATCACGGCCCCCTCGCTCTCGCCCAGTAGCCCGAGCGTCCCGATGTTGGCCAGCACGCCCGAGGAGAACACCAGAGCCGCCTCGCGGCCGGTGAACTCCGCCAGCTCCGCCTCGAGTTGCTCGTGGAGGTCGAGGTTGCCGTTCAGGAAGCGCGACCCCGTGCACCCGGCGCCGTAGCGGTCGATGGCCTCGTGCGCCGCCTTGAGCACCTCCGGGTGATGCGTGAGACCGAGGTAGTTGTTCGAGCCGAGCATGATGACGGACCGCCCGTCCATCGTCACCACGGGACCGTCCGACGAGGCGATCACCCGGAAGTAGGGATAGTAGCCGGTGGCCTTCCCCATGACCGACTCGAGATAGCGGTACGCGGCTGCCAGAATGTCCATGGCGTCCTCAGAGACGCAGTCGATCGTCGCCGGCCCGTGGGGGTCAGGCCGGCAGGCCCGTCGCCGGCGCCGCGGCGTCTTCCGCCTTTGGCGCCACGACCGGCCTCACCCAGTCGCCGTAGCTCACCAGTTCCTCGAGGCGACAGGACCACACCAGCCGCCCCTCGTGCACCGTGATATCCGGGCAGCCGTCGCACATGCTCAGCGCCCCGTTCTCCATGAAATCAGCCGGCTGGATGATCATCACCGACTGGAGGCGGAGCCGTGAGAACAGCTGGAGGGGCGATGCCAGCACACCGCGGAGGTAGGCGCCGGCCGTGCGCCGGACGCCGCGGTCGAGCGGGGACAGCAGAAGCAGGCTGCGGCCGAGGCCCAGTGTCCCCGGCTTCATGTACGCCAGATACGACCCGCGCGCCAGGTGGTGCAGCGTCTGGGCAAGCTCGATCAGCTTCGGCCCCAGGTAGCCGTAGATCCGCTGCTTGGTGCCGACGCGCATCGTCAGGAGCCACTTGAAGTGATCCGGCCGTTCGGTGCCGTTGAGGTACGCCGACGGCATGAAGTCGGGATACACCTTGCGGATCTCGTCGACGATGTCGGTCGACAGCAGATCGCGGCGCACGGGCTGGGAGTAGAACGCCAAGCGGCCGGCATCCACCTTCTGTCCGCCCACCAGGTAGTCGTACCCCTCGACCACGGGCACGGCGCGGTACGCGATGAAGACCAGGGTGTGGACGATGTCGATGTGCTCCTGTCCCCACGCCACGACCGCCGGCACGTCCTTCAGCGTCTCCGGGTACACCGTCGCATTGAATGCGCACGAGATCTCGCCCACCTCAGCCAGCATCCGCGCGTAGCGCAGCCGCACGTCGTTCAGCTCGACCTCGGACTTGCCCTTCATGTCCGGACGGCCCTGGCCGCTGTCGATGTGGAACGTGAAGCCGACGACGCCAGCGCGCTTCAGGTCGCGCAGCTTCTGCACGGTGAGCGCCAGGCCGTTCGTGTTGATGATCGGCTTCTGACCCATCTCGGCGATCATCGCGACGATCCGCTCGATCTCGGGGTGCATCAGCGGATCGCCACCCGCGATCGACACGCCATCGGTCTTCCGCAGCCGGTTGAACGTCTCGAGCTCGGCCCGGATGACGTCGAGCGGCTTGTGGGCGTTGGGGGTGTTCTGCCGGTAGCAGCCGTCGCAGCGGAGGTTGCAGGCGCTCGTCGGCTCGAGCCAGCTGATCGCGTTGTCGGGCAGGGTCCAGGGAAGACGATAGAGCTGCGACTGATCGAGCGCAACGGCCATGTGTGCGAATCCTGTAACGAGTGAGCTCAACGAGCCAGTCTATTGAGAAGCGGCCTGGACTGCAAGGTCGCCGGGAGGCCGCTCACCCCACCAGGGCCCGCCCGATCGGGCGACCGGCGGGAGGTGCCGCGGCGTGGGGCTCGGGTCCGCGAGGGCCGAACGCGCCAGGGGGGACCTAGCGACCGTGGTCGCGACGAGGCCGCCCGCGCAGCAGCCGCCGGGCCCGGGCGCGCGCGTAGACCAGCTGGGTCTTGACCACGTGGCCCACGAGCCGCGCCCGGCTCGTCACCGCCCGGGGACGCAACAGGATCCCCGCTTCGAACTGCTCCCGCACCCGCACGCGCTGCAGCTTGCCGCTGGTGGTCTTGGGGATCGTGCCGGGCGGGGCCACGACGACTTCGTCCACCACGACACCGGTAGCCTCGATGACCCGCCCCTGGACGCGCCGCGCCAGGTCCTCGGGCGCGGGGAACGCCACTGGCTCGACGACCAGGACGATGCGTTCGCCGCCTGTGTCGGCGGATGTGCCGAACGCCACGACACGGCCCTTCTTCACGTCCACCACGTCGGTGGCCGCCTGCTCGAGGTCCTGCGGGTAGTAGTTGCGGCCGTTGACGATGATCGTGTCCTTGACGCGCCCGCACACGAACAGCTCACCGTCAGCGAGGTACCCCGTGTCGCCCGTGTGCAGCCACCCGTGGGCCAGCGCCTCGCGCGTGAGCCCCGGGCGGTCGAGGTAGCCGCGGAACACCGACGGCCCCTTCAGCAGGATCTGGCCAACGTGGCGGTCGGGCAGGGGACGGTCGCGCCCGTCCCCGATCCGCACCTCGTGCCCGGGAAACGCCCGACCGCAGCTCACCAGGTCCATGCGGCCCTCGCCCGTGGCGCCCGCCGGAATCGCGTGCCCATCGGTGGCCAGAACATCGGCCCGCACCGTATCGATGCGGGGCCCGCGGCCGAGCGGCGGGAACGTCACCGCCAGCGTGTGCTCGGCCATCCCGTAGCACGGGAAGAGGGCGTCCGGGTGGAAGCCAACCTTGGCGAACCGCCGCGCGAACGCCGCGAGCGTCGCGGCGCGCACCGGCTCGGCCCCGCACCCGGCCACGCGCCACCGCGACAAGTCAACGCCCGCCAGCTCTTCGTCCCGGACCCGGCGGACGCACAGGTCGTACGCGAAGTTCGGCGCGAAGCTGACCGTGGCGCCCTCGGCCGAGATCGCCCGCAGCCAGAGCGACGGCCGCTTCAGGAACGCGAGGGGCGACACGAACGTTGTGCTGCAGCCGGCATACAACACGGTCAAGGCCATCCCGATCAGCCCCATGTCGTGGTAGAGGGGCAGCCAGGAGAAGCCACGGTCCGCGCCGGGATCGAGCGACAAGCCACTGGGACCGGCAATCGCCAGACAATTCTCGGCCAGGTTTCGGTGGCTGAGCACGACGCCCTTCGGGTCGGACGTCGACCCGGACGTGAACTGCAGGAAGACCGGGTCCTCGAGACCACTCGTGACGGGCGTGCCGAGCGGCGGCCCCGCCAGCCGCTCGACCCCGAGCACGGCCCGGACCGTCGGCACATGCGCCTGGAGATCCCCGAACAACCGCCGGAGCGGCGTCGTGGTGACGATGGCCGTCGCCCGACTCGCCGTGACCGAGGGCGTCGTGGCACGCAGGTAGGACCCCAGCTGGTCCAGCCGGGTCGGCGGGTACAACGGCACTGGCACCAGGCCCGCACACGAGGCGCCGAAGAACGTGGTGAGGAACGCGCGGGAGTCGGGCAGAATCAAGGCGACGGATTCGCCCGGCTGCAGGCCGGCCGCGCGCAGGCCGCCGGCCACCGCGAGGGCCTCCTCGAGCAGCTGTGCGAAGCTCTGGCGTTCGACCGCGCGCCCGTCTTCCGCGAGATATCGGTAGCCGCCTGACGTCCGGGCGGCAGCCCGCAAGGCATCAGGAAGTGGGAGGAGTGACATCAGGGCCGGGCGTTCTCCGCGAGTAGCGTTCGCACGCAGGCGACCGCCTCGCCCACAGTCTGAATCCGCGGCACCTGCTCGATGGGCACGGTAATGCCGAAGCGGTCCTCCAGTTCAGCCACGAACTCAAGCGTCTGCAGGGAGTCAAACCCCAAGTCCGCCGACAACGTGCTCTGGGCGGCCAGCGCCACCGGCTGGCGGCAAACGCGGTGGAGAATGGCGAACACGTCTCGACCGATGCTGTCGGCGTCGGGTGGTGTCATCGACTACGCACCTGTAATCGTAATGGAACCCTCACACTGCCGCAACTACAGGAGGGCGTCACCGCGACCGGCGCGGCCATCGTCTATTGGAGGCGGAGGTCGTCGGGCGCGGGGCGAGAACGGGAAGCCGTCCACAGTGAGCGCCCGCCTAGCAAGGCTACCACGACTGCGCCAACTGATGTGCTGAAACCGTACCAGATCAACCGTTCGGCGGCGGTGATGGCGGCGGCGGTCGGCACGTCCACGCCGCAGGCCACCAAACCCGCCACCAGCCCGCCTTCGACCGCTCCCAGGCCACCGAGCGTCGGCACGAGGCCGCCGACCATCGTCAGGATCGAGAGCAGGGCCAGGCGGGTCGGCGAGAGCACCACCCGGAAGGCCAGCGACACGCACATCAGCCGAAGCACGTCCTGAAGCCACAGCAGGGACGAGAACCCGACGCCGCGGACGAACACCCCTCTGCCAATCCGGCCGAGCGCCAGCCGCTGCCGCCAGGCGGCCAGGCGGCCCCGGGACCGCCTGAGCCCCCGAATCGCCAGGGCCAACACCACGACGCCCACGACCGCGCCCGCGACCCCCGCGCGAGCCCGCCACGTCGACGGCAACCCGCCCACGGCCACAACCGCCATCGCTGCCAGCACGACCAGCGGTGGGACCTCCGAGAGGCGGTCCCACACGGCCGCGGCCGTCGCCTGTACCCAGTTCACGCGCCCCGCTGCCCGCACGAGCGCGATCCGGCACGCCTCGCCAGCCAGACGACTCGAGGGTGTCAGGTTGCCCACCGAGATGCCGCCCAGCGTCGCCAGCGTCGCCCGCACCAGGCCGACCTCGCCTCCGAGCGCGCGAAGAAACCTCCGCCACCGGGCGCCGGCGATGAACAGGCTGACGATGTAGAGGGCGAGCGCCGCGAACACGAACCCCCAACGGGCCGCGGACAGCCGGCCGACACTGCTGACGATCGTCTGCCAAATCCCCATCACCGGCGCATCGTAGCACGAGGCGTCGGGCCCGTTTCGCGCCCATCGGGAGCCCGCGGGGCGGCGATGGGGGATTCGCCCCGGACCGACTCGCCGAAACACTCGGGTACAATGCGTCCATGGGTGCGCCGGTGCGGAGCTGGCTCCTGCGGGTCGTCGGCGCGGGGGCGGCCGTGGCGATGGTGGGGTGGGTCCTCTCGCGTGACGTGCCGCTCTGGATCCGCCTGGCGACGCTGGCAGGGGGAGGCCTGGTGGCCGCCGTCGTGGCCTTCCATCTCCTCCCCGCGTTCGACCCGCTCGGCCGCGTGCGCTGGCGCCTGCCCCGACGGCTCCGCGCCTCGCAGTGCTGCGCCATCACCTTCGACGACGGACCCAGCCCGGCCACCGCCGCGGTGCTGGACATCCTCGGCCGCGAGCGGGTGCCGGCCACCTTCTTCGTCCTGGGTCAGCACGCCCGCCGCCATCCGCTCCTCCTCCGACGCATGCAGGCGGAAGGCCACGCCGTGGGCCTCCACGGCCTGACGCACGCTAAGCTCCACGGCCTGGCAGGACCGGCGGTGGACAGCCAGATCGCGGGCACCATCGAGGCCGTGCGCGAGGCCGGCGTGGAGCCGGCGCCGCTCTACCGGGTGCCGCACGGATACAAGTCTGGCGGCGTGCTCGGCGCGGCGCGCCATCACGGCCTGGCGCTCTGGGCGTGGAGCCGCGGCGTGTGGGACACGGACCGGCCGAAGCCGTCCGTGCTCGTCCGCCGGGCGACGCGGCTGGCCCGATTGGGGATGGTGCTGCTGCTGCACGACGGCCGGGGCGACGACCCGGCGCCCGACGTTACGCCGATGCTGACGGCCCTGCCGCTCATCCTCTGCGAGCTGAAGCGCCGGGGCTTCACCTTCGTCAGACTGTCGGATGTGTGACCGGGAGGGCATGCTACACTCGCCCCCGGTGATCAAGTTCGAGTCTCGGGCGGAGGGCACGGCGTCCGTCGAGGGGGACGCTGCCGCGCCCGTCCACACGTTGCCCGCACGGCCACTGGCCACCGCCCGTCTGGCCGTCCTCACCGTGGTGCTCTTGGTCGGGCTGGGGCTGCGGCTTCCCACGTTCGCCTCTCGCGTACTGTCCGACGATGAGGCCATCTACGCGACGACCGCCGACGCGATGGCACGGGGGGCGGTCCTCTACCGCGACGTGGTGGATCACAAGCCGCCGGCCATCTACGACGTGTATCTGGTGAGCCGCTTGGTGCTCGGCCCGTACCCCACGCAGGTCGCCCACGCGCTGGTCATCCTGAGCGTGCTCCTGACCGCGGCGCTGCTGTGGCGCATCGCCCCGCGACTGGATGCGGACGGGGGCACCGACCTGGCCGCGGCCCTGCTCTTCGTGGTCTTCTCCACCGCGATGTTCCGCTACGACTCGCTCGCCGCCAACGGCGAGCTGTTCGTGCTCCTGCCCCAGGCGGTGGGGCTGTGGTGTCTCGTGCGGCATCGACCAGCCGCGCGCCCCTGGCAAGCCTACCTGTGGTCAGGCCTCGCCACCGGCGTCGCGATCACCTTCAAGTACCAGGGCGCCACCTTCCTCGCCGTGATCGCGACGGCGGCCGCGCTCGAGATGATGGGTGGGCGCCGCGGCGCGGCGCAGGCAGTCGCCCGGGTGGCTCTGGCCGTCTGCGGCGCCCTGGTGGTGCCAGCGCTGTACGTGCTGCGCGCCTGGCATGCGGGCGGGCTCGCGGCGCTCTGGTACTGGTTCACCTTCAACTTTGCGTACATCCGGGCCGGCCGTTCGGGTCTCGACGCCCTCGCCTTCGGCGTCACGCGCCTGGCCATCGTCGGCGGCATCGCCGGGTTCCTGCCCTATGCGTTCGGCACGGTCGGCGCGTGGCAGGTCGCCGGCGAACTGCTCGGGCGGCGCCGCGGCGTGCCCGGCTTCAGCGCGGCACTCGAGGCGCGGACGTTGACGCTGGCATGGCTGGCCAGTTCGGCCATCGCCGTCGGCACCGGCGGGAGGTTCTTCGGCCACTATTTCCATCACGTACTGCCCGCGCTGTGCCTGTTGGCGTCTGGTCCGCTCGTGCGCACCTGGGTCACTCGGCGGCGCCTCCGGCCCGTCATCGGCGCGCTGGTCGTCGTGCCGGCGGTCTTGTTCCTGGTCGCCGCCGTGCTCCCGTCGGACGCGGCCCTCGGCGACACGAACCCGCAACGACCCTACGGCGTCGTCGCCGCGCGGCTCCGCGCGCTGTCGGGCACGGACGATCGAGTCTTTGTGTGGGGCAACTCGCCCCAGGTCTACGCGCTACTGGAACGGCCCATGGGGACACGCTTCTCCTTCTGCAATTACCAGACGGGCGTCAGCCCGGGCACCCCCACGGAAACCGGCGAGGCGGACGCCCGCCCGAACATCGTCTGGGCCGCCTGGGACATGCTGTTCGAGGATCTCGACCGACGGCAGCCGCGGTGGATTGTCGACGCCGCGGCGGCAGGCTGGGACGGCTACGGGCCCTTCCCGATGACGCAGTATCCGCGGCTATCCGCGTACGTCCGCACCCACTACGTCGAACGCGAGCGCGTGGCCGGCGCGGTGCTCTACGAACGGACTACACCGTGAAAGTCGGCATCCTCTGCGAGAACTACTACCCCACGCTCGGCGGCGAGCAGGAGCACATCTTCCACCTCCGGCGCCACCTCGAGCACCCCGCCGACGGGGCGACGCCGGTGGATGTCCGGATCATCGCGCCGCGCGGCGGCGCGGGGCCCTGGCGCGGCCCAGCAGACGATGCGGCGGTGCTGCGGCCGGCCACCTCGTGGCGGATCCATGGCCTGGGGTCGGCGTCGCAGATGACGCTGTCGCCGGCGACGCTGCCGGCCCTGCGGCGGATCTTCGCGCGCGAGCGATTCGACCTGCTGCACATCCACGCGCCGTGCGACCTTGGCCTGGCCACCTGGGCGCTCGCCACCTTCCGGGGCCCGATCGTCGGCACGCTCCACAGCTACTTCGCGCCCAATGACCCGCGTCGGCTGCTGGCCCCCTACTACCGGTACGTGATGTCACGGCTGACGCGCGTCATCGCGGTCAGCGCGGCTGCCCGGGACACCATGGCCCGCTACGCGCCATTCACCGCGACGATCATCGGTAACGGCGTGGATACCCACGCGTTTGGCGAGGGCCAACCGCTGGCCCGCTTCGCTGACGGACGCACGAACATCCTCAGCGTCGGGCGCCTCGAACACCGCAATGGCGTCGATCTGGTCATCGACGCGTTCGGCCTGCTGGCCGAGCGCCGGCCGGATTTGCGCCTCCTGCTCGCTGGCGATGGGCCGCTGCGCGAGGAGTGCGAGGCGCGCATTCGCCGGCTGGGGCCTGACGTGGCGTCGCGCGTGGTCATGCTGGGGGCCGTGTGGGAAGAACGGGCCGACCTCTTCGCGTCAGCCCACTGCTTCGCGCTCGGCGCGCGGCGCACGAGCTTTTCGATCCTCCTGCTCGAGGCGCTCGCGGCCGGCCTTCGCGTGGCCGCGCTCCCGGCCGAGGGAACCAAACGCGCCGGCGACCACTGGTCACTCGTCGACATGGCCACGGCCGACACTCCGGCGGCCTACGCCGACGCCCTCTGCCGGGCCCTCGAGCCCACCACGCCCGCACACCGGGCCCGCGCGCGGGCCATGGCGAACCGATACGACTGGAGCCGGATTGTTCCCCGCATCCGCCGTGTGGACGACGAAGCGCTCGGGGGCGTCTGCGCGCAGCCGACTGCGGCGTCAGACCGACAGTGTTAACATGGACTGACCTGCCTTGGGGAAAGGCCTGAGAATTTGATCACGCACCTCCGGTGCTCGACGGTTCAGGCGGCCTGCCTGGCCTTGCTGGCGGTCCTTGTTTCTGGTCTGCCTGTCGATGCCCAGCCCCCGCGGTCGGCCACCACCGTCGCGGGAACCGCCACCACCGTCGCGGGAACGGTGACTACCGTCGACGGGAAGGTGCGCCTGCCCGGGGTCATTGTCACGCTGACCGCTCAAGACGGTAGCGCCGTGGGCGAGACCGTCACCGATGAGCAGGGCCGGTATCGTCTCGACGTCAAGGCTGGTGGGCGTTACCACATCAAGACCGCCATCGACGGGTTCCACCCCTCCGAGCAGGACGTCGAGGTCGCGACCGGCACCACGCGCACCGTCGACCTGGACCTCCGTCTGATTCGAGATCGAGCAGTCGGTGGACGTCACCCCCGCCTCCGACACGCCGCTCGCCCTCTCCAAGGCGCTCAGCCCGGCGCAGAGCATTGACGGGCGCGCGATGGCCGCCTCGGCGATCAGTTCGGGAAGCGTGGCCGCCGAACTCCAGTGGCTGCCGGGCATCTCGCCTTACGGGCGGGAGTGGGCCATCAAGGGCGGCCGGCCCAACCAGATCGGCCTGGAGGTGGAGTCCGCGCAGGTCGTGGACCCCGCGTCCGGCACGGCGCCGATTCAGCTCCCGGGTGACGCCGTGAATTCCATCCAGGTGCTCGCCAACCCCTACTCGGTCGAATACGGGCGGTTCTCCTCAGGCGTGATCGTGGTCTCCACGCGGAGCGGCGCGAACAAGTGGATGGCCACCGTGAACAACTTCCTGCCCGCCTTCATCGTCAAGCGCGGAACCAACCCCTTCCGGCCCACGGGAGGCATCGAGTCGTTCGACCCGCACCTGGCCCTTGGCGGCCCGCTGCTCAAGGACCGGCTCTTCCTGGCCCAGAGCACGCAATTCGACTACGACTCGCGCGACGTCGCCAGCCGCCCGCAGGACCAGCGCGCGGTCAGCAAGAAAGCCAGCTCGTTCACGCGGCTCGACTACGTGGCCAATAGCCACAACACACTGACCGGCACGCTGACCCTGGCGCCGGAAGACTCGCAGGCGGTGACCCTCAGCACGTTCACCCCGCCCGAGGCGACCGCCGATCTGACCCAGCGCGTGTATCGGGCCGGGCTGAGCGAGGTCACCCAGCTCCCGCACGCGATGGTCGTCGAGTCGCTCGCCCATTTCACGCGCTACCGGTCCGATCTCGACGGCCATGGCAGCGCGACCGACATGGTGCTCGCGCCGGAGAGCAACGGCGGGATCTATTACGGGAAGCAGCTGCGGACCTCCGACGCCTGGCAGTTCAGCCAGACGCTGTCGAGTTTCGTCGCGGGCCTGTGGGGCGAACACCTCGTCAAGGCCGGCTACGACGTGCTGCACTCGTCCTACGACGGAACGCACCAGTTCCGGCCGGTCGACGTCCTGCGCGAGAACGGCACGCTGGCTCTGCGGCTGACCGAGGATCCGTCTCACTTGTCGTTCGCATCGACTGACGCCGCCGGCTTCATCCAGGATCGGTGGCACCTGAACGACCGCCTCTTGTTCGAGTTCGGCGTGCGGCTGGAGCGCGATGGGGTGTTCGACCGCACCAACTTCACGCCGCGCGTCGGGGTCGCCTTCGCCCTCGACCGGGCCAAGAACATCACGCTGCGCGGCGGCTGGGGCCTGTTCTACGAGCGCACGCCCACGCTGGCGGGCGCCTACACGCAGCTCTCGAACCAGTACCAGACCCTCTACGGCCCGGACGGCCGCACCCCGCTCGGCCCGCCGATCACCTGGGCACGCGCGTTCGATGGCACGCCGACGACCCCGCACAGCATGAGCTGGAACATCAGCTACGAGCACCGGATCACGCCGTGGCTGTCCGGTCGCGTGAACGTGCTCGCGCGCCAGGGGCACGACGAGCTGATTCTGGACGCCAACCGTACCGGATCGGCGGGGCTGATGGAACTCGAGTCGGCCGGCACGTCCCGGTACCGCGACGCCGAGCTGGGGGCGCACGTCAAGTACGGCACCTTGCTCGACGCGGACGTCTCCTACACCCGGTCCTCGTCGGTAGCGGACCTGAACGACATCTACGGGTACCTCCTCAACCTGACGGCCGATCCGATTGTGCGGGCCAACCAGTTCGGCCCGACCGACACGGACGCGCCCAACCGGCTGGTGGTCCGCGGACACTCGCTGGTGGGCCACAACTGGATGTTCGAAGTCGCGGGCGAGATGCGCAGCGGCTTCCCGTACTCGGCCGTCGATGAGAACCTGGAGTTCGTCGGCCCCCGCAACAGCCTACGGTTCCCGACCTATCACATGATGGACGCGTCGGTGGAACGGCGGTTCCGCGTCGGAAGGCTCCAGCCATGGATCGGCCTGGTCGTGATGAACGCGCTCAACTCGTTCGTCCCCTCCGACGTCCAGCGCAACATCGCGTCGCCCGCGTTCGGCGGGTTCTACGCCTCCCCGATCCGCGCGATCCGCATCACCATTCACTTCCATCCGTAGTCCGCACGAGAGGACGAGACACCCGGACCGCGCCCGACGGGCGGCGCCGTGACCGCCCGCCCTCTCGCGCCTCGTCGCGGCTCCGGGCGTTGGCGCCCCCCCGCCGACGGTCTCAGGCGGGGCGCCCGGGATCGGCGCCGGGTGGACGCCGTCGGCCCCGCCGCGCGGCAAGACGGGCCGGGAGACGGGCCCGGTACCCCTGCGCGACCTCCCCACCAGACGCGAAGTTCATGCTGCATGCGCCGTCGTTTCTCTTTAGAATAGGGGGAACTTTCCTGGCCCCCTCAGGATGCCATCATGAACGTGTTTGTGCTGAATTGCGGCAGTTCCTCCCTCAAGTTCCAGATCATCGAGACTGACGCGGATCTCATCGAGAAGAACGCCGACCGGCAGCTGGCCAAGGGCCTCATCGAGCGGATTGGCAGCGAGGCCATCGTCACCTTCCAGGTGGGAGACCGCCCCCCGCTCAAGCAAGCGTCCCCGCTGCGCGACCACAAGACCGCGCTCGCCTACGTCATCAAGTGGATGACGGGCCCTGACACGCACATCCCCGGGGTCTCGACACTCGAGGACATCCACGCCATCGGCCACCGGGTCGTGCACGGGGCGGAGCGCTTCAAGGGGTCGCACCTCATCGACAAAGCGGTCATCGCGGGCCTCCAGGAGTGCATCGAACTGGCGCCTCTGCACAACCCCGCCAATCTGAAGGGCATCTACGCCGCCACCGAGTTGTTCGGCGCGAACATGCCGCAAGTGGCGGTCTTCGACACGGCGTTCCACTCGACGATGCCGGAAGCCGCGTACCTGTACGCGATTCCCTACCAGCTCTACCGGCTGTTCAAGATCCGGAAGGTACGGCTTCCACGGCACGTCGCACCGCTACATCGCGTTCCGCTACCGGGCGCTGTCCGGCAAGCAGCGGAAGGACACCAACATCATCACGCTCCACCTCGGCAACGGCTGCTCGGCCTGCGCGATCAAGGGCGGCAAGTCGGTCGACACGTCGATGGGCATGACGCCGCTCGAGGGCCTCATGATGGGCACGCGCAGCGGCGACATCGACCCGGCGGTGATCGAGTTCCTGATGCACAAGGAGGGGACGAGCGTAGACGAGGTCTTCTCCACGCTGAACAAGCGGTCCGGCCTGCTCGGCATCTCGGGGCTGACCAACGACATGCGGGACCTGCAGGGCGAGGCCGAGGAACACCAGGACCGGCGGGCCATCCTCGCGATCGACATGTTCTGCTACCGCGTGAAGAAGTACGTGGGCGCCTACATCGCTGCGCTCAACGGCACCGACGCCATCTGCTTCGCCGGCGGGATCGGGGAGAACTCGCCTGAGATCCGGCGGCGGATCCTCAGCGACCTCGACAGCCTCGGCATCGAGATCGACGACGGGCGGAACGCGAAGGCCGTGCGGGGCAAGGAGATGGTGATCAGCACGGATCGCAGCCGGGTGCCGGTCTACGTCATCCCGACCAACGAGGAGCTCATCCTCGCCCGCGACACCGTTCGCGCCGTGAAGTCGCTGCCGTTCCCCTCGTAGGCCGCAGGGTGGGCCGGGACGGCCGCAACCGCCCCGGCCACGCCTGCTCCCCAACAACCACCGTGTCAGTGCCTCCGTCGGACGCCATCATGAGCGAGAATGCATTCATCCAGGGAATCCGCACGAACGCGGCGGCGCGCTTCGCGCGGGCGGCGCTACCGGACGCCGAGGACGCGCGCGTCCTCCGGGCCGCTGCCTTCCTGCGCGACCACCGGATCGCACAGCCGGTCCTGATCGGCACCGAGGCCACGCTGCGCCGGCTGGCCGCCGACCACGGCGTCGATCTGGCCGGCGTCGAGATCACCGACCCGAAGGCGAACCCGTGGAAGGCGGAGTTCGCGACCCTCCTCCACGAGAAGCGGAAGGCCAAGGGCATGACCGCCGAGCAGGCGGCCGACCTGGCGGCCACGCCGCTCTACTGCGCGGGGCTGATGCTCGAGACAGACCGCGTGAAGGTCACCGTCGGGGGGAACGTCTCGTCCACGGGCGACGTCATCCGCGCGGCCATCTACACGGTCGGCGTGGCGCCGGGCATCTCGATCGTCAGCAGCTACTTCATCATGGTGCTGGCCGACGGGAGGCTGCTGGCCTTTGCCGACTGCGCGGTCAACCCGGACCCGAACGAGGTGCAGCTGGCCGACATCGCCATCAGCTCCGCGCGCAACTTCCAGGCCGTGACTGGCCTCGAACCGCGCGTGGCGATGCTGTCGTTCTCGACCAAGGGCAGCGCGACGCACCCGCTGGTCGAGAAGGTCCAGAAGGCCACCGCGCTGGTGAAGGAGCGGGCGCCCGAGCTGCTGGTCGACGGCGAGATGCAGGCCGACGCCGCGCTCATCGCAGCGATCGGGGAGCGCAAGTGCAAGGGGTCACCGGTCGCGGGCCGGGCCAACGTCTTGGTCTTCCCGGACCTCAACGCCGGCAACATCGGCTACAAGCTGACCGAACGCCTCGGCGGCGCCGAGGCCGTCGGCCCGGTCGTCCAGGGCCTCAAGAAGCCCTACTGCGACCTGTCCCGCGGGTGCAGCGTCGACGACATCGTCAATGTCGTCGCCATCTGCAGCCTCATGGCCTGACGACACCCGCTGACGGGGCCGGGAGCCGGACCGGCTCCGACCCCGTCTTCCGCCCTCTTCCGCCGCTCTCCGTCCGGCGCCTCGCGCCGGCTGTCCGCCCGCAGGGCACGATGCGCCCCCGGAGGTGATTCGGACATGGTCGACCGACGCCAGTGTGTGAAGTCCCTGCTCTCGGTGCCCGTAGCGCTGGCGGCGCTCGCGCCGACGCGCGGCGCGGCGCAAGAACTCCCGTCCGACGGCGAGTCCTACTGGAACCACCTGCGCTGGCAGTTCCTGATCCCGGAAGGCCAGGCCTACTTCAATACCGGCACCCTGGGGGCCTCTCCGCGGGTGGTCGTGGAGGCCGTGGCCGACCACCTCCGGTACGTCGAGGAGAGCCTGGCGCAGTGGGACTTCAGCGCGGACCGTCCGGAACGCCTGGCGGGCTACCGGCCCGAGAAGGGGCTGCGCCAGAAGCTCGCCGACTACGTGCACGGCGACCTGGACGAGCTCGGCCTGACGATCAACGCGACCATGGCGATGAACTTCATCGCCAACGGCGTCGATTTGCAGCCGGGCGACGAGGTGCTCATCACCGACAAGGAGCACCCCGGCGGACGGTCGGGCTGGGACGTGCGGCAGAAGCGGCACGGCGTCGTGGTCCGGGAGGTGCCGGTCCCGACCTCCGTCCAGAACCCCGACGAGATTGTCCGGGCGTTTACCGCGGCCATCACCCCCCGCACGCGCGTGGTGGCCGTCCCGCACATCACGTCCGGTCACGGGATCATCCTGCCCGTCAAGCGGTTGTGCGCCCTCGCGCGGGAGCATCACGCGCTGTCGGTCATCGACGGCGCGCAGGCCGTGGGCCAGATCCACGTGGACGTGCACGACCTCGGCTGCGACGCCTACTTCTCGTCGCCGCACAAGTGGCTGCTGGCGCCGAAAGGGAATGGCTTCCTCTACGTCCGGCGGGACGTCCAGGCGCGGGTGTGGCCGACGCTGGCCAGCTCGCAGTGGAACAACTACAAGGAGGGGATGTTCCGGCTCCAGCAGTACGGCACGCTGAACCAGAGCCTGCTCCGCGGCCTCGAGGCGGCGGTCGACTTCATGGACCGGATCGGGCGCGACCGCATCGAGGAGCGTGTGCGCCAGCTCGGCGGCTACCTGCGCACCGGGTTGGCGCGGATCCCGGGGGTGAGCGTCGTGACCCCGGTCCACCCCGACCTGTCGGCCGGCATCACGACCTGGGGCGTCGGGGGCACCACGGGCCGCCGCCTGCAGGACGAGTTGTGGGAACGCCGGCGCATTCGCGTCAGGGCCGCCGGCGACGCGGCCGTCCGGCAGTCGTGCCACATCTACAATTCCGTGGCGGAACTCGACCAGACGCTCGAGGTCGCCCGGGCGTTGGCCAGAGGATAGCCATGGGCCGGCGCTGCGGGTGGGCCGTGGTGACGGGCCTGACGTGCGTCGGCCTGGTGGCCGGCTGCACGGGGACCACGTCGCCGGCCTCGCCCAGCGCCGCGGCCACCGCGGCGCTGCCGCCCCTGTCGCAGATGCTCGCCGACCAGGTGCTCGGCTCGGCCTCCGCGCCGGTGACCGTGATCGAGGTACTTCTCGCTCACCTGCCCCCACTGTGCGGACTTCGACGTCAACACGTGGCCGGCGCTCAAGTCCACCTACGTCGACACCGGACAGGTGAAGCTGGTGGCGCGTGACTTCCCGCTCGACGACGCGGCCACGGGTGCCGCAATGGTCGCGCGCTGCTCCGGCACGCAGTACTTCGCCGTGACCGACCGCCTGCTCCACCTGCAGGCCAGCTGGGCGTTCAGCTCCGACTGGACGAGCCCCCTGAAACAGATTGTCGCGCCGCTCGGCATCGGCAGCGACGTCGTGGACGCCTGCCTGGCCGACCAGGCACTGCGTAACGGTATCCTGGACATCCGACAGGACGGCATGACGACCTATGGCGTCACCGGAACGCCGTCCTTCTTCATCAACGGCACGCCACTCGTCGGTGCGCAACCCTACGACGTGTTCGCGGCCGCCATCACCGCCGCGCTCCCGCATTGACGGGGCGCGCGCGACCCTAGCCGGGCTGCTCGGTCACCGACTGGAGCAGGACCGGCTGCGCGTCGAAGTTCTCGAGCACGAGGGTCTGCCCCTCAATGAGGATCCTCGTGGCAACTGACAACTTGCCCTCGCCCCGACCGGCGTGGTCGAGGCGCACCTCGATGACCGTGAACGGGTAGTCCACCGACCGCGCCTGGTGCGCGACCTCCCAGAAGTGCATGGGCCGGTCCGTCACCAGGACGATGCGCCGTCCCCCGTCGCCCCAGGGCGTCTCCCGCGCGAAGTGCAGGTCGTAGGCGAGGCTATCCGGCGTGCGGATCGTCCCGACGCGGGGCGTCCGCTGAAGCGCCGTGAGGAGCGCCGTGGGGCCTTTCTGCTTCAGCACGTCGAGCAGATGGTCGCGCTCGCGGTCGGTCGACCAGCGGGTGATGTCGATGTTTACCGTCGCGGAAGCAGACGGCCTGTGGATGCCTCCCAGACTGACGGCAAAGCCCGTGAGGCGTTCAGGCAGCGCCGGGGGATTGCCTGCCACGCCACTGCGCGCCGCGGGGACCACCCCGAGCCACAGAGCCCCGATTGCCGCCGCCGACAGACTCCGAGCCCATCCGCTTCGTCCCGCACTCATCGGTCCACCTCCGGGCTGCGCCCGACGATGCGGATGCAAGGCGGATGCCCTGTCGACGCTTCCCCGAAGGCCCAACCCGAGGTATCCTGTGCGCCGCATCGGGCAAGCCCATCGCGGGAGGCATGATGGACGGTCATCCGGTCGTTATCGGCGTGGCAGGCGGGTCGGGGTCGGGCAAGACGACCGTCGTGCGGCGGATTGTGGACAGCATGGGCACCGATCATGTGCTCGTGCTCGAGCACGACCGCTACTACCACGACCACCCCGAGTTGCGGCTCGAGGAACGGGCGGCGCTCAACTACGACCACCCGGACTCCCTCGAGACGGACCTGCTGGTCTGCCACGTCAACGAACTTCACTTCGGCCGGCCGGTCGAGCTGCCGACCTACGACTTCGCCCGTCACCAGCGCAGGAGTGTGACCGAACGGGTGCAGCCGAGGCGCATCATCATCGTCGAGGGCATCCTGATCTTCGCCGACGCTCCCCTGCGCGACCTGATGGATGTCAAGGTGTTCGTCGACACCGACGATGACACCCGGTTCATCCGCCGGCTCCGGCGCGACGTGGCGGAGCGCGGGAGAACGATGGACTCGGTGATCGACCAGTACCTCAACACCGTCAAGCCCATGCACCTGGAGTTCGTCGAGCCGACGAAGCGCTACGCCGACATCATCATCCCGCGCGGCGGCCACAACGCCGTCGCCATCGACATGATGCTCACGCTCATCCGCTCCCTCACCACCCGGCAGGCGCCCGCCTCGGCCCCGTCCGCCTGACCCAGCCCGGCGCGGTGCCGAGATCCGGAAGGCGAGGCCCTCGGCCATCCTCGCCCGCGCCGTGGGATGTGCGAAGATCAGCCCGCGGAGGGATTGATGCCTGTGTTCCGTCGTCCGGTCACCGTACGGTTCGAGGAAGCCGACGCGCGCGGGATTCTCTTCTACGGGCGCGTCCAGACGCTGGCCCACCACCTGTTCGAGGACTTCGTCGTCTCGGAGATCGTGCCGCGCTGGGAGGACTGGTTTCAGAACGAGCGGGTGATGACGCCGATCAAACACGCCGAGGCCACGTTCCACCGCCCGATGCTGCCCGGGCGCCAGTACCGACGGCGAGGTGACCGTCGCGCGGATTGGTGAGTCGTCGTTCGAGGTCCGGACCCGGTTCCTCGACCCCTCGACCCCCGAGCCGACGGTGTGCGCGGAAACCCGCGTCGTGAAGGTCTTCACCGATCCGGTGCAGATGCGGAAGGTGCCGATTCCATCAGCCATCCGGGCCAAGCTCGAGGCCCACCTGACGGGCGAGTAGGGCCCGCTGGCACTTGCCGAGTGCCGTGCGAGGAATCCGGTCGGTCCAGAGGATGCGGCCGATGCGCTCAAACGGCAGCAGCGCGCCGGCACAGAACGCGTCCGCCATGGTCTCGAGGCTGGCTGCTTCCTCGGGAGCGCCTCCCGCGAGTACGAGCACGAGTTCGTGGCCCGATCGCGCGTGCGGCAGGGCCACGACGGCGAGGTCGATCCGGGGCCAGCCGGGACCCCGTGCACTCTCCAGGCGCTGACGGATTCTCGCCTCGAGGCTCGGCAGCGACACCAGCTCGCCCAGCACCTTCACCGATTCAGCGGCACGACCGAACACCTCGACGCCGGCTTCGTCGACCCGGCCGAGGTCCTGCGTCTCGTACCACCCGTCACGTTTCGGGTCGTCCAGCCGGAGCGATCCGCCGTCCCATTCGGCCACGCACGTCAGCAGTGAACCCGCGCGGACGCTCAGACGACCGGCCTCGTCAGCCCGGAGCGAGGCGTGAGACAGCACGGGCAGGACACGGGGGCGAGCCGCCAGGTCGAGCGAGGCCAGGGAGGCCGTCGCCACCTGCGAGCAGGTCTCCGTCAGGCCGTAGCTGGGGAGGCAGGGCCAGCCGAGCGCGCGCGCCGCCCGGTGGAGGTCCTCGTCGAGGCTCGCGCCCCCCACGACGATTGCCCGGAGCGCGGGCGGCGCGGCGAGCCGGGCCGACACCAGGTCATGGACCTGCGACGGAACCAGGGCGCTCAGCGTCGCGCACGTCGCCCGGGCACGGTCGCAGAAGGTCGCCGGATCCCACCGGCCGGCCACCGCGGCGCGCACGCGGGCACCGGAGAGAAAGGCGCGCGCCAGGATGCCGAGCCCGCCGACGTGGAAAACGGGAAGGGCATGAGCCCAGATGTCGGCACAGGTCGCGGACAGGTGGGCGTTGACCGCCCGCGCCGACGAGAGGAACGCGGCGTTCGACAACGCCACGAACCGGACGTGATCCGGGTCGTCGGCGCTCGACCCCGAGCTGGCCACCCAGACGTGGGCCCGAAGGGCAGGCAACGCCGAGAGGGCGGCCCTGGCGCCCGCCCGCTGGCGGACCACCCACTCGGGGTTCGCCACGACGAGCGTGCCGCTGCCCTCCCAGTCCACCGGAGGTGCATCTTCCTCGAAGTAGAACCGCCCCGTCACCGGAGCACCAGGCCGACCGAGGCCAACAGGCAGAAGGTCAGCTGCAGGAGCGCGGTCTGCGCCAGGTACGTGTTGAAGCGCCGGCTCGGCGGCTCGCGCCACACGCCACCGACGAGCACGAAGGCGAGCGGCACGGTCAGCAACGGCAGCGCGGCCGCCCACGGGCGACCCGCTCGCATCCACAGGGCGCCCAACAGGTAGGGGGCCGCGACGAGGCAGGCGATTTCGACGCGGGCGAACCGGAAACCCCAGCGCGCCGCGAGCGTGCGCTTGCCCGCGCGCCGGTCGCCAACGATGTCCCGGTAGTTGTTCACGGCCAGCAGGGCCGAGCTCTGCAGCCCCACCTGCAACGCCGCGACCTCCGCCCAGGGCGAGAGCGACTGCCCCGTGAGCACGTAGGCCATGCCCTTGACCGCGGCGACGCCGAAGAACAGGAGGACGAACACCTCGCCGAGACCCAGGTAGGCCAGTGGAAACGGGCCGGCCGTGTACGCCACGCCGGCGACCATCGACGCGAGCCCGATGAGCAGGACCGGCCGCCCCCCTGCCACGATCAGTGGGATGCCGAGCAGCACAGCGGCCAGCAGGAACAGGGCGGCCCCGCCCTGCACCTGGCGCGCGTCGAGCAGCCCGCTCTGCGTCACACGCGTGGGACCGAGCCGGTCGAACGTGTCGGCCCCCCGTTCGAAGTCGGCCGCGTCGTTCACCAGATTGGTGGCCACCTGGATGCACAGGGCGGAGGCGAGCGCCACGAGCGCGAGAGCGGGCGACACGCGCGCCCCGGAGAACCCGGCGGCCAGGCCGGTCCCCAGCAGGACGGGCGAGAGGCTCGCCGTGAGCGTCTTGGGGCGCGCCGCCAGGAGCCAGGGTGAAACCGACATGGTAGCCATCCGCATTGGTCGTACGTCCGCCTCGCGCCCGCCCTCAGGGGAGGCGCGGGAACTTCCGGAAGTTGGGCGGCCGCTTCTCGAGGTACGCCCGCTTGCCCTCCTGCGCCTCGGCGGTCATGTAGTAGAGCAGCGTCGCGTTCCCGGCCAAGTCGAGCAAGCCGATCTGCCCGTCGCAGTCCGCGTTCAGCGCCGCCTTCAGACAGCGGAGCGCGAGCGGCGAGTGCGCCAGGATCTCGCGCGCCCACTCGAGCGTCGTCCGCTCCAGATCGGCCAGCGGAACGACAGCGTTCACCAGGCCCATGTCGAGCGCCTGCTGGGCGGTGTACTGGCGGCAGAGGAACCAGATCTCGCGGGCCTTCTTCTGCCCGACGACGCGCGCGAGGTAGCTGGACCCCAGTCCCCCGTCGAACGAGCCGACCTTCGGCCCGGTCTGGCCGAAGACCCCGTTGTCGGCCGCGATCGTCAGGTCGCAGACCAGGTGGAGCACGTGGCCACCGCCGACGGCGTAGCCGGCCACCATCGCGATGACCGGCTTGGGCAGCTGGCGGATCTGCTTGTGCAGGTCGAGCACGTTGAGCCGAGGCACGCCGCCCTCGTCGACGTAGCCCTGGTCTCCGCGCACCTTCTGGTCCCCGCCCGAGCAGAACGCCTGGCTGCCCGCGCCCGTGAGGATCACGACGCCGATCGAGGGCTCCTCGCGGCAGATGGCAAACGCGTCGATCAGCTCAGTCACCGTCCTCGGCCGGAACGCGTTGCGCCGGCTGGGTCGGTTGATCACGATCTTCCCGATCCCATCCTCGGTCTTCACGAAGAGGATGTCGTCGTAAGCCTTCACCGTCTGCCAGGTGTCGGCGGGCATGTTCATGGTGTGTCCAGCCTCCGTTCGATCCAGTGTCTCACGAGGCGCGAGAAGGCCGGTGCGTTGTCCCACGGAACGCGGTGACCGGCCTGCTCGCACTGCGCAAACTCGATCCCGCCGGCGCGGGCGGCCACGTCGGCCGCCAGCGCCGAGAACCGCGCGTCGCGCGCGCCCGTCACCCACAGCAGCGGCGGGTGAGCGCCCGACAAGTGCGGCCGGAAGTCCGGCTGCAGCGCCAGCGAACAGGCGCGCAGAGCCCGCGCCAGCGAGGCCCGCGGAGCGGGCAGCGCACCCCGCGGGCGCGGGGGCGGCCCCCCAAACACCGCTTGCGCATCCCACGCGGCCCACAGGTCCCGTTCGGACGCCTCCAGAATGCGCCGGGCCCACGCCTCGTCCGACGCCAGGCGGGCCTGCCGGGCCGCGAGATCCTCCGAGAGAAGGCCGGGATGACAGGACACCAGGCTGTAGCCCCGCAGGCGGGGCGGCTGGACGGACAACGCCGACGCGGCCAGCGCCAGCCGCGCCCCGAACGAGTAGGCGAGGACGAAGCTCGCCATCCCGTCCGACGGGTCGGAGACGCGTCGGATGGCCGCGGCCAGTGCGGCGGGTACGGTCGTCCAGTCCGGAGCGTCGACGGCGTCGACGATCTGCCAGAGGTCGAGCGCCTTCAGGTCGGCATCGGGAAACCACGGCGCGAGCCCGTCCCAATCCGAGGGTTTGCCGAGAAACCCGTGGAGGGCGATCAGCCGGTAGCGGACGTCGCTCACGCGCGCGACTCCGCGGCCAGTTCGTCCCAGAAGGCCCGGGTCTGCCGGTCGTCGGGCCGCAGCTCCAGGAGCACGACCTCCTCGCCCGGGTCCGGCGTGCCGCCGGCCTGCCAGGGGACGCCCCAGAGCCGACCCCAGGGCTCGAACCCGATCCCGTGCCGGTTCTGGAAGCCCTCGTCGCGGAACATCCGTTCGAAGATGCGCCCCCCGCCGTTGTTCATCACGACGATCCGCACGCGCAGGCCGCTGAGGTGGCGCAGGGCCCAGAGAGACGACAGATCGTAGAGCGTCGTGAGGTCGCCCAGCAGGGCCCAGTTCTCCGAACCACCCCGTGCCCAGCCGAGGAAGGTCGACACCTGGCCGTCGATGCCATTGGCCCCGCGGCTGCCGCCAATCGAGAGATCCCGATCGCGCGGATCGGCAAAGCGGGTCCATTCGCGGATGGGCAGGCTGTTGCCGAGATAGACGAACGACCCGGGGGGGACCAGGCAAGAGAGGCGGCGCACCAGTGCGGGCTCGCTCGCAGGGTAGCGGTCAAGGAGCGCGTCGGTCGCCCCGTCCAACCGGCGGTCCCAGGCAAGCAGATCCGTGCTGGGCGAGACGGAGGCGACCGCCGGCAGCGGCAGGGCCCGGTGCGGCGAGGCCTCGACGTGCGTCCCACGCGTCAGGCCGGCCCACCGCTTTCGCGACACGCTCAGCACGGGTACGCCCAGCGCGACGTCAAGGTCACGCCAGAGGCGGAACGACGGCACGTCGCCGATGCGGATCACCCCGTCCAGCTCGCCGCGGCCGAATCCCCGCGCGGCCGCCGCATCCGTCGACCGCAGGACGAGGCGGTCCAGCCGCGCCCGCACCCCGGCGCCGGCGTCGGAGAGCACCGGCGCCCCCAGCGCCAGACAGAAACGGACGACCGCATCCTGGTCGTCCTCGTCCTCCAGGCTGCCGGCGATCACGAGCGGTGACCGAACGCTCCCGCAGAAGGCGGACACCAGGGCGACCTGATCGGGGTCGGGCCCGCCGCGAGGTACCCTCCTCGGGGGCGGTGCCGCCGTCAGGAGGGTCGGCCCGCCGGGGGGCTGATCGTCCAGCAAGGGCTCGTCGAAGCAGACGTTGAGGTGCGCGGGTCCCGCGCCCACGTCGAGCGCCCAGGCCGTTGCCGGCGTATCGAGATCGAGGAACTGCGGTGCGTAGCCGCCGAACAGGTGCGCCTGCTCGATGCTCTGCGGGGCCCCGGTACCGCGGTAGGCGCGCGGGCGATCCGCGGTGACGGCCACCAAGGGCGCGCCCGTGTAGAACGCCTCCACCATGGGCGGCAGGAGTTCTGCCGCGGCGGTCCCCGAGGTGGTGACCACCGCGACCGGCGTGCGGTCGCGCCGCGCGCGGCCCACGGCGAAGAAGCCCGCGCTGCGCTCGTCGAAGAACGTCAGCACTTCGGCGCCCCGGCAGGCTCCGAGCGCCTGGACCAGCGGCGCGTTGCGTCCGCCGGGACAGACGCAGAAGGTCGCGACGTGACTTGCGAGCAGTCGCGCGATCACCTCGCGGGCGAGCGGCTCGTTGTGTGCTACACGTCCCACAGCGCCCTCACGGCCTGCATCTTGTCGAGTACCTCCTGCCACTCCTCGCTGTAGCGGCTGCGGGGCACGACGCCGCAGCCGGCCCAGATCTCGAGGCAGCCCGCCCGGTACTGCAGGTTGCGAATCGCGACGAGGCAGCGACCGCCCCCCGAGGTCAGCCGCAGACCGAACGGGGCACCGAAGCGCAGGCGTTCACCCTGCGAGTCGATCGAGGCGAGCCACGACGCCCCCTCCGCCGATCTCGGGTAGACGCCAAGCGCCGGCGTCGGGTGGAGCCGTGCCGCCACGGCCTCGAAGTCGAGTGCAACGTCCGACTCGAGCCGGATGTCCGCCGCCAGGTGCTCGAGCGCGCCGAAGCTCCGGACCTCGGTCGCCGAAGCGACCGGGTGCCCCCAGGCCGAAAGCTGCGCCAGGAGATCATCGACGACACTCTGGTGCTCGTCGCGGTCCTTGCCGCTCTCCTCGAGCGGTGTGGGGCCGGCCCCGGCCCGGCGCGTGCCGGCGACGGCCATCGTCAGCAGCGTCCGCCCTCCGTCGGTTTCGAACAGCAGTTCGGGTGTCGCCCCAACAAGGAACTCGGGTCCTCCGTCCGCGCCATCGGCCCGGAAGAACCCATACGCCATCAGTCGCGCCGGCAGCTCGGGCACGCGGGCGAGCGCGTGCCGGAACACGGCGCACGCGGCGTCGGGCGAGAGCTGGGCCCGCATCACGCTCACCGGCACCCCCTTGCGGAGCGTGCCGGTCGCGAGGTGACGTTCGAGGGAGCGGAAGGCCCGGACGAAGCGGTCCTCGTCGGGCCGGCCCCAGTCGAGGCATGGTCGAGGGGGACGGGGCGCGTCCGCGAACCGTCGGGTCCAGGCCTGGTGCGACAACACCGGCGGATCGCCGTCGGGCACACCGAGCCACCTCGGCTGGCCGGCCGACAGCGCGAAATCGGGCGCAAAGAACGCCGCCACGCCCGGGCTGGGGGCACAGACGGGATTGAGCGAACCCTCGACGCAGGCGAGCGCGTCGGTGTCGATCTGCAAGAAGGCGAACGACCTGAGCATCGGCAGCCCCTGATTATATCGACTCCGCCCGCTCTCCCGGCGGAGTGCTGCGTCTCCGACCAATCTGCGTGCCGGCAACCGCACCCCCCTCCCCGCTCGGCGCGACGCATTCGCGGCCCGGGCGACGCGTCGAGGCGCCCGGACCGCCCACCTGGGCCAGGACCGGCGGCCGCCCTCGCGCCCGGCGGCGACCCGACGGGTGGGGTGTCGCCCGGGCCAGGACGGCACAGGTTGTGCTCCTTGGCTGAGGTCGGGAGGCCAGACGTGCACGGACGCTGGCGCCCGCGGGTGGAATACCTCGGGTTTTCCATTTGTTGAACAGTAGGGGCGGCAGGCTCGGCGCCGGTGGGCTGGCCGGCCTGTCGGCGCCCTGACAGCGACCGGAGGGCGTTGTCATGACGAACGAGCTCGATTCAAAACGCGCCCGCGTTGAGGAACTGAAGGCGATGCTGGCCGCCTACCGCCTGATGACCGTCGAGGAGGTCGAGTCGGGTGGGTGGGGTGACCTCCAGAATCGAGATCGAGAGCGAGGTCTGGCGCCTCGAGCAGGAACTGCGCGACCAGGCGCGTCATCACCCGGCCGCGGCCTGAGGTCTCCCGTGGCGCGCGCAGACGCGGCGGCCCGCCGCCATGGGTGACCCAGTCAGGCTCCTGCAGGCTCGCCTGGCGTCCCTCCGTCCCGCTCCCGGCACGACGCTCACCTCCACGCCCCGCCCGATGGGGGCCTGCCCGGCCGACCCGCGAGGCCCGAGTATAATCGCGCGATGCGCAGCCCCATCCGCATGCAGGCGGTCCAGGCGCCGATCATCCCGATCGTGGGCGAGTTGATCCAGCACACGCCCGGCACGATCTCGCTGGGCCAGGGTGTCGTCGCCTACGGCCCGCCCGCCGAAGCGCTGGCCGCGCTCACCACGTTCCCCGGCACGATCGACGCTCACAAGTACGGCCCCGTCGAGGGGACGCCGGCCCTGCTCGCCGCCATCGCCCGCAAGCTCGCCGCGGATCACCGAGTCGACCTGGGACACGGGCGGCGGCTGGTCGTGACCGCCGGCGGCAACATGGCGTTCGTCAACGCGGTCCTCGCCGTCACGGACCCCGGCGACGAAGTCATCCTCCAGACCCCGTTCTACTTCAATCACGACATGGCGATTGCCATGGCCGGGTGCCGCACCGTCGCCGTGCCCACCGACGACGCGTACCAGCTGAGGCCGGAGGCGATCCGCGCAGCGATCACGCCACGTACGCGGGCGGTGGTGACCATCTCACCCAACAACCCGACTGGTGCGGTCTACCCCGAATCGGCCGTGCGGGAGGTGAACGCCCTGTGCGCCGACCACGGGCTGTACCACGTGCACGACGAGGCCTACGAGTACTTCACCTACGGCTCGGTCGCGCACTTCTCTCCCCTGGCGATCGAGGGCGCCGAGGCCCACACGATCTCGCTGTTCTCGATGTCCAAGACCTACGGGATGGCCAGCTGGCGCGTGGGGTACATGGTCATGCCCGAGCACCTCTTCGAACCGGTCAACAAGATCCAGGACACCAACCTGATCTGCCCGCCGCTCGTCTCTCAGGCGCTCGCCTGCTCGGCGCTGGGGGTCGGCGCGGAGTACTGCCGGGCACACGTGCGCCAGCTCGCAGAGGTGCGCGAGCTGGTGCTGTCGGCGTTGGCCGCCATCCCGAAGGTCTGCACGGTACCGAGGCCCGAGGGCGCCTTCTACTGCCTGGTCCGCGTCCACACGCCTCTCGACTCGCTCGCCTGCGCGGTCCGCCTCGTCCAGGAGCACCGCGTCGCGGCCGTGCCAGGCAGCGCGTTCGGGCTCGACGACGGATGCTACCTGCGGGTGTCGTACGGCGCGCTGGACCGCGACACGGTCCGCGAGGGCATCTCGCGCCTGGTTGCGGGCCTGCGCACGATGGCGTAGGCGCGGAGGATTCAGAAGGCGAGAAGCAGTCCGGCCCCGAGCGCGCCCTGCCGTGGCGTGACGGCACCGAACGTGAAGCCGCCACGTGTCAGGTAGAGCCGCCCGTCCACGCGCAGCCCGAGCGCCTTGAGGGTACCCTCGCGCCTGGTCCGGAAGAAATAGACGAGGCCTCCTCCGGCGTGGTACGCCTGTCCGCGGTCGGTGGCGTAGTAGGGGGAGATCACGCTCGACTGGCCGTGCAGTTGCAGGAGGTAACCAGCCCCGGCTTCGAGAAAGGGCCGCGCGCGGCCGTCGGCGAACGCCAGGGCCGGAAGATAGCCCAGCAGACGAGCGTCGACGACGAGCTGCGAGAGCAGTTCGCCCGTCGCGGTGAACCCGGCGGCGCCCTCGGCGTCGCTGGCAATCGTGAACCCGACTGCGGGCCGGCTGTAGGTCACCCCGCCTTCGACCGCGATCGTGCGGGTGACGTGGTACCCGACCCGCGCCTCGAGGCCGGAGGTGGTCCGCAGTTCGCCACTCGCCTCGAACAGCGTGTAGGGGGCCCCGCCGGGATTCGATGTCAGGGTCGCGGCGCTCGAGCCGAGCGCGGAGGGCGTGAGCCAGAGTGCCGCCACGGTGACCTCGAACGAACGGGCCCGCCCGGGCGCCTGCTCGGGTTGGGTGGCCACCGACCTTCCGTCCTGCGCCAGGCCAGACGCGGCCCACCCGGCCCACAGCACCGCCAGACACCAGGTCCGCTTCCCTGTCACGGCCGCCTCCCCCCTTCGGGCGTCTGTCCCACGGCGCCGCTCACTTGGCGATCACGACGAGTGCGACCGGCTGGGACGTCCCGCCACGCGGCACGACCACGAGCTGCGGGGCATAGGCGACACGGAAGTCGAGGTCGACCAGTCCTATCGACACGTCGTCGAAGAAGCTGTCGAGATCCGCGTCGTCCACCGGCTCGACCCGCAGGACGTAGGGGCCTGGGTCCAGGCTCATGATGAGGAAGCTGCCGCTCGTGTCGAGCGAGAAGTTGCCGACCAAAGCGCCGGTGTGCGGGTTGAAGGCCACGACGTGCGCCCCGAAGACCCCCTGGCCGCCCTTCGTCACGCGGCCGCTGATGCCACCGCTCTGGTCGAGAAACGCGCCTTTCGGGTAGAGCGCGGACAGGCCCGCGATGTCGTCGGCCCGCGGCGTCCGACCGAGGATCGTTCCCGCGGAGAACGCGATCGGGAACATCACCGCCTCGGAGGCCAGCACCACCCGTCCGCCGCCGGCGAGCAGTTCGGTCTCCCCCAGATCGGAGTGGCCGAGCCCGAACACGTGGCCGGTCTCGTGGAGGGCGATCGACTCCAGATTGGTACTTCCCGGCCTCCCCGGACGCGGCGACCGACCACGCGTACGCCGTGTTGAAGAAGGTGTCCGCCTCGAGAATCTCGCCCGTGGTGTCGTCGATGAGGTAGTCGGTGGCCCCGAGCACGCGGTCGAGGTCAGGCCGGCTCCGGAAACCCAGCGTGTTCTGCCCGTCGTCGTCGCCCGGCTCGGCGCTGGTGAAGCCCATGAACTGCGCGGACACCGCGGATGTGGCGACACCCTGCCAGGTCGCGAACGCGCGCCCGACCGCGTCCCGCAACTGCGCCGCGCTGACGTCGGGCGTGTCCTGGTCGGTCACGTAGTAGCGGAAGGGCAGGCTCGACCATTTCAACGTCACCACGCGTCCGCCCGCGCTGACCCCGTAGGTCTGATACGCGTGCGCCTGGCCCGTCCCGCCAAGCGCGAGCGCCAGGGTCAGACCGGCCGCCGCGCCGCGTCGGGCGTAGGTCTGCATCACGTGCTCCTCCTGTTCAGCGATCGCGGGTGAGCCCGGGGGGCGACGGCCGGGCGGGTGCAGGCCGGGTGGGGAGCGTCCCGGCCAGCACCGCCCGGAGCGTCGACGCGAACGCCTCGAGCCGCACCGGCTTGCGCGACGGGTCGCCCTTGACCACCGGCACGGCGACCAGCGCCTGGGCGGTCAGCGGGATCGGCGTCACCGTGGCGACGCTCCCCGTCCGCACCACCCGAAACACGCCCTGGCCGAGACCGAGCAGGTAGGCCAGGGCGGGGGGACGCGCCCCGAGGAAGACGACCACCTCCTCGCCCGTCTGGAAGGTCGGCGCGCCGATGAGCACGCTCCGGTAGCGCCCCATCACACCGCCCGGAACGGCGAAACTCACCTGGCTCTGCCCGCCGCCCTTGAACGACTCCTCGACCTCGAGCGTGACGATCGTTTCCACGCGATGCCGGGTGTCGGCCCACGAGGCCTCCGCCGCGACCACGCGGCCGCGCACGATGACCACGGCATCGCGGGCGAGGCCCGACAGGTCGCCCGGCACGAGCACGGTCGCCGACGCGGCGGGCGGCCGCGCCAACGCGAAGGCCGCAAGCAGGAGCAGGGCGCGTCGTGGCATGCCTCACGATACCATCTTTCCCCACGCCGGCTGAGGGGCCCGCGCGTGGGTGGCTTCCACGTCTACGAAGAGCTTCGTTGACATCTACGAATGACTTCGTATAGAGTCGGACCATGCTGCAGACGACACCGCGACCGACCGACGCCGAGCTGGCGATCCTCCGCGTGCTCTGGGACCGCGGACCGAGCACGGTCCGCCAGGTCCACGGCGTGCTCGAGCGCGACCGGCCGACGGGCTACACGACGGTCCTGAAGCTGCTGCAAATCATGATCGAGAAAGGCCTCGTCCTGCGCGACGAGTCCGAGCGCACGCACGTCTACCGCGCCCGGCTGTCGGAGCAGCAGACCCAGCGCCAGCTGGTGCGCGACCTCGTCGACCGGGCCTTCGACGGGTCGGCCGCCAAGCTGGTGATGCAGGCGCTCGCCACCAAGCGGGCGAGCCGCGAGGAACTGGACGAAATCCGCAGGCTGCTCGATGAGCGCACGGAGGGCCAGTCATGACGTCCGACCTGCTGTCGACCATCCTTCACGCGCCGCTCGCCCGTGCCGCCGCGTGGGCGCTGGTGCACTTCGTGTGGCAGGGCACAGCGATTGCCGGCCTGGCGGCCGTCGCCTTCGGCGCGCTGCGCCGGCGGAGGCCGGAGATCCGGTACCTGGTCGGGGTGGCGGCGCTCGCCGTGATGCTGGCCTCCCCGCTTGCGACCGTCTCGGCCCTCAGGGCCCCGGGGGCGGGCGAGCGGTGGTCGACACCGCCCACCGTGAGCAGGGCGGATTCGGCGGCGGCGACGCCGGACGTCGCCGTCCGGGTCGAGGCGGGTCGCGCGCAAGACGCCGGCCCGGCTGCCAGCCCAGTGGGGTGGCCGGCGTGGCTGCTGGTCGGGTGGGTGGCCGGCGTCGGGCTGCTCGCGCTGCGCCTGGCGGCCGGCTGGGGCGTCGTGTGGGCGCGCGTGCGCGAGGCGAGACCGCTCGGCGACCTGGAGTGGGCCCACCGTGTCGCGACACTCGCCCGGCGCATGGGGCTGTCCTCGCGCGTCCGCGTCCTCTCGTCCACGTTGGCCCGGGTGCCCTGCGCCATCGGGGCGCTGCGCCCCGTCATCCTCGTGCCTGTCAGTGCGCTCGCCTGCCTCAGCCCGGATCAGGTGGAGGCCATCGTGGCCCACGAGCTCGCGCACATCCGACGGCACGACTACCTGGTCAACTGGTTCCAAGCGTGTGTCGAGACGCTGCTCTTCTACCACCCCGCGGTCTGGTGGATCTCGGGCCGGGTCCGGGCCGAGCGCGAGCACTGCTGCGACGACGTGGCGGTGCGCGTGTGCGGCGACGCGGTGACCTACGCGCGGGCGCTCGCGACGCTCGAAACCTCCCGCACCGTCCAGCACCTCGCGATGGCCGCCAGCGGCGGAGCCCTGTTGGCCCGCGTCCGCCGGTTGCTCGGTATCATCGAGCCGGGCGCGGACCGCCCGGGCGCCCCGCTGGGCGGCGGGCTGCTCGCCGTCGCACTGAGCGCCGCCCTGCTCTCCGGCGTCACCGTCGCGTCCTCGTCGCGGGAATCTGTCGCGTCACCCCCGGCAGGCGCCGCGCGGTTGGTACCGACCCTCTTATCCCAGACGCCGCGCCCGTTGGCGCCGGAGCTGGACTGGTTGACCTCCGAGTGGCGCTCCACGCCCCCCGCCGGTGCGTGGGAGCGGCCGTCGCGCCTCCTGCCCCGGAGCCGTGACTTCACCTACTCCGACCTGACCGCCCGGACCCTCGAGCGGCCTGACCCCGGGCTACAATCGGTCCCGCTGCCACCCCCCGCGCCGACCCCGCCCGCGATCCCGTGGCCTCTCTCCGCGCCCATCCCGCAGGCGAGCCCCGCTCCACCCGCCCCGCCTGCCGCACCGATGCTGCCACCCCCCGCGCCGACCCCGCCCGCGATCCCGTCGCCTCTCTCCGCGCCCATCCCGCAGGCGAGCCCCGCTCCACCCGCCCCGCCTGCACCGATGCCTCCGCCCGCCGCGCTGCCCTCACCGCCCGCCCCTCCCGCGCCGCCCGTGAACCCCGCCCCGGCGGCGCCAGCGCCGGCGGGGCTCCTCGAATCGGATCGCGGCGTGGTTCTCCGACGGACAGTCCGAGTGGCGGTCTTCCACCACCGACGGGCACTCTCGTCGCGACGTCCGGGCGCACGGCACCATCGCCTTCACCGACGACGACGCCGACGTCAAGAGCCTGTCGCCCGGCGCGTGGCTGCGCATCGAGGTGTCGGACGAGCAGGGGCGGGCGAAATTCGAGGCACGCGAGCGGGGGGGCCAGATCGACCGGACCTGGAACGGCCAGCCGATGACGCCTGAGGGCCGCGCGTGGCTGGCGCGGACGCTCCCCACCGTCATCCGTGAAACCGGCTTCAACGCGCAACAGCGCGCCGAGCGCATTCTCACCCAGCAGGGCGCCGCCGGCCTGCTCGCCGAGATTTCGGCAATCCGCTCGAGCTACGTCCGCCGCCTCTACTTCGACGTCCTCTTCGACCACGGCACCCTGGATGCCGCCATCGTCTGCCGCGCCCTCCGCCAGGCCGGTCGCGAGATCACGTCCGACTACGAACGCGCGACGGTACTCGCCAAGGCGGCGTCCGGCCATCTGCCCGACGAAACGAGCCGCCTTGCCTTCGTGGAGGTGGCCGCCCCGATCGGGTCCGCCTACGAGAAACGACGCGCCCTCACGGCCCTGCTGGCGTCGGGCGGCCTGACGCCGCCCGTCTGGCGCGCCGCGCTCGAGACCATCCGCGCGATCCCCTCTGACTACGAGAAGTCCGAGTTGATCGTCCAGGCGGCCAAACTCCAGGTTCCCGCCGCGGTGGTCGGCGACGCCCTGTTTGGGGCCGTCGACTCGATCGGGTCCGACTACGCACGGCACCACGCGCTGACGGCCATCCTGGGCGAATCGGGGCTCGACACGGCGAGCGTCGGCCGGGTAATCGACACGGCCGCGCGCGGCAAGTCGGACTACGAATTGGCGGGACTCCTGGTCGAGGTCTTGACCCATTCCCCGGACGCGGCGGCGCAGCCGGCGTTTCTCAGGGCCGCGGGCACGCTCCATGGCGACTACGAGCGCGGGCGCGTGCTCAAGGCCGTGTGTCACACGGGGAAGCCGTCGCAGTCGGTGTTCGATGGTGTCGTCCAGGCCTCGCTGGCGGTCACGTCCGACTACGAACGGGCGGAACTCCTGGTCGACGTCCTCACCCGGGCCCCGGACACAGCGGCCCAGCCCGGGTTCATCAGGGCGGTCGATGCGTTTCACGCCGACTCCGAGCGCGGGCGGGTACTGAAGGCGGTCTGCCGCACGGCGACGCCGTCACGAGCGGCGCTGGAGGGCGTCGTCCACGCCTCGCTCGCGATTACCTCCGACTACGAACGCGCCAACGTCCTCGTCGCGGTGGCAGGCCGCGGGCCGCTCGACGATCACCTGCGGGCCGCGTACCGCGAGTCGGCCTTGCGCATCCACTCGGAGTACGATCAGAATCAGGCGCTGGCCGCGCTGTCGCGGTAGCGTCTCACCTCGACAGGACCCGCCCCCCCCGGGCCACTTCGAGCACGATCTCGGCGGCGCGGCGGCTGGCGCCGCCGCCGCCCAGCCTGCGCCGCACCTCACCCAGGCCCGTCAGCGTGCGCTCGCGCAGCGCGGGATCCCGGAGGAGGGCGACCGCGGCCTGCGCGACCGCCTCGGGCGTGAACGCGTCCTGAATGAACTCAGGAGCCAGGCGCTCGCCCGCGACCAGGTTGACCATGCCGTAGGTGTCGACGCGGACGAACGGCTTGCCGATCAGGTAGGACAGCGGCGAGACGTAATACACGATGACCATCGGACAGGCGTGAAGCGCGGCCTGCACGGTGGCGGTGCCGGACGCGGTAATCGCGACGTCGGCGGCAGCCAGCACGTCGTCGGTTCGCCCTTCAACGACGCGCAGCGGCGCAAGGGTCGACTGGGCGGGCGCCAGCAGCACGTCTGACAACCCGGGGGCTCGCGCCAGCACGAACTGCACGCCCGGCACCTCTGCCGCGATGGCCGGCAGCGCGTCGATGAGGCGCGGCAGGATGCCGCGCAGCTCGTTCGAACGGCTGCCAGGGAGCAATGCCACGGTGGGCTTGCCCGGATCCAGGCCCAGGCCCGCCAGGAAGGGCGCACGCCCCGTGACCCCCGAGACCAGGTCGACCAACGGGTGGCCCACGAAGGTCACCGAGGTGCCCGCGGCGCGGTAGATGTCGGGCTCGAACGGGAAGATGACCAGGATCCGGTCCGCCAGCTGCCGGAGGGTCCGCAGCCGCCCGCTGCGCCACGCCCACAGCTGCGGCGGCACGTAGTAGACGACAGGTACGCCGAGGCGGCGCATGGCGGAGGCCACGCGGAAGTTGAAGTCCGGGAAGTCGATCGCCACAAACACATCCGGCCGGTCGGCGCGAGCCGTCTGGACAAGCGTGCGGTACATGGCCAGTGAACGGGGCAGCACCCGGAGCGCCTCCACCAGACCGGTGACCGCCAACCCACGGTAGTCGCCGACCAGCGTGGCACCCGATGCGCGCAGGCGGGGGCCGCCACACCCCAGGGCCCGCACCGAGGGATCGAGGGCGGTGAGCTGTTCGACCAGCGCCCCGCCGTACAGGTCGCCCGACGCTTCGCCGCACGAGAGAAGGACGGTTGGCACGTTCTAGCGCCTCACGGGCTTGGTGAACAACCCCGGGTCGAGCGGCACGTTGATTGACACGCTCGTCACGACGCGCTCGGCGACCGGCAGGTGCTCCCGCGAGAGGGCCGCCTTGTACGGGATCTTCACGCCCTGGACGTCGCGGAAGTCACTGAACTGCTCAGTCGCTGCGCTCCCGTCCGCCAGGCGGTAGCCCAGCTTCACCACCATGCTGGTGATGGTGTCGATGTACAGCACGACCGGGTCCGGCCCCTCACCCGACAGCGCGACGGCGCGGAGGTTCGCCTCGAGGTCCTCCTCCTCCACCCACGCGTCGGCCGTCCGGGCCGTCAGCTGGCCGTCGTGGGCGCGCAGCAGCAGGGTCAGCACGTCGCGGCGCGCGCTCTCCCTGAAGTCGCGGCGTACGGGCGACGGAGGCACGAAGACGCCTTTGTCCGGGTCACTCACCCAAACCGTGTCATCACCCGCGTACACCTGGACGGCCAGGCCCATCGGCAGCCGCGCCTCCACGCGGACGTGGTCCGGGTAGGCGATGTAGGTGGTGGTGGTCGTCGTCACCGGCCCGCGGGGTGTGTGCAAGGTCGACTCGGCGACCGCCTTCATCGTCGTGACGCCGCGCAGGCGCTCGAGCCCGCCCTTGGCCACGATGGCGCGGTCGAGGAGTGTCCGCGCTGGGTCGGTGACCGCGCGGGCCTGCGCCCCTTGGGCGAATGCCGCGCCCCCCGCCGGCTGCTCCTCCGCGCCCTCGCTGCCACGCGGGCGACCGAGGCGCGCCGACAGGCCTGCCAGCCCGGCGGGCCGGAGGGTGCCGCCGCGGCGCGTGGCGGCCGTCGGACGGTCCCCGGACGTCAGGGCGCCCTTCCGCCTGAGGTCGGCCGACGTCAGGTCGAGGTCTGCCACGCGCACGACCTCCACGCGGTCGAACCCGGCGCCCTTGAGTTGCCCCAGAAACGCCGAAGCATTCCCGACGAGCACCACCGAGAGCCGATCCGGTTGGATGTGCTGCGCGACGGCACGCGAGACGTCATCGACCGAGACGGCCTCGACGCGCTGGCGGTAGGTCTGCAAGTCGTCGAGGGGCAGGTCGTAGAAGAGGACATTCAGGATCAACGTCGCGATCTCGTCCGGCGTCTCGATCTTCAGCGGGAAGCTGCCGACCAGGTACGCCTTGGCGCGGGCGAGTTCGTCCTCCCCCACGCCCTCACGCCGCAGCCTCGAGAACTCGTCCACCATCAGCCGCAGCGCCTCGCCGGTCTCCGCCGACCGCGTGTTGGTCCGCGCCATGACCTCGCCGGCCTCTTTCAGCGTTTCGTCGGCAGCCGACGCGCCGTAGGTGAGGCCCCGATCGGTCCGCAGCACCTGGTGCAACCGGTTCGCGCCCTCCCCGCCCAGAATCCGGACCGCGAGGTCGACGGCCATGAAGTCGGGGGTCCTGCGCGGGATCCCGAGCTGTCCCACGCGGATCTCGGTCTCGACGGCGTCCGGCTTGTCGATCACCACGACGCGGCGAGCCGGATCCGGAGGAGGCTCGGGGTGGGGAGGATCGACGGCGTGGCGGGTCCAGTCCCCGAAGGCGCGGTCGACCTCCGCCATCGCGGCCTCGACGGTCACGTCACCCACGACCCCGAGCAGGGCGTCGTTTGGTACGTAGTAGCGACGATGGAAGGCGACCAGGTCGTCCCGCGTGAGCCGCCGGAGGGAGTCCCCCGTGCCGCTCCCGGGGAAGCCGTACGGGTGGAGCCCGAACACGAGCCGGTCGAAGACCGCGTCGGCCAGGTAGCCGGGGTCTCCGAAGCTGACGTGCAGGGCCGCGAGCGTCTGGGCCCGCTGGCGCTCGATCTCCTCCGCGGCGAACGCGGGATGGCGGACCACGTCCGCGAGCAGGGTCATCGCCAGGGCCAGGCTGTCTCTCAGCACGATGACATGGACGAACGAGAGGTCCCGGCCGGCGCCAGTCTCCAGCTCGCCACCAACCGAGTCGATCGTGTCCGCCACCTGGCGAGCGCTCCGGCTGGTCGTGCCCTGGTCGAGCAGCGAGGCCACCATCGAGGCGACGCCCAGGCACGCAGGCGAGTCCTCGGCGGCGCCGGCTGCGACGATGAACCGCAGGCTGACGACCGGCTGCTCCGGGCGCCGCACGACCACCACCTGCAGGCCGTTCGGCAGCGTCCGGAGCGCGTAGGGGGGAAACGTGGCCTCGCGCACCGCGAGCGGGCGGGGCGGGGTGCTCGACGGCCAGCCCCGCGACTGCGCGACCGACAGTCCAGAGAGCAGCGTGACGCCGAGCGCCGCGGCCGGAATCGCCTGACACCTTCGGATCGACATGCCGACTCCCCTGCGCCTAGCGCGCCGCATCGGCGGGCAGCACGGTGATGATGGTCCTGTTCTGCGGGACGAAGTAGGTTCGCGCGACCCGTCGGACGGCTTCGGCCGTCGCGCTCATGACGCCGTCATACTCGCGGTCGGCGGCGGTCACGTCGCCTTGATGGAGGACCGCCGCGTGCGCCAGCTGGGTCGCCTTCTGTTGATCCGACTCGCGGGCGACGGCGGTGTCGCGGGCGAACTGGTTCTTCGCCCGCTCGAGCTCCGGCTCGGACACCGGGTCCTCGCGCAGGCGATCGAGCTCGGCCACGAGCGCCTGTTCCGCCTCCGCCGGCGCGCGGCCCGGCTGCACGACGGCGACGGCGAAGAACAGGCTGGGGTCCTCCCGCATCTGCCCGCCGCCGAAGGCCGTCAGCGCCAGCCCTCCCTCGTAGACCAGCGCCCGGTAGATCCGCGAGCTCTGGCCGTCGGACAGCAGCGTCGACGCCAGCTGCAGCGGGTAGGCATCGGGATGCCCGTCGCCGGGCACATGGTAGGCCACCACCACAACGGGCAGCGGCCAGGCTCGCCGGACCGTGACGCGCCGCTCCTGCTGCTGGGCGGGCTCAGTCGGCCGATGGCGCGCGATCGACCGGTCGGATTTCGGCACGCGGCCCAAGTAGCGGTTGACGAGGTCGAGTGCGGTCGCCGTATCGAAATCCCCCACGATCGCCAGCGTAGCATTGGCCGGCACGTAGTAGGTCCGGTAGAAGTCGCGGACATCGGCCTCGGAGGCCGCCGAGAGGTCGTCCAGGCTCCCAAGCGGTGTGTGCCGATACGGGTGCGTCGAGAACGTCGATCCGTAGATCAGCTCCGGCAGGCTGCCGTAGGGCTGATTGTCGAAGCGCATCCGACGCTCCTCCTCAACCACCTGGCGTTCGCGCTCGAAGGCGGGCCGCGTGATGCGCAGCGACGCCATCCGGTCGGCCTCGAGCCACAGCGCCAGCGGGAGGTACTGCGCCGGCAGCGTCTCCCAGTACACCGTCACGTCCTCGGTCGTGTAGGCGTTGGCCAAGCCGCCGACGGCGGCGATCATCGACGCGTGCTGGTCCGGCTCGACATTCTTCGAGCCCTTGAACATGAGGTGCTCGAACAGGTGGGCAAAGCCCGTGCGGCCGGGCCGTTCGTCCTTCGACCCCACGTGGTACCACACTTGGACGTGCACGATTGGCGTGGTGTGATCTTCGAGCAGGACCGCCGTGAGACCATTGGCCAGCTTGGTCAGCTCGCCGGTCAGCTTGGCCGGGCGCACCGTCGCGGATACGACACACGTCCCGGCGAGTAGGGACGCGGCCACGAGGCCAGCTGGAGCCCGCCGGCGGAGACGGCACATACGCCGATTATGGCACGCCGTCCCCGGCGAGGCGCCGCTCCAGGGCGGCGAGGCGGGCGTCGAGGTCGGTCACGGTCTTCTTCAGCTCGGGCAGGCGGCGGAACACGGCCGACGATTTCAGCCACTCCCGGTTCGGAATGGCGGGGTAGCCGGAAACGACCGCGCCCGCGTCGATCGAGTTGGGGATGCCGGTCTGGGCGGTGGCCGTGACGCCGTCACCGATCTCCAGGTGCCCGGCCACGCCAACCTGCCCGGCCAGCACCACGCCCTCGCCGATCGTCGCGCTGCCGGCGATGCCCACCTGCGCGCACAGCAGCGTGTTCGTCCCGACACGCACCCCGTGCGCCACCTGCACGAGGTTGTCGATCTTGACGCCGGCACAGATGCGCGTCTCGCCCACCGCCGGGCGGTCGATCGTCGAGTTGGCCCCGATTTCCACGTCGTCCTCGACGACCACGATGCCCGGCTGCGGGATCTTCTCGTAGGTGCCGTCCTCCCGTTTCGCGAAGCCGAACCCGTCGCTGCCGACGACAGCTCCGTCCTGCACGACGACTCGGCGCCCGAGAACGGTCCCTTCGCGAATCGACGCGTGGGCATGAATGACGGCGTCGTCACCGATGGTGGCCTGCCTTCCGACGCTCACGTGCGGCGCGAGCACGACCCGGGCCCCGATCGCCGCCCGGTCCTCCACCACGACGAACGCCCCGATCGACACGGCGGGACCGATGACGGCCGTCGGGGCGATGACCGACGACGGGTGGATCCCGGGCGGAGGCGCGGGCACCGGGGCCAGCAGGCCGACGGCGCGGGAGAAGGCCAGGTACGGGTTGGCCGAGCGCAACGCCGCGCAGGGCGGCGACGGCGCGTTCTCCCCCAGGATGACCGCCGAGGCGCGCGTCCGGCTGAGCGCGGCCGCGTAGCGCGGGTTCGACAGGAAGGTCACGTCGCCGCGGCCGGCCTGATCGATGCCCGCGACGCGTGCGATCTCCACCTCGCCGTCCCCTTCGAGACGGCAGCCCAAACGCGCCGAAAGTTCACGGAGTTTCAAGGTGGTCGGAGTATATCACGCGGGATCGGGCGGCCTCCCGCCGGACGGCGCGCCGGCCAATGAAGGTATGATGAGACGTCGCGTGGACAACGTTACCCACTCCCTCTTCGCCCTGACGCTGGCCAATGCCGGCCTCCGACGGCGCGGCCGGGGTGCCACGGCCGCCCTGCTGATCGCGTCGAACATCCCGGACATCGAGGTGCTGACGACGCTGACCGGCGGCCGCGTCGGCTACCTCGCCGCCCACCGCGGGGCCAGCCACGGGCCGTTCAGCCTGCTGCTCGGTGTGCTCGTGGCCCTGAGCGTGTGGCTCTACGGCCGGCTCGCCTGGCGCCGGCACGGCGACACGGCGGGATTCTGGAGCCTGGTGGCCGTGTCGCTCCTGGGCGTGGCCGGCCATGTCGCGCTGGACTTCGCGACCTCGTACGGCACACGCGTGCTGAGCCCCTTTGCGGGAACCTGGTACGGCGTCGACTGGATGCCCATCATCGACGTCTATCTGCTGCTGGCGCTGACCGTCGGCCTGGTCGCCACCGCGATGCGCCCCGCACGCCGCACACCGATCGCGGCCGCGGTGCTGCTCCTGATGGCAGGGGATTACGGCGTCCACGCCCGGATCCACACCTCCGCCCTCGAGGCGGCCGTCGCACGCCAGCAGGCGGCCCTGCCCGCCGACGGCCGACCGCCGTGGCCGGGCACGGTGTTCCACTACCTCGACGCCGGGGAGCGGTCGAGCCTGCCCGCGGCGCTCCCGACGCTCTGGTCGCCCTTCACCTGGCGGCTCATCACGCGCACGCCGGACGGCTACGAGGTGAGCGAGGTGAACCTGCTGGCGCCCGGCCGGGTCACCGAGCCGCTCACCTTCCCCGACCAGTCGGGCCCGCTCGTTGCGAGGGCCTCCACGGCACACCTGGCCCGCGTGTTCCTGGAGTTCTCGCGGTTCCCCGCCGCGGAGACCGTCCATCACCGCGACGGGGACATCACCGTGCATTGGTACGACCTGCGCTTCGCGCAACGTCCGGAAGAGAGCGGCGACGCCCGTCGTCACACCAGCCCGTTCGCCGTGTGGGTGCGGGTATCGCCAACCGGCGCCATCGTGGGCCAGGGCCTCGGGCCCGGCTAGCGCCAATGCCTTTCGGAAACTGCTGAGGCGTTCATAGCACCGTGAATTCGAACGGTCCTTCGACCGCCGTGTTTCTCATGAGACGCGGCCAGCCGGTCACGGGTTGCCGGACGGCGCGCGGACACGACCTAGCCCGACGCGTGGGCGTGATGTGGCGGCGCATCCGTTCGTACATCTGCGTGAGGATGAATTGCGTCTGATCCTCGGTCAGCACTGGCGCCGCGATATCCAGGGTGAACCACATGCCCTCGACGATGGGGAGCATCTTCGCGAAGCTCACTCGCAGCACCGGGACCGCGCCGGCGGCCGCCCGTGTCCGCTCGACGGCGAGCAGGGCGCTGGCCAGGACGATCGCAGCGATCTCTTGCGCCGCGGTCTCCACGGTGTGACTCTGCAGCAGGGCGGTCCGCCGCAGATCGTGTTTGACCTCGCGAAAGTACAGCTCCTGTTCCCAGCGCTGGGCATAGAGCCGGGCGAGATCGAGCGCCGGGGCGGTACGCGGATCGAGCAGGCTCGTCCACAGTCGCAGCGTGGTCCCGCGGCGCCCCGCGCGCGCGACCCGCACCTGGATCTCGCGCACCGTCAGCGTCCGCTCGTCCGGCGAGGGACGATAGCGGGGTTTGACCGCCACGACCAGGACGCGACTCCCATCGGCCAGCGACTCGACGACCCGTCCCGTGACCACGGTCGGCACGCGGACCAGGAAGTGACTGCCCACCCGCGCGCAGGCCGCCTGGAGCGTCGCCGCCACGGCGCCGCAGCCATACAAGCGGTCCGCCAGCACCAACGCCTGCTCGGGGATCGCGGGCAGCAGCGTCCGCGCCAGCGTGGACTCCGCCGCGCCGGGCTCGCCCACCACGGCGGCGATGGGATTGTGCAGCCCCACCTCGAGCAACACCGCCACCGGCAGTTTCGCGAAGGCGGCGCGCCCGCGCCGGGTCCGCGCCTTGATCGGGCGCCGTTTGACCGCCGGCGCGTTCGTCACACTGAACTGCGTGCCGTCGAGCGCGAGCAGCCGCCACCCCTGCCAGAAGGCCTCCGGCGCGTCCGCCAGCGTCGCGCGGGGACGCAGCATGCGCTGCATCAACTCGGCGAAGATCGTCCACGGCACCCGCGCCCGTCGATCGGCCAGCGAACTGTCGGCGATCCGCGTGTCGAACAACTCGGCGACGTGCTCGCCCAACGTGCCCTTGGCTTTCATCACATGAAAGGTCAGGGCGGACAACACCTGGGTCAATGGCACGCGCGGTTTGCGTCCCGGCCGCGTCGGCAGCGAGGGCGCGTCGCCGCGGAGCATGGCCGTCCACGCCGCCAGAAAGCCGAGGGGGCGGGACGCCGCGCAACCGCTCTGCTCGTCGGGTCGATGTCGAGACTGGGAATGGTGTCGCATTCCCAGTGTAAATATCTAAACCGAGTAAAAAGTACAAGTGTAAAACGTACACGTTGAATTTCTGATCACTTGGATTTCCTAACGGCATTGCGGCTAGCGCCGCCCCCGCGCGTGGCCCCCACGCCTCCCACCTGCACTCGGCCGCGATCGGCTGGGTGCCAGTCGGCCGGTGGAGTGCAATCCGGTACGGGACCCGCCCATGACCGAGCCACGCTTCGGCGCCCACATGTCGATTGCCGGCGGCCTTCCGCGCGCAGTGCAGCGGGCCATGGCACATGGATGCGAGGCGATGCAGATCTTCACCAAGTCGGCGGGCCAGTGGCGCGCCCGGCGCTGGCCGCGGGCCGAGGTCGCCAGCTTCCGTGAGCACCTGGCCCGATCGGGCATCATGCCCGCGGTGGCGCACGCCAGCTATCTCATCAACCTAGCGGCGTCGCCGGGACGGCTGCGCACCAGATCGATCGAGGCGCTCGGCGGAGAACTCGACCGCGCCGACGCACTGGGCCTGCGCGGTGTCGTGGTGCATCCGGGCTGCGCGATGGGCGGGAGCGAACGCGAGGGGCTGCGGCTGGTCGCCGAGGGCGTGGCGGAGACGCTGGCGATGCATCGGGCCGGACGCGCCCTCGTGATCCTCGAACAGACCGCCGGCCAGGGCACCGCGCTCGGCTGGCACTTCGAGCACCTGGCACGCATCCTGGCCCGCCTCGACGGCCACCCCCGCGTGGCCATCTGCCTGGACACGTGCCACCTGTTCGCGGCCGGCTACGACCTGTCGACGGAGGGTGGCTACCGCCAGACGTTCGACGAGTTCGACCGCCTCGTCGGCTTCGACCGTCTTGCCGTCGTCCACGTCAACGACTCGAAGCACGGCCTGGGCAGCCGGCGGGACCGGCACGAGCACATCGGCCGAGGCGCGCTGGGGCTCGCCTCGTTCCGCCGGTTGGTGAACGATCGCCGGTTCGCGTCCCTCCCGCTGATCCTGGAAACGCCCAAGACGGAGGGGCGGCGGGCTACCGATGTGGACGCCGACCCCCTCGACCTGCGGAATCTGGCCACGCTGCGGCGCCTGCGCCGCCCGACGGCGCGGGGCAGACCCGCACGCCGTGCCGCCGAGCGGGAGGAGCCAGTCGAACGGGCGCACCCGTCCGTGGTCGCCGGCCGGCCCGACCGACGCCACTAGTCTTCGCCAAACACCTCGGCCCGGAACCTGGAGATCTTCGCTCCGGTCTTCCAGGCGTCGGGGCGCAGTCCGGCCTTCAGACAGGTATGGCCCAGGAAGGTGTCGCGGTCCCATCGGTGTTCGATCGCGACTTGGGGCAGGAGCAGGCCCTTCCTGAAGCTCTGTTCGATCACCAGGCCGTCGCGGCCAACTTCGATCTCCGCCACGTCGTGCACGGGCACGATGGGCGTGAGCACCGAAATCTCGACGTGCAGGCCGGGGAGTTCGGCGGCGGTCAGCGGAGGGAACCGAGGGTCCTCGGTCGCGGAGGCGACGGCGCAGTGTCCGATGACGGCGTCGAGTCGCTGGGGGGAACCGGGGTAGCCGATGCAACCCCGCAGTTCGCCGTCCACGGTAAGCGTGACGAACGCGCCGGCGTGGTCGTGGGGCGCCGTCAACTGGACCGGCGGCGGCGGCGGCGAGCCGGTCAGGCGCGCCCCGATCGTCTCGCGCGCAAAATGCAGCAAGGCAGTTCGCTCGTCCCTGGTGAGCACGGGTGTCCTCCTGGCAGTGGCCGCACCGGCGGGGCGAGGCGGCGCGCGGGCCGGGTCGCCGGGTTCCGCCCTCGCGTTCTCACGCCTCGAACGTGCCGAACGCGGCGGCCATGTAGCCGACGACGGCGCTCTTGTCCCCCGACACGTCTCCCGAATCCGCGTAGCGCAACACCGTGCCTTCCCGCGCTCCCAGCGCCCGCGCGGCGAGCATGACGCTGACGATCGGACCGCCTCCGCACGCGTGGTCCGGCTTGTCCCTCAGCACCGCCAGCAACCCGTCAGGATCGAAGCGCGACACGAGGTCGAGGACCGTGCCGTCGATCGCTTTCGCCGTCCGGGCGTCGAGGTAGTGCGACAGGTCGCTGCTGGCCACCAGCAGGGCCTGCGTCCCGCTCAGCGCGCGCGCCAGCCCGTCAGCGAGCCCGCGCACCGTCTCGTCGGTCTGGTACCCCATGACGAGCGGGACGATCGGCGTCGAGGGCAAGACCCGGCGCAGGAAGGGAAGCTGCATCTCGAGCGAGTGCTCGCGCGCATGCGCGAGGACCGAGTCGTGCACGACGGGCGTCGCCGCCAGCAGGGCGGCGGCAACATCCTCGGCGATTGGCGCCGGACCGAGCGGGGTGTCGAACGCGCCGTGCGGGAAGACTGCCACGCCGTCGAATCCGACGTGGTGCGACGGCCCAACCAGCACGACGACGTCGAACGGCCCGTGGCGGACCGTTCGGTAGGCCCACGCGGCCACCGGACCCGAGTACACGAGCCCGGCGTGCGGGACCACGAGGGCCCGAATCCCGACGGTCGGAACCGTGTCCGGCACGGCAGCCAGATAGCGGTCGACCTCCGCCGCCAATGGGCCCGCCGACCCCGGGTACCAGGACCCGGCGACCGCAGGTCGCCTCACAGGTTGTGCGTGCATGTAGGGAGGATACGTGCAGGGCTGCCGGGGTGCAAGCGCGGTCGCATGGCGAGCCGGGCGCCGGCCGGCATCCCGTCGGCCGGCTGGCGCGGGGGTCGGTCCCTGCGATAGCATCAGCCCATGCCCGATGACCTGTCGGTCGGCGAGGTCCGGCGCGTCGCCTCGCTCGCCCGCCTGGCGCTCACCGACGAGGAGGCCGATCTCTACGCGCGCCAGCTCGGCCGCATCCTCGACTACGCGCGCCAGATTGTCGAGCTCGACACCCGCGACGTGCCCGCCACGGCGAACGTGCTCGGCCAGGATTCGGTCGAGCGCCAGGACCTCCGGACCGCGTCGCTCGACCGGTCCGGGGCGCTCGCCAACGCGCCGGAGGCGGCGGCGGGGCTGTTTCGGGTACCGAAGGTCCTCGGCGAACCCTGAGGCACCGAGCGCGGCCGATGACACTCGATGCGCGACAGACCGTGCGGGACATCCGGAAGGCGGTCACCCGTCGCGAGGTGTCGGCCGTCGAGGTGTGCCGCGCGTGCCTGTCGCGGATCGCGCGGGACGACCACCGGCTGCATGCGTTCCTGACGGTGGACGAGCAGGGCGCGCTCGCGCGCGCGGAGAGCGTCGATGCGCGCGTGCGGGAGCGCGCCGCGCTCCCGCTCGCCGGCGTGCCAGTCGCCGTCAAGGACAACCTCTGCACAGCCCGGCTCCGCACCACGGCGGGATCCCGCATCCTTGACGGGTTCGTGCCGCCCTACGACGCGACCGTCGTGGCCCGGCTGGCGGAAGCGGGCGCGGTGGTGATCGGCAAGACGAACTGCGACGAGTTCGCCATGGGCTCCTCCACCGAGCACTCGGCGTTCGGCCCATCCCGCAACCCCTGGGCCCCCGACCGCACGCCGGGCGGCTCGAGCGGAGGGTCCGCGGTGGCGGTCGCCGCCGGGTTCGTGCCGCTCGCCCTCGGGTCCGACACGGGCGGGTCCATCCGCCAGCCGGCGGCCTTCTGCGGGGTGGTCGGCCTCAAGCCGACCTACGGGCGCGTGTCACGCTACGGCCTGATTGCGTTCGCCTCGTCGCTCGATCAGGTCGGCCCCTTCGGCCGGTCGGCGTTCGACGTAGCCGCCACCCTCTCGGTGATCGCCGGGGCGGACGCCAACGACGCGACGTGCTCCCGCCGTCCCGTGCCGGATTTCACGTCGGCGCTGACCGGCGACATCCGAGGGTTGCGCGTCGGCGTGCCCCGCGCGGTGCTCAGTCGGGGCGTCGAGGCGGACGTCTCCACGGCGTTCGAGAACGGGCTGGCGGCACTTGGCGCGCTCGGGGCGACAATCATCGACATCGCGCTGCCACACGCGGCGTACGGGATCCCCGTCTACTACCTCGTGGCGACGGCCGAGGCGAGCGCCAACCTCGCACGCTACGACGGCGTGCGGTACGGGTTCCGCGCGAACCGCGCCGAACTGGCCGACATGTACGGAGAGACGCGCGCCCAGGGCTTCGGCGCCGAGGTGAAGCGTCGGATCATGCTCGGCACCTACGCGCTCAGCGCCGGGTACTACGACGCCTACTACCTGAAGGCCCAGCAGGTCCGCACGCTCGTGCGCCGTGACTTCGACGAGGCCTTCGGCTTGGCCGACGTCGTGGCCCTCCCGACGACCCCGACGACGGCCTTCCGGTTGGGCGAGCGGCTGGCCGACCCGCTCCAGATGTACCTGGCCGACGTCTTCACGGTCGGCGCGCCGCTGGCGGGCCTGCCCGCCGTGTCGGTGCCGTGCGGGCTCTCACCGGCGCGGCTGCCGGTCGGGTTGCAGCTGGTCGGCCGGATGTTCGACGAGGAGACGCTGCTGCGGACCGCGGATGCCTTCGCGCGGGAAACGGGTTGGGGCGGAGAGCGAGCCGACGGGTGGTGCGAGGGCGGGAGGCCGCCGGCCTAGCGCACGAGCGCCGCCGGCCGGCTGGCGGCCCGCACTACTAGCCAGATCACGAAGACGAGCGCAGCCAGTGGCAGCAGCGGCACGGCGGCCGCCAGCACGCCGCCCACGACGGCCACGACGGCCACGACGGCCAGCAGCGGGACGATGAGCAACGCCAGCAGGCCGCCCATGAGGCGCAACGGCAGGAACACGAGGCCGAAGGCGAGGCGCAACGGCAGGAACACCAGCGTCAGCGCAAGTTTCAGGACGAGCAGCACCGCGCCGATCACGACGACGATGGCCACGCCCGCCATCACCAGCCCGCCCAGTGCCAGCAGCCCGAACATCTGAACCCTCCCTGGTCACGGGGCCTTGCGGCCCGTCACCGGATCTTACGTCGGAGGGGAGCGGAAGGTTTCAGCCGGCGGCTCGCCCCGACCCGGCCAGCTGATCGGCCGGCCCCCGGGGTGCGTTGGGAGGGAGATACACGAGCGGAGGTCCGACGGTCTCGTCGAGGCTCTTGATGATCTTGGAATTCCGCGTCGGCCGGAACTTCGTCAGGTCGAATACGAGACAGCAGCCGATCATCAGCACGAGCAGGACGACGACCAGCCCTCCCAGGCCCTCCATCGTGCCGAGGGCCAGGGTCCACAGCTCGGCGGAGGTCACGATTCCTCCGGGGCGGGCACCGCCGCGGGGTCGGGCAGGTGATACTCGACGAGGCCCTCGCGGACCTCTTCCATCGCCACGCGCTCCGGCTTGCGGGGATGGTCCGAACCCGGGCCCTCGGCCGTCTGGACGCGGGGCCTGGCACCGCGCCGCAGCTGCTTGGCCCGCAGCGCGGCAATGTCCACGAAGAGGAACCGGCTCTCGATTGGCGGCACCTTTACGACGGGCGCCGTCGGGGGAAGCGGTTCCTCGGGGGGCGTGTCAGCGGGTGTATTCTCATCTACCACAATCGTTCAGGGTAGCCGGAAGGGCACGGAGTGTGCAAGGGAATACTCGCGTATGGACCGGGGCGGGTGCCGCCCGCCCCGGCAGCCCTCGACGGTCACTCACTGACCTTGACCTGGATCTGCTTGGGTTTCGCCTCTTCGCGGACCGGCAGCCGCACGGTGAGCACGCCCGCCTTGTACTCCGCGCTGACGCGTCCGGGGTCGACCGTCGGCGGCAGTGAGAAGGACCGTGTGAACTCGCCGTAGGCCCGTTCGACCCGGTGGCAGTTCTCGTCCTTCATCTCCGACTCCATCTTCTTCTCGCCGCTGATGGTCAGCGTGCTGTTGTCGACGGTCAGGTTGATGTCCTCGCGCTTCATGTCGGGCAGCTCCGCTTTGATCACCAACTCGCCGCCCATGTCGTAGATGTCGACCGGCGGAATCCACGTGCCCCGCCGCATCACGTCATCAGCGCCCCGGCGCCCGTAGAGGTCGCCGAGCAACCGCGACACCCGCTCCTGCACCTGCGACAGCTCCTGGAATGGATCGAACCGCACGATTGGCATGGTCTTGCCTCCTGTCGTGTCTCGCCGGCGCTCGCCGGCGGACCATGTGAAAATCGGTCGCCACCGTCGGGAAGTCCCGCGGGGGACCCAGTTCTGCGCGGGCACGATTGGCCCAGTCCGCTCGTCCTCGGCCACCCGGCCAATCATCCGCCTTCGGGGACGGCACGGCCAGCCCGTCAGGGCTGACGTTCGGGTTCCGACGTCAAAGTTGGTCGTGCGACCGGCCACGGGCTCGGGCCCTCCTCATGAAAGTGCCGACGTTCGACTTTCAATATAGAGATATGATGAGCGTTTGTCAAGCATCTAATATGAGTGTCTTACGCTCATTATACATCGGCCTCAGGCCAACCTCAACCGTCTGGCCGGCAACCGGCGCAGATGGAACCGGACCGTTCGTTGAAACTCGGCGATTCCCGGCCCCGGTGCCCCGTGCCCCTGTACCTGGGTGTCCGGGCCCACTTTCCTCGCCCGGCAACCCGGGATATGCTGTCTGGCCGGGGGCGAAATGGCGCCGCCAGCCAGCGGCCGCGCCGACCCGGAAGGCAATGCGCGCCGGGAACTCCAGCCGCGCGGGGCGGCGCACGGGGTGGCCGGCGCCTGGCGGAGGTGGCCCCCCAAGACAGCGGGCGCCGGGATGCGCCCCGGCCCGCCTGGCGCCTCATCGTCCAGCGCACGTTCACGGGAAGGGCATCATGGCGGACATCATCATTCACGAGGTGGGACCGCGCGACGGCTTGCAGATCGAGAAGGCCACGGTCCCGACAGACCAGAAGATCAGGTGGATTGACGGGCTCATCGCTTCGGGCGTGGATATCGTTCAGGTCGGCTCGTTCGTGCACCAGCAGAAGGTGCCGCAGATGGCCGACACCGACCGCCTGTTCGAACACTACGCCCAGCCGGACCATCGCCCATCACGCACACGCCTCTCGGCGCTCGTCCTCAACGAGAAGGGCCTGGAGCGGGGCTTCAAGTGCGGCGTCGGGTATTTCTGCATGGGCGTGTCCGCCTCCGACACGCACAGCCGGAAGAACACCGGCATGAGCACCGCCGAGGCTGCCGACCGCATCATCGCCATGGCGAAGACTGCCCGCGAGGCCGGGGCGACGGTCCAGCTGTCGGTGCAGTCGGCCTTCGGCTGCGGCTTCGAGGGCGTTGTCCCAGAGTCGCGCGTCCTCGACCTCGTCCGGCGCTTCCTCGGCGCCGGCTTCCGGATGATCAGCCTGGCCGACACGGCGGGCCACGCCCACCCCGCCCAGGTCGAGCGCCTCTTCACCGAGGTGCGGGCGCTCGACGCCACGGTCGAGTGCGCGTGCCACCTGCACGACACCTACGGGTTCGGCCTGGCCAACGCCTATGCGGCGTTGCGCGTCGGCGTGACGTACTTCGAATCGGCCTTCGGGGGCCTCGGCGGCTGTCCGTTCACGGCGGTCACTGGCGGCAACGTCTGCACGGAGGACCTCGTCCACCTGCTCCAGCGCATGGGCCTGCGCCCCGACATCCGGCTCGACGTGCTCATCGACGTGGCCAAGGACGCCGGGCGCTTCTTCGGACGCGACATGGCGGGGCGGCTCTGGAAGACGGGCCCCGTCCCCACCATCGTCCCGGCAGGCGCGTAACGCACGACTGACCATCGATCGGAGGCATCATCATGAAACTGCTCGAAGGCATCCGCGTCCTGGACATGACCAACGTCCTCGCCGGGCCTTTTGCCACGTTGCACCTCGCGCTGGCCGGCGCCGAGGTGATCAAGATTGAGAATCCCGAAGGCGGCGACCTCGCTCGCAAGCTCGGTAACGTCCCGGAACTCAACCAGCAGCTGATGGGAACGTCGTTCCTCGCGCAGAACACGAACAAGAAGTCGCTCACGCTCAACCTGAAGGCGGCGGAGGCCAAAGAGATCTTCCGCGCCCTCGTCACGACGGCGGACGTGCTCGTGGAGAACTTCCGGCCTGGCGTCCTCGCCCGGCTGGGGTTTCCGTGGGAGACCCTCCACCAGAGGAACCCGCGCCTGATCTACTGCGCCATCTCGGGCTTCGGACAGTCGGGCCCCGATGCCGACAAGCCGGCCTACGACCAGATCATCCAGGGCCTGAGCGGTGTCATGGCGATCAACGGCGACGAACGCCTCAACCCGCTGCGCGCCGGCTTCCCCGTGTGCGACACCGTCGGCGGGCTGAACGCGGCCTTCGCCATCATGGGCGCGCTCTACTACCGCGAGCACACCGGGCGCGGCCAGATGATCGACGTGGCCATGCTCGACTCGATCATGCCGTTGCTCGGCTGGGTGGCCGCCAACTGGCTGATCGGCGGCAAACCGCCGCAGCTGCTCGGCAACGACAACATGACGGCGGCGCCGTCGGGTACGTTCCGCACCCAGGACGGGTACATCAACATCGCCGCCAACGAGCAGAAGCAGTGGGAGAATCTGTGCGACGTGCTCGGCGTGCCGGAACTGAAGACGGATCCGCGGTTCCAGAAGCGCGACGTCCGCAAGGCCAACCGCCGAGCGCTCACGCCGCTCGTCGAGGCGAAACTCGCTGAGCACCCCACCGCCCATTGGGCGCAGGCGCTGAACGCGAAGGGTATCCCCTCGGGCGAGATCCTCTCGCTCCAGCAGGCGCTCGCCCAGCCCCAGATCGCCCACCGCGGCACCATCCAGGCGATCACCGAGCCGGGCATCGGTCCGTTGAAGCTGTTCAACCTGACGGCGAAGTTCTCGGAGACGCCGGCGAGCCTCGACGCCCCGCCGCCTCGGCTCTCGGCGCACACCGACGAAATCCTCAAGCAACTCGGCTACAGCGAGCCCCAGATCGCGTCGCTCAGGGAACGCCAGGTCGTCTAGCCGTGTCGCGCCGGGCGGGGGCGGTCGCGTCGTCCTCCGCCCCGCCCAGCTCCGTCGCGAGCGCCCCGCTAGAAGCGAAGCGGCGCCGGCCGCGCCGCCTGTCCGTGCGCGGCCAGGGCCATCTCCGTCTGGGCCCCCGGCAGGTCGGTCGGCAGCAGCGGCCGCTCGGGGAGCACGTACTTCACCTCAACCGACTTCCCGTCGCGAAACACGGTCATCGTGATCTCGCGGCCCACCCCGAGCGACGCCAGCGCCTCAATCACCTGGTCGGGCCCCGTGAAGGCGCGCCCGTTCATCTTCGTCACGATGTCCCCGCCAAACAGGAAATCGCGACCGGCGATGGTCACCTCGAGGCTGCCGCCCGCCAGGCCCGCCTGCTCGGCCGGGCTGCCCGGCTCGATGGCCTCGATCAGGAAGCCGGTCGTGAGCGGCAGGTTGATGACGCTGCGGAGGGTCTGGTCGACGAACTGGCCATGGAATCCCAGCCACGGCCGGACCAGGCGCCCGTCCTTGACGAGCGACGGGACGACCAGCTTGATCAGGTTGGCGGGAATGGCGAGGCCGATGCCCTGGGCATCCGACACGGCAGCCGTGGTCATCCCCACCACCTCGCCGCACCGGTCGACGAGCGGGCCACCGGAGTTGCCGTGATTGATGGGCGTGTCGACCTGGATCATCGGCTCCATCTGCGAGAAGAAGGTCACCGGCAGGGTCCGGTTCACGGCCGAGACGATGCCGTGCGTGAGCGTCTGGTTCAGGCCGAGGGGGTTCCCGATGGTGAGCACGTCCTCGCCGGTCTGGATGGCATCCGAGTTGCCCAGCGACAGGGTCGGCAACCGACCCGTGCTCGGCTTGGGGATCTGCAGCACGGCGATGTCGAAGATCGGGTCCGCTCCGACCAGGCGGGCCGGCACGTTGGTCCCGTCGTCGAGCGTGACCGAGAGCGACTGCCGCCCGAACGCGACGTGCGCATTGGTGACGACCAGCCCCTCGGTCGAGATGATGAAGCCCGACCCGACGATGTGGCTGACGCGGTCGGTCACCCGGTAGGGGTTGATCGACGTCCCGTCGATGAACACGACGCCCGGGGACACCCGGTCGTAGATGGCCGGTGTCGATTCCGCACACGCCGGGGGATCGGCGCCGACGCGCCCCGGCACCGCGAGGAGGCCCACCACAGCAGCCAGCGGCCAGATCACGGGCCTGCGGACCGAAATCGACAGGAACACACGACACCTCCACTTCTGTTGGCGCTGGCTCACACACCCTCTCTTCCCGATACGACGGCCAGGCGTGGGATTCTTCACTCGCCTGGGCACAGCGCGGTGACCATCCGGTCCGTCACGCCCACCGATGCCGCCCGGCAGGCTTCGGCGACCATGTCCTCGACGAGCAGCCCCGCGTCGGTGACAACGCCCGACACCAGCGACAAGGGCACGCGCTCGAAGTAGGCGTTGCGCACGGCGACGCCCCTCGGGGCGTCACGCCAGACCTCGGCCCCCTCGCTCTGCGGCCACCGCAGCAACGTGGCCACCCGATCGTCCACGAACTTGTCGCGCGTCGCCGCCACGTAGACGGGCACGCCCGCCGTGCTGGCCACCGCCGCCAGCATTCGTGTGCCGCACTTGTTGATGAACCATCCGGGCGCCACCGCGTCGGCACCGACCAGCACGGCGTCGGGAGGCCGCGGTTCGGCGAAGATCCCCGACAGGCCACCGTCGGTGAACAACCTCACCTCGACCCCAGTGTCGGCGAGCGTCGCGGCGAGCCGCCGTCCCTCGAGGAGCGGCCGGCCCTCGGCACACGACACCGTCAAGGGCTGCCGGCGCGCGAGCCCCACCAGGCACGCGAGCACGGTCCCGCTGAACGACCAGGTCGCGACGGAGCGCGGGGCGCCGCCCTCCCCCGTTAGCGTCGACGCGGCGTGCCGGACGACCGCCTGGCCCCCGCGCCGCCACTGCTGCTCGAACCGGTCCAGCGCGCCGGGTTCGTGTTCCTCGCGCAGGGCCGCGAGCGCCGCGTTCCAGAAGCTCGCCATGGCGGGCTGGGCGCATCCAATGGCCCGGCCGATGGCCGCCGTCTCCCCCGGGGTCTCGGCGAGCGCGCGCCGCAGCACCGCCACGGCACGCGGCAGCAGCTCGGACGCACCCGAACGAGCGTCAGCGGCCAGCCGATTGAGGTCCTCGCGGATTGTGGGAGTCATCAGCGCGCCGGCCGACGTGGAAGCCGGCCTGAGTGCTCATTCTACCTGCACGGTCGGCCGCGCGGCGGAGCGGCGCGCGCCTGCCGTACAATGGCGGCCTGACGCCCGTTCGGGCCCTGCACCGATGACCGCCCTCCCCAATCCGCCGCCCCGCGTCAACGCGGCTCGGCTGCGCGAGCAGCTCGAGCGGCTGAGCGAGTTCGGCCGCCCAGCGGGCGGCACATTTGCCGACGGCGTCAGTCGCCTCGCCTACTCGAGCGCCGATCTGGCGGCCCGCACCTACGTAGCCGAGCTCATGGCGGGCGCCCACCTCGACGTCCGACTCGACCCGGCCGCCAACCTCATCGGGCGCCGGTCGGGGTGCACCGACAGTCGCGCCGCCCTCGTGCTCGGCTCCCACCTGGATTCAGTACCCGACGGCGGCAATTTCGATGGGCCGCTCGGCACGCTGGCCGCGATCGAGGTCGCCCGCTCCCTGGCGGACGCCCGCCTCGACACCTTCCACCCGCTCGAGATCGTCGTCTGGACCAACGAGGAGGGCGTGGCGTACGGCGACGGGCTCTTCGGCAGCCGCGCCGCGGCCGGGGCGGTGGAGCCCCATGAACTCGAGCGCGTCTGGCACGGCGTGCGCCTCTCTGACGCCCTCCGAGCCCTCGGCGGCCGTCCCGAGCACCTGGCCGCCGCCCGGCGGCCCCCGGGCTCGGTCCATGCGTACCTGGAGCTGCACGTCGAGCAGGGCGGCGTCCTCGAGCGGGCGGGCGTGCCCGTTGGGATCGTCGAGGGAATCGTTGCCATCGCCCGGCACGAGTGCGTGGTGCGCGGCGTGGCCAACCACGCCGGCACCACGCCGCTGTCCGACCGCCGGGACGCACTGCTGGCCGCCGCACGGGTGGTTCTGGCCGTCCGCGAGATCGCCGCCGGCGAACCCGGCCGGCAGGTGGGGACGGTGGGCCGCCTCGAGGTGGCGCCCAACGCGCCGAACGTCGTGCCCGGCCTGGTGCGGCTCACCGTGGAGTTCCGCGATCTGTCCGAGGCCACCATCACACGACTGGCCGCCGCGCTCGCCACGCGTCTGCCGGCGATCGCCGAGGCCACCGGGACCCAGATCGACCTCAGGCCGACCAGCCACGATCCAGCGGCGATCGCCGACACCCGCCTCAGGGAGGCCATCGCGGCCAGCGCCGCGGCACTGGGCCTCGCCCACCTCTCGCTGCCAAGCGGCGCCGGGCACGACGCGCAGATGATGGCCCGCCTCGGACCGATGGGCATGATCTTCGTCCCCAGCGTGGGCGGCGTGAGCCACGCGCCGCACGAGCGCACGTCGTGGGAGGACTGCGCCCACGGCGCGGACGTCCTGCTCCGGACCGCGCTGGCGGTCGATCGGATGAATATGCGAAGATAGAAACCTCCTATGCGCGATTTCCAGCGCCTCCTGCTCTCCTCCGAGGTCCGGGAGTTGACCGAGGAGGTGGCGCGGCTGTTCGACGATCTCGACCGGAGCCGGGGGGGCGATGTGCGCGCGCCGGCGGGCCACTGCATGCCCGCGCTCGACGTGCTGGAGACCGAGTCGACGGTGGAGGTCGTGATCGGATCTGCCCGGGGTCACGCCGGACTGCCTGCGCCTCCTCCTGAAAAGCGGCGTCCTCGTCGTCGTGGGCGAGAAGCCGTCGCCGTACCCCGGCGCGCGGGGCGGCTCGACGTTCCACCTGGTCGAGCGGGGGTTCGGGCGGTTCGCCCGCGCCGTCCGCATCGACGGTGCCTTCGACGGCGGCCGGACGCGGGCCGTGCTTCGTGGCGGCGAACTGCGCGTCGTCATTCCGCGTCTTGTCGAGCGCCGCGGCCAGGGAGATCCTCGTTCCCGTCACGACGGCATGAACATCCTCTTCATCGGCGACGTGTTTGGGCGCCCGGGCCGCGATCTGGTCAAGCGGGGACTCCGCGCACTGGTCGAGACGTACCGGGCCGACTTGGTCATCGCGAATATCGAGAACTGCGCCGGCGGCTTCGGCATCACCCGCGAGACCGGTGACGCACTCGCCGACTGCGGCATCGACGTGATGACCTCGGGCAACCACGTGTGGGACAAGAAGGAAGCGCTCGACTACATCGCCGCCGAACCGCGCCTGCTCCGCCCGGCCAACTACCCTCCGGGCGCGCCGGGCCACGGCTCGCTGCTCGCGCGCACCTCCGACGGGCGCCCGGTCGGGGTCGTCAACCTGATGGGGCGGGTGTTCATGCACCCGCTCGACGATCCGTTCGCGGGCGCGCTGCGCGAGCTCCAGGCCTTCGCCGGGCGCACCCGCATCATCGTCGTCGACTTCCACGCCGAGGCGACCTCCGAGAAGATCGCGATGGGCTGGCACCTCGACGGCAAGGTCAGCGCGGTGGTCGGGACGCACACCCACGTCCAGACGGCCGACGAGCGTGTCCTGCCGAACGGCACCGCCTACATCACCGATGTGGGCATGACCGGACCCCACGATTCGATCATCGGCACCGAGTGCGCACCGGCGCTCGCGCGGTTCCTGACCGGCTTGCCCTCGCGCTTCGAGCCGGCGTCGGGCAATCCACGCCTGCGGGCCGTCGTGATCGCCGTCGACGACGAGACGGGGCGGGCCTCCGCCATCACGCGGCTGGACTGCTCGATGGCGGACCTCGAGCGGATGGACGCCGAAACCCAGCTAGAATAGGGCCCGTGGCCGACGAAGTGTTCGCCCTGCCGTTCCAGGACCCGGACGTCCCTCCGTCCTCGCCCGGTCCTGCCGCCACGCGGCGCATCTGGACGGTGTCCGAGTTGACCGCCGCCGTCCGCACGCGGCTGGAGGAGGGCTTCGCCGACGTCTGGGTCGAGGGCGAGCTGTCCAACTGCCGGCTCTGGAACACCGGGCACCTGTACTTCACCCTCAAGGACACGGGCTCCCAGATTCGAGGCGTGATCTTCCGCTCGGCGCTCCGCGCCCTGCGCTTCCGGCCCGAAGACGGCCTGCACGTGGTGGCGCGCGGCCGTTTGAGCGTGTACGAGCCCAAGGGCGAATATCAGCTCGTCTGCACCCATCTGGACCCGCAGGGCGCGGGGGCCCTCCAGGTGGCCTTCGAGCAGTTGAAGCAGAGGCTCCAGGCCGAGGGCCTTTTCGCCCCCTCGCGCAAGCGCCCGCTCCCGACCCTCCCGCGCAAGATCGGCATCGTGACCTCGCTGGACGGCGCGGCCATCCGCGACATCATCAACGTCATCACGCGTCGACATCCGAACGTCCACCTGGTCATCCGGCCCTCGCGGGTGCAGGGCGAGGGGGCGGCCGCCGACATCGCGCGGGGCCTCGCCGACGTCGCGCGGGTGCCCGGCGTCGATGTCGTGATCGTCGGGCGCGGCGGAGGCTCGATCGAGGACCTCTGGGCGTTCAACGAGGAAGCGGTCGCGCGCGCCATCGCGCGGATGCCCGTGCCCGTGATCTCGGCGGTCGGGCACGAGACCGATTTCACCATTGCCGACTTCGTGGCGGATCTGCGCGCCCCCACGCCATCGGCCGCGGCCGAAGTGGTCGTGGCGGGCCAGGACGAGTTCCGGGCCCGCATCGATCGACTCTCGGGCCGGCTGGGCGCCGCCGTCCGCACGCGGGTGGAACGGCTGCGCGGTTTGACGCACCGGCTGGCGGGCCGGCCCGGCCTGGCGGGATGGCCGGGGCGTCTCGCGCTGCGCGGGCGGCAGGTCGCCGAACTGACCTACCAGGCGGGCCGCGCGGGCCGCGCGCTGGTGGCGCGCCGCCGTCGTCGCTACGATGAGCTGCGGCTGGCGCTCGAGGGCGTCGACCTGCGCCGGCGCCTGGCCACGGTGAGGACCGCGCTGACCCGCGCTGACGCAGCCCTGCGCGGAGCGGTGGTCGGCGCGCACCACCGCGCGGAGGTCCGGCTCGGCGGGCAGATGGGACGGCTCGAGAGTCTGAGCCCGCTCGCCGTCCTGGCCCGCGGCTACGCGGTGTGCTGGGACGCGGCGCGCACGCGTATCGTCCGGGACGCCGATTCGGTCGCCGAGGGCGACGCTGTCCGCGTCACGCTTTCCCGCGGCGAGCTCCAGTGCCGCGTCGAGGGGCAGCGCTGAAGAGCACCCGCGGGCCAGGCAGGAAGCGCAACATGGACGAGACCATCAAGGATTTCGAGGCGGCCATCGCTGAGCTCGAAGGCATCGTGAAGCGGCTCGAGGAAGGCGACCTGCCGCTCGAGAAGTCGCTGGAACTGTACGAGCGGGGCGTCCAACTGTCGCGCTACTGTCACGCGCGGCTCGAGGAAGCCGAGCGCCGCATCGAGATTGTCGACGAGCGCGGGGAACTCCGCCCGGCACCCGCCTCGCTCGGCGGCCCCCGCGGCGGCGGCGAGTCGGGACCGCCGCCTTCGACCGAGGCGGAGAAGGCGCGGTGAGCGTCACGCCCGCCCCGCTCGAGACCTATCTGCTCGCCCAAAGGCGGCGGGTCGACGAGGCCCTCGAGCGCTTCCTGCCCGCGGCGCCCGCCTGCCCGGACGTCATCGCCACGGCGATGCGCTACAGCCTGTTCGCCGGCGGCAAGCGGTTCCGCCCGATCCTCGCGCTGGCTGCCGCCGAAGCCATCGGCGCCCATCCGGCGTTGCGCCAGCCACCCGCGGAGGCGCGGACCGAGGAGGGGGCGGTGCGGTTGGCGCTGCCCGCGGCGTGCGCGCTTGAGATGATCCACACCTACTCGCTCATCCACGACGACCTGCCGGCGATGGATGACGACACGCTCCGCCGCGGCCGGCCGACGCTGCACGTCGTGCATGGGGAGGGAATGGCGATTCTGGCGGGCGACGGGCTGCTGACCGAGGCGTTCGCCCTGCTCGCCCGGGAGCCGGCCGACCCGCGCCGGGCGGTCGTCGACCGGCGCATGCGCACGATCCGCGAGATCGCGGACGCGGCCGGGGCTCTCGGCATGGTCGGCGGGCAGGCCATCGACCTCCAGGCCGCCGTCGCCGCCTCGGGCGAGGCGCAGGGGGTCGCCTTCGACCTCGAGGGGCTTCGCCGGATGCACGCGTGCAAGACCGGCGCGATGATCCGGGCCGCGGCCGTCGCCGGCGCCATCATGGCCGGCGGCTCGGACCGCGCCGTCGCGGCGATCGCCGCGTACGCCGTCCACCTGGGGCTGGCGTTCCAGATCGTGGACGACATCCTCGATGTCGAGGGGGCCACGGCGGATCTGGGCAAGACGGCCGGTAAGGACGCGGCCGCCGGCAAGCCGACGTACCCGTCGGTGGTCGGCCTGGCCCGCTCCCGGGACCTGGCGCGCCAGGCCTTCGACGAGGCCGTCGGCGAGCTCGCGCGCGTCGACCTGGCGGGCGGGCGGCTGCACGAGATTGCCGGCTGGGCGGTGAAACGGATCAACTGAGGGTTCCGGGCCGCGGCTCGGAACAACACCCAGGACCGGCCAGTGGTGAAACGCACGCGCCTCGACGTTCTGGTCACCGAACGCGGCCTCGCGCCGTCGCGCGAACGGGCCCGCGCGCTGATCCTGTCGGGCGCCGTCCGGGTTGACGGGCAACCCGTCGCCAAGGCGGGCACGCTGGTCGGGTCGGAATCGGCCGTCGCGCTGGCGCAACCCGACCACCCTTACGTCGGCCGTGGCGGCCTCAAGCTCGCCCATGCGCTCGAGGCGTTCCAGGTCGACGTCCGCGGCCGCGACGCGCTCGACATCGGCGCCTCGACGGGCGGCTTCACCGACGTCCTGCTGCGCCGCGGTGCCTCGCGCGTGGTCGCGCTCGACGTCGGCCACGGCCAGCTGGACTGGCAGTTGCGCAACGACGAGCGGGTCGTCGTGATCGAAGGGTTGAACGCGCGCCGACTGTCGCCGTCCGACCTGCCGGGACAGGTCGATCTCGTCGTCATCGACGTGTCGTTCATCTCGCTCGCGCAGATCCTGCCCCGCGTGCCGCCCGTGCTGCGCCCCGGGGCCGACGTCATCGCGCTCGTCAAGCCGCAGTTCGAAGCCGGAAGGGCGGAGGTCGGGCGCAAGGGCATCGTGCGCGACCCGGCGGTGCAGGCACGGGCCGTCGAACGGGTCACGGCGGCGGCGGCCTCCGTCGGCCTGACGCGCCTCGCGGTGACGCCGTCCCCGATCACCGGCGCGGAAGGCAACCGCGAGTTCTTGGTACACCTGAAGGCGGCGCCGACGCCGGGGCCGACCGCGGGCGCGCCGACGGGGGCGGTCTGAGCGGGGCCACCTCTTACGCCAGAGCGAGGACACCGATGGTCAAGCGTGTCGGGATTGTCGCCAAGATCCGCCTCGAGTCGGTGGGCGCCCAGCTCGTCGCGCTGGGGCGGTGGCTCGACGTGCGCGGCATCGAGTCGGTCCTCGAGACCCATACCGCGGAACTGGCCGGCGTCGGCCCGGAGCGCCCGACGGCCAGTCGCGATCAGCTCCCCACGCTGGTCGATCTCATCGTCGTTCTCGGCGGCGACGGCACGTTGCTCGGCATGGCCGAGCGCGTCGCCCTCTCGGGCCGCGACGTCCCGATCCTCGGGGTGAACTTCGGCCACCTGGGGTTCTTGACCGAGATCGCCCTCCCCGAACTCTACAGCTCCCTCGAGGCGGCAATCGCCGGCACGTCGGCCATCGACGAGCGCCTGATGCTCCACGCGACGGTCACCCACGATCACCGGACCGTGGCCGCCTACATGGCGCTCAACGACGTCGTGGTCACGCGGAGCGCGCTGTCACGGATCGTGGAGCTGTCGGTCAGCGTCGGCGGCGAGTTCGTGGCGCGGTTCTTCGCCGACGGCTTGATCATCGCCTCGCCCACCGGTTCGACGGCCTACAACCTGTCGGCAGGCGGGCCCATCCTCCACCCGGCCGTCGATGCCATCGTGCTGACGCCGATTGCGCCGCACACGCTCTCCAACCGGCCGATCGTCATCCCTGGAACCGCCGCTGTCTCCGTAACGGCGGTCGTGCACGACGCCAGCCACGAGGTGTTCGTCACCGTGGACGGCCAGAGCGGGGGGCCGCTCCACCGCGACGACACGGTGCAGGTGGCCCGCCACACCGTTCCGCTTCGGCTGATTCCGTCGGCCTCGCACAGCTACTTCACCGTCTTGCGTGAAAAGCTCAAGTGGGCCGAGCGGTAGGTCAGTGGCGCGCGCCGGCGAGGTGCTTCTGGCGGAAGGGCTGCACCTGATACGTGAAGACGTTGTGGTTGTGCTCGTCGAGCGTACGCGCGAAGACGTGTGACCCGTCGTTGCGGCTGACGAAGTACAGGTAGTCGGTGCCCGCCGGGTGGGCGGCCGCCTCCAGCGCCGTGCGGCCAGGGGACGCGATCGGACCCGGCGGCAGGCCTGGGTAGCGGTAGGTGTTGTACGGGGAGTTCACGCGCAGCCCCTCGTGGGTGAGCGTTCCGTGGTAGTCGCCGCTCAACTCGAGCGCGTAAATGACGGTGGGATCGCACTGGAGCGCCATCCCCACCTCCAGCCGCCGCAGGTAGACGGCGGCCACGACCGGGCGCTCCTCCATCTTGGCCGTCTCCTTCTCCACCAGGGACGCCAGGGTCACGGTGGTGTGGACGCCCTGGCCCCGGGCCTGCGCCTCGGCGAGCAGACGCGGCGTGAACACCTGGCGGAAGCGGGCCACCATCATCCGGACTAGGTCGTGCGCGCCCGCGCGACGCGGCAGCAGGTAGGTCTCCGGAAACAGGTAGCCTTCGAGCGTGCGCGCGGCGGGGTCGAGGTCGCTCACGAGCGACGCGTCGGCGGCCGCGTCGACGAAGGTCGCGGCCGGCCCCAGGCCGCGCGCTTCGAAGATCCGGCTCATCTCCCGGATGGTCAGGCCCTCCGGAAAGGTCACGGCCCGCAGGTAGACCTCACCGCGCGCGATCTTGGCGATCACCTCGGGAGCCGACAGGGGGCGGTCGAACCGATACTCCCCCGCCTTGAGGCGCCGGGCCATCCCGCTGCGCCACAGGGCAAGGCGGTAGACCCAGATGTCGCGCACGACGCCGGCGTCGACCAGCTTCCGCCCGATGGCCTGAACGCCATCGCCCGGCATCAGCTCGACGAACCGTTCGCGGCCCGGGTAGCCCGCGTACGGCCGCGCGGTCCGGAACGAGAGGACCAGGGCCCCGGCCACGCCGATGGCCACGATGACGACGACTGCGGTGAGCGCACGACGCACGGTGTCTCCACGGCCGCCCAGGGACAGGCCCTGTCAGCCCCGCTGGTCCAAGTAGTCCTGCAGAAACACGGCCGCGGCCGCCGCATCCAGCGTGCGCTTACGGCGGCGCCAGTCGCGCTCGCGCACGGCCAGACGGCTCTCGGCCTCGACGCTCGACAGCCGTTCGTCCTGCAACACGACCGGCTGCGCGACGCGCGAGGCCAGCGCCTCGGCGAACGCGGTGACCACGCCGGTCAGGTCGTTCGGCGTCCCGTCCAAGCGGCGGGGCAGCCCGACCACCACCGTGTCCAGCCCATCGGGATCGGCCGCCAGGCGAGCGATGGCCTCGACGATCCGGTCGATCTGGTCCGGCCCGCAGGCGGTGATGACGGCGAGCGGGCGGGCCAGGACGGCGGTGGGATCGCTGATCGCCAGCCCGATGCGACGCCGACCGAGGTCGATCCCGAGCACGCGCACGGGAGAATGGTAGCCGCCGCGCGGCGCCCTGGGCAAGGACAACCTCAACGCATGCTATACTTTCCGTACATGTCGGCCCGCAAGATCATGATGTTCAAGACCACGTTCACGCTCGGTCTGCTCTCGTCCATCCTCCTCACGCTCGGCTGCGGCTCGGGCGCCGCGCCGGAGAAGTTCAAGCAGAAGATGGTGATCCTCGGCTTCGATGGGATGGATCCGCGTCTGGTCGAGCAGTGGATGGGCGAAGGCAAGCTGCCGAATTTCCAGAAGCTCGCGTCGCAGGGTGGGTTCTACCGCCTCCAGACGTCGAGTTCCCCGGAGTCGCCGACCTCCTGGGCGTCGTTCGCCATCGGCGGCAACGCGGGCAAGCACAACATCTATGACTTCCTCGTCCGCGACGTCAAGACCTACTATCCCGACTATGGGCTGGTGAAACGCGAGTACCCGCGGTTCCTGTTCGACTACATCCCGACCAGCCGGATGAAGATCACCTCGATCCGGGGTGGCACGTCGTTCTGGGTCACGGCCGGCCAGGCGGGCGTGCGCTCCGCGGTGCTGACCGTCCCGGTGACGTTTCCGCCGGAGACGGTACCGACCGGCGAAATGCTGTCCGGGCTGCCATTGCCCGACATCCGCGGGACGCAAGGGACCTTCTATTACTTCGGCACCGACTTGAGCCGGTACGAGGAAGGGAACACGGAGATGGGCGGCCTCCTCAAGCGGCTCGTCTTCGAGGGCGACACCGCCCAGACGGAGCTGGTCGGCCCACCCAACCCGATCGTGCTGGTCAAGATGCAGGCCCTGCGGAAGAAGGGCGCGGGGATGACCGAGGCTGACCAGGCGCGCCTGGCCGAACTCGAGGCGCAGCGGGACATCCGGGTGCCGTTCACGGTGCGGTGGAACCGCGACGCCAAGGCGGCCACCATCGACATCCAGGACTCGCAGGTCCGTCTGGCCGAGGGCGAGTGGAGCAAGTGGGTCCCCCTGGAGTTCCGCGTGAACTTCCTCGTGCGCCTCTACGGGATGGCGCAGCTCTACCTGATCCGCGCGCACGGCGAACTCCAGCTCTACATCTCGCCCGTCAACTTCCGGCCCGAGGCGCCGGTCGTGCCCATCTCGTCGCCGGCCTCGTTTTCCAAGGACCTCTACGAACAGCTCGGCACGTTCCGCACCCTCGGCTGGGCCGAGGCCACCTGGCCGCTCAACGAGGACCGAATCGACGAACAGGCGTTCCTCGACGATCTGTTCCGCGCCTTCGACGATCGCGCGCAGGTGATCCTCCACGAGATCGATTCGAAACGATTCGACCTGGTGATCGGCGTCATCGAGGCGACCGACCGCGTGCAGCACATGTTCTGGCGCTTCATCGACCCGACGCACCCCATGTACGACGCCGGCCAGGCAGCGAAGTGGGGTGATGCCATCGAGCGCGTCTACCGGCGGGCGGATCAGCTCACCGGTGAGGTCCTCAAACGAGTGAGCCCGGACACCGCGGTGCTCGTGGTGTCGGACCACGGCTTCCACTCGTTCAAGTACGGCGTGAATCTCAACACCTGGCTCGTCGACAACGGCTACATCGCCCGGCCGGGCGCCGCGCTCGGTGACAAGAACCTGAACGACCTGTTCGGGGGCGGCGGGCAGTTCTGGGAGAACGTGGACTGGTCGCGGACCCGCGCCTACTCGATCGGTCTCGGCCAGGTCTACTTCAACCTGCGAGGCCGCGAAAGCCAGGGGATCGTCAGGCCCGGTGAGGACTACAAGCGGCTGTCCGACGAGCTGGCGGCGAAGCTCCTGACCATGACGGACCCGAAGACCGGCCAGCATCTGGTGAGCGCCGTCTACAAGCGTGACGACATGTTCTCGGGGCCCTTCCTCGCCAACGCGCCCGACCTCCAGGTCGGGTTCGTGGACGGCTACCGCGTGTCCTGGCAGACCTCCCTCGGTGGAACGCCGACCGGCTTGCTGTACCCGAACATGAGGAAGTGGAGCGGCGATCACTGTTCGTTCGACTACCAGACGATCCCCGGCGCGCTGTTGTCGAACCGGAAGCTCGCCGGCGAGCACGCACGCATCATCGACATCGCACCAACGGTCCTGAAGTTCTTCGGCCTCGACATCCCCCAGGAGATCGACGGCAAGCCCCTGTGGTAGGCGCAGGCCGGGAGCGGCTCACCGCTCCTGGCGCCAGCAACATGGTGGGGTGCACATGAAGGTGCTCGCGACGGCGGCCGTCGGGCTGGCCATCCTGGCTCCGGCGCTGGTCCGAGTCATCCCCCTCACAGCCGAGCAGCCGCCGGCCGCCGCGCCGGCGGCCCGCGCCGCCGAGCGGATGCGGGCCTTGCAGCGCGAGGCCGACGACCTGGCGCGGCAGGCCAGCTCGCTGCTCGGGGATCTGCGGAAGCTCGAGGTCGAACGCGACCTGCGGGCCGAGGAGGCGCGGAAGCTCGACGGGGAGGTCGACGCCGTCGGCCAGCAGATGGCGAACACGTCGCGCCAGATCGCGTCGCTCGAACTCGCCATGGAGGCCGCCCGGCCCGAGCTGAACGCCCGGCTGTTGGAGGTCTACAAGCTCGGGCGTCCGGGTTACGCGCGGGTGCTGCTCGGCGTCGGCAACCTGCAGGAGATGGGGCGGGCCATGCGCATGGTGTCCGCCTTGGCGCACCAGGACCAGCGGCGAGTGGCGGACTACACGGCCTCGGTCGCGCAGTTGAGCGCCGCGCGCACGTCGCTCGGGGAGCAGGCCACGCATCTGCGCGGCCTCCAGGCCGACGCTCGCCGGGCGGCGGATCTCGCGGCACGGGCCGCCGCGGCCCGCGAGGCCCTGGTGCGCCAGGTTGACGCCCGCCGAGATCTCAACGCGCAGATGCGCGGCGAGCTCGAACAGGCTGAGGCCCGGCTGCAGAAGGCCATGGGCGCCCCGGCCAATGCCGCCTCGCCCGCCGAGCCCGTCCTGCTACCTCTCAAGCCGTTCCGTGGCGAGCTGGCCTGGCCGGCCGACGGCCGTCTCTTGTCGCGGTTTGGCCAGCAGCGGAACCGGCTCGGGATCCGGACCCTCCAGAACGGCATCGAGATCGAGGCCGCCGACGGCACCGCCGTGCGGGCGGTCCACGAAGGCCGCGTCTCGTTTGCGGACATCTTCTCCGGCTTCGGGCAGCTGGTCATCATCGACCACGGAAACCTGGGCTTCTCGCTCTACGGCTACCTGGGATCGATGAAGGTCGCCAAGGGCAGCGCGGTGTCGGCCGGTCAGGTGATCGGCACGACAGGCCGCGCGCCCGCCGGCAACTCCGCGGTGTACTTCGAGTTGCGGATCGACGGTAAACCCGTCGATCCCTTACAATGGCTGAAGGCAAAACCCTCGACCCAGGGTCCAGGTGGCCCCCAGTCCTAGGGTGCGGAGTCCGGAGTCCCGAGTTACCATGAGTTCGCGTACCCGCTTGATCGTCCTCGTCGTCACGTTCCCGGTCCTCGCCTTCGCCATCGTCGGCGGCCTGCTTGGCAAGACGCTGCCGCGCGACGAGACGTACCGCCACCTGCGCGTCTTCGACGACGTGGTCCGCCTGATCACGAGCAACTACGTTGAGGAAGTCAACGTCTCCAGCGTGATGAACGGCGCGATGCACGGCTTGGCAGAGGGCCTCGACCCCGACAGCGCGTATCTCACGGCCTCCGAGGCGCGGCGGCTGGAGACCCTCGACAAGACCCCCGCCGGCGAGACGGGCATCGAGCTGACGCGCAACTACTACCTCCGGATCATCGCCGCGCGCGATGGGTCGCCCGCCGCACGGGCGGGCCTGCGTCACGGCGACTACCTGCGGGCGATTGACGGGAAGCCGACGCGCGAGATGTCGGTGTACGAGGGTAGCCGGCTGCTGCGCGGGGGCCCCGGCACGAAGGTCACGCTCCTGGTGATCCGCGGCAACGTGGTGGATCCCCACACGGTGGAGGTGACGCGCGAGCAGCTGTCGGGGCCCGCGGTGGTCAGCCGCCTGCGCGGCGGCACGGCCGGGTATCTCCGGATTGCCGCCTTCACGCCGGGCGCCGCCCAGGCGGTGCTCACGCAATCGGGCGAGCTGGCCCGCCTCGGCGCGCGGGGACTCGTCGTGGACGTGCGCGACACGGCGACAGGCCCGTACGAGGCCGGTCTGGCTGTCGCCAGGCTGTTTGTAGCCACCGGCACGCTGGCCCTGAAGCAGATGCACGGCGCCGACAGGCAGACCATCATGGCGGGAGCCGGCGACGGCGCGATCACCACGCCGGCCGTCGTGCTGGTCAACGACGGCACGTCGGGGGCGGCGGAGCTATTTGCGGCGGCTCTCTCCGCCGCCAAGCGCGCGCCGCTCGTCGGCGAACGCACCCACGGCCGCAGCGCGCTCCAGAAGCTCATTCGCCTCCCGGACGGGTCGGCGATGATCGTCTCAAACGGTTGGTTCCTGACGCCTTCGGGCGACACCATTCACGAGAAGGGACTGACGCCGACCGTCCCCGTCGACGAACCGGAGGTGGAATTCGGCGCGCCGCCACCGGCCGGCGATCCGATCCTCGATAGGGGGCTCGAGGAACTGCGACTCCGCGCCCGCTGAACGTGGCGGCTCGCCGCCGGGCCGGGTGCTGCGCGGCCCGCGGCGTGATGACTCGCGCGCGGGATGTACCCTTTCCCCTTGACACCCTCTGAGCGGGCGCGTATAACCGCTCAGGCGTTCCCAGCTGCGTTAACATTGCTGCGCTCGACCGTGCCTGTCGACAGCCGAGGAGAACCCATGAACAAGCAGGAACTGATTGCGAAGATCGCCAAGGACACCGGGGCCACCAAGACCCTCGCGGGTGCCACGCTCGAATCCGCCCTCGACGGGATCACACGGTCGCTCAAGAAGGGCGACGCCATCACGCTCGTCGGCTTCGGCACCTTCAAGACCTCGACGCGGAAGGCGCGCACGGGGCGCAATCCGCAGACCGGCGCTGAGGTGAAGATCCCCAAACGGCGCGTCGTTCGCTTCTCGGCCGGCAAGGCGCTCAAGGACGCGGTCCGGTAGCGGAGCCGCGGATCCGTAGGCACGGGCCCCCAAGCCCCCGGAAGCCGCACGAAGCGGGGCACTTCGTAAGTGCCCCGCTCCACTCCACTCGCAGCCACGTCACGTTGACGTGCGCTCCGTGCCATTGCTATACTGATTTCTTCTGTAAGTGCCGGCTTTTTCCGAATCTAGGCGCGTAGCTCAGATGGTTAGAGCGCCTGCTTGACACGCAGGAGGTCGGCGGTTCGAGTCCGCCCGTGCCTACCACCTCGATCCGTTTGCGCCGGAGTGAACGGCCGTCAGCCCGGGACGGGAGCGGCACGTTAGGGGGAAGCCGGGTGAAGGCCCGGGTTCCCGACTGCTGATGGCTGAACACGCCTTCCTCGGCTTCTAACCATCCCGATGACCCACGTGACTGTCACGTTGCCCGACGGCTCTCGCCGCAGCGTCCCGTCCGGGACGAGCGTGCGCGCCCTCATGGCCGACCTGCCCGCGCGGCTGGCCAAGTCGGCCGTGGCGGCTGTCGTGGATGGCCGCCTCGTCGACCTGTCGTTCACGCTCGACGCGGACGCCGCCCTCCGCCTGGTGACGCCGGACGATCCGGAAGCGCTCGACCTGTACCGCCACAGCACCGCCCACCTGATGGCGGCGGCTGTGACCGCGCTCTTCCCCGGTGCGCAGTGCGGGATCGGCCCGGCCACCGACGACGGGTTCTTCTACGACTTCATCGTCGGCCGGGCGTTCGTGCCCGAGGACCTCGCGGCCATCGAAGCGAAGATGCGGGACCTGGCCGCGCGCGACCTGCCCTACGAGCGTCGCATGGTGGCGAAGGAGGATGCCAAGCGGTACTTCCTCGAGCACGGCGAGCCGTTGAAGGTCCAGCTGATCGAGGAAAAGGGCGGCGAGATCGTCTCCTGCTACGCGATCGACGACGTGTTCACCGACTTCTGCACGGGACCGCACGTGCCGTCGACCGGACGGCTGAAGGCCTTCAAGCTGCTGTCGACCTCCAACGCCTACTGGAAGGGGGACGCGCAGGGCCAGCCGATGCAGCGCATCTACGGCACTGCCTTCTTCGCCGAGGGGGACCTCAAGGCCTACCTCGATCGCCTCGAGGAGGCCAAGCGGCGGGACCACCGCAAACTCGGTCGCGAGCTGGGCCTGTTCATGTTCCACCCGTGGGCGCCCGGCGAGCCGTTCTGGCTCACCAAGGGCACGCGGCTCGTGAACACGCTGACCAACTACATGCGCGCCGTGCTCGCCCCCGAGGGCTACCAGGAGATGCGCACTCCGCTGGTCTTCAACAAGGCGCTGTGGGAGACCTCAGGGCACTGGGAGCACTACCGCGAGAACATGTTCCTGTTCGAAGCCGAGGACCAGGCGTACGGCCTCAAGCCGATGAACTGCCCCGGGCACATGCTGGTGTTCGGGAGCGAGGTGCGGAGCTACCGGGATCTGCCGTTCCGGATCCACGACCAGAGCGTGCTCCACCGCTACGAGGCGTCGGGTGTGCTGTCGGGATTGACGCGGGTGCGCGAGTTCATCATGGACGACGCGCACATCTTCCTCACCGAGGATCAGATCGGCGACGAAGTGGAACGGCTGCTGCGCCTGGTGCAGCGCGTCTATGCGGACTTCGGTCTGGTGCCGGAGATGAAGCTGTCGACCCGGCCGGCGCAGTATCTGGGAGAGCGGGCCACGTGGGACCACGCCGAGGCGGGGTTGAAGCAGGCGCTCGAGCGGGCCGCGCAGGCGTACACGATCGACGTGGGTGACGGCGCGTTCTACGGGCCGAAGATCGACTTCTCGGTGACCGACGCCCTCGGCCGCCGGTGGCAGTGCGCCACGATCCAGCTCGACTACCAGCTGCCGCAGCGGTTCGGGCTGAAGTACATCGGGGCCGACAATGCCGAGCACATGCCCGTGGTGATGCACCGCGCGATCTTCGGCAGCGTCGAACGGTTTGTCGCCCTGCTGCTCGAGCACTACGCGGGCGCCCTGCCGATGTGGTTTGCGCCGGTGCAAGTCATCGTGCTGCCCATCGCCGACCGGCACCTGCCCTACGCGGCCTCGGTGCGGGACCGGCTGGCAGCCGCTGGCGTGTTCGTGGAGCTCGATGAGCGCCAGGAGAAGATCGGGTACAAGATCCGCGAGGCCCAGTTGCAGAAGGTCCCGTATATGCTCGTCGTCGGCGACCGGGAGGCCGAGCAGGGCACCGTCTCGGTCCGCGCCCGCTCGGGCGGCGACCAGGGGGCCCGCAGTGTGGAGGCTTTTCTCGCCTCCGCCCTCGAGGAAATCGCCCGGAAGGCGCACTGAGGGTGTCGCGGGTCGTTGGGAGTGACCGCGTCGGCGCCGACGCGGTCAGAGTTCGTCAGGTGATCAGAGGAGGTCCATATCGCTTTCGATCGCTCCGCCCCACGTCGTGACGACCGCACGCGGATCAACGAACGCATCCGGGTACGGGAAGTCAGGGTCATCGATGACGCCGGCCAGCAGCTCGGCATCATGGCGCCGCAGCAGGCGCTGGCCATCGCGCGGCAGAAGGGGCTCGACCTGGTAGAGGTTGCACCGATGGCGCAGCCGCCGGTCTGCCGGATCATGGACTTCGGCAAGTACCAGGTACCAGGAGCAGAAGCGGTCCCGAGAGGCGAGGAAGCACCAGAAGGTCATCGAGGTCAAGGAGATCAAGTTCCGTCCGAAGGTGGACGAGCACGATTACCAGTTCAAGAAGAAGCATATCGAGCGGTTCCTGGCCGACGGGGACAAGGTGAAAGCGACCATCTTCTTCCGCGGCCGCGAGATCGCACACCCCGAGATTGGGCGGCGTATCCTCGAACGGCTGATCCAGGAACTCTCTGAGGTCGCCGTGACCGAGTCGACGCCCCGGATGGAGGGGAACACGATGCACACCATCCTGAGCCACCGGCCGGTCAGCAGCCGGCCGCAGGCGCCCAAGGCGCCCGCGGCGACGCCGTCACCGGTGGGTGACCGCTAGAGGGGAACGGCCCGGACCGGACCGGGGTTGCGAATCGAGAGACTGCCATGCCGAAACTGAAGACACATCGGGGCGCTGCCAAGCGCTTCAAGAAGACGGGAACGGGAAAGTTCAAGCGGAGTATGGCGTTCAAGCGCCACCTGCTCTCGAGCAAGACCACCAAGCAGAAGCGCCACCTGTCCGGGATGGTCGTGGTCTCCGACCACGACGCCGCGAAGGTCAGGCGCATGCTGCCGTACAAGTAGGCTCGGCTGCCGACGCCGGACGGGCGCGCCCCGGGCCGCCTGCCCGCTCCCCGGTCGTCCGGGCGGTTGTCATCGACGTGTAAGGAGAACCTCTCATGCCTCGAGTGAAACGCGGAACCGTGCGGCGCGCGAAGCGCAAGAAGCTGCTCGGCCGCGCGAAGGGCTACTACGCCAGGAAGAGCAAGCTGTACCGTTCCGCGAAGGAGGCGGTCGACACCGCCCTGAAGTACGCGTTCGTCGGCCGCCGCGATCGCAAGCGCGACTTTCGCCGGCTCTGGATCACGCGCATCAACGCCGCTGTCCGCGAGCACGGCCTCACCTACGGGCAGTTCATCCGCGGGCTGAAGGCCGCCAGCGTGGCACTCGACCGCAAGGCGCTGGCCGACCTGGCGGTCAGGGAACCGGCCACCTTCGCGCGGCTGGCCACGCAGGTCAAGGCCGCGCTCGCAGCGCGGCCCGGCGTCTAACGACAACGACACGGCCCCGGGGCTCCACGGCGCCTGCGTCGGGCGCGACGACGGCGCCGCCGGGCCCGGTCGTTCACCCCAGCAGGTCCCATGCCCGACGCTGCCGCGATCGACCGCCTCCGGGCGGAGTTTCAGGCTGCGCTCGCCAATGCGGCGACCGACCAGGCGCTGCGCGGCGTCCGCGACCGGTACCTGGCCCGCAAGGGCGGCGTGGTGGCCACGCTGATGAGGGAAGTGGCCTCGGCGGCGCCGGCCGACCGCCCCACGCTCGGGCGGCTGGCCAACGAGTTCAAGGCAGCCGTCGAGGCGGCGCTCGACGCCAAGCGCGCCGCCCTCGAGACCGTCCGCCCCGTGGCGGGCAGCGTGGACATCACGCTGCCGGGCCGGCCGGTGCCGCTCGGACACCTCCACCCCCTGACCGTGGTGCGGAACCAGGTGGAAGCCGTCTTCAGCCGCATGGGCTTCGAAATCCTCGAGGGGCCCGAAATCGAGGACGACTACCACAACTTCGAGGCCTTGAACCTGCCGCCCGAGCATCCGGCCCGCGACATGCAGGATACGTTCTTCCTCGCCGGACCGGTCCCCCAGCGCGGGCTGACGCCGCCCGGCACGCGCACGAGCACGAGGCCGACGCCGCCTGACCGCCCGGCCACGCTGTTGCGCACGCACACCTCCTCGATGCAGATCCGCTATATGGAGGCGCACGAACCTCCTGTCCGCATCGTGGCCATCGGCAAGACGTTCCGACGGGACGCGCCCGACCTGACCCACACGCCGATGTTCCACCAGTTCGAGGGGCTGCTCGTCGGCGAGGACGTGACGCTCGCGGATCTCAAGGGCACGCTGATCTCGTTCATCCGCGAGGTGTTCGCTCCGGACACGAAGGTCCTCTTCCGCCCGAGCTTCTTCCCGTACACGGAGCCGAGCGCCGAGGTGTTCATCGGCTGTGTGTTCTGCCAGGGCTCCGGCTGCCCGGTGTGCAAGCGGACCGGCTGGCTCGAGATCCTCGGGAGCGGGATGGTGCACCCCGCCGTGTTCGAGGCCGTCGGCTACGACCCCGAACGGTATACGGGGTTCGCGTTCGGCACGGGGATCGAGCGCGTCGCCATGCTGAAATACGGCGTGGACGACATTCGATTGTTCTACGAGAGCGATCTCGGTTTCCTGGAGCAGTCTGCCTTTTGAGAATCCTCGCATCCTGGCTTCGTGAGTACGTGGACGCCCACCGGAAGGTCAGCGACCTGGCCTCGCTGCTCTCGATGTGTGGGTTTGAGGTCGCGTCGATCGACCCGGTGCCCGAGGGCCCGCTGGCCCCTGGGCCGATCGGCGACCTGGGGTCTCCCGACGACGGGGTCATCGACTTCGAGATCACGGCGAACCGGCCCGACTGCCTCTCGGTCGTCGGCTTGGCGCGCGAGACCGCCACGGCATGCCGGCTGCCGCTGCGTCTGCCGTGGGACGCACAGGGGCGGCCGATCAACGCGGCACGGCCGGGTGTGGCACCGACCGCTGCGCACGTGGCCACCGACGGTCTGACGGTCACCATCGAGGACGCAGACCTGTGCCCCCGGTACGCGGCGGCCGTGGCCGAGGTGCGGGTGGGCCCGTCGCCCCCGTGGCTTGCGAACCGCCTCCTGGCGGCGGGCGTGCGCCCGATCGCCAACATCGTGGATGTCACCAACTACGTGCTGCTCGAGATGGGGCATCCGATGCACGCCTTCGACCTCGAGCGGCTTGGCGGGCGTGAGCTGCGCGCCCGGCGGGCTCGGCTGGGCGAACGCATCCGCACCCTCGACGGCGAAGCCCGGACGCTCGACCCCGACATGCTGGTGATCGCGGACGCGGGCCAGGCCCAGGCAATCGCCGGCGTGATGGGGGGCGGACTGTCCGAGGTCGGGTCCGACACGCGCCTGGTGGCCTTCGAGAGCGCGTACTTCAAGCCCGCTTCCGTGCGCCGCACGAGCAGGCGCCTCGGGCTGAAAACCGAAGCCTCGGCGCGGTTCGAGCGGGGCACCGACATCAACGCCGCCGTCGTCGCACTCGAACGCGCCTGCGCGCTGATCGAGCAGATCGGGGCCGGCCGGCGCGTCGGGCCCTACCTCGACTGCTACCCGTCTCCACGAGGCCCGATCCAGATCGGGCTGCGTCGGGAGCGGATCGCCCGGCTGCTCGGCCTCGCGGTGGGGGACGACGACGTCGTCCGGATCCTCGAAGGCCTGGGGGCGTCGGTCGCTCCGGCCGAGGGCGGTTGGCGAGTCGAGGTCCCCACGATGCGCGTCGACCTCGCGCGCGAAGCCGACCTGATCGAGGAACTCGCCCGTCACCACGGCTACGACCGCGTCCCGGCGACGTTCCCGCCGCTGCGCGCCGCGGCACCGCGCCCCGATGCCCGCATCGGCCGGAAGAACCTCCTGCGCCATGCGCTGACGGCGGCGGGGTTCTCCGAAGCGATCAGCTACAGCTTCCTCGAGGCTGCCGCGGCTGAAGTGTTCGCGGCCCGGCCCGCCCTGGTGGCGCTCGCCTATCCCCTCTCGGAAACGTTCGCCGTGCTCCGACCGTCGCTCCTCCCCGGACTCGTCGGCGCCGTCGCCCGCAACCTCCGGCACGAGCAGGCCGATATCCGCCTGTTCGAGATCGGATCGTGCTTCTCGGCCAACGGGGGTGAGGAACAACGCCTCGCGTTCGTCTGGGCGGGCGCCGGTACGCCCGAGCACTGGTCGGGCGGCCACCGACCCGTGGACTTCTTCGACGCGAAGGGCGTGGTCGAGCGGATCGGCGAGGTGCTGCACCTGCCCCTGCGCTTCACCGACGCCGCGCAGGTCTACCTGGTGCCAGGTCGCGCCGCCTGCGTGCGGGCGGGCGATGTGGTAATCGGTCATCTGGGCCAGGCCGCGCCCTCGCTCGCCCGGCACCACGACGTGCCGGGCGCCGAGGAGATCTACCTGGCGGAACTCTCGCTCGAGGCCATCGACGCCGTCGTGGCGACCGGCGACCGCCAGGTCGAGGCCCTGCCGCGATTCCCGTCGAATCGTCCGGGACATCTCAATCGTCATCGACGAGGGCTTGCGTTCCGAGCTCGTTCGCGCGACCATTCGAGGGGCCGCCCCAGAGACGCTCGTGCAAGTGCGCGAGTTCGACCGCTACAAGGGCAAGGGTATCCCCGACGGACGCTACAGCCTGTCCCTTCGGCTCACGTTCCGCTCCGCCGACCGGACGCTGACCGACGCCGAAGTGCAGCAGGCGATGGATCGGATTCTCACGGCGCTGGCCCGGACGCACCGCGCCGTCCAGCGGTAGCCGCGATGGTCGCGGCGCCCGCCGCGGCCGTGGGCTCCTTCACGCCCGTACCCGGGAGAGGCGACTCGGTGACGAAGACGATGACCCCCAGCGATCTCGAAGCGCTCGACCGATTGGAACAGAAAGTGAAGCTGCTGGCGGCCGAACTCGGCCGGTTGCGCGCCGAGCATGCGCGGCAGGCCGAGGAGACGGGCCGTCTGGTTGCCGACCTCGAGACCACACGGACCCGGCTCGCCGAGGCGGAACGTGCCGTCAGCGAGATGGCCGGGCTCCGGGAGGAGCGGGACCAGGTGCGCTCGAGGGTGGCCGACATCCTCGAGCAACTCGAGCAGCTCGACATCTAGGCCTCCCCGGCCGCGCGCCGTCAGACGGCGCGCGGCGGCATGGACGCGGGCGCGGAACCGCCCGCACCCCCAGTCGGCGTGCGCTGGCCGGCTGGCCCCAGAGGACTCCAGCCGTTCGAGGCTGAGTGGTGCCCGTGAACCAGAACTCACGCGTCGTGGCGGTCGAGATCCAAGGCCGGCAGTATCCGGTCCGCAGCGCGCTCGACCCGACCTACGTAGCCCGGCTGGCCGCCTACGTCGACGAGAAGATCCGCTCGGCGGCCGACGTCACGCCCACGACCGACACGGTCCGACTCGTCGTGCTGGCGGCGCTGAACATCGCCGACGAATGTTTCCACGCTCAGGACAGCGACGCGGCCAACCGTGAGGTACTCTCCGAGCGCCTCGGCCGCCTCGAACGCCTCGTGGATGAGCTGCTCGCCGGCCGACGGGAGTGAGCCGAATCCCCCGGCGGGCTGCGCCTCTACCGTTTGAACCGACACCTGCCGATACCGATAGAGGGGGGAATCTGCCGCCTGCGGCCAGGCGCGTGCGTGGGCCCCTGGCCGAGGCCTCCCCGCAGAGAGGCCCACAGCTTGCCGGCTCGAAAGAAGCCGGAAGTTCCGTGGTACAGTAGAGTTAGGAGCAGCGAGGCTGCGGGCGAGGCACGCCGATGGGACCGCCGCCGGCCCGCCGTTCGCCAGCGCCGGGGGGTACGCATGCGTCCAGCGGCCATCCATTGCCCACCCCAGTTGCGGCGTCGGAAGACTGCCCCGTCCTGGGTCGCACTCCTCCTGGTGCTCGGGATGGGAACGCCCGCCGTGGCGCTCCCGGTCCCGGAAGCCAACGCCCTGCGCGTCGCTCGCAACGCCATCCGCGAACACCTGGCCTGGTTCGGCACCTGGGGCGGGTCCACGACACCCCACGTCATCGCCGTTGAGCCCGTTGAACTGGACGGAAACCGCCTCGCCTTCAACGTCGCCGTCGAGCCGAAGGGCCACCTCCTGATCGCGGCCGACGACGAGCTGAGCGCCGTGCTGCTCTACTCGGACGTGTCGCCGTTCGACCCGACGAAGGTCGCGGATCCCGAGTCGTTCGAGTCGTGGATCGTGCCTGAGATCGGCGCCCAGGTTCGCGCGCTGAAGGGCATCGCGGCCGCGCGGCCGGCCGGGACGCGCCCCCAGGGGTGGGAGGTGACAGCGACGGGCCGGAGCTGGCGTCACTTCGACGTTCCGGAGGGGTCCTTCCTCGTCCAGCCACGCAAAGGTCAGACCGGACAGACGGCCTCGCCGAGCGGCCCGGAATCCTCGGCTTCGAGCGTCGGCCCCCTGCTCGCCACCAATTGGACGCAGAGCTCGCCGTACAACAACGACACGCCCGCCGACACGACCTGCACGCACACCCTCGCCGGGTGTGTCGCGATTGCGGTCACGCAGATCATGCGGGTACTGGACCTGGCCGGCCTCGGGAATTGGCAGCCATAGCTACGTGTGGACGAACGCCGCGGGGACGCCGCAGACTCTGTCGGCAAGCTTCAACCACTCGTACGCATGGACCCTGATGCCGGGCACCCTCACCGGGACGAGCCCGTCGAACGAGATTGCCGCGGTGGCCCAGCTCGTGGCCGACGTGGGCATCGGCGTGGAGATGGAGTACGGCTGCAGTGCGTCTGGCGCCTACGGCTCCTACGCGATGACGACGACGCTACCGACCTACTTCGGGTACAAGACGCCGACCGCAGCCGCCAGGAGCAGCTACTCGGACGCCACGGTGTTCTTCGCCCTCATGATGGCCGAGCTGAACGCGTCGCCGCCGCGGCCGATGATGCTGACGGTCGAGACGACCAACTACAGCGCGGGCCACGCCTTGGTCATCGACGGCTACCAGACGGCGACCGGCGAGATGGCGCACCTCAACCTGGGCTGGGGCGCGTCCTACCAGGGTTACTACAACATCAACAGCAACTGGAGTGCCGGCGGGTACACCTGGAGCGCGAATTCCCAGGTGATCTACCTGGGGTTGGCCCCCGCCGGGCCGCAGCAGGCGCTCACCACGAACCTGACCGGCGCGGGCACCGGCGTGGTAACCAGCACGCCGGCGGGCATCTCCTGCGGGACGACGTGCGTCGCGCCCTTCGACGCCAACAGCACGGTGACGTTGAGCGCCGCCGCGTCGACCGGGTCGCACTTCGTCGCGTGGGGCGGCGACTGCAATTCGACCGGTGCCGTCGTGTTGTCGGCCGACCGGACTTGCACCGCCCAGTTCGACCTCGACGACCCGACCGTGCTGCCGAAGGCAGTCGACAGCCCCTGGCTGTCGATCTCGGTCGAGGGGCCCGTCGGCTGGTTCTCGGAAACCACCCAGACCTATACCGGGGGCAGCGCTGCCCAGAGCGGGCACATCACCGACTCCCAATCCTCGTCGATGATGACCACCATCGTCGGACCAGCGACGTTGAGCTTCTACTGGAAGGTCTCGTCCGAGTCCGGCTACGACTTCCTGAGCCTGTACGTGGACAACGTCGTGCAGCCCGGACGCATCAGCGGCGAGGTGGGCTGGACGCCGGTCAGCGTCACCCTCGGCGCCGGCACGCACACGGTTCGGTGGGAGTATGCGAAGGACTACAGCGTGTCGATGGGCAGCGACGCAGGGTGGGTGGACGACGTGATCGTGAGCTACCCGCTGACCGTGAGCACGGCGGGGAACGGCAGCGGCACCGTGATCAGCGTGCCCGCGGGCATCAGCTGTCCCGGCACGTGCACCGCCTCGTTCGCCGCCCTGACCCCCGTCACACTGTCGGAGACGCCCGCGTCGGGCGCCATCTTCACGAACTGGACGGGCGCGTGCGCCGACATGGGCGCCTGTGGCGTACCCATGAGTGGCGCGACCTCGGTCGGCGCCGTCTTCCAGTCGGCTCCGGTCTATCGCCGGTACTTCGCCGAAGGGGCCGGCAACTCGTTCTTCGACACGCGGTTCGCCCTGCTCAACGCCAACGCCTCGACGGCCCATGTCACGATGCGGTTCCTGCGCGATGACGGCGTTAACTTCTCGTACCTCGTGGAAATCCCGCCCGCGACCCGGCGGACGGTGGACGCCACCGATGTGCCGAACCTGACGCCGGCCAACGGATTCTCCACGATCGTCGAGTCCGATGTCGTGGTGGTCGTAGACCGCACCATGAGCTGGGACAGTTCCGGCTTCGGCGCTCATGCCGAGATGTCGATCGCGGCGCCGGCGCAGACGTGGTACCTCGCCGAGGGGTCGACGCTGCGGCTCGGCACGGTCAACGGCACCCAGATCGGATTCAGTCTGTACCATCTGGTCGAGAACCCGAACAGCCAGGCGACCACGGTGGAGATCACCTACCTGCTGCCAGGGGGCGCCGCGCCGGTCGTCAAGGACTATACGGTCGGCGCCCTCACCCGCCGCACGATCTACGTGAACGGTGAAGACGCGCGGCTGGCCTCGACGGACGTCTCGGCCATCGTCAGTTCGCTCAGCCCGTCGCTACCGATCATCGTCGAGCGCGCCCTGTACCTCAACTCGGGGGGCACGGCCTTCGGGGCCGGCAGCGACTCGGCCGGCGCGACGACGAGTTCGCTCGACTGGTTCCTCGCCGAGGGTGCGACGGGCCCGGCCTTCGACGAGGTACATCCTCCTGGCGAACCCGAACGCCACTGCCGCCGAGCTCGACGTGACGTACTTGCTGACCGGCGGCGGCACGGCGACCAAGCACTACACGCTGGCAGCCGATGCGCGCCGCACGATTTGGGTCAACGGCGAGCAGATCAATGGGGTGAGCCTGGCCACGAGCTCGGTGTCGGCGTCGATCCACTGCACCAACGCGGTCCCCATCATCGTGGAACGGGCCATGTGGTGGCCGCACGGCCAGGGGTGGCAGAGCTGGTACCAGACGCACTCGTCGGTCGGGTCGACCGAAATGGGCACCACCTGGGCCGTCGCCGACGGGGAGCAGGGCGGGACCCATCACGTGCAGACCTACATCCTGGTGGCCAACACCTCCGCCTTCGCCGGCCGCGTGCGCGTCACGATCTTCTTCGAGGATGGCACGACGGCGTTCTCGGACATCGACGTCGCCGCCAGCAGTCGGACGACGGTGTGGATGGGAGGCACCTCCAGAACGGCCGGCGCTCCGTTCGGCGGCCTGACCGACGGCAAACGATTCGGGACGACCGTGGAAAGCCTGTCGGTGGGCGGCCAGGTGGCCAACATCGTCGTCGAGCGTTCGATGTACTGGGATGCCAACGGCGTGTGGTGGGCCGCCGGCACCAACCTCGTGGCGACCAAGCTCCAGTGAGGGGCTGCCGTCCCGTCCGGCGCACCGGACGGGATCGGGGAGGGCGGAGGCTCAACAGGCGCCCCGGCCCCTCCCGAGCGACCTTGCCACCCCTCAACCTGCGCGCTATGATCCCGCGGAACGGTTGACCTGTCGCGCTCCTTGCGGGCGTGGCCGCGTCGGACCGTCCCGAAAGGAGACCTTGGCAATGCACAATTCTGGCCTCCCGGCGTTCCTGACGTGCGGCGCTGGCCTGCTGCTGCTGGGGATCGTGGCTGCGGTCTGCCTGGTCATCGCCATCTTCATCTGCTACCTGCTGTACAAGGCCGCCGAGCGGGTCCCACCGGACTACCGGACCCTCGCGCCGGGCTCGGTGTTCCTGATGCTGGTCCCGCTCCTGGGCTTCGTGTGGCTCTTCGTGGTCGTGCTCAAGTTGTCGGAGTCGTACCAGAAGTACTTCGCCGCGCAGCAGCGAACCGATGTGGGCGACTGCGGCCACGCAATTGGGCTCGGTTGGGCGATCGCGTCGGTGTGCTGCGTCGTGCCGCTCCTCAACACGTTGGCGGCGCCGGCGGCGCTGGTGCTGATGATTCTCTATCTCGTCAAGCTGTCGCAGCTCAAGGCGCTGGTGACGCCCTCGACCGCGTCGTGACGGATGCGTGTGGTGTGGTTGTGTCGGAGGGGGACGATGCGGATCGGGGCCCAGTTTCGCTTGACCGTCCTGGGGTGACAGTCTAAGATCGGGGCAGAATTTGGGTTCCCTGCTTTGCGCGTGATGGTATGGAGGCTCGCTTGAGCCAACATTACCGTCAAGCGAGCTGCGAGGTCGCGCCGTGTGCATGCCTCTGCGCGAGGAAGCCTAACGCGCGACTGATAGAGCGGCTCCACCTGCGTCACGCAGGTTCATGCGACCTCCCCACACGGCAAAGCGGGGTTTTTCTTCCGCATTCTCCCCATCTCCGTTAGTTGCGGGGATTGAGTCCCCACTTCCTCCGAGCCGAGCCCCGCGGCCTCCAGACTGAGGGGTTTTGAAAGGGACGCGGCATGCGCGAACTCGTCTCCCTGATCGTCTCGATCGCGGCCGCCCTCGTCGCGGTTGGGGTGTTCCTCTACTGGACGGCGTCGAGAAAGCGGATTGCCGCCGAGACTGTCGGCCGAGCCGAGGCTCAGGCGCGCGCCACAGTTCGGGATGCCGAGCGAGAGGCCGAAAACCAGAAGAAGGAAGCACTGCTCGAGGCCAAGGAGAAGGCTCACCACATCGTGATGGAAGCCGACCGCCTGGCCGAGGACCGGCGGCAGCAGGCTGCGCGGCTCGAGCAGGTGTTGACCAAGAAGGAAGAGAAGCTGACCGAGCGGCTCGCCGCGGCCGACCAGCACGACAAGGAACTCCGCCTCCGCGAGCAGGCCACCCACGAGCGCGAGCGCGCGACCGCTGCGACGGCCACCCGGTACGAACAGCTGGTCGTCGAGCAGCAACAGGAGCTGCAGCGGGTGGCGGGGCTGACGACCGACGAGGCCAAGGACGTCCTCCTGCGGCAAATCGAGTCGGACGCGCGCCGGGACGCGGCCAACCTCGTCAAACGCATCGAGTCCGAGGCGCGGGAACTCGCCGCCTCGCGCGCCAAGCAAATCGTCGTCGAGGCCATTCAGCGCAGCGCGCCCGAGCACGCGATCGAGACCACCGTCTCGGTCGTGGACCTGCCGAGCGACGACCTGAAAGGACGGATCATCGGTCGCGAGGGGCGCAACATCCGGGCCCTCGAGGTCGCCACCGGCGTCGACCTGATCGTGGACGACACGCCGGGCGCCATCATCCTCTCCGGGTTCGATCCGTACCGGCGCGAAATCGCCCGCCAGGCGATCGAGCGCCTCATCACCGATGGACGCATCCACCCGGCGCGGATCGAGGAGGTTGTCGAGAAGGTGAAGGCTGAGCTCGAGGAGACCGTCCGTCGGGAGGGTGAGGCCGCCGCGTTTGAACTCGGCATCCACGACCTCGACCCCGAAGTGCAGCGGCTGATGGGACGCCTGAAGTTCAGAACGAGCTACGGCCAGAACGTGCTGAACCACTGCAAGGAAGTGGCGACCCTCGCCGGCATCATGGCCCGCGAGCTCGCTCTGGATCCGGTCCTGACGGTGCGCGCGGCCTTCCTCCACGACATCGGGAAGGCGATCGACCGCGAGTTGCAGGGCACCCACCTCGAGATCGGTGTGGACTTCCTGCGCAAGCACGGGGAGTCCGAGGCCGTCACCCGGGCGATCGCCTCGCACCACATGGACGTCGACTGGCCCTCGTTGGAGGCCATGCTGATCCAGGCCGCCGACGCCATCTCGGCCGCGCGGCCGGGCGCCCGGCGGGACATTCTCGAGTCCTACGTGAAACGGCTCGAGAAGCTCGAGGGCATCGCCGATTCGTTCAAGGGCGTCTCGAAGTCGTTCGCACTCCAGGCCGGCCGCGAGATCCGCATCATCGTCGAGAGCGAGAAGGTCAACGACGAGGAAGCCGTCTGGCTCTCGAAGGACATCGCGCGTCGCATCGAAAGCGAATTGGAGTACCCGGGCCAGATCAAGGTGACGGTGATACGCGAAACGCGCGCCGTGGAGTACGCGAAGTAGCGGCTGGGCGCGGCGGGCCGGCTTCCCACGGAACTCGGCCCACGCCGCCGCCATGCCGCCGTCGCCGCCCTCTATGCCCACTGCAGCCGGCCAGACCGTCGCGGACCTCGGCGAGCACGCGGTGATCGGGCGTGTCCGATCGCGCCTGCCGACCCCGCCGCCGTGGGTCGTGGTCGGCGTGGGCGACGACGCCGCCGTGCTCGCGCCCGCCCGCAACCACCTCGAGGTCCTCACCACGGACGCCTTGGTCGAGGGCATCCACTTCGATCGGACCTACGTGCCGCCCTCCGCCATCGGGCACAAGGCCCTCGCCATCAACCTCAGCGACCTCGCCGCCATGGGGGCCGAGCCACGTGCCGCGCTCCTGTCGCTCATCCTGCCCGACTCGTTGGAGGTCGCGGCGCTGGACGCGATCCTCGACGGCTGGATCAGCCTCGCCATGCAGTACGGCGTGGCCCTCGTCGGCGGCAACGTGAGCCGGTCCCCGGGCCCGCTCATCCTCGACGGGACGGCGACGGGCATGGTTCGGCCCCGTCGCGCGCTCACGCGCGCCGGCGCGCGGCCGGGCGACGACATCTACGTCAGTGGCACCGTGGGGGCCGCGCACGCTGGCCGCCTCGCGCTCCGTCGAACGGCAGAGGGCGGGCGTGAGGCCACGATGGAGGCCTGCCAGGCGCGGTTCCTTGCGCCCGACCCGCGCCTCCGGCTGGGCCAGCTGCTCGCGCGCAACCGCGTGGCGAGCGCGTGCCTCGATCTGAGCGACGGCCTCGGGGACGCGATCCGCCAGTTGGCCGCGGCCAGCCGTGTCGGCGCGATTGTGGAGGCCGAACGCCTGCCGGTGCTGGAGCCAGCCCGTCGCTGGTTCCAGGAGCGAGAAGGGCTCGACCCGGTGACGGCCGCCGTCGAGGGCGGCGAGGACTACGAGCTGCTGTTCACCGTCCCCTCTCGTCGGCGACGCGCGCTGGGGGCTGTCCTGCGACACGCCGGCGGCCTGCCGTGCACCCGCATCGGAACGGTGACGGCCGCCCGCGCACTGGTGTTGCGCCGGGAGGGGAGCGCCGGGCCGCTGCCCATGGGCTTCGCACACTTCCGATGATTGCCGTCACTCGCGCGCTCCTGCGCCAGTGGATGCGAGCCTTGCTGCACATCCACGACACGCCAAGGCGGACAGCGGCCGCCTTCGCGGTCGGCGTCTTCTTCGGGTTCTCCCCCTTTCTGGGCTTTCACACGGTGCTCGCCCTCGGCGTCGCGTTCCTCTTCAATCTGAACCGCGTCGCCGTCCTGGTGGGCGTCTACTCGAACCTCCCCTGGATCATCGCGGCGTGGTACGGCGGTATGACGGCGGCCGGTGCTTGGCTCCTGGGCACGCGGCTGCCCGTCGGATTCGGCACGACGCTCAGCCGCCTGTTCGAGCGGTCCCTGTTCACCGCCGGCTTCTGGCGGGAGCTTGCGCATGTGATGCGGCCACTGTTCTGGCCGTACTTCGTCGGATCGTTGCTGGGATGCTCGGTCCTCGCGGTGGTGGCGTTCTCGCTGTCGCGCGGGTTCATCGAGCGCTACAGGCATCTGCAAGACGCGCGGCACAAGGCAAGGCACTGATGCGCATCTCGCACTCGCTCTGGCGCAAGATGGTGGTCACGCTCGTGTCAGCCGGCGGGTTCGTGCTCGTCTACCAGGCGACGATCCTCGACTCGAAGTACGCCGCCCGCCAGGCCTTGCTACGGGAGGAAACGGCGGATCCGGCGCCTGGCGCGCGCCTGCGCTTCCGGGCCAGCGCCTACTGCACGGGCGTGGTCACCGCGTCCGGCCTGCCGCCGCGCACTGGCATCGCCGCGGCGGATCCCGACGTCCTGCCGACCGGCTCGGTCCTGGAGGTCTCGCGCCTCGGCCCACAGGTACCGATGGCGTCTACACGGTCATGGACACGGGTCCCATCGTCCGCGGCCGACAACTCGACATCTACACGCGCAGCTGCGAGGAGGCGACACGCTTCGGGCGCCGGACCGCGCAGGTCTGCGTCCTGCGCCTCGGGTGGAACCCCCGCGCCAGTGGCCCGAGCCTCCTCGACACGCTGCTTCCCTGGCGTGGCCAAGGGGCCCGCGCGACCACCCGGTAGGCAGACCCGCGGCCGCAGGATCAGGCAAGCCGCTCCTCGGCCGCCGGCCGTTCCTGGTCCTTGTACTGGAGCTGGTAGAGGCGGTAGTAGATCCCGCGTGCGGCCAGCAGCTGCTGGTGGGCGCCTGCTTCGCGCAACTCACCCTTGTGGAAGACCAGGATCGAGTCCATGTCCTGGATCGTGGAAAGCCGGTGGGCGACGGCGATGGTGGTCCGGCCCGCCATCAGCACCTTCAGCGCGTCCCGGATCAACAGCTCGGTTTCGGTGTCGACGCTCGACGTGGCTTCGTCGAGGATCAGGACGCGCGGGTCGAAGGCCAGCGCGCGGGCGAAGGACAGCAGCTGCTTCTGCCCCACCGACAGGTTCGCTCCCCGCTCGCCCACGCGGCTGGCCAAGCCCTCGGGCAGTCGATCGACGAAGGCGCTGGCGTGCACGGCCTCGGCCGCCCGGCGCACGACCTCGTCGGGCAAGTCGGCGCCGAGCCGGATGTTGCCGGCGATGGTCCCGGAGAACAGCTGCACGTCCTGCAGCACCAGGCTGAAGCGGGCTCGCAGGTCCGCCAGGGGCAGGTGCCGCACGTCCACCCCGTCCACGAGGATCCGGCCGCGGGTCACGTCGTAGAACCGCATCAGCAGATTGATGAGCGTCGACTTCCCGGCGCCGGTGGCGCCGACCACCCCCACGCGCTGGCCGCGCGTCACCTCGAACGACACGTCCCGAAGCACGAAGTCGTCGCCGTTGTAGGCGAACCAGACGTGGTCGAACACGATAGCCGGCCGGCCCGCACTCTGGACGACGGCCGGAGCCGAGGTCGGGTCCGTAATCGTCACGGGCGTGTCGAGCAGCTTGAAGATCCGTTCCGACGACGCCATCGCGGCCTGCAGCAAATTGAACTTCTCCGAGATATCGCTGATCGGCCGGAAGAACCGCTGCGAGTACTGGAGGAAGGCCACCAGCGATCCGAGGGTCAGCGTGCCGGCGACCACCCTGCCGCCGCCGTACCAGATGATGAGCGCGGTGGCGAGCGCGCTGGTCACCTCGATGGCCGGGTAGAAGACCGCGTAGTAGAAGATCGACTCGATGTTGGCGTCCCGGTGGCTCCGGTTGATGGCGTCGAACCGCCGGAAGTTCTCGCCCTCCCGGCGAAACAGCTGGACCGTGGACATCCCACTGATGTCCTCCTGGAGGAAGGCGTTGATCCGCGCGATCCACGTCCGTACCGTCCGGTACGACTCGCGGACATTGCGGCGGAACCACTGGGTGATGAGGACGATGACCGGCAGGACGGAGAAGGCCACGAGCGCCAGCTGCCAGTGCATCGAGATCAGCACCAGCATGATGCCGGCCAGGGTGAAGACATCGCCGAAGACCGAAACCACGCCGGAGGCGAACAGGTCGTTCAGCACGTCGACGTCGGTCGTCACCCGCGTCATCAGCCGGCCGACGGGATTGCGGTCGTCGTACTGCACGTCGACGCGCTGCAGGTGCCCGTAGATCTGCATCCGCATGTCGAACATGATCCGCTGGCCAACGTACTGGAGGATGTAGGTCTGGAAGTACTCGCACGCGAACGAGCCCAGCAGGACGGCGAGAAAGCCGCACGCCACGAGGTTCAGCCCGGCGAAATCGCCTCGGGCGATGTAGCGGTCGATCGCGAGCTTCATCAGGTACGGCTGCGCGAGCTGCAGGATGGACCCCGCCACAATCGCCGCGAGCGCCGCCATGGCCTGTCCGACGTAGGGGCGGAGATACCCCAGCAGGCGCCGCATCAGCCGCGCGTCGTACGCCTTGCCGAGCACCTCCTCCTCGTGGATCGTCGCCATCAGGACGCCGCCAGCTCTTCCTCGAGCAGTTGCTTCCGGTAAAGCGCGGCATAGAAGCCGTCGCCCCGGACGAGTTCCTCGTGCGTGCCGCGCTCGACGATGCGGCCCTGCTCGAGGACCAGGATGAGATCGGCGTTTCGCACCGTGGACACCCGGTGGGACACGATGATGGACGTGCGCTCGCGCATCACCGCCGACAGCCGCCCCAGAATCTCCTCCTCGGTATCCGTGTCGATGGCCGACAGCGCGTCGTCGAGCACCAGCACGCGGGGATCCATCATCAGCGCCCGGGCGATCGCCGTCCGCTGCTTCTGGCCACCCGAGAGCGTGATCCCCCGTTCGCCAACCGTCGTTTGAAGCCCGTCCGGGAACCCCGCCAGGTCCGCGTGGAGGCGGGAGACGCCCGCCGCCCAGTGGATGCGGGCGCCGTCGACTCGCGCCGCGCCGCCCGCGCCGAAGGCGATGTTGTCGCCGATCGACTCGGAGAAGAGGAACGACTCCTGCGGAACGAAGCCGATCGCTCCCCGCAGCTGCGCCAGCGAGAGGTCGCGAACGTCGACACCGTCGAGAAACACCGTCCCCGGCGGCGGGTCGAACAGCCGGGGAATCAGGCTGATGAGCGTCGACTTCCCCGAGCCCGTCGGCCCGACGACGGCCACCGTCTGCCCGGAGGCGATCCGTACGGTCACCCCGTCGAGCACCCTCCTGCCGTCGTAGGCGAAGCTGAGGTTGCGGAACTCGATCTCGCCGTGCACGTGGGGTAGCGTCACCAGCCGCTCGGCCGGCGAATCCGCAATCGCGGGCGCCGCATCGAGGATGTCCAGCATCCGCTTCCACGAGGCCAGGCCGCGTTGAACCATGTTCGTCACCCAGCCGAACGCAATCATCGGCCACGAGAGCATGACGAGGTAGGCGTTGAAGGCCACGAACGCGCCGACCGAGATTCGCCCGCGGATGACCTCGCGGCTGCCGAGCCACAGCACGAGCAGGGCCCCGAGGCCGAGGAAGAGCGACATGCTCGGGAAGAAGAACCCCTGTAGCCGGACGAGGCGGCGGTTGCGCTCCAGGTACTCCCGGTTCGCCCGTCCAAACTGCTCCATTTCGGCCGACTCCTGCCGGTAGGCCCGCACGACGCGGACCCCGGCGAGCGCCTCCTGCGTGACGGCGCTCAGATCTGAGAGCTGAGCCTGAATCCTCTCGAACCGCCGGTGGATGGCCGCACCGAAGTACCGCACCGCGATCGAGACGAAGGGCAGCGGGATCAGGGCCACGAGCGTCAGCCGAAGGTCGATGGACACCATCAGGACGATCGCGACGACAAAAAGGATCGCGGTATTGGCCGCGTACATCACGGCCGGCCCGACCGTCATCCGCACGGCGTTCAGATCGTTGGTGGCCCGCGACATCAGGTCGCCCGTGCGTCGGGCGTGGAAGTAGGAGAGCGGGAAGCGCTGGAGCTGCGCGAAGAAGTCGTTGCGCAGATCGTACTCGATGTGCCGGGACACGCCGATGATGATGCGCCGCATCAGGAAGCGGAACGCCGCGCCGGTGACCGCGATGCCGAACAGCAGGACCGCGTAGTAGACGAGCTTGCTGCGCGAGACGCCGCGGTTAAGGTCATCGATGGCGTGTTTGAGCACCCACGGCGCCACGAGCGAGACGCCGGTGGTCATGGCCACGCAGGCCAGACCGACCGCGAACCGACCGCGGTAGCGGCGCAGGTAGGGCAGCAGACGCCGGACGGCCAACAGCATCTTCCCAAAGTATCACACGGACCCGTCGCGCTGCGCGGCCTCGCCCACCGGCGCGGACCTCCGGGAGGGGCGGGCGGCGGACGCCACGGCCTAGGCCACTCGGCCGGGAGCAGGTAGAATCGGGCCATGCACGCGCTCTACGTGGTCCTTCCGGTGCTCTGCGTCCTCGTGGTCGCGTATCGGTATTACAGCGGCTTCATCGCCGCCCGCGTGCTCGCCCTCGACGATTCGCGCGCGACGCCCGCCCACACTCGCTACGACGGGCACAACTACTACCCGACGAGCCGCTGGGTGCTCTTCGGCCACCATTTCGCCGCGATCGCGGGCGCCGGCCCGCTGGTAGGGCCCGTACTCGCCGCGCAGTTCGGCTACGCGCCGGGCCTGCTCTGGTTGCTTGGCGGCGTCGTGCTCGCCGGTGCCGTCCACGACCTCATCGTGCTCTGGGCCTCGACCCGTCACGACGGCCACTCGCTGGCGGAGATCGCGCGCGAGGAAATCGGCCCCGTTGCGGGCGTTGCGACAGGCTTCGCCCTCCTCTTCATCGTCATCATTACGCTAGCCGGCCTCGGTCTGGTGGTCGTCAACGCGCTCAGCGAGAGCGCCTGGGGCACCTTCACGATTGGCGCGACCATCCCGCTCGCCCTCTTCATGGGCTTCTACATGTACCGCTTCCGCGCCGGCCACATCAGGGAAGCCACCATCATCGGCGTGATCGGCCTGCTCTGTGCGGTGGCGTTCGGGAAACCCCTGGCCTCCTCTTCGGTCGGCCACGTCTTCCTCCTGACGCACCGGCAGCTCGTCGTGGCCATGGGTCTCTACGGGTTCCTCGCCTCGGTGCTGCCGGTGTGGATGCTGCTGGCGCCGCGCGACTATCTGAGCGCGTTCATGAAGATCGGCACGATCGCCCTGCTCATCGTCGGCGTGATGGTGGTCAACCCGGAACTGCGCATGCCGGCGCTGACGAGGTTCGCGGGCGGCGGGGGCCCGATCATCCCGGGGCCAGTGTTTCCCTTCGTCTTCATCACGATCGCCTGCGGAGCGATCTCCGGCTTCCACGGCATCATCGGGTCCGGCACAACTCCCAAGATGGTCGACAAGGAGTCGGACATCCGTCCCATCGGCTACGGTGCGATGCTGATTGAGGGCCTGGTGGGCATCGTCGCGCTCCTGGCGGCCACCTCCCTCCACCCCGGCGACTACTTCGCGATCAACGTGCCGCCTGCGCAGTTCGCGAACCTGGGGATCCCGGTGGTCAACCTGCACGGGCTCGAGCAGGCGGTCGGCGAAACGGTGGCCGGGCGTACGGGCGGCGCCGTCTCGCTGGCGGTCGGCATCGCGCAGATCTTCAGCGGGCTGCCGGGTATGAAGCACCTGATGGACTACTGGTACCACTTCGCCATCATGTTCGAGGCGCTCTTCATCCTGACAACGGTCGATGCAGGCACCCGCGTGGCGCGGTTCCTGGTGCAGGAGGTCCTCGGAGGGATGTACCGGCCCTTCGCCCGCACCGACTGGATGCCGGGAACCGTCATCTCCACTGCTCTCGTGGTCTGCGGGTGGGGCTATTTCATCTGGACCGGCAACATCTCCACGCTCTGGCCGCTGTTCGGGATCAGCAACCAGCTGCTGGCGGACGTCGCCCTCCTCATCGGCACCACGATCCTCTTCAACCTCGGCCGGGGACGCTACACCTGGGTCACACTCGTCCCGCTCACGTGTCTCGCCGTCACGACGCTCTCGGCCGGCTTCCTGAGCGTCCGCGACAACTTCTGGCCGCTGGCCGTCGGGCCCGACCCGGCCCGCCACCTCCAGGGCTATGTGGACTCGGTGCTCGCGACCGCCATGATGGCCTGTGTGATCCTCATCCTCGGCACCTCCGTCCGCAAGTGGGTGGCGGTGGCCAGGCTCTGGCCGACGGCCGTTCGCGGGTAGCCGATCCCTACAGCCCCACCGCCCAGGAACCGATAAGGGTGGGGGGGGATTCCGCCTCTCGTCGCCGCCACCCGAGGATAGTTACATGCGCCTGATCAGCCGAGCCGCCCTGTCCCTGTCCGCCGTCGCCCTCGTGGCCGCCGCGGTCCCGGCGAGTGCCCGGTCCCGGACCTACCAGTCCAGCCAGCCTGCGACAGGCGAGTCGTATCACGTGGAGTTCGGAGCGGGCTGGTGGGATCCGTCACCGAGCATGACGGTGTCGAGCGAGTCGCTGGGCATCGTCGGCACCGAGAATCGATGCCGTCAACGACCTCGGCTTCGAGAAGGCCGGGTTCAAGGAGCTCCGTCTGGTCCTCCGCCCCGCCAAGAAGCACAAGTTCCGCTTCAACTACATCCCGATCAGCTACGCGTCGGAGACCACCCTCAAGCGGACGATCGTCTTCAACGGACAGGCCTACCAGCTCGGTGTCCCCGTGAATTCAAGTCTCGACTGGAAGGTGCTGCTGGTCGGCTACGAGTACCGACTTCTTGTACTACAGCCGCTGGTACTTGGGCTTCATCGCCGAGGCGAAGTACACCCAGGTCAACGTCCAGCTGCAGAGCCCCATCGACACCGAGTACGCGAATGCCAAGGCGCCAATCCCGACCCTGGGCGGCGTCGTTCGGGTGTACCCCGTCGCGAACATCTCGATCACGGGCGAGGTCACCGGGTTCAAGCTGCCGACCAGCGTGGATCCGCAGAATCGGTACGATGGCGAGTACATCGACGCCGATCTCTACGGCATGCTGAACTTCTCGAAGAACTTCGGCGTCCAAGTCGGCTACCGCTCGCTCACCGTGTCCTATCGCGTCAAGTTGGACACGGGTGACTTCGTGCTGCACGGCCCCTACATCATGGGGGTGGCTCGCTTCTGACGCCGCCTAGCGGGGTGGCGCGGCCTGCAGCCAGACGCCCAGGAAGCGGTGGTCCCGGCTGGTCGGATCGAAATCGGAGGGCCGAAACCCCGTCGACGTCGTCACCTCGAGCGGCGCTCCGCCGCTGGCCGCGTCGCTGCGGACGACGATGACCCGCTCCTCGCCCGGACGCATCGCCAGGCGCTCCCGTCTGCCGGCATTCGCGAACGTGACGTCGTTGGCCACCGGGCCGTTCCGCGCGAGCAGGCTCACCGCGGGCGGCGCGACCGTTGCCCCGCTCCCGCCAGACACGACCACCGGGACCGTCGCGGCACCTTCCACCCACAGGCCGTCGCCCTCCAGGTGGGCGCCGGGATCGAACGCGTAGACCGTCGCGTCGCCGTAGGGCGCGGCTTGCGTGGCCAGAGTCGGCCAGGCACGCGCGGAGGGCGGCAACAGGTCGAGTGGCTCCAACGCCAGCCGTGGCAGCGACGCGCGGGCCGCCCCGTCGCCCGTCACCGTCAGGGCATTGACGCTCACGGGCAAACGCACGACGTACGTCCCGCCGCGTGACGCCGGATCGAAGGTCCACCGCACGATCGGGCGCTGCCCGCGTCCGATCGTGACCTCGGCAGTACCCCTCCCGGCGAGCGTCGCGCCCGGCACCACCCGGTAGGTGCCGCCCGGCAGCTCCTCCAGCACGAGCAGGGGACCGTCGGGCGGCTGTGGCCGGCGCTCCGAGGCGCCAAGCCGCACGCGCCCAGGAATCTCCGGGGCGGGAAGCAGGCGGAGCGGCCGGAACTGCACGCCGAACGGCCTTGTCCGCGGATCGTAGGCACGCAGCAACCGAAGCCCGGAGGTCGAGGGCGTCGCACCGCTGACCCCTTCCAGCCACCACGTGAGGGAGGACGCTACCATCACGGCCCCGGCCAGAAGGCCCGGCGCCAGCACGGCGAGGATCGTTCTCACCGCCGTCCCCCGCACGGTCAACCGGCGCGTCAGCCAGCCGAGCGCGGCGCAGGCCGCCAGCAGGGCGGCGGCCCAGACGCTGGCCGCCGTCAGGGCTGACGTTGGCGCGCCGCGCAGGAAACTGGGCAATGCGCGGGGCAAGTCCACGGCCGGGGCGATCCACTCGAGCCAGAGGGCCACCCCGTCGCGATGGTTGAAGATGAGCCGTCCCGATTCGGCCAGCGTGAGCGTTCCGGTGATCAGCACGGAGATCGCCAAGGCCGTTGCCGCCACCGCTCGTCCGGCCGGCCCCTGGCGCGACCAGAACATGGCGGCCGGCAGCCCCAGCAGCAGGAGCACGGGCACGGCGAACCGTGCCGGGGCGCTCCACCCGCCCCACCACATGTGAAACGTCGCCACGGCCGCGAGGTAGGAGACGAGCAGGAGCATCAACTCGAGCGCCAAGCGGCGGCGAGCCCGAAACAGTGTCCAGAGCCCCCACAGCGCCACGGCGTACACCGGCGCATTCGGGAGCACGCCGAACTGCTGGTCCAGCAGGAGCGCAGGCAGCGCTCGCGGGATGGTCGCCAGGTGAGATTGGGTGTCGTACCCGTAGGCGACGGCGGGATTGAAGTCCCCGTAGATGATTCGGAAGTAGGCAAACCACCCGGCCGCACTCACGGCGGGCACGACCGCCAGCGCCGCGAGACGCCCGTACGCGCGCCGACCCAGGAGCCGGAACGTCAGACAGGCACCGGCGACGCCAGCGGCAATCGCGTAGCGGGAGTGCAGCCACGGCAGCAGGGCGATCGCGACGCCGACACCCAGCCAGCCCGACGTGCCCCACGGGTGCGGGCGGCCGACCGGGCCACGGGCCTCCGCCGACGCGCCCGCCACGCCGGGAGGCGCCTCGAACCCCAGAAGCGCCGTTACGCCCACCATCAGGATCACTGCGCCGGCGGCATCCGGGTAGACCGTGAACGCGTGGAAGAAGAACGGCGTGGACAGCGCGACGGACGCCCAGCCGAACCACGCCGCGTCGGCCCGCCCGGTCAGACGGTAGGCCGCCCGCCAGACCAGGGCGGTCCCGAGCGCCGAGAGGAGGGCCAGGAACGCGACCACGCCGGGGTAGCCGGCCACAGCGAAGGCCGGCAGGACCAGGACGGGCAGGCCGGGGGCATGGATCGAGTAGATCTGGCCATTCACGCCGCGGCGGAGGAAATCCGGCCGCAAGTCGCCGGCGAAGTACGCGGCGTAGTCGCCCCGCAGGTGGTTGTTCTCGATCTGGAGGTCGCCGTCAAGCAACAGGCTCTGGGTGATGATGAGGTAGTGGGGTTCGTCGCCGCCGGGGATGACCTCGGCGACGGCGCGGGCGGCCCCACAGTAGATCACGACGGCGAGTCCGGCAGCGACCCACGGCGCGCGGGCCGGCTCACGCCACCAACCAAGCACACCGGCCGTCCTCTCGTCCGGTCGCGGCCATCGCCTTGGCCACCCGGCCACCAGCACGCCGACAGCACTGACGATCCACACCCACACCACCAGCGGGCCGGTCCACGTCATGGCGGCGACGGGCACGGAAACGGGCAACCACGGAACGAGGAGCAGCCAGAGCAGCAGCAGCGGGAGGGACGGACGGCCACGCGAGCCCGAATCGGAGGCGGCACCAGATGCGAAGGATGACACCCGACGGCGACGACCGCGTCGCCACTCGATGGCGACCAACGCGACCAGCACGACGAGGCCTACGACGGCGGCTGTCCACCCGCGCGGCAGCAGCGCCAGGCGTCGGGGAAAGACGGCGGTGTCGGCGACAGCGATCACGCTGCGCGACACCCAAAGGCCAAGGCCCACGGCGAGAGCGGACAACAGAGCCAGCGCCGGTCGGGGCCGCATAAACGCCGCATGCTATCATATCCGCCCATGCTTCGAAGAGGCGTCAGCGAGGCTCTGGCTGTGATTGCGGCAGCGGCGGGCCTGGCGGCCGTCATGACGTGGCCGCTCATCTCCGACCCCGGCCACCTTGCACGCCCCGACACCAGTGACGGTCAGTTCAGCATCTGGAACGTGGCCTGGGTCGCGCGGGCGGTCGTGCGGGATCCCGCCCATCTGTTCGACGCGAATATCTTCTACCCCCACCGGGGGACACTGGCCTACTCGGAGAGCAACCTCGGCGCAGGTCTTCTTGCCGTGCCGGCCTATTGGCTGAGCGGCAACCCGATCCTGGCGCACAACGTGGTCGTCCTTCTCTCGTTCATCCTGTCCGGCGTGGGGATGTACTACCTGGCGCGCTACCACACCGGGAGTCCCCCCGCCTCCGCCGTCGCCGGCATCCTGTTCGCCTTCTGCCCGTACACGCTCGCGCACACGGCGCACATTCAGTTGCTGATGACCGCGGGGCTGCCCTTCTCGCTGCTCTGCTTCCACCGGCTGGTCGACCGGCCCGGCCCGGTCCGCAGTGCCCTGCTCGGCGTGACGCTGACCGCCACGGCGCTGTCGTGCGGCTACTACGGCGTGTTCGCCGCCCTGCTCGTCGCGTGTGGCTCGGCCTTCTACCTGCTGTCGCGGCGTTCCTGGTCCCACGTCGACTATTTCGTCGGGCTGGCGGTCGCGGCGGGCATTGCGCTCGCGCTGGTGTGGCCCGTCCTGCGTCCGTATCTTCAGCTGGGCGGGCTGGGCAAGCCGTTCCGCGAACTCAAGGACACGATCGAGTTTTCCGCCAACTGGAGCGCGTACCGTGCCGCCGCCGGCCTGGGCGATCGGTGGATGCTGCAGTTCGCCCGGGACCGGACCGAGGTTCTGTTTCCGGGCTTCGTGACCCTGGCGCTCGCGACGACCTGTGGTCTGGCCGTCTTCCGCCCCGCCGCCGCTGGCGGCCCGGACACCGCACGGGGCGCGGCAGGCGCGCGCGAGAGCGAGACCGTGTGGTTCTACGCGGTGTCGAGTGGTTTCGCGCTATGGCTGTCGTTTGGTCCGTCGGCGGGCCTCTACCGCGTGTTCTACCGCTACGTGCCGTCCTTTACGCTGCTCAGGGCGCCGGCACGGTTTGGACTGGTGGTCACGCTCTCTCTCGTGGTGCTCGGCGCTGTCGGCCTCGCCGCACTTCTGCGGGGCCGGCGCCACGCGGCGCTCATTGCGGGCGCGGTGGGCCTGCTCGCGCTGGTCGAGCTGTCGGCGATGCCGCTGCCGTTCCTGGTCGTGCCTCCGCCTTCGTTCGTCTACCGCCTGCTGGCGCAGTCGCCCCCGGGGGCAGTGATCGAGCTTCCTTTCTTCTACCGTGAAGAAGATTATCATCAGCACGGACAGTACGTCTTGAACTCAACCGTGCACTGGAAACCGCTGCTGAACGGATTCAGCGATTTCTACCCGGCCGACTTTCGGGCGATGGGCGTGCCAGTCAGCTCGTTTCCCACGCTGGAAGCGTTCGGCATCCTCCGCCAGCACCGGGCGCGGTACGTGGTCTTCCATCTCAACGGCTACGACCACGTAAACCGCCCGCGGGTGCTCCAGCGCATCGACCTGTTCCGGGACAGCCTCCGGCCAATGGCCAGCGACGGTGACATTCGGTTGTACGAGATCGTGGCCTGGCCCGCTCGCGAGCCGCACTGAGAGGAGACCGGAGATGGCGACGCGGCGGTGGCAGGAATACGGGGTGGCGGTCGTCGGGTTCGTGACGCTCGCCGCCGCGATGTCCCTGCCCCTCGCCTATCGCGCCGCGCGCGTCGGCCCGGTCAACACCGGCGACGGCCAGCTCAGTATCTGGAACGTCGCGTGGGTGGCCCGCGCGCTCGTCGTGGACCCGCTGCACGTGTACGACGCCAATATCTTCGCGCCGCACGGCGCCACGCTCGCCTACAGCGAGTCGAACCTGCTGGCGGGCGCGCTCGGCTCGCCGGCCTGGTGGATCTCTCGAAATCCCTATCTCGCGTACAACACCGCCGTCCTGCTGTCCCTGGTGCTGAGCGCCCTGGCCACCTTCGCGCTGGTCCGCCTGATCACGTCCAGCCGCTCGGCCGCGGTCATCGCCGCGATCGCGTTTGTGTACGCACCGTTTGTGGTCGTCCGTCTCGCGCACATTCAGCTGCTGATGACGGCGCCGCTCCCCTTCACGCTGTTCGCGGTCCACCGCTTCGTGGATCGCCAGACGGTCGCCCGCGCGCTGATCGTGTCACTGGGGATCGCGCTCGCCGGGCTCTGCAGCGGGTACTACGGCTTCTTTGCCGCGGTGGCCGCTGGCCTCGGCATCATCTACTACGGCGTGCGCCACGGGTTGTGGCGCAGCCCCCGCTACCTCCTGCTGGTGGCGCTGGCGGTCGCGGCCACCGCGGCGGTGCTCTGGCCGTTCTTCCGGCCCTACATGGACCTCATGCGGGGTCCGGAGCCGTTCCGCACGCTGGCCGACGCGCGACAGGTCCTCCGCCACCTGGCAGTCGTACCTGTTCTCAACGACGCACGTCCATCGGGCTGTGCTCGGAAGGGTGGCCCCGGTGGGCCCCGAAGACTTCCCGGAGCGGGTCCTGTTTCCCGGTTTCGTCGCGTCGACGGGAGCGCTGGCGGCGTGCCTGCTGGCTCTCGGGCGGCGGGCCGAGGGCGCCGGTGCCCTGACCGCCGCCGAGCGCGACGCGGTTGGCTTCTACAGCCTCCTCGTCGCGCTGGCGCTGTGGCTGTCGTTCGGACCCGACTTCGGCCTCTACCGGTTCGCCTATCGGGTCATACCTGGCTGGTCGCTCCTGCGGGCCCCGTCGCGCTTCGGCGTGCTCGTCGCGCTTGGCCTCAGCACCCTCGGCGGCATCGGAGCGGCCGCCTTGCTGCGCCCGAGGAAGCACCCCGCGCTGCTGGCGGCCGCCATCAGCCTGGTGGCCTGCGTCGAGCTGGCGGCCATCCCGTGGGATGCCCGTGACGCTCTGCCGGTTCCCATGGCGTATCGCGTCCTGGCGACGCTGCCGCCCGGCGCGGTCGCCCAGTTTCCCTTCTTCTACCGGCCAATCGACTTCCACCGGCACTCGATCTACATGCTGTATTCCACGGCCCACTGGCATCCGCTGGTGAACGGGTACAGCGACTACGTGCCGGACGACTTCAAGCAGATGGTCATCCCCGTCAGTTCCTTCCCGGCGTGGGAGGCGTTCGGCATCCTCCGGGCGCGCGGCGTTCGCTATGTCGTGTTCCACCTCGATCTCTACGACTACCGCAGCCGCGAGAAGCTCCTGGACCGGATCGAGCGGTACCGGGAATTCCTCCGGCCAATCGTGCAGCACGGGAACGTGTGGTTGTACGAGATCGTCAAGTGGCCGGAGTAGGGCGTCGTCCCGCGCCCCGACGTCAACGGAGCGCCGGGCGCGGGGGCGAGTCCGGCATTCAGGGCCGGGGGCCAGAGGTCGTCTTGGTGGCCTTCCGCACTGCGGGCTTGGGTTTGGCGGCGGCCCCCTTCTTCGTGGCGGCCGGAGCTTTGGTCCCGCCTTCCGCGACCGAGGCGTCCGCATAGAGACGCCGGTAGTCCTCGGCCGTTGAGATGATCCTCTTCACGTAGCCCTGGGTTTCGGGGAACGGGATGTCGTCGATGAACTCGTCGCGGTCCAGCCCGGGTCGAGCGGCGGTCCACACCGCCACGCGGCTTTCCCCGGCGTTGTAGCACATCAGGGCATAGTGCACCGCGCCAAACCGCCGGACCAGTTCGGCGAAGTGCGCCGTCCCGATCTGGATGTTGACCTCGGGTCTGGTTAGCAGCCCGGCCGAGTACCCGACGAATCCCCAAGGCCCGCGCGTAGCGCCGGCCGACCGAGGGCAGCAACTGCATCAACCCGATCGCGTTGGCCGATGAACGCGCGCCCGCATCGAAGGACGACTCCTGGTTGATGAGGGCGGCCACAAGGTAGGGATCCAGGCCGTGGGCGAGGGCGTGGCGCTTGATCAGGGGCCAGTAGTCCAGGGGGAAGATCACCTTGAGCGCCTCGGCCGGCAACCGCAGGCCGTCCTCGGACATGAACTGCGGGTAGGCCCGCCGCATCGCCAGGATCCCGCGCAGCAGATCGCCCTGCTTGTTGTACACCCACCCGAGCGTGGCGCTCACCACCGGGCTATCACCCCACGCGCGCTGGGCGTACAGCAACTCGTCTCGGGCCTGATCGTAGAGGCCCAGCGACAGCAAGAGGCGGATGAGGTCCGCGGTCGGGGGCAGGGGCGTGGCCCCGAGGTCGTCCGCACGGTGCGGAGGCGTGTCCTCGCCCGTGGCCACGACGCGAGCGTCGGTGTTCTGGAGGTGTTGCGACGCCAGGCGGCCGTAGTACCAGGTACAGGTAGTCGCTGACCACGAGGCGGTAGATGGTGACCGCACCCTGGTGGTCGCCGGACAGCTCCCGCGCCCGCGCGGACCAGTACAGGTAGGCTGGGCGGTAGTCCGAGCGGGGGAACGTCGACGCCGCGCTCTCGAAGAACGCCACGGCGTCGTTGTAGCCGCCATGCTTGAACGCCCACCACCCGGCCTTCCAGGCCGCGCGTTCGGCGTGCGCCCCCTGGGGGTATCGGGCGTACAACTCGCGAAAGACGGCGTCCGCTCGCTCGTCGTCGTCTGCGACGATGTAGTGAGTGGCGAGGTTGTTCAAGGCCTCCTCGGCCCACGAGCTGTCGGGAAACGCCGCCACGAAGTCGCGGCAGAGTCGGACGTACTCCTCCAGGTCACCGAGCTCTCGGACGGCCGTCAACTGGAAGAACCGTGCCTCTGCCTTCCGCGACGCCCGCTCGACGTAGGAGTCGAGCTCGCCACGGGCCTCGCGGTAGTGGTGCAGGTAGTGGTCGCACTCGGCCCGCCGCAGGCCGATCAGCTCGGCCTCGTCACCGGTCGCCACCGGCTGGAGCGCCTCGAAGGCCGACTTGGCGGCGGCATATCGCCTCAGGCTGAACAGCCGCTCCGCCCGTCCGAGCTCCAGCTTCAACCGAACGGCGGGGTCGCGCGCCTGCACGAGATCGCGCAGGCCGTCCAGCTCGGTGGACGCGACCGCGGCCAAGTCGCTTGATGGAAACTCGTAGTACAGCTTTCCGAACGCCTCGGCGGCGTGCAGGCGATCGCCCGCGGCCAGCAGGGCCCGGCCGAGTGCGAGGAGCACGGCGTCTGGCGAAGCCGTCTTCCGTGTGCTCAGCTCGCCGTACAGCTTCGCGGCGCTGGCCTGATCATCCTGCGCGACGGCGGCCTCGGCCTCGCGTGCCATGGCCGCTTCCGCGAGAAACCCTGTCAATCGGGCCTCTCGCAGCCTGGCGAAGGTCGTCCGGGCTTCGGAGGGACGCCCCAGGTTCAGCTGAGCGAGGGCGGTCAGGTAGGCCGCGTACGACGCAAGCGGCGTAGCGGCCAGTCCGGGCGCGCTCAGGAGCGGCAGGGCTTCCTCGAACTTCGCCTCGTTCAGCAGCCGCACACCGGTCACGAAGTCGGTCAGCAGTTTCGGCTGCGGGCGGCCGCTCGTGTCCGGCACAAGCCACTGTCGGGACGGATCGGCCGGAATGGCCGGGCGCGGCGGGGCCGTCAGCGCACCAGCGACGGGTAGCGCGGCCTGCTGGCTTTGGGCAACGCATGGCCGGGCGAGAACTCCGCCCCACAGGGCAAGGCTCAGCCCGACCGCCGCCGCGGCCCGTGCGGGTACGCTGGGGCGACGCAGACTTGGCACCGCAAGCGATCCTACCGCGTTGCGGCAGCCGGAATCGAGCCCGCGACGTGCGCTAGTGACAGGAAAGGAGTCCGGAAGCCCTCGCCAGTGGAGTCCGGCGACCGCCCGGACGCGCGGTCGCGACTCGGTCATTCGCATCAACCTCACGGAGTCTGCCCCAATAGTCCCGCGTCCCCTCCGGCCAGCGTGCGGACGACCTCTTCGTCGAAGCAGTTGGTCCGCTGCCTGACGGCCGCGGGGATCTTGTCCTCGTACAGCCGGCGAGCGCGCTCGACATCCGCGCCGAGGCGCCTGAGCAGGTCGCGGTGCTCCCGCCCCTGCTCCACTGCACTCTCGTTGTACAACTTGATCTCGGCAATCAGCAGCCGCGCGTAGCGACGCGCCGAGTCCTCCTCGCGCCGTTCGTCGGTCAGCGGCGAGGGTCCGGACTCGGCAGCCGCCAGCGTGCGCTGATCCTGTTGCACACGGTTTGCCAGCGCTGAAGCGTGGGAAATTGTCAGTAGTTCGAGGCGCTGCCCGGCGTGGCGTGCCAGGATTTCGGCAACCTCCGGCCAGTTGCTCGGCACGGCTGGCGGTTGTTCGCCAAGGTCGTCGGCATAGACGACGGCGACCACGCGGCCGCCCACCGTGACCGGAAGCAGAAGACCGACGCGCCCGACAGACGGAAGCCCGCTGAAACCGGGGATATCGAGCGTGAGACCTGTGTCGGCCGTCGAGGCGGGCACCCCGCTTGCGACAACACGTGCCATCAGCCCACCCGGGTCCAACGGGAGGGTGACCGTTGAGGCCGACGCGCGGTCGATCTTGGTAACGTGCCACGGACGAAGCTGCTGGTCGTCCACGACCAGCACGGCGACCCGGCCGGCTTCGGCTTCCACCTGTTCGGCGAGGATGTCGAGAACGCCCGAGAGCGTGTGCGCCGCATCGAGACGCCGGAACGCCTCGAGGACACGGTCGCTGCACGCCAGTTCGGTTTGGCGCTCGTCCGCGTGCGCCTCGACCACGTGCGCCGCAGCCATCCGCTCGGTGGCCTCCGCCGCGTGGAGGTTCGAGAGCGCGGTATCGAGCGCGCGCTGGAGTTCGGCTGCATGCGCCTCGGCTTCCGACTTCCGATGCTCAGCCTCGGTCAGGGCCGCGGTCAGGGCCGCTGCGCCCGCCACTTCGGCGGTGGTGCGAATGGCCCCGCTATTGGGTTCCCCTTCCGCCTGGCGGAGGCCCGCCATCAGGCTCTCGTGCTCCCGCGCAAGCTCTTCGCGGGCCGTCTGGATGGCCCGATCACGCTCGGCTGCGGCCTCCTCGCGCAGGCTCGCGATGCGCTGCTCGTGATCGCGAGTCAGCTCTTCGCGTGTCGTCGCAACCGCCTGGTCGCGTTCGGCCGCGGCGTGCCGCTGAAACTCCTCCAACGTCGCCGTGTGGGCCTGGTCAGCCTCCTCGCGGGCGGTCTGCAACGCGACCTGGTGCGCCTCGTGGGTCTGGGCCAGTTGCGTGCGCAACTCCGCCACACTCGCTTCATGCTCGCCGATGACCCGCAAGGCGGCCTCATGAGCCTCGTGGATCTGGGCCAGTTGCGTGCGCAACTCCCCCACACTCGCTTCATGCTCGCCGACGGCCCGCAACGCGGCCTCATGCGCATCGCGGGTCTGGGCCAGCTGCGTGTGCAGCTCCGCCACGGCCGCTTCATGCTCGCCAGCGGTCTGTGTCCGCGCGGCTTCTAGGGCCGCTTCGTGCTCGCCGGTCAGCTGAGCGCGTTGGGCCTCCAGCGCGGCGGCCTGTTGCTGGGCAGACGCCTCCCTCAGGGCATCGAGGGCCGCCTCGTGGGCCTGCGCCGCCTCGGCGTCACGGGCCTGAAGTGCGGTGGCGTGGGCGGCGTCAGCATCCGTTCGTGCCTGTTGCACCGCGGCGTCCCTGTCCTCGGCCGCGAGGCGCATCAGGTCGCCCATCAGGTGCTGGAGGGCGGTCGTAACCGGGCCGCGCACTTCCTGGAGAATCGCGTCGGAGAGCTGCTGAATGCGATCATCGAGCGGCATAGATGAGCTCATGGCACGGTTCGCGTGGCTTCGAGGGGTGGTTCGCGCGCAGAGACACCCGCACGTTTCCTCTCTTGGTTTCGACGGATGCGCCTTCGGACTTCAATCGGACCAGCGGCTGTTTCGGACCACCCGACGCAAGATCACCGGCTAACTCCAGTCATATGAATAAGTTGACTCGAAGGCACGTCGAGCGTAGAATTCTTCTATTGGCCGAGTCCTCGGTCGAGCGGGCCTTCCCTGACGTGGGGGCGATTTGGCTTCGACGGGGGTATTGGGCCGTGGGAGGCATGCCGAGCCCCATCGACTCGTAAATCCGGTGGAACACACATAACTGCGGACACGCAGCTCGCTCTCGCTGCTTAACTAGCAGCGACGTCCACTCCTTAGTTGTCTGCGCGCGGGGGCTGGATGTCAAACAGGCAGGCTGGCGGCCCAGGGGCGTTCCCGACCCTGGGCGGCGAGATGGCTACGGGAGCTAGCGACTGGCGGTCTTAGCCTCTTCCCCAGGCCGGTCGCGAACCAACAGAAGGGGACAAGCATGTAGAGTCCTGCGGTGAGGTACCTTCGGACGCGGGTTCGACTCCCGCCGCCTCCACCACTTAACTCTTTCTCCCACAACTACTTAGAGACGGCGCACGGGGCCGTCTCCAATATGTCTCCAATCCTCTGCACGGATCCGGCCTGATCCAGCAGCCGGATCGCCCCCTCCAGCGCCGCGGGACTGAGGTGCATGTACCGCTGCGTCGTGATCAGATCCTGGTGCCCGGCCAGCTCCTGGATCGCGCGGGCCGGGGCTGCCCCGCATCGCCAGGTGTGAGCAGAAGGTGTGGCGCAGGATGTGGACGCCGCGGTCTACCAAGCCCGCCCGCCGCTCGGCCCGCCGAACGAGATCCGGCACGACCTTCTGCGTCACCGGCCGGCCGTCCGCCCTCGTCAGCACCCGCACGCCGCGCAGGTGCCGACGATCGCGAAGCGCGGCGACCAGGCGGACCGTCAACGGCACGTGCCGGACGCGCCCACCTTTCAGCGCAGTGACCTGGCCCTTCCACTCGGACCGCTCGACCCGGAGCTGGCGTTTCGCGAGATCGACATCGCTCCACTCCAGCGCCATGATCTCCCCGAACCGCGGGCCCGCTTCACCTCGGCTGCCGCGACGTCGAGCACCTGATCGCCGAGCGCCTCGATCACGAGCGCGTCGAGATCCTCCATCGACCAATGCCGGTCGTTCGGACACACCTCCGCGCCGCGCCGGTAGTTCGCACCGCACGCGTAGTACGGCCGGCGTCCCTTCCCGTTGGCGCGGGTCGGCACAGTCAGCCCGCCGCCGCAGCACCCGCAGACCGCGAGGCCGGACAGCAGGTAGCGCCCCTCCACGCCGCGCGCCCGATGGAGGGGCTCTCGCTCAAAGAGACCGACCGGATCCTGCGCACGATATCCGGCCCGTGACTCGCGGAGAGTCGGTCTCACTCCGTTGTCTCAGAGGCTTATCATAGGTCCATGACCCTCCGCAGCATCTACGTCGCGCTCTCGATGGTGGTCGTGGCGGCCTCCACGGCGCAGTCGCCACGGTTCCCTGACGAAGTGAAGTTCATGTCGACCTGGGGCGAGGTGCACGAACACTACCCCTACGAATCGTGGGGCGGGGAGACGTTTCCCCGCTACGGCGAGAACCAGGTGAAACGGCAGGGCCGGCATTGGGATCTGTGGGTCGAGGTTCCCGGACACCCGGACCGGAACGCGACGTGGGCTGCGGTGAAACCCGTGGCCGTAAGAGCCGGATGGACCGTCGTCTCGGAGAATCCGAACGGCGGGCTCCTCGTCGTGCTGCACTACAACCAGAACGGCGTTGACGCCTGGGCGAATGCCAGCGTGGACGATTCGGTGTCCCCGATGAGGTTCTTCGTGGAACTCATCGAGATCGCGCCGCCGCCGATCTCGCTGACGCTGAGACCGCCCGCGACCACGCCAGAGCCGCTGCCCGCGCCGGATCATGGCGACTTTCCATTCCTCGCGCCTCTTCCAGGTTCGGTCGCGCACAGCGGCCAGGACGACGAGTCCCCGTTCCGCGTGACGCCGAAGGGCGCCAGCCAGGACGAGATCGTCGCCCCCGGCTCGCTGGTCCGGGGCTACTCGCTGGACACGCTCTCGCAGGCGCTGTTCGTGGCCGTGTACCACGACGCTCTCGTCAAAGCCGGCTGGGAAATCGTGAACGAAGTGAACAACGAGGTCATCGTGACCCACTACGCCAGGAACGGGCGCAACATCTGGGCCTCCCTCATCTGCCACGGGTCGGAGTACAGCATCCGAGTCGGCAAGGAAGCCGCGCCGAACCAGATGAAGGCCAGCTTGACGGCGGCCTGTCACGTGGCGCTCTACGGCGTGTTGTTCGACTTCGACAAGTCGACGCTGCAGCCGGCGTCCGATGGGCCGCTGCAGCAGGTGGCCGCGCTGCTAGCGGCCAACCCGTCGCTGTACATCCAGGTCCAGGGGCACACCGACAACGTCGGCGCCGACGCCTACAACCAGAGCCTCTCGGAAGCGAGGGCCCGCGCCGTGATGGCGTGGCTCACGCAGCACGGCGTGGCCGCGAATCGGATGACCGCGAGAGGCTACGGCAAGACCATGCCCGTGGCCGACAACACGACCGACGAAGGTCGCATGAAGAACCGGCGTGTGGAAATCGCCGATCCCAAGTGCAAGCCCGTCGTGAAGTAGCCAGGGGTCCGGCCGCCGCGCTCGCGCCCTCACTGCGGCGTCTGACGGAGCACTTGCCATTCGACCTTCAAGTTCAGCGTGCCGAACTGCTTGAACTGGAAGGTCCGGGACGCCGTGCCCGCCTGCTCGCGCGCATCGGCGGGAATGGGGCGCTGCTCGGTGAACTGGTCGAGGCCGCCGATGTTCTGCCCGATGGACATGGATTGGTCCGCCGAGCCGAACTCACTCGACACGAACCGCACCGCTCCGCCCGAAGCCAGATGGAAGCTGATTTCGTAGTAGTTCGAGAAGAAGCGAATCGTCACGTCGCCCCCGATGACCGGAGGTGAGAACAGCGGCCCGGCGAACGGGTTGGTGTTCAGCTGCAGCGGTCCCTTCCACGATTCCTGGAGGTCGCGGTCGCTGGTGGCTTCGCCACCAGCCGGGATGTGCATGTGGTACTCGTGTCGATCGTCGATATGGTACGCCTCGTCGTGGCCGTCCGGCTGCAGACGGGCGAGCATGCCGGGCTGATAGTCCTCCGGCGAGACGATCCCGACCTGCCCTGGACGTAGCGATCGATGACCCATGTATCGGCCATCGTGTCGCTGTGATGGCCGACGCTTCCGTTCAGCGAGATTCGGTACTGCCCGGCCCACGCCGAGCGATTCCAGTCCGTCACGTGGATCGTCTTGTACTTGGCCGAGAGCAGATCGCTGCGATTGAGCATGTCCGCAATCACGTTGATCCAGTACGCGGCGGCGCCGCCCTTCACGTTGACGACGATGCCGGTAGCGTCGACGATGTCCTGAGAGACTGAACCGGCCTCGAGCCGCAGTTTCGCCAGTACTTGCGCCTCGCGCTGAGGCGGACCTTCGAGCGTGACGAACGCCTGGCCGTTGGCGTCGGTCCGGTCATGCAGACGGAATCCCGGCGCCCACGCAACGCCCGTCCGGGCGAGCCGTTCTCGATCTTCGGGCACAGCATGGGGGCGTCGTTGGCGTGAGCGCCGCGGTGGCCGGCGTCGATCACCGCTTCAAGTGCTTCGTGCTGGAAGGCGGTAATCTTGGGATGACGTATCACCTGCGCTTCACGACCCACCCGGCCCTCTTCGCGCAGCTGAAGTCCGTGCCGCCGAAGGCGCTCCGAGCGCTTCTTGCCCAGGTCGCGCCGTTCGACAATCGCCATTATATCGGCCATGCCGCGCCGGCCGCACTCCTGTTCCAGTCGGCGACGTTCGACCACGGCGTGAGCCGGCAGGAGTTGCTAGATTCCTTCAATGCCGCAGGGAAGCCAAAGGAGATTCGCTGGTACGAGTCCGGCCACGAGATGAGCAGCGATCCGGCTGCAGTCAAAGACCGGGTCGAGTTCCTCGCTCGCCAGCTCGGCGTCCCTTCGCCGGTGCCGCTTGTGCTGAAGGACATGCTGATCGCGAAGGAGAGGCCCTCACCTTCGAGGCTGGGGTCGGAAGGTGCCGGTCAGCGCACTCAGTTTCCTAGATCGGTCGCCGGCGCGCGCCAAGACCCCGCCAGACTCAACGCGGCGTCATCGGCGGCGAGGAACTGCCCAGTCCACCCACTTCAGGCCAGCGACACGCCGGAACTCGCTCACGTTTGACGTGACGAGCGTTGCGCCGCGCCGTCGCGCCTGAGCAGCCAGGAGGACATCGGTACGCCCCGATCGGCGTGCCGGCCGCTTCGAGTTCCGCGCGGACCTCGCCGGCAGCGCGGGCGTCGTCATCGTCGAACGGGATCCACTCCAGCGGGCCGGCAAGAAACGCCTGGACCCGATGGGTGTTGCCGGCCTTGCGTTGGCTCTTCGCGACGCCGAACCACAGTTCGTACGCAACGATCGCGGATAGGAGGGCGACGCCGTCTCTGGCGACAGCTCGCTGGAATCGGCGGCGCACCTCAACCTGCGTGCCGTTGATCAGCGCGATGCAGACATTCGTATCAAGCAGGTACGTCGTCATCGAACACCTCTCGCTTCGGTGTCGGTGGCTGTTGCCGACCATCCGGCATGAACGGTTCGGAGGCGAGGCGATCGAGCTCGGCGAACCATCCTGACACGTCGCCGAACATTGGCTCCACAAGCACACCACGGCCCGCCCGGCGAATCCTGACACGGTCGCCTTCGAACCTGAATTCTCGTGGCAGGCGTACGGCTTGGCTTCTGCCGTTCCTGAAGAGTCTGGCGGTGGTCGTCATGGGATCTCCTCACGGTCTATACTAATAGTATATACCACCTCACCCGTCACGCCATCAACTCCGGGGGCCTTGTTTCGAGGGGCGAGCGATCGCTGGCGTCTTCCTGCGGGCGATCACCTCGTGGCGAGTTTCGAGGTAGTTGTGTGTTCCTGTCTTGTTCCTCTCCGGCAGCATTCGTGCGGTTTTCGAGGATTCAGCGATTGTTGCGAATGTGAGCTAGACCACTGAACCGATTGATAGTTAAGGACTTACTCGTATTCGGCCCGTGTTTCGACTCCCGCCGCCTCCACCACTCTAAAGCCTTGTAGAGATTGGCTTTAGCTCGCGAGTACTTGTGCCGTGTGCCTGATTTGGACCTCAGGCCTGCACCTTGGCGGGGTCCTTCGCCGGAAACACTGAACGTTCCTGCACGTCGGAAGTGGAGGTGGGCGGGTTTTCCGCCGACTCCATTCACGCTCGCCTCGGCCTCCCTGGTAACAGCGTGACGGTGTGCGCCGTAGACAACAACGCCAAGTGTTCGCTCGGCGACCGCACAGTCGCATCGAGCACGGAATCCAAGTCCTTGCCCACATCGTCGGCCAGGAAGCTCAACCCCTCTGCGACCGAAATCGCGGAACCGCCGGCATCCACGTTGCTCCCCTGCGTCATTCTGTTCCGCAGAAGCACGAACGTGTTGCCGGCGTGGGCACCCAACGCTGTCTCGTCGACCGCATCAGAGGCGTTGGCAAACCCGCCCCGGATGTCCGCGGTCTGTTGTTCCGGTCCCAGGTGACGCTCGCGGATTTCGCCGTCGCACCGCCTGCCTGCGGGACCGCACGCGCGTCGTTCAGCATCGCGAGGCCATTCGTCAGCCAGTATTCCTTCGCCGGATCGTCGATCATCGTCACGCCGGACAGTGGGAATGTGTCGCCCGCGCGAGGCCGTCGCCGGTCGATGCGATCAGCGATGCCTCGTAGCGGCCGTGGCGCGCTACAATGATGCCCATGAGGACGCTATGATCCCATCAAAACGGATCAGTCGAGATCCCGCCGTGATGAGTGGGAAGCCTTGCATCAGGGGGCTCCGTGTCACGGTCGGGACGGTAGTGGGCTTGCTCGCCGCCGGTCGAACGAGCGCAGAGATTCTGAAGGCCTATCCCTACCTCGAGCCCGAGGACATCAGCGAGGCGCTCGCCTACGCAGCGTGGCGGTCCGAGGAGCAGGAAGTCCCACTGGCCCGGCCGTGAAGCTTCTCCTCGACATGAACGTGTCGCCGGACCTCGCGGCGGACATCGCCGCCTTCGGCCACGATGTTGTGCACTGGTCCCACATCGGCGATCACAGGGCGACCGACGTCTCGATCTCTGAATTGGGCTCGGGATCATGGACGAGTGCTCGTCACCCATGATCTCGACTTCGCGGCCATTCTGGCCACGACCGGAGCAATGGGGCCGAGCGTCCTCCAGATTCGCCAGCAGGATTCTCCTGTCCGACGAGGTCGTTCGGCTCGTGGCCGGGACGGAGGATTCCCGAGTCGATCCTCCGTCAGCTGATTGAACAAGCGACGGTCGACGCATACGGCGATGCCGAGCAACTGGTCGGATTCGCCACCATGCTCGAGGACCATCTGGCTGTTCCGTTCCAGACCAGCGTGCTCGGAGCCGACGTCACGGTGACTCGCGTCGACCAGTCCGATGACGGCAACATCGCTGCGATCTGCCGTCGGGGAAGGTCGAAGCAGTGCATCCCGATTCTCGATCTGCCACTTCCTGACCCGGCACCGATGGGTGCCGAGTGGATCGAGGCCTATCGCCGCTGGGCGCGCGGCCGGTAGGCCCCAGGCCCCATGAGAACCACAGAGGATGGTGCGTGACGAGCGAGTTCCAGGTACTACGAATTCCAGGCCATCGACCGCCCGCTGACGCGCCCCGAGATGGCGGAGTTGCGAAAGTACTCCACCCGCGCCCGAATCACGCCTACGAGTTTCGTCAACGACTATCAGTGGGGAGGCTTCAAAGGCAATCAGGACGCCTGGATGGAACGGTACTTCGATGCGTTCTTGTATCTCGCCAACTGGGGGACGCACATTCTCTCGATCCGGCTGACCGCCGACAGCATGAAGGTCACGACGGCACGAGCGTACTGTCGCGGCGGGAGCGCCATGACGCGGACTCGGAGCGGCCACGTCGTCCTCACGTTCGTGTCCGAGAACGACGAAGGCGACGATTTGTGCGAAACCGAGGGGCAACTGTCTTCCATGATCTCGATTCGATCGGAACTGGCCCGCGGAGACCTGCGAGCGCTGTATCTTGGCTGGCTGCTGCGACTTCAGTCAGGGGAACTTCGCAATGACGACCTCGAGCCGCCGGTCCCGGCTGGGCTCGGGCAGCTGAGCGGAGCCCTGCAAGCCATGTCCGAATTCCTGCGAATTGACGAGGCGTTGCTGGCGACCGCAGCAGAGCACAGTCCGCCGGCGACACACCATACGCTCAAGCGATCCGACATCGACCGGCGGGTCCGCGAACTCCCGGTGAAAGTGAAGGAGAAGGCCCTGGCGGATTACATCGCTGGCAAGCCGTCCGCGCTGCAGCGCTTGCGGGATGCGGTGGTTGAGCCCACGGCCGCCGGCTCGGTTGGCGGAGGCGCGCCCCGAAGGACGGCGGAACAGCTCATTCGTGCCGCGGGGCTATCCGTGTGAGTGGATCGCCGCGCGGGCGCCACTAAGATTCGTGAACCACCAGACCATGTCGCGTGAGCTCGACAAAGCCGGGCTCCACCAAGCACTCCTCGATTGCAGCCAACTGCGCGAAGAGACGGAGTTCGAGTTCGGCGTTCCCGATATTGCCAGTCGACACCAGCAACAAGCGCGCCGGGCTACCGGTGATGATATGAGCGCTCACGAAGTCGGCGTCTTTCGTGACGACCGCACGCCCCTCACGGTCCGCCTCCGCGCTGATGTCGCGATCGGTCGTCCGGTTGCCAGCCTGGAGGTCGAGAGTGTGAACGGCATCGTGCCCGGACGCATTCAGTCGTCGGGCAAGACGGCGCGGCAGCATCGCGTCGAGCAGGAACCTCATGCGGCCGGCGGCTGGATGCGCTTCACCTGCGCGAGGCGCGTGGCAAAGGCCAGGGCGGCGAGGACGTCGTCGCGCTCAAGATCCTCGTAGTCGCGCAGGAGCTCCTCGGTCGTCGCCCCCCCGCTCAGCAGCTCGAGGATCTGTTCGACCGGATATCGCAGACCGCGGATACAGGGCTTCCCGTGACAGATGTCCGGATCGATCGTGATGCGATCAAGGAGCGCCGGCATGGTGCCTCGCAGTCAGCAACAAGGTGCTGAACGGCATCATAGCACGTGGGGGTGCACCTTCTGCGAGCTTCGGTCTGCCGCGCTCTGCGGCCATCGGAGTGGCAGATTCGTTCCCGGGCTTGCGGCTACAGGGACCTCGCTTCCCGCAGAATCCGCCGACGCAGGAGCCAGTAGACACCGTCCTCGGTGATCACGTCCACTCGACGCCCGAGCAGTTGTTCGAGGTCCAGTTTCAGGCGTGCCGGAAACCATGGGCTGGTGTGCTCGGTGGTGGAGACGAGCAGGTCGATGTCGCTGGTCTCGGGCGCGTCGCCGCGCGCGAACGAGCCGAAGACACGAACATCACGGGCGCCGTGCCGTGCGACGATAGCCAGGATGGCGTCCCGATGAGCAGCGAGGAGTTCGACCATTCGCGCTGCCACAATGGTAGATCCATCCGCCCACGCCGGCCGGAACACAGTGTCGCTCGCTGGGGCTAACCTCAATGCGTCATTCTCTCGGTGAGATCTGACGCAGAATTCTGTCGGCGACGCGCGTTTTGATATTGAAAAGGCCTTCCGCAGAGGGTAGAAGGAGATGCCACTCAACCTCCTGCCCCCCGACGAAAGGCCACTGCGAGTGAGAAGAAGAAAACCCGATCTGCGGGCCCGAGTCAATGGCAATCTGCGGCTGGATTTTGGCGATGTGACCTTGACCTCGTACGCGGGGTTGGAGTTGTTCGCGCGCTACCTCCGCCAGAGCGACTTCAACGCCCAAGTACGCGCCGTCTTCGCCGGCACGCCGACGTGGGGGGACTTCGGGCTGGTCGTGCTGGTGCGGCTGCTGATTGGGCTGGTGATTCTCGGCGGCCGACGGCTGCGCCATGTCGCGTACCTGTGCGACGACCTCGTCTACCGCCGGTTTGCGGGGGTGTCCGTCGTCCCGTCGGCGCGGACGCTCAGCCGCTGGCTCAAGGGCTTCAGGATGGACACGGTCGGGCGTCTGCAGGCGTTGAACGCGGCGGTCATCGCCCGCGTGCTGCCCGCGGGCGCGTTGCGGACGCTGACGGTGGATATTGACGGCACCGTCGTCTCGACCGGGTTGCAGGTGGAACGGGCGTTCCGAGGCTTCAATCCCCACCACCGGAAGGTGCCGAGCTACTACCCGATCCTCGCGCATCTGGCGGAGACGACCCATGTGCTGCGCCTGAAGAACCGCTCGGGCGATGTCCACGATGGCAAGGCCTCGCTGTCGTTCTTGCGGGACGTGTGGGCGCAGCTCACGCCGATGGTGCGGCGCGCGGCGGACGTCCGCTTCCGCATGGATGGCGCCTTTTTCCGTGCAGATCTCCTGCGCTGGATGGGGGCCCGGGGCGCCGGCTCTGCGATCAAGGTGCCGTTCTACCAGTGGCTGGACCTGCAAGCCGTCATTCGGGCCCAGGCGCACTGGCTGCGCGTGGCGCCGGACGTGACGGGTTTCACCGTGCCGCTCGCGGTCACGCCGTGGCACACCACCCTCACCGTGGCGATCTACCGCAAGCGGGTGCGCCATCAGTCCCCCAAGAATTACCAACTCGACCTCTTCGACCCCAACGATGGCCATTACGAGTACTCCGCGGTCGCCAGCAACCTCGGCTTCTCGATTCGCGCCCTCTGGCATTTCATGTGCGGGCGCGGCGGCCAGGAAAAGACCATCGGGCAGCTCAAGGCAGGTCTGGCCTTGCACGCGATTCCGACCAACGCCTATGCGGCCAACAGCGCCTGGCAACAACTCGTCGTCCTCGCGCACAACCTGCTGACCAACTTCCAGATCGAAACCGGAGCGGTCTGTCGGCCGCTCTCGCGCAAACGGACGGTGCGTCCCCTCCTCCAGACGGTGCAGACGCTGCGCTTCGTCCTCTTCCACCGGGCCGCGCTCCTCGTGCGTCCGCAGGGCTCGGCGGTCCTACGATTGACGGACAACGCGGAGACAAGGAAGACCTTCACGCGAATCGACCAGGCACTGGCTCGAGCGGCGTGATCTTTTGACGCATTGAGGCTAATTTGGGGGTTTGGAACGCGTGTTTGGCGGATCACGCGCGTTGCGCGGGCGCGGTTTTCTCAGAAAATGCGAAAAGTGGCCGGTTTCTGAAAACCCTGTCAAGATCGACTCCCGCCGCCTCCACCAACTTTATGTGCCATTCATGCAAGTAGTTACTGGACCGTAGTTCTTCTCTGCACCTGAATTGTCCCTCCGATCTGCCATGCACAGGTATGCGCAGCCTGTACCGCCGGCATCAACCGCCTTGCTCCTATCGCTCGAGACGCCACCGGAACTGCAAGTGGCCCATCTGGGTCCAGGGATCGTTTGCGTGGTGAGTACGTGCACCGAGGTTACGCTGTCTGCCGACGAAGCGCTTCACCTCGCCAAAGTGAGTCATTGGCTCCCGTTGCTCAAGTGCGGTGTGCGCCGAATGCTGAAGAACGAGTTTCCTAACGAGTACCTACCGCACCTCCTGGAGGACGGAACGATCGTTGATCGTGCCAGGAAACGACCCGAGTGAGGAATCTGCAGGACACGATTAACCGCCGCCTTTGACGCCTCCGGGCTGTTCCGCAAGATCAATTAATCGACCCGGGCGCCGACGAACCGGTCAAGAGGAACGGTCCGGACTTCGAGGACCTGGGCGTACTCAACTTCGTTCAGAGGTACGGGAGTGCAGCCGTCAGAGAAGTCTCCGAGGTCGTCCGGGTGCCTCACGCCCAGGCGAAGGAAGCGCTGGATCGACTCGTCAGGAGCGGGACACGCGAGCTTCGGCGACCGGAATTGCTGTATCGGCCTGTGGACCCGTCTGTGTCCGATTCGTTGTTGACGACCGGGACTGCACCGCAACGGACCAGCCGTTTTTCACTGTCGTTTTGTAGACACCGATCGATTCGGTGCGAACGTGCTGCATCAACATGCCGACGTTCCGGAGATACGCGCCTAATCTTGGTGGCGCGACGTCGCCTCCCAGGTAGGGCGGCACTGGGCCCGAGACGGACTCTCCCGTGATCACGTCGAACTGGGCACAATACATGGGGCAGGTGAGGATTGAGCCGTCGAGTGTTCCCATGTCGAGCGGCCCGTTCATATGCCCGCAGCGGCGATCGGTGGCGTAGAAGTTGCCGCCGCAATTGCAGACGACGATCTCGAGGCCGTTCACCACGACCACCTTCATGCCTCCGGGGGCCACCTCATCGGTCTTGATGGCCTGGATGAAACTGTCATTCAATGCCAACTCCTTCGCCGATCGCTGCGGCAGGCTGTCTGGGTCGGTCACGTCCTTGTGCACGTACAACCCGCACCAGCAGCGTCTCATGGCGTCGAAATGTCTCCGGTGGAACGGAATGCACGAACAGACGATGCGCATGTTGCGGTCGCGGTCGGGCGTCAGCGGCTGACAGGGACAGAAGGGGATGCCGTGCTTGCCTTCGAGCACGCCTCGGCGCTACCGGCTGAGCTCCCTCCCCTCTCGTTCCTCACGCTCGCTGGTCGCCCCTCCGCAATTGGCCAGGGATAGACGCGCGAGTGCCGTTCCGGACAACGCCGCTGATTCGTCCTTTGGGGAATGAGTCCGAATGGACCGTTTGGCGGGTTGGTGCAGCTGTGTCAGCGTCGGGGCCTGCGCCCGCAGGGTCTGATAAGGGGTCTTCGCGTCCGCCTCGGCCATGTGGCAGACGTCGCAGCTCTTCGCGTGGCGGAGGCCTTGGTGCAGCCGAGGCGATCGGCCGGAAAGCCAGTGAGGCCCCGCAGGCCGAGCTCGTAGTTGAAGACGATGCCGCGGTTCGTGAAGTGAAGGCTCCGGGTGTAGAAGCTGTCGTCCGGGGCCGGCGTTGGCGAGACGGGAGGCAACCCCCGGAGATATTCCTGTTGACAACGTTCGAAGCGCCTATAATAGGCCGGCCGTCATGGTGGTCGTCCTTCTCGATCGGGAGGTTACGACATGGACCATGATCTCTACCTCGAACGGACCCTGCAGGCCTGCGGCGTTCCGCGCCGCGAGTTCCTGAAGTACTGCAGCGCCCTCGTCGCGCTCCTCGGCCTTCCCCACGAATTGTCTGCGCAGGTCGCCTCGGCGCTCACGGCACAGCGACGGCCGGTCCTGGTCTGGCTCGAATTCCAGGACTGCGCCGGGAACTCCGAGTCGATCCTCCGGGCCAGCCACCCGTCGATCACCGAGATCGTGCTCTCGCTCTTCTCGGTGGAGTACCACGAGACGATCATGGCTGGCGCCGGCCACCAGGCCGAACAGGTCCTGGAGCGCGTGGTCGAGGAGGAAAAGGGAAACTACCTGGTGGTGGTCGAGGGCTCGATCCCGACCAAGGGAAAGGGCTACTGCACCATCGGCGGCAAGGCGGCCATCGACATCGCCCGCGAGGTGTGCCCCGGCGCGGCAGCGGTCATCGCGGTCGGCTCCTGCGCGTTCGACGGCGGCCCGCAGCGCGGCGCGCCGAACCCCACCGGCGCCATCGGCCTATCGGAGGCGCTGCCCGATGTCCCCGTCATCAACGTCAGCGGCTGTCCGCACAACCCGGACAACACCGCCGCGCTGCTCGCGCACTATGTGACGTTCCACCGCCTGCCGGCGCTCGACGAGTTCCGGCGGCCGATGTTCGCCTATCGCAGCATCATCCACGACAACTGCGAGCGCCGTGCGCACTTCGACGCCGGCCGCTACGTGGAAGCGTGGGACGATGCGGGGGCGCGCGCCGGGTACTGCCTGTACAAGATGGGGTGCAAGGGGCCGCAGGCGAGGTTCAACTGCCCCACCGTGCGCTGGAACGGTCAGACGAGTTGGCCGGTGAAGGCCGGCCATGGGTGCGCCGCCTGCGCGTCGCCCCGGTTCTGGGACCGCATCCTGCCGCTCTACCGGCGTCTGCCGGATGTCCCCGGAATCGGGTTTGACCTGAGCGGCACCGAGGTCGGCGGCGTGATCGTGGGCGCGACCGCTGCCGTGGTCGTCGCGCACGGCGTCGCCAGCGTCGTTCGTTCCCAAGTACGTCCGCGCGGCGAAGTCCGTCACGGCCCGACAGTCGATGGCGCCCCCCGAGGCCTGGTCGAGCGTGAGGGGCCGGCCGAGGCTGACAAGGGCCCGAGGGAGGCATGATGGCGCGCATCGTCGTCGATCCCGTCACCCGGATCGAGGGTCACTTGCGCATCGAAGCAGCCGTCGACGGCGGCCGCATCTCGGATGCGTGGAGCGCCGGAACGATGTTCCGCGGGCTCGAGTTGGTGGTGCGGGACCGCGACCCCCGCGAGGCCTGGTACCTGGCTGCAGCGGATCTGCGCCGTGTGCACGACCGTGCACGCCATGGCGTCGGTCCGCGCAGTCGAGAACGCGCTTGGCATCGAGGTGCCCGAGAACGCGCAGTTGGTGCGCAACCTGATCGACGGCGTGCAGATGGTCCACGATCACGTGGTCCACTTCTACCACCTGCACGCACTCGACTGGATCGACGTCGCGAAGGCCCTGAAGGCCGACCCGGCGGCAACCTCCCGCCTGGCGAACGATCTGTCCGACTGGCCGGTGGCGACCCCGCGGCATTTCAAGGCGATCCAGGACCGCGTGCGGTCCATCGTCGAGAGCGGCCAGCTCACCGTGTTCCAGAGCGGCTACTGGGGGCACCCCGCGTACCGGACGCCGCCGGAAGTGGACCTGCTGGCGGTGTCGCACTACCTGGACGCTCTCGACTTCCAGCGCGACTTCGCCCGCGCGCACGCGGTGCTCGGGGCAAAGAACCCCCACCTGCAGACGTTCCTCGTCGGCGGGATGTCCACCGCGATGGACCCCGCGTCGCCGCAGGCGCCGCTCAACCCCGAGCGGCTCGCGCTCGTCACCGAACTCGTCGGGCGTGCGAAGGTGTTCGTTGAGCAGGTGTACATCCCCGACCTGCTGGCAATTGCCGGGCTCTATCTCGACTGGTTCACGCGGGGCGAGGGCACGGGCAACTTCCTCGTCTACGGCGGCTGCCCGGAGCGCAGCATCAACGACCCGTCGACCTACTACCAGCCGAGCGGGATCGTGCGGAACCGCGACTTGTCGAAGGTCGAGCCGTTCTCGCCCGAGAGCGTGACGGAGAACGTGACGCATTCGTGGTACGAAGGGACGGCGTCGCGCCATCCGTTCGAGGGCGAGACCAAGCCGCACTACACCGGCCCGGAGCCGCCGTACGAACAGTTGCAGGTCGAAGACAAGTACAGCTGGCTGAAGGCGCCCCGCTATCAGACCGACGCGATGGAGGTCGGCCCGCTCGCCCGGATGCTCGTCGCGTATGCCTCCGGACGAGAAGACGTGCGAAAGGCCGTCGACGGCGTGCTCCAGAAGCTGAAGCTGCCGGCGACGGCGCTCTTTTCGACCCTGGGGCGAACGGCCGCCCGCGGGATCGAGACGCTGCTGATGGTGAACCACGTCGACGTCTGGTTGGATCGGCTGCGCGCAAACATGGAGCGCAACTCGCTGCAGATGCACGACGGGGCACGGTGGGAACCTTCGACCTGGCAGCAGCCGGCCCGCGGCTTCGGCCGGCACGAGGCGCCGCGGGGCGGGCTCGGCCACTGGGTCGAGATCGATCAGAACGTCATCCGGCAGTACCAGGTGATTGCGCCGAGCACCTGGAACGCCAGCCCGCGCGACGACCAGAACCGGCGCGGGGCGTACGAGGCCGCGCTCATTGGGCACGAGTTGGCCGACCCGAGCCGGCCGCTCGAAATCCTCAGGACGATCCACTCCTTCGATCCGTGCCTGGCCTGCGCCGTCCAGGTGACCGACGCCCGCGGCCGGCCATTTACGCGGGTGCCCTCCCGCTGAAAGGAGGGATGGTGGCTGTTCCCCCGCGCGCGTCGCAACCCGTGCTGCCCGGTCGTCCGGATACCGATCTCGTCCGGACTCGCGTCTGGCAGTTGCCCGTCCGCGTCGCGCACTGGCTCATGGTCGCGGCGATCGCGGTACTCGCCGCCACCGGCCTGTTCATTCACCATCCCTACCTGCCGCCCGCCGGCTGGAACGCGTTCCTGATGGCGTGGGTGCGATTTGCCCACATCATGGCCGGGTTCGTGCTCATCGCCGCGCTCATCGTCCGCTGCTACTGGTTCTTCCAGGGCAACCTGTGGGCGCGCTGGACCGCGTACGTGCCGCTCCGCCCGGACCAGTGGGCCGGCATCGGATCGATGGTGGAGTACTACAGCTTCCTCCGGTTCACCCCGGTGCACCGAACCGGGCACAACGCCCTCGCCGCCCTCAGCTACTTGGCCATCTACCTGCTCCTCCTGGTGGAGGTCCTCAGCGGACTGGCGCTGCTCGTGCGGGTCGTGAACTCGCCGGGCCTGAACGAGCTGCTCGGTTGGTTGCCGACCCTCGTCCCGATGGAGTACGTCCGCGTCGCGCACTTCTTCCTGACGTTCGTGTTCCTGGCATTCGCGGTCTTCCACGTGTACCTGTCCATCCTCGTCGGGATCGAAGAGCAGAACGGCCTGATGGACAGCATCTTCTCGGGGTTCAAGTTCGTCCCGATCCGGGAACTGCGCGCCGAGGTAGCGCGCGTCGAGGGGCGGAAGACCTACGAAAAGAAGCCGATCCCGCTGCCCGAACGGCCGCCAGGGAAAGCGCCCGCGCGGGGACCGGCGCCTGGCCCGGTCATTCTCTATCAGAACCCGCTCAGTTACACCGGCAGCCTCGTCGCGGGCATCGGCCTGGTCCTCTTCCTCGTGCTGTTCCTCTACCACGTCGTCGGCGGCGGGGCGGAGTGGAACCCCTACGGCGACCTGGTGGTCTTCATCGGCGCCCCGGCGGTGGTGTTGGCCGGCGTCGCGTTGATTCTCCTCGGCATGTACGTGGAGTGGCTGCAGTGGCGCTACCGCAGGCCGCTCTCCTTCCCGCGCTACCCGCTGTGGGACCTCAACGTCGCCCGCGACCGCAAAGCGCTGCTCTTCTTCACGCTCGGCGGGGTCGTGCTTCTCGGGCTGTCGCTCTACGCCGGCATCAACACTTACAGCTACACCGACGCCACCATGTTCTGCGCGCGGACGTGCCACGCGATGATCCCGGAGCGGACCACGCACCCTCTCGGGCCTCACGCCAACGTCGAGTGCGCGGAGTGCCACATCGGCGCGGGCGCCACGGGCTGGTTCAACGCGAAGCTGCGAGGGCTCGAAGAGCTGTACTCGCAGGTGAGCAACGAGTACCCGCGCCCCATCCCCACGCCGCTGCACTATTTGCGTCCGGTTCGGGAAGGATGCGAGCGCTGTCACTGGCCGCCGACCTTCTACGGCGGCTCGCAGCGACGCGAGATCCACTTCATGTCGAACGAGCAGAACAGCCGATGGGAGATCGACCTCATGGTGCTCGTCGGCAGCGGCCGTTCGGACGGGGCGCACCCGCTCGGCATCCACTGGCACGTCGTCGGCAAGGTCGAGTACGTCGCGGCGAACCGGCAGCGCCAGGAAATCCCGTGGGTACGCGCCATCGACCCGGCAACCGGCGCCGCGACTGTCTACACCTCGGGCGAGGTGCCGAAGTTGCCGCCCGATGCGGACAGCGGCACGACGTCCAATCCGCTCGTGATGGCCTGCATCGACTGCCATAACCGCCCGGCGCACTTCCTCGGGCCGCCCACGCGAATGGTGGACGACGCGCTAGCCGGCGGGAGGATCGACCCCAGCCTCCCGTACGTCCGGCGCGAGGCGGTGGCGGTGCTGTCGAAACGCTTCACGAGCACCGACGCGGCCCACGCCGAGATCGCGAAGGCCATCGACGGCTTCTACGCGCAGGAGTATCCGCAGGTCGCGTCCTCGAAGGCCCGGTCGCTGGCGCGGGCGGTCACCGCGATCCAGGGCATCTACGACCGGTCGGCCTTCCCGGCGTTGAACGCGCGGTGGGACACCTACACGAACTACCAGACGCACATGAACGACCGGGGCTGCTTCCGGTGTCACGACGGGAACCACAAGAGCGCCGACGGCCGGACGATCGGGTTCGACTGCAACTTGTGTCACACGATCGGGGCCCAGGGGCCGTCCGGAAGGATGATGTCGGCCACACTGCCCAACGGCCTCGAGTTCCAGCATCCGGGCAACGTCGGGGACGCGTGGAAGGGCGTGCTGTGCTCGGACTGCCATACCGGCGGCAGCCAATGACGGTGACGAGGAAGAACGGCGGCTCGGTGAAGGGAGGCATCCGAGATCTGGTCGTGCTCGGGATCGGAAACCCGATTCTCTCGGACGACGGGGCTGGGATTCACGCGCTCGTGGAGATTGGCCGGTCGGAGGCGCTGCCGCCCGGCGTGCGCATGGTCGACGGAGGGACGGCGGGGCCACAGCTGCTCGCCTCCGTGGCGGGCTGCGACGGCCTGATGGTGCTCGATGCGGTGGACGTCGGCGGGCGGCCTGGCGACGTCGTGCGTTTGGACCTTCGCGGCGGCCTCGCGGGGGCGATGCCGCGTACGGTCCACGACCTGGGCCTCGAGACGCTGCTGCAGGACCTGCGGCTCCTCGACGAGTTTCCGGAACGCACGGTCCTGTTCGGCATTCAGCCCGCTTCGGTGGAGTTGGGGACCAAGTTGTCACCGCCCGTAGCGCGGGGACTGGGGACACTGGTGAGTGCGGCGCTCGACGAGTTGGGCCAGTGGGCGCAATCGTCTGGTGAACCGGCCGGAACGGGCAACGGGGACGTCAACGCCTCCACGGAGGACGAGAAATGAACGGCTATCTGGCGCTGCGTGTGATCGCCTACTTCGCACTCGGGATCGGCCTGGGGATACTCACCCACCCGGCCTGGGGGTTCATCGGCTTCGGGGTCCTGATCCTTCTGGACAACCTGCTGCTCGGCCGGTTCTACCCGGTCGTCCGCGAAGGGAGGACGCTGCACGACGACGACGCGGATGTGAAGCCGTGACCTCACAGCAGGTAAGGACGTCCACGTGCATGGGCGCGACGCCCACGTCCCGCCAGATGCAGCTGTCAGCGAGCGCGCCGGCGGGGACTGCCTTTTGCCTCCCTGCCCCAACCCGGTGCCACGCGTGCTCCAAGTGGCAGCGCACGACGTGACCCCTGGTCAGCCGATTCAACTCGGTACCACGGCTACGTTGACCGCCGACCTCGCGCACCGCGAAGCCTATGCCTTCGCGGTGTTTGAGCGCGCCTTCAAGGACTTTGGGCTGCCGCAGGTGATTCGCACCGACAACGGCGTGCCCTTCGCGTCACCGTTTGCCCTCTACGGCCTGAGCCGCCTAGCCGTGTGGTGGCTGCGGCTCGGCATCCAGATCGAACGCATCAAACCAGGACACCCGGAGCAGAATGGGCGCCACGAGCGGATGCACCTGACGCTCAAGCACGAGGCGAGGAGACCCGCCGCGGCCAACGTGCTCCAGCAGCAGGTCCGCTTCGATACCTTCATCGACCATTACGACCCGGTGCGGCCCACCAAGCCCTTGCGCCCGGATTTCCGATTTGGTCGTGGTACTCTCCCCCGCAGAACAAGCGTCGCGCTTTGATTTCCCTGGGCGCGGACGCGAGGAACCCCGCGCCAAAAGGTGACACCCTGTGGGTGAGAAAGAACCCAAGCGCTTTCAGTTGACCTTCAACGGCCTTCTGAAGGTCGCGTTTCAGGGATCACACGTCACCTGGGATGCCGGCTTGATCCTGGTCCGCGAGTTGGATGAACGCCTCGGCCTGGAGGCGATCATGGCCGAGCACCTGAGCGACTCTCGCCGCGGACTGAACACGCAATTCCAGTTACCCGATCTCCTGCGGCAGCCGGTGTACAGCCGCTTGGCTGGCGACGAAGACCTCAACGACGCGGCGCGTCTCTCGACCGACCCCACGTTCCGCCTCATTGGTTCGTCGAAGCGTTGGGACCGGAGTGCGGCGCTGACCTCGACGCTGCATTGGTTCGAGACCGAGTGACTCACGCGCGAGGAGAACCTCGTCGGGCTGATGACCGTGAACCGCGGGCTGATCGGACAGGTCGATTCGTTCGACCGCTCCGACCGCGTCGCGCTCGACATGGATTCCAGCGAGAGCCCGGTGCATGGGCAGCAGGAAGGCAGTGCCTACAACGGTCACTTCGAGGCGGGCTGCTATCACCCACTGTTCCTGTTCAACGACCACGGCGATTGCCTCGCCGCCAAGCTGCGGTCGGGCAACGTCTCCAGCGCCGACGACTGGGACGAGTTGTTCCTGCCGGAGATTGACCGCCAGCAGGCCGAAAGACAGCGCGTCGCGTTCCGCGCCAATGCCGCCTTCGCGCGGCCGGCGATCTACGAGGCGCTGGAGCCACGCGGTGTGGGCTACGCCATCCGCATCCCGGCCAACAAGAATCTGGAACTGGAGATCGAAGACGTCCTGTTTCGGTCGCCAGGACGGCCCAGCCGGAAGCCGTTGGTCCGTTACAAGAGTTTCCGCCATCTCCAGGTATTGATCCTGATGTTGTTTACCCAGCACGCGGTTTCCTTCTTTCCTGCCTTTCATCCGAGTTCCTGCTCCGAGCCTTTCCGCAGAGTCTTCAGTGCTCTGCCCCACGCGATCACCTGGTCGAGCATCGCATTGACCGTTGGTTCATGGTGCGGTCCCGGCCTGAAGGCCGTGAAGTTCGCGAAATCACGGTGGAGTGACAGCGTCACCTGCGCCCGCACGTCGGCTACCTGAAGCTCCCCCATGATCAGGCGCAAGTTCTCGATCGCGCGAACCCCACCCGCGCCGCCGTAGCCCACAAATCCCGCGACTTTGTTGTTCCATTCGCGGTACAGGAAATCGATCGCGTTCTTCAGGGCGCCGGAAGTCGCGTGATTGTATTCGGGGGTGACGAAGACGAACGCGTCCAGCGAGTCGATCTTGGCCGCCCAGGCTTTGGTGTGGGGTTTGCTGTACTTGCCCATCGACGGCGGCGCTGGTTCATCCAGAAGTGGCAGGTCGAACTCCTGGATGTCGACAAGTTCGAATTCGGCGTCCGTGCGCTTCTTCGCGATTTCGTGAAACCAGTTCGCCACCACCGCGGCTTTTCTGCCCGGTCGCGTGCTCCCGACGATGATCCCGATCTTGATCGTCTCCGCCATTCTCTCTTCTCCTTTTGATGTGCGTGAATGGTGTCAACCGCCCGTTATCGGATCCGCAGTACGAGAGTACCGCTCAGCGGCGATCGTCGCCGCGGTAGCGCGGCGCCGGTGCCTCAGCGGAAAGCTCGCGGCGCGCCACGGCCGCCAGGACGCTCAGCGCGATCGCCCAGGCAATCGACAGGCGCACCAGCCCGGAGGCAAGCGGGGGAAGAAGCGTCACCGCACCAAGACGCGCCCCGGCCAGAAAGGCAACGGGGCCCCCGGCCGCGCCGAACAGCGCCGCTCGGATCGGCCGCGTCATCACGCTCCGCATGCTGTACCTGAACGTCGTGGCGAACTGGCCCCACATCGCCAGCAGCCAGAGCGGCGCGAGCCCGTCGACCAGCGTTCCCGCCGAGAAGCGGTACGTGCCCGCTGTGATTTGGAAGAACTCGACGAGCACTCCAACGGCGACCGCCAGCAGTACCAAGCGGGATTCGAGGGCGCGCTCCCGCGACAACGCCAGATGCACGCCCGTCAGTGCGAGGGCGAACGCGAGCCCGGTCCAGGGATGCCCGCCGGCGGCACCCAGAACGCAGGCGAACCAGCCGGCCTGGTAAAGCAAGTAGTTAAGATGAGTCCGTCTCATTGCTGGTCCTCGCCGGGCGGGGGAGCCGGACCGTGCCCTTCCCCGGCACGTCACGCCGTCGTCACCACGACGGCCGTGCACGTCTTCTTCCCCATGCGGCGATAGCGATGCAGCGGCGAGGGATCGAAGTAAATCGAATCCCCGTCGCGTAGCACGTGTTCGTCAGTTCCCACCGTGATTGCCAGCGTCCCCGAGATCACATAGACGATCTCCGCCCCTTCGTGCTGGTGCGGCTGCGCATCATCGGCGCTCAACGGCTCGAAGTGCGCCAAGTAGGCATTGAGGCGCCGCTCGGTGACCGGGTAGTCGAGGCACTCGAACCGGTATGCGGGCTGCCGCGCCCCCGGCCGATCCGGGAACGATTCTCGGTCGGCCGCGCGAACCACGGCCAGCGCCGGCCGTTTCTGTCCCGCACCGAAAAAGTAGTCGAGGCCAACGCTGAACACCAGCGCCACGCGCAACAGCGTGGGCAACGTCGGGAACATCTTCCCGCGCTCGACCTTCGAGAGCAGCGCCGGCGAGAGTCCGGTGTGCTGCCCGAGCTCTACAAGGCCCATCTTCTTGCGGAGCCTCAGCGCCCGCATCTTGTCGCCAATACCGTAGGCCTTCAGTCCGTTCGACAGGGTGTCTGACAGCATCTCCCGCCTCCAGTTTGAGCGACAGTCAAGAACTGGTCGCAGATGTGCTCCTCAGTCAAAGCAACTTTATTATCGATAGAATATCACTTGCAGTCAAATTAATATGCTCTAGAATCAAACATGCAACTGGCCGAAGGGAACGCCAGGGAGCGGTCCCCGGGCCTCAACATGACAATCAGTCGCCGCAACGCGGCGGGGAGACCGACAATGACGAAGTTGAACAAATCGATGGCAGTGGCGGTGGCGGGCATCGTGCTGGTGGGCGCCTCGGCGTTCGCCCAGGAGAAGGACGTCGTGGACACGGCGGTGGCGGCAGGTTCGTTCACGACGCTCGCCACGGCGTTGCAGGCGGCTGGCCTCGTGGAGACGCTGAAAGGCGCCGGCCCGTTCACCGTGTTCGCGCCAACCGATGCGGCGTTCGCCAAGCTTCCCGCCGGCACGCTGGCTGACCTGCTGAAGCCGGAGAACAAGGCGAAGCTGCGGGCCATCCTGACCTACCATGTTGTCTCCGGCAAGGTGATGGCGAGCCAGGTGACCAAGATGAAGTCGGCCAAGACGGTGAACGGAGAGTCGCTGAAGATCACCGTCAAGAGCGGCAACGTGATGGTGAACAACGCCAAGGTCGTGAGCACGGACATCGAGACGAGCAACGGTGTGATCCACGTGATCGACACGGTTCTGCTGCCGGCCGCCAAGTAGGGCGCGTCGGTCGCGAGGCGACCATGCCCTCCTTGTCCATCCTGCTGACGGGGGCCACCGGCTACATCGGTGGCCTGCTCTTTCCCATTCTCGAGAAGCGCGGACATCGGGTACGGTGCCTCGCGCGCCATCCGGAGCGGCTCCGGCCGAGGGTCTGTTCGACTACCGAAGTGGTGCAGGGGGACTGCCTGGACGAGGCATCGCTCACCGCGGCGATGGTGGGCATCGACGTCGCCTTCTACCTCGTGCACTCGATGGGTAGTTCGGGATCGTTCGAGGATGCGGACCGGGAAGCGGCCCACCATTTCGGAGCGGCGGCCGCCGCTGCGGGCGTCCGCCGGATCGTCTACCTGGGCGGGCTGGGTGATGGCCAGGATGACTTGTCGCCTCACCTGCGGAGCCGCCACGAGACGGGCGAGATGCTGCGCGCCTCCGGGGTGCCGGTCGTCGAGCTGCGCGCGTCGATCGTGATCGGCGCCGGCAGCTTGTCGTTCGAAATGGTCCGAGCGCTCGTCGAACGGCTGCCGGTCATGATCTGCCCGAAATGGGTGTCGGTGAAGGCGCAGCCGATTGCCGTCGAGGACGTGCTGGGTTATCTGGTGGCGGCGGCGGCGGAGGAAACAGCCGCGAGCCTGGTGTGCGAGATCGGCGGGCCCGACGTGGTGTCGTACGGCGACATGATGCACGAATACGCGCGCCAGCGAGGCCTGGGGCGGTGGCTGATTCGGCTGCCGCTCCTCACTCCGCGCCTGTCGAGCCTGTGGCTTCGGCTCGTCACTCCGATTTACGCTAACGTCGGCCGCTGGCTGATTGACGGGATGCGCAATCGCACGGTGGTGTCCGACCCCGCGCCCGCGCGGCGATACCCGGTGACGCCGCGGGGATTGGCGCAAGCGGTCTCCGAGGCGATTGGCGAGCGTGCCGAGCGAGTCGAGGCGCTGCTTGCGGAAACCGCGGGGCCTGACGCCGGGGCTGCGCTGACGGCGCTCCGGGCGTCGGGTTGCCTGCTGGACCACCGCGAGGCTCCCCTGCGCGTGAGCCCGGCGCACGCATTTGCGCCGGTCAGGCGAATTGGCGGTCCGAACGGCTACTACTTCGCCAACCCGCTCTGGCGCCTGCGCGCTTGGGCCGATCGCCTAGCGGGAGGAATCGGGATGCGGCGGGGCCGGCGTGATCCCGAAACCTGCGAGGTCGGGGACGCCGTGGACTTCTGGCGGGTTGTTGCCTTCAACGCCGATAGGCGGCTGACGCTTGCCGCGGAGATGAAGATGCCCGGCCGCGCCTGGCTGCAGTTCGACGTCCTGCCGGCGGCCGGCCGGGAGCCTGCCCGCCTTCGCCAGACGGCGCTCTTCGATCCGCGCGGCCTGCTCGGGCTCTTGTACTGGGTATCGCTGCTGCCGGCACACGCGTTCATCTTCCGCGGCATGCTGCGGGCGATCGCCACGCGCGGCGCCTACCGGGGAACGGGCGACAACCGGTAACGCCGCGGCGGCTAAGCGGGGGCTGGGCGGCGGCTGACCGCTGCCGGAATCGAGAGCCCCGGGCGTGCCACGTGCCACCGTCCGAGAAGATCGGCGGCGCATCGCGGGCGGCGTGCCTTCCGTTGACTCGCTGGCCGGCTGAGGATCAACGCCAAGAAAAGGGTCAAGCCAGACGCAACGGGCACCTCACTGGCGAGTGAGCACCGTCTGAGAACGCAGAGCGTTGTTTGTCTACCGGCCCGGCGCCGGTGGCTGACGCGCGGGCGACAGGGCTGGTACTACGCCGGCTGGTTGTGCGATTGCGGGGGCGCGCTCGATCTGCTGTCGGGTGGCGTGGGCCTTCGGCACGGTCGCCGCGACCCCGAACGCCTGACACCCGGTGATGCCGTTGACTGGTGGCGGGTCGAGGCCTGCGAACCAGACCGCCTGGGGGCTTGCTGCGGAAATGCGCCTGCCCGGCCGGGCGCGGCTGATCTTCGAGGTGAGCCCGAGGGAAGGCGGGGACACGGATCCGGCAGACCGCGCTGTTCGATCCCGCCGGGCTCCTGGGCCACCTGTACCTGGTACGCGCTCTGGCCCGTTCACCAGTACGTCTTCGCGGGGATGCTCCACGCGATCGGGAAGCGGGCGGAGGCAGAAGAGCACGCGGGGGCACGGCACGGTAGCCGGGGCGGAGTCGGCAGACTCTGCTACACTGCCGACGGTCGCGACGGACCCCGACACAAGGAGGCACGGGGATGGCATTCGCTCGGTCTCTCCTGCTCTACCCCCTGATGGCGGTCGTGTTCTTCGGGCTGGACATGATCTGGCTGGGTGTCGTCGCCAAGGGGTTCTACGCTAGGGCGCTCGCGCACCTGATGAGCCCGACGGTGAAATGGACACCGGCGTTCGTCTTCTACGGCATCTTCCTCGTCGGGGTCGAGGTCTTCGTGGTGCTTCCCGGGTCGCAGCAGGGTTCCGCGGCGCGCACGGCCCTGTTCGGCGCCTTGTTCGGGCTCGTCGCCTACGCGACCTACGATCTCACCAACTGGGCGACGCTGCGCGACTGGCCCCCGGCCGTGGCGCTGGTGGACATGGCCTGGGGAGCGGTCCTGACGGGAACCGTCTCGCTGGCCGGGCACGTCATCGCGCGCCGGCTGACCGGATAGAACGGGGTGTTCGGGATGGAACCCACGCTGTCGGCGGTCGTCGGTGCTGCCGCGGGCGCGGTTTATCTCGCGATGGCCGGCGTCTTCCTGCTCTCGCTCCGCCTGGGTGACAACAGCATCGCCGATATCGCCTACGGGCCGATGTTCGCCATCGGCGCCTGGGCGGCCACTCTTTCCCACGGCTCCGGCCACCCCCGGCAACTGCTGCTGACGGCCATGGTGACGGCCTGGGGTCTGCGCCTCGGCGCCCACATCGGGGGACGCAACCGCGGCCGGGGAGAGGACCCGCGCTACCGGGTCTGGCGGGAGCGCTGGGGGCGCTGCTTCGTCCCGCGCAGCTTCCTGCAGATCTACGTCCTGCAGGGGACCATTGTGCTCGTGATCTCGGCGCCCGTCCTCCTGGCCGTGCGACAGCCGGGCGGGCCGCTTGGCCCCCTCGACGCGGCCGGCGTGCTCGTCTGGGCCGTCGGCCTCATCTTCGAGGCGGTTGGCGACGCGCAGTTGCTGCGCTTCGTGCGCGACCCGTCCAGACGCGGCCTCGTGCTCGACACCGGACTCTGGCGCTACACGCGGCACCCGAACTACTTCGGCGAGGCGCTCCTCTGGTGGGGGCCGTTCCTGGTCGCGCTCTCGATCCCGCACGGCGTCTGGGCGCTCGTGAGCCCGCTGACGATCGGCGGTCTGCTGCTGTTCGTGTCCGGCATCCCGATGCTCGAGGCGAGGATGGCGAGCAATCCGGCGTTCCGCGCGTACCAGGCGAGGACGAGCGCCTTTGTCCCTTGGTTCCCCCGTCGTCACCCTCCCTGATGAAGAGCACGTTGCGATCGCGCTCGACGATGGTGACGGTGGCGGCGGCCGGCCAGGGGTCTGCGAGCAGCTCAGCCAAGGCACCGACGACGAGCTGGACCGGCAACCAGTGCCTCGCCGACGCGCGCACGATCGACTCGAGGTCCGGGTCGCCGGCTAGCGACCAGGATACCGGTAGCAGGCGGTCACCCGGCCGCCTCCGAATGCGCGCGCCGCCGGGGAGCGCTCCGTATTTCCTGAGCAGCGTTGACATCGACCTGCTGCCATGACCCACACCAGTGAGCGGCAGTGCTACAATCCGCGCGCTCGCCTTGCGTGGCATCCGGGGCCAAACCCGATCCGGTCGAATTGGGACGTCATGGAAGAAATGAGAGTGTCAATGAAGAGCCTCTGCGGGCTGCTTTCGCTTCTCGTCGCGGTCGCGGCCGCTGCCGGATGCTCCCCTTCTCCGGTCAGGCGGGTCGGCATGGTCATTGGCATCAGGCCGGAGAAGATCGCTGAGTACAAGGCGCTGCATGCGGCCTCGAACCCAGGCGTTCGCGATCTCCTCTCCAAGTACCACATGAGGAACTTCTCCATTCATCTGCGCCAGCTCGACGACGGGAAGTGCTATCTCTTCGGCTACTACGAGTACCGACGGGACCGATTACGAGGGAGACATGAGTCGCCTGGCCGCCGAGCCGCGGAACAGGGAGTGGCTGGCAGTGACCGATCCTCTGCAGGTCCCGTTGCCCGGGCAGAACGGTTGGACGTTGATGGAAGAGGTCTACTACAACCGCTGAATGCAGGCCGGGCAACGTCCGCCCCGTTCACCTCGCGTTCCTCCGGCTTTCCAACACCGCGCGATCTCGATCGTGCGGTGGCACTCCCACATCACCCCACGGGCTTACCCGACTCGGGTGAGGCGAGCGCGTCTCACGAGGCGATCACGTCGGCCGTTCGTATCCTGAACGACCACGCATATTGGCACGGCAGTCGGTCGGGTATCTTGTCGACGACCACGTCGGTGCCCTCCTGGTGCCAGGGCAGGTTCTCGTTGACGCCTAGCATCACGACGACGGCCCCGGGTGCCAGTCTCAGGCCCGTGATTACCTCACGCGTGGTCGGCGGGTTCAGCTCGATGGCGTACAAATACTCACCTTTCGCGGTAAACCGTATCGTGCCGGCCTTCCAGACGCGGACGCCGCACTTGGAATATGGCGCTGGCGTGGCTCCGTAAAGCGCTTCCTTGTTGACCTTCATCCACGCGCCGAGCTTCTTCAGCATCTCGACCTGGTACTCGGGGAGGGTTCCGTCGGCGCGAGGGCCGATACTCAGCAAGGTCACCCCGTTCTTGCTGGTCCGGTCGACGATGCTCGCCACGAGGGCCGTCGCGTGTTTCTCGATATCGGCTGGCGTCATCGTGATGGTGTATTCGTAGGCCCAGGAACAGCCCGGCAAAGGTACGTCGGTCTGCCATCTTCGCGGGTCCGGCGTTTCCATGCCGCCGCCTTCGAAATCAAGCGGCGAGCAGTCGAGAGGCAGTTCCTTGTTCTTGTGCGTCACGACGACGCCCTGGTTCAGCATCTGGCTCCTGTTGAAGTAGTGGGCCATGAGCGTCGGCATGTAGGCGGTAACGATCTCCTCGTCCATACACCCCTCAAGCCAGATCATCTGCGGGTTGTACTTGTCGATGACTTCTACCGCCTTCTGGTAGAACTTGACGCACATTCGGTGTCGGGCGCCCGGCGAATCATGGGGCTCGCCGTAGAGCCCGTAGTAATCGACGTTGTTGACGTCCACGCCTTCCGGGCAACCTGTGCGTCCCCCGTTGAAGTAGTTCCAGTTATTGCAGCCGTTGTTGTGGAAAGTGACGATGAATGTCACGCCCTGCGCATTCAGGGCCCTGGCGATGTCGCCGACGATGTCCCGACGGGGGCCCATCTTCAGGGCGTTCCACATCGTGACCTTCGAATCCCACATCGAGAAGCTGTCGTGATGTTCCGCGACGGGCCCGGCAAAGTCGGCGCCGATCTCCTTGAAGAGACTGGCCCAGTTGTCCGGATCCCACTTCGCTGCCGTCAGCAGCGGGATGAAGTCCTTGTACCCAAATTGGGTAAACGGATCGCCCCACACCTCGACGTGGTGTTTGTAGCAGTCCCCGCCCCGGTAGTCGGGTCCCGCGTCCGGTTCGTACATACTGCTCCCATACCAGCAGCTGTACCCGAAGCCCGCCACCGAATAGGGCCCCCAGTGCCAGTAGATCCCGAACACCGCGTCGTTGAACCACTTCGGCGTCTGCCACTGCGCGAGGGATTCCCAGGTGGCGGCAAACCTCTGTTCTCGGCCCGTGGGGATGCTCCTGTCCTGGCCGGCGAGGATCGGATCTCCCCGGTATCCGGCGGCCTTCCTGATGCTCGGGAACGCAGCCGCAACACCCGCGGCCCCAATCGTGTGCAGAAATCGTCGACGGCTCCGCTCGGTGATCATGAAGCCCCTCCTGAGATGGTACGACTTCGCCCAGGCCAGTGGTCCCGGGCAAAGTCGGGGCCTGGGACATTCGGCCCGGTTTGGCGCACAAGCCCGCCCCGCATCCGATGCAGATGACGCCGCAGGTATCCGGCGGCTTGGAGACTCTCCCGATGAACATGACTTCGACGCACGTGTCGTGGCGGCTCACGAAGGAACTTCCCTTGGAGAAGCGCCAACGCGCAGACGTCTTCCGCCTCCTGGCACAGCGGAACGACGTCCCGTCCGTCAACGCACCCGAAGAGGCGTTTCCGATCCGGGCAGGAGGCCCTTCTCCATCAGGATCGGGATACCGAGCAGGCCTCCCCAGTGGTAGAAGCGGTCACTACTCGTCACATCATCCCCATCGCCCGAGTCGGCGTTGAAGTTCTCGTGGACGTGGCCCTTGCCGAGCCACTCGGCCATGAGGAGCCTCTTGGATTTTTCCGCCAGGTCGGCGCGTGCCTTCGTCAGATCGTAGTTGCGCAGCCCGAGGTAGACGAGCAGGTTCATCGGCGGCCAGATGCGCCCCCGCCAGTAGTAGTTGTCCTTGTACGCCGGGTCGTCTCGAGCCGTCGCCGGGATGATCCAGTCGCCCCCGAACTCCTTCGGGTTGTCGAAGTGTTCTCGGATCATGCGCTCGGCCTGCTGCCTGGTCGCGGCTCGGGCGAGCAGGGGGTAGAAGGAGATCGGGGACAGGCGTCGAACGAACTGGTTCGTGTCGGTGCGCCGAAGCAGGAAGATGCCGTCCTTCTCGCTCCACAGCTCGCCCAGCTTCCCGCGGAAGGCTGCCGCGCGGTCCCGTAGCTCAACTTCCTCCCTGGCGCGGCCCAAGACGCCGGCGATTTCTGATAGAGCGTCGCAGTCGGCAACATAGAGCGACATCAGCGCGACGTCGGCCGCCTCGAGCAGATGCGTCTGCTTGTTGAACGGGATGTCGTCGTAGGCGGGCAGGTTGTCCATCCCCGACTCGAGCGCGGCCCCGAAACAATCGTCGACCCCGCGGGTCTCCCATGGAAAGCCGACCACGGGCTCGTAGGGGATCGAGCCCCAGGAGAGAAACCCCTTGTTCAGACGTGCCTTTGGCCACCACCGGTTCCACGCGAGGAGGTCGTCGAAGACCTCAGCGAGCAGCCAGCGATCACGATGGCGCCGAAAGACCTCCCGGACCACGATCGAGCCTATCGGCGGGTCCGATCGGTCCTCGGTTCTGATGCCGGCGCCGAGCGATCGGTACCACTGGGGCACGAAGCCGGCAGCCGTCCGCTGTCTGGTGACCTCGACAATGTTGGCGTAGGCCAGTTCCTTGTCTCCGAGCGACGCCATCAGGGCGGCAAAGTACGTGTCCCAGCCGAACAGGACCAGGCCGAGGTACTGACGCGCCTCGCCTGCGTTCGACTGCTCGCCGACATTCCCTTCCTCCCACCCGAGATTCCAGATCCGGCTGACCGGCGAGACGACCCGATCGTTCAGGGGATCGTAGATCGTGTCCCAGGCCAGCACGGTTTGGATGGCGCGGGCGACGTCGGCTTCACTACCGAACCGTGTGATCTGCTCCTCCGCCTTCCTCCGATGATCGGCGACCAGGACCTGGATCTCCTCGATGCTCCTCTTCCTCCCGGTCGAGATGCCGAGCGGGCCGTCCAGCGGCATGGCTAGGTAAGGCGTCTGCGCCGACACGTACGGTTCCGCCACGCCCTTCTTCGTCCCGTAGACGCGAGTTGTCCGATTCACCGTCCGGCCCACCAGGACGTCACCCTCCGACACCAGCTCGCCCCTGCGGTTCCACAGGAAGCCGGACTCCACGACCAGCAGCGGCGTTCGCCGCTGGGCAAAGGAGGATGTCACCAGCACGACGAGCTCGCCGTCAATTGTCGCCGACTGCACTCGCACCTCGATCGCCCGCCACCGTAGCGTGAGGTCGGTATAGCTGCCGTCGTAGGCGTGGAGGCCAGCGGTAATCTGCTCATCGCCGGGCGCCATCCGGCCAATGAGGGCCTCCTTCAGGTAGCCGCCCTGCGCGTACTCCTTGATGCCCAGGTTAACGGCGAATCCGTCGGGCAGAAGGACGTGCGACAACACTGACCTCGTGTTCCAGGTATTCCATCCAGCTGCGAGGCGGTGCTGGAGCGCGGCGTATTCAGGGGAGCGAGACGCGGGCCGGGACTGGGCCGCAACGGGAAGGGAAACGACCTGGACGCACAGGGCAACAGCGGCGGCAATCCGTGTCGAGCGAATCATAGGTGTGGTTCCTGCCTGAAGGAGATCACGGAGGAAATCGAAGCCTATCCTGACACGAAGCCGACCGGGACGGGTGGTTTTCGCCAGATCCTCGGCAGTCGAGCCGTCCCGCGCCGCGCCGCCGTCGCAAAGCCGTGCCGCCTCGGCGGACATCCTCGCATGGCGCCGACCGCGCGAGCCAGGTCGGCGTTCGTGTCCCGGGTGAGGACCCTCGCGGCGCAGGTCGCGCGGTGACAGGCAATCATGCCGGACGCCGCGCGGTGGAGGGGCAGGCGTGCCCGTTTGGCGCCGCCGCGGTCGTCGCGGCTCGGGGAGTGTCCTCATGGTGGTCCCGACAACGCCGCGGGTTCAGGCCGTGTCGTCGCCTTCGAGCAGGGACAGAGGTGAAGAGGCCGTCTTTCGATATGTGAACCGTGCATGCCCTCGAGGGCATGCCGCGAAAAGGCCGGGATGGCCGGTCCGAGCGGACCGTCGTCGCCCCATGGTCACTCTCTCGGCCAGATCTGACGCAGATGTTCGGGCGCGGTCGGGTCACATTTCGGGTTCTGGCTCGTGGGGTTGGGGTCATCCCGCTCGGAGTCGAGGTGTCAATCAACCCAACATCAAAGAACCTCCCCGCTTCAACCGGTCCGTTCCGTCAGGTAAAGAGGTGTAACACCGCGACCCTTTACGCGGCAAAGGGATTCCGGATGGTGAGGCGGCCGCCGATGACCTGGCCGGATTGCATATCCTCCGAGTAGAGCGTGCCGCAGTCCGCTTCAAGGGCAGCCGCGACGATGAGAGCGTCGTAGATGTGAAACCCGTGGCGCATCGCCAGTCGGAGCGCTGCGTCATGCGTCGCTACGGTCATTGGCACCACTGATGGGCACAGGATCCTCAGCGCGCCCAGCGCCCGCGCAATGTCCTGCCACGACATCTTGAGCTTGCGATGCGCAACTGAAGCCAGCTCATTCAAGACCTGGACGCTGACAATGCCACCCTGCTGGACCAGTGCCTCAGCAACGGGAGTCCGCACATCGTCCTGCCCGATGGTGTACAGGAGGATGTTGGTATCGAGGAAGACCTTGTGGCTCATCGTTCGTTCGCCGATTCACGGTCGAACGTGAAGCCCTCGGGGAGGGAGCGGCGTAGTCGCCGAAGGCGTTCAATGGCCCTTCCCGCCCGCCGGTCCCGACTCACGCCGAACGCCCGATCGCCGGCGACGACGATCTCGATCTGATCGCCTTCCTTCAGTTCCAACGCCTCGACGACCGCGGCGGGCAGCCGAACGGCGAGACTGTTCCCCCACTTCGCGACTTGCATGAAACGTCCTCCTCGTGTGGATATACACAGACTGCAGTATATCATTTCCACACACGTCCTCAGTCCGGCGAATCGACGGGAGCGGCACTCCGTCGCCCCGATGCCTGGCCAGTTGAGCGCTCCCGCCCCAGGAAGACGATGGCTGAGGATGGTCGCCGAGATCGGCGCCAACCCCACCCTCGCCGCCGCCCAGGTCGCTACCCAGGTTCCTCAAACCCACCGTCTGGGTGTCGAACCGCATTCACACGAATCAGTCCGGACTCCTGCAGAAAGCGACGCATCTGCAGAAGTTACTGCGTCACGCTGCCACTGAAGGTCCGATCGAGGGTAGGCACAGCGCCTTTCGGATCGCCCCTGTCGGCTTCGCAGCGGAGGCTGCGGATGCACGCCTGAGGAAGCACTCTCTGCGGATTCCGCATGAAGATGAGGGGCGTTGGCAAGGGCCAACCCGTCTCGGCTACGTTCCACTGCTCCAAGCTCGTAAAGCAGATCCTCGTCGCCTCTGCGAATGTCCCGTTGACCGGTCCGCAGCGGCCAGCCGCCCGGTGGGCCGGAGGGTGTGACGCTGGCCGCGACGGCGGGTCGCAGCTCGTCTCTGTACAATCCCCGCCCACACCGTGCAATAATGCGCGCTGTCTCACAGCGGGACGGTGGTTTGCAACTGACACGTGCGCGGGCGGTGTCCGGGCACGGCCGTCAAGCTCACCTCGGATGGGCGCAGGACCGTGGCGGGTATCTGCTGCACAACCGCTGGCGGTTCTCGCAGGCTCGAATTCTTGGAAACCGCACCCGTATTGATGTCACGGCTCCCAGAATGAGCACGTGGCGCCTGTTCCAATGAAGCAACACGGCCGGGATCAGCCACATAGACCGTATTCCGTGAAAGCTCTGCTCAAACGCAGCCTCCCGAGTAGTGTTTGGCGGCAGTTGCGAATGCTCAAGCGCCAGGCACTCCGATGCTTCCGCGCCTCGTGCGAGCGCTGCGGTTTCAGTATCGCCAGGCGCAGTGATTATTACTCGCCGCTGCCAAGCGAGTTCGCGCTTTGCAAGACCCGACCGAGGTGGGCCAAACCCAGTTCATTGAAGGGCGTGGTCTATGAACTCGAGGTGATGAAACGTCGGCTGAAAGAACTTCGGGATTCCTATCTGAGCGAATTTCTAACCCTGCCGCCTTACCAATCTCTAGTCGGTGCCGGCTACGGTCTCGGCTACCCGCAGGTGGATGCGTTCACGCTTTATGCGATGGTGCGGCAGGTGCAGCCAAGCCGATACATTGAAGGTATCTGATTACCGCATTGTTATCGAGCGATCCAATATTCCGGTACTTGTACGAGAACGCAGGTTCTGGCATAACTGGAGCGTGCCCGATCGCGCCGCCCGCCGCCCGCCGACCGACGACACGCTCCGCGACGAATTGGCGCGCACCCGACGAGATCTCGTTCGTGTGCGCGAGGAATTGGCTCGCGTCGAACGCGAGCGCGCCGATCTGCAACGCGAGCGCGACCGGCTGCGCCGTGAGAACGAGCGGTTGAAGGACGATCTGGAGGCGGCGCGGCGCGCGGGCGCGCGACAAGCGGCGCCGTTCTCGAAGGGCGATCTTACCCGACACCCGCGGCGCCCGGGCCGGAAGGCGGGGACGGCGCACGGCCGCCACGGGCAACGGCCCGTGCCGCTTCGGGTCGACGAGACCCACGACGCGCCGCTTCCGCCGGCGTGCCCGCACTGCGGGGGCGTCGTCCACGAGACGCGCGTGGCCGATCAGTACCACGAGGATCTCCCGCCCGTCCGACCCGTGGTGCGCCACTTCCGCATCCACATTGGCCGCTGCACGCGGTGCCACCGTCGCGTCCAGGGCCGGCATCCGTGGCAAACGTCCGACGCGCTCGGCGCCGCGGCCGTCCAGCTCGGCCCCCACGCGATCGCGTTCGCGGTGACGCTCAATAAGCAGTTCGGGGTCTCCTTCGGCAAGATCGCCACGCTGTTCCATCAGCGCCTCCGGCTCACGCTGACGCGCAGTGCCATCGTCCGCGCGCTCCATCGCACCGCGCGCCAGGCCGCGCCCACCTACGACGCGCTGTGCCAGACCGTGCGCGGAAGTCCGATGGTGTCCCCGGACGAAACGGGGTGGCGCGTCGGCGGCCGCTTGCACTGGCTGTGGGCGTTCGCGACACCCGACACCACGGTCTATGCGATCCGCAAGGGACGCGGCTTTCCTGAAGCCGCCTCGATCCTGGGCGCGGACTTCGGCGGCGTGCTCGTGCGGGACGGCTGGGCGCCGTACCGCCAGTTCACCCACGCCGCGCATCAGACCTGTCTGGCGCATCTGTTGCGGCGGGCCAGGCTCTTGCACCAGGATCATCCGCACACGAGACTCCCCGGCGCGGTTCAGGGCCTGCTCCAGCACGCGTTGGCCCTCCGCGATCGGTACCATGCCGGCGCCGTCTCCGCGCACGGCCTGGCCGTGGCGCGAGGTCGCCTGATCACCGCGATGGACGCGCGGCTCGATCGCACCAGTGTCGTCGCCGACGTCGAACGGTTCGCCGCGCATCTCACGGTGGAGTTTCCGGCGCTGTTCTCGTTTCTCTTCGACCCGACCGTGGACGCGACCAACTGGCGGGCCGAGCAGGCCTTACGTCCCGCGGTCGTGACGCGCAAAATGGCCGGCGGCGGGAATCGCTCGCTCCGGGGGGCCGCCACGCAACAGGTCCTCGCCTCGGTCCTGCGCACCGCGCATCTCCGAGACCTCGATGCCGTGCCGCTCGTCGTCGATCTCCTCCGCGCGCCGAAGCCCGTGGTCGCTACGGCACTTCAAGCGCCGCGTCAGTAGCTCAACCCCGGTAACCAATTACCATTGAAGTTGGGAGCGGGCTTTCCACCTGTTACTGTCACCTGGCGCGCAAGCGGAACCGCGAGCAAGGGCGAGATACGAAGATTGTGTGCATTGAGCCTTATCCGTTCCCCAGATTGAGAGACATTGAGGAGATTGAGTTGATTCGCTCGGAGGCACAGGATGTGCCATTGGAGACCTTTGGCTCCCTGCGCGACGGCGACATCCTATTCATTGATTCTTCGCACGCAGTTCGCGTGGATGGTGATGTGCCCTATCTGTTTCTCGAGGTTCTACCAACGCTTGCACCGGGCGTGCACATCCACATCCACGATGTTCCTTTCCCCTTCAACATTCCATTCCCGCCTGACTACTGGACGACTCTCGAGCATCCGGATTCCCCGCCTTGGCCTGTGTTTTGGCATGAGGCCATGCTGCTTCAGGCGTTTCTTGCGTTCAATCCATCGTTCGAGATCTCACTCTGCTGCCCGATGATTCGCCACTGGGATGAGGCGTTCTTGCGCGCCACGCTCCCCATCTTCAAGCCAGTCACCGAGGATCCGGACACATTTAGCTCGATCTGGTTGAAAAGGGTTCGTTGAGTCGGTGTCTGTCGAGTGGAATCGGAATCGGGACACCTGAAGGCGCGCCATCTCGTGGAGAGCCTCCCCGCCGTCGGCCGGTACCATTTCGACTCGGCCGAGCCGCGGGCCACACTCGGCGAGACAGCAGGGCGCTTTCAGGCGCGCTTCCTCACCGACGAACGCACGCCGCGTCCGCCCGGTAGCCCGCCTTCTCCGCCTCGGCCATCATGGCAAACACCGCCGTGCAGTTCTTGCAGTCGTAGTTCGAGCAGCCCGGCGCGTGGTAGACCTTGCTGCGGACGTTGCCGTGGTAGGGACCAGCCCCAGTACCGGTGGCACGGCCCGCAGTGACGCTGGGAGGCGGTTGGGGTGTGCTGTCCTCGGCGGACACCCAAAACCGGCCACTGATGGACACCTCAAAACCGGCCACCACGTTTAGCTGACCGAGACGTTGACGGCGGCGAGGGAACGCGTGTTCCCTACGTTCCGATGAGCAACGTCTTGGACCACGACAAACGACACCAAGTGCTGGCGCTGGGGCGATTGGGCTGGTCGCTCCGGCGGATTCAGGAAGCCACGGGCGTTCGCCGCGAGACGGCGAGCGTGTATCTGAAAGCGGCGGCGATCGCGGTGCGTGATTGCGGCGGCCGCCCCCGGGTCTGGCCGCCGCCAAAGCCGGCCACTACGCCGGAGGTGTCCACCGACGTCGAGGGGACGAACCCGGCCATGGCGTGTGAGCAGGTGTCCACCGACTCGCCGCCAATAGCACCGGCCCTCGACGGCGTGGTCGACGACGCGGCCGGCGCGGCAAAAGCGGCCACCGTGGACGAGGTGTCCACCGACTCGTCGCGTGTCACGACGGAGAGTGAACCCAGTCGGTCGCCGACCGCGAGCGCCTGCGAGCCGCATCGCGACTTCATCGAGCGGGCCGTGCGTCAAGGCCGGAACGCGATGGCCATCTGGCAGGACCTGGTCGATGACCACCGGTTCGCCGCGCAGTACGCGAGCGTCAAGCGATTCGTCGGCAAGCTGCGCGGCGTGACGACGCCGGAGGCGCGGGTCGTGATCGAGACGGCGCCCGGCGAAGATTATGGTGAGTGCCGCGTTATGCTGCGCGCGGGCGATGCTCGACGGAATCACGGCCATGTTAGAGGCCGTCGTCCGTTGATCTTCTTTCCATAATCCGGTCTCGGGTGCATTGTCGTTCCTCCACCAGCAGAAAGGAGGAGCGATGTTTTCGACGTGGTACTCCGGCGACGCGCGCGGCCGCTATCGACGCTCCCCACACAAAGCCAGGATCGATCGGATCGGCAGCAGGCTTCGCCAGCAGCAGTATCTCGATGACGCGATCCGGCATCATCTCCACGAGTGGCTGCGATTCACTCAGTACCCTGGATCAACGCGGCGTGACTCGCCCGACGAGTATCGCTGATGAGTGCGTGCGCCGGTACGTGGCGCGGCGCACGCGAGGTACGAGCGGGAGCCACGGCCGGTTTGTCCGCGCATCCGTCCGTCTCTTCATTGAGGCGGACGATGACGGTCACTGCCGGCGCCGCGTCGGGACCGCCTCATGGGTGGCGCCGGGCTGGTTTGGCGAGATCCTGACCCGCTACCTCGACTTCGTTCAGCGACATCGCGGCCTTGCCCGTCGCACGGTGAGTCAGTATGCGCGCAAGCTATCGGTGTTTGCCCAGTACCTGGAGCAGGCGAAGTGCACGCGGCTCGAGGCGATCGCGCCCCGGCACGTGCGTGCATTCTACGAAAACGCCGACGGCGACCGGCCACGTCGCTCCTACAGCTCGAGCCTCCGTGCGTTCTTCCGGTGGGCGGCGACACAAGACTTGGTCTCCGCGGTGCTGAGTGATGCGGTTCCCCGTCCGCGACACTATCGGTTAGCGACGCTCCCGGACGTGCTCACCGACGAGGACGTCGAGCGCATTGTCGCGACCGTGGACCGATCCACGCCGGTGGGGCGACGCGATTGTGCGGTCTTGCTCCTGGCCGCACGGTACGGGCTGCGGCCGTGCGATATTCGTCAGCTGACGCTTGATCACCTCGATTGGCGCCAGGCATGTATTGAGATCCGGCAGGCCAAAACGGGCCGGCCGCTGGTATTGCCGCTGCTTCCGGATGTCGCCGATGCCCTCAGGTACGTACATCCGGGACGGCCGTCCGCCCTCTCTCAGTCGTGCCATCTTCATCAGGCATCGAGCGCCCTTTGAGCCGTTTGTCGCTGAAAACAATCTCTCGACCATCATGCGCGCGGCGCTGCACCGAGCGGGTCTGGCTGATCGACCTGGGCGCCGCGGCCTCTACCTGTTCCGGCACACTCTCGCCACGCGTCTGCTGGCCGCCGGCCATCCGATAAAGACGATCGCCGACGTCCTGGGGCACGCCTCCACTGACACGACGTACGGCTACGCGCGGATCGAGCTCTCAAATCTCCGCACGGTCGCCATCGCGGAAGCGGAGGTGGATGCATGACGGCTTCCGCCTACGCCACGACGTTCGGTTCGCCGCTCGCGTCGCAGCTCGAGCGATTCCTGGCGCTCAAGCGCGCGATGGGCTATCGCTACCGCGATGAATCGCGGTTGCTCCGTGAGTTGGATCATTTCCTCACGGCACGCCTGGCGTCGATGTCTGATCCGGTTCTCACACTGGCGGTCGCGCGCGACTATGTCGCCCGTCGCGGGAAGGAATCCGATGCGACCCGCGCCCATCGTCTCACGATCATCAGAGAAGTCAGCCGATTCCTGCGGCTGGAAGACCCGCGCACGGAGGTTCCAGGGCCGAGATTCCTCGCGATTGCACGGCACACGTTTGTGCCGCGGGTGCTCAGTCGCGAGGAGGGCCGCCGGTTCCTTCAGGCCTGCGACCACCTATCCCAAGACCCCCGATCGCCGATCCGGCACGTGGTGCTGGGCACGGCCCTGCGGCTGTTGTATCTCACCGGGCTGCGCCGCGGCGAGGTCCTCCGGCTCACGCTGGCCGACGTCGATCCGAATGCCGGCGTCTTGCAGATTCACCACACCAAGTTTGGCAAGTCGCGCCTGGTTCCGGTCGCTCCAGATCTCGCCCGACGCCTTACAGAATGTCGACGCGTCGTCCAAGCGCGCCTCGGACCCCGTGATCCGGAGACGCCGTTCTTTCCGCGGTCCACCGGTCGTCGGTACGGACCCTCCGCACTTCGCCGGGCATTTCATCAGACTCTGGATCTCGCAGGAATTCCTCGTGTGCGCGGTGGCCGCCGTCTCCGCCTCCACGACCTTCGGCATTCCTGGGCAGTGCTGCGCCTCACGTTGTGGTGTGAGCAGAATGTCGACCTTGGGGCGAAGCTGCCACTCCTCGCGACGTACCTCGGTCATGTCGACTTGACCAGCTCCCAGCGGTATCTGCAGCTGACGCAAGACCTCGTCGCCGAGGTGACCCGTCGCCATCAAGCGCGCTTCGGCCATCTCATTTGCGAAGGGAGGGCCTCGTGAGGCTGCCGATGCTCTCCGCCTTGATCACCGACTTCTTTGTTCGCCATCTGGCGTCCGAGCGAAATGTCAGCGCTCACACGACGATCGCCTATCGCGATGCCGTGAAACTCTTCCTTCGCTTCGCCTCGATGCGCTGCCACCGGGAGATCGACGAGCTCACGATCAGCGACCTCAGCGCCGATGCCGTGCTGGAGTTCCTCGCCGACCTTGAGACGCATCGCGGCAATGCCGTGCGGACCCGCAACGCTCGCCTGGCAGCCCTGCAGACCTTCTTTCGGTACGTCGCGACACGCGAGCCGGTGCTGGCCAGCCACTGCCATCCGATTTTCGCGATTCCAACCAAGAAGACGAGCCGCCCCGTCCTCGGCTACCTGAGCGAACAGGAGCTGGCGCATCTCCTCGCACAAGTCGACCGCTCCGGTGTCAATGGCGAACGCGACTACGTGCTGCTCGCCGTGCTGTACGACACCGGCGCTCGCATTCAAGAGGTCCTCGACCTCGTCCCTCAGGACTTTCACTTCGACGCTCCGGCCTATGTGCGCGTCCGCGGGAAGGGACGTCGCGAACGACTCTGCCCGCTCCTTCCGCAGACCGCCCGTCTCATCCGACGATTTCTGACCGCGCAGCGGCGGACTCCCGGAGACGCACGCCCGTTGCTGCAAAATCGGCGAGGCGCCCGATTGACCCGACACGGTGCGCGGTACTTGCTGCTGAAGCACCTCCATCGCGCCGCCGCTTCGATGCCGAGTCTCGCTCGGCCCAAGATCAGCCCGCATACGCTTCGCCACACCAAAGCGATGCACCTGCTACAGTCAGGCGTCCCGCTCATCACCGTCAAAGACTTCCTCGGTCACGTCGACCTGACGTCGACCGAGGTGTACGTCCAAGCCGACCTGGAGATGAAACGACAGGCGCTCGCAGGCGCAGGCGGGCCCCATGCGGTCCCCGGTCGACGCCTGCGCTTGCCGTCAGGCCTCATCGCCTGGCTCGAGTCGCTATAGTCCGATATGGGAAGCCGGCGATCGCCCCTGCCAGCAGATCGTTCCGGAAGATCACGATCTCCGCCGCAGCTTCCCATAACGCGGCACTCACCATAATTCGGATTATGGAGAGCTCTCCATAACGAAGAACTGCAGGTCGACTACGGCGAGGGGCCGATGGTGCGTCACCCGGTCAGCGGGAAGTATCGGCGCACCCGCCTTTTCGTGCTGACGCTGGGGTACTCGCGCAAATCGGTGCGGCTGCTCGTGTGGAAGTCGAGCACGCGGACCTGGGCGGAACTGCATGAGCAAGCGTTTCGGCGGCTGGGCGGCACGGCGCGGGTCGTCGTCCTCGACAACCTGCGCGAAGGGGTGCTGAAGCCGGACGTGTACGACCCGACCCTCAATCCGCTCTACCGGGACGTGCTGGCGAACTACGGCGTCGTCGCGCTGCCGTGTCGCGTGGGCGATCCCGATCGGAAAGGCAAGGTCGAATCGGGCGTCGGGCACGCGCAGAAGACGCCGCTGAAGGGCCTGCGCTTCGAGACGATGGAGGACGCGCAAGCGTACCTCGATCGCTGGGAATGCCATTGGGCCGACACGCGCATCCACGGCACGACCAAGCGCCAGGTCGCCGAGATGTTTGCCGAGGAACGCCCGGCGTTGCAGCCGCTGCCGGTCGAGCCCTTCCGCTACTACGAGTATGCCAAGCGGACGGTCAATCTCGACGGCTGCATCGAGGTGAAGGCGGCGTATTACGGAGCGCCCCCCGGCTGGATCGGCCGCGACGTCCTCGCGCAATGGGACGACCTCTATGTCCGGCTCGTCGAGATCGAAACCGGCCAGCTGCTCCGCGAGCATGTGCGGACGCGACGCGGCCACCACCGCATCGCCGACGAGGACCGGCCAGCTCGCACCCCGAAGACGACGGTGGCCTCGCTCGCCGCGACGCGTCAGGCCGGGCGCGCCATCGGTCAGGTGTGCGATCAGATCCACCACCACGAGGGCCAGGCCGGTGTCCGTCGGATCCTCGGCGTGCTGTCGCTGGCGAAGAAGTACGGCGCCCCGACCGTCGACGAGGCGGCTCGGGCGGCGCTCGATCTTGGCGTCCCCACCTATCGCTTCCTGCGTCGGTATCTCGAGCGGCGTCCGCCCGTCACGCTTCGCCAGATTGACCCGCTCATTCGACAACTCACGCTCTACCGCGATCTGATCGATCGCACCACAGGAGAACAGGCATGACTCTGCTCGAACTCGATCACGCGCTCCGGAAGCTGCGCCTGTCCGGCATCGCCGATGTCCTCGAACTCCGGCTCCATCAAGCTCAGACCGAACGCCTCGCGCCGATCGACCTGGTCTCGACGCTCGTGCACGACGAACTGCTGCGCCGGCAAGACCGCCTCTTGGCCCGACGCCAGAAGCAGGCCGCCTTCCGCGATCCCGAACGCTCGCTCGACACCTTCGACTTCGATTTCAACAAGAAGATGAACCGCGCCCTCATCTACGAGCTCGCCACCGGCCGCTTCATCGACCGTCACGAGGACGCCCTCTTTCTCGGGATGCCCGGCACGGGCAAGAGTCATCTCGCCCAAGCCATTGGCCGGGCCGCGATCCAGCAGGGCTATCGCGTCCTCTACCGCGAAGCGCACATCCTCTTGGAGGAGATCGCGGAGGCGACCCTGATCGGCACACGCAAGGACTGCATGGGCGATCTGGCGAGTGTCCCGCTGCTCATCATCGACGATCTCGGCATGCGGAAGCTGCCGCAGACGGCCGCCGAAGATCTGCTCGAACTCATCATGCGGCGCTACGAACGCGTGTCCACGATCTTGACGTCGAATCGACCGGTGGACGATTGGGGCAAGCTGCTCGGCGACATCGCCGCGGTCACGGCCTTCCTCGATCGCCTGCTGCATCACGCACACGTGCTGAAGTGCGGACCGCGGAGCTGGCGCACGAAGGTCCACACCGACCTGCGCACGGAAGGCCCGGAGCTATGACGCGACGCTTGCGCCCATGGACGCTGCCCGCCCCGCGGACGGCACAGAACGCCGCCCGCCGTGCGTTGGAAAACGCTCGCGCGTTTTCCACAAGCGTCCACCGGCCATCATGTCAGTGGGAAATCAAACCGGACGAAAGAGGCGCGGTCGCTTGCGCGAGGCCGCCGGCCTGAGGTAGAACTGCACGGTCTCGGTCACCCGCTCGTGGTGGCCGGTTTTCAGACGTCCACGACTGGCCGGTTTTGACCTGTCCACCGAGGGTGCTGTCAGTGTGAGGCGGCCCTACCGTAGCGCTCCCGTCGAAGATCGCATTCAGCAGTCCGGCGAGACGGACACCTCCGCACAGGAGTTGGAGCTTCAGTGCGGGCATCGCCGCGTCGAGATACGCCTGCCCGAGAATGTGATCCGGCGGGATCGCATACGCCACGTCCCGCGCCACGTCGTGCGATTCTTCAGCCCATGCGACCGGCGTGCCCGCCGTCGTGACCGGCAGCCTCGACGTCTCCAGTTCATCGGTCAGCCTGGTCACCGTGTAGCCAGCCTGCTGGATCAGGCGTGAGTCCCACACGGCGTGGAGATTCGTCGGTCGCCCGAAGAACTCCACGCCAACACGGTTGCCCCCTCGGTCAGCGTTGTCGCTCGCGTGCAGTGGGCAGTGCAGGTCGGCCACAAAATGGACGAGGAGCTTCAGGGCGAACGCCCGCTCCTCCTCTGGCTTGCTCCGGTCGCGCAGCACAACAGTCAGTCGGTCGATCTCCGCGATGATGCAGTCGCCCTCGCCGGGAACGTTCTGGCAGTCCCGAGCGGCGTCGTAGTGCGCGGCGCGGAGCGGAATGTCAACGTAGTGCCACCGCCCCGTCTCCGGGTGGTTGTTGCGATAGTCGTCGCCGAAGTTGGAGATCGAGGCGAGAGTCGCGCCCTTGAGCAGTTCCGCTACCGCCTTCTGGGCTGCCGGTGAGAGGCGCCGCTGGGCGATCTCGGCCACCACCTGATGGCCGACGCGTCCCCATGCGACGAGGGACTGCGGCCCAAGCAGAACGGCGAGCAGAACGAGAGCCGTGAGTCTTCGCATGGAGGCCGATAGCCTACCATGCCATTGGGCCGGGTCGGGCATTGTCGTGTCCGAACACGGGTCCGTCGGCTGAGGCAGAAACCGCTCACCACGGGAGGTCCAGCCATGGGGGTGGGAGAGCATGTAGTTCTCTCAGCCGAAGGTGTCGAGGTCCGCAGGACCGTCTCCTAGGATCAAGGGCTGTCGCAGTCGAGGCGCGTGCTCTCAGATGGTGATTGCCTGATGAACCCACGCCACCAACCCCGCCTCTCCGTGCCGGGACCGTGTTCGAGTAGCGCCGCAGCCTTCTTGTTCTCCCCCTTGACGACCTTGTTGACGGCCTCCTGCACATCCCTGGGCGGATCGATCTCCTTGAGTTCGGTTCGCACGATCTCGATGCCCCAGGTACAAGGTCTTGTCTCTCAACGTCCCTAGACCGCCGTGCCCGCGTCGTTGTCCGGTCGGAGCGACGCCCCGGCCAACCACAGGCCGGCGAACAGGCCGCCCGATCTCGAGTAACTGAGGATCTCTGTGCATGATCAACATGACGACGTCGGTCGATTCTCCGACGCGCTCGAGCGTGTTTATCGCCGGCGTGTGCCGGAATGCACAGACCCTGCACGCGGACGCTCATAACATCGAAAAGGACACATCGAAGCGGGCTGCACAGACCATGTCGACACCGCCACCGAACATCGCACCGCCAGCTGGACCGAGAGGTCCCGTGCCGACGTCAAAGGAGGGGGTCTCCGGTCGCCGGCCAGTGCGGCCGACGCGCTGGTGGCTGCTCTTTCTCGTGATCATGCTGGCCAACTACCTGGCCACCCAGTTCTTCTTTCCGGACCCCACCTCGATCACCGTCCCCTACACCTTCTTCAAGCAGCAGGTCGAGGCGGGCAACGTGGCGGACGTCACCAGCGTCGGCGACGCCATCGAGGGAAGCTTCAAGTCGAACACCACCTATCCGCCGAAGGGAACGGGGGCGGCCGCCGACGCGCCCAAGGCGCGCACGTCGATGCAGTTTCGGACACAGCGGCCGGCCTTCGCGGACCAGGACCTTGAGAAGCGCCTCGACGAGAAGGGCGTCGTCATCAAGGCTATCGACGAGAATCCGTCGTCGTGGTTCAAGCTGCTGGTCGGCTTTGGACCAACGCTGCTGCTCGTGGGCGCGTTCGTGTTCTTAAGCCGCCGCGCCGCCGCCGCCGGTGGCGGGTTGTTCGGCCTGGGTCGGAGCCGGGCCAAGCGCTACAGCGAGGAGCAGCCGAAGGTGACGTTCGACGACGTCGCGGGGATCGACGAGGCCGAGAACGAACTGATCGAACTCGTCGACTTCCTGAAGAACCCCGCCAAGTACCAGCGCCTCGGCGGCACCGTGCCAAAAGGCGTGCTGCTGATCGGTGCCCCCGGCACGGGCAAGACGCTGCTGGCACGCGCCGTGGCCGGACAGGCGGGCGTGCCGTTCTTCAGTCTGAGCGCGTCCGAGTTCATCGAGATGATCGTCGGGGTCGGGGCGTCCCGGGTGCGCGACCTATTCAAGCTGGCGCGCGAGGCGGCGCCCGCAATCATCTTCATCGACGAACTCGACGCCATCGGCCGCACGCGCGGCAGCGGCTCGCAGATCGGTGGACACGACGAGCGTGAGCAGACGCTGAACCAGATCCTCACCGAGATGGACGGCTTCGATTCCCGGGAAGGCGTCATCGTCCTGGCGGCAACCAACCGCGCGGACGTGCTCGACCAGGCTCTGTTGCGTCCGGGACGCTTTGACCGGCGCGTCGTCGTCCAGCGCCCCGATCGCAACGGCCGCGCCGCGATTCTCGCGGTGCACACCAAGCACGTGCCGCTGGCGTCCGACGTCTCGCTCGAGCGCCTGGCCGCCGAGACGCCCGGGCTGGTCGGAGCCGAACTGCGTAACTTGGTCAACGAGGCGGCGCTGCTGGCCGCACGCAGGGACGGGAACACCGTCGGCGCAGACGACTTCGCCGAGGCGCTCCAGAAGATCACGCTCGGACCGGCTCGCAACATCCTGCTCAATCCGGCGAACCGGCGACGCACGGCCTACCACGAATGCGGGCACGCGCTCCTGGCGTTGCTGATTCCTGGCAGCGATCCCGTCCATCGCGTCTCGATCGTGCCGCGCGGCATGGCGCTGGGGGCGACCTGGCAGCTTCCGATCGACGATCGCACCAGCTATGACGAAGACTATCTCCGGACGCGCATCGTCTGCGCGCTCGGCGGCCGCGCAGCCGAGAAGATCGTCTACGGGGTGGCCACGACCGGGGCCGAGAACGATCTTCAGCAGGTGACGGAGATCGCGCGTCGCATGGTCTTGCGGTGGGGGATGAGCGAGACGCTCGGTCCGGTCAGCTTCATCGCGCCCCAGGTTGACGGCCTGCCAGCGGCCTTCCAGCAGCAACCCTATAGCGAGGCCACCTCGGTGGTGATCGACGCCGAGGTCCGGCGCATCGTCGAGGAGAGTCACCGCGAAGCCAACCGGCTGCTGGCCAGCCACCGGGATCAACTGGACGCCCTCGCGCACGCGTTGTTGAGCGCCGAATCGCTGAACGGGGCGGAGATCCGGGATGCCACCGGGCTCACGGAACAACCCGTCCACGAGCTAGACCTGCCCGGGCCGACCGCGGCCGGCGATCGAGAGTCCGCGGCTGTTCCGCTGTGAATCGGACGAGGGCGTGCGCGCTGTCACGATAGTGTCAGGAGCACAAGACCGATGTTCCGACTGGTGACCACTGCCGGGAAGGCGCGGACCGTGCCCGCCCGCGGCGCTCTTGCCGGGAGGGGCGGGTGCAGCGCATCATGATTGTCCTCGGCGCGTTGCCGATGACATTCGTGGGGTGGGACCGGCGCCGATCATGGACCATGCGATCCATGCCACCGTTCCAGTTCGATCCCGAGACCTTCCTCGAGGTGACCCGCGTTTCCTCGACGGTCCACTCCTGCACCGCGGGTCAGGGCGACCTTCGAGCGTCTCTTCCCCAGCGTCTGAGGGCTGCGAGAGCCCCCGGGTGTCACCCGATTGACCTCCGCTCCCCGGCCCGCCCTCCCCAATCGGGTCCCCGGGCACGTCCACGCGCGCGTCGTCTTCCGGCTTCTCACGTCTCGGCGTGGTTTCACTCCCTCACACGTGCCGATCTGCTCGAGAATCTGCGGCGCTTCCCCCGCCGGTGCACGCCGGTCCGATCCGCCCCGGCTGTGACGGCGATTCCGGCCGACGCAACGGCGCCCGAGAGCCCAACCGCGAGCGCAAACGGTACCGTCAGTCCATCGGACATCCCGATGACCACCTCCCTGACGGTCTCACCCGACGTGAAGTGCCGTTCGAGATGACGGGCTGCAGGCATCCTGGTGCTCCCCTCGAAATGCAGACCGCGGAGACAGCACGAAGCGTAGAGCTGGAGGTGGTCCGGGTCTGTGCGGTATTGCACAGCTGTGGCCCGCTATCCCCGATAATGTGAGCGAGGGCCCGAGTGGGTGGGACCCAGGCCCGGGTATCGGGAATAGACTGGGAGTGGAGCGAATGAGCGACCCCCTCGACGCGTTCTGGTGCGTGCCCACTGCCGACCTGCTCCGGGAGATTGGGACGACGCCACGCGGGCTGGCGGGCGATGAGGCGCAGCGCCGCCTCGACCGCCTCGGCCCGAATGCCCTGACCCCGAGGAAACGGACCGGCGAGTTCCTCCTCCTGCTCGGTCAGTTCAAGAGTCCGCTCATTCTGATCCTGCTGTTCGCCGCCGGGCTGTCGTTCTTCCTGCACGACTCCGCCGACGCTTTGATCATCCTCGTCATCGTTCTGGCCAGCGGCGTCCTGGGATTCTGGCAGGAGCGCGGCGCCGCGCATGCCGTCGACAAACTGCTCGACGTGGTGCAGACCAAGGCGACGGCGCTGAGGGACGGCGGGCAGAAGGAGATCCCCGCTGTGGAGATCGTCCCGGGCGACGTGATCCTCCTCTCCGCCGGCAAGAACGTCCCGGGCGACTGCCTGGTGATCGAGTCGAAGGACCTGTTCCTCGACGAAGCCACCCTCACCGGGGAGACCTACCCGGTCGCGAAGGCTGCGGGGATCGCGGCGCCCGACGCGCCGCTCGGGCAGCGCGCCAACACGCTCTTCATGGGCACCCACGTGGTCAGCGGGAGCGCGGTCGCGGTCGTCGTCCGCACCGGGAGGGCCACCGAGTTCGGCAAGGTGGCAGAACGGCTCCGGCTCCGCGCACCGGAAACGGAGTTCGAGCGCGGCGTCCGGCGTTTCGGCTACCTCCTCATGGAGGTCACGCTGGTGCTCGTGATCGCGATCTTCGCGGTCAACGTGTACTTCCATCGCCCGGTGCTCGAGGCGTTCATTTTCTCGCTGGCCGTCGCGGTTGGCCTGACGCCGCAGTTGTTGCCGGCCATCATCAGCATCAACCTCGCCCACGGCGCGAAGCGGATGGCGGTCGGCAAGGTCATCGTCCGGCGCCTGTCGTCGATCGAGAACTTCGGCAGCATGAACGTGCTCTGCTGCGACAAGACCGGAACCCTGACCGACGGCGTGGTTCGCGTCCGCTCCGCGGAGGACGTCGACGGCCGCGCGAGCGACGAGGTGCTCCGCTACGCCTACCTCAACGCCATCTTCGAGACCGGACTGGTCAATCCGATCGACGAGGCGATCCGGAGCTACCGTCCGTTCGACCTGGCCGGGTGCACGAAACTGGACGAAGTGCCGTACGACTTCATCCGCAAGCGCCTGACCGTTCTGGTGGCCGACAAGGACCGGCACGTGATGGTGACCAAGGGGGCGCTGAGCGAGGTAATCGCGGTGTGCGCCACGGCCAGGACGGCTGACGGCGCCACGGTGCCCATCGCCGCGGTGCGCGAGCGAGTCAACGCGCGGTTCGTCGAGCTCTCCGCTCAGGGCTTTCGCACGCTGGGCGTCGCGTGGCGCGACCTCGGATCGGCCGCCGTCGTTTCTCGCGACCAGGAATCCGGAATGGTGTTCGCCGGTGTGCTCGTCCTCTTCGACCCGCCCAAGGCCGGAGCGGAGGGCACGATCGCGGACCTGAAGCGCCTCGGCGTGGCTGTGAAGATGATCACGGGCGACAACCACTTGGTGGCGGCGCACACGAGCGCGCAAGTCGGGATGTCGGGCACCCAGGTGCTGAGCGGCACGGACCTGCGCCGAATGAGCGACGAGGCGCTCCTCGAGCAGGTGACCGGCGTGGACGTGTTCGCCGAGATCGAACCCAACCAAAAGGAGCGCATCATCCTCGCGTTGAGGAAGGCGGGCCACGTCGTCGGCTACATGGGCGACGGGATCAACGACGCCTCGGCCCTCCACGCGGCCGACGTGGGGATCTCGGTCGAGGGCGCGGCGGACGTGGCCAAGGAGGCGGCGGACATCGTGCTCCTCGAGCGGGACCTCGGGGTGCTGGTGCAGGGCGTGCAGGAAGGACGCACGACGTTCGCCAACACGCTGAAGTACGTGTTCATGGCCACCAGCGCGAACTTCGGCAACATGTTCAGCATGGCCGGCGTCTCCCTATTCCTGCCGTTCCTGCCCCTGCTGCCCAAGCAGATCCTGCTGACCAACCTGCTCACCGACTTCCCGGAGATAACCATCGCCACCGACTCGGTGGACGCGGAGATGGTGGAGCGGCCGCGGCGCTGGGACACCGGGTTCATCAGGAAGTTCATGATGACCTTCGGTCTGGTCAGCTCGGTGTTCGACTACGCCACCTTCGGCGCGCTGTACCTGTTGGGCGCGACCGTGCAGCAGTTCCGGACGGCTTGGTTCGTGGAGTCGGTGGTGTCGGCGTCGCTCATCGTCCTGGTGATCCGGACTCGGAAGGCGTTCTTCATGAGCCGGCCGAGTCGGTCGCTCGCCGTGGCCACTCTCCTCGTGGTGGGCGCCACGCTCGTCCTGCCGTATTCGCCGCTCGCCGGGCTCTTCGGCTTCACGCCGCTGGGTATCCCGTACCTCGGGGCGCTGGGAGCAATCGTCGCGTTGTATATCGTAACCGCCGAAGTCACGAAGCGGGCCTTCTACCACGGGTGACCTCGCCCACGTGCAGCGCGCCCGCCTCTCGCCGGCGCTGACCCACTCAGTAGCGGAAGGCGGCCTTGTTGGCTACTCTCGCCTTCCCCGGGGGGCCCGGCGGCGGGGCGTCGGCCCGCCGGCTGCTGGCTCTCGTGGCTGGACGTCCTCGGCGGAAGCCGCTGGTGACGTCGTGTCGTGGAGCAGCCCGCCCGCTTCCCGCGTGCGCTGCTTCCCTCAGTAGCGGAAGGCGGCCTTGTTGGCCACCCGCGCCTTTGCGTGCGAGGCTCGCTCGGCGTCGTCCCGCGTCTTCTGTTCGGCGATCTCCCGCCGGGGCGTATCCAACAGCTTCAGCCGGGCGCCCTCATCGATGGCGGCGCGGGCCAGCGGCGCGACCTTCTTGGAGAAGATGACGAGGCCGAAGGTCGACCAGTACGCGCGGGAGAAGAGGTTGACGGACGCAGTAGCGTCCTCCCAACGGGCCAGGACGTCTCCGGTGTCGAGGTAGGTCTGCCCGGCCGCCGATGTGATGATCTGCGTCACCGGCCTGGTCGCCTGGCCGTAGCCGATCGACAGCGCGTCGATCAGATCCTGCTGGGCCATCCCCTCGGTCCTGTCCCCGTCGTAGCTGACGACGATTCGATAGAGTCCACCGTCGCAGAACCCGAAGAGGACCTGGGAGACGGTGTCACGCTCGGGCAGGACGCCAGCGACGCCCGCCACGCCGGGCGGACTCCACTCGAGTTCCTGGATCAGGAGCGGACGCTGGTAGACGGTCGTGACGGCGGTCGGGGACATCCCCGCCGCGGCAGCGACCTCGGACACCGTCATCCCAAGACGGAACCCGCGATATGACGACGCGTCAGCCGCGCGGACCGTCGACGCGGTCAAGAGGACGACAATCGACGCGACGGCGACAGTGCCAGTGCGGCTGCGGGTGCTCATGGAACCACTCCTTCTGACGAGATCCCCATGGAGGGGACGGGCTTTCGCCCGCGCGGGCTGGCGCGGCCGTTCAAGTCGCCTAGCGGCTGCCGGCCTTGTGTTCGGTGAGCCATCGCTGGCTCATCACACCAAGGTCGCGGCCGTGAGGTCTGAGCCGCGGTTGCAAGCCGAACGCGACCAGGCCCGTCGCGAACAGCAACAACGCGGTCATCGCCAGCCACATGGTGGATACCTCACACAGAGAGGCTACGCTTTCCCGTCGCCTCCGTCTGTCCGTTTCAGCACAACCTGACGCGACCCACAAGGCGACAACGCGCCGGTGGCGGCCAGACGGTGATCGGGGTGAACCGGAGAGTCGGGCCAACGCGGTCCAAGCGCTCCATGTCGGTGTGGACCAGGCCGTCACCCCCCAGGCTGGCGGCCCACTATCCGCTCGCTCCAATTGGACGATCTGATGGACAATGAGCAGCTGGAGGTGGTTCATGGGTGACAAGGGCAAGAAGGACAAGGAAAAGGGGCAGAAGCAGCACGCCACGAAGGACAAGCAGCAGGAGAGGCTGAAACTGGAGAAGCAGCCCAAACGGCGCGCCTAAAGAGAGCCGGCGCGCTCTCCCAAGAGGGCAAGATGCAGGGCCGACGCGTTCACGTCGGTAGAGTCGAGGCGCGGTGGCAGCCAGGTCCTGCAGCGAGATCAATAACAGCCTGCGGGACCGGCAGGGGATGGAACCTGCTCCTGAAGGACGATGGCGCGCTTCAGAAAGCAGACGCCGCCATCACAGCACCCACGGCACCAGCGCTTTCACCCTCGCCTTGTAGTCGGGGTATTCGTCCGGGAAGCTGCGCAGCAGCAGTTCCTCTTCCTGCGCCAGTTTCACCCGGAAGCCGACGAAGAAGCTCGCCACCGCCGCATAGCCCAGCCACGTGCCAAAGCTGATTGCGCTGCCCAGCGCCATCAGCAGGTGAGCGGAGTAGATGGGGTGGCGCACAAGACCGTATGGGCCTCGGAGCACCAGCCGATGCCCCTGCTTGAGTTCTACATCTTGGCTCCAGTCATTGCCCAGCGCACGGCGCGACCAAATCGCAAAGAGCAGCCCGATCGCGCAGAGCGCGACGCCCAGCCAACCTGCCGCCGGCGAGTTCGCCCCCGGCAGCGCGCCCCGGGAGGGGAACACGCCGGCCACCAGCAGCAGCAGGAAGCCCAGCCATACCGGGAAGCGTGCCAGGCGGCTTTCCGCACCCTGCACCTGCGCCGCGGGCTTGGCCGTCCCAGCGCGCAGCTTCCAGTAGAAGCCGAGCCCAAGCCAAGAGGCGAAGATCAACAGTCGATGCAGCATGACGCCTCCAACGGTGTTCACCCTCGTATCCGCCGTGAGCAGGAGCCCGGGTCGCCGTCATGATGACGCAAGATGCTCTTCGTCCCTACCTGATGCTCTTCAGTAGCGCCAGCGTTCGCTCAGCGGCCGTCTTCTCGAAAGCCGCCAACTCCGCCGGCGAGGGGTTCTTCGCGAGCAGAGCGGATGCCTGATTCAACGTGTCGCTCTCGGCCGCCAACAGCTTCGGCAGCCAGCCGGTCCCGGCGGCGTTGTCGAGCTTCGTAAGGTCTGCGTACTCCCGGCGTTCGCGGGACTTCAGCGGCCGTAGTAGAATCCTTCAGCCGCATGCTCTCGGCCGTGAGCGCCGCGGTCGCGCCCTCCCACGTCGCGGCCGGCGGCGTGCCGGCCGACACCCACAGGGGCACGGCGATGCTGCACACCGGCTCGCCGAGCGCCACCCACATCGTCGTGCGGCGCGGGTCCTCGCCGGGTTTCACCCCGTGCACGACGACCACGTTCGCAGTGCTCGCGCGGTTGATCGTGTAGTTCGTGTGGATCCACACGGGCCGGTCGGCGGGCAGCTTGTTCCAGTCCTCGCGGGCCGGGTGCGAGATGAGCGCGTGGCCCAGATCCCGCGCCGCGGTCTGGAGTACCCACGCCGGCGTAAAGGTGCCCGGCTTCGCCGCCTCGAGCAGGGCGGTCTCGCGGTCGAATCTCAGGTAACCGGCACCCTGATCGGCTGCGCCGCTTCGCGAGAAGTTCGTGTTGGCGAGGTAGTGCGTCGGCGAGGTGCTGGCGTCCACGCGCGTGAAGCCGTGGTTGTGCGTTTCGAAGATCGCGGCGCCGCCCTTCGCGTCCATCGCGAGGAAGTTCGCCCGGCTCCCGAGGTCTGGGCCCAGGCTGCGCCCGAGGAAGCGCTCGAAGTCGGCCAGCGTCTCGCAGGTGCGGAGCGCGTCCGACATGATGATCCCTTCGAGATCAGCTTGCTCGCCGGACTTCTGCGGCAGGTTGTAGGCCACGGAGTTGGCGACCGCGAAACCGACCGCGTTTACGCCCGCCCATACCATCCGGCCGTCCGTATCCTCGGCGTTGACGACGCCCAGGTAGTTGTAGGGTTTGTCCTCGACAAAGACGACTTTGTTGGAGAGCTGGTCGGTGTCGCGGTTCTTCCACAGCATGGGGCGTCCGTCCGCCGTGGATTCACCCGCGAAGATCCCGGTCGTGCACTCCTGCCAGCCTGCGCCCGTGAGCAAGCCGCCGGCGGCCACGAGAACGACAACGAGGAGAGCAAGGACCGGTGGGCGTTGTCTCATGGCCGCTAATTCTACACCTCCCCCATCGACGCTGAGGCGGCGCGAAGGGCCGATGAAGCGACACCTCGAAGGTCTCGACGCCGCCGGTGCGACCAGTCGTCGGGAACTCTATGCGGGTGATGATGTCTGTACGTCGGGACTGGCCCCTTCTCAATGGTGGCCGATAAGCACCGCTAGAGGGGGACCACCGCATGGTACGGAGTCGAATCCCAGCCCGGTACCCTTCTCGTTTGTACAACGCCTCCCGATCGTCCCGTACGGGCTCGGACACGGCAGACCGCCACCGATTGACGCCCGGGGTATTCGCCAAGTACAGTGCCGGCAACTGTCGCATGAGACGCCTTTCAGAGAATGAGCCGCTCTCCTTTTCGACCCGTATGAAACTCCTTGCTCTTGTCATCGCAACTGCCGTCGCAGCCGGCCCCTCTGCCGGCCTAGCGCAGACCAACAAGGCAGCGGCAAAGTCCTCGGCCAAGAATGAGTCAGAGTTGCGCGCGGTTCTGGACAGCAGCTTCTCGCGCTGGGATCGCAACGGCGACGGCACTCTGGTTCTGACCGAAATAAACGCCCTGATTGAGGATCCCGAAGTGCGCGGCGACGAGGCCGCCGCAATCGTGGTCGTCCGACAGCATTTCACCCCGAAAGGCGAGGCGAGCAATTTCACCGGCGCGACGCGGGACCAGCTTCTGGCCGTAGCCGGCGATGCCGACGCAGCACGGAAGTTCAAGCAGCTTCGCAACAAGATTCAGACGATCAATCGCGAGCTGTTTCTGATCGGTGATCCCAATCTCGAGACTTTCCACCAAGGCGGCACGGGCGATTGCTATCTCTTGAGCGTGATCGGTACGCAATTGAACCGCGACCCGGCGCAGGTGCGGGACATGATTCATCCGCTGCCAGGCAACGGTTATCGCGTGCGTTTCGGCGATGGCCGGACCGAAACGGTGTTGCCACTGACAGACGCGGAACTGGTGATGGGCGCGCGTATGGGCGCGAACCACGGCGTGTGGTTGGGCGTGCTGGAGAAGGCTTTTGCATCCATCCGCAAGGAGACCCGTGACAAGAAGGCGGGTAGATTCAGCACCGAAGACGAGGCGACCGAACGTGACTTGCTGGGCGGTGGCAGCACCGCCACGACCATCCCGCTGTTGACCGGCCATGAAGCGGCGAGCGCGCCGACCGGTAAATGGATGAGGGAGAATCCCGGCCAAGCTGAAACGAAGCTGCACGACCTGCTGACGACCCTCACGAAGGAACGCAAGTTAATAGCAGCGAACACGGGCAAGGACGACAGGCCGCTCCCCAAGCACATTCCGCACCGCCACGCGTTTGGGATTTTCGGCTATGACGCCGCGACACGCACCGTACGCCTGTTCAACCCGTGGGGCAATGACGTCAGACCCGACGGCCCGCCTGGTTTGGTGAATGGTTACCCAACCAGCAATGGCGTGTTTGAGATGCCCCTGCGCGATTTCATGCGGGTGTTCGACGGACTGCACTACGAAACAGACAAGCCCGCGAAGTCAGCTCCCGACCCAAGTCGCCGAAGCGGCCGACGACTGGGACCTGCAGCGTAACGCACAGCGCGCATCCGCTCACAGCAAGTTCGTGAAAGGCGCAATCCTATCTCCTGTCATCGTCAAGAGCAGTCCTGTCCACACCCGCCCGAGAGCGACTTGGAGTCCATTCGGCCGTTTGTGATCAGTGTTCGAGGACCAGCAGCACGGCCGACAGGACCGCGAGCGCCCAGAGGCCCGGCCGGACCTCCCGCACCCTTCCGGTCACCGCATAGAGCAACGCGTACAGCAGGAAGCCCCACAAGATCCCCTGCGTGATCGACATGGTCAACGGGATGAGGACGATGGTCACGAAGGCAGGCAGGGCGTTCTCCAATAGGCCGAAGTCGATGTCGCCAATCGCGCGGAACATCGACACACCCACGAGGATCAGCACGGAGGCTGTCGCGTACGCCGGCACTGCGGCGGCGAGCGGCGCCAGGAAGAAGCACGGCAGGAAGCAGAGCGCCGTCACGACTGACGCCCGGCCCGTGCGCCCGCCCATGCGGATCCCGGCGATGCTCTCGACGTAGGCGGTGCCGGGCGATGATCCCGCCAGCCCTGCACCGAGTGTTGCCAGCGCATCGACGATCAATCCGCGCCGTAGGTTCATCGGCTGGCCGTCCTTGTCCGTCAGGCCAGCCGCGTTCGATACGCCGATGAACGTCGAGAGCGAGTCGAACAGATCCGTGAACAGGACCGCGATGATCGACGGCAGCAGCGCCAGATTCAGCGCGCCGCGCGCGTCGAGTGCGAGAAAGGCCGACGAGAAATCGGGCCGGCTGACGAACGTCCCCGGCGGCTTCGCGAAGCCGAGCGCCCACGCCAAGCCCGTCACGAGGAAGATTGAGGTCAAGAACGCCAACGGATTCCGCCGTTTCATCATCACCGCGGCGATCACGAAGCCGACGAGCAGGAACGCCGCGCGATGATCGAGGGCGCCCATCCGCACCAGCGTCGCCGGATCGCCGACGACCAGCCCGGTGTTCTTCAGCCCGACAAACGTCAACAGCAGGCCGATGCCCGCCGCGGCGGCCGATCTCAGGGACGGCGGGATCGATATCGCAATCTGTTCACGGAGCGGCGTGGCCGACACGAGCAGGAACAGCACCCCCGCCCAGAACACCATCCCGAACGCCGTCTGCCAGGGCACGTGGTTCTGCAGCATGATGGTGAACGCGAAGAATGCGTTCAGCCCCATGCCGGGCGCCACGGCGAACGGCAGCTTCGCGTAGAGCCCCATCAGCAGCGTCATCACGCAGGCCACGAGCACCGTGGCCGTCAGCACGCCACTGAAGGGCGCGCCCGTGCCCGGCGTCGACAGGATCGCCGGGTTGACGACGACGATGTAGGCCATCGTGAAGAAGGTGGTGACGCCGCCGATGATGTCGGCGCGCAGGTCGACGGCGGCTGGAGGCGTGCTCGAGGAAGTCGTCATGGTCAACCTGCGGCGCATGCTACCATCCTTCGCCATGATCCGGCGATCGGTCGTCGCTCGACTTGCTGCGCTCGCCGCCGTCGGTCTCCTTGCCGGCGCGTTCAGCGCCCGCGGCCAATGCGTACCGCCGTACCAGGGGCCGGCCCCCGTGGTCATCCAGGGCGCGATGGACGTTGAAGTGCGCGTCTTGGTGGCCGCGTTGGAGTCGCCTGTCGAGGAACACATCGGTGGATGGACATTCTGGCGGGGGGCGATTGGCGGGGTGCCCGTCGTTGTATCGAAGACGCTGAAGGGAATGGAGAACGCCGCTGCGGCCACGGCGCTGGCGATCGAGCGCTATCACCCGTGTGCGATCCTCAATCAGGGGACCGCCGGCGGGCACGACCCAGCGCTGCACGTCGCCGACGTCGTCGTCGGTCTCGAGACCGTCAATATCGGATCGTTCAAGACGGGCGACCGGAAGCGCGGCGAAGGCAGCCTGTTCTCGGCGTGGACGCCGCTCGACCTGAACCGGTCGGAAGGGAGTGCGGGCCAGGACCCGAACGCGCGACGGATGCGACGCTTCGCGGCGGACCCGGCCCTGCTGGCCGCCGCGCGCCAGGCCCGCCGTCATTACTCGAAGGGCGCGGTCGTCGAAGGCGTGATTGCCTCGAGCGACGTTTGGAACAGCGAACTCGACCGGATCGCGTGGCTCCACGACACCTTCGGAACGACGGCCGAGGAGATGGAGGCCGCGTCAGCCGCGCAGATCGCGGCGGTCTACGGCGTGCCGTTTCTGGGCATCCGCGTCATCTCGAACAACATCACCAACGGCGCCGCCTACGATCGGAACACCAGCGAAATCGGCCAGAAGTTTGTGCTGCTGACGGTGAGAAGCTATCTCGGTGCCCGAGGCGTGGCCGGCTCCCCCCAGACCTCCAAGCAGCGTGACAATAGGCAGCATTAGCGCCCGCCACGATCCTGCTCCCAGCCCGCGTGACCGTACCGCCCGCTCTCATCCGGTGTTCACCTGAATGTCCGCCGGAGGCAGCCCGCCTCGCTCTGTGCCGCCCGGCGCGAATGGAATCAGCGACGCGGCGTCCAGCGCGAGCTATCGCTCCGAATCGAGGTCACGGAGAACGGCGGCCACGGGACGGCGTTCGTCATCAGCACCCGGGACGGTCGGTCGGCCGTACCAATCCGATCCGCCGTTCCCTCAGGCCGGCTGGCGACCTGCGCTGCGTCGCGAGCGCGGCGAGCGAGTTCGCCGCTTGTGCAGGAGTGTCCATGTACCGACAGAGCTTCGCCATCGGTTTGTTCGTCGTGCTGGCGGCGGTGGCCCCCTCCCTGCGGGCAGCCGACAAGGCACCCGCGGCCCCCGCCGCCTCGCCCCAGAGCGTGTTGGCCAGTCTGGTCGATCAGGCATTGCGCGTGACCGTGCCCACTCGAAGCGCCGAGGAGTACCAGCGGGCGGCCAGCGCCTACCACGGGGTGCTCGACCGGCTCCACCTGGTCGACCGCGGGACTCTCGGCCTCGACGATCAGGTGGACTACGACCTGCTCGATGCCCACGTCCGCACGCGGCTCTACGAGATTGAGACACTGCACACCTACCAGCTCGACCCAGTCTCCTACTACGCCCTGTCACAGACCGACGAGCTGTTCACGCGGCCGGGCGCCCTGCCCGATTCGGATGTCCGGGCGGCGCTTCGCGAGCTGCGCGCGCTGCCGACGATTCTCGAGAACGCCCAGCGCAACCTCACCGCGCCGGCGCGTACCTGGACTGAGAACGCCATCTACCAGGCCGACTACGCGATGCTGCTGCTCGAGAAGATGGTTCCCACGGCAAGCGTGGACGATCCGGCGCTGAAACGCGAACTGGACGCCGCGGCCGCCGAAGCAGTCAAGGCAGTGGCGCTCTACCGAACGTGGCTCGAGACGGACTTGCTGCGGCGCTCCACGAGGCCACCGACCTGGCGCCCTCAGGACATCGAGTTTTACCAATTCGTGCATGAGGAGCTGGACGGCTACGGCGTAGACGAGATGATTCGCATCGCCGCCGCGGAAGAGCGCGCCTTGACGGAGGAGATGGAGACGCTGGCGCGACGGATCCATCCCTCAGGCGACCTGCGCCGCACGTGGGAAGCGATGAAGGAGGAAGCGCCTCCCTGGTCCGAAGTGTTGCCCATGGCGCAAGGCTACGTGGACTGGATGACGGCGTGGCTGCGCGGCCCTGGCGCGCACGTCGTCAGCATCCCCGATTACATCGACTACGGAGCGCGGCTGACGACGCCGATGGCACGCCGGACGCTGTCGTTTGGGGGCGCCAGCCCCGGGCCGACCGTCGCCGGTCGCCAGTCGGGATACTACGTCCTCACCCCGCTGGAGGACCGGCTGACCGAGGCGGAGCGCGGGAGTCGGATCAAGGCGTACAACCCTTACTGGACCCACGTAATCTCGTACCACGAGTGGCTGGGGCACACCGTCCAGATCGCGTCGGCGACCGCCCACGTCACACGGCCCATGCGAAAGGCCTTTGGCAGCATCTACCTCAGTCAGGCTTGGTCGTTCTACCTTGAGAAGCTGATGGAAGACGAAGGCTACTACAAGACCCTGCCTTACATGGACGAACTCAAGACGGCGATGGCGCGGCGGCAGATGCGGATGTGGCGGGTCCAACGGATCCTGACTAAGTGCCGCATGGCGAAGGGCGAGATGACTTTCGATCAGGCCGTCCAGGCGTACGTGGACAAGATCGGCATGGAGTCGACCAACGCCTTCATCGAGGTGCAGCGCGACTCCCAGAACGCGACGCCGCCCGGCCGCGAGATCATTGGTGAGCTGGCCATCCTGAAACTACGCGACGAGTACCAGCGCCGAATGGGCGAGCACTACTCGCTGCGCCACTTCAACGACAGTTTGATCTCTTACGGGGATCTGCCGTTCCGCCAGATCCGGCGCCTGATGTTCCGGGACTAGCCACCACGTCAAGGTCGGCGGACGGCTGCGTCTGAGGGCGCGACCCTGATTCACCGCGACCACCCGAGAGGAAGCCTAGAACCGATCACTTGAGCGGTTGCTCTCTAACGCCATCTGTCGGGCAGCGTCCCCTTCGGCACCGACCTTCTGCGGAGCACGGTCTGTTGATGACTTGACGGGTATCCCAGTGCCAAGGTCGCGGGCCCCAGGGACGTCGCCAGATCGTCGAGGCGGCAGGCTCATATCCCGCGACCGCCGAATGGTCCGTCTCCACGACGTTTCCAGGACCTCGGGGCACTGGAGAGGACGCCGACAACCTCGCGCGAACCTACGAGTAGTAGCAGGCGTCCTCGAATCAGGCACTTGGGCTCAGAAGTCCCGCACCATGAGCCAGTTGAAAGAAAGTCCGCTGGTGTTCGACTCCCGCCCTCGATCTCACTGTGCCGAGGCGTCCCTCCCGGCTATACTGCCGGCATACTGGCGCGCTTGGCGCAGAACGCGTTGATCAGGTCCCTGCCGGCGAGCCGCCGGCGCCAGCCAGCCCCGGCCCACTCGACGACCTCGTGGGCGACCTGTTCGAGCAGAACGATATGAGAGAAGCGCGCCCCGCGGTGCAGATGACCATGAGGCACACCTTTCTGCTAATCACCGCTGTGGTCCTTTCCGCGGCGTCTCCCACCGACGCGGTCGGGCCGGATTACCAGTCGAAGTACCTTGCTATCGGCCTCTCGCGCGCGGCGCCGGCGTTCAGCGTGTTCGCCGTGGATTCGCTGGGGCACGGCAGGCTCGCCCAGAACCCGGTCCTCCCGGAAACGAGGACGGTGGCGGGCCTCGAGCTCGATCGTGGGACCTACACGCTGAACGGCCGTCCGGTGTGGCGTGTCTCGTGGACCGATCGGACGCTGACCCTGCGATCGGAGTACGTCGCCGACATCGAGGCGCCGCCCTTCGTGCTAGCGTTCAACCAGCGGATCAACCACGCGACGCTGCTCGGGGTGATGACGCCAGGCAAGCGACAGATGGGCTTGCCGTGCGTGCTGCACCTGCCCGACATGGGCACGCTGCGCATCACCGGGACCGGCCCCCTCGACTACGACTCCAGCGGGCGTGCGGATCCCGCCTATGTGCGTGTCGCGTTTCGGCCGGCGACCTCCGACCGGCGGCACGTCGAGTACCGGCTCGAGGTCACCACCATCCATCCGCGCCTGCCCGGTATCGAACGCGACGCGCGCTACGACGGTTTCCGGCGCGACTGGCTCAACATCTTCCAAGTCAACCCGCACGTGCAGATGCTTGCCAACAACGCGGCCAGCGATCCGTGTTCGTTCACGTTGTTCGAGTACCTCGGATCTCGCCGCGGTCACGCCGCCCTTGGCGGAAGGGCTGACAGCGAACGATCTGATTCGGATGACGCTCGACCGCTACCTAGCCGGCGCGAGAGGCTACGGCCAGGCCGGGTACACCGATCCGGAACGTCCCGATGTCGTCGTCTGGAGGACGCCGTGGACGACGACGGACACGTTGCCGTCGTTCCTCATCTCGGCTGCCAACTACGTCAACAGCTCGGGCGATCTCGCCTGGGCCCGGGCCAACTACGACAAGCTCGCCGCGTGGGGCCACGAGATGTTCGCGGCGGACACGGACGGCAACGGACTCATCGAGTACCCCGGCACCGGCAATTTCGGCGACCGCCCCTTGACGGCGAGGCGTCCAGCCAATTGGTGGGACACGATCAACTACGGTCACGAAGACGCCTTCTCGAACGCGCTCGCGTACCGCGCCGCGACGATGTTCGCCGATCTCGCACGCCGGTTGGCGCGCACCGTCGATGCCGAGTTCTTCGCAGCGAAGGCCGCGAAGCTGCGCGCCGCCTACGGGCCGACCTTCCTCAATCCCTCCACTGGCGTGCTCGCCGGTTGGAAGAGCGCGGACGGCCAGCTGCACGACTACTGGTTCACCTACGTGCAGGGCATGGCCATTACGTTCGGCCTAGTCGATCGTGAGACGGCGAATCGGGTGATGGATCGGCTGCTGGCGAAGATGAAGGACGTCGGCTACACGGACTTCTCGCTGGGCCTGCCCGGAAATCTCGTGCCCGTCAAGATGGGCGACTACGTCCACGAGGACTACGCGCCGGAGCTGTACGGGGAGCCGCGCCTCGAGGATGGCACCGACGGCTTCCAGTTCTACGAGAACGGCGGCGCGACTGGCTGCTGGGCCTACTACCTCGTCCATGCGCTCTATCAACTTGACCGGGTCGAGGACGCCCGCCGCATCTTTCACCCAATGCTGAACGGCTACGCGCAGGGCAAGTTCCAGGGCTTCGCCGCCAGCGGACGATCGCTCGACTGGCGTGACTGGAAGGGCGACGGCCACGGCTACGAAGGCCTGCTCGTGGACAATTACCACGCACTGCTCGCCGTGCTCGACGACGTGAAGGCGAAACGATGAACACGCCCCGATAGGGACGGTGATCCACTTCGCGCGCTCGCGGGAGGGTGTGAGGCTTGCCCCCCCGGGCGGGCGCCGGCCGATGAGCCGACGCCTTCGAGAGCTGTCACCGCAAGCGCGACATCGACTGCACGCGTCGCGTTCCGTCCGTTTCCGAAACTTGTGCAGACTCTCGCGTCGGACTCGGCGGCTCGTCCCGGAAACGGGCCGCGTGGTCGGGCGCCGCGGGTCGGAAGGCACAGTCGCCGTCGTCGAAGCTGCAACGGTCTCCAGGCCTCGCTCCACCGCGGTGTCCGCGGGAGCCGCCACTCCCGCTCACATCAACCGCTGGGAGCGCCTTCAGCCACGTCCTGCAGCGAACCGACGGCGACCGATTCCGTCGCCGTGGCGTTGACCCGTGCCGGGGGACGATGCTCCGCGCCATCGGCCATGACGGGCGCTACAATACTCCCACCAGAACCGGATTCACTACCCGCTGGGGGGCAGTTCCGCTTCGCGCAGGTTGAGAAACCGAGTCCTATTGCGATTCCGGAAGGAACCGAGCGTGATCGAACAGTTCCACAAGCCCGCGACCATCCGTGAGGCACTGGCATTGAAGACACGCCTCCGGAACGCCTCGGCATTTCTGGCCGGCGGCACGTGGCTCAACTCCCGCGATTCGGCCGAGCCTCCGAAGCATGTCATCAGTCTCGAACGGTTGGGACTCGATCGCATCGCCCTGCAACGCGGCCGTCTAACCATCGGGGCGATGTGCACGCTGCAGCAGGTCGTCGACGCGCAGAAGGTCCCGGCCGCGCTCCGGATGGCCGCCTCCCAGATCGCAAGCCGCAACATCCGCAACATGGCGACTATCGGTGGGCACGTGGCCAGCCGCCCGCGGTTCAGCGACCTGGTCCCTATGCTGATCGACCTGGACGCGAACGTCGTGGTCGCGCGCCCGGGTGGGGCGACGACGCTGCCAGTCGCGGACTACGTCGCCAAGCCGGTCGCCGGTCTGATCACGACGCTCGTTCTGCCGAGGCCCGCGCCCCACCGCCTGGTCGCCTGTCGACACTTGCGCGCCTCCGCCAACGCCCGCTCCATCGTGAGCGCGGCTGTGTCGTTCACCGTCGCGCGCGGCGTGATCCGCCATCCCGCCATTACGCTCGGCGGCGTGCTGGCACACGCGGTGAGGCTGACGGACATCGAGGCGGAACTCGACGGCCAGCCGCCGCCCGCGCTCGACGACCTTCAGGCGCGCGTGAGCCGCTCGGTCCGGACGGCCGCGACCCCCACCGTCAGCGCCTCGTTCCGTCGCTACGCGGCAGGCGCGGCAGTGGCCCTGGCCTTTCGGGACGCGCTCCGGCAGAAGGAGGAACGCTCGTGACGATCAGAGTCCGGGTCAATGGCACGCTTCGGGAGTTCGAGGCGCGGCCCGACGAGCCGGTACGCGGGCTGCTGCGCCGCGCGCACCTTCTCTCGGTGCGAAATGGCTGCGACGGCCAGGGCGCGTGCGGTGCCTGTTCGATCCTCCTGGACGGGCGCATGGTGAATTCGTGCTTGCTCGTGGCTCCGCAGATCGACGGCCGGGAGATCGTCACCGTCGAGCACATGGCCAAGAACCGAGAGCTGTCGGCCATCCAGACAGCGTTCATCGACGCGGGCGTCGTGCAGTGCGGCTACTGCACTCCCGCGTTCTTGATCGCCACCGAGTCGCTGCTCGAGCGCCATCCCCGGCCCACGCGCGCGCAGGTGAAGGACGCGTTCTCCGGCATCCTGTGCCGCTGCACGGGCTACGAGCAGATGTTCTCCGCGGTCGAGCTGGCGGCGAAGCGCGTGAAGAACCCGTCTCAAGCGCCGGCGAAGGGGCGGGAGTTTCGCGACGATCTGCGGATCGTCGGCAAGCCGACGAAGAAGGTGGATGGCGCGCGGCTGGTTCGTGCGGAGAAGGCCTACGTCGAAGACATGGTCCTGCCCGGGACCTGTCATCTCGTCCTCCTGGGCTCGCCGCACGCGCACGCATACGTCAAGCGGATCGACGTAAGCCGCGCGGAGGCCATGTCAGGCGTCGTTCTGGTCATCACGCACGAAAACTGCCCCGACGTCTACTACAACCAGGCCGGGCAGGGCTTTCCCGAGCCATCGCCCTACGACCGAAGGATGTTCGGCCGGAAGGTGCTCCACGTCGGCGACAGGGTGGCGGCGGTGGTGGCGGAGACGCCGGAGATTGCAGCGGCGGCGCTCGCGAAGATCAAGGTCGAGTACGACGTCCTGGCGCCAGTGCTCTCGGTCGAGTCGGCCGCTGCACCGGGAGCGCCCGTCCTGCACAGCGGCGTGGTGGAATACGTCTCGGGAGCGCCGGCCGACCTGGACAACCGCGGCGCAGACCCGCGCGGCGGACGGGTCATCTACCAGTTCCCGATCCAGGGCGACCCGCGCCGGAACCTCGCCGCCAGCGCGTCGGGCGGCATCGGCGACGTCGCATGCGGTCTGGCCGCGGCCGATGTCGTGATCGAACGCGAATACGAGACGTCGCAGGTCCAGAGTGTGCCCCTCGAACCCCATGAGGTCTTCACCCGGCTCGAGGGGGACCGCCTGATCATTCACGCTTCGACCCAGGTGCCCTGGCATGTGCGGCGTATCGTCTCGCGGATCCTCGGCATCAGCGAGAACCAGGTGCGCGTGATCAAGGAGCGCGTCGGCGGCGCCTTCGGCGCCAAGCAGGACGTCGTGCTCGAGGAGGTCGCGGCCTGGGCCACGTGGGTCACGGGCCGGCCGGTCGTCTGGCGCTTCACGCGTGAAGAGGAGTTCACGGCGTCGCGCACGCGCCATCCGATGACGATCAAGGTCACACTCGGCGCGAAGTCTGACGGAACACTGACTGCCGTGCGGATGGAGGTGCGCGCCAACACCGGCCCGTACGGTGCGCATTGCCTGACCGTGCCGATGAACGCATGCTCGAAGAGCTTGCCACTGCTCCTCTGTGAGAACGTCCGCTTCGAGGTGAAGAGCTACTACACGAATGTCCCGCCCACGGGCGCGTACCAGGGCTACGGCGCGCCGCAGGGCTCCTATGCCTTGCAGCTGGCGTGCGCCGAGATGGCGGATGCGCTGGGAATGGACCCCTTGGCATTCCTCGAGAAGAACCGCGTGCGCGAGGGCATGACGCTCGAGATCCTGCGCTGCCTCGGCGAAGGGCGCGAGGGCTCGCCGCAGCAGGTCTCGAGTTGCGGCCTCGGGCCTGCTCTCGATCAGGGCCGCGGGTTGATCGCATGGGGCGCGAAGGAACCGGGCACCGACCCGGACCTGCGCATCGGCAAGGGCGTGGCGATCGTCCAGCAGGCCTCGGGTCTGCCGGGCATCGATTCGGCAAACGCGACCGTGGCGCTGCTGAACGACGGCACCTTCATGCTTCTCAGCGGCGGGACCGACATGGGCACGGGCCTCGACACGCTCATCGTGAAAATCGTCGCCGAGTGCCTCTGCACGCGGATCGAGGACGTCTCGCTGACCGTGGCCGACACCGACGTGACGCCCTACGACGATGGGGCCTACGCCTCGAGCGGCACGTTCTTCTCGGGAAACGCGGCGTTGAACGCGGCACGCGACATGAAACGGCGCCTTCTGGAAGCCGCGGCCCGGATCCTGGGGGAGCCCACCGAGGGGCTGTCTCTTGCGTTTCCCTCCACGGTCACCGGCGGGTCGAGGCCCGTGGCATACTCCGAGATCTCGCGCTTCACCGTCTCGGGGACGGGCGCGGGTCAGCTCACCGGCTCCGCGTGCTACACGACCGACAAGGCGGCGTTCCCCTACGGGGCGCACTACTGCCAGGTGGCCGTGAACACGCGGACGGGCGAGGTGAAGATGCAGAAGTACTATGCGCTGCAGGACTGCGGAACGCCCATCAACCCCGAGCTGGCGCTGGGTCAAATCTACGGGGGCGTCCTCAAGGCCATCGGACACTCCCTCTTCGAGGAGATGATTCTCGACGGGAGAGGCCGTTGCTTGAACGCCAACCTGGTTGGGTACCACGTGCCGATGATCCACGACCTGCCGGACGACTTCCGGGCCGTGCTGATCGAGACCGACGATCCGTTCGGGCCCTTTGGGGGCAAGTCGGTCTCGGAGATCTCCTGCAACGGCGCAGCACCCGCGATCGCGGCGGCCATCCACGACGCCACGGGCGTCTGGATGCGCAAGTGGCCCTTCAGCGCCGAGAAGATCCTGCGCGCCCTCGGGCGAATGGAGGCGGGCGCACGATGAGCACGCCGGGCTTTACGCTGGTGCGCGCGGAGTTCCTGCTGCCTCTGGCGGCGCCGGATCGCGGCGAACGCATCCGGGACGGTTATCTGCTGAGTGAGGGAGAGGTCATCCGCGAGGTGGGCCGCTGGACGCGCGACACGGGCGGGCGCATCCGCGAGACCTACGGCAGCGAGCTGCGCCTGCTGGACGGCTCGCCTCCCGGTGCCGAGGTGCCGCGACTGCGCGCGGTCCTGATGCCGGCGTTCGTCAAGGCGCACGGTCACGATCACGAGCAACTCCTCATCGGCGTGGCCAAGGACGAGCCGCTGACCGCGTGGCTCGACCACGCGGTCAATCCCTTCACGCGTTTCCTGAACACGCAGTACGAACGCCTGGGCCGCGAGCTGGGCGCCTCGCCGCACCTGGTCACCTACCGGCTGGCCCGGCTGTGCGACATCCACTACGGCATCACGACAAGCCTCGTCCACCACTGCAACTTCAACAAGTACCACGTCCCGGAACTGGCCCAAGCCAACGAGGCCGCGGGGACGACGATGGTCGTCGCCATTGGCGGCCAGGACCGAAACTACGTCGCGGAGGCGCTCGACAAGCCTGAAGAGGCCGTCAGCCGCCTTGATGCAGCCTTGGCGATCCCCGGCCTCCGGCGCACGAGCTTTTGCCCCGGTCCCGACCAGTTCTTTTCGAACAGCCGCGCGATGCTGACGCCGTTGAAGGCCTGGGCGCGTCAGCACGGCACGCTGTTCCACATCCACAGCGCCGAGGAGCCCGGAACCACGCGCTGGTTCAGCCGGGAGGTCGAGCCCGGACTGACCGAAGTCGAGTTCGCCGCATCGCTGGGTTTGCTCGATGAGGACACCATGCTCGCGCACCAGGTCAATTGCGGCCCGCGCGATGTGGGGATCCTGGCTGCGACACGCACGAAAGTCGTGCACAATCCGCTGGCGAACGCCATTCTCGGCTCCGGCATGCCTCCGATTCTCGAGATGCTCGCTGCTGGCGTGCCCGTGGCGATCTCAACCGACGGCTCCGGCTCCGCCGACAACCAGAACATTCTCGCCGCCGCCCGGCTCGCCGCGCAGTACCAGAAGGCACGGCATCAGGACGCCACGGTCCTCCCGGCGCAGCGGCTGCTCGAGATGATCACCAGTGTGCCGGCGTCGTTTCTGCGGCAGAACCAGGGCGAGCTCGGACCCGGCCGCCTGGCCGACTGGATCCTGATCGACGTCGACCGGCCCAGCCTGACGCCAACCCGCCTCGACAACCTGGTCGAGAACCTCATCTGGGCGACGGACGGCAGCGAGGTCGACACGGTGGTTGCGCGCGGGCGGGTGCTTAAGCAGGGCGGGCGCGTTCTGCCTTTCGCCGACGGGACCGATGCGGCGGAGATCATGGCCGCCGCGCAGCGCCTCTCGGAGTTGTTTGCAGAGTACCGACTGACCGCCCCTGAGATGCGAGGCACCGGAGCGCATCGGTAGCCTCCTGGGACCGAACGACCGACGGCGCCGCGCGACGAAGGGCGAGGCCTCGCAGGTCTAATCCAGACGATTCACGCTCGTCCCGCATGGCCGCAGGAGGCGGACGGGTCTGGCGCGTCCCGCGGCAGAGCAAACCAGAAGCTGCGTCATGCCCGCCAGGGTGCGGGTCGTCGAGCCCGGAATCGGAAGGCCTGCGAGTTCTGCCGTATCTCCAACACTTCGAAGCCGACACGCTGCAGGCGAGGGCCGAGCGTCTCCGGATCGACTGGAACCAGCGTGTCCCCCACATGAATGACTTTCATCCACAAGTTCTGAAGACTGTCGCTACCCACGAAGAAACCACCGGGCTTTAGCACTCGCAGCACTTCACCGAGGACCTTGTTCTGCAGTTCTCGGGACGGAACGTGATGGAGCATGGTGAACGCGACTGCGCCAGAGAATTCAGAGTCTCCGAACGGCATCTTCGTCGCGTCGCCCTCGACCACTTGTGCGTTGCATCCTTTCAGGCGTGACTGCAGCGAAGCGGCCAACCGTGGATCGATTTCCAGTGCGGTTAGTCGCGATACCGAGGTCCGTAGCAGGTCCGTTGTCAAGCCAGGTCCAGGGCCGAGTTCCAGGACATGGGGGCCGAGGTCAGTACCTCCGATGACCCACGGGACCCGCTCGCGGACCGTGGCGCGCCAACGATCGGAGCCGCACAACCATCGATGTAAGCGATTCATATCACCCCGAGCCGTTCAGGCCCTGGTTGTAGGCTACTGGTTGCCGGTCCTGCGCGCTTTCGATAGAGTGCCAATCGATGTCGCGAAGGCGCCAACCCGGAATCGCCGATCGGGCGGCCGCGATGACAGCCCTCATTCGCGACTACCCATCCGGCCACGTCGTCCCCTGGCACTTCCATGATCGCGATCAACTCGTCTATGCCTCGCACGGGGTGATGACCGTTCGCACGCCGGACGGCACGTGGGTTGTTCCTCCACACCGTGCGGTCTGGATCCCCGCAACGGTCTCGCACACGATCACGATGTCGGGTTCGGTCGCGATGCGAACCCTGTATCTGAAGCCACGGCTCGCGAAGGGGCTGCCACGAGGGTGTTGCGTGATCAATGTGTCAGCGTTGCTCAGAGAACTGGTTCTGTTCGCCTGTGCGTTGCACCCGTTGGAGGCGGCGAAGACATGCCAGGCGCCCTTGCTCGCGATGATCCTCTGCCAGTTGAGAACCGCGCAGCTGGTCCCCCTGCAGCTTCCCCATTTGTCCGATCCCAGGTTGGTGCGGATCGAAGAAGTCTTCATGCAAGACCCAAGCGAGGATCGGACACTCGTTCAGCTTTGCCGGGACAGCGGTGCCAGCAAGAGGTCGATCGAACGGCTGTTCCAACAGGAAATCGGAATGACGTTCGCGAAGTGGCGCCAGCAACTTCGCCTCATGCAGGGCATGCGTCTCCTGGCTCAAGGCGCGCAAGTCACGCATGCCGCTCTGGAGTCCGGATACAGCACGCCGAGCGCGTTCATTTCCATGTTCAGGAAGGCCCTAGGGGTCACGCCAAGTTCATACTTCAAGTAGACGAGGAACTGCACGCGCCGGCTCGGCCGTCAGCGAGCCCTCGCCTACCGCCGCGTCTCTGTGCCGCCTCCGCGATATCTCCACGCCTGGCTTTCGGACGGTGGACGTAGCAGTCTTCACTACAAGCCGCTTCATTGACACGGTCGATAATTAGACTTAGTCTACTGGCGTGCCCACTGACCCGGCTGATCTCCTTCGTCAACACGGCATTCAGGTCACGGCCCAGCGATTGGCTGTCTTGCGGGCGGTGGCGCGTCAGCCACACATCACGGCCGACGGCGTGGCCGAAGGCGTCAGGGCAGAGATCGGTGCCATCTCGCGCCAATCGGTGTACGACGCTCTCGGCGTCCTGGTCGCCGAAGGCCTGATCCGGCGCATACAGCCCGCCGGGTCGCCGGCCCGGTTCGAAGCTCGGGTTGGCGACAACCACCACCACGTGATCTGCCGCATCTGCGGTCGTACGGCCGACGTCGAGTGCGCCGTCGGCTCCGCACCCTGTCTCACGGCGGTCGACGACAGGGGCTACGAAATCGACGAGGCCGAGGTCATCTACTGGGGTCGGTGTCCGGAGTGCGCATCCCAGGTTCGAAACGAGAAGTCGCTGCGATCAACCGATGCGCTGGCGTCGAAGCCAGCGAAGAACCGCGAGCAGGGAGGTTCTGTCCTTCCCCGCGCCTGACAACCGCGCTGCAACGAGAGGAGATGACAACATGGACGGCGAGAGCAAGTGTCCTGTCCCGGGCGGGACGCACAAGGGGACATCGAACCGCGACTGGTGGCCGAATCAATTGAACCTGAGGAGTCTCCAGCAGCCCTCACCCACGGCCGATCCGATGGGCAAGGAGTTCAACTACGCCGAAGAGTTCAAAACCCTCGATCTCGAAGCCCTGAAGAAGGACATCGAGAAGGTGATGACCACGTCGCAGGACTGGTGGCCGGCCGACTACGGCCACTACGGGCCGCTGTTCATTCGGATGGCCTGGCACAGCGCGGGCACCTACCGCATCAGCGACGGCCGCGGAGGGGCAGGGTCCGGCACGCAGCGCTTCGCGCCCCTCAACAGCTGGCCTGACAACGCGAACCTGGACAAGGCGCGCAGACTGCTGTGGCCGATCAAGCAGAAGTACGGTCGGAAGATCTCGTGGGCCGACTTGATGATCTTCGCCGGCAACTGTGCCTTGGAGTCGATGGGCTTCAAGACCTTCGGCTTTGGCGGCGGACGGGAGGATGTCTTTGAGGGCGAAGACATCTACTGGGGGGCTGAGCACACGTGGCTCGGTGACGAGCGCTACAGCGGCGATCGGGACCTCCAGAACCCTCTTGCGGCCGTGCAGATGGGTCTCATCTACGTGAACCCGGAAGGACCGAACGGCAACCCGGATCCGCTTGCCGCGGCCAGGGACATTCGAGAGACGTTCCGTCGTATGGCGATGAACGACGAGGAGACGGTGGCACTCATTGCCGGCGGACACACGTTCGGCAAGACCCATGGTGCGGGCCCTGCCTCCCACGTCGGGCCCGAGCCCGAAGCAGCCGGCATCGAAGAGCAGGGACTGGGCTGGCGGAGTAGCTTCCGCACCGGCAAGGGCGGCGATGCGATCACCAGCGGTCTGGAAGTCACCTGGACCCCCACGCCGACCCGGTGGAGCAACAGCTTCTTCTCCAACCTGTTCGGCTACGAATGGGAGCTGACGAAGAGCCCGGCCGGCGCGCATCAGTGGATTGCGAAGGGCGGCGCAGGCGCGGGCACGATTCCGGATGCCCACGACCCTTCCAAGCGTCACGCGCCCACCATGCTGACCACCGACCTCTCGTTGCGCTTCGACCCTGCCTACGAGAGAATCTCGCGGCGCTTCTACGAGCACCCCGAGGAGTTCGCCACCGCCTTCGCCAAGGCGTGGTTCAAGCTGACGCACCGCGACATGGGACCCGTCTCCAGGTACCTGGGTCCGCTGGTGCCAGCGGAGCCGCAGCTGTGGCAAGACCCCGTCCCTCCGGTGACGCACGAGCTGATCGGCGCGCAGGACATCGCGGCCCTCAAGGCCAAGATCCTCACAGCGGGACTGTCCATCTCCCAGCTCGTCTCCACCGCCTGGGCGTCGGCGGCCCCGTTCCGCGGCACCGACAAGCGCGGTGGTCCCAATGGGGCGCGCCTTCGCCTCGCGCCGCAGAAGGACTGGGAGGTCAACAATCCACCCGAGCTGGCGAAGGTGCTACGGGTCTTGGAGGGAATCCAGAAGACGTTCAACGACTCGCAGGGCGGCGCGAAGAAGAAGGTCTCCCTCGCCGATCTGATCGTGCTGGGCGGCTGTGCCGCCGTTGAGCAGGCCGCCAAGAACGCCGGATACGGCGTGGAGGTCCCCTTCGCACCCGGGCGCACGGATGCGTCGCAGGAGCAGACTGACGTGGAGTCCTTCGCCGTGCTCGAACCGACTGCGGACGGGTTCCGCAACTACCTCGGTCACGGGCACCGACAACCGGCCGAGCATCTGCTGGTCGATCGGGCCAACCTGCTCACGTTGAGCGCTCCCGAAATGACGGTCCTCGTTGGCGGGATGCGCGTCCTGAACGCGAACTACCGACAGTCCCCGCTCGGCGTCTTCACCAAACGGCCCGAAACGCTGACCAACGACTTCTTCGTGAACCTGCTCGACATGGGCACGACGTGGAAGGCGTCCGAAGCCGGGGAGACCTTCGAGGGCCGCGACCGGAAGACGGGCGCGCTTAAGTGGACCGGCAGCCGCGTCGACCTCGCCTTCGGCTCGAACTCGCAGCTCCGTGCCATCGCCGAGGTCTACGCGTGCGACGACGCACGGCGGACGTTCGTGCACGACTTCGTGGCCGCGTGGGACAAGGTCATGAATCTCGACCGATTCGACCTTGCCTGATTTCGGCGTGTAGGTCGACCTGTGTCGGCCGAGTGGCTTCAACAGTTGACTCGGGGCAGCACCCGAACCGACGTGCGGGGCGCCGTGCCAGCGGGAGGAAAGACGAGCTCGCACGGCGCCCCGTGGCCTTCGCGACGTCAGCGTCTCCAGGGAGCATGCTCTGCCGATGAGTAGCGGCCCGGCTCTGTGGATGTCGCGAATCCGCGCCGATCCTTCTGACGTCGACCGTCCATTCACGACGCGGAACCAGACACCAACAGCCGAACCGTCCAATCTGGACGCCGCTCCGCCCTGGGCCATCCCAGAGCGTACCGAACGGAGCCGGTCCGCTCGGACCTCATCCGGCGTGGTCTTTTCTTGGTCGAAGGGAGCAGTGCCAAAAGGACCGACCGACTGACCCTCTCGGTGGTACCGCGCGTGGGCACCTTGCCTCCGGGCGCGAACCTAGTTCAGCAAGACCCGTGCAGACTATTTCCGCTTTACTTCGCAACTCAATGTGCTTTATCGTACGAAGCCAGTGACGTTTCTGCCGATCCGAGACCTGAAGGGAGGCCGTGGGTGACGTTCACAGCGGTGCTGAGGAAGCCGAGCGCCTGGGTGCCCCTGGCGATGTGCGGCGCCGCCCTTGCCGTGGTCGTCGGCCATATTGTTGTGGCCGGTACCGCCCGCCAGGCCGACGAGGGCGCTGCGGCCCACCTCTGGCAGCTGCTCATGGGCGGGCAGGTTCCCATCATCGTGGTGTTTGCCCTCCGATGGCTGCCGCGGGAGCCCATGCGGGCACTGGCGGTGCTGGCGCTGCAGTGCGCTGCCGCGGTCGTGTCAGCCGCGCCGGTCTTCTGTTTCAACTGGTAGGGCCCGGCAGGCAGCGGCTCGGACGGTCGGATGAACCGGAAGACAGGCTCCGGCGGTGGGACGCTCGACTGAACAGGGGAGGCTCATCGAGGAACCGTCGTCGCAGCGGACCTTGCCCCCGTGTTGGGCAGGTCACTCAGCCTCGCGTCTTCACGCGACGCCGCCATCGCGACTTCGAGCAGGCTGTAGAACACGAGTGAGGTGACCAAGAACGCCCGCAACACGAACGCTCACGCCGAATCAGAACCTCGCGCCCAACCTGTGCGGAGTCCCTGCAGGTGGCCGAAACGGCCGCCTGCCGTGCCCCTGAAGAGCCTCGCGGGCTACCGCCTCTCACGCCCGGTCCTGCCCCCCCGGAACTCGGACGGTACGTTTCTCGTCTGTAGATACGACACCCTCTGATAGAGTCTTCCTGGGAGACGACGATGACCGATCAGGAACGTCAGGCACTGCTGACCCTTGCCATCATGGCCGCGATGGCCGACGGCCGCGAAGACGCTTCGGAACACGCAGAATTGCAGCGCATCGCCGAAGGAATGTCCCTCGGCGGTGACGTCAGTGCCTCGACCATCTACCAGGATGTCGTTCAGAAGCGCGCCACCATCGATCAGGCGATATCGGCGCTCGTGTCGCCCGAAGCGAAGATGCTGGCGCACGAACTCTGTGTTGGGGTGTGCCATGCCGACGGCACGCTGAGCGACGCGGAGCGCACATTCCTCGGCACGCTCGAAACCCGCCTGGACTTCAACCCGCAGCAATCTCAGGCAGCGAAGGACTTTACGGCCACGGCAGGAGCCCTGGCGGCGGCACCGCTGGCGGCAACCCCCGTACCCGAACCGCTGGTTCGACACGCCACGATGACACCAGAGGATCAGGACCGCGTCATCCTGAACTACGCCATCCTCAACGGCGCCCTCGAACTGTTGCCGGACTCGCTGGCGACGATGGCCATCATTCCGCTGCAGATGAAGCTCGTGTACCAGGTTGGCAAGGCCTACGGCTACGAGTTGGATCGTGGCCATGTCAAGGACCTGCTGGCCACGGCCGGCATCGGCATGACGTCTCAGTACGTCGAGCGGGTCGGCGCGGGTCTCGTCGGACACCTGTTCGGCCGCGGACTGGTAGGAGGCCTCGTCGGCGGGCTGGCCCGCCAGGCGGTGAGTTCCGGGATGGCGTTCGCCACCACGTACGCGCTCGGGCGTCTAGCGATGCGGTACTGCTCAGGCGGACGTGTCTTCACCGCACAGGTGCTAAAGGACACCTACGAGGAACTCCTAAACGAGGCCCAGGGTCTCCAGGGCCAATACCTGCCGGCGATTCGGGAGAAGGCGCGCACGGTGAGCCTTTCCGAGGTGCTGCGGGACGTGCGCGCGTAGCCCCCCAGGCGCCGTCAACGAGAGGGCGGGCTCGGCTTCGCGACGTGAGGACCCGCCGGGTGCCCGGTCCACCTCCAGACGGCACGGCCGTTTCCGTACCTCGTGCCTCGACCTCTTGCATCGCCCGGCCAACGGCACCACGATCGCTGTGGCACACTCCCCCGCCTCCGCGACCGGGTGCGCATCCTTGCCGAATTCGCCGACGTCGTCGAGTCCTGTGGGATCCGCAACGGGATTCGGTCGATAACCGCCTGCTGGGCGGCCGTCCGCGGCTGTTCTGTCGGCGTTCGAGCGCATCGGGCCGGCTACCGCCACTCAGCGCCAATCAGACATGCTTCCCGACGCGCCTCGACCAGCAACGCCAAGTCCGGGTCGGCGTTCTTCCAGGCTGCCAAGAAACGCCGTGGATAGGCTGGACGCCTCGGTGACGATCGTAGGTCCTCCCACCTGCAGTCCCCCGTGCCTGGAATGGTCCGCCAACGACTTCGTCGTGGGGTGAGATCACGGTCAACCGCCCCATCGCCGTGACCGGCCTGGGTGTGTTCGACGCTGTCGCCGCCGGCATGAACCGCACGTATGAAGTCGGCGACGGCTTGGCTGCCCCCATGCTGTCGGCATCTACCAGCGAGCGCCGGCACGCTGATGGGATCGACGACGCCCAATGCCGACGGCGACCAGCGCCGCCGCGGGAGCAGTCCGTGCGGGACGGCAGCGCCCGGCAGGACTCCGACTGTCACATCGCGAACGACCCCTGTGGCCCTGAACGGCATATACTGATCGCTCGAGCGGCTTCAGGCCATGCTGGAACCAGGGGCTGTCGAGGTCTGCGCTCAGTAACCGGCGCCCGTTGTCCCCGCCGCGTGCGTTTCGCGCCTGTAGCTGCGTGACTCGACGAGCGGCGCCTTGCTCAGCTCGTGACGTCGCGTCAGTCCCGTGGACATGCCAACTGTCAGCCTCTTCGTCACCTGCCTGCTCGATGCGCTCTTCCCGGACGTCGCCCAGGCCGTGGTCGACGTCCTGCAGCATCTTGGGGTGCACGTTCAGGTACCGAAAGGACAGACCTGCTGCGGACAGCCGGCCTTCAATGCCGGGTGCTGGCAGGATGCCCGTGTCATGGCGCGCCACATCATCGACGTCTTCGACGGGTCCTCCGACCCGATCCTCGTCGCCTCCGGTTCGTGCGCCGCGATGCTCAAACATCAGTACCCTCTGCTGTTCCTTGACGACCCGGTGGTCGGTCCCAAGGCGCAGGCCCTGGCCGCGCGCGTCTTTGAGTTCACCCAGTACGTGGTGGACCACCTGGGTGTGACCGACCTCGGCTGCACCTTCGCGCGATCCGTCGTGTATCACCCGTCCTGCCACACCCTTCGCGCCATGGGCGTCGACCGGCAGCCACGGGCCCTCTTGGACGCGGTCAAGACACTGAAGGTCCTGGCTCAGGCGGCACCGGAGACCTGCTGCGGCTTCGGCGGGGTCTTCTCCGTCAAGATAGCCGAGGTCAGCGGCGCGATGATGGCCGAACGCCTCGCGGCCTTCGAGGCCACCGGGGCGGAGCTGGTCGTCGGCTGCGACATCAGCTGTCTGATGCACATCGAGGGCGGCCTACGGAAGACGGGCAGCGCGATGCGCACCATGCACGTCGCGCAGCTCCTCGCGGAGGGCCTGAAGTGACCGACCAGCGCGCCGTCCCCATGCTGGACCGCGTGGCGTCGGCGCTGGCGGATCCCGCGCGCCTGACCAACATCCGGGTCGCGACGGACCGCTTCTACACGGCCCGGGTCAACGCGCTCGACGAACTGCCGGGCGCCGATGCGCTTCGCGACCTGGCGCGCGCGATTCGCGCCCACACCATCTCGCGGCTGGACGAGTACCTCGGTCAGTTCGAACGCGCATTCACCTCGGCCGGCGGTACCGTGCACTGGGCGCGCGACGCGAAGGAGGCGCGCGACGCGGTACTCGCGATCGCGAAGGGTGCGGGCGTCACACGCATCGTCAAGTCGAAGAGCATGGTGACCGAGGAGATCGGTCTCAACCCCACGCTCGAGGGCGCCGGCCTGCAGGTCGTGGAAACCGACCTCGGCGAGTACATCGCACAGTTGAGCGGCGACCATCCCTCACACCTCATCGCGCCGGTCCTGCACCTGACGCGCCAGGAGGTCGGCCGCATCTTCGCAGCGAAGCTCGGTGTGCCCTATACGGACGCGATCCCGGAGCTCACGGCCATCGCACGCCGTAGGCTGCGCGAGGCGTTCCTCGCTGCTGAGATGGGCATCAGCGGCTGCAACTTCGCGGTCGCCGACACAGGCACGATTTGCCTGGTGACCAACGAGGGCAACGGGCGAATGGTGACAAGCCTGCCGCGCATCCATGTGGCGCTGATGGGCATGGAGCGCATGGTGCCGACGGTCGGAGACCTCGGTGTCATGCTGCAGTTGCTCGCGAGGAGCGCCACCGGCCAGCGGATGTCGTCGTACACCTCGTGGGTGACGGGCCCGCGCCGACCCGGCGATCCGTACGCCCCGCGCGAATTACACGTCGTCATCGTGGACAACGGGCGCAGCAAGGCGCTCGCGAGCGACCTGGCCGAGATCCTCTACTGCATTCGCTGCGGCGCCTGCCTAAACGCCTGTCCGGTGTACCGCACGATTGGGGGCCATGCCTACGGCGGCGTCTACGCCGGCCCCGTCGGCTCGGTGCTGTCGCCCGTGCTGGGCGGCCTGCCCGCCTTCCCGGAGTTGCCACACGCCAGCACGCTGTGCGGCGCGTGCCAGCAGGCGTGCCCGGTGCGCATCGACCTGCCGACGCTGCTCCTCAGGCTCCGGCGGGACACCGTGCAGCAGGGGCTGTCGAAAGCGTGGGTGACGTCGGGCATGCGGGGCTACGCCTGGGTGGCCGGCCGGCCCTGGCGGTACCACCTGGCGACGGCGCTCGCGGGGGTCTTCGCCCGCATCACGCGCGGCCGCTGGCTTCCCTGGCTCCCGGGTCCTCTCGGCGGCTGGACGCGCCACCGCACCTTCCCGCCCTTCGCCCGGCGGACGTTCCAGCGGCGTTACCACGAGGCCGGCCATGAGTGACCCGCGCGACGAAATCCTCGGCCGGATCCGCTCCGGCTTGCGCTCGAGCGTCCTGCCTGACGCGTGCCGGGATCATCCGGTTTCGGCCATGCCGCGCCGGCAAGGTGGAGCGGAGCGGTTCACAGCTGAGCTCGAGAAGTTGGGCGGGCGGGTGGTCCGCGTCGCAGCTCGCAGCGACGTGCCCGGCGCGGTGTCCGCGCTGTTTGGCGAGCTCGGCTGGAAGGAGACGCTTGCGTGGGAGCGGACGCTCACCGACCACCCGGCGCTGGCCGCGGCCATGGTCCAAGCAGGCGTGCGCGTGCTGACGGGCGGCGATCTGGTGGCGCTGGCGACGGTGCCGGTAGGGCTGACCGGAGCCGATGCCGCCTTGGCCGACTCGGGCACCCTGGTGTTGCAGAATCTCCCCGGCCAGCCCGCACCGATGTCACTCCTACCCGAAGTCCACGTGGCATTGCTCGACGTCCGGCGAATCTACCCGAGCCTGCCAGACTACTTGGCGGTCCTCGATCCACGGACCACCGTGTGCGGCGCGAGCAACCTAGTGTTCGTCACGGGCCCCAGCCGCACCGCCGACATCGAAATGGCGCTCACCATCGGCGTTCATGGACCCGGGCGCATCGTCGTCGTCATGTGGGACCGCGACTAGAAGGCGTCTCATTCCAGAGTCAGTTCAGGCGTTCCGTCCCGTTGTTGCGAAACGCGAGTCTGACTCCCGTCACCTCTCCCCGCCTCGAGCGTCCACTGAGCCGTAGGCGCGGTGCGACTCCCCACCTCGAGGCAGGCGGACGATGCGTGTCAGTCTTCCGCAATCGACCGCAGGTAGGCCGACCGCTTCAGCCGGTACTCGACGGCGTCGATCCGGCGGTCCTGGGACTGCTGTCTGAGGACCTGCGCTTCGAGCAGATCGGAGAAGGTCACCATGCCGTTGGTGTACCTATCCGACACCTCCCTGACGTTCACCTCGGCCTGTTCAATGGCCTTGCCGCACACGAGGTACGCGTCCCAAGCGACCCGCAGGTCCGACCAGCTCTTCGCGACATCAAGCGCGAGCAGCTCGCGCGTGCTGGCCAGTTTGCTCTTGGCAATCGAGACCCGCTGCGCCTGGCTGGCCAGGTTGTGCTGAGTTTCCCAGATGCCGGAGATCGGCCCCGCGACCTGTCCGAACACCAGCGCGTTGGTCATCCCCGGCAAGCCGCGCACATCCAAGCGGAAGAGCGCAGCACCACCCGCGACGGTCGGCAGTCCTTCGGCGCGCTTGAGAGACGCCTGGAGTTCCTCGGCCCGCACGGCACTCGCGAGGAGCCGCATCTCAATCCGGCGGTCCAGCGCGCCGGCGTCGGGGCGCGAGAGCGGTGCCGGATCCTCTGGCGGCGGGAGCGTCTCGACGATGGAAACCGCATCCCCGGGAGGAAGGCCGATGTGCCGGCGGAGATCTCTGGCCGACAGGTGGATGCCGCTCTCCAGTCGCTGTCGATCCACACCAGCCTCTGCCTGTGTCAGCCGGACCTTGAGCTGGTCGTTGCTGGTCACCAGACCGGCGTCCAGCGCGTCGGTGACCTGCCGGTCGAGCGCTGCGAGCAGGTCTTCGTAGGCTCTGAGCGTGCCGAGCTTCTGATGGAGCGCAATCAGGCGCCAGTACTTCTCTTCGGTCTCCACCGCGACATCGCGCCGGGACAGCTCGGTCCGCTCGTGGGCCACCTGCACGCCCAGCTGCGCCAGTCGGTTGCCATTCCTCACGCGGCCCCCGGTATAGAGCGGCTCAACAGCCGTCAGTGCGGCCACCGACGCGCGCTCCCCGAGTGTGAAGGCCCCGCCGGGCGAGTAGGCAGACTGCGTGGCCGCGAGCAGGTTGGCCGGGTTCCCGTCGTAAACGGGGAGGTTGCCGCCCGGAATCCTGAGTTGGGCGAGGGGATCCCAGGCAAGGAAGCCGCCGGCCGAAGCCGAGACCTGCAGGAAGTACTTCGTGCGGGCCGCCTTGCCCGTCTCCTCCGCCGCCCGGGCGTCGAGCCGGGACTCCTGAACCTGCGCGTTGTTCTTGATCGCCAGGGCTTTGCAATCGTCCAGGGTCAGCGGCTGGTCCTGGGCCAGAGCGGCAGCAGGCACGAGGATGAGCAGCAGCGGATCTCTTCCTTGCCGGAGAAATAGTGGTACAGCGCGCTCGTGCCGATCCCGCACGCGCGGCCGATGTCCTCGACGGTGGTGTTGCGGTAGCCGTGCCGTGCGAACAGGTCCCGCGCTCGGTCCCGGATCAGCTGCTGCCTGGTCGCGTGCTCGGAAATCGTGGAGCGTGAGTCTGGCGTTCCACGGCGACGGTGGCTACCTATCATGGGCACGTCTCCCGGATGTTGCAGAGGGTGGAGAGGCCAGTAAACTATGTGAACAATATGGTTGATTGTTCAATCGCCATCAAGCAGGGCGCGTGCGAGCCTGTCGCGGGGCGACCGGCCCGGCACATCCGCCGGCATGACGCCTGCTACTTCTGCGGTTGGAACAGCAAAGGGGCGAGGTCCGTGAGGTTACGTCGCCAGACCATCCAGGTGTGTGCTCCTGGGGTTTCGACCGACGAGAACTGGACGTGTGTCGATTTCAGCCAGTTCTTGAACTGCCGGTTGACGCCGAGCAACCCGTCGTCACTGCCGCAGGCAATCCAGAGCAGTCGCAGCCGGGAGTTCAGAGTGGCGTCGAGGGTCGGGAAAATCTTGGCGAAGACGGCATCGGTCACTGGCGCCGCGCGGCCCTCCACGTCCGGTTCCCCGATGGCGTACTCGACGAGGGCGGAACTGAGGCCAGCGACCCAGGCAAACTGCTCCGGGTGATTCAGGCCGACGTAGAAGGCCGTGGCGCCTCCCATCGACAGCCCAGCAATGGCGTGCATGCTGGCGCTCGTAGACACGTGATAGGTCTTCTCGACGGCGGGCAGCACCTCCTCGATGAGCGCCCTGCTGAAGTTGGCTTTGCTCCGGGGACCAGCCATGGCAGCGCGGTCTACCAGGTCCGTCAATGGCAATCCGTAGCCACACGTGCTGATCGCGATCATCGGCTTGGCCCTGCCTTGCGCGATCAGGTTGTCGAGTATCACGTGGGCACGGCCTACGGTCATCCACGCCGCCGCGTCCTCGGTCAGACCATGCAGCAGGACCAACACCGGGTACTGGGTTTTGCCGGAGGGATCGTAGCCAGCAGGCGTGTAGACGTAGAAGTCGCGCGTGTCGCCGATGATGGTCGACGTGTACCAGTGGTGGGATACGACACCGTGCGGGGTGTCCGCGTTCAGCTCCCAACTGAGCGAGGCCGGGCCGGGTACGTGCACGAGGCTGCCGGGAGCCGCCTGGAGGCGCGGCGAGGCAAGAGGATTGCTGGGGTCCGCCACCGTGAGCCCATCGACGATGATGCTGTACGGGTAGTAGTCGGGAGGCAGTGGGTCGGTCGTGAAGCTCCAGACTCCCTGGTCGTCCTTCTGCATCGAGTGACGCCCGAGGAGGTTCAGAATCACCTCCCGAGCGTTCGGAGCCCGCAGTCGGACGGTGACACGGTTGTCATCCGAAACGACGGGGGACCGCACTGGTGAGGGGCTCGTCGGCACAGTGGCCGCCGGGACCCCTGTCGGAGCCTGTGCCCGAACGTGGGCCAGGACCAGGCCAGCGACCAGAAGAAGAACCAGCGCCTTGCGCAGCATGGGCCTGCCTCCTTTGGGGCTACCGCCGGACGCGGGCCACGGCGCGCTGGCTGCCAGGCCAGGAGGCCCGCGGTTTCCTGACACTTGATACGATACGCCCGATCCCGAGGAGGTCGGCGTGTCGGTGACACGGCAGGCTCCTCATGTGGCCGCGATGGAGATCAGATCGTCCAGGAGGGCGCGACGTGCTGAACCGTCGTGCCAGTGGCCAGCCGGTGAGTGGCCGCCTTCGTCGCCGCGGATTCTGATCTACGCGACGATCGCGCGGGCGGGAGGGCGGCCCGCGCCGCCCTCCGTCTGGCGGCCCGCAACACGCCTGGCTACTTTGCGGCGGCCTGCAGTGCGGCGGGGACCTGCATGTTGAGCAGTCCCATCACCTCAACGGCCTTCGCCTTCACCGTCTGAGCCTTGGCGATGGCGTCGGTCAGGTTGCCGCTACCGAAGGCGGTCGTGGCCTCAGTCCACGTCGCGGTCGCGGCCGCGAGGCCGGTCTTGGCGTCTTCGAACTTGGTCTTGTCGAGGCCGGCAGGAAGCTTCTTCGACTTGGAGAGGACTCCAATACGGCTCTCGATCGCCTGCACCACGCCAGGCAGCGCCGCGCTGAGACCTGTCCATGTCGCGGTCAGCTCGGTCTTCTTGGCCGCCACTGCGTTAGTCAGGTCCGTAATCTTGGCGGGCAGACCCTGCGCTGTCGTGAGAGCCGCCTGGTAGTCACCTTTGGCCACGGCGTCCTTCGCGCTCGCGATGGCGTCCGAGATGGCTTTGGCCTGGTCCGGCACGTACTTGTTGGCCTCTGCCTGGACAGCACCGAACGCTGTGTCAGCAGCCTTGATCGCCGCTTCGGCTGGGACCTTCTGACTGGCACACCCCATGATGGCCGCGGCGGCAACGACAACGAGGAGACCGATGGTTCGTCTGAGCATCACACCTCCGTGCAGGGTTGAGTCGCGCCCGGTCCGGCCACCCGGCCGCTAGGCGGCGACGGACTACGGTATCCGGAGTTTCTGACCGACCTTGATCAAGTTCGGGTCCTTCAGTTGATCCCGGTTAGCCTCGAAGATCTGCGTGTACAGGCTCGCATCGCCGTAGTACTTGAGCGCAATCTTCGAGAGCGTGTCTCCCGCCACCACCTCGTACCACTGCGTCGCGTCGACCGCGTCCTCCGGCTTCGGGGCGTCTGCCATCATTCACCTCCACCTGCAAGCGGTACATGATAGTCGCTCAGTCTGCACACACTCAAGGCAGACTGGGGCAGACGCGGAGTAGACGCCAACACCTATCGTGCCCTCCGTGCCTTGGCTCCAGCCCGGTGTCCCCCGCTCCGTGTGTGGCTCCGGCCTGACACCGACAGCGCACCGATTGGCGGACAATCGGGTCTTCGCCTCACCGACTGGGTCCGAGACAGGGCACCGCCGATTGCTGAGGTTGGACCTGGTCGCCGTGTTGGCCTGGCCTGGTTGACATAGAATTTCGACAGTGTCGGCGCTCCGAGTCTTGCCCGGCGCCGTCGGTGTCGGTGTCGGGATGGCCGTCAGGGCGCTGCCGCCACCCGGCGGGCCCGCGGGGTGGCCAGCGCGGACAATGACCGGACAACGTCCAGACGGCAGAGGTCTCCCGTCCTCAACGACTGGATGAACGCCGCGTCGTGAGGCTGGTGTCGTTGCGGAGAAGGTGGAGCAGCTGCGTGTCGCTCGAGCTTGTCGACGAACTCGGCATCAAGGCACTTGAGGGAAGACCGGGAGGATTCTTTCGTGCGGCGACCTCAGGACGCGGCCCTCATCCTGGAAACCTGTTTCTCCGCGGGAATCTACCGCGTCTTGCTCTACCCAGAGAACCTCCCGGCCCGGTTCTTCGACCTCGGTTCGAGCGAGGCCGGAGAGCTGCTGGACAAGCTCCGGCGATTTGGGATTCGGCTGGCCGTCGTGTGTCCGTCCGGCACTGTCCAGTTCAGTAGCCGGTTTCGAGAGATCCTGTCGGACGACCTCGGGGTCTTCGGCACCCGCGACGAGGCTAGGCGCTGGCTGGGCCAGTGACCGCTCGCCGCTGGAGCGGGCCGGGTCGGCGAGGTGGATCGCCGCCGGCGCCCGCCGCCGCGACGGCACGGCGCGCCGCCGATCGAAGAACCCGTGACACCCCTTCCGCTCGTACTCCTCCCGCCACCGGCGGATCGTCCGCGCGCTCACCCCGAGAATGTCCGCGGCCCGAAACCAGTGCAGCTCCCCGCTCAGGGCCCGCATCATCACTTCGTGCACCTGCATGACCCGCTCCCACTCGGACTCGGGATACCCCATCCCGCCTCCTCGGCTGCTCGGGGTATCGGTCCGTGACTGAAGCGGTCAATTCACGTGCTCTCGCGAGCGGTCAAGTCATGTACTCCCTACACGTGTTCCCGAACGTCCTTGACAGCCACCGTGTCCGCCTCGACAATGGCGCGCACAGGCGGGGTTCCGTCATGGTTTGGCGTGTGGCGCCGAATCAGGCCCTTGGTGCCCTGTCTCCCTCGTGAGCTTCGCTGGTCCAGCGAGCGGGTGTTGACCGTGCCAGCTGACATGTTGATGCAGACAGGGGAGGTTTGACATGAGCGCCACCGAATTGAACCGAAGATCATTCCTGAGCCTCGCCGGCGCCGTCGGCTCTGCGGCCGTCTTCTTCGACTCGCACGCCCTCGCGCGCGTCGAGGCCGCCAGCCAGTCGGTGGCCGGCAGAACCCCCGAGGACATCGGCAAGGACGAGTTCTACTGGCGCGAGATTCAGCTCGCCTTCAAGCTCGATCGCACCCTCATCAACCTCAACAATGGCTTCACGTGCCCGATGCCTCGTGTCTCGCTCGAGGCCGTCGGGCGCTACATGGACATGATCAACATGCTGCCCGTGCACTACCAGGGCATGGTTGCCGCGAACGTCCAGACGATCCGCCGCCGGATGGCGATGGAATTCGGGTGCGACCCCGAGGAGATGGCGTTGACGCGCGGGGCCAGCGAGTCGCTGCAGATCGTCCAGAACGGTCTCGATCTGAAAGCGGGCGACGAGGTCATCACGACCGAACAGGACTACCCGCGGATGCTGACAACCTGGGACCAGCGCATGCGCCGGGAGGGCATCAAGGTGACGCGCCTCCAGTTCCCGGTCCCGGCGACGCAGGACTTCCTCTACAACATGTTCGAGAAGGCGATCTCGCCGCGAACGAAGGTCTTCCACTTCACGCACATCACGAACCTCACGGCCCAGCTGTTCCCGGTCAAACGCCTGTCTCGGCTCGCCCGATCCAAGGGCATCGTCACGATCATCGACGGGGCCCACGCGCTGGGGCACTTCCCGTTCAAGCTCCGGGACCTCGAGTGCGATGCGTACGGCGTCAGTCTCCACAAGTGGCTGTTGGCCCCGCTTGGCAACGGCTGCCTGTACGTCCGTCGGGAAATGATCCCGAAGTTCTGGCCTTTGCAGGCCGCCCCCGAGCAGCAGGATTCCGACATCCGCAAGTTCGAGTCGATCGGCACGCACCCCTGGGCCATCCGCGCGGCGCTCGGCGAGTCGCTCGCCTTCCATCAGGCGATCGGCGCCGAGCGCAAGGCGGCCCGCCTGCGCTACCTGACACTACGCTGGGCCAATGCACTCAAGGTTCACCCGCGCATCCAGATCCTCAGCGAGCTCAGCGAGCCCGCCCAGTGCTGGGGAGTCGCGGCCGTCAACATCGAGGGCATCGACGTACGCAAGCTGGCTACCTTCTTGATGGACAAGTACAAGATCGTGGTCGTCCCGCTGGTCGGCGGCGCCCCGCCCAACTCGGTGTTCGACTACCAGGCTCTTCGCGTCTCGCCGAACGTGTACACCACGCTCGAGGAGATCGACACGTTTGTCGAAGCCATGGAAGACGCCCTCAAGAACGGCGTCCCCGATAGCGGGGACCCCATCCCCGCCTACCCCGCCGACGTGACGATGTGAGGAGCGGACCGATGAGACACCAGTCCATTCTCCTGGTCGTGATCGCGGCGCTGGCCGTGACCGCCGGGGCGTCGCCCTGCCGCGCCCAAGCCACCTTCACGGTCCCGTTCAAGTTCGAATGCACCGGCAAGACACTGCCCTCCGGCGACTACGTGGTCGCACGGACGGGAGAAGGCCAGCTGAGTGTTCGCCAGGTATCGACCGGAAAGGAGTCCGTGGTCGCCTTCAGCCAGAAGCTCCCTCCAGCCGAGCCCGCCGTCGCGGAACCGCGTCTGGTCTTCGATGAGGTGGGGAACTTCGAACCGTCCTACACTGAGTACTTCACGGTCTACGTGCTGGCCGAGGTGTGGCTGTCGGGGCAGGACGGGTACCTGGTCCACACGACGAAGGGCGCGCACAAGACTCGGATCGTCAAGGGAGAGGCCACGAAGAAGTAGCGCGGCGTCAGGAGACGGTTCCCAGGCGGTCCGACCTCGATGTGCCGACCGCGCCTGGGACCGTCCGCACCCGGGGTCATCGTGTGGGCAACTCGATGAACGCGCGGGACGACGACACTCGTCCTGTTCGGCAGACCGTCGCCGGACCGTTGGACCGCCGCTCGTTCCTGAAGGCGGCGGGCGCCGGCCTGTTCGTGCTCTTCCCCCTCCGACACGTCACGGCGCGAGCCCAGGCTCCGCGCGCCTACCCGGATGATCTCAACGCCTACCTGAGGATCACCGAGGACGGACGCATCGCCTGCTACTCCGGCAAAGTCGACATGGGACAGGCGAACACCATCGCGCTCGCCCAGATGATCGCGGAGGAGCTGGGCGTTCGCGTCGAGACCGTGGACATGCTGATGGGCGACACGGCGCTCTGCCCGTGGGACGGCGGGACCAACGGCTCACGCAGCATCAAGTACTTCGGGCCGGCGCTTCGGGCGGCTGGAGCCGAGGCGCGAGCGATCCTCATCCAGCTGGCGGCCGAGCAGCTGACACTGCCCGTCGGGCGTCTCGCGACCGAGGACGGGTTCGTCGTGGACCGCCGCGATCCACGCGTGCGCCTGGCCTACGGCGCGCTGGTGAAGGGCCGGCGTATCGAGCGGCGCGTCGAGACGAAGCCGGCGCTCACGAGCCCGGGGGAGTTCAAGACCATCGGAGCGTCGCCCGCGCCCCCCAATGCGCGGGAGAAGGTCACCGGAGCGGCGGCATTTGCCGCGGACGTTCGACTGCCGGGGATGTTGTACGGCCGGGTTCTCCGACCGCCGGTCCATGGCGCGCGGCTGAAGAGCGCCGATCTCTCCGCCGTCCGGGCGTACAAGGACGCGCGGGTCTTTCGGGACGGCGATTTCATTGGCGTCGTCCATCCAACCTCGGACGGCGCGGCGGCGGCGCTGGCGGCGATCCAGGCAGACTTCGCCATGCCGCCGGTGCAAGTGCACGATGGCACCATCCTCGAATACCTGATGGCGCACCCCGGACAGGATCACATGGTCGAGGAACGGGGTGACCTCGGCAAGGGCAGCGAACAGGCGGCGCTCCGCTTCGAGGACACCTACTTCACGCCCTACATCGCGCACGCCGCCATCGAACCGCATGCGGCTCTCGCGCGCGTCGGGCAGGTGGATGCGACCGTCTGGGTCTCGACGCAGCGCCCATTCGGTGTCCGAGCCGAGGTCGCCAGCGCACTCGGCCTGCCGGAAGACGCGGTGCGGGTCATCACGCCGCTGGTCGGTGGCGGGTTCGGAGGCAAGAGCGCGGGCCCGCAGGCCGTGGAAGCGGCGCGGCTGTCCAGGCTCGCGCGCGCGCCGGTCCAGGTCGCCTGGTCACGGGAGGAGGAGTTCTTCTTGGACACGTTCCGCCCGGCGGCGTACGTGACCATCCGCGCGGGGCTGGACACCTCCAACCGCCTCGTGCTCTGGGACTTTCGATCCTGCTTCGCGGGCGATCGCAGCTCCGAGATGATCTACGCCGTGCCTCACCTGAGGACCGTGTCCGTCGGCAGTGTCGGCAGCACCGGACCGCATCCCTTTGCCACGGGCGCGTGGCGGGGCCCGGGTAGCAACACGAACATCTTCGCGCGCGAGTCCCACATCGATGTGATGGCGGCGAGGATCGGCATGGACCCGGTGGAGTTCCGCCTGAGGCACCTCGCCAACCCCCGCTTGATCCGCGTCCTCCGCGCGGCGGCGGCCAAGTTCGGGTGGACCCCGGCTCACGCCCCAAGTCGACGCGGCTACGGCGTTGCGCTGCTCGACTATCTGAACACCTGCGTCGCGGCGATGGCCGAGCTCTCGGTGGACGCCGGCACTGGACGGATTCGGGCTAAGCGGGTCACCGTGGCTCAGGACCTCGGAGAGGTGGTCAACCCAGAGGGCGCCCGGATGCAGATGGAGGGGTCGATCATCATGGGGCTCTCGTCCGTGCTGACTGAGGAGATTCACTTCGACGGCGGCGCCATCAAGGAGCGCAACTTCGATAGCTACGACATCACCCGTTTCTCGCAGGTGCCCGCGATCGACACCGTCCTCGTCGAGCATCCGGAGCTCGCACCCCAGGGCTGCGGAGAGCCGACGATCACCTGCGTCGCGCCGCTCATTGCCAACGCCCTGTTCGACGCCACCGGCGTCCGGCTGGTGCGGCTGCCCCTGACGCCAGACCGTGTCAGGCAGGCTGTCCGGCACCTCGACCGATCAGATTAGCTACCGCGCCGGCGCTCCACCAATCCACCAGCGCCCGGGGTGGCGGTCCTGGTGCGCCACGCACGCTCTGCGCCTCCGACCCGCACCGCTTGCCAGGATCGAGGTGGCGCGCGCCGTCCCTCCAGCCCTCGACAGTCGCGGGCTGGAAGCGGGCTGGCTCGAGCAACCGAGGGCTGCCTTCGGACCGATTGGCTCAGCGGCTCTGGGAGCCCTGCATCCCACGGCCCTGCGCGCCGGGACGCTCGTAGCGGAGGAGGACGACGCCGTTTCCGAAGGTGCGGGTTTCGACGAGACGGAAGGGACGCCGGGCATCGGAGGGTTGGAACAGGGGTTTGCCTCGGCCGATGACGACCGGGTGGATGAACAGCCGGTACTCGTCAATCAGGTCGTGGCGTATGAAGCTCGCCGCAAGGTCCGCGCCGCCAAGCGCCAGGTCCCCGCCGGGCTGTTCTTGGAGTTGGCGGATGTCAGCGGGGATGACGTCCCGGAGGATGGTCGTGTTCCAGCCGGCATGCTCAAGGGTCCTGGAGAACACAATCTTGGGCATGGCCCGCCAAATGCGGGCGAACTCCGCCATCGGCGCAGTGCTCGACGGATTCCTGTCAGCCGTCGGCCAGAATCGGGCCATCAGGTCGTAGGTGATTCGACCGTTCAGGAACGCGCCCATGGTACGGAGCTGGTCGTTGAAGTGGGTGTGCAACTCATCGTCGACGAGATGCCAGTCGAGCTCGCGGTTCGGCCCTTCGATGAAGCCGTCGACCGACACCGACATCCAGAGGATGATCCGCCTCACCGTCCCTCCCGAGCGCTCCACTGGCTCACGGCATCCACTAGCCGTGACATCAGCCGACGATTGGAACCGCCGTGCCCGCCCGTTCCCGCTTCGGGTGCAGGAAAGTCAAGGCGGCCAACCCCACGCAGACCCAGCCGAACGAGTTCCCTGCGCGGGTGTAGATGGTCGGCGCGGGAGGTCCCAGCGGCACGTCGGCCACAACGCCGGCGCCGGGCCAGAACGCGGAGCGTTGCCTGACGACGACCCGGCCGAAGCGGTCGCTCGCCTGCAGGTAGCTCTCCCGCCCGGCCCGCACAACCGAGTACCCGTTCTCGACCCCGCGCATGGCGGCGATTTCTGACGCCATCCAGGCGTCGCGATAGAAGTCCCAGGCGGGCACGAGCAGGGCCGAGACGCCGAGCCTGCCGTACCGTCGTCCCAGATCCTCGAAGATCAGGTCCCGGCAGATCGCCAGTCCGTAGGATGTCCCGCCCACCGTTCTGGCCATGTCCTCGGTCCCGGGAGTCAGGTCGCCTTCGAGATGCGGCACCATGCGCTGCTTGAGATACTCGGCAAGCACCTCGCCCCGCGGACTGACCAGCCACGAGACGTTGTCCCGCCGATCGCCGCGGTTGAGCTGCAGGCCGACGACGAGGGTGGCGCCTGCCGTCCGCGCGAGGGTGACCACGGCCTCTCGACGACGGTCCACGTCGGCGGGTGTGAGTGTCTCGATCTTCTCGGGCAGGACCACGATTCGGGCGCCCCGACGGACGAGGTCGTTCACGATGTCCTCGTACCGGCGCCAGATCGCCTCCGCCCGCGCGGGCGGCCCACTCCTGGGGATGAAATCGTCGACCGAGGCAATACCGATCCGAGTAGTCGGCGCCCGATCCGCCTGACTCAGGCGAACCGCTCCGTACCCCAGGCCGCCCACCAGAATGGCCAGCGGCAGACCGTAGGCGAGCACCGGTCGATCGACGTGGCGACCCCGGTGCAGGGCGACGGCCACAATCGAGCCGAGTAGCCCGACCAGAAATACAACGCCGGCCGTGCCGGCCACCGAGGCCACCTGGATGACCCAGAGGGCATCCATCTGTGAATAGGCGAGACTGCCCCACGTGCCGTGCGGCGAGAGCGACACCACGACGGTGTCGACCGCCGCCAGCAGCAGGGGAAACACCAGCACGACGGTCCAATGGCGCGAGGCGAGGATCACCGCCCGGGTCCGCAGCACGAGGAAACCCCAGGCCAGCACCTGCAGCACGAGAATCACCGTCGTCACAACTGGTCCCGTCGTGGTGGCGTAGTAGGTCAGGTTGGCGACCACGCCCATGGCGGCTGCTCCCCACGCCAGCACCCGCGCTTCGCGCGGGGCCGCCCGGCACGCCGCCCAGAGGATCGGCATCGGTGCCAGCCAGGCTGCCCACCACACGGGCGTCAGTCGAAACGCCCCGTAGAAGAGCAGCCCCGCCACCCCGGCGCCTGCAACGCGCAACCAGCGCTTCTCCATCGCGTTCTTATTCCCCTCCTGCGTCGGACGCGCACACAGCCCCCGGCGCCGCGGACACTTGCGCGCGGGCACTGCGCAGCAGAACGGGCGCCGCGCGGCTATGGACGCACGCCCGGATAGTCCACGACGAGGCTCGCCAGGGCTCGAACACCCGTCACCAGGGCGCTCTCGTCGACGAAGAACCGCGGCGAGTGATTGGGCTCGGCGGTCCTCGGGTCCTTGCCCTTGGGCGTGACGCCCAGATGGAAGAAGATCCCTGGCACCTTCCGCTGGTACTCGGAGAAGTCCTCTGTCGCCATCACGACCGGCGCGTTGGGGTTGAACACTCCGGTCGCGACGCGCTGCAGCGTCGGCAGCATCTTCGCCGTCAGCACCGGGTCGTTGTAGGTGATCGGGTACCCGGCCTCAAAGGAGACGTCGGCCGTGGCGCCTGCCGACTGCGCGATTCCCGTCGCGGTCCGGCGGACGCGTTCCTGAATGTCGCGACGCATGTCGGGGTCGAATGTGCGGATCGTACCTTCCAGGCGGACCTCGTCCGGGATGATGTTGGAACGGTTGCCGCCCTGGATGAGGCCGACCGTCACCACGGCGGGCGCGGTTGTCAGGTTGGATTGACGGCTCACGATCGTCTGCAGGCCCAGCACGATCTGCGAGGCGACGACGATCGGATCGACGCCGCTCCACGGCATGGCGCCGTGCGTCTGCCGCCCGTGCACGACGATCCGCAGCGTGTCGCCGCTCGCCATGAACCCGCCCGGCCTGAAAACGATGCTGCCCGTTTCCCATGGGAACACGTGGAGGCCGAACACCGCCTCGACTTTCGGGTTATCAAGGGCTCCCTCGGCCACCATCACCTCGGCGCCTCCCTGTTCACCGGCGGGTAGACCCTCTTCGGCGGGCTGGAAGAGGAATACGACCGAGCCGGCCAGATCGGCCCGCATGCCCGCGAGGACCTCGGCAGTACCCATCAGGATGGCCATGTGGGCGTCGTGGCCGCAGGCGTGCATGACGCCCACCTGACGGCCTCCGTACTCGGTCGTCACCGTGGACTTGAACGGGAGATCGAGGTCCTCGGTCACGGGCAGAGCATCCATGTCGGCCCTGAGCGCCACCACCGGGCCGGGCCGGCCTCCACGCAGTACGCCGACGACGCCGGTTTTGGCGACGTTGGTGCGGACGTCGAGTCCGAGGCTTCGCAGGTGCGCCGCGACGATCTGCGAGGTGCGAATCTCGCGGTTCCCCAGTTCCGGGTGCTGGTGGAAATCGCGCCGCCAGGCAATGACCTTCGGCGCGACCTGCGCGGCATCACGGTCGATGCGGTCGTGCAGAGCCGCCAACCGGGATTCCTGGGCCAAGAGCGGAGGGAACAGCACGGACGTCATTAGGGCTGCCGTCCAAGCCATGAGCACGGATGGTTTCACGCAAGTACTCCCGGGGGGACCCACATCAACACCCTTCCAGCCGACGGTAACGGCCAGGTGGTCGATCCGCAAGGACAGCGCCGACCCCGGCCACGAGATGAGGATAGCCGATCAGGGTGGATGCTCCCACCCCTCGTTGGCCTGCGGCCGGCATCGCTCATGTGAAGGCCGGAGGCCGACCTCCCGCCTGGTCTTGTCCGCATTGGCGGGCAGGCGCGGCAAGCGCCACACGGGGGGACCCACGGCGACGTGGCCGAGCGCGGGCGGCACGGACCTCGGTCGCATCGCAGCAGCAGAGGACGCCGGTGCCAACCCACGCGGCCAGGCCGGTGCCCGGGAGAGATGGAGCCGGATGGCGGGTGGTGGCGCCAGGCCTCCATCGGGCCCTCGCCTCACGCCTCGCGCGCCGGAGGAGCCGGCCGATCTCGGGCGAGCCTCAAGGCATGGGAATTGCTGGGCTGGCTCATCTGTATTAGTCTGGGCCAGCGCTGACAGCGTCGATTGATTCATGCGGGAGGGCAGGCTATGGTCGTGACTCGCGGCCAACTACTAGACCTGATCGTGGAGCGGGCCGGGGACGATTCCCGCTACTACGACGCACTGATGACGGACGCACGCTCGCTGATCTCGCGCGAGTTGGGCATCGCCATCCCGTCGAGCATCACGATCAAGGTGCTCAAGGAGCGTCCGGACACCTACTACATCATCCTGCCCTGTCGGCGGACGGAAGATTCGGAGCTCAGCGATTCCGACCTCGAGAGAGTCTCCGGGGGGATCTTCGACAAGGGGTGCACAGGCAACGTCCTGTCGACGCACGTGGCCGCGGGCTAGCAAGCGCGGTCTGTCGACCCGCGGGCCCAGGAGCCACGCCTCCCGGCGAACCACCGGTATGCCGTCTCTCGCGCGGCCTCCGGCCGAAGTGCCGGAGGGAACCCCGTTGCACCTCGCGCAGGTGTCATAGGGCTACCGCCCAGACAGTCTCGGAAGGGTCGGAGTCAGAATCGCGCCGGTGCACGGGCAGGCTCTGCAGGTCCCGGTGCGGACCTCGGCTTCCCTTGTCTCTCCGACCTGGCGCGGCGGCCCGGTCCCGCCGCGTCGGACCACCCGCTTGGCAGTCCCCCTGCCGGGCGATACACTTGCCACCCCAGGACGCCCCGTCCCTCGCCCGCCCCGACTTGGGGCGCCACCACGGCGCCCGGGCCGGAACACGGCGGTGGGGAGTAGGCCGTCCAAGGGCGCGAGGACGCCCACGCGAAGGTGGCCGCCGCGCCCGCTCCGGAGATGTCAGGTCCTGGCAGGCGGGAGGTTCACACCAGGAGGACGCGATGCAAGCGAAACGTCGGGACGTGCTGAAGGGCGGCGCGCTGGCGCTGCTCGGGAGCGGATTCCTCTCGCGGTTCGACAAGGTCGCCGCCATGCAGAAGGCGGCACCGAAGCCCGCGGGGGCGGCAAGCGGGAGCTCGCTGATTCAGGCGCTTCGAAACCAGGCGACCGGTGCGAGCGAGAAGATGCTGCTCAAGCCGAAGACGGGCGAGGACGCGCCGCCGACGCCGGCCACCTTCGACCGCTTGTCGCTCGAGTGGCACAAGAACCGGGTGAAGACGTTCTTCGACCGTGCCGCCGACCTGGACGTGCAGGCGTGCCTGGTGCGCAACCCGCTGAACACGATTTACCTCACCGGGTACTGGCACACGACGACGGAGCGGCCCGAGGCAACCTTCATGAACCGGAACGACCAAGCGCCGTGGTTCCTGTACCCCGCGCTCGATCGCGACCTGGTCAAGAGCTGGTGGTTTGGCGATGGCCTGATGTACTTCGACTACCGCGACGCTGAAGGCGCATTCCCGCACCTGGGCACCGTCCAGCAGGGAGCCACGGTCGATCTGTTCACCCACATGCTGACAGGCATCAAGAAGCACGGCATCCAGGGCAACAAGATCGGCATCGACGGCGAACTGGTGCCGTCGGAGGCTGCCAAGGTGCGGGCGGTGCTGCCAGGCATCGAGGTCGTCAATGTGAGCGATCTGATCCTGGGCATGCGGATGGTGAAGACGCCCGAAGAGTTGGCGCTGTGGCGGCGGGCCTATACCTATCTGGACCGGTGCCACGCCTTCGCCCGCGATTACGTCCTGACACACGGGACGGACATCACGGACTACGAGGTCGGGATTGCCGCCTCCTACTGGGCGGAGTTCCAGCTGCTCTCCGACATCGACCTGGCCGGCGGCCAGCCGCACCATGGCGTGTCCACCCGCTGCGAGGTCGGGTGTCGGGTCGGGCAGCTCTGCGGGTACCCGCACCCCAACCAGCCCCGGTTCAACCGGATCCAGCGCGGCACCTCCCTGCAGATCGACGGGGGTGTTCGGATCGGCGGCTGCGGCGGTGAGAACTACCGGATGTTCGTGATTGCCGACGAGGCCGGCAAGTACAACCCGCATCATGTGAAGTTGTGGGAGGTCAGCCAGCACTGCTGCGACATGCAGGTCGAGATGCAGAAGGAGGGCGTCGTCTGCTCGAACATCGCCTACGCGATCCACAAATACCAAGTCGAACAGGGCGTCCAGAAGTACGTCTACCACCGGCCTGCCCATGGATCGGGGTGGGAAGGCCATCAGGCCCCGTACCTCGCGCTCGGTGACTACACGATGCTGCAGAAGGGCATGTGCTTCTCCGAGGAGCCAGGCCTGTTCGACCCGGAGACCGGATGCGGCTTCAACTGGAGCGACACGGTGGTCACCGGGGTCAAGTCGGGCTACCGGATGAGCATGGTGCCGTACGGCAAGGACTACCTGTTCATCAAGCTGTAGACCGTGCGGTCGCCAGAGATCGTTCGGCGCGGCGCCGGCCGCCAGAATCGGGCGGGGAGCGGGGCGTCCCGTTCCCCGGCCCGTCTTGAGCGGCCACCCACACCGGTCGCCTCACCACCGCATAGACGGCAACCGAGTCCCGCGTCGTCCGCAGCCCGGAACGCCCCCACCCGCCCCCCCCCAATCCGGCGTACCCGTCAGAGTGCGCTCGAGCAGGCCGACGTGGCCCGGGCAGGGTGGCGCGCAAGCCGCGCGGTCCGGTCGAGAACACCCTAGCTCTCTCTGGCGCGGCTCTTTTGGCTGGCCAGCTTCGTCGTCCCGTCGCCTGGGCACCGGCACCAAGATGAGGCGACCGAGCGCTGCGTCCCCCCGCCGATGGGGCTGCGATCGGATCATGACGCACCAGCGCAGCGTCGAGCACGAGCGGTGCTTCGACGGCCGTCGCGTGAGCGGGCCCGACGCCAAGTTCTACATGCGGGCCCAGGCGAAAGGAAACTGCGTTCGACGCCAGTGATCGGCGGCTTCTGTGAACACCTCGTCGAGGCCACGCGCGCGGAGCGCCGGTTCGACGGCACCGGCGTCCCCCCGGGTGTCCACCCCTTCTCGATGAGCGCCCGGGGCGCACGCCGGAAGAACACGCGCTGCCAGAAGGGCGGCCGGTCCCTCCGCCCGCTCACCGGATCGGCTTCAGCGCATCGAAGGCAAAGCAGGATCGTCCGGCGGAGTGGTTCCAGACGATGTCGCCAGGCTCCTCGCGAGGCTCGTCGAAGGACGCGCAGACGCGAAACCTCGAGTCGCCGAGCACCGTGTAATCATAGGGCACGTGCGTGGCCGGGTCGACGATCCGGGGCCGGGTGTGCACCGCCCGGGCCGCCACGTCGACCAGCGACGGCGGCAGCGACTGAGTGATGCGCGGCGTGACCCCGGGGTGGCGCCAGTCCGGGCCGACCGAGATGTTCAGCACCTCCTCGTAGATCGTCTGCACGTCCTCGACGCGGCGAGCGTCGAGCTTGCGATGCCGCTCGGCAATCGGCGTCCCGGTCGCAACGACGCCTGCAACGAGGACCGCCACCGCGGCGACGCTCGCCAGCCAGCCTGCGCGGGTGTGCAGGGTCGTCGTGCGGACTTGCTCGGCCGGCAGCTGAAGTGACGCCAGGTAGTAGCCGAACGTGGCCCCCGCCACCGCGAGCACCACAACGACCTTCGCGAAGAACCGGCCCGACACGTCGCCTCCGAGCAGCGCCGACACGAGGGCGATGACATCCGCGGCCAAGGCCACCGAGGCGACGAACAGCGTCAGGTACGTCAGCCACCGTCGGACCGGGCTCCGGGTCCTGTCGGGTGACGCCCGAAGCTCTCTCACCATCAGACGCGACAACAGAATCAGCACCGGAAAGGCGACGATGACCGCCGACATTTCCCAACGGATGGCCGTGCGGACCGTCTCGGCCCGGACGGCGGCGTAGCGGGTCAGCGCCGGGTCGGGTAGCCACAGGTTGAGGTAGTCGAAGAGCAGGGACACGCCGGCGATCACGGTGACATAGAGCGCCGCGAAGGTGAGCAGGTGCAGGAAAGCCTCCCGCGCACCCCCGACGTCCGGGGGTGACGGAATCGGCACGTCGAGCGCCTGCGCGGTCATCGCCCCGGCGATGTCCTTCTCCTTCCATCCCGCCGACAGGAGAAGCATGCGGATGGTCGAGTGGTCCATCCCCCTGGAGCGCGCGTGATCGATGAACGCGGCGAGTTTCGGGTCCATGGCGGCCCCCTTCCGCCGGAAGGCCTCGCGATGACGGTGATCGGCCGGGCTGGCGCCTTAGCGCGAGGCTGCGCGGCTATCGACACGTGAAGCAACGACGGGGAGACGTTACGGGGTGCCGGAGGCTGCCGAGTGGGCGGGTCCCGCCGCCGAAACACCTACCGGCGAACGGCACGGTTCAGATGGTCACAGACCGTCTCGAGCACCTTGACCCGGGCGAAGGCTTTGTCATTGGCCTCGACCAGCGTCCAGGGCGCATCGCGCGTCGAGGTCTGCTCGATCATGTCGTTGACGGCCCGTTCGTAGGCGTCCCACTTCTGGCGGTTCCGCCAGTCCTCCTCGGTCAGCTTCCACTGCTTGTGCGGCGTCGCCTGCCGCTCCTTGAAGCGCCGGAGCTGCTCGTCCTTCGTCACGTGCATCCAGCACTTCACGAGAACGATGCCGCGGTTCACCAGCTGGTCCTCGAACTGGTTGATCTCGGCGTAGGAGCGGCGCCATTCCTTCTCCGTGGCGAACCCCTCGACGCGCTCGACCAGCACGCGACCGTACCAGCTCCGGTCGAAGATGGTCACGCGGCCGGCGCGAGACAGGTGGCGCCAGAACCGCCACAGGTAATGCTGCGCGCGTTCCTCGTCGGTCGGGGCGGCAATTGGGATGACCTGGTAGTCCCGGGCATCGAGTGCCGCCGTCGTCCGGCGGATGGCGCCGCCCTTGCCCGCGGCGTCCCATCCCTCGAACACCAGGATCGTCGACACGCCCTTTCCGCGGGCCTTTCGCTGGAGCTGGTTCAGCCGGCCCTGATGCAGTTCGATCAGCCGGCCGGCGTCGGCCTTCTTGACCGTCTGGGACATGTCAAGGCTCGAGAGGAGCGACACCTGAGGCAAGGCCTTCCTCGACGTCTTCCTCGCGGCCGCGAGACGCGTGGGGCTGGCTGCGGCGGAGACGGATCGTCCGTCGTGGGCCTCGGCGAGCCGCTGCTGCAGCGCGTCCCGAATCGCCTCGCCCACCGTCAGGCTTCGGTATCGGGCGTCGGCGCCTTCGATGATCATCCAGGGGGCGTCACCGCGGCTCGTCTGGCGGATGGCCTGCTCGGCGGCAGCGACGAACTTGTCGTACATGCGCCACTGCTTCCACGCGAGGTCGTTGACCTTCCACCGCTGGAACGGGTCCTTCTCCAGGCGCCTGAATTGCTTGCGCTGGCCGCGCTTGTCCAGATGCATCCAGAACTTCAGGATCAGCGCACCATCGGCCGCCAGGGTCTGCTCGAACTCGACGATGCGGTTCAAGCGTTCCTGGAAGGCGGACGGCCCGATCCGTTCGTAGACGCGGTCGAGCACGGGCCGCGAGTACCAGCTGCTCATGAACAGGCCGACCCGGCCTCGGGGCGGTAGCGCACGCCAGAACCGCCAGTACCTCGGGCCGCTCGCGCTCCTCGTCGGACGGTTCCGCGAATGCCCGGGTGACAAGCCACCGGGGGTCCATCCACGCGTTGAGCAGGTTGACGGTCTCGCCCTTTCCGGCGCCGTCGACGCCGCCAAACACCACGATGGTGGCGAAGGAGCGGTCCTCCCGCAGGCGATTCTGGGCGGCCAGCAGCTCGCCCCGCAGGAGGGGCTCGCGTCGTCGGTACTCGTCTTTCGACACCACGCGACCGAGTTCAGCGGCTTCGAACATGGCACTCCCCTCGGGGAAGGACGAATCGACGCGCCTCAGTGTAACCCCTCGAACCCGCCATCTCCACTCCCGGGTTTCAGGTGGCTCCCTCCCCGCCCGGGTCCGGGCACCGTTCCCCCGGGCACACGGACCGGCCCTCGTTCCGTCCAGGCCGGGCCTCGGGAACACGGCCTCTACCCGGGGGAGGTGCCCGTGCGAACCGTCATGGCCTGCGCGCTCTTCGTCGTCGCCGTCGGGGGCCTCGGTGTCTCGACGCAGGGTGGCCGTGCGCCCGGGGCCAAACCCCGTCTGACGTCGCGCTCCTCGTGCACTATCTGGTCGGCACCTTCGACCCCACCGCTCAGGCCAATCGAGACGAACAGGCGAGGGCGGTGTGCGTCCACGAAGGCATGCGCCTACAGATTGCCGGGCCGCTCTCCCTGGGAGAGGACGCGGGCGGCGATCCGGATCTCTATGCCGAGCAGGCGCAGTGCGCCGCCCTCGATAAGCCGTATCGGCAGCGCGTGTGCCGGCTGACAGTCCGTGAGAATCGAGTCTGGCCCGAGAACTGGCGCATCACCAACGGCGCGCGCCTGGCCGGCGGGGCGGACGACCCGGCCAAGTTCCCGGGACTGCGTGTCTCGGACCTGGTCCACGAGTCGGGCTGCGACGTGCCGCTCGAACGCCGCGGCGACCGGCGCTCGGGGGCTATCCCTGGCAAAACGTGCCGGTCGACGTGGAACGGGTCGGCCTACGTGATCTCGGAGCTGACCGTCAGCGCGGAGGGACAGGACGCGCTCGACCGGGGCTTCAACGCGCTGGACGCTCAGACGTTCGGCCCGCGCAACGGCGAGGCCTGTCAGTTCAGGCTTAGGCTTGTCACCCGGTGAAGGCGTTCCGGGTCCCCGGCCCGGGTCGGCGTGCTATCATGCCGGCACTCTTCAGGTCGGCCCTCGAGGATCACGGCTCCGGATCGCGCGACGACGGGCGTGTCGAGCCCGTGTCGGCCTGCTCGCCGGGCGCCGGCCGGATGGCGGGATCCCGGGGCCGGGCGGATGACACGACCGGGAGTCCATGGAGGAAGTCATGGCCGATCGACCGCAGACGTTCGAGAACCACGCCCGGTTCGTCCCCGGGTATCACCTCGTCACGTTCGGCATCCTGGGCATCAATCTCCTCTGGCGCATCTACGAGGTCGTGTGGCACTTCTCGCACGACCACGCGGCGCAGCTGCTGCTCGCCATCGGCCTGCTGCTGTTGTTCTTCTACGTCCGCGTGTTCCCGCTCACGGTCCAGGACCGGATCATTCGCCTGGAGATGCGCCTCCGCCTGGCGCGGCTGCTGCCTCCTGACCTGGCGTCACAGATCGATCGCTTCACGGTCGACCAACTGGTGGCCCTCCGGTTCGCGAGCGACGCTGAACTGCCGGACTTGGCCCGCAAGGTGCTGGCCGACAACCTCACGGATCGCAAGGCCATCAAACGGCTCGTGACAGCCTGGCAGGCGGATGACCTGAGGGTATAGGTCGGTTCGGGCTGTCGGAATCTCGAGGGGGGCGCGCGCCACCGGGCGGACCCGATCAGGACACAGACTCCCCGATCGGATTCGTCACGCTTGACGTTGGCGGGACCCTCGGCTACTGTGTGTCCGCCCCTCGCGTGCGCCTGTTGCGGCCGGTTCCCGTATCGGCGGAAACGTCCGGTCCAACCCATGAAGGTTCTGCTGTCCTTCCTCGCGATCCTGCCCGGGTTCTGCGCGCTGTCGGTCGCAAGCCCACCGATGGGCTCGCGGGAGACCGATCTCCGGCAGTACGTGCATCACGTCTGGCAGCGAAGCCAGGGCCTCCCGCAGAACTCGGTGAATGCCGTCGTTCAGACCCGTGACGGCTACCTCTGGCTGGGCACGCAGGAGGGGCTGGTCCGGTTCGACGGCGTGAAGTTCACCCTCTTCAGCAAGGCCAATTCTCCGGAATTCAGCCACAACGACGTCAACGCCTTGGCCGAGGGCCCGGACGGAAGTTTGTGGATCGGCACCTATGGTGGCCTTCTGCAGCTGAAGGACGGGCGGTTCGTGGCCTTCCCGACCCACAAGAGCCGCGAGCAGGATGTCATCGAGTGCCTGGCCGTCGATCGGTACGGCACCGTCTGGGTCGGCACGCAGGCTGCGGGCGTCAACCGCCTCGAAGGGGGTCGATTCCAGTTCTTCTCGGCGGCGGATGGCCTGGCGAGCAACATCATCAATGACGTCACCGTCGGGGCAGACGGTGCCGTGTGGGTGGCGACGACCGCCGGACTGACCGTCTACCGCGGCGGGCACTGGGCGACCTGCGACCGCCCAGGCGGCGCGAGAGGGGAGGCCGTGTGGCGGGTCTTCGAGGGACGGGACCGGACCATCTGGGCCGGGACGAACCACGGGCTCGCGCAGCTTCGGGACGGCGTCCTCCACTCACCCGCGCAGCCGGCCGGTCTGGCGTCCTCCCCAATCCGCTCGCTCAGGCAAGACCGCGACGGGGTCATCTGGGCCGGGACCGACGCCGGCGTCGTCTGGCGCGTCGCGGACGCCGCGGCATCGTTCCTGTCGTTGGCTCCGGACTCGTCGGGCAACACGGTGTTCGCGATCACGGAGGACCGTGAGGGCAGCATCTGGGTCGGCACCTACACGAGCGGGCTGCACCGGCTCTGGCGCGGGCGGTTCTCGAGCGTCACGCGGCAGGACGGGATCGCCGACGACGATGTGCGCGCCATCCTGCAGGCGCGGGACGGCCGGGTGTGGATCTCGACGGAGGCCGCCGGGCTGTCGCGGATCGATCGGTCGTCGATCGAGACGTTCTCGACGAAGGATGGCCTCGCTCACAACGTGGTCCGCGCGCTGTTCGAGGACGCCGCGGGCACGCTCTGGGCCGGCACCCGTGCCGGGCTGTCGCGGTTCGACGGCAGGCGGTTTCAGACCGTCGCGGCGACCGCGGGACTCAGCGTGCGCGCCCTGGGCGAGGATGAGGAGGGTGTGCTCTGGCTCGGCACCGCGACCCGCGGGGTGTGCCGCCTCGTGAACGGCACGCTCGTCGACGTCGCCTCGGACGGACACACGAAGTTGCCCGCCGGCGTCGTGCGCCTGATCACGCGGGATCATGAAGGCGCGATGTGGGTGGGCACCAACGACTCTCTCACGCGCTGGCGCGCCGGGTCGGTGACGACGTTCACCGCCAAGGACGGCATGCCGACCGACGCGATCTACTGCCTCCACGAGGATGCCAGCCACACGTACTGGTGGGGCAGCTACGGTGGCGGACTGGTGCGCATGAAGGGCGGCCGGGTCACGCGGTACACGCGTGCAGACGGGCTGTTCGACGACGTCGTCTATCAGATCCTCGAGGACGGCCAGAACAACCTCTGGATGAGCTGCAACAACGGGGTGTACCGGGTGGACAAGGCGCAGCTCGAGGCCTTCGCCGAGGGCAAGATTTCGCACATCACGTGCGTGTCCTACGACGATGGCGACGGCATGCTCAGCAGCGAGTGCAACGGGAATACCCAGCCGGCTGGCTGGAAGACGACCGACGGCCGCCTGTGGTTCCCGACCACGCGGGGCGTCCTCATCATCGAGCCCGGCGAACTGCGCCGGAACCCCCTCCCCCCGCTGGTGGTGATCGAAGGGATGACGGCGGGCCGGCATGTGTACCGGAGTGGCGAGACGCCCGTCCTGGCGCCGGGTTCGGGTGAGGTGGAGTTCGACTACTCGGGGCTGAGTTTCATCGCCCCTCAGAAGATCCTCTTCCGCTACCGGCTCGAAGGTCTCGAGAGCGAGTGGGTGGACGCCGGCGAGCGGCGGCAGACGGTGTACACCAACCTCGCCCCGGGCCGGTACGTCTTCCGGGTCATCGCCCGCAACAAGGATGGCGTGTGGAGCGAGGGTGACGCCCACCTCGCGTTCGACCTGACGCCCTACTTCTACCAGACGGCCTGGTTCCGCATCGCCTGCGTGCTGGTGGGCGCGGGCGTGCTGCTCGCGGCGTCTCGCCTCCGCGGCTGGCGCCACCTCCAGCGCGAGCGCGAGCTGACTCGGCGCGTCGACCAGGCACTCAGTCGAATCAAGGTCCTCAGCGGCCTGATCCCCATCTGTGCCCACTGCAAGAAGATCCGCGACGACCAGGGCTACTGGAATCAGCTGGAGCAATTTCTCAAGACCCACTCCCAGGCGGAGTTCAGCCACGGAATCTGCCCAGACTGCATGGCCAAGCTCTACCCGGACTACACAGAATCCCATCACAGCACGCCGGCCAAGCCCGCCTAGCCGCGGTCCGGCGACCCGCTCCTTCACACGCCCGCACAGTCTCGCTCAGCGGGGCGGCTGGATTGCTGAATTCCCGCGTTCGTGGTTTGCTGGTGGCCATGAAGGCTGTCCGGATTTGGGGAGTACGCGACCTGCGCCTGGAAGATGTCCCCGACCCGGTGCCGTCGGAGGGTGACGATCTCGTCCGCGTCACGGCGGTTGGGATCTGCGGGTCCGACCTGCACTGGTTCGACGAAGGGGCGATCGGCGGCGCGGCGTTGCGCGCACCGCTCGTCCTCGGCCACGAGTTTGCCGGCGTGACCGCCGACGGCGCCCGAGTGGCCGCGGACCCGGCCGTGCCCTGTCACGCGTGCGAGTCGTGCGGACGGGGATACCCGAACCTCTGTGAACGGGTGCGGTTTGCCGGACACGACGTGGACGGCGCGCTGCGGGAGTGGGTGGTCTGGCCGCGCCGGAATCTCCACCCCCTCCCCGACGCGCTCTCGGATGCCGACGGTGCGATGCTCGAACCCCTCGGCGTGGCCCTGCACGCCTGCGACCTCGCCCACATCGAGCCAGGCGCCACAGTCGGCATCTTCGGGTGCGGGCCGATCGGCTGGCTGGCCCTCCAGGTCGCCAGGGTGTTTGGGGCGAGCACGATCTTCGCCACCGAACTGGCCACCCGACCCCACCGACTCGCCGCGGCCGAAGCCCTCGGCGCGATACCCATCCCGGCCGACACCCGCGAGGCCGATGTCATCCGGCAGGCCAACGGCGGCCGTGGTCTGGACGTCGCCATCGAGCTGGCCGGAGACAACGAGGCGGTCGACGCCGCCATCGACGCGGTGCGGCCCGGGGCCCGGGTCGTGCTGGCCGGCATCCCCGCTGAACCGCGCACGTCGGTTGTCGCGGCGAGCGCCCGGCGGAAGGGACTGACGCTCGCCTGGGCGCGGCGTATGGCCGGCACCTATCCGAGGGCCATCAATCTGGTCCGGCGCGGCCTGATCGATGTCCGCCAGTGCGTCACGCACACGTACCCCTTGTCGGAGGCCAAGGCGGCGTTCGCCGCAGCGTCCCGGCGCGACGGAATGAAGGTGATCGTCGAGCCCGGGGCGGGGAGCGCCCCACGCGGCCTCATGTGACGCGTGGAGACAGGCCGCCCAGCTCGTTGATGTCCTTGTTTTCGAGAATTCGCTTCGGGGGCGCGACCCGCGTCACCGCGAGCATGGCCCGCCCGACCGCTTCAGTGGTCGTCACGTACGTGGGGAAACAGGCCCGCAGGGCCGGGAACAGCGGTCGCAGGAGGGTGTAGGCCGCCTGGTACAGAACGGTCTTCGACCGAATCCCGTGCAGGGGCTCGATGAAGGCCGGTCGAAACATGTACGCTGCCTTGAACGGCAGCCGGAGCAACGCGTTCTCGGTTTCCCCCTTTACGCGCGCCCACCTGACCCGCCCGCGCTCCGAGCTGTCGGTGCCCATGCCCGACACGTAGACGAACGTCGTGAGCGGCGCGACCCGAACCAGCGTCCGAGCCGCTGCCAGCGTGATGTCGACGGTGACCCGGCGGTAGGCCCCCGCGGGCAAGCCCGCCGACGAGACGCCCAGGCAGAAGAAGCAGGCGTCCAGCCCCGCCAAATCGGACTCGAGTGACGAGAAGTCGTAGAAGTCTCCGTGCACGATCTCGCGGAGTTTCTCCTGACATTCCCCACTGGCATGGCGGACGATTGACAGCACGTGCTCCACCCCGGGGTCGAGCAGGCACTCCCTGAGCACGCCCTGCCCGACCATGCCCGTTGCGCCAAACAGCAGGATCCTCACTCGTCACTCCGTTTGGATGCCGAAGTCGCGCCTGGCCGCCCCGTCATTCTTGGCGCAGGGCACTGACCGGATCGACCCGGCTGGCCCGACGGGCCGGCGCCAGGCTCGCCGACAGGCCCGCGATGACGAGGACCGCGATCGTCAGCGCGAAGGTCTCCGGCCCGCCGGGCCGCACGCCGTCGACCAGGTGCGCGAGCAGGCGCCCGGCCGCCAGCGCACCCAGGACGCCCACCCCCGCTCCGACGAGGATCATGGCGAGACTCTGCCGCAGGACCAGCCACGCCACGCGGCCCGCGCTGGCGCCGAGCGCCATCCGGACGCCGATCTCGGGGACCCGTTGGCGGGTCAGGTAGGCCAGCACCCCGTAGATGCCGATGCAGGCGAGCAGCAGCGCCAGCGCGGCGAACACGCCGAAGAGCAGCAGCAGGAAGCGCTGGCGGGCGAGCGAGGCGCTCGCGAGCTGTTCCAGGGTCTGCACCTCGTAGAGCGCCTGGTCGCCGCTGACGCCGCCCGTGGCCCCGCGCACGGCTCGGCGCAGGGGCTCGACCACGCCCAATGGCGGCACGCGCGTGCGCACGGCGACCGACATCAGCTCGGACCAGCGCCGCAACAGCCCGTCCGCCACCTGCGCGAACGGGTAGTAGACCTGCGCGCGCACCGGCGCGCGATCGTCGCTGGCCAGCCCCCAGTGTCGAACGTGCCCCACCACGCCCACCACCCGCACCGGGTCCGGAGCATCCGCGCCGGACGCGACGGACCTGCCGAGGCCGGGAATCCACAAGCGGCGGCCGACCGCCTCGATCGTCCCAAATGCGTGCCGGGCCAAGACGTCGTCGATGACGACGACCGGCTCGGTGCTGATGCGGTCGTGGTCGTCGAAGAACCGGCCCTTGAGCAGCGGGATCCCCATGACCGTCAGGTAGTCCGGCGTCACGCTCACGGCGAGGGCCAGGGGCCGTTCGGTTGGCGGGGGAAGAGCGGAGCTGGTCCAGTAGCTGAGCTCGTTGTATCCTTCGCGCATCGGGACCGTGTCCACCATTGAGACGCTGTCGACGCCAGGGACACGGCGCGCGTGCTCCAGCACGTCGTCCCAGGCCGCCCGGATCCGGCTCGGATCGCCGAGGACGTTGGGCGCCAACGCCATCCGCGTCACCAGCACATGATCGACCCTGACGCCGGGGCTGAGCGCGGACAACCGCAGCAGCGTCTGACCGAGTACGCCGGCCGCCACGAGCAGGACGACAGCCAGGGCGATCTCGGCCATCACGAACCCGCTGTGCAGCCGCCGCGTCGCTCCCACCACGCTCCGTACCCCGGCGCGCAGGGCCGGCTCGACGTCCCGTGCCGGGGCCCGCAGGGCTGGTGCCAATCCGACGAGCAGGCCGCTCAGCAAGGAGGCCGAGACGGCAAACACCAGGACGCGCCAGTCGAGCTGCACTTCCTCCGCCCGCGGCAGGCTGCCGGGCCACAGCGCGACGAACGGCCGAAGGCCCAGGGAGGCGAGCAGCACGCCGAGACCGCCGCCGGCGACGCCCAGCACGGCACTCTCGGTCAGGCATTGGCGCACGAGCCGCCACCGACCCGCCCCGAGCGCCACGCGCAGGGCGAGCTCGCGCTCGCGCGAGACGGCGCGGGCGAGTAGCAGGCTGGCGACATTCACGCACCCAATCACCAGGACCAGGGACACGGCGCCGAGCAGCAACCACAGCGTGGACTGGGCGTCCCCCACGTCGGGGCGAAGCGGCTCGGCCACGAAGCGGCGACCGGCGTTCGATTCGGGGTACTGGGCGGCCAGATACCGCCCAATCAGCGCAAGCTCGGAGCGCGCGGCCGGAAGGCCCGCGTGGGGCCGCAGGCGGCCCACGACGCTGATCCCGGGGTGTCGGCCCCGGTCCCGCATCATGGGAGAGGCGTTCTGGCCGAGCGGCGTGAAGACGTCGGGCTCCTCCCCGTCCAGCTGGAAGCCGGCGGGCGCGACGCCGACTACCGTAAACGACCGCCCGTCGACCACCAGCGACGCGCCCACGGCCTCGGCGCGGTCCCCGCGCAACCGTCGCCACAGGTTGGCCCCGACGATGATCACCGGCGCGGCGTTGGTGCGGTCCTCGTCCGGCAGGAACGCACGCCCGGCCGGCAGCGTCACACCCAGGACCGCGAAGAGGTTCGGGGAGATCTCGCGGCTCGACACGTACTCGGCCGCCCCCTGCTCGCTCACCGTGCCCACGGTGAAGCGCCAGGCCGCCAAGTCGAGCGTGCGGCTGTCTCGCTGGCAGTCGAGGAAGTTCGGGTAGGCGAAGGCCCACCGGTTGCCGAATGCGGTCGCCTGGTCCGTCTCCTCCTGTACGCTGAACAGACGACCCGGATCCGGGTAGGGTAGCGGCTTGAGCAGCACGCCGTTCACCACGGTGAAGATGACGGTCGTCGCCCCGCTGCCCAGCGCCAGCGTCGCCAGCGCGACCGCTGCGAAGGCCGGCTGCTTTCTCAGCGCCCGGATGGCATGGCGCCCGTCCTGCAGGAGTTCCTCCAGCCACCGCGTGCCGCGGGCATCACGACACCGCTCCTTGACCTGCTGTTCCCCGCCGAGGACGAGGTTGGCCTCACGCCTCGCGTCTTCGGGTGCGTGGCCCTCTTTCAGGAGGTCGGCCACGTGCTGCTCGAGATGAGCGCGCAGCTCGCGGTCGAGCTCCGCGTCGAGTGCCCGTCGCTTCCACCACCGTTGCCACCACCAGCTCACTGCCCTCCCCCTTCGGCCGGCCCCAGGATGAGACCCACAGCCTCCGCGAGCCGCTGCCAGCCCGCCGCCTCCGCCTGCAGCTGCGAGCGCCCTTTCTTCGTCAGCCGGTAGAAGCGCGCCTCGCGGCCCGTGTCGGTCCGCCGCCAGTCCGCGACGAGCAACCCGCGGTGCTCGAGTCGGTGGAGCGCCGGGTACAACGACCCCTGGGGGACCTGGACCACGTCGCGCGACGTCTGCTGCAGGCGTTGGGCAATCGCGTAGCCGTGCACCGGCCCCCGTTCGACCGCCTTGAGGATCAGCAGGTCCAGCGTGCCCTGGGGCAGATCGAATCTCATCGCTCGTACACCTCGGACTTCTACACGTGTACCACGGAACGTGTAGAAGCGCAAGGTGTCACCGCCACCTCATCAAGCCACGCACCGGGCGGTCGCGGCGAGACGGCGGCCGGCCAGGCGGAGCAGGCCATCTGGCGGGAGCACCAAAGCCAGCCACTGTCTGCTTGAGCTAGCCATTCGGCGCACGTACAATGGCCGCGCTGGTTCTTCCTCTCTACACTGGCGACACAGGGTCGAGGTCGGTTCCACGCTCTACTGGAGGCCGTCCATGCGTACTCGTATTGTGTTGTCTGCCTTGCTGTCGGTTGTGCTGGCAGCGGCGGCGTTCGCCCAGACCGGCGGGCTCGCGTCGGGGACGTCTGCCGTGCCGCTCGTGATTCGCCTGAGCGGGACACTGGTGCAGCCCGCCGGGCCGGTCACGGTGACCTTCGGGTTGTATGGGGACCAGGTGGGCGGGACACCGCTGTGGACCGAGCGCCAGACGATTGTCGTCGACGCGGGCGGACACTACAGCGTGGTCCTGGGTGGGGTCACGCCGGACGGGCTACCGCCGACCGTGTTTGCGAACGCGGAGGCGCGCTGGGTCGGGGTGCAGGTGGACGGGCAGGCGGAAGCGCCGCGCGTGATGCTGCTGAGCGTGCCGTACGCCTTGAAGGCGGGGGATGCGACGACGGTGGGCGGCAAACCGGTGTCCGCCTTCGTGCTGGCGGGGGACACGACGGGCGTGGGCGCGGACGGCCTGACGTATGTGAACACGCACGCACTCGGCAAGGGGCTGAGCGCGGCCGGGGCCGGGGGGCTGCAGACGAGCAGCGGGAACCCGGGCTACATCGGGATGTTCACGGACTCGTCGAACCTGGGCAATTCGGTGATGTACCAGAGCGGGACGAACATCGGGGTGAACACGACGGCGCCGCTGGCGGGGCTGCACGCGATGGCGAACGTGGCGCCGGTGGCGTTTTTCGACGTCTACAGCCCGGTCTTGACGGCGCTGCCGGTGGTGTACCGGGCGGCGCGCGGGTCGATCAGTGCGCCGACGGCGGTGCAGACCGATGACATCCTCGGCGGGCTGGCGGCCCGCGGGTACGGAACCACCTCGTTCAGCCCGGGCGGGCGCGGCCAAGTCGTGTTCAAGGCGGCCGAGCCGTGGACGGACACCGCGAATGGCACGTACCTGGCGATCAACACGACGCCGATCGGCTCGAAAACCCTCACCGAGCGGGTCCGCGTGGAGGCGAACGGGTATGTGGGCTTCGGGACGACCACCCCGACGTTCCCGATCGACTCGCGGTTGTCCAGGTCAGCCACATACGCGGCGTTCGGGTACGGCAGCAACAACCCGCTCTTCCTCATGTCGAGCTACGCCCAGGTGGGCTTCAACCTGTACTACGCGGGAGGGTACAAGTACGGATCGAGCGACGCGGCCGGGTATCTGGCGTTCGGTCAGATCGCCCCTGGCGCCTTCAGCTTTGCGACGGCCCCGTCCGGAACGGCCGATACTGCGGCGACCACGACCACTCGCGTGGTGATCACGAACGCGGGGCTGGTGGGCATCGGGACGACGGCGCCGACTGCGCTCCTGACGGTAAGCGGCGATGTCAGCGCCACGGGCAATGTCACGGCGACGACCGTGACCGCAAGCGGCGGGCCGAGCGCCTTCACGGACCCCACCAACAACGGCAGTGCCGTCCAGGGGTCTGCCGATAACGGTCCGGGCGCCTGGGGGGTCTGGGGCGAGAGCGCGGCCGGCTACGGCGTGTATGGGTCGAGCACGACGGGCACGGGTGTGTGGGGCAAAGTCGCGTCTGGCACCAGCGTCGTCGCCGGGCAGTTCAATGTCACCGGCGGAACGACCGGCAAGGCGCTCAGTGCGACCGTCAACAATACCGAGACGATGAACGTCGACGTGAACGGCGTCCACGCGGGCCCCGGTATGACCGGAACGCCCGTCGCCTATGCGTCGGTCGACTCGGGTGGGGCCGCGTATGCGAGTTCGAATATCAGCTGCGGACTCCACGGCGACAGCCTCGGCGCCTACTACGATTGCACGATTCCGGGCTACCTCCCCACCGTGGATGTCGCCGTCGTGACAGCCGTCAGCAACGAGTGGCATCCCGTCGTCGCAGTCACCGGCACCGGAGGCACCAACGTCCTGCGAATCCGCCTGTACCGATTTGACCGTCGGCACCTCCAGCTCGGTACAGAATGCGTTCCATGTGGTGGTGTTCAAGCCGTAGCGTGACGGTTGGCCGGGGCCGGACTACGCTCCTGCCCCGCGCCGACGCGTGCCTCCGGACCCTCCTACGGTCACCGGCAGCTCAGCACAGAAGGCTCCCGGCCATCGTGCCCGCGTCGTCAGGAGCGCTCGAGTCCGGTCATTCCGCCTCGAGCCAACCCGCCCGTGGTGGTCCGGGCCTGGCCCCTCCTCCGTGAAACCGCTGTCGGCGGCTGCGCCGGTGCCCGCGTCTGCACGCCCCAGCGTCAGCGTTGTGGCACAGATGGCGGGAAGCTCCGGGCGCAGTTGAAGCCAGTCGGGGTCTGCCCTGCAGCGGAACGCGCTGACCCCCAATGACTTCGCGTTTCTGGCCGACGTCGAAGCCCGGCTGCTCGCCGTTCACCGCTACTCCAACGCGATCGCGACGCCGTTCGACCGGCGTTTCACCCGGAGACCTCGCGGCGCTCCTGCTCACACTCCATTCGGCCGAGGCCGCCCTTCTGCCGCGCGACAGAACCCGTTGCCGAACCGATGAACCGCTGTGCTCTGGCCTCGACTCCACCCCGCGATCATTCGTGACCGGTGCGGCCGCCGTGCAGGCCGGGGCTACCCGTCGTCGCAACGACCCGGCACCTTGCGCGGCCCGCCATGCGGGTTTGGTGCCGGCTCGCCCACCCACCCGCGGCCATCATGCCAATTCGTCACCTGCAGCAGGCTCGACCGTGGCGCCGTGCGTCGCCCGGGCACGTGGCGCCGGCCCGCGGGTTGGATGCCACACCACGCTCAGCGAAGGCTTGACCCGCCGCTCGGCCAGGAGAACAATGGTCACGCCAACCAGGAGGTGCATCCGTGGACGTTCGCACTCGCGTGCCTCTCGGAGTACTTTCCGTCGTCGCCGTCGTCCTGCTTGCCGCGTGCGGCGGTCAGGAGCCCGCCGCCAAGCCGGCCGAAACCAAACCGGCCGCCGCCCCGGCGGCGCCGCCGGTCGATGTCAAGAAGCACATGGACGAGCACTTCATGAAGGTGGCCGATGTGCAGGCCGCGTTGGTCCGCGGTGACGTCGCCGGAGCGAAAGAGGGCGCCAAGTGGATCGCGGAGCACCAGGAGACGGCCGGCCTGCCGGCAAGCGGGCAGTCCAGCCTCCAAGGCATGAAGACGGCGGCGCAGGCAGTCGTCGACGCCACCGACATCAAGGCCGCGGCGGCGGGATCGGCGGACATGGCGGTGGCGTGCGGGTCGTGCCATGCCGCGAGCAACGTGAAGCCCGTCTTCACCGCCGCAGCCCCGCCGACACCCAAGAACGAGACCGACGCCCAGATGCTGGCCCACCAGCACGCGGTCGACTTGCTGTACGAGGGGCTCGTCGGTCCCTCCGACGACGCCTGGGCCGAGGGCGCGAAGACGCTGAAGACGTCACTCCTGACCTCGCCGCAGATGCCGAAATCTCCGAAGCCGTCGAAGGACGTGGCCAAGGCCCTCGCCGACGCCCAGGCTTGCGCCGACAAAGCCCTGGCCGCCAAGGACGCCAAAGCGCGTGGCGCCGTCTACGCAGAGTTGGTGGGGAACTGCGCCTCCTGCCACGCTCTCTACGGGCGCGTCCTCGGAGAAGGCATGCCGAAGAAGTGACCGCCTCGCCGACGTGGGGCCGGCTCGGGCCTGTCCCACGTCGGCCCGGCGCCCCCATCCGCGGGTAGCTTGGGCGGACGGCCCGCCGGTCCGCCCTTGCGCATTCGTGGCCGCGGCGGCCACCTGGGACCACACGGGAGAACGGCGTGCCCGCGTCCAGAACCCAGCCCGCTGCGCCCGCGCGCCTCCGCCCGCGGTCAAATCGCCCAGAAGTCCGACCGCCGCAGCTTTCCGAGGTCGCCGATCCGGCCCACCTGGAGATCGCCGGGCGGGTACGCCGCCACGATCTCCGGGTCGGTCGCGTAGTGGCCCTGTCGCGGAAACACCGTCGTGACCCGATCACCCCAGATTCGCTTGACCGCGGAGAGAATGCGGAGCTTGTCGTCGATCAGGACGTAGTGCCTCGCCGGGTACCGCCGCTCGACCTCGAGCAGTTCCTGCTCCTTGTGGATGTAGATCAGTACATCCTCACCAAACGCCTCCCAGATGCCCGACCGCTCCACTTTGCGCGGCTGGAACACGGCATCGCCGTCCGAGAGCACGACGGCACGGCCCCATTGCCGAACGTGGCGCACGGCCTCGAGGGCGCGCGGGTACAGCCGGTCGGCGAAAGGATAGTCGACCAGCCAGTTCGACATCCGCAGCACGCGCGGGTCGTGCAGGGCCTCGACACGGTATCGCTCGAGCGCGCCAAGGTAGTCTGCATAGCCCAGTTCCCGCCGCAGGTCTTCGAAGATCGCCCAGTAGCGGTCGCGCGCGACCGTGCCGTAGCACTCCGCCATGTGTGCGCCCAAATCGGCCTGGACCCGGTCGTTGTCGAGCAGTGTATTGTCAATATCGAAGAGGAACACGATCTCGTCCATCGTCACTCTCCCAAGCGCCGTCCTCCGCCTTGACGCGCGCGACAGCCTTGGCCACTCCTCACGTGGCGGGGGCACGCTCCGTGCGCCTCGGCGTGTCGCCTGCCCCCGCGTCTGCCTATTGTGCCCCCGCAGGTCGTCAGGCGGCAGTCCAGGTGTCGCCGGTACGGCCGAGGTCGCCCTCGCGGGTCCCCCCGCGGCAGGCGGACGCATGGCCACGGTCGACACGGCGCTGCGGGGTCGCAAGACCTATGAGGTGGCCCGGCGGCTCCGGTGAGCGCGACCACGTCGTCCGGCCGGAACTCGACCGGCCCCCCTGATGGCCGATTTCTACGAACGCCTCCTCGACAGGGTCGGGCAGCTGCCGGGCATCCAGGCGGCGACGCTGACCTCTGCGCTCCCCGCGAACCCGGTACGGCTGTCGCCGTTTCTCGCCGAGGGCCAGCCCGTTGTGCCTGTGGCCGAGCGCCCGATCGCCATCGTCCAAGCTCTGCTCGGAGCCTACTGCCCGACCTTGAGGGTCCCGCTGGTGCGCGGCCGGCCGTTCCAGACGCGCGACCGCGCGGACAGCCCTCAGGTCGCCATCGTGAACCAGACGTTCGCCCGCTAGTAGTTCGGCTCCCAGGATCCGATCGGCCGGCACGTCTGGCTCGGGCAACGCGCCGCCCGGTCGGAGATCGTCGGCGTGGTGGGCGACGTGAGGAACGCGAGTCTGGCCGGCGACCCGGCGCCGGAGATCGACCTCCCGTTCACACAAGTGCCCCGGCCGGCCATGAATCTGACGGTGCGTGCCGGCGGCGATCCGGCGCGGCTGGCGCCGGCGATTCTTCGGGCCATCGCCGCCCCGGATCCCGACCAGCCCGTGACTGCCGTGCAGACGCTGGACGAAGCCCTCGCGTCGGGGCGGTCCCAGCCGAAGACCCTGGCCATCCTGGTTGGGCTGCTAACCGCGTGCGCGGCGGCCCTCGCGATGGTTGGCCTCTACGGCCTGATCGCGTACTGGGTTGGGCAGCGCACCTCGGAGCTGGGCGTGCGGATTGCGCTCGGCGCGACACGAGGGGACGTCGTTGGCCTGGTGGTTCGACAGGGCGTCGGCCTGACCCTCCTGAGCGTCGCCGCCGGGCTCGCCTCGTCGTTCGCCGTTACGCAGCTGCTGGCCGCTGTGACGTACGGCGTGACCCCCACCGACACGGCGGCCTTCTCGGTCGGACCGACGCTCTTCCTCCTGCTGGCGACCCTCGCGTCATGCCTGCCGGCGCGCCGGGCCGCACGGATCGCTCCGTCCGAGGCCTTGCGCACCCAATGAGCGACCCGGCCGAGCGAGCCGCGCTCCCTGAACCGATGGGTCAGGACCTCGGGAGAAGCCTCACGATGCGGCCAGGTACCCGCTCAGCCCGCTGATCAGGGCCGTCAGGGCGAGCAGACTCAGGCCGGTGGCCAGCAGCACGCGGGTCCGTCGCCCCGTGCCCCGCCACTCGCCGAGGAAGACGACTCCGATGAGGGAGCTGAAGAGAATCTGGCAGCCCAGCAACAACGCCCACCCGACGTAGGCAGTGCTCCCCATCGCCGGCTCGCCCGTCTTGAAGCAGATGAACTGGGCGCACCAGATGGCCCCGGCCAAGGCCGCCAAGCCGATGTTGCGGACCAGGGGGGCCGTGCGTCTGACGTAGTCGCCCGCCGTCCTGTTCCTGATGTTGAGGAACGCGCACCACGCCAGGTTCACGGTCAGTCCGCCGGCGAGCACGACAACCAGGACGGGTATTCCGCTCCAGGTGTGGGAGGTCGGCGGCGCCATCCGTTCGGCGAGTGCCTGGATCGAACCGCCGCCGACCAGACCCCAGCCCATCGCCGAACTCATGAGCCCGGAGAGCAACGCCGCGCGGACGCCCTTGCGGAGGTTGAACTCGGCCACCGCGGCCCTGGCCTCGGTCTCCGACAGTTCCCGTTCCTTCGACATGCCAGCCAGGCCGACGAACACGATCCCGGCCAGCGACACCAGGACGCCGGCCAAGGACACGAGGCCGGCACCGGGTCGAAAAAGCCTGTCCACGTCGCCCGCCAGCAGCCGCGGCACCAGGGTCCCGGCCGCCGACGTGATGCCGCAGCCCAGCGCCAGGCCAAGCCCCACGCCCAGGTAGCGGATCATCAATCCCCAGGTCAGGCCGCCGACGCCCCACATCGCGCCGCAGAGGTAGCAGTAGACCAGCTCCCGCCTCGGCGAGGCGAGCAGCACGTCCCCGAGGTTCGGCGAGGTCGCCCACGCCAGGGCGAGGGGGACAACGAGGAGCCCGACCACGGCGTAGACCAGCCAGGAGCTCTCCCAGGCCCAGTCCCGCACGCGGCGGAAGGGCAGATAGAACACGGCGCCGGCCAAGCCACCCAGCGCGAAGATCAGCACGCCGAGGGCGGGGTTGGCGCTCTCTGCGACCGGGTTCATGGATCGTCCTCTCTCCTACGCTCAGGTCCGTGCCGCCAGCACCTGCGCCTCGTAGCGGCGCACCTCGGCCAGCCAGGCCTCGCCGACCGGCACGCCCGCGCACTCGCAGTAGTGATCCCAGACCGCCCCGAACGGCAGCGTCTTCGCCTCCTCGAGCAGGGCGAGCCGTGCGGTGTAGTCCCCCGCCGCCTCGGCGTCGCGCAGCAACCCGATCGGCTCGACGAAGGCGCGGAGCAGCGCCTTGATCATGTTGCGCGCCCCGATCGTCCACGCGGCGACTCGGTTGATGCTCGCGTCGAAGTAGTCGAGGCCGATGTGGGTGCGCGGGAGAAACCCGCCCCACACCAGCTCCTGCCCGACGGCCTCCAGATCGTCGGTCAGCGTCACGACGTGGTCGCTGTCCCATCGCACGCCGCGGCTGACGTGCAACAGGATCTCCGGCAGGAACGCGAGCACGGCGCTGATCTTGTCGGCGATCGTCTCGGTCGGGTGGTAGTGGCCGGTGTCGAGCGTGTAGAGCGTCTTGCGCGTCAGCGCGTAGCCGAAATAGAACTCGTGGGACCCCACCGTGTAGCTCTCGACGCCGATGCCGAACAGCTTGCCTTCGACCGAGTCCCGGTTGAACGCCGGATCGATCGGGTCCTTGAACACCGCGTCGAGCGACTCGACGAGCCTGGCCCGCGGGGCGCGGCGGTCGACGGGCGTGTCCTTCATGCCGTCCGGAATCCAGAAGTTGGTGAGGCAGGGCGTCCCCAGCGCCCGACCGAAGGCGGCGCCGATCCGACGGCTGGCGACCCCGTGCCGGACCCAGAAGGCGCGCGTGGCCGCGTCGGGATGCGAGAGGGTGAGATTGTCGGCGGCCCTCGGGTGGGAGAAGTACGTCGGGTTGAAGTCGAGGCCGATCCCGAGGGCTTTCGCCCAGTCAATCCAGCGCGCGAAGTGCTCGGGGCCAATCTCGTCGCGGTCGACGTGGCGGCCGCCAAACTCACCGTAGCACGCGTGCAGGCTGAAGCGGTGGCGGCCCGGGATGAGGGAGAGAGCCTTGGCCGCATCGGCCCGCAGTTCCTCGGGGGTGCGCGCCTTGCCGGGGTGGTGGCCCGTCGCGGCCAGCCCCCCGCCGAGTTCGGCGGCCCCCGTCTCGAACCCCCCGACGTCGTCGCCCTGCCAGCAGTGGATCGAGATAGGAATGGCACCCACCTGGGCGAGCGCCGCGTCGGCGTCGACACCGAGTTCCCGGTAGCGGTCCTTTGCGAGGCGGTACGCCTGGTCCACCTTCGTGCTCATGAGCCTTCCTCCATCTGCTGCCCGTTCGGAAGACGCCCCCTGGCGGATCGGACCGACGCGGGACGCCGGGCTACCGGATGGCGCACGCGAAGCGGTAGGTGCCCGATCCGATCTCCGCCGTGACGAAGCCGCCATCCTGGCCGACCTTGGTAATCCCGGGCCCCACCGAGAGCGGCTGACCGCTCTCGGTCACATCCGGGAGCCGCGCCCCGGGAAGGGAGACCGTCGCGCGCGCGTTCGGGGGAACCGTCACGGTCAGGTCGAACCGGCCGCCCTCGAGCGTCCACGCGACGGCCACCTGGCCGTAGGGGCTCTGGTGGCTGGCGCTGACGCTGGTGAGGCCGCCGCCCGGCTGCGGCCGCACGAGGATGTGACGGTAGCCCGGAGCCTCCGGGTCGACGTCGAGGCCGGCGACGACGCGGTACATCCAATCGCCGATGGCCCCGTACGCATAGTGGTTGAACGAGTTCATCGACGGGTCCTGGAACGAACCGTCAGGCCGCTGGCCGTCCCAACGCTCCCAGATCGTCGTGGCGCCTCGCGTGATCGGGTACAGCCATGAGGGGTAGTCGCGGCGCATCAGCAGGCGGTACGCCTCAGCGAGGTGGCCGAAGCGAGTCAGCACGGAGCACAGGTACGGCGTGCCCACGAACCCGGTCGTCAGGTGCCCGTACTCCCGCACGTCTCGCGCCAGCCGCTCGGCAGCCTGGACGCGCAGGGCCTCGGGCAGCAGGTCGAACTCGAGCGCCAGGACGTAGGCCGTCTGGGTGTTTTCCCCGACACGGCCATTCGGCGAGACGAACTCGCGGAGGAAGGCAGCCCGGACCTGCTCGAAGAGCGTGCGGTAGCGCGCCTCGTCGTCCGCCTTGCCCAGCACGCGCGCGGCACGCGCCATCAGGTCCGAGGAGTGCGCCAAGAAGGCCGTCGCGATGAGGTCTTTGCCCGTCGTCGCCCCGGGATAGTCGGCGTCGGTGGTGGCATAAGCGAGCCAGTCACCGAAGTGGGGGTCGCCCGCCCACACCAATCCGGCGCCGGCGCGGGCGCGCTCGAATCCCACCCACTTGGCCATGCTCGGGTATTGGCGCTCGAGGAGCTGGCGGTCGCCGTAGGAGAGGTAGATCGTCCACGGAATGATCACCGCGGCGTCGCCCCAGGCGGCCGAGCCGCCCGGAGGCGGGCCGCCCGACACGGACAGGACGTTCGGAATCACGTGGGGGACGCGGCCGTCGTCGAACTGGTCGGCCGCCAGGTCGGCGAGCCACTTGGAGAAGAAGCCCGCCACGTCGCGGTTGAAGGCGGCCGTCCGCGCAAACACCTGGGCGTCGCCGGTCCAGCCGAGCCGTTCGTCGCGCTGCGGACAGTCGGTGGGGACGTCGAGGAAGTTGCCCCGTTGCCCCCACTCGATGTTGTGCTGGAGCTGGTTGAGCATCGGATCAGAGGTCCGGAATTCCCCGGTCCGGGCCAGATCCGAGTGGAGGACGATGCCGGTCAGGTCGTCGGCCGTCAGCTCGCCCGGGTAGCCGTCGAGCTGCACGTAGCGGAACCCGAAGAACGTGAAGTGGGGTTCGAAAACCTCCCGGCCGCTGCCCTTCAGCGTATAGCGGGCCGTGGCCTTCGCCGCCCGCAGGTTGGCGGTGTAGATGTTGCCCTTCGCGTCCAGTACCTCGGCGTGCCGCACAGTGATGGTCGTGCCGGCTGGACCCTGCGCCTCCAGGCGGACCCACCCCACCATGTTCTGGCCCATGTCGGCGACCAGCTCCCCGGCCGGCGTCCGGAACACGCGCACCGGCTTCAGTTCCTGGATCCTCCTCACGGGGGGGCTCACCGGCGCGACCAGCAGATCCGTGCGAGAGTCGGCGAGTGTGACCGTCGACCACCCGCGGTCGTCGTACCCCGGTTGCGTCCATCCCGCCTTCTCGAGCCGCGCGTCGTACGTCTCGCCGTGGTAGATCTCCGACATGAGGATCGGCCCGGTGGCGGCCTTCCACTCGCCGTCACTCACGACGAGCTCCCGGTGCCCGTCCGTGTAGGTCACGTCGATCTGCATCAGCAGCCCGAGGCGCGTGCCGTAGACGTTGCGACGGTCCTGCCACGCGAGGTAGCCGCGGTACCAGCCGTTGCCGAGCGTGGCGCCTACGGCGTTCCTGCCGCGCGAGAGCAGCGCGGTGACGTCGTAGGTCTGGTACTGGAGGCGCTTGTTGTAGCTGGTCCAGCCCGGCGTGAACACCAGGTCGCCAACCCGGTGGCCGTTGAGCGTCAGCTCGTAGAGGCCGTGGCTCGTGACATAGGCACGCGCCCGTTGCACTGGACCGCGCAGCACGAACTCGCGGCGCAGTAGGGGCGACGGGCCCGACGTGCGGACGTCCTCCGGCAGGCTCGGTTCGATCCACTTCGCCTTCCAGTCCGACACCGAGAGCAGGGCCGTCTCCCACCTGGCGACGCTACTCCAGGCGCTCGCCGCCCCTGTGCCGTCCCACACCCGCGCCTGCCAGTAGTAGGTCGTTTCCGACTGGAGCGGCGGGCCGTCGTAGGACCGCTCCGTCGATTCGCCGGAGGCCACACGACCCGAGTCCCACACGAGGCGGCGGGACGCGAGCAGGTCCCGCTCGGTGCAGGCGACGCGCACCTGGTAGGCCGACTGCCAAACGCCTCGGCCGTCGGCCTTCAGCTGCCAGCTGAGACGCGGCTTCGCGGCGTCGATGCCGAGAGGGTTCTCGAGGTACTCCGTGCGGAGCGCGGTCACGCTCACCGGTGAGACGGCCGCGGGCGCAAAGGCCGCCAGGCGGACCACGGTCACAAGAGTGGCCGCCGAGGTCACACGCACGACAAGACTCCACCACCAGGGTCTCATGGTCGGCTCCTTGCCTCGTGTCGACCGGGGCGCCAGACCGGCGCGGACGATCACCTCGCAGCCGGGGTCCGGCGCCGCCAACGCGTGGGCGCGCAAACCGGAAGGGGCAGACGCCGACGGTGACGCCGGAAAGTATACTGGAGCGCTGCTCGGTCCTGGCGGGATTCCGCGCGTACGGGCATGGCCTGGCGAACCGGCCGGCCGCGTCGGGCCACGCGGCCGAACCGGTTGGACGCGGGTCGGCTAGGCCGGGATTCCCTCGAAGAGCACCGACGAGTGGTAGCGGTCGCCGGCGTCGGGCAGCACGACCACGACGAGCTTGCCGCGGTTCTCCGGGCGGCCGGCGACGCGAACGGCCGCCGCGACGGCCGCGCCGCACGAGATGCCGCCCGTGATGCCTTCCTCGCGGTGCAAGCGGAGGGCGTAGTCGATGGCCTCCGCGCTCGACACCGTCTGGATCTCGTCCACGATCGTCATGTCCATCACGTCGGGCACGAAGCCCGCGCCGAGTCCCTGGATCTTGTGCGGACCCGGCTTCGGAGGCTGGCCGCTGCGCACCGCCGTCATCACGGCCGATTCGGCCGGTTCGACCGCCACGCTCCAGAGCGGGTGCTTCATCTCCTGCTTGATGTAGCGGCTTACGCCGGTGATCGTGCCGCCCGTGCCGACGCCGGAGACCAGGATGTCGACCCGGCCGTCGGTGTCACGCCAGAATCTCCGGCCCGGTCGTCCGGAAATGGATCTCGGGATTGGCCGGGTTCTTGAACTGCTGCGGCATCCAGTACTTCTTGGGGTCCGACGCCACCACCGCCTCCGCGCGCGCGATGGCGCCGGGCATCCCCTTGGGGCCCTCGGTCAGAACCAGCTCGGCGCCGAACGCCCGGAGGAGTCGGCGACGTTCGATGGACATGGTCTCCGGCATCGTCAGGGTGATGGGATAGCCGCGCGACGCCGCCACAAACGCCAGCGCGATGCCCGTGTTGCCGCTGGTCGGTTCGACGATCGTCACGGCCTTCGACCCGCGCGTCAGGATGCCGCGCCGCTCGGCGTCGTGAATCATGGCCGCGCCGATGCGGCATTTTACGGAGTACGCGGGGTTCCGGCCCTCGATCTTGGCGACCACGGTTGCGGGCAGGCCGGATGTGATGGTGTTGAGTCTGACGAGCGGCGTATTGCCGATCGACAGGGAGTTGTCGTCGAAAATCCTCGCCATTCGGGGGCTCCTTCCGCACTGTCGGACGGCGCAGACCGCCTCCCGGACGGGCCCGGCCGTCTACGGGGCGACCGACAGAGAGATCCTCGCCTGGCCGGTGAGCAGTTCCGGACGGTGCAGGGGAGGATGATCGCTATAGAACCCATGTAAACTGATGCCACCGACCCTTGTCAACTGCGCGCATCGCGCGACGGCAGGCACCCCTGCCGCGCGCGATGCGGGCGCAGCCACGGAGCGGACTGGCCGGCCCGGGCCAGCCCGACCCGGGCGGCACCGTCTCGCCGTCAGCGGACCTTGAGGAAGGTCCCGTCCCGCAGCTCGCGGTATGCCTCCTGCAGCTGCGCCTCGGTGTTCATGACAATCGGGCCGTACCACGCGACCGGCTCCTCGAGCGGCGTGCCCGACACGAGCAGGAACCGGATGCCCTGGTCCCCCGCTTGGACGACGACCTCGTCGCCGTTGTCGAAGAGCACCAGGGAGCGATTGGTGGCCTCCGGGGCGGGCGCCGCGGCCTGGTCGGCCTCGATCGCCTCGGTCCGCACACCCTGCGGCGCCGACGCGTCGCGGAACGAGCCCGAATCCGTCGAAGACGTAGGCGAAGGCGTGCCGCGAGGTCTCGACCGGCAGGCGCTTGCGGTGTCCGGGCGGCACCGAGACGTCGAGGTAGCGGGGGTCGGCCGCGATCCCCTCGACGGGGCCCTGTTTGCCCCAGAAGCTGCCGCAGACCACCCGCACACGGGTCCCGTCGTCGTCGACGGCCTCGGGGATGTCTCGCCCCGGCACATCCTGGTAGCGCGGCTTGGTCATTTTCAGGGCCGACGGCAGGTTGGCCCATAGCTGGAACCCGTGCATCCGCCCGCCCGGGTCGCCCTCGGGCATCTCCTGGTGGATGATGCCGCTGCCGGCCGTCATCCACTGCACGTCGCCCGCGCCGAGCACGCCGCGGTTGCCCAGGTGGTCGCGGTGTTCCACGCTCCCGGCCAGGACGTAGGTGATCGTCTCGATGCCGCGGTGCGGGTGCCACGGGAACCCGGCGCGATAGTCCTCCGGGCGCTCGTTCCGCAGGTCGTCGAGCAGCAGGAACGGATCGAAGTCATTGGTCCGGCCGAAGCCGAACGCGCGCCTGAGCCGGACGCCCGCCCCTTCGATGGCGGGCGTCGCTTGCGTGACGCGCCTGATAGGTCGTACCGACATGGCGTTCTCCTGGGGGCCCGGAGGCCCGAATCCTCGGGTCGATGCCGGCTCAGCGGCCGATGGCCTGGACGGCGAAGGAAACCTTCACCTCGTCGCCGACGAGCAAGCCACCGGTCTCAAGTGCAGCGTTCCACGTCAGGCCGTAGTCCTTCCGGTTGATCGCGAACTCGGCCTCGAAACCAAGGCGTTCGTTGCCCCACGGGTCCTTGGCCTTCCCGAGGAAGGTAACCGGCACGGTCACCGAACGGGTGACGCCGCGGATGGTCAGCGAACCGGTCACCTCGAACGTGTCAGAGCCGGTCCGGACGATCCGCGCGCTCTGGAACCCCAGCGTGGGGAACTGGTCGACGGCGAAGAAGTCGGCCGAGCGCAGGTGGGTGTCCCGGTCGGGCTGGGCCGTATCGACGCTGGCCGCCTGGATGGTGATCGTCACCTCCGACAGCTCGGGCGAGGTCTCATTCGCGTTGATCGTACCCTGGAAATCCGTGAACCGCCCGCGGACCCGCGTCACGAGGTGGCGCACCTGGAACGCGGCTTCCGAATGGGCCTTGTCGATCTCGAACGTCCGCACTGCTGTGGCTGTCTGCATGTCTTCATCTCCTCAACGGTAATGTGTGTCATCACACATACCTGAACAAAAAAACGCCGCCGCCTGGAACCTGGTCAGGGCCGCTGTCGCACCGCGGTCAACAGCGCGATGAGCACCCGCAACCGCCGCTCTGGCATATGGCCCAGCTGCTGCTCGTGGATCCCGTCCACGACCGGATCCAGGTCGTGCAGCAGGCGCAGCCCCGCGCCGGTGATCCGCGTCGTCACGTAGCGCCGGTCGTCGCCGCCCCGCGTGCGGACGACCAGGCGCATGTCCTCCAGCCGATCCAGCAGCCGCGTGACGTCGGGCACGCGCCGGATCATCCGCTCGCCGATCTCGTGGCGGCAGAGCCCGCTTTCGCCGGCGCCGCGCAGGATCCGCAACACGTTGTACTGCGTCGCCGTGATCCGGTAGGGCTTGAGTGCCGTCTCGAACTGGTGCTCGAGGAGGGCCGCGGTTCGCTGCACGCTGAGAGCCGCTTCGTGCCTCGCGCTGCGGAATGGACGCGTCTGCTTCAGCTCTACCCTCAACTCGTCGATCACGTACTGATTGTATGTGTGATCACACGCATTGTCAAGGCCCACCTCCCTGACGCGCCGGCTGGCTGCGGATGCGGCCGGAGGGGCGGGACGCGAGCCGCGACCAGCGCGTCCCTGCCCCCGCTCGCGCGCCCGGGAGGACGGGCGCCTATCTAGCCCAGGCGTAGGCCTCGACACGCGGGTCGGCGCCGGCCATCAGGAAGCCCGACCGCACGTCCACGATGATCGCGGCGTTCGACCCCATCGTCCACGCACCCGACGCCGTCAGCTTGTGACCCTTGGCGATGAGCGATTTCTGCACCTCGTCGGGGATCGGACTCTCCACCGACAGGTCGCCGGGGTACATCGTGTGCGGGAAGGGCGAGGCCGGAAACGCGCGCGTCGACCAGCGGGGAGCCTCGATGGCCTGCTGCACGTTGAGACCGAAGTCGATGACGTTGATGAGCGTCTGCATCGTCCGCATCACCTGGTCGTCGCCTCCGGGACTGCCGAGGATCATGAAGGGCTGCCCGGCCTTCATCACGAGCGTGCTCTGCAGCGTGGAGCGCGGGCGCTTGCCGGGCGCGAGCGCGTTGGCCTCCCCGGCTACGAGCGAGTAGTAGTCGCCCCGGCAGTTGAAGATCAGGCCGAGGCCCTCGATCACCACCCCGGTCCCCCACGCGCTGTGGAGGCTCGGCTCGAAGCTGACCATGTTGCGGTCCTTGTCGATGACCGCCAGGTAGCTGGTGTCGCCGACGTGGTCGGCCGCGCCATCGAGCGTGGTGTGGAACGGCGCGTCGAACCGCTCGGTGGTCTTCATGAACTTCGACGGATCCCCCGGCCGCAGGTCCAGTGACGCCTTGTCGGGATCGATGAGCGCGCGGCGCTCGGTGGCGTAGCTCTTCGAGAGCAGACCCTCGTACGGAATGCGGATGAAGTCCATGTCACCGAGGAACTTCTCCCGGTCGGCGAACGCCAGCTTCACCGCCTCGACGCTCGTGTGGATGTAGGCGGCGCTGTTCAGCCCGAGTTGCTTGAGGTCGAACCCTTCCAGGATGTTCAGCGCGAACAGCTCGGCGGGGCCCTGGCTGGCCGACGGGTTCTTGTAGATCTCGTAGCCGCGGTAGGAAATCGACACCGGCGACTCGATCTTCGCGGTGTAGGCCGCAAAGTCGTCGTAGCGGAACAGCCCGCCGTTCTGCTCGGAGAAGGCGGCCATCTCGCGGGCGATGTCCCCCCGGTAGAACCGGTCGCGCGCCGCCTTCAGGCCCGCGCGCCGGCCGTGGACGGACGCCGTCTTCTCGGCCTCCACGAGCCGGCGCAGCAAACGTCCCGCGTCGGGATTGCGGAAGATCTCCCCGGGTTGCGGCCGCCTGCCGCCCGGCCAGTACACCTTCAGCGAGCTGGGATACTTCTGCAGCTTCGGCGCGGTGGCCATCGACCGCGCCAGACCGCTCGTCAGGGGGAAGCCCTGCTCGGCCACGTCGATGGCCGGCTGGAGGACCTGCGCGAAGGTCATCGTCCCCCACCCGTCGAGCAGCGTGTACCAGGCGTCCACCACGCCGGGCACGGTGCCCGAGAGCAGGCTGTCGTCGACCGGCAACTTGCCGCCGTTGTGTTCGCGGTACCAGTCGATCGTCGCCAGATGCGGGGCCGTGCCCTCGGCGTTCACCGACACGACCTTGCGCGCCCTGGCGTCGTAGAGGAGCAGCACCGCGTCCGACCCGTAGCCGTTCAGCGACGGGTCGACCAGGGCGAGCACCGCCTGGCCCGCCACGGCCGCGTCAAACGCGTTGCCGCCCGCCTCGAGGATGCGGACGGCGGCCTCGGTGGCCTGGTGCTTCATCGCGCTGACCGCGAACTGGCGGCCGCTGATCACCGGCCTCATCGTCCGGGTGGACACGACGGGACTCTCCTGGGGCGCACCCTGCGCAGACACCCATCCGGGCACCGGCAGAACCACCAAGACGCACGCAAAGACGGCGGGACGAAGCCGCATCGGAAACCTCGCTCGGCTGAGGGCAAGTCTGGCCGATGATGTGCTCTCCCGGCCTCGCCTGTCAATCGCCCACAGGGCGGTCCGCCTTTCCGGCGCCGCGCCCACCGTGATAGGCTTCTGCGGGCCCACGGCCCACCGATATGAGCGATATTTTCCGCCACCTGCTCGTGCTCGGGCGCCCGGCCTGCGGCAAGTCCGAGTTCATCGACTTCCTCAAGCACGCCGCCCCTGATCTGCGGCGGGACCGCCTCCACATCGGGGAGTTCGAGGAGGTCGACGACTTCCCCTGGCTCTGGGAGAAGTTCATGGAGGACGAGATCTGGGAGCGGGCCGGCTACCCGCGCCTCTACACCCAGGAGTACATGCCGGGCAACCCGGGGCTCACGCCCGCGGGCGCCCCGCTGTTCGACTGGTGCATGCACAAGTTCAACGCGGTCATCAGCGCGCAGTATCTCGGCCGCGAGGACTTCTACCGCGGCTCGACGCTGCTCATCGAGTTCTCCCGCGGCGGCCCGGCCGGCTTCAGGCGGGCCTTCGGGATGCTGGATCCCGCGATCCTCGAGCCGGCGGCCATCCTTCACATCAGCGTCAGTCGGGAGGAGTCCTGGCGGCGCAACGTCGCCCGCTACCAGGAGAAGCTGCGGCACTCCATCCTCGCGCACATGGTCCCGCGGGAGACCTACGACTATTTCTACGACGTCAACGACTGGGACGAGCTCACGGCGGGCCGGACCGCCGGGTGGCTGGAGGAGATCCGCACGCCCGTACCCTTCGTGACGATGAACAACGAACCGGAGTCGACCAATCCCGCCGTCCTGCTCGATCGCTACGGCCGGGCCCTCGACGAGCTCTGGCACCTGCGCGCCGCGCGGGCCTGAGGTGCGTATGGCGCCCGTCCTCTTCGAGCACCTCTTCGTCCTCGGCCGACCGGCCGGGGGCAAGAGCGAGTTCATCGATTTCATGAAGCACCTGGCGCCCGAGGCACGCGCCCGGGAGTTCGGCATCGGGCAATTCGAGGAGATCGACGACTTCCCGTGGCTCTGGGAGAGCTGCGTGGCCGACGACGCGCGCGAAGGGCGCGGCGAGCCGCGCCTGGTGTCCGAGCGGACGGGTGAGGGCTACAACATCACGAAGGCCCGGTTCCGGCGCTCGCTCGTGGACCGGTTCAACGAGGTCATCGCCGCCCGCTATCTCGCGCGCCCCTCCTTCTACGCCGACGGCACGCTGTTCATCGAGTTCGCGCGCGGCGTGGGTGACGGGTTTCGGGACAGCCTCGAGCGATTCTCGCCGGACATCCTCCGCCGCGGCGCCATCCTCTACATCCAGGTCTCCTTCGAAGAGTCCTACCGCCGCAACGCCGCCCGCTACAAGCCCGGCCAGGAGGAGTCGAGCCTGTTCCACAAGGTCCCGGACCGGGACATGCTGGGCTTCTTCCGCGACAATGACTGGTCGGAGATGACGGGCGGGCGGGAGGAGGGCTGGCTCCTCCTGGCAGGCGTCCGGGTGCCGTTCGTGTCGATGACCAACGAGCCGGAATCCACCGACCCCGCCGTCCTGAGGACACGCTACTCGGCCGCACTCGGGCGGCTCCGGAGGCTGCGGCACTCGGTCTAGTGGCTCGAGCGACCGCTCGGCACGAGGTTCCACAGCCGCGCCATCAGGACGGCGCCGACGATCGCGAAGGGGATCGGGGCCCAGTGCCACGCGCCCCACCCCCAGGTCGTGGTGATGTACCCGACCCCGACCCCGACAAACGCGCCGGCCAGGTACTGCATGCCGTCGAACAGGCCGGCGGCCGTGGCGGCCGCCTTCTTCCCGCCGAAGTCCATCGATGCGGCGCCGCCAATCATGCCGTGCGCCCCGTTGACGCAGAAGGACAGCGCGACCAGACAACAGGCCGCCGCCACGGGCCCGACGCCGAGCAGATCCGAGACCCCGAACACGGCCAGGACGACGACCATCCCGACGAACCCGAAGACGATCACCGGCGCGCGCCTCCCGCCGAAGGTCCGGTCCGAGGCGATCCCGAACGCGAACCCCCCGGCGATTCCTGCCAGCGCGATCCCCCACGTCGCGATGATGTACGGAAGGTAGGTCGCAAACAACGCCCGGTTGGCGCCGTGGAAATCGACGAAGTACTTCGGCCACCACGCGTCCACGACGCTGCGCCGCACGAAGCCGATCATCATCGACCCGACCGCGATCGTCCACATGGCCCGCGAGGCGAACACCTTCCGCAGGATCTCACCGACCGACAGCGCCGTATCGGTCGCGGTGATCTCGTCGCCCGTGTCGAAGTCGCCGAGCCCAGCGGCCTTCGGCGAGTCCTCCATCCACCGGAGGTTCACGAGCAGCAGCACGACGACGCACGCGCCGGGGATCCAGAAGGCGTACTGCCACGGGAAGAAGAGGAAGATGAGCGGGACCCCCTGGAAGGCCAAGAGCAGACCGAACCGGATGAGCACGCCGAACACGCCGGCGAACGTCCCGCGCTCGCGGACGTGGAACCACTGCGCGTTGACTTTGACGATCGACAGCGCCCCGAACGACTGGAAGTACCCGTTGATGCTCCAGACCACCGCCATCAGCGCGAGCAGCAGCCCGCCCGACAGCCCGAAGCGCACGACTGCGGGCGTGACGACGTGGCGGGCGACGCCGGCGCCCGCCCACGTGGCGGGTGACACCACCGCGAGGCTCGCCAGACCGAACAGGAAGTTGGCGACGGCCACGCCCACGGCCCCCGACAGGAACGCGCGCTTGCCCCCCACGCGGTCGGCCAGCGGGCCGTTGAGCACGACGGCCAGGCCGTAGACCAGGGGCATCATCGTCTCGAAGATCCCAAGTTCGGTGTTCCGCCAGCCGAGGGTGTCCGCCAGATAGGGCGCCGCGGCCGTGTAGTTGTACCGCGTCGCGTAAAAGAACGCGTAGAGCATGCCGAGCGACAGCCAGTTGACGGCGCGCCGGCGGCGGAACGCGGGACTATGCTGGGGTCTGGCGGTGTCTGCTGGGCTCATAGGCGGGTGCCAGGCGAAACGGCTCGACAGACTCTACCTGTTCCCGGTATCGTCCACAAGCAGCACGGCATGCACACCATCGAACTCCATCGCCACTTCGAGGCCGGGTTGCGTCCCGAGACGATCGCCCGATTGGCCGAGCGCCACGGCCTCAGCAGAGCGCGCACGCGCTCGGGCGACGTTCTGGCGCGGGTCGACCCGCGCGATCCCGACTCCATCCGCCGTTACTATCGGGAGCTCGCCGCGGGGTTCGGCGACCCAGACACGTTCCCGCGTTTCGTGGAGTCGTTCGGTCTGCCGCTCGCGGTCCTCCGGACCCTCGAAGACCTCGAGGAGGCGGTCGTCGAGCAGCTCATCGACTGCGCCAACGCCGGAAGCCTCCACACCGAGCTACGCGGGTCGCCCTTCACCTACCGCGAGCAGGTGGACGCGCCCGTCGAGGACATCGCCGCCGCGCTCGTCGCCGGAGTGGACCGCGCGTGGGCCGAGCGAGGGGTCAGCGGGACGTTCATCCTCGCGTTCAGCCGGCAGAAGGGCGTGGCGTCGGACGATGCGCCGGAGGCGGCCCGGCAGGCGCCCGTCGTCGCCGCGCTCGCAGCCTCACTGCATCGTCCCGACCGCCAGGTTGGCCTCGACGTCGCCGGGTTCCCGGAACGCCGGTACCCGCCTCGCGAGTTCGTCGACGCCCTTCGGCCCGCTCGCGAAGCCGGCGTGCCCCTCACCGTCCATGCCGGGGAGCAGGGCCATCCGCCCGACTTCACCGACGCGCCTCCCGAACTCGTCGTGGAGGCGATCGAGCGCCTCGGGGCCCGACGCATCGGCCACGGCACGTCGCTCGCCGCATCGCCGGCGGCGCGGGCACTCGTCCGCCAGCGCCGCATCGGCATCGAGTGCTGCCCCGTGTCCAACGCGCGCATGGGGTTCATGCCCCTGGATCGGCACCCGATCTGGGAGTTCCTGGAGGAAGGCCTGCTGGTCTCGCTCTCCACCGACGACCCGCTGATGTTCGGCCCGTTCACCGTCGCCGAGACCTTTGCGGCGATTGCCGGGCCGCTGGACCTCGGTGAGGCCGCCCTGGGACAGCTCACGCAAGCCGCCATCGACACGGCCTTCGTCAGCGAGGAGCGGCGGGCGCTGTTGCGGGCGCGGGCGATGGGGGCACCATCGACCGCGGAAGGGCCGCGGGCCTGACTCGGCCGCGGCAGGGTGGGTCAGGCCGGGCGCGCCCGGGCGAGGTTCTCCAGGATTCGCTCGGTCTCCTCGATTGAGATGCACCCGTCGGTGATGCTCTGACCGTAGACGAGCGGCCGCCCGACCTGATGGTCCTGCCGTCCTTCGACCAGCGAGCTTTCCAGCATGATGCCGAGGATGTGGCGCGACCCCGACGTGATCTGACGACAGACGTCGCCGGCCACCACGGCCTGACGCCGGAAGTCGCGCTGGCTGTTGCCGTGCGAGCAGTCCACCATCACGCGGTCGGTCACGCCCCGTTCGGCCAACCGGGCCACGGCCTCCGCGACATGGGCGGCGTCGTAGTTGGGGCCGCTGCGCGTCCCCCCGCGCAGGATCAGATGGCAGGCCTCGTTCCCCGTCGTCCGGAGAATGGCCGCCACGCCCTGCTTGGTCACGCCGGGGAACCAATGTTGGTGGCGGGCGGTCACCAGGCCGTCGATGGCCACCTGGGTGCCGCCATCGGTCCCGTTCTTGAAGCCCACCGGCATCGACAGGCCCGACGCCAGCTCGCGGTGGATCTGGCTCTCGGCCGTCCGCGCGCCGATCGCCCCCCACGAGGTGAGGTCAGCCACGTGCTGCGGGATCTGCGTGTCGAGGAACTCCGATCCGGTCGGCAGCCCGAGGTCGTTCACCTCGAGCAGGAGCCGGCGCGCCAGGCGGAGCCCCTTGTTGATGCGGTAGGTCCCATCCAGATCGGGATCGTTGATGAGCCCTTTCCACCCGACCACGGTGCGCGGCTTCTCGAAGTAGGCCCGCATCACGACGACCAGGCGGTCGGACAGTCGCGCCGCCACGCGCGCCAGGCGGCCGGCGTATTCCACGGCCGCCTCGGTGTCGTGGATCGAGCAGGGCCCCGCGACGACCAGCAGCCGCGGATCCTCCCCCCGCAGGACCTGGGCAATCGCCGTGCGGGCCTCGGCGACGACGTTGGACGCCCGGTCGGTGACGGGAATCTCCTCCAGCAGGATCGCCGGGGAAATCAGAGGCCTGATGTCCCGGATCCGGAGGTCGTCGGTCGGTCGGAGCATGGTGCCCGCAGCCTGTTATTGCAGCTTCCCGCCGAGAAACGCCTCGTACGCCGACAGGTCGAAGTGGCCGTGCCCCGACAGATTGAAGAGGAACACAGTCGGCGTGCCCTGTTCCCGAGCCTCGAGCGCGTGGCGCACGACGCTGTGGATCGCGTGCGCCGACTCGGGGGCGGGAATCGTCCCCTCGCACCGCGCGAACCGCACCGCGCTCTCGAAGACCTCCCGCTGCCCGTAGGCCTCGGCCTCGATGACACCCGCCGCCAGCAGGGAGCTCACCAGCGGCGCGGAGCCGTGGTAGCGGAGGCCGCCTGCGTGCACCGGCGGCGGCATGAACCGGTGCCCAAGCGTGTGCATCATCAGCAACGGTGTCATACCCGCCGTGTCGCCAAAATCGTACTCACGCGTGCCCCCGGTGAGGCTCGGGCACGAGGCGGGCTCGACGGCGATGGCTCGCAGCGATGGACGCTCTCCCGACAGCTTGTGCTTGAGGAAGGGGAAGGTCAGGCCGGCGAAGTTGCTGCCGCCGCCGTGGCAGCCGATGAGCACGTCCGGGTATTCCCCGGCCAGCTCCATCTGCTTGATGGCCTCCTGGCCGATGATGGTCTGGTGCAGGAGCACGTGGTTCAGCACGCTGCCGAGCGCGTACTTGGAGTCGTCGCGTCCGGCCGCGTCCTCCACCGCCTCGGAGATGGCCATGCCCAGGCTCCCGGGGCAGTTCGGGTCCTCGGCCAGTACCGCGCGCCCGGTCGCGGTCAGCGGGGACGGGCTCGCCACGATGTCCGCGCCGTACGTCTTCATCATGATGCGGCGGCCCGGCTTCTGGTCGTAGCTGACCCGCACCATGTAGACCATGCACTCGAGTCCGACCAGGCGGCAGGCGCACGCGAGGGCGCTGCCCCATTGGCCCGCGCCGGTCTCCGTCGCCAGGCGCCGTACGCCCTCCTGCTTGTTGACGTACGCCTGCATGATGGCCGTGTTCAGCTTGTGGCTCCCCACCGGGCTGACGTGCTCCGATTTGTAGTAGATGTGCGCCGGCGTGTCCAGGTCCTGCTCGAACGCGCGGGCCCGGAAGACCGGGCTCGGCCGGTACAGGCGGTAGATGGCGCGCACCTCGTCCGGGATTTCCACCCTCGGCTCCGTGGACACCTCCTGCGCGATGAGGCCGGCCGGGAAGATGGGCGCGAGCGCGTCGGGCCCGACGGGCTGGCGCGTGACCGGGTGGAGCGGCGGCGGCAGGGGCGTCGGCAGGTCCGGCGCGATGTTGTAGAAGTGCGTCGGGATCTCGTGTTCGGGAAGCGTGATCTTCGTGTCTGTCACGGTGGCCTCTCAGCGGGATGCCGATGGAGGCCGCGGGCCGGCCATCGGGATTCGAAGGGGAACGCCGAAGCATACCACACGGCGCCCGCGCCGCTTGCACCGGCGGTGCGAGGCACGGTAGAAATAGCGCCGCGCCCCGGCGCAGTTCAAGGAGCCGACCGATGACGCCTCGTCGCCGTTCCCTCGTGATGATTGCCGCCCTTGTCACGGCGGCGCTCGGTGTCCCGATGGCCCGGGAGCACGCGGCCCCGCTTGGCGGACTGCAGGGGCGTCCGGCCGGGGCAGCTCGGCCCGCGGCTCCGCCGCGCGAGCGGAGCACGACGCTGGGCGACCTGACCGCCTTTGAGGTGAAGGACAACGTCGTCACGCTCGCGGCCGGCCCCGATCTCGTCCGGGTCGCCTTCTACCGCGAGGACATCTTCCGCATCTGGCTCGGCCCCGACGGCGTGTTCATCGAAGCCCAGCCGGACGGCAAGGATGCCCGGATGGTGGTCTACGAGGGCGCCCCGATCGCCGTCGCCTGGCACGACGCCGGTGAGTACTATCGCCTCCGCAGCCGGGAGTGCGTGCTGCGGGTCTACAAGTCACCGGTGCGCTTCGCGCTGTTCGACCACGACGACGCCACGCTCGTGTGGCAGGAGATGCGGCCCCTCACCTACGGCCCGTCGACCGTGCAGACCCTGCGCCGCGGCGACAACGAGCACTTCTATGGCGGCGGCATGCAGAACGGGTACTTCTCGCACCGGGACACCGCCGTCAACATCCGCCTCGACACGCGGGGCTGGGGCGACGGCACGACACCCAATCCCGTACCCTTCTACATGAGCACGGCCGGCTACGGCGCCTTCCGCAACACGATGGCCCCGGGCCGGTACGACTTCCTCCAGCCGATCGCGCTGGCGCACGAGGAGCGCCGGTTCGACGCCTACTACATCTACGGACCCTCCCTGAAGAAGATTCTCGACGGCTACACGCGCCTCACCGGTCGGCCCTTCTTCCCGCCCCGCTGGGGGCTCGAGTGGGGCGACGCCGACTGCTACAACAAGACCGGCCGGACGATTGACGTGGTCGAGAAGGTCGCCGATCAGTACCGGCGGCACGACATGCCGGGGGGCTGGATCCTGCCGAACGACGGCTATGGGTGCGGCTACCAGGACCTCGACCGGACGATCGCCGCGCTCGACAAGCTCGGCTTCTACACGGGCTTGTGGACAGAGCAGGGCCTGGACCGGATCGCGCACGAGGTCAGCGTGAGCGGCACGCGCGTGATGAAACTCGACGTGGCGTGGGTGGGCCCGGGCTACCAGTTCGCGCTCAACGGGGTGCGCGACGCCTACGAGGGCATCGAGAAGAACAGCGACGCGCGCGGGTTCGTCTGGACCACGTGCGCGTGGGCCGGGGCACAGCGCTATGCGACGGTGTGGTCGGGCGACCAGTCCGGCAACTGGGAGTACATCCGCTTCCACATTCCGTCCGTCATCGGCGCCGGGTTGTCCGGCTTCAACGCGGCGACAGGCGACGTGGACGGCATCTTCGGCGGCAGCGCGCAGACCCAGGTGCGCGACGTGCAGTGGAAGGCGCTGACGCCGGTCTGGATGATCATCAGCGGCTGGTCGAAGCAAACCAACCTGATGAAGCAGCCCTGGATCTTCGGCGAGCCCTACACGTCCATCAACCGGAAGTACCTCAAGCTGAAGATGCGCCTGACGCCCTACCTGTACACCTACATGCGGGAGGCCTGGGAGACGGGCGTACCGCTGGTCCGGGCGATGGTGCTCGAGTTCCCCCTGGACCCGACGACCTGGACCAAGCGCACCCAGTACCAGTTCATGAGCGGCGCGTGGCTGCTGGTCGCGCCGGTGTACGAGGACTCGCCGATCCGCAACGACATCTACCTCCCGGCGGGCGCCTGGACCGACTACTGGGACGGCCGCGTCTACAACGGGCCGACGACCCTCAACGTGTACGCGGCCCCGCTCGACAAGCTGCCGCTCTTCGTGAGGGCCGGCGCGATCATCCCGATGTACCCCGAGATGCTGTACGACCGGGAGAAGCCCAAGGATCCGCTCACGCTGGACATCTATCCCCGTGGCCGGACGAGTTTCACGCTCTACGAGGACGACGGGCTGACCCGCCAGTACGCGGCCGGCGCCTTCGCCCGCACCACGATCGCAGTCGACGCACCGACCTCGATTGACGAGCCCAACGCCCAGGTGGCCATCCAGGTCAACGCGGCCCGGGGCCGCTACCAGGGAATGCCCGAGAGCCGGTCCTACGTCGTCGATCTGCACGTGCGGGCGACGCCTGCGTGGGTGCGGCTCGGCGACCGCGCCCTGCCGGGCGTCACGGCGACGGCGGGCGACCGGGCCGCCCGCGACAAGGCGCGCGGCGACTACGAGGCCGCCGGTGAAGCCTGGTGGTTCGACGCGTCCGACCGGGGCGGCATCCTGCACGTGAAAACCAGGCCGCAGCCGTGCGACGCAGCGTTTACCGTGACGGTCGGCTGGTGAGCCCGACGGTCAGTAGCGCGCATTCGCCGAGAGCGCGAGATTGCGCGACGAGCTGCCGACGAAGACCGTGTAATCGCCCGGGACGAGGACCCACGTGTCCTTCGCCACGTCGAAGACCGAGAGCGTCAGCGGATCGAGCGTCAGCGCGATCCGCGCCGACTCGCCCGGAGCGAGTCTGACCTTCTTCCACGCGACGAGCCGCCGCGGCGGCTCGCCAGCGACCGCGGGCAGCGAGATGTAGACCTGCGCCACCTCCGCCCCGGCCCGCCCACCGGTGTTCTTCACGACAAAGCTCACGTCCCGCCCGTGGACCGTCAGGCCGGCATAGGCGAACGTCGTGTAGGACAGCCCGTAGCCAAACGCAAACAGCGGCGTCTTGCGCTCGGCGTCGAACCACTTGTAGCCCACCTTCAAGCCTTCCCGACAGTGGATGTCGAAGGCGGCGGGCGGCCCGGCGGCGGATCCGAGGCCGGGCACCCCGGGCCGCGGGAGGTCGGCGTCACCGACCGCGAAGGTCATCGGGAGCTTCCCGGCCGGGATGGCGTCCCCGAACAACAGGCTGGCGATCGCCTCGCCGCCGCGGATGCCTGGGTACCACGCCTCGAGCACCGCACCCACGCGGTCGATCCACGGCATCGCCACGGCCCCCCCTGTTTCGAGGACCACGACCGCCTGCCGGTTGACCGCAGCGACAGCCTCGACGAGCGCGTCCTGGCGGCCGGGGAGCGCGAGGCTCGCCGCGTCGCGGCCCTCGCTCATGGGCTGGCTCACGAACACGATCACCACCTCGGCCCGTTTCGCGACGACCGCCGCAGCCGACAGGTCCGTGCCCGGGTCGAACACGACCTCGGCACCCTTGGCCTTCGCCCGGATTGCGCGCAGCGGCGGCGATCGGTGCCAGACCTCGTCGTCCCACCCCGGCGCGCGGCCGACCGGCACCGCGTTGCCGCCGGGGGGGTCCACCTGCGCCGACCCACTGCCCGAGAGGACCCCGACATCGGCGTGCGACCCGATCACCGCGATGGACCGCACCGCCCCGGCCGCCAGGGGGAGCAGACCGCCGACGTTCTTCAGCAGCACGCACCCGTCCTCGGCGACTCGCTCGGCGACCTCGAACCCGCGACCCACATCGGGCACCTGCATGACGGGCGGATTGTCGACGATGCCCGACGCGAACTCGGTCCGCACAATCCGGTGCACCATGTCATCGAGGCGAGCCATCGGCACCTCGCCCGTCTCCACGGCCCGCTTGAGCGCCGCGCCGAAGTGGGCGTCGTCCGGCATCTCCTGGTCGAGGCCGGCCAGCGCGGCCCGAACCGTGCTGTGCGTGGCACCCCAGTCGGAGACCACCCAGCCCGCAAACCCCCAGGTCTTCTTCAGCAGCGTGCTGAGCAGGTAGTCGTGCTCGCACGCGTAGACGCCGTCGACCCGGTTGTAGGCACACATCACCATCCCGGGCTTCCCGTCCCGCACGCCGATCTCGAAGGCGAGCAGGTCCGTTTCGCGCATGGCCCGCTTGTCGAACACAACGCTGGCGACCTCGCGCCCGGTCTCCTGGTCGTTGAGCGCATAGTGCTTGATGTCGCCCACAACATGCTGATCCTGTTCGCCCCTGATGATCTGCGCGACCATCCGTCCGGCCAGGATCGGATCCTCCCCGTGGTACTCGAAGTTGCGGCCGTTTCGCGGCTCGCGCATCAGGTTGACGCCGCCCCCCAGCGACACGTTGTATCCCTGGTCGCGCAGCTCGCGGCCGATCAGGGCGCCGAACATGTAGCCCAACTCGAGGTCCCAGGTGGCGGCCAGGGCGGCGGTCGACGGCAGGGGCGTCGCGTAGCGCCCACGGCGCGCGGCGAGGGCGACCCCCACGGCCGCATCGGCCATCTGGAGATCGGGGAGGCCCAGCCGCGGGATCCCCTCCGCAAAGCCCGCCCCCCCGTTGGACCGCGTCGCGGCTCCACCGGCTCCGCCACCCGTGCCTGCCGCCCGCGAGACGCCGTGGACCAGGCTGATCTTCTCGTCCAGCGTCATCTCGGCCACGACCAGATCCGCACGGCGGTCTGGCGACAACGACGGATTCCATCCACCGGGCCGCCCGCGCGCGGTCGGCGGGAGGCTGCGCCGAAACGCCCTGGAGACTGGCGAGCATCACGCAGCAGACCACGGCCGTCGCGCGCAGGCGCATACATGCTCCTTCGATGTCGAGGTCCCCGCTCGGCCCGATCGGACCCCGGGCCACGCGTCGCGACGAGGCTCGGCGCGAGCCGCCGTACCCGCGGGCACGGACGTGGGACGGTCGGCGGCCCTACGCCACCCACGGCGGACAGAAGCCCAACCGCGCCAGCTTCGCGTCGAGCTCGGCGCGCTCCCGGTTCGCCCGCAGGCGCCCGTCCTCGCTGCGGGCGAGAAGCCCCGCGTCGGCAGCCAGGCGCGCCGCCCGCTCCGCGTCGCCGCCAACGAGGGCCGAGACCACCTCCACCTCCAGGCGCGACAACCGCACCGCGCGCCGCCGGTAGTCGAGGAAGGCCTCCCAGGCGAGTGGCACCCAGGCGGCCACGATCCGTTCGCCCATCACGGTCGCGTAAGCCCGGATCTCCTGCTGCGCGTGCGCGTCCATGCGCAGGTCGAGGAAGTGCAGCAGGTTGTGCAGGTCGATCTTCCAGTAGGCCTCGGTGTAGGTCGAGAGGGGGAGGTCCTTGCGCGCCTGTTCACGCGCGACACCGGCCGCCAGCCGCGCCTCGTACACCGAGCGTGCCCGGTCCTGCAACTCGCGTTCACGCTCTGTGAGCCCCAGGCCCACGTCCTCGGGCAGGACGCCGCCGCTGCCCTGCCGGTTGCCGGTCGACTGTCGCCGCCAGGCGTCGGGCGCGGTGCGCTGGGCCGCATCGATCGCCTCCGAGTAGCGGGTCGAGTATTCGTTCACGCTCGCCGTGCGGTGCCGGATCCACTGCCGCCAGACGTCCATTGGCACCCGCACGTGGAGCTTGATTTCGCACATCTCGAACGGCGTCGTATGCGCGTGCCGCATGAGGTACCGGATCAGTGCCCGGTCCTCCTGGACGTGCTTGGTCCCCTTGCCGTACGAGACCCGGGCCGCCTGCACGATCGCCGCGTCGTCGCCCATGTAGTCGACGACCCGGACGAACCCGTCGTCGAGTACCTGCAGCGCCCGCCCGATGATCTCCTCGAGTGCCGCCACCTTCGGCCGCACCCCAGGGTCGCCCCCCGCGTCTGCCATCACCCCGACCTCCGGCGCGGGACATTGTACCGGAGAACGGCCGGAGAGGCGGGCCACACCTATGACAAGTGTCACCTCCCTTTGGTGATGCTCTCCACTACTCCGCGCCCGGTGGCCGGACGCAGAATGGCGGCATGGACAGGTCGCACCCACCGATGTGCGAGTTGCGCGAGGTGACGAAGCGGTTCGGCGCCGTCACGGCGCTCGACCGGGTCACGCTGGCTCTCGAGCCCGGCCAGCTGACGGCCGTGCTCGGTCCCAACGGCGCGGGCAAGACGACCGCCGTCCGACTCATGCTCGGCCTGACGCGGGCAACGCTGGGTGAGGCACGGCTGTTCGGCGGCCACCCGGGGGAACGCGCCGCCCGCATGCGCACGGGAACGATGCTGCAAGTCACGCGGATGGCCGACACCATCACGCCGCGCGAGCACCTCGCCCTCTTCCGCAGTTACTATCCGCGCCCGCTCGAGATGGAGGCGGTCGTCGTGAAGGCGGGCGTCGGCGCGTTCGTCGACCGGCGCTTCGGGACGCTCTCGGGCGGAGAGCGGCGGCGCGTGCTCTTTGCCCTGGCCTTGTGCGGCAACCCGGACCTGCTGTTCCTCGACGAACCCACCACCGGACTGGATGTGGACGCGCGGCACCTGCTCTGGAACGCGACGCGCGACCTGGTCAAGGAAGGCCGGTCCGTCCTGCTGACGACCCACTATCTGGACGAGGCGGACGCGCTGGCCGATCGCATCGTCGTGCTGGACCGCGGGCGGATCGTGGCGGACGGCTCGCCCGCGGACGTCAAGCGCCGCGTCGCCGGGCGCCGGGTTCGGTGCGTCACGTCGGTGGGGGTCGACGAGATCGCCGGTGTGGCAGGCGTGCAGTCGGTTCGGAGGGACGGCGGCGGCGTGGTCGCACTCACGACGGACGCGGAGGAACTCGTGAGGACCCTGCTCGGCCGGGACCCCGGGCTGTCCGGCCTGGAGGTCACCGGGGCCGGGCTCGAGGAAGCGTTCAGGGCCCTGACCGAACGGAGGGCGTCATGATCGATCGTGCAGCCGCGGCGACACGGCAACCGATAGCCGACCAACTCCGCGCCTACTGGCTCGAAGCGAAGATCGAGTGCCTGAAGACCGTTCGTCAGCCGGCCTACGTGTTTCCGACGCTTGGGTTCCCGGTGGTCTTCTACCTGCTGTTTGCCGTCGTCTTCGGCAGCGGGCCGGCCGGCGGCACCACGATGTCCGCCTACATGCTGGCCACCTACGGCTGTTTCGGCGTGATCGGCGCCGCGCTGTTCGCCTTCGGCGTGGGCATCGCGATCGAGCGGGCCCAGGGGTGGCTGGAGCTCAAGAGGGCCCTTCCGGCCCCGGTCGGCTCGGGGTTGATCGGGAAGATCGTGATGAGCGTGCTGTTTGCCGCGCTGATCGTTGCGCTGCTGTCCCTGCTGGCCCTCACGGTGGGCAGCGTCCGGGCGCCGGTCGGGTCGTGGGCGCGGCTGGCCGCGGTGCTCGTGGCTGGCGCGATCCCATTCAGCGCCTTCGGCCTCGCGCTCGGCTACCTGTGCCCCGCGAACGCGGCGCCGGCGATCGTCAATCTCATCTACCTGCCCATGTCGCTCATGTCCGGCCTCTGGATCCCGGTCGAGGCGCTGCCGCGCGTGATGCAGCAGGTCGCCGTCTACCTGCCCGCCTATCACTTCGGGCAGCTGGCGCTCGGCACGATCGGTGCCGGACGGGGCGGACCGGCCCTCGCCCACGCGGCGGTGCTCGTCGGCTTCACGGCGGTCTCGACGGCCCTGGCCCTGATGGCCTTCCGCCGCCAGACGAGCGACTGACAACCGGAAACACCGGCGGGGCACACACGAGAGAACGGCCATGACGCATCGCATACTCGAAGGCACGCTGGCGGCTGTTGGGATCCTGCTGATGGCTCTGGGCGTGTCCGCCCACGTCCGGGCCCTCTCGCACGCCGCACACCCCGTGGTCGGAGCGACCGCTCCCGCCCCGCCACCGCGTCGTCTGGCCATCGTCAACGCCCGCGTCTTCGACGGGGCGGCGGTGCTCGAGCGGGCCAGCGTGGTCGTCGAGGACGGCGTCATCCGGGGCGTGGGAGCCCATCTGGCCGTGCCCGCCGGCGCGACCGTGGTGAACGGCGAGGGCCGGACCCTGCTGCCCGGTCTGATCGACGCTCACGCCCACGCCTTCGGCGACGCCCTCGAACGGGCCCTCGTCTTCGGCGTCACGACCGAGCTCGACATGTTCACCGATCCTCAGTTCGCGGCCGCGCGACGCGACGAGCAGCGGCGCGGACCAGTCCCGACGCGGGCCGACCTTCTGTCGGCCGGCGTCCTCGCCACGGCGCCGGGGGGACACGGGACCGAGTACCGGCTTTCCGATCCCGACGCTGACAGATCCGGCGCAGGCGCAGGCGTTCGTCGACGCGCGGATCGCGGAAGGATCGGACTACATCAAGATCGTCTACGACGATGGCGCCAGCTACGGGCTCAGGTTCCCGACCCTCTCTCGGACCACGGTGGCGGCCGTCGTGGCTGCGACTCACCGCCGGGGCAAGCTGGCCGTCGTGCACCTGAGCACGGCCCAGGCGGCGCGAGAGGTCATTGAGGATGGCGCCGACGGTCTGGCGCACGTGTGGGCGGACCAGCCTGCCACACCCGAGGACGTCGCGCTCGCGCGGCGGCACGGCATATTCCTGGTGCCGACGCTCGGCGTACTGGCCGGCACGTGCGGCGACACCGCCACGGCCCGGACGCTGGCAGCCGACACGGTCCTCCGAGCCTACCTGAACGGCCGGGAGATCCGCTCTCTCTCCGCGGACAGCCACCTGCGGCGCCACGACGCCCGGGCCATGGCCAACGCCCGGATGACGGTCGCCGCGATGCGCGCGGCCGGCGTGCCCATCCTGGCCGGCACCGATGCGCCAAATCCAACCACCGCGCATGGCGTGAGCCTCCACGGGGAACTCTCCCTCCTGGTCGACGCGGGGCTGTCCCCGGTGGAGGCGCTCGCGGGCGCGACCTCCGTCCCTGCCACAGCGTTCCGCCTGACGGACCGCGGCCGGATCGAGCCGGGACGACGAGCCGACCTGCTCCTGGTAGACGGCGACCCGACCCGGGACATTCGCGCGACTCGCCGAATCGCGATGGTGTGGAAGGGCGGCGTGAGCGTCGACCGCCGCACGGCTCCCGTCGAGACGGTCGTCCCGTCGATCGCGGACGGCACGGTCAGCGACTTCGAGACCGACCTGTCGAGCCGGTTCGGGTCGGGCTGGCAGGTGTCGACCGATCGCCTCATGGGCGGGTCCTCCGACGCCGCCATGCAGGTGGTCCGCGGCGGTGCCAAGGGGTCGCGCGGCAGCCTGGAAATCACCGGCAGCATCGAACCCGGCTCGGCGTTCCCGTGGGCCGGCGCGATGTTCTTCCCCGGCCCGCAGCCCATGGCACCGGCCAATCTCGCGCGGTTCCAGGCGCTCTCGTTCTGGACGAAGGGCGACGGTGCCGCTTACCGGGTCCTGCTGTTCGCGTCGCGGCTGGGCCGCATCCCGGCCGAGCAGCGGTTCGTGGCGGGACCGTCGTGGCGGGAAGAGGTCATGCCCTTCGCGAGCTTTGGCGCGGGGATTGACGGCAGCGACGTGCAGGCCGTCCTCTTCAGCGCGGGTCCCGGTCAGACGCGCTTTCGGCTGCAGATCGATCGGGTGCGTTTCCAGTAGAATCACTGTCGGCCCGTAGCCACTGCCATGCGCATCCGCCTGCTTCCAGCCGACCTCCCCGTCGCGTGGTGGCTGCCGGTACCTCATGGCTCGTGTACCTGGCCATATTCGTCGTCTGCCTCGTCTTGGCACACTTCCCGCCGCTCGCCTGGGTGCTCCATGGCCTCGCCCTGCTCGGCTTCCTGGTCCTCTACTTCCGGGGCTTCTGGCTCAAGGGCCCCGCGTTGCTCCCGATTATCGGGGCCATCACGCTCATCGGCGTGGCGTTCATCCCATGGAACCCCGGCGCGAGCGTCTTCTTCGTCTACGCGGCGGCCTTTGTCGCCGACGTGGGACGACCTGCGGTAGCGGCGCGCTATCTCGGGGCGCTCCTGTTGCTGGTCGTCGTCGAGACAGTCGCGGCGCACCTGCCGCTCGAGGCGTGGGTCCCCGCCGCCGTCTTCACCCTCATCATCGGCGGCGGCAACATCGGCTTCGTTGAGAAGAGCCGGGCCGATGCCCGCCTCCGACTCGCCCGGGACGAGTTGGACCACCTGGCCAAGGTGGCCGAACGCGAGCGAATCGCCCGGGACCTGCATGACCTGCTCGGCCATACGCTGTCGGTGATCGTGCTCAAGTCGGAGCTGGCCGCCAAGCTGACCGACCGCGACCCGGCGCGCGCGGGGAACGAAATCCGTGATGTGGAGCGCATCTCGCGCGAGGCCCTCGGCGAGGTGCGGCGGGCGGTGCAGGGCTACCGTGAGCTAACACTCGACGAATCGCTGGCGCGGGCGCGCCAGGCGCTGCTGGCCGCCGGAGTGGCCCTGGAGACCGACGTCGTCCCCGTGAGGCTCGCGCCCAGCACCGAGGGCGTCGTGTCGCTCCTGCTGCGAGAAGCCGTCACCAACGTCATCCGGCACGCGCGCGCCACGCGCTGCGACATCTGCATGCGCGGGCAGAGCGGCTGGCTATACCTGCTGGTGAAAGACAACGGGATCGGCGGGACGCCTCGGGGGGGGTCGGGCGTCACGGGCATGCGGGTCCGGGTCGAGGAACTCGGCGGACGGTTCGAGTACGACGGCGGCGAGGGCACCACGATCCGGGTTGACCTCCCGCTCGGCACGCCCGCCCCCGGCACCACCCCTCCCGTTTCGTCCGAAGACCTCAAGCCCGAGCGGCGATCATGATTCGCGTGCTCATTGCGGAAGATCAGGCCATGGTGCTCGGCGCGCTGGCGGCGTTGCTGGACATCGAGAGCGACATCACCGTCGTCGCGCAGGCGCGCGACGGACAGTCGGCGCTCGCGTTGGCCCGCGAGCACCGGCCCGACGTGGTCCTGACCGACATCGAGATGCCGAATCTCGGCGGACTCGAGCTGGCCGACGCGCTCCGGCATTCCGACCACCCGCCGCGCGTCATCATCCTCACCACGTTCGCCCGTCCCGGCTACCTCCGGCGCGCGCTCGACGCGGGCGCCAGCGGCTACCTACTCAAGGACTCTCCGTCCGACGAACTGGCCGACGCCATCCGCCGCGTCCACGCGGGCGGGCGGGCCATTGACCCCGACCTGGCCGTCGAGGCGTGGACCGACGAAGACCCCCTCACCGACCGGGAGCGGCAGGTGCTGCGCCTGGCCGCCGACGGCCGGTCCGGACCCGAGATTGCACAGGCCCTCAAGCTGTCTGAAGGCACGATCCGGAACTACCTGTCTGACGCGATCAGCAAGGTGGGCGCGAAGAACCGCGTGGAAGCCGCGCGGATCGCTCGGACCAGGGGATGGCTGTAGCGGCACCTGGCGTCCTCGCCACCCGAGGGCGGGGGTGAGAGGCCGCGGCCTGGACGCCCGGCCCCCGCACCCCAGGTGCCGCAAGACGCCGGCCCGTTACCGCACGGGCTCCAGGGTTCGAAGCACCGGATAGGACGGCTTGTCACCGATCAGGCCGTCCAGGATGTTCCAGGCCATCAACCCGTCGTCCGACCGCGGGTCGAGCAGAATGAAGGCCAGCCGGGCGAGCGGCTGATCCATCGGAACGACCACGGCACCCGCCGGGACGGTCTGCGCGGTCGCTTCCCACCGTCCGGTGAGCGTCCGGATCTTGTGGGGCGCCGCGCCCCGGAACTCCTGGGCTTCCACGGTGGACTGGTCGATCGCAAACCGCTCGCCCGTGAAGGCGAGTTCCTTGTCGGTCTTGAAGTACTTCACGCCGTGCGCCTCCAGGCGGTCGACCAGCGCGGCGAACGAGCGCAGCGCCGGATCGCCACGCCCGAAGAAGAAGGCCATCCCGGGCGGCGGCCCGCCCGGCCCCTGTCCCCGTGCGCCGGGGGGCATCGAGGGCCCCGGCGTCTGCGTGCTTGGGCTCGGCGGCGGCACCACCCACGCCCGGGGGGCAACGCTCGTCTCGGTCGGTTCGACCGTCGCGTAGTGCGGCATCATCACGGTCCGCTCGGTCCCGGCCACCCGGCGCAGCATGGGGACATCGGGCACAAACGGATTGCGCTCCTCCACCGAGTCGACCATCACGACGGCCGCCGGCTCGGGCGCTTTCACCAGCCGCCCCCGCACCGCCTGGTCTTTGCCCACGATTGACTCGGCGTCGGCCGCTTTCGTCGCGGCACGGATCCGCTCGCCGTGCGATGCCGCGAAGTCGATCACCTCCTCGAGGAACCAGTAGGTGGCCTTGATGCGGTCTTCGAACGTCGCGTAGGCATAGGTCTCGACCAGGATGCCGAGCCGGTTGCGGAGGCCGAAGTAGGTCTGCGTGTACCGCGGCTTGTAGAGATCGAGGTCGTCGTACCACCCCTGCTCGGTGCCCTCGCGGCCGATGTTGCCGTAGTAGAAGAAGTCCCAGCCGTGCTTGGCCTTCACCGCCTTGGTAACAGCAGGAAACAGCTCGTTGCGCGCGATGGCGATCAGGCCCGGCGACGTGTTGGGGCTGAGCGAGGTCTGGTAGGTCAGGTAGAAGCCGTGCGGGCTGCCGTCGGTCGTGTGCAGGTCCATCGCCACGTGCGGGTCGTACTGCGTCATCAGCCGGGCCAGCGAGCGCGCTTCGGCCGTCTCCAGCTTCGTGCAGTCCCGGTTGAGGTCGAAGTCCTGGGCGTTGTGGCGCTGTCCCATGCCGCCGATCGGGCCGTTCTGGCGCCCCCGGTTCCGCACGTTCACACGCTCGTTGCCGTCGGCGTTGTAGATCGGGTTGATGAGCAGCACGACGGATTTCAGCCAGCCTGGCCGCTCACCCTTGGCGATCGACCGGAGCAGCCAGAGGGTGGCTTCCTTGCCCTCGACCTCGCCCGCGTGGATGTCCCCCTGGATGTAGATGCGTGTCTTGCCGGTCGCCCGCACAACCTCGGGCGAGGCGCCAGGCGCGCCAATCACCGCGAGCGGCAGCGGGCGTCCCTCGAAGGTGTAGCCGTACGTCGTCACGTGGATATCGGGCGACGCGGCTGCCATCGCCTTCATGAACGAGATCACGTCGTCGTAGCGGCTCGTCTCGGCATAGCCGGTGGCTTCCGGCCTGGTGAGCGGCCAGGTCTTCGCGGCCGCGGCCGGCTTGCCGGTGGTCTGGCCGACTGCGAGCCCGGCCAGGCCTGCGATCGAGAACAGAAGCACTATGATGGACCGCCACCGTGTCGTCACAAGACCTCCTGGAGAGCGGTTGACCCGCCACGAGCCGGTCACTAGCACGCGCCGCCATCGCCGGCCTGCGGTAGGCGCGGGTGAGTCTATCAGAACGCCTTGGTCAGCGCCCCCCGGGATGTCGCGGGCCCCTCAGTCGCCACATCGGCGGAACCCTGCCGTCCATCGGGTGCACTGGCCGAAGGTGTGACCGACCGTGAGGTCGTTCGACACCTGATGGCGGCCGCGCCGGTGGGAGCCCTCCTGGTCGGGCTGACCGGGTGGGCCCTCGGAACCTCCCTCGGTGCGTGCATCGCTGCGTGGATGGCCGGGCGGGCGCGGGCGGCTCACGCGCTGGCGGTTGGGGAGCTGATCAGGCTCGCCGGAATCGCCAACAACCTGATGATTCCTCCTCCGCCCTGGTTCTGGGCCGCGGGACTGGTCGTGCCGCTGGCGGCCGCGTGGGCGGCTGCCTGCCTGGCGGTCGCTCAGGGCCGGTCGTAACCGTCGGGCGCTGGGGCTCGCGCTCCTCGGGCCGGTGTCCGAGGCACACCCACGCGCCGGCAAGCGCCCTGGGACGCGGCGCAGAGGGCCCGCCGCGTCCCGACCCGCCGTTGACCTGCGGCTTTTTGACGGAGCTCCGCGAACCTCGACGAACCGTGACCGGGCCGACACACCGTTGTCACACGGCAGCCGTACTCTGGCGGCGTCGTGTTCGCCGGAGGCTGCCGATGGTGGGTGGGGCCGATTCGACGGGGTGTTGGTTCAACGCGGTCTGGGGCAAACACCTCGTCTACAACGCCTGCTGGGAGGATCCGCGCCTCGACCGGGTTGCGTTGGCGCTCGGCCCCGAGGACTCGGTTCTGGTGATCACCTCGGCAGGGTGCAACGCCTTGGATTACCTGCTGCAAGGCCCCCGCCACGTGTTCGCCGTCGACCTCAACCCCTGCCAAAACGCCCTCCTCGAGCTCAAGTGCGCGGCGATCCGGGAACTCGAATTCGCGGATTTCTTCGCCATGTTTGGGCGCGGACGTTTCGAGGGATGCGGCAGCGCCTACGCCGCCTGCTTACGACGCCATCTGGGACCCTCGGCCCGGCGCTTCTGGGATCGACACATCGAATTCTTCAGCGAGGCGGGCACTCGACCGTCTTTCTACTTCAACGGCACGACCGGCCTGGTGGCGTGGTGGCTGAATCTCTATATCGACCACGTGCGGCGGGTGCGGCCGCACATCGACCGGCTCCTCGACGCGGCGAGCCTCGAGGAGCAGCGCGACATCTACCAGACGTGTGTGCACCAGGAATTCTGGCGGCCCTTCCTTCGTCGGGTGGTCTCCTCGCCGTATCTGCTCGCGCTGCTCGGGGTACCGAGCGAGCAGCGGCACGAGGTCGAGCGCGCCCACGAGGGCGGCGTGGCGGGGTTTGTCGAGCATGCCGTCGAACAGGTATTCACCCGTATTCCGGTGACCGACAACTACTTCTGGCGCGTCTACCTCAAAGGCGCGTACACGGAGGCCTGCTGTCCCGAGTACTTGAAGCGAGAGAACTTCGAGCGGCTGAAGGCCGGGCTGGTGGAGCGGATCAGCATCTCCACCATGTCGGTCGAGGCGTTCCTGCGTGGCCACCGCCAGGAAATCTCCCGCTTCGTGCTGCTGGATCACATGGACTGGCTGGCCAGGTCACAACGTGACGCGCTGCGGGCCGAGTGGCAGGCGATCATTGCCCGCGCTAGCCCGCGGGCGCGAGTCCTGTGGAGAAGCGGCGGGCTCCGCACGGACGCGGTCGATTCCTTGACGGTCCATACGCAGTTTGGCCGTTGGCGCCTGGGCGATCACTTGGCCTATCAACGGGCGCTCGCCGAACGCCTCCACGCCCAGGACCGTGTGCACACCTACGCCAGTTTCCACATCGCTGACCTGTCCCTCGCATGACCCACTCCGGGATCGGCGCTCGCGTCCGGAATGTCCTGGCAGACCTGCACACCGTGGGTCTCATGCTCTTGGGAGCCCGCGAGGGTCCGGGGCCGGCTGTTCGCCTCGACCGCTTCTACCGGTCGCAGGCTTCGTCCTACGATTGGTTCCGCGCGCGCTTCCTCCGAGGCCGCCAAGACCTGGTCACTCGACTGCCGCTGAGAGACCACGGCGTCTGGGTGGACTTTGGCGGGGGCACCGGCTTCCTCCTCGAACAGGCCGGCGCGCGTCTGGCCGCATTGGCTGCCGTCGTCGTCGTGGATCTGTCTCAAGCACTCTTGGATATCGGCCGGAATCGCCTCGAGCGGCACGGCTGGACTAACGTGCACCTAGTGCACGGCGACGTCCTCGATGCCGTCCTGCCGGTTGACCACGCCGACATCATCACCTTCTCCTACTCGCTCACCATGATGCCCCAGTGGTTCACAGCGGTGGACCGTGCCTGGTCCCTGTTGCGCCCGGGCGGAACGATTGGCGTCGCTGACTTCTACGTGTCACCCAAGTACCCTCTCCCCGGGTGTCGCCGGCATCCCTGGGCCACCAGAGTCGGCTGGCCGATCTGGTTTGCACGCGACGATGTCTTCCTGAGCGCCGACCACCTTCCCTACCTGCGGCAGCGATTCCGCGAGTCGTACCTCGCGGAGGGTCGGACCCACCTGCCGTTCGTTCCGATCGTCCGACCGCCGTACTACGTGTTTGTCGGCCGACGGCCGAGAACCGGCACTCCGTTCCGGGGTCGGCGCCCATCGTTCTGACGCCACAACTCGGGCGCGCCCGATGCGGGGACACGGCCCCCTCGTCGTGGCCGGCCGGCGCGCCCGTGGCGGGCCCGATCCCGATTCCGGGTCACCGGCGTCAGGAAGTGGCAGGCGTGTCACAGGTGCGCGCGGGAACGGGGGGCGCGTGGGCGGCCAGCCACGCGCGTAGGACCGCCAGGAACTCGTCGCCGGCGGCGCGTTCGCGCCACGGCTCGTGGCCACAGCGATCGAACTCGCGGTACTCGAGGTGCGGCAGCGCCGTCTGCAGCGAGTCGCGGATCATCGTGCCCGGATGGGGATCATGGCATCCGTGCAGCATCAGGACCGGGGCGTGGATGACCGAGAAGGCTGACGGGTAGACGCCCTCCGCCTGCAGCCGGACCATGTCGTCCCAGGTTTCGCGGTATCCGCGCGCGTCGCAGCGCAGGGACTCCGAGGACGCCTGGCGGCGATCGAACGCAGAGACCTGCGCGAAGAGTTCCCCTACGCGCTCCAGCCGCTCGTCGGGATCCCGGATCGCCTCCGCCCTCGCCAACGCCAACCGGAGATCACTCGTCAGCCGGCCATCGACCGCCGCCTCGAAACGGGCGCGTGCGGCGGGGTCGAACGTGCCGCACCCGACGAGCACGAATGCCGCGGCGATGCCGGGGTGGGCGGCGCCGAACGCCAGGGCCAGCATCGCGCCCCACGAGTGGCCGACCAGCAGCGGCGCCGTCGTGCAGGTGCTGGCGACCAGCCCACGCAGGTCTTCCACGTGACGGGCAACCGTCAGCGGCGGACCCCCGCTGCGCCGCTGCATCGGCTCCAGCACCCGGAAGGCGTCTGACAGCACCCGGGCCAGCGGGGCGAGGTAGCCGGGCGCGCCCGGCCCCCCGTGCAGCAGGATCACCGTCGGTCCGAGAGCGCCGTACTCCCGCACATCCATGAAGCGCGTCCCGCGAGCCGCGGGGCACGGTGACGGTCCGTACCCCGTGCCCGTCCGACCGCGACCGGCGCTACTTGGCCTTCGGCTTCGGCTCCATCAGCGCCTTGAAGGCCTCATCGTCGGTCTTGAAGTCTCGCGCCGCCTGGCCGACCCGGGTGATGCGGATGCTGCGGATCGGGTCGCCCTTCTTGATCTCCGGCAGCGCGTCGAGTCCCGCGACGACCTTGCCGATCGCCGTGAACTTCCTGTCGAAGCCGGGGGCCTTCTGGAGCGTCAGGTAGAACTGGTTGGGGCCTGATACCCCCAACACGCCTGGCGCGTCGTGCTTGAGCGCGGGGTTGAGCGCCCGTGGCAACTTCGCCACGGCGACCGACTTCTGGATGTCAGAAACGATCACGCCGCTGACGACGCCACTCCGGATGTCCACGACGCTGCCGATGGGCGGCACGTCCCTGGCCGTCGCGCCCCGCGGGCCGAAGCCGGCCCCCCCGCGCGCCCCGGCGGCCGGGGGCGTCTTGCCCTCGGCGATTCGGACGAAGTTCGCCGTCTGCACCGGCGCGTGCACGAAGTCCAAGTTGACCATCAGCTGTTTGGGTGCGTCACCCGCGCCGACCGCGACGGCCGCGTAGAGGCCGTCCGGCAGGTAGACTCCCTCCCGCGGCAGCGTCCGGTCGAGGTTCGCGACGCCGTAGGCGACGACGGCCGTCACCAGTGCCGAGTGCTTCTGGTGGTCGGCGTAGGGCACCAGTTCCGTGTAGGTGTCGTCGAGCGTATGCCACGCGCGGACGTAGACATAGTCGCTCTCCGAATGGAAGTTCAGCGTCGGAATGCTCTGCATCTCGAACGACGACGAATCCGTGCCGCCGGGCGACGTGGCGTGCGCGCGCGGAAGAGCCTTGTCGAGTCTGAACGGCCACTTGGGGTTCAGGCTCGCGAGCGGCGCCGTGATGGCCTGGAAATCGGCCCACCAGGCCTCCGGAACACTGGCGCCCGAGATGGCACTCGGACTGCCGTCGCGGTTGATCATCAGCACGATTCGGGAGTGCAGGCCAGGGTGCCGCTTCAGCCAGGCCTGGGAGCCAACCAGACCGCTCTCCTCGGCCGCGAACAGGATGAGGACAATCGAGCGTTTCGGGTGCGCGCCCGCCGCCGTGATCAGGCGGATGGCCTCCATGCTCGGCCCGAGGCCCGCGCCGTCGTCCACACCGCCAGTCCCGGAGCTGAAGCAATCGAGGTGGGCGCCGATCACGACGTACTCGTCCGGGTCCTGCGAGCCGCGGAGCGTGGCGACGACGTTGTGGTACTTGACGGGCCCCATCTTGAACCAGTTGCGGATGTCGAACTCGAGCTCGACCGGCGCCTTCTTCTCGACCAGCGCCTTGACCTCGGCGTACTGCGTGTCGAGCAGCTTGATGTCGGGCAGGACCGGCAGCTTGTCCCAGGCGGTGACGTAGCCGTCCAGCAGGTTGATTGGCTGCTCACCCTGGGTCGCCTTCGCCGGCACGGGCGCCGCCTGGATCGTGCCGAGGGCGCCGGCGTCGACCAGCGCCTTGGTCACCGGGGGGATGAGTTCCGAGTCCAGGTATTCGGGACTGCCGTCGGGGAGTTTCGTGCCACGACGGCCGTCGCGCGCGAACCCGGAGGACGCCGGAGGAACGTTGCCGCCAATCAGCACCCACTTGCCCTTGAAGGCAGCCTTGTTGGCGGCGATTTCGGCGATGGCCGCGGCGGCGGCCGCGCGCTTCTTCTCCACGGTCTCCTTGGGAACCGGCTGGCCGCCCGTGGCGCGCCCCGGGATACCGAACGGGTCCGCCCGCAGGATGACCACGCCGCCACGCTGGACACCCTTGGTCCCCGCCGTGTAGCTCGGCGTCCCAAAGCGCAGGGTTTCCTCGGTCGGCGCCACCATCTTCCCGAACCACGGGCCGCGGTTGAAGCCCACGGGCATCTCGCCCACCTCGTCGAGCTCCGCCTCGAGCCCCCACTGCTTCAGTTGCCAGAGGGCCCAGAGCGAGGCATCCGTGTAGGCGTTCGTCCCGGTCTCGCGGCCACCGAAGCGGTTGCTCGCATAGTCGTTCCAGCTCATGACCTGGTTGTCAGTCGTGCCGAGCTGAATGATCTTCGCCACCACCGGATCGCTTTGCCCATGGACGAAGACCTCGAACCCCACCAAGCACGCCGCCGCCACCACGACGCCCACCGCCAGCAGAGATGATGCCGTTCGTCTTGTCACCATCGGTCCTCCCCATGCGGATCTGAGCCGGCTCGTCCCGTCACCACCAAGGGCCAGAGTGCGCCGGAGATTCTACTGTGACCCCGGGGAGAACGGAGACGAAATCGACAGCCATGCGCGCGGCGATCGAGGGGCGGGGGCGTCGGCACGGGCCGTGGCGGCCTCCGGGGCGACAAGGCCAGGCCCGGCTTCGTCAGGCGGCCTGCGCCTTCCGTTCGGTTAGGCTGAGGACATAGCCGACCGCGACCACCACGAACGCGCCCAGGAGGTTGTACCAGAGATACGAGATCGGCGTCGTCCGGGCGACGAGCACGACGGTCAGAAATCCGACAATCATGCCCCAGAACGCGCCGCGACCCGTGGCCCGTCGTGTACCCAGGGCGAGCACGAACGCGCCGAGCAGCGTGCCGTAGAACAACGAGCCGACCTTGTTCACCACCTCGATGAGCGAGCCAGCCTGGGCCGCGTAGATCGCATAGGCACAGGCCAGCAGGCCCCAGAACCCGGTGGCCACCTTCGACACCCGCAGGTAGTGCGCGTCGGTGGCCTGCCGCCGGACGTGCCGGCGGTAGACGTCGATGACCGTCGTGGTGGCCAACGCGTTCATCTCCCCGGCGCTCGCCGACATCGCCGCGGCGAAAATCGCCGCGATGATGAGGCCGACCAGCCCGACCGGCAGCTGGGTGGTGACAAAGGTGGGAAACACGTAGTTCACGTCGTTGTAGCCACGGTCGCCGCTCACGTCCTTCACGACCTGGACCGCCCGGCCCCTGATGTCCGTCACCGCCTGGTCTGCCGTTGCGAAGGCCGCCCGGGCCGAGGCCGCCTGCGGCGTGCCGCCGTCACGCTCAGCTGCCGCCAGCGCGAGGGCCGCGGCGCGCCGCCGGTCGACCGCGACGGCAAACTCCCGATGGAGGCCTTCGTACTCGGCGGCTCTGGCACTGGCCGCCACGGCCCCGTCGTGAACGCGGTTGAACAGCATCGGCGGGGTCGTGAACAGGTAGTACACGAACACCAGCACGCCGGTCAGCAGGATCAGCGTCTGGAGCGGGATCTTGACGAACGCGCTCAGCAGCAGCGAACTGCGTCCCTCATCGACCGATTTGGCCGTCAGATAGCGCTGCACCTGGCTCTGATCGCAGCCGAAGTACGCCAGCATCAGGAACACGCCGGCCACCGTGCCCGACCAGAAGGTGTAGTTTGTCGTCAAGTCGAACGAGAAATCGACGGTCTTCAGGCGGCCCGCGGCTCCCGCGACCCGGAGGGCCTCGGCCAGCGAGACCTGGTGCGGCAGCCCGAGGAGCAGCAGGACGACGGCGGCGAGGACCCCCGCGACGACGACCCCCATCTGCTTGACGTCCGTCCACGCAACCGCCTGGACCCCGCCGACCATCGTGTAGGCCGCCGTCGGCACGCCGATCGCCAGCACCGTCAGCGTCACGTTCCAACCCAGGACGACCGAGAGGATGACGGCGGGCGCGGCAATGATGACCCCGCAAGACAAACTGCGGTTGGCGAGGAACAGCAGCGCCGCCAGCGAGCGAGTCTTCGCGTCGAACCGCCGCTCGAGATACTCGTAGGCCGTGTAGACGCCCGCGCGGTAGAAGAACGGCACCACAGTTACCGCCAGGAGGACCATCGCGATCGGCAGACCGAAGTAGAACTGGATGAACCGCATGCCGTCGGCGTACCCCTGCCCGGTCGTGCCGACCAGCGTGATCGCGCTGAGCTGGGTCGCCATGATCGAGAGCCCGGCCGCCCACCAGGGCAGGCTCCGCTTCGCGAGCAGGTAGCCCTCGATCTCGTTGGCCGAGCGCGTGCGCTTCAGCCCGTCGTAGACGATCCACACCAGATAGGCGCCGACGACGTACCAGTCGAGGACGTGCATAGGCAGCGGGAGGTCAGCAACCGGCCGGGGCGCCAGGCGACGCCCAGACCGTCACGTCGTGAAGTACCGTGCGAACGCCCACAGACCGGCAATCGTGAGCGCCTCGACGAGCAGCACCAGGACGTAGGTACGCCGCCGGGAGGGAGCGTCGCGATCCTCTGGCGTTGTGGTCGTCACAACGTCGCACTCCGTTCGCGCAGCCGCGTCGCGGCGCGGTCCAGCGCACCCTTGGTCTGCTCGAGCCACTGCCGGTCGGAGCCCAGCCGTAGCCGCGCGGCCTCGAGCGCACGCGTGGTTTCAGCGGGCGCCGGGCCACCCGGGTCCCGGCGCACCGCCACGAAGTGGTCGGGCGCGAGGACGTGCCGCAACGCGTCCTCCGTATAGTGAATCGCCGAGCCCGTCTCGTGGACCGACGCCTCGGCCAACAGGTCCGACACCGACCGGTCTGGCCACGCCGCGCGCGCCTCCACCAGGCGCGCACAGATGCCGTACGCAGTCTTGAAGGGCAGTCCATGGTCGCGCACGAGCGTGTCGGCCAGCTCCGTCAGGGTGATCCAGCCTCTCCGCGCCTGCGCCGCCAGCCCCGCGCGGTCGAACTCCACCGTCGAGCTCGCCGCTGACAAGAGCCGGACCGCCCGCGTGGCGTCCCAGAACGTCGAGAACACCAGCGGCTGGAGGTCGTCTTCCGTGTCGACGATGTCTCCGAACGGCGTGTTGTGGACCGCGATCACGACCCCCACTGCCTCGCCCAGCGCGCGGCTGGCGATGCTGCGCGCGTGTTCGACCGACACGGGGTTGCGTTTCTGCGGCATGATGCTGCTCGGCTGCACGTAGCCCGCACCGAGCCGCAGGTAGCCGAATTCCGCCGTGCACCAGAGCAGCAGGTCCTGGATGAACCGCCCCAGCCCAATCAGCAGCACCAGCGCGCCCGACACGCTCTGGAGCAGGTAGTCGACGGTGGCGATGCTGCCGTACGTGTTGAGCGTCGGCCCCGCGAACCCGAGCAGGTCACTCGTGACCGAGCGGTCGATCGGGAACCCGGTCCCGCTGATCGCGCAGGCCCCGAGAGGACATCGGTTGGTCGTCGCGTAGGCTGCGCGCAGGCGGTCGGCGTCCCGCTCGAGCTGCTCGACGACGGCCAGCAGGTAGTGGGCGATGGTCGAAGGCTGTGCCGGTTGCGTGTGGGTGTGCGCCGGGAAGATCGTGTCGCGGTTCTGCCACGCCAGGTCGATGAGGCCGCCGCGCAGCCCGAACGAGGCGTCCGACAGGTCGAGCAGCAGCTCCCGCTGGCGCATCCGGTAGAGCGTCATGTCGATGTCGTTCCGGCTGCGCGCGGTGTGGAGCCGGCCCGCCGTCTCCTCGCCGCACGACTCGACAATCAGCCGGTTCACGTAGCCGAACAGGTCCTCGTCGCGGCAATCGTGGGCCGACCGCCGGACCCGTTCCTCAGAGATGCCGTCGAGAGCCTCGCGCAGCCGGTGGGCGTCTCCCGCGCCGATGATGTCGCAGGAGGCGAGCATGACCAGATGGGCGTAGTGGAGGGCCATCAGCGGCGACAGGAACAGCCGCTTGGCATCCTCGTAGTTCTCCCGGAGGACGAACGCGACATACTCGGGGGCGAATTCCATCAGTTTTCTACTATACGTGTGCGCCGGGCAGGCCTCAACCCGGAGGGTCCATGTCCCCTGAACGCCGGCCGACCGGGCGGGTGTCCTCGGGCGCCGTTCCGGCGTATCCTGCGCGTATGAGCGTGCCGATCTACCAGGTGGACGCGTTCACGAGCCGGGCGTTTCGCGGGAACCCGGCCGCGGTGTGCCTGCTTGAGACGCCCGCTGACGGTGACTGGATGCAGCTGGTGGCGCGCGAGATGAATCGCTCGGAGACGGCGTTCGTCGTGCCCCACGGCGACCCCTTCTCGCTGCGCTGGATGACCCCCAGGACCGAGGTCGACCTGTGCGGGCACGCGACGCTCGCTGCCGCCCACGTGCTCTGGGAGACGGGTCGCCTGCCAGCCGGCGCCCCCGTGCGCTTTCTCACGCGGAGCGGTGTGCTCTCGGCCCGCCAGGGAGGTGGAAGCGGCTGGATCGAGCTCGACTTCCCCGCGCTCGGCTTTGCGCCCGGGCCCCTCCCGCCCGGCGCGCTGCAGGCTCTCGGCGTCGAACCGCGTCTGACCGGGACGAGCGGGCCACGGTGGCTGGTGGAGGTCGGCAGCGAGGAGGAGGTCCGTCTCCTCCGCCCGGACATGCCGGCCCTGCGGGCCCTTCCCGGCCGCGGCGTGATCGTCACGGCGGCGGCCCGCGCCAACAGCGACTGCGACATCGTGTCCCGGTACTTCGCACCGTGGGTCGGCGTCGACGAGGACCCGGTCACCGGATCGGCGCACTGTTGTCTCGCGCCGTTCTGGAGCGCACGTCTCGGCAAGCGGGAACTCATGGCCGAGCAGGCCTCGCCGCGGGGTGGCCGGCTCCGGCTGGCTGTCGACAACGACCGAGTGCGGCTGGCGGGACAGGCGGTGACGGTGCTCGCCGGGCGGCAGCTCGCCTGACCACCGGTTGAACCGGGAGCGTCCGGGTCCCCGTCGGCTCGGGCTTCCCCCGCGCTTCGCCGGCCTGATATGCTGCAGGGACGCTCGAACCCCAGCCTGAGAGGAGCCCCTGGCATGCCACCCACCGCCGTTCCGCTGTTCACCGCCGGCGAGGCCGCCGACGCCCGGCGGCTCATCGAATCGCAGGGCCTGACGTTCGAGCCGGGCTGCGACGACCTGGTCGGGCTGTACGAGGGCGGCCGCCTCGTGGCGACCGGTGGACGCGCCGGGTACGTCCTGAAGATGTTCGCGATCGAGGACGCCTACCAGGGCGGCGAGGTGCTGGGTGCGCTCACGACCGCGCTGGTCGACCTGGCCCGAAAGGCCGGCTACGAGTCGTTGTTCCTCTTTACCCGTCCCGAGCACGCGGCCAGCTTCGAGCAGTGCCACTTCCGGCTGCTCGTGACGAGCGGGCCCGTCACCCTGCTCGAATGCGGTCCGGGGCTGCCGGCGTACCTCGAGGCGACGCGGGCGGCGCGCCGGGCTGGCCTGAACGGGGCGGTCGTCGTCAACGGCAACCCGTTCACGCGCGGCCACCTGTACCTGGTGGAGCGGGCAGCCGATCACGTGGACACGCTGTACCTGTTCGTGGTCCGGGAGGACCGCTCGGTGTTCCCATTCGACGTGCGCCTGCGGCTGGCGCGCGAGGCGACAGCACACCTGCCGGGCGTCGTGGTGCTCGACACGTCGCGCTACGTCGTGAGTGCCGGGACGTTTCCCGCATACTTCCTCCGTCAGCACGATGAGCGGGCGCAGCTCCAGATGGAGCTGGACGCGCGGTTGTTTGCCACGCGCATCGCGCCGGAGTTCGACATCCGGGAGCGGCTCGTCGGCCACGAGCCGTATTGCCCGACGACGGCCGCCTACAACCACGTCCTGGGGGACGTGCTACCCGTGTTCGGCATCGGCCTGGTCGAAGTCCAGCGCGCGGGCGACGAGCACGGCTTCTTCAGCGCGACCCGGGTGCGAGAGGCGCTTGGGGCTGGGGACTTCGACACGGTCGCCCGTCTCGTGCCTCCGACGACGCTGGCGTTCGTCGCCTCGACCGAGGGCCGCGAGATCGCCAAGCGTCTCGCCGCGCTTGGGGCGCACGGCTGATCGCGGCAACCCCCTGGCTCCGGGCGGCCGGACCAGGCACACGAGGACGAGATGGAGATCACGACCAAGGCGACGGCGGGCACCATGCAGTCGAGCGATCTCGTGGTGCGGGTCGAGCCAGCCGAGCAACTCAAGATCAGCATCGAGTCGACGGTCAAGAAGCAGTTCGAGCACCTGATCCGCGAGCGAATCGAGGCGGTGCTCCAGCGGCACGGCGTAACGCGGGCGCATGTCGCGGTCGCCGATCGCGGCGCGCTCGACTACGCCATCGAGGCACGCGTGGAGACGGCCCTTCGTCGGGCCGCGGAGGCATAGGCGTGGACAAGCTCTCCTATCGTGAGGTCCGGCAGGGCCGACGGTTCATGATCCGGGTCCTGCCCGGCACGAAGCTGGTGGACGAACTTCTGCAGTTCGCGCGCATGGTGGACCTGCACCACGGCGCCATCATCTCGGCGGTCGGTTCGGTCCGCAATGTCGAGTTCAGCGACATCCAGGCGGGCGCGCACCTGCCCATCACCGAACCCCGGATGCCCGTCCACAAGGTCGATGGACCGCTCGACCTGCTCGGCCTCGAGGGCAACCTGATCCCGAACGAGACCGGCACGGTGGATGCGCACCTGCACATCTTCGCGGCCCGGTCGTCGGGCGAAGCCATCGGCGGCCACCTGCGAGAGGCCGAGGTGTTCGCCACGTGCGAGATCATCCTGGGCGAGTACATCGTCGAGGGCGTCGAGCGGCAGCACTCGACGCGGGGCGGTGTGGACACGCTCTTCTTCGAGGACCGGTGAGCATGGACAGGCGACACAGGCTCCGGCGATCGCTCCTCTACGTCCCCGGGAACATGCCGGGCATGCTGCAGAATGTCCCGGTGTTCGACGCCGACGGCGTGATGATCGACCTCGAGGACGCCGTCCCGGTCGGTGAGAAGGACGCGGCGCGGGTACTGGCCCGCAATTTCCTCCGCACCTTCGCCGACCGGTCCAAGGAAGTCTTCGTGCGGATCAACGGCCTGGACACCCGGTACGCGCTCGACGACCTGAAGGAAGTCCTGCCGAGCCGGCCCGACGGCATCCGCCTGCCGAAGGCGGACGAACCGGAGGTCGTCGAGCGGCTCGACACGCTGCTCACCGAATACGAGGAGCGGCTGGGGCTGGAGATCGGGTACTTCTCGATCATCCCCTCGATTGAGAGCGCGGTGGGCGTGCTCAACTGTGTGAAGACCGCCCAGGCGTCTCGGCGCCTCGTCGCCCTCGCCTTCGGGGCCGAGGACTACACGGCCTCGATGGAGATCGAGCGCACGCGCTCAGGGGAGGAACTGCTCGGCGCCCGGATGCAGATCGTCTGGGCAGCCAAGGCCGCCGGCCTGCAGGCGATCGACAGCGTGTTCGCTGACGTCAACGACATGGACGGTTTGCGGGCCGACACGGAGTTGGTCAAGCGGCTCGGCTTCACGGGCAAGTCCCTGGTGAACCCGCGCCAGATCGAGGTCGTCCACGAGGTGTTCCGGCCCAAGCGCGAGGAGATCGACCACGCACTCGAGGTCATGGAGGCCATCCAGCGGGCGCGGGAGATGGGTACGGGGGTCATTTCACTCCGCGGCAAGATGGTCGATGCGCCGGTGGTCAAGCGGGCGGCACGCACCATCCGGACGGCTGCGGCCTTCGGGCTGATCGACCAGCTCCTTCCCGACGAGGTCATCCATGGCGAGGAATAGTCTGGGGCGCGAGATCCCCGACACCTGGCACGGCACCCGCTACGAACCCTACCAGGACCCCTTCACGCGGATGCCGACGATGAACCGGGCGACGCGACCGCTGGTCCGGCGGAACCCCGGCGAGTGCAAGGTCCTGCCGTCCCTGCGGGCCGCGATCGAGCAGACGGGCCTGCGCGACGGCATGACGATCGCCACGCACCACCACCTGCGCAACGGCGACGTCCTCCTGAACCGCCTCGTCACCGAACTCGACGCCGTGGGGCTGCGGAACATCTGCATCGCCTCGAGCTCGGTCCACCCGGTGCACGCCGAGATCATCCCGGCCATCCGGAAGGGTGTCGTGACGCGGTGCGAGACGGGCGTCAACGGCCTGATCGGCGAGCTGGCGACGAAGGGCGAGATCGACTTCCCCATCGTCGTGCGGTCCCACGGGGGACGGGCGCGGATGCTCGTGACCGACGAGGTGCCGGTCGACGTGGCGTTCATCGCGGCGCCGTGCTGCGACGAAACCGGGAATCTGAACGGCGTGAGCGGACCGTCGGCCTGCGGGAGCCTCGGGTACGCCTTCACCGACGCCCGGTACGCCCGCAAGGTCGTGGCCGTCACCGACAACCTCGTCCCGTACCCCGCCTCCCCGGTAAGCATCTCGCAGAGCGACGTCGACTACGTCGTGTGCGTCGACTCGCTCGGCGATCCCAAGAAGATCGTGTCCACCACGACCCGGGTCACGCGCGACCCCGCGGGCCTGCTCATCGCCCACTATGCCGCAGAGGTCATCGAGGCGGCCGGCCTCCTCAAGGACGGGTTCTCGTTCCAGACCGGTGCCGGCGGCACGTCGCTCGCGGTCGCCGACGCGATCAAGCGGAAGATGCTCGACCAGCGCATCAAGGGGTCGTTCGGCTGCGGCGGGATCACGGGCTACTTCGTGGACATGCTCGAGGAGGGCTACTTCCGGACCCTGTTCGACGTGCAGTGCTTCGACCTGCGGGCGGTGGAGTCGATCGGCAAGAACCTGATGCACCGAGAAATCAGCGCCGACCTTTACGCGAACCCGTTCAACCGGGGGTCGGTCGTCAACATGCTCGACGCGGTCATCCTCGGCGCGACCGAGGTCGACGTGCAGTTCAACGTCAACGTCAACACCGAGTCCAACGGCCTGCTGCTCCACAACACCGGCGGCCATTCCGACACCGCCGCCGGAGCGAAGCTCGCCATCGTGGTCGCGCCTTCCATCCGGGGGCGCCTGCCCATCATCCGCGACGAGGTCACGACAATCACGACGCCCGGCGAGACGATTGACGTCGTCGTCACCGAGCGCGGCATCGCGGTCGCCGACCGGCACCCGGACCTGAAGACCGAGTTGCTCCGCCGCCGGTTGCCGCTCAAGGACATCCGGCACCTGCACGCCGAGATTACCGCGCTGACAGGTCAGCCCCGCCCGCTCGAGTTCCAGGATCGGATCGTCGCGCTCGTCGAATACCGCGACGGATCGATCATCGACGTCGTGCGGCAGGTCAAGGACTGAGCGGATGGCGGACATGGCGCCCGGCACACGCGACCTCGAAGCGCTCCGACGCCGGCTTCTCGACGCGCGAGACGAGCGCCAGGCGGCAATCGACCAGCAGCTGGCGGCGGGGCACAGCGTGATCTTCGTCGGTACCAACATCCCCGGCGCGGAGAAGTCCCCCTGCGGCGTCGACGGTCTGATGGGCGCGGCCCGCCTAGCGCTCGCCCGCCGCCTGCCGGTCCAGCCCGTCGGCCAGGGCCGCGACGCGCTCGGACCATGGGCGCTGTATATCACCTCCCTCGACCCTCACCGGGCGAAGCGTGAAGCCATCGCCCTGGAGGACACCCTGCCCGGCGGCCGGCTGCTGGACCTCGACGTCTACACGGGCGACGGCCGACGAGTCGGGCGGGTGGCCTTGGGCGTCCCGCCGCGCCTGTGCCTCGTCTGCAATCGGCCCGCGGCCGACTGCATCCGGCTGCGCCGCCATCTCGCCGCGAACCTCGAAGCGGCCGTGGCACGGCTGCTACCGGCCGGCGCCTGACCTCCATGCCACGTGTGCTCTCTCCCGTGGCGCTCGCCGAGGCTCTGGTGGTTGGAGCCCGGGAGGAGTTGGCCCTCACACCCAAGCCCGGCCTAGTCGACCGCTTCGACAACGGATCGCATCCCAATCTCTCGTTCGACCAGATGTGGCGCTCGGTGGACCTGCTGCCGCTCTACTTCCAAGACCTGCTGGCGGCGGTCGGCCCGGGTTCCCAGCTGTCGGCCACCTCCACGCTGGCGCGCTGCGTGGAGGCCGGGCGGCGGGCCGAGGGGCGGATGATCGAGGCGGTCGGGTCCAACACGCACCGGGGGTACATCTTTCTCTCGGGCCTCGTCCTACTGGCCGCGACCGCCGTTGCCGCAGACCGCGAGGGCGACGTTCCCACTCAGACCGTTCTCCTGCACCGCCTGCGCGGACGCATCCGCGGACTCACCGCCCTGTTGACCGACATCGGTTTCCAGGAGAGATCGGGCGTCGGGGGAGACGGCCGGCGGGACTCGCGATCCCACGGGGAGGAGGCACGTGCGCGGCACGGCTTGGCGGGCATCCGCGGCGAGGCACGGGCAGGCCTCCCGTCCGTGTTCGACCACGCGCTGCCGGCCCTCCGACGCCACGGCGGGCACTACGCGATGGCCGCGCTGATGCAGGTCGTGGAAGACACGACCACCGTCCATCGGTGCGGCCCTGCCGGGTTGGAACGACTGCGGGCGGACGGCCGGCGCCTCCAGGAGCTGATCGAGCACGGGGAGGCCTACACGGACTGGCTCGGCCGTCTCAACGTCGAGTACCGGCGCCTGCGCCTCACGATGGGCGGCGTCGCCGACTGCCTCGCGCTCGCGATGGGACTCGGGCGGTGGCTCTCAGAACCTCAGGCCCGCAACGACAGGTAGGAACGCCGCGTTGGCCTGCGCGGTCCCTGAGGTCCCCGTGTAGGTGGGGCCGTGGATCCAGAGGTAGCGTGCCTCCACGAAGACGCGGGCTCTGAGCCCGACGTCGAAGGTCAGCCCGCCGCCGACGTTCACGCCCAGGTCGACGGTCTCGCGGACGCCGGTCGCTTGGTCGAACGGTTCGAGCCCCGCGGAGCATCTGAACCACTGCGGTTCGCAGAAATCCAGGACGACACCCGTCGCCGATCCCGTGACCGTTGCGCGCCGCTTGGCGACCGACGGCCCGCCGAGCACGTAGGCGGTCCCGCGTCCATTCCGGATCGGCCAGGCATAGACGGCGTCGAACGATCCGACGTGCATTTGCAGCCGCCCGCTCACCGGCGTCGAGGTGGTGACGGTCGCGAGCGAGGATGGGTCGAAGGTCTGCGCGACAAGCGCCTGCGGCGCGAAGCGACTGTATTGGTAGTCGAGCCTGACGCCCACGCGGTCCGTCACCCGGACCGTCGCACCCGCATCGATGTTCCAGCCGTCTCCGACGGCCTCCCGCGCTCCCCCCAGCGAAAAGGTGCCGCCCCCGCCCACGTTCGCCGACAGCCAGGGAAGCCCCTGCGCGCCCGCCGTCCCTGCCCCAATCGCCAGCAGCACTGCCGCAATTACTGGTCGCATGCGTTCCCCCAGTTCCCAGCATACTGCCGAGCGGGCCGGGGCGCGGCACAAATCAGCCCGGCGACCGATGCGGACCCGGGTAGGCGCTGGTGTCGAGCCGCGCTATGATGGATTCCGCCTTGTTCCCACCGCGTCCTCAAGTGGTCATCGCGTGCGCCGTGGTTGTGCTCGGCGCCGCGGCCGTCACGGGCCGCCAGTCGTCCATCCGCGCCGACCTGCCTTTCACCGTCATCGCCCCGGACGGGCGACGGCCGCTGGCGACCAATCTCGTGGGTGACCACACCATGGTCGCGCTCGACGACCTGGCGGCGCTCTTCCAGTTGACGATCCGCGAGGATGCCGTCGCCGGCGGCGTGATCGTGTCGTGGCGGACCCGGTCCGCGATCCTGACGCCCGGCCAGGCACTCGTCTCCGCCAACGGCCGCTTGGTGTCCTTGCCGGCGCCGGTCGCACGCGATGGTCGGCGGTGGCTGGTCCCGGTGGAATTCATCAGCCGCGCGCTCGCCCTGGTCTGCGACACGAAGCTCGACGTCCGGAAGAACTCGCGCCTCGTGCTCGTGGGCGACGTGCGAGTCCCGCGCGTCGTCGTTCGGGAGGAGTCGGCCGGCCCGCAGGCGCGGATTACGTTGGACGTCAGTCCGCGCACGCCGTACACGATTGCCCAGGAACCCGCACGCCTGCTCGTGAAGTTCGATGCGGACGCCCTCGACGCGGTACTGCCGTCCTTCCCGCCCCAGGGCATTGTCCAGGCGGTCCGCGTCGCCGATCCGACCGGGACGATCGCGATCGACATCGGCCCACGCTTCGGAACCTTCCGCGCGTCGGGGATTCCCGGCGAACAGAACTCCACCGAGATCATCGTCGATCTGGTCGCCGGGCCGGACGCGGCGCCGCAAATCCCCACCCGCCCACCCTCCCCCACGCCACCGCCCGCGTCTGAGACGCCACCGCTCCCCTCGGCGCCGGTCGGCGGACTGCGAACCGTGGTCCTCGACCCGGGACACGGCGGCGAGGAGACGGGCGCCAGGGGTGGCACGAGCCTTCTCGAAAAGGACCTCACGCTGCTGCTGGCCCGCCGGCTGAAAGCGTCGCTCGAGTCGCGGCTCGGTCTCCGCGTGCTCCTGACCCGCGAGGGTGACCAAGCCGTGGCGCTGGACGACCGCGCAGCTCTGGCCAACAACAACAAAGCGGATGTGTTCGTCAGCTTGCATGCCAACGCGGCCGCGCGCAAGGACGTCAGCGGCGCGCAAATCTACTACCTCTCCCCGGATGAGGCCGGGGCGGATTCACGAGAGGGCACCGCCGCTCGACAGACGCTCCCCACGCTCGGAGGCGGGTCCCGAGACATCGAGATGATTCCGTGGGAGATGGCGCAGTTGCGGTACCTGAGCGAGTCGGCGGTTCTCTCGGGGGCGATCGAGGAGCAGTGCCGCGGCCGCCTGCGCCTCAGCCCTCGCTCCGTCCAGCAGGCACCGCTACGCGTGCTCGCCGGCGCCAACATGCCCGCCGTCCTCATCGAGGTGGGGTTCCTGACCAACCCGGACGAAGAGCAGCAACTCGCGTCAGAGTCCTACCAGGTGACTCTCGTGCAGGCACTCGCCGACGGCATCGTGCGGTACAAGGACCTCGCCGACCGGTCGTCCGCCCAGGCCCTGCCGGTCCCGTGGCCGTCGACCCTCCCCGCGCCGGGTCGGACGACTGGCGGTGACCCCGCTGCCAGGCCCTCGCCGCGACGGAGCGGTTCAGGGAGGCAGCGGTGACCAAGGGGCGCGCCACACTGTGGACCCTGCTGGTCCTGAGCGCGGCGGCAGCCGTGGCGGCCGCCTTCGTCGTGCTGCCGCGATGGTACGCCGAGGCGACAACCGCACCCTCGGTCGTCGAGCCCGCCGCGCCGGTGGCAACGCCGAAGATCCGGGCCCGGCTCTTCTACGTGTCCGACGACGGCCTGCGCTTGGTCGCCGTGGAGCGGGAGGTCCCGGTGGGCGGGACCACGCTCCTGCAGGCGAGGCGGATCGTCGAGGCGCAGTTGGAGGCGGTGCCCGCTCCGTTGCTGAACCCGGTGCCGGCGGGCACGAGCCTGCGAGCGATCTACCTCAGCGACCGGGGCGAGGCATTCGTGGACCTGAGCTCGGAGGTGACGAACGGCCACTCGGGCGGCACCCTCGACGAGGTGCTGACCGTCTACGCGGTGGTCGACGCGCTCACCGCCAACCTGCCTGCCGTGGCTGCCGTCCAGATCCTGGTCGGTGGACACGAGGTGGACACGCTCGCCGGCCACGTGGATCTGCGCCGTCCGCTCGCGAAGAACCTGGCGTGGGTCGAGGAACCGAGCTCCGAACCGCCGGCGGCGGCGCCCACGCCGCCTCCCGGCACTCTGCCGCCCCCGAGCGGGCCGGAACCAGCCCGCGACACACCGGCTCAAACGCCGCCAATCCGATAAGAGGCCTATGCCAAGGTTGAACAACCGGTCCGTCAACGCTCTCCGCCCGACCATCCTCACGCCCGACTTCGTGAAACACGCGGAGGGCTCCGTCCTCATCGAAGCGGGTGACACACGCGTCATCTGCACCGCAAGCGTCGAGGACCGAGTGCCACCCTTCCTCCGCAACTCGGGCAAGGGCTGGGTAACCGCCGAGTACGGCATGCTGCCTCGTGCCACCACGACCCGCAATCAGCGCGAGGCGTCGGCGGGCAAGGTCGGCGGGCGCACACAGGAGATCCAGCGCCTGATCGGTCGGTCGCTGCGCGCTGTGACGCGCCTCGGCGATCTCGGCGAACGCACGATCTGGATCGACTGTGACGTCATCCAGGCCGACGGCGGGACCCGGACGGCGTCGATCACGGGCGGGTTCGTGGCACTGGTGCTGGCGCTCCGGAAACTGCGCGACCAAGGCGTCCTGTCGGCCATACCCGTGCGCGAGTGCGTCGCCGCCACGAGCGTTGGCATCGTGGACGGCACGCCGCTGCTCGACCTCGCCTACGAGGAGGACTCGCACGCGGAGGTCGACATGAACGTCGTCCAGACGAGCGGCGGTCGTTTCGTGGAAGTGCAGGGCACGGCCGAGACGGCGCCGTTCGGGCGCGATGCGCTGAACACGCTGCTCGACCTCGCGCAGGAGGGAATCCGCCAGCTCAATGTGCTCCAGCGGACCATCATCGGCAACGACGTGGCCGCCTCCGTCTGACGCCGCCATGACGCCAACCCTGGTCCTCGCCACGACCAACGCTGGCAAACTGCGCGAGATCCGAGGCGTGCTGGCTGGTCTCCCGATCGAGGTCCTCGCGCTCGGCGACTTTCCGCCGATCCCCGAACCGGAGGAAACAGGGGCGACATTTGCCGAGAATGCCCGGCTCAAGGCCCTCTACTACGCGGCCGCCACTGAGGGCCTGGTGGTTGCTGAGGACTCGGGGCTGCAAATCGACGCGCTCGACGGTGCGCCCGGCATCTACTCCGCGCGGTTCGGCGGCGACACGGCCCGGAGTTACCCGGAGAAGTTTGCGCTGATCTATCGACTCTTGTCCGAGCGGAGCCAGCCCGAAAGCCCGGCGCGCTTCGTGTGCGCGCTCGCCCTCGCCGAGGGCGAACGCGTGTTGTTCGAGGCGCGCGGCACGGTGGAAGGCCACATCACCGCCCCACCACGAGGGACGCACGGCTTCGGGTACGACCCGGTGTTCTTCCACCCACCCTCGGGCTGCACGCTGGCGGAACTGGCGGCCGCGCAAAAGGCCCGCGTAAGCCACCGCGGCTTGGCGTTCAATCAGTTGAGAGGGTATCTGGAGTCGCTGGGCTGAGTGGGTGGCCCAGGCGGACGCCAGAGGCGCCCGCCCGGGAATTCTGCGGAGGGGGCTCGGGTCGGCCCATGTGCGCGTCGGCTTGCGACGGCCGGACCGACCCGGTAGGGATTCCGAAGGCCCGCTCACGCGGGTCATCGTGCTCGTCTGGTTCCCCACGCAGGAACGATGAGAGCACCCTCCTTGAGAGCAACTCGCGGGCCAGCGGACAACCGAACCGTCAACCGAATGCGAAACGCCGCAAGACCGTGAGAACAACGAGGTTCGGAGCTGAGGCGTGTGGTCGTCGCCGACTGGGCCGTTGAAACACACGAGCAGTCTGTCTGATGTCAGAACAGACGTGTCTGGCCTCAATACACGCGGTGGCGTTGCTGAAGCTCGTGGGAAGGCTTCCGGCAGGTTGACGGATGCTGGAAAGCTGTGGCGATGACTGAGCGTCCACCCGCGCCTGCCGCCGTCCGACTCGACATCTGGCTAGATGTCGCGTGCCTATTCAAGACTCGCTCGGAGGCCCAGCAAGCCTGCAACGGCGGAAAGGTGGACGTGAATGGTCAGGCCAGCAAGCCCCATCGCCAAGTGCGGGTCGGCGATGAGATCCGGATCACCCGTCCTCCCGGACGGCGGCAGGTGGTGGTCGTCTGCGCCGTCGCGGATCGTCACGTTCCGAAGGCGGTCGCCCGGGGGCTGTACGACGACCGAACGCCTCCCCCGACGCCGGAGGAAGTCGAGCAGCGGGAGTTGGAGCGCGCCTTCCGTCGCTCCTTCGGACCGCAGGTCCACCGGAGCCCCGACAAGCGCGAGCGCCGGGCCCTGAGGCGGCTGAAGGGACGATGACGACGCCAAAGGCGGCCATCGACCCACCCACCGCAGCGAGTTCCGAACACACCCTCACCCGCACGAATCGGGCTTCGGGCGCGGTCATCTCCCGGCAGGTTCGACGGCCGGAGGGCCCTGGCAGACCGCGCGAAGAACCCTTGGCGACGAACTGGGGGCGAGCGATGTCCCAGCAGATCCGGCAGGGCCGCCTCGTTTCTGGTTACAATGGCGAAGTGAAGGTCGGGTAAAACGTGGAATAGGGGGAGATGACGACTTGCCAACACACACTATCGGCTCGCAGGAGATACACCGCCTCGCCCGTCTCGGTGCTGTCGCGCGGCTGAAAGAACTGGAAGAGGAAGCCGCCGCCATACGCCGGATGTTTCCCGGGCTACGGAAGGTCACCGAGGTGACGCCAGCGGCCGACGCCGCACCCGTCAAGCCACCTCGGCGCAAGCGCTCGCGGATGTCCGCCGAGGCTCGTTTGGCGGCGAGCCGGCGCATGACGGCGTACTGGGCAGCCAAGAGAGAGGGACAGGCGAAGACCGAGGCAAGCGCTGCGAGCGACGCTCCGTCTACCAACTCGGCGGCTTCTCGCGCAACCAGGAAGTCTCGGACCTCGCGAGGCAAGGCGAAGAAGACAGCCAGGAAGAACGGCTAGGTTGCCGCAACTGCCGGCTCGGCATGCGGACCGAGCCGGCGTCGCCGCGCCATCGGGTTGCGTGAGAGCACCCAGCGCGGTGCGTGGTGGTCGGTCGCCCCAACGCCAGGCAGCTCGACGCGACTGCGCGTGTCCGAGAGTTCGGATCCCGCTATTTCAGTCTGCCTCGCGCCCACACGAGGACAGGCGTGGGTTTGGCTGTCTTCGTCCCGGGGATCATTCGGCCGGCGCATGTGGGGCCCCGGTCGGCAACCGCGCCACGGTTCTCACGACGACGGCGCGGTCGACTGGACTTGGCTGAGCGGGAGTGGCACCGAGTAGCAAAGTGCCCTAGAATCAGCCTTGCATTCCTGTCGGGGCGTAGCGCAGCCTGGTAGCGCGCCTGCCTTGGGCGCAGGAGGTCCCGGGTCCGAATCCCGGCGCCCCGACCACCTTTCGCCTTCCGAGTTTGAAACGGATTTCCAACGGGGCGCCCGAAACGGTGCCCCGTCTGTGTGTGGAGGGTTGCTATCTACTGGTCGCCGCCTTGCCCTTTGGGCCGCTACTCCCGCAAAGCCAGCCGGCGAGGATCAAGTCCACAATCAGGTCTGTACGCCACCCACGATTGCTTTCAGCGCATCAGCGCATGGTAGGAGTAGTCTCTTACCAGCCGCCGGCACACTGGCCGCAGTTCCTCAAGCAACCGCGCCTCTGCCACACTTGTGGGCGAGCGGGACCTCGTGCGGAAATCTGAACCTCCGTGGACGGCGCGTGGCGGCGTGCCGGGGCGGTCGCCGAGGGCCACACCGACGATGGGAGGGGCAACCCTTCGCGGCGGTGACGCTCAGGGCCGGAGGAGGTGGGGTCGGGACCGCCGAAGCCACGCCATGACCTCGTCCCTGATCTCAACGGCGAGCTTTCGGATATCCGCTGCGTCAGCATCGGAAACGGCGCCGACGCGCTCATAGCCAGTGATGTTTCTCTTCTTTCGGAAGGCGTCAAGCGCCGCGACTTGTTGAGGCGCTGCGCTAATGGTCTCCCGGAGAGACTGAATAATTCGGTAGTGGTGCTGTTCCCGTGCGGCCCTGTACCCGGAGGCCGCCAGGGCAGCAGTAGCCGCCTGCAGCGCCGCGTTGTACGCGATGTTCATCCGCCAGTCTGCGCTGATCTGCTCGGCCGCGCTGTCCGCGAGATCACGGTCGACGACGGCGAGCAGGTCCGCGATCTCCTGGGCGCTTGTGTCGTGTTGGAGCAGCCACCCGTTCTTCTGCCAGTCGGCCAAGCTCATGATCGCTCCCGATGACGAAGATCTTGGGCTCGCGCAGTACCGTCGTCAAGAAGTGATGCGCCGTGCGAATCTTGCGGACGAATTCGTTGGTCGGATACACGGTCGGGTTGATGTCGCGCCCCAATCGGCGCTGCGCATCATCCAGCGCGGCGGCAACATCACGAAACGCGGCGCTGCCGACAACGAGGAGGTCAAGATCACTCGCAGCCTTCAGCGTTCCCCTGGCGCCCGAGCCATAGATGAACGCGAGTTGGATTGCGCCGGACAGTGGAAGCAGCGCCTCGCGAACGACTTCAACCGCACCCGCCGTCTTGACGAGCACCTGCTGTAGGTCGGAAAAGATCGGCGACTCACGATTGGCCTGGAAATACACTTGGCGGCCCTCCGCCGTTCGAGTGACGAGCCCGACCTGCGACAGAAGGGTGAGCTCCCGCTGCATCGCGCCTTGTGCCGCACACGTCTGCCGCGCCAGCTGACGCAGGTAGAAGCGCTCGTCGGGATGGCCATACAACCAAGCGAGCACCTGTCGACGCGTCTTCCCGAACAACAGTGTCCCCGCGTCGCCAGTATGGCTCCTGTCTGTACTCATTCCGCGAACAATTGTACTCGGAACAAGAACTACAGTCGAGTAGCGAGCGTACTAACCCGGCGTCGTCGGCGAGGCTGTCGTGGATTTCGCTGGTGCCGTCGTCGGGTCGAGTGCTCTGGCGTGGGGGAACGGGGGGTGAACGCGTCCCGGGGGACAAGAAGGGGGATAAGTCGAAATCGCGTCCAGAAGTCTTGTGCTGACAATCACTTGCAGCGGGTCGATCTTTTGCCTTGGGCGCAGGAGGTCCCGGGTCCGAATCCCGGCGCCCCGACCACAACCATCGGAAACACCAGGAAATCAGCCACGTCTCTTACGGCGCAGTGCGCGCGGACGACGCGCTGCGCCGAGGTATCCCCCCTTTTTTGTCCCCCGACCGCGGGCCTTCCTGGGACACCTCGGGGAGAGCGGGACAAGCCGAACGTCCCCGTCCTGGCCAGAGTGGGCACACGAGGCCGCCGTTCAGAATGGGCGGCGTCGCCTCGACAATCGCGCGGAGCTGCGATGCTTCTCCAGTAATCTCGCCCGTAGGCCGTGTCGTTCGGCCTGCGACCGAGACGGGCCTCCAGCGCCCATCTGGGCGATCGACCGACGGTTCCTGTGAGCCTAGCACCGCGCTCCTCGAACCTCGGTGAGTGCACGACGCCGTCCCGATCGGCCAGACCAGGTGACTGAACCGGCGTGCTGTCGAGCGCGGTGTATGCGGACTCGGCAGGCGCAGAGCCCCATTCGCCTCGCCGGTCGGCAAGGCCACGCCGGGAACGGCAGGCTGCGCGGCGGTGCCGATCGGGTAGGATCACGGTACGGACGTGAAGCCGCGGGCATACCTCGAGACGGCGGTCATCAGCTATCGGCTGCGTTGCCGAGTCGCCATGTTGTCGTTGCAGGTCATCAGCATGTGACTCGGGAATGATGGGATCGGAGACGCACTTCGCGTCTGCGCAGCGGCCAGCCCTGCCCTGAGCCTCAGGCGACGCATAACGGCTTGATCCGATGGACCTCGTCTTTGATCGCCTGGGCGGCGTCCCACAAGTCGACGGCGCGCTGGGCGTTCAGCCAGAACTCCGCCGAGTTCCCGAACAGCCGCGAGAGGCGAAGCGCCATCTCCGGGCTCACGGCGCGGCGTCCCCTCAGCAATTCGTTGATCGACTGGCGAGACACGCCGAGTGCCCCTGCCAGACCGGCCACCGTCAGCCCATAATCGGGAAGGAAGTCCTCGCGGAGCATCTCACCCGGGTGCGTCGGCCGGCGCTTCAGTTGCCGCGTATTGGGAATGCTCATGCGCTGCTCTCAGTGGTAGTCGCACACTTCAACGTCGTAGGCGTCCCCGTCGACGAACCGGAAGCAGACACGCCATTGGTCGTTCACCGCAATGGCGTACTGGCCCTGACGGTCCCCCTTCAGGGCGTGAAGCCGATTGCCCGGCGGCGTCCGAAGATCGTCCAGGCAAGTGGCCAAGTCGACGTATTCGAGCTTCCGCACGGCTCGACGAACGACGTCGGCTGGCCAACCTCTCGCCACCCCCCTCACGAACAGGTCCTCGGTCCTCTTGTCCGCGAAGGTCTTGATCATCGCCCGAGTGTAACGCATCACGTGACAGGTGTCAACGACCGCGACGCGTCGCACGCCGGGAGACTGGCCACGGCAGGTGCAGGCGGCGGACCTGGTCCGAGCGTTCACTTCCTGTGTCTGCCTCACGACAGCCGTTCGTGCAACTCACCAGGACTCACCGGGCAGAACTCGCGCTCTCGGACCCAGAGGCGCGCGTCCGCACGGAGTTGGAGAGATAGGCCACGCGCAACTCCCAGCGTCTCGGTCGGGTGTGCTTCCCAGCGCAGGTGCCCGGCGATCTCGGCGAGCGCCGCCGCGACACCGCGGCACGCACAATCTCCGAGCAACTCGCCGTCCCACGACCGTGAAGGTGCCTCGGCGCACCGGTTCTTGCGCTGGTCAGACCGTCTACGAACTCGAGACTGGCCTCGACTGGTGGCCCGATGAACGGGGTGAACACGTCCCGGGGGACAAGAAGGGGGATAAGTCGACATCACGTCTCGAAGTCTTGTGCTGACAATTACTTGCAGTAGGTCGATCTTCTGCCTTGGGCGCAGGAGGTCCCGGGTCCGAATCCCGGCGCCCCGACCACAACCTTCTCGAAATCGCTGGCGAAGCCGCTGAATGGCAAGCACTTAGGTGCGGGTGTCTGGATCACATTCAGCGGCGCGCTTTCCCCTGGCGGCCCCACCCGTAGCCCTGGTTCCCCAAAGAAGCCGGCACCAAACCCGGAACCAGCTTTCGCGCCGAACTTCCGCGCCGCGGGTCGACGGTGGAGCCAGGTACCTGCGGTCGGCCAGGCGCCGGGCGAGAGGTCCGCACAGGCGTGGTGGAAGCGTTTTTCGGGACGAGGCGACACGCTGCGCTTGATCTCGATCGCCCACGGCTCGCCGCCGGGCAGGTGCAGCAACCGGTCAATCTCGGCGCCGGCGCTCGTGCGGTAGAAGTGGGCGCCCGTGCCTTCGGGGGCTGCGGCCAGCGCCAGCTCGATCGCGAACCCTTCCCAACTGGCCCCCAGGACGGGGTGCGACACGAGGGTGTCCTTGTCGCCGATGGCGAGCAGCGCGTGGACGAGACCGCTGGCGCGGACGTACACCTTGGGCGATTTCACGAGCCGCTGGCTGACGTTGGCGTGCCACGGCAGGAGCCGGCGGGCGGTCGGCAGGTCCACGAGGAGGTCGATGTAGCTGCCCGCGGTCTTCGCATCGACACCCAAGTTGCGGGCGAGCCGCGCGACGCTTCTTCCACCTGGTCTCGAGTTGCTGCACGATGGGCGTGCCTCAGGTTGTGTCAGGATGCGGAGAATTGGCTCACGGATTCCGCGGCGATACCGCTCAGAAGCTTCCACGTAGGCGTGAGCCTGTCATCGTCCCTGATCGGCTCGTACTGAGCAGTCAACTCGGCGAGCTGCCGCTTGCGCTGCACCAACTGCACGGCGCAGGTCCCGACCGTCGTGCCAAAGCAGGTCGAACGCGGCGAACACAAGCCGGCCAAGCCTGAACAGCAGGCGATTGAAACGCGGTCGGCCTTCTCCATCCCACGCAGACGATCTCGTCATCGAGAATCGCGCAGTTCGGGGACGGAATCGACGCTCCCCCGTTGACTCTCGCATTAGGATACTGATGAGGACAACCTCAGCTGTGGAGTGCCTCGTGGCCGCTCTCCGAGCCACGTCTGCGTTTCGGCGACCGTGACTACCCTGTCGAAGGAGAGGACTACTCAATGCGTACGCTTCTGATCGCTGTCCCCCGACCGTACGTGCTCTGCTGCCTGTTGCTGGTTCCGCTCGCGGTCGCGCGGCCGGTTTACGGACAAGTGGCGCTCGTCTCCGGGAGCACCAACTTCGGCACCGTGAGCGTGGCATCGTCCAGCGTTTCGACACTCACATACCAATTCAGTCAGACGTTTTCCCTCGCCCAGGTGCCGGCGGTGGTCACCCAGGGCCAGTTCAACGCCGACTTCACGATGACCGGGGGATCATGTCTTCCCGGCACGTGGAGCACAAACAACACGTGCACCGTCGAGGTGACCTTCACGCCGGCCTTTCCGGGCACCCGGATGGGCGCGGTCATGTTCGTCAGTCAAACCGGCGCGATCGTGTCCACGGTGTACCTTCAGGGCATTGGTGGCGGGACGTTGCCGCCAGGAACGACCAACACTACCTCGACGACGACCCCCATCGCGCCAGCCGCACTGGCTGTGGATGCGAAGGAGAACGTTTACCTGACGGGATTCTACAAGGGACAGTACGGAGTCTACACGGTCGACGGCACGGCGCTCGGCGTCGGAGCCCAGATGACGACAGCGGCGGCCATCGATGGCGCCGGAAACCTCTACGTCACTGATCCCCTGTCGAACTGCGTATGGGCCACGACGCCCGTCCTGCCCCTCGGCTCCGTTTCCTCAACACAACGCGCAACCACCTGCCTGAGTCCGCCAACTGGCGTCGAGATCGGCCGCCCATTGGCAATAGACGGATCGGGCTTCGTCTACGTGGCCGATCAAGTCTCGGGGACCGTCGTGAAGTTCAAAACGAGCGGCGGCGCCGGGACGACGGTCGCCAGCTGTGGACACGGAACCTGCCCGGACTCGTACACCGGACAGATTAACGCCCTCGCCCTCGATGCGTCCGGCGGTCTCTACGTGGCGACGGGTGGCGGCGGCACGTGTTTTCCGAGCTTCTACGGTTCGTTCGGCTGCAATGGCGCCGCGTGGATGGTGACACCTGCTAATGCCACGAACCCGGCCGCATGGTCCAAGGTCTGGGAGGGCGCAGGCACTTGGCGGAACCTCGAGCAGCCGGCCAGCCTGGCGCTGGATGCCGGCGGAACCGTGTATGTCGCGACAAGATCCAGGCTCTACAAGGTCCCGCCCGGCTTGTCGCAGCTGGCCGTCAGCTCGGCCGCAAGCGGTCTCTCGACTGCCGTGATCGACTGGATCGCGATTGACCAGGCGGGCAACGGTTGGGTGGCCGACACGGAGAATTCGAAGGTGTACGAGTTGGCGAACCTCAACGCGTTCGCGACCGATGCTCCGGTAATCGGGCAATGCGGGGCGGCCAATAACCAGACTCTCAGTACCCCGCCATGGCTCTCGAGTGACCTTTGTGCGGTCGGCGCTTCTTCGACTGTCCAGGGCAGCGGGCCGTGGTACTGGAGTTGTGCCGGTTCTCAGGGCGGCGCGGCGGCGTTCTGTACCGCCAACCCGCCTTCGACGGTGGTGAACGGCCAATGCGGGGCATCCAACGGCACGACGCCGACTGCGAGTCCCGCAACCGACCTCTGCCTCGCCGGCAACCCGCTCCCGGTCCTTGGTTCGGGGCCCTGGACCTGGGGCTGTACCGGACTGAACGGCGGCACCAACGCGGCGTGTAGCGCCGGGCTCGGTCAAGGAGTCACGAACGGAGCGTGCGGCATGGCGAGCGGTCAGAGCTTCGGGTTGCCGCCCGCCTCCGGGCTCTGTAGCGCCGGCACGGCATCACCCGCCACCCTCTCCGGAAACGGCCCCTGGTCGTGGACCTGCGGTGGCGGGAACGGCGGGACCACGGCGAACTGCTCGACCACGGCGACGTCGACCGCGTGCGCCGCAGGCACAGTGACGTCACTGACCGCACCTGAAACACCGATTGTGGCAATGGGGTGGGATTCGTACTCGGACTTCTTCGTGGCCGTTCGCAGGACTTCCCCGCGCACGATCGGCATCTACAAGCTGTCGAACGGCGCTTGGGCGTTCTGGGATTCGGATAACATCTACGGTATGGCGGTCAACGGCGTCGGCGACGTTCTGACCACCGCCATCGGTTTCGCCTACATGTGGGGGCCTGGATTCCCGGCAAATGGGACGAGCTACAGCAGCAATCTGGGCGGCGCGATGGTGGCCGCCGCAGTGGACTCTGCGGGCAACGGATATGTCTCGCCTTGGGACGGGACAGAGGCGTGGATCGCCCGGCTGACGCCGAGCGGCGGGATCTCTGTTTACGCGGGCGGTGGCACGGTCTGCGCCACGGCCGAGGACGCGCTGGGAGACGGGTGTCAGGCGACGAGTGCCGTCCTGTCGGGTCAAGTCGGCGCGATGGCCATAGATTCACACGCCAATCTCTATTTCAAGGACGGGACGATCGTTCGCCGCGTGGACCATCAGACCGGGATCATCACGCGCGTCGCCGGGACCATCGGACTGAACGGATACGCTGGAGACGGAGACCTGGCGACGAAGGCGCAGACGGGGTCAATCGTCGGACTGGCGGCGGATGACCAGGGGGACATCTACCTATCGCAGTCCAACACAAACGTTGTCCGAAGAGTGGACGGGACCACCGGCATCATCACGACGCTGAGCGTCCCGGGCATCACCCTGCCTGGCGCCCTGACGGTCGACAATCAAGGCACGCTCTATGTGGCCGCGCAGAATACGGGCCACATCACCAGCCTGTCGGGCCTTGCGGGGAACAGCACGAACTGTCAGATTGTGACGCCCGTTGCTGGCGCGTGCGGCGCGGCCGACGGCACGACGCGCACGTCTGCTCCCGCGCTGGCAACCGATCTCTGCCTGGCGGGCACGCCCTATCCGGCGGCGGGCTCCGGGCCGTGGACGTGGTCCTGTGCCGGTCTGAATGGCGGAGCCATCGCAACCTGTTCGGCGCAGGCGTCGGGCGCCGGGCCAGCCACCCCGACTGGGCTCAGTGCCAGCGCGGTCTCGACGACGGAGGTGGACCTGCAGTGGGCGGCGGCGGCGGGCGCCGCATCGTACGAGATCGATCGCATGGCGGCGGGCGGCTCGTTTACTCAGATTGGGACGTCGAACAGTCCGTCCTACGCCGACACCGCCGTGTCGGCGAACCAGGCCTATCTCTATCGCGTGCGAGGCGTTGCGGGCGGTTCCGTCTCCGCGAACAGCGCAGTCGACATTGCGACGACGTTGATGTTCACCGACGACCCGCTCACCGCCGGAACCATCGTCAAAGCCGTTCACCTCGCGGAGCTGAGGACGGCCGTCAACGCCGTTCGGTCGCTGGCGGGGCTGAACCCCGGCAGCTACACCGACGCGGCGGTGGGGGGCACGACGATCAAGGCGGTGCACTTGACCGAACTGCGCGCGGCGCTCGACGCCGCCCGCGCGGCGCTTGGCCTTGCGGCCAACGTATATGGGCAGGCGACGCTCACAGGCGATGTGATCAAGGCGAGCCACATTCAGGAGTTGCGGGCTGGCGTGCGGTAGCTCAGTGGCCCACAAGCCCGACCGGCTGGTGAATCTCGGTCGCCGGCCGCAAAGTGACGAGCTCATTACGTCGCGGAATACGCAAGCTGGAGGCAGCCCCTGGGTTCTTTGCAGCGATCATGAGCAGCGTGCGACCTGGTCTTCTCGCGGTTCGAGTCATGTCCGAGATCGTGTCGGAAGACGGGGCCGCATCGACGTGACCGCCGTCGAGGTCTCAGGTGCCGTGGAGGTGGTGACCGCCAACACGAGATGTCGATTGCCGCCTGAAGCCGCCCCGCACGTGTTCGACCGGTTCTGGCGCGGTAAACGAGTCGCGCCGCCAGACGGGAATGCACGCGCCCGCCTCCTGCCTCACTGGAACAGGGCCGGACAATCAACCTGCACTTCCACGACTTGCGGCATTATGCCGAGCCCGTGATTATGCCGATAGCACGCCCCACCTGCGCGCCTGTCGTTCCAATCCACTGAGTTTCTTCTTGCCGCAGTCGGCATAATCCGGTTGTCGTTTTCCCAGGGCACGAGGTGCCGGGAGGGAGGACGACATGCCGAATCGGGTCCCCGGACTTGCGGCGGCGACGACGGTTCCGTTTGACCGCCACGATTTGTACCAGGCGTTTGCGGACGCCTTGGTGGGTCGTGGGTACACGCCCCGGACGATTGAGACCAAGCTGTACGGGCTCCAAGCGTTCGCGCGATGGGTGGCCGAGCGACCCGTTGCGCTGGGCGCCCTGGACGAGGCGGCCCTCGAGGAGTTCTTTCAGACCCAACGCGCCGGTCGGGCTCGGCACGGCCGCACGCTGCGAGACTTCCTGGCGCACCTCCGGAGCGCCGGCGTGACGGCGGGGCGTGCTCCGGCAGCCGCCTCTCCGGTCGACACATGGCTGGCACGCTACGAGCGGCACCTGCGCGTCGAGCGGGGGCTGTGTCCCACGACGATCGCGACGCATGTGGACCTCGCGCGTCCGTTCCTGGCGCGTCATCTGTGCGCGGACGGGTCCGTCAGCCTCACGGCGGCCGGCGTCTCCTCCTACCTGCAGGAGGAGGTGGCGAAACGCCGCCGGCCGCGCGCCAAGCACGTGGTCTGGGTGTTGCGGGCGCTGCTGCGCTATCTGTTCCAGGAAGGCTACACGAGGGACCTGAGTCCGGCGGTGCTCACCGTGCGCGACTGGCGGCACAGCACGATCCCGAAGTCGCTGCCACCCGCCGACGTCGAGCGGTTGCTCGCCCGCTGTCCGTGCGACACCGCGACGGACCGTCGTGACCGGGCGATCCTGCTGTTGCTGGCGCGGCTGGGCCTCCGCGGCGGAGAAGTCGTCGCCCTGGAGCTGGACGACATCGACTGGCGCGCCGGCACGGTGTGCATCCGGGCGAAGAAGGGGCTGCGCCAAGAGCGTCTGCCGTTACCCGTGGACGTGGGGGAGGCGCTGGCGACCTACCTGCGTCGTGACCGGCCGGCGAGTGCCTGCCGCCGCGTGTTCCTGCGCGTTCGTGCCCCGCGCGGCGGCTTTCGCGGCGCCGGCGGCGTGACCTCCGTGGTGCAGAAGGCCCTGGGCCGCGCCGACTTGCATCCGCCGCGAAAAGGCGCGTACCTGTTGCGTCATAGCCTGGCCGTCCGCATGCTGGGGCACGGCGCCTCGTTCGGCGAAATCGGGGCGGTGCTGCGACATCGGGGAGCCGCCACCACCGAGATCTACGCCAAGGTCGACCTCGAGCGCCTGCGCACGGTCATCCAGCCGTGGCCCGGCGACACGGGAGGTGCCCAGTGACCTCCCTGGCCACCGCGCTCGAGGAGTACTTGGCGTTGCGTCGCGGGTTCAGCGTCGCCTGCCGTACCCCCGGCGGACTCCTCCGTCGCTTCGTCGAGTTTGTAGAAGCCGGAGGCAGCGACGTGATCACCCGGGACCTGGCGGTGCGGTGGGCCATGGCGCCCGCGACCGCGCAGCCCGCCACCTGGGCCTGGCGACTCGGCATCGCGCGGCGGTTCGCCGCGTGGCGCCAGGCCGAGGATCCGCGCACCGAGGTGCCCCCGGCCAGCCTCCTGCCGCATCGGTATCAGCGGCGGCGTCCGTACATCTATACCGACGACGAGATCGCGCGACTCCTCGCGGCCGCACGCCGCCTGCACTCCCCGCGCGCGCTCCGCGCGCTGACCTACGCAACGGTGTTCGGGCTCCTGGCCGCGACCGGACTCCGCATCAGCGAAGCGCTCGCGCTCGACGGCGCGGATGTGGGCGTCGACGACGCCCTCCTCTCGATTCGCCACACGAAGTTCGGCAAGTCGCGGCTCGTGCCCGTCCACGCGTCGACGATCGACGCGCTCCACCGTTACGAGGCGGTGCGCCGTCGGGTGCACCCGCACCCCACCACGCCCGCGTTCTTCGTCTCGGAGCACGGGCGCCGATTGACCGGGGATAGTGCCCGCCACACCTTTGCGCTCGTCTCCCGCCAGGCCGGGCTGCGCGCGCCGACGCCCGGACATCGCCACGGGCGTGGGCCCCGTCTCCACGATCTGCGCCATCGGTTCGCCGCGACGACCCTCCTGGCCTGGTATCGCGCCGGCCGGCCAGTCGAGCGGGATCTGCCGATCTTGTCGACGTACCTCGGGCATGTGCACGTGCAGGATACCTATTGGTACCTGGAAGCCCTCCCCGACATGCTGGCGAGCGTCGCGGCCCGCCTGGCCAGTCCCGACCCGGAGCGCCTGCCATGACGCCGCCCTTCTCCGCATGGCTGCAACGCTTCTTCACCGAGCGACTGACGCAGCAGCGTCAAGCGAGTCCCCACACGATCGCCGCTTATCGCGACACCTTCCGCCTGCTGCTGCAGTTCGCGGCGGCCCGTCTCCATCGGGCGCCGTCCGCCCTCACCATGGACGACCTGTCGCCGGCGTTCATCGGTGAGTTCCTCGATCACCTCGAGCGCGACCGCCACAATGGCAGCCGCACGCGCAACGCCCGCCTCGCAGCCGTTCACGCGTTCGCGCAGGTCGTGGCCCTCCAGGAGCCCGCCCACGCCCTCACCTGTCAGCGGCTGCTCGCGATGCCCAGCCGGCGTTTCGAGCGGAAGACCATCGCCTTCCTGACGCCTGCGGAGGCCGCCGCCCTGCTCGCCGCGCCCCAGCTCTCCACCTGGATCGGCCTCCGTGATCGGGCCCTGATCCTCGTCGCCCTCCAGACCGGCTTGCGCGTCTCGGAAATGACGCGGCTCCGACGCAGCGAGGTGATCCTCGGCCCAGGCGCGCACCTGCGCTGCACGGGGAAAGGCCGGAAAGAGCGCTGCACCCCGCTTCGACGAGAGGTGGCGGCGGCGCTCGACGCGTGGTTCCGCCGCCATCCGGGCGGGCCGTCGGATCCCGTCTTTCCCAGCACCCGCGGCGGGCCGCTCAGTCGCGATGCCGTCGAGCGTCTCGTCGCCCGACACGCCCGGGCCGCCGCGGCGCACTGCGAGTCGCTGCGGGCCAAGCGCGTCACCCCGCACGTGCTGCGGCACACCACCGCGATGGACCTCCTCACGCACGGAATCGACCGCGCCGTCATCGCGCTCTGGCTCGGACACGAGTCGGTCGAAACGACCCAGATGTACCTGCACGCGGACCTGCGGCTGAAGGCGGAAGCCCTGGCGCGCACCTCGCCGCTGCCGTGCGGGCGGGCGCGCTTTCGCCCGAAGGACGAGCTGCTCGCGTTCTTGGAGGGACTCTGATTATGCCGCGCGCCACGCCAGCGCAAGGGCGGGACCCGCCGCGCGGATGGGTGCTCGCGCCACCCCACGCGGCATAATCACGGGCTCGGCATAATGCCGCTTATGCCGCGCGCGGCATAAACGGCACGAAGCAGGATCGAGGCTCCTCGAAGGCGGCTGGCCACTGCACGAGGCGCAGCAGATGCTCGGACACGCGAGTCTTGAACAGACGAGTCCCTACCTCAACGCGACGTTGCCCGGTATGCACCGGTCGAGGCGGGCCTTCGACCGTGCACGCGCTGAGTCGCGCCCTCCCGTCACCCATGACGCCGCTCCATGGCCGAGGCAAGTGGCTCTTGCGCATTCGCTTGGACAACCTGGCCGGCCGGCGTTGGCGCAGACACGACCGGACGTGACGACGGCGACAGCGGTGTCGTGCAGAAAGCCAGGGGCCCCGTCGCCGTCCTCGGAGATGGGCACGACTGGCTCCTCAATTGGCCAGTCGGCCGGTCTGCGAAGGCGCTCGTGTTGAACCTGGCGTTTGTTGCGTGGCATCCGTCGCATTTCTCGCCGGTCGATTGTGGCCGACCGTAGCCACCTGTTGCTTCCTGTTGCCTCCTGTCCCATCGGCGCCATCTCGGCGAACCACATTCGCTTTCCGTGCAACGCCGCCGCTCTTCAGGCGCGAATCGCGCCCTCGCCGCCTCGGGCACACCATGTCGCGCGGGCTTGATGTCGATCGCGATGATGAACGTGCGCGCGAAGCCGATCGCGCGGCTCCACGCGACCACGCGTCCGCGCGCTCGTTGATGCGCGACACGGACACCCGGGACCCGAACCGCCGGTCAACGACTGTGCGGTCGAACCACTTCGCGCTGCCGGGCGCGACGAGCGTGAGGTGGTTCCGACTCGCGACCGCGGCTATCGGATGCGAGACACCGAGGGCGGGACACTCGTGGCGGCCGGCAGCTTTCGGGTCGTGTTTGAGCGCGACCTGTGCGGAGGGCTTTACCGCGGCGACGGCGAGCGCATGGCCAGCGACGTCAAGTCCCTCTGCGCGCAAGGCCTGCTCGAACGACGCACGATCGCCGCTGACGATCGTGGACGCTCGCTGGGCGTGCTGGCCCACGACCGGCAGATCGGCTCGGCAGTCAGCACTGCCGGCGAAGTCGCTCGGAACGCCGATAGCGATAGGGTTGCGCTCGGGGCTTGGCTAATAGCAGACCGTAGCCGTGCCATCGCAGCAGTTCAGCATGTCAGCATGACTTAGCACTACTTCCGTCCCGCCGCGCGCCTGATCTTCATCAGCGCACGCTTGGCTGCTCGAACGCTGAACACATGGTACAGGATCGACAAGATCGCCGCTGCAAAGGAGATGATACTGACCAGTGCGTCGCTGACGGATAGCGCCGAACATCCTATCCAAAGGCATAACCCGCATCCGAACAACGTGTACGCTGGCACCTCGGCCCACGCGTCGATGTAAGACCCGACCTGGGTCCACGTCCCGGAAAAGTCGGGGCTGGATTGCCCATTTGCCACCCACGGCAAAAACACGACAAGCGACGACTGGCAGGCTCCGCGTCAGGGTAGGCATTTCTCGCTCCCTTGCCAAAGTGCGAGGGTTACGAATCGAAGCTGAGTTGAAATTCGCTCAGTTCATTGAAATCAAGGCGCTGCAACGACCGAGACGCCAGTCGTGTTCGATAACTTCCCCTGGTTCAGCGACGAGCAAGTGTCCGCGGCGGTCCGCTTGCGCTTCCCTGCCTTCGACGGCCGCATCTCGGACACGAGTGAGGCCGTTGACCAGGTTACCGCGGCGCTGTCGACCCTCCTAGCCGACAGGCGACTACCGGGCAAAGTCGACTACTTTCCCACGCTGAATGTCACGACCGGTGCGCGCGCCCATTTGTTCAAAGTGAGCGGCGTTTCACTTCCCGTGTGCGACGTGAAGCTCACGGGTGTCCAACCCGCCCTTGAGGCTGAGGTCCGGCGCGTCTCGATCCCCCTGGTGACGCGCGAATACTCGCGGAGCGGGAATCTCGCCTTCCTCCAGGGAGCGCTCGCGCCACTGTACCGAGAACGAGGCTATCTCCGCGAGAGCGTTCGCGAGGTGAGCGGGCGTCTCGGAGATCCGGCCTCGGGCTCGGGCTGCGCCGGCGTCGTCATTATCGGCACGATTGACGAGGGCGCCGCCTACACATGGCAGGGGGTGAAGTGGTCCGGAAACCACGTCCTCCAAGCCGCGCAGCTCGACCTACTGATTCCGCTCGGTCGGAACGAAGTGGCCAGCGGGCTGAAGTTCGACGAGGGACTCAAAGCGGTAAGGCGTGCCTACGGCCGGTACGGTTACCTGGGAGCGCGCATCAATCCCGTTCCGGCGTTCGACGACCGGTCTCGGGGCGTGGCCTTCGACGTAAACGTGGAGGAAGGGCCGCCGTTCCGCATGGGCACCCTCTTCCTCGAAGGGGTCGATGACGAATCGGCACGCCTGATCAGGGGCCTGTGGAAGCTCAAGGCTGGTGACGTCTACAACGAGGACCAGCCGTATGAATTCCTGGACGGGCAACTTCGCAGCCGCCTCGGCGGGATGACGGTCACGATCACGCCGAACCTGGCCGCGCGGACGGTGGATGTGACCTTGCGCTTCGGCTCCTGACAGAGACGTTTCACGCACTGGCTCATCCCGCGAGTCAGAGGCGTGGCCCATCCACCAAGGGCCCTCTCGGAGTCGATGTATACCCTCACGAGCCCCGACTTCGCCATCTCGGTCAGCGACGCCGGGCGAGTGACCGGAGAACGGCCGCAAGAAACGATCGCGGAGCAGCCGGCCAGGAACAGCAGGCAGGCCGACATCAAGCGGGGTTCCGGTTTGCCATGGGTACGCGGGCTCCGCGATTCGTCCGGGCGGTGGACACTCAGCCACCGGAACCGAAATGCGCCTGATGCGGCGGCAGACATCCGCCGATACCAGAGACGAGGTGGTGTGTCGGTCGGTCGCGGGAGCGGCGGGGGCCCTTGCCGTTGCACATCGTCGACCGGTGAACCCGCGCGGCTGCCTCGAGGTCGTTATGTTGCTTCGTCGGGCTTCTCTCTCGGCCGCTGTTGTACTGCTGGGCGCCACCTCGTACGCACTCGCGCAGGGGAGCCAGGGCGGCGGAATCGGCGGTCGGCTGGCCGACCCATCGGGGGCAGCCCTGCCTGGCGTGACCGTGTCGATCACCTGCGCGGGATCGAGCGGCGTCATCGCGACGGTAACGGGTGGCGCAGGAGAGTACGTCGTAACCGGTCTGCCGTCCGGTCCGTGCACCGCGGTGTTTGAACTCGCCGGGTTTGCGACGGCGACCCACGAGAGCATTACGGTCCCACCACAGCAAGTTGTCGTCGTGAACGACCAGCTCGGGCTGGCGGGACTAGAGGAAACCGTGAACGTCGTGGCCCAGGCGCCGCCGGTCCGCACGGTCGTCGTGCCGAAGCCCCGCCCGCGCGTGCAGGCTGCCGCGGTGGCACCGCACGATATCGACTCCGTGTGCGGCCCGGGCCGCCCGACTGTCGAGCCGATCACCGTCGCGCGACTTGCCGGGCTTCGCGAGGATGAACGCACGATGTACGCTCCGGGCGATGCGATCCTGCTCGACGCCGGAAGCGCCGACGGGCTGGCTGTCGGACAGAACTTCGTCGTGCGCCGCAGTTACCGGGCGAGCGACTTCCTATGGGACGAGGCTGCCGTCCCCACCGGGGTGCACTCGGCCGGACTCGTGCAGGTCGTCGAGGTGTCGGAGGCGACCTCCATCGTGGCGGTCGTGTACGCGTGCGACGAGTTCATGCTCGGAGACGAGTTGGAGGCGTTCACGCCCGAGCCGCTTCCCTTGCCGAAGGCCGACGGGGCGCCCGACTTCGACAGGCCTGCCCGCGTCCTGTTTGGCGACGAAGGGAAGATGCTGGGCGCGCCGGGACGGCTGATGGTGATCGATCAAGGGCAGAACGCCGGCCTCGAGGCAGGTCAGCGCGTCACCCTGTTCCGGCACACGCGATTCGAGCACGGGCCCGTCTCGCGCATCGGCGAAGCCGTCGTCGTGACCGTGCGCGCCGATTGGTCACGCATTCGCATCGATTCGGTGCACGACGTGGTGTTCGCGGGAGACCAGGCCGCCCCACACCGCTCGACGGGCACGGCCGTGAAGCGCGATCCGTAGCCCGGGCAAGCACGGTCGGGGAACAGCGCGCTTTGGTCGGACCGCCGCCCGACTAGGGAACCCTCAACCGGAGACCGCGGCTCCACGCCTGTGGTCGGCTCCCAGAGGGCCCGAACCGCCGTATCGATTGCGTCTGGACGGGTTGTTCCACGCTGACAGTTCTTTACAGAGCGGCGACCAATCATTACGACTGCGCCCTTACACCTCCTGCTATGGTCTCTGGGCCTAGGAGAGGCCTGACGTCCTCCCCGGATGCTGTCAGGTACTCGAAAGGGGATACGATGAAACGCCTGATCGTCGTGGCTGGTGTGGTGATGCTCGGCCTGTCGGCGGGACTCGTCGCGCAGGAGGCGGCACAGGCAAAGAAGATCGATGTGACCGGTACGTGGGAAATCTCCATGGAGGGACCGGAGGGTCCGATGACGCTCCTCGCCACCTACAAACAGGAAGGCGAGAAGCTGACAGGGACGCAGTCGAACCCGATGGGCGGCGAGGACAAGCTCGAAGGCACCGTCGAGAACGGCACTATTGAGTACGTCCTCCACGTCGACATGGGGGGCCAGCAGGTCTCGATCGGCTTCAGCGGGAAGGTCGACGGCGACAGCATCACGGGCACGGTCACACTCGGCGACATGGGTTCGTCGAACTGGTCGGCAAAGCGGAAGAAGTAGGACTCAGGGACGGCACTGGCGCTACGGCTGCGGCTGGTCCGCCGAAGCGCCGTGGAGGCCGATCTTGGGCGCAGGACGTCCCGGGGCCGAATCCCGGCGCCCCCAACCACAACCGCTCGCAGACCCCCAGGAAATCGCTGGATTCCTGGTTCATTCTGGCGCGGCTCTCTGGACATGTCAGCGCGCTGCACCGCCGAGAAGGACCACTCATCCCAATAGAGCACGCCATCAGAGTCTGCCCTTGAGCCGTGGCCCGTGACGGCGTGGACGCGCCCAGCACGCGCGCCCACGCTGCTTTGGAAATCCCGCGCCCCGGGGGTTCCCACATTCCCACAAGCCCATAATCGTCAACCTGCTCAGGGGACATTTCTATCGAGGGAAGGAAGGGGACATTTCTATCGAGCGTTGACAGGCGGATGCCGGTCAGCCCCTATCCCCCACTTCGGAGTTGGGCGTCGGTCCGCCACCCCCGGATCGGTGCCTAGGACGTGGGAATTCGTGGTGAATCTGCCCCCGAACCATCCCGGGCCTGGGAGCAGCGCGTGTGCACACTGCGCCTCCGTGCGGACGCCTTCCGCGACGTCGAGCGTGAACCACATGGCCTCGACGCGCACAGGCGCGCGAGGTCAGTGTCGGCGCCTGATCGGTGACCAGAAGGCTGGTCCACAACCGCAGGGTCGGCTGTTCGCGAGCATGCTTCGTTGAGTCGAGGCGCTACCGGTGCCGGGCGGGTAGCGAACGTCATGGCGGCACCCAAAGAGAACCAAGACCGATGAGGGGGATGGAGTAGTGTCAGCGCACTCGCTTGAAGAAGGAAGGACTTTGGGTGCAATGTGCTCTGAGCCCGGATTTCCGATTTGGTCGTGGTACTCTTCCCCGCAGAACAGGCGTCGAGCCGCTGGCGCGATCAGCCCCGCCACGGAGGGTGACACCCAGTGGGTGAAAGAGAATCCGAGCCCTTTCAGTTCACCTTCAACGGCTTTCTGAAGGTCGCCTTTCAGGGGTCGCGCGTCACCTCGGATGCCGGCCTGATCCTGGTCCGCGAGTTGGATGAACGCCTCGGGCTGGAAGCGATCATTGCGGCGCACCTGAGCGACTCCCGCCACGGATTGAACACGCAGTTCCGGTTGCCCGATCTCCTGCGGCAATCGGTGTACAGCCGCTTGGCGGGCTACGAAGACCTCAACGACGCCCAGCGGCTCTCGACGGATCCGACGTTTCGTTTGATCGGATCACCCAAACGATGGGACCGGAGTGCGGCTCTGACCTCCACGCTGCATTGGTTCGAGACCGAGCTGCTAACGCGCGAGGAGAACCTCGTCGGGTTAATGGCCGTGAACCGCGACCTGATCGGACAGGCCGAAATCATGGATCGCACCGACCGCGTCGTGCTCGACATGGATTCCAGCGAGAGCCCGGTGCATGGGCAGCAAGAAGGCGGGGCTTACAACGGGCACTTCGAGTCGGTGTGCTACCACCCGCTGTTTCTGTTCAACGATCGCGGCGACTGCCTGGCGGCGAAGCTACGGCCGGGGAACATCGCCAGCGCCGACGACTGGGAGGAATTGCTCCTCCCGGAAATCGAGCGCCAGCAGACCGAGGGCCAGCGCGTCGCGTTTCGGGCGGACGCGGCCTTTGCGCGGCCCGAGATCTACGAGGCGCTGGAGGCACGTGGCGTGGGCTACGCCATCCGCATCCCGGCCAACAAGAACCTGGAGCTGGCGATTGAGGACCTCCTGTTTCGGTCGCCGGGACGGCCCAGTCTCAAGCCGCTCGTCCGCTACAAGAGCTTCCAGTATCAGGCGGACAGCTGGACCACGCCCCGACGGGTCGTGGCGAAAGTCGAGCACCACGTCGGCGAGCTGTTCCCGCGCGTCGGCTTCATCGTGACGAATCTCCCGCTCCCCAATCGCGCCGTCGTGCGGTTTTGCAACAAGCGTGGCACGGCCGAGCAATGGATCAAGGAAGGCAAGCAGGCGGCGCATTGGACGCGGTTGTCGTGTCACCGGTTCCGGGCGAATGAGGTCCGCTTGCAACTGAGCGTGCTGGCCTACAACCTCGGGAACCTCTGGCGGCGGCTCGTCCTGCCCCGCCAGATCGAGCGCTGGTCGCTGACCAGTCTCCAGCAGCGCCTCGTCAAGACGGGTGGACGCCTGGTACGGCACGCGCGGTACTACTGGCTCTTCCTGGCGGAGAGCCACCTGACTCGACGCCTGTTCGGGTCGATGCTCCGGCGGCTCTGGGCGCTCCCGGTCCCGACCGGCTGACGGACGAGGCCGCCGGAGACTGTCGGGGGGCGACGAGAGGGAGCAAGACGGGAGAGGTGTCCGAGCAATGCGCCAGGATCAGGCTGCTTCCAGCACGTTTGGCCGCGATGTGGGCTGCGCTGTACGGTTCTGGCACCCTACAAGTCGGCCAAGAAGATATTCAGCCCACGCGGATGGCGGCGGGTGTATAAAGGCGTCGATCCGGAACGGCCACAACGGAAATCCTAGTTCAATGTCGGCACAGACCCCAAGTTGGAAGCTGGCGCTCCGGGCCATCATCCGCGGGCTTCTTTTCCTGCTACCATTTGCTTTCGCGGGCCGCCTGGAATGGTGGCGCGGCTGGCTCTACGTCGGCTCAATGCTGCTGATCGCCGGGGTGAGCTTCGCCGTCATGCGGCGCAAGAACCCGGAACTGGTGCGCCGGCGGCTGGAGCCGCAACCGGGCGTCAAGCGATTCGAGAGATTCGTGCTCGCCGCGGCGGTTATGGGCTTCCTTGGCTTCTACGCGGTGGCCGGCCTCGACGCCCGCTACGGCTGGTCGCAACTCAGTCCGGCCTGGATATGGCCTGGCCTCACGCTGGAGTTGCTGGGATTCGTACCCATTTACCTGGCAATCGTCGAGAATCGCTTCCTCGAACGGCACGTCCGCATTGCGGGCGAGGTTGGCCAGCACGTCATCACCACAGGACCGTATCGAGTGGTGCGGCACCCCATGTATGCCGGCCTACTGGTGATACTGCCGGGGTGGCCGTTGATTCTTGGCTCGGCATGGAGTTTTGCGCCGATCACGATGCTGATGGCCACCTTCCTTGTCCGTACCGTGCTGGAAGACGGCGCCCTGTGGCGCGAGTTGCCGGGCTACCAGGAGTACTGCACCCGGACACGCTACCGGCTGCTTCCGGGCGTGTGGTAGGGCCGGGCGAGCTTCTCTGTGTCAGAGCCTGAACCCCCCGCAGCGTCTGAAGAGGGGGTCGAATCTTCATCCCGCGTGAATGAGGTTCATCTGAGCCTCAACCAGCCGGCATCGACGAAGCGTCGGGAAAATCTTGGTTCGCGCTTTCCGCCACGCGTTCCCCTGTGCGACCTCCCCGTGTCCGAACTCGTCTCGATGAGCAACTACCATCGCGAGACACTCCGCCAGGCGCCCAGCGGACACGTCAGAGTTCGGCTTTGGGGCGCAGCGGAGCTTCGCCGCACCCTGCAACGGCTGAACGAGTCTGGCGCGACACCAGTCGTCGTCACTGGCAAATGCGCTCTGAGACGGGCCATCGGGAGCCCGTGCGGGAAGTTCCGGACAGGAATCGGGTCCCGGTGGAATCGGCTGGGACGGCAGATGACGTGATGGAGAACTCAAAATGGCGATTCCCGCTGAAATGGGCAGACTGCTAGCTATCGGGCTTTACGCCCTGGCGATGGCAGCCCTCATAGTCGGTGTAGATCTCGCGTTCTTCAGAAACCGATTCTGGGAACGGCTGACAGTGAATATCGGCATTGTCTTGCTGTTCGCAGCTTTCTACTCGAGATTCCTCAGGCGTCCATGAACAAGGCGTGTCCTTGAGGCGCGCATCACTGCGCCTGAGGCACGTCCCGGTGTCCCGGATACTCCCTGGCTCGGACAGCCGGAGGGCAGCAGCCTCTATCTGCTACAGGTCGGCGAGTGGCTTCAGAGCGTGGGCAAAGGCGAACAGGGTGATCGGCTTACGCCAAGGCCGGGGCGAGTTCTTTTGTGGGCGAGCGCGTGAAACTGCCTGATTCTCGACGTTCGTCGAGCGCACATTGGCTCCCAACCTGATCCCTGGCCTTGATCCGACAACGTCTCGATCACCGTCCAGCTGTGACGTGTCTCGAACGGACGGGCCGAAGCGCCGGTGTGCAAGAGTGAACAGTCTGGCGTTCACGGCAGCGGGTACGCTACAGCGGCAATCGATGCTCGGCCCACTCGGCCGGCCTGGAGGCCGGGGGGTGATGGATTATCCCCATATCCGTTCGGCATCGGTGATGGGAGGCATCCTGGAGAGGACGATTCACCTGATCAACCCAAGCACGACGGCCTTCGGAACCGCGGTCATCACACCGCGCTGGCTGTACGTGCTTGCCGGCGCGACGCCCTCGGCCTTCGGCGACCCCCGCCTGGTTGACGAAACCATCGAGCAGTCGGACCCTTCGATGTTTCGCCGTGGCGATGTCGTCGGCATCGGCATTCACACGGCCAACGCGCGCCGCGGCTACGAGGTCGGGCGGGCCGCCAGGGCCCGAGGCGCCTACGTCGTGTTCGGCGGGATTCACGCGAGCCTGTATCCACAGGAGGCGCACGAGCTGGGGGGTGCGCACTCGGTGGTCAGGGGCGATGGGGAGGGGGCGTGGCCCCGGGTGCTGGCCGACTGTGGTCTTGGCACGCCCGCGCCGCTGTACGAGGGCGGGAAGGTCGCGGGTGCAGGCTTCACCAGGGCGCGGTGGGACCTGCTGCCTCGTGATCGGTACATGTGGGCCTCGGTGCAGACCGTGCGCGGGTGCCCCAAGCACTGCTCCTTCTGCTCGGTCTGGCGGACCGACGGCCAGGAACCGCGCACGAGTCCCGTGGAGAGCGTCGTGCGCGAGGTCGTCGAGCTGCGCCGCATGGGATTCCGGTTCATCGCGCTGGCCGACGACAACTTCTACCCAGTCACGCTCGCCGATCTCGCGGCGGCGGCGCGTCGCCGCGACCCAGCGCACCTCTTACAGTTGAAGGGAATCCGGGACGAGCGCTTCGAGCTCATGGAACGGCTCGCGCGCCTGCCCGACGATCTCGTCTTCTTCACGCAGATCACGATGGAGGCCGCGGAGGATCCGGCGTTCCTCGATGCGATGCACCGCGCGCGGATCGCGGGCGCGCTCGTGGGCGTCGAGTCGGTGACGCCCGAGGGCCTCAAGTCGATCTACAAGGACTTCAACCTGGCTGGAGATGCCCTGGCCGAGCGCCTCCGGGCCTTCCGCGCCCACGGGCTCCACGTGCTCGGGTCGTTCATCTTCGGGCTCTCGAGCGACCGGCCCGAGACGTTCGAGGCGACGCTGGAACTGGCGACGCGCGCCAACCTCACCTTCGCGCAGTTCGTCACCCTGACCCCGTTCCCTGGCACGGTCGACTTCGCGCGGTGGGAAGCCTCGATCAAGGGCCACGAGACGGACGTGAGTGGCGTCCCGATCACCCGGCACTGGCTGATCCCCGAGGCGGACCGGCCGAAGCTGTACACGCCGCATCCAACGATGAGCAGCGACGAAATCCGAGAGCGCACGCAGAGCGTATGGGATCGGTTCTACTCGATCGGCGACATCTGGAAACGGTCGCGCTGCGTCGAGTCGCTCCGGTCCCGCCTGGCGTTCGTGCTCATCTCGAAGCTGTACCGGCAGATGTACGCGAACACCGGCATCGCCACCGACAGCGCCCGCATCAACCGGGCCGCCCGGTGGGCGCGGGTGATCGCGCGTCCCTGCCGACATCTCTTCGCTGCCAGGCCGATGCCCGACCTCGAGGTCCCGGCCGCGTGAGGCGTCCGTCCGCCGACCAGCCTCAGCTGTCAGGGGTTCGACCATGGCTCCGTTCGCGCACCAGTTCGGGTTCGGGCCGCGGTATCTCGGCCGCGTGCACCTCGCCCTCACCGTCGAGCTGTTCGAGCATCGACACCGCGTCCAGGAACAGCCGCTTGGCTTCGACGGCGGCGTGTGCGCCACGCTGCAACGTTGTCACGTGCGCGCCCCCAGCGCTTGGCGATGCGCCATGCCGGAAGGGCCGACGGAGTCACGGTGTAATTCGACGTGCGGGGTCTCCTCCCCCTCGGCTGGAGGCTCGCGCCGACGGACGGCCGGCCTGTTCCCGGGGGGGAACCTCGCAATCGCATCGATGTTGCCGGCGCCGCGTCAGCGCACTCTTGCACACGCTGAACAACCGCACCGAGGGACCATCGCGCCGCGGCATCGCCTGTGCGACAGCACTGAGGGATCGGCTCGATTGCTGTATCAATGCGAGCCTCAACGTGGTACACTTGTTGGGTCAGGTGGACAACTGCATTTCCGTACTGCTGCCTCTGCCCGAATCGAGCCGCACCAACTCGTTTCACCGCACACGGCACCTTCAGGAAGGGCCCTTCTCCATCCCGCTCGCGATCCGCATCCGGATCCGGTCGATTCGTTGAACGATGAACGGACGTTGACGGTCCGCCATCACCACCTCCCGTCACACGCGGGAAGGAGAATGAACCCATGGGCAGGAAACTCTACGTCGGCAACCTTCCGTACGACGTCGGCGAGGCCGACCTCCAGCAGTTGTTTGCGACGGCCGGCACGGTCGAAACCGTGAACGTCATGCGTGACATGGCGACCGGTCGCGCACGCGGCTTCGCGTTCGTCGAGATGGCCACGGATGACGACGCGCAGAAGGCCATCAGTCAGTTCAACGCGCAGCCATTCAACGGCCGCAACCTCGCCGTTAACGAGGCCCGTCCGAAGCCGGAACGATCCGGGGGATACGGGGCGGGCGGTTATGGCGGCAGCCGGCGCCGGTCCGAACCGCGCTGGTAGTCCTCGACGTGGGCGGGGCCGGCGCAACCTGTCCCCGCCCCGCCGGTCAGGAGGGACATGAGCCAGGGAAGACCCTCGTTCCTCAAGCGGGAACGCGAGAAGGCGAAGCGCGAGAACCGGCAGAAGAAGGCCGCGCGCCGGGCCGAGGCCGCGTCGCGTCCGGCCGCCACACCGCGCGAGCCGGGTGCGGAAGATCCCGACATCGCGGGCATCCGCCTCGGGCCTCAGCCTCCGGCGGAGTGAGCAAGGGCGGACGGAGTGTCCCGTTCTGAACAGACACGCCGGGCCGGCCGCGGGGAGCCATCCTCAGATGCGCGTAACCGGCCGAAAGCCGTTCGACACCAGGCGGTTCCTCGACTCCTCCGGTCTCGACCGGAAGATGGTGCGATACCGCGAAGGAGAGACCGTGTACTCGCAGGGCGAATCCTGCAACACGGTCATGTACCTCCAGGCCGGGGAGGTGAGGCTGTCGGTCCTATCCCGGCGCGGTCGGGAGGCGATTGTCGCCGTGCTGCCCCCGGCGACCTTCTTCGGCGAGGGGACCCTAGCCGGCCAGCGAGTCCGGACCGGAAGCGCCAAGGCGAGTGCCGCCAGCATGGTCCTCGTGATCCAACGCGCGGCGATGACGAAGCTCCTGCACGAGCAGCCGGGATTGTCGGACCGCTTCATCGCGCACCTGTTGACGAGGAACGTCCGCATCGAGGCGGATTTGATCGATCTCCTGTTCAACTCGGCGGAGAAGCGGCTGGCCCGCACGTTGTTGCTGCTCGCGCGCTTCGGCGAGGAAGACCGGAAGCAGCGTATCGTCTCGAAGATCTCCCAGCAGACGCTGGCGGACATGGTGGGGACCACCCGTTCGCGCGTCAACTTCTTCATCAACCGTTTCAAGAAGCTCGGCTACCTTGCGAACCGGAGCGGCCTCACGATCCACAGTTCGCTGCTCAGCCTCGTGCTCCACGACTAGCCGGTCGTGCAGTCTGTCGCGTCCAGATGGAGGCGCCGTGTGACGGTGAACCCCGCTGATCTCGCACGTGAACTCCAGGAACTGATCGCCGCGCTCGACCGGCGCGTGCCTCGCGTCGAGCGGGCGGGCGAGGCCTCGATTGCCCGTGACGCTGCGGCGCTGAGGGAGAAGGCGGTGAAGCGCCTCGCGGAGCTCTCGCCTGGGAAGGCTGCACGAACCCGCGCCAGCCCGGATGCCTCCTCGGAAGGAGCGGGCGGCGGGTAGCAAGAACGGGGGCGGCGGGCGCGCCGCGTTGGAGCGGAGGATGGACTCGATCATCGTCGGCAGGGACCGGGAGGACTACGACGACGCGTTCAGGCCCTACCGTCATCTGGCCATGCACGTGCTGGCCCGCGCGCTCCGGGATTTGTCGAACGCTGCCGGCTCGCCAACGGACCGCGAAAGCGCGCGCCTCTTCCTGGCTGGTTCTCCGATGCTCTTCCACTGGTGCCGCGTGGCGGAGCTCGATCCGCGCTTGGTCACCAGGCACGCAGCGAGGCTCGCCGTGTGAGCTGAGAGGCGGCAGTGGCGCGTTCGTTCTATTCACAACCACGACGGAGTCGGTTCAATCGACAAACGACAGGAGACAGGACATGGCAACGACGATGAGGGGAACAATCAAGCGGATGGTGAGCGCGAAAGGGTTCGGGTTCATCGCGGCGGACGACGGAAACGAGTACCTTCTTCCACCAGTCGGCCTGCGCCGACACGCCCTTCGACGAGCTCCGCGAAGGCGCCGCGGTGACCTTCGACTGCGGGACCGGTCCCAAGGGGCCAAGGGCCGAGAACGTGAGGACCGCGTAGGCTGACGGCCCCACCGACCGGCTGGTTCATCGCCGGCGCCGGCCCGACCAAGGGATGGAGGCGTGTGCCCTGGGCGCTCGCGCCTCCCCTCGCCGGCCTGTCTCGGATTGAACAGCCTCCTCTCCCGGCGCCAAGTACGCTTGCTCGACGGGGACAGTTGTACTCTGCCTCCACGGCGTCCGCTTCACCCAGAGGTTCCGCTTGATGTCACGCCATCCGAAGGGCGCGGAGGCCCGTGTCCTGCTGTCCTCTGTGTTCGGTCCGTTCGCGTGCGATGACGAGTTCGGCAGCCGTGCCATCAACCCGGCCGAGCTCTACCACAACCAGGTGACGCGCGAGCAGGGGCCGTTCTCGCTTCGCATGTTCCACCGGTCGTGGGGCATCTCGCTCATCCAGAACAACATCCCGGCCGCTTCGACGGTGCTCGATTTTCCGACCCGCGAGTCGTTTGTCGCGGAACTTCAGTCGACCTACTACGACGTAGTCGGGATCTCGGGCATTATCGTGAACGTCGGCAAGGTGCGTGAGATGTGCCGCCTGGTCCGGAAGTACTCGCCGCACTCGCGCGTCGTGGTCGGCGGCCACGTCGCCGCCATCCCCGACCTGCCCTCGAGAATCGACGCCGACGAGATCGTCAAAGGCGAAGGCATCCGCTGGTTTCGCGAGTACCTCGGCGTGTCACCGGACGATCCGGTGCGCCACCCTCCGCTCAAGTCGTCGTTCGACTTCCGCGTGATGGGACTGCCGCCCAGCAACGGCGCAGGGAACCCGGCGGCGACGATCATCCCCTCGGTCGGCTGCCCGATCGGCTGCAACTTCTGCACGACCTCCGCCTTCTTCGGAGGCAAGGGGCACGTCGTCACGTTCCTGGCACGCGGGGAGGAGATCTACCGCGTGATGCGCGAGGCTGAGGCGGCGCTCGGCGTGAGGACCTTCTTCATCATGGACGAGAACTTCCTCCTCTACCGAGAGCGCGTCCTCGAGCTCATCGACTGCATGAAGCGCGGCATGCACGCCTGGTCGCTGTTCGTCTTCGCCTCCGCCAATGCGATCGCGAAGTACGACATCCGGGAGCTGGTGGACCTCGGCGTCACCTGGATCTGGCTCGGGCTGGAATCGCGGAACAGCGGGTACGCCAAGCTCGGCGGCACCGACACCCTCGCGCTCGTCCGCGAGCTTCAACTCCACGGCATCCGCGTGCACGGGTCGAGCATCATCGGCCTCGAGCACCACACGGCCGGGAACATCCACGCGGAGATCGAGGACGCCGTCGCCCACGACGCCGACTGCCACCAGTTCATGCTCTACACCCCGGTCCCCGGCACTCCGCTGTACCGCGAGGTCGAGCGGGAGGGCCGGCTGCTCGACGTCGATCTCGCCGATATCCACGGCCAGTACAAGTTCAACTTCGTTCACCCGGCCATCGGCCGGGACGAATCGAAGTCGCTCCTCGACGAGGCCTTCCGCCTCGACTATGACCGGAATGGGCCGAGCCTCTACCGCATGATCCGGACGATGTTCCAAGGATGGAAGGCGTATCGACGCGACAGCGATGCGCGGGTGCGGGCGCGGGTCGAGCTGGAGGCCAGCCAGCTGCGCGGCGGGTACGTCGCCGCGCTGTGGGCGATGGAGAAGTACCTGGCCGACACCAACCGCGAGGTCTCGGCCCGCATCCGCGATCTGCGCCTCGAGATCCAGCGCGAGCTCGGCGCGGCGGCATCGATCGTGGCGCGCCTCGCCGGCCCCCTGGTGTTGTGGACGTCCCGCCGCGAGGCTCGCCGGTTTCCGGGCGGCCGGCCCCTCGAACCGCGCTCATTCGTGGAACGCCGCCTGCGGACCGCCTGAGCCTCAGCGCGCTTGCGGCCGCCGAGGCGTCTCCTGCGGACGAATGACGAGCCGCTTCGTGGGCTCCACCGCCGGCTGCAGCGCGCGCTCGGTCTCCCGTAGCGGGCAGGTAGTGACGATGGCGGCCGGGGATCCTCGCGGTGAGCCCGCGCCTGATGCCCGCCTCGCCTGAGAGAACGCCGGAGGGTCCGTTCTTCGGCGCACCGCACTGCGAGGGCCGATCCGCTCCTCCCAGTTGTTGCCTGCACGTCCTCGTGATCTCGACCCCAAGGGTTACAGCTTCTACGACCGCCACGGGCACCCGGCCCGCCGCAGCGCTGCCCATCCACCCCACTGCGCAGGGTGTATGATTCGCGCGGTATCCGCGGAAACGTCGCATGAAGCGACGTCGAATGGTCGACGCCCTGCGGACTATCGCAGAGGGAGCGTCGCGGGAGCGCGAAGGCCCGGTGCGGCCGACATCGTCTTCAAAACGGTCACGAGGTGCCGCCACCAGGCAACCGTGGCCGACCGCTGGTCGGTCCAGAAGGAGGCTTCATGGTCGGCGGGGATTCCGGATTCCTGAGGAAGAGGGCGTCAACGACCGTCGTTGCGGGCGCCATGCTGATATCGAGCCTGTGGGCGGTCACAACGGATCCTCCCACGGTCCCGCCGCGCAAGGACTACGCGGCGACCGTCGCCGCGCTCGAGCCCTTCATCGAGCACGAAGTCCGCGACAAACAGTTGCCGGCTCTCTCGGTCGCCCTGGTCGACGGCAGTGAGATCGTGTGGGCGCGCGGGTTCGGCTTCGCGGATCCCGATCGGAAGATCCCAGCGACGGCGACGACCGTCTATCGGATCGGATCGGTGTCAAAGCTATTCACGGACATCGGCATCATGCAGATGGTCGAGGCGGGACGGATCGACCTCGACGCGCCCGTCGAGCGCTACCTCCCGGAGTTCAAGCCGGCGAATCAGTTCGGCAAGCCGATTACCCTGCGACAACTGATGTCGCACCGGTCCGGCCTGATGCGCGAGCCTCCGGTCGGCCACTACTTCGATCCAACCGGACCGACACTGGCCGATACGGTGCGTAGCATCAACGGGTACCCGCTCGTGTACGAGCCCGAAACCCACACCAAGTACTCGAACGCCGCCGTTGGCGTGGTCGGCTACACGCTCGAGTACATGAACAAGCAGCCGTTCGCCAGGTATCTGAAGGACGCGGTGCTCCGACCGCTCGGGCTCCGTAGCAGCTCGTTTGAACCCGAGCCCGCCATCCGGCAGCAGCTGGCGAAGGCCTACATGTGGAGCTACGAGCGGCCGCCGTTCGTCGCACCGACGTTTGAGCTAGGCATGGCGCCCGCTGGTTGCATGTACTCTACGCCCATCGATCTGGCTCGTTTCATCATGGTCCTGCTGAACCACGGACAGGCCCCGGACGGGCAGCGGGTGGTGAAGCCCGAGACCCTGGAGAAGATGTGGACCCCGCAGTTCGGCCCCGGGTCGCCATTCGGGATCGGATTCGTGCTGAGCACGATCAACGGCCACCGGGTCGTGGGCCACGCCGGCGCCATCTACGGGTTCGCAACCGAGGTCGATGCCATGCCCGAGGACGGAATCGGTGCCGTCGTGGTGACGACCATGGACTCGGCCAACGCCGTCGCCGCGCGAATCGCCAACGAGGCGCTCCGTCAGATGCACGCTGCCAAGACGAAGCAGGTGCCGCGGGCCATCGAAACGACTTCACCAATTCCCGCAGCGGTGATGCACCGGCGAGCGGGGCGATACGGCGACGGCGACGACGCGATTGACCTCGTCGAAGAGCACGGCGAACTGTACCTGCGAGGCGTCAGGGGAGGCTATCAGCTGCGGCTGCGACAGCTGAACGACACCATGGTGGTCGACGACCGGATTGGATACGGCGCCAGGATCGTCCCCGGAGACGATCGCATCACGGTCGGCGGCGTGGTGCTGAAGCGCGGCACCACAGGGCAGACAGCCGCCGTGATCCCGGACTCGTGGAAGGGCCTGATCGGCGACTACGGGTGGGACCACGACATCCTGTTCATCAACGCGCGTGACGGTCGGTTGATGTGTCTCATCGAGTGGTTCGACCGTGAGTCGCTCGAACAGGTCTCGACCGATGTGTTCCGGTATCCGGCCCACGGGCTCTACGAGAACGAGACGATCGTCTTCACTCGGGGCGCAAATGGTGTCGCCACCCAGGTCCGGGTGGGCGGTGTCGTCTTCCCGCGACGCCCGGCCGGCCGGACCGCTGGGCCGAAATAGCCTCCAGCGCCGGTCGAGCCGTCGGACCGCGTGACGAGACGCAGCACGTTGACCGCCGCGGCTGCTGCTGGCCGCTCGAGAGCCAGCGGGCGTTGCGTTCCCACGGTGAGGGCTGGGAAGAGGACGCCGCGCCCGCCCGTCTCGGCTCGCGACGGGCGGGCGCGTACTGCTGCGCGAGCCCTCACCGGCCCGCGTCAGGCGCGAGAGCCGGTGGTTCTGGCGGGAGGACACCCAGTTGTCGCAACATGCTCAGTGAATCCGTTTGCTCCCACTCCTCGTAGACCCTGCCGTCCGCGATCCGATACAGGTTGATGCCGCTCACGCGGATTCGACGGCCCGTTGGTGGGATGCCGTAGAAGGGCCCTTGATGCGTGACCGTTCCGACCCAGCGGACAGCGACGAGTTCCTCGCCGAGGACCAGATCCGCGATGTCGACGCGCCAGTCAGGGAATGCAGTTCTCGTGCTCTCGAGGAATTCGCGCATCGCCTTCCGGTCGCGGGGCGGTTGGTCGCCAAGGCGGTACGAGAACGATGGAGCGGTCAGCTCTTCAAGCGCGGTCGGGTCGCCTTGGTTCCACACCCAGGCGATGTACTCGCTGACCAGTGCTCTCTGCTCGTGGGTCGACATCGGCCGTCCTCTCGGTGGCCCACCATTGAAGCACACAGGAGGTAGAATGTCGCGCGATGATGGCGCGGCGGCTCGACCCTAGCCGGTTCCGCCGCACCGTCAGAATTAGACCTTTTGGGGACGAGACGCTCGCGGCGTCTGGCGGGGTGAGGCCGACTGGTCGGGAGGGCGTGATGTTGGAACATCTGTTCGTAGCCCTGTCCGTCGGTGGTGCGGCGGTGGGGCTCTCGGCCCAGGGGTTCGAATCCGCTGGCCGAAACCCAGAGAGTCTTGGCCTCGGTGCCGGCGGCACAGCATCAGCGGTCGGATGCGTACTTCGAAGGCGGGTATTGGCTTCTGTTGTGGGAGCCGCTCATCACCGCCTTCTTGACCTGGCTGCTCTACCGACTGGGCGTTGTCGCACTCCTTCGAAACCTAGCCGAGCGCATCTTCCGACGGCGATTCCTTCAGGCCGTGTGCTTCGCCGTCCCGATGCTGGTGCTTCTGTGGGTCGTCGGACTGCCGTGGAGCTTCTACGTGGAGTTCATCCGCGAGCACCAGTACCGGCTTGTCCACCCAGACAGCCGGGGCGTGGTTCCTCGACGACGTGAAGTCGCTGGTGGTGACCCTCGTGGTCCTCAGCCCCGTGACCGCACTTCTGTACGCGGCGATCCGTCGCTTCCCCCGTCGCTGGTGGGTGGCGGCCGCGGCGGCCACGCCGGTGCTGCTCTGCCTGCTCATGGTCATCTGGCCTGTGTTCGTCGCGCCGCTGTTCAATACCTACAAACCCCTGAGCGACGCTCGGATCCGGGAGCCCATTCTGTCGATGGCGCGCGCAAATGGCGTGCCGGTCGACAACGTCTACCAGTTCGACGCTTCGAGGCAGAGCACGCGGGTGAGCGCCAATGTCAGCGGCGCGTTCAACACCATCCGCGTGTCGCTGAATGACAACCTCCTGCACCGCTGCACACCGGCCGAGATCCAGGCGGTCATGGGTCACGAACTCGGTCACTACGTGCTCAACCACGTGTACAAGTTGACCATCTACATCAGCCTGCTGGTGGCCGTGGGACTGGCCGTCACCACCTGGGCTTACGGGAAGGCCTGTGCCCGATGGGGGCGGCGGTGGGGTGTCCGCGGTCCGGACGACGTGGCAGGGCTACCACTGTTGATCGTCGTACTGAGCCTGTTCTTCCTGCTGGCCACGCCCGCCAGCAACACGATCACGCGCACGACCGAGACCGAGGCGGACATCTTCGGCCTCAACGCGGCTCGCCAGCCGGACGGCTTCGCGCAGGTGGCGCTGAAGTTGGCGGATTACCGGAAGCTCGCGCCTGGTCCATTGGAGGAGTGTCTCTTCTACGACCACCCAAGCGGATACCACCGCATACTGATGGCGATGCGGTGGAAGTCAGAACACCTGGCAGACCCCGATGTCGCTCCGCGGTGAATGCGGGGCACCCGGTGGTGTCCGGTGACGGGAATGGCCATTACGTCGGACGTCGTCGACTCACTGAACGGCCGGGCGTCCGCCCGGGCCATCGACGGGCGCGACCCAGGCATCACGTCCATCAGGACCTTCCCGTTCCCCGACCCGATCCGGAACCACCCCCGCCTTGGCGTGCTGCTTCAGACGATGAACCGTGCCTAGCCGCGCCGAGCCGTGGGGCTGCCGCCGTCTTGGCGGTGCAACGGGGGTCCAGAGGCCAGAGTCCCGTCCGGATGGTGTCCACGAAGCTGGTGCGACCACGCCGTGTCACCACGCGATGGCCCCGGCGCAGGCCGCCTCAGCCGGATGCCGACGCTGGCGCCCGTGGACGAAGGTGGGCGATGCTACCATGGAACCGACCGCCCTGAGCGCCGCCAGTTGGTCGGAGGACCAGCATGGAATCCGGACCCAGCCTGACCGACCAGTCACCGTACGCCGCCTTGGCCCGGGAACACCGTCTGATCGAGCGAGCGCTCGTCGTGCTCGAACGCTTCTGCGAGGAGATCCGGCTCACGAGGAGACTGGACCAGGCAGTAGCCCGCGAGCTTCTCCGGTTCCTGCACGAGTTCGCCGACCTCTCGCACCACCTGAAGGAGGAACGCGTCCTCTTTCCGGCCATCGAAGAAAAGACGTTCTTCCCTGGCTGTGGATTGGTCAGCGAGCACGAATTGGGACGCACACGCGTCCGGAGTATGGCGGCAGACGCCGAGCGGGCGTGCGACGACGATACCGACGCGCGAAAAACGTTCGTCCAGCAGGCCTGGTCGTACATCAGCCTGATTCGGTCGCACATCGCAAAGGAGGACGACTGCCTGGCCAGGGTCACTGCCACGGCATTTCAGGCCAGCGAGGACCGTGAGCGGCTGGCTCGCGACTTCGACGAGCTGGAGCGACGCGAGGTTGGAGAACACGCCTTCGAGCGATTCGCCGCCTCGGTGGATCACCTCGAGTCGCGGTTCGAAGTACGCGCGACGAAGCCCGAGCACCCACCCGCCGAATGACGGCCAAGTGGGGCCGACGCCTTCGGTGTCGTGCGCTTCACGCCCGACTCGCGGAACGCCGCCGGACCGCTCAGTACCGACGGGCCTTTCCCCTTGGGAGCGCGTTGTGCGACGCGGGTGAGGACGTCGCCATCGACGAGGGCTTCGCAGGCGGGGAACAACTCCCGTTCTTCGAAACGGACGTGGGCTCGCAGAAGGGTGCCAAACTCCGCCAACTGACGCGTGTCGCCGTCCTCGGCGGCAGCCAGGTAGGTGCGCAAGGCTCCGTGCTCCGCGCGCGTTCGGTCGACCAGAATCCCCGCGCCCCGCCCGTGCGAGTGCCGGCAGCAGTTCCTCTTCCTCCACCGCGAAGTGCGGCGACAGTTCCTCGTCAAACCGACGGCGCGCCTCGGTCACCAGCAACCGGGTCACATCGCCGTGACGCGCAGCCTCGGTGATCTGCTGCGCCAAGGTCAGCGCATGATGATGGTCGGATGACAGACCGTGCAGGCGAATGTCTCGCTTCACTCGCGACCCTCGCGGCCAAACTGGCGGCTTCACCGCCGCGAACCTGCTTCGAGTGTATCGCCTGGCCGATGCCCGAAGCCAACCACCTCCTCAGCTGGAGGCGGCGCCGCCGCCGGCCACGGACGGGCTGGTCGACTCCCGGCGCCGACAGCCTGGTGAGGGCGGGCGGCCGGTGCTATAAGTGAAGAACAGGGCCGATCGAAGGGGGGTGGTCCGTGGAACCGCGGAGAACGCACACGAGAACATCACTCGCGGTGCTGCTGTGCGCGGCGCTCGCGGCGACTGGTGCCGCGCAGTCCATCGCGCACGGCCGTGACGATCGCGTGGTCACGCCCGCGTGGCTCGCCCAGCACCTGCGTGACCCGGATCTCGTCGTCCTGCAAGTCGGCGAGCGAAAGACGTACGATGCCGGCCACCTCCCAGGCGCGCGGTTCGTCGACGTCGCCTCGGACCTCGCCGGCACCGACGCGGGAGGCCGGGGTCTTTCGCTCGAGATGTTACCCCCGGCCCTCCTCCACGATCGCTTGGCCGCGCTCGGTCTGTCCGACACCTCGCGCGTCGTCGTGGTGGAATCTGACGACTGGTGGTCCGCCTCGACGCGAGCGGTCTTCACTCTCGACTACGCCGGGTTCTTACGCGTCGCGTGGTTGGACGGGGGGGTGGCCGCTTGGCAGGCCGCCGGCCTACCCACCTCGACGGAGACGCCAGCCGTCGTGCCCGCCACTCTCCGCCCGCTCACCCTCCGGCCAATCGTCGTCGATGCCGACTTCGTCCGGGCACACCAAGGCACGCCGGGGTTCGCGCTCGTCGATGCGCGGGCAGCCTCCTTCTACGACGGAACGCAGGCGGGAGGCCCGCGGAGCGGGCCGAAGGTGGCAGGGCACATCCCCGGCGCCCTCAGCGCTCCGTTCAGCGAATTCGTGGGCGCCGGGACGCGGCTCAAGAGTCCGGCGGAGATTGAGGCGGCCTTCGACCGGGCAGGCGTCAAGCCGGGCGACACAGTGATCGGTTACTGTCACATCGGGCAGCAGGCCACAGCCATGCTGTTCGCGGCGCGCACCCTTGGGCACTCGGTGCTCCTCTACGATGGATCATTCGAGGACTGGGTCCTTCGAGGCCTGCCGGTCGAGAACCCTACTGCCGCAAAGGATCGCTGAGCCGCGCGGAGCCAGGTGCCGGTACCTGGCGTCGATCGAGGAGCGGAGGGCGCAAGCCCGCGAGAAGGGCGCCCGGCAGCCGAGATCGCGCGCAGACCCCCCTGACCAAGGCCGACCGGAACGTCCTCGACCAAACGCTCGCGCTGCGGAAGACCGTCCCCTCAGTCACCTTCTCCGAGTCGATGACCCTCTAGTGCGGTGGCCGCGAGAATCCGGATCGCGGGCCCGCGGCCTGAGCGAGCGGCAGACCGTCGAGGCGCTGCGCGCCCGACCGGCGGCCCTTGCAGGAACGCTGGGCATGCACGACGCCGCGGCCGTCAAGGCCTTTCCGTCGACCTTCCTCGATGGGTTTCGTCGCCCGCAGCTCTCAGGAACGGGAACATTCCCTGGGCGATCTGCCCTCCGCGATCCGCAGACCGTGAGAGCGGGCCGGCATCCGACAGCGACACGGGATCGGGGAAGCGTCAGCCCTTTGGCGCGCCTGCCTTGGTCGTGCCCCGAGCTTCCTTCAGGCGCGTCGACCACTGCCAGAGCCCGTCGACCACCTCTCTCGGCAGCCGTTGACCGAGGGCCCGGGCCGCGATCAGGATCTGACCCCGGTGGTGCCCCTCATGGGAGAGCGCGTAGCCCACGAAGAGGATGACATCGCGCGGCATGGCGCCATAGAAGAAGGCGCTCGCAACCCCCGGAAACTGCCCGCCGTTCCGGATCCCGGCCTCGAGCATGAGCCCAATCTGTGCGCCACTCCGCTCGAGGGCGCGGACGACCTCGGCCTTCGCAGAGGTGGCGCCGACCTGCGCGGGGATGGCAATGCCGGTGGAGGACGCAAGGCTGCGCATCCAGAGGACGCGGCAGTTGTGCAGGTGGGCCGCGATGCTCCCAACCGTCTTCCGGGACCGGCCCGGCAGCAATGCGCCCCAGAGCGCCGAGGGGATGCCCTCGACCAGGAATGTCGACACGCGGTTGTTGATACGCCACGCGTCCCGCAGGGACTCCTCTGCAGTGTCCATCGTCATCGTCACCCTACCTCGCAGGTTGCACCTCATGATGGCGCCCTCTGCCGCCCGCTTCAAGCGTCATCGACCCGTGGCGTCGGCCTCCGGGGACCCGTTCACCCTGGAAGCGCGCACCTATGTGTCCGGGATCGCCGGCTCGCTCGCCGCCGACGTTGGCCGGCTCTTCGCCGCCGTCCTCGACGGGTGCATCGCGGCGTACCCGATTCCCCGGTGAACCCTCCTGGTCAGGCCGTGCACGGACGGGGCGGGCGCCGATGACATCGAGTCGCCCTGGGTGGCGCAAGCTATCCGCGGAACCGCAGCCGGATGCCCACGGCGATGCCGTCCCGCAAGGCGCCGATATTGGGGCTGACGTGGAGATTGTGGCCGGGGGAGGCGGTGACGAAGATCTGCGCGCGGCCCTCCGGCTGACTCGCTCCGCGCAGTGAGAGCAACAAGGAGAAGGCATTGAGGGCATTCGTGCCGATCTCGTGTTGCGTCTCAGCCAAGACCAGTGCACGGCGGCCACGCCGCAGCAGCCACCGCGTGCCGACGTAGACTGGCCGAACGTACGGCCCGCGCCGGAGGCTAAAACGGAAGTTGATCGGTTGGGCGATGGCTTCGAGCTCCGGCGTAAACGGCCAGCGCGACAGCGTGAAACGTCCCTTGACGAAGAGGACGTTGTATTCCGACGGATCGACGACGGTTGGGATCGGGATGCCCGCCCGTCGTTGTTCGTCGGTCTTCGAGTCGAGATCGCGCGTCAGGTGGGAGCTGAAATGCGCGATCCCCACCGAGAGGGCCACGTCGTCGGAGTAGGCGCGAACGTATCCGAACTTCAGCAGGTAGCCCGTGCCGCCCACGCCCACCCGGGAGCCCAGGTTCTCCGTCCCGACGGTCTGGAAGACGCCCGAAAACTCAAACGCACGCGGCCCCGCCCGGAACACCGTGATGGTCAGGCCCATGCTGGCGTCCCAGGAGTAGTAGGGCGAGTAGACGGTCTGCGGCGGGGTGTACTTGCGAAACGCGCCCTCGAACGACGCGTCCGGCAGACTGCCTTGTCCGGGCGGGTCATCCCCAGGTCGCACCTCGGTCTGCGCCAGGGTCACCGTTGGAACGGCCAGACAGGATGCCACAATCAGCGCAGCGAGGCGTGTCGTCGACGGTCCGGCCATCAGGCGCATGTGACGCTCGAAGGTGCCGACCCGCGTGCAGCGATCGGGCAGTCCGTCGGGGGCCAGAGTGAGAGGTGAAGCGCCACTCGAACGATGTCGGCCGACGGGTGCTCGTGCGATCGGGCGCGGCCGCGGAAGGCCAAGCCCGGCCGACCTCCGCGTGGCGTTGCATCCGTCCGCTTGACGGAGCGCCGCCGACGCTCTATTGTGTCATGCGTTTCCAGAAAAGGACGGTGGCATGAGATTTCGCCCGCTCAGCGTGGCACTTGGACTCGTTCTGGTTGGCGTTTGGCTGGCTCACCCCGCCGCCGCCCAGCCGCCGACGGTCCCGGTCCCCGACTGGCAGAAGCAACTCGACGCCCTCCGCACGCAGGTCGACGTCATGCAGAAGGACCTTGACGAGATCAAGACTCTGCTGGCGCCGCTACGCGGGCGACAGGCACCGCCTCCCAGCGTGACCCTCGATCTCGGCAACCGACCGGTCAAAGGCGGGGCTGGTGCAAAGGTCACGCTGGTGGAGCTGACCGATTATCAGTGACCATACTGCATTCGCTACGTCCGTGAGACGTACCCGCAGATCGAGAAGACCTACATCCAGACGGGCAAGCTGAAGTACGCCGTGATCGACCTCCCGCTCGAGTCCCTCCACAGCGCCGCCTTCCGGGCCGCTGAGATGGTCCGCTGTGCAGGAGACCAGGGAAAGTATTGGGAGATGCGGGACCGCTTGTTCGCCAACCCGCAAACCGTTGCCCAAACGGATTCGCATGCGGCGGCGCTCGGGCTCGACGCCAAGCGATTCGAGGCGTGCCTCGGTTCCGACAGGTTCGGCGCTGACATTCGGAGGGACATGGCCCTGGCCGAAGCGGCGGGGGTCTCTGGAACCCCCAGCTTCTTTCTGGCCGTCTCCGATCCTGCAACCGGCCGGCTCAAGCCGGTTCGCTTCCTGACCGGCGCCCAGCCCTTCGCAAACTTCAGGGCACTGATCGAGGCAGTGCTCGGAGAACAGCAGGCCGGGCCATTGGAGGGAGACGAGAAGAAATAGCCGCGTCGTCGGGCTGGACGCCACTGATCCGCCGGGCGACGGCAGGGGTGATGCTGGAGGGACCGTGCCCCTCCCCCTCGGCTGCGTCCTGCCGCGACGACTCGTGCGACCTTCGATGTGGACGCCCGCCCGTTCCGGACCATTCTGCGCCGTGCGGGCCGGCACCCTCCCCGCCCTCCGGCAGGGTTCCTCAGGGTCCGGTCGGGGATGGCCGCGCGGGCCGATACGGTTGAAGCCGGTCACCACTTGGCGGACAATCGAGATCAGCGAGGGGTCCGCATGAGTACCGTTCTCGTGACCGGCGGATCGGGCTTCATTGGCAGCCACTGCATCCTGCAACTGCTCGCGGCGGGGCATCGGGTGCGCACGACGGTGCGAACCCTGCCGCGTGAGGCCGACGTCCGCGCGATGCTGAAGGAGGGTGGCGCCGAACCAGGGGCGAGCCTGTCGGTTGTTGCCGCCGATCTGGAGCGGGACGCGGGTTGGCCGGAAGCGGTCGCCGGCTGCGAGTACGTGTTGCACGTGGCCTCGCCGTTCCCCTCGGCCATCCCCCGCCACGAAGAAGACCTGATCGCGCCGGCACGCGAGGGCGCCCTCCGGGTGCTGCGGGTCGCGCGAGAGGCCGGCGTCCGGCGCGTGGTGCTGACCTCCTCCTTCGCGGCGATCGGTTACGGCCACAAGCCCCGCGACACGCCGTTCGACGAGTCGGACTGGTCGGACCTCAGCGGCGACGACGTGCGCCCGTACGTGAAATCGAAGGCGCTCGCGGAGCGCGCCGCCTGGGACTTCATCGGCCGCGAAGGCGGTCCGCTGGAATTGGCGGTCATCAATCCCGTCGGCGTGTTCGGTCCCGTCCTTGGCCCCGACTACTCGACATCAATCCTCTTCGTGCAGCGCCTGATGGACGGCGCCATGCCTGGCTGCCCGCGGATGTGTTTCGGCGTCGTCGATGTGCGCGACGTCGCTGACCTGCACCTGCGCGCCATGACGCACCCGGCCGCCAAGGGAGAGCGGTTCCTCGCCGTCGCCGGCAGCTTCGTGTGGCTGCGCGATATCGCCAGGATGTTGAAGGACCGCATGGGCGGCGCAGCGCGGCGAGTTCCCTCGCGGCAACTGCCTGATTGGGTGGTGCGCCTGGCCGCGCTGCGCGACCCGTCGGTCCAACAGATCCTGCCCGAACTCGGCAAGCGGAAGAACGCCACGAACGAGAAGGCGAGACGCGTGTTGGCCTGGGAGCCGCGGCCGGTCGACGAGTGCCTCGTCGCGACCGCCGAGAGCCTTCTGCGACTTGGGTTGCTGAAAGACAGCCGGCAACCGGTGCGCCGGGTCTAGCGGAGAGCGCTGGGTCAGCCTGAGCCGCCGCGGTCCAGACCGTCCCCGGCGTGGCGACACGGTGGCGTCGGCCGAAGGCGGCGGCGAGGATTGCCCGGTGTGCGTGGGGGCCCCACGTCGAACCCGCGCATCCCCCATGCGGCTGACCCGAACCCTTCCGCACGGTGGGACGCTCAGACGAGGCCGGGTCGCTCTGGCCGAGGTTGGAAGGACGTTGCCCAGGCCGCGGATCACCGGGCTGCACCCGGCGGAGTCGGTCGCCACTGTCCCGCGCCGATGACACCCGCCGCCACTTGCCGATGACGCCGCCCCCGCCGCGCTGGGACCCGGGCGGGCGGCGGGAAGCCGAAGTTCCATCGATGCCGAGGCTGTGCCAACCCGTCGCGCGTCCTGGGGCCCGGCTTGGTCAGCTGGACAATTGGTACCCGCCTTGCTGTTTAATACTTATTGTACCTTCGTCGGTCGAACCCCCTGATGGCCGCGCGAGTGACGGCCGGGCCTGAATTGATATGCCTCACAGCTTCTTCACCTCTCACTACACGAGTCTCGCCGCCTCAGCCGTAGTGCTCACGATCCTGGTTCCGGCATCGGTCAGTGGTCAGGTTCCGACGTCGTCCGCGACCCCGGTCCGCCTGCTGACCAAGGACCAGGCAGTGGCGCTGGCCCTGCAGCGCAATCAGTCGCTTCGAGCGCAACGTCTGACCATCGACGAGTCACGCGCCGAAGAGACGACGGCCGGCCTCAAGCCGAACCTGGTGTTCACATCAACCAACCAGGACTTCCCGGTCTTCACGCCGGGCCAGCTCACGTTCTCGAACTTGGCCAACAACCAGACGTTCACCGAGTCGGTGAGCTACCTGCTCGAGCGCGGCGGCAAACGCGACCGCCGCGTCCAGGTGGCACGGGACACCACCGAGATGACGGCCCGGACCGTGGACGACGCCGAGCGCCAGGTGCGGTTCCAGGTCGGCCAGGCCTTCGTGAACGTCCTGCTGGCGAAGGCCACGCTCGAGTTCGCGCAACAGGATCTGAAGGAGTTCACCGAGGTCGTCGAGTTGAACAAACGCCGGGCATCAAGCGGCGATCTGGCAGAGGGCGACTACCTGAAGATCGCGTTGCAGAAGCTGCAGTTCGAGCAGGACGTGTCGGCCGCGGAGGTCGCGCTGATTCAGGCCAAGGCGTCGCTCCGCCAGCTCGCGGGGTACGACACGGTGGCGGAGGACTTCGACATCTCCGGCGAGCTTGCGCATCGGCCCACCGCGGTCTCGCTCGAGGTCCTGCAGCGCGAGGCCCTCGCCGCTCGGCCCGACCTCCAGTCGGCCCGGGTCGGCACCAAGGTGGCCGACAGCACGCTCAGCCTCGCGCAGGCCGACCGCGTCCGCGATGTGACCTGGGAGGTCGAGTACCGACCGCAGCGGGCCCATGAATGGGCTCGGGTTCGGCTTGTCGTTCGAGATCCCCATCCACAACCGGAACCAAGGCGAGGTCGCCCGCAGCCGGTTCGCCGCGGACCAGGCCCGCGAGACAGAGTCGGCCACTCGGATCTCGGTCCTGACCGATGTCGTCAACGCGCAGGCGTCGTTCAACACGAACGAAAAGGTCGTGTCCCTCTACGAGTCCGGTTACCTGGAGCAGGCACGCCAGTCGCGTGAGATCAGCCGTTACGCGTATACCAGGGGCGCGACGGGTCTGCTGGACCTGCTCGACGCGGAACGGACGTACCGGGCCACTGAGCTCGCCTATCGCCAGGCGGTCGCCGCCTGGATGACGAGCATCGAGCAAGTCAACTTCGTGGTCGGAAAGCAGGTCCTCCAGTGAAACCGGCTGCTGTCTTCCTGCCCCTCGTGTTGCTGGCGACCGGCTGCAGCCAGACGCCCCGTGCCGACACCGACCAGCGCGCCGCCGATCGCCCTGCGCTATTCACGGTGGCCCCAGCCCAGCTGTCCCAGCTGCGTTTGATACGCCTCGGCGTGACGACCTGGACGACGGACGTCCAGACAACGGGCACGGTGGACTGGGACGCCGACCACACCACCCAGACCATCACCCAGGTGAGCGGGCCGATCTCTCGCATCGTCGTCGATCTGGGCAATCGGGTGGCGGCGGGCGAACCCCTGCTCTACGTGTCGAGCCCTGATTTGGCCGGCGCGGTCTCCACGTACAAGAAGGCCGCCAATCGGCTCGACCTGTCGAAGCGCACGCTCGACCGGAGCGCAGACCTGCTGGCCCATCATGTGATCGCGCCGAAGGATCTCGAGTCCGCCCAGGCGGACTACAACGACGCCTTCACGGACGTGCAGAACGGCTTGCAGGCGTTGCGCATTTTCGGGGTCACGGCGAGAGAGATCGAGGAGGCCCAGCGGCAAAACGTGCCGATCGGGACCGAGATGGCGGTCCGGGCACCCATCGCCGGCGTCATCGTGCAGAAGCTGGTACTGCCGGGGCAGCTTGTGCAGGCAGCGACCACCACCTGCTTCCTCATCAGCGACACGAGGACGGTCTGGGTACAGGGCCACCTGCACGACCCGGACGTCCCGGTCGTGTCCACGGGCAACCCGGTCGACGTGCGTCTCCAGGCCTCGCCCATGCCCTTTCGCGGCACGGTGTCGTACGTCGGTGCCATGCTCGATCCGGCCACGCGGACCACCCCGGTGCGCGTGGTCACGGCCAATCCTGCTGGCGTGCTCAAGAAAGATCAGTTCGTCGAGCTCGTCATCCACACTTCAACCCGCCACAACGTCGTGACGGTGCCGACCTCGGCGGTCCTCTACACCGGCGAGAACCTCCCGATCGTCTACCGCGAGGTGCAACCGGGACGCTTCGCCCGCACTTCCGTCCGGGTCGGCGCCCAGCGCGGGGCGTGGTTCGAGGTCCTCTCGGGCTTGCAAGCTGGCGACACGATCGTCGCCGAGGGTGGCCTGTTCCTGCAGTTCGCCGAGACCTACGAGCGGTAGCCCATGATCGACCGCATTGTCTCCTTCGCGTTGTCGCAGCGCCTGATGGTGACCATCGCCATCCTCGCGCTCAGCGTCTGGGGTGTCATCTCCTTCGGCAAGTTGCCCATCGATGCCTACCCCGACCTGTCGCCGCCCCACGTCGAGATCGTCACGCAGTGGCCGGGTCACGCCGCGGAGGAGGTGGAGCGGCTGATCACGATCCCGATCGAGGTCGAGATGAACGGCATCCCGAAACTGGATGCGCTGCGGTCGATCTCGCTCTACGGATTGTCGTCGGTGACGATGAACTTCGACTACGACGCCGATCCGTACTTTGCCCGCGAGCAGGCCTTCGAGCGGCTGCCCAACGCGCAGCTGGCCTCGGGCGTCACCCCGGTGATCTCGCCCTTGTTCAGCCCAAGCGGCTTGATCTACCGCTACGTCATCCAGAGCCCGGACCGCGCGCCCCTGGAGCTGAAGACGATCGAGGACTGGGTCCTCGAGCGCCGGTACCGGGCGATTCAGGGGGTGGCGGACGATTCCGGTTTCGGTGGCGCGACGCTGCAGTACCAGGTCCTGCTGGATCCGTACCGGCTGTTCGCACGGGGCGTGAGCGTGTCGCAGGTGATGCAGCAGGTCGCCGCCAACAACGCGAACGCCGGGGGTGGCTTCTACACACAAGGCGGCCAGTTCTACTACGTCCGCGGCCTCGGCCTCGTGAAGACGACCGATGACATCGGCAACATCGTCGTCGCGGCCCGCGGCGGCATCCCGATTCGGGTCCGCGACCTCGGCGAGGTGGTGACCGGCTACGCGCCGCGACTCGGGGAGTTCGGCTACGTCGACCAAGACGACGCCGTCGAAGGCGTGATCTTGATGCGGACGGGCGAACAGGCGCAGGTGGTCCTGAAGAAGGTCGAGCAGCTGACCAAGGAGCTCAACGAGCGGGTGCTCCCGCCCGACGTGAAGATCGTGCCGTACTACGACCGCCAGGACCTGCTCCAGGAAACCACCAAGACGGTCGAGGCCAACCTGGTGCGCGGCATGGTGCTCGTCCTTCTCGTCCTCGGGCTGTTCCTCCTGAGCGCGCGCTCGGCGCTGATCGTGGCAGTGACGATCCCCTTCTCCCTCCTGTTCGCGTTCATCTGCCTGGACTGGCGCAACATCCCGGCGAACCTGCTCTCGATCGGCGCGATCGACTTCGGGATCATCGTCGACGCTGCGGTCGTGATGGTCGAGAACATCTTCCGCGAGGTAGCCGCGCACGCCGACCAGCGGAGCGGGGTGGTGGACATCATTCGTGCGGCAGCCCGGGACGTCGAGCGGCCGATCTTCTATGCCATCGCCGTCATCATCGCGGCGTACCTGCCCATCTATGCGTTGACCGGGCCGTCCGGACGACTCTTCCACCCGATGGCCAGCACGATGTCCTTCGCGCTGGTCGGGTCGCTGCTGTTCACCTTGACGCTCCTGCCGGTGCTCTGTTCGCTCTTCCTCGCGCGGAACGTCCGGGAGCCGAACGTCCGCCTCTACGAGCGCGTGCGCAACGCCTACGGGCGGCTGCTAAAGGTCTGTTTGCAGCGCCCCTTGGCGACCGTCATGGTGTGCCTGGGGGTCTTCGCCGCGTCGTTGCTGCTCATCCCGTTCATCGGCGCGGAGTTCATGCCGCACCTCGACGAAGGCGCGCTCTGGATCCGCGCCACGACCCCCTACACCATCTCGTGGGAGGAAGCCGCGAAACTCTCGCCCAAAGTTCGCGCGATCCTGCGGAGCTTCCCGCAGGTGACCACGGTGGCCAACGAGCTCGGCCGCCCGGACGATGGTACCGACCCGACGGGCTTCTTCAACAACGAATTCTACGTGGGTCTCAAGCCCTACGACGACCCGGCCTGGCACACCGGCTCGATCCGAACCAAGCCGCAGCTGATCGAAGCCATCGACGAGAAGCTGGCGGCATTTCCCGGGGTCATCTTCAATCACACGCAGCCGGCCGAGGACGCGGTGGACGAAGCCGAGACCGGGCTGAAGAGCTCGCTCGCCGTCAAGATCTTCGGGCCGGATTCTGCGAACGCTCGAGGAGAAGGCCGACGCGGTCAAGCGGGTCATTTCGGGCGTGCGGGGCATCGAGCACGTCTCCATCGTCCGGGAGCTCGGCCAGCCGAGCCTGGTCATCGAACCCAACCGCGACGCGATCGCGCGGTACGGCCTCAACGTCGCCGACATCAATACGCTCATCGAGGCGGGCATCGGCGGGTCGGCGGTGTCGCAGGTCATCCAAGGCGAGCGGCAGTTCGACCTGGTCGTGCGGATGCAGGAGCCGTTCCGCCGCAACGCGGACGTCATCCGCAACCTGCTCGTGACCACGCCCGACGGCCAGAACCTGCCGCTCAGCCAGTTCTGTCGGGTCGACGTCGACAACGGGGCGTCCTTCATCTACCGCGAGGGGAACGAGCGGTACATCGGCGTGCAGTTCAGCGTCGACGGACGCGACCTGGCCGGCGCCATCGGACAGGCCCGCGAGGAGGTCCAGCGAGCCGTCCGGCTGCCCGTCGGCTACCGCTTCGACTGGGGCGGTGAGTACAAGGACTACCTGGCCGCGCGCGAGCAGATGAAGGTCATCATGCCGCTCACGCTGGTCCTGATTCTCCTCATCCTGTTCGCGCTGTACGGCAATCTCAAGTTCCCGATCATCATCGTCTTCAGCGTGCTCGTGACGGAGCCTGTCGGCGGCCTGCTGGCGCTCAAGCTCACCGGCACGAACTTCAGCGTATCATCCGGTCTCGGTTTCCTGGCGCTGACCGGCGTCGCCGTGCAGACGAGTGTCATCCTGTACTCGTTCATCAACAAGCTGCGGCGGGAGGGCCATGAGATCGTCACCGCCACCTACGAGGCGGCGATGCTGCGGCTCCGACCGATCATGATGACCGCCCTAGTGGCCTGCTTCGGCCTGCTGCCCGCGGCGATGTCCACCGGCATCGGGAGCGATTCGCAGAAGCCCTTCGCGATCGTCGTCGTCGGCGGCCTCATCTCGCGGCTGTTTCTGTCGATCTTCATGGCTCCCGCGCTCTACGCGGCCGTTGCACGGAAGGACGACGTCCTCAAGGTGTGAGGCGCGCCAACGGTCCCGCGTCTCTCAGGGCCGCGGCGGACGGCGGAAGGCGCCTGTCGCCGCGCGACACCCCTCTGCCGGCGCCCGACCGTCGCCTCACCGTTCCGTGCTCGAAGGCACCCCGCTCGGTCGACCTACTTCGTGGTGTCGATGCCAAAATCCCACGCAGACCCTGCGCCGGCTGCCGCCCCCATGGCATTGGTGAAGAAGAACGCGTACTCGCCAGGCGGCAGCGGGTCCTTTGGCCGGAGTCGGTACTGGCCCTGCGCGAGCCGCTCCTGCACGCACTCGATCGCATCCTTGGGCTTGGCGCTGGTGGACCCGAGCTTTCCGAGATTGGCCTGGCGTCCTTCCTCGGTCAGCGTGAGGCGTACGAGCGTGAAGTCGGCCGCGGTCTTGGCGCCTTGCGGCATCCCGTCCCCACCCATCATCTGGCTGATCGCCGCCATGGGATCGCTCGGGCGCTCCGCGGGTGCCGTGTCGAAGTAGAAGTAGAACGCCGGCGTCGGGGTCGCGACGCGCACGTCGGCGGTGGGACCGGCCAGCACGAGGAGCATCGACGGCTTGAGCAGACCGCCCGAGAGCATCATCTTGCCCATGACGGGGGTCTTCACCTCATGCGGTCTGGCGCCAACGATCAGGTGGAGATTCTCCCCGCCGTCGGCGCCGGCGGCCGCGATGTAGATACCGGCCTGGCGCGCCGCCGCGGCCGGGTGCACGGCGGGATGGGCGGCGACCACAGCCAACGACGACAGGACCATCGAGATCCGTACCGCTGCAGCGGTCGGGTGTGTCGTGTTCATGCAACCTCCTTCACGCCTGGGAGGACGTGGCGCGGAACGGATGTCCCGCGGCTGCGGAATCGCAGCGAACGGTCAGGCCAACCCGCCTGCTTCTCGCCCGTACGCCGATTGCAGGGTCGCTCGGCGTGGCGCCTCATCAGACACGGTTCGGCTGGCCGTTTGGTCGGCAGACAGGCCAAGGACTGGCGCACGCGCCCCCCAACGTGACGCCCCCAGGCGCGCAACCCGCTGGCGCCGCACGGCCGGGGGACGGTGCCGGCAGGGGTCGCCGGGTGAGACGCGAGCGGAAAACGCCCGTGCGGAGCACTGGCATCCCTCCCGCCCCGCGGACACCTGGTGTCGCGACGTGGGAGTGGTCCCGGTCGTCGCGCGTCCTGCCGTGGGCGTGGGGCGGGGGCCTCGCGGCCGGGTCTACGAGAGGAACCGTCCCGTGTGCGCCATGTAGTGTCGGTAGGCGTCCCCGAATCGCTCCAGCATCATGGCCTCCTCGCGAGGCACGCGGACCAGCCAGATCAGCGCCACGGCGACCGCCCCGCCGAACCCGGCGAGCAGGTTCTGGAGGAGCAGCGGCTGGGCCGCCGCCCATCCCACCAGCGACACATAGATCGGGTGTCTGGCGTGCGCATAGATCCCGTCTGTCACCAAGGTCTGCTCCGGCGCGGTCGCCAGGGTGCCTGACCACTGCGTTCCCAGACGCCGGTGCGCCGCCGACCGAACTCCCAGCGACACTCCGAACACGCTCGCGCCCACCCACCCGGCCCAGACGGGCAGCGCATAGTCGAAGGAGTGAAGCCATGGCGTGAGCGCGTAGGTCAGGGGGAGCAGCCAGATGCCCACAGCTATCGCGAGGAGGACCAGCTGTTCCCAGCGCCGCGACATTCCGGTGGGGCCGCGGCGAGTCCGGCCGGTCCGCCTTCGGCGCAGCCGCCAGAGCCCACGCAGGGCTTCGGCGGCGATCAAGCCGACGACGTACAGAGCGGTCAGGTCAAGCCTGGTCATCTGGCGCGTGTGGTCGGAGTCGGTGCATACCCGGGGTTCAGGCAGATGCGGGCGCCTGGATCGAGCGGCCGGGGCGCCGGCGTGGACTCGGCAGGCCAGCACGCCTCGGGCGTCAGCGTGGCGGCGTCCCGCGGCGACCGACCACCTGGCGGGCCCCCAGCCAGCGCGGCACGCGCGCCCGATATCCGATCCACCGCTCTCCGTGCCGGCGAGCCAGCCACGGCTCTTCGGCGAGCACCACTCGGAGGTGGAAGACGACCATCGCGACCAACGCGTAGACGACGAGGGCCCGCGACGAGAACCAGACGGCCCAACCCCACAGCACGAGCACGACGGCGACATACATCGGGTTCCGCGACAGCCCGTACACGCCGGAGACGACGAGGTGGCGTGGCGGGTTCCACGGAGCGAGCGTGCCGCGGCCCTCCCGGTACAAGGCGCGCACACACCAGAACAACAGCGCGCTCCCCAGGATCAACGGGCCGAGTCCAAGCCAGCCGAGTGGCGTTGTCGAGGCTCGTCGTGTGCCGATCAGGCAGGGAATGACGTAGCCGACGAGCCCAGGCAAGACGAGGAACGCGAGCACCGCCTTGACGAACAGGTAGTTCATCGGTCGCCCCCGCGACGCGGATCTGCACGTAGGTCGCCGGTCTCTCACGCTCGCCAGGCACGCCACGTCGGTGCGAGAAACGCTGGCCACGACCGCGCGGAGCGACGCCGATTATAGCAGGGCCGTTACGGCTGGGCTTCCGACACCCCGCCACCGGGTGTGCGAGAATGCCCCAGCGACGTGTCGGCGCGGAAAAGGACGTGCGAACGAGGAGGGCACGGGATGCGAGTCACACTCCTGGGTTCGTGGTACGGGCCGCGGCCCGGCGGACGGGTCTTTGCCCTCGGGTGCCTCGTCGCCGTGGGCGGGGGCTTCCTGCTGCTTGGCTCGGCCGCTGGCGGCGATGCCCAGCCGATGGGGCCGTCCCCCGACCTGATGTTTGCGGGCGTGTGGCGGGTCGTTGATGCAGCCGCCGCCCCCTGGACGCCACCGCACCGGTTGACCAAGGCGGAAACTCCGCTCCTGCCCTCTCAGATCGCGTTCGAGGCCAGCCGGGTCCGGGGGCCGTCGCCGGTCGGGTGCGCCCACGCTACCTACGGCACCGTCCTCATCCCGCCGAAGGGCCTTTTTCAGGGTTCCCTGCCGTCGGGAAGAGAATCGGCCCTCGCGAGGAGCCTCGGACTCGGACCGCCGGAGGCGCCCACGCTGCGCGTTGACTGCGACACCGGCACGTTCGACTATCACCTCGACAGCAAGGGGCGGCTCGTCTTCGTGCTGGACGACGTCATATATACGATGACACGGCCCAGTGGAAAGCGGGGGCCGGCCTAGGATCGGCGGCCCGTCGATGGTGCGGCCGAAGGGCCACTCATGCGTACGGCGTTTTGCGCAGAACGGGCGGCATCACCTCCTGGGACTGGCACATGGTGGCGTGCGGCTCATGCGTGCCGGGCGCCGGAGCGGACGACTGGAGGGGGCGGATGGCACGGATTCGGTACGCGGTGGCCATGAGCCTGGACGGGTACATCGCGGGCCCCAACGGTGAAGCGGACTGGATCGTCATGGACCCGGAGATGGACTTCGGAGCGCTGGTCGCGCAGTTCGACACGCTCCTGGTTGGGCGGCGGACCTTTGAGACGATGGTCCGTGCCAACCGCACGACTATGCCCGGCATGAGGACCGTCGTCTTCTCGACGACGCTGCGTCAGGAACCCTATCCCGAGGTCACCGTCATCAGCGAGGGCGTCGAGGAGGCGGTGGCGGCGCTACGCGCCCGTTCCCGGAAAGACCTCTGGCTGTTCGGTGGCGGAGAGCTGTTCAACCGGTTCCTCGACGCCGGGCTCGTGGACAGCGTGGAGGTGGCTATCGAGCCCGTCCTGTTGGGCGGAGGGGTTCCGTTCCTCGCGGTGCCGGCGAACCGAGCGAGGCTGCGCCTGACCGGCCACCTCGTCTACAAGACCGGGATAGTCCGCCTCGAGTACTCCGTCAGTCGCGCGGCCGCCTAGCAACGACGGGCGCGCGATTGACAACGCCGCGCCGAAGGCATACCGTCAGCCCGCCCGTGACCTGGCAGGTCCATGTTCCGTCTTCCAGGAGTGAACGCATGTCTACGCGCATCGGTCTCGCGTGCCAGCTCGTGGTGTGGATGGTGGCAGGTGTGGCGGGCGCCCAGGCGCCAGGCCACCCAGCGGCCCCACTGACGGCGATCAAGGCGGGGCGGCTTCTCGACCCGGAAACCGCCACAGTGGCCACCAACCAAGTCATCCTGATCGAGGGAGAGCGGATCAAGGCGGTGGGATCGAACGTCCCGATCCCGCCTGGCACCCCGGTCATCGACCTCTCGAAACTGACCGTCATGCCGGGCCTCGTGGATGCGCACACGCACATGACGCTGACTTACAAGGAGCGGCCGGAGAACGACTACTACTACCTGACCTACATCATGGAATCTTCGCCCCTGCGAGCCGTTGAAGGAGCGTCGAACGCCATCCAACTCCTCAACTCCGGGTTCACGGTCGTGCGCGACGTGGGGAACAACGCGCTCTACGCGGACGTCGCCGTCCGGCAGGCCATCGAGGAAGGGTGGATGCCGGGACCGACCGTGATCCCGTCGGGGCCGATGATCGGCAGCACCGGCGGCCAGTACTGGCCGACGCCCGAGATGTACAAGTACCACAACATCATGTACCCGGAGTACATCGACGCCAACAGCCCGGACGAGATTCAGCGCGCCGTCCGAGAGAACATGTTGTTTGGCGCACGCACGATCAAGCTGTGCATCGACTGCAAACCGTGGGGCTACTCGGTCGAGGACATCAAGCTGGCGATTCGCGAGGCGGCAATGGGCGGGTGCAAGGTGGAGGGCCACGTCCAGACCCCAGAGGGGGCCCAGCGGGCGATTGACGCCGGCATCTACATCATCGCGCACGGGAATGCGCTGACACCGGAGCACCATCGGCAGATGGCCGAGAAGGGCATCTTTCTGAACGGCACCGACACGCCCTTCACCAACTACCGTGGCAGCGAGGCGGCGTTCAAACAGGCGGTCGACAGCCTGCACGACGCCTGGGAGAAGAAGGTGCCGCTGACTTTTTCGACCGACTTCGACTACTGGAACGAGCGAATGAAGGATGCGAAGACGGGCGAATTCCTCACCAGAGGGGACCTCACGATCAACTTCCTCCTGACGTGGAAGGCCGCCCAGATCCCGAACGCCGACGTGCTTCGCGCCATCACCATCAACGGCTACAAGGCGGCTGACATCATCAAGGACCGCGGCCCGATCAAGCCCGGGTTCTTCGCCGACATCATCGCCGTGGCCGGGGACCCGCTCACCGACATCGACGCCTTGCGCAACGTGCAGTTCGTCATGAAGAACGGCATGGTCTTCAAGACAGACGGCGTCATGACGCCCGAGAAGTTCTTCCACGCGGGACCGGTCCGGATGCCGAGTGGCCGCTACACGCGGTGAATCGCCGTCGCAGGTCGCTCCGGGCGATGAGCCACCGGCGGTTCCGTGCGGTGGCCACGGCGGCGCCCAGGGCCCTGGCGGCGGCCGTGGGCACAGGCACCGCCGCCCGGCAGGCCGGGGGTCGACTCGGGCTCGACCACGAGCCGCCAGCCCGCGGCTGGCCCGTCGGGCCGGCGCCGCACTCGGGTGGTGGCCCCCGGGGCCCGGCTCGCGACGCTCGACAGGTTGATCCGGCTCAGCTTGTGCGATCATAGGCTGCACCGGACGTGTCAACAGACGTGGCGGGCTCGCCACCCAGACGAGGAGTGTTGAATGCCCGAGGAACAGGAAGTCGACCTCGACCATCTCAGGGAGGCCGTCGCCGAGGAAGTTGAAAAGGAATCCGGCAATCTGGTCCGCTGGATCGCCGTGACGACCGCGTTCTTCGCGGCCATCGCCGCCATCGGATCCCTGCTGGCGGGCGGCGCCGCGAACGAGGCCCTGCTCCTGAAAACCGAGGCGGGGGAATTGCAGACCAAGGCCTCCGACCAGTGGGCGTACTACCAGGCCAAAGGCGTGAAGGCCGCGGTGGCGACCGGGATGAAGACGACCTACGAGGTGCTCGGCAAGCAAGTCCCGCCGACGGTGGAGGAGACGATCCACCGCTACGAGGCGGAACAGAAGGAAATCCAGGCCCAGGCGCGCGAGTTGGAAAAGGAACACGACAAGAAGACCGCCGAGGCCGGCGAGTTGATGCACCGTCACCACCACCTCGCCATCTCGGTCACCATGCTCCAGATCACCATCGCGCTGGCCGCCGTGGCCGCCCTGCTCCGCCATCGCATCATGTGGCTGGGCTCGTTCGGGCTCGGCCTTGCCGGCCTTGGCGCGCTGCTCTACTCCTGGCTGGCCGGTTGGTAACGACGCGTCGCCCGGGCCCCGCGCCTCGGGCGGCGCATCCACATCTTGACATTGTAAACTTTCCACTGTAAAGTTCAGCCCTGATGAGCACGGCCACCGACACCTACCACCACGGCAACCTCCGGCGCGCGCTCCTCGACGAGGCGCTCCGCCTGACCGCGGCACGTGGTCTCGACGGCTGGTCGCTCCGTGAAGTGGCGGCCGCGTTGGGGGTGTCCCACGCGGCACCCTACCACCACTTCCGGGACCGCGCCGACCTGGTTGGCGCGCTCGCGCGCGAAGGCCTCGACGAAATGGACCGACGCATGGCGCGCCGGCAGGAGGCCGCTGGCGAGGACCCGAGAGAGCAGCTGCTCGCGATCGGGCTGGCTTACGTGACCTTTGCGGTCGAGCGAGCCGACTACTACGCGGCGATCACCTCCCCGGCAGCCTCCCGGCCGGATCCGCGCGAAGCGGTCCACCCGGAGCCGGGTGCGACGTGGGGGCGCCTGGTGACGGCGGTCGGCGCGTGCCAGCGGGCGAATCAGCTGCCGCCCGGCGATCCCGTCGTCATCGCGGTGAGCCTGTGGTCGCTGGTCCACGGGCTCGCGGAGCTGTGGAAGGGTGGGCCGCTCCGTCTGCTCCCGTTCGCGGTCGGCGGTCTCGAGCCCCTCACCGAGCGGGTGCTCCGCATCTCCGTCGACGCCCTGACGCTCGGCGCCCACGCAGAAAGGCTCTCATGTCCGCCATCCTCCTCGACGCTTCGCCCTCGCCCGACCACCCGTCGTCGCGGGCGGCCGACGCTCTCGAAACCGCGCTGATGGAACGTGGTGACCGGGTCACCCGAGTCGTGTTGCGCACCCTGAACGTCCAAGCCTGCAACGGATGCTTCGGCTGCTGGACGACGCGGCCGGGCGAGTGCCTGATCGCCGACGACGCTCGGGCCCTCGCCAGACAGGTGATCGCCGCCGACACGCTCGCCATCGCGACGCCCGCCCGGTTCGGCACGTGGGGCTCGCTGGCCAAAGCCGTCCTCGACCGGATGATCGGGTTGCTGTTGCCTCACTTCCGACGCGTCGGCGGGGAGGTCCACCACGCCCCGCGGTACGCGGGCTACCCACGACTGCTCGCCCTGGGCACCCTGTCGCAGCCGGACCCCGAATGCGAGGCGTTGTTCACCCGGCTCGTCACGCGCAACGCCCTCAACTTTTACAGCCCGTCGCACGCCGTCGCCATCGTCACGTCGCAAGACGACCCTCTGGCGCTGGCCAGGCGCCTGGTGCACGCGGAGGCCGCCGCATGAACGCCCTCCTGCTCGTTGGCAGTCCCAAGCCGCAACGCAGCGCCTCGCGGTCGTTCGGCGAGGCCGTCCTCAGTCGCCTTGAAGGCCTGGGGGCCACCACCCGCCTGCAGCGCGTCACGCCGGCTTTCCGCTCGGCCGGCGCCCTCTCGGGGCTCCTGGAGGAGATCGCGTGGGCCGACTTGGTCGTGTTGTCCTTTCCGCTCTACGTCGACACGCTGCCCGCGCCGGTGACCCGACTGCTCGAAACCTGGGCCGACGCGGCCGCCGCGGACACGCGGTCCGTTCTGGTGCCAAAGCGACTCGCCGTCCTCACGCAGTGCGGATTCCCCGAGACACATCACTGCGCGATCGCCGTTGCCGTCTGCCAGAGCTTCTGCCGCGACACGGGTGTCGAGTGGGCGGGCTCGCTGGCCTTCGGCACGGGCGGTGCGCTCGAGGGGCGCCGCATCGAGCACTCACCCCTAGCCCGTGCGATCCCCGCGTTCGACCAGGCCGCGGCCGCCTTGGTGACGGGTCACCCCATCCCGAAGGAGGCCCAGGACATGGTCGCGAGACGCCTCTCGCCCTCGTGGGTCTACACGTGGTTCGGGGGGTTGGCGTGGTGGTACGTCGCGCGCAAACGGGGAGGGCGCGAGCCGCTCCGCCTGCGGCGTTACGCATCCTGAGCGAGGGGTGCAGCTGCCAGCCGGCTGCGCAGACTTGGCGGGTGAGCGGACTCTGCCGGGCTATCGCCCCGCCCGCGCGTCGGGCGGCCGAGCGACCCGGGCCGTCCAGGCCGCGAACAGGTCGTGCAGCGGCACCGTCCCATCCATTGGGGCAACGGCCTCGAGTTGGAGCAGTTCCCGGCCGTCGAGTGCGATGAACTGGCCCTCGACGTGGTAGCGCGTCCCGAACCACTCCACCTGGCGCCGGTAGCGCCCCGCGACCTCCCTGACGGGCGTCCCGCAGGCGGCCGCTGCCGCGCCGGGCGAGACGCTGGCGCCCTCAAACGCCGAGGCTCGCAGGACCCGGCTGAAATCGCTGGGAGCGAACGCCGACACGCCGTCGGTCGGCACCGGGAGACCAGGGCACCCGGCGGCGCCCTCCGGCTCGGACACCCAGCCGGCCGGCAGCGGAAGCCCGGAAAGGGGGGACCCGGACTTAGCCGTCTGGAAGGCCTCCCACGCGGCAGGTTCGAGTCCGATCCGGCTTTCCCGCCGGAGGGGATCCGCCTCAATGGAGGCGAGCGACGCGCGAAGGACCGAGGCGCTGTAGGCTAGTTGCGCCGCGGAGCCGACGTAGCGGGCGACGATCCGCTCGCCTCCCATCTCGATGACCGCATACTCCATCCGCACCGTCGTCCCGTCGGCCAGGGTGCCAGCCACGTGCCCCATCACGCCGCGATGCCCCCCGATCTGGCGCAGGCGCTCGACGGGGGATGTCGCCGCCACGACGGGTTCGATGGCTTGGCCGCGGACGAAGGCGTCGGCGACCCGCGCCGCATCCCACGGCGAGAGGAAGCGGTCGAGGCGCAGGGCCAGCGTCGGACCGGCCAGGGCTTCGACCCTCGCCCGAAACGGCGAACTGTCGGCCATGCCCACCGGAAACCGCAGATGCAGGCCCTTAGCCTCGAGCCCCTGCGGCGGGCCGAGCACCAGTCGACGCGGCAGCCCGCCGTCGAGCCCGCGAGACTCCAGAAACTGCTTCACCAGGTTGATCGGCACGGCGAACCCGATGCCCAGGGCCGGCGCGCTCGTGCCCGTCAGCCGACGCGCCACCACGCCCACCACGTAGCCGTCCCCGTCCAGGACTGGCCCCCCGCTGTTGCCGGGATTCACCGGCGCGGTCGTCTGCACGAAGCGGCGCAGCCCGTCGGTATCGGTACGGAAGGCCGAGAAGGTGCCCCGGCTCACGCTCACCTCGGGTGGCAGGTCGGATTCGCCAGCCACGCGGCCGATCTCCACGTCCTCGCCGAACGGAAAGCCGACGGCGTCGAGGGCGTCACCGGCCTCGAGAGCGTCCGAGTCCCCAAGGTCGAAGTTGGGGAGATTCGCCGCTGCGATCGAGAGCACGGCCAGGTCGAGATCGGCGCTCTCGGCGATCACCGTCGCGTCGTACCGGCCTGGTGACGCGCCGGTTTCCGGGTCGCCAGGCACCTGCACCTGGATGCGGCGCACCGTGAGGCGTACCTGCACCTTCCGCCCGTCGACCGTCGCGGACCGCTCGCTGCTGCTGACGACATGGTCGCAGGTCAGCACCTGGCCGAGAGGCGAGAACACGAAGCCGGACCCCGTCGCGATCTCGACGCCCGCCCGCTGGGCCCGGGCCTGAAAGCCCTCGGGCAGGTCCGCGCCGCTCACGACCTCGATGTCGCCGATCACGCGCACGAAGACGACACCGCGCACCGACGCCGTGGCCGGTGCGGCGACGAGCAGGCAGAGGCCTGCGGCCAGGCCGACCGCCGTCCGGCCTGGCGCGTGAAACGCACGGCAGCTCACGAAGAGATGGTAGCAGGCCGCGGCGCCCTGTGTGCGGAAAACGCCCGGCCGGGCCCGCGCGGTATGATGGGGGACGGTTCCGCCCCTGACTTGGAGTGACGCATGAAACCTGGCCCCGCCTCCCTCGGCGTCCTGGCGCTGGGCGCCACGCTCGTCGCGCAGGCACCTCAGCGGCCCCCGGCCACGATGGAGGAGATGCACCGACTCCACCAGGATCCCAAGGCCTACATCGCCATGCTCGAGGACCCTGCGCGCGACGCCTATCAGAAGCCCCACGAGGTGGTGATGGCGCTGGGGCTGAAGGAGGGCGATCGGGTGGCCGACATTGGCGCCGGATCCGGGTACTTCGCGTTGCGCTTCGCGCGCCACGTCGGCGAGACTGGCCGGGTGTACGCGGTCGACATCAACCCCGACATGATCGTCCATCTCAACCAGGCCGTCCGCGCTGCGGGTCTCGACAACGTTCGCACGGTCCTCTCCTTGCCCGACGATCCGCTGCTCGCCGACGCGTCGGTCGATCGCGTCTTCATCTGCGACACGTGGCACCACATCGCCGACCGCGGGCACTACGCGGAGAAACTTCGCCGGACGCTGCGGCCCGGCGGCCAGATCGTGGTGGTGGATTTCCAGAAGGGGTCGCTGTCCGTCGGCCCGCCGCCTGAGATGAGGCTCTCCAGCACGGAGGTCATCGGCGACTTCGAGCAGCACGGTTTCCGCCTGACCAAGGAGGAATCGTTCCTGCCCTACCAGGTACTACCTCGTCTTCACGCCGACAGCCGCGGCGCGCTGATCCACACTCCGGGTGCTCCGCCCGTCGCCGCCCGAGAGGGTCGGCCGAGCGCTCCGCCGCCCAACCTGGGCCGGCCACGACCGGTTATCCGGTCGACTCCTTCCCCGCCTTGGCGGTCTGGTCGTGATACTCCTCGGGATCGATCGGCACGTCGATGACCGTTGGACCGTCGGCGCCGAGGGCCTCCTGCACGGCCGACGCGACCTGCTCCAACGTCGAGGCACGGCACCCGCGGGCCCCCATGGCCACGGCTGCGGCAGCGAAGTCGATGTGACCGTAGCGGACACCGTAGTCCGGATAGCCGCGCTTTCGCTGGACGACCCGGATGAGGCTCAGCCCGTCGTCGTTGAACACCACGACGGCGATCGGCAGCCGGAGGCGGACGCAGGTTTCGATGTCGGCCAGGCGCATCCCCAGGCCGCCGTCGCCGACGGTGCAGAGCACCGGCCGGTCAGGGAACTGAAGCCGGGCGGCGATGGCGGCAGGCAGGCCATAGCCCATCGCGGACAGCCCGTTGGACTCGAGAAATGTCACCGGCTCGTAGCAGCGCCACGCCTGCGAGACGATGAACTTGACCGAGCCGACGTCGGTCGTGGCAATCGTGTGGCGCGGGCACACCTGACGCAGGCAACGCGTGACCGCAGAGGGTGACAGGCCGGTTGGTCCCGAGGACGGCCGCAGGCGACGGTCGAGCTCGGCCCGGAATCCCTGGAAGTCCTCCCATGTCCACGCGAACCGACGGTAGTCCCGCGAGGTGAGGGCGTCGATCGTCTGCAGCAGGTTGCCGGTCACCTCGAGCCGCGGCCGGTAGGCGCCGGAGGCGATCGACACAGGCCCGAGCGAGACGATTGGGTGCGCGTTGTGCCAGAGCTTGTCGGATTCCACCGGGTCGTAGCCGACGCCGACCAGCAGATCCGCCTTCGCGAAGAACTCGAGGATCGCGGCATCGGCGGCGACCCCGCCGCACACGCCGAAGAAATGCGGATCGTCCTCGGGCAGGATGCCCTTCGCCTTGGGCGTCGCGAACACCGGAACGCCCAAGTGGCGGACGAGTCGGCGGACGGCCTCCCGGTGCCCCAGCGGATCGAGGTCGAGGCCGAGCAGCAGCACGGGGCGCCGGGCGCCCGCGATGGCCTCGGCGACCCGCTTGAGCGCCGCCTTGGCGGCCGCGGGCGGGAACGGCGGACTGACCGACCAGGCACCAGCCGCCCCGACCGGATTGGTCATCCGCGCCACGTCGCTCGGCAGCGCCACGTGCACCGGGCCCATCCGTGGTGACACGGCCGTGCGGCACACCTCCCGCATGGTCGCCACCGTCGCCGAGCCGGTGAGCGTGATGGCCGCCTTGGTGAACGGTCGGTAGACCGCGTTCAGGTCGATCTGCTGGTGGGTGGCGTAGGGCTGGCTCGTCGCGGCGAGCGTCGCCGTGACGGCGATGACCGGCGATCGGTCGAGCCAGGCATTGGCGACGCCCAGCGTCATGTTGATGGCCCCAGGGCCCAGCGTTGACACGCACACCGATGGCCGTCTGGTGAGGAAACCCTCGGCATCGGCGATGAACGCGGCGGTCGTCTCGTCCCGCGTCAGCACGAACTCGATGCCGGCGCGCCGCGCGGCCTCGATGAAATCCAGAATCTCACCGCCCGGGACGCCGAACATCCGCGTCACGCCCGCCTCGCGCAGCGTGACGGCCATCAGCTCCGCAACCGTTGCCATCCAGAGGGTCTCCGCAGGGAGACTACCATCAATCGCCCTTTTGTGTTGAAATTCCCCTTCGGCCCCGGGGTTCCGAGGAAAAGCGCGATGAACACCCTGCAGCAGCACAAGCAGTACCTCCTGACGGGGGTGTCCTACGTCATCCCCATGATCGCGTGCGGCGGCATTCTGATCGCCTCCGCGATCGCGGCGCTGACGATACTTCATCCCGGATCGATGACGCCGACGGGCGGCCCGGACTTCTCGCAGGCGCCCGCGCTCAAAACGCTGCTCGACATTGGCGACGCCGCGTTCAAGCTGGCGCTCCCGGGTACTCGCCGGGTTCATCGCCTACGGCATGGCGGGCCGGCCTGGCCTCGTGCCGGGCCTGCTGGGCGGCTACCTGGCCGGGACGACCAACGCCGGGTTTCTCGGCGCCCTGCTGGTCGGCCTGCTCGCAGGCCACATCGTGAACCTCCTGAAGAAGATGCCCGTCCACAAGGTCCTGCGACCCATCATGCCGATCCTGATCATCCCGATCGTGTCGGGCGTCGTGGTCGGCGTGGTGATGCTGAAGGTGGTGGGGGCGCCCATCGCCGACGCCATGCAGCTCCTCGGGACTTGGCTGCAGTCGCTGAGCGCCGGCAACGCCATGGTCCTCGCCATCGTCCTCGGCGGGATGATCGCCTTCGACATGGGTGGCCCGGTGAACAAGGCAGCCTTCTTCTTCGGCGCGGCGATGATCAAGGAAGGCAACTACGCCGTGATGGGGGCGTGCGCGGCCGCCATCTGCACGCCACCGCTGGGCCTCGCCCTGGCCACGTTCCTCGGCCGGCGCCTGTGGACCGGCGAGCAGCGGGAGTCCGGGCTCGCCGCGCTCGGCATGGGGTTGGTCGGCATCACGGAGGGCGCCATCCCGTTTGCGGCGGCCGATCCCGTCCGCGTCATCCCGTCCATCATGTTCGGATCGATGGTCGCTGCCACGGTGGCCATGCTGGGCGGTGTCGGCGATCACGCGCCGCACGGCGGGCCCATCGTTCTGCCGGTCGTGGACCGTCGCCTCTGGTATCTGGTGGCGATCGTGGCGGGCAGCACGGTGACCGCCGTGGTGATCAACGCCGTGAAGCGGCTGACCGAGCAGCCGCCCGAGGCCTAGCGGCGGCGGCCGGCCCGGCGCCCGCTCGTCGTGCCCGTCATCCACCTGGCGAGATCGCCAGGTGCGCCGGAGGGAGAGTCCGATGAAGATCGTCGCCGTCACTGCCTGCCCGACGGGTGTCGCGCACACCTACATGGCCGCCGAGCAGCTCGAACGCACCGCCGCGCGACTCGGCTACACGATCAAGGTGGAGACCCAGGGCGCCATGGGCGTCGAGAACGAGCTGAGCCAGGCGGAGATCGACGGCGCCGACGTCGCGATCTTCGCCGTCGACATCGTGGTCGACCGGCCGGAACGGTTCGCCCGTCTGCGCACGATCGAGGTGAGCGTCCAGCAGGCGATCAAGAACCCGGACGGCGTGTTCGCCAAGATCTGACGGCGTGCTATGACCCTCGAGTACGGATTTCGCTGCTCGCTGCCGAACGGCGTCCACGCGCGACCGGCGAGTGCCTTGGAGGAAGTGGCCCGCCGCTTCGGTGCCGCCATCAAGATCACCAACGAGCGTACCGGCGAAGCCGCCGACGCGAAGAGTGTGCTGGCGCTGATCGGCCTCGACATCCGGTTGGACGATCCCTGCCGCGTGCGGGCCGAGGGTGAGGACGCGAGCGGGGCGATGGTCGCGCTGCGCGCCTTCGTTGAGGACACCCTCCCGCACTGCGACGATCAGCTAGCGGCGGTCGCGGGGCCAGGCGCCGGCGGCGTCAGCCTGCCGCCGATGCTCCGGGGGGCCGACATCCTCGTGCGGCCCGGCACGCCGGTCGTGCAGGGCATCGGCCAGGGCCGTGCCGTGTCGCTGGGCGGATTCGTCGTGCCATCTGCGGTGCCCCTCGGCGCGGCGGGGGAGCCGGAGGCGGAGGTGGTGCGACTCGAGGACGCGCTCCAGCGGTTGACGGAGAGTTACGACGTGCGGCTGGAGTTGAGCCCCGTAGGCGTCGAGGCGGACATCCTCCGGGCCCACCGGTCCGTCGCCCGCGACCCCGAGCTGTCGCGGCGTCTGGTCCAGACGGTCCGTGCCCGCGGCTGCACGGCCGCGGCCGCGATCGCCGAGGCGGAGGCCTGGTTCACTGGCCTGCTGACGGGCCTGGGCAGCGCGGTCCTGCGCGAGCGCGCCCTCGACGTGCGCGACGTGTGCCGGCAGCTGCTGCGCCAGGCCTACCCAGAGGCTGTCGAGGCGGAAGGAACGACCCTCTCGGAGGACTCGGTCTGCCTCGCTGAGCTGCTCACGCCCGCGGAGTTCCTCGCCCTGGACCGGCGGTACCTCCGGGGCCTCGTGCTCTCGCGAGGCGGCACGACGTCCCATACGGTGATCCTGGCCCGCTCGTTCGGGATCCCGACCCTGGTGGACCTCCCGACGCTCGAGATCGCCGCGTTCGATGGCCAGGAGGTCGTCGTCGACGCGGACATCGGGGCGCTCGTCACGCGGCTGGACGATCGGGCACGGCGGTACTACCAGATGGAGCGGCGCCGGCTCGCGCACCGCCGCGCCCACCTCCAGGCCTTCGTCGGGCAGCCGGGCACGACCGAGGACGGGTACCGCATCGAGGTCGGAGCCAACATCGCCTCTGGCCGCGAGGTCCAGGCAGCCGTGGACGCCGGGGCCGACGGCATCGGGTTGTTTCGGACCGAGATGTTGTTCATCGACCGAACCGAGGCGCCCACCGAGGAGGACCAGTTCGCGCAGTACCGCCTGGCGCTAGCCGAGGCGGGCGGGCGCCCCGTGATCATCCGCACGCTCGACATCGGCGGAGACAAGCCGATCCCCTATCTCCACCTGCCGCGGGAGGACAACCCGTTCCTCGGGTGCAGGGGTGTGCGCGTCTACCCCGAGTTCGAAACGCTGTTCCGGGAGCAGGTGCGCGCGCTCGTCCGCGCGTCCGCCTTCGGGACGCTCAAGGTGATGGTCCCCATGGTCGCGCGGGCGGAGGAGGCGGTGTGGGTGCGCGCGGTCATCCGCGACGAGCAGGCCCGATTGGCCGCTGCCGGTGTGCCGCACGATCCGACGATGGCCATCGGGGCGATGATCGAAGTGCCCTCGGCGGCCCTCTCGGTGACCGCCCTGAGCCGGATCCTCGACTTCTTCAGCGTCGGCACCAACGACCTGCTCCAGTACCTGCATGGCCGCCGACCGGGCGAACCGGCGCGTGGCGTCGCTGCTCGACCCGCTCGAGCCCGCGTTCCTGCGCCTGCTGCGCGGAGTCGTCCACGAGGCGCACGCACACGACCGGTGGATTGGCTTGTGCGGGGAGATGGGGGGCCAGATCCGCTATCTCCCGCTCCTGGTCGGCCTCGGGCTCGACGAGATCAGCATGGCGGCGCCGGGTATCCCCGCGGCGAAGGCGGCGGTCGCGGGGCTCTCGGCCGCGGGGTGCCGCGCGCTGGTCGCCCGAGCCGTCGACTGCTCGGCGCCGGGCGAGGTCGAAGGACTCCTCGATTTGCCCGGCCACCGCCGGCCGCTCCCGCTCATCGACGCGACCCTCGTCGCCAGCGAGGCGAGCTGCCAGAGCAAGGAAGAGGCGATCAAGGCTGCCGTCGATCTGCTCTACGCGGCGGGCCGCACCGATCGGCCGCGCGTCGTGGAGGAGGCGGTGTGGCGACGCGAGGCCGTCTACGCCACCGGCGTGGGCCATGGTTTTGCCATTCCCCACGCGAAGACCGACGCCGTGCGGGCTAACTCCCTGGCCGTCGTCAAGCTGCGGCCTGGGGTGACGTGGGGCCCGGCGGGTGACGACCCGGTTCACGTCGTCATCCTCCTGGCCGTGCGGGAATCGGACCAGGCGACGGCCCACATGAAGGTGCTCGCCGCGCTCGCGCGGCGCCTCATGCACGACGACTTTCGCGCGCGGGTCGCCGAGGACCAGGAGCCCGAGGCCCTCTGCCGCTTCCTGTCGGAGACGCTCGGCGCGTCGTAACCGGCGGGGCCTCGTGCCGACCAGGCGAGGAGGTTCGCGCCGCCCCTCACGTAGGCGCTCAGCGCGGAGCGGGCACCATGCGCGCGCACCCGCTGCGGAAGGTGGCGCGCTCCAGGCCGAGGTCGGGCAGCGCCTGGGCGCCAACGACGTAGCGGTCGAACTCCTCGTCCACCAGGCCACCGTAGACGCCCGAGAAGAGCGCGCGCAACTGGTCGGTAGACAGCTGGTCCCGGTCGCTCGTGACGACCCGGCGAACGGCCTCCTCGAGCGACCGCCCGCTGACGCGCAGCCGGCGATCGACCACCGTCCAGAACAGCGCCCCCTTGCTGTAGACCAACCGACTGGCGGTCGCGTCAAGCGACGCGTCACGCAGGCTGCGGGCCCCGGTCTGCTCGATCGCCCGCATCTCGGCGTTCAGGTCGGCCAGACAGGCGGCCGCCTCACCGGGCGACCACGCCCCGGCGTCCCGGGCGACCTCGATGGCGTAGAACTCCGTGAGACCTTCCCGAAACCAGCCCGCGTCACGCCCCGTGAGCGTCGAGGTGTTCCACCAGTGGAACACCTCGTGCGCCAACACGTGCGGCTCCGGCACCTGCACGATCGTGCGCGCGCCAGCCGCTCCGCCGTGCATGAACCCCGCGGGCACGACGGTCGCGACGAAGTGAGGAGACGAACCGCGGCCGGCCGACGTGAGCGGTGCGCCCAGCAGGTCGATCTCGCGCTGGAGGATCGCCTCGATGGGAAACGGGGTCCCCTCGAGCGTCTGCGCCGTCGCGACCGAAACCGTCGCGTCGCCCACCGAGAGCGCCCGCGTCGTGAACGGTCCGAGCGCCAGGGTACTCGACGGGCGACCCGGGGTCTGCCGGAGCCAGGAGACGATCACCGTCGGCCGCCCACGGCGTGACGGCCACCCAGCCCTGGGGGAGCACGAATTCCACGCTCAGCATCACCCCGGGGATGTTGATCACGGGCAGCACGCTCGTCGACCGGACGACGGCCAGGTCGGGCGTGATCCGGCTGCGCGCATCGGCAGCGTCGCCCCGCTCAACCCCCGGAGGATAGAAGGTCGGGTCGATCGTGTAGGCGACGACGAGGCGGCGCGCCCCCCGTCCAATCGGCACCCGGTAGACGCGCGCACCCCGGTAGGTCTCGGAGGGCGCCGGCACGCGGTGGCCGTCCACCTCAGCCGTGAAGGCCCGGATCATCTGTGACCCGCCGCGGACGTCCGCAAACGCGACGAGCCACTCGGGTTGTCGGGCAAGCGCCTCGTCACCCGCTTCGAGTCGGACCTCCGCCACCCCGCTCGACGGGTCCTCCAGCCGAACCGTGCACGCAATGGCCGGCGGCGGACCGGAGGGAACCATCTGGGCGCGCCGCCAGCGGATGGCGACCCCGCCCGCAGCAAGGACCGCGACGAGCACGAGTCCCCAGGCGAACCGGGCGGTCACGGCCGCTGTCTCGTGGCGCGCTGGTCGAGGCCGTTCTGGTGGAGCACCAGCTCGGTCACCCGGCCGGTGGCGTCCTTCACGAAGGTGATCTGCGCATCGACCGCCTTGAGGAAGAACCGGGTCTCGCTTTCGGCGAACACGGGGAGGTTCGGCTGGCCTGTCGCCTGGAGGAACAGCTGGCCACCCTCGCGCGTGATCGTGATGACGAAGGCGGGCGTCAGCGCGTACTTCCCGACGCAGGCGTCGAGCGCCGCATTCGCAAGGTGAACCTCGACACGGCGCGTGGGTGGCGGGGCCGCCTTGGCGAGCGGCAGCTGCGGGTCGAGCAGGTGGAATCCGATGTCGTCGATGCTCGCCTCTGAGTTGTACAGCACGACGACCCCGACGTGGCGATGCCCGTCGAACCCGACGAACGAGTGGTAGCCGCCGGTTCCGCCGTTGTGCCAGGTCAGGTCGCCCGTGCCGGTCGTGCGGATGTGCCAGCCGAGGCCGATCTTCCCGGGCAGCTTGCCCGTGTCGTACCGGGGCTGGTGCGTCAACTCGAGAGCGGTGAGCAGCGCAGGCGGCGCGCTGCCGAGGTTCGCGGCGAGAAACGTCAACAGGTCATCGGCGGTCGACCGCAGGGCACCGGCGCCGGCCAGCGTGGGGATGTCCCAGTTGGCCGCCGCGTAGCCGGCTTCGGTGTGCCCTGCCGCCAAGCGGGCGCGCTGATCTGGCGACAGCGTGATGCGGGTGTCGCGCATCCCCAGCGGCTCCAAGACGCGGCTCACGAGCGCGGCTTCATAGCCCTGATGCAGCCGGAGTGCCAGGGCGTGCCCGAGCAGCCCGGCCCCCAGGTTCGAATACTCGTAGGCTGCGCCGACCTCCCGTGGCAGTTGGTACGCGGACAGGAACGCGTAGAGCCGGTCCACACCATAGTCGGCGTACGGGTTGTCGGGGTCCTTCGGCGCGAGGTTGTCGGGCAGCCTGGGCAGGCCCGACCGGTGGGTGGCCAGCGACACGAGCGTGATCGGGTGGAGGGTGCGCGAAGGAACTCGCACGTTCGGCGGCAGAAGCGTGGCGACGGCTTGGTCGAGGCTGACCTCCCCGCGCCCCACCATGTCGGCGAGCAGCGTCGACGTGAACACCTTGGTGACCGAGCCGATTTCGAAGACCGCCTTCCCGTCGAGTGGCCGCCCGCCGTTGTCCGACGCGGCCCCGACGGCAACAATGCTGCGCCGTCGCTGGCCGTCGAGCAGGCCGACAACGATGCCGACGCCTGGACGCCCACTCAGCCGCTCCTTCAGGATTCTGTTCGATCTCCGCGCGTGCCGGCGTCGCCGGTGCGGAACCCTGCGACCAACCCACGCGGGTGGAGGCGGCCAGCGAGGGTCCGCTCCAGGTGAAGGCCGTGAGGATGACGGCGGCCGCCAGACCGGCCGCCCCGGCACACCGCTGGATGGATGGTCCTGTGGTCACGATGGTCGACTCCCCCGCCGTCAACGCGGCCGCCGCGCCACGACGCACAGTAATTCGAAGAGCAGATTGGCGGCCAACACGGCCGTAATCTGGCCCGGACCGTCAAACGGCGGCGCGACCTCGACGATGTCCGCACCGACCACACCCAGACCGGCCAGCGCTCGCACCATTTGCTGCGCCTGGTGGCTCGTGAGGCCGCCGACTTCCGGGGTCCCGGTGCCCGGCGCGAAGGCCGGGTCGACGACGTCGATGTCGAACGTCACGTAGACCGCGCCGCTCCCGACCAGCGTGCGGATCCGGTTTCCGACCGCCGGCACTCCCTGGCCCAACACCTCCTCGATATCGATGACCGTGATGCCGTGCTGGTGCTGGAATGCGAGATCGTCGGCCCCGTACATGGGACCGCGGATCCCGACCTGGACGAATCGGCGCGGGTCGACGAGCCCTTCGGTCACCGCGTAGTAGAAGGGCGACCCGTGGAAGATCTTCGACCCGAAGTCCTCGCTCCACGTGTCGATGTGCGAGTCGAACTGCACCAGACCCAGCGGTCCATGCCGGCGGGCCAGGGGGCGCAGCACAGGGAGCGTGATGCTGTGGTCGCCCCCGACGACCAGTGGGACGGCGCCAGCCCCCACCACCGCCCCGACGTCCGATTCGATGGCCCGATGTCCCAGGTCGACGCTGATCGGCGAGGCGTCGACGTCGCCCGCATCCACGACCGTCAGCTGGTCGAAGGGACCGACGTGCTGGAAGTAGGAGTACGGGCGAATCAGGGACGACTGGTCCCGGATCGCGCGCGGCCCGAGCCGCGACCCGGGCCGGTAGGTGGCCCCGGCATCGAAGGGGGCGCCCAAGATGGCCACGTCCACGCCGGTCAGGTCCGTGCGGTGGGGCAACCGCATGAAGGTCGGTGGCTGTGCGAAACGTGGCGACTTAAAGGCATCCCTCGGCTGTGGTGTCGACACGGCGGCCTCCTTTGGGCCGCCATTCTACCTTGTTCCAACGCCGGGCCGGCACGCAGGCAGAGCGCGAGCGACAACGCCGTCGAGCCAACGACGCGCGAGCCGCGAATGGTCGAGGCACACGTCAGCGGCGGCGGCCTACCTGTGCGGTGTCGGTGCTCTCGAAGATGCGGTCGGCGCTGGCGGCTTCAAACCCCTCGCGGCGGTGCGCGCGCCGGATTTCCGATGGCGCCAGGTAGGCAAAGCGATCGAGCACGCGGCGCTCCGCAAACTCAACGTACGAGCCGGGAATCGCGTGATGCGCAAGCCCTCCCGCCCCGTCGTCGAAGGCTGCGTCGACCAGGGCCGCCACCGTCGAGCTCTGACGGAGCTTGCCGTCGGCGCTGACCTTCACCGTGCCGCCCGCATCGTTCAGCGTGAAGCCGTTCGCGACGAGGAACGCGTTGAAGGAGTCGAGGGTGTTGGAGCCGTCGGGCAGGTTGTGAATCGAAATCGTGAAGTGGTTCAGGTAGTACCGGTTGTATATGACCCACGCGGCGAACTCGCTCTCGGCGCGGAGCCGCGCATAGTCGGTCCAGGTCGGCGTACGCCAGAGCGGCGCATGGAGGAACGCCACCACGTCGTCAGCCGAATCGAGCGCGAGCGAGTCGACCGGGTCGCGCGTCACGCCGGAGGTGTACGACCCGATGATGCCCTGCGCCTCGGGCGACAGCTCGTGCACCCGCAGTTCGCTGATGAACACCCGCGGGAACTCGTCCCTGGGAGGCGCGTACCAATAGGCCGAGACCTTCTTGGCCGGAAACTCGTACCGGTCGCGGCGCACGTACCCGTAGTGCAGGAACACGCGTTCGAGCGAGCCGATGCCGAGCGGCCGGACCCCGAGCGTTCGAAACGCGATGTGGTCGTTCTCGATATCCGCTGGCGAGCCGATGAGGCGTGCGCGAACCATCGCCGCCACGATCGCCTCCACGTCGGGCACGTGCGCGCGGTAGCGCGCCATCAGGCCGTCGAGCACGGATGAGAGCGTTCCGAGCCGATCCGTCGACATGCAGTACCCCCTCTGTCGAGGGTAGCCGAAAACCGCGCACGTCAGCCACCCAGCTCGGCCGTTCTGGGAAGCCGGGGCGGCTCAAGTTCCCACGCCCCCTGCCGATTACCCCCAGGTGCCGGTATCCACTTTCAGACGGGGCGTCGAGCGCCTCAACTGCGAGCACCACGAAGATCGTGCCGGTTTCGCCCTCGTGCTCAGCACCCCCAGCGGCGGGTCACTGACCCAGCGCTTCTCCGACGAGGACACCCTGTCCAGGCGCCGGGTCGCCCTGGAGGATCGGCTCGTCTCGGCCGGGTGGGTGGCCGAACCGGTCGGAAGGTCGTAGACCGCCAGCGTCTCCCGCTCGGGAGATGGACGCGATTGGTGCGCCCGACCGGCCGGACGCGCCAGCGTCTGGTGCCCGCCGCGTCCGGCACAGATCTGCCCGCGGTGGCTCCGCCTGCGTGCACTACTTCGACACGGACCTCATCGACCGCCGGTAGAGCAGCGAGTAGTGTCGGTACCGGCCCGGCATGTGGGCGGAGATGCCCGCGATGACCACCACGGCAAACAGCATCGGAACTCTCATCCCCCAGGCGAACGGGATCACACAGAGCAGGGCGACCTTGACGACCACCGCCACCCCGCCGATCTGGAACAGCCAGTCCAAGGTCGAGTAGGCCTCGATGGCCATCAGCAGGCCGCCACTCAGAATGGCCACCCACAGCCACGGCAGCAGGAGCGTGGGCGCAACGCCAAAGACGTGACCCCCCAAGAGAGTGCCCGTAGCGGCCAAGTGCACGGTCCGCGCCGACACGTTCCACGCCCTGGCGTAGGGCAGCCGGCGGATGGGGTCGGGCAGGAGCAGAGATCGGAGCGTCATCCGTCCAAGTGTACCGTATGATGAGTGCCACCTCGTTGCCCGACTCATGGCCAGAACCGACGGGGGCCCGCCCCCGCTGCTCGTGTCGCTGTCGCTGCTGCTCCTCGCCGCACCACCCACGTGGGCGCAGCCACTCCCTTCGGTGTCGCCGTCCCATCCCCCGCTCTCCTCGCCCTCGTCGAGGATCCTGCGCTGGGGAGGCGACGCGGAGGGGGGGGCTCCCTTTGTCGAGGCGGACCCCGCAAACCCCCGCGAACTGCGCGGGTTCGACGTTGAAGTCGCCGCGCTGATGGCCGCCGGCCTCGGGCGCCGGCCAGAGTTCATCCAGGTGGCCTGGTCGTCGATCGACGCCTCGACGCGGCGCGGCGACTTTGACATCGGGATGAGCGGCGTCGAGGACACGCCGGCGCGCCGTGCGCAGTTTGCCTTGACGGTGCCCTACTACGAGTTCCGCGAGGTCCTCACTGTGCGGGCCGCCGATGCGGGCCGATTTCCGTCGCTCTCGGCGCTGCGCGGCCGTCGCATCGGGACACTCGGCGGCACGCAGGCCTACGAGCAGTTGCTCGCCGCCGAACGCCGGGACGGCATCGTCGCGGTGTCGTACGACGACGACGTGCACCCCTACACCGACCTGGCTGACGGGCGCCTCGACGCCGTGCTGCTCGACAACATCATCGCGGCACGCGCCGTCCGCCGGACGCCTGGCCTGGCCATCGAGCCCGATCCGGTCGCGCTCGGGCACTACGTCGGCGTCCTGGCGCCCGAGAACACAGCGCTGCGCGACCGGATCGATGGGATCCTGCGTGCCGCCATGCGCGACGGCCGTTTGGAACGTATCTACCGCAAATGGGAGATCTGGGACGCGTCGGAAGCCGCGTTCCTGCGTACTGCCGCCACGCGATCGGAGGGCGAGGAGCCGGCCCCAGGAATGGCCGGGGAGCGGCCCCGTCAGGTCGCGGCAGCCGTCCGCTACCTGCCCGCGGTCCTGCGCGCGTCGCTCATCACGATCGTCCTCTCGTGCCTGTCGATGGCGCTGGCCGTGGCCGCCGGCATTCTGGTGGCCAGCGGCCGCCTCTACGGCAACCGCGCCATCCGTCTCCTGCTGACCGCGTACGTCGAGGCAACCCGGGGCACGCCGGTCCTCCTGCAGTTGTTCGTGATCTACTACGGATTGTCCGCGCTCGTCCGACTCCCCGCTTTCATTGCCGCGTGGGTCGGCCTCGGCCTGAACTACGCCGCGTACGAGAGCGAGATCTACCGCGGCGCCCTGCTCGCCGTGCCCTCCGGCCAGCTGGAAGCTGCGCGTACGCTCGGGTTGTCCGAGGTCCAGGTCCTGCGGCTCATCCGCGGGCCGCAGGCCTTTCGCCTCGCCCTGGCCCCGATGACCAACGACTTCGTGGCGCTGCTCAAGGACTCGTCGCTCGTGTCCGTCATCACCGTGATCGAACTGACCAAGCAGACCCAGATCTACGCGGCCAACGTCGGCAGCTGGGTGTTGCCGGGGGCGCTCTGCGCAGCGCTCTACCTGGCGATGTCGCTGCCGCTCTCGCGCCTCGCACGGCGACTGGAGCACCGGTGGGCGACCCGCTGACCGGCCCGGTGCTCACCGTCTCCGGCCTTCGGCTGTCCCGGGGCGACCGGCCGGTCCTGCGCGGGGTGGACCTGCAGGTCTGCCGCGGCGAGCGGGTCGCGCTGATGGGGTTGTCGGGCGGCGGCAAGACCACGGCGCTCCGGACCATCGTCGCGCTCGACGGGTTTGACGAGGGCCGGATCGATCTGAACGGCATCACGCTGCGGCCGGGCCCGCCTCCCCGCGAGTCGCGGCTGCATGCGCTGCGGCGCCACGTGGGCATCGTCTTTCAGTTCCACCACCTCTTCGCCCATCTGTCGGCCCTCGACAACGTCACCCTGGCCCTGCGCCACGTCCGCAAGATGGCGCATGGGGCGGCCGACGCGAAGGCCCTCGCCCTGCTCGAGTCGCTCGGGGTCGGGGCCCGCGCGCACGCGCGCCCGGCTGAATTGTCGGGAGGGGAAGCGCAGCGCGTGGCGATCGCGCGCGCGCTGGCCTTGGATCCGCCGCTCCTCCTGCTCGACGAACCGACAGCTTCGCTCGACCCGGCCCGGCGCGGAGAGCTCGCCGAGGCGCTGGTGGCGCTGGCGGCCGCCGGCCGGACCCTCCTGGTCGCCACCCACGACATCCCGTTTGCGAAGGGCGTGGCCACGCGCGTCGCGATCCTGGCCGACGGACGCGTCGTCGAAGCCGGCCCCCCGGATCGGGTACTGACCGAACCGGATCATCCCGCAACCCGCGCCTTCCTGCGATCGCCAGGGTAGCCCGCGGCGCTCCGGCCCGCGCGGTCCGCTGCAGCGCACCGCGCGGGGTGCCACCTCCCGTACAATCAGGGCATGTACCCCCTCGTGCTCGCACTCCACTCCCTGCTGCGCTGGGTCGTCCTGCTCTCTGGGCTCTGGGCCCTGGTCGCCAACGCGCGCGGATTGTCGGTCTGGGCGCGCGAGGCGGTCGCCCGGCGCGCCGGCCTGGTGTTCGTCATCGCCCTCGACCTGCAGCTCACCGTCGGGCTCCTGCTCTACGCGGCCCTCAGCCCCATCACGACGGCGGCGATGGCCGACATGGCGCGGGCGCTGCACCACCCCGCCTGGCGCTACTGGGTCGCGGAACACCCGGCCGGCATGCTGCTCGGCGTCGGACTCGCGCACGTCGGCCGCGTGCTGGCGAGGCGACCGGGCCCCGCGGGGTGCCGGCGAGGCCTTGTCTGCTACGCGCTGGCCCTCGTGGTCATCGCGGTGGCTACGCCCTGGCCGGCGATGCCGCAGGGCCGCCCGCTCCTGAGGTTCTGATCAACTCGCGGACGTCGAAAACGCGAAGGGGGACGGCGCGGGTCGGCCGTCCCGGCGGGTCATCCGTTGGCAGGACCTGGCGGGGCGGAGGCGACATCGCGAGGCCGCCTCCGACCGGGCCGATCGCGCTTCACCCCTGGTGAACCAGGTAGGCTTCGACGACGACGAGGGACCGCTCACCCGCAGCCTTCACGACCTTCAGCAGATTGTCCATCGTCGAGACCTCCTCCACCTGCTCGGTCACGAACCAACGAAGGAAGTCCTGCGCCGCATAGTCCTTCTGCTCGGTCGCCGCGGTCATCATGAGGTTGATGCGACGCGTGACCTCGAGTTCCCAGTCGAGCGACGACTGAATCAACTCCTCGACCGACTTGAAGGTCGCCTTCGGCGCAGGAACGGCAGGGATCTCGACGGTGCCGCCGACGTCGCTCAGGTACTTGATGAACTTGAGCGCGTGCCCGCGCTCTTCGTCCGCCTGCTTGTAGAACATCGCGGCGAGCTTCTTGAGGGGCAGCGACTCGAGATACGCCGCCATGTTCAAGTACTGGTTCGACGCAAACAGCTCGAGTCCGATCTCGTCGTTGAAGGCGGTGTTCAGGTCCTTGCTGATGAGCATGAGGGTCTCCGTGGCAAGTGGGTTGAATGGCCCGGTCTCTCTGATGATACCTCATCGTTCGGCCGCCGCGCCTCCTCCGGCCGTCCCTCTCGCGCCAACCGCCCCGTCCTCCCCCGAAGCGTCGCGCGCCGGGACTCGGTCTTCCCTTCCGGACGGCTGGCGGGGGTGCCGACGCCCTTGGCGCCCAGGGACTCCGCGGGTCCCGATGTCGAAAGCGTCGGCCGCGGCCAGTGGCCTGGGCGAGCGGGACCCTGTCGGGCGGCGTGTCCGGTGGGACAAACGCCGGGCTAGAGGGGGCTAGAGGGGAGTCGTCGGGATAGGGGTCTTCCGCCGAGCGAGGGTCTCAACGGCCGTGTACAGTTCGTACGCCCGAACAGGTTTCGAGATGTAGGCGTCCATGCCCGCCTCGAGGCAGCGCTCGCGGTCCCCGCTCAGCGCATGTGCCGTAATGGCGACAATGGGCGTTCGTCGCCCCGTCCCGGCCTCGAGCGCCCGTAGCGCGTCGGTCGCCTCGAACCCGTTCATCCCGGGCATCTGGACGTCCATCAGCACCAGGTCGAACCGTTCCCGGGAGGCGGCCGCGACGGCCTGCGCTCCGCCCGGCACGACCGTCACCCGGTGGCCGCGCTTTTCGAGCAGGCGTTGCGTCAGCCGCTGGTTGACGACATTGTCCTCGGCCAGCAGGATGCGGAGCCCTTCGCCGGCCTCCTCGGCCTCCGAGGGTGGAGCGGGGGCTGGCGCCTCGGGCACGGGGCGGCGTCCCTTCCCGAATCGCGCCACAAAGGAGAACCGGCTGCCGCCGCCGGGCTCGCTCTCCACCTCGAGCTGGCCGCCCATCAGCGTGACCAGGCGCGCAGAGATTGACAAGCCGAGACCCGTGCCGCTGAACCGCCGCGCGGTCGACCCGTCCCCCTGGGCGAAAGGCTCAAAGACCACGAGATGCTTCTCGGCCGGGATGCCGATGCCCGTGTCGGACACCGCAAACCCCACCTCGACCTGCTCCTCGCCCTCCGAGGCCAGCGCGACCTCGATGGCCACGCGACCTTCCGGGGTGAACTTCACGGCGTTGCCCACCAGGTTGGCTAGGATCTGGCGCAGCCTCCCCGGGTCGCCGACCACGCGGTCGGGCACGTCGGGACCGACCATGACGTCGAAGCTCAGGTGTTTGGCGGCGGCCTGCGGCCCGAACAGCGCGGTGACGGCCCCGATCGAGTCCCGCAGACCGAACTCCAGGGGGTCGAGCCCCAGCGTGCCGGCTTCCATCCGCGAGAAGTCCAGCACGTCGTGCAGGAGACGGAGCAGCGACTCGGCGCAGGACTTCACCGTCATCAGGTGCTCGCGCTGCTCCGAGTCGAGCGGCGTCTCCAGCACGAGATCCGTCATGCCGACGAGCCCGTTCATCGGCGTGCAGATCTCATGACTCATGTTGGCCAGGAAGTCCGACTTCGCCCGGCTGGAGGCTTCGGCAGCCTCGCGGGCGCGCTGGAGCTCGGCCTCCACCCGCCGCCTGGCTGTGGCGTCGCGGGCGATGCCGAAGACACTCGCCGGTTGGCCCGCCCGGCGCACGAGCCGAATCGCCAGGTCCACGACCACCTGTATGCCATGGGCGGTGCGAAGCTCGAGCTCACCCGACACCGGGACGCCGGCGCCCATCACGTTGCGTAGCATCCGCTGCGCAGCTTCGAGCGATCCGGGCGAGACCAGGTCGAGGAAGAAGAGCGGGCCGTCCGAGGGCGCGCCATACCCCGTCAGCGCCTGGCCCGCCTTGTTGAGCGTCAGCAACCGGCCGTCGAGGTCGTGCGTGTAGATGACGTCACTGGCATTGTCAATGAGATCCTGGTAGCGCTCGGTCAGCGCCCGCTCGGACGCCAGCTGCCGCTCGATGGTCGCGGTCTGCTCCGTGAGCCGGTGGTAGAGCGCCATGATCACGGCGCATGCCACCAGTGCGCCGAGGGTCGCGCCCAGGATTCCGGCCAACCCATGAAGCTCCTGGAGGCCGAAGGCCGCCAGAACGGCGGCGACTGCCACCAGACAAAGCAAGAAATTGGCCGTCACCCTGGGTTTCACGATCCTCCCCGCGTTCGACGGACTCGGCAGGCCCCGTCGTTCCGACCGGCTCGCGCCGACACCCCCCCCTTGCCCGCTCACTCCTTCTTTTCGGTCGACCTCGCCCGCTCCGATAACCCCCCGCCCCCGGAGCCCGGGGCCGGGCTGGGGGTCAGGTGGCGTCACACCCCACCCGTGAGGCGGTGGAGGGCGATGGCGGACGCCGCGGCCGCGTTCAGCGAGTCGACGCCAGACGCCATGGCAATCCGCACCCTGGCATCCGCCCGTTCCAGTGCGGGACGCGACAAGCCCTCGCCTTCTGACCCGATCAGCACCGCGATCCGGCTGACGGAGGACAGGCTGAGGGCGAACGAGGTGATGCTGACGGCGTCGGCGGCGGGCGTGAGCGCGACAAGGGTGAAGCCCGCCCGGCTGATCGCGGCGAGGTCGGCCAGCCAGTCACCTGCCTCGGCAAACGGCACCCGCAGCGCCGCTCCCATCGACACCCGGATCGACTTGCGGTACAGCGGGTCGCAGCAGTTCGGCCCCACCACGACGGCGTCCGCGCCGAAGGCGGCCGCGTTGCGGAAGATCCCGCCGACGTTGTCGGCGTTGGCCAGCTGTTCCAGCACGACGAGCCGCCGCGCGTCGCCCATCTGGGCGAGCAGGTCGGCCACCGGGAGGCGCGGAGGGCGTCGCCCGACCGCCAGGCAGCCGCGGTTGATGTTGAACCCGCTCACCGCCTCGATCACGCCGGGCGGCACCAGGAGAACCTCCAGGTCGCCCAACCGCGGCTCGACCACGTCGGTCAGGGCCTGGAGCGCCGTCTCCGTGACCAGCAGCGACTCTGCGGAACACCGGGAGGCCGTCAGCAGGGCCCGCACCACCAGCCGCCCCTCCGCGATGAACACCCCCCCGCCACGCCCCGCCCGCGGCTCCAAGAGCCGGCGGTAGGCATCGAGGCGCACGTCCCCTGACTGGTCGATCCGCACGATTGGCATGGCTCACCATAATACGGGTAGAATCGGCTCATGCGGCTGCTCGTCGTCGAGGACGACCCGACCATCGCCTCCTTCCTCGTCAAGGGCCTGCAGCAGGCCGGGTTCGCCGTAGACGCCGCTGAGGATGGCGTGCGGGGACTCCAGCTCGCGCTCACCACACCTTACGACGCGGCCGTGCTCGACCTGATGCTCCCGGGGCGCGATGGCCTCGGCGTGCTCGAGGAGCTGCGTGCGCGCCGGATCTCGACCCCGGTCCTCATCCTGAGCGCCCGGCGGTCGGTCGATGACCGCGTCAAGGGGCTCCAGGCGGGTGGCGACGACTACCTGACCAAGCCGTTCGCGTTCTCCGAGCTGCTGGCGCGAGTCCAGGCTCTGATTCGCCGGTCTCATGGGGCCACCGAGCCGACGCGCCTGAGTGTCGGCGATCTCACGCTCGACCTGGTCTCCCGCGCGGCCGCGCGAGGGGACCGCCCGATCGAGCTGCGGCCCCGCGAGTTCGCGCTACTCGAGTACCTGATGCGAAACGCCGGCCGGGTCGTCTCGAAGACGATGATCATGGAACACGTCTGGAACTACAACTTCGATCCACGGACCAACGTCGTGGACGTGCTCGTTTGCCGTCTGCGCGAGAAGGTCGATCGCGACTTCGACGGGAAGCTGATTCACACGGTGAGGGGGATCGGATATGTCCTCAAGGCCGAGTGACAGCCCCGCTCATGCGCTCGGCGTTCGGCTGGCGACCTGGTACGCCTGCCTGTTTGTCGGAAGCTCGCTCGCGATCGCAGCGGTCACCTACCTCCTCCTGGCGTCCTCGCTCCGGCAGCGCGACCGCGAACTGGTCCAGTCCACCCTGCTGAACTACGCTACCCAGTACACCCAAGGGGGCGTGCGGGCCCTCGACCGCGCCATCCGGACCGACCAGGCGGCCTCCCGCCACGAGGCGCTGTTCGTCCGCGTGCTCGACGCCGACCGGGAGTTGGTCTTCTTCAGCCAGGCCGGCGAGTGGAGCGACTTCGACCTGTCGCAGCTGGGACGCGCCGACCGGGGGAATCGGCAATGGTGGGCGAGCGTGCCTGGCCGGCGCGCCGCCATCACACTGGAGGTCGCGTCGGCCGTCCTGCCCGACGGCACGCTGCTGCAGGTCGGCAAGAGCACCGAGACGCGGGACGAGATGCTCGCGCGCTTTCGCACGACACTGCTGGTTACGCTCACCCTCATCGTGCTGGCCGGCGTCGTGGGTGGAACGGCGCTCACGCGCTCGACCATGGCACCCCTGCGCGAACTGGCCGAGGTCGTGCAGACCATCCTCGAGACGGGGCGCTTCGAGACGCGCGTGCCGGTCAGTGGGACACGCGATCCGCTCGACCGGCTCGGCGGGCTCTTCAATGCCATGCTCGATCGCATCGGCGCGCTGGTCGCCGGCATGCGGGGTTCGCTCGACAACGTGGCGCACGACTTGCGCACGCCGATGACGCGGCTGCGGACGACCGCCGAGCGGGCGTTGGAGGAGGGCCCCGCCAACGTCGAACGCTACCGTGACGCCTTGGCCGACTGTCTGGAAGAGTCCGACCGGGTCTCTCAAATGCTGAACACGCTGATGGACATCTCCGAGGCCGAAACCGGCGTGATGAAGCTCGAGATCGAACCGCTCGAGGTGGCCGAGGCTCTGCGGGACGGATTGGACCTCTATGCAGACGTCGCGGAGGACCGGGGCGTCGAGCTGCGCCTGGAGGTCCCGAGCGGACTGCGGGTGACAGCCGACCGAAACCGTCTGCGTCAGGTCATCGCCAACCTGCTCGACAACGCCGTGAAATACACGCCCTCGGGAGGCCACGTCGTCGCCTGCGCGCGCGGGCAGGGCGATGAGGTGGCCATCGAGATCGCCGACACGGGGTCCGGCATCGCGGCGGACGACCTGCCGCGGATTTGGGATCGGCTCTACCGCGGTGACCGTAGCCGGTCGGAGCGGGGACTGGGTCTCGGCCTCAGCCTCGTGCGGGCAGTCGTCCAGGCTCACAACGGCCGCGTGGAAGCCCGGTCCACGCCGGGCGCCGGCTCGACCTTCACTGTCTACCTGCCACGGGCCTAGCCTGCATCGGCCCAGCCCATCCTCCCCTCCCACCCCCCGCGGACCTTTCACAGATGTAATCCGCCCGCAAGAGCCGTGTAAGCCAGGCATTCGTCATACCAAATAGAGCCCGCAGCGATGGAGTGCTCGGGCACACCGGATGAGCAGCAAGAGGACGAACCCATGAACCGACAGATCTTCTCAATCCTGCGCCGCCCGCGCGCACGCATCGCGGGGTTGGCCGTACTAGTCCTGGTGGCGGGTGTTGCCATCGGCTGGACAGTGTCGGGCACTGCGGTGAAGGCCGCTCCCGTGCCGACCGCCTCAACCGTCGCCCCGCCGGCCGAGCCGGCCCAGGCGAACCGGGCCGTGCCGTGCCGCGGAGAGGATTCCTACGCCGATCTCGTCAGCCAGGTGGCCCCGGCGGTCGTGACCATTCGGGCCGAGCGGGTCATCAAGACCGCGGGCAGCCCGTTCAACGACGACTTCTTCGACCAGTTCTTCGGCGTCCAGCCCCGGCGGGGCCGGCCGCCCATGGCGCGGGAACAGGGCGCGCTCGGGTCCGGCGTCATCGTCAGCCGAGACGGCTACATTCTCACCAACCACCACGTCGTGCAGGGGGCGTCCCGCATCCGCGTCGAACTGAGCGATCGCCAGTCGTTCGACGCGAAGCTCGTGGGATCCGACGAGCCGAGCGATCTTGCCGTGCTGAAGATCCCGGCCACCAATCTGCGCAGCTTGCCACTTGGCAACTCGGACAAGGTGCGAGTCGGTGATGTGGTGCTGGCCATCGGCAATCCGTTGGGCGTCGGCCAGACGGTGACGATGGGGATCATCAGCGCAAAGGGCCGTGCGACGGGCGTCGACAACGACAGCTACGAGGACTTCCTCCAGACCGACGCGCCGATCAACCAGGGCAACTCGGGCGGCGCCCTGGTGAATACTAGCGGCGAGCTGATCGGGATCAACTCCCAGATCCTCACGCCCTCGGGCGGCAGCGTCGGCATCGGCTTCGCCATCCCGGCGGTCATGGCAGAAAACGTCATGACGCAGCTCGTCAAGAACGGCGTGGTCCACCGTGCGGTGCTTGGCGTCACCGTGCAACCCGTCACCTCGGACTTGGCGAAGAGCCTCAACCTCAAGGAGGTCAGGGGCGCCCTCGTCGCCTCCGTGGAGCCGGACAGCCCGGCCCAGCGCGCGGGCTTGCAGCAGGGAGATGTCATCCTCACGTTCAACGGGGCGCCGGTCACCGACAGCAATGGCCTGCGCAACCGGGTGGCGAACAGTCAGCCTGGCACCGTCGCGACGATCACGATTCTCCGGAACGGGCGGGAGGAAACCAAGGAAGCCAAGCTCGCCGAACGACCCACCACGTCGATGGCGGCAAACGGCGGCGCCCGCGGGTCGAGCGGAGAGACGGTCGGCCTCTCGTTGTCACCCGTGACCGCGGGCGTCGCCCGGGACCTGGGCGTGAGAGCGGGCCGGGGCCTCGTGGTCGATGAGGTCGCTCCGGCCAGCGCGGCCTCCGACGCGGGCATTCAGCCCGGCGACGTGATTCTCGAGGTGAACCACCACCCGGTCAACGACACGTCGCAGTTCCGCGAGGCGATGTCCACCGACTCGGGTCGCCCCGCGCTGCTGCTGGTCAACCGGCAGGGCGCCGACATCTTCGTGGCCCTCTCCCGCCGCGGGTGAGGAGGGGCGAGTCCCCTCACCAAGGACGGCGCACCGGCGTCACGGTGCGCCGCCCGCGGGCGGGTCCGTCGCGTCGCGCTGGGCGAAGCCCGACCTGGTCGAACCTCGGCGGGCGCCGTAGACCCAGATGACGCCGGATAGCCCCACCACGAACGGCACGATCAAGACCGCTCTCGACAAGCCCACCCAGTCCGAGATCGCCCCGACCACTGGCGGCGCCGCCGCATCGCCGAACAGGTGGATCACGAAGATGCTGACGGCCATCGCCGTCGCGCGGATCCTGACGGGCACGACGCTGACCAGCACGACGTTGATGGGGCCGGTGCTCAGGAACGCCAGGAACTCCGCAACGAGCAGCGCGGCCACGTAGGAGCTCCGGCCGCGCGCGGTGAATGCCACCCACGCACAGGGCGCTGCCGCCAGCATCGAGAGTCCCGACACGTACAGATACGCCTGCCGGACCCGGCGCGCGAGCGCGTCTGCGAGGTACCCGCCGAAAAAGGTCCCGCCAATTCCGGCGATGACGGTGACGACGCCGACCACGTAGTCGGCCTCGGCGAGGGTGACGCTGCGTTCGCGGTGCAGGTAGGTCGGCACCCAGAAGGACATGCCACCGACCGCGAACGTATAGGCGGCGTACCCGAGAACCGCGAGGACGTAGTCGGGATTGCGGGCCAGCGAGCGGACCGCCTGCGCAAAGGTCCCCGTCGGCTCGGTCGTCTGGGAGTCGTCGTTGATGCCCCGCGGCGGGTCCGGGGCGGTCAGCGTCAGGAGCGCCAGGGCCAGGCCTGGCAGACCGACCGCGAAGAACGCCGCCCGCCAGCCGAAGGCATGCTCGAGCGCACCACCCAGCAGATACCCGACCGCGCTCCCGACCGGAATCGCGAGGTAGAAGACGGCGAAGACCCGTCCGCGCCGCTCCGGGGGATAGTAGTCCGAAATCACCGCCGGCGAGATGGCCGCGTACCGAGGCCTCACCCACCCCGACGGCGCCTCGCGCCGAGAGCATCTGGACGAAGTTTCGGGCGAGGCCGCCACCTGCCGTCGCCACGCTCCACACGGCCACGCCGACTGCCATCAGTCGCGTACGCGACCAGCGGTCGCCGAGCCAGCCGAAGAATGGCGACACGACGAAGTACGAGAACAGGAACGCGCTGCCGAGCAGGCCGAGCTGCGAGTCGTTCAGGTGAAGCGCCGCCTGGATCCGCGGGCTCACGGCCGGCAGCACATAGCGGTCGATGTAGTTGACGAAGTTGAGCAACGTCATCACCGCCAGCCCGTAGCCAGCGGCCGCCCGCGAAAGTCCGGACCGCCCTGTCACGACTTCCTGTGCCATCGTCGATTCCTGACAGACGCCAGGGCCAAGGTTACAGGAGAACGGCAGCGGACGCGAGTTGCGCCAGCCCGCGCTCGCGTTGGGCGGGTACACCGCAGACGATCTCGGGTATCCTGTGCATGGTTCCGCGCTGACGCTCCAGGCCCCAAACGGATTCCACCTATGCGAACACACCCGTATGCGGGCCGTCGCCCGAGCAGAGCCGCCGGCGCCGGCGCGGCGTTGGCGCTCGCGGCTGGCGCCCTCCTACTGGCTTCGACGCCCGCGTCCCAGAACCCGCGCCCGGCCCGTGGTGACATCGAGCTGATTGCCGCATCGGTCCTCGACTCGAACCTCCTCGTCGCCTGGTACGGCAACCCCCACACGTCCCAGATGGGCGTGCTCGGTGAGTACACCGGCGAAGCGCTCGCGTCCGGCCTGGCTGAGCAAGCGAAGGCGTTCGGCACCCTGACGGCCAAGCGGATCCAGCCGGCCTACGAGCTCGTGACCGTCGTGGCCCAGGACCGCGCCGGGGCCGACGGCAAGTGGCGGCGCCGCGAGACCCCGTCGGTCATCGACCAGATGCTGGCGAATGCCCGGTCCCATCATTTCAAGCTGATCCTCGACGTGCAGGTCGGGCATTCCGACGTGCGGTCCGAGCTCGAGTACGTGCGTCGCTACATGGAAGAGCCGGATGTCTACCTGGCGCTCGACCCGGAGTTCCACATGTGGGAGGGCCAGCAGCCGGGTAAGGTCATCGGGCACACGCTGTCGGCCGACGTGAACTACGCGATTGATTTCCTGGCCGCGATCATCGCCGCGAAGGACCTGCCGCCAAAGGTCCTCATCGCCCACCAGTTCACGATCAACATGCTGCCCGACAAGGAACGCGTCCGGAACCTGCCCGGGGTCGACGTCGTCCTCGACATGGACGGGTGGGGCGGCCGGCCGCTCAAGCTGGCCATCTACCGGATGGTGATGCGCAAGCCGCTCCGCTACGCGGCGATCAAGCTCTTCTACCAGAAGGACGACGATATCCTCGACCCGCGGGCGGTGATGGCGCTCACCCCCACACCATCGGTCGTGATCTACCAGTGAACCCGGGCCCGGCGGGCCGCCCCTCAGGATCGGTTGCGGAGGACCGCGACCGCCTCGATGTGCGGGGTGTGCGGGAACATGTCGACGGGCCGGACGGCGTCGACCGCATAGGCGGAGGACAGCCACGCCAGGTCGCGTGCGAGTGCGGCGGGATGACACGACACGTACACGATACGCGATGGCCGCAGCGCGCCGCCAATCCACTCGAGCGCCGATGGTGCGCATCCCTGGCGCGGCGGGTCCAGCACGACGGCGTCCCAGCCCCCGGCGCCGAGGCGGCTTTTCGCGTCCTCGACCCGGGCGGCGACGAACCGGCACGCCCGCGGCGACACGCGGTTCAGGCGCAATGCCGCTTCCGCGCCCGCGACGGCGTCCCGGTTCTCCTCGACGGCCACGACCTGGTGCCCACGGGTTGCGAGCGGCAGGGCGAACAATCCCGCGCCCGCGTAGAGGTCGAGGACGCGCCGGCAGCCGGCCGGCACGGCCGCGAGCACCTCCTCTACCAGAACGCCCGCCGCTCGCGCATTGGTCTGAAAGAACGACGTCGGCGAGATTAGGTAGGTGACCCCGCCCACCTGCTCGCGGACGTCCGCCGCGCCGAAGAGGCGCCGGGTCTCCGGGCCGAAAAGGAACGGCCCCGGGCGGTCGTGCAGGTTCAGGTGGAACCCGAGGGGCGCGGGGGGGCGTGCGGTCGCCGACGCGACGAGCTGGCGCTCGAATGCCGCGGTCACCCGGCGCAGGGACTTGACGTTCTCCGTCACGACCAGGGTCGCCAGTACCCCCCGCACTGCGTGACGCGGACCACCGCGTGACGCGCGACGCCCGTGGTGCCGTCAGCGGTCGAACCCGCCACGCCCGCCCGCTCAAGAACCTCCCGGAGCAGGAACGCGGCGCGGTTGCCCGCCTCCGCGTGCACCGGGCACTCGTCGACCGGCAGCACCGTTCGCGACCCGCGGCGGTAGTGCCCCATCACGAGAGGCTTCCCGTCTCCGCCGGGCCCGAACACGAAGTGCACCTTGTCGCGGTAGCCCCAGGGCGCGGCGCCGGTGCCGTCCGGCTCGCGCGCGGGCGTCGCCCGGGTGGCCGCGACCTCCGGCGCGTGTCGCTTCAGGGTCTGGTCCAGGACGGACTGAAGGAGCCGCGTCTTGAGACGGAGCTGCTCGGGGTAGGCGATGTGCTGCCACGCGCAGCCGCCGCACGGCCCGAAGTGCCGGCACCGCGGGGCGACACGGTGCGGCGACGGCGAGAGCACCCGGACGAGATCGCCGATCCAGCCGCCACCGTCCTCGGCACGCAACCGGATCTCGACTCGCTCACCAGGCAGTGTGAACGGCACGCGGACGGACCGCCCGTCGAGCTCACCGACGCCGTCGCCGTCGAGGTCCACAGCCGCGATGACGACGGCTCGAGCGTCCTTCATGCCGTCTTGCTGCCTACGCCCGTACGAAGTCGATGAAGCCGCGCTGCGCGTCGGTGTGAACGAGCCTCACTCTCAGGCGGTCGCCCACATCCAGGCCTTCGAACCCGCGCTCGAGCCGCCCTTCGACGGGCGGGTGAAAGACGCGCACCCACGTGCCCTTGGACGCAGCGCCGGTTACGATCGCGTCGAAGACCTCCCCGACCCGCGACTCGAGGAGCAGGGCGGCCGCCGACTTCTTCACGAGCCGCTCGACCTTGTGCGCCTCGTCTTCCATCTCCGTGCAGTGCGCCGCGAGCTGGGCGAGCTCGGCGTCGGACGCGGGGACCGGCGCGCCCGAGAGGGCCGCCTTGACCAGCCGCTGCGTCAACAGGTCCGGGTACCGGCGGTTGGGCGCGGTCGAGTGGGTGTAGTCCTTCACGGCCAGGCCGAAATGTCCGGGGGCGTCCTCTCCGGGTCGTTCGATCACGTACTCCCCTGACCCGAGCAGCTTGATCACGGACAGGCACAGGTCCGGAAAGCGCACCGGGTCGGCGGCCCGCTGCCCCGCGAGAAACTCGGCGAGAGCTCTCGAATCCGGCGCGGGCGGCAGGTGTCCGCCGTGTTGCCCGGCGAGCGCCTGGATCCGGTCCCAGCGTTCCGGGGAGCGCACGACGCGCCGTACCGAAGGAAACCGCTTCTGCTCGAGGAACCGCGCGGTGGCGCTGTTGGCCGCGATCATGAAGTCTTCGATCAAGTCGCGGGCCCCGTTGTCGCGCTCGACCGAGAGGTCGCGCACGGTGTCGCCCTCGAATAGAGGGCGGGTCTCGAATCGTCTGCAGGTCGAGCGCACCGCGGTCGAACCGCGAGCGCCTGAGCCTGCCCGCGACATCAGCCTGCGCGCGGAGCTGGTCGGCCATGCCCGGCACCGCCTCGACAGGCGGCGGCACGGGTCCCTTGCCGTCGAGCCACGCCGCCACGCTGTTGTACGCGAGCTTGGCCCTGTTCCGCACCACGGCCCGGTACAGCGTCGACTCCACGGTGGCGCCATCGGCATCAATCGCCATGTCCACCACCAGGGACGTACCAGGTCTGCGTCGAAGCCCAGCGACGTCAGAATCCGTGGACAGCCGTTCTGGCAGCATCGGGAAGATGACGGCCGGGGTGTACACCGACGTGGTGTTGTGGCGGGCGTGGTCCTCGATCGCGCCGCCCGACAGTACAGTCCCGTCGACGTCCGCGATCGCGACCAGGATGCGCGTCGTGCCGTTCGGCCCCGGCGCCGACACGCTCAGCTGGTCGAGGTCGAGGGAGTCGTCGTTGTCGATCGAACACCACAACAGATCGCGGAGGTCCCGCGCGGCCCCCGTCGGTGCCTCCGAAGGGTGCGCGTGGTCGGCTTCCGCCATCGCCGCCGGCGAGAAGTCCGGCACCAGCCCGTAGTTCTGCATCGCTTGGCGAGCGATCTGTTTGAGTACGTCCCGGTGTCCGTCGGCGTCGCGTCCTGCAGGTGGCATATCGGTGACTCTACACGCGAATCGCGCCGCGATCAACGACACGCCGGGTGCCCGAGCGGTCCTCCCTGCGACCCGGCCGCCGACGCGCTACACTGGTGCCCGATGACCCGGACCTACCGCACCGTCTGCCCGCGCAACTGCTACGGCACGTGCGGCATGCTCGTCACGGTCGACGAGGGTCGCATCACCCGGATTGCAGGCAATCCCGAGAACGAGGCCACCGAGGGGCACGTCTGTCTCAAGGGCATCGCCTACGCTCGGCGGGTGGCTGCTCCGGATCGCCTGCTCCATCCGCTCAAGCGCACTGCGGCCGGAACCTTCCTCCGCGTCTCCTGGGAGGAGGCCCAGTCCGACATCGTGAGCCGCCTGGGGAGCCTCCGGCGCGACGAGGGCCCGCAGTCCGTGCTCTACTACGAGGCCTCGGGCAGCCACGGGGCGCTCGGCCGGCTGGCCGTCGCGTTCTGGCGCCAGTTCGGCGGCTGCACCCTTACCTCGGGCGACCTCTGCTGGCCCGCCGGCCTCGAGGCCACGCGCCTCACCTACGGCACGAACCTGCACAGCCATCCGCGCCACACGAGGGCGAGCCGGTTCATCCTGCTCTGGGGGCACAACCCGGCCGAGACCAACATCCATCAGATGCGCCTGGTCCTCGACGCGCAGGAGCGGGGCGCCAGGCTCGCGGTGATCGACCCGCGGGGCACCGACACGGCGGACGCCGCCGACACGCACCTGCGTCCGCGCCCCGGCACGGATGCGGCCCTCGCCCTCGGTCTGGCGCGCGTGATCGTGGACCGGGGCCTGCACGACACGGCGTTCCTCGATCGCCACGCTGCGGGGGTCGACCGCTTTCTCGAGCGGCTGCGCGACTACCCGCTCGGCCGCGTCGCCGAGATCACGGGGGTGGATGCCGAGGCAATCGAGCACCTGGCCGTCGACTACGCCACCACCCGGCCGGCGCTGCTCATCGCGGGGTTCGGCCTTCAGCGCCACCACCGGGCTGGCCAGACCATTCGGGCCGTCGCGCTGCTGCCGGCGCTGACCGGAAACGTGGGGGTGGCTGGCGGAGGGTGGCAGTACGCGAACCTGTCCAGCCACTGCCTGGCCGACCCGGTGCTGCCACCCGAACAGCCCGGCTCCTGTCGCACCGTCCCCGTCTCGCTGCTTGGCCCCGCTCTCCACGAGCTCCGGGCCCCGAGCGTCCGGGCGGCCTGGGTGGAGCGGGCCAACCCGGCGAGTCAGAACCCGCATTCTTCGCTCGTACGCGAGGCGCTGGCCCGGCTCGACCTGCTGGTCGTAGTGGATCAGTTCATGACCGACACGGCCCGATTGGCGCACTACGTGCTGCCGGCCAAAACGCTGTTCGAGGAGGAGGACCTGGTCACCGCCTACTGGCATCCCTACCTGCAACGGCGGACGAAGCTGTTCGACCCGCCGGCCGAGGTGAGGACCGAGACGGCCATCTGGCGCGAACTGTCCGGACGCTTCGGCTTTGACACGCGGTACTTCCCCGGCAACGACGAGGAAACCAGCCGTCTCCTCGCCGATCTGGCGGGCCCCCTGTTCGAACGCCTGGCGACCGGGCCGGTGGCCCCCGACTCCGCTGCGGATGTCGCCTTCTCGGACCGCCGGTTTCCGACGTCGTCCGGCAAGGTCGAATTCGCGTCGGACGAGGCGAGGCGGCTCTGGGGCGTGGATCCGGTCCCCGGCTACGAGCCGCTCGGCGAGGGCCACGAGTCACCGCGGGCGGCGGCGTTTCCGCTGCAGCTGCTCTCGTGCAAGACCCGCGAGCGGATTCACTCGCAGTTCGGCAATCTCGATTGGATCCGGGCGGTCGAGCGGCCGCGCCGCCTGGACATGCACCCTCGCGACGCCGAGGCCCGCGGCCTGAAGGACGGGGACTGGGCGTTGGTCCGCAACGAGCGGGGCCGGATCGCCGCCCAGGTGCGCGTGGACCACGGATTGCGGCCGGGCGTCGTTCACGTGGCCGAGGGTCGCTGTCACCTCGGCGATCCGGACGTCAACCGGCTCACCGACGCAGGCCTCACGGACATGAATCTCGGCGCCACGTTCTACGAGTGCCTCGTAGAGGTCGACGGCCCCAGGCACGGGCCCCACCACAACCAGCCTTCCCCGACGGACCGGGAGCACGAGGGTCACGGGGAGGAGGGCGCCCCCCGGGTCGCGCCGCCCGCCAGGCAGGGGGCGCGCGAGGGGCGCCGCGGCTTCGTTCTCGACCTCGGCCGGTGTGTGGGGTGCGGCGCGTGCGTGCTCGCGTGCCGCTTGGAGAATGGCTGGCCCACGTCCGCGCCGTGGCGGCGGGTGCTACCGCTCAACCTGCGCCGGCGGCGGGGGGGACCGACCTACTTCTTGTCGGTGGCGTGCCACCACTGCGACCGTCCGGCGTGCGTCGCCGCCTGTCCGTCGAACGCCTACGAGCAGCGTCTTGATGGCGTGGTCATCCACCACGACGCGCGTTGCCTCGGGTGCCGCTACTGCGAAATGGCCTGCCCCTTCGGGGCCCCGGTCTACGTCGCGAGTTCGCGCGTCGTGGCCAAGTGCCACTTCTGTCACCACCGCCTCGACGCGGGCGACTCGCCCGCGTGCGTGGTCGCCTGCCCTACCGGTGCCCTCCGCCTGGACACCGGGCCGCCAGGCGCAAGCGGCAGGGTCGCCGACGGATCGGATTCGGCCGGCCCCGCGCTGGACGAGTCCGTCCCCGGGTTCACCGACCACGCCGAGTGCCGACCCAATCTCCGGTTCGTCTGGCCACGCGGCCGGCGCCGTGCCGCCCTGACGGCCCGTCTGGCCGAGCAGCTGGCGAAACGAGCGTGAGACCCGCGGTCGCGCTATGATTGCGGCTGAGATACTGTCACCATGACCGATGCACGCCTCCACGAGTGGCCGCTCGTCGTCTTCTCGACGTTGGGAATCGTGGGCGGCGGACTGCTCTCGTCCCCGCTCGTCGCGGCGATCGTGGCCGGGACGCCGGCCGTCGCCTCCTCGGTCCTGCCCTGGGGCGCCCTGCTGTTGGCCGCCGGGTTGGCCTTCTCGCTCGGTCACTTAGGTCGACCGTCGCGGGCGGCGCTGGCGGTCCGGGCTCTCGGGCGCAGCCGCCTGAGCGCGGAGGTGGCCTTGGCCGGGCTCGCGCTGGCGGCTGGCGCGACGGCGGCCGTGCTGCCCTACACCTCGCGTCTGCTCGACGTGGTCGCCGGGGTCGTGGCTCTCGCCTTCCTCCTGTCCCTGGGTCTCGTCTACAGCCTTCCCGGCCAGCAGACGTGGCGCGGGGCAGTCGTGGGTATGCCGCTCACCGCAGGTCTCGGTTTCTCCGTCGTCACCGTCGCGGCCATGTGGGACGGCGCCGTGACGGCCGTGGGCGCCCTGGCGGCGGCCATTCTCGCGGCGGACGTCATCCTCCTCCTGGTGCGCCGGATGGCGCTCGCGTGGCCCCGCACGCCCCTCGCGCCCCGCTACCCCGCGGTCTTCGCCCGTCGCGATGCGCTGCTCGCCGCCCGCCTGGTGCTCGTCGACGTCTTGCCTGGGAGCCTCGTAATCGCGGGAATGCCCAAGGGGGCCGTCCTCGCCCTGGCCGTCGGGATTCTGGTCGACCGCCTGGCGTTCTACGGCCTGGCTGCGCAGGCCTCCACCGAGGCCAATCTCTCCAGGGCCGAGGGGCTCGTCGGGGCGTAGGCCAGGGCAGGGACCTCATCAGGGATGGCAGGCCCGGTGGGGGGGCCGCCTGATTCCTGCCGGCTCGCTGGCTGGGGTCACGCCGCTCGTCGGGACGGCGTCTCGCCCGGCTCGATCTGGCGGGTGACGAGCTCGGTCCCGCGGATCACGCCCACCGGGACGCGGCGGCCAATCCGCTCCTCGGTCAACAGCCTGTGCAGGTCGTCGGCTCCGGAGATCGGCTGGCCAGCGAACTCCACGATGATGTCCCCTTCGCGCAGCCCGGCCCGCGCCGCCGGGCTGTCCTCCTCCACCGATACGACGAGCGCGCCATGCTCCGACGGAAGGTGGAAGAAGTGGACGATGCGCCGGAGGAGCGGCACGCCCTGCACACCGATGCCGACGTAGCTGCGACGCACACGCCCTTCACGGAGCAGCGACGGAATCACCAGCCGTGCGGTGTTGATGGGCACGGCGAAGCTGAGACCCTGGCCGCCCAGGATCATGGCCGTGTTGACGCCGACCACCTCGCCACGCGAGGTGACCAGCGGCCCCCCGGAGTTGCCAGGGTTCAACGGCGCATCGGTCTGGATGACGTTGTCCACGAGCCGCCCCGAGTGGGCCCGAAGGGAGCGGCCGAGCGCACTCACCACGCCGGCCGTGACCGTATGCTGCAGGCCGTAGGGGTTGCCGACCGCGATCACCAACTGGCCAGGCCGCAGCCGCGACGAGTCGCCCAGGCGCGCGACGACCAGGTCCGCCGCCGTCACCTTGAGCACGGCCAGGTCGGTTTCGGGGTCGTCCCCGACCAGGTCGGCCCCGAGCGTCCTGCCGTCGGGCAGGTCCACCGTGATCGTCGCGGCCCGTTCGACGACGTGGCTGTTGGTGAGCACGAACCCGTCCGGCGTGAAGAGGAAGCCGGATTCCGCCGCCCTCCACCGGCTCCCGCTGCTGGGGGCCGCGACGGGCCGGCGGTTTCACCCTGATCACATCGACCTTGACTACCGCCGGCCCGACCTCGTCGAAGGCGCGCGTGACCGCCCGTGAATAGGCGTCGAGTTCATCGTCCACTGGCCACGTCCCGTGCGGCCCGCCACCGTGCGCTGCCGTCCGCTCCGTCATAGGGTCACCAGACCGCGGCGGATCCCGCCGCGAACTGCCTCCGCGCGCGTGTGGGCACCCAGCTTGGCGAGGACCGACGCCACGTGGAACTTGGCTGTGTGCTCGCTGATTCCCAGCCGCACGCCAATCTCCTTGTTGGACAGACCCTCGCCGAGCAGGTCGAGCACCTCGCGTTCACGCGGCGTCAAGGCCTCCACGAGGGTGTCGGCCCCTGCCGGACCGGCCTCGGCATCGTGCGGCCTCTCGAGCCCCGAGACAGCGGCCGCCGGAACGGCCGCCATCCCGGAGACCGCCGCCAGAATCGCGGCGCGCAGCGCTCCGGGGTCCGGGTCGGTGCCCACCACGGCCCAGCCCGGGGCGCTGAGCAGGCGCAGCTCGGCGAGCAGGCCGCGGTCAACCTCGTCGGCCATGACCACCACCGGGGGCATCATCGCCTGGTCGGGCCGGCTGCCGAGCAGTCCCGCGTCGGCCAGCAGCACCGCATCTACCGGAACGTCGGCCGGCCCGACGTCGCCAAGGTCCGCCCCCTCGCCGCTCACCCGCACGCCGTCCCCCTCGACAAGGTGTCGGAGGTAGTCGCGCCTAGTGGGCGACGACGCCACGAGGAAGACTGACGTCATAGCGTGCGGCATCCCGGGCCACCACACTTGCCGACCGCTGCGAAGGCTGCGCCCCGCCGATCGAGTGTCGACAGAGAGGGCGTCACCGCTGCTCGGCTACCTCCAGGGGTAGTGTGCGCAGCTCGCCGCCCCGGATCACGTCGAGCGGGACGGGCTGTCCGACTCGCTCACCGGTCAGGAGCGCCAGCAGGTCGTCGTGGGTCTCAACGGCGTGCCCGCCGAAGCCGACGATCAGGTCGCCCACGAACACGCCGCCGCGACTGGCCGGGCTGTCGGTCGCCGTACCCAGCACCAACAGGGCAACCTCCTGCGTTCGCCCACCGCGCTGGGCCGGCGGCACCCGGACCTGCTGGGCGCTCACCCCCAGGTAGCCCCGGCGGATCCGGCCCTGCGAGGCGAGGGTGTCGGCGACCTGCCACGCGGTGGCACCGGGGATGAAGAGCGGCAGCCCCCGCAACGTCGCTCCCGTGGCGATGCCCAGCACCCGGCCGCGCGCATCGAGGAGCGGTCCCCCGGCCCCGAGTGGGTGCGGCCGTACGTCAGCCCGTACCACCTGCTCGATGGCGGGACCGCGCCCCGTGCGCAGGGGCCCGCCGACGACACTGACCGCCCCGGGCGACACCGCCAGCCCGCCGCTCCACGTCCGGCCGAGTAGCACGGCCCACTCGCCCGCTCGGGGCTGTTCGACTGGCTGCAGGGCGGCCGCCGTCAAGGCCGCCACCCGCAGGACGGCGAGGTCGGTCGACGGATCGATGCCCGCCAGTTCGGCGGGGAGGGGCTGCCCGCTACCGCTGCGGACCGTCCACCCGTTACCGTGCTCGAGCACGTGCGCCGCGGTCAGCACCCGGCCCTCCCCATATACGGTCCCCGTGGTCGGCCGGGTGTGGCGACCGGCGACCTGGACGACCGAAGAGGCGGCCCGCTCGACCAGCGCGACGACCTGATCCGAGTAGTCGCTGAGGGAAATACCCTGTCCCATTGTAGTCCTCCGCTTGCCGGCTCGCCGCCCGGTGGCCTCGGCCGGCCTGGCTGATGGTCTCGTTGCGGGCGCTCAAGCGCCCTCGATTGTCAGCGTAGCGGCGCGAGCACGCGGGCGCATCCCCCGAACGGGCAGGTCGGAGGTGGGGGTGCGGCGACGGCCTCAAGAACTTGGGGCAGTCGGGTGAAAATGGGGTTGTGATCGCCCGATCCGTTCGGTAGACTGACATAGACCGGGTAGGTCGAGGCCTCGTGGCACGGCCCCCCGGTGGGGATCGGCCCGTGAAAGGTGACATGGAACCCCCAAGTTGCAGCGACTCGGTGACTGATTCGGCCCGCGCCCCGCGCGTGGTTGCGTCGGGCGACCCCTCGGATGCTGCCCTGAGCCTGCGGCCCTAGGTCCCACTCCAGGCACATTCCGAGCCGGGCCACAACCTGGCAGAAGGGAATGTGCCGAATGATCTTCTCGATCTACCAGCACACGACCGTCCTCTTTCGGCTCGCTGCCGATCCGCCGCCAGCGCGCGCAAGGCGCGTCTGAGGGGTGATCGCGTGAGCGGCGGGAGGGCCCGGCCATGTTCTGGATCAGCAAACTCATTCACTACCTGAACCGATTCCGGCGGCAGCTGCTGATCTTCTTCGCCGTCCTCGGTCCGGGCATCATCGTAATGGTCGCCGACAACGATGCGGGCGGCATCTCGACCTACGCGGTGACGGGGTCGAAGTACGGGTTCAGCCTGCTGTTCATGTTCATCATCCTGGTACCGATGGCCTACTACGTCCAGGAGATGACGGTCCGGCTCGGCGCGGTGACCAAGCGCGGCCACGCGGAGGCCATCTTCGACGGGTTCGGGCCGTTCTGGGGCTGGTTCTCGCTGCTCGACCTGGCGATCGTGAACTGGCTTACCCTGATCACTGAGTACATCGGCATGACGGCGGCGCTCAGCCTGTTCGGCATCCCGCCCTGGCTGACGGTGCTCGGGGTGACCTTCACGCTGTTCGGCTTGGTGCTCTCGGGCCGGTATTGGACGTTCGAGAAGATCACGCTCTTCTTCTGCCTCTTCAATCTGGTCTATATTCCGGCGGCATTCTGGGCGATGGAGATGCCGACCTCGCCGAGCTGGACGAAGGTGTTCGAGGGGTTCTACCGGCCGACCGTGCCGGGAGGGTTCACGGGCGACCTGCTGTTCATCGTGCTGGCGAACATCGGCACGACCATCGCGCCGTGGATGATCTTCTTCCAACAGAGCGCGGTGGTGGACAAGGGCGTCGACGTCAAGGACGTCACCTTCGGCAAGATCGAGACGTTCGTCGGGTCCGTGATGACCTGCGTTGTCGCCGTCTTCATCATCATCGCGACCGCGGCCGCCTTCTACTACCACCGGCCGCCGCTCGTCATCGAGGACGCCAAGCAGACGGCCGAGGCGCTCGTACCGCTGCTGCCGCATGGGTCGGGCCAGATGGCCAAACGATTGTTCGCCATCGGGCTGTTCGACGCCGGGTTCCTGGGGGCCATCTGCATCTCGCTCTCCTCGTCCTGGGCGGTGGGCGAGGTGTTCGGCTGGGCGCACTCGCTCAACAACAGCGTCCGCGACGCCCCATGGTTCTACCTGGCGTACCTGCTCATGCTGCTGACGGCCGGGTCGGTGGTGCTCATCCCGGGCGCGCCACTCGTGACGATCACGATGTTCGTGCAGGTGGTCGCCGTCACGCTCCTGCCCGCGGCCCTGGTGTTCCTACTCCTGCTGCTGAACGACAGGCCGCTGATGGGGGAGTACGTGAACACGCGCGCGCAGAACATCGCCAACTGGGCGATCGTGATCATCGTCGCGATCATGTCCACGCTGCTCGGCGTGCAGACGCTGTTCCCGGAGCTGTTCGGATAGGAGGGCCCGATGGTCACACTGCCGAAGAACCTGCAGACGCCGCCCCCCGGCGGCGCGGGCCACGCGGCCGGCAACGGAACCCGGCAGTTCCTCTATTTCTCGGAACTGCTGAAGCGGCCCGTCTGCGCCGGGTCGATCCAGAACCGCCTCGGCAAGCTCACCGACCTCGTGTTCTCGCAGGTCGAACCGTTCCCCGAGGCGGTCGGCCTCTACCTCGAACACGGCTGGGGCAAGCCCACGGAATTCATCGCCTGGGAGAAGGTCGTCAAGATCGAGGACGATGCCATCTTCGTCCAGCCGGTGCCCGAGGGCTACCCGCCGTTTGTGGACCAGCCCGGGTGGATCCTGGCCGACAAGCACCTGATGGGCCGCACAATCCTCGACATCGACGGGCGCCGGATTGAGGTGGTCAACGACGTCCGTTTCCTCGACTCGCACGGTCGGCTGTTGTTGGTCGACGTCGACCTGTCGTTCAACGGGTTCCTGCGCCGGTGGGGGCTCGGGCGGGTGACCAAGGCAAGCGACAAGCTCGTGTCCTGGAAATACGTACAGCCCCTCTCGCTCGAGGACGCCATCCCGACCGACCGGCTCAAGCTCTCGGTGACGCGCAGCCAGTTGCAGGACATGCCGGGGGAAGACCTGGCGGACGCCCTCGAAGAGCTGTCCGGCACCGAGCAGCAGGCGCTCTTCTCGGCCCTCGATCCTGAGAAGGCGGCCGAGACACTCACCGAGGCCGAGCCACGCGCGCAGCGCCAGATCATCGAAGACCTGACCTCGGAACAGGGCCGCGCCATCTTCGCCAAGATGACCGTGCTGGCCCTGGCCAACCTCTTCGCCTCGCTGCCTCAGGAGAAAATGCGGGAGGTCAGCGCCTGGCTGGGGCCGGTGCGCGCCAAAGCGGTCCAGAACCTGCTGACCGAACGCGAGGCAACCGCCCGGGACATGGTGTCTACGAGCTACGTCGCCAAGCCAGCCAGCGCGAGAGTCGGCGACGTCCTCCGCGAGATCCGTGGCGCCCGGCACGAACCGCGCAGCCTGTCGTACCTGTACGTCGTGGCCGACGAGGCGCCCGTGTTGCAGGGGGTCATCGACCTGCGCGACCTCGTGCTGGCCTCCGACGAGACACCGCTGTCCGAGGTCATGGCGTCGCCCGTCGTCTCGGCTCAGGAGACCGACCTGCGCGACGATCTCGAGAAGATGTTCGAGAAGTACGGCTTCGGCATGATCCCGGTCGTCGACGCGCAGGACCACCTGTTCGGCGTGATTCGCTACAACGACATCATGAAGGGCCCCGAACTGAACACATGACCGGCGGGGCGAGGACTCACCGGACACCGGCCCACGACCGGAGGTGACAGATGGCTCGCGTGCAGATGACCCGGACGACGAAGATCGCGCTCTATTTCTTGCGTTTCTACCTGGTGGGGTTGCTGGTCCTGATTCTGGTGCGGTTCTTGAGGATCTTCCACTGACCTCCTGAGCGCGCCTGTCGGGCAGCCGCCCGCCTGCTGGGCGCCTACGCGCGAGCCCAGTGACGGTTGACGACCTTCAGCAGTTCAAACCACACGACGCTCAGCATCCCAATCCCCACGCAGAGGAGCACCTCGCGCGCCCCGAGGTTCGCGAAGTGGAAGATCCGTCGCAAGACGGGCAGGTAGAGCGCGAGGCCGAGAAAGGACGCTGCGCCACCGGTCACCCACCACAGCGCCTGGTTCGGTGACCGCAGGCGCGAGGGAATCGTCTGCGACCAGGACCGGTTGGCGAAGATGAGGCCCAGATTCGCGACGATCAGCGTCGAAAACGACAGCGCCCGCGCCTCCGGTTCGACGTATCCGGCCGACCGGGCGAACGCGAACGTCCCGGCCACCAGAGCGAGCACCACGAGGCCCTGGACGAGGCTCACACCGAGCGTGAGCGGCCCGAACAGGCGTTCGCGGGAGCTTCTCGGAGGCCTCCGCATGAGGTCGGCCTCCTCTCCTTCCGCTTCAAACACGATCGAGCACGCGGGGTCGATGATCGAACTCGAGAAAGACGATGTGGACCGGCAGCAGGACCAGCGGCCAGCGCAACAGGACGGGGACGAGGGACATCCCGGCAATCGGCACGTGAATCGCGAAGATGTAGGCCATCGCCTTCTTGAGGTTGTCGAAGATCCGGCGGCCGAGGCGGATGGCGGCCACAATCGACGTGAAGTCGTCGTCGAGGAGGACCAGCGACGCAGCCTCGCGGGCGACGTCAGTACCCCGCCCTCCCATCGCAATGCCGATGTGCGCCGCCTTGAGCGCCGGCGCGTCGTTGACGCCGTCGCCCGTCATCGCCACTAACTCGCCGTTCCCCTTGAACGCCTCCACCAGCCGCAGCTTCTGCTCGGGTGTCACGCGCGCGAAGATGCTCACCTCCCTGACGGACGCGCGCAGGTCCGCGTCGCTCATCCGCTCGAGGTCGGCGCCGGTGACGACGCGGTCCGTGCGCAGGCCGACCTGCCGGCCAATATTCGACGCGGTGCCCGGGTAGTCGCCCGTGATCATCACGACCCGGATGCCCGCGCTGTCGCACTCGCGGACGGCGTCGACAGCTGTCGGCCGCACGGGGTCGTCGAGGCCCACCAGGCCCAGCAGTTCGAAGGAAAAATCGTGCTGCTGGCCTGGTAGCAACGATGGACCGCGCGTCGACCGGGCGACGCCAAGCACGCGCAAGCCGTCGGCGGCCATGTCGGCCACTCGGGCGTTCAGGGTCTCCACGTCCGCCCCGGCCAGGTGGCACAGGTCCGCGATGGCTTCGGGCGCACCCTTGGCCGCGATGACGTAGCGGTCGGTGTCGCGTGATCGCCAGACCCGCGACATGGCGAGCAGCTGGTCCGACAGCGGGTACTCCCGGACGAGGGTCCAGTCCTCGTGCAAGTGCTCGGTCTCCGCGAGGTGCCGCTCACCGAGCTGCCGGAAGGCCTTCTCCATCGGGTCGAAGGGGTCGCGCTGGCTCGCCAGAATCGCGAACTCCACCACCTCATGGAAGGCCTCAGGCAGCGTGGAACCCGGGGCACCGATCTCGAGCGTCTCGTCGCCGGCACTGAGGCGCCGCACTTGCATCTGATTCAGGGTCAGTGTGCCCGTCTTGTCGACGCAGAGCACGGTGGCGGCGCCGAGCATTTCCACCGCGGGCACACGCCGGGTCAGCACCTGCCGCTGCGAGAGCCGCCACGCGCCCAACGCGAGGAAGATGGTCAGGACGACCGGAAACTCCTCGGGGAGGGTGGCCATCGCCAGCGTGATGCCGGCCAGGAGGCCGTGCAGCCAGTCGCGGTGCGTCAGGCCGTACACGACGACGACCACCACGCACAGGATCCCGCCGAGCACGGCCAGCTGGCGCACCAGGCGGCCGGTTTCGCGCTCGACGGCCGTTCGTTCCGTCTCGACCGTCTCGAGAGTCTTGCCGATCCGGCCCAGGTCCGTCGACGCGCCGGTCGCCTGGACCTGGGCGACCCCTTGGCCTCGTACGACCAGCGTGCCCGAGTACACGAACGGCTGATCATGGCCGCCTGGTCGGGCCGCGGAAGGGACGGCATCCCGGTCGGTTGCGCGGACGGCCCGCTTGCGGACGGGCTCGGATTCGCCGGTCAGCAGGGACTCGTCCACCGTGAGCCCAACGGCGTCGAGCACCAGCGCGTCGGCGGACACGCGGTCGCCTTCGGCGAGCATGACCAGGTCCCCACGCACCACCTCGCGGCCCGGGATCCGCTTCCGATCGCCGTTCCGGATGACGAGAGCCCGCGGGCTCGACAGATCCCGCAGGGCCTCGAGGGCCCGTTCGGTCTTCCGCTGCTGGGACAGCGTGATCCCCATCACCACGAAGACGAACGCCATCAGCAGCAGGCCCTCGGTCGCATCCCCGATCCCGAGGTAAACGGCGCCGCCAGCCACCAGGAGCAGGAACATCGGCTCGCGCACGATGTCGATGGCGAGACCGAGCAGGCTGCGCGGTTTGGCCGACGGCAACTCGTTGAAGCCGTCAAGCGCGAGACGCGCGGTCACGTCGGCATCCGACAGGCCGGTCGCCTGGTTGAGATCGAAGGGCGTCACGTCGACTCCCGTCGGGCGCCGGGCCGGGCGGCCCCGTGGGTCGAGCCGCCCGGACTGCTGACGTCCAGCGTCACCGCGTCTCAAGACCCGCGGCGATGTCCACCTTGACGGTGCCACTCTGCTTGGTCTTCCCGTGCGTCAGGGTCACGGTGTACTCCCCCGGCCTCAGGAACTTCGGACCCTCGCCCCCGTAGGCGGTCAGCAGGTCCTTCGACATCCGGAGATCCCAAGTGACGCGGCTAATCCCGGGCGTTCCGGGCGAGGAGAGGTTGGCCACCGTCTCCTTGGCGGCGTTGATGATCGTGATGCTGACCGGGTCGCCGGTGTACTCCTTCACCGAGAAGTTGATGATCGCGCCGGCAGGAGGGTTGGCACCCCGGTAGACGCCGGTGGTGCCCTCCTCGTCGGTCCAGCCCGACAGG